>NZ_JANQOO010000019.1 GCF_028285715.1 Ulvibacterium sp.
GTCTTTATTTCATGATGGTGAAGCTAAGATTTTTCAATGAATTTCAGCATTTCCCAATTTTGGGAAATTCCACTAATATACCAAGACTGGTAAAACAGAATTAATATCCCAATGGTTTACCAGTTGGTATGAATGCTTCCCGATGTTGGGAAAATATTTTAATACACCAAGATTGGTAAACCCACACTGAAAACTCCAATAATTTTCCAACTAATTTGCACATATCCCAGTGTTGGAAAATTGAATTAATATACCAAGGCTGGTAAAACATGATTAGTTTTCCAATAATTTTCCAGTAAGTGCTATTGTTTTCCAGTATCGGGACTTTTTATAAAAATACCAACATTGGTATTTATATCATTCCTCCAATGTTGGTATTTTAATTTGTCTACCAATCATAACCCAATTAAAAACCATGAAAATTCCGGTAGTAGTCCAAATTTTGGTATTTTATTTTTTTTCCTGTGTATGGCTATTCTAAGTTCTCGTATTTCGAGTGTGCTGGCAAGCGCGGGGAATGGCTTGTGGACCCTTTTTTTTTTTTAGCTTAAAACAATGGACGACATCTTGTTATTCGAGTCCGATTTGGGGACCTTAGACACGAGCAACTTGGAACTTGTTTTTTTCCTGTTTTGCTGCACAACTATGTACTATTTTTGAAAAGATGTATGGCCGATGTCGTCAAAAAAGGACAAAGTTCCAACGGCGTTGGGAATTCGCTATTCGTTGTGTATTTGGAAAATAGACAGACAAATTGAGAATTGGATTTGGGGAGATGCGAACATATTGACGCTTAAGGAGGAAAAGGACAATTTTTGACAAGGTTAGGGAAATTTCCATACTTTTCTTTGTAAAGCTCTTCGCGGCGTTTGTAAATCTAAGTCCACAAGGTGGCACAATTCGCATACGCGGCGGCCATGTTGTATGAAATTATTCGCCATGGTAATGTTCTCACGATGGTAATTTAACGTTCATCAACTTATCTCCGACATAGAGCCACAGTTTCTTTGGTAGGGAAGGTTCGGGAACAATGGCGAAGTTGAGGGAGGGAAGTGAAGGGTGGGTTATCCCACAGAGACTAACTGAAAGGGAGAAAGGAAAGAGAAAACGCGAGGTAAGGCGGAAAATAATCCGTGAGATGAACAAAGTCATAAGAGAGCTTGAAACGAAAGACGGAAGTCTCGGCCCATACTCTCGTAATACTTCAGAAATAGAGGAAATCAATGTTAATATAAACTACGTTATTCGCTCTGATGAAGGCTTAACCCCGAAACCCCGTCAGCTTTGTAACGTTCTCACAATTGTAATTTAACATTTATCACCTTATCTCCTACTAGCACCTCAGTTTCTTTGGTAGGGAAGGTTCAGGGAACAATGCGGAGGTTGAGGGAGGGAAGGGTGGGTTATTCTACAGACAGACTGAAAGGGAAAGAGGAAAGAGAGAATATGAAGCCAAAGTGGAAACCAAACTGTGAGAATAACAAACTGATAAGAAAGCTTGAAACGAAAGACAGAGGTCTCTCTCATTTCCCTTTCATTCACCCCCGTCTCGACTCCCTCCTTGATGGAGAAAAGTACCCGGTGACACACCAAACTCTTCTTGGCTATGCCGTTTGGTTCCTTTTAATCTTGAGTTTTACTTACCTCACCTTAGCGTTTTTT
>NZ_JANQOO010000036.1 GCF_028285715.1 Ulvibacterium sp.
GTGGCTGGCTGTTAACCAGGCTTTTGCTCCTTAGCTAGCTTATGTTTCGGTGGAGAGGAAAGTGCTTCGAAACCGCCACAAGCCATGTGCAAATCGTTGGCGGTAATTCATAAATCTAAGTGGGAAGGACCTATAAGACATTTAAACTTGTAAATGAATTTTTTGATGACTTCTTTTATCATCATTATGAAAATCAAAAAGGGAAAGACTCAAACCCCGAAGTATTTCCAATAATTATTCTTTCTTTTTGCCAAGCAACTAATGTTCTATCCATCTTAATCATATTTTTTTTCCTGATCGGTCTAAATGAATCAACCCAGAAGAGCATAGTCTTGTACTCAATTCTCGGTCTTTACTTGTTCTTTGGTGGCATTAATTTTTATCGTTTCATTTGGAAAGAACGATCAAAACTCTTCAATCGTCAGAAAAGAAAGTTACATCGAAACTTTAAAACTTTGAATTGGGCTTATATTCTTTTTTCTCTTTGGCTACCTCTTTTCTTAATCTATTTCTTTAAGGAAATCTATTAGATAAGCGGCCAAAGCATTAAAAACAAAACTACCGCCAACAAGGGCTATAATTTATAGCTGTAATTCGTTAACTTGAAACTACAAAACTATCAACGGCTGGATTTGCCACGGCTGGAAATCGTTAGATTTCCAACGCCGCTACAAATCATAGCCGGACCGTTGGGCACAATATGAGAAAATCAGTAACCATAATATTAATTGGAATTCTATCAATGGGATTATTTAGCTTTTTAAAGAAAGAGAAAAAGACTGAATCAAACGTAAATTCAGCAATTTTAGGAATGGTTCTTTTAGAAGACCCAAATTCATTTGACTTAAAAGGAACTGTAAATGAATTAAAAACAAAATGGAAACTAAAAGTAAATGACAATGATGCCGATGACAAAGCTGCTGTATTAGTAATTGGAGAATATAATGTTGCTATAGCAAATATTCCAGCCGCAATTCCAGAAGGAGAAGTTGAAAGAACAGCTGAATACAATTATTTCTGGGAAAACGGAATCGAAGAAACATCTAAACACAATGGACATATTGTATTATCAATTATGAATGCAGGAAAAAATCCAGTTCAAGAAAACTTACTATATAGTAAAATTGCTTCTTCAGTTATGAATAATAGCAAAGCAATTGGAATTTATATTGGAGGCAGAACTTTAGTTCTAAAAAAGGACTTCTATCAAACGAATGTAGAAATGATGAGCGAAGAAGACCTTCCTTTATACAATTGGATTTACTTTGGCTTAAGAAAAGAAAACGGAAAACAATCTGTATACACATACGGACTTGCTGACTTTGGCAAAATGGAAATGGAAATTGTTGAGTCCGAAAACTCAATAGAAGAATTGAATGAAATGATGTTCAATCTAGCTCATTATGTTATAGCTTATAATGTCACGTTAAAAGATGGAGAAACGATTGGAATTTCGGCTGAACAAAAATTAAAAATTTCCGAATCAAAAGGAAAGTTCTTGGAAGGAAAAACATTGAAAATTGAATATTAAAAAATACTGTGCCCAACAATGGTTATAAGTAATTGCTTGTTCTCGCCTACTTCTGAAAATCCTCACGGATTTTCAGCTTGGTGTGTGCTTGCAAAGGTTAAGTACTAACCCATGCAACTACTAATAGCCGAGACCGTTGGCAACAATATGAAGAAACTAATTTTCATATTATTATTTGGACTCTGTTCTTGTAAATCTGGGTTAAATTCTTCTTCAAAAGGAGAGTCTACTTCCTCTTCTAAAAAATGTGTTGGAATACAAGAAAGAGAACTTCTTGAGAAGGCCGTCAAAACATTTGAAACAAAAATTCAAAACCAATATCCAGAGCGTTCTACCGAATTGGCTTACTTTGAATTCATCTCAGACTGGAGTAATAAAAAATTACAAATGGACTTTTTTAAAGATTCATTGGAATTGAAAATACGTAGTTTGGATTTATGGACAGAATCCACTCGGTCGGTTGAAAATATGGAGCGAGAAAAACAATTATTCAACGTTGATTCAATGAACCCCATAAGAGTCAAATTAAACCCAGATTTTTCAACTTGTCTTGCCAATAAAATCGATTGGAGAATTGGCACTAGTACTTTTTTAAGATTGAATTCGAAATATAGAATGAGTCCCAGACATGCCAGAAAAAGACTGTTCAGGACGAGTCAAAATGACTTGAAAAAATTTGAAAACAAATTGACTATAGTTCTCGGTGTTTATTACCAAACCATGTTCAATATAAAAAATACTGTTGCCAACACGGTGTATAATTAATTGCGGTCGGAATTTCTAACTGGAATTTCCTACAATAAATTATCTTTAAAGCCAGGCGGACATTTTCCGTTTTGGCCAGCGCGCCAACTCGCCCGCTGCTAACGCAGACGGCGTGCAACTAATCATACACAAGACCGTTGGCAAACATTATGAAATACTCTAAATATTCAATTTTGCTCTCTAGCTTTTTAGTTGTTGGAACAATTTTGAGTTGTAATCAAAAAATGGATTCTAAAAATGATTCTGAAACAACAGATAAAGCCTCTAAAATAAGATTTGGATTTAGAGGAGAAAGTTTGTTTTACAAGCTAAACGGAAAAGAATATGAGATTTGGTCCACTTGGATCGAGGAAAGACGAGTTTATCTCGATGATTTGGACAAGACAAATCTTACTGAAAAAGAGAAAACGGAAATCTTCAAAGAAATATTAGCTTATATCAAGAAAACTGAAAATCGGAAACCAGTATTTTTCTACAATGTGGACTTTAAAAGCTCGGATTTATGGAAAAAACTATGTGAAAAATATTCATCGGAGATTGAACGAATTGAGGTAACGAATACTGAACAAGAGAATATTGACTTTTATAATTCCTTGGTTGAAGACCTTAAATACGAGGGAACGGTAATCAATATTAATGGGTTTACTATTACAACTGTTGAGGAATTAGATAAACATTGGGATGAAATAAAAAAATAACGATTTGCCAACAATGGCTATAATTCAGCGTGGCTGAAGAACTAATATGAAACTAAAAACAATAAATACGGCTGATTTCTTTTGCGGAACGATTCTACCGAATCATTCCACGCCGAAATCATAGCCGAGAACGTTGTGCATCATTATGACCAAATCAAAATTGGAGCAAGAAGAAGACAAATTCGGAAAGGATTATGAAATCCTTAAGAGCAGTCCGATCTGCAAATACTTCAAAAATGGAATTCTCGATGAGGACTTAAATTGGTTTAATAGCAACAATTATGAGGTTATCGAAATGAATTGCCGTAATTGGAATCGAAAAAATGCTCATCAGAAATTAAAGATTGCTCTTAATTTTCCGGATTATTACGGGGAGAATTTAGATGCGTTTGCCGACTGTTTGACCGATATGTATAATGAAAGATACAGAGGTCTTGTTTTAGTATTTAGGCGTTATGACAATTTTGTTGAAGAAGACGGAAAGTTTGCCGAAGCAATCCTTGATATTATAGCCAGTGAATCTCGAATTTGGCTTCTGACTGGACAAAAACTAATCGGACTTATTCAATCAGATAATCCTGATTTGGACTTTCCAAAAATTGGCGGGACCAGCCCAGATTGGAACGCGTCTGAGTGGTTTAATGAGAATAGAAAAAAATAACGAAGCACAACAATGGCTATAATTCATTGTGGCAAAAAGCTAAATCGATGTTTAATCTATAAATCAAACGGCTGGATTTCGGCGGAATAATCCTGCGGATGATTCCACAACGAAATCATAGCCGAGCCGTTCTACGCAATTTGTTATAAATGGACGAAAAAACTAAAAAACAACTGGAATTACATGTTGCAGGTGCAACAGTTCGCCACAAAAGCCCATTTGAAATACTTGAACATCACGACAATGGACAAAAACTAAACTTGGATTTTATCAAAAAATGGGTCAGACCATTTTATATGTTTTCTATCAACAAGCCAGATGAATACATCGCAAACTTCAATTCAATTCGAGCTGAGCTGACTTTGGAAATCGCCAAAAAATTGCTTGGAGATTTTAATTGGCGGAGTCGAATCGTTGGGGCTCATTTTGCCGTGATTAATGACTACAGGGAACTAGAAACAATAATCGGAATACATCTTCTTAAAAGTCAAGTTTGCTATGCTGGAACTGGTTACTGTCAAGCTCTAGCCAGTTTCAACACAGAAAATGGAATTGACTTCTTAAAAAGATATTTGGACTACTACCTCACTCGAAAGGACCTTTTTTACGACCAAAGAGATGCCATGGCTGCATTAAACTGGACTGATCGAATTAATGGAACTTCCGAAATGGAAAAGTTCGTTCCAAAATTCAGGGATTGGGCAATTAATCAAAAGGACTTGGAAATTGACATAGCAAGATTTGACGAGCAAATGAAAAATCTAAATAAAATAAAAACTGCGTAGAACATTGGCTATAATTCATTGCTAGATTCTAACTAACTTCAACCCATAAACAAATAAAACGGCTGGATTTGCCACGGCGGGAAATCTAACGATTTCCAACACCGCAACAAATCATAGCCGAGACCGTTGTAACACATTATGACAATACTCAAAAGTCTTATTCTAATTCTCTTCGTTCTTTTATCTATTAATGGATTAAAAGCCCAAAATAGCGACCAAAATTGGGAAATATTAAAAAATAACTTGAAAGAAAATAAAACACCTAATTGGAATCATTGTTTTATTGACGGAAGGCTTGAATTTCAATCTTTGACAGACTCGATTAATAATTATTCCATCTTATTACCTAAAAACTACAGCTCAACAACTTACAAAAATGATAAATACATAGTTTATCAATATAATCCCACAGATGAATCTAATGAAAACCCTATTCTGGAAATAAAAATTGGACCAGTAATCTCTGAAAAAATTGATGTTCATTTTGACAAAGCATTATCCGAATCAGTATATTCCAAAAGCTTCAGACACTATGGGAAAATTGAACTAAACGAAAACGAATCATACTGGATAGAATCTCAAAAAGATAAAAAATCTAGAATGTTAAGTTTCTATTTGATTAACCAAGAAACGAATAGGATATTTATTCTGACAATAAATTCATTCAAGAAGAGAAAATCTGCTAGTGATTATTGCATATTTACAAACTACTTTAAAAATATTGAATGGATAAAATAACGTGTTACAACAATGTATAACCGCAATTACGACGGATTCGACTACGTCAGAATCCACTCGGAATTGCTAACGTCAAGTGCTAAACCGAATATTAAGGCATATTAACCCGTAACTGACGGTTATACGAGACCGTTGTAAAACATTTAAGAAAAACCGAACTACGAATTGAAAAAAGGAACTTTAATAATAATTTCAATTGTACTAATTATACTTTCTTTTTGGCTCGGAATGAAAGCTGAGCGTGAATTAGCAAGTTGGGACGAAATCGGAAAACCAGTATTTGAAAAAGAACAAATTTACTTCCCGAATAAAAAAACCTCTCTTTATCTCAAAAGCAAAAATTGGGGATTGACTGCTGACCACAAAATTTCTGTGATTTCAACAAAGTCAGACCTTGAATTTCAACCTGACTCAATATCTGAATATATTTTTCACGGATTTGGCGGAATAATATACAAAGTGGAAAATAATACTCTGAAAATCTACTCGCATCAAAAACCGAAAATTCCACCGAAATTTGAATCGGAAATAAACGTGGAATTAATAAAAGTAAAGAATAATGCGGAGTGGAATAAAATGAAAGAACAGATTGACAATAATTATCAAGAATTTGAATAAAAAACGTTTTACAACAATGTATAACCGCAATTACGGCGGATTCGACTACGTCCGAATCCACTCGGAATTGCTAACAACAGTGATAAACCGACAAACAATAACTTTTAATCCGTAACTACGGTTATACGAGACCGTTGCCAACAATATGAAAAAACTTCTTTTTGGACTCGTTTTTATGTCTTTAGTGAACTGCGATTCACAAAACACCAGCTTAAATGAACTTAAAAACTGTTTAAATAAAGAAGATATTTCTGTTCTGGAGAAAGGACTTATAGATTTTGAATCTGGACTTGCGGAAAAATACGAAGGACTTGGCAGAGAGGAAGGTTATATTCAATTTCTAACGGAATTCATAAGTAATCAAATTCCCCCTAGCTTTTTCATTAATCCCAAATCAAAAAAAATACGGACGGAAATAAAGGAAATCGGGATTTGGCAATTGTCTGAACAATCAAACGAGGGAATGGAGACCGAAATTAGACTTGATGGTTCCGAACCCGTAAAGAATACTGGAATATTGACTTTGGAAAATAGATTTCAAAACTGTTTGGTTACAAAAGTTTCTAACGATGGTATTAAAAACTTCTTCGCCCTAAGGGACGAAGTACCAAATCTCAGTTGGGGACTTACTGCCACATATATTATTGACGGAATTAATGAAAAAGATCTGAAAGACAAAATGAATAGGTTCGCTATTGCATATGCAATTTATTATGAGTTCGCACTGAACTTAGAAAAGTAAATACTGTTGGCAACAATGGCTATAATTCATTGCTACATTCTCACTAACTTTAAAACTATAAACCATTAACCGGCCCGATTTCTAACCGACAATTTCCAACGGAAATCGCCGCAACGAAATCATAGCCGAGACCGTTGGCTACAATTTAAAAAATGCTCGCAAATGTTAACATAATGAAACTTGCCTTTGAAGCTTTGGAACAGGCTTCAATGAAAGAGAATTTTTCTGATTTCGTGAATCAGCTAATTCAAAAGGCATTTGAATTCTGGGAATTTAGAGATTTTGAATCGGCTATTGATAAGTGTAATGAATTTATCGACTGGAATTCGGAAATTCAATTTGTGCATTTGTTTAAAGCAATGATTCATTCATCCGCTAAAGAGTTTTACAAATCTCAAGATATAGTTGATGGAATTGATAAGGACACGTTAGAGGATTATGAAATAAAAATAAGTCTTTTCATCTCCGCCATCAATCAATTTTACACTGATAAATATCAAAGAGCATTGGATTTATGTAATGAGTTTTTGAAACTTGAAGATGGACAATTTACTGAAATCCATATTGTACGAGGATTTGCTAATGCATCGCTGGAAAAGCATAAAGATGCTATCAAGGATTTCAAAATTGCACTAAAAGATACTGACCAAGAAAATTCAATTAAAGCGAATCTAGCATATAGCTATTTGAGAAATAAGAATCATCTTAAAGCTTTATTACTTTACAGAAAGATTTCAAAAGTATATCCTAACCAATGGAAAGTCCAATACAACACAGGCTTGTCTTATTTTAAGTTTGCTCAATTTAAAAAAGCAATGCCATTTCTAAACAAAACGGAGAAATTAAAGCCTGACTTTGCGGGGACATATTTGACAAGAGGTTTTATTTACTTAAAAAAGGGGGAAAAGGAATTGGCTCATAACGACTTTTTAAAAGCAAAAGGACTTGGAGCCGAAAGCAACTATGAACATATAATGAAAAAATATTACCATAAATATTAAAAAACTGTAGCCAACAATGGCTATAATTCAGCTTTACCCTCGAACACAAAACAAAATTCCTAACTTTAAATCAATTCGATTTCTCACTTGAAAAATCCTATCGGATTTTCCAAGCCGAAATCATAGCCGAACCGTTGTGCGCAAGCTAAAAAGTGAATTCAAATAAAAAGTGGCATAAAGATTACTACGCAGAAAAAGCTCTTTGGTTCGGAATTGCCTGTATTGGATATGCCTTTTATTTTTTTGCCCCTACTCTGTTCACCCTTGAAAATTCTTTAATCGAAACAAGTGGTAAAGTAGATAACGTAAGAACACTTTACACTCAAGTCAGTTCAAGAGGACATAAAAGTGTGAAATCTGAGCTTATACTGAAATTGGAAAATGATCAGCGGAATTATAAATTAGGTAAAAACATCGAACAGAGTTGGACTAATGAAAAGTACGAACTGATTAAGAAAGAGCTTAAAAAATCAGGAAAAGCAATAGTATGGATAAAGAAAAGTAATCAAACGGACTTGGAACCTGAAGTTTTTCAGATTGCGAATGGAGAAAAGGAAATACTTTTGGACATAGATGAAGTAAAGGCCGAACTTAAGTGGTTATTTCCATTTTTGATAGTAATGGGACTTTTTATGATTGGAATATATTTTAATCATAAATACCCAGAACGATTTAAAACCCTTTTTACAAAAAAAGCCGGCGCACAACAAAGGCTATAATTCATTGCTAGATTCTAACTAAATTGAACTTTTAAAACAAACAAAACGGCTGGATTCCGTACGGAAAAATCCGATGGATTTTTCACGCAACGAAATCATAGCCGAACCGTTACCTGTAATTATGAAACCAACTTTAGAGCTTCCTATAACATTACGTCCACCAGAAATGGAAGAGGTTCCTATGAATTCTTCTGTTAAGGAAAGATTGGAATTACGGAAAACTGCAAAAATTGTAGAAGGATTTAAAATTTTACCAAAAGACAATAATCCTGAACACGAAGAATTAGCATTTAATTTCTACGCAGAAATTAATATTAACAACTCAAGACTTTGGAATTTAATACTCGAATTGACTAATCAGCTACCTGATGAAATTTCATTAATTTTTAATCATTCGGATTGTGAACCTGAATACGGAAAATACTCTGATAAAAATCAAACTCTTGAATTTCTTGCTAAATACGAGACTGAAATTATTTCTGACACTTTTATCGACATTGGAATGATATTTCACTCGGATTCTGAATTGATTGAAATTTTCGTCCCTGAATCCAAATACATAAAATTTTGGGGAATTGACCAACAATCATTTCTTGAATCAATGAATAAGTTTGACCTAAAAGAAATTGAAGGAATTGAATTTGTGGATGAATATCCAAAAGTCCGAGAACCGTTAAGGTTGTTTAATGAAAACACAACTGACTCAAACGAGATGATTGAATTATTAAGGACAAGTTTTAAATAAAATAACTACAGGTAACAATGGCTATAAGTAATTGCTTGTTCTTGCATACTTCTGAAAATCCTCGCGGATTTTCAGTTTGGTGTGTACTTGCTAAGTTAGGTGCTAACCCACGTAACTACTCATAGCCGAAACCGTTGGAGCACATTCAGCTAAAGCTGACTTTTTTGGCTGTTTAAGGTAGTAAGAGTCCCTCATTAATTCTTAGGTTCAAACTCCAATCAAAATTAAGCAAGCGAAACAAAGTTTCGTGCTGCAAGTCCCAAATCCTTACCAAACTAATCTGCTTGCAAGGTAAAAGTCAATAGTCTTTTTCCAATACTCTTTTTAACCTAGATAATTCCGTTGCGCCTATGTCAATTCGATAATAAGGTTTTCCAAACCGAGGTTCAACTCGGTTAATTTTTGTTACGGCATCCTCAAATAATTCTTGTGCCCTATCATATCTTCTTTTTAAACGGTCATACTTAATTCTCGAAATCTTGTCCTCCTTTTTATTCCACTCATCACGGGTCAGTTTCTCGAATTTCCTTTCGATGAGTTTGGGTTCCTCCCGTTGTCTAACGATCTCATGTTTTCCAAACAAGGCTTCCAACATGATATTGGTCGGCAGGGTCTGGTTCTTTTCGATATTCCTGATTATGGCTATCGCTGCCTCTACCCTCTTCCTTGTCTTCTGCTCCTCTTTGTTAATCTGGTCCGCAAAACGTTTCGAAGGCAATATTCCGTGCCATTCGAAAAAATCCATTACGGCCTCCATGGTTTCCGAATAGGACTTGCCAAATTTCCGTGAAAAACCCCTGAACCTCTTTATGGTTCTATGATGCAGTCGTATGGTTCCGAATCCGTCCATTTTCACTCCGTTTTTGAGCAATTGTTACAATTTATTCCCCTGTTCATAGGGGTTTTAGTGTTGATTGTTACAATTTTGATGGTTCTCTTAATTTCAATTTTATTTTTAAAATATTGAACATCAATGTTTTATATCAAACCTTAAATGCACAACGTCGCTTTAGCGCGTTGTCCTCTTGCTATTCAAATCTTCTCCGTTTCACTCCAAAGTTTTGAATACCCTAAAAAGGGCGTTTATATGAACAAAAAGTAGGTCGCATCCTATCAGATTTTTGTTCTTCGCTTACCTATCGGGACGCTACAAAAATTCGACAGGAACCATGTGCTTTTCAGTTATGGTAAGATTTGGGGGCGTTGCTTTTCTGTTTCTCCTTAGCCTCCAAATGATGCATCAGGTTTTGCATGTCCTCCCCTACTTTCTTTTCCAGCACTCTCGCATAAATTTGTGTCGTGGTGAGCTTGACATGACCTAAGAGTTTAGAAACCGTTTCTATGGGAACTCCATTGGCAAGGGTTACCGTTGTGGCAAAAGTATGACGGGCAGAATGGAACGTAATGTTCTTATGTATTCCGCAAGCTTTGGTAATTACCTTCAAGTAGCTATTCACTTTTTGATTGCTAAATACAGGAAGCAACTTTCCATCTGGACTTTGCTTCATCTCATCGGCATATTTCTCGATAATGGCCTTTGCCCTTGGCAACAAGGGAATCTTCACGATTTCATTGGTCTTTGCCCTTTTGGTATGTAACCAATGGTTGCCATCGATATCTAAAAGCAATTGTTCTTGAGCCAGTTCCTTTACATCGATATAGGACAGTCCCGTATAACAGGAAAACAGAAAAACGTTCCGTACCTTTTCATACCCTTGGCCCTTAAATGTGATTTCTTCGATGAGCTCCAATTCCCTTTCCGATAAATAGCTGCGGTTGTGTTTTTGAAAGTTGAGCTTGAACTGATGGAACGGGTCCTTGTCCAACCATTCAAGTTTTACGGCAAGGTTGGTCATTTTCATCAAACGTTCCAGATGTTTCATCGCCCCGTTATTGGAACAGGTCTTTCTTGTCTTCTCGGGTCGATAGTTCAATAGGTACTGTTCGAAGCCGACGATGAACCTGTAGTTCAGTTGCTTGAGATATAGGTCGGGGGTCTTGAACCTGTCCTTGATGAACTTGTGGAGATAGCGTTCCGTGGAATAGTAGTTTTTCATTGTTCCGTATTTCAGCACGGAATCCATATTCGTATTGTGATAGGCAACCAATTCCTTTAAGGTCTTATGTTGGTCGTCCTGTCCAAGGAAACGGGCCTTGATCGCCTGTGCGGTAATCAACTTGCCTTCTTGGAGCAGTTGCTTATGAGCCTCCATTATTTGCACATAGACCTCGTCAAGATAGCTATTGAGCATACGGGCTTTTTGGGTGGTCCCTATTACCCTTCCCCTGGAAACGTCCCAAACATTCACCGATGTATACCGCTTCAAACTGATCTCCGCACGTTTTCGGTCTACGGTTATGCGGGCATAAATAGTAAGCTTTTCAGGATTGCAGTTAATATCCCTTGTAAAAATGAGTACTGCTAAAGTGCTGTTGTTGCGCATGATACGTGTCTTTTGGATTGAACAAAATTTGTTTACAAAGACGACCTTAAATAGCCTTATCTGCTACCAAAATTATGCACAACTAGCGTACCAATCCATTCACCGAACTCTACACCTTTTATTTGATATTAGATGATATCGGATGAATTCATTAAAAATGAAAAGCACTGTCAACCAGTCAGTTAACAGTGCTTTCATACCACTTGAAAAGTGGTTCGTCGGGATGACAGGATTTGAACCTGCGACCCCACGCCCCCCAGGCGTGTGCGCTACCGGGCTGCGCTACATCCCGAAATTGGATTGCAAAAATATAAAAGTTGTACAGATTAGCCCTTATGTTCTTAAAAAAAATACCAAAACTATTCCAAGCTTTCCATCCACTCGAACAGGCGCTCCGTCCAACCCCTTAGATGGGGTTTCTCCCTGGCCAAGGAGAATCCATGTCCACCCTCCGGATAAATATGCATTGCCGCCGATACACCCTTATCCTTCAATGCCTTGAAAAAGAGCAAGCTATTCTCTACGGGAACCCCTAGGTCATCCGTAGCATGAACCAAAAGGGTTTTTGGGGTTTCGGAAGTCACTTGTAATTCATTGGAAAAATGTTTTTCCAGTTCAGGATCAGGATTTTCACCGAGTAAGGCCTTCTGGGAGCCAGAATGCTTTTCCATTTGGGTAAACGTAATCACGGGATAGATAAGGGCCATAAAATCAGGTCGGGCACTGATGGAATCCACGTCGTCCAGTTCTTCATATACCTTTTCGTTAAAGTGGGTACCCAAGGTAGAAGCAGCATGTCCTCCTGCGGAAAAGCCCATAATCCCGATTTTATTGGGGTCTATATGGAACTCCTCGGCTTTGCTCCGTACCAAACGCAGGGCCCGCTGCCCATCTATTAGGGGAACATTATGTTTTTCCGTAACGGATTTCGAAGTCGGCAAGCGATATTTCACCACAATACCTGCAATCCCTTTTCCGTTCAAAAATTTGGCAATATCGGTACCTTCCCAATCGTAGGCCAAAATATGGTAGCCCCCACCGGGAAAAATAAGCATCGCCTGCCCCGTGGCGTTACTTTGAGCCGGTAGATATACTTCAAGTGTGGGTTCCTGAACCTTACTTATCCTTAAGATACCATTGCGTTTATGGATTTCCTTTTCATCGGTCTCTATCCGATTGGGAATCCTATCCTTGGGCCATAATGGAATAATAGTGTCCTGCGCTTGAATTTCCATACAAAATTGCGTTAAAAATAAAAGGGAAATGAAAAAGGGTATTCTCATGATTTAAGTGTTGTTTATAATCCAGGTATAGGGTCTTCCGGTAGGATCCTGTTTCCTTGCCAAACCGGAGTGCCATCCTTATATTCCAAAATTCTCAAATAATTGCCCACGTAGGGAGGGGTATTTACCTTGGGCAACCACTTGCTAAGGCTATCTGCTATATATCTATATTGGGAATCGGCAATCAAGTTGTCCCACTCATTGGTATCCTCCTTCATATTGTAAAGCTCCTCACTGCCATCGGCATAGCGAATATACCTCCAATCCCGGGTGCGTATCCCATGGTTGTTCCAGTTATTGGTGGTGATGGCCGGCCAGGGTCTTTCCGTAGTCGGATTCTTTAATTGAGGCAACAAACTATGGCCCTCCAAATCTTCTTTTGGGGGAAGTCCACATAAGCTATTTAGAGTGGGGTAAATATCCAGAAGCTCCACGGGATGGTCATATGCCGCGCCTGCCAAAGTACCCGGTCCAGCAAAAATCAGGGGCACCCTTGTGGAACGTTCCCACAGGGTATTCTTTCCGGTTATTTCCTTTTCCCCCAAGTGGTATCCATGATCGGACCAAAGCACTACAATCGTGTTTTCGGCCTGTCCGCTCGCCTCAAGCGCATCCAATACCCTTCCTATCTGGCTATCTACAAAGCTAATGGCCGCGAGGTAGGCTTGTACCAAGTTCTTATGTTGTCCATTTTCAAGGGTCCATTTTAACCGCGGTTCGGGAACATCCCAATGGTTGAACCAGGAGGACCGTGGGGTATCTGCCCTATCATTCTCTAAAATGGGAGGAAGTTGTAGGCTTTCCTTGGGATATAGATGATACCATTCCTCTGGGGAATATAAAGGCACATGGGGCAGAAAAAAACCGACGGATAAAAAATAGGGAGATTCTGGCCGACCTTCCAAAACATCAACTGCCCAAGTGGCCACTTCCCAGTCCGAGGTCTCCTCGGCTTTTAGCGGAAATTTGCCCCAATCCATCAACGGATTATTACCCCCAGGGGTAGTCCCAATCAGTTTTGAGGGTGGTTTGGTCTTTACCTTTGATCCAGGTCCCAAGCTATCGAACTCGGTATCGGTTTTCCGACGACCATATCCGCCATGAAAAATTTTTCCAGCGGAAAAGGTTACATACCCGTGTTTGGAAAAATATTGCGGTAAGGTTACGATGTCCTTTAATTCGGGCACATCCCTAATTGAAGGAGAAAGGCCATACACTCCGGTTGTGGATGGCCTGTACCCCGTTAGTATACTGGTCCGTGAAGGGTTACAAATTGGGCTTTGCGTATGGGCGTTGGTAAATACAACGCCTCGCGATGCCAGTTGATCTATATGTGGGGTCTTTACTTGTGGATGTCCCTTTAAACAACCCACCCAATCGTTCAAGTCATCGATAGCTATAAAAAGTACGTTGGGTTTTTCACCTGATGGAAGCGTTTTATTTTCGGTAGAGATATCCTTGCAGGAAGCACAAAGCATACTGGCCATACAGATAAGGACCCCATACATTAAGCTTCTACTCATTACATGGCCATTTAAAATTAGCTACCTTATCATTGGACGCCGTCCCCAAATTGTAATGCCACCACTCCGTTCTAATACCCCAAAAGCCATGTCGTTCCATAGTCTCCTTCAACAACTTGCGATTGTCCAAAACTTCCTGGGGTAAATCGGTGTTATCATGATAGGCCTTTTTGCCAAAGAAATCAAAGTCGGTTCCCATATCCAGTTCCTCACCGTCCAATGTCTCCAAGGTAATATCAACGGCCCCGCCCTTGTTATGAATCGATCCCTTCTTGGGGTCGGCCACATATTGTGGATTGGGAACAATTTTCCACATCATATACTGTACGAAATTCGGCCGATAACAGTCAAAAAATTTGATTCTGACACCCTGGGTCTTAAAATCGGCATTGGCTTCCAATAGCGCCTTGGCCGTTTTTGCCCGGACATAACATTCCGCGCAGTCGTACACCTTTTCCTTTAGAAAATTGTTGGACGTAGCATAACGGAGATCATAGGCAAACCCATCGCTAAAATCGGCAAGACGTACAAAAGTAGTGTCGGCCAAGCCCTCAAAGGAACGAAAGGTTTTTTCAGGTACGGATTGCTCCGGAATAAGGGTATCCACCATATTCACCTCTTGCTTTTTAGGTTCTTCTGTCTCTGTTTTTTTTGACGGGTTTTGCTTGCAGGCCATAGCCAGCACAAGACCCCAAACCACGTACTTAAAGTACTTCAACATAAATCAAACTATTCTATTTATACTAACAAATCATTCCATACGGGAATGTATATGGTAACTTGATATCTGAAATCATTTTTTAATCGCCAACGCCATCCGTTTAAAGAATTCGTTGTAAACAAAGGGCTTCCCTTTGGCCGGATTACCGTCCTCTCCCCTACGGACAAAGACCAAATCCCACTCGGGAATTACGAAACACATATTATTGTGGAGACCACTGGCGTAATATAATGATTTTGGGGCATCTGGCATGTGGTATTCTCCTGTTGGCATCATCCCGTTTACCCACCAGTTGTAACCGTAACAACCGCGTCCATCCACATGGCTTCGATCAGTGTCTGCCACAGTGTCGGTAAAGACTTGATTTTGGGTCGCTTTTTTCACCCACTCTTTGGATAACAACTGCTTACCATCCCAATTTCCCTCATTCAAGTACAAATGGCCAAAACGCGCCAATTGTTCCGCATTGATCATTACATTGGTGCAGCCGTTGTTAATTTCCACCCCGTTTACTTCTTGTTCCGGATTCCATTTGTATTCTCCAATACCTATGGCATGCCCAATGTTTTCGTCAAAAATGGACTTTAGGGTCTTACCCGTGTGCATGGTGAGCAAGCGACCGAACATCATCTGCGCCTCGTCCCAATAGGCATATTGGGTTCCTGGGGCAAAGAGAGGTGTATCTATAGCATAAGGTGTCCAGGACCAATCTTCGCTCACCTCATCCCAGCGTGTAGAACCTTTTCCACTGTAGCCGGAAGTCATGCTAGAGAAATGTTTGAGCTGCACTTCGGGGTATAACCCTGTCATAGCCGTATCTATTTCTCTGGCATAGGTATCCTCGGATAGTATGCCCTTGTCTGTCAAAATTCCGAGAACGGTACTGGTAAACGATTTACTCGAGGAATAGATATTGTGCTTTTTATAAATACTGTCTCCCTTGTAAATGACATGTCCTTTCCTAACTATGAAAACTTCTTCCAAGCCATCCTCCCCGGATTCGGAAGCCAAATAATCCAGGGCTTCCAGAAATTTTTGACTATCTATCCCCAATGCTTCCGGACTTCTTTCCTCCCATTTGTCCGTTGGAAAAACCATGGACAGGTCTTCACTTTTTCCTTCGGAACAGGAAACAAGTAAAAAGGGTACAAACCAGATGACAAATGGCTTAAATTTCATACAAATTCCAATATTAAAATTCCCGAACCCAATTTGAGGAAAAGATACCTTGGCACATAGCGTAACGGTATTGGTTCCATCGACTTTCCACCGGCGACTACTTTCGCGCAATAACAATTACCCAGTCCTTGTTGCTTTGGCCATTATACGCGGTCAATTCCACATTATTGGGTTTGGTAATTTTCCAGCCTTCGTTCTGTTTATCATATAAATTACCTCCTTCCAATGGGTCATAAAAAGCAATGGAAAAAGCACCGTCTCCAAGAGTCAATTCCGTTGTCTCACCCTTGGGTAGATATACCGCATAAATCTCGTCTTTTTTGGCAAAGCAAAAGGCCTTTGGATTGCTCAATAACTCATCATGGCCCTGCATTTCCCAAAAGGGAAGGTGGTCTTGAAAAAATTTCTTGGCATTACTACTGATATCCCACCATGTATTACGAGCCCTAAAATCCTCTGCCGCCATATCATTGTTGGGCATATCCAAGCCTCCAAAATACCAAGAGGTTCCCGCACCCCCTGCCATTAAGGTTCCCCAAAGACTGGTCCGCATCACCTGGGCATAATTGTTATTGGCTGCGGTATCCGTCGTCACTCCGATATCCCAATGCCCAATCTCATCCAAAAACACCACCCAAGGCCTGTTTTTTCTTGCGGATAAATCCCTCCACTTCCTTACTTCTTTATGGACTTCCGTGGTATCGAACATCTGTAACGAGGGAATTTCAAAATCCCCATATCCCAACATGGGCGTTAAAGTTTCCTTTATGGGATCTAAAGGGCGGTCCTCCATACGTTTGCCAGTTACACGAACATGGTTATGTACGGCTATGGGATGATTATAGGGATCCAAATTACGAATGTAGGTGGCATAGCTCTTTAGTTGTTTGCTTGTTCGGTTAGTCTCTTCCCCCAAATTCCAGACTACCCCCAGATGGTGTCCAAACCGGGCAACCAATTCCTTGTAAAAGAGTTTACGCTCCAGACCTAGTTCCCCCTTGTTCAAAATAGTGTCGTTTTCCGTTTCCTGGGTAAAAAGGTTCATGGCAATGCCCAATCCATCCATATGGGTAAACACTTTTTCCCACTGGGCCATCTTACTCACATCGTAGCGTAACTGTTCCTTTGGAGCTATCCAAGGCCAAACATCGTTTCCATCCCCATGCTCGTTCATCACCAGAAAATATAGGCTATTCATTCCCTTGGAAGCCATATAGTTCAACGCCCCAATAATGCCCTTACCCCGGTCGTTGCCCCAAGTAGGATTGCCGACTTTCCAATCACTCCTGTGCGTTGGATATTCATGCAGACCTTTATTCAAAGTCGGTGTGGCCGCACCACCATTATCAAACGTTCCATCGAACTCATGATACGCCAAAAAGTTTTCGGGACTGCCCACTCCATTTTTCAAAAAGGCCTTTCCCGTTTCGCTTTCACGCAAATAGTGCTCTCCGGTATAATGCAAACGACCTGTTTTATAAAATCCCGATGCCAGGGAATCTACAGCAGCAATTTCAAATGTGCCTGTAGTCGTCCACAGAGTACTGTTAGTTTCATCGGCCCTAATCGCTATCTCATTTCCACGGAGCATTTGGGTTTCAAAAGTCCAACTACCCGAAGTAGGAGGCGAAAACTTCACCTGCCATTTGTTTCCGGAGGCCGCTCCGGTATGTGCGGCCTCGCCATCCGCGGCAAAAAAACCATGAATAGGGATGGTATCCTTTCCATTGATAAAACGTGTAATAAGACTATAGTCTAAAAAAGGGTTAATGCTATCCGTCTCAGAAACCTTTGGTCCTTCAAAAGTAATGGTAACCGGTTGCCATTTTTTGAGGTTGCCTTCAATGCTATAGTCATTTCCGGAATTCTTTTTACTACAGGAATTTAGACAAAAAAGAAAGGCTAAAGCAAAGCCAATTAATTTTGGCCATTTGAGGTATTGCATTGGTTATGGTTTGCCGTATTATCGCTCAAGATAGGGATATTTTCGTATTCCCTGTTGGCACATCAGATCATTTTTATACTCGAAAATGTCGTTATTCCATTAGTTATTTTGGGCATTTTTAAAGACTTTTATAATCTAATCGATTGAATCCAATTGAAAACCATATGCTAGAATTTCCAAAAGATTTTGTCTGGGGTTCCGCTACCTCAAGCCATCAAATAGAAGGAGGTGCCACTCAGGATGGCCGGTCCTGGAGTATCTGGGATGCACATTCCCACACCCCCGGCAGAACAAAAAACGGCGAAACCGCCGATGTAGCGTGCGATCATTATAACCGATACAAAGAGGACGTACAACTTATGGCGGACATGGGGCTCAAAGCTTATCGGTTTTCCATATCATGGAGTCGGATACAGCCCGATGGGCAGGGCGATGTAAACCCCAAGGGTATAGCCTTTTATAACAATCTTATTGATGAATTGCTAAAGCATAATATAACGCCATGGATTACCCTGTACCATTGGGACTTACCTTTAGCTTTACAAATGGAAAAGGACGGTTGGCTCAATCCTGAAATTGCGGACTCCTTTGCACAATATGCCGGGATTTGTTTTGAACATTTTGGTGACCGGGTAAAGAACTGGATTACCCTTAATGAACCTTGGGTCGTGGCCATATTGGGTTATGGAGAAGGCGTTTTTGCTCCTGGACGAAAATCCAAGGACGAACCCTACCAGGTAGCCCATCAATTGCTTCGTGCCCACGGAAAGGCCGTACAATTGTATCGAAAGAAATATCAACCTACACAAAAGGGGCAAATCGGAATCACCAATAACTGCGATTGGCGGGAACCCATGACCGATTCCAAGGCGGATAAGGATGCCGCCCAACGCTCCCTGGAATTCTTTTTGGGATGGTTTGCCGATCCTATCTATTTTGGGGACTATCCCCAGGTCATGAAAGAGCGGGTCGGAGATAGACTCCCGATGTTCACGGAGGAAGATATCGCCTTGATCAAAGGCTCCTCGGATTTTTTTGGCTTAAATCACTATACAGGCCTATATGCTTCCGATGTGGATCCCAATGCGGAGGTGCAAAATGAGGTTTATGGCAATGGGGGAATTTTTGAAGACCAATACGTACAGCTCACCGCCGATCCAAAATGGGAAATGACCACTATGCAGTGGGCCATCCTACCTTGGGGCTGTCGCGAACTGGTAGAATGGGTAAGTAACCGTTATGGAAACCCACCGTTATATCTTACCGAGAATGGATGCTCCCTGGATGATCAATTGGATAAAGGGGAAGTAAAGGATACGGTACGAAAGGAATATATCGAAGGATATCTTGCCGCCTGTCATAAGGCCATGGAGAAAGGAATAAACCTAAAAGGTTATTTCGTCTGGTCCTTTATGGACAATTTTGAATGGGCCCTCGGGTATTCCAAACGTTTTGGCATTCACTATGTGGATTATAAAACCTTGGAACGTACCCCAAAAAATTCAGCCCTCTGGTTCAAGCAGGTAATCGCCGATAATGGTTTTGAATTTTCCCTACCTGATATTAAAATCTGATCATGCCTAAAAAGTCCATAGTTCTTTATGCCCTAAGCCTGTTTATCACCATAGGCTGTAAAACGGATAGAAACGAATCAGCGACCGAACTGAACAACAAAAGACCGAACATTGTACTTATCATAGCGGATGACCAAGGCTGGGGCGACCTGAGTAGCAGCGGCAATACCAACCTCAGCACCCCCCATATTGATGCACTTGCCAAAAATGGGGTCTCCTTCCAGAACTTTTACGTACAACCGGTCTGCTCCCCTACTCGAGCCGAATTACTAACAGGTCGTCATTTTCCAAGATTAGGGGTGTTCGATACATCAGCAGGTGGAGAACGTATGAATTTGGGGGAGACCACTTTGGCGGAAATCCTAAAAAATGGTGGTTATGCCACCGCTGCCTACGGTAAATGGCACAATGGCATGCAACCACCTTACCATCCCAACTCCCGGGGGTTTGACGACTACTACGGATTTACTTCCGGACATTGGGGCAATTATTTTAGTCCGATGTTGGAACACAACGGGGAAATTACCAAAGGCGAAGGCTTTTTGGTGGATGATCTGACCACCAAGGGATTGGAATTCATCTCAGAACATGAAAACGAGTCTTTTTTCCTGTATCTGCCCTATAACACACCTCATAGCCCAATGCAAGTACCGGATGCCTACTGGAACCGGTTTGAAAACAAAGACCTGGCCATGACCTATCACGGTGAGGAGGCCGAGGACCAGGATTTTACCAAAGCGGCCCTGGCCATGGTGGAGAACATTGATTATAATGTAGGTAGAATAACCCAAAGACTTCAGGAATTGGATTTGGAGAAAAATACCATAATTATCTATATGACGGATAATGGCCCTAATGGATTCCGTTGGAATGGAGGGATGCGCGGCAAGAAGGGATGGGTAGACGAAGGTGGGGTACGAAGTCCTTTCTTTGTGCAGTGGAAGGATTCATTGCCAGAGGGGAAAGAAATCAATGAGATTGCCAGTGCTATCGACATTTTGCCCACACTGATCAACATAGTGGGACTTGATGCAAAGACCAAAAAGCCATTGGATGGTAAGGACCTTACCCCTTTATTGTGGTCGGAAAGCCATAATTGGCAACCTCGATTGGTATACAACCACTGGGCCGGAAAGACCAGCGTCCGCTCCCAAAAATATCGCCTGGATAATGAAAACCGATTGTATGACATGGTAAACGACCATGGACAGACCACCGATATTTCCCAACAGTTCCAAAAGATTGCCGACTCCCTCATCAAGGCAAAAAATGAATGGTTGGCAGCGGTAAATCCAAAATTTCCACGTGATGAGGATAATCGCCCTTTTACTTTGGGAAGTCCGGACCACCAATTTACACAAATACCGGCCAGGGATGGTACTCCCCATGGCCACATAGCCCGTAGCAACCGGTTCCCCAACAATACTTTTTTTACGCATTGGAAGAGTGAAAAGGATTCCATTAGCTGGAATGTGGAAGTATTGGCCGATGGTGAATTTGAGGTGACGCTCTATTATACCTGTGCTGCTGAAAATATAGGTCCCACAATTGAGCTCGGCTTCGGCGACAGTAAAATCGCGACCAAAATTATGGAAGCCCACGACCCACCTCTTACCGGCATGGAAAATGATCGCACTCCTAGAATGGAGTCCTATGTCAAAGACTTTAAGCCTGTGAAATTGGGAACCATTGCCCTAAAAAAAGGTAGGGGCAATTTAACCTTAAAAGCTTTGGAAATTCCAGGGGACAAAGCCATTGATGTACGGCTGTTGATGTTTAGCAAAAAATAAGATATCTTATTCCGGGATAACTATATACTCACCAGCAGCCAATCGAAACTGCTCAAAACTAATCTCGCCAGTCGTTCTGTCGATTTCTAATTTTATCCACCCTACCAAAAAGTCTTCGTCCTCTTTTACCCGAATGCCAAGGTAGTAGGGATTGGTATTGAATTCACTGTTGACACTCCATTCGTCCGGCCAAATACCATCCGCCGCCTGCCTAATTTCGGTTATTGTTATTGGGTCGGGATCATCATTCCACTTAAAATTTTCCCTAGGTACGTTCCAAATGGTATCCTCAGGTCTATTGAAAAGAATTGGGTTAGGCGGGTTCTCACCAGACCTTACGAGAACGGTACTTTCATTTAAAGATTCCAGAAAGCCCGATATAAGCTGTCCACTTTCATCAACACCATCCCAACTTCCCAAAACGTAATCAATTTGAAAATCATCAATCGTATCCACATTAAGATCATAATCAGCTGCATCGGGCAGCTCAGGCCTATTTTGTCCAGATCCTTCAACTATCCGGATGCCATCGTTATTATCGTTGTTATCGCAACAAACAATGCTAAGTAATAACGACGGTAAGAAAAATAGAATGCCAATCTTTTTCATAGATCTATACTTTTAGGGACTATACCACTAAGATAATCTATTTACACATTGGTTGCGTACAACGGAGTTAACCCACTGTACATCAGCTTTTATAACAAAATCCTTATATGGGTACCCTTTCCTTATCCATTAAACATTTTTGAGTTTCGAAGTATCCATCTTTCCCCAATATGACTAGGGGACATAGGTCAAAATTTCACTGTCCTTATATCCAATTCTCTCGGCCTTGGCTTCAAAGGAGAAGTTTTTGGGCAATGGGACGGTGTAGATATTCCAGATGGAATCCTGGGACTGTTTCCAAACAATGGTAGCATCCGTTTTTTTGGTAATTAATCGGATGCTATCACCGTGGTCTTCCATTTGTAGCGGTGGTAAAGATAATTGTTCCCCATTGGGAAGCCATTGGGAAATGAGTTCCTTTTCGGGATACTTGCCTAAATCATTGGTCTTTTTCATCCAATCTTCAAGCACATTTCTTAAATGGTTCAAGGTATCCTGTAATTCCGGATTATCGGCCAAATTATTTAGCTCATAGGGATCGTTCTGCAAATCATACAATTCCTCCTCTGGTTTTGGGGCCCTTAACCAAAGTGATTGTGCTTCATTCAACTTACCTTCAGCATATAAGGTATTCAGCTCCTGCATTAATGGCATTTGTTCTCGGTAAGACACCGGAATAGCATGTGGAAGTTCCGTGTTGAAGCTCTTGATATACTTGTATCTGGCAGAACGAACGGCTCGTAGCCTATCATAAAGTTCATCGAAACGATCGGAGGAATGAAAGGTATATTGGGGTTTATCCGTTACCTCATATTTCCCGAATTGCGCCACACCCTGCATCACCTTGGGTGGTTCTATACCCGCCAAGGAAAGTACGGTAGGGGCAAAATCGATAAAACTGATCAAACGATCATCCTTACTTCCGCCATTCTTGTTTTTTGGAAATTTAATGATCAAGGGTACTTTGAGCCCTGTATCGTATAACGCCCGTTTATGTCTGGGGAAGGGCCCTCCATGATCCCCATAAAAGAAAATAATGCTATTTTCATAAAGTCCGTCTTCCTTTAGATCTTTAATAATCTCTCCGACCTGATCGTCCATCCGTTTAAGATTACTATAATTTACGGCGATATCGTGCCGAACAATCCGGGTATCCGGAAAATAGGGCGGTACGGAAACGGATTCAGGAGAAACATACAACGTACTATCGCCTTTCTTCCAAATGCCGGATTCATGACATACCCCAAAATTGAATACCGAAAAGAAGGGTTGCTCCCCCTTTCTTTTTCGCCAATGTCTTTCATTGCTGCTTTCGTCCCAAGCCGCATCGGTCCTTTCAAAATTGTAATCCTCTTTGGGGCCATTGGCGGTATAGTATCCTTTCTCTCTCAGGTACTCCGTAAACATTCGTGTGCCCTGTGGTACGATGGGGGAATAGCTTGAAAGCTCCAAAAGGGGTTCATTGTACTTGCCCTTCCAGGGTGAATAGGTACGCATGTTGTGCGTTCCCAAAGTAGTCGGGTACATGCCCGTAATTATGGCACTACGTGCCGGGGCACAGACCGGTACCGGGGCCACTGCATTGGTAAAGGTGACCCCATCCAAGGCCAAGCTCTCCAGATTAGGGAGGGAAATGGTACTGTCCCCGTACATGGCAAAACGTTCAGGGGACTGGTCTTCTGCTACCAGCCAAACAATATTGGGAAGGCTTTGTTCCTTTTCTGTTGTAACAGTTTCTTTCCTTTCCGTACAGTTTAAAAGAAAGAGTGCTAGTAAAATTCCGATCGAATGTTTTTTCATAATCTAGGAAATTGATACTCGATTAACTTTAATCTTTTAATAAAAAGCCCTTTCTCTTTAAAAAGGAAAGGGCAAACACCTGATCCGCGATACAGTTTTATTTATCCAAGCCCTCTAAATAACCAAAACTTTGAGGTATTTGTTCTTCCGAACGGGAAGATTCGTCCTCAATGAAAATGTAATCGATATCCATTTTTTTAGCTTCTTCGACAATAGCCGCAATGTCAATTTGTCCCGTACCCAAAACCACATTGGTCTCCACATCGGATTTACCGTTATGATTTCCTTTAACTCCCTTCTCACAATCCTTTATATGCATTAATTTGAATTCCTTGGGGTACTTTCGCAACCAGGCTATGGGATCCTCACCAGGATGTGCAAACCAGTACACATCCATTTCAAAATCGAAATAATCGGAATTCTTGATCATATAATCCATCAATAATTCCCCTTCATAGGGACGAAACTCATAACCGTGGGGATGATAGGCCAGCGTGATACCTTCATCCTTTAACTTCTTTCCCGCTTTGTTGAAAACATCTAACGCCAATTTTGTTTCCTTTATGGTGAAAATAGTATCCTTATGGGGAATCCAAAAACAAACGGCGTATTTGGCCCCATATTCCTTGGCTCTTTCGATTACTGTTTCGGGTGAATCTTGCAGTTCCTCAAAAGGTGCGCTTACGCTAACTATTTTCAAGTCATTTTGAGCTAACAGGTCTTTGTACTTTTCCATGGTATAGCCATAAGTACCATCGTTTCCGTCCTCCAGATTATGAATACCCCATTTTTTAATCTTGGCAAAGGTGCCGGATACATCTGTTGGGAATACATTGCGCAAACTATATATCTGCAATCCAATTTCCGGCTCTTCCAAGCTCTCAAGATATTCAAGACTGGCAGGTACCTGTTCCAAAACCTTGGAAGCTTCATCTTCTATGAACATATATTCAATACCTAGTTTTTTAGCCTCGCCCACTGTTCCCGCAACATCCAATTGCCCTTGACCCAGGATTACATTGGTCTCCACGTCCTCATGTCCTGTATTGTTCCCCTTAACGCCGTGTGCCATATCCTTTAAATGCATTAAGGTGAACTTGTTCGGATACTTTTTCATCAAAGCGAGGGGATCGGCACCGCCATGCTGTGCCCAGTATATATCCAGTTCAAAGGTGAAATCCGTAGCATTTTGAGCCATATAATCAAATAGGGTACCATCCTTCCAAGGCCTAAATTCATAGCCATGCGGATGGTACGCCAATATTAAACCATGCTCTTTTAATTTTTTGCCGGCAGTATTAAAAACCTGGGTGGCATGCTCTGTTTCTTCCAAGCCCCATTTGTTATCGTCGTGGGGTACCCAGGCACACATGACGTATTTGGCGTTGAAATTCTTGGCATTTTCTATTACCTTATCCACATTGTTTTCCAAATCCCCGAAGCCGGCTCCTACGCTTACCACATCCAAATTGTTCTCGGCAAGCATTTTCTTAAAATCCTCCAAGGGAAGACCATAGGTACCACCTCCTTCTATTTTGGTAATCCCCCAATCCTTAATAATTTTCAGGGTGCCAGGGACATCTTCCTTAAATTGGTTCCTAAGGCTATATAATTGCAAGCCTACCTCCTGCGCCGATACGGGAATGACGAAAGCCAATATCCCGATTAAAGTCAATACGTGTTTCATTTCATCTAGGTCTTTAAATTTTGGAAATCTTTTCAAATCCCTTTTTAAGGGATGGCATGCCTTTGCCAATATGCAATATAATGAATCATTGCATGTTAGCCGCACCCGTTGGATGCGTAATTTAAATAATGGTGTGCGCTTCCTAGGTCAACAGATTGCCGTCATCATCCCACTCAGCCAGTACCCCACGCTTACTTTGATCCACGCATTTGGCTATCCATTCCGGATCATAGGCCATGCCGTGCTGGTCCAGAATATCTTGGGGTACACCGTCCCATACATTAGGCTGGTTCCCTTTATATCCCAAATCGGCTATACCCACCTTTGAGGTATAGTACCCCGTCATAGTCAATGCTCGCATCAAGTGGAAAAATTGAATTTCAAGGGGTTGTTCGTCCAAAGGAACTTCCATATCATGAAAGCAAATAGTATCCAAAATCTGTTTCTGCTGCTCCAAGGTAGCGGACTTAAACTCACTACCGAATTCCGTATTGCTTTTGTGGTCCAGCCACATTAAACCACCCAACAAAGTATTCTGCATTTCTGGAACATCCTTGCCCATAAATTCAATAAACTCCGGCACCTCTGCTTCAATAGGACCACCATGCGGTTCCTTTGGCGGCAAAATAACCGTACTTAAAACTGCGATAGTCTCCATCTCATGATCGTTGAACAACTGTTCCTCGTTCAACTTGTCGATACGCTTAAGCTCTTCGGGCGTCCGTCCAAAATATTTGGTATCGTCGGTGGCCGGTATTTCTTCGGAAGTCTTGGCACCTTCTGTGTTGCAGCCATGGAAGGCCAGAGCCGATGCTCCGGCGCCAAGAATAATGGTCTGTAAACTTTTTCTCCTATCCATGCTTAAATATTTTGTTGTTTCAATTGATCTATTATGTAATCACTTGCCCTCCATGACAAAGCCATGATGGTCCAGGTACAGTTTTTATCCGCTTGGGAAACAAATGGTCCGGCATCCACTATAAATACATTGTCCACATCATGGAGTTGCTGGAACTTATTAGTGACCGATGTCTTGGGATTATTCCCCATTCGAGTGGTGCCTACTTCATGTATTATCCTCCCCGGGGCTTCCAATCCGTAATTATTCTCCGCACCTGGTTTATTGCCTAGAGGTTCACCACCCATGTTGTGTATTATTTCCTCAAAAGTATCTTGCATGTGCTTGGCCTGTTTTACTTCAAAATCAGACCATTTATAATTGAACTTCAAAACAGGAATACCGAACTGATCCACTGTGGTGGGATCAATTTCACAATAGTTTTCCTTTCGGGCAATGCCCTCTCCCCGTCCCGCCATGCCAACTACGGAGCCATAGTACTTCTTTACATCTTTTCTTAAACCTTCACCGTAACCCCCAACAGGAAGTCCAAAAAACTTATTGAATTCATTTGGGTTCATGGCAAAGCCATAATTGGGTTGTCCCATACCGCCCCAAACCTCAATGTGGTAACCTCTTGGAAAATCCAATTTGGAGTTATCGCCCCACCATGGTGAATACACGTGCATGCCTCCTACACCATCTTCGTTGTAGGATACTTTTCGGTTCATTAAGGCCGGTATAAAGCCTCCACGGCTTGCCCCGGTAGAATCATGGAGGTATTTACCCACTACATTACTACTGTTTCCAAGGCCGTTGGGATGCTGTTTGCTTTTACTATTCAATAGAATGCGTGCCGAGCTACAGGCAGACGCCGCCAAAACGACTACCTTGCCTTTCAACTTATATTCTTTTCTATCGTCCTTGCTGATATAGGATACTCCAGTGGCCTTTCCTTCCTCATTTGTGGTTACTTCACGAACTACGGAGTTTACAAAAATCTTGACCTTGCCCCCGTTTTTCTGCGCGGGAAAGATTAAACAACTGCCTGCCGAAAAATCTGCATACACGGAACAAGAGCGCCCACATTGTCCACAATAGAAACAGACCCCCCTATCATTATTGATCTTTTTGGTCAACATGGACATCCGGGAAGGATAGACGGGAATACCACTTTTTTTTGCCCCCTTAATATAAAACAGTTCGTGAAGCCTAGGCTTTGGTGGTGGAAGAAAGAAACCATCGGGATCATTTTCAAGACCTTCATTGGTTCCAAAAACACCAATCAATTTATCTACCTTGTCATAATATGGTTTAACTTCATCATAGCCAATAGGCCAGTCCTCACCATGTCCGTCCCTGGTCTTGCCTTTGAAGTCCTTAGGGCCAAAACGCAATGAAATGCGCCCCCAGTGATTGGTTCGACCTCCCAACATATGCGAACGAAACCAATAAAACTCAGTGCCTTCCGCTCTAGTATAGGGCTCTCCTTCTATTTCCCATCCTCCGTAGGCCATATCCCATTCCCCGAACGCCCTATCCGTTCCGGCACCCCTACGCGGGGATTCATAGGGCCATTTAAGCTGTGTCATTGTCTTTGGATCGGCCGGGTCAAAAAATGGGCCGGCTTCAACAACAGCGACATTGAGTCCGGCATCAGCGAGTTGCTTAGTAGCCATTCCACCACCTGCTCCAGAACCTACGATAATGACATCATATACTTCGGAAGATTCTTTAATCTGCATCATGTAATTTATCTGATTGGTTTACGAATTATTTTTGTGCGGTATAAGTTACATCTTTTCTCCAAAGATGGAATACCGATTTCTTTTTTGATGGAAAATAAGAAGCAAAGGACAAAAAATGATGACGATTGCTCATGATATATTTAGGACGTTTCCTCTCCATAGCATTGATTACAACACACGTTTTATCCCTGAAAAATCCTGTCGATATTGAGTCGGTGTACGACCCTTGCTTTTTCGAAAAACCCTATTAAAGTTAGCAATGCTATTGAACCCGCACATAAAAGCAATCTCCGAGATGCTTAGGTCTTTTTCAATCAACCAACGCGAAGCGTAGCCTATCCGGACATCGTTCAAATATTCAACAAAGGTCTTCCCGGTTCTTTTCTTGATAAACCGATTGAAGGAAACATTGCTCATATTAAGTAGTTCAGATACTTCCGAAAGGGTAATTTTGGAGGAATAATTCTCTTGGATATACTCGTAAAGCAGTTTAATCTTATCGCTATTCTCAAAGTTTTCAAGATGTATGGTCGATGTTGAAAGTAATCTTTGGTTCCGGGAGTTGGCAAGATCGTATAAAATGGAAAGCAGCTCCAAAAAATAATCGATACCACCCAGTCTGGATACTTTTATTATCCTTGGGGCCATTGCCTTGGTGGTTTCTTCCGAAAACAAAACCCCATGTAGGGAACGATCAAACAAGTCCTTTAAAGGTTTCATAATACTCCTTCTCAAAAAAGCCTCATCGAACAAATCCTCGTGAAATTGTACGGTAACCTCACGGATGTTTTTCTGGGTACACTTGTGCTGTTCCCATCCATGATATAGGCTAGAACCAATGAGAACAAGCTCTATATTCCCAATTTCCTCAATGCTATCCCCAACTATGCGTTGTACTCCTTTTCCTCCTGAAATAAAATTAAGTTCCATTTCTGGATGGAAATGGACCGGGAAATCAAAAAAATCCTTGGTCCTGTCAAAAACCAAAAAACTATCCAAACTGGATAGCGGAGTAATTTCGCGATGTATTTTTTTTAGAATTTCCAAGAATTGTCCTATTATTTTGCCGGATTTAGTCATTCAAATGATAAAATCCTATCAGAGCAATATTAACAATTTTTTTAGATTTGAAATTAGATTTAGCCTAAAAATGTTACGTTATATTGCCAAAACTTTAAAAATCAATATTTTGATTTATCATTTTAACAATTTTTATCTGTCCCTGATCGAACAAAACGTCATTAACATATGCTAAAAGGCATAGATATTATAATAATACTTGCCTATCTTCTGGCAACAGTTGTCATAGGCTTGGTCCTACGAAAGAAAGCCCGACGAAGTAAGGATGATTATCTCTTGGGAGGAAAGTCCCTGCCTTGGTATATGTTGGGGCTGTCCAATGCCTCTGGAATGTTCGATATTTCAGGGACAATGTGGTTGGTGACACTCACCTTTGTTTACGGGCTCAAAAGCATCTGGATTCCCTGGCTCTGGCCTGTTTTCAACCAAATCTTTTTAATGATATACCTTTCGGCATGGTTAAGAAGATCTAATGTTACTACAGGGGCGGAATGGATTTTCTTTCGTTTCGGTGAGGGCAAAGGGGGCAAATGGTCGCATACCGTTGTCGTCCTATTCGCCATTGTTAGCTGTTTGGGATTTCTTGCCTATGGATTTATTGGTTTGGGCAAGTTTGTTGAAATCTTTATCCCTTGGGAAGTTATCAGCCCCTATATTCCGTTTGACATTGCCCCAAAATTCGTCCCCCACTTTTACGGAACCATCTTTACCCTATTTGCGGTGTTCTACTCCGTTCTAGGTGGCATGTCCGGAATAGTATGGACCGATTTACTTCAGTTTACGATAATGACCATCTCCTCCATAGCTATTGCCGTAATCGCTTGGGTGGCCATGGGCGAGCACACATTGACCGTGCCCGAAGGTTGGATGGATCCATTTTTTGGATGGACTTTGGATATGGATTGGACCGGAATCATTTCTGAAGTAAACGAGAAAATAGCTTCCGATGGATTCTCCTTGTTCACCATTTTCTTTATGCTTTGTGTTTTCAAGGGAATTCTTTCCAGCGTTGCCGGACCCGCGCCCAATTACGATATGCAAAAGATACTCTCTACCAAATCTCCCAAGGACGCAGCTAAAATGAGTGGTTTTGTCTCCTTGGCCCTTATGCCCACCCGATATTTGATGATTGGTGGATTCGGCATCTTGGGAATTCTTTTTTATGACCAACTCGATTTACAGCGCGGTGGCCTTATTGATTTCGAACAGATTCTACCATCGGCCATAAATCAATTTGTACCTGTAGGGTTAATGGGACTATTGTTGGCCGGACTTTTGGCAGCTTTTATGAGCACCTTTGCGGGAACCTTAAACGCAGCACAGGCCTATTTGGTCAACGATATCTATCTCCGCAATAAAAAGGATGCCACGCCCAAGCAGGTTAATAGAATGAATTACGCCAGCGGCATTATCGTTGTCATCGTAAGTATTGTCCTAGGCTTTTATGTAAAGGATGTGAATTCTATAACACAATGGATAGTATCCGCCCTTTGGGGCGGTTACATCGTGTCCAATATTTTAAAATGGCACTGGTGGCGCTTTAATGGGGAAGGCTATTTTTGGGGTATGTTATCGGGGTTGATTCCGGCCGTGCTTTTCCCCTTAGTATTTCCAGATACCTTAGAGTTATACCTTTTCCCCTTACTACTTGTAATTACGACATTAGGTTGTGTTATCGGAACCTATACCGGAGCTCCAACAGATGAGGCAAAACTTATCGATTTTTATAAGAAAACACGCCCTTGGGGCTTTTGGAAACCCATAGCTACCAAAGTGTTGGTCGAAGATCCGGATTTCAAAAAAAATACGCTCTTTAAAAGGGATATGTTCAATGTGCTTGTAGGCGTTATCGCCCAAACATTATTGGTCATCATACCTTTATACCTGATTCTTAGGGAATACAGCTCTCTGTTGATATGCTTGGCCCTTCTGGCCGTATGTGGAATCTTGCTTAAGAGACTATGGTGGGACAAATTAGATCAACAACTATAAAATACCTACTCTATGATAACCGTTGGCCGAACAAAAAAAATCAAGAACTATGACGCCTTGATGAAAAATCACAAAACGCTTATCCAAAAAAGGAATACGCCCATTAGTGAAGATAATGGAATTTATAACAGATATCAAAACCCGATTATAACAGCGGCCCATACCCCGGTACACTGGCGGTATGACCTCAATACACAAACCAACCCACATGGCCTGGAACGCATAGGTATAAACGCGGCCTTCAACGCCGGGGCCATTAAATGGAAGGGGAAATATCTTTTGATGGTACGGGTTGAGGGAAATGACCGTAAATCGTTTTTTGCCTTTGCGCAAAGTGATAATGGACTGGATAATTTTGAGTTTTGGGACAAACCGTTTTTATTGCCCCAAAACGAGAATCCGGACATTAACGCCTATGATATGCGGTTGGTACAGCACCAAGATGGTTTTATTTACGGCATTTTTTGTTCTGAACGAAAAGATCCCAATGCTTTGGAGACCGATACCTCAGCTGCCATAGCCAATGCAGGAATCATTCGATCAAAGGATCTACAAAATTGGGAACGGCTGCCAGATCTCATTTCAAATTCCAAACAGCAGCGTAATGTAACCCTTCATCCAGAGTTTGTAAATGGCCGGTACGCCATTTATACCAGACCGCAGGACGGTTTCATTGAGACTGGTTCCGGAGGTGGAATCGGTTTGGGCTTCATTGAAAACATGACCCACCCTGAAGTAAAGGATGAGGTCATTATCAACAACAAACAGTACCATACGGTTTATGAGCTTAAGAATGGTCAAGGACCATCGCCTTTAAAAACCAAGGATGGGTGGTTGCACTTGGCACACGGGGTCCGGAATACAGCAGCCGGACTTCGCTATGTACTCTACATGTTCATGACGGATTTAAAGGATATCACCAAGGTCATATACCAACCTGGGGGATACTTTATGGCTCCCAACGATACGGAAATTTACGGGGATGTGGGGAACGTACTGTTCTGCAATGGATGGATTGCGGATGAAGATGGCCGTATCTTCATCTATTATGCCTCATCCGATACTAGAATGCACGTGGCAACATCCACTATTGACATTTTGGTGGACTATTGTAAAAATACCCCTCAAGACAAATTGAGTACCAATGGTTCCGTGCAAAACATTTTGGCTCTCATCGAAAAGAACAAGGGACTATATTGAATACATCCCTTTATATGTTTAGTTTTTTGAGTTTGTAAACGACGCCCTTGATTACGCTATCAAGGGTGTCTTTTTTGATAGTCAAAAGTCCTGTAGCTGTGCCAGGGCTTCCTCAACGGTTTTTACCGGAAGTTTACAAGTGCTATTCTGACAAACATAAATGAAGGTGCTGCTTTCTTTAAACCTGTCTTTGAACAAAGGGAAGTCACTTTCCGATACACTGCCCACAACCAAAGTATTGGGGACGTTTTTTTGATTCAGATTGCTTACCAAGGGAGTCGCATTTTTGCCAACCACGGCAATCTCATAATACGGGAAGGTATTATGGAGCAACAAGGCATTCCACTGGGAATAGCTTGCCGCACTTTCCTCGATGGACGGTATCATAGAAGAAAGCATAGATTTTGATTTTTCCAGAAAATCGGCATCGTAAAGTATATGTCCCAGCGCAAACAGGTTATGCGCCATTACCGCATTGGGCGATGGCAACACCCCATCATCCGTTTTGATAATCCTTGCGATGAGTTCATCGTTCCTGTTAAAATGGTACATTCCGGAAACTTTGTCCAAAAATTGGTCCTGCACTTTTTCAATCAAGGTTCTTGCAAAATCTAGATATGATTCATCCAAGGTTACACCATAGAGATTAAGCGATGCATCGGCCAAAAAAGCATAATCTTCCAAAAAACCACTGATGTGCCTTCCGCCTTTCTTGTAGGAATGGACTAACTCCCCATTTCGATAACTCTTTTCCGTAAGAAATTTAAATATGGCCTCGGCCTTTTCCAAATGGCTGTTCTGACCAAATGCCTTATACGCATCCACAAAGCCATTGATCAAAAGGGCATTCCATGAAGTGATGATCTTATCATCCAAACCCGGAGGAACCCTTTTCATCCGCGCTTCCATAAGTTGTTCTTTCCAGTATTTTTTTGCAGAATCTAAATCATTCCTTGATATATGATTTTCTTTGGAAAAATCCGAGTCCTTGGCAAGTATATGCAGCACATAAGTATCCTCCTCCCAAGCATTTTCCGCTTTCACGTTATAATATTTGGCAAATAGTTCGAAGTCCTTTTTCAAAACAGATTTAAGTTCCTCTTTTCCCCATATATAAAACTTTCCTTCCTCTCCCTCGCTGTCAGCATCCAGGGCAGCGTAATACCCCCCCTCTGGATGCTTCATCTCCCGTTCCAAAAAAGCTATGGTCTCCAACACACTATTCCTGTATTCCAATTCATTATAAACGGTAAAGGCCTTTGAATAAAGACTTAAGGCTTGTGCGTTGTCATACAACATCTTTTCAAAGTGTGGCGCTTTCCAATTTGAATCAGTACTATAGCGAAAAAAACCACCACCAATATGGTCATAAATACCTCCTGATATTATCTTGTCCAACGTATTTTTTACATGGGCTTTTGCTAAATCGTCTTTGACCAAAAGTCCGTAATCCATTAAAAAGCTTAGATTTATCGGAATCATGAATTTTTGTACTCCCTGATCACCGCCCCATTCCAAATCCCAGAAGGATTTCCAACTTTCCACAATTTTTTGCAGAGCCTCTTTGTTCAATAGCCCAAAGTCGGCCGTCGGTTGTATCAAATTGGCTTCTTGTATCCCTCGAGCCACCATATCTGAATACTCGGCGGCTTTTTCAGGGTTGTTTTTATACATAACAGTTACCTTGGACAAGACCTGCTTCCATTGATCTTTTGTGTGATAGGTATTACCGTAGAGCGGTTTTCCGTTCGGTAATGTAATTACGTTCAACGGCCATCCTGAGTTACTATTGATCAAGCGCACAAAAGTTTGGTAGATATTGTCAATATCCGGGCGCTCTTCCCGATCTACCTTAATACTAATAAAGTTTTCATTCATTATTTCGGCGACCTCCTCGTCCTCAAATGTCTCTTCTTCCATAACATGGCACCAATGGCAGGAAGAATATCCTATGCTGACCAAAACCAATTTGTTCTCCTTTTTGGCCTTTTCCAAGGCTTCCTTGCTCCATGGACGCCAGTTTACCGGGTTGTGGGCATGCTGTAATAAATATGGGCTTGTTTCATTGGCCAAGTCATTGGTATACTCATATACCTCGGACCGCGTCCTGACCTTTTCCCGACATGAGAAGGCAAAAAATAGAAGTACAAGAAAAAAGTTCACATAAAAAAGTCGCCGCATAAAGATCCACTAGCTCGTAATCATTAAAATTCCGTTTTAAAATATAGGGATATGTTAACGTAACACTATTGTTAGTCACTGGTAAAACAGGAGACCGGCAAGCCTGCTCCGCTGAACAAGTTTGGCTCAGCGATATTGTCCCATGCATAACGGACCTTACCCGGTGCTTTTACCTCTTTTGAAGATAAGATTATCTTGTCGTCCTTAATGATTGCCTTTGCCGGATAAAATTGACCATCATTACCGGCCATTTCAAAATGGGTAATTTTTTTTCCTTTTGAGAACAGCCCTTCGGCGTTGTCAAAGAAAATCTCTACCCTCCTTCCTTGAATCACCATTTTACGAAACAACGGACTATGAACGGAACCTTCAATTTTTATATAGTGGTCCTTTAAGGCAATATTCGCCAAGCGAAGCCCTACATCTTGCTTATTCGGTGGATGAATATCATCTATCGTGGCAATATCGCTCGTAACAACCATTCCGCTGCGAGGAATCATTTCCAATGCTCTTCGCTGTTGGTCGCGAATCAAAACTCCTACTTCTTCGGTACCATATTTGTAAGGTGCAATTTGCACATAATAAAATGGAAACTCATAGCCCCATGCTTCGCGCCACGAACCTACCATTTTGGAAAATAACTTCGCATATGTATTGGGGTTGGCCGTATTGGATTCTCCTTGATACCATAAGGTACCGGCAATCTTAAACGGGACTATCGGATGGACCATGGCATTGTAAAGGGCGGCGGGAAAACCAGGACTCCACCTATTGTCCTTTACCGCCTCGGCAGCCGCCTTAAGATCTCCATAGCCTTCAAATACCGAAACGGGCGTCCAAACCTCGGCAGGAGTACCACCCCATGCATTATCGATTAGTCCTATGGGCACATTCAATTCACCTTGAAGCCTACGTGCAAAAAGGTAGGCCACAGCACTAAAATCCTTCATGGTATCCGGGCTACATACCTCCCAGTTTCCGGGAACACTTTCCTGAGGAAACCTCGAAGTGCGTTTAGGGATGGTCAGCAATCTTATATTCGGGTAATCCGCATTTCTAATCTCCTCTTCAGCATTGTCGATTCCGGCATTGGTCGTTGCGCTCCATTCCATATTGGATTGACCGGAACAAAGCCAAACCTCACCCACCAAAACGTTCTGCAATACAATTTCATTCTCTCCCTTAATCCTAATTTCATAGGGACCGCCTGCTTCCGGAGTCGTAATAAGAACCTTCCACTTGGTATCCAAGGGGGTTTTCACCGTATATTGTTTTTGGTCCCATCCCGTAGTAATCGTGACTTCCTCGTTAATATTACCCCATCCCCAGAAACTCACCTCGGTATTTCGCTGGAGCACCATATTGTCCGAGAAGATATCCGGAAGTGTAACCTCAGCTTTTAATAAGTGGGTCCATGACACCAAAATCAGTAGTGAAAAAAGTTTGGCCTTCATAATTACATGGTTTAGCACAATTGTTACTAAATATACTTATTTGGCACAAATTGTTAACATTATATTTTCTAAAATGATTTCAATATCTTTAGTACCCACAGATAATCAATACAATGACAAACAAGGATCCAAACATTAAAAGAAGACAATTTCTTAAAGGTACAACGGCGGCCATGGTGCTCTCATCTTTCGGGGTTTATGGTTTTGATCTAATGAATAAGGAAAAGCCAGTCCGTGTGGGACTCATAGGAACGGGATGGTACGGAAAAAGTGATCTTTTTCGTTTGATCCAAGTGGCCCCTGTAGAAGTGGTTTCCCTGTGTGATCCGGATAACAACTTGCTTACGGAGGCTGCGGAATTAGTAAGCCAACGGCAGAAATCGGGTAAAAAACCTAAACTCTACACTGATTTTCGTAAAATGCTTGCAAAAAAGGATTTGGACCTAGTCCTTGTGGGAAGCCCCGATCATTGGCATGCCCTACATGGTATTGAAGCCATGAAATCCGGCGCACATGTATATTTGCAAAAGCCTATAAGTGTTGATGTAATCGAAGGGGAGGCTCTTGTAGCAGCGGCAAGAAAATACAATCGAGTGGTCCAAATCGGTACCCAGCGCAAAAGCACCCCTCATTTGATCGATGCAAAAGAACGTGTTGTCGAAGCGGGGTTGCTAGGTAAAATATCCCATGTGGAAATGTGTTGTTATTTTCACATGAGGGCCAATGGTAACCCACCTGTACAGGAAGTACCCGATTTTTTCGATTATGAAATGTGGACAGGCCCGGCCCCTTTGCGCCCGTACGATGGCCTGCCCCACAAACGCTGGTGGCGTACCTTCATGGAATACGGTAATGGCATTATGGGAGATATGTGTGTCCATATGTTGGATACGGTCCGTTGGATGCTAGATCTGGGCTGGCCCAAAAAAATTAGCTCTACCGGGGGTATTTATGTCCAAAAAGATGGGAAATCCAATATAGCGGATACCCAGAGTGCCGTATTTGAATATGACGGCCTTAACTGTGTTTGGCAGCATCGTTCCTGGGGAAGTCCGGCAGATCCCGAATATCCTTGGTCATTTAAATTGTACGGGGACAAAGGAACTTTGGCCGGAAGCACCATGCAAGCGGATTTTATCCCCTACGGCGATGGAGAACCCATACATTTTGATGTGCTGTACGAGAAGGAAAAGTACCCGGAGGACGTAACAGAAAAGGATATTGAATTGAATGCGGCCCCGGCTACCCGATGGCACATGAAGGATTGGCTATCCGCCATCGATAAAGGTACGTTACCCGTGGCCGATGTTTTGGACGGACACATTTCCACGGCCAGCTGCATCCTTGCCAATATGGCCATGGAGCTGAAAAGACCCTTGGTGTACGACCCTGAAAAAAGAATCGTGGTCAATGACCCGGAAGCCACTGCACTACTACAAAGACCATATCGCGGTGATTGGGAGCATCCACATCCTGATCAATTTGAGAATTAGCGCTAGCACTCTTAATAGTCCCGTTACTTTGGATTGGATCCAAGGTACTTATTTTGCCCAAATTGGGAGTTCGGCCGTAATGCCCATAGTGGGCAATATGATAAAGTAGAGTAATAAAGGAAGTAATACAATACAAATTAGGTTTAGCCAAAAACCCGTTCTTGCCATATCCGCTACCCTAATCCGGCCACTTGCAAAGATTACGGTATTCGTACCCGTACCGGAAGGCATCATAAACGCAAAGGAGCACGCAAAGGTAGCAGGGACCATGACCAAAAGTGGATTTATACTGGCTGCCACTCCCATTGCGGCCAAAACGGGTAGAAATATCGTAGCGGTAGCGGTATTGGAGTTTACTTCCGTAATAAATATAATCAGGGCAACGATACCTAATAGGATGAAGAATTCCGGGAAGTTTCCTATGACCAAAAAAGAGCCGCCCATCCATTCTGCCAGACCGGTGCTTTTAAACCCTGAACCCAAGGCCAAGCCACCTCCCAAGAACATGGCCACTCCCCAGGGTACATTGCACGCAGTTTTCCAATCCATTAATTTCTTTCCTTTTCCATCACCAATCAAAAACAGAAGGATAGCACCAAAAAGAGCCACCGTACTATCATGAACATAATCTGCCACTCCCAGAAGATCGCCCCATCCTGGAAGGACAAAGTCGCCCATAATCAAGTCTTTTCTAAAAACCCAACCCAGGGCAGTGAGCAGAAAAATTATCAATACTCTCTTTTCTCCTGGCCCCATTGCTCCTAGGCGACTTATTTCATTAGCAAGCTTGAAGTTGATCAATTTTGCATCCCTTTGTATTCCCATAAAAAAAACCAGATAAATCCAAATAACTGGAATAAAGATAACCACCATGGGCAAGGCTATTTTCATCCAGTCCACAAAACCAATTTCGGGTGCACCCGGATATAGTTTGTCCAGTAATCCCGCAAAAACCAAGTTGGGCGGTGTTCCAATAAGGGTACCGGTTCCCCCAATACTTGCGGCATAGGCAATCCCCAACAGGAGGGCCAATCCAAAATTCCTAATATCATTTCCCCTTTGACTTTCAATGAGTGATGAAGCAATGGGCAACATAATGAGAACCACGGCCATATTGGTAATCCACATGGACAAAAATGCCGTGGCGACCATAAAACCTAAAATAATCCGACGTTGGTCCGTGCCTAAAAGACCGATAATGCGTAATGCTATTCTTCTATGAAGATTTTGTTTTTCGATTCCTTTGGCCAAAATAAAGGCCCCCAATAACATAAGCACATAATTATGACCGTACACCTTGGTAGTTTCAGCTGAATCCAATACTCCCAATACAGGAAATAGTACCACAGGTAGAAATGCGGTAACGTAGATGGGAATGGCCTCCGTAACCCACCAAACCACCATTAACAGGGCAATTGCCCCCATTCTTTTTCCCTCCAGGGAAAGGCCGTGTGGAATAGGTAAGGCGAGAACTATCAAAAACAATACTATTCCAAGCCAGAGACCGACATTATGTGTAGATTTCATGGATTTGACTTAAAATCCGAGCTATTTTGTTGAAGATTTACCACAAACTTTGCTTGTACCTTGGCCTACCCAAAATCGCTATACTTGAAAATGATTCTGAGAACTTCTTTATCAGCAAATACCAAAAAAAGATGCTCGGACCTATCAAAGTTTTTCCAACTTGGCAACAATACTATCGAAACAATCCTTTAGAAACTTTTCCTTATCAATATCCTTGTAAATGTATACATCCTTGTTCTCAAAGACATCTACTTTTACTTCGGTCACCCATTCCGGATGTAGCATGGCCTCTATCAAGGCAATATCCCAAAGCACACGTTCTTCCCTTCCTCCGTCATCATGATTGAACCAATGTTGTACCAAATAATCTCCCAAGGCGTGCTTTCCCTCCAGAAGTTCTTTGGTTTTCGAAAACTTGGATTTCATCTGATTTACCTCACTAACGGGAAGAATATGCATTTCTACTTCAGAGGACAATAGGAACTCTGCGGCTTGAGGATCCATCATCGGATTGAAGTCGGTACGCTTGGAGATATTGTTCTTAAAATCATAAGTAGTACCCAACCAATACAATTTTATTTTTGAATCGATGGTAGGGTCGATATAGACCGCAGACGCAACATTGGTAAGGGCACCAAGGGCAACAATCGTTAATTTTTCTCCGTCCGTTTGAAGATGTGCCTCCTTAATAATGTTGTATGTTGCCGCCGAATGCAAGGCCATATCCCCCCAATCATACATTCTTCGATGGCCTCCCCGTAGAAGTTTTGTGTTTTCCGGCTTTAAGTATGCGGCCAATACCTGATTTATTCTATGACCTTCTTCCATACTGCGATCGGAAGTCCACTGACTGGCCTGCCATTGCGTGGCGTTCAACGCCTGAATTTCCCAAGTAGGCTCGGCAAAGGCACGAACTATGGCAAATGGGTCATCCACTTCGTTCGCCGTATCCGCATCCAAGATAATCTTAGTCTTTTGCTGGGCCTGAACTATGGATACAGTGAAAAAAGTAAAGGCCAATACGTATAACATATAGAGTTTCATGGTTGGTATTATTAGTATATCGCTAATATATCCAATACTTTTAGAAAAACTTTCCCGGCCAAGATCAAAAAAATAGGTTTTGGTAGTTTTGTAACAGAAAACGCCAAAAACAAGTCAACCCTTATGGATATGTAGTAATCACTTATTCCGCAATTGGGTTTGGGGGAAATCAAACTTTACATCAATAATGCATCAAGTTAAAACAATATGAAAAATCTATTGATAGCAGCCTTTCTATTGGCTCAAGTTTCATGTCAGCAGCAAGTCTCGGAAAAAGAAGATATTGCCGCCATCCGGGATCTTTTGGAAATCCAGGCAAAATCCTGGTCCAACCACGATATCGAAGGTTTTATGGAAGGATACCAAAAGTCCGATTCCATAGCCTACTTTGGGAGTGGAGGCATACGCTATGGTTATCAGGCCATGTTGGACAGTTACAAGGAAAGGTATCCTACCAAGGCCCATACGGGGGTACTTACATTTACGCTTCATGACATTTCAAGGGTTAGCGAAGATGCCTATTGGGTAATGGGCGAATATCATTTGACTCGGGAAATTGGGGATGCCAATGGCACTTTTATGATTGTCCTTAAACGAATCAACGGGGAGTGGAAAATTATTGGTGATTCCTCCTGCTAAGAATTGGGGAATCAGTTAAATTTTCGATCGGGGGCAAATGGCGTAAGCTCCATATCAGGTTTTACCACATCTATCAGTTGTTGTACAAATTTGCCTGTTGCAGGTCCTAAACTCCATCCCATCATGGCATGGCCAGTGGCTAGAATGAGATTGGAGAAGCCTTTGAATCTTCCTATGTAGGGCAGCCCATCCGGGGAGACAGGTCGTAGTCCCATCTTGGCTTCACTTTTTTCTTCAGCCGTTATTTCAAGTTCTGGATAAAACCGTTGTGCCCCCTTGGCTATAGCCTCAACCCGCTCCTTACGAATAATCTGGTTTATACCGGAAAACTCCATTGTCCCCGCAAATCGAGTAAATCCACGCATTGGGGTAACTGCCATTTTGGACTCCATAAGAATGGCCGGCAGGGTAATTCCTGTATCCCTGGATACATTAATACTATATCCCTTACCCGCCTGTAGTGGTACTATCTTTCCCAATTTTTTGGCGATTCTACCACTCCACGACCCTGCGGCCAAAACAATTTCATCGCCCTGGTAAGCGTTTCTTGAGGTCTGTACTTCGGTTATTTTGCCTCCTTCTATGGTCAAGTCCCGTACCTCTTCATTAATCTTAAATCTTACACCAACACGCTGTAGATATGCTACCATTTTGGGCATGAACTCGTTGGGGGTGGTGTGTCCATCGCATTCATAGTAAATCGCTCCTTGAGCATTAATCTTTACTTCAGGTTGCAGTCGCTCAAGTCCCGAGGAATCCACCTCGGAAACCTCCAGCCCCAGTTGTTCGGCCTTCTTCGCGACAGCAAGTTCATGTTCCTGAGCCGCCTCTGTTTGGTATAGCATTAGTAGTCCTTGGCGTTCCAACTGAAAATCACCCAAGTCTCCTGAGGTCTTGATATCCTGAAAAAGTTCCCTACTCAAAAGATTGATTTCCTTAATGACAGGAATGGCCTTTTCCACTTTGGCCTTGGTCGAAGACCTGTGGAAATACCAGGACCATTTTAAGAAATCCAGGTCCCAGCGGGGTTTGATGTACAAGGGGCTAGAAGAGTCCATCATCCATTTCAGTCCTTGCATCAAAACACCTGGTGCCGCCAAGGGGACAATATGACTAGGTGTTAAATACCCTGCATTTACAAAGGAAGCTCCGGAACTGATATCGGATTTATCGATTACGGTAACCTCATGGCCCGACTTGCTCAAAAAATAAGCGGAGCTTAATCCGATTATACCGCCTCCTATAATTATGATCTTTTTTCCCATATTAAATTACCTGAAACCCATGGGCATAGGGATCGTCCTCGTCAATGGTTATGGTATTGTATCCATAAATCCTGGCCCATCCCTTTATACTGGGTACAATTGCAGTTTCTCCCGATAGTTTTGTCTCTTTCTCGACCCTTCCCTCGAATTTGGATCCTATAAAACTCTCATGAACAAATTTGTCCCCAACAGACAACTTTCCCTTAGCATACCACTGGGCCATCCGTGCTGAAGTACCCGTTCCACATGGTGATCGGTCAATGGCCTTATCCCCATAAAATACTGCGTTACGCGCGGTGGCATCCGATGATAGGGTGTCCCCCGACCACATGATATGACTTACATCCCTAATTGTATCGTCTTCCGGATGAATGAACCGATCAGGATATTTAAGATTGATTTTCTCACGGATTTCCTGGCTAAACCCGATCAATTCACTGGCCGAAAAATCCTGTAGGCCCGAAAAATTGGGCTGTACATCAAAAATAGCATAGAAGTTACCACCATAAGCCACATCAAATCTTAATTCTCCCAATGAACTACAACGCACAAAAAGTTCCGAAGCTGCGAGATAGGACTTTACATTGGTGAGCTTTACCCATTCCACTTTATTGCTCCCTAAACCATACTCTACCTCAACCAAACCGGCGGGTGTTTCCATACGTATCCGTCCCGGCACTTTTGGTGTAATAATACCTTCCTCGATCGCTATGGTGATGCTACCGATGGTACCGTGCCCGCACATGGGCAAACAGCCGCTCGTTTCAATAAAAAGGATACCCAAATCATTATTAGGATCCGAAGGTGGGTATAAGATGCTTCCACTCATCATATCATGGCCACGAGGCTCGAACATAAGTCCCCTACGAATCCAATCATATTCCTTTATGAAGTATTGCCGCTTTTCCGCCATATTGGAGCCCTTTAGTTCCGGACCTCCTGTCTTTACCAATCTTACCGGATTTCCACAGGTATGGGCATCGATACAGTTAAATTTGTGTACGGACATATTGAAGCTAGTAAAAATTCATTGGACCATTGTATCCAAAGGATGATTTGGTTCCTCACCTTGGTCTATTTTCAAAAAGATAAGGATACCTTGTAAATCGTCAAATTTTTGAAGTGGTATGCCTTCCATTTACCAATCTCATGATATCCAAAGGATTATCATCCTTTAAAGCATCAGGCAAGGCCTGTTGCGGCCAATTCTGATACGAAACAGGTCTCACCCAACGTAGAATGGCCGAGGTCCCGACCGAAGTAAAACGGCTATCCGTACTCGCCGGAAAGGGCCCGCCATGCTGCATGGAAGGACAGACTTCAACACCGGTAGGGACACCATTAAAAATTAGGCGCCCTACCCTATTCCGCAAAGCTTCGGCAATGGGGCCGTAGCTTTGCAGTTCCTCCTCATTTCCTAAAATAGTCCCGGTCAATTGGCCTTCCAATTGATCTATTACCTTTTCCAGTTCATTTATATCCTCACATTGTACCAAAATAGAGAATGGTCCAAAAACCTCCTGATGTAATTTGGGATTGGCCATAAAATCCGAACCATCTACCATCAATATCCGCTGCTTTCCATAATTAGGCGGTGCTTCTGTATCAATGGAAGCTACAATCTGCGTTTCGGACTGGGAAGAGAGCTCTTCTTTTCCTTTTTCATATCCACTATAAATGTTCGGATGCAGCATGCAGCCCGGTTCAATTTTTTCTATCTCCTTTCCCAAAATGGAAGCAAAAGCATCCAATTCATTACCCTTGATTCCCAGAAGTAATCCAGGATTGGTGCAAAATTGTCCCGCTCCCAAGGTAATGGAGCCCGCGTAACTTTTTGCCCAAAGTCCGCCGTTTTCCCCTAATGCCCCGGGTAGTGCCACGACGGGATTAATACTACCCATTTCCGCAAAAACCGGTATAGGTTCCTTACGCTCATTGGCCAATTGGTACAATGCGGTTCCACCCCGGATACTACCCGTAAAGCCAACACCTTTAACATTAGGGTGCATCACCAACTTTTGGCCCACTTCAATTCCACTACTATTCAGATTGGAAAAGACACCATCTGGCATTCCTGTGCGTTCAACTGCACGAATAATGGCCGAGGCCACCAGTTCTCCGGTACCTGCATGCATGGGGTGACTTTTTACAATGACAGGGCACCCCGCTGCCAACGCGCTGGCCGTATCCCCACCGGCCGTTGAAAAGGCCAATGGAAAATTACTAGATCCAAAAACAACGATGGGACCTTTAGGAACCAGCATTTTTCGAATATCCGTTTTGGGTAAAGGCTGACGCTCCGGCTGCGCGGTATCTATGGTAGCGTCTACCCAGGAACCTTCTTTCAACAAGTCGGCAAAGGCCCGTAATTGTCCCATGGTTCGGCCCCGTTCACCTTTTGCACGACCTTCGGGAAGTCCTGATTCTTGTATATAAACCCGTATCAATACATCTCCAAGGTTTTCTATTTCCTCGGCAATCGCAATTAGAAAATCCGCTTTTTGTATTCCTGATGTATTTCGGTAGGCCTTGAACGCGGATTTTGCCTTCTCCGCGGCGGTATTGATTTCCTCATCCGTAGCTTCGTGAAAATTCCACTCCGTCGGTATGTTCAATTTTGGGTCGAACGTGCTATAAGTAATGCCCCCTTTAGCCGAAAGCTCGTTACCCACATAATTTTTGCCCGTTATCATGAATAATTATTTTTTGATTATTTCTGTGAACGATTTTTGCAGTCCGTCGAAGATAAAAAACAAACACTAAAAGGAAGCGTATTGTCCAGAATTTATCTATGGGAGAATTATTTGAGGAATTTGGCCAGCGACCTGTAATCCGGTAATTCCGGTCGTGTACGCAGTCCCTCTTCTATAATTCGCAGAACGCGATCCCTTTCCGGTCCTTCCAATTTTAGTCTTGGGGGCCTTACATGTTCGGTACCAATACCCGTAGCCACTTCCGCCAACTTAATGTTCTGCACCAGTTGGGGGCTAATGTCCAGCTCCAAAAGTGGAAGGAACCAACGATATATTTGAGTAGCCTCCGCAATCTTGCCTGCTTTGGCCAGCTCGTAAATAGCCACAGTCTCCGAAGGGAAGGCACATACCAATCCGGCTACCCATCCATCCGCCCCCAGTAAAAGGCTTTCCAAGGCCAATGGATCTACGCCGGTGAGAATTTTTAAACGTTCTCCAAATCTATTGCGCAACCTACCGATATTGATAATATCCCGGGTTGACTCCTTTACCGCTCCTATATTTTTAAGCTCCAACAATTCTTCGAACATATTACAGGTCACCTCGATCTTATAATCTACCGGGTTATTGTAGATCATAATAGGCAAGCCAGTGTTTTGGGCCACTTCCTTAAAATAAATCACAGTTTCACGATCCGTGGCCTTATAGCGCATGGGCGGAAGGACCATTAGACCGTCCGCTCCGTGCCTTTCCGCATTTTGGGCCGCGGTTATGGCCGCCTTGGTAGCCTGCTCGGCTATGGTCATCACTACCGGTATACTGCCGGAAACGGCTTCTAAGGTCTCCTTTATCAAAACCTCCTTTTCATTTTCTACAAGCGTGCTGGCCTCCCCCAAAGATCCTCCCAGAACAATGCCATGCACACCCGCATCTATTTGGGCTTCAATGTTCTTATTGAACATTTTTAAATCCAATTCATCGTGCTCCGTGAATTTAGTAGTTATCGCGGGCATAACGCCCTCCCATTTTACTATCATAGCCATACTATATTGAAATTTATGGGGAAACTAATTCTTACCCAAAAGATACGCAAGGAAACCAGGGGCCAAAATTGAAATATTTACATCTTTTCTTGATAAGGGTACAAAGCCAGTTTAGCATTTGGTATCTACCAATGCACTCTTGAACGAGGATGCGGCAAAAATTTACTCAAATATGGTCATTGGAAACGCCAGGGAATCTCAAATCCAGCCAAATTTTTGATTCAGTTTCTGTTTACCCTAAAGGTAATTCTCCTGTTGGTGATTACGTTCGTTGGGGGTATGAGATTAACCTGTACGTCCACGGAAGGATTGTCCGCTGTTGTGTTGGAATCCGTTTGATCCTGGGTATTCGTTATGGTGTTGGTATAGGTCATGGAGGAAAGATGAATATTTGTGATGTATGCCCTGGCCACAAGGGTCATGGTAGCTACCTCCCCTCCTACCATTGTACCTATGTTCCAATTGGGATAGCTAAATGATCCCTTGGAAACCGTAGCGGAAACAAAATCCAGCCCGTTGGGCAATACATCCGTAATCTGAAGATTTGTCAACGCATCAAAACCCAAACTTTCGACTGTTATATCAAAGGACACCAAATCGCCATCATTAACGACCAGATCTGTAGTTGTTTTGTCCAAAACAATGTCGGGATCACAGTAATATACTTGAATCGCGTTGGAGTCATAGCTACAGGAGCCCTTGGTAACCCTAAGAAAATACTCCCCTGCAGACGTAGCCAAATACGTAGGTGACGTAGCTCCTGGAATCAAGACACTATTGCCATACCATTGATAGGCATCGAAGACTTCCCCGCCGGATACCTCCAAAGTAGACCCTGGCAGACAATTGCTTCCGCTTATTTGGAGATTTACATTGGGCAAGGTATCAAAGCCTGAGAAATAACCCGCCAATCCCCTAGCACCATTAAAACCAAAAAAACCCACCGCAATAGGGCCCGAAGATTGAACACTTACATCTCCGGTCAAATTGGGAACATAGAAAGTCTTCCAATCGGAGGTCCCGGCTACCGTGTTCGAAGAAGGTAGCGTAACGGTACCATTACCATCTGTTACAATAATGTTGCTATTGGGTGTTGTAGTCGATGCAATTATGGTTACACCACCGGAAACATTTATACCTGCTGCATCCCTGATATTGGGAATATTGTCCATGGTGTCCGGCAGAAGGCAATTTACTGGTGCCACAAAATTCAAACCTTGGGTATACACCTGGCTTGAACCCGCCATACATTGGTACGCATAAACATCCTCTGAGGTCTGCACATACATATTGGCCCCTACCGAGTTGGATGAATAGTTGCTACTAGGTATCTCCAGATAGTCACCATTATTAATGGTCGCTATAGGTGTGGCAGATCCGTTTACGTAGATTTCCGTATTATCTTGAGTAGCAATAATCAGCGGAAATTCAGTCTCTCCACCGGATCCTCCATTTCCCCTAACAAATACATATTCCCTGCCGAGACTATTCTCGGGTACGGGTTGGTCTATACCGGCATCCCGGTTACTCGCCCCTGCTTGTCGCCCGTAATTCAATGAGCCGTTACTGATAACAATATTCTTGTCGGAAACGATCGAGGCGCCGATCCAACCATCTTCATGGGCCGGGGTTGGGGAATTGCCAATATAGGTTTCAAAGACAAAGGATTCATTGGCGTCCAAAACAATTTGATAGGTATCCGCAGTAATTCCGGCAACATTAGACCCTACCCGAAATTCACAACCGGGGTCATATCCAAAAACATCGATCGTAGTGTTGTTCTCGGTGGCCATGATTCCCAAAGTATTGGATTTTGAAACATGGCTGCCCAGATTGGGAACGCCGCCCCATTTGAAGCTTGTGCCCAAGGCGGCCCTTCCTTTGGAAGTCAACGAAGCTGCTTGGGAACCTGATCTACCCCTATAATTTACATAGAAGTTGTTGCCCCCAGGAGCTTCAAAACGCAATCCACTATTGGTCAATACTACACCTGTATTGGTATTGTTTACCAAGGTTACATTGTTGTCCCCGTTACCGAGATTGTATGTGGCCGGACTCGTGTTGGAAATCGAAAAGGAAGTAACCGGCGTGGCATTGGTACCTTGATAGACATTGACCGTGAATGAAGTGGTCTCCGGTGTGGATAGGTAAACCGCTTGCTGTTGAATAGCGCCGTTATTCTGGCCTTGTTTGAGCGGCGGCAAATAATGCAAGTCACTGAGCTGCCCATAGGAAATGAATCCCAACAACCCAAAAAGAAGAAAAAGATGCTTTTTTTTTAACCACATCCGGAAAAACAGACATTTTAGTTTTAACGATACAGCGTGAAACTACCTACGAACTCACGCTCGTCTTGAATACCATTAAGTTTAATTATGTACCAGTAGTCCCCCGTAGGTAGACCATTGAATTTGTACTGTCCATCCCAACTGTCTTGATTGCCTTCAAATTGAAAAATATTCCTTCCGTAGCGGTCAAATATCTTTATGAAAATATTGGGATATTGTTCTATGTTTCTTGGGGCCCAGGAATCATTGTTACCATCTCCATCCGGAGTAAAGAAATTTGGAATTTCAATATCTATGAATTCCATAAAGATTTCCTGAGTGATACTACATCCGTTCTCATCGGTTACGGTTACCACATAGGTGCCGGTCTCTCGAATATAGTATTCCTGATCCGATGTAGTGGGTTCATCGTTGAAAACAAAGGTATAATTCCCTGATCCACCTTGGGCCTCGGCACTTATTTGGTTAATATCGCCTTCGCTCAGTTGCAATTCCAATGGGTCAAAAATGGTAATTTCGAACGGAAAGGTTGTGGAACATCCATTACTATGGACTACGGTTATGACATGAGGTCCACCAGTCAGGTTTTCAAAATTAGGGTCCAATTGCATTTCCTGAGGGTCATCAGTATCCAAGCCATAAAGTACGTCATTGGAAATATTTGGGTCCTCAAAAACGATCTGCGCGGAATTAGAGGTAGCCCCTTGAGGGTCACATTCGTATTGAACCAAAGCCTCACCGGCCAGATTAACACCACTCTGTACTTGGAATACCTCGGTAATTTCACATCCATTGGCATCCCTTATGAAAAGGATATGATTTCCACTGGGGAGTCCGCTATAATCCAATACATCTTGGGCAAAGTCCGTATCTTCATTACTGTTCAGACTTGTAGAATAAGGTGCTGTTCCTCCGGTGATTTCCAGAGCTATGGTTCCATCATTGCTTTGATAACATATCTCATCGGATACGGTATAGGTAACGGCCAAGGCATCAGGTGGGGTCAATGAAAACTCTACGAGCTCAAAACAACCCTTCCCATCCTGAACAATTATGGTATAATCCCCTGGAGCCAGTTCATCAAAGCTATTCTCATCGTCAAACTGGTTTAGGTTCGGTGAGATCGCAAATTGATATGCTCCGCTCCCTCCCGTAACATTCAAGACTATACTTCCATCATTTGCATCGGCACAGCTAATTTCCGAGATAATCGGATCCACCACCAATAATTCCGGTTCCGCTATGGGCACCACTTGGGAAATTGCCTCGCAATCTCCACTTTGGACGCGTATGTAATAGTTGCCCGCGGATAAATCTGTAAATAGTCCATTGGATTGGTTGGGTAAAACTTCGGTATTTAAATCGGCATCAAAAAGAGCATATTGGTAGTTCCCCAATCCACCATTGGCCTCAGCATTTAGGGCGGCAGTGCTTTCGCCATTACAATTTACACTAGCAGCGGCTGTATCCAAGGAAACCGAAAGGTCTTCAATGGAATCCACTGAAATTTCGTTGGATATTATAGAAACACAGTTAAAACTATCCTTAATATAATATTGGTAATCATTACCTGATGCCACATTGGCGAATAGATGTGTGCCCGCTCCCTGGGCATTGTTCATAGGATAAAAATTGCTATTGTCCTCACTCCATTCGTACGGTCCAGTTCCTCCGGAAGCTACTAAAAGTAGTTCGGCCTCCAGTTGACAGCTTGGGGCACGATTGGTGAACAGTTGTGCTTGCACATCTGTAGGATCCTGTATTTCAACAATAGGATTTGTTTCAAACGTACAGCCCATATCATCGGTTACCAGAATACTATAGAAACCTGCACCCAAATTCGTAAAAGTAGAATTGCCCTGGGATACCGATGTACTTAGCAGCGTACTGCCTGTGTCATCACTATAGGTATGCAGCGCGTATCTATAATTAGTAGTCACATTTCTCGGATCAAGACTTACGGACACCGACGCATCCGTATCCCCTTGACAAACCAAAGTCGTATGGGAAACGGTACCCGTAATGGGATTAGGTAGAACTAGGTTAAACGCAGCATTAAATACTCGATTGCAGGTAAGTGCATCGGTAATGCTTACATTATAGTCCCCCGCACTCAATCCCTGGAAAAGATGACTACTTACCGACATTTCGGTAGTTGTTGTACCACTACCCACATGGGTCAGCGCTATGGTATAAGGTCCTACGCCACCTGTTGGAGCAATTAAGGCACTACCCTGATCATTGCTACATCCTACATCGGTTATATCCATGGAACCCAGAGTTATCAGTGCCGGAGGTGTCGTGATACTAAAGGACCGTATTTGGCTACATTCCGGAAAGGCATCCTGCACTACTTCGGCCAAATAATTTCCGGCGGGTAAGGGGATAGCTCCGGTCGGGCCCAGATTTGCCGAATTTCCATGGGCAATGGCAGGACCATCATCGGAACGGTCAGATGGTGTACCATTGGTGTCAAAAATGCTCCATGAAAACCCACCTACATAGATAGCATCGACCAAGGTAAGTCGAATACTGCCATCCGTTCCAAAGCATACTACATCCGAAAGTTTTTCCACGATCACATCAAAGGTATTGGGCTCTTCAACAACATGGTCTATAATCATTTCGCAACCTGTTGTGATGTTTCGAACTGCAAAAGTATGGGTACCAACCTGCAGCTCGGTAAATACATTTGGATGGACGGCGTCCTGGGTGAATGTACCGGCCGATAGTACGTTGAATTGGTAATTCCCTAGATGGGCGGTACTATTGGTTACACTTCCCGTAACATCGATACGGATTTCCTCTCCTGTGTTGCTGCAGCTAATATCTTGACTCACATGTATCGTGGGTGTGGCCATTTCATCAAAAGGAGCTATGGTTGCGTTTGTGCTGCCTACGCAGCCATTTTCGTCATAGACATTGATGAGATAGTTGCCTCCCGCAAAATCGGTTTCGATCCAAGTTGGATTGGTTCCATCTTGTACAGGATTTCCATCGCGTATGAATTCATATCGCACGTAATTGCCCGATCCACCATTTGCTCCAGCAAAGGTCAGGCTTGCATTTTCGGACGTATTGCCCGAAGAACATCCATATTCTACAGGAGTAATGGCATTTATGGTAATGGCATCCGGTTCAGAAATTGTTTGTGTTGTCTCGTCGAAACAGCCATTTGGGGAGGTTACCCTAATGGTATAGTCAATACCGGGACCCGTGGCCTCAAGATTCTGGAAGGTAACGGTACTGCCTCCATTGGGTGCACTTATGGGGAAGGTACTTAGTACTGCTCCTGTTCCCGAAACGATTTCAATGGTGTGTGTGCCGGCCACCAAGTTGGAGGCGGCGACCGTTAAGGTACCGTCGTTTGCACCGTTGCAGGTGGCATCGGTAAAGGCATCTACGGAAATGCTGGGTGTTATGGCCGGATCTACTACAATGGGGAATGATCGGGAACATTCCGGGCCATTCACTCCAATGTCATAGATATGTACCGTGTAGGTATCTGAACTTGATATCAAAACCGTGGTCGGATGGACGGTTAGGGCCTGCCTTGTAACCAAGGTGCTTGCAGTACCGACTATTTCGTATTCATAATTTCCTGAACCACTAGTGACCTCTACCGAGATTTCAGCTTCATTGCCAAGGCCACATCCCAAATTTTGTGTCAGAACGGCATTGGCTTGTAGGCTAGGATGTACGGTAACCGTATCCGTATCACTACAACCGTTGCTGTCCAAAATTGTTGCCGTATAAGTGCCTAAAGGCACATTGGTGAACAGACCATTATCATTGCTGTCCGTGTAACCCGCTCCATTATCTATACTATAATGAATAGGTGCCGCCGAAAACGAGGTGACCGTAATATTGGCCTGAGGGCCGCAATTATCAACTTCAATATTGTGAATGTCCGGATTGGATGAAAGATTTAAGTTTACACTGCCCAAAGCGATTGAACAGCCATATTGGTCCGTTACCGAAACCGTATACGATCCAGAAGGCGAATTTGCCGGGATTTCTATGGGATTGTCCGGTGTACCTGTAATTGGTGTAAACGGGGCAGGACCCGAAACATCATAATAATAGGTGCCTCCTCCACCTGAAATATCGGGGATTTCTATCAAACCTGGACGGTCACAACTGATATCCCGGAACATACCTGGAGTTCCGGTAATTGGATCCAATTCGTCCAACAATTCATTTTCAGATGCACTGACACAACTAGAGATAGCACCATCCATTTTGGTGACTTCAATATAATAATTACCTGTTCCCAAAGAATTAAAGGTCAATGTATGGGGGGCTGAGAACGGAACATTTCCGCCACTGTCGCTTTCCAATACGGGAGTTCCCGTGGATATGTCATAAAATGACCATTGCATTTCCGTGCCTGGTGATGCTATATTCTCAACGATAGTATAGGTAATGCTACCATTATTACTCCCATTGCATGAGGGTGTAAGTGAGGAGGTGATTCCCAAAGGTTGGGTAATCAAATCATTTACGTTTACGGTACTCTGTCTCGTACAGCTATTGTTGTCCTGGACATAAAAAACATAGGTTCTACCGGGAACCAATCCCAACCATTCATACCTACCATGTCCCACAGGTACTGTGGTGCCGTCCTTATGCGTACTTTCTCCTGGGAACCAGGTAGCAGTATTGGGATCAAAATTAGCAGGGTCATCACTAAATGCATACTGATAGGGCGCCACGCCCTCGGAGCCTTGTACAACAACCTGGAGCTCATTACAGTTCACTACCAAAGCAGATAGGGTAATGTCAAGATTGTCCAATGGATATGGGATGATAAATTGAGGTAAATCGGTTTGACAGATCGTGTTTCCAAAACCATCGACCGTCCTTAGGGAAGGATGAACGATTTGGCCCGAGATATATCCCCTGAATTGATCGGAGGATTGCCAGGTTACACCGGCATCATCACTAAACTCAACCGTACCTATTGTAGCTGGATAGCCGGTTACATCAAATCCAAAATCCGTTGCCGGACCTCCGCAATTAACAGGGGTGGCCCCTATAACCGTGGCCGTCAATTCATCCGGGTTATTCAAGGTCACTGGCGTATCGGTCACAAGGCAACCATGGGTGTCAGTAATGGAAATGGTATAATCACCGGGCATTAAATTGTAAAATGTATACGTGTTGGCCAGCACATCGTTTACGATTTGGTCAGAAGCCCCTCCATTGTCCAGATCAACAATCTCAATACTGAAAGGTGCATCTCCGGCGGTAATGGAAATGTCTATGGAACCCATACCATCATGGCATTCTGGATCCGTTGGAGTAGACGCAAATACAAGGGCGGGAGTATTGCCCACGGTTATAGTCTCCAAATATTGGCAATACGGATCGGGTGTACCGGATCCATTCTTATCCCTTACATAAACATCGTAATCACCGGCAGTAGCATTGGTTACCGTAAAAGTGTTCAATGGGCCAAAATCAGAATCCGCTACGGTAGATCCCGTTGGTAAAAATGCGTACACGTAATTACCATCTCCCCCGGTAGGGGTAACTGTAATGCTGCCATCCGCACAATCGGTAACATCCCTAACATCTACGTTTGCTAATAGCGTTGGATTTATAACGATAGGAGTAGCTGCATTTGAAACAGAACAGCCATAGATATCGAATACCTCAATGGTATAGATACCATCTGCCAAATTGGTAAAGGTATATTCGGTAGGAGTCGCCAGGGAGGGACTCATCGGTGCTCCCCCATTAAGGCTAAAGGTGTAATCCCCGTTTCCTGAAGTAACTTGGACCGCTATGCTAGCGTTGTTCTGACCATCATAGCAATTGGTAAAGGATGTTGTGAACGCTATAGTTTGGGGTACAGCTACGGTCACTGCTTGAGCAGATGGTAATAATACATCGCAACCATTGGTATCACGTATTCGAACAAGGTAATCCCCACCTGCAATGTTGGGGAACATGGGACTATTTTGATACGATACCTGAATATTGCCTAAGGTATCCTCAAGCTGATATTCATATCCAGGACTTCCACCTGTTGCCGAGGCTTCCAAGGTAGCACCCGTATTAAAACAAGTAAACTCGGCGGTAAGGCCCAATGTTGGTGTGATAATCGAAGGTTCGGTTATAGTCGCCGGAAAGTTTACCGTGCAAGAAGTTTCATCTGCCTTTCTGACCATAATGGTATAGTTCCCATCAGCCAAGGTAGCTGCTGAAGTAACCGGTGTGGTCAATGAAGCCGCCCAATTGGCGCCACCATCCAAAGAGTACTCAAAACCGGCCAGGGCATCAAAATTGGAAACCTCAAAACGAATGGAACCGTCTGCGACCCCGCTACAACTGGGTTGCGTAACACTCAGCAACTGGGCGGCAAAGGCCTGGTCGGCTTCCACCAAAACCGCCAAATCTTGGGTTTGTGGACAAACGGAAGGTACTTGAAAAGCAGTAATATCGTCCAAAATTAGATCATTACCGTCGTTACTGTTAACATTGGTCCTAAAAACTACGTCGATATCGGTATTTGCTCCCGGGTCAAAGGTTATGGTACGTTCATGCCAATCCGTATCATTGGTATTTTTTGGAATCTCCGGAGCTACTTCGCTATAAATAATGGCCCCCGTACTATCCAAGATTTCAATCAATACTTCAGGATTGTTACCTGCCCCTGCAAGATTCATTAGGTTATAGGCCCAGAAATTCAATGTGATTTCTTCATTTGGGAGTACTTCTATATCCCGTCTTGCCCACAGAATATTATTGAGTTGTGGGTTACCTGTATCAGAGAAGTTACTAACGTCTATGGCCAGGAACCTACCATCTGTTAGATTTGTGTGGTCTTGTGGACTCGTCCAGAAAGGAACGGGATTGGTAACCCGGTTGGTAACCGTATATTCACCGTTCACCAAAATTCCGGCAGGGCCGCGATTACATGCCGTTAATGTTCCATCTTGCGGCTCATAACAATAATCGGCTCCAATTTCACCGATCTGAGTAGTCGTCCCAGCTCCAAAATCCTCAAAGAACAAAGTACTTTGATTTGGGGCTATGCTACTTGAAAAACCTACCGTAACGGTTTGTGTTCCAGCAGCTACATTGGCAAATACGTTATTATCGGACGGCGTATTTTCGGTTCCATTTAGGCTATAGGTATAGTCAAAATCCGTAGTGTTCGATGTTGAAATGGTAATGGTTCCCGTACCGTTGCAATCATATTCCACAGCATAGGACAAATTGGGATCCACCACTGGGGTGGGAACTGTGAGGTCCATATCAAAGGTACATCCCAAGGCATCCCGAACCATAAGTTGATAGGTTCCGGCCAGAAGATTTCTTTCATTTACCGCTCCAAAACTACCTCCTCCATCAAAACTGTATTCATACGGTGCCTGCCCACCATTGGCATTCAAGATCTTGACCAATGCCCCGCTTGGATTGCAAGAAGCGTCCTCCACTATGGCTGCCGATGCGGTTAATCGAAACGGTTGATCAATTTCATAATCGGAGCTTACCACGCAACCTGTAGCGCCACTTCCACTGGAATCCATCACGGTGATGGTGTATAGACCTGCGGAAAGGTTTGGAAATGTATCGGCCGTCTGGTAGTTGGCCCCGCCATCCAAACTATACTGGTATGGGGGAGTACCACCGGTAACGGAAACGGTAAGGGAAGACGTTGAGTCGTCCGCACAGACAATGGCCGAATGTGAAGCTGAAATGGACGGACTATCCAAATATTCCATCGTAACCACATTTGAAAACGCATGACAGCCGTTATCATCAAAAACAACAAATTCATAGTCTCCAGCGTCCAAAGGAGTATTGAAGATAAATGAAGAAGCTGTTTGTACCGAGGTCGGAGGAATATCGGAAAGACTAGGTGGACTTGGATAAAGATCTATGCCGTCCTTGCTCCAAACCGCCATCCTATAGTCTGGGTTTGGACTTCCCCCACTGGGTGTTAGGTTTATTATCCCTGGGTCGCATGTAATGTTTTCTCGGGTTACCGCAGTTAAGGTCAATGCCGGAATTTCACCAACGGTTATGTTTTGGGTATCCGTACAGCCATCGACTGTGGTAGTAATTACTATATAGTTTCCTTCATTAACATTGGTAAACGTGTGGGTGTTGTCGTCGGATACCAAATGACTGTCCACAAAAGTTCCTCGTCCCCCATTGCTGCCATCGTCCAAACGAAGTTCATAACTGTACTGTGGTAAAACGTTCAGGGCCTGGATTGCTATTGTACCCAGGGTGTTACAATCGGTAGGGGTAGTCGTAATGTTAACTTGATAGTCCCGTTCAAGGATACCAATGTCTTCTGTTTCAAAGATACAGGCCCCATCAATCGGGTTGCCGGAAATGGGATCCAACTGGGTAACCTGGATCTTGTAGGAGCCACTGGCCGCAATATCAAAATTGGGTCCATTGTTACTGGAAAACGGGACAACGACTGCATTATTTGCGGCATTCACCAACTGGAATCCATATCCCGCACCAATATTGGTGACCCTAATGTTACCAGGAGTACTACAGAGAATATCCGAAGCGGTGTGCTGGATATCCAAGATGTTCTTGAATACATTGAAGTAAAAACGACTAAAACAACCGTTTTGATACGTAATAACCACTCGATATTCACCGCTATCCGTTACCGTGAAATTATTTTGGGTAGCAAGATCGGTCCATGCACATCCAAAATTCTTATTGGCACAGTCGTCACCGTTATCCGAACAACTGGCCTCATCAAGTTGTTGCCAGGTAATGCTTTGGGCATCGGTAATTCCCAATTGGATAAGTGCCGAATCATTTTCGCCACATAAGAATATCTTTGGCAATAAATCCCCATCCAAGGAACAGGCTACGATCTCACCATTGAGGTCATTGTCCAAGTCGCCATCGGAATTCACTTGGTTGAAATATGCGATTATAGGATTGGTCTGAGTGGTACCGAATCGTTCCACGGTAATCAATTCGGTCAAGTCCGGACAACTTCCACCACCCGATTTTTCCACAATGTAATTCCCTATATCCGTCACCAATAAAGTGCTGGGATCATTATCGGGATCCCCATCATTTAATACGGTATCCGAACCGTCAATTTGCCCATTGGCATTATTGTCGAGTGCCCAGGTATATGTACCGAACCCAGACCCGGCAGTAAGAAGAACATCGTTACCGCACAACTGCACGGTTCTGGCCTGGCCACAATTGGCCAGGTCGTCCAAAATATTGTTGCTTGCAACCTCTGGAACGCTGTTGCATGGAAAGTTAGAGCTTCCCGGTTCATCTGTAAATACGGTTGGATTTAGGACCCCTTGAAAAGTAGAGTATGCCAAATTTTCCAATTCTGAAGAACAAGCATCCACAAAATCGGAACAGTTGGCCGAGATGGTTACCGAAATCCGGATACTATATTCCGGATCGCCGACTTCCACAAGGTTATCGGGAACCTGAAATTCAATAGTATTTGTGTTGATGTCATAGGTATTGGTAGTGCCCGGTGCATTGGATATATCAATGTTATCCAAGGTTACATTATTGGGGAGTATATCCCTAATGACATAATTTGTGGCACTATCATCACCGGTGTTCTGAAATCGGAGTACATATTGAAATGTCTGTCCAAGATTTACACCTTGTCCATTAATATCACTACCACCGAGGTCTTCAGAAGTGTTGGCCAATATAATCTCCGGGGCAAATACCTTAGTATAGGATGCACCATTTACGGTACCATCACTTGGGTCCACAACCGGAGTACCAGAACCAAATTCACCGCCATCACCGCCATCTGCATTGTTGTCCTTGTAATATTCATTGGCATCACTGCAACCATCATCATCGCTATCCAAATCCAAAGGATCAGGAAGACCATCAGCATCTGTATCACAGCCCGCGGTCAAAAGTACTCCTCTCATATTGGTTGGACCTACTACCGCTTGGCCGATGGCAACATTGTTATTGCCCGATGGGTTCCAATTTACAATGTTGGCCGGGGTTGTTAAGGCCATAGGCTCCAATGGCCCATTGGAAGACCTTGTGCCAAAAAGTTGAAATTGACCTGCTTGATCAATGACCACTCGAAGAAGCGGACTACCATGTGTCCCTGTTAAGGTCCAAATATCAGGATTGCCGTTTTCTCCATAACCTGTACCATCGATAAAATGAGCCGCATTTCCAGACGCTCCATCCTGAAATTGAATTTCTCCGGCGATATCATTTCCATTGATTTGCAGGTTAAACGAGTTGTCTATGCTGAAAACATCAAGTACTAAATAATTATCAACCGTAATAAGACCACTATTGTGGGTATTCCCATCGGAAATATTAAATAACAATGTTGCACACTCTTCCTCATCATAAATACCGTCGTTATCATCATCCAGATCGGTGATATCGTTTACCCCATCGTTATCAAAGTCGTTATGAACCGTTAGGAGCGCAGTTGGATTATCAGGGGTTATATTGGCATCCGTTTGGTCCTGGGTATTGGTTACCGTATTGATTAGACTTAATAACGGGAGCACATCTATCTCGTCGGCACGCACCTCAAGTTCCAATTCAGCTACTTCACCCCCATTTAAGGTTCCGATATTCCAAGTGTTGCCACTCCAACTTCCGGAAATGGTGAAAGCGTTGACCAGGCTAAGTCCTGTTGGAATATTATCCGTAATTCGTAGGTTGGTCAAAGGGGCAAGGCCCCAGTTTTGAACCCGAATGGTAAACGTAGCGGTTTCCCCCTCCATGATTTCAGCCTTGTCCACAGTCTTATCCAAAACAACATCGGGATCACAGTATAGGGCTTGTATAGCATTACTGTCATATGTACATGGTCCTTTGGTGCCCCTTAAGAAGTATTCGCCTGCTCCTGGCGGTGAATAGCTTGGACTATTGGCACCGGGAATAGGTTGTCCATTCTCATACCATTGAAAAGCATCAAAATTGTTGCTTGTTGCCTCATATAGTTCAGACCCTACAAAACATCCACTTCCCCCTCTAATTGCAAGGGTTACCTCAGGTAAGGTATCAAATCCCGAAAAGTATCCGGCTACACCTCTGGCGCCCTCATATCCAAAGAATCCAACAGCCATGGGCCCGGTGGACTGTACGCTCACATCACCATTAAGATTGGGAATAAAAAAAGTCTTCCAGTCGCTGGAACCTGCTACAGGGTTAGAAGCCGGTAGGGTTACCGGGCCATTTCCATCGGTAACCTGAATGTTGGCATCCGGTGTATTCACGGCGGCGATAATGGTCATCCCGCCCGTAACATTGAGCCCGGCCATGCTTCGAATGTCCGGAATGTTATCCATAACATCGGGCAACAAACAGTTTACAGGCGCAACAAAATTGAGTCCTTGGGTGTATACTTGACTTGCCCCGGCCATACACTGATAGGCATAGACGTCCTTGGATGTCTGCACCAACATATTGGCGCCCACGGAATTTGATGAATAATTACCGCTTGGAACTTCAAAGTATTCCCCATTGTCAATGGTTGCTATGGGGGTAGTACTTCCGTTCACAAAAATCTGAGTGTTATCCGAAGTAGCGATAAGTAACGGGAACTCCGTCCAACCATTGGTGTTTCCATTACCTCGAATAAATACATATTCTTTTCCAAGTCGATTTTCGGGGACAGGTTGATCAATACCTGCATCCCTATTACTGGCGCCCACTTGTCTTCCAAAGTTTATGGAGCCGTTGCTAATAACAATATCCCTATCGGAAACTATGGAAGCACCGATCCACCCATCCTCATGAGCCTGGGTAGGACTATTTCCGATATAGGTTTCAAAAACAAAAGATTCGTTGGCATCCAGTGTTATGGTATAGGTGTTGTCCGTAATACCGGCCCTATTATTCCCAACCCTAAATTCGCAGCCTGGGTCATAACCGAAAACATTAATCGTAGTATTGTCTTCCGTGGCCATAATGCCCAAAGTATTGGATTTGGACGGGTGCGCTCCTCGGTTGGGTACCCCTCCCCATTTAAAGCGGGTTCCCAAGGCCTGTCTTCCTTTTGCGGTCAATGAAGCAGCCTGGGCATTGGAGTTACCTCTATAATTTACATAGAACCTATTTCCGCTTGGGGACTCAAAGCGCAGTCCACTATTGGTAAGTACCACACCGGTATTGGCATTATTGACCAAAGTAATATTGTTATCCCCATCCCCTAAGGTCCATACTGCAGGACTTACATTAGAAATATTAAAAGAAGCTATAGGGGTTGGATTGGTACCTCGATAGGCGTTTACCGTAAAGGTTGTGGGCTCCGGGGTTGAGAGATATATTGCTTGATCTCTGATACCTTGATTGTTTTGACCTTGCTTTAACGGGGGCAAATAATGAAGGTCACTCAGCTGAGCGTATATAAAATTGCAAGCAAAAAGCAGTAGTAGTAATGAGGAGTACCTTTTAAACAAGTTCATATGACAGCGGTCAAAACCATAGATAATAGATACCGTGGTTAGTTATTATCCTCAAAGAAAATAGCTTTGGCCATCAATAGCAGATATTTGTTGTTAACTGCTGCAGGATGGTGGTGAGGCTTAGGGCATTTGTTGTTTTGGAATTACAAACGGACTATCATTTGAGAAGCCAAATTCGTCCTAAGGGCAAATAATACGTTTAAAGGAAAGCTTTAGATCTAGTAGATGATTTAAATAGGTCTTAAAGAAAAGGTATTATGGAACCCTATTTTTGAACCTCTCACTTGAAGTTCTCAAATCATCTTTGAATACCCCATTCTTTATTGGGCTCTGGGCCCATTTGAAAGATCAATTCACTGCCGTTGACAATCGCATCATGATGTAATCGACTTGAATTATAAGGCTCCCCGTTTAAGGTAGCCGATTGGATGTAAGCATTCTCTTTAGAGTTGTTGTTGGCGACTACAGTAAACACCTTTCCCTTGCCAACGCTTACCTGAACCTTTTTGAATAAGGGACTACAGATTTCATAGAACGGGGTGCCCGGTAAGGCCGGGTAAAAACCCATAGCCCCAAAGACATACCAAGAGGATACCTGTCCACAATCATCATTCCCCGGTAACCCACCTACATCATCAAAGAAATATTTGGCCAACATGTCCCGCACCACTTTTTGTGTTCTCCACGGAGCGCCCAAACTGTTGTACATATACGGTGCATGCATGGAGAATTCGTCACCAACATAGTACATATCCTTTTCAAAAAAATCGTCCAGATATGCGATGAGTTTATCATCACCGTCCATAAAATCGGACAAACCTGGAATGTCATGGGGAACCAACAGCGTATGGTTCCTGTAATACACCTCGGTATCGTGGTCCGTTCCTTGCGCCCAGACACTAATACTTTTGTCAAATGGTGGCAACCACTCCCCATTCTGTTTTTTCCCTCGAATTAGACCGGTTTCCTTATCCAGGACATTGATATATCGTTTGGATCGTTGGATAAAGTCCTCAAAATAATCATGCTTACCCAAAGCTTTGGCCATTTGGGCAATACAATAATCATCATAGGAAAACTCCAGAGTCCTTGCTACAGGTTCTCCATAAAATCCAAAAATATCCGTGGGTACATAACCTATCTCATTGAAATACTCAATACCTACCCGACCCGAAAAACCACGGTTCCCTTTTTCAGTGGCATTCTTTAACATGGCCTCAAAGGCCAAGTCCGTATCAAAACCGCGAATTCCTTTTATATAGGCATCGGCAATAACGGCATCGGCATGGGTGCCCATCATAATGCTACGGTACCAGGGATTGGGCCATTTGGGAAGCCAACCTCCTTGTTGGTATGTATTCAACATTCCATTTATGATATCGGTAGTTTCCTGGGGTTTTAAAATAACCCATAACGGGTGCAGGGAACGGAACGTATCCCAGAGCGATAGATCAGTATACATGACCCCTTCATGTATTTGGAAGTCAAACGGGCTAAAATATCTACCTCCTTCGCTCAAGTTGCGAGGATTTACAAAGCATTTGGTCAATGCCGTGTAGAAAATCGCCTTATCATTATCGGCGCCTTCTACTTGAATCCCATTCAATTCCTTCTCCCAAACATCGGCGCTATTGGCTACTGCTCTGTTAAAATCAAAATGGGGGAATTCTTTTTCCATATTTGCCCGTGCCTGCGCAATATCGATTAAGGAAGTGCCCACCTTCATCTTCACCTTTTCCTGATCCTCAGTGGCGAAGGTTACATAAACTGCATTCCCATCGGCTCCCTTGAGTGCCATATGGGGACCAAGAGCAGGGTTCGGTGGCACGGGTTCCGCACATCTGAGATGCATCTCGGTAGTACTGGAACCATCGTAATATTCAATACGTATGTCGTATTTCTTGCCCTTTGTAAGGTTTATCTTGTATATGTTGTTTCCAGTTGCCCGATACTTCCATTGGTCAATGACCATTTCGTCATTGATATACATTCGTGTACCGTCTTTGGTCGTTAATTCAAAGGTATGTTCTCCGGAATGCCTGGCTACAAGGGTACCCGTATACCTTGCCGAAAAGAAATCGTCCTTGACGCCCTCCGCAGGGGCTTTCAACCAATTGTAATTCAATTTGGAATAGGTTACGAATACATCTGGTTCTCCTTCCAATTTATCGTTGTTGTAGTAGGCTGCTTTAAATCCGTCAGGCACCAAATCGGTATCTACCACATTAGGCAACAAGTCAACGTTGTATGCTTCAAATTTTTTATTGAACTTGGCCACAAAGTGATTCTTAAAATGTCCAGCGATAACCGTGTAACCTTCAATCTCATTCCTTTCGGGAATCACCTTATAAAACCCTGGTACATACACTCCATCAAAAACTACCGAAGACGACTCGGATTCTGGAAAGGTAAACTGAAAGAAACCGGTTTGGGAAGCGGCCGTAAATTCAGCCTTTATACTGTAGTCGTTCAATTGAACCGAATAATAATGCGGTTTGGCAATCTCGGAATCATGGCCAAACCTGGAGGCACGGTTGTCGGCATCAATTTTAACTTCTCCGGTAAGTGGCATTAGGGATAAGGGTCCCCAATCACCGACAACAGCTCCATTCGGATATCGCGTACCGCGAAAACCTTGAATCTTTTTTTGGTCGTACCAATAAGGAACGGGAACGGTTATCACGCGATCGGTCCACTTTGCGGTTTGGGGAGTCCAATGGGTCAAGGCCGAAGGATTGCCCACAATCGGAGATACATACCCGAGTGGCTCCTCAACTTCTGTAACGGTGATATCCGCAATACTGGGGGCCGTACCTACTCGGGTATCCACATAGCCCAAGTACGTTTTCCTAGGTAGCGGATTTATGGATTCCGTTTGGACAGCTTCCTCTAAATGCCGTTTACAACCAAAACAAAGCAAAAGACAGGCGATAATAAGATTGTTCTTCTTGAAACGACACCTCATATCATGTAATCTTTTCAATGCTGATAATATTTTCCGAAACCAAATTTTCTATATCCCCTTGGCTATACCCTATTTCCATTAGAATTTCCGCTCCATGCTCTCCAATAAGAGGAGATGAACGTTTTATATGTCCAGGTGTCTCGCTCATCGTAAATGGAATATTGGTCACTTTTACTTTTCCTGCCTTTGGATGATCTACTTCAATAAAAGTATCGTTATGAATGACTTGAGGGTCCCCTTCCACATCTTTTTGGTCATTTACCTTGGCTACCCAAAGATCAAGGCCCAACATAATCCCCAGCCATTCATCGGTAGTTTTGGTGACGGTAATAGCTTCTATAATACCATGAATTTTATCCCGATGGTCAAAAAGCACTTGCGGGTCATTGTACCGCATTAATGATTCGTCTCCTAGGGCTTTCACCAACTTGGGCCAAGGACTCATGGCTATGGTAAGATATCCGTCGCTTGTTTTGTACATACCAAAAGGAGCTCCGTTACCCGGATGCCCTATTTTGGATTCAGGGCGTTCAAAAGTCTGTCCTAAATTCTGGATGGTAAAATAGTCCTGCATTTGAAAGGCAATGGCCGAGGATAATAGATTGGTCTTTATTTGCTGACCCTTACCTGTTTTTTCACGATAGTACAATGCGGCAAGGATAGCATAGACAGAATTGAGCCCGTTTACTTGATCACAAAGTGCCGTCCCAATGGCCACAGGGCCGTCCGAGTTTTTACCACTCGTCATAATGGCGCCGCTTACACTTTGTACCAATAAATCCTGACCAGGGCGGGTTAAATAAGGCCCATCATCGCCCCAACCACTGGCCGAACAATAAATGATGCGTGGATTGATCTTTTTTAAATCCTTATAACCATAACCCAGCCGCTCCATTACCCCCGGACGAAAATTCTCTACCAATACATCTGCATTCTCGGCCAATTTGTAAATGATTACTTTGCCTTGGGAGGATTTTATATCTATAGCCAGGGAACGTTTGTTCCGATTCCAGGCCATAAAGCAAGGTGATTCATCACCAGCAATCCACTGATTAAAAAAGGTCATGCCCCGATAGAGGTCACCACTACCGTTTCTTTCGATCTTAATGACATCGGCACCCAGATCACCCATCATTTGCGTGGCGAAAGGGCCTTGTAACAATTGTGAAAAGTCCAATACCCTCACTCCTTCCAGTGCTTGTTGCATTGTTACTTGTTTTTTGTTTTATCTATATATCTGGGGAGACTGGTCAATCCTCCATCTACTTTAATATCTTCTCCCGTAATAAATTTGGCCTCATCGGACGCCAGAAAAACAGCGGTCATCGCTACTTCTTCGGCTTCACCCATGCGGAGCATGGCAGCTTGCCCAATGCTGCCCTCCAAAAAGCCCTGCCCTTCCTTGGCAATTCTTTTTTCATTTAAGGGTGTAAGTATGGCCCCCGGAGAAATGGTGTTAAAGCGTACATTTTCGTGTCCAAATTGTCCGGCCAATTGATTGCTCATGGAAAGAATGGCGCCTTTAGCGGCGGCATAGGCCGTCCAATCGTCCCAGCTCCGGAAGGCCTGTGCCGATGATAGGGTGATAACGCTTCCGGATCGTTGTTGTAGCATATAGGGCAATACCGCCTTAATACCTCTAAACACACTTTTTAAATTGACGTTCATTACCTTGTCCCAGTCCGACTCGGGCATCTCACGAATATCCCCCGATATGGCGACTGCCGCGTTGTTGACCAGGATATCTACCCTTTCAAATTCCGCCAAGGTCCTTTGTACTACATTTTGTACATCCGCGGTAACACCCACATCGCAAAAATGACTTCTTACAACCGCATTGTCCACCATCAATTTCGTGGCTTCCTCGCCACATTTATCACCATTGATATCGCACATGACCACCGTTGCCCCTTCAGCGCTAAAAGCCCTGCTTATGGCCAATCCAATACCATCGGCAGCTCCAGTGACAATGGCTACCTTACCTTTAAGACGATCCATATTATCCCTTTTTTGTCAACCAGTAATTTTCTATTTCCTCCAAAGTCTTTCCCTTGGTTTCCGGAAGAACCTTTACAGCCATGTAAACTGCCGGAATCATGCAGGCCGCAAAAAACCAAAACGTACCATAGGGTTTTAGGTTTTCCAAAAACCAAGGCGTCATTTGCCCCACAAAAGTAGTACCCACCCATACCGCCATAGTAGCTACGGACATGGCCGCACCACGAATTTTCAACGGGTATATTTCCGAAAGCAGCACCCATACCACAGGGCCAAAAGAGAAAGCAAAACAGGCAATAAAGGCAAGTATAAAGGTCATTAATAGGTAGGTATTGTTTACCTCGAAATAGAACAATAACCCAACCATCAACAAGGAAATCATGATTCCTATTATACCATAGGTGAGTAAAGGTTTTCTCCCTAGATCATCAATTTTCCAAAGGGCCACAAAAGTGAACAATACATTAACAATGCCAATCACTACTTGGCCGCCAAGGGCCTCACCCAACTGTAGGCCGCCTTCTTCCAAAATTTTTGGTCCGTAGTATATAATAGCATTGATTCCACTTACTTGACTGAGCAGCGCCAATGAAATTCCAATGATCATCGCCAGCTTAAAGGGGCCTGAAAAAACAGCTTTAATTCCGCCAGACTCCTTGGACAGCACATCTTCAACATTTTGTATCTCCATATCGGCTTCCTCTTTGGTTACAAACCGTAATAAAATGTTTTTGGCCTGTTCCTTTTTACCCTTCATGGTAAGCCAACGCGGGCTCTTGGGTATGGTAAAAAGTAATAAAAGAAAAAGTGTAGCGGGAATAGTTTCGCTACCCAACATGGCACGCCACACCTCGGCGACAAATATTTTATGGGTCAGTCCTGAGGTAGCCGTTACATTTTCCGAGGTCGAAAGTGATAGCAAATAGGCATTGGCAAAATAGGCTATTAGAATACCAAAGGTTATGGCCAATTGATACAAGGCGACCAATCTTCCCCTTTTTTCGGCAGGGGCAATCTCCGAGATATACAAAGGTGACAGCATGGAAGCAATACCAACACCTATTCCACCAAGAATTCTATAAATCACCAAGCTAATGAACGAACCTGATACCGCACAACCAATCGCCGAAAGGGCGAAAAAAATCCCTGATATAATCAATATGTGCTTCCGCCCGAATTTGTCGCTAAGAATCCCGGCAACGGAAACCCCTAAAATGGTGCCCACCAGTGCTGAGCTTACATACCAACCTTCCAAAATGGTATTGAGTTCGAATTGTGTTTTTACAAAACCGATGGTACCGGAAATAATCGCTGTATCATATCCGAATAAGAAGCCTCCAAGTGCTGCGATTACGGCTAAAAAAGTAACATTGTTTTTCATAATTGGAATTTGTTTTTGGTTAGGTATTGTTCTCACAAATTGCTTATTCCAATAATGAAATGGCTGCCTTCATATAGCCCATAGCATAGGCCATACCAGCATGCCATGGTGCATCACAGGTCATTTGTGGTGTGTGGTCTGGGATTAAAACCCCATCGAAGTTGTTTTTCTTGAGAACCTTTAAAATTTTGAACATATCAATATCGCCCTCGTCAACGAAAACCTCTTTATAATGGGGTACTTTCCCAACGATATTTCTGAAATGGATATAACTGATTTTACCTTGCTTGCTATATATGTCAGTGGCTTCATAAATATCGCCTTCCGTCATTTCGGTAATGGAGCCCAGGCAGAATTCCAAATGGTTGGACGGGCTCGGATTCATATTGAGCAATCTTTGATACATACCAGGTTGATAGACCAGCCTAGGGGTATCCCGAACATAAGGCATCGGTGGGTCGTCCGGATGTGCTGCCATTTTAACTCCGGCTTCTTCCGCAACCGGCAAGATCTCGTCCAAAAAATATTGTAAACGGTTCCAAAGTTCATCATGGTCAATCTTGGGCAACGTACCTTCCTGGGCATTTTCGTCATACATCATATTCCAGACCATGCCATTGGGTATTGGGGTATTATCCCCGCCCTCCATACCTACGGAAACGGCTCCTCCCCTAGCATATGAGCCTTGAGTCCTTGCTGCTACCCCGGCCAAGGAAAAATTATAGCCAAAAGTAGGGATTCCTGCTTGGCCCACATTGCGGATCAACTGTTTTAGATTTGCCATTTGAAGTTCTTTTTTGGGGCCATCCAGCAAGATATCATGCCAATGGGCCGGATCAAAATTTTCTATGGCCTCTAATTCCAACCCATGTTCGTTGATTTCCTTTTTGATGGCCGCTAATTCTTCAAACGACCAAATTTTATTAGGATTCCCAGCCCTTCCCCAACCTTCCTTACCACCAATGGGCTGGTCCGCGTTTTCCTTATTATGTCCAAAATAATCCACCAAATGAATGACCAAATGTGTGGCACCACACTGCTTTGCAAACCTATAGTGCTCCGTATTGAGCATATGCCTATACAATCCAAATCCAAGCTTCATTATGATTTATTTTCAGTTTTGAATGCGTTTACTTCGTCTTCGCTGTACCCACAAAATTCTTCGAGAATTTCCTTGGCATTTTCATTTAAAAGAGGTGCCGGTCTGTAGATTTTTTGAGGCGTATCACTGAACCAAACTGGAAAGCCCGTTGTTTTGACTTTTCCGATAGTGGGATGATCAATTTCAATAATCATTTGGTTATGCTCAATCTGTGGATCTTGTACCATTTCATCAAAGGTATTCACTTGGGAGCACCAAATATCATCTTTCAAAAGAATTTTCAACCATTCATCCGTAGTTTTGGTCTTGAAAACAGCATCGAAGGCAAAGCGGATTTCGTCCCTGCTTTCCATAATATTGTTCGAAGCAAATTCTTCAGTGGCATACTTCTCCAAGCCAATAACCTGTGCCAGTCTTTGTACGGAATTCATGCCAATGGCTACATAGCCATCCTTGGTGTTATACAATCCGTAGGGCGCACCGAGCCAAGGGTTTGGAATGCCGCTTTTGCTCCGTTCGGGATTCTCGCCCCTATGTAAATAAGCCGTGACCTCCTGAGTATGAAAACCTACTACAGAGTTCAACAAATTGGCTTCTATCTTCTGGCCCTTACCTGTTCGCCCTCGTGAATAAATAGCCGCCAAAACGGATTGATTAATAAAAAGACTTGTCAATAAATCTGCCTGGCCAACGGCGGTTACTATCGGCATTTGATTTTTAAGACCATTCAGTGCCGCAGTCCCACTAATGGATTGGGCCAACAAATCCTGTCCTGGTCTCTGCAGATAAGGGCCAGAGGAACCGTAACCCGAACTGGAGCAATACACTAATCCCGGATTCAATATTTTCATTTCCCCATACCCCAGTCCCAGTCTTTCCATAACCCCGGGACGAAAGTTCTCCACCAAAATATCCGCTTTCTTAATAATATCTTTTGCTATCTTTATACCTTTTGCATCTTTTAGATTTAGGGCAATACTGCGTTTGTTCCTATTGAAGCTTACAAACGAAATGCTTTCACCCCCTGGATACATATTGGCATAGGCGTAATGGCGCATCCAATCGCCTTTCAAAGGTTCAATTTTGATGATATCGGCCCCCATGTCCCCCAACATCTGGGTCGCCCAAGGACCTTGTGCCAGTTGCGTAAAATCGACGACCACCAACCCCTTTAAAGGGCCTTCTGTTTCTTTGTGCTCCATTTTATATTGTTGGATGGCGGCTTTGTTTTCATTCCAAATCTTTACAAATCCCTTCTTGGTATTACTTTGGAAAGACAACACAAACCGGAGACAAAATCTCTTGGGTTCTATAGGTCTCCAAAAGCCTTCCATCTTCCTGAATTTTGTAAACTACCGTATCGTGTGAATTCTGATGACATGCTATTAACCATTTACCGTCAGGAGTTATGTTGAATTCCCGTATTTCCTTTCCTTTTGTGTATTGATAATCCAACAATTCCAACTCATCATCAACAATACGATAGATGGTCAGGGCATCCAGTTGTCTGTTGGCCACATAAAGGTATTTTCCGTTAGGATGCAAGCGTATCGCCGAAGCACTTGGAGTTCCCTTGTAATCCTCGGGTAAGGTAGCATAGGTTTTTGTTTCTTCAAACAAGCCATTCCTATTTTGTACTACCGATAGGGTACCTGTCAACTCATTAAGGACATAGGCCAAACTGCCCTCCATGTTAAAAACCATATGCCGTGGACCTCCTCCTAGGGAAACCTCACAATCCTTAGTTTCGTTCGGAGCCAATTCCGTTCCTTCTAAACGATAGGCTTTTATCGTATCAATACCCAAATCACAAACATAAATATCCTTTTTGTTCGGGTGAATGGCTACTTGATGGGCATGGGGCGCCTCTTGGCGCTCCTTGTTTACACTGGAACCTTTATGATTACAAGCATTCTTGGCTTCCATCAATTTTCCCGAGGCATCCAACGGAAATTGAATAACACTTCCAGAAGCATAACATGCTACCAAGATATTGTTTTCATGGATTACCAAATGACAGGGATACCCTCCGGAAATCGATTGTTCGTTCAGAAACTCCAAGGAAAAATCGGTATTGATTCTATAGGCCCTTACCTTGGGGGCTTCACTTTCGTCAAGTTCCGTAACACAGTATAGAAATTTGGTGTCATCGCTAATGGTCAAGTAACTCGGATTTCGTGTCTTCTCCGTACGCAAAGTAACCAAACCTCCGGTGTCCGTATTAAGTTGAACGGTATAGATACCATGCCCTATACCTCCAAAACCGGGTACAATATATTCGGTATAACTGCCAATAAAAAAAGTCAACATAACGGTTTCTTTTAGGATCTATCAATGAAGTCTTGAATAGCCTTTTGGGCCTCCTTACTATAAAAAAGTCCGGTTACCGCCTGACCTTCTTCCTCAATTTTGTGATCAAAAGGAATGGGGGAAAGACTTAAGTGTGCCAACCTTTTAAGTTGTTGGATCGCTCCGGACGGTCTTCGGGTCAGCTTCGCTGCAAAGCGTAAAACCTCGGTTTCAAATTCTTCGTCCTTATATACATGATTTACAATGCCCCAATCAAAAAGTGCAGCTGCACTGTATTGCGCACCTGTAAACAGTATTTCCTTGGCTCGATTAATTCCTATGCGCTGAATTAAGCGCTGAGTGCCGCCTCCGCCCGGAACCAAACTCAAAAAAACTTCGGGAAGGCCCATTTTTGCCGATTCCGAGGCCAACATCATATCGCAGGAAAGCGCTATTTCGAAACCTCCCCCTAATGCAAATCCATTTACCGCTGCAATCCATGGTTTTGGGGCATGTTCGATAGTCTCGTACAATTGTATTCCCCTATCCTGGAAAGCCTTAAACTGCTCCGGGGTCTGGCTGCCATATTCCTTAATATCGGCACCTGCCATAAATGCCCTGCCAGCACCCATGATTACAGCGACCGTTGCCTTGTCGCTCGTATTTATTTCCTCAATACCGGCAATGATTTCATCCATCATTTCCCGATTCATGGCATTGAGTTGATCAGGCCTATTAAATCGAAGTACGGCTATGCTGTCCTTTATCTGTATCTCAATATTCTTGTAGGTACCCTTCATATCAGCCAATTGATTGGTATAGTAAATTCAAGTCTTTAATTACCTTATGTGACGGACTATTTTTTAAGAGACCACTATGCAACAATTCGGCCCCTTGTTCCTGAAACCTGTTCCATCCTTTATGCCTTGGACGTACGTACGCCCTTTCCATGGTTGTCCGGGTCTCGTCAAAAAAGTCATGGCAAAGCACATTATTGGGAGCACTTTCCCATGCAATCAAATTACCGGGCTGTCCCCCATTTTTGGTATACAGGCCTTCCTGTGTTTCTGCCCGTGCCACGTAATCCGCATAAGCAACCGCCGAGTCCATCTGTTTACATTTTGCGGAAACCGCCAGTCCCACTCCTCCTAAAATGGTCGAAACATCACTTGCAGGATTTGTAGGGCTATTGCCGAAATGTACAACATTTTTGGCGTAGCCCTCCCTGGAATAGTTGGTATATCCAAATAAAAAAGGAGAATAGATAATTTCATCATCCGCCGCCATATGATCTAAGACCTGGATGGGGTTCCAATTCAAGGATTCAGGGTGTAGGTATTTCAAGTGCTCTTTTAATTCGTCCCAAACCGTACTACCCAATCTTTCGTCAATCCTTCGATTCTTGAGAAAATCCCTCCCCCCGTCCTGAGCACACAATGTCAAAAAAGTACACCACAAGTCGGTGGCACATAAGGGCCAAGCAACGGAATACTTTGAAGGGACCTTTTTGTAAAAGTCGAACAATTCCCTACGGGTTTTGGGAAATTTGAGATTTAAGCTAGAAATCAAACCACTTCTTGAGGCTGCCACTAAAGCGGCCGCATCAATGGGCAGTGCATATAAATGACCCTCGTAAAAATAGGATTCAAAACTTGGTCCGACCGATTGATTCTTGTATTCATCCAATGCAGTTTCCGACAATCTCTCCTCCAATGGTACTAAAAGCTTGTTGGAATGTGCCTGGCCCATATAGGGATGGTCTATGGTAATCAAATCATAAGCACCAATCAAATCCTCAATGGGGGTGTCCCCAAATTCCTTCAAGGAACGGATATCCCAATCGATTCTAATTTTCGGATGTCCCAGGGCAAATGCCGCCGAGGTAGCCTTCAAAGGCTCATATCCCCTGGGATGATCCCAGGCAATCCCTTTCAATGTAATTATTTGAGACATAACCGAAAGTGCTTATTCCTTTTTTCGTTTAGGTCTGGGGTCGTACTGAATTGTGTGGTTCATATAAGCTCCATCCACATAAATATCGGCCCCATTGATATAACCTGCCAAGTCACTGGCCATAAATACTACGGTATGGGCCACGTCCGCAACCTCGCCAATTCTTCCTTGGGGAATCCAATTTTCGAACTTGTCCTTACCAAATTTGGCGATTTCCTCACGATTCATGTTCGTTTCAATGGCTCCAGGAGCAATGGAAATTACCCTAATGTTTTTATCTGCCAACTCCAAGGAAAGGCATTTGGAGAACATTTTTAGCCCTGCCTTGGCGGAGCAATAGTGTATCAAACCTTTTCTTGGTACCACATCATGAATGGAGGAAATATTGATAATGACGCCACCACCGCTATTTTCCATTCTCTGCCCTGCTTGTTGTGCACATAAAAAAGGCCCTTTTAAATTGACATCCACTACCCTATCCCAGTCCTTTTCTTCCATATCCAAAACATGAACCACAGATTCGCAACCCGCATTGTTCACTAAAATATCGATAGCCCCCATTTCATCATCCATTTGAAGGAACATGGCCTCTACCTCCTTTGCATTGGACACGTTTGCGCCACCATAGGTAACATTTACTCCATGTCTTCCCCTAATTTCCTTGGCCAACTCCTCGGCCTTATCCCTACTGGTGTTATAATTGATGAAAACATCGGCGCCACATTGCGCCAACTGCATACAGATCTCGGCACCGATACCCTGGCTTCCACCGGTGACCAGGGCTTTTTTTCCACTTAAGTCGATATTTTTCATTTCGTGTGATATGTATTCACTGTTGGATTTCAGTTCATTCTGTCTACTACATCCAGTAGGGGGCTCACCTTATTCCTCAGTTCTTTAATCTGTACTTCACTAAGCTCAAAATGTTCAAAATCAGAGACATGTGTATTGGATTTTTCTACGATGATCGTTTGGCACCCTTCGGTCATGGCTATATTGTGCCAAGTGCCCTGAGGAACGTTATAGGTGATGCCCGGTTCCATTAGCGTTAATTCGAAAGTTACCGTTCCCGTCTGGATAGTCGCAGAAATCAACACGGCATTTCCTTGCAACAAAATAAAAACCTCATCTGTTAAATGGTGAATGTCCAATCTATTAATGTTATCCATGTCCTGTTCAGGCATATAGTTCAATTGGGCCACTTGCCAGCCATCCCGAATTAAAAAAGGGTGATATCCGTTTTCCAGTATTTTATAGGACTCTATCATATGCTTTGGTAGTTATTTATCCGTCACTATTTGATTGATTACGCACGCGCCAGTATTTTTCGATTTCTTCCAGTGTTTTTCCCTTAGTCTCAGGGACAAACTTCCAAATGAACCAGATGGCCGGAAGCGTCAATGCGGCATAAACGAAAAAGGTGCCCGAAGGCCTAATGTTTTCAATGAGGATAGGATTGGTCAACGTTATGATAAAGCCGGTGACCATAAGGGCAAAACTGCCAAGGGCCACTGCCAATCCACGAACCTTGGTCGGAAAAATTTCGCTGATGATGACCCAAACGATGGGACCAAAGGAAAAAGCAAAACTGGCCACGTACATGAGTAAGGGAACAATCACATATTGTGACCCTAAGGCAAATAAAATGCCTACTCCCGTCAAGGACAGAAATGCCCCGATAACCCCGACCAACAACAATTTTCTTCTACCAAATTTTTCAATGTTCAAAATGGCCACAAAAGTAAATGCACTGTTTACCAGACCCACCAACACGGCACCCAAAAAGGCACTTTCCACACTTTGAATCGATTCATTGATAATGTTGGGGGCAAAATACATTATTGCTGCAATACCGCTTAAATGTGAGAACATAGGAAGCAAAACGCCTATTAAGAGGGGAATACGCAAAAAAGGTTGCAACAACTCCTTAAATCCATTGGTCTTCTCCGTAATCATTTCCTCTATTTCATTCATCGCAGATTGGGCATAGTCCCTACCATTTAGTCTCACCATAATAGCCATCGCTTCTTCATTTCGTCCCTTGGAAATCAGCCAGCGGGGCGTCTCCGGGACGATGAAAAGCAAAGACAAAAACAAGAGCGCAATGGGGATTTCCGTGCCGAACATGCCGCGCCAGAGCTCCTCCACGAACAACCAATTCCAAAATCCGGAAGCTTCATCGGAAATGACACCGGCCAAATCTCCGGCTTGGTTCAGTACAATCCAATCGATTAGAAACGCCAAAAGAATTCCCAAAGTAATGGAGAGTTGGTACAGAGATACCATTTTGCCCCGGTTTTCCGGTAAAGAAAGCTCTGATATGTAGATAGGGGCCACAACCGAAGTAATGCCTACTCCAATTCCCCCGATGATACGGACCGCAATCAACAGATTGTAAGCCATACCGGCATCCGAAACAAACCAATATGCATTTTCCAAATCGCCCAAAAATTGGGGTGGCAACATGGAGCCCAAAGCCGAAAGGGATAAGCAGGAAGCGGCCAAAATCAGTGCCTTTTTTCTACCTAGTTTATCCGTAATGGATCCGGCAACGATACAACCAAAAATAGTACCCAATAAGGCCGATGATACCACCCAACCCAACTCGGCCGGAGACAGTTCAAAATGCCGTTCCAAAAAGGCATTACAGCCCGAAATAATGGCCGTGTCATATCCAAAGAGAAAACCACCTATAGTGGAGACAAAACTGATTCCCAGTAGATAATTCGATTTTTTATCGCCCATACATTATTTCGTTTTCATCGAATGGTTTGGCATACCCCCAGTGTTACATAATGCCGAACTTATTGAACGCATCTACGGTACTCATACCTTCCTGCAATGCTTTTTTCACCAATTGTTCTCCGCGCGCTTTTTCAATGGCCCCGGTGAAAGCTTCGTTTACCGCTTCTTTGGGTACAATCAACACCCCATCCAAATCTCCATAGACGATATCCCCTGGATTGACCCGTATCCCGGCAATCTCTATTGGAACCCTATAATCGATAACATTGCCCCTTGGACCTTGATCTTGGGCATAGCCCCCATAGGAAAATGTCGGGAACCCAAGATTCAAAATTTCCTTGGTATCCCTAGACCATCCGTTTACGACAGCGCCAACGCCACCCAATTGAATGGCCCTGGTACTCATTAGTCCCCCCCAAAGCGCATATTCCGGTGAGGATCCGGAACATATATAGACCTCACCCTCCTTTAAGCTATCCAAGGCTTCGAACATAATCCCGAACGGTTTTTTCAGTATAGGGCTATGGGTGCTCTCAGAAATCTCATCAAATACATCCGACTCAAGAACGGGCATCGCTCTTCCTATAACAACAAAATCATCATGCAAAGGTTTGATATGGGGCGATAGAAACTGGTGCAAATACCCCATTTTATCCAAAATATCACCTACAAGCGCCACAAAAAGCTCCTTCCTTGCTATTTCGTACAGTTCTCGGTCGGTTTTCCACAACGTCTTCATACTCTGGTTTTTAGGGTTAAGCCCTTAAAGGGTACTTACTTTGTATATATTATTCATCAACTTCTAAACTAAAGGTTTCTATGGCGTACTTACCCAGCTGTAATTCAGGAGGTATCGGTTTTGGGTCTTCCTCTATTATATTGGTTCGCTTATACGACTTGATATCAAAATAAGAGGTAAGATTTACCTTTTCTTCAGTATCTTTTACGTTATACATCCGAGTGATAATATCCTCGGAGTCTTCCGCCTTTTTAATAGTCGATATCAATACATCCTGGGAATCTATTGAAAAGAAACTCAGGGATTCCGGCAAGAACGATTTTGTAGAAGTATCTGGATATACCTCCACGTGCAACGGCTCGTTTTTCTGTTTGGCAATTTTTTGACCCTGGATACTTCCGGCCTTGTTCGATGTCAAAACATGATGAAAGCTGTGCTGGCCAGCTTGGGAATATTCATTGCCCTCCCAATGGCATGAGGTTCTACTGGCCAACAATACATTTTGTAAAACGGCCTTTCCCGAGCTGTGTTCTGTAGGGTCAATCCAATCTGCCGCCGCTACGGATGAACTCAGCGTTATCGACATCCCATCTTCCGTCGCCGAGATCCAATCTATAATGGCCCTAGGATGTACATCCTTACAAAGTGGAGTATAGCGTTCACCGGCGGCCTTTATTTCATCCTTGCCCACACGTACCCTTCCGAAAGGGACCTCATGGGCAATTTCGGCCTTGTCCATATTCACAGGAAAAGCGGTTCTAAACTCACGATAAAGCTCTCCCGTCCAATTACGAAGCGTGACGTCAAAATACATGCGCTTTAAATCGTGATATAGGGTAACATCCTGTCTTACAATGGCATGTAGTATTTTTTGCTCTAATCTGTATTTGGTAAAGACAGGGCCATTTTCCAAAATCTTCCATTCTGAATTGTGCAAACTTACCTTGTCAAAATCTACCATACTCGGCTGTTGTACATCTCCGAATTCGCCAGCACCATTTCCAACGGATTGCAAAGTAAAAACATCTCCCGCTTTAAGGTTATCTGTTGAAAAAAGCTCCTTTTTAAGCTCCTTGTCATACACTTGCGCAATGCCTCCTTTTTCAAAACTTACTTTGTAAAAAGGGTTCTCATAAGAAGTTGTATTTGCCATCTTTTCATATTGTGGTACCATTACCTTCTCATCGGCCAGATAATAGGTGGCATAACCTATGGAAGGTACATTTTGAGCGATGAAAGTGATTTCGGCACTTTTCAAGCTTCCGTCATCGTAGTACTCGGTATTGCTGGTTTGCGTCGGGACCTTTTTTCTATCCGAAGTGAGTATCGTGACATTTTTAAGGTTCCCTTTGGCAAAATTGACCGATGTAGTGACCGGGTCGGTTCGCTTCCATGAAAGACTGTTAAATAGTACGATGGGAGTACCCAATTTTTCATTTTTTTTGATTCTACTGGAAATGAAATCAACACCTTTTTGCAAGAGGGCTTTCCCCATGGTCCTCGATTTTACGAGATTCTCTTTAAATAAATTATCGGTAATATCGCCATCATGACCACCCCAGCCGTGATCCGGATAAATTTTGGCTTGCCAGGCCTCATCAAATTCTTCAAACGGGTAGGGCATTCTTTTAGGGTCGATAACGTGGGCAATGGAAAGAAACTTTTCCGCGGCAGGCAACAATTTTGAGGCCTCCCTGCTGGCTGTTAACGCATCATGATGTCCCGGTCCATGAATATAGACCCAAACATTGGGACGTTCCCCCGCAATGGTATCTACCTGGGTTGCTTTTTTTTCCGCCAAGGGCATAAACTCATCAATTGTCATAAGTTCCATTTTTGGAAGGAACACCCCCTTTTCGGTTCCTTTATCGTCTTTTAAGGAATCAAAGGAATTCCAAGAATCTATAAACTCTGAATAATCGATTGCAGGAAGCATATCCTGGCTCGATAGCAATGGAGTTTGAATTTCGCTTCCCTTAAAATTCTTCTCCCAATACAACACTTGTTCCGCACCATATTTCATTTTATTGTTCAGGTCTCTGGATAGATAAAGCAAATCATTACCGTAATGGCCCGGGGAGTAGGTAAAGACCGAACTGCCATCCGGACTTGCCCAATGGAACATTCCTTTGGCATGCCTACTAATTACCATATAATTCACCCCGGCTTTCTTTAGAATCTGCGGTGTTTGCAATGATTTACCAGGTACATCAACATTCCAATACACCTTGGAATCGTAGCCGCCAAAGGTCTTTTTTACCCATTTCTTACCTAAATATAGCTGCCTTACCTGATCTTCGGCATCATACATATCTTCATAGGGACAATTATAGGTGGCTCCAACAGATATCAACTTTTTATTCAGCAACGTGGTCAGTTGTTCTTGGGATTCCGGATGTCTTTCCAAATATTCCCTTAGCATTAGTCCATCCTCGATATCAAAACCGTAATCATCCCTTATAAAGGCATCCTTGAGTACTGGCCTTAACAATAAGGTGTCCCGGAGAATGATACAGACTTCGGGGCGGTCTACCCAAGCGATATCCTGATGACTGGAATTCATGATGGAGACCAACCCGTCCTCATATTTTTTGTCAAAAAAATCGTCATAGGTCTCAAAAAATTCGGGTTTGTATAATTTGGTCAAAGAAGCAAACCAACCCTTATTGTTGTTGGTACTATGATGGTAGAGATATTTACCCTTGATATCCGTCTTGGACATCGTACCGTCCCCGTTTTCGAATTCGAGTGCAATTTCAGTACCGTCATAGACAATGGAAAAACTATTTTTAGGTGCTTTGATCGCGAAGGAAGCTTTGGAAAGTTCGCCTTGCGCCTTAAAAGTTCCACGCTTGCTTCTCTTGCCATCACTGATTATGTAAACGGATTTTCCCGAAAAATGTTCGGGCGCATCTACGTACAACACCTCATTTTTTTGTTTGATTACAAAGGCCGCTTCCGTAAATACCGATTTTTTAATGCGTTCTACCGCGTCAGTGGCCTTAAAGATCATGACCCAACAGTTGGAGTTCTTTTTATGGCCGTTAAATTTTACTTTGGCGCTTTTGCCTTTTTGAACATAGGAAATAGGAACCGTTAATCGGAATACCCCAATGCCATCGCCATTGCCATCCCGTCTCACTAGAATATATTCTGCGTCGCCATTACCGGGATTGTCGGTAACCGAAAGTGTTCCATCCTCATTGGAGTTAAAGGTCAAAAGCAATCGGTCATTTACATGAATATCAAAGGATTCCCTTAGGTTTAGGTCAATGTCACTCAACATTAGAAAGGTGACCTTATCCAAGGAATAATCTGTAGGTACCTCCCCGGTGAGAAACTCAAAGCCCATTTTTCCCGTAGTAGCCCGTGCAATCATGGATACATTGATATCTTCCCGTAAGGATGGATATAAAAAGAACTCAGATCCAGAGAGCATTTCCTTGTAGCCCTCAATATCATTTTTCCCAATGTTGTACAAACGGTGGTTTACGTTCAATTCCTGGATGTGTCCGTTTCCGTTGCCTTCGTGAAAAAACATAGCATCGGACTTATCGGGAGTGGGTTTATTCGGATTGGCAAATGCCGCGCCGGTTAGACAAAAGGAAAGGCTTAGATAGCAGGCCATTTTGAGAGCTAGATGGCGACTTTGATGTTTCATGGGAATAGTTTTTGCTTGACTAAATCGGTTTAGTTTTTGGATAAATTTAAACCCCACAAGATTTTCGGATCAATAGCTGGGTCTGTAATATGCTTTGGTTTTCAATTTTCATATTCTTCTTTTCAATATCGTTGACCAAAATTTCTACGGCCATATTTCCGATATCATCAACCGGTTGTTTGCTTGTAGTAATCGGTGGATCTACCAAATCAAAGGCACCAAGCTCATCAAAGCTAATTATTGCCACCTCCTCCGGCACCTGAACCTTTAATAACTTAAGTTCCCTAAGCCCCGAAGCCGCCAGGTAATGGGTAGTAAACACAATGGCATCAACACACTTTGATCCATTGACCATATCCTTGATTGCTCCTTTCATTTCGGATTTATAGGCGAATGGGTCCAATTCCTTAAGTATTCCGGTATCTATTTCGAGACCCCAATCCTTAAGAGCCGTTTCATAGCCCAGACGCCTTTGTAGCATGGCATCTAATTCACTTTTAATACTTATTAGGCCTATAGTCCTTCTACCATTCCCTAACAAATGTTGAGTTATGTTCTTTGCACCGCCCAAATTATCAACGATTACATAGTTGGTCCTTACATCAGGATAATGTCTATCAATCAACACAAACGGAAAATTGGCTTGCTGTAATTTCAAAATCTCATCTTTGTTCTTCTGTGTAGAAGCGATAATCAATCCATCAACTTGTCGATTCAACATGGAATACATCAAATCCTTTTCCATCTCCGCGTCTTCATTGGAGCTACTGAATACAACATTGTATCCGAGCATCTTGGCCCTGAGTTCAATATGATGGGCAATCCTGGCATAAAAAATATCGGAGATGTTGGGTACAATCAATCCAATAGTCTCACTTTTTCCCAAACTCAGCCCCCTAGCCATTTGATTGGGTCTGTAGTTGTTTTCTCGGGCAAAATCCAGAATCCTTTTTTGGGTTTCCTTGCTGATCTTGTTCTCGTCCCCCCTATTGTTCAGCACGAGCGAAACTGCTGTCTTGGACAGGTTCAACTCCGCTGCGATATCCTTTAGAAAAATCTTTTTCAATTTAACTAAACCGATTTAGTTAATTAACCAAATGTATGAAAATTTTGTGGTTATCAAAGATTTTTTTTCTTAAAAAAAGGAACCTTGCATTAAGCTGGGTTCAAAAAGGACTGTTTAGAATGACCTGTTGTTGAAAAAAGGCGGAACCGTATTTCGTTTTTGAATAATCCCCAGTGAAGTTTTAGGTGCCGTTTGGCACTACAGGTTTTATGAGCTTGTTTATAAGTTCCAAAAAATTTAAGGCAAATCGTTCGTGACTGCCAAAACTAATTGACCTGAAAGGAGTTATCTATTTTTTCAGGATAACGTTGGGCTTGCTTTTTCCACCAATTATCAAGTTCCGTCTTAAGCTCCTTCCGAAGCTTCATATAGATAGGGTCGTCCCATACATTCTTTGTCTCGAGCGGATCTTTGTCAAAATCGTAGAGTTCGTAAACAGCTTCACCATTCGCCATTGCTTTTCGAATAACTTTTAGATTGCCTGAGCGCAACATACATAGGTTCTTATCGGAATCTTTCCCGATTATGGAATACACCTTGTTTTTCCATTTTGGAGCAGCATCATCCCCTTTCTCAAAAAATGGGAGGAGGCTTTTGGACTCCATTTCCGGAAGCTTAGCCCATTCCTTGTCTCCAGCAATATCCAATATGGTCCCGTATGTATCAATGGAATTGACCAGCTCTTCCTTTGTTCCACTATTCATGTATTCCGCCGCGGGTTTTATAATCAAAGGAATCTTGGCGCTTACATCGTACATCTCCCCTTTGAAGAAAGTACCATAGGCAGTATTAAAGTCGCCATGGTCCGCTAAAAACACAATCCACGTGTTTTCCCATATTCCTTTTTTCTTCAATTGATCCAATATCTTCCCCATATAGTAATCGATCATGGAGATTTGGCCATAATATGCGGCAAGGGTCTCCTTGTATTTGCGTTCGGTCCAAGTAGCCCGTAACTTTTTTGACAGTTTTCCGAAGGGACTATTTTTAAATATTGGGCTGTCTTCCATATTGGCATAGAACCTTGGTCCGAGTTCCATATCATCAGGATTATACATAGTGTCCCATGGTGCAGGGGCAAGGTAAGGTTGATGGGGGCCAAAAAAAGAGGTAAACAGAAAAAATGGCTCATTTGGGTCGCTGTTTTCAATAAATCTGATGGATTCCTCGGCAGTCCAAGGAATATCATGCTGTGCTTCGGTCCTCCATCCGCTTCCCATGATGAATTTATAAATATCATCAGGATAGTAGCTTTCGTCCTCATCAAATATTTCCACAATGTCTTTTTCGCTTTGCTTGAAATGGGTTTCCTTTAGCCATTTTATGTAATCTGAGTTTTTGTCATCGTTCGCGTATACGGAATAGGGTGCATCATTGAGTGCCCTATGATCAAATCCAAACATGCTGTCGGTAGGAACAAAATGCAGCTTTCCCACAAGTCCCGTCTTATATCCCTGTGACTTAAGCCTCTTAGGTAATAGATACCGGTCGATACTAACGGTATCCGCCACCTTATCCTTAAAGGGTACCCAATTGGTGACCATCCCGTTGCCTGGAGGGAACATCCCGGTTTTTACTGATGCCCTTGAAGGGGCACATACCGGTGAGGGGCAATACGAATTTTTGAACAGCAGGCCCGCTGCGGCCAGGGCGTCAATATTTGGGGTTTTTATCACAGTATCCCCAACGGCACCAAACCTATCAAAACGCATCTGGTCGACCATAATCATTACGATATTGGGTCGAGTTCTTATTTCTTGGGTCCGTTCGGGCGAATTCTTGCAGGATGTCACTGCCATTACAATTAGGCACAATTCTAATTTTAACCGAATTCTACGTATCCTTTGATCCATTTTCAATTTTTAGTGGTTACTAGGCTCTTAACCTAATTCAGTAATTTAAGTATTATCCTGATTTCTATCCGTCTAAGAATGTACTTATTAGATCTTAATTTCAGACAACCTCAAATCGAATAGTTCTTTGGTTATTTTTTCCAATTTATCCTTTTCCGCCTGCAAATGGATCGTACCATGGATATGGATCAAAGATTCATTTTTTCCCAACTCCGCAGCAGGTGATGAACTCTCAATTTCATAAAAGGGGCCCAATTGGGTCCCATCTTCCAACGGACCGTCATTATAGGAGTTGACGGCATCACCGGCAAAAGGTTTATCCTGGAATTCCCACAAGGAATTTACATACCCTCTTTCCTCTTTGGGCAGGCTAAAATAAGCTAATGTCAATACCGCATTTTTCGCATCATAACTAGCCGCCATGGGCAGGGCCCGCCTTTGGGATATCCCTATTTTACCTCTATTTTGGCCATCTGCTTTAAAGAGGACGACCCCTTTATCCTCTAATATCGACAATCTATCCGTTGGAATCTGATCCCCACTGAATCGATAATCCGTCAGCACTTTGTCCAAATCCGATTCACTACCTTTTTTGAAAGGTAATATTACGTAGGTATTCTCACTGGGATTAAGCATGCTCAAAATCCAAATGGACAACATTCCCGTTTTCTCATTCCAGGCACTGTCCCCAACATTCGTCAATTTGTTTTCGGTCTCAAACCCCACCATTTCAATTCCTTCTTCCAAGGTAAATCCAAATACATTGGCAACTTTGTCCTTGTTGATTAAGCGTACCGTTCGGTCAATGGTCAAATCAAATGTATTTCCAGAATAGTTCAACAGGCTCATCCGCTTTTTGAAGCTAACTTGATTCCCGCTCTTTTCGGTCACTTCGAACGGCTCCGTATCCAATTCCTTGGGAACATACCAGTTTTTAAACTCAAACGAAGTACCCGGTTTAAAGTAAATGGAAAATTGACCACCTTCCGGTCCCAGCCAAAAACGCTCCTCCCCTCCTACCGGATTGAAGTGTTCCTTGACCTCACCGGATTGGATCAATTGGTAATTGAGCCACCCAAAACTTTGACCATCTTCGGATTTTGTGGTACTGGTCATTACCCTCCCCTGTAAAACCGGTGAAACAGCGACCCTACCCGAACCATTTGCATCGGAAAGTTCAATAATTTCCATATATTCTCTTAGGAAGGAAACATCACTTTCATAACTGTTCAAAGCATCTATTCGTGCTACACTTGTTTGTCCCGATTTTTCCTTAAGGGTATTCCCTTTTGGCTTTTCCTTGCACGCAATTCCCATGAACACCAATCCGAATATCAGAAAATGATTGCCATATTTTTTAGTTCTTACGTCCATAACCTTTGATTTAGAATGTCCAAGATATGATTTTACTTCATTTGTCAGAATGGCAAGATGTACTAGGTACATCTTAATGAAGGGTTGTCATAAATTAAACCAAAAAATTAGGTGCTTTGATTAAATTATAAAAGTTTTACATCCATCCTGCAGTTTTCAAATATTTCTTATCTCCCATATCACAAAGACGGCTTTAAAATCACATTCATAAATTACCTATGGTTTTTCCATATGCCAATTGACATGAATTCCATTAGCTTCATAGGCTCAATTTAAATCTATAAAGATTATTTTTTTAATAAAGTAGACCCATCAGTTCTACCTATAAACTGGTTATATATTCATCCCTTCCTCAACCATGACCTAAAAGAGGATGCTTTGCTCCTGCTTACATGAATACTCTTATTCAAATCGTCAATACTTTTTGCGTTCAAAAAAAGTTCCACTTTACCATTCCCGGCACTCTTATATGAGTCTATAATGGCCATGGTAACCAGAAACTGCCTGTTGGCTCTAAAAAAATGTTGGGAAACCAATTCCTCAAACTCGCCTAAGGTCTTTTCAGACACAAACCTGTTGTAGTGACCATCTACAACGTAGGTGTTGCCCAAGGAGGTATAAATACAGATAATGTCATTTAGATCCACAAATTTATGGGCCGTACCCTGAAAGACTTTAATTCTCTTTGTCCCCTCTTCCAAGGACAGCTTTTTGACCGACAGCAAGTAAAGTCCCAAATATAGACAATGGAACAACAAGGTGAACACTAGGGCCAATACCGTATCCTGTGTATAAAATTCAAAGGAAAGGGAAAGACGTTCCCCATTAAAAAAAAGGTGGTCCAAAAACTCATTAATCAAGATGCTAAAAATGACCACGCTCAAGGTGTGCAAAGTAAATTGATAGGTAACCCTTTTCGTAAAATCACCGCGCAATGGCACCTTCCTGTTCAAGACCCGGAGACCAAAGGCGTAAAACCTAATAATCAGGTAGGTGGTCACCAAATCAATGATGTAGAAATTTACATACTGCAAAGTTGCACCCCGAAGGTTATAAGTAACTAAAAAATTGAGAGTAGTAATGGAAAAGGTGATAAGTCCCACGTAAGGCCACTTAAAAAGTAATTCCTGCGTTTCCGATACATCCTGTTTTCTTTGTCGAAAGAAGGACAAGCCCATTGTTACAATTACTATTCCGTGATTCTTTGAAATCTAAAGCCTGAAGATCGCAATTCAAAGTTATTTTTTGCTTTGGTCAGTTCAACTGTCTCTCCACCAAAAAAGTCAAAGTTATAACCTGGAATAATGGCCAAGGTATCGGACAGAGGTGAAAGCCCCAATTGAAAATCCGCGGTGTTGGGGTATGATACATGGTATCTAAGTTCCAAAACGCCAAACTCGTTCACTAACAATTCCGCTTTTTCAACGGTTCTGTGATCAATTGCTTGGTAATTGACCACTTCATAAGTTCCGACTGCCTTTTTCCATGATTGGGGGATCTGGGTATTTTTGATTTTTGCCCCTCCGATGTTCCGTCTTCCGCTATCGTATTGTTCCCCGACCACAAGTTCATTTCCGATCTTATCCCAAAATATGTCCATTGCATGAATTTTGATGCCCATCTTCTTTACCGATAATTTAAGCAAATTATCTTCATGGACCGTGGCAATTCCTTTTTGCTTATCCAGACCAAGGGTCACATTGAATTTTTTGCCAGCAGGTTGCAGGTTCAAGATCCCTAGATCAGTGCTATAGGAACCTCCCAGTTCCTTCATTTGGCTATTGGTCAAGGTTGTTTTACCCAACTCCCTTTTTATTTGGCGCATACCCCTTTTTAAATCATGTCTTTGGGATAGAAAATCAAAAGTTTTTGACCAAATATCCCAGTGCAGACGGCTTGAGGCATTGGAGTTGCTGCATACGATTACTGCAGCCCGTTTCTCAGGAATGTAAAAGATATAGCTATAGAACGGTTCGTGGATTCCACCTTTTTTAACCCTTTTGAATCCTTGATACGGTTGTATTTCCCACATTAGACCTATCTGGGTCCCATACGCCATTGGGGCATCTACAAAATGTAGTGTATGGGCTTCCCCGACTATTTCAGGTTTCAAAAAAAGATGGTCATCATCATTTTTCCTTAAAAAAAAGACTTGGCATAATTTGGCAAGGTCCGAAGTAGTGGAGTAAATCCCGTCAGATCCTGGCCAACTGTATTCATAGGTCGGGGTTTCCTTTCCGTTCACATACCCTTTGGTGTCAACTGGACCAAAACCTGAATTATCCATACCCAAGGGATTAAATACCTTTGCAGTTACAAATTCCGAGTACGGTATCTCAGCTACTCGTTGTACCAATAAAGCCAATAGATCTACTCCCCAATCCGAATATTGGTATACTTTTCCTGCCGGGGCAATAAGATATTCGTTACGACTTTGGATCAAAAGGCTATCCAAGGGTAGTGGTCGCTTTTTTAAAAACCCTTTGGCTCTTAGCCTTGGTAGTCCCGCGTAATGAGACAATAGGTGCCTTATTGTGAAATCTATGGGGCCAGAAAAGTGTTTCTTCATTACAAAATCGGGTACATAATCGGTGTAGGGCCTATCGATATCGATTTTCCCATCAGAGTAAAGTTTGAGCACGGCCGTTGCCGTAACCACCTTGGAAACTGATCCTATGGGATATGGGGTATTCAAATCAGCCTTTGACCCACTTTCCAAGTCAGAAAGACCGAATCCTTTGTCCACCACAACTTCACCATCCAAAATTACGGTCACATTTGCCCCGACTACATTGTGCTTTTTCATTTTTTTGGGTACGAATTTGTCAAATGATTGCCGGAAGCTGGTAAGCTCTTCACTCTGTTTTTGGGATAATACCATTGACCACATCAGGAGAATAGGTAGGTACAAATAGTGTTTAGTCGTTTTTTTCATGATTGATGTTTTTTGCCAAAACAACAAACAATCTGGCCTTCAAAAAGCGAAATTGTATTAAAATGGGATGAAGCGATATGTTTTTATACTTGAAATGTGTGCAAGCACCAAAACGCATAGGGCAATGCTTTGATAGGTTAGGTCCCTAGTGCAATTTCACTACATAAATTCATTGAAAATGAGTTGCATTTTGATGTTGGGGGATATTTACCGAATCGATATGAACATAGCTATATTCAATAGAGATCATGTGCCCTGCAAGTGAAGTCGACAATCTACTAGATTGTGATATTTGAATAAGGCCAAGCGCGGTTATTTGTCCTTAGAAATTAGCGAAGGATTTATAAAAATCCGAAAGTGATAAGCTTCACATTTCTTCCATTAGTATTCAAAGGGAAAACTCCATTATACCCAAACTCTTTTCAAAAAATCAACAAAATTCTTAAACATAATATTCTCTATATCTTCCTGACTATATCCCTTGTTGGCAAGCATATTGGGGACCTTTTGAAGATCGGCAATGGTATCAAGATCACTGGGTGCCTGTTCCTTTCCGAAGGCTCCATCTAAATCTGTTCCAATTCCTACATGCAAAGAATTACCGGAAAGCTGACATATATGGTCAATATTATTAATCATTTGATGCAGGGTAACTCCCATTTCCTCTGGAGTTGACACCCCTCTTATCCAATTTGGCACCATCATCCAAGCGTCAAGAGCCACACCAATTACGGCTTCTCGCCTAATCAACTCCATAATTTGTTCGTCGCTAAATTGTCGATTGTGATTTACAAGCGCCCTGCAATTACTATGGCTTGCCCAAACCGGGCCGTTGTAAACACTCATGGTTTCCCAAAAACTGACATCACAAAGATGGGTGGCATCCAGTATTATCCTTAGTTCTTCAATTTTTTTTAGGAGCTCCTTACCCTTAGGACCAATACTTCCAGAGGAATCTGTACCGTAGGCATAGGTTCCAGGTCCATAATGGGCTGGACCTATTGCCCTAAGACCTGCCTCATATGATTTTTCCAGGTGATCCATGGATACTATGGAGTCCGCACCTTCCAAACTCAAAATATAGCCTATTGGTTTTTTTTCAAGAGCGCCTTCCCATAGTGATAAATGGTTAGTAAGTGTTGTAATGTCCCGGATTTGGGCCATCTCACCAATACGTTCCATTTCCTTGTACCAAGCAAGTTGGCCCTGTGTTTGTGCCCATGCCTGAAATGGGGATTTCCAGCCAGGTATCTTCCTATTTTTCTTTACATAACGTGCAATTTGGGTAGCTACGCAAATTCCTATGTTCCCACGCCTCATTGCATTAAGCGAAACCATGTTTTTGGCCCGATCCGGTTTATCGGTCATTCCAACTTCGCTTTTTCTGATTTCATCAACCGTCCATGTTAGGTCTCTATTCCATTCCAGGGCATTCATGGCCAAGTCTAGATGTGCGTCAAATATGAACATAAATATGGTAAACCGTTATTTTTTGATTTCTCCTTATTTACCTAGGGAGAGTTGTATTTTTCCTTTTTTACTCCGGATTGCGCAACATATGCTTGTCAATGCAATTCGAACATAGCTTCTATTTCCACCGGAATACCGTCAGGTAGCATCATACCCACAGCACTCCGCACACCTATCCCCAGTTCCGTACCAAAGATATCTACCATTAATTCACTGAAACCATTAATTACAGCGGGCTGATTTACAAAATCTGGAGTACAGTTGACCATACCCAATACTTTTACTACACGCTTAATCCTATCAACACTTCCAAAATGCGTAATTATCGATGAAAGTACGGTCAATCCTACCTGTCTAGCCGCTGAATATCCCCCATCTATATCCATGTTATCTCCCAGCCGACCTTGCACCAAACTTCCATCGTTCCGTACAGGTCCATGACCTGAAACATATAGGAACTTATCAACTACGAGCACAGGTATGTAAACCCCTTTGGGTTTTGGTGCCGGGGGCAAAACCAATCCCAACTCCTCAATTCTTTCTGAAGGTAACTTTTTCATATTACGTTAAAATTGTGTCCAATAACAAAACTCCACCTATACCAATAACGCCGACTAGGGTCTCCATTACCGTCCATGTAGAAAGTGTTTCTTTTATGGAAAGATTAAAATATTCCTTAAACATCCAGAATCCGCCATCATTTACGTGGGACAACATTAAACTACCGGAACCTACGGCCAGTACCATGAGTTCCGGGTTGACACTTGTTCCTGATACAAGAGGTAATGCTATTCCTGCGGCCGTAAGTCCTGCCACCGTTGCAGAACCTACACAGACTCTAATAATTGCAGCTATCATCCATCCTAAAAATAATGGAGAAACATCGGTGCCCTTAAGTAGTTCCCCGATATAATCACTTACACCACTATCCACTAAAATCTGTTTTAGTGCTCCGGCACCGGCAATAATCAACAAAACCATGGTAATGCTGGAAACTGAATTGGAAATGGATTGCATCAGTTCCCCCATTTTTTTGCCTTGGTAAAGTCCCAAAGTATAGATAGCTACAAGAACCGAGATAAGCATAGCTATAACAGGATTACCGATAAAACCCACTATAAGATATAGCGTACCCTTTTCCGGAATGAAGTTTATCAAAACGGTAGATACCATGATCAGTATCACCGGAAGTAAGGAGGTAAAGGTGCTAACAGCCATACTGGGCATTTCATTATCCTTTAAAATTACCGGGTTGTAAAATTCCTTAAGAGGTGTTGCCTCTATGTTTTTAATGGTTCTTGCAAATAATGGTCCTGCTAGAATTATGGCGGGAATAGCTATTAAGATTCCATACAACAATGTTTTTCCGGTATCTGCGCCAAACATTCCCACAATGGCAGTTGGAGCTGGATGTGGTGGCAAAAAACCATGCGTAACGGATAATGAAGTAAGCATAGGGAGACCTACATATATTAAAGGCAAACCCGTAGAAGCCGCGACAGTAAACACCAATGGAATTAGTATTACGAACCCTACGGAATAAAACATAGGAATACCAACAATAAAGCCGGCAATAACAACAGCCCACTGAATATATTTTAAACCAAAGGCATTAACAAGTTTTGATGTAATTCTTTGGGCAGCACCACTATCTGCAACCAGTTTGCCTAGCATGGCACCTAAACCAATAATCATTACCAAAAAACCAAGGGTATTGCCAATACCTTTTTGAATGGATAATACTACACTGTCCAACGGCATACCTTGGAAGATACCTACGGTAATGCATACTATTATAAAAGAAATAAAGGTGTCCAGCTTTGCTACAATTATTAAAACAAAGAGTAATAGTATTCCGGCAATTATGATCAAAAGAGGCATACGTCTATTTCTTACTGCTGTTATGGTTCTGCTTAAGCCCCCTAAAATAGTGGTGTTTTAGGTTATAAAAAAGTACTTTTTGGCATAAAAAGGAGGACTTTTCCATGTTTGTTGAACAATTCCCTTTGAGTAGATTTCTTTTGAAACCCATTAGGGCCTTTTTTAGTGGTCATAGAACCGATCATCCTTGGACATACCTAATTGTAGTAGCATTCCAAACAGATAGAAATCGAACATTTACATCGGACCTAAACAACCTGTTTTAGCTGCTCTGGCTTATCCAATAGTATTTCGGAACTACTGGTATTGGTGATTATTTTCGGTGGAAAGAAGGGTTAATCTGCTCTCAAGGCCGATGCAATTATCATGCGGTGAATATCCTTTTGCAATATTCGGATTTTAATAAGGTTCAAATATTCCTTCGAGTAAAGGGAATAGCGTCAACGCCCATTCCACTAAGGTTTTATATGGATGGCGGATATAAAAATCCTTCAATTCTATTTTTTGTAGGTAGCCTTATTGGCTTGGGTTACCCGTCCTTTGTCCAATTTAATTACTTTACGGTCATAGGTATAAAGGCCGTTCATCTCGTTTTCAACATCGGTCCATTGTGTATAGACCGAAGCACTCAAACCTTCTTTTTGAAAATCGTCCACAATCATCTTAATAAAGCGCTCGTACTCCATGGTAGCTGCTTCTTTACCTTCATAATTGTGGTGTACCCAAGGACCATCCAAATCCCAAATATGATCGGGAACCTTGTAGCCAATAGCTCCATATTCCCCGTTGACCACAGCACGTTTATTCGTGGCAAAAGGCACCGAAGGCGGTCGGTAGGAATGGTTGTCCTTAATATGACCTACCTCATAATCTATATTGGGCCTACCCGCATCAATGCCACTGTTGCCGATGACCAGGCGCGACGGGTCTTGCGCCATGACACTTTTTGTAAGACGTTCCACATCATATATTCCCCAATGTTCATTGAACACGACCCATATGATAATTGAAGGATGGTTGCCAAAACCATCTACCATTCGTGACAACTCTAACTCAAATTGATTTTTTTCCGACTCGGTTCGTGTCCCGAACGTGCTTGGCATATCCTGCCATACCAATATCCCAAGTTTATCACACCAATAATACCAACGCTGGGGCTCAATTTTAATGTGCTTTCTAATCATATTAAAACCCCATTCTTTAATCATTTCCACATCCCATTTTAGGGCTTCATCCGTTGGAGCCGTATAGATGCCATCGGGCCAATAGCCCTGATCCAGTGGGCCTATTTGGAACAAAAATTCGTTGTTCAGAAATATCTTTTTAAGGTTACCTACGGATTCTATGGAGATTTTTCGCATGCCCATATATGACTTCACCTCATCCAAAACCTTTGTGCTGTCCTTCAATTTTACTATAATATCGTATAAAAAGGGATGGTCTGGTGACCATAACTTTGGGTCGGAGACTTCAATATCAAAAGGAGCGTTAATCAATCCTTCGCCCTTACTTATCAAGGTGATGCCATCGTATACGCTAACCTCGGCTATCAGCTCTTTATCTACTCCGGCATTGGGATTTATCTGAGCGGTTATTTTTTCTTTATCTATATTGGGTACCAAGCTCAGATGGTCTATATAAGCAGTTTTGGGTACTGCCTCCAACCAGACTGTCTGCCAAATTCCCGAAGATTGGGTGTAGGCAAATCGTTGCGGATTTTCAAAACGATCATTGTTCTGTTTGCCATAGGCTATTGCCTCATCAGTACCTGGATCACGAACCAAAACGGTTAGCTCATTACTCGTGGTGTTGAGATACGAGGTAATGTCAAACGAAAAGGCATCATATGCGCCTTTATGGCTTCCTACATATTTGTCGTTCACAAAAACCGTGGCCTCAAAATCAACAGCCCCAAAATGGAGTAGTACTTTATCCCCTTTCCAGCTTTTGGGAACCGTAAAGCTACGTTTGTACCATGCGTGTTGGGAATCCAACTCGCGATTGATTTGTGATATATAAGACTCCCATGGAAAAGGAACCACAATATTTTCTTTGAGCCTTTTTGGCAGGGACTCACCTGGCCGTGCTTCGCCAAATTGCCAAACCCCATTAAGGTTTTTCCATTTCTCGCGGACCATTGTAGGCCTTGGGTATTCGGGCAAGGGATTATTTTTGTCTACATTCTCCGCCCAAGGCGTAACCATGGGTGAATCTCCTTTTAAGTGGGTGCCGGGGACCGTTTTCTTTTGTGCCGATAGAACGGTTACAAGGACCAGGGTCACAAAGGCTAAACTTTTTTTCATCTGTGTACTTTTGCTGCTCTTAATCGATTACACTTAATCTCCAATGATAAAGAAAGTAATGTTAATTAAAATTATCAATTTGCGCCAAGGGCCACTTTCATGTGTGGCCTCGTCATTCATCAAAAATGGCTTTCGACTTCCAAACGCATCCGAGTAACGATTTCCATTCTTTCGAAATATATTTTGAAAGCCCTCCTTTAATTGAATCCATTTTGGATGTATTAGCAATATTGCTCCGCACTTTGAGATTGGTTTAATAGTCGCATAGTTGCTGACCACCATAAGGATGGTACAAATAGCGATAACGAACTCAGGGGCGACGAGTATTCAATTCGTTACATTACAAATTCAAAAATAACACATCAATGGAGACATCAACAAAATGAATTCAAATACTATCATTATGAAAATGACTTATCTTGGTGGTAATTGGTTTTAATAACAAAAAACACATCACAAATATGAAACGTCGATCATTCTTTAAGGAAACCACTACGGCCGTGGCCGGGTTGGGACTAACCACCGTTTCTTTTACCAACACACCCGACAAAAAGGGCGTAAGGCCTGTTAAGGTATGTGCCACCATGGATCAGGAAAAGGTATCCTTTTATTCGGATTCGATCAAAGAACCGATGAAGGTAGTACATATAGCAGACACGCACTTGTTCACGGATGACGAAAGAGGAATCCCCTACCAACAATATAGTGGGCGGATGGCGAAGGCATATAATGAAACTTTCCATTTTAAGACAGGTGAAAAAACCGAACCGAAGGAAGCCTTTGCCAAGACCCTGGCTTACGCCAAAGAGATAAATGCCGATTTGATTACTTTAATTGGCGATATTTTTAGTTTTCCTTCCGAGGTGGCAATTGAATGGGTAGTCTCCAAGCTAGAGGAAACCGGGATTCCGCATATCTATACGGCCGGGAACCACGATTGGCATTACGAAGGTATGGAGGGTCCGTTGGAATCCCTGCGTGACACCTGGATTCGAAAAAGGCTATTACCACTATATCAAGGGAACCATCCGTTAATGGCAGCCTATGATATAAAAGGGATTCGGTTCTTGGCCATAGATAATTCCACCTACCAGATCAATGAGGAGCAGTTGGCCTTTTTTAAGGAGCATTTGGCAAGCGGGATGCCCTTCGTGCTATTGGTACATATTCCTTTGTATGCTCCCGGTAAAGGGGTTGGCTTCGGTTGCGGAAATCCGGATTGGGGAGCCAAAACAGATGGAAACTTTGAACTGGAAAGGCGACCGAAATGGCCCGAGGAAGGCCATACCCAGACTACCTTCGAATTTCATAAAAAAGTCTTTAGTGCGCCCAACCTTATGGGTATTTTCTCGGGGCACATCCATCGCAATTCCATTGAGATATTAAAGGGGAAACCCCAAATTGTAGCTGATGACAATGCCAGCGGCGGTTATCTGGATATTGACTTTCTACCCATGCGTAATCAGGACAAGAGCTTGATATTTTAGATATGTAATGCGGCATTCCCATACTCCAAAATGAACAGAAGAAAACGCATCAAAAACATGCCACTTTCTGCAGATACCGCCATAGTAATGCCCACAAAAAAATTTGCTTTCGGTGCACTTTTTAAAAGCAAACAATACTTTTAGCTCACTATATTATGGATATTCATGGCAATTAGGGGATACGGGAGGTTTGCACATTGGATTCCCGAAGAGAAGTAATACCGCAATTGGAAAGTTATCCAAGGAGAGTCCTTAACTTTTGATTAAGAGATTGGCATCGGAAAGAAAGTAGCTCCAGATGAATCCGGTTCTACAGTAAAAATTGAATTTATTCATTATTTTAATGAAGGAAGCTATATTGAAATTTCAATCGAGTTGCTTTAGTCTCCCAACAAAAATACCGCTATAACGGGATAGTGATCGGAAAGATGGTAGGTACTCTCCCCATTATGGACACGGGCATAGGTGCAAACCCCTTCTAGCGCAGGAGATGTCATAATGTAGTCGATTCGTTTGGGATGACCATAACGGCCTTTGTCCACATCCTTTTCAAAGATTTGGGATGGTGAGCTTAAACGTTCCTCAAGTTCCCTGGTGTGTATCTGAACGACATCTAGCAACGGAAACCCAACGTACCTGGCCATTACTCCATATTCCAATCGGCCCATATGCAGATTACGGATGTGTTCATGCTTGTGTTCCGATTCCTTCATGGCCGCTAACATCTTGTTATTGCCTTTATAGAATTGGGCATCAAACGGGGATAGCGCATTGAAATCGCCAAGAACGATGTATTTATCTTGATTTTTTCTCACCTTTTCCAGTTTGGAAAGGATAATGTCCGCTTCTTCATGGCGCTTCGTAAAGCTAAAAGGCGAAAAGTGTATTACAAAGAAATCGATGCCCCAGGTTTCACAATGTAAAGCGCCATGGTGCATATTTTCCAAAATTCGCTCTTTTACGGTAATAGGCTTGTTAGAAGTAATACCTACGGGATAACCGTCAGATTTTAAAATTTCCGCATGGGAATGCCCCCATTTTTTGGCATCATGCAAAAGCTTTTCCAGGGTATAATCGTTCAATTCCTGCAAGGCCACCACATCCGGGTTCTGTGCCTTTATCCAATCGATAGCATTTTGCTGGCGCTCTTTGTCCTTACCATAATCAAAACCGTTCCAAATGTTATAACTTATTACTTTTAGCCGCTGTTGAGAAGGCTTGGAGGTTTCTTCTTGTGCTAAAATAACTATGGGCAAAAGGCCTAAAAGCAATATAGTGAACAGCCTCAAGAAGGAGTATTTTATAGGTTTTTCCAATGAAAGTTGCTCTTTATCAAAATTGTAAAGGTGTACAGTTCCCATATTGTTCACTATTTTATATTTACGTGTTTTGTTTTGCGGTTGCAATCGATTTAAGCCTATTCACTTTCAATGGCGAAAGTGGTGGTTATGGCTGGATGGTCACTGGGCCAAGCTCCCTTAAACTGGAAATGCATATCAGAATCGACTGCACGCAATTGTTTCCCCTTAAAGTAGATATAATCTATTCTATTTGTCAGGCTTTTGGCTGACATGGTACGTGCTTTATACTCCAGGTTTGGCCTTACTTCACGAAAAGAATCCTTAAACCCAGCCTCGGCCATTTCCTTGCTTACCGGCCATTCTATAATCATGTTATTATGCCATTCCTTTGTTTCTTCCGTCCAATCCCTAAAAGAGGGGCTATTAAAATCGCCGCCTATGATTAGGGGAATCCTATTGGCACCTATTATTTCTGGTCGTACTAGCTCCAGTATTTCCTTGATTTCCCTGTGTCGTGTAGCCTCTTCTCCAAGTACAATTTTTTCTGGAGTGGCATCATGGGCTTGTACATCCTCCTGCCAAGCTGGGAGATAATGGATCCATAGACTGGCAAGATTGATTTTCTGTCCTTTGCTCAGTTCTATGGTAGTCATTCCCAATCGAAAGGCGTCATAAGGTGCTTTGGTAGATAGGATGGGGTATTTGCTTATTACCGAAATGTTGGTACTGGCAAGGTAAAAGTAATAACCAAGGGCATCTGCAATCAATGCACCCGATCCATAGGTTTCTTGCATCATTACAATGTCCGCACCTGTATTTTTGATAAAATCGATGACCTGTTTGGGGCCTATTTCCCGGCCATGCCTCCTACCGCCATGCCAAATATTCCAGGCCATTAGGTTTAAACTTTTGACCGGCTCAACGAACAGTTCTGGAAGTTTGGCGGCAGGTACTAGTTTCGAATATGTTTCAGCCATTTCCTGAGCGTTAAGGGTACGGTCATACACTTTAAATTCATCCAGAGCACCTTGAAAGGATGGGGCATCACTTTCGGCAAGAATGTCCGTTGCCAGCGAAACGGTATTTTCATTTCCCAAATCGCCAAAACCCTTTATGTTGTATATGGCAACATTAATACCATCAAAATAGAGGTATGCTTCATTCGTGAAGCGTGAAATCGAAAAAGCTATTTGATGCCACATGCCATCATTGATCTGCTGTCTGGGAGCAGTGGGTCTATAATCCAACCTATGCTTTCCATCACCAATATTCCAGGCCCAGCTGCCATCCGGTTGGCTTATAATCGCCCAGCCCTTATTTGAGCCGGAAGTCCTGCTAATACCAAATGCGGCATTGGTGGTATAATCCTTAACGTAGCCATTGTTCCATATTTTATTTGAAGCCAAAACTTCATATTCCTTGTGCATTGATTTGGTGGAGACCCATAGTATAATTGAAAAATCACCGGCCCATATGGATGACAAAGGCTTTTTACTTTCTACCAGAGCAAAGGTTTTTCTACCTTCTCCAACACCAAAGGAGAAAGCATTGCCGTTTATGCCCGGAACTAAGGAATCACAAGACAATTCGCCCAAGTCCCGTTGATTGTCCCCTGCAAGGGATTCCATGCCAAAATGAAAATAGGGCTTTGATTCCCATGATTGTCCAAATATCATAAAATGGAACAGCAATGAAACGAAAACGAATACTAAAGTAGGTTTAACAGGTAGAACCATCATTGTGAATGATTAAAACTTCTCAAATGTAATCGTTCTTTCGGTAATGGTAGGGCTCATTTTATCGCCATCGGGATAACCGATTTCCTCAGGTGTAGGTGCCATATACTGGGTTACACATCCTTCGATATGGAGACTTCCTTTTTTCGGGTCCAAGGTAAGAACCGTATATAAGGGATTACGGTATGGGCAGGTGGATTTTACCGTAGGATAGGCATGCTCAATATGGGGTGCAAAGCGTTCCCTATTGTAGTCGCCACCTACCCAACGGTAGGACATACTGTTTATCTGTATATACGGAATACCATTAATCATCTTCATATAATCTGTATGGTGATGCCCTGATAGGCAAGCAATTACCTTTGGACCGCCATGAGGCAAGCGGTTATTTTCCAGAATGGCCCTGATCTTTTCCTTGTTGGCTATACCAGTATCAGCCTCTAGGCTTTGGTGAATGAAGACAATTGTAGGTTTATTGGTACCGGCCAAATCATTGCTAAGCCATTGCTTTTGTTCATCTCCTATATAACGATCATAACCGTTCCAAGGGGCAGGGTTTTTGTCGTTACCATCTAGCACTATGAAATGAAATCCGCCCTTATCAAAAGAATAATACCTGTCTTTCATCCGCCACCAATCCATGGTCTGTCCTTTTGTAAAGCCAAAATCCCGCATATCATGATTACCCAACACATGATAAGCGGGCCCTTCAAATTCGTTCCATACATCCAGGAATGGTTGGTTCTGTTTTCTTGGAAGCGCGAAATCGCCCAATTGGATTATAAAGTCGGGGATTCGTTCCTTCATGTCATCCATAAAGTATCGGAGTCTGGCATAGCCATCAGGAATGATATCCTGATGTACGTCGGATACGATTCCAATTTGGGTCACACCTTCCTCGTACAGATTGAGTTTAAGCATAGGTAGCGGCAGTGTAAAGAGCATACTGGCCTTTCCGGTGTTCTTGATAAAATGTCTTCTGTACATGGTAATTACTTTATGATTTGATTTGATTTGGTCCGATATTCATAATGCATCAATTAAAGTAAGAAGGAAACAGGAAGAATAGAAGTCTATAGCTTTACTAATTTCCATTACATCTTACTTGTGCCAACACCTTAGATTTCCTTTTCCTTATAAAATCGGAATGGGGCAACGGTAACGGTCTTATTTACGGAATTGTTAAGTTCCTTCAAAGCCTTTTGCTTTTTTAAGCCAAGGCATATTCCGAATATAACGGGCAAAGAACTTAAAGTAGGAAATCAAGCGGAATTTACAAAACGTACAGAAACAAGAAACCCCCGTTAGCACGAGGGTTCTTGATGTCCGGGTGGCAGGATTCACGATGTGCATCCTGATGAGGGGGTCTTACAAATTAAAGCTATGCTTAAATTGTATCTAAAAGCAAAAAGTTCCCTTAAGAAAGTAAACTTTCTACGAGAACTTTTCAGCTTTTATTTGTCGGGGTGGCAGACTTAATATAACCATCATACCACTTTGACTTTCAATATTTTACCTTGCTAATTTAAAGCTGCACACCGCTTTGCAATTTTTATAACAAATAGACGCAAATGATGTAACTCTTTATTTCATAAAGTTAAGAAAACAAATTGTCAAAATCAAAACTTGTCAAATAGTAATATCCAATTTTGGATAATCCCATAAAATCGTTCGTTTTAGAAAACCTAATTAAACTACACTTGAATACTCCTTTGTCTATTTTGGCAAAAAGAGTATTGCGCCTCTAGAAATAGAAATGTCATCTATGTGACCTGAAGTACCGCCATCCGCTTTAATAAAATGAAGATGGGTTCGCTTACCTGGATGGGTGAGCTTTCCCATTCTTTCTGTATTCACCCAAAATCCAATGATTTTGATTTCCTCATTTTCTAAAATAAATTTCTGCTTTGCCTTCTTATGTTCTTTCATATTATGTGGTGCGTCGTCCATCTTAAAAATGATATGGTACTCTAAAAATTTTGGTGTTGTTTCAATTCTAAAGGGATAAGCCTTTTCAGTATCCATTCCATTTTTGGACAATGCGTTTTGGACATATCCCTCTATCGCATCCAATCCATTTAGATTCTCGGTTATTTCCATTTTCTGCCAATTGGCTTGATTAGCCTTTAGCAGAAAGATGGCCTTGGTATGCTTAGAATCATTGACCTTTGGTCGTCCATTCTTTACAGTGGAAATAGATACTTCATCATCATAAACGGTCACTTCACCTTGCAGACCCTCCACAGGTCCAATAGCGTAGTTGTGCTTTTTCGAAAGCAGGGTGTCAAGTCTGACCGTGCCGTTCAAATTGTTTTGATTGATAATCATCTGGCGATTACCATAACTTGTCAAACTGTTTTGATTATTGTAACAACTGGAGGTTATACAGACTAAGCTGAGTATTAAAAGATATTTGAGAGTTTTCATTGTACTTCGTTGTTGTATAAATTTTCATTTTCTTGAAATAACCTAAGACAGATCTTTGAACAAAAGTCGAAGTTTGAATTCTCAGTTTTAAGGTGGTATTCACCATTCTGTGCAACCATCATTTTACAGACGGGGTCTTTTACCTTTGCAGTGGTATCATCATTTTCACTAGTACCGTTTTCCATCGATTCAAATACAGGGTCTGCCATAGATGAATACATTGTTTGCATAAAGTGTAACACCTCTGGTTTTGTTTTTTCGACGCTTCCACCCTCTATTGGAGGTGCGGGGTCATATTCCATATCCAACATAACGGCCTGCGCATAATCTTCCCCTGTTAGTTCAGCGAGTATGGCCAATGACATATCCATACCTGCGGTAACCCCCGCAGATGTCCAATATTTTCCATCCTGAGTATAGCGCTCACCAGTAAAAATCGCACCGTTTTCGGCTAATATTTCTTTTGCTCGAAACCAGTTCCCTGTGGCCTTTTTACCTTTTAACAATCCTGTTCTCCCTAAAATCCAACCACCAGTGCAAACACTCGTAGTATACTGCGTAGTTCTATCAATATCACGGATCCATTGTAACAGACCATCATTATATGCATTTTCAATCGTTTGCTTGAAGCCACCAGGTACCACAAGAATATCCAAACTGTCTACTTGGTCAATAGTGGTGTCGGGTACAAATTCCAATCCCATTACGGTTTTTATGTTTCCGGGTTTCAAGGCAACCGTAACGACATTTGTTCCCATTATATTCTTAAACACATATCGTGGTCCTAAAGCATCTAAATCGTTAACACCTTCATAAACCAGGATTCCAACATTCTTTACGTTATGGTCTTTTATCTTCACCAGTTGCATCGCTTCCTCATGGGTCATATTCTCGACATCTAAGGATTGGTTTGCTACTTCTTGTTCTACTTTATCTTCCTTTTTATTCTGGCAAGCACTCAGGCTTATAAGTGCTACTATCGCAAGTATTATATTTTTCATTTTTTTAAAATTTGATATTTAAAGTTGTCCCAAACGTCCTCGGTTCTGCTATGCGGGTACTTCTCCCAAAACTTGTGTCCGGAGCTCCAAAAGCTATATACCGCTCATCAGCAATATTTCTGACCCATGCAGATAAGGTGTATTTCCCATTACTTAAGGTCACCAATGTATTGAGCAGACTATAGGACTCAATCTCTAAGTCGTTTTGGATATCGCTAAAAGCGTCACCTATATTTCTAAACTCTCCACGGATTGTTAATGCATAATCTTTAAATGCTGGAAATTGGTATTGCCCCGCAAAGAAAAAGGTATGTTCTGGTGCATTGGATAGCGTATTGCCAGAAACATCATCTGTTATTGTGTCTGCCATTCCCGTAGTTTCATTAAGGATATCGCGAGAAAGTACAAAGTCTTTATATTCCGTATCGTTTATTCCCAAATTGGCTTCAAGTTGAAGCCCTTTTAGAGGTATTGCTATGGTTTCTAACTCGATACCTGTGGAACGGGCATCGCCTACATTGGTACGTGCAAACACAAAATTTCCAAACGAATTAAAGAATTGTAAGTCTTTCCAATCGATATGGAATGCGGCAAGATTTGCTTGCAATTTGTTATTGAACCAATTGGATTTATAACCTATTTCAAAATTGTTGGAATATTCCGGGTCGAAGGTCTGTGATACGCCTTCAGGTAATAGATTACCATTGATTCCGCCGGCCCTAAAACCTCTGGTATAACTTGCATAGGCATTTTGGTTATTACTAATCTGATATCCTAAGGCAAACTTTGGCAATAGGGCATCATAATTTCCACTTAGTTCAGTCCGATTGTCTATAAAATTTACAATGCCATCTACGCTTTCAAAACGGCTAAAAATAAGTTTACGATTCTCGTACTCGTAACGCAATCCGGCTGTGGCGGTAAACGCTTTGGCGAAAGCGTAATTCACTTCACCAAAAAGTGCAATACCTTCATTCTTTCCTATTTGACTAAATATATCCAAAGTGGTTTCATCTACTATTCTTGCCGTATTTGTAGAGGGCTCATAGTTGGTTTGATTGAAATAAAAAGTCCCAGCAGTGTAATTAAGGGTATCGTTTTTGTCTTCTGAAGAAATGCGGAATTCCTGTGAAAATACTTCCTGCGGATTATTCATTACACCGACTTGACCATCGTTATAACTTGCAAATACTTGCCCTGGAAATTGGGGTAGAAAATCAAGGTCATTAAAGCGTAATCCCACACGTTGATAAGCGGATATGGACGACAGCTTAAAGGCATTCGCTCTATAATTAACTGCTGCTGATGCGTTAAATAGATTGCGTTGGTGTTCACCAACCCTTCCCAAAAAGATGCTGTCCGGATTATCCAACGCCACTTGCTCATCTTGTACCGATACAAAAAATGTACTGGCATCAGATTGGTCTATTTGGGTTTTTAAATTTAAGGTTGCATCCCATCGGTCATTGGGTAACCACTTTAAAAAGACATTTCCATAAATACTTGATTCATCACCCACACGGCGACCATCTTGACCTATTACCGGGTCTGCTGTGCCTTCTGTTGAGTTAGTTAAAAAACCATCCCTGTATTGATACTGGGCCGCAATACCAAAAAACAACGTATCATCTATCAGCGGGGTTTTAAAACCTAATCCGTGGCGTTGCAATCCGAGATTTCCTAAACTGCTTTCAAAAAAACCAGATTGTTTATTTGTCGGTTTTTTAGTAATGATATTAATGACTCCACCCAGTGCATTACGCCCATAAAGTGTCCCTTGTGGACCTCTTAATACTTCCACACGTTCTACATCCATAAACTGTATTCCACCCGCGGCGATATCCAAACTGTTTACGCCATCAATATATGTGGCAATAGCTGGGTTTTCACTGAATACCTGAATTCCACGGATACTTTGCAGACCTTGAAAACCAACGCCCAATTGCGTAGCACTGTAGTTGGGAATGATTCCTGTAAGTTCATCTACGTCCCAACTGCGGGTTTCTTGGAGTCGAGTTGGGTTGAGACTCGTAACTGCAATAGGAATATCCTGTAGTCTTTGTTCCCGTTTAAGCGCTGTAACCACGACTTCATCAATCTGTGTAGTAGCTGGCTCAAGAATAACGTCAATGGTCAATTCGTTGTCGATTACCATTATTTCAAGGACCTTGGTAGCATATCCTATTTCACTTATTTGTAAGGTGTGTTTACCGGCAATCAGTTGTAAGCTAAAGGTTCCATCTTGTTTGGATATAGTACCTCTTGTAGAATTTAATACTGTGATATTGGCGTCTGTAATTGGTTGTTTTGCGGGGTTTGTAATTGTTCCAGATACGGTTTGTGCAATACATAACTGTGCACTAAGGCCTACCCATAGGGTAAGCATTATGATTTTTTTCATTTATGATTTTGATTAAAAATGAATCCACATAAGTGGACATAATACTCTTATAGCTATAGTTTTTACAGCTACTTATAAAACATGGGCTTTTAGTATTATGCTTGTGGTGGATGGAAGATATCCCAATGCGCTACATGGGAATAATGATCTGTAATCAATGGAAATGACTTCTTAGCTGATATAATGCATTTTGTTTGGGAAAGCTTTTTGCTAAAGCTAAAGAGTACAAATTCATATTTACTATGAACAAGTTGAGGAAGCTCTTGTTCTTGTCCTGATTGCTGTTCTTGCAATTGTTGCATCAAGTAGCATTTACCGTTACAACTCAACTTTGGTTTTTCCTTATTGATACAGAGTACTTCTTTGATGTACTCATTATTTGCCAAAAAATCTACCCATACTGAAATGTTTACCACTGGTTGTGCGTGTAAACAAGATAGAAGTAGTATGGCAATAAGGCGTTGCAAATTGTTTTTTTACAAAGATAAAAATTGAAAAGATAGCCTGCGAAAAATGCCAGACAGTAGTGCAGTATTTATGCAGGACATTACGACTAGATAGTTGCAAAAATTGGTGCTTTGACAAGATTTCTCAAAACCGGTTTTCATTAAAATCCACTTTTTGAAAGTTTTAATGAATTTTAAGTACGATGAACTCCATGAACCTGAAAATGGTTGGTCTCCCTAAAGGTCTGTGGAGTTACACCGGTATTCTTCTTGAAAAAGCGACAGAAATAGGATGTATCATTATACCCCAATTCATAGGCAATTTGATTGATGGTATTTTCGGTCTGGATAAGCTCACCTTTAATTTCAAGGATAACGCGTTCTTGTATCGTCTCGCTGGCACTTTGACCCGTGACTTCCCGCACGGTATCGTTTAAATAGGTTGGTGATATGTATAGCTTTTCGGCATAGTCCGATACCTTTCGGATGGTCTTAAAATTCTTTTCAAGTAATTTTTTAAATCTTGCGGTGATGAGATGCTTTCGTGAAAGCGAGGAATAGCTGTCATCTTCATTAAAATCATTGATACGCTCAATCTCAATAAGCAGTACGTTGAGATAAAGACGGCATAACAAATCATCGTTTATACTCTCTCTGTTGTTGACCTCAAAAGCAATTTTTTGCTGAATATCAAAGAGGTTTTCCCATTGGTTTTTAGACAGCTTTAGAACCGGAAGACGGTTGAGTTGAAAGAAAGGGTAAAAACATAACTTG
>NZ_JANQOO010000009.1 GCF_028285715.1 Ulvibacterium sp.
GAGTGGTTAAGAGGTGCTCTGGGATCGATCAATAGGAGATGACTTCTGAGGCAGAGTTTGTTTGCAGTGTTATGGAACCATTTTGTGCCCTTTTGGATATCTGACAAACCTTCTCATTGTGAATGTAAAAATTTACAACACATATCTACTTAGGATGGTTGCGTGTCTCACTGCAGGTGTCATCTTATCTATAGGTATCTTTCATTGATAAACGGGCGAACTATTACTTCCGCGAAGCCCTCAAGGGATGTAAAAGAATCCACAAGGTCGGGAGGGGAAGATGCTTTGACTGGCCTTTTTGTTTGTTCGGAGGATGGATGTACAAAAAAGTTCAATACGCATTCGTTAGTGCTTTGTCACTTGGACTGTGGTAAGCACCAATATACCATCAAGGGTAATATGCCAATTTATAACCCACCGAATAGGTTCTGCGGGCTCTTATTGGATAAGATGATCACGTGGTACAAATGGGACGATGGTTATCAGACTGTGTCCGCCATCCGATTTGATATCCGTCGTCCGATTTTATTTCGACGAAAGAAAGACCAAGAAAGGAGAAATCGTTGAAGCTAAATTTTAATTGGTCATGGAAAACAACAAAGAAATACTTTTTACAGAAACCAGTGACGGAGAAATTAAAAAGCTGGTTGACAATTCCGTACAAAGGAACACGAAAAAATCCACAAAATATGAAGGAACGATCTACGTGCGTTCGCCTTGAGAGATTATTCGGAAGATTATAAAATAAATAAACCCCTCTCCGGCTTGCTGGTATATCGGAGGATAATGCCCTCGACTGAACGAATGTCCTCAAATTTTCACAGTTACCCTCAGAGCTTCGCTTTTCGGCCAACCGTTCATTTTTCGCACAATCTTTCAGCCTTGGGCATTATCCTCCCATATACCAGCCGTCAAAAGGGGTTTATTTATTAAATACCCTCAAGGGTATATTGGTGCTTACCACAGTCCAAGTGAAAAAGCACACAGATATCCAACAGGGCACAAAATGGCTCCATAACATTGCAAACTCTGCCTCAAAAGTCATCTCCTATTGATCGATCCCAGAGCACCTCTT
>NZ_JANQOO010000010.1 GCF_028285715.1 Ulvibacterium sp.
CCGCTACCACGGCAAGTTCAGTTTTGAGTGTTTCTCACATTTCAAAGGGGTCCTGGACAAACCAACGGTAATCGAAACAAACCTCAAGTACTACGGATACAACGAAAAACAAATGAAAATAATCAAAGTATTGGGTTAATGATGGTTTGTTATTGGTTGAATGGGGCATCTTGGCCCAGGTAAGGGCGGTGGTCAAATTTTTGACTACAGCCCTTTAGTTGTAGAATCGATTCCAAAATGATTAAAAATCGTAATTACCTATTCACTATGATATCGAAATCAAATGGTTTCTTCTATAACAAAAGATAAGTCAAAAAAATTAAGGAAATGGAAAACAAGAAAATGGAAATTGTAAGAGCAACGGCAGATATCATATTATCAGAAACAACTGCAAGGGATATACCCATTTTGGATGAAGTGATAAAAAAATGCCAAATCTCCAAAAAAACAATATATCATCTGTTTGAAGACAAATCGGAACTAGTTATAACTGCTTTTATGCATTCAGGCAGCCAAATTATCAAGGAAATTGAAAATCTCAGTGTTGAAATTTCCGATGCCGAACAATTCTCCACAGTTATTGAAGAAGTACTATATTGGTTAAGAGCATTTTATGCTGTTGGCACCACGGAAATGACAAAACATAAAATCCTGGTGAGTTACAAATTGATCCAGATTGCAGAACACCTGAAAAACACCTTCTTCCCAAGGGCCGATGAAGAATATACCAAAGGTTTAAAAGCCTTTATTGCAATGGAATGTAACCATTATGGTTTGAACCCCTTTCTTCAAGAGCAAGAGTTGGTGCTATTAAGAAAATGTTATCCCAAACTAATTCATCAAAAGTATTGGCAGGGATAAAGATTTTTGAAGTTGTTTGATAGAAACTGTATTAAAAATCTAATTTTTCCTAATAAATCATTTTTTCAATTGAGAGGAAATTGGATAACTTAAGCTAATAATTATTATTTCACAATAAAAAATAGTAACCTTAAAAAAACATTTGGTCATGTACATCAAATTTTATGGAACTCGTGGTTCCACTCCGGTTTGCGATAGAGACTATCTTGAATTTGGTGGTAACACAACCTGCATGGCACTTTTTCGCGAGGAACATGAGGATATCATCATCTTTGATGCGGGTAGTGGAATACGCAAACTTGGTATGGAATTAATGAAAAAAGAGTTTCATCCCACACAAAAAATCATAATAGGTTTTTCCCATTTTCATTGGGACCATATTCAGGGTTTTCCCTTTTTTGATCCGGCATATGACCCATCCAAACAAATTGAGTTAATCGCTTTTGGGGAAAAATTAAGAGTTTCTGATCTAAAAAAAGTGCTTTCAAAACAAATGGAAGGCACTTTCTTTCCTATCCAATTAGATAATATGGGTGCCAAATTTGAATACAACTTAAAGAAAATAAGAGAAGCTGAGTTTCGCGGAGGCCGTGTGCTTATAAACAGTCATAACCACCCTGGCGGAGCTCACGGTTATAGACTGGAAGTTAGAGATAAGGTTATTGTCTATTGTACCGATATTGAACACGGAGATTCTATAGATAAGAATGTTGTTTCATTTTCCAAAGATGCTGACGTTCTGATACACGATGCTCAATACACCCCAGAAGAATTGCCAAAATTCAAAGGATGGGGCCATAGTAGTTGGGAACAGGCCATAGAGGTAGCGGAACGTGCTAATGTCAAACATCTATATCTAACCCACCATGACCCCAATCATGATGATGTCTTCTTGAGAAAGATGGAAAAGCAATGTCAGGAAAGATTCCAAAACTGCAATCTTGCCAAAGAAGGAGAAATCATGATGTTGTAACAGATATACTCTTTGGACAAAACCATGGATTTGTCCAAATCTTATTCAAAAGAATTATTCAACCCGTCAGAGTTGAAAATACCGCTGGAATCTCAGTTATAACACAGTTTACAAATGGAAAATCAATAGCGCGTCCGTCACTCACTGATATAGCCCGATAAAAATAAATAGGTTATAATTTATTCATGGAATCGTTATTTAATTCATTTATCTAAATAATAACCTTGCTAATTGATTACAAAGGTTTTGTGGCAGTTCTTACAAATAAGTGACAATTACAAACAAGCACCAAAAATCTAGTTTCAAAAACAGACTATTCACTAGGACCAGTGGCCAATTAAACTGGATCGAATCCATTTTTAAAGGCAGAGTCTTAATGAATAACCTATCCTATTCTCATTGAAAAATACCATCTTATTCCTCTTCCAGTTGAATCGACACTCTTCACCGATAGTTTTAATTATATCTCCAGTTACCCCACCTCCCTTTTTTTGATAGCAAAAAAACAATATCCGTTCTTGGTGACGGCATAAAGCCAGCCCCGTAGTTCACGGGGCTTTTTTATACGTCTTTCCCAAGCTCGAATATTGCAGGCCGAACAGCATCAAAAAAAGGGTAACGGCGGACGGCACTATGGGAAGTAAATCAAAAACAAAAAAGATGAAATCGCACGGAATCAACAAAAAGGAATCGGAACAAAGGTTAAAAATCAAAAAAAGGGAAAACGCTCCGGATATAATAAGTAAATCCATTTTAAAAGCTGTCCGAAGGGTTCGGGCAGGACTATTCATTCATTTTAAATTTTTCAATTATGAGCAATCTTAGGAACAAAGTTCAACTAATCGGAAACGTGGGGAACGACCCTGAAATGACCGTCTTGGAAACCGGCAAAAAGGTAATTCGTTTTTCATTAGCAACCAATCAGAATTACAAAGATGCCGAAGGGCGAAAAGTAAAGTCCACTGATTGGCACAATATAGTGGCCTGGGGTAAAACAGCCGAGATTATTAATCGCTATGCTGTCAAGGGCAAGCAAATTGCCATCGAGGGCCGGTTGGCCTCCAGGAGCTACGAGACCAAGGAAGGCGAAAAACGCTATATCACGGAAGTGATCGTTAACGAGGTTCTATTGTTGGGTGCCAAAAGCGAAGACCAGGCAGCCTAATAAACCAATCATCTAAAATTAAAGAGGGCATCTCTCGGAAAAGTTCTGCCCTCTTTTTCATTACCCATAACGTTTAAATTAAAAAGCAATGAAGGACAAAGTTAACGAAATAAGGATAAGCTACAAAGAACGGATCCCGGCCACCTTTTGGCAAAAGATAAATTCTTCAAAGGATGCCGCAGATCTTATTTACCAACATTGGGACAAACAAACGATCCAAGTACATGAATCCTTTAAGGTCATGTTATTGAACAACAACAATAAAGTGAAGGGTATCTATCAACTTTCTAAAGGCGGGATTACCTCCACGGTCATTGATATGCGTATCTTGTTTGCTGTAATCTTAAAATCATTGTCAGTAGCAATTATTTTGACACACAACCATCCGAGTGGGACGTTGAAGGCAAGCCAGGCGGATAGGGAGATTACCCAAAAGATTAAGAAAGCGGCCAATCTATTCGATGTTAGGTTATTGGACCATATCCTAATCGCTCCCAATGGTCGGTACTACAGTTTTGCCGATAATGAGATTCTTTAAATCCAGATCTGCTGATTATGGGATGTCCTAACAATAATTCCCGTGAGGGGAAAACACAAGGGCAACTTTTTAAGTTGCCCATTTTCTATTATGGAAAGTTCAAGGCTCTGTAAAATACCCTATGAAATCCCTAAAAGCAGAATTGAAAAAATCATAAATCCTTCTATTTAATGGACGGTTGCTACAAGAGCCTTTACCTTTTGGTAAAGGTATTTTTTTCGACCCCTACGGGGTCAAAAGGAATAGCAAGACGGTAACGCGCCAAAGCGACGTTACGGAGTTTGATTTGACATTCAAAGAATTGAATATCAATTGTTTAAAGTGTATATAACATCATTCAAGAACTGCCATGGGTCAAAAAGTTTATTGAAAAACGGCCCGAACATACCGTAAACATTGGAAAAGTTTATTGAAAAATGAAGGTAAAGAACAAGTACGACTACGATTATCTGTCCATCTGTTTAAAGACGGTTGTGGTCAAACGTTTCCGAAAACTTTCTAGAAAACTGTCCAGGCCCCAATCGGAAACTTTGGCAGCCATGTTGGACTTTTTCGAATGGCATGGCTTTTCCCCTTTCGATACCAAAGAGCGCAGTTTTTTACGGGAACTTTTAAAGAACCGTAAACGTACCGAAGCGGTCATTGCGATTATAAAGGACATCGAAAAGAACCATGACAAGCCGACTACGGCGATGCTGCAATCCCTCTTTCAAGGTGTGGTCGAAAAAGAAGAACCGATGCGGAAAGAAAAATTGTTCAATGACAGGCCAAAGATCGAAAAGGGTCGAACCAAAACCACGGTTTCCAAAATAGCACATGACCGGACCCGGCTAAAATTGGAAGAGGTACGAAAAGGGTTTGGCTATGTACTGGACCATGTCGAATTGGTCAGTAATCGTTTTGGAAACGATTATTTCAAATTGAAATTATCAGAACAGGAGTTCTTAAGAATCAAAAGGGAACTGGAAAACCATTGAATATGTATATCGCGATTACAAGACAGAAAACGGGAAATACCTACGCCAATAGCGTTGCGGATTACGTTGCCTATTTGGAGAAGGAAAACCGGGAAATGGCATCCGTGATGCAAGAACATTTCTTTGACCAGAACACCGATCGAGTCCTTGCGGAAACGGTAATCAAAGAAATCGACGGCAACACTGCCAAGCTTAAGAAAAAGGACCCGAAATTTTACTCGATTATCATAAACCCCAGCCAAAGGGAATTAAAGCATATCAAAAACGATCCTGAAAAATTACGGAAGTACACCCGTGAACTAATGAAGGAATATGCCAAGTGCTTTTATCGGAATGAAACCGTGACAGTAGACGATATTAAATACTACGCCAAGATAGAATATGATCGCACTTATCGAGGCTTTGATCAAAAGGTAAAAGAGAATCAAAAATACCTTGGGGAAATAGCAAAACTCCAAAATGATATCCGAAAAATGGAACGTGGTGAGCTTGAAGGAGATATTGGGCAAATGAAAAGGAAGGTTCAAAAACTGACCGCACAAATCCCGCATAGGATAGATGGTGAAATATTGACTTCTGGGATGAAAAAACCGGGATTACAGACCCATATACACATCATCGTTTCCCGAAAAGATGCTTCGAATACAAAAAGCCTATCTCCTGGATCGGCCTACAAAGCTTCCCAAGCGGAACTCAACGGAACAATGCAAAAGCGGGGTTTTGACCGTGACAAATTCTATGAAGCGGCCGAAAGAACCTTTGACAGCATAACGGGGTATGATCGAAACTATGCTGAAAGCTACAAAGGGAAAAAGCAATTCGTAAAAGACCCCAAACGTTTTTATGCCCGGCTTTTGGGACTGCCCATCTCAGAACGGGCAGTTGCTTTTAAACTGATACGGAAGACAGGATTGGACATACCGATCATCCCGACCACTAAGGCACAGATTGCGGTGGCCGCCTTTCGAAAACTAAAACGGGGCTTGGAAATTGCCATCCGTTCCAGTTCAATTGGATATTAACTAAGAAAACCCTATGGAAACACTTGCATGGAAAATCGTATTATTTTTAATAAGTAGTCTGGTGGTATATAGTATCGTTCGTTTCTTCCGCTTTGGATTCTTTTTGAATCTGCTTTGGTTGTTTTTGGCACTCGTTATCCAATGGTACATCGGGATGGAAATGCGTAATTTATTGCGTGTGCTGCTCATCGGGTTCCTTCCTCTTTTTCTTTTGAATATCGGTTGCTATGTATTTATTGGAATCGAGGAAGAGAACACGTCGATAGACCCCAAGTATCGCGTTAGGTTCAAAGTCCGAAAAGGGAATCTCGTACTGGAAAATATCCGAAGGGGGATTTCCATTATCGGCTCTGCGGGAAGTGGAAAAACGGAAAGCGTGGTCCATGGGCTTTTACAACACTTCAAAAGACATAATTTTTGTGGGGTAATACATGATTATAAGGATTTCGAAATAACGGAAATGGCATACCCCATATTCGGTGGTGGCAAAACACCTTTCTATGTGATTTCCTTTGACCCGATCTATTTTAAGGTAAACCCTATTGCACCTCGCTATTTGCCCGATGAGGAAAGTGTACACGAAGTATCACGAGTACTGGTGGAAAATCTACTGGAACTCAAAGAAAGTGGTAGCTCCGGAAATTCCCACTTCTTCAATACCGCTGCCGAAGGACTTATTGGGGGTATGATGTGGCGGCTTAAAACGGACTATAAGAACTATTGCACTTTACCACATCTTATCGCCCTGTATCAATATCTGACCACCAAAGAGCTTGTTGCGTTTTTGGGTGCGGACATCACTTCCAAGGCCATGGCGGATGCCTTTATCAATGGCGCCGGGTCCGATCGACAAACCGCAGCCGTCAAGAGTACCTTGTCCAATGCCTTTAAAAAGATCAGTACCCAACGGATCTTTATGGCACTGTCAGATGATAAAGTGCCGCTCAATATTAATTCAGGTAAAAATAACTCTGTAATATGTGTGGTAAACAATCCAAAATACGAAACCTCGTTATCCCCGATCATTGCCACGATTATCCATACCATAACAAAGCAAATGAGTGTTCGAAATGGCAGCTCTTCTTTCTTGCTAATGGAGGAGGCACCGACCATACGCCTGTTAAATATGCACAGGGTCCCGGCTACCTTACGGAGTTACGACATTGCAACGGTCTATGTAATGCAGGATAAAATACAAAATGATATGATGTATGGGGAGAAAGGAAGCCGGGCGATTCTTAGCAATCTGTCCTATCAATTCTTCGGAAAGACCAATGACCCTGATACGGCGAAATATTATGAACGTTTTTTTGAAATAGTCAAAAAGGAAACCAGGAGCGTAAGCAAGGGATTCAATCTCAACTTTGATACTCGCGTAACCAAAGGGGAAAAGGAGGTTTCTAAAAATAGAGCGGATACATTCTATGGGCTACGGCAAGGGGAATTTGTTGTTTTTGCCGATGGTAAGGATAGGAAAGTACAGTTTAAGACTCCTCGAATTGTGAGACAGTTGCCACCGCTCGAACCAAATTCACAGGAAGTGTTTCAGAAAAACTTTGAACGCATACATGGCGAGGTGAGAGAGATTTTTAATGAATAAATTGAGGGTGTAAATTCAAGTGCTCATTCAAATTAGAATTCAAACAAAGGTATTCTGAAAATTCATCTCTTGACTTCGACGGCCTGTTTCCTTAATAACTTTTGGAACAACGCTACGATTTTTTCTTGAAAGGCTTCTGGTATCCTACCGCCAATGATCCATTCGTTCTTGACCCATTTTCTGTCACTGACATTAAATTCCTTTTTAAGACAGGCCAAGGCCTCTTCCTTGGTTTGTTCGTTCATTTGTTTGAACAGGCGTCTAATATTATCGGTCATCGCTGGTTTTGGTAAGTCATAAAAATACTGGAAAACCAGTACTAAAAAAATCAAATCTAATGCAAATCTATTGATTTTCTGAGCTTTCTTTTTTACTCTAATGTCCTTTTTTGAGCAACCCACTAGTTTAACTTTAGAGGAAACAACATAATGTATGGGACTCAATGATGATATAGCTATTCAAGTTTCTTCGAGAACAATTCGTGAAGATGATACTTATTCTGTTTCGGGAGCCTTTCGCGGTGAAATATTGGTAAGTAATGATTTGGTAAATTGGAAGCTTCTAGGTACAGATCTTAGTTGTTTTAATAATGACCACTTTGGTGAAGGCCAATGCGGGACGTACCATTTAGATTTGAATGATCATAATCTAGAAGCGCTAGATATGTCAAAATTTATCCTTTTGACACTGTAAATTTGGCTGGCTTTACTTATCGCGTAGCACTAGATATAAACTTTATCACAAGACTTAATTAACCGGACTTAATTTAGTACAAAACCTGTCCTAATCATTGGGGGATGCTCAATAAGGAAACATAATTACAGAACTCAGTAAACATAAATTCTATGAAAGTCGACAACTTTAGATAGTCTTCCATTATCCAAGACCTGATAATATCTAAAGTATCCTCTAATAATTGTGCCCCCATTGGAGTCAGTCTCTTTAGACAATTCAAATTCGTATGGGTGTTTTCGCGAACGGCTAAAACTCATTGAGTTAGAGGATATACGCAAATTACTTAGTTCCTTGAAAGAATTTGGAAGAAGAATATAAATCGAGTAAGTACTTGCGGAATATCCATAGTTCCCAATAGGTCCATCATCTTTCTTTAAGATATGTAGTTTAAGTTTGTCAGAATTAGCGAGAAAATTTGGTTTTAGCCCTTTCTGCGTAACCGTGCCTCCGAATATTCCGGTCCATTCATCACGAATGTCATCCAATTCCCTGTCATTTGCCTTATTCCTGATGTTATTATTTTCTATTTCAGAATTTGATACAGTTTCAATAATGTCTCCGATAGTTCTAATTTTTGAGGTATCGACAGTTCTATATTTCCATGCATCTGAATTGGGAATACATTCCTTGTTATTCACATTTGTACTGCCAAGGACATTCTTCCATGTTCCTTTAATAAAATATTCTTCATAGATATAGTATCGACGGCGCTTTTCACCATCTAAAATATCATTAATCTCAACCTTAAATTTCTCATGCTCGATTTTAACCCATTCTACACCCTTTTCAACCTTGTAGTAAAGCATAAATCGCAACTCACAGGGGCCTCCGAACACCCAGCCATTACGTCTGGTATTAACCTCCCCTTGCTCCATGGTTTTATAGAGAACTTCTCCATTGCTGTTGGAGATTTTTACATTTTCCAATTTAATAACGGAACTTATTCCAATGCTTTTGGTCCTCGCCTGTAGGGATATGGAGAATAAGCCAAAAAAAATAACTAAAAATATACAAATTACTCTGGTCATATCCTTGAACATTGGTTTATAATATTTGTTTTTTAATTACATCTGAACATGGTATGATGAAACTTAAATATAGATCTTTTTAATAAGTAATGTATTATAATACTCTTCATAAATCTATACATTATAGTAAAATGCCATTCCACACACATTACACTCCTCGCCTATACCTTCGCTCGCACTCAGGATAGGCTCGCGTCGTATAATAAGTGTTCCATTGCCTTTTGAGAAGAAACTTTTTGAGAAGAAAAATTTGAAAGAAAATCGTAGAAGAAAACTTTGCTTTACCCAAGCAAAGTTACATAACGCAGAACATTATAGTACAAATGCTTATGTGTAGCAATTTGCGTATAGCTGTAACCGCTAATTTAAAACCAAGGCAGTGACAATTTAAAATCCATACGTATTTTGGTCAAATACAAATTTAAAATACTGTTTAATAGTTAGTTATAAATTATTCTTGTGAAATTAATCGTGAAATAATCGTGATTTTTGAGGTTCTAATTTTCGGTTAGTTCGTTAAGTTTTTCGCGAAAACTTCTTATCCAAAGCAAAGGAATAAACCTAACTTTTAAAGGAAATGTCCATTATAAATATGATTGTATTAGCAAATCTTTTTTTCTAGGTATTTCCGATAATAAACTTTTTAATTTTAAAATTTTCGATTCTAGCGTTTCAATTTTGCCTATTAATAGACTTTGCACTTCCTTTGAAGGTACAGAAACTGTTAAAGTTTTAATGCTATCCATTGATGCCCGATTGGAACGCGAAAATCTTACACGCTCCCCTTCTTTATTAATAACCCAAGCTAAATATTTAGGTAGAATGTTGTCAACCTTTACTCTCAAAACACCACAGTGGTCAGTTGGATAGAACTTTTTTCCGGAAGGAAAGTAATTGACCATCCAGTCACCATCGATTCCCCACACTATTGATGGAAGACTAAAATCCTTAAGCAAATCCTTTTCAATATATCCGAAGGATTGAAACACATTTGCACTATAAACTTCAATTCCTCGATTTTCCAAATTGACCTCCCTTTTCAATACACGCCTGCCTATTGATACATCGAAGATATCTGTATCACTTAGTTTATAAGTCTTATTGGCTTTTTGATAGGCCTCCTCATATAAAACAGTCGCTTGAGCCTTTAATTTTGAAATTTTACTATTTGCCTTTTCAAATTCCTCATCTAGTTTGCTACATAAAGCAACAATTTTTTTTTGAATTTCCGGTGGTGGGATAGGCACGAATATTTCATTGAAAGTGCTTTCTGTAATAGCATCAAATTTACTTCCATATGCTTTCGCCTTCAACTGCTCCAACAGCACGCCTAATATATAATAAAGGTACGAATTGGAGATTCCATCTTTCGCCCGTAGCCCATAGCATGATTGATTAAAAGTCATTCTTCTTGCTACTTGTGCGAACGCCCCTACTGTTCCTCTAGCGGAAAGTACTATATCATCAGGTTCTATATAATTTGCATTGCTATTATTCAAACCTTCTTCGGTAATATGCTTTTCGGACTCTGACACAAATCGATTACCATTGTTAAAATCGGCTACACTTAACCAGGGAATATTACCTCCCCAATATGTTGGAACAGTCGTAGAGGGAGTGCCTCCACTGGTTACATCAACAATCTTTGATAATTTACTTGTATCCCATTTAGTTTTTAATTTAATGGTATTGTTAGGGGATAGACTAATTGATTTATTGAAATTGACGAGCCCAAAATTCATCATATCTACTAACCTTGCAGTACTGGTGTACTCTTTTAATTCTTCCGGTATATTAAAGCTTTCGCCAACGAAGTTTTTACTTATAAGAGAATTAACTTTATTAGGATTGTAATTATCGTTTGGATCGTATAGAGGTGTATTGATGTTATTAAGGTTGAAGATATTGCTGAGAACCCTTTTGTCTTCCTCCTCCAAAAGGACATCGCCATTGTCCTGATCACCAATCTCGAAACTATCAAATTCTGCGCCACCCATGTATTTGATACCCTCGTTTCCTTTAGCGCTACTCCATTCATATCCCAAAAAGCTTTTCATTTTGGCACTTTTTTTAGGGCTTTTTGTAATTAACACCTTGCTACCATTGGAGCTAGCTAAAACAAAATAATAAAGCTTTTCTTTTTCGTTTTCAATAAGATATTCAACAAATTTTTTCCTTAAAATAGTACCTTTATCTTCGTTTGATAGCTCTTTGAAAGTTCTTTTCGTTTTTAGATTCCTTATGTCTGTCCATTTGTCAAATGCTTTTCTATACTCAATAAAAATTTCGTGTCCCAATAGCGCTTCATTTGGTGCTCCGAGCAACAATGACTGATAGTTTCCGAAGTCTAGTTCTAGATGATTACAGTATATTTTTAGAAAGTGCTCATCTTCGAAAACACCATCTTTAGATTTATCATGCTCAAACCATGCATCAACTCTGTTTTTATAATGGTCAGCTGGTGAAGGGTTCTCTTTTTTTCGTTTAATAAATAGTGTTACGGTATTAGTACCGGTCTTTCCAAACGTACCACTACCGAATTCCGAAATTGCGACTATCTTAAAAAATTTCAATAAAATTTCTCGGGTAGCCATATAAATATTTTTGGTTTTAGACGTGCTTTTGGCCTTACCTTTGTTTAAAATGGAAGATGGTACTACAATACCTGCTACTCCTCCCGGTTTCAATAATTGTTTTGCCCTCTCTATAAAAAAAGCCTCTATGCTATTGTTATTGGGATAACTTTTCTCACCAACAGTTTCAATTAAACGGTATTTTCCTCTTTCCGATTCTGTTAGCGTTTCCAGAAATCCCTTTACACTATAGGGTGGATTTGCAACTAAAACTGAAAAAGTCCCGTCCTTAATTGACTTAATATCCATAGCTTTGCCTGAAGAGAGAGCATCTGCGTATACAATATTGATACTATCCTGTCCATACATAAATGCCGATACCTTTGCTACTTTGGATAGACGATATTCTTTTTCAATACCGAAGATATTTTGGTGATAATCCGACATTTTTGCTTCTTTGCGCTCTTCGACTACTGATTTAATCTCTTTTGCATATTCATTCAAAAAATGTCCGGCACCACATGCAAAATCAATTACTTTAGGAATTTCATCACTATCTATAATTATATTATCCAACGGTAGTGATTTTAAAATAAATTTTACTATCGGTGTTGGGGTAAAAAACTGACCTTCGGATTGTTTTACGCCTTGATCTAAAAAGCCTTCGAACATATCTCCCAGAAACTGATGCTCCTCACCATCAGTCTTCAATTTAATATCCTGTAACATCTGTACGATTTTCAATAGTACTGAGGTATTCTGATAAAATAGTTTTTCATTGTGTACATCTATGAAGCCAAAATCGTTGTTGTTGAAAAATTTCAATTCCTTGAAATACTTTTTGATAGTTTCTCTTGTCGCATCTGGATCGTTCTTGAAGAAATCGAACGCTTTATCAATTTGATCGGAACTTATATAAACCACATCTTCTCCTAAAAACCTTTGCATTCCTTCCTGATATAATTTTTGAAGACGATCTATGAGATCGAAAAAATTATCATTGGCAATCCCTTTCCAATAAAATTTCAATTCATCTGGATTATTGGTCTCGTCAACAATTTTGCATAGAAATAAATTTACCAATTTATCAAATGCATTTTCCCGCCCAGAAACGTTGTGCTGTCTCAGAATAGTAGCGAACTCATGATATTTACCCTGAATATCTTGGTTGTTTATAATACTAAGGTCCTTAAGAGAATATTTAGTCTTGCCTATCTCATATGGGGAAATGTCCTCCTCAAACACCCCTTTAGTTGAATAATCGAGGTTATATGTATATTTCCAAGCATTATAAATATCTTCTACATCTAAGCTCTTTGCGATTTTAAAAGAGATAGGCTTTTTATCCTTAAGTTCTTCCAAAAGGCGCTCGTTATCCTTTAGGGTTATAAGGTAGTAACTTGGAATTATACAATTATCATTGAATTTGGCGGTATAAAGACAAATATATTGAGTACTTCCAGATTGCTTTACATAAGAAAATAATTGTCCTCCATTTATAAGTGTCTTCTTCCAAGAATCTTGAAATTCTTTTCCTTCAGTTTTACACTCAATTATCATCAATGATTTTTCCGAATTATCCTTGACCATTATATCCGCTCTACCACCACTCGCCCCATGCCCAACTTTCCACCTTGGTTCTAATTCAATATGCCTTGGACTATATCCCTTTTCTAATAACCTACAAACACACTCTAAAACAATAAAATTCTCTTTTTGTGAGAAATTGCACGTTTGTCTTTCGTTAACAATTAACCCTTCATTTTCAGGATATATGATTTTTTGTTTCTTAAGATCTACTTTGATTTTTGCGCCCGAAATAGGGAAAGTCCTAGAAAGTGATTTATCATTATTGGTAAAACCAAGTTTCTCCAATACCAATTCTAGGTTTGAGATGCTAATCATTTATGAAACGTTTTTACAGATAATTAAATTTGCAATATACCATATCGTATATTAAATACTGTAACAAGAAGGATGGATTTATATTTTCAATCAAGGATTGTTCATTTCCATAATTTTTCAAACCTCTTACTGGCCACCCTAGTATATTGGGCTGTATGTTTTGGGTCACGGTGCCCTAAATAATCCTGTATCAGCCGAAGATCATATCCGTTGTTGGCTAGATAGAACCCACAAGAATGCCTCAGAACATGAGGATGCATGTTCTCGACACCTACCTTCCCTCCTACTGCGTTCACCACATATGATACAGCTTGTCTGGTCAATGGTGTTCCCCTTTCATTGACAAATAACCAGGGTAGATTGTCCTTTCGGGAGTTGAGATATCGTTTGATAGCCCGAAGCTCATCACCGGAAATTGGATGTTCCGTGGATAACCCACCTTTCAATCGGTTTATCCATATCCGGGAATCCTTTAGGTTGACATCCGTTTTTTTGATGGCAATGGCCTCGCTGACCCGAAGGCCATGCCGATACATCATCAATAGCAGTAGGTAGTTTCTTTTTGGATATCTTGTCTTTTTGGATGCCTCTAAAAACTTCTTGACTTCGGAATCGCTCAGGTAGTCCCTAGCCTTTTCATGGTCATTTGTGGTTTCTCTTTCAGGACTCTTTACATTACGCCTTTCGGACATCGTTTTTAGATTACCATTAAACTCCCTGAAAGATAGTCTTAAAAACGTAAACTCTTTACAAAATCCGCCTTTAGTAAAGAGTGGCATAATGAATTATTGAATTGCTTATAGCCTTCTTCTTAGTATCAATTTACGATTCCCCTTTAATTCCTTAAGACGCAATTCCAATTTTTCGTTATCACCCAAAGTGAACTTTGGAATTACGTAAACAAATCTGGAAGTTTCCCCGTGACTAGTTTTCCTTGGCAGGCTATGAACATATCTTGAAATCAATGGCACAGATTGATAAGATGCTTTTCGCTTATCATTGCCGATGACCAGTGCAAGTTTTAGATAGTCGATATCAAAATCTATTCCTGATTCGTTTTTGATTTCAAACTGTATAAAGACTAGGTCTCCGTAGTAGACCATATTCTTAATTGACAAGGAAACTCCCTGCTTTCTTTTATTGATATTCTTTCTTTCCGGTTGTTCAAGAAGGGCAATGCAGGACTTTTCCAAAAATGCTTTTGGGTACTGTTTCTTTATGTTTGAGTCAGAATCCGGCTTTATAGTATCCCTTGCAATAAGGGTTTCTCTTTGAAGCTCATGCCCGATGCTTTCCGAAAAGGATATAAAACGGTTCATTTCGGATAGGTTATCCGAATATTTGATGATATAAGAATATACTTTTCCGTCAGTGGTAACCACCAAAAGATTGCTTTGCTTTCCCTTAGCGGCTTTTAATAATCCCAGGGTTTGAGGCCGTTCCCTATTATAAGTAAAGATAAAGTTTTCCGCACCTACTATTCCCTGACGAATATTCGTTGGAAAGAATAGGGCCAAGTTCATTTTTTCATTGGCGTATATAGTGTCCAATTGTTTTGGCTCTTGAGCGAATGAAATGCTGCCTAAGATTGCCAATAGCATAATTAACAATGTCCGTTTCATAGCTTTGGTTTTAAAATGAGTTTATAATTATTGTTGACCGTTACCTTTACGTTCCGGTTATTTCGTTGAAAAACCTTTTTTACTCCACTGACCTGTGGCACTCCGGGAATATTGAAGTCCTCGATTACATCGCCAAGAACCTCATTGAAAACATCACCGCGAAAACTGTTTCTGATATAAATTCCCTCCAATCCATCGGCATTGTCATAGGCAAGTAATTTCAAGGGAAAACCTTCGATATTGTTGACCTGTAGAATTACCCGATTCGGCCTGAACTTTACTATGCCATATAGCAAGGTGTTCTTTTTGATCTTCAGACCTTGAACCTTTGTATCATCGGTCACCCGCATTTGCAAACGATCATTGACCTTGATGGTTTGTTCCCCATCGATTTCCACTTCCAAGGATTCGCCAGTTCCATCGGCCAAAACTTGCGGACTGACGGCAAAGAACATTTGATGTTCCAGACCCATCGCCTTTAATGCAGAAACTGTGTCTTTTGTATCGAGAACCTCACTTTTGTTTCTGCGCCTTTTTCGTGATGGCTTTCTAAAATTTGATGAAGTAGAATCCTCGGAATAATGAATACGACCTATACTGTAAATGCTATCTACCATTCGCTGCTTCTTTTTGTCCAAAAGGTCTTCATCGTACATTCCGGATTCATCCAAGAAACGTTCATCATATATACTGGGTGCCATTCGTTCCTTTTCCTCTTTAATCGCATCTACTGCCACTTTTTTCGAGGAGTACAAAGCCTCCCCCTCTTCCAGTTCCGGTACCAAGGTCTGTTGCAATTCATTAGTTCCCTCATCATCTCCACCTAATACAAAAACCGAATAACCGATGATGAACAGGACAACGGCTCCAATGACAGACGCGAACACAATTTTCTTTTTATCCATTTTATAGTTCAATTTTTTAAGTTCATCTCATTCTATATCCTTTATCTTTTTTAAGGAACTCTCAAAGAAATCCGTAATCAACAATCCGTGGGTGTTCTTGGGATAGTTTCGATCAACGGTTATTAGTCCTCCTGTGGAAACCAGTTCATAGCGATCGACAACTGATCCCCTGTTGATTTCAAAAGTAGTTACGGTCTTGAACCGATACGGTTCTGTATTTAAATCCAGTTGCGATTCAACGCTCAGTACTTTTTGCACCAAGGAATATTGTAGAATTCGATTGTAGACCCCATCGGCTTTTTTCTGGCGATAGACATTGTCCACAGTGCTATTGCCCAACCAAAGAGCCTTTTCCAGATTACTTTCATAATTGCTATCATCGATGCCATAGAAGTACTTATGGAAAAGGTCGAGATGCGATAGGGCTTCTACCTGGAGGTTCTCTTTTTGGGACACCAACTTAAGTGGAATGACCGAACCATCGGTGTTTACGGCGAAGGCACTTCCCATGGCCTTGTTGTACATGTTAAAGACTATTATTCCTGAGAACACGCTCGATAATAACGCTATAACCGTAACAACTATGGTTATGTAACGGTTCAACTTGAGTACATCGTAAATATTTTTATAAGGTAGTTTCATATCCAATTTTTTAATAATAAAGCTTCTATGACGCCGTGAATAATCTTAATGTAAAGGTGGTCGCCCTTTTATACAGCTTGAACTTTAGGAAGACGATAAACCCTATGGTCGCGGCTTCGACTAAAATTTTAATGGTATTGTTGTCGGTTGGACCTCCCCAAAGGTTTGTCCAGAAATTGGCATTGACCTCGGAATAGAGTTGGTTCACAAAAATGTTGACCAGAAAAAAGGCCGGTACCAGCATATAGACCGCCGAATACAATTTGAAAAAGGTATACGCCATGTTGCGGAACTTCTCAAAGACCGCCAAACTGATGACCAAAGGAAAAAAGGCCTGCATTATTCCCAGCAGAAAATACCGTTCCGCCAAGAACAAGGGATAGATGAACAGGTCTATCATCCAAAGTATCAAACCAATGAAGAAGCTGAACATTTTAATCCCGAATACGGGGGTCACTAATGCTTCGTACAACAATGCCCAAGCTTTTTTGGCCGCATCGAAAGCACCAACATCTTCCTCTATCGGAATTTCTTGAAGCTGCAACGGGATCAGGGCAGGGGCCGTATCCCGATACTGACCTTCGACGGCGACCAAAATTCCGTCGAAGAGGCCAAGTATCTGCGTGGAAAAAATGACCAAGAGGACGATGACAAAGTTCTTGCCAAATCCCCTGGGGATAGCCCCCACGAATACCCCTCCTTATTGGCGAGACCTTCATTGTATTTTTTGAGGATATTGATAAGAAAGAAAAGTATTGCCAGAACCTTGATACCACGAATTGTGTACGTAGAGAAATCCGTGCCCTTGATAGTCTCAAAGACGGCATCCACATATTCGAGGCCTATGCCCAAAGGGATTACCAGCTCCATTCTTTAATAATTCGTTTTTCTATTGTTGATTTTATCCTGCATCTCCCGAAAGGCGATGATGTCACGATACCGCCGGGTCTTACGCTCGATTTCCGTTACCATTTCCATAGATTCTTCTTGATGCACTCGGATTGCGCGCATTCGTTCACCATCCGTCAATTTTAAATGGTCGCTCGAAAGGACTTCGTTGATAAATTCCAAATCGTCCGTGGCTTGATCCAAAATGGCATTGAAGGATTCCGATATGCGCTCTATTTCGTCAGCTCTGATATATGGAGAGTTAAGGATGCTCCTTAAATCCCCTTGTACCATATCATATAGACGTTTGTTGTTATGAATGAGTTCCTGTACCGCTCTTAGTTTTTCAATGGCAGCACTGACCTTTTCGATGTTCTCTTTCTGTTTCTTCAAGAAGTTGACGGTCTTGATGATGTTCGAGGTCTGCTTACCTGCCTCCAATAGCTGTTTGGCAAAGGAGATAAAGTTTATATTATCGTACACCGGCATCCCCTGGGCCATACCATGCCCACTTGCTATAAAGAGAAAAGCGGTTACGATTACTGTTTTTTTGATTCCTATTTTCATAATTTCCGGGTTTTATGATGCCGTAGTATATTCAACATTCTGGCACCTGATTAAACAATTTATATTAGGCAACCTTTGGATATAAGAATTGCCTGATGGCCATCTCCATGTCCTTGCTCTTATTATAAAGGGCCATTATGGCCTCGTTGTCCGAGCCGTCGGTCAGGTAGGCTGCAAATACTTCTGGTGGTACTTCCAATCGGAAAATGTTACTCTCTTTACCAATCTTAATGAACATCTCGGTGTACTTTCTTTCTCCCGTCAAGTCGTTCTTTATGGATTTAAGTTGGTTAAAGTCATGACTGGAGAGGTTAAGCCGCTTTACCAATTCATCATAACCTTTTTCATTGTTCAGACTATAGATGACCTGAGTGTTTTCAAGGATACTTGCAGAAGTAGAATTGTCCGGTAATTGATTAATGGACTGAAGAATAACACCAATGGCCCCTTCTTGTTTCCGTATGGCCTGATAGTAGAATTCCACGCTCTCCAGAACGTTGGGGAATTTCAACTGCTTGGCAAACTCATCGAATAGGATAATGCCCTTTTCTTCTTTGTTTCTCCATATGGTTCGCTGAACGGCAGTTTTGATGAGTTTCAACATCACAGAAAGGATTTCTTTATTATCCTTGACCTCATCCAGTTCAAATACAATGAGCCTTTTGTCCTCTATTTTATAGGATTGATCCTCACTCATTTCAAAGAGGAAACTGTAAAGTCCGCCCTCGACATATTCCGATAAAATATGCAGGAAGTTGGTAATGTTGAAATATGGGGTATCAATGCCCAACTTATTTAAAAGGTTCTCCCGGTCCTTTCTGACAAATCGATAAAAACTTTCTAGGGAATGGTCTTTCGCAACTGTCTTATAATAATATTGAAGGATTTTCTTCAATGATACCGATTGTGCTTTGGTCACTTTCAAATCAGAAGTCAAAAGTTCAAAAAGAAACACGGAAAGATCTTCCAAACGTTCTGGACCGACATCATTAATATCGGAAATATAAAAGGGGTTGATCCCTAAGTTCTTTCCGCTCTCATAACGCAGTATGGCATATTGTTCAGGGTACAACTGCGCGAACTTGGTATAAGAGCCACCTAAGTCGATGATAACTAAACGGACACCCATTTCGAAATACTGGCGCAGGATATTGTTGGCCAAAAAGGATTTACCTTCTCCCGTTGGCGCGAAAATGGCAAAGTTCCTTGCCTTGATGCGTTTCTTCTTCTCGTCCCAAACATCCTTTAAAACTGGAATGTTGTATTCCCGTTCATTAAAGATTATACCTGTTTTGTCGGAACGGTAGTTCGTATTGTTAACGAACAGACAAAGGGCATGTTTTAGGTCAGTTACGTATAGATCTTCATTGGAAAAATTGGGAGCGAAGCAGCAAAAGCTGTTCAAAAAATAGTTTTTGCGTTCCTCACTACTGGGTGAGTAAGGAACGACATCCAATTCCTTGAATTCCGTTTTTATCTGAGAAGCTATCTTTTCAAGCTTTTTCCCATCCTTTTCCCAATAAATGACATTTAGATGACCTCTTATAATCCTTGAACTATCATCATCATTAATCTGGTCTTGAATATGTTGTATCTTTTTTAGGATGACTTTGTTCTGCGAACCAAAGTTGGAACTTTTGTTCAGTTCCTCTATTTTCTTGTCCAGGAGCTTTCGCCATTTTTGTTTGTCGTCTAAATAGATAATCTGGTTAACCATATGATTCTCGTTCAGAGAAAGTCCTAGTCCATCCATAAATCCCTGATGGAAACTGAAATCATCGGAAGTAAGACGTTCGTTTATTTTACTTGTCTGCACTTTCCCCCCAAAGCAGCTTTCACTGTTTACAGCCAGCACATCAAAATAGTGTTCCCCAATCTGGATAACTTTTTTGCCAAGTTCAATGGAAGTATCAAAGCCCTCATTGAAACCGTTGAAATAGGCTTTGGCGATTTCTGGCATTTCTTGCATTTTTAGCGGGGTCAGAGCTATTTTTCGTCCGTTATTGATTAAGGAAACCGCGTCATTAACCGAAGTCTTGAAGCATTGAAGGTTATCTTGCAGTATTACCGGTATCTTAGCATCCACTTTTCGAAAAGGATTGATATACTTTGGGTTGTTAAGTTGTTTGTTCTTGGTCAGTGTAAAGAACAGATAACAGCGATGCTCCATGTGTTCCCTTCCTTTGAAATAGTCATGGGTCGCTTGAGATAGGAAAGTGTCCTTGGGCAAGTTTTGTGGGTTGTATTCCTTTTTGAAATAGATATCCTGTTTGTGAACCACTGTTCCAACCGGCAATGACTTCAACGCCTGGAACCAGTTACTGTGTATATCCTCAAAGTCCTTTTCCGAAAGAGAATAGATTTCAGGAAGTTGCGCACGATAACAGGCGACCACGTTGCCATTGTTCGAAAATATTAAATGGTCCTTGATATCCGCTATAGGATAAAATTTAGAGATATTGATCCTCGACATGGTTAAGTATATTGTGTTTTTTATTGCTAATGCTTTTTGGGAATACCCTTGTGATATTTAGAAGATGTGTTTTACCATTAACCTTGTTCAGACCAATGAACAGGCAGCCGTTCCAAAAGAAAAGTCCGACGACCAATATCAGGCTAAAGGAAAAGATGATAACCAATAGCGAAGCTACGACAGACACCATTAAAAGGGCAAAGAACGATAAGGGCAAACCCCAAATCAAAGCCCCTTTTCGGATGTTCCGGTATATCTCGTAGCTTCTCATTACACAACTATTGAAATGAGATAGGTAAAGATGCCGACTACTGCACCGGCAATAAGCACAAATACCAGTACGCGGATAATCCCTTTTTTCAAATCGGCATTCTCGCCGAAGAAGTGTCCAGCATTAAAAAGGAAGCCTATTAAGAAGATGACCCCAAGAATTATAGGAAAAATGGTACGGATAGTATCCGATACTTCGTTGACCGAATCTTCGATTCCGCCAATCTGTGCGTGACTTGCTAAACCCATAAAGAGCATTGCCGACGTAAGACTTTTAGCTTTTCTCATAAAAATTTTATTTATGGTATCACCTATTGATACCAGATTAAACAAATTGCCGTCTGCTAAGACATTTTTATGAAATGTAGAACCGCATTATGGTTTTTACAGAAGGATTCTCAAAAATTAACTAGGAAGGGCGTTAATTATTGATAGAAATACATCGTTTCGAAAGCTTTGTTAAATATTGCTTAATGAAAAAATACAAATCGCTTGAAATATGCGTACTACAATCAACCTAATTCTATTGCTATCGCTGATAGGCAACCTTGAAATAAGTGCCCAACAGATTTTAAAGGTAGAACGGAAGGTTATTCTAATTGACCCTGGGCATGGGGGAATCGACTCCGGCACGGTATCCAAAGATGGCCCCCACGAAAAGGATGTTGTTCTTGATATTGCACGAAAGATGGTTGCTTGGAACAAAGGCCTGTTGGAGTCCAAATATGACATCTATTTGACAAGAAGTACGGATACCCTAATATCACTTAATGATAGGGTGAAGCTTGCCAAGCATCTGAAGCCGGATATTTTTGTTTCGCTGCATTGTAACCATATAGCAAATCCTAATATCGACGGAATAGAGATTTACGTTTATAGTGCCAACAAACTATCCTTGCTATTTGCAAATTCAATCTTAACCGAACTCAATCAAAAACTCGGATTTAAGATTCGAGAAGTAAAACGGGCCAATTTCCAAATATTGCAAGAAACCATTGAATCTTGTCATGCCTTTTTGGTGGAACTTGGGTACTTGTCGAACCCTAATGAATCAAATTATCTGAGCAGCAAGGAAAAGAGAAAAGCCTTGGCACTGGCTTTGTTAATGTCACTTTAAACTAGGGACCATGAAGGAACTATTGTCCGAGATTGTGAAAACAATAAGAACTATTATTCTGCAGATGTATAATGAGATATCGAAGCTCATGAAATCGAATGCATATTGAAAGCTTATTGACCTATTAGTGTCCAAAACCAATCATTTATGGTGCTTTTGACCACTTTATGCAATTGAGCTAAGCACTCTTTCTAAGCAAACGCATAGGATTCTCCAATAGGATGTCTGCCCAAAGTAAAGGATGATCACTTGCAGAATCCTTCTCTCTCTTTATCGAATCATAAATCTTCCACACAGGTTTACTCAATGGCCATATCCCTTTCCTGTTCATACCACATCTCTGAACCCTTTCGAACAGAGCGGGTGAAACCAATAAATAATCTTTTCGCTCAATGTTAACTCCCCTGCAATAGGCACCCATCCTAAAATATCCGGCATCATTCCCAGAATCCACTTGAACATCAAAACTGCTGTGCTTGACGACATCTGTAACACCTATCTCCATGATAGGTAAAATTGAATCGGAATAAGAAGGGACGTTGAAGGTGCCAGCGATAATGATATCTTCCTGCCCATTTGAAAGTATATCTTCATAAACCATTCTTACCTTGGTAGCCTGTTTTTTACGAAAGGAATTTGAGTGATTTTCATTTGCAAGCTGACAACACAGAAGGTCTAGTGTTGTATTGTTTGGGGTACCGATTTCATACCACTGAAAATCATTATCAAACAATCGCTTTTCTTGTTCGTCCCTTTCGTTAGAAAAAGATTTAATGGATTTGATATGATAGCCTTTCTTTAAAAGAACCCCCATTCCCAAACCCATAGCATCATTACCTTTAATGTGCATTATTTCATTATACCTCGAATCTTGACTTGCATTAAAAAAGCTTTCATTGAACTCAATGAGAGATTCCCTGTTTTCTACTTCCTGCAAAATTAGAATGTCAGGAGCGATTTCCAATATGACTTTGGCCTTGTTGCTAATAGCCCTTTCGACCACGGGAACCGTCATTATTTTAGTCCAGCCATTCCAATCAGTCAAATGAGAGGCTCTAGTATCTAAAGTTTTGAAAGCCGATCTTACATGGAGGTTTCCCTCCATATTTTTCATATATAGGTAAGGTTCATTGGGAGACTTATGAAAACCCAATAAATTGGCCAATTCACGCATGCGGTTGTAGTCTCGCTCCAAACGCTTTTTACTATGAATCAAAGCTTCAAATTCTTCTTTCCAAAGTTTGGATTTAGTATTTTGATTTTTATGGATTAAATCTATATGTCTGTGAAACAAGTTTTGAATATTATAGGTTGCTATTATCATGCCGCCTTTCTTTTGAAACCAATCTCATTGTTCTCCAGAATCTCATTAATTTTTTCCTCATCATAAAAAAGGATTCCACCTAATCTTGAAAAAGGAATAGTTCCATTTACCCTAAAATTCTGTAAAGTACCAGGACTGATTTCCAACTTATCCATGACTTTTCCTGATTTTATCCAGTGATCGATACCGACTTTACCATGTTTGATAAGAAGCTCCTTGATTTCCCTTAAAAGTTCCTTTCTAAAAACTTCCAAGTCTTCGGTCGTAATAATATTGGCTGCCATATTGCTAGGATTTAAGATTCTCTTGTTTAATAGATATCGAATTCACGGCAAAGGTTTGTAGTTTAATTACAATGTATTCACCAGTTGCTCCCAACTTGGGTTAAAATTTAATAATTTTCAGGATTTTGTCGATTATTTATTATATAAATAAGTACTTTAGAGTAAATAAGTTCATGTTATTTGCTTTTAGCCATAATCAGAATAGGACTATGTTCAGAACATATTCCTCAATTCATTTAGGGTAAGACAAAATATTTTGTGACCGTACTTGTTTGAGAATTTTTGTAAGGCACTACAATAGTAAAGATGATAAATCTATCTGTACGCTAGAAAATGAAATTGTGCCTAAAAATAACTCACTCTTGTGAAAAGGAAAATAAATCTAAGCAAGAACTCTCCAGTACAATCCAAAAAAAACTTGTAGTAAAAACAATTCCTTAAAAGTACTCTATATACTTAAGGAATTATAAACCAGTACAATATTAATAAATAAGTAGTGACAGCTTTAAGGCCACTTTTTTGGCGGATTTTTTTACCTCTGGTAATCTTAAATTGTATTGCCATAAATAGCCTACAAAGTCAAAAAAAACTATCCAAATACCGTTTATCACAACTCTCCTTTAAGGAATTGACAAAGCTAGCAAATGAGGTATATGATAAGGAAGACTATACTTATTTGAATGATATTTTAAGCGTCCATTATGACAAAGCAAAACAGGAAAAGGATACTTTAGAATTAGCCAATTCACTCACATATAGGATTTGGTATGAATCCTCTGAAACAGGATTGAACTACCTGGATTCAGTATTGGACATAACCAGAAATCAAAAAGGTTCGATTTTTCCTGCAAGAGCATATTACCTAAAAGGGTTGATCCTGTACGAAATAGATAAACCAGGAATGGCAATGGATAATTTCATAAAAGGTTATTATTCTTCATTGCTATCAAAAAATCATAGTCAAGTCGTTGATTGTCTAAATGGAATAGCAGTTTTAAAAAGCGAATATGGTCAGGAAAGGAAAGGTATTCTATTACACCGAGAAGCTCTTGACTATTTGGAAAAGAATTCAGAAGGGATCGATGATTACGAATGGATTAAACTTTTGACTGTAGATAATCTGACATTGGGCTATTTAGAATTAAGAGAACTTGATTCTGCCAGAACCTACGGTAAAATGGGAATGCAGCTTTCACTTTTACAAAATGATACGCTGGTTTACCGGAAGATGATTATTGCATTAGCACAGGCAAATTATTATGAAGGTAATTATCTTAAGGCCAAAGACACCCTTTTGAACTACATTAATTTATATAACGGAATCAAAAGGGCAGACATACTTTACTATCTAGGAGAAATTGAAAACAAACTCAATAATCCTCAAAACAGGATCAATTATTTTGAGCATATTCATCAGATTGTATCAAAAGATTCGGCTGTTGTGGATAACTCAAAAGACGTTTATCAAACTTTGTTAAAAGATGCAATCGAAAGAGGAGAAAAAGAAAAGGAAACTGAGTATTTGTGGTGGCTTGTGCATAATGATAGTGTTCTAGAGTCTATGAAGCGAAAAGTTGAAGAAATTAGTTTGATGAAGTTTGATTTGCCAATTCAAAAACTTAAGACCGATTTCTTTGAATCCCAAATTTCAAAAAAGGAAAGGTATCTGAATTTGTTTTACTGCATTTCCTTTTTATTGTTACTTATAGGAGGTATTCTGCTTTATCATTATAGAACTACTCAAAGAAGACTAAAACATTTGATGCGTAATAAAATCGAACCGTTCAGAGCGGATTACAAGAACATAAAAAAGAAAATCAACAATATTGATAAGAGTGTAATTATTATTCTATTGAACAAGATTAATGAATGGGAGAATAAAGAAGGGTACTTAAATCCGGATATTTCTATGAACTCGCTTGCCAAGGAATTTGGAACCAATAGTGCATATTTATCAAAAGTTATAAATGTTTATAAAGAACAAAGCTTTTCAAATTACATCAAAGATTTAAGAATTTCCTATTCTATCAACTTTATCAAAGAAAATCCTGATTTCATTAAGAATAAGTCAATAATTCAAATTGCTGAACATTTTGGGTTTAAATCACTAGATGTTTTCGCCAGATCGCTAAAGGACAAAACCGGAGTAACACCAGGGGCTTTTTTAAAGTGGGTAAGTCAACGCAATTTATAAATTACGGTTAGATTAATGAATTGTATATCAGTAGAATGCCTAATTTTCACAACATACTAATAATATTAAATCTGTATTTATGGAAAAGCTTAAAAAATTTGAGAAAAACAAAATTAAAAACCCCCAAATGATTAGAGGGGGCGATTTAGGACCTATTGACAAGAGAAAATTGAATGATAAAAAGAAAAGATGAAGTCATTCAATAGTCCGAAATTTTTACCTAAAGTCTCTAATTCAAGGTTAGGGACTTTTTAATATTTTCCTAAATGCATAAGAGTTTTTATTATTGTTCTTTATACCTTTTTTTCATTTGCCAAGGATGCCAGAATTTCAATCAAAGAATTGATTATCCTAAAATTAAGAATATTGAAAAGAAAGAGAATCATTTTGGTATTTCCTATGTTAATAAGTTTGATAATCTAGAAAAGATAGATACCAAAGAAGTTTTGGACTGGTACCATGCCCAGGATTCATTGGCGGAATCTTATTTTTATCGAAGTCTAGCATTTGGTAAAACATATGAACTTTATAAGAACCTTGAAAATAGAGAGTCCAATCCTGCAAGCAGCGTAGCTTACAATGAGTCCGGACTAACGTTTTATTTATCTTCATTTGATGGAGGGAATGTAAAAGCGCTATTTAAAAAGCTTAATAATAACCCATCTAGTGAAAAACTATTTCATCCGAAAAGCTATGGTGATGGTGCTTATGATATAGAATATTTTAAAGCCTCCTATGATGGCAATTATGTTGCCATTGCAATGGGCAAGCCGGAAAACTTTTTTAACGAAATTGTTTTACTTGATTGTCAAAAAAAGGAAATAGTAGGGACCCCTATTTTAAATGCCAAGCCTAATAAGGCAGGGGGAATAGTATGGTCTCCAGATAATAAATGTATAATTTATATAGCCTATCCCAATACCGGAGAAAACAAAAATGATAGGAATAGTTTTACGGCAATGTATTGCGTGGACAATATTGACGAAGCTCCAATAAGTATACTTAAAAATGGAATTAACGGAATTGTATTAAATGATGAATATTATCCTGTTCCAAAATTCAGTTCCGAAAAAAGTAATTACATATTTGTTTACCTAGGAAATGCATCAAATCATTGGGATTGCTATTACTTACCCACGGAAAAATTCCTGAATAGAAACTATGACTGGAAATTGTTATTCACAGAAAATGACAAAGTTCTATTTGATTACGGCACGGAAAGGAATCATATATACTACTATAAAAGAATAAACGGGGATAATATTGAGCTTTGTGCTATAGACCTTAAAGCCCCGAATTTAAACAATCCATGGATTTTGGCAAAAGGAAAGGGATCTGACCAAATAGATGATTTTATAGTATTAAGGGATGACATCTTTTATTCCATTTCCTCCAACGGTATTTCTGAGGCCCTCTACAAATATGTCGATAATAAAGAACCAATAAAAATCAAACTTCCTTTTGAAGCAGGAAATATATCTTTTGACTTTCGTTCGCCTTATGAAAATGACTTGTGGGTGAAATTATCTGGATGGACATCCAACCCAAAGGATTATTATTTAGACCCAAATGGAAAATTTGAATTTATGGAATTAGGTATGTGGCCAGATTATCCAGAATTTGACAATATCCTGAGCGAGGTTGTTGAAGTAATATCCCACGATGGAACCAAAATACCTTTAAGTATTGTAAGAAGAAAAGACCACAGGTTTAGTGCTGAATCTATGGGCATAATTACGGCATATGGAGCCTACGGAATGTCAGAAACCCCATGGTTCCACTCGCCAATAGCAAATTTCGTAAACAAAGGAAATATATACGCCACGGCTCATGTTCGAGGTGGGGGTGAAAAGGGGCCATTCTGGCACAATGCGGGAATGAAGACCACCAAAGAAAATTCTTGGAAAGATTTAGTCGCCTGTAGTGAGTATCTTATAGAAAAAGGTTATGTCAATAAAAATAAATTAGGCCTAAATGTGAAAAGTGCTGGCGGAATTACAGGAGCTATGGCCATAAACGAAAGACCAGATCTGTACGGTGTATTTACCGCTATCGCGCCCTCTTTAAATCCAATTCGAACAGAATATTTTGAAGATTTTGACGATTCAGATAACATATTTGAGTTCGGTACGATAAAAGAGCTTCAAAGTTATAAGGATCTACTAAAAATGGACCCGGTGTTAAACCTTTCCGATGAGAATGATTATCCAAGTACGCTTTTAATCATTGGTTTTAATGATGATTTGATTCCCCCTTCAGATTCTGGCAAATATATTGCTTTACTTCAGTCTTTTAGAGCTAAACGTGATAAGCCTTATTTGTTGGATATAGATTTCTCACGGGAGCATGAAATCAATTGGTTAGATGATTATGCCAAAATGCTTTATTTTACCCAAAAGGAATTGGAATAAATTCAAGAAAATGCAAATGACATTGAACCGTTTCCAGTCTGGTATTATTCTATGCATTTTGGTTGTCCATATGGTTGATCATGGCAATGGATAGCTCTTCCAGAAACTTCACTCTACTTTTTTGTCTACCACGTATTTCCGAATATGTCCTATAATAATCCCCTAAATCAAAGTTAAAGACAGACTGGAAGGCATTGGCAATCTGTTTGATATCTGCTGCGCCATTATTTATTGAATTGCTATGATAAAGGGCATAGACTAATTCGGTCAAAGAGACTTTTGAAGATGTCCATCTCAAATTATTATTGATTTTGATCGGATTATCATTTAATTTTTGTTGCTTATTCGTTAAATAATCTATTAGAAAGTGTGATGCTTTTAGCTGGCCTAAAAGTGTATCATGCGAAGTGTTAAAAAGCGGGTCTTCGAAATAGGGTTTGAACCGCATAGGAGATTGTTTATGTACGTGTTTTCGTGTGAAGAAATACTGATCAAGATGATTCTTTTCTAGATCGTAATATTGAATGAATTCTCTGTTAATCAAGAAAAAACGATTGACCTTGTTTATCCATTTTTGGATATATTTCTTTTGCTTTCCTTTTCCACCTCGCGGAAAGCAGGTTTCGAAAAAATATATCTCGGAGTAGTAAATAAGGTTGCTTAGTGGGGATTGTTTGACTACCTTGAAAAAATTGATTTCTTCATCTGTACTAGAGAACCCCCTATTCATTACCTCCCCCCTTAATAAAGATAACGCACTTTTACATAGCCATACAATTTCATCGTAAGCCTTGAACTTATTGGTGTAAATGTGTTCGATTTCTTCGATTTTATTCTCAAAATCAACCACATCAAAAGAAATTTTTTTCATAATTCAGAGATTTATGACATCCTACCGAAGACTATATGCTAAGTACTTTTTCAAAAAACAAACGTTACTTAGAATCAATAAGATAATATCCTTATCATGTAAGGTCTAAAAAAATGATTAGTGGTAAAAAAAAGATTTAATACTATTTATGAATGAGGTAAGTCTTTCATAAACCAGTTGAAATATTCATAAAGATTCACCGAAGGTTCATTTATAAAACTGAGAATATGTCGGTAGAGCTATAGAATGGAGGTCCAACATTAAAAAGCCTTTATCCGCTAGAAATACTTCTTTTAGTAGAAAGTATACAAGAGTCTAAAATATAACCATTAACCTGTCAACTAACTTTAATCAAAAAGTTGGTTATGACCTTAACTTTACCCTCGTTTATGTTAAAAAATGTTAAATAAGCCCTTCGTTCGAAAAGTTTGCAAAAAGTACGCAATTTTTAAAACTAAAAAGCCTCCGAGGAATCGGAGGCCTTTATTTATTGGCGGTCTGGACGGGACTCGAACCCGCGACCCCCTGCGTGACAGGCAGGTATTCTAACCAACTGAACTACCAGACCAATGATTTTATCCCGAACAATCGGAACTCCTGCAACAGCAGGATTCAAATCTTGTTGCTATCGCCTTGGTTGAGCGATCTATAATTTTTTATGAGCGCTTCATAGAATTTACGGTTTCTCTGGTTCTTCAGGAAACGTTCCCTATGAATGGCTTCTTTTCGTGTTTTATACGCTTCATCGTAAACTACCTTCCAGGGCAGTTTTCTACTCGTGTATCTTGACTTTCCTGAATTATGATACGTTAACCGCCTTTCAAGATTCTCGGTTTGTCCTATGTAATAGGAACCGTCAAGATCGCTTTGAAGAATATAAACAACATACATATTAAAGAACTTGTGTTAGCCCGACAGGCAGTCCCGAGTACTCGGGATAACCAACTGAACTACCAGACCAATGATTTTATCCCGAAAAATCGGAACTCCTGCAACAGCAGGATTCAAATCTTGTTCAACGCTTTTGGAAAGCGTTTGCAAATATACATTGCTTATTGTATTGCACAAATAAAATCCCCTAAAATGTGTCGTGAGTGCTACAAGAATTTCTGGCGCTCTATCATAAACGTAGTAAACACTTTTGAAAATTGTTCCTTAATGTCCACGGGCACATACTTTATCTTGTATTGGGCACATTTCAGTTTTAGTTCATCAAAATATTGGGTTACCTCCTTATGATAGGCCTCCTTGATCGTATCGGCATACAAATCTATATGTTCCCCGGTCTCCACATCCAAAAAACGCTTGGGCCTGTTTTCAAAATTAAAATGTAATTCCGTTTCCGCATCCAACAGATGGAACAACACCACCTCGTGCTTATTGTATTTTAAATGTCGCAGGGCATCGAACAATTTGTTGTCATCCGTAGCCGTCTGGAACATATCCGTAAACAAAAAAATCAGACTCCTTCGTTTAATCTTTTCGGCTATCTGATGCAAATAGGTATAGGTTTCCGTTTGTTGGGCTGGTTTGGTTTCCAAACTGATCTCGCCCAATTTGGCCAATAGCATCTGATGATGGCGTTCGCTTCCCTTTTCAGGCGAATAATAGGAATAGGTATCCGAATAAATACTAAGGCCCACCGCATCACGCTGTCTTTTGAGGATATTCATCAAAGCGGCAATGGCCAATACCCCGAAACCGATTTTGTTAAGGTTATCACTGGTCAACTCCTGTACTTCCGGATAGTACATGGAAGCCGAATTATCCAAGATCATATGGCACCGAAGATTGGTCTCTTCCTCGTATCGTTTGGTATAGAGCTTGTCTGTCTTGGCAAATAGTTTCCAGTCTATATGTTTGGTACTCTCCCCTGTGTTGTAAATCTTATGTTCGGCAAACTCGGCCGAGAACCCGTGAAAGGGGCTTTTATGGATGCCACTAATGAAACCTTCCACTACTTGATTGGCCAAAAGCTCCAAGTTTTGGAAGAGTGCCATTTTATGTAACTCGTACTGGAGATCCATACAACTAAGATAAAATAAAAAAAGGCTTGGCAACCGCCAAACCTTTCTTTCAACTTTTCAATTTTCTTTTTCATAGCACCGCGTCCAAGGCGTCGGTATACACTTTTTTGGGAGACACCCCAACTTGTCTGTTGACAATTTCCCCGTCCTTGAATACCAAGACCGTGGGAATGTTACGTACACCGTACTTAGCGGCAAATTCCTGGTTGGCATCCACATCTACCTTTCCAACTACAGCCTTGCCTTCGTATTCCGTACTAACCTCATCAATAATGGGACCTACCATTCTACAGGGTCCGCACCAAGCCGCCCAAAAATCCACGACTACAGGTTTATTACTTTTTAAGACTACTTCGTCAAAAGTAGCATCTGTTATTTCTAGTGCCATTTTGTTTGTATTTTATGTTCGCAAATTTAGTCAATAATTATTCGTCTTCCTTACCAACGCCACATTCATTTTGGTTATTGTGGTATCAAGGGAATTTATGTGTGCCTGCCTTACTACTAAGCAGTTAGGAAATGGTGGTACCTTCATGGGTCGGAAATGTCTTTTGCTAAAATTGTTGTTACCAGTAGATAGCGGCCCTTTTCCCGATGATTCCCTCAATTCAATTTATAATGCACTTCCTGTTCCTCCAAAACGGACAATAGTTCACTGGTAATCTGTATTTTCTGTTTTCTGCTCGAGAAGTTTACCTTTATCTCATCCTCCATTTCATATATTGTAAAATGCAAGGCATGATTGCCTTTGTACGAGACCAATGCGCTCTTTAAATCCTTGATTCTTTTTTCCTGCAATTCCTCTATATTGAGTTTAATGGTCAATTTTTTGGCATAGTTCTCCATCACTTCCTGCAACAACATAAAACTGTTGTACTGTAATCTTGGGTCCCCTTTTTTACCGGTCTCCCGATTGACCCATCCCTCACGAACAAATACCTTGACATGAACAAAGGAATTGATCATTAAAAAATGACGAAACTTAAGGTATTCCTCCCCAAAAATTCGAAATTCGAAGGAATCCGTATAATCTTCCATGGTAAACAAGGCCCAACCTTTTCCATTCTTTGAAGTCCGGTGCTGTACATCGGTAATTACCCCGGCGAACGAAAGCTCTCGATTTACATGATCTTCCAAATTGTTGGCACTGGATACACTGGCATTGCAAAAGGCACTTATCTCTGTTTTGAAATCGTCCAAAGGATGCCCGGAAATATAGATGCCAACTACTTCCTTTTCCCTGCGGAGTTTTTCCATTGTACCCCACTCCTCGCAGGGCGGCACTTCGGGTTCAGGAATCTGGGCTTCGGTAATTCCACCAAACATATCCATTTGACTGGAATTCTTGTTTTCTTGGTATTTTGCGGCGGACCGAATTACCTTTTCCAAGAAGGTAACGCCATCACCTTCATCATGAAAGTATTGCGCACGGTGCGTGGTTCCAAAAGAATCAAACCCTCCCGCTACCGCTAAATTCTCAAAAGCTTTCTTATTGGCGGCTCGTAAATCGATACGTTTGGCCAAATCGAAGACCGACTTAAAGTTTCCATCTTTCTTTCTATGGGCCACAATGGTTTCGACAGCGGAACGCCCAACGCCTTTAATGGCCCCCATTCCAAATCGTACGGCACCATCCTTGTTTACCGCAAATTTGTAGTAGGATTCATTGACATCCGGTCCCAGAACATCCAATTCCATGCGTTTGCATTCCTCCATAAAGAAGGTGACCTGCTTAATGTCGTTCATATTGTTGCTCAATACCGCGGCCATATATTCCGCGGGGTAATGTGCCTTTAGATAGGCCGTCTGGTAGGCAATATAGGCATAACAGGTAGAGTGGCTCTTATTGAACGCGTAGGATGCAAAGGCCTCCCAGTCCTTCCAGATTTTCTCCAATATTTCCCTGGGATGTCCATTCTTTTCGCCCCCATCCAAAAATTGGGGTTTTAGCTTTTGCAGCAGGGAAAATATTTTTTTCCCCATGGCCTTTCGAAGTACATCGGCCTCACCCTTGGAGAAACTTGCCAGCTTTTGGGAAAGCAACATCACCTGTTCCTGGTATACCGTAATACCGTACGTTTCCTTAAGGTACTCTTCCATATCCGGCAGGTCATAGCTAATTTCCTCCCTTCCATGTTTACGGGCGATAAAACTGGGTATATATTCCATAGGCCCCGGACGATACAACGCGTTCATGGCAATGAGGTCATCAAAGACCGTAGGTTTTAAATCCTTCATATGCTTCTGCATCCCAGGAGATTCATATTGGAATATTCCCACGGTATCCCCTCTCTGAAAAAGCTCATAGGTCTTTTCATCGTCCAATGGAAACTCGTCGGGTACCAACGTTATCCCGTGTTTAGCCTTTACGATCTTTACGGTATCCTTGATCAATGTCAAGGTTTTTAACCCCAGGAAATCCATTTTTAAAAGACCGGCATTTTCTACGACCGAGTTATCAAACTGCGTCACATACAAATCGGAATCCTTGGCCGTGGACACGGGAACAAAATTGGTAATATCGTCCGGGGTAATAATAACCCCACAGGCATGGATACCGGTATTTCGAAGTGAGCCTTCCAATACTCGAGCCATATTTACGGTCTGCGCCTCCAGGTCATCGCCTTCGGAAATATTGAGCAATTGATTGACCTTCTCCAAATCATCCGATCGGAATTTCTTGCGCAAGTCCGCTTCCGGCACCCCGAATATCTTTCCCAATTTGGACATGGTGGGAATTAATTTGGCAATCCTATCCGCATCGTTCAGGGGCAGATCCAGAACACGTGCCGTATCCCTAATGGAGGATTTGGCAGCCATAGTACCATAGGTAATTATCTGCGCTACTTGGTTGGCCCCGTATTTATTAATGACATAATCCATGACCCGGCCCCGACCCTCATCATCAAAATCAATATCAATATCGGGCATGGATACCCGATCCGGATTTAGGAATCGCTCAAACAGCAAATCGTATTTCAGGGGGTCAATATTCGTAATCTTTAGGCAATAGGCGACTACGGAACCTGCAGCCGATCCGCGACCGGGACCTACGGAAACATCCATGTTCCTAGCCTCCCGGATAAAATCCTCAACAATTAAAAAATATCCGGGATAACCGGAATTTTCTATGGTCGTCAGCTCAAAATCGATACGTTCCTCAATTTCAGACGTGATATCACCGTATCGTTCTTTTGCCCCCTCAAATGTAATATGTCTTAGATAGGCATTCTCTCCCCGTTTGCCCCCATCGGTTCGATCCTCGGCTACCTTAAACTCATCCGGGATGTCAAATTTGGGCAGCAGTACGTCCCGGGCCAAGTCAAAGGGTTCTATTTTGTCCACGATTTCCTGGATATTCAAAATGGCCTCGGGAACATCCTGGAACAATTCCTTCATCTCCTCCTGGGACTTAAAATAATACTCTTGGTTTGGAAGTCCGTATCGATAACCACGACCCCTGCCAATAGGGGTTGCCTGCTTCTCACCATCCTTTACGCATAGCAAAATATCATGGGCGTCCGCATCCTTTTTGGAGCAGTAATACGTATTGTTGGTCGCCACTGGTTTTACTTCATGTTTTTTGGAGAATTCCAATAAAACTTGGTTTACCCTATCCTCATCTTCCTGTCCATGACGCATCATTTCGATATAGAGATCGTCCCCAAACTCTTGTTTCCACCATAATAAGGCTTCCTCGGCCTGATTTTCCCCAACGTTCAAGACTTTCCCGGGAACTTCCCCATAGAGGTTTCCGGTAAGCACGATAATATCCTCCTTGTACTGTTGGATAACCTTTTTATCGATTCGAGGGACGTAGTAAAATCCATCGGTATACGCAATGGAAGACATTTTGGCCAGATTGTGGTATCCCTTTTTATTTTTGGCCAGGAGCACAATTTGATACCCGTAATCCTTTATATTTTTGTTGGTATGGTCCTCACATACGAAAAACTCGCAGCCAATGATGGGTATAATTTTTTTAGCGTTTGGCAATTCCCCCTGCTCAATGGCCTCCTCATTCTTTTGTTCCACACTGGCATTGTGCGCCTTCACCTCCTTAACAAAATGGAAGGCGCCCATCATATTCGCATGATCGGTAAGGGCCACAGCGGACATTTGGTTATCGGCGGCGGACTTTACCAAATCCTTAATATTTATGGTGGATTGTAGCACCGAGAACTGGGAATGATTATGGAGATGTACAAATTGGGCATCTTCCAAAGTCTTAATATTCGCCTTGATTTCCTCTTGGGAAACCCCGCCAGTGTCCTTTTCCCAAAGCGCATCCGCAATTTTTTTGGATGCCTTTTTAAGGTTGATGTGCTTTAACCCTATCAATTGAATCTCCTGCGGGTTGGCCTCCGAGAAGTTTTGGAAGTAATCTGGCTGTACATCTAACTGCTCCTGTGTGTAATGCTTTTTACGAACCAACTCCAAGAAGCAACGGGTGGTGGCCTCCACATCCGCGGTGGCATTGTGAGCCTCTGCAAAAGGTTCATTAAAAAGATACTCATGTAATTCAGTAAGCGTGGGCAGTTTAAACTTTCCGCCCCTACCTCCGGGAATCTTACATAGCTCCGCGGTATATTCCGTACACGTATCCAAAACTGGGAGTTGTTGTAATAGATTTTCGATTCCAAGCCGATAGAACTCGGCTCCCATGATATTCACGTCAAAGCCCACATTTTGGCCCACAATGAATTTAGCTTTGGTCAGTACAATATTGAACCTCTCCAGAACCTCTCCCAGACCGGCACCCTGCTGCGTGGCCAATTCCGTAGAAATGCCATGCACTTGTTCCGCATCATAGGGAATATTAAAGCCATCCGGCCGCACCAAATAATCTTGGTGATCCACCAGATTCCCCATAGCGTCATGCAATTGCCAAGCAATCTGGATACAACGTGGCCAATTATCGGTATCGCTAATCGGCGCATCCCATCGTTTGGGCAATCCGGTGGTTTCGGTGTCGAATATTAGATACATATTGGGTGTTTCGTTCTTTGAAAAAGTAGTGCTAAAATTAGTGAAAACCACCTGTTTGGAAAAAGGGAGTTTTTAGGAGTTATCAACCCCCAAATATTTCAACACTTTTTATTGACCATTCATAGAAATATTCTATATTTGCAGCCCTTAAAAAGGGAAAAGAATTAATAACGAGGGTCGGGCACCCTACAAAATTAATGTGATATGCCAGTAAAGATTAGATTACAAAGACACGGAAAAAAGGGAAAACCATTTTATTGGGTAGTAGCGGCCGATAGCCGTGCCAAGCGAGATGGTAAGTTCCTGGAAAAGCTGGGAACCTATAACCCCAATACCAATCCTGCTACTATAGAATTAAATGTGGACAACTCCGTAAAGTGGTTGCAAAACGGAGCACAGCCTACGGATACGGCCAGGGCCATTCTTTCCTATAAAGGCGTCTTGTTGAAACACCATTTGTGGGGCGGGGTCCGAAAAGGTGCTTTTACCGAAGAGCAATTAGAGGAAAAATTTAAAGCTTGGGTAGAGGAAAAGGAAAAGGCCATCTCTTCAAAAATAAGTGGGCTAGATAAAGAAAAGGAAAAAGCAAAGGCCGAAGCACTTAAGGCCGAAAAAGAAATCAACGAAAAACGCGCTGCGGCAGTTGCCGAGGCAGAAGCTCCAGAAGAGGAAGTTAGCGAAGAGGCCGTTGCGGAAAGCACTGAAGAAGCGGTTGAAGAAGTTGCAGCGACCGAAGAGGTAACCGAAACGGTGGAAGAAGCACCTGCAGCACCTGAGGAGGCTCCCAAAACGGAGGAGGCCCCTGCAGAAGAAACAGTTGCCGCCGATTCGGAAGACACCACAGCAGCTTCTACGGAAGAGGAGTAGAAAGTTCCGGACTTATGCGCAAGGAGGATTGTTTCTACCTCGGAAAAATCGTTTCAAAATACAGTTATAAGGGGGAGGTGCTAGTAAAACTGGATACCGACGAACCCGAAATTTACGAAAACATGGAATCAATATTTGTCTCCGTTAAGGGCAATTTGGTTCCTTTTTTTATTGATAAATGCCGTCTACATAAATCGGCACTGTTGCGCATCGATTTTGAAGATGTAAAGGATGAAGATGCGGCCGACAGAATTCTTGGCGCTGAACTATACCTCCCTTTGACCATGCTGCCTAAATTGGAGGGCAATAAGTTTTATTATCACGAAATCATCGGTTTTACCGTACAGGATAGCGTTTATGGCGATATCGGTGTGGTTACCGGAGTAAACGACACCACTTCCCAGGCCCTATTTGAAGTGGAAAAAGATGGGAAGGAACTTCTAATTCCCTTAACGGATGAAATCCTTACGAAAGTAGACCGGGGAAACAGGACCTTGTTCGTGTCAACACCTGAAGGTCTGGTAGACCTTTATTTGAATTAGACAAAATTTCCAAATCTCCGGGTCGGAACTCGAAATCCGGATTGTATTTTATGGTATATTTAGACGGACTTACCAATCTATGTTGAATTATGTTTAGAATTTCCGCTATCCTTATCGTATTGGTGCTGTTCTCCTGTGGAGAGCGCCAGGCAGAACCCAAGAAATCCGAAACGCCTCCAAACATTGTACTCATCTTTACCGATGACCAAGGCTATCAGGATGTCGGGGTATTCGGGGCTGACGATATAGCTACTCCCAATCTAGATCAAATGGCCGCCGATGGGGTGCGGTTAACGAGTTATTATTCGGCACAGGCTGTTTGTTCCGCCTCCCGTGCGGGCATTCTTACCGGCTGCTATCCCAACCGAATTGGGATACATGGTGCCTTGGGCCCCGACAATAATCATGGCATCAATGATTCGGAGACTACCTTGGCCGAAATGCTCAAGGCTATTGGCTATAAAACGGCCATTTATGGCAAGTGGCATTTGGGTCATCATCCAAAATTTTTGCCTACACGTCATGGATTCGATGAATGGTTTGGTATCCCATATTCCAATGATATGTGGCCTTACCATCCCCAGCAGGGAACAATTTTTAATTTCCCTCCCCTGCCCCTATTTGAGAATGAAACCGTGATAGATACCTTAACGGAACAATCCCAATTGACTACCCAGATTACCGAACGCAGTGTTGATTTCATCAACCGAAATGCAGAAAATCCCTTTTTCCTCTATGTACCACATCCCCAACCCCATGTACCCTTATTCGTTTCGGATAAGTTTAAGGGAAAATCGGACCGGGGGCTTTATGGCGACGTAATCATGGAAATCGATTGGTCCGTGGGTCAAATTATGGATGCCTTAAAAACGAACGGACTCGAAGAAAATACAGTGGTCATTTTTACATCGGATAATGGCCCATGGCTATCCTATGGCAATCATGCAGGGAGTGCCTATCCCTTGCGTGAAGGGAAGGGAACCGCTTGGGAAGGCGGGCAACGGGAACCTTGTATCATTAAATATCCAAAGGCCCTGGAAGGAGGCAAGGAATTGGACGTCCCCATTATGGCCATTGATATATTACCGACCATAGCCGAAATTACGGATGCCAAACTTCCCGAAAATACCTTGGATGGCAAAAGTGCGTGGAAGGTTTTGACCGGAGAAATCCAAAAAAGTCCTCAGGAAGCCTATTTCTTTTACTATCGGGTCAACGAGTTGTTCGGTGTGCGCTACGGAAAATGGAAACTGTATTTCCCCCACCGTTATCGTACCATGGACGGGCAGGAACCAGGCAAGGACGGGTTGCCGGGCGACTACAGAATGGTGGACATGGAAACTTTGGAATTGTATGATTTGGAAAGCGATATTGGCGAGACTACAAATGTAGCGGATAAGTTTCCGGAGGTAGTGGAGAAAATAAAATTGTTGGCCAATGAAATGCGTTCCAAGCTAGGGGATTCCCTTTTGGAATTGGAAGGTTCGGAAGCCCGGGAGGTGGGACGAGTGGAATGAGCAAACCTTTTCAATTCAAACAATTTACCATCCGGCAAGACCGCTGTGCCATGAAGGTGGGCACTGACGGGGTTTTGCTGGGAGCTTGGGCATCGGTAACCCATAATCCTACCACGGTTTTGGATATTGGAGCGGGGACCGGCCTATTGGCCCTTATGCTGGCACAACGCAGCAATGCGGAGACCATAGATGCCCTCGAAATTGATGATGCCGCCTTTGAACAATGTGTAGAAAATTTTGAGGCCTCCCCATGGGCCGACCGTCTCTTTTGTTATCATGCCGGTTTAAACGAATTCTGCACGGAAGTTGACGATACTTATGATTTAATCGTTTCCAATCCACCGTTTTATGCTGAAAATGTTTCCTCCGGCGATGGTTCAAGGGATATGGCCCGGCAAAATGTGTCCCTCCCTTTTAAAGAACTTTTGCGATGTGTTTCCCAATTACTCGCCGAGGAGGGCGTTCTTGCCATTATCGTTCCGTTTAAGGAAGAACGACGTCTTATTCAAATAAGCAAATCATTAGGCCTTTTTCCCAAACGCATAACACAGGTAAGAGGTAATCCCACTTCTGAAGTTAAAAGAAGCTTATTGGAATTTACTTTTCAGGAAATGGAGGTATCCAAAGATGAATTGATCCTTGAGGTAGATCGCCACAAATACACTTTGGAGTATCGGGAATTGGCCAAGGATTTTTATTTAAAAATGTAACATTCGTCTTTGGTATTGTTATATTTTCTTTATCTATCTTTGGCGAAAATGGCAATATGAGACCGGATTTATTTGAAGCACCCGACTATTATAACTTGGACGACCTGCTTTCCGAGGAACACAAATTGGTACGCGATGCGGCTCGGCAATGGGTAAAACGGGACATCTCCCCCATTATAGAAGAATATGCCCAAAAAGCGGAATTTCCAAAACAAATCCTTAACGGCCTTTCCGAAATAGGGGCATTTGGCCCCTACATTCCCGAGGAATACGGCGGGGCAGGGCTTGATCAAATAAGTTATGGGCTCATTATGCAAGAAATTGAACGGGGGGATAGCGGAGTGCGTTCTACGGCATCGGTACAGTCTTCCCTGGTCATGTACCCTATCTTTTCCTATGGTACGGAAGAGCAACGCAAAAAATACCTCCCAAAATTAGCTACGGGCGAGTTGATGGGATGCTTTGGATTAACGGAACCTGACCATGGCTCCAATCCCGGAGGTATGACAACCCATTTTAAGGATAAAGGCGACCATTACCTTTTAAACGGAGCCAAACTTTGGATTTCCAATTCCCCCTTTGCCGACCTAGCGGTCGTATGGGCCAAAAATGAGGAGGGCCGTATTCATGGATTGATCGTGGAACGCGATATGGAAGGCTTTTCTACCCCGGAGACACACAATAAATGGTCCTTACGGGCATCTGCTACCGGGGAATTGATCTTTGATAATGTTAAGGTTCCCAAAGAAAACTTACTGCCCGGTAAAAATGGATTGGGAGCCCCATTAGGCTGTTTGGACTCGGCCCGGTATGGCATAGCCTGGGGTGCCATTGGTGCGGCCATGGATTGTTATGACACTGCTTTGCGCTACGCTAAGGAACGCGTTCAATTTGGCAGGCCTATTGCCTCTTTCCAGTTGCAACAGAAAAAATTGGCCGAAATGATTACCGAGATTACCAAGGCCCAGTTATTGGCCTTCCGTTTAGGACAATTAAAAAATGAGAGAAAAGCGACTACGGCTCAAATCTCCATGGCCAAACGAAATAATGTGGACATGGCCTTGACTATAGCTCGGGAAGCACGGCAAGTTTTGGGAGGTATGGGCATCACCGGAGAATACAGTATTATGCGTCATATGATGAACTTGGAAAGCGTTATTACCTATGAAGGCACCCATGACATCCATTTGCTAATTACGGGTTCCGATATCACTGGAATACCAGCTTTTCAATAATACCTGAATCGGGTTCTTACGTTTTGGTTTATTTGATGACCACTATTTTTTCGGAATCCCCATTTTCGTTAAAGGGAAGCAATGCCTTTTCCATACTGTTGTAAGTCGCGGAGTTTAGGGAAAAATCAGTGATACCACATTCGGTCACTGTTTTCGTTAAATTAAGTGTCAAGGTATCCGTAACCGATGCATTTAGATCAACAAGAAAGACATTGTCGCCTTCATCTCCAAAAAGATTCATTGTAATCACATTTTCGAGCCCCGCTACACTTTCGAAGACAACACCAGTAATTTTGGACTCCTTATATCGCAGTTCGATTTCATCTCGCTTAAATGTCCCATTTTCGATAAGATTTTCTCCATCAGTGTTGACCAGCTCTATAAAAAAGTTTCGTACTAATGGGTCAATTACAAATCCATTGGGAAAGCAGGGATCCTCCTTACCGTCTTCATTACAGCCAAATGGCAAGAGGAGTAAAACAAATAAGAGCTTTTTCATTGCATATGGATTTGCCCAAAAGATGAAAAAAACAGAATTGGTTGCTTATACGGGATTTAAATAAAAAGCCTTATTTTCAGGTACTAAAGACATTATATGCCCGCTATAAGATACTTTTTTGTACTACTTGTTTTACTCACGGCCTGCAGAGCCGATAGGAAAACGGATGCTCCAATTACAAGTACGCCGGATTCTAAGGTAACCCGAACCTTAGAAACTCCCGACGCGCTTTTAGGTCAACTTTTTGTGGATGTTCAATTAAATAGAATCTTTGAAGACGGTAAGACCTTTGTAGACTGTACGGCAAAATATCCGTATGAAACCATTGTGGAGAAATATGCCCAGGAAAAAGACGAGCCCGATTTTGATTTAAGGGACTTTGTCCTCAACAACTTTGATGTCCCCATTTCCATTTCCTCGGATTTTAAATCGGACCCCAACCGTTCCGCGGTAGAACACGTTGAAGCGCTTTGGCCGGTGCTACAAAGGGAATCCGATATAGATGCGGAAGGGAGTTCGTTAATTCCGCTTCCCGAACCTTATATTGTGCCCGGTGGTCGTTTTCGTGAAGTATATTATTGGGACAGTTATTTTACGATGTTGGGGCTGGCGGAAAGTGGCGAGTATGAACGTATTGAAAATATGTTGGATAATTTTGCCCATTTGATAGAGACCGTGGGGCATATCCCCAACGGAAATCGCACATATTACATTACCCGTTCCCAGCCTCCTTTTTTTGCCCAGATGATAAAGTTATTGGCGGAGCATAAGGGAAAACAGATTTACACCAAATATAGGGAGGCGTTAAAAAAGGAGTACGAGTTTTGGATGGATGGGAAAAAGGCCAAAGAAAAGCCCATTAGGCATTGTGTGGCTACACCCGTCGGTGTCTTGAATCGTTACTTTGATAGAGGAAATACCCCGCGCCAAGAATCCTATTGGGAGGATTATACCCAAGTCCAAAAAATGGGCGGTGGTGAAAAAATGTACCGCGACCTTCGGTCCGGTGCGGAATCCGGTTGGGATTATACCTCCCGTTGGTTCGCTGATGGAGAATCCATAGAAACCATTGAAACTACCGATATTATTCCTGTCGACCTAAATGCGCTGTTATATGGTATGGAAGACCTCCTAACCCAATGCTATGCCGAAGATGTTACCTACGTGGCCCTGTTAAAGACGAGCATGAGAGCCCGAAAAGAGTTTTTGGATACCTATTCGTGGAATGCCAATGATGGGGTTTTTGAAGATTACAATTGGGTAAAAAAGCAAAGGACCCCCATTAAATCCTTGGCCATGACATTTCCCTTATTTTTTAAAATGGCCGATCAAAAACAGGCAGATGCCGTTGCTTCCTACATTGAAAACCACTTTTTAAAACCTGGGGGCGTGGTAACCACGCTATACCATACCGGTGAACAGTGGGATGCTCCTAATGGTTGGGCTCCTTTGCACTGGATGACTGTGGTAGGGCTTCAAAACTATGGTCACGAAAACCTTGCGAAAACCATCGCGGAAAGATGGGTAGCCTTAAACGAAAAAGTATACAAAAACACGGGTAAATTTGTAGAAAAGTATAATGTTGAGGATATGGGATTGGAAGCTGGTGGCGGTGAATATCCAGTGCAGGACGGCTTTGGTTGGAGCAATGGTGTATACCTTGCCCTAAAAGCATATGTTGGAAACGGGCGTTAAACTTTCCCAAAATACATAGCACGTACTTGTAGTTGCCAATCGATAATTAAAACATGATAAATTGGGTCTTCTCAAAGTCCATATCTTAAAAATCATTGAATATATTTACCGTACTTCATAAAATTAGGTCTTAACGATGGGCGTTGGCAAAGGAGTTTTTCAAAAATGCAAAAAGTGGGTCATTTGTAGTGCATTACTGCAATTCCTATTATGGGTTCCAAACGGATTCTCCTTAATGGCACAGGTACATAGGATGGATGATGCGATAAAGAGACCCTTACAATTTGAAAAGCAGAAAATAGCCTCGGAAAGCTTTGAGTCCGTTGGCGTATTTGATGTAAACAAAGACAAAGTCCCTGACCTGGTATCCGGTTCCTATTGGTATGAAGGGCCTAACTATCTCAAACGTCACTTTATTGGGGATTTTAAACGTTATGGGGAATACTACGATGATTTCTCCACCCTTCCCTTGGATGTAAACGGTGATGGCTATATGGACTATATTACCGGGGGATGGTTCGGAAAGCGTCTGGTATGGAGGGAAAATCCCGGAAATGAAGGGGAATGGGCGGAACACCTCATTGCAGAGGTCGGTAATATAGAAGCCCCGCGGTCATGGGATATCGATGGGGACGGTACTCCGGAAATCGTTCCCAATACACCCAATAACCCCTTGATGATGTATCGTTTAACTACCGATTCCCAAGGGAAACCGGCGGGAAGTTTTACACCATACAAGGTCATGGAAAAACACGGTCATGGACTTGGTTTTGGTGATATAAACGGGGATGGGAGAGGTGATTTCGTTGTGAGCAAAGGTTGGATGGAATCCCCTAAAAATCCATTTGAAGGGAATTGGACCTTTCATCCCGATTTTGAACTCGGTACCGCAAGTGTGCCGATTTTGGTCATAGATGTTAATGAAGATGGTCAGAATGACCTTATCGTAGGCCAAGGACACGGTTATGGACTACATTGGTATGAACAAAGAAAATATGCAGACGGGAAATCATCGGAATGGATAAAACATCCCATTGACCTGAATAACTCACAATTCCATACCATGATATGGACCGACCTCGATAACGATGGCCGTAACGAGCTTGTTACGGGTAAACGTTATCGTGCCCACAACGGCAAAGACCCCGGTAGCAATGACCCTTATGGAATGTACTATTATTCCTTTAATGGGAAAAGTTTCGACAAACAGATAATCGATTATGGGGTTTTTGGTGAAGGCAAGGGAACGGGAATCCATTTTTGGGTGACCGATTTATCAGGTAATGGAAACAAGGATATCATTGTGGCCGGCAAGGACGGACTATTTATCTTTTATAACAAAGGACATGAGCAACAAAGTGATTAAAGGCTTACCATTGGGCATGGTATTCGGGCTAGGGATGCTGTTAAGCGTCCAATCCTGCCGTGAGCAACCCAAGGAAAAAAGCAGTGAAACAGCGGAAAAAAATAGCATACAAGATGATGGTTTTATCTCTTTATTCGATGGAAAAACCTTAAATAATTGGGAAGGCGACACTACCTATTGGCGCGTAGAAAATACCATTCTAGTCGGGGAGATTACCCCGGAAACACTTTTAAAATCCAATACATTCCTTATTTGGAAAGGTGGTGAACCCAAGGATTTTGAGTTTAAAACAGAATTCAGGATTTCCGAAAATGGCAATAGTGGCATTAACTATCGTAGTGAATTATTGGACACAATCCCCTTCGCGCTCCGTGGTTATCAAGCGGACATAGATGGAAAAAACAACTATACCGGGCAAAATTATGAGGAACGAAAACGGACCACCTTGGCATATCGCGGAGAGAAGGCTGCCATTACCTCTCAGAAAGACCCGGATATCCCCGGTTCTTTACGTGCCAATGTAGACAAGAATGCCTGGCAAAGTAGAACGGTTTTGGAATCGCTTGGAAATTCGGATTCCCTGAGAACCCAGATAAAAGAGGGAGATTGGAACGAATGTCATCTCATCATAAAAGGAAACCGCTTACAGCACTTTATTAATGGTATCCTTATGAGCGATATAATCGATAACGACACCATAAACCGAAAGTTTTCTGGTTTTTTGGGCCTACAGGCCCATAGGGGCCCTCCAATGAAAGTGGAATACCGAAATATTCGATTAAAGGAATTGTAACACGTTTTAGGACAAAGCAAGGTGGGTTCAATTTCCTAAGGTGAGGTCTTCTTAACCTTTACAATAATCGATTTACTGATAGGGGTCTTGCTCTTATCGGCATAGTGGTTATAGGGTACCAAAACATTGGTTTCCGGAAAATAGGCGGCAAGATTAGTTCTGGGAATGCTATAAGGGATAACCAAGAAACGATTTGCAGTTCGCTTTACACCATCGTAGTCGCTGACCATGTCCACAACATCCATTTTTTTTAGATTCCAGTCCTCCATATCCCGTGGGTTCATAAAAAGCACCCTTCTTTCATTATATACGCCTCTATATCTATCATTGAGGCCATAAATGGTGGTATTGAACTGGTCGTGCGAGCGGATGGTCATCAACAAAAACTCATCTTCCCCTAAATTGTGTTCGGGTAGCGAATTAATGGTAAATTGTGCTTTTCCCTTGGGAAGCGAACCAAAATTCCGTTCCCGTACATTGTTGGGCAGGTAATATCCGGTGCCTTTGGAACGTTCATCCGTATTTTCAAAACCCTTGGCTACCTTGTCAATATAGGACCGAATCAATCCATAATCCTCTCCCAAGGCCTTCCAGTCCATAGTGTGCTTCCCTTTAAAATAGGCATCCGCCATTTCGGCAATAAGCTCCGGCTCACTTTTAAGATTCCCCGAGGTGGGTTTAAGCATTCCACGGGAACGGGTTACCCTGCCCATACTATTTTCGACCGTAAAATAGCGTTGTTGACCTCCTTTCATATCCTTTTCCGACCTTCCTAGGGTAGGCAAAATCAAGGCGGTTTTACCCGTTACCAAGTGGGTACGGTTCAGTTTAGTACTGATCTGTACGGTAAGGTTGCAATTTTGCAAAGCCTTAGCGGTATATTCCGTATCGGAGGCAGCCATTAGAAAATTACCTCCCAGACAGATAAACACTTTGCCCTTACCCTGGTACATCGCCTCTATTGCTCCTACCGTGTCCACACCTTCCTTGTCCGGGGGCGTAAAACCCAAATGCTTTTTTATACGATCATTGAGGCCTTTATTCACATAGTGCATAATCCCAACGCTTCGATCTCCTTGTACATTACTATGCCCCCGAACCGGGCACGTTCCGGTATTTGGTTTTCCGATAGCCCCCTTTGCCAATAGCAGGTTTACGTATTCGCAAATGTTCTCCACACCATTTTTATGTTGGGTGAGTCCCATGGCCCAGCAAACAATAATTTTGGATTTGGTGGCCAAAAGCTTTACTACTTCATCCACTTTAGCCTGGTCAACTCCAGCTCTTAGGAGCAAATCCTTTTCCTGATATTGTTCCAAATCCTTTAGGAGGTTCTTATAGCCATCGGTATAGGTAGCTATAAAATCACGGTCCAACACCTTTCCGGTCACCTCGTCCAATCTGGCCAGTCTTTTTAGTAGCAACTTTACCAAAGGAATGTCCTGATTGATTTTTACAGGGAGATGTATGTCCGCTATATCCTCACCATTTCCTGTGAGGCCCTTAAGCGTCTTTGGATTTCTAAAGTTGACCAAACCGGATTCCTCCAAAGGATTAATACTGATTATCTTTCCACCATTCTGTTTGCATTTCTCCAAAGCATTGAGCATGCGCGGATGGTTGGTGCCCGGATTTTGACCGGCAATGAGGATTACCTCTGCACCATAGAAATCCTCCAATTTAACCGATCCCTTACCGATGCCCAAGGTTTCGCTCAAGGCCACACCACTGCTTTCATGGCACATATTGGAACAGTCCGGCATATTATTGGTGCCCACCGCCCGTGCAAACATCCCATATAGAAAAGCTGCCTCGTTGCTAGAACGCCCTGAAGTGTAAAAAATGGCCTCATCCGGCGAATCCAGTCGATGCAATTTCTCTGCAATTAGCGCATAGGCATCTTTCCATGTTATGGGTTCATAATGAACGTTTCCAGGTCTAAGTACCAAAGGTTCCGCAAGTCTACCAAACTTATTCAGTTCATAATCCGTTAGCCGGGAGAGCTCTTCCACCGAGTTCTTTTTAAAAAACTCCGCATTAATTTGTTGGGTAGTGGCCTCATCGGCCAAGGCTTTGGCCCCATTTTCGCAATACTCACCTATCCTAGAAGGTTTTTCGGGATCGGGCCATGCACAACTGGGACAGTCAAAACCTTCTTTTTGATTCATGTGCAACAAGGCCCGCATGGAACGTGTAATGCCCATCTCCTTAAAACTGTGCTGCATCGCAACCTGAATGCCCAAAGGCCCGGCCGCGTAGCGTGCGGGTTCCCGTAGACGGATTCCCGTAAATTCCTCCGACCCCCTCACGGAAACGTTCCTATGAAATTCTTCCTGCATGTCTAAATTTAGAACTTATTTTGGGAATCTTGGGAAGGCGTCCAATAATAAACCCAAAAGGTTATTCCCTATTATTGTGGATGATGGTTCCTTTATCCGAAATTCCATTATTTTTAGATTGCAACCTAGTCTCAAACATTCTTGTGCTGGTTTTCATATCGGCATACCGTGGATCTTGGATATAGTCCTGTTTCTGCATTTTAATGACTTCGATACTTAAAAACCCAAATTCACTGACCACCTTGCCATAGAAGCGATAGATACCCTTGCCCCGAAAGCGGTATTTGGCCGCCACAGGAGGAAAAAGTACCGTATCAAAGACCTTCCCATATTGATCTAGAAGCGTTGCAAAATGCATACGTTTTCCGGAATGTGTATCTGTGTTTTTTACGGTAACCAAATAGCCATAAATATCAATATGCCTGTTTAGGTAACGTTCTAAATCGCCTTGTCCATTCAAGTTCTTGGGAGGTTCCTTAAGCAGTTCAAAGGGGCTACACAAACAAAATCCCAATAACTCCCATTGCTCAAAAGCGGTTTCCAAAAAAGTAGTGTCCAACCGGGGAATACGAAAATTTTGTTTTGCTGGCGGAAACAGTTTTGGGTGGTCTACCCTAGGATTCCCTGAAAGCGTTAAGTAAGCTTTCCAAAGTATTTGGTGCTTGTTGATTCCCGTAAACCGAAAAGCATCGATACGTATTAAAATACTCAATTGTTCCACTGAAATGATTACCCTATCCAGGAAATCCTCCAATGAACTGAAACGGCCATTTGCAATACGCTCCTTTACAATACGTGCCATGACCTGTTGTTCCAAATCCCGTAGGTACATCATACCCAAATAGATATGTTTCCCATAGATGCAATTTGCTATTTGACTTTGATTGATACAGGGTGGATGAATGGTAGCGCCCATCATCCGAGCCTCATGGACATAAAATTCCGAGCGATAAAATCCACCCCCGTTATTAAGAACGGCTACCATATATTCCAATGGAAAATAGGCCCTAAGGAAAAGGCTCTGATAACTTTCTACGGCATAGGACGCGGAATGGCCCTTGGCAAAGGCATATCCTGCAAAACTGGCTACCTGGTTCCAAATCTCAAAGATCAAAACGTCTTGATACCCTTTTTTTCTACAATTACCAATGAATTTGTGCCTTACCTTTTGGAATTCTTCCCGGGAACGGAACTTCCCGCTCATGCCACGACGTAGCACATCGGCCTCGCCCAAGTTTAAACCGGCAAAATGGTGGGCTACCTTTATTACATCTTCTTGATATACCATTACCCCATAGGTGTCCGGCATAATATCCAACATCACCGGATGCGCTTTTTCCTGGGCCCTTCCCTCATGGCGATGGCGCAAAATATATTCTCGCATCATACCGCTTTTTGCCACGCCTGGACGAATAATGGAACTTGCGGCGACCAAGCCCAAATAATTATCCACCTCCAGTTTTTTGAGCAACATACGCATGGCGGGTGATTCTACATAAAAACAGCCCATACATTGTGCAGTCTTGATCAAAGTATTGATTACGGGATCCTTAAAAAAGGTCTTCACATCATGAATATCCAAATTGGCGCTTTCAGGCTGGTTTTGGGCCACAATGGCCAAAGTGTCCTTAATCTTTCCCAAACCGCGTTGTGCCAGAATATCAAACTTGTAGAGTCCCACATCCTCGGCAATGACCATATCAAACTGGGTTACGGCAAACCCCTTGGGAGGTAAAAAAGTGGCGGAAAAATAATCCAAGGGCCGTTCGCTTATCAAAATACCACTGGCATGAACGCTTAAATAATTGGGCATCCCCTGAATCAATTCACTGTATTTAAGAACAAGCCTGGAAGCACTGTCCAATTGGGAAAGGGAGTAATGGCCTTCACTTAAAATGTCAATCTCCTCCTTGGGAAGACCAAAGACCTTTCCCAGCTCCCGAACAACTCCTTTTCGCTTAAAAGTGACATAAGTACCTACGAGTGCCACATGGTCAAAACGGTTAAAAATGTATTGGGTCATCTCTTCCCTATCCCGCCACGAGAAATCAATATCAAAATCCGGTGGATTGGCGCGGTACAGATTAATGAACCGTTCAAAATAGAGATCTAAATCCATGGGGTCTACATCGGTTATCCGCAAGAGATAGGCGACTATGCTGTTTGCCCCGCTACCTCGCCCTACATAATAAAACCCTCTTTCCCTGGCATGGGAAACAATGTTCCAATTGATCAAAAAATAGGACACAAACCCCATTTTTTTGATAACCTCCAATTCTTTTTTCAATCGCTCCCTTACGGACTCATCCATTTCAGGATATCTGTACGGCAATCCCTCATCGCATAACTTTTCGATCAACCGTTCATCCTCTTCTATACTATCGGTAAAGGCCCTTAAATTTTGTGGTTTCCGATTTTTCGAAAAATCGAAATGGATGCTGCACGCTTTCAAAAGACGTTCCGTATTCTCAAGGATATGGGTATATTCCGAAAATGCTTCAGCCAAATTCCGTATAGGAAACATCCTTTCATCGGCATCGGCCACCTCTGTTTCCGGAAGTTTACTCAAGAGCACATTGTTGTCAATGGCACGTAACAACCGATGCGCATTGAAATCTCGTTTATTTCGAAACGTGACCGGTTGTTGTACTACCAATTCATCCTTGAGCCTCAATAATCTGGAAAAGGGTAACCGCCTAAGGGTCTTGATGGAGATGCCTATAAATTCATTTTCCAAAAATTCGTGTTGCTCGTTAAGCAAAACGGTTTCAAAAGGATAAACAATAAATGCATTTTTAAATGCAGGGGCGCGTTGCGGAATTTCCAATTCATTCTGTAGGTGATGCGATAAGAAGGTGTTTAACTCTTGATACCCTGCATTGTTTTTGGCAATGCCCAAAAAACAGGGATCCACCCCGTTCCTAAAATCGATTCCCAAGATGGGGCGTACATCATACTCCGGTGCCTTTCGAACAAAATTCAGGCATGCCGAAGTAGTATTGATATCCGTGAGCACCAATTGTTTTATATGATTTTGCTGTGCCAATTGCAAGAGATCCAGTTCGGAAAAAGTTCCGAAACGCATGCTGTAATATGTGTGGCAGTTTAAATACAAATAGTTGATAGTTGATAGTTGTTGGTTAATGGTCTATCGCTTTCATCTACTGAAAACTTTTTACTATCGACCAACAACTATTTACAAAATCATTGTTTTCTATGCGCCAGTACAATTGGTGGTTGCCCATTAAAAGGATTATGCATTCTACCAATAGTCTTGGCTCCCATGGCCGAGGCCCGAAAAACACAACGGTCGCCAAACCGATTCCGAACATGATCCATGGCCTGATATAGGTTCAGGGCTTCCTCGGTATCATCGAACAGGTTTATCTGATAATTGCCCGAGACCAGATGACTGAAACGGATACCGATCAAGCGTACCAACATTCTTTTGCTATACAGCATACGAAACAGCTCCAAAATTTTGGGAATCAATATATGATCTGCACTGGTATATGGAATTCGCATCTGCTTGGAATAGGTATTAAAATCGGAATAGCGTATCTTAACGGTAATACATGCCGTAAGCTTATTGCCCCGGCGCAACTGATAGGCCAAATTCTCTGTCATGGCCATTAAAATTCCTTTAAGCTTTAGTACATCTATCGTATCCCTGTCAAAAGTCCGCTCCGTAGAAATGGATTTTCTATCGCAAAATGGAATTACCGGTGTATTATCCATGCCATTGGCCCGTTTCCAAATTACGGTTCCGTTGGCACCAAGTACACGTTGCATAATTTCCATGGGCATTTCTTGTATGGTCCTAATTTGCCGTATGCCCAAATTTCTCAATGTCTGGTAGGTCTTGTCCCCCACCATGGGAATCTTTTTTACGGAAAGTGGGGCCAAAAATGGTTTTTCCAGTCCAAAATCAATTTTTAATTGATTGTTGGGCTTGGCCTCATCGGTAGCTACTTTAGACACTACCTTATTGACCGATAGGCCAAAGGATATGGGCAATCCAGTCTCCCTTATTATCCTTTGTCGCAATTCCGTGGCATACTTATAACTGCCGAAGAAACGATCCATCCCCGAAAGATCGGCGTAAAATTCGTCGATACTGGATTTCTCAAAAATGGGGACACTCTCCTTAATAATCTCGGTAACCACATCGGAATGCTTGCTATAGGTTCCTGCATTTCCCTTAATCACTTTGGCTTCCGGACAAAGCTCCTTGGCCATCTTCATGGGCATGCCCGAATGTATGCCATAGCCCCGAGTCTCATAACTACAGGCAGCTACTACGCCCCTATCCGTAATACCTCCAACCAATAAGGGTTTGTTTCGAAGCTCTTTATTGAGCAATCGCTCAACGGATACAAAAAAGGTATCCAAATCCAAGTGGAGAATGGTTTTGTTCATTACTATCCCAAAAAGGATAGCTAATATATGGAATATTTCCAAATAAATGGAATTTATCCAATATAAATGATACCCTTAGTTTAATAGACTGCCTCCCAATTGTAGCAAGTTCACTTCGGCAATCTTCACATCATACTTGGCCCGGGCATAATTGTTTCGAGCATTGAACAAATTGATCTGGGCCTGTCGGTATTCCACCGAAGTAATTTGGCCTAAGCCATATTGCTTTTGGGAACGCTCAAAATTAAGTTCGTTGGTATCCACATTTTTGGACTCCGCATTTAAGGTGTATTGTGATATGGTATACGTTTCATAGGCATTCAAAATATCGGTCAATAGTTGATCTTTTATTTTTACCAGTTCTATTTCCCTATTTTGTTTGGTGATTTTAGCCGTCTTTACCCTGGTTGCCGAGCCACCGTCAAAAATGTTCCAAGAGAGGTTAAGCCCTAAATTAATCCCATAGGATTCATTCGCCAAGGCAAAGGAAGTCGGTGGGTTTTGACTTTCGTTCCATTGGTAAGAGCCACTACCACTGATTTTCGGCAGGAAACGCGCTTTATTGATCTTAATGTCCAATTCACTCAAAAGAATGTTCTGCCGGGCCAATATCATCTCTATATTGTACTGTTCCGCAGATTGTAAAATGGCCTGTTCCTGTAGTTTCGTACCAAAGGTAACCGTAGTATCAATTTTAAAATCCATGGTGACCTTTCGTCCCAAAGCAAGGTTAAGGCTGCGTTTTAAATTATTCAAATCGCGCATCGCCTCTATATGCGCTATACTATCATTGTTCAAATCGACTTGGGCATTCAGCTCATCCAATTTGGTTCCTTGACCATACTTCAACTGTTTTTGTGCGCGTATTAGCCTGTCCCTGGAATTGACCATGTTCATTCCCAAATTCTCGACCACTCTTTTTTGGTAGGCAACATTGAAGAAATTCTCGTATATGGAAATTACCGTATTCTCAATCTGTTGCCGTTCCTGTAATTGTGCCAAGGTTAAGTTCTCCTCATTTTTGTCCTGGCCGAATTTTCGTTCCAGCCCATCAAAAATCAGATACTCCGCCGTTATGGACGCATTATACGATTCAGTAATTGCTCCCCCAATAGAAGTAGATGTTCCATCTAAAAAAGCAACGCTCTGATCTTCATTTGAGTAGTTTATGCCACCACCTGCGCTTAAACTAGGTAAATATCCACTGTTTAACGTACTGGCCTCAACATCAGCTATTTTGGTATTGTTCCTGGCGATACGAAGATCGTAGTTGTTCTCCACTGCAATAGCAATAGCCTCTTCCATGGACAATATATCCTGTCCATTTGCCATTGTACAGAACAGCAGGGCCATATACAAAAGGCTATATCTTAACATCGTCTACCTTTAATTCTTTTATGGCCCGTTCCACCTCTTCACGTTCCGGACGCTTTCTTGTGACCACATACTTTAGAAATACTTTGGCACTATTCGAAAAAGAAAGGAACAAGGGCAACATATATAAGGTCAACAAAGTGGCCACTGCAATACCATAAGCTATTGATATGGCCATGGGAATCAAAAACTGCGCTTGTAGGCTCTTTTCCAGCATTAGGGGTGCCAGTCCCGCTATTGTGGTAATCGAAGTGAGGAATATGGCCCTAAAACGGGCCCTTCCCGTTTCGTAAAGTGCTTCATCAAATTTTAAACCCTCTTTAAGAAAGCTATTGAACCTTCCCGTGAATACCAACCCATCATTGACCACTATCCCTATTAAGCCTATAATGCCCAAATAGGAGAGAATACTCATCGGGAACCCGTGTAACCAATGCCCCCATGCCACCCCAATAAGGCAAAATGGAACAATGGCAAGCAGTATAAAAGGTTGGCTATACGACCTAAAGGCAAAGACTATGGTCACATAGATAAGAAAAATCAGGGCTGGCAATGTGTTAAGAGCGGATATGGAAATTTTATTGACCTCTCGATTCTGACCCTCGGCACTAACCTTAACACCTGGATATTTTTCACTCACTATACCGGCCACGCGGATAGTAAGGTCTTGCATAATCTCTGAAGCACTCGCCTTTGGATTGGCCAAATCAGCCGCGACCGTAATCTCCCGTATACCATCCAAATGATTAATGGCCACCTCTCCCCGTTCAATAGTATATGTTGCGATTTCAGATAATGGAATCCTCCCATTTTGTGCGGCAATTTGAATATCGTTAACATTGTTTACACTAGACCGATCCTGTTCATCATAGCGTACCCAAATTTTTACCTCGTCCTGGCCCCTTTGAACCCGTTGTACCTCATTGCCAAAAAATGCACTACGTACTTGGGCCATGATATCATTTAACGTCAATCCCAAAAGCTGTGCGTTTTCCTTCAATTCCAATCGTATTTCCTTGATTCCCTCGGGACTGGTATCTACAATATCCTTTACGTACGGATTCTTTTTTAGCTCTTCATAAATAATATCCTTTGCCCCATTGATACTTGCAATGTCCTTTCCCTGCAAAGAAACCGATATAGGCATTCCACCCACATTCCCACCGGAATTGAAACTTAATTTCTCCACTTGTGGGAGTTCTCCAACGGTCTTACGAATAGCGTCTGCAATTTCCGTAGATCCAAGGATCCGAGTCTCACTTGGTGAAAGATTTACGGTGATGGTAGAAGCAGAGCTCCCTGGCCCTATTTGCTTGACCGTGGAAACGATATGGTCTCTCCCTATTTCGTTTTTCCCCAAATCCCTGTTTACCTTCCAGACACTATTTTCCACATAAATCGCCAGCGAATCGGTTAAGTTTTCATGGGTCCCTTGAGGAGTGTTCAAGGTAATTCGAATTTGATTACTCGCAGTTGTGGGGAAGAACGTAAGTCTAATGATCCCTCCGGCAAAAGCCCCCAGGGTCAGAATAAACAGGAATAGAATGATGGAAAACGACGCGAATTTATTTCGCAACACAAAGCGGAATGATGGGGAATACACTTTATCCCGCAGGTAATTCATAAATTGGTCGCCCCATTGGTTGAACTTATACGTCTTTCCCTTTCCACTTAAATCCTTGGAATGTGCCAAGTGTGCAGGCAAAATCAATAAGGCTTCTATAAGAGAGACCAAAAGGGTGAGGGCAACGACTACGGCTATATCACCAAAGAAAGCCCCTATTTGTCCATCCAAAAAGAAAAATACCGAAAAGGCCAATATCGTGGTGGCAATAGCCGAAAGAATGGGAATCAACACATCCAAAGTGCCATTTACAGCGGCCTTTATCGCCGACTCCCCCTTTTCATACCGGGTATAAATATTTTCGGCAATTACGATACCATCATCGACCAAAATACCGATGACCAATATCATTCCAAAAAGGGAAAGCATATTAAGGGTAACCCCATATTGGGGCAATAGGATGAACATCCCAAAAAAGGAAATGGGCAAGCCGAAGGCCACCCAAAGGGCTACCCCGGGCCGTAAGAAAAACGAGAGTAATAGAAGCACCAATAGCATCCCTATCAGCGCATTTTCCAATAATAAGGAAATTCGGTCCTTGATGACCTCGGAAGTATCCATCGTAATTTCCAGTCTCAGGTTGTTATGGTCCTTATTAAAGACCGCTATATACTCCCTTATTTTTTCAACACTCCCGATAAGGTCTTCCGTATTGGTGTTAGTAATGGAAATTTTTACTGCGGCTTGTCCATTAAGACTTATTTTATCGGGGGTTTCATTAAAGGTGTTCGTTATTTTGGAGATGTCCCGAAGATATACCTTACCTCCAGTAGCATCTGCCTTAACGACAATGCCACCTAAATTTTCCGCATAATAGGCCTTATTATTGGCCCTTATCAAATATTCTTCTTTCGTGGTCTTTATGGAACCTCCGGTAATGAATATGTTGGCATTGGCCACGGCACGAGAAACTTCTTCAAAAGTCAGTCCATAACTTCTAAGCACTTCCTCGGTTACCGCAATCTCGATTTCTTCCTCTGGAAAACCGGAAAGCGCGATTTGGGAAATACCGTCAATTCTGAGCAAATCTTCCTCTACCTCCTGAGCTGTCCTTTTTAAGATGCTTAGCGGAACATCTTTCCCAGTAACCACAAAAGTAATGGCCTCTCTCGTGGGCTTTAAGGTCTCAATGACCGGAGGTTCCGTATTGGAAGGAAACGAGGGAATCTTATCTACGGCATTCTTTATTTCATCCAGTGCCAAATTGATATCAAAATCTGTTAGTATCTCAACATTTACCGTTCCGAGGTTCTCCTGCGAAACCGATGTTATCCTATCCACCCCTTCTACCCCCTTAAGGTTGCGTTCTATTTTTTCTATTACACCCTCCTCTACCTCCTCTGGCGACGCACCGGGATAAGAGACCGAAATGCTTATAAAACTTGGATCGGACAAGGGAAAAAGGGAAGAATTTAATCTTTGATATCCCAAATATCCAAAAATCAAAAAGCCTATGATGAAGATATTGACGGCGACCGGGTACTTAATAAAATAGCTTATAAATGCTTTCACTTCAGTGCCTGTTCAATAGGTTACCTTCATTCCGGGATAGGCATTGGCCACAATCTCGTCCAACAGCACCATGTCCTTTTCCAATCCCCTCACCACAACACTATCCCCAACATAGTTTAGGGGCACTACCTTTTGTAATCGCAACAGGCTATCCCTAATAATATAGACGTGATCATTTTCCACAAGAAGACCCCCCTCTATTTTTAACACATCCGAAACGGGTTCCCCAAAAATCTCCGCTTTAAGGTATTGACCCTCTTTAAGTTGTTTTCCAGAAACCTCTACAACCACTCCCACGGTCTGTGTCTCTTGGTCAACCCTGCCGTTAATGCGACTTATTCTCCCTACATGGTCTTGATCTCCGTCCAATGATATCAAATGCACCTTTTTACCCACTTTCATGTATTTATTTGCCGTGGCAGGTATGGCCAGTTGCAGTTCAAAAACCGAAGGGTCTATAAACTCTCCCAACTTCTGTCCGCTGCGCACCAATGTCCCCACATACACATCGGACTGCGTAACTATACCCGTAAAAGGTGCCCTGATATCATATTTGGAAAGTCGCTCTTGTAGATTCTTAACATCATAATAGGTCTGGACGATATTCTTGCCGGTAACAAAAAATTTCTCGGCATTTGAAACGGTTTTGGGTAGTGGTTCCAGTGGACCGTCCATGTTAAAGTTTTCGAGATAGGTCCTCCATTTTCCAGAGGCTTCGGGAAATTCAATTTCCATATCGGGCAACATGGCAACTATTTGATTGACCAATGCGCTTTTTTTGGATTGCAATTGGGCATTGTGTTCCCCACCATCTATACGAAGCAGATTCTCGCCCCTATAGAATGTGTTACCTTCCCTAAAACCGGGGGTTGTAGGCAAAAGTATTCCCTGAACTTCACTAAAAAGCTCAATTTTGTTTTTTGCCGCTAAGGTTCCGGTGGCCTCAATAACAAATGGAAGCTCTTCGGTCGCAACCAAAATTGTGGAAACAAATACCTGATCCACCTCCTCCAAGGAAACCGGTTCTTCCCGACCCCTCAACAAAAAAATAAAGACAAGGACACCTAAACCGGTCAATACAATCCCAAAAATAACTCCGTAGGCTCCCTTCATATTATCCCTTCATTTTTTGGCGCATATGTTTCCGCATTTGAGGTTGTATGTGATCCTCGTATTTTTCCATTTGTTCCTTGGTAAGAATCTCCTCCATTGCGGCATTTTTTTCCTTTCCAATTCTTTTCACATCCCCCATTTTGCTGAACATAGAACCTTCTCGATTCATCAATTCGGCCTGTTTCTTCGAGAATTCCAGATTCAACTCGGTTACCCGTTTTTTTTGTGATTCATTCAATTCCAATTCTTCGGTCATAATTTTGGTCTGGTAGTCCGCCATTTTTTGGGGGTCCATTTTTTGTGCAGTTATATACTGTACCGTAGTAACAAGCAACAAAAGGATAGAAATTCTAGTTTTCATTATCGTCTGATTTAAGATTCTTATTTTGAGAAGGCCTTTTAAGGGCAAAACGTATTCCAAATTTGAAATAGGTCCCGCTTCCTGGTTCCAAATCGAATATTTCATTATTATCGTTATCAACAATTCTCAAAGTAGCGGCAGGCAAAAAACCTCCCTCGGCTACGAATGCCAGATTTTTTGTAAATCTGTAGCGATACAGTAGTCTGGCATTGATTCCGTTAAACTGGATCTTGGTGTCCGTTAGGATTCTATTGCCATCTACGGCTATTGCGTTGGAATTGTTTCCGAAAAGACCTTCCGGAGAAACCAATGCCGAAATACGATGTCTATCATTGATTCTATAGTTGATCCCCGTAATGGGTAGTCCAAAGGAATAGCTCCAATGACGATTGAGTTTTTGACGTAACAATAGGGCAGGCAGTACCCTGGGCTCACCAAATTGAGTACCATAAAGTACCCCGAGCATCAAGACAGTATTTCTTTCAAAGTCGCCCCACCTTTTGTTTACGGCACCCAAGGCATTAACAACTATATCTTCTGACGAAACCCCATTTGCAAAATTGGACATAAGGGTCGGGCCAGCTGACACCAATAAAGTCCAATCCTTCCTTAACGGCCGGACGAATAAAAGATTAGTTCGGATCACATGCATGTTTTCATAAGTAGAGAGATCAAGGATATTCGTAGATTCATCAAAGGTGAAATCGAAATAGCGATAGGTGAGGCCTAGACCTATTATGCTCTTGCCAACAGGTTTTGCCAAATTGAGATTGATATTGTAATTATGGATTTCAGTACCTCCCAAATCCGGAAGATACCCATAATCGATTCCTGCCAATTCCACCTCTCCGGGATTTTGTATGATAGGTATTTGGCCATAAGCACTTGCGACCAAAAGTCCAGCCACCAAATAGAATATTCCTTTCATCTGAAATTTTCCAACGAAAATATTTATGGTCAAGGTGTATCTGCAACAATACTAGACCACCTGTGGAATCGGGTATACCAAGAGGCTCATTTTAACTACAAATCCCGTTTTTATTTTTATAGATAAAAATGTCCTGTTCGTCCGTAAAAACTGCTTAATTTATTTTACGTTTTAGGAACCAGAAATCCTTAAGGCTTAGATTAATGTTTATGGTGTTCAAACGCTCTTCTACCAAAATTCCCTGTGTAGAACCCCTACTGGAACTGGAAAAGCCAATATTCAACATAGATTGGGCCCTGGCTCCCAGGGGAATGCCCAAACCGGCCGTTATGCTATAGGCATCAATGACATTTCCATTGATATTGAGGTAACCGCTATCATAATTGAATCCGGCCCTTATCCGTATCCGATCCAGATAATTAAAGGACTGGTCTTCCTTAAGATACTCTATTCCGATTCCATAAATGTTCTGGTCCACAAACTCCCCAACGTTGTCCCTTTGATCCGTAGCGTCCCATAATTTTAAGGTATAATCCAAATTGATATGGATTGCATTGATAGGTGAGAACAATATACCAGTACCTACTTCCAAGGGAAGGTCAAAACCTTCAATGTCAAGGTCGGTTTCGTTCTCAACGGATGTAGGAATAAAGTCCAACGTTTTGTCTACAAATCTATCCCGCGTACCGGAAAGTGTGGTGGGCAGGTTTAAGCTCCATCCCAAGGTGAGGTTGGGCAACATCGCATATTGTAACCCCAGGCCAAAACGGAAACCATTGTATTTATTCTCTTCTGAAATAGTAAGCGTGCTTTCATTGATAAATCCACTAAGGGCAGTGACCGATTCGCGCTCCGAAATTGCTCCGAACAAATAGGAAACATACGCACCTACCCGTAGGTTATCGGTAAGACTACGGCCATAGGAAAGTCGCAGATCGTTTAGGGAGCCCGTTCCGAAAACATTGCTTATAAACCGATCTGAGGACCCCTCAACATTGCTGTCTATACCTATCAACGAATAGCCCACATCGGAATAGGGAACGACAGAAAGTCCAAAGGCCGATTTTGGCGTAATGCTGGAAGCAATGGCCAAATTGGAAAAATTACCTGCCACTCTCCTTTCCTCCGTACTTCGGTTGGCCACAGTACTTATCTCGGCAAGAAATCCGAAATCGAACAAAAAGCTTTTTTCCCCCAATACCCCCAATGCCGCCGGATTAAGATTATTGATAAGAAAATTGCTGCTCAAGGCGTATCCGCCACGTCCCAATGCACTATTCTTTCCTATGTTGGAATTGGTGGAAACCCCAAGTCCGAAAAAAGAATAGGGAGAGCCGGTAAGGTTATTGGTCTGGGCAACGATGAAAAATGGAAAAAACACCAATGAAAACAGGATTCTATTCATCATAAATAGCATAGGTAATTTCTAAACGTGCCTCAAAATCGCGATTGTTCTCCCCTTGAAAGATAATCCGGTCCACCGTTTGATTGAAGTCTCTGGTAAACAACACCAGGGCATCCTCGGTTATTATCGTTTCGTTGAGCTTTTGATCCACGAACACCCCCACGGGTACTTCATAGACCACATCCGAAAATTCTTCGTTTGCCCCTGTAATTATTCCAAAAACAATGCCTTGACCCGTTCGAATGACCTCCGTAATAGCATTGTTTTGATCCAATACGTTTACGTTCAATGAATCCTGTAAATAAGTCCTTTCATTATGACTGGCGCGTAAAGGCTTTATCCTTAGGAACGCACTTAATACCGTACCCGTGCCTTCTATGTTATAAATACTTCGAATACTGGGAAATTCCACTTTGGTAGCATATCCCGTTCCCGATTGTACGTAACCCAAATCGTTATTCCGTGTTGTGGGCAGTTCATCCTCTTGGTCCAAAAGGGTATTCAACAAAGAATCCGTAGAAACATTCCATATTTTGTTGAAGGCATTTGGAGTTTCAGGGAACGGGTTTATGGTAAAGTCCAGAAACTCCTCCTCGTCCTCGAATTCCTCTGGCACGGAGTAAAAAAAACGGAGATACGTCCTTTCCTCTTCCTTGCTAAATCCAATGACCGAAGTATTATCGTTACGTTCCGGAACAAGCGCAAAACCTTTAAAGTTGTCCCGGAGATCGTCATTGTTATTAATGTCGTTTTGTTGTATAAGACGAAACAGTTTATCCCCAAATTCAAAAGGCAAGGAGATATGTAAGGAATCTTCATCAAAGGGTTCGGGACGGTATCTTCTTGAGACCAGGGGCATGGAATCATATTCCAATTCGCTAGTATTGAAAAAGGCATCTTCATCCGGTTCTACCTCTTCGTTTAAAAGGTGTACATTGATGTGGGAGACCAAAGTTGTATCATTATAGAAGTAACGATCATATCCCAAAATCAAGGCCACACTATCCAATGTGGCGTCGGTGGGTAGCGCGTACGGAGCGGTGGAGTTTTCCGTGGCCGCAGCGGTAAGTTCAAAATAGGAATTACTCTCAATGATGCCCAGATAGTCATCACTGTACTTACCGACCAGCAATCTTTCACTGTTAGAGGTATTAATGCTATCAAACTTGAAAGTGGACAGCTTTACGGAAAACGTGTCCAGTACCAGTACCCGTACATTAGAGGTGGTAAAGTCCTGCCCTACCTCAAGTGTCGGAATATCGGAAGCATCCACGGAACAGGCCAAGACAACCAATAGAACTATCAAAAAGTAAATAAACTTTCGCATCATCCTTGAATTAGATGGTGCAAATTAAAACGCCATGGCGGCGGGCACGAAGAATTTTATACGGAACTGGAAAATGTATCTACTGATGGATATACTATATCTACAAAACCTTACCGTATCATTGATCGAGGAAAAATTAAGGTTCATCTAGGGAACTTCAGGTTTCGTATATCTTTTTTTCTACGCCTCATAGCGCTACATACGTTTGGAAAAAAAAGAGGATTGAAATACGTCTTTCTAATAGGTATGATAATCACAGCCCATAGGAATCCCATATATTGCCAGGTAGGCCAAGAACCTTTTGAGGGGCTATTTGAGTATGGACTAATTCCAAGCTTAGGTGACGTGAATTTGGAAAGGTATCTTTTTTCGTTGAATGCCTTAAAAAAAATGAACTCTGGGAAGCTTGAATTTGGATTGGATTATTCGGCCCTTACCTTTTCCTTTTACGATTACAATACTTCGCTGAGCACAGATTCCTATGAAAATACCCATACGTTCCAGACAAAAATCGGATACCATCAAGACCTTGGCAAGAAATGGGTTATGTCCATTTCCCTATCCCCAATGCTATCCTCCAATTTTAAAAATGGCCCCAACAGCGAAGATTTCATATTCAATTGGTCCACCTCATTTTCGAAAGAATGGGGGAATGGGGGTTTCCCTATTAGTCTTACTGTAGGATTGGGTAGGGGAGTACTATTTGGGGAGCCCGGTCTTTTCCCCATCCTATCCCTTCGAGGAAAAATGGCCCCTGAATGGGATTACCTAATAGGGTTCCCCTACAGTGCAGTCTCTTATAAAATCAACGGAAAACAATCATTGAGTACAAAGGCAGTAGTGTCCGGAACCTACGCCAATAATTCCGAGACGGTAATAATCAATGGTCTTGAACATCTTGGGAATACCAAGTTGGCCTATTCCGAGATAGATTTGGGCCTGGAGTACAATTATCGTATGTCCTCCGGTTTTACTACGGTAGTTAGGGCGGGGTTCTCCACTGCCAATAGTCTGGAAGTATTGGATAACAATGATAATCCCTTGTTCGATTTTAAAGTGGACCCTTCTCCCTATATAATAATGGGGCTTACATATTCTTTAAATGTTACTAATAAATTGCGCAAATAATGAATGATTCAAAAACAGTTTTAAAAAGAATCCAAAAAATTGCTCTCTTCATTTTTACGGTCTTACTGGTTACTTCGTGTTCCAGTGATGATGAAGACGAAAGTGTCGGTAATTGGGTAGACCGTTCCATTTTTGATGGAACGCCCCGAAGCGGGGCTTTTGCCTTTACCGTTGGAAACAAGGGGTATATGGGTACCGGCTTTGATGGAGATGATAGATTGACCGATGTCTGGGTCTATGATATGGAGGGCAACTTTTGGAGTCAACTAGCCCCCTTTCCGGGGACTCCCAGAAGTTCTGCCGTTGCCTTTACAGTAAACGGCAACGGGTTTGTTGGTCTTGGTTATGACGGCGATAACGAGCTTGGCGATTTCTTCCGATACAATATCGCAACAAATACCTGGGACTCCCTCAATCCCTTTGCGGGATCCGCACGGCGTGGCGCTGTTGGCTTCAACTCCCAGACCCATGGTTATGTCGGAACCGGATTTGATGGGGACAATGATAAAAAGGACTTTTGGAAATACGACCCCTCCAATGATACGTGGACCGAACTTGTGGGTTTTGGAGGGACCAAGCGTAGGGATGGAGCCACCTTTACCATAGGTAATAAAGTATACTTGGGAACAGGGGTATCCAATGGCCTTAACCAGGCGGATTTTTGGGTCTTTGACCTTGATACGGAATCTTGGAGCCCTTTACTGGATTTGGATGAAGACGATGATTATGGCATTATACGAAACAATGCGGTTGGCTTTAGTATTGGGGATAAGGGATACTTTGCGACAGGAGATCCAGGTTTTGGTGCCTCTGACGACATATGGGAATACAACCCCTCTACCGATCTTTGGGAGGAAAAAACGGAATACGAGGGTGTATCACGGGAAGGAGCCATAGCATTTTACAACGGTTCCACGGCATTTTTGGCCTTGGGTAGAAGTGGAACCTTGTACTTGGATGACAACCGTGAGTTCTTTCCGGACCAAGAGGAAGATGAGGATGATTAAAAGATGAGTTTTCGTAGTTTATTAACACTATATTTCTAATGGCACCTATCCGGGTTTCTTAAAACAACAAAACGAAATCCGGGTCGGTGTTTTCACCCTTATGGGAAGCAAAAAACACAGTATCGCCTTTTTGATCATTGGTATTGCCACATTGCTCATAGGAACATGGTTGGATACCAATAGTGCACAATTCAAATCCGTAAAAACCGGATATGGCCTAAAGCTGGCAGAAAACCCCATGGACAAAAGCTGGTACTACGAAATATATGTGAATGGAAGCCTTCAAATACGACAGGAATATGTTCCCGGAATATCCCAGAAAGTGAGATTTGCGTCCAAAACGGATGCGGAACGCATTGGCACAATCGTTTTGAACCGCCTAAAAAAGGGGAAGTTCCCCGCAATCACCAAACAAGATTTGGAGGAAAATGAAATTTCTTATCAATAATGAGTATCTTTTTTCGGCAACTATTCGGAGGTACTTTGAAAAAACACATAAGGATTAAGGAATTCTGGATCCATATTATCGTTTGGGCTTGTTTGATATTGCTTCCTTTGAGCATATCATACATAGATCTTGGTGAAATACGTTTTGGTATGTTTTATAGAATACTATTGAACCCTATTTTGGTTTATATCAACTATCTTATATTGGTACCCTATCTTCTGCTTAAAAAGAAGATTACACTCTATATTGTTATTTCAATAACCGTATTGGTCCTTTTTAATTTCCTTATCAAGTTCGTACCCTTTCATCATGTCCCGATCGATAAATTTGCGGAGATGATACAGAGCACGGAGATGCAACCTCCGAAAAAACCACCCTATTTCATGAGGGATATGCAGCCATTGAAAAGATTGCCCTATTTTATGACGGCCATTATCTCCCTGACTTTTTTCTTATTGGGAGGAGTATTGGGGCTTACCAAGGATTTCTATAAGAGGGACCGTAAAAACAGGGAAGCCGAGGTGCAGCGAAAAGAAACGGAATTGCAATTTTTAAGGGCCCAATTGAATCCCCATTTTTTGTTCAATTCATTGAATAGTGTTTATTCCTTGGTACGAAATAAATCCATAGAAGCTCCCGAGGCCATTATCATGTTATCGGAATTAATGCGCTATATGCTCTATGAGGCAAAACAGGAATTGGTACCCCTTTCAAAGGAAATAGACTATATCAAGAATTTTGTGTCGCTCCAGTTATTACGGTTATCCCATAGTGAAAATGTAAAAATCAAAATTTCAGGGGACTATCAAGATAAAAAAATCCCGCCCTTACTATTAATTCCATTCGTAGAGAATGCCTTTAAGTATGGCACCGATTTTAAGGGAAGGACGGACATTTCGATCAAAATGGAATTGATCGGGGAAAGTTTGTTTTTCATTGTGAAGAACAAAATCGGGGTCTATAGAAAAGATGAAAGCAATTCAGGTATCGGACTTGAAAATATTAAAGGCAGATTACATCTGCTTTATCCTGATCAACATGTATTGAAGATTGATAAAATAGACGGTTTTTACACCGTTCAATTGGAACTAAATCTATAAAAATGAACTGTATCATAATTGACGATGAGCCTTTGGCATTGGGCATTGTTAAATCCTATTGTGAGGAGTTGGGTGGTATAGAGGTCATGGGAACTTTTACCAACCCCTTGGAAAGTATGTCACTTTTCCAAGAAGGGAATATAGATCTTGTATTTCTCGATATCGAAATGCCACAAATAACCGGGATAGAGTTTGTAAAGACCTTGGATAAAAGACCTTTTTTCATTTTTACTACGGCCTATCCCCAATATGCCATAGATGGTTTTGAACTTAATGCCGTGGATTATTTGGTAAAGCCTATACCGTTTCCAAGATTTGTAAAGTCAATAAATCGTGTCAAGGAGCTTAAAATGCTTAAAAATAGTATGAGCACCGAAGAGGGGAATCTCGCATCGGCCAGTGGGGCACAGCTATCCGATAATCAATTCATTTTTGTAAAATCCGACTACGGCAATGTTAAGATCAAGTTGGAAGACATTAAGTATATACAAGGTCTTAAGGATTATTTAAAGATCCATACTTCAGAAAGAAAACCCATACTTACCTTAATGAATTTCAGGGATATAGAAGCAAAACTTGCCAATACCGATTTTGTACGCGTACATCGGTCTTTTTTGGTCAATGTGAACAACATAGACTCCATCCAGCGCAGTAAAATAGTCATGGACGATATCCGTATCCCAATTGGGGAAAGTTATAAAGACGAGTTTATGAAGAGATTGGGTTTATAGCAGATGACCATGACCGTGTGTTAAAGGGTTCGGGGCATCCCATGTAAGGAATAATCTATAATCTAAATGGAGTTTCTGCCAATTAATAAAAACAAAATTCAGCTGGTTCATACAGCGGTTTTGATTGAAGAGATATTTTGTGAAGTTATGACAAAGGTTTCGAATGATTTGTCTACGACGATCAAAAACGGAAACCCAGTCCCAAACGTATATTGTTGATGTTCCCATTCTCCAACGGCGCAAGGATTACGATTGTATCCGGGACATCCTCGTCAGGTGTCAGGTCTATGAAGTCATATTGTGCCTGTACGAAAAAGCGTTTGCCAATATCATAGGAAATACCAAGGTTAAGATTGAATCCTATATGTTCCGTACTGTCCGAATTGTCAAATCCGTTCTGTGTGGTATAGTCCGTGACCACGTTGACATAGCTGGCCCCTAGGCCCAATGACGGCCGGAGCCTCTTAAGACCGGGAATCCTTAGTTCCGAAAAGACCCGTGGCTGTATCAAATAGGTATCATCGGTACGGCTTGCAAAACCTGTGTTCTCTACATCGGTTCTCGAGAAGCCTCCGTTAATCCCGAATCCCAGATAGACTATCCCCAATCTAACAAACCTAAATTTTACGCCTATATCAATGAAATCGTCCTCCCCGAAAAAACCGTCTCCAGGCACGATGGTATAATTGGTCTCGACACTCCATCTTTTTTCCTGGGAATAGGAAATGGAAAGGGCCAGTAAGCCCATAATCAGTAGTATATTTGATTTCATGGTCATGATTTCAGTACTTTCAAAAGACCTAACAAATATAATTGCAGTATATGCCCGAAAAAAGGCAAAATGACCGATTACCCCAAAATTTTGTTCTCAAAAATCAACTATTTTCAATTTTGGCAAAAGTTATTCATTTTAAGTGCATTTCATCGATCTTTTTGTTTTGTTCGTCGGATTCGGGGAACGGTTTCCTATATTCGCCCCCGGAACGGACCTTAGGTTCAAAGCACTTCGAAATCCCCACTTTAAAAAGGTCCGTTCCATTGTTTTTGTTACGATCGTCTTTGGTGCTTATTTACAATCCTTCTTGAGGTAGAGCGAGGGGAACTAAGGAGTATTTTGGTTTCAGGCACACTGACCAGAAACCTGATGGAATCTTTAAGGAAGCCACAGTTCTCAATCCAACCTTTCCATTTCCCATCCTTTTGAAGGGACTCTCCAGTAACCCAAAACAGGTAGAATAAAAAATGTAACGTTGGAGGGATATCGGAAGTATGCCTTTATTGCCCCTGTATCCATTTCGTATTCCAAATAGAATCCCTTCATCGATATAGGGGTATTTGGCATACCACTGTCTTTTATGGCTGCCCTCATACGTTCTTTTCCCGCCTCATGGAAAAGCTCCTTGATGGCATCTTCGTCATAATTCCTAAAAACCACTCTAGACATAAATTATGGATAAATTCCTAAATATTGGAATTAATCCTAATTTAATGAACAAAAGGATTTGTTCAGAAACTTTAACTCTTTACAGGAAACAATCGTTCATTTGGATAGGGAGTTTTCTTATTTATAGGATTCCATTATCTTGAAGCCGAACAAACCAATCGAAATGAGGGATACCGGTAGAATATGGGTAAATTATTAAAAATTTGAAAGAGAAGAAAAGACTTAGAGCGTTTATCCTTTGGGATAATTGGGCAACGGCCATTACTGTGGTCTTTGTCCTATGTATGATTTCGGCTGTGGTGTTCTTTCCCGAAATATGGGAGATAGGGTGCATTAAGTGGGCAGTACTTTTAGTTCTGGGAGGAATAGTCCTAGTATTAATTTATTTTTTGTTGCCAATCGGAAAAACCTAGGTTTAACTTTTGAAGGAGATCGCCTATCAATAAGGCCTTGTACACTAAATATGAACTAGGCCGGGCTTTGTAGATTATCCTTTTTGGCCACTAAAACCTCATTTCAATGTATTTAAAAGTACTACTAGAATTTAAGTGACCATGACTAGTTTCTTTCTTCAAATCGTAATCTAAAGAAAATATGGAGGGAAAAGAAATTGCGCTCTCCAAATAAGTACGATTACCATTTCCGATAGTTGTTCATTCGTAGTATTCCAGGGTCATAGACCTCCCTGCCTCTAAAGAATTGTATTGGGTAACGTTGCCGTCGGAATCATATTCAAAGGAATAATTGAATGTATCGTCGCCATCGATAAGATTTAGGCAATTGTTCTTTGAAAAATAGATGTTCTGAAAAATATTCAAGTTATAGGTCCAATAGAACAGCTTCTTGGTAGCGAGCCCGCTGGTATCCCATTCGGTGAACGTATAGCGCCTTTCCATACTCACAGTACCGTCCGTACGATACCATAGCTGGTCCCAATTGGTAAGATTACCATTTTCGTTATGGACATATATTTTTTCCAATGCCTTTGAACCATCCAATCTGAAAAATGTAGAAGACTTGATGAGATTGTCCATAAATGTGTACTCAAATGTTAGGTCCTGAAGTATTGCCCCATTGTCCTCAGACACCTTATACATACCATTTGCATTGGTGGCGGTAAATTGGGTAAAAATCGTTTCGATATTTACAACATCGTCAATCGGGTAATATATTCTTTGTAAAACCCTGGATAATATACCATCATCGTACTCTAGGTAAGTAGAATCACGCGAGGTTTCGCTATTCGTTTTGGTTATCAGAATGAGTTCGTCCCGGTCATTGTAGAAATAATTAATCTGACCTAAACCTGGGGCCGTGGTCTGCCTAAGAAGTCTGGCATTGAAACCGTTTGCATTTTCTATGTCGTCCGGTCTTCCATCATCTTCCGTACAAGAAATAATTAATCCTAAAAAGGCAATCAACATGACTTTTACTCTTTCCATTATTCTTATTTTATCCCACGCGAATTGAATATTACTAAAGCTACAAAATATATAGTATAGTCGTAATATAATGCCCTATACTTACGCCTTGTTCCAAATAGCTAAGCAAATTCGTCCTAGCAGAATTCCAAAAAAGAAGCGAGCCCCATTTTGAAGCTCGCTTATTCCCCAATCTCTTGTGGCTTATTCGTACCTCGGGTGGGAATCGAACCCACACGGTATTGCTACCACTGGATTTTGAATCCAGCGCGTCTACCAATTCCGCCACCGAGGCAAACGGACTGCAAATCTAAAAAATAGTTGCTACTTTCAAAGTAAAAATATCAACAATTATCCTTTCCCAACCCGAATAAATTCCTAAATTTGCACCTCCTTTGCAAAAAGGGTATTTAAGAAACTCGAGCACAAGACATTAACCATGCCCTACCAGGTACCGGAACCCAAGATTTTCGCCTGTACACAGAGTACGGAACTTGCCAAAAAAATAGCAAAATCCTATGGTACGGATTTGGGCAATGTGCACTTTTCCCGATATAGCGATGGGGAGTTTCAACCTTCCTTTGAGGAATCCGTTCGTGGCGCCCGCATATTCATCATCGGGTCTACCAATCCGAGTTCGGAAAATCTAATGGAAATGTTGTTGATGTTGGATGCCGCCAAGCGCGCCTCCGCTCGACATATAACCGCGGTAATGCCCTATTTTGGTTGGGCCAGGCAAGATAGAAAAGATAAACCAAGGGTACCTATAGCGGCCAAACTCGTGGCTAAAATGTTGGAAGCCGCAGGTGCCACACGGATTATAACCATGGACCTTCATGCCGACCAAATTCAAGGGTTTTTTGAAAAACCCGTGGATCATTTGTTCGCATCAACTCTTTTTCTGCCCTACCTCCGGAAATTAAATCTGGACAACCTAACCATCGCCTCACCGGATATGGGAGGCTCCAAAAGGGCCTACGCCTATTCCAAGGCTTTGGCTAGCGATGTAGTCATTTGCTATAAACAACGGGCCAAAGCCAATGTGATATCACATATGGAGCTCATTGGAGACGTGCAAGGCAAAAATGTGGTCCTCGTGGATGACTTGGTCGATACCGCGGGAACATTGACCAAAGCGGCAGATTTGATGATGGATCGTGGTGCTATAAGTGTTCGCGCCATAACCACACATGGTCTGTTATCCGGAAATGCATTCGACAAAATTGAAAAATCAAAGCTGTTGGAATTGATTATTACCGATTCCATACCCATTAAAAAAGAAAGTGAAAAAGTAAAGGTATTAAGCTGTGCCGAGTTATTTGCGGATGTTATGCACAGGGTACATCATAATACTTCAATAGCATCCAAGTTTTTAATGTAAATAAGTTTTCTGTCCAATCTTACCGGGCAGGAACGATTAAACAAAAAACTATTAATTTTTAATTTAGATAATGAAGTCAATTACAATCAAAGGATCAGAAAGAGAAAGCGTGGGCAAAAAGGCGACGAAGGCCCTACGTAATGCTGGAAAGGTTCCTTGCGTAGTGTACGGAGGGGAGAAACCATTGCATTTTTCAGCAGATGAACTATCGTTCAGGGATTTGGTCTACACTCCCAATGCACACACTGTTGTGGTTGAGTTGGACAATGAACAAAAAGTGGATGCCGTAATGCAGGATATCCAATTCCATCCCGTTACGGATAAAATTCTACATATTGATTTTTATCAACTGTTCTCGGACAAAGAAGTTACCATGGATATCCCTGTACGTTTGCAAGGGAATTCCCCCGGAGTTCGAAATGGTGGCCGCCTATTATTCAGAAAACGAAAATTGGCCATCCGGGCCTTGCCTGATAAGTTGCCGGATTTCTTTGACGTGGATATATCAAAACTCAAAATCGGTCAGAATATTTCTGTAGAAAGCCTGTTGAACGATGATTTTTCCATTCTCCATCCTGACAATACGGTAGTAGTCCAGGTCAAGACTGCACGGGCTGCCATTACGGTCGACGACGAAGAGGAAGAAGGTGTTGAAGGTGAAGAAGGGGCACCAGCGGAAGGTGCTGCTGCCGAAGCACCGGCGGAGACCACCGCTGAAAACGCTGAATAGTTTCACAAACTATCTCATGCAAAGCATTCCGTCCCGATTTCAGTTGGGACGGGGTGCTTTTGTATTTTTGGAAAAATCTTTTTAAAATCATGTTCCGATTCTTGGAAACCTTGTTCAATTGGAGCGCACCCCTACTTGAGGAAAATATACCCATGAAAAAGTTTTTGATCGTCGGCCTGGGAAATATAGGAATAGAGTACGCAGAGACACGGCATAACATCGGTTTTAAAATATTGGATGCCCTTTCACAAAAAGAAGGATTCTTTTTTGAGACCGAAAAACTTGGAGATGTGGGAATCTTAAAGGTGAAGGGCAGAAGTATCCTTTGCCTAAAACCCTCCACATACATGAACCGGAGTGGTAAAGCCTTACGGTATTGGATGGAAAAGGAAAAAATTCCTTTGGAAAATGTTTTGGTCGTTACCGATGATATCAATCTGCCTTTCGGGACTTTGCGGCTTAAGGCCAAGGGAAGTGACGGGGGTCATAACGGACTTAGGGATATACAGCAAATTTTACAGACTACGGCATACAATAGATTTCGTTTTGGAGTGGGGTCGGATTTTGGAAAGGGAAGACAGGTAGACTATGTTCTGGGAGAATGGAATCCGGAAGAAAAGGAAGCGTTAACGGAACGCCTGGAAAAATCCACCGCACTCGTCCGTTCGTTTATATTATCCGGAATCAAAAATACGATGAACACCTTTAACGGCACCTAGAGTCCATCAGAAAACCTTGAAGTCAAAAATACCCGTGTCCGAACTATTCCCAACTTCATCCTTGGTAACCACCCTCCAGTAATAGATTCCATTTGTAGGGACACTTACCTTAACGTCCATATCTGTTGCAGCGGGGGATGCAATCAAGGTTTCCGGTGGGGTTTCGGAGGAAAAATACACTTCGTAATTTACAATATCGTTATCCACATCGGCCCCTATCCAACTCAGGGTGACTTCGTTATTGATGTCCTTAAATACATTGGCCGCCATCTGAGGTTCTACAATTTCCGCAGGAAATGGAGCATAGTTGGTCTGGGAACCTGCATTATAAAAAAGCCATTGCTCGCTCATCGCTGTATTAGGCGAACTGGAATTTTTGGAAATAACCACCCACGAGTAGGGAACGCCCTTGGCAATGGTAACACTTGCCGAAGAGGTCTCCACAAAAGCGGTCTGAGTAGTTCCCGTATTTAAATTGGTTACCCGTAATTCATAGGAATCCGTATGATTCGATGCCTGCCATATGAACTCAACCCTGCTCGTTGTCTCGCTTAAGCTTTGTCCTGTGGTACATTCCGAATTTCTTTCCGGAAAGACTAAAGATGCCTGTTCAGGTGATTTTGGGTCGTCTTTTTTACTACAAGCCATAAAAAGAAAAACCGTAGCTATGATGGGTGCCAAAAATCTCATCGCTTTACAATTTTGGATGCTCCTGTTATTCCCTCTCCTTTATAACGCATTAGATATACCCCAGAGGGCAAGGTGGAAAAATCCAATTCCAATTCCGTTCCATTAATCTGGTATTTTCCATTTTGAACCAATCGTCCATTGAGTGCGTATACGCTGACCGTCAATTCTTTTGGTACACCGCCCGTAAATATAGTAATGAAATCCTTAAAAGGGTTTGGATAGACGATAGGTCCATCCGAAACGAAAACCTGCTCCTCATAGACACCTTGACATGTTTTGTTAGTAGAAACCTTTATGGTGTTGATACCACTCTTTAAGTTTAACGCAATCGTAGATTCATCTGTCCCGAAACTCTCCCCATTCAATTCTATATTGTACAAGGCACTACCCTCCATCTCCAAAATCACCTGTTTACCATCCGCCGAAATCCTGGATGCGACACTTAATGGATCTGGTTCTGATATTACCACTTCAAAACAATGCTCCAAATAAGTGATCGTTCCGTCGGACCCCCCTATACATACCTCGTAAACCCCTGTCCCAAGACCCTCAAACGTGTATGAATTTGTAAATGTGTCGGATTCATTAACGCCATTTCCGGTAATAGCTATGGTATAATCCAGAGGAAGGTTGGCCGAAACCTGCACGCCACCGTCCGAAGTATCACGGCAAGCCGTACTTTCGATCGCAATGGAAAAATTCGTGCTAGGAAAGCGATAAACCGGACAACCTGAAGTGTCTACTTCCGTTCCGGCCGGAGTTCCCGGGCATAGATCGTCTTGGTCAAAAACTCCATCATTATCTTCATCCGGGCCAAACTCTCCCTCAATGCAGACCTCCAAAGAAAAAGCCTTTAACGTACCCCCATCGGATGGGGCATTATCGGAAATGGTCAATGTCCACTCCCCCAAGATGGACTCTCCATTAAACGAGCTTAAAGATCCCAAAGGTTTTACGGTCCCCGCTATAGCCGGATTTCCCCCACAAGTAAAACTCGTGGCACTATCGTCGAAAATGGCATCGATGTTATCCAGTTCCCCACAAGAACTGGATAGAAGAACGACCGTAGTACCGGAAGGTGAGGTTAAACTAATGACCAAATCCGCCAAAAAGGTGTGGTCCAAATCCAATCTTACATTGATATCCGCCAAAGCCAAATCCTCAAAAAAAGCTATCTTGGAAACTATGGTAGGCGTACCTGTGGAGGATATGGCCAAGGGTAGACCACTACCAGTCTCGTTCTTACAATTGAATTGAATTGTCGTAAAGCTAAAAGCCGGTCCAAAAACACCTTCCCCACATGGGTTTCTTGGTCTTACCCTCCAGAAATAAGTTGTTTCATTCTCCAAATTTGAAGGCAGGTATGAGTTTGAAAGTACCGTTGCAGTCTCCACAATGTCCAAAAATGTTATGTCGGTAGCCACCTCTACATTATAAGAGGTGTACAGGGGATTTTCTTCCCATTCCAATGGAATTCCGGTAGATACGTCCGCCAAACCGTCTACCGGGGAGACCAACACAACTTCGGCAAAGGAGCTATTATAAACATTCAATTCCAAGGTTACCTCAGTAGATTGGCTGGCAGAGGTTGCTACAATAGGTATTGCATAAGTACCGGTAGCCACACCTGCGGTATTCGAAAAAGTAATGTCTACGGAGGTACCATCGACAATTGCTGTTTCTGGTGAAAACGAGATGTCCAATCCGGGAGGTGGAGTAGTGACACTGAAAGTACTTTCTTCACTAAATCCCAAAAAGGTTTCGTAGTTGAATGATACGATCAAATCGTCCGATTGGCATACCTCATACTCCAAATCGGAAAAATTGAGGACCACCTCCGAAGCTTGTATTGTAAAATCCGTGGAATTTACGGCAAAGAAGATGTTATTGCTGGCTTTTATCATAATCCTGGCCTGCGTTGTGGCATCGCCAGGAATTACCACGTTGTGGCTCCCGTCATTGGCCACATTTTCTGCCAAGGGGATAGGAAAGGAAAGCCCCCCGTCAACGGATAATAAAATATCCACGGCCTGAGCGTTAACGATAGCCTGGTCCGTATTGGCCACGTCCCATATTATTTCCTGTACAGACCCCGCAACATATATTTCATTGTTTGCCTGTGAAGTCACGGCAAACGGTCCCGCACTATTGGTGACGACCACGTTCACCAAATCGGAAGTCACCTGTCCCCCACTCACCGCATTATCCCTAACGGTAAGTGCAAAATTCATTTCCCTTTCCACATCGGAAACGGTTTCCCAGGCAGAGCCTTCCGGAGGATTCGTTTGTGTAAGGTTTCCCTCCAATACCCTGGATAGTCTCGGAAAATAGCGAGTCGAATCCAAGGAAGGTCTTAAAGATCTAAAATTTGCCCCACCCGGATTCGTAGGGCCAAAGGTCGCCCTACTGACCACTCCATCGTCTACTTGTTCCCAAGTATAGGTCAATATGTCTCCAACATCTGGATCTGATGCACTACCCGAAAGCGCAAAGGCGGTGGACTTGGGTATTGTAAAATTTCCAATAGGGGCTATTACTGGAGGAGTATTCGTAAGGGGTACGATTTCCGCACAACTTACCGACTCCAAATAATCAGCTATTTGAACTATGCTGTAATAATGAAAATAGTCGTCGCCGTTAGGGGCTACGTTGTTATTCAAAGTAATCCCTGCATAGCCCATAATGGTCGTACCACTTGCCGGTTCGGCCTGTACTTGTGTTCCTTCAGACTCAAAGGACCAGGTGTGATTGGCACCAAATTGGTGCCCCATCTCATGGGCCACAAAATCAAGATCAAACACGTCTCCCTCTGGTTCCGGGGATGCTGCAAAGGCACTACCTTTTCGGCTGTCGATGCAAACCGAACCTATGAAACCTGCATTTCCGTTTGCCACATCATCGTGAAACAGATGCCCAATGTCATAATTTTCCGCGCCGATGATATCGTTAAGTGTAGTTTGTACCTGGAAATTCAAGTTCCCGTCATAGGGATCTGTAGCGGCATCCGTAAATATCACTTGATCGTTATTGGCTACCAACTGTAAAGTTATGGCCAAATCCGTTTCAAAGACTTCGTTGACACGAGTCACGGTAGCATTGATCGCCGCCAAGGCATCCGCCACGGTCCCTCCGTGATGGTCCGTATATTCCCCTGTGGCGGAAACGGCCAATCTGAACCTGCGCAATACCTGCCCGTTAACGGGCCTCATGGCCTTTCCAATATTTTTTTGAACCTCCGGGAAGGTACCACAAACAAAAGGCATATCCTGGGAGGCACTGCCTTCTCTTTTATAGACCACATATTTCCCATCACGTGTTTTTTGCATAAAGGTATTCCCCTTGGCATGGGTATGTACCATCATACTTTGTATACCTCTGTGCGAAACACTGAACCGTATTTTTTCCTGTCCATCAAGACTATATCCTACATACGACTTAATAAAAGGATATTTTGCAGCCAATTCTGGTGATAGTGTTTGTACCTCGGATACTTGAAAGGAAATCGACTTCCCATTTTCGTTGGGGAAATTGACTATTTTGTTCTTTCTTCCCGATTTTGGGAGATTTTGCAACTCGGCCTTAAAATCATCCTCTTTAAAGGAGAATAATGTTCCCTCTTTTATTTGAAAGCGATGGTACACTTTCTCCATGGCCACATTCCCCGAAGTTTCCTTTTGCCAATACTTTTGTTGACCCGAAACGTAAAAGGAAAGAAATAATATGGTAATTGAAAAAACAAGGCGTAATTTTGTAGCCATTAAGGGGTTTTTAGCTCAAAATCAAATATAAGCCTTTTTATTTTTCCGTTAACGTGGTAATAGCCCAAAGCATCTCCAAATACGATAAAAAACACCCCACCGTTATTACCATCGGCACCTTTGATGGTGTACATATCGGACATCGGAAAATACTGGATCGGCTTATCAAGAATGCACAACAATCAGCCCTAAAATCCACGGTCCTTACTTTCTTTCCACATCCTAGGATGATTCTTCAGAAAGATTCCAACCTAAAACTGTTGAATACCATAGAGGAAAAAACCAAAATACTGGAACAATTGGGATTGGACCAACTTATTATCCATCCCTTCACCAAGGAATTTTCCCGCTTGTCGGCAACGGAGTTTGTACGGGACGTTTTGGTGAACAGTCTACAGACCAAAAAAATTATTATTGGATACGACCATAGGTTCGGAAGAAATAGGAATGCCAACATCAATGACCTTGTTGCCTTTGGCAGTACCTTGGACTTTGATGTAGAGGAAATCCCGGCACAGGAAATAGATGATGTATCCGTAAGCTCAACAAAAATACGGAAGGCCTTGGAAGAAGGAGATATCCGAACGGCCAATACCTATTTGGGCTATCCTTATATGTTGACCGGAACCATTACCCGAGGTAAGGGTCTTGGCAAGCAACTTGACTTCCCAACCGCCAATCTGCAGATTCAAGAGCCTTATAAACTGGTCCCTAAAAATGGGGCTTATGTGGTGCAGGGTGAAATTCGAGGCCATATGGTTTCCGGCATGATGAATATTGGTTTTAATCCCACCGTCTCGGGTACCCATAGAAGCATAGAAATCCATTTCTTCAATTTTGATGGGGACCTTTATGACCAAACTTTGCAAGTTGATATTTTAGAACGGCTTCGGGACGAGCATAAGTTTGATTCCGTTGAGGATTTAAAAAAACAACTGCAAAAGGACAAGGAAACTTCACTCTCGTTAATTTCCAGGTAATGCTCAATCGGTTGTTATTTACAAAAGTCGATAATTCGCCCCTGATTATTTTTCGTATTTTTTTTGGGTTTCTTATCGCCGCCGAATGCTATGGCGCATTAATGACGGGTTGGGTTAGACGCAATCTGGTAGATCCCTTGTTTACTTTTAATTTTATCGGATTTGATTTTCTCCAAGTATTTCAAGGCAGTCCCATGTATGTCTATTTTTTCATAATGGGCACCTTGGGCATTTTTGTGGCCCTTGGCTACAAATATCGTTTTAGCATGATCGCCTTTACCATTTTGTGGACCGGTGCCTATCTCATGCAAAAGACATCGTACAATAATCATTATTATCTCTTGATATTGATTTCTGCCTTTATGTGTCTAGTTCCGGCCAATCGAAGTCATGCCCTGGATGTAAGGCACAATCCCTCTCTTAAAACGGACAGCATGCCCGGTTGGATCAAATGGGCCGTAGTGCTTCAGTTATTTATCGTATATACTTATGCTTCAGTCGCTAAATGGTACGGTGATTGGACGGACTTTGGTATTATAAAAATCTTGATGCAGGACAAGGCCGACTACTATATCATTGGGGGGTTACTGCAGGAACGTTGGGTCCATAGCGTAATAGGAATTGTGGGCATTCTATTCGATTTGCTCATTGTACCGGCCCTACTTTGGAAACCTACCCGAAAAGTAGCTTTCTTTTTTTCCATTTTCTTTCATTTGTTCAATTCCATTGTTTTCCAAATCGGTATTTTCCCCTATCTATCCTTAGCCTTTTCCGTATTCTTTTTTGAGCCCGAGACCATTCGCAGCATCTTCTTTAAAAAGAAAACGCCTTGTGAATCCAATAAAGTCGAAATCCCGGCGTACAAAAATCTACTGTTACTTTTAGCCGGAATCTACTTTTTGGTTCAAATCTTATTACCACTTCGCCATCATATCATCAAAGACAATGTCCTTTGGACAGAAGAAGGACATCGCCTTAGCTGGCGTATGATGCTCAGAAGTAGAGCAGGTACCATACAGTTCAAGATCGTTCATCGAGAAACCGGCAAGTCGGAATTTGTAAAATTGAACGATTACCTTTCAAAAAAACAAAAAAGGAGATTGGCTTCTTACCCGGATTTTGTTTGGCAGTTTGCCCAGTATTTAAAAAAAGATTTTGCAGAAAAAGGGGAAGATATTTCGGTCTATGCCGTCAATTCCAAGGTAAGCATCAACGGAAGGCCCTATAGAGCCTTTATAGATCCTAAAACCGATTTGGCCAATGTGCCTTGGGAACCATTACGGCATCACGAATGGATTTTCCCCTCCGACTTCGAAGATTAATCGGTCTCCCTCAAAATTTCCGGGCCCTTTGGCATAACTGTAATGGCATGCCCCAAGGGTCACGAAGCATAATCAAATGGCTGCCATCCTCTTTTTTAACCTCCTCCGCAAAAGACGCACCTTTGCCTTCCAATCTGATGCGGTCTTCTAACGCATTTTCCGAAACAAAGGCCAAGTGAAAAGTAAGCGGATGTTGTTTGGAAAAATCCTGTATGGTCTCATCGGGCCTGTGGTACAATTCCATAATTACCCTTCCTGATGAGTCCGCCAGAAAGGTCATAAAAGGTGGTTCCTTTTGTTCGCTAACCACTTGAAGTCCCAGGTGTTCCACATACCACGATACCACTTCATCGATTCCATTGACGTTAATTGCAAAATGCTCAAAAATCATGGTCCAATAGGTTTCGTTATATCCACCATAAATGTATATGTTTTTAAGCAGAAGATAGTTTAAATTTGCAGCTTAAATAAAATTCGATGCTACAATTACAAGTGATTCGAGATAGAAAAGAGGATATCATCGGTGCATTGACCAAAAGAGGTATCGATGCAGCGCCCTTGGTGGAAAATGTACTTCGGTTGGATGAAAAACGTCGTGCCCTCCAAACTCAATTGGATAAGACCTTGGCCGAGAGCAATACACTTTCTAAGGAAATTGGAATATTGTTCAAATCAGGAAAAGCAGAGGAGGCCAATTTACTAAAGGAAAAAACGGTGCAATTAAAGGAAGATTCCAAAAAACTGGGAGAAGAATTGGGAGCTGTAACCAAAGAGCTTCAGGATGTATTGTATCAGATACCCAATATTCCCCATAAGTCCGTCCCTGCCGGAACTACGGAAGAAGACAATGAAGTGGTATTTAAGGAGGGAGATATCCCAACACTTCAGGCTGGTGCGTTACCACACTGGGAACTCGCCAAGAAATATGATATAATCGATTTTGAATTGGGCGTTAAGATAACCGGGGCCGGATTTCCTGTTTACAAGGGCAAGGGGGCAAGGCTGCAGCGTGCATTGATTTCTTATTTTCTGGACAAAAATACCGACGCCGGGTACAGCGAAATACAGGTTCCGCACCTCGTAAACGAGGCATCGGGCTTTGGTACGGGGCAATTACCGGACAAGGAGGGTCAAATGTATCATATAGGGGCTGATGAACTTTATCTCATCCCAACTGCTGAAGTGCCCATTACCAATTTGTTTAGGGACGGAATCTTGTCCCAAAAGGATTTTCCGCTTCAATACACCGCATATACACCTTGTTTTAGAAGAGAGGCGGGTAGCTATGGAGCCCATGTCCGCGGTTTGAACAGACTCCATCAATTTGATAAGGTAGAAATTGTCCGCGTTGAACATCCGACCGACTCTTACGAAGCTTTGGCCGAAATGGTAGAACATGTAAAACATATTCTAAGGGAACTGAAGTTACCCTATCGCATTTTAAGGCTTTGTGGTGGCGACCTAGGTTTCACTTCGGCCCTAACCTATGATTTTGAAGTGTTTTCCACTGCTCAAAATCGCTGGTTGGAAATCAGTTCAGTGTCCAATTTTGAGACTTATCAGGCCAATCGCCTCAAACTACGTTATAAGGACGAAAATGGAAAAAGCCAATTGGCCCATACCCTAAACGGAAGCTCCTTGGCTCTTCCCCGGGTCCTGGCCGGTATTTTGGAAAACTATCAGACTCCGGATGGCATTCAAATTCCAGAAGTTTTGATACCTTATTGCGGGTTCGAAATGATAAATTAAAAACGAATGCCCAGACCCGACTTTTCGGAAATAACCTCTGGAGAGGAGTTTAATAGATGGTATTGGCTCAAAGAAGAGTTGGTAGAAATCTGCAAACAGGCCCAAATATCTTATGTAGGAAGAAAATTTGAACTACGCGACCGTATCATTTTTATGTTGGACAATCCAGAAAAATCAGCGCCTCCTGTTCAAAAGAAAAAACCAAGGTCCAGATTCAATTGGGCCAAAGCACAATTGAGCCTCCAAACAAAGCTTACCGACAATGTTTCCTTTGGACCTAATTTTAGAAATTTTATGAAATCCCAAATTGGGCCTAAATTTTCATGTCATAGCGATTTCATGGATTGGGTAAAATCCAACCCCGGAAAAACCTTGGAAGAGGCCATACTTATATGGCACGAACTTGAGGACAGAAAAAAGAATCCCAATTTTAAGCGAACTATTGCCAAAAACAATATGTTAGCCCAATATGTACGTGATTTTCTCAAGGACAACAAAAAAAAGACCTTGAAGGACGCGCTTTACTTCTGGAACCTTAAAAAGCAAAGGCCTACCGAGACTGGGTATATCGTTTATGAAAAAGCGGACAAGGAGCTTTCCTAGTGCCGTTCATCTATATTATGTTTTCCTTGACAGTTTATTAGGCCTTACTGGTGTAAATTTGTTAAATTTCCAAGATGAGGATAGTATACTTCTTACTAATATGCTGTATTCCGATGACCGCCAAGGCACAGGATGACTTTTTGGCCAAGCAGTACTTTAATGATGGGGATTTTGAAAAAGCGGTAATCTTTTACGAAAAACTCGTTGAAAGACACCCGCGCCGTACGGATTATTCAGAGGGCCTGATTGCATGCTATCAACAATTGGAACGTTACACTGATGTGGAAACCTTTCTTTTCCCCCAAATTCAGGCGGGGAATGCCTATCCTACATTATACATTGAGCTTGGCTATAACTACACCATTCAAGATCGTAATGAAGAGGCCATAAAGTATTATGAGGAAGCCCTTAAAAAAATTGAGAAAAATCCAAACTTTGGATATGGTATCGGTTTCCGTTTCCAAAAATATGCTTTGTTGGACTATGCGCTAAAGGCCTATACCAAGGCGATGGAACTTAATCCAAAATTGGACTACAATTATCAAATGGCCCGAATCTACGGTGAGCAGGGCAATATTGAAAAGATGTACGCTTCCTACCTAAAACTCATTATCGAGGGTAAGACTTCAAAATCCAACGTTCTCAGCAGCATCGATGATTTCATCACATCGGATGCCGATAACGAAAATAACATCAAACTCAAAAAAATCCTTTTGCAGAATGCACAAAAAAACCCGGATTTGCTTTGGAACGACTTATTAAGCTGGCTTTTTGTCCAACAAAAACAATACAGGAGTGCATTTCGGCAAGAAAAGGCAATTTACAGGAGAATGGAGGGAGGTTCCTTACAGCGGCTTGAAAACCTTGGCAATATGGCCCTAAAGGATGATGAACCCGAAACCGCAAAGGAAATTTTTGAATATATCGTGGCAAATACGAATGACGAGGTAACAGGACTGAATGCCAAATTGAACTTGATAGACATCCAATTGATCGATACCAGCAAAAAAACTTTGGGGCAGGTACAAAAACAATATGACGAGCTAGTGACCCTACACGGTTATAAAAGCCAGACCTTGCAGTTGCAGGTCGCCTATGCCAATTTTTTAACTTTTAAAAAGGACACTCCCGAACCCGCCATTACCATTCTCAAAAACAGCTTGGAATTACCTTTAAATTCAAGGGGCAAGGCGTATATAAAATTGGCTTTGGGTGATATTTTGGTCTATAATAAAAAGTTTAATGAGGCATTGATCTATTTTACCCAAGTACAAAAAAGCCTTAAGAACGATATATTGGGCCAAGACGCCCGCTACAAAGTAGCACAGACCAGTTTTTATAAAGGTGATTTTGATTGGGCACTAACCCAATTAAAAGTATTGCGGGGCTCCACCTCACAACTTATCGCCAATGATGCGATGCAGTTAAGCCTTCTTATATCGGACAATAGTTTGGAGGATTCTACTCAGACCGCTTTGAAGAAATATGCTCGGGCCGACCTATTGGGCTACCAAAATAAGATCAAAGAGGCCATTGCAGAACTCAACGGAATTCTTGAGCATCATAAAGGTGAAAAGATAGAGGACGAAGCTCTATTGAGACAGGCTCAACTACTAGAAGCCCAGGAAAATTATGAGGCTGCAGAGTTCAACTACCGAAAAATAACAGAATTCTATGAAAATGATATTCTTGCGGACGATGCCCATTTTGCCCTGGGCGAACTTTATAGAAATCATTTGGGTCAGCCCGAAAAAGCGAAAATACATTACGAAAAAATAATCTATAATTATCAGGACAGTTATTATTTCCCCCAAGCACGAAAGCATTTTAGAAGGCTTCGGGGAGATTCCATTAACTAAAGTTCAAATACGGGCATCAAGTTAAAGTGCTACACGACTATGAGTTTGGCACTTGAGCCTTTAATTATGTACATATACAACGTAACTACAAACATAGATGAATCCGTTCACGACGAATGGCTCCATTGGATGAAGGAAATTCATATCCCGGATGTGCTAGCCACAGGAAAGTTCTTAAATGCCAAAATGAGCAGAGTTCTGGTAGAAGAGGAAATGGGAGGCACCACGTATTCCGTGCAATTTACGACAGTGAATAGGGCAATCTTGGAAAAGTACTATGCGGAAGATGCCCAGCGACTAAGGGAAGATGCCCAAAAACGCTTTCCAAACAAATTTGTTTCCTTTAGGACGGAATTGGAAGTCATAAGTGAACAATGAACGGATAGGATAAGATAGAACATGCAACCTATGGAATACCTTTTTACCTATGGTACCCTTCAGGACGATGAAGTTCAATTCAATCTCTTTAAACGAGAGCTAGAGGGAGACGAGGAGACCTTGAAGGGATTTTTACTTCTCAAAAATAAGGTATACGGCCGTTATCCTACTATCTCCAGGACCAACAGTACTATGGATATCGTTAAGGGTACAGTTTATAAGGTTACCCCTTTGGAATTAAAAAATGTAGATGTCTATGAAGGTGAAGGGTATGAACGGCGTAAGGTGGTCCTCACCTCTGGAAAAACGGCATGGGCCTACATGGAGCGCCTAGATTAATTCAATTGTATCCCCCATATGGGCAAAAAAAGAAAGAGAGAACCATTTAATCGTAAACCACAGCGTACTGAAAGTCCGGTTAAGGCCAAAAAGTTTTTGGGACAGCACTTCCTAAAGGACGAAGACATTGCAAAAAAAATAGCGGACACCTTGTCTTTAAATGGATACGATAAAGTGCTTGAAATAGGACCAGGCACCGGGATACTGACCAAATATCTTCTCTTACGGGATTTGGAATTGGTGGCAATGGATTTGGATAAAGATTCCATAGTGTACCTAAAACACAGCTTCCCCCTGGAAAATCCCAATGTAGTCATGGACAATACGTCCTTTGCACTAGTGGAAGCCGATTTTCTTTCCTATGATTTAAATCGATTATTTGACAAGGAACCTTTTGCCATTACGGGAAACTTTCCTTACAACATCTCCACGCAAATCGTGTTTCGGTTGTTGGAAATGCGTGAACAAGTACCTGAATTTTCGGGTATGTTCCAAAAAGAGGTGGCCCAGCGCATATGTGAACAAAAAGGAAGTAAAACCTATGGGATTTTGTCGGTATTGGTACAAGCATTCTACGATGCTACCTATTTGTTTACGGTTCATCCACAGGTATTCGATCCGCCTCCCAAAGTCCAGTCCGGCGTACTTCGCTTAGTCCGGAAAGAAAACTTCCGATTGACATGTGATGAGAAATTGTTCTTCAAAGTGGTGAAATCCGCTTTTAACCAAAGAAGAAAAACCCTGCGTAATAGCTTAAAAACATTTTCGCTTTCCGTTGCGCTAAAATCCTCTACTATTTTCAATCTTCGTCCGGAGCAATTAAGTGTAGAAGACTTTATACAACTTACCCAAAGGATCGAAGCCGATTTGGCACAAGGCAAAAACTAGATACTGCACACTTTACACGAATCGGAAAATTCAAAAACCTCCAAGTCTGGCAACCGGAAAAATCCCTTGGACAAAGCGACCAACAGAATATTGAAACTGCTATACCCCTAACGCATTTTTCTTTAGCTTTGCGCAGATTGCCCAAAAGAAGTATAATACAAGAGGATGACACCGTTTAAGCTTACAGAGGAGCTCTTGGCCAAAATAGAACAACTGATCGAGGATCAGAAGGGAACCGAGCTGGTTTCCCTAATGGCCGAGGTGCATTATGCGGATGTGGCCGAAATCATCAATGAGCTCAATGAGGATGAAGCTACTTACCTCATTAAACTGCTCGATAGCGATAAAACCTCCGATGTACTTACCGAACTGGACGAGGATGTTAGGGAAGCTATTTTAAGTAATCTGTCCGTTAAGGAAATTGCAGGAGAGCTCGAAGAACTGGACACCGATGATGCCGCAGATATTGTGGCAGAACTACCTGATGAGATTGTTCAAGAGGTTATTTCCGAAATTGAGGACAAAGAACATGCCAAGGATATTGTGGAACTTCTTCGCTATGATGAGAATTCCGCAGGCGGACTTATGGCAAAGGAGCTTGTTAAGGTCAACGAGAATTGGAACGTTCTTACCTGCGTTAAGGAGATGAGGGCACAGGCAGAAAACGTTACACGTGTGCATTCTATCTATGTAGTAGATAATGAAGGTGTTTTAAAAGGTAGGCTATCCCTAAAGGATTTATTGACCACTTCCACAACCGCGCCGATAAGGGAAGTATATATTCCAAAAGTAGATCGGGTAGATGTGAACGAAAAGCCGGAGGAGGTTGCAAAAATTATGCAAAAATACGACCTGGAGGCCATCCCCGTGGTAGATGAAATAGGGCGTTTGGTAGGACGGATAACGATTGATGATATTGTGGACGTCATCCGCGAAGAAGCCGATCGTGATTACCAAATGGCAGCAGGTATTTCTCAAGGTGTTGAGGCCGATGATAGTATCTGGGAACTTACACGGGCACGCTTGCCCTGGTTATTTTTGGGGCTTCTTGGCGGGGTAGGTGCCGCGGCCATTATGGGAGGATTTGAGGAAATGATCGCCCAACATGCCATACTGTTCTTTTTTACACCATTGATAGCGGCAATGGCAGGGAATGTGGGGGTACAATCCAGTGCCATTATCGTACAAGGTCTGGCCAATGATGACCTTAAAGGTAGCATTAGCAACCGCTTGATCAAGGAAATGCTTTTGGCTACCTTGAACGGCTTGATCCTGGCCGTTATTTTACTGGTGTTCACTTGGTGGTGGAATGGCAGTTTTAATACAGCCCTGGCCATTTCGTTATCACTGGTAGCAGTTATTATCGTGGCGGGTATCATAGGCACTTTTATTCCTTTGTTCCTTGATAAAAGAGGTATAGATCCGGCCATAGCCACAGGACCATTTATTACTACAAGCAACGATATTTTTGGCATCCTAATCTATTTTTGGATAGCCAAATTGGTATTGGGGATATAGCAAGAAACTGAATTACCTCCAGACCAAGGGGCATATGAACATAGAATATCCGTCACCACGATATGAAACCCATAAACCTAGAGAAAAAACACGATTTGTTCCAAACGTACTGGCATCCACACCAAATAGCCATTGTAGATGACATGCAGGTGATTCTGGCGAAAATCCAAGGTGAATTTGTTTGGCATGCCCATGACGAGGAGGACGAGCTCTTTCAGGTTCTGAAGGGAACGCTATACATGCAATTTCGGGATAGGACGGAAGTGGTCCGTGAAGGTGAGATCATTGTGGTGCCCAAAGGTGTTGAGCACAACCCCATGACCAAAAATGGGGAAGTGGTACATTTGTTGCTTTTTGAAAAACTATCCACAGCACATACAGGAAATGTCCAGAACAAATTGACAAGGACCCACTATCCAGAAATTTGATTTTCACTATGAAGGTACTCCACTTAGATACCAACCACCCGTTACTTATAGAACAGTTTGCGGCCCTAGGATTTCAAAACGATGAAGATTATACGTCTTCAAAAATACAGGTAGAACAACAAATTCATGAATATGATGGTATAATCATACGAAGTAGGTTTCGTATAGATGCGGAATTTCTGGAAAAGGCCAAGAAGCTAAAATTTATCGGTAGGGTTGGTGCAGGTCTGGAAAATATCGATATAAAATATGCCAGGACCAAAGGTGTGTTCTTAGCCTCGGCACCGGAAGGCAATCGCAACGCAGTGGGTGAACATGCCCTGGGGATGCTCTTATCCCTCTTCAATAAACTGAATAAAGCCGATCGGGAAGTTCGAAACGGCAAATGGGACAGGGAAGGCAACAGAGGTGTGGAACTGGAAGGAAAAACTATTGGTATCATCGGTTATGGTAATATGGGAAAGGCCTTTTCCAAAAAATTACGCGGCTTTGATGTAGATGAGGTTATCTGTTACGACATTGTTGGCGGTGTCGGTGATGAAAATGCGCGACAAGTAGGAATCATGGAATTCCAGCAAAAAGCAGATGTGGTAAGCCTCCATGTGCCCCAAACCAAACTGACAATGGGCATTATAAATACCGAATTCATCAATGCCTTCCATAAGCCGATTTGGTTTTTGAATACGGCTCGCGGTAAATGTGTAATCACCGAAGATTTGGTAAAGGCCCTAAAGTCCGGTAAAATCCTAGGAGCGGCATTGGATGTTCTGGAGTATGAGAAAACTTCTTTTGAAGACATGTTTACGGACAATCAACTTCCCGAAGCTTTTCAATATCTGATCAATTCCGAAAACGTAATCCTATCCCCGCATGTTGCCGGTTGGACGGTGGACAGCAAAGAAAAACTGGCCCAAACCATAGTGGACAAAATAAAGGTAAGATTTTGCTAAATTTAGTGGGTGAAGCGTACGGTTTTAATCTTTTCGGCCTTGATCGTAGCACTACTTAGTCTCTTCCAACTAAGTAAGTACTCCTACCTTTCCGGAAGCACTTCCTTAGAAATTATTGTGGCCATCGTTGCTGTAGTATTTTTTGCCATTGGTATTTTTATCAATAAAAGGAATTCCCCACAGAAGAATAGCACTCCCAAAGTGGTAAATCCTAATAAAGTAGCACTACTGGGGTTAAGCAAACGGGAATACGAGGTACTCCTGGAAGTATCCAAAGGACTATCCAATAAAGAAATTGCGGATAAACTTTTTGTTTCCGAAAGTACTATTAAAACCCATGTCTCCAATGTACTGTTAAAGCTGGATGCAAGACGTAGAACACAGGCCATACAAAAGGCCAAGGAGCTTCAGATTATCCCTGTTTAGCATCTTAAATCGCAAAATAGAATGATTTTGGTACTTTAGTATGAGACTCCATTTTGTCTTTAGGACTACTTTGGCCACAACTCTAAACTCCCTGAACATGAAAAAATCGGTTTTACGGTACGGGCTCTTTGGAAGTATTACCATTTGTGTCCTATTTCTATTTAGTTGGTTTGCGTTTAAGGATGCGGATATGTCCACCCAGGAAGTCTTGGGGTACGCTTCCATGATTATTTCCCTGTCCTTTGTCTATTTTGGCATTAAGCATTTTAGGGATAAGGAGAACCAAGGTAAGGTAACCTTTAAAAAAGGGCTTACGATTGGTATTGTAATCAGTTTAATCACAGCCCTCGCCTTTGGTGTTTTGGACCTTATCTATGTGAAATTCATAAATCCCGATTTTCTAACCGAATACTATGAAGTTATCCTAAATGAAATGGAAGAAACCCTTCCGCCTGAGGAATTCAAGCTGGAGCAAGCCAAAATGGAGGCGGAAAAACAATTTTTTGCCGACCCGATGATGAATTTTTTAATCATGTTCCTTACGGTTTTTATTATCGGCTTTATAATTTCATTGATTTCTTCCCTAATTCTTCAACGAAAAAATTAAACCGCATGCAATACAAGACCAACGCCCCGGAAGACTATGTTGCCCAACTCCCGATCGAAAGACAAGCTGCAGTTTCCAAATTGAGAAAAATCATCCTTCAAAACCTTCCCAAAGGTTTTGAGGAACAGATGAACTACGGCATGTTAGGATATGTGGTGCCTCATTCCATTTATCCCGACGGATATCATTGTGACCCCAAAATGCCGTTACCATTCATGAATTTAGCCTCACAAAAGCAGTATATAGCCGTGTATCATATGGGCATTTATTCCAAAAAAGAACTACTGGACTGGTTCAAGAAAGAATATGCACAAACTGTACGTACAAAACTGGATATGGGTAAAAGCTGTATCCGATTTAAAAAAATAGATGACATACCCTATGAACTCATTGGGGAGCTATGTCAAAAAATTACAGTTGATCAATGGATCGACTTTTACGAAAGTGCAATAAAAAAACAGAAGAAAAAATGAAAAATAGAGTTACCGGTATCGGGGGGTTCTTTTTTAAGTCCAAGAATCCAGAAACCACTAAAGAATGGTATAAAAACCATTTGGGATTACCCACTGATCAATACGGCTGCACGTTCTGGTGGAAGGATAGGGAAGGAAATGACTTTTCCACACAATGGAGTCCTTTTAAAGAGGATACCACTTATTTTAATCCCAGTGAAAAGTCCTTTATGATGAACTTCAGGGTTGAAAATTTACGAGAGCTCTTGGCCGAACTTAAAAAGGAAGGGGTTCAAATTGTTGGGGAAGTAGAGGAGTATGATTACGGTAAATTCGGATGGATATTAGATCCCGAAGGCAACAAAATAGAACTTTGGGAGCCCGTAGATAAAGCATTTCTCTGATATCCAAATAATCCCTACATTTAAGGCTATATTAACCACCAAAAACAACAGAGATGTCAGAAGAAAATAAGGATTTGGGCGATAAGGCCGAAGAGGCTTTCGACGACGCCAAAGAAAAGGCCAAAGATTTCGCAGAGGATACCAAGGAAGCAGCTGGTGATTTTGCCGATGAAGCCAAAAAGACGGCCAATGAATTTGCAGATGGTGCCAAAGAGGCCATGAACAACGTCAGTGGAGACAATAAAAAAATACTTGCCGGGGTGTTGGCTATTATATTTGGATCTTTGGGAGTCCATAAATTTATCTTGGGCTATCAAAAGGAAGGTATTATTCTATTGGTTGCTACCATAATAGGTTATGCCACCATGTGCTTCGTCATTGGAAGTTTTGTCGTTATGGCTACGGCAATAGTGGGTCTTATAGAAGGTATCATATATTTGACGAAATCCGATGAGGAGTTCTATAACACCTATCAAGTAGGGAAAAAACCTTGGTTCTAGAAAACAAAAGGCCAAATTTTTTTGATTTGGCTTTTTTATTTCCTTGCTTTATCGTAATATTGCAATATTACTTTGATAATATTATATGGGAGCTACCAAAACCGAAATATTCAATCCTGTCCAAAACGAACTGGCCACAGTTGCCAAAGTTTTGGCCCACCCGGCTCGAGTGGCCATTCTGCAGTACATAAGCAAACAAGAAGGGTGTATTTGCAATGACTTGGTGGATGTCATTGGACTTTCCCAACCTACCATTTCGCAGCATCTCAACGAGATAAAAAAAATCGGTTTGTTAAAGGGGACGTTTGAAGGGAAAAATCTATGTTACTGTATCCACAAGGAAAAATGGGCGGAACTGCAACAGCTTTTCCATGCATTTTTTAATACCATAAATCAAAACTGTTGTTAATTAAAATTACAATTATGAAGACACAAGAATTTCTGGGACTTCTAGAGACACATCCTACCAAAAGTGTATTGTTTGAATACACAAAAGGAAAAACAGTTGCTCCCAATTACCATATAACCGAAGTAAAGAACATTATGGTAGAATCCGTGGATTGCGGGGCTGGAACCGATTTTTGGCGTGAAACCGTGGTCCAACTTTGGGAAAGCCCGAAAGAAAAAAACCGTACTGAATATATGACCGCACAAAAGGCTACGGATATCTTCAAAAGAGTAAGTAGTATGAAACGGATGCAGCCGGATGCGGAAATAAAATTTGAATACAGCAACCCAAATTTCCATACAGCCCAACTTTTTGTTGATAATGTAATTGCTGATGAGGAATACCTCCTAGTTCAGCTAGCAATTGAAAAAACGGATTGCAAGGCCAAAATATCAGTTGAAACAAACACTGAAGAAGAGGTTTGTTGTTCGCCAAAGAGTGCGTGTTGTTGATGCCCAAGCATGGAAATTAGGAAAATGATAGAAGCGGATTGGCCTAAAGTCTCCGAAATATATGCCGATGGCATCGTTTCCGGGTATGCTACATTTGAAACCACTGTTCCTTCCTATTCAGACTGGGACCAGGCGCATCTGGAACAATGCAGATTGGTGGTCCATCAAAAAGAGGACGTTTTGGGTTGGGCAGCACTTTCGCCCGTATCCAGCAGATGCGTTTATGGGGGGGTGGCCGAGGTAAGCGTGTATATAGGGAAAAACAACCGAGGCCTGGGCCTGGGATCACTTTTGATGAAGGCCTTGATACGGCAAAGTGAGGCAATAGGCCTTTGGACCTTGCAGTCCGGAATTTTTCCTGAAAATCTAGGTAGTATCAGGCTTCATGAAAAATTGGGGTTTCGGTACATCGGAAAGCGGGAAAAGGTTGGGAAACTACATGGGCAATGGAAGGACAACCTATTGTTCGAAAGAAGGAGCAAGACCGTTGGGGTAGATTGAACTAAGAAACCTCAGTAGAGTTGACCTCGGTAAGCTTGCGCTCCAGTTCTGCCTGAAACTCCTCCATAACTGGCTTTACGGTACTTTCGGGTAGATCTGAAATCTTAATGTACATTAGACCGTCCACCGAGTTATTGAACAAGGGATCCACATTAAAGGCGACCACCTTAGCATTTTGTTTAATGTATTTCTTGATGAGCACCGGTAACCGTAAATCCCCGGGTTCTACTTCATTGATCAAACGGTCAAACTTATTAAGATCGGCCTCCGTTTCATCAAAAACAAATTCCTTGTCGGCGTCCTTCAATTTTACCTTGAATTCCTTTTTGGGACGAACATACTGTGCCACGTAGGGATCCCAATAATTACTTTTCATAAACTCGATCATCAAGGATTTGGAAAAGTTGGAAAACTGGTTACTGATACTTACTCCACCGATTAAATATTTATGTTCCGGATGTCTTAGCGTAGTATGCACGATGCCCTTCCAAAGAAGGAATAAAGGCATCGGTTTTTGTTGATACGCCTTTACAATATAGGCCCTGCCCATTTCAATAGACTGGCGCATCATGCCAAAAAGCTCAGGTTCAAACCGAAAAAGGTCTTGAAGGTAGAAGCCATCTATACCGTATTTTGAGAAAATCTCGGAACCCATGCCCATACGGTAGGCCCCGACTATCGTCTTTTCTTCACAATCCCACAGAAAAAGGTGGTGATAATACGTATCAAACTCATCCAAGTCTATAGAATTGTTGGTTCCCTCACCAATGGCTCGGAAGGTAACCTCCCTTTGTCTTCCAATCTCTTGAAGAATAAAGGGCATATCCTGTGCTTTGGCCAAAAACACCTCATAGTTTTTGCTCTGAAGCATCCTACAGTCCTTCTCCCGTAGTCTTTCAATTTCGCCCAATATTACTTCGGTCCTCACTGCCGTGGCGATACGTTTGGGAGGTTTGGGTATTTTTAGGGTGGCGGGAATCTGATCGATCAGTCTTTCCTTCTCGTAGGCATGTGAAAGGATATAGGTCTTTTTCCGTAAAAGTTCGGTGAACTCATCCAAAGTCTCCTGGTCCTCTTGGGTTTCTACCGAAATGGGCTGCCCTATCCGTACCTTGATGGGGCGATTTCCTTGCGAGGTCAATTCAGAAGGTAATTTAGCCGTCCGGAAGGCATCGTTGATCTTGGACAACCTATAGAAAAGCCTACTATTTTTCGCATGAAAATAAATGGGAACCACCGGAACCTTAGCCTTTCTGATCAGTTTTATCGCTGCCTCTTCCCAGGGTTTGTCCACAATCAATTTTCCATCCCTGTACGTGGATACCTCCCCCGCTGGGAAAATCCCCATGGGGTGTCCCTCGTTCAAATGCCTCAAGGCATTCTTGAATCCGATAATACTAGTTTTGGCATCTTTATGGTTCTCAAAAGGATTTACAGGCATAATATAAGGTTCCAAGGGTTTTACGCGGTGCAATAGAAAATTGGCAATAATCTTAAAGTCGGCGCGCTGTTGCAGCATCAACTTCAACAAAAGAATACCGTCAAATCCCCCTAGGGGGTGATTGCTAATGGTAATATAGGCCCCATCCTTGGGCAAGCGCTTAAAATCGTCTTCCGGGATTTCAAAATCTATTTGATAGTGGGCAAGTAGGGCATCCAAAAATTCCGGGCCCGAAAGATGCTTATAGGCATCATAGGTCCTGTTGATACTGGATATTCTAGTGACCTTCATTAAGATCCATCCCATAAAAGTACCCAAGAACCCGTATGTATCCAAATTGACCGTCCTAGCCACCTCTTTTGCGGTCACTAAACCCATATTATTAAAATTTAGGTAATCGTAAATATAGGGAAATCACTAGTTGAGCGATTTATTTTAACATTTAGGAAAGGGTATATAACGGCTACTTTACTACCAATTGTAAAGTTTCCTTGCCTCTTTGCTCCAGGAGTACTTCGTGCCCGTTCAAAAATGATTCCACCGCCTTTTCATTAAAATGACGAATAGTGTAAAGGGAGACATCTTCGTGACAAACTACTTTGAACCTGCTTTTAAGAAGTTCTAAAAGCCCGTTCAGACCTCCAAATTTGTTATCCACACAGACGGAAAAGCTAATGGCCGAATTTTGGATCAAATCCACTTTCATTTTATGTTCATGCAGCAGTTTGAACAATTCGCTAATACTATGTTCCACAATAAAGGAGAAATCCAAGGAAGAGAGTTTTACCAGCACTTGATTCTTTTTAACAATAAAGCAGGGAACCAAAGGTTCTATCCCGATTCCCCTACCGACCGTGGTACCGGGGTTCTTAGGATTGATGAACGATTTCACATGTAACGGAATCTCCTTACGTTGCAGGGGCTGAAGCGTTTTGGGATGTATAACGGAAGCTCCATAAAAAGCCAACTCAATAGCCTCTGTATACGATATTTTGTTCAAAAGTTGCGTTTCCTGAAAATGTCTGGGATCTGCGTTCAGCACTCCCGGTACGTCTTTCCAAATGGTAACAGAATCCGCATTGAGGCAATAGGCCAAAATGGCCGCCGTATAATCAGATCCTTCCCTTCCCAGGGTCGTAGTAAAGTTGTTGTCATCACTTCCCAAAAACCCTTGGGTCACATTAAGGACCTTCTTATCAATACCCTTGGAAATCCTTTCTTGTGTCCTTTCCCAATCTACATTAACGTCCCGGTAGTTGTTATCGGTCTTTATAAAATTACGTACATCCAACCATGTATTTGTCATTCCTACCTCATCCAGATAGGCGCTCACAATAGTGGTGCAGATCAGTTCCCCATACCCCACCAATTGATCATAGACAAAATTATAATTGGGCGATTTATTCCATACCACAAAGCCTTGGATTTCATCGAACAAAGATTTCACTTTCTGAAAAACAGGGTGCCGATCGCTGGGGAAAAGGTCCAATAAAATCTTGTTATGAAAACCGATGACTTCCTGGACTTTAAAGGAAAGTCTTTCTTTTTCGGCAAAATAGGAATCTACTACTTCCTCCATGGAATTGGTGGTTTTGCCCATTGCTGAAATGACCAATAATGTGTTGTCATAGCCCACTTCCTTAAGCACATTAACCAGGTTTTTAACCCCTTCGGCATCTTTTACCGAAGCCCCTCCAAACTTGAAAATTCTCATACATGAATTATATTTGTTCCACTCCTCTATTTACGGGAAAACTTCGCTACACATCGTATGACGCTCCCAAAGCACATTTTTAAAGTTTTAAGTACGGTTTTTTTCCAAAAAATTACGTATTCCATTCTCGTCCAGTTGAACTACATCCCAATCCCTTAAAACCTTAGCGCCCTTACTTTCATAAAATGCGATGGCCGGTTCGTTCCAATCCAATACTTCCCAGTTAATGCGCTTTACTCCCAATTTATGTCCATATTCCACCACTTCATGTAAGAGGGCGGAACCTAATCCATATCCTCTTGCCTTTTCCGAGACGATTAAATCTTCCAGGTGGATAATGGGTCCCTTCCATGTAGAGTATCTATGGAATATCAAGGCAATGCCCATAATCCCTTCCTGTGTATCGGCCACAAAACAATGAAAAAGTTTTGCATCCCCAAATCCATGTTTTGCCAAATCCTGAACCGTTACCTCAACGGCATCCCCCTCATTTTCAAAAACGGCCAATTCCTTAATTAGGCTCAATACTTGGCCCATATCCCTTTCCTCTGCCTCTCGAATTACATATTCCATAATTGTTACAAATAAAACACAAAGTTATAAATATAAAAAACTAAAAAAGAACGAAAACGTTGTAGTTTAACAAAATAAGCGAACTTTGCAAGAGAAATTAACACTTCCCATGCTAAACAAAAAGAACAAGACTTTAGGCGAATTCATCATAGAAAATCAAGCCGCTTTCCAATATTCCTCAGGTGAATTATCCAAACTGATAAATGCCATACGCCTTGCCGCAAAAGTAGTAAACCATGAAGTGAACAAAGCAGGGTTGGTGGATATTTTAGGAACTGCCGGAGAAATGAACATCCAAGGCGAAAACCAACAGAAACTGGACGTGCTTGCCAATGAAAAATTCATTCAGACGCTAAAGAATCGGGAAATCGTATGCGGGATCGCCTCCGAGGAAGAAGATGATTTTATAAGTATCAACAGTAACGATGAACAGCATCAGAATAAGTATGTTGTACTTATAGATCCCTTGGATGGATCTACAAACATTGATGTTAATGTTTCCGTTGGGACCATTTTTTCTGTATATAGGCGCATTACCCCTGTAGGTACCCCGGTAACTTTGGAGGATTTTCTGCAGCCCGGAAAAAACCAGGTTGCAGCGGGTTATATTATCTATGGCACATCTACCATGTTGGTCTATACAACTGGACACGGGGTAAACGGGTTTACCCTGAATCCAGCCATCGGCACCTTTTATCTGTCGCACCCGGATATGCAATTCCCTGAAAATGGTAAGATTTATTCCGTAAATGAGGGCAATTATATCCATTTTCACCAAGGGGTAAAGGATTACATAAAGTACTGTCAAAAGGAAGAAGGCGATAGACCTTATACCTCAAGATATATAGGGTCACTTGTATCGGATTTTCACAGAAATATGATTAAAGGGGGAATTTATATGTATCCCAAAAGTAGTATCACCGAAAATGGAAAATTAAGGCTTCTATACGAGTGCAACCCAATGGCATTCATAGCCGAGCAGGCCAATGGACTTGCCATAGGAGGTCACTCTAGAATATTGGATGTGAAGCCCAAGGAACTCCATCAAAGGATACCTTTCTTTTGTGGAAGTCGAAAAATGGTGGAAAAACTACAGGAATTTTTACAAAAGTACCACTAACCCAGGAACGGAAATCTACCTGTTAATGAAATAGAGATAATCCTCAAAATCTATTTTTCCCATAAACAAGGCTTTTGATTTTGTAATGATTTCTTCGGACTGAGAAGACGAAAAACCTAATCCTATGGCATATTTGCCCAGAAGAAATTCTTCTTCCTCATCAAGCACACCATCCGCGAAAACAATTTTGACCAAATCAAAAAAACGTTCCAATCTCTTCTCAAAGCTCACCTGATGGGTTATGGGATACTTATTGGACTTTTTCATAACCTCGTTGAACTGGGCATCGGAGATATTCAATTTATGCGCAAACCGCTCCAAAAGTTTCATTTCCTCATCGTCTATATAACCATCCACAGCGGCCAATGAGGCTATACTCGCAAAATGGGCCAAGTTATTGTTCGCCGAATGGGCATCGTACAAATCTTTTACGGACATTCTTTATATTTTAATGGGTGCAAATATAATTTTTTTAGAGGTCATATTTTATAATATCCCCAACTTTGTTTTTGGCCAAATTCGTAACTTCCTGCCACTATGAAAAAGCCTCTTTTGGAATTTACGGACAAGGGCATTTATTGCAGCAGGGCGGATGTGTATCTGGATCCCTGGCGTCCGGTACAAAAGGCCATTATTTCCCATGGTCACGCAGATCATAGCCGCTGGGGCCACAAGAGCTACATTACACATCATCGGAACGTACCTATTGTTACCCACCGATTGGGAGAAATCAATATACAGGGCAAGGAATGGGGCGAATCCTTTACCGTAAACAATGTAAAATTTAGTTTGTATCCGGCCGGTCATATTATCGGTTCTTCCCAGATTAGGGTTGAACATAAAGGGGAAGTATGGGTATTTTCCGGAGACTATAAAAATGAGGATGACGGGGTCTGCACAGCGTATGAACCTGTTAAATGTAATACCTTTATTACAGAGTGCACCTTTGGCCTCCCTCCCTTTAAATGGATGCCACAAAGAGAGGTCTTTCAAGAAATCAACAGTTGGTGGGCCGAAAATAAATCCGAAGGTAAAACCTCTGTGCTTTTTGGGTACACTTTGGGAAAAGCACAACGCCTACTTAGGCATTTAGATCTTTCCCTTGGAAAAATTTACACACATGGAGCTGTAGAGAATATGACCGAGGTAGTGCGCCACCTGGCGGATTTTCCAAAAACGATATTGATTACACCGGACACTAAAAAAGAGGAATTGCTTGGTCATATGGTTATTGCCCCTCCCAGTGCCCATGGGAGTGCCTGGATGCGAAAAATGGTGCCTTATGTTACGGCATCAGCCAGTGGTTGGATGACCTTCCGGGGTGCCCGTCGGAGGAGGGCCATTGACAAAGGATTTGTCCTTAGTGATCATTGTGATTGGCAAGGACTTTTGGACTGCATCGGAGCAACCGGAGCTGAAAAGATTATATGTACTCACGGCTATACCGAAATATTTTCAAAATATTTAAGGGAACAGGGGTACGACGCGCGTACCGAGGAAACGCAATATGAAGGGGAATCGGGAGAATTGAACCCAACTTCAAAAGAAGAATCCGAGGCATGAAACGTTTTGCTCAACTTATAAAAACCCTAGATAGCACCAATAAGACCAATGTTAAGGTAAATGCCCTAACCCATTATTTTAATACAGTTGATGATAAGGATAAAGTATGGACCATAGCCATTCTTTCCCATCGGCGTCCGCCACGCCCGGTTAATACCACATTGTTACGGGAATGGGCATCGGAGGTGGCGAATATTCCTTTATGGTTGTTTGAGGAAAGCTATCATATCGTTGGGGATTTGGCCGAGACCATTGCCTTGGTCATCCCCTCTTCCAAAACTTCCACAGAAAAAAGTCTGACCCAATTTTTAGTGGAAATGATCGCCCTCAAAAAGAAGGATGACAAAGCCAAAAAACAATATCTTTATGAGAATTGGAAGGTGCTCAATTATTATGAACGCTTTGTCTTTACCAAATTAATAACGGGCGGCTTTCGAATAGGAGTAAGTCAAAAACTTATGACACGTGCCTTGGCAAAGGCCACGGAAATCGATGAGGATATTCTTGCCTACAAAATGATGGGCAACTGGGACCCGAATTCCATTTCGTTCCAGGAACTGATATTAGAGGAAAATGAAAGTGATTACCTTTCCAAGCCCTACCCTTTCTACTTGGCCTATGCCATTGAAAACAAAGTGGAGGAGTTGGGAAATGTAAAAGACTGGTCCGTTGAGCACAAATGGGACGGAATTCGCGCCCAGGTCATTCTACGGAACAATGAACTCTTCGTTTGGAGTCGGGGGGAAGAACTGGTCACCGATAAATATCCGGAGTTCAAGTCCTTCATTTCGGCTATTCCTAATGGCACGGTCCTGGATGGGGAAATACTTCCCTACCCCAAAGGCCAAATCGGTACGTTTAACGACCTACAGACCCGAATTGGCAGAAAAACGGTTTCGAAGAACTTGCTGGAAAAGACTCCGGTAATCCTAAAAGTGTATGATTTATTGGAATGGCAAGGCAAAGATATTCGAAATGAACCTTTTGTTGAACGAAGAAAACTATTGGAAAGGCTTTTTGAAAAGGTCAATTTCCTGGGAGCAACAAAATCCCTGCACCTTTCCGAAACACTAGAACATAATTCCTGGCAGCAAGTGGTCCAAGAGCGAAATCGTTCCCGTGAAGTGCATAGCGAAGGCCTAATGCTAAAACGTAAGGAATCTCCTTATCTGGTGGGAAGAAAAAAAGGCGATTGGTGGAAATGGAAGGTCGATCCTTTGACCATAGATGCCGTGCTCACTTATGCCATGCGCGGGCATGGAAGGCGAAGTAACCTTTTTACGGATTACACCTTTGCCCTTTGGACAGAAAACGATGACGGTAAAAAAGAATTGGTCACTTTTGCGAAGGCCTATTCCGGGTTGACCGATGCCGAGTTTCGGCAAGTAGATAATTGGATCAAGAAGAACACCCTGGAACGTTTTGGGCCGGTACGTTCCGTAACACCCCATCATGTCTTTGAAATTGCCTTTGAAGGTATTGCCCTTTCCAAACGACATAAAAGTGGTGTTGCCACACGATTTCCCAGAATATTACGCTGGCGGCAGGATAAGAAAATCGAGGAGGCAAATACCTTGGAAGATTTGAAAAATATGATCCCATGACCCTTCTTCTCCTAGATAGCCATACACATCCTAAAAAGAACTGGTTCTGCAAGGCAATCAAATGACCAAAGAAGAACTTCATAAAATCGCCGAAAATTGGTTCCAATCCCAAAGTTGGAAGCCTTTTCCATTTCAAAAAAAGACCTGGAATGCATTTTTACAGGGTAAACACGGCCTGTTGAACGCCCCTACGGGAAGCGGTAAGACCTATGCGCTATGGTTTCCCATAGTGTTGCATTACATCAAACAAAATCCGGAATATAGGACAAAACACAAAAAAGGGCTAAAAGCCATTTGGATAACCCCACTAAGGGCCTTGTCCCAGGAAATCAAACAATCCGCGGAACGTGTTACCAAAGATCTGGAAACCCAAATGACGGTAGGCATCCGTACAGGGGATACCACCACACAGGAAAGGTCACAACAGAAAAGAAACATGCCCGACCTTTTAATTACTACTCCAGAGAGCCTTCAGCTTTTGCTTGCATCCAAAGGGTATGACAAAACCTTTAAAAACTGCTCTGCCATTGTGGTGGACGAATGGCACGAGCTTCTGGGCACCAAGCGCGGGGTACAGATGGAACTGGCCCTCTCCCGTCTAAAAACGGTTTCCAACAATCTCCGAATTTGGGGCATATCGGCTACCATAGGAAATCTGGAACAGGCCCGTGCGGTGCTTTTGGGTCCGGAAACCGAGGCGCATCGGAATTCGGTGATGATCAGGGCCAACATCAAAAAGAAAATTACCGTTAAAAGTATCATCCCAAAGCAAATGGAAACTTTCCCATGGCGCGGCCATTTGGGAATTCGACTTTTAGAGGACGTCGTACCCATTATCAACAATAGTAGGACTACCTTACTCTTTACCAACACCCGAAGCCAGTGTGAAATTTGGTTCCAAAAGATCTTGGAAAAACATCCGGAATATGCTGGGGAAATCGCCATGCACCATGGAAGCATAAACAAGGAGACACGGACCTGGGTAGAACAGGCCATTCGCAACGAAAGTCTTAAAGCCGTGGTCTGTACTTCAAGTCTAGACTTGGGCGTAGACTTTGCCCCTGTGGAGACCGTGGTTCAGATAGGAGGTCCCAAGGGGGTAGCCCGTTTTTTGCAACGCGCCGGACGAAGTGGCCACAGGCCAGGAAAGGAAAGCGTCATTTATTTTCTTCCTACCCACGCTATTGAACTTATCGAAGCTTCGGCCTTGCAACAGGCTGTAAGGCAGAATGCTGTGGAAGACCGGATTCCCTATCTGAACAGCTATGATGTACTGTTGCAATATTTGACTACACTTGCGGTATCCGATGGATTTTATCCCGATCAAATCTTTGCGGAAATCAAACAGACCTTCTGCTATCAGGCAATTTCCTTGGAGCAATGGCACTGGCTACTCAACTTTTTGGTCATGGGTAGCCAAAGTCTACAGACCTATGACGAATACAAAAAGGTAGAAGTAGGGGAAGATGGCAAATTTAAGGTAAATAATAAGGGCATTGCCATGCGTCATCGCTTTCAAATAGGTACCATTGTGGGTGATGCCAATCTTACCGTACGCTATCAAAAGGGAGGGCACATTGGTTCTATCGAAGAATATTTCATCTCCAAATTGACCCAAGGGGACGTTTTTACCTTTGCGGGACGGAATCTGGAGTTCATCCGAATCAAGGGAATGCAGGTCCATGTCCGTAATTCGAAAAAAAGAACCAACAAAGTACCCAGCTGGATGGGTGGACGTTTAACACTTTCGGCCCGGATGTCCGAATTATTGCGAAATGAACTGTATTCTGTTTATAGCCCCTCAAAGGAACAATCGGAAGAAATTCAGTCTTTGGCCCATATTTTTGAACGTCAAGGCAGGGAAAGCATCGTTCCTAAACCCTATGAATTCCTTATCGAAACCTTTAAGACCCGGGAAGGACACCATCATATCTTTTATCCCTTTGAGGGTCGTTTTGTCCATGAGGCCATGGGTAGCCTTTTCGGGTATCGTATAAGCCTGCTTTCCCCCATTACATTTTCCTTGGCCTTTAACGATTATGGGTTTGAACTGCTGTCGGATAAGCCTATAGATATGCAACAGGTCATCGACAATGATTTGTTCACCGCGGAATATCTACTGGAAGATTTGCAAAAAAGCCTGAATTCCACAGAAATGGCACGTAGAAAGTTCAGGGATATTGCGGTTATCAGCGGGATGGTATTTACAGGATATCCTTACAAGCAGATTAAAATGAAACACCTGCAGAGCAACTCACAATTGCTATTTGATGTCTTCCGGGACTACGAGCCCAACAACCTTTTATTCCAACAGGCCTTTCGGGAAACTTTTGAACATCAACTGGAAGAAGGTCGTTTACGCATGGCACTGGAACGGATGGCCACCCAGGAAATCGTTTGGAAGCATTGTGAACAACCTACCCCCTTCTCCTTTCCCATTATTACCGATCGTTTAAGCCGTGAAAGATTATCCAGTGAAAAGCTTGCGGACCGCATTAAAAGAATGGCCGCAATTTTAACGAAAAAGTAATCTGTAATTATGGCCTAACGAGCCGCGATTATAAGTCCCAATCCGACAATATAAAGGAGCAACATAGCATTCAGCATTCCAGAAACACCTTTGGGAGCTCCCTTGAATTCCTTCCAAACAAAAATACCCCACAAAGCTGCGACTACCGTAGCTCCCTGACCCAGTCCATATGAAATGGCCGGTCCGGCCTTATCCGATGCCAAAATACTAAATGACATCCCTATACACCAAATTACCCCGCCCAGGACACCCATAAGATGGCTTTTTCCGCTACCGGCAAAATAATCCTTGAAACTGACCGCGGCACCCTCTACAGGTTTGCGCATCAGTACTGTATTGAATAAAAAGTTGCTCGCCAAAATTCCCAAGGCAAAAAGAAAAACCGCAGTATAGGGGCTCAATTTTCCAGCAATAGGCTGGGTGAAGTCGGGAAACATGGAATTGGCCACGTACTTGTAAAACAGACCCATTAACAATCCTGCCACAACGGCCAGTACCAATCCTTTTGTAGGCACCTTTTGCTGCTGTGCGGACAACTTTTTATAAGCATTGGCATTCAATAAAATGGCCAAAACGATCAGGCCGACCCCACCAAATAGAAGTGTGGAGTTCCCTATGGGTTGATCCAAGTAATTTACAATAACACCAATAACCAAAGCCAGACCTATCCCCACGGGAAAGGCAACCGACATGCCGGCCAACGCAATGGCCGCTACCAAAAGGATATTGGCAAGATTAAAAAGGATACCGCCCAAAACGGCGGACCAGACATTTTCGGAACTACCTTGGGCAATATCTTCTAAAAAAGGCCTTCCCATCTCTCCCATACTTCCTGCCGTAAAAGCAAAAAGCAAGGAAAACACAACAATCCCAAAAACATAATCCCAGTAGTAAAGTTCAAAACGCCAACTGCTCGCCGCCAATTTTTGGGTATTGGCCCAGGAGCCCCAGGCGAACATGGTAATGATACAGAACAGTACGGCAACTTGATAGGTTTCTATAACGAACATAATCTTAAAATTGGTTGATTTCTTCTAATGTGGGTGCCGTGTCCTGTGCCCCCATCTTTGTAACGGCAAGTGCCGCTGCCTTACTGGCAAAGGCCATGCTCTCCTTCCATCCCTTGCCCTCTGCCAAACAAACGGTCAAAACTCCATTAAAAACATCACCGGCGGCGGTGGTATCAACAGCTTTTACCTTTGGGGCAGGGACCACGAAGCTCTCTGTGGCATTCATAAAAAAAGAGCCCCGGCTTCCCAAGGTAACGATGACATTTTGCACTCCTTTTTCTAAAAAAACACTGCCCGCATTCTCTAGTGAAGCATCATCCGTAACCTCAATTCCGCTCAAGATCTTGGTTTCCGTTTCATTGGGGGTAATCAAAAAGAGTCCATTTAAAACTGTGTCGTCCAATGCCTGTGCCGGAGCAGGATTAATAATAAGCCTCTGACCTTTAGCCTTGCAGTACGCTGCCAAAAAGGCAACGGTTTCTATGGGTGTTTCCAGTTGGGTAAGAAAAATTTGGGCGTTGGAGATGGATTTCATTTTTGCTTCGAGGTGCTCTGGTGAAAGTAGGGCATTGGTTCCGGAAGCCACCACAATTTCGTTTTCTCCTTCTCCATTTACCGTAATCAGGGCTACTCCCGAGGCTTCTTTTTCAACGATTTTTACACTATCAATATCTATTCCCTCCTTGGCATATCCCTTAAGCGCGTTTTGACCAAAGAGGTCATCTCCCAAACAACAAATAAAAATAACCTCTCCCCCTGCCCTGGCTGCCGCTACGGCTTGGTTGGCTCCCTTACCTCCAGGAAACATATAAAAATCACCTCCCAATATGGTCTCACCCGGTTCCGGGAATCTTTTGGTCTTTACGACCATATCTGTATTGGAACTTCCTATAACGACAATTTTGGACATGGTTGGCATCAATTTATTATGAACAGACAAAGTAGGGATATCAAAGCATATAAACAAGGGGCTCTTTTTTTACCTTTGAAATCCGAATGAACACGTATCCCATCCAAATACGGAATCAAAATTTTAGGTTGCATCCTTCTGGAACGCTATTTTGGCAAGATCGATCGGTCTTATTGATAAGTGATGTACATTTAGGAAAGGTATCCCATTTCCGAAAGTTCGGTGCGGCCGTCCCTCAAAATGTAGTCCAAAAAAACTTTGAGTTAATGGACGAGGCTTTGGAATACTTCAATCCCAGGGTCATCTGTTTTTTGGGAGACTTATTCCACTCGGCCTTGAACAAGGAATGGAATTTTTTCGAAAAGTGGGTCGCTAAAAAGTCTGTTGAAATCATTCTTGTCGCAGGGAACCATGATATCATTTCCCCCTTAAAGTATGAGGATCTGGGCATTAAGGTGGTTTCAGAAGTTGAATGGGACGATTTTCTGTTGACCCACCACCCGGAAGAACGAACCGGTTTTTTCAATTTTTCTGGTCATATACACCCCGCTATACGGTTACGGGGAAAAGGGCGCCAATCCCTTAGGTTACCTTGTTTTTTCAAAAGTGGGCAACAACTAATTCTACCAGCCTTTGGAAAGTTTACAGGGACTTTTATCTTGGAACCGAAAAAAAACGATGAGGTATTTGCCATTGTAGAAGATGAGATTATGAAGATATAATCGCTCCCCGCCTTACTTATTTACCCTAATATCATCAATTTCCCCACACCCCTAAATATTGGCGCTAAAATTGCGCTTACTATTGGATTGCTTCCCTCTTAAATCTATCTTTGTACAAAGTTTTACGGTTGGTCAATACCCCGATTTCCGAAAGCTATTCACGGTCTCTGCGAACCCAGAAACTGAGGGAAGCTATTGCCATATCACAAAACAGGCTCACTGTTCAAGGTCTTACGGGATCCTCACTTTCCTTTGTGCTTTCCGACGTATTTTTAAATTCCGAGCTTCCTTTTTTATTGGTTTTTAACGATAAAGAGGAGGCCGCTTACCATCTCAACGATTTGGAACGACTTATCGGTGAAAAAGATGTACTCTTCTATCCGGGAAGTTACCGTAGGCCTTACCAAATTGAGGAAACGGACAACGCCAATGTGCTGTTTCGGGCAGAGGTCCTTAACCGTATCAACTCCCGGAAAAAATCTGCCGTCGTTGTTACCTACCCCGATGCGCTTTTTGAAAAAGTGGTGACACGGAGGGAACTTGAAAAGAATACACTCAAAATTAGACTTGACGACACACTTTCGTTGGATTTTCTCAATGAAATACTTTTCGAATATCGGTTTAAGCGTGTTGATTTTGTAACGGAACCCGGAGAGTTTTCCGTTCGTGGAGGTATTGTGGACGTGTTTTCGTTTTCACATGACGAGCCGTACCGTATCGAATTTTTTGGGGATGAGGTAGATAGCATCCGCACATTTGATGTGGAGACTCAACTTTCAACCGATACTGTGAAGAAAATTAGTATTATTCCCAATGTAGCCAATAAGTTTTTAGAGGAAAAACGAGAGAGTTTTCTAAAATATATTTCCCCAAAAACCGTAGTTGTCATTCAAAACAAGGATTTGTTGTTCAAGAGATTGGACAATTTTTTTGGGAAGGCCCATGAGGTATTTGCCCAGCTTTCCGAAGAAATCAAACACGCCGCTCCCGAGGAACTTTTTGTGAATTCAACACTCTTTACAAATCAATTGAAAGATTTTGGTCTGATTGAAATTGGGGCTTCGGCGGCGCTAAGCCTGAAAGATGATGATACATTGAGCAGGGTAGAAGCTCCGGTGACAACCCTGCATTTCAATACGAAACCCCAGCCCTCCTTCAATAAAAAATTCGATTTGCTAATTGATGATCTCAATACAAATTACCAAAAAGGTTACACCAATTATATTTGCTGTGCCAGTGAACAACAGGCCCAACGTTTTCATGACATTTTTGAGGAGGTAGAGCAACAGGTGCACTACCAGACCTTGGTATTTCCCTTATACCAAGGTTTTATTGACAACGATTTGAAAATCGTCTGTTACACCGACCATCAAATCTTTGAACGATACCACAAATTCCATCTCAAAAATGGCTACGCCAAAAAGCAGGCCATTACTCTTAAGGAACTCAACAAGTTGGAAATTGGGGATTACGTGACCCATATTGATCATGGTATCGGGAAGTTCGGGGGACTTCAAAAAATTGATGTGGAAGGAAAAAAACAGGAAGCCATAAAATTGATGTATGGTGATCGCGATATCCTGTACGTCAGTATCCATTCGCTCTATAAAATCTCCAAATTCAATGGAAAGGACGGGGCTGTACCTAAGATATATAAATTAGGCTCGGCGGCCTGGAAAAAACTTAAGCAAAAGACCAAATCGCGCGTTAAGAAAATTGCCTTTGACCTAATCAAGGTCTATGCAAAAAGGCGTTTGGAAAAGGGGTTTCAATACAATCCGGACAGCTATCTCCAGACAGAACTGGAAGCTTCCTTCATTTATGAGGATACGCCGGATCAGAGCACCGCTACGAGCGATGTTAAGAGAGATATGGAAAGTGAACGCCCCATGGACCGGCTCATATGCGGGGATGTAGGTTTCGGCAAGACCGAGGTGGCCATCCGTGCCGCATTCAAGGCGGTAGACAATGCCAAGCAGGTGGCCGTATTGGTACCTACAACTATTTTGGCGTTTCAACACCATCGCACCTTTACGGAGCGCCTGAAGGATATGCCTGTGACCGTGGATTACCTCAACCGTTTCAGGACAGCAAGGGAGCGAAGGGAGACCCTTGAAAATTTGGCATTGGGAAAAGTGGATATTGTTATCGGGACCCATCAACTTGTCAACAAAAATGTAAAATTCAAAGATCTTGGGTTGTTGATCGTGGATGAAGAGCAAAAGTTCGGTGTATCGGTCAAGGACAAACTAAAATCCATTAAGGAAAACGTAGATGTGCTAACGCTTACCGCTACCCCTATTCCGCGCACCTTGCAATTTAGTTTAATGGCCGCCCGTGACCTCTCCGTCATCAATACACCCCCACCCAACAGGTATCCTATAGAGAGCCGGGTTATCCGATTCTCAGAGGAAACCATTCGGGATGCCATTACCTATGAGATACAACGCGGGGGACAGGTATTTTTTATCCATAACCGGATCGAGAACATCAAGGAAGTGGCCGGCATGGTACAACGTCTGGTTCCCGATGCCAAAGTAGCCATCGGCCATGGGCAGATGGAAGGCAAAAAACTGGAGGCTTTAATGCTTTCCTTTATTAATGGCGAGTTTGATGTCTTGGTCTCTACAACCATAGTAGAAAGCGGATTGGACGTAACCAATGCCAACACTATTTTTATCAACAATGCCAATAATTTTGGATTGAGCGATCTGCATCAGATGCGTGGTCGTGTGGGACGAAGCAACAAAAAGGCTTTTTGCTTTTTTGTTACCCCGCCTTACGATGTTATGACCCCTGATGCCCGAAAACGTATCCAGGCATTGGAGCAATTTACGGAATTGGGAAGTGGATTCCATATCGCCATGAAAGATTTGGAGATTAGGGGAGCGGGCGATCTATTGGGTGGTGAACAAAGTGGATTTATCAACGAAATTGGGTTCGAGACTTATCAAAAGATATTGGCAGAGGCCATAGAAGAACTTAAGGAAAACGAGTTTAAGGAATTGTACGAAGAAGTTGAGGGGGACCGTAAAAAAGTATTTGTAAAGGATACCCAGATCGATACGGATTTTCAACTGCTTTTCCCGGACGATTATATCAACAATATAACGGAACGCCTAAATCTGTACACGCAACTCAATCAAGTAAAGGATGAAGAAGGCCTTCAAAAATTCGAAACCCAATTGATAGACCGTTTCGGCCAATTGCCGGATGCAGTGGCGGACCTCCTGAATTCCGTCCGGATAAAATGGATTGGCAGCCGTATCGGATTGGAAAAAGTGGTGATGAAAAGAGGGAAGTTCCTTGGATATTTTATCGCCGACCAACAATCGGATTTCTATCAGAGTGCAGCCTTTACCAAAGTACTTCAATTTGCACAAAACCATCCGCAACAGGTTAAACTTAAGGAAAAACAGACCCGAAGTGGACTCCGACTATTGCTAGTGTTTGAACAGATTACCTCTGTGGATAAGGCGCTAGAGGTGCTACAACCTTTGGCTATGGCGCAACTTCATTCCCAGTTGTAAGAAATATTCTTATTATTTTCCCATTTCAATGTGCTTTTTACTATATTGAAATGTTATTTCCTATTGGGACATAAAAACTAGCGAAATATTAATTTATAAACGATTATTATGCGCTTAAGGTTTTTATGTCCCATTTTTATTCTTCTACTTTTTATTGGTTGTTCCAATGACGATTCCGAACCATTCGCAGACCCAAACATATCAAGGGTCTCATTAAACTACCTAAATGGCATCATAGATGTCATGGAGACCAACTCAATAAATAGAGGTAACATCAACTGGTCGGATTTTAGGGCGTCTGTTTTTGAAATAGCAGGGCCGGCCCAAACCATTGAAGAAACTTACCCTGCCATTTTAAAGGCCCTGGAGTTACTCGAAGACAATCATAGCTTTTTACGTACAGCTGAAGGAGAGATACTTTTTGCAGGTGGCCAATGCCCTCCTACCTTAGGGAGTATTTCCTTTGATGAGGAGGATATCGGATATATCTATGTTGGAAGCTTTGGGGGGTACCTCGGAAGAGGCCAGAACCTATGCAGATGCTATAGTAGATCAGATAAAAAGTCAGGATAAAGCTGATCTTAAAGGTTGGATCGTTGACATAAGGGACAATGGCGGTGAAAATATGTTTCCTATGTTAGGGGCAATAGGATCTATATTGGGCGAGGGAATTTTGGGATATTTTCAGACTCCTGATGGAAATCGTGTCGAGTGGATCTACCTGGATGGAGAAGTTAAAGTTGATGGTATCACAAATTTTCGACTACCAGACCCATACACTTTGCTAAAAGAAGGAAGTCCAAAGGTCGCTGTTTTAACAAATGGGGCTTCAGGCAGCTCTGGTGAAGCCGTAGTTATTGCTTTTAGGGGAAGACCCAACACAAAAAGTTTTGGAACTGCCACTTGCGGACGCCCCACCTCTAATGTAGGGTATCCTCTTAGCAATAACTCAACACTTTTTTTAACAGTAGGATTCATGGTGGACAGGAATGGGAATGTTTACGAAGAATCTATTCTTCCAGACGAAATCATAACCGATAACGATTTGATGTTGGAAGTGGCAAAGGAATGGTTACGAATGCTGTAATTATATTATGTACTTAATGTAATCTCCAATTGTATTTCTTAAGAGTACAATGTATTTACCGTCACCATATTTAAATCCTAATTCTTAACACCAAGCCTTCTTTCCGTAAACAACATAATCTTTTAGGCCAGTCTCATAAACCTAGTTTCTTAAAGTGGTTTATAGTATATTAGAGGGCACTAAAAAAAATCCTCTAAAACAACATGCATGCAGACCAAAAAAAATAACTCCAGACGATCATTTATTAAAAAATCCGCCTTAGCCTCCTCAATTTTTATCGTACCCAGGCACGTTCTTGGAGGACCGGGTTATTTGGCCCCGAGCGATCGCCTCAATTTGGCGGCTATTGGTGCCGGAGGGAAAGGGCGAAGCGATATTATGAATGCTTCTGTTCAAGGTAGGGAAAAGGTGGTGGCGCTCTGTGATGTGGATTTTTCCGGATCGGCCAAGAGCTCTGTGGAAGCATTTCCAAAAGCCAAATTGTATAATGATTATCGCGAAATGTTGGATAAGGAAAAAGGTATTGATGCAGTCACTATTTCCACCCCGGATCACGTGCACGGTCCAGCTGCGGCTTTTGCCATGGAGCGTGGAAAACATGTATATGTCCAAAAACCCTTGACCCATAATATCAGCGAGGCACGAAAGCTCACCCAAATGGCAAGGGACAAAAAAATCGTCAGCCAAATGGGAAACCAAGGTGGTTCCAACCCGCTATTGGATATGGTACAAAAATGGGTGGACACGGATGCTATAGGCGCTATTTCTAAAGTACAGGTATGGACCAATCGTCCTGTTTGGCCCCAAGGATATGCCATGCCGGAACCTGATGAAAGCAAAAAGCCTGAAGACCTCTATTGGGATTTGTGGTTAGGGCCAGCCCCGAACAGACCCTATACCCCTAATCTACATCCTTTCAACTGGCGTGGCTGGTGGGACTATGGAACAGGGGCCTTAGGCGATGTAGGATGCCACCTTATCGATATTCCTTTTAGAACCTTGGGATTGAAATATCCAACCGATGCAGAATGTAGTGTAGGTTCCGTGTATACGCAGATGTGGACAGCGGATTATCATCCTGAAGGTTGCCCACCTTCATCATTTATCACTTTGCATTTTGGGGCGACGGAAAAGAGCAAATCTCCCATAGAGATGACCTGGAGCGATGGGGGTATTCGGCCTTCGCATCCGGATATCATTCCCGCTAATAACGACATTGGAGGCCCAGGAAGCCAAAATGGGGTATTGATGATCGGGGAAAAAGGTATCATTTCCACTAATATCAATGACAGTTCCCCGCTTACACCCAAACTATATCTCAACGACGGTACCACCGATTTTGGCCCTGAAGTGGAAAATAACGAAGAGCCGGAATATGGCCATCAGCGGTTATGGGTAGATGCTTGCAAGGCAGGTTTTGACAGTCCTGAACACAAAGCATTGACCTCATCCTTCGATTATGCCGGGCCAATGACCGAAACCGTTTTGATGGGTAATTTGGCCATTCGAAGTTATATGCTCCAACGAGAAAACAGTGATGGAAAAATGGATTTTTACGCTCGTAAAAAACTCTTGTGGGATGGGGAGAACATGCGGATTACCAACTTGGAAGAGGCCAATCAATTTGTAGGTAGGACCTATCGGGAAGGTTGGGAGATGTGATATTCCATATCCGCTTTCTTGCTCCCAGCTATTTTGGTAAGATGTTTGATTTGTTCAGAACATGAGAAAAATCGTCCTTTTCCCCCTTTTGTTCCTTACCCTGTCGGTAATGGGCCGACATACCATATTTGGCACCTTCTCACCAGCGGATAATTACAGTTGGTTAATAGCCTATCACCTTGAGCCGGATGGGCAATCCTATGTGGCGGATAGCGCCATAAACAGTGGAAAATTCACTTTGGTGCTTCCTGAAAATAGCGTTGCCGGAATCTATCGATTGGTGTATGCCCTTCCCCAGGATGAGTTTTATTTTGATGTCATCTATAACGGAATAGAAGATGTGCAACTGCACTTTGATGTTTCCAAAGGGGTTGACTTTTCGACTTCAGAGGAAAATAAAATTTTCAATGCCTATTTTAGGGATATCCATAGTCTAGAAAGCGAAATTATCCAATTATATTCCGAAGGAAAGAACAAAACCAAAGAGTTTGAAACGGTCACAAAGTCTTTGAGAGCCTCCCAGACCGCCTATGAAGAATTGTCCAAAGATATGCTGACCCAACATTTTGTAAAGGCCAATTCACCTTACATCCCCTTGAAAAATGAATCTTTGTCGGATTACGTCAAAAACAGAAAGGCGAACTACTTTACTTCACTTGACTTGAAAAACCCGATCCTACAAGCTTCTGGATTCTTAACAGATAAAATTTCGAACTATGTGTATACTGCACTCCCTTTAGAACAGATGGGTCCTCTTGAGACGGAAAGGGCAATGCAAGAAAACACCAGGAAAGTTAACGGGCATTTGGAAGGCACCTCCGCAGGTTTTAAATTTCATGTCTTTCATAATCTATGGAAACAGGCCGCGGCAAATGATTATAATACCTTGTCAGACTTCATATATAAAGATTATCTTACCCCTTTGGCAGCCACGACGAAGGATCAGGAAATTATCAATACGATCAAAACCTATAATCGTTTGCGGTTAGGGGCTATCGCTCCTGAAATAGAATGGAGAGACGATAATACCGTCAAAAAGTTAAGTGATCTCAACGACTCCAAGTATTATATGTTGATTTTTTGGAGTAGTACCTGTGGACATTGTCTCAGAGATCTACCGAGATTGTATGAAGGACTAAAGCAGCGATCAAATCTAAGGGTGATTGCCATAGGGTTGGAAGATGATGACGTTCGTTGGAAAATTGAATCGGCCCAATTTGAAAATTTTGAACACGTCCTGGCTTTGGGAAAATGGGAAAATGAATATGCCGAATTGTATGATATCGAAAAAACGCCTACCTATTTCGTACTGGACAAGGAGAAACGGATAATTGCCAAACTTGGGGACAGCAATGAATTAATCAAATTTCTGAATGAAAATTAAAGTGCCTTTAAATCCTTTATGGTCCTGAAGGCCACATCTACTTGATCATCGTCCACAAGGATGGTAAATTCATTGGTCGTTGAAATCACCTCGTAAAGAACAATGCCCTCCCAAGCCAAGCGCTGAAAAATAAAATAGTAAATACCAGGTACGGAAACATTTTCCGCCGGAAGTTTCACCGTGATGGAAGATAGATTCTCGGCCTTTTGGGTACACTTTTCCGCTTTGAAAAGTCGCTCAACAATCTCATCCATACTGTTACTGATTACGATATTGATTTCGTTAACACCACGGGAAGAGGTATAAAAAATATCCTGATTGGCATTGATTTCGTCCAAAAGCTTAGCCTGTTGTACAAGGACTGTATCCGAGGCCAAAAACGTATAGTCGGTCAATGAAGAGCGGACGGTAATTTCCCCAATGTTTTTTAAGACCTTGATTATCTTATGGGTGGCCCTGAATTCCAAGTCATCGGATAAACGCTTTAAAGCCATCACAATAGCTCCATTTCGAATTTCCTTACCCAATTCCTCCTCTATCTCCGGCTTAACGATACGCGATAACGAGGTTAAATTAATGATGCCTTGTGCCAACGCGCTTTGCAAAAAAGGTTTCTTTTTGATGTATTGCTCTACAACGGAAGAAATTGTTTTCATTTTTTGATTAAGTTGAAGTACAAAAATAACATTTTGTTACAAATAAAACAAATTGTTCTGCAAATAATTTTGTGCGTAATTCCCTCTTAAAAATGATAAAAAGCATCCTTCAAATGCTCGATTTTGAAAATTTTACGATTTTTTAAAATGGTAATAACATCAAAACGTACCTCAACATCAAGTTCCTGTTGGGTTACATAGTGGTCTGCTCCCATCACCAAAAGTCCAATTTTCTTTTTGGTAATGGTTTCAGCAATGGGAATGATTTGGTCATTGCTTCTGGCACGGACTTCTACAATGGCAAGGGTTTTTCCTTTTTGTGCAATAATATCAATTTCGGATTTTAGATATCTGTAATTACGATACTTAATGTCATAGCCCTTTGTTACCAAAAAATCCACCGCCATCTGCTCCCCATCCTTTCCAAATTCATTATGCTTCCCCATATAAGCCTTCTTGAAATTGTGTGAAAAGAGTGCATTTCATCGAAAAAAACAACGCTTTGTCGTTATTATTACACCCAACATCGTAAATTGGCCCTCAGTACAACGAAAATAAGACGATTAAGATACTATCCAAAAAGTTTAAGCGTTAAGAATTAGCCCCTACGCACATGAACGTTCTTAAAGCCTAAAATCTATGGAATACTTCGTTAATTGTAATACCTCTACATTAGCGCCGTACAACACTCCTTTGGACAGGACAAAAGCGGCACATTTGTATAGAAGACTGGGGTTTAGCGCCTCGGTAGAGACTATTGACCAGGCAGTTGGTCAAAACGCGGGAACGCTGGTGGACAACTTGATCAACCAAGCAGTGGCCATGCCTCCGACAACGGCCCCGGCCTGGGCGGATTGGAATAACAGTAATTATCCTGCCGATGATGACCAGGCAAGACAGGTCAGAAGGGCCCAACTGGAAGAGTGGCGCCTTACCTATACCAATGCACTTTTGGACAATAATCTTAGGGACAGGCTGAGCTTCTTTTGGAGTAACCACTTTGTTACCGAAATTGACGTATATAATTGTAATTCATTCCTCTACCATTATATCAATTGTCTTCAACGTAATTCATTGGGGAACTTCCGGACGTTCGTAAGTGAAATTGGATTGACCGATGCCATGCTCTACTATTTGGACGGCGCCTACAATAATGGTAATAATCCCAACGAAAACTATGCCCGTGAGTTATATGAACTTTTCACCTTAGGTGAGGGAAATGCCTATACTGAAGAGGATATTATTGAAACGGCCAAGGCACTGACCGGTTATGTGGAAAGAGGTGAAATTGGTTGCTCCCCCGTTGCCTTTGACGCTGAGAATTTCGATGCTGGAAGCAAGACCATTTTAGGCCAGACAGGGAATTGGGGATATGATGATGTCATCACTATCCTTTTTGAACAAAGGGCAGGAAGTATTGCAAGGTTTATTTGTACGAAATTCTACGAGTTCTTTGTACATCCCGATAGCAAAAGGGAAGAGTATAATCCTGGAGGCACTTACCCGCCAGGGCACCCTCAAGGTATCATAAACGAACTTGCCGATACTTTTGTGGCCAATAATTTTGAAATAGCCCCGGTTTTATCGCAACTGTTCAGAAGCCAACATTTTTTTGACGACGAATCCATTGGTGTTATTATCAAGAGTCCTTATGATATGTATTTGAATACGCTAAAGGAGACTGGTTTTACCTATACCGATACCACCTTGAGCGAGATCAACAACTACACCCGTTTATTGGGGCAGGAAATGTTCGATCCCTTCGATGTGGCCGGCTGGCAGCGCGATCGTTCATGGATCAATACCAATTTCATTATTGGAAGATGGCTCACTATAGAGACTATTCTTGAAACTTTCTACCAGAACAATAATGAGCAGTTTAGGGCATTTGGACTCTCCCTTACCGGAAATGATGGGTTGACCAGCAATAATCCGGATGTTATCGCCAGACCTATCATCGATTTTATCCTTCCGAAAGGATTGTTGGATGATGGTGAGTACGAAAAGGCATATGCCGCCTTTAGAAGCGATATAGACCCCACTTATTACGAAGGTGGAAATGATGAAACTTGGACACTGGCCACATGGATGACCGCACCGTTTCAAGTATACCTATTATTACAGTATTTGGCAAGACAACCCGAGTTTCAACTAAAATAAATCCTACGACTATGTGCAATATCAACAATACTCCTTATAAAGGTCTTCAACATGAGGGCCACGATCAAGAACACAAAACTTGGAGCAGACGTTCCTTCCTCCAAGCTTTGGGAATAGCCGGTTCCGGATCCATGATGCTCGGTAGCAACATGTTGACCGCCTCGGCCCCCTCACCATTGACCGCGGCGATTGCAGCTGCGGAAACGGACAATATCTTGATTTTGATACGACTATCCGGTGGAAACGACGGACTAAGTACTGTGATTCCTATAGAACAATATGACAGTTATGCCAATGCCAGGCCCAACATCTATATTCCGGAAAGTAAAGTATTAAAGTTGACGGATGAATTTGGTGTCCCCTCATACATGCAGGCTTTGGAGCCGATGTGGGGCGATGGCCAGTTCAAGGCCGTACATGGTGTAGGCTATCAAAACCAAAGCCTTTCCCATTTTACGGGATCGGATATTTATGCCAATACCGATCTAACAACTACCGGTTTTACTGGATTGGACACCGGTTGGATGGGAAGACATTTTGAGACCTTATATCCAGATTATCTAATCAATCCACCTGCATCGCCGGCAGCCATACAAATCGGGCAATTCGGCAACTTGGTTTTCCAAGGTGAGGAGACCAATTACGCCTTTGTAACCTCAAATATCGATCAATTGGAGGAAATTGCTGAATCTGGTGTAGTCTATGGATTGGATGATGCCCTATTCGGGGATTGTATGTATGGCGACCAGCTGAAATTCCTTAGGGGAGTTGCCAACACAACCTATGAATATGCCGGTCTTATCCATGAAGCCTACGAGCGCGGACAAAACCAAGTTGAGTATCAGGACAATGGTTTTGCAAGACAATTGGCATTGTTGGCCCGTTTGATCAAAGGTAACCTAGGAACTAAGGTCTATATGATTTCCATGGGAGGTTTTGACACCCACGGAAACCAGCCCTTGGCCCATGAGCGCTTGATGACAAACCTATCCGTGGCTGTTGATAATTTTTATGATGATATCGCCTTTACCCAACAAGACGATAAAGTTTTGAGCATGACCTTTTCAGAATTCGGTCGACGAATTTTTGAAAATGGTTCCAATGGCACAGACCATGGTAAAGCGGCACCTACATTGTTCTTTGGATCAGGATTAAACGGAAGTGCGTTTGTAGGGGAACACCCAACTTTGGACAATCCGGACGGCAGGGGTAATTTGGAATATACCATGGATTTTAGAGATTTATACGCCACAGTTTTGGCGGAATGGCTCTGTGTGGACATTCCTTTGGTAGAACAACATCTTTTGGATCACCCTTATGCGCCGGTCAACCTTGGCTTTAATTGTAGCGGTGTTGATTTCCCGGACATTGCGTATAGCGATGGCGAACCGACCCCTCCGACGCAACCGGAACCTACCGATCCCAATCCGGATCTGTTGAATGCGGTTGTCCACAAACCATTTTACCCAACGGACAATGCCCCGCATATTTACCTTGAAATGCCCTTTACGGCCCATGTGGATATTCAGTTGTACAATATTCTCGGCCAAAACGTAGGGACCGTTTATAATGAAATGATGACCGAGGGATCAATGGAAATTAACATTAGGGAACGGATGCCCGAACATTTATCCACTGGAAAATATATTTACCGTATTCAGATCCAGGACAAAAAAATGAGCAAATCGGTAATGGTTGCTTAACACGCCCCACACTTTGCAACTTGACCTTCGGTGCGCCAATTGGTAAACCGAAGGTTTTCTTTTTATGGCATACCGCCATGCCCGGGTAAAAATCTGTATTTTTGTGCCTTAATTCGAGTTTGATGTCTCAAAATCTTCAAAATCCAAAAAGGTACACGATTACGGCAGCTTTGCCCTATACCAATGGCCCCATCCATATTGGCCATTTGGCCGGAGTCTATGTCCCGGCCGATATTTATGTGCGGTATTTACGCTTAACGGGCCATGAGGTTGCTTTTGTATGTGGTAGTGATGAACACGGGGTCGCCATTTCCATGAAAGCGAAAAAGGAAGGTGTATCCCCAAAGGAGATTATAGACAAGTACCACGGTATCATCAAAAAATCCTTTGCCGATTTTGGGATTTCGTTCAACAATTATTCCAGGACCTCGGCAAGGATACATTATGAAACCGCTTCGGATTTTTTCAAGAAACTACATGAACAAGACGATTTTATTGAAGAAAATACGGCCCAATTATATGATGAGGAAGCTGGACAGTTTTTGGCGGATCGCTTCGTTATCGGTACTTGCCCCAATTGTGGTTATGACGAAGCCTATGGTGATCAATGTGAGAATTGCGGGTCTTCCTTAAATGCGACGGATTTGATCAATCCAAAATCTACGATTACCGGTGCCGTTCCCACTTTAAAAGAGACCAAGCATTGGTTTCTGCCTCTAAATCGTTACGAGGATTTCCTAAGAAAATGGATTTTAGAAGGCCATAAAGAAGACTGGAAGCCCAATGTATACGGTCAATGCAAATCTTGGATCGATGGTGGTTTGGAACCCCGCGCGGTTACCCGTGATCTGGACTGGGGCATTCCCGTGCCCGTTGAAGGTGGGGAAGGCAAGGTATTGTATGTTTGGTTCGATGCACCTATAGGCTATATCTCTTCTACCAAGGAATGGGCAGAAAGAGAAGGTAAGGATTGGGAACCCTATTGGAAGGATAACAATACTAAATTGGTGCATTTCATCGGAAAGGACAATATTGTCTTTCACTGTATCATTTTCCCGGCTATTCTAAAGGCCCACGGAGGTTACATACTTCCTGAAAATGTTCCGGCCAATGAGTTCTTGAACCTGGAGGGCAATAAATTGTCCACTTCCAAGAATTGGGCAGTTTGGTTACATGAATATCTGGAGGAATTTCCGAAAATGCAGGACGTCCTTCGTTATGGGTTGACCGCAAATGCCCCAGAGACCAAGGACAATGATTTTACCTGGAAGGATTTCCAAGCCCGAAACAACAATGAATTGGTTGCTATTTTCGGGAATTTCATCAACCGCGTGGTGGTCTTGACCCACAAGTATTACGATGGAATTGTGCCAGAACCCACTGGTTTTTCGGAGATTGACCAGGAAACCTTGGCCGAACTACAAAAATATCCGCAAATCATTTCCAATTCACTGGAACGCTACCGCTTCCGGGAGGCGAGCCAAGAATTGTTGAATTTGGCCCGTTTAGGCAATAAATATTTGGCCGATGAAGAACCCTGGAAAGTTATCAAAACGGATAAGGAAAGGGTGAAGACCATTATGTTTACCGCCCTGCAAATTGCAACGGGATTGGCCATTTTAAGTGAGCCTTTTCTACCCTTTACTTCCGCAAAACTGAAAAATATTCTCAATATTGGGTCGAACCCGATCCAGACCGGATGGGCACAAGTAAAGGATAACGAGATACTACTATCCACCGGTCATGTAATCAACAAAGCGGAACTTTTGTTTCGGAAAATTGAGGATGATGAAATCCAAAAGCAACTGGATAAACTGGAAGCCACAAAAAAAACCAACGCTGCTATGAGCGTCACAGAAGAAATAAGCCCCCAAAAGGACACGATTACCTTTGACGACTTCACAAAACTGGACATGCGTGTGGGCACAATTGTTGAAGCCGAAAAAATGCCCAAGACCAAAAAACTGATGATCTTAAAGGTAGACACTGGGCTGGATACCCGAACCATCGTGTCCGGCATTGCAGAAAGTTTTAAGGCCGAAGAGATCATTGGTAAAAAAGTCACTGTACTCGTTAACCTGGCCCCTAGAAAACTAAGGGGTGTGGAAAGTGAGGGAATGATATTAATGGCGGAGGATACGGAAGGCAAATTGGTGTTCCTAAACCCGGATAAGGAGGGTGTTGGCAATGGTGGCGCTATTAGCTAAGAGGCTACTTTTGGGCTTTCTTAATCTGCGGTCCGCTTTTATAATGGTCAATGCTACCCCCATTCCAACAGTAGAGACACTCTAGCATAGTTAGACTCAAATTTGTCAATTTGGGTAATCTTTGATTGCAAAAACACTTTTGGCTTATCCAAGGTCCAGAATCCATAACAAATCCGTATTTTTCCTTTGAAATTCACTAAAAACGAAGGAATTCATTTTTAAAAAATCAGCTTGTGAAAATGTGGTTTAAAATTATGTGCCCCTTTACTCAAATTACAAGAAGGTCTACCCGATTTGGACTTATGATGATAGGTCTGTTCGGTCCTTTACAGATATATGCGCAAAAAGAACACCCTAACATTATTGTAATCGTTACGGATGACCAGCGTTGGGATGCGTTGGGTGCCATGGGAAACAACATCATACAAACCCCCCATATGGACCAGTTGGCCAAGGAGGGAACCTTGTTTAGAAATGCTTTTGTAACCACTCCCATTTGCGCGGCCAGCCGGGCCAGTATCCTAACCGGACTTTATGAGCGTAAGCACAAGTTCACCTTCGGAACCGAACCTTTACAAGAAGAATTTATAAATATTTCTTATCCTAAATTACTAAAGCAGGCGGGCTATACGGTGGGGTTCTTTGGAAAATTCGGAGTGCATTTTGAAAATGAACTGGAGAAGACCATTTTTGATGGTTTTGAAACTTCAAGGACCGATGGGTATTTTCGGTTACGGGGTAAAGGATGGAGCAAGCATGAACATCTGACTGACATCACTACCAACGATGCCATTGATTTCATTGAAGGTTTGGATAAAGGGCAGCCTTTTTGCGTATCCATCAGCTATAATGCACCCCATGCCGATGACACCAACCCAAGACAATATGTGTGGCCCAAACGGAATGATACCCTTTACCAAAATGCCAAATTGCCAAAAGTGTCTCTTACTGAACAAACCTATCACTCAGCATTACCGGATATTTTAAGGGATAGCCTGTATTTGGGCAATATTCGGTACAAATGGCGCTTTGACACCCCAGAAAAAGCAGAACAGATGATTAAAGGCTATTATAAGATGATCAGCACTATAGATCAAAATCTTGGAAAATTGAGGTCTTATTTACAAAACAAGGGGCTAGCAGAAAATACCGTTATTGTGTTTATCGGAGACAACGGCTATTTTTTGGGGGAGCGCAGGTTGGCGGGCAAATGGCTGCTTTATGAGAACTCACTTAGGGTGCCTTTGATCATTTATGACCCGGCAGGGGGTAATGACGCCATGAACGAAATGGCACTGAACATTGATTTGGCACCTACCGTACTGGATTATGCCCATATTGTACCTCCTTCTCAAATGCAAGGAAAAAGTTTGAAGCCCTTAGTACGAAAAACAGGAAATCTAAAACGTGACGTATTCCTATGCGAACACCTTTACGATATTCCATACATCCCAAAAATAGAAGGGGTACGCACAACCAAGTATAAGTATTTCCGGTATTTGGATACGGACATAGAGGAACTGTACGACCTGCAAAAGGACGAATTGGAAGTCAATAATTTAGTTTCCGAAAAGGAGCATGCCCAGGTTTTGGATATGCTCCGAAAAAAAACAAACGAACTTATAAGGGATAATTCAAGGTAACTCAGCTTGCTATTGCCAAGCTTCCCTTTGAATTTAATCTTGTCATTGGCTCAGTTCACATTCTACCCAATATACCCTTCCCCTATATAGCCAAATCAACATTATTTGTATTTTCTACTCCACTAGGATACGGACAATGCTTTTTGGCTATGGTAGGGCAAAAGTCATAAGGACATCCCCTTCCTTAGTTCCCAGTTTGCCCCCGCCAGTGGCCAAAATGGAAATATATTGTTTACCATCCAAGGTGTAGGTAGTGGGTGTAGCATACCCCCCATAGGGCAATTGATATTCCCAAAGGATTTCACCGGAATCAATATCAAAGGCACGAAACTTTTCATCAGACGTAGCTCCTATAAAAAGTAGACCTCCACTGGTGACCAAACTTCCCCCAAAGTTCTCTGTCCCGGTAGGTGGCAAACCACGCTCAATCAATTCGGGATATGTGCCTAGGGGGACTTTCCATTGCAATTCCCCAGAATCCAAATCCAAGGCTACCAATGCTCCCCATGGCGGCGTAGTGGCCGGATAACCATTTTCATCCAAAAAACGGTTATAGCCCTTTACGGCATAAGAGGGCTTTGCATCCGTTTTTTTAAGGTCGGGATACTCCCCTGCCTCCAAATCCATCAAGAAGTCGGATAGCGCCCTTAATCCATCTCCCGTAATTTGTGGGAACGCAGGCATGGCACCCCGTCCTTTGGTAATGATGGCGGCTACCTCTTCCGGAGAACCATATTTTTTTGATAACTGGTCTAGACCAGGTTGCGTATCATGGCCTTTACGTTCCGCACCGTGACAAGCAACACATGCGTTTTGAAAGTAAATGGTCTGCCCCGGGTGCGCCGCTTCCCTTTTGCTGGCATCTACCATTTCAATATGCCATGCGATTTGATTGGTATTGATAAACAACCAATTTTTTTCCGGGTGATATGCTGGACCCCCCCACTCACCCCCACCGTGCAGTCCATAGTAGATGATTCCTTTTTCGGAAGGTGCATCATATCGGCCTAGATCCGAGTTCTGCATACGTAAAACTGCTCCGTTGTGGGCACTATCCGACAAGGTAGTGGCGTGTTCCAGGGCAACTTTCTGTCTAGAAAAAGGCTCTGGCCATGAGACCATAGGTTGGGTTGGATAGGAACGTTCCCCCGGCAATTGGCTCTGCTTTACAGGAACTTCTTCAACATCGGACAACACCTCGCCGGTTAATCGGTGAAAGATAAAGGTATCCCCGGTTTTGGTAATCTGTATGGCAGCCGGAATTTTTTTGCCCCTTACCGTAACCTCCGCCAAAACCGGAGCGCAGGGCACATCGACGTCCCAAAGATCGTGGTGTACTATTTGATAGTGCCAGACGCGCTCCCCTGAACTGGCCTTTAAAGCAACAACACTGTTGCCAAAAAGGTGTTTCCCAGGATTAAAGGGCCTATAAAAGTCGCCTTTGGGTTGCCCGGTGCCAAAAAAAATCATATCGTTCTTCTCGTCCACCGATATACCGCCCCAAACATTTACACCAGCCCCCTTTTTCCAATAATCCTTGTCGCCATAGGTCTTATGACCAAATTCCCCTTCATGGGGAATGGTATTGAATTTCCAAACACGTTTTCCCGTGCGCACGTCATAGGCCGCCACATGGGAAGTCGCCGACCAGCTGGAAGCCCCGATAATGATGAGGTCATCGATTACAACCGGACTTGAAGATACCGTGACACCCATTTTCTCAGGTGGCAAATGATGTCCTTGGTTCATGTCTACCTTACCTTTATCTCCGAAGCTTTCCACAGGCTTACCGGTAATCCCATCCACAGCCAATAAAAGATTGCCTGCACAAAAAAATATTCTTTTTAAACCCTTTTTTCGCCAAGCGGCCATTCCACGATTGATATTCATGTATTCCGGTCGTTCTTCTCTGTTGAAAGTAGGTTGAAAACGCCATTTTTCCGTTCCGTTTTTGGCATTTAAAGCAATCAGCTCTTGATAACCTGTGGTAAAATATAAGGTACCTTCAATAACGATAGGATTACATTGATTATGCACCTTGCTTCCGGAACTGAAAGTCCAAGCCGGTCGTAATTGTGCCACGTTTCCTTTGTGAATTTGCTCCAGTTCCGAAAAATGCGTGATTCCCGGATCGCCCCCGGTTACCTCCCAATCGGTAAAAACAGAAGATGTTTTTTCCCGATTTTTGCCACAACTTATCGCCATCGTTGCCACCCCAAGACATAGAAAGAGCTTATTATATGACTTCATTAAAAGAAAGGCCTTTTTCGGCCATGTACGGAAGATGTTCAATTTAGGCATGTCGAGGTTTTTATTTTTTAATTAATAAGACTGCTTAGTTACAAAAATAAGGTATTGGACCTTCAGATGTAATTAGGAACATCGCCTCCTCGATCCAGAATTTCCAATAGGTTGCTTTGTTCTTCGAAGTCTTTATTCCATAGCCCGCTCCAAACGATCGTTGATACTTATCCCCAATCCTTCATTAGGAAATCGTTGCGCAATGATAATATCCAAATCTGCTTGGTCCAATCGATGTAAGGCTGCAAACAGATTTTGCGCAGCCTCAACCAAATCTCGTTCTTCAGAAAGGGTTTCTACCACCTTGGCGTTGGCAAAGCTAGATTCGTAAAAGGCCAATACACCAATTTCATGGTTTACAAAATCCTTCATTGTTTTAAGGACATCATCGCTTAGCACTAGCTTTGTTCGAGGAGAATAATGCTTGGCCAACATGCCGGGTGCTTGTGGGGCATTTTCATTTTGGGTAAGCAATCTCACTTCCCCTACATAGGCTTCAATAGCTTCTAGGGAAATACCTCCTTTGCGATAAACCACCGCAGTTGACCCATCAAACCCTACAATGGTAGATTCCAATCCCACCGTACAGGGCCCGCCATCTAAAATAGCGGGAATCCGATCACCAAAATAGTCGGCCACATGTTGGGCGGAGGTAGAACTGACCCTTGTAAAGGGATTGGCACTGGGAGCGGCTATAGGAAAATCGAGCCCTCGAAGTAGCTCCAAGGTCAAGGGATGGTTGGGCATACGTAGGGCAAGGGTAGATTTTCCCGCGGTGACCAGATCGCTTACAACGTTTTGTTTTTCAAGTATTAAAGTCAAAGGGCCAGGCCAAAATCGCCCTGCCAGCTTTATGGCCGCTTCCGGTACTGATTTCACCAAGGATGACAATTGGTCCAGATGATGGATGTGTACAATCAATGGATTGAATAAAGGTCTTCCCTTCATCTCGAAAATCTTTCGGACCGCTTCGTCATTGTAAATGTTCGCCGCCAGTCCATATACCGTTTCGGTAGGTATGGCCACCAATGCATTGCTACGAAGCAGTTTTTGGCAATAGGCAACATCCGTGGTAATGGTATTCCTCATATCAGGCAAAGGTATTACAGCATCCATTTATATGAGCCATTTTCTGGGAAGAAACTGATGAAGAAAAGGGCCCAATAGGATTAGCAGTGTTCAATTGCCTGTGATTTATGGGAATAAGCGATATTTGATATAACAAATGATTTCTGGAGTTTGCTTAAAATCGCCTACCACCCTATTTATAGACATCCTCTTCCGAAAGGTCATCGATTTCCGATGGAGAAGTATGAGCTCTTACCACAACAGTTGTTGCACGAGGGCACTTGTACCGCTGTAAACTTCTTCGAACCAAAAACCCCCAATGACAAGTATATTGTAGCCGTTCATGAACCTGAGTATTTCTATGATTTGTTGAACATCAAAATCCCTGCAAGGGAGGCCAGGAAAATTGGCTTCCCCTTAACCGAGGTCCTGGTAGAAAGAGAGCGCATTATCGCCGACGGGACCATGAAAGGTTGTGAATTTGCGATTGAAAATGGAATTGCGATGAATATCGCCGGAGGTACACATCACGCATATACCGACCGGGGCGAGGCCTTCTGTATGTTAAATGACCAGGCCATAGGGGCACGTTACCTCCAGGCGAAGAATTTGGCCAAAAAAATCCTAATAGTGGATTTGGATGTCCATCAAGGGAACGGGACAGCAGAGATATTCCAAAATGATGACTCGGTCTTTACCTTCTCCATGCATGGGGCCAATAACTATCCTTTTAAAAAGGAAAAATCGGATTTGGATATTCCTTTGCAAAAAGGAACCGGGGATATCGAATATCTTTCCATTTTACGGGAGAATCTACCTAAACTCATCGATAAAACCCAACCCGATTTTATTTTTTATCTCTGTGGGGTGGATATTATTGAAACCGATAAATTGGGAACATTAGCGGTAACCTTGGAAGGGTGTAAACAGCGGGACGAAATGGTATTGGAATCCTGTCATCGGTTGGGCATTCCGGTGCAATGCAGTATGGGCGGTGGATATTCTGCCGATATCAAAAGAATTGTCGAGGCCCATGCCAATACCTTTCGTTTGGCACAACAAATCTTTTTTTGAACAACGCTATCCGGTTTTGAACAAATTAAACTGGACGCAATCCTTACGCTGTTTTAGGAGTTTTCATTTTTTTGTACTTTCCCTGACCATTTTCAATCAAAATCTGCTTTTTATGGGACTCGTTCGCTATGTATTCTTGACCCTTTTGTCCATTTCACTTTTCCCTTCCTGCAAGGAAAAACCAAAAGAACCTGTGTCCGTTCCAGAAGGGGTATCAAAAAATGAAGCCCAAAAAATAAAGGTCATTTTTGATACCGATGCCAACAATGAACTGGACGATCAGCATGCCATGGCCTATATGCTGTTCAACGGTGATGTTTTTGACATACGGGGAATCACGGTCAATGCCACATATAATGGAGGCGGTATTCAAGGACATTATGACGAGGCGGAAAGGGTATTGCAGTTGAGTAATTTAAAGGATTCCATACCGCTCTTAAAAGGGGCCAATGGAAATTTCGATGAGATTTCGGATAGCTTTGACCCCTACAATTATGATGGGCAGGAAGGAGTGGATTTTATTTTGGAGGAGACCAAAAAGGATTCAACTATCATTGTAGCAGTGGGTAAGCTAACCAATATCGCCCTGGCTCTAAAAAAAGATCCCTCTTTCGCAGAGCGGACCAAAATTGTTTGGTTGGGAAGCAACTATCCGGAACCCGGGGAATACAATCAGGACAATGACACTATTTCCATGAACTATGTGTTAAATAGTAAAATTCCTTTTGAAATGGTAACCGTGCGTTATGGAAAACCCTCGGGAACCGATGCCGTTGCCGTTACCCAGACAGAGGTAAATTCGAGAATGCCCGGATTGGGCCCAAAAGCAAAAACTCCCATTACCGGAAGGCATGGGGGAACCTTTGGAAATTTTGGGGATTATTCCATAAGTCTCTTTGAACATATCCATTACCATACCGACCCTCCCTCCCGTCCGCTCTTTGATATGGTTGCCCTGGCCATTTTAAAGGATAGCTCCTGGGGAGAACAAAAATCGATTCCAGCCCCGGTACTTATCAATAATAAATGGATAGAACGCCCACAGAACGACAGAGAAATCACAGTCTGGGAAAACTTTGACAAGGAAAAGGTTCTGGCAGACTTCTATGAAACCATGGAGAACCCCACTTTAGTATCGGCAACACAGTAGCCACCACCCATTTCTGTCTAAAATTTTGGTTTTAAAAGAAAATACAAATTGAAATCTTAACGTTAACTTGAGCCGCAAATCAGTGCAATGCAAAGAGTCTTTTCACTTTTTCTCTTCATAACCGTATGTTTCGTGCAGTCCCAGGATTTGCATACGGATATGACCGAAACCCGATGGGATATGTTCAAATATGACATAGGAAATGTTTTTTTGGGGGTGGGCCATGCCTATTCCAGGCCATTGCATTGGCAGGGTGAGCAATGGGGCGATTTTGGCATTACTATGGTAGGAACCGGATTCGCCTATTTCTTGGATGATCCTACCTCAAGGTACTTTAGGGATATTAAGGAAGACATCCCGCAGGTCATTCGGGATTACGGGTTTCAATATGGAAGCCCTTCCAACAATTACATGATAACAGGTGCCGTATATCTTGCCGGACTTGCCATAAAGGATGAGAAGTTGAGGAGAACAGGGGTTCTGCTAATATCCTCCGCAACTGCTGGGGGATTTTTGCAACAGATCTTAAAATCAGCGGTGGGAAGGGCCAGACCCTTGAGCGGAAAAACCAAAGATACTTTTAGACCCTTATGGAGCGGGGACAAGGATTTTCATTCCTTTCCTTCAGGTCATGCCATTTTGGCCTTGACCAATGCCCATGCCATTGCAAAACAATTTAAAAGTCCTTGGATAAAAGGGGGTATTTATACCTTAGGGGCCATTCCCTCAATTTCTAGATTATGGGAGGGCAAACATTGGCTCTCCGATGTAGTCTTTAGTGCGGTGGTAAGTATTTTCATCGTTGAGTCCATTGATCGTTATCTGGATACCAAATATGACGAGAAATACAACGATAACCGTAAAAAAATTAGTTGGGATCTCAATTTTGGCCCGGGACAATTTGGAATTGTTGCGCGCTTCTGACCTGGAAAGCATTGTCAAAGTAGGTATAATTCGTAACTTTGAAAAAAATTGAAATTTATGTTATCCAAGAAGGTTGAAAAAGCATTGAACGGGCAAATTAGAATAGAGGCGGAATCCTCCCAGGTATATCTATCCATGGCCTCATGGGCAGAAGTAAAAGGTCTGGAAGGGATTTCCCAATTCATGTACAAACATTCCGATGAGGAACGGATGCATATGCTTAAACTGATAAAGTTCGTTAACGAAAGAGGTGGACACGCCACCATTTCCGACTTAAAGGCTCCCAAGACCGAATTCGGTACTTTCCAAAAAATGTTCCAAGAACTATACGACCATGAAATTTTCGTGTCGAAAAGTATAAATGACTTAGTGCATGTTACCTTGGAGGAAAAAGATTATGCCACTCATAATTTTCTGCAGTGGTATGTGGCCGAGCAAATCGAGGAGGAGGCCTTGGCCCGCACTATTTTGGATAAGATAAATCTCATCGGAAATGACAAAGGCGGCCTTTACCTTTTTGATAGGGATGTTCAACAAATAACCGTGGAAAGTGCCGCTTCGGATACCACGGAGTAAAATTCCGCTGTTTTTCTTATTTAGATTTAATTAAAATAGTTACTTTTGGAATATTCCTTAAGTGATTATTTGTGGGCAAAAAAAAGAAGGTAACAAAAAAAAAGCTTAAAAAACTAGAAAAAGCCCAGAAGGCCGCATTGCGGAAATTGACTCCAAAGAGCTGTAAAACCAAGTGCTGTTCCAAATATAAAAAAGGCGAACCCAAACGGTGTAGTCGCTGCCCTTGCTTTGATTTATTGAAAAAAGTAGCTTAATATCCAAACCGGCCTTACTTCATAAATGGTTACCCGCACACACCGAGAATCATAAAATTCAGTATCTTTCCTGTACCCTAGAATACTGGGACAGTTTCAAAAACGTATGCATATTTTTTGCCCATGAAGCAACTTCATCTGATTTTCACCTTCGTTTTCGCTGTGCTATCGTATGGCCAAACCCCATCGGCAAGCACCTCTTCACCCCTTTCCGAAACTTCACCGACCGATGAAGGTATGTCCCCGGAGCGTTTGGAGCAAATAGATTTGATGCTACAGCAAGCCGTTGGAAAAAACAATATCCCAGGTGCCGTTGCCCTAATAGCCAGAAATGGGAAAATTGTATTTCATAAGGCCTATGGCAAGGCAGATAATGCATTGAACAGGACCATGGAAAAAAACACCATTTTCAGAATCGCCTCACAAACCAAGGCCATAACCTCTACCGCGGTAATGATGCTATGGGAAGAAGGAAAATTTCGTTTGGACGACCCTATTTCGAAATACATCCCAGATTTTGGAAAAGCTGAAATATTGGACACCTTCAATGAAAGCGATTCTACTTACACTACAAAGCCCGCGGAAAACCAAATTACCATAAGACACCTTCTGTCGCACACTTCGGGATTGGGTTACGGGGTAATCGATGGTGACGAGCGGTTCCAAAAAATATATGCCAAAGCGGGTATTACGGACCTCTTTACCACCGAAAACATATCCATTGGCGAAAGTGTAAAGAAGCTTGCGAAACTACCGCTACATCATAACCCAGGCGATGCCTATGTATACAGCGAAGGTTTGGACGTCCTTGGCTATTTTATTGAAGTTGTTTCCGGAATGCCGTTTGATGAATTTCTTCGAGAACGACTTTTTGACCCACTAGGCATGGATGATACCTGGTTTTACCTTCCCGAAGAAAAGAAAGACCGGCTGGTGACCGTACAACGGAAAGGAGCAAGCGGATGGGAGAAATATCCTGTTACTTTTTATGATCCGGATTACCCTGTTAAAGGGGCTCGTCGATTTTTTTCGGGAGGTGCAGGATTGTCAAGCACCGCCAAGGACTATGCTACTTTTTTGCAGATGTATTTAAACGATGGCGAACTTAACGGAAAACGTATTTTAAGCCGGACTACCGTAAGAAGCATAATGGGGAACCAAACCGGGGAGCTGTGGGGCAATGGTATAAAACATTACGGACTTGCGTTTGGTGTGGTTACCGCAAAAGGTCAGGATCATGGTGGTGAAGGAAGTGTCGGGACCTTTGATTGGGGCGGATATTTCAATACCCAATATTTCGCAGACCCTCAGGAAAACATCATTGGAATATTAATGAAGCAAACCCGGGGACCTGTAGAAGATCAAACCGGTTGGAAATTTCGTCAGATGGTTTTTGCCGCTGTGGATGACTGATTTTTTGTTTCAAAAGACCCGCTCTACTTACTCCAATTTGAAGTAATGGGATAGATATACCACACTCCCAGGTTCTTTAAGTGGAAAATGCCAAAAACTTGTACTAAACTTGGGACCCGTTTCCATAATTAATTAAGAAATGGCCCATACACTTCTTATTGAGCACCCACTGTAAAAAAGATAGTATTGCCACGAAATTAAAGTGCTCTTTCCTACTTCCATAAATGTAAATCTTACTCCTTTTTAACAGTTTGATCAGGATATTAATGACCAAGGTTAGGTCTTTCAATTTTTTTTGAATTAGTAATGGTATTGTATTGAAGAATATCGTAATTTAATTCGATATTATTTTTACTAAATCGAATTGCAGTTCTATGGAAAATAAAGACCAAGGTCCGGAATCCAAACCGGAAAAAACCATAAGTAGGCGCAGTTTTATCAGAGGTGCAGGATTATCTACCGCAAGTAGTGTCCTCATGACTTCAAATGCCTTCGCACTCGAGTACAAGGAACAAGCTCAGACGGGAAAAGAATTTGGCCCCGATGCCACAACGATAAAGATGAAGGTCAATGGCATAACAAAATCCCTTAGCGTAGAACCCAGAACAACCCTGGCTTCGGCTCTGAGAGATCATCTGGAGCTTACCGGAACCAAGGTTGTCTGTGATAGAGGCTCTTGTTCCGCATGTACGGTTTATTTGGATGGTAAGCCCGTGAATTCCTGTATGATGTCAGCGTTTGATGTTGGAGACAAAGAAATTACTACGATTGAAGGTATTGCCAAAAACGGTGAATTGCATCCGGTTCAGGAAGCCTTTATAGAACATGATGCTTCCCAATGTGGGTACTGCACGCCTGGGATGGTTATGTCTTGTGTAAACCTTGTAGATAACAACCCCAATCCCAATTTGGAAGATGTAAAGAACGCTACTCGAGGCAACCTTTGCCGTTGTGGCACCTACCCCCATGTCTTTAAGGCTACTTTGGAAGCAGCAAAAAAAATGAATTAAGATGGATACTAGAAAAGAAAAATTCCCATACGGTATTCCAGGGCATAATTTAAACCAAGTGGAACGGGAAATTCCTGTTGAAGAGCCGCCTGCGTGGCCTATCAATGATGAGTTAAAACTTATCGGAAAAAGGGTCACAAGAATCGATGCCCTCGAAAAAGTGACCGGCAAGGCAATTTATACCTCAGATATTAGATTGCCAGGTATGCTGTACGCAAAGATGTTGCGTTCCAATGTGCCCCATGCCACTATCTCATCCATAGATATATCCCAAGCGAAAAGACTTCCTGGCGTACATGCCATTCACCTTATCGAGAACGCACCAAAAGAGGGAGAGGAAAAGAGCACGAATAAATACCCCATGGTAAAATATGTGGGTCAACCTTTGGCAGGTGTTGCTGCCGAAAGTTTAGAAACTGCCAAGGAGGCTGTTTCGTTAATCAAGGTAAACTACGAGCAAAAACCATTTGTTATAGACATTGAAGCCGCCATGGAACTCAATGCCCCTATTGTGTTTGATGCGCCTATCCAACAGCAGCAAGATGGTGGGGACGTAGGCGAGACTCATGATGGCAGCAAGGGAGAAGGTAATGTTAGAGGGCCATCCACTAGCAGTTTTTTTGGCGGGCCCAGGGGTAATTTGGAAGAAGGATTTAAAGAAGCCGATGTTATCGTAGAAAGAACGTATAGAACTCAGGTACATACACATATGCCATTAGAGACCCATGGCGTTGTTGTGGATTGGAATGCCGATGTTATGACGGTCTATGCCTCCACACAAAATACGGCTGCGGTTCGGAATGAGATGGCCAGCGTTTTCAATTTGCCAAAAAGCAAGGTGCGTGTCATCTGCGAATTCATGGGCGGCGGATTCGGTGCCAAGCACAGCGCCGGAAGTTTTGGACCTATGGCCGCGAATCTGGCGAAAAAAACAGGTAGGCCCGTTTGGCTGATGCTAGATAGGCAGGAAGAGCATCTTGCAGAGGGAAATCGTCCCAATTCAATTCAATACCTAAAAATTGGGGCCAAGAAAGACGGAACCTTGACCGGTATTCAACAGCGCTCCCATGGAACGGCTGGTGTTGGACTAGGCGCCGGAGTGGGGCGTATCGCCCAAATCCTATACACCTGTCCAAATTTTGCCACCGAACAGTACGACGTTTTGACCAATGCCGGACCTGGAGCGGCATGGCGCGCACCTGGAAATGTGCAAGGCGCTTTCGGCCTGGAACAAGCCATAGATGAAATGGCGGAAAAACTAAATTTGGATCCCTTAAGTTACCGGGACCATATCGATATCAGCGAAGTACGAAAAGTAGAACGCCAACGGGGAGCGGAACTTTTTGGATGGTCCCGTCGCAAACCTGCCGGAAGTGGCAAGGGTGTGGTAAAAAAAGGGCTTGGAGTAGGGCAATCTACCTGGCCCCGATTTGTTTCGTTGGATTCTTCCGTGGAAATTAAAATCCATAAAGGCGGAGGTGTAGAGATACGATCTAGCGTTCAGGATATAGGAACAGGGACTAAGACCATTCTTGCCCAAGTAGTCGCCGAGGAATTGGGCTTAGAAGTAAAGGATATCAAAGTAAATATTGGCGATACCTTTTTTCCTGTAGGACCAGGTTCCGGTGGAAGTGTGGTCACGGGTTCTATTACACCTCCTACCCGTAACGCAGCCTTTGAGGCAAAAATGGCTGTATTGAAACTTGTAGCCAAAAAATGGGAAACAGATTCTTCCGAATTGTATATGGCCGATGGTCAAGTGGGCCATAAAACAAATACAGACCTTAAAATGTCCTTTAAGGAAGCCACCAGGCTAATGCGAACCAGCCAAATCAGTAAAATAGCCAGCCGATCGGATGATTACGGTGGCTTTCAACAACCTTGGGGTCTGGCTTACGGTGATCTGGGATCAGTTCAATTTGCAGAGGTTAGCGTCAATACCGATACGGGATTTGTAAAGGTAGATCGTATAGTGGCAGCGCATAGCTGCGGTAGACCATTAAATATTGGACAATTGGAAAGTCAGATCAATGGAGGAGTCATCCAAGGGGTATCTTATGCCCTTTATGAAAACAGGGTGATGGACAATAGCACTGGCCATATGATGAACGCCAATGTGGATCAGTACAAAGTCCCATTTTCTATGGAAATTCCCGAGATTGAAACAGTAATCGTGGAAGAATATTCCGGGCGTTCCTCCACCGATGCATATGGCATTGGGGAACCCGCTAATATTGCCACGGCAGCGGCAATAGCCAACGCGGTTTACAACGCAATTGGAGTAAGGCTTTATGAAATACCCATTACCCCATCTAGCGTTCTTAAAGCATTAAGTAAAGTCTCTTAAATACAAAACCATGAATAGATTTAGTTGGCACGAAGCAAAATCTGTTGAGGATGCCCTTGAGCAGGTCAACTCTACCCTTTCCGATGAGCTATATCAGCCTACCCAAAAAGCCGCGGTTTTTAAATCTGGTGGCATTGATGTGTTCGACTGGGTAAAGGAAGGTTTGCTTAAGCCTCAAAAGATGGTCAATATCCGGAACATTCCGGGCCTCGATAAAATTAGTTATGACCGTAAGAAAGGCTTACGAATAGGGTGCAATGTTACCCTGGCGGAAATTGCTTCAAATCCTGAAATCGAAAATCAGTATTTGGCGCTCCATCAAGCGGTAAACCATGCTGCAACTCCCCAGCTCCGTAATGTTTCTACCTTGGGTGGCAATATTGCACAGCGCAACCGCTGTTGGTATTTTCGTTCGGCGGATCACAACTGCTTAAGAAAAGGAGGCGATCGCTGTTTCGCACGTAATTCACAAACCGGTGAAAATGAAAACCATGCCATACTCAATAATGGTTCTTGCGTAAGCGTCCATGCATCCTCTATAGCTACCGCACTTATGGCCTTCAATGCCAGTGTAGTCATTGCGAATGCCGAAGGGAAAGAAAAAACGGTTCCTATGGACGATTTCTTTGTCTCCCCAGGGGAAGACATTGCCATGGAGAATATTCTTAAGACCAAGGAAATCATAACCGAAATTATTCTCCCTCCACTATCAAAAAACACTAAAAGTTCGTATATCAAACAGGTAGCCCGTGAATCCTATGATTGGTCCCTGGCGGATGTGGCAGTGGTTATGGAGGTTTCGGGAAGTACCTGCAAATCGGCAAGCATAGTCTTAGGGGCAGCTGCTCCGGTACCGTATCGTTCTGTTGAAGCCCAGCAGGCTATTGAAAATAAAACTATTAATAGTGAAAATGCCACAAATGCGGCAAAAGCCGCGATGACAAAAGCGCGCCCACTTTCTAAAAATGATTATAAAGTACCTCTATTTATATCCACAATTAAGCAAACCATTTTAGAAATCTCCTAGGCATGGCAAATGGTAATGTGAATAAAAAAAACATCTGCAAATTCCTTAGGGCCAGAAATCCATATGGTATGATGGAAGGGGGAGAAAATCCCTGGCTCTTATTGGATGATGCCAATACCATTTGTTGGTGCATTACTTCCGCTGGCGCTACAGGACCGGATAATGGTTTGGTATCCCCCATGCACTGTTTGGAAGGACGGAGTTGTTTTGTTTCCGAAGATGTGGATGATTTTATGGACAAGGAACCTCCTATAGTGTGAACAAATACCATTGTGTCGGGCCGAGAAATCAAAACTCTTTTCGGATTGAGAAGTAGTTTTTAATTATCTCTGTTTTCAGAGCTCAAAGCTATCCAAAAGACCTGTAAAGAAGAGTCCCTAAATACTTCTATTAATCCCAACGAATCCCTGGCAGCAACGAGTAGATAGGGATGGATTCCTGCTATTTCCGAGTTTGGCCATACAATTTGTTGACCACTTTTGAGTTTAGATAAAGATAATTAATCAATCTAATCCATAATCATGAAAAAGTACCTACCTTTTTTTATCTCGCTATTCATTACTGCTCTTTCCGCCCAAAAAATGAAAATAGTCGAGGGCGACTTCGAGTTCCTTAAAGGACAAACTGAAATTAATGTAGAGTTTATATATGATAATATGAAGCTCCTTAAGGACAACCTCCCCAATGACGAATACGTAGAAAACCACGCCGCTAAATTGGAAGAAGATACCAGGGGCAAGGGGAAGTCTTGGGAAAAAAGTTGGTATGCAAGCCGAGAGCTTATTTATGCCCCAAAATTTTTGGAATTAATGAACCGGTATTTTCATGAAGATCATGGCATCTATTTTGATGAAGACCTTACCAATGCCGAATACACCCTTATTGTGGATACAGTTTGGGTATACCCAGGATGGGATGCCGGCATAATGAAGCAGCCGGCCAAGGTTTCAACAATCCTCCGCTTTGTGGAAACGGCGAATAAAGGCCATATTCTGGCCGAGGTAAACAGCAAACATGCCCCTGGTGATCAGTGGGGAAGTAGTTTTAATAATGAGGACCGTATTGGGGAAGGGTACGCCAAAACAGGGAAATCTTTTGCGAAACTAATTAGGAAGAAGGCTTTTTAAAAACCTGAAAACTATTTTTCGGACAGACGCATTTCCTTTTCGAGATCTGTAATATGGGCTACGGCCTTTACCAACCGATGGTGGTTCTTTACAAAAGGATTGGTTTGATCCCAAACGTATCCGGCCAAAACGGCGCAAATTTGTTTTTTGATCTCCGGATTTTCAGGTTTGTGAAAGAAAATCTTTTGCAAGCTGCCGGCATACCATTCCTTTACATAAGTAGTAAAAACCTCCACTCCCTTTCGGATGTAGTTTGAATAATCCGTTTCCCAATCGACGTCCTTACCTTTCAATTGCTTGGCAATAAGTTTGGCGGACAATAAGGCCGATTCAGTGGCAAAGGTAACCCCGGACGAAAAAACGGGATCCAAAAACTCTGCACTATTCCCAGTAAGGACATAGCCTTCGCCATACAATTGTTTTACGGACTTCGAGAAATTTTGTATGATTCGCGGCTCAAATGCATACTCCAAATCCTTGAAACGGTCATAATAATAATCCGAAAGTTTCATCATTTCGATTAACTTTTGCGTACTATCGCCTTCAAAAGAATTTATATAGTCCGTGGGCCCCACGTAACCGATGCTTGTGTATCCGTTGGAAAAAGGAATGACCCATAACCATGTTTCGGTACTTACCACATCAAAGGTTATTAAAGTACCTTCCCTTCCTTCTGGCCTTCTTACGTCCTTTACATGGGTGAAAATTGAAGAATGTTTGGGTATCTCCGAGGGTTTGTCCAAATCCAGCAATCTGGGAAGCACCCTACCAAAGCCGCTGGCATCAATAATAAATTTTGCGTTGACATAAGAGAGTCCACCCTCCATATCCCTTATAGTCGTAGTAGATCCGGTTTCATGGAAATCTACGGCTACAACTTCTTGCTGAAAACAGATGTCGACGCCCCTTTTCTGAAGAGTATCTGTCATAGCCTTGTCAAAATCAGCACGAGGCACTTGCCAAGTCCAATCCCACCCTAGAGTATGTTTTTTGCTAAAATCAAAATTACAAACCTCTCCCCCTTTCATAAAACGGGCGCCCGATTTAATTTCAAAGCCATATGCATCAAGGCAGTCGAAAAGATCGGTTTCCTTAAAATGGTCCATACATCTGGGCAACAGGCTTTCTCCTATAACAAATCTTGGAAATTCATTCTTTTCCACCACCTTAATCGTAAACCCCTTACCGTGGAGGTAGGAGGCAGCAACACTGCCGGATGGACCCGCTCCAATAATCAAAACATCTACCATTTCCTTCTTCATAGCCCGAATAAAATATAGATTCGCTAATTATTATAAATTTGCAAACCAAATTAACTATTTTTATTTAGTATATAGCCATTAACAAAGTTTGATCCGACCATAGATGCCGAAAATTAAGGGAAAGTTAGGAATAGACGAGTTTTATAACGTAATCTTTAATGGGGAGCCAGTCAGCATAGACCAGACCGTTCTCACTACCGTTCAGAAAAGCTTTGATTTTCTTAAGGAATTTTCAAAAAACAAAATTATATATGGTGTAAATACGGGATTTGGCCCAATGGCCCAATACAAGATCAAGGATTCCGAAAGAACCCAATTACAATACAACCTGATTCGAAGCCATGCTTCCGGTACCGGAAATCCGATTCCGGTCAAATATGTTAAGGCAGCTATGCTGGCAAGGCTTAACACGTTGAGCTTGGGCAATTCTGGAGTGCATACTTCGGTGATAGATTTAATGACCTCTTTGATCAATAAGGACATTATTCCCTTAATTTATGAACATGGCGGTGTTGGTGCAAGCGGTGACCTGGTTCAATTGGCACACTTGGCACTGATATTGATCGGCGAAGGAAAAGTGTACTACAAGGGTGAATTAAGACCTACTCAAGAGGTGTTTGAAATCGAAGGGCTCCAACCCATATCGGTAGAAATCCGAGAGGGTTTGGCTTTGATCAACGGAACATCCGTTATGACCGGTATTGGGGTGGTGAACACCATTTATACCCGCAGATTATTGGAATGGATGATAGCCTGTTCCTCGGCCATAAACGAAATAGTCCAAGCCTATGACGATCATTTGTCCCATGATTTGAATGAGACCAAAAAACATCAGGGCCAACGGGAAATTGCCCGTGCTATGCGAAGCCATTTGAAGGATAGCACGCTCACAAGAAAACGCGAACATCATTTGTATACAGAAAATAACGGGATTACTATCTTTGAGGAAAAGGTACAGGAATACTATTCCTTACGCTGTGTGCCCCAAATATTGGGTCCTGTACTGGATACATTGAATGACGTTGAGCGAATCTTGATGGAGGAGGTAAATTCGGCAAACGATAATCCGATAGTGAACGTGGAAAAAAAGCATGTTTACCATGGAGGAAATTTTCATGGGGACTATGTTTCCCTTGAAATGGATAAATTGAAAATAGTAGTTACCAAAATGAGCATGTTGGCAGAGCGGCAACTAAATTATTTAATGAACTCGAAGCTAAACGACATACTACCCCCTTTTGTAAACCTAGGAAAATTGGGGTTGAATTTTGGCATGCAGGGTGTACAATTCACTGCAACTAGTACTACGGCAGAGAACCAAATGCTATCCAATCCAATGTACGTACATAGTATCCCCAATAATAATGACAACCAGGATATTGTAAGTATGGGCACCAATGCCGCATTGATTACCAAAAAAGTAATCGAAAATGCATTTGAGGTTATAGCCATTGAACTAATTACCGTAGTACAGGCCATAGAATATCTAAAGGTCCAGGATAAAGTTTCCTCAAAGACAAAGAAAATGTACGAGGCCATTAGGGCTATTGTTCCCCCGTTCAGGGAAGATCTGGTGATGTACCCTTATGTTAATCAGGTCAAGGATTTTATCACTAACCATAAAAACAATTAGAACTATGAGAACAAAAAGCGTTATGAAAACCACATTGACACTAATCTTGGGTATCTTATTGGGAATGACAGATTTGCCGGCACAGGAGCTTGCTTTGGTGCGGGAAGATGGTAAATTTGGGTATATAGATAAGTCCGGGGCTTTTGTCATCCAACCAAAATTTGAAAAGGCCAAAAGCTTTTCGGGCCCCTATGCCATGGCAGAAAAGAACGGTAATTGGGGGTATATCAATGCCTCGGGAGAATGGGCCATTGAACCAAAATTTGACAAAGCGAAAAAATTCAATTCAGGGCGCGCTATGGTCTACACAAATGATGAATGGGGTTATATAGACGATTCAGGAAATCCCCTTGACGTTCCATCTGCCGAAAAGTATTACGATTTTAATAATGGCGTGGCACTGATTAAAAAAGACGACAGAATAGGCCTTTTGGGAACGGATGGAAAACTAATTCTGGAGCCGAAATTTGAGGAAATAAAGAATTTCCACCATGGCGGGGCCAAAGTCAGAAATGGAGATCTTTGGGGAATGATCAACCAAAAAGGAGAACTCCTTATCCCGGTCGAGTACAAGGAATTGGGATTTAATCATCCCAATGGGGTCTGGGGCAGAAAAGGCGATGATTATGGAATTGTGGTAAACGGGCAACTAAAAGTAATACCTGGAGTGGACAGAATCTGGAATTTCCATGACGGCTCAGATTGGACCTATGCCAGGAAGGATAAAAAATTGGGCTATATCAACAATCAGGGAGAATGGGTTATAGAGCCCAAGTTCGATAAAGCAAGAGCTTTTAAAAATGGCTTGGCTCCCGTGGCCCAGAGCAAAAAATGGGGCTATATCAACGAAAAAGGTGAGACCGTTATTGATTTTCAATATAGGGATGCCGAAGTTTTTTCCAAAGACGGTCTTGCACCCGTAAAGGACAAGGACTGGGGGTTCATCGATTCGTCAGGCAATCTGGTAATTCCCATGGACTATGATATTTCGGTAGGCTTTGCTTTTTTCCAGAGCGGGGAAGATAAAGGTTTCATCAATGGCCTTTCTCGGGTAAAGACCAAAAAAGGCTGGGGCTATTTAGACAAGGAAGGAAAGCTTCTAGGTAATAAATGGTACCAAAATGCAGAGCTTTTTGTTGATACCAGCAAGTAATTTATACGGACCGTGAATGGGAGAAGCTAAAAAGTGTGCCCTTATAACAGGAGGGTCTAGGGGAATAGGCCGTGCCATTTGTGTGCAATTGGCCCAAGATACCGATTACCACATATTGATCAATTACAACAGTAATAGTGAGGCCGCCCAAGAAACTTTAGTCCAAGTAAAGAAAGCCGGAGGATCCGGTGAACTTCTACCCTTTAATGTTGCAGATGCAAATGCCGTAAAGACGGCCTTGGACAAGTGGCAGGAAAACAACGGGGAAGCCATTATCGAAGTAATCATTAACAATGCGGGTATCGCCCAAGACGGGCTCTTTATGTGGATGAAACCTGAAGATTGGTCCAATGTGCTAAACACCAGCCTTAACGGTTTTTTCAATGTCACCAATCATTTGATTCAAAAACTCTTGGTCCATAAGTATGGTAGAATTATCAATATGGTCTCCGTTTCGGGGCTAAAAGGAACTTCTGGACAGGTCAATTATTCCGCTGCAAAGGGAGGGCTTATTTCGGCCACCAAGGCACTTGCACAAGAAGTAGCGAAAAGAAACGTTACTGTAAATGCAATAGCGCCCGGATTTATCAAAACCGATATGACAAACCAAATGGATGAAAAGGAATTGAAAAAAATGATTCCGGCCAATCGATTTGGGGAAGCTGAAGAGGTAGCGCACCTGGTTTCGTTTTTGATTTCCAAAAAGGCGTCTTACATAACTGGAGAGGTAATCAGCATTAACGGCGGTATTTACTCTTAAATTATTTTTTGGCCATGCAACGAGTGGTTATAACAGGTATGGGTATTTATTCCTGTATAGGCAAAAACTTGGAAGAGGTAAGGAATTCGTTATACCAAGGCAAATCAGGAATCATTTACGATAAACAAAGGGAAGCTTTTGGCTATAGATCTCCTTTAACAGGTTATGTACAATTACCAGACCTCAAAGGTCAGCTTTCCAGAAGACAACGGGTAAGTATGGGCGAAGAAGCGGCCTATGCCTATGTAGCCACTATGGAGGCCTTAAAAAATGCCAATATCCCATTAGAATTCATGGAGACCCACGAGGTCGGTATCATTTATGGCAATGATAGTACTGCAAAATCTGTTATTGAATCCATAGATATCGTCCGTGAAAAAAAAGATACCACCTTGGTAGGTTCGGGAGCTATTTTTAAAGCGATGAATTCTACAGTGTCCATGAACCTTTCCACAATCCTTAAGCTCAGGGGTATAAACCTTACCCTAAGTGCCGCTTGCGCCAGTGGGTCCCATTCCATTGGTATGGCCTATCAACTTATTAAGGGTGGGCTTCAAGATTGTATTATCTGTGGGGGTGCCCAAGAAATCAATCATTTGGCCATGGCCAGTTTTGATGGACTCGGCGTATTTACCGTTAATATGGAAAACCCTGAGAAGGCCTCCCGGCCCTTCGATAAAAGTAGGGATGGCCTGGTTCCCAGTGGCGGGGCCGCCACACTCATTTTGGAGAGCTATGAATCCGCCAAGGAAAGAGGTGCTCCTATCTTTGGGGAAATTGTAGGTTATGGATTTTCCTCCAATGGAGGTCATATTTCAACACCCAATGTGGATGGACCTGCCTCGGCAATGAAAAAAGCCTTGAAAGACGCTAATATAGAGGCGGCTACTGTGGATTATGTAAACGCCCATGCGACCTCTACCCCTGTAGGTGATGCCAATGAGGCGAAGGCCATATTTGAGGTTTTCGGAGCGGACAATCCCTATGTGAGCTCCACCAAGTCTATGACAGGCCATGAGTGCTGGATGGCCGGTGCCAGTGAGGTAATCTATGGTACGCTGATGATGCAAAATTCTTTTATAGCGCCCAATATTAATCTAGGAGAACCCGATGAGGATTCTTCCAAATTAAACATCGTTAAGAAAACCTTAAATAAAAAAATTGACGTATTTTTGTCCAATTCATTCGGTTTTGGTGGTACCAACTCCGCATTGATAATAAAAAAATGCTAGAGAAAAATGACTAAAGAGGTTATTGTCGAAAAAATTGATGACTTCCTTATAGACGAATTTGAAGTAGAGGAAGAAGATATTGCGCCAGAAGCGAATCTAAAGGAGACTTTGGAACTGGACAGTCTCGATTTTGTGGATTTAGTCGTGGCGGTAGAAAGTAACTTTGGTGTTAAACTGGTCGGAGAGGATTTCATAAACATTATAACACTTCAGGATTTCTACGACCTCATCGAACGGAAATTGGACTAAAAGTTCTCAAAACTCGTCCATGGCAACGGAATGGGAAGGAAAATCCAGAGGCACCGTACTAGGATATAAAATCTTTATTTTTTTTATTAAAAAATTAGGCATCCGTGCCTCATATTTCCTGCTTTACTTTGTTATTCTTTATTTCTGCCTTTTCTCCTGGAAAAACACAAAGGCAATTTACTACTACCTCCGCCAAAGGCTGGGATACTCCCTTGTAAGGAGCATTTTTGGAATTTATAGAAGTTACTACCGCTTTGGACAAACGCTCATTGACAAGACGGCCATAGCATCCGGGCTGCGGAATCGGTTCACGTATGAGTTTGACGGTATAGAGAACATAAAGGACTTACTGGCAAAGGGTGAAGGAGGTATTCTAATCAGTGCACACCTTGGAAATTTCGAGATAGCCGAATTCTTCTTTGAAGATATAGATACCCGGTCCCAGATCAACCTAGTAACCACAGATGCCGAACATGAGCACATAAAGGAATATCTTGAAAGTGTTACCTCAAGATCAAAAATCAAGTTTATATTGGTAAAGGATGATCTTTCGCATATTTTTGAAATCAATGTGGCCTTGGGCAAAGGAGAGCTGGTCTGTTTTACCGGTGATCGTTATTTTGAAACCCAAAAAACATTGATCGGGACGCTTTTGGGTGAGAAGGCCTGTTTCCCAGCTGGCCCATTTCTGTTAGGTTCTCGACTTAAAGTTCCCGTATTGTTCGTATATGTTATGAAGGAGACCGCCAAGCACTACCACCTTTTTGCCAGAAAAGCTGTGGTCAAAAACAGGGATGCCCAAGGTTTATTGGAGGAATATACCAAAAGTGTGGAATGGATCTTGAGCAAATATCCCATGCAATGGTTCAACTATTTTGACTTTTGGAAAAAAAAGGAAAGCACATGAAGGAAGTTCTAGTCGTCTATTACTCCCAAACAGGACAATTGTTGCATATTCTGGAAAATATGGTTTCTCCACTAAAACAGGGTAATATTAGGATTTCCTATTACAGCATAGTCCCAAAGGACCCTTATGAATTTCCATGGAAAAAGGAGAATTTTTTTGATTGCTTCCCCGAGTCTTTTTTACAAATTCCCTCCGGTTTTCATCCGCCTGAAGAGGAAATCCTAAAGAAAGAATACGATTTGGTAATTTTAGGCTACCAAGTATGGTACCTCACTCCATCCATTCCCATCAATTCATTCTTAAGATCCGATATCGGGAAGTCCCTTTTAAAGAACAGACCGGTCTTAACCGTTGTTGCCTGTAGGAATATGTGGATACAGGCTCAGGAGAAGATGAAAAGGCTTTTGGTCAAAATAGAAGCCAAACTCGTTGGTCATATTGCGCTCGTGGATCGCCATATCAATCATATCAGTGTCATTACCATTTCGCATTGGATGTTGTCCGGAAGAAAGGACAGATATCTGGGTATTTTTCCGAAGCCCGGAGTTTCCGATAAGGACATTAGGGAAGCCGACAAATTTGGAGAACCTATAAAGAATGCGCTGCTTTTCGATGACTTTTCTGATTTGCAGGAAAATTTATTAAAGCTAGGGGCGGTTCACATTAACCCGTATTTAGTGCTTACCGATAAAAGAGGCAATATTTTGTTTTCCAAATGGGCCAATCATTTAATTAAAAAAGGAGGGGCCGGAGAACCATCACGACTTAAATGGATCAGAATATTCAATTATTATTTGTTATTTGCAATCTGGGTCATAGCACCAATAGTTTTTATTGTATTTTTGCTCACTTATTTGCCACGGTACCAGAGGATGAAAGAGGATAAAGCCTACTATTCCTCGGTAGCACTAAAGGAAAATAGATGAAGGACGTTTACATAACACGGATTGCCAAGTTTTTGCCCAATGACCCTGTGGATAACGATGGGATGGAGGAAAAACTAGGGATTTTAGGTGGCAAGACTTCAAAAGCTAGGCGAATTGTATTACGCAACAACAAGATAAAAACACGGTATTATGCCTTGGATGGTAACGGCGAGGTAACCCATAATAATGCCCAGTTGACCAAAGAGGCCATCGAACGCCTATGTGATGAAGATTTTACGGTAAGAGATATACAATTACTTTCCTGTGGGACCTCCAGCCCTGACCAAATATTACCATCCCACGCTGCTATGGTGCATGGCTTTTTGAAGAACGGCAATATGGAAATCAATTCAGCCTCCGGTGCTTGCTGTTCAGGCATGAATGCATTGAAATACGGTTACCTATCAGTTAAGATCGGACAGGTGGAAAGGGCCGTTTGTACAGGTTCAGAACGTAGCTCTACCTGGCTGAAGTCCGAAATTTATGAGGATGAAATAGAACATTTGAAAGCATTGGAGGAAAATCCTATGCTGTCCTTCAACAAGGAATTTCTGCGTTGGATGTTATCCGATGGCTCAGGAGCGGTGTTGCTGGAGTCAACCCCTAAAGGCAAGACACCCTTAAAGATTGAATGGATTGAGGGCTATTCCTATGCCTTTGAACTGGAAGCCTGTATGTATGCTGGTGGCGATAAGGAAGAAAATGGACATCTAAGGCCCTGGACGGAATATCACGCCAATGACTGGAGTAAAAAATCGGTGTTTGCAGTAAAGCAAGACACCCGATTGCTCGGTGAATATATATTGGAAAAAGGTGTGAACAGCCTAAAATTGACCTATGAAAAATACGGCATCGGGCCGGATGATGTGGATTATTACCTACCGCATATCTCATCATACTATTTCAAGGAAGGCCTGTATAAAGAGATGAAGCGGCAAGGCATTGAAATGCCCTTGGATAAATGGTTCCTGAATCTAGAAAAGGTCGGTAATGTAGGAGCAGCATCTATCTACATGATGTTGGAGGAACTGGTAGACTCCGGGAAACTCAAAAAGGGGGATAGAATATTGCTACATGTCCCGGAAAGTGCCCGCTTTTCCTACACCTACGCCTATTTGACCGTAAGTTAAATGAATCTTCTAAAGGACCCCATAACCGATAGGGACTTTCTACTTGGACTAATTCCCCAAAAACATCCTTTTGTAATGGTGGATAAATTATTTTATTTTTCCACAGAAAGAATAATATCGGGGTTCACCATTACAAATGATAATCTTTTTACGGAAAATGAAGTGTTCAAAGAACCCGGACTTATTGAGAATATGGCACAAACCGTAGCACTGCATACCGGATATCATTATTTCTTAAAAAACCAAGAGGCCCCTATGGGATACATCGGTGCCATTGCCAAAGTGGAAATCGATTCGCTTCCTTTGCTAGGACAGGAGCTCAAGACTACGGTTCATATCCTACACGATATTATGGGAGTTACATTAGTAGCGACTCAAATTGAATGTAATGGATCTCTTATAGCAACGGGCAAAATGAAAACCGTACTGGCCAAGAGGTGAAGAATGCGCGTATACATATCGACATTAAGAAGTTTCTTCCCCATAGGGAACCCATGCTCATGGTAAATACCATGCCCTATCTTGATGCCGACTCCGTCGTTACGGAATTCCATATAACGGAGGATTGCATTTTCGTACGCAATGACCACTTATCGGAAACAGGGCTTATTGAAAATGCGGCCCAGGCCTGTTCGGCAATCGTGGGGCAAAGTTATTTCGAAACTGATGATCTGGAGGGTAAAGGCAATAAGGTTATAGGATATATCAGTGCTATAAAAAAAGTAGCTATATTTCAATTGCCCAAGGTAAACGAAACCTTGATTACAAAAGCGAAATTAGTTTCCCGGTATGATACGGAAGAATTCAGTATTTGTACGATAACCGGTTCCATTTTTAGAAAAGACGATTTAATCGTAGATTGTACCTTGAACTTTTTAATTCATGAGGTATAATGAAAAAGGGCGAAGTGCCACAACACAAAAGTATACTTGAATCGGCCAACCTTCGCGAAATGTGCTATGCTGTGGACGAAAACGGAGAGTATACTACAGCACTGAGCACTGGTTGGGATCCCAAGACCATAGCACTGGAAAATGCGTTAAAGGAAATTGAGGAACGTGTGGAGGAAGCAAGACAAGGTGTGCTCGCCCATGAGGTCAGCCCTATTGTATATTATATGGAGCTTCATAAGATGGACTTAAGTATCCTGGCGAGTTATGTAGGGATTTGGAAATGGCGTGTAAAACGTCATTTTAAACCTTCGGTCTTTAAAAAATTGAGCTCCGGAACACTACAAAAATATGCCAATGTCTTTGACATTACCGTTGAGGAACTAGTGCATATAGACCCTTGAACCATGCAAATAGATTTTACACATAAACAGTCTGCCCATTGTGAGAACGGGGTGGTATCCAACCTCATGCGGCACAATGGTTTTGAAGTAAGTGAGCCTATGGTATTCGGAATAGGATCCGGGCTTCTATTTAGTTACCTCCCTTTTTTAAAAGTCAACTATGCCCCTGTTTTTACCTATAGGGTAATGCCCGGTCTTATCTTTAATCGGTTTGCCAAACGTGTCGGCATTAAGGTGAAAAGGGAAAAATTCAAAAGCCCGGGTGATGCCCAGGCAAGACTGGATCTAAATTTGGCGAACAACAACCCTGTGGGGCTCCAGGTAGGGGTATTCCAATTGCCCTATTTCCCGGAAGAGTATCGCTTTCATTTCAATGCGCACAATATGGTGGTCTACGGAAAGGCAGGGAACACGTATCTCATTAGCGACCCTGTTATGGAGGATGTCACCACCTTAACAGATAAAGAATTGGAAAAGGTTCGGTTTGCCAAGGGGGCCTTTGCCCCTAAAGGCCATATGTATTACCCGATTGCCTTCCCAAAGAGCCTGGACCTGGAAAAGGCTATTGTAAAGGGTATAAAACATACTTGTAGGGACATGATCGCTCCCGTACCCATCGTAGGGGTAAGAGCCATGCGCTGGGTAGCCAAAAATATTCGGAAATGGCCCCAAAAATTGGGAACCAAAAAAGCTAATCATTATTTGGGACAGATTGTTCGCATGCAGGAGGAAATAGGAACGGGCGGTGGTGGATTTCGGTACATTTATGCTGCCTTTTTGCAAGAAGCCGGTAAAGTGCTGAAAAACGAAAAACTACCGGAGTTTTCAAAAGAAATGACCGAAATTGGAGATCAATGGCGAGATTTCGCGCTAGAGGCTTCACGGGTCTATAAAAATCGTAGTGTGCAGACTGACGCCTATAATAAAGTGGCGGACCAGTTGATGGATCTGGCCCAAAAGGAGGAGATTTTTTTTAAAGCGCTACGTAAGGCGATCTAGAGGTTTTAATCACTGTAATGCATCCGTTGTTTTGGAAAAATCACAGCCCATGATTCAAATCGACCAACTATCCAAAAAATATAAGGGAGCCGATTTTTACGCGGTAAAGGATTTGAGCCTAGCTGTTCATGAAGAAGAGATTTTTGGCTTGTTGGGCCCAAACGGGGCAGGTAAAACTACTTTGATTTCCATGTTAAGTGCTCTGCTAAAGCCAACATCGGGTTCCTTTTCCATACATGGACTGGATTTCCAGCGGCATAAAAATGAATTAAAACAACATATAGGTATCGTTCCCCAAGATTATGCGCTCTATCCTTCGTTGACCGCTTTTGAGAATTTACACTATTTCGGAAGTATGTACGGGTTAAAGGGCCATTCCCTACAAGAAAGAATACTATCCGGTTTAAAAACACTTGGACTTCATGAATTTGCCCATAAAAGGATACGAACGTTCTCCGGGGGAATGAAAAGGCGTATCAATCTCATTGCCAGCATTCTGCACGAACCTAAAGTATTGTTCCTGGATGAACCCACGGTAGGGGTTGACGTACAGTCCAAAAGTGCTATCCTGGAACATTTAAAGCATCTAAACCATAAGGGTACCACGATCATCTATACCTCCCACCATCTGAACGAGGCCGAGCATTTTTGTACGCGGGTCGCTATTATAGACCATGGTAAAATTGTTTGTAAGGGGCAACCAAAAGACTTGGTCGTAGAACAAAAAGGGGCAAGTAATCTCGAGGAGGTTTTTCTGGCCCGAACTGGAAAGGCATTGCGGGACTATGCATAAACTTTGGGTCTCCACATATAAGGAATTTTTGCTTTTGATCCGAGACTGGGGCGGTTTGGCCATTCTATTCCTTATGCCCTTGGTCTTGTTGATAGTTATCACTTTGGTACAGGATAGTACTTTCAAGACCGTTAAAGAAACAAAAATTCCTATTCTATTGGTAGATCTGGATGATGGAACGGTTTCCAAAAGTATACATGAAAATTTCTCGGAAAGCAGATCCTTGGAAATCATCAAAAAGACATCCGAAACTGAGGCTATTGAACTCGTACAAAAAGGGGATTATCAATTGGCCATAATCATCCCGAAGGGACTGTCCACAGATTTGGACAAAAAAGTAACGACCAATGTAGATGGTATCTTGGAAAAATTTGGGTTGAGAGAAGAAAAAGATACGATTTCAAAAACCCTAAAAATCGAGCCCAAGGAGATACGGCTCTACTTTGATCCTGCCACCCAACAGTCCTTTAAGAGTTCCATAAAAAATGGTATCGATAAAATGATTTCCAAAATTGAAATCGAGACCATTTATAACGCTTTTCAGGAGCAATTGACAGATGATGCCTCTGAAATTATTTTTGATACCGAAAGTTTTATCACCTTCACCGAAATCGTTCCAGGGGCGGATAGGAATTACATCCCTAACTCAACGCAACACAACGTACCGGCGTGGACGCTCTTTGCTATCTTTTTTATTATCCTACCCCTTTCCATTAATATGATAAAGGAAAAGAACCAGGGAACTTTTATACGCCTCCGTACCCAACCGGTATCCTATGCGACTGTCTTGGGAGGCAAGACCTTGATTTTTTTAATCGTATGTTTGATTCAGTTCTCCTTGATGTTACTGATAGGCGTTTACTTGTTTCCCTCTCTTGGCCTGCCACAATTGGACGTCCGCGATAAGCTGCCGCTTCTATATATAACGGCCTTTTTTGCTGGTTTGGCAGCTATTGGATTGGGACTTTTAATAGGAACAATTGCCAAATCTCAAGAGCAATCGGCACCTTTTGGCGCCACATTAGTGGTTATTTTAGCAGCGTTGGGAGGAGTTTGGGTACCTGTTTTTGTGATGCCCTCTACTATGCAGTTGCTTTCGAACATCTCACCAATGAATTGGGGATTAAATGCCTTCTATGATGTATTTTTGCGCAATGCAGGGGTTTCGGAAATTATCCCTGAAATTTCGTTGTTGCTGGGATTTTTTGTGTTGTGCACTCTAATTGCGGTCATTTATTATGAACAAAAAAATGCGGTCTAAACCCAAAAAGGAAATTGGTTATACAAGCCAGATACGTGTACGGTTTGTGGAAACCGATCCTTTGGGCATTGTTTGGCATGGGAATTATATTCAATATTTTGAGGATGGCCGTGAAGCTTTTGGAAGGCACCATGGGATATCTTACTTGGATCAGAAAGTGCATAATTTTTCCACTCCCATAGTTACATCCAAAAGCGAACACAAACTCCCTTTGCGCTATGGGGACGTTGCCACTGTAAAGACCATTTATGTGGATTCCCCGGCCGCTAAGATGATATTTCGATATGAAATCTATAATCCCAAAGGGGAACTGGTCTGTACTGGGGAAACCGTACAGGTATTTGTGGAACTTGGTGGGGAAATGTCATTGACCATTCCGAAATTCTTTTTGGAGTGGAAGAGAAAAGTTGGATTGTTGGATGGATAAGATATACGTGTCACATAATTCTATTGTTTCCTGCTTGGGCAACGATAGTCAAACCGTAATCCAAAAAATAAAGGATGGGGTTTCTGGACTTCAACCCGTAAACGACCCTAAACTACTTGACCAACCCCTGTGTACCTCACAAATTAATATAGAAAAAATACCCAAGACCATTAGAGGCAAGGCGAAAGAAGAAATCTTTACACGCTTGGAACATATGTTGTTGAACTCTTTGGGTAAGGTTATCCAAGCCTCCAAAATTGAATTGACCGATCGGGTCGGACTTATTATTTCCACCACCAAGGGCAATATAGATGTTTTGGATGATGACAACCCGTTCCCCAAAGAGCGGGCGTATTTGGCTGAATTGGGAAAGGTCCTGAAGGAGTTTTTTGGATTTAGGACCCATCCCATAGTATTGTCCAATGCTTGTGTTTCGGGCTTGTTGGCCATTGCCACTGCAAAAAAAATGATCCTGCAGGGCGATTTTGATCATGTGTTTGTCACCGGAGGCGATTTGGCCTCCAAGTTTACCCTTTCAGGCTTCAGGGCATTTCAGGCACTGAGTTCGGTACCATGTAGGCCCTATGACAAGAATCGTTCGGGTATCAATATCGGGGAAGTAGGCACCAGTGCTTTGGTTACCAAGGACGATACTAAACTTGCCCGGGAAGCCGTAATCATTTTGGGCGATGCCTCTTGCAATGACGCCAACCATATTTCCGGTCCCTCAAGAACGGGTGAGGGACTATACCGGGCGGTAAAACTTGCCTTAAAGGAAGCAAAATTACAACCTAAGGATATCGATTTCATCTCCGCACATGGAACGGCAACCCAATTCAATGATGAAATGGAAGCTATTGCCTTCAACCGGTTGAAGCTCCAAAACACACCCTTGAATAGTTTAAAAGGCTATTTTGGCCACACTTTAGGTGCCTCAGGTCTTTTAGAAACGATAGTGGGTATGCATTCCCTACATCAGAATACCGTAATTGCATCCATGGGATTTGAGGAAATAGGAGTATCACAACCTATCAATATCATTCGACGAACGGAGTCCAGGCCAATGGATACCTTCCTAAAAACGTCTTCGGGATTTGGAGGTTCCAACACGGCTGTCGTTTTTAAAAAGGTAGCGGAATGATGAAAAAAAAATATTGTATATCTTCCTATTGCCATATCCGGGACAATACTATATCCCTTAACGGGAAAACAATTTATACTGGGCAGCACTCTGACCTCAAGTCACTCACAAAATCGGCCTACCGCCACTTCGATATCGATTATCCCAAGTTTTTCAAAATGGACAACCTAAGTAGGTTGGGGTTTTTAGCAGCGGAGATTCTTTTAACGAACGAAGGTGTTCTTCCTGAAAACGAAGAAGACATCGCCATTGTATTAAGCAATAGGGCATCAAGTCTGGATACGGACAGAAAGCATTGGGAATCTATCCGGGATTCCCATAATTATTATCCCAGTCCAGCTATTTTTGTCTATACCTTACCCAATATTTGTATTGGAGAAATTAGTATTAGGCACAAACTTTATTCTGAAAATAGTTTTTTTATCTTTGACGAATTTAATCCAAATCACCTGTTCTCATACGCGAACGGATTGTTGGATACGGAAAAAACAAGAAAAGTACTGTGCGGTTGGGTGGATGTCGATGGACCTGTTTACAAGGCTTTTTTATATTTAGTGGGCAAAGAAGGCCCTGTATTGCATAGTATTGAGGAAATAACCCGATTATTTTAGACCCATATGGAGGCATTGAAAGAAGAGTTGAAATCAAAAATCATAGAGCAGTTAAATCTTGAAGATGTTTCGGTGGATGAAATTGCCGACGATGATCCACTTTTTGGTGACGGTTTGGGGCTGGATTCCATAGATGCCCTAGAACTCATTGTGATGCTCGATAAGGATTATGGCATAAAATTGGCCGATCCCAAGGAAGGAAAAAAGATCTTCGAATCCGTCGGAACCATGGCGGATTATATTGCACAACACAAGACCAAATAAATTTCCCGCTTCACCTTCCGTTTTTGTACATTCGTAAAAAGGCGTTTTCAATTAGGACTATGGGCAAAGGTATCGCCATAACAGGTATGGGAATCATTTCTGCCATTGGCAACAATGTGGAGGAAAACTACAGGTCCCTCGTTGAAGGCAAAAAAGGAATCTCCAGAATTGTAAAGATTGATACGGTCCACAAGGATGCCTTAATGGTAGGGGAAATCGATTTCACCAATCAGGAATTGGAGGCATATCTAGGGCTCGATACTAACAATAATTACTCCCGAAGTGCTTTGTTAGGCGCCTATGCAGCCAGGCAGGCGGTTTCCGATGCAAAAATCACGGATGTAAATTCGTCTAAAACAGGCTTGGTATCGGCCACTACGGTAGGGGGCATGGACAAGACCGAACAATACTATTATAAGTATTTCGAGGATAAAAAAGTCCAAAAATATATTGAGGGGCATCATGCCGGGGATTCTACCCAAAAAATTGCAGAGCAATTAGGTATCCACAACAGCCTGGTAACGACCATAAGTACGGCCTGTTCCTCTGCTGCAAATGCTATTTTGTTTGGTGCGCGTCTCCTAAAATCAGGGAAATTGGATAGGGTAATTGTAGGTGGAACAGATGGACTTTCCAAATTCACGTTGAACGGTTTTAAGACGCTAATGATCCAATCCGATACCTACAATACCCCTTTTGACGAAAACAGAAAGGGTCTTAACTTGGGCGAGGCGGCCGCTTTTTTGGTCCTGGAATCCGATAAGTCGGTACAAAGAGAAAATAAGGAAGTCCTGGCCTATGTCAAAGGATGGGGCAATGCCAATGATGCCTTTCACCAAACAGCTTCCTCAGAGCATGGGGATGGAGCTACCTTGGCTATGCAAAAAGCATTAAAAGTTGGAGGACTGAAAGGCGAGGAAATCGATTATATCAACGCCCACGGTACAGCCACACCCAACAATGACCTTTCGGAAGGCAGGGCCTTTTTACGGGTTTTTGGCAATGGTGTTCCCGATTTCAGTTCAACAAAGGGTTATACCGGGCACACCTTGGCGGCGGCCGGAGGGGTAGAAGCGGTTTTTTCGGTCCTGGCCCTAAGGCACAATGTGATTTTCCCAAACCTCAATTTCAAAAATCCTATGAAGGAATTTCATCTTAGGCCACGGGCAGAGCTTAAGAAAAGGAAACTGAATACGGTATTATCAAACTCCTTAGGCTTTGGCGGCAATTGTTCAACACTTATTTTTTCGAAAGAAGCCTAGATGAAACCCGTTTACATCAATAGCGTCGCCTCCATATCCGCACAAAGTACTTTTGACAATTCGGTCTTTTTGGAGGATATCGCTGAACATACGGACAACGTCATTCGCGCAATGAATCCCAACTATAAGGAATTCATTCCTCCCGCCGCCGCCAGGAGGATGGCCAAGGGAATAAAAATGGGGGTGGCCACTTCAAAAATTGCCCTGAAAGAGGCCAATCTGGAAAATGTAGACGCCATTATTACCGGCACCGGTTTGGGCTGTATTGCGGATTCGGAAAAGTTCGTTAGTAAGATAATAAATGACAACGAGGAATACCTGACCCCTACATCGTTTATACAATCTACCCATAACACCGTTGCGGGGCAGATAGCCTTAGGTATAGGATGCAAAGGCTATAATTTTACCTATGTGCATTCGAGTATTTCTTTTGAATCAGCTCTACTGGATGCCAAACTACAATTGGAAAACGATGAGGCCCAAAACATTCTGGTCGGTGGAGTGGATGAACTGGCCGACCATCACATTAAAATACATAAGTTGGTCAACCACATTAAGAAAGATGTGGTCAATTCAAGGGATTTATTGGAATCCGGTACTAAAGGTGCAGTTTTTGGGGAAGGGGCCAGTTTCTTCGTGCTTTCCAACGAAAAAAGTGAAACCACTTATGCACAGGTTCTGGACGTAACTGCCTACAATAGTCTTCCCGCGGAAGAATTGCAGAATGGCCTTAAATCTTTTTTACACGAAAATAGTCTGGAAATTGAGGATATCGATATTGTGGTGTTGGGCAATAATGGCGACATCGATTACGATACGTATTATAACCTATTAAGCCAAGGAAGCCTCAAGAATACTGCGCAGGTTTATTATAAGCATTTATGCGGGGAGTTCAATACGGCCTCTTCCTTTGGGATATGGATGGCCACAAAAATGATACGGACACAACGTATTCCGGAAGCTGTTAGGCTGAATGGCATTCAGCCCTCCAAAATCGGGACCGTATTACTATACAACCAGTACCGAGGGGAGAACCATAGTCTTGTATTGCTACGCGGATGCTAACATTTGTATCCATAAAACGGTTTTTCCTAATCACTTTGATTATTCTTTTAGCTGTCGATTGGCTATATGACATCTCTGGGCTTTATTATTGGATTCTTATAGGTATATTTCTTACCATTACCGTATTAGGCTCATTTTTAATACAATGGAATTTCCACCTTACATCGTACAATTCCAATCCAAATGTGGTTGAAAACTATATTGCCCTGACCTTTGATGATGGTCCTCATCCCGAGTATACCTCGCAGATACTTCTACTCTTAAAGCAATTTAATGCCAAAGCTACCTTTTTCTGTATCGGAAAACATATGGAACAAAACAGGGATTTGATCAAAAAAATTATAGACGAGGGACATACCATTGGCAATCATACCTACTCACATTCCAATGCGTTCGGATTCTTTGGAGCGAAAAAAGTAACCGCTGAGCTTCAAAAAACAAATACCACCTTTGCCAAAATAACGGGAAGGCAAATGCAACTATATCGCCCGGCTTTTGGGGTTACCAATCCGAGCATTAAAAGAGCCATTCGTGCCATGGGTCTTCAATCCATTGGATGGAGTGTTCGTTCCTTGGACACCACCACACTTTCGGAAAATGCCATTTTAAATCGGGTAACCCATGAACTTGGCAAAGGAGACATCGTATTATTACATGATACCAGCGCAAAAACCTTGGTAGTTTTGGAACGGTTATTGTTAATTTTGCAGAAGAAAAATTTCGAATCGGTTACCGTTGATCAATTGTTGAATATAAAAGCCTATGCGTAACCTTGTTTATCTGTTATGGATTTTGGTATATACCGCAAATGCGCAGTCCGAAATGAGCGCAACGGATGCGCAAGCCTTGGAGGCAAAAGTAAAGAAGGCCTCCAATACTACCGAGACGATTACCAGTAGTTTTAAGCAATACAAGCACATGGATTTCCTTTCCAATGACATTGAATCTTTGGGCAAGCTCTCCTTTAAGGCACCGAATTTGGTTAAATGGGAATACACGGAACCCTTCGCTTATTCGGTCATATTTAAGGATGACGTGCTTTATATCAACAATGAGGGCAACAAAAGCGATATGGATATTGGTTCCAACAAATTGTTTAAACAGCTTAACCAGCTTATCACAAACAGTATTAAAGGAGATTTATTCGATAGGACCCAATTCCACATTAATTATTTTAAAAAGGGAAGCGTTAGTGAGGTCCATTTTGCCCCCAAAGATGAAGATTTTGCCGCATTCATCAAGGCCTTTCACATTACTTTTAACGAGAATGGGGAAGTGACCGAAGTAAAGATGTTGGAACCGACCAATGACTATACCCGTATTGTTTTTAAGGACCGAAAAACGAACCAATCCTTGCCCGATGCGGTATTTGCCCATTAGTCTCCTTCTACTGGTTTGGGCCTGTGCCTCTTATCCGGAGCGCAACAATTTCCAATCCGTGGAAACGTCCAATGCATCGGTAACAAATCCCTACTTTTCCAATCCGGACAAGGATTATGTATACAAGGCAGATATTGATTTGTACAAAAAAACGTTCAGTGGTCTCCTTATCTTTAAAAAATTGGGAGCGCGACATCATAGGGTGGTATTTGCTACGGAGTTGGGAAATACCATTTTTGACTTTTCAATCAAGGACAGTGACTTTATCGTGAATCATATTCTTCCGGAGATAAACAAAAAAATGGTTGTTAACCTGCTTAAGAAGGATTTTAGAACATTGGTTACGGAGAATTTACCCGTTCTAAAAACATTTGCCTCACAAAACGAATATGTTTTTGAAACGGAAATCGACGAGCAGGCACATTACTACCATACTATAGCCGGAAAATTGGAAAGAATTGTGCAGACCAAAAATCAAAAGAAAAAAGTCACTTTCATATTTTCTGCCGTTCATGCGGAGGTTGCGAAAAATATTCAGATCTTGCACCACAATATTAAGCTGTCCATACGGCTAAAAGCTATTTAAAATGAACAGAATAATCCTTTTGTCCGTACTCCTTTTGTTTTCCGGGATAGTCCATGCCCAGACCAAAATTAGACCAGGTATTCGCTTGGGATTCAATAGTGCCAACATTTCCAACACAACTTTGGACAACAAAATTGGGCTTAACGCGGCAGTTTTTGCAGATTTTCGTTTTTCCAGGTTCTATGCCCTTCAGCCTGAAGTTATGTATTCCAGACAAGGCGGAGAATCCAATATCCGCACTGATACGGATTTGGATATAGATTATTTATCCGTGGGGTTGGCCAATAAGTTCTTCGTTGCTCCCAATCAGGGTCTCCATTTTATTGTAGGCCCTAGCTTGGATTTTGATTTTGAAAATAATCTCATCAATGTAATCAACGATAGTAATGACTCAGACATCACTCCGTTTGACCTTTCTTTCTTTTTTGGGATAGGTTATGAGTTTGATTTTGGACTAATCCTGGAAGCCCGATATAAACAAGGATTGCTGGATATCGATCTCTTTGATGAAGATTTTGAGTCGGAATTTTACAGTGGGGAGGGCAATACGTTGAACAACGTATTTCAATTTGGTGTGGCCTACAAATTTGATTTGCGCTAATGATGTTGATTGAAGGACTTTACGTCATAAAGGATTATGAGTACGACCAAGGAACGGCCAGTACTACCATACAATTGAACAAGGAGCATCCTATCTTTAAGGGCCATTTCCCTGGAAATCCCGTGATGCCCGGTGTATGTATGATACAGATTATTAAGGAACTTACGGAAAAGGCAACGGGGAAGCAGCTTTTTTTAAAGGTCTCCTCCAACATCAAGTTTATGGCCATCATAAACCCGGAGCAGAATAATATACTCCATCTAATTTTAAATATTTCCAGTGACGAAAGAGAGGTTAAGGTAAAAAATACGACTACATTCCAAGATACCTTGGCATTAAAGCTCAGTGCTACCTTTCAAATACAAGACTAAATGAAATTAGTGGTATTTCTTATATGTTCCCTTACCTCTTGGGTTTCCCCGGATGTTTCCGAATTGCGGAGTACCTACCCCAAGGCCAATAAAAGTGAGGAGGTTACCGAAGAACTCTTTGTGAAACTTTCACCGGTTACCAAAACAGATGATGCGGTTCTTGTGGCCTATAAAGGAGCCGTATCTACCTTAAAAGCCAAATATGCCCAAAAGCTCAGGGACAAGAAGAACTTCTTTAAATCCGGGGCGGAACTGATCGAATATGCTGCAGCTATTAAACCTGGAAACATAGAAATCCGATGTATTCGGTTAAGCGTACAGGAGAACTCGCCCAAAGTTGTCGGATACAAAGAAAGCATTGAGGAGGACAAAGGATTTTTACTGCACAATTTTGCAAAGATATCCTCAGATGAAATACGAGAGTTCGTAAAAAACTATGCCTTGCAGTCTTCTGTTTTTGATGCCTCTGAAAAGCAATTGTTTTCGGGGCGGTAATCCGTATCTTTGTCTAGAATTTAGCTTTTTGCCACCAGAAAGCTCTCAATGGATTTACCTTGCCAGCTTCCATCCCATCGATAGCGGAGACCATGCAACAATTAAGATGTTGTGTAGTCGTACCCACATTTAACAACAGTAGGACCTTAAAAAAGGTGTTGGATGGCATATTGAGTCACACCAAAAACATCATCGTTATCAACGATGGATCTACGGATACCACTAGGGAAATACTTGACTCATATCCCGAATTGACCCAGGTTCATTTGAATAAAAATCAAGGGAAAGGCCATGCACTGCGAATAGGTTTCAAAAAAGCCTTGGAGTTGGGGTATCATTTTGCCATCACCATAGATTCGGATGGCCAACATTTTCCCAAGGATATCCCTGTTTTCATCGAGGCCCTTGAACGGGAACCCTCAAAAAAGGTTTTGTTCATAGGTTCCAGGAATATGCAGCAATCCGATGTCCCGGGTCGCAGCAGTTTTGGCAACCGGTTTTCCAATTTTTGGTTTTGGGTAGAGACCGGTATTTGGCTCAAGGATACGCAATGCGGATTTCGCCTCTATCCCTTGGAGGCACTGAGGGACATGAAATTCTATACGCCAAAATTCGAGTTCGAAATAGAGGTAATAGTAAGGGCAGCCTGGAAGGGCATAACGGTCAAGAATATTCCGGTCAGCATTATGTATGATGATCCGGAACGGGTTTCCCATTTTAGGCCAATAATCGATTTTGCCCGTATTAGCGTGCTGAATACTTGGTTGGTCTTTGTGGCCCTGGTCTATATAAAGCCAAGGGACCTTCTTCGCAGATTTAAAAAAAAAGGATTTAAACGTTTTTTTTATGAGGACTTTTTGCACAATCAGGATTCGCCCAAAAAGAAAGCGTTTTCCATAGCATTGGGTATTTTTATAGGACTATCTCCCTTATGGGGGTTTCATACCGTAATCGTTATCTTTTTGGCCCTTTTGCTTAAACTGAATAAGGTCATTGCTTTTGCCGCTTCCAACATCAGTTTACCTCCTTTTATTCCTTTTGTACTGTTTTTAAGTCTCCAAACCGGAGCATGGGTCACCGGTAGGGAATTGAGCTTTTCCATCAATGAGATCGATGAAAATTTTGAAATCATTAAAAACCTACAGACTTATATCATAGGGAGTGTAACGCTATCTACCCTCTCAGCCTTGACCCTCGGATTTTTGGCCTATATCTTTTTATCCATTTTTGATCGGAAAAAAATTGCCATGCACAATGGATAGTTATTTCTTCCGTACATATCAATTTTTTCGAAGAAAAAAGTGGTCGGGACTTATTGTAGTATTGCTTCTTTTTTTGGGACTTTTAGCCGTAACGGCCAAAATAAGATTTGAGGAGGACATTACTAAGCTTGTCCCTGTTAATTCAGAAAACGAGGCCTACCAAAGGGTATTGAAAACGCTCCAATTTACGGATAAGATTATCGTAAACGTAAAGCTGGGCAAGGAAGGTACCGTGGAAGATCTTACGCAATACGCCTCCCAATTTCTGGACAGTCTTCAAAACAACACCCAGGGATATATAAAAAATATCCAAGGGAAAGTAGGTGATGACGAGGTGCTACGGACCATGGAATTTGTCTATGAAAACCTACCTCTTTTTCTAGATAAAGCGGATTATCGGGTTATCCGACAAAAAATGAAAAAGGACAGTATTACGGTCCTAACAAGGGAAAATTACAAAACACTTATTTCTCCATCAGGAATTGTCGCCAAAAAGAATATGCTTCGCGACCCTTTGGGATTGTCCTATATAGCCCTAAAAAAATTGCAGCAACTCGGAGTAGCCGATGGATTTACGCTCAAGGATGGGTTCCTTCTAAGTAGCGATCAGCAAAATGTTCTTCTTTTTATTACGCCCGCCTATGCCTCTAATCAGACTTCCGAAAATGACGCCTTTGCCAAGGAACTGTATCGCATACGGGATGTATTGAACCTTTCGTTTGAATCCAAGGCCGCGAGTGAGTACTTCGGAGCACCTTTAATAGCAGTGGCCAATGCAAAACAAATAAAACGGGACATTCAATTTACCGTTGGGATTGCGTTGACCCTTTTGTTCATCCTTTTAATTTTCTTTTATCGGAAGTTGACCCTGCCTATAATTCTTTTTTTACCGACGATTTTTGGCGGGTTGTTGTCCGTAGCCCTTCTTTATTTTATTCGAAAGGAGATTTCAGGTATCTCCCTGGGTATAGGTGCCGTATTGCTCGGGGTAACTTTGGATTATTCGCTCCATATCCTCACGCATATCAGAAACAACCGTTCCATAAAGAGTCTGTATTCAGAGGTTGCCCCATCAATCTTGATGAGCAGCCTTACTACGGCCTCGGCGTTTTTATGCCTATTGTTCCTGCAATCCCAAGCCCTACAAGATTTAGGAATTTTTGCAGCAGTAAGCGTTTTGGGCGCCTCTGCCTTTGCGCTGCTTTTTATCCCCCAGGTTTACGCAACGAAATCCACCGAAAGGAAGAGGACGACTTTTCTGGATGCCATTGCGGCGTATGACTTTCAGCGAAATAAATGGCTCGTCGGGTCGCTCGTCGGATTGTTTATTATCAGCATTTTTACATATGCCTCGGTAACTTTTAGCAAGGATATTGCCAAATTGAACTACGAAACAGTGGCACTGGCCAATGCCAGAAAGCACCTGGAAACCCTCACTGATCTCGGGGCCAAATCCCTTTACGTAACCAGTTATGGGAATTCCGAGGAGGAGGTGCTACAATCCAATGATAGTGTTTACGCTTTGTTGAACCAACTTAAAAACGAAGGGCGAATTTTAGGTTTCAGTTCCATAGGCGCCCTTGTCCGTTCAAAAAAGGAACAAAATGAAAAGATAGGCCTTTGGAAAACGTTTTGGAACGATGGTAATATTCGTTCCGTCACCACTTCCCTCATTGATGCCGGCCAGGAAAATGGGTTTAAACCCAATACCTTTGATGAATTTTATACGTTACTACAATCGGATTTTGAACCTTTGGAAATTGAGGATTACGATCTAGTAAACTCCTTTTCGGTGGATGACTTCCTCTCCACAAAAGATGGTTTTACTACCGTAAGTTCCCTAATAAAGGTAGATTCTTCCCAGACGGCATATATCCGCAAAGTCTTCTCGAACAACACTCAAACGGTGCTTATAGACCGCCAGGGCATGAATGAAACCTTTTTAGGCCATCTTAAAAACGATTTCAATCGGCTTATCGGGTATTCCGTATTGGTCATTGTAGTACTCTTGTTGCTATTCTTCCGAAGCCTGTCCCTCACCTTGGTGACCAGTATTCCCATTTTCCTAACCTGGTTTTTGACCATAGGTACTATGGGGCTCTTACAACTGGAATTCAACATTTTTAATATTATCATCTCTACTTTTATTTTTGGCTTGGGCGTGGATTACAGTATTTTTATGACCAACGGTCTACTAACGGAATATCGCACTGGTGAGCGAGCCCTGTCTACACACCGAACTTCGATTATCCTGTCCGTGGTTACTACCATTTTGGGTGTTGGGGTGCTGATTTTTGCCAAACATCCTGCCTTGTATACTATTTCTGTGGTCTCCTTAACTGGTATCCTCTCTGCGGTCTTGATCGCCTTCACCATACAGCCCATGCTCTTCCGCCTATTTATAGGAAGTAGGGAAAAAAGGCCCATTTCCTTAAGATATTTGATCCATTCATCGCTCTCTTTTGGCTATTTTGGTTTGGGTGGACTTTTATTTTCCCTATACGCCGCGGTTGTGTTGACGTTCTTTCCAAAAAGTAGGGAAAAAAAACAATTGGGGTTCCATAAGGCGGTATCCCTTTTGATGAAATCCGTGCTCTACACCAATCCTTTTGTGCGCAAAAAAGTTATCAATGAACATCGGGAGACCTTTGAAAAACCGGCCATGCTCATTTCGAACCACACCTCATTTCTGGATATTCTGGCTATCGGTATGCTACATCCCAAGATTGTATTTCTTGTAAACGATTGGGTCTATAACTCACCTATTTTTGGGAGGGCCGCCAAGCTGGTTGGAGCCTATCCTGTTTCAAGTGGACTGGAAAACGGGGAGGAATATCTTCGGGGAAAGGTAGCCCAGGGGTTTTCATTGATAACCTTTCCAGAGGGTACCCGTTCCCCAACCAATAAAATAAGGCGTTTTCACAAAGGGGCCTTCTATTTGGCGGAAAAATTGGAGTTGGATATCCTTCCAATACTGATTCACGGAAACTCGGAGGTTTTGCCCAAAGGGAGTTTTATCATTAGGGACGGCGGTATCACCCTTAAAATTCTACCACGAATCAAGACCAAGGATCCTGATTTTGGAATAGACTATTCCCAAAGGACGAAACGGATAAGCACCTATTTTAAGGATAGCATTTTAACCTTTCGTAAGGAAATAGAGAGAGAGACCTATTTCCACAAGACCGTTTTGGAGGAGTATCGGTTTAAAGGAAACGAATTGTACCGGGAGGTTCGCCAAGATCTGAGCAAACATACCTCCGTCTACAAGCAGCTTATGGATTTCGTTGGCAAAAAAGCAAATATTGTCCATCTTTCCGAGGATTGTGGTCAATTGGATTTTCTACTTGCCCTGGATTCGGCCCACCGTAAGATCCACGTGTATCCCAAGAATGAAAAAATCGGACAAATCATCAAAAACAGTTTTATTACCGGACATCGCAAAACTATTCAGGTGGCCTCTACCCCTCTCGGTGCCTTGGCCAATGAAGCGCAGGTACTACTTATCGATCTAAATCCAACGGACTGGGAACCTATCCAAAAAAAATTGGATGAAATTGGTATCTTACTGTTATTGAAGAATGGAATGGACCTTCCCCTGAAAAATATTACGGAAGCCGGCTTTACGATAAGCGCACAAAATGATAATTTTATCATAGCCAAAAAGTAGGACAGGATGAAAGAGCATTATGATGTAGTAATCATCGGTAGTGGTATGGGCGGACTGGTAGCGGCAAATATTTTGGCCCGCGAAGGAAGGAGCGTCTGTGTTCTGGAGAAAAACAACCAATACGGCGGTAATTTGCAAACCTTTGTCAGGGAAAGGACCATTTTTGATACAGGTGTACATTACATAGGCGGACTTTCCGAAGGGCAAAACCTCTATCGCTATTTTAAGTATCTAGGTATCTATGACGACCTTAGGCTTAAGAAGCTTGATGACGGTTTTGATATCATTACTTTTGATAATGATCCAAATAAATACCCCCATGCCCAGGGATATGAGGATTTTGAGAAATCCCTGATTGCACAGTTTCCCCAGGAGGCTCAAGGCATTACGGCCTATTGCAAGGAATTAAGGGAGACCTGTAATAAATTTCCCTTATATAATTTAAACCACGGCAAACCTTATTATGATGATGAGGAGATGTTCCGAACTCCGGCCAAAGCCCGTATCGATTCCTTGGTCAGCGACCCGAAATTAAGGGCCGTATTGGCCGGATCAAATTTGCTTTATGCGGGTGAGCCGGACAAGACCCCATTTTACGTCCATGCACTTTCAGTCAACTCCTATATAGAAAGTGCGTATCGTTGTGTAAATGGCGGTAGTCAAATTACCAAACTATTGATAAGACGGCTTAAGGAAAACGGAGGTGAAGCCTATAAACATCATGAGGTGGTAAACTTTGGATATGAAGGGAAAAAAATAACCTATGCCGAAGTCGCAAACGGAAAACAAATAAGAGGGAACTTGTTCATTTCCAATATTGAGCCCAAGAGCACTCTAAAACTGGTGGGTGCGGACAAGTTCAGAAAATCATATTCAAATCGGATAGCGCAAATAGAAAGCACTATCTCTGCGTTTAGCCTGCATTTGGTCTTAAAACCAAAAACCTTCAAGTATTTAAACTACAACTACTACCATTATAAAGACCCTTTAAAAGTTTGGGAAGGTCATCGGTATTCCCAAGAGAGTTGGCCTGAAAGCTATATGGTAAGTATGGGAGTGGGCAAAACTACGGACGATTGGGCGGATCAAATGACCGCAATTACCTATATGCGATATGATGAAGTGAAACCTTGGGAAAAAACCTTCAATACCGTAGCCGATAAAAATGACCGCGGACAGACCTATGCAGAATTCAAGAAGACCAAAACCGAAAAGTTCCTTAATGAGCTCGAAAAAAAATTCCCTAATATTAGGGAATGTCTACAGTCCATATATACCTCCACGCCCCTATCCTACAGGGATTATATTGGCAGTAATCAAGGAGCTATGTACGGTTATGTCAAGGATGTCAATTATCCTTTAAAATCCTTCATTTCCCCAAGGACCAAAATCGGAAACTTGTTCTTTACCGGTCAAAGTCTAAACATGCACGGCATTTTAGGGGTAACTATCAGCGGGGTGGTCACTTGCTCCGAGATTTTGGGAAGGGACTATTTGTTAAATAGGATTCTAGATCATGAAAGGGAGAATACAACGGCTAAAATAGGTGTGTGATGGGAAAATTTAGGACCATTCCGGTGAGCAGGGTTAAAAATATTTCCAAAAAGGATTTTCTGGAAAACTATTACAATCCCCAAAAACCCGTTTTGATAGAGGGTCTTACCAAAGATTGGCCGGCCTACGGGAAATGGAACCTAGACTATATTCAGCAGCGGGCCGGGAACCAAATAGTACCACTCTACGACAGTAAGCCTACCAAAGGCAAACAAAACTCGGCAGCACCGGCGACCGAAATGAAATTGTACGACTATTTGGAATTGTTGAAAAATGAACCGACAGATCTTCGCATATTTTTCTATAATATCCTGGATAGCATGCCCCAATTGGCCGAGGATTTTGAATATCCGGATTTGGGGCTAAAGTTTTTCAAACGTCTGCCGGTGATGTTCTTTGGGGGCGAGGGCTCAAAGGTGCTGGCCCATTATGATATGGATTTGGCGGACTTGGTCCATGTACATTTTCATGGTACCAAAAGTGTCACTCTTTTTAAACCCGAGCAGACCAAATATCTGTATCGGGTGCCTTTCTCGGTCCATAATCTGGAAACTATTGATATGGACAATCCTGATTTTGAAAAATATCCTGCACTCCAGAACGTTCAAGGGATTCAGGCCGAAATGAAACATGGGGATGCCCTCTATATGCCCAGTGGCTATTGGCATTATATAAAATATACGACCGGAGGGTTTTCCATTACGCTGCGCGCATTGCCCACCAAACCGCAACGTTTGTTGAAAACAGCCTCCAATGTCTTGTTTATGCGAAATTTTGAAAACATTATGCGGAGGACTATGGGTCAAAAATGGGTAAACTACAAGGAAAACAAAATGGTACGGCGTATCAATAAAAAATATGGGAAATCGGCATTTTAATGCAAAAACGAGGCTACATACGAAGCATATATCCTGTATTTTCCCTACTATTCCTCTTTATATCCTGTGGTGTCTCCAAGTCATTAAGGGATTTGCCGGATATCAGTCGATATGACGCACAAACTCCAGAACGGGTACGTCTATCCGACTCCACTTTCTTTTCTGAAAAGGGCTATTTGACCAAAAATGACTATGGACTATGGGAATTATACATAGAGGGTAATCCTTTGGAATTGGGCCTTACAACGGGCAGCCTTACCCAAGAGCTTTTTCATAAACAAGAAGATGCGCTGTTGACCAAGGTGAACGAGCTGGTACCATCCAATACCAAACAATACCTATTGCGTAAATTTTTGGCCTGGTTCAATCGTAAAATGTACCTCAATATACGGGAAGAATACAAAACCGAGATTTATGGTATTGCCCAATACGCATCGGATGCCTATGCGCATATTGCGGATGCCTACCCCCGTATACTTTACCTACACGGGGCCCACGATATCGGTCATGCGTTACAGGACTTGGCCTTGGTAGGTTGTTCCTCCTTTGCCGTATGGGGAGATCAAACGGAGGACGGTCAACTCCTTATAGGGCGGAATTTCGATTTTTATGCTGGGGACGATTTTGCCGAAGAGAAGATTATTGCCTTTGTAAACCCGGATGAGGGCCATAAATTTATGTCGGTCACTTGGGGAGGCATGATCGGGGTAGTCTCCGGAATGAACGATCAGGGCCTTACCGTTACCATCAATGCCGGGAAATCGAAGTTTCCATTAGTGGCCAAGACTCCCATTTCCTTGGTGACCCGTGAAATCCTACAATACGCCAGTACCTTGGAGGAAGCAGTGGCCATTGCCCGGAAACGGGAAGTCTTTGTTTCGGAATCCATTTTTGTGGGCAGTGCAAGGGATAAAAAGGCAGCAGTCATTGAGGTATCGCCCAAAAATTTTGGGGTGTACGAGGTTCAAAATTCCAATCAGCTTATCTGTTCCAATCATTTTCAAAGTACTGCTTACATGGCGGACAAAAAAAACCAAAGGCATATTCTGGAAAGCCACTCCCAATATCGGTATGACCGCATGGAAGAACTATTGGGGCACAGCAACAAAACCACAGTTCGTTCCGCGGTGGATGTTCTTAGGGACAAACAAGGACTGGATGGAAAGGAAATCGGGTATGGTAATGAAAAGGCACTCAACCAATTGTTGGCGCATCATGGTATTGTCTTTAAGCCAGAAGAGCTTTTGGTCTGGGTAAGCACCAATCCCTATCAATTAGGCGAATTTGTTGCTTATGACTTGGACGAGGTTTTTAAAAAGACGGCATCCGATCTTCAAAGGACCACGCTCGCGGAAAAAAGCATGACCGTTCCTGAAGATTCCTTTCAACACACCCAAGCCTTTAAAAAATATCAGGAATATCGCAGCTTAAAAAACAAGGTTTTGACCGCTATGGTCAATGATCGGCATCTAGAACAGGGCGTACTAAAGGAATTGGTACAAAACAACCCCGAGTATTGGGAAGGATATTATCTGGTGGGAAGGTATCAATACCGGAAAGGATATTACACCGCTGCCCTTATGGCCTTTGAGCAGGCCCTTACCAAAGAGATTACTACGGTTCCGGATAAAGAAAACCTAATGCGGTACATCAGAAAAATAAAGCGTAGATTGCATTTATGATTCCAGAAATAGAAAAGGCTTCGCCTGAAGAGATAAAGGCATTTCAAGAAGACAGATTAAAGGAAACGCTGCGTTATGTCCAAGAAAAATCGCCTTACTACAAAAGACTTTTCAAAGATTACTCCATTGATATCAAGACCATTGGTACGTTAGCGGACTTGGCCAAAATTCCAGTTACCACCAAGGAGCAGCTTCAAAACCACAACGACGATTTTATCTGTGTTCCCAAAAACAAGATCGTTGATTTTGTAACCACGTCCGGTACCTTGGGCGAACCGGTGACCATAGGCCTTACCGATGCCGATTTGGATCGTTTGGCCTATAATGAGGCCATTTCCCTAGCTTGTGCGGGTGTTACCCAAAATGACGTCTTGCAGCTGACAACGACTATAGATCGGCGTTTTATGGCGGGGATGGCCTATTTTTTGGGAGCCCGTAAATTAGGTGCAGGCATCATCCGTGTGGGTGCGGGAATCCCGGAATTGCAATGGGATACCATTTTGAAATTCAAACCCACATACTTAATTGTTGTACCTTCATTTTTGTTGAAACTTATCCGATATGCAGAGCAGCACCATATTGATGTAAACGCCTCCGGAATCAAAGGGGCCATCTGTATCGGGGAATCGCTACGGAACCAGGATTTTTCATTAAATGTCCTCGCCAATAAGATAAAGTCGGCTTGGGATATCGAACTCTATTCTACCTATGCCTCCACGGAAATGAGTACGGCATTTACGGAATGTAGTGAACAACGGGGTGGGCATCATCACCCGGAACTGATCATCGTGGAAATTCTAGATGAAAACGATCGGCCCTTACCTCCCGGAGTCGAGGGGGAATTGACGGTTACCACACTTGGTGTAGAGGCCATGCCCTTGGTACGCTTTAAGACCGGGGATATCATGGTGGCCCATGATTCACCTTGTGATTGTGGAAGAAATACCCTGCGGTTGGGACCCGTGGTAGGACGAAAAAAACAAATGATCAAGTACAAGGGCACCACGCTTTATCCTCCGGCCATGGATAACCTATTGAACGATTTCCAAGAGGTGGAAAGCTACGTTATAGAGATTTACCATAACAGCATAGGCACGGACGAAATAGGCATTAAGATTGCCTCCCGGAACGCTTCGGATTTGCTCTTGCACGATATAAAGGACCACTTCCGATCCAAGTTACGCGTCTCCCCCAAAATCGAGTTTTGTGCGACCGAGGAAATTCAAAAACTACGGTACTCAAAATTGCGCAGAAAACCTGTGACCGTCATCGATAAACGGGGGCAATAAATTTTCTGGTATTCTTTTGAAAGTGTTAGTCCAAGCATAGTTAGGCAATCCGTCCATCAAAGCATGTCAGTCTGAGCGCAGTCGAAGACCTCGCCATTCAGCCGTTCTTAGGTTTATACTTAAAATGAGTGAAATTTCTAAATTCTGAAAGCAAAAACTCCTCTGGTCAACACCTTCCCCAAAATATATTTTTGCAAGCTTAGCCAAGCTAAGCTTTTCCAATCCTAGTCTTAAAACTTTGGACCGCCTCCTTCTGAAAACTAAACAAAATAGAACAACCATCCTTGGGACAAATCATTCCATTCAGGATTCGCCGAATTAATCAAATCTTCCTTTCGTTGTCGATTTCCCGATTTTAGCTGTTTCTCTCTCGCCATGGCCTTTTTGATATCTGTGAATTCTTCAAAATAAACCAATCTATCACAATTGTAACGAGCGGTAAATCCTTTATAGTGTTTTGTTTTGTGTTGATAAATTCTTCTCACCAAATTAGTGGTGACTCCTACATAAAGGACTGTTCGGTTTTTATTGGACGTAATATAAATATGTGATCTTTTCATCCCAAATCCCAATGCTACGATAACGAAGCAACCTACCCGGCCCGTATTCTGGACGGACAGATCGCTTCGTCGCTACACTCCTCGCTAATACGTTTTTGCGAGCGGAGCGAAGCAAACTGTTTAGTCCTAGTCCAGGACCTGCAAATTGCTTCGTCACTTTGTTCCTCACAAAAGCCCTACTTCCCCAACATCAGCAACTCGTTGCAGCGTACTTCGGTGATGTATCGCTTTTCCCCTTCCTTGGTCTCGTAGGAGCGATGTACGAGTTTCCCTTCCACGGCCACTTGCTTTCCTTTGGTGAGATAGTTCTCCACAATCTCCGCGGTCTTGCCCCAGGCCACAATATTGTGCCACTGGGTGTCCTCTACTTTTTCACCCTGTGCATTCTTGTAGTTTTCACTGGTGGCAATGGAAAATTTGGCCAGCTTGCTTCCGTTTTCCAAGTTTACGATTTCAGGATCTTGTCCCAAGTTTCCAATCAACTGTACTTTGTTTTTAATTGCGTTCATACTACTAATTTTTAAGATAAAACAGTTAATGCCATCGAACCTCCCTGATTCGACAAGGCAAACATAGAACGTTGTGAAAAAAGAATTCGGTTAGGAAATATTTACTTTCGTTTGTAAACGTTTGTAGTCGTTTGTAAACTTTTATGTTTCTTTATATCAATTAATTACATTCCAATTTAAAATATCAGGATTTATCCTATAATGTATGTAGATGCCAAGTTTTCTTATATTTAAGATAAACCAATCTTATGTCCTACATAAAAGATTTCTTTGAAAATGAGCCATTAAAAGCGATTTCGTTTAGCATATTGCTTATGCCTTTTTGGTATTTTTCCATATTCCTACTGAACCATGAACTTTATAAAAAATTGGATGCAACTCTATTGATTGTTATGTGTTTTGTAATTAGTGTATCCTCTTGCATTATTCTTTCCGTGGCTTATCGTCTCGATGATGACAAAGACGACCCCAAAGATATAATCACTATCATAGGTATATCTTCTTTGGTTCTTTGGGCTTGGAAAATTATTCTTCTTTTTGTGGTTTACTCCTTTTATTTCCTATTTCAAATGCATATGTATTTATATTGGTACATAACTATTTACTTTGCTTTGCTTGTTCTATTTTTGATTATATCATTCCTAAAGAATTACAAAAAACAAAAGTTCAAATATTAAAATAGCGACACAGATTTAGTCAAAAATTTTATTGTCTAAAAATTTCCTAAGAATAATACTAACGACCTAATCTTTGACCGGCGTGGCTGCCATCTTTAGGTTAACCTAGAGCATATGAAAAGTTATATTCCTTAAATTTGAACACGTAGGAATTCTTTATGACTTATTTGGCTGTACTGGCGGATTAATGTTTGATTTTTAAACTGGGAAACCACCTTGTCAACCCATAGATTTTTAGTATTTTAAAGGTATGGATTTTGATGGAGCTTTGGATATATCGTATGTGCTTTTATTTATTGGGATTGCACTTCTTATAATTACTGTAGTGGCGTTTATAGTCGGTAACCGTAATAAAAGTAGTAGTGATTTCAGAAGTAGAAGTAGGCATGGTAAGCGGAGGTTGTAGTTATAACCTACTAAATTCTACTTTTGGATGTATTGAAGATTGTCAGACTTCTTCTTCAATAGAATAGAAACTATTGCGCCACAACTCCTTAGATTCGAATCCAACAATTACATCCTTAACTTTATAATGGGAGATACGATTTAAAGGGTAGAATGAAATCCATTTTATCTTTTTTCTAATTTTCATCTTGTCCCATATTGTATATAGGTGCCATAGAGATAGGGAGCTATTAAAAAGTGAGGGTATTGGATACCTTCAAAAGATATAACACAAGTACGGTCCCAATCGTTCCAAAGAACAGTATTCCCTGCACATAGTAAAGTCTGTTTCCCCAGCTCTTCAGCCAATCAGAACCAAGTTTGTTCTTGACAAATCCCCTTAAAAAACTGTGGCAAACAAGACAAAATACTATAAAAACCACTATTACAAGTAAAATTTCTCCCATCATTACTTTTCATCGTGATTTTGATCTTCTTTTGGTCTTGAGGCAAACTTCCTAGCCAAATAATTCCTAGAGGCAAGGTCTAAGTTTGCGGCGGACAATATGTATATCAGATAGCGCATAATTAAATTTACGAAATATTTCTATTTGTCCTATATTGTATATAGGTGCCAATCCTCTATAAATTTGATTCTCCCAAAGATTTACTTTCATTGTATTAAAAAATGAAATACGGCATACTCATAGCGACCTTAATCTTGATTCTTGGATGTGATTCAAGAACAATGAGCGAATATGTGCTGGATGAAAGGGGTTTGGTGCCCGAGGGAATCGCCTATTCAAAAAAGAAGGATGCCTTTTATTTGACCAGTGTGGCCAAATCCAAAATAGTGGAGGTAGATAGAAAATCCGGAGAGCAAAAAGATTTTATACGGGAACGGGAATTTGGATATACCCCGGGAGTCGGGATTCTGGTGGATGATACCCGCAATCTGCTTCATGCCCTTGGCGGATATTATATGTACAAAGATTCCCTTCCATCACTGTTCACCTTCGATATCCATACCAAAAGACTGTTGAAAAAATATGACGTGACCGATGCGGGGGAACATTTCCTAAACGACCTCATCCAAGATGACAAAGGAAATCTATACCTCACGGATTCAAAGGACGCATCCATCTATATACTAAAACCTGAAACGGATTCCTTGGAGCTATTTTTCAAGTCCTCAGAAGTTGAATTTCCCAATGGAATTGCCATTTCGGACGACAATAGCAAATTGTATATCGCATCTTTTTCCAAAGGTGTAAGAATCCTCGATATTTCGACAAAAAGAATTTTAAATGACCCGGACACCTTGGGTATATCTCAAGGAATAGACGGATTGGAGTTTTATAAAGGTCATTTGTATGCCATCCAAAATGGGGTTAGGGCAAATACATTCAACTTTAGAAAATTGGTCCTTGACCCAACACAGGGAAAGATTGTAAAGGCCAAGGTCTTGGATAGCCACACACCGAGGTTGGATTTGCCGCTGACTTTTTGCCTGGTCGAAAATGAGGCGGTAGTCATTGGAAATTCCAATCTGCAATATTTAAATCAAGAAACGTTCAAATTCGTTGCATCGGATACGATTTCAAATACCAAATTGTTGGTGTATGCCCTTGAATGATTGGAATGTTTATTTCCCAATACCCATATTCCATTTCGGCGAATTCATAAAACACCCCCTCCTATCATTTTAAAAGGCATTCCATGTTTTTATGGCTTGTCCCTAGCTAAGTTCCGAACCACTGGTGCAAAAGGAAGCGTATTGCCTTGTACACTGGTTTATCCGGATTAGTACCATCGAGCGAAAGGACTGAAAAAACAGCGTTACCTTTTTTAAAAAAGGCGTCCAAGAAATTGTCCATTCCTTTTGAAGGATACGCTCCAAACAGGTTGGTTATAGCCGTTGTTTGGTGTGCTGATAAGAGAAGTCATAAGGCCCATTGTGGACAGGTTGTTCAGAAGAAGGATACCACCCACCGTCAAAGGGTATTCAAAAAACTTGGAATGGACTGACTAAAATGAAACCAATGGTTAAGGAACAGATAAAGCTGCTCATTGAATCAGGCATCATGGATACGCTCATCAAGGGATTCGTGGACTATTCGTATGAAGGAAGAAAATACCTCTATAAGTCCGAAATGCATGCCGCATCCAAAGATTTCCAAGAAGAGCTTTTAGGACTCTTAGAGGAATGAAAAACTAAATTACCTATTCGGGAATCCCTGTTAAAAAAATGATGGTGACTTTTTTTAAATGGTTGTTCAAGATAATATGCTATACGGTATGGATTGCCCCGGTATATTTTGTAACGATTTATGTATTGCAGACCAATCCCTTTATGATAGCCTTATGGTTATTGGGATGTATTCTTTTGGGTGGCGTTCTCAAACCCCTGATAGACCATTTGGCCAATAAAATCTTTAATTGATAGAACCAATTGCCAAGAAGCCGTCATTCTCTTCGATTAACTAATATGTGCCTCGTTCACAAGCATCGGAAAATGCCATAAGATAGACTAGGTAGAACTACGCAAGCTTCTAATCCTAACCATACGAAGGTGAAGCACCTATATATTGCTTATCTTTAAATCGAATGGATTCTTTACAAGAAATCGTGCGTCAAATAGAACTTCATTCCTTTGATGGTATCCGGGACTGTTTCCAAAGCGGTATTACCCCAAATGACACCTACAAAGGAGAGCCTTTGATCTATGAGTTGATAAGTGCATATTTGCGTGGTCCGAAATTTAAGAAATGTGTTCGGGTATTTGTGGAATTCGGACTCGAATTTGAGGACAAGGCTCTATTGTCGGTTCTGTTGGACAACTCGGATACACTTCGGGCATATATTACGGACCATACAGAAATTGTACATGAAAAATACACCCTAAAATGTGCCTATACCCCTCTGTCCAAAGTGACCTTGTTACACATTTGTGCCGAATTCAATCATGTGGCCTGTGCGGAAGTGCTATTACAAAATGGGGCGGATGTCAATGCCATAGCTGGAATCGATTCTAATGGCTTTGGCGGACAGACCCCAATTTTTCATACCGTAAATCAGAACCTGAACCAGTCTGCCGAGATGTTGGACTTTCTACTGTCCCGTTCCGCCGACTTAAAACTAACGGTCAAAGGGCTCATTTGGGGCCAGGGCCATGATTGGGAAACCTTGATGCCCGCCGTAAATCCAATAAGTTATGCCATGATGGGCCTGTTGCCCCAAATGCACCGGAACGAAACTGTTATTTCCGAAACCGTATCCAAATTGTTGCGGCATGCTTTCGGCATCGACTATACGGCCGGGAACATCCCGAACAAATACCTGCAAACGTAAAGCCACAAATCGAAAAGAAGGTTTGCGACGAGCGCAATTTACTTCGTTTCCAATACCGCTTCGATTTTGGCCATTCTTTCGGTAATGGACTTTAAGGTCTCGTTTTCCTTTTCAAGATGTTGGATCCGTTTCTCTTGGGCAATGGTGTATAGGGTAAGCTCCTCTATCTTCTCCAAGAGTTTCATGTTCATTATCCCCAATTCCACCCCGTTCTCTTCCATTTCCTGAGCGGAGGGGATGTTGGGCAGATGTCCATTTTCCCGGATATGTTCTTGTACTTCTTCCAAGGACCTTAAATCATACCCTTCCTTAAAGACATAATCCGGCCCCGGAACGGAAAGGTCCACTTTTACTTCCTCGGCATGGATACGTCCCTTAACTGTGAGCTTGTCGTCGGGGGCAGTTGTGCCGATACCTACATTACCATCCGTCTTAATGGTAAGCCTATCGGTGGAAGAAGTCTGGAAACGTATATCGTTATCCGGAGAAGTTCCTTCGGCAAGGTTCCGGAAGTACATGATATGGGGGCCATTTCCGTCCGAGTCCTGTACCAAATCGAAAAAGAAATGGTTGTCCTCCGTCTTCAGTAAAATCTTTTCGTTTGTGTTCCTTCCTACTTCAAGGGTGTTCGCCCCTGTGTTACTAAAGAAATGAGCGTTCTGCCCGAGTACGTGCAATTTGGCTATGGGATTCGTTGTCCCAATACCAACATTTCCTTGACCAGGGTTGATACGCATTCTTTCAATATTGTTGGTATAAATTGATAAAATCCCGTCCCCTTGTTGTTTTAGTCCGGTGTCGCTGTCGCCAATGGCTATGGCGCTCCCCGAGCCAAGATTACCAGATGTACCAGTATTTATAGCGACCGGCCCCATTACCTGTAACCTTGCTATTGGATTTGTTGTTCCTATACCGACATTTCCGTCCTTTGAAACCCTGACCCTCTCCGAACCATTTGTGGCAAGGCCCAAAAAACCACCACTGGTTGTATCTCCCCGATAAAATGAAATGTAACCATTGTCCTCATCAAGCCCATACTTAAGTCCAAGCCTGAAGGATTCTATATTTGCAGGTTGCGTATCCAGAGTTTTAGCATAAAGCGAAAAACTGCTCTCATCAGCATTGGCCAAAATGGTCCCGTAGGAGTTGTTCCCATTGTTAACATGTAACGTAGCCCCTGGGTTAGTGGTGCCTATACCAACATTGCCATTGGAGCTAATTCGCATTCGTTCAACAAGGTTGGTAATTCCACTGCCCGCGTTTGTCTGAAACGTAATATATCCAGGAACCGCCCCCGTGGCTACACTTTCGGCATTGAATCCCATATGGGCGACCCTATGGTAATTGGTACCGTCAAAGCCAAAACCTCTTACCCATAGCGTATTATCCCCTGCAGCAAGTGCAGAAGGGGAGGATTCCGAACCTCCAGCCCCATATCCAAGGATGCCAAACCCACCTGAGGAGGTCCTGAAGGAATTCCCTCTTAAATAAACAACATTACCATCTTCCAAAAGGTGAAGGTTGGAAGCTGGGGCAGTAGTACCAATCCCCACATTACCGGAGGTAGGAAAGGTATTGGTTTGGCTCCAGGCCGAAACACAGCCCATTAGGGCAAAAAGAAAGATTTGGGACGTTTTCATTGTGTCGGGGGTTTTGTAGGTTAAAAATCAAATGTAAGAATATACATCTTTATTTCCAATAAACATAGAAATTATTCGATGAAATGTAAATCACGGAACGATAATTCCTGCAACGGTCTGCCCGTCAGGTTGTATAAAAGCCTTGAATAAAATATAGAGAAATCCGTACTTTTAGAACAGTGATAACCAACCCTATAAATTACCATCGATGTACTTATCCCTACTAACACCCTCTGATATCGACCCAAAAACCGAAAATCGGATCCAAATCCTTTTTAAACAGTTGAATGCCGTTCGGGTACCGGTTTCCCTGAATGAAATTCTAAATCCAAAGAATCCGGTAATCATAGCATACTGTACCTTGGAAAATCAAATTGTGGGAGTTGCGGCAATGGCAGAATATTCCGTAATTTCAGGTCGTAAGGGTTGGATCGAGGACGTGGTGGTAGACGAGGTGCATCGGGGCAAGGGTATTGGTCGCAAACTGATGGAATTCCTCATCAAGCAGGGTAGGCAAAAAGGAATTTCGGAAATCCTGCTCTTTACCGGATACCATAGAAAACCGGCCCACCAACTTTATCAAAATTTGGGATTTCAGAAAAAGGAAAGTCAAATCTATACATTGCAATTATGAGTACGCTATCTAAGGAAGCCTGGCAACAACGACTGGAATTATACGATGCATTGATAGCTAAATGTCCTCGATTTGAGCGAAAGGGAAAGACCATGCCCTATACCTCCGCCAATGGCCACATGTTTTCGCTCCTTAACAAGGCCGGGGAAATCGGCATCCGTTTTGTAAAGGACGTTCAGGAAAAGTATATGAGCGAATTGAACACCACGATCTATAAGTCCTATGGTGCCGTAATGCGAGGCTATATCCTCATTCCGGAAGTAGTCCTCAAAGATTCGAATCAAGTGGCCACCTATCTCAATGAAAGCTACGACTATGTAATGTCCTTGGAACCCAATACCTCCAAGAAAAAATGAATCCACCAAAACCCTCCCAATGAAAAGAATCGTCCTATGGATTCCCCTACTGTTCTGTACGTTGGTACAGACCTTGGGCCAGACCCCCCAAATAGATTTTAAGGCACTGGATGCCTATTACCAAAAAATGATGCGAGATTGGGATGTTCCCAGTGTCGCCATCGGCATCGTTAAAGATGGGGAATTGGTCTTTACGGGAAACTATGGTGTTCTGGAAGTGGGCCAAAACCAAAAGCCGAATGAGAACACCCTTTATGCCATCGCTTCCAATTCCAAGGCATTTACATCGGCCATTTTGGGCATGTTGGTCCAGGAAGGAAAATTGGGTTGGAACGACAAGGTAAAAAAGTACCTCCCCTATTTTGAGGTTTACGATTCCTGGGTGAGCAATGAGGTGACGGTGCGGGATTTGTTATGCCATCGGGTAGGGTTCGGTACCTTTAGCGGGGATGTCATTTGGTATAAGTCCAACCTTACCTCCGAGGAAATTATCAGAAGGTTCAAATATTTACCGAAGGCCTTCGATTTTCGGGCCGGTTTTGGGTATTCCAACCTTATGTACATCACCGCTGGGGAGCTTATCAAAAAAATAACCGGGAAAAGTTGGAACCAAAATGTAAAGGAACGGATTTTCCAACCTCTAGGGATGGATAGGACCATCACCTCGCCCAAGGAACTGCAGGCAAAAGGCAATTATGTTACCCCCCATGGTCGTGAAAATGATGTCAATATTCCTATTGCTTGGGAGGATTGGGAAGAGATAGGGGCCACCGGAGGCATTATCTCCAGCGTAAAGGATGTCTCCAAATGGATGATTTTTAATCTAAACCACGGTATATTGGGCAACGATACCTTGCTTACCCGCGTGACCCGAAACATGGTTTGGACCCCCCACAACAACTTTATCGTAGACCATACCAAAACAAATGATATGAACCGGCATTTTAGTGCCTACGGACTGGGGTGGGGATTGAGTGATTACCATGGCCTATTGCGCGTGGCCCATACGGGTGGCTTTGATGGTATGATTACGGCAGTAACTTTAATTCCTGACGAAAATTTGGGGGTAGTGGTGCTAACGAATGGGATGAAAAGTCCCATCCACGCGGCCACTTACCATGCCCTGGATCTATTTTTGGGGATTAACGGCAAGGATTGGTCCGCCGAATATCTGGAAAGAGCGAATAAAAAACAAAAGGAGGATTCCCGAGTGACCGATATCAAGACAAAACGCGTTTTGAATACCAAACCTTCCCTATCCCTAGAGGCATATTCCGGAGTGTACAAATCTGATATATATGGGGAGATTAAAATCGACCTCATAAACGAAAAATTACGGATGCAATTTGAACATACTCGAGAGCTGTCCGCCACTCTGGAACATTGGCACTATGACGTTTGGGAGATTAAGTGGGACAAAAAGCATGCTTGGTTCAATTTCGGTACCGTACGGTTTAAGACCGATAACAACATGAGCATAAAAGGATTGGATTTTGAAGTCCCCAACGACGACATTTTCTTTGAGGAATTAAAACCCTATAAGATAAAAGGCCCTTCGGAATAATGGCCTTTTCAATTTCAACACAGTAAAGACATTATGAAGATTTTTCCGTTTTTTTTGATTTCCCTATTCCTATTTCAATTTTCTGCCGAGGCACAAAGACGGGGCAAAAAAACCGCACCGCCCAAAGTTGTTGTACAGGATTCCCTTTTCCATGGGCTTACATGGCGTAATATAGGCCCCTTTCGAGGTGGCCGTAGTGTGGCCTGCTCCGGGGTAGTCGGCCAACCTATGACGTACTATATGGGTGGTACGGGCGGCGGCATATGGAAAACCATGGATGACGGTATTACTTGGAAAAATATTTCAGATGGTTTTCTTAAAACAGGAACCGTGGGGGCCATTGCGGTTTCTGAAAGCAATCCTAATATCGTCATTGCCGGTATGGGCGAGCATGCCGCCCGTGGCGTTATGACCTCTATGGGCGATGGGGTCTACAAATCTACCGACGCCGGCAAAACCTGGAAGCATATCGGTTTGGAGAGAACACGGCATATTTCTGATGTTAGTATCCACCCCACCAATCCCGATATTATTTTTGTGGCGGCCCAAGGTGCCCAATACGGCGAAACTCCGGAGCGTGGCATTTATCGAACTACTAATGGAGGGATGTCTTGGGAGAAAGTGCTTTTCGTAAATACCAAAACCGGAGCTTCTTCCCTCTCCATGGATATGACCAATCCTTTGATTCTTTATGCGGCCCTATGGGAACACAGAAGATATCCGTGGACCATGGAATCCGGCGGAGCTAGTTCAGGAATCTATAAATCTACGGATGGAGGCCATAGTTGGAAGCAACTTAGGGAAGGTCTCCCAGAGGCATTTGGAAAAGCGGGTATCTCGGTTTCACGGGCCAATAACGAACTTGTTTTTGCGGTCATTGAAGCCGAAGGGGAAAATGGTGGTGTCTATCGCTCCGAAGATGCCGGGGAAAATTGGAAGCAAGTCAATAAGGACCGAATCAACATTGCCCGATCCTGGTATTACATGGAAATTCTGGCCGATCCACAAAATGAAAATGTCGTATATGTGCTCAATGCCCCCGTGACCAAATCCATCGATGGGGGAAAAACCTTTACATCCCTCCCGACCCCACATGGGGACAACCACCATTTGTGGATCGACCCTTACAACAACCAGCGCATGATCAACTCCAATGACGGAGGAGCCAATGTCTCCAATAATGGGGGTAAAAGCTGGAGCACACAACAAAACCAACCTACTGCCCAGTTTTATCGTGTAATTACGGACAATCTTGTTCCCTACAATGTGTACGGAGGCCAGCAAGATAACTCGGCCATTGCCATTGCCAGCCGTACCAATGACGAAGGAATAGACTGGAAGGATTGGTATTCCGTAGCCGGCTGTGAAAGCGCCTTCCTAGCCTTTGACCCTGACAATCCGGAATATGTTTTTGGTGGATGTTATCAAGGTATTATCGAGAAATGGGTACGTGCATCCCGCGAAGGAAAATCGATCAAGGAATATCCTGAACTTGGGCTAAGCATTGCACCAAAGGATTTTAAGTATCGCTATAACTGGAACGCGCCCATTATTAGTTCACCGCATGACAGAAATACCATTTATCATGCTGGAAATGTAGTATTTAAAACTGTTGACCAAGGAAATAGCTGGGAAGTCATAAGTCCGGATTTAACCCGTAACGATAAGAACCGGCAGGGCCCTGGGGGCGGTCCCTACACCAATGAAGCAGCGGGTGGCGAGAACTACAACACCCTATCCTATTTGGTAGCATCTCCCCACGAGAAGGGCGTACTTTGGGCCGGAAGCGATGATGGACTGGTACATTTGACCAAGGATGACGGCCAAAATTGGGAAAATGTGACTCCTGCCGGTCTTGGGGAGGGTATCATTAATAGTATTGAGGTTTCTCCCCATAATCCGGCTACGGCCTACATCACTGTAATGCGCTACAAGTGGATGGATTTGACACCTTATATTTTTAAGACCACGGACTATGGAAAAACCTGGATCAAGATTACCAATGGAATTGCCGGCGAGCATACCTTTGTACGGGTGGTACGTGAAGACCCCAAATACAAGGGACTTCTATACGCCGGCACCGAAACCGGACTTTTTGTTTCCTGGGACAATGGTGAAAATTGGCAAACCTTTCAACTGAACCTTCCCGTAGTTCCCATTAACGACCTCATTGTCCAAAGTAATGATCTAGTGTTGGCCACCGCGGGGCGCTCCTTCTGGATATTGGATGATTTGGCCGCCATTCAGAACGCTACCCGACCGAAACAGCCTATCGAAATCTTTGCCCCTAAGGATACCTATTTGCTGTTTGGGAAAAGCAGTGAAAAACCTGTTCCAGGCCTAGGGGACAATCCAAAAAGTGGCGTCACCTTTGACTATTACCTGGATAGGGAAGCGGACAGTCTGGATTTAAAGCTAGAAGTAATGTACAAAGGAAAAACCATACGGACCATAACCAACAAAAAACCAAAGGATTTTAAATCCTGGCCCGGAGGCCCATCGAAACCCCAGGTGCTTCCCTCAAAAAAGGGATATAATCGGTTTACGTGGAATTTTAGAAAAGATGGCCTTCCTTCTATAGACAAGGTTTTTGTTTATGGAAATTATAGGGGATCCAGGGTGGGCCCAGGAAAGTACATCTTAAAGTTGACCTTGGACACACTAACATCCGAAACCCCAGTTACCCTTCTTGCGAATCCAAAAGTAGAAGCCACCTCAGCAGATTTTACGGAGCAGCAAAATGTCTTGAATAAAATTGAAAGCACCATAAAAAACATCCACGAATCCGTCAACCAAATGCGATCGGCAAGATCACAATTAAAGGATTATGCTAAATTGCTTGAAGGCCGTGAAGAAGCCGATGCATTGCTAACAAAAGGGGATTCACTTATTAAACGTATCGATACCTGGGAAGAGAACCTCATCCAACCAAAACAAAAGACCTTCCAAGATGTCATCAACTTTAACAACAAACTCAGTGCCCAATTAATGCATCTAAAAGGTTATGTGGATACGGCAGAACCTCGCGTTACCGAAGGTGCCCAGGTGCGTTTACGGGATTTGCTAAAGGAGTGGGGTATTTTCGAAAATGAGCGGGATGCCATAGTGAGGGACGAAATGGAGGATTACAATACAACCTACAAGGAGTTGGGATTGCCAGCCCTAATATTACCCAAACAATGACAGTTGCGATGAAGCCTATAATTAAATAATAAAGAATCAAACCCACCAAGCTCGCAATGAACGATTTTATAGCCGACCAAACTTTTAAGGGAATAAACTATACCCAGAGTCCCTTACCTAAAGGCGATTATGAAAATTGTGTTTTTGAGGGTTGCGATTTTTCCAAGGGCTATTTGGACAACCAAAATTTCATGGAGTGCGAATTCTTGGATTGTAATCTAAGTAATGCCAATATAGCAAATACCACTTTTAAGGAGGTTGTCTTTTCCCATTGCAAAATGCTAGGGCTTAAATTTGAGGATTGCAATGATTTTTTGATGAAATTCAGTTTTCAGGAATGCATTTTAAATTTTAGTTCATTCTATGACTTGAAGCTTAAAAATCAAAAGTTTGCCGATTGTACGTTAGAGGAAGTTGATTTTACGCAAGCGGACCTTGCCCATGCCCAATTCACTGAATGCGACCTAAAAGGTGCCATCTTCAGTGCAACCGTTTTGGAAAATGCCGATTTTAGAACGGCCCGTAATGTTAACATCGATCCCGAAAAAAATCGCTTAAAGAAAGCCCGATTCTCCAAAGAAGGTGCCATTGGATTGCTTAAAAAATATGATATCGTTGTGGAATAGAATATAATCTCCATTTGTAAACGGATAATTTGTACCTTAATCCTAAATCATTTTCTTATGAGAGACTATATAATTATCCTTCTTTTTTCTACACTGTTCTGCAGTGGACAAAACACCTTGCAGTTTCCAGAAAACGGGACCTCCCCAAAAGCCAGCTTACAAGATGTTTCTTGGATGGAAGGCCATTGGAGGGGAGAAGCTTTCGGGGGCATAACGGAAGAATTCTGGAGCCCTCCCTTGGGTGGTTCCATGATGTTCGTCTTTAAACTGGTATCCGATGGAAAGGTCAATTTTTATGAGGTGGGCCATATACAGGAAATCGGGGAGACCTTGCTTCTTCAACTGAAACACTTTCATGGTAATCTAAAAGGATGGGAGGAAAAGGACGAGACCGTGGATTTTAAATTGGTAAAGGTTGAGGAGAACCGCATATTTTTTGACGGTTTTACCTTTGAGAAAATTAACGCCAATGAAGTGAACCTCTATGTGGTCATTTCCGAGGATGGCAAAACCGAAAAGGAGGTTAAATTCAATTACAAAAGAATGTAGTTTGAAAAGAAAGTGTTTGGAATGCGGGGTTGAAATTATGGGAAGGGTAGATAAAAAATTCTGCTCGGACTACTGTCGTAACGCCTACAATAATAAAATCAACAAGGACAGTAAGAACCTTGTTCGAAACATCAACAACCGCTTGCGAAAGAATTATAGGATTTTGGATAGCTTTCCACTGCGGGAAGGCAAAACAAGAACTACAAGAACGCGACTATTGGATAAAGGTTTTGATTTTGACTTTATTACCAATCTATATACCACAAAGAAAGGAACTACGTATTACTTTGTCTATGACTTGGGTTATTTGCCCTTGGATAATGAGCAGTATATGATCGTAAAAAGGGAATAAGGTTCCCTATTTCCAATTTTGACCACTTAGTTTTAGTGCCGCGATTACAATATCCTTTCGGCTAATCTGGCCCACAAGAATGCCATCTTTCATTACCGGTAGCCTCCGACGGTTATGTTTGTCGAATACACCCGCTGCATCAAAGATGCTCATATCATGGGGAATGGTCTCAACTTCTTTGGTCATATATTTTTCGACACTTTTATCTAAAATAGGTTGATTAAAGTATCGGCTTTCGGAAATCTGTTTCATACAATCGGCCTCGGAAATAATCCCGACCAAAAAACCATTATCGTCCAATACGGGCCCACCGGAGATTTTGTGTTTGGCAAACGCCTCCATGACCTCCAAAATAGACTGATCAGGCGAAAAGTTTACCAATTTCTTGGACATATAATCGGTTACTAGGATTGGGGCATCAAACTCCTTTTTGGAAGACCTACGAATCCCCTGAAAACTTTTTATTCCCATAATTATTTGGTTTTTTACCTGCCTCGAATCAATTCAGGTTAATCTTAAATATAGTTAATTTTTGCGAATTACCTAAATAAATCCGCCAAAATACAGCAAACCTTCAAAATTTATACTTTTAGGGCATCACCTTTATAATAAAAAAATACGCTCCCACCATTATCCTCTTATTACTGGTTTTGGGCATTTATTAGGGCTTTACCTGGGCTTAACCCCTTATTCCGAGGGTGCGAGGGCATTTTATCCGAAAACAAAAAACCCAAAAAATGATATTATTCCATGCCATTTGTACGTAACGATGCTATATTAGTCATACAAAAGTTACGGTTTGAGTAAATCTATCGCCATAATAGGTTGCGGGTGGCTAGGCTTGCCCTTGGCAAAGTCCTTTCTGAACATAGGATACACAGTACATGGGAGTACTACCTCAAAAGAGAAGTTATCCTCATTGGCAGAAGCAGGTATTCGTCCATATTTGATTTCACTCTCGGAAGAAGGTCCCAAAGGGCCTGTCTCTGATTTTTTACAGGATGTTGATTCCCTTATCATCAATGTACCTCCCAAGTTAAGGGGCGGAAACCAAGGGAATTATATCGGAAAAATACAAGGCCTCTATAATGCCATCAAAACATCGTCCGTACAACAAATTGTCTTTGTAAGCAGTACTTCGGTCTATGGCAACATCGATGGGGAGGTTACCGAGGATACGGTGCCAAAACCCGCAACGGAGTCCGGGAGGCAGCTTTTGATAACGGAAGCTATTTTTAGAAATGACAACGAATTGCGGTCCACTATCGTCCGATTTGGAGGGTTAATAGGGCCAAATCGGCATCCAGTGACCATGCTCTCCGGAAGAACCGGATTGGCAAATGGCATTGCGCCTATAAATCTTATTCATCTCAATGATTGTATTGATATCCTCAGAAATATTGTTGAGCAGCGCTGGTGGAACGAAGTCTTTAATGGCGTATATCCAGATTATCCATCCAAGGCCGAGTACTATGCAGTTGAAGCAAAAAAAAGAGGAATTCCCGGTCCGGAGTATTCCAAAGAAACGGTTAAAAGGGGTAAAAAAGTTCAATCCAGTAAGCTTATTCTTGTTAAAAAGTATCGTTTTAACACTTCGATACATAGTTGATACGCCACACGAAAGTCGTTTTTCACAACAAAAACAGGTGTTTTGTGTTAATTATAGCCCTGATTTTTAATAACTTATCGATGAAATGCATAACTTTAGGTATATCTAAAACAAGATTGCCATGGAAAATTCAAGTCTAAAAGGGAGGATTTTGACAGAAATAGAAAACCTGATCTCCCAAAGTTGTGCCAACCAAAAAACGACAAGTAAATTTGAAAAATTCCATATCGCCTTACTTAAAAAGCACTACAATGCGGCGGAAGTCTCCATAGACTATCACCGAAAGCGAGTAAAGATGAACATTGTCATGGACGATACCTGTTATGACCCGAAAACAATAAATCTATATCTCCCCATGCTACATGTGAATTTGTTTTTTAAAAACCTAAAGGAGTTTTTAAAATCATGTATCGAACAGGATTCAAAAAGCCTTGGGTTCTATGCGGGACTATTGCGCTCTTTCACGAACAAGGAAGTGACACTTATGGTTGTCTAAATTATTGAAAATAATGATTATTAAAAAGGATGCCCCTTAGGCATCTTTTTTTTGTTCTTATGATACCTAGATTGCCCAAAACCATACAATTAAGTGTTTTCTTAACAGGATTCTACAAATAATTTTAATAGTTTTGCCCACCAAAATTTAATAACAGATGAAGAAGATAATATGGGTATCGGTACTTGCCATTGGTTTTGTGGCTACTGCCCAAACCAAGACCGAATTGCAAAAGCATTACGAAGCGTTTTACAAGGAAATGCGTTTACAGGGTGATATTGATGGTGTAATCAATGCCATGACACATTTGAATGTCCTATCCCCTTCAAAGGCTAGAAAAGACACCTTGGCCTATATCTATGCCAATGATAATCAACATCTTCAGGCCCTGAATACCATAGGAATAGAAAGATTGGATTCGGATTCCGATTTGGCCGTACAGGTGAAGGCCATTTCCTTGAAGGCGTTAAACCAACCTAAACGGGCCTTGGAACATTTTGAAGAGTTGTTCAAAAGAAGCCCAAATGTGTATCTGGCCTACGAAATGGCCGATTTAAAAATACAGACCGGTGATATTACCGGAGCTGAAGCCAATATCGAATATGGTATTGCCAATGCCAAGGATGATATGAAATATGCCTTTTATGAACGACAACAACCCTATGAGGTTCCCTTAAAGGCGGCTTTTATCCATTTAAAAGGTCTTACCAAATACAATAATGATAAGAATAACATCGATGAGGCTTTGGCCCTTATCGATGAGGCCTTGGCCATAGATCCCAATTTTAACTTGGCCAGTTTGAGCAAACAGGCCTTGGAAACACGGAAAAACCCGCCAGAGGCGGCAGAAACAAAAGAATAAATAAAGGCGGGGTTACCCGCCTTTATTGTTTAGTTTTAGTTTTCGATAAGGCCCTGTCCCTCGATCCATGGGGCACCTATAGCCTTTAACTCCTGTTCTATCGCTGGCAAAGTGGTATCCGTTATCGTCTTCAACTTTGATTTAATTTCTTTCAACTGATTTTTTCCCCGTAAAAAGGAAGCCCTATGATTGGCGGTCGGTCCATAGGTAGTACTCAATGCATAGGATGCCACAGAATTGGCATTTTGGGGTGTAGGATTGGAACGTTCCCCTATTTCACCTTTGGTTTGATCTCCTTTCAGTTCTTTCTCAATATCCAACAAGCGTTCCCTTGCCTCGTGAATACGATTTACGAGATCGGACGATGATTTGTCGGATTTGTCCGCCGCCCTTTGCATGGCATTCACCAGCATAAGCTTCTCAGACAGCACCATGTTCGTAGCAGTCAAGTCTTGTTGAAAGGAGTGGTATTCTTTGGTAAAAGCCGCGATTTCCTCATAGGAAGCTCCTTTTAATGCGCCTTGGCCCAAAGGAACCACTTCAAAGTTTTGGGGTTCTGCCAGTTGGATCATTTTACCGTCCACCCTTTTTGACAAGGTTACGGTATAATTGCCCGGGGTGACCATAACACCATCATTGGAGGATTCTTTTTGGACCCCGGGCGCCTTAAGTTTTACGGCACCTTTGTTGGGGTACTTCAAGTTCCAACTTACCCTATTAAATCCCTGTTTATTTGATCCTTTTACCCGATTCACTACCGCGCCCTTTTCATTCTTTATCGTAAGGATAATGGCAAGCGAGTCCTGACGTTTTTCAGCTTCCAGGGCATCCCAACCGGGAAATGGTATTTCAGTTGCTTTCTTCTCCTTTTCCTGGCGTTGTTCCTTTAGCGATTTCACCTTTTCCGGCAAAAAATAGGTGAAAACCGTTCCAAAAGGCGGGTTTTTGGCTTTATATTCAGAATCTCCCTGAGCATATACCGCATCTTTTTGGATATACCAGTATGCCGGTTTGGAAGGGAATAAAGTAGCTTCATTTTTCAACATGGTGTTACTGAAATTTCGTAGAGGACTTAAGTCATCAAGAACATAAAAACCTCGTCCAAATGAGGCGGCTACCAAATCATCCTCCCTCCTTTGTATCGTAATGTCCCGAAATGAAATTGTGGGTAGGCCTCCCTTTAGTTTAGTCCATTTGGCTCCTCCATCCGAAGTAAAGTATATTCCAAATTCAGTTGCGGCAAATAAGAGCCCTTTCTTAACATGGTCCTGTACCAAACGCCAAGTCAAAAGTCTTTCGGGCAGATTCCCATTTATGGAAACCCATGTTTTACCCTTATCACTGCTTTTTATAAGATACGGCCTAAAATCCCCGTACTTATGATTGTCCAAAGCCGCATAAACTATATTGGCATCGAACAGGTCCGCCCGGATATCGTTTATAAAGGCTGTTCCGGGTATGCCTTTAATGCTTCCTACTTCAATCTTGGTCCAAGTAGCACCACCATCATCGGTCACCTGTATAATGCCATCATCCGTCCCTGCATAGAGCAGGCCTTCCTGCTTTGGGGATTCTGCCAGTGAAGTTATGGTATTGTAGTTGGACATCGCATCAACATCCCACGCATTGTCCCAACTTTGCCGCCCACCCATTATAGGTAAGGCTATTCTATTCTGATTTCGGGTCAGGTCTTTTGATATGGCGGTCCATTCATCTCCTCTATTTTCGGAACGCCATACCCGTTGCGATGCGAAATACAGTCTAGTGGGGTTATGCGGACTTACCAAAATGGGGGCATCCCAATTAAAACGTTCATAAGGCTCTCCTTTAGCGGGTTGAGGTTGTATAAAAACGGTTTCCCCGGTGGTTTGATCAATGCGCCATAACCATCCCTGTTGATACTCCCCATATGTAATCTTTGGGTTTCCAGGTTCTACTGCGGACTGATGTCCATCCGCTCCAAGGGTAATCCACCAGTCCCCGTTGAGTATCCCTGACTCACTTCTAGTTCTACTGGGACCTCCATGGGACCCATTGTCCTGGGTGCCTCCATAAATGTTATAAAAAGGTTCTGTGTCATCAACGGCAACTTTATAGTATTGGATAATGGGCAAATTCCCTACAAAACGCCAACTCTTGGTCAAGTCAAAGCTTTCATAGAGTCCGCCATCAGTACCAAATAGCACATAGTTTGGGTCGGATTCCTTGAATGCCACGGCATGGCTGTCCACGTGCTTGTTTTCCTCGTTAAGGGTATAGAATGTTTTTCCATGATTATCGGAAACCTGTGTATAGTTGCTCATTAGATAGAGCCTACCCTTCTGGTGTGGGGATGCAAAAAGCTCCTGATAATAGTGGGGTCCTGTTCCACCAGATACAGCATCCGACTGTTTGACCCAGGACTGTCCTTTATTGGAGGACATAAATACGCCTCCCTTCTTCCGATCGAGTTCTATGGCGGCATAGAGTACATCCGGATCAAATGGGGAAATTGCCAAACCTATTTTACCCAGGTTAGACTTAGGGATGCCTTCGGTAAGTTTTGACCAGGTCTCGCCTCCGTCCGTACTTCTATGGATACCGGACCCGGGGCCGCCTCCCAAATAGGCGGCAACCGTTCTATGGCGCTGCCATGTTGCAGCGTACAGTACGTTAGGGTCTGTGTAGTCCATGACCAAATCTGTGGCTCCCGTCCATTCTTCATCACCCAATGTTTTTTTCCATGTTTTCCCACCATCAATGGATTTGTATATCCCGCGATCGCCTCCTTTCTTCCATAAGGGTCCTTGTGATGCTACCCAGATGATGTCAGAGTTTTCCGGATGGATGATAATCTTTGATAGGTGTTCGGATTTTTTAAGCCCCATATTCTTCCATGTTTTTCCATCGTCATGACTTACGTAGATCCCATCCCCGAAACCTACATGCCTACCTCCAACATTTTCGCCAGTACCGACCCAAACGGTATGCGGATTATTGGGATCTATGGTGATACAACCAATGGAATAACTTATCTGTTTGTCAAAAATTGGGGTCCAAGTGGTTCCGGAGTTAACCGTTTTCCAAACTCCCCCGGATCCAACGGCTACGTACCAAATATTTTCATTTTTAGGATGAATGGCTATATCTGCAATTCTACCGGAAGTCAAAGCCGGCCCTAAGCTCCTGAATTTAAGTCCCTCAAAAGTCTTTTCGTTCACTTGTTGCGTCATACCCAAGTGGGCAATTACCAAAAAGCATGCATAAAAAAGTAGTTTTTGCCTTCTCATTGTGCTACAATTAGTTTTAGTATTTCGAATTAGTCAATCCAAGCAATTTAAGGAATTTGCGGTTATTTTCTTACGTACAAGACTTAGAATGTGAATAACTCCAATACAACGTAAAATCCGAACTTCGGGATGTTTGGCGGCAGTTCTTTTAAACAGCTGAATTTAATCAGGCTGAGCCCAAGGTCAAAATCAGTTTTACGGAAAATTAAGAATATGGGAAGCCTAAGAGGTCTTACTATGTTGATGGATGTACGCTTTTGGGGTAATTCCCTTTTCCTTTTTGAAAGCCGTATAAAATACCGAGCTTGATTTAAAACCTGCCCTTTGGGCAATTCCCATGATGGTTAAAGAGGAGTGCTGCCCGGAACGCAAGGCCTCCTCCACTTCGGAAATTCTAAGGCTGTTAATGAACCCATTGAAATTCCTATTGTAGTTTTGATTAATGAGGTGGCTTAATTCATGGTACGGCATATTCAATTGGTGGGAGAGTGTTCGGATGTTTAAATCGGAATCCCTATAGTACTTTTTCTCGCGTATTAGCGCAATCAAGGAGTCGCACTCACTATCCTGGTTTTTTATTTCCCTTTTCCCAATTCGTGAATTTTTTCCGACTCCCCTTTCAAAAGAGCCTGTAAGCTTTTGATAGGAGACCCACACCATTAAAAAGGTAAAAAGCAACGTGATATTGAGGTAAAAAAGACTGGAAAGTTCATGGACAAAGATTCGGTATACGTGAAACAACAAATTAAGAAACCAAATGGATGCAATGCTCCAAAAAATGACCTTGGCTAGTTTACGCTTGCCCTTCTTCCAATTTTTAAGTGAATAAAAGGACAGGGATAGATAAACAAGAAAGTGCAGATTCCATAACAAAAGTATGGCTTTATGGTCCAAGATCCAGGTTCCCCAATTTCCTGAAGGGGTATTGGGAAAGGCTAAAGTCCAGATTGTAAAGGATAAAATGAAATAAAAAGGCAACAAATGAACCGCATCGGATACCTTCCTTTTTCCAGAAAATGCGTTAGACCTAATATAGAGATACAAAAGAGGGGCCATAGCCCAAATAACTGCATTGCTAATGGGCTCAAAAACATGAAGGACATGGCCATAACCCGTAAAATTCAGTATCGTATTAAAGATGACCACTCCAATGATGAAAAATAAAAAAGAAAGTAATTGTGCATTCCGACCAAGATCCCCTGATTTTCCCATCACATAGACATATGAAAGTAAAAAACAATTGCCCACGCCAAAAGCATTGATCAATACGGAAACATCCTCAACGATATGTAATTCCATGTAAATCCTTTAGAGGATAAGACGACGCACCTAGGGTCAACGTTACATGATATGCCATAGATTCAAAAAAATAAAATGCAACCAAAAAGTTGCGTATTAAAATTTATTAGCTATATTTGCAACCATATAGTTGCATATTAATTAAAAAAACGAACAGTCATGAAAGATGTAATTTCAAAGGAACACGTATTTGATCATTCCATCGAAAAAGTATGGAATGCGATTTCCAAGGCGGAGGAAATCTCCGCTTGGTTCATCAATGCCGATTTTAAGGCAGAAATCGGGTACAACTACACTTTTACCGCAGATGAGGAGCATGGGTGTACCCAAATAACGGGAGTTGTAAAAGCGGCGGATCCGTATACATTGGTGTATACTTGGATTGTCCAAAATACAAATACCGAAACCACGGTTAAATGGGAATTGAATGAAATGGAGGGAAAGACCAAGCTGTATTTGGAGCACTCGGGAATATCCAAATATCCAGGTGATAGTGCCGTACAAATGTTCACTAGTTTTAATGCCGGATGGGATAATTGCATATCTGAACTTTCCAAGTATCTAATACAGGAAGTCCATGCAGGATAAGATTACGACAATTCTAAAGGCCATAGCCGACCCGACAAGGCGTGAAATCTTTCACGCCTTGATCTTAGCGGCTACCGCAATGCCCATCACCCAAATTTCCGGTCAATTTGAAATTAGCCGACAAGGGATTACCAAGCATTTGAAGACTTTAGAGGAAGCTGGATTGGTGGAAATCAATACCAAAGGTAGGGAACGTTATTGCTATGCAAATGCAAGACCGCTTAAAGAAGTAAACCAATGGCTTAAGTTTTACGAGCATTTCTGGAACGATGCCTTGGGTAACCTTGGTTCCTATTTGGACAGCAAGCCTTAAAACTAGGTTAGTAAGGGTTTGGCCTTAACAAATCGGTAGAGTCCATCCAAGGCCTGTAGTGTATTTTTCTTGAAGACCCGGCGGACAAAAAGAAAAACAATCAATTTTTTCAAGGGCGACTTGGCTTCCCAATATACTTCGCTCCTCAGGTTACACGAGGTTTGTGAAGTAGGGGTAATACTATAAAATTGATACAAGGCATCCAAGGGCGGGGGGCTTGTTGTCATCTCGCCATAGACCAGTACCTCGGGATCTACTTCTTTGGTGACGGTAATAAAATTTAAATGCTTTCCGTTAATGACACATACATGCTCTGTTCCCAGTCGTGTGACCTCATTTTCATTAAAAACGAAATCATCCACCCCCTTCACCCATTCATGGCGGTATTTATAATTGGTAATATACTCCATGAGTTCCGTAGCCGAAACCGGAAATTGTTTATCAAAAGTCAGGTTGGGTGGTCTGTCAAAAACAACTTTCTTAGCCTGGGAATATGTATTCAAGCTCAGTTTTTCACGATCGATCAACGCATAGATGTATTCTACTTCCTTACCATCATAGTCGTCCTTCCCTTCCTTAAACCTAAAAACCTTGCTGTAGTAATAGATCGGTAACTCTATTTCCTTGGCCAGCTTTTTACTGACCAATACATAATTATCACTATCGATAGAATTTTTTAGCAAGCGATGGGCCTCTATTACTTGTTGTCCAAATGGCTTTCTGTTTCCCTTTACAGCAATATATTGTAGCTCTCCGCAGTGCGCGACTATCTTAAGTTGAAGGTTGGGTGCCGTGGCACAGGCATTACAGGGGCATATTCTATTTTTTTCCAACAACTTCAAATGACTATAAAACGCGGTGAAAATGGTTTCTATTTGGGCCAACAATCGCTCCTGTGAAGGTATTTCTCCCTCCTTATAAAAGAATAGGGCGTCGCCCTCTATTTCAACCAATTCCATATCCTGGGTATTGGCATCAATAAGTACTTCCAACAGTTCGGAAATCACATGTTGGCTATGTTCTACCTCCGTTGTCTGGACAAATTTGGTAAAACCGGAAATATCCGGAATGAAAAGCAGTGAATTCGGCATGACTTTAATCCAAATAACCTTCAAAAACCATAGAACAAACCGTCCCCTATTCGTCTTCCAAAATAAGTTTGGTGTCTAGGGTACTGTTAATTATGATATTGAAGTGATCCCGAAATATATTGTAGGCATCGATCATCTCTAAGGTCGGTTCTTGGGGGTCCTGTTGGAATTCTAAATAGTCCTTGGCCTTTAAGACATAGGTTTTAAATACTTTTTGCCTGCTCCTTACCTGGGAAATATCAAAAAATTCGGGATATTTTGAATCAGCCAATAGATTTTGCTTTTCAATCAAGTCTTCAATGACCAGTTTAAGGTCTTCTTTGTTCTCGATTGAATAGAGGGCATCAAAACTGGTTTCAAGCGCGTTAAATTCAGGCCAGCTTTTCAAAATATCCATTGCCTTAGAGTTTATTGGTGTCTTTTTTGGCCATTTTTCCGTGGATATATCAAACACGGAAGAATCCGTTTCCCCCTCCTTTTTATCGCCGGACCCACAAGAAATAAGCACTAGGACCATAACTCCCAAAGCGAAGAATTTTTGCATAACGCGAATGTACAAATTTTAGAATCGGTTATCTTTACCCCCATATCCCTTTAACTTCATTTTAAATGCACAAGTCCATACTTATTCTAGGAGCCTGCGGTCAGATAGGCACTGAACTTACCTTAAACCTAAGGGAAACCTACGGAAATGAATCCGTAATTGCCAGTGACATCAGGGAAGGAAACGAAAATTTGATGGACTCGGGTTCTTTTGAATTATTGGATGCTACTGACTACGATGCATTGGAGGAAGTTATTGCCTATTATGAAATAGATGAAGTTTATCTTATGGCCGCCATGCTCAGTGCAACAGCGGAGAAATTCCCGGAACGGGCCTGGAACCTTAATATGAACTCCCTATTTAATGTTCTGAACCTTGCCAAGGATAAAAAGATAAAAAGAATCTTCTGGCCATCCAGCATTGCGGTCTTTGGTCCCAGCACCCCAAAGACTAACACTCCTCAAAACACGATAATGGAGCCCAGTACGGTCTATGGTATAAGCAAGCAGTCCGGCGAGCGTTGGTGCAACTATTATCATCACAAATTTGGAGTGGACGTTCGCAGTCTTCGCTACCCAGGACTAATTAGTTGGAAGACCCAACCTGGCGGGGGAACCACGGACTACGCCGTAGAGATTTATCACAAGGCCTTGACCGAAGGTGCCTATAGCTGTTTCCTAAACAAGGACACTAAACTCCCTATGATGTTCATGGACGATGCCATACGGGCCACCCAACAGCTTATGGCAACCGACATGGAAAAAATAGGGATACGTTCGTCCTATAACCTATCGGCCATGAGCTTTTCCCCAAAGGAAATTGCCCAAAACATCAAGGAACACATTCCGGAGTTCGAAATTTTTTATGAGCCCGATTTTAGACAGGCCATCGCGGATTCTTGGCCCAACAGTATCGATGATTCCCAGGCTAGAAAGGACTGGGGCTGGAAACCTCTCTTTGATTTGAACAAGACAACAAAGGACATGTTGGGGAATTTAAAAGCCTAGTCCTCATCTTCTTCTTCCAGCATCTCTTTGGGATCTACTACGGCAGTGGGATCATCCGCGGCAAAATCCTCATAATCATCCTCATCGTAGTTTTCCATGGTATACTCCAGTTTGGCACTGATTTTCACCAAATACTTGGTGCTACCATCAATAACTTCCACTGCTTCAATACGTTGGCCTCTGGCATTTTTAAAAGTAATGATATTGCGATCATCGTACCCATCGGGATATTTGTCCACCAAAAGTTTGAGTACTTCTGGGGTCAGTTTTTTGAAATCTACGATGACTCTTTTTAGGTTGTCCATGATTACGTGTCCAAAAGTTAAGCAAAAATCAGGCTTGTAGCAATAGTGTCCTAAAAAGAAGTCCCTTCAAATTCTTGAAGGATTTCAGACCCCGGAACACAGTCCAAAGGTCTGCTTAGCGATTTCCAATTCCTCATTTGTGGCAATGACCAGAATCTTGATTTTGGAGGAATTCTTGTTTATTTCCCGTATTGGAGCCGGGCCCATGTCATTTTTATAGTCGTCCAGGACAATGCCGAGATAGGACATGTCCGTGCAAACAAGTTTCCGCAAGACACTGGAGTTTTCACCGATACCCGCTGTGAACACAATGGCATCCAAACCATTCATAGCAGCTGCATACGCCCCAATGTATTTTTTAATGCGATAAGCATTCATTTCCAGCGCAATTTGGCAATCCGTATCCCCATTTTCGGCCTTCGCCTGAATGTCCCTCAAATCACTATATCCGGTAAGGCCCAACATGCCACTTTCCGCATTCAGTATACGGTTTACCTCATCTAGCGAATGCCCTAATGTGTTCACCAGGTAAAAAATGAGGGCATGGTCTATATCCCCACTTCGGGAACCCATAAGAAGTCCATTGGAAGGGGCAAAACCCAGACTATGGTCAACGCTCTTACCATCGGCCACAGCAGTGATACTACATCCATTTCCAAGATGAATCGTAATTATTTTGGATTCTTCTTTTTTTAAATATTCAATCGCCTTTTCGGAAACATATTTATGACTGGTGCCATGGAATCCATAGGACCGGATGCCGTAATCTGTATAAAACCTGTTGGGAATGCCATACTTGTGCGCCTTAACGGGAATTGTTTGATGGAAAGCCGTATCGAAAACCGCAACTTGCCTGGCTTTTGGGAACAATTGTTCGGCAATTTGAATTCCTTCCAAATTATGGGGATTATGCAAAGGTGCCAAAGCAGAAAATTCCCGGATTTCTTTTTTTACCGTATCGGTAACCCAAGTGGTCTTGGCAAAGGAATCTCCTCCATGAACTACCCTATGCCCTACCACATCAATTTCTTCGATATCATTGATGGCTCCATTTTCAGCGTCCAAAAGGATATCCAGAATTCTCTGCAGTCCCAGTTTATGGCTCTTTATGGCATCCACATAATGTAAGGTCTTACCATTACCCTTGTACGTTAAAGTAGCCTCTTCCAAACCAATGCGCTCCACGATTCCAGAACAAGTAACATGTTCCGAAGGCATTTGTATCAGCTGGAATTTTATGGATGAGCTTCCGGAGTTTAGAATTAGAATGTTCATAGGCTAAAGATAGTAGTATTCTTTACGGCATATGGTAGGGTAGAACGGTTACGGCAGATTTTATTTTCTTTGATTTACATGGTCTGTGCTTGAATGGCTGTAATGATAACGGTATTAACGACGTCCTCGGTGGTACAACCTCGACTCAGGTCGTTTACAGGTTTTTTAAGCCCTTGCAATATGGGCCCTATGGCCAAGGCACCTGTCTCCCTTTGTACCGCCTTATAGGTATTGTTCCCAGTATTGAGGTCGGGGAAAATAAATATAGTTGCCTGTCCCGCAACATCGGAATCCGGAAGTTTGCTTTTACCCACTTGTAGATCTACCGCGGCATCATATTGGATTGGGCCCTCAATTTTAAGATCTGGACGTTTCTTTCGAACAAGTTCAGTAGCCTGGCGTACCCGTTCCACATCCTCACCTGCCCCTGAACTCCCAGACGAATAGGACAACATCGCTATTTTGGGTTCTATACCGAAGGCCAAGCCCGATTCGGCCGAGGAAATGGCAATCTCCGATAGTTGCTCGGCAGTTGGGTTTGGATTGATGGCACAATCACCAAAAACTACTACGCGATTGGGAAGGCACATAAAAAAGACCGAAGATACCAGAGAAACACCCGGCAAAGTCTTTACGAATTGTAGGGCAGGCCGTATGGTATGCTGGGTAGTATGTACTGCACCGGAGACCATCCCATCGGCATGGCCTTTGTAGACCATCATGGTTCCAAAATAGGAAACATCGGTCATCAGATCGCGCGCCATGGTACGGTTCAAGTTTTTATGTTTGCGCAACTCATACAGTGTATCCACGTATTCATCAAAATTTTCGGCTCTGGCCGGGTCAATAATGGAAATCCGGGATATGTCCAATGCCAAATCCAATTGAACTATTTTTTCCTTGATATGCGCAACATTCCCCAATAAAGTGATATCAACGGCATTGTTATCCAATAATTCCTGAGCCGCTTTGAGAATGCGTTCGTCTGTTCCTTCCGGTAGTACAATATGTTTTTTGTTCGCCTGGGCCTTTTTCACAATATTGTACTGAAACATTCTCGGGGTGATTCCATTGGAAGAAAAGGTTACCAAACGCTCTGAAAGCTCCAGTTCTGGTGTGAATTTTGCAAAATCTTGAATGGAAGTGGTTATCTTTTTGGTGTTCTTGGCATAAATCTTAGGTGTTATCGCCCCTATTCGGTTTGTGATGTGAAAAGTTCCCTCCTTTACCGAAATAATCGGCACTATTTCTGAAAGTCCCTGAATAAGTTTTGTAATTGGTTCCTCCGGCTTTAGCCCTCCAGTTAGGATGATGCCGGAGACCGTCGGATAGTTGGAGGAGATATGCGCCTGTAAAGCCCCCAGGATGATATCCGCCCTATCCCCCGGAGTAATGACAAGTGCATCTTCCCTCATATGAGTCAGATAGTTCCGCAACTGCATGGCTCCTACCCCAAAATGTCCTGCCTGATTGTTTAAATAGGACGCCCCGAATAAAACCTCTCCATCCAGTTCGTCCACGATTTCCTTAATGGTGGGGTTTCCTAAAACAGGATTTAGGGGAATAGCCCCGATCAAGACCGCTTCGGGTAGATCCTTTTTAAGGGCATCCGTAACCAATGCTATGTTCTCAGGTTGTATCTTATTGGCAACCATCATCAATACCTCAACTTCTTGTTCCTTGAACGAATCATAGGCCAAATACATGTCCCCAATGAATTCATCCAAGGTCTTACCAACTCCACTGGTCACAATTATGGTTGGAATACCAAGGTTTTTGGCCATTAAAACATTTATGTCCCATTCGATAATACCGCCTTCTCCCGTAAAATCCGTGCCTTCTACAAGGACAAAATCAAAACGATCTTCAATGGCCTTGTACTTTTCAATAATCTTGTCCAGCACCTCATCTTCTTTGTCCCTATTCAACTTTTTTACCACATCGCTACGGGTATACGCATAGGCATCATCATGATCCAGATCCAAATTGAAATAGGACAGTACAGTTTCAATATGATTGTCCATTTTACCAGGGCCAAAGTCATCGATAATGGGCCTGAAGTAGCCCACTTTGGCGGCCTTACCTAGCAATACCTGCATAAGACCTAGGGAAACGATGGACTTACCGCTTTTGGGCTGTGTGGTTGCAATATAAACTGCTTTATTCATGAATCTGTGTTATTGAAGCTGTAAATTTATGGCATTCTTGTCGGGGAATTGCAGTGGAAAACATAAAAGATCAAAAGCTTAACATAGGTGACTTTTCTATCCACACCACTTAAAAATTTGATAATTCTTTCGTACTTTGCTTTTAGGGTGATGGCGTATATATCTAAGATTGTTTTCTACATAACTCTAAATCGAGAAAAATGAAACTGGCACAAAAAATATTGAGTATTTGCTTGTTAATAACAGCGTGGTCCGCTACCGGACAAATTGCCCCGGGTATTTATCATACCAGTATGGACAATGTGCATCATGAACTAAAAACAAATGGGAATTATCTGATCCATTCTATTTATGAAAAGTCTCCTGCAAAATTTATCAAAACTTTAGGTGGGTTCTACACTACCGAAGGCAATATTCTTAAGGTAAAGCTTGAATTTAATTCCAACTACGAAGCGGATGGTCTCACCGAGCTAACCCTGGCGTATTCGCAAGAAGGGGAAAAGCTGACCTTAAAAAATGGTAAAACATTGCACTTTATCGCTTCCAAGGAATCGCGACAGGATTTGGACGGCCCATGGCTTTTTGCCACACGTGGGCCGGATAACGGACAAGAACGACGCGGTGAGGAAAATCCCAGAAAGACCTTAAAGTATCTTCAGGGCGATCGTTTTCAATGGATTGCCTACAACACGGAGACCATGAAATTCTTTGGTACGGGTGGTGGTTCCTTTTCCTCTAAAGATGGCATTTATACGGAGAACATTGAGTATTTTTCCAGGGACAACTCCCGTGTCGGGGCATCCCTAAAATTCGACTATGAAATCAAGGATGTGGATTGGCATCACACAGGCAAGAATAGTAAGGGCGAACCCATGTATGAAATTTGGAGCAGGCGAAAATAGACTTTGCGAACAGTGCCCCTACAACATCCCGGTATTTCGACTACTCTTGGTTGGGTTATTAAAACGGGCTCCTTTCTTTGTACCAATGTTAGGAAAGTAACATCCTGGCCACACTGTACAATGGAATCCTAATATTTTAATCTTTATATTTGATGGGAAGCCTGTAAAAAGTTGGAATGGTGTTCTCCCAAAAAAGAAATATCGTAATCGCGATCGGGTTCGTTTGTGTCCTGATATCTTCCTGTGGCGATAACCGACAATTTTCTGAGCCATTACCGGAAACCGTGGATTTCAATTTTCATATCCGACCTATTTTGGTACAAAATTGTTATTTATGCCACGGCCCCGACGCAAGCGGAAGAAAAGCGGAGCTGAGACTGGACACTTATGAAGGGGCTACAGCGGCCCTAAAGGAAGGTGGCCATGCCATAGTTCCTGGAAAACCTTCAAAAAGTCAATTGATCTATCGGATCAATCACGAAGCTGAAGACCTGGTAATGCCTCCCCCGGATTCCAATTACAAACTGACCGAACGGGAAAAGGCATTATTGGAAAAATGGATCGATCAAGGCGCCGAATGGAAACCGCATTGGGCATTTATAAAACCAGAAACCGGGATTGCCCCTAACAATAGCAATGCAATTGATTCATTGATTCATATGCGACTACGGCAAAAAGGTTTATCCAAGACCTCCAAGGCCGATAAAAATACCCTCATTCGAAGAGTGTCCTATCTGCTGACCGGTCTCCCACCATCACCTGAGGATGTAAAGCGTTTTGTTGCTGATACTTCCAGTGATGCTTATGGAAGCATGGTAGATCGTTACTTAAATTCAAAAGGCTACGGCGAACGCTGGGCCCGCCATTGGATGGACCTTGTCCGTTATGCAGAGACCAAGGGCCATGAATTTGATTATCCTATTGTAGGGGCCTATAAGTATCGCGATTACCTCATACGTGCCTTCAACGAAGATGTGCCCTATGACCAACTTTTAACGGAGCATTTGGCCGGGGATTTATTAGAGGAGTCCCGTGAAAACAAGGAAACCGGCATTTCCGAATCGCCCTTGGGAACAGCATTTTATGTGATGGGCGAAGGCAAACATAGTCCGGTGGATATCAAAAAGGAAGAAGCGGATCGCATTGACAACATGATAGATGTGACCAGTAAGACCTTTCAAGGTCTAACCGTTTCCTGTGCAAAGTGCCATGATCATAAGTTCGACCCGATAACGGCGGCCGATTATTATGCCTTTTACGGTATTATGGAAAGTACGCGCTTTACACCCATTGCCGACGTTTCGATGACCACTGGGCAAACCGCCAAGCAAGTTCAGGATTTGAATCGCTATATGCGAAAAATTGTAGCCGATTCCTGGTCAGAAAAAGACCTACAGGAAATAACCGCTTCAAGGGAATCGCAAAGGCAAAATTCGCCCCTGGATGCGCCTTATACAATTATCGGCGATTTCAGAAATTCCGGTTTTGATAGATGGCTCACAAACGGTCTCGCCTTTGGGGAACGAACTACCTTGGGAAATCCTTTGGTGGATAGGACCTCTGAAAAATTATTAGGGTTGGATAAAGGCAGAGCCTCCAGCAAAACTTTGGGCACTGGAGTATTCGGCTCCCTACAATCTCCCAATTTTATTCTGGACACCGATTACATCGGGATAAGGGCCCGAGGTGCCAACAGTACTATCCGTATCATCATTGATAATTTTCAATTGATCCAAGACCCTATCTACGGAGAGCTAGAGCAGCAGATTAATTCCAAATCCTGGAACAATTACGTTTTTGATATCAGTCCGTGGAAGGGCCACAAGGCCTATATCGAAATTCTTCCAGGTGGCTATAAAGGTCATCATTATAACTTGCCCAAGGATGCCTTTATTGAAGCCCAGTACGCCATTACCTATACTTCGGAATGGCCTGTTGAAATGAAACAGCCGATTGCGAAGCCCGTAAAAAAAGAAAATTGGGCCACCCTGGAACTTTCGGCGAATTTGGTCAATGGGCTGAATCAAAGACTTGCGGAAGGAAAGCTTCCCTCAGAGTTTCCGCAATTAGCCACCGCTTTGGACAGTAGTTACCAACTAATCAAGAATATAGAGGGTGGTTCTTTCTTCTACGGCATTACCGATGGTTTTGGCATCAATAGTCCCGTATTTAATAGGGGTGACCATAACGATCTTCTGGAGGGCGATATTCCCAGACGATTCTTGTCCGCACTACCTTTGGGCGATGTCCCCTTTACATCAAAAGGAAGCGGACGATTGGAATTGGCCGAAACCATGTTGAGCGAGGACAATCCTTTAACAGCTCGGGTAATGGTCAATCGTATTTGGCATCATCTTTTTGGTAAGGGCATCGTGGAGACGGTTGATAATTTCGGATTACAGGGCAAATTGCCTTCCCATCCCGAACTGTTGGACTATCTGGCTATTACCTTCCAAAAGGAAGGATGGTCCATAAAAAAGATGGTCCGTAGTATTGTAACTTCCGAAACATTCAAGAGAGGTACGGCCCGCAATGAAGAGCTCACCAACAAGGACCCGAATAATATTTATCTGGCTTCCTTCCCGGTGAGGCGATTGGAGGCCGAGGCAATTCGCGATGGTGTTCTGGCCGTTTCAGGAAGTTTGGATTCTACTATGTACGGCCCTCCCGTAAAGACCTATCTTACCGAGTTTATGCAAGGCAGAGGAAGGCCAAGCCAGTCCGGTCCCATGGATGGCGCCGGGAGAAGAAGCATTTATCAGGAAGTTCGCCGAAATTTCCTGGAGCCCATGATGGTCACTTTTGATCGTCCCATTCCGTTTAGCACCTTTGGCAATCGCAATGTAACCAATGTGCCGGCACAATCGTTAACTTTAATGAACGATCCTTTTATAGCACAGCAGGCAGGGATTATGGCAGAGAAACTACTCGCCCAAAAAGAACTGACCTTCGATCAAAAAATCGAATGGATCTATATGCGGACCTTTTCTAGAAAACCTAATCCAGAGGAAATACGCAAAGCACAACAATTTATAAGCGGACTGCGGAAAATGGAATCTACGGAAACTGATACGGACAACGAGATCTTAATCTGGAAGGATTTCTGCCATAGCATATTTAATCTAAAAGAATTTATATACTTGATCTAATGAGCCGATACCATAATTTTATGCAACGCCCCCTGTCTCGCCGAGAAATGCTCGGAATATGTAAGGGAGGGTTTGGTGCCCTTGCCTTTACCAGCATGTTCGGGGTTTTGCCTTTTGGTTGTGATCGGCCCAAAACTAGTGCTGCCGATACCGATCTATACCTTGGGGCCCATTATATGCCCAAAGCCAAAAACATCATCTTTTTGTATATGGACGGTGGGGTATCCCAAGTAGATTCATTCGACCCCAAACCTCGACTTGCCAAGGAAAATGGTCAAGATCCCAGAAAAAAGTTCAAGGTAGATGCCACACAATTCGATAATGTTGGAAAGATTTTAAAAAGTCCATGGGAATTCAAGCAGTATGGTGAATGCGGTATGCCTGTAAGTTCACTGTTTCCCCATATCGCTACTTGTGTAGATGATATTGCCTTGATCCGATCTATGACTTCCAATTTTCCCGAACATACCAATGCCAATTATTTTTTACATACCGGTAGTGGTATTCAAGGACGGCCCAGTATGGGATCTTGGATGACGTATGGTTTGGGAAGCGAGAACAGGAATATTCCAGGGTATGTGGTTTTGGATGGTGGTCTGATTCCTCCCGGCGGCCTGGACAATTTTAAGAACGGCTTTTTACCGGCTTCCTATCAGGCTTCCATCTTAAGGGCCGGGGCAGAACCTGTAGCCAATATCAAGCCCTTGGAAAAGGTCAATAATCTACAGGAAGAAAAATTGCAGTTTATCAAACAACTGGACAACAGCCTCATTGGAAAAATGGGAGAGGCGGATGCTGTGGAATCGGCTATTTCCAATTACGAGCTGGCCTATAAAATGCAGTCTTCCATTCCCGAATTGACAGAGTTCAAGGAAGAATCCAAGGCCACCAAAAAGTTATATGGATTCGATTCCGATGATCCCCATACCCGGGGTTATGCGGCCCAGTGCCTATTGGCAAGACGTTTGGTAGAGCGCGGGGTCCGGTTTATTGAATTGACCTGTCCCAAGGTAGCGGCAGACCGCTGGGATCAACACAGCAATCTAAGGGACGGACACGAACGAAATGCCCATGCCGTGGACCAACCCATTGCCGGACTATTAAAAGATTTAAAATCCCGCGGCATGTTGGAGGACACCTTGGTGGTTTGGACAGGTGAATTTGGGCGGACTCCCTTTGCCCAAGGCACCGACGGAAGGGATCACAACCCATCGGCCTTTAGTATGTGGATGGCCGGGGCGGGAGTGAAAGGAGGTACCATATTCGGCAAAACGGATGAGTATGGGTATCGGGTCATCGAAAACGAAGTAACCATTCACGACATGCATGCCACGATCATGCATCTTATGGGTATTAACCACGAACAATTGACTTTTCGTTTTGGAGGTCGGGATATGCGCTTGACCGATGTACATGGGCATGTTATGAAGGATATTTTGGCTTGAAATTTTGAAGGAAGGAAAAACTACTATGCACGACTTTTCCAAAAAGGGAATATTCATTTTTCTTTTGTTGCCCATACTATTGATGGGTCAAAAAACCTCGGACATAACACATTCCTTCTTTTTGGCCGGACCCCAGTTTACAGGCATTATAGACGACGCCGGGGAAGAGCTTTGGGATTCAGGGAAACCTGGGGCAAGGGACGGTTATATTTTGGAAAATGGAAACCTTTTGATTTGTTGGGCAGATGAGGTATTGGAATTCAATACAAAAAAAGAAGTAATCTTCTCCTTTCAAAGAGCCGAAAAATCCATGGAATTGGGAACTGCTGTCCGGCTACAAAATGGAAACACGATGATCACGGAATCCGGAACCAGGCCCAGGATAATAGAAGTGGATGTCCATGGAAATGTGGTCAAAAGTGTCCCTTTGTTACCGGAAACGGATAATGTACATATGCAGACACGTATGGCGAGAAAATTGGAAAACGGCAACTATCTGGTTCCCCATCTATTGGCATTCGCGGTCAAGGAATATGACAATACCGGTAAAGTCATATGTTCTTTTCAAACAGATTTGGAGGATTTGGGAGGAAGAGCGGGAGAAAACTGGCCCTTTACGGCTATCCGATTAAAAAATGGCAATACCGTAATTACCCTTACGCATGGCAACAAAGTCGTCGAAATGGATCCGGAGGGAAAAGTAGTATGGAAAGTGGACAATACCGATTTGAAGGGAGACCCCTTGGCCGATCCATGCGGTGCCCAAAGATTACCCAACGGCAACACGGTCATTGCTAGTTATGGGGCTAAGGAAGGTATAAAACTTTTAGAACTCGACAGGAATAAGAATATGGTTTGGACGTACTCCGGTCATAACGTCCACCATTTTCAAATACTTACCACCAATGGAAAACCTTTACTGGGAAAGCCCCTTAAATAGAACTGAATGGAGTTGGTCCTTATGCTCACTTTTGGCTTTCTAGAAGATCCTTCTGACATCCTTATTTTTTTTGGGCGATTCCATCCGCTAGTGGTACATCTACCCATTGGGTTTCTGATACTGGCCATTATTGCCCAATTTGCCAGCCGTTGGCCTAAGTTCCAGCCTTTAAAACCCTTTCTCCATTACCTTTGGGGGCTAGGCGCCATTAGTGCATTTCTCGCCGTTCTTTTTGGTTATCTATTGTCCCTTTCAGGAGATTATGATACGGATACCTTATTCTGGCATCAATGGAGCGGAATTATGGTCCTGGTATTGTCATTGGCCTGTTATTCCCTTTTTAAAAAGCAAGGAAAAAATACCCCATTTGTGAAATGGCCCTTGGTTGTTTTGGTTGCCATCACCATTACCTATACGGGGCATTTGGGAGGCAATCTCACTCATGGATCTACGTACTTGTTGGAATACGCCCCTAATCCCGTCAGGGGTATGGCCGGTCTACCCCCAAAGAAAGAGCCGAGACCCAAAGTGACACTCTTGGATTCTGCAGATATCTATTTGGATTTGGTACAGCCTATGATGGACGCCAAATGCATTAGCTGTCACAACCCTGGCAAAAAGAAAGGCGGATTGCTATTGACCTCCCATACCGAACTAATGAAGGGAGGCGAAAGTGGCGAAGTGGTAACGATGGGCGATGCCGAGGCAAGTGAGCTGTTTAGACGGATTGCACTTCCCGAAGACCATGATGATTTTATGCCCTCGGAAGGCAAAAGACCGTTAACCGAAGAAGAAGTGGATATCATTGAATTTTGGATTACTACCGGCGCCTTGCCCAAAGGATATGTCACTGAACTAGATAGCAAAAAGGAAATTATTGAAACCGTGAATACCTATCTTGGGTTGGACCAGAATACTATTTTTGGCCAAACCGTAGAGCCACCAAATACAATGCTTATTGATTCCCTAACGGACAATGGTTTTATTATAAACCGCCTAATGCGGGATAACTACTTTCTCGATGCCAATTTTAGCCTTAGTGAAAGAGAAATCACCCAAGCCGACCTGGATTTGTTAATGCGCCTTAAGGCACAATTGGTTTGGCTAGATCTAAGCCATTCGGGAGTAACGGACGAGCATCTTCAACAGTTGGGGCAGTTGGAAAATCTTGTAAAATTGAATCTTAGCGGAAATGCTATCTCGGACACAGGAATTCAACATTTATCAAAATTGACCCATCTGGAATCCTTGAATTTATATAATACCAAAGTTTCGGGGGAACTACTCAACCTGCTTCCCAAACTTGGTAAGCTAAAAAGCATTTATCTCTGGAAAACCCATATCGGTGATACACTTGCTATACAACTTCAGGAAGAATATAAAAATCTTACTATCGTTTATGAGCGGGAGAACTTCGAATAAAAAGTTGGCCCGGACGCTCCCGTGATCGCTCAGGCCATATGCTGTTCCGAACACAAATACTCATAGATTTTCCAATCGCCACTTTATTTCCTTTAGTCGTAACCAATTTTGGTAAAACACCGGTAGGGTAATTACACTTTCTATATATTGAAAAACATAGATGATTAGCGAAAATAGGGCCCCGTATGCCACATTGCCCGCACTTACGGACAGAACTATGGAGAGTACCAAAAACCCCATGAGCACAAGCCATGAAATTGAAAAGTTAAACACTTCCAAATCCGATAGTTTAATATTCCATTTCATCATGTTTTTTAGATGGGATGCCAATAATCCTTTATTGTTCGTCGTGATAACATTTACCTGCTTCTCAAACTCGTTGTTGTATGCGCTATTTAAATAGGTGGTTCTTTTTCGGGTCAGGAAATAAATGAGAAAAACGAAAAACGTGGCTACAAGACCGGTTATAAATACTTGGGTATTTAAACTTGCCAAGATGATGACTACGCCTATCATTGCAATACTATTGGAAATCAACACGGGAAAGGAGTTTTCCAAAAACTCAACAATCTCATTGATCATGCCCAATCTTGCGGTTTTGACGGAAGATTGGTTTTCTTCTATTTTCAAAAGCGTTTCATTGCCCAACCTTCGGTATACCTTTGCATAGATCCTTGAATCGAAAAATCTACGCCCCCCTCCAATCAAGATAATAAGCGTCCCCAATATGCCAAGCTGAACGGCTCCCCAATAACTTCCCTGAAGTGCATCGTCTATGGCAAAACCGATAAATAAAGGGATTAACAATTCAATGGCGGACTCCATCAAAATCAAGATGAATATGAAGATAAGCTTCCATTTGAATTCCAAGAGTATGGCCCTAATTGTTGTTTTTTCGGTATCGAGCCTTTTTCTGATCCTTTTCCAGATTTTTTCTTTATCGATCATGGGCCATCTATCTTGAAAGGGAAACTATTTCAATCGTTTCCAAGTTTCGTTGTCAGAGTAACCCCAGGCCGAATAGCGTATTCGTAATGTATTGCTATTTTCCAACTTAAGCGTTGCTTTTACCTCATACTCCTTTCCTTCATAGGTGAACTTATACTTCCCGTTGCCTTCCCTTCCCTTAAATGTTACATCCTTTATGGCCAATGATTCATGCTTCTCACCATGTCCCTTATCGTCTTTGATGTAGGTGGTATAACAGTTAAGTTTCCCGTTTTCATTTCTAAATTCATACGTCACATAGGATTTCTCGTTCTTTTCCTCGTACTCGGCTTCCCATGCCCCAGGTAATGGGTTGTTGTTTTGGGCGTTCATATCCGTAATCGACACCAATACTATCGCCAAAGTGGAAATTGTTCTTAAAATTCGCATACTATTTCTTTTTAATTGTGGCCAAAGGTATAGGGGAGGATGTGTAGAAATGCCCTTCCCTATAATACTGAACATAAAAAAGGTGTCTTGAATCGTAGGCAAGACACTCTTGGGATTCTTTTCGCCGTAAATAGAGCTACACTTTGGAAGCCTTTTTAAATTCGGTAGGGGTTTGCGAAGTCACTTTTTTAAAGGCGGTATAGAATGCTGCCTTACTATTAAAACCAACATCTAGGGATATCGCGAAAATGGTGTCCGGTTTTGGCATAAGCAGTCTCTTTTTAGCTTCCTCAATGCGAAAGCTATTGATGAAATCCGGAAAGCTCATGCCCGAGTTTTGATTGATCGCCTGTGAAATATGATGCAACGAAGCCCCTAATTTTTCTGACAACGTATTCAATTTCAAATCGAAATCCAAGTATAGCTGTTCTTCCTTGACCAAAGTGCCGATTTTGTGAAACAGTTCTGACGAATCCTTTAAGGAGGACTTGGCATATTTCTTTTGGGTTGCTTCCGGTAAATCCTCAAAATCCCCGGAAAAAGCAAATACGGGAAAATGCATTATGGAATAGGCAAAAATAAAAAAGAAAATAGCGATCAATAACGATTCGAACTTCATGGAGACTTGATAGGTATCCAAGGTATAGCCATTGACCAAAAGATTGATGAACAGACCCAATTGTAAAATAACAAGTGTAATCAGTATTAATTTGGCCCATTTGTATTTAAGCCTTTCATCCTTGTCCAGGATCATCATAGTTGGAGCCTGCCTGAACCGATAAAATGCAAGGAAGAAGAAAGAAATATTGAGCAGACTTACCAAGAGGTACTCCAGGAACAACCATTCATCGTATCCTGAGGATTTTAGGGATGCAAAAAATGTATCCATATTCTCGTACTCCAAAAGTGGATAGAAGAAAGACCACCGTAATAGGGTAACGCCAATAACAATGAAGAGCCACTTTTTAAATGCTACAGGTAGTTTTATCAATAAAGCAATGAAGTAATAGAATAAAAACCCGACTAAATGGTAGAACATGTAGGATATGCCAAAGTACCAATTGTTCCCACTTTCGCTTAGGGTAACATAATAGTCAAAGGATACGAACGTAAAATAAAACACAAGAGTCGCCAGAACGTAGCGAAGCCTTTTATTCCTCCCCAAACCCGATTTTCGGAATACAATGAAAGCAAATAAAAATACCCCCACTGTGAGACTCAACAAGGGTGTAATGTTTAACGCATCCATAGGGCAAATGTAGTATTTAATGCCCATAAAAAAACGGAGTGATTACTCCGTTTTCCAGTAACAGTTTGCCCATATGTCCTAAATGAGTCGTAGAATTTAGGGTTCAAAGAATGCACTCCACGACACATATAATGTTTCCTTGATTTTCTATATCATTGTGCGAAGTATAAAATCACCAACGCATCTATAGCAAGGATCAGTGCCAAAATAAGTACCCAAACCCATAGTCTTAGATGAAAGTTCTTGGCTATTTTCACTTCCGCCCACCACCAAATGCTGATATACCCGATCCATATCCAAGTGTTCTCAATTTTATGAAGCAGCATAATGATCATTCCAATCAAAAAAACGATCATTACCGCAGAGAACTTTGCGATTTCAATTTTTGATGGTTTCATTTAACTGCCTTTTTCGCCTTCTACTTCTAATGACGTAAAACAAGGAGGGAATCAAATACAGGGTCAATATGGTCGATGTAATCATTCCCCCAATGGTTACGATGCCCATGGGAATTCTATATTCCGCACCTGCATCCCCCAAACCAATGGCATTGGGCAACATTCCAAATATTATGGCTACCGTCGTCATAATAACAGCCTTCATTTTGGTCTTCCCGGAAAGGATGGTAGCACTGTGAATGTCCATTTTCTTCTTGCGCATTAACTGTTCGGTATAGTCATGGATTAAAATATCGTCATTGACGACTAGGCCAAGCAAGGTGATGATGGCCATCAAGGACATGATATTCATAGTGGTCCCCGCAAAATACATGATTACAAAAACCCCAATCAAGGCCATGGGTACGGTAGTGAATATGACCAAGGGTTGCCATAGGCTTTCCATAAGCGAGGCCAAAAGCATATACATTAACAACAACGCCAATAAAAATGTTATGGTCATATCGGCTACCGTATTGTCCAATTCCTCTACGTTTCCGCTCCATTGGAAATCAACACCCGAAGGGAGACTAATTTCTTCAAGTTTTGAATCAATGACGGCCCTTACATCCCCCAATATATAGCCGGGTGCCAAGGTTGCACTAAACTCGGAAGTCTTTGACTTTTCCTTGTGAAGGATTTGGGCGGGGGCAGTTTCATAGGACACTTCGGCCAGCTGGCCTACGGTATACATCCCCGTTGGTGTATGTACCGGGAGTTGCTCGATGTCGGTTACCGAATTGGCTTGGGAAACCGGAACCTTGATGTTTATGTTGTACTCCACATCATTTTCACTCATTACCGTTGCTTTGATTCCGGTAATGGCACTACGAATGACCAGTGCCAGTTCATTGACCGAGATTCCCAATTCGGCCAACAAACGCTTCTTGGGTTTAAACTGGAGTAAAGGTGGCCCATTTCGCAAACTCGATTCGAAAGAAATCAAGCCCTCCACATCCTTCAAAAGATTCATGACCTGATCATTTGCCTCGGATAGTTTCGCGGCATCGTTGGATTTTAAGGAAAATCCCAAATCCCCACTTTCCTCGGAATTCACGGTGGCCACTACAGGTTTAATTTCTGGAATCCCCTTGAGTTCATTTAATAGTTTCTCCCCAATTTGAGCGTTGGACAGTTCCCGATCCACACTCTTGTTAAGTTTCAATGAAATATTGGTATAATTGGAACCGGTGGTAAAGGAGTTTTTACTGCCCAACATACTGAGTACCGCTTTTACTTCCGGGTATGCGGTAATCTTTTGTTCCACCAGTTTTGTCAACTCCCTATTTTTCTCGATCGAGGTGCCCGGTTGCATTTCTAGCTCCACGAACAAATCCCCATTGTCGGATTCCGGTTCAAATTCAAACCCGATTTCCCCCAATAGACCCATACTCATGATAAAGAAAAAGAACATTACGGCAAACAGGATGATGGGGTTGCGTTTCTTGGACATCAACCTTCTTAAGGATCTTTCGTAAACCTCCTGAAGTTTTTCAAATGAAGTAATGATCCAGTTTGAAAATTTGGAGGGTTTTGGATTGTTCTTCAATAAAATCGATGCAAGCATCGGGGTCAAGGTAATGGAGACCAGAAGCGAAAAAATGGTCGCGAATGAAATGGTCAAGGCATATTCCCTAAAGAATGCACCGACTATGGAATTCATGGAAGCAATCGGTAAGAACACCACCAAGTTGGTTCCCGTAGAGGCCAATACCGCTGTAAAAACTTCCTGTGTACCGGTAACACAGGCCTCTTTTATGGGCAAGCCCTCTTTTTTGAGGCGAAGAATATTTTCCAAAACCACTATGGAGTTGGAAACCAGGGCCCCAATGGCCACGGCAAAGCTCATCAATGACAACATATTGAGCGACCCATCAAAAAGCCGCATGGCCAAAAAATTAATGATAAGCGATACGGGAATGGAGATGCTTACAATTATGGTGGCCTTAATGTTGTTTACGAATAGGAATAAAATCAATCCAGTAATCACAATACCCAGAATAACGTTGATCATGGCATCGTTTACCGAGCTTTCAATATATTCCGAGGAGTCAAATGGCAAACTCAAGGTAACCCCTTTGGGCAGGTTCCTTTGAATTTCAGGTACCAGTTCCTTTACCGCCTTGGCTATGGCCACCGCATTTGCCGTACTGCTCTTCTGTACGCCTATCCCCACAATATTGTTGAGCTCCCTTTTTTCGATACCATCGTAAAAAAAGGCATCGCTTTTTGCAATCTCGAAAGTATCCTTAACGTTGGCAAAATCGGTCAGTTTCTTTTCGCCATAAGGAGTTGAAACAAAGGTGCTCTCGACGGATTCAACAGAATTATACTTGCTTCCGGTTTTTACTATGGATTCCCGATCTTCACTTACGATATCGCCGCCGGACATATCCACATTATTCTCCTTTAGCTGTGTAGCAACCTCCGTAATGTTCATACCTAGGTCGTAGAGGTTTTTTTTATCGACCTCTACATGAATTTCACGTAATTTACCACCGTTAAACTCAATTTTGGTAACCCCGTCGATACGTGAAATCTTGTCCTTGATTTCCCGTCTGGATAGTTGATAGAGTTCGTTGGCATCCACATTTCCGGTAATGATCAGATCCACCACGGAACCACTATTCATACTAAAAGGGGCCAATAAAGGTTTAGATCGTTTGCGAACAAACGGAAGTTTGGCCTCTTTGGGTAAAAAAGAAACTACCAGGTCTATCTTGTTTCGAAGTTCGGCCATGGCCTTATCCTGGTCTTTATCCAATTCAAATTGAACAATGATCATGGACATATTGGGCATGGAATAGGACTGCATAAGTTTTAATCCATTGATCGTGGCCACTTCCTTTTCCAGCAGATTGGTAATCTCGGTTTCCACTTCACCAGGGGTTGCTCCGGGATAGTCGGTTATAATCGCCATGGCGGGAAGATTAACCTCGGGCATAAGATTAACCGGCAACTTTACATAAGACATAAATCCAAATAGTAATAATGCCAAAAAGACCATTGAGGTGGTTACCGGTCTGGATACTGCAAAATTGGTGACTTGCATAGTGTTATTGTTTATTGAATCTCTAAAACGGGGCTATTCCTTTCCATTTTGTCTGAACCAGCGGTAATCAGACGTTGTCCTACCCTTAGCCCCTTGATTATCTGTACGGAAGTTTCATTTCGCTGTCCTACTTTTACATCCTTCTCGACAGCACTACCATCCTCTATGAGGAACACATAATTTCTGCTTCCGATTTGTTTTAGGGATTCTACAGGAATCCAAATACCCGATAATGATTCCCTGATCTCTACCTGGATCTCTACATGGCTCCCTGTATACTGAACCCCCTCGTTCCTAAAAGAGGCGGTAACCCGAAAGGCCTTTCGTTTGGGATCCATTTGTATGGATCTTTCCGTAATCTTTCCTTTGATCCTTTTATCAGGGAGCATCAAAAAGGTAGTCGCTCCTATCTCTACTTGGGCTATGTCCTCCGGTGTTACATAAAAAATGGTTTCCATAGTAGCCGTTTCCGCTATACTAAACAGGGGTTGTCCCATGCTCACTTCCTCACCCATTTTAATCGGCACCTGTGTGATAATTCCCGAAAAAGGTGCGCGGACCGTGTTCGCATTTTGTAGTTGCTGGGTCGTCTTGACCTGAACATCCAGTTGGGTCTTATACGCGTCAACGGAAACCCTGGAAACGGCACCGGCTTTGAACAATTCTTGTTGCCTGGCATAGTCTTCGGCGGTTCTATTCTGTTCGATCCTTGCCTGATCGATCTGCAATTGGTAATTCAAGGGCGGGTATTTAGCGATGATTTCCCCACGCCGTACTTTTTGACCAGGCTGGGCGTTAAGTGTGGTCACTATTCCGGATTGTTGTGCAACAAAACTGGCCGATTTGGAAAACCGCAGTTCCCCATAATATAGCTTCCTTTCCGTATAAGGCGCTTCTTTTACGGTAATGGCCTTTACATTGATCGGTTCTTTCTTGGTGGATTCCTGTTGGATTTCCGGCCAATAACATGCCCCCAAAAGGGAACTTGAAATAACCACTATCACTAAATGCTTTACTATTTTCATGTGTTTGTTTTTAGTGTTTTTCCAGGGTCTAACCGCTCAATTTTTTTGACCCGTTATTCGCAAAATTTGAAGGTGCGCCAGATGTAAATCGAGGTATGCATTGAGCAATTCCAGTCGGGACTGTGTGAGCCGTAACCGACTTTCTTTAAATTCAATGGTAGTGACGACACCCAGGCTCAATTGCTTTTTAAAAATTTCTATTTCATTTTCGTTCAAAAGAATGGTTTCCCTATACGTTTCAATATTGGCCATGGCATTGTTATAGGTATTCTCGGCCGTCTTGAGTTGGTTGAACAAGTCCCGCTTGGTTTTGGTAAGATTGAGTTCCGCCGTTTCCCTCTCAAGGGTAGCCTTGGCGATTTTGGCCTTGTTGCTCCCTCCAGAGAGAATGGGCATGCTAACGCCCAGCTGAAAAAAGAACAAATTGTTTTCGTTATCGCTAAAATTAAAGTTGTTCGCCTGGGCATCGAAGTTATAGCCAGCAGTCAGATTTAACTTTGGGTACCAAAATTTCCTTTTGAGATTGATTTGCCTATCCGCAATTTCCACCTCTTTTTTTAAGGTTTTGAGTTGTGGTTGTTCCTCTAGGTTTGCCTCGTTGGTATATATGGGATTGTTTAGTCCTAGGGTTTCGAGGTCATCGGTTAGCATTATATCCTCCTTCATGGAAATATTGGCCAGTACCTTAAGTTCGTTCATCAACTTTCCCAATTGATTTTTGGCATTCTCAAGGGAAGGGAGTGTTTTTTTATAAAATATTTCGGCTTGTTGTACCTGCAAATCACTAACGGTACCCTTGCTATGCAGTTTCCGTATCTGGGCCAACTGGTCTTTTGCCAAGTTTGAATTTTCAGCAAGTACCGCCACACTTGCCTTGGTAAAAAGGGCCTGCCAATACAGCGATGAAGCCTGGGCGACAAGTTCATTGGAGAGATAGGCATTGTTTAAAACGCTGATTTCCTCGGCAAGCCTTGCAATCCGGACAGCAGGAAAAACCGCAGCATCAAAAATGGTCTGGTTCAAGGCTGCATTGGCATTAACACTGTTGTTAAAGTTGGTTCTCAACCGGGTTATGCTTCCGTCAAAATCATTGATAAAGAGAAAATTTCTATTGAAGTCCCGCTGATAAAACCCATTAAGCCGCACATCCGGCAATAAGGCGGATTTGGCAATTTTGGTTTCCTCCTTTGAAATGAGAACTTGCCTTTCACTTTGCTTTAAATCGATATTGTTCTTTTTGACCATATCGATATATGTTTTCAGATCCATCTCCTGGGAATACGATAGGGTATGGATCAAGAAAACTATACAAGAGAGTATCCCAGTGAAGGAGCGAAAGTTATACTTCATTTGCTTCGTTGTTTCGTGGTAAAAAGGGTTGCCCCTCTTTTTCGAAGCAAAAGTAGAACCGCGCTATATCCTAAAAGACTTGCCCTATAAATCAGGACATATTTTTTTAGTATCGAATTATAGGGAACAGCATATTGAACCCTCTAAAGGATTTTTTGTTCCTCAAATTCAGAACAAAAAATGCACATTGAAAAAGTAGCGCCGTAAAAAGTGGTTTCGGGATAATGGGAAAATAGATGTTGACATATCCCATAAAAGGTGTATTGTCGAAACCACTAAAAAAGACCAGAAATAGGACTTTCCATTAAAATGGGTATTGATTTTGCTTTTTTGTCCTGTAAGTCCGCCTTTTTATAGGATTCTAGAGTAATTAACGTTTTACCTATTCCGATTTCGAGGTAACCAATTTCAACTAATTGAATAATCTACTCCACAATGAGAAATTGAAAAACTAAACCCATTTGAAACCTAATTTTAAAATCAGTAGTCTTATACTTTAGATAGGGGATTGATGAAGTTTCAATCCTCATTGCAAATCATTCATCTATAAAACAGAAAGTATGAAAAGAGTACTGATTTTGCTGCTTTTGGCAACCAGCCCGATACTCCTAAGTTTTAATGCCACAAGTTTCTTTGGTATGATTCGTCATGATGTAGATATTGAAAAATATAAAGAAATTGGCAGACAACCTGAGTATAATTGCGTGGGAAGATATTCCATTTCAGAAACAGTGGAAGACTATGCAGTAGGAGTCTTAATATCTTCTCAATGGGTTTTGACCGCAGCACACTTTGTTCAGGATTCCTCAGTATGGAAGTTCGGGGATAACTTTTATCGAACAAAAAGGATAGTCAAGCACCCAAAACTAAAGCCGAACTCCAAGGAAACACAATGGGATGGATGGGATATGGCTTTAGTAGAACTTGAAACACCTATTTTGAATATCAAGCCCGCGGAGCGCTATCGTGGAAATGAAGAACTGGGTAGAACAATTACCAAGTTGGGTTACGGATTTATTGGAGATGGAAAAGCAGGATTATCTACACCAAGAACGCAAGAAAAACTTGGTGGCCAAAACATTGTTGATGCCATAGGGGGCATATTCGAGGATAGAGAATTCAGTACCAGCGTAATGATATGTGATTTCGACAATCCAGAAAATCCAAAGTCCAACCATTTTGGTTCTCCTATTCCGCTCGAAATGGAAATAGGAGGGTCAAAAGGGGACAGTGGAGGTGGGGTTTTTATGGATAATAATGGTACGACCGTTTTAGTGGGAATCGTTTCAGGAGCTTTGAATCGTCAAATCAAATACGGAGCTGTAATGGCTTTGGCTAGGGTTTCAAAAGCCAATGAATGGATAGATTCAGTTATCGATTGATATAGTTTCTTCTAATCTAAAATTATCTCTTGACTAAATTGAAACCCATTTTCAAAATCTGTAGTCTTATATTATAGCAAACAAAACTTAAAAACATGTATGCATACTTCGTTATAATCGCAATAGCGTTATCTGTCTTCGGAATTGCCTATACCTTCTTTACATATCGCAATAAAGAACGTATGGCCCTAATTGAATCGGGAATTGATATTGAATACTTCAGACTTAAGACCCAAAGACAGAATATTATGCTGTTAAGTTTTGGTTTAATATTCATCGGTTTCGCCTTAGGTATCCTGAGTGGGTTCTTTTTTGAAAAATACCTGTTAGAAAATTATAACCCTAAAGACTATCGCAACTACCCACAGGCATATTTAAGCATGATTACTTTGTTCATGGGTATGGCCATGCTGGTTGCATATTTTATAAATCGGAAGATGAAAAGTAAAATCAGTAGGTAAGAGTATTTATCCGTTATAATGGACAAATCCAACTATTCAGAAGAGGATGCTATCGAATCGGCAATGGTTGGTCAGGAGGATGGGTATAGGTACTTGCTTACAAAATACCAGAGGTATGCGTTCTCGATTGCCATTGGGATTGTTAGAAATGAAGAAAATGCGGAAGAGGTTGTGCAGGATTCATTTATTAGGATTTTCAAACATATTTCCAAGTTCAACAAGTCGGGTAAGTTTTCTACTTGGTTGTATCGTATAGTATACAATACCGCACTAACCAGCTTAAGGAGGAAAAGAAAAATAGATTTTCTTTCATTGAACGAGCCAGAAAATTATGACCTAGAAATTCCCGCCAACTATTCGAACGGATTCGATGATCTGGTTAAAGGCGATAAAGTCAAATTCGTAAATAAGGCTATAGCGAGGCTTTCGGAAGCCGAAAACTTAGCACTTATACTCTACTATACGAATGAGTGTTCGATTATTGAGATTTCACAGATTACAGGATGGAATACATCTACAATCAAAACAAGGCTTTACAGGGGGAGACAAAATTTATACTTGGAACTTTCCAAGCTATTGGGAAATGAAGTAAAAGAAATACGATGAAAAAATTGAATTTGAACCATCAGGTTGATGAAGACGATGAAAAGTTGATAAGCCTTCTTAGGACATCTATAAGTCGGGAAGCCTCCGAACAATTTGTAGATAACACTTTACAGAAGTTCTTGACTCTAAAAGTAAAAAGAAAGAAACTCTACAAACCTTTAAAATTGCCATTGTACTTGATGCTGGTTATAGGATTCATTCTTTTGGCACCTATCTTTATTATGTTGAACTCTCAAGTATCCCCTCCCGATTTTGGGCTTGAGTGGGGTGATTTCATTGAAAACATGTCGTTTCAACTGGATTCTTGGTATACACTAACCCCATTACTGTTAGTATTGGTTTTAATTTCTGTCGTCTGGATTGAATTAGGTCTGTTCAAATTTCGAAATCCTTTTGTATAATCGTTTTCAAGGTAAAAGAAGCCCATAAAACCAACATATTTTGGGAATCTACCTCTCCTCACAAATCTGTCTCATAAACTCGCCGTTTTTTAGGACATCACCTCTACTTCATTCTATTCCTTTAATTAGCTGTGGTCGACAAATACGTTAAATTCATATTGTTCCTTTATTACTATAGGACCAACGACTTGAAAGGCTTGATAGTATTACATTTTTGATGTACCAAGCCGGTTGCATCGACATTTGGTGCACCACGCCCCTTCCCTTATAAAGGTTTCCGTTCAAAGTCTAATTTTTTAATCCCCTCTTAGTCCGGTTGTCATAGTTATTGCTTATCAATAATTGGCATATTGTTTTTTAAAAGCCAAAGGGTTTTCCAGAGTAATAGCCTTAAAAACCCGATTGAAATAAGAAAGGCTTTCAAAACCACAAGCGTAACACACTTCACTGACATTTTTGTCCAATAACAGTAGACGTTTGGCTTGATTGATGCGATATTGATTCAAAAATTCAGTAAATGTCAAATGTGTTGCCTGTTTGAAATAACGACAAAAAGCAACTTTTGTCAGGTGGCATAAATCGGCAACTTCTTCCACTTTTATTTTGCGTTGATAATTAGCCTCAATAAAATCATATAACAATTGGAGCCGTTCTTGCGATTTTCTAGTGTATTGATTCTTTACTGGACTATCATGCAATAACTTAATTTCTGTACAATGTGCCAATAATTGAAATACTCGCAACACTTCTAAAAATTGTTCAAATGGGTGTAAAACAGATAATTTTTCAAGCATTTCTCCTGCAATAGTCTTTGTTTTGCCTTCAATGACAATAACATATTTCGATTGTTCAAGAAATCGATGAACAGCCAATAGTTCTGGAGTCTGAATCGAATTTTCCTTTAAAAAATCGGGTCGAATATGCAAAACCGTTTTTTTGTAATCAGTCTTTACTCCGTAATCAACGTTAAGATGTGGAATATTTGAGCCAATAAAAACTAAACTACTGCTTTCATATCGGGATATATGTTGGCCGATATGACGTCTGCCGTTAGCACCCTCGATATAGGTAAGCTCCAATTCTGGGTGATAATGCCAAAAGTAAAAATCGTTCATTCGTGAATTGGGCAAGATTTGAAACGAACTATTGCTAGCGGGTTGTATGGATTCCAATTGAATTTTCATCGTCAATATACTTTTACCAAGGCAAAAATCGTAAAAAATGTTTATATAGTTCAAAAAATGATGAATTTTGAGGTAGAACGCCCCTCTCTGTAATTTTATCTTCGCTACATTATTTCACTTTTAAAAAGATGTAGGATATGCTTACTAAACAAGAAATTGATTTTTTAGATAACAACGGTTATCTAAATTTGGGTCAACTATTAATACCAGAACAAGTAATTCAAATTAATGAACGCCTCGCTGAACTATTGCAGCTGGAAGGCGACAATGCAGGGTTAGAATTGGGAAAATCAAAATATATCCGCCATCCGAAAGAAGATGGGACGGACCGCTTGGCGGATTTAGTCAATAAAGGCTCTGTTTTTGATATTTTTTACACTCATCCTAGGGTATTGTCTGGTATTGAAGCCGTATTAGGGCAGACATACAAATTATCGTCACTAAATTATCGGGCTGCAAAACCAGGCAAAGGGCAGCAAAGACTTCACGTTGATTGGAAAAATGCTGTAGCGAGCGGTTCTTTTAAAGTCTGCAATAGTATTTGGCTTTTAGATGATTTTACGGAACACAATGGGTCTACCCGCATAGTCCCTAAAACGCATAAATCGAGTATTCTGCCTGAGGAAGCTATGTCAGATCCTAATGACGAGCATCCTGACGAAATTCGCATTATGGCGCCTGCAGGCTCTGTTTTTATTTTTAATTCGCATGTATGGCATGGTGGTACAACCAATCAAACAAGCCATGACCGACGTAGTATTCACAGTTATTTTTGTACAAGGGACCAACCTCAACAAATTGACCAGAGGGAATTTATAACCCGAGAAGTTTTACAACGCATTGGTGAAAAGGGCAAGTATATTTTAGATGTTTAAGAAGAACTGAGTTAAAATTTTCCGATTTTTATTGAATAGCTTAATTTTCAATTGTCCCATAAAACGAACATTTTACAGCTCTTTTAAACCTATTGAAACTTTAGGGGAACCCTTATCGAAATAAAAAAACTGCCCGTAAAGGGCAGTTTCAGATATTGTCGAAAATAGACTTAGGATGCTGGGTTGTAACCAATCTGTTGAAACCAATCCCAGTTGTCCCAAAAAGAGGTAATCTCTTCAATTTGGTTATCGTCATTGATTTTCAAAATGAACAGGTGTTCCACATTGTAGTACCTCCCTTTGCTTGGTATTCCCAGAATTTCCTTTTCCTGGGTGCCACCAATGAATACCCTTACTATGGCATTTCCTTCGTTATCCACCGTAATGCTCTTTACATCATTGGTAAGGTCGGGAAAGGAAGTGATAAGCGCATTGGCAATACCTTTCCAAGTAGTTCCTTCACCTCCTTTTATCTTGCCTATTCCGTTCTCCCCAAGTGGGACATATCTGAAGGTTCCTTCGGCTGTTGCGAGGGAAACTGCCTTGTCTAAATCCTGATTTTTGTAAGCGTTGAAGAATTCTTGTGCTACTTGCTTTCTGTTTACTAAAGTTTTCATTTTGATTGTTTTTTTACGATTAAATTTTATTTTACTGAAATTAATTCGAGGGTCTTTTTTGCTGTCAATATGGATGACTGGGGATTTTGACCCGTAACCAAATTGCCATCTTCAATGACAAATTCACTCCAATCATCCCCTTTTTGGTATATGCCTCCTTCTTCGACAAGTGTCTTTTCTAAAAGAAAGGGTACAACTTCGGTAAGACCAACGGCCTCTTCTTCTGAATTGGTGAAGGAAGTCAGGCGACGTCCTTTTACGAAGGGTTGGCCATTTTCGGTCTTTACACCTTTTAGACCAACCACACCGTGACAAACCAAGCCTATCGGTCTGTCTTTTTTGGCGAAGGCATTAATCAGTCGGGCTACCTCTGCATTGTCACCAAGGTCCCACATCGGGCCGTGTCCGCCAGGGAAGAACAATATGTCATATTCTTCGGGGTTGATTTCGGAAAGCACGGGTACATTTTTTATAGCATTCAGTGCTTTGTCATCAACGAAGAATCGTTTGGTGTAGGCCGTCTGCCATTCCTGTAGTTGGCTCTTTGGGTCCAAGGGAACTTGTCCCCCTTTTGGCGAAGCAATGGTAATGGCTGCCCCGTTATCCAAAAATTGATAATAGGGTCCGGCCAGTTCTTCTAGCCAGACTCCTGTTTTCTCACCTGTATTTCCCAAGGTATCGTGAGAGGTTGTTACGATCAATACATTTAAAGTATCCATTGTGCAGTGTTTTATGGGTTATTAAAATCTTACACTACAAAGATGCGGCGGGAACAAGGCCAAAATCGTTGACCTTGGTTATGAAAAAAGATTGACCTGTGTTAAGATTGGGCCAGTTTTCTACGTAAGCGACTAAGGCTTTCGGGCTTTATGCCCAGATAATTGGCGATCAGATAGTTTGGAACGCGCTGTTCAATATTAGGATAACGTTTTTGGAAATCAAGGTACCTTTCGGTACTTGTCTTTTCCATTGCAGAAAGGATTCTATCCTGAAGTGCTACATAGGCTCCAGAAAGTTTGATGCGGAAAAAACGTTCAAATCCAGGTATTTTTTGGTACAGTAGTTCCAGGTCATCCCTATGGATACCTAATAGCTCGGAGTGCTCTAGACAATCGATGTTAAAACGGGCCTTTCGTTCTTTGAAAAAAGCCCCAAAATCGCTTACCCACCAGTTCTCAATGGCAAACTGTACGGTGTGCTCATTCCCTCCGGAATCGACTTCGAATGTTCTTAGGCAACCTTTGGAGACAAAATACTGGTAATTGACGTAATCGCCCTCTTGAATGAGATACTGACGTTTCCTCATTCTTTTTGGAACCAATAGAGAATGAAAAACTTCAAGGTCTTTGTCTGTTAGCGAGATATGCTCCGCGATATGTTCATCAATGCTATCGAACATAATACGAAAGTAAGAAATAGGTGTTCTAAATCTGTTTTGTTCGTCATTTTAGTAGTCAAACCACAAAAGTAATGTCACTGTGTGTATATTTGACACTTTCCTAAAAATATCTATAAAACCAACGTTTTTTCGGAAGGAATTGCAACAAAAATGCTGACGACTTAAGAATTTTACGTTTGAGTCATCTTCAACCGCAGATATAGTCAAACAAGCTTATTCTAGTTTAAATTACATAGTTGTAACTCTCGAAACGGAAGACAAACCCAAACTGAACATTTTTAGCTATCTCTAATCCACAGCTTCAAAAAGGCTTTTTATCGATTCTTTTTTGGCTGAAGGTACTTCCTCCAACAATTTTAGATAAAAATCAATAAATCTTTTGGGTTCGCTTTGATTTTCCTTTCCCCACTGGGCCAAAATTGAATTAAACTTTTTGATCCCAATGGTTTCCATCAAAGAGAACATGGCCCATGCTCCTTTGTTTACTTCAAGATAGTCAGCACCATCAGCGTAGAGTAATGGAGGTTCTATGTTGGGTTCATTGTTTTTGTCCTTGCCATATTTATCCTTTTTCTTTTGTACCAGAAGCTGTGAGGCTTCATCACCTAAAGACTCTTTCACAAATTGCAATCCAATGGCCTCGGGCAATGCCATGATGAGCATCTCAGCACCCTGAACGTCGGCAACGGATAGTTTTTTTTGCAACCATAGACTTGCCAATCCACTTCCAATGGTTTGATGGATATAGGCCTTTTCCTGTAAGCCTTCGGTATTGGCGACCCATCCCTCTTTTTCAGAAAGGGCAATGGTGTTGGCAAAAGTGTATCTGTCGTCTTGCCAACGGTGTATCTCTACCAACTGTAGATAATTGTCCACCGTATTTGCACCAAATTTGGTTCCCATAAAGGCAACCCCTTTTTTAATGGCTTCTTGATATAATACTATATTAAAAGTGTGGGTAGGTTTATATAAAATAGAGTAGGCTACCTTATCTGCCTTGCCATTGGCAATGGCATAATCTGATGAACCTACATGCCAATTGAACACTTGGGGAGTAGTTACTGTGTAGGTCGCTATATTTCGACCATCCTTGGTCTCCATTTTTTGTAAGACCCCCGCTGTAAAAGGAATTTGACCTTCTTCGGTACTTACGGTTAGCTTACCGGTAACCCAATTGGCATCTGTAGCAAATACATTTTGTCCAAGGGCAAAAGAATCATCTATGTCGGCCATTCTGGAATCCAGTCTTCGCAACCCTTGTTCCTTACGTTTGCGATTTTCCAACAATTCCTTATCACTATCATAACCAATTACTGGTAAAAACTCTTGTATGCTTCCAAAGCTACCCTTGTTTGTTAAATCTGCCTGAAAATCACTCTGAACAAAACCAATATATTGCTTGGTTCCCTCTAAAGAAAGCTGCAACGAACTGTCCTTTTGTATGGCTTTCGGAATCAAATAAGCGGTCAGGTTTTGCTCGGCATCCTCTTTTGCGATAGTCAATTCCTGTCCGTTCAGCATTACGCTGGTCAATTGGGTAAAATCCTTGGAATTTAGAAATAGGCTGTCCGCCCCTTTTTCGTTGTTCAAGATGATATCAGCAGAAAATTCAGCCCTTCTTTCCGAAGGAAAAAGGTCTAGCTTTGCATCCAACATTTCGTATTTGGGTTGCGGTTTGGTTTCCAAATACTTGTATGTCTTCTCATACTCGGCATCCAACCGTTCTTCTACAGCCTCTGGGGTAAAGTTTCCGTTGTCATAAACATTTTTGGTAATGAAAGACATTAAAAGCAAGAATACCCCAAAAAACGCCACCATCACGACTTTGGAACCTAAACCGAGCTGCATATTTCTTAAGGAAAGCCTGTTTTTCCATTTTTTGTCCGAGCCTCGCTTCCACAGCCAAACACCTGCCATGACTAGGGTAACGGCCAACGCCAACCAATACAGGAAGAACCAATTGGCCGACTGATGGAATATACCGTAACCGCTAGTTTCTGAGTAGTCTTCCACACCGGGTGTAAAGCCATAACCCACTCTTAAGTCTTCAATGATGCCCATATCAAAGGAAACAATCAAGAAAATAAAAAAGCCAACACAAAGAAGATGTGTCAAAATTCGATGGCTAGTTAATGCGCCTACAAAAAATACCAACGAAGCCCAAAGGACAAAATTTAAGAAGGCCCATCGGTACAATAATAAATCTTCCACAAACCTTCCTAAGTCTATATAAGAAGCACCGCCCAACAGAACCTGGGTAAACAGTGAAACCAAAATAAAGCTTAGGCTTAAGATAAAAGATAGTCCAATAACGGCTGCCAATCTAGAAAGTTGGGTAACCCACACCGGAACAGGTAATGAATCTGTTATTTGCCAGATATTCACCGTTTTGTCCTTAAAAAATAGCTCTCCGGCCCAAATCATGATCAACATGGTAACAAAGACGCCCCATTGCAACCTAAAATAGGTCATATTGCTACTTATTGGATGTTCATTGCCTATATAGTAGGCAGCATTCCAGGTAACGTTTTGCATAAATACCATCAATAAAATAATACCTAGAATTATTTTAAATGAGGTAGGACGAACAATATTCATGAACTCCAATTTCGAAAGCGACCATAATTTGGTTACAAAATTGCGCACCCGATATTGCTTCACCACCTTCGGTAATTTTATGGATGCGGCAGTAAACGCCCCCTTTTTGTCTTCTTTGATTTTTTTAGATTTATCGACCCCTGCTTGAATAAAATATTTGAAGGAAAATCGGATATACGATGCTATGGTAAATAACAACGCAAGTCCAAACCAAAATAGCCTATTGTATAACACAAAGCCTGAGAGCCGGAACATTTCTATATTTTTTTGCGAGGGAGTCAACAATTCCGTGTAGTGTTGTGCAGCCACATATCCGCCAGAATCTGCCAAAATGTATGCCATTAAATTATCCCCGCCACCGGTTTCATAAGAAGTTTGCGCAATTAAAAAAATGATGACCACCAAAAAAACGGCCAAATAACTTGTAGCTATTTTTCTGGTAAAAACGATGGAGAAAAATACTATGGACACATAAAAAAAGAGATTGGGTATCGTAAACATAATCCAACCATGAAATAAGGGGCCCCATGGTGTGGGTCCAAAACGACTTGCCTCGCCTATACCGGAATAAGGTACCAACAAATGCCCCACGATCATACCCGTACTTAGAATCACCAAATAAAGGAAAGCGGCCAAAAAGCGGCCCACAAAAAAATTTTTGTCATTGATGGGCAAAGCATAGGTCCATTGAGCGGATTTATATCTAATATCCTTATAAAGCACTCCCCCTGTGGCAATAGCAATAATGATAATCATCAACATGCCCATAGCCGCATAATTGCGGTACAAGATACTGGAGGCATTCATTAGCACACCCTCATTGGCAAAAAAATCAAAAGACCCTTTGGTGTACCATATCATCTGAAACGCCAGCATGACGAAGAAAATGAGGGTTACCCAACTGAACAAACGTTGCTTGAGTTCATTCTTTATTATGGAAAATACGGTCTTCATCTTAACTCTCGCTTAAAATTTTAAAATAGGCATCTTCCAACGAGGGCGCTTTGGCATCAAATTCTTCGGAGGGCATATCATCTGCCAAAACGGTAATCATCAGTTTTCCGGCAAAGAAACGTTGTGATATCACCTCGTACTTTTCTTGATATTCGACTAGTTCTTCCTTTCTGATGGGAACTTCATATAGTTTGTTTCGCAGGGCCTCTTCAACTTCATCCGGTTTGCCGGTAAGTACCACCTCTCCATTGCCAATAATGGCCATATCCGTACAAAGGGTACTAACATCTTCCACGATATGTGTGGAAAGAATCACCACGGAATCCTCGCCCAACTCTGAAAGCAGATTGTAAAAACGATTTCGTTCCATGGGATCCAAACCAGCTGTAGGCTCGTCCACAATGATAAGCTGAGGATTCCCCAATAGGGCCTGGGCAATACCAAATCGCTGTTTCATACCCCCCGAGTAGCCATCAAGTTTTTTGTTCCTAACGTCGTAGAGATTTACTTTTTGAAGTAATGCCTCTACTGTTTCCTTGCGTTCCCCTTTATTTGCAATGCCCTTCATATCAGCAATGTGCAAGAGCAATTCCTCTGCCGTAACGTTAGGATAAACACCGAACTCTTGCGGGAGATATCCCAAGGTCCTTCTAAGTTCTTCAGGTTTCTTTAGAACATCTATACCATTAAAATTTATGCTTCCCTCATCTGGATCTTGCAAGGTGGCAATGGTTCTCATAAGTGTTGATTTTCCAGCGCCATTTTGTCCCAAGAGGCCAAACATGCCCCTTTCTATGGTAAGGGATACATTTTTTAGTGCCTGTACTCCATTGGAGTACGTTTTTGAAAGGTTTTGAATTTCGAGTTTCATAGTAATTCTTTTATGGTTATGGTACTGTATACCGAGGTTTGAAAAAGTAGAAGACCGTAGTAGCAAAATTTAGACCCTGACATGATGCATTGCGCTGTTTTTCAAAAACACTTCTAATGAATCGCAACGATACGGCAGAGACAATAAATGATATTGAAAACAATAGTTCCGTTATATCCATGAGTTTTGTTTTTTGAAAAGGGTAGGCTGCCAATCTTTATATCTATTAAGAAGCAAGATGAGATTCAGCGCAAGCATAACACCATCAAAAATGATAAAAGGAGGGTATTTTGAAAAAAACACATGGGTCATAAGCAGACAAAGTATCAATGGCACTAGCATGATACAGCCAAGCAAATAGGTGCGTTTGAATACCAACAAAAGGCCGCAAACCAATTGAAAGAAACCTACAAAATATAAGTAACCAGCGTTTTGAAGTAAGTCATAAAAGACAAAAAAAGAAGGGTCGGCTTCCGCAGCATCTGCTTTGAAAACCGAGGGGTCATATGGCAAAAATAGTTTTTCCATCCCCGCATAAATGAACAGTATCGCCAAAAGAAACCTTATGATATAGGTGGCAATTTTCATTGATCTAAAATTTGGCAGTTACCGTAGCTCCATAGGTCTGTGGAAGGCCATACGAAGCAAATATGCCCGAACCGCTCACCGAATAACCGTAGCTCAAGTATGTTTCATCGGTGAGGTTTTTGGCCCATAAGGCAAATTCAAGATTTTTTGACCCTACTACGAGTCGACCGTTTAATAAACCATAGGCACCTTGACTTGCCGTATTCTCGGGGTCGAAAAAGATTTCGGACTGAAATTGATAATCCAAAACAACGGAACCTTTCCACTTTTTGCTCAAATTAGTGGTATAATTGGCCCCCAAGCTTCCACTCCATTCAGGGGAAACTACTTGCATATTTCCTTCATTGTTAATTTCAGTGCCCGTAAAACCAATATAGGTGTAATCCGTAAACTCCGTCTTTAAATACCCTAAGTTTCCTATTAGACTAAGACCTTTGGTTACTATGAATTCCGTTTCCAATTCCACGCCATAGCTTCGGGAATTTCCAATGTTCTCCCTCCCAATACTAAAGGTAGACAGGTCCAATACGTTAAAAAGTTGCTGATCCGTGTAATTGATATAGAACAGTGTAACATTAAGTTTTACCTTGTTGTTCCATAAGGTGTTCTTAGTGCCTAGCTCATAATTCCAACTAAATTCAGGGTCAAAGGTCGCTTGATTTTCGTCGAGCACAAACTCGTTCACTCCCCCTGGTCGGTATCCCCTGGTGACATTGGCGAATATGAGTGAATTCCCACTCACCTGGTAACCTAAGCTAAATTTGGGGGATATTGCACTAAACTCCGTTTCTTTATCAAATTGCGCCGGTACTGCCCCTAAAGGTGGAAACACAAATTCTTGTCCATCTTTTTCAAAGCTATTATCAACCTCTAAGCTGCTATCTTCAATTTCATACCGTAAACCTGCTGTTAAGGTAATTTCATCGGTGAGTTGATACGAGGCCTGTCCAAAAATGGATAGGCCCTTTTGTCTTATTTCGTTATCCGCCAGCTGATCGTACGGATATTGTGCCGCCACCTCTGGGGGTAACATGGGGTTGAATGCATTGTCCACCCCATTACTGGTTCTTCTATCACTTTGATTTGAAACCGAATAGAGGTACAGACCTCCAATCCAATCCAGTTTACTTTTTGTATTGGAACTCACCCTAATTTCCTGACTGACGGTAGATAACTCGGTATCATCAGAAACAACTGCTTGGATATCTGCCGGAGAAAAATCAAAATCGTCTCCACTTCGCTCAATATTGGTATATTGATACGCAGTAATGGCCTCAACTCTTATCCTATCGTTTGTAAATCTAAGGTTGAACGCGTTGTTCGAAATATTTGTAGTATAGATACCATTGGTATTTTGGGCCACTTGAAAAGGGTTGTTGTTTACCGTTTCATCAATGACTTCTGCAGTTGCCCCGAATCCACCGATAAACGCATAGGCATTTACCTCCCTTCTTTCATAACCCGAATTGAGTCTAAAAAGCCAATTGTCATTTGCGACATAGGTTAAATTCAGATTTCCATTATAGGCTTCTCTCCCCAGTAGCTCTGTGTTATTCAAAAATGTATTTTCAATATAACCGTCCCTAGCAGTAAGCCCTCCATTGATTTTAGCGAATAGTTTGTCCTTTACAATGGGCGTACTGATTCCTGCTTGTACCTCATATTGGTTTAGGTTTCCATAACCCGTGGTAACATAGCCCTTGGTGTCGTTCGTAGGTTTTTTACTGATAATATTTATGACCCCGCCAATGGAGTTTCTGCCAAATAGTGTTCCTTGTGGCCCTTTTAAAATTTCAATACGTTCTATATCCCCAAAATAGGAGGGAAAGGAAGAAACATTGAATAACGGCACATCGTCCACATAGACACCTACTACTGGAGTTTCATCGATAGTAGTAATACCCCTTGTGGAAACAAGGGGGAAAGAACCACCCCCGTCATCATACGTTCTAAAGTTGGATGTAATGCGTCCAAGTTCGTTGATATTGCTAATTTGCAGGTCGGCTACTTCTTGTGCATTTGCCACAGATACAGAGGCAGCGGTCTTTTGAATATTTTGCAACCTTCGATTAACGGCCGTCACCACCACCTCATTAAGTTGATCAGAAGTATTGGCTAAAGTCAAATCCAGAGTAGTGTTCGCGCTTAATTCTATTTCCTTGGTTACACTTTGGAAACCTAAATAGCTTACTTGCACAAAATAAGTCTGAGGTTGAAGTCCATTAATGGAAAAAGTGCCATCCGCATTGGAGAAGGTTCCCTTGGTGGTTTCCAAAATAAAAATATTGGCTCCAACTATGGGATTTCCTTCGCTATCTTTGACTGTTCCGGTAATTGAATTTTCCTGAGCTGTTGACAACAAGGAAGCCAATAAAGCAACCAAGAAGGTTAAATTTTTGAAATTCATTGGTAGTTTGTTGATATTTATAGCTAAAATTCGTTATTTAGATTTGTTATAAATAATTATGTTTATTGGGTAAAAGTAGCTTGCATCCAGTAAAGATTAGCTACGCAAAACGGAATAAAACCTACGCAAAAAGGAATTACGATGAGTACAAAACTCTACTTGAATAACCTCGAGGAAATTATCTATGAATCCGGTAGTGTACAGCATCATTTTGACAATGCCGGAACAGGTGAATTTAAGTTCTCATTCGATTATAAAAAATTCAATGGCTGGTATAAGGAAATTGTTCTAGACAATTTTAGAATTAGTTATGGTAGTGGTTCTTTTTTGGAAAAGACCACTATTTTTTTCGAGTTTGACGAGGAAACGGTCGAAATGCATTTTGCAATAAAAGGAAACTCCACAACTTCTATGGAGAGTTTTGATGGAGATTTCTCCATTGGTCCCAATTCGCACAATATATTTTACGGCCATGATTTTCGAGGTGCCCTGGAATGGAAATCAAAGGAAATGTTTTTTTTGGAGGTAAATCTTAAGCCTAGCTTTTTTGAGCAATATCTTCCGTCATCCGGACAATTTGATATGTTCAAAAAGTTAATTCAAAATAGGGTGCCGGGAATAATCAGTCCGCATAATCATCCAATAACCTCAGAGATGTTCATTATCATAAATGACCTTATCAATTGTACGTTGAGAGATGAATTTCGAAAATTGTTCCTAGAAGCCAAGGTGATGGAATTGCTGCTTTTGCAGTTGAATCAAATGCAGCAATGCGAACTCTGTTTTGCCCATGCGGATGCTTCCAAAAAAATAATTGAAAAGATGTATTTAGCTCGAGATATTATTCTAGGAAAGTTAAATAATCCGTTGAGCCTTTCGGAATTGGCCAAAATGATCAGCACTAATGAATGTACACTAAAAAAGGAATTTAAAAATGTTTTTGGAACTACCGTTTTTGGATATATCCGCAATACCAAAATGGAGAGGGCAAAAAATATGTTACTCTATGAGAACCTATCTGTCAATGAAATTTCTGAGATGGTAGGTTATAAAAATCCACAGCATTTTACTACCGCATTTAAAAAGCAGTTTGGGGTATCCCCAAGTAAAATCGTCTGTTGACCATTCTTTACAAAATTTTTAATACAACTAAATTATGGCCTGCGTAAGTAGTTTTAACATCATTAAAGGAGTGTTCACAGCCTTTCTCGAAGAAAATGGACATCGAAAAACACCAGAGCGATATACAATTTTGGAAGAGATTTACAACAGTGATGAACATTTGAACATTGATAGCCTATATATACTAATGAAAAACAAAAACTATAGGGTTAGTCGGGCTACGCTTTATAACACCATGGAGCTTTTAATTGAATGCAATTTGGTTAGAAAGCATCAGTTTGGAGATAATGTTGCCAAATATGAAAAGTCCTTTTTCAGCAGCAAACATGATCACGTTATTTTAACCGATACCGGGGAAGTAGTGGAATTCTGTGATCCTCGTGTTGAGGAAATCAAGAAGACTATTGAAGAGACATTTAACATCAAAGTGGATAGACATTCATTGTATTTTTATGGAGAGCGTAACTAGAGGTCAAAAGAGCATAGTTTATGAAGTGTAATACTTTATTTTGATTATAAATTAATTACAACTTTATAAAAAACCTTAACAACCTAAGGGTAGCCTCTCTAAGAATTACTGCGAAAGTAGAAATATGAACTTCGGTTCAAAAGCTTCGCTTTAACATACTTCGTGTTTTTTGCTTCACCACTTTGTAGCCCCGGCAAGAATCGAACTTGCATCTAAAGTTTAGGAAACTTCTATTCTATCCATTGAACTACGGGGCCATAATTTTGAAGTGCAAACTTATGAATACTTTTCTATAAGCTTTCGACTAATTTCGGGATATTTTTTTAGGTCCAATATGTACTTCCTACTCTTCATTTTTTTGATATGTTTCTCAATTTTATCCGCTAGCGAAGAAGTTTCAACTTCCAAGGTATAGAAATATTTCCATGGCATCCGCAACCTAGTAATGCCTGTATTTAGTTCAACTGAGTTATGGAATTTCAATCTCTTTTTTAGATTGGATGTTCTTCCGATGTAATAACTATCATCTTTTAAAGATTGGATGACATAGACATAGTGCGCCATGGTAAACTTGTACTATCAAAATTCCTCAAAGAACCTAAATCCCTAGTAGCCAAGGAAACTTCCCCCGATAGTCATCGGGGCTATCCATTGAACTACGGGGCCAATTTATCAAGAGTGCAAAAGTAAAATTTTTTTTGGGAGAGTTGAAAATCGGCAACAACTTATTTGATGTGGATTTTGAGCCATTCCAACGGATAAAAGAATATTCCTATCATTTCTTTCCCGTACAAAATCATATCTTGTACTGTGGTAAAACCAGAGGTATGAAAAACAAGACCAACCCAAGAAGAAACTTTATCAAAAAAAGTTCAATGGCCTTAGTGGCCGGTGGAATATTGCCCCATTTTAGTGCCAAGAGCTATGCCCGAATTTTGGGAGCCAACGAAAGGATCCTTGCTTCGGTAATGGGTGTAAATAGTCGTGGTAATGCCCTTGCCCAAAATTTTGCAGGTCAGGATAATTGTGATGTAATCCATATTTGTGATGTGGATAAAAGGGCCGTCACAAAATGTGTCGATGCCCTTAAAGTGCGACAGACCGTTAGGGCAAAAGGTTTTGGAGATTTTCGAAAATCCTTGGAGGACAAAGATGTGGATGTGCTAGTCATTGCCGCTCCGGACCATTGGCATGCCCCAGCTTCGCTTTTGGCGATGCAGGCGGGCAAGCATGTTTATGTTGAAAAGCCCTGTAGTCATAATCCCAATGAGGGTGAAATCCTCGTCCAAGCTGCAAAAAAATATGGAAAGGTCATTCAAATGGGTAACCAGCGTCGTTCATGGCCCAATGTTGTGGAAGGTATAAACGCCTTGAAAGCCGGCGCAGTTGGTCGCGTATATTTTGGTAAAGGCTGGTATTCCAACAACAGGCCCTCAATAGGAATAGGCAAGGAAACGGAGGTGCCCGATTGGTTGGATTGGGAGCTTTGGCAGGGCCCGGCACCAAGGAAGAATTTCAAGGACAACCTCATCCATTACAATTGGCACTGGCATTGGCATTGGGGTACTGGGGAAGCCCTGAACAATGGCACCCATATGATCGATCTACTGCGCTGGGGCATGGAGGTAGATTATCCCTCAAAAGTGAGTTCCAATGGAGGGCGCTATCGCTATAAGGACGATTGGGAGACTCCGGACACCCAAATCATAAATCTGGATTTCGACAATGGTATGACCATGTCCTGGGAAGGCCGAAGCTGTAATGGGAAAAATATAGAGGGAAGTTCCGTTGGGGTGATGTTCTACGGAGAAAATGGCAGCATGTTGATTCCCGGAGGTGATAGTTATACAATTTTCGACCTTCAGGGTAAAGTCGTAAAAGAGGTAAAGAACACCATGAAAATCGATGCGAGGAATAAAATGAATCCTGCAGAAAAATTGGATGCCTTTCATATTCAGAATATGTTCGAAGCTATAAAACGCGGGACGGCACTCAATTCGGATATCGATTCAGGCCATAAGAGCACCTTGCTCGTACAACTGGGGAACATTGCCCAACGCATTGGGCGATCATTGGAAATTGATGCCAAAAATGGCCATATCCTAAATGATGCGAATGCCGAGAAACTATGGGGCCGTTCTTATGAACCAGAATGGGAAATGAGGCTCTGAGCCCTAAAAATAGGTCATGACCACGCGAAGATCTTTTTTAAAAAAAACCGGAAAAGGCGCACTCCTATCTACAGCCACACTGACCACCCCCCTAGGGTTGGTTTCGCAATGGGCCAACCTTCCCAAACCATTCATCATTGGCATTATAGGCGCCGAAAACTCACATACCGCGGGCTTTGGAAAGTTATTCAATATTGACAAGGCCTTCCCCGGAATGGAAGTAAAATATGTTTGGGGAGAGACCCAGGAGTTTGCTAAAACAGCCATGGAAAAAGGCAATATTCCCAAAATGGTCAAAGATCCCAATGAAATGCTCGGAAAAATAGATGCCCTTATCGTGGACCATCGACACGGAAAATTTCATCTGGAACCGGCCATTCCTTTTATTAAGGCTGGAATTCCGGCCTTTATTGACAAACCTTTCTGCTATCGTGCCGAAAAGGGAAAGGAATTTTTGAAAATGGCCCGTAAATACGGCACGCCGGTTACTTCCTTTAGTTCCATTGCGCACAGTTACGAGACTTTTGATATTATGGAACAATTACGAGATATGGGCAGTTTTAACCAAGTGGTGCGGTATGGACCAGTAGATCTGGAATCTAAATATGGGGGTATATTTTTCTACGGGGCACATATCGTTCAGCCTTTGTTGTACATGTTCGGGGATACGGTGAAAAAGGTACAAGTGCACAAAAATGGAAAAAACAGTAGTGCCAGTCTTGTTTTTGAAAACGGAATGATGGCCAGCCTTATTTTCACCACCAAAAAATACGGATGGCGTACCTATGTTGAAACGGACGATGGCATACAGGAGTTGACTTCAAGAGTAGAAGAAAAAAAGCCTGCTAAAAACTATGCCGATATGGTACATATGTTCCGAACAGGTGAGGAACCACGGAGCCACAGGAGCATCATTCATGGTGTGGCCGTACTGGAAGCCCTTGAAAAATCCGTAGCAACCGGAAAATGGGAGGATGTAGCCCATTGGAATTAAAAAAATAATACCATGAAGTTTTTGACCTTATGTATGATCTTTATACTGGCACCCATGATTCCCTTTGAATCCTCTAATGCGATTACACTCCAAGGTATTAGCTATTGGGACGAAAATCCGGTTTCAATCTCCCTGAAAAATGGAAGAATCACCGCGTTAAAACCACTGGGCCCGGAAACGGATAGACCTCCTTTGTATATCGCTCCAGGTTTGATAGATGTACAGATCAATGGGTATGTCGGGGTAGATTTTTCCGGACCGGACCTAACCGTGGAAGGAGTTGTAAAAGCGACCAAAGCATTATGGAAGGCCGGGGTTACCAGCTATTTTCCAACCATTATCACAAGTGATGTGGATCGGATCAAAAAAAACTTCGCCATTTTGGCAGAAGCCCGAAAAAATCCCGAAATAGGGCGATCCATTCCCGGATTTCATTTGGAAGGACCCTATATTTCTCCTTTGGCCGGTTTTCGTGGGGCACATTTGGAAAAATACATTAAAAAACCAGATTGGAAAGAATTTCAAGAAATCCAAAAAGCGGCAGAAAATGGCATAAAGCTGATAACCGTTGCCCCGGAAATCGATGGGATGATTCCCTTTATTCGTAAATGTGTGGAGAGCGGAGTTATAGTTTCCTTGGGACACCACAACGGCTCAGCGGAAGAAATACAGCGTGCGGTCGATATGGGTGCCACCATGGGCACTCATTTGGGAAATGGATGTGCCAATGAAATCAACCGTCACTATAACCCTATTTGGCCGCAATTGTCCAATGATGCCATTACGATCAGTATAATCGCCGATGGCTTTCATTTGACCAAGGAGGAAGTACGTACCTTTTATAAGGCCAAAGGTGTTGAAAATACCATTTTGGTTTCCGATGCCCTGGATTTGGCCGGTCTACCACCCGGTGAGTATATCCGGGGGGAAAGAAAATTAGTACTTACCCCTAATGTTGTGAAACTTCCGAGGGAAAATGTGTTGGCAGGTGCCGCCTCTCCTATCAGCAAATGCGTGGGAGTGGTAATGGAGTATACCGGATGTTCCCTAAAAAATGCAATTCAGATGGCGAGTACCAATCCGGCGAGGTTATTTTCGTTGGATGAGCTGGGGGAAATTGAAGTAGGCAAACAAGCGGACCTTATCCTTTTTTCCATAAAGGACAATCAAATGGTCGTTGAGCAAACCTATGTTGGGGGGAAATTGGTATACGACCAGAACTAGTCTATGGAAAATAAGCCCTTTTATAGAAAATTGCTTTTGGCCTTGGCCGCCGTTGGTCCCGGTTTATTTCTTATTGGGTATAATATCGGTACCGGTAGCGTAACTACTATGGCCAAAACCGGGGCCGAACACGGTATGGGGCTTTTCTGGGCCTTGGTGCTCTCCTGTATTTTTACATATATCCTTATGGTAGCTTACGGTAAGGTAACTTTGGTCAGTGGCAAGACCGCTTTATTCAATTTCAAAACCCAGTTCCGATGGGGATGGATCCTATCTCTCTATATTATCATTGCGCTTATCATTGGGGAACTATTGGCTTTAATGGGTGTTATGGGTATTGTGGCGGACCTGGTCCAGGAAGGTCTTCGCCTCGCTTTTGACGGACTGGTCATTAAGACGTTTTGGATTATTCTCTTTTTTAGCATCATCCTGTATTTTTTACTTTGGTATGGTCAATATCGAACCTTTGAAAAAGTACTGACGGTGTTGGTCATTGTAATGGGACTTTCATTTATCGTGGTTTTTTTCATGGTAAAACCCGATTTTTCTGCATTGGCGGAAGGTATTGTCCCCAATATTCCAGATACGCCCGGGGCGCTTGGCTTAATCGCCGCTATTACCGGTACCACTTGCTCCGCTGCCGTGTTCATTATGAGAAGTACGGTGGTGGCAGAAAAGGGTTGGAGTACCAATGATTTAAAAACGGAAAAACGCGATGCCTTTGTATCTGCTGCCATGATGCTCCTATTGAGCGGTGTGATCATGGCCGTAGCGGCGGGGACGTTACACGTATCCGGGCTTAAATTGGAGAATACCGTAGAAATGATCGATTTGTTCGAGCCTATCGGCGGTAAGCTTGCTGCTTTTATACTTATCATCGGCATTACCGGGGCAGGGCTTTCCACAATATTTCCCATAGTATTGATAGCTCCATGGTTGGTAGCCGATTATACGGGAAGACCTAGAAACATACGCTCGGCGCAGTCCAGATGGCTTATTTTTGGAGCTATGCTTTTTGCCTTTGGTACCGTTTTCTTGGAAGAAAGACCACCTGCCCTAATGATTTTCTCACAGGCCTTTCAAGCCTGTATCCTTCCCGCGGTAGCAGTTCCCATCTTTGTATTGATCAATAAGAAAGGATTGATGCAAAACCATAGAGCCAGTAAAGCATTAAATTTCGGAATCCTGCTGGTAATCCTGTTCTCCTTGATTACCACTTGGTTTGCCATTGTTGAATTTCTATAAGCCTTCAAAATGACAAAATCGTTCAAAATAGACAAACTGCAGATTGCCGTTTATGGCGACCTTACTGAAATGGGAGAGGCAGCAGCCGACTTCGTAAAAAGTAAATTGGACGAAGCTATACGGGAAAGAGGCGAGGCAAACCTTATTCTCGCTACTGGGGCCTCTCAGTTTTCCTTTTTAAAGGCCCTACAAGAGAAAGTAATCGATTGGAAAAAAATTGCCGTTTTTCATTTGGACGAATACAAGGGTATTTCGGACCGACATCCGGCCAGTTTCCGAAAGTATTTGAAGGAACGCATCCTCGATGCGGTATCTCCAAAAAAAGTCTATTTTTTGAATGGTGATGCGCCAGATCTGGAAAAGGAGATGGACAGTTATTCGAAAGCTTTGGAGCAAAATCCCATAGATATCGCCTGTATCGGGATTGGTGAAAACGGTCACATAGCCTTTAACGATCCTCCCGTTGCCGACTTCAACGACCCAAAATTGGTCAAACTGGTTTCCTTGGATGAAGATTGCAGAAATCAACAATTGGGAGAAGGGTGGTTCCCTACCCTAGCCGATGTTCCCAAACAGGCCCTTACCCTTACCATTCCCGCAATTATGCGCTGTAAGGCTATTAGTTGCGTGGTACCGGACGAACGAAAGGCTACTGCAGTCCATAATACATTGCATGGGGCAATCGACACAAAATGCCCGGCTACCATTCTAAGAACACATTCGGATACGCGATTGTTTTTGGACAACCACGCTGCTTCAAAAATAATGGCCTAAACGGTTTTCAGATAATCAATACTTCGTTTCAGGGCCGTTTTGGGATCCTGGACCAAGTCCTGTTCCACGAAAAAGTGTTTGGCCCCGTTTTCTTGAGCCGTCTTTATAATTCCATTGATGTCCATTTCGCCATCACCAACATTGGTCATCAAAGGAAAGAGCTCCATCCATTGTTGCATGTCAGAACCATCCCCCGAAAAATAGGTCAGCGGTTTCATATCCTTAATGTGCAACAAATGGTAACGTCCAGAATATTTTTTGAGGTACTCCATGGGGTTGGCCCTACCGGCTGTGGTCCAGAAAATATCCATTTCCAAAAATACCAAATCCGGGTCGGTAGCATCCATCATCACTTCGAACGGTATTTGACCATCAACTTCATTCAATCCATATCCATGATTGTGATAAGCGAATTTAAGCCCAAGCTTTTTTGCATTTTCACCTATGGAATTGAATATATCGGCCATTTTCTTGTAATCATCCATGGACTTTCTGCGATCATCGGGTATAGCTGGAAGCGTAATGTATTCAAATCCCAAAATCTCCTTGGCCTTTCCAAAAGCCTCAATGTGGTTTTCCAGGGTATCCAAATCTGTATGCATGGAGGGGATGCTCATATTATGGTCTTTAAGCAGTCCCTTTACTTCTTGCTCCGAAAGCCCAAAATATCCACTGCCTGAAAAGCCCAAGAATGCCTCTGCCGCTTTCCAACCTGCTTTTGCACTTTCAGAACTATAGGGATAGGGCCCAAAGAGTTCCAACTCCGTATAGCCCATTTTGGAGAGCATTTGAAGACCTCCCTTAAAATCCTTCTCCAACAAGGCGGGCAATGAGAACAATTGTATTCCAATTTTATCCATAGTATCCATGACCGGTTTTGTAAATGAATGGGCAATCAGTTGTTCCATTCCCAGAACGCCAGCTGCCGATAAAAGGCCAAATTGTTTAATAAAGTCGTCTCTTTTCATGATTCTTATCCTACTACTAATTCCTCATAAATATATCAAATAATAAAAGATTCACCTAAAAGCGATTCGGGTACAGAATCCACTACAAAACTTTGGCTATCTTAGGCGCCAAATCCATGAAAGACCATACCAATTCAGTGAATTTTTCCCTGTTTTGATGGGGCATAAGAGGAAAAAAGATACTTTAAATGCAGATTACAGGAACTTTCCTAGACGAGATAAGTCACGATATCCCACATCAGAATTGGGGGGCCAAGGAGTGGGATGCCGATTTTGCCCACATGAAAAAAATGGGTATTGATACCGTGATTCTAATTCGTTGTGGATACCATCAATTTCTGACCTATCCCTCGGAATATTTAATAAAGAAACACAATCGGTTTCTTCCCTCCGTTGATTTGGTGAAACTGTTCCTTGAACTTGCCGAAAAATATGACATGACCTTCTATTTTGGAACCTATGATAGTGGCAAATATTGGGAAACCGGTGATATGCGGCATGAAATAGATGTAAATCTGCATGTTATTGAGGAGGTCTACAAAACCTACGGTCATCACAAAAGCTTTGGCGGCTGGTATTTAAGTTTGGAATTGAGCCGAAAGACCAAGGGTGCGGTAGAGTCCATTGCGCAATTGGGCGACCATTGCAAGGCGGTAAGTAGCGGATTGCCCGTGTTGATCTCCCCATGGATAGATGGGAAGAAAGCCATAGCCGCAACAGAAGGGCAACTTATGAAAGCTTCCGGTATCTCACTCAAGGAGCATGAAAAAGAATGGGATGAAATCTTTGATGGGATTAAAAATAGCGTTGATATTGTTGCTTTTCAAGATGGCCATGTGGGCTACAATGAATTGGAGGATTATTTGAGCATAAACAAATCCTTGGCGGACAAGTATGGATTGCGATCCTGGACAAATTCCGAATCATTTGACAGGGATATGCCCATTAAATTTCTTCCCATAAAATTCGAAAAACTCCTATTGAAATTGGAGGCGGCGAAACGTGCCGGTTGCGAAAAGGCCATTACTTTTGAATTCTCCCATTTTATGAGCCCACAATCTGCTTATTTGCAAGCCGGACACCTATACAATCGATATATGGAATATTTTAAAAGCTAATACCGACTGCCGGCACAACAGAGGTTGGCATAAAAAACAGAATTTTTTGAAACAGTACGCGGAAATATATAAAAATGAACTACTCGACCAGATTATTCCATTCTGGGAAAAAAATTCTTTGGATAAAGAGAACGGTGGTTATTTTACCTGTCTTAATGGCCAGGGAAACGTCTATGATACCGATAAGTTTATTTGGCTTCAAGCCCGCCAGATTTGGACATTTTCAATTTTATACCAAAAAGTACAAAAAAAAGTGGCCTGGAAGGAAGCGGCACTCTTGGGGGCAGATTTTCTCGAAAAAAATGGGCGGGACACTCATGGGAACTGGTATTTTTCCCTGAATCGAAAGGGGAGGCCCCTGGTACAACCCTATAATATTTTTTCGGATTGTTTTGCGGCTATGGCTTTTGGTGCCTTGTACGAAATAGAACCTAGGGAGCGCTACGCAGAAATTGCTCAAACTACCTTCCAAAACATCTTAAGGCGGCAAGAGAATCCCAAGGGAAAATACAACAAAATCTATCCAGGTACACGCAATCTCCAAAACTTTGCCTTGCCCATGATCCTTTGCAATCTATCCTTGGAACTGGAGCATCTATTAGGAACCGAACAGGTAAAAAATGTGACCGATTCCATAATCGACTTGGTCATTAACCAATTCTATCACAAAGAAAGCGGGCTGGTCCTGGAAAACATTTCCGATACCGGAGAATTTGTGGATAGTTTTGAGGGCCGGTTGCTCAATCCTGGCCATGCCATTGAGGCCATGTGGTTTATTATGAACCTGGGAATCCGTAAAAATGATACAACACTTATCGAAAAGGCCGAAGAGATTATGTTCCAACAATTGGAACATGGATGGGACAAGACCTATGGCGGCATTTTTTATTTTATGGATTTTAAGGGTCATCCTCCACAGCAATTGGAGCACGACCAAAAACTTTGGTGGGTCCATTTGGAAACCTTGGTCGCCTTGGCAAAGACCTATGCCTACAATCAGAACCCCAAGGCGAAACAGTGGTTCGAAAAAGTACATGAATATGCTTGGCACCATTTTCGCGATAAGCAAAACGGCGGTGAGTGGTTTGGCTATCTCAACCGGAAAGGGGAAATTCTGTCTGACCTGAAGGGTGGTAAATGGAAAGGTTGTTTTCATGTGCCCCGTGCCCTGTTGGAAGTATGGAAAACCTTGGAAAATGACAGCTAGTTTTATATTTACAAGAAAGTCCAACTGGAAACCGCCGAGAACGGATATGGGGCTTTCAAATCTTTCAAATACTTTTCGGTATATTTCATTTTTTTGTTTGCTATGCATAGGTACCTTTTGCTTCTCCCAGTCCCAAAAGGGCGTGTGGCTTACCGATGTGGCCAGCAAGGCCCTGGATTCCAAAGAGGGTATTGAAGAAGTAGTACAGCGGTGTAAAATCTATGGTATTGATCAGATTTATGTGGTGGTGTGGAACCGAGGCTATACCCTTTATCCCAGCGAAGTAATGCAAGGGGAATTCGGGAAAAAGGTCTCTCCCCGGTTTGCCGAAAGGGATATTTTACAAGAACTTATAGCCATTGCGCATGCCGAAGGACTGAAGGTCCATGCCTGGTTCGAATTCGGATTTTCGAGTAGTTATCAAGAAGAAGATGGTGGACACATCCTTCGGGCAAGACCCGAATGGAAAGCCTTGGATAGTGCAGGGAAACTGGTCTCAAAAAATGGGTTCCAGTGGATGAACGCTTTTGATACCGAAGTGCAGGATTTTCTACTTTCCCTGATTACCGAAGTTGTTGAGAATTATGACATCGACGGTATTCAAGGTGATGACCGTTTACCGGCCAATCCTTCTACCGCAGGATATGATGCACTTACGGTTTCCCTATACAAAAAAGAGCACGAGGGCAAATCGCCTCCCCAGGATTACAAAGATGCCGATTGGATCGATTGGCGTGCCAAACGATTGAACCGCTTTGCCCAAAGAATCCATGTGACCGTAAAATCCATAAAACCGGATATTGCAGTAACCATGGCACCGAGTATCTTCCCCTGGAGCAAGGAGGAATATCTACAGGATTGGCCGACATGGGTAAAAAACGGTTGGGTAGATGCCATAATTCCTCAGGTCTATCGGTATGATATCAAAGCCTACACCACCACTCTGGATGCCAATTTGGAATTCATGCCCGCGGGCTCAACTATCCCATTTGTTCCTGGAGTACTCTTAAAAGTAGGCGATTATACCCCATCCAGGCGATTTTTAAAAAAGATGATAAGAGTCAATCGCGAGCGGGGCTTGGATAGTGAGGTTTTTTTCTTTTATGAAGGATTAAAGGAACATGAGCGATTTTTTGAAAAGGCATATGGCAAAATAAATTTGAACAAGAGAAATGACCCTCGCTAGTTTTGCTCTTTTAACAACGTATTAATCTGTCTTTCGCTTTTGTCAAGATTCTTTAAATTGGAATCTACCACTAGACCTTCCTTGTCGATTAACATGTATTTTGGAATAAACTTGATATTATAATTTTTGCCATAATCCGTGGACATCCCTTTTTTAATGAACAATTCCGAATGGTAATCCATTGGGGATTCCTCGTTTTCTAAAAAGTCCATCCAGTTCGTTTTCTTGACATCTAATGAAACAAACAAAAAAGCAATGTCATCACGCTCCCTAAGTCTGGCGGCCATTTTTTTAAGCCGGGGCCTACCCGCAATACAGGGGCCGCACCAACTTGCCCAATTATCTATAAAAACAATTTTACCGCGATAATCAGATAACTTAACCTTTTCACCTTTTAAATTCTCGGCAGTAAAATCATAGGCCATCTCTCCTTTTTGGGTAGCCAAATAAACCTTTGAAAGTTGTTCTATTAACGTAAAATACCTATTGCTTTTTTCTCTTTTGATCAACTCACGTAATGATTCCGAATTTAGCAAATCCTCATGTTTTGGCCAGTAATGCGGTCGTTCCATAAGCGACTTGATATAAATCGATTTTAAGAAATCGGCATTATCCCCATTTCTTGTTTTCTGTTCAACAAAGTCCAAAAAAGCGCCAATATTCGTTATGGAATCGTTCTCCCTTAAATATTCCAGCTCATAGGTATATAAAGCATTTGAAGTAAAGGTTTTTGCCCAAATGCTATTTCCATCAACATGTTGGGCGAAATCAAAAAAGCTATTCTTATAGTCAAGATTTTTGACCATTCGACCATAAAAAAACAGGAAAGAATAAATCCGAGCATCGTTCTGATAATGAAGCAGATCTTCCATTTCTTCATTTAATTGTTCCTTGTGCCCTTGTATCACTTCTCTTCGGTTGATTCTAAATTCCTCAAAAAGACTACGCAAGGAATCCAAATCCTGGGTTTTAAAAATGAAATTGCCATGGTCTGCAAAAAAAGCATTATTGCTTCTCCAGAGGTAGGTCAACAGAGAATCCCTAACATGGTTAGTAACAATGGTAGTATCGCTTTTAACACTAATTCTTAAGTCGGTACCACCTTCCAATATGCTAAGGTAACGTTGCTTATCGTCACCAAATTTTATTTTGCCAATAGTGGGATTAGCGGGAACCTCAAAGTTAAATTTGGATGAGGACAACGGTATCAGGGCCAAGATACGATCTGTAGTAAATTCGGTCAAAAAAACAGTGTCCTGATGCATAAGGTCAGAATCCAAAAATATACTGATTGTTTTTTTATCCTGGCAGGAAATTGCCAGGATACTAAAAACAAGATATAGATACTTAAACTTCATAAATCCAATGCTTACCTATTGAATTACTTCAGACTATTTATTAAAAATATAACATAATATTTGTTCCGGTTAACGTAGAAGTTCGATTTAACGAAAAGGAATCAAGAAACATGAATGGTTTTTTGGTAAATTATGCCCTAAACTAAACATTGAGTAATAGTGCCATTCAAACTACACCTATCTCCAAAAAATGTTCTAACTGCAGCTATTTTATTTCTATCGGTATTTTTTGTTCTGGGTCAAAAAAAAGTATCCGAAAAACCTAATGTCATCCTAATTTTAACGGATGATCAAGGCTGGGCAGATGTTAATTGTTATGGCGCTAAGGACCTCCATACCCCCAATATGGACAAACTGGCCCGGGAAGGCGTAAGGTTCACCCAGTTTTATGCAGCTGCTTCCGTTTGTTCTCCCTCAAGGGCCTCTATGCTGACCGGACTAAATCCCCACGCCGCAGGTTTGCCGGGAAATGCTTCCTCTACCAAGGGCGAGGAGGGAATGCCGTCCAATCGTTTTACCTTGGCCGAAATGATGAAACAGGCGGGTTATGCTACAGGTCATGTGGGGAAGTGGCATTTGGGCTATACCCCGGAGACCATGCCCAATGGACAAGGGTTTGATTACTCTTACGGCCATATGGGCGGGTGCATTGATAATTATTCCCATTTCTTTTATTGGCATGGTCCCAATCGCCACGATCTTTGGGAAAATGGAACCGAAATTTGGGCCGATGGAAAATATTTTCCGGATTTGATGGCAACCCAAGCGGAGACCTTTATCGATCAACATAAGAAAACACCTTTCTTCTTGTACTATGCCATCAACCTTCCACACTATCCCTTACAGCCCGATGAAAAATGGCGTAATTATTACAACGGTCTTGAATCACCTAGGAAGGAATATGCCGCATTTGTTTCTACCATTGATGAACGTATCGGAAAGCTTCTTAAAAAATTGGAAGACCTGGGCCTCAGGGAAAACACGATCATCATTTTTCAATCGGATCACGGATACTCCAAGGAAGAACGCACCTTTGGCGGCGGTGGCAGTGCCGGACCGTTCCGAGGAGCAAAATTCAGTCTCTTCGAAGGCGGTATACGTGTCCCGGCCATTATCAGTTGGAAAGGACATCTACCGGAAAATACGAGCAGAAATCAAATGGCCCTTAACATCGATTGGTTTCCGACCATAGCGGAACTGTGCGGTATAACAGCACCTGTGAACTTGGAAGGAAGAAGCCTTGTACCCATTCTTAAAAACAATACTAGGCCTTCCGAACACCAAACCTTTATCTGGCAAAACAATGGTTCCTGGGCCGTACGCAAAGATAATTGGAAACTGATCGGTGATCCTTGGGATAGTTCCGATAAGGCTCCACTTGATCCGGAGAAGGACAAACTCTTTTTGGCCAATATGGCCATGGACTCCACGGAAATGACCAATCTGGCGACCCAATATCCTGAAAAAGTAGTAGAATTACGGGCCGAATATACCAATTGGCCTTATTCAAAATCAGAACAATAAATGAAATCCGCAAAACCATGAATTTAAAAATTACTGCCCTAATTACCCTTTGTTTTCTAGTTACCCACGCCCAAAAACAGACGGATATTGTAATTATAGGTGGTGGTGCCGGGGGTACGTCCGCTGGTATTCAAGCCGCCCGTATTGGGGTAAAGGTTCAGATTATCGAAGCTACTCCATGGCTTGGAGGAATGCTTACATCTGCGGGGGTTTCCGCCATTGATGGCAATCATGAAATGCCATCAGGCATTTGGGGAGAATTCCGCCAAAAATTAAGGAATCACTACGGTGGCGCCAAAGCTTTGGCTACGGGTTGGGTGAGCCACACCTTATTTGAACCTTCTATAGGAAATCAAATCTTACAAGAAATGGCTGATATTGCTAATCTGGATATTGCCTTTAACGCCCAATATACCAATGTCAAAAAAGAAGGGGAGGACTGGCAGGTGACCTATGTCCAAAATCGAAAAACATATACCACCCAGGCCAAAATCTTGATCGATGCTACCGAAATCGGCGAGCTTTTACCTTTAGTGGGGGCCGACTTTCGTTTAGGGATGGATTCCAAAAACGATACCGGTGAAAAAGAAGCTCCAGAAACAGCGAACAGCATTGTACAGGATTTGACCTATGTCCTAATCCTTGAGGATGTGGGCAGTACCCGGGGAAGACGGGGTCTCGTAAAAAAGCCAAAAAACTACGACCCAAAAAACTATGAATGTGCCTGTAAACGTGAAGACGGTGAAATGTTCGGAGGGGTATCCAACTGTCAACAAATGTTGGACTATGGTAAACTTCCCAATAACAAATACATGATGAACTGGCCCAATTGCGGTAATGACTTTTATCTCAATTGGCCCGAACTAACCCCACAGGAACGAACGGAAAGATTGCTAGAGGCAAAGCAATTTACCCAAGGCTTTGTGTATTACATTCAAAATGAACTGGGTTTTAAAAATCTCCGTGTTGCCGAAGAATTTCCGACCAAGGACAATTTTCCCATGATTCCCTATGACCGCGAAGCGCGAAGGGTAAAGGGAAAGGCCTTTTTAACCGTGGATCATGTGGAAAGACCGTATGATTTTACCTTGTACCGCACCGGGGTGGCCGTTGGTGATTACCCTATAGACCACCATCATGACAAGAATCCCGATGCGCCAGAAATCGATTTTATAAATATCAAAGTCCCTAGCTACAATGTACCCTTGGGAAGTTTGGTCCCTACCGATCTAGAAAACTTTATCGTAGCTGAAAAGAATATCAGCGTTTCCAACATTGTAAACGGCGCAACCCGCCTGCAGCCCGTGGTTTTGGGTATCGGGCAAGCAGCGGGGGCCTTGGCGGCAACGGCCATAATGGAAAACAAGCCACCCTCCACGGTATCCATCCGGCAGGTACAAAATGCCTTATTGAAAAGTAAGGCCTATGCAATGCCGTTCATCGATGTGCAAAGTGATGATCCCGCTTTTGCCGCCATGCAACGTATGGGGGCCACCGGAATTTTAAAAGCTTATGGAGTACCCTATAAATGGGCCAACCAAACTTGGTTCTATCCGGATCGAATCGTTTCCGAATACGAGTTAAAGGAAGGTTTACTCCCTTACTATCCGGAAATAGAAAAACTCCATGCCTCAGGAGCCGAGACTACTCCAGCTTTTATTGGGCAACTTCTGGAAAAAATCGATACGGATTACTCTTGGGATTCCATCCAAAAGGACTGGAAGTCCTGGAATATCCAGCAGGAATATGATGGGAACACGTCGCTTAACCGTAGAAGTGTAAGTATTCTTGTCGATACCCTTTTAAATCCTTTTGCCAAGGAAATAGATTTTGAAGGGAAACTCATTTCGGATTGATCTCATCCGTAGCTATGGGCTTTGATTTCTCCTTTATAAAATTCAACAATAAGGGAATAGCGGGATATACCATGTTATGGCCATATCCATCTAGTTCCATGAGTTCGACATCCGGATGTTCCACTACTTTCATCATTCTATAGAAATAGGCATTTTCTTCATAGCGGCCCAATAACTCCAATTCACGATTACCGGTAATCAACAGCATAGGTGGGGCATCCTTTCGGACATGGAATAGGGGAGCATAGGAATCAATAATCGGTTGCGTTCCTTTAATACCCATTTCCTTTCTAATGGTAAAATGGGTTATGGTATGTCCACTAAAAGGAATCAAGCCTGCAATATCGTTTGCATCGATTCCATGTTTTTCGAGATAGTGTTTATCGAGCCCGACCATGCTCGCCAAATAGCCCCCCGCAGAATGCCCGGTAATGAAAATCTTTTCGGGATTTCCGTTATACTGTTCAATAGTATTGAATGTCCATGCCACCGCAGCTGCGGCATCTTCAATATACACAGGATGTTTAACTTTCGGGTGCATCCTGTAATTCACGCTTACGACCACCACACCTTTTTCCAATAAGCCTTCGGGAATATGCTTCTCTCCAAATTCCAGTCCTCCTCCATGAAACCAGATAACCGCAGAAACATTCACCGTATCCTTGGGATAGTATATGTCTAGTTTGCAACGCTCTTTTATGTATGGATCGGAAGCACGTGTTTTTTGATTATAATACGGAATATCCTTCTTAAGGACATAGGTAACGGTTTGCGCCAACACAAAGGGTCCGCACAGGATGAGAACAAAGGTCTGTATTTGAAATAGGGTCCTTATCAATCGTATACTTCAACGATCATCTCTACCTCTATGGCAATATCACTAGGTAAAGCTCCCATACCCACGGCTGCCCGGGCATGTTTACCGTTTTCTCCAAAAACAGCTACCATCAAATCTGAATATCCATTGACTACCTTGGGCTGGTCGGTAAAATCAGGAGTACTGTTGACCATACCCAATACCTTTACGATACGCTTTACTTTGTTCAAATTGCCCAATTCCGCCTTAAGTACGGAAAGTTGGTTGATTCCCGTGATGCGTGCGGCCTCATAGCCTTCCTCAATGGTAAGGTCCCCACCCAACTTCCCGGTAATGTTCTCTCCGTCCGGCTTTAGAGGGCCCTTCCCTGCCAAAAAAATCAGGTTTCCCGTCCGTACGGCATTGACGTAATTGGCTACCGGTGCGGAAGGTGTACTAAGCGCTATGCCCAACTCCGAAAGTTTGGCCTCCGGATCATATCCTTCCGGAATAGACTCTTCTTTCTTGGTTTCGGTTTCAACGGTTTGTTTACTTTCAGGAGCTGTTTGGCAGGAAATCATTAAAAGCAGGGATATTGTGGCTAAAACTATTTTCATTTTACGTAGTCTTTTTTCAGATTAGATTCTATGCATTTGCCAAGACCTCCTTAACACGGGCCGCAACAATACGTTCTTGTCCGGGTTCCATCATCCAGGTGGTAATGCCCACTTCTTCCTTGTTTCCCACAGTTTCTATGGAAGGATGACCATCACGCAGTTTTTTCCGCATGTCGTCCTTTGAAATTTTCACCACTTTTTCATCCCACCGAATTCTTAGACTGGGTACATGATTGGCATGCGGAGGGACATGTATCTCGGTTTCCACACCCTTTATGGATTTGGCGCTATCACTGATCAGTTTAATCTGGTCTTCCCAAAGTTGCCATTCCTTTTTATGATCTTTGGCCAAATAAAGCTCCAAGGCCACCAACATTCCCAAAACCTCTTCCTTGTTTACCTTCATACCCCGGCCAATGGTGGTACCCCTTGGCGGTGTATGCATCCGGGCAGCCTCAATATATTTTCTTTTACCCAGTAACAAGCCTGCACTTTGGGGGCCCCGGAGTCCCTTTCCTCCTGAAAATGCTACCAGATCAAAGCCCATTTTTGTGAAGCGGAAGAGATTTTCTACGGGCGGTACGTCCGCGGCGCAATCGATAAAAGTGGGAATGTTATGCTTCTTGCCCAAGGCTACGAATTCTTCCCATTTAATCTCGCCCTTTTCCGCGTTCGCATTTAAAAACCAGAGCATGGCCGTTTTTTTGGAAATGGCCTTTTCCAATTCCTTGGCTGTTTTTACCCAAACCAGTTTTGCACCGGTATTGGTCAGTGCCTGGGTGTATCCTATGTTATGGGATTCCTGAAGGATAACTTCATTTTTCATGCCCTCGGTATTGGGCAACTGCTTCACTTTTTCTTGGTCCGATCCACATAATACCCCGGCCATTCCAATGCTCATGGCTCCGAAACAACCTGATGATACCGTTGCGTATTCGCAATCCAATAATTGGGCGATCCGTTCCCCTACCTTGTCCTGTAACTCATCCAGGTTAACGTAGTCCGAAGTGCCGTAGGTTATGGCATCAGTGACCTCCTTAGGCATTAATGATCCGGTCATTGAGGTATAGGTTCCTGCGGCATTTATAAAGGTCCGTATCCCCAATTCCTTGAAAAAATCCCGTGCCAAGGGTTTTGCAATGGTTTTCTCCACCACTTTTGCCCGGAGCAATTCAGGTCCCAATAAACCTCCGATCAAAGGGAGGGTGGAAAGCGTCTTTAAAACTTTTCTTCTACTACTCATGATTCGTCTTTTTTGTTAGTCCAAGGCTGCAATACAATCCATTTCCACCAGTGATTTACCAGGGACTCCACCGTAGGTGGCAACTGTGGTCCGAACGGGCGGATTCTTGCCAAAACGCCCCCGGAAAACTTCGTTCATCCCCTTGTAATCCTGTAAATCCGCCAGATAAACATTTACCTTCAATACTTTTTCCATGGAGGAACCATTACGCTCCAGTTCCTTTTGTAATTCTTGCAATACTATCTCTGTATGCGCCTTGATTTCATAGGGCTCAACATGTGCCCCTTTTCCGGCAATGTAGAGTGTATTTCCATGTTTTACCGCACCTGAAAAAAGTGGAATATCTTGATCGGTAACAATATCGCCGACCACCTCTTTTTTTGCCTTTTTATCCTTATTCATTGCATTAACGGTACCTATGCCGAATAAGGCGGCAATACCCATACCCATTTTCTTAAAGGATGCCCTTCGTGTTGTCTTTTTGTTCATCATGATACTGTCTTTATTTGGTTAATTCAAAGATGGATGGAGACCACCCCGCTTTGATCTATTGTTAAGATACCCTCTTACGCCAAGAAGAGGAATTTTTTTATTTGACTATTTTACCACGTTCTTTTTTTCAACAATTCCTGTATCTGTTCTTTGGGTACGGGAAGTTCGTCCATATGATCCTTGAGCCATTGTGAAAAATCCTTTTCTATCTCGTCCGTCCATCTTCCATCAATCTGTCCTGGGGTATACTTGCCTTCCTTGAGCCTACCGATTCCAAACAAATCCCGTAAACGGACCACTTCCGAGGTGACCACTATCTTTTCCGCTAGGTGGGCCGGTATAAAAACTACCCCCTCTTTTTTGGCCAGGACAATATCCCCAGGAAGTACCGTGGCAGCACCGATTCGGATGGGGGAATTAATGCTTTCCAACATTACCTCCTGCAGGAAGGATGGGTGCCAACCTCTCACAAAGGCATTGAAGCCCTCTATTTGGGACAGTCCTTCCATATCGCGACTGGAAGCGTTGAAAACTACCCCGGTTTTCGATTTGGCATAAATGGAATTGCCCAAATTGTCCCCAATCAAAGTTCCATCCACAATTTTTCCAAAACCGTCCGCCACATAGACATCCCCCTGCACAAGCATATCTATGGGCCATGAATTAGTGTTCCCGATTTGGCCCTCTTCTTTTCCTTTTTTCTTGATTTGATCCGATACATCCGGACGATTGGGCATGTATTGTACCGTAAGGGCACGACCGACAATCGGCACATCATCATGCAACGGTTCCCAACCTCCTTCAAATTGATTGTGATACCCTTCATTTCTTAGGGTTCCCCATGCTTCTTCAATGGTAACACTTTTCATGCGTTCCAAAACACTGTTAGGCACTTTGGGTCTCCCATCTTCAAAACGTTCTCCTTCCCATTGTGGGGTTAGAAACATGATATAGTCCTTTGAAGCCGTTTGGCCCCAGGCCAGGTTTCCTACCAATAGCAGTAGAAATAAAGATCTAATCCTATTCATCCGTATTAATTTTAGTATCAATTTGTACTTCTTCCAATGGTTTTTTTGTCTCTTTGGAGGCATCCTTGTCCCGCCAATAGGTAGCCAAAGAAGAACCTGAAATGTTCATCCAAGGACCGAATACGGCCGGGGCCAGACCTACCGTGGCTACTTTTCCCATTTCCAAGGCGATACCGGAAGCCAAACCTCCGTTCTGCATCCCTACTTCCAAAGCTATGGTCCTACAATCCCTCTCCTCCATTTTGAACAATCGGCATCCCCAATATCCCAGAAAATAACCCGCAGCGTTATGGACAATTGCTGCTACCACAAGCAGCAGACCTATGGTCAAAAGGTTGTCTCTACCTGCCGCGGTTATAATCATAATAATCAAGGCAATACCGCCCATGGAGACTATGGGCATGGCCTTGTCCAACCACTGTGCCTTTCCATGAAAAAAATGGTTAAAAAGCAGTCCCACGATTATTGGTACGATTACAATTTTTAATATGCTCAGCATCATTCCCCAAAAATCAATGGGAACAAACTGCCCTGCAAAGGTTTCCATGAGTAGAGGGGTCATCAAAGGGGCCAAAAGTGTGGATACAGCTGTCAATGTAACGGACAAGGCCACATTGGCCTTGGCCAAATACGACATTACGTTGGAGGCCAACCCACTTGGGGAAGATCCTATTAAAACAACACCCGCCGCAATCTCCGGAGGAAATCCAAAAATGGTAGCAAGGCCCAGTCCCAATAAGGGCATTATTGTAAACTGACAGATGACACCGACCAAAACTCCTTTTGGCATTTTTACAACACCCCAAAAATCCTTGATACTCATGGCCGTACCCATACCGAACATAATTACCTGCAAGAGGGGTACAATCAACAATTTCATTTGAAAATCACCTATCTGCCTCAAGTACCCGGGATAGAACATAGCATAGGAAACAGCGGCAAAAATCAATATGGTAAATGAGAAGCCCTTAAAAAATTGGTGCCCCCTAGCCGATAAGGCCAACAATACCAAAAATAGGATGAGGGAAGGTCCAATCTGGTTGCCCATACCCAAAATTAAAAGTATAATTGTGGCCAATAGGAAAACCATGGCAGCTATAAGCAGAATAATGGATGTCCTTTTTTTCATGAAATCAATTTATTCGTTCCACGGTTTGCTGGCCAAACCGTTTAAATCGTACATAACGATACCGTCCTTAATAGTAAGTTCACACTCCAATTTTTGATTGCCAATCATCTTCTTTTTCCGCACATCGATAAAGCCAAAGTTACCTTTGAGTAGGTTCAAAACGGCCACATCGGCCACCGCTCCTTCTGAAAGATGGCCTAGATCTTCCCTTTGGATAATTTGTGCAGGCTGCCATGTGGAAGCAGCAATAACCTCTTTCAAGGACATATCCATATTCAGAAACTTTGACATTACATTGATTTGGCTTTTCATACCTCCATTCATACTTCCTGTGTGCAAATCGGTACTAATAGAGTTGGGTTTTAGCCCCTGCTCCATGGCAGGAATGGCCTGATCAAAACGAAAACTACCCCCACCGTGGCCCACATCAAAGACAATACCTTTTTTTTGGGCCTCAAAAACAAAATCCCTGACCTTTCCGTTCTCATTCACAATTGGGGTCCTACCCTTTACATTGGCATAGGCATGTGTAAAAATATCTCCTGGCCTCAACTTTTCCAAGAAGAGATTTTTTATGGACAATTCCGGTTCACTACCTCCAAAATCAATCATGACGGGAATACCCGCCTGTTTCCCTGCTTCTACTGTCCGTTCCGTGGGTGTCCAATCAAATCCGTTATAGTGGGCCAACTTTACCCCTACCACAATATCAGGGTATTGCTTGGCGACCATAGTAGTCAATTTGGGGTCCATATCCCCAACATTCTGCTCAATGGCCCCTCCTTTCATTCCCAGACCAACAATATTCAAAAAGGCCAGCACTCTAGTCTTTGAACGGTCGATCACCTGTTCCTTAAATTTCCTAAAATCCTTCCACCCGGAACTACCCGCATCGGCCACTGTGGTAACCCCACTACGAAACGTAAACCCATCTGGGGGTAAGGCACTAAAGCTATTGTTCAAATATCCAAAAGGTACAGTACCGTGAAAATTATGGGTATGGATGTCCAGTAGGCCCGGGACTACGTAAAATCCTTCGGCATTCACCACGACCTCGGCCTGACCTTCGGATATATCAGAATCTACTTTGGCAATCTTTCCCTGCTTTATGGCCACATCCATTACTTTATCGATATCGTTTTTGACATCAATGACATGACCTCCCTTTATGAGCATATCATAAGCTTGGGCCGATACCATAGGGGTAGCTAAAAGAAACATCCCAAAGCAAAAAGCGAATTTCAAGACTATTGATTTCATATCGGTGTTCGTTTTAATATTCTCTATTCCGTAGTAACCCGTATAGGTTCAATGGGTGTACCGGAGGCCTCCAGGGCCTCACGCATCTTGGCGACCTCTTTTCCCTCAATCCCATCGGCTTCATTTCCAAAACTGGAACGGATAAAGGTAAGCACCTCGGCAATCTCTTCATCGCTCAAAAAACTGTGTTGTGGCATCACGCCGTTGTAGACTTCTTCACCTATTTTAAGACTGCCTTCCATGCCCCTAAGCATTACCTCAATAAGTCGTTCCTTATCCCCGGTAACCCAATCGGTGCCATAAAGCGGAGGAAACCTTCCCGGTGCCCCTCCCCCTTGTTTTTGGTGACAGGCACTACAATATTGATAATAGATGCGTTCACCACCTGAAACATCCTCTTCCATTAAATTGTCCGTAATCTTATCAGGAGTCCTTATATGTGAAAGTTTTTTTCGTTCTTCCATTTGGGTCAATTCTTCCTGTCCAAAAGTCTCCCTGTCCCCGTTGTATGTCACTTTCCAAATTTTACCTTTTACTGAATCGGAAATATACATTTCCCCATCTGGTCCAACAGCCAGACCCATGGGTCTATGCACGGCATCCGTGACATCTACTATAGGGTCTACTTGGGCAAACCCATCGGCAAAAACCTCGACCTCCCCACTGGGTTTACCTTCTTTAAAAGGAACAAAACCTACAAAATAACCGGATTGCGGATAGGGTGCCCGGTTGGTAGATCCATGGAAGGTAATAAACGCCCCATTCTTATAACGTTCTGGAAATGCATCACCCTTGTAAAAAATCAAGTCGTTCGGGGCCCAATGTCCTGGAAAGCCTATAATAGGATCGTCATATTCTGCACATCGGCCAACGATCTCACCATCACCTCCGTATTCGGGGGCCAATACTTTCTTGCCCGACATCTGATCATAATAGCAATAGGGCCACCCAAAATGGGATCCTTCCGTAACCCGCATAAATTCCTCGGAGGGCAGCATGGCGCTCTCCCACGGTGAAAAGGTATTGGGCCATAAACGTAGGAGATCGTCCCGACCGTGCATGACCACATATAACTCCTCATCAACAGGGTTCCAATTCATAGCCACCACAGAACGAATCCCAGAGGCATATTTATAGCCGTCCTTTTGGGTCTGGTTTAATTTATTGGCATCAAAACGCCAAATACCTCCGTGGTCCTCAAGTTGAGGACATGGATCCAAACCTGGGGCCTCCGGTGTTCTTTTAGGGTCTTGGCACGCATTGGAGGGCGCCCCAAAGGGAACATACATATAGCCCTTGTTGTCAAACGCAATGGGTTTGCCAATATGCTCATGCTTACCATGGTGATGATCATCTCTCATTACAATTTCCGCCTCCCCCTCCGGAATCAAAGTGCCCGGTTTTAATTTATGTCGATAAACCACCAAATCCGAACTATAGTAGATATAACCATTATAAATACGCATGGCGGTTGCATAGCTCCATCTCGCTCGCTGATGCTTGCCTCCAAATTTTTCCACCATATCCGAATAGCCATCTCCATTGGTATCCTTTAGGGCAATTACCGAAGCATTTTCATGTGCATTGCGCAACTTGGCATAAAGGATATTATCTTCCGTGACATCCATATGCCTAACGGTTTCGGCCACGCTATCGATTACAATTACGGAAGAGAAGCCCTCGGGAAGAAATAGGCCGCCATCCCGACCGTTCGGGCTACATCCTAAAAAAAACTGGAGTGTGCTAAGGCATAGAATGCCTATTTTTAAACGCGACAAACGATGAATCATCTTGGTAACAGGAAATGGTAGTTTTGTATTGGACTTGGTTAAGGTAAAATTCTTTTATATAGAAAACAAGCGAAAGTCTCAAAATGTGCTCGAGCACACCTTAAAATCTTACGCATATAATTATAGGTCTAACAGCCATAAAACAAAAGGTATCTTAGCTGAATTTCATTCAAAAATTAGGGTTCCAAAAAACTCTGGTCGATGAAAATCGGGTCGCTCGGTTCCTACCGGGTTCCAGGAAACATAATGCTTTTCGGATGTATCGTCCCCACATTTGTAAAAATTAGATCTTGATGTGAGCCCTGCCAGCTTAATCCCTTTATGGGAGGTCAGCAATTTTGCAGGTAGAATTATAGTCATTTCCCACTGATGCCCCCCACCCTTTTCCTTAAAGGGCAAATCTCCCAAACTCGATTTTATTTTAACAAGTCGTTCAATTTTCTTGGGATCGATAAACTTGCGGGTGTGGCGATCCGGACCATAGGCCAAATGTGGTGTTCCGATACAACTAAATTCAAAGTTGTAGTAGCTTCCGTCTCCCATGGGATCAAAAAAGAATTCTACACAACTATCGCGGGATACCGAACCGTTGATTTCCGTACGATCAGCAAGTATATTTTTTTCGTTTACATAATACTTTATCCAAATCTGGTTATTGCTATGTGCAATCCTAAACTTAACCTCTGGTAAATACGGAAACTTTTCCCAATTGATTACTGCTATCGATTGCAATTCGGTCTGTTCCTCCAACAATCGGGAGACCTCCTCCAAACCTAGGGACTTTTTACTTTCAATTCTTTTGACGATCAGGGAATTCATAGTATTGATTTCGGTTTGTCCACATACCGTGGCGACAACCAAGAAGAACAGGATATGGACAATCTTCATTTTACAACATATTCCTTTGAATAGGTAAGATACGTAACTTTAAAGGCTTTTGCAGTACCATGGTATTTTTTCATCAGATTAACGTTTATTCTTATTGGTCCATTCCCGAAGGGTTCTATTCCAATCCAAAACCTCTAGAAACAAGAACATTTATAGATTATTCTCTTGACGGGTATCCCATTAAATTTCAGTAAATTGAGGCATGATTCCCGGTGATTTTAAGATTCTCATGAGATTTTTGAAAAATCTGTTTTTTTGGATGCTTCTTTTGGGGGTCATTGGTTGCGGCCCTCAAATGCCAGAAACCGTAAAACTAGCTTACGAAGAACTTCCTGAGAAAATCGATTTTAATTTTCATGTACGGCCCATCCTGTCCGATCGTTGCTTTGCCTGCCATGGTCCTGATGAAAATGCAAGAAAGGCCAATCTTAGATTGGATACGGAAGAGGGGCTGTTTTCAATGCTGGAAGGCAAGGAAAAGTTTCCAATCGTACCGGGCAAACCTGGAGATAGTGAGGTCATTGAGCGTGTCCTTCACGAAGATCCGGAAATTGTAATGCCCACTCCGGAAAGCAATCTGACCCTGACCGATACGGAAAAAGCCACCCTGCTAAAATGGGTGGAACAGGGGGCCGAATGGAAGACCCACTGGGCCTTCAATGCCCCTGTAAAGGCTCCTCTTCCCAAAGTAAACGAACCCTCATGGGCAAGGAACGAAATTGATTATTTTGTCTTGGACAAGTTGAAATCCGTAGGATTGTCTCCCTCCGAAGACGCCGACAAAGAAACGCTTATCAGACGGCTTTCTTTTGATTTGAATGGACTACCGCCCACACCGGAGGAAGTCCATGCGTTTAAGAAGGATACATCCCCCAATGCCTATGAAAAATTGGTCGATCGACTTTTAGCCTCTCCCCGATATGGTGAACGATGGGCCTGGGAATGGCTGGATGTGGCCCGTTACGCTGACACCAATGGGTTTCAAGGTGATGCCACCCGTGATATGTGGCCTTGGCGCGATTGGGTAATCCAGGCATTTAACGACAACATGCCCTATGATGAATTCACCATTAAACAACTAGCGGGCGACCTTTTGCCCAACGCCACCCGGAACGATATTTTAGCAACGGGCTTTAACCGTAACCACACCTATAATACCGAAGGCGGAAGTATTCCCGAGGAGACCCGTGTGACCAATGTATTTGATCGGGTGGAGACGACAGGAACAACATGGTTGGGACTTACCATGAATTGTGCACGTTGCCATGACCACAAGTACGATCAAATTACCCAAAAGGAGTATTATCAAATGTTCGATTACTTCAACCAGACCTCCGAAGAAGGTGGAGGTTGGGGAGGAAAACAAAAGCCCCTGCTCGATTTAAGTCCGGAGGAAGAGTTTAAGAAAAATCAAAGACTTCAGAATTATGTAGATGAATTGGTCGCCAAGGTAAAAATCTTTGAAGATGAAAATTACCCGAGGGAACCCGGAGTACCTATGTCCGAGGCGGAAGCCATTAAAAAGCTCAAGGGTCTTGATACCCGTATCCTAATAAATCCACCGGATAAAAGAGGAACGGGGAGTTACAAGCAATTGGCCAACTACTTTAGGACAGCGCACCCAAGATATGGTCAATTACTGGAACAAGTATATGGGGCCATGCAGACCTATGACAAGGCTACGGCCCACACCACTCAGGTAATGGTAATGGACGAGGCGGAAGAGCCTCGGACCACCTACGTTCTTGACAGGGGAGGCTATGATAAACCCAGGATGGACGAACCAATAATCCGGGATGTCCCGGCCATATTGCCCCCAATACCCGAGAATACCAAAAATGACCGCTTGGCATTGGCCCAATGGATCGTGTCCAAGGAGCAGCCATTGACCGCAAGGGTGATTATAAATCGGTATTGGCAGGCCTTTTTTGGAAAGGGCATTGTAAAGACCATAGATGATTTTGGTGTTCAGAGTACGTTGCCAAGCCACCCGGAGTTGTTGGACTGGCTGGCCGTAGACTTCCAGGAAAATGGTTGGGACCTAAAAGCCCTTTTTAAAAAAATCGTGATGAGCGCTACATATAGGCAAAGCTCCAAGTTTAGCCCTAAATTGTTGGAAATGGATCCGGAAAACCGGTATCTGGCACGGGCCACGAGGATGCGATTACCCTCCTGGATGCTTCGCGATCAAGTGCTTTATATGAGCGGACTTTTGGTGGATAGTATAGGTGGAAAACCCGTTAAACCCTATCAACCCAAAGGGGTTTGGGAAGAAGCTACTTTTGGCTTCATTAACTACGAACAGGATCATGGGGATAATCTGTATAGGAAAAGTCTGTACACTTTTTGGAGGCGCATCGTTGGGCCTACTTTTATATTCGATAATTCCCCGAGACAGGTCTGTACCGTAAAAAAACCGGATACCAACACCCCTTTGCACGCCCTTACTACCTTGAACGACATAACCTATCTGGAAGCGTCCCGAGTGATGGCGGAAAAAGTACTAAATACAAAAACCAAGGATGACGAACGTATCCGATTTCTTTTTGAATGGGCCACTGCCAGAGTTCCAGATGCAGAGGAAATGAGGATTTTGAAAAATCGATTGATTAAACTTCGCTCAGAATATACGTCCCTTTCGGAAGAGGCCCGAAAACTGATTGCAATTGGGGAATATTCAATAAATAAGGACTTAGTGGTGACCGATTATGCTGCCTATACCGCATTAAGTTCCTTGGTATTCAATTTGGACGAAACGATAACACGGCAATAATGGATAAAGCGACGAGACATCCTTTGGAGGAATATCAAGCGGGTATGACCCGCCGGAATTTTTTTGGGAAAATGGCACAGGGTATCGGGGTGGCTGCCTTGGGAAGTATGTTAAATCCCCTGTCGGCCTTAGCTTCAAACTCCGGCCAGGGGAGGTTAACCGGGAACGGATCGGGACTTCCCCATTTTGCCCCTAAGGCCAAAAGGGTCATTTATCTTTTTCAAAATGGCGCACCCTCCCATATCGACCTTTTTGATTATAAACCTATTCTCAAAAAATGGCACGGCACCCAAATTCCGGATTCATTAACTGCCGGGAAACGTTTCTCCACCATGACCGGAGAGCAAACCGAGCGACCCGTAATCGCTGAAATAGCTAATTTTGCGCAACATGGCCAAAGTGGTGCCTGGGTTTCCGATTTCATGCCTGAAACAGCAAAAATTGCCGATGATCTCTGTTTCATTAAATCTATGTATACCGAATCGGTAAACCACGCTCCGGCCATAACTTTTTTCCTCACTGGTTCCGAACAACCCGGAAGGCCGACTATGGGATCTTGGCTAACTTATGGCCTGGGTAGTACGGCCAAAGACCTCCCGGATTTTGTCGCCATGACATCGCGCGACAAGGAGGCCAGTTGTGGTCAGATTTTCTATGATTATTATTGGGGCAGCGGGTTTTTGCCCAGTAAGTTTCAAGGAGTGAAATTTCGGGGTGGAGGAGACCCCGTGCTATACCTAAAAAATCCGGAAGGGATGAGTCGTGAAATGCGTCGCAAGATTCTGGATGATATACAAATTCTTAACCAGCAGAACTATAAAGAATTTGCCGATCCGGAGATACAAACCCGTATCGCACAATACGAGATGGCCTACAAAATGCAAATGAGTGTCCCAGATCTTACTGATTTTTCCGATGAGCCGCAACATATTTTGGATATGTATGGCCCTGACGTGCACCGTAAGGGCAGTTTTGCCTATAATTGTCTTATGGCAAGGCGCCTAGCCGAAAGGGACGTGCGTTTTATTCAATGCATGCATGCTGGGTGGGACCAACACCGAAACCTCAACTACCAATTAAAAATTCAATGTCAGGATACGGATCAGCCCAGTGCGGCGCTGATCAAAGATTTGAAGCAACGTGGTATGTTAGAGGACACCTTAGTGATTTGGGGCGGTGAATTTGGCCGGACTCCCTTCTTACAGGGTAATATCGCCGACTATCGGAATTGGGGCCGCGATCATCATCCCTATGTATTTACCATTTGGATGGCCGGAGCCGGGGTAAAACCGGGTATTTCCTATGGCGCCTCGGACGACTTTGGCTTTAATCCAGTGGAGGGGAATGTACACGTGCATGACTTTCAAGCCACGGTAATGCATCTGATGGGAATAGACCACGAACAATTTACATTTAAACACCAAGGAAGACGTTATCGGCTAACCGATGTTCACGGTCATGTAGTAAAGGATATCCTATCCTAACAACTATGAACAAACTATTGAAAAGGCATCATTCTGAAGCTACGTAAAGCTTAAGGGTCACTGCGCACCACAAAATCAAGATCAGGAACCGACGACCAAGAAGCTATGGCAAAACCTTAACCATGATATCCTTATAATACACTACACTTTCCGGGTCATGTCCCTGCAGTGCAAAGGTTCCGCCATTCAGGACACGGTATTTGTCCCCTTCTCCCCGATTCGGATGTTCCGGTTCCGTATAATCCACTACCACGATATCATTTATTTTGACTACTATCCGTTTACCTTCTACTTTGACGTACTCGGTATACCAGACATCGTCTTTTACATATTTTTCCTTGACATCTACAATGGCGTATAAACTACCCGTTCTTCTCCAATCCTTTTGGGTATTGTTGACTTGGACTTCATAACCGTGTGATGGCCATCCATCTTCCTGAAACCGGGTATGGATATAAATCCCTGAATTTGCGCCCGGTTTGGTCATCACCGATGCCTTAAATTCAAAATTTTGAAAGTTATGGCCTTCCACATCCCCCGCATAGAACAAATGGGCCCTAGGACCGGCCACTTTTATAGCACCGTCTTCCACTGAAAAAGTAGACGCATTTTTACCCACTTTCCATCCATCAAAATTTTTTCCATTGAACAAGGAAACCCACCCCTTTCCATTGCTTTCGGCTTCCTGGCCCAGAGCACCTGTAAAAACCATTACACAAAGCAACATGGACCAGGCGTATTTTAAAGTATCTCTCATTAGTTAGTTATTTGAACTTTCAATTTGCTCCTACAAAGTATAAAAAATAAACCAGTAATGCTGCAAAGTGCCCAATACAAATGGTTTAATAACAGCATGCAGCGAGCAACCCCGATCTAGTTTACCCACTTGCTCCATTGGCATCTACTTTGCCATTCTCTTTAAATCTTCATAGAGACTGCGTTGTTTCTCCAACACATTAGTGTATTTGGGGTCTGAGACCAGATTAATTTCCTCCAGGGGATCACGGGATAAATCGAACAATTCTTCATAATCGTATTCCGAGTATTTGATATACTTGACACCAGTGCTAATTACCCCTTGTGTTACCGGTATTTTTGGGCTTCCAAAAAAAGAATGTTCGTAGAAAAAGGCAGAACGGGTACTATCGTTATTCTTGATTGCCGCAACGAGATCCAGTCCTTGCATCGATTCCGGTGGGTCAATTCCGGCAAATCCTAAAATTGTAGGGGCAATATCTATATTTAGTGCTATTTGGTCCATTTTCCCTTTTGGGCTTCCCCCCCTAGGATCATATATAATTAAGGGAACACGAACCGATTCCTCATAGGGATACCATTTTCCAGCTAGACCATGCTCTCCCAGAAACATTCCATTATCACCCATAAAGACGATGACGGTATTTTTGTCCAACCCTTTTTCTTTCAACTGTTTCCTAAGTGCACCCACTACATCGTCTACTCCGGTCAAGAGTCTATAATAATTTTTGACACTTCGCTGGTACTTCTCCGGAGTATCGAACCGGAGTTTCCAACGCTCGCGCCCAATGTTTTCATCCGTACGGAAAAAGTCGGGAAAGGATTCCCAATATTTTGGATCGGCCGTTTTTGGTTCAGGTATCACAATATCCCTATAATAGTCTGCATACCTTGGGTTAGGTATAAACTGACGTGGATCAACATCCTGTACATGTGGAGCTTTAAAACTTACCGAAAGGCAAAAGGGTCTGTCATCTACTTCGTTAATAAAAGTTTCAATGTTATTGGCGACCACATCCGTGTAATGGATATAGTTTCCATTTTTATCGGTGTTTTCATAATCAGGTTGACTCTTTTCGGTACAAGCCCAAAAATCGAACAACGCCTTTGGATGCACCTTGGCCTCTCCAACCCCATATTTCCCGATAAAACCGATCTTGTAGCCCTTGTTCTTTAATTGCATGGGGTAGGTGCCTTCCAAAGCATCTGGGGAAAGGCCGGTTTTAAAGTCATGGATCCCATGTCTGGATTCATACTGACCGGTAAGCATACTGGCACGGCTAACGGCACAAATGGAAGTGGTTACATAAGCATTCTTAAAAAGTAGTCCACCGTTAGCAATTTCATCCAAATGTGGTGTTTGAATAATTGTATTCCCCATAGCGCCCAAGGCATCCCAGCGCTGGTCGTCCGTAAGCAAATAGATAATGTTGGGTTTATCCGAAATGACCTTTTTAGGTTTTTCGGAACAACCTAACACTACGCAAAAAATCATGAAAACAAATCCGAATCCTTTTAATAATCGAAGCATAGACAACTGTTTTAAAGGTTCGGAGATAGCATTTTTCGAAATAATCGAACCCATTCCCAATTTAGAATAAAAAATAGGTTTTTACCACTATCTTTTTCTCCGTATTTTTAAATTATAAGTATAAGATGGAATACTGTGTACATCTTTATCCGTAAGTAAACCTTCCGTTATTGTGTAATTTTCCCAAGGCATTTTTTACAAATGCTCTTCAAAGAAATCCAATATCGGAACCACTACAGCAAACAACAAATTTTATGGGTGTCCAAAAATGGTTAAATCTTGACGAAGCCAAGAAGGTAAACGAATATGAGCGAGAACCTGTTCCGGTATCCGAAGTCAAGGGGTTTAAAAAGTTTGTGGGTTTGGTCGCCGGAGAGCATATTGCAGGTACTGAATTCGTTATCGGACCATTATTTGTCATACACGGAGTGGCTGCAGCGGATCTCTTTTTGGGACTACTTTTAGGAAATTTACTGGCCACACTAAGTTGGACTTTAATTTGTGCTCCGGCAGCGGTAAAGACACGATTGACTATTTTTTTTCAGTTGGAAAAAATCTGTGGTTTTAACCTGGTCTCTATTTACAACTTTGTCAACGGTCTACTTTATGCAGTTTTGGCGGCAGCCATGATAGGTGTATCAGCATCCGCTATTGGTATTCTTTTTGGTATTAAAGGTCCTGGGTTGACCAGCTTGTATCCGGAAAGTTTTTCATGGGTCCTCATTATTGTCGCCGTTGGTTCCGTCATAGCCATAGTGGCTACCTTTGGATTTGACATGGTTGCCAAGTTTTCCTCTCTTTTTGCACCTTGGATGCCTTTGATCTTTTTAGCGGCGGGTTTGGCTGTCCTGCCCCAGCTCGGAGTTACCGGTTTTGATAATTTTTGGGACGTGGCCAATACCAAAATATGGACGGGAGTACCGTTGGAGGGGCAAAGCAAATACACCTTTTGGCATGTTATGATATTTGCCTGGTTGTGTAACAATGCCATGCATATTGGTTTATCGGATATGTCAATATATCGCTATGCCAGGAAACCCACCTATGGATTGGCATCTGCCTTTGGAATGTTTATTGGACATTTTATGGCATGGATCGCTTCCGGTATTCTTTGCGCATTGGCTTTGACAGAAGGCAACTCAAACCCTTCCCCGGGGGAAATTGCTTATATGGGTGCAGGTATCGCCGGTTTAATTTGCGTAGTGGTCGCGGGATGGACAACGGCCAATCCCACAATTTATAGGGCTGGCTTGGCTACCCAAGCTCTCTTCCCGTCTATGAAGCGTTGGAAGATAACAGTTGCCGTTGGGATTATTGCCATGATAATGGCCTGTTTTCCGGCCATTGTTAGCAAGCTGGACCAATATTTAGGCCTATATGCCCTAGTGGCTGCACCTGTTGGCGCCGTAGTATTGATCGATATCTTCCTCTTCCCCAAAATAGGACTTATATCCAATTTTGCGGAAGTAGCCAAGTTGAAATTTAATTTTTCCGTGGCCCTGGTTTGGATTTTAGCCATGATTGCCGGATATCTACTGTATGACTATTTTAAGCTGGACTTTTATTTTTTCATGGCAGTACCCAGTTGGATTATAGCCGCAGTGCTCTATGTACTGGCTGCTTATTTTCAGCAGAAAGTTTTGCTCAAAAAGGAAATCGCACAACACTTATGAAGGCTGTATTAAAAATAATTTCGTATCTGGGATTGGCACTGACTATTATACCTGTCTTTTTTGTTCTTGGGGGTTCTTTGGATGATGCCTCGTACAAAACCTTACTATTGGTGGGTACGCTATGCTGGTTTTTTACGGCTCCGTTTTGGATGTTCGGGAAAAAGGAATAGGAACTTATTCAGTCTCAATGATGAGTTCACTAGTGCTCCCTGTAATGTCAAAATGATTTATTCGGTAATCGACCGCCTTGTCATCCAACCTCATGCTTTTTATTCTTCTCCCTTTTGTACCGAGCCTTTTAATGGTGAACTCCTTGCCCTGATAAAAATCGGTATTAAGTTTCAAAACCACTTTTTCAAAAGAAGGTAAAGTAACCATATATGAAGGGTTTCCGGGCGTATCCGGATATATGCCCAACATGGCAAATACTACCCATGCCGACATTGTTCCCGCATCGTCGTTCCCCGGAAGACCATTGGGTTGCGTGGTAAAATGTGTGGCTAAAAGCTCGTTGATTTTTTGTGCGGTGCTGTACGCTTTCTCTCGCGTATAATTATAGAAAAAAGGGAAGCCCAAACCCGGCTCATTGGTCATATCAAAATGCTTATCCTCGAATATGGTATTCAATTGGGATAGAAATCGTTCGTCTCCTAATCTGGTTTTAAGACTATCCAACCCATGGGGAATGGAAAACAGATATTGCCATGCCGAACCCTCCACAAAACCGGGACCTCCCCTGAGACCAAAATTCATGTCGTCCCAAAGATCTTGGGCCGGATCAAAAGGCCTATACCAACTGCCATCACGATTCTTTGGCCTAAGCAGTCCAGTTTCATCGTCATACAGTTTTAAAAAGGACATTGAACGATTTAAATAGTACTGGAAATCTTGTTTTTTTCCGAGCAAATTGGCCATTTGCGCTATGTTGTAATCCGCCAAATTGAATTCCATCGAAGTAGAGACCGCGCCCCATACTATCCCATTGTTCCATCCAAAATTTTTGGCATCATTTACTTCACTATCCATCGGAATATAGCCGAGGTCCAAATATTCCTTAAGCCCCCTTCTAAAACGGTTCCCTTCAATAACAGTAGCTTGTTTGGTGACCGCCTCATAGGCTTTCCCAACATCAAACCGATCTATTCCTTTAACATAGGTATCCCCGAGGACAATGGCGGCCGGATCGCCCACCATAATATTGGGTTCATAGGCAAAGATTTCCCATTTGGGCAACCAACCGGATTCCTTGTAAATCCCCACCATGGTCTTTACCATATCCAATTGTCTTTCTGGATATACCAATGTAAAAAGTGGGTGCGTAGTCCGATAGGTATCCCATAGCGAAAATCCGGTATATCGGGTATAACCCTCGGCTTGGCCCACTTCCTTGCTATCCATTTGTATATACTCCCCATTGTGGTCGCTAAAAGTTATAGGCATTAAAAGACTGTGGTACAGGGCGGTATAGAATTTCACCATATCATCCCTGGAAGTTGTTTCTACCTGAATTTTGCCCAATTCCCTTTCCCATTCAATTTTTGCTTTTCCCCGGACAGTCTCAAAATTAAATCCGGATTGTTCCGTATGAAGGTTTTCACGGGCATTCCTTTCGGATACAAAGGAAACTCCTACTTTTATGTGTAAGTCGGTCGGTTTTTCATTTTCAAATTGGTAGACTATTCCACTAGGCTCCCCTTCCAAATACTTTTCAAAATGCGTTGTTTTGTTCTGGTGAACCAAAAAAAGTGAATCGGCCTTGCGGTCCATTTCAACGTGAAAATAAAGTTGACTTCTATTGTTCGAACCACAGAAAAATCCTTCTACCTGATGTCCACTAACCGAACTGTAATCATAAGTCGCTATATGGCCTCCCTTCACATGTCCTTGTTGGGCATTTAAATCTAGATAAACGGTACTGCTACCGGCTGGTAATTCTATTTGGAACAGCCCTGACCTAGTAGTTGTCGTAGCCTTAACCCGGATATCTTCTTCATTTAACCTAACACTATAGTACCCGGGTTTCGCCACTTCTTCTGAATATGTAGAACCCAACGGCTCTTCAGAAAAAGGTCTTGATGAAAACTTAAAGGGAACATGACCGGCAGCTGGACAGCCCACCCCGGAAAAGTTCACACAGCTAAAACCGTAGATTTTTTCTTCCCCATAGCGATAGCCTGTGGCCAGATGGGCTTTTGTAAAGTCAAAGGTTTGCGGACTGATGGCCGTCATTCCCCAAGGGACTACCGCTCCAGGGTGCACATTGCCAAAACTACGCTTAAGGGCATTTCCTTTGGTTCCGATAAATGGGTCCACAAAAGAAGTATACTCAAGATTGGGGACGGGAGGGTCTTCTTTCATTTCGCCACAGCTAAGAGCTAAAAGCAGAAGTAAAATAACCAGATAAAAAAACGATAGGAACGAAAAGGGTCTGTACATCATGTTGAGTGCATCATACTTTCTAAAATTAAGATGTCACTTTAAAGAGGCCCTTTTATTTTGGAAAACAGGAGATAAAATAGATACACATTCATTGATCAAACCTTAACCCAAATCACTTCTGATTTGTAAAATGGAACCCTTTTGTATTTCTGAATACGGATATTTGGAGCTGTTCTCCATTTTAAACTGTACTCACATGAAACATAAGCTTTTTTACATCTGTTTGCTTATCGGGATAGTCGCTTTTCAAGCCTGCAATACCAAATCCAAAAAGGAAATGGAGATTGACGAAAGTCCGGTCGGAAAATACCATTGGAAGACCTACAGAGGTGTAAACGTAAATTGTACCATACAAGAAGAAGATATAAAATATCTGGCCGAATCTGGCGGGAATCTTGTGCGATTGAGTATGCCCATATGTACTTTTATAGAACTTAAGGAACCTTATACACTAAACGAAAGTGCCTTCATAAAGTTGGATTCTGTTTTGAACTGGGGCGAAAAGTATGGAGTAAACGTCTTGATAGACCCTCATAAATACCCCGGAACCGAGCATCAATGGACCATGTTAGGATCCGATCCCTTTTGGAAAGACTTTAAATGGCATAATGTCATCATTTATTTTTGGGAAAAACTTGCTGAAAGATATGCCCAAAGGGGGAGTGTGGTCGCGGGCTATGATTTATTGAACGAACCTCAAATCCCATTAGATATGGAAAAGGGCACACCGGAAGACGTAAACCTTCTCTATAAAAAACTAACCGATGCCATCCGTAGGGTAGATACCCTTCATACCATAGTATATGCGTTGCCAAGAATCTATGATGAACCCAATAAAAAAATGTACGGCTATCATAAAGGAATACAAAAGTTTGATTTACCCAGTGATGACAATATTTGCCTGGAAACCCATACTTACATGCCCAAGGCGTTTAGCCATCAAAACATTTGGGAAGAGGGCGACTACGTTCCTTATCCCGTTACTCTGGAAGGGGTGGTCTGGGATAAAGGGAAACTGGAGGAAGAACAGTTTGAACTTATTCAATTCTCAATCGATAATCCTGATATCCCAATCTTAGTGGGAGAGTTTAGTAGTCCTAGATGGACCGGACAGGACGGTATTCGATATCTATCCGACATCATAGACATTGCCGAAGAACAAAACTGGTCCTGGGCCTACCATGCCTATCGGGAAAATCAGGTATGGGATCCTGAAATGTCCATTACAAATCGGGCGGATAGTGTTCGCATAGAGAACGCTCCCAGATGGGAGCTTTTAAAAAACTATTTTAGCAGGAACCACAAATAGGCCAACGGACTATGCGGAAATTACTTTTTCCTTTGTATCCGTTGTGTTCATCTTTTTATATTGGGTAGGGGTCTTACCCGTAAATTTTTTAAAATTCACATAAAAAACGGATTCCGAACGGAAACCACTATCCACAGCAATTGCAAATATGGTAAGGTTATCGTGCTCGCTACTTCTTAAAAGACGTTTGGCCTCCGCTATCCTCTTTTCATTTACAAATTCACTGAATGATTTTCCCATGTGCTCATTCAATAGTTTGGATAAAATATAAGAGTGGATACCAAGGGCATGGGCCAATTTTTTTTCATCCAGCTCCGTATCCAAATACATTTTTTGCTCATCCATAAGACGACTTAGTTCCCTTTGATGTTTTTCCAATTCAGGAAAATCGGATTCCTCCATATTCTTGATCAATGGTAAGCCTGAAAGGATTTTGGGGTACTTGAATGCGAAAAATAGTGTGATAAAAATGATAGAGCAGGTAAACAACAAATAATTTATCTCTATAAGCTTTAGGACTCCTTCATTAGAGGCATTAGGTTCATTTGTGCCCACAATACCCCAATGTAACATTGTGGTAAAGGCAATGTAGGTTAAAAGACCCAAAAAGACGAAGAGCATTTTGGGCCATAGGAGAATGGATTGCTGTTTTTGCTTTACGGATATATCCTTGAAACGGAATAACCTATATCCCTTGATGAGGAGAAATAGCTTCCATAGAAATATCACTACAAGATCAATCTTATGAAAGGTATTGCCAATATAAGCTCGGAAGGTAAGATTTTCATTTAGTAGAACATAACCCGTTAATGCGGCAGACCAAAGGAAGGGTACTAAAAAGTAGGGTAGCCTTTTTTTTGTAAACGGCTTTCCCATTATCGCATTGATATAAACAAATACCAAGGTGGGAAGCCATAAATCCAAAATATCCGGTGCCACCAAGAATTCCGGAACATCAAATTTTAAATCTTGATATCGCAATAAATATTGAAAAAGGATATTGAGGGCAATTGCAATAAAAATTGAGGAAAGGATATAGTTGTTCTTGGCCCTCTTGACCAAAGGAATGATAATTCCTACTATAAAACTTTGTATAAACCCCCAAATAAATAACGGTACGGACATATCCTTTAAATATAAATAAAAGAATCGTTCGCCATACCAATAAAATAAGGCTTTCCACCCCTACCCTCCTTAATCCAATACCCGTAGGCCACATTCATAAAATTCGTGTTCATGGTTCTTAAAAACATAGCTCCTTTTGTTTTTATTATTTAAAATTTCAAATCCAAAGTAATTGTTACCACATATTTTTGATATTGTCCCAAAGAACACGAATTGAAAAGAGTATTTATTGAATAAAGCGATTATGAAAAAAACAATACAATACCAGGACTACTATGACAAAGTGCTGGGAGGTTGGATCGGTAAATGTGCAGGAGGTATTCTGGGTGCCCCAATCGAGGGTTTCAAGAAATTCAACACCATTCCTTACTCGGACGAGCTCTTTGCAACCAATTTTGCCAATGACGACCTGGATCTTCAAGTCCTATGGCTGGATATGTTACTTCAAAAAGGGGATAAGGTCCGGGAGGCCGATTTTAATTCACATTGGATGCGACATGTAGATTTTCCTTGGTGCGAATACGGTATCGCATTACGAAATATGCGAATGGGCCTGGACAATCCCAATACCGGCGAACATAACAATTGGTATTGGAACAGTGGCATGGGATCACCAATTCGGAGTGAAATTTGGGGCATGGTCAATCCTGGACATCCGGAAAAAGCGGTCTTCTATGCAGGAATTGATTCTAGATTGGACCATCATGGTTTTTCCGTACATGCGGAACAGTATCTTTCCGCATGTGCGTCCCTTGCATTTTTTGAATCCGATGTAAAGACCATTTTGTCACAAGGTCTCCAATACATTCCATCCGATTCTGATTGCCATATACTGGTACATAGAATAATGGAATGGAACAAACAATTTGATTTTGATATTGTTGCGGGAAAAATTAAAAGCTATTATGGTGATGCTGATTTTACGGCTGCTGCAATGAATGTAGGATTCATTTTATTGTCCTTATTGCATGCGGATAATTCGTTCGATTTTCTAATCGATGCTTTGCATATGGGTCATGACAGCGACTGCGTGGTTGCTACGGCTGGTGGTCTTTTAGGTATTATCCTGGGATATAAAGCTATTCCCGAAGTATGGAAAAAACGTGTTGGGGATGAATTGTTGGTCAGCCCTGAGATTACCGGGATATATTGCCCCAAGACCATTACCGAACTTAGCGAACTTACTTGTAAGGCAGGAATCCATTTCGCTTCGGCAACCGATAGTATCCGTATTGTTGATTTTCCTTCCGAGGCCATTTTTGTCCCTCCTTATAAAGACTATGCCATCCACACCGAAGTAATCTCTTTTCCCAATCCTGCAACCAAAAAAAATGCCTCAATTACAATCCATTATGAAAATCAAGAGGATAGCCCTCAAAAAGTTCAATTGGCAATTTCATCACCCTACTTTAAAAGGATAGAGACAAGTTTATCAGTATCACCGATTTCTAAACTTTCTTGGGAGGTTTTGTTGGAATTTAATGATAAACCCTTCCCAAAATCCTACACAAAAATCCCGTATACCTTGCATGTAAAAGTGGATGATAAAAAGTCCAGTATCCTTGAAAAAGGGATGCCCTATTATGGTGAGTGGTTACTCTTGGGACCCTTCATTGAAGATGACCCCTCTCTTGTTCCTCTTGATACAAAATATCCTGACCATGGCTTACCGTCCTTACCCTCTTGCGCATATATGAACCATGACCTGGCCCGACCAGAAAAGGAATTTGTTTCGGTAAAGACCGTTGAACGACTCCTAGCTGAAAAGTGTATTTTTAAACAGCCTTTTCATGCTGAAATCGTTCATCCGGATGCTATGAAAATGAATCTCAAGGATTACTTTTATGGAAATGGGGAACGGACGCTTTATCTTTACTCCGAAGTCCATACGGACCATGCTGCCAAAAAGTGGCTTGCCTTGGGCAGTAGCACATATGTAAAGGTTTGGCATAATGGTGAAAAAGTATACCACAATGATGCATTGAAACGATCATGGCCCTTGGCCCATACAGTGGAGTTGTTTTTGGCAAAAGGCAAAAACTCCTTCTTAATTCGAATGGACGTTACCTTGGACAATTTTGAATTGGAAATCGGTTTAAAAGAACATAATGAAAAACATGCCCACCAAAGTCAGTGGGAATCCAATTTGCAGTTTACCCTTGATAAGTCCTTATAATCAATTGGACTACTTTTAAGCGGGAAATTAGGCGACCGTATGAAGAAAATCGATACAAGAAATCAGCTTCCTTATGTATGGATTGCCGCTGGGATACTTCTTACCCTATTGCTGGTTATGTATCTCTATGTTAAGAAGACTTCCCCGGTCCAGTCCGATTATCAAACAATATTTCCCATCGCCACCCATTCCAATGGGGACAACTATGTGGGTTCCGAGGCATGCAGGGCATGTCACGCCGATATCTATAAAACACATTTGGAAACTGCCCATTACCATAGTTCGTCCTTAGCCGATTCCGGTTCGGTAAAAGGCAGTTTCAAGAAAGACAAGAACCTATATCAATTAAACGACAGTATTCGGTTCAAAATGCTTTTGGAAGATTCGGAAATGTACCAACAGGCTTGGAATATAATTTCCGGAGAAAAAATTTCCAAGTCCAAAATTGATGTGGTTATCGGTTCGGGAACCAAGGGACAATCCTATCTATCTTGGGAAAACGATAAGCTATATCAACTGCAGGTTTCATATTTTACACCCACGGATAGTTGGACCAATAGTCCAGGTATCCCCATGCAACTAATGGAACAACGCCGTCCCGCAAATGCCAAATGTTTGGAATGCCATACCACATTTGCAAAAAACACGGCGCTATATGGCATGGGCAATTCCTATGATAAATCCCAAATTATGTATGGTATTGATTGTGAACGCTGTCACGGGCCTTTGCAGAAACACGTAACTTTTCATAAAAACAATCCCGAATTGAGTGAAGCCAGGTATGTGATAAATCACGATACGCTGTCCAGACAACAACGTTTGGACGCCTGCGCACTATGCCATTCAGGAGTTAGGATGGACATACAGCCCGCCTTTCTTTTTTTAACCGGGGATAAGCTAACAGAGTATTCACTTCCGGATTCCAATGCAAAAGATTTGGAGGGGATAGATGTACATGGCAACCAGTACGATCTTTTAAGGGCCAGTACATGTTTTAAGCAGACGGAAAGCATGGACTGTACAAGCTGTCATAATCCCCATAAGAATGAAAGAGGGGATTCCGCATCCTTTAACACAAAATGTATGAAGTGTCATTCCAAGAACTCCATCTTATGTAAGGTTGACCCCTTGCTTTCCAATCAGAAAAATACAAATTGTGTAGCCTGCCATATGCCGCTTATTCCCTCCAAATCAATGTTTGTGCAGATAGGCCGGGATAGCCTGAAAGTTCCGGTAATGGTGCGTACACATTTAATCGACATCTATGCTCAATCCGAGACTGAAAAGGGAGATGCAAAAATGTGAGGAACCACTCCTTGATTCGGTATTTTTTGTTTGATCCAAACTCGATTTTTAACTTTCGAAAATGATTAGAAAACCCTCTGGTATTGCCTTTTTCATGTTACAAATTCTGTACCTTAGAGACTGCAAAAAAAAATTGCATATGTTTAAAAATTCATTGGGGGTATTGTTCCTTTTTTTATTGTTTTTGGGGTGCTCCAAAAATAAGGACCAACAAAAAAAATTTATTCATCTGAATCCCACCGTCACGGGTATAACGTTCGCCAATCAAATTACCGAGAATGATAGTATTAATGTGGTAAACTTCCAATATTGCTACAATGGAGGCGGAGTGGGTATTGGCGATTTTGACCAAAATGGACTGCCCGATATTGTATTTTCTGGAAACCAGGTTTCCTCAAGAATCTATTTGAACCAAGGTGGCCTAACCTTTACCGATGTTTCGGAAGATGCGAATTTCCAGACCGCTTCCTGGGTTACAGGGGTTTCCATAGTAGACATTAATGCCGATGGACTGGACGACATTTATCTCAACGTTGGTGGTGCGGATTGCCGTAATGATTGTAACAATCTTCTCTTTATAAATCAAGGGGTTGGGGACAATGGAGTTCCAACATTTGCAGAACAAGCAAAGGCCTATGGATTGGATGATGGCCATTACTCCCAGCAAGCCGTATTCTTCGATTTTGATTACGATGGTGATCTGGATGTTTACATAGCCCATAATGGCAACTCCAATATAGACAAGAACAATCCATTCCCGAAACAGTATCTACCCCCCCACTTAAAGGATTTCCTGCTTCGGAATGACACTAAATCCGATATTCCACACCCGGTATTCACCAATATATCCGATAGTGTTGGCATTATCCATAGTGGGTTTGGTCTTGGTTTGGGCATAAATGATTTTAACGCGGACGGGTTGACGGACATTTATGTGGCCAACGATTTTATTACGGAGGATCTCCTTTATATACAACAGGTTCATCCGGATAGCGCAATGCCGTTTTTCCTTGAAAAGAGTAAAGAGTTTTTGGGTCACGAAACGTACAACTCCATGGGTATGGATTTCAATGACCTGAATAACGATAGTCGCCCGGACATCCTGGTGGTGGACATGTTACCCAAGGATTATGAGCGGCACAAGAAAATGCTGGGCATGATGAATTACGAAAAATACCTGCTTTCGCTAAAAAATGAGTATAGTGCCCAATATGTCCGCAATACCTTGCAAATGAATAACGGTCAGTTAATGGGAAAACCTATCAAGTCCAGTGAAATTGGTTTTCTTAAAGGAATCGCAAGTACGGATTGGAGCTGGGCGCCGCTAATGTTGGATTTGGACAACGATTCCGACAAAGATCTGTACATTTCCAATGGTTATGTAAAGGATGTGGCGGACTTGGATTATATCAATTACTCCGGCTTAAACAATATGTTCGGTACTACGGAAGAACGTATAGCCAAGCAAATTGAATTTGCCAATAACTTGGACAGTATTTATTTGCCGAATTTCATTTATGAAAATAAAGGATCGGAAGGCTTCTCCGATGTTTCTACCCATTGGATTGCCGAAAAGCCTTCGTATTCCAACGGGGTCGCTTATGCCGATTTGGACCTTGACGGGGATTTGGATCTTGTTATCAACAACATCAACGCAGCTGCCTACGTATTGGAAAACAAGACTTCAGATGATTCCAGTACACATTTTTTTCGGCTAAGGCTAAAAGGTAACCCAAAGAATCCCCATGGTATTGGGTCCCAGATAACCCTTTGGAACCAAGGCCAGGCACAATATCAATTTCAATCCGTTATCCGAGGATATTTGTCCTCCGTGGAACCGGTTTTACACTTTGGGGTTAGGGATACCCTAGTAGATTCCCTACAAGTGGTATGGCCCAATGGAAGAGCCCAAATGATACGAAATCTTAAGGCTGATCAAACGTTGACGCTCAGTATTCAAAGTGCTGAGGCAAACCCAGTCCGAAATAGGGAAAATGACCTTTTGTTTAAAATTAACGAAGGACTATTGGAACATACCCATACCGAAAATAGTTTCAATGAATTTGATCGGCAGCGCCTACTTATGCGGCAGTACTCGCAACAAGGTCCCTGTATCGCCGTTGGAAATTTAGATGGGGAGCCCGGGGATGAACTGTTTATTGGAGGTAGCCATGGACAGTCCGGGACCATTTGGTCCCAGGATGAATTGGGCCAGTACCAGGTGATTCAAGAATTGGACGCCCAATATGAGGATTCCGACGCGTCCTTTGTGGATATCGACGGAGATGGTGACCTGGATCTTTACATCGCTAGTGGGGGTACAGAATTTGGAAGGGTCTCAGAAAATTACAGAGATCGATTGTATCTGAACAATGGTCTGGGGCAATTGGAAAAAACTGAAAAATGGCTTCCCGAAGTTCTGGAGAGTACCCACTGCATTAGGCCGTTTGATTTTGACCATGACGGGGACATGGATTTCTTTATAGCATCACGAAATGTTCCCGATTCCTATCCCGAGACTCCGAAAAGTCGTTTGTTGATCAATGAAAATGGCAAAATGGTTGACGCTAAGAACGCATCTATCTCAGAGGTTGGTATGATTACCGATGCACTGTGGGTGGATGTAGATGGAGATTCCTGGGAAGATTTGATTTTGGTGGGCGAATGGATGCCCGTTACCCTGTTCCAAAACCACAATGGAGATTTAAGGCCAATGCAAACCTCGTTTACCAATAAAAAGGGCATTGCAATCAAAACGACGGGGTGGTGGAACAATGTAGCTTCTGCCGATTTTGATAAAGATGGGGATATAGATTTTTTATTGGGCAATCAAGGGCTAAATGGGTTTATGAACCCTTCACAGGAAAAACCGCTGTACGTCTATAAAGGGGATTTTGACCAAAATGGAAGCCCCGATCCCATTTTGGCGCAATACTTTAAAACCGAAAATGGACCTCGTCTATTACCCATACATACACGCGATGATATTGTGGCCCAGTTGGTGAGCTTAAAAAAGAGGTACCTTACCTATGATGCCTTTGTACAGGTAAACTTTACCGAGCTGTTGAACATATCCAATCTTGAGGAGGAAACCCTACAGGCCCATACATTTCAAAGCAGTTACTTGGAGAACTTGGGGAACGGATCCTTTGTATTGCATCCACTCCCCGAGATTTGCCAAATTGCCCCCATTAATGACATTTTGGTAGATGATTTTGATGCGGATGGGCACCTTGATGCCCTCTTGGTAGGCAATGATTTTTCTGCAGAAACCCTTTATGGAAAATCCGATGCCCTCACGGGATTGTTCTTAAAAGGGGACGGGAATCTCGGTTTTATGCCCATTCCAAGTTCCGATTCCGGTTTTTACATACCGGGTCAATCCAATCATTTGAAACCCTTTGAAGATAAAGAAGGGCGGCCTTGGGTCATAGCCACTCAGAACAACGAGGAGGTAAGGGTCTTTTCTTGGAAATAATAGGGTTATAGGACTACAAACGAATAGCTATTTTAGACATATCCTTCAGGTGAGCCCATCTTAGCCGACATCAAAACACCGATTGTTCATACATCTAGAAAGTTGGGGAAATTCATATTTTAAGGAATAGATTATCCCTCCTATATCACCTTTGGTTCAATATTGGCCCTATGTATATGGAAGACATGAATGGCTCGAGGAATTTTCACTAAGCATTTCTATTTACTATCGCCAACGCCATTTTGCCAATATCCAGGAAATGAGCGTTACTATTTTGGTATTTCTATAAAAAGAAGAGGGTAATAGATTTTCTATTACCCCCTTACAAATTCACTAATAAAATTAAACTAACTCAAACAATTCTCATTAATACCCAGGATTCTGATCAGCATTGGTCAGATCTGGATTACCATCAATTTCGTTTTGTGGAATAGGCAAGAATTCATGCTTGCCAGTTTGATAATTCTCCAATACCTGAGATGCCAGGCCCCATCTTTGCAAGTCAAAGTAGCGAACTTGTTCACCAGCGAGTTCTACGGCCCGTTCGTGCACAATAGCATCGAAAACCTCTTGTTGCGAACCTACAGGAAACCCTCTGGAGTCCATCTCCGCTGTTCCGTAATTAGGCATCCCAACCCTGTCCCTAACTTGGTTAAGTAAGGCGATAGCAGCGCCTTGGTTGCCCAGTTCATTTTCAGCTTCGGCCAACATCAATAGTACGTCTGCATAACGGATAACCCTAAAGTTAATTCCACTATATTCAAACCCGTCTGTAGTACGTGTATCCAGATTTTGATATTTACGCCATGCCGGTGAAGCAATTGTAAAAACCAAAGGAAGGTTACCATCCGCATCGGGATCTCCAAATGCAACAGGACCGTCTATCGGCAATTCCGACCCTGGAGGAAAGGTTTGCCCTCCAAATACACTTCCGTCACTATAGAAATAGGCATCAAAGCGCGGGTCATCATCCTCATACTCATCCAATAAAGTTGGCCTGACAATAATATTGGCAAAATTCAATGGAGAATACTCAATACCACGGAAGGTACTTTCACGAACACCATTTCCTGTGGCATTCCATTGGTCACCACCGATTTCCTGACTGTAGTTTACCTCAAATATGGATTCCGAATTAAACTCGCCTGCAATATTCCCATTGTCACGAGGTTCTACCCCTACTATGGTATAGCCTTGGATAGCCTCAAACTCAGCCTTGGCCTCCGCCCATTGCCCCCGGAATAAGTGAGCCTTGCCTTTTAAGGCCTGCGCGGCTCCTCTTGTGGCCCTTCCTTGCGGCGTGCTTCCCACTTCGGGCAAATTGGCCACTGCAAAGGTCAAATCCTCAAATATCAGGTTGTATACTTCTTCCTGTGTGGCCTTTGGCACCCCTCCGGTCTCGGAGGCAACCGTAGAAGTGGGACGTGGAATACCTCCCCAAAGATTGGTCAATTTAAAGTAATACAAGGCCCTCAAAAAACGAACTTCGCCCAAACGTTGGTTGATTTCACCTTCCGGAACGTTCTGTATCAATCCTTCCTCTGCCGCCTCAATTACAAAGTTGCAACTATTGATTCCTCTATAAGCCGCAGTCCAAAAAGTAAAAAATTCGCCTAAGGAAGGGTCAAAAGTATAGTCCATAAAAGCTTTTAGACCGCCCTGAAGCGCATCGGTTCCCAGATTCTCCTGGGATAGATTATCGAAAAGGAAAAACGCGATTCTGCCATACATACCCTGCGATTGCAAAAACGAATAGGCCGAATTAACGGCAGATTGCAGTTCCCCGGAATTTTGGAAAAAGGTTTCTGGAACGATAACATTAGGATCGAGAAGTTCCAACTCCTCCTCCTTACAGCTTACCATACCCAGCAATACCGCTACAAATGTTACAATTATTTTCTTAGTCTTCATCTCTAATTTTTTTTTAAAATTCTATCTGTAATCCTGCCAATACGGTCCTCGCCTGTGGAAAACGACCTTGGTCCAATCCAATGGTGTTAATATCGGTACCACCATCCAAAACTGGTACAATTTCAGGGTCATAGCCCGAATAGTCCGTGAAGGTAATTAAATTTTGTCCACTTACATAAAAGCGTAATCTGCTTATGGAACCATTGGCAAAGTTGGTCAAGACCCTACTGGGAATGGTATACCCCAAGGTCATACTTCGTACCCTAGTAAATGATCCGTCCTCGATAAAACGATCCGATACTTGCTCATTCCCTGTAAACCCAGGTGTGGCCTTGGGAATGGTCTGGGATGGGTTGGTCGGAGACCAGCGATCTAAAATATCTGTACTCATATTAAATAATCTGGCCTGTTGTTCCAAGGTAAGGCGGAACCCATTATAAATATCCCGGCCATATTCCCCAACTAGGAAAACCGAGAAATCCAAGTTTTTATATTTAAAATTGAAATCGGCCCCCAATTGAAAATCCGGATTGGGATTACCGATAACAACCCGGTCATCGGCATTGATAGCCCCGTCATTGTTGGTATCCACATAACGTATATTCCCTGGTTCGGCATTATTTTGAGTGGCATGCGCATCCACCTCTGCCTGGTTTTGGAAAATACCATCCGTCCGCAACCCAAAGAAGTGGAAAGGTGCCTCTCCTACAAAAAGACGGGTATGAAACTGCTGGAACCAGTTCCCTGAAAAAATGGCATCCACGCTCCCTAATGAGGTTACTTCCTGGTTTAGGGTCGCAAACATATTAAGGTTAGCTCCCCAGGTAAAGTCCCCTTCAAAATCTTTATATCCTACTGTGAATTCCAACCCTGTAAGTTCAGTACCTCCAACATTCCGGGTTTGGTTGGCAGTGGTTGCACCCAAGGAGGCGGGCAAAGGAACATCGACCAAAAGCCCATCACTCTCATTTTTGAAGTACTCTGCGGATACGGTCAACGCATTATTGAAAAAGGCCAAATCCGCCCCAATGTTCAAAGAGGTCAATTCCTCCCATTGCAGTTGCTCGTTGGGTATCCTGGCCGGCCGCGTACCACTGACCAAGGTCCCATCGATAACGTAGTTAAAATCGGTTAATAAACCGGTCTGAAACTGATAATTCCCGATGTTATTGTTTCCGGTGATTCCCCAACTCGCCCTTAATTTCAAGGTTGATAAATCCTCACTATCCTGTAAAAAGGGAAGGTTTGCCAAATTCACCGCTCCGGAGACCGACGGGAAATAACCCCACTGATTCCCTGGCGCGAATCTTGAAGATCCATCCGCCCTTAAGGTACCGCTTAAAAAGAAAGTACGGTCAAAATCATAACCAACCCTTCCAAATACGGAATGCAGATTATTCTCATTCTCGGAACTGGTCAAGTTCTCTACCTCATTGGGATTTAGATTCTGCACATTATCCGTTAAAGGATTAATCGTAAAGGCATCGATACGATCAAAGACGGTTCGGTTGCGCTCGTAACCCGCCAAAACATCCAAATTGTGCTTCTCATTAAAGGTTTTATTGTATGTCAAAGTATTGGTGATTACCGTACTTAAATTTCTTCGTCTATTGTCCCTGGTCTCTGAAAATAATCGTGTTCTGGAACCCGTAGGAATGGAAGGTTCAAAATTGTCCTGATTGGTAAAGGCATGGTCCAGACCAATGGTCAATCTATAAGTTAAGCCAGGTATGATCTCGTAACTCCCGAAAATCGATCCGACTATACTCGTTTGCGTTGTCAAGAATTCTCCATTTTCCCTAAGCCGTACCGGGTTTTCAATATCCTGACCGTTAAAGGAAGTAGTAATTTCCGAATAGAAATTGGTCTCCTCGTCAAAAACGGGTCGGGTTGGGTCAAAACGAGTAGCATTGCCCAAAATAGTACCACCATCACCCCCAAAGGTTCTGGATAAACCCAAGTTCAAAGTCTGGCCCATAGTAATCTTATCGCTCAGGTCTATAGTGGTATTAAGACCCACGGAATACCGATCAAATCGGGATTCTATCAGAGCACCTTCCTGATTCAAATACCCTAAACGTACACTATAGGTAGCATTTTCGCTTCCCCCGGAAGCCTCAATATCGTAGTTTTGCCATAGGCCCGTCCTCGTAATTTCGTCCTGATAGTCCGTACTTACCGCAGGATCAAAGTTACCGGGTTGTAATCCAGGATAAATTTGGTTTCCAGGTTCAACCGGGTCCGCGTCATAAGCTTCAGAGGCATATTGCCGATATTGCTCTGCGTTAAGTACGTCCAAGGTTTTAGGAATAGAGGAAAGACCCGCGTAGCTACTGGCTCTAAAACTAGTTCTTCCCTTTTTACCTCCTTTGGTCTTGATCAATACCACACCATTGGAAGCCCTGGATCCATAAATGGCGGCACTAGAAGCGTCCTTAAGAATATCCACCGATTCAATAGCTTCGGCAGGGATGTTGTTCAAGTTACCGGTGGGCACTCCATCTACGATAAACAAAGGCTGGTTATTTCCAAAGGTTCCCAATCCCCTAATCGTCACTAATGGAGCCGCTCCAGGGGTACCTCTATTGGTTACCTGAACCCCTGCGGCCCTTCCTTGGAGGGCTTGTTCCACACCAATGGCCGGGGTTTCTACCAAATCCTCACTGTTAACGGAAGAAATGGCATTGGTTACCGCAACCCTACTCTGAGTACCGTATCCTACAAGTACTACTTCGTCCAATTGGCTGGCATCTTCCTGAAGTGTCACGTCAACAGTACTTTGCCCATTAACGGCAATTTCCTGGGTGGCATAACCTATATAACTAACCACCAAGGTGGCACCGCTATCCACATTTATAGTGTAATTACCGTCAAAATCAGTCTGGGTACCATTAGTAGTCCCTTTTTCGACGATACTTGCTCCGGGCAATGGCGCCCCGGTATCATCGGTCACCGTACCCGTTACTGAAGATTGAAATACCGTAGTCTTGGGGTCGTCAAGGTTTGCCAAACCGCCCGCCAAGGCCGTCTGAAGGCCCAAAACAAGCAGCAAGGATAACAGCCCCAATTTGAGAAAATCGTGGTTTCTCGCCTGAGGCCATAAAACATGTTTTTTGTGTTTTTGCGTCATAATAGTTGAGTTGTTGAGTTAATTAAAACCGTTCTATTCCGGGGGACCTATTAGGCATTCCAGAATTGAATTCTCCTGATTTTTAAAATTAAACCAAAAAGAAATTTTGAATTTCTTGTATTTTGTCAATTGCGAATCATAAAATTACAGATATTGTTTATTAAAATATCCATTAAAAGGGGTTTAGTTTTTTGAAAATATCCCATTTTTTCAAATTTTTTCATGTTTTAGGTTATTCCGAAGGCCACAATATTTTCATGGTTTTATTTCATTCCATCCTCATAAAATTTCATTTTCATCAACAAATAATCCCGGAAAATAACAAGGAAATATGCACGAATATATTTTATTGATTGGGGGAAAGAATCCTGTAGTGTCCTGTCACAGTACTAGAGCAATTCCAAAAAAGGTGGAATGATTAGGGCTTCAGATTCGTTTTTGACATATGGGTTTACCTTATCACCCCCTCATTTAACTGTCCGGTAATGTGCGTAAAGGTGATCCATCCAAATTCGCTAATCTGGCCGACATTCAATGTGAGTTTCTATCGATAAAACTAAAAGGGTTTTTTATCCTACCCGTTTCCCGTTTAAGAATCATTTTTGCGGCTGTCTTACCCATAGCCTCGAATTTTGTAGAAATTACCGTAATACCTAACAATTCCTTTAGTGGAGTGTCATTATACGAAATGATACCGATATCGTTCCCCAGCTTCATGTCCATATCACGTATCCGTTTCATGAGGTTTACCAGATCCGCTTCCTCTATGGTAATGAATAAATCTCCCTTCTTCAGTATGATGTCATCAAACAATTCTTCAATAATCTCAAAATCAATTGCGTTTTCTACACAAAATTTGCGAAATCCATGCAAAATTCTTTTTGGATAAGGATAGACCGATTTACTTGGATAAATCAGAATTAACTTCCTATAGTTTAAAATTTTAGGCAAACCTTGTTTCAAGGCCTCGTAGATATCTCTCTCAAAATCCTGAAAAATTTGAATTGCCGCTCCCGGCATTTCCAATTTATTGTTGTCCAGTACAACAAGTTTGTCATCCGGAATTTTTTTCAGAGCATTTACGACTTTCGGTGGAGAACTAATGTGTAAAAGGGTTTCAGTCTTAAAATGGGGCATTACCACATAATAATCATATCCCCCAAAGTGCTTTTCAAACAGATTCAAAAAAAGGCCTACATCGCAATGGTAGATGTGTAAATCCGTATGTGCTCCGCTTCCCAAGCCTTCAATAAAGGAATTATATATTAACATCTTGTATGAACTCAATTTATTGATCAGGAAAAGGATATTGATTTTCGATACAAGGTCGGTCCTGGTGATATAGTAACCCTTTCCACGGGTCGAAGAGATTATTTTTTGATCTTTTAAAATCTTGTAGGCCTTTTCGACCGTGTGTCTTGAAAGGTAGAATTCCTCACTGAAATTATTAATGGATGGTATCTTCTGCCCTACCTTAAGGTGGCCTTCCGAGATATTATTTACTATGGAATCTACAATTTGCCTATATTTCGGTACCCTAGAGTCTCCATTTATTTTAATGTGTTGATAGATATCCATATTCGGATTTTTTGGAAAAGGTAGAATCCCTTATTGTATCCGCTTTGAAAATAAGAGATAATACTACAAACTACAAGCTTATCCTAGATGATGTTACACAAAAACAGTACACTACAGGATGGAAAGCAAAATGGGTAACCACATATTTGTAATTTAAATCCAATTATTTGAACATGCCCACAAAAAAATTCAAACACGTAGACTATTTATGGGATTCCGAAAAGGCCGAGTCCCTTGGCAACGATCAGCAAGCCCTGTTCCTTTACCGATCAAATATACTGGGTTCCGATTTAAGGATTACCAACTATGGTGGGGGCAATACCAGCTGCAAGACCCTGGAAACAGATCCTTTGACCAACGAGGAGGTAGAAGTGATGTGGATAAAAGGTTCTGGTGGCGACATTGGCACGTTGACCAAGGCCGGAATAGCAGGATTGTACACCCAACGTCTACGGGACTTAAAAAAAGTGTACGGCGGTTTGGGGGACGAAGATAGAATGGTGGGGCTTTTTAATCACTGTATTTTCGATTTGGATAGTAGGGCACCGTCCATAGACACTCCACTCCATGGCCTATTACCTTTTAAACATATAGACCATTTGCACCCGGATGCCCTTATCGCGATCGCCGCTGCCAAGGACGGTGAAAAAATCGTAAAAGAGATTTGGGGAAGTACAATGGGTTGGGTTCCCTGGCAACGTCCCGGTTTTGACCTAGGATTGCAATTAGAAAAATGTTTGGAAGAAAACCCAGGAATCCGGGGCATCGTCCTGGGAAGTCATGGCCTTTTTACATGGGGCGATACCTCATATGAATGCTACAAGAACAGCCTAGAGGTCATCGAAATGGCCTCGGATTATATAGAAACCAAAATCAAGGAAAACGGCCTTGTATTCGGCGGGCAGAAATTACCCCCTCTTCCGGAAGAGGAAAGATTGAAAAAGGCCGCCCAACTAATGCCTTTATTAAGGGGCTTGTGTTCTTCCGAAAATAGGATGATCGGGCATTTCACGGACAATAAGACTGTTTTGGAATTTAGCACCAGTCATGACCTTAAAAGACTGGCCCCAATGGGGACTTCCTGTCCCGACCATTTCCTAAGAACCAAAATCCAGCCCTTGGTACTTGCATTGGATATACACTGCGATATCTCCAAAACCGATGATGTCCTTAAGCAGTTGGAACCGGCTTTTAAGGATTATCGGGAGGAATATAAAAAATACTATTATAGCTGTAGGCAATCCCATAGTCCCGCAATGCGAGATTCCAATCCGGTTATTATCATCTATCCTGGGATAGGAATGTTCAGTTTTGCCAAAAACAAGCAGACCGCCCGCGTGGCCAGTGAATTTTATGTGAACGCAATCAATGTGATGCGAGGTGCCGAAGCCATTTCCCAGTATACCGCCCTGCCAAGGCAGGAAGCCTTTAATATTGAATATTGGCTATTGGAGGAGGCCAAATTACAACGCATGCCAAAAGAAAAAACACTGTCTAGAAAAGTTGCCCTGATTACCGGGGCCGGTGGCGGTATAGGGAAGGCGATAGCGGACAAACTTGCCAAGGAGGGAGCTAATATAGTATTGACCGATATTGCAGAGGATCGGCTTAAGGAAGCCCATAAAACCTTTTCCAAAGATGTTGCTACTTATGCAGTTTGTGATGTTACCAATAGTATTTCTGTCGAAAATGCCTATAAAAAGGCATGCTTGGAATTTGGAGGTATCGATATTGTGGTACACAGTGCGGGATTGGCCATTTCAAAACCACTGGAGGAGACCACTGAAAAGGAGTGGGAGCTTTTGCAAAACGTTTTGGTACAAGGACAGTTTGAACTGGCCAAACAGGCAGTGGGTATACTGCGAAAACAAGATCTGGGTGGTGATTTTATTAGTATCGCCAGCAAAAATGGCCTGGTTTCCGGACCCAATAACGTGGGGTATGGAACCGCCAAGGCCGCCCAACAACATATGACCCGGTTATTGGCCGCAGAACTTGGTGCTGATGCCATTAGGGTAAATACCGTAAATCCCGATGGTGTAATTATAGGTAGTAAAATATGGGAAGGTGACTGGGCCAAAGGGAGGGCCAAGGCCTATGGTATAAAAGTTGAGGAGCTTCCCTCCTTTTATGCCAAAAGAAATTTGTTAAACCAAATTATTTATCCTTCCGATATTGCCAATGGCGTATATGCCTTGGTAGCCCTACTGGACAAATCCACCGGGAATACCCTAAATGTGGACGGAGGCATACCGAACGCCTTCGTAAGATAACTTTGTCATAAACTATTCCCTTATATTTGAATATTAAGGCCTTACCTCATGAAAATTGATATAAACCAGCTACAGGACATCAATAAAAAACAGGGTCCATTACATGTCAAAAGCTTTGATTTTCTGTCTGAAATACTTACAAAAGATGGGCATGATGTCCAAAAGGTCATTGAAAGATTACAGGCCTTTCAAGTGGCCATCCCCAGCTGGGCATTGGGAGCAGGAGGCACCCGGTTCGGAAGGTTTTCCTTTTATGGTGAACCATCAACCCTAGAGCAAAAAGTTGAAGATGTTGGAATATTGCATGCCCTTACCCAAACAGCAGGTGCGATATCCCTGCATATTCCTTGGGATGTTCCCCATGATTTTGAAAGCATAATTCAGCTTGCAAATTCCCATAGTATTTCTTTTGACGCCGTAAACTCCAATACCTTCCAAGATCAACCGAATGCCGAGGAAAGTTATCGCCATGGCTCCCTGAGCAATAGCGAGAAAGCCGTTCGGCAACAGGCCATTGAGCATACCATTGAGGTCATACAAATTGGTGAAAAGCTGGGTTCCAAGAGCTTGACCGTTTGGCTGGCGGACGGTTCCAATTTTCCAGGACAAAGCAACTTTCAGAATGCCTTGATCCATACCGAAGAAAGCCTAAAAACCATTTACAAGGCGCTCCCCAGAGACTGGAAATTGTTCATTGAATACAAACCTTATGAACCCAATTTTTACAGCACGGTCATTCCGGACTGGGGCACATCCTTTTTATTGGCCAATGCGTGTGGAGAAAAAGCCTTTACTTTGGTGGACCTAGGACACCACCTACCCAACACAAATATTGAACAGATAGTCGCGACCTTAATGCTTCATGGCAAATTAGGGGGATTTCATTTTAACGACAGTAAATATGGTGACGATGACCTTACTGTGGGAAGTATAAAACCATATGGACTTTTTCTAATTTTCAATGAACTGGTACAGGGAATGGAGAACAATCCTCAAAATCCATCTCCGGCCTGGATGATAGATGCCAGCCACAATATCAAAGACCCATTGGAAGATTTATTGCAGTCCTTGGAGGCCATCCAAGAAGCCTACGCCAAAGCCCTTATCATTGATCAGTTGAAATTGAGGGAAGCCCAAGAGCGTAATGATGTTGTACAATGCCAAGAAGTTTTGCAAAACGCATATAGGACCGATGTAAGGCCACTAATACAGGAGGCAAGATTACGAAGTGGCGGGGCCCTAAGCCCTATTCTGGCCTATAGGGATTTGCTGATCAGAAAAGCACTTGTAGAGGAACGGGGCAAAAACAGCAAGGCTACCGGCCTATAGATAAAGGGGATGAAAAAGGTTACAGCGATATTCGATATTGGCAAAACCAATAAAAAGTTTTTCCTAATCGATAAGGATTACCAAGAGGTCTATCGGGAATATATTCAAATTAAGGAAGTTTTTGATGAAGACGATTACCCGGCGGATGACCTGGAAGCCCTTCAAAAATGGATGCTGAAAGTGCTTCCGAACACGGGGAAGACCCGGAAATTTGAAGTAACCGCAATCAATTTTTCTTCTTATGGTGCCAGTTTGGTGCATTTGGATAAATATGGAAACGTAATTGGACCGCTATACAATTACACCAAACCTTTAGATGATGGAATCATCAATGATTTCTACAAAAAACACGGCCCAAAGACCGATTTTTTGATAAAAACGGGATCCCCGGCACTAGGCATGTTAAACTCCGGACTACAATTATACTGGCTTAAATACAGACGTCCGGAAAAATTCAAAAGGATACGGCATTCTCTACACCTGCCCCAATACCTCAGCTACGTCTTTACCAAAAAGCTGGCCAGTGAACGTACCAGTATAGGTTGCCATACAGCCTTATGGGATTATTCAAAAAGAGACTATCACCACTGGGTATATCAAGAAGACATACACCGGATTCTCCCTCCAATTCTTCCTACCGATACCAAAACTATGATTAATTTCAATGGATATTCAATTCCTGTTGGAATAGGTATACATGACAGTTCTGCCGCGCTACTGCCATACCTTAGAAGTATTGACCACCATTTTGTGCTACTCTCTACGGGTACCTGGAGTATTGCCCTGAACCCATTTTCGGATTGCGAGCTCAATGAGGAAGAGGTTGAAGTAGGTTCTACCCTTTTTATGGGCACCGGTGGTGCGCCAATAAAATCCATGCGTTTGTTCCTGGGAAATGAATACCGATATCAAAAAGGGGAGCTTTGCAAAAAATACAGTGTTCCCTTAAATCAAGACAAATCTGTTGTATTTGACCCTATGATATATAAAACTATTCTCCAAGAGTATAGTCCTTGTTTTAAATGGATAGGAATCGAAGATGAAAATTCCCCTTCCCAAACCAATTACAGACATCTATCATTTGAAACGGCCTACCATCAACTGATAACTGAACTGGCTAAACTTCAGGCAACCCAAGTCATTTCCGTTATTGGAAAATCCAAAATAAGAAATGTTTACGTGGATGGCGGTTTTGCGCGAAATGATGTCTTCATGAAAATATTGGCCCATCAACTGAACGGAATAAATCTGTACACCGCGGAGAACTCAATAGGATCAACACTTGGAGCGGTTATTGGCCTGAAAGGTCACAAACTGGATCAGAACTTTCTTGAGTCCAATTACAGATTAAAAAAAATTGTTCCAGATTCTGTGGAATTATAAAGGGGTATTAATTAAAGACAGCCTCATTCCACCTTAGCTCTTGTTTAAATCGGTACAAATCCGTTTTCTGGTTGATCAAAAGAAATTCAATATCCATAAGCTCAGCAAAATCCTCTAAGGATTCTGCTGTTATATTTTGACTATAACAGGTATGATGGGCTCCTCCGGCATAGATCCAAGCTGTAGCAGCAGTCTGGAGGTCCGGTTTGGCATTCCACAGGACCCGGGCCACAGGAAGTTTGGGCATATCATGTATATCATCCAAGGCTTCCACCTCATTGACCAACATCCGAAACCGATTTCCCATATCCACAATCGAGGCATTAAGGGCATTTCCTCCTCCAGCATTAAATACAAGCCTAACTGGATCTTCCTTGCCCCCTATTCCCAAAGGGTGTACTTCACAGGAGATATCTCCTTCTGCGATAGATGGGCAAATTTCCAACATATGAGACCCCAAACAGGCCCTATTATCGGGATTAAAATGATAGGTATAGTCTTCCATAAAACTATTGCCACCATCCAAACCAGCCCCCATTACTTTCATGGTCCTTACCAAAGCTGCGGTCTTCCAATCCCCTTCCGCCCCAAATCCATAGCCTTCTGCCATTAAGCGCTGCGCTGCAATGCCCGGTAGCTGTTTCATCCCATGCAAGTCCTCAAAGGTATTCGTAAACGCATGAAATCCACCCTCTTCCAAAAAAGTCCGCATCCCCAATTCTATTTTTGCCGCATCCCTTAGGGAAGATCGCATACTGCCATTGGACTTTAAAGGGTCCGCCAGAACATAGACGCTTTCATACTCTTGAATCAAAATATCGATTTGTTTTTCCGTAACCGAATTGATGAATTGCACCAAATCCCCAACACCATATCCGTTTACCTCATACCCAAATGTAATCTGTGCGGAGACTTTGTTCCCTTCAGTTACGGCAACCTGGCGCATGTTGTCCCCAAATCGGGCGATTTTCATCTTTTTGGAATCGGCCACCGCATTGGCTACCCGGCACCAATCGGCCATCTTTTGTACCACCCTGGGGTCCTGCCAATGCCCAACAATTACTTTTCTCCGTAATCGCATCCGCGACGCAAGAAAGCCAAATTCACGACCGCCATGTGCGGATTGGTTTAAATTCATGAATCCCATATCTATGGAACTCCAAGGAATGTCCCTATTGTATTGGGTATGCAAATGCAAAAATGGTTTTTGAAGCGCCTTAAGGCCAGCTATCCACATTTTGGCTGGGGAAAACGTATGCATCCAAAGGATCAGGCCTACACAACTATCATCATTGTTGGCCTCCTTACATAATCCATTTATTTCCTCAGCAGTCTTTACGACGGGTTTAAAGACTACGGTCCCTGGAATTCTGCTGTCCGCATCAAAACCTTTGGCCATTTCCTCAGAATGCAGGGTCACTTGCCGCAAAGTCTCCGGACCATAGAGGTGTTGACTTCCCGTTACAAACCAGACTTCATTCTTACTTAAATCTATCATCCTGAATGTTTCAATATTATAAACTTAATGTACTGAAGGAAACCATTATGTAGATAACGATCAATACCACACCCACGGAAGCGATGATATCCCAAATCGTATAACTGTTTTTGTTCTCCGCTTTTTGCTTTTCCGTTACCGTACCAAAGGTAAGGCCGGCCAATTGTCTTTGGGATGGAGCAGGATAGAACATACTTACGCCAATGGCAATAGCGATACACATAGCAAAGAAATATGCCCCAAAGACCAGCCAATTGATATCCGCAAGCATGAAAAGAAAACTACCTTCCGCAAAGCTCGATTTCAGGATTTCCAAGGTCAATTTTGAAAAGCCAATGATGAATCCCCCGATAAGCGTAGCAATGGCCCCGTTGGCATTAATCCGCTTGTAAAAAATTCCCAATAAGAACACCGCTGCAATCGGAGGTGATATATAGGCCTGTACATTCTGGAGGTATTCGTACAATCCATCCGACAGCGTGGTGATAATAGGAATCCATAACAAGCCCAGTCCCACTACAAAGAAGGTGGCGATCCTACCTGTCCTTACCAATTCTTCCTCTGGTTTTTCGGGTTTCAGTTTTTTATAGATATCCAAGGTAAACAAAGTGGAACAGGAATTAAACACGGAAGCCAAGGAACTCATAAGGGCTGCCAAAAGTCCAGCGGCCACAAGACCTCGCATTCCCGATGGCATTAGATTACTCATCAAAACGGGAAAGGCTTGATCCGGACTGTCCCAATCCAATTTCCCCTGCATTTTTAACCCCAAGGCGATTACACCGGGGATTAGGAAAAGGAATACCGGCATTAGCTTTAAGAGGGCACCGAAAATACTACCCCTGCGCCCTTCTTTGATATTCTTTGCAGTCAGTACCCTTTGTACTATCACCTGATCGGTGCACCAATACCAAATTCCGACTACGGTACTGGTTATAAAAAGAGGCAACCACGGATAATCGGGATCGGAATTGGGGCGCCACATATTGAAATAATCCGCACCAACGGTTTCCTTAAGTTCGCCCCAACCACCTACGGCATCCAATCCTAGAAAAGTTAAAATTCCGGCACCCAATACCAGAACAATGGCCTGTATAGTCTCCGTATATACTACGGCACGCATTCCGCCCAAAACCGTATAAAGACCCGTAAGCACCACAGTGGCCACGGCACCTATCCAAAAGGGAATACCCAATAAGGCAGAGACTACCACCCCACCGGCATAGATGGTTACGGAAACCTTGGTTAAAATGTAAGCAATCAATGATACTATGGAAAGTACCCATCTGGAGCGCGCATCGAATCGTTTTTCCAGAAACTCGGGCATAGTGAAAACTCCACTGCGGGCATAGAAGGGAAGAAATACCCAACCCAACATCAATACCAACCAGGCGTGTAATTCATAAATCAAAAGAGGCATTTTATCCCCAGCCCCGTTACCGGCAAGGCCTACTACATGTTCGGAACCAATGTTGGAGGCGAAAATGGAGGCCCCTACCACAAACCAACCGATGTTCCGGCCAGCCAAAAAATAATCTTCAGTGTCCTTTTGCTTCTGCCTAATGACCCACCAGGCCACTCCTAACAGAACAATGAAATAGCCGGTAATGACTACCCAGTCCAATGTATCCAATCCTTTCATAAATTTATTTTAGTTGGTTGTTCCCTATTCAATTTCCTTGTCCGTAGTAGGAATCCTTTCCGTGTTTGCGCTCAAAGTGTTTCTTTTTCAAGGCTTCCTTTAATGGACCTATATCCGGATTTATCTGTAAGGTCAAATAGGCCATTTTGGCAATCTCCTCACACACCGCGCTATTATATACCGCTTTGGCAGCCGTAGCTCCCCAAGTAAAAGGGGCATGGCTTCCTACCAAAATCATTTCCATTTCATTGTAATCCAAGTCCCGTTCTTTTAGGCAATCCACTATTTGATATCCCGTCATATGCTCATAATCCCCTTGTATGTACTCGTCCTTCATAGGTACGGTACATGGGATATCACTTACTAGATGATCCGCATGGGTTGTGCCAAAAATGGGGATATCCGATAATGCTTGGGCCCACGCAGTTCCGTACGTGGAATGGGTGTGTACTATACCTCCAATCGTACCCCATTCCTTGTAGAGCACAGCATGTGTTTTGGTATCCGAGGAAGGTCGCAATGTACCTTCAATTATTTTGGCTTCAAAATCGCAGATAACCATATCTTCTACCTTTAAATCGGCATAGGGAACACCGCTAGGTTTAATAGCGAACACCTCTCTTTTTCGGTCAACGGCGCTTGCGTTCCCGAAAGTAAAAAGCACCAATCCCAATTCCGGGAGCTGCATATTGGCCTGGTAAGCCTCTTCTTTTAGTGTTCTATAATTACTCATTTCCCTTAACTTGTTCCATTATATGCCCTTCCATAGTTTCGCCTAAAGTATCGTATTTTCTATAGAGAATCATATATGCCTTTGATCGTTGGGCATCAGGTTTATACACGGTCTCGAAAGGGCTTCCCATTTTTTGCATCGCTTGGGGCACTTCCTTGTAAATCCCTGCAGCGACGGCTCCAAATATGGAAGCCCCCAAGGCACATGCCTGCTCGGATGCTACTACCTTAATGGGCATGTCCAGAACATCGGCCATCATCTGCATGATGAAAGGGGATTTTTTGGCCACTCCTCCCAATGCCACAATGCCCTTGATGGGAATACCTTCTGAATGAAAACGGTCTACTATCTTTTTGGCCCCAAAGCAAGTGGCCTCTACCAAAGCCCGAAATACCTTGGGTGAAGTACTCCCTAAATTGATTCCAGAAATGACCCCCTTTAGATTTTGATTGGCGTCCGGAGTTCGTCTTCCGTTCATCCAGTCCAGGGCCAATTCCCCAGAAGCGCCTATGGGTTCCTTGGAGGCAGCATGGCTCAATTTTGGAATAAGGTTTTCCATGGCCTCCTTTATCAATCTTTCCTTTGTTCGGGCATCGATTACACCTGAATTTCCGATAAGCTCCTTAACAGGCCAGGATAGTAGCTTTTCGTACCAGGCATAAATATCCCCAAACGCAGATTGACCTGCCTCCAAGCCCAACATATTGGGAATCACAGATCCGTTTACCTGCCCACAGATACCTTTGACCAATTTTTCCTTCCCTTGCAAAGGGGCCACCAAAATATCACAGGTAGAAGTACCCATGATCTTGGTCAAAAAATAAGGTTCCGCTCTTGCACCTACAGCGCCCATGTGGGCATCGAAAGCTCCAACGGATACGTTAACCGATGGCGATAGACCTAGACGTTCAGCCCATATGGGACTCAAAGTTCCCACAGGAATATCAGAAGTGTAGGTTTTTGTATAGAGTCTGTCCCGTAATCCATCTAACAAGGGGTCTAAGGTCACAAAAAATGCATTAGGCGGTAAACCGCCAAAGGTCTCATGCCACAACGCCTTGTGCCCAGCGGCACAACGGCTGCGTTTCATTTCGTTGACGTTGGTTCCCCCGGTCAATAAAAAAGGGACCCAATCGCAATGCTCTACCCAAGAAAAGGCTGCTTTGTGAACGCTATTGTCCGCTCTTGAAATATGTAGGATTTTTGACCAGAACCATTCCGAGGAGTAAATGCCCCCTTCATATTGTGCATAGTCAATTTCCCATTTACTGCATAAGTCATTGATTTCGTCAGCTTCATGGATTGCGGTATGGTCTTTCCAAAGCACAAACATGGCATTGGGATTCTCCTGAAATTCATCGAGAAGCGCCAGCGGTGTTCCATTCGAATCCACTGCAACGGGAGTGGATCCCGTAGTGTCCACGCCTATGCCCACAATACTTTGGGCTACTTCCGTCCCCACCTCTTTCACGATCTCGGTAATACTTTGTTCAATGCCTTCTATGTAGTCCAAGGGATGTTGCCGAAACTGGTTCTTTGAAGGGTCGCAATACCTTCCTTCTGCCCAACGCTTATAACGATGAACGGATGTAGCAATTTCATCACCGGTTGAAGTGTTGACCAACAACGCCCGAACCGAATCCGTTCCAAAATCCAATCCTAGACAATATGCAGTTTTTGCCATACTTCGATTTATATGCTAAAGCTCTTGGCCTTGTTATATTTCTTTTTATCAAATCGATATAGGAACGCTCCTTTTTTGGACTGGGATCTGTCCTTCTCATCCAGTCTGACCAAAAAGTCCATGGTTCCCAACTTTTTTCTAAAATTCCTTTTATCAATTTTTTCTCCCAAGATACCCTCATACAACTTCTGTAATTGTGGTAATGTAAATTTTCCCGGGAGCAAATTGAAACCGATAGGAACACTTCGAACACGTCTTTGCAAGCGCTGCAGGGCAGATACAACCATGTCCTTATGGTCAAAAATCAGATCGGGAAGGTCATGTATGGGAAACCATTCGGCTCTATATTCTTTAATGAACTCTGCCTTGTAGTCCTTTTTTAAGATCAACGCGCTATAGGTTGTGGAAACCACACGTTCGTAGGGGTCCCGATTTGCCTTTCCAAAGGTCCGTACCTGCTCCATATACACATTATTCAATCCAGACAAATTGCGAAGTACACGGTTTGCCGCCTCATCCAAATCCTCTTCATTCCTCACAAACCCACCCATCAAAGACCATCTTTCCTTCTCGGGTTCAAAACCACGATGCACCAATAGAACTTCCAATTGATCGGTATCAAAGCCAAAAATGATGCAATCTACGGCAAGTGTAATCTGCTGAATTTGCTTATAGGTCCTGTTCACTCTGGTTTATGATGGTATTCATATATCGGTTTCCATCAAATATATAAAAACAAAATGAGTGTACTACATACACTTAATAATTGTTTCTGTTGACTAGCTTTTTATTGGACCCCATAAGAACAGGCCAGATCCAAGGATAAAACGAAATCATAAAGTCCAACAGTGATGACCATTAATTCAGTACATGTACGTCATATCCTGACCATGAGGATATTACTGAAAACTGCTTAAAAAAGTCAGATGTAGTTAAATATATAAAAGTACTTTTATATATTTACAAAAGTGCTTTCATATATAATTGTATAATGACAGATAGATTAACAAAACTTGGTTATTTGGCAGGGGCATCCCGGTTTAGGAGGATTAGCGAGAAACTGCAACAGGATGGTGATAAAATTTACAGAGAAAACGGTGTTTCTTTCAAAGCAAGTTGGTTTTCGGTTTACTACGTGCTCTGCACATCCAACTCCCCCCAAAGCATTGTTGAAATTGCCAAACAAATTGGTTTTTCCCACATCACGGTTAAAAACGTTCTTAGGGAGCTCAAAATGGAAGGGTTGGTCATCATTAAGCCCAATCCATTGGACAAACGCTCCAAACTGGCTTCGCTTTCCCATAATGGAAAACTCATATTCAAAAAAATGGAGCCATTATGGCTATCATTTTCCAAGGTGCTGGAGGAAGTTTTCAATAGTGGCCATCCGGATCTTATGAATATTCTCAACAGAATCGATTCGGAAATCAGTAAGAATCCAATACATGAAAGAATCCCAAACCTTCCTCCAAAAACCATTGCTATAATCGACTATAGACCAAGCCTAAAAAAGAGCTTTAAGAAGTTGGCCGGTCCTTGGTTATTACGTGTTTTGGACGGTAATTTGGAAGCAGAGGATGCGTATACCCTGAATCAACCGGACAACGCATATCTCAAAAAAGGAGGATTTCTATTTTATGCCCAATACCAAACCAAAATTGTAGGTTGCGTTGCGCTAAAGCGATTGGACGATGATACATTTGAGTTTGCCAAACTATTTATTGACCCAGAGTATAGGAACCTAGGGATAGCTACAAAGCTTATAGAAAGATGTATAGGTCGATGCAAGGAAAATTTGGCCAAACAACTTTGGCTGCAGACTACCATGCGTATGCCACAAGCCCATAAATTATACTACAAACTAGGGTTTGTGGATAAAAAGGCCCCAAAACAAATGGAAGTTTTGAAAAGAACAGAAAAAATTATGTGCTTGCCCCTGTAAACCAAAAAATGGATATACGAATTTATTGGGACATAATACTCCTCAATGCGGCCAACAACATATTTACATGATTGGCATCCGAGCTTTCACCCATTAGACCTATACGCCATATTTTCCCCGCAAAGGGACCAAGACCTCCCCCTATCTCAATGTTATATTCCTCCAATAATCGTCTTCTTATCATGGAATCGTCTATCCCCTCGGGAATGCGCACAGCATTCAACATGGGTAGGCGGTACGGCTCCTGTACCAGAAATTCAAAACCCATACCTTCCAATCCATCCCGAAGCAGTTCATGATTTCTTCGGTGACGTGCAAAACGGTTTTCCAAACCCTCCTCAAGAACGATCCGCAATGCTTCGCGCATGGCATACATGGACGATATAGGTGCCGTATGGTGGTAGGCTCTCTTGGCCCCGGCCCAGTAGTTCTTTACCAAGGATAAATCCAAAAACCAGCTTTGCACCTTGGTCTTTCGATTATCCAGTACATCTATCGCTGCTTCACTGAAGGTAACCGGGGATAATCCAGGGGGGGCACTGAGGCATTTTTGGCTTCCGGAGTACAAGGCATCAATACCCCATTCGTCTACTTTCAAATCCGCGCCACAGTACGAGGTTACCGCATCTACTACAAACAAGGCCCCTGCTTCCTTGGTTAGCCTACTTATTTCCTCCAAAGGTTGCAACACACCAGTTGAGGTTTCGGCATGCACTATCGCCAACAACTTTGGGGTACAGCTCTCCAGTGCAGTCTTTACATCCTCCACTTGTATTGGGCTACCCCAATCTGCCTCTACCTTAATGACCTTCGCCCCACAGCGTTCCGCTATATCCGCCATTCGGTTTCCGAAAACGCCATGTACGCAAATTATTGCTTCATCACCTGGTTCCAATAGATTTACCAGACATGTTTCCATCCCGGCACTTCCAGGAGCTGAGACTACAAAGGTTAACGAATTTTTGGTTTGCAGGGTCTCCTGCGTCATGACCTTAATGTCGTCCATTACTTCCAAAAACTCGGGATCAAGATGTCCTAATAATGGTGTAGCCATAGCCTTCAATACCCTTGGATGTACATCGCTTGGCCCAGGGCCCATTAAAACCCTCGTACTCGTTCTCATTTCGCTGATCTTTCCCATTTTAATAGTTTTCGTTTTCTTTGGATGGATATAACATGTTCCGAAATATATTCAATTAATTTTTACAGCCCGTACGGCCTCAACAAAATGTTTGGGCCTTGCCTCCGTGAAATGTGCTATTTGATGACGACAACTGAAGCCGCATGCCACAATTTCATGGTCTTTGTGTAGCTTTTTTATTGCTGGAAACAGAATTTCATTTCCAATTTTTTGGGAAAGGGCGTAATGTTCCTTTTCGTAGCCAAAAGAACCGGCCATACCACAACACCCCGATGGTATTTCCTGGATTTTCCTTGTAGAATCCTTTACCAATGTCTTCATGGCATTAGTGCCATAGAGTGCCTTTTGATGGCAATGCCCATGAATGGCCAGGGCCTTGGATATGGGTTCTAATCGTACGTCCAAATGGCCTTTTTCCAATTCATTGCTCAAGAATACATCAATCATCATCACCCCATTTTTCAATTGTTCCGCCATCTCCGTATCGGCAATCATATCCGGCAAATCATCATTTAGGGCCGAGGCACAACTGGGCTCACACACCACCACCTTTAATCCCTTATCCAAGAATTTTTTCAATCCTTGTGTTGTCCGTACTCCCTCCCTCTTCGCGTCCCGTAAAAACCCATGGGAGATTTTCGGTCGTTGGCAACAACCCACATTGGCCAAAATGACCTCATAACCACAGGAATTCAGAAGCTGAAGTGCTGAAATCCCTACCTGGGGTTCGTGATAATTCAAATAGGTATCCGCAAAAAGCACCACTTTTTTGTCGCCTACATTTGTTTTATGGGCATGCATAGCGAACCATTTATAAAAGGGCCGTTTGGCAAAACCGGGTAGTTTCCTCCGCTTATCGAATTTTACGGCACGTTCCAAAATCGATCGAAACAGCTTGGTTTTTTGAAGGGGGTTGATCATATTGGCCTTCCATCCGGCTATGTTCGCCGCGGCCCTTGCGGAATCACGTATCAATTTATCCCTAAGCGTAATGCCATGTTCATCATAATACATTTGCAAGCTATCGCTTTTCATCTTCGCCATATCCACATTACTGGGACATTCGGATTTACAGGCCTTACAGGAAAGGCAAAGGTCCATGACCTCATGGAGACGTTGGCTGGTCAGACCTTTCTCTCCAAATTGATTGGACATCGCCAAGCGCAGCGCATTGGCCCTTCCCCTTGTTGAATGCTCTTCGTCCCTTGTGGCCTTGAAACTGGGGCACATGGTTCCACCGATTATTTTTCGGCACTCCCCAACACCGGTACACATATGTACCGAGGCCCCAAAACCTCCTTCGACTCGGTATTGGTATTCTGTCCTTACCGCTTGGTCTTGATAGGCCGTCCCATACCGTAAATTATGTTCAATGGTTTGTGCCTCAACAATCTTGCCCGGATTCATCAGGTTATCGGGGTCGAATAGTTTTTTAATATCCAAAAAGACCTTGTATAGGGTTTCCCCGAAAAAACGTTTGTTATAAGCACTCCTTACCAGACCATCTCCATGTTCCCCGCTCCAAGACCCTTTGTACTTCATTACCAGTTCAAAGGTATCTTCGGTGATCGCCTTCAGTCTTTGGATATCCTCTTCCAATCGAAGATCCAATATGGGGCGTACGTGGATTACCCCAACACTGGCGTGAGCATACATCGTCGCCTGGGCCCCATTCTTCTCACATATTTTCAAAACCTGATCGATATACTCGGGCAAGTGTTGGGATGGTATTCCCGCATCCTCGATAAATGCCAAGGGCTTTTTGTTGCCTTTTAACCCCAACATCAATCCCAAACCTTTCTTACGGATTACCCAAACATCCTCGTAGGCTTCGCCTTCCGGGAAAATGGGGTAGGCATAACCCAATCCACTCGCCTTCAATTCTGCTATCATTTGCAGTGGTCTATCCATCACCTCGTCCATGGTATCTCCGTAGAATTCTACTATTAATATGGCTTCCGGGTTTCCTTCTAAAAAGTGACAATGGTTTTTTGTAGTGAGGTTCTCCCTACTAAGGCCGATAACTGTTTTATCCAATATTTCTATAGCGGAGGGGCTAAACGGCAGTATGGATTCTACCGCGGAAATGGCTTCCAAAATTTCGGCAAAATGTGCCACACAGACCGATTTATACTTGGGCAGATCCACAAGATTAAGCTTCAGTTCCAAGGTAGTGGCCAAGGTGCCTTCGCTACCACAGATTAATTTGCTTAGGTTCCATTGGTCGGTATGGACAAATTCGTCCAGATTGTATCCTCCGACTCTTCGCATTACCTTGGGAAAGCGTTTCTTGATTTCCTTAACATGAGTATCCACCAATTTTTTGAAAACGGCATAAATCTCTCCCTCACGATCGTTTTGTGAGGCCCTTTTACGATATTCTTCCGAGGAACAGTTCTTTAAGCCTAGCGAGGTGCCATCTGCGAGTATTACCTTAGCCTCCAAAATGTGATCTACGGTCTTACCGTACAAAATACTTTTGGTACCCGACGAATTGTTGCCGACCATACCCCCTACGTTTGCCCTGCTCCCCGTAGCGGGATCCGGTGCAAAATGCAATCCGTAGGGTTTCAATTCCGCATTGAGATTGTCCCTTACCATGCCCGGTTGTACCCGTGCCCATTTTTCCGTTACGTTTATTTCCAACAGATCGTTCATGTATTTGGAAAAATCCAAAATCATGCTTTTGCCTACGGTCTGTCCGGCCAAGCTGGTTCCAGCTCCCCTGGGAAGGATGCTGATCTTGTTCTTTTGTGCAACGGAAATGGCATTTTTTACATCTTCGGCATCCTTTGGCAAGACTACCGCAAAAGGTTTTATTTGATAGATACTGGCATCAGTGGCATACATGCCCAAAGAGTATTCGTCCGTTAAAACTTCTCCCTTTAACGATTTATCCAAACGATTAAAAATAGCCTTCATCCCCATAATGCCGTTTATCAAATAAAGATAAGTCCCAGGAGACCAACCACCAATAAATAATATAACGTAGGTACAATGGTCCTGCGCAAAACCATACCTTCCTTTCCAAGGAAGCCAACAGTAGCGGAGGCCGCTACCACATTGTGAATCGCGATCATATTTCCCGCAGCCGCACCGACCGCTTGCAGTGCCAATACTATATAAGAGGGCATTGCCAATTTTGCCGCTACCCCAAACTGGAACAGTCCGAACATAAGGTTGCTTACGGTATTGCTACCAGCAATAAAGGCTCCCAGTGCACCAATGGTAGGGGCGAACATGGGATAAATGCGACCAACGGTATCCGCTACCCATTCGGCCATCGCAATGGGCATACCGGGAATACCGGCAGGATTGGCTCCCGAGTTAATGTAGATACGCACCATGGGAACCGTAAAAATCAACACAAAACCGGCTCCCAATAACATTTTTGCACTGTCCTTAAAGGCAATCCGAACCTTGTCCCATTTCATATTATGCAACCCAATAGTAATCGTTCCCGCTATCAGCAGAATTGTCCCGGGCAAATAGATCGGGCTACTAGAAGCCGAGATGGAGGTACCCAAAATTTCGGCCCATACTATTTTAATATTGCCAAGCCATCCCTTTAAGGGTAGTTGTGGAAGTCTGGACAATACCAATAGGGCCGCCATAGCCAGATAGGGGATCCATGCCTTGGCCAATGGCATCTTTTTCCCGACAATATCATCCTTCAATTTTACTTTTAAAGTGCCGAACCAAGTGGAAGGCCAGTTTTCGGCGGAATCAAAATCCCAAACCTTTTTTGGAATCAAAAAACCCCGCTTCGCCCCAATCACAACAATAGGAATAGCGACCAAGGCCCCCAATAGGGAAGGAAACTCGGGACCTAGAAAAAGACCCGTAAGAACATAGGGAACCGTAAATGCAAGTCCGCCAAAAAAAGTGAAGGGCAGTATTTGCAATCCTTCCTTCCAAGATTTGTTCTTTCCAAAAAAACGGGTCATCATGCAGACCATGAGGGTTGGTATAAGGGTCCCGGTTATACCGTGTAGAAGTACTACTTGAGAGGTAACCTGTTGTATATAATCGGAAAGTTCCAACCCGGTTGCGGCAAGTTCCGCATCAAATTCGGGGCTTTGGATGCCACCACTTACGCCAACCAAAATAGGGGTTCCAACGGCCCCAAAGGATACTGCAGTACTCTGCACCATCATCCCCAACATTACCGCACAAAAAGCCGGAAAGCCCAAACCTACCAACAGGGGTGCTACAATTGCCGCCGGGGTACCGAAACCGGCCGCTCCTTCAATAAAGGAACCGAAAAGCCATACGATGATGACCACCTGTACCCTCCGATCTTTGGAGATATTGGCAAAACCCTCTCGAATTACACTTAAAGCCCTAGAATACTTGAGTAGATTTAAGAGTACGATGGCCCCAAAGACAATATACAAAATGTCGAAAGTGATGAACAGTCCTTGAATCGTGGAAGCTATGATATCGATAATAGCTATATCCCAAACCAAAAAAGCAATCCCGATCGTGACCAAAAAAGAAATAGGCATGGCCCTTTTTGCCGGCATTCTTAATCCGACCAAAAGTATGGCGGCCGTAAGAATAGGAACGACCGCCAGAAATGCCAATAGGGATGATGACCTGTCCAACTTAGTTTTTGTTCTACAATTTAAACCCTTGCAATCTGTTTAAAAATAATACAAATAGGACTGATATTCGGAAAGTCCTTAAGATTCTTTGCAAGTGCCCTAGCCCAAATTAAGGAAAACCCGAATGCACTAGACACCTATTCCCAATGACAAAAACTATAAACTAAAATTTTATGGACAAAAATCCGACTCCATTGCAAACCTTTGCATAAAATAGATAAGGCTATCCCTTTTATATCCACTATTTTTATGTGGCATAGCCCAACTCTGAGCACTTATTTCGTAATGGTATGAGCTTCCCAAGAAACGTAAAATACCTACTCTCCTCCGTTATCCTAATAATCGGTATTTCCTGTGCCCCGAAAAAAGGCATATATCCGGAAAATTTAAGGGTTGCCGTAATTGCCGATGTACACCTTCAGGACGTTTACGGTAAACTTCAGGATAGTGAATACCCTGGGGTAAAGAACCCCAAAAATGGGAACTATGTACTTATCCGAACGATGGGAAGTCAGTTGAGGTCCACCCGGATTTTTAATGAAAATTACTTCGCGTTTTTGGCCGCTCTTGACGACATAGTCAAAAGAGATGTGGACTATGTATTGTTACCTGGGGATTTCTCGGATGACGGGCAGCCTATCCATCTACGTGGACTAAAACGGATATTGGAAGACTATTCCAAAGACCATGGACTGTCATTCTATTTAATCCATGGCAACCATGATGTTGTACGGCCGTTTAACCGCAAAGATGGAAAAACTGATTTCCTTGGGGAAGGTGGTAAGCAGCAACCCATTATGTCGCAGGTGCAGATGTATGTTGCCGATACCACCAAAGAACACCCGGTAGTAGTCTCAAGGGATATTCAAAATTTGGGGTATTACGAGTGTACGGACCTTATGGCCGATTTTGGATTTTTTCCCAAAGAAGATCATGTATATTGGGAATCCCCGTTTTCTGGATATACCTATGATACTTATACTTTTGAAAAGGCCAAGGAACAGGCGTCCTTAAAAAATAGGAGCCGCTTACTTCCTTCCAATGCTATTCCCTTGCCGGACACCAGTTATCTGGTAGAACCGATTGAAGGCATCTGGTTACTCGCCCTTGATGCGAATACCTATCTAAAAAAAGCAAAAAAAGATAAGAAAAGAGGAGCAGAGGATTATCCCAATACCGGATTGGGTCACGACAATCTCCTTGACACCAAAAAATACCTCGTGGACTGGGTAAGGAAAGTGGTGAAAAATGCGGAAAGACAAGGCAAAATACTCATCGCCTTTAGCCACTACCCCATGGTCGATTTTACAAATGGTGCTACTCCTGAAATTGATAATTTATTAGTCGGCAGTCAAATGCAATTGAGGCGGGTTCCCAATAACAAAGTGGCCGAAGTATTTGCCGATGCAGGCCTAAAACTCCACTTTGGAGGTCATATACATATTAACGACACAGGAATTACCACCACGGAAAAGGGAAACACATTGGTGAACGTTCAAGTGCCCTCCTTGGCTGCTTATAAACCGGCCTACAAACTGCTTACTATAAAAGAAAAAGCGGTTATGGAGGTGCAGACGATAACCTTGGATTCCGTTCCCAAACTTGATGAATTTTTCGACCTATATGAACAGGAGCACGCTTTTTTGAGAAGTATAAATGACAAAAATGCCTGGAACAATATGGTTTTGACCTCAAAGACCTATAATGAGTTTATGACATGGCATTTAAGGGAACTCATTCGATTACGATTCCTAAAATCCGAATGGCCAACTAAATTTGCTTCCTTTCTTTTACCCATTTCCGGTAAAGAATTACTTGTGCTCTCACAAACGAACACCTCGGAACGTCTTGAAGAATCATTGAAAAAAATCAAGGAGAATAAGACTTCGGATTACTGGATAATAGCACGGGAAGGTGCTAAAATGGCAAATCTGGACTTTGAGCGGTTCGACGATTGGTCGGGATTTGATTTAGTATTCGATCTCTATCGACTTAGAAGCGCCGACGAATTGGCCTTCAACGATATTGGCCAAGAACGGTTGGACCAATACCAGCTTCTTATCCAATCGTTCCTACAACAAGAAAAACTAATTTCAGATAATGACCCGATGCGAAGCAGCCTGATCGAGTTGCTAAAAATGTTTCAAAAATTTATGAACGGGGAGCCTTCCGACCATTTTCAAATACATCTCAATACCGGGAAAGTAATCCCGTTGCATAGCAAAACGGCAGATTGAAACCCTATGGGAAGCTAGAAGCCGAACCGATTCGGTTGGACTTCTGAAATGAAAAGGGGCCAAATCCCTGCCTATTCAAAATACACGATGAAGAGCCAATACCTAAATGCGAATCATCCGATTTCCGATATTTTTACCGGCCTGTTTTCCTGAATGGATTTTATTGCGGCAAGTCCAATTTTTAAAGATTGCAGACCATCATTCCCATTGACGGGCATCATGGTGCCGTTTGAAAGCCCCTTAATAAAATCTTTCATTTCCGTTTTGTAGGCCTCCTGATAGCGTTCCAAGAAAAAATGTAAGGGTAAGGCCGCATGTATCCCTCGATCGTTGTACAGTTTATGTGAATCGTGAAAATTATTGTTGGATTGCACCATACCCTTTGATCCAAAGACTTCCACCCTCTGATCGTAACCGTAGGAGGCCTCTCTACTATTATCTATGATGGCCATGGTACCATCCGAATAGGTTAGCGTAACTACAGCGGTGTCGATATCCCCGGCATCTCCGATGGCCGGATCGATTAAAACAGCGCCTTTAGCGTACACTTCCTCAACTTCCTTGTCCACCACAAAACGGGCCATATCAAAATCATGAATAGTCATATCCAAAAACAGACCTCCTGATTTTTCAATGTAGCTTACCGGCGGAGCACCGGGATCTCGACTTGTAATCTTAACTAAATGAGGTAATCCTACAGCTTCGTTTTTCACTAATTCCCGAACCTTCCTAAATTCCTTGTCGAACCTTCTATTAAAACCCAACATTAGCTTTACCTCGGCCTCTTTTACGATTCGTAACACTTCCGAAACCCTTGCCAATGATAGATCCAATGGTTTTTCACAGAAAATATGTTTTCCCGCTTTTGCCGACAACTCCACATAATCGGCATGCGTATTCGTGGGGGAACATATCAAGACGGCATCGATTTGGGTGCCTCCCAACATTTCCTCAAAAGTATCAGTGGTATAGGGTACGCCTTTGTTCCTTGCATATTGCAAAGACTCCTCATCGGGATCCGTCGCCGCTACGACCTCTACATCCGATGTTTGGAGCAGATTGTCCAAGTGGATTTTTCCGATTCTTCCCAATCCTGCTATGGCTAATTTTAATTTTGTCATCTGTTTCTAATTAATTACAATCCCAGTGTTTTTATGTAGTCCCTATTGGCCTGTGCACATTTTTTGGGTGCTCCCATACCTGGAAGTATATCCTGTTCCACAACGATCCAATCCCCATAGTCCTTATCTTTCAAAAGCTTTACAACTGCATTGAAATCTACAGATCCTTTTCCAAGCTCGCAGAACACTCCTTTTTTTAGGGCATCGAAATAGTCCCCGTTTTCTTGATGGGATAACCGTGCAGCTTCAGGGTCATAGTCCTTAAAGTGAACGTGCCATATTCGGTCCGAATACTTTGTTATGGCATCTATGGGATTACCCCCACCAAAGGCATAATGCCCTGTATCCAAACAAAGTCCCAAAAATTCAGGGTCGGTCAAGGCCATAAGCGTATCTATTTCCTGTGGGGTCTCTACATACCCTGCACAATGATGGTGAAAAACGGTGCGTAGTCCGTGTTTTTCCTTCACCGCTTTGGCTACTTTTTCGGCACCTATCGCATATGCCTTCCATTGCTCTTCTGAAAGTCCCATTTCCGGGGTTATTCTCCCTGCATATTGGGTACGGTATGGTACGGTCCCATTGTCATCGGCCAAAACAATAAATGCTTTCGTATATCCCGCATCATGCATCAACTGGGCCACTTTTAATGCGGCATCGACTCCAGTTTCATGAGTATCGCTATCGGCCAAGGCCACCGGAACAAAGGCTCCCAGTAACTCTAAACCTCTTTTTTCAATTTCCCGCCGCAAGAGATTGGGATTTGTGGGCATATATCCCCAATCACCGAGTTCCGTACCAATATACCCTGTTTCCTTTATTTCGTCCAAAACCTGTTCAAACCCGATTTCCTCGGATTTTTCCTCTAGGTCAAATTCCAGGGCGCCCCAGGAACAGGGTGCATTTGCTATTTTAATCATTCCAATTTTTAAAATTTACGCGACCATATACTGGGCCATCGCTCAATAATTACTTTGGTTTGAGTGAAAAATTCAATGGCGTGTTTCCCCTGCCCATGCAGATCTCCAAAAAAACTATCCTTCCAACCGCTAAAAGGAAATTGGGCCATTGGGGCCGCCACTCCAATGTTAATGCCAATATTCCCGGCATCGGCCTCGTTCCTAAACTGTCTCGCATTTGCCCCACTTCCCGTAAACAAGCAAGCCATGTTACCATAGTCTCCGCTGTTAACGAACGAAAGGGCCTCATCTATAGTCGCCATAGAAATAAGGCTCATTACAGGACCGAAGATTTCCGTTTTTATAAGTTCCTTGTCCAAAGCTACATTCTCCAAAATGGTGGGGGTAATGAAATTCCCATTTTCATATCCGGAAATTGAGGTATTTCTACCGTCCAAGAGCACTTGGGCGCCTTCATCGACTCCCTTTTGGATCAATCCCTCTATTCTTGTCTTGCTTTCCGGGGTGATTACCGGGCCCATGCTAATCCCTTCTTCCCACCCATAACCCGTAGTCCTTGATTTTACGGTTTCGTAAAGGGCATCCTTTACTTCCCGCTGCGCGTCATCTACCGTGATGATGGTCGAGGCTGCCAAACATCGCTGCCCTGCACAGCCATAAACGGAATCTGCAATAATCTTTGTAGACATCTCAATATCCGAATCGGGCAATATAACTACAGGATTTTTTGCTCCTCCCTGTGCCTGTACCCTTTTTCCGTTGGCCGTCCCCTTGGAATAAATATATCGCGCTACGGGTGTACTGCCCACAAAACTGATGGCCTTGATCTGCGGATGTTCTAAAAGCGCATCTACGGAATCCTTTCCACCATGTACTAGATTGACCAAGCCCTTTGGAATATCCAATTGATGGATGAACTCAAAAATCTTCATCATGGTCAGAGGTACTTTTTCGGAAGGCTTTACGATAAAGGCATTCCCAGTAGCAATCGCATAAGGTAGAAACCAGAATACGATCATACTCGGAAAATTAAAAGGCGTAATACAGGCTGTAACGCCTAAAGGTTGGCGAACCATCATTTCGTCTATTCCTGTGGCAATATCCTCTATGACATCACCGGCCATGAGCATCGGTGTACCACAGGCTACCTCAACATTTTCTATGGCCCGTTGTATTTCCCCAAAGGATTCGGCCTTGGTTTTGCCCGACTCATCCGTAATGATTTTTGCCAAAACCTCCGAATTGTTTTCGAGCAACGATTTTAAATGATATAGAACCTGAACCCTTTTCATTACAGGCACCTTGCTCCATTCCTTATACGCCTTTTGTGCAGTGATTACAGCTTCGGCCACATCATTTTTCGTATCCGGGCCATACGGTACTTTTGCCAAAACCTGCTGATCGGCCGGATTTACTACATCAATTGTTTCCTTAGATATACTACTTTGCCAATCACCATTTATATAATTTCTTAAAATGCTCATTTTTTTGAATTCTTAATACGTATTAGTTAAAAACTGCTTTTATCCATTGCTGCCCAATAAAACATATATCAAAATTGTAATCGTACACAACCCGATCGACATGGCTTTGGTATACTTCCATGACGCCAGATTAACGGCACCCACATCGGTAACTTCATACAAATTCCTTCTTGGGTAAAAATAGGAAACCACGTACATAATAACCACATTCAATACGAATTCAATGCCCCATAAATGCACAAAATGAATCCCATGCCCCGTATAGCCCCAAGTCATGAAAATGTAAAAGCATAAACCAAAAATCAAGGCAACCTTGGCCCCAAGGGCGGAAACTTTTTTCATAAAGAACCCTGCCAAAAGGATTGAAGCTATCGGGATAAAGAAAATACCATTCAGTTCCTGCAATAATTGATATAATCCATCAGAGGCGTTGGCAACCATTGGTGCCGCAAAAATGGCCACTACAGCCAATACAGCAGATGTTCCTTTTCCGATTCGGACCAGGTGGGTATCGCTAACACTTTTATATAGATGTTTTTTTACAATATCGACACTGAACAGGGTGGCTACCGAATTTAAAACCGAATTAAAAGTACTCAAAACCGCCCCCATAATTACAGCGGCAAAAAAACCGATCAACCAAATGGGAAGTACCTTTTTTACCAATTGGGGATACACGGAATCCTGTTGGTCAAAATAGGAGTCCTGAAAATAAAAGTAACAGATGACACCCGGGAGTACGATGACCAATGGAATCAATATTTTGAAAAGGCCCGTCAATAATAATCCCTTTTGCGCTTCCTTTAAATTCTTGGCCCCTAATGCCCTTTGAATAATGGCCTGATTCATCCCCCAGAAATAGAGTTGATTGATTATCAATCCCGTAAACAATACCTCAAAGGGCAAAACCGAATTAGGTTTTCCTATCACATTGAATTTCTCCGGGGCAAATTCATAAACCTTTACCAGGCCATCCACAATATTGTTGTCGCCAATGGCCATTAACGCAAGAATGGGAATCAATAACCCCCCGATCAAAAGACCGAGGCCATTGATGGTATCGGAATACGCTACCGCCTTTAATCCACCAAAAATTGCATATATAGACCCAATGGCCCCAATGGCCACAACGGTAATCCAAAGTCCCTGCGTGGTATCTACGCCTAAGAAATCCGAAACTCCGAAAAGACTTTCAATGCCGATGGCCCCTGAATACAATACAATGGGCAAAAGGGTAACGACAAAGGAGAAAATCAATATGGCGGCAACCATGGTCCGTGTGAGTGCATCAAAACGATTTTCCAAAAATTGGGGAATGGTGGTGAGACCCATCTTAAGGTATTTGGGTACGAAAAAAATTGCGGCAATAACCAAGGCTATGGACGAGGTAACCTCCCAGGCAATAACGATGAATCCATTGACGTACGAATTGCCGTTCATGCCGATTAGATGTTCCGAAGAGATATTGGTCAGCAACATTGAACCCGCGATTACGGTTCCGGTGAGACTTCTCCCTCCCAGAAAATAGCCTTCGGAAGAGCCCAAATTGGTCCTTCGCAGGCTATACCAGGTAAAGAGCGCCACTCCTCCCGTAAAAAGGATAAAGGAGGCCAACGTAATGATCAAATCGGTATTCATCGGGTCGGTTGTGGTTTACAAGTAATACTTCTGGGATTTCTTGTTTTTTTGATAGGTCTTGTACGATTCACTTACGGCGGTTTTCTCCGATACCTCCGCCACGGCCACATCCCACCAAGCAAAACCGGGAACGCCTTTCTTGCGATCCACCTCAATATAAATCAAGGTAGTGCGATCAACGGTCTTTGCCTCCTTAAGGGCCTTTTTGAGCTCCCCAACATTGGAGGCCTTGATTACATGCGCACCCATGCTGGCCGCATTGGCAGCATAGTCTATGGGCAATAATCCTCCATCCAATTGGTTGGTCTCCGCATTGCGATAGCGGTAATAGGTACCAAAGCCGTCGCTTCCCAAAGAAGCGGACAGCCCTCCGATACTGGAATACCCATCGTTGTTCAGGAGCACGATGGTTAATTTTTGTCTTTCCTGAATGGAGGTAATAATCTCTTGCGACATCATCAAGTAACTGCCATCGCCTACCAGCACATAGATCTCACTTTCCGGACGGGCCATTTTGGCACCTAACCCCCCCGCGATTTCATAGCCCATACAGGAGTATCCATACTCCAGATGAAAGCCTTTTGGATTTCGGGTTCTCCATAATTTGTGTAAATCGCCTGGAAGGCTTCCCGCGGCACAAATCATAATATCATTGTCATCGGAAAACGTGTTTACCGCACCAATGACCTCACCTTGAAAAGCTGGGGTCTCGTTCTTTTCCGTATAGATATCGGAGACAAAATTGTCCCAGCTGGTATTGAGGTTCTCCACTTTTTCCCAATAATCCGTACTAACCTTATATTCGGACAACTGCTGATCCATTTTTTCAAGAATCGCCTTGGCATCACCTATTAGTGGTAATGCTCCATGTTTAAAGGAGTCGAACTCGGTTACGTTGACATTGATAAACTGCACTTTGGGGTGTTGAAAGGCCGATTTTGAGATAGTGGTGAAATCGCTATACCGTGTTCCGAGACCAATCACCAAATCGGCTTCCCTAGCGATTTCCACAGCTCCTGGAGTTCCTGTTACCCCTACGGCACCCAGATTTTGGGGTTCATTATACTTCAATGATCCCTTACCTGCAAAAGTCTCGGCTACCGGAATGCCCGTGCGGTTGACTAATTTTTTCAAAATTTCAGTGGCACCACTATAGATGGTGCCTCCCCCTGAAACTATCAAAGGCTTTTTGCTTGCCCTTATTTGTTCGATTGCCTTGGCCAAAAAGGCTTGATCCGGCATTGTTCTGCCGATATGCCATACCTTTTTTTGGAAAAAAGTGGCGGGAAAGTCAAATGCTTCTGCCTGTACATCCTGGGGAATACTTAAAGTAACCGCCCCGGTTTCGGCTTGGGAGGTCAATACGCGCATAACCTCGGGCAATGCGGTAATCAATTGTTCCGGGCGATTGATACGGTCCCAGTATTTGGATACCGGCCTGAAACAATCATTGACCGAAATATCCTGGGTAGCTGCCGATTCCAATTGCTGTAAAACGGGGGCCACATGCCGGGTCGCAAAAATATCCCCCGGAATCAATAAAACAGGAATCCTATTTATGGTGGCCGCTGCGGCACCCGTAACCATATTGGTGGCTCCAGGACCGATGGAAGAAGTACATATAAAGGTCTGTAAACGATTTTTCACTTTGGCATAGGCCGCTGCCGTATGTACCATGGCCTGTTCGTTTCGTGCCACATAAAATGGAAAATCCGGGTTTTGATGCAGTGCCTGCCCTATACCGGCGACGTTGCCGTGACCCAAAATCCCAAAACAACCTGCAAAAAACTTGTTTTGGATACCATCCCTTTCCACATACTGATTTTTTAGGTATTCTATGGTGGCCTGAGCAACCGTCAGTCGTTTTATTTCCATTTTGGTCAAAGTTTAAAATCCTCCATTTTTTTCTATAAAGGCCAACGATTCTTCCAAAGTCGGCATAAAATTGGCGCAACCCTTTTGGGTTACCACATGGGCCCCGCTAGCATTGCCCATACGGCAGGCCTTGTACATATCCCACCCCTGCAAGACACCGTACAGAAACCCACTGGCAAAAGCATCGCCAGCTCCTAGAATGTTAAGTACCTCTACCGGAAATCCAGGAACATTTTGCATGGATCCGTCCTTTCTACAGATACTTGCCCCATCCTTGCCCCTCTTTACGATTAAGGTCTCGATGCCCGTAGCAAGCAGCCGTTTTATGGACTCATTGATATCACCTGAAATTTCAGGGGCCGATATTTGCTGATGCTTTATCGTTACTTGGGATGTGTTGACCATAGTTGCCGCCAGTATTTCCTCTTCCGTCCCTATGGCTATTTTCACTTTCGGCAATACAGCGCGCATGGTTATACCATAAGCCCTATAGTCGTGCCACTGATCCGCCCTAAAATCGAGGTCAAGAACTACTTCGACCTCATTGTGGTTTGCTATTTCAGCGGCGTAAAAAGTAGCGCTTCTAGAGGGTTCCCTATTCATGGCCGTACCATTGATCAATAAAATCCGATGGCCCGGGATATTGGCCTTATCCACGTCATCAATGTCCACTTGACTGTCGGCCGCATTGTCCCTGTAAAACACCAATGGAAACTTATCCGGAGGTTCTATCCCCAGCACTACGGCACTACTACGAGCGGAATTCTTTATAGGGATGCATTGCGTATTGACTCCTTCTTGGTTTAAAAAGTTTACAATAAACTCGCCAACTTTATCATTCCCCACAGCAGTCAAAAGACTGGTTTTGATCCCTAATCGCGCACAACCTACGGCAATATTCAATGGGGACCCCCCTACAAAGGCATCAAATCCCTTGATATCTTTAAATGCGGAACCAATGTCTTGCGAATAAAGGTCTATGGAAGATCTTCCAAATGTAATTACATCATATTTTGTATTGGTCATATTCCTATGTATTCATTTCTGCCGTTACCAGGGGCAGTCTTTTATCCTTTGAGGTCCAAGAATCGTAAATCCATTCGTGGTCCGGGTCCGTGGTATTGGCCAGACACTGATCTGTTCCGGCCAAAAAGTTAAGATAGTAACAGTGAAACCCGTGTTCCGCTACAACCGGATGAAAACCTTTGGGTATCATAACTACATCATTATGCCGAGGTCTCACTATTTCGTCCAAAGATCGATCTTTGGTGTAGACTTGTTGAATGGCATAAGCCTCCGATTTTTGAAATTTGTAGAAATAGGTCTCTTCTTGAATGGGTTCCAGCACAGTGCCATCCTCGTCAAGAATCCTTTCATCGTGTTTATGTGCCGGGAAAGAACTCCAATTGCCCGAAGGGGTATATACTTCCCTAACCACAATACTATGGCATCCAAAGCCTGGAGGTACCAGATCATTGAACTGCCGTGTGGCATTGTCCCCGCCAAAAATAACCACCGGAGTTTCCTCTGGAGTAACGAACTTTGCGGGAAAATCCTCATCGGACTTACACCAACCATAAGCAATATCCAATATAGCACTGGTAGCCTCTAACCTAAACTTTGTATGTCTTGGTAAGTATAGGGTATGGGCCACTCCCCTGAAAACATCCTTGCGCCCGTTAAGGGTCTGCCAATTTCCCTTATCGCTTTCTACCTTAAAGTTACCGCTCAACAGTACAATGACCATCTCATTTTCTTGGGTGTCCCATTCCCAGGTTTCATCCTGGACCATTTCCCTGGCTTCAAAGGAAAGGTATTCCCATTGGGCCGATTCGGGGGATATTTGATGATATATCCTTGATCCAGTCTTAGGTTTTACCAATAGTGGAGATTGTATTCCCATATTCTTATTTATTGGATGAATTGATTTGCCTTACCTGTGGCTCCCAAAAGCTCAAATTTCTCCAACATGAATGCTTCGTTCGCCTCAATATACCTTTTACCCGGGATTATGGGGTCAAAAAGTTCAGGGGTATCCCTAAAAAATTCCCTATGCACTCTTGTCCAAAGGAGTCTTGTATCCGTGGCTATGTTAATTTTGCATACGCCGAATGTAATCGATTTAACTATTTCTTCTGGAGAAACTCCAGTTGCACTTTCGCTCAGCGCACCCCCATTCCGATTTATTCGGGAGATTTCCTCTTTATTTACCGCAGACCCGCCATGGAGCACTATGGGAAAGTGGGGAAGACGCTTTTGTATGTCCTCAAGGATATCAAACTGTATACCTTCACCTCCAGAAAACTTATAGGCTCCATGACTTGTGCCTACCGCAACGGCCAAACTATCACATTGGGTCAATTGCACGAATTCCTCAACTTCGGAGGGTTTGGTATATCTTGCCTCTTTTTCATCGATCGAGATATCGTCCTCAACCCCACTAAGTACTCCCAACTCCGCTTCCACACAAACGTTTTTCTTATGGGCTTCCGCCACTATGGCCCTTGTTCTTTCCACATTTTTATCAAAACTATCATGCGATGCGTCTATCATTACTGAATTGTACGTGTTGGAAGTTATGGCGTCCAGTACATGTTCCTCGTTCCCATGGTCCAAATGAACGGCGTAGACCGTTTTCGGATATATTTTAGATGCTGCCTCAATCATTGCGGACAACATTTTTTCATGGGCATAATTCCTTGACACTGGGGTAATCTGAACCAAAAAAGGGGCGTTCGCTTTTTCCCCAGCACGAAATAGTGCATGTACTTGCTCCATCGTAAACACGTTTACGGCAGCAATTGCATATTTGCCGTAGCACTTTGTAAAGAGTTCCTTTGGCGAAACGATCATATCAGGTCATTCTACGGAAATCATTAGAACCTCTTATTATCATAAAAAAACAATAAAAAAACGATGTTGAAAAGCATGCTGGACTAAAATACTATGCAAAGGTTTGCATTTTCCTACAACTCTATTTTGTCATTAATCCTGGAGGTACATTCCTTGGAAGACGCCCTAATAACAAGCTCTGGCTTAAAAACTTCCTGTCGAAATTCTTTCTGTGGAACTTCATCATTTAATCTATGCAATATGATTCTTGCAGAGAGCATCCCCAAGCTGTAAACCGGTTGCCAGACCGTAGAGAGGGATGGTCTAAAATAAGAAGAATGGGGTTCATCATCAAAACCGACTATTGAAATATCCTCAGGTATCTTTAGGGCCATTTTCCGAGCGATGTGCATGGCAGAGATCGCAATATTATCGTTCATGGCAAAAATTGCGTCAGGTGGATTTTCAAGTTTCAATAGCTTTTCGGATTGCTTTAGCCCATCGTCATGGGAAAACCCGGGAACATGCTCAATGTACTCCCTTCGAATTGGAATACCACCATTTTCCAAAGCATCCAAATAGCCTTGAAGCCTATGTTTTGTAGTGCTAAGATTTAAAGGTCCTCCTAGATGGGCGATTCTTGTGCACCCTGATTTAATGAGATAATCTACTGCCTGGAAAGCTCCCGCATAGTCATCTACCAAGACCTTATCCGCCTCCAACCCAGGGCAGTCCCTATCAAAGACCACTACCGGGATATCATTTTTTTGAAGCGCCCTGAAATGATCAAAATTCTTGGTTGCGGAGGTAGGTGACACCAAAACGCCATCCACTTGTATTTTCAATAATCTCTGGATAATGACCACTTCCTCCTCATAAGATTCGTTTGAAAGACATATCATAATGTTATATTCGGAACTGCCTATGACATCCTGAATACCGGTAATTATTGCAGAAAAAAAGTGGCCTGTGATCTCCGGGACGATTACCCCAATGGTGTTGGATTTCTTTTGCAGGAGATTCAAGGCAAGTAAATTAGGTTGATAGTCCAATTTTTTGGCCAAGGCCCTGACTGCGTCCTTTGTTTCCTTCTTTAATGCCGGATGGTCCTTTAAGGCCCTGGAAACCGTGGAAGGCGCAATCCGTAACTCGCGGGCAATATCGATAATCGTAACCCTACCCTTTTTCATGATCGGCGATTTAGAATCTTTTTCAACATTTGTCTATCGACGTATTATGGCAGCATTATCAGCTGTATACAATCCCAACCTACTTAGAAAAATACAAAAAAATATGTTGTCATGGTACTTGGAAAAATCCAACACTATAAAGGAACAACTAAAATTTATCGAACCGAAATAAACTATGTTTAGTTTTCTTTAAATTCTATGAGCAATTCGCCGCCCTTGACAATCTGTGAATGTGGGATGGCGTTTTCTTGAATCGGTTTCCCGTTTAGGAAAGTGTTTTTTATGGCCCAGTTGCCTTGGTCATTATTTTTAGTGCGAATTACAAAATGTGTTCCAGGATAATAATCAGGATGTAGGTCAATTTTAACCGCATCGAAAATGGGGCTTCCCAATTGGTATGCCGGGTCTTCCTCGGTACCGCCGTTCATTTGAAACAATCCCATCTTCAGCAATACGGCCAAACTTCCCATAAGCCCTTGGTCCTCATCCCCGTTATATCCTGTTGACGGATCAAGACCACTAAAAACCGAGTCGACCACCTTACGGGACCAATATTGGGTTAAATCCGGTCTTCCGAGTTGGTTAAAAATAAAAGCGGTTTGAATGGAGGGTTGGTTACCATAATTGATCGGAACACGACTATATTCCGGGTGCACTTCAACATCATGTGAAGTTCCTGAAGTAAAATCCAGTTTTTGGGCAGTCTTAAATTGGCCGTTCAATTTTTCAACTGCCCTGTCCAATCCGCCCATCAATTGGGCCAAGCCGGTTATATCATGAGGTACGAACCAAGTGGATTGCGCCCCGTTGCTCTCTATAAATCCGTTTTTATACAAATAGGGGTCATAGTTTTCCATCCAATTCCCAATGGAATCCTTAGGCCTAATCCAGCCAGATTCCTTATCAAAAAGGAGTTTATAGTTGTTTGACCGATCCAAAAAATAGCCATAGTCTTCTTGCTCATTTAATTTTTTTGCAAGTTGGGCCAAGGTCCAATCCTGATAGGCATATTCCAGGGTAAGGCTGGCCCCATCTTGATGACCACCAAATTTTCCCTCGGGAATTGGATAGGGCACAAAGCCTTTTTCCAGATAGTGTTTAAACCCTCCACCCAAATTTGTGGTGTGTTCATAGCCTGCTTTTTCCATGATACCACCGGGCATATGGTTTTTCCTTAAGGCCTTGTAGATACTTTCCAAACTATCCCTTACAATTCCTTTTTGGATTGCGCTTACGATAAAAGGAGTACTGGAAGCACCTGTCATTACATAGGTATAATTACCGCCCGAAGGTCCCCTTGGGACAAGTCCACCATCGTTGTAATACTGTAGCAGGGAGCGTACGAATTCTTCCTTGATATCGGGATAGACCAAACCCCAAAGCGTATTCAAGGTCCATTGTGCCCCCCAAAAGGAATCGGAATTGTAATGGTTGAACTCGGGTTTTCCGTCGACGCCCAAAGGCAAATGCCCAACCCTAAGGTTATCTCCGGTATTGTCCGGGTAACTGCCGTTCACATCGTTGATGATCCTTCTTCCCTGCAGTGCATGCCAGAGATCTGTATAGAAACGGCGTCGTTGTGTTTCGGTACCTCCGCTAACCTTGATTCTTCCCAATACGTTGTTCCATTCTTCTTTGGATTCTTCGACCACTTTTTCAAAATTCCAGTGGTCCAGTTCAGTTTTTGAATTTTTTTGCGCATTTTCAATCGAAGTATATGAAATTCCCGCTTTAAGTTGTACGGTCTTTTTATTTTGCTCCATGAAAACTAGGTAATTGCCCGTTCTATCGTCCTGGACAATCGAATCGATCTTTGAATCAAATTCCGTTTGAAAAAAAACCTGGAAGGGTTTGGGACGTCGGTGCGTTGGTGCCATTTCAAATTCTCCCGTGAGCACATTGTCGTCAATTTTTGTCAATGTACCGTTCCTATTTTCACAAGGACCCAATAATCCGTTTAAATTAAACAATAGGGCAGGTTTCCCTTTCGTAGGGAAGGAATATTTATGGAAACCCACCCGCTTTGTGCTGGTTAGCTCAACTGTTATATCATAGCGCTGTAAGAAGACCTTATGATATCCCGGATTGGTCTTTTCCTCGTTATGGGAAAACTTTGAATAAAAATCACTGAAAACAGTTTGTCCGTTCTCTTCAGAAATCGTTACCGGCATTACGGAAAGTCCGGAAATCTGCCAACCGTGAATATGACTAAATCCTTTGATAGTATCGGTCTTGTGACGATAACCGCTACCCCATGCACCGCCGATTTGCGTATCCGGACTAAGGTTGACCATCCCAAAAGGACGACATGCGGATGAAAATAAAAACCAGCGAGAGTTTTCGGTATCCAATTGGGTATACACCTTATCCACAGGAGAGGTATCAAATTCCGTTATCTTGGAAGAACTTGTCCGTTCCGTACCACATGCATGTATCAAAAAAAGCAATAGAAATGCTCCCAGACCTCTTAAAACGAAGGATTCATTTGGTTTCATATTTCCTAGAAAATCAATCTTCATCGGATCACCCTATCAATACCGATGTCCTTACCTCAATAAATATAAGGTTTATGAGAACATTTTAAGCCTAACCACTATTGACCAGGGCCATCAAAATGTGAATATGCCTTAAAAATAAAGGCAAGCAACTATTTGCCTGCCTTTACTAAACTAATTCAAACTTAAACAAACTAATTACGAAAAACCAACACGATTACTAGTGTGTTATTCTATTTTAAAACGAATTGTACAATTCGCTAATACCCTGGATTCTGATTCAAGAAACCTTCTATTCCCGAAGCCGCGTCCACGGCGCTTTGGGGGATAGGAAACAATCTCTTATTGGGATCGGCATCTGTCTTATCCGTCCAAGCATCCTCATATTTGCCAAAACGTATTTGGTCGCTACGTCTAAAACCTTCCCAATACAACTCAAAACCACGCTCACGGAACAGGGCTTCCAAATCTATTGAGGGCCATGCTTCCGGGGTTTGGTCCGGACGGGCCGTTCTGGACGTTCTTACCGTATTGACATCGGCCAGGGCACCTGCATCGTCGCCATTTCTCAGTTTCGCCTCCGCACGCATTAGGTATACTTCAGCCAAACGTATCAATACCAAATCTACGCTACTGAAGTTATTACCGTTGGGAGAGGTTCGGCTAAACTGGTACTTGGAACAGCGGTACCCGGTGTTGTGCAGGGAACCTTCATTGGTAAAGTTGACTTCGAAGGTATGGTTTACATAAGCTACATCACGATCTGGGCCACTTCCCCGGGTCAATTGGATCGGGTAGATCCGTACTTCGCCACCATCACAGGAAAGAAACGCGCCATCTTCACCCTTTCGGGGTCCCCATTGAATTCCGCGTAGTATGCCCCTATCTATTTCAAAATCATCGGGCGCAATGCAGTAATAGCTGTTTTCGGTCTCAGTAGCGATCAGCTTTTCACGATTTTCAAAGTCATCCAATTGTGCCGGGGGTATTATCGTATTCTGCTGATAAAACCGTGCATCGGCCTCGGCCGGATCAACAGGGCCGTAGGCATCTATCCAAGTCTGGATAAAATCGGAATTGATTGCGGGACCGTCGGTTCCATCCGCACTTGGAAATTCAGGTCTTGGGAACATATCCCCAGCAATGGACCAATAGGCCCACCGGCTGTGCTCCCTTCGTAACTGACCTCGCTGATCTAAGGCAAATATAAGTTCCGGATTGCTATTATTATCGTCATTAAAAAGGTCAAAATATTCCGGTGACAATGAGAAGTTACCAGAATTGATAACATTATCCGTATATTGGATGACCCGGCCCATATCCTCGGTACTAAAACTGGGTGTCCCATACGGATCGCGATATACCGCCGCATTGAGATATAGTCTTGCCAAAAGGCTCCAGACCGCGGCCTGGGTTATTCTGCCCGGACCTCTATCCGTATTGATGACATCCACAACCGCCAAAAGTTCGCTTTCAATATAGTCTATGGCATCTTGGGTTCGCAGTACCTCGGAGAGTTCCGCGGAAGACTCTTTTCTCAATACCAATCCCCAGCTATCCAACATCAACATGTTTAGGTACGCTCGCAATGCCCGCATCTCATGGAGGGCACCAAGCGCCTCATTATCGCCGCCATCCGCAAGTGGCGTCAATACCTCAATAGCCGCCAAGGTTCTGGAAATATTGGTGGTTAGTTCGTTCCAACTATCCCCAACCAAATCATTGGTAGGGGTAATGGTATGGGCATGGGTAGCTAAAAATTTCCCCCCATCAAACCAGTCCGTTCCTCCCCGAAAGGGCAGGATACCCTCATCCGAAGCAATAAGTTGCAGGCCATAATAATTGGTATGTCGCCATACCCAGGAAACATAGCCGTAAGCTGGGGCAATGGCGCCACTAACCGCTTCGGCCTGGCCCCCAAATTCGGATTCATCCAGTCTTTCTTCTTCCAGATCGGTACAGCTCCAATTGAAAAGGGAGCAAAACACAAGAGTTGCAATTAAGATTCTATTTTTCATTTTCTAACAATTTTTTTATTAAAATGATACATTTAAACCAAACAAAACTGTTCTCGGAGAGGGATAGGTAAAACGATCGATTCCAAAGGTTTGGATTCCATCAATATCGTTCCCGGTATTGATTTCGGGGTCAAAGCCCGAATAATCGGTTATTACAAACAGGTTTTGTCCCGTTAGCGTAATGCGAAAACTATTTATCCAGTCGCTTAGCCCAAGTACAGCGGGGTCCAGCGTATAGCCCAAAGTGGCATTGTTCAATCGCAAGAAACTACCGTCTTCCAGATAGCGGGTAGAGACCTCGTTGGAATTACTCAGATCCTCGTTGGGAAACTGGATAGCAAAATCAGTGGTATTTAAGCTTCTACTCAACTGGCTATTGGAAAATATGGTCATGGCCGTATGGTTATAAATTTCGTTACCGGATACCCCGTTGAAATTGATGCCCAAATCGAACTTTTTATAATTGAAATTAAGATAGAAGGCATAGATAATGTCCGGTAGGGCGCTACCCGTGGCAAACCTATCGTTGTCCAAAGACTCGCCATCCCCATTAATATCCCTGAATTCATTTAATCCATCGGCGCCAATGCCTATAAATTCCTTCATAAAGAAGGTTCCGGTAGGCTCTCCATTAATGTATCCATTAATCGTTGCCCCGGTTTGCCCGGCTCCTACGGCACCCCCGGTAGTCAACACGGCAAAGGGGGAGTTTTCTATTTTGTTATCGGTATAGGAAATGTTACCTCCAATATTGAAGGTGAAATCCTCACTAAAGCTTCCTCTATAGTCCAAAGATAATTCAAAGCCATTGTTGATGATTTCCAGATCGGGCACGTTGGTCCATATTCTTTCGGTAGGCTGAATGGGATCGGTACGGTTGGCAAAAAGTACTACATCCGTGACCACTTTGTTGAAATAGTCCAAAGTACCGGTAATCTTATTTCCGAAAAGTCCAAAGTCCAACCCAATATTGGTCTGTGTGGACACCTCCCATTTAAGGTCAGGAAAGGCCGTACGAACGGGAACGGTACCAAAGGGATAGTCGTCTAATGTAACCTCGTTCCCATCAAGGGGGTAGGTGTCATTTTCCGTTCGGGAATCCACAAAACTTGCCAAACTAACGTTATTGGGAATACCATCCTGATTACCGGCCTGGCCCCAACTGGCCCGTAGTTTCAAGTTGCTGAAAATCGTGTTGTCCGCCATGAAATCTTCCCTGTTAATATTCCATCCCAAGGCTACGGATGGGAAATACCCATACTTGTTGTTTTCCCCAAATTTGGAGGATCCATCCGCCCGCATAGTCGCTGTAAATAGATACTTATCGGCATACGAATAGTTGACCCTTCCAAAAAAGGATTGCAATTCATTTTCAAAAGCACGGGAATCCAAGGTGGTTGGCAGGATCTCAGTACTAATTTGATCCTGAAACCTCGGTTCAATGCCATTATTGGCAAACCCGTCCAGTTCAAAACGTTTTTGCTCAAACCGGGTTCTTTGGTAAGAATGTGCCGCCAATACAGTGACATTGTGTTTGTCCTTGTTAAGAGTATAGGTCAGTGTATTTTCAACCAAAGTATTGGTATTAATTGTAGCCGTGGTATTCAAAAAGCCATCTTCAAAACCTTCCAATTGCACAAAAGGTACTTGTTGTACATCACGATTGGTGGATGAATAATCCACCCCTAGGTTCAATTTGTAGACCAATCCCTTAATAATTTCAATGGAAGGCGAGATATTGGCCAAAATACGATTGGTATTGGCTTCGTCCGTAAAAATCCGGTTACGTTGTATAGGGTTTATACGTTCTTCCAACAAGGTAGGCTCTCCATCGGTAAAGACCGGTATGGTAGGGTTCAATTCCAACATTTCCCTTACGATGGCCCTATCGTCCGGTCTCTCATTTACCGTTCTTGAGGCCGTAAGGTTCAAATCCACGTTAAAGCGTCCTTGAAGTGCCTTTTGATTTAAATTTACGCGTCCGGAATATCGTGTTAAGGAACTATTGTTCAAGGTACCTTCCTGGTCATCCACACCGGCGGATACAAAATAGGACGACTTATCCGCAACCCCTCCGCTCATGGAGAAATTGACATTGTTGGAAATACCAGTACGGGTCAACTCGTCCTGCCAATCGGTATTACCTCCAAAATCTTCGAGAATACCACCAACGGCGACTACCTGCTCCCGAAATTCATTGGCGCTAAACACATCCATGGGATTGGCAATGGTAGACATTGCAGTGGACACGGATAGATTCATTTCCGCCTTGCCGGCCTTTCCTTTTTTGGTAGTGATGGCTACTACACCATTAGCTGCCCGAGCACCATAAATGGCCGTAGCAGAGGCATCCTTCAAAATATCTATGGATTCTATATCCTGGGGATTAATAAAATTCAAAGGGTTGGCACTGGCCGCAACACCAATACCGGAATTGTCAATAATAAAACCATCCACTACAAACAGGGGTGTGGTACCGGAGCGCAAACTTCCTACACCTCGAATGATAATGTTCTGTGCGGCTCCCGGTTCGCCACTTACACTGGTCACATTGACCCCGGCCACTTTACCTTGTAAAAGCTGCCCTGGGTTGGCCACAACACCTTTGTTAAAATCTTCACTCTTTACAGAACCTATGGCACCTGTTATGTCGGATTTTCTTTGAACACCGTACCCGACCACTACCACATCTTCCAACTGTGTGGCATCCTCGGACAACTGCACCGTTACGTTAGTTTGTCCGGCCAAGGGTATATCCATGGTTGTGTATCCGAGATAAGAAACTTCAAGAACAGCGTTGGAATCGCTTACTTCAATAGTGAAGTTGCCATCAAAATTGGTCGTAGTACCATTGGTGGTTCCCTTCTCTATAACACTCGCCCCGGGAAGAGGAGTATTTTGATCGTCCGTGACCGTCCCGGTAACTGTAGTCTGTGCCCAAGAAACCGAAACGATTCCGAGCAGGAAAATCAGCATTAAAAATCGAATTTTCTTCATATCTGGCTGTTTTTGCGTTAGTTAATTCTCAAGCCAAATAACAATAAAAAAGCGATGCCTAAAATTATTCCGAGCCAAAAGTCAATGCAAAGGTTTGCATTGATTTACATGGACTTAAGCCTTATTTAAACTTTAGGGAACATTATTCCCAAATAACTATTTAGGGCTTTTCAAAACTGGTGAAAAAGTAATATGGAGGGAAGAATTTCTTAAAAAATTAGAGAAAATGATCTGGGCGTTAACCCCAAGTATAGAAGGGTGATTCGGCAAGACCAAACGCACCCTAAACACTGTTCGGAAAGCTTCTTTCGCAGAACGAATAATACGGCCCGTTTTTGGTCTCCTTTTGGTAGTGGCCACCCTTTATGGAAGGGCATTATTTCTTTCGTAGTATCTCTTGGTCTTCGTCATGCAAACCTTTGCATAAGCTTCTCCTTATCGTTCAACGCCAAGAGTTCTATATTCGTACAAGGATAGTGGTTCCCATTCCACTTTTACCTATATCCGTGTAACACGATAATTATATCCTTTTTTTGAGCAACAATAGTTTAACAAGTCAAATACCGGTCATGTCCAAACAAAAACTTCTCCTAATTCTTGTACTCTGCATTTCGATCGTTCCTCTTATTGCACAACCCATAAGCGGAGTAAAAATACACTCACACAACGATTACGCCCAAAAGGTTCCATTTTGGAGCGCCTATGCCAATGGTTTAAACTCAATTGAGGTAGATATTTTTCTTAAAAACGATAGGCTTTACGTTACCCATTCGGAATCCGAAATTATAGAGGACCGAGTCCTGGAAAATCTGTATTTGGAACCTATAAAAAAGGCAATGGACTTAAAATTCGGAGAGCCAGAAGAGCTACAGTTGCTCATCGACATAAAATCGGAGCCCCGTGCCTCCTTAGAAAAACTGATATCCATTCTGGAAATGTATCCCACCCTCATCAACAGCGAACAAATGTCTATTGTGATATCCGGAAATAGACCAGAGGTAAGTGCGTATACGGATTACCCCCCTTACATTCATTTCGATTATCAAAAGCTTGATGATGTACCACAAGCGGAAGTTTGGAACAAAATAGCTTTGATCAGCCTAAATTTCAAAAGGTTCTCACCATGGAACGGAAAGGGAAGATTGACCGCCGACGACTACAAAAAGATAAAGGCCGTAATCGATAAGGCCCATGCCTACGGCAAACCTTTCCGATTTTGGGGGGCACCGGATTCCAAAACCGCCTGGAAAACTTTTAGCGATATGGGTGTGGACTTTGTTAATACCGATTTGCCCTATGCATCGGCTTCCTATTTACATACCTTGGAGCAACGGATTTATCATAATACTATCCGGTCTGAGGTGTATACGCCGACCTTTGACACGGATCAAAAGGACAAGCCCGTTAAAAATGTCATTCTATTAATTGGCGATGGTAACGGGCTGGCCCAAATCTCATCCTCAGTTTTCGGCAATGGTGGGGATTTAACATTGACCCAATTAAAAAGTATCGGACTTATAAAAACACAATCCGCGGACGATTTTACGACCGATTCCGCTGCTGCAGGTACTGCCTTGGCCACAGGTACAAAAACGAACAATCGTGCTATAGGGGTAGATTCCGAAGGCAAATCCGTAAAAAACCTCCCCGAGCTTCTCCATGAGAACGGTTTTAACTCCGGCTGCATTACAACGGATATGATTACAGGCGCTACCCCGGCCGCCTTTTACGCACATCGAAAAGATCGATCGGATACGGACGGTATTATCTCAGACCTATCCAAAAGTGAACTTTCACTACTGATCGGCGGAGGTGCCAATTCGTTTGAAAGGCAAATTGCCCAAATGGGTTTTTCTATTCTGGAAAATACGGGTGGAATGGCCCAAAGAACAGAAAAACAAATTGCACATTTTATTTCAAAGGATGATGTGCCTGGCGTTCTTGAGGGCCGCGGAACCGTATTGGCCGACGTGACCAAAAATGGACTGGCCTTTTTAAATGCCAAGAACACTCCTTTTTTTTTAGTCGTAGAAAGTTCTAAAATAGATAGTTATGGTCATGAAAACGATGTCCCTGGTATTGCCTCTGAAGGCATAGACTTTGATCGGTCCATTACCGAAGCCTTGAAATTTGCAGATGTAACGGGTAATACACTTGTTATTGTCACCGCAGATCACGAGACATCCGGATTTAGTTTGCCGCAAGGAAATATTGACAACAAGATGGTGGAAGGGGATTTTACCACCCACGATCACACAGGCATTATGGTGCCGATATTTGCCTATGGTCCCCATTCCCAGGAATTTCAAGGGGTATATGAAAATACAGAGGTGTATGATAAAATCATAAAAGTGCTTGGGATAAAGGCAGATTAAACCTGATACCTTTTCTTTATATCCAAGCTTATTGTACATTCATGCCCGTGATTGCTCTTTGCCACAAAAAGAGACCTAAATGAAATACAAGTGTATTATTTTCGATTGCGATGGCGTCCTGGTAGACAGCGAGTTGATTACCGCAAAGGTGTTGGTGGCAATGGGAAAAGATTTGGGATTGCATATTGATTTGGACTTTGTGACAAATGAGTTCCTGGGTAAGTCCTTAAATGATATTATGCAATATCTCGACGTACTTGTTGAAGGGCACTTACCCGCTAATTTTGAATTGGAATACCGTAAAAAAACGTACAAGGCCTTCAAGAATGAAATCCAGCCCATAGAAGGAATCCATTCGGTAATTGAAAATCTTGAAGTCCCGTTTTGTGTCGCCTCGAGCGGCCCTTTGGAAAAAATACGTGCCAATTTAACGACCACCGGGCTAATCGATAAATTTGAGGGAAGAATATTCAGCTGCTACGAAATACAGAGTTGGAAACCCAATCCGGATATTTTTCTTCACGCCGCCAAAAATATGGGCTTTAGACCGGAGGAATGCGCGGTTGTGGAGGACAGTGAAGTTGGTGTTCAGGCGGCCTTGGCAGGGGGCTTCGATGTCTTCCTATATTCCAAAAATGGCCATGAATATCCCAATGATTTGGAGGTAGCCTCTGTTTTTCAGGAGATGAGCGATTTGGAAATGCTACTTTCCCAATCTTGAGGAGGTTATTCCTCACCAGTTCCGAAACTTTTAACTGAAAGCGCTATTGGGCTTCATATACATTGAAAAATTTTTATTTAACCTATTGAAAGTTTAAGACCCTACCTACAATTGACTTTTAGAATTTCTAGGAGACTTGCGCCATTCCCAAATGAGACGTCCCAAGAAAAAAAAACTTTGCCATCTTGCTCCATTTCCCCTGTTTTTACGCAATTAATTTTGCTAATTTTAAATCCGTGAAATAATCATATAGCTCGTGTCGTAATCATCAACTACGGCATTGGTATATGCATTCTGATTTACTGGCCAATTATTACTACGATTCCACATTGTATTTAATGTGGTGGTAATCAATTTGTTCCAATGATTCTTTAGTAAGGTTTTCAACGCTATTTCCCCCGTAGGTTTGTTTAGTCAATGCGCAAAATATTTACATATTCCATCATTTTGTACATATTTTTTTTCAATGTCTCGCATGCCCAGGACTATACCATACGGGATGTTGAAATAAATCCCAACGGGAAATCCCACAAGTTTAGGAATTTCATGCAAGTGGATGACGATGGATTCCTCTGGTATTCCACAAATGATGGAATTGTAAAGGATTTTGAGACCCATAACGTCCTTTCTTACTTTCTGGTCGAAAATGTTAATGACCTGGTACAGGATATCTACGGGATTTTTTTTGATAGCCAAAAGAGAATGTGGGTGTCCGCGGATACGGGACTTTTCGTATCCGATAAAAGTTTGAATGAAAGTTTCACCCGCGTTGCGTTAAAACCTTTCTTAACGGGAAGGGAACTGCAACCCAACTCCTTTATGGAAGACTGCAATGGAAACTTATGGATGGTGGCTTCCACCGCTGAGGACAATATCATTTTGAAGGTAGATTCGTCCCTTCAAGTCACGAAATATCAAATAGACGGCATCAATCCCAGATATACGAACGACAGATATTTTTTAAGGAATTTCCTCTATTTTGAACGAAGGTTAGGCTGCGATACATTTCTGGTTCGCCAAGGGCGCAAGCTCTATATCTTTGATTCCGGAACTACCACGCCCGTTGCGGACTATACGCGCTCGATCAAATACAGTTGGGCGGATTACATCTATCCCGAATGGCCCCTGAACGGAGGTGATGGCCTGGTACTCACCGATAATGGCGACCTCCTCCCAAAATCCATGGAAACACCATATACCTACGAGGGAGAGGTTTTTGAGACCTTCTTTATTGAGGAATTGGATCTACAGCTTATCAACGTACCCTTTCAAGAAATGATTCCCATTACGGAGGACAGCAATCCGATACTAAAAAATCATGCCGACCTTATCGCTATCGATGGCCCCGGAAAGACCTTGATGTTATTTAAACTGGTGGAAACAAACGGGAGCCTTCATCTTAAAAAGACCTATGACATTCCGTTCGCTTTCCCGATTGAAGATTTGATTGTTGATAAAAACGACATCATCTACGTCAGCAGTTATGATCAAATCAGTAAAATAAAGTTCAGTCAGAATCGCTTTGATCGAATTTTATATGCCAATGGCGAACAAAACATCGATGCAAGGGGGTTTTTGGAACTTCCCAACAAGGAAATCCTTGCCACCACCGATCAGGGAATCTTTAAGCTTTCACCATCAGACGATGCGAATTATGATGAAGGCCCTTATAAAACAAAAAATATTTTTCCAACATTGAATCTCCTTAGGTCTTTTCTAAAGGCAAGCGATTCCACGGTCTGGTGTATTGGGGAGCACAAAACGCTCTGGGAAGTCAATTTTTTAAGGAATACGATTGTTGATACCAATATCTTTCGCTCCCATCGAAGGTTGGCCAATTTACATTACTTTGATATAGCAAAGTATTCGGACTCCACCCTTTTGCTGGCCAGCAATTATGATATTCAGGAATTCAATGTCAATCAGAAAAAGTTCCGCGAGGTACCTATCCCTCCTCTCGAGAAAGCAATAGACCCTATTATAAGAGTTCTTCTAAAAACCAAAAACAAACTCTATATAGGAACGGACGTAAATGGATTGATCATACAGGATCTCCACTCCAATACCTTTTTACACTTTACCGATGATCCCGCAAACAACGATTTAACCCTGCCTACCAATAAGATCTATTCAATTTTCTTAGACCGGCAAGAGAACATATGGCTGGGTACTGATAAAGGGGCAATCCAAATTGACAAGTCTCTCAACAAGACCACAGTGCTAAACGCAGCGGACGGCCTTACTGATTTAAACGTCGTGGGAATCTTGGAAGACGCCGCGGAAAATGTGTGGTTCAGCACCCATGACGGACTATACCGGTTTGAAAAAAACTCGAAAAAAGTGACCGCGTTCTATGTGGAGGATGGCCTGCCCTTCAATGACTTCAATGAGTATTCCTATTATAGGACCTCCTCCAATTCCTTGTTGTTCGGGGGGGTTAGGGGGTTGATTGCCTTTGACAGTATACATAGTACGGTCCAATCCCGGGACATCAGGATATTCCCTACAAAATTCGAATACTACGATACCGACCAAGAAAAGGACGTGGAACTTGACGCCCTAAACGCCGGACAGTTCGATTTTGACCTGCCGTACTCCAAAAATTCCTTCTCCATAACCTACAGCATCAACGACTGTTATAACACCGAGACCAACAAATACGCCTATAGGCTAGACGGGTTTACCGAGGACTGGGTAAACCTGGGGAGCCAGACCACTCTGAAGCTGCTGTCCATTCCCCCCGGGGACTACGTACTCCGGATCAAGGGATCCGATCCCGCTGGGGTAGAATCCTCGAATGAACTACAATATGATATCCATGTAGCCCAGGTCTTCTACAAGAGGCCCTGGGTACAGTTCCTCGCCCTGCTCCTTCTGCTGGGCATCATGGCTCTGGTTTTCGCCCAACGTTCCAGAACTGAACGTAAAAAACATCAGCTTCGTCTTACATTGATCGAACTGGAACGGAAGACCCTACGGGCACAGATGAACCCGCACTTCATCTTCAATGCCCTGAACAATGTACGCCATACCGTAAAACAGGGCAAACTCGCCAATTTGGATACCTATATCACCAACTTCGCCACCTTGATGCGACAGACGCTGGACCTGACCCGTAACGAAAACATATCACTTGCCAGGGAAATTGGCTATATCGAAAACTACATAGCCCTGAACAACACCAAGAACAAGAACAAAATAGACCTAAAGGTCCAATATGGGCCGGACATCGATGTGGAGGATACCTTCATCCCCTCAATGATGCTGCAGCCCATTGTGGAGAATTCCATCGTACACGGCTTTACGGAAGGCCAGAAGGAAAAGGCCATAACCATTGCGATCGAAAGGTCCACGGCCACAAAACAACTGGTCCTTACCGTTGAGGACAACGGTATAGGCATCTCGGGGGCGAAGAACGAAGCCGCGCCGGACCAGGGACACCAATCCTATGCCACACAGATATTGCACGAGCGGTTGAGACTCCTGAACCAGATCCGCAAAAAGGACCATGGTTATGAAATTGCTATTGAGGACATAGCTAATGGAACAAGGACAGGGGCCCTGGTAACCATCAAGATTCCGTATTAGAGCACATTATCGTCCTTACAATTTCCCATTAATATACTTAAAAGAATTCTTTAGGGTCATACATTTCAAATCAATTGGAAGCTACATTACCCAGTGCATTATTTGAAAAAGTGTTGCTACTCTGTGACAGGCTATTACCGCCTTGTACAAAATCAACACCCCAGCCTCCACTGTCACTAATTGTGCTGTTCTCCAAGGTTAGGCTTCCACTGCAATGGATCACGATATTGCCCTGCCCTCCGGCATTGTACATCTGTTCCGCTCCCCCTCCGGATATTTCACAATAGGTGAAAAGGTTGGCACTGGTACTGGAATTGATCCCAATGCCCAGCCAAGTTCCCTGGCCCTCCGAAGCGCCACGGAAAATGATCGGTTCTGAAGGGGTGCCTTCGGCATTCAAGGAGCCCGAGGTCGGCAGACAATCCACCCCTGGGCTTCCCAGGACTAGCCCCGCTCCGGTCTCAAACTCCAAGATGGTACCGGGCTCTATCGTGATGGCCGTTTCCACATAGGTCTCCCTTCCTGAACGCTCTGTCTCAATACGGTAAGGCACGTCCAACTTTTTAATGGTAAGGTCGGCATCCGTAACGGCATCACCCACCACTTGGATATAGGCCATTCCATTGCCATCGGCATAGGTGGTAGCCGCATCCAATTCATTAACCTGTGGCAGGTGCATCCAAATCGGGGCCAATTCATTGTTTACGATCGAGTTCGCTTCAAAATCCTCCAGTTGGGCATCATCATCCAACATATAGAGCCCGTATCCGCCACTATCGGTAAGCGTAGTATTCTGTATAGTTAATCTGCTATTACATTGTAGGGTAACATTGGCCGCAAAATCGGACGCGTTATAAAAGTCTGCGCTTCCGCCCCCGGAAATAGTACAATAGATCAAGTTGTTGTTGGGACTTGCGGAATTGAAGCCGATGCCCAGCCAAGTGCCCTTACCAGGCGTTACTCCCCTGAACGTTATCGAATTTTCCGATGTACCTGTAGCGTTAAGGGATCCCGAGGTATCCGCACAATCCGAACCCTGTACTCCCAGGCGCAAACCTGAACCATTGGTAAATTCCAAGGTGTTTCCTGGATCGATGGTCAATTCATTTTGGATATTATATCTACCACTATCCACAAAGCGGTAGGGGACGTTCAAAAAGGCCATGTTAACGGGGTCGTCCTCAAGGTCATTTTCCCGGACCTCGATATAGTTCTTGGCATTGCCCTGATAGTCCGACGCGGCATCCAACGCGCTCAACTGGTTGAAATATAGGCCCACAGGGGCTTCCTCGTTATTGGATATGACATTATTGGAAAACTCCTCCAAATCGCTTTCGTCCGTAATGAACACGCCGAATCCATCATTATCGGTAATGGTACAATTGACAATGGCACCCGAGGAATCTTCGTCCCTGGATAGTTGAACGGCACCCTTTTCGTCGGATTGAGTGGAAGCGGAGCGGCCCGCATGACGTACAATTACATGTTCTAGACGATTTTCCGGATGATTGGAGCCAAAATAGACTCCTTTCCAAACCCCCTTATTCTCCGAGGTTCCCAAAAACTGTATGGTGTTTTCCGCCGTGCCCACGGCCTTTAATCCACCACCTTCCCCGGTAAAGATACCGCTGTTCTCGCCTTCAAAGGCGATGATGACCCCGGGTTCAATGGTCAGTAATGCATTTCCTCTTACATTAATTTCACATTGTATCACATAGTCCACGGCATCTCCCGGTTCCACATCTTCCCAGGTCGTATTTTCCAAAATCTCATTTTGATTACATAACGAAACATCCGCCGTGAGCACGGTGAAGGAGGCGCCAACCGCTGTTCTTCCGTTAACGGTTACGGACACTTGTCCGGTAGTGGCATCTGCCGGGACATCTACGACCAGCTGTGTGGCCGATGCAGATTTTACCGCTGCCGTTATTCCATTGAACTCCACCTCATTTTGGCTACCGGTACTGCTAAAATTGGTTCCCGAAATGGTGACTTCGGTTCCTACCACCCCACTGCTGGGGGATATCCCGGAAATTGTCGGGGACTGGATTTCAGGTTCCTCGTTCACGGTAGGGCCATCGTCCCCATCACTACTACAACTTATTACTAAACCTAAGGCAATAACGGCCAATACGCCTTTACCTACATTTTTGTGCACCTTTGTGAATACCTTTTTCATAATCGCATGTGTTTATTTTGAAGAGTGGGAAACCTTTGGAATTGAACCAAAGCTAGGTTTTACGCCTATCGGAGACTGACACAATAGTCCCAAATAGTGACACGGGAATACCAAATAATGTACTTCCCCTAAAAATCAGTACGAAGAAGGAGGAACACCGTAGAGGGCCTTAAAGCATTTAGCGAAATAGGAAAGATTATTAAAGCCCACCTGATAGGCCACCTGGGTTACGGTATCCGCCTTTTGGGACAACAATTGGGCCGCTCGTTTTAATCGAAAGTTTCGTAGCAGTTCCCCAGGGGATTCATTGGTCAATGCCTTTATTTTCCGGTGTAGTTGGGTTTTGCTCATGGCCAGCGTCCTTTGCATTTGGGGTACCCCGAAATTTGCATCGGTGTATTCCTTTTCCAAGAGATCCAGAACCTGCTCCAGAAATTTTCTATCCAATGAGGTGGTCGTAATTTTTTCAGGATGTACGGTATAGGCATTATCCCTATAGTGTGCCCTTAGTCGTTTCCTTTGATCGATGAGGTTTTTCACCCGTACCGCAAGTTCCTGGGCATCAAAGGGTTTCGTTAGGTAATCGTCCGCCCCGGTCTCCAACCCTTCGATCTTGTTCTGGACACCTGCTCTGGCCGTGAGCATAATAACGGGAATATGACTGGTTTCCAAATTGGTCTTCAGTTTTTTGCAAAGCTCCATCCCATCCATTTTTGGCATCATTAAATCCGTAATGAGCAGGTCGGGTAGATGTGTCATGGCCATTTTAAAACCCTCTTCACCATTTCTGGCCTCGGTTATCCTGTACTTTTCCACGAGCCGGGTCTTGATGAACTGGAGCATGTCCTCGTTGTCCTCCACAAGCAGAATTTCAGGGAGGTCGCGTACATCGGCCCTAGGCAGGTCAAAGGATTCCGTTTCAAGAGTTTCCTTTGTTTCCTCCGGTATTGCAGCTTGCAGGGAGGCCTTGGGGGTTTTAATTTTTTCAATCGGAATCTGTACCGTAAAATAGGTGCCCTTCCCTTCTTCACTGGAAACGGTAATGGTGCCATCCATCAATTCCACCAAGTCCTTGGACAAGGACAGACCAATGCCGGAACCTTCCCTATCCTTGGTGATACTACCATCTACCTGATAGAAACGATCAAAGATAAAGGGCAGTTTGTCCTCGGAAATCCCCCTACCCGAATCGGAAACCTGAATGACCAAATCTGAATGGGTATGGGATGCCTCCATAGCCACCAATTCCCCATCCTCACTAAATTTAAAGGCGTTGCTCAACAAGTTGTAGACCACTTTTTCCAGCTTGTCCCGGTCAAAGGCCGCCCATAAGGTTTCGCTGGGGATTTCTAGCCGATAGTCCATATTGCGCTGTGCCGCATAGGAATTGAAGGATGCCGCCGCAGTCCTAAGGCATTTAAAAACATCCCCTTCGGTCGATTTTAGCTGTAATTTGCCCTCATCGATCCTGGAAAGATCCAACAGCTGGTTCACCAATCCCAGGACCTTGTTCGTATTTCTCCGGATCATCTTCACTTCATTACGGCCCAATTGCTCTTCCGGGTTCTGCTCCAAATGTTCAATAGGACCCTTGATCAAGGTTAGGGGCGTCCGAAACTCATGGGAAATGTTTGCAAAAAAGTTGGATTTTAATCGGCCCAATTCCTGGAGCTCCCTGTTGGCCTTTTGTTTAACGCGGTATTGATTGTAGAGCAATACGGCCAACACCAGAATAAAAACCGCAAAGGCTATGGTACCGTTGCGTTCGTTCTTTCGCTTGCTCAACTGTAATGCCTGCAGTTCCTTTTCGGAGGCCAACAAAGCGATTTCCTTGGTCTTCTCCTCATTTTGATATTGAGCCTCTATTTCCTCGGCAAGATCACGCTTTTCCAAGGTGTACAGACTGTCCCGCATGGTTTGGTATTCCATAAGTGCGGCATAGGCTTTCTCGTGCTCGGATTGGGCCTGGTACACCTGGGCCAAGATCTTGTATCCATCCATTGTGGTGAGATCTGCGCCTACTTCCTTTGCCATTTCGAGCGCCCGCCTGGAATAGTAGCCCGCACTGTCCCATTTTTTGGCCCTAAAAAACTCCTGCCCCAAGGATTGGCTAAAAATGGCCATATTGATGGAATCCGCGGTCTCGGTGGCTATGGCTAAGGACCGATGATAATTGTAGATCGCCTCGCCGGATTGCGATCTGTCCGAATAAATATTGCCGATATTCTCATAAACCTGGCTCATTTCACGTTTCAGGTCCATTTGTTGGTAGCTTTCCAGGGCTTGACGGTATTTTTCCAGCGCGGCATCGGGCTTTTTCTGATTTCGGTATACAACACCCATATTTTTTAGCACAAAGGCCCGGCCGGGCAAAAAATCGAACTTTTTAAAGAGGCTATCGCTTTTGGCATAGTAATCCAGTGCCCTATCGTAGTTGGTCAGTTTTTGGTTGATGAGACCGATGTTGGCGAAGTTGATGCCGGCATTTTTCTCATTGCCGATCTCGGTGTTCGTTTTTGCCGCAAAGGTATAGGCCTCCATGGCTTTTTTGTATTCCCCGGTTTCATTGTAGATATTGCCCAAATTGTTGTGGGAGCTCGCCAAGCCCTCAAAATCGTCCACTTCTTGGGCGAAGGCAATATTGCGTTTGTGGTAGGCTTCGGCCTGTATAAGGTCGCCCTTGCTCAAATAGGTATTGCCCAGTCCGATCAACGCGATACCTTTTCCTGAATCATAGGTTATATCCTCAGCTAAGGCCAAAGACCTTTGAAATACAGAAATCGCGGAATCGTTCTGGGCCCTGCCGTTCAAAAGATCGGCAAAAGCGTTAAGGGCCTTTACCTCATAGCGTTTGTCACGGATTCCCTGGGCAATGTCCAGAGCTTTTTTGATATTGGTTTCGGCCTTAGCCGGGTCTTCATAATGATATTCGTCAAAGAGGTTCAACAGGAGGTTTACTTTAAGAGAGTCTACCGTTTCCCGGTCCAGCCTTTTCTCCAGGCTATCGATTTTGGATTGCGCCTGGCCTAACACCGAAATGAGCAGTATGATGCTAAGGAAGAATCTGGTCATGTATAAATTTAAAATAAATAATTTCAAATTTTAAAACGGTCCTGTTTCTGGGAGGCTTATAGGCTGGGAATACGCTGCCAGGATAACGGAACTATACACCCATGTAGCGGAAACCACCTTCAACGGCATAAAAGATCTCTTATCTTAGTTCCACACATAAAAGATATATAGATCATGATCTATATTCCTACGTTGTACATAATGCGACAAAAATGACGCCTGAAGAGAAAATTAAATTTTTAAAAGATAATATCGAACCTCTATCTGATCTAATTTATGGAAATGGATATCGAGCTTCTGCATACTTAACAGATGGAACTTATATTCCTTGCGTTAGATTTCGAAATCCTGAATTAAAAACTAAAATGGCGATTAAACGGTTTAACGAAGAAAAAAAAGGGAAAAGCATATCTAAGAGTAATTCTGGAAATGGATATTACGAAATCATAGAATTATTCGTGACTGGAGGAAATTCATTGAATGAATATGATATTGACCGAATTGAAATAAGTCCATTTGCTTTTCCAAAAAATATTCTCGAACAAATTCAAGGAGAAACGACCATGTCGTGGACTGGATTTTGTGCAAAAATGAAAGATGGAAAAATATTTGGATTTGGAAGTAAATTTTTATTTGACTTTTTCCAAATGCCATATGGATATGAATCGACTGATATTAAAGAAATAATAAATCACAGTTATATTTCAAAAACTGGCGAATTGAAAGAGCATAAAGTTCCGTTTTTTGATTGGCCTACTGATTATGACGAAAAAGCAGTTTATAGAGAAAGACCATTTTTTGACTGCTATATTAAAGGATTGTAAAACTAAAAAGCACTATGTACAACAATGGCTATAAACAATTGCTATTACGGGTTTATCCTGAAAATTCCTGTGGAATTTTCAGCTTGTTGTGTACTTATAAAAGTCCGTGTTAACCCACGCAACTGTTAATAGCCCAGACCGTTGGCGGTAATTAAAACTTACGAAACGACAGATGACCGACACTTGGCTAAAAAGATGGAACAATAGATATAAAGAAAAAGAATTTGCCTATGGGACAGAACCAAACGAATTTTTAAAAGAACAAATTCTAAAATTAAAAGTCGGAACAATTCTTTTTGGAGCGGAAGGAGAAGGAAGAAACGCTGTTTACACTGCAAAAAATGGTTGGAATGTTAGTGCTTTTGACATTAGTGAAGAAGGGAAAAATAAAGCATTGAGACTTGCTGAAGAAAACAAGGTTTCAATTGATTACCAAATTGGACAGTTGCCCGATTTGGATTTTAAAAATGAACAATTTGATGCAATTGCCTTGATTTACGCCCATTTTCCGCCAAACGTAAAATCTGAATACCACAAAATTCTTGACAAGAAATTAAAAAAAGGTGGAACCGTAATTTTTGAAGCATTTGGGAAAAACCACCTTAAATATCGCAAAGAAAATCCAAAAATTGGAGGACCACCTGACTTGAATTCGTTGTTTTCAACGGACGAATTGAAATCAGACTTTGCTAATTATGAAATCCTGATGCTCAAAGAACAAGAAGTTGAATTAAGTGAAGGAATTTACCACAATGGAAAAGGCTCGGTAACAAGGTTTGTAGGGCGAAAAAGTAATAACCATAGCCGAGACCGTTAGCTTACATTATGAATAAGTTATTCACCTTGATTTTTCTTGTTTCCTTTCTTGCTAATGGGCAAAGCTTAAAGGAAATCTATATCGAAAATTCAAGAGGGGAATGGGAAAAATATGAAAACAAAGAGTTTTTAAATCAAGTTATAGACACTTCGATGACCTATAATCTCAAAAATGGAAAAAGCCCCCAACAAAACCTAATTGATAACGCCAAAGCTAATGTGTATAAAAGAGCGGAAAAGCTTGCTCAAATCCTGTCGGCATTAGAAATTAATTTCACCGCGTTAGATTCTTTAACAATTATTGAACAGCGATTCCTGAATCATGAATTACCGTTTGACTTTACAAAATATGGAACTATTTTGACAAAGAGCGAAATTCACGGATTTTCTTACGACACAGCCAAGGAAAGTGACGGAATTAAAAAAATTGACTATTTCGCGACTTCAAAAAATGAGACTTTAAGTCAAGCAAAACAGATTATCGGAAATCTAATCCTTTCTGGAAAAACAAAATATTTGGATACGATTGCTAAAGTGGAAACCGAAATGTTAGCTGGACCACTAAAAGATTTAATACCCGAAACTGAATTTGAAATATTGATTTTCAATAAAAGTAGCGAACAGCAATTGAGGAGGATTTATCTGCACGAAATCTTTGTCCAGATCATGAATCAATGAATAGCGTATGCTAACAAGGGCTATAATTCAGGTTTACCTATGCACCAAAAACAAAATTCCTAACTTTAAAAAACGCTCGATTTCTCACTTGAAAAATCCTAACGGATTTCCCAAGCCGAAATCATAGCCGGACCGTTGTACCGCATTTTGATTATGTTAAGATGGATAAAGTAAACCATTGCGAAATTTGTGACCTCCATTCTTTCAATTTCAAGGATGGAATAATATGTAGTTTAACTACTAAAAAACCCCATTTCCTAAAAAAATGTCCTGACATAAAGCTGGATCAAAATTTAAAAGACAAAATAATAGAAGTAAATACTGAATTTGAAGATTCGAAATACGTAAACAAATTAGCGATAGGAAACGCTGTTCTTTACAGTTTAACTGGAATTGGGGTACTTGGGATATGTTATTTCTTAATTATTTCACTTTTTAGGTTAGCAAGAATACACACATTCACAATTGTTGTTTTTTGTATTGGAATGGGGTTTTTTGGAATCGCAATCGGAGTCCTAAACTATTCTAGAAGAAAAAAGCAACTAATCTCACCGAAAAAACAGACATTGGACAAATTAGCCGAATTGTACAATATCCGATATCAATTTGATTCTAAAATATCGACTGACCTAATGGGAATTAAGGAAACGAAAATCAATTTGAGATTGAACGGGGAAAAAATTGAAAAAACTTACCGATACTAAAACGCAATACAACAATAGCTATAGTTCATTGCGCGCCTCCACCCCCAATATTTTAACTAAATTTAAAATCAAACGAACGAATGGATAAAACACTAAACCTTCAGAAGCATCTAATAATATTTGGACTACCGATATTGATTATTGGAACGATGATAATCCTTGCAAAATCATCAATTTTTTATGAGTATCCAAAAGACCTATCAACTGGAATTACATTTGACTTATTATTGACTGTACCACTTTTGTATTTTTTGTTAATTAGAAAAACCAACATTCCTAAGACAACGGTAATACCACTCCTAATTGTTGGCCTTATTATTTGTTCATCAATACTTCCAATTGAAAACCAATATTATCTAAATCTTTTTAAGACTTGGGCACTTCCAGTTATTGAATTAACCGTCTTTACTTACTTTATATATAACATTAGAAAAGGAATAAAACATTATAAACAGAACAAGAAAGTTACCAATGACTTTTTCACTTCCCTAAAACAAATGTGCAGTGCAATACTACCCAAGGGGCTTGCTGTTTTTTTTGCTTTTGAAATAGCAACCATCTATTATGGATTCATCTATTGGAGGAAAAGAAATATCAAAAACGGGGAATTCTCATATCATAAAAACAGTGCAACCATTTCAACCTTAGTAGCATTTATTTTAGTGATATGTATTGAGACAGTCGTGTTTCATTTACTTCTTGCAAATTGGAGTTCCATTGTTGCTTGGACTTTCACATTTTTAAGCATTTATACCGCAATCCAGCTTTTCGGATTTTTAAAATCCTTAATGAAAAGACCCATATCAATTACTGATGGAAAGTTACATCTGTATTATGGAATAATGAATGAGACGGTAATTGATATAAAACAAATAGAGACCATTGAAATAACGTCAAAGGAAATTGATTATAATAAAGGAACTAAAAAATTCTCTTTTCTAGACTCACCGAATATTATGATTAAATTAAAAAAAGAAGGCACATTGAATGGACTTTATGGAATGAAAAGAAAATTCTCGGCAATTGGGGTGTATGTTGACAAACCGACCGAATTCAATAACGCCTTACAACAATGGCTATGATTTCGTCCCTCCCAAGTACTCGGGAGGGGTCGTCGTAGGCAAGGATCATAGCCGAGACCGTTGGCAGTCATTAAAGAAACCCAATGAATGATTTTGAAAATATATCGTTATTTCTTAGAAATAAAGTCAACCTCACAGAAAAGGAAGTCGATATTTTTGTCGATGCTATAGAAGTACGAAAAGTTTCAAAAAAAGAAAACTTTATCACGCAAGGAAAACGCGCTGCTTACAAAGGGTTTCTTAATAAAGGTTGTACTCGTACTTATTTTACCGATAACAACGGAAAGGACAACGTGATTTACTTCTCATTTGAGAATAGTTGGTTAGGAGATATTGAGAGTTATCATTTGAACAAACCAAGCAGAATATCAATTCAGGCGATAGAAGTTTGTCAATTTTTTGTCATTACCAAGGACAAATTTGAGCACTTAGAAACCTTAATTCCCAATCTTAGTAAATGGTACAATTATACTGCCGTAAAGATGTATTCAAATTTGTTCGACAAACTCATTGAAAACAAGATTAGAAACAAGGAAGACAAATACAATTACCTACTCACTGAGCATCCTTATATTTTCCAAAGAGTACCATTGCAACACATTGCTGACTATCTAGAAATAGAACCTCAATCATTGAGTCGTTTAAGAAGACGACTTCTGGAAAAATGACTTCTTAACTATGGTTAAGTAGATTATTCATTGACCTCCTCAAATTTGTATCATCAACAAAAATGAAAAAAGATGGTACAAAAGAAAACTAAGTCTGGTCGAATGCTATTTTTAATCACCAAAACAATACTAGTACTTTGGATGATTTCAGGTGGAGTTTCAGCACTTCTAGGTGCGGAATTTATGGTGGAACAAATTGAGAAATTAGGCTATCCAAATTATTTTCCAAAAGTTTTGGGAATTGCCAAATTAATTGGTGCGTTAATTTTCATCTTTCCAGTAAAGAAAATTTTAAAAGTCATTACGTATTGTGGTGTATTTTTTGAGGTCTCAATTGCTTTCGTAAGCTATATATTTGCTGGTCTTTGGCAAGATAGTTTTCCACCAATTGTTTTTCTAACAATAGCAACCGTTTCATTTTTTCTTTGGTTTAAGAGCAAGGATTTAAGTCTTGGACTAAAACCTAAATTGCCAAAAATCAAAAGTTTTAGACCAGAACTGATAACAAACAAAGAGTTTGTAAAGATTTACCAAACATTTCAAATTACAGAGAAGCATCTTTTAAGTCTCAAGCAAATGATTGCTGAAAATCGAATTAAGCCAAATCAAGAAGTTTTCAATATCAAAATTGGAAAAGAGCAGATAATCATAACTCTTTGGAATTTGGCATATCATCACTTAGCCGAGGGTAATTTGAATAAAGTTCCTTTCTTAATCACATTTTGTCCAGTTTGCAATTCTGGAATGCTTTTTAACAGAACTGTTGAAGATGAAATACTTGAGTTTTATGTTTCGGGGGTTTATCGTGGAACGATGATAATGTGTGATCAACAAACTAATTCCTACTGGGACCATATTACTGGAGTTTGTTTAGGAGGTTATTATACTGGTAGACAGTTAGAAATCATTGATTCGCATACTATTACCAGTGCCAAAGAGAGTTTATCATATTCGGACACAATTAAAGTAGCCATTCCCCAACTCTCATTGTTAAAAAGATTCTTTACCAAATTTCAAAATGGACACGTTTGGCGAAAAGTTCCTGAAGGAAAATTTTATCCGGGCTTTAAAGATTCATTCGAGTTTGAAGATACACGAAGACCAGAAAAAGAATTAGGGTTGGGTATCCTTCATAAGAATAAAGCAAAATTTTATCCTTTTGAAACAATTAAAAAAGAGAAGGAAATCAAGGACGAGTTTCTGGGACAGACTATTATCATTAAGATAGATGAACAATTAGGAATACCAAAAGCTGAATTTCAATCGAAATCCAAAGAAATGCCAAAACAATTGTTTTTAAGGTGGTACGGATTTGTCCAAACTTTTAGAAATTGTGAAATCTACTAAATGAAGAAAAACGACTTCCAACAAGGTATAAAAGCAATAGATGTTTGAGCGCAAACCCGAACCGTTTTTTCGTTTAAATAAAGTATATTACGAACTGAAAGGCAGCTGCATAAAATCCACTGCTGCTCATACTGGACCATTGGCAAACATACTAGTCCGAATGGAATGAAAATAGTGAAGAAAACATTACAATGGATTTTGTATTTCCTATTAATTCCTATCGCCTACATAACCGTTTCATTGATTTTGTCTTCAATTACCATTGACCGAAAAAATGGAAACCAGATTGCTGAAAAATCAATTTACCTGAACACAAACGGGATACATCTAGACATTATAATCCCGATAAACAACCTGGACAGTTTATTGATCTCCGGATTAAAAAAAGTACAGTCAGATAAGTACCTGTCCTTTGGTTGGGGAGATGAGAATTTTTATATCAATACCCCGACTTGGGGGGATTTGACATTTAAGAATGCTTTCAAGGCGATGTTCTTAAAAAGTCCAACCTTAATGCACGTTACCCATTACAAATCCAAACATCAGGATTGGATTGAGATAAAAATTAGTGAAGACGAACTAGACAAACTGAATCTTTTTATTCAAAGCACCTTCAAAACGGATGCATACGGAATGAAGGTGATCTTGGAAAATAAGGGGTATACTTCAACAGACTACTTTTACAGAGCCCAAGGAAACTATTCCTGTTTTAAAACATGTAACAGTTGGGTAAATACAGGATTTAAAAAAAGTGGTTTAAAATCTTGTTTATGGACACCTTTTGATTTTGGACTAATGAACAAGTACGAATAAAATACGTTTGCCAACAAAGACCATAATTCATTGTTGCCTTCCTACCCCTAATAATTTTGACTAAATTTAATATCAAACGCACAAGCCCGGGCAATACATTCAATGGTGCCCTCCTCTCGCCGCTCCCGATAGTTATCGAGAGGAGTCGTCGGAGGCAAGAACAAATCAGAGCTGAACCGTTAAGTGTGCGTAAAAAATAATAAAGTGACCGAAAATCGTCAAAATATCATCGAAAAAATATTTGATGCCCAAAATGAAAATGGGTTATGGAAAGTAATCCCTACAAACCATAAGAATTACCCTGATTACTTGCACTATGTACCAAATTACAAAGCTTCACTTTGGGCATTATTATTATTGGCCGAACTAAAATGCAATAAGAATGACGAACGAATAAAGAAGCCTTTAAAAACAGTAAAGAATCATTTATTCGATAAAGAATATGGTATTTATTCTTTAAAAGAAGACCATTTTCCAATACCCTGTTTGAATGGGAATATGCTGTATTTAGATTGCTACTTTAACAATGGGCCAGATGAAAAAAGCAAGCGATTATTAAGGTTCTTTTTCAAATACCAGCGTTTTGACGACGGTAAGTATGAAGAACCGAAAAATCAATTCTGTGTGAACACGAGTTGTTATGGAAAACATACCTGTTATTGGGGAATTGTTAAACTATTGAAAGGAATTTCATTTATTCCAAAAAACAAGCGAGACAGTGAAATAGAACTTCTAAAAGAAAGATGTATAAACTTTGTCTTAAAGCACAAAGTATGTTATAGTTCTCGTAATCCATCAAAAATAATGATTCAAAAAATGGACTTGTTAACATTTCCCAATTTTTACAAAGGGGATTTTTTAGAACTACTTTGGATACTAAAAAGGGAAGGGGTTACCTCAAATAATTTGAAACCTGCCTTAGCATTGTTAAGATCCAAACAAAATGCTAATGGAGAATGGGAATTAGAAAGGACAATGCATAACATTGTGACTTCGATCGGACCAGTTAATAAATCAAGTGAATTTATAACTGAAAGAGCAAATGAAGTAATCGAATACTATAAAAACCACACCTAACTATATGTATATGTCCATTGCAAGCAAAAGCTCGCTACGGCACATATACAAGACCGTTAGTGGTCATTCAAACAAAATGAGAAACACAATCATTCTTATACTTATTTTCTGTCTATTTGGCTGCTCATCGGATAGACCAGAAAAGTACGACTTGGCCATTTCAAATGTCAACCTTATTGACGGCACCGGGAAATCAATGAAAACCAATGTTTCTATTGGTATACGAGGTGGGAAAATCGTTACCATTGATTCATCTACTATTGAACGTGCCAAAAGCGTAATTGATGGAACCGGGAAGTTCCTTATACCCGGTTTGTTTGATTGTCATGTCCATACCAATGATTTTGAAAGTGACTTTCCCAAATATGTCCATTATGGAGTAACATCCATCTTCATTACCGGAGGAAGTTTATGTACAAATGAATACTATGCTTCCATGCGGGCCCATGGCAATCAGGATACGATTCCTGCTCCAATAGTTTTTCATACCAGTCAGCACTTCACTATGGCCGGCAGACATCCTATGAAGACTTATGTAGGAAAGTGGTTTGACGGAAAATCAGTTTTTCTACTTAAGGATACCCTCCAAATTGAAGCATTGGCAAAAGAGGTAACCCAATATCCCATCGTAGGAATTAAGCTCACCATTGAAGATGGACCTCACCCACCCTGGGTGGAGCGCATGCCACAAAGATTTGTCAATAAAGTCCAGAAAGAGGCGATTAAAAACGACACTGAAGTATTTGCTCATGTAAGTGATAATATCGAACTGGAAATGGCAATGGATGCGGGTATCAAAAACATCGTCCATTGGACAGGTATAGACCTTGACTTTCAGAGAGACACCGTTCTTATAGACAAAATTTATCGGGTAAGACCATCATTTATCACAACGCTCATGATCGATAAAGGCTTTTTATATCCATTGTTTCCGGAGTGGATTGAAGCTCTTCGTCGGGAAAAAGTATTTGATGAAGAGTATTGGGCAAGAGCTGATAATCCTAATTTCATAGCTCGTGCCGAAGATAATATCAGGTTTTGGAAAGATTATTTTCAAAAGGAGGAAATAAAGCTTGAGGATATTGCTTCCTTTCAGGTCGATGATATCAAAGTTTTGTATGAGGATGGCATACTCTTCGCCTTAGGGACCGATACAGGCTTTTTTGTACTTCCCGGTTACAGCTTACACGAAGAAATGCAGTTATTTGAATTGGGCGGAATGGATCAATTGAATATCATTAAAATGGCCACTTTGAATGCAGCAAAGATGATGCATGCACAAGATAGTTTAGGTTCAATTGAAGATGGCAAAATTGCCAATATGATACTGCTCGATCGAAATCCTCTAAAGAAAATAAGCAATACATTGGCGATTAATACCGTGATTAAAAGGGGAAAAATTCAAAAAAGAATTGAAAAATGAACAGCCCCCAACACTGTATAAACAGAGTTAAAACGACCATTTATACTACCCGTTGTAGCCCATTATAAAGAATGAGAAACATACGACATATACCTATTCTTTTTCTATTGATAGGTTTATTATATGGTTTTAATAGCTGTACTGACAAAAATCCACAATCAAAACTATCCCCGGTTTCTCATGATTCTATTTTATCACCAAAATTACTTAATAGCGAAAGGATCAAACTGAAATTTGGAAGCTATAATATCCAAGTCCTTACTAAAAATTCTAAATTAAGAGTATCGGATTTATACAGCTTGCATGGTGACCAGAAAATAACCAGAACCTTTGCTGTCGTTAGCTATCCGGGGATTATAGACAGCATGTTCTTAAAAGAACATACAAAAATTTTGGAGGGCCATTCCATAGGGAGGGTTTTCAAACAAGGGCAATGGAAAATTGAAAAGAAAAGTCTTTTCCTCGGTGAAATTATGCCTTCACCCGATTATATGGGCATATATAAACGAATGGGAAACATTGACCCTTCCAAATTAGCAATTTATGCGTATGGGTTTACTATAAAAAAAGATAATAGAAACTATCAATATGCAACAATTTCAGAGGTGTATCACCCCGACTATCTTACTCTAAATGACCTGAAGAAGATGATTGAGGATTCGGATGCATATTTGGATAAAACCGCTTTTAGTCCAATAGTAAAACAGGTAGAAAGGGAGATGAAAACTAAGTATAACAAATAAAGAACTGGCTACCACAACATGTAAAAACAAAACGCTTTATCGATTAGGCCACTGTAAGCTTGGTAATTTTAGTACGCATTACCGTTAGATAACTTTAGCCATCTTGAATCATGAAAAACATTTTAATCCTTGGCGGCACTCGATTTGTGGGAAGAAACATCGTGGAAAAGTTAATGGAGTTGGGTAAGTACAATATAACCCTATTCAATAGAGGAGAATCTAGCCCGGATTTATTTCCTAATATTAGAATTATACATGGAGACCGTAAGAAAATCAATGACATTAAACGGATTAGCTCAATGGATTGGGATATCGTTATCGATGTTTCCGGATACTGGGCCGGGGCTTTTGAACAACAGATCGCGTTACAACGCGGTACAATAGGAAGATATATTTACATCTCAACTTCCAGCCACTATAAATTCGACAAACTGAATCCCCACTTAATAAAGGAATATGAGGATTTGGTTCCTTGTACCCAAGAACAAAAAAATAGCGGAAACCCCGCATTTTACAATCAAAACAAAGCGGAGTGCGAAAGAATTTTACAAAAACAAAAGGGTTTAGACTATATAATACTAAGACCGGGTCTGATCATTGGAAAATATGACTATACGGATAGACTATATTACTGGTTTCATAAATTAAAAAATCAAAATGATATATTAATCTGTAATAATGGAGAGAACGTTTTATCCTATACAAATGTATTGGATTTAGCAGATTTGGTCATCCAGTCTATTGAAATTGAACATAGTTGCGAAGTATACAATGCCTCTTCTTTTATTACCAGCCTAAAAAATATAATGGACATCGCTTCAAAAAAGTTAGGCATTGAAGTAGCTCTAATATCCGCATCTTCTAAATTTCTAGACAAGAATAACGTAAAGCAATGGACCGATTTGCCTTTATGGTTGGACGGGGATTTTTTGACCACGGACAACTCAAAAATAATAGCTGATTACAATTTTACTTTTCGCAATGTTGATGAAACGATCGAGCAATTACTACGCTATTATTCCAAAATACGAAAGTGGGAAGAACCAAAAACAGAACCTTCCCCTATCGATACGCTAAAAGAACTTGAATTGATACAAAAGGTAAAAGCTACCTACAACAAGGTATAATCGCATTGTACTGACCGATGTTACGTTTTAAGTAGGAGTTCGTCCGACGCTTTGCTATAGTCGGCGCTTAGCCGAAAAATAGTAACTTAAGACCTGCAACCCACGGTTATACGAGACCGTTGGCATACATTTGATCGAATGAGGACATTTCAATCAATAAACGACTTTCTAAATGAGATTGGAATTACATCAAGCCGAGAGTATAGCGACTTCTTTATTTTTCAGATTGAAGACCATTTTGGGGAAATTGGTTTTGAAATGTCACCATACAAGCACAGTTTTTTTGAACTGACAATGGCAATAGGGCATGATGTTGATATCAACATAGGCACCTCAAAATTCAATACAATAAACAATGTCTTATCGTTTACGGCGCCCTATCAAATAACATCGTGGAAAGTAAATTCCTTCAAAGAGAATTCCGTTGGTTATATGATACTATTTAATCCTTCCTTTATTCAATCCGAGTTTGGCAAAATAGACCTATATAACTCATTTAGGTTCTTGAATTTGCATGCTTCCCCAATGTACGCACTATCAGAGCATCAAAAACATACCATTTTAGAACTGATGCGGACAATGGATTTAGAGTTCAATCGAAGTTCTGCCGAAAGGAAGTCTATAATTTTAAGTGCTTACCTGACTATTCTACTGGAAAAAATCAATGCTATTTCCGACTCGGACGCCACGAAAAGGTTATTTAGAAATCGTGCCGATGAAATCACGTATCAATTTGAAAATTTGCTAAAAAAAGAAATCAATTACAAAAACAGATTAGAACACTACGCGAGCCAACTTTTTATAAGCAAAGCCTATTTATCAGAATGCGTTAAAAAATCTACTCAAAAATCGGCCAAAGCATTCATACAGGAATTCATTGTTTTCAAAGCCAAAGTACTGCTCAACCAATCCAATAGTACGATTCAAAATATAGCCATTGAATTAGGCTTCGATGAAACCTCGAATTTCATTACTTATTTTAAAAAGCAAGTAGGCTCTACACCGAATCGCTATAGAAAAAACCGTGATATTTATAACTAACACCTAAAATATTATAAATAAAACTGATTATTGGCGAACTAATTTTGTAGCATCAAACAATCGATACTATGAAATTAAAAGTAGTTCTAGGATTTTTTGCGGTTTTTGCATGTAGGCAACAAAGCTTTTCCCAGACAACAATCGAATCCTTTTTTGCAACGGAAGAAATGGTTGTGGAATCGTGGTTTTTTAAGCCGTTGACAGAAGGTTACGAGCTTAGTATTTTTAGTCTGAATGACGCCATTATTGACTACAAGACGGAAGATGTCGCTTTAGTGTCCTACAGCGTGTTGGGTTATGACATCTGGAAAGGCATTGGGCCAGTTCTTGGCGGACGTTTTTTTGACGGCAGGGCGAGCGCTTTGGCCGGAGTTCAATGGGCCAAGGCAGAAGAAAAATTCTTGATAACCACAAACTTTACCACAGAGTTAAGAAATGAGCCATTTTACGAGTTTTTTCTTCTTACCCAATACCGCTTTCCTTTAAATGAAAATTTAGGCTTTTTCAGTCAATTGCAAAATTCGATAAACTTTAATAGCGAAGTACACGAATTCAGTTTTCAAAGACTTAGAATAGGATTGAGTTGGAAGAAGTATCAGTTCGGTTTGGGAACGAACACCTATCAATATGGAGAAAATTGGGATTTTGAAATTGACCCAGGAATATTTCTAAGACTAGAATTTTAAAAGAAAACAATAATGAAAGACAAATTATTTAACACAAACGACAATTTAGCCTCTACCATTCTTAGAATAGCATTAGGTAGTATTGTTCTTATTCATGGAAGTACAAAATTAGGGGATGGTTTTGCACCTTTTGAACAATTTATCACGGGCTATTTAGAATTACCGGCTCTAGCAGCCTATGCTACCGTATTTATAGAAACAGCAAGTTCATTAATGCTCATTTTGGGTGTGGCGGCCCGAGTAAATGCCATAGCAATGTTTGTATTGTTTATCGGTATGATAGTTTCCGTACACGGTCAAATAGGCTTTATGATGAACTGGAGCGGTCAGTATGATGCTGGTATGGAGGGTTATGAATATCATTTATTGGTTTTAGCCATTTGTGGAGGACTAATTGTATTAGGTGGTGGTAGATTTTCAGCAGACCATTATATCCAAAAATACAGGGAAGATAAAATGACCAAAGCAAATAACTGGCCATGAAGTGGTTCTATTTGATCATTGCGATTATCGGAGAATTGATAGCCACCTCCGCACTCAAAGAAAGTAAGGGGTATTCAGTTCTAAAACCTTCCATTGTTTCGGTAGTTGGTTATGGCGTTACATTTTACTTTTTTTCGCTCGCTATCAAACAAATTCCACTTGGTATAGCTTATGCCGTTTGGGCAGGTCTGGGCATAATACTGATTACGGTTATAGGTTATTTAAGATTTAAGCAGACTTTAGATTTACCCGCAATTATAGGCCTTTCGTTCATTGTGATTGGAGTAACACTTGTAAATGGATTTTCAAAAACCCTCTAAAAAAGGGGATAAAAGCTACCACCAACGTGGCGCATAAGCCAGGGGCAGTTTGGGTGCTGACTCAACCCAATTTTGTTTAAATTGAAGTATATTGTAGTTGGAAATGTAGTAGCTTAAAATCCATTACTGATCATACACAAAAGCGTTTGCCGTTATTAAAACGACCCAATATGAAAAGCCGAATACTTGTACTTCTAATTTTTGTAGTTTCCTGTAAGTCGCCATCTGACAAAAAAACTGAAAATAGGGGTATTGCATTGGAACAATTACAAACCAGTATTGATTCAATTTTCAATGCTCATATTGGGAAAAATGAACCGGGCGCAGCCCTACTTGTCGCCTATGATGGGCAGATGATTATTGGAAAAGGTTTTGGTTTAAGAGACTTGGAAGGGGGAAAACCAATTACAAAAAGTACGAATTTAAGGATGGGTTCGGTCAGCAAACAATTTACCGCCCTAACTGTTCTTAAACTTGTTGACGAAGATAAACTATCTTTAAATGATTCGGTTTACACACTATTTCCATTTGAAACATTTAAGGATGGTACGACCATTGAACAATTAATAAATCATACTTCTGGCGAAGCTGATGCCGAGGAAGCATTTTTTACAGAATGGGATTCAACGAAAATTGCAGAGAACAAGGATGTTTTGCATTGGTATTCCACTAAGAACAGGACAATGACCAAGCCTGGTGAAAAATATCAATACAATAATGGTATTTATGAATTCATTCCAAGCATTGTAGAAAAGATAAGTGGTAAAGATTTTGCGGAATTTGCCAAGGAGAATGTGTTTACAAAAGCTGGGATGGAAAAAACGAATTTTTTCAACTTGGCAAAACCAATCCATATTGAAGAAAGAGCATTTTGTTATCAAAAAGACAGTTTGGGCAATTGGAGCAAAGTGGACGGCCATTTCTTAAATGGGCTTTTAGGGGCAGGTGGTGTTTACACCAGCGTCAATGATTATTTCGACTATGACCTTGCTCTACGGAGTAATTCCATCTTTTCCAAAGAAACCCATGAAGTTATCTTTAAGCCAAGTTCCAAAACGAATACGACTCAATCTGATGGCGCATACTATGCGATGGGCTGGGGTGTAACGGACAGTTCTGCTTCTCATACCGGAGGCTGGTTTGGAACCAATACTTGGACAAAAAGATATTTGGACAAGCCACTCACTATTGCAATTTTTATGAATCGAAATACCCTTTTTGATAGTGGTTTGATTAAAAAAACCGATTCATTAGTGGTAAACTATATAGAGAACTACCGCTGACCTAGGCTGTAATTTATCTACCTAAAAAGCCTTTTAAATAAAGGTATCTACGCAAGACCGGGGTACATCGTTTATCTGTCCCTTTTAATTACCCTTGCCTTGTACATTTTAATATCCGGCACCTCAATTTTCTTATCCGGGTTTTTAAAATACACGCGGTGGGTCCACCAATTGATCTCGCCCTTGGTATAGAGTAGCTCGCCTGTTACATCATCATAGTAGACGGATTTTACCTTTTCCTCATTGGCTATGGGATCAAAAGGTGAAAAACTGCCGGGCGAAATGGTGAACTTCCAGACCTTTTTGGAACTGGAGACCAGTAGTTGGTCCCAGTTGGGCGCAAAGAGGTCGTGGCCCCCTGTTTCGGGCAATTTCCAGCATCTTTCCATCCGGAGTTTGGGCAAATCGCTGGTCCAATCCTGCAGGGAGTAGGCACGGATCTCATCATAACCCAGGGCGTACAAGCGTTCCCGTTTTGGGTTCCAGACCAGTCCATGCCCAGAGTAGAGGGAATCCCAAAAGATAGGAATCCCCGATCGGGAAATATCATAGATTTCCACGCTGTTTCCACCTTTGGCGGTGGAAAGTGCCACAGCAACCCGGTTATTGGGGAGCAACTCCACAGAATGGGCATTGGGAGCGGTGGTGTGGAACAGGGCCCGCTTAGTCTCCCTATCCAACAACACAACCCCTGAGCCTGAACTGCTGATCAATAATTGGGTATGGTCGTTCACGGATTTGTGATCGTCTATAGGCATCAACTGGGAGTACACCGAATCCGGAAGTCCTATGATTTCGCCGGTCCGCAATTCCCAATTGACGACTTGCCTACCGTTTTGCAGACTGTCAAAATCAAAGATTCTAATCTTATCATCGCCTCCCACTATTATCTCCCTAATGGACGACATCTTCGCATTGGCCTGCCGCTCCTTTTTATGGGCACAGCCCATAATTAGCAGTATAATACCTAAGAGGGCTAAGGACCGAAGGCTGATTAAGGATGACGTATAGCACATGGAGCAGGATTTAACGTTTTCCGTTTGCGGATTTAAAAGTAGGCAATTCCCTTTGGTCTGGGGAGGATAAAATGAATGTCGCATACAATACTAGGAAGCCCCTCGATCCAACCGCACAAATTGATCTGCATTTCACAGAAACTTCCTGCAAGGGGAAACAAAATCGCTTATCTTAGTTCTACACCCAAAAGAAATACAGAATATGCTTAATAGTCTTGTGTTGCAAACAATTCGGTTGGCACCCTAGGAAGTACCAAGAATTATCGCAAATAGTTTTTAGAGACCTTTCTCACGAGTACTAAAATAAAACCACATGGAAAAGATATCCAATCCTACTCCGCCCTGGAAGGGTCCCCAAAAAATTGCATTCCGTTTCGTTTTTATTTTTTTTCTACTGTTTATCGCATTTCTTGATTGGTCGGTTAATCCTATTTTATCCTATCTCTATTATTATGGACCCCTCTCCGCTGTATTGGACAGTGTTATTTCCTGGATAGGGCAAGACCTGTTTCAAATTCCCTATACCCTAATATCTCCTTATGATGGGGAACACAACGATAGAACTTACGTCTATTTACTGTATTTCACCATGGTGGTTGCGGCCGTTATAGGAGCTGTCATTTGGAGTTTCCTGGATAGAAAACGTCAGAGTTATAATGTGGCGTATTATTGGCTCAGTACCATTATTCGATACTACTTGGCCTTTACGATGTTTCTCTTCGCATTGGAGAAATTTTTTAAAATGCAATTCCCTGATCTTGGATACTACACCTTGACCGAGCGGGTGGGAGATATGTCGCCCATGCATTTGGCTTGGGCTTTTTTTGGTTATTCGTATGGATACAACATTTTTATGGGCATGGCCGAATGTGCCGCATTGCTCTTATTATTTCGAAGAACAACAACCATCGGGGCAATCCTGACCATGGGCGCTCTTGCCAATGTGATAGCCGTAAACTACAGTTATGATGTTCATGCCAAAATGTATCCCACGGCCTTGTTTATCATGGCACTTTTTCTGTTCCTTAGGGATGCTCTTAGGATAGCCCAATTTTTTCTTAGCGGTAAGGCTGTAGCGCTTCCGGCCATCAAAGCTCCAGCATTTCAAAAAAAATGGATGAAAACCTCAAAAACGGTTTTGAAATGTCTGGTAATTGCCTGTTTCCTAATCTTTCAAGTGAGCGACTATATGGGTTATAAGCAAAGTACCGAAGAAAGAATACAGGCTAAATCCGAGTATTCCGGGCTATATGATATTGAATCGTTTGTTGTTAATGAAGATACTTTATCCCATGAGCATCCTCTCCGGTGGCGCCAACTAATTATCGGCGATAGATTACTCGAGGCGGTGCGCTTTAAAGGAGATAGTGTGGCATTCATACGGGTTCCTGTAGCTAAAAAAGAAGTCATAGTATATGGCAATCCAACCGATCTATCGGAAAAAATGCAAAGGGTTTACAATGAAAAAGGTATGACGGATGACACATGGATGAAGATGGATTCCATATTGAAAGCTCGGCAAAAAATAAGTAGCTTTAACTTCGAAATCCCAGATTCGGTGACACTGAAATTAAAGGGAAAAATCAAAAACGATTCTGTTCACATAACCGCCAAAAAAAGACGCATCGATTTAAATGACTTTAGATTGCTGAAAAGACGTTTTCATTGGATAAACGAAGCAAGTTATTTTTATTGATTATTGCTCGCTGAACAAGATTTGAAATTAAACATCACAAACGATCAAGGCGAAACCGGACTGCTGACACATTGGCGCTAACGTAAAGAAATGAAAATCAAACATCGATTATCAGTGTTACTATTGATTTCCTGCTGCTTGATAAGCTGCAAGGAAAAAAAAGAAACCCAGCACAAGGCAATGGGGCAGGAATTAAATCCCGAAATGGAAAAACAAGCCATTTTGGAAAGATTGAACAATGAAACAAAGGACGCGTTTCAGAGGGATTATAAGGCTTGGGCAAAAAACTGGGTGCACGACCCTGATATTTCGAAAGTTTATGTGGACTTTGCGGATAGTACTTTTTCCGAATCGGTCGGATGGGAAAAAATAAGTCAGTTCGTCAAAACATTTATTGAGGAACATCCCGAACCCGAACCAGTTCCTGAACTGTTGAACGATATCAGCGTACGCCTATATGGAGATGGGGCTTGGGTTACCTATGAACAAAAGGATTCGCTTCGAGGGCTAAAACGTGAAACCCGACTCATGGAGAAAGTAAATGGGGAATGGAAAATTGCAGGGATGCAAACGACCATTTACGGATTTGACCCTAACGAAAACTAATAAAAACAGTAGCTTATAACGGCCATAATTCATCCTAATCCCGAGTACTGGGGAGGGACGAATCCAGAGGAAGCCGTTGAGTAAGAACACTAAAAATGGAATTGACAAGAGAAATAAAGGAATATATTGACAAAAGCGTTTTGTGCTGGCTAGCAACGGTATCCAGTGAAAACGTACCCAATGTATCGCCAAAAGAAATTTTCAAATATTACGGCGCAAACCGAATAATTGTTGCAAATATCGCTTCACCCCAAACCGTCAGGAATATAAAGCAGAACGAAAACGTTTGTATAAGTTTTATTGATGTTTTGGTGCAAAAAGGATTTCAAGTGAAGGGAAAAGCAAGAATCGTAGAGAAATCCAATCCTGAATTTCCAGAAATGGAAAAGGTATTGACCGAAATGACGGGTGGAAATTTTCCTTTTGCAACTATAACGGAAATTACCTTGGCACAAGTTAAACCGATTATAGCGCCTAAATACATCCTTTATCCAAAAACAACCGAAACGGAACAAATTGAAAGTGCAAAAAAAGCCTATGGACTATAAAATCGATTGTAAAGACTACGCACACAAGGGGCATCATATAATTTTCGCAATAGGGCAAGCGAGACACAACCAAATGCTGATCCCACCATCTATAATGCACAATGTCTAACACTATTTAAAAAAAATCGGATGAAAAGGAAAGTTACGTATTTGGCCCTAAGTCTAATGGCAATCTTCATTTTGAGCGGTTGTTCGGATAATGGGGATGATTTAAACCCTATTGAATTGGGCGTATGGATATCATTGGACAAGAGCGACACCCTGGACTTTAGGACACGGAATGATTTTTACAAATCGAACCGATATATGCAAAACGATCACTATGATTACGAATTACTGTCCAATGACTCGATTCAAATTGGTTATAGGGGAAAGCTTTTTATTGCCGTAGAACCAACAAACCACAAATATTCCATCACCCAAGACGAACTGACCATAGATTTTGAGAGCCGATCGAGCTATGGATTTGACGACAAAATAATGACCTATACCAAAGAATAATTTGGGTGTGAACGAGGGCGACGATTCATACAAAATTGAAATCCACTAAAAATGAAAGTTACCGCTGAAAAAAATGAAAAAATTGCAAAAATGACCTTTGCTTCCGTTTACCCGCACTATGTGACTAAAGTGGAGAAGAAAGGTAGAACCATTGATGAACTCCACAAAGTGATAGAATAGTTGACCGGATTTAATGAAGCTCGATTGCAAGAACTTATTAAGGAGAAGGTAACCTTTGACACATTTTTTCAAAAAGCGGAATTACATCCAAATGCACCCCTTATCAAAGGGGTAATTTGTGGGTATCGTATTGAAGAAATAGACTTTGAACCCACAAGACAAATACGGTATTTGGATAAGTTGGTAGATGAATTGGCAAGAGGTCGTAAAATGGAGAAAATTCTACGTAAGGATGAATCAAGCGTAAAATAAAGAGGGAAATAAAAATGTATGCCAATCCTCTATACTTTTCAGGCCTACTTCAAAGGGCTTCACCGCATATCAAACTTTTTAGCCTAACGGGATGAACCCTATGAATTTAGAAATACGCAATAGAAAGGGAGCGAGAAAGCCACAGGATATTCCAAAAGAAGTTCTGGAGCTGCTCAACCGCGGGCAAATCGAAACCGTAAACCTCACCGAGTGGTTGGCCATTGACCATGCTGTATTGATAAAGGCAGTATTTCCTAAGCTGGGGATTGACCAGGACAAAACCAATATAATATCCAAGGAAATAAGGGCGCAAAAAAAGCCCTCTGCGATGAATACGACCAAATTAGTCGGTTCACGATTATATCAATTGTATGCCAAAACAGAAAATCTCGGCAAAATACTGGATAAACTAAGTGCTCATCCATCCGATTCCATTCGTTGTTACGCCCCTTTTCTAATCGGGTTGAACGAAAAACTGACCCTTAAGGAAAAACTGGAGCAATCGCAAAAATTGGTTGCAGATAAGCATTTTGGTGTCAGGGAAGTGGTTTGGATGGCATTGCGCCCCGAAATTGACAAAAACTTGGAGGAATCGATCGCAATTTTAAGTACATGGACAAATAGCGACGATGAAAACATAAGACGATTTACAACAGAATCAACCCGGCCAAGGGGTGTTTGGTGCAAGCATATCGAGAGACTTAAAGAAAACCCGGAAATGGCACTGCCGATTTTGGAAAACTTAAAATCCGACAATTCAAAATATGTCCAGGATAGTGTCGGGAATTGGTTAAACGATGCCAGCAAATCCAAGCCTGGATTCGTTAGTGCGCTTTGCGAGAAGTGGCAAAAGGAATCGGCCACAAAGGAAACAGAGAAAATTATCAAACGGGCAAGACGAACAATCGATAAAAAATAAGGTTATATGAGACCGATGGCTATCATCCAATCAATCGTAAAACAAATACGGAAATGAAAAACATAGCTTTTATAATCCTAGTCGTCCTATGTCTTGGATGTAACGATAAGCACCGTGGTCCCGGAAAGGATCAAGTAAAAGGAAATGGTCATGGGCATCATAAGGATGGGCAACCCAAACACGGCTCGGCCAATGCGTATATGCATCAGTCCTCATTCGAGGATTTAATCGAGCGATTCGAATCACCGGAACGAGATTCATATCAACACCCTCAAAAAGTATTGGAGTATTTAGGCGATATACAGGGGCAAACTATTGTGGATATCGGAGCAGGTTCCGGTTATTTTTCCGTAAAACTAGCGGAAAAAGGGGCAATAGTCATTGCAGCCGATGTAGATGATAAGTTTCAGGAATTCTTAAAAAATCGAATCGAAAAAAATAGTTTAAGGAATATTGAAACCCGTAAAATACCGTACGATTCCCCGAACTTGAAAGAAAAAGAGGCAGACATGGTACTCATTGTCAATACGTACCATCATATTGAAAACCGCTCCGATTATTTTGCCAAGGTAAAAAAGGGTACAAAACCTAACGGTGAGTTGGTCATTATCGATTTTTTCAAATCTGAAACTCCCGTTGGCCCTCCTTTGGACCATAAGTTACCCATTGACATCGTGGTCAATGAATTAAAAAAAGCGGGCTATACGTCCTTTACCGTAAACGTAGATTTACTTCCCTATCAATATATCATTAAAGCGAAATAATGTCATAACACGCAAAGGCGATCACAGACAATCCAGAAAAACCGCTAAAACGGCTCTTATACAAAGCCTAGTGGCAACACCTTTTTCTTTGCTTAAGTCATTATTTGTAATCTCCATACCATAAATGCAACTCGGTTGCATCTAGGGTTATTTAGCCCTACTTTTGTCTAGTATTCGATTTACAAAAGGTTAGCAAAAAATGACAATTACCAACGTTATAGTAGTTGGATCCGGTCCTGCAGGGCTAGGGGTCGCAGCTCTTCTGGATCAGTCGGACATCGACTATCTTGTTTTGGAAAAAAAAGAAATTGGGAGTTCTTTTCTGAAATGGCCTAAAAACATGGAAATGATAACCCCTTCATTTCCGAGCAATGCTTTTGGACAAATGGATTTGAATTCGATATGTGAAGCAACTTCACCTGCCTTTACCTTTAGGAAAGAGCATGTAACGGGGCGCGAATATGCCCAATACCTCAACGCGGTTGCGTATTATTTTCAGATAAACACACATCTGGACACTGAGGTGATACAAGTGCATCGGCAGAACGAAAGCTGGATGCTACATACCAGTCAAGGCCCATATTTTTGCAAGTATTTGATTTGGGCTGCAGGAGAGTTTCAAAATCCCCAAATAAAAAACATTTTAGGGTCGCAGCACTGCGTGCATAGTTCTTTTATCAAAGACCCTGAGAAATTGGAAGGAACCAGCTTCGTTGTTGTGGGCGGATATGAAAGTGGCGTTCAAATTGCTTTTGATTTAATTAATACGGACAAAAAGGTGACCCTGATAAATCCGTACCAAATAGATGATGCGAATACGAGCGATCCCTCCAGGGTATTGTCACCTTATACCTATCCTAAATACGATAAACTAAAGAATTCACCGCTGTATTCCGAAGTTGTGGACCGTGTAATCAGCGTAACTAAAAAAGAAGATGCCTATAACCTTCAGTTAGAAGACGAAACCGTTATTACAACCGAAGAAAGGCCAATATGTGCCACGGGGTTTTCCTTGGTAACCCAACCCATTGAAGAATTTATAACCTATACAGAGGACGGAAGTCCAAAACTGCATGAGGAAACCGATGAGTTCTTTGGTCATAAAAACCTGTACCTTTCCGGTCCTTCCGTGAGACATGGCGATCATATCTTCTGTTTTATTTATAAGTTCAGACAGCGATTTGGGGTAATTGTCGAGGACATTTTGAGAAAAGAAAAATACGAGGAAGAAGTGATTTCTGTATTACTGGAAAAATGGAAGGCAAACGGAATGTATCTATCCGACTTGAGTTGTTGTGGTGACGAATGCGTTTGTTAGTATTTTAGCAGTCAATAATGAAAAAAAGGCATATCATCCCCATAGAGAAACTACATCTTATAGCCGGATTTTCCCTGATATTGTCCGGGTTTTTGGCCTACTTTACGGACGGTTTTGAAATGACCATGTCTTGGGTCATATTTGGTGCAATGTATATCTCAATGTCCGATATTGGTGAGGGAGACATGAGTGAAGAGAAACTAAATCACACAAGCCATACCATAAGGCGTTTATTTGGCTATGTGGGAGCCACTTTTAGTTTAGTCTTGGTTTTTTTCTACCTTAATAAATTCTTTCTGTAAAAGAACATCTATATCCTAACAGGATTCATCCTGTACCGAACGGATAAATGACTGTCTCCATGGTGGGGAAGGATTTAAAAACCAAAAAATGAAATTAGAACTCTATCAAGTAGATGCGTTTACAGAGAATACCTTCGGAGGAAACCCTGCCTGTGTAGTTCCTTTACACCAGTGGTTACCGGATGATACTTTATTAAGCATAGCGAAGGAAAATGCGGTCGCCGAAACGGCATTTTTTGTGGATAGGGGTAACAAAATACATTTACGTTGGTTTACTCCCGAAATTGAAATGGATCTATGTGGACATGCAACCCTGGCCACCGCCCATTGTTTAAAATCCATTTTAAAGTATCCCAAAGACGAAATCATTTTTGAAACCCAAAGTGGGGATTTAATCGTTTCTTTAAGAAATGATCTATACAGTTTAGACTTTCCATCCCGAATGCCAATTTCTTCGGACTTGCCCAATATAATTGGAAAATCGCTAAACATTGAACCGAGAGAGGTTTACAAATCAAGGGATTATCTGCTAGTCTACGATACGGAGCAGGAAATTCGTAATATTAGAGTGGATCGGAACGTATTTGACCAAATAAACCTTGACCCAGGCGGCGTAATCGTTACGGCAAAAGGAGATAGTTGTGATTTTGTATCGCGATTTTTTACGCCACAAGCGTCGATTCTGGAGGATCCGGTGACCGGATCGGCACATTGTTCATTAATCCCATTCTGGTCATCAAGACTTGGAAAGAACCGATTAGACGCCATGCAAATTTCCGATAGGGTCGGGAAACTCTATTGCCAAAACAAAAAGGACAGGGTAATCATTAGCGGAAAGGCAAAAACTTATTCGATTGGAAACTTATGGACGGAATAAAGGCGCCCATTGCTAGTAATTGAAATCTATGAGATTTGAAAATATAAAGGAATTTAATACGTATACCAACCTACGATTACCCAAGCATAATCTCATCGACATAGGCGAGTATCCCAGTGATTTCCTGTTGTCGTCTCCTCCGGTGTATCCCAGTTTCTATCGTATTTCCATAAAATATGGATTGGAAAATGATAGGGAAAAGGGCTTTATGTATTTTTCAAGTCCCAACCAACCTATTGAATGGAAAACGGACACACCTTGGAAAGGCTTTTTCATCAATATTACGGAAGACCTAATTTCAAATAATCAGCATTTGGAATACTCTTTCCTGAACTATGGTCTGCATGAACCGCTTTTTCTAAAAAGCGAAGAAGAGATTGTTATTACCCATCATTTTAAGGCGGCATTGGAAGAGTACAATAAGGCGGCTTTTTCCATGGACTTGGTCCTTGCCTATTGTAACATAATTTTTGCCCACGTGGCCCAATTTTACAAAAGACAGTTCGGCGAACGAAAAGAACACTATAGTCAATTGGTCAACGATTTCTTCTCTCTTCTGGATAACTATTATGGGAAAGATGGTAGCGCTGCTCAACCTTCGGTAAACTTTTTTGCCGACCAATTGAACGTAACACCAAACTACTTGAGTGATGTGATCAAATTTTATTCGGGAAAGCCGGCTTTGGAACACATTCATCAGCATATAGTGAAGGTGGCCAAATCCCTTTTGGCCCAGAAGAAATCCACTATTTCCGAAATTGCCTATCAACTTGGCTTTGAATATCCCAACTATTTTTCCCGACTGTTTCGTAAAATAACCGGAGTCTCGCCCTCTAGCTTTTCCAACCTGTAATTTGTATCCTATTTACCTGAATTTGTTTTCATAGTTTTCAAGTGAACCGAAAGACCTTTGTTGCGCTATATTCACTAAAAAACAAATGTCATGTTCGAAAAAACACTGGAGTATGCAATTGATGGTACTTTAAAAGGTAGAATGGGCGAAGAGGCCTACAACAAAGCAATAGCGCAGCAAAAAACAATTTCGGAAGAAGCCTATGGGACAATTAAGTATTTGGCAGAGTTTGCGGTTCGTCCCATGTTTAGGACCCCGGTTCACAAAACACCAGCAGACCATGGTATGGCAACTTGGGAGGATGTTTACTTTCCATCTAGTGATGGCACTCCCCTTGAGGGCTGGTACATCCCTTCCGTCCGGGGATCGTCGGACAAATTGATTATCATAAACCACCCAATGCCCATGAGTCGTTCAGGTTTTACAGGACATTTTGGGGAACCTTTTTCAGGGGTCGATACACTTGAAATCGATTTTGTAGCACACATGTCACATCTATCAAAGGCGGGTTATAATATTTTGGCCTATGATCTAAGAAACCACGGTACTAGTGGAGCCGCCAATGGAGGGATTTGTGGTATCGGTCGCTATGAGTGGCGCGATGTAGTAGGCGCACAGCAATATGTAAAAAATCATCCGAAATTGGGCAGGATGAAATGCGGGTTGTACAACAGATGCACCGGTGGTAATGCGGCCTATGAAGCCATGTACAGGCATCCTGAACTATTTGCAGATATCAAATGCTTTTTCGGGCCATTAACGGTTTCCATGACTGCATTAATGACCTCCTTTGCCGGTTTGATGGGATTGGATCAATACATGGAACTAATGGACTTGGAACAACTAAAATTAGGTGGTTTTACCAATGGGGAAATGCGTCCCCAAGATTATTCCCATGCGGTAAAAGTGCCTTACTTCATGGCCCAGGTTCTAGATGATGTTTGGACGGACAATCCCAAGGATGCCCAAGAAATCTTTGACGGCATAAGTTCGGAAGACAAAGAGTTGTTGTGGATCGAGGGGACCAATCGCAGGTTTGATGGATATAACTACTTTGGCGTCAACCCTGAGAAAATGATCGCTTTCTTCAATAAGCATATGAGGTAATAACTACAGCTAACAACATAAAAATAGTAGCGGTTTGGGTAGAAGCTCAAATCGCTTTTTGCAATTAATTGAGTATCTTGTTAGCTCAAGCAACCGCAGTTTACCTCCTTACTGGGCTTGCATGAAATCCCCGATAGTAACCAAAAGTAAGGGAACCCGAAAATGGAAAATGACTATCCGAAAATGTATTTGTACAAAAGAATAGTTCAGGCGAAGCTATTTATTGACAAAAATTTTTGTGATAAAATTGACCTCGACAATATTTCAGATGAATCCCATTTTTCTAAATTTCATTTCATCAGACTTTTTAAGGACATTTATGGAAAAACACCGTATAAGTATTTGACTTCCGTTAGGATAGAAGAAGCCAAACGGCATTTAAAAAAAGGAATTCCAATTATGGAGTCTTGTTTTGCGGTTGGGTTCGATAGTCCGAGTTCGTTTACGGGACTTTTCAAAAAGGAAGTAGGTTTGACTCCCAAGAAATATCAATCTCGAGAATTACAAAGAAAAGTGGAGATATCGGACAAGCCTTTAAAATTTATTCCAAATTGTTTTGCTGAGACCAAAGGTTGGACAAAGAATAGCAATTTTCAAGAAGTTGTTTAGATGTCGGTTGATGAGCTTTGGGACTCACAATTAAAATTTGGAAAAATGATAACAAAATTGAACCATGTTAGTGTATTTGTACTAAATCAGGATAGTGCATTGGATTTTTATGTAAACAAACTTGGATTTAAAATTCATACCGATGCCCCCATGGGTCCTGATATGCGTTGGCTTACCGTTTGCCCACCGGAACAACCCGAACTTGAAATCTCCTTGATGCCCATTCAGGAAGGAATGATGTTTAAGGACGGAGCGGCGGAACAAATGAAAGAATTGGTCAAAAAGGGCACATTTGGCTTCGGCGTTTTCGAATGCAACGATTTGCTTGCAACGTATGAGGAGTTAAGGACTAAAGGTGTGGTTTTCAAGAAGGAGCCGACCAAGGAATTTTATGCCTACGAAGCTTTGTTTGTTGATGACTCGGGGAACTGGTTCTCCCTATGTGAGAAGAAGAAGGAATAAAGGCGACACATCAATGTATAACCCTGGTCCGTCATACCATGGGTTCTGCCCACGATTACAGGTTGGACAACCTAAGAAGCAAACGGGCTTTCTATCTGGAGGTATAAAAAGAAAAAGGCCACCCGTTAGTACGGGTGGCCTTGGTCTTGCTTAGGCTTACCCTAATTTGCAGAATAGTAGCTAAAAAAGATATCCTCTCGGTTTATCCTCCCAACAACCGTTCAGATTAAGCATTGGTAAGGAGAGGAGAAATTGTTTGTCGATTCCAACATAACAATGAACTGGATTTCTTTTCCATTAAACAACTTACCGCTAGAATGTATATCTCAATCCAATATTGTAATTTCTTTCTGCGGTGGCCCACCCAAAACGATCTACATATTCGGCATCAAAAATGTTGTTAATACCTCCTGAGACGGTCAGCTTTTTAAAACTATAGGATACAAAGCCATCAAAAAGATCATAGGCGTCCAAGGTGATTTCATTATTTTCGGGAACCTCCCCAACATGTAAGTGTGTCAATTTCACGAGTAACTTCTCGACTGGAATAGCGGACAATGTAAAACCAAACTTAGTATTGGGCACCCTTCTTAAAATCACATCATCGGTAAGTGATTTGGTGTACGTATAGTGTCCTGCCAGGGTGAGTTGCGGCAGGAAGGCATAACTCGCATTAAGCTCTACACCACCTACCTCGGTTTCATCTTCAAGATTCACGTAAGTGCCTTCCGTAAAATCATCATTAAATACGAAATCAATAAAGTCCTTGTCCTTCCTATAAAAATAGACCCCACCAAATCTAAATTTTTCATTGGAAAACCATTCGAACCCACCTTCAACCGTTTCCGATTCCTGTGGTTCAAGATCCGGGTTTCCCGCGTCTGCGATAAGAAAGCCAAAATCACCCGCGTATAATTGACTCAATGAAGGTGAAAGGAATGCAGTGGCATAGGAACCCAGAATTTTGAGCTTACTTTGGCCTAAATTGAAAACATAATTTGGATTTACGTTCCAAACAAAATTGGTCCCATACAAACTATGGTTGTTCAAACGACCTCCAAGTTGTACGTTGAAGTTGGCATGGTCATAGATCAATGATGCATAGGGATCGATCATTGTAAAGCTTTCGCTATCGGCATCTTCCGGATCCCACACCGGACGTTGAAAGTTGATTCCCCCGATAAGTCGTATCTCATTGCTGAGCACTTGATCTAGGATGACATCTGCTTGCAGGGTATTGCCATTAAACTCGCTAATGTCCCTTTCATCGGGATTGCTACGATTGGGGGAATTGAAGATTCGCTCATTGGTATGGTATGAGATGTTTCCTTTTAGACTACCACTGTTCCATTGGTATCTGGGAGATAGGGCAAATTTCAGAAGTTTTTGGTCTAATTCCGAGTCATCATCCCTAAAGGCTCCTCCATCAAAATCACTGGCAACATCGTCATATGCCGCCAAAAACCCTAAAGAGAATCTCTCGTTGAATTGATAGCCCAATCTTGTTAAAAAATTTAAGCTTTTGATACCGTCATCATCAAAGTCTTGGGTCCCTAATGTATCAAGTGCTGCGGAAAACCCATCTGAAGATCGGTAAGAGCCACTGACCATGTAATTGAATTTATCAGCCTTCCCCGACACATTCACATTGGACGTAAAGGTATTAAAGCTACCATACTCCATATTTAGGATGGTTTTAAAGGTCTCTTTGGCCGATTCCTTGAGCTTAATATTGATTACTCCCGCTGCCGCACCTGTACCATATAAAGAACTTAAGCCTCCTTTAAGCACTTCAATGGATGCGATCTGGTTTAAATCCAGCATACGGAGGTCAAAGGTCTGGGCGAGACCGGATGGGTCGTTAAACGGTATTCCGTCAATCAGTATCAAGGTCTGTTCACTTTGTGCCCCTCTTACTCGATAGCTTATGTTGGTACCCGGAGTGGCGAAATTTCCATCTATTTGAACACCGGGAATCTCATTGAGTAAATCCATGACATCTTTACCTCGATTTGCCTCAATTGCCTTTTGATTCAGTTTAAATATTGTTTTTCCCGATTTCTCTATCGGAGTCTCAATTTTGTTTCCGGTGACGACCACGTCATCCAACTGGACTACTTTTAGCGAATCCTGTGATTTTGCAACAGTAACAAAGCAGGTCACCGCCACAACAAAAAAATACGTTTTCATACTTATGGTTACAGTCGTTTTAAACAAATGCCACTTCCATTGGGAAGTAAGCCAATAATGCATGAAAGCTTTCACCCGAAGCTTGCAATTGTCGGTTTTAATCCGGCAGGTCTCCTGACTTGTTCAACTTTGGCTTCCTTCCCATCCGCCATTTGACGAACAGTGGAATTTGAAGTGGCCAAAGCTTACTGAACTTACAGTTGCGGGGACAGCTCTTGATTTTCACAAGATTCCCTATTAAGTCCATGCCTTAAAGGTTCAAAACATGAACACCGAATAGACCGCAAATATATATTTTTTGGAAAGCAAATCGCAGAAGAAGTACGTTTATCTTGTAAAGAGTTGAATTAGAATTATTTAGCTTTTATCACTCCTTTCAAATTATCCCATCTTTCAACAAATTGGCAGAAAATTCTATTTTTACATTTGAATACGGTGCGCAAGCATAAAAGGGAATCCGGTGAACCGCCAATTGGCGGCAATTCCGGAGCTGCCCCCGCAGCTGTAGGCCAAACTCAAATGTTCCGAGGGGTTTTATATACAGAGCCACTATCAGCCAGCCGGCGGATGGGAAGGCGTAAAACCTGGCAAGCCAGAAGACCTACCTATTTCAACAGCAACAATTCGACGCTTAGGGGATGGAGCTATCGAATGCGGACTACTTACAGGTTGGGATACCTATGTTCCATTCATTAGCACCATTCTCGAATATTGGTTTTGGATTAATACTCAAAAAATGCGAAGGAACATATTGGCAATTGTTAGTGTAGTTTTTCTGGTCTGTTGCCAGTCAAATCAGAATCGATCACAAAGAAATGGATCTACTCCCCAAGAGACCACAGGCTCTTCATTTAAGCCTGACGTAAAATACGCCCAACATTTTATGGTGAACGAGGAGAAAAACTTTAAAACCGTTGTCGTCAAAAATCCTTGGGTAGCAGGCGATACATTGGTATCTTATGTGCTATACCCCAAAGGAAGAAAAGCACCTGCCGTTGAATGGGCAGAATTTAAGATTCCAGTACCCATAGATAAAGTAGTAGCTACCTCCAGCCCGCATATCGGTTTTATTGGGTTGTTGGATGAGTTGGACAAAATAATAGGAATTGCCAATGACCGATATGTTTTTAACACTTATGTTTACGAAGGCGTAAACCAAGGCAAAATAGCCGAAGTAGGTTCTCTAAAAGATAGCAACCTTGAGGTTCTGATGGATCTGTCTCCAGAGCTGGTCATGAGAACGGGCATGGACAATGTTAGAAATGAAGATGCGCGTTTGACGGAGATCGGGATACCCATTTCCTACAATGTAGAATGGATGGAAACCGGTATGCTGGCCCGGGCAGAATGGATAAAGTATATCGGAGCGTTTTTCAATAAGGATGCAGAGGCAGATTCCATCTTTAGGAGTGTGGAAAAGGAGTATTTAAAAGCGTTATCACTTACCTCCAATATTGATGAAAGACCGTCTATCATGACCGGTAATAATTTTAAGGGAACCTGGTACATGCCCGGTTCGGAGAGTTATTTGGCCAAGCTGATACTAGACGCGGGTGGAGACTATCATTATAAGAACAAAAAGTCAACGGGAAGTCTCCCGCTTAGTTTTGAAGTGGTGCTTGACGACTTGGTGGACGCCGATTATTGGATCGGTCCCCGGGCCCAGTCTTTGAAGGAATTGGAGATGATGGACGAACGATACTCGCTTTTCAAGGCTTTTAAGGACGGAAATGTATATACTTTCAACAAAAGAATGAGCGAAAATGGCGGTAACGATTATTGGGAAAGCGGTATGACCCGGCCCGATCTTATTTTGAAAGACGTTATTAGAATTTTCCACCCTAATCTACTTCCCGATCATAAGCTATACTATTACAAACAATTACAATAACCGGTTTGTCAATTGACTAAAGACAATAATAACATATTGAAATCATGGGGAATTGTGCTTGTTGGACTTGTGTCAATTCTATGCCTTTTCCTGTTGGATTTGAGCTTAGGGAGCGTAAAAATATCGGTAGAGGAGTTGCTTAAAATTATCTCTGGGAATGCTTCCAAAAAATCATGGGAATACATCTTCTTTAACTTTAGGCTTCCCAAGGCAATTACCGCCATTTTAACGGGAGCAGGCATTTCGGTAGCCGGCTTACAGATGCAAACACTTTTCAAAAACCCCTTGGCAGGCCCATCCGTATTGGGAATTAGCCATGGGGCAAGTTTGGGAGTGGCCGTCTTTGTGCTTTCTTCAACGGCAATTTTTGGAGTAACCGCCAATTTTCAAGAAACATTGGGCAGTTGGGGCCTTGTTCTTTTTGCCATAGTCGGATCGTTTTTAGTACTCTTAGGTGTGCTATTGGCGTCATCCAAGGTGTCGGATACGGTGACGGTACTTATCGTAGGATTAATGTTTGGTTTTATCACTGGGGCAGTGGTGAATATCTTGCAGTACTTTAGCGATCCCGAGCTGATCCAAAACTTTCTGGTCTGGACATTTGGTAGCCTTTCCGGGGTAGCCTGGTCCCAACTGCGGGTAATGGGGCCTATTATAATGCTTATGCTCGTAATGTCACTATTCTATTCCAAGCAAATGAATGCCCTGCTTTTAGGTGAGAACTATGCGACCGGGGTTGGTGTCAATGTTTCCCGAACCAGGTTGAAATTGATTCTGACCACCAGCATTATAGCGGGTACGATTACTGCCTTTACCGGCCCTATCGCTTTCATAGGTGTAGCCGTACCACACTTGGCGCGTTTACTTTTCCGCACTTCCAACCATAAGGTGTTGATTCCGGCAACCATGATGTGTGGCATGGTAATCATGCTCGTTTGCGATATCGTATCACAAGTACCCGGCGCCCAAACGACACTGCCGCTAAATTCCGTTACTGCGCTTTTTGGTGCACCTGTTATTCTGGCGATCATTATCAAAAGCAAGAAAATGAAAGGGGCATTCTAATGGACCATCAATCGAAGATAAATAACGGCAATGCCCATTTCACCATACCTATACTCTATACCCGTGGGTTGACTATCGGCTACCGAACGAAACACGATGTACTGGAACTTGAAAAGGATTTAAATATAAAAATTCATAACGGCGAGCTAGTATGTCTCATCGGTCCAAATGGCTGTGGCAAGTCTACCTTGATGCGCACCATTGCCGGGCTGCAAAAACCGTTGGAAGGAGATACGGTGATTTCTGAGGTTGATGTAAAAAAAATAAAACCACATCAATATGCACGGTTATTAAGCCTGGTCTTAACGGATAAAATAAATGTGGGAGGTATGAAGGTAATGGACATTGTTTCCATAGGCCGTTATCCGTATACCAACTATTTTGCAAAGCTGGGACCAAAAGATTATGAAATCATTGAACGTTCGTTGGATAATGTGCATTTAAATGAGTATAAAGATCGGTTCTTTCATGAATTGAGCGATGGCGAAAAGCAGCGGGTGCTCATCGCTAAAGCACTGGCTCAAGACACGCCCCTCATTATGTTGGACGAACCAACCGCTCACCTGGATTTGCCGAATCGTGTAGAAATCATGAACATCCTGAAGCGTTTGGCCAAAGAAACCAACAAGGCCATATTTTTATCTACCCATGAGCTGGACCTTGCGCTCCAGACAGCGGATACGATCTGGTTAATGAATCGGGAGGAAAATATGAAAAGTGGTACGCCAGAAGACCTGGTTTTATCGGGCATGTTCGAGCAGGTTTTCAAAAGCAATGCCTTTCGGTTTGATAAGCACTCGGGCGCTTTTAAGGTGGTACATCCCATCAAGGGAAAGGTGTCGTTATTGGGAAATGGCGTTCATAGTATTTGGGTCCGTCGGGCCTTGGAAAGGGAGGGCTACCAAGTGGTAAAGAATCCCGATGTACAACCTAAAGTGCAGTATATCAACAACCTTTGGCAGCTTAATAGCAATGGTAATACACTTTATTGTCAAGATATTGCCGGGCTTTTGCGTGCTTTGCGCAAAGAAACGCCGAGTTAACAACACATTTATGAAATCTACCTAGATAGTCATTTAACCTTTGGCTTTCCTTTTGCGCTTATACAGGAAAAGGTTCCATTTTTCCTCTGCTACGCCATGTTTGTCCATCTCGGCTCTTGCCAGGGTAAAGAAGAGGTCCGATAAGCGATTGATATAGGCTGGTACATAATCTTCCACACATTCAGGATCACTGTCCACAAGACCGAATAATGCCCGTTCCCCCCGGCGGATTTGTGTCCTGCACACATGACATAATGCAGAAACTTCATTTCCTCCCGGGAGCAGGAAGTAATCCGAAGGACTGCTCAATGCCTCTTCCAGTTTATCGATCCACTGTTCGCAGAAATCCGCTCCATCTAGGGGTCTGGGATTCGGGTTTTCCTTTTTGGAATTGGAAGGGCGGGCTAAATGTGACATCATATCCATGAGGTCTTTTTGAATCCTATGCAAGTTTCCCTGCCAAGCATGATCTGGTTCCAACTTGGCACGAAGTAGGCCGATAGTGCTGTTTACTTCATCCAACGTGCCAATGCACTCGATTCGCGGTCCATTTTTAGGTTCTCTTTTTCCACCGAATACGCCGGTTGTTCCGTTATCCCCTTTACGTGTATATATCTTCATAGGTATGGTTTGTTTTAGAATATATCCGGAAACTCCCGATAAAAATCAAGAATCGGATGGTGTAAAATACAAGTCAGGATTTTGACATTCATTTCATTGCTTTTCTAACATGGCAATCAGGTTTAATAGCATGTTTTCTTCACCAAAATGATAGTGGATGTAGGATGCCATTGTTTTCTGCTTAACAAAAATATTGGTTTTAACTTCCATTCCCTTGGCATTTAACACCGTGGCCTTATAAGGTGTTTCATGCTGTTCTTTCATCGTGGTGTAATGAAATTCATGCCCCTTTAATCGCAAGTGATCCAATATCACCTCCCGGTAACCTAAACGCATCTTCGCTCCCTCCATGCTAGACGTAAAATCGAAGAAACCGACCATTTTAAATACATTGCCTTCATGATCAGTGATACGCTTTCCTAAATACATCATACCTCCGCACTCCGCGAATATTTTTCCACTGTTTTCCGCAAATAATCGTACACTTTGAAGCATGGAAGTGTTGCCGGATAACGCTTCTAGGTGACATTCTGGATATCCCCCAGGGAAATACACAAAATCGGACTCAGGTACCTTTTGGTCTCGAATCGGGCTGAAGAAAGTAACACTCCCTATAGCTTCCATAACCTTGATATGATGGGGGTAAATGAAATTAAAGGCTTCATCCATAGCAATCGCAAACCGAAATTTTTTGCTGGTGTGGTAATCGGGTGAGGGGGTTAATGATGATTGATAGGTCGTTTCCTTTAACAACGATGGCCAATCCAGCGTTTGTTCCATCTCTGTGGCAAGGGTCTGGATGGTCTCCTCGTATTGTTCAAGACGAGTGATATCCAAACCGAGGTGGCGCGAAGGAATTTGAACATTTTCCAATCTTCGGACATACCCAAATGACTGTATACCGATATCATCGCACGCCTCTTTTAAAAAGGAATAATGATTTTCAGAACCCACACGATTGAATATCACACCTATTAAATTCAAGTTTTTGTCAAAGTTCCTGAATCCCTGAATCAGAGGGGCGACCGAATAGGCCACTGCCTTCGCATCCACTACGAGGATTACCGGAAGATTCATTTTGATGGCCAGTTCGGCCGTGCTACCTTCTGCCTTTCTAGCGCCATCGAACAGCCCCATGACCCCTTCTATGCAACTCACCCGCTGATTCCTTCCAAAACTACTGAGTTGCTCATGGAGATAGGGTTCACTCATCATGAACAGGTCTAAATTAATACCCGTTTTTCCACAGGCCTGATAATGAAATTTTGGGTCGATGTAGTCCGGCCCTACCTTGAAGGGCTGAACTGAAATGCCTTTTTCCCGGAATAATCGGAGCAACCCCAGGGTAACGGTGGTCTTTCCGGCATTGCTATTGGGTGCGGCAATGATAAATCGGCTTTGGGGGTCAGTTTTCCGGTTCATACTTGATTTAAGTTTTCATAGATGAAGCGTATCCTCTTACCGACCGTGTCTTCCGGGAGCCTTACAACCTCGAATCCCTTTTCTCGATAAATATTGACAAGTGCCTTTTCCAGCGCCACACAATGATCAAAGTCTTGTAATCGCTGTGAGTCCTTTTGGTAAATTGCCTCCCATACGGGAGCGAAAAAGACTTTCCGATGAAATTTATCCAGATAGGGAAAGGTATCCAGTTGTTGGGGAATCGTTTTACCGTCCAACCTAAGATAGGCGATCAAATCAAGGATAGACCGATCGGTAAAGAGGGCCTTGGGGTTTAAATCAAGTTTGATGATAAACGCATCATAGACCAATGCTACAAACTTTTCCAAATCTTGCCATGGCATAGCGTCCCCGCCATTTTCCTGTTCTTTTAGGATTACTTTTCGGGACACTTCATGCATACAAGGAAATTCCTTTTCCAAATCCTTGATCAAAGTAGTCTTTCCGGTTCCCGGTGCTCCTGTTATGATGTATTTTTTACTATACTCTGCCATTTGTCAAGTAGAAAACGAAGCAACCCAAAATGATGCTAAGTACGCTTACCGCCCAGTTCACATAAATGGCGATTCCTAAATCCTTATCCGTGAGCACTTTTTTAGTATGCCCAATGTATGGTTTTTCTACCAGTTTACCGTGGTACTCATTGGGACCACCAAACTGGCAATCCAGAATGTAAGCTAATGCCGCTTCCGGATATCCTGCGTTAGGGCTAGCGTGTTTTTTGCCCTCTCGCACAACAAACCTCAACCCCTTCCATTTACCGGTCACCACTAACATTAGAAAGGCCGTGATCCGAGCAGGAATGAAATTTGCAACATCATCGAGTTTGGCGGCAAACTTTCCAAAGTTGACATACCTATCGGACTTGTACCCTATCATGGAGTCAAGTGTATTGATCATTTTGTAGGTCACTGCACCGGGAACCCCCAGGATGAAATAGTAAAACAAGGGGGCAATTACTCCATCACTCAAATTTTCTGAAAGGGTTTCCAAGGTGGCCGAATGTATTTGCTGTTCATTGAGCTTGGTGGTATCCCTTCCCACGATCCATGAGAGCCGTTTTCTTCCTGCCTCCAGCCCTTCTTTTTTCAAGGTGTCAAATACGGCTCTACCCTCCTTGATAAGTGTTCGGTTGGCCAGGCAATAGAACAAAAGAACAACCGCTACAATATCAGCAAGAATGGGATGCACTGCTTGCAACCAGGCCAACAAGAAATAGGTTAGGGCATAAGCCGATGTTGTCAATAAAATGACCAAAACCAAGCCCTTCATGAATGGGTTTCTACCGGTATTGAGAACGCGCTCACCAAAGGAAATGATATTCCCAAAAAGTACGATCAAGTGGGGCAACCAGCGCGGGTCACCCAACAGGGTGTCCAGTGCAAAGGCCGTCAGTACAATATAAATCGGGGCTAGTTCCAAAGTCTGAGAGCTTTTATAAGGGCTGCATTTGCTCCCGGGCTTTGTGTAGAAAGGCGTATATGTTCCCCATGAAGCCGTTGGAAATTTGTAGCATCCCTAATCAGGATACCGTGCTGTGTGGCCAAAAATTCCTTAAGCGCAGAAGCGGTACCTTTCTTTAATTCAACTAGGAAATAGGTGGTATAGGTGGGTTTTACTTGCAACCAAGGGATCGCCGAAAGTTCTCGGATAAATTCTCGGGTTGCTTGGAGTAGTTCTTCAATATTGAAGAGCCATCGATCATAATGCTCAAAAACTTGTAATCCGGTTTGAATGGCCAAGGCATTTACACTCCATGGCATTTTTTTGCTGAGAAGTTGCTCAATAATTCTCGAGCAGGAGATGATATAGCCCAATCGTATGCCGGGAACGGCGAAGGTCTTGGTCAAAGATCGAACTACGATCAGATTATTCAAACCTTTGACCAAAGGCCCGAGAGATTCAATTTGATCGGTAAATTCAATATAGGCTTCATCTATCACAAAAGTCGTGTCCGGCGCTTCTTCGATAAGTTGGGTCAGTACTTCGGCTGAGAAAAAGGTCCCGTCCGGATTGTTCGGATTACAAATGAAAACCACCTGGTAGTCGTTGGGGTTGAACCTTGTTTTATCAACCAAATGGTAATCCAGCCCATGAATTTTACAGGCATTCTCGTATTCCGAGAAGGTGGGTGCCACAATAGCCGCAGATGCCCCTGAAAACAGATGTGCGATCAGGTAAAATGCCTCAGTGGCTCCATTGGTAAATAAAAATTGGTCCTTGTGCAACCGAAATTTCCTTGCTGCCATTTCATTGAGCTCCGCTGCAGTTGGGGAAGGATAGTTTTCCAATATAGACAAAGCGGATGAAATCTTGGTCAAGAGTTCGAGGGGGCATCCCTTATAGTATACATTAGAACTAAAGTTGTGCTTTATTTTACCGTTGTACCGATACAGGTCATCTCCATGTCCGTAAATCATCCTCCTTCACTGTTTTTGATAATAGTATCCATATCCAAATGCCGGTCAATCCAGGCTGCAAGGGTATCGTATTGCGCTTCCTTAAATTGTAAATAGTTTTTCGCTTGGGTATCCTTATGCTTCACACGAAGCAATTCGTTTATCACGACCTGGTTGTCCAAAATACCGTGAAGATATGTTCCCCAGCTCTTGTCCCCGTCAAAGTAGCCTTCGGGTGATCCATCAATCAAGTTTAGATGCTTGTCCTCGGGGACTTTAGTTTCCCCCATGTGAATCTCATAACCCATACACGTTTCCCGATAATCCTTGAACCTAAAGTTTTGTTGTATTACGGTTTTTTCCTTGGTTAGGGTGGTGGTACTATCAAATAGGCCCATACCCATCTCCCTGCCTCGATCGCTTTCCACTTGAAAAGGATCTTCTATCCATTTTCCCATCATTTGATATCCGCCACAAATCCCGATAACCGGAAGGCTACCATATAAGCTTTTGATGATTTCGGTGATTCCATCCTCCTTTAGGGCCACTAAATCCTCAATGGTATTTTTGGTTCCCGGTATAATGAGAACATCCGCTTTCTTCAACTCTTCTGCATCCCTGGTGAAATATAGGTTGATGAGCGGCTCTTGCTCCATGGCCTGAAAGTCTGTGTAATTAGACATATAATGCAGGCGTATAACCGCCACGTTCAACTTTCCATTTTGAGCGGTTGTTTTCCGCTGTGTAAGTGCCACCGAATCTTCCTCTTCCAACACAATATCCGAGGCATAGGGAAGCACCCCAAGTACAGGCGTTTTCGTCAAATCTTCCAGCATCTTCTTCCCTTCTTCAAATAGGGTTTGATCCCCACGGAATTTGTTGATGATGATTCCCTTTACCAAATTGCGTTCCCATTCTTCCAGCAAAGCGATAGTGCCATAGACACTCCCGAATATTCCACCTTTATCAATATCCGCAACAAGATATACACACGCATTAGCCGCCTGTGCCATGCGCATATTCACGATATCCCGATGTTTCAGATTTAATTCACTGATACTGCCTGCCCCTTCCATCACTACAGGGCTAAAGGTGCCGTCAAGAATGCGGAAAGCCCTTTGTGCTTCCTCAAACAAATGATTTTTATCATTTGTAAAATATTGTTTCGCTGTTTGTACGCCCAGCGGTTTACCGTATAACACCACTTGGGATTTGTTTTCTGCCGAAGGCTTCAATAAAATGGGATTCATCTCAACCATCGGCGCCAATTTGCAGGCTTCGGCCTGTACGGCCTGTGCCCTACCGATTTCCAATCCATCCGCCGTTGAAAAGCTGTTGAGCGACATGTTTTGGGCCTTAAATGGGGCCGGATCAAAACCGTGATTTTTTAGCCATCTGCAGATTCCGGCAGTTATCCAACTCTTGCCGACATCGGATCCAGTTCCCACAATCATGATCGGTCTTATTTTCTTCATTGGATACTGCTAATGGTCTTTTTACTTGATAAAATGAATCCTAAAAAGATGTAGCCAAAACTATTCAAAGTCATGAATAAATACTAATTTGCATCACGGTGTTTTTGGTGGATTTTCTCCCTTATTTGGAGAAGACCTTAATATGGGAATCCGGTGAGCTGCCGATAAGCGGCAAATCCGGAGCTGTACCCGCAACTGTGAGTTCAATAAGCTTTGGCCAAATTATTTTCCACTATTTGCCATTATGCAGATGGGAAGGAAGACCAAGTTGAACGAGCCAGGAGACCTGCCAAGACATATCCATATCAGAGCTTTCGGGATTAAAGGCTAAATGATACATTCCATACTGACCAAAAAAATCATAGCTCTTCAATGTTGGTTTGTATTGATTAGTGCCATAGGCCAGGATCCTGTCATCTAAGTTGGTGTTCGGAAAAATGGCATAAAGAATGGCTATCGATTTAGTTCTTGTTGGTCTGCAAACGGTTTTTCTCAGTCTTTATGGGACAAATGGAGTTGTTGAATCCATACGACACAAAAAAATATCTTGTGTCTCAGTTCTGATTACTTTTTTGGGGATTGCCCTTTTGTGCATTTTCCTTGAAAGCTATATACGATATAATCTGCAACTCCTCGTTTTTTTGCTCTTGATACTGGATTACATGCTACACTTATACGCTCCTGATTCTGGACGACTGGGAAAAACAGTGGTCTTTGCCGGAATAACTTTTATGGCATATGCTCACCTATACTTTTGGTTAGAACTACCGATTATAGGGTTGGCAGCTCCGTTTTTTTATGTAGCCCTTCTTGGAATGATGAACAAATGGCCCAAATTTCTAGTGGACTTGAAGGAGTATTTTCTCAAAGCTGGAGCACTGCTTACTTTGCTCTTTATGGTAGAACCCGTTGCCCTAAGTAGTATACAGCAAAATCTGAAACCCATAGCTACCATTCCCATAGCTCAAATTATAAATCGACAAAACTTTTGGCTTCTTGGCGCGCTAGTCGTACTGATGCTTGGAGGCTTCTTTTGGAAAGAGAAATCAAGACTTTAGGCCTATGAATATTTTAGAATCCATTTTATTAGCCATTGCGAATTTGCTTTACTACCCTGTGCTTTTGGGAGTACTCTTGGTATTGCTGCATCAAGTGGTGGCCGTCGGGAAGTTTATGAGCGAACTAAAGCAAAGGCGCAACAAAAACTTTAAAAGAATCCAAGCGTTTAAAGCGCAACATGCGGATTATTTTAAAGCTCCTGCTGCAACCTACAAGGTCATTGAATATGACCTTGTCTCCAAGCTTCGCAAATGGCATCAAAGCTACAACAAATCACTCAGTGCCAATCGACTGGTGGTTAAAGCAGGGCCTTCACTGGGTCTCCTGGGAACATTAATTCCAATGGGTACCGCGCTCGCCTCCCTGTCCCAAGGGGATCTTATGATCATGTCGGCCAATATGGTGACTGCATTTACCACCACAGTGGTGGGTATGGCTTCCGGACTGACTGCATTTTTGATGCATTATAAGCAAACGGAATGGATGAAAAGGGATCTGCTGGAATGTGAGTCCCTATGTGAAAGGAGTTTGATGGAGTGGGAGAATGAACTGGAACATACCGAAAATTTAATCAACAGCTAAGTAATTGGAATGATGAGTTTACTCAGAAAGTATTCGTCGATCGATGAGGAATTTAATTCGGAAGCCGATCCTATTGGGAGCATGGCCAACTTGTTCGATGTAAGCATCGTGTTTATCGTGGCACTGTTTTTTGCACTTTTTATGGCCTATAGTACGCTCGATCTCTTCAACCCCGATTCAGAATTGGTCATTACCAAGACCATGGCCAATGGTGAAATCCAAATCATTACCAAGAAAGGGAAAGATATCAAAATTGAAAAAGTCACCGAAACCAGTGAATCCGGAAGAGGGGTAAAACTGGGTACGGCCTATAAGCTCGAAGATGGACGAGTTATTTACATACCAGAAGACTAAACGCGCTAAACGGGATTTTTTAGGGCGATTCGTATACCGAATACAAACTTGTGCCGAGCGACTTGCCTTGAGCTATGCCGAGGGATATCGAAGCATGTAAATATTTAAAAATCAATCCATTGACCTAGATCAAAATATATGAAATATATAATCCGTTCAATTTGTCTTGTCTTTCTCTTTTTGACCAGTGGTGTAAAGGGTCAAAGCACAGACCAAAAAATAGATATTGCCCTTATCCTTACGGACTCCTACCGTTTTTTGGGAGAGGATACAGCCAAGGATGCACAGAAAGCTTTGGCAGCGTACGGTGTGGAAGCCCGCATAAATAGTTACTATCATTCCGACCTTGATTTACTCACCTACGAAGAATTAAGTAGCAATCAGTTGCTATTCATCGATATCATCAATGCCGCAAAGGTCGGGCACGTACTACCACTTTTGAATGACATGGCGAAAAGCGGAAGGAAGGTATTTGCAGTAGGCTCCAATGAAACTACGGGTCTTGGAGCATATACGGCTATCCAAATGGATGCAAAAACCATTGAGTTTTACGAGCAGTCGGGGCGCGACAACCTGGTGGGTATGGTATTGGATCAATGCCAACGCGCATTTCGTTTCGACATTCCCCAACAGCGTCCGATTCCCATGCCTGAATTTGCCCTCTGCAATATTCAAAACAAAAAAATCCATGAGGATTTTGAATCGTATCAACAGGACTATGCCGCTTATATGAAAGGTAATCCTTGGATTGCCATAAACATGTGGCGAAGTGATTTTTTGTCCGAGCAGTTGACACATTTCAAGGAGTACGCTTCACAGTTTGAAGAGAATGGCTTCAATGTGCTTTTCTATTATGGTTATCCTGGGAAAAAAGAGGCCGAAAAGCTGTTTTATGACCGAAATAAACGGCTCGTTCCAGAAGTAATCCTGGCACAAGCCGCCTGGCTCGGAGCAAATCCACGTACCAACCGGGAACTATTTGAAATGCTCGGCATCCCCGTCATCAATATGATTCAGGTAAATCAGACCGCCGATGAGTGGATGCAGAGTACGAAAGGCATAGCCATTTACAAGCGTACCAGTTCCTTGAATATTCCCGAACAGATGGGAATGGTACAACCTATCGTGACCAGTAGCAAGGAGGAGGTGAATCCTTCAACGCAGTGGACTGAAAAGCGTTCCATCCTATTTCAGGTACAGCGATTGCTAAAGCGGGTACAGAAAATGCACGTTTTGCAAAATAAACCGAATGACGAGAAGCAAATTGCACTGATTTATTACAGCCACCCCCCGGGTAAGGAACTTTTAGGGGCAAGCTACCTTAATGTGGTGCCCAATAGTCTTTATTCCATCCTCTCCAGATTGAAAAAAGAAGGATATGGCGTTGGTAGTGAAGTGCTTACTGAAGATGATGTATTCGAAAAGGTTTCCAACTATGGCCTGAATATCGGACAATGGGCACCGAAAGAAATCGATAAACTGGTAGAGAAGGGTAAAGCCACGCTGGTTCCCATGGAGTTGTATTTGAAATGGTATGCCAAACTTTCCAGTCCCTTAAAAAAAGAAATCGAGCAAGAATGGGGAAAGCCCGAAGAGAGTTCCATTATGATCTGGAAGGATAAAAATGGAAAGAAGTATTTCGTAATTCCATCCATACGATATGGCAATGTGTTGCTTACGCCCCAGCCTGTCCGTGGGTGGTCGCAAGATTCAAACATAATGCATCACGATATCTCTGTGCCGCCCCATCACCAATACGTAGCATTTTATCTCTATTTACAATTTGGCTACGATGCCGATGCGGTTGTACACCTCGGCACGCATAGTACCCTGGAATGGTTACCCGGAAAGGAAACCGGGCTAAATCATCATGATGCCTCGGAAGCATTGATCGGGGATATGGTAAATGTGTATCCATACATCGTTGATGATGTGGGCGAAGGGCTTCAGGCAAAGCGCCGATCAGGGGCCATTATCATTGATCATATGACCCCTCCTTTTGACAAAATCGCTATCAATCCAGTGCTGGCTAAATTGGAACAGCTTATTTCCGAGCATAGAATCGCCAAATCCAAAAGTACAGCACTTGCGAAGGCCAAATTCAATGAAATAGGCAAATACGCAAAACAATCAGGAATTATAGCTGATTTAGCCTTTGGTGCCATTGCACAAGAGGCACAGTTGCATTACGTAGAACATTATATAGAAGAGATTCAAGAGCAACATTCACCGCTTGGCCTGCATACCTTCGGAAAACTGCCCAAACCGGACTATATCGAGAAAAATGTAGAAGCCATAGTCTCACAAAAAAGCGGTCTCAGTGAAGAGGAGCGAAAAGTCTATGCCGATGATATAAGGCAGCGTATTATGGCCAGTGCAGAAGCGGAGCTTAGTGCTTTGGTAGACGGTTTAAGCGGTAAATATATTCCTGCAAGCACTGGGAACGATCCCTTAAGAAATCCCAATTCCCTCCCGACCGGCAAAAACTTTTACGCCTTCGATGCGGATTACATTCCCTCCGAGGAGGTTTACAAAACTGGAGAAATCCTCGCGGAGGATCTAATTCAAACCTACCAAAAGGAACACAACGGGGCATTTCCCGATAAGGTGACCTTTAATTTATGGTCCACCGAATGTATTCGCAATGAAGGCATTATGGAGTCAAAAATCTTAAGTCTTTTGGGGGTAAGGCCTGTTTATGATGGGTACGGCAAAGTAGTGGACCTAAAAGTGGTTCCTCATCGAATCCTGAAAAGACCAAGAGTGGACGTAATACTTATTCCTTCGGGACTCTACCGGGATATTTTCCCCCAATTGGTGCTATTGCTGGATAAGGCAGTGAAGTTGGCCTCGAAACAGGACGAAGTAGACAACTATGTACGGCAAAATATGGCGCGGCACTACGATATGTTGCTTGAACAGGGAGTGAAGAAAAATTTGGCAAAGACACTTTCGGAGGTCAGGATTTTTTCTACTCCGGATGGCGTATATGGCACCGGAACCAATACCGTAATCGATGCCTCGGGCAGTTGGGAAGAGGATACGGAAGTGGCGGATGTTTTTATAAACCGCATGCACTTTCCCTATAGCGATCACTTTTGGGGAGACCAACCCGCTAACGATTCCCTGTTGATAGCCTTGTTTAAAGAAAACCTGTCCGGGACAAAAGCCGTATTGCACAGCAGGACCTCCCACTTGTATGCGAGCCTTGATAATGATGATTTCTTTCAGTACCTGGGGGGAACGGCCTTGGCTATTCGCGCGATAGACGGCGAATCTCCTGAAGTGATCGTTTCCAACCTCACCAACCAAGGTCAGATGAAAAACGAGAAGTTGAGCTATTTCCTGAGTAAGGAATTGCAAGCGCGTTATTTCAACCCAGTATGGATCAACTCCATGCTGGATGAAGGATACTCGGGAGGACGATTCGTGAGACAGGTAGCGGCAAACCTATGGGGCTGGCAAGTAACGGTTCCCGAGGCCGTTACTGAAAGCAAGTGGGACAACTTTTTCAATGTTTACGTGGAGGATTCCTATGAATTGGACATTGCCGAACGTTTTGAAGCATCCAAAAACCTATATGCCTACCAAGTAATGATCTCCCGGATGTACGAAGCCATACGGAAATCGTACTGGACACCCGATGAAGACGTAAGGCGTAAGTTACTGTCTGGATTTCTTGAGACCGTGGAAAAGGTAGGACTGTCCTGTAATTTGAACGTTTGCAACAATCCAAAACTGGCGAACTTCCTAGATAGTGAATTTGAGGAAGTACAAGGTATCCCTTTGGAAAGCGTGGAAAACTATCGCAAGCAATTGCAAGAAATACGTGAGCGATTGGCCGCAGATGGGTTGCCAAGCAGCGACCAACTGGCATCGGATGCCGAAAATTCCAGTGCATATTTGCCCAAAAAGAACGTCAAAGGCTATGCTGTAGAAGAATTGAATGCCAAGAAAGCGGCCCAATCCATCATCGATTCCTCAATTTGGAAATGGATGGTCTTGGTCTTGGTGGCGGTATATTCTGTTTTTTACTTTGCACGGAAACGTAAGAAGAAAGATTAGGTATCCCGTAGCATGGTTCTATCCTGATTTTAATGGAATCTTTAACTATTCTTGACGATAGGCCATATCACGAATTTTCATATTGCAGCTATCCGCTTTTTGCAGAAAAACAATTGTTTTATGGAACTCCCTAGCACTTAATTTTTCATTGCTTTTGAAAAGTTCATTTTTACATACTCAATACAATCGTCCATTTTTTATACTTTTTCCCTTCATATGAACACCCAGACCCTATTTGATTCTTACATTAATTCCAACACAAAACAGTGGTACATTTTGGATGATGCCGTTATGGGAGGCCGCTCTAAAGGTGAAATTACCCGTACAGATGAAGGGTATGCCCGATTTTCTGGAAAGGTGTCCTTAGCAAATAATGGCGGGTTTTCCTTGGTACGATTTGCTATTCAAAAGACTTCGGTGAATCCCGAAAGCACCCTTAAAATTACATTGAAAGGAGATGGAAGTGATTTTCAATTTCGAGTAAAGAACGATAAAAACGAATACTACAGCTACACATCCCCATTTAGTACCAAACGCAAATGGGAGACCGTAGAGTTTCAATTAAAAGACCTCTACCCTACTTTCAGAGGGCGCCGACTGAATATTCCAAATTTTAATCACAATAGCATCGAAGAAGTCACCTTTTTCATTGGTAATAAGGTTCCACAGAAATTTGAACTTCTTATTTCAAAAATTGAATTGGTTCTTTGACGTATTTAGAACCGCAATAAACTAAACACGTTCTGCTATGCTACAAAAATCATTAGACTATCTTCACGAGTGATTTAGTTACCCGTATTAATTGAATCCAAAACGTGCGCATCAAAAGTAACCTTTCAATTTTCCGTTCCATCTCCCGATATATATGGGCTCTAATCCTGTTACTGGGTTTTCTGCAACTTGGTTTTGGCCAAGCTATTGAACGACCTGAATTTGCTTCTGGAAATTTGACGGAATCCTTAAATTTTGATGGGGCCTTAAACGAAGATGACTGGAAAAATGCACCTGTGCTCACCAATTTAAAAACTACGGTTCCCCAGGAAGGGGGTACACCCTCACAATCAACCTTGGTCCAAGTCATAGCCGATGCTAGGACTGTAGTTATCGGAGTGACTTGCAACGATACCAATCCCGAAGGAATTGTTCGATTTTCCAAACTTCGGGATGCCGATATTTCAGAGGAAGACCATGTAAAAGTGGTAATCGATCCTTTTTTGGATGGACAATCGGGCTACATCTTCGCTGTAAATGCGCTGGCCGCGCGTTATGATGCCTTAGTATCGGACCGTGGTGAAAGTGAGAATGAAGATTGGGATGCCGTTTGGGATGCCAAAACACAGATTACGGAAAAGGGTTGGACATTGGAAATAGTGATTCCTATTCAAAGTATTGCTTTCAAAAAAGGCCTATCGGAATGGGGATTTAATGTGGAACGAAGAATACAGCGCAATCAAGAGACCATTCGCTGGGCAAACGTCAAACGTGATCAATGGATTGCCCAGACCAGTCGCGCAGGATTGGTCACCGGACTACCTGAGTTTAATTATGGCATAGGCACCAACATTCGCCCTTCGCTCATAGCCAACGCCAATCAATTAGGGCCAGATGGGGCTATGAAACTAAATCCGGAGATTAGTTTCGATGCCAATCAACGCATTGGCCCAAATGTTCTGGCCACGTTTACGGTCAATACCGATTTCGGTGAGACCGAGGTCGATACCCGGCAAACCAATTTAACACGGTTCCCTTTATTCTTTCCTGAAAAGAGAACCTTTTTTTTAGAAGGCTCCGACATTTTTGAGTTTGGGTTTGGCACCGGCACTAGTACAGTGCTCCCCTTTTTTAGTCGCCGAATTGGTTTGCGCAACAATGAGCAAATACCAGTGGTCGGTGGAACCAAATTGAATGGTCGAATTGGTAAAACCGCATTTGGGGGCTTGGGTATAAGAACGAATGATTTTGTATTGGAAGATGAGAACTTTGAAGCGACCAATATGGGTGTTTTTAGAGTTCGCCGTAATGTACTCAAAGAAAGTTCGGTTGGTTTGATAGCCACGGCTGGCGACCCCTTGGCTCGAGACGGCAGTTGGATGACCGGAGGCGATTTCACCTTTCAAACCACAAGTTTTAAAGGCGACAAAAACTTTTTAATCGGTGGATGGGCGCTGTTTACAGACCGGGAAGACCTAACAGGTGACCGTTCGGCAGCCGGATTTAAAATTGACTACCCGAACGACCTCTGGGATGTGGCCGCAACCTATGCCCGAATAGGCGAACAATTTGACCCCTCTTTGGGTTTTGTTCCTAGAAGGGGAGTGAATTTCTATCGCCTTGGGGGAACCTTTGCACCACGACCCAAAACCCCTTGGTTGCGACAAATGTTTCATCAATTTTTTGTGACCTATATCAACACGATTTCAGGACCTTGGCAATCGTATAGCGTGTTTACGGCCCCTATCAACTGGAGACTTGAAAGCGGTGACCGAATTGAAGCAAATATTAGACCCGTTGGCGAAAATATATTGGAACCCTTTCAAATTGCGGAGGGAGTTACCATTCCCATAGGCGAGTATAATTTTATGCGTTATCGTCTTGAGGGCGAATTTGCCCGTAAACGCAGATTAAGCGGGCAGGCTACGTGGTGGTTCGGCAGCTTTTATGAGGGTAATTTGGACGAATTTGAACTGACCCTCAATTGGAATCCAAGTGCCTTACTTGCGTTCGAATTCAATGGTTTGCATAACCGCGCACGACTGCCTTTTGGAAATTTTGATCAGACTCTGGCAGGACTTCGGGTTCGCTTTAACATAACCTCAAATTTGCAAATAAACAGTTATCTGCAATATGATACGGATAGTCGTATACTAGGTTTAAATGCCAGAATTCACTGGATTTTCTCACCTTTAGGTGATGTGTTTTTGGTCTATAACTACAACACCATAAACAACATCAACCAACCTTGGGCGCTCCAAAACCAACAGGTGTTGCTTAAAGTGCGGTATAATTTTAGGCTGTAAATAGGGTTAATTCGTGAATCATCGTTTAAGGAGTGATGTAAACTTGTTCGATTTCATCTTGGTGAATTTTTAATTGCCATAAATATTTAAGTATTGAGCGGAAGCTGTACATCCAGGCATTGGTTTGGCCCACCCCCCTTTGCCTCTCTAAACGACCAGCTTATATCCCTATCGTTTTAAGGGTCTACAACTGTTCTTTCTTGTGTAGTTTCGAACATCCCTTTGGGTCTATCCTCTGGTGTAAATCTGAGACTCGGAAAAGGAACAGTTCTTAGGAATCCACTTCTCCTTCCCAATATGTCCCATTAACTCGCTGTCTTAAAGCACGGTTGTTTGATACAAAAGCTCTACCTTGAAAGTTTGTGGCTTGTACTGCTGCTCTAATTGCCATATACTAACCGCTAATGAACTGTTGCTATCATGAACATTTCCTTGAACCCTTTTCAATTCATCTTCCTACAAGGGGGGATTCATGGGTTACTCATTTTTTTCGCTGTTATCACCAAAAAAGGTAAAAGTAAAAATCGATTAATATTCAGCTTACTTCTGCTATCTATTTCCTTGGCCTGTATTAAAATAGCTCTTCAGGAGATTTTCCCGGTATTTTGGTTAGCCTTCCCCATACCTCTTTTGTTTCAGTTTGCTTGGGGCCCTCTGCTCCTCCTCTACACTCAGAGCACCCTATATAAAAAGTTTTCCCGTGCCGCCTTCAATTTTAGTCTTTTTATTCCATCTTTCCTCTTTGATTTTCTATTCGTGCTGGTATCCAAATTGGGATTTATTGATTTAGAGTTATACTATCAAATGAGTTTTATCATTGACATTGCTGCCGCAATTCATTTTTCCTTTTTCATATTTCGATCCATACGTATTTTAAAATCATATCGAAAAGGATTGGAAGGATTCTATTCTAACATTTCTGAAGAAACTATCAATTGGCTTATTTCTCTCTATATAATTTGTGGAGTTATGCTTGTTTGTTGGTTGTTCTATATCTCATCTAGCTTATATCTGTCAAGTTTTGACCTGCCATTTGCAAATCTAAAAACATATTATTTCTCATATACATGGATTTCTACTACCATCTATTACCTTGTATATAAATGGCATGTTGACAGTTCTATTCAGCAGATCGACAAACCAGTCAAATCCAGAAAATCAGTTAAAAGCCTACTTTACGACCCTAATGAGGTTTTTGAGCAAGTGTCAAAGAACAAGTATTATCTAGATCCAAAGTTGACACTTAAGAAATTAGCTAATCAAATGGAGCTTAACATAAATGACCTGTCTCAAACGATTAATATAGGGCTGGGTAAAACCTTCAATGATTTTATTAACGAGTTACGTGTAAATGAAGTAAAGAAAAAAATGCACAATCCTAAATACGATCATCTTAACTATCTGGGAATTGCCATGGAGTCGGGTTTTAATTCCAAAGCTACATTTAATAGGGCCTTCAAAAAGTTCACTGGGGAGAACCCAACCACTTACCTAAAGAAATAATAGGTCTCATATTCCCATTTGAAGCGCAAGTAGTATTTATTATCATTTCATTTAGGGCAAACAATTTTCATGGGATACTTCAAGATAATAAAAGTCAGTACAACTCTTACCAAACCTATTCTCTCTATGACTCCTTTAAAGTTAGTACAAGATGAAAAACAAAAACTGGAAGTATGCATTGATAGGAGTATTGTCTTCGCCTAGTTGCGTAATAATCATAGTTTAACCTGAAATCCTTTACACTGTTTTTTTGACAATGATCTTTTGAAAACAGTAATCTAAAAAAACAACTAATAAATGCTTTATGACGATAAAGGGAACAAATAAAAAAAAGGGAAGGTATTACACCTTGGCTAGAGTAATTCTTTTCTTTGCTTGTACTCTGGTTGTTTATATACTTAGCTCAATTCTTACAGAAAATGCACCTGAAAGAATGGCTAAGCAATTACTAATGCTTTCTGCAACAATCTTAACCTTCTTTCTGGTTTTACTATTTACCCGTTGGGAAAAACTTAAGCCAAATGACGTGGGAATTGTTCCTGGTAAAAAGAGTGCTCCACGTTTTTCTATTGGCTTTGGTATCGGTTTATTAATAGCAATCATGCAAGTAATGATAGCATTAAGTTTTGGTCATTTTCGATTAAACCTCGTTCCCGAAATAACTATAGCCGAAATAGCGTTAACCTTGCTCTTATTTATATTGGCAGGATTCAGAGAAGAATTGGTTTTCCGCTCCTATTTTTTAAGAAGCTTAGGCTATTCCTTGACTCCTTTTTTAGCATTGGTCATTATGACCACAATCTTTAGTCTGGAACATTTAGTTTCTGGAAATACATGGCAAAACGCAATAATAGGCGCTGGCACCGGAGCAATTTTATTTGGTTTAGCGGCATTAAAAACAAAAGGATTGGCTTTACCCTTAGGGCTTCATATTGCATTTAATTTTGGAAATTGGGCATTTGGGTTTAAAGGCAGACCGGGAATATGGGAAGTAATAGTTGAAAAGGGATATGACTCGTATGTTAACAATATTGGTATGGGCGCTTATATATTTGTAATGGGTTTAGCGATTGCCGGGGTTTGTATTGTCTATAGGAGAGAAAAGTTGTCTTAAAAAGTAAAATAATCACAAAAAGAAAAACTGTGATTATTGCTCCATTTGGACATGGTCGAAATTATAAACTATCTCACTATAAATAAAGTACTAAAATTTCAAATTTTGGACAGTACCGAAAATCGAACATTTGATGAACCCATTCCAAAGCGGTGGAAAAATACCGCAATCCTAAATTTCAATGCACACAACGCTAGGTCCATACTAGCCCAGTGTTTTTCCTATGGGAATCACCTCACCATAACCAACTTGATACCGCTCAAAAGCCTCCTCTAGAGGGGTTTGGTATGCTCTGGACAAAAGTATACGGATAGGCCCTGCATGGGTCACCACGATCACTTTTTTGGAATGTGTTGCCAATAGGGCTTTATACCATTGGTTAACACGATGGGCAAGCATCTGCATTGATTCACCATTCGGAACTTGATAGTTGACAAAATCTTCCATCCAAGGATTTAGCTCCTGTTTGGGTACCTGGTCCCAAGGCTTCAGCTCCCAATCACCAAAATCCATTTCCATTAGGTTCGGACTTTTCTCCAATTTTTGGTGGGATATCCGTTTTGCCAATGCAAGGCACCTTTTTAGAGGACTGGTATAAATTACATCAACCGTATCGGGTAGTTGGGCCAATACACTCTTGGATTCTTCCAAGAAAGTCTCCGCCAAAGGAATATCCGATTGGCCGTAACATATCCCTTTAGCCATATCTGGCGTGGTATGCCGAACTAAATAAATTTCCATGCCAAAACAATAAGGAAGTAATAAACTACTTCTACAACCTGTTGCGTTGCCCCAAGGCAATCACCCGTATAGCCGCCAATTTTCTTTTGGAAAATGTTGCTAAGGTATATTTTGACCAAGTAGAGTACTATGGGAACAAAACACCACCACAACTGCCCCATGAGTAATGCAATTACTGCCGTAGGCAGCAATCCAAAAATAAGCACGAGTACCACATTGGTTGGGGAATAGGACTGTGCCACGGGCTTTGCCTTACTCGAACCGTCTTCCCGAACGTACTGATGTGTGAATATTACCATGGCGGCCATTACCCTACTGATTGTATGTCCGTTGATTATGATGAGCAAGAGATGAATATAATCATATTGGCCAGATACTTTTACCAAGAGTGTCCCTTTGAGTAAGAATAGGAGAAGGAGACCCACAACCGCGTAGGTCCCTACCCTGCTGTCTTTCATTATCTTAAGAATCTGATCTTTGGTCCATCCGCCCCCAAATCCATCACATACATCCGCAAACCCATCTTCATGAAAAGCTCCTGTGAGCCATACGGAGATTGCAATACAAAAAAATGCAGCGAACCATGGGCCTATAAGCCAATTGCCCAACACTAGACCAAGCCCGGAAACTGTACCAACGATCCATCCGATCAAGGGAAAGTACCGCACCGATTTATTAATGTAGTCTGGGCTGTGATCTACCCATGAGGGACAAGGAATGCGGGTGTAAAACATAACTGCCGTTAAAAAAATCTTCAGTTCTTCCTTCATTCGTCCGATTTTCCGGTTACTCCTGCCGAATCGAAACTGGCCATTTCATTCAATACCGATACGGACATCCGTACTAAAGGGTAGGCCGCAGCACAGCCCGTCCCTTCACCGAGTCTCATTTGCAATTCCAATAATGGATTTGCCTTTAAAAAAGCCAGCGCCTTGGTGTGGCCCAATTCCTCCGAATGGTGTGTGAAAACCGCAAAATCCCCAATTTCCGGCGCCATGCTATGCGCCACTAAAAAAGCGGCCGTTGAAATAAAACCATCCACCAATACAAGGCAACGTTTGGATGCCGCTTCCAACATGCCCCCGACCATTTGGGCAATCTCAAAACCTCCGAATGTTGCCAGGACCTGGTCGGCATCTTCTCCAGCAGTAAGCCCATGGAATTTTTGCGCGTTTTGCAATGTTTTGAGCTTTTGTGCCAAGAAATCACCTGTAGCGCCCGTACCTTTGCCTACGCAATCGGATAATGGGATGTTGCAAAGTGTGCTCATAATCAGTGATGCTGAGGAGGTATTGCCTATTCCCATTTCTCCAAAGCCGATTACATTTGTACCTTTTGATAAGGTATCGGCAACAATGTCCGCTCCTTTTTGCATGGCGGTATGACAAGCCACAAGACTCATGGCGGGCCCTAATCTATAATCTGCCGTACCCAAGCCCATTTTAGCATGTACCATGGGGAGATCTGGTTCAAAATTGTGGTTCACGCCTGCGTCCACCACGACCACCTGCATTCCCGCTACCCCGGACATCGTATTTATGGCCGCTCCCTTACCTAAAAAATTCATCACCATTTGATAGGTAACTTCCTGAGGATATGGATTGACCAAACCTGATTTCGCAATTCCATGATCACCCGCGAAAACCATTACTATAGGTTCCTTCAACGAGGGAGTGAGTGTTCCTTGTAAACGGGCTATTTGAAAGGCAAGACGTTCTAGTTTGCCCAAAGAGCCGGGCGGTTTTGTCTTATGATTCAACTTATCCCATATCTGGGAATCGAGATCAGTTGGTACAGGCACTATGGATTTTTGAAATTTGTCCGTCATGCGTAAAGTAAATTTATTTGAGTTGAAGGGGCAAACCCGATACCATAAATACCGCCTTATCGGCACTTTTTGCGACAAATTGATTCATCCAACCTTGTAATTCTGTAAATTTTCTACCGATATGGCTTTCGGCATGTCCCCCCATACCAATCTCATTTGAAATAATAATAAGGGTTCCCTCCTGTCCAAACAATTGCTTCAATTCTTGCTTGCCTTGTTTCATGCAGGCATCGATATCCTGCTCCAAATCCATAAACCAATTGGTCAGCCATAAGGTGATACAATCCAAGACAACCACTCGTCCGGATATATCCAACTTACCTATTAGTTTCTCCACTTCCCAGGTCTCCCAACGTTCGTCCCTTTCATTTTTATGGCGCTCTACCCGTTTCTCAAAATCAGCGTCCCATTTACGGGAAGTGGCCAAGTAGACTGGGTTTTCGGATAATCCCAGTGCCAATTCCATGGCATAACGACTTTTCCCTGATCTTTCGCCCCCGGATATGTAATAAATCAAAACTGTAAAATTTAAAGTAATCGTAAGGAACAACTACGGTTGATACCCCAAAAATGATACAAATTACGAACATTTAAAAAGGGATTTCACCGAATTTTCCTTTATTCCCAATTTATGGTCGCTTCATAACGAAGATTGAAATCAAAGTCGGCAATGATTCCAAATAACTTTTTCTATAGTATCTTTACTACATACGCTCATACGTGAGCGGTTTTAAGGTGTTCAATCGCCAAACTAATGGCTGAGAGCGTCTTCTTCTTTAGCAACCGATAACTATGGCAATGCAATCTGTTTCACATAAAATTTACCCGTTAAATAAAATCAAATGTTACCACTAAAAACTTTCCCCTTTTTTGGCAATAGGTCCCTTGTAAAAAACCTTTTCCTTCTTGTTATTTTGTTCTTTTGTTGTTTGGGGGCCTCCCAGACTGGTTCGGTCGCCGCGGAAGAGCCCCGTCCTGTGTTGAACGAAATCCGACTTGTTCGGCAGGTTCCGGTACCAATGCGGGACGGAACCCTCCTCTATGCCGATATTTATCGTCCCACCAAACCAGGAAAGTATGCGGTCATAGTAACCCGCAGTCCCTATGGTTTGCAACGCATTGGGGTTCACCATGAGCGGATGATGAAATTTGCACAGCGGGGCTACGTCGCAATCGTACAGGATGTACGGGGGCGTTACGAAAGCGAGGGAAAATGGGAGCCTTTCCGAGATGAGGCCAAAGATGGCTACGATACTATCGAGTGGATTGCAAAACAGGATTTTTCGAATGGAAAGATTGCCATGCAAGGCGGTTCTTACTTAGGACATAACCAATGGGCCGCGGCCAGTCAGAGCCCTCCCAGCTTGGATGCCATCTTCCCCTCCGTAGCGTCGACCAACCTGTATGCCAACTGGATTACCATGGGAGGCGCCTTTCGGCTAAGTTTTAATTTTGGATGGGGTGCTGTACGTATGCCCAACCGTATCATGTTGCCCCAGATTTGGCACACCTCCGATTTTACGCCCGAGGAATTAAAATATGAAAATATCTTGATGCATCTCCCCCTGAAAAATGGCGACTTGCAGAGTGCAGGTTATGCGGTGCAACATTACCGGGATTGGCTGGCCCATGAGAGTTATGACAGCTATTGGAAGGCCATCAGTGATGAAGAGCGTTTTGATAAGGTGATGGTACCTGCCTATAACACCGGAGGCTGGTTTGATATATTCCTTATGGGCACCTTGAACGGGTATACGGGAATGAAAAAATACGGTGGAACAGAAGCCGCCCGAGCCGGTACCAAGTTGCTCGTCGGACCCTGGGGCCACGGTCCCGGAACCCGATTTGGAGACCTGGAATTCGGGGATCATGCCTATATCGATATTTTTGAGGAAGAGCTTCGCTATTATGATTTTCACCTAAAAGGAATCGACAACGGGCTGGATAAGGAACTACCGGTAAAAATATTTTATATGGGCGAAAATTCCTGGCGGGAGGAAAAGGACTGGCCTATCCCTGGAACACAATACAAGGAGCTGTACCTTACCGGAGACAGACCTGCCAACAGCCTGCGGGGCTCCGGTAAGCTTACCTTCGATAAACCCAAAAGCGCCGGTACCGATAATTATACCTACGATCCCAACCTACCCGTAAAGACCTATGGGGGGAATAATTGTTGTGGCACCCCGACCGTTACCGGACCGAGAGATCAACGGATTATTGAACGTAGAAACGACGTTTTGGTCTATACCTCGGATTTCCTGACGGCACCGGTAACCGTGGCCGGCCCGATTACCATGAAGTTGCACGCCGCTACTGACGGGCCGGATACTGACTGGATGATCAAACTTGTGGATGTGTATCCGGATGGTGGTGCCTACCCCGTATCGGAGGGTATCCTACGGGCCCGCTTTAAGGATGGCTTGGACAAAATAAACCTGCTTACCCCAAACCAGGTTTACGAATTCGAAATTGAAATGACAGGAACCGCGAACGTATTTCAGCCCGGGCACCGTATCCGGGTAGACATTACTTCCAGTAACTTTCCGCAATTTGACCGTAATCCCAATACCGGCAAACCCCTCGGGGAAGATGAAGAAGTCCGCGTTGCCCAACAGATCATCCACCACGGTGGAAAGCGACCCAGTCATATCGTATTACCGCTTGTTCCCGGATTTTAAAGCATGGGTTGGGACCACGTGAGAAAAATACTGAAATGAAAATGACCCTTCCCTTTGTGGAAGGGCTGCTTGGAAACGGTATGGCTTTGGTTCTGCTTTGCCCCCCTCTTGGGCTTCCTTCGGCGGTGCCTGTCTGCAGACAGGTACGCTCAGGGTAAATCTGCCCGAAAAAGTCAGCCGGGCTTCTCGCCCAAGGCGCAAACGCAAAAAAGCCACACATTCGTGCAGCTTTTCGGTCTCGCTCTGCTCCCCCTCTTGGGCTCGAACCAAGGACCCTCTGATTAACAGTCAGATGCTCTAACCAACTGAGCTAAGGAGGAATATTTGCCACTAAATTATCTATTTAGCGGGTGCAAATATAATCGTTTTTTTTATTGCCCCCAATAAAAACAGCCTCACTATTTAAAAAGCCATTTGTACACATCATTGCCATTGGCAAACAACAATAAAGCGATCAACAAAAAGAATCCGACCATTTGGGCGTATTCCAAAAATTTGTCACTGGGTTTTCTCCCGGTAACCATCTCATACAACAAAAATGTCACATGGCCCCCATCCAATGCAGGTATGGGCAATATATTCATAAACGCCAGTATTATGGAAATAAAGGCTGTGGTATTCCAAAAGGCCGGCCAGTTCCAAGTGCTTGGGAATAGCCCCCCGATTGCGGCAAAGCCACCTACTCCTTTATAGGCACCGGTTTCCGGATTGAAAATCTTCTTAAGTTGTTTAACATAACCTGAAAGGGTGGTAACGCCCTTGTCTATTCCAGCTGGGATGGCCTCAAGAAAGGAATACTTTTTGGTCTCGATCTCAAAAAGACCCCTATCCGCCAATTCTTCCATGGTAAGACCTCCTAAGGCAACGCCCAGTTTGCCCGCTTCATTTACTTTGGCAGAAATGATTTCGGTAGTGCCATCCTCCCGTTTAACGGTCAGGTCAAGGTTTCCTCCCGTATTCGCCTCTAGATAGGGAATGATTTGGTCCCTATAGGCCACAGGATTTCCATTTACGGCAACGACTTCGTCCAGTTGCTTAAATCCGGCATCCAGGTTATGGGATTCCTTGGGTACCTGCCCGATTACAAAGGGCAACCTATAACTTAAAAACCGAATCCTGTCTTCATCCTCCAAGAGCGTTGCGATAAAATCCACTGGGATTTCCTTTTCCATCCGCTGTCCGTCCCTCTCAATGGTAATCGAATTGCCGTTGACAATTTCCATAAAAACACTCCCAAATTCCTCAATTTCGTTTCCGTCCACGGCAATAATTTTATCCCCGGTACGGATACCTATTTCATCCCCTATTTCCGGTTCAATTACCGCTATGCCATCCTTTAGGCTCTTCATGGGTACGTATTGATCGCCATAGGCATAGGCCATACCAATATAAATTAGCACGGCCAACACAAAGTTTACCGTAACCCCGCCCAACATAATGATCAAACGTTGCCAAGCCGGCTTACTTCGAAACTCCCACGGTTTGGGCTCCTCCTTCATGGTCTCCGTATCCATGCTTTCATCGATCATGCCTGAAATCTTTACATAACCACCCAAAGGCAACCACCCGATGCCATAAACGGTTTCCCCGATCTTCTTTTTGAAAAGGGAAAACTTGACATCAAAAAACAGATAGAATTTTTCAACACGTGTCTTAAAAAGCTTGGCCGGTATAAAGTGTCCCAACTCGTGCAGTACAATCAAAATGGACAGGCTTAAAAAAAACTGAATGGTCTTTATCAATATGGGGCTCATGGGTACTTTCTAATTATTCAATCGCACAAAAGTAAGTGTTTACCTTCTGTAAAAAAAAGAAAGCTGAAAAGGGCCTCTCTATTTAAGAAAGTTTTGGGAAGAAGACGGGCCCTATTCCTTGAAAGCTTTCGGGACACGCCCTATCTTTGTAAAAAAATTGGGATGGGTAATTTTTTTGGCAAGTTCAAATTTTTTGGAATAGTACTTCTTTTCCTTTCGGCCATCATCGTCTATTTGTTTTACAATGCGCTGCAACCTAAAACAACCTTGCCCGTTTACCAACCTTCCATGGTAAATCCGGAATTGGTGGATAGCACCGTACACCATGTTAGAAAATACCATACGATAGCCGATTTTTCGCTGACGAACCAAAATGGAAAGACCATAACGCAAGCGGATTACGAGGATAAAATATACGTGGCGGATTTCTTCTTTACCACCTGTCCTACCATTTGCCCCATAATGACCAAAAACATGGCTGGAATCCAGGAGGAAATTAAGGAAGATGAAGACATTTTACTCCTGTCCCATTCGGTAACGCCACAAATTGATTCCGTTGCCCAGCTCAAAAGATATGCCCTGGAAAAAGGGGTGCTGGACGAAAAATGGAACTTGGTCACCGGGGATAAAAAACAAATCTATGAGCTGGCACGAAAATCCTACCTGGCCGTTAAAACGGATGGTGACGGCGGACCCTTTGATATGATACATACCGAAAATTTTATTCTGGTGGATAAAGAAAGGCGCATCCGAGGATTTTATGATGGTACGGACCCTGAGGAAATGGACAAACTACTAAATGACTTGAAAATCTTAAAAGATTCCTATCTGGAATAAAACAAGCTATCCCTTTTACGCATAAGAACACTAATGAGCCTTGAATTCCAAAGAAAGGTTTTTTGGCTGATTGAACATAGCCACTATAAGGACTAACTATGCTAAAATTGGTTCTTTTTTAGGGTTTAGGTATAACAAACCAAGAATTTACGTTACATTTGCCCTTAATTAAAATGAATCTAAATAAGGTTGGCCATTACCGTAGCACATCTCAAGCAAGGACAAAAAGGGATTATCAAGGAATTTGAGAAGGATATCCTTCCCATTAAATTGCTGGAACTGGGGTGTCTGCCCGGAAATCAAATCGAACTGTTGCAGGTAGCTCCCCTAAGAGACCCCATCTACATCAATGTAAATGGGTCGCACATTGCCATACGGCGTTCCGTGGCGCTTCAAATTGAATTGGAAATTCTGGATGATGTTTCTACGGTATGAGCAAGCAAATCAAAGTAGCGCTTATCGGTAACCCCAATACGGGGAAAACATCGGTCTTCAATCAGCTTACAGGTCTTAATCAAAAAGTGGGGAACTACCCAGGTATCACCGTTGAAAAAAAGGAAGGTATCTGCAAACTGCCCAGAGGCGTAAAGGCCCATATCCTAGATCTCCCCGGCACTTATAGTCTTAATACTACTTCTTTAGACGAGAGTGTGGCGGTAGAACTACTCCTCAACAAAAATGACAAGGATCATCCAGATTTGGCTATCGTGATTTCTGATGTGGAGAATCTTAAAAGGAATTTATTCCTGTTCACGCAAATCAAGGATCTCAAAATCCCCACGATATTGGTCATCAATATGTCCGACCGGATGTCTAGGAAGGGAATCACCATTGACGTTCCTTTGCTCGAGGAAAAGCTGCAGACCAAAATAGCCTTGATAAGTACGCGAAAGGGTACCGGTATTGACCGTCTAAAAGAGCTGATCACGGATTATAAAAGCTTACCGTCTTCTCCTAACGTGGACATCACGGTGATATCCAAAGACTATTTTGAGCGATTAAAAAATGCATTCCCCAACGAAGATCTGTACAAACTTTGGCTGGTGATTACACAGGATGTAAACTTTATGCCTATTGAAAAACAGTCCCTAAAAAATGCAGCCACCTTTGCGGTCAAATCAAAATCCGAATTAAAACGGCTTCAGCAAAAGGAGACCATTCTTCGATATCAATTCATAAATGGCATACTTAAGGAAACCTATAAAGTAGATAGCAATGCGGCCAAAGGCTTCCGTGCGACTCTAGATCGAATATTGACCCATAAGGTCTTTGGGTATATTATTTTCTTCGCCATCCTCCTGACCATTTTTCAGGCCATTTTTGATTGGAGCACATATCCCCAGGATCTTATTGATGAGTTATTTGCATCCGCCAGTGAATGGGTTAAAAATACGTTGCCGGAAGGGGCATTCACCGATTTAATCGCCGAAGGCATATTGGCCGGTATTGGAGGTATCGTGATATTCATTCCTCAAATCGCTTTTTTATTTCTCTTCATTTCCCTTTTGGAGGAATCAGGATATATGAGCCGTGTGGTTTTTTTAATGGATCGGCTAATGCGCCCCTTTGGTCTAAGTGGGAAAAGTGTCGTTCCCTTGATTTCAGGGACCGCCTGTGCCATTCCCGCGGTCATGGCCACCCGTACCATTGAGAATTGGAAAGAGAGGCTGATAACCATTCTGGTGGTTCCGTTTACCACCTGCTCGGCAAGATTGCCCATTTACCTCATCATCATTGCACTTGTTATCCCGGAAGGGCGCTTCTTGGGATTGGGTTATCAACCCTTAACATTAATGTTACTATATCTGCTCGGTTTTGGGACGGCCGTATTCGCCGCTATGATATTGAACAAAATCCTAAAAATAAAAAGTAGAACTTTTTTTGTAGTGGAGATGCCCAGTTACAAAATGCCCTTACTTAAAAACGTAGTTTACACCGTATGGGAAAAGACCAAAAGCTTTGTCTTGGGAGCTGGAAAAATAATCCTGGCCATATCTATAGTGCTTTGGTTTTTAGGTTCCAATGGGTATTCGGAGCAATTTGAAAATGCAGAGACCATAGTAAAGCAGCGTATTGAAAAAGAGGGCTTGTCCGCATACAGTCTAGGCTATATGGAACGCAAGTTAAACGAGTATAAAAATTCTACCCCGGTCAGCGTCATCGATACCGAACGCGCCATAAGCCTAAATACTATGCAGGATTCCCTGGCGGCCATAACCCTAGATTTGGAGCAAAGGGCCGTTGAACAGGAAATAGCAAGCCATAAACTGGAGCATTCCTACATTGGGCAAATGGGAAAGGCCATTGAACCCTTGGTGAGACCTTTGGGCTACGATTGGAAAATAGGAATCGCCCTCCTTACCTCCTTTGCCGCACGCGAAGTATTTGTGGGGACCCTGGCCACCATCTACAGCGTAGGTAGTGATGAAGAAGAGACCATAAAAACCCGTATGGCGGTGGAAGTAAATCCCAGGACTAAAAAGCCCCTCTTTAACTTGGCCTCAGGCATTTCAATTTTACTGTTCTACGCCTTTGCCATGCAATGTATGAGTACTTTGGCCATTGTAAAACGGGAGACCAATAGTTGGAAATGGCCCATATTACAATTGCTGTCTATGAGCTTTTTTGCGTATCTTGTTGCCTTAATCGCCTATCAGTTTATAAAATAGGGTTTCGGAAAATGGAGTATCTTCAACTCATCTTGGTGTATATTACCCTGGCCTTGGCCGTGGGCTACCTTGTTTATAAATTTCTCTTGCCCAAGTCCATTTTCGCTTCAAAAAAAGGTAAGAAAAGTGCCTGCGGGCAAAATGATTGTGGATGCCATTGAGTGTCTTTACGCTTGTCGTATTCCTGTTAAAAAAACAATAAATCCAGCCAAAAAAATCCTAAAAAGTATGGTTTTCCTCGGTACTATGCTTTAGTTTGTCGGAAAGTTGATTTTACATGGGCAAAGTAGCATTAGCGTTTACCCTTATTTTTTTGCTCCTCGGCATAGCAAGTTCCAGTGCCCAGATCCTAAGTGCAAGGATTTTGGATTCCACCACTTCAAAACCCGTTCCCTACGTAACCGTGCAATTGAAAAAGCGCGGAATGATTACCAATGAGGAGGGACGCTTTTCATTTCGTCTGGAGGAAAACATACAAGCTTCGGATTCCCTGTTTATTTCCTGCATAGGCTATGAATCCATTGGAAAGCCCATTTCGGAGTTTAAAGAGACCACCATTTACCTAAAGCCCAAGGCCATAGAACTGAAGGAGGTTATCGTTTCCAACAAAAACTATACCCCCCGGGAAATTTTGGATGAGGTGAAAAAAAACCTGGAAAAAAATTATCATCTGGAACTTACCAAGAAGCGATTGTTCCTTAGGGAATCCTATCACCAAAACATTGTAAAGGGTGATTATGTGCTAAAGAAATCAACCATTCCCGCATTCAATACCAACTTTTTGGATAGCGTAAAAAATACCTTCCCCAAAAACAACAGTTATTATACCGAAATGTTGGGCGACCTTTATGGAGGCAATAAGGCCAAGGAACAAAAGTTGGCCATTATAAAGGCATCCGAACTGTACGACAAAAGCAAGACCCTGGATGCGGAGACCTTGGAAAAGAAGTTCAATGCCATAGTAAAGGAAAACATAAAAACAGATTCCTATTTTAAAATTAAATCCGGTTTGTTCGGTACAAAAGTGGATGCCGATGAACTTTTTGAGACCGAGGTAGATTCCAGTGATGTGGAAGCGTTGAACGAACACTTAAAGAAAACCCAGGAAAATGAGCAAGAACGCAAAAAGTTCTTTGCCAATTATAAACGCCGCACTTTGGGCAATCTCTACAAAAACCTTCCCATTTTCAAAGATTCCGATTATAATGTGGTCTTTAAACCAAGACGCTATAGTCTTACTTTGGAAGAGTATACCTACCTAGGGGATGATGCCGTTTACGTATTGCGCTTTGAACCAGAGGGCTCCGAGGAATTTAAGGGTAGGCTTTATATCAACTCCGATGATTTTGCCATTATCCGTTTGGATTTTGAAAATGTGGATATCTTACGGAAATTTAATCTTTTGGGCGTTTCCTTCAACGAATATCTTGCCGAGGGCAGAATGATCTTTTCTAAAGGAAAGGACGGCAAATATCAATTGCGTTACTACGAAATAACCAAGGGAAACAATATAGGCTTTAAGAGACCTTTGAAAATAATAGAAAAAAATAAAAACGTTCGTGGCCGCCGAAAGCAAAATGAGCTTTCCCTAAAAATCGATGTCGCAGTCAGTGGCAAAAATCGGTATGAGCTGGTTGTTTTTGATGTAGACCCTATAAACGAGACCCAATATGAAAACCTTAAGGAAGACAATTCCATATTGCCTACCTATATGCCCAATTACAATCCGGAATTCTGGTCCGGGTATGATATTATAGAACCCAACACCGCCATAAAGGAATTTGTTTCCGAAGCTGAACTGGAGGAATAACAGGCCCTGTACCGAACAGACCCGTCCCTGCCTTTAACGCTTATCCCTCCATCTCATGAGGTATTCTTCGCAAAAGGTCAATTTTTGCCTCTGGAGATGTAACCTTTTGTATTTTTCCTGCTATATAGTATTGAACGTTACCTAAAGACTTTCTCTTTTGAAGGAGCAGACAGACGAGATAATCATGGGCATGGTAGCCCAAGGGGACCTGGACCTATTGAAGATTCTTTTTAAAAGACATCACCTTCACGTCTATAACTTTCTATACAAGATGTGTAGGGACAAGATGTTGAGCGAAGATGTTACACAGGAAGTCTTTTATAACATAATGCGGTATAGGGCATCCTATAAAAATGGAAAGTTTGTCTCATGGATGTTTACCATTGCGAGAAATTGTCTCAAAAAACACCTTAAAAAAAACGTGTTGCACCATGACGATTTGGATGATGTTTCCTATCGATTATTGGACAACGAAGTACCCAAGGAAGACTATACCCATTTGCAAAAAGCCTTGGATAAGCTGAACCCCTCCGATAAGGAACTGTTGGTCTTAAATCGGTTTCAAGAAATTAAGTATGCCGAATTGGCCCAAATAGTAGGCAGTACAGAAGGAGCCGTAAAGACAAAGGTGAGCCGGGCCCTAAAAAAATTGAAAACAATCTATTTTGAAAATTTATGACGATGGACAAAAAGCAGGTTATTGATTTACTTCCGGACTATCTAGATGGAGTTTTAGATCCCGTTCTGGAGCAAAAAGTGGAGGCTTATTTAAAGGAATGTCCCGAATGCAGAGAAGAATTGGAGCAACTGAAAACCCTTTTTGATGCCTTTGCAAACGAAGAAGTGGCGGTACCATCACATCGGGTGGAGGCCAGTTTTCTGGAACTTTTGGAGCAAGAAAAGCGGAAAGCCGAAAAGGTTGTCCCCCTAAACTCCAAGGAACCCTCTACAAGACCCGGTTGGGAGAACTTCTTAAAAGTGGCTGCCAGTATAGCGGCCCTGGTAGGTTCATTTCTACTGGGCCAATATCTGCAAGAACGTCAATCCCATATGGAAATAGCCGCCTTACAGGAAGAGGGCCTGGAATTGAGACAAACGGCCATGCTTTCCCTTATGGAGAACAAGTCGGCCAGTAGGCGCATTCAAGGGGTCAATTATATCGATGCGTTTGGAAATCCTGACGAGACTATCGTAAGAGCATTGACGGACAGGATGTTGCACGACGAAAACACCAATGTACGGATGGCTTCGGTGGAAGCATTGGAAAAATTTACGGCTTCGGAAATCGTAAAAAATGCATTTATCAAAGCATTAAAAGTAGAAAAGGATCCCGGAATACAAATTGCGATTATCCAAACCTTGGTCCGTATCCAGGAAAAGAAGGCGGTAACGCCCTTAAAAGAGTTAATGCAACAGGACGAAACCCAACCTTTTGTTAAGGAACAAATTGAATCACTATTACCAAGTATTATATAAACATCAAAAAACGAAGTATCATGAAATTACTTAAAATCACATTTTTACTAAGCTTTATTTGCACCGGAATATGGGCGCAAGAGGATTACACAAAATCCCTGAACGGGATAGAATGGGTAAAGGTCGAATCCAAAAATGACATTGTGGTAAAAACACATGACAGTGACCAACTTTTAATCAAGGGCGGACCATCCTATAAAATTCCCGAAAGGGCCAAGGGATTGCGCCTAGTGGGGGAAAGTGGTTCGGATAACACGGATGTTGGGTTTTATGTTATCCAAGAAGGAAATGATCTCCTGGTAAGAAACCTGAGAAAATCGGAACGCGCCGAAATCTATTTACCGGCAAAGCAAAACATCTCCGTAAGAACCAACTGGCAAGGTAGTATCAAAATTTCAGGGTTCCGAGGGGAGATAGAAGCAACCGCGGAATTGAACGGGAGCATTAGAATTGAGGACGTAAGCGGGCCTTTGACCGCAAATACCTTAAATGGCGAAGTGGCGGTGCAGTTCACAAAAGTGAGCCAAAATTCGCCGATAACCATCTATTCCACCAATGGGGTGTTGGATATTACCATGCCGGAAAATACACCGGCTGATTTTAATCTAGGTACGGTCAACGGATCCATTTATACCAACTTTGAAATTAGCCTACCGGACAAGGATGGCCTCAAGGCCATTGCCTCCAAAAAGGTGAAGGGATCGGTCAATAACGGAGGCGTGGATATTAAATTAAGCACTACTAACGGAAACATTTATCTCAGAAAGAAGTAATCAAAAAATAGAACAGTCATGAAAAAAATAACAATAGTATTGCTAGGCCTAATCAGCCTACAGCTCGGTGCACAGAAAATTATAGAAAAGAATATAGATTATAAAAATCAATACATAGACATGGATGTGAAATTTGCTTCTATGATAGAAGTAAAGTCGTGGGACAAATCTTCGGTCTATTTTAAAGCGGACATCCATACCGAGGACGAAAAATTCCAAGATCTTTACAATTTGGATGTAAGCGCAAGCGATACACGGATAGCCATTACTTCGGAAGCCGAACCTATGTTTAAGGCGTATCGTGAGGATTGTATCAAAAACAATCCCAATAGAAGAAAATACTGCTACAACACCGGGGATCTGTATGAATTCAATTATGTACTCTATGTCCCTAAAAATGCCCGGGTCAAAATCAGTAGTATTAACGGAAACCTGAAGTCAGAAGTGATTGAGGGCGATTTCACCGCGGACCTGATCAATGGGGACATTGAAATTGCTAACTATGCCGGAGACCTTGATCTAAGTACCATTAACGGGGAAATTGACCTTAAAATGATCGATGCCGATTTGGTTGCCGAGACCATCCATGGGGATATTTATGCTGATGAAAAGTTAAAGTTCAAATCTACCGACCGTCACGTAGGTCAGAAAATAATGGGCTGTACGGCCAGTGGCAGCAACAGTTTGCGCCTAAATACGATTAATGGGAATATGTATTTGAGGTTGTAATCCGCTAAACGAAACAAAGATTTGGCCCTTAAAACAGGTTTTTTACAAATGAATACAACAACAGGCCCCACCCAATAACCAACAATAATCCTCCCAAGGGAGTAATGGGACCCAAAAAACGCCACTTTCTCCCTTGGGAGGCACTCAATGTAAGCCCATAAATACTGAATGAAAAAAGAAAGGTGCCCCAAATAATACAATGGGCAATATAGCTTTCCAAAGCAGAGGTGAATCCAAAATTGAAGCCCAAAACAATCAAAAGAAGTGCGTGATACATCTGATACTTAACACCGGTTTCAAAGCTTTTTAGCTGTTCCTCCGTAAAGGATTTCTTGAGGGCATGCGCCCCAAAAGCCCCAAACACAACGGCCAACAGTCCGTAAAGGGATCCCATGACCTGAACTAGAAAAATTGTCTCCATAATCTGGACAAAGATAGCCAGACAATCGGATTACCCCATTATAAAAAGCCCGTAAGGAAATCATCCCAACAGGCTTTGTACGTAGTTATGAAATTATGCCCTTAAATTTGGCTCAACCCACCATCAACGGACAACTCTATACCATTTACATAACTGGCCTCTTCAGAAGCTAGAAACAAAACGGCATCGGCTATCTCCTTGGGGCTACCGAAACGTTTTAGGGGATTAGCCGCGGCAAAACCTTGCCCCATTTCACTGACCACTTCCTGGGGCATTCCCATTTTGTCATAAATTGGGGTGGCAATTGGTCCAGGAGCTATGGAATTAATACGGATTTGGCGTGGCGCGAGTTCGGTGGTAAGTACCCGGGCGTAAGCTCGTAGGGCACCTTTGGTAGCGCTATAGACCGCAGCACCTTCAAATCCCTTTTGATGCACGATAGAGGTATTGAAGATTATGCTCCCGCCGTCATTCAAATGAGGTATGGCATACTTGGTCAAAAAAGCGGGTCCCTTGATGTTGATATCGAATTGAGAATCAAAATGGTCTTCATCAATTTGATCCGCAGGGGTAAAGTAGGCTACCCCGGCGTTTGCAAAGAGCACATCGATTTTGCCATACGTATCAATGGCCTCCTGAATCAGCTTTTCATTATCCTGGGGTTTGGATTGATCGGCCAAAACTGCCTTAAAGTCCCCTTCAAGGCTTTGGGCCACCTCATCCAGGGCTTCTTGTCTTCGCCCTGAAAACACCACCTTTGCGCCTTCGTTCAAAAAGCCTTTAACGGCCTCTAAACCTATTCCGGAATTTCCACCGGAAATCACTACTACTTTGTTGTTGAATTTATTCATTTTAGTTAAAAATTTATTTTGAAACAATCGTTTCAAAAATGGTTAAAAAAATTTAAGTTATTACAGTAAGCGTATTATCTATTATCTGTTGAAGTACTTTTTTATCCTTGATTAATATTCCGGTCATTCGGAAACCTTGAAACGCATTGAATACAAAATAAGCATAACTTCTACAATCCTGTTTTTTGTTGATAATGCCTTGCTCCTGACCCTCCCGTATCAAGTTCTGAAAAGTGGACAGTGTTTGTTCCTGGGTATCCAAAAGCCACTCTTTAATGTCTCGGTCCTGATTGCCCATCTCCGCTTTACAGTTCATCACAAAACAGCCCTTGCCCTTATCATCGCCGACTATCTCTGGAAGGAAGCCTTCAAAAACAAGTCGTATGGCCTCTAGGGGGGTCTTGGCCTTAATAAGCGCTTTTTGAAAGATTCCACCCGTTTCCCTTTGATAACGGGACAGGGTAATGCGATAAAGTTCCGACTTTGAACCAAACGAATTGTATATACTGGAACGATTTAGGCCTGTGGCATCCACCAAATCCTGCATGGAAGTCCCATTATAGCCCTTCTCCCAAAAAACGTACATAGCGTTCTGCAGTACTTTTTCCTCGTTAAATTCGGTGATCCTTGGCATTTTTGTTTTATGAATACACAAATATATATTGTAACAATCGTTTCATAAAAGTATTTAACAAATTTTTAATCATTGCCATAACACAAGATTTGCGGACAGTAGTTTAACCCTACCGCGATTTCCTAAAGTATTACTGTGATTTCCTTATCGGAGCGAAGTTCAAATGCGCATTCGGCGAAGCTGGGAGGGCCAAAGGTTTTCATCTTGGCATTGGAAAAGCCAATCTTCTCCTTTGGGATACCCAACCAGTTGCGATCAAGTACATCATTACTATTCTCGTCATGAAAAATGGCCACGGCGTATTTCCCTGGCGGAAGACTCTCAATAGAAAGTTCCGTGGTGCCTTTCTGTGCCTTGGTACTATCAAATTTATAAACTCCCTCAAACTCAAGAAAGCCATTTTCACTGTCATAGATGGCCACACTTATCTTGCCATCCGATGTTTTTACCCCTTCTACGGAGATAGAGAGGCGATTTTGGGCCAGGCCAAAAATCGGTAATAGCACAAAGACCAAAAACCTTTTTTTCATTTACTTAAAAATTTTTATCCTCTCAATAGTTGGTTTAATAAAATTTTTCCGCTTAAATCAACCGCTTGCCATTAATATTTTCACAGTTGGCGGGCAGGTTTGCACAAAAAAATTAATTATTTCCATTAGTATGCAAAAAATAATTTTATTTATGCTCATTTCATTAGCCCAAAAATAGGAACTCCAAGGCTCATAAACTCACTTTTTGGATGAAAATTGTAGAGGTAGGCTGTCCTTTTTATTCTTTAGAAAATGGTACATTTTTTCATTTTCCAAAGAATCCCTTAAGTTCATAAAAAGCTTTAACGAATCCTTATACACCAGTTTTATCTTGGGGTTAGGAATATGGTCCACATATACGTACACCTTCTTGTCCGTAAGGGAATCCTTGAATTCCCTAAACATTCCTTTTTCCCTCTCCAGGGCCGAAAAACCGTTAAGGCGTTCCATTGGAGGAATTTTTTCCACCATCAATACACTGTCAAGCTCCGAAAATTTTATTTTGTTGTAATAAAATCCGGAGAGTATCTGAATGTCATTGGTATTGGTCCTGATCCAATTTTTATAATGTGCCGTAAGGGCAAGCACGCAGACAATCACGGTAATGACCACCACTACGTTCCAAAATCGATGTCGCCTTTTTATTCCCATACCGTTACTTGCGTTTCCTAAATTACAAACGATCCAAGTGAATAAAAATTTTCGAAAGGCTTAAATTACGCCTTATATGGAAACATCCCATCCTGTATATTCCATATCAGCTGAAATAAATACTGCCCAACAAAAGGGTATCCATATAGGCGTGCGCCAAAATTAGGACAATCATCCTGTTCTTATACCGTATATGAAAAGTTCCCAACACCAACCCCATAAAGCCCGTTTGTACCATTCCTGATACCCCCCAGCTGTAGTGGGCCAAACAAAAAACCAGTGCGCTAATCAGAATCGCATAGGTCCTCTGGAATTTTGTTCCTTCTAGCAACCATGAAATACGTTGAATTAAAAATCCACGATATACCAATTCCTCCCCAAAGGAAGACACAAGGTAAATTCCCAATAGGGAGACCATAAATGCCCATGGGTTTTCCTTTAGGTATTGATAACCCTCAACATCGGGTTGAGCGGGGGCTACAGTCAACACGGACATGACAATGGACCCCAGTACAAAACTTAAAAGGGTGATGACGAATAGGAACAAGGACCACAAAACCATTTTTAGGTATGTTTTTGAACTCCAGATCGGCAATACCAGTCCTAGGTCACCAAAATTTGCTCTCCTTAGCCATTGCCCGAAAAACACCAGGGCGATCATAAGTACATTGGCCAACCATACAACGCCCTGTTGCATAAATTGATTCCCTTTAAAAAAGGGTACAATCATCCGGATAATCAAAAAAACGATTCCAAAAATGAGTAAAATTTCTATCAAAGTTGCGGATTTATTGGACTTCAAATGCCTTCCCAATTTATCCCTTAGCGTATCCCAGAATTGATGGTCCATATCTTCTTACTTTTTAGGCTATGTCATAAAAGTAGAAGTGAAATTCCGGGGAATGGTTTTACTTCAGGAAGGCGAACCCTTTTTACAATTTATTTTATGGCTGAAGAAAGTCTAAATTCGGAAGGTGTCTGATTGGTCTTCTTTTTAAAGATCGTGTTGAAGGAAGATTTGGAGGAAAAACCCACGGAATACATCACCTCCTGTATGGTCATACTGTTTTGGGTGTCCCGAAGTAATTTTTTGGCCTCATCAATTCTGTACGAGTTTACAAAATCGAAAAAATGTTTTTTGAAAGATTGGTTAATAATCTGAGAAAGCTCCTTAGGCGGAAGATCCAAAATGCTGGCCAGATCATTTAAGGTAAGATCAGGATTTAGGTAGCGTTTTTCCGTTTCCATTTGGAAAAGCAAAGCTTCCCTGAACCTATTTTGTTTATCCACAGACAAGGTTGATCCGGAATACTTCTTTTTGTTTTGGGTTGAAAATGGATCACCGGAAAGTAATTCGGAGTGCTTTAAAGCTTTAAAAATTGCCCTGTTGATGAAGTAAAAAAGGAACACTATAAAGCCGAGCAATAAGCTATTTATGTAGGGTCTGTAGGAAGTATAGGGAACTATGGTCAGCAAAACGCCCAACACCCATAGTCCGATAAATGAGTTTATCATAAAATGCAGCCAATCCAAGTTAATCCTGGCTAGATTGGAATGGTAGTCTTTCATGGTTTCACTGTGTAGGGCCACAATACGTTTTGACAGCCACAAGTAGATTCCCCCATGTAGGTAGGCGACGACTACAAATACTATGGCTCCTTTTGGAAGGTTGGCCTTGCTTATAGTTTCCAGCGAATCGTTAAATGGTACCGCTACCGTTGTATATAAAATGAACAACCCTAACAAACATGCAACAAAAGGAATAAAGTGAGCCCATTTTTTAAGAAGTGTAAAATGTTCATCCAAACAAGACCGGGTATAGAAATAAATCAATGGTCCGAAAAGCAATAAAAAAGAATCATCCAGTAGTAAAATCAGCGGAAAAAAGAACCAAATATCCTGTATTTGCAATAGAATATCTGTGGTGTTAATGGCCAATATGAGGAAAAAAGTACCAAGTAAAAGATTACTTGTCCTTTTGCCCTTTTTGTTGGACAGTGAAAAAATAGCGATAAAAAATAGCTGAAACGCTACAAGCAACAAAAGTATCGCATTCAACTTCAGGTCCATGTTCAAAGTTATTGCCCAAACCTATTCCCGGTATTTCTGAAACCAGGCCAAGGTATGTGCTATCTTGGTGATCAAATTGCTCGGTCTATTGGCAATGCCATGGCTCGCATTCGGTATTTCCACCAATACTGTTGGAATTTTGCGCAGTTTTAGCGCATGGTACAACTGTTTGGCCTCACTGGGCGGTGTCCGCAAATCGTCCATTCCAACCAGTACCATGGTTGGCGTTTCTACGTTGCCCACCAATGAAATCGGGGAAAACTTCCAGTAGGTCTCAAAACTTTCCCAAGGTTGGCCCGGATAACGGCTATTGGCATAGCGAAAATAATTATCGGCTACCAAGGTCTTGCTGATCCAATTCATTACAGGTTTGGCCACTACGGCCGCCTCAAAGCGGTTGTTCTTGCCTATCATCCAGGCAGACATAATGCCCCCCGCGCTCCCTCCAGTAACAAAAAGCTGGTCTTCATGGGCAATTCCCTTTTGGATGCAATAATCTACTCCGTCCATTACATCATTATAATCCTCTCCCGGATAATTGCGGTATAGCAAATTGGCGAATTCTTCACCATAACCGGTACTCCCCCGAGGGTTTGGATAAAAAACAACGTACCCCGAAGCCGCATACAATTGCATTTCTGCCGAAAAACGGTCCCCGTAGTTCAGAATAGGGCCTCCGTGGTTTTCAACCAAGAAAGGGTACTTTTTGGAGGCGTCGTAATCCGGGGGGTATACCACCCATCCCTGGATGTCCCGTTGGTCAAAACTGGATGTATACCAGATTTCCTCTACCTTTCCTAAATTCCGGAAATCCAATAAGGCCTTATTCAGGGAAGTAATCCTTGTCGGGTTTTTTGCCTTGGATTTCAAAACCGCCAACTCGGAAGGGTATTCTGGCCGGGTTTGGGTATAGGCAATGGTTCCGTTCTGGGACACACTAAAAGATCCTCCGGCATAGGGCCTGCCAATTGAGGTGCCTCCCAGGTTATCCAAAAGTTTGCTCATCTTACCATTCAAGGCGACGTAAGCAATTTTAGTGTTTCCTTTATCGTCATAAGAACAATAAAGACCATTCCCCTTTTCATCCCACACCGGGTTGGAAACTGTCCTATCCAAATTTTGGGAAACCACCTTTGGATTACTTCCATCCCGATCCATGATATGGAGCCTACGCACTTGATAAGCCTGCCTTTTGTCCTCGACACTGATATAGGCTATTTTTGTACCATCCGGAGAAACAACAGGATGATAATCCGGACCATCCCTATCCGTCAATGCATCGATTTGACCATCGTAGACCCCCACGGAATAAATCTCGCTATTCCGAAAGTCGTATTCCCAGTCTTCCTTCCTATTCCCTGAAAAATAAATGTGTTGGCCATCCTTGGACCAGGAAAGGGCGCCTCTGTGATGGAAATCTCCAGAGGTCAATTGTCTTGGAGCACCGCCATCGGAGGGAATCACAAAAATATGATTGAATCCTGGCTCAATATAGCCCCGGCCGTCCGCTTCATGGTACAATCTATCTGTTATCCTTGGTTTTTCCGCCCATTTTGCGTCTTTGGGTTTTTCGGGCATTTTGGCCAAAACCGGCGGTTCTTTTGTTACGTTCCTGGAAAAGGCAAGCTGCCCACCATTAGGTGACCATGTTAAGGAACTTGGGCTGAAGGGAAGTTGGGTAAGTTTGGCAATTTTACCCGAAGCTATCCAATACACATAAATCTCCGATCCCTCTTCCGTACTGCTTACAAAGGCTAAACGATCTCCTTGGGGCGACCAGCGCGGATTGGATTCACCAACCTCCCTGGTGGTCAATTTTTGATGTGCCGAACCATCGTTCCTCACCATCCATAGATTGCCCAAAACCTTATCTTCCATAATGTCAAAATCCATTCTCCGATAGACTACCCACTCTCCATTGGGGGAAATCTGTGGGTCGGATACATATTGCAGGTCAAAAATATCAGTGTATGAGAAGTTTTGTTTTTGGGCCTTCAAGGATTGGAAGAGGGCCAGAAAGACAGCTAAAAAATAGAATTTGCGCATGAAAGAACAATTTGAATTCTATATGAAAATAGCAGAATGAGGTCAATTTCGCAAGCCATAGCAAGCTTTGTTAAGCATAGTAAAAAAAGAAAGCAATAACCCAACACTCCCTTAGTCCCTAAAGCTACTAAATGATGTCTTTAATGGACAAAGAGAATCTTAATTCTTTTCATACCTCCTCGGAAAATCGTATCTTTAGGAATCGTAGAAGATGACAAAACTTATTTCCATAACAATATCCTTGCTCATTCTTTTTCAGAGCTTTAACATCCATGTCAACGATTTGGTGGAATTGGACGAACTCATCGAGCACGCCCAATTTCATGCCGAGGCGTATGGCGATAGTTTTTGGGTCTTTCTTTCCAAGCATTATGGGGAACTCAAAACCGAACACAATCAAAAACATCAGGAAGAACAAAAGGACCATGAGGAGCTTCCCTTTCAACATCAATACTATTCCCTTTCACTTTCAGCCTTCGTTATCAACGACCCGCTGCCCTATACTTCCCAAGTGGAAATAATGTCCCATGATTCCGGCAACTTTCATTATGCCGATTCGTATTCTCCCCTACTTGGAGATGGACTTTTCCAACCCCCACGATACGCATAATCCTTACTGACATACATCATTTTTAGGCAGACAAATTCACATTAGTTTGCCATAACCCTTATTCAGTGGATTATGTTATCGCGAATCATTAAATTAAGTATACGTAATAAGTTTATCGTTCTCCTTTTTACCCTTTTTCTTATCTGTTTTGGGTTGTACTCCTTGACCCAAATACCTATTGGCGCCGTTCCCGACGTGACCAATAACCAAGTACAGGTCATTACTACATCGCGCAATCTTTCTACCCAAGATATGGAACAGTTCATTACCTATCCCGTGGAGCTGGAAATGGCCAACCTCCCCGGAGTTAAGGAAATCCGTTCCATATCCAAATTCGGACTTTCCGTAGTAACCATCGTTTTTGATGATGATATGGGCACGTATTTACCCCGTCAACTCATTGCCGAAAAAATAAAATCGGCCTCTGAAAAAATTCCGGAAGGTTTCGGAACACCTGAAATGGGACCCATTTCGACAGGGCTAGGAGAGATTTATCAATACATCCTAGACGTAAAGGAAGGCTATGAAGATCAGTACACGGTGACCGACCTCAGGACTATTCAGGACTGGGTGGTAAAACGTCAACTCTCGGGCATCCCAGGCGTGGTGGAGGTAAATACGTGGGGTGGTTTTTTAAAACAATATGAGGTGGCCCTCAATACCGAAAAGCTCAATGCTATGGAGATTGATGCCAGAGAAGTCTTTACCGCATTGGAGGACAATAATAATGTAGTGGGCGGTGGGTATATAGAAAAAAGGAATCAAGCTTATTTTATACGGGGTGAAGGGCTTGTTATTTCGCTATCGGATATTGAAGAAATCGTAGTAAAAACTAGGGACGGTATCCCAATTTACATTAAGGATATTGCCGAAGTAGGATACGGTAGTGCCATTCGGTTTGGTGCCATTACAGGAAATGGTGAGGGCGAAAAGGTATTGGGACAGGTGATGATGCTGAAGAATGCCGATTCTAAAAAGGTTATCGATGCCGTAAAGGAACGGGTCGCCAGTATTTCCAAAACGCTGCCCGAAGGCGTTTATATCAACGCCTTCCTAGACCGCAGCGAACTCATTGCCAAGACCACGTCTACCGTAACCGAAAATCTGGTCTTGGGTTGTCTCATAGTTACTTTTGTTGTAGTACTGCTCTTGGGCAATCTACGTTCCGGATTAGTGGTTACATCGGTAATTCCGTTAAGCTTATTTTTTGCCCTTTCACTTATGTATCTGTTTGGAGTGGATGCCAACCTCATGAGTTTGGGTGCTATTGATTTTGGAATTATCATCGATGGTGCGGTTATTATCGTGGAATTCATTGCCTTTCAGATTACCCAACAACGTTCACAACTAGTCGCGCTTTCTAAAAACGACCGACAGAAAAAACGTGATGCCATTACCGAGAGCAGTACTTCCAAAATGATGAATTCTGCCATTTTTGGTCAACTTATCGTCTTCATCGTGTTTATTCCTGTCCTTTCCCTAAGCGGGGTGGAAGGTAAAATGTTCAAACCCATGGCGCTTACGTTTAGTTTTGCGCTTATTGGTGCCATTGTGCTATGTTTTACTTATGTCCCAGTAGCTGCGGCACTTTTCTTGAGGCCTTCCAAAACCGCTGAAAAAAATATTTCTGTACGGTTAATGAACCTACTGAACAGGGGATATGAGCCAGTAATCGATTGGGCCTTGCGCAGTAAAAGATGGGTGCTTGGAATTTCAGGAGGATTGCTTGTGCTGGCCGGAATTCTATTTAGTTCAATGGGGGGGGAATTCGTGCCAACTTTGGACGAGGGCGATTTTGTAATACAGCCCATACTGAAAACAGGTACTTCATTGGAAAAGACCGTGGAGATTACCACACAAATCGAAACCATCCTGCTCGAGAATTTCCCGGAAGTGGAGCAGGTAGTAACCCGTATTGGTGCGGCCGAAGTCCCAACGGATCCCATGTCCATGGAAGAAAGTGATATCATCATTATCCTAAAGCCCAAAAACGAATGGGTCTCCGCAAGGACCAAGGACGAATTGGCCGAAAAGTTTAAGGAAGCCCTGAGTGTAATCGCAGGGATGGAGGTAGAGTTTACACAACCCATAGAAATGCGATTTAATGAACTCATTACAGGCGTGCGGGCAGATATTGCCATTAAAGTGTTTGGGGAAGATCTGGATATCCTAAGTAAAAAGGGCAACGAAATAAAGGACCTGATCCAAAACGTGAAAGGAGCAGCCGATGTTTCCGTAGAAAAAATAGTGGGTCTTCCTCAGATGAACGTAAAATACAACAGGACTAAAATAGCACGATATGGGCTTAATATTGCCGACTTGAACGACATGGTGGCCATGGGCTTTGCAGGTCGCAACGTAGGTAATGTCTATGAGGGGGAAAAACGGTTTGAACTGGTGGTGCGGTTGGACAAACGGCAAAGAAAAGACATCGATAATCTCAAAAATCTGTATGTGGACCTACCCGCTGGGGGAAAAATTCCGTTAAGGGAACTGGCGGATATCAGTTATCAAAAGGGGGCCGCCAAAATTTCCAGGGACGATACCCGAAGGCGTATCGTGGTAGGTATTAACGTACGTAATCGAGACCTGCAATCCGTGGTGAACGATGTGCGTCGATTAATCGACGAAAATTTGCAGTTACCCGTTGGGTACTCCATCACCTATGGCGGGCAATTCGAGAACCTACAAAGTGCCAAAACCCGACTTTGGGTGGCCGTGCCTATTGCCCTCTTATTGATTTTTATCCTCTTGTATTTTGCCTTCAGGTCCGTTAAGGAAGCTTTGCTCATCTTTTCCGCTATTCCTTTGGCGGCGGTGGGTGGCGTACTTTTGTTGTGGTCGAGGAGTATGCCCTTCAGCATTTCGGCGGGAGTGGGATTTATTGCTCTTTTTGGAATTGCAGTGCTTAACGGAATTGTGCTATTGGAACATTTTAAGGAACTCGGACACCAATCTTTTAAAACTATGGAAGCACTTGTAAAACAAGGAACAAAGGATAGATTACGCGCCGTGGTGCTTACCGCCTCGGCGGCGTCCCTGGGTTTTTTGCCCATGGCGGTATCTACCAGTGCCGGGGCCGAAGTGCAACGGCCATTGGCCACGGTGGTCATTGGTGGGCTGGTCACGGCCACGCTATTGACCTTGATAGTGCTACCCGTACTGTATATTATTTTTAGCGGCACGAAAACCAATCTCCCAAAAAAACGGAAGACAAGAAACAAGGTAATGCTGTTGTTGACAGGAATCCTGTTGCCCACTATGGCAAGGGCTCAAGAACGACCATTGGTCTTGGATGATTTGTTATCAATAGCCCTGGAAAACAATGCAGGTCTAAAAGCGGCCAAATTACACGTTGAACAGTCCGACGCGTTGATATCCAGTGCCTTCGATTTTAATAAGACCGAGATCTATTATCAATATGACGAAAATAACCTTACGCTGACGAACGAGCCCCTTCGTGTTTTTGGAATACAGCAAGATTTTCTGTTCCCAACCGTGTATTTCGCGGAAAAACGTCGAAATAAGGCTCGCGCCTTAATGGCGGTAAACCATTACGAAATCGTACAAAAAACTATAAAACGTGAAGTGGTCGCCACATATTACACCTACCTGTATGCCAAGGAAAAGGAAGCTATTTTTAAACGATTGGATAGCCTCTACCGAAGTTCCTCCCGAATGGCACAACGCCGTTTTGAACTGGGGGAAACCAATTATCTAGAAAAGATTACAGCACAGTCCAAACAACAACAAATGACTATTCGTTTGGAACGTGCCATTCAGGAAATCGCCATTGCAAGGACAAACCTGAGAAGAGTAATTCAGACCGATTCCCTTCCGACAATTGCCCTAATACCACTGACCAAATTTGTTTTGCATTCTCCCCAGATGGCCCTAAGTCCCGAGCTCCGATATTATGAAAACAATGCGACTTTGATGCAAGCGGAACGGAGCCTGGCCACACAACAATTGCTACCGGATATTGGCCTTAACTACTTTCAGGGTACCACACCTAACCTAAACGGCACATTGATAGGTTATCAATTAGGGCTTAAGATTCCCCTTTTCTTTAGCGGTCAATCGGCAAGGATAAAATCCAGCAAGATAGCCGAGGAAATAGCCGTAGAAGAATCCAAGGAATATAAAATTCGATTTAGTGCCCGTTATGACGAACTCATGGCCCAATACAAAGCGCATATGAAAGCCTTGGAATATTATGAAAAGGAGGGAAATCAGCTCTCCGAAGAACTTTTAAAGACCTCGGAATCGAGTTTTAGAAACGGAGAAATCGATTTCTTCCAGTATATACTTAGCTTGGAAAATGCCTATGAAATACAGTTGGATTATTTGGATAATCTCGACCTGTTTAACCAAACGGCCATCAAACTTAACTATCTAAACCTTTAAAATTTTATCTATGAAACATTTACCCTATATATCGCTCGTTACCCTGGCCCTTTTAAATACTTTGGGCTGTGGGGAAAACAAAAGTACCGGGGCCTCCGAAGAGAATGTGGAAACGGTTATCAACGAATTTATCGTAACTAGGGAACAGTTTAAGAAAAATGGGATGGAGTTGGGCCATTTGGAGGAAAAATCCTTTCCAATGACCGTAAGTACCAATGGTAGAATAGATGTCCCTCCCGAAAATATGGCGGTTGTAAATGCGATGATGGGTGGTTACATCAAAAAAACACCACTTTTAATTGGGGACAAGGTAAACAAAGGCCAGCTTTTGGTTACTTTGGAAAATCCTGAATTTATTGCCCTGCAACAAGAATATCTGGAAGTAAAGGAGCAATTAGTCTATCTGAAATCCGAATACGACCGACACAAAATCCTTTTTGAGGAAAAAATTTCCTCCCAAAAGAACTATTTAAGGACGGAAAGTGAATTTAAAACCGCTCAAGCCCGATATAATGGGTTGCAAAAACAATTAAAAATGCTGAATATTTCTCCATTAGAAGTAGAAAACGGGAATATCACGGCTACAACTTCACTCTATGCCCCTGTATCAGGCAGCATTACTAAAATATGGGTATCCAAAGGTGTCTACGTATCTCCTTCTTCCCCTATTTTGGAAATTGTGAACAATGAACATATTCATCTAGAATTGGTTGTTTTTGAAAAGGACATTATGCAAGTGGAGAAAGGACAGCCCATACATTTTAGGATTCCCGAAGCTTCGGACGAGACCTTCGAAGCAGAGGTATATTTAGTAGGTACGACCATAAATGAGAATCGTACCATTCAAGTCCATGCGCATCTAAAAAACGAGAAGGAAAACAGATTTCTAATGGGAATGTTTGTTGAGGCGGACATTGTTACGGATGAAGACCGGGCCCCTGCCCTTCCCTCGGAGGCTATTGTGACCATTGATGACAAGACCTACGCACTTCTCCTTGTTTCCGAGAATGATGGCAATTATCAATTCAGGAAACTGCAAGTACAAATAGGGCAGACCCATGCCGGTCATACCGCTATTGGGAACATTGAAAAATTGGATGCCAACGGCAAGTTTTTGGCCAAAGGCGCTTTTGGGCTAATAGGGGAATAAGGTTTTATCCCAATCCCACATCCAACGTCATCATAATAATAAAACCCCCGATAAAACCCATAGTGGCAATGTCCGTATATCTGTCTTGCTGCGTTTCGGGGATTACCTCCTCTACCACCACGAATATCATGGCCCCAGCTGCAAACGAGAGCGCATAAGGCAAAATAGGCTGGAAGGTCAATACGGCCCATGCTCCCAAAACCCCAGCTATGGGCTCAACGATAGCCGAGGCCTGACCGTAAAGAAAACTCTTATAACGGCTTAAGCCTTGACGGCGTAGTGGCATAGCCACTGCAAAACCTTCCGGGAAATTTTGTAAGCCTATGCCCAAGGCCAGTGCTACTGCACCACCAATGCTGGCTCCCTCAAACCCCGCTGCCACACCTCCAAAGAGTACCCCTACGGCCAAACCTTCAGGAATATTATGTAGGGTTATGGCCAAGGTAAGTAGGGTGGTCCTGTGCCAAGGGGTCTTAACACCTTCGGCCTCGCTTTCCTTAAAATTGATATGCAAATGAGGTAGAATTTTATCCAATCCATAGATAAAAATGGCCCCAAACAAAAAACCAATGGCCGCAGGAATCACTTTTACAAAGCCCTCCCCTGGACTCATCTCTATCCCAGGGGCCAAAAGACTCCAAAAACTCGCAGCGACCATAACCCCACCGGTAAAACCTAGCATCCCATCCAAAAGGGCCCTATTCATTCCCTTGAACAAAAAAACCAGGGCGGCACCACATGCCGTAAGCCCCCATGTAAACAAAGTGGCATAAAGCGCTGCTAAAATTGGGTTTATGGATTCAAAATAATCGATTACCTGTTGCATAGCTATTCTGTAATTTTAATATAGAGATTGGCTGCAATCTGTTCGGAAATATGAATATCCCGGCCTTTAATTTTTAAATGTAGCGAGCCATCGAACTCCTCCTTGTCCAAGACCTGTATGGCATCGCCCAAGGCGATATTGTTCTTGTCCAGGAATTTTAGGAAGGGGGGTGTGGAATCCTTGACCCCGACACATATTCCCTCTGCTCCAATGGGTACTTCGTTCAATAGTTTTTTGATCGCTTTCTTAAATTCGCCTTCCTTTGAAGGTATGGGGTCCCCGTGGGGATCAACTTGCGGATATCCCAAATGCTTATCCAAACGATCCACCAATTTTTCACTTTTTATGTGTTCCAACTGCTCCGCAACGTCATGTACCTCATCCCATGAAAAGTCCAATTTTTCGACTAGGAATACTTCCCAAAGACGATGCTTTCGAACCAAGGTCAAAGCCGTTTTCGTACCGAACTCGGTTAGGTATACCCCTTTGTATTTTTTGTAATTGACCAGTCCCTTTTCCGAAAGTTTTTTGACCATATCCGTTACCGAAGAAGGTTTGGTCTCCATTTGTTCCGCAATGGAATTGGTGGATACACTGGTAAGCTCCCCTTTGCTCAAGTGATAAATGGTTTTAATATAGTCTTCCTCCGAAAGTGTCATTCAAATTTCATTTTATACAAAAATACATTTTTATATGTAAAAACAAATTTTTAGACAACACTAAAAATTTGTTTTGCTATAATTAAAAAGAAATCTAATTATCTATTCTCCTTGCATTTCCCAGGTTTTTGTCCCTTTTGTCGGTATGAGTAGAACACTAAACCTGTGAGCTTATTGGAAGGTCTGGTACACACTGAAATGTAAAGTCCCGCTTTCCTTAAAAAAACCAACGGCCCGTATTTTTCCGACCCTACATATATCTATGGGCCAGCTATAGGTCTCCTGGGTTTTTCGGAATGTGCTATCGATTATACTTAAGATTACCCGCCTCCGACCAAAAGCCCAGGAAAGTAGATTAAAAAGAAAGGACTAAGCCGAACCGAAGTATTGCCAAACAGAGGATATTCCATACTTTTAAAGGCAAAACGGGCACTTGCAAAAAGAAAATACACTATTTGATTACATCATTATCGGTGCGGGAGCCGCAGGTCTTATGTTGGCCGAGGCCATGGGCAGGGATGTCTTTTTTAGGGATAAATCGATTTTAGTATTGGACAAGGACGCCAAAAAAATCAATGACCGCACCTGGTGTTTTTGGGAAAAGGGACCAGGCCATTTTGATGATATTGTACACCAAACCTGGGACCATATTTATTTTTCCGGACAACGGTTTTCCGAACGGTTTCCTATTGCGCCATATTCCTATAAAATGATCAAGGGTATCGATTTTTATACGTCATACTTCAGTCGGATTTCGAGCTTCCCAAATATTATATTCAGCCAGGAAAAGGTGTCAAAAATTCAAGAAGGAAAGGACGTGGTAAGGGTGATTACGGAAAAAAAGGAATATAGGGGAAAGCAGGTCTTTAACAGTATTTTTGACTATCGGATGGCTACCGGGCAAAAGAAGTATCCGGTACTACAACAGCATTTCCTTGGGTGGTTTTTGCGAACCACTCGTCCTATTTTTGATGTGAATCAAGCTACCTATATGGATTTTTCAGTTCCGCAACAAGGTAATACTCGATTTATTTATGTCCTACCTTTCTCGGAGACCGAAGCCCTAGTGGAGTATACCCTATTCTCCGAGGATTTGCTTCCAGAGGAAGACTACAAAGACGCCCTGGTAGACTATCTAAAATCTAAGTTGAAGAGTCCCGATTTTGAGATTATGGAAACAGAAAAGGGTAATATTCCCATGACCTGTTATAATTTTAGTGAACATAATACCTCAAAGATTTACCATATAGGAACAGCGGGCGGTTGGGCCAAACCCAGCACGGGTTACACTTTTATGAGTACATCCAAAAAGGTTCCCATTCTTTTGGAGTTTCTGAAAACCGGTAAGCCCCTGAACACATTTCGTTTTAAGAATAGATTTTGGTATTACGATTTGTTGTTTTTAGATGTACTAAAGGATAACAATGCCATAGGATTTAAGGTGTTTGAAGCTCTTTTCAAAAATAGGACGCCCCAACAGGTCTTTAAGTTCCTTGATGAAGAAACCAACATTTGGGAAGACTTGGGAAATATTTGGGGAAGTCCAAAAATTCCGTTTACCAAGGCACTCCTTAAACGATTGTTTTAAACTTGGCGGCGCATTAAATTTTCACCAAATTGCTGTAGTGAAGCCTTTTTATCGGTGGGAACATCCAGCCTTTCGAGACTTTTAAACGCTCTTTGGGTATAGCCCTCAATAGCTGTTTCCGTAATTTTGGCCGTACCGCTATCGATGAAAATCTCCTTAATGGAATTGATTTTGGCAGTGGGGTCTTCAGGTCTAATGGAATACAGGTCCAATAACTCCTTTTTTTGTTCCGGTTTAGCTAATTCCAATGCTTTTAGGTATAGGAATGTCTTCTTATTTTCAATAATGTCACCTCCTACTTGCTTACCAAAGGTCTCCGAATCACCAAAGACATCTAAAAAGTCGTCCTTTATTTGAAAGGCGATTCCTAGATTAAGTCCAAAATCATAGACCGCATCTTGCGCATCCTTTGGCGCTTTGGCCACAATGGCACCCATTTTTAAGGTAGCCGCGACAAGTACCGCCGTTTTATACTCGATCATCTTCAGGTATTCGGGAATGGTCACATCGTCCCTTTCCTCAAAATCCATGTCATATTGCTGGCCCTCACAAACTTCCAAGGCTGTTTTGCTAAAAAGTTTTGCCAAATCCCTGAACATTGGGTTTTCATAATTCTCAAATAACTGATAGGCAACAATGAGCATGGCATCACCTGAGAGAATTCCGGTATTTATATTCCATTTTTCATGTACCGAAGGTTTGCCCCTACGTAACGGGGCCCGGTCCATAATATCGTCATGCACCAATGAAAAATTGTGAAAAACTTCTACAGAAAGTGCTGCATCCAAAGCCTTTTTATAATCGACTTCAAAGATTTCCGCGGCCATCAAAACCAGAACAGGACGTAGACGCTTGCCTTCCAAATTCAGAATATAGGTAATAGGTTCATATAGGTTTCTGGGCTCCTGAGTCTCTACTCTCTTTTCCAAATACGAAATGAACTCGGAACGATAGAATTCTATGGATTGCATTGTAACAATTTTCCCCAAAAATACACCTATTGCCAACATCTTATGCAGTGCACCCCGGAAATAGTAGTGAATAAGTGAAATAAAGTGCAATAGATTAGAAAACCTTCGTCTATATAATTGAAGTTTTCCAATAACTCACTTTCGAATGGTTTCGAATACCGAAAACTATACCAAGTTAAAAACCTTTTTCAACGACGAATATCATTCGCTGAGATTCTATGTAAAATCGCGAATAGATAATGCGGCGGATAGGGATGCCGAGGATATTGTGCAGGACGTTGCCCTTAAGCTTTTTTCTAGGGCCGATAATCTTTCGCCTATTGAAAATATTGCTGGTTTCGTGTACAATTCCATACGCAATAAGATTATTGACCTAATGCGCACCAAAAAGTCCGAAACACGTTTGGAAAGCGAAATAGAAGATCGGTTTATGGAGTTTGCGGAAGTGTTCTACGGCAAAACGGACAATGCCTATTCAGATCATATGAAAAACGAGTTGAAACGGGCAATCTTCAATTTAAAGCCTGATTATCGCGATATTTTATTGGCCGTGGATTTTGAGGGTTATAGCTACAGGGAACTGTCCGATGAAACCGGGGTTCCCCAGGGAACATTGATGTCTAGGCGCCATCGTGCCCTAGCACTGTTATTGACACAATTAAAATCAGAAAAAAACAACAATAATTAAATGTAAAAAAATGGAAGATCATGTAGAACGTGTCGTAAAGACCAAAGTAAAAAAAGAAGTCACCAAAGCATTCAAGGTATTTTTCGCCATTACAGCCGCCATAGTTTTTGTGTTTCTCTTTGGCTATATCATCATGTGGCTTTGGAATTGGCTAATGCCGGATATTTTTGGTTTGACCAAAATTACTTACTGGCAAGCCGTTGGTATTCTGGCGTTGGCGAAAATTCTTTTTGGAAGCTTTGGAGGCCACCATTCGAAAAGCAAATCAAAGTCCGGAAGAAAATGGAAATCCATTGAGTGCCGGGGCTCAAGAAATGATTTTTCAGAATGGAAATATTATGACAGCTACTGGAAAGAAGAAGGCGAAAATGCCTATAAGGAGTATGTGGAGCGAAAAAAACAAGAGGAACAATGATATCTGTCAGTGGCAATGTTAAATAATTGCAAAACTTTGGAAACTTTTAATGTGTTTTAAGTTTCCCAGTGTATATTTGCGGCCTTATTATGAAGGAAGAAATCTTAGAAAAGGCTACGGATATGTTCTTGAACCTAGGGTTCAAAAGCGTTACTATGGACGACTTGGCCAACGAGATGGGTATCTCTAAAAAAACCATCTACACCCATTATGACAATAAGACAAAACTCATAGAAGATAGCACTTTTCATCTTTTTTGTGGCGTATCCGAGGGTATAGATTACATCTGTTCCCTAAAAAAGAATCCAATTGAGGAAATCTATGAAATCAAAAAATTCCTGATGCTTCATTTAAAGGGCGAAAAGTCTTCCCCGCAGTATCAACTGCAAAAATATTATCCCAAAATTCACGAAAACATCAAGCAAAAGCAATTCGAAATGATGCAGGACCGTGTCTTAGACAACATTAAAAGGGGAATGGAACAAGGCATATACCGGGAAAATCTGGATATCGGTTTTGTTGCGCGGATTTACTTTTTCGGGGTTACCAGTATAAAGGACCATAATCTTTTCCCAATAGAAAAGTTTCCAACGGAATCTTTAATGGACAATTATTTGGAATATCATATTAGAGGTATCGTAACGCCCAAGGGGCGAAAAATATTGAATGCAATTATCAACTCAAACCAGGAATAGATGAGGAATCTTTTTATAGTGTTCTTTGCACTTTGTGCCAGTACATTTGCATATTCACAGGAACAGGTGGAACAGACCTATAGCTTTTCCTTGGAAGAGGCCATTGCCTTTGCCATGGAAAACAATTATAGCTCCATTAATGCCAATAGGGATCTAACCGACGCCCAAAAACAAAAATGGGAAGTCATAGCATCTGGGCTTCCCCAAATCGATGGGACCGTAAATTATCAAAATCAATTGAAGCAACCGGTTTCTTTAATACCCTCTGAATTTTTCCCGGATGGGGAACCCGGCACATTTACACCGGTGGTCTTTGGTGTGCCCCAGCAGATTATCGCTACGGGAACCTTGAAGCAGCAGATATTCGATGGATCCTATATCGTGGGCGTACAGGCCACCAAGGCTTTTTTAAGGTACAGCGAGTATAATAAGGAAAAGACCGATTTAGATGTCAGGAAAGCAGTAGTGGAAGCTTACGGTAATGTTTTGCTGGCACAAGAAAGCGTAGAAATTTCCGAAAAGAACAAGGCCACCTTGGAGAAAAATTTATACGAAACACAAAAACTCTTTGAAAATGGTCTAGGGGACGAGGAAAGTGTGGAGCAATTGGAAATAACGCTTTCTTCGGTTGAGAACCAACTGAAGAATGCCATACGTTTCGAAAAGATTACGTTGCAAATGCTGAATCTTATCATGGGCATAGATATAGATGCGCCCACCAAACTGGAAGAAAATCTGGACAACTTGACACAAAGCCAGATACAGTTTGCGCTTTTGGAATCCGATTTCAATATCGAGAACAATGTGGATTACAAATTGGTCCAGAACCTTAATGAACAACGTTTCTACGAATTAAAATTGGCCAAAAGCAAGGCATTGCCAACATTGAACGCTTTCATCAACTATGGCACATCCGCTTTTGGGAATAATTTTGAATTTTTTAATAGTGATCAGGATTGGTTTGAATTTTCAACATTTGGCGTAGACCTTACCATTCCCATATTCAGCTCCTTGGGCAGAAGCGCAAGTACCCAACGTGCAAAAATTGCCTTTGACAAAGCCAAGACGCAATTGTCGGAAGCGGAAGAACAGATAAGACTGCAATGGGAAAGGGCAAAAAGTGATTTCATCTTTGCCACCGAAGAATATGAAACGGCCAAGGAAAATTTGCGATTGGCGGAACGTATCGAAAACAAAAACCAAATCAAGTATTCCGAAGGTATAGCCAGTAGTTTTGAACTGAGGCAGGCACAGACTCAATTGTATGACGCACAACAAGGCTATCTTCAATCCATGGTAGATGTCATCAATAGGAAAACCGATCTGGAAACCATTATAAACGAATAAGTATTTAACGTATCAACTATAAACCTTAAAAAATGAAAAAGACAATATATGTTTTAGTGTCCGTCCTGATGATTGTGGCCTGTGGGGGTTCTGGCGAACAATCTCTTGAGGCTTTGATCGCAGAAGGGAATCTTGAATCCCTACGTGCGGAAAAAACAAAAATTGCCGGAAAACAAAAGGAATTGGAATCCAGCATTAAGCTTTTGGATTCTGTAATTGCGGTTAAATCCGGTGAGGAAAATCTACCGCTGGTTACAACTTTAACCGCTACCCCTGAAAAATTCAATCACTTTTTAGAACTTCAAGGCAATGTAAAAACAAAACAAAATGTCTTGATTTACCCAGAGATGTCGGGCACCCTCCAAAAAGTCTATGTTAAGGAAGGGGACAAAGTTAGAAAAGGACAGTTGTTGGCCACCATAGATGATGGGGGCGTGGGAAGTCAATTGGCACAATTGAAAACTCAGGCTGCATTGGCCCAAACCACCTTTGAGCGGCAAAAAAGGCTATGGGACCAAAAGATAGGTTCAGAGATACAGTACTTGCAGGCCAAATCCAATTATGAAGCAGCTGAGAGTGCCGTCAACCAAGCAAAAAGCCAACTGGGAAAGTCATCGATTAGGGCCCCTTTTACGGGAATTATCGATGATGTCATAAAAGATCAGGGAACGGTAGTGGCTCCTGGGGTAGGTTCCGAAGTATTCCGTATTGTTAACTTATCGGACATGTACGTGGAGGTAGACGTTCCTGAAAATTATCTTAGCGGTGTTCAAGAAGGAAAGAAAGCCAAGGTTTTCTTTCCAGTCCTACGAGATACCGTGGTATCGACGATAAGACAAACCGGAAATTTCATCAATCCCGGCAATAGGGCCTTTCGAGTTGAAATATCGGTTCCCAACAAAAACGGTCATATAAAGCCGAATCTAACTGCCAAGGTGAGTCTTAACGATTATACCAATGAATCGGCCATCCTAATCCCCCAGGGCATTATTTCCGAAAATGCCGAAGGGCAACAATATGTATACGTTGCGGAAAAAATGGGTGAAGACAAAGCCACGGCCAATCGGAGGATAATTGAGACCGGACTGGCCCAGGGTAGAATGGTCGAGGTACTTTCCGGGATTGCGGAAGGAGAATTATTGATCGAGGAAGGAGCTCGAAACATCAAGGAAGGGCAAAATGTAAAAATATTGAACTAGCAAAGCGATGAGTAGACAACAGAAAAACGCCAACAAAGAGTTTAGGTTATCCTCCTGGGCCATAGACAACCCTTCGGTTATCTATGTAATGATTGCTATCTTCCTTTGGGTAGGGTTTAAGGCCTATCAGGCCATGCCACGAGAGGATTTCCCGGAAATTGTGGAAACTAAAATTTATGTGAGCACCTTGTTTCCTGGAAATACGGCCGAGGATATGGAACGGCTTGTTACAGATCCCTTGGAAGATCGACTAAAAAACCTGAGCAATGTCGTAGAGACCATTTCTACTTCTCAGGAAGACTATTCCATCATTACCGTGGAATTTGACGAAGAGATTACGGTAGAGCAGGCCAAACAGAACGTTAAGGACGAAGTAGACGTTGAAAAGGCAAGTGAGGATTGGCCCACTTTTAATGGCGCCAAAGTGGAGCCCAATATCTTTGACCTTAACTTGGCAGAGTCCTTTCCCATAATGAACGTTAATTTCACTGGAGACTACCCTGTTGAAAAGCTGAAGGAATACGCAGAGTATCTAGAGGATGAAATAGAAAACCTTCAAGAAATCAAGGAGGTAGATATTAGGGGGGCACAGGAAAAAGAGGTCGAAGTTGCGGTGGACGTTTACAAAATGATGGCCGCCAGAGTAAGCTTTCAAGATGTAATAAACGCCATTGCCAATGGCAATATGACGATGTCTGCCGGAAACATAAAGACCAGTGAGCAGCGCAGGACCATTCGTATACTCGGGGAAGTAGATGATCCCCAGGAGCTGAATGATTTTGTCGTTAAATCCGAGAATGGGGCAGTGTACCTGAAGGACATTGCTACGGTCTCCTTCGATGAAGAGGAAAAAACCACTTACGCCCGGGAATTTGGTGAAAGTGTGGTTATGCTTGATATTAAAAAACGGTCGGGCAAAAACATGATCGAGGCTACCACCAAAGTCCGGGAGCTCGTAAAAGAGGCAAAGGAGAATTATTATCCGGCCGATCTTAATATTTCCATCGCCAATGATTCTTCGGGAAGAACCTTGAACCAAGTGGATGATTTGGTGAACAACATTATTTTCGGGATTATCCTAGTGGTAACCGTATTGATGTTTTTCCTTGGATTTCGCAATGCCCTTTTTGTCGGTTTTGCCATCCCAATGTCCATGTTCATTTCGTTCACCATATTGAATCTATTTGGGAATACCCTCAATACGATGATCCTGTTCGGAATGATTATGGGTCTGGGAATGCTCGTGGATAATGGTATTGTGGTCGTGGAAAATGTATATCGTTTAATGGGCGAGGGCATGTCACGGGTCCAAGCCACCAAGAAAGGTATTGGGGAAATCGCTTTTCCCATTATCATTTCCACGGTGACCACGGTCGCTGCCTTCGTCCCACTGGGATTATGGCCCGGAATCTTTGGTCAGTTCATGATTTTCTTTCCGCTGACGTTGTCCGTTGTTCTGGGATCCTCATTGTTCGTAGCCATTTTCATGAATTCCATGCTGGTATCCCAGTTTATGGAAACCGGTCAAAAGGAACTCGACCTGAAGCAATTGATACGGACCACGGGTATTTTGGTAGCCATCGGTATTTTTATTTTCATTGTGGGTGGTACAGTTCGCGGGCTCGGTACGGTCATAGTTTTCACCGCTATAATGTTCTGGGTATACAAGTACTTCCTGAAACCAGGGGCCAACCGATTTCAGAATAGGATTATGCCACGATTCGAGAACTTTTACGAGAAGCAGATAAAGCACGCCTTAAAAGGAGGAAATGTATACTGGTATTTTGGTATTACCGTTTTCTTATTGGTGGCAACCTTTATGCTCTTCGGGATGTCCATAGGAGCGGGACGGACAAAAATCGAATTCTTCCCGGACAATACCCCAAATGAAATCTATGTATATATTGAATATCCGCAAGGCACTTCAATCGAAAAAACGAATGAATTGACCCAGAGTGTTGAAAAAAGGGTATATGAGGTAGTCAATAGGCCACAGTATCGAAATGGGGAAGAAAGCTATTTAGTAGAATCCGCGGTTTCCCAAGTTGGTGAGGGTGCAGGAAACCCCCAGACGGATGGAGGTTCCTCCGCCGAAATGCCTCATAGGGGCAAAGTGACGGTTTCCATGCGTGAATACAAATACCGGAACGGACTGGATACCGAGGAACTACGGGGTGCCATTCAGGATAATCTAAAAGGTATTTATCCCGGAGTTACCATTTCCGTTGAAAAAGATTATAACGGCCCACCGGCCGGTTATCCGGTAAACATAGAATTGGAAGGAAAAGATTACGATCAACTGATCAGCACCGCGGAGGAAATCCGGAACTTCATCAATACCAAGAGCATTCCTTTTATAGAAGAACTGAAAATTGACGTGAACAAAAGTAAACCCTCGGTACAAGTGGTTGTTGACCGTGAAAAGGCAGGGGAACTTGGTGTTGCCGTGGGACAAGTGGGTACCCAGTTGCGACGTTCGCTTTTTGGTGAGAAAGCAGGGGTCTACAAATTGGATGGTGAAGATTACGATATTAATGTCCGATTTGATGAAAGTATTCGGTTCGATAAGAATGCCCTGTTCAATCAAAATATCATTTTTAGAGATCAAGCAAGCGGGCAGATCAAGGAAGTACCGGTGTCGGCTGTGGCCCAACAACGAAATTCCTCCGGATTCAGTGCTATTAAACACAGGGACGGGAATCGCGTGGTTACCGTATATTCCGGACTAAAGGCAGGGGGCAATCCGGCCGAGGTAGTAGCTCAGGTCCAAGAAGAAATGAAGAATTTCAATGGTATTCCGGAAGGAGTGAAAATAGACTTTACAGGTGAAATTGAAGAACAGAACAAACAAATGCAATTTTTGGTCGGAGCATTTTTTGGTGGTTTGGGATTGATTATGCTTATCTTAATTTTCCAGTTCGGGGGCATTTCCAAACCGCTTATTATTATGATTGCTATTTTCTTGAGCTTCATCGGCGTCTTTGGCGGATTAATGTTGACCGGTTGGCCTTTTGTAATTATGATGACCATGATGGGTATTATTTCCCTAGCCGGAATCGTGGTCAACAACGGGGTGGTACTTCTTGACTATACCCAGATATTGATCGACCGTAAGAAAGTTCAGTTGGGTATGGATGACAAGGATTTGTTGAGTATGGAGGAGGTTACTAAAATAATTGTACAAGGAGGTAAGGCGAGGTTACGTCCTGTAATCTTGACCGCCATTACTACTGTCCTAGGCCTGATTCCGTTGGCCATTGGTTTGAATATCGACTTCTTCTCCCTTTTCTCTGAATTTAATCCCAAAATTTATATGGGTGGGGATAATGTAATTTTCTGGGGTCCATTGGCTTGGACGGTTATTTTTGGATTGATAGTGGCTACCTTCCTTACCTTGATCATAGTTCCCGTACTATTCAATATCACCTACCGCATTAAGGTACGGATATGGGGAACCGGGAAAACGACCAAAGTAAGTGATGAAAAAGAGCTGGAAGTTGCTGCTTAGTAAAATCTCTTCTTACGCTAAATAGAAACGGCCCCTTATCGGGGCCGCTTCTATTTCACCTCGTAAATTCGTATTAGTTTATAACAACGGGTTTTGTATCCGAGGATTCTATTATACTGGCAATCCTGTTATCCGCAAAATCCACCTCTTTGAGGACTTCCCCTTCCCAGAAATACCATTTTCCGGTCCGCTTGCCCATTTCATAGTTTCCCTTTGCTATTTTTTTCCCGGCTTCATCGAACATCGTCCATTGTCCGTGCAGTTTTCCTGCTAAAAAATAGCCGGTTTGTGCTATCTCGCCATTATCGTGAAAATACGTGGCCTTCGTTAAATCACCTTCCTTTTCAAAAGTGGGCTTATTTTCTTGGGCACAGATTCCTAAGCTGAATATAAGTGCCAATACTGTAGTAATTAATTTCATAATATTATCGGATTTAAGTTCGCATCTATTCAATATGAACGTTACAAAGATACATTTATTTTACACAAAAAACATGTTTGCATAACTTTTAATTAACATTAAATTTACATTGTGAATATAACACTCTCATTTATATATGTTTATGACTTTTATCAGTTTTTGATTCTTTTCGTCCTTTTTTGGGAAAAATGGGACGAAATACATATCCTTTAAACAGGGATACTTCTTAACTTTGCCGTCCTAAACCACAATATTATGTACAGGAGTCATACCTGCGGTGAATTGAGGGAGTCCCATAGCAATACTCTGGTTACGCTTACCGGTTGGGTTCAAAAGACCAGGGATAAAGGTTTTGTAGTCTGGGTAGATTTGCGAGATCGCTATGGTATTACCCAATTGGTCTTTGATGAAGAACGTACTTCCAAGGACTTATTGGAAAAGGCTAGGAATTTAGGCAGGGAGTTTGTAATCCAGGCGAAAGGAACGGTTATTGAAAGAGCTTCCAAAAATCCCAACCTTCCTACCGGGGATATAGAGGTTTTGGTGAATGAACTTATCATTCTCAATACGTCCAAAACACCTCCGTTTACTATTGAAAATGAAACCGATGGCGGTGAGGATCTGAGAATGAAATATCGTTATTTGGACATTCGCAGAAACCAGGTCAAAGACAATCTTATTTTTCGCAGTAAGGTAGCTATAGAGGTACGCAAATATCTCTCAGAGGAAGGTTTTATTGAGGTGGAAACACCGTATTTGATAAAATCCACACCTGAAGGTGCCCGAGACTTTGTAGTGCCCAGCCGAATGAATGAAGGACAATTCTATGCTTTGCCCCAGTCGCCACAGACTTTTAAGCAACTGTTGATGGTAGGGGGAATGGACAAATACTTTCAGATTGTCAAATGTTTTCGGGACGAGGATTTGCGAGCGGACAGACAACCCGAATTTACTCAGATAGACTGTGAGATGGCCTTTGTGGAACAGGAAGATATACTAAATACCTTTGAAGGCCTTACGCGACATTTGTTGGCGGAAATTAACGGAGTTGAAATAGATGCTTTTCCCAGAATGACTTTTGACGAAGCCATGAGGCGCTTTGGAAACGATAAACCAGATATCCGTTTCGGCATGGAACTGGGTGAATTAAATGAAGTCGCCCAACATAGGCATTTCAACGTATTCAATTCGGCCGAATTTGTAGGTGGTATTGCCGTTCCCAATGGTGCCGAATATACTCGAAAGGAGATCGATAAATTGATAGATTGGGTAAAACGCCCCCAAATCGGTGCAAAGGGAATGGTTTATGTAAAATGTAATGAGGATGGTACCTTTAAATCATCGGTAGATAAATTTTATGACCAAGATGACCTAGCCAATTGGGCGAAAGTTGTTGGGGCCAAGGTCGGTGACCTCATCTGTATACTGTCTGGCCGCACCGATGAAACCCGCGCCCAACTAAGCGCATTGCGTATGGAAATGGCGGAGCGTTTGGGGCTTAGAAAGTCCAACGAATTTGCCCCGCTTTGGGTCACCGATTTCCCTTTGTTGGAACTGGACGAGGAAACGGGTCGCTATCATGCCATGCATCATCCGTTTACCTCGCCAAAACCAGGTCAATTGGAATTATTGGAAACGGATCCTGGAGCTGTAAAGGCCAATGCCTATGATTTGGTCTTGAACGGTAATGAAATTGGCGGTGGATCCATCCGTATCCACGACAAGGATGTCCAAGCCACCATGTTCCGACATTTGGGCTTTACTCCAGAAGAGGCGCACGCCCAATTTGGATTTTTGATGGATGCGTTCCAATATGGCGCTCCTCCCCATGGTGGTATAGCCTTTGGTCTGGATCGTTTGGTTGCAATTTTAGGCGGACAGGAAACCATCCGGGATTTTATTGCCTTTCCCAAAAACAACAGTGGTAGGGACGTAATGATCGATGCTCCCTCTCCTATTGACCAAGAGCAGTTGGATGAGTTGGGGCTAAAACTTCGAACCTAGTAAGTTGAACCGGGTTTGGGACAAAGTCCCGTATTCTTTGGCAGGACACTTAACAGCGTACCATGAGAACTATTTTAGTAGTATTTACCGTCCTATCCCTTAGTTGTAGCAAAAACAGTACAGATACCGTGCCCATTGAGGCTAAAATAGACCTGGAAGGATTGACTTCCGGTATTGGTGAAATCACCTCTACTTCAATAGAGCTTCAATATACCTATTCAAATCTTACGACAAATGGAGGGGATTTGGCAACAGAAATTTGGTACAAGAAGGTTACCGATGAAGACTGGTATATTCTAGAAACCCCCATTGAAAATCAAAAGGTGGTGGAAATCAACAATCTTGATCGTGGGACTGCTTATCTCGTAAAGCCCGTATTCAAGGTAAACAATTTTGTAAAGGAAGGTGAAGAGATAGATTTTATAACACTCCCTTTTAATTACACGTTTATACGGGAAGAAAATCCCAATAGTATCTTGATTACCAACATATTTGGTGATGATAACTACAACGAGGTAAAAGATGGTATTGTTACATTTTTCAAAAGTGAAAACGACAGTATTCCTACGGAAGTTACCATTATCTCTAAGGATTCCCTACTAATCATGCCTTCGGATGAATTGCCCAACTTGTTTGATCCGTTCGTCTATGAAGAAAAGTTGGAAGCAACTTTAACACTTCGATTCAATGACTATTATAACGGTAGTTTTGGTACCATTAGTCTATTTAATCCGAAGCCAAAAATAGATGTGCTGAATTTTCAAAAGATAGTGCCCTGTAGTGAAACGGACAAGACAAAACTGCTTTTTCAGGGATTTTTTTGGGATTCATCAATTAGGACAGAAACCGACTTTAATAAACCTGAAGAATATCAGATTAAAATTACAAGTGTAGAGAATCCGCTTATAACCACACCAACTTACACGCTATTAGATCAGAGGGTCCATGACACCGATGACGTCAATTCGTTTTTGGCAAATAGCTGCGAGGAGGGTTTTACAATCATTGAGGATCCCCCGATCAGAAATTCGTTTCACCGGGGAAGCTTTATGTGGATTTCCTTTCCAACAGAGATTTTACCAGAAGGAACCTACGTATTACAATTCGATGTAATCAAAAACGGAGCACTCCTATCGGCGGAACCTTTCGAGTTTCAGTTGCAGTACTAGGGATCCCACTGAGGTACGCTTTGCAGTTTTCTTCAATGGAAATTGGATACCTTTGCCCTTAGTCAATGGATGGATGCAATGCCCTACCCTAAGAAAAGTCTATTAAAACGTGTGTTGGTCTGGAGATATAAGCACATCTCCAACAAAACATTTATCCAAATACTTAGTGTGGTAGTTGGCCTTTTGGCCGGTTTGGCTTCGGTTACCCTCAAGAACATCACGTATTTTATAGAATCTTCCCTGGAAAGAGGCATCCTTTTTTCCAACTATGGGATGTATTTTGTGTTACCCATAATCGGTCTGGCACTCGTGTATCTATACGTTAAATTTGTACACAAGGAAAAACTGCAACATGCCGTTTCCTCAATTCTTTTTTCACTATCCAAAAAGAAAGGCATCATTGCGCCCAAACATATTTATACCCAATTGATTGCTGCTCCGCTGACTGTGGGTTTTGGAGGTTCCGTTGGTCTTTTAGGGCCAGCTGTAGCCTCTGGGGCCGCAATCAGTTCCAATTTGAGCCGGTTGTTCCATATCAACACCAAGACCCGTTCCTTATTGATCGCTTGTGCCTCCGCTGGGGCTATTGCCTCTATTTTTCAGTCTCCCATTGCCGCTATCATTTTTGCCGTAGAAGTGTTTAGCCTAGACTTGACCATGTTATCCGTATTACCTCTTTTACTGGCCTCAATATCCGGCGTACTTACCTCATACTTCTTTTTAGGCAACGAGGCCCTTTTTAACTTTACGATCACAGAGGATTTTGAGGTAAAGGATACACTGTTCTATATTGTTCTCGGTGTGGGGACCGCTTTTGCCTCCATATATTTCACCAAAATGTACTTTGGCATTCAAAAACTCTTTAAGCCTTTCAGGAGTCCAAAGTACAAATTGCTTGTAGGCGGTTTGGCCATAGGGGTAATGTTGTACTTTATTCCTCCCCTCTATGGGGAAGGTTTTGGATTCATCAATAACCTTTTGGATGGTGAACATACAGTTGCCTTGGGCAGAACACCATTTGATGCCTATATTGAAAATATTTGGGTGGTAATAGCGCTACTTTTTGGCATTACTATTTTCAAAGCCGTAGCTATGACCACTACTTTGGCGGCAGGTGGTGCCGGGGGGATATTTATCCCCACCATGGTAATGGGCAGTGCCTTAGGCAATGTTGTCGCAAAAGTGATAAACCATTCGGGATTGGGAATCTCCGTTTCCGAAAGTAATTTCACATTAATCGGTATGGCCGGTCTTATAGCCGGCGTATTGCATGCCCCGTTGACCGCAATATTTCTAATTGCAGAAATCACAGGAGGCTATGTTCTTTTTGTCCCACTTATGATTACGGCCTCTATTTCTTATTTAATTACCAAGAATGCTATCGACCATTCCATCTATACCAGGGAATTGGCGCAACAAGGAGCTCTATTGACCCATAACAAGGACCAGGCGGTGCTTACTTTGATGCAATTGGATGATGTTATTGAAAAAAATTTCAAACCCGTATCCCCTGATATGACCTTGGGTGATATGCTACACCAATCGGTATCAAAATCTACCCGCAACATTTTTCCAGTGGTAGACGAAAAACAAGCCCTGGCCGGTATCATATTGTTGGACGATATCCGGGAATTTATGTTCGATACTTCTATGTACGATACGACACTGGTCAGGAATTTTATGCGAAATCCTCCAGAGCATATTTTTTACGGAGAGGACTCGATGCAAAAGGTAATGCGAAAATTTCAAGATAGTGGGGCTTGGAATCTTCCGGTAATTAAAGAAGGTAAATATCTTGGTTTTGTGTCCAAGTCTAAATTGCTGACCGCCTACCGCCGCGAGTTGATCAACTTTACAAGATAATGGACAGGATATTAGATTAGCTATTCATATTCTTTTTAATATTTTAGGTGGATGAAATACGTCATTATCCTTATTACCATTGCTTCATTTGCTTCTATTTTTTATGGGTTTTCCATCCAAGGGGAAGAACCCTTATTGGGCAACAAGTTCATTGGCTTTGGTACAGTTGGGCTTTTTCTTATTGCCATGCCCCTATTTTTGATAAAGGAGAGCAAGGGAAAAAAGATGAAGGATTATATGCTCAACGAGGAAAACATTCGAAAAATGCGAAGAAAAGAAAGTGAAAAGTCTGAAAACCAATGACTTTATCAATATTTGACCGAGAATCCCAGCCGATTTGCCTAAAAAAATTATACCTTAGTGAGACAAACATTTTTTCACAAATAATTTTAATTGAATGACCGGTACAGTAAAATTTTTTAATGACTCCAAAGGATATGGATTCATTACAAACGACGAAACGGGAAAAGACATCTTTGTTCATGCTACGGCATTGAATGGGGTTGAGCTAAACGAAGGCGACAAAGTAGAATACGTTGAAGAAGAAGGCAGAAAGGGTATGGTAGCTGCACAAGTGCAAGTATTAAGATAAGTATTGTATTATTGAATGGAATTGAAACCCTGGCGTACTGCCGGGGTTTTTTATCACAATACCAAACCCTTAGTTCAAATTCCTTTTTTGAATAAAGAAGCGTTTTAATAGAACGGAAGCTTCATTTTCCATTACCCCCCCAAGGACCTCTGTTTTCGGGTGTAGTTTTGCTCCCATAGCTGCAAATCCTCTTTTAGGGTCTTCAGCCCCGTACACTACTTTTGAAATTTGGCTCCAGTACAATGCCCCGGCACACATTTGACAAGGCTCCAAGGTCACATAGAGGGTACAATTTGTTAAGTACTTTCCTCCCAAAAAATTGGCTGCAGAGGTTATCGCCTGCATTTCTGCATGTGCCGTAACATCGTTCAATTGTTCGGTTAGATTATGCGCCCGCGCAATAATCCTCTCCTGCGTTACGATAACGGCTCCAATGGGCACCTCACCCTTCTCAAACGCTATATGGGCCTCCTCCAGGGCCTTCTTCATAAAGTACATATCATCAAAAGGCAAAACCATAGCGCCAAATGTACAATTTTGGGTCAAATTGTGAAGAGCCACACAACCATTTTACCGTACATTTGTCCCCGAAAATGAAAATACTTTCCCAAATAAATGCTCCAGAAGACTTGCGTGGGATTCCTATAGACGCTCTACCCCAGCTTGCCCAGGAGCTTAGGGATTTCATCATAGATATTGTAGCGGTCAAGGAAGGGCATCTCGGGGCGAGTCTGGGTGTAGTAGAACTTACCATTGCCCTCCACTATGTTTTTGATACCCCCAAGGATAAACTTATTTGGGATGTTGGACACCAGGCTTATGGGCATAAAATTTTGACGGGGCGAAAGGAAAGTTTCATTACCAACAGGCAATTAGGCGGTATCAGTGGATTCCCTAAAATTGAAGAAAGCGAGTATGACGCTTTTGGAACGGGGCATAGTTCAACTTCCATTTCAGCTATTCTGGGCATGGCGGTGGCCTCTAGATTAAAAGGCGAAATGAATAAAAACCATATTGCGGTAATCGGGGATGCATCCATTGCCAGCGGGATGGCTTTTGAAGGATTGAATCATGCCGGTGTTACCGATGTTGATGTTCTGATTATCCTTAATGATAACGCCATTGGAATAGACCCCAGTGTAGGTGCCTTAAAAAAATACCTGACCAACGTAAAAAGGGGTACGGCCAAGGACGAAAATATTTTTGAGTGTCTCAATTTTGATTATTCTGGACCCGTGGACGGTAACGATTTGCCAAATCTAATTGACGAATTGACGCGGTTAAAGTTGGTCCCTGGTCCCAAATTGTTGCACATAATCACTACCAAGGGAAAAGGACTGCAAAAAGCTGAAGAGAATCAGGTGACTTATCATGCCCCGGGAAAATTCGATAAATCCACAGGGGAAATACTTCCAAGACCTATTAAAAACGAGTATCCGAAATATCAAGATGTTTTTGGACATACCTTGGTCGAGCTCGCCAAGAAGAATCCTAAAATTGTGGGAATTACACCGGCCATGCCTACCGGTAGTTCTTTAAAATACATGATGGATGAGATTCCGAGTAGGGCCTTTGACGTAGGAATCGCCGAACAACATGCAGTTACGCTAGCGGCCGGTATGGCCTTAGAGGGCATGATTCCTTTTTGTAATATTTACTCTACCTTCCTTCAGCGTGCCTACGATCAGGTTATACATGATGTGGCCCTACAAAATCTACCCGTAATATTCTGTTTGGACCGCTCCGGTATTGTTGGCGAGGACGGTGCAACCCATCATGGTGTTTATGACATTGCATACTTGCGATGCATTCCCAACGTGATTATTTTTGCACCCATGAACGAAATGGAGCTTCGTAACATTATGTTTATGGCGCAGTTGGGGACGATGACCGGCCCCATTGCCATCCGCTATCCCAGAAGTAGGGGAACTACTATGGATTGGAAACGACCCTTCCAAGAGATAACGATCGGGTCTTCCCGAGAACTGAGAAAAGGAAGTAAAATTGCGATACTTTCAGTGGGCACTATAGGCAATAGGGTTGGCAAGGTTATTGATGAAAACGATAACGACCAACAAATAGGACATTATGATATGCGTTTTATAAAGCCCTTGGATACAAATCGCCTAGAGCACATTTTTCAAAACTACGCATATATTATAACCGTTGAAGATGGTTGCAAGGCCGGAGGATTTGGAAGTGCCATATTGGAAAAAGCCAATGAGATGGGATTTCATAAAAAAATTCATATCCTCGGCATAAATGATGTTTTTTTAGAGCATGGTACAGTAGATGAGCTCCATCAGTTGGCAGGGATAGACGCCACTGCCTTAAGAAATCTTTTAAATAGAATTTTTGATGCGCAACAAGAACCAACGTAACCTATCCTTTTTTCTTTTGTCCTTTAGCTTCACTATCGGATTTTTACTGGCCCAGGATCCCGTTCCTCCGGGCACACAATTGGATAGCATAGTGGTGGATACGACCGTTGTTGATACTATTGTGGTTCGCCGTATCCAAGAAAAGATAAAAAATATTCCTAGGGGCGTTAATCTAACTATTCCCGAGGTGTCGTTTAAAAAAACAAAGGCTCTTACGGAGAAGCCCAAAAGATTTCGTGTACCTTCTTTCTGGACCCGATTGAATAAGCTTGGGTTAAACCTAAGTGAAGTAGCCTTTGTAAACTGGAATGCGGGGGGAGACAATTCCATATCTGCCCTGGGCAATGCCAGTTTTGCCAGAAACTATAAATTTAGATATATCCAGTGGGACAACGAACTGCGTTTTCGATATGGAATAAATGTACAGGAAGGTCAACAAATACGGAAAACGGATGACCTGATCCGGTTTAGCTCCACATTTGGTTATCAAAGGGACACCATAAGCAATTGGTATTATTCCGTAAAAGCAAATTTTAATACCCAATTTTCCAATGGATTTAAATATCCGGATCGTACCACACCTATATCTCGATTTATGTCCCCAGGATATTCCTTTTTGGGAGCAGGAACCTCGTATATCACCAAAGACCAAAGATTCAATCTATACATTTCACCGGTAACCCAGAAGGCCACTTTTGTGTTCGACCAAGATTTGGCCGATAGAGGGGCATTTGGGGTGCAGAAAGCTATTTTTGACGCTGACGGAAACATAATACAGCAAGGGGAAAATGTTTTTTTGGAATTTGGCTTTCTGGTCAACAACACTTGGGAGACTCAATTGTCTAAAAATATGGGGCTGAAGCATCGGCTAAATTTGTATACTGATTATTTACGCAGATTTGGGAATGTTGATATAGATTGGGAACTCAACTTTAACCTTAAGGTCAATGAATATATAGTTACCACCATTGGCACCCATTTAATCTATGACGACGATATTTTGTTCGATGAGCAAGTAAATGCCGAAGGCGTTGTAATAGATCCGGGAGAGCCTAGGATACAGTTCAAGCAACTATTGGGTGTAGGGGTTTCCTATGATTTTTAAAGTTGTTTGCCCATAATCTTGTTATGTATATGGACGGCGGAACCATCTGAAAGACTGGCCACGTAACAAGAGGTATTTAATAGTATTTTATATAAGGATGTTTCCGTCTGCTGATAGAACTTGGGCAAAGTTTGTATCATCAATCTGTCATAATTGGAAAATTTGCCTTCCTTGCCCCGAACAAGTGCACCCGTATATACATCCAAAATATCTGAAATAATTCTATAACCGGCTATTTCCTTTTCCACCACCTCTTGGGAACGATAGACTTTATGGACGCTTAACGAAATTATATCGGCAATTTGAGCTTTGTACCTACTTTTGTCCAATAGGGAAGTATCAAATGAACCGTTAAGTATTTTCTCTTCGTTCTCAACAAAAACTTCAATGGCATCGCCTATTAGTGTATTAATGGCCAAAGCCCTGAGATAACTTAATCGGTCCTCTTTATATATCAATCCATTATACTTCTTGGTACTTATACTATCCTTAACCAATTTTATCAAATACTCCAACGCGAATTCCTCGGAAATAAGGCCAAGATTTATTCCATCCTCAAAATCAATTATGGTATAACAAATATCATCTGCGGCCTCCATAAGATAGGCCAAGGGATGTCTGGAAAAGGAAATACTTTCACCATTTGACGTGGATAATAGACCCAATTCTTGGGCAACTTCCCAAAAAAACCCTTTTTCGGACTGAAAAAACCCAAATTTCTTATCTGCGATATGTTGGGTAGGTTTCTTGGGAAGCGATTCTTTTGGATATTTCATAAAAGCCCCTAGCACCGCATAGCTAAGACGCAATCCACCTTCAACACCTTCTTTGGATTCGGACAACAACTTGAATCCATTGGCATTCCCTTCAAAATCAATCAGGTCCTGATATTCTTTTTTGGATAATGACGATTGGTATTTTTTTCCATTGCCATTTTTAAAATATTCACCTATCGCCTTTTCCCCGCTATGACCAAAAGGAGGATTCCCAATATCATGGGCCAGGGCAGCGGCGGCCACTATGGCCCCAAAATCATTGAATGTATATCCATGAACTTCGTGGAGGTGCGGATGCTTTTCCAATATGCGTTTCCCGGCTATCCTGCCTAAACTACGGCCTACTACGGATACTTCCAGACTATGGGTTAAACGGGTATGGACAAAATCAGTTTTAGACAAGGGAATAACTTGGGTCTTGTCCTGCAAACTCCGAAAAGCTGAGGAAAAAATAATCCGGTCATAGTCTACCTCAAATCCCAATCGGGTCTCATCCTGTTCCTTGCGTAATCTCTTATTGGTGTCACCATATCGCTTTAAGGAAAGTAAGCGTTCCCAATCCATGCTATTCCATTTAGGGGTGCAAGATACATCTTTTAACCATTTTCAGATTTCTTATCCCATCGATTGCCCAATAGCTAGCTAACGTTTAGTTAACCTTAAACAGTTTATTGATAACATATGCATAACCTTATCTTAAAACACTTCTGTTTTCTTTGCAGAAAACAGCGTTACCTAAGATGAAAAAAATAATTCTCATTGTTACATCCCTTTTTTCAACGGTCATTTTGGCCCAGCAGACCAGTTCTATATCCGGGAAGATTCTAGACAATGAACTTAATGGCGAGCCGATGCTATTTGCGGATGTTATGCTGAAAAATACGAAATGGAAAACACAGACCAATTTTCATGGTAATTTTGAAATTGAAGGAGTTGACCCAGGAAATTATGTTGTGGTAATTAGTTTTTTAGGTTATAATACCCTGGAAATTCCTATTGAGATAAAACCAAATAAAGTACTTCGAATAGAAAAAGGGTTAGATTCAAAAACCATCGATTCCGAATTGATTATGGTTTCCAGCACGGAATCCGAACCTTATGGGCCTCTAGTGTCCACAGAAAAAGAAACTCAAAAGTAGTTTAATACCCCACCATACTTAAAACTAACGGTTTGTATGAACCTGGCATATCCTTGGTCCTGTGATATCCCATTGTTTTTCTATCAAAGTTTTATTCCTTTGAAAACACAGAGCTAGCACCTAAGGTTAGGACATTATTGAATTTAGACCTCATATGGCATGTTTACCACAAAACCCCTAGTTCACATTAGTCGAACAATAAGTTAACAATAGATTTACATAAATGGCTCTTCGTAAAACCAAGGCTACTATTTCCCTTTGATTCCTTGTTAAAAATAAAGTCTATCATTTCATCTCTCCTTCCATCAAAACAGCAAAGAAAAACGGATTTTTCAATAACAGCCTATCAAAACTTCAACGGAATAGGTTCTCCAATAGCAATACAATCCAAAACCAAACCAATTTTCTTCCGCACGCCAGGAAATTAAGAAAACAACTTTCATAACTTTATTTTAACTTACTTGACAAATTATAATGTCATTTTTGTGCTTATTTGATGTTAATGGGCGAAAACATTTATCTGTTCATGATTATCGCTCTTGCTGTGCTGGCCATCACGGATCTGGTGGTAGGTGTAAGCAATGATGCCGTCAACTTTTTAAACTCAGCGATAGGCTCTAAGGCCATTTCCTTTAGGACCATTATGATTGTTGCGAGTGTTGGCATTGCCTTTGGGGCAATGTCTTCAAGCGGCATGATGGAAGTGGCAAGAAAAGGAATATTTAACCCTGGGGAATTTGTGTTTGCCGAAATCATGATCATATTTATGGCCGTCATGATTACCGATATCCTTTTGTTGGATTTCTTCAACACCTTGGGTATGCCAACTTCCACTACGGTATCTATCGTATTTGAATTGTTAGGTGCCGCCGTGGCTATTTCATTGATAAAAATTACGGCATTAGGTGGTGGGTTCGTTGATTTGGGTACGTATATCAACACTGAAAAAGCGACCGAGATTATTTTGGGCATCCTACTTTCGGTGGTAGTTGCCTTTTCCGTAGGTGCCTTTGTCCAATTTGCCTCACGTTTGCTTATTTCCTTTAAATTCAAGGAAAGACCCAAATGGATCGGGGCCATATTTGGTGGATTGGCCATTACATCCATAGTTTATTTCATCATAGTTAAAGGATTAAAAAGCGCCGATATTTTTGATCCTATCATTCTTGAGCACATTAGCTCTAATCCATTCCTCTTTATTCTTGAAAACTTTGTGGTCTGGACATTTATCTCGTGGTTGATTACTTCATTTTTTAAACTTAACATATACACCATAATCATTGTTCTCGGCACCTTCGCGTTGGCTATGGCTTTTGCGGGAAACGATCTGGTAAATTTTATTGGTGTTCCCTTGGCCGCACTTGAGTCGTATACGAGTTGGAGCCAAGCTGGGGTAACTGCTGAACAGTATACCATGGAAAGCCTGTCGCAAGCCGTGAGGACACCGACATTGCTTCTATTGCTATCCGGGGTCATTATGGTCATTACCCTTTGGTTTTCTTCTAAGGCAAGAAATGTGGTGAAAACCAGCGTAGACCTTTCAAGACAAGATGAGGGAGAAGAACGCTTCCAACCCAATTTCCTTTCCAGGCAAATTGTGAAATTTTCCATAAAGGCTACAGAAAACTTCTCAGGTATTCTGCCAATCTCCCTTAGATCCAAAATAGACAAGCGTTTTGAGAAGCCTTATGTGTATATTCCTAAAGTCCGGGCCCAAGATCTTCCAGCATTCGATTTGGTAAGGGCCTCCGTAAACCTTATGGTAGCCAGCGTGCTAATATCTATAGCAACTTCGATGAAATTGCCTTTGTCTACCACTTATGTCACTTTTATGGTAGCAATGGGCACCTCTCTGGCCGATAGGGCTTGGGGACCAGAAAGTGCGGTTTACCGTGTTGCCGGCGTGCTCAATGTAATAGGTGGATGGTTCTTCACGGCCATAAGTGCTTTTACGGCTGCGGCAATAATAGCATACCTTATTCATTTGGGGGGAATTGTAGCCATAGTGATTTTGCTCATTACCGCCTTTTTGCTCATTGGAAAAAATTACCTTTCCCACACAAAAAAAGTAAAGGAAAATAAGATTGAGGAAAGACTGCAAAAAGCGGAAAGCAGTTCTATAAAGGAACTAATTGAAGAAAGTGCGGACAACATTGCACTTACTATGAAAAGAGCCAACAAAATATATACCTATTGCATTGATGGTCTAGCAAAGCACGACATAGAACGATTGAAAAAAAGTAGACGAAGTATCTCCAAATTGGATAAGGAGGTAGAAGAATTAAAGGATAATATCTTTTATTTTATTAAGAACTTGGATGAATCAAGTGTAGGGACAAGTAATTTTTACATTACCATGTTAAACTACCTGGAAGATATGACCCAATCTTTGGAGTATATTTCCAAGGCTGGATATAAACACGTGAACAACAATCATAAAAAACTGCGTTTCAATCAAATAAAGGATTTGAAGGAAACAGACCAATATGTTAGCAATCTTTTTTCCAAGGTAACCCAAATCTTTGAAACCAAGGAGTACGTTGGCCTTACCAGTTTGATCATCCATAAACAGAGTCTTTTTGACCATATCAATAAAAAAATAGAAAAACAGGTTACCCGAACAAGGGTTGATGAAACCAGCCCAAAAAACACAGCACTATATTTTAGCCTTCTATCGGAAACCAAAGACCTACTTACCGCAACTTTGAACCTTTTGGAGATTTATGACGGTCATGTTAATGCCGTTACCGTCTAGTCCGGCGAAAACCCCCTCCTTATTTCAAATTTCAGAAACGGTTCGTGATAGGCCCATCCAATGAGCTTCATCGAAGTACATCTATTGGAGTATTTCCCAACACCATTTAACATAGTGCTGTCCTTGTTCCGTTAACCCAATTGTCCGTTTATCGAAAAGTTTTGTGCTTTTTGAAAATTCCTTCGTTTAAGTTGTACACCAAAACGATTTCTAACATGCAATTGCCCCATAAATTATTCTTATCCCTACTTATTTGTGTTTTCATAATAGCGGCTTGTAGTAAGGAAACTTCGCCCGACATTGATGATAGTACCGACGATGGGCAAATTGTGGATGACGGCACCGATAACGAACAAGCTCCATTGGATAACTCGGCCAGATTAACGGCCAAGGCACTCTACGAGGACTACTATTTAGCTTCCGCCAACACCAATGAAGATGTTCCCTGGACCGGGGATGAACCCTCCTGCAATGCAGGCTCTGTACCTCAAGGCACAAAAGAAAAAATCTTTATGCGCTTGGCCTATTTCAGAAAAGCGGTGGGGCTAAACAATGATATAACGGAAAATGCCACAAAGAGTGAAAAGGCCCAGGAGTCCGCCCTTATGATGCATGCCAATGGAACTTTGGACCATTCACCTCCCAATAGTTGGAAGTGCTTCAGTGAAGACGGTAAGGAAGGTGCTGGAAATTCGTTGTTGGCCATGGCCAGAAATGCCCCGGCAATTGATGCATACATCCGAGACCATGGATCCAGTAATGGTCCGGTAGGTCATAGAAGATGGCTGCTATGGCCACGATTGCAGGAAATTGGTGTCGGTAATACGGAAAGGGCCAACGCCATTTGGGTGCTTGGGAATGCAGGCTCGCCACCTGAGGACGAACCTGAATTCATTGCATGGCCGCCTTCAGGATACATTCCCAGTAATCTGGTGTATCCACGCTGGTCGTTCTCTATACGAAACGCTGATTTTACAGCTACCAAAGTCTCCATGATGGATGAAAATGGCGAATCCCTGTCGTTATCCTTGGAAGAATTGGACAATGCCTTTGGTGATCGTACCATTGTCTGGGTGCCCGAAGGTATAAACACTGGTGAATCTCAGGATATATCCTATACAGTAACCTTGGAGGATGTTAATCTCAATGGAGAAATGAGGAATTTCACTTATGAAGTTACGCTTTTTGAAGTGAACAATTAGGATTTCTGTATTACCTATAAAAATTCATTTCATCCATATATTCCCAAACAGCTTCCGGGAGCAGTGGCCTTACATTTTTTCCGGCCCTGTGATTTTTACGGATAAAGGTAGAGGAGATTTCCATTACGGGGGCATCAATATGATGGATTTTGGGGTGCTCCCGAAGTTTATTCTCTACAGTTCCCTTCGAAATTCTGGGATAAATATAAAGGGCATGATTCTCTAAAATGACCTCATAATTTTTCCATTTATGAAATCCTTTGAGATTGTCCTCGCCCATTAACAAGGAAAATACATGGTCACGGTCATATTTCTCATCCAAACGTACCAAGGTATCGATTGTATAGTTGGGTTGGGGCAAATCAAATTCTATCTTGCTTGGTTTAAGGCTGGGGTATTCCTTTACTGCTTCGAATACCATTTGATACCGATGATGGTTATCCAAAAGTGTCTGTTTGGTCTTAAAAGGGCTCCTTGGGGTAATTACAAACCAGACCTCGTCCAAGTCAGAAAACTCTACCATGTGGTTGGCGATAACCAAGTGGCCGATATGAATGGGGTTAAATGTGCCGAAATAAAGGCCAATTTGTTTCAACTTTAAATGATTTCTTTAGTCTCCGTTTTCCAATGCCGTTGTTTTCCCGATAAATTCTGCGACAAGATTATGGGCTTCTGTGAGAGCTTGGTCCAAATCGTAATTTTTGATAATCTTATCAAATTGCGGGGCAGTGGCCATTTCTACGGATGCTTTTGCAATACGCATATTAATCTTGTCATCACTTTCCGTGCTCCGTTTTTTTAATCTAATCTTTAGTTCATCCACACTGGGCGGTTTTACAAAAACGGCAAGTGTCCTTTCCGGGTACTTCTTTTTTATCCTGAGTCCACCCACCACATCAATATCAAAGATTACGTTCTTGCCTTCGGACCACAGTCTTTCTACCTCACTTTTTAGTGTTCCATAAAAATTATCGCGGTATACCTCTTCCCATTCAAGAAAATCATCGTTCTTAATGTGCTTTTTAAATTCGGAAACGGACATAAAATAGTAATGCTTTCCCTGCTTTTCCTTTCCCCTTCTTTGTCTGGAAGTCGCGGATACCGAAAAGGCCAGATTCAAATCCGGCTGCGCTAAAAGGTAACGTACAATTGTAGTCTTACCACTCCCGGAAGGTGCCGAAAATATAATCAATTTGCCCCCTTTCGTCATAAAACGTTCAACATTTGTTCCTTTATCTTTTCCAACTCATCCTTCATTTGAACAACCAATTGTTGCATGGGGGCATAATTGGCCTTTGACCCTATAGTATTGATTTCACGGCCTATTTCCTGACATATAAAACCAAGTTTTTTACCATTGGAATCCTTTGAACCCAACGTAGTGGAGAAGTAGTTTAAATGATTGGTAAGCCGAACTTTTTCCTCGGTAATATCATATTTCTCCAAATAATAAATTAGCTCCTGCTCAAATCGGTTGGCATCCACATCCGACTTCAAATCAGCTACAGCTTTTTCCAAACGTTCCCTAATTGTGGATTGCCGCTCTGGATCCATGGCCTTCACCTCCTCCAAAAGGGATTCCAAAGTAGTTATGCGTTCCGCAAAATCCTTTTCCAGTATTTGTCCCTCTTGGGAGCGGAATTTCTGTATTTCGGAAATCGCTTTTTTTAATGCTTCAAGGATGGCGGCATATTCGTCATCATCAATATCGTCCTTGTCCGTTTTTAAGGAATCCGGCAGTCGCAGGGCCATTTCCATAAGAAGAACATCCTCTCCTTGGGCAATGGACTTTAATTGTTTCATGTACTGCCGTACTACGCCTTCATTTATCTGGGCCGAAGTCTCATCGCCGGTGTACTCTATATAAAGCCCAAAATCAACTTTGCCTCTGGTCAATTCATTAGCAATAAGCTTTCGGAGTTCCAATTCTTTTTCGCGGTATGCCGAAGGCATTCGGGCATTCAAATCCAAGCTCTTACTATTGAGTGATTTTAATTCAATAGTAATTTTTTTTGTAGGAAGCTGTATCACATGCTTCCCAAAGCCGGTCATGGATTGAATCATATGTATGTTTTAATGGCTGAGTATCCAAGTGATAGGGTCACAGTTCCCGTACCCAAATATTTCTATATCTGACCCGACTGTCATCTCCATGATCCTGAAGTTTTAACGGTCCTTTGCCATGCGGCGGGTTTTTGGGCCATCCTATATACGGTGTGGTACCCTTAATTTCCGTATGGTCCTGAATCAATACGCCATTGTGGATAACGGTAATGGTACCCGATTTTGTTTTTTTGCCCTCCGCATTAAACTCAGGTGCATGATAGATAATATCGTAGGTGTTCCATTCCCCGGTAGCTACCGAGGCCATGGCCAATGGTGGTCCCTGCTTGTAAATGGATCCTACTTGACCGTTGATGTAAGTGGGATTATCATTTTGATCTAAAACCTGTATTTCATAGAGGCCACTGATAAAAATACCGCTATTTCCCCTGTTTTGGTTCGTACGTTGAACCGGTAAAGGCGATCGCCATTCAATGTGCAGTTGCATATCCCCAAACTTTTGTTTGGTCTGTATATCCCCTGTTCTATCGGCAACGGTCATACTTCCGTCATCGTTCAAATGCCATGGAACGGGAGAAGTGCCATCTTTTGAGCTCACCCAACCATCAAAACTAGTACCGTCAAAAAGAACAATGGCATCGCTCGGTGGACTCCCATTTGTTCCAGGAGTAACTTTAGGAACCTTAGGCTCATAGAATTCCGTGGCCTCTGGCTTGGTCGGCTCCGGACCCTCATATTCCGGATGTACGATTACCCCATCTCTTAATATTCCCGGGGTCTCCCCCACTATGGCTTCTTGTCCAGATACAACGTAAATTGAAAAAAATGTGATTAATGTGAGTAGTTTTTTCATGAATAAAGTATTAGTAAGGCAATTCAATCCTTAGTATTTATCTTTTTACAGCGTTATCTTGCAAAGGTCCGGGTTCCAATTCAAATGCCCTAGCCTTCTCCCGCTATAACTCCTTGATCTTTATGTTACGGAAGGCTACCCCATCTCCATGGTCCTGTAATCCAATTTTACCGGTGGTATGCTTCCCAAAATGCTCCCAATCCGCAAATTTCGAATCGGCCACCATGGCGCTCCATTCGGAATTGTTCACGGGAAACTCAACTATTTTCTCCCCGTTTAGCGAAACACTTCCCTTATTTGTTTTATGATTAATGGTCAATACACAGATGTTCCACTCTCCAATCGGCTTGGTAACATCCTTAGATGGGGAAACCATGTCGTACAAGGCCCCGGCTTGATGGCTCGTTCCATTTTTGCCATCAGGATGTTTCTCATTGTCGAGCACCTGTATTTCAGGCCCGGTTTGATACGGTTGTTTAAGCGAAGGCATCTCCGCAACACCCCAAAAGATACCACTATTGCCTCCTTCGGCAATCCTCCATTCCAGGGAAAGCTCAAAATCGGTAAATTCTTTTTCTGTCACCAGGTTATAACTATCCCCTTTTTTTCGATCCTGAGGAGGATAAAAGACCATGGCTCCATCCTCCAATTTCCAATGTTCGGAAACATCTTCCTTTAGATATTCTTTCCATCCATCGAAAGAGGAGCCATCAAAAAGAACAATCCATTCTTCGTTCCCGGCAGTTGTAACATCCTCTTCTGAAATGGCCTCACCCGTGGCCTCTTCCATAGATGTTTTTGCTTTCTCCTTGCACCCCAAAGCAAATAGGGTTACGAGCATAATACCAAAAAGCTGTTTCATGGTTTAAGTTTTAGCGGTTTTTAAATTCCTAGTATTTTTTTTAGCACTTCCTTGTCCGTCTCGCCTCCCGCGAAATCGTCAAATGTCCTTTGCGTAGCTTCGATAATATGGTCTTGAATAAAGATGGCACCTTCCCTGGCACCTTGCTCAGGGCTTTTAATGCAACATTCCCACTCCATTACGGCCCAAACATCACAGCCGTATTGCGTTAGTTTGGAGAAAATGGTTTTAAAGTCTATTTGGCCATCGCCAAGGGAACGGAAACGACCGGCACGATTCTCCCAATCATTATATCCACCATAGACTCCTTTTTTGCCCGTTGGGTTGAATTCGGAATCCTTTACATGAAAAGACTTGATAAACTCATGATAAAAGTCTATATAGGCTATATAATCCAATTGCTGAAGTACAAAATGGCTAGGGTCATAAAGTAAATTGACTCTTTTGTGGTTTCCTGTGGCTTTCAAAAAACGCTCAAAGGTATCCCCATCATGTAAATCCTCCCCAGGGTGTATTTCGTAGCAAACATCTACCCCTTCCTCATCAAAATGATCCAAAATGGGTTTCCACCGCTTGGCCAATTCCTCAAAGCCCATCTCCACAAGTCCAGGGGGCTGCTGGGGCCAAGGATATGAGGTATGCCATAAAAGGGATCCGGAAAAAGTAGCATGTGCAGTAATGCCCAACCTTCTGCTCGCTGTTCCGGCCTTCTTGACCACATCTACCGCCCACTCTGTGCGGGCCTTGGGATTGTTCCTTACCTGGTCTGGTGCAAAACCATCGAACATGATATCAAAGGCAGGATGTACCGCAACCAATTGACCTTGCAAATGTGTGGATAGTTCGGTAATTTCCAATCCATATGAATTTACCTTTCCCTTGAGTTCATCACAATAGGTTTGGCTTTCTGCGGCCTTGTCCAAATCGATTAAAAAGCTTTCCCATGTAGGAATTTGAATTCCTTTATAACCCAAATCGGCCGCCCATTGGCACATGCCGTCCAGCGAGTTAAAAGGTGCCTTGTTATCTACAAATTGTGCCAAAAAAACGGCAGGTCCTTTAATTGTCTTCATCGGTAAACTATTCTATGTTAATTTGATTATGATTTTTATATTTTGCGGAAGTGTCAGAATAAATCCTATATTTAGTTTTCTAAAATTCCCCTAGTTTCTGCTTTGCTTCGGGAAATCATAAATATAGGAAAACCATCAGAATTAAAATAAGAAATCCAAGATGAATCAAGAAGAAGTATATGATGCCATTGTGGTAGGAACGGGCATTAGTGGAGGCTGGGCTGCAAAGGAGCTCTGCGAGAATGGCTTAAAGACCTTGGTATTGGAAAGGGGAAGAATGGTGGAACACATTAAAGACTATCCCACAATGAATATGGATGCTTGGGATTTTCCTTTTAAAAAAGAACTTTCCGTTGAGGATAGGAAAAAGTATTATAAGCAACTGCGGGTCAATTGGGCTCCTAAGGACGATGTAAAACACTTTTTTGTAAATGACCTTGAACATCCGTATGTAGAGACCAAACGCTTTGACTGGATTCGTGGTTATCATGTGGGTGGTAGATCCCTGACATGGGGACGGCAAAGCTATCGTTGGAGCGATATCGATTTTGAGGCCAATAAAAAGGATGGGTATGGTGTGGATTGGCCTGTACGCTACAAAGATATTGCCCCATGGTACGATAAAGTTGAGGAATACATTGGGGTAAGTGGGGAGAACTTGGGATTGAAACAATTGCCCGATGGCAGGTTTCAACCCCCAATGGATTTGATCTGTGGCGAGGACGACCTCAAAAAGACAATGGCCGAAAAATATGACGATGGCCGTTTACTAACCATTGGACGGGTGGCTCATATTACGGATAAGCAGGCCAAGGTTGAAGGACGGAATCCTTGCCAGTACAGAAATAGATGCTGGCGAGGTTGTCCATTTGGCGGATATTTTAGTAGCAACTCCTCCACACTTCCAGCTGCCGAGCGAACAGGGAATATGACATTGAGGCCCAATTCCATTGTTCATGAAGTCATATATGATGGAGCCTCCGGAAGAGCAACAGGCGTAAAGGTCGTTGACACGGAGACCCATGAAAAGATGGAATTTAAGGCACGGGTCATTTTTCTTTGTGCCTCCGCGATGGCCTCGGTTGGAATCTTATTAAAATCCAAATCCGATCGTTTTCCCAATGGTATGGGCAATGATTCCGGGATGCTTGGCAGGAATATCATGGATCATCATTATAAACTAGGCGCTACTGCTAAAATAGACGGCTATTTGGATAAGTATTATAAGGGCAGGCGACCCAACGGATTTTATATTCCCCGGTGGGTAAATTTAAGCGAAAAGACCAAGCGCGATTATCTTCGAGGTTTCGGATATCAAGGCAGCGCCAGTAGGGAAGATTGGTCCGCCTCCATTAAGGAGATGGGCTATGGAAAAAATTTAAAAGACTCTATATTAAAACCTGGAAACTGGCAAATTGGAGTTACTGGTTTCGGGGAGTTTCTTCCCTATGATGACAATAAAGTGACTTTAAGTACTACCGAAAAAGATCAATGGGGATTGCCCCAACTTGATTTTGATGTGGAGTTCAAGGAAAATGAATACAGAATGCGAGAGGATATTATACGCGAAGTATTGGATATGTTTACCAAGGCCGGTTTTAAGGATGTACAACCCTATGAGGAATCTACCGGTCCAGGTTTGGGAATCCATGAAATGGGCGGAGCCCGGATGGGACATCATCCCACTACTTCAGTTACGAACAAAAACAATCAAGTACATGCGGTTCCCAATGTTTATATTACCGATGGGGCCTTTATGAGTTCGGCAAGCTGTGTAAATCCTTCCCTAACCTATATGGCCTTCACGGCAAGGGCGGCCAACCATGCGGCAGGACAATTCAAGGCCGGAAAGTTTTCATAAACCCCGAACATGTCAGCAAATCCAAATACAATATATGATGCCATAGTGGTAGGCACCGGAATTAGTGGAGGCTGGGCAGCCAAGGAACTTTGTGAGAATGGTTTAAAAACATTGGTCCTGGAACGGGGAAGAATGGTAAAGCATATTGAAGATTACCCAACCATGAATGACGATCCATGGGATTATGAATTCAGGGGCAATCTCACTCGTGAGGAAAAGCAAATCTTTTCCTTATTGCCGAGAGGTAGTGTGAACAGACAGCGTGAAGCCAAGCATTTTTTTGTCAATGCCTATGACCATCCCTATGAAGAAACCAAAAATTTTGATTGGATCAGGGGTTATCAGGTAGGTGGCCGATCATTGACTTGGGGACGGCAAAGCTACCGATGGAGCGATATTGATTTTGAGGCCAATAAGAAAGATGGGCATGGTGTAGATTGGCCCATACGCTATAAGGACATTGCCCCATGGTATGATAAGGTGGAGGAATACATTGGGGTAAGTGGGGAAAGCCTGGGATTAAAACAATTACCCGATGGTAAATTTCAACCTCCCATGTCGCTTAATTGTGTAGAAAAGGAACTTCAGGCCAATATGTCCAAAAATTTTGATGATGGACGCTTACTTACAATTGGTAGAGCGGCCCATATTACGGAAAAAACGACTGATTTTGAAAATAGGGGGCCCTGCCAATACCGAAATAGGTGCAAGCGAGGTTGCCCTTTTGGGGGATATTTTAGCAGTAACTCTTCCACGCTTCCAGCTGCGGAAAGAACGGGGAACATGACGCTCCGTCCAAATTCCATTGTGCATGAAATCATTTATGACGAAACTGTGCAGAAAGCCGTCGGTGTTCGTGTTATTGACACCGAGACCCATGAAGAACTTGAATTTAAAGCCATGGCGATTTTTTTATGTGCTTCGGCTATGTCATCCGTAGGTATTTTGTTGAAATCGAAATCCAATCGTTTTCCCAATGGAATGGGCAATGATTCTGGAAAGCTAGGAACCAATATTATGGACCACCATTTTAAAGTGGGTGCAAGTGCCACGGTAAATGGCTATTTGGACAAATATTATAAAGGACGAAGGCCCAATGGCTTTTATATTCCCAGATTCACAAATCTCGGTGGGAACACTGAGCGCCAGAGCTATTTACGTGGATTCGGCTACCAAGGAGGCGCCAGTAGAAACAATTGGTCCAATTTGATTGCAGAAGCAGTTTACGGAAATAAGTTAAAAGAAGCCATCCTTAAACCAGGGCAGTGGCAGATCGGGATGACCGCCTTTGGGGAATTTTTGCCCTATGATGACAATAAGGTAACATTAAGTTCCGTTAAAAAAGACCAGTGGGGCCTGCCTTTATTGGACTTTGACGTGGAGTTGAAAACAAATGAGCTTGAGATGCGGAAGGACATGATGAACGAGGCCATTACCATTTTTAAGAAAGCCGGATTTGTGGATGTTGAGGGATATGATGCGACTTCCAATCCTGGATCGGCCATTCATGAAATGGGAGGCGCCAGAATGGGTCACGACCCAAAAACATCAGTGGTGAACAAGAACAATCAAGTACATGCCGTTAAAAATGTATATGTTACCGATGGAGCCTTTATGGCTTCTTCAAGTTGTGTGAACCCATCCTTAACATATATGGCGTTTACGGCAAGAGCGGCCAATCATGCAGCCGAACAATTGAAAAATAAAACTATTTTCTAGATAGAAATTATGAGCGTATTTTGCGATACCAAAACACTGAGCAATGGACAACGCTTCCGCTAGAAATATGTGGGGCGACTTTTTGGATGCCCATTTGGAATTTGCCTTTGTAGACGCACCGAACGTCATCCATTTTTGTGACAACAAGGCAGATGCGAATGAATGTGCTGAACTGGTGAAAAGAGGGATTAAAAAGGCCACCTCCGATTCATTATTGGGACTCCAATACCGAAAGGAGACCTTACCTAAAATTGGCGATTTCATTGTTGTTACCAATTGGGAAGGCAAAGCACAGTGTATTGTGAGGCTCACCAAAGTCTCATTTAAACCCTACTTCAGTATCGACCGGGAATATGCCAAACTTGAAGGCGAAGGCGATAAATCACTGGAGTATTGGAAACGTGTACATTGGGAATATTACATCCGGGAGTTGGAGCCCTTTGGGCGAGTCCCCAGGGATAGTATGATTATTGTATGCCAAGAATTTGAAAAAGTTTTTGAGCGATAGCCCTAAATCGTTTATAGTCTGCACTTTTACTGATAAGGCCCTAAAAGTCAAAACTTTTAGGGCCTTATCATCTTTATGGTTTTTCGATACGTTTTTGCCAAAATCAGCTCTCCATCTCCACCCAAACATTGCCTCCCTTATGGGATTCTACTGTAGCTTCGATGAAATTCATGCCGCGGACGCCGTCCAGCATGGTGGGAAATTCCCCATCATTATATTGCTCTCCCCTTATGGCCCTGGCCGCTCCTAAATAAATGTTGGCCATGGAATCGAATATACCTTCGGGATGCCCTGGCGGTAGTTTCGTACCATCTAGGGACAGTTCAGAATTGTAGGCATGCCCAGGTTTGTATACTTGGGTGGGTTCGGTATCACTCATCCTATACAGGAAATTAGGCTTTTCCTGTTCCCATCGGAACGCGGCCTTTTCACCATAGATAGCTATGGCCAGTCCGTTTTCCTCCCCAGTAGCTACCTGGCTTCCACGGATAACCCCTTTAACGTGATCATCCATTCGAACAAGGACCGTACCGTCCACATCCATCTTATTGTCTTCGTACAAATAGTTAAAATCGCACAATAGGGATTTTATCCGAAGTCCCGTGGTATATTCCACTAAATTAAAGGCGTGCACCCCAATATCTCCCATACAGGAACTGATTCCTGCTTTTTCAGGATCTAAGCGCCATACCGATGATCGCTTTTCCTTATCATGGATAATAGTATTGATCCAACCCTGATAATACCGGGCATCTACCTTGTGAATTTTTCCCAAAGCCCCGGATTTAATCATTTCACGCATTTGACGCACCATAGGATAACCGGTATAGGTATGGGTAAGGGCAAATACCGTTCCCGCCTTTTCGTGCGCCTCCTGTAATATTTTTGCCTCTTCCAAGGTGGTGGTCATCGGCTTTTCACAAATAACGTGAAATCCGTTATCCAGCAATTTTTTGGCCATGGGAAAATGCAGGAAATTGGGGGTTTGTACCGAACAGACCTGAATACGCTCTTCTTCGGGCAATTTCATTTCTCCCTCGATAAAAGCATCAAAATCCTTGTAAATACGGTCGGTAGGAACATCTATTTCCTTGGCGAAACCTATGTTCTCTTCATAAACCGGATTGAAAACTGCTCCTACTATTTCATAATTGTCATTGATATGGGAAGCGACCCGGTGCAAAACTCCTATGAGAGAATCCCCGCCCCCTCCTAAAATTCCTAATCTAATCTTCTTTGGCATAATGGTAATACTTTAAAATAGGTGTTGATTTTTATGTG
>NZ_JANQOO010000016.1 GCF_028285715.1 Ulvibacterium sp.
ATGAAAATGCGGTATTCTATTATCGAATCCACAGTCCCGTTGTTCTTATCGAATTTGATCATCAAGGACCAATCGGTATTCGAGGGAATGGCAGGCAACCCACAAGAAATCACATACATACCATAGTACGGACCCCGAATGGAAATGATTACGGGAAGGATTATTTACGGCAACATTTGGCAAAACATCATCATTAAATGTCAGTTGTTGACAATGACTACACGCTTTACAGTCCATTCATTCCAATGAAAAATCCCTAAACAAAATGAAGGAAAAGGAAATTATACGAAACGGAGAAGGTGAAAACTATAACTATGCCCAAGATCATTGCTTCATTAAACTTTCTTCCCATAATACCAATGGGGAACTGAGTATTGTTGAGGATACCTTAAAACCAGGGTTTTATCTTGGGAGACATCAACACAAGATAATGACGGAGGTCTTTTATATCCTAGAGGGGGAAGTGGAATTCATTTTCGACGATGAGTCAATTACCGCAGGGCCTGGAGATACCCTAACCGTTCCTCCCCATGTTTGGCATGCGGCAAAATGTGAAGAAGGAGGCAAAATGCTGACGCTATTCAAAAATGGCCAGTTCGACCTGTATTTGGAAAAACTATCAAAGCTGTCCGACAGTGATTTTGCAGATGCGGAGCTTATGAAGTCCGTTTCCGCCGAATTTGATATCTACGAGGAATAAGTCAAAAAGAAATAAAACCACCTTTACCTAAAAAATCATGACCAATAGAAATCCGGAAGTCGACGAATACCTCAAGAAGAAAAATCATCCTTTGGAGGCTGAAATCCAAAGGGTCCGGGAAATTATCTTAAAGACCCATCCCGATATTGAGGAAACCATAAAATGGAGCAGCCCCACCTTTATATATAAGGGGAACATGGCCTCCTACTTTATGAATGCCAAGAAACATGTTAGTCTAATGTTCCACAAAGGAGCTTTGATCAATGATACTACCGGACTGCTTCAAGGCGATGGTAAAGAGGCAAGGACTGCAAAATTCGCAAGTATGGCCGATATAGAAAACCATAAAAAGGATTTACAGCGCGTGGTACTGGGTTGGATAAAAATGCGTGATAATTCGTAACGAAGTTGACCAATAAGGTTATTACCGGATTAAATTGATTTAGTGAATATTCCAAAGATTGAGGCAATGCATGACATCATTTGGCAATTTGAACATTCGGTAGAATGCAATTCGCATAAATCCTTTGCATGGGCCTTTTGGACCGATGTATCTAATTGGGAGCGTCTTGAAGGGAAAGCGGTGGAATGGATAAAGCTTCATGGGCCTTTTGCCATAGGTACTTCAGGTGCCACAAAAACTCCGGGACAACATCCCTATACATGGACCATAACACAGCTTGAGCCTGAACGCTCCGCGACTATTGAAATGCCCTTGGATGGTGCCGTATTTTGCAATATAATAATGATGGAATCTATGGGTCCCAACCGGACCCAAATCACCCAACGTTTGAGTCTGGCCGGTGAAAATGCCCCCGATTTTGCCAAGGGCATGCGCACCTTTGAAACAAGTGCACCCCAAGGCCTCAAAAAACTGGCGAAAGCCATTGAATCTGCTTATAATACGGTCTGATTTCCAGAACTATGGGTTAAACTAAAAGGGCACATTAAAAATGGAGGAATTGGATACGCTTTACGTTACCGAGAGAAGAACATGGCGAAAATGGCTGTGGCAAAATTTTGAGAAAAAGAAAGACATTTGGTTGGTATATCCCAAAAAATCTACCGGAAAACCTAGAATCGAATACAATACCGCCGTGGAGGAGGCCTTGTGTTTTGGTTGGATCGATAGTACCGTTAAATCCCTTGACGCAGATCACACCTTACAACGGTTTACCAAAAGGCGAACGAAAAGCGGCTATTCCCAAGCCAATAAAGAGCGATTGAAATGGTTGTACAAAGAGGATTTGCTTCACGATTCGATCAAGGAAAGTGCCAAGGCCATTGTCGATCAGGAATTTGAGTTTCCTTCGGACATATTAGAGGAAATACGGAAGAATGCCAGGGCTTGGGAAAACTATCAAAAACTCTCAGACCCGTACAAGCGCATACGAATCGCTTATATTGATAGCGCCCGAAAACGCCCGGAGGAGTTCAAAAAACGATTGTTGAATTTCATCGCCAAAACTCAGGAAAACCAATTAATAAAGGGGTTTGGAGGAATTGATAAGTATTATTAAAACTTGAATTCCTAGGTAGGGCAAACAACCACCAAGTAAACCTTTCCAATTACTTCACTTCATAGGTTTCCCCGGAAAAGAAAAGGTCGTTTACCTGGGTAAAATTGGAATTGGCCTTTACCTGTTGCGTTAGCGCATCTTCCCTTTCCTCAAAGGTCACATCCTCATAACTCCGAATAATCCCAGTAACCAAAGGATAGGACAAGCGTACCAACATTTGATGTAGTGTAGGATCCTGGGCCCTGGCATCATGCACCAAAATATCTTCTTCAGTGACCCCGTTCTCGCCCAGGGTAACTACTTCCAACTGCAGTCCCTTAAGGACCAAACCCTTATCCTTGTCTTTCCCAAAAATCATTGGTTTACCATGCTCCACAAACAACTGTTGGTCTTCCCGTACCTTTCTATCGGTAAATTTGGAGAAGCACCCATCATTAAAAATGGGGCAGTTCTGCAATACCTCGATCAAGGACGTTCCCTTGAAACTTTCGGCGGCTATAAACAAGTCAGTCATCTCTTTCGGCGTATTCCCCCCTACCCTGGCAAAAAACCGTGCCCTAGCCCCCAGGGCCAGTTCGCCCGTAGAAAATGGAGGTTGCGTATTGCCATGGGGCGAGGATTTTGTTTTTTGCCCAACTAGGGAAGTCGGTGAAAACTGACCTTTGGTCAATCCGTAAATCTCGTTGTTGAACAAAATGATATTCAAATCGATATTCCTACGAAGAATGTGAATCAGGTGATTGCCCCCAATGGCCATACTGTCTCCGTCTCCTGTGATGACCCATACACTTAGCTCGGGATTCGCCAGTTTCACCCCTGTGGCAATGGCAGGAGCTCTTCCATGAATACCATGCATGCCATAGGTGTCCATATAATAGGGAAAACGGGAAGAACAGCCAATACCCGAAATAAAGACAACATCTTCTTTTTTGACACCAATCTCCGGAAGCGCCTTTTGCATGGCCCTTAAAATCACATAATCATCGCAACCCGGGCACCAACGCACCTCCTGATCACTGGCAAAATCCTTGAACGTATATTTTTTTGGAGCAGCTGTTTCCATAATCACTGTATGAGTTGTTTGAACTTCTGTACAAGTTCATCGTTTCCAAACGGCAATCCCTGTATCTTGTTGAATTGCAAAAATGTATATCCATCAAAATTGGCCCGTAGTACCTTTGCAAATTGACCATTGTTCAATTCACAAACTACAATTTTATCAAACTTTTTAAGGATTTCCTCGGTATTTCGAGGTAGCGGATTAATATAGTTGAAATGGGCCATGCCAATATCCGTGTGACCCTCACCATGTAATTGCTTTATTGCAGTATGCAGGGAACCATAGGTACCTCCCCATCCGATGACCAAGAGACGGCCGGAATCGCCAAATTCCGTTTCCAGCTCTGGAATAAAATTCTTAACCCTTTTGATTTTCTCGGACCGTATTTTTGTCATGTACCCATGATTTTCGGGTACGTAGGACACATTTCCGGTGACGCGGTCCTTTTCCAAGCCACCAATACGATGTTCCAATCCTTCCGTTCCCGGTATGGCCCAATTACGGGCCAAGGTGTCCGAATCCCTATCGTAGGGGTGCCAATTTTCCTTGGCCTCTTTGATCCTATTACTTTTAATTTCGGGCATCTCGGCTATGGTCTTAATTTTCCATGGTGCCGACCCGTTGGCAATATAGCCATCCGTCAATAAAACCACGGGGGTCATATGCTCCAAGGTCAATTTTGCGGCTTCATAAGCAAAGTCGAAACAATTGGCTGGAGTACTCGCGGCAATGACGATGACCGGACTTTCCCCGTTCCGACCATACATGGCCTGCAACAAATCCGATTGTTCCGTCTTTGTGGGCAACCCTGTAGAAGGACCGCCCCGTTGTACATTTACCACTACCAAGGGGAGTTCCACCATCATAGCCAGACCCAATGCTTCCCCCTTAAGGGCAAGACCGGGGCCCGAAGTTGTGGTTATGGCCAAGTTTCCTGCGAAAGAAGCCCCAATGGCGGAGGTAATTCCTGCAATCTCATCTTCTGCCTGCAATGTTTTAACGCCAAAGTGCTTATGTTTTACCAATTCATGCAGAATATCGGAAGCTGGGGTAATAGGGTACGACCCTAAAAAAAGGTCTAAATCGGACTTTTCCGCCGCCGCGAGAAATCCCCAGGCCGTTGCCGTATTGCCCAATAATATTCGATAAGTGCCTGCGGGCATTTTGGCCGGGGCAATGGTATACGCATTGGGAATGAGTTCCAAGGTCTCCGCAAAATAGTATCCGGAGTTCAGTACCTTAGTATTGGCTTCCGCGATGAGGGGCCTGTCCTTGAATTTTCGTTTTAAAAATTCTATGGTGTGTTTTGGGGAGCGATGATACATCCAATACACCATCCCCAAGGCGAACATATTCTTGCTCCGTGTAATACTTTTGTTGTCAATGCCCGTAAGATCCTTAAGGGTCTCCTTAGTTATTGAAGTCATGGCTACTTCTATGACCCTGTAGTTTTCCAAACTACCATCCTCCAAGGGATTGGTCTCATATTTTGCCTTTTCCAGATTCTTTCGGCCAAAGGAATCCGTGTCCACGATAATGGTATGTCCTGGCTTTACCGCATACAGATTGGTCTTTAGGCCGGCAGGGTTCATAGCCACCAACAAATCCACATTGTCCCCAGGTGTATTGACCTCCATACTCCCGATATGTACCTGAAAACCGGAAACGCCGTATAAACTTCCTTGGGGAGCCCTAATTTCAGCAGGATAATTGGGAAAGGTAGCCACATCATTACCGAACATGGCCGAGGTATCCGAAAACTGGGTACCCGTCAATTGCATCCCATCCCCGGAGTCGCCGACAAAGCGAACCACCACGGCTTCCAGGACTTTATTCCCTTGGTCTGAATATTCAAATATAAGAGGCTTCTTGGCCATAAGAAAAAACAAAAAATAGGTTAATAATCAACGGATAAAAAATAATCCTGCCCTTTTCTTTCAAATATGATTTTTATCATTAATTCCCCATAAGGATACCCCTAAATTTACATATCTAAACATTAAAAATAGGGAAAAATGGCTATCATTATAACAGACGAATGCATTAACTGTGATGCCTGTATTTCTGAATGTCCGAATACGGCAATTTACGAACCCGATCAGGAGTGGTCCTACTCTGACGAAACTGAGCTAAGTGGCATGGTTACCCTGCCCTCCAATGGGGCCGAAGTAGATGCCGATGCCGAAAACGAGCCTATATCCGAGGAATTCTATTTTATTGTACCCGATAAGTGTACGGAATGTGAAGGATTTCATGATGAGCCACAATGTGCCTCCGTTTGTCCGGTGGACTGTTGTGTGCCCGATGACAATCATGTAGAAACGGAAGAACAACTCTTGGCGAAGAAGGCTTGGTTATATGATGAATGACTTCTTTGTTGAAAGAATCTTCCACATTTTACCTTTCTAGACCCTAAAGTTTTGGTTGGTTTACATGATGTTACAAAACCGCCGTCGATTTGCTAGTATCGATGGCGGTTTTTTGATGTTTCCAACACCGGGATATTCCAACGGCTTTCCTGATAAATATCATGTTATGAGAGTAGTACGCTTTTTATTTTTATAGAAGCAATCAAAAATCCTGTATCATTATAAAAGGGGTATTGTACGATAGAGTACCTCCTTTTTTAAACAATCCGGTATCGTAATACAAGCTATCCATTATGAAAAAAGATTTCCCAAAACTCATTTGCGACGCGAATGAGGCCGTTGCAAGAATTGCCCACAAGACCAATGAAGTTTGCGCTATTTATCCCATTACCCCGGCTTCCCCAATGGGCGAGCACGTAGATGTGTTCAGTTCCAATGGTGAAAAGAATATATGGGACAATGTACCAAGGATCGTCGAAATGCAAAGCGAGGGCGGTGCTTCCGGAGCTGTACACGGCTCGTTGCAGGCAGGTGCCTTAACGACAACATTTACAGCCTCCCAAGGGTTGTTGTTGATGATACCCAATATGTACAAAATAGCAGGGGAGTTGCTCCCCAATGTCATCCATGTTGCTGCAAGGACGGTAGCCACCCATGCGCTTTCCATTTTTGGGGACCATTCCGACGTCATGGCGGCTAGACAGACCGGATTCTCCATGCTCTTTGGAGGTTCTGTACAGGAAGCCATGGATTTCGCATTAATCGCTCAAGTAGCAACTTTAAAGGCAAGGGTTCCCTTTTTGAACATTTTTGACGGATTTAGAACGTCCCATGAAATATCCAAAATCGATACCATACCGGATGATATCATAAAAGCCATGATGCCCGAGGATGAAATCATGGCCCATAAAAAACGGTCCTTAGATCCCGATCATCCGGTAGTACGGGGAACATCCCAAAACCCTGATGTGTTTTTCCAGGCTAGGGAAGCTTCCAACATCTACTATGATAAAGTTCCTGGAATCGTTCAGGACACCATGGATGAGTTCTACCAGCATACCGGTCGCAGGTATAGTTTGTTCTATTATGTGGGACACCCGGAAGCCGAAAAGATTATCGTTATTATGGGTTCCGGCCAAGGTCCGGTTCTGGAGGTAGTGGACACCATGGTGGAAAATGGAGAAAAAGTAGGTGCAATAATCATACGCCTATTTAGACCATTCTCTATAAAACACTTTATAGATGCACTTCCAGAAACGGTAAAAAAAGTAGCCGTTTTGGACAGGACCAAAGAACCTGGAAGCACAGGTGAACCTTTGTATCTGGATATTGTAACCGCATTTGCCGAAAGCGATAGGGCAATGCCGACCATAATAGGTGGACGGTTCGGATTGTCTTCCAAGGAATTTGATCCAGCCATGGTGAAGTCGGTCTATGATGAACTGGACAAATCGGTTCCCAAAAAGCATTTTACCATTGGTATCAATGATGATGTTTCCTATACAAGTCTGGAGATAGGAAAACGATTTAAGACGGCCAAGGCAACCTTTAACTGCATGTTCTACGGTCTGGGTTCCGATGGTACCGTTGGTGCCAATAAGAATTCAATTAAAATTATTGGGGAAACCACGGATAACTACGTACAGGGTTATTTTGTATACGACTCCAAAAAGGCAGGCGCACAGACCATATCCCATTTGCGTTTTGGCCCGGAACCTATCTATTCGTCCTACTTGATCCACAAGGCCAATTTCATTGCCTGTCATCAATTCAATTTTATTGAAAAATATGACTTGCTGAAAAACATAAAAAAAGGCGGTACCTTCTTGTTGAACGCACCCTATTCCAAGGATGAAATATGGGAGAAATTACCTGAAAAACTACAGCAGGATATCGTTGAGAACGAATTGGACTTCTATGTAGTGGACGCGACCAAGGTGGCCCATGAGGCAAAATTGGGCAAACGTACCAATACGGTCCTACAGACCTGTTTCTTTGCCATCTCAGGCGTACTGCCCAAGGAAGAAGCCATTGAAAAGATTAAAAATGCCATTGTAAAATCGTACGCCCACAAAGGAGACCGGATTGTACAAATGAACTTCAACGCCGTTGATAAATCATTGGAAAATCTACAAAAGGTAGACTATCCGAAAAAAGTGACCAACAAATGGGCCCTTAAACCCATGATGACCGGTACGGAAGACCCATTTGTAAAGGATATTCTGGGGAAAATATTGGCTGGAAAAGGAGATGAGCTTCCCGTCAGCGCTTTCCCGGTAGACGGTACCTTCCCTACAGGGACTTCACAATATGAAAAAAGGGGCATTGCGGATTACATTCCGGTTTGGGATGATGCCGATTTATGTACACAATGTAATAAATGCGTGGCCATTTGCCCACATGCGGCGATACGTGCCAAAGTAGTTCCAAATGAAGATTTGGCCGATGCACCCACCGATTTAAAAGCAGTACCTGCCAAGGGAAGGCCATTTAATAAGGAAACGGAATCTTATATCTTACAGGTCTCGCCCGAGGATTGTACCGGTTGTGACCTTTGCGTAGCCGTTTGCCCTGCAGAAAGCAAGGAAATAGAGGATTTCAAGTCTATCAATATGCACAAGAAAATTGACGTGGAATCTGTTGAGGACAAGAATTGGGATTATTTCATAAACCTTCCGGATTACGACCGTACCGCGCTGCAGATAACCAATGTAAAAGGGTCCCAGTTTTTGGAGCCGCTCTTTGAGTTCTCAGGGGCTTGTTCCGGTTGTGGGGAAACACCCTATATTAAGATGTTGACACAATTATATGGGGATAGCATCATGATAGCCAACGCCACGGGTTGTTCCTCTATTTATGGCGGTAATTTACCCACTACACCGTATAAGACCAACGAGGCAGGTAGGGGTCCGGCCTGGGCCAACTCGCTCTTTGAAGATAATGCGGAATTTGGTTTTGGTATGAAATTGGCCTTGAGCAAAAAACAGGAGATAGCGGTGAATCTGTTGAAATCATCGGAATCCTTGATTGGCAATGAACTGGTAGAAGCCATTTTAAATAATCCTGAAGCAGACGAATCCCAAAGGGAAGAGAAATTCCGGCATTTGGATGAACTCAAAAAAATCTTGGATACCAGTAACGACCCAAATGCCAAAAAGCTCAACAAGCTAACCGAATATCTTAGAAGGAAATCGGTATGGATATTAGGTGGAGATGGTTGGGCCTATGACATAGGGTATGGCGGGGTAGATCATGTATTGGCTTCCGGAGAGGATATCAATATTATGGTATTGGACACCGAGGTGTACTCCAATACCGGCGGTCAAACTTCCAAGGCCACCCCTCTGGGCGCAAGTGCCAAGTTCTCCGTATCCGGGAAAAGGACCAGTAAAAAAAGTTTGGCGCTCCAGGCGGTGTCCTACGAAAACGTATATGTGGCACAGGTGGCTATGGGGGCAAAGGATATGCAAACCCTAAAGGCCATTGAGGAAGCAGAGGCTTATCCCGGACCATCATTGATCGTTGCCTATTCCCATTGCGGAGAGCACGGTTATGACTTGAAGGACGGTGCCCTTCAGCAAAAGAAAGCCGTTGAGACCGGATATTGGCCCTTGTTCCGTTTTGACCCCTCCAAACCCAAGGGTAAAAAGTTCCGGTTGGATTCCAAGGAGCCCAATGCGCCACTTACGGATTTTATGTACAATGAAACCCGATTTACAAGAGTGGCGAAAGAGAATAAGGAACTGGGTGAGGAATTGCTGAAACAGGCCCAGGAAGAGGTAGATACACGATGGGAGCGATTGGAACTCTATAGAAATATGTAGTACGTACCAAGGATGAAGTAAACAATTAAAATTATTGGAAATGGAAGATAAGGCCCGCAAACTATTTGATGAAGCAATACAAAAATTAAGAGAGGCCAATGAAGAATTGTGTAGACCGGAAGAGGATGTGGTCCCTTCTTTGGTCTGCAGTAATTCCCAATTTGCCATCCAGAGTTATTTGAAAGGATTTCTTATGCTCAACGGATCTACTCCAAACAATGAGGATTCGATTGACCGATTATACGAGCAATGCAGAAAGATCAATAAAAACTTTGAAGAAGTTAATCTGTCCGGTTTTGGATGCAATATGCATAAAGAGGATTCTAGATTCTGCAATGAACCCTCAGAATTTAGCCGATGTTTTGATATTGCGGATAGCTTGGATACGTTTCTTAGGCGGGAAAGGGTTATTAGTTAGGAATAAATGGATCTTCCTTGCCTTATGTAGGGCCGATTTGAACTAGTTCAAATCGGCCCTTTGATTTTGTGACCATCGCACAGCCCTAAAAGAACGAATCCTAATGATGGTATGAAATCCATATCTTTTTCGACTAACTTTGTTGCCTCCGCTCGAGAACAAAGAATACAATGGCAGACAAAAAAGTTAGTGTCCTAAAGGCATTTAGAACTATTATTTGGCCCAGAAGAAAACTGGTCTTTGTGGGTCTGTTGCTCATAGTTATTAGTAGGGCGGCCAGTTTTGTAGCACCCATTTCCCTACGCTTTTTTTTGGACGATATAGTCCCCAATAAAAACTATGATCTACTAAAAATTCTGGTTGTTGTGGTCATTCTGTCCTTTTTGGTACAGGCGGTAATGTCCTTTCTTTTGACCAAAGTATTGAGCATACAGGCGCAATACATGATATCGGAATTACGGGCCCAAGTACAAAAGCAAGTCCTTTCCCTACCCATACGTTTTTTTGATAATACCAAATCCGGGGCCTTGGTCTCACGTATTATGAGCGATGTGGAAGGTGTCCGCAATCTGATCGGTACCGGTTTGGTACAACTCGTAGGGGGGACCCTAACCGCGGTGGTATCGCTCGTTTTGTTATTGCGGATCAGTCCAACCATGACCCTGTTGACCTTTATCCCCTTAATTCTTTTTGCATTCATTGCATTGAAGGCCTTTAAGATTATACGGCCGGTCTTTAGAGATCGGGGCAAAATAAATGCGGAGGTAAAGGGACGCTTAACCGAAACCTTGGGTGGAATTCGGGTCATTAAAGGGTTCAATGCCGAAGCACAAGAAGCGGAAGTCTTCGAGGGCGGCGTGAGGAGATTGTACGAAAACGTTAAAAAGAGTTTAACCGCGACCGCCGTTATGACCAGTTCGTCCACTTTTCTGTTGGGGCTGGCGACCACAGGAATAATGATGGGGTATGGAGGTTATAAGATGATGCAAGGGGAGTTAAGTACGGGGGAATATTTTGAGTTTACCTTTTTGTTGGCCTTAATGGTGGCCCCTATCGTTCAGATGAGTAATATAGGAAGCCAACTCACCGAAGCATTGGCGGGTCTGGACCGTACCGAGGAATTGATGAACGAATCCGCAGAAGCCGATAATAAGGAACGCACTAAGGTACTTTCCAATATTTTGGGCCATATGGTCTTTGACCGGGTTTCCTTTGCCTATGAAGAAGACAAGGAAGTGCTACACGATGTAAGCTTTAAGGTCGCAGCAGGTCAAGTTATTGCCTTGGTGGGGAGCTCGGGCTCCGGTAAATCTACCATTGCAGGTTTGGCCGCAAGCTTCTTGAGTCCGGATTCAGGCCACATTACCATTGATGGCCATGATATGTCCAAAGTTGATCTGACCAGTTTTCGTCAATTTTTGGGCGTAGTACTACAGGACGACTTCCTATTCGAGGGCACCATTAGGGAGAACATTTTGTTTCCTAGACCTGACGCTAGCGAAAAAGAGCTGGAAAAAGCAGTACGAGCCGCTTATGTAAATGAATTCACGGATCGTTTCGACGATGGTCTTGACACCTTGATCGGTGAACGCGGGGTAAAGCTCTCAGGCGGCCAAAGACAACGTATCGCCATTGCCAGGGCGGTTTTGGCAAACCCTAAAATTTTAATATTGGACGAGGCCACATCAAGTTTGGATACGGAAAGTGAAGCCTTGATTCAAAAGAGTTTGGCCGAACTTACCAAAGGACGGACCACATTTGTTATAGCACACAGACTGAGCACCATTAGAAAAGCCGATCAAATCTTGGTCATCGAAAATGGAAGTATCGCAGAACAGGGAACCCATGAAGAATTGATTGCCTCGGAAGGGCGGTACTATAATCTCTTTACGTATCAAGCAAGGATTTAGCGAGATACCCTTGATTTTGAAAAACCAACAAGTTTGATTTTTAACCTTTAGGATTCTGCCGGGGCCAATTCGATTTCAAGCCCTTCCAAGTCCGCTACTATTGGGATTTGGCATCCCAAACGGCTATTGTCCTCAACATAGAAGGCTTCTGCCAACATGGCATCCTCCTCATCCGATTTTTCGGGAAGTTCATGCTCGGACTTGACATAGCATTGGCAGGAAGCGCACATGGCCATACCTCCACAAACCCCTATTGTACCTTCCGGAGCCAACTCGTAGGAACGTACCAGTTCCATCAAGTTCATATTCATATCGGTAGGGGCATCAACTTCGTGAAGCACACCCTCCCTGTCCGTAATCTTAATTTTTATATCCGACATCTCCGAGTATCGTTAGAATTCATCTATTTCTCCTTAATTCGGAAAAGAAGATGCAAAAATAGGGTTTTCCGGGTATTTGTCGGACAAAGTACGGAAGTTTACAAGTTAAGCGTAAAACAATAGGAACTGAATTAGTGAAATAGCGTATTCAGAGACTGTAATCCATTCACCGTCAAGTCTATACTTGTCATAAAGAAATCCGGGAAATGCATTCCCCGGAATCACTATCCAAAAAAGTTTAGCTTAAATTGATTACCTCCTCAATTTGCGGTGCGTGTTTTTTTATGGTCATCTCCACTCCGCTTTTTAAGGTCATTTGATTTACACTGCATCCCACACAATTGCCTTGTAAGCGAACTTTGACAGACTTATCGTCATCAATGGATATCAGAGAGATATCCCCACCATCACTTTGTAAGAAGGGGCGAATTTCCTCCAATGCCTTCTCTACGTTTGATTTAAGTTCCTCGGATGTCATACTTTCTTACCTTTAACTGCAGCACAGCCTGCCATTGTCGTAATCTTGATTGCTTCCGTTGGGGGAAGGTTTTTATTTCTACGCACCAACTCCTGCACAACGCTCTTGGTCAGATCCTCAAAAGCCAGTTCCACCGGAGTGGCCGTTTGCAATGCGGCGGGACGACCTACATCCCCCGCTTCGCGAATGCTTTGAACTAAGGGGATTTCTCCCAAGAAAGGAACATCCAAATCCTGTGATAAATTTTTGGCCCCTTCCCTACCAAAGATATAATATTTATTCTCAGGTAGCTCAGCAGGTGTAAAATAGGCCATATTTTCCACAATACCCAACACAGGGACATTAATAGAATCTTGTTGGAACATGGCCACTCCCTTCTTTGCGTCCGCTAATGCCACTTCCTGGGGTGTGCTTACCACTACGGCACCGGTGACCGGCATGGATTGCATGATGCTCAAATGTATATCGCCCGTTCCCGGTGGCAGATCCAACAACATAAAATCCAAATCTCCCCAATGGGCATCGAATATCATTTGGTTCAATGCCTTGGAAGCCATTGGCCCCCGCCAAATCACCGCTTGATTGGGTTGGGTAAAAAACCCAATGGACAATAACTTCACCCCATAATTCTCAACGGGCTTCATTTTGGATTTGCCATTAACGGTAATCGCCAATGGTTTCTCATGGGCCACGTCGAACATAATGGGCATGGATGGGCCATAAATATCCGCATCCAACAGGCCAACATTAAACCCCATTTTGGCCAGGGTAACCGCCAAGTTTGCGGTTACCGTAGATTTGCCAACACCTCCCTTGCCAGAGGCGACCGCAATAATATTTTGAATTCCCGGAATGGGTTTACCCTTAATTTCATTGACTTTGGGTTTGGTAGGGGCATCCACTTTGATATTGATCTTTATCTTGGCCTTTTCATATACCTCCCTGTGGATAACCTTAAGGATTTCCACTTCGGTCTTTTTTCGGGCCTGTAGACTAGGGTTCTTTATGGTAACATCTACCTCTACCTCATCCCCAAAAATCTGTATATTCGTTACGGCACCACTTTCCACCATATTTTGTCCCTCGCCAGGCACGGTTATTTTTTCCAGTGCCTCCAAAACCGCTTTCTTCTCGATTTTCATGTAAAATCTTCTTTGTATTGCTATAAAATGATACTAAACAAAGATACGCCTTACACATGAGATTTAGAAGGGGATGGATTGAAAATGAAGATGTAACGATAGAATTCTGTTATTGGATATTCCGTCCACATTCTTAATCGAAAAGAACCTATTCGCCCTATAAAAAGTGCGCTGTTCCAAAGTGGATTGGTTCAACCCTCTCGACAGATTGCAATCGATATCCTACAACATCCTCACTAGTTTTTTAAAGACCTCTTTTCCCATATCTTTGGTTGCCCTTGGAGATCCATTGTTATGCGACCACTCGGAAAAATTGACTTTTATACTCGGTAATGAGTCTTCCAAGATTTGGTTTACATAATCAATTTCACAACTAGGGGCAAACCGCTCATTGGTGACAATGATCAAGCCATCTATGCTCCCATCAAAAAACATTCGAATAGATCTTCTCTTTTGCAGCAAATTGTTTTTGGACTGATAAACGGCCAGCCTATATTTTTTTCGTACCGCCTCCTCCTCTATTCCCTCCATGAGATGGGCGTATTGGGTTTTTGAGAACTCCGGGATAATGAGGCCAATGGTATGCGCCTTTTTGGACTTAAGTGCCTTGGCGGAACTATTGGGCTTATAATTATACGTATCCGCTATTTTTCGGATTTTATTTTTGGTCTTTTCACTGACCTCCCGACTGTCGTTCAGTGCTTTGGAAACCGTGGATTTTGAATAGCCCGATAAATAGGCTATTTGCTTGATATTGATTTCGGATTTCATGGTATGCCTATACTACGCCTTAAATAATTATTATCTTATTTCAAGTGAGTTATAGCCATTCCCACTGCCAAAAAATGTATTCGCTCTTTAGAATAATGGCGATTTACTTTTCTAATAGACTTGCTACCTTGGCAAGTTGTTACACCCAGTTCAACATTTTTGACGCATTTAACAAAATCTTCAAAAAGCGGATAAGGTTTTGCTGCCGAAGAAGTAGGAAAAGAAATGGTTTTGATAAATTTCGTGATTGAAAAAAGCAGGAAGAAGTTCGTCGGACTTCAAAAGAGCAACAACAACGGATCAAGGTTATTGCCTGAGCTCCTTAAAGGGATCCCAAAAGTGTTTTTCAAAGTCCACAATTTGATTGTCGACCACCTGGATGCCTTCATTTTCCAGTAATTGTTGCATCAGATTGATTCCATCAAAATGGTGTTTTCCAGTTAGAAGACCTGTTTTATTCACGACCCTATGGGCCGGTACCTCGGGCATATTTCCCGCACCGTTCATTGCCCACCCCACCATACGTGCGCTCCTGGCCGCGCCTAAATATTTGGCAATTGCACCATAAGAGGTAACCCGTCCAAAAGGAATCTGCCGGGCCACTTCGTACACTTTTTGAAAAAAATTTTGATTTTCAGGCTTCATGGGTAAAAATGCGGATAAGGGTAATGATTAATAAGGCAACCATTAGGGCACTTAGGATATAGTTCGAATTCTTGGAAAACTGACTCGTTTTTGCCTCCAATTTATTGAAATATATGGTATACATGTATAGTACGGAAAAGGTTCCCGAACCTACGGCCAGAATAAAGGTAACGATATCCCAAATTTCAAATTTTATCCAACCACTGGCATTCCACATAATATTTAAGCCGCTATAATAAGGAATGGTCAATAGATTTAATGCGGCCAAAAGCATCCCTTTGAAAAAACTGTTCTTTTTGCTAACCTTCACCAGTTTTGGTGGTTTCTTTTTGTTTCGCCGGGCGGCTATGTAAAAATAGACTGCAAAAAAGGCGAATACGCCCACGGCGATATCCATCAAAACCTCAACGACCCCAGGGTTTTTGTTCAGGAATTTTGATATAAGCACGGCAATATATGCCTGGATCATTATCATACTGGAAACACCCGTACTGAATATGATGCCGTTCAATTTCCCCTTTTCCACACTGGTCTTTGCAGCATTCATATTTAATAGTCCAGGCGGTACGGTAGCCATAAAAGCTGCCGAAAATGTGGCGAAAAAAAGAATGAGCAAGTGCATAGGTCAATTTATCCTAAATTGAATATAGGTAATGGATTTTCCCTCCTCTAGATATTGCTGCTCATAAAACGTCCGTATGCCAAGAACCTCGGGCGGGCTGCCTTCATTCTTGTAAACATCATGATTGGCATACGTAATCTGTTGACCCGTGCCATGGAGCAGCCCCAAGGTGTAGCCGTGCAAAAATTCGCTATCGGTCTTTAGGTGAATCGGTCCGCTTGGCCTAAGTACTTTGCGGTATTTTTCCAAAAAGTCCAAGTTGGTCATGCGATGCTTGGTTCGTTTATATTTTATCTGTGGATCGGGAAAAGTAATCCAGATTTCCGATACTTCATCTTCGGCGAATAGTTCATCGATCAGCTCTATTTGGGTCCTAAGAAAAGCTACATTCCCCAAATTATCCTCCAAAGCGATTTTGGCTCCTCTCCAAAGCCGGGCTCCTTTGATATCGATACCAATAAAATTCTTATCCTTCTCAAGACGTGCAAGACCCAAGGTATATTCTCCCTTGCCACACCCCAATTCCAAGACTATGGGATTATCATTGCCAAAATGGGATTGCCAATTGCCTTTTAGGGAAAATCCCGCCCGTATTTCCTCCCTATTGGGTTGTAGTACATTTTTGAACGTTTCATTCTCCTTAAATCGTTTCAGCTTGTTCTTGCTTCCCACAACTGCCCTTCTTTGATAATACGGCAAAGCTAAGGAAATCTTTATTCCTTAAGTATTTTGTTTCCCATAACCCCAATAATGTCTTTGAGTAAAAAAATAGTTAAAACTTCTTTGGATAGGCTAAAGTCCTGCGCCGCTTACTTTTTGCAGTTCTATGTGAAATCCGGGACCATTTGGATATTAAATGGTTTTCATTTCAATTTTCTTTGCTTTTTCCAAGGTAAATGAAAATTCGGAACCTACTTCCTCCACACTTTCCACATAGATTTTCTCGTCATGGGCCTCGATAATATGTTTTACTATGGAGAGGCCCAAGCCAGAACCACCTTCACTTCTACTACCGCTTTGGTCCACCCTATAAAAACGTTCGAACAAACGAGGAATATGCTTTTGGGGTATGCCCTCACCGTTATCCGTTACTCTTACGATTACCTTGTTCTTGATAAGGTTTTCCACACTCACCTCGGAAGTGCCATCCCTGTGGCCATATTTAATGGAGTTTACCAAAAGGTTGGTCAATACCTGTTGGATTTTTTCCTTATCGGCATATACATAAATGGGCTCGGTATACTCCATATCAAATGTAAGCGTGATCTTTTTTTTGGCGGCTTTCATTTCCAGCAAATCAAAAACACTATGAATAAGCTCTATAACATCAAAGTCTTCCCGTTCCAAATTAAGGTCCCCTACTTCCAATTTGGTTATTAAATCCAAATCCTTAATGATGTATATAAGTCGTTCTACAGCTTTATTGGCTCGCTGTAAGTATTTCTTACGTATGCTCTTATCCTCCATAGCCCCGTCCAGCAGGGTAAGTATATAACCTTGGACCGTAAAAAGAGGTGTCTTTAATTCATGGGAAACATTGCCTAGAAAATCTTTCCGATACTCTTCGCGGATTTTTAAGGTATCGATTTCAATCTTCTTATCCTGGGCAAATTTCTCTATTTCAGCTGTAAGTGTCCGCATATCTGTGGTAATGGGTCCTGAAGTAAAAGAGGAGGAATCCAACAGCGCCACATCATCATAAATCTTTTTGATCCTTCTATAGATGAATTTCTCTATCCTGATCTGGAGTACGGCAAAGGAGGTTGTAAAGACCAGTATTGAAAAAAGTAAAACGATAGACCAGTCCAAAGTTTGTAGAAAATACAACAGACCGCCCAAAAGCAAAGAGGACAACAGGGTAATCAGCACCGCGGATCGAAAAGCAAATCGATATGACCTCTTAAGTTGAATAGGCATTATAGCACAAACTTATAGCCCACTCCCTTAACGGTCTTAAAATGATTTTCCCCGATTTTTTCTCGAAGTTTACGAATGTGCACATCAATGGTACGGCCCCCTACCACAACCTCGTTGCCCCATACTTTATCTAGAATGACTTCTCTTTTAAATACCTTGCTGGGCTTTGATGTCAATAGTGCCAAAAGCTCAAATTCCTTTCTGGGAAGTACAATTTCCTTACCGTCATTTACTATTTTATATTCCTCCCGATTAATGACAATATTGCCCACTTTTACGATGTCCTCTTGTGGATCGGCATCTTCCTTTAACCTGCGGAGCAACGCTTTTACCTTACTCACAAGGACCTTGGGTTTTATAGGCTTGGTGATATAATCATCAGCCCCGGCATCAAAACCGGCGACTTGGGAATAATCCTCACCCCGTGCGGTCAAAAAGGTGATAATGGTGTTTTCCAGTCCAGAAGTATTGCGCATGATTTCGCATGCCTCTATCCCATCCATTTCGGGCATCATTACGTCCAAAATAATAAGGTGCGGTAATTTCTTTTTCGCTTTCGCTACGCCTTCAACACCATTTTTGGCGGTAAAAACCTGATAGCCTTCCGAAGATAGGTTATAACTAACGATTTCCAGAATATCGGCCTCATCGTCCACTAAAAGTATTCTAATGTCCTTTTTTTTCATCTGTTGGCTTTTGTTTTCAATAAATCAATAGGCCATCCATACCGGCACGGATGGGTTATTTGCCTTTGAACGGGTTGCTTGGAAATCAGTCCCTTATCATGGCTCATTACATTGCTTTTAAACTGTCAATTCACCAAATGTAAAGATAATAGGATTATCCCAAAACGGCTTAACGTTCATTTAATATAGTAACATTTACATAACATTATTGCAATAAAGGTTTAACATGGACGTAACTCGACTTTTACCTCACCTAGCGTTCTTTGCGCCATAACCAAATTCTAATTAATGAGATATTTTGTAGTGTGTCTTTGTCTTTTCGGCACCATGTTTTTAGGGGCCCAGGACACCGGTAGTATTGTCGGAAAACTCACTGATAAAGAGCTAAATAACGAACCTCTCGCCTTCGCCAATGTCCTCCTGAAGGGAACCACAAAAGGAACTACTTCGGATTTTGATGGGCTTTATGAAATTCCAAATCTAGAGCCGGGCACATATATAGTGGTCTTTAGCTATTTGGGGTATGAAACCATAGAAATTCCAAACGTTGAGGTAGTCGCTGGGAAGGTGACTACCATTAATGTACCAATGAGTGCATCTGAGGGAGTTTCCTTGGACGAGGTTGTGGTTACCACAGTGGCGCGAAAGGATTCCGAGGTGGCTTTGCTTCTGGACCAGAAAAAGGCCGTGACCGTGGTTGAGAGTATTGGTGCTGAGCAGTTGAACCGTCTGGGTGTTTCGGATGCTTCGGCGGCCACCACCAAAATTTCCGGGGTATCCAAATCTGAGGGTTCCGGTCAAATCTATGTACGGGGTCTAGGCGATAGATATCTCACTACGACCTTAAATGGTTTGCCCGTTCCTTCCGATAACATTGACAAAAAGAATATAGATCTGTCCTTACTTCCGTCTAGATTTATCCAAAATGTATCCATTAGCAAAACATTTGCACCCAATAATTCGGCGGATCAGGCTTCGGGGAATATTAATATTTCTTCAAAGGAAGTAACTTCTAGAAAGGATTTTGGTATCAGTTTTGGTGGAGGTATAAATTCCAACGCCGGAACGGTTTATGATGATTTCAAAGTCACTGCCGTTAACAGCGATATTAGTTTGGGAGTTTTTTCAAGACCTTACCAAAATGCCAATTTGCAAAATGCACTAACGGGGCAGAGCTGGAATACCCAAACCGTTGATGTTCCCTTGAACTATTCCTTTGGCTTCAATGCCGGCGGTTTTTTGGATGAAGCGGGGAAATTGCGCTTGTATCTGGCCGGTGGCCAATCTGTGGATCACGAATATAGAGAGGGACTGTTTCTTGAATTTGATAGGGGACAACGCAATGATTCCGTTCCGGACGGCGACAACAGGTTTTGGAGGCGTACCGTGAACACCAGCGGTATTTTGACCGGGGAATACAGAATTAATGATGCCCATAAGTTACGATTCAATGCCTTTGCCATTAACAAAGTATTTGAGGAAACCTATGAAGCCGGTAGAAGCGGAGGAGCTGTTGTATTTGAAGAATTATCTCCGGAGGAACGCGGTTTTCAATTTGTTAGGGATCAAAACATTAAAAACACCTTTTTAGCCATAGGCCAACTTCTTGGAACCCATGACCTATCTGAAAATAACACCTTGGATTGGGCCGTAGGCTACAATAGATTGGCGGCCGATGAACCCAATCGTATCAGAAACGAGGTTAACATTATGAATGAGGACCCCACCCTAGGTATTCCACAAGGACAAATACAGTTGGGAAATGTTGGAGCCTTACAACAACGTAAAACCTCTCAGGAAATCTTGGATGACGAATTTAACGGTCGCATCAGTGATGCGATCACGCTAAAGGAGAATGAAGATGGTGATGCCATTTATAAGTTGAGTTTTGGTGGTGATGGAAGGATTAAACAAAGAGAGTTCAATTCGGTATTTGAAGGTTTTGACGATAGCTCAAGGGGGGCCTTAAATCCATCTTCCATAGACAATTTAACCGAAGTATTTACACAACAAAATATCGATGACGGATTATTGACACTTACCTCACAGTTTGACACTTATGATGCGGAGTTGACATCTTTTGCCGGATTTGCGGATTTTGTCGGTGTTTTTGGAAAGCTTACAGCAGAGCTCGGCCTACGTTTTCAAAGTGATGAGATCAATGTAGATTTTGACGTTACCAATTTTATAGATCCCGTGACCTTTCAGCCAAGGGTAGGATCTTCAAACCTATCTTACGAAAGATTGTATCCCGCCCTTAATCTAAAATATGATTTAAACGATAAAATGGCACTTCGATTGGCGGGCAGTTTAAGTCAGACTCTTCCTGAATTCAAGGAAATTGCTCCTTTTGAATACATTTCGGCCATTGGCCTCATTGAACGGGGTAATGTTTTTTTGGAAGCATCCACGACTACTAATGTGGATTTAAAGTTTGAATTCTTTCCAAGTTCCGACCAACTTTTATCCTTGACCACCTATTACAAGAATATCAAGGATCCTATAAACAAGTCCTTGATTTTTGGTGGAGGCTCAAACCGATTTTCCTATTTCAATACAAGTGATAACGCCAGAATTCTTGGGGTCGAGTTGGAGGCTAGAGTATATCTGATTCAAAAAAGGGACTCTTTGCCAAATTTGAGATTGTCCGGTAATGTCTCCTACATTGACCATAAACAAGATTTAAGGGAGGATGGACGAAATGTGAATAACAGTCGACGGACATTTAGATATAGGGGGTTGGATGAAATTGGTTTGGAAGGTGCCTCGGATTGGACCACCAATCTCGCTTTGACCTTAAATACAGGCAACGAATATCCCTATGAGTTTACCCTTGCCGGCAATTATGCTTCGGATCGGATATTTGCTTTGGGAGCACCCAGGGCCCAAAGTCCTCTTGGAACGGATGGGGTCCTTTTGGAAGATACCAACTTTAATGGTGAAATTATTGAAAGGGGAGTCGTGGTTTTGGATTTCATATTCAGAAAAGAGATTAACGACAGGTTAACAATCGGAGCTTCCGTCAAAAACCTCTTAAATCCAGTTTATCGTCGTGACCAGTTGGTTTCGGATGAGCCTGATCAATCTACGAGAACAAGGGAGGAAGAGGTCTTAACGTATACGAGAGGTGTAAACGCTAATGTGAGCATTAATTATAAATTCTAAATCAAGTAAATGATGAAAAAGTTAATTAAATTTCTAGGTCTGGCCCTTTTTGCTGGGGCTCTATTTGTAGGGTGTAGCAGTGATGATAACGACCCGGCACCTACGCCAAACCCGCCACCAGGGGGTGGGGGTGGTGAAGACACAACCCTTTCAGGTACTATCGAAGAGGATAGGCAATTGGATGCCTCACAACAATATACTATTGATGGCAGTGTTTTGGTAGCCTCGGGAGTAACCCTTACTATTCCCGCGGGTACGGAAATTGTATCAAATACCGGTAGCGATAATTACTTGGCGGTGTTGCAAGGAGGAAATATCGATATTCAAGGTACCGAGGCCAATCCTGTTGTAATGCGTTCCAATGGTACTGCAGGAACTTGGGGAGGCCTATTGCTTTGTGGTAATGCCACAACCACTGCAGGTGAAAATGTAACCGCCGAAGTAGGAGGGCTTGTGTACGGAGGTTCTGACGACGCTGATTCCTCAGGTAATATTGACTATTTGATCATTAGGGATGCTGGTGCGGTGATTTCCGGTGATTCTCAATTCAATGGCCTATCGCTATATGCCGTAGGCTCCGGGACTACCATTGACAATGTGGCCATAATAAACGGTACGGATGATGGGATTGAATTTTTTGGAGGTACTGTCAATGTTAGTAATATTTATTTAGAGAATAACCTGGATGATGCCATCGATTGGACAGAAGGTTGGAATGGAACGCTCAGCACTGCCTATGTGATCAATACTGTAGAAAATTTTTCAACCATCGTCGAAGCGGATGGGGTCAATAATAATCCTACGATCGATGGTCTTACCGGTATTTCCTCTACAGGTGGTTTGGCCATTCAAATGAAGAATGCCTCCGGAGCCACGATCAATGGTTTTACTGCAACAGGTTTCCAAGATTTATTTGATTTTCCAGGTACTTCCGGTCCTGCTGAACTACAAATTGATGGGGCAGATGCCAATACTGCGGATGATGCCGTATATGCCTCATCCCAAACCAATGCAAGTTTGTTTGCCTGGGCCACCGAAGCCATTGTTGGCGGTCAATTACCGGCGAACATAACTGCCGATTTAACGCTTGATCCCACTGTGGAGTATACCATAAGTGGTGCAGTTCTCGTAAACAGTGGTGCTACTTTGACCATTCCGGCTGGAACACAAATTGTTTCCGAGTCCGGTACCGCTAACTATTTGGCCGTATTACAAGGTGGTTCCATTGATATCCAGGGAACCTCCACTAGCCCTGTAGAAATGCGTTCCGATGATGGTGGTGATTGGGGTGGACTCCTAGTTTGTGGTAATGCTACTACCACGGCCGGTGAAAATGTAACCGCTGAAGTTGGTGGGCTTGTTTACGGTGGTAGCGACGATACCGAATCTTCCGGTAGCATTCAATATTTGATCTTAAGAAATACAGGGGCACAGATTAATGCCGACTCACAATTCAACGGTCTCTCCCTATATGGTGTGGGTTCAGGAACCACCATTGATAATGTTGCCGTTATTGAAGGTGCCGATGATGGTATAGAGTTCTTCGGTGGTACGGTCAATGTTACCAATTTCTATGCCGAGAATATTGAAGACGATGCCATAGACTGGACGGAAGGTTGGAGCGGTACTTTGGATGTCGCCTATGTGGTCAATACCATTCAAGGTTTCTCTACTGCCGTAGAAGCGGACGGAGTCAATAATAATCCTACAGTAAGCAATTTTACCGCCATATCATCTACAGGTGGTTTGGCCATTCAAATGAAAAATGCTTCTGGGGCGACCATTACCAATTTTACAGCCACTGGTTTTGATGATTTATTTGATTTCCCAGGCACTTCCGGTCCTGCTGAACTACAAATTGATGGGGCAGATGCCAATACCGCGGATGATGCCGTATATGCTTCGTCGCAGACCAATGCAAGTAATTTTGCTTGGGCAACAGGTGGTTTGACTTCTGAAGTATTACCTGCAAACATTACCGCGGATACCACTTTGGATGCTGCCGTAATATATACCATTAGTGGTCCGGTCCTCGTGAATAGCGGTGCAACTTTAACTATCCCCGAAGGAACTGAAATAGTGTCCGCTTCCGGTACCGCCAACTACTTGGCCGTATTGCAAGGAGGTGCAATTGATATTCAAGGATCCGCTACCAGCCCTGTAGAAATGCGCTCCGAAGACGGAGAACCATGGGGTGGACTTTTAATATGTGGTAATGCTACAACAACGGCAGGTGAGAATGCTACAGCCGAAGTTGGTGGCTTAATTTATGGAGGCGATAACGATACTGAGTCCTCTGGTAATATCGACTATTTGATCCTAAGGGATACCGGGGCCCAAATCAATGCGGATTCCCAATTTAATGGCTTGACGCTCTATGCGGTTGGTTCAGGTACCACTATAGACAACGTAGCCTGTATTGGGGGTGCCGATGATGGTATCGAATTCTTTGGAGGAACGGTTAACGTAACCGGCTTTTATGCAGAAGACCTAGAGGATGACTCCGTAGATTGGACGGAAGGTTGGAATGGTACTTTGGCGGACACCTTTGTTAAGCACACGATTGCTGGTTTCTCTACCGCAATTGAGGCCGATGGTATTAATGCCAACCCAACATTAACTAATTTCACTGCGGAATCTTCTGTTGGTGGCGTAGGTATACAAATGAAGAACGCTTCCGGTGCAACTATTACCGGATTAAGCTTAACAGGTTATGCTACACAATTTGATTTCCCAGGAACTTCTGGCCCTGCTGAATTACAAATTGATAGTGCGGACGCTAATGAAGCAACTACGTACACCTCTTCAACAACAGTTGAGGCGGATTTTGATTGGATCAATTAACATTAATGTTATAAAATCCTCTTTTCTATACTTGTTATAGAAAACGAACAATCAAAAACCCCGGATAAGAAAGAAATCTTATCCGGGGTTTTTTGTTTGAAACAGTCTTGAAAGGCGTTCCCGATACAATGGCCCCAGGGCTAAAGGCGGTTTTAATGTAGCCTAGGTCAAAATATTGCGCAAGCTTTCCACAGGACGGAGTCCATATTCCTTCCTTTCTTAAAGCCTCACAATATTGTTGGCAACAAATTAATGCCAATTGCCATTATCCTGCATTTCATCGAATTTTTCCAAGGATTACGGGCCTCAAAAGGACATCGTGCATCAGAATTCCTATATTTGCGGTACGCTATTTGTTACCCATACTCTATGAAGCACCTTTACCTCGTCTTTTTTTTACTTTTCATTTCCATCGTCTACTCGCAAGATGCCAAGACCAATGGAGACATAGACGGGTTTACGCTCTATCCCAATCCCGTAACACAGGGCAAGGTATATATTAGTACTACGGAAAATGCCCCAAAGAAAATTTTGATTTTTGATGTGCTGGGAACCAAGGTATTACAAACCACTCTTTTGGGCAACGAATTAAATCTTTCCGATTTGGATGCAGGGGTATATGTACTGCGTGTTTTTGAAAGAAACAAGGTAGCCACCCGCAAGCTTATCGTTAAATAGACCTATTTTTTTTACATTGATCGATACCGATTAGCTGTAGAAAAAAGAAGGTTAAATCTTTTTACATCAGTACTTTCCTAATGTATTTCTTAGTTTTTGCATTCGATAATAGGTAGAAAAATCCGATGAACGGTTTGTCTCGTTTTATTCACCTACAATTTATCGAATTTCACAACATTTTCACCGGATACGTAGTCCCTTTCTGTATCTTTATACTGTTGATCCCAAATCAATACCTATGCAAAAACTCTACTTTGGCATTTTTATGCTATTTGCTGTTTCCGTATATGGTCAGGAAGTCGTTGGTACTCCTCTTGCCTCAACTACGGAAAATTCCACCTTCAAGCTATATCCCAACCCGGCCCTTGATGATGTGGTATATATTACTACGCCCAGAAACCTCAACAAGGAAATTGCTGTTTATGATGTTTTTGGAGAAGTAGTCTTAACGGACAGAATACGATCTAACGCCCTCAATATTTCTAAATTGGTCTCAGGGGTGTACGTGTTACAGGTTACCGAAAATAACAAGACCATGACAAGAAAGCTTGTCGTGAAATAATCGATATTATAAAGAGGAAAAAAAGGAATCCACTTATGGATTCCTTTTTTTATGCTTTGGCCTTATCCCCTTACCTTTGCTCCTACAAGAGCCCTATGATAGATACCAATAAAATATTTGGGATAAAGTCAAAATTAGAGTTTGAACGCTTCGCATGGCAAATATTCAATTTTCAGTACAACAACAATGTCGTTTATCATGACTTTTGCGATCATTTGGAAAAAACTCCGAATAAATTGGTAGGTATAGAAGAAATACCTTTTATGCCCATAGAGTTTTTTAGGAGTAAAAAAATTATCTCTTCGAAAAAGAATTCCCAAATTGTATTTACCAGTAGCGGAACCACGGATACCCGAACCAGTAAGCACTTTGTTATCGATCCCTCCCTATATACAAAAAGCTACCGGGCCGCTTTCAATCGTTTTTATGGAGATGTTACCAAATACTGCGTTTTGGCTTTACTCCCGTCTTATTTGGAAAGAGAGGGTTCTTCTCTAATCTATATGGTAAATGACCTAATTGATCAAAGCCATCACCCGGATAGCGGATTTTATCTCAACAATCTTAAAGGCCTACAAGAAAAATTGGTGCACCTTGATGCCCAAGGAGACCAAACCCTTCTATTAGGAGTTTCCTTTGCCCTTATGGACTTGGTAGAAAAACATACATTTTCCTTAAAGAATACCATTGTAATGGAAACCGGCGGGATGAAAGGCAAAAGGAAGGAAGTGGTCCGTGAAGCCTTGCATGGCATTCTTAAAAAAGGGTTCGGGGTGAGCCATATCCACTCTGAATATGGCATGACGGAATTATTGTCCCAAGCCTATTCCCAAGGTGATGGCCTTTTTAAAACCCCTCCATGGATGAAAGTCCTGATCCGAGATCCCGAAGATCCATTGTCACCCCAAAATGATGGGAAAACCGGAGGAATAAACATTATAGACCTAGCCAACATATATTCCTGTTCCTTTATTGCAACCCAAGATTTGGGGAAACGGTATACCGATGGAAGTTTTGAAATCTTGGGCCGTTTTGACCATTCGGACATCCGTGGATGTAATTTGATGGTGTTGTAAATAATGGATTAAAAATTAGCAATTACCAATAACAATCCTAACCAATGGTTTAAGGTTGTAAAATGTAATTGGAGAAACTCCCAAAAATGATGGGGTAGCACATCTAACCCTATGTAAAAGAGCAAGTTTAAACCTAATCACTTTTAGGTGTTAAATCACTATTGACCCCTTTCACTTTGCAACCAGGAAATGGCAAACTTGAAATTGAACTTGTACAACCGATATTCGGCGACAACTGACCAATATCCTGAGATTTTTTTCGTTATACTGATTTATTGTTTCATTGTTTACAAAATTGTAGCCCACCTAGTAACCCATTAACCGACTTTAAGCTCATGCGGACGTATTATTTAGCCATTTTAATTTTACTTGGATGCCTTTTTTGTACAGCCCAAAGGGTAGATAAGACCAAGGTGCCAGATTGGGTGAATCCAATTCCTTTTATTCATGAAGAGGCTAGTAAAAATCAAGGAGGTTATCAATATCTATTACTTGATTTCCAAGACAATTTACCAAGGCAAAATGTTTACAGGCACTACGCAATAAAGGTGCTGAATACCAAGGGAATTCAAGAAATGTCCGATATTGATGTGACCTATGACCCCTCTTATCAGAAACTCGAATTTCACCAGATAAGATTGGTTAGAAATGGAACTATAATAGACAGATTGGGAGAAAGTACGATAAATGTTTTCCAGAGGGAAACTCAAATGGAACGGTCCCTTTATGATGGTTCTTTTACGGCAGTCATTAATTTATGGGATGTTCGGGAAGGTGACATTATAGAATATGCGTTTTCGATTAAAGGATTTAATCCAATAAACAAAGGAAACTATTCCACCACTTTGTATCAAGAATACACTTCCCCGGTAAATCGAATTTATAACAGAATCATAACCAACAAGACCAATAAGATATGGTATAAACTATTGGAAGGGGCAAGTGAACCTACGGTCACAAAAACACATAAAAGAACAGAATATATTTGGGATTTGGACGGTTCTCAGAACAAATTATATGACAGTAATGTTCCGCCCTGGTTTGATATACAAAAAAGAGTGTCCATTTCAACTATGGAGGATTGGGGTAAGGTTGTAGATTGGGCCAAAGGGTTATATACTTATCCCACGGATAACCTATCTGTTGCTAAAGAACTGATGATAGAGGATGAACCATTGGATGAACGTATAGTGCAACTAATCCGATTTGTACAGGACGAAATAAGATATTTAGGTTTTGAATCCGGTATTGGGGCCTATAAGCCCAATATACCATCAAAAGTGTATCGCCAACGCTATGGAGACTGTAAGGACAAGTCACTCCTATTGGTATCCCTTTTGCGAAAAGAAGGCGTTTCTTCCTTTCCTTTATTAGTAAATACGCAATTGCGAGATGGTATAAGAAATTTGTTGCCAAGCCATAACATCTTTGATCATTGTATCGTTTATTTCAATTTTGAGGGCAAGGATTTTTATGTGGATCCTACAATTTCCGATCAGGGAGGAAATTTGGAAAATCTATCTTTCCCTAATTACGGAACTGGACTTCTTGTAAAGTCAAATGAGGATGGTCTAATAACTATTTCAAAAGGTAAAAAAAGCGGAATAACTATTAACGAACGTATCAGGATAGATTCAATACAGGGAAGTGCCACTTTGAGCATAGAAACCGAATATACAGGAGGTAAAGCAGACTATATACGGAGTTACTTCAATAACACTCCAATGGAAACTATTGAGAAAGAATATATTAACTACTACAGCAACCTTTATCCTCAAATTGCTTTCTCTAGCGGAATCAAATTAAATGATGGTCTAAGAAATTCATATAATAGCGTTTATGTAGAAGAATACTATGAAATAAATGAGTTTTGGTCAAAATCTGAAGAGGGAATCCTTTATTGTGAGACCTATCCTTTAGTACTGGAATCCCTAATTAATTATCCTGTTTCTGCCAAAAGGAATATGCCATATCATCTCGGTGAGCCCCATTCCTTTTCCCAAAAGACCACGATAGAGCTTCCTGAGAATTGGCCTGTAAATGCTACCGAAAAAACCATTGAAGGAACTGGTTTTAAGTATACCAATAGCATAAAAGGATTTGGGTCTAGCCTAAGTGTAGCGCATACTTATGACCTTGATACAGATACGCTGCCAGCTGATCAAGTTGCCTTATTTCAAGAGAAGAATGATGAGATAAAGAACAGTTTATCCTACTACCTTACATATGACTCCCAAAATGCTGGGTTTAAGTTAAGTTGGGTTTCTATTTTGCTCTTAGTCCTTGCCGTAATATCTGGATTCTATTTTTCACTAAAAATCTTTCGGGAATATAACCCAAAACCTCAAGGCAATGGGCCCGAAAAGCCCATTGGAGGATGGTTGATACTACCGGCCATTGGCTTGTTGCTCTCCCCTATTCTAATCTTGGTACAAGTCGTTTCAGAAGATCAATTCAATGAGCATATTTGGTCCGCATTTTACAATCTGCAAGAAGGGCAATCTTTGAATCTTGTCTTTCTTTATGGTGCTGAGCAATTCTACAATTATCTATTGATAACCTTTAGTGTTCTGCTTATCATCCTCTTCTTCAAAAAAAGGACAAGTCTTCCAATACTTATTACCATATACTATACATTGGCGTTTTTGGTCCCCCTCATAGACTTGATACTCGTAGAACAATTGGTGCCGGGACAGTTAGGTGAGGCAGAGACAATGGCATCTTATAAAGAAATTGCCCGAAGTTTTATCACAGCGGCTATCTGGATACCTTATTTTAATATTTCGCAGCGGGTAAAAGATACGTTTTGTAGGACTTACGAAAACTCCAAAGTATCGGTAGTAATCCAAAATTCGGAGGCTTAGAAAGAGCTCATATCATTATTCCTTTTTCCATAAATCCCCATTATCGCTGCGTATCAGGGTGCGTGAATCAACAATCCTAAAATGAAAGGGAAGTGCAAAGCTAGAGGTTGGCTCCTGTTCCAAAAAAATTTCACCATCTTCCACCCTGTAATCAAATCGATATGCCGTATCCCCGCCGTCAAAACGTATATTGGCCCTGGAGGCATCGAGAAAATGAACGAATTCCGTACAAGTTTGTTCCTCGGTACAATCGGGAATTTCATGGACAAATCGGCCTTGTAAGCGATTCGCACAACAATCATCCTCACCGCACGAAACGAAAAACATTAAGATTAAAAAAAGGGATAATACATCCTTAACCGATTTCATTTCAAGTCGTATTATCTATACCTACAAGATACGAAAATCGATAAAAGCTGTTTCTTCTAATATGGATTCTAGTCTACCAGCAGAACAAAATAATTCCTTCTGCCCTTTTGCAAAAGCACAAACCGTTCATTGATGAGGTCAGAAGTGGTTATGACGTAATTTTCCTTGACCTTCTCCTTGTTTACGGAAATGGAATTCTGTTTTAGTTCCCTTCTCGCTTCGCTATTGGACCCCAAAAAACCGGTTTTGGCGGAAAGTGCTCCGATCATATCCAAACCGCTTTCCAATTCCACCCTGGGAATAGGGCCTTGGGGTACCCCTTCAAAAACATCTAAAAAGGTCTTTTCGTCCAAGAGCTTTAAATCTTCCGGAGTAGATTTTCCAAAGAGAATCTGACTGGCCTTTACGGCATTATGCAAATCCTCTTGGGAGTGTACCATTACGGTTATTTCCTCGGCCAAACGTCGCTGTAGTATCCTTAAATGGGGCGCTTCACGATGTTCGTTGATTAAATGTTCAATACCCTCTTTTGAAAGAAAGGTGAAGATTTTTATATATTTTTCCGCATCCTCATCGGAAGTGTTCAACCAGTATTGATAAAATTTGTAGGGCGAGGTCCTATGGGCATCCAACCATATATTGCCTCCTTCGGTCTTCCCAAACTTAGTGCCATCGGCTTTGGTAATCAAAGGGCAGGTCAGGGCATATCCTTTTCCACCGGCCATCCTTCGTATAAGCTCGGTTCCTGTAGTGATATTGCCCCACTGGTCGCTACCGCCCATTTGAAGTGTGCAATTATGATTTTGATAGAGGTACAAAAAATCGTAGCCCTGTACCAGCTGATAAGTGAACTCAGTGAAGGACATCCCTTCGGTGGATTCCGCAGAGAGTCTTTTTTTCACGGAGTCCTTAGCCATCATGTAGTTTACCGTAATGTGCTTACCTATATCACGGATGAAGTCCAAAAATGAAAAATCCTTCATCCAATCGTAATTGTTGACAAGCACCGCTGCATTATCGGATTCACTATCAAAATCAAGAAATCGTGATAATTGTGCTTTTAGGGCCTCCTCATTAAGACGCAATGTCGCCTCATCCAGCAAGTTGCGTTCGGAGGATTTTCCTGAAGGATCACCTATCATTCCTGTGGCACCACCTACCAGGGCGTACGGTTTGTGTCCGGCCAATTGAAAATGCCGAAGCATCATCACACCTACCAGATGGCCTATGTGTAGCGAATCGGCAGTCGGGTCTATACCTACATAGGCAGATTGCATTCCGCCCATTAGATGTTCTTCCGTACCAGGCATGGCATCGTGCAGCATTCCCCGCCATTTTAATTCTGATACAAAGTTGGAAGCCATGATAACTCTCTTTTACATTTTGCTGCAAATATAAAAGGAAATCCAATGGTTTCTGTTTTTCAGAAAGCCAAATTAATCCGTCCCAAATATGTAACTTTGGGTTATGGTTTTGGTTACCGGAGGTACTGGAATGGTCGGGGCACATTTGCTACTTCACTTGTTGCAGGGGAATATCCCGATCAAAGCAATACATAGGCCAAAAAGCAATCTTCAAAGGGTTAAAAAAGTCTTCAACTATTATACCGAGAACGGTGATGACCTCTTTCAGCAAATTAATTGGATAGAGGCCGACCTCAATGACATTCCGGCATTGGAAATCGCTTTTAAAGACGTGGAATATGTATACCATGCCGCTGCACTGATATCTTTTGACCCGGGCGACTACAAAAAACTATTTGAAACCAATGCAAAAGGCACTGCCAATATCGTTAATCTCTGCATTGAAAAAGGGATAAAGAAGCTGTGCTATATAAGCACAATAGGAACCATAGGAAAAAGTGCCGAAGATACCATGGCCACAGAGGAAAACGAATGGTCCGATCAGGAGGTCAATGTCTATGCACTTACCAAATATTCGGCAGAAATGGAAGTTTGGAGAGGTTCCCAAGAAGGTCTGCCCATTGTGATCCTAAATCCAGGAGTAATCATAGGTCCTGGTTTTTGGGACAGGGGTACCGGCGACCTATTTACTACAGCAAATAAAGGATATACATATTACCCTCCTGGCGGTACCGGTTTTATTACTATTCATGACGTGGTCCATATTATGATGTCCCTGATGGAATCCAAAATATACAATGAGCGATTTATTACAGTGGCCAAAAATTTGACTTTCAAGGAAATCTTGCAGCAAATGGCCCAGGCTTTGGGAAAGCAAAAACCAAATAAAGAACTGAAAGTATGGCAATTGGAAATTGGAAGATGGTTTGACTGGCTTAGAAATCTTTTTACCGGTCAGGGCAGGCGAATTACAAAAAATGCTATCCGATCCTTAAAACATCGTGAATTCTATAGCAGTAAAAAACTAAAAGATAGCTTAGGTTTCGATTTTGAGCCTCTGGATGGGGCCATTGAATTTTGCTGTGCCAAGTTTAAGGAAGAGAATCCTTGACCTTTTTTGATTTTTTTTTCTTTGAGCCCCTCTTCTTTTCCATTTCAACGGCCTTTAAACTATCACTGATCTTATTGGCCTCCTGAAGAGCTTTCTTTTCTTTTTCCAGATTTGCTTCCACTTCTTCATAAATGGCTTCGTATTCCGAAGGAAGGGATGCATAATACGTGTCGCTTTGCACAAATCGGGCGCTATCAATGTTGTACTTCTTGAAAATATAGTCCGTCGGTTCGATATTATGTTCCTTCAATATGGAAATATTGGTGTTCTTTGCGGCATTTATCACCGCCAAATCCTTTAGGATGGCCACCATTTGATCTTTTGGAATCAAATCCTTTGGTTTTTCCATCAACTGTTCGCCGCATGCGACAAGTAAACCAATCAACCCAAAAAAAAGTATTCGTCCCATGCTATCGCTCAAAAGTTAATCGCCTGCCATTTCTTTTGGTCGAAAACTTCCCATTTTCATACGCTAAATGACCATTCACAAAGGTATGGGATATTTTGGAAGAAAAAATGGATCCTTCAAAAGGAGACCATCCACATTTATACAAAATGTTATCCTTTGATACGGTCCAAGGCCTATCAAGATCTACTAAGACCAAATCGGCAAAATACCCCTCCTTAATGAATCCACGTTTTTCTATTTGAAATAAAATAGCAGGATTATGACACATTTTGTCCACTATCTTTTCCAAGGAAATGGCACCTTCTTTATATTTTTCCAAAACGGCGGGCAGTGCATGTTGTACCAAAGGTCCTCCCGAGGGAGCTTTGGTATATACATTATCCTTCTCCTCCAGGGTATGGGGAGCATGGTCCGTAGCGATCACGTCAATGCGATCATCCAAAAGTGCCTCCCAAAGCTGTTCTCTATCCAGGGCTGTCTTTACGGCAGGATTCCATTTTATTAAGGTGCCTTTGTCCTTATAATCCGTGTCCGAAAACCAAAGATGATGTATACAGACCTCAGCCGTTATCTTTTTCTCTTTTAAAGGAATATCGTTTCGAAACAATTGGGTCTCCTTGCCCGTAGATAAGTGGAACACATGTAATCTGGCTCCGGTTTTTTTTGCCAAGGCAATAGCCTTGGATGAAGAAAGGTAGCATGCCTCTTCACTACGTATTATTGGATGGTATTGTATGGGGATGTCTTCTCCATACCTTTCCCTGTGCCATGCCAAATTCCTCTTTATGGTTCCTTCATCCTCGCAATGCGCCGAAATTACCATTTCCGTGTTCCTAAAAATCTTTTCAAGTACGGCCTCGTTATCCACCAACATGTTTCCCGTAGATGAGCCTAGAAACAACTTTATCCCGGAACAGGCATTTTTATCCAGTCGTTTTATTTCCTCCAGGTTGTCATTTGTCCCTCCAAAAGGGAAGGAATAATTGGCGTAGGAAGTTTTGGCGGCCACGGCAAATTTCTCCTCCAACCTTTCTATGGTAACGGTTTGTGGATTTGTATTGGGCTGTTCCATAAAAGTGGTAATCCCCCCCGCTATAGCCGCTCTACTTTCAGAGGCGATGTTCCCCTTGTGGGTAAGCCCAGGTTCCCTAAAATGAACTTGGTCGTCAATAATTCCCGGCAAAAGATAGCGGCCCTGGGCATCTATAATCTCTGCATTCACATTGGTGATATCCCTATCTATTCTAAGAATGCCATCATCTTCAATCAACACATCGCTTTCGAATATTTTGTTCTCATTGACGACCTTGGCATTCTTTATTAACTGCCTACTCATGTTAAAACCTGTTTTTTTGGAAAAGACTGCGCATTTTCATCATAAATACTCCGAAAATAGCCTCTCCAATAATGGAAGAACTCATCTTTGATTTTCCTTTTTCACGATCTCTAAATATAATGGAAACTTCCTCTATTTTATAGCCTTTAAGATAGGCTCGAAATTTCATTTCTATCTGAAAGGCATAACCAATAAATCGTACCGAATCCAATTTTAGATTTTCCAATACATGCCGTTTGTAGCATACAAAACCTGCTGTGGGGTCATGTACGCGCATACCGGTCACCATCTTTACATAAAAAGAAGCTCCATAAGACAACAAAACCCTATATAATGGCCAGTTTACCACGTTGACTCCTTTTTTATAACGGGAGCCAACGGCCACATCGGCACCATTTTTACAAGCGCGGAGTAGCCGTTTTAGATCGGTAGGGTTATGTGAGAAATCGGCATCCATTTCAAAAATGTAATCATACTTTCTTGTAATGGCCCACTTGAATCCATGGATATACGCAGTTCCTAAGCCCGATTTTTCTTTTCTGACCTCCAAGAACAAACTTTCAGGAAACTCCTCTTGCATTTTTTCTACAACGGATGAGGTTCCATCCGGGGAGTTATCGTCAACAATAAGTACATGAAAATCGGTGTCCAATCCAAAGACAGCCCGGATTATAGCCTCAACGTTTTCCAATTCGTTGTACGTTGGAATAATGACTAGGCTGTTCGACATGGGTATATTTGGATTTGCACAAAAATAGTGTTTTCAACAGAGTGGAAAAATGAAGTAACTCTAATTGTACTTTGAGCAAAGGACAGGAAGATGCCCAGAATTTGTAATTTTGACCTAAATGAAGTGAATACATGCCAGTAAGACTGCCTAAACTCTTTCTATTACTTTTAGGAATTATTTTAGTCCTTAACCTATTACAAGCCCATTTTACGGAACTTATTTTTGATGAAGCCTATTACTGGCACTATGCCCAAAATATGGCCTGGGGATATTTTGATCACCCTCCAATGGTGGCATTACTTGTGAAGATTGGCAGCTTCTTTTTTAAGGGAGAACTTGGAATTAGGTTTATGAGCTGTCTACTATCCGTTGCTACCATTACTGTACTGTGGTTAATGATAGACGATGACGGGAAACGGAAATACATTACCCATTTCTTCGTATTGGTATTTTCCATGACCCTAATGAATGCATATGGGTTCTTTACCTTACCCGATACGCCCTTATTGTTCTTTACGGCTTTGTTTTTATTGATTTATAAACGATTTATTCAAGAGCCTTCCTATTTATGGGGCATTATTTTAGGAGTGACCATGGCCGCTTTGATGTACAGTAAATATCATGCTGTTTTGGTTATCCTCTTTGTGCTGTTGTCCAATCTAAGGCTGTTGACCAACAAGTTTGCATGGTTTGCCGTAGGGGTGGCCTTGCTCTGTTATATCCCACATTTTTTGTGGTTATATGAAAATGATTTTGTTTCCATTCGATATCATTTGTTTGATCGGCCGAATGGGGCTTACGATTTTGAGAAATATACTTTGGGGTTTTTAATTAATTTGGTCGCTATCTTCGGGTTGACTTTCCCATGGATTTATAAGGCGGTTTTTAAGACAAAATCATCCAGTCTTTTTACAAAGGCACTACTTTATCTCACTTATGGGGTACTGCTTTTCTTTTTCCTCTCCAGTTTTAATAGGAGGGTTCAAACACAATGGATCATTGTGGTTTCCATTCCTATGGCCGTCCTTGTCTTCCAGCGGATGTTAACGGATACTACCCTACGAAAATGGATCTATAGAACCGGGATAGCCACTATTGTGATTATACTATTCCTACGTATCGGCCTCATATACAAACCTTTTTTTCCAGTATATTACGAGACCCATGGCAACAGGCAATGGGTAAGCGAGCTACAAGCAGAAATAGGTGACATTCCAGTAATCTTTGAAAACTCGTATCGCAACGCACCTATGTATGCCTTTTATTCGGGGAATCCGACATTTTCACTTAATACGTACATGTATCGAAGAAATCAATACTCCATAGATGATTCAGAAGAAAAATTACAAGGTAAAAAAGTTCTTTACGTTTCTAAATATATAAAGAAGGGCGATCTTTCCTTTACCAAGGTAGATGGAGCCCACTATAAAGCCAGGTATATCCGGAATTTTGAATCTTTCCGAAAATTGGAAGTTTTGGTTGAGAAAAAAGAATGGGCACTGGGCCATGAGGAAGAGCATCTTTTTAAAGTTTACAATCCATATGATATCGATATTGACCTTAAAAAGCTAAAGTTTAGCATAGCCTATTTAAACGATTACAAACAGGTGAAGGATGTTGAGCCTTTGAAAGTCCATCCGGTATCAGAAAATATTTTATCGCTTAAACCCAATGATACCTTGAATTTTTCGTTTATGTTTCCAAAACCCAAAATCAAAGATCCTGGTTATTTCAGAATCGGTATTTCAGAAAACAAACTACCCCTTGGACTCAATGGAAAAAATATTAAACTAGAATAGTGGAACCTATATTTAGAAATACATCCACCATAGATTGGATAACACTTCTACTATTTGGAAGCCTGTTATTTGTTATAGTGGCTAAAAGTCTGTTTTACGGTCGATTTCTAAATTTCGTCATCTTACCCTTTAACAACAAATATATCTTTATGTATAATAAGAAGGAAAAGTTGATGAACTGGTTCCATATCTTTTTTACGTTTTTTCAAATCATAAATTTTTCCCTGTTCATTTTCCTAACTTCAAAGATATTGCTGCAAAAGGAAAACGACTCGTATCCCATGTATCCGATTATTCTGGGTGGGTTGGTTTTATTCATACTGATAAAAATTTTTTTACAATTGGGCAACGGTTTCATCTTTGGCGTCAATAAAGTTATTGGTGAACTCATTTTTAAGAAACTATCTTATCTGAACTATAGTAGCATGGTAATGTTCCTTGCCAATATAGTTCTTGTTTATATAATCAAAGATTCCAAGGTTGTAGTTTATTTATCCATTTTCTTAATTCTTTTGATAAATGCAATCGGCTGGATTACAGTGTTGAAGAATCATCAAAAATTCATCACTGGCAATTTTTTCTATTTTATTTTGTACCTTTGCGCTCTCGAAATTGCGCCGTTCATCATCATTGGAAGTTATCTAAAAGACTAGGTTTATATGAAAGTAAAGACGATTTTGGTGTCCCAACCGGAGCCGAAAATGGAAAACTCCCCATATTCAAGACTTATTGACAAGGAAAAGGTAAAGGTAGATTTTAGGCCATTTATTCATGTAGAAGGAGTTGATGCAAAAAATGTTCGTCGTCAAAGAATAGACCTAAAAAATTACACGGCCATTATTCTTACCAGCCGCAATGCAGTTGACCACTTTTTTAGGATAGCGGAAGAAATGAGATTTAAGGTGCCGGACACCATGAAGTACTTTTGCCAATCCGAAGCCGTTGCTTATTATCTTCAAAAATATGTGGTTTATCGTAAGCGTAAAATTTACGTAGGAAAGCGCATTTTCAATGAACTTGTTCCCCTTTTCAAAAAATATAAGGAGGAAAAATTTTTGCTTCCCTCCTCGGATTCCCTTAAACCAACAATACCTGAGGCTTTGGATAAGGTAGGCATCGATTGGACCCGAGGAATTTTCTATAAGACAGTAATCAGCGACCTGTCCGATCTTCGTGATGTTTATTATGATGTCCTCGTATTCTTTAGTCCTTCGGGCATAGAATCCCTTTTAAAGAATTTTCCCGATTTTGAACAAAACGATACGCGTATTGCAGTATTTGGAAATTCTACCGTAAAAGCTGCCACCGATGCCGGTCTACGAATAGATATTAAGGCTCCTACCCCGGAAACACCTTCTATGACCATGGCCCTGCAGAAGTATATCACTGCGGTAAACAAAAAGTAAAGAGGTTCATTTTTAGAAAAATCCGAAATTTTCGTTTCATCGAACCTCTTTATGCCATCACTGTATGGGTCTCATTTTGGCCTGGCGTCTAAAAGGCATATCGCTGTGGTCCTCCCCGTCGTATTTCCTCGGTAGCATGCGATTCAAATTTCTTGAAGTTTTCACGGAACGCATTCGTCAACTTAAAGGCAGTTCTGTAGTAGGCTTCATCGTTATTCCAAGTGGCCCGCGGACTTAGGACACTGGTCGGAACTCCGGGACATCGCCTAGGTTGTGCCACACCGAACACCGAGTGGATATGATAGGTATCATAGGTATACAATCCCAAATCACCATTCAAAACAGCCTGGATCATGGCGCGGGTGTATTTTAGTTTCATTCGCGTCCCAACACCATACGATCCCCCAGTCCACCCCGTATTCACCAACCAAACATTTACTCCGGCCTCGGTCATTTTCTTACTTAACATTTCGGCGTATTTTGCTGGATGCAATGGCATAAAGGGAGCTCCAAAACAGGCAGAAAAAGAGGGAATAGGCTCTACCACCCCAGCTTCGGTTCCTGCCACCTTGGCCGTATATCCAGAAATAAAATGATACGCGGCTTGACTGGGAGTCAGTTTGGAAATAGGAGGTAGTACCCCAAAGGCATCCGCTGTTAAGAAAAAGATATTCTTGGGATTATGACCTATGGATGGCCTTTGAACATTGTCAATGTGGTACAAGGGGTAACTCACACGGGTATTCTGCGTGATGGAAATATCGGAGAAATCAACTTCACCCCTATCGTTCATAATCACGTTTTCCAGAATTGCGCCTTTTTTAATCGCCCCATAAATTTCAGGTTCATTTTCTTGGGAAAGGTCAATCACCTTGGCATAACATCCCCCCTCAAAATTGAAGATTGCGTTTTCATTGTTCCAACCATGTTCATCATCACCGATTAGTTTGCGGGTAGCATCCGTGGACAAGGTTGTCTTACCGGTTCCCGATAGTCCAAAGAAAATAGCCGTATCCCCTTTTTCTCCCACATTGGCGGAGCAGTGCATGGGTAACGTATTCTTATATACAGGGAGTATAAAATTAAGCGCGGAAAAAATTCCTTTCTTAATCTCTCCCGTGTAGCCCGTTCCTCCAATCAACGCAATTTTTCGGGAAAAATTCAATATGGCAAAGTTATGCTGTCGCGTACCATCCTCTTTCGCAACGGCTCTAAATCCCGGAGCATTGATTACCGTCCATTCGGGTTCAAAATTCTTCAATTCCTCTTCCGTGGGTCGGATAAACATATTGTATACAAATTGGTTGGACCAGGGATATTCGGTAATGACCCGAATATCCATTCGGTAGTTGGCATCGGCACACGCGTAGCAATCGCGCACATAAAGTTCCTTGTTGTTCAAATAAGTGATAACCTTATCATAGAGTTTATCAAAGGCCGAAGGTTCGAAAGGCATATTGATGCCACCCCACCATACTTTTTCGGAAGTAATAGCATCTTTTACAATGAACCTGTCCTTGGGCGATCTTCCCGTAAATTCACCAGTGTGTATCGCCAAAGCTCCCGATGAGGCTTCCCTCCCCATATTCCTCTCCAAAGTAATCCCGTGAAGATTTGAGGAATCTAGTTGATACTGTATATCGTTATGGGTAATCCCATAATTTTTAAGGGAAATAGACCTTGGTTTATTTTTCGATATATCCATCCGAACCAACATTTTCTGGTTAAAAATTGCTCAGTTTAAACTCCTGAAACTATGATAGCCCAAAAGTATCCAACCTAACACGAGTAACGTCCCGCCAATTGGGGTTAAAAAAGCAATCGACTTAGCATTAAAACTTGTAATACTGTTTATCGCCAGTAGGTATATAGAGAAGGAAAATAGAATTACTCCACTAAAAACGCAGTAAAATATCCATTTTTTCCTTTGCTCCGGAATCTTATTTACGTTCGCCAGTATCAATAGAAAAAAAGCATGGTACATTTGATATTTTACCCCGGTCTCAAAAGTCTGTACCGCCTTGACATCCACTAGCTTCTCCAGACCGTGCGCCCCAAATGCTCCCAATAGTACCGCCGACATCCCTAAAATTGATCCTATCAAAAAAATTGTTCTGTTCATAACTTCGCTGGCCCTCTTTTTTATAAATGTAACAAATTGATACCTTAGTGCTTCGTATTATTTGCAAAACTAACCGTATAAAACCTATGTTGCGAAAAATATTGATTATTGGTGCGGGAAAATCCACCGCCTATCTTTTGGATTACCTCTTGGAAAAGGCGGCCTCCCAACAGTTACACATTACCATTGGTGACTTGAACCCCGATACCATTTCCAAATCTGTAAAAGAACACCCCTCCTGTACCGTAATACAACTTGATATTTTTAAGGAAGACGATAGAAAAAGGACCATTAAAAATTCTGATATTGTTGTTTCCATGCTACCCCCCAGAATGCACGGTAATGTGGCCAAGGACTGTCTTGCCTTTGGAAAGCATTTGGTTACGGCATCCTATGTTAATTCGGAAATCCGTACGTTACATAAAAAAGTTAAGGAAAAGGGGTTGGTCTTTATGAACGAAATGGGCCTGGATCCAGGGATAGATCATATGAGTGCTATGCAGGTTATTGATCGAATTAGGCGAGAGGGAGGAAAAATGTTGTTGTTCGAATCCTTTACAGGAGGGTTGGTCGCACCGGAGAGCGATACCAATCTTTGGAACTATAAATTTACCTGGAATCCGAGAAATGTAGTATTGGCGGGACAAGGCGGCGCGGCAAAATTCATTCAGGAAGGGACTTACAAATACATCCCCTATCACAAACTCTTCAGAAGGACGGAATTCTTTGAAATTGAAGGGTATGGTCGTTTTGAAGGATATGCCAATAGGGATTCCCTGGATTATAGGAAAGCCTATGGCCTTGAAGATGTTTTGACTCTTTATAGAGGCACTATGCGAAGGGTCGGATTTTCCAAGGCATGGAATTTGTTCGTTCAGCTAGGCATGACAGATGATAGTTACTCCATTGAAAACTCAAAAGGCATGTCCTATCGAGAATTTGTTAATCTGTTCCTTCCCTACTCGCCAACAGATTCGGTGGAGCTTAAATTAAGACACTATTTAAAGATAGATCAGGACGATAGCATATGGGGCAAATTGTTGGAGTTAGATCTTTTTAGTGCCAAAAAAACCATCCCATTGGAGAATGCCACACCGGCACAAGTACTGCAATGGATTCTTGAAGATAGCTGGACCCTGACCAAAGATGACAAGGATATGATAGTCATGTACCACAAGTTCGGTTACGAGCTATCCGGAAAAAAGCAGCAAATAGATGCCAATATGGTAGTTATCGGAGAAAACCATAGCCACACCGCTATGGCCAAAACGGTAGGGCTCCCTGTGGCCATAGCCACCCTCCTGATATTGAATAAGGAAATTAAGACGCCAGGGGTACAGATTCCGATTACCAAGGAAGTATACGAGCCTATTCTTTCCGAACTTAGTGCGCTAGGCGTAGTTTTCAAGGAATTTAAGGTGCCTTACCTGGGATATAACCCAGATTCCGTTGCAAGTTGAGGTATCTTTCTTTGAAATCACCCCCAGGAATCATTTGACTATTGACTTCTGCTTCTATCAATTTGCGAATAGAACGAGCAAAGATTATCTATTTGCACATATTTCATAGTTTTGTTTTTAAATTGAAATATATTCCATGAAATCTAATAACGAAAAAGTAAAAATAGATGGTATCGACAAGAAAATTCTAAGATTTCTTATGCAAGATGCCCGTAAGCCCATTTTGGAAATCGCACGAAATATCGGCATTTCCGGAGCCGCTATACATCAACGTCTTCGAAAATTGGAAGCTTCTAAACTATTGGCCGGATCTAAATTCATCATCAATCCCAAGGTCATGGGCTACACCACCATGGCATATATCGGTATATATTTGGACAAAGCAATGAGCAATCCGATAGCCGTAAAGCATTTGGAAAAAATCCCCGAGGTTTTGGAATGCCATTACACCACGGGGAATTGGTCCATACTCATAAAAGTCCTTTGTAGGGACAATGAACATCTGATGTATGTGCTCAACAAGGAAATACAACAAATTGAAGGTGTTTCTAGAACCGAAACCTTTATTTCCCTGGCTCAGCAGATTGACAGGCAAATCTCCATTTAATAGTTAAATTCGATAAGTACAATGGGCTCTTTCTCTGCAATACCCCCGGCGGCCAAATAGGCTTTTTGGGCCGCAATATTGGATTTCTCCGTAGCTACCCAAGCTTCAGTACAACCGAGTTGCCTGCCGTATTCCACCAAAAACTTCGTCAACTTTCGGCCAATGCCCTTTCCTTGAAAGTCATCTAGGACCGAAACCTCATTTACAAAAAGCTGAGGGTCTTTATCGGGATGGACATAGTGGAATCCCGACGCCATTCCTACAACATCATCTCCATGATAGGCCAGGACCAGGTGATGCCTCTTGTCCTTGATAAATTCAGCGGTACGATTTGGTTTAATGGGATAATCGAACAATCGATCTCCAATACTTTGTAAAGCCGGCAAATCATCTATTGTGGCCAGTCCTATAGTTATATTTTCTTCCATAATGTTGGGTATAAAAAAACCTGTCAAGTTTATTTTACAAGACAGGTCCTATTTAAATTATTCGTAGGAATTAATCCCTACCGCCAAAAACCTGTAAACCCCAGTAGACCAATGTGGCCAATGAACCGATTGCAGCTACCAAATAAGTGCGGGCAGCCCACTTTAGGGCATCCTCGGAACCTTTGTATTCTTGCTGGGTAACCATATTCTTTTGTCGTAACCATACCAAGGCCCTTTTACTTGCATCATACTCCACGGGCAAGGTAACAAAGCTAAATAGCGTAGCCATGGCCATCATCACCAATCCGGCAACCGCTATATAATATCCCAGACCAACACCGGCAGCGGCTCCTAACATTAATCCCCCAAAAACTACCCACATGGACATCCCCGAGGTGATACTCACGACGGGAACCAATTTGGAACGCATGGTTAACCATTCATAGGCCTGGGCATGCTGTACCGCATGACCACATTCATGGGCAGCGACCGCAGCAGCAGCAGCGTTGCGCTGGCTATAGACCCCTTCGCTCAAATTGACCGTTTTGTTTTTTGGGTTATAATGGTCGGTAAGCATCCCTGGTGTAGAGATTACCTTTACATCGCGGATTCCGTGATCCGCCAACATTTTCTCCGCAATCTCGGCACCACTCATCCCATTCTGCAAGTGCACTTTGGAGTAGTGTCTAAATTTACTTTTAAGTTTTGCACTTACCAACCAGCTTACCAAGGCAATGGCTCCAATTAATATATAATATCCCATCATAACTTCTCAATTTTAAATATTTGTTTTAAAGTTAAAAAAGATTCCCCTAAGCACGGAGATGACTTTTCACTTTATCAAGCAAAAATCCCGCCAATGTATCTAGACGCCTTTATGGATGCGAACAAGGTGACAAATACTGACAAAATGTACATTAAATTGCCTTACTCAGGTCCTATTTTAATCAAAACCTACAAAAGTGCCAGGACTCCAATAATCCATGGCCAAGTATTGTAGATACACTATTGCGGCATAACCCACATATAAATCTGAGCACGATTCCTTGTGCAATTCCCACATACAACCCTCCTCAAAAAATGGTTCGCGTTATATCCCTGACGCTTGGAGCAAATTAAGATAAGACGGAGTTAAATCATGGGGGCCTGATGGGATAACTCTGTTACCCTACAATGTTCACAATTTTCCCCGGTACCACGATAACCTTTTTGGGTGTTCGGCCCTGTAATTGTTGTTGGGTCCTTTCGTGGGCCATTACGGTTTTTTCAATCTCTTCCTTTGCCATATCCAAAGGAAGTTCCAAGGTAAAGCGCATTTTACCATTAAAGGAAATTGGGTATTCCTTGCTACTTTCCGTTATATACTTTGCTTCGAATTTTGGGAAGGACGCATAAGAAATGGTTTGGGTATGACCAAGTCCCTGCCATAGTTCTTCCGCAATATGTGGGGCATAGGGAGATACCAAAATGGCAAGAGGTTCCAAGATTTCCCGACTCGTACATTTTTGGGCCGAAAGTTCATTGACACAGATCATAAAAGTAGAGACCGAAGTATTGAAGCTAAAGTTCTCAATATCTTCTTCCACCTTTTTGATCGTTTTGTGCAGGGTTTTTAGGTTTTCCTTGGAAGGCTCGCTATCCGAAACCGAAAATGTGCCCTCTGTACCGGAATGATACAAGCGCCACATCTTTTTCAGAAAGGAATGCACTCCGGTAATCCCTGCAGTGTTCCAAGGTTTGGATTGTTCCAAGGGACCTAGGAACATTTCGTACAGACGTAGACTGTCCGCCCCGTATTCCTCGCAAATCTCATCCGGGTTGACCACGTTGTACTTGGATTTGGACATTTTTTCTACTTCGCGTCCCACAATATATTTGCCTTCTTCCAGGATAAATTTTGCTTCCTCGTATTCAGGTTGCCATTTTTTAAAGGCATCAATGTCCAACTCATCCGATGAATTGACCAAAGAAACATCAGCGTGTATAGGGGTAACTTTTTTTTCTTGTATCAATCCTTTGGAAACAACATTGACGGTACCTTCTTCTCTAAAGACAAAGGCGCTCGTTCCGGTAATCATCCCCTGATTAATCAATTTTTTGGCATATTCATCTGCCGGAACCCAACCCTTGTCAAACATAAACTTCTGCCAAAAACGGGAATAGAGCAAATGCCCCGTAGCGTGTTCGCTACCCCCTATATATAGGTCCACATCCTGCCAATAGTTAACGGCTTCCCGAGAAAAAATCGCATCGTCATTATGCGGATCCATATAGCGGTTAAAGTACTGGGAGCTCCCTGCCCAGCCTGGCATGGTATTTAACTCCAATGGAAATACAGTTTTATTGTCGATTAAATCGTTCCCAACAACCCTATTGGTCCCAATGTCCCAGGCCCAGTCGGTAGCATTGCCCAATGGGGGCTCCCCGGTTTCCGTGGGGAGGTATTTTTCTACTTCGGGCAATTCCAAAGGGAGATGTTCTTCTCCAAGTATTTGCGGCATTCCCTCCGCATCATAATAGACCGGAAAAGGTTCGCCCCAATACCGCTGGCGACTAAAAACGGCATCGCGTAAACGATAATTCACCTTGCCTTTTCCCGCTCCGATTTTTTCAAGTTCCGCAATAATTTTCTTGGTCGCCTCCTTGTAACTTAGCCCGTTGAGAAAATCGGAATTGGCAATGATCGTCTTTTCCTTATTGGCGAAGGCTTCCTCCGAGATATCCACGCCTTCGAAAATATTGGGAATAGGGATACCAAAGTGCTTTGCAAAATCATAATCGCGTTGATCCCCGCAAGGAACGGACATCACGGCCCCGGTCCCATAACCGGCGAGTACATAATCCCCTATCCAAACAGGGATGGTCTCCTTGGTAAAGGGATGTTCGGCAAAGGCTCCTGTAAAAGCCCCGGTTATGGACTTTACATCCGCCATTCGATCCCGTTCGGAACGTTTGGCAGTGGCTTCCACATAAGCTTCCACCTCAGCTTTTTGTTCCGGAGTGGTTATTTTGGATACCAATTCATGCTCAGGCGCCAAGGTCATAAAAGTGGCTCCAAATATGGTATCAGGTCTCGTAGTAAAAACTTCTATAAAAGTTCTGGGTTCTAGGTTCCGAGAGTTATCAAACGTTGACTCCAAAACCTTAAATTTTACACTTGCGCCCTCCGATCGACCAATCCAGTTGGTTTGCGAATCCTTAAGGGGCTGGGGCCAATCAATTTTTTCGAGCCCATCCAACAACCGCTGGGCATAGGCCGTGATACGCATACTCCATTGGGTCATCTTCTTTCGGATTACGGGATGTCCCCCTCGTTCCGAAACCCCATTCACAACTTCGTCATTGGCCAATACGGTTCCCAAGGCCGGACACCAATTAACCTCGGTGTCCGCCAAATAGGTCAATCTGTATTTAAGTAACATCTCCTGCTTTTCCTTGGGCGAAAAGGCGGCCCAATCCGTTGCCGAAAACAGGGGTGTATCATCGTTACAGGATGCTTTTACATTTGCATTTCCTTCCTCTTCAAATAATCCTATCAAATCTGTTATATCTTCGGCTTTATCCGAATTAAGATTGTACCACGAGTTAAACAGTTGTATAAAGATCCATTGTGTCCACTTGTAGTATTTCGGGTCTGACGTGCGGACTTCCCGGCTCCAATCAAAGGAGAAACCCAATTTATCCAATTGCTCCCTATACCTCTTGATATTGGTCTCCGTGGTTATGGCCGGATGCTGCCCGGTCTGAATGGCATACTGCTCAGCGGGCAATCCAAACGAGTCATATCCCATGGGATGCAATACATTAAAGCCTTTATGACGTTTATACCGTGCGTAAATATCGCTGGCTATATAACCCAAAGGATGGCCAACATGCAATCCCGATCCGGAAGGATACGGAAACATATCCAAAACATAGAATTTTTCTTTTTCGGAATCGTTGCTTGCCCTAAAAGTCCCGTGCTTTGCCCAATATTCCTGCCACTTGGCCTCAATTTCCTTGAAATTAAATTTCATTGAGAGGTTTTTAAAAGAAAATGATCATAATCCCATTGATGTGTACACCAATGAAAGTATGATCTTTGAGTTTAGTTTAGGGCAAAAATAAGTTTATTGGACTTACTTTCCTATTTTTACACCATTGATAAATAGCTATGGGCAAATCCTTTGAGCAGTACCAAAGACGTAAATTGATCTCCTCCTACTTTTCCGTAGTCTTGAGTATAGGTTTGGTATTATTTCTATTAGGGGTCCTGGGACTTCTTGTCCTCAACACCAATAAATTGGCAAACCATTTTAAGGAACAGATTACCTTATCCGTTTTTTTAAAGGATAACGCCAAAGAAGTGGAAATAGACCAATTGCAAAAGAGTTTGGCCATGTCGGAGTACACCAAATCCGCTACTTACGTTACCAAGGAAGAGGCCGCAGAAATGCATAGTGAGGAAATCGGGGAGAACTTTTTGGATTTTTTGGGCTACAATCCGCTTAAAAACTCCATTGATGTGAACCTTAATGCAGACTTTGTTTCACCTCTTCAAATTGAAGAAATTGCAGCAGACCTCGGCCAGAAAAGTTATGTTGACGAAGTGAGTTATGACGAACCCCTGGTTGGACTATTAAGTGAAAATGTAAAAAAGGTCAGTTTCTGGATTTTAGTAGCCAGTGCTGTTTTTACCTTTATCGCCGTTTTACTCATCAATAGCTCCATACGATTGTCCATTTACTCCAAACGATTTATTATCAAGACAATGCAAATGGTAGGGGCTACCAAAACCTTTATTCGAAAACCGTTTATATGGACCAATATAAAATTGGGAATGCTTGGCGCGCTATTGGCCCTTCTAGTCTTGGTCATAGCTTTGTTCTACCTGGACAGAAACTTTCCGGAGCTTGGGCTCTTTAGGGATACCACCATGTTAATAGGTCTCTTTGGCAGCGTTTTTGTTCTAGGAGTTTTTATCTCATTCATCAGCACATATTTTGCAACACAACGTTTCCTTAACCTTAAAACGGACGAATTATATTACTAAATTTGCGTATGGCCAAAAATCAGAAGAATAAGACGGGACAACCACCAAAACCGGAATTTATCTTTCAGCGTAAAAACTACCTTTTCATGTTCATTGGAATAGCTTTCATTGCGCTAGGCTTTATTTTAATGAGTGGAGGTGGAAGTGATGACCCCGCTGTTTTCAATGAGGATATCTACAATTTTAGGCGAATACGTCTGGCCCCTACTCTTGTACTTATCGGGCTTGGGATAGAAGTGTATGCCATTTTGTTGAATCCACATAAGAAGCGTAACTAATTTTGGATACGCTTGATGCTATAATCCTGGGTATTATTCAAGGATTGACCGAATTTCTGCCAGTGTCTTCCAGTGGCCATTTGGAATTGGGAAAGGCCATATTGGGAGATAGTTCCATTCCACAAGAAAGTCTTCTATTTACCGTAGTACTCCATTTTGCCACCGCATTGAGCACCATTGTAGTCTTTAGAAAGGACGTTTGGGAAATTTTGTCCGGTCTTTTCAAATTTCGATGGAACGAGGAAACCCAATTCTCCCTTAAAATACTTATCTCCATGTTGCCCGCAGCATTTATTGGTCTTTTTTTTGAAGAAAAATTAGAGGCCTTTTTCGGTGGTAACATTCAATTCGTTGGTTTTATGCTATTGATTACTGCAGTATTGCTCTATTTTGCGGACAAGGCCAAGGATACGGACAAAAAAGTCAACTATCCAAAAGCCTTTATCGTTGGAGTTTCCCAAGCTGTAGCCATGCTGCCCGGAATTTCGAGAAGCGGTGCCACCATCGCCACTTCGGTACTTCTGGGTGTGGACAAAGCCAAAGCCGCCCGGTTTTCTTTCTTAATGGTCGTACCACTTATTTTAGGCAAAATGACCAAGGATGTCATGAGCGGGGAACTCAATTTCCAAGACGAAAATGTTGTCGCCATGGGTACCGGATTTATTGCTGCCTTCATTGCGGGTCTGGCCGCTTGTACTTGGATGATTCAATTGGTAAGGAAGAGCAAACTCACTTACTTTGCATTCTACTGCCTTATTGTTGGACTTTTGACAATTGGGTACAGTTTTTGGGGTTAAATGCCTATATTCCGATTATTGTAAAGACGGCAAAGTAATCTTGAAATGGATATCCTTACCAAAGATGATTTTTTAGATGGGCAACTTCTTTTAATCGATAAGCCCTTAGGATGGTCTTCTTTCCAAGCAGTAAACAAAATCAAATGGGCCCTACGCAAAAAATTCCATCTCAAAAAGATAAAAGTAGGACACGCAGGCACTTTGGACCCTTTGGCGACAGGACTTTTGTTGATATGTACCGGAAGGTTTACCAAGAAAATCGAAGAATTACAGGGTCAGAAAAAAGAGTATACCGGCACCATTACCCTCGGGGCCACAACACCATCTTATGACCTGGAAACCGAAATCGACACAGTTTTTCCGGTTGATCATATTACCAAGGAGGTGGTTCATTTGGCCATGGAAAAGTTTATCGGTGAGATTGAACAGCGGCCGCCTGTCTTTTCTGCGTTGAAAAAAGATGGAAAACGGCTATATGAATATGCAAGGGAGGGTAAGGAAATTCAGGTGAAAAAAAGAAAAGTGGTCATTTCCGAATTTGAAATCAAGACCATGGACTTGCCCATACTGGAGTTTCGTGTGGTGTGCAGTAAGGGTACATATATTCGTTCCTTGGCCCATGATTTTGGCAAGTCATTGGATTCCGGCGGATATTTGTCCGACCTGAGAAGAACCAAAATAGGGGCCTATAACGTAAATAAAGCCGTTGATCCTATTGTTTTTAGTGAAAAAATTCTTGGAAAAGGCAGCGTACATTAGTGGTTTTTGCGTACTCCGGCTTTTCCATTTAACGAAAGTTTAAAATATTTCGATAAAATATCGGTTATAGCATTATGGACCTAAACCGTCAGCAGTTATCTTTTTTAATTACATTTTTCGCCATGGGTATCATGGTGTTGGGGCTCTACAATATCCATTTGGGCCAACGACAGGCAGAGGAATATGTGGTAGAGATGATATTGGACCAAAAAATTTTGGAAGAGCTGATCGAGGAAGAAGAGAAAAAATTGGAGAAGTTGCAGGAAGCCGACCCCATTAAAAGCCATATGGCCTTCAATGAAAATGAAAAACCCAGTTTTGGCAATCCGGAGCCTCTAAAAACCCTGGAAGAGCTTATGGAGGAGCAGAAAGCTGCTACTGACAGTGAGAATCCTTCAGATTTAATGGCGGATTCCGACTATACAGAACGGGTAAAGGAACTGGCCAAAAAAAGAGAGGAACAAAAACAACTTTTAGGAGAGAAAGAAGCTCAAAAAAAGGAGTTTACCAACAATCTGGCCAAACGAAGGACTTCTGTTTCCTTTTCTCTTGTGGGCCGTAATAATTATAAGCTTCCACCACCTATCTATACTTGTATTGAAGGAGGAAAAGTGGTCATTAACATAAAAGTAGATGGACTAGGCAATGTCGTTGAAGCTCATTTTAACGGAAAAAGTTCCAGTACCTCCAATGGGTGTTTGGTAGATAACGCAATCTCCTATGCGTTGAAGGCAAAGTTCAATTCCTCTTCGAAAACAACACAAAAAGGTACGATTACTTATTTATTTCAAGGGAAGACGCGCTAAGATATCCTTTAAAGTAGTGACTCCTTTGTCCTTATTGTACCATACCTGAAGATCCTGTTTAAACTCCGGGGTAAGTGTCCCAAACGACTCCTTGAATTCCTTTACCATTTCAGTTGCGGTACTTGGCCTTGGTCCCCAATCTCCCAATACCTCCCCTGTCACTTCATCTATAATAATGAGTTTAGGGATAGACAAGGTTCCCTCAGTCAAAAAATGGCTCATTAGCTCAAGATTCTCATCCCGTAAAAGAATCTTTAGCGAAATATTGGGATTCGAATCTGCTATTTTGTTCATTACGGGCAAGGTAGGAGCGGCATCACCACACCAACTTTCGGTAAGTACAAGAAAAGTAATCTTCCTTGTAATCGCAGAGATAAAAGCCATACTTTTCGTATCTACCTTTACGGTCTTATCAAAACGCTTCATGCGTTTGTCATTGAGTAGGGTATAATTGGTCAAGGCTTCGGTCTGTTTTGGACCCGTAGATTTTCCTTCGGCCACCAATTCGCCCACTTTAGCCCGGTATTCCCCATACGATAAGGTCCGGGGTAAACTTTCCTTAATTAATTCTTGAACGGTTTTGTACATTATTGTTTCCATAACTGCATTGTCTGAGTCAACAAAATTAACTGTTACTTTATTTTCAAATGGTGACCTAGGTTACATTGGTAGTCAAAAACAAACAATACTTACGATCCCTTAATTCCTTGCTTTTTCAGAGCATTGCCAAAGCTAAAGGTCCCCTGAAAGTTCAAGGGACCTTTTTGCGTATAACTTTCTCTTTCATAGTCCTAAGGTAGAATACTACTTGGCCTCGAATCTAAAATAGTCTCGTCATCATTCTCCAAATAAATAATGTCCTTTAATTCCAAAATCATTCCTTTATATGGGTTAAAATTCTCAGGCAAATGGAAATACGTATCAAAATCCACATCAATGATTTCCTCATCTTCAATATAGATAACCGTATTTAGGTCCAAATCTCCGGCTGCAACTAGGGCTTCAGCCATTTGCCCATGTATTCCTCCTGCCCAAAGTAAACAAGCAGTTAGGGTCAATGAAATCTTTTTATACTTATTCCTGATCATGGTCAATTGTATTAAATATAGAGTTATTAAGTTATTTTCTGATATGCTATAGACGGTCTATCCAAGAAGTTCCTTGGCCCTTATGCTTTTTGAAATATCGGCGAAGAGTTTTGTGACCGTTTCTGAAAAGGTCTTTCCGTCGGTTCTGGACAATGACGCAATAGTGCTACCATCTTTCATTTTTAAAATACTCACCACCTGTACTTCAATTCCCTGGAATTGTAGCAGCTTTTTCAGATCCGATAATTTGTGCCTATCAAAGTGTAATGAAGCATAAACAAATTCGTAATAGAGGTTGGAAGGTCTACCGATCCTAAACAACATTCCAGGTCTGACTGGAATTTCTTCCATGTTGGCTTTTGGATTGCGTTCGTTCCTTTCGTCGAACTTGGGAAAGGGTAGTATTACTTCTTTTTTCATTCCTTTAACCTTACCAAATACTTTGATTACATTATTTGATAAGGCAAAGATAATTACGGATTGCTCATTTTAAAAGTAATACTTAGTTAAACACAAGTTAAACTTTCATAATATGAGAGTAATACTATTAATATTAAATATTTTTTCCCATATACCGGGCGGGTGACACTAAGCAATGGAAAGGCGTATTTCACTTGGGTATAGCATTGCAGACATTTCAAGATTAAGGAGTTCCTTGAAAAAGGAACTTTTCCAATTCCTCCCGCCTATTCAATTGGCGGGACAAATAAACACGCGCTTCAAGATTTACGAATGAATCGATTTTTTCCCATCAAAATTTAAAAAGATCCTTTTCATTTTATTTGCAATCAAAGGTTTTCCGGATTCAAGGCAAGGCTGTTGAAAAGTTTGGCCTTGGCCGTAAAGTACTTGTTTTGTACTTCGTTCTGCTTGAGTTCGGCATCGATTAGGCTGCTTTCGCGCGAGTTAATAAGAAATAAGGAGCTTTCCCCAAAACTAAACTTGCGTTCCTCCGCGGTCAACAGGGTCTGATAATCAGCTACGATGTCATCTATCAATACGTTCTGGGAATCAAAAGATTCCAATTCCCGATAAATCCCTAATATTTTGTTCTGAATCTGCACCTCGGCATTGTCTCGTTCAAATTGGGCGTCTTGCAGCTTAAATTTGGCTAACTTTAAATCTCCGCGTTCCTTCCTTAAAAATAACGGAAACCTAAAGGTCACTCCCCCTTTATACTCCTCTGGTTCAAAGGAGTTTATAAGCTCTGGAGTTTCGGTCAAAAAGTTATATTCCAAATCAATTTGAGGTAACAGTTTGTTGGTTTTCAATCTTTTATCTACTCTCAAACCGTCAATCTTAAAATCCAAAGACCTTAATTTCGGATGATTCTCCAAGGTAAAGCTATCCAAGGGTCTACCCAGAATTTCAAGAGTAGTATCAATATCCTGTTCAACATAGATATCCGGGATTACATTGGGTTGAATCTCAACGGGAATATTATCGTTTAGCCATAAAAAGTTGGAAAGATCTAAGGCGGCCTTTATCATTCTTACTTTGGCCTGTTCCAAACTCAAGGCCCTATTTTGCACTGCAATCCTTGCCTCTACGGTATCTATTGATGCAATGTCACCGGCTAATGCGCTTTTTCGAATACCCTCAAAGCGTATTTGGGCATTGGTCAAAAAATTTCTAAATATCTCCGCATCCTTGTATGCCTGCAACCAATCAAAATAAGCCAGGGAAGCCTCAAATAAAATCTGGTTTACCAAGAGATCTCGATCCGCTTTAGTCTGTTCCCTAAAGAACTTGGCTTGTTTTAACGTGGCCATGCGCTCATTTATCCAAGAGCCCCTTCCCAGGGAAACGGATACTCCGGCACTATAGAGTCCATCGGTGGGTACTGAGAGGGAAGGATCCAGAAACTCCCCTTCGTTCTGCTCAAAATTCCCTTTCAGTTCTATCCCGTACCATGTAGGGATCTTGAAAGTGGCATTAAGTTCATCATAATACTCAATCCCTTTGAACTCTTTTCGATCATAGTCCACCTCAATTTTTGGATCAAAACCACCACGGGCCCTCATTAGGTTGGCCTGTCCAATGCCGATATTCAATTCTGCCTGCTTGGCTACGGGATGATATTTTTTGACGTACCCTAAATACTCCTTAAAATTGAGCACCAGGGTATCTACATCCTGGCCATGTAGAGCTGATGTCATACAAATGACGATAAGAAAAATAATATGCCTTTTCATATCTATTTTTTATCGGCATTAGCCATCTTGTCACTTTCAGGCTGATAGTAATTGGGGGGGAATCCGTTGAGTTGTCGCCACAACTCGAACCATATGGGGACATCTTCCAAAAGCGCTATGGTGTTGGCTCCTGAACCTACCCTCAAATCTTTTGGCCATGGATGGTCTTCTACATCCGGTGCCAAAAGGATGCGATATTTACCGTTATCGCTGATAAATGTTTCAATGGCTACCACAACGCCCCCATACGTTCCATAGGAGAGATTGGGCCATCCACTAAAGATTATTACGGGCCAACCATCAAACTGTATCCGTACCTTTTCACCTAAATGCATCAACGGTAGGTCTATGGGTCTGACAAAAGTTTCCACGGCCATTTCATATTGAGCGGGCATAATGCCTACCAATTGATCTCCTTCCTTAAAAGTCTCCCCGATTCCGGATTGTATGGCCTTGTTTATAAAACCGGTCTGTGGTGCCCGGATGTAATACAGATCGTTGCGTATTTCATAATTGGTAAACTCATTCTCCAGCTTGGTTACCTGCGCCTCGGAATCAAACTGATTTGATTGAGCGGTGAACTTATCACTTTGTGCTTTCGCAATTTTATCGGCATATTCCGCCTTTACCCGGGTAATCTCAACTTCTGAATTGATTACTTCATTCTTACTGGCCAATAACTTGTTTTCTTGGGAAATGAGTTTAGCCTGGGTTTCTTGTTGTTTCAAACGTTTTTCCTCCACATCGGTAACGGCCTTTAATCCTTCACTCTCCAATTGCGAGGTACGGTCAAATTGTCTGTTTGCTATTATAATATTGGTCTTTGCCGCTTCAAGATCAATACTATCGCTCTGTACTTTCAACCTTGCCTGTAACAGTTTATTCCTCGCCTGCTCCAATTTCAGCTTTAATTCCTTTTCTAGCGCATTGATTTGGTTGTCCAAAGCCTTTACCTTCTCTTGATAGGAACGTACGGACATGGATTTGGCCTTAATCTGCTGTCCTGTCCTTTCGACCAGCATTGGGTCGAAATATTCGTTCTTGATTTCCGAAATATGCAATATGGTATCCCCCTTCTGAACGAAATCACCTTCCTTGACATACCATCTTTCAATCCTTCCTGGAATTGGCGATTGTATGGTCTGAGGTCTCTGATCTGGGGTCAAGGTGGTGAGATAACCTTCACCGGTAACATTCTGTGTCCAGGGTAAGAACAAAATGATTATGAAAGCTACGGCAAATCCTGCCAAGAACCTATTGAAGTGCTTGTAGTGCCGCTTATGGAAAACTTTTTCCGTGGATTTGTATCCCCTCAAATCCACGTTCTTGTTTACTCTATTTCTTGAGATATTCAACATAGAATCTATTTTTCGCTAGTTAATTTGCCTTTTTCCAAAGTGAGGATTCGGCCACATCGATCTATCCATTTAGGGTTTTGACTTACTACCATCAAAGCCCATGGACTATCTTTATGGGTAAGGAAATCCATAATACGGACAGCCTCTTTTTCATCAAATTGGTCCAAAGGATCCTTAAGAATTATTAATTCAGGTTTTCTTACTATACTACGTGCCAACACTATTTTTTTGGAAATAGTGTAGGAAATCTGTTTTCCCTCCGGATAAATAATGGTCTTTAGACCGTGGGGCTGTTCCTTTACAAACTCGGTAAGCCCGGTCTTTTCCAAGGCCCAATAGATATCATCCATGGGTACGTCATCATCACCAAAGGTTATGTTCTCCAAGATAGTGCCCTCAAAAGGCGACTCCTCTGTGAGCGATTGACCCAAATGTGCACGGTAATAATTAAGATTGAGTCCCCTCAACGACACATTGTTAATGAAGATATCGCCCTCGTCGGGTTCAATTATACCTGCTATGAGTCTAAGCAATGTGGCCTTACCGGAACCATTGGGTCCCTGTAACAAAATGGTACAACTTGGGGTTATGGTAAGGGAAACATCGTCTATTATCTTTTTATTGGTTCCTGGTGCCCTAAAAGTCACTTTGTCCAATTCCACGGTAAACCCTTCATGCTCCTTAAATGGTTTTTCTCCTTGTTGGGGCTCCAACTCCTTATCCACCACTTGACCTAGTTTTTCCAAAGAGGTAAGTACGTCATAAAATGATTCCAATCCCAAAATAAGCTTCTCCACGGAGGCAATGACCAATAGGATAATAATTTCCGCTGCCACAAACTGACCAATGTTCATTTCCTGGTTGAGCACTAACAAACCACCTATTAAAAGTAGTCCCGCGGTAACCAATACCTTAAACCCTATCATCTGTATGAACTGTAGTACCAATATCCTAAAGTGGCTTTCCCTAGCTTCCAGATACCCATCTACAAGGCTATCGCTTTTCCTAAGGGCGTGGTTGGTCCTACCGGAAAGCTTAAAGCTAACAACGGAACGGGCCACCTCTTGTATCCAATGCGCAACCTTGTATTTGTTCTTGGATTCATCCAAACTAGTTTCCAATCCCCTTTGAATCGTAAATTTAAATACTATGTAAATCAACACTATCAGTAATATCCCGTAGATAATAAAGAAAGGATGGTAAAAGGAAAGCAGTAGTAGTCCGAAAATAATCTGGAGCAAAGCCGTTGGAAAATCTACCAAGAGCTTGGACAGTCCTTTTTGAATATTCAGGGTATCAAAAAAGCGATTGGCCAATTCAGGTGGGTAAAAATTCCGTAATTCGCTCATTCTTATTTTGGGGAATCTATAGGTAAATTCAAAGGAGGCACGCGTGAATATTTTTTGTTGGATATTTTCGATAATCCTTATTTGCATCAACTGCAATATCCCTGCAAAGGCAACCCCCAGAGTAACCAGTACCACCAGTATTATCCAAGAAGTACTCACTTGGGCTCCTTGAATGAGGTTTATAATGGCTTGAATACCCAAAGGCAAGGAAAGGGTCACAAGTCCGGCAAAGATGGCATAATAAAAAATTTGAAGTACATCCTTTCTATCCAATTTAAGCAGCCCTACCAAGCGCTGCCAAGCCGTTAAAATCTTTTTCGCCATGTATTAAGCTTTTAGGGATTTAAACACCAAATCAATGAAATATTGGGTGGGGGTTATGTCTTCATTGCAATCCGTTAAGGATGAAAAGTGTTCCTTTAGGAAATATTGGTGCAAAGATCCTTCGATGATGGTACTTGAAAGACTGGATGGGTAAGGATACGTGGAATCCAGGGCCTTTATCATATCACTTATACGGTTTATCAGCCTCTTATAAATCACAAAATACCCTTCCTTGTTTTCCTCATCAACCTCTTTTGTCAAATAGGATTTTGAATATTCATTGATCACAATCTTGTTCAAGATAACTTCGTTGATATGTGAAAAGGCCGAATCTTCCTTTGTTTCACGGGTCATTATCTCAATGGCCTTGGTAAGCTTGTCTTTTGTATTGGGAATACTATTGGTAAAAAACACCAATTGATACTCCAACCACCCCCAATACCATGAAGTTAGGTATAACAGAAGTTTATGTTTATTTTCAAAATACCTGTAAATGGAGCTTTCATTGGATCCAATCCTAGCACCTAATTTTCTAAATGTAAAACTTTCGAATCCCATCTCATGTATCATTAAAATACCCTCTTCCACTATTCTTTTTCCAAGAACTGAAGATTCCGGATCCTTGATGAATATTTTTTCATTAATCCCGATTTTTAATGATTGCAATAGATGCTCCATGTTTAGTCTTGTTTTATAGTTATCGCACAAATATAATAGTAATACTATCGTTATATAATAGTTTAACAACTATTTAACGAAAGTGACACTTCCATATTTGGAAGTATTGCTATATTTGTAAAAAGGATGGTATGAAACTGATAATATCATAATAAAGTGAAACTATTTGTAATATTTGTAGGAATTGTTGCCCCCTGTTTTATAGGGAATGCACAACAAACAGGTTTGTTGATCTTGGACGACTACCAAAAAATTGAGACCTCCTATGCCTCTACCATACATGAAATACAACTTCCCGCAGAAGAGGTGATGGCCATAATGGGCGGTTTGAACGATTGGGACGGAATGAACAACTATTTTAACATATTTGGGAGTAAACTAATTGTTGAGCGTATGGATATAAACAGTGATGGATCCAAACAACTTACGCTAAGACGTGAAGATGGTAGGGATTTTTATAATCTATTCCAGACTATCACCGCAAAATTAATTCCTATTGCAGTAGAAACCAATTCGGACAATATAGACCTCAAGACCTATAATACGCAATAACCTAAATTCAATATAATATGAAAGCAGTAGTATTTTCCCTAGTATTTATGCTCGCAGGTTTTACGGCCATGGCACAGGACACTAGCGATTTGGTCGAAATTGGCGATGTTATGAGCATTAACGTTCCAGAAAATGGAAATTTTGAACACATTCATTTTCCTCGAAAAAATGTTATAATTAAAAGAGGTGCCATAGCTGATATGAAAAGTGTTCATGGAAACGAGGTATTGGTTACCAACATCAAGATAAAAAGTAACGGAAATACCGTAGTTACCTTAAAACGCAAAAATGGTCGAAAATTTTTCAAACATTTCCCGTCCGTAAAAGCTGATTTGGAAAATGCATTGACCAAAGGCGAACTAAAAATTGACGATTCTTCCGAAAAGGATGAAATTGCCAGAAGATAGATAGCACTTAATTTTGTTCTCTCAGAGCACCGGCCCACTCACAATCGTATTCGCTAGACGGTTTTGGTCCCAAGGCCGGTGCTTCTATTTACAAAGGTTTCCAAAATCATGGAAATATTTTCTTTATTATCCTTATACCGCTTTATGCCAGACGGAATGTCTTGGTATATTCAATATGTCAGAAAAAGGAAATGCTAATATTCTCCAAACCAATTAAATTTTTTCTCAATTATTTTTGTTTTGGTCTCTTCAATATGTTCCAAAAAAGCCTTTGCCACCGGAGATAGTTTTTTAGAACTTAACCAAACCAAATTCCATGTTGTTATTATGGGAAGCCCTTTCACGGGAATAATCTGAAGGTCTCCATTGCTCAGCTCGTTCTTAATTCCAATCAAGGGCATTATGGAACTTCCCAAACCGGCAAGTACGGCCTGCTTTACCGCCTCATTGGATGTAAGTTCCATCTTCTTACGTATAGAAAATCGATTCTGGGTAATAAAATTTTCCATAGCGCCCCTAGTGGCCGAACCCGGTTCCCTAAAAATCAAGGGGATTTCCTCAAAAAGTTTTTTTCCTTGCCCATGATTTTGTGAGATCATTCCAGATGAGCTAACAAAAAACAGCTTGTTCTCCATAAGTTCCACACGATCTATTTTTAATTTTTTGGGGAGAACGGATACCAAGGCAAAATCTACCTCGTTTTGCTCCAGGCTTTCAACCACTTTGGTTTTGTTGGTTACATCCATTATCAAATCGATTCCCGGATGTTTTTTCATGAATTCCGAAAGAAAGTAGGGGATAACATATTTTCCGGTAGACACTACTGAAATTTTCATACGACCGGCTAGTTGTCCTTCGTAAAATAAGGTTTTATAGTTTATGGCATATACTTCGTTCAGAATTTTCTCTGCCGCTTCGGCTATTTCCTTACCGAAATCCGTGATAAACAATTTACGTCCAACTACTTCGGTAAGGGGAAGTGAAAACTGGTCTTGAAAATTCTTAAGCTGAATGGAAACCGCGGGTTGCGTAAGGTGCAGTTCCTCGGAAGCCTTGGTAATACTTTGTGTTTCAGATATTTTAAGAAATATTTTAAGTTGATGCAGCGTATAGTTCATAATAAAAATTAATATAATTCATAATAAATATAAATATTAATTTATCAATAATGGTGTTATTTTTGCTGCCAATAAATACAATTTAAATATTTAAAAATCTCGAAATCCTTAAAAAACGTATGGACAAAATTACAGTAGCAAAAGGTGATGGTATTGGACCGGAAATTATGGACGCAACCTTGGATATACTCATAAACGCGGGCGCACAGCTGGAGATAGATGAAATAGAAATCGGGGAACAGGTATATCTTGCTGGAAATACCGCTGGAATTGCCCCAGAATCTTGGGAAAGTATTCGTAAAAACAAGGTTTTTCTAAAGGCACCAATAACTACTCCCCAGGGCGGAGGATATAAAAGCCTCAATGTAACCACTAGAAAATCCTTGGGACTATATGCCAATGTGCGCCCCTGTAAGAGCTTACATCCGTTTATCAGCACCAAACATCCCGATATGGATGTAGTTATTATTCGAGAGAATGAAGAGGACCTTTATGCCGGTATAGAGCATCAACAAACGGATGAGGTAGTTCAATGCCTTAAACTGATAAGCCGCCCAGGATGTGAAAAAATAGTACGCTATGCCTTTGAATTTGCAAAAAAGTACCATCGAAAAAAGGTCACTTGTTTTACCAAGGACAATATTATGAAACAAACGGATGGTCTGTTTCATAAAGTTTTCGATGAAATCGCCGCTGAATATCCGGAAATAGAGAACGAACATTGGATCGTAGATATAGGTGCCGCTAAAATGGCGGATACACCGGAGTTGTTCGATGTAATCGTAATGCCGAATCTTTACGGGGATGTCCTCTCCGACGTTGCGGCCCAAATAACAGGTTCCGTAGGTTTGGCAGGTTCTGCCAATATAGGCGAGGAGTGCGCCATGTTCGAAGCCATCCACGGTTCGGCACCACGTAGGGCAGGTCAAAACCTAGCCAATCCGTCTGGGTTATTACAGGGAGCCATAATGATGTTAAACCACTTGGGACAAACGGATATAGCCGAGAAGGTTCAAAATGCTTGGCTATGTACCATGGAAGAAGGCATTCATACCTATGACATATACAAAGAAGGAATAAGTACAAAAAAAGTAGGCACCAAAGAGTTTGCAAAAGCGGTAATCGCCAATCTGGGCAAGACGCCCAAAACATTGGCCAAGGTAAGCTATGAAAAAGGGTCGCCTTTAAATCTACCCAAATACGAGCGTAAACCTCTTGCGGATAAGGTCTTGGTAGGGGTAGACCTATTTGTGCATTGGCCCGGTTTCGACGCCAACGAAATTGGGCAAATATTGCAGAAGTTAGATAATGAAAAAGTAAAATTGACCATGATTACCAATAGGGGCATAAAAGTGTGGCCCCGTGGGTTTAAAGAGACTTTTTGTACCGATCACTGGAGATGCAGGTTCTCCGCAGAGTCCGACCAAATGGAAAAGGATGAAATTGTTAGGCTTATGGGCGATGCCGTAAAGCATAATATCGATGTCATCAAAACTGAAAACCTTTATCAATTTGATGGAAAGCAAGCTTTTTCGTTGGGCCAAGGGCAATAGTAGCAAATATGGCAAACCCAATCCTCGGGAAGAAGAATGTGTTCCCCCCGAGGATGAGGGTGCCATAAAACTGGTACAAGGTGTTTTCTCACCTGTGGAGGCGGCCGATGTGCTTTTATCATTGATTAATGATAAAATCAAGTTTCACACCGTCCAAGCACTCAACCTGCAAAAAGGCTATCAAGAAGACATCTCGCATTCCGAAGAACGCATCAAGGAATTAAAGGAAGCAAAAAACATGGTAAAGAATCTTGTGGTAAAAGCCCATAAGGAGGGTATGAAATTGGAAATAAGCAGCCCCATAAAAATCAGCCTTACCAAGTAATTCCCGTAAACCTTATTTTTGCGCTTAATAATCAACGACCACCTAAATGGATTTACATCTATTGGTAGATAATCTTACCAATCCCGCACTTCTTTTTTTCTTTTTAGGCATTATTGCCGTACAGCTCAAAAGCGATTTGGAAATTCCACCTAATTCCTCAAAATTCATTTCGCTCTATCTCATGTTCTCCATTGGCTTCAAAGGCGGACTCGAGCTTTCGCATAGTGATTTGGATATGGAAATATTGTGGTCCCTGCTTTTTGGGGTATTTCTGGCCCTTTTCGTCCCTATATATGCTTATTTCATCCTACGTCGAAAATTCAATGTCGCCAATTCGGGAGCCATAGCAGCGGCCTATGGTTCCGTCAGCGCAGTGACTTTCGTAACGGCCGTTTCCTTTTTGGAAATCGAACAAATAGGGTTCGGGGGGCATATGGTGGCGGTAATGGCCCTAATGGAGGCGCCTTCAATTATTATTGGGGTCTTGCTAATGGCGTACTTTCAAAAGGACAAAAAAAGTGCGGTGAAGCTTAACGGTGTGCTACATCATTCGTTGACCAATGGTAGCGTACTTCTTATTTTGGGAAGTTTGGTTATTGGTTTTTTGGCCAGTGATCAGCAGGCCAGGGGCATAGAGCCTTTTACCACGGATATTTTTAAAGGATTCTTGGCGGTATTCTTATTGGATATGGGCATAAGTAGTGGAAAAAAACTAAACGATTTTCTTAAAAAGGGATGGTTTGCTTTTTTCTTTGCCATCATAATTCCCCTAATAAATGGATGTATTGTAGCTGTAGTCAGTTCAACTTTTACCGAAAGTGTGGGCAATCGGTTTTTATTCGCTATTTTGGCAGCAAGTGCCTCTTACATAGCGGTACCGGCGGCAATGCGTTTAGCTGCACCCCAAGCCAATCCTAGTCTCTATCTACCTATGGCACTTGCCATTACCTTCCCCTTTAACATCACCTTGGGTATGCCCCTTTACCTTTACATTGTCCAAACGTTTTGATCTAATACCTATCTTTGGTTGAAAGTTGAACCCCTATGGAAAAACACAGATGCGGCTGGTGCCTGGGAGATGACCTATACGAAGCCTATCACGACTACGAATGGGGCGTTCCTGTAAAGGACGATGACACCTTATTCGAGTTTCTGATATTGGAATCCTTTCAAGCCGGTCTCAGCTGGATTACCATCCTTAGGAAACGCGAAAACTTTAGAAAGGCCTTCGATAATTTCGATTACAAGAAAATAGCTGCATATGACCAAAATAAAATCAATGCCCTTCTACAAGATTCCGGTATCGTAAGAAACAAACTAAAGATACATGCCACGATTACCAATGCCCAAGCCTTTATGGAAGTACGGCGAGAATTTGGAACTTTCAGTGATTACATTTGGGGTTTTGTAGATGGAAAGCCTATTAAAAACACCTTTAAAAGTTATAGGGAGGCCCCAGCTAATACAGCACTTTCCGATGCCATTAGCAAAGATTTGAAGAAAAGGGGCTTTAAATTTGTAGGTAGTACCGTGGTCTACGCCCATATGCAGGCAACAGGCATGGTAAATGATCACGAAACCCAATGTTTTAGGTATCATGAGGTATAACATCCTTTTCTTGTTGGTCTTTATTATGGGTCTTTCACCATGTTTTGGGCAGGCCAAATACGAACGGGAGTTCCGTATCTTGAAAAAACAATTCCCTGAAAAAGCCCTGAACTATATCTCCGAAGAAATACAAGGGGCGAAAAGGGTGCGGTTTTACAAGGAAATAGATAGCGCCAAAATCAGTTTTGAGGCCAAGTTCAAAAAAGACAAACTCAACTATAGTATTGAGTTTGATGAAAATGGAAAACTTGAGGATATAGAAATTACCATACAACAGATAGACATTCCCAATTCGAGCTGGGCAAACATCCAAGAATACCTTAGTACAGGTTTTAAAAAATCAAAAATCAGAAAAATACAGCAGCAATATCCCTTACTAGATGGGGAATCCCCTGAAACTACCATCAAGAATGCATTTCAAAATCTATTGCTTCCTTCCATAAACTATGAATTGATCGTAAATGCAAAAAAAGAAAAGGAATATGAACAATTCGAAATTCTCTTTGACGCAAAAGGAAATCTGCTGAAACTAAGAAAGTCGCTGCCACCAAATTATGACCACGTACTCTATTAAACCAATATGTGGAGGCCTTGCATTGCTATTTTTTCAATCTATAGCTGCACAGAATTTTACCGGTTATTGGAAGCCGGAAGTAGCGATCAATTATAAAGTCGCCACCAATTATTCCCATAACTTTTCACTTGATGTTCGCAATTATACATACCGCAACGACAATCTTCAGCTACGTTCCCGTCATTTGGATATCGCCCATTTTTCCAAATTGGACATTGGTAATAGCCAAAGTTTGGCTGTTGGGATACAATATAGATTTAGAAATGTTTTTGAAGACCAGGAGCAAAATGAACTTCGGTTTACCCAGCAATACAATATTACCCACCAGCGTGGTACTGTAAGATTTGGAGATCGATTACGAACGGAACAACGAATAACACCAGCTAGGACCATATACCGATTTAGATACCGATTTGCCCTGGATTTTGCGTTACAAGGTGAGAAGTTGGATATCGGCGAACCCTACTTTGTTGCTTCCACCGAAAGCTTGCTTAGTGTAACCCGAGGAAGTGGACCGGAATGGGACCAAAGGATTACTACCAATATTGGTTGGTTGTTGAGTGCCCATACCAAATTTCAGACAGGTTTGGAATACCGACTGGAAAACTATACGCAAAACACGGAAAATGTGCTTTTTCTATTCTCTTCCCTGATTTTTTCCTTGTAAAATCCTAATAAAATCCGTGCGGGACATTTCTTCGGCACCTAAACTTTCCAAATGATCCGTATGTAGTTGACAATCGATTAGATGGTAATTTTTTGAATGGAGCTCCTGTGCCAAATGTATAAACGCAAATTTGGAAGCGTTATCCACGACACTGAACATGCTTTCACCACAAAAAACGTGTCCTAGATCCACACCATATAATCCGCCTACAAGGGTACCCTTTTCCCAAACCTCATAAGACTTGGCATACCCTTTTTTATGAAGTTCCGTATAGGCGGTTCTCATATCGTTGGTTATCCAGGTACCTTGTTGATTTGCCCGTCTTACCGTTGCACATTGGTGAAGTACATCTTCGAAGCAGGTATTTTTGGTCAATTGAAACCTATCGCTGTTCAACACCTTACGCATGCTTTTGGAAATCCTTATCTTCTCCGGGAAAAGTACCATTCTTGGATCTGGGCTCCACCATAAAATCAAGGAATCTTCATTAAACCACGGGAAGATTCCACTTTGGTAGGCCAGTAAGAGCCGTCCAGGGGACAAATCACCCCCTACGGCCAGCAATCCCTCTGAATTGGCGTGCTCAACCGAAGGAAATTCCAGTCGCTCCGTCAGAAAGAACAAGGGGTTATGCTCCCTATCCTTTTGCATAACTCATTTTATTTCAAATTTACGCAAAAATGAGTAGTCCCAAAACATAGATACAGCTTCCTACCAACATAAAAATAACGGTATAGGGCAATATTTCCTTAGCCTTAAGCTTAGTTATACCCAGTAAGGGCAAGGCCCAGAAGGGCTGCAGCATATTGGTAATCTGATCGCCATAGGCCAAGGCCATGATCGCTTTAGGCAAAGGTACGTTTAGATGCAATGCGGATTCAAGGACCAAAGGCCCCTGTACAGCCCATTGTCCTCCACCACTAGGAACAAAAATATTGACCAGACCTGCACTGAAAAAAGTAAAGATAGGAAGTGTTGTTCCATTGGAAATGGATACGAAAAAGTCCGAAATCCCGTGTATCATTCCACTACCGGCCATAATGCCCATGATACCAAAATACAAAGGAAACTGAATAAGGATCCCCGTTATATCCCCAATGGCCGACTGTAGTGCATGCAGAAAACTGTGGAAACTACCGTGCAAAATCAATGCAAGGCCCAGCATAAAAAAATTGAGCATATTCGGTGTTATGTTCAGGGTCTTGAGCAATGGTGTATACTGAACAGTGAAGGCAACCAGAATCAATACTCCAAAGGCTATTGACAGCCATTTGGCATAATCAAGTCTCTCAGCTCCCTTTGGTTTCCTATCCGGTTCCATTGGGAAGTGATATACGGGCAAGTCCAAATTTGTAGGCTTCGTGATCCTACCCATCCTAAAGGCAATAAGGGAAATAGCAACGACTACGATCATAAAAACAATAAGGTTCCAGCTACTGAAAATAGTTTGGGATGTGGAGAGGGTATCGGGTAATTCTGAAAGAGCCCGTGAATTCAATATATTCTCCATCAAACTCCGTAAATGTCCAGCCTCGGATACCTTTATCGGTGCGGAGCCGCTGATTCCTCCATGCCAAACCATTAGACCAACATAACCACATGCCCCAATCAACGGATAATTTATAGGGATACGGTTCCGCTGGGCGTGCTCTCCTACTTTTCGGGCCAAAATTGCTCCAAAGATGAGCCCAAGACCCCAATTGAAAAAAGAAACCAACATGGTTGGTAATGCTACCCATAAAGCTGCATTGGATGGGTTCGTAACAAAACTTGTTAATCGAAGAATAAGCTGTTCCATAGGTTTACTTAACACCAAAACATGCCCAAGGACCAAAATCAACATCATCTGATAGGCAAATACCAAGAGTCCGTTATTCCAAACACCACTTTCCCAATACCTAAGTATCGTAACCCAATGTTTTTGATCAGAGGTACTTTCCGTAAACAATAAAGCCATTAAAATGGTGAAAAGGGTAAGCAAAACGGCAATCGTAAAAGGAGATGGGAGGTATTTTCGAAAGACACGTTCAATGATACCAGTAAAGCTCATTAGCTGAAAGTAAGTAAAATGAAGGGAAAATAAAAGACCGGCCTAATTTTGAAAACCTGGCCGGTCCTAGAAATAAGATTTGATCTTTAAAAGGGCAAATCGTCGTGATCTTCCTCATTGAGATTGTCCACTGGTTCAAACGCCTCTACAGGAGGTACAGGGGGCATTTCAGGGTTATTTTCATCAGATTGTAAACTTTCTATACGCCATCCCTGTATGGAATTAAAATATTTTACTTCGCCTTGGGGGTTGGTCCACTCCCTTCCCCTAATATTAATACTTATCCTTACCGGTTGCCCAACATTAAAACTGTTCAACAAATCGGTCTTATCCTGTATGAACTCTACCAAAATATGTTGGGGATATTGTTCTTCGGTGGTTACCACTACTTCCCTTTTCCTAAAACCGTTATTGCCAAAGGTCTTTGTTTCACCCACCATTTTAATTTTTCCTTGTATTTCCATAATTCCTATTGTTTTTATAGTGTTACTTTACTAGAGCCTATTTTGGAATTCCCATAAGATAGGTCCCCTTCTTTTTGCCTTTTTTAGTTTTGGCATATCCTTTTTCCCAAATGTAATTCTCTTTTTTTAACCCCTCAAGTAATTTATCCAAATCTGCTAAGGTATACATTCTTGGAAGCGAAGCCTGTCCATCCCATGCATAACATATTGGAATAATCGGTATTATATATGTAAACACAAGCTGCCTCCAAGTGAGAGGTTTTACAAAGGGGGTCATAAAAAGAACCATAACCACAAGGATAATGAGACCAATGGGTAAAAATACCCACCAAACTAATAGCGGAATATTATTTTCCCCCAACTCATAAATCAATAAAGGTTGGTGGTTTTCTTGGGCAGACTCCAATATTTTTCTGGCCTCCTTGGGTGGCATGTGGTGAAAACTATTGACCATAGTTTTAAGTCCTTCCGGAGCTGTGGCAATGTCAGTGGCATCTACCGAATGTTCATAATAACTGATTCCTGTTTTAGGAGTGTTATTGAATCTTTGGATAAACTCTTTGTTGGGGTATAAATCAGTCATCATCAATTCTACATGTTCCAAACCTTCTTTTGTATGTAAAATTTTTAATACTTCGGGCATGGCTCCTCCCGAACCTGAACCCATATCTACTATGCGCCATATTTTTTTGTCATGAATTATACGGGCAATCAAGCTGGCCAAGGCCTCCGAAGTCCCCATCATCCTCTGCAACACCACTATCAAATTGGTCATACAGTTCCTAAGCCAATTCGGAAACCAGCTAAAATCTTCAAATTCAAATAGTTGGATTCTTTTCATAGGGCCAATAAGATTTTCCATGCGGAAAGCACATCATTCTTGTTCAAATACCCCTGCGCCATTGTATGTAGTTTGTTAATATCTTGATTATCCACAATGGATTGCAACTCTACATGGCCCTGCTTAAAAGCCACCACTTCCTCAAAAGATGGAATTTGTTGCACGTTCCCCAACTTCCCTAAATCATTTCCGGTAAGTATTTTACTAAACCGGATATTCTCCGGAATTTGGTCCACACCCATACCCAAGGTTGATAGGGGTTTTGGAACCTCAAAAAGTCCCGTTACCGCTCTAGTGTACCAATTGCCTCCCATACGCGCTACCTGATCTATCTTATACGGATCTATATTTTCATTTTCATCCAAAACGGAGGAATCTATATGGATTTTTACGACTTCCGAGAAAATCAGATTTCCAGCACCGCCATCCCTACCCAAGGGTTCTACTTTCTTTACCTTACACTCAAATTGTACCGGTGATTCAGCCACTCGATAAGGCCCTACCAGATCGGATTCCAACATCGTAAGACCGGCCTTGACGAACTCGTTCTCCCCTTCGGCATATTCTGTACTTGCCAAGGACATTTGGTGCACGGTGTTATAATTCACAATGTTGATGACCACCTCCTTTACCTTTAAAACATTTTCCAAGGTATGCTTGGTGGTATTGTCCCTGACCCTGCGGGCCGGCGAAAAAATCAAGATTGGAGGATTGGCGCTAAATACATTAAAAAAACTGAACGGCGACAAATTTGGTCTTCCTTCATTATCTTTTGTACTGGCAAAGGCAATAGGCCTAGGGCCTACAGCCCCTAATAAATAACCATGTAATCGATTTGTAGAAACCTCTCCTGGAAGTATGGAAACTATTTCCGCCATTGTTGTACAAATGTAGCCAATTTACGACCCACTTAAAACACACGCATAAAGTCTTTGCACACCATAGTTTGCCAAATTGCGTTATCTTTAAAGATAATAAGCCCGTTGGATGAATTTTAATCCGAAAAAGAGAACGCCCAACCTCATTTTATTGATTTCTGCCTTTGTAATCGTAAGCCTTATCCTGTGGAATACCAATAGTTTTTTCAAAAAATTTAAGGAAGAGGAACGATCAAAGATGGAAATCTGGGCCACCGCTCAATCCGAGCTTTTACAGTCCTCGGAAAATATGGATTTGGGCAACCTCACCATTAAAGTGTTGCAAAACAACTCTTCAACACCTATGATCTTGGTGAACAAGGACGGTTCTATAAAAACGAACAATATGCCCGAGGACATGGTCAAGGACTCCTTATACCTAAGGGGAAAGATAAAAAAGTTTGAGAATGAGAACACTCCAATTCTCATAGACCAACAAGGGGAACATCTCGCGACCCTGTATTATGGAAATTCAGAAGTATTGAATAAATTGAAATATTATCCCATAGCCTTACTGCTAATTATCTTTTTGTTTGCAGCGGTCATATTCTTTTTCTTTAAAACGAACAAAGCCTCGGAACAAAATAAGCTCTGGGCGGGTATGGCCAAGGAAACGGCACATCAGATAGGCACGCCCCTTTCCTCCCTCTTGGGATGGAACGAATTGTTGAAGAATGAAAGTATAAACCCCGATATCCCCCTAGAAATTGAAAAGGACATATCCAGATTGGAAACCATCACGGAACGTTTTTCCAAAATAGGTTCCCTACCAGAATTAAAACCCCATGATATTGTTAAAGAGACCAGGGACGCTTTTGAGTATTTAAAACGAAGAAGCTCCAAACTCATCCATTTTTCCTTCAATACTAAAGTAGATACGATATCCGTTCTGCTAAACCCTTCACTCTATAATTGGACCATTGAGAATCTGGTAAAGAATGGAATCGATGCCATGAAGGGTCGAGGGAATATTGCCTTGGAGATAATACCTGATGGCAAATACGTAAACATATTGGTTGCGGATACGGGCCATGGCATTCCAAAAAGTGATTACCAAACCATTTTTAATCCAGGTGTAACCTCCAAAAAGAGAGGATGGGGCCTAGGTCTATCACTTGTAAAAAGAATTGTGGAAGAATATCACCAGGGGAAAATAAAAGTCCTTTCTTCCAATAAAGAGGGCACAATAATGCAGATATCTTTAAGAGTAAATCAATAGATTATGCCAAAAGAAAAGTTAGTGACCATAAAGGAAGCGGACATAACCAACAATTGTCCTGAATGTTTTAGTCAGGATATGAAAATTACCTTTTTTCAAAAGCATACCTACGGTAGATTAATCCATAGAACCACCAATGAAGTTACCCACCAAATTAAATGTAAAAAATGTAGTTCCATAATCTATCCGGTGAGTTGGACGGATGATATTGAAAAAATTTTCGATTATTATCAAAAAATGGCTACACCGCATAAAGCCTCGATACGGTTTACTTCGTTATTCTATGTGCTTCTACTTGTTTTGGTTTTATTGGTGGGAGCAGGGATGTATTTATTTATGGAAGGAAGTATCACATTTTAGAACGAATGCTTTCCGCAGTGGCCTCAAATTCCTCCGGGGTCAATACTACCTTATTTTGAAAGGTGGCATCCTGCATTCCCTGCAAGGGAATCAAATGCACATGTACATGGGGTACTTCCAAACCAATTACGGTTAACCCCACTCTTTTACAATCTATGGCCGCTTCAATGGCTTTACCTACCCTTCTAGAAAACGCCATTAGGCCCATATAGGTTTCCTGATCCAAATCCATAATTCTGTCCACTTCCTTTTTGGGAACACAAAGCGTATGGCCTTTAGAGTTAGGGTTGATGTCCAAAAACGCAAAGTAGTTTTCGTCCTCGGCTATCTTGTAACAGGGAATTTCTGCATTGATAATCTTGGTGAAAATACTCGGCATATAGTTTATCTATAAGATTTTAAACCAAGCAGGTCTTATTAATCTCTGCTAATCTCTAAAATATCAAATTTTAAGGTGCCATTTGGAACATTAATCTCCGCAACATCACCCACTTCCTTGCCCAACAATCCTTTTCCAATGGGTGAACTTACGGATATCTTTCCCGATTTCAGATCCGCCTCGCTTTCGGCAACCAAGGTATATTTCATTTCCATACCATTCGCCTGATTCTTCAATTTTACAGTGGACAGCACCAATACTTTTGAAGTATCCAGCTGCGATTCATCAATCAATCGGGCATTGGCCAAAGTCTCTTCCAGTTTAGATATCTTAAGTTCCAACAATCCTTGGGCCTCCTTTGCCGCATCGTATTCGGCATTTTCGGATAAATCTCCTTTATCCCTGGCTTCTGCAATGGCTTGTGATGCCTTAGGTCGTTCTATATCCTTAAGTTGACTCAGTTCTTCTCTTAATTTTTTAAGTCCTTCTGCTGTATAGTAAGATACGCTACTCATAACCTCATCTTTTATTAAATAAGAAAATCCTCTACTTAGACCGCGATGTACCCGGCTTTTTTTAGAGAGGATTTAACGCAAAGATACATAATTTTTGTTCAACTTTGCGTTCATTATATAAATAGGTCTTACGTTATGATGCGCATTTGGAGCATTGTTTTGATTATATTTCTACTATCCTGCGATAGCGATCCTACAAATAGGAATCCATTCCTGCAGGAGATAGGATTCCAGTTTGACATTAATCTGAACCTTCCCTTATACAGTCCACTAACCAATGTGGGAAACGCGGTTTATATTGGCACTGAGGGTGTAGGGATACGGGGCGTTTTCGTAATCAACGTGGGGTTTGACCAATTTAGGGCCTTTGAGGCCAATTGCCCCAATCATGCACCGGACAGTTGTTCTACGATGGAAATGGAAGGACAGACAGCTATTTGCCCTTGTAATGATTTCGAATACAGTTTGTTTACCGGGCAGCAATTAAATAGACCGGATGATGGCAATCGGTATTTTGACATGTTGGAATATCGTGCTTCCTTTAACGGCACTACCGTTATCATTTCCAACTAAGTGTCCAATTTATACCGCCCCAAGAATTTTATCCATAACCCAACTGGTATGTAGTCCGGAACTTCCCAAGGAGGGATGTACAGATTCCCCGAACAAATGACTCTTCATATAAGCGACGTGATATTTCTGAATATGCTTGGGGTTGTCAATTTCCAAGGTTTCCTTTCCTTGTACATTCTCCAATTCCAAAGGATTGTCCTGAAAGATAGAGAATGAAATCTTCCCTTCGTCTCCTATAATTTCAACCGAATCCTTATGGGCATAGCTTCCAAAATTCCAGTTCCCGTAGCCAGTTATACCACTTTCGTGTTCCCAACAGGCAGTGATGGCATCCTTGGCCGAGTATAACCCCTGCTGGTTCAAGGCCACTCCCTTGGCCTCCACAACCGGGCCCAATAGATGACAAAACAGATCCAAACCATGACTTGCCAAGTCATCGAAATAGCCTCCTGGGGCAATTTTAGCGTCGGTACGCCAATTGTAGCTGTTGCTCCTATCCAAATCAGAAGCAGGTTTTGAGAGTTGCCACTTTATGGTTCTTACCGCACCGATAAGGTGGCCATCCAACCAGTCCTTTACCTTTTCAAATCGTGGAAGCGACCTCCTGTAGTAGGCAATAAACAATGGAATGTCCTTCTTTTGGAAGGCCTCGTAAATGTCCAGACTATCCGAATAACAAGGTGCCATGGGCTTTTCTATACAACAAGGTTTTCCCACCTTGGCAACTTTTAGCGCATAGTACTTGTGCGAATCTGGAGGGGTAGCGATGTATACGGCATCAATTTTATCATCCAAAATAAGACTATCGGCATCCGGGTAAAACTTGGGCACGCCGTGTCGTTTGGCATAATCCTTGGCTTTTTCAACATCCCTGCGCATTACCGCAGCTAGTTCAAAGCCCTCCGTATTTTGGTATGCCGGTCCGCTTTTGACCTCTGTAACATCACCACAACCTATAATACCCCAACGAACACTTTTCATCATAGCTTATTGTTTGTAAAACAAAAGTACAGGTTTATAAAGAGTCTAAAAACGTGCCGTGGCCCCCAATAAAAAATTAATCCCTGCCTGTGGGTAGAATCCGGCACCCTCAATTGTGGTTGTGCTTCCCGAGGAGTCATCATCGAAAGTGAAAAAAAAGCCGTTGGAGACAATATCCTGATCAAAGATATTATTTACCAATCCTGAGAAGGTAATACTTTTAAGAAAGGTATTTATTTCCCATACGTATTGAACGTTCAAATCGGTCTGGGAATACGCTTCAAGTACTGAGGCGTCGCTATCTATATTGCCCATGTATTGTTTGCCGACATACTTTGTCAATGCAGAAATCAACCACCTTTCCGTAGGGGCAAAACCCAACTGATTTCCAATGACCAGGTTCGGCGAATAAGCAATATTGGTATTGCCCAAATCCCGGAGAACCCCATCTCTCTGAAATACAAAATCTAGGTTCTTATTGGTGCTTAAAGCTATGTTGGGCCTTAACCAAAATTTATCTCCCATTTGAACATTAGCGTCTATTTCCAATCCCAAACGATAGCTATCCCCTACGTTCGCACGCAAGGGGGCGCCTACGTCATTGAGTTCCCCGGTAAGCACCAATTGATCTTTATAGCGCATATAATAGACATTGGTATTTAACTGAACATTTGGTGAAACATAGCGCCAGCCCAGTTCAAAATCATTGAGTTTTTCAGGTCTGGGATTCCCATTTTCATAATCATTTCGATTAGGTTCCCTATTGGCCCTGGCATAGGAAAAATAGAAATTGTTATTTCTGTCCAAATCATAGGTCAATCCCACTTTGGGATTAAAAAAGTTAAAAGTATCATCAACAAGTCCAGTTTCCTCCCCATTGGCCTCATACCTAACTCTCCTGTATTGCATATCCCCAAAAAGGCTCCATTGTTGGTGTAGTTTGTAATTGGCTTTGGCAAAAACGTTAAAATCGGTTTTAATGGACGTATCGTCATAATACCGATCCCGAATTTCACTATTGGAAGCAAAACGGGCCCAAATGACCTCTCCAAAATGATCTCCCTCATATTTGTTCCATCCTCCCCCAAGGATTACATCCCACTTGTTCTTCTTATGGTTTACGGAAAATACGGTTCCATAAAAGTCGTTATCCAGCCAACGCCTCCGGATCAGGTCCGTCGTATTCACTTCTTCGCCATTGACCGTAAGCGGTTCAAATCCATAGGTGGCAAAATCATCGTCTTCCCGAAACTGTTCAAAGAATCCCCTTCCACGTGTATAATGCAAGGCAAGATTGGTACTCCAATGTTCCGAAATGCTTTCGTTCCATAGCAATTGCGCATGGTCTTGTTTATAGTTGTCCACTTCATTTTCATAAAATTGGGTAGTACCATCTTCATCGGTATACATCCCGGCCGGGTTAAATGTTCTATTGGTGCGTAATGTCTCGGCGTCGACACCGAACCACGATTGATAGGTTATTTCATGTCCTCCAAAAAGCAATGCCTTAATCAAAGTATTGTCATCTTTGAAGGCGCCCTGTAAAAAATAGGAATCAAGTTCCGAAGAGGCGCGATCCACATAGCCATCCGAGATAATTCTGGATAGGCGTGCAGAAATTTCAATTCTATTGTTCAACAATCCGGAGCTAAACTTAATGTTGTTCCGCAATGTGGCGAAGCTTCCTATTGAACTGGAAATTTGTCCATACGCTTCTTCAGAAAATCCATCGGTCAATAGGTTTAGGCTGGCCCCGAAGGCCCCGGCCCCATTAGTGGAGGTCCCCACACCCCTTTGCAATTGCAAACTTTCGGTAGAGGAAGCAAAATCCGGCATATTTACCCAAAAGGTTCCCTGCGATTCTGCATCGTTGTATGGAATTCCGTTAATGGTGACATTGACCCGGGTTGCATCACTCCCCCTAACACGTATTCCGGTATAGCCTATCCCGGCACCGGCGTCGGAAGTGGTGACCACAGAAGGAAGAAAGTTCATTAAAATGGGGATATCCTGCCCCAAATTTCTTGGTGCGACCTCCTCCTTGTTTAAATTGGAAAAAGTGACCGGCGTTTCCTTGGTTACACGAATCGCCGAAACAAAGACCTCGTCCAGTACTATCTTCTTTCCTTCCAAGGAATCTGTTGGGTTTTGCTGGGCCGAAACGACCCTACTAAGCCCAAAGAGGACAACTGTTGTGAATACAATTTTCATGCGATGCTTCCTATTATTTGTAAGGGATCGCATGTAACCGCTATTTTGGAAAGCGGCAGGTAAAAATTTAGAATAAAGCAGTTTCATCCGTACTAAAAAATTAGCGACGAATAAAAGGGGTTGTTATTCTGTGTTAAACTTGATTTTTGTTCAATTAAGAACGAAAGAAATTCCAAAAAAGCGACTCGCGCATTCCTTGGCAGCATTACCCGCCCAGGTTCATTGGGTATAATCTCAGCTTATCCTGAACTCTTAAAGGTTTCCCTTCTTAAAATTTTTCCAGGAGTTCGCACCCCTTTGAGATGGAACAAACTTACAACTCAAACCACACATATCATAATCTTTGGAACAATTAACGTGGTACAATAAACCCTTACCGGAATTTATACGTATTTATAGTCCCTAAGGGTGTTACGTTGCTATATGGACAAATCCAAGAATAGGTTTACGTTTAAGGTTGCCATCAGTTACTTGATGTTATGTGTACTTGCCTTGGTAGCAGGATACTTTATCTATTCTGAGATACAGGTTTTGATTAATGATGAAACCGCTGTTAAAAGTGATATCAAGTTATTAAGGACAGGGGCCTTGGTCACTCAAATTTATGAAGCGGAAAGCCTTTCCAAGTTAGCATTGCAGACCAAGACCCAACAGAATTTCAATGCATACGCCAAAAAAATCGATTCCGTTTTCCTTGAAATAGATTCCCTAAAACAACTAGCCTTTGATCCTTCCCAAAAAGCGAAATTGGATAGCGTAAAATTATTACTGAAACAGAAGGCAGCCAATAGTGATGAACTTCGTAGCTTAAAAGTAAAAAATGATAACAACCGCTCAATAGACAATGTAATCGAGGAGTTCAGGAAAATGGAGGCCTCTTTCGGAAAACTCACGGTGTACAATTTTGAGAAGCATCCTGAGAAACTCTCCCCGTATAAGCTGAAAGTATTGGAAGACTGGGTAGCCTACTTGAACGAAAACATTCCCGCGGACACGTCTTCCGTTCCCGACTCCGAAAGAATTGATTCGGTTCTCAATGCTTCCAAAGTTCTTTTGGCAGAGGCCAAAATGAAAGATGCAAAGACACAACGTTTCCTGGCCCAAAAGGAAAATGAAATTAATCGTACCGATATAGAGCTCTCCCAACAACTACGCAATATTGTTTCCGCTTTGGAGCAAGAAATAGTGATGAATACCTATAACGACGCTTTAAAAAAGCAATCCGCCTTGAGGAAGAGCATTCGCTTGGCCGGTTTAGCAGCCTTATTGGGCTTCATTGTTGTTGGGTTTTTCACTTTTTTGATCAATCGTGATTTTTGGAAGGTACAGACCTACAGGCAGAAATTGGAAAAAGAGAAAAAATATTCCGAGTCCTTGTTAAAAAGTAGGGAACAATTAATTTCCACAGTTAGCCATGATCTGCGAACCCCTTTGAACACCATACAAGGGTATGCTGAACTTATGGAAAATACGGAGTTAACCCAAAAACAAGAGGGGTATTTAAAAAATATAACCTCCTCTACCGGTTATGTAGGGAATTTGGTAAACGATCTTTTGGATTTTTCAAAATTGGAAGCGGGTAAGTTAAAGATTGAAAAAATCCCCTTTATGCCCGCATATCTTATCCAAGAAACCGCCGAAAACCTTCAGGCTCTTTATGCACATAAAAAGGTAGGGCTAAAGCTTGAAATAGATGCTTCACTAAAAAAAACGGTATTGGGCGATCCCTTCCGCCTGCGTCAAGTACTTACCAATCTTATTGCAAACGCCTTTAAGTTTACAGAAAAGGGTCATATACGGGTTAAGGCCCATACCTTTAAGGAAGGTAAGGAAATCATTATAGCGCAAATATCGGTCACGGATACCGGCATGGGGATTCCCAAGGAAAAGCAAGGGCTTATTTTTAAGGAATTTACGCAGGCCGATACCGATACCGAAAAAAAATTCGGCGGTTATGGCCTGGGACTTACCATATCCAAAAAGTTGACGGAATTGCTTGACGGTTCATTGAGTTTGGAAAGCAAGATAGGCCAAGGTAGTACATTTACCCTTAAGCTACCCCTGCAAATAACGCAGCAGAAATTAGGTTCTGCAGAGCAAAAAATTCCTGACTTGGCATCCAACCTCAGTATCTTGATAATCGACGACGATACCGCTCTTTTAGGTATGTTAGGTGAACTTATGGAAAGTATGGGAATCCATGCTCATACCTTTACCAACTTTCAATTCGTAAAAGAGGATTCCCCTTTGATTTATGATCTGGTTTTGACAGATATACAAATGCCCCGAACAAACGGTTTTGAAGTCTTAAACAGGTTAAGGTCCGGAAAATACAAACATTATAAGGGCCAACCCGTTATTGCCATGACGGGCAGAAGGGATTTTAAAATCGACACCTATACCTCTAAGGGGTTTGACCAAGTTCTACGAAAGCCTTTCTCCAAAGATGAACTTGTTACTGTCCTGAAATCAAAGGGTATGGACACTAAAAAAGCACCCGTTATAAATACTAAAAATCCTTCTGAAAAAGAAAAAACCGAAAATTATAGCTTAGCCACCATTCATTCTTTTTTGGGAAAAAATGAAGGTGCCATTTTTGAAGTATTGCAGACATTTTTAAATGACACACGAATCAACATGGGCCTATTGGACGAAACTATCAAAGAACGGGATTACACTCGTCTAAATCACGTTGCCCATCGTATGTTACCTATGTTCAGACAGCTTAAGGTGGACAAATGTGTGTCCTTGTTGGAGAAATTTGAAATGGCGACCCAAGATTCTATAAACATCAACGTCCTCCATAACGATTTCCTTTTGTTAGAGGAAAAAGTACGCCTATTGCTATATGAAATGGAGAATAAGTTGATTACAAGTCCAAGTTATAGTGGTTGATTTTGTTGTAAAGTGTTTTACGGGTAACCTGTAGCAATTTTGCGGCTTTTGACTTGTTGAAATTGGTCTTTTTCAATGCTTTGATGATACGGTCCTTCTCAAAATCGGATTTAGAAAAATTTTCGGCCTTTATCGAACTATTACGGGCAGGCCCTAAAACCTCTTTAGGCAAGGTTTCCATCCTTACCTCATCACCAACCGTTAAAAGTACCGCCCTTTTGACTACATTTTGAAGTTCCCTTAAATTTCCCGGCCAATGGTACTGTTGAAAGGCCTCCCACACTTGCGTTGAAAAGCCATGAACTTCCTTGTTCAAATTTTCATTGGCTTTGGCCAAAAAATGGTCCGCAAACAAAATCAAATCCTCAAACCGTTCTTCCAAGGACGGGATTTGAATGGAAAACTCGTTTAACCTGTGATACAGGTCTTCCCTAAAGTTTCCCTTTTGAACGGCAAGCGTCAAATCTTCATTTGTAGCTGTTATGATACGAACATCCACATGGGTTTCCTTGGTACTGCCTACCCGTCTTATCTTCCGCTCCTGTAGAGCTCTTAGTAGTTGGATTTGATTTTCATAAGAAAGGTTCCCTACCTCGTCCAAGAACAAAGTACCTCCGTTGGCTGCTTCAAAGTTTCCGATTTTGTCCTCAACGGCCCCAGTAAAACTTCCCTTGATATGACCAAAAAATTCACTTGTGGCCAGTTCCTTTGGAATGGCTCCACAATCCACGGCCACAAAGTTGTAATCCTTGCGCTTACTGGCATTATGTATCGCCCGGGCGGCGACCTCCTTACCCGTTCCACTGTCGCCCGTAATCAATACGGACATATCGGTGGGTGCCACCAGTTTAATATAATCATCCAACTTTTTTGAAGCATCACTGACTCCCAATATGGTCTTTTGATTTGAATTCCTCGACCTTTTGGACGATGTTTTTTTTTGACCGGGTTTTTGTGCACTTGAACCATCATACTCAACTATATGTGCTTTTGTCTTCAATGCATTCTCAATGACCATAATAATTTCCTCAGGAGTAAAGGGCTTGGAAATATAGTCATATGCACCCTGCTTCATGGCCTTTACCGCGGTGCCCACTTCCGCATAGCCCGTCATAAGAATTACAGGGATTTTGGGTTTTACTTTCTTAATATCGGCCAATAAATGTAGTCCATCAGAATCGGGCAAACGCAAATCCGTTAAAATAACATCAAAATCAGTGGATTTAAACTTTTTCTTGGCATCAGTGGCGTGGTAGCAAATTTCCACTTCATACCCTCTTTTGGTCAAAAACTTCTGTAGCATTTGGCAAAAGGCAGCATCGTCCTCGATGATCAAGATGTTTGGCATAAAAAAATTCTTGTATGCTATATGTACGTAAAAATAGCGTAAGAAAGCTGTTTGTCCTTTAAAATTATCATAAATTGATACAAGAATTTAGGGGGGAAATCAGCAGCTCGGCTTTGGTTTTGCTACTCTTTTGCAGCAATCTCTTTCATCGGCAGAATCCTTTCATTTAGAAGGTCAATCTATCAACTTCTATTTTTCATCCTGAGGAAAGAAATGTGGGAACTATTAGGTGTCTACAGGTAAATTAAGTTAAAGTTCTTTGAATATAATCCTCAAAAAAGGGCATTCTGAAGACCAAAATCAATTCTGTAGCAACCATTGGGGAACAGGGTACTTGAAGAAAAAATTTGCTGATTCCTAGAAACGGGTTGGCTCAAATAGAAAGGGGTCGTACAATGACGACCCCTTTCCGACCAAACCAACTTGATACAAAACAAATAACTCAAGTTATTTACATTTCGATCCAGTTACCACTTTCATCAGCATACAAAGTTCCTGAGGTTCCATCCTCCAAGGAAACTTCAAGCTTGTATTGTTTCGATTCGTTGACGTAAGCCTTGTCTATGGTAGCCGTTGGGTAATTTTTGGCTACTGCAGCGGTTACCGCCTCCGGTAATTCACTAGCTGCGATTTCCGAAAAATCATCCTGGGTTGCAACAGCCTCGGAAGTATCTATCTGGGCTTCGGCAGTATCCTGGGCAAAAGCTGTTAGACTTCCAAGAGACAATGCTAAAACAAAAACTAATTTTTTCATGATTTTCAAATTTTAGTGCTATTACTAATTAAACATGAATTATATAGGGAAAAAATGATACCAGAATCCAATTAAATATTTAAAATACTCACAATCAGTTAATTAAATAGAATTAGACCTAGCGAGCACTGTGTAATTTTGGGTATTCATTTTGTGAACCGTGTAAAACATACACGAGAGTTTCAATTTGTGAATGAAAAAATCTTAGGTTCAAAGTGGTTCTTGACAGTGTTTTTAATTTATTCGGAAGTTATGCGCCAAACTTCAATAAGATTCGGTCTTCTCATTGCATAAATACCCCTTTTTAAGGAAACGACTTACATGGTACAAGTATCAATACCCAACAAAAATCCCTAGCGATAAGGCTAGGGATTTTAAAACCAAACTAAGCGATATATTAATTAACTCTATGGATATAATACGTGCTTAAATTACATCTCTATCCAGTTGCCTTCGGCATCCGCATACAACTCAACTTGTTCACCGTCCTCTTTGGCTACCTCAAGTTTATACTGGGACTGATCGTTCATATAGGCCTTAACTACAGAAGCTCCGGGATGTGCAGCTTCCAAAGCTTGGGTGATAGCTTCCGGTAACTCTTCCAAAGCCACTTCATTAAAACCATCTTGGGCCTCAATAGCTTCTGTTGCAACTTCTTCCAAGTTTGTGGTTGCTTCTTCAATTACCTCTTCTTGTGCAAAAGCAGTCATGGTTCCAAAGGCCATTACTGCTACCAACATTACTTTTTTCATTTTCTTGTGTTTAGATTATGTATTTGTTTTGTTAACTGCCTATAGCAAAGAGAAAATAGTGCCAAGGTAGAGGGTAACCAAAAAAATGACACAACTATTTGAAAAACAGTATTTTGAAAAATATTACATCTCAACACAATTGTGTATCGGTGTATAAAAACTCAAGAAAAGTGTATAAGATTTACACACATTTTCCATTTTGGTTTTGTCGCTATGATTTAATGGGTTTGGTTTACTTGGTGTGAAGGTTTTAATAAATCGTTTACTGTTTTAACCGGGTTAAAGGTGGACAATGGCACTTCGACGAATATAGTATTCCAAAAGGCCATGGCCCCGTTCCATAGGCCTGGAAGTTCCAAGGCTTTTAATTCCCTGCCTTCCTTTGTCTTATTTGTAATAAATCCCTGTTTTGAGTCTACAAAATTCAGTAAATTATACTTTGTTCCCTTATGATCCTTAATACCACAGACTAAATCCACAGGGTTAAAATGAGTGGAGTTCCTAAAAATGGCTAATTGGTCACTGTTATTCATATCTACTTGGGCGGATTCAACAATTTGTAGAGAGACCGTATCGTATCTATCCCGAATCCAGAACGGACCTCCTCCCGGCTCTCCTTCATTTTTGACCATACCACAAACACGTATCGGTCGGTTTATTTTGTCCTTCAGTATCTTAACCTGACCGGTTACCTCCAAGCCTGAAAAATTATCGGAAAACCGAACGTTTAGCCGGCTGGTCAAAAAATCCTTTATTTCACCTAGTTTTTCTTTGTCATGTGGGTCTCCATCCAAAAATCTAGCATATTCAAATACCTTTTGTTGAACCTCCAATAAAACTCCTGCCAATGTTTTTTTGCTGTCCGATACTTCCTCCAAGGCTTCTGGAACAACCACGTTATCTATATTTTTAATGAAAATGATATCGGCATCCTGTTCGTTCAAATTTTCAATCAGTGCCCCATGTCCGCCAGGTCTGAATAACAACGAACCATCAGTATTACGAAATGGGTTATTTTCCATATCTACGGCTATGGTATCTGTAGAAGGCTTTTGATAGGAATATCCGACCTGAAAGGAAGTGTTTGTCTCAACCGATACCCTCTCCTTAACCGAACTGAATTCTTTTTTGAACATTTCCTCGTGCTGTGGGGAAATCGTAAAGTGTAGATTCGCGTTACGCTCGTTCCTGGCATAGTTGGCGGCTTCCGTCAAATGCTCCTCAAAAGGGGTAGCCACATATTCCCCGTAATTATGGAATGGCAAAAGCCCTTTGGGGTAAAAACCATAATTAAGGGTATTTTCGGACATCATTTCCCTAACGAATACGTATATTTCCTTCCCTTTGGTATTTGCCTTTTCTATTATTCTGTTTCGTACCAAATCATAAAACGGAAGGTCTTTTAAGCCTTCCGAAAACTTTTTAAGGTCGGTATCCTCGTTCCGCTCAAGATAAGCCTCCAAGTCTTCATGGCCAGGGTCATAGACATCCAAAAAATTGAACAAAGCCTTAAACATCCGGGAAGCCGCCCCTGAGGCAGGCACAAATTTCAATAAGGTAAGCACCTTGCTGTTCTCTTCAAAATAGCGAACCAGTCGGGTCTGCTCAGCTTCGGAAAATTTGGAAATCCCATCTCCTATTACAGCCGCCTTTTCCAAGCGAACAAAAGGAATTCCTTCCTTAAAAGTCTTAATCTGATCTACTACAGTTTCCTTTGTAATTCCTTTATTCTCCAGTTGTTCCCAGTCCTTTTCCGAAAGCTGTATCATTTATCCAATAAATTATCTATGTGTTGTATGGCGGTCGACAAACGTGTCTTCCTATCTCCTTTTAGAATCACAAAATTACGGTTATATTTTTCTAAAGTTTCCTTAAAATAAGCAAACATTCGTTCTCGTTCATTGGGCTTGTCCCTAAGGTCATCCCCAATCCAGGGGACATCGATATAGGTCAAGAAATAAAGATGGTAGGAGTTTTTTAATGCATACTTTTCGAGCAATGGATCACAATGCCCAACATAATAGGCTTCGGAATATACTTTGGTCTCCAACAAATCCGTATCACAAAGAAGAACTTTTGTCGCTTTTTTGGTCAGTTCGTTTTCAAGCTTCATTTGACCTTCGGCAATGGGCAACAAGTCCTTGGGTTCACAGGTCTTACGCTCCTTGTTCCACTTGTCCTGTAGATATTCCCGTGCATATTCGGGCACCCATACGGTATTATAGTGTCTTGCCAACTGTTCCGACATAGTTGTCTTTCCAGTAGATTCAGGGCCATACAGCACTACTTTAACAATGTCCGAGGGCTCTTGTTCAAGTTTTTCTTCCATGAGAAATATCCGAAAATGGCAATTATGGTTAAGATGAAAAACAGTATAGCACTAAAGATAAGTCCTTTGTACAAATAAAGCGGAACGGTAATGATGTCACCGATAATCAAATAGATCCAATTCTCCAACTTCTTTTTGGCCATAAGCCACATCCCTACAAAAAAAAAGGCCGTTGTAAGTATGTCCGTATAAGCCGTCCATGTATTGAACCTATCCGTTGCCGAATAGATAATAGCCACGAAAACAATAGTAGCTATGAATAGAAGTATGGACCATTTCTTCTCCCTTTTCGTTGTTAAGGTGACCGGTATAAAGTGAGTTTCATCCACTTTTCTGGTCCAGGCGAACCAACCTACAATGCTCATGGCAAAATAGTAGGCATTTATAAGCATATCACCCAAGAGACCATAAATCAACAATATATATACGGCTATCCCGGTGGCTATTATTCCGGTGGGAAAAACCAATATGTTTCCACGTTTGGAATAGATAACGCTTAGTAGTGCAAAAAAAGCGCTCACCAATTCCAGGACCACAACATGGGTGGGTGTGTCCTGATACTGCGAAAAAATCCAATCAAAAATGAGGTTCATACCCGCTCCTGTCGGATTTTACTATTTTCATATACATCAAACCCTTATCCATTGACTCAAAAGCTGTCTTGATTTCAGTATGAAGTACCGCCATTACGGTTTCATAGTCGCCATATACGTTGGTACTTAATGGATTTTCCACGATTTTGAGTCCAGAGGCCCTTAGCTTTTTAATAAAATTGATGATATGCTCCTCAAAATCGTCCTGTAACGGGGAAAAAGTAAGTTCTACCGAAATATGCATAATTCAGCGCTGGCTAAGTTTAGTGAAATATAAATCACAAACTTATCAACTTTTTAGCGCATAAACGCAGCAAAAACGTTCAAATTCCAAAAAATGGATATCATAGCATGATAGATTTCCGTGATACAAAACTTCGGCCGTTGTGGTATTATCCGCAAAAGAAAAATCCCTAACGTCTATGTGATGTAAAAAGCTGATTCCTGGATTAGAACATATTTTGTAAAGGGATTCCTTTGCCCCCCAGACGATGGTAAGTTTTCGCACCAAGGCATCCGTGTTGGCTATGGTACGATACTCCTCAATGGGTGTAAACTTATGGGCAATACGCAATATCTTGTCCCTTTGCCTTTCTATATCTATGCCTACCTCTGTTGTGTCGCTAACGATAATACCGGTAAAATGTCCGGAATGGGTAATGGAAATCTTTTTGCCGTCCACGAGATGAGGCTTCCCAGCAGTATCGTAGTATAAATCGGCATCCACATATCCGGCCTCCGCCATCAAATGCCGGATACTTAAAAATCCTCGTCGGTGCAATTCGGATTTCATACCGTCTATCCGTTTTTGACAATGGGGAGTCAATTGAATCCCTTCGGATAGCTCGGCTTCCGATTCCTCAATCTTCCAAATGTAAACTGAAATCGATGAATTTATACGTATGGTCTTATAAATCATGCTATTCTTAAGGATATTTGTAACTTTGCAATCGCAAAAAAAGAGGTTTTCCTATTTAATCTAAAATAATAAAAAAAGTCAGTATGAGTACCAAAACCGTTTCTTACGTACCCTATAAGGTAAAAGATATTTCACTTGCCGATTGGGGAAGGAAGGAGATTGAATTGGCCGAGGCCGAAATGCCAGGTCTTATGTCCCTTAGGGAAGAATATAAGGATGAACAACCTTTAAAAGGAGCAAGAATTGCAGGGTGTCTGCACATGACCATACAAACTGCGGTATTGATCGAAACTTTGGCTGCCTTGGGCGCCGAAGTCACTTGGAGTTCCTGTAATATTTTCTCTACGCAAGATCACGCCGCCGCGGCCATCGCAGCTGCAGGTATACCTGTTTATGCTTGGAAGGGTATGAATGAGGAAGAGTTTGATTGGTGTATAGAGCAAACCCTTTTCTTTGGTGAAGAAAGAAAGCCATTGAACATGATCTTAGATGACGGGGGCGACCTTACTAACATGGTGCTGGACCGATATCCGGAATTAACCGATGGTATCAAAGGTCTTTCCGAGGAGACTACAACGGGCGTACACCGATTATATGAGCGTTTCAAAAATGGGGTTTTACCCATGCCAGCTATCAATGTGAACGATTCCGTCACCAAATCCAAATTTGACAACAAGTATGGTTGTCGTGAAAGTGCCGTGGACGCCATACGCAGGGCTACGGATACCATGTTGGCAGGAAAACGTGTGGTCGTTGCGGGATACGGCGATGTGGGTAAAGGTACAGCCGCATCATTCAAAGGGGCCGGTTCCATAGTTACCGTTACAGAGATCGATCCGATTTGTGCCTTACAGGCCTGTATGGACGGTTTTGAAGTGAAGAAATTGGAGAACGTTGTTGGCAATGCCGATGTTGTCATTACCACCACAGGAAACAAGGACATTATTCGAGCGGAGCATTTTAAGGCTATGAAGGACAAGGCCATAGTTTGTAACATTGGCCACTTTGACAACGAAATAGATATGGCTTGGTTGAACAATAATTATGGAAATACCAAAGATGAAATTAAGCCGCAAGTAGATAAGTACGCTCTAGATGGCAAAGACATCATTGTTTTGGCCGAAGGTCGATTGGTAAACTTGGGCTGTGCTACCGGGCACCCTAGCTTTGTAATGAGTAATTCCTTTACCAACCAGACATTGGCGCAAATTGAGCTTTGGAACAATAGCGACAAGTACGAAAACCAAGTGTATATGCTGCCCAAGCATTTGGACGAAAAAGTGGCGGCCCTACATCTTTCACGTTTGGGAGCCGAGCTTACGGAGCTAAAACCTGATCAGGCAGAATATATTGGGGTCGAAGTACAAGGACCGTTTAAACCAGAGTATTATAGATATTAGATTTTAGACATTGGAAGATAGACCTAAGACCAATCAAAAGGTCTAGCTTTTAGAGTCAAGAAAAAGGGCCCTTGCAAATGCAAGGGCCCTTTTTTATAGTAACTTTATTTGATACTTCTAAAGTCCTTTAAGATATTTAAATCAACCGAAAGCAAAGGTTCATTACCCTCCCACTGTCTGAAAGGTCTAAAAAGGACTATATCCAAACTTTTGCCCTCCTACCGAAACGTCAGCCATAAGACCGGCTTTGGGTAAGGCAAAAACGGCTACCCCTTCCACATATTTTGCGTTTGCCGCAATACCGGATTTTAAGGCTACCGCGGAGGCCGAGGCTTCGAAAGCAAATTTACCTTCCTTAAATCGGTCCAAATCAACATCGGTTTCAAAGAAGATTACCTCTATGATAGATTGGCCACCTGCTTGAAAACCAACATTTATCTTTTTTAAATCGGCCATCCCAATGGCCTCACCGCCGTTTTCATAGACAACCCCGTTTCCGGAGGCCCCTCCAATAATGAAACCGCCCTTGCCCACATTTGGAAAAATAACATAGCCGGCGGAGTCATCAAAAAAGCGTTCTAGACCTGGACTTGTCTTTAATAGCGTTTTCTTGGCCTTAACAGCATCTTTCATTATTTTTTTGTCCTTTTTGTTCTGTGCTTCAAGATTGCCCACAAAAAAAAGGAAAACCACAACAGGAAATAATTTAAGTGTTCTCATATATCATACTACATTTGAGGCAGCAAGTTACCTCTTTTAAAAGGGACACCTTCCGGGATTAACAGAAAATTAAAACATAGAGCTGTAATGACGCAAGGAAACTACATATCCAACCATCGCTTAAATTTGGTAGTCCGCTCGCGGGAAACGATGACCTGTGCATCCTCTTTGGGTAATAATTTTAGCAACAATCTGCTGTTGAAATACGTATGAATTTCGACTACCGCTTTTACGGAAACCATAAACTTTCTGTTGATTCGAAAGAATTGGATAGGATTTAAAATCTCCTCGAGCTGGTCTATGGAATACTCAATAGGGTAGGATTGATTGGCATGGGTGTGTAAATAGATGAGCCCCTCATACGATTTAAAATAGGCTATTTCATCTACATTAAAAGAGCGAAACTGATTCCCTACTTTAACCATAAAACGATGTTTGTATTCTCTATGAAATAGTTGTTTCAGATGCTCTAAATGCGCTGTGGAGGATGTTCCGTTGCCAGTCAAATTTTTATTGAATTTTTCCAGTGCTTTTTTTAATTCATCCTTTACAATCGGTTTTAACAAATAATCGACCCCGTTATATTTAAAACCCCGAATGGCATATTCGTTATAGGCAGTGGTGAAAATCACAGGAGGGTGTTCCTCCAGATTGTCCAAAACGTCGAATCCATAGCCATCGTTCAATTGAATATCCAAGAAAATCAAATCGGGAAGGGCGTTTTCCGAGAACCATGAGATACTACTTTCCACTGATGTCAAGTTACCCACTATAGCCATCTCCGGAGATAGTTCCTGTATCAATTGCCCTAATCTTTTAGAGGCAAATTCCTCATCCTCTATGATAACCGCCCTCATTTTACGAAATCGAAATTAAGCTTGTTTCACTAACACTCTTGTCCAACAAGGGAATAATAACCTCAAAAAAGTCAGTTTCCTCCCTTACCAAAACTTGCTTATTGGTGTAATACGAATAGCGTTTTTTGATATTGTTTAGTCCCAATCGGGTCGTTTCTTCCTTTAACTCCCTTCTTCTTAAATTATTCTTCACCACAAGGGCATCATTTCCAATGTTTGATATTTGAATTTCCAAGGGTTTTTCCTTGCTGTAGTAGTTGTGCTTAAGCGAGTTCTCCACCAACATTTGCAAGGACAACGTAGGTATCCGATAGTTCTCAGGGGGAATCGTAATCTTCATTTTTATACTAACGGCATCCTTGTGACGAACGTTCATCATGAAAACAAAGGCATCCAAAAAATTCAACTCCTTTTGTAGACTCACCAAATCCTGTTCGCGATTGTCCAAAATATAACGGTAACTTGATGCCAATCGGGTAACAAAATCGGATGCCAGATCCCGGTCTTCATACATTAACGACGTAAGTGTATTAAGGCTGTTAAAGAGAAAGTGGGGACTAATTTGATTCTTTAACGAGGTGTATTTTGAAGCTATCATTTCGCGTTTTAGGTCTTCCATTTGTTTTTCCAATTCCTCTTTCCGTTTCATGGAAAAATAGAATAGGTTGATGAAAATAACCGCTAAACCTATCAACCCTGCCCTGAGGAAATCCCCTCTAAATTGTAGCAATGGGTCCTCACACCTAATACCTATAACTTCTCTAAATGGGAAAAGTGCCAAATAGTATATCGCTGCGCTTAAAGGCAATAGCAGCGCCATGGTCCTCAAAAAAATTCTGATACTATTCTTTAGATTAAGTCTCCCTTTTTTTAACTGTCTTTTTATCAACCAATCATTATACTCCCAAGTGACCATAAAGAACAAAAAGGCCGAACCGTAGTAGAAGAGGCTGGAAGGGGTAAAAAAAGCCTGCATCCCTCCCTGTTCATGTTCAACGGTAGTCTTTATCAATATAAAGACTATATTGACCACCATCCATCGGAAAAGAAACTTTATAATCGCCTTTCTACTGAACATTTTTGTACAAATTCAATTTTAAAGATACAGAAGTCCATCGTAATCCCTTTTACATCGAGATGCAATAGTCAAATTTCATCTTGAACCGTCTATATTTCACCTGAGCCGTAAAGTGGTCTTTTAAAAGCACTTTTTTCGATTCAAATATGGAATTCAACCCTACAAATGAAAAAATCGCAATATATCAAGTTTGGTTTGGGTCTGGTATGCGTGCTCGGACATCTTTGCGTAAAAAGTTAAAACGTCATGAAAAAACCTTTAGTAATTTTTCTCTTTTTCCTTATATGTTGCGCACACGCCCAAGTAGGTATCATCAAAGGAATTGTATTGGACAAACAGTCGGAAAATCCCTTGGTAGGAGCCACTGTAGAACTCTTGAATACTGAAATTGCCACTGGGGTCATTACCGATCTTGATGGCCGGTTTATCTTAAAGAGCGTACCTATAGGGCGACAAGTTCTGCGTATTAGTTATATCGGATATGAAAGCAATACGATCCCCAATGTTGAAGTGACCACAGGAAAGGATGTATTTCTTACGATTCCCCTTCTGGAATCCTTTAATCAATTGGATGAAGTCGTATTGACCTCGGATACCAATAAGGATAGGCCCTTGAACAAACTGGCCACTGTATCCGCAAGACAGTTTGGTGTGGAGGAAGTGACCCGATTTTCTGGGGGGCGTAGTGATGTAGGCCGGTTGGCGGCGAACTTTGCCGGGGTTTCCGCTCCTGACGATAGCCGTAACGACATCGTAATCCGAGGAAACTCGCCCACCGGACTACTTTGGCGCTTGGAAGGTGTTCCCATACCAAGCCCCAACCACTATTCCACCTTGGGTACGACTGGAGGGCCCGTTTCCGCATTGAATCCAAACCTTTTAAAAAATTCCGATTTCATTACTTCGGCCTTCCCTGCAGAGTATGGTAATGCGATTGGAGGCGTATTTGACCTGGGGTTTAGAAAGGGAAATGCGGATGATTATGAATATACTTTGCAGACCGGGATTTTTACGGGTGTGGAGGCCATGGCAGAAGGACCCATGGGAAAGAATACGGGTTCTTTTTTGGTAGCCGCGCGTTACTCCTTGGTTGGATTATTGGGTATAGGTGCAGGGGGAACTGCGGCTACACCGAACTACAATGATGTTTCGTTCAATCTCGATTTCGGCAGGGGAAAACTTGGTAATTTCTCACTTTTTGGTATCATCGGAAATTCCGATATCGAATTTTTAGGAGACGATATCGATGAGGACGACCTATTTGCCGCCGAGGATGAAAACACCTTTGTAGAATCCCGTTTCGGGGTCATGGGATTAAAGCACCGTTTAAGTCTGGGGAATAATTCCTTTCTCAGAACCATTGTATCAGGTTCTTATTCGGGCAATGATTTTAAGGTAGACCGATTCATTGAAAAGAATACGCCCCAAGAACGTCTCATCCGGTATACCGAGGCGGATAACACCGAGACGCGACTTACGTTTTCGACCCTTTTCAATTCAAAAGTGACCAACAAACTTACCTTGCGCACCGGAGTCCTCGTGGAAAATTATAGAATAGAGAGTTTGCTGTTGGACAGGAACGAACAAGCGGATAGTGATGGTGACGGTGACCCGGATCTGGTGAATTTTAGGGATATCGATGAAAATCTAAGTATACTGCAACCCTATCTTCAAGGACAACTTCGGCTTACAGAAAAATTAACTTTGAATGCTGGGCTACATTCTCAATACAGTACATTGAATGAGCAATTTGTGCTGGCTCCACGAGCCGCGGTCAACTATAATTTTCTTCCCCGCCATAATATCAATTTGGGGTATGGACTACATCACCAGCCCGTGCCATTGCCCTTGCTTTTTCTAAACGAGAACGTAGGTGGTGAACTGGTACAGACCAATAGAAATCTGGATTATGTACAAAGCAGCCATTATGTTTTGGGCTACAACGTAAAGCTATCCGATAGCTGGCGGGCAAAAGTAGAGGTCTATTACCAAGATATTGAAAAGGCTGCGGTAGAGGCTTTTCCATCTAGCTATTCTACCCTAACGGAGGGAGCGGATTTTGGATTTGACAATGATCGTGTATCCCTGGTCAATGAAGGTACAGGCTTTAACCAAGGTATTGAACTGACCTTGGAGAAATTCTTTAGTAGAGGATACTATGGATTGTTAACGGGGTCATTCTTTGATAGTAAATATGAAGGCAGTGATGGTATTGAACGTAATACGCCTTTCAACAACGGATATGTTGTCAACTTACTGGCAGGGAAGGAATTCAAGACAGGACCTTCCGGAAAAAATGTATGGTTCGTGGATACGAGATTAACAACTTCTGGAGGCCGTTATTTTACACCAGTGGACCTAGAAGCCTCTCAGCAAGCCGGTTTTGAAATCCTCCAGGAGGATATCGCTTTTAGTCAGCAATACGATGGTTACTTTCGATGGGATGTGAAATTTGGACTAAAAATAAATAGCCGGAACAAAAAGAGCTCGCATCAATTCTATTTTGACCTTCAAAATGTAACGGCCAACGAGAACATTTTTGTGCGTAGGTACAATCGTTTGACCAATCAGGTAGATCAAGTGGACCAAATTGGTTTCTTTCCTGATTTCGGATACAAGTTTCAATTCTAAAAGGTTCAGCTCCTAAACTAATACGCTCATCATGAAGAAAGAAAAAGATCATCGTGGAACCCCGATCAATAAGAAGTTGGAGCGACTTCTGGAAAACAAATCCATTTACAGGTTCCAAAAACTAATCTGGTGGGGGTGGGAAACCACATAATACAAGAAGATATGCGATTTTCAAATCATTTAAAACAACGTCTAATTGATAGATACGGCCCTTGGGCCCTAGTAACCGGGGCTTCGTCCGGTATTGGAAAAGAACTTGCAGAAAGATTGGCAGAAGCTGGATTAAATGTGGTACTTACGGGAAGGAATGAAGAAGTACTTCGGGACTTTGGTGATGCACTGGAAGAAAAATACAAAATAATTGCAGAAGTCATTGTTGCCGATGTCACATCTACCGCCGGTATTTATTCCCTAATAGAAGGGATAGGTAAGCTTCCCATTGGGCTTTTTGTGGCTTCTGCGGGTTTTGGCACTTCCGGACAATTTGTCCATTCCCCATTGGAGCAGGAAACGCGTATGCTAAAAGTGAACGCCTTGGCCCTAATGATGCTCACCCATTATTTTGCCCGCAAATTTGCTGAGCAAAAGAAAGGGGGCATTATTTTAATGAGTTCCATCGTCGGTTTCCAAGGTGTACCCAATGCCGCCCATTATGCTGCTACAAAAGCCTATGTCCAATCTATTGGTGAAGGACTCCATTATGAATTGAAACCTTATAATGTCGATGTACTTGCTGCAGCGCCCGGACCTGTAAACAGTGGATTTGCCGCGATTGCCCGTATGGAGCTGGGAAATGCCCTAAAACCTTCGGATATCGGAATTCCTATCTTAAAGGCTTTAGGCAGAAAATCAACGGTTTTTCCCGGTCGACTTACCAAAATCTTGATACTTGGTTTACGATCGGTACCTCGTTGGGGCAAAATACGAATCATGAAATTGGTAATGGCCGGGATGACAAAACATCAAACCTCAAAAGCAGGAAAACATTCATTTGTCAATTAATCGCCCTAAATCATAAAAGTAAAAATCCCTTTCCTCGTTCATAGCAACAAAAAGTCCGTTCGGGAACGTAGCATTCAGGGGTGCGGTCACCACATCGCACCCATCTGTTGCCACAGTGGTCAGATTTACTGCTTTTATAAAGGTATTATCCTTTCTGGAAAAAATATTGAATTCCCCCTGTTGCTGGTTGGAAACAATGAGATAACCCTTTCCATTGGCATAGGTGGCCAGGGCTATTCCTTCTATATCCTCTAAAAAATATTCACCCCCAAAACAATATAGTTCATCATCACCCCCATTAGGTTCTGCATAATACTTGCGAATGCATACACCTTCATCCGAATAGTAGACGAATCCATTTTCGTCGTCAACCGCAATAGCCTCAATTTCCTTTTGCCCGCTGAACTTTCCGAACTTCCGTACCAAGTTGGCGTTTACCCCCATACTGTCCGCTGATAATTCATATTGGTAGAGATACTTATCGGCGGGTCCTGTTTTCCTTCCGACTATGGCATATATAACGGAGTCTTTTGGGGACTTATAAAGCGCAATGCCCATAGGCAGTTTTCGCTCAAAATCGGATTCATCCTCAAAAACTGGGAACCCTCCCCCATCCAGCGGCGTCATGTCCGGTACAGAGAACAAACGAATTTGTTGCTTTTCCCTTTCCGTAAAAGCCAGAATGTCCACCTCTATCGAATCATTTAATCGAAATCCATATTCCACATCCACATTATTCGGTCTACGGATATTGCGAATGGTCTTGTCTTCGATGATTTTCCCATTCAGGTCGTAGGCATATATGGCTCCATTCGTCTCCTTGTCCGTTCCAAAAACAATACTTCTTGAAGTATCCTCCGGATTCACCCAAATTGCTGGATCATCAGTATCGTTTATAGCCTTTTCGGTAATTACGTCCGGTTTTATGGGCGGTAGGCTGCTTTGGTTACAGGCTACCAACAACAGACAAGGAAGTAGAAATACAATACTTTTCATTTTTTATAAAATTGAGATTGGTCAAAGACCGCCATTAAAGGCGGCCTTCATTTATTACTATTTTGCCTGGAAAGCTTTATTTCCTGAACAAGTCATACTTTAATCCAAAAGTAAATCGTAACCCATAGTACTCTACCTGTTGGGTGCGTTCACTTACCCCTTGGAAAAAACGCAAGGGCTGGTTGGTAATGTTGTTCAGATCTGCGTAAATCCGTAATCTGTTGTTGAAGGCATAACTGGAATTGAAATCCAGAAAAAATTGCTGGTCATAATACCGATCTTCAAAAGCGTTCCCTCCCAACTCATCCACATAGGAGTCGGAGAAATTGGCGGACAGCCGAGCACTAAAGCGTTTTCCGGCGTAACCCAGGGAAGCATTGAACATATTGGGTGCCGTATTGGGCAGATCCATATCGGTACGTTCATCCCCATCTTCGTTTCGGATACCATCCGCACTTGAAGTAAGGTGGGTGTAGTTTAGGAAAATATTAAAATTTCTGGCGAAGCCCGGCAAGAAATCCAACTGACGTTGAAATGAGAACTCTACACCAAAGATAGAGGCTTGGTCCCCGTTCAACGGCTGAAAAACATCAAAACCTTCTGTTCCAGGCCCAAAAGAATCGTCCGGTGCCTCAGAAATAAAGGTATATATGAAGTCGTCAATTCTCTTGTAGAACAATCCTCCAGAAATGATACCTATACTCTCCAAATAGTGTTCCGCCATCAAGTCGAAATTCATGGAAGTCGTAGGATCTAGATCCGCATTACCAAGGACAATCTCATCATCCGCATTCACAATTTCGGCCCTTGGGATAAGATCCTCATAATTGGCCCTGGCCAAAGTATTGCTCCATGCCAATCGTAAAATGGTGTTGTCCGTGAAATCATACTTAAAATGAACCCCCGGCAATACGTTGGTATACGAGTTTTCTCCACTTACTTCTTCCGAAATTATGTCGTCTTCATTGAAGGTTACACGAAAGCCATCGGACTCCAGTTGGGTGTTCTCTATACGTACCCCGGCCAAAACACTAAGCTTGTTGGATAGCTTTTGGTTCAACATTATATAGCCCGCTATGACATCCTCTCGAATGTCGAAATTACCTGGCAAGAACTCTTCTACAACGGATTCGCCATTATTTTCGTTCAAATCCAAACGGCCCAGCCATACGGGATCAGGATAAAGGCCGGCGGCATATTGCCCCCCGGCCAAAAAATCAGGATCTGTTTTGTTCACGACCGGAATATCGGACATAAATTCAAAGGTATCTCCCAAATCCCCATATTCAAAGAAGTTATTGTCACGGGTCTTGTTCTTGAACCTTCCCCTGGCACCGAACTTTAAGGTTCCATCACCTTTACCAAAGATATCCGCGGGCAACTCTATATTGAGAAAAAGGTTGATATCTTCCTCATCGGTGTACTGGGTCTCATTGGTAATCTCATCAAACTCAAAAATGGATCGATCGTTGGTGTTCGCAGCATCTTCTGCAGTCATAATCGGGAATTCAGGATCGGTGTTGTCATTATTTACGATGTACTCCGTTTTATACTGTGCATAGCGCTCGTCCAAGCGCTCTTCCGAGGCTTTGGCGTAGGAAGCCAACCAATCGATCTTTGCCTTGCCCCATAAATGATTCCCGCCCAGCGTATAGTTTTGCATTCGTTGGTCCTCTAACCGGGTATTCTGATTACGGTCATCATCTATACCTCCTTTGGTTTCGCGTGCCACTTCAGCGGGGAAGCGGGTAGGGGTATTGTTGGTCAGGGTAAAATCACCTTCTGGAACCTCGTCCCAATCCAATAGTTCCGTGGCGACTACGTAACGATTTTCTCGATCATCCCTCCAGTTGTACATCGTCTTTAGGTAAATGGAGTTATTCGAATCGAACTGGTAATCCAGATTAACGGAAAAACTGCGTCGTACGCGTTGTACCAAATAGGTACGTTGTTCAAAGACGTTGGTATAAGGGTTCACGTCTATCTCCTCTTCCTCGCCCAAAGCATTGCTAAAAGCAAATTCATTGTCCCATTCCGCTTCAACATTATCCGATCCAAAATCGTTATCCTGGATTACAGCACCTAACATCCATCCAAACTTTCCATTCTTGCTACGGTCACCTAAAAGGAAAGCGCCATTGAGGTTCCTTGTATTGGTAATAAAATTGATTCCCGAGCCCAAGGTCGTTGAAAGTCGAAACCCCTGCGGGGCGCTACGTGTTACCAAGTTTATGGAACCTCCAAGGGCATCGCCATCCATATCCGGTGTAACCGCTTTGTTTACCTCTATGGTCTGAATCATATCCGATGGTATCAAATCCATCTGTATGTTGCGGTTATCGCCTTCCGCAGAGGGTATGCGGCTACCGTTCAAGGTCACGGAATTGAGCTGTGGTGAGAGCCCCCGAACAATAACATCCCTAGCCTCACCTTGATCTACTTGCATGGTAATCCCCGGTATCCGCTTTACAGCATCACCAATGTTGGCATCTGGAAATTTCCCGATCTGGTCCGTAGAAACCACATTGGTAATATTTAGGTTGGTTCGTTGGGTGTTCAAGGCCTTGGCCTGCCCACTAAGCCCCTGTGCGGCAACTTCCACCTCGTCCAATTGATAGTTGGTAGGGGTCAGTTCCACTATGATACTCGCCGTTTCACCATCGGTAACTGCAACCTCTTGATCAACATCTGCATATCCGATATAGGTTATTTGTATATTGTAATTTCCTTCCGGGACATCGACAAGTGTAAATCTTCCGTCAAAATCGGATACAGTTCCTTTATTTAACGATACTATAAAAATGTTGGCACCAGATACATAAATACCGTTTTCATCAGAAATTGTGCCCTGAATATTCCCGGATTGTGCCTTGCCTTCCGCTACTCCCAAAAAGACAAATAGCGTTACAAAAAGTAGTTTTAATAAGTTGTTCGCCTTCATGATTTCTTGAATTAAGTTTTAATCCAAAGCTATAGCGATCAAGTGGTTAGCACTTGTTTTAAAGAGCAACAAAAGGGAAACAAAACGAATCCTTGGGGTAAACAAGAAGGCAACAATCATAATTTATTTACATTGCAATAACCATTGCCAAAACAAAGGGGTAAAATTCAAAGCTCGACCATGAAATTGACCAATTCTTCCTTTTGATCTATCGGCAATTTTTTACGTAGGCGATATCGGGCTACCCGAACACTGTCCGGGGTGACCCTTAGAATAGAGGCTATTTCCTTTGAAGTAAGGTTTAATCGTAACAACATACCCAGTCGCATTTCGGCCGGGGAAAGGTTGCTTTCCGAAAGTGAGGAAAGCTTCTTGATAAAGTCTGGATGAATCTCCTTAAAGAAATTCATGAACTCGTCCCATTCGTGTTCTTGTTGTAGATTAAAGTCGATTTCTTTTGCCAAATCCTTTATCTTAACACTGGAATCCATGTTTTTTCTAGATGCAATGTTCCGTAAGGTATTGGACAAATCGAGCAGGATTTTGTTCTTTTGGGATAAATGTAGACTGTATCTTGAGAGTGCCGCCGTCTTTAATTTAATCTCTCTTTGCAAATTTTTTTCTTCGTATTCCTTTTTTTCCAATTCTGCCTTAAGCGTTCGTTGTCTATATTCCTGTAACTTCAATTTGGCCTTTCGTTTTCTCCCTACATAGCTATATAGGATGGTCAAAATGGCCGCAAGGGCAAAAAGGGCTACCCATAATAGGTTTTGATTGGCCCGGTTTACCTTGTTCTGTTCTTTTAACAGTTGGATTTCTGCTTCCTTTTTGTTGGTTTCATAAATGGTCTGCAAGACGTTGAGTTGATTGGTGTTGTGAGCTTGAAGCCATGCCTGATTGTACTTTTCGGCCTCCATAAGATACCTGTGTGCCTCTTTATAATCCCCAATTAAAGCGAAGGCCTTGGATAAATCCTTGTGGGCACTTTCCAATTGATGGTTATCATGGATTCTATCTGCCACCAAAAGTGCCTTTTGCGTATAATCGATAGATTGGTTGTAGTCACCTTGCTTACGATATATGTCTCCCAAATTGTTGAGCACATTGGCCTCTTCGTGGGTTCCCTTGTCCTTTAAATATCCATAGGATTTGGCAAAATACTCGTAGGCCAGGTCATACCGGCCCAAATCTTCGTATATACTGCCAATATTTTCGTTTACCGTTGCTATGCCGTTGTCATTTTCCAATTTTGCAAATAATGCCAAGCTTTCTTTTTGGTAATCCAATGCCTGCAAATACTCTCCTTGTTTTTCATAACATGAACCTATTAGTCCTTTTGAAACAGCTTGTCCTTGGATATAACCCAAATTATTAGAACTCTGGAGGCCTTCATTGAAAAATTGTTTGGCCAATTTAAATTTGTTCAGGGAAAGGTGCACTTTTCCAATACTATTGTTTAGTAGAGCATATAGTGTATCGTTTGCTTTGGAATCTACAAATTCGATGGCCTTGTTGTATTGGTCCACAGCTTCCGAATACACTCCGGTCTGGCGATAGAATTCTCCTAGTTCAAGATGGGCCAAGGCAATTTTTTCCCGAGAAGACTCTTCTTTAACCTTTTCCAGATCCTCCTTAAGCCTAAAAAAAGTAGAATCTATTTGTCTATCATAGGGGGGGTAGCCCGTTTCCATCTGTCCCCTGCAAAGGGAAATCGATAGCAGTGATAGGGAAAGGCGAAAAAAAATACAAAAGGTCGGGGTCATTCTATAGCTTTTGAAAAGCCGAAGTATATCATTTATAAGGACTATGGCATTACTATAGCGTTATGAAAACTTTAAAATAAAAAACCCCCACTTCTCAGTGAGGGCCAATTTTATAATGTCTGGAAAAGGTTCCTAAGCCTTGAACGGCTCTATGGAAACATAGGATTTGCCTCCGGCTTTCTTTTCAAACTTTACCAAACCGTCTACTTTGGCATGTAGGGTATGATCCTTGCCAGCATACACATTTTCGCCGGGATTGTGTTTGGTACCACGTTGCCTAACGATAATATTTCCTGCAACGGCAACTTGGCCACCGAAAATCTTTACGCCCAAGCGTTTTGATTCCGATTCCCTACCATTTTTTGAACTACCTACACCTTTTTTATGTGCCATGATCTATCGTTTTTAGTTCGTTCTTTATTTTTCCAATGCTGCAATCAATTCAGCTTTTTTCATTGAGGAATAGCCTGTAATATCCTTGGCCTTGGCCATTTCTTTTAGTTCGGCCACGGTTTTCTTGCTTAAATCCTCGGCCGCCTTGGGTTCTGTCTTGGGCTTTGCCGTCTCCTTCGCGGGAGTAGTTTTTGGAGCCTCTTTTTGTACTTCAGCTTTCTTGGCAGCAGGCTTTTCCTCTTTTGTCTTTTCCGGAGCCGCTTTTTTGGCTCCTTTGGCAATAATACTTTCTACAACAATTTCGGTAAGGAATTGTCTGTGACCATTTTTCTTACGATATCCCTTGCGTCTTTTCTTTTTAAAGACAATCACTTTGTCACCTTTAAGGTGCTTGACGACTTTGGCCTCTACAGCGGCTCCGTCTATAGCCGGGGCGCCAACAGTTACATTCTTACCGTCATCCAAAAGAAGTACATTGTCAAAAGTTACTTTCTTACCTTCTTCAGTCTGTAAACGGTGAACATACACTTTTTGGTCTTTTGCAACTTTAAATTGCTGCCCTGCCATCTCTACAATTGCGTACATAGCGTGTATATTGATTTTAATTTATAATCCTTTAAATACCGGATTTCCTTGCCATGATAACCTTTTAGGTTTTTTATAGGCGGGTGCAAATATAGGGGTAATTCGCTAATCCACAAGTGATTTTAAGGAGTTTTTAAACTGATTTGTTTTTTGGATTATTACTGGTCTTGAAAAGCTGCATAAAAGAAAGTGTCAACACTAAGGAAGTCGCAAAACCCATTACGGCGACCGTAAGAAAAACTATTCCCTCAAAATTACGGTAGTCCTTGGCCCAAACAGTAGAAAGTTCGTTCAAAAATTCGATGTTGAGTTCAGTGGAATACACGGCGAAAAACAAGGTGAAAATTAAAGTAGCTACCCCTCCGGTAATCAACCCTGCGGTAAATCCTTTTCCGTAATTAAACCCTTCCTTATCCCTTAGCCTAAAAAATTTAATGGCCTCGTAAATTCCGAAACCCGTAATTACACCATTGAAAAGGCTATAAAATACATTGATATGCAAATTGAAGAGCGAAAGCATAAGGAAATAAGCAATGAGGCAACCACTTGTGGCCACACCAAATCGTATGGGCAAAGCAAATTCCTTCATTTCCTAAGGCTTTACATTGATATATAATTACTTAAATGTACAAAATATGATAGAAATTCTTGTTAAAGCGTAGCTGGGATCTTATTCAATTCTCCAAAAAAATTATATTCGTGTAACAATTGGTTCTCGATTACTACTTATTCCAAAGGATATATAGCTCTAATCTGCCCGAATTATGAAAAAAACACCTTTCTTTTTACTAGTATCTCTCCTGTATGTGATAAGCATAGGTGCCCAGGAGGTTTCTTTTGAAGAATATGATCTCGATAATGGATTACACGTAATCCTTCATCAGGACAATACGGCACCTCTTGTTGTGACCTCGGTGGTCTATCATGTTGGAGCCAAGGACGAAGACCCCGAACGCACAGGATTTGCACATTTTTTTGAGCATCTCCTTTTTGAAGGAACCGAAAACATCGCCCGCGGGGAATGGGATAAAATAGTTTCCTCCAAAGGGGGAATAAACAATGCCAACACTAACGATGACCGTACCTACTATTATGAGGTTTTCCCCTCCAATGCCTTGGAAACAGGTCTTTGGTTGGAGTCCGAACGGCTACTGCACCCTGTTATAGAACAGGTGGGCGTAGACACCCAGAACGAAGTGGTGAAAGAGGAAAAAAGATTACATTTAGATAATCGTCCTTATGGAAATCTACTTACGGCAATAAAGAAAAACCTTTTTATAGAGCATCCCTACCGTTGGACTACTATTGGCTCCATGGAACATCTGGATGCGGCCACCTTGGAAGAGTTTATCGCCTTCAACAACAAATTCTACATCCCGAACAATGCCGCTTTGATTGTGGCCGGTGATATCGATGTCCCATCAACGAAAAAAATGATACAGGATTATTTTGGCCCTATACCAAAAGGTGCCGAAATTGAACGCAGTTTCCCCAGGGAAAAACCGATTACACAAGAATTTAAGGCAACTGCATATGATGCCAATATCCAAATTCCGGCAATTGTCGCCTGTTATAGAACACCTTCCTTTACGACAAGGGATGCCAGGGTTCTGGATATGATATCCACGTATCTAAGTAATGGAAATAGTTCCAAATTGTACAAAAAACTGGTCGACGACAAAAAAATGGCCCTTGCCGTACAAGCCGTTAACTTAAGTCAGGAAGATTACGGTATTTATGCCATTTTGGCCCTCCCTCTTGGAGAAACTCCTTTGGATGCCCTAGTCGTGGAATTTGACCAGGAGATTCAAAAATTACAGACAGAACTCATATCGGAAAAGGACCATCAAAAACTGTTGAACCAATTTGAAAACCAGTTTGTAAACTCTAATGCTACTCTAGAAGGAATTGCGGCGTCCTTGGCGGAGTATCATTTGCTCTACGGGGATACCAATCTTATTAACACGGAACTAGATTTGTATCGTTCCATAACAAGGGAAGAAATAAGGGACATTGCCAAAAAATACCTAGGCTCAAATCAACGCTTATTACTGGAATATTTACCGAAAACGGAAAACCAATAAAATGAAAAAATCCATTTTATCACTGTTTTTACTGATTACATGTGCGCTAACAGCGCAACTGGACAGGAGCAAGGAACCAAAGATAGGACCTATTCCCGAAATCAATCTAGGGGTGCCCCATACTTTTAAGCTGGACAACGGTCTGCAGGTCATTATTGTAGAAAACCATAAACTTCCAAGGGTCTCCTATACATTGGCCATAGACAACCCTCCTTATGTCGAAGGCGAAATAGCCGGGGTAAGTCAGTTAACCGGCAGCTTATTGGGCAAAGGCTCTACCAATATTGATAAGGATGCTTACAATGAAGAAGTGGACTATATGGGAGCGACCATTAGTTTTAGCTCCGGTGGGGCCTCTGCTTCCGGTCTTTCAAAATACGCAGACAGGATTTTGGAACTACTTGCCGATGCAGCACTGAATCCCAATTTTACGAAGGAAGAACTGGAAAAGGAACGTAACATTCTGTTGGACGCCCTTAAATCAGGCGAAAAAAGTGTGGCCACGGCGGCAAGAAGGGTAGAGAGTGCATTGGCCTATGGCATAAACCATCCGTATGGGGAATTCATGACCGAAGAAAGTGTAAAACGGGTTACCCTTGAGCAGGTGGCATCCAACTACCGTAATTATTTTGTTCCCAAAAATGCTTACCTAGCCATAATAGGTGATGTAGATTTTGAAAAAACGAAGGAAAAAGTCACAGACCTTTTTCAATTATGGCGAAAGGCCAGTCCACCGGTTTTTACGCTCGCCGAACCAAAAAATGTACAGTACACCCAAATAAATTTTGTGGATATGCCCAATGCGGTACAATCCGAAATTGCAGTACAGAATGTGATAAACTTAAAAATGGGGGACGAAGACTACTTTCCCACCTTATTGGCCAACAATATCCTGGGTGGCGGTATGCGCAGCTATCTCAATGCCAGTCTTCGTGAGGACAAGGGGTACACCTATGGTGCGAGATCCAGTTTCGGAGCGGATAAGCACGCCTCTCGCTTTCGTGCCGGAGCAAGTGTTCGAAATGCGGTCACGGACAGTGCCGTAACGGTGTTCCTGGACCAACTGAAACGAATCAGAAATGAAAAAGTGGATCCCGAGGAAATCGAAATCTCCAAGGCCGAATACGTGGGGCGATTTGTCATGGCCTTGGAACGACCAGAGACCATTGCGCGTTATGCCCTTAATATTCTCACTGAAGATCTCCCAGAGGACTTCTACACAACCTATCTGGAAAAAATTAATGCAGTTACCGCGGAACAGATACAGCAGGCTGCCCAAAAGTTCATAGCCTTAAACAATTTTAGAATCGTTGTCACCGGAAAAGGAAGCGAAATTGCCGAGAATTTGGAAAAGATACCCTTTAAAGGAAAAACTATTCCAGTAAAGTATTTTGATAAATACGCAAACGCTACGGAAAAACCGGACTATGGTGCCGAAGTACCGGAAGGCATTACAGCCAATGATGTTCTCAATACATATATCAATGCCCTGGGCGGTAAGGAAAAATTGGAAGGGGTACAATCTTATGCCTTAATGGCGGAGGCTGAAATGCAGGGGATGAAATTAAACCTTGAACTAAAAAAAACAGCCAACAATCAGTTTATGCAGGATGTTAAGGTGATGGGCAATTCCATGAGCAAGCAGGTTCTGGATGGGAACATGGGCTATATGGTGATGCAAGGTCAACGCAAGGATTTGGGCGAAGAGGAATTAAAAAAGGTGAGGGAAGAATCCGCCCCCTTTCCCGAGCTCAACTATTTGAACAACAATGTTGTATTGGAGGGGGTTGAAACTGTAGACGGCAAAAAGGCGTATAAACTGAGAATAACCGATGAAAAATCAATTTTCTATGACATGGAAAGTGGCCTTAAGTTACAAGAGGTCAATACTACGGAAATGCAAGGACAGCAAATGCAGCAAACGTTGATTTATGACGATTACAAGGAAGTGTCCGGCATTCAGTTCCCTTTTAAATTGACTCAATCCATGGGACCACAAAGTATGGAGTTTTTGGTAAAGGAAATAAAAGTGAACGAAGGGGTTTCCGATTCCGATTTTGAATAGGAAATAGGCATGGACGGGGTTTACACCCCGCCCATGCCCCTCAATTAAATAAACACTAACCAATCTTGCGGATAGTAGCCTCGCCGATAACGATGCCCTTATCTATTTTTGGACTGCCTTCATAGGTGACGTGGGTTTCCCCATAACAGGTGACCTTGAGCCTATCGGCAACGTTAACCCTAAAATCGCTCTCGCCATAAGCCAATATTTTGGTGTCGGCATTATCAATTGCCAAGGTATTTACCTTACTTTCGCCATAGGCTGTAAATTTTTGATACCCTACTGTTCCATTTTCAACTTCAAGATAGCTATCCCCATAAATGGTGACCTTAAGTTTATCCAAGTCAACATCGGACAGGTATACTTGTGATTCCCCATAAATTCGCAACGTAAAGTCCTTTTGGTCTATTTTACTTTCGCATCGTATGGTCTCTTCGCCCCTAACGGATAAGGTTCTCAGACTTTTGTAGGTAATAATCGCCTTTACTTCGGCCCCTTCATAGTAGGCCCTACTCATATTATAACCGTTACCGCTTATCTTTTCATTTCTATCCAATGTTTTGGCACCATCCAGATAGACACGTAAAGTTTTGCCTTCGACCTCCACATTGATTTCCTCAGGGGACACATTGGCATATTCAAAATATACGGATTCCTTGTCGCCTTCCACTAAAGTTGCGCTGATATAGGGACTTAGGATAATCTTATCAAATGAGTCTACCCGCAGGGTCTTGGTCTGGGCATCCACTTGAAACCCGCCAAAGGTCAAAAAAATCAAGATCAAGGTGTAAAAGGTATTTTTTTTCATTTTCGTAGATTTTATTGTTGTTGTCTTCTAATGTATTAGAGACTAAGGGTGGAACCGTTTGTTACAGTTCTCAGCCAAAAAAAACAAATAGCCATTACGCCAATTTTTAGGATAAAAAAAACAGTCCAAAACTATTTCTTCGCCTAACTTTGCAAAAACCCATGGAATTGAAAGCTTTTTGGGCGTCATTTTTTGTTTTTCTGTATGTCCTGGCCATGTTGCGTCCCGTATTCCCTTTGTTTGAATATGTGATAGATCAAGACTACATTGCCGAATTCCTTTGTATCAATAGGGATAAGGTAGAAATGCAATGCAACGGAAAGTGCTACCTAATGCAAAAACTGAATGAACAGAACGAGGAGAAAAAACAGAATCTCCCCAAAATTGCCATGGAGGAATATCCCATTGGTTTTATTGATGTTCTCGCCATCCCTAGCCAAAAGACCGGAATCACCAAAGGTGCCCCAATCCTTAATTATAGCAATAACTACAGCTTTCTCTATAGCGATTCCAGCTTTCGTCCACCTGGCTTAAGCATTTAGTAGATCTTTTTTGCAGGTACAAGTCTAATCGAAGATAAAGGACCTGCCCACCATCTATTTCTAAAAATTTAAAAAACACACAAGTGAAACTATATATCTCTGCCATTTTAACAATGGCAACTATAATGCTTTGCGCTCAAGAAACGAATAGTACAAACAACGAAAAATGGTCTGCCGGCAGACCCGATGGACACGCTCCTATTTCAGTAATGGGAGATCACATGCATGGCAAAGGCGAGTGGATGTTCAGCTACCGATATATGTATATGAACATGGAGGATTTAAAACAAGGGGGCGATGATGCCTCTTTTGAAGATGCCCTGGCCAATTATGTGGTGACCCCTACCCAAATGCCAATGAACATGCACATGCTAGGTGCCATGTTTGCCCCAAGTGACAAACTTACGCTAATGGCCATGTTCAATTACCTGTCCATGGAAATGGACCATGTAACACGTATGGGCGGCACGTTCACTACCGAAGCTTCGGGATTGGGCGACATCCAAATTTCCGGACTCTACAAGTTTTTCAACAAAAACAGGCAGACGATGCATGCGCAAGTAGGATTTTCAATTCCTACTGGAAGCATCACGGAAAGTGACGTTACACCTGCATCTTCACCTAATGAGGTGGAACTGCCCTATCCTATGCAAATCGGAAGTGGAACTTTTGACACAAATTTGGCATTGACCTATTTGTGCCAGGGAAATGTTCTATCCTATGGAGGCCAATTGCGGGGTATTCTCCGTTTTGGGAAAAATGATAGGGACTACCGTTATGGAAACCGCTATAGCCTAAACAATTGGTTGGCTGCCAAAGCAACCGATTGGCTCAGTTTTTCTTTTCGCCTGGAAGGGGTGTCGGTCAGTAAAATAGAGGGAATGGATCCCAATTTGAACCCTATGATGGTCATAACCGCAGATACCGACAATTCCGGTGGAAACTATTTGAACTCCGGGATAGGGTTTAACACCTATGTGCCGAACGGTCCATTGAAAAACCTCAGAGTAGGTTTTGAATTCGCTTTCCCCTTGTACCAGGATCTGAATGGAATACAATTGCAGAACAGGGAAACAATGACCTTGGGATTGCAATATGCGTTTAAATAATTAAAGTTCAACCAATAATCCAAACCATTTCCGTTATGGCTTACCTATGGTCTCCATGATGGGAATGGTTTATATTTGTAAAAAACAAAAAATGAGAAAAATAATTCTTTTACTTACAGTTCTGGTGAGTGCAATATCGTGCAAAGAAGATAAAATGAAAAAAGTCATGGCCATTCATGATGAGGTTATGCCCAAAATGGGAACTATAAGTAAATTGGTGGCAGAGTTAAAACCTAAGGTCGATTCCACGGAAATAGGAATGGAATACGGAAAGGCAATGAAAGATTTACAGGCTTCGCATCAAAGCATGATGGACTGGATGAGAGGTTTTGGAGATCGTTTTGATTCCGAAGAAATCTTAAAGGGAAAGGCACTTACAAAGCAAAAGCAAAAATGGTTGGATGAGGAAGAAGTTAAGGTAAAGGCCCTACAGGAGGAAATCAATTCCAGCATAGAGCGCGCTGAAGCAATATTGAAAAAGTAGATAGGGCTGGTTTTAAGCTTTAGGCCGCTACTTCCATCTCAAAGTTTCCATAATTCTACGAATGTCCTTTTGTAAATACACAGCTGCGGGGTAAATGGAATCATAGTTGGGTTTGGCATAAAAATAAAGAGATCCGGTAACAAAATGTGAAGTACTGTCGGTTACATAAAACTGGGCTTGGGATGCCGCATTTCCAGTAACTTCATAAAACATTCCAAAAACCCTTTCCTCAGGATTCAAGAATTCATTGGCCTCTATACCATCCGCCTTAACCACGTGTTCATAGGACAGTTTTTGGGCATCCGAAAGCAACTTCTCCAAGTTGTCGTTTACCTCCTTATAGGTAATAAAAATGGAGCCCTTAATACCGGGATAATCCAATGTAAGTGAATTGTTCGCTTCATTTTTTAATCGGGCCATGGTATTATATCGGAACTGAAAATTTTTCGTTTCCAGATTCTCCGTTTTAAAATTTGGATACTCCAATCGTAACATGGCCTTGGGTTTGGGAATAACGCTCTCTTTACAACCCACAACCAGAAGAAACAATACAAATACCAAAAAAACGAATTTATTTCTCATGGGGAACCGTAACTTTTATTTGTTTCAACCGTTTTTTATCCAAGCTTTCGACCACAAATTGATATTCCTTAAAAAGAACCTTTTCTCCTTTTTTGGGAAAGCTTCCTGCTATTTCCAGTACAAAACCGGCAATGGTTTCGGATTCCCCTTTATTCTCTTCAAAAAGTTCTTCATCCGCTATTTTGATGACCCGATAAAAATCCTTTAAAGCGGTTTTGCCTTCAAAAACATAGTTGTAGTCGTCCAATTTGGAAAAAACCAAATCCTCATCGTCGAACTCATCGCTGATATCCCCAACAATTTCCTCAATGATATCCTCCAAGGTCACAATACCGGAAGTACCCCCATATTCATCCACAACAATGGCCAAATGATTTTTTTTATCTTGAAATTCCAACAAAAGGTCATCCAATTTTTTATTCTCTGGCACAAAATATGGTTCGCGAATAAGGGATACCCAGTTAAAACTTTTTCTATCTATATAAGGTAGGAGGTCCTTTACATAAAGTACCCCCAGGATATTGTCCATATGTTCCGAAAAAACAGGAATACGGGAATACCCATTTTTCTGTATTTCTTCAAGAACCTCGGGAAACTTCATCTCCTCGTCCAAGGCAAAAATATCGATACGTGGACGCATTACCTGTTTAGTATCGGTATTACCGAAAGACACAATGCCCTGCAATATTTTTTGCTCCTCTTTGGTCGTATCGCCCTCCGAGGTAAGTTCCAGCGCCTGGGAAAGATGGTCCACACTCAAATTGGACTTTTGCTTGCCCAATTTATTGTATAAAAAAATTGTACCAGATCGCATGGGAAGACTCAATGGAGAAAAAAGAAAATCGAGTGTTTTGAGCGGATACGCCATAAAATGTGAAAATTGCATCCGATTTCTATTGGCATAGACTTTTGGAAGGATTTCACCGAACATTAAGATCAGGAATGTAGCCACTATCACTTCCAATAAAAAGCGTACGGAAATGAACCCTAGCCAAACCTGATTTATGTTCGAAAAAAGTGTATCCCCAATACTATTAAACAAAAGCACAATCCCAATGTTTATTGTATTGTTGGCGATAAGAATAGTAGCCAATAATTTTTTGGGGCGTTCCAGTAATTCCACAATAATGGTCCCCTGGCCCGTTTTCCTTTCCGCTATTTCATTTATATCGGTTTGGGAAAGCCCAAAAAAGGCTACCTCAGCACCCGAAATGAGAGCCGAACAAGTCAACAAAATTATAAGAATACCAAAATTCAGTGCTAAGGCACTATCAAAACCGATAAAATTTAAGAATAAACTATGGGGGTCAGGATCCAACAGTCACGATTTTATTTTTGAGACCCTAAAAAGGTAGGTCGTCTTCTGGTTCCGGTTCACTTACATGAGCGGTATTTTCAATTGGCCTTGTTCCCAGGTTGGTGGAAACAGGTTTTTGTTCCTGAGTGATATTGGATTGTGCATTGGCCATACTCTCACTTTTCGTAGAAAGGAAGGTAAAATCCTGGACCTGTATTTCAGTGGAATAACGCGTATTGCCGTCTTCGCCTTGCCATTGACGTGTTTTTAAGCGGCCTTCCACATATATCTTATCTCCCTTGCTCAGGTATTTTTCACAAATCTCTGCGGCCTTGTTACGGACAACAATATTATGCCATTCCGTATTGGTAACCTTTTCACCGGTTTGCCTATTGGTATAGGTCTCATTGGTGGCAATTGGGAACCTCCCTATACAACCCCCTCCTTCAAAATAGTGCATTTTAACCTCATCGCCCAGATGGCCTATCAACATCACTTTGTTCAATGTTCCGCTCATGCCCTTATGTATATTTCTTGATTAAATTCAAAAATACGAATTTTTGAATGCTTTTATGAAATCAGCTATTAAAACCGGGACGGGATAACTTTCCAAATTTGCCCATGAAATACCATCCTCAAGCCGGGCTTTGCTCTCAATAATCCAAAATTTGGTGTACAGATGTTGGTGCGAGAGTTTATGTACTATTGGTGATTCATTGTACAAAGACAATCGGAAGGAAACATCACCGGATATCATTTTCTTTAATTCCTTGTCGTTTAATTCGTTTTCCGATTCCAAAAGGGGAAATTCCCAAAGATTTTGCCATATTCCCTTTCCTTTTCGCTGACTCAACTTTGTAGTATTATTTGGATCTACCCATACCAAATAGTTGAAATTTCTTCTTCTAATTTTAGTCCTGTTTTCCTTTACGGGCAGCGTATGTACCAAATTCTCCTTAAGCCCTATACAGCTTTCATTTAACGGACAAAGCAGGCAATAGGGCTTTTTAGGAGCACATTGTATGGCCCCAAATTCCATAATTCCTTGATTGTAATCCCTTATATTTTTTCGGTCCATGACCTCCACGGCCAATTGCTTAAAGTATCGTATCCCCTTTGTACTGTTAATAGGAATATCTATCCCAAAATAACGAGCTAGTACACGATATACGTTTCCGTCCACAACCGGCCGCGGCTCATCAAAACAAATAGAAGCTATGGCACTGGCCGTATAATCCCCTATCCCTTTGAGCTTCAAAAGTTCATCGTAGGAATTCGGAAAACGACCTCCATATTCCCTGACCACGGTCTTGGCGGTTGCATGTAGATTGCGGGCCCTGGAATAATAACCCAATCCCTGCCATAGTTTCAAAACCCTTTCCTCGGATGCCTTGGCCAAATCCTGAACAGTGGGAAAATTCTCAACAAATTTTAGATAATAGGGTTCGCCCTGTACAACGCGGGTCTGTTGAAGAATAACTTCCGAAAGCCAAATTTTGTAAGGATCTCTTGTGCTTCTCCAAGGCAAGCTTCGTTTATTTTCGGAATACCAATGAAGAATTTTTTGGGAAAAAAACATTTATGTAAATACTAATGCGCAAAAGTAGGTGTTTATATACTTAAAATTAGCTCGTTAAGGGGAAAGATTCAATTTAATTTATATATTTGCAAGCCGAAAAAACATACTGAAAATCTAATTTTTAAAGATGACGAAAGCGGAAATTGTAGCGAAAATCTCAGATAAACTGGGAATTGAAAAGGGAGATGTCCAAGCCACTGTAGAATCCTTTATGGAAGAAGTAAAATCCTCATTGGAAAGTGGGGACAATGTTTACTTGAGAGGTTTTGGGAGTTTTATTATCAAGACCAGAGCCGAAAAAACAGGCAGAAATATCTCCAAAAATACCACTATAAAAATACCGGCCCATAACATTCCGGCATTCAAGCCTGCTAAGGTTTTTGTAGAAGGGGTTAAAAGCAACGTTCAGGTTAAATAACATATTCAATTAAAAGGAGAATTTTATGCCGAGTGGTAAAAAACGAAAAAGACATAAGGTTGCTACCCATAAACGCAAAAAGCGTAGGAGAGCAAACCGACACAAGAAAAAGTAGTTTTTGCAACTACTTTTTCATTTTAATACGTTCATTGACATAGAAATTCCTAAAAGAATTTCGACGGGTTTGTACAACCTGTTTTAGTAATTGTTCAATCAGCACATCCACATTTCTGTGGATGGCTATAAATAAAATCAGGTGAATAGAGAATTAATCGTAAGATCTAGTTCCAATGCCGTCGATTTTGCCTTGTTAAAGGATGGAAAGCTGACCGAATTGCACAAGGAAGAGGACAATAACGATTTCTCCGTTGGAGATATCTTTTTGGCCAAGGTGCGTAAGCCTGTAACCGGTCTCAATGCCGCTTTTGTAAACGTGGGATATGAAAAGGATGCGTTTTTACATTATCATGACCTAGGGCCGCAGCTTTCTTCCATGCTAAAGTTTATCAAAAAGGTAAGCACCGGAAAACTACGGGACTACTCCCTAAAAAACTTTCCATTTGAAAAGGATATTGACAAACATGGTAGCATAAACGATGTTATTAAGGCCAATCAATCCTTGTTGGTACAAATAGTCAAGGAACCGATATCTACCAAAGGCCCAAGGATAAGTTCCGAGCTCTCCATAGCCGGACGATATCTGGTAATGGTACCTTTTTCAGATCGTGTTTCCGTCTCTCAAAAGATAGGGAGCAACGAAGAAAAAGACAGGCTTAAAAGACTTGTAAAAAGCATTAAGCCTAAAGGTTTCGGTGTCATAATCCGAACAGTGGCAGAAGGCAAAAAAGTGGCGGAACTGGACAAAGATTTAGAAAACTTGCTGAACAAATGGTCGGCAATGTGTAAAAAATTGTACAGAGCGCGAACACCCTCCAAAGTATTGGTGGAGCTCAATAGGGCTTCAAGCATACTGCGGGACGTTTTCAATGATTCCTTTACGGGAATCCATGTTGATGACGAAACGCTCTATGGACAAATTCAGGATTACGTACAGGAAATCGCATCAGGAAAGGAATCCATTGTAAAGCTTTATAATTCGTCCGTTCCCATTTTCGAAAAATTTGGAATAGAGCGACAAATTAAAACTTCCTTTGGCAGAACAGCTTCCATGAGTAAAGGAGCCTATTTGATCATAGAGCATACAGAGGCCTTGCACGTCATTGACGTGAATAGTGGCAACCGATCTAACAAAGCCAAAAATCAAGAGGATACGGCCTTGGAAGTAAACCTTCTAGCAGCCTCGGAAATTGCAAGACAACTGCGTTTGCGGGATATGGGCGGCATTATTGTGGTCGATTTTATCGATATGGTAAAGGCACCGCATAGACGTAAGCTTTTTGATCATCTTAGGGATGAGATGAAGGACGACCGTGCCAAACATAAGATTTTGCCCCCTAGTAAATTTGGTCTTGTTCAAATCACACGACAACGGGTGAGACCGGAAATGAATATCAAAACCACGGAGGAAAATCCAAATGGTAACGGTCAAGAAGTGGAAGCCCCAATAGTCCTAATAGATCGGATAAATTCCGATTTGGAAAAACTTTTAAAAGGCCCCGCCAAGGACAACAGCATTACGCTGAATATCCATCCATTTATTGCGGCATACCTTTCCAAAGGTTTTCCGTCCATACGTACCAAGTGGTTCTTGGAACACAAAAAATGGATAAAAATACAACCAAGAGATGCCTATACGTATCTAGAATATCGTTTTAAAAATAAAGATGGTAAGACCATTTATTAAAAAAAGCGACCCTAAATTGGGGTCGCTTTTTTGTTTATTATTTTTGTCGAATGCCTTTTAACCCAAGCTATACACTCCCTGAAGCCATTAAAAAAATAGAGCGCTATTGTGCCTATAGGGAGCGTTGCCATAAAGAGACCTTATCCAAATTAAAAGAAATGCGCATGATTCCAGAGGCCGTAGACCAAATTATGGCACACTTGATTTTAGAGGGTTACCTCAATGAAGAGCGTTTTGCCAAAAGCTTTGCCCGAGGGAAGTTCGCCATAAAAAAATGGGGAAGAAATCGTATCATAAATGAGCTAAGACAACGAAATATTTCAAAGCATAATATACAAACGGCACTCCAGGAAATTAATGAAGAGGACTATCAAAGGACACTGGACACCCTGGCAAGAAAAAGAGTGAACCAATTAACCGGTAGAAGTCTTCCCGAAAAGCGCAGAAAACTGGCAGATTATCTCTTCTATAGAGGTTGGGAAAGCCATCTCGTTTATGATAAAATCGAAGATTTATTAAAAGGTTACGACACTTGACCGTATCTTTAAAAATTCTTGGAATCCCATTCCAACCTTTTCGAAAAAACTTATTGGTCACTATACTTCAACGCGTTTGTTGGTCTCCTGAATCGCTTCTTCATTCTTCCAATCTATCCATTTTTGGCCCTTAAGTCTGCGCATTAGGCCATCATAATGGCGCATTATTAGAATATTATAGATTGCTCTTGTAACGTTTCTGGGATTATGGGCCATAGCTCTAAGGCTCATGGAAAATCCAGGGGTAAGATATTTCATATAATGCCAATATCCTTCTGGCATATAAAGTACCTCACCATGGTTTAGATGCGTCCTATAACCCTTAGCATGTTTTAAGGCCGGCCATTTTTCAAAATCCGGGTTGGAAAAATCAATGCTTTCATGGGTAATTAAGGAATGTGGTATTTTATATAGATATTTTGTCTCTTTCCTAGAAAAAAGGATGCATTCTTTTTGACCTTCAAAGTGAAAGTGGAAAATATTGGCCAAATCTATATCGTAATGCATAAAGGTATGGGAATTCCTCCCTCCAAAAAAGAGCATCGGCAACCCTTTCATAAATCGCAAACCTAGGTCAGGATAATCAAAGTCTTTCTGGAGTTCAGGAACCTCCTTAAGGATATTCCAAAGAAAAATGCGGTAACGGGTCGGTGCAGTCCTTAATAGGTCAATATAATCCGACATCTTCATTTGTGCATGTGGCTCATTGAAGCCATCTTCATGATGCACAGGTCTATCATCGTACAAAGGAACTATTTTGTCTCCCGCTACTTCCCGCATGTATTCAAGGTTCCATTTGGAATACGCGGGCCAGTGAAGCGTACATTCCTCGATTATTACGGGTCTTTGGGGCTTAAAAAAAGAATCAATAAACTCTTTTTTTGTAAGAGTTTTGACTCTGGGGATGTTTTTTAATTCCAATGGTGTTCAGGTTATTTAAACATCAAAGGTAAAAAACCTTACAAAATGCTTTCCTAAAATTAACCTTTGGTTAAGAGACTACCCCGCTATTTTTGACTTTGCCTTTGCGGCTTCATTACGTTCAATACTATGTCCGGGACGGGTCCATTTCGGCTTTTCGCCCAAGTCCTGTAACACGGAATCAGAAGCCTCAACGGTCTTAGGTTGGGCGTGCTTTTCAAAGGGTTTCTGACTATTGAGCCCAAGGAGTGCAAACATTTCCATATCCTCGTTTACGTCCGGGTTGGGAGTGGTCAACAATTTGTCACCGGCAAAAATTGAATTGGCTCCGGCAAAGAAACAAAGCGCCTGCCCTTCCCTACTCATTTGCGTACGGCCAGCGGAAAGACGTACTTGGGTCTCTGGCATTACAATACGGGTGGCAGCTACCATACGTATCATATCCCAAATGGCCACAGGTTCAATATCCTCCATGGGAGTACCTTCCACAGCCACCAATGCATTTATAGGGACGGATTCAGGCTGAGGGTTCAAAGAAGATAGGGCTACAAGCATACCTGCCCGATCCTCCAGTTTTTCACCCATGCCAATAATACCTCCACTACATACCGTGACATTACTTTTCCTAACATTGTCTATGGTCTCCAAACGGTCTTCAAAAGCACGAGTGGAAATAACATCTTTGTAGTAATCCTCGGAAGTATCCAAATTGTGATTATAGGCATAGAGTCCGGCTTCGGCCAAACGTTTGGCTTGATTTTCCGTTAGCATGCCCAGTGTGCAACAAACTTCCATATCCAATTTGTTGATGGTACGTACCATTTCCAAAACCTGATCAAACTCGGGGCCATCCTTTACGTTTCGCCATGCAGCTCCCATACAAACTCTTGAGCTTCCAGATTGCTTGGCTCTTAATGCCTGGGCCTTAACATGCGAAACCGACATAAGATCATTTTTTTCTATATCGGTATGATATCGGGCCGCTTGGGGACAATATCCGCAATCCTCTGAACACCCCCCTGTCTTAATGGATAATAAAGTGGAAACTTGTACTGTATTAGGGTCATGATGCTTTCGGTGCACTGTCGCCGCTTCATACAGCAATTCCATCAAAGGTTTATTATATATATTTAGAACCTCCTCCTTGGTCCAGTTATGTCTAGTATAGCTCATAGAATTGAATTATATCCAAATTAAAATTAACCAAATAAAAATTAGCAGCTAAGGAACGACTTTGCGAATGGCTAAAATATGATATTTGTTTGTTTTTTGGTTATACTTTCCCCAAAACAACACTAACGGCATTGCCTCCAAACCCCACTGCATTGATTAGTATTTTGGTAATTTTTTTTGGTTTTCTTTTATGTGTAACGAAGGGTATCGTTATAAATTCTTGGTGTTGCAACATTAAGATGGCCAATTCCAAACTTAGCATTCCGGAGGCCCCGAAAGCATGTCCTATTTTCCACTTATTTGTGGTTACGGCCGGTAAATGATCCCCAAATACTTCTTGGATGGCCCTATACTCCGAAATATCCCCTTTTAGGGTACCCGGTGCATGCATTACAATCACGTCAATAGCGTCATATGGAATGTTCCCTAGTGCCATTTCCATGGATCTTTGAAAACAATTTGCATCACTCGAGATGGAAACATAATGCTCTAAAGGTTCGGTTGCATATCCGATACCTTCTACAATTGCCAACGAACTTTTCTGAACACCTTTTTCGAGACAGGCGACGGAGGCCCCTTCTCCCAGCACCATTGAATTTTTGTTTTTTTCAAAATCCAGGGCCTTACATGGGTAACTCAATGTATCTACCGAAAGCTGTTGGCAATGGGCATATATCTTTAACGCTTTCATTTGGGCCAAGGTAAAGGAAGTCAGTGGTGCCTCACTACCGCCTACCAAAAACCTATCGGCCATACCACTTTTGATCCATGCCATTCCGTTCAACAAGGCATGCAAGGCAGTGGAGCAAGTTATGGAGTGTGATATTTCCGGACCCTTGGTCTTTAGGTCATGGGCTATCCAAGAGGAAATATTGCCTAAAGTCGTTGTTGGGGAGGAGAGTGGGGATGCTTTACCGGTTATCTTAAAGTCATCATAATATTTTTCAAAAAGACCCGTTGCCCCTCTGGACGACCCTATATTGATACCAAAGTTGGTTCCTTCTTTCCATCCCGCTTTTTGTATGGCTTGTCTAGAGGCATAGAGAGCATAAAGCACCGTATTATCCAAGTTTTTGTATTTGGCATTGGACTCCTTTAGGGCGGTAATAGCAAGCTTTGTTTTTTGTGACAATGGAGCCACCCAATCCTCTTGGTCGCCCAAACTTCTTTTTTCAAAAAGATGGTTTTCCTGTTGATAATTCTTCCAAACTTCCTCGATGGATTTTCCCAATGAAGAAATAGAAGAAATTGCAGTTATCGTAATCGGTTGTTCCGGCATAATTTCAGTACAATTCAAATACTATTCAAAACGCCTTGAATAGTATTGTAAACCTTTTTCTTCCTGTTGATCCAAAATATCGTAGAATGCTAAAATATTAATGGTGTTTCCGAGAGGACGCAAAAATACACCTTTATCTATAAAATATCTGAAGGGTTTGCCCCTAAGATTACAGTGGCATTCCGGATGCAATTTTAATTCCAAGGCCGAAACGGTAACATATTGTCTGATGATTCCAACTTTTTCACGTGTTTGGATTTCTTGAATTCCCTGGGAACACAATAATTCAATCCTGGCCAAAGTGGCAGTACAGGCCAAAGCGCCCGCCATAGAGGTCTGTTCTTGAAATCCCTCCTTAAAAGTGAAAAGGACATTCCTTTGGTCTTCTCCATAAAACATAGGTTTCTTATCTCTTTTGGAAAGTTTTTTGGCTATCATTGAATTTAACAAGTCGCCTTTTTTCTATCTTGCAGGGATGGGAAGCAACCCTGGTCTGATGCTGCGCAAAGTTATAACATCTCTTACTCCTCAATACCATAAACTTAGGGACAAATCTATTTTTATTTTGCTTTTGGCAACCTCCTTTTTTATCAGGTTTCCCTTTTTCTTTAGGGACTACATAGATCGGGACGAAAGCACCTTTATTCTTATGGGCCAATCTTGGGTAGACGGCTATTTACCCTATGTGGAACTTTGGGATTTAAAACCGCCCGTTACCTACCTCTTTTTTGCCAGCAGCATCTATGTCTTTGGAAAAAGTTTTTTAGCCATCCGGTTTTTAGGAACCATACTTGTGGCCACTACGGCTTTTTTTACCTATAGGATCGGAAAGGAATTACATTCCATTAAACTGGGCCTTTGGGTGGCTATGGCCTGCATTGCGCTACAAAGTCTCTTTGGAAGTTTGCAGGGAGTAATGTCGGAACATATTTGTATGGCCTTTTTTATGCCGGGACTTTATCTACTCATAAAACAGAAAAAAGTACTGTGGACAGGTTTGGCGGGGATTTTCATGGGCCTTGCGATTATGGCAAAATTGAATATGGCCTATGCTGTGCTCCTGTTGGGAGCATACCTTACCTACCATTATATAAAGCAAAGGGAATTTGATAAAGGAATTCAATTCTCCTTTCTTTTTGGCAGTGGAATTATAATTATTATTCTATTAACGTTGTTGCCTTATTTCATTTCGGGCAATACGGAGGTTTGGTGGAAATCCGTTGTCCTTGCCCCATTGGAATACACGGATGCCAGGCGGTATTCCCTTGTTAAAATGGCACCCACATTTCTTCTCCTAGGTTTGTTCTTCTACTACCTATGGAAAAAGAAGCTTTTAGACTTTAGAAGCACAACGGTTCAAATTTTGGTAATTGCAATTTTGGGTGTACTTTTTTCCTTCTTCAAAGGTGGACGGATCAACAGCCATTATTTGATACAACTACATCCCATATTGATAATTCTAGTGGGTATGGCAATAAGTAAAATCCCAATATTCCAAAAATTCGATTATAGGCCTTATCTATTTTTTTTAATGTTGGTATTGCCTTTGGAAAGTTACTTTGAATACTATTCCATAGTAAAGAATAAAATGGAAAGAAATACTTACTTCAATGGTGAAGGATTTACCGTACCCCAGTACTTGGTCGGTGCAAATATGGACACACAGAACATTTTGTTTTTGGGCTATCATATTGGATATTGGATACTTGATGTAAAACCGCCCACAAAGGCGGCCACACACCCCAGTAATATCTGCAGGGACGAGTTATTTCGCTTTTATGACAACCCAAGGAGTTCTTCCTTACAGGAATTACAATATATATTGGAAGAAGTACAACCTAAGGTAATTGTTGTGCGAAAAAATAGATTGGTTTTTGATAAGAAGGAAGTAGAAGAAAACGAATATGTTGATGCCTATTTAGAGAAGTACTATACGGTTTTTGCAACAATTGATAAGGCCGAAATCCTTCAACGCCTACATTGACTCCAATATACCACGAAATCTATTCGCATATTTTTTTATGGTTTCCCGGTCAAAGCCCGGTTCTTCTTCAATTCTTCCTATTAAGGATACCCCTGTCTTATGAAGTATTATGTTTTCTGTATGCGGATTGGCATCACCGCTAAAAATTACCGAGACCTCATATCCCTTTTGTTGTAACCAACGGATGGTCAATAAGGAATGATTAATGCTTCCCAGATAGTGCCTGGAAACCACCACCACCTTGTAATTGGGCATAATGATATCCAAAATGGTATCTTCCTCATTTAAGGGAACCAGCAGACCTCCTGCTCCTTCGATAATCAGATGATTATCTGTTTCCGGCTCAACGATATGTTGCCTTTCAATGTGAATACCATCTATTTCAGCAGCCGCGTGGGGGCTCATGGGGGAAGTCAGTTCATAACTGCCTTTATGGATTACACTTTTAGTGTTGGAAATAAGTTCTTGTATTTTATGGCTATCCGTATAATCCAGTTCCCCGGCCTGGACCGGTTTCCAATAATCTGCCTCCAAGGCCTCCACAAGTATAGCCGAGGCAACAGTCTTTCCCACCTCGGTGGATATTCCGGTAACAAATATTCTCTGCATTCCTAAGGTTTTGTAATCATGCCACAATTTAGGCATTTGTACTTTCTTTTTTCAAAAAAAGGGAAGAGTTTATGGAAAAGGCTTTTTCGTTGATAATAGACTTCTGACTTTTGGGCCTTACAATTGGGGCAAACAACAGGGTTACCATTTTTATCCAAGGCGTAGGACCGAATTTCATCATAAATCGCCTTCGCCATTTCCTTATCCCTGCTGTAAACCTGAATCCGTACTCCACCAATGGCACTGCTGATCAACGGGTCGGAATTCAAGGTATTTTCATCCTTTAGAAAAACAGGAATACCCTCAGATTCCAGTTTGCCCTTTAAAACCTGGACATCCGCCGGATATTCAAAAGAAGCCAAAGTGTAAAATCTTTCACCCATAAACATTCAAATTATAGGAGAGTATTTCAAGAGATTTCTCGATTTCCTTTTTAGTATTAAAGCTATGCAAACAGAAACGCAAACGTTCCTTTCCCTTCGGAACGGTTGGGGAAAAAATTGGTTTTACGTCAAAGCCGACATCCTGGATGTTTTTGGCTATTGACCCAACTTGCCGATTTCCGGGCAGTATACAACTCTGAATGGCCGAATAACTTGGGATAAAAAAGGAATCAAGTCCTTTTAAATTTACCCTGCTCTTAAAATAAATAATATTCTCCTTGAGTCTTTCCCTAGAGTCGACTCCTTTTGAGGACATCAAATAGTGATACGCTTCAATAATCGTTGCTATGGAATGTGGTGGTAGCGCCGTTGTGTAAATGAAACTTCGTGCAAAATTCACCAAATAGTCCTTGAGTTCACCACTCCCTAAAATCGCTGCCCCATGACAACCCAAAGCCTTACCAAAGGTAATAATGCTGGCAAATACTTCCTTTTGAAGCCCTAACTCAACAACTTTACCTTTGCCCATTTCTCCAAAAACACCTATTGCATGCGCCTCATCCACGATGAGATTAAATCCGTTCTGGACACAAAAATTTGAGAGTTTTCTCAAATCGGGAGAGTCCCCGTCCATGGAAAAAACTGATTCGGTAACAATATAAATCTCTACTTCATCAGTAGTTCCATTGCATTTGGAAAGGCACCTATCCTTTAAATCTTCCAAGTCATTGTGCTTAAACTTATAGCTTTTGGCATTGCCCATTTTAATACCGTCCCGGATACTGGCATGGATCAATTCATCAAAAAAGACAAAATCGCCACGTTGCGGGACCGAACCAAAAAAACCTACATTGGCAGCGTACCCTGAACCAAAAACCAATGCGGAAGGCACTCCGAGAGATTCGGCCAAGGTTTCCTCCAACTCCTTATATAAACTGTGATTGCCCGAAAGTAGCCGCGATCCCGTAGCACCATTCGATGTTATGCCTCTTTTTTTTAGAAGCTTAAAAGCATTGGAAAAAATGGTTTTGCTCCGGGCAAAACCCAAATAATCATTAGAAGTAAAATCCATTAGATCCAAGGGTTCAACCAAGTTTCTGATAAAATTATCCTCCTTTCGTTTTGAGAGTTTCGCCTTTAATTTGAGGGGAAGTTTGGCCATATTCAAATTTACTACCTTTATTAAAACTTCTTGACATGGTCATCTACAAAAGGACGTCAATAGAAGATGAATTATTACAGATTTTAGAATTACAAAAGCGTAACCTATCGGAATCCTTATCAAGGCAAGAGAAGTATACGGAGGGCTTTGTAACGGTATCCCATTCTCTTGATCAATTAAGGAAGATGCACCAGGTCTGCCCCCATATCATCGCAAAGGACAAGGACAAGGACAAGGTAATCGGTTATGCCTTATGTATGCATCCTAGATTTGCAGAAATAATAGCCGTCTTAAGACCTATGTTCCAAGAAATTAAGACCGTGCTATCCGAAGGAGAAAAGTATATGGTTATGGGACAAATATGTATTGACAAGGCTTATCGGAAAAAAGGTGTTTTCAGAAAACTATACCAAACTATGAAATCAACTTTGTTTCCGGATTATCCCACTATCATCACTGAAGTAGACACCGAGAACCAACGCTCCCTTGAGGCACATTATGCAGTTGGTTTTAAAGATTTAAAAAAGTATCGTTCCGTTGATCAGGAATGGCAATTGATTTTGCTCAAATAAAATCCTTCTTTGTTATTCAACAGGTCCCTTAGGTTGAAAACAGTCTGATTTACTAATCCGCCAGAACAATTACCTTGTTATCCTTTATTTCAACGGTGCCACTAGTAATAGGAAGAACGGTCTTACCACTGGGGTCCTTGCTAAACTTATCTTTATAAAGCTCATCGATGACCACATTGCCATCAACTTTTACCTGCCCCTTTTGTAGCAATGAAACGATAGGTGCGTGGTCCTTTAACATTTGGAATTCACCGTTGATGCCCGGTACGGTTACAGACTCCACTTCTCCAGCGAACAGTGTAGCTTCAGGTGATACGATTTCTAAATACATACGGTCTAAATCTCAAATTAAATATCAAATTCCATGTTGGAATTTGGCATTTATCGGACAAAGCCCGATTTATGCCTCGGCCAGCATTTTCTCACCTGCTTCAATAGCTTCTTCTATGGTGCCTTTGAGGTTAAAGGCCGATTCCGGTAAATGGTCCAATTCACCGTCCATAATCATATTAAAACCTTTTATGGTATCCTTTATATCTACCAAAACCCCAGGTGTACCTGTAAACTGTTCCGCTACATGGAATGGTTGTGACAAGAAACGTTGTACACGCCTTGCCCTACCCACTGCAAGTTTATCCTCTTCGGAAAGCTCTTCCATACCCAAAATAGCAATGATATCCTGAAGTTCCTTGTAACGTTGAAGCAACTCTTTTACCCTTTGGGCACAAGCGTAATGATCTTTTCCTAAAATTTCCGGGGTCAGAATCCTCGAGGTGGAATCCAAGGGATCCACCGCCGGATAGATTCCAAGTTCAGCAATTTTACGGGACAATACCGTTGTTGCATCCAAGTGGGCAAATGTTGTTGCAGGAGCGGGATCCGTTAAGTCATCCGCGGGTACATATACCGCTTGTACTGAAGTAATGGAACCTCTTTTAGTAGAAGTAATCCTTTCCTGCATGGCCCCCATTTCCGTGGCCAAAGTAGGCTGGTAACCTACCGCAGAAGGCATACGTCCCAATAGGGCGGACACCTCCGAACCGGCTTGGGTAAATCGGAAGATATTATCAACGAAGAAAAGCACATCTTTTCCTTGGCCTTCCCCTGCGCCATCACGAAAATACTCGGCAATGGTCAATCCTGAAAGGGCAACACGGGCACGGGCACCCGGAGGTTCGTTCATTTGGCCAAAAACGAAAGTAGCCTTGGATTCCTTCATAGCCTTTTTATCGACCTTGGACAAATCCCATCCTCCTTCTTCCATGGAATGCAAAAAGTCATCCCCATATTTTATAATACCGGATTCCAACATTTCGCGAAGCAAGTCATTTCCTTCTCTAGTCCGTTCCCCAACCCCTGCAAATACAGATAGACCACCATGTCCTTTGGCTATGTTGTTGATCAATTCCTGAATCAATACCGTTTTTCCAACCCCAGCACCGCCGAATAATCCAATTTTACCACCTTTGGCATAAGGTTCTATCAAATCGATTACCTTGATTCCAGTAAAAAGAACCTCGGTAGAGGTGGAAAGGTCCTCAAATTTTGGAGCTTCACGGTGAATCGGCAAACCATTATCCCCTTCTTTGGGCAAATCCCCGATTCCATCAATGGCATCCCCGATTACATTGAACAAACGTCCATAAACCTCCTCACCTATAGGCATCTGAATGGCATTTCCAGTAGCCAGTACTTCCGTTCCCCTGCTTAAACCATCCGTAGAATCCATGGATATGGACCTTACGGTATTTTCCCCAATATGGGATTGCACTTCCAAAACCAATGTTGACCCATCTTCCCTAGTAATTTCTAAAGAATCATAAATCTTGGGGAGATCCAATCCCGATTCAAATTCAACATCCACTACCGGACCTATTATCTGAGAAACTTTACCTGTAATTTTTGACATTACTTTTGTATTTAAGCTATTAAGGTTAGGAACTGTGCTAGAAAGCCTTAGTTTTTTCGGCTGCAAAGATATGGTATTCCGTCTTAATTGGAAACTTCTTTTTGCTGTTTTTTGACCAAAAAAAGGGTGCCCAATGAACACCCTTCTTCAGTTCTTTTTATAGGCTTGTGCTATGGATTTATCGTCCACGAAAGGTAATAAATTGATCCTACGAGACCAGAGCCCACAATGGTAAAATATTCGTCCGCCAAAAGGTTGGACCCCCCAAGCTTAAAGACTGATTTTATCTTTGGCACGGCATAATTGATTTGAGCATCCAAAACTGTGTAGGCCGGTATATCCCCATCGGCAAAAGAAGCCTGCCAGAAAAATGCATCACTCCATCTGTAATTGACATTAAACCCAAAGTTTTTGAATAACTCTTCGTTTCCGAAAGATGCCTTCACCTTATGCTTCGGCGTATTAAAACCAGGTCTAAAATCCGGGTCGGAAGCCTCATCAAAGTCAAAATCCGCAAAAGTGTAGTTCACTCCCAAATCAAAATTACCGAGAATCCTTGTGTTCACACCCAAGGTAGCACCATATGAGTTTACGTCTGCCGTGGAATTGGTATAGGCCTGAAATTCCTGACTATCCCCATTTCTTATTTCCGCGGCGGCGGCTTGCAAGTTGGTTTCATCCTTGGAAAATGTCACAATAACCCTTTCGGTGGCAATGAAGTCCTGAAAGGTATTATAATATCCGCTTAAATCTATGGTGAACTTTCCAATCTGCCCGCGATACCCCATTTCAAAGGCAGAAACTTGTTCTGGCTTTATGGGATCGGGATTACCTACTTCCAGCAAGTCGGCATTCGCAAAATTGGAAGCTCTAAAGGCATCTACCGAACTTTTTGAAAAAGAGTTTTCATAGGTATCCCTTGGCACAAAAACCCCTGTATTTCCTGTATTGTTATTGGTGACCGAAAACGTTCGTTTTTCCAGGTTGTCCGGTGCTGAACCCACCAATATAACATTGCCTAGATCCAATCCAATAAACAGGTCCTGGGTGGTAGGGTTTCGAAAGCCTGTTTGAAAAGAGGCCCGGAAGTTATGATTTCTTTTAGATCCCGCAGTATAGGCCAATGAAGCCCTCGGCGAAAGGAAACCATCAAAAAACTCGTTCTTATCATATCGAATGGAACCTGTAAACTTTAGTCTTTCGTCCAAAAATTGTTTTTGGATTTGCGTGTATAAACCAAATTCCTGATACGGAATGGATCCATCCAAATCCGTAAAAATGGTTCCTTGCGAATTGAGCACGTATTCCCTAAAAGACCCTCCTATTTGTATATCGGCAAAATCCTTGGTCAAATGACTAAAATTATAGTTTGCATCGATATGGCTTAGCTTTGTGTTATCTATAAAGCGGGACCCCGTAGCCAAATCCCCGTCCGAAATTACAGCATTAAAGGCACTTTGGAATTCGGGAGTTCCCGGAATCAATCTTCCCGTATCCGCTGCTTGTCTAGCTGTAGCATGAGCTGCTTCATCATCAAGTAATACCCCGGTTCCTATGCCTAATTTGGCTCCTGCAAAAGCAGCCACATAATCCCCGAACCACTGGGCATTGGATTTCCATATATTGTTAACGTTTATTCCCGTAAAACGCATATCGTAGGAGTTACCCGCATTTTCAGATGTGATATAGCCCCTTAGGAAAAAATTGTTGTTTTTGAATTCCAGCTTGTGCTGTTGCAAAATAAAATCATCAATATAGTACCTACTGGCCCCATGAAAGATGGTAGAACCGCGACCTATTCTACCATTATATATAATCTCGAAATCATCACCGAAAGGTCTGTAATGAACCGCTCCATCGAACTTGACACTCTGGGCGCCGTAATCGGTCAAATCCCGTTCTGAATAACCCGTCCTGGAGACCACCGCCGAACCCAAGGTGCCGGAGGGAAATCCCGTGGCAGCATCAAAATCAATGGGTATGGCAACCTCATCGCCAAACACGTTCAATCCGTTATAGGCAGGATTACTTCGATCCGCTCCGGGAATACTTAAATCTTCTTCATTTACTGCGAACCAGTCCGTACCTTCTAAAATGGAGAAATTGGCCTTTACCGCAAATCTTTCGTTAAATGCATGGGCTACCCTTATCCCAATATCGTAGTACGAATTGTTTCCAGCCGCTTCCTGGGAGGTCAACCCGGTTTTGCCATAAACGCTTATCCCTTGAAAGTCAAATGGACTCTTGCTTCTCATAAATAGAATACCATTGAAAGCATTGGCCCCATATAATGCGGAAGAAGCCCCTGGTAAAATCTCCACACTTTGTACATCCAACTCGTTCATTCCTACCAGATTTCCCAAAGCAAAATTCAATGCTGGGGAAGAGTTATCCATACCATCGACCAATTGTACGAACCTAGAATTATCAACTGCAGCAAAACCTCTGGTATTCAAGGATTGAAAAGTTAAACTACTAGCATTGATATCCACACCCTTTAAATTCTCAAGTCCACCATAAAAGGAGGCTGATGACGCATTTTTAATATCCCTTATCCCAAAACGTTCGACGGATACCGGGGATTCGAAAATACGCTCTGGAGTTCTGGAAGCAGAGATGACCACCTCATCCAAAAAGGTCTGGGTCTCCGAAAGTACAATAGTCAATGTTTGATTATTTTCCGTAACATTTGCAGCCCCATCAGAATACCCTATACTTGTAATTCTTAACTGAAAAGGGGGGACTTCCGATGTTTCCAACGTAAAAACCCCATCAAAATCAGCGACTGTCCCTATGGTCTTATCCACAATGACCACATTGGCTCCCGGAATGGGTTGGTCGTTCTCATCTACTACTTTTCCATTTACCGTTGTTTGCGCAAAACCAACCGTCACAAGCATCAGCATGGATAACAATAGTGTTGTTCTCATGTTAACTTTGGGTTAAATTAGTTCGTAGGGCAAGATACAGATTTTTAGAAAGGAACAATCATAAAACGGAAAAAATTATGCATGCATAGTATAATAATTGTAAAAAAACATCTTTAAAAATAGGAAATCAATAATCGCCAAAGAAAAAGGCCACGAAAGTTGTCCGTGGCCTTTTTTGAATCTTCCTTTGCAAATCCATCATTCAACGGTAACGGATTTCGCCAAGTTACGGGGCTGATCTACGTTGCAGTCTCGCATTACGGCTATATGGTAGGACAAAAGCTGTAAGGGTACCGTGGTCAAGAGCGGTGTTAGGCTTTCCAATGTTTCAGGAATCTCCACTACATGATCTGCCAATTCCGTCACTTGTTCGTCGCCTTCGGTAACGATAGCGATAATCATCCCTTTTCTTGACTTTATTTCTTGAATATTACTTACCACTTTTTCATAATGCCCCTTATTTGTAGCAATTACTATAACAGGCATTTGCTCATCAATCAAGGCTATAGGGCCGTGTTTCATTTCGGCGGCAGGATAACCCTCGGCATGTATATAGCTTATTTCCTTTAATTTCAACGCTCCTTCAAGCGCTACAGGAAAGTTATACCCCCTACCCAAGTACAAGCAATTACCGGATTCCTTGTACACATCCGCAATGATTTCGATTAACGGATTGGATTCCAATGCTATTTGCACTTTTGCAGGAATGTTTTCCAACTCTGTTAGATATTCATGGAATTTCGATTCTGAAAACTCCCCCTTTTCCTTGCCCAATTTAAGGGCCATTAACGTTAGGATTGTAATTTGTGTCGTAAAGGCTTTGGTCGATGCAACGCCTATTTCAGGTCCGGCATGCGTATAAGCGCCTGCGTCGGTTTCCCTGGCAATGGAAGACCCCACGACGTTGCACACTCCAAAGACAAAAGCGCCCTTTTCCTTGGCCAGTTTTATTGCGGCCAACGTATCTGCCGTCTCCCCGGACTGTGATATGGCAATAAGTACATCCTTATCGGTAATTATCGGATTCCTGTATCGAAACTCCGATGCATATTCAACTTCCACAGGGATTCTAGCCAAATCCTCAAAAATATATTCCGCCACTAACCCGGCATGCCAAGATGTTCCGCAAGCCACGATAATAATCCTATCGGCATTGACAAATTTTTCGAGATGCTGATCTATTCCTGCCATACGGATTATGCCCTGATCAGCAAGAAGTCTTCCCCTGTAGGTATCCAATATGGCGTGAGGCTGCTCGTAAATCTCTTTCAACATAAAGTGATCATAGCCTCCCTTTTCAATTTGCTCCAAGTTCAGCTGTAGTTCCAAGATTTTGGGATAAGCTATGGCATCATCCTTGATTTTGCGTAGTTTGATCTCCTTTCCCAGGCGAACGATAGCCATCTCCTGATCCTCCAAGTACACGGCGTTATTGGTAAACTCTATAAAGGGAGAGGCATCCGAGGCAATAAAAAACTCATTTTCCCCAATTCCGATGGCTAAAGGACTTCCCAATTTAGCCACTACAATTTCATCTGGTTTTTGTTTATCGAAAACAGCTATAGCGTATGCCCCAACCACCTGATTCAGTGCAATTTGAACAGCTTGTCCCAATTTTACCCCTTCAGTCTTCTTTACTTCCTCTATAAGATTAACCAAAACTTCGGTGTCCGTATCCGATTTAAAGGAATATCCCCTTTTGGTCAACTCCTTTTTAATGGACTCGTAGTTCTCGATAATCCCGTTGTGAATAATCACTAAATCACCTGAGTTGGAATAGTGGGGATGGGAATTGACATCGTTTGGCACCCCATGTGTAGCCCAACGTGTATGGCCTACCCCTAGATTCCCAATTAAGGAAATGCTATTTTCAGCCTTATTTTTAAGGTCCTCGACCTTACCTTTGGTCTTGGAAAGATTTATGGAAGTACCATCGTATAATGCAATTCCCGCACTATCATAGCCCCTATATTCCAGCCGTTGTAAGCCCTTTACAATAATGGGGTATGCATCCCGGTGTCCTATGTAACCAACTATTCCACACATAATAAAAAGGTATTAATAAGATGATTTTGAGTATAATGCAAATCTAATACGATGTCATTAAACTTCACCACTTTTTGGATGTAAAACGTATAATCTCTTTATGTGGTATAGGAAGGAAGAAAATATTGCCTTATAAAATCCAAATTATACTCTGCGGCCAACTTCTTAACATCAATTGGTTTCCGTATAAAAAATCTCAAGTTTCAATTTCTTATCCTCATTCTCCGGGCCAACATTACTACCAAAAAGCACTGTTCCCAAAGGGCTTAGGGTAGAAACAAATGGCAAATCCCTTTCTTCATCGGTCAGCATGGCATTTCGTGTTGCGCTAGATCTAATATCTGTAGTTATGGTAAGTGCCAAAGTTGCATTGGTGGAATCTCGGATTACCAAATCATTAATATAATCGGTAATCTTTAATTTATACCTGGATCCCTTTTCGTTCGATTCCACGATTAATCTTCCATCATAACTTTCATTTACGGCAGCTACTAAAATCTGCCCTGTTCTGGAATCGATAAGTCTCTGAGCTCCTGACAAGTATACCGGAATATTGGTTTCGGCGTTATATAGATATAGCCGGGGAGGTTCTGCAGCATCCCCAGCGGCATCCAAGGTTTGGCGATCTAAATAAAAAATGAGATTGGCCTCATTGATAATCCAATTGTTGGCCTTTATCTGGTTTAAGACTTCTTCACCGTTTTCCTCCTCAAAAAGATTTATTTCCGCAAAAGATCCCGAACCTCCTTTTAAATAAATCCTCGAAGCATTTTCCGAAACATCCAAGGCGTCTGTTATTTGAGGAGGGAAGGCGTCATTTATAAATGTATTGACCGCATTGCCATTAATTCCTCCAGCATCCAATCGCGTAATCAGATCAATCGAATAGGTGCTTTCCCTTACTTCAACAATATCATCCGAAACATCATCCGCGGTCCCATTTACATCTACGGCATCATATTCGTACACAATATCCAAGCTTACATTAGGGTTGGTAAGATCCAAAAGGACCATAGCATCATCCGAAATAGAGGATATTGAAAAATGAAGCCCCCTTAAAAATTCGTTGAAGTTAGGTTGACTCAATAATTCAGAACCTCCTTCCTTATCCAAAATATTTTCCTGGAAGAAATCAGAATCCAAAGAAATCCGTATCCCTGGATCTAAACGACTGAATTGCTCTGACTCGTCCACATCCTCGGTAGTTGGGTCGTCTTCCAAAGGAACCAATATATGTTCATTACTTACGGTAATTTCACCCTCAAATAGGACATCGGACACAAAAGTTGGCGAGAACCTTTGTGTGGAAAAGTATTCTTGGGCTTCCTGAAAGTTGGTGTTGGGATCTAAATCACGCAAGAAGAAGGTAGAACGTTCTATCTTCAAATTAAAGGACAATGGGGTTTCATCATCAAATAGTTGGCCATTGACATAAATACTATCCAGTTCGAACTTTTTCGGAAATTGGTTGGCTATAGTGGAATCATCCTCCCCATCATTTATGTCATCCCCATCCGTATCCACATTTAAGGGGTCTGTTCCATTCGCCCTTTCCTGGTTGTCATTGACTCCGTCACCATCCGAATCACTATTGGGATCATCCGGGTCGACATCAAATTCATCGTCCACACCATCCAAGTCCCGATCTCGCTGCTCATCTCCTGCCCTTAAATAAGGTATATACAAAATAACTTCCTTTACGGTTTCATTTTCGGGTATCTGGGTAGGGAATGAACTATCTGGGTTGTCCTCCGTATCCTGATCAAGAATACCAAAAGTGGGATTGGTGTTGGGAAGTATGAGTTGAGTAGTTATGCGTGCCTCGGTCTTACCGTAAATTGGGTCATTGAAAATCCCTAGTTGGTACAAGGGAAGTTTGTTGGTACGTACTGCCTCTATTTTTTTGTTAAATGCAAAGACATCATAAACCGCCTTATCCGTAGTAAAGGGCTCACCTCCAATAACGCTGGCACCTATGGTGGTAAGGTCTTCCTCGCAAGAAAAGAAAAGTACCACAAGCAAAGTCCCTGCAAAGGCAGAAAATTTAAATCTTCTCAAAAAAGTCATTTAGGATTACTTTAGAACTTGTGTGTTATAAAAATTATCGTATGCTTCTTCAAATTCTTGCAAGGAAACATAAGGCAACACGGGCTTTTGAAGGTTGGAAATGTAATTCTGTAAATCTTCTGGAATTTCTTCCGCGGCTAAAATAACGGCATCCGAATAATCTACCGCCACTTTTAACAAATTATTATAGTTGGGGCTTTCCAAAGCATTGATATGGTCCTCAGGTACACCATCAAAGGTGATTTTCTTCTTCATTCCCCCGTCCAACTCACCTTCGAAACTGCTGCCATAGACCGATGTCACTATTTTGCTATCTGCAAATAATGGCTCATCGGCATAGTACTCCCTTAGATAAAGTGGCAACAAAGAAGCCATCCAACCATGTACATGAATAATGTCCGGGGACCAATTTAGCTTCTTGACCGTTTCGACTACCCCTTTGGCGAAGAAGATAGCTCGTTGGTCATTGTCTGGAAAAAGGTTGCCGTCCTCATCGGTAAAGGTAGATTTTCGCTTGAAATATTCATCATTGTCAATAAAATATACTTGTATCCTTTCTCGCGGAATGGAAGCTACCTTTATAATCAATGGCATGTCCATGTCGTTGATGACCAAGTTCATACCGGATAATCGTATTACTTCGTGCAATTGATGCCTACGCTCGTTGATGTTGCCGTATCTCGGCATGAAAATCCGTATTTGGCCACCTTTGCTATTGACCATCCTTGGCGCTTCGTAAGACATTAGGGAAACTTCGTTCTCTGGTAGGTAAGGGACTAATTCTGAAGATACGAACAATATCTTTTTACCATTCATAAAAGTTGTATTTTATTTATCGGACAAGCGTAGCTGCAAAATTACAAAAATTATGCAGATTAGCTGTAATTATAGTAAGTTTGCTGGCCTTTAGCGTAAAGTCAATGCTAGTATTAAAAACTGAAAAAGAGCTCAAATCACATCTTTCATCCTTGGGTGATGGAAAGTCTCTTGGGCTTGTCCCGACCATGGGAGCTTTGCATCATGGCCACACATCATTGGTCCAAAGAGCGATTTCCGAAAACGACACTACCATCGTAAGTATTTTTATTAACCCTACCCAGTTCAACAATCAGGAAGATCTAAAAAAATATCCTCAAAGCATAACGAAGGATATCCATATTTTGGAAAAACTTTCTGGTAAAGTTATTGTCTTTGCTCCCTCCGTTGAGGAAATGTATCCACAAGGGGTAACCTCCACGGCATATCGATTTGATGGTTTGGACAAAGTAATGGAAGGGGCTTTTAGGGAAGGCCATTTTGATGGCGTAGGTACTGTAGTAGAAACCTTGTTGAGATTAGTAAATCCCCATAAGGCCTATTTCGGAGAAAAAGACTTCCAACAGTTGCAAATTGTAAAACGGCTAGTTCAAATAAAGGATATCCCTGTAGACATCATAGGCTGCCCTATTGTCAGGGAACCCAATGGACTCGCGATGAGTTCACGGAATGAAAGGCTCTCCCCGGCACTTCGAAAGGAAGCGGGTATTATCTACAAAACACTAGAGACTGCCAAAAGGAAATTTGGCACGGAAAGTGCTAAATCTATTATGGACTGGGCAAAAAATAAGTTTAAAGGTCATCCAAATTTGGAGTTGGAATATATTGTAATAGCGGATGAGAAAACTTTGATGCCCCTTAAAGGAAAAAAAGATAATAAAAAATACAGGGCATTTATGGCCGTTTATGCCGGCACGGTTCGGCTTATAGATAACATAGCCCTGAATTAACTAACTTTGTCGTATGCAAATAGAAGTCGTGAAATCCAAGATTCATCGGGTAAAGGTCACTGGTGCAGACCTTAACTACATTGGTAGCATTACCATAGATGAGGATCTTATGGACGCCGCAAACATTATACGCGGCGAAAAGGTGCAGATTGTCAACAATAACAATGGGGAACGCTTGGAAACCTACGCCATTCCGGGACCAAGGGGTAGTGGCGAACTTACCTTGAACGGTGCCGCGGCACGAAAAGTTGCTGTGGGGGATATTTTGATATTGATCACTTATGCCTGGATGGACCAAGAAGAAGCCAAAAACTTTAACCCGGCATTGATTTTTCCCAATGAGGCGAACAACCTGTTGAACTGATCTTGAACGGAAAGCTTAAGAAAATACTAAAAACCATACTCCCGATATCTTTGGGAGTTTTTTTGGTCTGGTATTCCTACGCCAGCACTTCCCCTGAAGACCGAGAACAGATTATCCTACATATAAAGGAAGCTGATATGTTCTGGGTAAGCCTCTCCATATTCATTGGCATTGTAAGTCATGTATCCAGGGCAATACGCTGGAACTATTTGCTGGAGCCCTTGGGATATAAACCGAGAATCATCAACAATGTTTTTATTATCCTAATTTCCTACTTTGCCAATTTGTTGGTTATACGTTCCGGCGAAATATTACGGGCTACGGCCCTGAATACGTATGAAGATGTTCCCTTTGAAAAGGGCTTCGGCACCATAGTCACCGAACGGATTATCGATGTGATCATGTTGCTTTTGGTAATACTAATCGCATTTTTGTTCCAAGCCGAAATAATTTTAGGTATTCTCGAAGAAAATGGAATAGGACTGGTAGGCTCAATCGGCTTAATCGTAGCCGGTGTCCTAGGGCTTATTATCTCCATAAGGATTATCAGAAAATCCACCTCTGCCTTTGCCATGAAAATCAAGGCCTTTTTGAAAGGTCTTTTGGATGGAATCCTGAGTATTTTTAAAATGAAGCGGAAAGGAGGATTTGTATTTCATACCCTGCTAATATGGGGTTGTTATATTGGTATGTTCTGGGTCATAAAATTTACGGTGCCCGAAACTGAAAATCTTACTTTGGGAGCTCTTTTAGTAGCCTTTGTGGCAGGTGCCTTTGCGATGGCAACGACCAACGGTGGCTTGGGCCTTTTCCCTATTGTTGTGACCGCTGCTTTATCCTTTTTCGGAATAAGCAAGACCTCCGGGGACGCTTATGGATGGATCATGTGGACGGCACAAAACCTTATGATAGTGATTTTTGGTGCAATATCTTTTCTGGTATTACCGTTATGGAACAGAAACCGGTAACCTGTTCTACGGACCAAAAAACACCTTATGCAACGTTTTATCCTTACGCTTACCCTTCTAATATGCCTCGGTGCCAACGCCCAAGTGACCAAAGAGATTTTCGAATCTTTTAAGCTCCAGGAAAGAAGGGATGTCTCCTACTATTTCCCCGAAAATCTTTCGGAAGAAAAAAAATATCCACTTATTGTGGTATTGGATGGGGATTATTTATTTGACCAGGTGGTCGCCATCGCAAAATTCTACAGTACTTTCCAAGGAATGCCTGAATCCATTGTTGTTGGCATCCATCAAAGCAAGGATGACTTGCGCTGGGAAGATTGTGCTTTTGAGGAAATTAGCGGGCTCCCCTCCGAAAAAGGCAAAAAGTTTTTTGAATTCCTTGGCATGGAGCTTATTCCCTATTTGGACCTTAATTATAATACGGCCCCATTTAAAATGATCGTTGGTTATGATATTACGGCAAATTTTCAAAATTATTGGCTTTTTAAGGAAAACTCATTGTTCAATGCCTATATAAGTATCTCGCCTTCTTTGGCTCCTGAAATGGAAACTAGGGTTCCGGAACGCCTAAACACCATAAAGCAGAAGATATTTTATCATCTTATCGTTGAAGGAAAAACAGATGAAGCTATTCTCCAAATGGATAGGGCACTTAAGGTCATAGACAAGGAATCCTTTCACTATTTCTTTTATCAATATCCCGAGGCTAATGAAGTTTCCATAGCCACCTATGGACTCGGAAAGGCATGGGATCGGACCTTTGACATATTCAAACCGATAAGCCCACAAGAGTATAAGGAAAAAATATTGACATCGGACGAACCGGTTTTCCAATACCTGGAAGACAAATACACCATGATAGAAGATCTCTTCGGATTTCGCAAGGCCGTTGAGCTCAATGACGTTATGGCAATTTATGCGGGCACACGTAAGAAAGAAGACCTCGAGTCCTTAAAATCCCTATCGGATCTTTGTAAAAAAGAATTCCCCGATACTATGTTGGGCTTTTATTTTGAAGGCGAATATTACGAACAATTGGGAGAACCCAAAAAAGCCTTGCGCACTTTTGAAAAAGCTTTTGGTATGGACGAAATCGACTTTCTCACCAAAGAAATGGCCCTGGAGAAAATCGATGCCCTCAAAGCGGATTTTGGATATTAAAAGAGCCAACATTTTCTACTAGTATCTGGCTTGAGTACAACTTTTTGGCGACTATCCTAATTTATCCCATTAAATTCCTACACGATCCTGAGTTTAGGTTTATAAAAACAGCCGTTTTCAAACTTCTTGCTACCTTTGAGGTCAATCTAAACTTGTTTGGATGGCCAAAACAAAAACTGCCTACTTCTGTCAAAATTGTGGAGCCCAATACGCCAAATGGGTAGGGCAATGTACCTCTTGCAAGCAATGGAATACCGTGGTGGAGGAAGTTGTTCAAAAAGAGGAGAAAAGTGGTTGGAAAACGAGTAATAATCTTGCAAAAAAAATTGCCAAACCTTTACGGGTCAGTGAAATAAATACAGCTCGTGAGCTTCGCTTAGATGTATATGACCAAGAATTCAATAGGGTATTGGGAGGTGGGCTGGTACCTGGTTCCATGGTACTTTTAGGAGGAGAGCCTGGAGTGGGCAAAAGTACTTTATTATTACAAATTGCCTTGAGACTACCCTACAAAACCCTCTATGTTTCCGGCGAGGAAAGCCAGAAACAAATAAAGATGCGCGCGGATCGTATCTTTCCCGATACCGAGAATTGCTTTATCCTAACAGAGACCAAAACCCAGCACATTTTTCAGCAAATCGAAACGCTGGAACCGGATATTGTGGTCATAGATTCTATACAGACCTTGCATTCGGATTACATTGAATCGGCCGCCGGAAGCATTTCACAAATTCGCGAATGCACCGCTGAACTCATCAAATTTGCCAAGGAAACAAATACCCCTGTTGTTCTTATAGGCCATATTACCAAGGACGGCTCCATAGCAGGCCCCAAGATCTTGGAACATATGGTGGACACCGTGCTCCAATTTGAAGGTGACCGAAATTATGTGTATCGGATTTTGCGGTCTTTAAAAAATAGGTTTGGATCCACGGCAGAACTCGGCATTTACGAAATGCAGGGAAACGGACTTAGGGAGGTGAACAATCCATCTGAAATCCTGATCTCAAAAAACGACGATGGACTTAGTGGTACGGCCATTGCCTCTACCGTGGAGGGAATGCGACCCTTACTTATTGAAATCCAGGCCCTGGTAAGTACCGCCGTCTATGGTACGCCCCAACGTTCCACCACGGGCTACAATACAAAACGCTTAAATATGCTTTTGGCGGTACTTGAGAAACGTGCCGGTTTTAAATTGGGGGCCAAGGATGTCTTTCTAAATATTACCGGAGGTATTTCCGTAGACGATCCGGCCATAGATTTGGCCGTAATTGCAGCTATTCTTTCCAGCAATATTGACGTCCCTATTGAAAAAGGTATCTGTTTTGCGGCAGAAATCGGTTTAGCTGGGGAAATACGGCCGGTACAACGTGTGGAACAGCGTATTTTGGAAGCCGAAAAACTGGGTTTTTCCACCATTTACGTTTCCAAACGGAATAAAATTGGCCTACAAAACACCCAAATTGAAATTCAGTTGGTTTCCAAAATTGAAGATGTAATACGTCGATTATTTGGATGATCTATGGTGCGGGATTAGGAATCGCATTATGGATTTCCTCAATACCTTCAAGAACCGCATCGCTCAGCTCCACGTCAATGCTGGCTATATTCTCTTGCAATTGCCGCATGGAAGTGGCTCCTATGATATTACTGGTCAAAAAAGGTCTCGTGTTTACAAAAGCCAAGGCCATTTGGGCCATGGATAGGTCGTTGTCCTGAGCCAATTTGTGGTATCTTTCCGTGGCTCCTACCGCTGTTTCACCACTATACCGCTTATAATTGGGGAAAAGGGTAATCCTTGAGGTTGCCGGTTGCATACCCCCCAAATACTTTCCACTCAACGTACCGAAACCTAGAGGGGAATAGGCCAACAAACCTATTTTCTCACGATGTGACACCTCCGCATTGCCTACTTCAAACAGACGGTTCAATAGACTATACGGGTTTTGTATGGTAATCATTCTGGGGAGGCTTGGGTGCACCTTACTTTCTTCCAAGTAACGCATAACACCCCAGGGCGTTTCATTGGAAAGTCCTACATGGCGAATTTTTCCTTCACGTATCAAATCGCGCAAAGTTTCCAAAACCTGATGGATATTGTCCTTCCAATGATCGGTCACGTCATATGCGTACCCTCTTTGGCCAAAAAAGTTGGTATTTCGATCAGGCCAATGCAATTGGTAGAGGTCTATGTAATCGGTCTGCAAACGTTGCAAACTGCCTTCTACCGCCTGTGTGATGGACTGTCTCGTAAATCCAGTGGTTCGAATGAACTTCGTAAATTCCGCTTTTCCGGCAATTTTGCTGGCCAAAATAATCTTATCCCGGTTCCCGGACCTTTTGAACCATGTTCCTATGATTTTCTCGGTATCCGCATACCGGTCGGCATGTGGAGGTACCGGATATAATTCGGCCGTATCAAAAAAGTTAACACCCTCATTAAACGCATAGTCCATTTGTTCATGTCCTTCGGCCTCCGTATTCTGTTTGCCCCAGGTCATGGTTCCCAAACAAATTTTACTGACTTCAATATCGGTGTGCGGTAAAGTAGTATATTTCATCCTAAGCTTGGCGGTTTTTTAAAAGCCCAAATTTACAAATTAAAATGCCTTTGCCCTTTAACTCGGCATCAATTTTCCAACTCCACAAGAATGGGGCAGTGATCACTGTGTTTTGCTTCGGACAGAATTACGGAACGTTTCAAGCGATTCCCTAATGGCTCACTTACCAGACCATAATCCAATCGCCACCCTTTGTTGTTGTTCCTGGCATTGGCGCGATAACTCCACCAGGTATAATTATGGGGTTCTTTGTTAAAATAACGGAAACTATCTATAAATCCATTGTCCATAAAATTGCCGATCCATTCTCTTTCGACCGGCAAAAATCCGGATACATTTTTGTTTCGTACAGGATCATGGATATCTATGGCACGATGACAGATGTTATAGTCCCCTAGTATTATTAAATTCGGATATTCTTTTTTTAACCCGTTGATATACTCCTGAAAATCGGCCATATATTTTAACTTATGTTCCAACCGGGCCAAATTGGTTCCGGAAGGAAGATATAAGCTCATGATAGAGACTCCATTGTAGTCGGCCCTTAGATTTCTTCCCTCGTTATCCATATAGTCTATTCCCGTACCAAATTCCACATGATCCGGTCTTTGTTTGGACAAAATGGCCACCCCGCTATACCCCTTCTTTTGGGCACTGAACCAATAGTTATAGGAATATCCGGCCTTTTCAAAGAGTTCCAGGTCCAATTGATCTTCTTGGGCCTTTATTTCCTGTAGACAGACCACATCGGGGTCTACAGTGCCCAACCAATCCAAAAAACCTTTGTTCAGAGCGGCCCGGATACCGTTTACGTTGTATGAAACTATCTTCATTCATGAAATATTTGGGCCGAAATTAAGGAATGTTATAGGAAATACATAGTGCTATTGCCACCATTACGACCGAAAGGGCATTTTTGGAACGCGATTTGATTTACTTTCAATATCCTTTAGTTTTGACCTATGAAAAATGTATTCCTCTCCTTCCTGTTCCTAAGTGTTTGTAACTTGAATGCCCAAGCCTATCCTCCATTGGGCAACGAACACGAAATAAAGTTTAACATAGGGCTTTTTTTGGTCACTGCCACAGCCGAAGGTTCTTATGAATATTTCCTTAATGAGGACATCAGTATAGGGGGCACGTTGTATTTTGATGGTGATGCCGAGGATTACAACGGTAATTTTGGCATAGGCCCAAATTTTAGGGCCTATTTTGGTTTTGGGCCAAGAAGTGGGTTTTTTGCCGAGGCCTTTGGGCTGTATTATACCGGTGAGGATGAAGTGAATTCGGATACTTTGGGCATCCGCAACAATGATTATAGTACTTTGGCCCTCGGTTTTGGCATTGGCAATAAGTGGGTTACCCGAAGTCAGCGTTTTAGTTTGGAAATAAGCGGAGGTTTAGGGAGAAACATAAATCCGGAGGATTTTCAGGATTCTTTCATGTATAGGGCGGGTCTATCGGTTGGATTTCGATTTTAATCCCTAATTTTAAACCTTGATTCATAATGAATGAAGGTATCCTTTCTATTTCCCGTGCTTTTATGTTTTCCATTTTTGGTTGGGTCACAGGAACCGACCCAAAAAGACAGTGTGACCCGTTTGGACGAGGTAGTCCTTACGGACAGTGTGCGAATTAAAAATGCCATTGGAATTGTTCCCTCCCGTGTTATTGGCCCCGAAGTCTTCCAAAATTATAGTCCCATCGACGCGGTTTCGGCCATTAACCAAATCCCGGGGGTCTATATTCTTTCCGGAGCCTTGAATACCAACCGGATAACCATCCGAGGCGTAGGTGCACGGACCCCGTTCGGCACGGACAAATTACGCCTGTATTATAACGATATCCCGGTTACCAATGGTACAGGCTTTTCCACCATTGAGGCATTCGATCTTGAAAATCTTGCCGCCATTGAGGTCATAAAAGGCCCAAAAGGAGTCGCTTTTGGAACCAATTTGGGTGGGGCAATAATCCTTGACTCAAGGGAACGAAAGGAAGAATCCACCGAATTCCGCAACAATTTCACCGTAGGTTCCTATGCACTCCTTAAAAACAATCTTTCTTTTCTTCATAAGGAAGGAAAACTATCCCTAGGATTTCACTACGGCCATATGGAGACAGATGGCTATCGGGAAAACAATAGGTTTGAACGGGATGGTTTTCTCTTGAACACTTCTGTGAAAATTAGTAGAAAAAATACCATTTCACTACTAGTAAACCATATTGACTACACGGCACAGATCCCGAGCTCCCTTAGTCAAACGGCTTTTGATGAGGATCCTACCCAAGCCGCCTTTACCTGGGCCGCATCTCAAGGTTTTGAAACCAACAATTATACCCTGTTGGGCTTGTCCTTGAATCATAAATTTTCGGACAAGTTAGAAAACAATACGAGCGTTTTTTACACCTATTTGGACCACTTTGAACCCAGACCATTCAATATTTTAGATGAGTTTACCAATGGCTATGGTTTTCGGACACGATTTTCGGGAAGCTTCGATCTGGGAGGGCAAAATGCCCAATATACCTTTGGTGGTGAATTGTATAAGGACGAATACCATTGGGGTACTTTTGAGAACCTGTATCAAGAGAATAATGGTAACGGAAGTCTCCAAGGTGATAGACTGAGTGATAACAGAGAGTTCCGAAGGCAATTCAATGGGTTTGGTGCCTTGACAATTCCATTGGGAAATAGATTTATAGCCCAGGCGGGCCTAAACATTAATAAGACCAACTACGATTTTCGGGACCTATTCAATTCAGGGGCTCAAAATAGGAGCGCGGAACGTGATTTTAAGGTTATCGTAATGCCCAGCCTTAATCTAGATTATGCCTTTGCCTCAGGACAAAAGCTTTATGCCAATATAAGTAGGGGGTTTTCCAATCCCAGTTTAGAGGAAACATTGACCCCGGACGGTGTCATTAATCCCGATATCGCCCAAGAAACTGGAACAAACTATGAAGCGGGGGCCTTTGTGGCCTTTGCAAACAAAAAACTCACTATTGATGCCGCCCTGTATCGCATGGATATTAAAAATTTATTGGTCGCCCAAAGAGTGGGGGATGACCAGTTTGTGGGCAGGAACGCCGGCCAAACCAAACATCAGGGATTGGATATGGAAGTAAATTATGACTGGGACATTTCCGAAAAACTGCGCATTTCCCCTTTTATCAATTACACTTTTAGCGACCATAGTTTTGTGGACTTTGTAGATGGGGACGACGACTTTTCGGGAAATCCTTTGACAGGGGTACCCAAGCATCGTATCAATTCTGGTTTAAGACTACAATGGGGCCCTGGATTCTACTGGAACACCACCCATCAGTTTGTGGATGAAATTTCACTGAGGGATGAAAATACAGTATACAGTGATAGCTTCAATGTCTTTAATTCAAGATTGGGATATCGTACCACGCTTCTCCAAAAATTGACCCTTGGGCTGGATTTTGGGATGAATAACATCGCAAATACAAAATATGCCCAATCCGTTTTGATCAATGCCGGTAGTTTTGGTGGCAACGAACCGCGCTATTTTTACCCTGGGAATGACCGGAATGTGTACGGCAGCATTCGAGTTAGTTATTTCCTGTGATATAAATACGATTTCAAATCCATCAAGAAACTGCCCAAAAGTCTTAGTACACTCAAAATCTGACAACCGACAATTTTCGTATCCGGCCAATTGAATTGGCCCCGAAAATGAATACTTCCAATTTCTAAAGTATATCTCTTTTAATATTTGCGAAGCGGTATTTAATACTCTTGGATTTTGGGAATACGCTCTATTTATAAAAAATTTATATATTTGCACAATCGATTGTGCAAATTTTCGACCACAAATAGAAATTATGACCATAAAGGAATTGGCACAGGAACTCAATATGTCCACAACCACGGTTTCCCGTGTCTTGACCGGTCAAGAAAAAAAATACCGCATCAGTCCAAAAACTGCCTTAAGAGTAAGGGATGGGGCAAGGAAGCACAAATTTGAACCCAATCAAATTGCCCGTAATCTACGTCTTCAGGAAACCAATACCATAGGGCTAATTATCCCGGATATCAGTAATCCCTTTTTTGCCAACCTCGCCCGAACGGTAGAAATAGAACTCCGAAGAAGGGACAAAATGATCCTATTATGCGATACCAAGGATGAGACGAGCTTGGAGAAGGAGTCCCTGCATCTTCTTTTGGGCAGAAAAGTAGACGGTCTCTTGGTGGCGCCCGTAGGCAAAAAATATGACCATTTTATCAAGGATTCCAAAGTTCCTGTAGTGCTGATAGACCGTTATTTCAAGGACCAAACTATTCCCTTTGTTACTACGGACAACTACCAAGGCGCATATTCCGCAACGAAATTCTTGATCCAAAAGGGGCATCAAAATATTACCTGCATCCAAGGGCTAGGGCACACCTCGGTAAATGAAAATAGAATTCTTGGGTATCGAAAAGCAATGGAAGACCACAAAATATCGAATTTCATTCGGATTTCCGGTGCTGGCTATAGCATCCAAAATGGCTATGAGTCTACACGGGAGCTATTGCAAAAAAGGAATCGCCCTACGGCAATCTTCGCATTGAACAACCAAATTGCATTGGGGGCAATGAAAGCGGTTAAAGAGGCCGGTTTGCATATTCCGGGAGATGTTTCGCTTATTGCCTTTGATGAACAACCCTATTTTGAATTGTTATCCCCGGCCCTTACGGCCATACAACAACCCATGCAGGACATTGGCAAAGTGGCTGTGGAAACCTTGTTTAAGCTTATGACCGGTGAAACCGTAAAAAACCAAATGCTAAAACCCAATTTCATAGAGCGCGAATCCGTAAAATCAATAGAGTCATGAAAACCAAACTATTTTATTGTTTCCTTTTTCTATTATGGGGTCCGGTGATTTTTTCCCAGACCAAAATTATTTTTGATACTGATTTTGGAGGCGATGCGGATGATCTGGGAGCCCTGGCCATGCTCAATCATTTTCAAAACAAAGGTGAAATCGACCTTCTAGCGGTCATGTGTTGGAATGTGGAAAAGTATGCCGTAAGTGCTATTGACGCTGTAAACACCCATTATGGCAATCCGGATATCCCCATTGGGTTAAGAAAGGACAATCCCCATGAAACACCTTGGAACCATAGCAAGGTTATTGCGGACAACCTAAAACATGATGTTACCTATAACAACGCTCCGGATGCTACCGAGCTATATCGGAAATTGCTGGGTGGAAGCGAAGACCAGAGTATTGTACTAATTACCGTAGGGCCTTTGATGAACATTAAAAGACTGATCGACTCAAAGCCCGATGCTTTCTCCCCTCTTGCCGGCTCGGAATTGATTCACGCCAAAGTAAGGGAATTTGTAATCATGGGCGGTAATTTCCCAACAAGTAAGGATGAATGGAATTTTAACGGGGATATGCCCGGTGTTACAAAGTATGTGTTGGAAAACCTCAACTTGCCCATAACCTTTTCCGGTGCCGAACTGGGTTCCAAGATAAGAACGGGCGAGGTGTTCAATGACCTTCCCAAGGACTCCCCGCTTTACCTGGGCTTCTTCCATTTCAGTAAATATGCCCCTTGGATGAATCATTTATTCATGGGAAGGATCATTGACAATGCCACATTTGATCAAACCGCAGTTTTGTATGCGGTCCGGAATGGTTTGGGAGACTACTGGCACAAAGTTTCTGACGGCATTTGCATAGCGGATGAAGCCGGCGGCAATATCTGGAAGTCAGCAACAAATTCCAATCACTCCTATCTAGTACTTGATAAGGACATCCCTCAAATGGAAAAAGAACTTGAAGCCTTTATGCTAGGGAATTTCTAAAAACCACTCTTATGAAGAACCTTATATTTATACCCGTTTTAGTGCTGTCATTCCTTGGGGGAAGTGCTCAGGAAAAAGTTATCTTGGATACGGATCCTTCTTTTGATCCGGACGATGTAGGTTGTATTGCCATGCTTCAGACCATGGCCACCCAAGGGGAATGCGATATCTTGGCCATCATCAATTCCACCGATCAAAAAGAATCCGCCTTATGTATTAGTTCCATCAACTATTTCTATAATAGGAAGGCCATTCCCGTAGGCGACTATAAGGGGTATTCCAAAAAAATACATGCCACTGAAAATACCTATGACTATCATATTGCCAAGGACTATCCCCGGGAACTACAGAACTGGGAGGATTCTCTTGATGGGGTAAAACTGTATCGTGAGATTTTGGAGAGTGCCAAGGACACCAGTATTACGGTAGTCATTATCGGGACCATGCATAATTTTTATGGTCTACTGCAATCCGGTCCGGACGAGTTTAGTGACAAGACCGGGGTGGAACTGGTAAGGGACAAAGTAAAGCTCGTAGCCACCATGGGTGGAAACTTCTTAAATAACAAAGGCTTGGACAGAACCAATTGGGGCGGGGCGGATGCACTCTGTTCCTATACGGACTGGTCCTGCTTGAGACCTGAACGAAATCGAATGTGCCGTTACGTTATCGAGAATTGCCCTGCCCCTTTTATAGCCTCAGGTTGGGAAAATGGCAACGGGGACTACCACAATGCCAATAATGGCAATGTCATTACCGGACAGGGACTGAAGAAGCTACCGGAAAATCAAATTGTCCGCAAAAGTTATGAGCGTCATTTTGAATATCGTGGTGGTGCGGACGACATTTCGCGCCATAGCAATGATCAATGTGCCCTGCACTATGCTATCCGTGGGGAGGCCAATAACTATAGGGCATACACCAATGGCAAGATTACCCTATCCAAAAATGGAGAATGCCTCTGGGACCCTAACATCGATAGAAAACAGGGGCATATCCAGAAAAATAGGGAAGATGACGCGATAGCGGCCGAAATTGAGGCATTGATGATGGGTGCTGTTCCCGATTTGGATACCTCTCCCCCGACCACTCCAAAAAATGTACGATTAGTTTCAAGGGATGGGGAACATAGCATCCATTGGGAAGCTTCCACCGATTCCACAAAAGGTAGCTGGGTTGTGGGGTACAATGTTTATCAAAAAGGTGAATTTATCCATCAGGTATATGGGACCAAATTCAATATTGGAAATTCACTTGGAGAAGACTCCTATACCATTAAGGCCATTAATGCGAGCGGTACTGAAAGTGCCCCTGCAATCTTTTCAATGAAACGCTGATGTCCAATTCTATGAACAGGCTAGCTTTTCTTACGCTTTTCTTCCTAAGTTCACCAATTTTAATCGGGCAGGAGACCATTCGAATCCTTAATTTTCAAGCCGATAGCGGATACCAGCACGATTCAAAGGAGGAAGCCTTGCTATTGGTGGAATCGCTTGGCAAGAAAAATGGATGGGAAGTCTTTTCTACAGCTGATGCCAATACCTTGAACGAATCCCGACTTTTAAAGACGGATGTTGTAATCTTCAATAACAATTGTGGTACGGAAAGTGCCATTTTCTCTAAATCACAGGGACAGGCGCTTCAGAATTTTATTAGAAATGGCGGAGGCTTTGTGGGGATTCATTGCGCAGGTGCCATTTGGCATGAAGAGAAAGAATTCCAAGCTTGGTATGAACAACTTATAGGGACGCGCTTGGTAGGTCACCCCGAGGTACAAAATGCAACCCTGGTCATTGAAAATTCCGATCAGAACAGCACATATCACCTTCCTAGGAAATGGCGGATAAAGGACGAGTGGCATTATTTTTCATCCAACCCCCGTGGTAGGGTCAATGTACTTTTATCACTGGATGAGAATTCGTACCAGGCCGATTCCAGTTTAAAAATGGGTGATCATCCCTTTACATGGTACCAATATTTTGACGGGGGTCGGTCTTTTTTCACCTCTTTGGGCCATACTGTCGAGGTTTATCAAAATGTCGATTATCAAAGACTTATTGAAGGAGGTATCCAATGGGCGGCCCACAATGCAAAGGATAAAACGAAACCTGCATTGGACGGCCTAATTCTAGATTTGGATGCGGACCATAATGTGGTTACCAATGAAAAGGAAGAAGTATTGAAATGGACCAATGGTGTTGCACTTAGCGAAGCCCAAGATTTTACTCCCAATGATTATGGTGTGCGAATTACCGATCCGGGATCCGGAAGGCCTAAGCTTAAAAAGAACATCCAAGAAATAGCGGGACACAATGCCATAGTATTTGAAGAGGACGAGCTGGTAAATGGAAAAGAGGATACCTTTGATTACTTGGTAACGGGAAGCGGTTATACTTGGTTTACGGTACTAAAACCCTATAGGACGCAAAGTAGTACGGAACCGACGGAATTTGGATTGCATCGTTTAAAGGATGTGAATTCATTTTTAGGGAACTTGAGAAATGGGGGCAATTATGAAGGAATATGGGGTAGCCTTAACGACGACCTTACAGTGTGGTGTGGTTCGCGCAATGGCGTCACTTTTGGGCGATTTGACCAGAACAATCCAAAAATCACCGGAATACAACTGGAACCGAATACATATTATATCATCGCCGCAAGAATGGGATCGGGCACGGGCCATGTAGAAATAGAGCTCTTTGTAAATGAAATAAAACCTGTGGCCTCTGGAGAATATCCGGTAAATATCCATTCCAACCCCTCTAAATTGGCCATTGGGACGGAAAGGGATGCCACCAACCATCCCGGGTCGGAGTCTTTTGATGGTGAAATTGCCCGTTTGTTGCTATACGAGAGACCTCTGGATGATTCCGAAATGGCCCATATACTGGAATACTTAAAATCCAGATATGGCCTAACGAATTAGTGTTTCCTTTATAATCCTCCTTTTATGGTGGATTTGCCATTTCAACTTTAAGACCCTGTTTTGTTATGTAGTGCTGTCAAAAAAAGCATCCCACCGAGTGGTGGGATGCTTTACACCTACATATCAATTTTACTAATTCAAATCAAATCGGTCCAAGTTCATTACTTTGTTCCAAGCCGCAACAAAGTCCCTTACAAATTTCTTTTGGGCATCGTGGCAACCATATACTTCGGCAATGGCCCTAAGTTCCGTGTTGGATCCAAAAATAAGATCTACCCTGGAAGCGGTCCATTTTAAATCGCCTGTTTTGCGGTCGCGTCCCTCGAATATTTCCTCATCCTCGGAAACCGCTTTCCATTCGGTGTTCAGGTCTAGTAGATTTACAAAAAAGTCATTCGTGAGCGTTTCCGGTTTATGGGTAAATACGCCATTGTGCGATTTATCAAAATTGGTATCCAATACACGCATTCCACCTACCAAAACGGTCATTTCCGGAGCGGTCAAGGTCATCAATTGCGCCTTGTCCACCAACAATTCCTCCGTAGCTACGGAAAACTTGGTTCTTGCATAGTTTCGGAATCCGTCCGCTTGAGGCTCAAGCACTTCAAAGGATTCTGCATCGGTCTGCTCTGCACTGGCATCGGTACGTCCTGGTGTAAAAGGTACTGATATAGCTTCACCGGCATTCTCTGCGGCCTTTTCCACAGCAGCACTCCCACCTAAAACAATTAAATCCGCCAGCGAAACTTTTTTGCCTCCAGTTTGGGTTGCATTGAATGTGGCTTGAACACCTTCCAAGACCTCCAACACCTTGGCCAATTGGGCAGGATTGTTCACTTTCCAGTCTTTTTGTGGTGCCAAGCGCACGCGGGCACCGTTGGCCCCTCCACGGAAATCGGAACCACGAAAAGTTGAGGCCGAGGCCCAAGCTGTAGCCACCAATTGTGAAATGGATAGCCCGGAATCCAAAATCTTGGCTTTAAGGTCGGCGATATCATTTGCATTGATCAATTCATGATCTACGGCAGGTATGGGATCTTGCCATATCAACTCTTCCTGGGGCACCTCTGGCCCCAGATAACGGGAAACCGGTCCCATATCCCTATGGGTCAACTTAAACCAGGCCTTTGCATAGGCATCCGCAAATTCATCCGGGTTCTCGTAGAAATGCCGTGAAATCTTTTCGTAGTCCGGATCCATGCGCAAGGCCAGATCCGTGGTCAACATAAAAGGGTCGTTTCGTTTTTCCGGGTCGTGGGCATCAGGTACCGTACCGGCACCGGCTCCATCCTTAGGTTTCCATTGGTGTGCCCCTGCCGGACTTTGGGTCAGTTCCCATTCGTAACCAAACAGGTTTTCGAAGAATTTATGGCTCCATTTTGTGGGCGTATCCGTCCAAGCCCCTTCCAGACCACTGGTAATGGTATCGGCACCTTTACCGCTCCCAAAGTTGTTCTTCCAGCCCATACTCTGCATTTCAATGGAAGCTCCGGCAGGTTCCGCTTCTACAAATTCGGCATCGCTGGCGGCACCGTGTGTTTTGCCAAAGGTATGGCCTCCCGCAATCAAGGCTACGGTCTCATAGTCGTTCATGGCCATGCGACCAAAAGTTTCGCGAATGTCATGTGCTGCGGCAACAGGATCCGGATTGGCATTCGGGCCTTCGGGATTTACATAGATCAATCCCATATGGGCCGCTCCCAAAGGATTTTCCAATTCACCTTTATCCGAATACCGGGCTTTGTTCCCCAACCATTCGGCCTCCGAACCCCAGTAAATATCCTCTTCGGGCTGCCAGATATCCTCACGGCCTCCGGCAAAACCATACATGGGCAAGCCCATGGATTCGTGAGCCACATTACCCGTTAGAATCAACAGGTCTGCCCAGGAGATTTTCTTGCCATATTTCTGTTTTATGGGCCAAAGCAATAGACGGGCCTTGTCCAGATTGGCATTGTCCGGCCAACTATTCAAAGGGGCAAAACGCTGGGCCCCGGTTCCTCCACCACCGCGGCCATCGGCAATGCGATAGGTTCCAGCGGCATGCCATGCCATGCGAATAAAGAACGGTCCATAATGTCCGTAATCTGCCGGCCACCAGTCCTGGCTATTGGTCATTAAATCCGTGAGGTCTTTTTTTACCGCTGCCAAATCCAACGATTTGAATTCCTCGGCATAGTCAAAATCCTCATCCATGGGATCGGCCAAATTGGAATGTTGGCGTAGAATGTTCAGATTTAAGGAGTTGGGCCACCAATCGCGGTTGGTAGTACCCCCACCAGCAGCTTGGTTTAACTCCCCATTTAAAAATGGGCATTTGCTTATGTCGCCCTGACCGTTGTGTGTAGAATCCATCTCTAATTTTATTTTTAAGTGGTTATGTTCCTATTTCTTTCTAAAAGTAGGATTCTTATCCTTACAATTCGGAGTGCCGTTATTTTTTTGCGTTATGTGGATATTAAGATTTGTTATGGCTTGGTACAAAGCACATAGAATACGGTTTGGTTTTTGATTATCTTAGTTCCACATAGAAAAGATGTATAAATCATGATCTATACACAATTGTTGCCCACAATATTGAAATGAATATCCACAAACTAATAGACCAAATAGAATCAGTTAAAAAGTTCTTCTATAGAGCTGATGAAAATGCGTTAATTGAAATATCCGAAGAAAAATATAAAACTGAAATATTTGGGAAATTAACTGAAGAACAAAAAAAGAAAGCTTACGAGAAGGCTTGGGAGGCAAAGAATTTCGAAATTGAAAACTATTGGAAAAGAGCAAATTATTTTTGGGCATTTCAAGTGGCTTCATTTGCTGGTTACTTTAGTGTTATTGGTTCTGATTTTTATTTGGAGAATAAAGAGGTTTTGTATTACGTAATATGTATTGGATTTGTAACATCCTTGGCTTGGGCATTCATAAATATTGGAAGTAAAACTTGGCAAAGACATTGGGAAATTCACGTTGATTTATTAGAAGAAGAAATAACTGGACCTCTTTATAAAATAGTTACTACAGATAAAACTTTTTCTGTTACAAAAATCAATGAAATAATAAGTAGATTCTTTGTAGCAATTTGGCTAGTAATCGGATTTAAGTTCTTGGTCAACGAAACGACATTAGAATATTCGGAATTTGAAAATATTTATTTCTCGATAATATTTAGTACGATAGCTGTTATTTATTTTTCCATTGCAATGTACCACGGATATGGTAGAGGAAGATTTGAGGAAAGAAAAGTACGTTTATTTGAAAGACAATACAAAGTTGGAGAAACGGAAACAGAATAAAATACTGTGGGCAACATTGTATAACCGCAATTACGGCGGATTCGACTACGTCCGAATCCACTCGGAATTGCTAAGGCTTGTGATAAACCAAAAAATAATAACTTAAAACCCGTAACTGACGGTTATACGAGACCGTTACCTAACCTATTTTCAAAAAGAGGGAAAATAAAATTATAAATACTCACAATTGTATCTCTAAATACTGTCTTTGTCAAGAAAAACAAATACTTAACTGCCAATTGAAATGATGGACGTAAACAAGGTGAAGACAATAAAATTAACAATGTTAGATGGTGTTGAACTTAAATCCGCTACTTTTATTGGTAAACACTTCCCTTTTCATTTTCATCAATGTTGGAGTCTCGCTTATCTCGAATACGGAAGCGAAAACATTGCATTTGGCGATACAAATTTTTTGGTTAGTAAAAATGCTTTCCAACTAATTCCCCCTTATTCAATTCATAAAAACTGGAGCAATAAAAACAGTGCTTGGACTTATAAGGCGCTTTATATAAGCAATGACGTCATCAAAAATGTTTCAAAGAAAATAAATGTTGATTATTTCCATCTAGCAAGCTTTCCTTATTTTATATCATATGGGAACAGTGAGTTTGACATAAACGAAGCATCAATTTTTAAAATCCTTGAAAATCTTTTTTTGAATACTTTGAATGATGTTAAACGATCTTATTTTCAAAAAAATGTCGATGAACCTTTTGATGATATTCTAAACTATTTGTCCCTAAATTATAGCCAATCGATCACTTTAGAGATGCTACAGCAAAAGTTTAAAGTGAATAAATTTAAACTACAAAAAAGCTTTAAAAAGAGCATTGGTTTAACACCTTTGGAATATCTAACCACTATTAGAATAGAAAACTCAAAAAAACTTTTTTATACGGATGCGCCTTTGGTAGAAATTGCCCTTGAATCAGGGTTTTATGACCAAAGTCATTTTACGCATAGTTTCAAAAAATACGTTGGGGTAACTCCTGGAGACTATAAAAAGAATAGCAAGATTTTACAAGACTGGTAACCCCCCGGGAATTACATTTGTTTTCTAATTAAACCAATGAGAAACTAACTCATTTATAAGAAAGAAAACATGAAAACCAGTGAATTAATAATTCTGATTATCATATCGCTTAACACTGTCTCTGCCCAAGAAAGTATTGTAAACGATACTACACAAATAGCAGAAAGTTCCCATTTGGAATTGCCTCGGATACGGGTTATCCCGATAAAGGATGCCAAAAATGACAGGCAATATGAACTTTATATCAAGTTGCCAGAGGGATATTCGGAAAACGGTGATATCAAATATCCCGTGCTTTATTTTACCGATGCCATGTGGCACATTGAAATATTATCCGGTTCCACTGAGTACATAATGAAAGATGCTATTTTGGTTGGAATTTCCTGGCGGAAGGATATAGAGGAAGATGTAAAGCAAAAATATGGGGTTCATGCCAGTCGATTTGAAGATTACTCGTTCTGGAAAACAACCCACCCGGATCACCCAAAATTGCAGTTTGGCCAAGCCGATAATCACTTGGATTTTATTCGCAATAATGTTTTTAATTACATAGAAAAGAACTATCGTACGAACCCCAATAATCGTTCTTATTTTGGCTATTCCCTAAGCGGATTATTTGGCGCTTATATAATAATGAAGCAGCCTGATACTTTCAAAAACTATATTCTTGGCAGCCCATCAGTTCAAATACTTCATAAGGGAGAGCATAACGTGGAGTTTAAAAGTAAAAGGCTCAATGTCAACGTCTTTATTTCAAACGGCACTTTGGAGGAGGAGGAGCTGCACGAGCCAATAAGTGAATTTGTTAATTCGTTGAAAGCTAGAAACGATAATGGTTTATCCATAGAGCATGTAGTTATTGAGGGTAGTCACGAAACAGCGTTTCCGATGACGGGTGTACATAGTGTTACGTGGTTATCGGGTTTGATAACCGAATAACCAATCTAAAACCTAAAGTAAAATGGGATAATAAGTATGCATACGCTTGCTAACAAAAACTAATAACGGCTTTGGTGCTTCATCAAAGCCATTCAATTTGTTAGTAAAGAACTTGGTGAATAAGGAAAAAGCCCCCCTCGATCTCTTATAAAAAAGGCCGGGTTATAGCAGAGCTATGGTTATAATCAACAAAAACAGTTTTGTAAAGAGAATACTATATCTTTAATAACCACTCCCGCATATCTACCTCTTTGGCAATAATGGATTTTACCTCGGCCAACTTAATACGTTGCTGTTCCATAGTATCCCGGTGGCGTAGGGTTACCGTATCATCTTCCAAGGTCTGATGATCCACGGTAATACAAAACGGGGTGCCCGCGGCATCCTGCCGTCGGTACCTTCTGCCTACGGCATCCTTTTCGTCATAGGCCACATTGAAATCCCATTTTAAATCGGAAATGATCTTACGGGCAATTTCCGGAAGACCATCTTTTTTGACCAAGGGCAATACAGCGGCCTTGGTTGGGGCCAATACCGCGGGTAGCCGCAATACCGTCCGGAAGGTACCATTCTCCAACTCCTCTTCCTGTAGCGAATGACTAAAAACGGAGAGGAACATCCGATCCAAACCTATGGAGGTCTCTATTACATAAGGGACATAACTTTCTCGGGTATCCGTGTCAAAATATTGCAATTTTTTACCGGAATATTTTTCATGACTTCCCAAATCGAAATCGGTTCGGGAATGGATTCCCTCCAATTCCTTGAACCCGATTGGGAAACGGAATTCGATATCAGCGGCAGCATCTGCGTAATGTGCCAGCTTTTCATGGTCGTGAAAGCGATAGTTTTCTTCGCCCATTCCTAGGGACAAATGCCACTTTAGGCGATTTTCCTTCCACTTGTCATACCATTCCTTTTGGGTACCCGGTTTAATAAAAAACTGCATTTCCATCTGCTCGAACTCACGCATTCGGAAAATGAACTGCCGCGCCACGATTTCGTTACGGAAAGCTTTTCCGGTTTGTGCGATACCAAAGGGAATCTTCATCCGCCCTGTTTTCTGCACGTTCAAAAAGTTGACGAAAATTCCTTGGGCCGTTTCCGGGCGGAGATACAAATCGGTGGCCGTATCGGCGGAAGCGCCCAATTTGGTACCGAACATAAGGTTAAATTGTTTTACCTCCGTCCAATTTCTTGATCCGGACATGGGGCAGGCGATTTCCAATTCCTCAATGAGCTTTTTCACATCCGCCAGGTCCTCCTTTTCCAAGGACTTCCCTAAACGTTTTAATATGGTGGTTGCCTGTTCCTGATAATCGACCACCCGCGTGTTGGTGGCCAAAAATTGTTCCTTATCAAATTTATCCCCAAAACGTTTGGCGGCCTTTGCCACCTCCTTTTCGATTTTGGCCTCGATCTTGGCTACATGTTCCTCCACCAAAACATCGGCCCGATATCTTTTTTTTGAATCCTTGTTGTCTATTAACGGATCGTTGAAAGCATCCACGTGGCCCGAGGCTTTCCAAGTGGTAGGGTGCATAAAAATGGCCGCATCCAGACCAACGATATTTTCATTGAGCTGCACCATGGCCTTCCACCAGTACTCCCGTATATTTTTTTTGAGTTCCACGCCATTCTGGGCGTAATCATAAACGGCACTTAGACCGTCATATATCTCGCTGGATTGGAATACATAGCCGTATTCCTTAGCATGCGAGATTACCCGTCTTAAATCGTCATCTTGTTTTGCCATTCGGCAAAAATAGAATATTACCCTAAAAAAGTGCTAATTATTTCAATTGAAATTCGGAAGAGGCCAGGAGACGTTCGTCCTCGAAAACATTAAGGGTATATGTGCCCCCTTCCAAGGACCCCTCGGGAAGGGTTATGAAGTCGCAAATATTTTTCTGTTCCCCTGTAAAGACGACCTCCACACGCTTGCTGTAAATGTTTCCATTTACGGAAATGGTATTGGCATTATCCTCTATGACCCCCATGTTGGGGCCTAAAAACTGGAAGTAAATTACCTTTTCGGTGTTTATGATATTGGGATCGGCCATGATGGTAACACAGCCCCTTAGTTTTTCTATGGTCGATGCCTTATTGGTCCGTATGGGTTTTCCGCTTCTTAATCGAAAGCCTATTCCTTCCGAGCCTCTCAATGTCAAATACCGCTTGCTCTTCAGTTCCTTATTCAGTTCCTGGATCTTCCTGCGCTGCAGAGCTTCCGCTTCTGCCAAGGAATTGCTTTTGGTCCTTAGTTCCTCTATTTGCTTTCGTGTTTCCTCATACTTATCGGATAGCAACATATTGTTGTATCTCAGGAAGTTGTTTTTAAGCTTAAGACTATCGTTCTTGGCCTCCAGTCTACGAAGTTCGGTTTTGTATTCCCGTAATCTATCCACGGTAAAATTAAGCCTTCCAACCGAGTCCAATAACTGCTGTACACGATATCTGGAATCCTGCAATTCAATTTCGTTGACCTCGTTGAGCGCGGAAAGTCGATCAACATCTGCCTTCATTAAGGTAAGGTCCTTAACCAAAAGCTCCTTTTCCTGCTCTAAAAAGTCGATTTGGCTTTGGGATTGGGCATAGCTGTAATAGAAGGCAATAAGAATACCTATAATCACCGCCGCCAAAGCAGTAAGGATTATTTTATAGTTGAATTTATTATCTTGACCATCCATCAGAGCAAGTAAGCTTTAGTAGGTTAAAGTATATAAGATTTGTTCCGCTCCAAGCTATCAAATATAATAAATGATATAAACACCCTCCTATTGCCCAAGGTCTGTTTTGGATGTAATGCACATTTATCGGGCGGAGAGCAATATCTGTGTACAGTTTGTCGGAACCAAATACCGCTCACCGAATACACCTTTAACGCCGAAAATGCCGTTGACCGTATCTTTTATGGTAGAATTAACATAAAAAAGGCCAGTTCTTTTTTGTTTTATTCGGAAATAGGCATCGTAAAAAACCTGATCCATCATCTAAAATATCGAAACCAGGAGCAAATAGGGGCTTTCTTAGGTGATTGGTATGGCCAAGTCCTAAAAGAAACCTTTGATACAAACATTCATGCCGTTGTCCCGGTTCCGCTTCATAAACAAAAATTGCGACAACGTGGGTATAACCAAGTGACCCTATTTGCAGGAAAAATTGCCTATCACCTCGAAGCGGAATATGTGGATCATATACTCGTTAAAACGGCCAATACCAAGACACAGACCAAAAAAGGCAGAATAGCCAGATGGCAAGGAAACAAGGCCCTTTACACCCTTACCGATGCATCCGTATTGGAAAACAAAAATGTGCTTTTGGTAGATGACGTTATTACCACTGGGGCTACCATGGAACTCTGTGCAAGGGCCCTCATGGAGGCCAAGGGCATTAACATATATCTAACCAGTATCGCCGTTGTACCCTAATAAAATAAATTGTTTCTTTGTTGCGCTATACTATCCCCAATGTTACGACGCATATTGGCTTGTATTTTTTTGTTCTTTGCCATTGCCGCTTTTTTGCAATGTGCAAGAAGGGGCAATCCGACCGGCGGCCCTAAGGATATAGACCCTCCGGTTTTGTTACGGGCGGAACCTGAGAATATGACCATCAACTTTGATGCCCAGGAGATAAAGTTATATTTTGACGAGTATGTGAAGTTGGAGGATATTCAAGAGCAACTCATTGTCTCCCCTCCTTTGAAATATCTCCCTGAAATATCCCCACAAGGAGGAGCTGACAGGGTCGTGGAAATAAAGTTCAAGGATACCCTAAAGGAGAATACCACCTACACCCTGAATTTTGGACAAAGTATTACGGACAATAATGAGGGAAATCCGAATAGCTTTTTAACCTATGTGTTTTCCACAGGCGACTATATCGATTCATTGACTGTATTGGGTGTTGTTAAAGATGCCTTTAATAGAAAAGCTGATGAGTTCATAAGCGTAATGCTGTATGAACTGGACACCGCCTATACGGATTCCACAATCTATCAAAGGCCTCCAAACTATATCACAAACACATTGGATAGTGCCGTAATCTTTACTTTAAAAAATTTAAAGGAGGGCCAATATGCCTTATTTGGTCTAAAAGACGAAGGAAAGAACAATCTTTTTGATCAAAATTTGGATAAAATCGCCTTCATCCAGGATACGGTTACCCTACCTACGGATTCCACATACTTGCTCACCTTATTCAAGGAAATCCCTAATTATAGCAGCTCGGTACCAAGCTTTGCGGCAAGGAACAAAATAATTTTTGGATACTATGGTGATGGGAAAGACGTTCATATAGATCTTCTGAGCGACTTGCCGGATACCGTTAGAACCAAGATCTTAAAGGAACAGGACAAGGACACCCTCAATTTTTGGTTCACACCATTTGAAATGGATTCCCTTATCTTCACCGTAACCAATGAAACTCTTAAGGTTATTGATACATTTACCGTGAAAAGCAGGAAGGTAGGAATAGATTCCTTGACCCTAAATCCCAACCAACGCGGGGCCCTGTCATTCAACGAGCCATTTTACATAAATGCTACCACACCTCTGGTCGCTTTGGACACCTTACAAATGGGTATGCTAAAAAAAGATTCTGTCCCCGTTTTGTATACCGTGGCACTGGACAGTGTTGAGAACAGGATAAATTTTGACTTTGAAATAGAGCCCAATGAAAACTATGCCCTAAGGATGCTGCCTGGCGCAATTACCGATTTTTTTGGGCAAACTAACGATACTTTGAGCTATAACCTTTCTACCAAAAGTCTGGCCGATTTTGGAAATCTCAGGTTTAGCGTTACCACAGATAGTTTGGCGTATCCCCTCATCGTTCAGTTAACGGATGAAAAGGGCAAGACAAAACGGGAAATCTATGCCCCAAAACCCCAAATTTTCGAATTTAATGCCCTAGAGCCTTCCAAATACCTGGTCCGTATCATTTTTGATGGAAATGGCAATCAAAAATGGGATACGGGGAATTATCTTGAAAGAATACAACCCGAAAGGGTAACCTATTACCCCGATGTCATCGAAGTAAGGGCCAACTGGGAGTTGGAACAGACATTTATCATTCCAGAATAAAATGGTCCCTATCGTCCAGAAATTTTAACTTGTTCCGCGTGGTCTCAATGTGTTCCTTACGCAAAGTTGTATGAAGGACAGTCTCCTTATCCGAAAATACAAGTTGATTTCCCAAACAGTCATATACGGCGGAATGGCCTACATATGCATGGCCTGTGTCGTCCTGTCCTATCCTGTTTACCCCGATACAATACGCCATATTTTCTATGGCACGTGCCCTTAACAGGGTATCCCAAGCTGTAATTCGAGGCTTGGGCCAATTGGCCACGTAGAGGAGCGCATCATAATTCTCCGTATTTCGGCTCCATACCGGGAACCGAAGGTCATAGCAAATCAAGGGATAGAACCGGAATCCCTTGTACTCCACCAAAACTTTCTTTTCTCCGGCATTATAGACCTTATCCTCACCGGCAAGGGTAAAGGTGTGCCTTTTATCATACGTATGGAAACCACCATCGGGTTCAACAAAATGTAAACGATTAAAATACCTTCCATCTTCCTGGAATACCATACTACCAACCAGGGCCGCGTTTTTCTTGGCCGCTTGCCTTTGCATCCATTTTACCGTTTTTATTCCTTCTTCTTCCTTAATGTTCTTAGGTTGCATGGTAAATGCCGTAGTAAACATCTCGGGAAGAATGATAAGGTCTACCTCATTTGAAATAGCGTCCAATTTTTTGGAGAACATCTCCCTGTTCCGTTCAGGGTTTTCCCAGAACAGTGGGGATTGCACCAAGGTTATTGTCAATTCCTTTGCCATTGCAATCAATCAAAATATGCTTTAGAGTCATCCTCCATTACCAGCTTGTACAGCTGTTTCAATTGGCTTTTGAGAATTCTATCCTCAGATAACTCGGGAAGCCGGTCTATGGGAAAAAATCCAACGTCCTTAATATCAAAACTAGGTTTTAGCTCCCCGCCATATATCTTACAGAGAAAATTTAATTTGTAAATATAAAAAGGTTGGGGAGGATGGGGATGGCACTTTTTATCATAAATGGCCAATAATCGAACTGCATTGGTTTTGAACCCTGTTTCTTCTTCGATTTCCTTTACGACGACTTCCGAGGGTGAATAGCCCACATCGGCCCAGCCCCCGGGAATGGTCCATTTATCATCCTCACTTTCCTTGACCATGAGCACTTCCTTTGCATCATTTAACACAAAACCTCGAACGTCCACTTTTGGTGTGGGATAATCTGTTACCGGCATGTAAAAATCCTGCAATACGGAAAGCGGATGATCGGCCATAGTCGCCAACAGTCTTAGGCTTATATCCCTTAGTTCCTCGAACCGTTCCCGGTCGTACTCGTTCTGGCAATAGACCAGACCTGTATCGGACAATGCTTGTATGCGTTTAACGAGGTTTAGCTGATCGGAATCCTTCATTGAGGCGTATTTTCCAATAAATCCACCAATGCAGGTGCCTTTTGCATCTTAGCGTGATCCAAGGCCGTATGGCCTCTGTTATCCTTTATAGCGGTATTTGCTCCTTGGGCCAAGAGCATCTCGGTAATTTCTTTTTGATGAAAAGTCGCGGCATAAATAAGAGCCGTGGCCCCCATAGCATTTTGATGATTCACATCTGCCCCTCTTTCCAACAATTTCTGGGCTACAGCGATAAATCCCTTAAAACATACGCCCATTAAGGCTGTATTTCCAGAAGCATCCACTGCATTTATTTTTGCCCCTTTATCCAATAATAACTCGGTAATACCATCTTGACCGTAGTATGTGGCCAAAATCAGGGGGGTGGATCCCCGCTGGTCTTTACTATTGACCACATCCGGATTCGAAGCGATCATTTTTGTTATGGCTTCCAAATTACCATCTCGTATTTCCTTAAAAAAAATTTCCTCCTTTTCCATGGGTACTAAATGTATAAAAAACTATCAGATCTATAAAGAGATCTGAGGTTGGAAATTTTGCAAAACAGTATTCCAATCTATGTATCAAGGTAAAACGATTTCATAGTCTAAACCCTAGTTCCAGTGTTCATATTCCGATAAAACAACTATTTACAATTCTGACAATTTTTATGTAATTTCTTACGTTATTCAAATAAATTGTATTTTTAACCAACTAAACATCGTTAATTTGGAAACATTACCCATAAACTTCCTTATTAAAGATTCCCCTGCCTCCGTAGCCATTGTAGACTTCAATATGCGTTTCATAAGCCACTCCAAAACATGGTTGGAAGAATTCGCCAATGGCCACTCCTCAATCATAGGAAGATCGTATTATGATGTAATCCCGGATATTCCGGAGGAACTAAAAAGCATACACAAGGAGTGCCTAGAGGGAAGGCCTGATGCAAATACGGGCTTTAAACTAATACATCCCAATGGGTCTGTACAATGGCTGAAATGGAAAATAAACGCCTGGAGGGAAGAAGATGAAAGCATAGGAGGACTCATTATAGTTCAGGAGGATATTACCGAAGAAAAAAGAAGCCAAGAATTACTGATGAAGGCCAAGAGTGTGGCGCGCATTGGAGGTTGGGAGGTAGATTTGATATCCAATAGGGTGTACTGGACCCAGGTTACACGGGAAATCCATGAAGTTAGCGAGGATTATGTTCCCAACCTGGAGGAGGGAATCAATTTTTACAAGCAAGGAAAATCACGCGATACGATAACCTTTTTGGTCAGTAGGGCCATGAAGGATGGTACGCCTTGGGATACTGAACTACAAATCGTCACCACAAAAGGTAAAGAGCTTTGGGTAAGGGCCAAAGGGGAGGCGGAAATCATTAATGGCAAATGTATCCGCATTTATGGGACGTTCCAAGATATTGACGAAAGGAAAAGAGCCATTCTGGAATACCAAAAAGTATCGGATAGATTGGCCATTGCCACCGGTGCGGCCAAAATTGGTATTTGGGACTATAATGTTGTGGACAACATACTGGTTTGGGACGATAATATGTATGACTTGTATGGCGTTGCCAAAAAGGATTTTATCGGTGCCTTTGAAGCCTGGGAGGCTTGTGTACATCCGGATGATAAGGACAAAAGTCTAAAGGAATTGGACATGGCCTTGGCGGGCGTAAAAGAATTTAATACTGAATTTCGTGTGGTGCTCTCCGATGGCGAGATTAAGCACATCAAAGCGAAATCTACCGTGAAAAGGGACGAAGAGGGCAATCCGCTGCGTATGATTGGTGCCAATTGGGACATTACAAAATTAAAGAACACCCAATTGGAACTACTTCGTAGTCAAGAATCTTTTGAAGGTGCCTTTGAAAATTCCGCGGTAGGTATGGCCATTGTAGGACTTGACGGAAAATGGATACAGGTAAACAAAAGCTTATGCAAAAGCCTCGGTTATCGAAAATCCGAACTTTTGAAACTTACTTTTCAGGATATTACCCACCCGGACGACTTGGATATTGATTTAAAACTGCTGCGCAAACTCATTGATGGCAAACGAAAAAGTTATCAAATAGAAAAACGCTATTTTCATAAAAAAGGCGGTATCGTTTCCGCTGTACTCACGGTGACCGCCGTAAAGAACATTAAAGGTGAGTTATCCCATTTTATCTCCCAAGTTGTGGATATTTCCTCTCGGATCGAAGTACAGGACAAATTGACAAAACTTTTGGACGTAACCAGTGAACAGAATGATAGTTTACTGAATTTTGCCCATATCGTATCCCATAATCTAAGGTCTCATTCGAGTAATCTTTCCATGTTAACCGGTTTCCTAAATAAGGAAGAAAACGAGGAAGAACAAAGAAATTTGATGGGCATGTTATTGGATGCCTCAGAAAGTCTCAATGAAACGGTCCTCCATTTAAATGATGTGGTTCAGGTAAAGGCAGGAGTATTGGAAGAAATGATCCCGGTAAATCTTTTAGGGACTATAAAAGATGTAAAGAAGAACTTGGGCGTGTTGCTCAGGGAAAAAAAGGCGCGTTGTTCCATTCAAGTGCCGACTACTTTGAACATTGTTGGAATACCGGCCTATTTGGATAGTATTTTTCTAAACTTGTTTACCAATAGCATTAAATACAGCTCACCCGAAAGGGAGTTGTGCCTTAAAATTACGGCATCAAAAACAAATGATACGATACAGGTCTCCTTTTCGGACAACGGTCTGGGGATAGATTTGGAGAAACATGGGGACAAGCTTTTTGGCATGTACAAAACTTTTCATAAGCACAAGGATGCCAAAGGCATAGGACTGTTTATCACCAAAAACCAAATAGAGGCCATGAACGGGCGAATAACAGTGGAAAGTAAGGTTGGTATTGGTACCACTTTCAAGATATTTTTTCAAGTAAACTAAAAAAGAACGCTATGATGGAATTAAAAAAAATTCAACGCACCTGTATTATCGATGATGATCCGATTTTCATCTATGGAACCAGAAGGATTATGAAGGAGGTCGATTTTTGTGATAATATTTTGGTGTTCAATAATGGCCAGGATGCCATTGATGGCTTAAAGGAACTGATCGCCAAAGGGGAAGATCTTCCCGAAGTTCTATTTCTGGATTTGAACATGCCTATCATGAATGGCTGGGAGTTTTTGGAGGATTTTGTAAAAATCCCGAACCCGGATGGCAAAAAGGTCATTATTTATATCATTAGCTCGTCCGTAGATCCCAGGGACCTGGAGCGGATACGCAATTACAAGATGGTAAACAATTACATCCTTAAACCGTTATCCCCACAGGATTTGGTAAATGTGCTACAAGACGTAGCGTAATTTTTTCGGGTCTTCTTTTTTAAAGGAAACCGGCATTTTTATATGGTTTCTCCCAAACTGAGTATGCTTTTTATAAGCCAGAGGCTTGTGTCTGTCTTGTTTTTGCCAAAATCGTCCGAAAAGGCACTATCCCACTTGTCCTTAGCGCGGTAAAGCAACTGATATTAATCAGAGAATAACACAGTTAATCCCTTTTTCCAGGGCCAAAGTCTTCCGGGGCGTTTTGGGGTAAATCTATGGTCCCGGCCTCACCGGAATCATTATAAATGGTCCATTCGCTAAAAGTATACATGGGATTTCCATTCATAATATTCAAGTTGCGTACCGCGCGGCCATCCTCAAATTCATGATTGGTCCCGCTACCATCTTCCCCTATAACCCCAAAAATATCGATAACAGCTCCAAAGGGATCTACCAATTCCAAGTTGTCATCGCCATTGGAGTCTGCAGGACTGTTGGTCCTTACCCCTAAATCGGGTTTAAAGCCGTATACTATTTCAAATTCCTCGGCATTTGGGGAAATTACAACCGTGCTCCCGGCCGCAATAGTAAGTTCGGAAAGATCTAAGGATGAACTGACCTCGGTATTGGCATTGGTATATCTTCGTAATGCCCATCCCCTTAAACTTAAGGGTTGGGAATCGGCATTGTACAATTCTACAAAACGTGCACCTGAGTTATTGTCGGGATCTGCCAGTTCCGAAATAAAAATGAGGGTCGAGGTAAACTCATCGATCAGGTTTTCACAACGTTTCCCACTAAAATCGATATCATTCAAATCGCGGATAATCAATTGGAAGTCATCCCGGTCCTTGACCAAAACTCCCGTAACGCTTCCATTTCCCTCTGGAAGAGCTTGAGCCTGGAAATCAGAAAACCCACTGTTCAGCATGATGAGCTGGTTGTCATTACAAGTGGTCAAATTACGTTCCGTTTCCTCACGTTCCGTGGCGAAGGGAAGGCCCAACTCCTCTTCCAAAAATTCTACATTTTCTACAGTAACCAAAGTGTTTGCTACGGCATCACCTATGGCATCTACAGTGACCAAGATAGGTCTTGGTTCAACAATTTCATCACAAGAAACAAAAACATGGTTTCCTACGACTGCGGCCGGCAAACGACCAACGGACACGTTACCAAAGGAAATAAAGGTTCCGCCTAATTTGAATACTTCCCTACTCTTTCCCAAGTACAGGCCTTTTAGTTTGATAAAAATCTTACTTCCCATAGGATAGAATATATGGGAATCCCTAAGGTCAATCTCTATCTGAAATCCATCGGTAGGGTTTAAGGGATCATCCTGAAAATGAAGCACACTGAAAAAGTTACCTGCCTTATCCGATGATATTACGTAGCCTTCGATAACCCAATCTTCCAGGATCTGGATTGTCTCATCTACATACAAGTTCTTTACTTGGGCAAAGGTTGCATTTACTGCTATATCCGAAACGCATGTACTTCTGGGTGGGTCAAAGTTTCGATTTTTGATACATGATGTTGTCCACACAGAGATTACGGCAAGTAACGCTATACTTTTTTTCATCTTCTTTGTTTCTCCCTATCCAAGGAAATGATTTATCGATTCTTAAAAACTAAGGGCTAGGTTTAAAAAATAGGTGCGTCCGTAACCATACCAATACTTAGGTGCAAAAGAGGGCGAGTCACTTAGATTGTCCTGTTGCAGTTGTCCAAAATTACCGTTCCTACTCTGTTCAAACCCCCCGGTCCTAAAAATGGTATCGAATACATTATTTATGCTCACAAAAACACTGATATATTTTCCTTTTTTCAACCAAGATTTCCCTCCTACCAAATTCAACAGATAAAAACTATCCAGAGGTCTTTGTGCCAATAGCTTACTCACATTTTCTTCGGTTGCTTCCGGAAAAGGTTGTCCTGTATCAGGGTCCAATAGGAAACTCCGGGTTCGGGTTATCGTGGAAATACTGGCATAATTTTGGGTAAGATAATTGGCCGTTGCTCCAATCCACCAATATTTTGGATCTCGATATTCCAATCCAACGGCATAGGCCTGTTGTGGCCCTTGGGCTAGTTTATAGTCCTTGATATCTGCAGGACCAAGATTTATATTTCCATCGGGGTTTATTAAATCTTCCTCGGCGCCGGCGGTATCAAAATTAATGGACACCAGAGGATTACTGGCATATCGTTGTTTTCCAATGGAGCATACTGCAGACAGCTTTACGGCTGGGGATACCTGATATTCCAAACCCAATTCTGCACCCATATGCAATAAATCCAATTCTGTAATGACCTCCTGTACAAAATCTGAACCCACGCCGGCATCCACAAAAAAGAAATTGACATCGGTCATATTTTGGAATCGGGTATAAAAACCTGTAAGCCTTCCTGTTAGTTTTGGCAGCCTTATATAGTAATTCAAATCCGTGGAGAATATGGTCTCACTTAAAATGTCCGGTACCGTTTCAGTATTTTCCCTTGGATTAATGAACACGTTCTGTAAAACTGGTGGTCTACTCAAATACCCTCCATGGACAGTAAGCCAATGTCTTGCTGTTATTCTGTAATCAAGTCCTCCTTTGATACTATAATTTGAAAAAATCAGTTTGTCGTTCCTGCCTAACGAGTTTTCCGGAAAACGCTCATTCAAAAACAAACCCTCTCGTTGGTAATCTATGTTGATATGGGTTCCTGCCAAAAAAATACTCCACCTTTTATATTTAAATCTAAGTTGCGCAAACAAATCGAATCGATTCGTATTCATCCTGTAATGATAATTGAATACATCGCCTTCTTTTTTGTTCAAAGGGCCATTTACATCATTCTTGGTATCCGAAAACGGGTCAATATCCGTATGGAAATCAGCTCCCAAAAGATCTTGTATTTCTGCATAGTTATCAGAAATAGAGTTTCTATAAGTAACTCCAAAGTCTAACTTAAATCTATCGTTGATTTCCATACTTCCCATAGAATTGATGGCAAGTTGTTTTTCATCTGTTGTGTCATCGTAGAGCACATATGTGGCCATTTCGGTGGTATTCCCCATATAGAGACCTGGCCAATCTATCTGCGGGTCTTCCAGAAATCCTTCCCGGGCGAGATTGGCATTTACAAAATTGGCCCCAATGGGGCTATTCACATAAAAACTGGGTAAATAGCGATAATAAGTTGGGTCCGGATTGGGCCCATTATAATATCCTAATCTGCTTCTGGCATTGGTTCCGAATTGATAAGAGATGCCTGTATTTAAACGAAATTTATCAGATTCATAATAATGGTTCATTAGGAACAAAGGTTCTGCAATCTTCCTTTCCCGAGAGTTCCGGATTTTCCCGTTTTGTTCGCCCCAATATGGATTATATCGCTTTCCGGCCAATCTAAAGACCTCTTCGGTAATGGCAGAAGAGCGCCCACGACGATTGGAAGCCAAAATTGCCGTAAGATTGATTGTGTTCCTTGTATTGAAGCGATATTCCAAAGCCCCAAAAAGGGAATAGGCATCGTATAAAGTACCCCTAATATATCCTTCTTTGGCCCATCCCCTGGAGGTCGAAATGGCATAGGCCAATCCATTATCCTTTAAACCGGAATTGTAAGTGGCCATTAACCTGCCCGCATAGGTTCTGTTGGAGAACGAGGAGGATAATCGAGTCCCTGGACGCAGCCCAGAAGGTCTTACAGTAATGTTGGTATTGCCCAAGATACCCCCAAAGGTGTATTCGGAAGCGGATAACCCGTTGGTAAACTCTTGATTTCGGGTTACGTCGTTTAAGCCACCCCAGTTGTTCCATTGTGGACGGCCGTCAAAGAATTTGTTCATAGGAATTCCATTGATCAGTACTTGGCCGTTTTGAGAATCATAACCACGTACACGAAAAAACGCCTGTCCAAAGTCGAACGCGGCACGGTTAAGAAACACATCTCGGGTAGCCTGTAAGAACCCAACTGAAACCGAGCTTATCCCATCATCCAGTAATTCGGAATCGGTAAGGGTGATTAGGTTGTCCGTTTGTTCCGTGGTGATATCGCTTTCCAGGTAGATAGAGCCCAAGTCCAGTTCATTATCAACTGGGCTTATGGGAATCCGTTGCATTACAAAATCCACTGCAAAAATGTTCAGAATTACATCTTCCTTTAGGGAAATTTCCAATTTGAACCTACCTAGTTCATCAGTATTGGATTTCAAGCCCATTTCTTCTATATACACCGAGGCGCCCGATACCGGAGTTTTAAAACGATCATCCAACACACTCCCTGTGATGGTATACGTTTCCTGGCCAAAAAGTGCGGTCAGAAAGGGGAACAGATAAAAAAGCAAACAGCACCGATGCATTTTATAGTTTATCTACTATATTTTTGTAAAAAAATATCCTAAATCTTCAAAAATAACGTATATTTTCTTATAAATATAGTTTATTTTCTATTTATTGAGTTTTTATCATGAAGTTTTTAATCCTACTTACTTGCTCGGTATCCGCCCTTTTTGGATTTTCCCAAAAGTCCAAGAGATATACGGTAAGAACTATTGCCTTTTACAATGTGGAAAATCTGTTCGATACCAAAGACGATTCCCTAATTTTCGACGATGATCGTACACCGCAGGGAAAGGATCACTGGACAGCGGAGCGTTATCATAAAAAATTAAAAAATATCTCCAAGGTGATTTCCCAAATCGGAGCTGAGGTCACCCAAACATCCCCGGATCTCATTGGTCTCTGCGAAGTGGAGAACAAACAAGTGCTTCAAGACTTGATCAATCAACCTGCGCTTTTGGAAAAGGGCTATGGTATTATCCACTTTGATTCCCCTGATGAACGTGGCATTGATGTGGCCTTACTCTACAAGAAAGCCGTATTTATCCCAAGTTCATTTGAAAGTCATCGTTTATTGCTATTTACTGCCGAAGACGAACGCAACTATACCCGAGACCAATTAGTGGTAGGAGGGTTGCTGGACCTTGAAAAAATATATGTTATTGTAAATCATTGGCCTTCACGAAGTGGAGGTGAAAGCCGAAGCAAACCCAATCGTATTGCAGCCGCCCAATTGAACAAGCGCATTATGGATTCTCTTATACACTTAAATACCCATGCCAAAATTATTAGTATGGGCGACCTAAACGATGACCCGACGGACGAAAGCCTTAAAAAGGTTCTAAAGACCAATGGGGCAAAAAAAATGTTGGTAAAAGGTGAACTCTTCAATCCCATGGAAAAAATGTATAAAAAGGGTATCGGCTCCCTTGCCTATAGGGATAAATGGAACATGTTCGATCAAATTATCCTTACCCCAAATATGGTAAACACTGAAAAGGGAGCCTATACATTTTGGAAGGCCGGGGTTTTCAGTCCGTCCTACGTTATTACGCAAAAAGGAGCTTATAAGGGGTATCCCTTTAGAACTTATGCAGGCGGTAATTATACAGGTGGGTATAGTGACCACTTCCCGGTATACCTCTATCTAATAAAGGAAGCCTACGATACTACAGAGGAAAAAGAACCTTAGAATTTGTCCTTTTTCAGCCGGAACTAAATTCAGTGTTAACGGTTTCAAAACTCGTGAGGAACCATCAAACGATGCCATAAAGAAATTCTAGTCAAGTTTTTTAGTCCAATTCGGTAATCTGGAGATTTCGCCAATTTACTTTAATTCCACCCCCATCATGGATCTGTAGGGCAATGGATCCTTCTCCCATTCCTATTTTTTCGTCGGAAAAGCTTACCATTTCGGTGCCATTGAGCCAAGAGGTGAGTTTATCACCTTCCAACCTTATTTTCATCGTGTTCCAATCCCCCATTTTAAGTGCCTTGTCCTTCTCCGGATCGGGCTTTATCAACCAACCACGACCATAGGATTCATAAACACCACCGGTATCATGACCAGGAGGGGCCACCTCTACCTGCCAGCCGCTAATCTTTGTGCCCTCAATGGTTGAGCGGATGAAAACACCGCTGTTTCCATTGGCTTCCTGCTTAAACTCCAAGGTCAATTCAAAATTCTTATAGTGCTCATCCGTGGCCAAATAGCCATATCCCTTGTCCGGACCACTTTCACAGATCAACAATCCATCTTTTACATACCATTTTTCGGTGCCATAAATTGTCCAGCCATCCAGATTTTTTCCGTTAAAAAGTGATTTTTGTTGAGCCAGACCAAAGCCGGATATTAGAATTGCTACTAGAAGTGCCGCTTTTTTCATTCTATGTTTTTATTTTTCTATTTAACTAATTACTTAAATCTCCTTTGAAATCGTAAAGTTATCCCTGAATTTATTTCCTTTACCTTACTTTCTCTACACCTAGACCGCGCTTAGAAAGAGGGGGCAAGCCCCGTTAATTGAACCATTGGCCCCAAGGGATTCGGCTTAGGATCAAAACCAATCCGAGTCCATAAAAGATGGCTATACTTTTGAACTTCTTCTTCCCTTCCATAAATCTTTTGTGACGGGACCATCCTATGGTAATCAATACTATTGCAACAATGTTGATAAAAGGATGTTCCACGGCCAAGAGACGTGCCGCAGAATTCAGTCCACCCATGCCTAAGGCTTTAATGGCGTTTAATCCACTTGGGGAAATAAAAAACAATAAGAGACCGATCAAGAGTTGGATATGGGATAAAATCAAGGCAAAAAGGCTTAAGCGCAAATCCTTCTGTGGATAGAACATTTTATTGCCCAACCATCCCATAATGGCATTGGCCACAGCAAGAAAAAGAACGGCCAATACCACATAGGCCAAATAGGAGTGTAGAATTTGTACGGTTTGATACATCATGTTGATTTTGGCCTCCTAAAATACAAATTCTTTGGTATTAAAAAACCCCAACTGTATTGTTGGGGTTTAAAGGCTTGTGTATCCATCAGAAATTATACCGTAGACTTAAATTCCAGGTTCTTCCAATTCCTAGATAATATCCGAAGGAATCCCTTTGGTTTATATAATCCGCATCAAAAACATTGAAGACATTTCCTCTAAGGACCATTTCATTTGAGCCTCCTAAACTGAAGCTATACGTAGCTCCGGCATCTACCAAAGTGTAAGCAGGTAATCTCTCCGATTGGAATACCTGATTGTTAAGGGATGCATCTATGACATCCTCCACATCTACAAAACCATAGAATTCCGTAAAAATATTTATGTCCGTATCAAATGAAAAACCCTCACAGATATCGACATCTATTCCCGCACCGGTAGAGACCTGTGGGGCCTGTCCAATTTTTGTTCCTGTTAAGTCTACACTTCCACTGGCAATAAGTTCCGCTGTTTCATTGTTCTCCGTTATAAAAGGGGTAGTACCATCATATTCCCAATTCCCAATAGATCCGCGCCATTTCAACAAAAATGCCGCAGAAGGTCTATATCGGATGTCCAATTCTGCACCTCTATGGACCTGTGCAATATCGGTATACCGTGTCCTGATATCTATCTCCTCCCCATTGATTTCACGTTGTCCAAAATCCTGTAGGAATCTATTCCCCCAAGTTGTATAGTAGAGGTTAAAATTTATGACAAAATCGCTTGTAGTTAAACGATATCCCCCTTCAATGCCCGTAATTTCCTCATTATCCACCTCCGGTTCCACGATTTCGTTGGAATATCGAATATTTGTGAAAATGTTGTCCAAAAAGGCCTGTCTGGAATATTGTCCGATATTTGCAAAAATCACATGTTTGGAATCAAAAGTATAGGATAAACCTCCTTTTATGGTATAGCCCAATCGGTTTAACTTTTCGGATTCCCCCAACCCATCACCAAAACCGGATAACCGCCCATCTCTTTGATAATTTTGATTGGATACGGCTCCTTGTACGAAAGCAGAGAAAAGATTATTGGAATACTCCGCTTGCCCGAATACGCCCTGGTAATTTATATTCTCGGAATAATCAAATTCATAACGCTGATCGGGGTCCGCAAAATTGAAAAGGGCCGCCCAGGGATCTGCCTCAAAAGTTTCTGAAATAATATAATCATCCGGTCTATCCGATCTGCGATTATCATTGTAACCTTCCAAGCCTAATTTATCTACCAACTGCCTCCAGTGATCTCCCCTGTAGAATCTGAAATCAGCTCCAACGTTCAAAGCCCAATTTTCATTCGGGTTGAATTCCAGATTGGTCAACGCGCCGTACCAATTATGATTATTTACAGAAGCCCTCAGAACACCTGCACTTCCAAAAGATCCTATCCCATCCGGATTTTGAGAAATATTGTTTTCAACAATGGCGTCAAAATCTACTTGGCCGTCTTCCCGAAAAAAACGGGTACCCCTGCCCAAAGGACCGGTACCTCCCCCACGTCCCCAGGAAGCGTACAGCACTGTTGACAGTGCCGTTTCTTCATTAAGGGTCCAATCCCAGTTCAAGTTGGCCACAGGTTTATGATAGTAATTTCTTCTAAAGGTAAACTGTTCCCCTCTCAAGAACCCGGCATTGTCGTTGAATTTTTCACCAAACTCTTCATACTCCTCCAAATCCTTTGAAAAATTCTGTCCGTGAAACTGAGGTGCTCCGGTAATCAAGAAATTAAAATTATGGGAATCATTGGGTTGAAAGCCGACTCCAAGAAAGTAGGTCTGTCCCTGACCAAAAGTACCGCCGGCCCATTTTCTATGACCTTGCCAGTGATCCAGTAATATGGAATAGGCCCATTTCCCCTTTAATCCGGAATCGTAGCTTGCCGTTGTCTTACCGTAACTGTCGTTTCCGGTCATAATGCGGACAAAACCTCCTTCTTTACGTGCCGTAGCTTTGGACACGATATTGATTGTACCCCCTACGGAGGATATAGCCAGTTTAGAAGAGCCCAAACCCCTTTGTACCTGTACTGCGTTCGCCACATCCGCCATTCCGGACCAATTGGACCAGAATACCCGTCCATCCTCTACACTGTTTATAGGCTGCCCGTTCAAAAGAACTGCTGTATTGGTCTGATCAAATCCCCTGACGAATATCTGGGAATCTCCGAAACCGCCAGCTTGACTGGATACATATACATTAGGCGTATTTTTCATAGTTTCCGGAAATTCCACATTACCTACTCCTTTAGTCTGGATTTCAGCGGCGGGAATACTAGAAACGGCAATAGGCGTTTGTCTATCCCGGGCGAGGTCTATGATTCCAGAGCCCACCACAACTACTCCTTCCAACTCTTCCGCATCGGGGGATAAAACAATCTGTCCCAAACTGCCTGAACCATCAAAAGTCACCCTTGAAGTGATAAAACCAAGATATGATATAATTAACGTTCCTGAATCCTTGGTAGCTTCAATAGTAAAATTTCCATCAAAATCCGTTGTAGTACCATTACTGGTCCCATGAACAACGATATTTGCCCCGGGAAGCGGACCTCCTACCTCCGCATCCAAGACCGTGCCTGTAAGTGTTGCCTGTGAAAATACAATGGACACCATAAAAAATGCCATCAGCGCCAGATATGTCCTTCTCATTGTTTGCACTGCTTTACAATTTTTGAATTTGCCGCGAAAGTGCCTTTTTTCCAGATCTTTCATGTTAAGGCAATGTTAAATTAGCAAAGACAAATTTAACATAAATTCGACAATCTAAACACTGAAAAACAAGAAGTTACATTGTACATTGCAGAAATAGAAAAATGTCCCTTTAACTCTTAAAAACTTGTAAAAGATGCAAGGTAGAGGCATCATGATTCCCAATATTGGAACTATTGATGTCTTTTAATATGGATCCTGCCAATTGCTTGCCCAGTTCCACGCCCCATTGGTCATAACTGTAAATATTCCAGATAACGCCCTGAACAAAAATCTTATGTTCATAAAGGGCTATCAGCGCTCCAAGACTTTTTGGGGTCAGGCGGTTGATCAGGATGGTGTTTGTGGGCTTATTACCCTCAAATACCTTGTATGGAACCAATTTTTCCATTGTAGCATCTGCAAGCCCTTTGGACTCCAATTCAGACCGGACTTCTTTTTCTGTCTTGCCGTTCATTAGGGCTTCTGTCTGCGCAAAGAAATTGGCCATGAGTTTTTGATGATGGTCGGTATCTCCATGAAGCGACTCCTTAAACCCGATGAAATCCGTAGGAATCAATTTGGTGCCCTGATGTATTAATTGAAAGAACGCATGTTGGGAGTTGGTTCCAGGCTCTCCCCAAATAATGGTGCCCGTTTGGTAATGGGTTTTAGTCCCCATTCTATCCACACTTTTACCGTTACTCTCCATGATGCCTTGTTGTAGGTAGGCGGAAAATCTAGCGAGATATTGGGTGTATGGGATAATGGCTTCTGTCTCGGCACCATAGAAATTATTGTACCAGATACTCAATAAAGCGAGGATAACGGGAATATTCTGGTCAAATTCCGTGCCTTTAAAATGTTGGTCCATTCCATTGGCCCCCTCTAAAAGCGAGTTAAAATTTTGAAAACCTACGGCCAAGGCAATGGAAAGCCCCACGGCGCTCCATAAGGAAAACCGGCCTCCAACCCAATCCCACATGGGGAATACGTTCTCATCTGAAATACCAAACTCGCTTATGGCCGCCGTATTTGTGGAAACCGCTGCAAAATGAAGGGCAATGTCCTTCTGGGTAGCTTTTTGCAAGAACCATTTTTTTATAGTTACTGCATTGCTAAGGGTCTCTTGGGTAGTAAACGTCTTGGATACAACTACAAAAAGCGTAGTCTCGGGATTCAATTCCTTTAAGACCTCGTGAACGTGGTCACCATCCACATTACTCACAAAATGCATCCTTAAATGGTTCTTATAAAACCGCAAAGCTTCGGTGACCATTGCAGGTCCTAAATCGGACCCTCCTATTCCAATGTTTACCACATCGGTGAAAGGTTTTCCGGTAAAACCCTTCTTTTCTCCAGAAATTATGCCATCCGTAAAGCCTTTGATCTGTTCTTTGACCTGAAAGACCTCCTTAATTACGTTTTTGCCATCGACTACTATACGGTCAGCCTTCTGGGCACGAAGTGCTGTATGTAAAACGGCACGACCCTCCGTATGGTTGATCAAATCCCCTTCGAAATATTTATTTATGGCATCCTTTAGGTTTACTTCTTCCGCCAGTTGTAACAAAAACTGTACTGTTGGCTCGGTAATTCTATTCTTGGAAAAATCGACCAAAAAATCCTGCCATTTAATCGTAAAATTATCCACTCTATTTTGACCATCCTCGGCAAAAAGATTTTTTAGGTGGATTTCATTTGTTGCCTCGAAATGTTTTTTGAGTTCTTTCCAAGCGGATGTTGTGGTAGGATCAATACTTTGTAACGGCATTTGCAGGTTTTTCTTAGGGTTATGAGTTATTTCTGTGATTATCCAAAAATAAACATAATCCCGAGACTAAAGGAAAAACCAGCGCGTGAAAAAGTTCTATTGGTTCAGGGTAATCAGATCTTCATCCGAATCGTTGGGCTCCGGAAATTGGATGCAGTCCAGTTGATCCTTTTTTGGGTTAATGTAGGCATAGTATTCGGGTCTTAGTTCCTCGGCCAAGGGCTCGGCCTTTGGAAGTTCCTCGCGCAGTGGATCTACTTGTCTCCCATTCTTCCAAAAACGATAACATACATGAGGGCCGCTTGTATTACCCGTCATGCCGACCCATCCTATTACATCGCCCTGGCGCACAAATTCGCCTCTTCTTACCTTTTGTTTCTTCATGTGAAGATATTGGGTAGAGTAGGTACCGTTATGACGTATTTTTACATATTTTCCATTACCCCCTCTACGGGTAGATTCTGTTACCGTACCATCGGCCGTGGCCATAATAGGCGTTCCGATGGGCGCAGCATAGTCCGTTCCTAGATGGGGCCTTATTCTGTTGCCATAAAAGCGAATCCTTCTTTTAAGATTATACCGTGAGGATATTCTGCTGAATTTTACCGGTGCCCTTAAAAATGTTCTCCTAAGATTATTGGCTTCCTCATCAAAGTAGTCCATTATGTTTTTTAGGGAGTCGTTCTCATAGGCAAAGGCATAAATGGGTTTGCCATTGTGTTCGAAAAATGCTGCTTCTATGGGTTCGCAACCCGCATAAATAGAATCGTTGATGTATTTTTCTTTATAAATGACCTTGAATTTATCCCCTTTTTGAAGTCTAAAGAAGTCAATGGTCCAAGCGTAAATTTCCGACAAACTATTGGTTACGTTATAGTCTATTCCCTGATCTAAAATGGCCTCCGACAATGAGGTTTCTATAACCCCGGAAGCCTCACGCTCCACGTACTTCACCTCCTTTTTATCCTTATAGGCCATTACACTGTCCCTTAAATCGACAACCGTGTAATTTATACGGTCATTTTCATATATGAAAAATTGGGCCGCTTCCGCAGTGTCCTTGGATTTTAAGATAAGGTAGGGTTTCCCAACACGTATTTTGCGAACATCAAAAGTATCCCTGAAGTCTTGGGATATCTTGGCAATCTTTGGATAATCTACCTTGTGTTGCAACATGAGTTCGCCAAAACTGTCCCCTCTTTTTACGGTGTCTTGCTGCACCTTGAAGTTGGAAAGGTCAAAACCGAACTGTTTTACGGCTGCGGGAGCCTCTACAATGGCCACCTCACTATTATCCATTTCAGTTCGTTCCAACGGTTTATCGTCCTTACAAGATGTCAATATGGAAAATAATAATACTACGCCCCAGAGTATTCGCATTCTATTTTTTTATTTTCTCAGGGTTAAAGATATGGTCTACCCATTGCTTTCCCCAATTTTCTAATTCCTGATTCGTGTACAATTTCGGAAAAAATACAACCTTTTGAAAACTCGGTGGCAAATACTCTTTCCAGTTGGTGCCTCCAGTAGCCTCTACCTGTCCTTTTTCGCTTCCCAGATACCGGTAAGCGGAACCCATATGCATCAAAGGCCAGTTTATATTTGCATTCATGTCCAATGTCTTTAACGCCTTAACCAGCTCTTTATTATTTCGTTTCTCGTCTGGCATTTGCAGGTACTTGTGGTAGATGGTAGTATTCTGCAATTGCTTCGCTATTCGTACTAATCTTGGGGTGTATCTATATTCAAATTGCTTCAAGGTAAGGGTCTTTTCCCCGGTAACGTAATCCGTTGCACCCTTTTTCCAATAAATATGTTCGTAAAGTTCCTCAATGGTATCTTTAGATGAAAATCGGTCACGTTCCGTATAGTGTACCAGGTTTTCCAATGGAGTGGCATAAAGCTCGATCATCCTATATTGTGCAGACTGAAAGCCGCTGGAAGGTAACAAGGCCATTCTATATTGAAGGAACTGTTCCTTTTCCATTCCTTTGATCATAATACTGAAAGACGATATGAGGGCTTGGTAATAACTGTTTATTCTTCTGGCTTTCTCGATAAAAAAATCAAGGTTCTGAGCCTTATCGTCCACCAATTGCTTCTGTTCATGAAGAATCAATTTAAAATACAACTCGGTAATCTGGTGGTACATAATGAAAATTTCCTCATCTGGAAAATACGTGCGAGGCACCTGGAGACTAAGTAGGGTATCCAAATGAATGTAGTCCCAGTACGTGAGGTAGCGCTGGTAAAGAAGGCCGTCCAAATAGGAGCTTAAATCTTGTCCGGAATCTTTATATTTTTCTTCTAACTTGGAGATTTGGGATGCAATCTTCTCCTTTTTCTTCATCAATTTGGCTAATCCATTATTATTTTGAACTGGTGCTTAAGTCCATTGTATCCATCCAAATCTGCCTTTATGGAACCTACGGCCAAATCTGCCTTGATGCGTACCGGAATCCGATTTTTGTCGGTCGAGACCCAAAGCGAAAGGCTTTCCTGTTCCTTGAACACCCGACCCGACTGTACGTACGGTCTAAATTTATAACACTCGACTTTCCCGTATTTTGTTTTTAAAATCTCCTTTCCCAAAAATTTGAGCCTGAAATTAAAAATACCATCATCATCATATAGCATTTTCAAGGTTATTGCCTCTCCAACCACCAAATCCTCGACATTGTAATTGTTCCTCAAGTAATAAAAGGCGGAAATTAAATCCTGGATACTATCCTGAAGTGTAAAATTAAGTTTTTTCTTGTTCTTTTTATCGTTAAGTATGGCCTTGTCATTATCGTGATCAAAATTTATCTCTACGTCTTTTGTATACCCCCCTTCATTAATCTTGCGGATAAATCGATACGGTCTTCCATTTTCCTTGTCAAAATAACTTTCATAGGTATCATCAACTTTAAAAAAAATACTGGCAAATCCCGTGGTGCGCCCTTTTCCCACTACATGATAGACCGGTACCCCATCTATGATATCCGATTTGACCTGAAGGGTAGCATAACTGGCATTTAACCATCCATAGTGCATACGGAACTTTAACCACTCACCCGGCTTAAAGGCGGATGCGTTATCCTGGGCCCCGACACCAAGGTTTAGGGAAAGAAAAAGGAATATGAAAAGCTTTCTCATAGCTATTTGTTATGGTAAAATTACTAAAAGCCAAAACAACGTTTGTGCCTCGTAACCTTTACTTAAACAAAATTTATTCCAAAGTATTGTGCAAAAAAAGCCCTGACGTCAGCGTCAGGGCTTTCCTAAATAACCAACCAAACTTTAAATTATGAAAAACCAATACTTAAAGTTGTAAGGGAACCACCCCTTACATCAACAAAGATAGGGCAAAGCCATAAGCG
>NZ_JANQOO010000031.1 GCF_028285715.1 Ulvibacterium sp.
AGTGGTAAGTGGTAAGTGGTAAGTGGTAAGTGGTAAGTGGTAAGTGGTAAGTGGTAAGTGGTAAGTGGTAAGTGGTAAGTGGTAAGTGGTAAGTAAAATAGTTAAAAATTGATAACAGAGTAAGACGGTAAGCAATAAGCGGATAGCGAAAAACAATGAACAAAACACTTGATCAAAAGCAGAACTTTTTAAAGGGTATCATCAAGGAGAACCCGGTCTTTGTAATGCTCTTGGGGATGTGTCCCGCCCTGGGGGTAACCTCATCCGCCTTTAATGGGCTAGGAATGGGGGTAGCTACCTTGTTCGTCCTCTTGATGTCCAATGTGGTTGTTTCCCTGATCAAATCCCAAATACCGAACAAGGTGCGGATTCCGGCCTTTATCATTATCATCGCTTCCTTTGTGACCGTGGTGGAGATGGTGTTGGAAGCCTATATCCCCTTTTTGTACGAACAGTTGGGCATCTTTATCCCGCTGATCGTGGTCAACTGCCTGATCTTGGGGAGGGCGGAGGCCTTTGCCTCCAAGAACAAGCTGTTCTCCTCCGTTTTGGATGCGCTGGGTATGGGTTTGGGCTTTACCATTGCCCTTACGGCCTTGGGGGCCACACGGGAAATTCTGGGGAGCGGCAGTATTTTTGATATCAAGTTCGTAGGTGAGGATGCCAATACTTTTATCCTGTTCATTTTGCCTCCCGGAGCCTTCATAGCCCTGGCCTATTTAGCCGTCCTCTTCCAAAGATTAACCCCTAAAACTTCCTAGGTATGGACTATCTGGTTATCCTTATCGCGGCCGTATTCGTGAACAATATCGTTCTCTCCCAATTTTTAGGCATATGTCCCTTTTTGGGAGTGTCCAACCGAATTTCCACCTCGGTGGGGATGTCCGGGGCCGTACTCTTTGTGATGACCATTGCCACTACCGTCACCTATTTGTTGCACGAATATATTCTGATACCTTCCGGACTGGACTATCTCCGCACTATTACCTTTATTCTAGTTATCGCTGCCTTGGTACAGATGGTAGAGATTATCCTAAAAAAGGTAAGTCCGCCGCTTTATCAGGCCCTTGGGGTGTTCCTACCACTGATCACCACCAACTGTGCAGTTCTGGGGGTAGCCATCCTGGCCCTGGGGTTGGAGAACGGCAGTCTGTTAAAAGCGGTGTTCTTTGCGTTGTCCCATGCCATAGGATTTTCCCTGGCCTTGGTGGTCTTTGCCAGTATCCGCGAATTCCTGGAATTAGCCGATCTGCCCGAGGGCATGAAGGGCGTTCCCATTAACCTCTTGGTAGCCGGACTCCTGTCGCTAGCCTTTTTGGGGTTTGCTGGGTTGGTGTAAGAATTTTTTTGAATTCATTTTCAAAAAACAGTACCTTGTTTAGGACATTAATAGATGGAATCAATAATGCTATGTGCTTAAAATGGTTGATGGGGATATACAATTGCTATGGGCAATTAAAGAAGTAGAATGGCGACAGATGGAACTAAAATAATTGATGGAGACACAGCTAATGATACCTATTGGGGAATCATGGACTTATACGATAGTGGGGCTGAACTACAAATGATTGTCAACGAATTTCCTCTAGAACAACTAGAATATTTTGATGATTTTGATAACGAAATTTATGTAACCAGCTGCGGACTTGCATACTGGGAATTGGGTCTTATGACTGCTGAAAGACTTGACTATATCAAAAAAGTAATCAGCAAAGATGCTTGTATAAAGGAATGGGCCTCATACTCTGAGAAGGAAGGGAAATCAAGGAAGACAGTTCTCAAGAGATATTTGAACAAGGTTGAAAAAGCTAACAAAAAAATAAGAAAACGAAAAAAGTACAGGAAAATCACCAACTTCATTTTTAGTGAAAACTCTGTTCTAACCTTTCAACTTTCAAACAATGAGTATGCTGTGAATTGTTGTGTTAAAATTAACCAATACCGCGGAAGTTGTAATTATTGGCTTGTCCCGATAACCTATAAATCAACTTCAAAGCCAACCATTGAACAGATAATGGAATCAGAAATTTTGGGAAGAACTATTGGAAGTGGATTTAGTAGAGAACAGACACAAGCATCTCAACCTGGAATTGAAAAAATTTGGGACTATGTTGGTGGAAAACCAAATTTCTACTTCGGCTTTGTTATTCAGGCAGTTGAACATAAAGACTTAATGAACTTTAAAAATAAATTCGAAAAAATTGGAGAGCTAAACATCATTGAAGGGCTTAAAGAAATAGGCTCCATTGGAGGTGAAGATACATATGAAAGATATGATGAGACTTACACCGAATTGGATAATCAAATTAAAGTCTTTGGATATCAAAAATACCCAATCAGAATCTTCATAAATTTATGAAGGCCCAAATCAATGTATATGAAATCATAGCTGCCTATAGGTAAGCTATGATTCGTACAAAAATTAGTCATAATCCTATGAAATCTTATTTAAAATGGAAATTGCAATTGGAATAATTGGACTGATAATTGCAATATTGACTTTTTATTATAGTTTTTTTAGAAAACCTAAAGAAGAATTGGATAATCTGAAGATTCAATTTAAACCGACTCAACAACTATCAAAGAAACTACAAGTAGAATTGGAAAATTACATTAATGCTACAGATTCTTGGAACCATCCAATGTTTCCTAATATTTCATTTGGCGCATATCTTACTGAAATGAAAGAGTCATACAAAGAGAATCTTTCGGATGATTTATATAAAAAGTTAGATACATTGAATCTAACCAAACCTATCATACGTTCAAGGACAAAAAGCCTAGAAACCCAGTTCAATGCCTTACAACAGCTACAAATTGAGTTAAGAATACGAAGTAGGAAAGTTTTACATAATGAGTCGTAAAAATTGCTAGTATCGGCTCGTTAAAAGTCTTTGCTTTGTCCCTTTATTTCACTTTGGTTTTTGAGTGGTTTGCATACTAATTATGGAGTTCTCCTTTGATTAAAAGCAGTATTTTGTTAATGACATATGATCACGTCAACTAGGCTACTATATATTTAAATATGATAATATTTAATAAATCAAATTTACTTAGAAGGATAGTCGCTGGAATTATCGACTACATACTCATATTTTGTTTCACAATTATTTATATCTCCTTGGTCGGAGAACCAAACAATAATGGAGGATCTGTCGTATCCGGATATAAGTCCTTAGGTCCAATACTATTTTGGTTAACGATGACGGTAGGACTCGAGCAGTTTTTCGGAAGAACAATTGGAAACTCAGCTGTAGAGCTAAAACCTATTTCGATCAATGGATTATGGGAAAGGCCAACATTTACACAATCACTAAAAAGACATCTATTGGACCCTATAGATATGTTCTTCTTTGGAATGGTAGGCATAATCGTAGTGAGTAGCACACCCAATAGCCAAAGACTGGGTGATTTGTGGGCGGAGACCAATGTTGTAAGAACGGATTCCAAAAAAATATAAATGGTAAAAGTATCTACTGTTCAATCTTTTCTTTGGATGAACCGGAGTTTTATGCCTTTAATCTGCTTAGGTTTTGCCGTTCAAATTTACCTCGTGAAACTCGGAACTAAAATCATAATCTAGACTTTCGGCCTCAATATGGAAAAGCTTGCTTTTGACTTAGTTGCAAACAAAAAAAAGTCCAAATATGACATTGCTATTTCGGAAAAATTCTTCTATATCGGTCTCGGTGGACTTATCCTTTTGCTTGCCGTTTTTAAAGTTTTTGAACACTATTGGGGCGTAACCCTTGAGGATTTCCCAGTTGTCAAGTATATGATTTATGGGCTAATGATTTGTGCAATGATTGGGACTTTTTATGGACTTGTCGATTACAACGGAAATAACAGAGTTATAAAAGGAATAATAACATTTGACGAGAATGAGATAACTTTAAATCATATCGAAAGATTTGAATTATCAGAAATTGGAAATTTGAAATTCAGTTTAAATGACTATAAAGGGCGACCGATTAATTTAATCACTGATGGAGATCCAAACAGGAGTTATGGCGGTGACAATTTTGTAGAATTTAACTATCGAAATAAAACACACAAGTATCAATTTGTAATTGATTCCTTAAGACATAAGGCCTTACTCGTTGACAAGATGATTCCAAAAATGCGAAATAAAGCGAAAATAAATTACTGATTCCTAAATGGCATTTGATTAATTTCAGTTGGATTTTTCGGTTGGAAATTTGGCAGTTAATCATGCGCATAACCATTGGCAATACTAAAAGAGCACCCTTGAAATATCAAATCGTAATAACCCTTTTCTTGTGCTGTTATATGGGCTTTTCAAAGCCCGATCAAGACCTCATCACCAAAGATATCTGTATCCTTGGGGGAAGCGAAGCGGGGTTTACCGCTGCTATACAAGCAGCACGACTTGGAAAAAGCGTTGTGCTCATTGAACCGACCGGGCACCCTGGCGGTATGGTGGTTGAAGGATTGGGTAAGGACATTCGGTTTGGTAGTGCCCGTGTCATTGGGGGCATAGCCCGTGAATTTTACATCCAGGTAGAGCAACACTATGGTCTGGAGGCAGACTTTGAGAATCCTGCATGGTACTCCAAATACGAACCTTCCGTGGCTGAGCGAACTATCGAAGCAATGCTCGCGAAGGAGAAAAACATATTACTTATTCGGAAAACCAGAATACGGGAAACCAACGGTGTCGAAAAAGAGGGCCAAAGAATAGCCAAAATAATCCTTGAAAATGGTTTGGAAATCATGGCCCAAGTCTTTATTGACGCCTCAATTGAAGGGCACCTGATCCACTTTGCGGGAATTACCACCGAAACAATCCGCGAAGGAAACGCCAAGTACAAGGAAACACTGAACGGTATACAGGAAAAAAATACGTTTCGGCAGTTCCAGATAAAGGTGGATCCCTATCTGATCGAAGGGGATCCCAGCAGTGGATTGATCAAGACCGTGCAACCTGGAGCGTTGGGAGCCCATGGGGAAGCGAGCAAATTCATTCAGGGCTTCTGTTACCGTATGTGCCTCACCAGAGATCCGGACAACCTAATCCCGATTGAAAAACCGGAAAATTATAAGTCCGATACCTATGAAATCTACAAGCGCTATTTGAAAGAGGGAGGAACACTTTTCGCACCTTACCCCAACAGGCATAACGGAAAGACAGATGTGGGTAGTTGGCACGACCTTTCGGCCAACCTATACGGTGAAAACTGGGCATATCCTTCCTGGGACTATAAAACTCAGGACAGTATCGTTCAATATCATCGCGACTTCACCCTAGGATTGATTTGGTTCTTACAAAATGACCCTAGCGTAGATACCGCTACAAGGGAAAAATGGCAGGGCTGGGGATTGCCCAAAGATGAATTTTTGGATAATGGCCATTGGCCACGACGATTGTACATCCGGAGTGCCCGGCGAATGGTTTCCGACTATGTGATTACGGAATACGATACCCATATCAATAATCGCGATACCATTTCCGACCCTGTAGCGATTGCCTGGTGGCCACCGGATATGCACCATGCCAGGCGGATAGTAAAAGATGGATATGCTTATAATGAAGGGTTTACCCATGTGGGGGACAGCAAAAGTTGGAAACCTTTTAGAATATCGTTCAAGGCCACCGTTCCGAAAAAAAATGAATGTACCAACCTCCTTACCCCAACCTGTCTTTCCTCTAGCTATGTGGGTTACGGAAGTATTCGAATCGTACCCACTTTTATGGTGTTAGGGCAAAGCACAGGTGCCATTGCCGCACTGGCCATCGATAAAAAAATGGATGTCCAGGATATTCCCTATGGATTACTCCAAGAAGTATTGACAACGTATCATCAAATTTTGGAAATCCCGAGGAATTGGCTTGAAATCATCTCTTCGAATAATTGAACCCGTTGCCAATAAGATGTGGAGTAACCCCTCTAGAAATTGAACATCCTAAAATTCATATTTCTGAATTTTAAACTTGAACGGGTTGATTGGCCGCCTCATTTTGTTTAATTTGACTGACCAAAAGTATTCGACAATTAACCCGCTTCAACCCAAGAAAAATGCCCCGCAAATTCAGAATTATCATCCTAATTTTCTTCACATACGTATCCTTGGCCGGACAGGAATTTACAGAGCCTGAAAAGGAACGATTGATCGAGTTAGGAATTAACTACGCACAATTGCTCAATACCAGCCCCGATTATGGAGCGGATTTGCGGAAGGTATTGGAACAAGACCGTAAATACCGAACCAATAGAACCGTGGGAACCGTACTTGGCGGAGTGGGAATTGCCACAACAGCTGGGGGCTTATTACTATTGGCTACTAGAAATCGAGGAAATGGATTGTCCAAAACGGTCATAGGGGGTGGAATGACCGCCTTGGGGGCCGTTGAATTGGGATTCTCTATGTCCATACTTTCCTTTTCAAAAAAGAAGAAAAAGGAAAGGGACCAAATACTATCCGAATTTGATTGGGAAGGGGATCAAAAAACAAATTGAATAAAGAAGAGGCAGACTCAATCAATCCAATTTTTAGGATGGCTGACCTCCAAGGTTTATTTTATACTTTTATTGTATTCGGTAAAAAAATGACAGATAGTTTGATCAGTATTCCTAAACCATATGCCGCTGAGACCAAAAAAATGAAAAAAGCAATACTAGTATTGACTGCAGTATTGCTGGTTGGCCAAATTTCGTTTGGTCAATCAGAGGATTTTGAGGTCTACAATGACCTTTCCTATTTGAACAAGGAATCGGTTTCCAATGACAGTCTACAAAGATTAAACCTGGTCCTACCCTCAAATAAGGAGAAGTATCCATTATTGATATGGATAGGTGGGGGTGCTTGGTCCTATGGCGATAGAAATCAAGAAATGGACCTGGCCAAAAAGTTGGCTGCACAGGGAATTGCCGTAGCAAGTATTGGGCATCGATTAAGCCCGGCCATCTGGCGCGATTCAACTTTGGATAAAGGAATACAACATCCAAAACACATTGAAGATGTGGCCGCTGCCGTTAAGTGGTTGCACGATAATGCCGCTACCTATGGCTATGATAAAGAAGGTTTTTTTATTGGAGGATATTCTTCCGGGGCACATTTGTCCGCGTTGATAAGTTTGGACAACACCTATTTAAACCAAGTAGACCTTTCTGTTGAACTATTCAAAGGGGTAATCCCAATTTCAGGAACCTATGATATCGTTGATTACCATAATGTTTTTTTGAACGGGAGCAGGCCAGAATTGGCCAAGCTACATGTTGAAGCTGTTTTCGGTAGCACGGACAAAGACTTTAAAAAAGCTTCGCCTATAACCTATCTTAAAAATTTATCGATTCCTATGCTGCTCATCAGTGACAATACTTTGTACAATTACTCAAAACTTTTTGAGGAAAAAATACGCGAAACCGAGTTTAGGGATATGCAAGTCTTGTATAGCTATGATCTATCGCATGGCGAATTGTGGAAAAATTTATCATTTTCAGAAAAAAGTGTCTACAGAGCAGTAATCGTAAACTTCATAGAAACAGTATTCGGAAATGGAACGGTACAGTAATGTGCGGCTTTCCCTAAAAATAAGACAATCTAAACTTCAGAAATGTGGATTTTAGGCCCCATCGGGTTGATGGGCTACCGCATTTTTATTAATTTGAATCACTAAACCAGTAACGCTCAATAAATCATGAAAAAACCATTTTTTACTATAACCCTCGCCTTTGGTGTGCTTTTATCATCCCAGCTTTTACATGCACAAATAGATTTTTCAAAACACATATTGGTAAATGAAAGTGCCGATAAATGGTGGGCCCGGAGCCATGCCGATGTGAACGACGATGGGCTTCTGGATTTTTTTGTAATCCATAACAATGCCAATGGTGGGGCCCTGCTATGGTATGAGACCGTACCCGGTTACGGGGAATCCAAAAAACATGTTATTGCGGAGACCAGCCCCGAAGGCAAAACATTCGCTGCCGGTGACTTGGCCTCGGGCGATATTGACAATGACGGGGATATTGATGTCCTAGGTCCTGTGAGCCCTGGTGAATGGGGCGGTTCCAGCGAACCGCTTACCCTGTACTGGTATGAAAATCCGGGTTGGGAAGCCCATAAGATTGCGGTATTTCCCTCTTTTGTCAAGGACTTTGATCTGGAAGACCTCAATGGTGATGGAAAACTGGATGTAGTAGGCACCACCCATCATTCACGTCGATTATTTGTATATCGCCAAGATAACCCGGAGACCTGGAGCAAAGCCACCGAGGTATATGTGGAACACCTCCATGAGGGGCAACATGTGGGGGATGTGGACGGTGATGGTGATTTGGACGTCGTTTCCACCGCTTTTTGGTTTAAAAATCCGGGAGGCGACATGACCGGTATTTGGTCCGTAAAATCTATCGACCCCTATTGGAATAGTGATGATGGCTATGATTGGATCCATAATTCCACAAAAATTTTCTGTGCTGATATTGATGGAGACCAACGCGATGAAGTCTTTATCTCCTGTTCCGAAAAATTCCGTACGCGCGTCGCTTGGTACGACCTTAATCCGGACTGTGGCGACCAGTGGGTAAAACATGAAATAGGAACCAATGCCTTTGCACACACCTTACAGGTAGGCGATATGGATAACGACGGCGACTTGGACGTATTATCGGGCAACAACGGAGATCAAGGTTACCCTGAGGCAAGTCCCGTAATCCTTTATTTGCAAGGGGAAGGGAAAGCGGATTGGGAGATTTGGCAGCAGCAAATATTGACCATGGAGGGCGCCTATAATTCCTATATCGGCGATGTTGAAGGTGATGGTGACCTGGACTTTTTTCGGTATGATGGCCATGAAGGAAAGTCTTATGAGCTCTGGCTCAACAAAACGGTAGATAAGTAAGGGCGGTTCGCTTTTAGTATCCGTAAATGATACATAGCTATAATGGGCTATTCCCCATTATGACTCAAAAAAAGTGGTTTGGACTACTTGATGGAAACAAAAAGGTTGAGGCTTCGGAAACTTACCAAAGAGGATGTCGCCCCTCTTTATGAAATATTAAGCGATGCGGAGGTAATGCAATATTATCCGGCCCCTTACACGTTGGACGGGGTGAAGGATTGGATAGGTCGAAGCATGGACAGTTACCAAAAAAACGGATTTGGACTATGGGCCGTTATCCTAAAGGAATCAGGAGATTTCATAGGACAATGTGGTATCAGTTTACAAAATATAGATGGGGCGTACGTCCCGGAAATTGGCTACCACATCCATAAATGGTACTGGAACCAGGGCTACGCCACGGAAGCCGCCAAGGCATCTCTCGCATACGGGTTTCAAAACCTGGGCCTTGAAAGCATTTTTATTCATACCTATATAAAAAATAGTCCCGCACAACGTATTGCGGAAAAAGTTGGGATGAAAAAAGTAAAGGAATACGATAAACACTTCAACGCACATAACCTAATTTGGAGACTCGTAGTCTATGAAATGACCCAGAAGGAATCCATGTCCACCTCATACGAAACCTCATGAAAAAAATAGGATATCTACTGATCTTTGGATCAATCGCCCTAGGTTGCAAAGAACAAAAAGAGCCCACCGAATCGCAAAAAGAGACTGCCGAATCAAGGCAACTAAGTCCGTTTGAAAAAATGGAGGTGGAAAGTCTAAAAACCGAATTTATCGGGATTGCAACCTCCCAAGGTATGGATGAGGGCTTGTTCCCCATCACATCAACTGGAGTATCCACACTTCCCATACAACTGGCGGGTGAGGAATTCTTAAAATCCCTTAGCCCGGAACAACTGGAAAAAACCCAATTCGATATCCAGGACGATGAATGGCGAAAATGGTGCAATGTGGACAATGGTATCTATACACGCCAGGGCATAAGCCTTAAGGAAATGGATCAGGCACAGCGAAAATTGGCTTTTAATCTGATGCAAAATTCATTGAGCGCCAAGGGATTGCAATTGAGCAAGGATATTATGAAAACGGACCAGACACTCCGCGAATTGAACAACGGCAATCCTATTTACGATGAAGAGCTTTATTTCTTTACCATTATGGGAAACCCCTCCCAAACCGAACCTTGGGGATGGCAAATAGATGGGCACCATTTGGTCATAAACTATTTCATTTTGGGAGACCAGGTGGTCATGACCCCAACCTTTATGGGCGGCGAACCAATAATAACCACTTCTGGAAAATACAAGGGCAATACCATCTTTCAGGACGAGCAAAATTTGGGCCTAAAGTTTATGCAATCCCTCCCCCTGGAACTGCAGAAGGAAGCCACCCTATCCGCGGAAAAAGTGGATAATGATATCCAGGCAGAGGCGTTTTCGGATAACGTACTTGTCGATTTCGAGGGGTTGCCCGTAAGCCAGATGTCCGAAGAACACAAAGAAAAGTTATCGGACTTGGCCTATCAATACATTTCAAATATGCGGGAGGGACACGCCCAGGTAAAAATGGAAGACATCAAAAAGCATCTCAATGAAACCTACTTCGCCTGGGTCGGAAAAACGGATGAAAATGCGGTATTCTATTATCGAATCCACAGTCCCGTTGTTCTTATCGAATTTGATCATCAAGGACCAATCGGTATTCGAGGGAATGGCAGGCAAC
>NZ_JANQOO010000008.1 GCF_028285715.1 Ulvibacterium sp.
TAGGTTGCGCCCTATCCGATTTTTTCCATACGCTTATCTTCCCGAACACTAAAAAAACCGGACAGGGACCATGCGCAAAAGTTACGGTAAGGATTTGGGACCAGATGTTTATTGAATTTGTCCTAAGATAGAAGAAGATTGCGTATCAAAGAAAAATCCATAAAAATTGACTCTAATCGAATCAAAAAGTGTTAAAATTTTAGAAAATTTCATGCGTTTGCAAATTGTTTGCAAATAAAAAAGTCTCAGAAGTCTTAATTCTTCTGAGACCCTATGAGTATTAGTGATCGCGACAGGATTCGAACCTGTGACCGTCTGCTTAGAAGGCAGATGCTCTATCCAGCTGAGCTACGCGACCCTAGAAACAAAAAAGCTCCAAGTTTCCCTGGGGCTTCTTAGTAGCGGGGACTGGACTCGAACCAGCGACCTTCGGGTTATGAGCCCGACGAGCTACCTACTGCTCTACCCCGCGATGTATTTTAAATAGTGCATTGAAAGCACTTTGTTTCAATCTATTACCCAGTAAGAGTAGATACCCCGTCCTGAGCCAAGTCGAAGGATACTGCTCTACCCCGCGATATGGACGGCAAAGATACAACGGTTTTTTAGTATTATCAAATCCTACCAAAAAAAGAATTATTTCCCAAACACTCCCGATGAAGATTAAGAAAATCCATACCTTCGGAACTTTACGCACCCATGGAAGCAATTAACGATTTTCTGGCCATCCTTATCTCATATACGGAATGGATCATGCTATTTTTGGTAATAGGAGGCGGTGTCTTTTTAGCCTTTTATTCCAGATTTAGACCGTACCGTTATTTTAGGCATGCCATAGGTATTACTGCCGGTAAATATGATGATCCTAATGACCCAGGGGAAGTAAGTCACTTACAAGCATTATCTTCCGCTGTGGCCGCAACCGTGGGCTTGGGTAATATTTCTGGAGTGGCCATTGCCATTTATATGGGCGGGCCCGGTGTCGTTTTTTGGATATGGGTTACGGCGATTATCGGAATGTGCATCAAATTCTATTCCTGTAGTCTGGCGATTATGTTCCGGGACACCGATAGCGATGGAAGGTTGCAGGGAGGTCCTATGTATTATATTACCCAAGGTATGGGGAGTAAGGCCAAGCCCCTGGCTATTTTCTTCTGCCTTGCCGGCTTGGTAGGATTTTTGGGCGTTTTTACGGTAAACCAATTCACACAAACCTTTTGGAATGTGGTAGATCCCAATGAATCCATATTCAATTTGGGGGAGTTTAATTGGAAACTGATTATAGGAATTGTGCTTTCTATTATCACCTCTTTTGTGATTTTCGGGGGACTTCAAAAGATTGCAAAAGTCGCTACCGCCATAGTTCCTTTTATGGTATTGCTTTATTTTTTGGCCGTACTCGTTATTATGGCCCTGAATCCCTCGGACATTCTACCCTCTTTTCAATTGATATTTGGTGAAGCATTTAATCTAAAAACAGCCATGGCCGGAGGGTTTTGGGGCTTGGTGATTCTGGGTGTACGGCGTGCCGTCTTTTCCAATGAGGCCGGCCTGGGGAGTGCTCCTATGTACCATGGCCAATCCAAGACCAAGGAACCCATACAAGAGGGCTTGGTATCCATGCTCGGGCCATTTATCGATACCATTATTGTATGTACCCTCACGGCTATAGTCATCATATTAAGTGGGGCTTATTTGGAAGCGGAGAACAATGGGATTCTGATGACCCTCATTGCCTTTGAAAAATCACTTTTTGGCTATGGCGACATTCTTTTGATGTTTATCGTTTCCGCCTTCGCCCTATCCACACTGTTCACGTATTCCTACTATGGGACAAAATGCCTTTCCTTTCTGACCAATGCCAAGATCGGAAAATTTTTTAACATCTACTATGTGGCTACAATTACCTTTGCCGCAGTAGCATCGGTAGACTTGGTGATCAATTTGATCGATTTGGCGTATGCCTTAATGTGTATCCCCAATATGATCGCCGTACTTTACCTTGCCCCAAAGGTAAACCAGCAAATGAAGATGTATTTCGAAAAAAAGGAACATGGCAGGGCATAAATCTGGATTTGTTAATATCATAGGAAATCCCAACGTGGGAAAATCCACCTTGATGAATGCCTTTGTGGGCGAAAAATTGTCCATCATAACTTCCAAGGCACAGACCACCCGGCATCGTATCTTGGGTATTGTAAACGGCGATGATTTTCAGTTGGTCCTTTCGGATACCCCAGGAATCATTAAACCCTCCTATGAATTACAATCCAGTATGATGGATTTTGTAAAATCCGCTTTTGAGGATGCAGATGTTTTGTTGTACATGGTAGAAATTGGAGAAAAAGTCTTAAAGGATGAACGATTTTTGGATAAGATAAAGAATAGTAAAATCCCTGTTCTTTTGCTGTTGAACAAAATTGATGGAGCCTCTCAAGAGCTATTGGAAGAGCAAGTGCAATATTGGCAACACTTATTGCCCAAGGTAGAGATACACCCTATTTCGGCACTCCAAAACTTTAACGTAAAGGAAGTTTTTGATCGGATAATCGAATTGTTGCCTGAGGCCCCCCCCTACTATCCCAAAGATCAATTGACCGACAAGCCAGAGCGGTTTTTTGTCAATGAGGCCATTCGCGAAAAAATATTGATACACTATAAGAAGGAAATTCCGTATTCCGTGGAAATAGAGACCGAGGAGTTCCTGGAGGATGAGGATATCATTCGTATGCGTTCCGTAATTATGGTAGAACGCGATTCCCAAAAGGGCATTGTCATTGGTCATAAAGGCAACGCCCTAAAACGTGTTGGTGTGGAGGCCCGTAAGGATTTGGAAAAGTTCTTTGGCAAACAGGTCCATCTAGAACTGTATGTGAAAGTGAATAAGAATTGGCGCAATGATACCAGACAACTTAGACGGTTTGGCTACAATTCGTAGACGATTAACATTTTCATTTCCATTCCCTAACCTTTTCCTATTCTTTAGCTAACGATAACTTAGGTTTTAGCTAACCTTTAATTGTATTGAAAACTTCATCTTGTCGTCAACTAAAAAACCAACTTAAGATGAAGCTTTTTACTAGAATCCTTTCCTTGGGACTACTTTTCTCAATTATTTCTTGTGATAAATTGGACGATTTTCTCGGTGACCCGGGTGGACATGATGATGATGACCCTATGATGGAGGTCAACTTTACATATAAAAACACCATTCAATTAGGGGGTGAAGGGTCTGCTGAGATTTCGGCATATGACCCCATGACCAAGAAACTGTTTACGGTCAATGTGGAGACCAATGGGATATCGGTCTACGATATCTCGGATCTTGATGCACCCATGCAACTGGCATCCATTGAATTGGGCGGTTCCGGTGCCCCAAATAGTGTAGCGGTAAAGAACGGCATGTTGGCGGTAGCCGTGGAAGCCGAAGTAAAACAAGACCATGGAACAATTAAGCTTTTTGATACAGAAACTCAGGATTATCTAAATTCTTTCACCGTTGGTGCTTTACCCGATATGCTGACTTTCTCACCGGATGGGAAGTACATTGTTTCTGCCAATGAAGGAGAACCGAACGACGATTATACCAACGATCCATGTGGCTCGGTAAGTATCGTAAATGTCGCCGAAGGTACAGTAGAAACTATAGGGTTTGATAAATTCAATATGGATGTACACACGCTCGCTGAAGGTGGATTCCGAGTGTTTGGGCCCAATGCGACCCTCGCCATGGATGTGGAGCCTGAATATGTGGCCATTTCCGAAGACTCAAAAACGGCCTGGATCGCCCTACAGGAAAACAATGGGGTGGCCAGGGTAAATTTGGAAAGCAAACAGGTGGAGGCCATATATCCCTTAGGATTTAAGGATTACTCCGTACCTGGTAATGAAATAGATCCCAGCGACAGGGATGGTAAAACAGAATTGGCCAATTACCCGGTATTCGGAATCTATCAACCTGATGCGATTGCATATGCAAAAATCAATGGTACAGAGTACATTATATCGGCCAATGAAGGGGACGCTAGGGAATATGAAGGCACTCCAGGATTTATAGAAGAAGAGCGTATTGGGGATATAATGCTGGATCCCAACGTCTTTCCGGATGCCGCTACGCTACAGGATGAGGCCGTATTGGGTAGATTGAAGATCACCACTACCTTGGGCGATTCCGATGGGGATGGTTATTTTGAGGAGTTGTACAGTTATGGTGCACGTTCCTTTACTATTTGGACAGGTAACGGCCAATTGGTATTTGATAGTGGTAATGATATCGCTATGCAGACTTTAAGCCTTACCCCGGATGTATTTAACGGGGAAGATGGAAGAAGCGACGACAAAGGGGCCGAACCTGAAGCGGTAGAGGTTTTAAAGGTCGGTGAAAAGTTCATTCTCTTCGTTGGTCTGGAACGAAATAATCAGGTGATGATATACGATATCACCAATCCATACGCTCCTGTATTTATAGATATCCTTTCCACGGCCGGCGATGTTGGTCCGGAAGGAGTATTGGCTATCCCCGCAGAGTATAGCCCTTCAGGGAAGGATGTATTGGTTGTGAGCAATGAGGTGAGCGGCACCGTTACTTTTTACGAAAATTAGTGTAATTAATTGATTGGGATGGATGATTTTTGACCGATTGTAAATCAATCGGTCAGGGTCTCCATCATAAATCGATACAATTCATGCATTTGGGGCTTACCTTTGCGTTTCCCCATCCTTCCAAAGGCATAGAGCACAAACCATAGGATTACCATAACGATCATAATGCCCATTTGTAATCCATAGGGCCGGCCCAGTGAAGCGTAGGAATAGGCCCAGATTCCAAAAATGATAAAGAAGGTCCCCACTCCGAAATGGAGGAACATAAAAAAAGTCCATAAGGTAGGGTTGGGTCCAAAAAGTCCATAGAGTTTACTGTTTTTTGCATCTATCTCATTGATTTCCAAGTGCAGTTGAGGTGACCAAAAATGGATGTGCCTCTTGTTAAACTTGATAAACACATGGTCATCTATCCTTTTCAACAAAAAGGGATTTTTTTTGGCCTGCTCAAATGCCTCCAGGAGGGTTTCTTTCTCATTGGGTAACTCTAACTGGAACCTGGGCCTTAGGACGATATCATTGGGTAGTGCCTTCAAAACAACCGACTTAAGCAACTAAAAGATAGTGCTTTTTCTTCAGATTTTAGTGGTACTTTTGCCGCAAATTACCAAGGAATGAGCGCAATTGTTGCCATTGTAGGAAGACCCAACGTGGGTAAATCGACTTTTTTTAACCGTCTCATACAGCGCCGAGAGGCCATTGTAGATGCCGTTAGCGGGGTTACCCGTGACCGTCATTATGGAAAGAGCGATTGGAATGGAAGGGAATTTTCCCTAATAGATACCGGGGGTTACGTTGTGGGAAGTGATGATATTTTTGAGAAGGAAATCGATAGACAGGTAGAATTGGCCATAGACGAAGCAGATGCCATTATTTTTATGGTAGATGTGGAATCCGGGGTTACGGGAATGGATGAGGATGTGGCAAAACTTCTTCGAAGAATGGAAAAACCGGTCTTTTTAACGGTTAACAAAGTGGATAATGCCAAAAGGGCCGCTGATGCCGTGGAATTCTATGCCCTGGGATTGGGTGAATATTATCCCATTTCCAGTATCAACGGAAGTGGAACCGGTGAGCTATTGGACGATTTGGTCAAAGTATTGCCCGAAAAGGAAATGGAGGAGGATGATTTGCCCAGATTTGCGGTGGTAGGCAGGCCAAACGCGGGAAAATCGTCATTTATTAACGCTCTGATCGGAGAGGAACGTTACATTGTTACCGATATTGCAGGGACCACTAGGGATAGTATTGATACCAAATACAATCGTTTTGGGTTTGAGTTCAATTTGGTGGATACCGCAGGTATACGAAGGAAGGCCAAGGTAAAGGAAGATTTGGAGTTTTATTCCGTAATGCGTTCGGTAAGGGCTATTGAGCATTGTGATGTCTGCCTGCTTTTATTCGATGCCACCCGTGGGTTTGATGGTCAAGTAGAAAATATTTTTTGGCTGGCACAACGGAACAACAAGGGTATTGTGATTTTGGTCAACAAATGGGATTTGGTCAGTGATAAGGAAACCCATACCATAAAACAATATATCCAAAAGATTAAACAAGCCATGGAACCTTTTACAGATGTACCCGTGCTCTTCATTTCAGTATTGACCAAGCAACGTATCTTTAAGGCCATTGAAACTGCAGTAGAGGTATATAAAAATCGTTCCAAACGTATCCCTACCCGTAAGTTGAACGATATAATGTTACCTATTATTCAGAATACGCCACCACCGGCCTATAAAGGAAAATACGTAAAGGTAAAGTTCATTACACAGTTACCCACGTCCTATCCCCAATTTGCCTTCTTTTGTAACCTTCCCCAGTATGTGCGTGAGCCTTATAAGCGGTTCTTGGAGAACAAATTGCGTGACCATTTTAATTTTACAGGGGTTCCTATGTCCATTTTTATGAGGAAGAAATAGCTTTGTCCAGTTTTGATGGAAAACGGTCTTTGTTGGGTTTTGCTGCCTAAAATTGAGATAGCTCTTTAAAGTTGAATTTTTAACCCTATCTTAATTTAGAAAATTGCATTTATTGACGATTTTTTATCACCTTTCAAAAAACTAATTATGTGTCGTTTTACGTGCTTGTTGCTCCTGTTGATAGCTTCCGGGGGAAGTATTGCCCAAGAAAAACCTACCATTTATATTGATATTCCCACCCAACAGAAGCCCTGGAACCATACGGAATGGAATGCTGCCCCAGGGCAATTTCAATTTGCCATAGTTACGGACAGAACCGGGGGGCATCGCCCCGGGGTTTTCCCAATAGGCATTAAAAAACTGAACCTGTTGCAACCAGAGTTTGTTATGAGCGTGGGCGATTTAATAGAAGGCTACACCAAAGACACTGTGCAATTAAATGCCGAATGGAAAGAATTTATGGGTTTTATTGATTTGCTGGAGGCGCCTTTCTTTTATGTACCGGGCAACCATGACATTACCAATAAGGTGATGGAAGACAAATGGAAAGAACTTTTTGGGGTGGCCCACTATCATTTTGTGTACAAGGATGTCCTTTTTCTTTGCTTGAATTCCGAAGACAATATTCGTGGAGCAGGCCGTGGTACCATAGATGATGAGCAATATGAATATATCAAAAAGGCGTTGGAAGAAAATACCGATGTAAAATGGACCCTGGTATTTTTGCACCAGCCATTGTGGGTACAGGAAGACACCAAACGATGGCAGGATGTTGAACGTCTTTTGGCCCAAAGAAACCATAACGTATTTGCGGGGCATTACCACCGCTATTGGAAAACCGATCAAAATAACGGAAAATATATTGCCTTGGCCACTACAGGAGGAGGAAGCAGGTTAAGAGGAAAGGCCTATGGTGAGTTTGACCATGTGGTTTGGGTAACTATGACTGAGGAAGGCCCTGTTTTGGCCAACTTGTTCCTTGAAGGAATATGGGATGAAAATGTAGTTACCGAAGCCTTGGTGGATTTGGTCCGTAACCGTCCTTTCCCTGTTCAAATCACCCCGATTTATCTGGATGAGGCCAACCCCGGGAATATGGTGGCCACAATTAAGGTTACTAATCAGAGTGATACCAAAATGCAGGCAGAGCTTACTGGTTACAATCACGATAAGCTGTTTTATCAATTGGAACGGACTTCATTGGAGGTAAACCCCAATGATGTGGAGACTTTTGAACTCAACCTTACCAATGTGGAAAAAAGTGCACTTACGGATTTGACTCCCTTGCAGATTAAGGCAGATATTACCTATGAGTTTGACTCCCAGCCCAACGTAAGTTTTTCTTCTGTTTTGGAGTATGCCCCATTTTTCAAATACAAGGTTAAGGAGACCTCTAAGATTAAAGTAGATGGAAACTTAAAAGAATGGGATAAAATGCAATGGATACCCCTGGAAAATGTAAAGGGTTCGCCTTTTGATTTTGATGGTGCAGATGATTTCTCCTTGCAATTTGCTACGGCTTATGATGAAGATTATTTTTATGTAGGAATCAGACTCACGGACGATAGTCTTTTCATTGACGAAGAAGGGTCTTTTGGGAATCAGGACGCCCTTATCCTGGGATTGGACGCCCGTCCCCAACATCTTAGCGCATTCAATGGTGGCGAGGGAAGAGGGAAGGACTGGATAGCTTACTTGAGAACCTTTAAAAAGGAAAATCCAGTCTATAACGAAAAGAGTTTACCGTTTAAGGTGGACTTCGAAGAAAAAAGGGCCGAAAAAGGAGCTACTATGGAAATCGCTTTCCCTTTGGAATATGTTAGGAAAATGAACGGAGGAGAGAACTGGTCTAACCTTAGACTCGGATTAGGCTATTATGATTTTGATAGTGGGGATGAAAATGCCACGACCCACTTTTGGTTTCCTGCTTGGAATAGTACTGAAGATATCCCTGGATCAGGGATGCTATTTAGGGAATGATTGTGCCACAGGTCAGATTATGACGAACAGGGCTAACTCATTTTAAACTATGGGCGAGCCGTAACTGACAGCTAAAAGACAGGATTTACGTCCTTATATTCCCGGAAACTTACAGGGGCCATATTTAAATTAACAGGTTTAATCCAAGAACTTAAGGCCAAAACTACCAACCCCCAGAGGCACCGCCGCCGCCGCCCATGCCGCCTCCAAAGCCACCTCCGAAGCCACCGCCACCGAAACTTCCACCTCCTCCGAAGCCACCACGGGATCCGCTTCCAAAACCGCCACGTCCCATATTACTTAGGATAATAATATCCCAAATATCCAGACCTGAACGTCTTCCGCCACGTCCCCCTCCTCCTTTTTTATTCCTGCGTGAGAGGATGATTAAAATGATGAAGAAAATGATAACTGGGAGCAAGGAACCTAAAGGAAGACGCTCTTCATTGTCAAAAGTACGGTCTTCTGTAAACTCGCCGTTCAATACTTGAAAAATGGCATCAACTCCATTGTTGAGTCCACCGTAATAATCCTCTTGTTTAAAACGCGGTACGATCACGTTTTCGATGATGCGACGGGACATTGCATCGGTAAGGATGCTTTCAACACCGTACCCCGTGTTTATACCAATCCTTCGATCATCTTTGGCCAAAAGGATAAGGATGCCATTGTCCTTCCCTTTTTGACCAATTCCCCAATCCGTCAACCAATTTGCGCCCAAGTAGTTAATGTTCTCTCCCTCCGTAGAACTTATGATTGCCAAAACAATTTGGGTGGAAGTACTATCGGCATACTGAATGAGTTTTCTTTTAAGATTTGATTCCTGATTTTGAGAAAGCAGGCCAATGTAATCATATACACTGGTTTGATCACGGATTGAAGCCGGTTTTTCGGGAATCTGGAACTGTGCAAAGCTCAGCCCGAAACAACAAAGACAAATAGGTAAAAGAAGACTAACCTTTAGAAATTTCATCACTTAATTCGTTCACGTCCCCGTGCTGCCATGGGAAGTGGGATTCCAATTCCTTGCCTGCCTTTAAAACGCCATCCACAATACCCTGTTTAAAATTCCCTTCCTTGAATGCTTTTTGAATGGCATCACGCGTGCTTTCCCAAAACCCATCAGGGACTACCTTATCTATGCCTTTATCCCCATAAATGGCAAAATTTCTATCGTTAACGGCAATATAGATCAACACTCCGTTACCTTCCTTGGTATTGTCCATCTTAAGTAGGTGGAAGACCTCCTTGGCACGATCAAGATAATCCAACTCCGTATGGGCTTCGATATGTACACGGATTTCCCCAGAGGTGTTTTTTTCGGCCTCCAATATGGCGGAAACTACTTCCTGCTCTTCCTCGGCGGTTAAAAAATCCTCTACCTTGGACATAAGATCAGTTAAAATCAAACTCTACGTTCGGGGCCTGTTCGGAACCTGGATCGGCTTGGTAACGGGACATCTCCTCAAAACCGAAGAGTCCGGCCAATAGTTTCCCAGGGAACTTAGTGGTGTGAATGTCATATAGGTTTACCTTGTCATTAAATCTATTACGCTCCACATTGATTCTATTCTCCGTTCCCTCCAGCTGGGTCTGCAGCTCCAAGAAGTTTTGATTCGCCTTAAGTTCCGGGTAACGCTCCACTACGACCATTAGTTTGCTCAGGGCTCCGGTAAGTCCACTTTGGGCCTCTTGGAAGGCGGCCATACTTTGGGGGGTGATGTTATCCACATCAATGGTGGTGGAGGTGGCCTTGGCGCGAGCTTCAATAACATCGGTCAAGGTACCCCGCTCAAAATCTGCCGCGCCCTGAACGGTTTTGACCAAATTTCCGATGAGGTCGTTTCTGCGCTGGTATGCACTTTCTACATTGGACCAAGCGGTCTTGGCATCCGCTTCCAATTCTACGGCCGTGTTGTTAAATCCTACGGCCCATTGGTAGAGGCCAATGGCTATGACCCCAAGAATAATTAAAATAATTAATCCCTTTTTCATGGTAGTGTTATTTAAGGTTGATTTATAGTTGCTCTTTTATCTTGGAAAGCTCGGCTTTTATCCGTTCCAATTTCTGGATAATTTCAAAATTGCTTAAGGTCTTTTGTCTGCTTTCCCTCAGATGTGTTTTGGCACCTTCCAAGGTAAATCCCCGTTCCTTGACCAAGTGGTAAATAAGGCGTAGGTTATTGATATCCTGGGGGGTGAACTTTCGATTGCCCTTGGCATTTTTTTTGGGCTTAAGCGCATCGAATTCCTTTTCCCAAAAACGTATCAATGAGGTATTTACCCCAAACGCCCTGGCTACTTCACCAATGCCGTAGTATCGTTTTTCAGGCAGTTCTACATACATTAATCCAAGGATTGATTTTCTTGAGTGGCATATTTGAGCATATTCTCGAATTCTTCCGCCGACAAACTTCCGTAGTAAAAGTTTATGGGGTTTATACGTTCATCGTCCTTCCAGACCTCATAATGCAAATGGGGCGCTTCCGAGCGTCCCGTATTGCCTACAAAGCCGATGAGGTCTCCGCGTTTGACCTTTTGTCCTCGCTTTACATTGTACCTGCTTAAATGGGCATAAAGGGTCATATACTCATATCCATGTTCTATACGGATATGCTTTCCGTAGCCTGAGGATCTATTATCCGCCCGGATTACCTTACCGTCTCCCGTGGCGTAAATTGGTGTTCCTCTTGGAGCGGTAAAATCCATGCCCCTATGCATTTTTCTGGCCTTGGTAAAGGGATCCGAACGCCAACCAAAACCAGAGGCCATTCGGGTAAGATTTTCATTGTTAATGGGCTGTATGGCAGGGATGGAGGCCAGTAGTTTTTCCTTTTCCTTAGCCAATTTGGTAATCTCATCCAGAGACTTGGATTGTATGGCCATCTGTTTTTTAATGATGTCCAATCGCTTGGTGGTGGCAATGATCATTTCCGAATTATTGAAGCCCTCCAGGGATTTGTATCGGTTTACCCCGCCGAAACCTGCCCTTCTTTGTTCCTCAGGAATGGGATTGGCCTCAAAATATAAGCGATAAATATTATTGTCGCGATCGGCAATATTGGTCAATACCTCTTCTATTTGCTCCATTTTTTTGTTCAAAAGCTCAAACTGAAGCTCATAGTTTTTTACCTCACGTTGTAGGGATAGTTCGCGGGGTGTATTTATCAAATTGGTGTTCAATAACAAAACGAGGCATAAGAGACCAAAAAAAAGTGATCCCAGGAAGAAAAACGCAATATTCCAATACCGCTTGGATTTTTTGGGTTCTATCTTTCGGTAGGACAAAGTGTCCGGGTCGTAATAATACTTTACCTTAGACATGAATGGATTTTATCCTATTTTTGTGCTTTCTTTTAACAGAACAAACAAATATAAAAATTGTTTTGTACAAACCGTTAAAATTTGTAAAACCTTACCATTTTCAATGACTTCCAAAGAAATTAGGAAACAATTTTTGAATTTTTTCAAAGGCAAGGACCATACCATTGTTCCTTCTGCCCCCATGGTCATCAAAGATGATCCTACCCTGATGTTCACCAACGCCGGGATGAATCAATTCAAGGAGTTTTTCCTGGGCAATCGCAAGGCGGAAAATGTAAGGGTGGCCGATTCTCAAAAGTGTCTTCGAGTGAGCGGCAAGCACAATGATCTTGAAGAGGTGGGTAAGGACACCTATCATCACACCATGTTCGAAATGTTGGGGAATTGGAGTTTTGGGGATGCCAATGGTTCCGATAACGGTGGATATTTTAAAAAAGAAGCGATACAATGGTCATGGGAATTGCTGACGGATGTTCTTAAAATAGATAAGGAAAGTCTGTATGTCTCGGTTTTTGAGGGGAGTAAGGACGCCGATAACCTGGAAATGGACAAGGAAGCCTTTACCCATTGGAAAGCTATTGTTCCCGAAGATCGCATTATTATGGGCGACAAGAAGGATAACTTTTGGGAAATGGGCGATCAGGGTCCCTGTGGCCCCTGCTCCGAAATACATGTGGACATACGTCCTTCGGAAGAAAAGGCCAAAGTTTCCGGGGCGTCCTTGGTTAACCAAGACCATCCCCAGGTAGTCGAAATCTGGAACCTAGTTTTTATGCAATACAACCGTAAGGCCAATGGAACTTTGGAGCCCCTGCCTGCAAAGCATGTGGATACCGGGATGGGTTTTGAACGTTTATGTATGGTATTGCAGGGAGTTACATCCAACTATGATACCGATATTTTTACCCCGATTATTCGGGAAATAGAAACGATTACCCTTACAAAATATGGGCTAAAGGAAGAGATAGATATCGCCATAAGAGTAGTTGCCGACCATATCAGGGCCGTGGCCTTTTCCATTGCGGATGGGCAGCTCCCCAGCAATACGGGTGCTGGATATGTTATTCGGAGAATATTGAGAAGGGCCATACGTTATGGATTTACCTTCTTGGGAACAAAGGAACCTTTTATGTTCCGTTTGGTAAAAGTCCTGGTCGGTGTTATGGGCGAGGCATTCCCGGAACTGAAGCAACAACGGCAACTGATCGAGAATGTGGTACGAGAGGAAGAACATTCTTTCCTGAACACTTTGGAACAGGGCCTAGTGCTGTTGGAAGGTGTTGTCCAGGCTTCAAAAAACAAAACAGTGGATGGTCGCAAGGCTTTTGAGTTGTATGATACCTATGGCTTTCCCATAGACCTTACGGCCCTGATTCTTCAGGAAAAAGGTTATTCCTTGGATGAAAGGGAGTTTGAGGAAGCGATGCAGGAGCAAAAACAGCGTTCTAAATCGGCCTCTCAGATTTCCATGGGCGATTGGGAAGTTTTATCCAGTAATGTGGAACAGGAATTTGTGGGCTATGACACTTTGGAAGCGGATGTAGAATTGACCAAATATAGGAAGGTTGCTTCCAAAAAGGACGGCGAGCATTATCAATTGGTCTTCAACAGAACCCCATTTTATCCCGAGGGAGGTGGCCAAGTGGGGGATAAAGGGTATTTGGAGATGCCCAATGGGGATGTGGTGTACATTGTAGACACCAAAAAAGAGAACAATGAAATTGTCCATTTTGCCAAAAGTCTGCCGAGACACCCTGAAGCCACCTTTAAGGCAGTAGTCGATAAGAAACAACGGCAGCGTACCGCTGCAAATCATACTGCGACACACTTATTGCATCAAGCACTACGTGAAATAGTAGGCTCTCATGTGGAACAAAAGGGCTCGGCCGTACATTCCAAATACCTCCGGTTCGATTTTTCGCACTTTGCAAAGTTGACAGAAGAAGAAATAAAATCAGTAGAGGATTTTGTACGTGGTCGAATCGATGGACAATTGCCATTACAGGAAAACAGAAATGTGCCCATCTCCCAAGCCTTGGAAGAAGGGGCCATGGCATTGTTCGGTGAAAAGTATGGTGATACCGTCCGCACCATCCGTTTTGGGCAGTCCATAGAGCTATGTGGTGGAACCCATGTACAAAATACAGGTGATATCTGGCATTTTAAAATTGTTTCCGAAGGTGCCATAGCCGCTGGAATTCGGCGTATTGAAGCCATAACTTCAGATGCCGTAAAGGATTTTTATGCCAAAAACGAAGGTGTGCTTATCGAACTCAAAAACCTTTTGAACAATCCTCAAGACCCGGTTAAGGCACTGGAATCATTACAAAGCGAAAACACCAAATTAAAAAAGGAGGTAGAACACTTGTTAAAGGACAAGGCAAAGAACCTCAAGAGGGACTTGCTAAATGAGTTGGAGGAAGTAAACGGGATTCAATTTCTGGCCAAGAAGTTGGATTTGGATGCCGCTAGTATAAAAGACCTTTCCTTTGAGATGGGAAACAACCGAACCGACCTGTTCTTGCTTTTTGGGACGGAACAGAATGGGAAAGCCTTGCTCTCTTGTTTTATATCCAAGGAACTGGCAGCGGAAAGGGAATTGAATGCAGGGACAATTGTTCGCGAACTGGGGAAACTCATCCAAGGTGGTGGAGGCGGACAACCTTTTTTTGCCACAGCCGGAGGAAAAAATCCAGAAGGAATACATCTGGCCTTGGAGCAAGCCAAAAATTATATAGCTTAACATGAAACGGCCTAAACTTAGTAGTCTCAATTGGAAATATATTGTAGGGGAGGTGCTATTGATATTTGTCGGAATCAATTTGGCTATCTGGTTCAACGACTGGAATGCGTCCAAAAAAATTGACGAAAACAAAAATATCGCGATAGCAAAGATTAAGATTGAAATTAAAAATAATTTATGGGAGCTTGTAAAGACAAGGAAAAACAACCAGCGTATTGTTAAGGCTATCGAAACATATAAAGACTTTGATTCAGGCGATGAAGATGGCGTATTGGTGGCAGCCGAACAGATGAAAACATTTCAAAAACAATTCCCTGGCTTTTTCCGTATAACAGATTCCACTCACACAAAGGACAGATTGTTTGAGTATGAAGGGGATGTGTTTATTAATCTAGAACTTGCCGAGCTTTCCAGTATTGCCTGGGAAACCTCCAAAACTACCGGAATTGTCAACGAATTCGGTTACGACTGCCTCTATGGACTTCAGGGCATTTATAATCTGCAGCGATTGGTAACCAATGAAATGGACAAGGCCAGCAATGCTTTGCAGAATCAGGAAATAGAACTTTTATTGCGGGTTTTGGATTTTATTCGTCAAATGGATTCCAGTCTGGAAAAGGAATATGAAGCTTTTTTGCAGCGTATCACGGACTGTATATAACCCGCGCTAACGACTTCCGCATTATTCCCAGACGGAGGTTTTTACCCATTCGATGGCATCCTCAATGTAGGGGACATAATCACAGGGCCTAAAGTGTCCCAATTCCGCGGCCATTACCAGTTCTACCTCACTCCCGGCATTTCGGGCAAGCTCTACCAATGACTCGGTATTGGTGTACGGGAATAGCTCATCTACCTCGCCATGTATCACATATACTGGAACTTCCGTTCGTTTTATTCCTTCATCATCAGTTATTAATCCATAGGCCTGTGCTATAGCTATAGATGCCGAAAAAAGTTCCGGATGGGTATCGGCAAAAAACCAGCTTCCGAAACCCCCATCGCTATAACCGAATACCACCACTCTTTCGGGGTCTATATTTAGATTTTCTATGGCGAACTTTACTAGATTTACTACTTGGGTCTCATTGAAGGAGGCAAACCATAGAAAACCTTGGGAGTTGGGAATTAGGGTATATGCTTTGGTATCGGTACTTTCCAATGCCGGCGCAAGTGTACAGCTCCCTCTTGTATGCACATCGGGTCTAAGAGTGAGCGCGCCTCCGTGCAAATCGATGAAAAGAGGTACCAATTCGTCGTCTTCGACCTCAGGAACAATTAATCGAAATGCCCATTTTTTGTTGAACAGGACATCTAATTCAAAATCGTTTACTCCGGTTTTAAAAGGAAGCTCTGAAAAAGCCTTTCTAGCCGCATCAATATCCAGTTGTGGTGTGTTATCCACAACGACCTCCGGTTCCGGCGTTTCCAAAAAACTATCGCTGCATCCTACGGTGCATAAAACGAATGCAACAACTGATAGGATGATTTTTGATTTACCGCTCATTATTTATAAAATATTGAAAATCAGAATCTAAAAACACTGATTTTTCGGAATCAACTCCTAATATACTAATAAATTAATGAGCTATTGGAGTAAAGCCGTAAAGTTCCACTCGGGTGTAGTCCATATCCCTAGTAACGTACTATTGGCACGTCAATTGAAAAAGGGTCGCGATTTAACGGTTTCCATAAAAAGAGGGTTAAGTTTGTATTTTGTAATGAACCGTTTCTATCGCCATGAAGTTGCAAACCCAAATTCCCTTGAGTCCAGCAAAGACTAAAATTGATTATCATAGCCAGTTGGTGCTCATGGGATCATGTTTTGTCAGGAATATGGGTAAGAAGCTAGATTATTTTAAGTTCCAAAATCTTCAAAATCCGTTAGGTATTTTGTTTCACCCTACAGCTATTGAAAACTTGATTTCGAGAGCAATAGATCAAGTAGTTTTTACGGATAGGGATGTTTTTTTTCATAATGATCGCTGGTATTGTTTTGCCGCCCATTCCGATTTAAGTAAGGTATCGCGGGAAAAATTGATTCTGGAGTTGAATCAGGGTCTTAAACGTATGGAAATGCAATTGGAAAAATCCACACATATCATTTTTACTTTGGGTACTGCTTGGGTTTATCGGCATAGGAAGACCAATACCCTTGTGGCCAATTGCCATAAGATTCCGCAAAAGGAATTTGATAAGGAACTCCTTGCCATTGAGGCCATTGTAAAGAACTTGGAGTCGGTTATGAACCATATCCGATCAACCAATAAAAAGGCCCAGGTTATTTTTACGGTTTCCCCGGTTCGTCATCTTAAGGACGGATTTGTTGAAAACCAACGGAGCAAGGCGCATTTAATAGCGGGCATCCATAAATGGCTGGAGACTTCTTCATTGGCTACCCAAAGTAGTTATTTCCCGGCCTATGAACTTATGATGGACGAATTAAGGGACTACCGCTTCTATGAAACGGATATGATTCATCTCAACCCATTGGCCATTGATTATATTTGGGAAAAATTCATGCAAACCTGGATTCGGGAAGAAGCCTTTTCTACCATGGGAAAAGTGGATATAATTCAAAAAGGATTGACGCACCGACCTTTTTATCCCGATTCGGAATCCCATCAGAAATTCGAAAAATCACTGCGGGAGAAAATTACGTATCTTCAAAAAGGATATCCGTTTATGGAGTTTTGAACTTCATGGAGGGTCAACACGTTGTAAGATGAAAAAAATACTAATCGGCGTCATTATTACCTTGGCACTGGTCCTTATCATCCGATCTTGTAGCGAAGAGCGGCAGGAAAAATCCATTCTTCAGGAAAGTTCCATGCTTATACAACAACAAATCGATAATGTCTCCAAGCTTATCGTAACCGAGGGACATTTTGCCGAGGTCTATAGCTATAAGGATTCCCAAGAATTGTTCGGTTCCCTTATTACAGCTGATAAAAGGGCATTGGTTGTGGTAAATGCCGAGGTAACCGTAGCCTATGATCTGTCCAAAGTCGATTTTGAAGTAAATAGTGCCGATAAAACCCTTCATATCAGAGCGATTCCCGAGCCGGAGATAAAGATCAACCCTGATTTTGAATATTATGACGTGACGGCCGATTACTTCAATCAATTCAATGCCTCGGATTACAATACCATTAAGGTGAACGTAAAGAGTGCCTTATTGGAAAAGATAGAAGCTTCGTCCCTAAAAACCAACGCTCGAAACCGATTGGTCAGTGAACTTCAAAAATTTTATATTTTGACCAATTCCATGGGCTGGTCAATGGCTTATAAAGATAAAATAATTGATCAAGACCTGTCCAGCTTCCTTCTCAAGGATTGATGTTAAAATTTCCAGAAATAGAGACAAAATACTTGGGTTTGTTCCTAACTTGAAAACAAAGTGAGAAGCTATGGAAAGAATTGGGCCATTAAAAGATAGGCGGAACTTTTTACGAACATCCTCACTGTTAGGCGCAGGCTTGTTTGTCCCTAAAGTGAATTTTGCCTCAAGCGGCACATTTTTGACCAATGAAAATATCCATGAGTTTGGAAAGAGGGAAGGTTATGCAGAACAAATTAGCATCTTGATATCCATGATGGACTGGATGCGATTTGTAGTCTTAAGGGATGTAGAGGGCATTTCACAAAAACAACTGGATTTTTTATTGGATGAAAATTCAAATACTATTGGTGCTTTGTTAATGCACTTGGCCGCTACGGAACGCTATTACCAAATCGATACGTTCGCCGGAATCCCCAAGAGTAAATTGGATTTTGGAGTTGAAGAAGATGTCTGGAGCGCGGCAAGTAATCTAGGCCGTGCAGGTCGCAATGTGCTTAAGGGCAAACCCTTATCCTTCTATTTGGATAAATTGAACGAGGTTCGCGAATTTTCAAAAGCAGAGTTAAAAAAAAGGGATGACAGTTGGTTGATGGAAACTTCCGAATTCTTTGGTAACCAACCAACCAATAATTATTGCAAATGGTTCCACGTAGTGGAGCACGAATCAAATCATAACGGACAGATGCGATATATCAAAGGCAGGGCAATCTAGTTCTACTCTATAAATTTTTTGGCCCATATAAGGTACTGTTCCCAATCGTAGTCGGTTACATCATGTACACCGGTTCTAATATGATAGGCCACCGTATTATGAATGGGGCGGTTCACCTCGGGCATTTCTTGTGAAGTGATTCCTTTCTTACCAAAGAGACCGTATACGGGAAAGGTATATTGGGCCGAAAGAAATTCACCCTTGGGATCGGCCCATTGGTCTTCTACCGCACTTGCCACATATAGGGGCCTGGGGGCAATAAGTGCCAACAATTGGTGTTGATCCACGGGTAAGGCCTCTTCATTTTCATTGTATTTCTCGAAATTATCACTGAACCAATGCGGAAAACTGGTATTGATACGGCCCACGGTTTCCCCAAATTTCCGTTTGGACAATGCAGCCCCACCACAACCTGAGTTGTTGCTGATGGCCCCGGCAAAACGCTGGTCAGTAGCAGCAGCCCATAATGCAGCCTTCCCTAATCGGGAATGCCCGAAAGCGATAACTTTTGAAGCATCTACTTGGTCCTCCTTTTCTAGAAAATCAAGGGCCCTGCTCAGTCCAAATGCCCATGCTGCCAAGCTTCCCCATTCATCCGCTTTGGGTTGCTCTTGCCCATCTTTGTAGAACAGGGCATGTAATCCGTCCGAAAAATCATTTTTGTCCGGATCTACTTCGCCATAATAAACAACGGCCAGTCCAAATCCTTTGTCCAGAATTTTGTTAATGGCCCATCGATTGGTTCGGACACCTCTAGAAGTTTCTGTCGCTTGGTTTCCGGTAATGCCCAACTTCTCGTTGTTCATGGTCCAGGCTTCGGAAATAAGCACTTTTGGGTCTGTCGTAGTAGTGTGGTTTCCAAAAAAATTATAACCCAAAAATAAAGGTGCCCTATCCCTATCTTTGGGGAGGTATAATAGCATGTGGAAACCGAGTGAGCGATTGCCTTTTTGCAGAGTGACTTCAATTTGCTTGCGATGCGCTTTTCCTCCAAAAGCATTCTTGTTTTGTTCCACAATTTCAAATGAAACATGGTCCAATGTCCCGGGGACTTTTCCATAAACGTTTTCCTCAAAAAAACGCAAAAGTTCGGGTCGCCGTCTTGCTTTCCAATCCTCCCTATTTTCGACGGTCTCTCCCGAAAAGGTCGTCATAAGATCTGGGACTGGAAATATGGGAACCTGGGCTTCGTCATAATTCGGTTCAAATTGTGCGGAGGATAGATGTGTCATGAAGAGAAGGATAATGGAAAAGGATAGTTTTATTTTCATACTTAGAGAATCAAAGTTTTATCCACCAGCCCCAAACCGTCATCGATCAAATGACCTATCTTGGGGTCGTTTTGTTTTAAATCTTCCAAATGTACCAAGATTTCTTGGGCGAACCCTGTATCACCGTTAGATTTGGCCAATTCATAAAGCTCCACGGACAATAACCAGTCCTCGGGATAATTCTCCTTAAGTTCCTTGAATACCTTATTTCGGGAAATGGTTCTGTTTATTCCCTCTCTAAAATGACGTATTTGCTCGTAATACTGTTCCAGTATTTTGAACTCCTTGGACATTTGAGGTTTTAGGGTAGTGGAGGAAACGGTATGTGTAATCAGGTCAAAACTTTCAAGGTCGGCAGGACCATTAAAAGCAGATACTATTTCGCACCCTATGGCCATATTGTAATGGTTCTTCCGGGATTCGAAAAGAATGTCCCCTTGGTAGGTTACCGTACAATTTTCAAAAGTGATCAATAGTATTTTACCTTGAAGATTCCTGGTGCCCGTGATAATCTTACCGGTAATCTTCACATCTCCTTCAAAATCCAAGGAAACTTCCTCTCCTTCAAAAATGTTATAGGCCTTAAGATCTCTAGGACTCATGTCCTCAATCGCCAGGTTAATCCCTTTTAACTTGCCGATGGGTGTGCCAAAACCATTGGGATGATTTAACGTACCGTGCCCTACCAATTCCTTTTCTCGATAGGATAGGGCAGTTTTCCCATAGGTCTGTAGGTATATGGGTTTTCCGTCATGGGCAATAACCTCGACAAAATTCCCGGATATTTGAAGGCCTGTACTGAGCTCCACAGTTCCCAGTTCCTTGGAATCGATTAATTTTTGAACACCTCTAAGCCCTCCGGTTCGTAGGGCCATGGTGTTCGCAAATTCCTCCAGCACTTGGCTCAAATAGGCAAAATCCGGGGTAACAAAGAGTTGGGGCTGGGGTTGGGTAATGTCAAACGAGGTATGGGCCGCATCAATCGAATAAGGGATTTTCTTTACCTTATCGGTAAGGCACCATGCACTCTCACCAATAGAGGAAAGCAGTCCTGCGCCATAAATCTTAGGGTTTTTTACAGTTCCAATAAGTCCGTATTCCACGGTCCACCAATGCAGATTTCGTATCAAGGCAATTTCGCTGGGGTCACCCATATTTTGCTGCAATTGTGAAATATGTGCCTCAGCTTTATCAATAGTGCTTTTTGGTGTTCCCGGTGCCTCTTTGATGATAGAAAGATGACGTACCGCTTCATACAATTCAAAGTCCTTGGCACTGGATATGGCCTTGCACCCAATTTCCCCAAAACGTCGTAGATATTCAGCGTACTCAGGATTGGCAATGATAGGGGCATGCCCTGCCCCTTCATGGATGATATCCGGGGCCGGTGTATATTCAATATGCCCCAATTGTCTGATATCCGATGCTATTACCAATACGTTGTAGGCCTGGAATTCCATAAATGCCGAAGGTGGAATAAATCCATCGACGGCCACTGCGGCCCAACCGAGATCTTTTAGGATTCGGTTCATACCGTACATATTTGGAATGGAATCTATGGATATCCCGGTTTTTTTGAGTCCGTCTACGTAGGAGGTATGTGCAACTTTGCTTAGGTAGTCTACATTTTTGCGCATTACATACCGCCATACCGCTTGATCTATGGCCGTATAGTTCTCATAATTCTGCGGTTTTATGTACTGCTTTAAATGTTTGGGCAGCTTATCCAGGATGGAGTTGCTTTCGTAGGCCATAAGAGCAAAACTATTTTCCTTAAAGTTACAAAATAGGGTGGTGAACTTTTTGGAATCCAAGATTTTTGACAAAAAAAACCCTTCTCAAAAGAGAAGGGTTCTATAAGATTGTCGTATTAGTTTACGGCTACGGCATCGGGTGGATATTGTTGTAATATTTCGGAAACAAATTCCTTGATGCGCTCTTCTTTTTTCCTGATATCCTTAATGTTGTTTAAGTTACCAACGCCTCTTCCTTGCCATACCAATTCCCGCGTTCCCGCGTCGATTAGATCTATATAGAGTGAGCCTTCCGTTCTTGTGCTAACTTGGCTACCACCCCAGCCAGGGCCCCATCCAGGTCCCCAAATCCAGGGGTTCCAACCCCAGCCCCAACCCCAGGCGCCCCAGCCCCAGTTGTTGTTGAACACATCTACTTCCTCTTTTTCCTTGGTGAAAATACTTACCAGTAAATCAGGTTTGCCCGATTTTACGAATCCCCGATTGTTCATTTCATCTTGAATCGCCTTGAGGATACGTTTTTTATCCAAATCGGATATTTGCGCCTGATCTATTCCGGTCTTATAAAAAGCATAGGACTTGTATTCGTTGAAGTTAGTTTCCTGATCGTAGTCTGACAAAACCTGAACCGAAGAACAGGAACTTAAGAATAACAATACAAATAAGGGGATTGCCAGTGTTTTAATTTTTTTCATAACAAAGATTTTAATTATTCCAAACTGAGGCTATTAACTTTAAAAACATTCTCAAAAATCATGCCGAATAACAGCAATATTATTGTGAATTAGTTTTTGGGTCATAACCGTAGGGACAATGTCTACAACCACTTTCGCAACAATACCCCCTTTTCAGATGATATTGCTCTGTAAATACTTTGTAACCTTCTTCGGAGAGGTAATAATCACCTTCCTCCAACGGAATAATCTCCTTCATTCTAGTCTCGACTGATGCGGTAGCCTTTTATAAAAATACGTGATTTTTTTGTGAATAAAAGGCTTTTAACCGCCAGAACCCCCAAATTTAACAGGCATTGGGAGCTTTTTAACCATTTTTCGGCAATTGTTGGCAATAAATCCACTTTAACGAGAAGTACATGTTTTTAACAATTATCTTTGTAGTCGACCGTTTTAAAGCTGATCTATGATTTTAGTCTTTAAACACCTTTTCTACAAGAACTATGTGGGGCTCTCCTTTTGGCCTTTTATCTTTTTGAAGCACGAAGGTCTTAAAAAGGATGTGGTCCTTATCAATCATGAGAAAATACACTTAAGGCAGCAGCTTGAACTCTTGATTATTCCCTTTTACATCCTCTATATCCTTGAGTGGCTTTTGCGGACCTTGCTTTACCTGAATACTTATAGGGCCTATCAAAATATGAGTTTTGAGCGTGAGGCGTATCACAATGAGAAGGACCTCGATTATCTGAATGGTAGAAAGCCATTCAGTTTCATGAATTATCTTTTTCGTACATAAGCCTTTGGTGTGTTCGTGGAAAATCAGTCAATACACCTCCCTCTCCTTACTAAAAACGAAGTGTCTCTCCACATAAAAAGGGAAGATCGTATACATCCGCTCATTTCAGGTAATAAATACAGAAAGTTGAAGTATAACTTGATCAATGCCAAGGAGAAAGGTTTTGATACCTTACTTACCTTTGGTGGAGCCTATTCCAATCATATCGCCGCAACTGCCTATGCCGGGAAAGTGCACGGTTTCGGCACCATAGGGATTATTCGGGGCGAGGAACTGGATGAAAAATGGAAGCTAAACCCTACCCTAAAATTGGCCCAGGAGCACGGAATGCAATTTAAATTTGTATCGAGGGATACGTATAGAAATAAGAACAGTGATTTTTTCCAAGGCCAATTGGAAAACGAATTTGGATCTTACTATTTGTTACCGGAGGGAGGGACCAATACATGGGCCATAAAAGGCTGCGAAGAGATTTTGACGATTGGGGACGATGATTTTGATGTACTATGTTGCGCTGTTGGAACGGGGGGAACCCTGGCCGGGATTAGTAATGCAGCTCGTACCCATCAACAAATTTTGGGCTTTCCCGCATTGAAGGGCGATTTTTTACAGGAAGATATTCGTAAATTTACGCGCAGAGAAAATTGGATTTTGCAAACGAAGTATCATTTTGGAGGGTATGCCAAGGTTTCCAAGACCCTTGTGGACTTTGTTAATGATTTTTACCGCCATACTCAAATTCTCCTTGATCCTATTTATACTGGAAAAATGATGTTCGGATTGCTGGATATGGTACAAAATAAATACTTTGAACCGGGAACGAAGATTTTGGCCATACATACGGGTGGACTGCAAGGCGTAAAGGGGATGAACCAATGGTTGAAACAAAAAAACTGGCCTTTGATCACTACTTATGATTAAATTGAATTTATATGATTAGAAAAGGGGTATGGGTCATTGTTCTAAGTATTTTGTTTGTAGGTTGCAAGGCCAAAAAGCGTACTACCTATGGGGATAGGCAAAAAGACCGGGGAAAGGAATCTGTAAGGATAAAAAAGGCTCATAAAGAGGACAATGGATTGTACCCTTTGCCCGAGGATACCGGGAAATTTGTGCGATTTGAAATTTCTTCCATCTCCGAATATATCGAAACATTTTCGGAAATTGCCCAGTTTGAGATGAAGGCCTACGGAATACCGGCAAGTATCACTTTGGCACAAGGACTTCTGGAAAGCGGCTTTGGTAGGGGCGAGCTCGCCAAAAAGACGAATAATCACTTCGGGATAAAATGCCACACAGGCTGGAAAGGGGATTATGACTTTCATGATGACGATGAGCGGGGCGAATGCTTCCGCAAATACAATCATCCCATGTATTCCTACCGGGATCACAGCATTTTTTTGGCGAATCGTTCGCGTTATGCCTTTTTGTTCAATTTACCAATTAACGATTATAAACGTTGGGCAAAGGGCTTAAAGCAGGCGGGTTATGCGACGGACAAACGTTACCCTCAAAAACTGATTCAGCTCATAGAACAGCATCGACTCTATAAATATGATAAGGTGGTTATCCGCGAGGGATATGGTAAAAAAGATATGGCCGCAATACCCGAAAGAAGTATCTACATTGTCAAAAAAGGGGATACGCTATATTCCATATCACGAAGGTATCTAGTCTCCGTCGACGAATTGAAACGATGGAACGGTATTATTGGCAATACCATCTCCATAGGCCAGGAGCTCTTTATAAATTCTACACAAATTAATAAATAATGCTATATCAAAGGAGCAGTGCCTTGTTCGCAGAAGCAAAGAAGTATATTCCTGGAGGGGTAAATTCACCCGTACGGGCCTTTAAGGCAGTTGGAGGAGAGCCCATTTTTGTGGAGAAGGCCAAAGGTGCCTATTTATATGACGAGGATGGGAATCGGTTGATTGATTATATCGCCTCATGGGGTCCATTGATTCTGGGTCATGCCTATGCTCCCGTTGTGGATGCGGTAATCGATAAGGCCAAAAAGGGGACTTCTTTTGGAATGCCTACAGAGATAGAAACCAAACTGGCCAAATTGGCGATATCCATGGTGCCCAACATAGATAAGATCCGCTTTGTAAATAGCGGTACGGAGGCATGTATGAGTGCTATTCGCCTGGCAAGGGGTTATACCGGTAAGGATAAGATCATCAAATTTGCAGGATGTTACCATGGGCATTCGGATTCTTTTTTGATTCAGGCCGGGAGTGGGGCGGTTACCTTTGGTAGGCCAAACAGTCCCGGGGTAACACAGGGTACGGCTAGGGATACGTTATTGGCCCCATACAACAATTTGGAAAGTGTTAAGGCATTGGTCCAGGCGAATAAAGGCGAAATTGCGGCAATTATCATCGAGCCTGTGGCTGGTAATATGGGCTGTATCGTACCGCGGAAGGGTTTTTTGGAAGGTCTCCGGGAACTGTGCAATAGAGAGGGCATATTACTTTTATTCGATGAGGTCATGACTGGATTCCGTTTGGCCAAAGGAGGGGCGCAGGAAGCCCTGGGCATCAATGCGGATATGGTGATGTTCGGAAAGGTAATTGGTGGAGGACTCCCAGTAGGGGCCTTTGCCGCTCGTGAGGAAATTATGGCGCACTTAGCCCCGGAGGGCCCTGTATATCAAGCAGGGACCCTAAGTGGGAACCCCTTAGCCATGAGTGCAGGATTGGCCATGCTTACCCAACTCAATGAACATCCCGAAATTTTCGAAAGCCTGGCGGACAAGACGGAACATTTACATGAGGGGTTTGACAATGTATTGCGGAAAAAAGGGATTCCCTATCAAATTAACCGCTTTGGAAGCATGATCTCCTTACATTTTACTGATACACCGGTACATGACTTTGAAACTTCGGCCAAAGGAAACAACGAGACATTTAAAAAGTACTTCCACGGAATGTTACAAAAGGGGATTTACTTACCCCCTAGTGCATTTGAGAGCTATTTTTTAAACGATGCCTTAAGCTATGGCGACTTGGACGACACCATTGCAGCCTTGGACGTTTTGGAATTATAAATTTCAAAAAAAGGGTACAAAGAGTAGCCTGTTTTGAATTTGCCCTATTTAGGGCATAAACCTTGCTCTAATTCCTGATCCAATCTCTTTTTCCAAGTCAGATGAATGCAATGATCATTCCATGCTATTCCCGTTCGGGCGAAATGAACTTATAGACCAATCCGGCTAAAAGGGCACCTAAAATAGGGGCTACCCAAAATAGCCATAGTTGACCAATAGCCCAGTCGCCCACAAATAAAGCCTGACTTGTACTTCTTGCCGGATTTACAGAGGTATTGGTTACCGGAATACTTATCAAGTGGATAAGCGTAAGCCCCAAACCGATGGCCAATCCTGCAAATCCATGGGCCGCTTTGGAATGTGTTGCTCCCAAAATAATGATCAAAAACATAAAGGTCATAACGATTTCGGTCACCAGGGCTGCGACCATACCGTATCCTCCGGGAGAGTGTTCGCCATAGCCATTGGCGGCAAAACCGCCCAGCTCAAACCCAGGTTTTCCACTGGCAATGAGGTAAAGGATACCGGCCCCGGCCAATCCGCCCAAAACCTGAGCAATAATATATGGGAGTAGTTCCTTTTTGTCAAAACGGCCTCCTATCCAAAGTCCAATGGAAACGGCCGGATTAAGATGACATCCCGAAATGTGTCCGATGGCATAGGCCATCGTTAAAACGGTTAGGCCAAAAGCAAAGGCAACGCCTACAAACCCTATCCCCAATTCTGGATATGCGGCGGCCAAAACGGCACTTCCACAGCCTCCCAATACCAACCACGCGGTTCCGATAAATTCTGCAACTAATTTTTTCATAATTCTCAGGTGTTAATGGTTATTGTCTTATGTTGATTTATATAGAAATATAGTAAAATTGTGGACAAGCCTCTAAGATTTGGTGCGAATAAGTTAATCCCGTTGCCTAAGAAGCAAACAGGTAACCACCAAAGTGCCCGTTTCTTTGCTTTTTCTTAACGCTGACTCCAAAAGCATACCCTTTAAATAATCTTGGTTTAACCCAAAGCGTACGTTCCGCAAATACCTTTAAAACAAAAACAAATATGGAACGTAAACCATTATCTAGAAGGGCCTTTTTGGCCAAATCAGTAATTGCCTCCGGGGGTGTTATCCTAAGCTCTCAAATGTTGGCCTGTGTCAAGGATTTTCACGGGGATGGAAATCCACCGGATAGGATACCACGTTTTCTGCACGGGGTGGGTAGTTTTGACCCTACTGCCGAGGCGGTCATTCTCTGGACCCGGTTTACACCAACTTCTGGGGAAGTAGCTAATGCTATCCCCATAAAATGGCAAGTAGCCACGGATTATGGTTTTGCCCAAATCATCCAGGAAGGTATGGAAACGACTACCAAGGAGGATGATTTTACCGTGGTGGTCGATGTTACCGGACTACCTTCCAATAGTAAATATTATTATCGGTTTATACATGAAGACTTGGAAGAAGAATCGGCTATTGGTGAAACCATTACCCTGCCATCAGCCGGGGAATCCCTTTCCAGTGTGAAATTGGCGGTTTGTTCCTGTTCCAATTTTCCTGCGGGCCTCTTCAATGTATATGATGCCATGGCAAAGAGCGACGCAGATGTCATTATACATCTGGGCGACTATATCTATGAATATGGCGAAGGTGGTTATGGTACCAATGATACTACCGAATCCCTAAATCGGGTACACGACCCAACAAACGAAATCCTCAGTTTGGAAGACTACCGCTTGCGTTATCGTCAATATCGTACGGATGAGGGCCTACAATTGGCCCATCAAAAGAAGCCGTTTATAGTTGTCTGGGACGATCATGAAATCACTAACGATGCCTATATGGACGGAGCGGAGAACCACGATGATTCGGAAGGATCCTATGAGGAACGGAAAGGTAGGGCGATAAAAGTACATGGAGAGTACCTGCCCATTCGCACAGACGACGGTACCATAATTTATCGCAATTTCGAATTCGGCAGCTTGGTTAATTTGGTGATGTTGGATACCCGTATCATCGGTCGTGACAAACAATTGAGTTTCTCGGATTTCTTTAACCTAGACGGAAGTTTCGACGCCGCCAGTTTCCAGGGTGCCCTTTTAAATCCCGATAGAAACCTATTAGGTCCCGAACAACTTACTTGGGTAGCTGGTGCCGTGGGGAGCAATAGTGCCAAATGGCAGGTTTTGGGTCAGCAGGTACTAATGGGTGCTATGACGGTTCCTGCAGAACTATTGATTTTGATTGGCCAAGTTGCCGGGGGCGATACCGCTCAAGAGACCTTGGGTGCATTGCAGACTGCCATTGGCGAACTTTCTGTCTTAAAAGGTAGGGCACTGGCCGGTGATCCCACCTTGACCGAGGCAGAATTGGCGCGATTGGCCTTTGTGGTACCCTATAACCTGGACGCTTGGGACGGATACCCCATAGAACGTGAGCGTTTGTACGCAATTTTGAATGGCAAGAATACGGTGGTACTGGCCGGGGATACCCATAATGCGTGGAACAACACCCTTAGGGATGCCTCAGGAAACAGCATCGGGGAGGAATTCGCATGTGCTTCGGTAACCTCTCCTGGTTTTGAAGGAATTTTTGGTGACGATCCGGCAACCATCCAAGGAATAGAGCAAGCTTTTACCCTTTTGATTGATAACCTAAATTATTTTGATGCTTCACAACGAGGTTATGTGTTGGCCGAATTCTCCGAGGGCTCGGCTACGGCTTCCTATCGTTTTGTGAACACTATTGCATCTCCTTCCTATTCTGTAATGGAAGGGAGCACCAAAATGTACATTGCTTAGTGGTATAGATAGAGAATGCCTAAAAACCCTGGATTTTTAGGCATTTCTTGTGTTGTAAAAACAGATATTATTATTTTCCCCTCTTTCCTTCATGCTTTTCTTTTCCGCGATGCTTTCTTTTGTGAAAGTGTAATTTCTCCCATTTCTCATATTGTTCCGGAGAAAGGATAGCTTTCATTTCGGCCTTATGGGCAATTTGATGGTCCAAACGTTCCAGTTGCATTGTGTAACGTTCCTCAGATGTAGGTTTCTTGGATTCACCACTTTCCCTCTTCGCCTTGCGTTCTTCCATTTTGGCCTTCCGAAGTTTGGCATTCTCTAGGCTCAATACTTGGATCTGTTTTTGTTGCACTTCGGTAAGGTCCAGGGCCAAGGTCATTTTTTTGGTGTGCAAGGTGGCTATTTGCTCCGGGGTAAGATCTTTCATAGCCGCCCTATGATGATTTTTTCGTCCCTCCTGTGCCATAACAGTTACTCCTGTCAATAGCGTTACTAATACTACAATTTTTTTCATGTCTTTAAATTTTATGATTTTCAGGAGTAGGACTTCAGGATTACGGAGAGGTTTAATGATTGCATTGAAGTTTGTGTTTTTTTTAACGAATTGGGCTATACGGATATATGAAAAGAAAAAGGTGTGGATTTTGGCCACACCTTCGAATAAAACATATTGATTTTGGTTGATTATTTCTGGGTATCCTCAAATATTTCAGCTTGAAGGGTATAATTCTCTATATCGGCTTCAACTAATTCCGCGGACTCTTTTTGATTTTGCAAGTCTTCTGGCTCGTAAACATAATAAATAGCGGTAGAAACCATGAAGCAGATAAAATACAGTAAACTTTTGATTTTGGGGGACATAATTATTGTTTTTTTGATTCTTCCTCTAAGATACCCAAAGGAAATCCGCCAAAAGAACCAATGTTGTGAAATACATAACTTGATGGGTGAATTGGCCAAATTCTGTGGTAGCCAAAACCTTGACTTTTAAATGATCCGGTTTCCACCCCTCTAATCGGGTTTTTTAGTCTTTTGGTCTAGAAGAACCAGAAAGACTTAAAGTTTTCATAAAAGCGTAACACTTTGAATTGAGGGTAGTCTTATAGACAGAGAATCTTCATTTTTAGAGTTAATTTGAATTAGTCAAAAAAGGGCTGGCCTAACAGCCGGCCCCTTTTTTCCGGAATTGACGAAACAATACCCACTTGAAATGGAGATCTTGGAAATTAACAAAAAAATAACGCAAAAATGGATAAACGCCATTTAGCAAAAATTAGGGTGTAAAATTGATAAGAACGCAAAAAAAATTAGACTGGGGTAAGAGGTTGGCAAAGAATAAGCCCTTCCATTGACAACCCAATTTCTGGATATTTTTTGGGAATCTGTCCAGGGCTTAAAACAGGCAATAATTGGTTTTTAGCGCGTTATATCCTTTCATACAATTAACCATATCGTTATGAGTTTTAAAAGAGTAACTTTAAGTATCGCAATCGGTCTATTATTTGCCAATGGGATGTTGGCAAACCGACCAGAACAAGAATTTGACATTAACAGTATTACCTATATCGAAGAAGAAATCGAGATTGACCTCGGTTTTGATACAGCGGATTATTTACCGGAAGGCTTCGACCCGTATACCGTATATTTTGACCTGAATTCCGTTTCTTATATGGAAGAAGAGGAGCTTCCACAGCTAGAGGAGTTAAGGGTTTATCTCCCTGCTGACTTTGATGCCTATGCCGATCCAAGTTCGGTAGACGGGATCAATTACATGGATTCCAGTGATGTAATTGAAATGGATTTCGACACGGCGGAATATTTACCTGAAAATTTTAACGTCTACCAGAGGAAATAAGAATGCATTAGAAATAGATGAACGGGCCCTGAACAATCTGTCCAGGGCTTTCTTTTTCAAAAAAGAAAAGGCAATACAAATTGGAACATCAGAATTAAAAGTCCAACAGCAATAAGATTGAGCACTATTCCTACCCGTGCCATTTGATGTACCCTTATGTACCCACTTGCAAAGACGATCGCGTTGGGCGGAGTGGCCATGGGAAGCATAAAGGCACAACTGCTTGCAATGGTTACCGGAATTAGCAAATAAAGAATAGGAATTTCCAGACCTATGGCAATACCGGCCACTACCGGGGCCAAAACGGCTACCAGAGCTACGTTGCTCATTAATTCGGTCATAAAAAGCATCAAAAAAATAAGTAGGGCCGCCGTAAGCAAAATGGAAATTTCACTGGCAGCTATGGCACTGGCCACCATATCCACGATACCACTAACGGACATCCCTTTCGCCAAGGCCAATCCTCCACCAAAGAGAATAAGAATACCCCAGGCCAATCTTGAAGTGTCGTTCCAATGGATTAAGAAATCACCTTTTTTCAAATTATAGGGTATAGCAAAAAGGGAGATGGCCGCGAACATGCTGATAATGGTGTCCGTAAGACCCAGGGCGGGAAATACTTTATTGATAAGCGTTCTGAAAATCCACAGAAAAACGGTAATCCCAAAAATGACCAGAACCATTTTTTCCTTGCCACTTGTAGGGCCCAGTTTTTGAAGTTCGGAATTGATAACTTCCCGAGATGCCATAAATTTCAACTGTTTGTTGGGAAACATCCATTTCACCAATACCAAATAACTAATAGCGATCATAACGAATGAAAAGGGAAGCCCTATGATCATCCATTTCAAAAAGGATATTTCAATGTTGTATTCATTTTCCAAAAGCCCGATCAACACCGAATTGGGAGGTGTTCCGATTACGGTGGCAATACCGCCCGCGTTGGCAGAAAAGGCAATACCCAGCATAACACTTAGGGCAAAATTCTGATCGTTTTTGGTAAAGCCATCGGCATCGTTGATCAATAATCCAATTACGGACATGGCAATAGGTAACATCACCACAGTACTGGCCGTATTGCTGATCCACATACTTAAGGATGCCGTAGCGATCATAAACCCCAGGACCACTTTGTTTGGGGTAGTTCCCGTTACCTTAATAATATTCAGCGCAATACGTTTATGTAAGTTCACCTTTTCCAGGGCCAAGGCCATAACAAAGCCACCAAAGAAAAGGAATACTATAGGGCTACCGTAATTGGCCCCGACATCGGCCATCGGCATTATCTTGAGCAAGGGGAACAGTAGCAAGGGCAGGAGGGCCGTCACCGAAATGGATACCGATTCGGTAATCCACCAGATGACCATCCAAACCGCTACGCCAATGACGGCATCTCCCTGTTGGGAAACCAGTTGAAAAGGTAAATTGATTACACCAAAAAATAAAATTGGCCCTAAAAAAAGACCGAGTTTTCTACTGATTTCCATGAAAGTGGATTAAAGCCCCTAAACTATGTTTTTTCTTTTGGTTTTGAAAATTTGTATTTGAGCGGAACCTTGCTTTTTCCTTGGAGACAACCACTTAGGATTTAATAGATTATAGAATCCGAAGGTATGGGCGGGAGTTCATAATTCCCATAGTCGATGATAATCTGACCTTCGTTAAGCGTTCGTACACCCTCTCCTTGTATTTGGGTGCCGAAGACGTAGGCGACTTCCAATTTTTTGAATTCAACTAAGTTATGTAGATAAATTTCCTCCAAAAGGGATCCTGTAAAATTAATGGATTTGAGATGTTCCAATGAAGCGAGCAATTCCATGTCTTTCCCAGTGATTGCGGTGGCATCCAATTTCAATACGGTCAAGTTGGGAAGGGTCGCTAATTTTTCAAAAATCGCATCGGTAATTTGGGTTCCTCCAAGATCTAATATGGCAATTTGCTCCCGGATAGGGAGTATGAATTCAAAATCGGAATCAGTAAAGGAAGGCATATTAATGCAGGAAACCTCCAGAAAATTGGATGCCTTGCTAATGTTCTCCACATGAAATCCTTTGTTTTTTATACCGTTAATGGTGTCCTGCGAAGCGGCCGAAATTTGTATATCGGGATAGTCGGCGTCATGTTTTTTCGGGAAAAACGATAGGAACAGCTCCTTCTCAATACCGAGATCTCCAATAGTCCCCTCAAAAGGGTTTCCAATGTTCAACCAAGCTCGGATCAACTCGATTTCTTCCGGGGTCGGTTGCCTTTTATCCTTGGGAGGCATATGATCCTCATCGTTCTTAGGTAACACCAGTCGGGTATACAACTCGCTAGTTTCCGAATTGCCGGTAACGATGATCTCCCCATTTTCCCCGCCTTTTAGGATTACCTCTGGATTATGCAATTGCAATTCCCCCTTGGTTTTTTTTGGCCCATGACAACTCACACAGTTGTTGTTCAAAATAGGATTTATGATATCATCGTACATAACAGCGTCTTGCCAATTTTCCTCGTTCAGGGCAATTACCTTTTCTTCAAAGGTCTCAAAACCCAGCGCCGATTTTATGTGATTGGGAAGGGGCTCTACCAAATAATCCTCGCCGTGCGTAATGTTGCCGCCTTTATGACCAGTAAAGGAAATCAAAACAAAAAAGAACGCCGATAATACTACGATGGGAACCTTGCTCAAAAAATCGACTTGTCGTATTTCTTTTAACCTGGCATACATCAAAAAGGCAAATAAGGCCGTGGCGATGCCTGACCATAAATGCCACTTCACGGTATCAAACGCATAGCCTTCACCAAGGTATTGTAAATACCCGGTAACACAGGCCAAGGCTGCGCTGATTCCGCCCCAGAGATACACCAATGGAATAACTTTGCCGTATTCTTTCCGCTTTCGATCGTACCACTGCAACAACAACCCAAGAATAATAAACCCTATCGGCAGATGTACAATTAGGGGGTGAAGTCTGCCCAGTACCTGTTTTAGAACGTCCATAAGTTCTTTTGCTTAATCAATATTCAAACGTTCTTTTAATTGCATCATCATATATAGGTTTGCTTTCCATTGGTCCGCTACCGGAACTCGGGTATAGGGTAAAGTTGGCATGTAGTCGGCCGGGCCGAACTCAGTGGTTATAGTATACATATCCTCTGTTTCCCATTTTTTGCGTATTACCTTTTCCCAGATATCCAGGTGTCTGTCCAAAGCCTTTTTCCATTCTGGGGCTTCCGGATCATTGACTTGGGGTCCCTCTGCGTGCCCTATGCGGGCATGGATATGATGAGATCGCTCAATGACCTCCTTTAATTCCGTATTTTGATTTTCTAAGAGCGATTCATGGACAACCATCCAATGGCTGATGTCCAAGGTCAATTTCAGATTGGGGATTGCTTTTAAATAGGCCCTCGTATCCGGAAGGTTAAAACTGAACCGGCCCCTATGTGTCTCATGGTAAATTGGGATGCCACTTTCCTCGGCCAAGGTATTGGCGACATCGATAAAGGCCTTGTTCTGCTCAAAAGTATAAAAGTCGCTGCCTGTATGACAGTTGATATAGGCGGGTTTCCAGGATAGCAAAATCTTGAAATGTTCCCTGTAGGATTTTAGGCTCTCTTCGAAAGGAAGAGATTTGCGCGTACCATTTAAAAATCCAACTTTCAATCCATAGTTTTTTAATGCCGCTTTTAATTCGGTTCGACTCTTTTCCGTGTAGGGAAACCAAGTCTCTATTCCATCGTAACCGGATGCCTTGGCACGTTCGCAAAAGGAATCCCAAGAAACATTTCTTCCCCAGTCGGTCTGAAAGAATTCAAGCTGTTTTTTCTGTTGTGGATGTGTGGTAAGCGCTATAAAAAAAAGAGCAAGGAGAAAACGTATTTTCATTTGTTGGTTTGGTTGTTTATTTTGAGCTTGTTGGTCCGGCTTACCTTTTGCATCCTAATTCTCCCATAGTTAACCTGCTATCCTTTATGCTAAAATCTCTTTGATAAGTTCTCCCTCCACATCGGTCAATCGAAAATGTCTCCCTTGAAATTCATAGGTAAATTGTTCGTGATCAAAGCCCAGTAGATGTAGAATGGTGGCATGGATATCATGTACGGAAACCCGGCCTTCTATACCGGAGAACCCAATATCGTCCGTTTTGCCATGGCAAACGCCTTTTTTGATACCGCCTCCGGCCATCCACATGGTAAAGGCGTCCCCATGATGATCTCGGCCCTTATAAGCCATTTTTTTATTGCCCCGGTTTTCCTGCATAGGGGTTCGGCCGAACTCACCGCCCCAGACCACCAGGGTTTCATCCAGCAGTCCTCTTTGTTTAAGGTCCAAGATCAATGCCGCAATGGGCCGGTCTATTTCCCGACACTTATTACGTAGGCCTAAATCAATTGATCCCTCTCGAACATTCCCGTGGGTATCCCATCCCCAATCAAAAAGTTGTACAAAACGTACCCCATCCTCCACTAGTTTACGTGCCAAGAGACAGTTGTTGGCAAAGGACTCCTTGCCCGGCTCAACACCGTACATCTGTTGGACATTTTCAGGTTCATTATTGATATTCATCACCTCTGGTACCGCGATTTGCATGCGGTAGGCCATTTCATATTGGTTGATGCGGGCCAAGATTTCCGGATCCGCATACTTGGTGTATTCTTCCTTGTTGATTTTGTTAATAGCATCAATAGTACTTTTTTTTAGATCTCGGGTCATACCCTCCGGATCTTCTATATAGAGTACAGGATCTCCTTTGGAACGACATTGAACACCCTGGTAAACGGATGGTAGGAATCCGCTACCCCAAACACTTTTCCCGGCATCCGGGGTATTGCCCCCGGAGGTTAATACCACAAAACCGGGAAGATTTTGATTTGGAGAGCCCAATCCGTAGGTGGCCCAAGCACCGATACTTGGCCTGCCTAATCGAGCACTGCCTGTATGCATAAACAGCTGCGCGGGGCCATGATTGAATTGATCGGTATGTACCGCTTTTAAAAAAGCGACTTCATCCACAACTTTCTTAAAATGAGGCATAAAATTGGAGACCCAATTACCCGATTCGCCCTCTTGCTTGAATTCGGCCTGGGGCCCCATCAGTTTTGGGGTGCCCTTGATAAAGGCAAATTTCTTTCCTTCCAACAAAGACTGGGGACAGTCCTGCCCATGATATTTTTGGAGTTGTGGTTTGTAATCGAACATTTCGAGTTGCGAGGGTGCTCCGGCCATGTGTAGATAAATGACCGACTTTACCTTTGGGGCAAATGGGGGAGCCAAGGTTGCCAAAGGGTTCAGGTCACGTTCGGAAAATGCCATAGGATTTTTGGCCTTGGGTTTTTCCAAAGGGTCGCATCCCATAAAAATGGAGCTTAACGCCAAACCTCCCATGCCCTGGGTACAACTTTTTATAAAGTGCCTTCGGGTTTTGGCCTGTGTTTCCCGGACAACTTTTTCTTGGATCAATCTTTGGACATGGTCTTGCATGGAACTAGGCTTTTGTTAAAAATTCATCCAAATTCATAATGGCATTGGCCACTACGGTCAAGGCACTTAATTCTGGAGTTGGTTTATCATCAAAATGCAAAAAAAGTGTATTGGCCTCTTCATTTTCCTGGAACTCCAATAATGATTCCTGGTACAATGCCTTTAATGCTTCCAATTTGTTCGGCGAAATATCGCTATAGGTAGCCCTTTTATAACTTTGGGCGATACTCTTATCGATGTCATCCACAACCCTGGTATTCTTGGCAAGCGCATAGGATGCTTCCAAATACACCGGATCGTTTAGGGTCACTAAGGCCTGTAGGGGTGTGTTGGTGACGATTCGGCGAATGGTACAGACCTCCCTACTACCGGCATCGAAGGTTAAAAATGAAGGGTAGGGGCTCGTCCGTTTCAAATAGGTATAGACCCCTCTTCTGTAGCGGTCCTCACCTTTGCTTTCTTCCCATTGGGCCCCATTGTAAACGGTTTGCCAGACGCCATCGGGTTGAGGTGGCATTACCCCGGGGCCGTACATTTTTTCACTCAAAAGTCCGGAAACAGCCAATGCCTGATCGCGAATGGCCTCTGCCCCCAATCGAACCCTGGGACCTCTGGCATACAATTCGTTGTGCGGATCTTTCTGATGCATTTCCGGGGTACTCTTTGAACTTTGACGATAAGTACCCGAAAGAACAATTTCCTTTATCAACGCCTTCATGCTCCAGTTATGCTCGTTCATGAAACGAAGCGAGAGCCAATCCAAAAGGGCAGGATGGGAAGGGGCATCGGACTGTGAACCGATATCCTCAATCGTGGCCACCAAGCCCCTGCCATAAATTTGGTGCCATATCCTATTTACCAATGTACGGGCGGTCAAAGGATTTTTTTTGTCAACAATCCATTTGGAGAGGCCCAATCGATTTTTGGGCCATTCCGGGTTCCATTCGCTTAGGCTTCCGGGAGTACTTGGTTGAACCGTATCGGTCTTGGATAGCCAGCTACCCCGATCAAAAACCTGGGTGGTACGCTGCATATAGGATGGGTTTTCGGCCAAAATAGGTACAGTGACAGCCGTGTTGGTATTCAAGGTTTTCAAAAAAGCCTTGTTTATCCCATACCATCCGGGTTTGTCCTGTCCTGGCATATCCTCCAAAAACGCAATCCAATAGATATTGATAATGTTGGCCTCTTTAGCCGCTGAATTATTTTGTATCTCAATATAGAGATTGGCCTTGTGATCTATCTTCTTTATCGGAAATTGGGAGGTTGTATTGTTCTTCGCTTTATTAATGGTAAACTGCCCTAAAATAGGTCCGTTGGCATCCCCTTCACGTATGATCATCCGGGTCCCGTCATAATGCGAACGATAATTTAAATATACATGGCCTGCATTGTTGGTGTAACCGTTTTCCAGAATGCAGTTGCCATCGTCCCAAAGTACCACGGAGGCATGGTCATCGTAGGACCCATTGGTAATTTCTTGAAAAAAGTGCGATTTATACACCGGTTCGGTGAACTGCATGAAGTCTTTGTAGGTTTTGTGCTGTTTTGGAGTGCCATTTTTCGAAATCCAATTGAGTACCTTGTCTACATCCTGCCGCTGCTCAGAATCAAAGAATTTGAGTACCGGGCCTTCACTTGGGGTGTCTTCGTCCCTAGTGTTGTTGAAAAAGGCCATAAGCTTAAAATACTCCTCATGCTTAAACGGGTCATAAGGATGGCCATGGCACTGTACGCAGCCTATGGTGGTGCTCTGCCAGACCTCAAAAGTGGTATTCACCCTATCGATGACGGTGGCAATTCGATATTCCTCATCATCTGTACCGCCCTCATCATTGTTCATGGTGTTTCGATGAAAGGCCGTGGCGATTAACTGGTCAGTACTTGGATCAGGTAAAAGGTCCCCTGCCAATTGTTCCAAAGTAAACTGGTCATAGGGCAGATCTTCGTTAAAGGCATCGATAACCCAATCCCGATATTTCCAAATGGATCGGCCCATATCCTTTTCATAACCTTTTGAATCCGCATAGCGGGCGAGGTCCAACCACCAGGTTGCCCACTTTTCCCCGTAGGACTTTTGTGCCAATAGGGTATCCGCCAAAGCTTCATAGGAAAGTGCCCCATTTTCGAACTCTAGCAACAGTTTCCCACTAGGAGGTAAACCGGTAAGGTCCAGGGCGAGTCTTCGGGCAATAACACTTTTCTGGGCCGGGGGATTGGGGCCCACTTGCTCACTTTCCAAACGGGCAAGGACAAAATTATCAATGTTGTTCTGAAGAAACTCGGACGATTTTTCAAAGGTAAAACCCGCCTCGTTGGTCCAGGTGGGGACGTCCACTTTTTCGGGAAGCGAATACGCCCAATGTTCCCCCCATTTGGCTCCCTGGTCTATCCAGCGTGTTAGGAGGTCTATCTCCTCATCGGATAGTTTGGCTTTCTCATAAGGCATGCGAAGTTCGGGATCTTCTTCCTTCAAGCGTTTTATGAACTCGCTACCTGAGGCATCCCCGGGAATAATGGCCGGCTTACCGGATTCGGTAACGGCAAAGGCTTCCTCTTCGAATAAGAGGCTAAACCCTCCATTTTTTTTAACACCTCCGTGGCAAGTAATGCACTTGTTATTGAGAATGGGTTTTATCTGTGTGCTGAAGTCAACTTTTTCGGTAGGCTTTAACGAATTCCAAAGAAGGGCAAGGGCACCCATGGCCATACCAATACCTGCTCCTATATAAATCTTCCTTTTCATTTACAATCCAATGATTTGGAAAGGCTTATAAATATAGGCATATTTTGAAAAATCGGGTTTTAAAATTACGCAACACTGTGCAACTAAAACCTGATTTTCAACCAGGACAGGATTTCAATCTTTAAGGGTTACGATTTTGGATTCGCCTTCCACCACGACTTGTACGATTCCATTTTTGGAAAGTGCTTTCATGGATCTGTCCCATTTTTTGCCACTAAGGCCGGCTTGGGATTTAAGCTCATTCAAATCCATACTTCCTTCCGGTTGTAAAAGGGCTACTATGGTCTTTTCTTCCTCGGATAATTCTACTTGCTTTTTCTCGGGCCGCATCTGCGGAAAGAACAACACTTCCTGGATGGAGGAATTATCGGTCAGGAGCATTACCAAACGGTCAATACCGATACCGATACCGGAGGTGGGGGGCATACCGTATTCCAGGGCCCTTAGAAAATCCTGGTCAATGAACATGGCCTCATCGTCCCCTTTTTCGGATAATCTTAGCTGCTCTTCAAAGCGTTCGCGCTGATCAATGGGATCGTTCAATTCAGAATAGGCGTTGGCAACTTCTTTGCCATTGATGATTAGCTCAAAGCGCTCCGTTAAGGCCGGGTTGTTACGATGCTCCTTGGTCAAAGGGCTCATCTCCTTTGGATAATCGATAATAAAGGTAGGTTGTACATAATGATGCTCACAGTTTGAGCCAAAAATCTCATCGATCAATTTACCTACTCCCATGGTTTCATCTACCTCTATCTGCAATTTCTGGGCCACTTCCCTCAATTGGGTCTCATCCATCCCGGCAACATCAAAACCCGTGTGAATCTTGATGGCTTCCAAAATGGGAACTCGGGGATAAGGTGCCTTAAATTCAATTTGCTTTTCACCCACTTTTACTTTTGTAGTGCCATTGGCGTCCAAGGCTACTTTTTCCAACAATTCTTCCGTAATATCCATCATCCAATTGTAATCCTTGTAGGCCACGTAAAGCTCCATTACGGTGAATTCCGGATTATGGGTACGGTCCATCCCCTCGTTCCTGAAGTCCTTGGAAAATTCATAGACTCCATCAAAACCACCTACGATAAGGCGCTTTAAATACAACTCGTTGGCGATGCGCAAGTATAATGGAATATTCAAAGCATTGTGATGGGTAAGGAATGGACGCGCGGCCGCTCCACCCGGAATGGGCTGTAGAATAGGGGTTTCCACTTCCAAATACCCTTTGTTGTTATAAAATTCCCGAATACTATTGGTTATTTTGGTTCTTTTGATGAAGGTCTCCTTAACGGACGGATTTACCACTAGGTCCACGTAGCGTTGGCGATAACGTAATTCCGGATCGTTAAATTCATCGTAAGTGTTTCCCTCAGCATCTTTTTTTGGTAAGGGTAGGGGACGCAATGCTTTGCTCAATACCGTGAAATCCTTTACCATCACCGTTTTTTCCCCCACTTTGGTGGTGAAAAGTTCCCCTTCCACACCAATAATGTCCCCTATGTCCAACAACTTTTTGTACACCTCGTTGTATAGGGTCTTGTCCTCCCCAGGGCAAATTTCATCGCGATTGAAGTATACTTGGATTCGGCCTAGGCTATCCTGTAATTCCGCAAAAGAAGCTTTTCCTTGGATACGGCGCGACATCAATCGCCCGGAAATAACTACCTTTTTTCCTTCCTCATACGCTTCTTTGATGTATTTTGAGGTAGCATTTACAGGATACAATGCGGCAGGATATGGGTCTATACCCATCTCCCTCAACTTGTCCAATTTCTCCCTTCTTATGATTTCTTGCTCCGAAAGTTGCATTTGTATGTAGTTAAGGCTGCAAATATAGACTGTTTGCGTCAATCTTTCAATTTGGACACGACACCTGGAACAATTCGATCCAGGAACATTTGATAGGCCTTTTCGGAAAGATGAAGGTTGTCTCCTGCGACCAGGGAAGTATCTTCAAGACCATTGCGGGAAATGTCGGTAATATCCACAAATGGAATACCATTCTGCTCGGCTATGGCGCTTGCGAAATTGTTATAATTATCGATTTCCTCGGATATGTTCTCAAAACCAAGATCTTGTCCAAATGGGGTAAAGAAATAATCCGGGATGGAAATTACCGTTACCCGCTCTGGGTCGTTGCCTACCAAATTCAGTGCCTTGTCCAGAAGTTTTGGAAATTCGTCCTCGTATTGCGCAAAGGGACGATTTTGAAATTGATTGTTCACCCCGATCAATAAAGTAACCAAATCGTAACTATCTGCCGGTGTTTCCTCTGCCAAGGCATCAATTAGGTTATCAGTACGCCATCCTGCCCTCGCGACTACTTGCAGTGTAACCCCATTGTTGAGTTCTTGGGCCAAGGCCTGTTGTAGTTGTTTAGGGAAGCTTTTTTGGGGATCTATACCGGTTCCTGCCGTGTAGCTATCGCCTAACGCAAGGTACCCTATGGATGCGCTGGATTGCCTGTTCCTTTCGGGTTCCATGCTTTCGGAATCCATCATGGCATCCGTACTACAGGCAGGCCCAAGCACCGCGACAAATGCAATTAAAAGAAGATTACCTTTCAATAGTCTACCCAACATTTTGTATTCTTAATTGGACATCGGCACAAATAGCAAAAATACGCCGAAAAATTAGTTTTGTGCCAGACTACTATATAGAAGGACTATTGAAAGATAATTGAGGTAAGGTGCTATTGTTTTTTTACGGCGTAGTTGGGCACGTACTTGTCCCCATTTAAAATGAGTGCCATATCTTCTTCCAATGACTCCACAGGACTTTCTACAATTCTGTTTATTTCTGTTCCGTTTTTTAGGAAAAGCATTGTCGGCACCTTTTTGATGTTCTTACCCTTTTCTTCTCCCCCGGGACTTTTTTTGTACCACTCTTTTCTACGATCCAATGCAATGATTTCCAAATTTTCCAGAGGGAAATCGGCTTCTCTCAGGATTTTGATAAATCGGGGTACCTCACGCTTGCTATCCCCGCACCAGGTGCCTAAAAAGAGTTGTATTCGACAATCGGCCAGTTTCAACTTAAAAAGGCGTATTAGCGTCTCATCTACGCCATAATCCAGGTACGATTTCTGATACCAATTCCGGTAGGGCTCCTTTTCGAAGGCTTCCAACGTAATTTTCCCCAAAAGGAATGGCCTTCCATCTTTAAGAAAGACTTCTTGATTTTGACCAAAGAGGCCGGTAGCCAACACTGTGAAAAATAAGAATACACTAGTTTTCATGAATTTCGATTTAAAGTTTAGATTTCGAAAATCATGCATAAATAATTAGATGAATAGGAAGTGGTGTTGGAAATAGGGACTAGACCCCAGGTGGATTTTTAATTTTGATTCTCGAATAACCCCTTAATGTCCTCTCTTTTGGAAACATTCAGTTTTTTGTACAGATTGTTAATATGTGTTTTTACAGTGCTCACACTAATAAAAAGGTCTGTCGCGATTTCCTTGTTGGTCTTTTCCTTTAGAATTTCATGTACAATTTTCTGCTCCTGAAACGTGAGTTTTTCCAAGATACCCTTCTTTATTATTTCTCTAGATCTTTTTCTTTGGAACAACAAATACAGGTTCAGCAACAAGGAAAGCGCTAGGATAAAGGCCAAAATCCATTTCCATGTAAAAATAGCTGTGTCCTTGCCCGAAGCAATTTGTTCGTCCAGATGGATTTCATTTTCGTACAACTGCGTATATGCCGTTTCGGGATATCCCTTTTTGAGACGTTCAAGTAGATGGTCATAATATAGGTTGTCGTTGAGGTCTTTTAAGTAGTAGGAATAAGTTTCATTTCTTCTGTCCGATAAGAAGTCATAAATAAAAAGTTCTGCCAAGGGCTCATTAAGACGTAAACCAAATTCCTGTAAGCTTGTAAACCATTTCTCCGAATTGATTTTTCTGTTGGCTTCACTATTAAAATCATTAAAATCGACAATCATCTCCTCTTTCAGGGATTCTATTTGTAAGAGGTCGTCGGAAGAAGGGTTCGTAGAAGCAATTTGACAAAATGTTTGTCCATTGGGCGATTTTGAAAAGTTTAGGGTATCCGAGTTGTTTGCTATAAAGAGTACACTCTGACTAAAATCACAGACCCCAAGTATGTGAGGATTTGGTTTGGACTCCACATCGCAACCATCCAGATGTAGTCTATAAATTCGATTTTCTTCCGGAAGATTGGTTCCCTTGAAACTGAACCTGCCTAATGAGTCAACCTCCGTTTTCCGGATGATTTGATCTATATAGATTCTGGAAAGCTTTCTATAATCCTCAATGTAGGAGAGATATACCGTCTTACCTTCATCTAGGTTTATTTGTCCATCAAAACGATACTGCCCCTGGCTTTTAAGGATTATGAAAAATAGTAAAAAAAACAGTGTTTTTGTTGACATATAATATGCGTCGAATACAGAATAAAAATACAGGTTTTGCGTAACAAATGGCGTAAAATTGCGTCCTATAGGTACATCAATCAAAAGAAATTTGAAAATGGGTTGTTTTAGAGTCTTATTGGCCATTTTATTCCCACCTTTGTCCGTCATCGATCAGGGATGCGGCTCTATTCTTATTGTCTTTTTACTCACCTTATGTGGATGGGTTCCCGGGGTTATCGCAGCACTTGTGATTTTAAATAATCCTAATTAGAAGTTCTCCTAGGCTGTTCCGATCTATTCAAGGGAGACGAAAAAGTTACGTTATCATCGTATCTTTGCCGGTATGAACAAAAAGGTGGCAATACAAGATTTGGGATTTCAGGATTATAAAAAGACCTGGGAGTATCAGGAAACACTTTTTCAAGAAATCGTGGACCTAAAAATCAAAAATAGAAGACAAGGAACCACATTAAATACCCCCAATCATTTTTTGTTCGTTGAGCACCCCCATGTGTATACCTTGGGCAAGAGTGGGAACATCGATAATTTGCTGGTGGACGAAAAACAACTGGCTGAAAAAGGAGCCAAGTTCTACAGGATAAATCGGGGAGGTGACATCACCTATCACGGTCCCGGACAGATTGTGGGCTATCCCATCCTTGATTTGGACAACTTCTTTACCGATATTCATAAGTATCTTCGATTTTTGGAGGAAATGGTCATTTTAACCCTGGCCGAATACGGGCTAAAGGGGGAACGTTCCGAAGGGGAGACCGGGGTATGGTTGGATGTAGGTACTCCTTATGTTCGTAAAATCTGCGCCATGGGTGTTAGAGCCAGCCGATGGGTTACCATGCATGGTTTTGCATTGAATATAAACGCGGATCTAGGTTATTTTGACCATATGATTCCCTGTGGTATACAGGATAAGGCCGTTACTTCCTTAAATGTGGAATTGGGAAAAAGCGACGTGGATATGGAGCAGGTAAAACCAAAATTGCTCAAGCATTTTGCGGCGCTCTTTGAAGCGGAATTAATCCAACAAAAAGCCAGGGTGTAAGCCTGGCCTTTCATCAAATCGATATTGTTTTCTTTTACTTGCTCAACTGCGTAAGTGCCATACTATTGGTGACGGCTCCATTTCTATCATAGGTTTCTTGTTTGACCATACCGATGTCTTCTGCCACCCATAATCTGGATGGAAAGGTCTGGGTGGCGCCCATGGTCTTGGACTGGGTATCATTATAAAGCACATAACAATCGAAAGTGCCTGCAGGAGTGGTAACGTTTTCTTTTTTCTCCACTTTACGATTGATCATGTTCACCTCAATATTCATGCTCATACCGGCCATGCTGATGGCCATGGTTACGTTGGCATCATCCAAGCTTTGGCCTACGCTTAAGTTGTTCGGTAGCTCAATATCCGTACCGGTTATTTCATATTCCATATCCTTGAACTGACTGGTCATGGCCTCCGGTAGTAGGGAATTATAGTCAATTTTAATCCCATTTCCGGTACAGGTATAGGTGTAATCCGAGGTAAAAACTTCCTTTCCCTTTTTATCGGCAAACTTCATGGACATCGTTGCACGCGTCTCACCTCCGGAATTGTCTACATTGGTAATCGTATAGTCGGTAACACCCTCGCTCTTCCCCTTTTTATTGTACATGGTATATTGAAACGTGGTTCCCTCAACTAGGGGATAGTATTTACTGCAGCTATCTTGGGATACCACCGTATATGTTCCAAACAGTAAAGCAAAGGTCAACCCTAATATGGTCTTTTTCATAGCTAAGTAACGTAATAAATTATTGCTTAATAAATTCTACCCTCCTATTTTGGGCCTTTCCGTCTACAGTGCCATTATCCCCTACGGGCTCGGTCTCACCTTTGCCTTCGGTCATTAAACGATCGGAAGAAACGTTATACACGGATACCAAGGCGCTTTTTACGGCGTCCGCCCTCTTTTTGGAAAGCTCCATATTGGAAGCATCGTTACCATCGGCATCGGTATGCCCCACAATTTTGAGTTTCATGGCGGTCTCCTGCTGAAGGACTTGGGATATTTGCCGAATAACCCCCATGGATTGCGGTTTTAGATTGGCCGAACCCGATTCGAACAAAATTGCATTGGTCGATATTTTGCCCTCTGAGATTAACTTACGGCGTAGGTCCACACCCCCCTCGGCCACTTTAAGGTTGGTAATAAAGACCCTTTCTTTCCCGTCCTTAAGATTGTTCACGTGAAATTTCACGGTATGTAACACAGCTCCAGCGGGTAACAGTCTGGGTACATCCAAATATTTCACCTCATTGATCCAGAGCCTGAAGCGCTGTTTGTTGGCGGCTATCGATACGTGTGGCATATCTAGGATTTCATCACGTAAATCAGCTTTGACCGTACTGCGTATTTCCCTTTTTCCATTGATTCTGTTTTCAACGGTAACCCCAATTGCGGCATACTGACAAAAGGGGATTTCGGCGAAACCATAGTTTGTTCCCTCCTTAAATTTGTCGTCATCACTTAGGGTAATCCTAAGTTGGGAAGTTGAAGAGGTTTGTTTATCCAGGCCCACGGCACCTATATCAAATTCAATAGTATATTCCTCCGGCAATTTTGGTACATCGGGCACATAATAAATGTTGTATCCTGACTTAAGTTCGAGCCATTTTTGGGGAGAATCGCCCATAGTGATAATTTCCCCTCCGGCATTGGTGTTCCACTTTGAGGGAAAATCCCCAATGAAGTCGTTTGCGAAATCATCAAAAAATAGCATTTTGTCCCCAGGGACAAAATCGAACTTGCTATAAACGGTAATCGATTTTTCGGCGGTTTGCCCCATTCCTGGATTACCATCACTGGTACCACCAGAATTGGAACCCGAATTGGGTTCCGTACTTTGTGGTATGGGGCTTCCTCCCTGACCACTTCCCTTGGAACCTGGTTCTAGGATACTGTCCAATACCTGATCGGTTTTTTCCGTAGTCTCTTTGTCAACCCTTCGCTCTACGGCCCTTTCAGCCGCTCTCTCTGCGCGTTTACCAAGTTTTTTCAGAAATTGGGCATTTGCGGTTTGCGCAAACCCTAAAAAAAGGAAAAAGGTCGCTGCTATTTTGATGATTTTGCTTAATTTTTTCATAATTCTAGTACTAAATTGATGCCTTTTAAAAATACAAAATATCCTTCACCTTGGATGTGCGTTTATACTTACGGAGCATTTTTAGGTCTGGACTTTTCAGTACCGCATATCGTATTTTTAACGCTTCATTAAAATTGAGAAGATTCAGGGGATTTTTTTGTGTTCATTTAAATTTAAAAACCATCCTTGTCCAAAGAGAAAGATATGTATGGTTGGTAGGAAATGCTGTATAAATGGGGATTGAAGTGATCAATTCATACTGTACATGATAAAGGAATTGTCCTGGTCCTTTACGACAACTTCCAATCTCCGGTTATTGTCCACATCGCCTAAATCTATGGGAGAAGTACCTATAATCGGAAAATTGGGAATGGGCTTCGCGTTACTGTCAAAAAGATAAACCCTTTGGTTTTGAATATCGGTAAGGGTAACATATATCTTATCATAGATATAAAAGATTTTTGGGGGCAGATATACACCCAGATCTAGTTCTACCTTGTTCCCCTTTATACTGAGTTCGTTGTTGTTTATGAGCGCAAGGGTTTTGTTGGTGGCATCCAGGCCGTGATCCTCATTTAGATTCAGATTGGCCTCGGTCGTCTTTCCCCTTTCATCAATTTGGTACAAAATCCCCTTTTTATCCGTGGCAATAAACTTATTCTTGTACACATATATTTCGTTTTCCGAAAAATCTATCTTTTTATCCACCTTTACCCGGACCTTACCTACACGACTTAAAATCTTTAGACTGCCGTCGGAAAGCTTAAATGTCAAATAATCCTTTTTCCCTATTCTAAAATGCTTCGGAGCGTTGAGAACAGAATGTTCAGCTCTGGTATAGGTGAAGCCGGTTACGATGTCCCCTTTGTTGTTGTACATAAAGATTTTTTCGTTTTGCACCACCACAAATCGATAATCCTTATTTCCATCATAATCAAAGACCGCAAGGGGTCTCAAGTTTCCACCCTCAAATGATTTTACAAAAGGCCTAACCTCCTTTCCATTTCTATCCAAAATCAAAAATTGATTGTTGGTGGTAAAAGCAAGCTGTAGGCGACCATTCTTATAAATATCTACTTGATGCACCTGGCCTTGGATACGGCCATCCAATTTTTTGCTCCAAAGTGTCTGGCCGTTCCTCGAAATAAGATGTAGGGTGTTGTCCTCATCTTGAACAACAATTTCCTTTGTTTTGGTATTATGATTGACAACAAATTGCGGATTTGTGGCAATTTCACTTTCCAGGTTTTTAGAAAACGACTTGGAAATGCGCCTATTGGATCTTTTGGGTGTTATATTACGTACAACGGCGTTCGTATGAAAAATGTCCTTATCGGCTACCACCTGCGCCGCATATACCGTGGATTGGAGCTTTGATTTGGCAAAATCCTGAACGAAGGTTTTCGAAAAATGAGTATCCAGCAGATTCTTTATGCCCTTGGAATCAGAGATATATAAAACCGTGGATTCTGATGCAATATTTTCCACAGCTGTCTCATAGACGGGGGTGTCTCTAAAGGTGTTGTTGTTTTTATAACTTCGGATAACAGTTTGTAAAATTTCTTTTTCCCCTGCAAAAATGAAGGCGTTGTCTAGAACCGTGACATAATGTGCATCAAAATCCTTGACAAGTGGAGAAAGCAATTTTTCTAAAAAATCACTTTGGCCCAATTCCAGAATTTCGTTGCCTTGAAAATCAAGGGACCCTACCTGCATCTCTCCTAAAAATTCCGCAATGGTTTCGGACCCAAAAGTATTCAGCAGTACCGCTTTTTTGGAATTAAGATAGATAAGCCCAATTTCCTCTACCGTGGTAAATAAGGAATCCTCGGGTATGGAATATCCTAAATATCCCTGTTTGTTCTTGGCAAACGTCCGGTAGTCATTAAATGTATAGGACAGAATGGCCTCGCTATTTTTTGGAGCAAAATTTTGAATAGTATTGACCAAGGGAGTAGTATTCCTAAAAAGGTCCAGGTAGTTTTGGGTCGAATCCCGAACCATACTCATTCCCCTTAAATTGATTTGATCTAATTGCAGGTCAATATCCAAGGCTAGCCAATCCGAAAAATTTGTTATATCAATTCCAGGATTGTCTTTCAAAATAGATTCAAGAAGCTCTGCGTTTTCATCCATATCCATAAAAAGGGAAGCAGGTTTTGTAACTCCCGAAGCTCTATACAGCCTTTGCAGTTCCTTGGGAATTTCGACCTTTCCAAAATTCTCCAATAAATCCTCCAATACTGCCTGTGATGAACTTATTGCTATTTTATCGTCCAAGCGAGATGCAAAAAATACAGTTCCATCTATAGTGTACCTATCTATCTCTTCCCTGCCTTGGGCAAAGCTCTCTACCGTCTTGTTTTTTATGCTGTCCAAGTGTATTACATTCGGACTAAAATCGGTGATGAAAGTATACCCCCATTCCTTATCAATGGATTCTGAAAAAGCAAGTAAACCCGAAGTTTGGGGTTGGACATAGTTGAGATTATCTACAATTTCGGCTATACCCTTGTAAGTCTTTGAAGACTCAAAACGTTTTAGGAAATCGTTGTTCTTAAGACTTTCCTTAAAGCTATCAAAAGAATTAATTTTGATGAGCAGCGACGGATTAACAGGAACAAGTTCCAAAAAGGACGAAGCGGTTTTATTCTCTTTTTGGCAGCCGAAAATCAGAAAAAGAAAACCAAGGATAAGGATTTTGGACTTCATGAAAATACTTTACCGTAAAAGTAAACTTTTAAAACTCTAAGGTCAATTGATCTGGTAATAACCTAAAACTTTTTCTGTGGTATTTCGTAGTGCCGTATTTAAGGATGGCTTGCCGATGTTCACGGGTCGGATAACCTTTGTTCTTTTTCCAGTTGTACATGGGAAATTCTTTATGCAACTTTTCCATATAGGCGTCCCTGTAGGTCTTGGCTAATATGGATGCCGCTGCAATGCTCATATACTTGCTGTCTCCTTTTACGATGCTTTTGTGCGGAATATTTTTATAAGCCTTGAACCGATTCCCATCAACTATGATGAACTTTGGTGTAACTGGCAATGAATCAATGGCTTTGTGCATAGCCAAGATGGAAGCATTAAGAATATTGATTTCGTCAATTTTTTCGGGATATATGTGGGCCACACCATAGCAGATGCAACCCTTTTCCAAGATTGGCCTCAAAGTGTTTCGCTTACCATGTGAAAGCTGTTTGGAATCATTTAAAACGTCATTTTTGAAACCCTCTGGAAGAAGTATCGCGGCAGCGGTAACCGGACCGGCCAGACAACCCCTACCAGCTTCGTCGGTACCGATTTCATCAATGTCGTGGTAAAAGGGCTCTAACAATGGACAAAGGTTTTGGTCAAGGTACTCTACAAGTATAGTAAATTTTAATGGAAAATTATTTGTGCCGACTTTAAGGTTATCCCGCGCAGACTGGGAAAACTTTCACATTTCATTACGAACAAAAAAATTAACTTTGTCCGCGAAACTTGTTTTGATATACTGGTTCATGCAGTTGCCAAAATGGTTCATTGTAGTAATCCCGGCTTATAACGGGACCTGTTTAATGCTTCTTTGATGGGGCAGTCATCGGATTTAATGAAATATTTTCCACTCCTGTTCTTACTGTTTTTCGGACTCTCTTTCTATGGACAGGAAGATTCCATTCCGCCGCCCAAGGAACTGGATACTTCTCGTTTGGGGGAAAGGATGATAAAACCGGGAAACGAAAATATGGAAGCCCCTGTCCAGGAATTGACCATTAAGGATTATAAGATAATTTCATACGCACGGGACACCACTTTTGTGGATACCACTTTGACCATACAAAAGGAATACCGCTATAATTATTTAAGAAAGGACGATTTTGAACTTATGCCTTTTTCCAATGTAGGCCAACCCTATAATAAATTGGGCGTCGATTTTGATCGTAGGAACCTATATCCTTTGTTGGGGGCGGAAGCGCTTCACTTTAATTATATGGAGATGGAGGACATTATGTATTATGATGTCCCTACTCCCATGACCGATCTCTTTTTCAAGACAACTTTTGAACAAGGCCAACTTTTGGATGCCATGCTAACCTTTAATACCTCCAGGAGACTCAATTTTTCCATTGCCTATAAAGGTTTTAGATCTTTGGGAAAGTATGCTTTTGATCAGGCGGAGTCTGGAAACTTCAGGACGACTACCAATTACATCACTGAAAATGGACGATATAACTTACGGGCGCATATTGCTGCACAGGATATAGAGACGGAGGAGAACGGGGGATTGCTGAACAGGGAACAATTTGAAACCGGTGGTGAGGACGATGAATTTAGGGATCGTTCTAGGATTGATGTCAGATTTACCGATGCCAACAACAAGATATTGGGGAAACGTTATTTCTTGGATCATCAATATAAGTTGTTGAGAAGCAATCGAGACTCTTCAATGGTGGAAGCCACGTCTTTGACCATTGGTCACAAATTCAATTATGAAACCAAGTATTACCAGTACATACAAACGGCCAATAATGATTACTTTGGGAATGCCTTTCTTTCCGATGTCAACGATAAGGCCAATCTTAAGACCATGTTTAATGAATTTAGTGCGGAATTCTTCAATACAATTCTGGGGCGGCTTCAAGGGAATATTAGTCTGTACAATTACAATTACTTCTTTAATAGTATCCTGATAAATGATACACAGCAAATTAATAATCAGTTAAAAGGAGAGGAAATCGCAGTTGGGGCCAAGTATGAAAAACAAATTGGAGGTTTTCAGGTAAAGGGAGATATGAAATACAACGTATCTGGAAGTTTGACCGGTAGTATTCTAGATGCCTCTGCCAGTTATCGGTTTAACGAAAATAATAATCTAAGGGTTTCTATCCATTCCTCATCCAGGATGCCAAACTTCAATTTTTTGCTTTATCAAAGTGAATATGAGAATTACAACTGGCAGAATACCGCCATATTTGAAAATCAAAGGGTGAATAACATTCAGGTTAATTTTAATTCTGGGTTTTGGGGCAATATAACGGCCAAGTACACCACTTTGGATAACTATACCTACTTCACATCCGATTCGGGAACTCCGGTAGATGAAGGAATGGAATTAGGCAATATAAGGCCCTTTCAAGAAGGTAATAGCGTAAACCACTTGAAAATAAAATATAACAAGGAATTTAGATTGGGAGGTTTTGCACTAAACAATACCGTGATGTACCAGAATGTTTCGCAAACTAATAGTGTGCTCAATGTTCCTCAGTTGGTAACGAGGAATACCTTGTATTTCTCTTCCGATGTGTTTAAAAAGGCCATGTACTTGCAGACGGGTATTACGTTTAAGTATTTCACGGCGTATAACATGGATGGGTATAATCCGCTCCTTGGGGAATTCTATATTCAAAATACCGAAAGTTTTGGAGGATATCCACTACTGGATTTTTTCATCAATGCCCGGGTAAAGCAGACCAGGATATATCTCAAAGCCGAGCATTTTAACTCTTCTTTTGGAGGAAACTTTGATTTTTATTCGGCTCCAAACTATCCCTATCGGGACTTTGTAATTCGTTTTGGTTTGGTCTGGAATTTCTTTTCTTAGAAGAATTTCTTCCAATTTCAATACTTTTTCCAGTATTGCCTTATACTATAACATGGGTATATAGGATTTTCTTGAGTGTTATTTTTATCAATTTAGAAAGGTGGTAGTAGAGCGTTACATGCTTTAAACAGGTGCTTTTTGGGCATTTGCCCTAGACCTCATAAAATGAATATTCCTAACCTTTTCAAAAAAAATTGCCTAGGGGTTGTACAAACAAAAAAACCGGTTTATATTTGCAGCCGCTTTGGGGGTAAGTCCCGGGGCTTTGATGAAGTTCATTAACATATTGTGGAGACGCGGAGCGAGGCCTTTGAT
>NZ_JANQOO010000023.1 GCF_028285715.1 Ulvibacterium sp.
GTCTGTTTTAGTCTGTCCATCGCAGTTTATCAGGACAAGTAATAGAATTAAATAACTGAAAATAGTTTTTCTCATTTTGTTTTTTGTATTGTTTACAACGTTTTGGCTATGAGCAGTAGTGTCCCGAAGGGCGCTATTGCTTATAGGTTTTGTTGTAGGTAGTTTTTCTTCCTTTTAATTACGCAGGTTCTGTTTTAAGAATTCCATCCCATGTAGTGTTTGACAGAGCGTGAAGTTCGTACCACCTTTTAAAAAAATGATCAATATTCTTTAAGTCGTGTTGAATGTTTTCACTAAGTGATGTAATTGCTTGATTCGATCCACTGTCTGTAATGCTTTTTCTTAGCTTATGTGCTGATTTCCAATTCTCGATATCAAACAAAGAAATTCCTTTTCTATCATCAACGTGAATTCGCATTTCCGACAAACTACAAGGTGGGAGTCTAAACTTAATCCCATCTATGTCCTTGAGGTCGTTCAGGTTTTTAACTGTCGGTGTTAATTGGAATGCGTTCAACCAGACTTTTATCCATCTGTCACCCTTCACTACGTCAATCCGAACCCTTTCAACGACCGAATTTTCACGTAGTCGACACAATTCATAGAAATACCCTAGACTAGGGTGCCAGCCAAAATCTGCTTCTGAGTAAGGCGATTTTTCGAAGCCATTTTGATAAAGAGCAGGAATTCCAGTTTCCAGAACAATCTCCTTTCGAATTCTCATTATCTCTTTGTCAGTCATCTTTGCGGTGAACTATTTTGTTTCTCTGTTCTAATTACCTACAACAATTGTATATAGATCATGATCTATATATATTTTATGTGCGGAACTAAGATAAGAGATCTTCTAGGGTATCCAGGGAAGTTTCCTGTATAGAGGCATGAATTTCCATTGCCTTTGAAAAATTACCGGCCAAGGCAACAGAACGTAAAACATACCTCTATTGCTCTTTTTTTCATACATTACCGTAATGAACCTTATGGGGGGTCGACCCAAGAATGGAGCATAAGGGGACAGCTTTTAAGAAGAAATCCATGCCGCTAAATGGCACGGGATTTCCTGTACTCCACCTAACCTAATACATATAACACAATGACAGAACAACTCAATGAAATCACTCAAAAACACTGCGTAAATCCGCCCGCCAAATATGATGATCTCAGTGTCCTATTTCTAAACTGTACGCTCAACCGGACCCCGGTGCTTTCCCATACCGAGGGATTGATCCAAGTGGCCCAACGTATCTTTGAGGCCAATGGGGTGGCTACTAAGGTAATTCGACCCGTAGACTATGTAATCCCGGCCGGATTGGGTCTGGATATGGCCCAGACCCCGGAATGGGACCGGGACGATTGGCCTCAGATTCAACAGGAAATTGATGCCTGTGATATTTTGATCATTTGTACCTCCGTATGGCTGGGCGAAAAATCCTCGGTATGCAATCGTACCCTGGAACGGATGTACGGCTATACCCATCAATTCAATGCCAAGGGACAGTATCGGGATTACGGCAAGGTGGGCGCTACCCTGATTACTGGAAATGAGGACGGCGTAAAGCACTGCGCCATGAATATCCTTTTCTCCCTGTCCCATATCGGATATACAGTCCCTCCTCAGGCGGATGCCGGCTGGATGGGCGAGGCCGGGCCCGGACCCTCGTATAGGGATGCAGGTTCCGGTGGTCCCGAGAACGATTTTACAAACCGGAATACTACCTTTTTGGTCTGGAATTGCTTGCATCTGGCCCGAATGTTAAAGGATAATGGCGGCGTACCCGCCTATGGCAATCTCCCCGATGAATGGGATGCCGGCTGTAAAGCCGGATTCGATAGTCCGGAACATAAAAGATAGTGCAAAAACGCCTCGTGATTCCTTGGCCAAATCGTTATATTGGGTAGTGGAAAAACAACTAAATTTTTAACATAGTGGGAAAAGAGAATACAGTCTGGCACAAGGTATTGGATAACAAGCGCGATTTGCCCGAGGGGCGCGTTAAAACGGTTACCGCAGCCCATAAAGGCATATGCCTTACCCATTTTGAGGGGAAGTTTTCGGCATTGGACAACAAATGTCCGCATCAAGGAGGTCCCTTGGGTGAAGGATCCATCGAAAATGGTTTGTTGCGCTGTCCCTGGCATGGGTGGGATTTTCATCCGTGTACCGGGCTGCCCCCGGGAGGTTATGATGACGGGGTGGAGACTTTTGCGGTAAAGGAAGAAGACGGTGCCATCTATGTAGGCCTGGAAGCGGAGGCACCGCATGAGACTACGGTGTCCGACCTTATGGTAGAAACCATGATCAATTGGGGAGTAACCACCGTTTTTGGAATGGTGGGTCATTCCAATTTGGGTTTTGCCGATGCCATGAAACGCCAGGAACAGAAGGGGAATCTCAATTTTTATGGTATCCGCCATGAGGGGGCCGGGGCCTTTGCAGCCTCGGCCTATGGTAAACTTACCGGACAACCGGCCGCTTGTTTTTCCATTGCGGGCCCCGGAGCTACCAATATGTATACAGGTATGTGGGACGCCAAGGTAGATCGTGCCCCCTTATTGGCCTTGACCGGCCAAGTGGCCACGCAAGTGGTGGGGACGGGAAATTTTCAGGAAGTGGATCTGGTACAGGCTTTTGGTAGCGTAGCGGAGTTCAACCATAGGGTACAAAGCGATAGCCGACATGGCGAACTGATGTCCTTGGCGGTTAAGCATGCCCTTCTAAAACGCGACGTTTCCCATTTGACCTTTCCCGATGAGGTACAGGAAAGAAGGGCAAAGCCCAATGCAAGAGCCAAAACCCCAGAGAAACGGATGACCTCCCTGGAAATAGCCCCGCCAATATCAGCAGTGGAGGAGGCTGTTGCGTTGATCAAGAAATCCAAACGTCCGGTAATCATTATGGGCCATGGGGCCCGGGCGCATAAAAAGCGTGTGGTACAATTTGCGGAACGTCTTAATGCGGCCGTGGTCACCACCTTTAAAGGGAAAGGATTAATACCCGATAACCATCCCTTGGGTGGTGGAGTATTGGGCCGCAGTGGAACGCCTATCGCCTCCTGGTTTATGAACGAGTCCGATCTGTTGATTGTCTTTGGAGCCTCATTTTCCAACCATACCGGGATTACCCCCAAAAAGCCGATCATTCAGGTGGATTTCGATCCCTTGGCCCTAAGCAAGTTCCATAAGGTAGAGGTGGCCGTTTGGGGCGAGATATCCCGGACCCTGGAAATATTTGAAGGCGAACTAAAAGGAGAAGTCAATACGGTTGACCAACGGAATGAAATTGCGGAGCGTTGGAAGATTTGGAAAGCAGAGAAGACAAAACGGCTTCAGGAGACCTCTGAGAAGGGGATTAGCTCCATTGCCATTTTTGATGCGATGAACAAATTAACCCCGGAGAATGCGGTCATGTGCGTTGACGTAGGCAATAATGCCTATTCCTTTGGCCGATATTTCGAATCCAAGAACCATGATTTCCTGATGTCCGGTTACCTGGGCTCCATAGGCTTCGCCCTGCCAGCTTCCATTGGTGCATGGACGGCCGTTGGTGATACCAGACCCGTGGTCGCAGTGGCCGGCGATGGGGGACTCTGTCAATATTTGGCTGAAATCACCACTTTGGTCAAGTATAAAATGCCCGTAAAACTCATTGTGCTGAACAACCATGAGTTGGGCAAGATTTCCAAGGAACAGCGCGCAGGCGAGTTCGATGTTTGGAAGACCTCCCTTTCCAACCCCAATTTTGCGGACTTTGCCCTGTCCTGTGGGGCATGGGGAAAACGTATCACCGATCAGGAAAAACTGGAAGGAGCGATGCAAGAACTGTTCAATGAGCCGGGCCCGGGACTCCTGGAGATTATCACGGATGTCGACTTAATATAGACTCTGGAACCAACCAGGGTTATATCATCTTTTATAGGCTCTGAGGGCTTCCTCGAAAAATTGGACGGCACTTTTGGAGTCCGCATTCGAAACCGGGAGCAGGGCTCCCTTTAAATTCTTCGGGTCCCATGTCCCATGGGTCAACGTATTAAAATCAGAAACATCCAGAGCCTCATTTCCGAGATAACCACTGATGTAAAAATAGTGTTCATCGCAAAGGGAATCGGGGATTGCCAAACCCAAACCTACGGATTTTCCCGACCCATCATTCAAAGGGGAAAAGGCACCCGTATCAAAATGATGCGGCCAAATACAAATATCCGATGTCAAGTTCTTCCGCTCCAAAAAGGATCGTAAAACCACATGCCCCAGCTTTCGTAAATTCAGCAATTCTTGTAGCTGCAAAGGGTCGGCAAGCTCAAATTTGAAATCCCCCAAAGCCGAATAGGGCAGTTCATAGTGTAATTCATAAACGTACCGTTGGGTCAAGGGACTTAAGGTGACCATGGCATTGATCCAGGCAACCACCTCATTATGCGATTTTCCGTCTAAGGGAAAGGAATGGGTCACATTGGATTCCCATTTTAAACTAAAGTCGGAATAGTCGAAAACCAATTTTTGTCCAGAGGGATGTAACGGCAGCGTTTCCAGGGTTTCGGTTTCCGGCATAAATCCAATATTGGTATGGCTGTCATCCGCCTTCGGAGGCAAAAAAGTTTTTCCGGCCATCGCTAGGTATTGGGCGGCCAAATGGACCTGTCCCAGCATGGGATTATTCATGATCAACAAGGATTAGATTATTAGAACGCAAAATCCACCTCCTGTAATTCGAAGGCGAAAGGAACGATTTCCAAATTCTTGGTCGCTTAAAGATCTAAACGTTTACGTTTTGGGCCGTTTTTTTCAGGATGGAACCAATAATGATGGGCGCATGGATCCTGGAATTTTCTATAAACCATTTATGGGTCTCCATACCCCCGCAGATAACGCCTGCGAGGTACAGTCCGTCTATATTGGTTTCCATGGTTTCGGGGTCGTAACTGGGAAGTCGTTTTTCGTCATCGGACAGCTGAATGCCGAGCTTTTCCAGAAATTCAAAATTGGGCATATAGCCCGTCAGGGCCAGTACAAAATCGTTCTCAATACGTAGAGTGCCTTCGGGGGTATCCACGATTACCGTATCCTCCAAAATTTCCTTGGCATTGGAATTGAAATAGGCTTGTATACTGCCTTCATTGATGCGATTGATAACGTCTGGCCGTACCCAATACTTTACCCTTTGCCCGATTTCGGGCTCGCGTACAATCATGGTTACATCGGCTCCCTTACGGTAGCATTCCAGGGCGGCATCCACCGCAGAATTGCTGGCACCGATGACAATCAGCTTTTGACTGGCGTAAAAATGGGGATCCTTGTAATAATGGGAGACTTTAGGCAGATCCTCTCCTGGAATACCGATGCGGTTGGGAATGTCGTAAAACCCGGTCGCCACAATGACATTTTTTGAGGTATACTGCTCTTTTTCCGTAGTAATGGTAAATAGGCCATCGCCCCTTTTTACATCGGTCACCTTTTCGAAAAGATGGATGTTCAATTGGTTCGAGGTCACGATTCTCCGGTAGTATTCCAAGGCTTCGTTCCGTTTGGGCTTGGCCTCCTTACTGATAAAAGGAATATTGTCGATTTCCAGTAAATCGGAGGAGGAAAAAAACTGCATGTTAATGGGATAGTTAAAAAGCGAATTGACGATGGGGCCTTTTTCAATGATAAGATAGGAAAGCCCATTCTTTTTGGCCTCCAGCCCACAAGCGATCCCAATGGGACCTCCGCCCACAATAATAACATCGTATATTTTCATTATCCTGCAATTTCCTTAAGTTCCCGTATAGTAGAGCCAGGATCTTCGCTTTTAAAGACAAAACTTCCTGCGACAAGTACGTCCACACCGGCTTCCGTCAATGCTTTTGCATTTTCGGTAGAGACGCCGCCGTCAACTTCGATCAAGGTATGGGCCCTACGGTCTTGGATCAACGCCTTTAGGTCCCGTATCTTGGCGTAGCTACGTTCAATAAAGGATTGTCCTCCAAATCCTGGATTTACGCTCATAATCAGTACCAGGTCAATATCGTTGATGGTATCTTCCAGCACATTGATATTGGTATGGGGGTTCAAGGCTACCCCGGCCTGCATACCTGCCGCTTTGATTTCCTGCAATGTTCTGTGCAAATGGGTACAGGCCTCATAATGGACGGTCAGTACCGAAGCGCCCAAATCCGCAAAGGTCTTGATATACCTGTCGGGATCTACGATCATTAAATGAACGTCCAAGGGTTTGGTGGCATATTCCGCTATGGCCTTTACCACCGGCATTCCATAGGAAATATTGGGTACAAAGACACCGTCCATGATGTCAATATGGTGCCAGTCCGCCACACTTTGGTTTACCAATTCCACATCGTGTTGTAGGTTGCCGAAATCGGCTGCCAGGAGGGAAGGGGCTATTTTGGTTTTATGTATGCCCATAAACTAAAACAATATCCATGCAAAGGTAGAGAAATGTAAACGTTCTTGTATTACTCCATTGCCTTTCCATCAAAAATCTCGTGGTTCTCGTCTCCTCCTGATTTCAAATAGGCGAACAGATCTAGCACCTCTTGTTCGTTCAACCGGTTCAAAAGCCCGGGAGGCATCGGGGAGATGGGGGAGAGTTCCCGCTTTTCTACCTCATTTGCGGCCAGTTCCACGGTATAGCTCTCATTGAACGGGTTGGGCATTAGGGTAATGGTCGTATCGTCCTCCGCCTTAATGCGTCCCGCGATTTTCTTCCCATCCTGCATATGGAAAAGGGTGTTGGCATATTGGTCCGAGATTTCGTCATGAGGACTGTAAATGGCGAAAAGCAAATCGTAGTCGCTAAACTTGGTGTGGGCCTGGGTCAGGTCCGGTCCGGCAGCACCACCTTCGCCACGCATACGATGGCACAATACACACATGGCTGCTTGGTAGGCACGCTCACCGTCCGCAAAAGTGCCGCTATAATTTTGCATGCCACCTCCCCACAGGATATGGCTCATGTCACGTCCGGAATACTCCCGTCCCGGACCGATGGGTTGTGGTAGGTCGGCCACTGCGGTCGAAGGTGAATATACTCCGGATATTTCCTGAAAATGTTCCCTTTTGTCCTCGGGGACATTGGCCATGGCCTGTAGCCGTACATTTTCCATATAGGCTTTAAAGCTCATCCCGCCTTTGGCGCCCAATACATCATAGAACCAAAGAAAGTATCTTTCGCGCAAATCATTGGTCCAACCCTCTGTGGCATGACTCAAAAGAAGACCGTAATAGATGGACTCGCTAGGAGGCATTTTGGCGATAACTTCCCGGATTAGCGGACCATATTGCTCACTACGCTGTGTAGCCTCCTCTGAAAGCAGTTCCACGCCTTCCGTTACCGTCTTTTCCTTGGTATGCCTTTCCAACAACTTTACGATATTTTCCGTGGCCCCGTCCGCTTTTAGATAGAGCACTAGTTGCGCCAGCTCCCTATTTACGACATTGTTGGCATGTGGAAAATAAGAGTTCAATTTTTTGGCCGTGGCTCTTCTATGTCGCTCATCAGGTTCGCCCATTCGGATAAATACGAGCGCATAGCTGCGAAGTAATGCAATCTGCTGCTGTTCCGTAAGTTGCTCCAATCGTAATTGATTTAATTTATCCAGTATTCGCCCCTGGAGGCTTTTGTCCCCTTGCCGAGCCAATGCAATACCAGCTTCTAGAATTTTGGTCACGTCCTTTTCGTTAAAAAAGCGGTTTTGCCATTGGTCCACCGCAAGATGTTCCAAAACCATTCTGGAGGCGTAGCGTATAAATCGGTCTTCATGCCCTAAATTGTCCCAAGCTAGGGGGATGGCCTCTTCGGATTCTTCGGTATGGTATTTCTCAATATTTTGGCGTAGCTCCCGAAGCGCTTTTGCCTCTAGATTCGTTTCCGCTTCTTTGGTGCCTAAATCTTCCCCGGTATAGCGCAAACGGTACAAATGGGAATTCAATCCCCGGCCTCCGGTGGCAAAATACAGATGGCCATCGGAACCGGCTATCATATCCGTAAGGGGTAGGGGCGTACCGGAAAGGAATTCCTCCCGGACTCCGGTATAGCTGCTACCTTTTGGTTTTAGGTCAATAAAATAGACCGTGCCAAAACTCCAATCCATTATAAGAAGTCCATTCTTGTATCTGGCCGGAAAGTTGAGTTTGGCCCCGGAAAGGACAGCCGTCGGGGAGCCTTGCTCCAAATTGTGTACGGCCGGTAGGTTATCCGGATAGTATTCCGGCCACTTGCCGGAACCGGTCCGCCAACCGTATTCACTACCACTGGTCACGTGGTTGATTCTAGTGGGCCGGTACCAAGGCATCCCTATGTCCCATTCCATATCGGCATCGTAGGTAAACAGCTCACCATCTTCGTTAAAGGCAATATCGAACGGGTTTCGATATCCCGCCGAAATGACTTCCCAGTCCGTACCTTCGGGATTTAATTTAGCGATCCAACCGCCGGGGGCCTTGATATCATTGGCATGGCCCCGAGCATCGAGATAGGGAGGGAAAAGATTGTCCTCATCCCAATTTGCGGGAAGCCGGCTCTTCTCCAAAAGGGATTCTGGAATTAAGGTATGGTTTCCTGCAATAAAATAGATGTCCTTTCCGTCGGGACTGGGCACAAAACTGTGGGGCCCATGTTCTCCCTGTCCATCCAGCTTCAACAGCATCTCCAGTCTATCCAATTCACCGTCGTTATCGGTATCCGTTAAACGATACACTCCGCTACCGTTTTCCTCCTCGTCCGGAACCTCATCATCCCATTTCTTGTTTACCGATACGTACAGGCTGTTATGGGCCCACAATAGTCCATGGGCCTCCCCAATTTTGAGATTTACACTATCCACTTGCGAAGCAGAAATAACATTACCCTCCTTGGGAGCCTGAAAGAAATAGATTTTTCCTCTTTGGTCACAGGCGTACACCCGTTCGTTGGGGCCTTGGGCCAACGCCACCCATGACCCTTGGCCATGGATACTGGGTCTATAGAGATCTTCAAGGACAAAGTTATCCGGTAGGTTGAATTCAATTTCTTTTTCGGGGGTCACTGATGTTTCTTGGGTACAGGAAAGCATAAGGCAGCCTGTAAGGAATATATAGGCTACCGTGATGTTTTTGGTCATTTTATAGAGCTTTTATCGGGTTCCGTATAAAAATAGTGAATTGCCATGGGATTCCAAGCTGTATGGAAATGGTTATATTTGGGATTAACCACTTCAAACAACTTTTAGAGATATGGATCGACGTAAATTTATCAACGGAGCTGCAATGTTGGGTGCGGGTTCCGTAATTACCGGTTTTTCCCCCTCGGATTTGACCGCTACTTCAAAACCCAAAAAAATTAGGCATAATCCTATAGGGGTGTCCACCTATTCCTTTTGGCAATTCAATGGTCCCAAGGAAAATGTGCCTATGGAGCTTTGTATCGAAAAAGCGGCGGCCATGGGTTTTGATGGCATTGAATTGTTGTTGGTGCAAATGAACTCCGAGGATAATGGATATCTTCAAAAACTGAAGAAACAAGCTTTTCATGCCGGTTTGGATCTTATGGGATTTTCTACACACCAGGGCTATCTAAGTCCGGAAAAAAGATATCGCGAGCAAAACATTTCAAAGACCCTGCATCAAATAGAACTGGCCTACAAATTAGGTATCCCTACCATGCGTTTGAACACGGGGCGTTGGGGAACCTCAAAGTCATTCGATGATTTAATGGCCAATAAGGGAATAGAGCCAACATTGGAGGGATATACGGATGAAGATGGCTTTAAATGGGTCATTGATGCCATTGAGAAATGCGTACCCACGGCCGAACGTTGCGGGGTGGTTCTGGGATTGGAGAACCACTGGGGCCTTGGACGTACTGCTGAAGGTGTAAAACGCATTGTTGATGCCATCAATAGTCCTTGGCTTCAGGTAACGCTAGACACCGGGAATTTTTTGGAGAATAGGGAAGCGCAGATGGAACTATTGGCGCCCCAGACCTATTTGGTACAGGCCAAAACCTATTACGGGGGCGGGAAATGGTACTCCTTGGACATCGATTACCCAAAAATTGGGGAGATGATGCGCAGGCATAACTATAAAGGATATATCTCGCTCGAATTTGAGGGCAATGAATCCCCGGAAACCGCTGTTCCCAAAGGCTTGGAGCTGTTGCGTGAGTCCTTTTGGTACGAGTTATAATGAGGGATAACGGCTACCATTAACGGATGAACTTAGTTTTCTTTTTAAGGACGATATAGTTTAGCTGTCAGGATTCCTAGTCACAGGTTCCGTGCTATGCTTATTCTAATGGGTAGGTGGTACTTTATACAAACGATATTCGCTTACATCCAATTTTTTCTGGTTACCCATTTCATAGTGATCGGAAAGTTTTAATTTAAGCTTGGATATAAGGTGAATACTCTTTTGATTTCTCTTATCAACGGGGTACTTTATAAATTCGACATCTAAATTGGATATTCCCCATGGAAGCATATGGCTAACTACTTTTTTCCCGATACCTTTTCCTTGCTGCTGACGTTTGATCCAAAGGCCAAAATGAGGTTGTTTAGTCGGAATTCCGTGTATCCCGCAGCAACCGGCAAACACACCCTCGTTTAAGATTACCCAGACCAAGTCCGTTTTATTTTCCACTTGTTCTATGGAATATTCTATAAATGCCATGGTTTCCGCTATTTTTTTGGGGGGTTCATCAATGGGCAGGAACTGGATTACCTCCTTGTCAAAACCTTCATAGATATCTTTGGCATAGTCCATATGGATAGGGACCAACTCTGTTTTCGTATCTATCTTAACGATCATTTTAAACGTTTTAAGTGTGATTATTTACGTAACAAAGGATAGACAGGGCATAATATTTTGGTTAAACGTTACAATTTACCATAAATGAAAAAACTCCGGTAATCAGCCGGAGTTTATTCATCAATCAAAAAACGAACAGTCATGATAAACTGTTGTTAACCTTAAAATTACAATATATATGCCACAAATCCAATTTGTGGAATATTTAACATGCTATTTTATAAAATAATTAACCTAGATAGGTCTTTAGAATTTTGCTTCTAGAGGTGTGCTTTAACCTTCGTATCGCCTTTTCCTTAATCTGACGAACCCGCTCCCTGGTAAGATCAAAGGTTTCCCCAATTTCTTCCAAGGTCATAGAATGCTGTCCAGCCAAGCCAAAATAGAGACGGATAACGTCAGCCTCCCTTGGGGTCAATGTTTCCAAGGCACGCTCAATTTCGGTGCGCAAGGATTCATGCAACAAATCCTTGTCCGGATTGGGTGACTCCCCACTACGAAGTACATCATAAAGATTGGAATCCTCGCCATCGATCAAAGGGGCATCCATGGACACGTGCCGCCCTGAATTTTTAAGGGATTGCTTTACGTCTTCAACGGTCATATCCAATTCCTTGGCAATTTCTTCTGCGGAAGGAACACGTTCATGTGCCTGCTCCAAAAAAGCGAAGGTCTTGTTGATCTTGTTGATGGAACCAATTTTGTTCAAGGGCAACCGAACAATACGGGACTGCTCCGCCAGTGCCTGTAGAATGGATTGTCTGATCCACCATACGGCATATGATATAAATTTGAATCCCCGTGTTTCGTCAAAACGTTGGGCCGCTTTGATCAATCCTAAATTACCCTCATTGATAAGGTCGGGTAGGGTAAGACCCTGATTTTGATATTGCTTGGCAACGGAAACTACGAATCGAAGGTTGGCCTTTGTGAGTTTTTCAAGAGCGATCTGGTCGCCTGCCTTGATGCGTTGGGCCAATTCCACTTCCTCATCCGCGGTGATAAGGTCTACCTTGCCAATTTCCTGTAAATACTTGTCCAAAGACGCGGTTTCCCTATTGGTAACCTGTTTTGTAATCTTTAGTTGTCTCATCTACAATTTTCCTTTCTAATTAAGTTCATTGCGCCTAAGCTGCATATACTTATACGTAAAAAAGATAGAAATGTTACAATTGGGTCAAAAAAACTTAATTTTTTGGTTAATCGAGCCTTGGACAAAAAAAGCCCTAACCAAGTGGCTAGGGCTTTGGGCAAGACTTATGAATTAACTAATTCCGCCGTGGTTTCCGATCCCGATTATCCCGGCGTCGGTCATCCCTTCCGCGATTACGGTCATTGTTCCGTGGAGGTCTTTCTACAAATCCTTCCGGTTTTGGAAGCAACACTTTACGGGAGACCTTTTCTTTTTTGGTCCTAGGGTCGATACCCATGTATTTTACATCGAACACATCGCCCATATTCACTACATCGGAAACATTTTCGGTACGTTTCCAATCCAGTTCCGAAACATGAAGCAATACTTCATTGCCCGGGGCGTCGTTATATTCCACTACAGCACCAAAATCGAGCATTTTAATGACTTTAACTTCATAAACGCTGCCGACTTCCGGCTTGAACATCAAGGCATCTATTTTCGCCATAACGGCGTCGATACCTTCTTGATCGGTACCCAAAATTTCTACTATACCTTCTCCAGTCACCGGATCTTCATTGATGACAATGGTAGTTTTGGTCTCTTTTTGCAACTCTTGGATGACCTTTCCACCAGGACCGATCAAGGCACCAATGAATTCGTTGGGTATAACAGTAGTAACCATTTTTGGGGCATGTGGCTTAACGTCCGGTCTTGGATCGGCAATGGTATCCACCAACTTCTCTAAAATGTGCAAACGGCCATCCCTGGCTTGTTTTAAGGCCTTTACCAAGATTTCATAGGAGAGGCCTTTTACCTTAATGTCCATTTGACAGGCGGTAATACCATCCGCGGTTCCCGTCACCTTAAAATCCATATCGCCCAAATGGTCTTCATCTCCCAAAATATCGGAAAGTACCGCGTATTTTCCGCTATCGGCATCGGAAATCAATCCCATGGCAATTCCGGAGACTGGTTTTGTTAGTTGTACCCCGGCATCCATTAAGGCCATAGTTCCCGAACAAACGGTAGCCATGGAGGAGGAACCATTACTTTCCAACACCTCGGAAACCACACGAACGGTATAAGGACAATCTTCCGGCACCATACCCTTTAGCGCACGTTGGGCCAGGTTACCATGGCCTACTTCCCTACGGGAAGTACCACGTATGGGTCTGGCTTCCCCAGTTGAAAATGGTGGAAAGTTGTAGTGCAGATAAAAGGTTTCCTCCCCCTCGTAAGACGGCATATCTATTTGATTGGCTTCCCTGGAGGTTCCCAAAGTTACCGTTGCCAAGGCTTGGGTTTCGCCACGGGTAAAGATGGCCGAGCCATGGGTAGAGGGCAAATAATCGACCTCGCACCAAATCGGCCGGATTTCATCGGTTTTTCTACCGTCCAATCGCAAGCCCTCATTGAGGGTAAGGTCTCGGACGGCTTCCTTCTCGGCCTTGTAAAAGTATTTGGAAATAAGATCACCGTTTTCTTCCAATTCCTCTTCGGTGAAATTCGCCAATACTTCCTCTTTTATGGCGTCAAAGGCAGCACTGCGTTCCTGTTTGGCAGAGCCGGCTTTGGCTATAGCATATACCTTATCATAGGTTAGGCCGTGTATTTTTTGGTCTAGTTCCTCGTCTTCCTGTGCACCCTCGTACTCCCGAACTTCCTTTTTGCCGAAGGCTTCGGCCAATCGCAATTGGGCATCACATTGTACCTTAATCGCTTCATGGGCAAATTTGATGGCCTCGGTCATGTCCTCCTCGGAGATTTCCTTCATTTCACCTTCCACCATCATTACGGAATCGGCGGAGGCCCCAATGACCATATCAATATCGCTTTCTTCCAATTGCGCCCGGGTAGGATTAATGATAAACTCTCCGTTAATACGACCTACACGACATTCGGAAATAGCACATTCAAATGGGAAATCGGAGAGTTGAATGGCCGCAGATGCTGCCAATCCGGCCATGGCATCGGGCATAACGTTCTCGTCATGGGACATGAGCTGAATCATGACCTGGGTCTCTGAATGGTAATCCTTTGGGAAAAGTGGGCGAAGTACCCTATCTACCAATCGCATGGTCAAAACCTCCCCATCACTGGGCCTGGCCTCTCTTTTAAAAAACCCTCCAGGATAACGGCCAGAAGCCGCAAATTTTTCCCGATAATCAACCGTTAAGGGTAAAAAATCGACATCACTTGGTTTGTAATTGGAAACTACAGTACACAATAGCATACATTTTCCGGATTGGACAACAACGGACCCATGGGCCTGCTTTGCCAATTTTCCGGTTTCGATAGAGATTTCCCTACCGTCGCCGAGGTCAATGACCTCTCTAAAAGTCTTTGGAATCATACATTTGATTTAATCCACCTGTGGCGGACTTGTTAAACAATGGTCTACCGTCTTACCGGACGGCCAGGGTTGTGTTGTTGTTGTGTTGACCAATGAAAAACTGTGTGCAGCTTTTTTAACCCCGAGATTGCCAGGGTCCTTTTAATACAAAATAGTGCCAGGCTCGCCTGACCATAGAAAAGGGGAGCGTTGCTCCCCGTATTTTTATTTCCTAATTTTCAAATCTTTAATCAGCTCACGATATTTTACGATATCCTTTTTCTTAAGATAGTCCAAAAGGCTCCTTCGTTTCCCTACCAAACGCACCAAAGATCTTTCGGTATTAAAGTCTTTGTGATTCTTTTTGAGATGTTGTGTAAGGTGGTTGATGCGATGCGTAAACAAAGCTATCTGCCCTTCTGTAGAGCCCGTATTCGTGTCTTTTCCACCGTATTTTTTGAAAATATCGGCTTTAATTTCCTTGGTTAAATACATTCCAATATTATATTAAATGATTTTTATGTATTTGATTGATTTTCAATCAGTGCGCAAAGATAGAAATATTTTTAGATTACGGGACCGTTTTGAACGATCTCTGTGAATTTTTTTGAGCTTGATTAAACCTTTTGGGATGTTCCCCAGTCCTAGGAGGGTAATGTTAAAAAAATGTTAGTATGAAAAGTCTCAAAAAAATGAACTTTACAGGGCTACTTCCGATGACCTTTGGGATGGCAATTATGTTATTTTTTTCCTGTAACAAAGAAGAATCGCCAAATAGGGATGGCGAGCAAAGCTTGGATGTTGTGGCATTGACCGCCAGTGACGAAGCCGAACTTATTTCGGAGGAAGTCATTACAGTGGCCGAAGATGTATATGCCACGGATGAAATCAGTACCATCTCCAAAGCGTCTTATCGCTCGGATTACCTTCCGGATTGTGTGACCATTACTACCGTGGTCACGGATACCACTAGGGAAAAGACCATAGATTTTGGTTTGGGATGCGAATTGCCCAATGGAAATGTCCTTAGCGGAATTATTTTTATCTCCTATGAAAAGGACATGGAAGTGACCACAAAGACCATTACGCTCTCTTTAGTGGATTTTACGTTCAATGAGGTTACCGTGGAAGGTGGTGCAACAATAGAAAGGACTCGTTCCAACGAAAATGGCAACCCACAGGCAGATGCTACAGGAGCGTTCAGTGGCACATGGCCGGATGGAAGCACCTCCAATTTTACCGGTAACCGTACCCGGGAATGGATAGAAGGCTATGGGAGTGGATTCTGGGGCGATAATGTGTTTTTGATTACGGGGAAAAGGACTTATACGGGACCGTTGGGCAATGTTTTCATCAAGGAGACCATTACACCCCTGCGAAGGGAATGGTCCTGCCGTTTTATTGTCAGTGGTATTTTGGAAATTTCCAGGAACGATCTTACCGCCAGTTTGGATTTTGGAGATGGGGAATGTGATGCCAAAGGCGTCTTGACATACCCCGATGGTAGTACCGAAGAGATTTTCCTTCGACGCTTTAGAAATTGATGGACTTCTGATTGATTTGGTTGAAAGGTCCCGGCTATTTGGTCGGGGCTTTTTATTTTCTGACCGGGTTGTTCTGGATTAGGTCCAGGTAAAGATTTATTTTCTTTTTCAAATCCCTCCTATGTGCAATGAAATCCAAAAAACCGTGCTCTTGAACAAACTCTGCTGTCTGGAATCCCGGTGGAAGCTCCTTGCCGGTGGCCTCCTTTACTACCCTGGGCCCCGCGAAGCCGATCAAGGCCCCAGGTTCGGAGATGTTGATATCCCCAAGCATTGCATAGGAAGCTGTGGTACCGCCGGTGGTGGGATCGGTACATAGGGAAATGTATGGTATGCCCGCTTCTGCCAATTGGGCCAATTTGGCCGATGTCTTCGCCAATTGCATTAAGGACAGCGCAGCTTCCATCATTCTGGCACCTCCCGATTTGGATATCATAAGAAAGGGAACGTTCTTTTTAATGGCATGGTCAATGGCCCTGGCTATCTTTTCCCCAACTACACTTCCCATGGAGCCGCCTATAAAACTGAAATCCATACAGGCCACGACCAAGTCTTTACCCATGGATTTGCCTTCCGCGGTCCTAACGGCATCCTTTAGGCCGGTTTTCTTTTGTGCCGCTTTCAGTCGGTCGGAATATTTTTTGGTATCCTCAAACTTCAAAGGGTCTTTTGAGGAAAGTTTTGGATCTAATTCGCTGAACTCGTTATCATCAAAAAGAATTTCAAAATATTCCTTGCTTCCTATCCTTACATGATAATCGTCTTCCGGGCTTACATAAAAATTCTTGGCCAACTCCTCGGATTCCACAATTTTCCCTGTGGGCGATTTGTACCACAATCCCCTTGGGGTATCCTTCTTCTGCTCCGTAGCGGTCTGTATTCCCTTTTCCTTTCTTTTGAACCAAGCCGTCATATTTTCCATATTAGATAGCGGTGATTTGCGGAATTACACTATAAAGTGTTAACGTTATTTAGATCTTCAAAGGCTTTCTTTAGGCGTTCCACAAAAGTTTTTTCACCTTCCCTGAGCCATACACGGGGATCATAAAACTTTTTATTGGGTTCATCCGGACCATCCGGATTGCCAATTTGGGATTGAAGATAGTCTTTTTTGCCTTGTACGTAATCCCGTACCCCGGTTAGGAAAGCATATTGCAAATCGGTGTCGATATTCATTTTTATGACACCGTATCCAATGGCTTCCCGAATCTCGGCTACGGTAGAGCCCGAGCCACCGTGAAAAACAAAATCAATATGGTTGTGTTCCACCCCGTACTTTTCCGTAACGTATTCTTGGGAATTCTTCAAGATCTTTGGTGTAAGCTTTACATTTCCAGGCTTATATACTCCGTGGACATTGCCAAAAGCAGCGGCTATGGTAAACCTATGACTTATTTTGGAGAGTTCCTCATAGGCATAGGCCACTTCCTCGGGTTGGGTATAAAGTTTGGAATCATCTACATCCGAATTATCCACGCCATCTTCCTCACCTCCGGTAATGCCCAACTCTATTTCCAAGGTCATGTTCATCTTACTCATTCGGGCCAGATATTCCTTGCAGATTGCAATGTTCTCTTCGATAGGTTCCTCGGAGAGATCGATCATATGTGAACTAAAAAGGGATTTTCCGGTTTCTGCAAAATGTTTTTCGCTGGCATCGAGAAGGCCATCGATCCAAGGCAACAATTTTTTTGCACAGTGGTCCGTATGTAGAATAACCGTTGCCCCATAGGCTTCTGCCAATTGATGAATATGTTTTGCCCCGGCAACTCCCCCCAAGATGGCGGACTGTTGCCCATCGTTGGATAAGCCCTTTCCGGCATTGAATTGGGCACCTCCGTTCGAAAATTGAATGATTACGGGGGAATTTAAGCTGGCAGCCGTTTCCAGTACACTATTTATGGTATTTGAGCCGATGACATTTACCGCAGGCAGGGCAAATCCCTTCTCTTTGGCATAATTGAATATTTCCTGGACTTCGTCTCCGGTGGCAACCCCGGGCTTAATGTTGTGGGCCATAATTTTTTGGTCTGTTAGTTTAGTTATGAATGGGACAAAAGTAATAAAATAAACAAGGCCTAAAAAAGCAGTTTTGCAAAAATGAGCTAATCTTCTAGCATAGTTTTGGAAATCAAATGACCTTCGCTCGAAAAACCCTGTATTTCAAAAAGTAGACCATTGTCCGAATCCTTTCTTGCGATTTTAAAGCTGACCTCCCCATTCTTATTTGTTTTTAAACAAGGTTTCCAGTCGATTTCCAATAAATCCAGAGGTCTCGATTCCTCAAAGGTATACAGTGGGGTAAAGTACTTTTTAGCTCGGTCAAAACCATTTTTAACAACAAATTTGTCGTAAAGTGTATTTTTGTTTTGACCAAAGGCATCCGAAGTAAATACTTGAAAGATCATAGTGCTCACGCCGGTTGCAGGATTAAAGCCAAGATTATTGACCATTGTGTTTTCAACGTTTTCCATAGGCAATTGCCAGGTTGGTAACTCTTCTGGACGGATTGGCATACCATTAATGAATAGGTGAGCAACCTTGCGATATCCCCCGAGATAAGATTCTCCGTTTTCTTTTATTTTAATAGAAAAACCTTGATGTACCAGAAAATCCATTAAGTTGCTATTGGGATTATTCAATACTTTGGAAAGCGGTATATCATAGTACTTTCCAATATCACTGACCAAGGGTTCATACTTTTCAATGATTTTTCTTCTTTGCAGGTATTGTTCGCTGCGTCTCCTTTCGGTCACTATTACTTCATCCAAATCGATAGTTCCATCGACATTTTCAAAAGGAGCGTCATTGGTCCGACCGGCTAATCCATTTTGTGCTTTTTTGTCAGAGTCGTTGGCCTTGTAGCTTTCCCGGGCGGTAATTGAAAGGCTATGCTTTTTCTTACTAGAAGTTGTATCATATTCAATTTTTGAGGGTTTGATGATTTTGCCTGCCCCATCTTGGTACGCTACCCTTACGGTATCACCCTTGAATACGTTCAAGTTTTGAAAAACAAATTTAGATTGGCCTTTTAATGCCACTTTATCGGTAATAAGAAGGTCGTTGGGTATTAATACAAGATTGTTATACTCTGCTTCTTTTTGAAGCGTCCCCTTTAATTCAAAACCCTTTTCAAATGTATACTTTTCGTCCGGGTTGATTTCTTCAACTAGTTCATCAAGAGTATACCCGGTCCAACCTTGGGTAAGCAAAAGAAGGTCCAAATGTTCTTTTCTTTTTTCATTTGCCGGGTCGAAGTAGTATGCAGGGTTTTCAATATAGCCCCTGACATAAGGACTTAGGAGAAAGGCACTCTTGATGGTATTTTTTATGTCTACGGCCTTCGATTTTTTCGAGAGTACAGAAACGCTTAAATCCATGTTTAGGTTTTTCTTCTTCCCTTTTGGAACGATACCATAGGTAACGGAGTCCGTATCGATTTTTGATTTTTCCAGATAAATAGAGGCTTTCTTTCGATCGGTCTCTATATAGAATTTACGTTCGGCGACGGGCTTGTCATCCGCAAAAAGCGTTGCGGTAATGACCCCATCCAAAAATATGTTCTTGTTGGTTTTTAGCAGTCCGGTGATTGAATCGAGCCTTGCCACCGAGACAAGCTGGAACAGTTGACGGTCTTGATGGTATAAAAGGGTATAGCTGGAATGCTGTTGATTGTAAAAAGTGGCCTCATTGGTTTTTAATCTTATTCTGAGGTATTCTTCGTCCGAATTGTCCACACTTAAAGACACGCCTTTCGCCAATGCAGTAGGCGCATCTTGTACCAGGAGAGTATCCCGAAGCTGTATTTGGGCCCTATAGCTTTCTCCTTTTGTATAGAAGAATTTACAGCTACTTAAGCCTTCATGTTGACTTTGAAAAGTGGTAATGGTATCTCCTTTATTATTGAAAATGGTTCCTTGAAATTCAACGCCTCTACCGTCTAACATTGCTTTAATGCCAAGAATATTTTCAACATCTTCAATGAGATTTCCACCTTCCGGAAGTAATTGCACATCATATTTTAGCTGCCTTTCTTGTACCAGTGCAGGAAGTTCTTGCCCTAGGATAGTAATTTTTTGGAGATAATGATGGTCTTCCCCAAAATTACGCATGTAATTGGTTCGGGCTTGAAGATAGTAAGTACCGGGAGCGATTGCGTCGTTTAATGCAATTTGTCCGTGACCCGTACCCGATAATATGGCAACAGTTCTATCGAATACTTGAGCGCCTTCGCCATCGAATAACTTAACCTCTAAAACCTGGGTTTGCAAGGAGGGTTGATTGAGACTATCACCGACATAAGCCTTAAACCAAATGATATCATCGGGAAAATAGGAAGTCTTATTGGTATGCACATACACCTTTTCCTTCAAACGAGGATTTACTTGCATGGTATGTAGTTGCTCTATCAAATAAGTCTGAGCGTTTATAAAAAGGCTGACAAATAGAAAACCAACGTGAATCAGAAACTTTGCACTGCTGGGCATTTTAGACATTTGCTGAACGATTCTTTCTATTAATATAATAACAAGGATAATATACACTAAATAGAATTTCATATTTATCGAAAATTCCTTCAAATTTGTATTTAATCATGAACAGCCTCGATTTTCCTTTTTGATTACATCTAATAGATCAACTTGAAATAACGAAGTACTATTTCCGTGTAAGAAAATATTACATTTGGTGTGAAGTAGAATCACGATTTTCAAACCAGATGTAGAAGACCCATAAAACCAAAAATTGTTAAGTATAATAGTTGAGACTTAATCTGTGAGTATCGTTTTAGAGATCAAATGACCTTCCTCTGAAAAGCCTTGTATTACAAAATGTAAACCATTCTCCGAATCTCTTCTTGCGATTTTAAAGCTAGCCTCACCTTTACTATTCGTTATTACATTGGGTTTCCAATCGATTTCCAATAAATCCAGAGGTCTTGATTCCTCAAAGGTATACATCGGAGTATAATACTTTTTGGCTCGGTCAAAACCATTTTTAACAACGAATTTATCAAAAAGTTCATTTTTTCGCTCTTTGGTAAACACTTGAAAAATACTAACTCCAAAACCGATATTTGAGACCATGACATTTGCAATGTCCTTCATTTGCAAAGGTATGCTGGGCAATTCTTCCGGTTCAACGGGCCTACCGTTTATAGATAAATAAGAGACCATCTCTCCTGGGCCTATCAAAAAAAATTGAACATTATTCACTGTAGAGGGTCGATATCCTTGACTAGATAAAAAATCTAATAAGCGCATATTATCAACATCCGTTGTATTAGAAATGGGTATATCGTAGTATTTGCCAATGTCACTGACCAATGGTTCATACTTTTCAATGGTTTTTCTTCTCTGTAGGTATTGTTCGCTACGTTTTCTTTCGGTCACTATTACCTCGTCCAAGTCGATGGTTCCATCCTCATTTTCAAAAGGGGTGTCATTAGTCCAATGGGTTACTCCATTTGGTGCTGTTTTACCCGAGTGGTGGGCTTTGTAGTTTTCATTGGCTGTAATTGAAAGTCGATATCTATTTTTACTGTAGGTCGTGGTATCATATTCGATTTTTAAGGGCCTACTGATTTTGCCCAGCCAATTTTGGTAGGCTACCCTTACCGTGTCACCTTTGAATACATCCAGGTCTTGAAAAACAAATGTGGATTTATCCTGTAATTTGGCCTTGTTCATAATGCGGAAGTCATCGGGAATTAGTACCAGTTTTTTCCTTTTGATATCTTCCCTAATTTTTCCTTTAAGCTCAAAGCCAGTTTCAAACGCGTATTTTTCGATGGGGTTGATCTCCTTGATTATTTCATCCAGAGTGTAACCCGTCCAGCCTTGCGTGAGTAACAAAAGGTCCAGGTGTTCCTTTCTTTTTTCATTTTCAATATCGAAATAATAGGCGGGATTTTCAATATAGCCCCTGACATAAGGACTTAGGAGAAAGGCACTTTTTATGGTGTTTTTTAGACTTACGGTCTTCGATTTTTTATGGAGTATTGAAATACTTAGATCGGCGCTTAAATCATTCTTCTTTCCCCTTGATAAAAGGCGATAGGTAACGGAGTCGGCATCGATTTTCGATTTTTCCAGAAAAATAGAGGCTTTTTTTCGATCGGTTTCAACATAAAATTTTCGCTGGGCTATGGGCCGGTCATCCGCAAAAAGGGTCAAGGTATGCACACCATCCAAAAAAATGTTCTTTTTGGTCTTGATCGATGAGGTGACCGAATCCAGTCGGGCAACGGAATAGAGCTGGAAGAGCTGTCGATTTTGATGATACAACAAGGTATAATTGGAATAGATTTGATTATAGAAAGTCGCTTCATTAACTTTCAAATAAACCTGCAGGAAATCTTCATCTGAATTATCTACACTTAACACCACACCTCTTTCGGATGCGGCAGGTACCGCTTGCTCCAGAACCGTATCCTTAACCTTTATTCTTGCCCTGTATGTCCCACCTTTTTTATAGACAAAGCTAAATCGTCCCATTCCTTCATGTTCACTTTGGAAGGTAGTTATCGTTTCTCCCTCACCATTGATAATACTCCCTTTAAAATCAATACTTTTACCGTTCAATAGGGCTTTTATACCCAGTGTGTTTTCAATGTCCTCGACAAGATTGCCGCTTTCGGGAAGTAATTGTATATCGTATTTGGGACCTTCATCCCTGGCCTTGTTCAATGGTTTTTCCCCAAGAACTGTAATTTCTTGCAAGTACTGGTATTCTTCCCCGAAATTGCGCATGTATTTTGTTCGGGCCTGAAGGTAATAGGTGCCGGGAGCAATGGCATCATTCAGTTCAAATTCACCCAAACCCGTCCCATCCGTTATTGAAACATTTCTAGCAAACATTTGGTCACCATTTTCATCAAATAGCCTTACTTCCAAAATTCTGGTTCTAACTGAAGGATAATTAATGGAATCACCAACATATGCTTTGAACCAAATGACATCATCAGGAAAATAGGAAGTCTTATTGGTATGTACATACACCTTTTCCTTCAACCGGGGATTTGTTTGCATGGCATGTAATTGCTCTATCAACGAAGATTGAGCAACTGAAAAGGTACACCAGAAAACTACTAGAAGACTAAGGGGGAATTTCACATCACGGGCGTTTTTGACTTAGGTCCAATACCCATATAAAATACTAAAAAGGATAGTTAATACCAATTTGAAGTACTGAATTGGCAAAGTTATAGTCCCTAAACCATCTTTTGGATGGCTCTTCGGCCGGATTATACGTTTTAAAGCCCAAGTCTACACGGAAAAGAAAATAGGTGAAATCATATCGGAGTCCAAATCCGGTTCCTAAGGCAATATCTCCCAGATCCTCCAAACCATCAAAAACGGCATCCGGGTCTTCCTGGTCATCAAAAACATTCCAAATATTGCCAGCGTCGGCGAATAGGGCCCCCTTGATATCGCCTACAATGGGAAACCGATACTCCAAATTGAACGCCAACTTAAAATTGGCCTCGTTAAAGTCGTTTATGGCATTCGTCTTTCCAGGCCCCAAGGAATAGGGGAACCAAGCGCGATTATCATTGGATCCCCCAGCAAAATAACTACGTACGAAGGGAATGTTCGTAGAGTTACCGTAAGGAACGGCAATGCCTATAAATGTATGGAATGCCAACACTTTGGAGCGGGATAAATCCCAATACTTTACATAATCGATATCAGACTTGATGTATTGGGAATAGGGAACGCTAAAGACCAAAAGGTCGCCATCGTCATTTTTGTTAAAAGGAATGAAACTGGCGAAGCCGGAAAGCAGATTGCCCGCACTTTCCAAAGTCCACCGAAATTGAAAAAAGTTATTATCGGTGAGTCCATTCCTGTTATTCTTATGGAAAGTGTAGTTACTGGCAAAGATGAGGTTGTTCTCCGTTAACCGTATTCTGCGTTCCTCAATACTGTTCACCTCTTGCAATTGTTCGTCGGTGGAGGGCACCTCATTGGACAATATCGCCTCGGTGAAACCTGTAGTCCCTTCGGGGATGATCAGTTGGGGATCGGTAGAGCCATCCGGTGTTTCGTAAAATTCAGCCAAGGCAGGGTCGTCTTCGAAATCATCAGCTACTTCATCCAGCCTATCATAGGAATTCCGATATACATTAAAAAAGCGATCAGTGTTTACATTACGGACAAATTGGATGTTTAAAAGTTCCACTGTATTTCTTCTAAAATCGGTCGGACTCCAATTGTAGCTCAAGATTGAGTTAAAGGTCTGTTTATCCAGGCCAATGTTCTGTTGAAAACTGGTACCCAGGGAAATTCGAGTCCTTGGTAAGGTATAACTGGGGATAATCTTTTTGGTATTCACAAAGGGAAACCAGATTCTGGGAAAATCCAGATTAAGATCTGCACCAAATTCCAGAATGTTAAAGAAACGGCTGTCCAATATGGTCGGATCACTTGAAGAGCCAATGTTGAGCCTTCCCGTAAGGCTTAAGTTCTCCGCGCCCTTAAAAAGGTTTCTGGCCTGTAAGGAAGGACTAAAGGCAAGGCCCACACGTTGAATATTGGAATGGGTCACATCAAAACCCATGCCCAGGGAATACTTGGGTCTTGCCGCCAAATACACATTGGTTGTGAGTTTTGTCCTTGTGCTGTCTTCCTCAAATGTAATGGTTGGATACTTAAATACGTTAAGATTGTTTATTTGCCGATAGGTTCGGGTTCTGTCCAAATCCCTATAAATACTATCTTTTTCAAAAAAAATGGCATCTGCCAAGGTCTCGGGCTTAAAGCGTAGTTTGTCATGATAAAAGATGGTATAATCGCCATACCGGGTAAATCGTTGCTCACTATCGCGTGCGCTGTAGAGATAGTCTGTATAGATATTGATCTTATCGAACCTATGGATCTTGTACTCGGAAGTGGTTAATGTGGTATCACTTCTTCTTTTCAGATTGTCAATATTGAGTTCCACGTCCATTCCCCGGTCTTCTCCCATCTTTGTAGTGTCACGAATAATGTTATAGCTTATGGAGCTTTCCTGAAAATCGTAAACACCGGAATTTCTAAAAATATTCGCCAGGCGCTCACGCTCGGCATTGAAATCCACAAGATCAAATTGTTTTCCCTGTTCAACGAAAGATTCCTCCGCATGTAGCGTATAGAGGGAGTCTATGGTATTGGAAGCGATGGAATGGGATAGGGAATCGACCCTATAGGGTTCTCCCAAGGAAATCCTATAGTTGATTTCCGCCCTTTTTTTTCTGGAAGTACTATCAATTTCAAATGTCGTATTGTTATTGAAATAACCCTTGCTTCCGTAATAAATGCTAAGCCGCTCCAAACTTTTTCTTGTGTTGGAAGTATCAATGGTTACAGGTGCCTCCCCGATTCTTTTTAACCAAACACTTAGTCCTTTTACCAAAAAGGACTCCCCCAATCTTTCTACCTGTTTTTCGGACAAAAAACTGTCCAATCTATCTTTTCGCCTGGGTTTTCGATAAAGCCAATCTTGATAGGAGGAATCCGGATTTTTTTTGGCAATATTGTACAGGTTCAATCGAAGGGGATATCCCAATATGCTGCTATTGGGTTTCTGGATAATGAGGCTCTCAATATCCTCATCGGTTACTTTTAGGCTGTCTGCGTAAATGGTATTTTTTACAAGAAGAAGCTCATCTTCACCGACTCTTTTAAGGGTATTGCAGGAAGTAATCGCGAAACCTATCAATAATAGGCTTATTTTAGCCCGGGTTCCGGTAGTGCCCAAATACATCCTCATAGAAGCCAAAAATACATTATTTGCATGGTTGTTAAAAACCAAATAAAACTTATCAAAAGTCTGCATCAAAAAAAGTACCGAAACTTACATGGACTTTTTTTTGTCGAAGGAATAAAGACGGTGAAGGAACTCATGGAGTCCGATTTTGAGGTTCATGGCATATATACTACGGACGGTTCCCTATTGGAAGGGGGGCGGGACTTCCAAATCCTGATTTCGGAGACAGAGCTGAAACAAATGAGTTCCTTAAAGAATCCCAATACCATACTCGGGGTCTTTTATAAACCAAAAGCCCAAGATATAGATTTTACGGATTGGGTCCTTGCCCTGGACCACGTATCCGACCCAGGAAATTTGGGTACTATTATTCGGCTTTGCGATTGGTTCGGAATCCGTCATTTGGTATGCTCCCTGGACACCGTGGATTGCTACAATCCTAAAGTGCTTCAGGCTAGTATGGGCTCCATTGCAAGGGTACATGTGGTGTATACGGAACTGGCGCAATTTTTAGAGGGATCCGAACGGCAAATCTTTGGTGCTTTCATGGATGGGCAAAGTGCCTATAGTACGGATTTACGTAGTTCGGGAATTTTGGTCATGGGCAATGAGGCCCGTGGGATTTCGGAAGAAATCAAAGCCATATGCCATAAAAAAATAGGTATTCCACAGTTTGGGGACCCTTCCACAGAAAGCCTAAATGTAGCGACCGCTACGGCTATTTTGTTAAACGAGCTGAGAAGGGGAAATTAAAGGCTTGATTTTAGGGTGGTGGTGATGTTACTTTTTGCCCTTGCCAATTCCCACCAAGCTACTCAAAGGTAAAGTTGATAAAAAATCCCCTTGTACGGAGTCCTTCTATGTTGCCTGTCCATGGACTATTGGGGTCGTTATCGGGAACCAATTCATCGCTTATGGCAAAAACCCCTCGAATGGAAGGGGTAAATTTAAAGTATTCCAAATAAAAATCTATTCCGAAGCCCAATTCATAATTATAAACCCATTTTTTCATCCGAAAGGTACCCGAACTATTGTCGTCCAATGCGGTTTCATTACTGCCAAGATTTAAGGAGGAAGAGACCCCCCCGATCAAAAAAGGCTTCCAATTGCCGAAACGTCGTGCACTTGCCTTTATCAAAAGGGGAAAATTGATATAAGTGGATTTTACTTCCCTTATGGCATCCCGTTCTTCCGTAAATCCCGGAAAACCTAAAGTTCTCGCATTGTACAGAAGACCTGGCTCAAACCGAAGGTCCAAAAACTCATTGATGCGCATTTCACCAATCAACCCTACGTTAAAACCTATGGACTTGCTGACCAGGATATCCGTATCCCCTGGATCATTCCTGTAGTTGAATTTAAAGTCGTACTGGTTAAACCCCAAAAAATACCCCCAGTTAAGCAAGGCCTTGTCCTCATTTTCCAGATTTAGGATGGGCTTTTCGTTAAATTGGGCGCTGGCATCGGTACCTACAAAAAGTAAACCAACGCATAGCAAAAAGATGTACTTCATACTTTTATTTTGTGGCAACATAAATAGAGGCGACACCAAATGTTTGAGGCTTGTTCGCTACATCTATAAACCCCGTTTTGCGCAAAATATTGTTGAAGTCGGTACCGTGGGGAAAAACCGATGCGGATTTGGATAAATAAGAGTAGGCGGATTTATCTTTTGAGAAGAGTTTGCCTATGGCGGGAAGCATGTATTTACAATAGAAATGGTACCCCTGTTTAAAGGGTGTTTTACTGGGAACAGAGGTCTCCAGAACCACAAAAGTGCCCGAAGGTCTTAGAACACGGTGTATCTCTGCCAAACCCTTCTCCAAAGTCTCAAAATTGCGCACGCCAAAGGCCACCGTTACCGCATCGAAGGAATTATCGGAAAAAGGAAGATCTTCACTGTCCCCAACCATCATTTCAACAGTGTTCCCTAGGTTTTTTGTGGTTACCTTTTTTTTGCCTATCTCCAACATGCCTTGGGAAATATCAAGACCTACAATTTTAGTGGCTCCCGTTTTGACCAGACTAATGGCCAAATCACCTGTCCCCGTGGCAATATCCAGAATTTGGACGGGATTTTTTTTCTGTAGGATCCTTACGACCCGTTTTCTCCATTTGATATCCAACCCAAAGGAGATTACTCTATTAAGGCCATCGTAGTTTTTGGAGATGGTATCGAACATTTGGGTTACCTGCTCCTTTTTTCCGGAACCCGAATCGGAATATGGCGTAATTTTTTTCTGCATTCCAGACAATTTTCGGCAAATATAGCGCATACGGTTCAGGTGGCGTTAGTTATGGCCGGCAATACAGGCAAATGGAGTTATTTTGAGTACTTGAAGCTTTATTTTGATCGGCGACATAATTAATTTGTGTAGTTTTGCACATCAGAATTGGCAAGCAAGTTGTACAGATATGTATTGGCACTCAAAGTGTTATTTCTTTCAATCAATTGGTTTTATGTTTTATTCTTGCCACTACAACAATGTATCCGATTAAATGAAAATCATAATTGCAGGAGCCGGTGAAGTAGGCTTTCATTTGGCAAAACTTCTTTCGTACGAATCCCAGGACATTACGCTCATAGATACCCACAAGGAAAGCCTGGTCTATGCGGATAACCACTTGGATATACGTGTTCTAAAGGGGGATGCTACCTCCATAACCGTTTTGCGCGATGCAAAAGTTGAAAATTCGGATTTGGTCATTGGGGTTACCTCCTCGGAGACTACCAATTTAACCCTTTGCATGTTGGCAAAGCAGTTGGGGAGTAAACGGACCATTGCCCGGATTTCCAATACCGAATTTATGGATAATAGGGAGGTCATTAGGTTTGCCGACTTGGGAATTGATGAGCTGATTTCTCCCGAAGAACTTGCAGCCGCGGAAATACAACTTTTGCTGAATAAATCGGCATTTAATGATACCTACGAATTTGAGGATGGCAAATTGATTATGATTGGGGTATCCCTTATCAAAACGGCACCTTTTGTTGGCAAAATGGTAAAGGAGGCCGCCAAGATTTTCCCCGAACTTCATTTCATGCCTATAGCCCTACAGCGTTTGGGCACGCAGTTTACCGTTATACCAAGGGGAGATACCGTATTTAAGGAAGGGGATCAAGTCTATTTCATAACCGTCAAGGAGGGGGTGGACGAGTTGTATAAGCTTACCGGAAAGAAAAAGGCGGACATTAAAAATGTGATGATTTTGGGTGGAAGTAAGGTAGGCTTCAAAGCGGCCCGCGACCTTTGTGCCAAAAAGTTCAATGTAAAGTTGATTGAAAAAAGTAAGGAGAAGGCTTTTGATTTGGCAGATGACTTGCCCAATGCGCTGGTCATCAATGGGGATGGTCGCAATGTGGAGCTATTGGAAGAGGAGAGCCTGGATTCCATGGATGCCTTTATCGCGGTAACCGGAAATTCTGAGACCAACATCATGTCTTGCCTGGTCGCCAAATCCAAACGTATTAAAAAGACCATCGCCTTAGTGGAGAATATGGACTATTTTCAACTTTCCCATTCCATTGGTATCGATACATTGATCAATAAAAAACTCTTGGCCGCAAATAATATCTTCCGGTATATTCGCAAGGGAGAGGTTGTGGCCTTGATGCGCCTTAACAACCTAAATGCGGAACTATTGGAATTTGTCGTAAAAGCGGACTCCAGGGTGACCGGCAGTGTTATCCGTGAACTGGATTTTCCAAAATCGGCCACAATAGGGGGTGTTGTTCGAAATGGAGAAGGTATTATTGCCTTAGGGGGATTTAAAATCCAAGAAGGCGACCGTGTTGTTGTATGTTGCTTACCTGATGTAATTCCTAGAATAGAAAGATTGTTCCTGTAATGACCCTTAATTCCAGAATTATTTTCCACTTGATGGGGCTGTTGTTGGTCTGCAACGGAGGATTTATGCTTTTGGCCGCTTTGGTAAGCGGTATTTACAATGATGGGATTACCTTGGAAATTACTACAGCGGCCATTTCCACAATGTTCGGTGGGGTATTTGCCATGTTCTACACCAGGGGGCATAAAAAGGAGGTAAAACGTAAGGAAGGTTATATCATTGTTACTTTTGGATGGATAGTGATGTCCATTTCCGGAATGTTGCCTTATATATTCTCTGGAGCCATCCCGGGAATAACAAATGCCTTCTTTGAGACCATATCCGGCTATACCACCACAGGGGCATCTATTTTGGAAGATATAGAGTCCTTGCCCAAGGGTATCCTTTTTTGGCGCAGTCTTACCCATTGGATCGGAGGAATGGGGATTATTGTCCTGGCGATAGCCATATTACCGCTTTTGGGAATCGGAGGGATGCAATTGTTCGCTGCAGAGGCTCCCGGGCCAAATGCCGATAAGTTGCACCCTAGAATTACGGATACGGCTAAACGACTATGGTTGATTTATTTTGGATATACCGCTGCGGAAACACTTTTGTTAAAGTTGGCCGGGATGTCCTTTTTCGATGCCATAAACCATGCCCTGGCGACCCTGTCCACGGGTGGTTTTTCAACCAAGAATGCAAGTCTTGCCCATTGGAACGATCAGCCTTTGATACAATATATCGTAATATTCTTTATGTTCCTGGCAGGTTCCAACTTTGTACTGAGCTATTTTGCCTTTAAGGGGAAAGTGCAACGGGTAATTAAGGATGAGGAGTTTAAGTTCTATACCGGGTTCATTTTCTGCTTCATGGTCGTAGCCGCTTTGGTGGTCTATTTTAAGGCGAATGTTCCTGTATCCGAGTATCACCCCATGGTTTTGGGTGAAGGCGAAAGTGCGTTTCGGCATGCTTTGTTCCAGGTTATAGCGGTAGTTACCACTACAGGTTTCGTTTCGGCCGATTTTACGGCTTGGACACCCTTCCTGACGATTTTCTTTTTTGGTTTGATGTTTTTGGGTGGATCGGCCGGTTCCACCGCAGGAGGAATTAAGGTAATGCGGCATCTGCTCATTATTAAAAATGGGTTGTTGGAATTTAAGCGGACCTTGCATATGAATGCCATAATCCCGGTGCGCTACAATAACAAGACCGTTAGTGAGCATATTGTGTACAACATCATAGCCTTTTTTGTGCTTTATATGTTATTGTTCGTTATTGGTGCTTTGGTATTGGGAGCGGTAGGACTGGATTTTGTCTCTGCTATTGGAGGGGCGGCTTCCTCTTTGGGAAATGTAGGACCGGCCCTAGGCAGCCTTAATCCGGTGAGTAATTTTAATAGCCTGCCCGATGCGGGCAAATGGTGGTGTGGCTTTTTAATGCTTGCGGGTCGACTGGAACTTTTTACCGTACTGATTTTATTGACCCCTTATTTTTGGAAAAGGATTTAACAGGGGCTTCTGTAATCATTCTTCTTTTCGCGATATGGTCATTCATTGAAATTCAGTATATTCTTTGCAGGCGAGGGTTGATTATTTTTGTCCGTGAAAAGTATGTATCCGAAAATTTATCTATATAAACGCATAAAGGACGCCAAAATCCTCATTGACCGCCACTTTTCCAACCCTATTAAACTTGACGATGTTTCTGAGAGTGTATACTTGTCAAAGTACCATTTTTTAAGGCTTTTTAAGGAAGCCTATGGCACTACGCCCCACCAATATTTGAAACGTAAACGTATTGAGAAGGCCAAGAAACTCCTTGGAAAAGGCTTACCGGTCAAAGAGGTATGCACTCAGGTAGGCTTCGAAAGTACACCCTCCTTTTCCAATCTTTTTAAACGGGAAACCTCGTTTACTCCCTCGGAATTTAAAAGACGCTATAGTAAATAGCAATTTTCGATATGTTTTTTCAATCAATAGCCCGCATTTTTGTACAAAAACATGAAGTTACTCTACAAAATCAACTTGATTCTACTTATCGCCTTAAGCCTTGCTACAGGGGTGTTCAAGATACTTCGGCAAGAAGCGGATATTGAGCTTTTTAAGGTATTGGGCATGACCGCCGCCCTCACGGCCGGATTGGGTATAGCGCAAGTAATGGGGGGAATATTGTTGGTTTTTTCAAAAACCAGGAAATATGGTGCCTTACTTATGATAGTTACCTTTTTACTGGCTACCATTGCGGTGTTCATGAACGGGATGATGGTCTTCGGAACCGTATCTTTACTCTTCATTCTTATGGCCCGTTGGGTATATTTCAGGGAAACCAGTGTAAATAAGCAAAAACAATAATTATGGCCTATTACGTAATCACAAGAACAATCTTTGAAGATCACGCATCCAAGGATGATGTTCTTAACATGTCCAAGGAATCCGCCAAGATTTTCAGAAAACAACCTGGATTGATTGAAATGAAATCATTCATAGCGGAGAACGAAACCCATTTGTCCACCTATCTGGTATGGGAAGACCAACAATCCCATTTGGCCTGTATGGAAAGCAAGGACTTTGATGAGGTAACCGTACAATGGACCGCCTTTATGAAGGAAGGTAAAATCAAATTTGAGCTGGAGACCTACCAGCTTGTTGAGCACTAAACTACCGACTTGATTCGTCTTACTGCTTCCCGAATCTCATCCTCGGATGCGGCGTAAGAAATACGGATACAATTGGGGTTGCCAAAAGCTTGGCCTGTGACGGTAGCAACATTGGCATGTTCCAATAGATATAGGGCAAAGTCCGAAGCATTGTTGATTTCGGTCCCGTTAAGGGTCTTTCCGAAAAAGCTGGAAATGTCCGGGAATACGTAAAAGGCGCCTTCAGGTACGTTGAGGTTAAAACCGTTGATTTCCCCTAAAAGTCCCAGAATAAGGTCGCGTCGTTCATGAAACTTATCGATCATAAACTGGATTTTGCTTATCGGTGCTTCCAATGCCGTAATTGTAGCGCGTTGTGCAATGGCATTGGCCCCACTGGTATTCTGCCCTTGAAACTTGGTACAGGCCTTGGCAATCCAATCCGCTGCACCAATGTAACCAATACGCCATCCCGTCATGGCAAAGGCCTTGGACACCCCGTTTACGGTAATGGTGCGATCGTACATCCCTTCAATTCCTGCTATGCTAACATGTCCTCCACGAAAATTGATGTGTTCATATATTTCATCGGAGACTACGTAAATATTGGGGTGGTTTCGCAATACCGCGGCTAATCCTTCCAATTCTTCCAGACTGTAGACGGAACCACTGGGGTTGCATGGTGAACTAAACCATAACATTTTGGTCTTAGGGGTAATGGCCGCTTCCAATTGTGCAGCGGTCATTTTAAAGTCCGTTTCAATACTTGTAGGCACTTCAACGGGAACTCCCTCGGCCAGTTTCACGATATCACTGTAGCTTACCCAATACGGTGCCGGAAGTATTACCTCATCGCCCTTGTTCAGCATACACATGGCCACATTGGCCAAGGATTGCTTGGCCCCGGTGGAAACCACAATTTGGTTCAACCCATATTCCAGGTTGTTATCCCGTTTAAACTTATTGGAGATGGCCTGTTTTAAATCGGCATACCCATCCACCGGAGAATAACTGCTGTAGTTTTCGTCTATGGCTTTTTTGGCGGCTTCCTTAATGAAATCAGGGATGTTAAAATCCGGCTCTCCCAGACTTAGACCTATAATATCTTTTCCTTCATTTCGTAGTTCCCGAGCCTTTGCCGCCATAGCCAACGTGGCCGAAGTAGACATGCTGTTAATTCTTTCGGATAAATGGTTGCTCATTTGCGATGTGGATTTACTGGTACTGTAAAGCGGGCCTTTTGCCCAATTCCTTTAAATGTTTGAAGTGCGAAATTATAGCTTTTCTGGTAGTTTTGTACTCGTTGTAGGGCAAATTAAATTCCTTTGCCGTTTGTTTCACAATTTTGGAAATTTTTGTGTAATGTATATGGCTGATATTCGGAAAAATGTGATGTTCTACCTGATGGTTCAACCCTCCTGTGAACCAGTTCACGATTTTGTTTTTCGTACCAAAATTCACCGTTGTGAAGAGTTGATGAATGGCCCAGGTGTTTTTCATATTTCCACCTTCATCGGGTAGGGGAGTCTCTGCCTCATCAACGATATGTGCCAATTGGAAAACCACACTTAAGATTACCCCTGCTACATAATGCATGATAAAGAAGCCCAAAAGTACTTTCCACCAGGCAATATCAATAAAAATAAGGGGCAGGACGATCCATATCGTAATATAGATGATTTTTGTTACCACCAAAGTGCTCCAGTTGATGACCGGATTCGGTAATTTACCATAACTGAGCTTGCGCTTCATGTAGCGGTACATTTGTTGAAAATCCGTAGTGATTGCCCAATTAAAAGTCAACAAACCATATAAAAAGATAGAGTAGAAATGCTGAAATTTATGATGCTTTCGCCATGCGGAATGTCTCGAAAACCGTAAAATACGTCCGGCATCCATATCCTCGTCATGGTCCTGGATATTGGTATAGGTATGATGGAGCACATTATGCTGTACCTGCCAGTTGTATACGTTCCCGGCAAGGATGTAGATACTGCTTCCCATTAATTTATTGACCCACTTTTTTCGGGAATAGGAGCCATGGTTACCATCGTGCATAACATTCATCCCAACTCCGGCCATCCCAACTCCCATTACAATGGTCAATAGCAGATTGGCCCAATTGGGCAATCCTAAGGTTAGGATCAAAAAGTAAGGGGTAAGGAATAAGGCGAACATAATGACCGTTTTTAGGTGTAATTGCCAATTACCGGTCTTCTTTATTTTGTTTTCCACGAAGTAATCATTGACGCGCTTATTTAATGTTCGAAAAAATTGGGCAGGGTCTTTTCTTGAAAATCGAATGGTTTTTTGGTCCATGTATTGCAATCTTTTGATAAATATAACGTAATTCCAAGTTTAAATAGGCTATCCACCAAATAAAAGGAATTCTAACAGTGTCTAATATACTATTTTTGACAAAATGCAAAGGTAAGTATGACCGCTGAAATAGTATTCAAATATTTTCCCAATTTATCCGAGACCCAACAACAACGGTTTTTGTTGTTGGAAGAGCTTTATAAGGATTGGAACATGAAAATAAATGTAGTCTCAAGAAAGGACATTGATGAATTGTATTTGAGGCATGTATTACATTCTTTGGGCATTGCCAAGGTTCAGGAATTTAACAATGCCAGCTCTGTTTTGGATGTGGGCACGGGCGGCGGTTTTCCAGGAATTCCCCTGGCCATTCTTTTTCCCGAGGTTCATTTTACTTTAGTGGATTCAATCGGTAAAAAAATAAAGGTGGTTCGGGAGGTCGCGGAAGGTTTGGAGTTGAAAAATGTTGTGGCGGTAAACGAGCGTGTCGAGAATTTGGAGGAACGGTTTGATTTTATTGTGAGCCGTGCAGTTGCGGCCATGCCTACCTTTGTGCATTGGGTAAAGGGAAAAATTAAAAAAGAATCCGTACACGAAAGGCGAAACGGAATATTATACCTTAAGGGGGGTGAACTTGATGAAGAACTAAAGGGATATAACACAGCCCGAATTTTTGAGTTGACCGATTATTTTGACGAGGTATTTTTTGAGACTAAAAAGGTGGTGTATTTGCCTCAAAAGTTTAAAGGTTGATTATAGGCTCAATATCCTATAGAAGGAATTTCTGTACTTTTTCGCGTAACTCTTTATGTAATCCCAAATACCTTGAAACATTGGGGAAGATGTTTGGTTTTTGGTTGTATGTTGGTGTTTTCTTGGCAAATTATTCGTTGATTAAGAGGTACTAAATTAGTTAAGATACATTTAATTTACAATTAATTAACGTTAAATTTACATATAAATTGTGCACAATTAAGACCTAAGCGGTTATCCTGGACAATTCCATGGAGTAAAGTTTGTTAGGATTTGTTTTAGGAGGTGTCCGTACAGTCCTTACATCCGATGCCAGTTAAGGTCTCCTTGCTTCGAGGGCCATTTATCAAAAAAAATGCTTAAAAGCCTCATGTGTATGGGCTTGTGATTAGAATCCTGGCTCACAGACGAAAAGGGCAGGTCTCCAAATTATAATCTGGTTTTCCAAATCGTCAAGGGAAATCGGACGCCCTGAAGTGCCATTTATCATTTCACCATTACAGTTAAAGATGGGAATGGCCTTATCGATCAATGGGTTGCAGTCCCAGTATACGAATATAGGCTGCCCTTCATATTCGCCTTGGGTAATGTAGCAGTATTTGGTGTCCTCGGTAACATTGGCTTCTCGTTCATCTATTTCCATCCTGAGCCAGGACAATTCTTTGGCGGGATTATCCACTCCACAAGCTGGTCTTATCACATCATCGTCATTTGAACAAGATAGGAGTACAAATAGTACAAAAAATATAGGTGAAGCTATTTTCATGGAATATCATTCTCTCGAATATAGATGCCCTCTAAAAAAATGGTTGCGCAAAAAACCTCCAGAAGTAGCACCTCTGGAGGTTAAATAAGGAATTGCTCCGTTTTATGTTATTTGCTCCAAGGCGGCGTTACGTCATTGGATCGGGCATAGGCGATCAATTGCCCTTTGTGCTCCCCATTGTGCTCCAGGATAATCAAAAGGCCGGATAGTCGACTGAATTTGCCGAAGCCAAAATCTACTTCCTCGCCGAGTTTGTCGCTCTCCACCATGGTCATTTTTTCAAGAATAAACTCGTTCGATTTTTTCAGGGCGGCCAAAACATTTTCCTTTCCCTTGATTTTTTCAATATTCATCATATCGACATCTTCAGGAGGAGGAAAGCCAAGTTTGGAGGCCAAAAAATAGTTGGCCCCGGCAATATGCAAAAGGGATTCTCCTACGGAGCGAATGCCTTCAGAGGGCCGCCAATCGTATTGTTCCTCGGAAAAGGCTTCGGCAAGTGATATCACCTGCCCTTGGTTGTAAGTAAGCATTCCCTTAATAGTGCTTTGTACCATAGTATCCTGGGCATAGGTTACAACCGCCGTCAGGAACATGGCAAATACGGTGAATTTTTTCATTTTCTCGGTGTTTACGTTATTAAAAATTATTCGCTAGATACAGTAGATAACTATATAGCTTACAAGGTATTAAAAACGAATCACTATTTTCCGGAAAATTTGGAAATTCTATACTACACCATCTAGCCCAAGAAGGGGTATCTATAATCCTCCGGACTCACAAAGGTCTCCTTGATCAATCGCGGTGATACCCAACGCAATAGATTCTGGGCGGAACCTGCCTTATCATTGGTTCCGGATGCACGTGCCCCACCAAAAGGTTGTTGGCCCACTACTGCGCCTGTTGGCTTGTCATTGATGTAAAAGTTTCCGGCACAATTTTGAAGGGCTTTGGTGGCCTCATCTATGGCGTACCGATCAGTGGCCAAAACGGCCCCGGTCAATGCGTACTCTGAGGTGGAATCAACGAGTTCCAGCGTTTTGTCCCAATCATCGTCCTCATAGATATATACGGTAACCACTGGTCCGAACAATTCGGTTTCCATAGTCGTATAATGGGGGTCTGTGGTTAAGATTACCGTAGGTTCCACAAAGTAACCTTTGGATTTGTCGTATCCGCCGCCTGCAATAATTTCGGCTTCCGTGTCCTTTTTGGCTTCATCAATGTATTTGGCCAGCTTATCAAAGGAGCCTTCATGGATGACTGCAGTAATGAAGTTTGACATATCTTCCGGTGAACCAGGGGGATTAAAGGATTCGATATCTTTTTTTACCAGGTCCAATACCGCTTTTGAGGTAGATTTTGGTAAATATACCCGTGAGGCCGCACTACACTTTTGCCCTTGGAACTCGAATGCCCCCCTTGAGATAGCGGTGGCTACCTGCTCCGGTTTAGCAGTGGAGTGGGCGATAATAAAGTCTTTTCCTCCCGTTTCGCCAACAATTCTTGGATAGGTTTTATAGGTATGGATATTGTTTCCAATTTTTTTCCAAAGTTCCTTGAAGACGTGGGTGGAGCCCGTAAAATGGATACCCGCAAAATCGGCGCTTTCCAAAATGGTATCGGTAATCATTACAGGATCTCCGTAGACCATATTGATGACCCCATCCGGAAGTCCGGCCTCTTTAAAGACATCCATAATCACCTTTGCCGAAAATATTTGATGATCGCTAGGTTTCCAGACCACTACATTGCCCATCATGGCGGCACTGGCAGGCAGATTTCCGGCAATTGCCGTAAAGTTGAAAGGGGTAATGGCATACACGAAACCTTCCAAAGGGCGATATTCGACCCGGTTCCAAATACCTTCTGCCGAATCGGGTTGCTCTTCATATATCTGGGACATGTATTCCACATTAAATCGAAGGAAATCTATCAGCTCACAAGCCGAATCTATTTCAGCCTGATGAATGGTCTTGGATTGGGCAATCATTGTGGCGGCATTTATCTTTGCCCTATAAGGTCCTGCAATAAGCTCGGCAGCCTTTAAAAAAATAGCGGCACGTTGTTCCCAAACCAGATCGGCCCAAGCTGTTCTGGCCTCCAGACAATTTTTGATGGCCTTTTCCACATGCTGTTTTTCAGCCAGATGATAGTTGCCGACAATATGCCCATGGTCATGGGGCGGGGACATAGGCCTGGTGTTTCCGGTCTTTACCTCTTCACTTCCTATATAAAGTGGGACCTCCGTTGTTCCCTTAAAATAAGCCCGGTACTGTTGTAGCACTTTTTCCCTTTCCGGAGTGCCCGGAGCGTAACTTTTTATCGGCTCGTTGAGAGCGGTCGGTACTTGAAAAAACCCCTTGCCCATAATGCTATTTTTTAGGTGTTAAAAATCGCAGCAAAGGTACTAAATGGGAATTCGATTAAAAACTAATATTGACTTAAAAATACCGTTCAATTTAGCGCAAAGGGCGCATGGAACTTAAAGGTGGGAATGTATACCCTAAACTTCTCCGTAGAAGTAAAATTTATCATGTTATAATGGCCTTTCATGGCCCCAATGGGAGAGGCCAAAAGACAACCGGAATTATAGGTGTGGGATTCGCCGGGTCTTATTACGGGTTTCTTGCCGATAACCCCTTCGCCATCCAGGATTTCCAGATCGTTCAGGGCATCATATATCTGCCAATGGCGGGAAGTCAGTTGAACGGAATCCTTGCTTTGGTTCTCTATGGTGATGGTATAGCCAAAAGCAAAATGCATTTTGTAGTTTTTGAAGAAAGTACCTTCAAAACTGGTGTGTACCGAAATCTTTATTCCCTTGGTTACTTGAGTAATCATAATTGTCTAGTATGTAAAAATGTTTCCCGCAAGGAGAAACACTACACCGAACAGTGCTAAAATAAAAAAAATCGCGTTCAGAAAAAGATATTTAACAATAGTTTTAAAGGTGCCTTGTTGATAGAATTTCCGCATGGCCTGCAGCAGATATATGGAAAATACGGTGATAAAAATCCAATTACTGCTAACGTTGAATATAGAATCTATCAAATAGCTAATAATGAGCAATATAAACAACAGTGAAGTATTGTGAAAGCTAAAGATCAGATGATCGGTATAAGTGTATTTTTTCCTGATGTAAACCAACCCAATGAACAATGTGAACACGGGAAGAAAGAAAAAAACCGCAAAGGGTAATTTGGAAATCAAGGAACTGATAAAGCTTCCCGGTCGTCTTGAGGCCCTTACAAAACCTGCGGCTGCACCAAAGGAAATCTTGTTTTCGAAGGACTCGGGAATTTGATATTTCCCCATGGCATCTTTAAGGGTAAACACCGTATCTTTTCGGATTAATGCATTGAAAAATTCTGCCTTGGTATAAAAACGATCGCTAAAATCTAGACTATCTAGGGATGCAAAATGGGAACGGGGATTTTCCATTATCAATGAATCCCTATAATTAACTACGCGATCCAACTGTTCTGAAATTCCTATGGAATCCAAAACCTGCATTGCCTCTTCCCTATTCTCGTCCCCAACATCTAGCTCTATGTCAAACGGACCTTGAAAATCAACCGGACTAGCTGGTTTGTCTACCCCGTATTTATCCAATTCCGAAAAATTTCCACTAAAATTTTGAATCAAAAAATAGATAATGGCAAGGCTCAATAAAAATCGGAAAGGATTGGTATAGGACATCCTTTTTCCATCCACATAATCCCTGGTAATTTTGCCAGGCCTAATTAATAGAGCGGATAGTGTTTTTAGAAGTTTGGAATCATAGGACAGCATATTGGAAAAAAACTCCTCAAAAAAATCCTTGATCGTTAATTTTTTAGTGCTGTTGGCCTGCGAACAGTTTGGGCAATACTTATCACTGAGGTCCAATGGATGCCCACAGTTTAGGCATTGGGTACCTCGATATTTAAGTCGGTACCTACCTCTGGAAGTGATGGCCGGCTTGTTCTTCATAATAAGCTTGGAATGAAGAATAAATATACGCTAATTACTGATAGTGCGAGAGTTTGTGGAACCCACACCAATAATACTATCGTAGAGATCACCAAAATTTCGATAGTAGACCAAAATTAGATAAGTATTTTCGGTAAAGTGAAAGTTGCCACAAACGGTGTTTAGGTCGATAATTTCGTCCTGCCGTTTAAGAACATATTTGTAGTTGTAAAATCCCTGCTTAAACTTAATCTCCGCCTCCATCATTCCATTATCCTCATTATACGTCATTTTGTTCTCCTCCAATAGGGCATAATTGTTGTATTTGCCGAAAATATATACTTCATCCAATTCCAAAACGGCATCGTAGGGAAGGCTAAAATGTACATTGGTATACTCCGCCTCACGAGAATTCTCGGTACCCTGAAGTGTACGAACGACAAAATCCCCATTAATGTCCGGAAAATAGGTATAGGGTTCGGCAAAGCGATAATCATCACTGAACAAGTAATGCTGATAAATATCTCCAATTTCTATTCTCGATATTTGAGCGCTGGGCGCCCTTAGATCGCTAGTATCAAAATTGAGAAACTCGTTTCCACCAAAAAAACTGGTTTCCTGATCATACTTGTAAACAAGTTCGTTTCCTATCGTAAATTGTGGCCGGATATTGTACAATGCTGTCGGCCAGTAGTAATTTTGAACAATGGCTATTTTTACTTCTTTTTTTGGATTTATCAATTGAAAACTACCAGAATTGATATTGAATTGGACCACTTGTTTCTCGTTAAGGAAATTGAAGTCACGAGAGCGTTTAACGGTCCCTCCAACTTTTACCAAATCTTTATAGACTACAAACCTTCTGGAAAATTGAAGCTCGTAACTGCTGTTATAGATTTCTATAAGATAATTGCCGCTCACTTTTAAGCGTACATTTTCATTGGGTATGGTAAGCCGATAATTGGAGTAGGGCTGTAGGGTAGTGTAGCTATTTTCGTAATCTATTATACGTTGATTGTCCACCCCATTGAGGTATTGCGATTTCAAGAGATCGGATGGGGTCCAATCGTAATCACAGTGAATGATCTTATAATAATAATCCTGTTCTATCGCGAGAATATCATCAAATTCCAAATAGATGGGTTCGCCAATTTTGACCACGGGAAATTGATCTTCCGTAGGTCCTTTAAAAATGATGGACTTAATGTTTGATGGCGGTTCCACTTCTTCCTGGACCTGGGCAAACAGGGAAGACACAAAAAAAAACAAGAAAATCTGTTTAAGATTTACGTGCATTTAGAGGCTATTTTTTGGGCAAAGGTAAACAAAAAGCGTGCCCTTGAAATTAACATCGTTGTAATGCCCAAATTTATAGGCAATTATTATGAAAACTTTCTTTTAAATACTATTTTTGACCCTAATTTTGCAAACCTAAGCTTTACTATAACATGTCTAAAGACATTCGGATCAAGAAAGGCTTGAACATTAATCTTGTCGGTGCCGCAGAGCAAACTATTTCCAAAGCCGTTTTAAGCAATGTTTACGCACTAAACCTCGACGATTTTCACGGTATTACGCCCAAAATGTTGGTAAAGGAGAAGGCCGAAATTAAGGCCGGTGAGGCGCTCTTCTACAATAAAAACAGGGAGGACATGTTGTTCGTTTCCCCTGTTAGCGGGGAACTCATAGAGATAGAACGGGGTGCCCGTAGGCGTATTTTAACCTTGAAGATACTTGCGGATAAGGCACAACAAAACCTGAAGCAGGAGATTTTGGATATTTCCAGTGCCTCTTCCCAAGAGCTAAAAACTTATCTTCTAAGAGGAGGTTGTTGGCCTTTTATAAAGCAGCGGCCCTATGATATTATTGCCGATCCGGATACCGTTCCCAAGGCAATCTTTGTTTCAGGGTATACCACGGCGCCATTGGCGGCAGATTATGATTTCATATTACAGGGAAAGGAAAAGGAACTACAAGCGGCCATAACGGCCCTGGGCAAGATGACCCCTGGAAAGATTCATGTTTCGGTGGGCAAATCCTCCCACTCATCTTTGGCAGGACTGGACGGGATAGAATTGCATAGGGTTTCCGGGCCACACCCGGCTGGACTGGTCGGGACACAGATCAATAAGGTGGATCCAATAAACAAAGGCGAAGTCGTTTGGACAGTTACACCGCAGGACCTTGTAATTATTGGTGAATTGTTGTTGACAGGTATTTTTAACCCGGAACGTACAGCTGCCTTGGCGGGCTCATGTGTTAAGGCTCCCAAATATTATAAAACCAAAATAGGTGCCGAGATATCCACTTTTTTATATGCCAGCGGCGTAAATTCCGATGATTTCAGGCTCATTAATGGAGATGTACTTACCGGTACCAAAACGCAGCCCGATGGGTACCTTGGTTTTTACAATACAACAGTAACGGCCATCCCCGAAGGTGATGATTATGAGTTTTTTGGTTGGAACAAACCTATCTTCAATAAAATATCGGCTACTAGGGCCTTGACATTTTCGTGGATGCAGCCCAATAAGAAATACGACCTTACCACCAATACCAATGGGGAGCACAGGGCTTTTGTGGTAACGGGCATGTATGAAAAGGTGTTTCCCCTTGATATCTATCCGCTTCAGCTGTTAAAGGCCTGTATGGTCAAAGATCTGGACGAAATGGAACAATTGGGATTGTATGAGGTAGCACCGGAAGATTTTTCCTTGACTGAATTTGTTTGCATTTCAAAACAGCCGCATCAACAGATTATACGTGAAGGTTTGGATTTGTTACATAAAGAAATAGGATAAAATATGAGTGATAAAAGATTGACTCTTAAGAAAAGACTACATATTTTAAAGCATAGGTTCAGGGGCAAGAAAATGGCCCCGGCCTTCAATGCATTTCATACATTTTTGTTCGCACCTGATGAAACAACGCATTCCGGATCTCATATCCGAGCGGCGGACGACCTAAAGCGTACCATGAATACGGTCATCATGGCTTTGGTTCCCATATTGGTTTTCTCCATGTTCAATGCGGGCTATCAACACTTTGCTGCCATTGACGCAGCCAACGGGGTAGCTAGGGAGTTGTCCCTATTGGACAATTTTTTTACCTGGGAAAACTTGTGGATAGGAATAACCCAAGTGTTGCCTTTGGTTATTGTTTCTTATGGCGTAGGGCTGATTATTGAGTTTATTTTTGCCGTTATAAAAGGACATGAAGTAGAGGAAGGGTACTTGGTTACCGGAATGCTGGTTCCCCTCATAGTTCCAGTGGATACACCATTATGGATGTTGGCCGTTGCCGTTGCCTTCGGGGTGGTAATCGGTAAAGAAGTTTTTGGTGGAACAGGCATGAATATCCTCAATCCCGCTCTTACTATAAGGGCGTTTTTATTTTTTGCATATCCCACTTGGATGAGTGGTGACAAGGTTTGGGTACATGGAGCCGTGGAACGTGCCGGAGGACCCGATGCCATTTCAGGCGAGACTATTTTGGGCTATCTGGCTCAGAACAAGGGAGCGGAAATGTCCGCTACATATGATATTTGGGACATGTTTTGGGGATTTATCCCGGGTTCCGTTGGGGAAACCTCTACCTTTTTGATATTGTTGGGAGGCTTGTTCCTTATTTTCAGTAAAATAGCTAGCTGGCGTATCATGGTCAGTGCCGTGGTAGGTTCCTTGGTCATGGGATTGATATTTAATGGAGTTGTGGATGCGGGATGGATTACAGAGACCAGCAATTTTTATGGACTTATGAGCTTCGAATTCTGGAAACATCTTATAGTAGGGGGATTGGCTTTCGGTATTGTTTATATGGCTACGGATCCCGTCACGGGATCGCAGACCAACCGTGGTAAATGGATTTATGGATTCCTTATTGGATTCCTCTCCGTAATGATACGAGTGTTCAATCCTGCATATCCTGAAGGTGTCTTCTTGGCCATATTGCTGATGAACGTCTTTGCGCCTACCATAGATCACTATGTAATACGCGGCAACGTAGCACGGCGATTGAAACGGTTGAAGAATGCTACCATTTTTCCAAAGGATTCGGATAGTAAAGAAGAGGAACTAAAAGTTGAAACCGTATAATTATGGCCATTAATACCGAGAAAAATACATATACCGTAATTTTTGCCTGCATCATGGTAGTGGTAGTTGGTTCTATCCTGGCCTTTTTGGCATCTTCCCTTAGTGATAAAATAAAGGAAAACGAACGTTTTGAAAAACAACAGAATATCCTTTATGCCATGGGGGTAAATGAAAATCAGGACGAAGGAAGTGTAAATTTTATACCGACCGACAAGGTAGAGGGCGAGTTTTCCAATTACATAAAGGAACAATTGGTGATTGAGGGAGACCAAATTACCGAGGATGATGAGGCCTATCTTATTGATATGAAAAAGCAGCTTGCCGAAATGAAGAATGGCACAACCCCAAGATTGCCCATGTTGATAGGTGAAAAGGAAGGAAAAAGGTATTATATCATTCCGTTGTATGGCAAGGGGCTTTGGGGACCTATCTGGGGCTTTGCCGCTTTGGATGATCAAATGGTGGTGCAAGGGGTGTACTTTGATCATCAGTCGGAAACCCCTGGACTGGGAGCCAATATTAAGCAACGCTATTTCATGGACGACTTCACCGGAGAATCCATTCTAAAGGGCACCCAATATGCCGGGATTGCCGTTGCCAAGGGAAACAATGATCCGTTGAATACTACAAAGGACGATAATGAAGTGGATGCACTGGCCGGAGCCACGATTACCGGTAATGGGGTTTCCGCTATGATAAGCCAAAGTGTAAACCTTTACAAGGGTTATTTAGAAACGATAAGAGCAAAATAATTATGGCCTTACTTACAAAAAAAGACGCTAGTCTCATATTAGACCCCCTCGCGGACAATAATCCAATTACCATTCAGGTTTTGGGTATTTGTTCGGCATTGGCGATTACTGCAGAATTGAAGGCATCCGTGGTTATGGCCATATCGGTAATTTTCGTATTAGGGGTGGGTAATGTGGTCATTTCACTAATGCGGAATGTCATCCCCTCAAAAATTCGGATCATTGTCCAGTTAATCGTTGTGGCTACTTTGGTGATTATTGTCGATCAAGTCCTCAAGGCCTTTGCCTACGAGCTGAGCAAGACCCTTTCCGTATTCGTCGGATTGATAATTACCAACTGTATTATTATGGGGCGTTTTGAAGCATTTGCACTTGGAAACGGTCCATGGAAGTCATTTTTGGATGGTATCGGCAATGCCTTGGGATATGGTGTAATCCTTATTATTGTAGGGTTTTTTAGGGAGTTGTTGGGTTCTGGTACATTATTCGGATATAAAGTTTTGGGTGATCCTGTTAATATGACCGGACTGTATTCAACGGGATATGAGAACAATGGTTTTATGATTATCCCACCAGCGGCATTAATTGTCGTGGGCATCATCATTTGGGTTCAGCGATCACGTAATACCGCATTGATCGAAGATAATTAGGAAAATAGTTAAAAAAGGAAATTATGTTGGAGCATATTGAGCTGTTTTTTAAATCCATTTTCATAGATAATATGGTTTTTGCCGTGTTCTTGGGAATGTGTTCGTATTTGGCGGTTTCCAAAAAGGTTGCCACAGCCGTGGGCTTGGGAGCTGCAGTTATTTTTGTCTTGGCTGTTACGGTTCCCTTGAATTGGCTTTTGGACCAGTATTTGTTAAGGGATGGGGCCTTGGTTTGGTTGGGTCCGGAGTATGCGGATTATAACTTAAGCTTTTTATCCTTTATCCTTTTTATTGCCACTATAGCGACTATGGTTCAATTAGTGGAAATCGTGGTCGAAAAATTCTCACCCGCACTGTATAATTCATTGGGCATATTTTTACCCTTGATTGCTGTTAATTGTGCCATTTTGGGAGGGTCCCTTTTTATGCAATCCAGAGAAATTGCGACATTGGGATTGGCTGTAAATTATGGTATAAGTTCTGGCATTGGTTGGTTCTTGGCTATTTTGGCCATTGCGGCCATACGGGAGAAAATTCGATACTCCAACGTTCCTCCTCCACTACGTGGACTGGGCATTACGTTTATAATCACGGGACTCATGGGTATCGGTTTCCAAAGTTTTGGAGGCATGTTGACAGGAGGTGATGATGCCGCCGCTCCGGAAGAGGAAACCACAGTACAAAAAATTGAGAAAGAAGAAAAAGAGATTAAAAAGGAAATCGATGAAAAAGAGATTTCCTATAACGACGCCGTAAAAGAATACAAATGATTTTAGCTACAAGTGTTGGAGGAACCATATTAATTACCGTAGTAGCATTTTTGGTCCTATTACTTTTGTTAGTGGCCCTGCTATTGTTCACCAAGGAAAAATTATCTCCCTCCGGTCCGGTTACCATTACGATAAATGGTGAAAAGCAGATAGAAGTGGCTTCTGGCAGTTCTTTGTTGTCCACATTGGGAAATCAAAAAGTATTTTTACCCTCTGCCTGTGGAGGAGGGGGAACTTGTATCCAATGCGAGTGCCACGTGCTTTCCGGGGGAGGTGAAGCCCTACCCACGGAGACGCCCCATTTTTCCAAACGTGAATTGAACGAGGGAGCTCGCTTGGCCTGTCAGGTGAAGGTAAAACAGGATATGGAAATCAAGATTCCGGAAGAGGTCTTCGGTATCAAAAAATGGGATGCTACGGTAGTTCGAAACTACAACGTAGCCTCCTTTATCAAGGAATTTGTGGTGGAAATCCCGGAAGATATGAATTATAAGGCGGGAGGGTACATACAAATAGAAATTCCACCATGTGAAATAAAGTATTCCGATATAGATATCACTGCCCATCCCGAAGAACACGAAACACCGGATAAATTCCAGACAGAATGGGATAAATTCAACCTTTGGCCCCTTGTTATGAAAAACACCGAAACGGTGGAAAGGGCCTACTCCATGGCCTCTTACCCTGCGGAAGGTAGGGAAATCATGTTGAACGTTCGTATTGCGACCCCGCCATGGGATCGCTCCAAGAATGGATGGATGGATGTAAATCCAGGTATCGCCTCATCCTATATCTTTGCCCAAAAGCCGGGTGATAAAGTAGTTATTTCAGGACCCTATGGCGAATTTTTTATCAATGAATCGGAATCAGAAATGCTATATGTAGGGGGCGGGGCTGGAATGGCACCGATGCGCTCCCATTTGTATCATCTATTCAAGACCATGAAAACAGGAAGAAAGGTTACCTTCTGGTATGGTGGGCGATCCAAAAGGGAATTGTTCTATTTAGAGCATTTTAGGGAATTGGAAAGGGAATTCCCAAATTTCAAGTTTTATATGGCACTCTCCGAGCCTTTGGAAGAGGATAATTGGAAGGTTAAGGAAAGTCTGGATGGCCCGGGAGATGGTTTTGTTGGTTTTATCCACAATTGCGTGATAGACAATTATTTGAATGACCATGAGGCTCCAGAAGATATAGAACTTTACTTTTGTGGCCCTCCTTTGATGAACAAGGCCGTTCAGAAAATGGGCGAGGATTTCGGTATTCCCGACGAGCATATCCGTTTTGACGACTTCGGTGGGTAACGGCGAATATGAAAGAATTTTTTGGCCTGATCTGTTTCTACCGGTCAGGCTTTTTTTGATGTAAGTTTTAGCTATGGGCAAACCATTGACCGAACAAGAACTGCATAATCTGGCCATGAACATCGTGGGCAGGCAATTGGAATCGGATGGTTATGAGTTTATGGGGGTAAATAGCAAGCCTAAAAAAAACCCCCAATTTGTTTGTCTTAAGGAGAAGCAATTACACTTTATCGTTGTCCGAAATGTGGATTACCCCAACAACCCCAAGGACTATGACACAAAACTGATGCACAAGGTAAAGACGCATGCCGAGAAGTTTGAGGCACGTACCTATTACGCCGGAGTAGGGCTTTCCAATGCGAGCGATCAAAAATTACCGGTGTTTTTAAATGAAGCCTATATAGTGGACTATGACGGACTTATTGAAATTCATGATGAATAGGCTCGGTTTTTTCTTGATATCCGCCATTTTTGTGTTTTCCTGTTCCCCGGAGGGCTCCAAATTAGTACGTAACGGAAGTGCTGGAGGTGCTTTGGGGACCTCGTATAGCATTATTTATCTGTCCAAGGAAGAACAGGATTTCCAAAAAGAGATCGACTCCGTATTCGATGCAGTCAATAAATCCTTGTCCACCTATCTCCCGGATTCGGATATATCCAAAATCAATGGGGGGGATACCACTGTTGTGGTGGACAAAATGTTTAAGGAAGTATTTGAGCTTTCTAAAAAGGTATACCGTAATACGGATGGCTACTTTGATCCTACCGTGGGAGTTCTGGTCAACGCCTGGGGATTTGGTCCGAGCCCCTCCATGAAGATGGATAGTACTGCGGTGGATAGTCTTCTGACCTTAGTAGGATTTGAAAAGGTAAATTTGACCAAATCCAATCGAATCAAAAAGACGGATTCCAATATCTATTTGGATTTTAATGCGATTGCCAAAGGATATGCTATTGATCGATTGGCGGTATTTTTGGACGAAAAGGAAATATCCGACTACCTCATTGAAGTAGGTGGAGAACTTGTTGGAAAAGGAGAAAACCGAATAAAGGGAAAACCATGGGTAGTAGGAATCGATGATCCCCAAATTGAAGAAGGAAGGCGCCTTAAAATTCTGATGCAATTAAAGGACAGGGCTCTGGCTTCCTCAGGAAACTACAGAAAGTTTCGAATAGATTCCGTTACGGGAAAAAAATACGTCCATACAATAGACCCCAAGTCCGGATTCACAAAGAACGGAAATACCTTGGGAACCACGGTGTTGGCAAATACCTGTGGGGAAGCGGATGCCTACGCTACCGCCTTTATGGCTATGGACCTTCAGGATGTGCTTCATTTCCTAGATACAACGCATGAACTTGATGCTTACATCGTTTACTTGAATGAAACGGGGGAAGCCCAGGAATTTATGACTCCCGGTTTCAAGGACTTAGTATTGGACCCCAATGGGTAAAGTGTGAAAACACTTGGTGTTTTCAATTATATGGAAGCCCCTTTGTATATTTAGCCTGCATCAATCTTTTTACTTCGGCTATTCGGCATGTTTTCCTTTACCAATGTAATTCATATCATCATCATTTTCCAAGGTACTTTGCTTGCTATTTACATTTTGCTTTCAAACAATAAAAAAAGCAAGGGAGATCTTCTTTTGGCAACAATAATAGGGACCCTTACCCTGCAGGTTTTGGGCCTTTTCCTTGCAAATAGGGGCATCGCCAGTGATTTCTTTCAAAGTGTTAATTGTGCGTATGGCTTTTTGTACGGACCGTTACTGTTTTTTTACATCAGGTGTATTACCCAAAAACGATTTGTTTTTTCTAAGATATATTTCCTTCATTTTTTTCCTTTTCTACTCATTTGTCTTGGTATTTGGCTTACCAATGGGAATATATGCATTCCGGATATCTATATAGGTTATGTGGTGCATGTTCTTTTTTACATCTTTTTGTGCTTTATTCAGGTAAGGAGATATAAGCAGGTCATGAAGGCCAACTATTCGCAATTGGAATGGTTGAACGTAGGATGGCTACATGGGGTGTTTGTTATATTTTGTTTGATAGTTCTTACGGATATAGCACAATTTATCGCGTTCTTTCTGGGCTACAACACCTATTTATTGGAGAATGCCGTTTTTCTTTTGATGCTCGTAACCATTAATTTGCTTTATTTCTATGGATTTACTTCATCTCGAAAACCCTTTGGCTATAGCAAGGAAGATTTGTTGTTTACTACAGCCTTAACGTCACGCAAAAGAATCAATACCACGCTGGAAGAAAACAAACAGCTTATAGCCAAATTGGAAAATCATATGCTTACCCATGAGTCCTTCAAAAACTATGACTTGACGATTGCCGCCTTGGCCCAAGAGATCGACATACCCAAAAGAAGACTTTCCGAATTGATCAATGACCATTATGATCAGAATTTTGTGGACTTTATCAATACTTACCGAATCAATAGTGCCAAGGAAAGGTTTATGAGTCCCAAAAGCCGTACCGAAACTATCTTGGAAGTATTGTATGAAGTGGGATTCAATTCAAAATCATCATTCAATACAGCTTTTAAAAAAAAGACCGGAATTACACCTTCGGAATTTAAATCCAAATTCAAATAACATTTCTACCACCTTTTAAAAAGGGTTCGGATTCGCGTTTTCAGACGACTGGCGTTTGCCATCGACCTAATTTTGGCGGCAAACTTTAAATACATCAATTATGAAAACGATCAAGATTTTAGTGCTGATATGCATTTTTAGTAGTAGCTGTAGATCCCAACAAGGCCCGGAAATTACATTTTCCCTTGAGGTGGAATCAGATGAAATCAATTCCGTAACCATTTCCAAGTACGACTATGATTTGGAGAAAATGGTTGAATGGAAATCCTTGGATAACCTGGTTCCCGAAAAGACCTACCAAACAACGGATGAGTTTTTAGAACCATCTATCTATGCCCTAAAACCGAATGCGGGAAAAGGGATAAAAATAGCAGTTGAGCAAGGTGGAATGGTACATATCAAGATGGAGGATGGGATAGAACTGGAATCAAAGGTCGCCTCTAATCTGGATTTCAACAAGAGCATTGAAAATCTTAATAATCAGTTTTTTGCAGGGATGATTCAGGATTTTGACAAGGCCATGAAAGAAAACGATAAGCAAAAAATAGAAGAGCTTAAAAAAGAGAAGGATAAAGTTCTGGTGCAGTTTATAAAGTCCATGGAGAACCTGGTACGGAATATGGGGCCATCGGCCAAAGCCTACGATGCCCTGGGCTATTTTGATCTTACAAAGAACAACGATTTCTTCAAGGAGATGATGACAAGATTTGAAACGGAATATCCGTCCAGTGGAATGACCAAATCATTAAAAATGCGAATAGATAAGGCGGCTCAACTTGCTATCGGGAGCGAAATGGCAAATTTTAAGGCGTTAAATAAAGAAGGGGTCCCGGTAAATCTTTCGGACTATAAAGGAGGCTATGTGCTGGTGGATTTTTGGGCATCGTGGTGTAGGCCCTGCAGGGTGGAAAACCCAAAACTTGTAGAACTTTATATGAATCATAAGGGTGTAAAGTTTGAAATTATTGGGGTCAGTATAGATTCAAACCGTGACTTATGGGAGAAGGCCATTCAGAAAGATGGAATTGTTTGGAATCAAATCTTGGACAAAGAACAGGCCATTTTTAAACAGTATTTGTTATCATCGCTTCCAGCGAATTTTTTGCTGGATAAAGAGGGTAAGATCATCGCAAGAAATATGACCGCTGAAGAATTGAGAACCAAGCTTGAGACCCTCTAATAAGTTAGGACCAAGAAAGATTTTGGCCATGGGGGTCACTTCCTTACCAAGGGAATGATTTCCCCTTTGGCCAAACGATATCGTTCTATTTCCATATCGGTCAGGGATGCCGTAAAATCTATCTCGTCTACCATAAATCCCACGTTGCGCAATTTATCAAAGTAATCCCTCCCATAAATACGGACATGATCGTACTGTCCGAAAATTTCCGCGCGCTTCCTCCTATCGGTTATGGAATCATCCTCAAAAGTTTTTTCCCTTTTCAGGTCTTGGGGAATTTGGAAGATACCCCATCCTTTAGGCTTAAGAACCCGATAGAGTTCTTGCATAGCTCTGGTATCGTCCGGGATGTGTTCCAAGACATGGTTGCAGAGAATAACATCGAACGAATTGCTCTCAAAAGGTAAATTACAAATATCGGCCTTAACATCCGCCAAGGGTGAGTTGAGGTCCGTAGTAACATAATCCAGGTTTTTTAATTTTTGGAAACGTTTGTGAAACGCCTGCTCCGGGGCAAAATGCAATACGCTATATTCCTTGGAAAAGAAATCGGTTTTATTTTTCAGGAACAACCATAGCAGTCTATGACGCTCCAAGGACAAGGTGGATGGCGATAAAACATTTTCCCTAGGGTTTTCATAGCCATAGGGAAGAAAAGTCCTAAAGGACTTTTGATCTATGGGGTCAATATAAGAGCTGCCTTTCATAAAAAAGGCCAGTATAGGCCTAACCCAATAACTTAGTTGTATTAAAAGGGGCCTGGGCAAGGCGTTGAGAACGTATTTGAAAAGTTTTGACACGAATTACACGAATTGTCATTATTCTTTATAATACTACTCTTTTATAACTTAAACTATCTTCTCCAAAATTTATGAGCAATCCAAGTTTTAGTTTTGATGCAGCCAAATAGTTCGATGTTTGTTTTACGTGACTACTGGTTAGCTTCTCTATGGCTTTGAGTTCCAATATAATTTTGTTTTCAACTACATAATCGGCAAAATAATGACTCGACAAGATTTGTCCTTTGTAATCAATTTTGAATTTTACCTTCTTCTTATAGGGAACACCATTGGATTTTAGCTCAATTTCAAGAGTGGCACTGTATACAGCCTCGCTGAAGCCCTTGCCCAATTCGTTATGGACATCCATACAAAGGCCAATTATATAATAGGATTCATCTTTGTAAATGATGTTTGACATAACAGAAATTCGAGGGATTAGTGAAATTCATGTCTCCGAAATTCTGCCTCTTCATCACTTTGTATCCCCAAAGCCTCGTAGATATATTGATACGTAGACAACAATTCCGGCTTGCCGTTTATGAGGGCAACGTCATGCTCAAAATGGGCACTGGGTTTTCCATCTGCGGTCAAAATGGTCCATCCGTCGTTCAATTGTTTTATTCGGCGTGTACCCATATTGATCATGGGCTCTATGGCAACCACCATTCCCTCGACAAATTTTTTACCGCGTCCCCGTTTTCCGTAATTGGGCATTTCCGGGCTCTCGTGAAGTTTTCTTCCCAACCCGTGACCTACCAATTCCCGGACTACGCCGTATCCATGGCTTTCACAATAATTTTGAATGGCAAAACCCACATCACCAACTCGATTACCTAATCTAAACTCGCGAATGCCGATGTACAAGGACTCCTTGGTAACACGTAATAATTTTTGCGTTTCTATCGCGACCTCCCCAACTTCAAAGGTATAGGCATGGTCCCCGTAAAACCCGTTTTTAAGTGCCCCGCAGTCTACTGAAATAATATCGCCATCCTTCAAGGGGTCATTATTTGGGATGCCGTGCACCACTTGTGCGTTGGGACTCATGTTTAAGGTGTTGGGAAAGTCGTACATGCCTAGGAAACCCGGTTCTGCGTCATGGTCCCGGATAAATTCCTCGGCAAGCTTGTCCAAGTACAAAGAGGTGATACCTGGTTTTATTTCCCCGGCCAACATGCCCAGAGTTCTGGAGACAATCAACGCGCTTTCCCGCATTAATTCTATTTCTTCCGGTGTTTTTAGTATTACCATAGGCCGTAAAGGTAAACAAATGCAACTAGATCTTTATACCAACGGCTTTTGGGTCATCAATGAAGGTTGGGGAATCCCTATAAGTTTGAGTATGGTAGGGGCGATATCACCTAGTACACCATCCTTTACTTCCTTGATGTCTTCATCCACTACGATTAAGGGTACGGGATTTGTGGTATGGGCCGTATTGGGACTACCATCCGGGTTGATCATGGTGTCACAATTTCCATGATCCGCAATGACTATGGTAGAATAGCCATTTTCCAGTCCGGCCGTAATCACGGAGTTTGCGCACTGATCCACGGTTTCACAGGCTTTTATGGCTGCATCCATATCTCCTGTATGTCCTACCATATCTGGATTAGCGAAGTTAAGACATACAAAATCCGCTTCCTTCTTTTCCAATTCAGGTATTATGGCATCCCTAATTTCATAGGCACTCATTTCGGGTTTTAGGTCATATGTAGCCACCTTGGGCGAGGGGCATAGTATCCGTTGCTCTCCTTCAAACGGAACTTCTTGGCCGCCATTAAAGAAAAAAGTCACATGTGGGTATTTTTCGGTCTCTGCAATACGAATCTGTTTTTTGTTTGCTAAAGCCAACGTCTCCCCAAGGGTTTCTTTGATGTTATCCTTATCGTAAACCACCTTTATGTCTTTAAAGGAATCATCGTAATTGGTCAAGGTTACATAGTATAGATTCAAGGTATGCATCTGGTGTTCGGGCATATCCTGTTGACTCAATACTTGTGTAAGCTCCCTTCCACGGTCTGTCCGGAAGTTGAAAAAGATTACCACGTCGTCTTCCTTGATTTTGGTTAGGGGTGCGTTTTCCTCATCAACCATAACTATCGGCTTCAAAAACTCATCGGTAATACCTTCATCATAACTGTTTTGTACGGTATCCGAAATTTGGGATGACTTTGTTCCCTTTGCATGGACCAATAGGTCATAGGCCTGTTTGACCCTATCCCATCTTTTATCACGGTCCATTGCAAAATATCTTCCAATTACGGAAGCTAATGCGGCATTTTTATCCGAACAAAAATCCACAAGATCTTGCAAAAACTTCTTCCCACTTTTTGGATCAACATCCCTTCCATCCGTAAAGGCGTGAACATACATATGTTGTACATTGTAACTTTCCCCGGCCTGTATCAGACCTTTTAGGTGGGTTATATGGCTATGTACGCCACCATCACTCACAAGTCCCAAAAAATGCACGGCCTTATTATTTGCTTTGGCGTAGGTAAAGGCTTCCTGTAACACCTTTTCTTTCTTGAGGCTATCCTGCTTCACGGCCAAATTAATCTTGGCAAGATCCTGGTATACGATTCTTCCCGCGCCCAAATTCATATGGCCTACCTCGCTATTGCCCATTTGACCTTCTGGAAGCCCTACGTTCATGCCATCCGTCAACAGATTGGCATTGGGGTATTTTTGATAAAGACTGTCAATAAATGGTGTATTTGCGTTAGCTATGGCAGAGACTTTGGGGTCCGGGGATTTTCCCCAACCGTCCAAAATCATCAATATCACTTTTTTGTTCATCGTTCGGTTTTTATAGAGCTTCAAAAGTAGTATGATCTGGTACGAATTGCCAATAATACGACCTTCTTTTTTGGGTACACCGAAGTAGCAAGAAACGGATTGTGGGACATAGGCAATTCGGCTATTTTTGAACTATGGAAAAAACATATCACGGACATATTATTGAAAGGGCGATCCATTATATCGTGGACAACTACAAGTCACAGCCCAGTTTGGAAGCGGTTTCCAATCACGTTCATTTAAGCAAGTATCATTTTCAACGGTTATTTCATGAATGGGCAGGTGTTACACCCAAGCAGTTTTTGCAATATATTACAGTGGAACATGCAAAGAAATGTCTCAAGGAGGGACAATCTACGCTCACTACGGCCTATGAGGTAGGACTTTCCGGGAATGGCCGCTTACATGATATGTTCATAAAAATAGAATCCTGCACTCCCGGCGAATTTCAGAAAAGGGGCCAAGGGCTTGTGTTGAAATATCAAGTAATTGATTCTCCCTTTGGTGAATTGGTCATCGCAGAATCGGATTTGGGGATAACCCAAATGGAGTTTTTACAGGAAAGCGAATCTCCCATACAGTTATTGGAATCTATTTTTCCCGAAGCTGGTTTTTATAGGGAATTGGGGACCTACGGCCATATGGTACAACACTATTTTTCAACCTGGAAAATTCCGAAAAAACAAATAGTATTGGATCTTAGGGGTACGCCCTTTCAAGTAAGCGTATGGAAAGCCTTACTTTCAGTTCCCTCTGCTCAATTTGTGGCCTATGGGGATATAGCGAGGTCCATAAACAAACCCAACGCGGTACGAGCGGTAGGAACAGCCATTGGCAAGAATCCCATTGCCTATTTGATTCCATGCCATAGGATAATCCGGGAAACCGGAGAAATAGGAGGATACGGTTGGGGTAGAGACAAAAAATACTTGATCAACGGTTTTGAAAATGTACAATTGAGCAATAAACGGATTGCCTAAATCACACCCGAAATGGAACTTTGTCAAAAGAACGAGTCATATGAACAAAATACAACCGGAATTTTTGAATGTGAAAAAATACATAAGGGATTTTCCGAATCTGTTAAAGTTTATTTAATTAAGTGTTAATTACGTAACAAAAGACCATAAGAGCAGTCTATCTTTATATAATCAAAATTTATTTCATCAATTAAATGTATTCATCATGAAAAAAACGATTCTAACCTTTGCCTCGGCATTATTGCTAGTAGGTGCAACCGCGAATGCCAAATCAGAAAATCATCAAGTAAATCAAGCGATGACCAATGTCGTTGCCAAAGTTGAAGTCAGTGCCTTCTGTAAAGCTATTATGCAGGGAGATATTGACACCGTTAAGCGCTTAATAGAGCTTGGCGAGGACGTAAACAAGAAATCCTTGGGTATGACCCCGGCCATATTTGCCGCTCGGTACAATAAGGCAGAGATTCTTGAATTACTTATTGCAAATGGGGCCAACCTTAGATTAAAAAGTGATAAAGGGTATACGGCCAAAAAATACGCGCAACTTTCCAAAGCTACGGAAGCATTGGCTGTTATTGAAGCAGCCATGGGAAGCTAAGGTAATTCATCAATCAAAAGAAGAAAAAAACCTTCGACCGACAGGCCGAAGGTTTTTTTAATTACTATTTATTCACTTCAAATAGTGTTCACGTAAAAGAGCGAATAAATTCAGGTTTTAAAATTCAAATCCATTTAAGGCTCTGTGCATAAAAGCATATACTGCCATTAGGAGCATAAGGGCACAGAAAACGGAATATACTTTGAGAAGTATCACCACTATTTCAGGTTTGCAATTCTCAAAAGCCTCCGTGTAAAGGTTCTTGAAATGTGTAAGTGTTCCCATATAGTTTCATTTAAATGCTGAATCAAATCCAGCATGAGTTATTAAATTAAAGCTATAAGGGGTTAAATCTGAGGCAGGAAAGATTTGTGAAACAAATATAACAAAACGGGTGAAAAATCCTAGGCATGTAGGTTGAATTAACTTTTTTAGGGTTGAACTGACAGATTACCGTCCCTCGTATCTTTGAATGGCCTCCTTTATTTTTTGAATCCTGTTCTCTGGGTTGGGATGAGTGCTTTGAAATTCCGGTGTTCGATTAGGTCCGGCGGCGTCTTTAAGAATTTCCATTACTTTGATCATCTCCCTAGGTTCGTACCCAGACCGAATCATGAGAAGCACCCCTAACTGGTCACTTTCCAATTCATCGCCCCTTCCATTTTTCAATAAGGTATTTTGGCCGATACTGCCTACGATTCCTCCGGCATCGGCGCCAACCGATGCCCCCATGGAAACGGTTCGCCAGAAACTGCTTTCGGCGATTCGTTCAGCAGAATGTCGGCCCATCACATGACCTATCTCGTGTCCAAGGACACCGGCCAATTGGGCCTCGTTCAATTTGGAGAAAAGGGCATAGGTAATGAATATCTGTCCCCCGGGCAGGGCAAAGGCATTTATGGTACGGTCATCGGCCAAAAGATGAAAATCGTAACTATAGGGTGTTTCCCGTGCCACACTATTGTTTACCAGCTTAGCGCCAACGGCATCCACATAGGATTGGAGACGTTCATCGGGATAAAGGCCTCCATGTTGTCTAGCCATTTCAGGGGCACTTTGCAGACCAATTGCAATTTCCTGTTCCGCGGACATATCAATAGTCTGTATCCTTCCGGTATAAGGATTCTCCTCTTTGTTGTTACAGCGTTGGATAAAGGCAAAGGCCACAATGGCCAAACCGATGAAAATACGAATTTTCCAACTGCCTCTTCTCATGATGATTAGTGTCCTAAGGTACTTTCAAGATACCAAAAAACTCATAAAAGAACTGGGTTAATATCTAAAATATTATCCTGAATATACGTTTTGATAAACCCATTGGTGAAATGTTCGCTTCCCAAAAACTCTTCTTCTTGAAGCAATTTAAGGATATTCTTTCTTCGGAATTCGGTCAACATAGGGATGGAAGTGGGTGCATAGCTGTAATGCCAGGGTTCATATTTAAAGCCCCTTCTTCCTGGGTCATCTGTGTAGACCAAATAAAAATCGTAGTCTTCCGAGTTCTCGTCCATCCATTTTTTGAGGTCAACAAATGGTCCGTCATTTTCAAATTTGGAAGTCTCCAATACATCTCCCTTTACCTTACGGTATCCGTCTATAATATCAATTTCCGTACCCCAATGATGCCTACTCGTACCGGGGATGGTGGAGTATTCGATAATCTTGTCAATGGCGTCCAGGGGTTCCATAGCATCATCTTCCGTAAACCTTAGGAACTTCCGTTCCCAAATACCTTCTTGACGGTAAAAATCACGATAACTGGATACTATTTTTATATCTATCCCATCATTATAGGCGGCCTTTCTCATTTCCACAAAAGCATCGTGTGCCTTTTTCCTTAGGTTGATGCCTTCCCCATAAAGTTCAATGTCTACCTTGCCCATAAGCTCTAAAATGGAATATTCAAATTCTTTGCTCAGGGCCCACTTGGGCATCACGGATAGGGCCAAACCGGAAAAACCACTTTTTTTGATAAAAGATCTTCGTTCCATAGCTAGTATAACTTTTTGAACATTATGTAATGCATTCCTATCTTGGGAATCTCAAAAACATTGCCAATTGTCCCATATCCCAATTTTTTGTAAAAATCTACTGCACTGATTCTTGCGTTCATCCAAATATACGGTATCGCCTGTTGCAAGAGTAGTGTCTCTGCAAATGTAAGGAGTATTTTTCCAAAACCTTTTTTATGGTGCTCTTTAACCACGGCCATACCTCGAAGTTGGTAGGCGTTTTGGAACTTGTATTTGGTATGGTCTTGTTTTAAAAAGGTAGCTACTGCAACCAATTGGTTCCGATAAAAGCCTCCTATATGGATGGTTGTCTCCCTTTCGTCCCCTATAAATTTGCACTCCTCCAAGGGTCTTCCCTTTCGAAGCTCGGAATGTCTTACCGGATAGGTCTCTTCCGCTTTAATCTCCTTCACCTCAAAGCCGTTCATAACTTAGCCCACTAATTCTGATATGGTTTATCGCTGTCTAAAATTAACCAATTAATCCCTGTTTCGGACAGAAAAGGTTTTTTGGACTTAAAATCAGGAATCTTTTAGAAGACGCTTTATCTTTTGGTGGAGGAAACATACATGTACCCCTGATGTTTTTGTCGTAGGTCGTTCATCGTAATGATATAGAAATATACCCCCGAAGCGAGTCCCGCATTTTTATTTAAGATGGCCCCTTGATTGGATATCCCATTAAATTCATTGGTATAATTGGTCTTTGAATAGACCAGTACCCCATAACGGTCAAAAATCTGTAAGGTATTATTTGGGGATTTTTCAATCCCTTCCAAGACGAGAAAATCATTTTTGCCATCCCCATTTGGAGTTAGAAAATAATTGTCCAGTTCAATGGTCTCAAAGGTTTCCGTAAGGTCATCGTTGCCCCCAATTGTAATTATTTCATAGTCATTGGGAACGAACTCCTCAGAGGTCACTGATCCCGAGGCCATGCTTCCTTCCACTTGTGTATTTCCTAGATTTACCCACTGGTTTTCAGTTTTGCTCCACCCCACCACTTTTAAATCGCTCAGGAATTCCCCCAAGGCATTAATATTGCTCTGGGCATTCCAGGTTAAAGTGACCCTTGAAGGCATATCACTTTCCAATTTCCAAAACTCCCTTTGGCTAATGGAAATGTATGATGTCGTTTTTTGTGTAGTGCTAAAGCCCTTGCCCAGGGATTGGGAAGTATTGGGATCTTCGTAAAAATAGGCACATTTTGCCAAAGCATTTGTTGCGGCCGATTCTATCCGTAACGTACGAAGCCTATCATTGTCGCCCACGGGAAAGGTAAAACTATCCGTATTGGTCGCGGCGGCATAACCGTCTACCATGGAAATATCGTTTTCTCCTACATAAAAGGCATTATCCAAAAAATTTAGAAAAAAACGGGTATCATTTTTTGGGGTAATTATGTGCCCCGAAATAAAGTTAGTGTTATTGGCAACGTACATGGGAACATCCAAGAGTAAACCGTTGTCTACGGCAATTTCGGTGTCGAAAAAAACAGGAGCTTTAATTCCCGAGACATTTAAGCTTTCACTGTCTCCATAAAAACCGACCAAACCTACATCTTGATTTAAATCCCCATCGTTAATTAGGTTTAAATGAAATCCTACTGATGTACCATCGTGTAATTGAAGGGCACCATAATTATGTATCGCCTCCTGGGCGTATAGACCCAGGCAAAAACAATAAGAAAGTAAAAATGCCTTTATCCTCATGACGTTCGTTATCGTAGTTTATTGATCATAAAACTAGATTCATTGGTACCGCTAAAATTAACCGTGCCGGAATTCGCTTCCCTATACGTAATAATGGATATTACATCATTGACATTCAGTTGTAAAATTTCGTTCAGATGAATACTGGAATGATCATGACCGCTGGCCCATCGGATATATCCTGAAGCGGCTATGGCACCAACCGGCGTTCCGTTTACGGCAATACGGGCATTGACATTGGTCCTTTGCCTGTTGTTTCCCGAGTTAATACCGACCAAAGATAAATTCGCCCGTATATCATATCGCCCAGATTCCTTTACAATTAGTGTATTTCCACTTACTTGGTACAGATTGGTTCCATCATCTACATAGTCCTGAGTTCCAAAAATTGGAGCTACTGTATTGTTTACATTTAAATTGGTACTTGTATTGGAATTGGTCCAACGGCCTCCTAAATTGATTTTGAGATATGCACCACCATCCGTACCGCTTACAATGGAATTGTTAGCATCCGCTGAAGTTATTCCAATGGTGATATTGTTTCCGCCGGTAATGGAAATATCACCGGGAGTGCCGTCTGTACTTAAGGTCTGATCGTCAGAGGCCGGGTCCCCCGGATCCCCCTTGTCACCTTTCTCTCCCTGATCTCCTTTGTCCCCTTTTTCTCCTTGGATTCCTTGGTCCCCTTGGTCGCCTTTATCTCCTTTCTCGCCCTGGATACCCTGTAAACCTTGATCTCCCTGATCGCCTTTATCACCCTTTTCACCTTGGATACCTTGTAAACCTTGGTCCCCCTGGTCTCCTTTATCACCTTTCTCGCCTTGGATTCCTTGGTCTCCCTGGTCTCCCTTGTCACCTTTTTCACCTTGGATCCCTTGGTCCCCTTGGTCGCCTTTGTCACCTTTCTCGCCCTGGATGCCCTGTAAACCTTGGTCGCCCTGGTCGCCTTTATCACCTTTTTCGCCTTGGATCCCTTGGTCCCCTTGATCTCCTTTATCACCTTTTTCACCTTGGATGCCTTGATCTCCCTGGTCTCCTTTGTCACCTTTCTCGCCCTGGATTCCCTGTAAACCTTGGTCGCCCTGGTCTCCTTTGTCACCTTTCTCTCCTTGGATACCCTGTATACCTTGGTCTCCCTGGTCGCCTTTGTCACCCTTTACACCTTGGATGCCCTGTATGCCTTGGTCCCCCTGGTCTCCTTTGTCACCTTTCTCACCTTGGATACCCTGTAAACCTTGGTCGCCCTGATCTCCTTTATCACCTTTTTCGCCCTGGATACCCTGTACGCCCTGGTCTCCCTGGTCTCCTTTGTCACCTTTTTCGCCTTGGATGCCCTG
>NZ_JANQOO010000035.1 GCF_028285715.1 Ulvibacterium sp.
GTCTGTTTTAGTCTGTCCATCGCAGTTTATCAGGACAAGTAATAGAATTAAATAACTGAAAATAGTTTTTCTCATTTTGTTTTTTGTATTGTTTACAACAATTGTATATAGTAACAAGTTACTATATTCCTATTTTAGAAATACTAATCTAAGGGATTTTTAATGTCTTTGAAAGTGTGGGTCGCTACATGGGTGTATATCTCCGTTGTCTTACTTGAACCATGTCCGAGGAGCACTTGAATTTGCCTTAGGTCAACACCCGATTCCAGTAGGTGTGTGGCAAAACTATGCCGAAGAACATGTGGTGTAACTGTTTGTCTTATACCTGCTTTAACCGCTGCTCGTTTAACTATGTTTAATACACTTTCTGCCCCATATTTAGATGCCTTCCTTCCTTCAAATAGATATTCTTGCGGTTTCCATTTTATAAAATAAATACGCAAGTCTTTCAAAGTAGATTTGGACAATAGTGTTTGCCTATCCTTTTTTCCTTTGCCACCTCTAACCATGACCAACATTCTCTTGCTATCTATATCACCTATTTTTAGGTTTAGAAGTTCACTTCGACGAAGACCAGCACTATATAGCAGTTGCACAATACATTTGTGTTTTATATTGTTCGTGTTTTCTATTATAGAAAGTACTTCTTCCTTTGATATCACTTGAGGAAGTTTTGATTCTTTTCTTGGTCGTTCAATTTCATAGAAACGATTTGGCATACCTAAAACAACCTCGTAGTAAAACTTAATGGCGTTTATTGCTTGATTTAAGTATGAATTAGAAACCTTCCGTTGTACAAGTGTTTGGAGGAATCTTCTGATATCACTTTCGTTAATTGCACTCAACTCTTTTCCCTTATAGTAGTTTATAAACATTTCAAAAAATGAAACATAAGTTCTGACTGTGCTATTGGCATATCTTTTTAATTCCAATTTTAATAGATATTCTTCGGGGCAGACTCTGTATTCAGGAGTAGTTTTTCTCTTTCTATACCATTCTATATCAACGGCTTCATTTTTGGTGTTTAGCGGTTTATTGGTCAAAAATCGATTGTAATTTATCCAAACAACACCTTTGAATGTGTTGAAAATTACCCCAAGATTTTCCTTCGTATTGACAATGTAGGCCATGTTATACTCTTTGCTCCACTTTGGATTGGGCAGCCCTTTGATCAGTCCTTGAATAAGCTTATCAGGAGAGAACTTAATTCCTATCATCTTTTGATTCCTTATCATAAGATGATATAGAGTTATGGATTTGAGTGAATTCATATGACAAGTTTACCTATGTTTTGAAGATTTAGCGGTATATTAAGTCTATAATATGCGTTTACAAATGAATAATCTCAGAACCTGTCCGGTATGTGGTACAACTGTAAAGGGTAGATCCGATAAGAAATACTGTTGTAAAAAGTGTAAATCCATTGATCAATATGAGAATCGGCAGAAATCCGAGGGGTTTTATATCAGAGTTGATAGACAATTGAAAATTAATCGAAAGATTTTAAAAAGATATAATAAATCGGGTTACTCGGTTATTAGAAAGAATGAACTATTGGAGGAAGGTTTCAACCCGAAGTTTTTCACACATTATTGGAAGAACAAAAAAGAAGATATCTACTTATTTGTTTATGAGTTCGGATTTCTGAGTAAGAAAGATGGAGATAAGGAAAAATATGTTTTGGTCACTTGGCAGGACTATATGAACTAATCTATTTTTTTCATAAATTCACAAAGCAAAAGACACATAAAATTTGCATTAATTTGTACTATTATGAATCGAGTTTAGAGTTCGGTTAATCATTTAAAAACCGACTCTTAAAAACTTGAAAGTTAACATGTTGTGATGATATATTTAGTTCTGTCATCCCGACAAGTAGATGCCCGACTTCGTAGAGGTCGGGCGTTTTTCGTTTCGGTGAGAGCCAAGTAAAGCTTAAGCGATGCCGGCAAGCGAAAAACCAACTAAGAGTTGACCGCATTTGGCGTTTATGGGCAAGCAACGCAATGTCCCAAGAAAATCCTAACATCTTAATGCACCCTTTGTTATCAAAAAAATGATAACTAACGGAATTTCAAAAATTTGTTTTTTGATTTCCTTTAGTTTAAAATATGCACGGATTATGTAACCCGCAGCTTTAGAAAATCGGTTGTAGTAGATTCTTGGAAAATGGAGGCGGTGAATTCTGGGTACAGTAGTTTTGGAAGTAAAATCTGGTTTTAAAGGCTGTGGTTCCTAAAAAAAAAAACGGTATTTGGTTTGAAATGGGTTTCTTCGAAAGTTTTGCAGAGAGAATCCTAAAATACGCTTTTGGCACAATAAAAAATCTCCCACCCAGTCCGAAGAAGACCATAGTGGGAGATTAATCTCAAAAATCACTTATTCAATATTCAAGACAAACGTCAAGTCAAAATCAGTATCGCCATCCTCGGAAGTAGACGTTGCTGTTTTAACATCTGGTTGATGCTGCAAGTTTATTGTAAAACTAGCACCACTTTGGGCATCACCAGTTGTCCATTCCGTCACCAGACCTACAGGATTACCGGAACCATCTTGAGCGTCGGAATCCTCGTCCATATAATTAATGGGATCAGCAGCATTGCTTGCTCCAATATTGCCGTCGCCGGTTGGGTCTGAAAACGCTCCATCCGTAAATGCAAAGAAAAATTGGTGTTCGTCATCTTCCTCAGCAATTTCGTCTCCAATATCTTCGTCGGGATCGGGTAAATCGTTTAAAATCTCCAAAGTTAAGGTGTAGGTAGTATTGGCAGCAAGGGTAATCTCATCGTTTACCATTAAATCTGCAATACCTTCCCCATCTGGATCTTCAGCAGTGGCCCTAACTGTGGTACCACCACCCGTCGGGGTAAATACCAATGTTACATCCGTAAATACTTCAGGGATGTTTTCTTCCGGTGGATTGTCGTCATCATCACTACAACTAACTACCAAAATAGCTGCGAATAATAAGGTTAAAAACCTTAAATTTTTAAGTGTTTCAATCGCTTTCATTCTTCTTTTTTTAAGGGGTTAAACGTTCTAATTATTCTTGGTGTAAAAAATATGTATAAAGGTACTCTTCAAATAGGATAATTCAAGGCGATCTGCCAGTTTTGGCCTTATTGGCTATGAAGTTTTGCTTAATCATTAGTTTTCCTTGGCTTAAATTGATAATTCAATGAAAGAATCAGGTTTCTACCGGGCTCATCGGCAAAATATCTCAAATCGTTGAGGTAACTTCTATAGCTCGTGTTCAATACATTCTGGACCGCAATACTTCCGGACAAGTTCTTAAACCCAAAACTCCAGGACAAGTCCAATAAAAAATAGCCTTCCGGAGGATCTAGGACATCAAAGATTTCAGAATCGAGAGTAACCGTTTCAGAACCGTCCACTATAGCCTGTATGGGTATAGTCCGGGGCGCTTGGAATTGTTCGAACGTATAACTTGACCTAAGTTTTACTATGGATGATGATAAACCTAAAAACGTACCTTGGTCCCACTGAATGGACAAACTCGTGGAAATGGGCGGTTGATTGATCAAGGGCTCATCATCGCCAATGTTCCTTGTCCACAAATAACTCAAACCCAGGTCTGTGGAGATACTCGTGGTCCAACGGGTTCTCCAGTTATAATCCGCTCCAAGAAATAAGGCATCGGCCTGATCAAAAATAAACGCCAAGGAAGGACCCCGAACTGTGGTCGTTACATTTATTGGCCGATCAAAAATGTAGTTTTCGATGTAATTGGAGTACACCGTTAGTACGTGCTCATTATCATTTTTGTTGATTCTAAACTCATTGATAAATTTATAACCACGTTCAGGCTGTACCTCACTTTCGTCAAAGCGGGCCACATTATCCGTAGAAATCTCACCGTTATTTTCCTCATAGCGCAGTAGTCCATAGATCAATCGCCAGCGATTTTGGCCAAAACTGAATAACTCAAAAGGATTGGCGGTTCGCCAAGCGGTACCTAAATTAGTCCGGAAAGAACCATCGGTAAATTCTCTCACATAACCCACGGAAGCGGTTAGATTCGTAAAACTAAACTCGTCTCTAAATAGATCATTGTTTGGTTCACGTCCCCGAACATTGTTCGATTCAAAATCCAAGCGAAGACCGGCCTCAAAAGTGTTTCGGTCTTTCTCCATTTTTTCGACAATAAAAGTGCTAAATCGCTCAATATTGTAATTGGGAACAATAGGGGAATTAAGTGTTCCAGGGTTGTTGTCATTGTTTTGACTGAAGTATTGTATGCCCAACAACCCTTTTAAGCCATTCCAAGAAGGGTGTGTCCATTCCAATTGATAATCATTGGTTACCAAATCAAGATCAACAATGGGCAAATCGGCATTACGGCGCACATCGAATTCCTGTCTTTTGTTCAATTGAAAGCCACCGATAAAAGTAAGTTTCCCGGCATCGGAATATCGCCAGTCCACCTGAGCTTTCGCCAGGTGATGCTGTGTTACCTGATTAGGCTCCCTTATGTCTCGCGATAAGGGATCAATAATTACGGGTTCATCCGCATTGATTGACCGGATAAACGCTTCTGGGCTGGTCAAAAACGATGTGCGTAATATGGCCAAATTTTGATCTAAAAAACTGTAGCGAACACTAACGTCCCAATTTTTATGATGGTGTAACAAACCTGCACCAAGGGCTGTCTCCTCCTTTCCGGAATTGGTCAGGTTATAATCTGGAGCTGTTCGATCACCAATCTGTGTAAAACTTCCATTGAGATAATAACTCCAATTCTCAGAACCACTTCCCAACTCCAAATTCGTGTTAAATCCTTGTCCATTCGTTTCTCCACTTACCCCTAAATCCGTGTAAAAAGGGGTGTTCAGATCTAAGGCGGTCGATTCGACCAGGATGGCACCTCCTAAAGCTTCAGAGCCGTAGCGCACCCCGGTAGCACCTTTTATAAGCGTTATTCTACTAGCACTGGTAATATCGATCTCCGGAGCATGTTCCTCACCCCAGTTTTGAAAACCATGTTTTAGACCATTGTTAAGAACTATGATTCTATTCCCGGACAGCCCATGGATTATCGGTAACTGTATATTGTTACCTACGGAGGCAAAAGTTACGCCCTGTACACTTGATAATGCCGAACCCAAAGATTGTGTAGGGATGCTTTTGATTTCGGCTTGGTCCAAGACCACTTGTGAAATACTTTCCGTACCTACTTCTTTTAGCCTTTCCGCCTCCACCGTTACCTCCTCCAAACCCGTAATCTTTTGGATCAGATAAAATGTGGCATTGGAATCGTTTTCATGGTCTTGGGTCAAATCTGCGTAGCCTATGGAGGATATAAATAACGTATTGCTTTTTGAACACAGGCCATCGATTGTAAAATTGCCTTCGGCATCCGTACTGGTGAATTTTGCCGTACCGTTAACTTTAACCGCAGCATAGGGTATGGGTTCGTCGGTCTTGGCATCCAATACCTTGCCCTTTATTGAAAATGAGCACGGTTCGGATTGTGCATTTATGGAAAAGCAACCGAGCGAAAATAAGGACACCGCAAATAGTTTCCTTGGATTGCCTAAAGCTGCTAAAGAAAGAAGACTATTCTTATCCGTTACTATTTTTAAGGATACGCTTTGGACTCGTCCATACAGTAGGGTAATCCAAGAAACGGGACGTTCGTAGGTACATTCAGTACATTGAACAAAAAAGAATGGTATTGAACGAAATAAGATATTTCGGGGCGCCAAAACTTAAATATAATTTGCGGTTAAATTGCTCAGATGAACAATGTTTTAATTTAAATTAATTCTAAACAACTAATTTAAGCTGCAAATATATACCGGATTTTTCTAAATGCAACTCAATTGCATTTATATTTTCACTTCATTTTGGTGTCCTTGGTTCAATCGGGCAAAACGGCGACTTCTATTATGGAAATGTCAATGCTCCGGATTAATTTAAAATTATGATGCACGCCAATAAAGCGCAGCAATCGCAGTAATGGCAAGCTCGTATTGGGCCATAAACCGAAAAGAGCTTATACGGTCTTGTACAATACCCTTAAATTGATTTATGAGGGGTTGGATACCTATTTTCTTTGCAATTATCATAAAAGAGAAACGAAGGCCAATACCTCCGTTTCTCTTTTATATTTAGGATTAAATCCCTGCATCTACATCCATCCATTATAGATTGTAAGCAATCCTAACGTATCAAAAAAACCGTGTACGGCTATATTAAACCACAGGTCATATTTTCTAAACTGAAAAATAACGGCCAAAAACAACCCTATAATCCCCGTAATTAATTGTCCGGTTACGCCCTGGTAGCTATGCATCATACCGAAAAGGACGGCAAAAATTAAAATGTTTAGAATCACGCTGATTTTGCCTTCACCAAAGATCCTTGAAAATTGGCGCATAAAATAACCTCTCCAAATAATCTCTTCCCCAAATGCTGCCGATATCCAGATGAATACCAATGCTACTAGGGCATAAGGCAAGTTTCCTTGAAGGTCGTTAAAAGTGGAAAAATTGATAGTAGAACCTGTAAGTCGACTAATACTTGGAATAAGAATAAAATAATACAGCAGATACAGGCCTGCTGCCGCCAAAGGGGCCAAGACTAAAATATTTCTTTTTTTTAGTCCATTTCTGCGAAAACCTAGGGACTTAAGGCCATTCTTCTTGAATTGTACAAAACTTGCAATTATGATGATTAAAGCGGCAAGAATAGTCCCAAAATAGTCCAGGCCCAAGGGTAGAAGCCAAATGGCAAAACACAGGCCGATAGTAATTGCGGGTAATAAAATTTTGAATAGGTCAGTGCGTAAAATTGTTGTTGTCATCTCAATATCTTTTTTTGTTTGGATCGAAATAACAACACAATTCAAATTGAATCTATTGAATATCAATGCTTTTTACTGAATGGTAGTATAATACGTACTGAATGGTAGAACAATTTAAGAATGTTTGTTCCGTAGCCATTCCTCGAATGCCTTCTTTTTATATCTACTTATGGTAATTTGTAAATAATCCAAACCAGAAGAACCTGGTTCCAGCACGGCCAGTAGCTTTCCATTTTCAATAATCTTGGTGTTGCTTATGGATTGAAAATGAACAATAGTCTGCCGATTTGCCCTAAAAAATAGGGACTCTGGTAATTTCTCTTCAAGTTCGTTCAAAGTAGGATCGGCGGCCAAAGTGGTACCGTTGGTCCTTGTAATATAGGTTATTTTGTTTTCGCTGTAAGCGTAGGCTATTTCATTATATCCAACAAAAATGGTTTTCTCACCTCTCTTGAGCGGAATTTTCCCGGTCAAGGTTACTAATTTATGTAGCTTATAAACATCTTTGGCAAAAAAAATAGCAATGCCAATACTACTCAGAAGTAATGTTATGGACAGACCGGATAATAAATGATAAAAACTAAACGCTGCCCCTTTAAGCCAAATTACTATCAGATAAACTGGGATGTATCCTATGGCAATATAGACCAAAGTGGATAAAAGAAAGTTTATAAGATTCTGTGCGGTTACGCTCTCTTTGAAATATGTCCTTTTGTAGAAGTTAAAGTTGAAATCCGCTATTAGTAAGACTAGGGTTCCTAAAATGATCGAAACGATAGTGGTAAACAAGGGAAAGTTATAGGAACTGGAAAATGGGAAATTGCGACTCTCCGATAAATGATTGGCCACCAAGGAGACTAGAATGAGAACCAATCCCGTTTTTATTCTTGAGCCTATCTTAGGGAGACCAATAAAAGTCTTATTGGGCCAATGGTTTTTCATTTTTGGAAACGGGTAAAACAGACATAGTTTTAAAGGGGCTCGCCAAAGCGTCGCCCGTAAAATGACATAAATCTATCAACATATTTGCGCTTCACCAACAAAACTGTATCTAGAATTTGGGGGCAAGACACATAAAAGGGCTTTTAGGGGCCAAAAGGTTATATAGGTTCGCTACTTCAAGTTTATTGGGGATTAGATCGATTCACATTAAAACGTGGACAAGGGCCGCTGACTTAATGGAAAGCAGGTCCATAAAAAACAAAGATTAAGGCTGCCCATTGGGGTGGGCAGCCCTGTAAACCCTAAATGGTCTGAGGAAGTGACTGGTTCCAGACACCGCTCTCCACTGTCTTTTCCACATACCCCTTAAAGTCCGTAGCTTTTCGGCCCAATACCCGTTCCATATCATGGGATACGTCTTGATTTTCCGGATTTCCCAATACCTCTTTAAACAAGTAGCCAAAAAGCCAAACATAGGAGTCGGACAGACCGGCGGCTTTCATTCCCGCTTTAAATTCCTCCAGGGAAATAGGTTGGTAATGGATTTCCTTACCAATTCCTTTCGCTATAGTTTCCACCACTTCCTTAAAGGTGATTTTTCTAGGGCCGGTGACCGTAATGGTCTCGGCATTATAGGAATCATCCAGTAATACGTGGGTCACTATCTCGGCAATATCATCCGCATCCACGAAGGGAATCTCAGCCTCTGGCATGGGCAGTGCCAAATGTCCGGCCAATATGGAATCGAGAAAAGCACCTTCGCTAAAATTTTGATTGAACCAAGAAGCTCTGACCAAGGTATAATTGAGACCGGAATTCGCTACAATCTGTTCACAGGCCTCTGCCTCTGTCTCTCCTTTTCCCGAAAGAAGGACTACTTTTTCAAGTCCTGCCTTAAGGGCCGCTTCGGTCAATGCACCAATCGCCTCCCTTGCCCCTGCAACCGCCAGATCAGGATAGTATACGATGTAGGCCCTGTCCATTCCCTGAAGAACTGGTGCATAGGTGGAATGATCGTCCCAGTTAAATGCAGGGACATTGTTTCTAGAGGCGACCCTTACATGATGTCCTTGTTGGGTCAACCCTTCTACGACTCGGCGACCGGTCTTACCGGTACCTCCGATTACTACGATGTTTTGCTTCATTTTATTTTGATTTTAGATTAAACGTGTTGTTATTATCTGACTGTTTTCACATGGGCGAACAGGGCCAGTACCGCTAAGACAAACGAGAGTACGGCACAAAGGGTGCGTATGCTATGTAGTCTATTCCAGTTCTGTTCATAGAACGCACGGAATTCCGCAATTTTGGTACTACTCAATTCGGTGATCTTAAGGACATCCAATTGATTGTTGAGCGGAACATTCCCAAGCCCCGTAACCCCAACGGTCCCTACCAAATAGCAAATGGAAGAAGCCAAGATCAACCAGAAAGCGGTGGTATTCAGGTTAAATTCATAGATACTTGCAATACTTAAAAAAACTAGGCTCCCAAAAAAAACAAAGTAGAAGGCTGGATTGAGAATGGCCCGGTTAATGGACTGCATTGTTGTTAGATAATTGGAGTGACCCAAATTTTGGGTACCGGGAATTACGGAAACCGACCAGGCATAAAACAGACCGGCTGAAAGTCCGGTTAGGACAACGGCTCCGATTAGGACAAAAGATTTAATAGATAGCTCCATGATTCGTAGTTATTAATTATGAAGCAAAACTAGCGGGGACTAGGAGGCCATGCTTGACACTTTAAGCCAAAGTTTTGACAGTTTAGGCCAAGGGGAGATTATTAGGAGATTTTTCGAAATTCGGTAGGGGAGTGGCCTGTCCATCGTTTAAAGGCACGATTAAATGCACTCTGTTCGGAGAAACCGGTTTCAAATGCGATTTCGGCGATACTTCTATTGGAATTTTTGAGGAGGTTTTTGGCCAGTTCTTTCTGTGTTTTTTTGATCAGATCACGATAGGTTACCCCATTTTCCGAGAGCCTTCGGGTGAGTGTCCGGTTGCTCATACCAATATGATCGCAAATTTGTAGGATACTTGGAATTCCACTGGGAAGGGCATCCCTAATCAACGATTCCACGTCCGAAGACAATTTGCCGATACTTACCTGAAGTCCGTTGGTCTCTTCCTCCACCCGTTCTACCAAAAATTGGTTGATGCTCGCGTCTGCCTTGGCGGTCCGTGTCTCAAGGTCGGATGTGCTGTAGGTAATGGAGTAAGAAGGCTGATTGAATAAAACTGGACATCGAAAAGCCTTTTGATAGCTGCTCATATCTTTTGGGGCATTATGCTTAAAAGTCACCTGTATAGGAACCATATCGGTTTCGGTCATGGCCTGAAGAACAACTACCGTTGCCGATAAAGTAGCTTCATTGGACAGTTCCAGACCCCTTCGATGGGGTTCTCTATGCAGGTAGATATGCGATCGATCCGCATTTTTCTCCACGGTGAAAACATAGGTGTTGGAAAGTAGCTTAAAATAGCGCTCGCTTCTTTCAAAAATTTCCCCTGCCCAGGAACAGGTTCTCCAGGAAAGACCCAATACCCCGTAGTCTTCTATTTTCATTTCTTGCCCGACCCGGACCGAGAATCCAGGACCTAATTTTTCATCAAGGATTTCATGCAATTCAAAGAATTGTTCGGCAGGTACGGCCTTTATTTGGTCTATGGAGTCGATCGGGGTGGGTAGATTCTTAAAAGCATCCCTATGCATGCCCTCATCAATGGCATGATGAATCACTTTTTTATAGAGACTTATCGAAATGTAATTCATGTAGGGATATAAAGTTGAAGTAACCCTGTGTAGGTAAGATACGAACAATTGGCGAACCCTTGGACCGTATCATACCCTAACTTATCATCTTTGTTCGGTACATTATTTTTTACCATAGCCTTTTAGGGTTGTGGGCCATAAGTAGTGGCAATTCAAACTTCAATAGGATACAAAGAATGCTTTACTCTTAATTTGGGTCATTTCACTTTCCCATTTCGTCGCTTCATGTTAAACAACAGAAAACTGCCAGTGCTTCTTATCTAGTTTTGTCCAAGAAATTAAAAACCATTAAAAACATGAAAACGTTTAGCACAATTTTTATCACAGGTACGATTATCGGTTCTATTATGATTATGGGAAACGAACCGGATTTTAATAGGGGCCTATCTGAGGTTGACCCATCTTTTGAGCTCACTGAGGTGAACGCCACGGAAGAGGACATTTTCGATTCTGAACTTGATATAGATTTTGATAAGTTGTTCCCTCCGGAACCAGAAATGGAACTATCGCTCGATCAGATAGAATATCTTGAGTTGGATGAAGAAATCCAATTGGATTTTAGTGCGGAGATGAACGAACCGGAGTTCCATATCAATTATGATCAATTGTTTCCTGTGGAAGACGAAATCATATTGACCTTGGATGAAATTGAGTACCTCGAAATTGAAGATGAGGAAATCCTGCTTTAAGCAGAAGCGTAGAGAAACGGATAGCTCCGAACTAGGAACAAAGACCTTTTAAAGCCTTTAACTTCAAATTAAAGGCTTTTGTCCATTCAAGAACTTAATAAACTATGCCTATATTTATTAAAAGATCCTTTCCCATGCGTCCAAATTCTGGAATTGGTACCCTACATTTACTTAAAGTTTCCTTGCTCGTCACTTTTTTGGTGATACTTCCTCGCGCTGTTGGGTATTTAAATGTAATCGAATTTGGGTCCCGGTATTTTTCCGGGGCGCCCCTATCGGATTTAGTTCTGAGGATAATCGTGTTTTTTTTGTTTTCCTGGATCGTTTTGGAACTTAACGTAAATGGACAACGCTTTTTTCCCCAAGTCCCGAAGACCTATAGGATTCTTGGCATTTATGTAGTTAATGTTGTCCTGGTGTTTGCGGCTTCGGAAGTTTTCAGGTTCGTACACCCCAAGGTTACCCAAATAGGGTTGGAAGAAAACGCGCCTAAATTTTTGGAAGCCATCTTTTTTGCATTGGCGCTAATTCTCATCCTCATATCGAGTATCCTCCGGTTACAGAAGACAAGACAGGATAAAATGCTCGAAAATGCCGAATTGCGGGAACATAATATACAGAAGGAGCTTTCTGCCCTAAAAAATCAGATCAATCCCCATTTTCTATTCAATTCCCTAAACTCCCTTAGCGCCTTGGTACGGGAAAACAAGAAAGCCTCGTCTTTTGTCAAAAACCTTTCATTTTTGTACCGCTATATTTTGCAGAGTGGAGACCTTGATTTGGTTACGGTCAAAGAGGAACTGCGATTTCTACGAAGTTATTTGGACCTTATAGGGGTCCGTTACGGAACTAAAATAAAACACGATATAAAAATTGAAGAATTGGCCCTTACAAGGCAAATCCCACCTTTGGCCCTACAATTATTGGTGGAAAATGGAATAAAGCACAATGAAATATCTGAGAAACATCCTCTGGAAATCAAAGTGTATTCAACTAAAAACGCCTTGGTGGTCGAAAATAGGATAAGGCCTAGAAAGTCTTTTGTGCAAAGCAACGGCATTGGGCTTTCCAACTTGGACAGGCGTTATAAATTACTAATGGGAAAAAATATTTCCATTCGACAAAAGGAAGGCAACTTCATAGTAGAACTCCCAATTATTAAAGTAAATGAAAGTAGTAATCGTTGAAGATGAAATAGCGGCAAGTGAAAATCTGATTTTTTTATTGAAAGAATTAGAACCCAACCTGGAATTGCTTCAAGTCCTGGACACTGTGGATGCAGCAGTGGCTTATTTTTCGACTACAACGGATGCCCAATTGGTGTTTATGGACATTCATTTGGCAGATGGGATTTCTTTCGAAATTTTTGAGCGGGTCTCCATAACGGTCCCCATCATCTTTACGACCGCATATGATCAATACGCCCTAAAGGCCTTCAAAGTCAATAGCATTGATTACTTGTTGAAACCTATCATGGAGGAAGAACTGGAGGCAGCTTTGGACAAATTTAAACAACGGAGTAGCACTACCACTATCCATACGGGCCAGGTTGATGCCATTTTGAGTCTAATGCGGTCCCAAAGTGTTAATTACAAGACGACCTATTTGGTTCATCACAAGGATGAAATGGTTCCTATTAAAACCAAGGATATTGCATTTTTTTATATTGATATGGGTGTGGTGAAAGCTGTGACCTATGCCAATAAACCATATGCTATTGAAAAAAAATTGGAAGATATTGAAGCCGAACTAGATCCGGCCTATTTTAAAAGGGTCAACAGGCAATACGTAGTGCAAAAAGAAGCCATTGCCAATTTGAAATATTACTTTAACGGCAAACTTATTTTGCAGACAAACCCCCCGGCAAAGGAACGGATCGTAATAAGTAAGGCCAAGGCTACGGAATTCAAATCTTGGGTAAACCGTTAACAGCGTATTGCCGAATGATGTGAGATTCCGAAAAATACTTTCTTTTGCAATGAAAATCGAGCAGTTCCAATGACTGATGCTGTTTGGATAGCGTATTAAGGGAAACCCTGAAGATTTTAGGCAAGAGACTTGGAAGTTCGGGATAAAAAAAGAAATAAGGGGTATTTTAGATTATGGAAAACTGCCCAAAATAGGTATAAGAAAGGAATAAATTTTTTGGTATGGGAAGGTTCTTTGTATTGATCATTTTTTTTATAGGTTATGAGGCCCAATCGCAAAATTTGGCCCAGCTTTATGAGAGGGTAAGTTCTTCCGTTGTGGTAATAAATGTGGAGAGTGTGGCACCGGAAGGAGAAGGGATTTCCTTTCAACTTTCAATGGTCGGCTCACAAGGATCAGGTGTCCTGGTAAGGGATGATGGTCTAATTTGGACGGCTGCACATGTTATCCAATCGGCAGAAAGGATTACCGTGGATTTTTTGGATGGGGATAGTTATCCCGCGGAGGTTGTAGCATCCAGTCCTTTGGCGGACGTTGCTGCTATAAAAGTCTCGGATCAATTTCAATTGAAGGAAAAGAAAGTAGCGGTACTAGGCAATTCCGATGAGGCACGGATTGGGGAGGATGTTTTTGTAATTGGCGCTCCGCATGGGTTTAAGCAATCCCTGACCTGTGGAATTTTGAGTGGTCGTTATGTACCCGATAAATTAAGCAACGACTTTGAACAGGTTGAGTTTTTACAAACCGATGCGGCCATAAACCCCGGAAATTCTGGTGGACCGCTATTTAACATGAAAGGGGAGGTCATAGGGGTTGCCAGTAGCATCTACACTACTTCTGGTGGATTTGATGGAATAGGCTTTGTCGCCCCGTCCAATAGTGCCCAAAAGCTTTTGAAGGATACCAATAGTCCGTGGACGGGTATGGAAACCCTTTTATTGACCCCGGAATTGGCGGGAGTATTGAATGTTCCCCAAAAATCCGGTTTATTGGTGGTTGTAGTATCCTCCAAGGGGTCGGCCAGTAAATTGGGTCTTCAAGGCGGTTACATTCCGGCCACCATCAATGACACCGAGTTATTACTTGGAGGTGATATCATTTTAGAGGTGGCGGGAATTAAGTTTGAAGACAAAAACTCCAGGTCATTGATCAAACAAAAACTTACGGAATTTAAGAAAGGCGATTTAATACCCATTGTTATTCTGAGGAATGGCCAAATAGGTTCGGCCCAATTTCAAAAGCAGTAACAGTTCACTTTCCACTTGGGAAGTTTCATTCCCTAAAATCGTCGTTTCACTCTAAAACTCGTGATAAGGCCGCAAAGCCTAAACTACTTTTGTGCAAGGAAAATAAAGGAATTTTCCGCAATGCATAAAACTAGAAATCATGAGAACAAGAATTTTATCAACAGTATTTGCCCTATCCACTTTTACACTCCTTTCTGAAAATGTGGAGGCCCAAAGCAGGTCATCCAAGAATCAAAAAGGGAAAATTGAAAGGAATATGAGCCATAAGGGCCACAGCTACAGAACTAAACCCATAGGGAGAAAACCATATTATAGATATCCTAGACATCGGCGTTATGTTAGAACCCTGCCTTATGGACATAGGAGATTCTATTTTGGAGGACTACAGTATTACTTCCATGCCGGGATTTATTATACGTCGTATGGGGATTCCTATGTAGTCGTACTTCCTCCCCCCGGGTTTAGAATTGCCGTACTTCCAGTCGGGTATGTTAGGGTAATGGTAGGGCCAAGTATATATTATTATCATTCCGGGATATACTACACGGAAATTGAGAGCCGCAATGACCAGGAGAACTATGAGGTGGCCGAACCACCGGTCGGCGGAATTATTGAAGCGCTTCCCGAGGAGGCTGAAAAAGTAGAGATCGATGGAAAAGTTCTATACGACCACAACGGAACATTATATAAAGAAATTCAGCAAAAGGGAGGGAAGATAGGGTATGAAATCGTCTATGTCTCCAATGAAACCGAAGCATAATCCTTTTAAATAAAAATGAAATGAGAACCAAGATTACACTATCGATTTTTGTAGCAATGTTCGGTCTTTTACTACAAGGTCAAAACGCAAAAGAAGCCATTCAAAACACAAAACAAGTTGCTGAAGGAAAAAAGAGTCTGCAGCGTGATATGCAAGAGCTGGAAGCTTTTAAGGTCAAGACCACTGCTTTGAATACGGCGTTTGAGGAGCGAAACACCGAGAAGTCAAATGAACTAAAAGCAAGCATTATCCAGGATATGGTCCGGGAAGTAGGGCAAAGTGGGGAAAAGGCAAAAAAGGCCCGTATGGAAATTGCCCAAAGTTCATCCGAGGTACGTTCCGAGAGAAGGGAAATAAGGAGGGATAGGGAAGATTCTGACCGGGGCAGATATGACAGAAGGGATGATGAGCGGGATTTGGCTAGGGATAAGGCCAATGCCCGGGATGATCGCAGGGACAGAAGGGATGATATCGGTGATTTTCAAAAGCAGATAGATCGGGCCGAACGGCAAGCCGCCATTCTGGAAAAACTCCGGACGTATAATTTTGGGTTTGAAGCCCTGGCTATGGAAAAGGCCCTGGCCCATAAAGCCCTGGTAACCGAGTTTAAGGATATTTTGCTAGATGATATTGCGGCTACCAAGCGGGAATTGGGCGAAGATGTTAGGGAAAGTCGTGAGGATCGAAGGGAAAGAAGGGACGACCGCAATGAACGCAACGAACTCGATTCAAGAAGGAAATGGGGAAGAGGTTAATACATAAAACGGGTACTATTCAGAAAACGGCCTTGTACTGCAACAAGGCCGTTTTTCTTGGTGGCGTTCTAAAAAAATATGGGGGTTTCCCTGAAATTACTTTGTCCCAAGATACTCGTATTCGTTAGAAGCGGGTAACCTTGAATTTTTGATGGATAGTACCTCGCAATCGGTTAAGGTCACTTCAACAGGGAATTAGGTCGTTTCGGTTATGTATTGCCCATTTTCAGAGGGTATCCAAAGTATTTTTGGTCTAGAAACTAAAATCAAAACAAGATGAAGTCAATTAGAAAACATTTGGAAATTCGATGGAATGCAAATTCAGGTCAGGAGTTTACCCTCCAAAAACAACATCAAGAATTCAACCTGCAGTATGCAGAAGACGGGGAAGAAATATTTTTATTCATTTAATAACGATAAATCCAAAGGCAATGAAAAATTTGAAAGCAATTTTAGGGATATTGGCACTTGGCACTGTATTGTTCGGTTGTTCTACGGTAAAAGTATCCGATTCATGGGAGGGAATCGATTCGGCCGATATTAAAAATAAGAACGTTTTGGTAGTCCACAAGTCCGGGAACACAGAGGTAAGGAAACGATTTGAGAAGGATATGGTGGACCAACTTAGGGATAAAGGTTATGATGCTCGGGAAAGTATGGTGAAATACCCGGATTTTGATCCAATGAAGGAAGGTAATAAGGCAGAAATGAAGAAATTAGGGAATTCTTTGGTAAAAGATGGTTATGAGATAGTGGTTCTAACCCTATTGAAGGACATTGAAGAGTATACCAAGACAGTAACTTCCGGTACCACCTATACAATAAACACCTTTCCGGTTTACCATCCTAGGAGGGGATACCACAGAAGTTTTTATATAGGTATTGGAAATATTCAGGTTGACGGAGCCCCGTATGAATCCACGACCTCGACACATAAAAAGTATATTTTGGAAACCTTGGTCTATGATTTGACCATGACCGAAAATGAACAATTAATAACGATTATTACATCGGAAATTGATAATCCTGCGAGCTTGGGCACTACTTCCAACGATTTTGCCAAGCAAATGGTCAAGGCAATGAGCAAATAGAGGGCAGCGCATAAATTGTTAAGAAAAGGGGAATGGATCGGTCCATTTCCCTTTTTGTCATTTTTTAATGCCTGTATGCAGAATATCGTACAACTGCCCGAAGTCCAACAGATTTCTTCTTGCCCTTTATGTTTTTTTACTGGACCAATCCATCTAGGGATTTGAAAATAGAAGAAACTAAAGAACTCTTGGCGTAAAAAATGTTCACCGGCACTAATTTTCAAAAACTTACGCAGCCTCTTTTTTGGCATTCCACAAAAATGGAAGCATGGTTTTACATTTCAATCTAATTGAAGGTCCCTCTAGATTCTTATGGCAGCCAAACCATGTGAAATTTTTCATTCGAATAGCGCCTATTTTCCTTACAAAGTGATATTAGAAGGGGGTTGGTCTTGCTTACAACAAAGAAACAAGTCACCGGCTTTTTTTATCTTTAAGAATCCGACCTTTTGCCATGCGATTCAAAATCTTCGTCCTCTGTTGCCTTTTTTTCCTTCTGGCAGGACTTTCGTATGGACAAAAGTTTAAATATGCTTACTATCATGGAGAGGGGGTTCCCTTTAAAAATGTACACCAGACCATACAGGATCACCAGGGTTATGTCTGGTTGGCAACAGACCAGGGGTTGTTTAGGTTTGATGGCAATACCTTTGAGGATTTCAATACTACCTTGAGAAGTAAGACCATTAGGTCTTTTTTTTCGTGGGATACAAACGATTTGCTTTTCACCAATGACACAGGAATACATAAGGTTTTCTTTGTCAATGGACGACCAAAAATCGAGTCTTTTAAACCAAACACCACCCTTCATTATCCCACACAGCTTTTTAGGGACAGTCAAAACAGATTATGGATAGGCCAAATGAACGGCTCCATAATGATGTTTTCAGGGAATACGGATACGGGTAAACCCTTTGATTTGGTGTCACGGGAAAAAACCCCCAGGATGGTCTTTGGAGAGGATAAATTTGGTACTATTTGGGTATTGATGCCGGGTCATGGCCTCTTCTACTTTAATGAATCCACCCAAAAATTTATTTCCCTTAAAAACTATGGCTCCAGTAATGACCTTCTTATAAGAGGTGATATTATTTGGATAGCTGGGGAAAATTTGGAAAAACTTAAGGTTGACCATAACCGGAATGTCACCCACAAGGAGGCATTTATCATGGAAGAGAAATTGAAGCATATTGCAGTAAATGATAAGGGTGTTTTATTCCTAAGTTCGGCTTCAGCCATCTATACATTTCAAAGCCAGGGAAATCGAACCAAGCTATCCAAGGTTTTTGGTGCGAATGACCCACACCGTGTGGAGGAACTATCTTTTGGAACTATAAATCAATTGCAATTCACAAAGGATGAGACTGAACTTGATGATGTAATTTGGGTAAGCTCGGACAAAGGTCTTGCCTTATTGTGGTCCAGTTTTTTTCAGAGTGTTTCAGGCTTAGGTCATGACAACATCAGGGCCATAAACCCATCCCGGGAAGGCCCTGTTGTAATCTCACAAGGGGCCGTTTCTTGGATAAATAGTGAAGGCGTCGCCACGAGTTTTCAAAAAGAGGATAATCTCAATGATATTGTGGGTATCGGCTCATTAAACGATAGGATTTGGTATGGCTCGGCGGAGGGCAAGGTGTTTCAATATCAGGGACATCAACTGAAGAGAACGTATGATTTGAGCGATCGCGGAAGTGGTGTATTTTTTATTTTGGCGGACCATACCGGAGACATATGGTTTTGCCAGGCGGCCTCGAATCAACCAATAATAGGGGCGGCAAAAATCGATTCAAAGGGGAATGTCATTGCATACGGCAAGGACAAAGGTTTTGAGACCCGCATATTGGTATTTCGAGAAGGGGGCAAGAACGAATTGTATGCGGCTGGCATTGGTCCGGAATCTTATCTCTATAAATATGATCGATTGTCCGACCGTTTTCAAAATAAAAGTTTGCCATTTCCATTTAAGGTCAGTAGTAATTTTGAGGTCCATGATATGGCCGTGGACCGTTTGGGCCTTGTTTGGCTCGCTACAACGGACGGACTTTTAAAATATGATACAGAAACCATTCGGAAAGTAAACCTTGGCGCATTCACCGACAGTGAAATACGATCAATAACCGATATGCCCAATGGCGCTCTTTGGCTCGCTACCGATACCAATGGACTCATACATTTGGATGCCAAGGGCAACCATGTAGTTTTTGATGAAACAAGTGGAACACCATCCAAGATTTCTTCCTATCGTTGTATGGTGCTCTATGAAAATTTACGGCTTTGGGTAGGCACACCAGAGGGGATTGTCTACTCCTCTCAGATAAATCCGGAACCTTACCAAACAAAGACTCCAATTATAAAAAAGGCTTCGGTAAACAGTAATGTTGTTGATAGACAGAACACCATAAAGCTAAGGGAATCCCAAAAAGTAGCACTTACCATGGCTACCCTTACTTTCCCAAGCGTGGATGTGCGATACCAATTTAAGGTCTTCAAAAGTGAAATGGCCCAAGAGGATGTTGAAGATGTCCCATGGTCGAATGCCCAAACCTCGGAGCTTACCTTGAATGAGTTGGAAAGTGGAAACTATAAGGTATTGGTTCGGGGTCAAAAAGCCGGAGGGTTTGGATGGAGTGCAGCCGTAGCTATGGATATTGAGGTATCCCAAAAATGGTATAGCACATGGTGGGGGATGTTACTATTGGCGGCTTTAGGGTTCTTTTTCTTTTGGTTTTTTGCAAGGCGTTGGTTATTGAAGCGGGTAGAGGGATTACAAGCCTCGCTACATCAAAAACAAAAGGAGCTTGAACAAAAAGAGGCTGAATTGGTGGAACAGAGCGGGGCCCTCCTTCAAAAAAAGAACCAACTAAAAAGTGCAGGGATCAATATATATCTACTTCACAAGCTAATTCGGCAGATTCCAGGGGATTCCGATTGGAAAGTAATTCTGCCTATACTGAACAAATTGGTAGAACTTCCCACAGGAATTGATGTATTTGAGCTTGCTTTTAAGGAGGGAGAGGTTATCCGATTTAAGGGTTACCAAAGGGAAAATCATGAAATGATCAAGAGAGAGGAAGCATTTGATGAAAAAAGCAACTTACCCAGTTATGTCACGTGTACAGGGAAACTTCTTTTAATTGATGATTTCAATAGGGAAGCTGAAGAACACATAAGTAAAAAAGATAGTATGGGATATCTTTCAAGAATGTATATGCCCTTTGAACAAAAAGTGGGAGGTACGGCAATTTTTTGTGTTTATTCCAAGGAAAAAAATGCGTTTTCCCAACAGGCAAGTGCTTTGTTGGGAATTCTTGTTCGGTTTTTGTCAATAAACGCAAGTGATGGACTCAACTAAAATACATAGAATGCCTTCGATATCATTTTTGCTTGCAACTCTTCTTACAAGTATTGTGGGTAGCGCCAATACATATAGGGATACCCTGCTAGTAGGCATTTATCAGGACCCCCCCTTTGTAGTAAGGGAATCGGGAGGCTATACTGGAGTTTCAATTGATCTTTGGGAGCATATTGCATCTGAAATGGATATGGCTTACAAATATGTTGAGTTCAGCGATGCCATAGGCATTATTCGCTCCTTGGACTATAATGAACTTGATGTTTCAATCAATCCTCTTAGTAACAGTCCAAGTCGGATTGAGCGATTTCAGGTTAGCCAACCCTTCTATATTTCCAGTGTGGGCATTGCCACCACAGTGAGTAGTCAAAGTCAGTTTCGGATTTTTATCAATAATTTCTTTTCTCGGGATTTTCTGAATATAATACTCCTCTTGTTCGCCATTTTATTGACCTTTGGAACCATTCTGTGGTTCGCTGAACGAAGGACCAACAAATACCAGTTTAGGCCGGGTATCAGGGGTTTGTTTGACGGTCTTTGGTGGGCCGCGGTGACCATGACCACGGTAGGCTATGGGGACAAGGCACCAAAAACCCATTTGGGAAAGACCATTGCCATTATTTGGATGTTTACGGCTATCATTATTATATCAGGATTTACGGCTACTATAGCCTCAACACTAACGGTAAACACCCTTGAAGCTGATATCAATGGACTGGAAGACCTCCAAGGGGCAAAGAAAATTGGTGTAGTGGGTGCTTCCGATGCGGAATTCTTTGCGCAGCAACAAGATTTGCAGCCATCACAAGTCTATAGAACCCCATCACAGGCACTAAGGGCTTTATCGCGAAAGGAAATTGAGGTTTTGGTTTCCGATAAAACGACCATTGAGTACCTTATTAAAACGAACAATATGGGAAATCATGTAAGGTTACTTCCACTGACTTTTCAGAAACAGTATAGAAGTTTCATCATGCCCAAGACCCAACCGTTTTTTAATGAGGTGAACAAACAACTCATTATCCAAATTCAATCGGTATCGTGGAATGAATCGCTGAAAAAATATGGGTTAGAGGAATAAAGTTTCTATATTATATTCTGAAATACTGAAACATCCGAATTTGATAAGCAGTATACCCCAGGCACGGATAGACCTTAAAATGCCTATAGGGCAAACCCGATTATCATCAAGAGAGCGGGAGAAATACGAAAAAGATAACCAACTAAACCAACCAATTATGTCAGCATCAATAACTACAAACGCCCCAAAAGTGCCTTTTGGCCAAAAAATAGCCTTTGGAATCGGTATGCTTGCCAACCAGATGTTTCCTGCTATTCTTGGCATATTTATGGTAGTCTTGGTCCAAGATCTTGGATTTCCTGGTTGGATGTGGGGTATCCTGTTTTTCCTTCCAAGAGTTTTCGATTCTATAACGGACCCTATAATGGGCTTTATATCGGATAACACAAAATCCAAATGGGGTAGGCGTAGGCACTATGTTTTTTTGGGAGCCGTGATTATGGGCATTTCATTTGTTACGATGTGGCAATTGTATCGTGAAAATGGGCTGGATTATAATTTTACCTATTTTCTCCTATGGTCGTTTGTCTTTTATTTGGGGTTGACCATTTTCAGTGTCCCTTACGTAGCCATGGGCTATGAAATGAGTAATGATTTCCATGAGCGTACGGATATTATGGCCATTGCACAATGGATCGGCCAATGGGCCTGGGTCATCGCACCGTGGTTTTGGGTATTTATGTATGACCAGGGATGGTTTGCTTCCGCGGAAGCGGCTACAAGGGAACTTGCCATTTGGGTGGGTATCATATGTATGATTTTTGCCATGGTGCCGGCTATTTTTATCAAAAGTGAATCTACTCTTGGTGCAGATTACGCACCCCTGAACATAAGAACGATCGGAGGTAGTTTAAAGAAGATTATCGATGGTTTTAAGGAAGCCTTCAAGTCAAGACCTTTCCGGCAATTGTGTATTGCTACCTTCTTTATTTACAATACGTTCTATACCATTGCAAGCTTTTCGTTTTTTATAGTGGTGTACTATTTATTCGGTGGAGACGCGGGTGCGGCCGGTATGTGGCCCACATTGTTTGGTAGCGTGGGTGCCCTGGCCACCACCTTTATCGTAATTCCAATAATAACGGCCATGTCCAAGAAAATGGGGAAAAAGAAAGCGTTTATTATTTCACAGGCCATTTCCATCCTTGGATATATAATGTTGTGGTTTCTCTTTATACCAGGCAAACCGTATATGTTTTTGTTCGCCCTGCCTTTTTTCTCTTTTGGTATCGGAAGTCTGTTTACGCTGATGATGTCCATGACCGCCGATGTCATTGATTTGGATGAACTCAACACCGGGGAACGGCGAGAAGGTGTTTTTGGGGCTATTTATTGGTGGATGGTAAAATTCGGTTTTGCCATAGCAGGTTTACTAACGGGCACCATAATGTCAGTAGTAGGTTTTAATCCAGATGCCGCTACACAGCCAGAGGGAGCCATTTTTGGTCTAAGGGCCTTTTATTCCGGATTTCCGATCATCGGTACCTTAATCGCCATTTACGTTATGCGCAATTATGATATCACTGAAGAAAGGGCCAATGAAATCAGTGCGGAATTGGAAAAACGCAAAAATGAGGAAGGCAAAGAAGCCACATTCCCATTAAAAAGCTAAAATTCCTTTCCTTAACAACGGATAGTCTTGCTGTAGAAGTATAGGGTACCCGTTTATTCCAAATGTTGCACAAAAATGGTGGCTTCCAAAAACGATTTCCGTTTACGATAGTCCCTTTTCTTCTCAAAATCCACATGAACGATATCACCAAAGCTTCCTTTCCGTTCCAAGGCGTATACTACCTGAAGGATATCGGTATACCCTCCGTTTAGGACAATGGAATGGGTAAGGAGCCTATGATTGTCAAAGTTTTGGATGTGTGGAGGATTGAAATCCATTACGTTTACGTTCCTAATCTTGGCCTGCTCATTAATGGTACGCAACAGATTATTTTGGATGGAGGTATCCCCTATATCCATCTGTTGCATTATGGAGTCATAGTACTGTTCTTTTTGGGCCAGAATAGCGAGCTGCACAGGAATATCGCCGGCCTGAATGCTTTTGGACTTCAGATTCCCGTGTTCCCTATGGATTGCCATGGTTTTGGATAAAGCCAACTTGTAAGTGGCAAAGAGCAGCACTAGGCACCCGGCGATTAATAGTTTATTCCTTTTGTCCAGTTTCATACATCGTGACTTTAATCGTAAAATTGGAGGCATTGGAATGTACAAAATCATAGTCCAAAGTTTCCACGCCCAAAATCCAATCCCATTTTTCCAGCTGTTCCAGCCATTTTGAAAATTCCGTATCGTCTTCGGATATACCGGAGATCAGTATCGTATTTTGCTTTAGCCGTACCGGTTTGGAATCCCGAACAGGTTTGTCCAAGGGCTGATAACTTATCCTATCCAGTAAGATTTGTTGGGGGATACTCTTGGCAAGTCTATCCAGATAAAGGGTAGATTTGGAATTTGAAACGGTCTTTAGGGTCTCTACCCGTTCTTTTTTAGTGTTAACCCTACCTTCCAACGAAATCAGATTTTCCTTCTGCGAACTATCCAGGGTCAATTCGGAATTTAACCGATTTACTTCGGCGCGATAGTGGTCGAAAATCAGAAAATTGACTAGCAAAAGAATGATAAAAAAAGAGAGGGAAGCCTTTAGCCCATAGTCAAAGATTCTCCGGTTTTTGAAGTTTGACTGGAATTGCCCGTTGGTTTCCGTAAAATTTGATATGTTGGTATTTCCTCTCAAATGCCCTAGAATCTGGGAGAAGGCCAAAAGACTGGAATTGGATAATTTCAATCCATTTATAAGATAATCATGGGATACGGGATGTTCTATGGGACTGACTTCCCGAATAACCCCCTTTTCCAAAGCCATTTGGAAATTTGAGATCACGATAACTTGGTTTTCCATAAAAGCGGCACTATGCGCCATGGAACCGAGGCCCAATGAAAAATGAAATATTTCCAACCCCAATTCCTTTAGTTCTCCAATAAGGCCATTAACATATTCCTTTTTGGAAATGGCCACAATGGGGTGTGATGATATTTGGGCGACTCCATAATAAAAATTGTCCAGGTCCAAATTGGGAAACGCGCCATGCACCAAGGCCTGGGGATTCTCGTTTTTGGAGCTGGGGGCCATTTTCACCAATACCTTGGAGGTATTTAGGGACAGGAATAGTGGGGTATTCCTTTTAAGGGATTTGCACAATTCCTTTGGGTCCGAAAACGGTTCGGTCTTGACCAAATGCAGTTCTCCCTTTTTTTTAAGGACCTCCAAATAATGGTAGTGCTCTCTTCCATCCACTTCATGAATTTCCAGTCCGGCATAGGAACTACCTTCCGTCAAATATGTTATCCAGGGTTTTAGCATCAGTAGATTACCGTAGGTTTAATAAGGATGGTTAATTTTTGTTTGGTATCTTCCCGCCTACGTTGGCTAAACAGCCATTTTATAACAGGGATACGGGCCAGAAAAGGAACCCCGTTACCGGTATCGTTCTTTAATTTTTCTTCCAATCCACCTAAAATGGCCAAATCTTGGTTTTGCATTCGGACAATGGAACTAAACTCTCGGGAGGTGAGTCCTGGAGGTGCATCCTCTTCAATACGTTCTCCGCTAAAATCGGATTGGATAACATTGATATCCAAGGTAACTTGCCCGTTGCCGGAGACCAAGGGTTTTATGCTTATGGCCAATTCGGCATCAATGGGATGATAATTCCGCACCTCTGAAGTGGTGGGGATCTGTGATCCAAAAAAGTTTTGATTGGTAACCACGTAATAGGTAGTCTCCCCAATGGAAAGATTGGCTCTATGCCCATTTAGGGTAGAAAGCTTTGGGGTAGAACGAATTTTTAAATTTCCGTTTTCTTCCATTGCCTTGATGTTGGCAAAGAATTCGGGTACTACCTGTCCGATGTTGAACGAACCGAACCCGTCAAAACCGCCTATAATTTTATTTACCGTATTGGCCCCTAGGGTCACATCGGATTCGGGAAACAATTTTCCATGGGTGTTGACAGGAGCATCGCCAATTCCCCAGCTGATACCGGTTTCCACGGTGGCTGATTTTTTAACCTCTATGATCATAACCTCAATAAGTACTACGGGAACCGGTTTGTCAATTTCCTTGATGAATTCCTTAAAACGTTCAATATTGCTGGACGGACCACTTACAAAAAAGCTGTTCAATTCATAATCTACCCGAATATCCAGATCTGCCTTAAGTTCATCCGGTAAAATACTTACGATGGCCTCTGCACCGTCCTGATAGGTATCAAAATTCCGGGAACGGGTATCTACACTCCTTCGATTATTGTTCGTATTGAATCCTTGTTGGTTGTTTTGGACGCCACCGGTACCGAAAAAACTAATATTGGAAGAGGTGGTCCTTCCGGAGGAACGATACCCACCGGATTGGGAAGGGTCCCCCAATAGCTCCACCGAACGGTACATCATTTGTACGATTTCCACCTCACGCAAGCTCAACTGATCGGCGGTACCAAAAAAATAAATATTCCCCTCCTTTTTGAAGGTAAAGTTTACCGGTGGGCTTGATTGGGGCGGGTTGTTCCCGTTCTGCCGTCTATTCTGATTGTTTGGCCTATTTTGTACGGCTGGGGCAGGGATGTGGGTTTCCTGACTCTCGAAAATATGTCGTAATAGGGCATCAAAATGAATATTTTTGGCGGTAAAGGTCACATGACCGGCCTGCTCCAATGGGGTGGCCATATAGATGTCCAATTTTAAGTCATGGGCCAAATCATATACAATGGATGCTATGGATGTATTGGTAAGGTCCACGTTCAATATGCGGTTAACCGTATCCAATACCTGATACGGACGCCTATTGCCTCCCAGCCTTCTTGAAGATGTCCCCGGCCCATTGGAGGTTTCGGCAAAGGTGTCAAAAAGATAAAAGCCGTCTTTGGATTTGGAATAGGCCATCCCGTTGGTTTCCGCCAATTTTTCCATGGCCGTATCAAAGGGCACATTGGAAAGATATAGGCTCAGGTTTCTAGTTTCCATCCCGGAGGCATATAACAGGTTTTTCCCGGAAACATCCATAATGGTCCGGAACGCTTTCCCCAAGGGATCGTTCTTAAGATCCAGGGAAATTAAATTTTCTGTTCTGCTGTAGTTCACCCCAATCTTTTTTTCCAAGACTTCCGGTGTGGGCGGACTATATTTTTTAATGGACAGGATATTCCCGGTAAAATCTATGGTGAGTCCGTATTCCTTACATAAAAACACCAAAAGATCCGCAACCGTTACCTCTGAAAAACTGTTTACAATTGTAACGTTTTCCAAATCCGGTGAAACTGTAAGGTTGAGGTTGTGTACTTTAGATACGGCTATCAAAAAATTGGGTAGGGTTACATTCGTAACATTGATATCCAATTTTAGGCTCTTGTTCAGTTCGGAATTTTCCAAGGCCAGAACCTCCAAATGATTTTGGATGTTTTGTATACGGTCGGGTTCCTGGCCGGTCGCCCTAAAAATGACTAAAAAGAATACTATATAGAGAAATCGCTTCATAATTGGTCGGTCAATAGTGGATACACTTCTTCGACTGAAGTTATGCCCTGCTGAATCATTTCAATGGCATTGGTTTTTAAGGTCCCTATTTGCCTATCCCTTAGGTAATCATCAATATGCATATGGTTGTCCCGGATGGAAACCATCAGCTCCTTGGTAATGGGAAGGATTTCGTAGACCGCTTTTCTTCCCAAATAACCGGTATGGTGACAACTGTTACATCCTACAGCCTTAAAATGGACCTTGAGGTCTTTGGGAACTTCAAAGTTTGGGGGAAAGAGTCCGGGCTCTACGACCGATTCCGTTTTACAGGAACTGCACAGTTTTCGTACCAGACGTTGCGCCACACTAAGGTTTAACGTACTGGCGATTAGAAACGCAGGAACACCCATATCGATAAGTCGGGAAATGGTACCCCAAGCGGAATTGGTATGTATGGTAGACAGCACCAGATGCCCGGTTTGGGCGGCACGTATAGCTATATTGGCTGTGTCCACATCCCTGATTTCCCCGATCATAATGATATTGGGATCCTGTCTCAGGAATGTTTTTAGGGTTCGCATAAAATCCAGCCCAATACTTTCCTTTAGCTGTACTTGGTTTATCCCTTCCAAAGTGTATTCTATGGGGTCTTCCAGCGTCAATATGTTCTCTTCCACGGTATTCAGTTCCTTCAATGTGGCGTACAGGGTGGTTGTCTTACCCGACCCGGTGGGCCCTGAAATAAGGATAATGCCACTGGGCTGGCGTAGCCCTTCGCGGTAAACGGACAGTTCTTTTTCCGAAAACCCAAGCCCGTTCAGGTCGATGAGGGAAGCATCCTTGCTCAAAATCCGCAGTACCAATTTCTCACCGTGCAGTGTGGGCAGGGTAGATACCCGGATATCGAATTCATCGTCATTTGTCTTAACGGTAATACGCCCATCTTGGGGCAATCGCTTTTCGGCAATGTCCAGATCGGCCTTGATTTTTATTTTGTTGACCAGGGTCGGATACTCATCCAAAGCAATGCTATATTGCTCTATGAGCTTCCCGTCTAACCGGAAACGTACCCTGCACCGTTTTTCGTAAGGTTCAAAATGAATATCGCTACTTCCTATATTTTTTGCACTTGCGAGAAGTTGCTCTAAAAAATCAGTGGAGTAGTGGAGGTTAGCCGTCTTTGAGGATTGGCTCTGTCTGTAATTGGTGGTCAGGAGCCTTTGTAGTTCTTCCTGCTCACATTTTTCCAGTATTATCTGGGTGTCCAGAACGATTTCAAGTTCGGACAAAAGTTGCTCCAGCACCGCATTATCGGTTTTGCAAACGAGACCTTGCGCCGTATCCTCAACGGGTACAATGCGGTAATGAAAAGCCTGTTCCGGTGAAATACGTTGCCGCAGTATCGGGGGGATGTGCGAATCGTTGCGTATCATAGTTGATAGAGATTGGGGGTTTTTGTAAAAAAGCTTACGGCTATCGCTCCTATCAGAAATAGGGATATATATCCTGCCAAGGGTACCGTTTCCATCTGCCGAATGGATTTCAGCGCAAGAAAGAGAAAAAGGGAAAAAAACAAGGATGCCACAAACAGAATGACAAAGGTAAGAGTGGGAAATCCAAAGGAAAATGCGTAAAAAAACAAGATATCCCCAAGCCCCAAGCTAGTATTCAGAAATTTTTGCCGGCTAGCGAGTCTGGTATAAATAAAAAGGAGCAAGAGAACCCCGCTCACCAATAATAGGTTGATGACCGAAAACCAGAATACGGCTTCCCATCCGGAGCTTGTTGCATGGATCAGGGTCAGGAGCACGGCCATCATGGGAAAAGCCACCCATATCACCATTCTATCCTTGATGTCTTGATAGGCAACGATTGCGCATACCGCAATGGCCAAAATTTTGAGGAGCACCATTAATCTTTTACGATTTGTTTGGGATTGCCGTTCTCGTCTATTTCCCAGACATTAAGAATGCCATCACCATCAAAGTCGGTTATGGCTTCCGCCCGGGCCTTGAATGTGGCATCACTTGCACTTGTAATGGTATACTGATAATTAGCTGTTCCATTTTCTTTCACAGTTCTAGGAGCTTCAAAATCAAGCTCATTGAAGTCCGTAGTAAATTTACTGTACATATAACGATGCGTGGTCTGGGCATTGTAAATGGCCTTGAGTTGGGTCTGCGCCTCAACGCTTTTAGCCTTGGAAATCAATGGCATTAAATTGGGAAGGGCCAACAGCAGCAAAATACCGATAATAGCCAGTACTATAAGGGTTTCCTGAAGGTTTAAGGCCGGGATTTTTTTCTTAAGGATAGAGTTCTTCATAGGTTAAGGGGATTTAGATTCTGGTAGGGATATAACTGAAAAATGGTGAGATTATTATAGGAAATAAAAGAAATTATGTTAATGTTAATATTATTGGTATTTCATCGAATTAATCAAAAATCTTTTTAATATATAGAATAAAGTTTATTTATTTGAGTTGTAATACGTGCTATTTAAGTAAGAATAATAGTACTAAATTTGGATAAGCCCGAATCTAAACCTACTTGATATGAAAGCTTCCCCTGCTGGACACATCATGGTGTGTTCTGTAATTTTCCTCTTTGCGTTCTCGGGATTCCCTCGGATCGAAACATCGGATGTATGTACTACCCATAGAAAGCACTTTCAGGATGAGATCCCTTTCCAAGTGCTTTGTATTAGGAACATTGAGCCTTTGACGGATTGTTATCCCGGAGAATCATCTAAACCAGAGAAAAATGGATACGGCGGAAATCGTAATAATGGCCTGGTATTTCCCATATGGCAACAAATTGGGTTGACATCTCGGTCTGTTGGAAAGTGAAACATTCTAAAGGCCTTTTTATACGGATAGAACAGACCAAGTTAAAAGACATGATAGAAACCCTAACCCAATAAATAAAATGAAAAAAATTGTATTTATGCTCTCTGCGTTTTCTACGCTGACCTTTGGCCAGACCAATTTATTGGATGCCTCTACGTGGACAGCGGGAACCGGTTCGGTCGGCAGTTTTAATGCCTACCAGAACGATGCCTCCGAAAATGAAAGGATATCAGGAAGCGACGCCCTTGGCGGCACCAGTATAATCTGGAAGGCTATTCCCAGCGGGAACGGTGGTCAGGATGGCGGATGGCGGGGAACCTTTATCAATATTGACCATACCAAGACCTATCGGTTCACGGTTTGGATGAAGAAGACCATTTCCCATGACGGATACGAACTGTTCGGCTTTGAGGCCCATGACGGTTCCGCCCAGGACACAAGCCTTAACTTGGACGGTAGCGCCGACGGTTCTCCCTGGTTCAACGAGGCGGACTTACCTGCGTTGGATACCTGGTATCTTATGGTGGGGTTTGCCCATGGAAGTAATGAAACTACCACTACCCACTTGGGGGCCATATATGCCACTGATGGTACTGTGGCAAGGTCGTTGCTCGATTACAAATTTGCCGCCACCACAGTTACTATGCGGGAAGAGGCTGTGTTATGGGGTAATGACACAGGGAATGGTGAGTTGTATCTTTGGAACCCTACCCTCTACGAAGTTAACGGCCAGGAGCCTACGGTACAGGACCTGTTGGGCCTTAGTGGCGGTTCGGATACGCAAGCTCCTACGGCCCCTACCTTATCGAGCATAGGCCAGACCGATAGTACCGCGGACCTAAGCTGGACAGGGGCTACGGACAATACCGCTGTCACCGGTTACAAAATATATAAGGACGGGGTGTTGGAAGCCACATTGGGCAATGTCAGCACCCACCAGGTTACAGGCCTTACCGCTGGAACGAGCTACAACTTTACGGCTACGGCCCTGGATGCTGCAGGTAACGAAAGTCCGGTCAGCAATGCCGTGTCAGTGACCACAAACAGTTCGGGTGGTGGCGGAGGTACTATCTGGAACGAGGCGAATTCGGTAGCAAGTTATACGGGCAATGTTGCTGTGGGCACAGGCACTGTACCGAACGGATACCAAATGGCTATTGACGGCAAACTGATAACCGAGGAAGTGAAGGTACAGCTCAGCGGCGACTGGCCGGACTACGTCTTTGCCCAATTCTATGACCTACCCACCTTGGAGGAAGTAGAGCAACACATCAACGAAAAAGGCCATCTCATCAATATGCCCTCTGCATCTGAAGTGGAGGCTAACGGGATAGAACTCGGGGAGATGAACAAACTGCTCTTGGAGAAGATCGAGGAGCTCACCTTATACATTTTGCAACAGGAGCAAGACCAAAAGCGATTACATAAAAATTTAGAGGCTTTGCAAAAAGAAGTATCTCAAATGCGAACAAAAGACAAAAGCTAAAATCAAAACAGAATTAAAATGAGATCAACATTAAAATTTTCCTTGCTGTTTATAGGAGCATTCTCCTTTGCTCAGACTAATTTGATCGATACGTCTACGTGGACCGTAGGTAACGGTTCCGTAGATGGCTTTTGGAGACTAGGCAGCGATCCTGAGAACGTAAGGGAAATGGGGACCAATCCCCACGGCAACACTTCGGTGTTGTGGAAAGCGGTTCCGGATACGGGTAATGATCAGGACGGTGGATGGAATTCACCCCATATGTCTGCTGATCATACCAAAACCTATCGCTTTACGGTATGGATAAAGAAAACGAATTCCAATGACGGTTCCACATATTTTGGCCCGTATGCTTATGACGCCAACAATAATGCGAACAGCAGGCTTCTGGATGGAACCCTAAATGTAAACCCTTATTTTTTTGTAGGAGACCTCCCTCAATTGGATACCTGGTACCTTTTGGTTGGATTTCTACGCGAGAGCGGGTATTCCTCTACAGTGAGTGAAGGTGGCATTTATGATTTGAACGGTGTTAAAGTACAAAGTCTTACCGACTTTAAGTTTTCATCCACTTCAACCCAGATGCGGCACCGGGCCTATTTGTACTACGATACCAATACAGCGGACCGCCAATTTTTCTGGGAGCCAACTATTTATGAGGTCAACGGCCAGGAACCTACCATTGCGGAAATTATCAATCCCGGTGGAGGTAGCAGTGGACAGACTGTCTGGAACACCTCGGGTAATGACATCGACTACACAGCCGGTAATGTAGGTATCGGGACCACGGCCCAGGCCAATTACCGCCTGGCCGTAGACGGTACTATACATACTAAGGAGGTTAAAGTAGACCTTGTCGGCTGGGCCGATTACGTCTTTACCGAGGGTTACGAACTTCCCACCCTGGAGGAAGTAGAGCAACACATCAACGAAAAGGGCCACCTGATCAATATCCCTTCCTCGGCCGAGGTAGAGGCCAACGGGATAGAACTCGGGGAGATGAACAAACTGCTCTTGGAGAAGATCGAGGAGCTCACCTTGTACATTTTGGAAATGGACAAGGAAATACAGCAATTAAAACGTGAAAAAGAGCAATAGAGCATTGTGATTCATGCAGTGTGTTAAAATAGACTGCACTTTATCGAAAAGCTCATGTTTCTTTTTAGTATATAGAATAAGATCTATATTTTTGAAAAATAAATCTTACAAAAAATATAAGTTAAATAATAATAAATTTATTAAGGCCCAAACCTCAACCTAACCTACTTGATATGAAAGCTTCCCCCGCTGGACGTACCCTTGTATGTCCTTTAATCTCACCTTTTGCGGTCTCGGATTTCTCCTGGACCCATACTTCGAAACCACAAAATACGGCTTCTGTTACAGATAACAACTATAGTTATATGAAAAGCCCGTACGGTGATTATTCTCTTTTAGACAATTCGGCAGCGGTCACTTGGGCGGGTACACCCCATAGACGTTGGATTGCGCAAGCATGTGGGATAAAAGGAGTACCACAAGTATTTGGGGTAGTGGAACTTGTATATCCTGGAATGGCATAAAAAGACCAAGAATTTTAAAAACTTAAAAACGGAACGAAAGCATTTGTCAACAAAACTAGAAAATTAGAGCATGAAAAAAGTCGCAATCCTTTTGGCAATTATATTTTCCAATCAAATATCCGCACAGGTGAACCTTACGGACACCTCTGGATGGACCGTAGGCACGGGCTCCAGCGGTGGGTTCAACGGGTATGGGCCTGTCACCGAAAATGAAAGGGTAATGGGTACCGATCCTTTAGGGGATTCTAGCGTACTCTGGATGTCAAAACCCAGTGGTGACGCGGGTCCCGATGGCGGAATATATGGGAATTTCCTGACCATAGACCCTAATGAGACGTATAGATTCAGCGTTTGGATAAAAAAGACGGGCTCCAATTCCGGTACCTCTTATTTCGGCCTTTTCTCCGAGGACGCGTCCGGTAATGATACTACCATGCGCTTCGATGGGACCATCAATGCCAATCCCTATTTCTGGGCCGGGGACCTGCCCCAATTGGACAAATGGTACCTTCTGGTCGGATTTGTGCACCCCAATTCCTATTCCGGCCCAACCTTGGCTGCGGCCTATGATCCGGTTACAGGAAACATTGTTTCCAGTATGTCAATGGCTGATTATAAGTTCGCCTCGGGCGCAACAACAATAATGTTACGATCCATACTTTTTGGGTCAAGCACCGCTACGGATAGACAATACTATTGGAATCCTATGCTGTATGTGGTCAATGGCCAGGAACCTACAATCAGTGAGCTGATCGATCCTAGCAGCGGGGGTAGTGGCCAGACCGTTTGGAACACTTCCGGTAACGATATCGATTACACCGCGGGCAATGTAGGTATCGGTACCACAACTATTGGAACCTGGAAATTGGCTGTGGGCGGTAAGATCCGGGCCGAGGAGGTAAATGTAGAAACCGGCTGGGCGGACTACGTGTTTACCGAAGGCTATGACCTTCCCACCTTGGAGGAGGTAGAACAACACATCAACGAAAAAGGACATCTCATCAATATCCCCTCGGCGGCTGAAGTGGAGGCCAATGGGATAGCACTCGGGGAGATGAACAAACTGCTGCTGGAAAAGATCGAGGAGTTGATGCTTTATACCATTGAACAACAAAAGACCATACAACATTTAATTGATGAAATAAACACCCTAAAAAGAACAAAAAAATGAAATCAATGTTCAAATTTTCCTTGCTGCTTATCGGAGCATTTTCCTTTGCGCAGACCAATTTGATAGATACCTCCACATGGACGGTCGGCACTGGGGCCCCTACGGGTTTTTACAGATTGGGGACCGATCCGGAGAATGTCCGTGAACTGGGGACCGACCCCCATGGCAACCAGTCCGTGCTGTGGACGGCCGTACCGGACGCTACTAGCAGTCATACGAACGGGGGCTTTAAAGTACACATGAATATGGACCATACCAAGACCTATCGGTTCTCCGTATGGATCAAAAAGACCAACTCCAACGACGGCCGGACTGATTTTGGTATCTGGGCCGGCAACTCCTCCGGAGCTGATGCCTTCCTTAGATTGGACGGTACCACCGGCAACTATATTCTTTGGAATGGAGATCTCCCATCCCTGGATACTTGGTACTTATTGGTAGGGTTCGTACACCATAGCGGATATACAGGCACTACCTATGACGGTGGCATATACGATCCGGCAACCGGGCAAAAAGTTCCGGGGGTCACGGGCTTCATCGACCTGAAATTTGCCTCGGACGCCGATGACCTCAGTCCAAGGGCCTTTCTGGCCTGGGACAGCAATACTTCCAACAGGCAATACCATTATGGTCCCGAGCTCTATGAGGTCAACGGCCAGGAGCCCACCATTGCGGAAATTATCAATCCCGGTGGAGGTAGTAGTGGACAGACTGTCTGGAACACCTCGGGTAGCGATATCGACTACACAGCCGGTAATGTAGGTATCGGGACTACGCCCCAGGCCAATTATCGCCTGGCCGTAGACGGCACTATACATACCAAGGAGGTCAAAGTAGACCTTGTCGGCTGGGCCGATTATGTTTTTGCCGACGGCTATGACCTACCCACCTTGGAGGAAGTTGAACAACACATCAACGAAAAGGGCCATTTGATCAATATCCCCTCTGCGGCCGAGGTTGAGGCCAACGGGATAGCACTTGGTGAGATGAACAAACTTCTTCTGGAGAAGATCGAGGAACAAATGTTATATATCCTCCAACTGGAAAAAAGGATTTTGAAATTGGAAGGCGAGAACAAATCCCAATCCCAATAAGTAAACAATAAAACAATCCCAAATCAAAATTGATCATGAACAATTTTAGCATAAAAAGAGTTTTCTTCTTATCGACCTTAATGTTTTGTGCATGGGCTGCCAAGGCACAAGTAGCAGATACACCGGAAGTACCCAATATTACCCCACCTTCTCCTACCGCTTATGAGTTGGGGAAATATGGTCAAATAGATGTAGGTATGTTTACAGGAACCCCGAATATAAACGTACCCTTATATACATATAACACCAAAAATTTGTCTCTTCCAATTTCGTTGAGCTATAGTTCAAACGGGATAAAGGTAGACCAAATGTCAACCTGGGTTGGTTTGGGTTGGAGTTTAAATGCTGGTGGGGTAATAACCAGAGTCATTAGGGATTTGCCGGACGAAAGATTCGGCGTAACCGAGCCTCCACGTGAACTTACACAAAGTAATCAATTGGATACCGATATCCAGGATTTTGCCATAGTGGCGGAGAGTCCTGTAATCGATACGGAACGGGATATGTTTATGTTCAACTTCAATGGATATAGCGGTAGATTTACCATACTGGACAACCAAGTAGTTGTAGTGGCCCCGAGCCAGGCATTGGAAGTTACCTATACAAATCTGGCCGATGCATCCTCCAGTTTTGAGATTACCACAGCCGATGGCATCAAATACTTTTTCTCGGACCAGGAAAAATCAAATGCGACGGGTGGATGTGTTCCTTCGGATGCATTATATCCCATAACGGCATGGTACCTTACTAAAATAACACACCCTTTTGGGGATGAGATCAATTTTGTTTATGTAAATGAAAACTACTCCTATGAAGTAGGGATTACCCAGTCCTTTTCCATTAACAAAAGTTTGCTGGGAGATGGATGTTTTGAGCAATCAGGACCTCAATGTCCAGATTTGACGGCAGCTACTCCCTGTATAAACTACTCCTCTATCCAGGGTAAGAGATTGGTTGAGATCAATAGCGACAATCCGATCAATGGCAAATTGGTCTTCACCTCAGGAATTAGAAATCCGGATATTCCCACTGGTCCTAGCTTTGGTGATCAATACCTCCTGGATACTATTGAATTGTTGGACAAGGGCAATACCGTTGTGGAAAGGTATACCTTGAATTATCAAATTGAGAAAAAGAGGAGCTTTTTAAATTCGGTCGTTTTCCTAGATCCCAGCAAGAAATACGAATTTGAATATTTCAGTCCGAGCCTTCTTGCGGATCGGTTGGATTATGGACAGGACTATTGGGGATACTACAATGGTAGAAATAATACCGTTTTCTATCCCAGAATTTTGGAAGAACCACTCTTGGCCAATTACGGAGCCATAAGGGAACCAAATAGCACCTTTGCCCAATACGGTCTTTTACGAAAACTGACCTATCCTACAAAAGGAACTACGGAATTGGAGTATGAACCTAACATTGCCCAACAGACCAATACTATTGTTTACGATACCGAAAATCTGTCTTTTCAATTGGAAAATGCTACGGAGTCCTTCTATTTTACCACTTCCAATAATACAGCTCCACAAATCATTGGCACCATCAATTTGAGGATATTCGAAAAAAGTGATACCCCATGTTTGGGAATAACAGACTTTTTTGAAGATACCCCTTTTAATACCATTTGGCTAAGCGCAACTTTATTCGATGTTACGGCAGGCTCACCAGTAGCTTTCTTAAATAGTGGTTCATCCCTGCTTCAGACCAACCAACCTTATGTTCCCCTGGAAGGAACGTTCAATTTGCAGGCCGGCCATGAATACAGATTGGATTTAGAAAAAGGAAATACCTGTATCTATGGGATTGCCAATATCAACTATACCACCAGCTCAATTTCCCAGGAATTGATAGATAAGGAAATAGGTGGTTTGCGTATTAAAAAGAGGATTAATAAAGCCAACCCAACGGATCAGGGAGAGATACTAAGATATTTCTATGGAGATATGAACAATCTTAATAGTTCTTCCGCTTCTGAAGCGACCAGGGGATATTATGTTAATGATAAGACAATACAACTGCTATGTCCCAATCCAATTGTGCCTTCACCACATAATTGTGAGTACCTCCAAGTTAACTCAAGTAGTGTAATACCCCTTTACACTACCAATAACAACAAACCGGTCTATGAATATGTTACGATAAGCCATGGTGGGGACAATTTTGAAAATGGGGGGGAACAGAATAGATATATGGTCCATGAAGATGCCAAGGGGGAAACGGTTTTTTCACGATATGCCTACATTCCGGACAACAGTACCTTTAGCAATACTGGTTGGAGCAATGGACTTTTAAAATCAAGGACAGTATTTAAAAATGGACCTGTCGATGACTTCATTGTACTTGACCAAACCGAAAATTTTTATAAAAACGACACAAGAAATTACAGGCAGATAATCAATTACAAGGTCATTAAACGCCATGATATTACAGTCTGGTACAACGATGACTACCCCACGGACCAAATAGATATTATAAAGTACAGGGACAACTCCTATTGGCATTATTTGGATAGCACGATTACTAGAAAATATGATGTCAACGGGCAAAACCCTATCGTGGAAATTACCAAAAATCACTATGACAATCCAACACATTTGCAGCTTACCAGTACGGAAAGGACAAATAGCAAAAATGAGGAAATAACAACGAATACTTTTTTCCCGGATGACAAGTTGTTGTTGACGAATCTCTCCGCCGTGGCATCTACGGCCATAGATTCCCTTTTGGCACAGCATAGAATAGCAACACCGCTACAGTCCACTACCGTTGTCAGGGATGATTTGAATACGATATTGTCCACTTCCATACAACGGACCAACTTTAGGGACTGGACCGGGGTAACCCCAGTGTTACCGGAATATGTGCAAAGCAATAAGGAGACAGAAGCGTCACTTGAGGATCGGATACGCTATCATAGTTATTTTGATAACGGAAATATTCGGGAAGTATCGAAGGCAGATGGTATGCAAATAGTCTACCTCTGGGGTTATGACCAGCAATATCCCATCGCCAAGATCGAAAATGCTACCTATGCCCAAGTGTCGGCCTTGGTAGCCAATTTGGAGACAAAATCGAACGAGGACGTTGACCGTACCATTGATACTTTCGACGGTTCGGGAAACCGGATTTACAATGGTGAGGAGGGAGAATTAAGACAGGCATTGGACGCATTGCGGGATTCGCTCCCTGGCGCCATGGTCACCACCTACACCTACGATCCCCTTATCGGGGTCACCAGTATAACAGATCCCCGAGGCTATACGATCTACTATAGCTATGACAGCTTCAACCGCCTTAAGGAAGTACGCGACCAGGACAACAACTTGGTGACGGACTATGAATACCACTATAAGGGCTAACCAAAACTTTACCGCAATGATCCGAACACACCACAATATAGACATCAAGATGAAAACAAAACAAAACAATAGAATCCGGAAATTTGGCTCCTTGGCCGTTCTACTCCTAGGTCTCCTTATAGGAACTAGTACCCAGGCACAGCAGATTACGGGCCCCACCTCGGTAAACGAGGGGACCGTCAATAATTATTCACTTTCCGGGGCCTCCAATATCTCCTGGAATGTATCCGGTGCGGCCAGCTGGTCCGGATCCGGTAGTAGTATCAGTGTAACGGCGGGCAGTACCAACTATACGGTATCCGCCAACTTTACGGGAGGGTCCGGATATTCGGCCCTTTTTGTCACGGTGACCCCCAGTGGCCCAACACCCCCATCTACGCCGCCCACGCCTACGGTGGCCAATTTCTGCGATTATACCAGACTTACACGGGCCACACCTCCCAGCGGGGTCACCTACTATTGGCAGAGCAGTTCCGGCGGAACGAGCACCTCAAATTCCAGCAGTTACGTGGACCGGGTAAACGGGAGCACCTATTACTTAAGGGCCCGGGGCAACAGCTCTGGCCTATGGAGCAATAGTAGAAGTGTCAGCTATACCATTGACTATGCGCCAAGTGCCCCGTTGTCCCCCACGGTAACCAACAATTGTGGCAGTACCGTACTGACCCGTAGTAACCCGAACCCCACGGCCAACGTTACTTGGTATTGGCAGAACTCGGCCACCGGGACCAGTACATCAAATACGGCCACTTCCGTAACACGAACCAGCGGAACGGTCTACTATCTTAGGGCCCGGTCCAATAGCAACAATTGCTGGGGACCTGCAAGGACCGTAAATTACACGATAAATACCTTGCCATCCACCCCTACGGCCCCTTCTGTATCATCCAATGATTGTGGTAGTACGGTTCTTTCGCGGTCCAATCCCCCAAGTGGTATCACCTGGTATTGGCAAAGCTCGTCCTCTGGCACAAGCACCTCCAACTCCAACCAGACCATTACCCGTAGCAGCGGAACTGTCTACTATCTTAGGGCAAGGAACAACAGTACACAATGCTGGAGCTCTAGTTCGGCCAGTATAAACTATAGCATCGACTCACCACCACCAACACCCACGGCCCCAACGGTATCCGCCAACAACTGTGACAATACGGTATTGGCCAGGACGAGTCCCCCGAGCGGGATTACCTGGTACTGGCAGGACACGGCGTCCGGTGTAAGTACCGCCAATTCGGCGAGCACGATAACACGGACCAACGGTACGGTCCAATACCTTAGGGCAAAACTGAACAGTTCGGACTGTTGGAGCGTTGCCTCGGCCAGTGTAAACTATACCATAGACTACTCGCCTAGCGCCCCTTTGTCCCCCACGGTGACCAACAATTGCGGAAATACCGTACTTACCCGTAGCGATCCCAATCCTACGGCCAACGTTACCTGGTACTGGCAGACCGAGGCAACGGGCACGAATACCGCTGCGGCCAATTCGGCCACAAGCGTTACTTTGACCAGTGGAAGCTTGTATTACCTAAGGGCAAGGACCAACGGAACCAGTTGCTGGGGCCCTGCAAGGACCATAAACTATACGATCAATGCGGTTCCTTTGGAAGCTTCGGGGAGCAATGTTGCCCGATGTGGTACGGGTACCGTTACCTTGACCGCCTCGCCGGGAACAAACGGCGACGAAATAAGATGGTATACCGCCGCCTCCGGAGGGTCTCCCCTTACAACTGGAGTCAGTGCCAATACCTTGGAGTATACCACCCCGAGTATAAGTGCCACTACTACTTATTATGCGGAAACCTACAACAGTACCACAGGCTGTTTCTCAACGACGCGCCATGCCTTAGAGGCCCAGATTACCTCGGGAATCGACTGGTATGCGGATACGGACAACGACGGTTTTCGGGATCCGGGCTCCGTAGCGGAACAGGATTGTAACGCCCGTGGAGCGGGTTGGACCCAAAATATCGAGGAGGACCTGTGCCCTTCAAATTTTAGTATTACCAATGTGGTGCCCACTTGGTATTTGGATATGGACAATGATAACCACGCCTCCAGTCAAACAACTTCCTGTGGAAGTCCAGGTAGCGGATGGAAACAAGGTCCACTTCCCGTGGATGATTGCAACGATAACATCTATTCCATTGAGAACGACTGTTCGGCCGGCGCGGATGCCAATCCCTTGGATCAGAACTACGTCTATACCCGTAACTACCAGGAAGCGCGAAACACGGTCCCGGACCAAAAGTTTGATGAGGGCGGTAATGGGCTGTTCGATGTGGAGAACGAATATGTACAGGACATCACCTATTTTGATGGTCTGGGCCGACCGATGCAACAGGTCGGTATCCGCCAGTCCCCGGACAATGAAAAGGATATCGTTACCCACATTGGGTACGATGCCTACGGCCGCCAGGATAAGGAATGGTTGCCCCTCCATGAACCGGACAGTACCATAGGAAGCTATCGCTACTGGGACATGGAAGGGGCTACAAAGCAATACTATAAAACCCATCCAGTGTATGATGATGATTTTACAGGATTGCTCGAGGCCGATGTCAATGCCTATTCCCAAAAGCACTTTGAACCTTCCCCTATGAACCGGGTATTGAGGCAGGCCGCCCCCGGGGAGGATTGGAAATTGAATGTTGCTACGGACGACAGGAGTATCGAATTCGATTATACGTCCAATGACACCCTGCAGGTACGTTTATTCAGGGTAGATCTTACAGCAGGCCTGGAGAGCCCGGCACTGGCAGGGGCCGATGATGGTTTTTATGCCCCAGGGGAACTCTATAGAAATGTCACCAAGGACGAGAACCACGATACTGCGGACGATAAGTTGCACACTACTGAGGAGTTTATGGATAAACAAGGCAGGGTAGTGCTGAAACGCACCTATGCCGATGCGGACATCGATCTAAACGGTAATGGCAACAATACGGACCCCAACGAGATCCTACAAGCTCCCCATGATACCTATTACATCTATGACGATTACGGTAACCTTACCTACGTACTGCCCCCCAAGATAGAGGCCGGTACCGCTACCTTGGCAGAGATCAATACGGATCTCGCCGAACTGGGCTATCAATATGTATATGACAACCGCAACCGCCTGGTAGAAAAGCAACTGCCCGGTAAAGGAAGGGAATATATCATCTACAACAAATTGGACCAGCCCATTATGACCCAGGACAGTATACAACGCGTTACCGGGGAGTGGCTCTTTACCAAGTACGATATCTTTGGTAGGGTAGCCTATACGGGCAAGGCTACCGATGGCAGGAACAGGGATGTCATTCAAGGCGATGTGGATGCTTTAACGGTGCCACTATGGGTAGTACCGACCGCTACCGTGGACAGTACCAATGATTTCGGTGGTACCACTGTATACTATAACAATGGGGCCTATCCGATCACTACACTGACGGAGATATTGACCATCAATTATTACGACAACTATGACTTTGACCGTGCCAGTACCGGGGAAACGGCCACTGCCTTAGGCGTGGCTAGTGACCCCGATGTAAAAGGCCTGGCCACTGGGAGCAAGATAAAGGTCCTGGACGTTACGGGTCCGGATGTCTGGATAACCACGGTGAACTATTACGATGATAAGGGCCGGCAAATCTACGGCTATAGCAACAATGCCTATTTGGGTACGGTGGATATCGTGGAGAACCTGCTAGACTTTACCGGAAAACCGTTGAGGACAAAAACGACGCATACACGGAATAGTGTTACCATCGTTACAATAGACAATTTCAGCTATGATGCTACCGGACGCCTCTTGGCCCAGACCCAGTGTATCGGGGACGAAACCTTGGGTGATTCCTGTACGGGTGGGGCTACCGCAAACCTTCCCTTGAGCGGGACCATCTCGGACAGCCAGGTGGCGACTACAAGTATAACGGTGACCAATGCCACCCTCGTACCGGGCGCACGGCTCTATATAGATCCTAATGCTACGGGAACGAGCGGGTCCGAGGAGCTTATTGCATACAACGACTATGACGAACTGGGTCTCCTGGTCCATAAGAAAGTGGGCGGTACTCCGAGCAGCGCTTATGCCACCAGCCAGGAACTCCAGGAAGTGGATTATGATTACAACGTTAGGGGCTGGCTTACGGGGATTAATGACAGCAACACGGCGGACAATGACCTTACCCTGAGCGGGGACGATCTCTTCGGTTTTAGGATCAACTACAACGATCCCAAAGATTTTGGCAGTGGTCATAACCCGGACGCCCTGTTCAATGGGAACATTGCCCAAACCCTCTGGAAGACAGGCAGCGTTAATCCGAATCCGCCAAATAACCCTGTAAGCGAACGGTATTCATATACCTATGATGCGCTGAACCGTATCGGTAGTGCCGTGGACAATACGGGGAACTACAACCTTAGCGGCGTCACCTACGACAAGAACGGGAACATCCTTAGCTTGAACAGGCAGGGCCATACCAATGCCGGGGCCACCAGTTTTGGCACTATGGACCGGTTGACCTATGTCTATACGGGTAACCAGCTGGACCTTGTGGAGGACGACGACTCCCTTGGGAACAACGATTACGGTTTTGTGGACGGCACCAACACTGGCGACGATTTTGCATATGACGGTAATGGGAACATGACCTCGGATCTTAACAAGGGGATACAGGCAGATGGTATAATATACAATCATTTGAACCTGCCAACCGAAGTAAAATTCGATAACAATAATCTGAAAAAGATTACATATATTTACGATGCGAACGGCAACAAGTTAGTGAAAACAGCAAATGACAATGGTTCTTTGACAAATACGGAATATGCCGGGAATTACATCTATGAGAACAGTACTTTACAGTTCTTTAACCATCCTGAGGGTTATGTGGAACCCAACGGTTCCGGAGGGTATCATTATGTTTACCAATATAAAGATCAAGTTGGAAACGTTCGGTTGTCATACAAGGATATAAGCGTTACAAGCACTCCCAATCTTGAAATACAGGAGGAGAACAACTACTATCCCTTTGGTCTAAAGCACAAAGGTTACAACACTGTTCAAAATGGCCGTGACCATAAGTTCGAGTACAATAGCGTGGAGATGGAAACTTCACTTGGTTATAACATGATGGAGATGGACATGCGGCATTACGATCCTGCCATTGGTCGTTTTTCTACAATGGACCCGGTAACGCATCACCAATATTCACCTTACCAAGGTTATGACAATAATCCGGTTTTTTGGTCGGATCCGAGCGGAGCCGATAGTGAACAGGACAACAGCCAGCAAACATTTTTCCATAGTAGTTACTTGAATCGAAATGGAGGACATTGGTCGGATCAAGTAAAATCTCCAGGTACAACAAATAATAACGGGCAAGGTGATGAACAAGATAGTACTCAAGAAAATCAGAAAAAAAAGGAAGATCCTTGTAAAAATAAAAATTGCCCGGAAAAAATAGATTTCAATGATCCTAAAACTATTAAACATAGGATAATAATGTGGGGAAGATTTTTTAGGAAGCATCCAGAATCAGTTATTCATGCAAGGGATATCTTGATACAAAGTGAGAATAACGATGATGACCTACTTACAAGGCTAGGTAAAAAACTTTTGGGATGGGACGACCACGAAAACAAAAAGAGATTTAAGATTGATGGTACCATAGTGGATGCATTCATAGAATTGGCGTATTACAATTCGCCTGGCGACGATGGTTATGTAAACTATGTATCCGACAAGCATACCTCAGTAATACCGGGGACAAGAACTAGACTATATCATATTTCATTTATGGGTCTTACTGGTCAAACCAGAGGTTCTGGCTATAGACATCAAATTTTGGTTTTTAGGTTCCACGACCCGAAGGTCCGATCCAAAATAATGTCGCAAATCAAAAACGATTCCTTCGAGGAAAAAGTGCCAGATGGTCAACCAACTATACATATAAACATAAAACCAATTGATTAAATCAAAACATATGAAGAAGATTCCATTTCTGATAATAGGTTTATTTTTATTCACTAGCTGCTCATCTCAAGAAAAATCATCTCTAAAAGTTGAAGGCAATTGGGCTACAGTATATGATAAAGATACCTTTGACGATTACATCGAGATGTATTTTTCGAAAGATAGCGTATTCTACTATAGCGCAACTGGTTTGTCCTCATCCATTTATAAGATAGAGGGAAGTTATTTCTTTTCAAAAACAGATAAGTCCAAGGACTTTGAAAAAAAATCCAAGATTTTGGTGGCTCAGGATACTTTATATCTAAACGAGGGAAAGTACCAAGTTAAGCTTTATAGAATTACCGATGGCATAACTCTGGAGGACTTTCTAAATGAGACAGTTGATGAGAATCAATACAACAAAGCTTTTGAAGATAGAGTATTAGAGTTGGCCCCGGCTGGTGGATAATATTCCAAATTGGCACTTTTACCAGAGCAGATTTTTAAGTTTTAAATATCATGAATATAAAAGTATTGGAGGCCGCTGATAAGCGGCCTCTTGATATTCGTTGGAATTAGAACGTAGCGTAGCATTCTTTTAATCGAAGTTTACCTCTACTAGGTGTTTCAAAATAGTGCTTAGTCTATTGGTTAATATAAACTTTAAATATTCCATTTTGGACAGCAATTTTAAAAAGATCGAACACCGGAACATTTAGCTTTATCCAATTTTCAAATCCTCCTATGGAAATCCCCAGCTGCCGCCAGAGTAATCGCTACTACCAGTTTGTAACTGGTAGCGGAAAGAGTAAGCAATTAAATTTGAAAAGAAGGAGCCACGACATTTCTGCTGTGGCTTCGTTGTTTTAAGAAGGATACTCCCCGCTCCGCAGTAGTTGTACTGCCGCGGCACAATAAATAAGACAGCGTAAATAATAGAGTGTTAAGGGTCATGGCAAACACCATTACCCTTTATTTCTTTTCCAGCTCCGCAGTAGTTATACTGCTGCGGCAAAGCATTGGTGCTGTTGCTTAAAAACGGAAGGTAGCTCGGTGCACAATTTTTTATAAATTGTGGTATGCAACAGGGCGTAAAACATGAAAGAAAGACAAATGGATTCTATTATTTAGAGGAAGGATCTATTTTGCCAGAGGTTACAGTAGTGCCCCAAATGTTGAAGACCATAGTATAATGGCGTTTCCACAGCAGTACAACTACTGAGGAACTGGGGATAATAGTTGATTTGTGTATCATATTAAGTCTACCACTAGTTGCAAACTGGCGGTAGCGGAGGGCATACAAGAAAAGAGTTAAAAGAAACGATTGAATTGAATATAGATAGTGAAGATGATGGATTTTAAGAATTTGATTTATGCCATTTTTTGTGGTGTATTAGCTCTTTTATTGATTAGGTCGAATAGAATATGGCTCGAAAATAAGAAACGCAAACCCGAGGGATTTTCCAAAGAAATTACTAGAGCTCAAAATTTTAGGTCTTGGATGTTAATAGTATTTTTTATTTTATTGTCAATAGTGTATTTTTTTAAATATCACAATTAGAATACCCTATAAAACGCAAATAAAGGCATTTCTTTTTGTTAGAAACTTCATAGTGGCATGGGGTTATTTTTTAGAATATAATCTGTAGCTATTTTTCTAAGGAAAAATATCAATGCATTCAGCTTTGACCGACTCTTAGTTCCTCATATCGAAATCCCCTGCATTTCATCTAAAACCGGTTCATTTTGTAGTATTTTACCCACTATTTTTGTACTTTTAACGTATTATAGTGCTTAAACCAAAACCTTACCTTGAAAAACGTATTCCCCCTAGTTTTTTCCTTGTTTATTTCTATTGCCGTACATGCTCAGCGGGAGGCAGCCATCTGGTATTTTGGACGGAATGCCGGGGTGGATTTCAATTCCGGCACCCCCGTGGCCCTTACGGACGGGGCTTTGAATACGGTTGAGGGTTGTGCCACAGTCTCCGATGCTGGGGGTAACCTTTTATTCTATACGGACGGTACCGATGTATGGAACCGAAACCATCAGGTGATGCCCAACGGTACGGGCCTTTTGGGCAATGAGACGAGTACCCAGTCCGCCATTGTAGTCCCCATACCGGAGTCTCCCAACCGTTATTATGTTCTTACTGTACTGCAGGAAGCAAAGAGCCCAGGGCTTAATTACTCCGTCCTGGACATGAATTTGGATGGCGGGTTAGGAGATATCACCGCCCAAAAGAACATCACACTGGAAATGCGAGTGGCCGAAAAACTCACTGCCGTACAACATGCCAACAAGCGGGACATATGGGTCCTGGCCCACAGATGGGACAGCGATGCCTTTTTGGCCTATCTGGTTACACCAACGGGCATTAATCCCGTTCCCGTAGAATCCAATGTGGGGAGTATGCATGCCACGCTCTTTTCTTCAGGCTATGCAGGCTACATGAAGGTCTCACCAACAGGAAACAAACTGGTGGCGTGTATTCTCCAACTGGGTGTGGTTGAGCTTTTTGATTTTGACAATGCCACGGGTAGGGTGAGCAATGCGCTACAACTGGATCAAGATTCGTTCAAGGGCTACTATGGGGCCGAATTTTCCCCAAGTGGCCGATTTTTATACCTTACCGATGCCATAAATGTCATACCTCGTAGGAGCATATTATACCAGTATGATACCCAGAGCGCGGATATCGTAGGTTCTCGAACAATAGTCTATGATGACATGGGTCAGGGTCTCACGGCCATAAGGGGCCTGCAATTGGGGATTGACGGAAAAATCTATGCCGCCAACACCAACCGGCCATTTTTAAGTTCCATAGAGAATCCTGAGGAACCGGGCCCGGCCTGTAATTTTGTACTGGAGAGTGTGGACCTTAATGGCAGGCTTAGCACCCTTGGATTGCCCCAATTTATCCAATCCTTTTTCCTGTTGGGGTTTGAAGTGGATCAGTTTTGTTTGGGATCTCCTACTACCTTTCAACTTAACCTAAGCGAACCGGTAGTTTCCATTAGCTGGGACTTCGGCGACGGGAACACGTCTACTGTGGAAGATCCGTCCCATACCTATGCCGCCCCGGGCACCTATACGGTTACCGTTACGGCAAGTACAGCCTCGCAAACCAAAGTGGAAACGGAGATTATTACCATATCTGAAACACCGACGGCGAACCCAACGCCGGACTTCGAGGTGTGTAGCTTGGATCCGGCCTACGGCTTCGACCTGTCCACAAAGGATGTTGAAGTCCTGGGCACCCAATCCGCCACGGATTATATTGTAGCCTACTACCCGAGCCTGACGGACGCTCAAAGCGGGGCGAATCCCCTGCCCACTACGTATGAGAACACGGATCCCGTGGAGACAATCTTCGCCCGGATCTCCAACGGTAACTATACAGACTGTTACGATATCACAAGTTTCGACCTTGTGGTAAAACAGGCCCCCGAGCTGCATCCCGTCTCGGACTGGACAGTCTGCGATACGGACACGGACGGGCTTTTCACCTTTGACCTCTCCATCAAGGACAGCGAGGCACTGAACGGGCAGGACCCGGCCGATTTCTCGGTAAGCTACCACACTACACAGACCGATGCCGAAAGTGGAGTAAATCCCATCGGCCCCAACCATACGAACACGGCGACGCCGGAGACGATATATTTTAGGATAGGGAACGCCACCTATCCCGAATGTTACGAGACCGGAAGTTTCAATCTGGAGGTCATCGACCAGGTTGTGGCCCATACGCCCCAGGATCTGGACCATTGTGACGATGACAACGACGGCGAGGCCGTTTTCGACCTAACAGTGACGGAGGCGGAGATCATTGGGAGCCAGAACCCGGCCGGGCTGGTCCTTAGCTACCACGAAAGCCAGGCGGATGCCGATTCCGGGAACAATGCCCTAAATGCCATGGACTATCTGTCCACCGCCTACCAAAATACGATTTACGTCCGGGTAGCCAATACCTCCGATGCCAGCTGCTATGACACCACTTCCTTCCAATTGAATATCTTCGATACGCCGGTACTGCCCGAGGTATCGGATTGGCAGGTTTGCGACGACGACAACGATGGGCGGTATACCTTTGACCTCACCGAGAAGGCCAACGAGATCTTGGCCGGTACCTCCGTTTCCTTTTACGAATCCCAGGCGAACGCGGACAACGCGATCAATGCCTTAGGAGGGACCTACCAAAATACAGGTAATCCGCAAACCCTGTATTATCGGATGGAGAACGCGAATCATCCGGATTGTTACGCTACGGGCACGTTCCAACTGCAGGTCTTCGATACCCCCATGGCCCATGCACCGGAGCCCCTTATTGTCTGTGATACCGACGGGACGGGGATGCTCACCTTAGACCTTTCCGCCAAGGACACGGAGGTGCTGGACGGCCAGGATCCCAATGACTTTATGGTCCTGTACTTCGCCACCCAAACCGATGCGGACGCCAACGTAAACGCGTTACCGAAATCGGCTTATACCAATACAGCGACCAGGGAGACCCTCTATGCCCGTATCCAGAACAACAATAATGAAGATTGCCATGATGTAACAAGCTTGGAGCTCATCATTAACCCAAGACCACAGACACAATTGGAGGAGACCTATGTCATCTGTCCGGACAGTCCCGAACTTACCTTGGACGGGGGCGATTTTGAGAGCTGGTCCTGGCGCGACGGGAACGGGACAGAGATCGGTACGGGCCGCATCCTTGATATCGCGCAACTAGACGATTATTCCTTGACGGTCACAGAGACCCTAAACGGGGTCACTTGTGAAAGGACGGTCCCTTTCGAGGTGATTTCCTCGGGCGCACCGGACGATTTTAGTACGGAGATCGTCGGCTTCGGGGACCGTGTCACTATAGTAGTTACGGCTACTGGTATGGGGGAGTTCGAATACTCCATGGACGGGGAAAACTACCGGGAAGACAACAGCTTGGAGGTCTTCCCCGGGGAATATACCGTCTATGTCCGGGACAAGTTTCTTTGTCGTACTCTAGAGAAGGAGATTATTGCGCTAGGTTACCAAAAATTCTTTACTCCGAACGGGGACGGCTCCCATGAACATTGGAACATCATAGGGGCGGAACGGTATCTGGAATCCAAGCTCTATATCTACGACCGTTACGGAAAGCTGATCGCCCAGGTACTCCCGGACGGCCCGGGCTGGGACGGTACCTTCCGTGGGGTTGCCATGCCCTCCTCGGACTACTGGTTTCGCTATGAGCTGGGGCAAGGGAAATCCTTTACGGGGCATTTTACCTTAAAAAGATAACAGGGACTATATTTTTACCCCTAATGATACAACACTTCAAGGATAAAATCGTTATACTTTGTAAGAAACCTACTTATGCGAATATATTCTGTATCATTGTCCCTCATGGTATTGCTATGTTCCTGTGCCTCGCTCAAGAACGTAAGCTCTTTTGAGCGGCATGCCCCATCGCTTGGAACCATTGGGAACCAAAGCCAATCCCTATTGCACACCAGTTTCCAACGCATAGGGCATCCATCCTTGGAACGTCCCATTGCTGTTTTGGTAAAGGAAGTTCCCTTTACGAAGTCTAGTTTTAAGAAGTACACAGCTTACAAGAAGAATTCGGGCATGGTTCCGGAAATACAATTAATTGATTCCCTGGGTACTAAATCCAGTTATCTGTGTCTGGAGATTACAGACAAGATTGCGTTACGGGATGCCTTGAACAGCGAGAAAAACAATAGTGTACTAAGTTATTTGGAGAAGGACGATGCCTATTGTCTGGTATATAAGATCGCCCTGTACCCTAATTTGGAAGCGTATCGTCTCTTGATGCAATCAGACCGACTTTTTTTGGAAACCGACAGAAATGGCATTCTGATCTTGAAAGCCAGAAATAGGAACTTGGACAAGGAAATAATCCTTTCCCAAATGGAGATTTTTGACTATAGTAGTCTAGGATTCTGTTGGGGGGAGACCCAATACGGCAGAAAGCAAATAGAGGCCCTGGTGGGTGATGGGGATTCCTGCCCCAAAAATACGGAACGCAAGGCCTATAAACTGGATGAAAGCAAATCCTATTTAAAACTATGAGAGTACTATTTACGATTATGGGGTTGGCCCTTTTTCTTGTTGGCCTCACCTCCTGTGAGGACATCTTGGAGGTACCTGATATTTCCGGCCAGCGGGTGGAATTGGTGGCTCCCCTGAACAATACCGTAGTAAACCAAAATACGGTAAATCTGACCTGGAATGGCCTTGCCGATGTGGATGCCTATCGCATACAGGTAGCCCTGCCGAATTTTGAAAACGCAGCACAAATTGTACTGGATAGTCTAATCGTTCGGGATACCTTGGGCCAAATAGCTACCGGCCTGGAGCGCCTATTACTACTTAATGGGGGCTATGAATGGCGGATACAAGGATTGAACAGTGGTTTTGAAACGCCTTTTACAAGTGCCATTTTCTCGATCAATGGCGATGAAAATTTGGATTTGACACCCCCCAATGTTCCCATACCTACTTCACCATCTGACGGGGCTTCCCTGGATGATGCCGAGGTGAATTTTGCTTGGACACGCCAAGATGTTTCCGGAACCGCTGAGCGGGACAGTATTTTCATTTTTAAGGATGAGGCCCTTCAGGTGTTGGAGACAAAAGGACTAGGTGCCAATAAGACGTATACGACCAATTTAGGTGATGATACCTATTTCTGGTTTGTACAAGCTTTTGATGGGGCAGGTAACGAGAGTAACACCTCGGAAGTGTTTGAGTTTACCGTTAACGTTCCCTAAGATGAAAAAGAATCAAAAAACATATGTATTGTTGACGGTGGTGCTGGCCATTTGGGGTATCCTGGGATTTAAGGTTATAAAGACCGTAAATCCGGATTCAGACCCAACTGTACGGCCCATTGCTTCGGAAAAATTCAAGCCTATCCAGTTTCAGGAAAGGGATACGTTTAGTATTTTGGCCAATTACCGGGATCCCTTTTTGGGCACGCTTCCCAAATCACTTACACCCAAAAAACCAAAAAGAACGTTTCAAAAAAAGGATACGCTTCCCAAACGGGACATTCTGTATACCGGTTTTATTGCGGAAAGCTCCTCCGGTCAGGAGATTTTCTTTTTGACGATTGACGGCCACCAACAACTCATGGCCAAAAATGAAGTATTCCGAAAGGTAAAGTTGCTCTCCGGCGATCCGAAAAAAGTCAGGGTCCGCTTTGATGGAAAAGCAAAGACCATACCCTTGACCCAATGAAAGCTCCTATAAAGATAAGGGCCGGGGCCTTGCAGTTTGTACTCTTTATAGGGGCTATCATAGCTATACTCCTTTTTGCCTTTGTATTGATTTCCTATACCCACAGCTTTTTCGGAAAAAAGACGGATTTGATGGTAGAAGTCATCCAAGGGACAGAGTATGGGCTGCAATATGCCTATCAAAAGAATATGAGGGCAGGGGAAATCCTCCAAGTACCTGCCACCGAAAACTCGGGCATTTCCATTACGGTTCAAAAAGCGTATTGGGGTATTTTCGAAAAATATGTTTCCCTAGCCGAGCAGGGACAACAATCGTTTTCAAAACTTGCCCTTTCGGGAAATTACTACCCGGAAGGCTTGCCCGCCTTATATCTTAAGGACAAACAAAGACCCTTGATCATTGCTGGAAATTCCAAGATTATGGGGGACGCCTATTTGCCGCAACAGGGTATCCGAATGGGAAATATTTCCGGAAATTCCTATCGTCATAGTCGGCTGGTGTATGGTCGGGAGAAACTTAGCCAGGCCACTATGCCCAAGATACCAGAAGAGGTTACAGGGCAAATAAATCGATTGTTACGTACCAATCCGGATGGGGCATCTGCGGTTTCGTTGCGACCCAAAATGACATTAAAGAACTCCTTTACTTCCCCAACAATCGACATTAATGGTGACATCATGGAATTGGAAGGTGTTTCGCTAACTGGCAATATCAGAATTATAGCCTCCCATAAAATTGTGGTTCTTCCCACCGCGATGCTTAGGGATGTGCTACTTATCGCTCCTGAAATTGAGATTCGAGACGGGGTCAAAGGGTATTTTCAGGCCATTGCCAGTAAAAGAATAAATGTGGGCAGGCACTGCGAACTGGCCTATCCGTCCGCGCTAGTTGTAAAGGAAAAGCGAAGCAAAGGGACGCCCCAGGGGAGGCATCGAAATGCCAATCTCTTTATCGATGACCAAACTTCAGTTCATGGGGTGGTACTTTATCTGGACGAATCCGAAGAACGTACCTACACCCCCCAAATAAAAATCTCAAAAAATGCCCTAGTTCGCGGACAGGTTTACTGTACGGAAAACTTGGAGCTGCCCGGAACAGTGTTGGGTAGCGTAACCACGGATGCCTTTATCGCCCTGGCGAACGGAAGTATCTATCAGAACCATTTGTACGATGGTCATTTGGATAGTAGCAGACTACCCTTGACCTATGTGGGTCTTCCTATGGCGAGCTCAGGGAATAAAAAAACGATGAAATGGCTGTATTAAAACGGGTAAAGGCATCGACCTTAATGGAAACCTTGGTCGCCACAGTCTTGATCGTGGTCATTTTTATGATCAGTAGCATGCTGTTGAACAATCTGTTTTCGAATACATTAAAGGGAAGTGATCGTCAAATGGAAGAAGGGTTAAACCAATTGATCTATGCCTATGGCCATGGAAAGCTGGGATTGCCCTATTACGAAGAAATGGGGGACTGCGTGTTTTCCGTAACAGTCATAAACCAGAATGGCACGGAAACAATTCGGTTTGAGGTTACCGATCAGCTATCCCAAAAAACGATAGGCAAATCAATCATATATGCAAACTAGATTTCGGAAAATAAACGCCTTTACTTTAAGTGAGATAATCGTAGTATTACTGATTACGACCATGGTGGTGGGGATGGCCTTTTCGGTACTCCGGCTGGTGCAGAACCAAATGAACGGGATAGCAGGGAACTATGAACGAAACACGGAGTTTAATCTACTGCGCCAATCCCTTTGGATCGATTTCAATCGATTCGATAGGGTTTACTACAATGAAAAGAGCCGGGAATTGCAGTTTGTCAATGCAATAGGTCAGCGGACGTATCGTTTTGAAGAAGACTTTATTACCAAGGATATCGATACATTCCGCTTAAAATGGGAATCGCAACGCTTTCTTTTTGAAAACAATGAAAGTCGCCTTGGGGAAATCGATGCCCTACATTTCCAAACCACCAAGGCGTTCGGTAACCGAACACTTTTTGTATTTAAGAACAACGCTGCCACAACGTACATGAACCACTAGGTATGGGTTTTAAATTGGAACAAAACATACAGGTACCCCAAGAGACTTCGGATAACGACTGGCTCTCCGGTATGCTGAAGAAGGAGATTACCATTTTAGGGAACTCCTTTGGCAACAAACGGAAAGAAGATTTTTATACCGAAATAGCGGTTTTGCTTAAAGCAGGGATTACCTTAAAGGATGCCCTGGCCTTGATACAGGAAAATCAGAAAAAGGAAAAAATGCAGTCCTTTTATGCCGAAATTGTGGACGCATTGGTCTCCGGTACAAGTTTTTATGAGATACTCCGAAAAAAGAAGGCCTTTACCGAGTATGAATACTATTCCGTTAAAATCGGTGAAGAAACCGGCACTTTGCCTCGAATTGCCGAGGAATTGGGTAAGTTCTTCGCCCGAAAAAATGAACAGCGGAGGGGATTGATCAATGCCCTGACCTATCCGATCATTATCTTGCTTACCGCGGTCCTGGTCGTAATTTTTATGTTGCGTATGGTAGTACCGATGTTCGAGGATATCTTTAGGCAGAACAATGTGGATCTTCCGGCCATGACCAAAATGGTGGTAAGTGCATCCAACTTTATAAAGGATTTCGGATGGCTTGTATTGCTGGCATTGACCGCCCTAATCCTTTTGCGCAAAACATTTTCGAACAAGGTTTGGTTCAAGCGGCGAAAGGACTTTTTGTTGTTGAAATTGCCCTATGTGGGGAACTTTATCACCTCAGTGTACTTGGCACAGTTTACTCAGGCCGTTGCTTTATTGACAGCTTCCAAAGTACCCGTTTTGAACAGTATAGGGTTGGTAAAAAAAATGATTGATTTCTATCCCTTGAACGAAGCCTTGACCCATGTGGAACGGAACGTACTTTTAGGCCGAAGCCTCAACGAAAGTATGTCCGGTACCCGGATTTTTGACAATAAAATGGTATCCCTTGTAAAGGTGGCCGAGGAGACGAACCAGACCGAATATATCTTTGAACGTCTTAATCAGCAATACGCTATTGAGGTACTACAAAAATCCAAGTTGTTATCCACTTTAATGGAACCCTTGATCATTGTTATCGTAGGGATCTTTGTCGGGGTAATCCTGGTGTCCATGTACTTGCCTATGTTTAAGCTGAGTAGCGTAGTAGGCTAGAGGTGCCATTAAGTGTAAACGTTGCATATAGTTTCCCAAATTTGAATTACGTGCCCATACGTAGTTTAAAGTCGGGCTTTCGGGAATTGGAGATCTTTATTTTTTGGTTGTTCTTAAGGGTCACCAGGCTTATATGTTTATCCACATTTTCCAGGGCGATAACTTGATCTAGCCGAACAATGTAAGATCGGTGTGTCCTAAAGAACGCCTTAGGATCTAGTTTTCGTTCCAGTTTGTCCATGGATTCCCGTACGGTATACTTTTTCCCTGTGGTACTGACCTCCACATATTGATCGGCGGCCTCTATTAGGATAATATCGGCCACATCCAAAAAAATAGTATGACCAATGGATTTTACAGCTATCCGTCTTAAATATTCCTTGTTGTGATGTGCGTCGATTCCTTGGGAAAATGAAAAAACCAGATCCTTAAGATTCCCTGTAATTTCAGCTAGGCGATCTTTTTCTATCATTCCTATGGCCCTGTCCAAGGCCTGTGCAATCCGCTCATGGGTATAGGGCTTAAGAATATAGTCCACTGCGTTTTGCTCAAAGGCTTCTACCGCATATTGATCATAGGCTGTAACGAAAATGAAATAGGGGTAGGGTTCCGGACAGTTGGCCAAGACCTGGATACCATTCATTTCCGGCATTTCAATATCCATAAATACAATATCGGGCCGCTCCTTTTTAATTGTACGGAGCGCCTCTTTTCCATTCTTGCAGGAGTCCAGGAGTTGTACTTCCCTGAACTTTTTTAAATGGAGAAGAAGCCGTTTTTGGGCTTCCAACTCGTCGTCTACAATTACTGTTTTGTACTTCATTTTACATTCTCGGAATTTGTATTTCTACCATTACTCCATCATTGACCAAAAACAAATGTATCGATGCTTTCCCGGCATATAGTTTTTCCAACCGTGTCGTCGTATTCCGTAAACCGATTCCCTTACGCTCGTTTTGGTCCTGTGCGGGCCCAGGGCCTTCATTGTACACATACAGCCGAAGAAAACCCGCTTTTAATTCACTTCCTATTTCTATCCTATTGGCATATTCGCTTTTGGCGATACCATGTTTTATGGCATTCTCCACTATGGGCTGCAAGATAAAGCTGGGTACGGGCAAAGGTTCATGTTCCTGACTGGACCTTATGACCACTTCCAAGGCCTTGTTCCTAAAGCGCTCTATTTCCAGATATTGTTTTATATGATCCAGCTCTTTTTTTAGGGGTATAAATTTATGCTTTGATTCCTTTAGGGAAGTCCTTAAAAAATCGCCGAGCCGGATCAACATCCCCGAGGCAACTTCATTTTTCCCCTGTTCGATGGTGCTTATGACATTATTGATGGTATTGAACAAAAAGTGGGGCGAAAGCTTCGCTTTCAGGGTATTGAGTTCGCTGATGAGCAATTGCCTTTCCAGTTCAATGGCCTCGTACTCCCGCTGTTTTAGTTCGTCTTGATACGCCATAGCATGCACCAAGCCAATAATTGCCATGTAAATGAAAAAATGCCAATGAAAAAGGTTGAGGAAAAATAGTTTAAAATAGGCCATAAATGCCACCCAACTAAAAGAGCCGGTGCCCAAAAAATTCCATATGAGGGAATATAGGGCCAAATAGACCAAAACGATGAGTACGGCAAATGCAATATGGATTAGGATGCCCCGGTAATAGGTCTGTTTATCGATTCGGAATCGCTTGCCCAGCCAAAATATCAAGGGGCTGAGTGCACCCCAGATATTCCAGACCAGAAATTGGATAAAGAAAAGTTTGGACCAACTATCGGTGCCACCGCTCTCCAAGGTCTTTAGATACAACTGTGTACTTGTAAACAGGGCCGCTACCACCCAAATGAGGTATAGGGCAATGTTGGTTTTGTGGCGTTTGGAAATCACATAGGAAAGTTACAAAATGAATTTTCATCAATTGGCATCCAGTAGCCTAAAGGGAATATGTTTACGTACCCTGGAATGGTGCTCAAAATCGTCCTCCACGGAGTAGGCAAGAATCAACCAAAATTCCTTTCCGATCTCGTGGATAAAGTCATTGGGGTCCCCAGAATTCAAAGGGATGGAAAAGCGGATCGTGGTACTATGGCCCTCCTCCTTACCATGGAGCACTTGGATGGAATTTTGACCTCCCAAATGACTGTCCTTTATCGGATTTCCAAGTCCTTTTACATACATATCGGTACTCGTGGTTTTTCCGTCGACCACATGGAACAGCAAAAGGTCACTTCCGACAATCGTGTTTTTTTCGTTGAATCCTACCCCGACCCAACCCTGGGTTGGGGCCGTTACGGTACATTCCAAATCTGTAGGGGTCAGGGCATAGGTAAAGGAGATACCGGATACCGTTATGGTTTGCTGGCCATAGAGACCAGTAAACGCACATAAACAGGTATAGAACACATACTTTTTTAAAGACCGCAAGCTCATACCCCACTGATTTCTGTGGTAATGCCAACGATTTCCCATTTGCCGCTGGCAGATCTTGCCATGGACAGCTGATAGAGAAAATCGTATTCCGAACTTACGGCATTCAACACCACTATGGCCAGGTTCCTTCCCAAAAACTCGGCATGTTGGTAGGTAATCTTTCTAGGTTTCCCGCCCAATTCCTTTTTATTAATCATAGCGATGTACTGTTCGGCCGAGAACGTATTGAACTTTCCGCCTATAAGCACATATTGCAAGGATTTGGGTTCCAGAACCTGTTCCAACATTTCTCCTTTTTGCAGATCCGCTCCCTGTACAAATTGGGCGGCTACCTCCTTGATGACGGCTTTGGACTCCTGGGCGTTTCCGAATCCGAAGACCAGGGTCAGGAATAAAATACAGATAGATGATTTTTTAATGATCATGATGTATAGTTTTAAAATTTCATGACAAACCTAAACATTGTAAAAACCAAGGAAAAGGGAGATGTTGCCAATCCGGGGAACCGCATTGCCAAAGGGGATAAACCCATCGTGATGGAGTACACTTTAAAAAAGTTGCATCCCCGGGCTTGAAAAAGAAGAATCACTCATCATATTCATCAAGGAAGACGATAAGCAGTACAACGGAAAGGAGGATAAGAAGGTACAATAGACTTTCAAAATAGTAAAAGTGGTCCACCTTATACCCGGTCTTATAGTTTAGTCGTTGTCCATGTCGTAATTGGGGGTAACCTCTACCGTGCCGTTTACAATGTCCTTGATGGGAATGATCGTTCTTTTTTCAATGCCGGTACGGATGGTAAGGGAAATATTGTCAACGGCCACCACCACGCCTTCCAGGTCGTTTAGTTTTACCAAGTCTCCAATGGCATAGTTCTTCCGGGCATAGTAGGTCAGCAACAGCTTACCGATAACTTCCTTGGAACCCAGGCCAAATCCAATGGAAATGGCCAGAAGGAAGGCTCCAAGGACAATGGAAAAGTTATTGGTAACAATCGTGGTGTCTATCCCCGTTTGGTTTAGGGCAGCGATGGTAATTAAAACGGTGATAAAATAAAACACCACTTCGCTGATGATTCGGGAACCGCTAAGATCAAAGGATTCAAAAAGACCTTTGATTGATTTTTTAATAAAATCCGCGATGTAAAGCCCGATCATAAATAGGGCAATGGCACTGAAAAGTTTGGGTAAATAGCGCAAGAGGTTTCCGATTTCCTCGGATACTACGGTCCAGTTCATGATGTCCGCTGCGATGATGAGGAATACCAGGAACAAGATCCAGCGTACAAAGTTTACGACGACCTGGGATACCTTGAATTTTATTTGGGCTCGTTCAAAGAGGTTTATGGCATTGATTTTTTCCGTCAATCGGTCCACTTTTGCAAACCTCAGAATTCTTCTCAGCAAAAATTCAATGACCTTGGTAATGAGCCATCCCAGGGCTAGGATAACAATCGCCCCAATAATATTCGGTAGAACGGCAACGACGCCGTCCAGCATTTCCTTGAGTGATTCCAAGGTAAGGGTTTTCCATTTGGTGATTTCTTCCATGGCTTGTTGGTTTTGTTCTTAAGTTCCATACCGGTTCAGTACCGCCCCTTGGTCTTGAACAGATTTTCCAGGGCCGAACTATAATTAGTAGAAAAAAGCGATGCTACTTCCATAATAAACTTGGCCAGAGCTATGTTTCGCATCACTTTTTTCCTTAGTTCCGGGGGAACCGGTTTTTGGTATTGATCCATTTCCTTGAATGGATTTCTATTTTCTTCCGTCATTTATTTCAATTTATGGTATGCTCGTATTACTTTTTGCCGTGCCCTTTTTAAACGCATTTTTACGGCGCCTTCGGTTATATTTAAAAGTAGGCCCAGTTCTTTTATGGAAACATCATCCTGATACTTTAGCAGCAATAGGGACTTGTCCTCAACGGCTATAAGTTCCAAAGCCTTTTTTAACCTTTTGGCCTTTACTTGCATCAACTGCTCCTCGGATACCTCGAACAGGGGTATAAAATCAGCATCACCAACATTTTCCAAGGGATGCTCTACTTTTTTTAGGTGCTTTCTGCGTACATAATTCACACAAAAATTATAAGTAAAGGCATAAAGCCAAGTGGAAAACTTGGAGTTTCCCTTAAAGGTGTCCAACTTTAGGTACAGTTTTAAAAAAACGTCCTGCGTAAGGTCCTCGGCCTCGTCCTTTGATTTGGAAAAACCATAACACTTGTTGTATACCCTTTGGGCATAGCGATCGTAGAGATGACCGAAAAGCAGCGGATCGTTCACTTGAACGATCTTGCGTACCAGTTCCTCGTCGGAAAGTGTTCGGGGTTTTTTGCCAATTTCCAATGGTATCCTTTTGGTTGCTCGTCATTGGGGTTAGACCCGTTTTTTGGAACAGGTAACCCATTATTTTGCTGTATTTCCGTTTTGTTTGAAGATGGACATGATATAAGCGTTTAGCCTTAGGGTACTTGAGCAATGTCCCAATGTCCTTAACAGTGTAGTATTCCACGACAAATTTAGTCGGGACATGGTGTCCGTGGAGACCAGATTATCCCAACGGTAGCTCCTATTGGTTAATGGGTGGTATAAAAGCTATTGAGGTATTTTTTTGACTGATTCCTTGGGATACCTAATCGAATACCATAATTTCAGTAAGGGATTATTAGAAAATGGGTCTAGGATATGTACTGAAGGTGGCTTTTTTGTATTTCGCTTTGTGTTTGGGGAAAGTTTGCATATCAAGTGTCGGTTAGGATTTGTATACTATGGAATACGCTTTTCATGAAGTATTCCTTAGGAGCACCCATTGGAGAATCTTGGGTTCCAATGAAGTGTCCGCATAAGTGAATGAATTTGTTCCCGAGCCCGGACGGCCCCACAAATCAAAAGGCCGTCCACGACGGGTGTCGCTAAAAGGGTGGGAAACTCAACGGAAGTAATATGAATGGCACTAGCGGCCTGTATTTTGGCAACCTGTGGAGAAACTGCAAATAATGCATTGAAAGTAAACACCAGCCTTGGGGAAATAGCGGTGTTTACATTTTTCAGTACTGTGGCAGAATCCCCGGAATTCTCGGTCACCGATGAAATCTGTTCGCTTGCTATTCGGATGAATTGGATGGGGGAACACAGATTTCGAGTTGTTGGTATTTTTGCTATTACTATCTTGCCTAATACCAGAAAGGTCAAGCGCATAAGTAGTAGGTCTGGATTTTTCAAAAAGTTTGTGGTTGTTGTGCTTTGATGGTTTCAAGATGTACGATTTGGATTTGGGCTTTTATAAATGCACAGTGGTAAACTGTTTATTAGAGATAAAATTACGAAGTAGAATACCCGGATGTTTGCGTGATTTATTAAACGGTAGCTTTCCTCTTTTTAAAGGTAAAGTACAGGTATGGATTGGTAATGCCTTCTTTGTAAGCCTTTAGTAGCTTTCTTCTCGATACAAAACTTGATACAGCTGTTTGCGTCGGTATCTGTAGTAGTGACGACTTGAACAGGTGAGTTACTTTTTTTTGGAGTATTTTTCATGGGATCTTTTGGTTTTAATAAAAAAGGTCCGGGGCCTTTTGGTTATCGCTTTAGGGTAAAGTGGTTTTTGTACTCTCTCCCATCACCAAGATCTAAGGTGAACCAGTAGTCGGATGATGGTAACGGCTTTCCCTTGAAGGTACCGTCCCAACCGATATCCTCCGACTCAATCTGCCCTAGGAACTTACCGTAACGGTCATAGATATGAACCACGGCATCGGGAAAATCCCTCAAGGCTTCGATTTGCCAATAGTCGTTTACGCCGTCGTTGTTGGGACTAAAGAACCTAGGGTAGCTCAAGAGGACAACTTCCCTGGAATCCTGCCCACAACCATCGCGGTCTCGGACATATACGGTATAGATTCCTCCTGGAAGTCCATAGAATATATTGTCATCCTGATACCGCTCCCCATCAATGGAATATTCGAGATGGCCGTCCCCGGAAGCAAGGATCTGTATATGGCCATCATTGGAAAAGTCCTCCCCGGTAACCACTTGCTGGATAAGGGTCTGGGCTGTTCGGACCAGATTGAAAGAGGTCGAGCTTTCGCAATTGATCCCATTTTTGACTTTGCCTATAAAAAGGGTGTAAGTGCCCTCCTCCGAAAGCTCTACTTCGGGGGAAGTGGAGCGTACAGTGCCATCATCGGCGACCCATGTCCAGGAGTCCGCATCGGGGGCTGCAGTAATGGTCCTGGACGGTTCGAGGTCGCAGAGATAATAGGTTTCCTGAAGATCTAGGGCCGGTGGTTGGATGACGACCAGATCAAAGGAAGCTTCTGAGTAACAATCGGAATTGGCAGCCTCGTACACCCTAACGGTAACCGTCTGGGAATACGGAAACTGGTTTTTGTATGAAGTGGAAGGGAAATTGGGCAATACTTGTCCGTCGGTATCTAGGTAAACGGTTTGCAGTTCGCTGCGCTCCCCACGTATAAAGGTCTCTATTCCAGAGGTGTCAAAAAGGCCATGGCCGTCTCCCTCATCGCAAGCAAACAAATTGGGAAGGGGTGGTATACTTGGGGAGACCGAAGTCCGTAAGGTCAACGGGGTTTCGACATAACAACTGGTACGCGGGTCGGTAACCCTTACCATAACCATTTCCATATAGGGTGCCGTGTTGGTGTACGGGTTAGGAAGAGGATAGGGAAGGAGAGATCCCTGGGCATCAAAGTAGGAAACTTCCATTCCGGTCTGGTTGCCGACCACCACACCTTCTACCTCGGAGGTATCGAATTCTGCAATACCGTCATCGTCGCACACGATAAGATCTGGGAGGGCATGTACCACGGGTAAGGGGCTTACGATGAGGTTGAAGGTGGTCTCGGCGTGAAATTTTGGGTTACTATCGTCCGTCACGGTTGCGGTAACGGTCTGGGAATAAGGGGTAATGTTCCTATAAAAGTTTGAAGGGAAATTGTTCAGTTCCCTTCCATCGGCATCCCAATAGGAGACGTTCAGTCCCGTTTGTGAACCAATGATTTGCGTCTGGATCGAGGAAACATCAAATTGGCCAAAACCGTTTCCTTCGTCACAGGCATATTGGTCGGGTGGACTTCCTACGGAAGGGATGTTCAAAACCTGTAGGTTCAATATAGTTTCGGCGTAACAATTTGTGAGCGGGTCCGTGACCCGTACGGTAATCGTCTCCATCTGGCGCACCGTATTGGTATATGGATTCGGGAGGGGATAGGGGAGGGGAGATCCCTGGGCATCAAAGTAGGAAACTTCCATTCCGGTTTGGTTGCCGACCACCACACCTTCGACCTCAGAGGTATCGAATTCTGCAAACCCGTCATCGTCGCGCACGATAAGATTTGGGAGGGCATGTGCCACAGGTATAGGACTTACAATAAGGTCAAAGGCTGTCTCGAAATGAAATGTAGGGTCGTTAGGGTCCGTTATACTGACGGTAACGGTCTGGGAATAGGGGTTCTGGTTCCTATAGGATACTGAGGGAAAATCTTGCAGTACCTGTCCATTGGCATCCAGATAGGCAACATCGAGTCCTGTCTGTGTACCAATGATTTGCGTCTCGATTGAAGAAGCGTCGAAATGAGCATAACCGTTTCCTTCATCACAACCATATATGTCGGATGGATTCATTGCTATTGGTGTATTGGAAACCCGAAGGTTCAGTGCGGTCTCATTGAAACAACCCGTAGAGGAGTTGGTTACCCGTACTGTAATGACCTCGTGGTAAGGTGTTGTATTTGCAAATGGGTTAGGAAGCGGTGAGGGAAGCGGAGACCCTAGCGCATCAAAATAGGAAACGTCCATTCCGGTCTGCCCGTTAACTACGAGGCTTGTAATGTTGGAAGTATCGAATTCACCAAGTCCATTGCCATCATCGTCCGGGACAATAAGATCTTGAACAGGCCCAGCTTTCGGACGCGGCTGCACAATAAGATCAAAGGTGGTTTCTTTCTCACAACGGGGAAAAGATGTCTTCTCCACCCTTGCTGTAATAGTTTGGGTGTAAGGCTCCTGATTCCTATAGGAAGCAGCTGGAAAATTAGGTAATTCATCTCCGTTGGAATCATAATATGAAACCCTTACATTGGTCTGCGCGCCAATTATTTGATTTTCGATTGACGAGGCGTCAAATGTGGCAAAGCCATTCCCCTCGTCACAGGCAAATAGGTCGGTTGGCTTAATGGCATCCGGCCTGTCATGGACTATAAACCAAAATTTAACATCTTCACATGTCCCTGCAAAGGTGTTAAATGTCCTTGTCGTAATCACTTCTAAATGACGCGTTTTATTGGTGTAGGTATCCGGAAAGGGAGCTGGAATCGGATTTCCTTGACCATCAAAATACGAAACCACAAATCCAAATCTACGATCAGCATCCTTAAACCAAGAAGTATCAAACTCCAAGAAGCCATCATTATCGGTATCACAACCATGTTCTCTATAGCTTATCGGAGGAGTGGCACAGCTTGCAGGAGGTGTCTCCGTATTGCCAAAGACTTTAAGGTAAAAATGGGAATTTGGGTATCCGTAGTCATCTGTGGTGAGATAGCTATGAGGTGGGCAGTCACCTGAATCTACCCAAGATGCGTCCGTTTCATCTTGGGTAGATGCCAAATAAAAACGATTGGGGTATATATCCTCCTCTATGTCAAGTCCTATATCTAAATGAAATGGGTTTCGACTCACTTCTATTTCGACCAGTATTTTTTTGATGTTTGGAGGTATATGGATTGGAGCATCTAGATCAATCTTCAGCATTTTTACAGGGGTCAGCCCATTTGAGGTCGGTGATGTTTCCAATTGAATAACTTGAAAGTTTCTTGAAATCGGAATTGCTTGAGGGTAGGACGCCGGGAAATTGTCATCAATCGCGTACACATAAAAATGTAAAAAAGTTTCAAAATCTTCTTCTAGCTTAATCTGGTATGCTATTTCTAGGGAATTGATAACAAACATCTCATTTTCTGCAACCCCAAAGTCCTGAAGGTCAAAAACCCTGGCCTGCTTGGATGGACTGCAAGCAAAAGGTGCACTGGCTACGATTTCCCCAACATTGTGGGTCAAGGTTACCTGTGCTGTTATTGTATGTCCCAACACAAGCAAAAGCAAGGGCATAAAACGTAGGTTAAGCTTTTTTGGGAACATGGTCAAACTAATTTTACATGTCTTAGGTTCAATTTAAGTTTGCCCTTTGGGAGAGACATCTAAATGGAAAACCTAATGGTTACAGTGTCAAAACTAGCAGGAAAAAGAAGTGGGTGTCTCTGCAATCCCATTAACGGTAGCTTCGGTCCCCTTATCGGTAAATATTTCCGGCTGCCAGTTGTGTTCTTAGATCAGTTTTACCACACTATTAGATTTCTAGCAAGGATATGGATTGCAGTTTATGGGTAGGCAAAAAAATGCGAATTGTCACCACTACGGAGTAAGCGTGACAATTCGCACTATAACTGCAGAACTTCTCTATTCTGCAAAAGGGTAGAAACCGGAAATTATGTCAACTACCGGCCTTTAGGACGGCCTGGGCGGCGGCAATCCGTGCAATAGGAACTCGAAATGGAGAACAACTCACATAGTTCATTCCTAGGGTATAACAGAATTCCACCGAACTGGGATCTCCCCCATGTTCTCCACAAATACCCAATTTTAGACCAGGTTTGGTGGTGCGGCCGCGTTCCGCTCCCATTTTTAATAATTGTCCGACACCTTTTTGGTCCAAAACCTCGAAGGGGTCGGCGGTCAAAATTCCTTTTTCCAAATAGATGGGCAGAAATTTACCGGCATCATCCCGGGAATAGCCAAAGGCCATTTGGGTAAGGTCGTTTGTTCCAAAGGAGAAGAAATCGGCCCGCTCCGCAATGGAATCGGCCATTAATGCCGCGCGGGGAACCTCTATCATAGTACCTACCAGATAATCGATGGTGTCCTCATACTCTTCAAATACTTTGTCTGCAGTTTCCCGTATTACCTTTTCCTGTTCCATAAATTCACTTAATGTACCTACCAAGGGTACCATAATTTCGGGTTTGGAGATAATACCTCTTTCCTTTAGGTTTAGTGCCGCTTCAATTATGGCCCTGGTCTGCATTTCAGTGATTTCTGGATAGGTGTTTCCCAATCTACATCCCCTGTGCCCCAACATAGGATTGAATTCCTGCAGTTCCGCCACTTTGTTTTTAACGGCCAATAACGAAATGTGCATATCCTCGGCCAACTCCTTTTGTGTAGCCAATTGGTGGGGCACAAATTCGTGCAATGGGGGATCCAAGAGGCGAATGGTAACCGGATGTCCATCCATGGCCTCAAAAATACCCTCAAAGTCCTTACGCTGCATGGGCAACAAATCTTCCAAGGCGTGTTTTCTGCCCTTTACCGTATCGGCCAAAATCATTTCGCGCATGGTCTTAATACGGTCCACTTCAAAGAACATATGTTCGGTACGGGCCAGTCCTATACCCTGTGCACCGAAATTACGGGCAATTTTGGCATCTTTTGGAGAATCTGCATTGGTGCGTACCTCCATGGTCCTGTAGGTATCGGCCAATTTCATGATTTCACCGAACTCTCCGCTCAATTCGGGTTCGCTTGTAGCTACTTTACCTTCCAGGATATTTCCGGTAGAACCATTTAAGGAAATCCAATCTCCTTCTTGATATACCTTTCCATCCACGGTCAAGGTCCGCCTTTTGTAATTGATTTTCAGCGCTCCGGCCCCGGAGATACAGCATTTTCCCATTCCCCTGGCAACTACGGCCGCATGGGAAGTCATCCCGCCCCTAGCGGTAAGGATACCCTTGGCAATGTTCATCCCTTCCAAATCTTCGGGAGAAGTTTCTATTCGCGTTAAGATGCTATGACGGAATTTATGGGCCTCGTCGGCAAAAAACACAATTTGTCCGGTTGCGGCCCCTGGAGACGCTGGAAGTCCTTGGGCAATGACATGTGCCCGTTTCAGGGCTTTTTGGTCAAAGACAGGGTGCAATAATTCGTCCAACTTGTTGGGCTCTATGCCAAGTAAGGCCCCCTTTTCAGTAATTAGACCCTCTTTCAGCAAATCCATAGCGATTTTTACCATGGCGGCCCCGGTACGCTTCCCATTACGTGTCTGTAAAATCCAGAGTTTTCCTTCCTGGATGGTAAACTCCATATCCTGCATATCCCGATAATGTTTTTCCAGAATATCCTGATATCCGTGAAGTTCCTTATATATGGTAGGCATTAGTTCTTCCAAGGAAGGATAGGTGACCAATCGCTCATTCTCATTAATTTTGGCCAATTCGGCCCATCGCTTTGACCCTAGCGTAGTAATTTGCCTCGGGGTACGGACCCCGGCGACCACATCTTCGCCCTGTGCATTGATAAGATATTCGCCATTAAAAACGTTTTCACCGGTTCCGGCATCACGGGTAAAGCATACACCGGTTCCCGAATTATCGCCCATATTACCATAGACCATGGCCTGTACGTTTACCGCAGTACCCCAATCTGCGGGGTAACCGTGCATTTTGCGGTAGTATAGGGCGCGGTCTCCGTTCCAGCTGTTAAAAACGGCGATAACGGCTCCCCATAGTTGTTGCCAAGGATCGGTTGGAAAACCATGACCGGTACGTTTTTTTACGATGTCCTTAAAATCATAGACCAAATCCTTTAGGTCCTGAACGGTAAACTGGGTATCGAGCTCTATTTCACGTTTTTCCTTTAAGTGCTCCATAATTTCCTCAAAGGGATCTATATCGTCCTTGGACTCTGGTTTCATGCCAAGGACTACCCCTCCATACATTTGGATAAACCTACGGTAGGAATCCCACGCAAATCGGTCATTTTTAGTCTTGGCGGCCAGCCCTCTTACTACCTCGTCATTAAGACCTAAATTTAAGACGGTATCCATCATTCCGGGCATGGAAACACGGGCCCCGGAACGTACGGAAATCAAAAGGGGGTTCTCCGGATTGCCAAATTCCGTGCCCATTATTTTTTCGATATTGGCGATGGCCTGTTCCATGTCTTCCTTGATGAGTCTTAACGTGGCTTCCTCTCCCAACTCGTTGTACTCGGTACAAACCTCTGTAGTTATGGTAAATCCTGGCGGCACTGGAATACCGATAGCGCTCATTTCGGCAAGATTGGCGCCTTTTCCTCCAAGTAAGTTTCGCATGGTACTGTCCCCATCTGCGGATTTGCCCCCAAATCGGAATACCCTCTTTTTAACCTCTTCCATGATTTCCATACTATTGTGTTTTAAGTGTTTAACTGAAATTAGGATGGCTCAAAAGTAGGGACTTCATGGTGGCGTTTTCATGACATTTATCACATTATTCACTTAAAATTTGGCAAAAGAAGTTGCAAAAGCGCGGATTGCGGCGAATACCGCCACCAACCCCTTTCATTATATGGGAATTAGCTTTATTTTTGATGATGTTTGGGCAAAATGGTTTGCTTGACAGAAGAAGTGGTAGCAACCCCATGGACTACCGATTACCTTTAAAATAGGTGGTTTTATGCAGTTAAATGACGTTGGCGAAAAGCTGTCAAGAATTATTGGGAATACTATTGATGCGGAAGCCCATGATTGGTTGGAGGAAAAGATCCGAAAAATTATCCGTGAAGGTTCTGCCCGTGATATGTACATGACCTATAGCCTTATTCCTTCAAAGGTTTACCTTCAGGATATCCAAAGTATGGGTTACGGTAACGATTTGGAGGATTACTTACGGGTTCAAAAAGCGAACATCCAGCAAATTTCGAGAATTCACCTATTGATCAGCGTATTGAACGCCGATATGGAATTTTTTACGCCTAAGGTGGCCAATATCATTCAAGTAGCGGATACCGGGGAGTTGGAAACCTTTTTGAAATTCTTGATTTTGTTGCCCAATCCGGAGGCGTACAAAACCCAAGCGGTGGAGGCGTTGCGGACCAATGTATCCACAGTTTTTAACGCCATTTCCCTGAATAACCCTTATCCTGCATTGTTCTTTGATGAGCAACAATGGAACCAGATGTATCTCAAAACAGCTTTTATGCAAGGGGATTTGAGTGCAATACTGGATATTGACAAGAGGGCGAACAAAGAATTGGCCCGCATTATTTCCGATTATGCCCACGAACGATGGGCGGCCTCCAGGGATATCGACCCCTATTTTTGGCGTCCGGTTTCCGGATTCCTGAATAATGGGCTTTTAACGGACATGGAGCGCTTGTTGGAGAGTGCCAATTGTATGGAGAACAGGGCGGGAGCCTTATGCTGTTATCATTCGGATAAGCCCGAGGCCAAGAAGTTGTTGGCAGGTTATCCCGGTTTGCAGGAGCAGATTACAAATAAAATACTGAGTTGGAAAACCTTAAAAGATTGAATATGGAAGAAAAAATGATGTTTATTGACTCACATGTTCATATGTCGTCCAGGACCACGGATGATTATGAAGCTATGGCAGAAGCCGGAGTTGTGGCGGTTATAGAACCTTCTTTTTGGTTGGGACAGGCACGTACCCAAGTAGGTTCATTTCAAGATTATTACAGCAGTTTGGTAGGTTGGGAGCCCTTTAGGGCCAGTCAATTTGGTATACAACATTATTGTACCATTGGTCTAAACTCCAAGGAAGCCAATAATGAAGCCTTGGCGGAAGAAGTAATTGAGTTATTGCCCTTATATCTCCATAAGGAAAATGTAGTAGCCATAGGGGAAATAGGGTACGATGACCAAACCCCTGCGGAGGATAAATATTTTCGGGTTCAATTGGAAATGGCCAAGGAATTGGGAATGGTAGTTCAGGTGCATACGCCGCATCGCGATAAGAAATCAGGTACCATCCGAAGTATGGAGGTATGTTTGGAACATGGTCTGGACCCCGCAATGGTCGTTATTGATCATAACAATGAGGAAACGGTGCAAGAGGTACTGGATAGGGGTTTTATTGCGGCCTTTACCATCTACCCCAAGACAAAAATGGGGAATGAACGCATGGTAGAAGTAGTCAGAAAATACGGTAGCACGAATATCATTGTGGATAGCTCGGCAGATTGGGGCGTTAGTGATCCATTGGCGGTCCCCAAAACCGGAAACCTAATGCTGAAACGTGGTATTGCGAAAGAGGATGTGATTAAGACCTGTTATCAAAACGCCTTGGATATTTACGGGAAAAATGGAAAGATGAAGGAGTCGGATTGGTTGACCCCCAAGGGTATTGACCAGACCAAATTATACAATGACAACAGCGTGCTACGCGGTCAGGTCCCTAAGGTGGATTCGGATAAAATCGTGTAGATGCGAAACATTTTAAAGGGATACCTGCGGTTGGCCCGTCCGGCGAATTTACCCACGGCTGCCGCTGATATTTTGGCAGGTGTCGCAATTGCAGGGGCGCTCTCCCATGACTTTATCGACTTTGACGCAAAAACCAAAACGATGCTTTTGGTTTTTGCATCGGTCTTTTTATATGCGGGCGGGGTGGTCCTTAATGATGTATTCGATTTGGATCTGGACAAGGTAGAGCGTCCGGAAAGACCAATTCCCAGTGGACTGATTCCTTTGAAATCGGCGGCCGTTTATGGAACATTTTTATTGATACTGGGTATACTGCTGGCTTTTTTTTGCGGGCCGTTCAGCGGTTTCATTTCCATCGTTTTGGCTTTTTTCATCGTCCTTTATGACTCGTTTTCGAAAAAGGATGGTCTTCTGGGCCCTTTGAACATGGGATTATGCAGAGGATTGAACCTTATTTTGGGAATGTCTATTTTGGGAGGGGCTGCCCAGTGGTGGTATGCCGCAATTCCTTTGGTATATATCTTTGCGATTACGCTCATAAGTAGGGGCGAGGTGCACGGAAATAATAAGAACCACATCATTTGGGCAGGAGTATTGTATAATCTAGTTATCTTAGCTGTTATCATCTTAATTATGTCCCAAACCGATAACATACTGCAGGCAGTTCCTTTTTTGGCGCTCTTTGCTTTTTTGGTCCTTAAGCCTTTGGTTCGTGCATACCACACAAATTCTCCGGAAAACATAAAAAAAGCGGTAATAGCCGGGGTACTTTCCCTAATCGTCCTAGATGCTTCCTTGGCCGTCGGGTTTTCTGTTTGGTGGTATGGTCTTTTGTTATTATTATTACTGCCTTTATCTATATTTTTGTCCAAGCTTTTTGCCGTTACCTAAACCAAACCCATGCATTCAAAATTTATAGAACAGTCCTTTGCCGTACCGTATGCGTATAAATTACATTTTACGCAAAGGCTGTTTAGTACCGATAATACCTTGTTCAGGGATATTTTTGATGAATATAAAGTGAATGATACGGTAAAAGCACTTTTTGTTCTTGACAAGGGTGTTCATGAATATCATCCTGAACTGCATAAGGAGATTAAAGACTATTGCAGTAAGTATCCTGATACCATACAATATACCGGAAGTTTGATCATAGCCGGAGGGGAGCAGTCTAAAAATGATTATGGGAATGTCACTTCCGTTTTGGAGAAAATCAATACGAACGCTATATGCCGACATTCCTTTGTGGTAGTCATAGGTGGGGGTGCCGTGATAGATATGGTCGGCTATGCCGCAGCGATTGCACACCGCGGGGTAAAGTTGATCCGCGTTCCTACCACCGTGCTTTCCCAGAACGATTCCGCGGTGGGGGTAAAAAACAGCATCAACAGCTTTGGCAAGAAAAACTTTCTGGGCACTTTTGCGCCACCCTATGCTATAATCAATGATTCGGATTTTCTAAAAACCCTGGAACATAGGGATTGGATAGCAGGAATAGCCGAAGCCATAAAAGTAGCCTTGATCAAGGATAAAAAGTTTTTCAATTACCTTGAAGATAAGGCCGAAAAATTGGGGAATAGGGATATGGCCGCCATGCAAGATGTGATTTATAAATGCGCCGAAATGCATATGCATCATATTGCCCGTGGGGGCGACCCCTTTGAAAGTGGTTCTTCCAGACCCTTGGACTTTGGCCATTGGGCCGCCCATAAACTAGAGCAGATGTCCAACTACAACCTTAGACATGGTGAGGCGGTGGCAAAGGGAATAGCGCTGGATGTAACCTATGCACGGCTAATGGGCCTTATATCCGAAGATACCCAAAAACGTATTTTGGCCGTTATGCGAAAAATTGGGCTCGATGTACACATTCCCGTGGAAACTGAAAAGGAAATACAGGAATTATTGCAAGGAATTGAGGAATTTAGGGAGCATTTGGGAGGGGAGCTTTGTATCACCTTAATCTCTGAAATTGGAAAAAAGCTTGATGTCAACAAGATAGATATAGAATCTATGCAACATGCCATTACGGTTCTAAACGACAGTTGCAAAATAAAAATGGACTAACCAAAATGGATGTAAACGGAACTCATCAGCTTACCTATTGTACCAATATCCATCCTGGATCAAATTGGGAGAGCACCTTTACTAGTTTAAAGGAATTCGTTCCGGGCATCAAGGCAAAGGTGTCTCCCGATCGACCTTTTGGACTAGGCCTGCGTTTGTCCAACAAGGCCAGTGAGGAACTTGATGAGGCCAGTCATTTGACGGAATTCAAAGGGTGGTTGGAACGCCATAGTCTTTACGTTTTTACGATGAACGGATTCCCCTATGGCAATTTCCATGGTGAACGGGTAAAGGAAGAGGTACATGCTCCGGATTGGACCACACGGGAAAGGGTTACCTATACTAAACGTCTTTTTGAGCAGTTGGCCGAATTACTTCCCAGTGGAATGTCCGGGGGAATTTCTACCTCGCCGATCAGTTACAAATATTGGTATGCTACCAAAGACTTAAAAAGAAAGGCTTTTGAAACAGGGGCGAGACATCTATCCGAAATTGTTTTGCAGCTTTACGACCTGGAGTCCGGTACCGGTAAATATTTGCATCTGGACCTAGAACCGGAACCCGATGGTCTTCTGGAAAACAGCGAAGAAGTACTTGGTTTCTTTGCAGATTATTTGCTCCCGATAGCTATTCCAGTCCTTCAGGATACAATCCGTGTTGACGAAGCTGAGGCGGAGAGATTAATTAAAAAATATATAACAGTATGCTACGACATTTGCCATTTTTCCTTGGCCTATGAAGAACCGGAATATACTTTTCAAAAGTTTGCCAAGGAAGGAATCCAAGTGGGAAAGATTCAAGTTAGCGCCGCTCTAAAAATTCTTTTCGATGAAAGGGATCAAGACGCGATTTGGGCATCCCTTTCCCATTTTGATGAACCGACCTATTTACATCAAGTTACGGAAAAAAAGGAGGATGGGAAGGTGAAGACCTATAACGATTTGCCTATAGTTTTGGAGGAGAAAAACGATTTTACCGAATTAAGGGCCCACTTTCATGTTCCGATTTTTTTGGAGCGTTTTGATACCTTATTTTCTACCCAGGACCATATCGTAAAGGTGATCGACTATCTCAAGGAACATTCCGTTTCCGAACATCTGGAAATTGAGACCTATACCTGGGATGTGCTCCCTAAGGGGTTAAAACGCGATTTATCGGAATCGATAATTCGGGAAATCAACTGGTTAAAGGAAAGAATGTAATCCCATGCAAAAGACGGTGGTGGTTAATGTAGTGGGACTGACCAAACGACTTATTGGAGAACATACTCCTTTTATAGCATCCTTTTTGGCAAAAGGAAAATCAACATGTATTCAACCTGTGCTTCCTGCTGTTACCTGTTCCGCACAATCCACCTATCTCACTGGGAAATACCCTTCAGAACATGGTATCGTTGGTAACGGATGGTATTTTAAGGACGAATGCGAGGTGAAATTTTGGCGGCAATCCAACAAGTTGGTCCAAAGCGAAAAAATCTGGGACACGCTTAAAAAGCAAGACCCGAATTTTACGAGCGCCAATCTATTTTGGTGGTATAATATGTACGCCAATACGGATTACAATGTAACGCCACGTCCCAATTACTTGGCGGATGGAAGAAAGATACCCGATATTTATTCGCACCCTTCGAGCTTACGCGATACCCTGCAGGGGGAATTGGGAACGTTTCCGTTATTCCATTTTTGGGGCCCTAAGACTTCTATAAAGTCCAGCCAATGGATAGCGGATGCCACGCTAAGAACGGATGAACTTTATAATCCTACGCTTACGCTGGTCTACCTTCCCCATCTGGATTACAACCTGCAACGCTATGGTCTTAATTTTGACATTATATCAAAGGATTTACAGGAGATTGACGCCGTGGTCAAGCAATTAGTGGAACACTATCGGAAGCAAGAAGCGAATATTATCTTGCTTTCCGAGTATGGAATTACAAACGTTAACCGTGCGGTACACCTGAATCGAATACTTCGAAAAGCGGGTTACGTTAACATTCGCATGGAAAGAGGATTGGAACTTTTGGATCCCGGTGCGAGCAAGGCCTTTGCCGTGGCGGATCATCAGATTGCTCATGTATATCTCAATGATAGCTCTATCAAATCCAAAGTACGTGGGATTTTGGAAAAAGTGGAAGGTGTAGAAAACGTATTATCCGAAAAAGAAATACAGGAAGCACATTTAGATCATGACCGCTGTGGCGATTTGGTGGTAATAGCGGACAAGGATTCTTGGTTTACCTATTATTTTTGGTTGGATGATGCCAAGGCCCCGGATTTTGCCCGTATGGTTGACATTCACAAAAAACCGGGATACGACCCTGTGGAAATGCATACGGACCCCAGGGATAAATGGGTCATGGCCAAGGTAATCGGTAAACTTGTTAAAAAGAAATTAGGCTTCCGAACGGTAATGGATATTATTCCTTTGGATGCAAGTCTAATAAAAGGTTCACATGGCAGGGTTCCTGAACATACGGATGACTATCCCATTTTTATTACGAACAACACTTCAGCGAACTTCCATGAACAAATACCACCTACCGAAGTCTTTCAACAATTGCAAAATCACCTTTGCGCTGATCATTGATACTGCCTTAGGCATTGGAAGTCCATTATTTTTTTATTTTTAAGGGATGGGCTTTATCCGAATAAAGATAAATTCCCGCTTCCAAGAACCGTTTCAACACAATAAAAATATGGGACTGCTAATCAAGACCAAGGAAAGATGGTATTCACGAAAAAGTAACTTTGCCCAATACATCCTTCGGACTTGCGTTTTTTGGGCCTTCCTAACTATGCTCGGTTGTGGTTCGGAGGTTATCGAAGAATCTTGGAGCTATGAAATAGATTTTGGGGACGAGAATCCTCAAGGCACCCTAAATTTGGCAAAATCCCAAGGTAACGATCGGGCATCGTTAGTTTCCTTGGATTGGGGAACATTCAATCTCGAAAATGTTTCCATTACATCGGACCATTTTTCGGCGAATTTTGAACTTTTTGGAAATGAGGCCAAGTTGGAAGGTACCTTTACGGAGAATAGTTTTTCTGGAGCACTCAGAATGGATGATGAGAGTTTTCCATTTAAGGCTACAAAGCTCTCCGATGAGTTTTTTAAAATTGATCGCTCCAATATTGCCTATGTACTTTCCGAATCGGATCTTTCGGAATCCGAAATTAACATAGACCATGCAGGAATCATAGCGAGCGCGGATCGGGAAGGATACAAAAGAGGTGAACGGATTTATTCCGCCAATTGTATCAACTGCCATGGAACGGAAGAGGTAGAAGGTTCGATCCCATTGTCCACCAAGTTTTGGGAACAATCGTTACAAACGGGTAGCGACCCTTTCTCCATGTACCAGACCGTAAGCCGGGGTTATGGTTCCATGCCGCCGCAACCAACATTAACACCTCAGGAAAAATACGATGTCATTTCCTATATACGCCATAAATATATCAAGGAAAACAAAACGGAGACCTATGTCGCGAGCTCCCCGGGCTATTTGGCAGGTTTGCCGAAAGGAACTTCAAGAGGTCCGGAAGCCAAACCCTACCAACCGTGGTCGGACATGGATTATGGAGACTTTTTGATCAACACCTATGAATTGGTCGATGAGGAAACCGGTCCGGAACGGTATCATTCACCAGGGCCGACCCCATATCCCGATGAGGATTACAGCAAGAATAATTTTGCCTACAAGGGCATTGCCATACGTTTGGACCCAGGTGAAGGGGGAGTATCCAAAGGCAAGGCCTGGATGTTATTTGATCATGACCTAATGCGTGTTGCCGGGGGATGGACCGGAGCGGGGTTTATAGACTGGGATGGGATTCTTCTGAATGACAAACATGAGACCTATCCCCGGACCATCGGGAAACTTCATTTTGAGACCCCGGTAGGCCCCGGATGGGCCAATCCCGAGACCGGTTCTTTTGAAGACCCGAGATTTCGGGCACGGGATGGTAGGGCTTTTGGACCATTACCCAAAGCTTGGGCAGATTATAAAGGCCTCTATCACTATGAAAATCATAGCATTATTTCCTATACCATCGGAAATACAGACATTCTGGAAGAATTAGGCATGTTGGAACGGGATGGGGAAACCATCTTTACCCGAACGTTGAATATTGGGCGTTCCAACCGTGAGTTAAAAATGAAAGTGGCACCAGTAACGAATAAGGTGGCCCTTGCCGGCAAGGGTGGGGTACTGGGAGAGGAAGAAGGGTACATAATACTCAAGGTACAACCTGGAATTGCGTTGAATCTCAAGCTTTTTATCGCCGATTCGGGAGTAATGGACTTGGATAATTTGGCCGCTTCAAGCCCCCCGGAATCCTTGACTCCATATACCTTGGGCGGTCCCTCACATTATCCTGAGGAAATCAAAACCGTGATCACCACAGGAAATGAGGATGGGCTTTTTGCGGTAGATCAATTGACTCCACCTTTCGACAATCCATGGGCCTGTAGGATGAAATTAAGTGGTATTGACTTTTTGGAAGATCCGAATAAAGCTGTGGTCTGTGCAACGGATGGTGATGTATGGTTAATTGAAGGGCTTACCGCTAATACGGGACAACTAACATGGCAGCGAATTGGCTCGGGTCTTTTTCAACCGCTGGGTATCAAAGTCCTTAATGGTAATATCTATGTAATCTGTAGGGACCAATTGGTGTTGTTGCATGATTTTAACAGAGATAATGAAACCGATTTCTACGAAAGCTTTAATCATGACCATCAAGTAACCGATCATTTCCATGAGTTTGCCATGGGGCTACAGGCCGATGAACAAGGCAATCTCTACTATGCTAAAAGTGGCCGTCATGCAAGGGAGGCTTTGGTACCCCAACACGGTACCCTGTTAAAAGTGAGTAGGGATGGTTCCCGAACGGATATCATTGCCACTGGTTTTAGGGCGGCCAATGGGGTATGTATTAATCCAGATGGCAGTTTTTTGGTCACTGATCAACAAGGGTTTTGGAATCCAATGAACCGTATCAACTGGGTTGATGGAAAAGGTAAGTTTTACGGTAATATGTGGGGATATGGCCCACCCAAGGACACGACCAGGGTAGCCATGGAACAACCTATGGTCTGGGTAGATATGCAATTTGATCGTTCCCCATCCGAACTCTTATGGGTGGATAGTGAAAAATGGGGTCCATTAGATGGAAGTCTGTTGAGTTTCTCTTATGGTTATGGCAAGATTCAGTTGGTGCTTCACGAAAAAGTAAAGGGCCAGATGCAGGGAGGGGTTATTGATTTGCCCGGGGTCAAATTTTTGACGGGCGTTATGCGCGGAAGGTTCAACCCCGGTGATGGGCAATTATATGCTTGTGGCATGTCGGCCTGGGGTACCAACCAAATGTTACGGGGCGGAGGACTTTACCGGATCCGATATACCGGAAAACCGTTCACACTTCCCATCGGGCTTAAGGTAGCAACTTCATCCGTTCAATTGGCCTTTGACCAACCTTTGGACCAAAACATAGCCAAGGACCTTGGGAATTATGGGATAAGGACTTGGAACCTTATTAGAAGTAGTAAATATGGCTCTGATCGTTATAACGAACTCACCTTGGACATCTCCAAAGTGGAACTACTTAATGATGGGAAAACCGTAAAGCTTTATATTCCGGATATAAAGCCTGTGGACGTAATGACTATCGACTACAATTTGGTCTCTCAAAATGGAGCCCCTATACAAGGCACTATTCAGAATACCATACATGCCTTGAGTCCGGAAAAGGAACCACTTTAGCCTAAGTATAGATTTCCCTGCAAAAAAATGGTTGGCTTATGATAGAAAAGGGTTTTGAAGGCACTTTCAAAATCTGTACTTTAAACCTCCACGGAATAAACCAAAAAATTGATTCGTAGGAGTTTTTACCACGTAATATCCTCACTGCAACTTGCCTTTAATTTGAGCATAATTTGCACTGTGGTATTCTTTGTTTCCTGTGCAGGAGAGCCCTTATCAAATAAGGGTATTATTCTCCATGATCCCAATCTTTCCATACAATTGCTTGCAGAACATCCAAGCGTTAAGACGCCGATAGGGATGGCTATTGATGCAAGGGATGCCGTCTACGTTTTGGAATCCCACACCCATACTCCTCCAGATGACTATCAAGGACCGAAATTTGATCTGATAAAAAAATCGGTCGACGAAAATGGTGATGGTATCCCAGAGAAATGGACGGTTTTTGCGGATAGTATAGAAGATGGTATGAATCTGCATTACGATTTGGAGCACGGTTTGTTTTTGACCACTAAAAATGGTGTATTCCAATATCTTGATCAGGATAAAAATGGTGTAAGTGATTCGAAAAAACAGCTAGTTGCCATGGTAGAACCTCAAAATGTCTACGATCATGCGGGGATTTTAGGACTGGCCATTGGTGAAGATGATTGGCTCTACGTCTCAAGGGGAAATGTAGGGGGAAACCCTTGGACTATCCAGGGAACCGATGGTTCGCAAATCGAGGGATACGGTGATGGTGGTAATGTTTTTCGATGTAAGCTTGATGGTAGCCAATTGGAGGAGATAGCCACCGGTTTTTGGAATCCGTTTGACTTAAAGTTCAATGGAGAAGGTCGACTTTTTGTAACCGATAACGACCCTGATAGCCGCGGCCCAAATCGATTGATCGAAATTGTACCTGGCGGGGATTACGGATACAAGTCGGTATATGGCGGAAGCGGTATTCATCCTTTTTCTTCATGGAATGGGGAGTTACCGGGAACATTGCCTTTTTCCGCTCCTTTAGGAGAGGCACCTTGCGCCATGATCGATGCGAGTTTTACTAATTTTGGAGACTCATACGCTTCTCAGATGTTGGTGAATATTTGGGAGGAGAACAATATGGTTCATATTCCTTTGGACCAAAATGGTTCCTCTGTAAAAGGTATTCCTGAGGTTTTAATTCAGGGAGATTCCTCTTTTCATCCCGTTGCCTTGGCTACAAATAGTAGGGGAGATTTGTTTATCACCGATTGGGTCTTACGGGAGTATCCCAATCACGGTAATGGGCGTTTATGGAAAGTAAGTTCCAAATCAGTTACCGCAAAACAACCTTATTCCGGCCCTAAAATCAATAGATTTAAAAAAGATACCAGAAGCATAGAACAACTTATTACGGACCTCAAACCAAAGGACCCTTTTGAATTGGCTGTGACCCGGCATTTCTTGGCAAAAAATGCAGGGTTGGAAGAGTTACTTCCTTTGGTAGAAAGTAATGATTCCCACCTGCGCTTGCAGGGTCTGCTAACCCTATTTAAGGTAAAGGAAAATCTGAATAGAACGGTTTTGCTTTCTTTGTTGAGGGATGAAAATCAGGATATTCAAAGGATGACCTTGATGTATATCGCTAAAAAAGGCATCACCGAAATGGAGCCTTATCTGTTAAGTGCATTGAGGGAAAGCCAAATACGACCGGAACTTTTCGAGACTTTTCTGGCAACCGTTCGCCATTTGCAACCCGATTTTATAGATGGCATGAGGAAAAAATCCGGGAGAAGTTCCAAAATTCCAAGAGCGTTGCCCAAATCATTTATTGAGGATATTTTGAAGAACCCGATGATAAGCGAGGAAGTAAAGGCCATGGCTTTGCCCTATTTGTCGGATTTTACTTCGAATAGGGAACTTGTCGCCGAGCTACTTGGGAATGCCGGGAATGGGAAACTTCAGATTGCCCTTATAAAGGCCGTTCAAAAAATACCGGGAGGGGATTTTAGCGATGCCCTCAGGAACATTGCCTTCAATACTGAGTTCATGCCAATTGCGCGATCAGTAGCCCTTCAGGAGCTGAGTTATAGTACCCAAAAATACATTGATAGGGTAGTGGGTATGCTTAAGGAAAATGATGAAATCCTGCAATATGCTGCCCTGAAGTATCTCTGTGCGACAGGACTGGACGACGCAACGCAAAGCGGGATTGAAGAATGGATAGCAAATTCGAAAAACCAAATTTCGAAAACTGCTTTTTCCATTTGGAATAATTGTGACAAAGATGGTACACCCCCGTTGAATAAAACTGCGTATGCAACAGCAACGGGTAACGGAGATTCTGAAATTGGGCGATTGGTTTTTGAAAATAGGGTAGGCCTCTGTACAACTTGTCATAAGATAAACGGTTGGGGAGGGTCTTTTGGACCTGAGCTGTCCAATATTGGAGGTAGTAAATCCATTTCGCAATTGGTCTCTGCGGTTTTGGAACCCTCATTGGAAATTTCCCCGGAATGGCAGGGCTGGTATTTGGTAGATGTTAAAGGGACTAGACATACGGGAAGACAGATCGATGTACATCTCAACTATGCCGAGTTGATGAACACGAATGGGGAATACGATACATTCAAAAATCCTAGGTCTTATGGGGTCATGGAAAGTTCCTTGATGCCCGAAGGGCTGGAAAGGACCATGACCCCATTGGAATTCAACGATTTAATCACATTTCTAAGCCATTTAAAATAGAGATTTATGAGCGATAGAAGAACATTTGTAAAACGTGTGGCCGGAACTGCGGCAGGTATGGCCATAGGTGTACCTATACAAAGTAATGCGTCCAATAAGAAAGAACAAGAGTTTCCCGGAGATAAAAAAATCAAGGATTTACCCCAAAATCCACTGGTGCTCTTTGATAATTTTCATATAGGAAATCGAAGATCCTATTCCTGGAAGGCAAAATTAGCGGCGGCCGATCATGCAGGTTTTGATGGATTTGAATTTGTTGGGTTAAATACCAAAACGGATACCTGGAATGAAGTTAGCGACCTTTTTTTTAAGACACGTTTTAAGGTTATGGGCTTTCATGGTACCACCCAGGCCGTGATAGATGGGAAAGCACCCGAAATCGATGAGGAAATCGACAAAATTGTAAATAACGTAAAAGCCTTGTCCCAATTGCCCATAAAGCCTTACTACTCTCTGTCCTTGAGTGGACGCGGAGAGTTAATAGGGGATACTATTGCCGAAAGTGGTTCGGCTAGGGCGGAAGATAGGCATTGGGAACGTGCCTACAAAATAGTCGCTGCTTTTGACAAAGCCTGTAAATCCTATGGGATAGTTGGTGCACTATACCCGCATACCCATTGGATATGCGACACGCCCCAGTCCGCCTTTAGGATATTGAAAGGCGCCAAAGCGAACACCATAGGCCCTTCTTTTTGCTCCCATCATTGGTATGCCAATGCGGCTTCGGATGAATTGGATGAAGTCCTAAAAAATGACTATATGAAGCGCTTAAATTATGTGGTCCTCACCAATGGGATTTTTTCACCGTCCAATTTTCAGGCAGTTCGTTTTAACGAAGGTCAGATAGATATGGCCTGGATGCTTGCCAAAATTTATGAATTTGGCTATACCGGTCCCATTTCCACACAAGGATGGCGTATAGGGGGAGACCCCTTGGTAGCCTGCAAACAATTCGTGGATACCATAAGAGCACTTCGAAAAAGATTTTCAGAACATCCGGAGCTATATCCGTTGATTTGAGCCGTATAATATAGAAAAGGATTTCATTATGGATAGGTAGGCAATTGCTGCCCTTTAAGTTTTCATCAATCCCAAAGCTTCCCACTAATCGCTATTTTTTATTAAAAAACAGTAATTATTTATTGTTTTTCAATAATTTTTTGTTTTTTTATAATTAAATTCGTTGTTATGGTAGTGAAAAATAGAGTTTATGGCGGTGCTCTTATTCAGTTTTTATTATGGGTGCTTAGAATTGGTTTTTTTCTTTTTGCACACGGAGTGATTATCTGGCTGATTTACAGCATTTTCATTTTTATTACCGGTGGTCCAACACGTCATATGGATTTTCCCGTGATGTTTTCCTTTGCTGATGAGGGTTCTCTAAAAACACTTAATGATGATTCGGCCGCAAAGTTTTATATGCGAGGTGCAACCGGAGCAATTATGTCAGATGAAGTTCCTAGAGGGTTTTTGGCCATATACAGCTTTATAGCCCTTTTGATCAAAGTTCTTTTTCTTCTTTCTTTGCGGTTGACAATTCGTATCCTGGATTCAGTGCGAATAGGAAAATTTTTCATTGTGGAAAACGCTATTCGATTAAGGTATATTGGGTTGTTAGGGATTGTGTTTTTTATTCTAGACCGATTGGGAACGGTAATTTCTGCATCCTATTTCAGTGATAGATTGGAATTTTCTGGCATGGTATTTACAAGTTTTAACCTGTTTTCTTGGGTTACGCTAAACTCTTTATTCATATCTCTTTTCCTTTTAGTCATTGCGGAGGCATTCCGTATCGGAGCACAATTAAAGGCAGAAAATGATTTAACTATTTAAGAAAAGAGCATGCCCATTGTTGTGAATCTTGATGTTATGTTGGCCAAACGAAAAATGTCTCTTACCGAGCTTTCGGAAAAAGTAGGGATTACCATATCCAATCTTTCCATTTTAAAGAAGGGAAAGGCAAAGGCTATTCGCTTCAGTACCCTTCAGGCCATTTGTGAAGTTTTGGAATGTCAACCTGGGGACATCCTCGAATACATTCAAGAACAAGAATGATTTTGATGATGTTTTAATGTCTTTATTCCAAATCTTCGATTTTCAATTGTTTTTCCAACCAGTACTCATCTGTTTGAAACCCATAGGCGGAGGGATCATACGCACCAATTAGATTTACATTGGCTTTTTCGGGTACTGGCATATCCAACGCCCAAAATACCCCATTGATCAAAAGTCTCCGGACACCTTCGTTCATTAGGTCACTGGAGGAGCCGATAGTGGAAGTAAAAGCTTTCCCCATTTTGCCATTTGGAATTTGATAACTTTTGGTCCAGGCAATTGGCATTAAGGTCTCGTTAACCGTAATTTCTTTGTCATTAACCGTAGCGATTTCATCATCGGTAGGCCTCATGCCATAAAAGACATCGTTCTCATCATATTCTCCTTTTCGATTGACAACCTGGCCTAAGACCACATGCTCCGCATCTCCTGGCAGAGGTAGTCTAACACCGTATACGTCCGTGGAGCCCCAAATTTCACCGTTTTCGATACCATTGGTAATGGGATGTGATTTGGTTTCTTCCGGGATAATTCCTCGGGTACTCTGATGTTTATGGTGGCCATGGTGCGTATGCCATTTCTCGCCTAAGACCAAACGACCGAAACCATCGGTCCATTCCTTCTTTTCCCCATTATAATAATTTCCATAATGTACGTAATTAGAGGTGGAATCCTCTGCGAAATTGAAAGCATGGGTAGCCGTTCTGATGGCAACTATCGGTTTTCCAGCTTTGAGATAATTGTCAATGGGTTTCATTTGCTCATCCGGTAATGCCCTAAAACGAGTAAATAGCACCATAGCGTCAGCGGTATCCAAGGCTTTCAGTCCGGGGATATTTTTTAAGTAATTGGCGTCAACTATACCGGGGCTATCCGGACGTTGGGCAAATAACACGGTACAAGTAAACCCGTGATGTTCGGATAATATTTTGGCCAATTGGGGTAGTGCCTCCTCGGACCGGTATTCCTCATCCCCGGAAACCAGGACTACATGTTTTCCGGTATCACCCTTCCCTTTAAAGGTCAATAGCTGCTTCGGCGCCTTCACCGTCTCTTCTGTCTCTTTCTTTTCCGTTTTTTGCCCACAGGCCATTAACAGCGCACAGAGCAAAAGGGTAGATAGTTTCTTCATATTTATCGATTGACTTTCAAGTTATGTATTTCGGTATTCGTTACCGGTTAAATTTTGTTTTTTCATTTACCACTTACCACTTACCACTTCAAATCCCCATTCCTTTTTTTATAAACTCCAATCCCTTTTGGTAGACTTCCTGCATAGGGGAATAATCGCGCCATACATTGATGGCATTTGCGAATTCCGGAATAATCGTACTAAAGGCCTCAATGGTCAACCATCCATCATATTCTATTTCCTTCAGGGTTGTAAAAACATCGTCCCACTGTACCTGCCCACTCCCAGGGGTGCCCCTATCATTTTCGCTAATATGTACATGTTTTAAATGGGGTGCTATTGTCTTTAGTGCCTTGGATTGACTTTTTTCCTCAATATTGCTATGGTGTGTATCGTACATAGCACCCAGGTTTGGATGGTCCACGGCCTCTACCAAGGTCCTAAGGTCCGCCATAGTATTGTACAGGTAACATTCAAAACGGTTTAAGGCTTCCGGGGCCAACATAATATCGGCTTCGGCGGCATACTCTGCCGCTTTGCTTAACATTTCGGCACTCCATTGGCGTTCCTCCAGCGTTGGAGGTTGCCGGGTAAAATGCGCAAAACTGGAATGCAAGGGGCCACATATGTTTTCAGATCTTAACGCTTGTCCATTGTCAATGGCCCACTTTAATCGGTCGAGTCCCGTTTGCCTGATTTTCGGATCGGGGCTCGCTATGTTTTCTTCCGGACTCAACCCGGTTACCGTAGTTACACCTAGGCCTAATTGGGCCAAATGATCTCCCAACTTGGAATAATGCGCCACATCGCCATCGCCCATGTAAAGCTCAATGCCGTCGTATCCCGTTTCCTTTAAATCGTCAATAATGGGATAATGCTCTTCCGTCACATGATTGGTCCAGAGCAAAAGATTCATTCCAATTTTCATCTATGTCAATTTAGTACAGTGTTTCAGATTTCAATACCATTTCCTAAAAGAAACAACCCCCACCTGTAATAGGCAGGGGGTGATTCTAAATCTCTATTTTTTTGACCAGTCTTGCAATTCCGAATGGCCACTATTTTTTATAGTTATGATGCGGCCGCAGCTGCGGCTTCCGGCTTCCGATTTTTTATCCAAAAATAAAGAATGGTAAATAGTATGATCAAAATACCAGGAAACAGGGTCATGGTTTCCAAAGTTGCTTGGCCGGAAACCAATTCCAGTTCATCTCCTGTAAGACCTGCAGCGGCGGCTTCAGCTTTGTCCGCATCGATCCAGCTACCAATGATGGGTTGGAAAATAGATGATGAGAACATCCCTACGGCACCTATGATGGATAGTCCCAGGGCACCACTTTTAGGGATTTTATCCGCCACAAAGCCAACCATATTTGGCCAGAAATAGGCAATGCCTAAGGCAAAAAAGATGGCGGCAACATAGGCCATAGTCCCTGTTTGGGTACTAAACAGATAAATACCAATAGTAGCCAAAACGGCCGATCCCAAGAGTACGCCGGTTTGATCGAATTTATGTACCATTTCACCACCAAAATATCGTGCCACAGCCATAATTCCCGTAACTAAAGCCAATATAATCATTGGAGATGCCCCACTTTTGGACAAAATCAGTCCTACCCACTGCTGGGGCCCGAACTCTGAAATTGCAGTGAGGGACATGCAGGCGATCATAAAAAGAAATAACGGGGAAATCATTGCTTTCAAGTTCCCGGTTAGGGTAGCACCCTCCTTGACTTTTGCCTTGGGCCAGGTCTGACCAAAGAAAAGATAGGCATAAATCAGGGTCGGAATCAATATGACCCAAATTTGGGATTCCCAACTCATGCCCATATCGGTCATTATCTTGGAAACGATACTTCCAATAACGATGCCTCCGGGGAACCACATATGAAAGCGATTCATCATCTTACTCATTTTGTTGCCCTCATAGGCATCGGCTATCATAGGGTTACAGGCTGCTTCGGTACATCCGTTCCCCAGTCCTATGAGAAGGGTAGAAATAAGGAGGCCCGTGTAACTGCCTGAGTAAATGGTCATAATGATTCCTATGGCATGCGCAAAGAAAGCAAATTGCATAATAGCCTTTCCACCTACCTTATGATAGATGAGTCCACCGATGACCATGGATATAGGAAAGCCCAAAAACCACATTTGGTTAATAAAGCCCAATTGTGTTGCGGATAGGCTCAATTCCTCTCCCAGTTGGGGGAGGATCCCCGCACGGATGCTAAATGATAAAGCCGTAGTGATCAATGCAAAACAACTACCATAAAATAGTCTTTTGTCGTTGATCATTGGGGCGGAAGCAGTATTTTCCATAAGTTTTTTGTTTAGGTTGATTAAAATCGATACTAAAATTTCAATTCAAGGTATAAGTTTACTTACTTTTTTGATATTATCATAATTATTTTGCGGTTGTCTTACTAGTTTGTCACAAAATAAAGGCCGCTGTTAAAAAAGCCACAATATTTATTTCATGAAATACATGATTTTAGCTAATTTAGTCCACTTAGTGTACGTACACACCGAAATTTTCAATACCCTAAACACGAAGATAAAATGCAACAGAACAATTATCCCAAATTGCACAATGCCTCTTGGCCTGGTGTAGTAGGAAAAGGTCCGGATTCCGAGCCTCCTATAGACATCGATACCATGATTGAACTTACCGCCAATGCCGAGGTGGACGGAGTAAAATTCGATGGTTTTGATCTATTCCTTTTCGACCCGCATATGGACATCGATGCTTCGGAAGATGACATAAAAAAAATGGCGGATAAGGCCACTTCCAAAAACTTGGAGATCGGAAGTCTGGTAGCCCCCGTTTGGACCCCAACGGGAGGGGGGTCTGCCATGGGCACTTCAGAAGAACGAAAACAGTTTGTGACGCAGGTACACAAATCCTGTAAGATAGGACAAAAACTTCGTGAGATTGGGGTTCGGCCAAACGGGATTATTCGAATAGATTCCTCAATAGATCCCGAAAGTTGGGCCCAAGACCCGGTTGGAAATACAAAATTGATTGCACAAACCTTTCGGGAGGCTTGCGATATCGCAGCGGATTATGGGGAATCGCTGGCCGCGGAGGGTGAAATCTGTTGGGGCGGAATGCACGGTTGGAAATCCATGATTGACACCTTGGAAGCCGTGGATCGTCCAAATATAGGTTTTCAAGCGGATATGGCACATACCTTATTATATCTTTTGGGCTATAACAAACCGGATGAGCGGATTCTTCCCGAAGATTTTCAGTGGGACGACAGGGCCACCTTAACGGAAGGGCTTAAAACCCTTACAGCTGCGCTGCGACCTTGGACCATAGATTTTCACGTGGCCCAGAACGATGGCACCGTATTCGGGGCGGGCTCCCATGATAAGACCGGTAGGCATTGCCAGGCCGCAGACCCCAATGGGAAATTGGACATTCCAGTTGATGCCGGACATTGGCTACGAAATGAAGATGGTAGCCTAACTAAAAGGTTCAAGCATATTTGCTGGGATGGTTGCATGTTTCCCAATGAAGTTATGATGCAGCCTAAGACTTGGAACGATGTTCTAGGGGCAATGATTAAGGTACGCGAGCTTCACGGATGGTACGAGGGGTAGTAATACAGGAAACACAGGTATTTTATAGGATGAAACACATTAAATAATTTAATAGCGATTACTCTAAATGGCAGACAAAAAAGAATTGAGAATAGGACTGATAGGATATGGTTTTATGGGTAGGACCCATAGCAATGCGTATAAACGTTTGGGCGATTTTTTCCCGGAATTGAAACATAAACCTGTGCTAAAGGTTGTATGTGCCCGAAACAAGGAACGGTTGCAAGCCTTTGCTGACCAATGGGGATATGAATCCATAGAAACCGACTGGCGGGCCGTAGTCGCCCGGGATGACGTAGATGCCATTGATATTTGCACCCCCAACAATATGCACGCGGAGATTGCCATAGCTGCCGCAGAGGCCGGGAAAATAATACTATGTGAAAAGCCATTGGCCAGAACCGTGGCCGAAGCACAACCTATGGTAGACGCGGTAGAAAAGGCTGGAGTTCCCAATACGGTGTATTATAATTATCGCAGGGTTCCGGCGGTAACCTTGGCCAAACAATTGATCGATGCTGGAAAACTCGGAAAGATATTTCACTACAGGGCCAATTTTTTGCAGGATTGGACCATTAGCCCAGAGCTTCCCCAAGGGGGGGAAGGTTTATGGCGGTTGGATAACGATGCTGCCGGATCCGGGGTCACCGGAGATCTTTTGGCGCACTGCATAGATACGGCCATGTGGTTGAACGGGGGCATTAAGGATGTTTCCGCAATGACGGAAACTTTTATCAAGGAACGAGTGCATACAAAGACCGGTGAGGTACAAAAGGTTGGCATAGACGATGCCTGTATTTTCCATTGCCATTTTGAAAATGGCTCTCTGGGTCTTTTTGAATCCACACGTTATGCCAGGGGTCATAAAGCCCTCTATACCTTTGAAATCAATGGGGAGCATGCCTCCATTAAATGGAACCTCCATGACCTGACCCGCTTGGAATATTTTGATCACCGAAATGAATCCATAGAGCGAGGGTGGCGATCCATTCATGTAACCGATGGTGACCAACCCTATATGGATAAATGGTGGGTTCCCGGTCTTTCCATTGGTTATGAGCACAGTTTTGTACACCAAGTGGCCGATTTCTTCAAAAGTATCGAGGATGGAACGCCCTGTTCCCCAACCTTTAAAGAGGCCCAGGAAACACAAAAGGTCTGCGAGGCGGTATTGAACTCCGCAAAATCAAAAAGCTGGCAGGAAACAGGTGTCGATTGGTAATGGTAAAACGACAATTTCCAAAACCAAATTAACTTCCATTTCAAAAAATTAATAAAGAATTTGTTCATAATGACCAATGCAATAAAAGGTTTTTGTCTCCATGGAAAGGAGAGAATATACCCTAACTCCGGGGTTTCCGTTACAAGCAATACTTCTGTAGTGGATATGGAGCTTCCCGAATTGAAGGAAGGCGAAATTTTGGCCAAGACCCTCTATACCGGAATCTGTGGTTCGGATAATAGTGCAAGCTTGGGAAAGCCTAATTTTGATTGGGTACAGCGCCCAAGGATAATAGGCCACGAATTTAGTGCCGAAGTATTGGAATTGGGGCCCGGGGAACATGGTGATGTAAAAGTAGGCGATGTTTTTACCCCCTTGGCCATGTTGGGTTGCCGAGACGAAAATTGTCCGGCCTGTATGGTAGGCAAATGGAATTTGTGTCCCAAGAAACAAATTATCGGATTTCATAGAAACGGGGGATTTGGTCAGCAGGTGGTACTGGAGTCAGATAGGGTCGTCCATTTAATCGATGGCCTTACGCCGGAACAGGGCGCTTTGGTAGAACCCCTCTCCATTATTGTAAATGCCCTTAATAATAAGTGCAACATAAAGCCAGGGCAGGATGTGGTTGTCACCGGTTGCGGGATTATAGGCCTTATGTCCGCAGAATTGGCAAGGGCGGCAGGGGCAAGGGTTGCCGTTACCGGAATAGCCCATGATCGGGATATTCGCTTAAAAAAGGCTAGGGAACGGGGTTTTATCACTATTGAAGTCTCTCCAGATAATACTTTGAGTGCCCAGTTGTCCAAGGGTGTTGTAGATGATCAGGGCATTCCCTTTGGAAATTACGGTAAGGTAGATTTGCTTATAGAGTGTTCCGGGGTACCTCAGGTATTGACCGAAGCCATAGACGTTGTCCGGCCGGAAGGGGATATCTGCGTCATTGCCACTTACCCCAAGGAAGTAGAGATTAACGCTACGCACCTTACGCGTACCTCCCTGAATATGCGGGGATCCATGGGGTCTTGCAGGGATGATTATATGATAGCCCAAAAACTCATGGTCACCGGTATTTTCCCATCGGAGCATTATACCAATTTTTATGATTTTGAGAATATTACACAGGCTTTTGAGGATTCCATTAGGGCCAACAATGTAAAGGCCGTGATAAAAATGAACTGATTTTTCACAAAGACCTAAGATATAAGACCTAAGACTTTAAACATGCTATGGATTGTTATATGATTTCATTTTATGCTGGCCAATGCCTAGTATATCAAACTAAAAATTCAAATTGAGAACCAGTCCATAATATAGCATCTAACGTCCAACATCTAATATCTAAAGTCTAGCATTTAATATCCAGAATTCAACATACATGCATACCATATTTATCACAGGAGGGACGGGTTGTATAGGTTCAGTAACTATTTACAAGTTATTGCAGTCCCCCGAAGTCCGTAAAATTGTCGTGGCCACGCGATCTAATAATACAGATCCCTTAAAGTTATGGCTGGGTGAGGAGCTGGATTCCCGTTTAGAGTTTATTACCCTTGACGTTTCGGATTACCAGGCCATAGATGCCGTGATGCAAAGCCTAAAACCTACCCATATTATTCATTTGGGCGCCTACCAAAGTCCGGATTGTTCTAAATATCATATCCGTGGCATGGAAATCAATACCGGTGGCACCATGGCTCTTTTTGATGCAGCGGAGAAGCTTCCAAATTTAAAAAGGTTCGTATTTGCAAGTTCCGGAGCAGTATATGGAATGCGGTCTATGTATCCACAGGCAACCATTACTGAAGATGTACCCTTGGCGCCTCCGAATCATTATGGAATCTGGAAACTGGCGGGAGAGCATTTGGCCCGTTTGTTCTTCGATAATACTCAGGTGCCCACAGTTTGCCTACGGATCAATACCACCTATGGGAAAGGAAGGGACAAGGGAAAGACATCAGCGCCTACCAATGCCATGAAGGCAATAGCCATGGGATCGGTCTCAGGGAAATTGATACCCTTTGAGATGCCCTATCAAGGACGCGAAAATTATCATTTTGTTGAGGACGTCGGCGCTCACTTTGCGGCTTGTACGCTACAATCGTATTCCGGTTTCGGTGCCTTTAACATAAAGGGGGAAACCATACCCATACCAACATTTCTGCAGATTGTTGAGGAACAGGCGAGTGCATTGGGTATGGGGAAGTTTGCCAAGCTTTCCATAATCGATGATGCGCCCCCCAATCTTTTTATTTGTGATTTGGATCATACCAAAATAGATGGAACATTTAAAGATTTACCACGTACCGCCATAGCCGAAGGGGTACGGAGGTCGCTACAAGAATTCAGGAAAATGGCGGAAAAGGACATTTTAGATTTTTCGATAAGCACATGAATACAATACGAATAGGATTACTAGGTGCTGGTGACGTGGCCAATTTGCATGCCGAGGCCATCAATGGTCTGGAGGGCTCAGAGTTGGTTGGACTTTGGAATCGCACCCCTGAAAAAGGTGAGATAAAGGCTGAACAATATGGTTGTAAGACCTATGCCACTGCAGATGATTTGCTCAATGACCCTAATATTGATGCGGTATTTATATTGACCAATATGGAAACCCATTGCGACTATACCATTAGGGCGGCTAAAGCGGGAAAACATGTTTTGGTGGAAAAGCCGGCAGCTTCTACTATTGAAGAATTGGAACGCATGAAAAAAGCTGTTGCCGAGGCAGGGATAAAATGTATGCCCGTTCATAACTATATTTATGAAACGGGGATTCGTCGGGCAAAGGATATGATTGAAAATGGGAAACTGGGGGAGGTGACACAATTTTACATGATGTATAATATTCATCATGCGGATGAGATTAGGGCCAGGTATCCCGGTGTAATTCGTCAGATTTTGACCCACCATAGCTATACCATGCTCTATTTGGCCGGAAAGCCAAAGACCATATCTTGTTTAAAGCATACGGTGGATGGTACCTTGGCGCCACAAGAAAATGTTGCTATGGCCAACATTCAAATGCAGAACGGAACCTTAAGTCATTTATGTGCCAGTTTTGCCAATGATGATCATGCCGGTGACCCATGGACCTGTATTATCAAGGTAATCGGTACCAAGGGCAGTACGCGTTATAGCTATCGGGATTGGGTAATCAACGATCGAAATGGGGCCCATTCGCAAACGTATTACTGCTATCCGGAATCCATTAAAAATACGACAACACATTTTATCAATAAAGTTTTACGGGAAGATGCGGCACCACTTTCCACTCTAGACGATGCCATTACGTGTCAACGAATAATAGAGGCATGTGAAAAATCGGTAGAAGAGGGGATACATGTAACCTTCAAATAAAAAGTAATCAACCAAAGTAACATTTAGATGAACAGAAAGATAAATCGGAGCAAAGGAAAAGCACTATTGTTTTGCCTCGCCTTGTTGATAATGGGCTGTAGTAAAAAGGAAGGCCCTGTATTGGAATTGAAAAAAGACTCCCACATTGTCTTAATAGGAAATAACTTAGGTTCCAGAATGCTAAATTTTGGTCATTTCGAAACAGAAATGCAGTTGCGATATCCAGATAGCCTTTTATTTATTCGAAATATGTGTGATCCAGGAAATACACCTGGTTTTAGGCCACATTCTTCTAGGAATTCTCCTTGGGCCTTTCCCGGGGCGGAAAAATTTCAGGATGAGTATGCCCAGAAGTCCGGTAGTATAGGACATTTCCCGTCCGAAGATGAATGGCTTACACAGCTGGGGTCGGATATAATCATTGCTTTTTTTGGCTATAGCGAATCGTTTCAAGGCCCGGAAGGCCTGGAAAACTACAAAAATGAGTTAAAAGCTTTCATTGACCACACGAAGGAACAACAATACAATGGAAAATCTGCACCCCAATTGGCCTTGGTATCTCCTATTGCCTTTGAAGATCTGTCCTCTCAAATGGATTTACCCAATGGTCAAAGGGAAAATCAAAATCTGGCGCTTTATACCCAAGCCATGGAAGAGGTGGCCACAAAGGACAGTGTTCTTTTTGTAAATGCATTTGAATCAAGTAAGAAGTGGTTCAAGGATGCGCAAGAGAACCTTACAAAAGATGGTTTCCAGCTAAATGATCTAGGCTACCAAAAATTCGCCAAGTTTCTGGTAGATCAAGTATTTGGGAAGCAAAAAAACAAAGCTGGGGATAATCGCGACTTGGTACACGATGCAGTGATGGAGAAAAATTGGTTTTGGCATAACGATTTTAAAATTCCCAACGGGGTACATGCCTATGGAAGACGTTACGATCCCTTTGGGCCGGCCAACTATCCCTTTGAAATAGAAAAGATTCGCCAAATGACAGCGATTCGCGATAGTGCCATATGGGAAGCTACCAAAGGCAAAATAGTTGACTTGGCCGTTGCTGATGCCAAAACCAGATCGTTGCCACCGGTAAAAACGAACTATGATCCCGGTCAGGGTGATGTGGAAGCCGGATATTTATATGGGCAGGACGCGTTGGATAAGTTTGAAATCGCGGATGGCTATAAAATAGAGTTGTTCGCCTCGGAACAGGAATTCTCCGATTTGGCCAATCCCGTTCAGTTATCCTTTGACAATAAAGGAAGGCTTTGGGTCGGGGTTATGCCGTCGTATCCGCACTACAAGCCTGGGGACAGTAAACCTAATGATAAACTCATTATTTTAGAGGATACCGATAAGGACGGTAAAGCTGACAAGCAGACTACCTTTGCGGACGGTCTACATTTGACCATAGGATTTGAATTTGCTCCGGAAGGCGTGTATGTCTCCCAGGGAACCAACCTTGTTTTATTGAAGGACACCGATGGGGACGATGAGGCGGATGTTACGGAAGTTATCCTAAGTGGTTTTGACGACCACGATACACATCACACGGCCGGGGCCTTTACAGCAGACCCCTCAGGGGCCATTTATATGGGAGAAGGTGTGTTTTTGCATACCAATGTGGAAACCGCCTATGGTCCTGTTAGGGGCACGAATGGAGGCTTTTATCGGTACAGTCCACAACGAAATCATCTGGAGCGAACGGCACAATTGCCAATTCCCAACCCTTGGGGTATTGCCTTTGATGAATGGGGACAGAACTTTTTTGCGCATACTTCGGGCCCCGATATGACCTGGATGATGCCAGGTAGCATTAAACCGCGATACGGAAGGGCTTCCCCTTTACCTAAAAATTTGATACAGGAAGAACATCGGGTACGGCCCACCTCCGGTCTGGAATTTATTTCCAGCCGCCATTTCCCCGATGAGGTTCAGGGAGATATCATCATTAACAATACCATAGGTTTCTTGGGGACCAAGCAACATACCATGGTCGACGACCCGAATAGTTCAGGATACAATAGTCGGCACAGGTTGGATTTGATAAGCTCCACGGACACCAATTTCCGTCCTGTAGATATGGAGTTTGCCCCGGATGGTTCGTTGTACTTGGTAGACTGGCATAATGTTCTGGTAGGGCATATGCAACACAATGCCCGCGATCCCTTGCGCGACCATGTTCATGGTAGGATTTACCGAATTACCTATCCATCCCGACCTCTGGTAAAGCCCGCAAAAATAGTGGATGCCACTATTGATGAACTTTTGGAAAATCTAAAACTACCGGAATATCGCACGAGGTATCGCACCAAGAGGGAACTTAGGGCCAGAGACAAGGCTCAGGTATTGGCAAAATTGGAGGATTGGGTCAAAGGTTTGGATAAAAACGACCCAAAATACGAGCACCACGCATTGGAGGCTTTATGGGTAACTTGGGGGCTCAATGCCGTTGACGATGAATTGCTACAGCAAATGTTGAATGCCAACGATTTTCGGGCTAGGGCCGCAGCGGTAAAAGTATTGCGTTACGTGGGTCATCAAATCGATAATCAAGACGAACTGCTATTGAAGGCTGTTCAAGATGATAATCCTCGCGTCCGTTTGGAAGCTCTTGTAGCGGCATCCTGGTTGGACAAGGAAATTGGAAATCCAATTCTACAATCCGCTGGTAACATGCCTTTGGACGATTGGATGGAATTGCCTTATGAGGCTGCGGTTGCCCATTTAAACGGTTATAATTTAGGAGAAGGTGGACGGTATTCGGAAAAATTTGGTGATGGCAGTTTAAAGACCAGCCTTGAGGGTGAGGAAAAGGAACTCTACATTTTGGGGCAGGGAATTTATGAACGGGAAGGTTTTTGTGTTACCTGCCACCAGCCGGACGGTAATGGCCTTACCGCCTCCCAATTTCCGCCCTTGGCTGGCGTACCCTGGGTTACCGGAAACGAGGACCGGCTTATAAAACTTACCTTAAAGGGAATTATGGGCCCAATAGAGGTAAAGGGCAAGACCTATCCAGGACAAGTCCCTATGACTCCTTTTGGGGGAATGCTGGATGATAAGGAAATCGCCGCTGTGCTGACCTACGTCAGAAACAGTTTTGGCAATAAAGCTTCGGCCATCTCCCCAAATAAGGTGAAAGAAGTGCGGGAAAGCATCAAGGACAAAGAAGGATTTTACTTGGCGGAAGAACTTCTAAAGGAACATCCCATGGAATAGGATTCAGGAAGCCTTAAAGTCGAATATCTTATCCATGGGCAACCATTTCTCGCCTGGTTTGGCCATAGGTAAGGCCTGTTGGTATTCCCACATGAGTACTTCCCATTCCTGAACTTTTACATTATCGGCATCCATTTGGGCCTTTCTATCAAAAGAGAAGGAATCCTCTACCTCAATGATCATAAACAGTCGATTCCCGACCCGATAGATTTCCATATGTGAAATACCGGAATCTTGGAGGCTGTCCAATACCTCTGGCCAAACCTCCCTATGGTATTCCTCATATTTTGCGATTAAGGTCTCATCGTTCTTTAGGTCTAATGCCAAGCAATGTCTTTTCATGGGTTGTTACATTTAATATGTTGTATCTTAAATTGACAGTGGTTTAATTATCCGCTCCCTATTTTAGTTTTAAAAAGTTTACTGCATTTTGATAATATACCTTTTTAAGGATATCGATAGGCAAGCCCAGGCCACGGGTTTTTTGTCCCCGTATCTCCAAGGAATCCGTACCACTTAGGTAATTCCATAACAGTCTATAATTGGTATCAAGCAATCTTTGTTCTTCCTTAAGTTGGGCATTTTCAATGGAACTTTGCGGTATACTATTTCCATAATCGGTACCAAAAAATACCCTATCCTGATATTTTGTGAGAAAGGCCTTTACCTCATCGCTATCCTGACTCGCCAAATCTCCAAACCTAGCGGCTGTCTCTACGTACATATTTGGAAATTTGTCCAGCCGTTCCGCCACCATATCCACATTGTGGGACATACTGCCCATATGGGCGCCTAAAATTTTTAGATTAGGATTTTTTTGAATCCAATTGTCCCTCGCAGAAATAATAGTCTCGTAAGACGGTATCTCGGGAAAGTTGTAAGCGTGGTACTGCGGGTGTCCCATATAATATCCATAATGTGGACTTTTGGGATCCAATTTCCGCCAAGCCTGTAAAGGTTCTGCAATATGGGCCAGTACCGGGATTTGTTTGGATTTCAAAAAGTCCCATATGGGCTGTAAACGGGGATCGTCAATTTGAATATATTTCCCAGAGGCATCTTTGGTTACCATACCAAAATTCTTCCATACCTTCACCATTCTGGCCCCAGAATCGATTTCCTGGCTTAGTTGTTCGATAGTTTTTTTGGCATAATCCGGTTCATCTATACCCACCCCGATAATCGCGGAACATAAACTAAACATTTTGGGATAAGTTTGAGCATGGGTCAAGTAATTATCCCAACTTCTAACGATACCATTAGGGTCTTCTCGGTAAACATCCACCAGAACACCTTGCATATTCCATTTTTTAAAGAGTGCGGGCAGGTATTCCCTGGAATATTTAAAATGTACATGGATGTCTATTTTTTTTAACGTTCCTTCATCCATGGCGATTGGCGTTTCGCTATGGGAAGATTGACTTTCCGCTTTTGGCTTGCAGCCAAAAAAAACACTTATCACAAACAAGACAAATATGGTGTTTTTCATAATCGCCGTTTTAAGCTGTACCGAGCAACTGATACTTTATTCTTATTGCTACAAGAACTCTGTCCTATAAATGTAATTATTTTTTTGCCGATACCTTTGCTAGGCCATTCAATCGCTTAAGGTAGTGCCCTTGGCCTTACCGAGCAGGAAAACTTCCAAAACACTGGCAATAGCCAGTATTGCGAACAGGGACAATTCAATTTCCAAGACCCCTATTTTAGATGGAATCATTCCTATTTTGGCAAGGATGAAAATAATCAAGATCATCACAGTGACCACGGGCATCAGCAGTGAGGGTTTTCGAGAGCTTAGTATTCCCACCAGGATCATAGGCCCCATCATGGCCGTACCCGTAAAACTGGTCCTGGCCAATAGGACCAAATGTTCTGTACTAAGGATGGAAAAAATAAGGGCCAAAATCCCAAAAAGGAAAATAAAAATCCGGGTTATCAAAACCGCCTTTTGATCCCTTAGGGTAAGCAAAGATCTTAACTCGGAGCCTAAGGCGAATATCTGGGAATCAGAAGTTGAAATGGCAGCCGCGATCAAGCCTATTAATCCTAATGCGGCAATACCTTCGGCTTGATCGTACAAAAGCACATGTCCGATGAATTCCTGGGTCGATGCCTCTGGGTATAGCACGGCTCCATACATTCCCATAAAGAGCGTGGGAAGAATGATCAATATGGCCACAATCCCAAGCCCAATGGCCATTTTTCGCAAGGCCGAACTACTTTTCATGATAACCACCCGAGTAGAAATTTGGGGTTGAGTAAAAGGCAAGGAAATGATGGCAATCGCGGAAATAATCAAAAATTGGGTGGTAAAGAGCCCCTTGGGACCTGGAACGGAAAGCAATTCATTGCTTATGGACTCCACTTTATTAAACATAGAGGGGATACTCCCAAAATGACTTATACAGTTCCAACCGATAATCCATATAGTTATAAAAAGAAGGATACCCTGCAAGGTGTCATTGTACATAATCGCCCGGAGCCCCCCTGTTTCACTATATAAAATCATGATACCTACAATAATCAAACTCCAGGCCCATACCGGAATCGCATCTGGAAAGGCTGCATTTAGAAATATGGAAATACCACTGATCTGCACTGCGATGTAGGGAATCAAAAAAATCACTGCCCCTCCGAAGGCCACATAACCTGCTAATTTGGCCCCATAGGTATTGACCATTAAACCGGACATTCCCTTAAAATCCAGTTTTCTTGCTTTTCTTCTGAGCATTTCCCCTATGCGGATCAAGGCATAGACCATCATAGTATCCGACACCGCCAAAAAAATCCAGGCACCAATACCGTGGGTTCGGAAAAAGTCAGGCATTCCTATTACGGTAAAGGCACTGAACAAGGTTGCGGCTGTCGTAAAAAGTCCAATAACAAATCCGATATTGCCACCACCCAATAAATAGCTGGAAGTAGTCTTTTCCCTAACACGGGTACGTCTTACCAGAAAGACCAAGATACCTAGATAGATTACCCCCGCTATTAAAAACTTAGTCAGCATTGTTTTCTTCTTTGTTTATGACGGACACCAAGTAGGCGAGGATTACGAATAGGAAACTGACCAATAGCCCGGTCCATAGCGCATAGGGAAATCCCAAAACAAAAGGTCCGGCCACATGTTGTGGGGTTACCAACGGACTAAACGATGCAACAAAGGCAAAAATGGCGAGACCATCCAAAATTTTTAAAAGAACAACACGTCGTTTTTTCATAATCTAGGTGTGGTTAATCCTCCATCGACCATAATCACTTGTCCGGTAGAATAGGGAAATCTTCCTTCCACTAAAGCGAGAACCGCCTTGCCAACATCCTCAGGGGATCCTATCCTGGATTGAAGGGTGAGTCCCATATCAATCATTTCTTGGTATTTCCGTAGCACTTTTGCCGTCATATCGGTTTCAATGACCCCTGGCCTCACCTCATATACCGGTATGCCAAATTCCCCTAGTTTTGTAGCGAACAATTGGGTCATCATACTTAGCCCGGCCTTGGACAAACAATACTCTCCTCGATTGATGGAAGCCGTGGTAGCACTAATGGATGATATATTGATGATGCAAGGAACATTTTCTTTATCCCTATCCTTGTGTTGTATCATGTGATCGGCCACTTTTTGGGTAAGGAAAAAAGGTCCCTTAAGATTAATGTCCATGACCCGATCGTAGCTTTCTTCCGTAGTCTCCAATAAGTCAAGTCTTTTTAGAGGTCCGACACCTGCATTGTTGACCAGCACATGAAGTTGCTCAAACGTTCCCAATACCTCCTCAATTACTTTGCTCCTGTCTTGGGCAATTGCGATATTTCCTTGACAGTAGATTACCTTTTGGGCGCCAAGTCCTTTCAACTCTTCCAAGACCTTTATAATGTTATTAGCTTCCCTTATCCCATTGATGGCCAAATTGCAACCGGCTTTTGCCAATTCCCTAGCTATTCCCAGTCCGATCCCTCGGGATCCCCCGGTTATCAAAACATTTTTTGTCATAAGCCGGAACTTTTTTTGAACGCTTTCAATTCGGCGGCTTCAGGTTTTCCCTTGTAATAGGGATCTAAAGGAAAACAACCGGAGATCATACCTATTCGGGGTGCCGTGGTACAATCGGAAAAGGTTCTGCAAATTTTACCTCGGGTCAGTGTTCTACCATTTAAAATATCATCGGGCATATCCGGGTAACTCAGTACCATTCTCCCCAAACCGACAAAATCTGCCATTCCATTCTCCACAACGGCCTCTGCCACATGGGGCAGCCATTCCTGAAGATAGGAATAAGCCGATCCTACAATGGCCATGTTTGGGAATCTTTTTTTTATTTCATGGGTAACCTGGATCTGACGTGCCACCCCAAGAAGCGGATCTTCGGGAGGAAGATAACCATCTGAAGGTGGGAAAAGTGCCGGTCTTTGAATATGGGGAACATAATACGGGCTTCCCGCGGTAATACATACCATTTCGATTCCCATTTTCTCCAAATGACCGATCATCTCAAAAACTTCTGAAAGATCAATACCCGTACCTGTATCGTTCCCCCCGAACGCCTCATGGTATGTAGAACCCAATTTTTCAGGAACTCCAATGTCGTTTTCTCCCTGGGTAAATGGAATCCAGTCAAAGGCACTAAGTCTAACGGCAATGGGAATATCACTGGTAGCTTTGATACCTCTGACAATGGAGGTAAGGAAACGCGTACGATTCTCCAAAGAACCCCCATATCTTCCATCGCGATTAAAGGCGCTAAGAAATTCATGACCCAAATAGCCATGGCAGTGCTTAATATCTACAAATTGGAACCCTGCCTCCTTTGCAAGAGCCGCTGCCCTTACAAAATCTTGTACCAACCCATCAATCTCGTCATCGGACAATACCGGATAATGTTCAGGGATATTGAATTTTTTATCCAGGACGGAATGGCGATATACAATTTTGGGCTTCCGCTTACGATCATCATCAGGAATGGCAAATCTACCGGAGTGGGTGAGTTGCAGACCCACATATAAGTCGGACGAAGTTCCGAATTTGGATTCGTGGGCTTGAATCAAATCAGCATACAGAAGCCTGAATGCTTCTAAATTGGCTTCATTGATCAGCAACTGATTGGGGTTGGCCCTCCCTTCCGGGTTTACGGCCACAGCTTCACAGCCCCAAAGTAATTTAGCCCCGCTGGTGGCAAAATTGTGCCAACGCCTCTTGGTCATTTTGGAAGGCCGACCTTGGAGGGTTCCATCCCAACCTTCCATGGGAAGGATGCAAAATCGATTGCCAATGGTCTTGCCGGATCGTAGTCTAAAATCATGACCCATAATGGAATGTCCAGGCTCATTTAAAATATCCCTAAAAGGTAAGTCGGCCTCGATTTTGGACAGGTGCTGTAAAAAGCTTTCAGCCGTTTTCAATTGTGCTATACGCGGGAATCTAGGTTTGGATTTGGCCATATTATGATGTTATACCTTTAAAAAATGTATAATATGAATTACCTCTTATCATCTCATCCAAATACAATGCCAGTTCCCTGGCATGATAATCTCCCCACATACAGGCCTCCGCATTAGGAATACTACTGCCTTTTGGAATATGGTCCCAACCATTGGGACGGTGATAGATGGCATGTAGGATCAATCCCTGATGATTTTCTTTTATACTGAGATATGGCTCGCTGAAAAGATTGTCGGCAATGGTCAAACCAGCGGACCAATACCTATCTGCATCGGCCCCGTTCTTGCCCTTCAGGTAGTTGCCCAACCTCAATAAGCCTTGCGCTCCGATGGCCGCTGCCGAACTGTCTACAGGTTCATGATCATTTAAGGGATTTGATTTTTTATTCCGCCAACCCGGAAGATGGAATAAACCCGGTGCTCCGGTATCCCAATATGGGATTCCATCGGCTGCGCTGTTTTCCAAATAAAAGTCGCAAGTGGCCCGTGCCGCCTTGAGAAAAATTTCCTCCAGTTGCTTCTTGCCTCCGAATTCATCCAGCCCTGGTAGCTCCTTTTGGCTTTGTAGAAATTCCAACTGTTCCGAAAAGCCCAACATGGCCCAACTGAGACCTCGGGTCCAGGTTGAGAACCCGCTATATCCCTGTTGGGTGGAAGGGGAGCGAAAGTTTCCGTCATTGGTATTAAAGATAGCTTCATGGGCCGTTCTTCCCCAAACGTCATAGCTATCCCGTCCCTCACCATAATAAATGGAATACTGGGCCGTAGCCAAAGCATGTTGGTAGGCCCTTTTGAGCAAGTTTATCTTGGAATCGTTCTCACCGGATGAGTGGTGTCCCAACATATGGCCTGCTACCAGGATTCGAATGGTCCTCATGGTATCCACAAATAGGGAGTGTGGACCGTTGAAGGAATAGATATAGCCTCCCTGAGGAAGGGTGGTCCAACGCTGTGCCTGGACCGAGGCCGATAGCTTCAATGCCAAAACACAGAGTTCCTTTGTTCCCTGGTCTTTTGGAATTTTCCCCTCATTCAAGAGTCTTAACAGGTTACCGTAAGTGCTAAGATTATTGAAGCCATGATCATGAACACCAAAATGGCTGATATGGGCCGGCATATGGTCCTTTATATGATCAATGCCAAGATCAAGAAAGTAGGTATCCCCGGTTGCATCAAATTGCAAGAGTTCCGAACCATACTGGAAACCTTGTGTCCAATCCGTCCAACTTCTTGGCTCATAAGTTCCGTTTACGGTGACTACAGGAGATCCGGAAACACCTTCCAGATGAGAAGCCATGCTCTTTATTTTCTGTCCGGATAAGGCCCATAATCTGTCTAGCTTGTCCTTAAGGTCTTGGGGTTTCAGTTGGGGGTTTATTTGCATACGTTCAATTTGCTTTAGAGCGGTCTAACAGGTTTCTGAAAGAGAAGCTCATCCATCAATATAATCTGTTTCTAAATATAGGCATAAAGAACCTATCCAAACTGCTCTTGGAACCTGTTCTTTGTAATTTTTTTATCAGGTTTACTGTGGTCTCGGAACAATTCCCGTCCTTTTCCCCCAGGTCATCCACATTTGTGCCATCTTTTGAACCAAATCAGGATGAACGGCGGCCAAATTGTGCATTTCGGTTCGGTCCTCTTCCATATCGAACAGTTCCCATTTGTCCAATTCCAAATCATCGATTTTATCCCATATAAAAGAATGGGTTTTGTCCGCCTTGGAGACCAATTTCCATTTCCCCATTCTTACGGCCCGGTTACCCTCATGTTCCCAATAGATGGCTTCCCTTTCCAGGGCATTTCCAGAGAATGCAGGAAGCAGGCTTTTACCTTCCATAGCTTGTATCTTGTGGCCATTAAAAATGGTAGGGTAGGGGCTGTTACTCACGTCTACACAGGTAGCCATAATGTCTACTAAGTGGGTAGGTTCGGTTCTAAATCCACCAATTCCGGATGTCCCGGAGTTTATTTTTGCGGGCCAATGCACAATCAAAGGTGAAGAAATACCACCCTCATGTACCCAATGCTTGTATTCCCGAAAGGGTGTATTGCTTGCATTGGCCCAATTTCGACCGTAGGCGGTATAACCCTCCGGCGGGCCCGGCCATCCCTTTTTCATAATCCCAATGGGCTTACCGTCCCTTGTAAAAAAGGGCACCATTTCGGTTTGAAGCTCTCCTGGGCCCAAGGGTAACCGGTCCTCTTCCGTGGTACGTTTTGACACCCATTTCAATTCCTCGGCGCAGGCGCCATTGTCCTGTAAGTAAATAATCAAGGTATTCTCCAATTCTCCTTTGGCCTTAAGGGCGTCGACCACTTTTCCTATGCCTCGGTCCATAAGGGTGACCATAGCTGCATAAGTCTCCATATTGGCGAGTTCCCATTCCTTGTCCGGAATATCTTCGGACCAAGGCTGTATGAGGGAATCCCGTGGCGTGAGTTCCCATTCCGTTTTGGTCAATTGCATTTTTTTCATCCGCTCAAAGCGATTCTTTCGCATCTCGTCCCAACCTTCGTCATAGCTTCCCTTATATTTCGCAACGGCCTCGGCCGGGGCATGCATGGGCCAGTGTGCCGCTGTGTAGGACAAATACAGAAAGAAAGGGGTATCGTCTTGATGTTCCTCAATACGTTCCACGGCATAATCCGTAAAATCGGTGGTGCAATAGAAGCCTTCACGTGGCGCAACATACTTATTATCTTCCGTTAGGGAGCGTGGATCATATAGGCTACCCGCTCCTGAGATCATTCCAAAAAACCTATCAAAACCGCGTTGTCTGGGCCAATTGTGTTTATCAGGGTTATCTATAACATAGGGGGTTACATGCCACTTCCCCGACATATACGTGGAATACCCCGCTTTCTTTAAGACTTCTGCGATGGTCACCGCATTGAAACTTAAATCTCCCTTAAAAGCTGGTGTTCCACGGTCATTGACCATATGGCCAATCCCAGCTTGTTGAGGATAAAGACCTGTTAGCAGCGCAGCACGGGTAGGGCAGCAACGTGCTGTATTGTAGAATTGGGTAAACCGCAGCCCGTTGGCCGCCAGTCCATCCAGTCTTGGGGTTTTGATCTCCCCACCGTAGCAGCCAATGTCGGAATAGCCCATATCGTCTCCCATAATAACAATAATGTTAGGGCGATTTCCGTTTTTCGATGGAGTAGGGGAAGTACAGCATTGGAAAAGTAGCGCGAAACCCATGCACAGGCAACCAATTGTTTCTTTCATCACTTCATTTTTACTTGAAAGTAAAGTCGGGTAATCTGATAATTTCCCCACCTTTCATAGCCGAATCATGGGCCAAGATACCTACGCATGTAATGTTTGCCGATTGCACGGCATTGGGATAAGGTTCCCGTTCATTGACCAGGGCCGTCAAGAACTCATGCACCAAATGTGGATGAGATCCGCCATGGCCCGCACCTTGGATAAAGGAAAGGTGCTGGTTGTCATCGGAATCATACACACCTGCGGTGGTAAAAGGGGCAATTTCCTCCGGCAGGAGGTGGGCATAATCCGGAATCTTTACCCTTTCTGGAGTTTCCCCGGTATGGATTACGGAATCCTCGTGCTCGATCAAGGTCCATTCAAAGGATTTCTTGCTGCCATAAACATCAAAGCTTTCCCGGTATTGTCTTGCCGTATTGAATAACGAACGTGTCAATTCAGCGGCCAGATCAGAGTCCTTTAGTTTAATATGACAAGTTTCAATGGCAAAGGGGGAACCATATATGGGAATTAGATTTTCATCTATTCTCCCGGATCCAAAGCAGGAGACATATTCAGCTTCCCCTTTGGGCAAGGCCAATATAGGTCCAACACAATGGGTAGCATAATGCATAGGTGGTAAACCTTCCCAATAGCCAGGCCATCCCGCCATTTCCTGTTGGTGCGAGGCCCTTAGGAATTGTATCCTTCCTAGCTCACCTTTTTCATACATCTCCTTAACATAAAGAAATTCACGACTGTATATGACAGTTTCCATCATCATGTAGGATAGCCCTGTTTCCTTGGCAAGTTCAACGATTTGTTGGCATTCCTCAACTGTGGTTGCCATGGGTACGGTACAGGCCACATGTTTACCTGCCTTCAGAGCTGCAATGGACTGTTCCGTGTGATTGGGAATGGGCGTATTGATATGTACCGCATCGATTTCAGGGTCTTTCAACATTTCATCATAGTCCGTATATCTATTTACGATTCCGAAGGCATCACCTATTTCATCCAACTTGGATTGGGTCCGTTGACAGATGGCATACATTTCGGCGTTTGGATGTTTTTGGTAAATAGGAATAAATTCCGCTCCAAAACCGAGTCCGGCTATCGCTATTTTTATTTTTTTATTGCTCATAAATTGGGATATAAAAAGTTAAGGATTACAAATTTTCTGAAGGATCGAGCATTTTTAGGTACGCTACCAGATTCAGGACATCCGCGTCGCTTAGAGTGTTCAACAAGCCTTCGGGCATCATCGATTTTTCGGTAACATCCCGGGACCTTATTTTGGATTTGTTGATGGAAATAGGCTCTTGGCCCACTACCCTAAGGGTAATATTTCGGTCATTTTCGGCGATGATGTTTCCGCTATACGTTCTGCCGTCTTGGGTTATGATGACCACTAGTTTGTAGTCATCTTGAATTTCACCACTGGGATTTAGTATATTGTTTAAAAGGTAGGCCGTATTGGTACGGTTGGAACCAGTAAGATCGGGTCCAATAACTCCCCCTTCCCCAAACATCACATGACAAGCTGCACAGGTACGCTGATAGATATTTTTTCCTTCAGAAACATCGGCCTTGGCGATGGCCTCATCGGAAAGGAGTCGTTGATATTTACTGAACTGCCCTTGGATATCTCCCGAAATATCGTCGATAGGTCCCCAAATTTCTACAAAACCACTTCCTACCACCCGGCGCATTTGCATGGCTACATAGGCTGGAATGTCTTTTCTGGGAATGGTCTCCTCCTTAATAGCTTTGGCCAAAATCCTACCGTAGGTACCCCTTGAGGCAAGGGTTAGGATGGCCTCTTGCTTTTCTTCCGGGGAAAGTTTGGTATACTTTTGGAACAAGGCCTTGCCCAAGTCCTCATTTTCATAGGCCGCAATTGCCCGTATCGACTCCATTCGGAGATCGGGGTTGTCCAGTAATTTGGCCAATCTGTTTTCCAGTTCCTCTCTTTGGTGAAGGGCGAGGTTTTTTATCGCATTTTGTTTTTGCTCAATATCAGATTCAACATCATTTATGATGGCCATCATTTTTTTGGCCGTCTCCGCATTACCAAAACGTTGTGCTATTTGATCGGATAAGGTAGCCAATTCAGAATCGGACTGTAGCGATTTGTAGGCCGAGGCCCAATTGGAAGGCTCCCTCATATCCGATCTACCTTCGAGACCGGCCAACATACCCCTTAATAAATACTTTCGATTATCGGATTTTTTACCTATCTCGGCAACTAATTTTTGCAATTGCTCCCCATCTACCAAACGTCTGGCAATTTTCTCTACCAGGGATGGAATGGCACAGGTATTGGCCATTGATAATGCCTTTTCGGGTTGGTCCGTCAACATAGGTTCTATTCCAAACCACAACATCAACGGAATGTTGGGATCATCCACATCTTCTTCAAATTGTATAAGGGATGCGGCTATATCCCAACGGTCTGCTCTGGGAATTCTTTGTAAAGCACCGGCCAGATAGCGCCGAACAACGGGAGAGCTTTCGTTTTTTGCCAATTGGGTGAGGGCCGCTACAACTGTCTTCGAGGTTGGCCCATCCTCCGTAAGAAATTGAATGGCCCATGCCCGGACATATTGCTGCCCGTCCGCGAGAAGTCCCAATAACTGATCTGAAGTAACGTTCCCCGTAATCCAAAGGGTCCACAAGGCACGTAACCTAAGATCTTCGTTCCCCTCTTTTTCCAGTATTTTTTCCAATCGGGAAATGGCTTCCCCTTCCAATGCCCTTTTGGTTGCCCTGTATTGAAGGATTACCCTAGCCCTTTGAGCATGCCAATTGCTTTTGCTGTGTTGTAATTCCGCGAGCTCCAAGTCGCTTTTTCCATTTAAATCCTCAAATCTTCCGGGCCAATTTTTGGCCTTCGATTTTTTGGGCATGATTCTAAAAACACGTCCGGTTTCCTTATTGAGTACTTCCCCGCCACAAATGTCCGCATCATGCCAATCCAGGACATAGAGTCCGCCTTCAGGGCCTACTTCCACACTAAATCCTACCCATTGGGCATTATTCGCCAATAAAAAATCCTCACCATGACTCGCCGTAAAGCCAGAACCATTTGGAATTAAAATATCGGATAGTACGGCATGTTCGTGGATATTGGCCATAAAAATTCGCCCGTGTTGTTCACTTGGAAAGGCGTCGGATTGATAAATTCTAGCACCACCATGGGCCGATCGATGACGATGGTCCACAATAGTCTTTATATCGTCATAGACATAAGGATTAAAATGTTGCCCACCCTGTCTATGATATATACCACCGGGAATAACATGGAACAAATGTGGGATAACACATGCTGTGATAAAGAGCTGACCTTTGGAATCGTAATCGATGCCCCAGGGATTGCTAAAACCATGGGAGACCACTTCAAAACGATCTTTTACGGGGTGATAGCGCCAAACACCTCCATTGATGTCCACCCCTTCCGCATTCAACAAATCCTCGGGGAAGGCTTCGCCATGCCGATAAATACGCCCTTTTCCTTTAGGTTTTCGAATTACCGAGGGTGTTGCAAACCCCTCAAGACCATAGAGCCAGCCATCCGGTCCCCAATGGAAGCTATTAATGGTTTCATGTCGATCCCGGATTCCCCACCCGGTCAATAAGACTTTTATGTCCTCTTCATCCGCCTTATCATCCCCATTTGCATCGGGTACAAATAACAAGTTGGGCGGTGCTCCCAAAAAAAGCCCACCATGGCCTACTGCAATTGCAGAAGGAAATGGAATACCTTCCAAAAAAACCTTTTTGCTATCCGCGACTCCGTCCTTATCGGTATCCTCCAAAATCAGAATGCGACTGTCCCCGAAATTGGAAAAACCGTGCCCACGGGACTCATAATCACGATTCTCAGCAATCCACATACGGCCCTTATCATCCCAGCAAAAGGCCATGGGTTGTGTAATCATAGGTTCCGATGCAAATGCATTCACCTTATAGCCCTCTTTTAGGGTCATCGCTTCAACCGCTTCCTCCGGATTCAATAATTTGGCGTCCCGTCCTTCTTTTTTGGCCAGTTCCCAAAGCGAAGCGGTATTGTACATCCCTTTATCACCCACATAATCTCCCCAAAGCTCATCTATTTTAATGGCGTTCAATTTTCCGGTATACGCCACTATTTGGTGCCGAATAGTTTCAACTTCCCCTTTTTTAATATGCCAATCCCCCATTTTTGCACGTACCGGTCCAATGCCTAATTGGGAGTCCACGCGCCAAGTTTGGGGGAAGCCTTCATTATCGGGGTGGTCAAAAATGGCAATATGACCCCATTCGTCCAAACCATCGATTTCCATACCTGCATCTACCCACATGGCCCTTTGACCTTCGGCCTTTTCGTTTCGTTGCCGAGCGGCGTTCTCCACTTCACCATGAATACCCTCTTTCCAGGGCATCCTTAGAAACAACCCACCATAATCGAATTCGTTGATGGTAATATCCGTAAGTGCCTCCCCTTGCCATTCCAGGCTCATAAGATAGCTATCCGATTTTTTGGTAAAAGTCCAGGTCTGAGATTCTTTTAAGATGGGTATACCGGCCTCATCCAGCATGTGGTAAACAGTGTTCCATTTTACCTCCTTTCCTTGGGGAATGAGCACTTGGGCCGACACCTTTTTCCAATGGTCGCCTCCAGGAAAGTGAAAATAATCCCGCCCAATTTTTTTCTTGATGTCTTCAGGTTTGTTCCGGTCATAGAACCATTTTTTTAGTCCGGCGGAATCTATTCCAGTACCATTTACACGCGTGAAACCCCAATAGAGTCCGGTTTGGTGTGGGTGATGACCGGGACTGTACTGTGTCATTTCGGCACTGGAACCCGGTGCCAAAATCGGGTGGATAAAAGGACGAAAATCCGCTTTAATATTTTGTGTCACCAAGGCCAAATCGCCGTCGATGGTAAATACCTCAATGATATCGTCCCCTTTTTTAATGACAAAGCTGCTTTCTTGGTTGTTCCCCTCATTTTTTTGGTCATTTTTTTTGGTCCGGCAAGCGATGACAGAGGCCAAACCCAAAACTAAAACGAAATACCTTAGTACTGCTTTCATGTAATCTGTTTATAAGTCCTTATTAAAGACCAGGGTATCCAGTTCCGTTGCTTTCCATGGGGTAACCTGCCCCTGGGTGCGGAAGCGGATATGGCCTACAGCTCCGGCGGACAGAGGTTTTTGGGAATGCCCCCAAGTATTTCTAATGTAGGTAGAGATGGCAGCTATATCCTCATTTTGCAGGGTGGAGAAGGAAGGCATGCTAGGCAAAATGTCGGGGATGCCATACTCCTTGCCATTTACGGTTACTGGGCCCTCCATACCATGCAATAATATCATCGCCAATCGGTAATCCGCCCCTGTGACCCACTCCGAGTTTTTAAGGGGAGGTGCAAAACGGGAAATGCCTTCCCCTTGGGTGCCATGACAGTTGGCACATAGGTTTAAATATTTTTGTCTCCCCAACGCAAACAATTGGGGGTCTACTTCGTGTTCCGATTTTTTTATGGCAAGTTGTCTTTTTGGTTTCCCGGGCCAAGTCAATTTTTGAAGCAGTGCCTCGGGCAAGGTTTCACTTTTTAGAAGAACCGGTTTTTTTAAAAGCGCAATCTCCCCTTCGTCGTTGGCACCTTTGGAATTAAGCATACCATTTATCACTGCAGTTTTGATCCACGATTGATTCTCAGGCACTTTATCCTGAACAAGGGCCAACATATGTTGCACTTCTTCATCCGAGCCTTTATTCGCAATAGCCGTGGCCAACATTTCTATGAATATTTCCTTGGCTTGGCTGTAGGTCTTCCATTCCGATTCGGCCATGAGCATTTTCAACAGTGCGGCTTCCCTGTTTTCCAAACTGCTCATCACAACATCCCTTGATACGGGCAATTGCCCAAATCGGGATAGAAATTTTTGTGCGATATCGAAAGCAATTTCCGAATCGATTTGGCCACTTTCCAATACCATTTGCATCTGTAGCAAAGGAGCAGCCTGATCATAGGTCTCCTGTATGAATTCGGTAACCTCTTTTTCTACGTCCACAAGGTCGGAATCCTTAGCGATGATCATTCGTAAAGCAGCTTGCGCTACCTTCGGGTCTTTCGACTTTAAAGCGGACAATAAGACTTTAGGTTGTGCCAGACCTAAACCTTCCAAAGTCCATAAGGCGTGCAATTGAGCCAATGGATTTCCCTTTTCGATAACTTCTTTCAGCTGGTTGGCAACGGGTTCCCCTTTTTCCACCAATAGCCGTTGGGCCATGTCGCGCGTCCATCCGTTGGGGTGCCCCAAAAGGTTCGCTAAAGTCTTGGAATCGGTCTCGGAAAGATCAATAGGTTTTTCCTTGTTTTTCTTTTTTGAAGTGATTCTCCAGATGCGTCCCATATGAATGGGTTTGTCCAATTTACGTTCCAAGGTCACTTCACGAAGATATGGCGTCATATACGGGCCATGTTGAATGATACCTTTGTACATATCAACCACATACAGTGCGCCGTCCGGACCCGAGGCCAAGGAAATGGGGCGGAAGCGCTCATCGGTCGAAGCTAGGAATTCCCGATTGTTGTACACTCCTTGGGCACTTAGCATAAAGCCCTCTTCCGTAATTTTGTTGCGTTTGATGAGATTGGCGGTGGGTTCGCAGATAAAGGCATTGCCCTTATATGTATTGGGAAGCACATCTCCCCGGTAAATTAGGGGACCACAAGCCGAAGCAAATTCCAAAAGACGCCCTTTTTCATCCAAGGTGCCAGGTACATATCCCCGATTTACCGCCGTATTGCTTCGAATGGGAAATATGCGGCGTTCCAATGTCAATCCATGGTCAATTCCACTTGAGGGTGTATGGTTTTCATTGCGCATCAAAGCGTTGGGTGGTACCAAATCGGCGTGTAGTTGTGACCAGTTGTAGTTGTAAAAGAGTCGGCCCGCATCGTCATGGGCAATGCCCCATTGCCCGCGGAATTCGGTTTCATCCCTAACCCATTCCCCATTCATATTTCTATACCGGTATTTGGATTTTGCATTATAATACCAGTTATCCATTCCACGCCAAAGTCCATTGGCGGAATGTTCGGGCATGCCACTACCTCCATAGGTGGAATCGATCAAGGTTTTGGTATCGGCCTTAAAGTCTCCATCGGTATCCTCAACATGCCATAAAGGTATATTTTCGGCAACCAGCGCACCTCCTTGAATGACCGCAAGGGCCCTGGGTAATATAAGGCTATCCAAAAAGATTTGACCGCGGTCCATTTGACCATCGTTATCATCATCGAACAAGACCGAGATGCGACCTATACGATCTTCTTCACCCGTACCATCGATATCGGACATAAACCCAAGCATTTCCACTACCCAAAGTCTTCCACCCTCATCGAAGGAGATGGCTACGGGGTCCTGGACCAAAGGCTCGGCAGCGACTAGTTGAATTTGTAAATCTTCGTCCGCCAGAACAAAGGAATTCAATGCTTCTTCTGGGGATAGGGGTGGAGAGGGGTCTTTTTTACAGCCCGATGCACTTAATACAGCACATAGAATGCTAAGCGTAAACCGTACTTTATTTATAATACAAATCCCCATTCAATTTGACGTACATCCATCAACCCTTTTTTATACTAGCTCTGGCCATGATTTAGAAAAGAAAACTGGCCAGAAAGACCATAAATGCTGCACTGGTTCCTACAACCAATGTCCCCAAGGTATATACACGATATCCGGTTTTAACATCGATACCCGAAAACTGGGTGAGGATCCAAAATCCACTATCATTGGCATGCGAAACCACCATGGCACCGGCACCTATGGCCGAAACTACCAATGCCTTGTCGATTTCCGTAGTAAAACCCATGGTGGCCAGTAAAGGAGCCACAATGGAAGCCGTGGTAATCAGCGCAACGGTGGACGAACCTTGTGCGCTCTTAATGGCCGCACACAACAAAAATGGCAACCAAATACCCAAATTTGCCCCGGACAATGAATCCGCCAAAGTATCGGCAATGCCACTATTCTGCAATATTGTTCCAAAAATGCCACCGGCCCCGGTAATTAGAATAATATTTGAGGCGTCTGAAAGCGCCTTACCTACCCACCCCGTTGTGGCCAACATTTCATTGTCCCATTTTTTTGGTAAGAGGAAGGCGAATAGCATTCCGATCATCAGTGCTATTATCGGAGAACCAATAAATGAAATAAACTTGAACAGACCGGATACTTCCTCTCCTTCGACCATGTTGAACTCCAATATTGATTTCCCTACAATAAGTAATATAGGAATCAATATGGGCAAGAAAGACTTGAAAGCTCCCGGAGCCTGTTTCATCCGCTCTTGAATAACCCCTTCCGTAACATCCGGATTGGGGTCTATATATGTTTTAGCGCCCATTTTCTTGCAGTAAATCACGGCGATAATCAAGGACAATAACCCAATGACCAATCCTATCAACATTACCAATCCCACATCGGCACCTATAATCCCTGCTGCCGCTATAGGGCCGGGAGTAGGCGGAACCAATACGTGTGTAATCATCAAACCCAAAATCAGGGCCGTAGCCGTACCGACAATGGAGAGCCCCGCCCTTTTGGTCAAGCTTTTGTTCAAGGGGTTAAGGATTATGAACCCACTATCGGCAAATACCGGAATGGATACAATAAAACCCACAATACCCATGGCCTCGTGAACCCGTTTTTTTCCGATAATGCGCAGAACCACTTCGGCCAATTTATAGGCACCTCCAGAATGCTCCAAAAAAGCTCCGATAATGACACCGAGAATAATGACTATACCGATTTTTCCCAATGTAATTCCAAAACCGTCATTCACCAGTTTAACGATATCGTCCAATGTCATGCCCGAAAAGAGGGCAAAAAAGAGGGCCGCTGCAAGCAGGGAAAGGAATGGATGTACTTTCCACTTTACGGTAAGTAGAATTATGATGAGAACACTGAATACTAAAAGAATAATATTGATCATGGTTGGTTTTTTTAATGTGCGTCCCTACTAACCTGTCCCCCTGATTTTCCTACCAAAAAATCAAGATCGGCCCCAAGGTGCGCCTGTTGAACGGTTCTGGTATACAGATTGGCATAGCCTCTATTCATTGGCGGTTCAGGTGGGGTCCAAGCTGCCTTTCGTCTTTGGATTTCGGCTTCGTCCACCTCCAAATGAAGTTTACGGTTGGGCACGTCCAAAACAATGGGGTCCCCGGTTTTTACAAGAGCTAAAAGTCCCCCGACAGAAGACTCTGGTGATACGTGGAGCACCACCGTACCGAAAGCGGTACCACTCATTCTACCATCAGAGATACGCACCATATCCTTAATTCCCTTCTTTAGCAGTTTTTCCGGGATATCCATATTCCCGACCTCGGGCATTCCCGGATATCCTACCGGTCCTACGCCTTTTAAGACCATTACGCTGTTTTCATCAATATCCAATTCCGGATCATCCACCGAAGCATGGAAGTCTTCTATTGTCTCAAAGACCACCGCCTTGCCCCTATGGGTCATTAGTTCCGGAGTTGCCGCGGACGGCTTGATAACGGCACCGTCTTCACACAGATTTCCGTATAAAACGGCAATGCCGGCCTCTTCCATAAAGGGTTTGTCCAAGGTGGCAATGACCTCGCGATTGTAGCATTCTGCCGTGACATTATTATCTATTAGGGACTTTCCATTTGCGGTAATCACATTTTTATGCAGCTGATTCTTCATTTCCTTTATGACCACAGGAAGGCCACCGGCGTCAAAGAAATCTTCCATGAGGTATTTACCGGAAGGCATCAGATTGACCAATAACGGAATTTTACTTCCCAAGGTGTCGAATTCCTTTAAATTAAGTTTTATACCGATTCGCCCGGCAATGGCTGATAAGTGGATAATGAAATTAGTCGACCCGCCTATGGCCGCATTAATTTTTATGGCATTTTCAAAAGCTTCCTTGGTGAGTATTTTTGATAGTTTAAGGTCTTCCCTTACCATTTCAACAATACGTCTTCCCGAAAGTTGGGCCATTACCTTTTTTCTGGAATCCACCGCGGGGATAGCTGCGGCACCGGGAAGGGTAAGTCCAAGAGATTCTACCATACAGGCCATGGTGGAGGCTGTTCCCATGGTCATACAATGCCCAGCACTTCGCGCTGAACATATTTCGGCTTCAATTTGATCTTCTTTTGTAAAGCCCTCGTTTTTGATTTTATCCTTTAGTTGCCAGACAAAGGTGCCGGAACCTATACGTTCCCCCTTGTACTTGCCATTGAGCATTGGCCCGCCTGGTACCACTATGGTTGGGAGATCTACACTACAGGCGCCCATAACGGTAGAGGGAGTGGTCTTGTCGCATCCGGTCAATAGCACAACACCATCGAGCGGATTGGCCCGAATACTTTCCTCAGTATCCATACTGGCCAGATTTCTAAAAAGCATCGCCGTAGGTCGCATCAGTATTTCGCCTAGGCTGGTCACAGGGAATTCAAATGGCACACCCCCGGCTTCCAGTACTCCACGTTTCACGAACTCGGCAAACTCGCGAAGATGTCCATTGCACGGTGTAAGTTCAGACCATGTATTACAAATACCGATAACGGGACGCCCTTCAAAATAATCGTTCGGATACCCCTGATTGCGGAGCCAGGACCGATGTATAAAAGCCGATTTCTCATCATCTGGATTGAACCAACCCTCACTTCGTAATTTTTTGTTGTTTGTATTCCCCATGTTTCAAGTTTGACTTTATTTATTTTAAAGGCCCTTTGGATTTTTAAAAATTTCGGAATAAGGTATCATCTTTACTACAGTTAACAAAATGGAATGGTTATTTATTTGTCATCTTGTTGTTCTTTTAATGGCTTTTTTAATAATATGATAATCTTTTGTTATTTTTAGCTTTATAGCGTTGTATCTCACAATGGGTAGGTAATTGACATCGCAAGGGTTAATGATGTGCTGCCTAGGTATATGTTTCAAGGATAAACAAAGTGTCCCATCAATTTGTTGCTCCTTACTGAGTTGAACAACTGCGGAATTTTAGGGTTGGTAGATTTTGAAATGGCGAGATACAGAAGTTTGGTACAATTAAACCCTGATGGGTTATTTGCGCAACGATTTAGGCTATATGTGGTATTCGAGTCTAGCAGTATAGCTTAGCTTGGTACGGCTAAAGCTTGTTGTGATGTCTTAGGAAATGTTCGCACGCTTTCTTATAGATTGTTTATTTGGCAATTGTCTTGAACCCAAGGAAATATAGAATCCCAATAGCTAACTCCAACATAAGAAAAGTATGAAACGCAGAATCTTTATACAAAAAACGGCGGTGGCATCTGCCGCAATGTCCGTACCCTCAATTTTACCTGCGACCACTTCTTCCTATAAAAGAATTCTTGGGGCCAATGATCGCGTTCAGGTAGGGCTCATAGGTTGTGGCGGAAGGGGAACTTTTGTAGGCAAGGCCATGAAAGAAATGAACAATATGCAATTTTCCGCCATATGCGATTTGTACCCCAAACATCTTGATCGTGCCAAAGAATGGACTGAAAGCAAGGATAACGCCTACATGGATTTCCGTCATTTATTAGATCAAAAAGGGTTGGACGCGGTGCTCATAGCGACTCCTGATCATTGGCATGCGATTCCTGCAATAATGGCTTGTCAGGCCGGACTTGACATTTATCTAGAAAAACCTCTGGGCCACAATATTCGTGAAGGTCAGGCTATTCTTAAGGCATCCAAAACGGCCAATAACATAGTTCAGACCGGCACGCAACATCGCTCTGCCCCGCATTGGGAAGTTATTCGGGAAATTGTCCAAAGCGGTAAGTTAGGCGTAGTACGCTATGTCCGTGTATGGAATTGCCAAAACACTTATCCTAGCGGTCTGGGAAAGGTAGCTGATTCAAAACCTCCGGAAGGTGTCGATTGGGATTTCTATTTAGGTCCGGCTCCTTATGTGCCTTTCAACAAGAATAGATTTGTAGGGACCTATAGATGGTTTTCAGACTATTGCGGGGGCATAATTACAGATTATGCAGCACATCGTCTGGATAGTATGCACCAGGTTATGGAAGAAGATGCTCCTTTGACCATTTCTGCAACAGGAAATCTCTATGATATTATTGAAGATGGCGGTGATATTCCGGATGTGTTACAGGTTACCTATGAATATCCTGGATTTGTGGTAAGCTATGAATCATTGAGAAATAATGCACATGGAGCGGGTGGACGAATCCCAGGAAGGAAATATTATAATGCCAAAGGCGATACCGATAGGCCCAATGGGCTTGCCTTTTACGGTAGTAACGGAACACTGTTAGCCGATCGTATTGGATTTGAGATATATCCGGAAGGCGATAAAATTGAAAGACAGGAAATGTCAGTGGGCGATTCCACGCCGGAACATACCAAGGATTTTATTGATTGTGTACGTTCCAGAAAAAGACCAGTGGCCGATATCGAGATTGGACATAAAGGTTCCAATGCCTGTCATTTGGGAAACATTGCATTTAAAACTGGACTGAAATTTAAGTGGGACAGTGAAAAGGAAGAAATCATTGATGCCCCGGAGGCTACAAAGCTTATGGGAAGGAAGGCGCGCAAACCTTGGGATATGGTCTAAGTCGGTTAAAATATTTACCCCAATACGATGGGTCATAAGCCGCCAACCTTGACCTGATGCTTTTTGTTTATCAACTTTATTGTCATTTTATTGCTTTCGTTTACCTTTAGGCTTGGCGTTCATCGGTTTCGCTATAAGCTCTCTTCTTCGAAAAAGGCTTAATGGAATCGAAAATGATATCCGTAGAATCAACATTGTAACATGAAACGAAGAAAATTTGTTAAAAGCTCGGTAGCAGGTACCATGGCGATGAGTTTGCCCATACTGCCAAACTTTTCGACAGTGGTGGCGGAGACACGATTTGGGGTTGCGGACGCATCCTATATGATGAGACGGTATCGAAAGATGAAAAGCGATTCCTATCCTCCGTTTACCAATGCCCTGGAAATGATAGAACATTGTAGCTCCCTGGGTTTTGGGGGAATGCAGGTTGGTGTTGGCGGGTGGGACTCCGATTTTTCAAAGAAAGTCAAAAAACGAAAAGAAGAACTGGACATTTTTTTGGAGGCTCAAATTAGGCTGCCCAAAAATGTAGAAGATATTGGTCGATTTGACCATGAAGTACAAACAGCCAAGAAGACAGGTATCGATGTTTTTAGAACGGCTTGTTTATCGGGAAGGCGTTATGAGAATTTTGAGACTATGCAAGCCTTTCAGACCTTTAAGAAAACTGCCATTAATTCCATACAATTAGCAGAACCCATAATGCGCAGGCATAAAGTGATGCTTGCAGTAGAAAACCACAAAGATTGGCGTATCAATGAAATGGTAGCTATATTAAAGATGATCGGTAGTGAATGGGTAGGGGTTACCCTGGATACCGGAAACAACATATCGCTTTTGGAAGACCCAATGGAAGTAGTGGAAGCGCTAGCGCCCTATGCTTTTTCTGTTCATCTAAAGGATATGGCCGTGGAGGAATATAAGGATGGATTTTTGTTATCGGAGGTTAATCTTGGAACCGGCAGCCTGGATATCGATGCCATGATTAAGACAATCAAAAAACACCGTCCTGATATCCGTTTCAATCTGGAAATGATTACCAGAGACCCTTTAAAAATACCTTGCCTAACCGAAAAATATTGGGCTACCTTTGATCAAATATCCGCCCCTGAACTCGCGCTCTACTTGCACAAGATAAGAACAATGAAGACAAAGGGACGGTTACCTCTGATATCAAACAGGCCTACGGATGAACAGCTTTCACTTGAGGTGGAAAACAACCGTACCTGCCTTGTGTATGCCAAACAAAATTTAGGATTCAAATAAAAATTGAAATACATGACCAAAACAACTTTACCTGGAATAAAACAATTTGATCTCACTGGAAAATGCGCCTTGGTTACAGGTGGCTCCAAAGGATTGGGCTATGCCATGGCCGCCGGTCTGGCCTCGGCCGGGGCCGATATTTGCCTGTTGAACCGAAATTTGGAAGAAGGAGAGACGGCAGCCGAACAATTGACCAAGGATTACGGTGTCAAAGCCAAGGCTTTTGCTGCCAATGTTACCGATTTGGCCGCTGTGGAAAATATAGTGGCCTCCATTGTCGACGATTTTGGGCGATTGGATATTTTGATAAACAGTGCCGGAATCAACATTCGTGGTGCCATAGATGAGCTTAGCCCGGATGAGTTCGAACAGGTAATGAAAGTGAATGTTGATGGTACATGGAATGCTTCAAGAGCGGTTACCCCACAGATGAAAAAACAAGGCAGTGGACGTATCATCAACATGGCCAGTACACTCGGCTTGGTCGGTTTGGCCAACCGTACACCCTATGCTACCAGTAAGGGTGCCGTGGTGCAAATGACCCGGGCCTTGGGTCTGGAACTAGCACCATTCAATATTACGGTAAACGCCATTTGTCCCGGGCCGTTTTTGACGGAAATGAACATTCCCATTGCGGAAACGGCCGAAGCTAAAAACTTTATTGTTGGGGCCACGGCTTTGGCACGCTGGGGAGAACTTCGGGAAATTCAGGGAGCGGCACTTTTCTTGGCCAGTGATGCCGGCAGTTATGTAGTAGGATCCATGCTTACCGTAGATGGTGGATGGACAGCTAAGTAGAAGGTACTCCACTTCTTTTTTAACGAAAAGGATTTTTTGCGTTAAGCGGCATGCAGATCATTGCCGATTTCCTAATAAAGTTTTATCTTAACTGCCTATCCCAAAAAATAGCATAAAATAAATTCAGATATAATGAAAAACTTAGGAAAGAATCACAATTCTGCCGATCAGGAAAAAAAGTCTCGTAGAGACTTTGTAAAGAAAAGCGCTCTGTTCACTGGAGGCGCCATGATATTGCCCAATCTTCAAATGAATGCTATGGTAAACGTCCTCAATGACAAGAAGCTCAAAATTGCTTTGGTAGGTTGTGGTGGACGAGGAACGGGTGCTGCCGTACAGGCCTTAAATGCTGATGACAATGTGGAATTGGTGGCCATGGCCGATGCATTCGAAGATCGTTTACAAAATAGCTTTACAAACATTGCAAAGGCACTGGGTGAGAACAAGAAAAAGCTCAATGTTAACGAAAAGCACAAATTTGTTGGATTCGATGGGGCCAAAAAGGCAATAGATCTGGCTGATGTGGTTATTTTGGCGACACCTCCTGGTTTTCGTCCGGAACATTTTGCCTATGCCATTGACAATGGAAAGCACGTATTTATGGAAAAGCCGGTTGCGACTGATGTTCCCGGTGTTCGCAAAGTCTTGGCGTCCGCAAAAAAAGCCAAGGAGAACAAATTGAACGTGGTGGTCGGATTACAACGTCATTATCAGGACAACTATCTGGCCGCAATAGATCAGTTGAAAAAGGATGCCATTGGCAAGATCGTGTCCGGTCAAGTGTATTGGAACAGCGGCGGTGTTTGGGTTAGGGAGAGAAAACCGGAACAAACTGAATTGGAATACCAAATGCGAAATTGGTACTATTTCAACTGGTTATGTGGTGATCATATATTAGAACAGCATATACACAACATAGATGTAGCGAATTGGTTTATTGGGGAGTACCCGATTTCTGCACAAGGTATGGGAGGAAGACAGGTACGTACAGGAAAAGATCACGGTGAGATTTATGACCACCACTTTGTGGAATTTACGTATCCCAGTGGAGCGGTTATTGCCAGCCAGTGTCGCCATCAACCCGAGACGATGAGTAGGGTTTCCGAATTTTTCCAAGGGACCAAAGGAACAGTCTCTACGGAAGGGGACAATACAAGCATCAAAGGATGGGATGGAAGTACCATCTTTGAACATAGGGGCAAGGATGACCCTAATCCGTACGAAGTAGAGCACGTAAAACTCTTTGAGTCCATACGAAACGGTGATGTAATAGCGGATGGCGAAAATGGAGCAAAAAGTACTATGACCGCTATCTTGGGAAGAATGGCAACCTACTCCGGAAAAGTGGTAAAATGGGACGAGGCCATGGCCTCCAACTTGGTTTTGGTTCCTGAGAACCTATCGTGGGATTCTCCGGCACCTGTAAAACCCAACGCAGACGGATGGTATGAAATACCAACTCCTGGAAAGACTGTAGTAATGTAGCGGTATGAAGCGAAGGAGAATAGTGAAAACATATAGTTTTATGTCCCTGCTTTTGGCAGGGACACTCTTTTTGGCCTGTAAGGAAAGGCCAATTGGTAGAGAAGAAGTTTCCAATACCCGGCAGCCCAACATCATTTACATTTTGGCGGACGATTTGGGTTATGCGGAAATCGGCGCCTATGGACAGGAGAAAATAGAAACTCCCAATATCGATGCCCTCGCTCAAGAAGGTATGTTGTTTACCCAGCATTATACAAGTGCTCCGGTGTGCGCCCCGGCGCGATATATGTTAATGACGGGAAAACATGCCGGGCATGCCTATATTCGGAGCAATTCCGAATGGGGGGAAAGAGGAGATGTTTGGAATTATGTGGCCATGGCAAAGGATTCTACTTTAGAAGGTCAGGGACCCATGCCGGAAAATACCATCACCCTGGCTCATCGCCTAAAACAAGCCGGATATGCCACGGGTATGGTTGGCAAATGGGGTCTTGGTGCTCCCCATACCGCATCCATTCCCAACAAAATGGGATTCGATTTTTTTTACGGTTATAATTGTCAACGTCAGGCACATACCTATTATCCCTTACATTTATACAAGAACACTGCACGGGTACATTTGGCCAACGATACCATTGCTCCGAACACCCCTTTTCCGGAAGGTGCCGATCCCCAGGACATAGCCAGTTATGCGGATTTTACCTTAACGGACTATGCGCCGGATCTTATGTTTAAGGAGCTTACCCAATTTGTTGACCACAATAAAGACAAACCTTTCTTTTTATATTGGGCATCCCCAATACCACATGTGGCGTTACAGGCCCCGCAACGTTGGGTGGATTACTACATTAAAAAATTCGGGGATGAGGAACCCTATCTTTCCGGAGGGGAAAACCGTTACTTTTCACACAAAAATCCGCATGCGGCCTATGCGGCCATGGTTTCTTACTTGGATGAAAACATCGGAAAATTGGTGCAACAACTTAAGGACGCGGGTATTTATGACAATACACTTATAGTATTCACTTCCGACAATGGTCCTAGTTATGCAGGAGGTGCGGACCCGGAACATTTTGATAGTGCCAAACCTTTTGAGGGAACTTATGGTAGGGGAAAGGGCTTTTTATATGAAGGAGGAATTAGAATACCTATGATTGCCGTTTGGCCCGAAAAAATAAAAGCAGGTAGTAGAAGCGACCATATCTCCGCACACTATGACATGGTGGCCACCCTTGCCGAAGTGTCAGGTTATGAAAAACCACAAGACACGGATGGAATAAGTATGTTACCTACTTTGTTGGGCCAAGGGGAACAAGAACCACACGAATTCCTATATTGGGAATTTCCTAGTTATGGGGGACAGATCGCTATTCGGATGGACCATTGGAAAATAGTACGCCGCAATCTGCTTAATGGCGATGATGCTACCTTGGAATTGTATGATTTAAATAAAGATCCGACTGAAACCAAAAATGTGGCGGATATACATCCAGAAGTGTTGAGGAAAGCCGCGGAAATATTTGCACGGGAACGGGAATCCCCAGAATTGGAACATTTTAGGATACCTATAGTTAAGAATGGATTACTGACCCAAAAATAGCTTTACCTTTATTGCTCCTTAATTTTTACTGTAATGAAATTCGTTCCAAAATCACTTTTTTTACTATCGCTGATTTTCTGCTTAACCCAATGCAAGGAGGAGAACAAGAAAATGCCCGAAACAACTTCATCTCCAAACATTGCGGAAAAATCTGAGCTTGTTGCGGATACCGCAAACATTCTGGTCAAGAAACCTGATGACCTTAAAACCCCGGAAGGAATGGTTTGGATTCCCGGAGGCATTTTTTCCCAGGGGGCCGTTCCGCAGGATAAAATGGCCATGGGCCATGAAAAACCAGCTCATAGGGTAGCAGTGGATGGATTCTTTATGGATATTACGGAGGTGACGAATAGGGAATTTCGCGAATTTGTAATGGAGACGGGGTATGTAACGGTAGCCGAACGCGAAATTGATTGGGAGGAAATGAAAAAACAGTTACCCGAAGGTACGCCGAAACCTCATGATAGCATAATGCAACCGGGATCCCTAACTTTTAAAAAAGCCAAAAGTTCGGTACCCAATCTATATGATTTTTCCCAGTGGTGGCAATGGACCATAGGCGCTAATTGGAAGCACCCCAACGGGCCGGGAAGCTCCATTAAGGGCAAAGATAACTATCCGGTGGTACAAGTGGCCTATGAGGATGCCGTGGCCTACTGTGAGTGGGCTGGAAGGCGATTGCCCACCGAGGCCGAATGGGAGCGGGCGGCGAGGGGCAACAAGGAAAGCACAATTTATTTTTGGGGCGATGATCTCGCTGTACTTTCCCAAATGGCAAATACATGGGAGGGAGAATTTCCGGTGAACAACACTCTAAAGGACGGTTTTGAGCTACGGGCCGTGGTGAAATCCTATCCCCCAAATGATTTTAATCTCTATGATATTGCAGGCAACGTTTGGGAGTGGACCAGCGATTGGTATAACACCGATTATTATGATAAGGTCAGTTCCAAGAGTACGATCCTGAGGAATCCAAGGGGAGCAGAGACTGCCCATAATGCGAGAGATCCCTATGCCAGGGAAAAAGTAATGAAAGGCGGTTCTTTCTTGTGCAATGAATCGTACTGTGCCAGCTATCGGATATCTTCCCGAATGGCTACCAGTTTGGACTCTTCACTGGAGCATTTGGGTTTTAGAACGGTCGCCACGGTGGATATGTTACGGGGAAACGACAATTGATCAAGCCGAGAGCTATGGAGTTTATTGAGGATTTTACCCCAGAATTGACTGTGAAGTCGCCGGGAAGAATCAATCTTATCGGGGAACATACGGATTACAATCTGGGCTATGTATTACCGACAGCGATAGAGAATCAAATTACATTTAGGTTCCAAAGGAACAATTCGGTCAGTACATGCAACCTTTATAGTCTTACCTATGATACCGGTTTTACCCTTGACCTGAACATGATTTCCAAAAGCGAAGTGGAGTGGGAGAACTATATTCTAGGAGTTCTCAATGAAATTTCGAAGCTGACCGATAGGGTCAAAGGTTTTGATTGTACTGTAGAAAGTAATCTTCCCACAGGATCCGGCCTAAGTTCCTCTGCCGCCTTGGAGTGTGGACTGGCCTATGGGTTAAACGAATTGTTTGGTTTGGGGCTTTCCAAAATGAGTATGGTAAAACTATCCCAAATTGCGGAGCACACTTATGTGGGCACCCAATGCGGAATTATGGATCAATTTGCGTCGGTTATGAGCAAGGAAGGGCACGTAATCCTTTTGGATTGCAAGTCTTTGGAGTATGATTATGTTCCCATGGACATCCGACCGTATAAAATCATACTGCTCAATACCAAGGTTTCCCATAATCTAGCTTCGAGCGAATACAATACACGAAAGCAGGAATGTCAAAAAGGAGTGGACGTTATAAGGAAAAAGCACCCCCAGGTAAACTCCTTACGCGATGTGACCTTGGACATGTTGAGACCTCACAAAAATGAAATGGGCCAGACAATTTTTAATCGATGCTCCTTTATTGTAGAAGAAAACAGAAGGGTTCTTGCCATGACCCAAGCCTTGAAGTCCAGCAAATTAGAGGAAGTAGGGGATTTGCTTTATGAAGCCCATGATGGAATAAGCAAGTTGTACGAGGTAAGTTGTCCCGAATCCGATTTTTTGGTCAATTTCTCCAAAGACTATGATGCCGTTCTTGGAGCCCGGCAAACCGGCGGTGGATTTGGGGGGTGTACCCTTAACCTAGTCCATGAAACGGCTATTGATGATTTTACGACTGCCGCCGCCAAAGCCTACAAAGATGCCTTTGCCATAGATTTGGAGGTTTTTGAGGTAAGGCCTAGTGGAGGAACCCGGATAGTTGGTTGAAAGATTCCAGAACTACTTTGATCGTTTTTTATTACTTAACCAACTGCCTTCTGCATTTTTTGATAAGCTTCAAAGCCCAATCGTAGTGACTGGAAGTAGCTGAAATAAGGTAAGAACCCAAAGATGTAGAGCCTGTCCAAGGATAGTATTTCTTTTCAAAAAGCTCCTCTTCCGTATGTGTCGCCATGATTTCCTGCAAATTTTCGAAGGATTCCTCCAAGCAATCTTGTATTACTCGTAGATCTACGTTGCTATAGGTATGCTGTATTTTCCGGTTGAGTTCTGGCACAGTCTTCCAACTATAGCCCTTGCTGGGCATATCGGGCACTTTACCGGACATCCCCACTTTATACCATTCCAGCATCATCAAATGCCAATGATGAAGGTGAGCCAGTACATCCCGAATATTTCTGTTTAAATATTCCGGGGGAAATTCGTTTTCCAGTTCTTCTCTAGGCATGTATCTAATAAAATTCAATAGGCTCTTGTAGTTGGCCTTGCTCAATTCCAAAAGCTCCTTTTTCGTTCCGGGTCTTGGCATAACGGTTCTTTTTTGATATTACCATCAGAGGCATACTAGGATGCAATTGAATTTTCTAATGGGAAACATAAAAATAGATTCCAAAATAGTAGGGATAAATGATTTTTGTCATTGTCTTACCTTGGTCCACAAGTATTTCCGGCTTAGGGATGAAAATTCGCGATAAGGCCATATTAGACCAGCTTTTAGCCCTTTGAAAAAACTTGGGGAAATCAAAATATTTTTTGATGAACTGACCAAAGTCATTTCAATTGCACTTCCGCTGTATTAGTTTTGAAATATTATACAAGTTTTAAGAGAAAAGCAGGAATCGGGAGTGTTCCAAGGTTTTGTAAATGGCATGTACGTTTCAGCGATGGAAGTATGTACGGTATTGCTACCTGCGTCCATGAACACTTACGATACTGCAATAAAGACCGGGATGCTTACCGTACCCCGGTCTTTTAATATCCGTCCATTGGTTCCAAAAAAGATTCTTCTTGTACAAGGGAAATGCGCCGAAAGTGTATAATAAGAATACAATGGAAGTTCATAATCATTTTTGGTCATCGTATAGTCTAGTTGCCACCAGTTTGGATGAACTGGATTTGAAATACTGATTTTTATCATGATTTAAATCGGGCCATAGCTATAGTTTTAGGGTAACCATAAATTTAATTTGTAATGACTATTGATGTTCAATTTATCCAAATGCCTACTAGTGAGGCCATGGAGGCGCTTGTTTCCAAGAAGTTAAATGTACTTGCCCGAAAATATGACTGGATTATTAGGGCTCAAGTCCAATTTAAACAAGAAAAAGACCCTACCGGTAAAGGAAAGATTTGTGAAATGGAACTTAGTGCCCCAGGCCCGAGGATTTTTGCAAAATCCAATGAAGATGACTTTGAAAAGGCAGCTGCTTCCACTATTAAGGAATTGGAAAGACAATTGAGCAAAAGGAAATCCACTTTTCAAAAACATTAGGAAATATGCACCACATTTTTGATACTGGACGTAGATGAACAAGATTCTGGTACCCATAGATTTTTCGGAATGTTCCGCTCATGCCTTGGAGGTTGCCGCTACTTTGGCTAAGGATTCCGGGGCGAGTATCCTAGTTCTTCACATGCTTGGGCTATCAGAGGCTATCCTTACCAAGAACGAGGCCCAGGAATTTATGGAGGCCAAGTTTTATATGATGCTTACCAAAAAAAGATTTGCCGAATTCTTGGATAAGGATTATCTCAAAGCTATCAAAGTGAACGAGATGGTTCAGAACTACAGAATTTTTGAAGAATTGAATAAGGTAGCCCTTGAACAAAATGTGGATTTAATTGTAATGGGATCACATGGAACAGGGGGTTTGGGGAAGTTTTTTGTGGGTTCCAACACGGAAAAGGTAGTACGAACTTCCGAAGTTCCTGTTCTTGTTATCAAGGAACGAATTTCTAGTCTAAAAATGGACAAGGTTGTTTTTGCCTGCGATTTTAAGATAGAGAGTGTACCGGCCTATCATAGGGCCCAACAAATGTTTAGACCCTGGAGTTCCAAGTTATATCTGGTATACATTAACTTACCCCATGCCCATTTTAAGAGTACGCAAGAAATAGAGCAAGAACGAGATGCCTTTTTACGGGTGGCACATCATGGGGATGTTCCTGGCCATATACAGATTACCCATAGAAACGATTATAGTACGGAGGAGGGTCTATATAATTATGCGGATGAACTTGATGCGGATTTGATTGCCATTCCTACCCATGGTAGAAGGGGTCTTTCACATTTTTTTCAGGGAAGTATTGGGGAGGATTTGGCGAATCGTGCCAATTTGCCGGTAATGACCTTTAAAATCTAAAATTAAAATTTTAGATTTTATTCCTGTTCCAACAACATTTTCAATTTGGTAAGGAGAACCAGTTCGGACTTATTGGTTCCTGCAAAGGAAACAGCAATGGCCCTAGCTGTTTTATAGATCTGTTCAGATATTCTTTTTGTAAATAAGGAACGGTGTTCCTTAAAGAAATATTTGAACTCCTTGAAGTAAGAATCACCATCTGACTCCTCGTTGTGCAACCAATCAAATACAATTTCAATTTGATACGCGGCATCGGTTCCAAACTCATCCTCTGCTTCGTCTACATCCAACCATTGTTCACGTACCGCTTCTCTTAATGTAGCGACTTCTTTAGGCCTTACATTTTTGTCCGCCATGGCAACGGCATAGAAAAGTTTGCCCAAGTTTTGATACATTTTGTTCTGAGTACTTTCCTGATATGTCATAGAGTCCAATGTTGTTTATTACTAAATATTGTGGTCACAATTATGTGGTTTAGCGTTCAGCGAAATTAATGAAAAAAGCCTGCAATCTTCCAATTTCAGTTTTATGCCCAAGCCTTGGTACTTGGAGTTCATTTCCTATTTTTGAGAATAGGTCGTCCAAATTATTTGAGAAACAATTCTTCCGAAATGATAAATATCAGCCGGATTCATTTTTTATTTACCTTGATTTGTGGTAAACATATACTGTGATGGGAAAAGGGGAGAGTAAGGCGGTTTGGGGTATAGATATCGGTGGTACCTATACCAAGGTAGGCCTTGTTTTGGAAGAAGGTGAGATTTTGGCTTCCAAACAGTTTAGGACTGGGGCCAAAGAACCTTTTTCTGTTTTTATGGAAAACTTGGAACGGGAAATAAATGACCTAAAATCGGGATTCAAGGAATTACCTGAAATTGTCGCCATTGGAGTAGGGGCCCCCAATGCCAATTCCCTTACGGGAAACATAGAATATCCGCCCAACCTAAAATGGGGGGATAAGATTCCTTTGGCAAAGTCAATGGAAAAAGTCTTTGAATTACCGGTCACCATTGCCAATGACGCCAATGCGGCCGCTCTAGGCCATTTGCAATTTGGTCCGGCCAAAGGGATGAAGAATTTTGTGGCGCTTACCTTGGGAACAGGGCTTGGAAGCGGTATTATCGTAAACGGCAAGCTTTTATTAGGAGCACATGCCATGGCGGCGGAACTGGGTCATGTAAATGTGGATCCCAATGGCAGACATTGTAACTGTGGGCTACAGGGCTGCTTGGAGACCTATGCCTCAGTTACTGGAATAAAGCGTACTGTTTTTGAACTTCTGGCCGATATGACCGAGGATTCACCATTGCGAGGGGTCAGTTTTGATGAAATGACCGGTGTTATGATAGCCGACGCGGCCTTGGAAGGAGATCCCGTAGCCTTGGAAGCTTTTGAAAGAACTGGATTTACATTGGGCAATAAGATGGCGGACATAGCCGCCCACTTGGACCCTGAGGCCATAATCCTTTCCGGAGGACTTAGCAAAGCCGGGGATATCCTATTGAATCCTACGATCGCAAGTATGGAACATAATCTTTTTAATGCCTACCGGAACAAAATAAAGGTATTGATCTATAATGCCCCCAGCACCCATTCCGTCTTGGGACCGGCAGCCTTAGCCCTGTCATAGTGTAACCAAAAGATTAGCGTTGTAACAAATGCTCTAAATGTTCACTATCCAGAACATGTTCGGTTAATGTAAATACTTTTTTTCTGTTTTCCCGTACGCCTTTTACAAACTGGGAAATATGGTCTTCCAATTCCTCGTGCTCGGTTCTGAACTCTTGGGCATCGTTTTTAAATGGTTCGTCCATGATATTGGCCAAGTGGGAAAGATGCTCCTTAATTTTACCCAAAAGGTCGTTACAGGTTTTGGAATCACCCAATATACTTTGTCCTAGGTCCCTTACTGCACCAAGGTTTTCCTCTTTGGTGATCCAGATGAAGTACCGCTGCAAAAGTTTATGTAAAAATTTTAAATCGTCCCTGTAAAAAAGTAAATCGGATTGCCAGTGCTCTGTCAGTACATAAAGTTCCTGCCAATCTGTATTCCGTATATAGTCACCTTTTGGCCTGCTTCGAAAATTTCCCATGATATTGTTTTTTGGATTGTTTAAAAATAGAAAAGATAGTATTCGATTAATATGACTTTTGTCAGGGTGCTGATTCCTATTTCCCTGTACTTGATCTTTATTTTTTACATTTAGCACATGCTTCATCCAAAGTATAAACGATATCTTAGGCAAACCCTGGCTTTTGGACTTATATGGTTATCTTTTGGCCTTATTTATGTACTTCTCGAAAAAGGTATTTTAGGTAAACTTACGGTATACCCAAGTACCGGGGTAAAATATGATTTTAAAACTGCCTTGATTTATACCGGCATAGGAAGCTTTATAGGCGGCCTTGTGCAAGGATGGATTGAAATCACATGGTTGAGAAAGCGTTTTGCAAAGAATAGATTCTGGGTAAAGATATTCTTCAAAAGTGCGTTCTACCTGCTATTTCTTACGTTATTCTTGATTCTATTGGCATTGATTACCAACGCACGTCGTCTTGGGATACCTATGCATGACCCCATAGTCCTAGAGAATGTATCCCAGTTCCTTGGGAGTTTTGCATTCTGGAGCGTAATTGTTTATGTAGTCGCCGTTTTGGACGTGGCGTTGTTCTATTCGGAGGTAAACGCTTACTTGGGCAATGGGGCCATTTATAACTATTCCTTGGGCAAATATCACCAACCTAGGCCAGAGACACGGATTTTTATGTTTCTTGATATGAAGTCCTCAACATCCATTGCCGAAAAGTTGGGACATGTGGACTATTTCACTCTCCTGAAAATGTACTATGCGGACATGACAAATCCGATTTTGGAGACGCTCGGGGAAATTTATCAATATGTTGGTGATGAAATTGTGGTGTCCTGGTCCTTAAAGAATGGTCTGTACCATAACAATTGCTTGGAGTGTTTTCGCAAAATAGACTCCATGTTCAAAAAAAGAGATGCATATTATAGAAAACGTTTTGGCATGGCCCCTGGTTTTAAGGCAGGCTATCATATAGGTGAGGTTACTGTAGGGGAAATTGGAATTATTAAGAAGGACATCATCTACACCGGTGACGTATTGAATACAACGGCACGTATTCAGGAAGAATGTAATACGTATAATGCCAAAGCTTTGATTTCAAATGACCTATTAAAGCTATTGCCTCAAAACGATACTTTTTTGTTTACTAAAATTGGTAATTTGGTTTTGAAAGGAAAAACAGAGGCTATTGAGCTGTACCGTATGAATCTCAACCGGTATCCTTCCAATACATAGGAAGTAACCACATTAACGACCTTGTCAAACCTAAGATAAATCGAATAAACATGACATTTATCATCTTTTACGTCTTTGTGTAAGCATAGATTAGCCCATAAAATAAATGCTATGAGGGAATTGGTAATGACCTTTAAGGATAAGATGTCCAAAAACAGTATGTTATTGGCTTGTATAGGCATTCTGTATCTATGGTTTGGGATGTTAAAATTCTTTCCAGGAGTGAGTCCGGCCGAAACCATTGCCATGGATACTATCCATGAGCTTACCTTGGGCCTTTTGAGACCTAAAGTATCCCTAATCCTCTTGGCCATATGGGAAACGGGTCTGGGTCTTCTTTTGATTTTTGGTTTATTGAATAGATTCGCCATACTACTGGCGTTGGTTCATATGATACTTACTTTTACTCCTTTCCTATTTTTTCCGGAGCTAACCTTTACCCAAGCCCCTTTTGGTCTTACGCTGCTTGGGCAGTACATTATGAAAAATATAGTCTTTTTAGGTCTACTGGTTTTTTTGTTGGATAAGGAGCGGAAGAAAAAAGAGGTATAACCCAAAGATTTTATTATAGGCCTATTTGTTTGGAATTCTCCATTAGCTCCTTGGTCATGTTTTGTATTTCCTTTTTTGTAGTAGTAAAGCCCAAAGTAAAACCTTGAAAGCTTTTTTGTAATCTTACATGTGCTTGTTGGGTCATATTAGGTTTTGCATCCTTTTTATCGATGCCGAGTGCCAATTGGTATCTATGTTTTCTCATATTGGCCAGAAGTTTGGCGCAGGAATATTTCAAATCCTGCAAGCGAATGACCTCTTCCCGAATTTCATCCAGGTTCTGATGTTGGACCATATCTTCAAAATATCGATCTAAAAGCTTTTCCAGAAACCGCAGTTCATCCTCATAAAATGATAGATGGGAAACCCATTTATCAGCTTCCCAGTAAAGTTTTTGCCAATCCATCCTCATGTCTTATCCTATTTAAACATGTTAAAATGAAAATCTAAATTAACCAGGAATTCAGGTATCAAAAATGATTTTCGTCATATCATTTCAATATAGTTATGTTGAACTTTTGCATTTCGAAAAATAGGAACGAACATTTGGTCTTGACACTGTTTCTGCGGTGTAGACATATTTTGGGACATGTGTTAAAAGTTATACGATTTAAAAGACTTTATAGGGTTGAACGATCGGTAAAGATTTAACTTTGTAGTATGCGGGTCTTTGATAAAAACAGTAACATTTTTAGACTGCTTTCGGAATCTATTCTGCAAGGTATTCTCGTGGTTAACGATCAGCAGGAAATTGTTGCTTCCAACCAGCGTTCCGAAGAACTTTTTGGATATGCAAAAGACGAGCTTTTGGGTCAAAAATTGGCCATCCTTATTCCAAACGCACAAAGGGGAAAACACAAAAAATTAGCGGAAAGTGTTTATTCGGAAGACATTGGGGTACGTAAAATGAAGGGGAGGAATTTATCAGGATTGCACAAAAACGGAAGTCAAATTCCCTTACAGGTAGGATTAAGTCCTTTTTCATTATATGGCAATAGATATGTGCTTACCTTGATCGAGGACCTTTCCAAAATTAAGGAAAAGGATAACCAAATTTATGAGCTTAATACGCAACTGGAAAAAAAGATAAGGTTGCGAACACAGGAACTCCGCGATACGGTGGCCAAGCTCAAAAGGGAAGTGAAACGGAGAAAGGAGGCCGAGGACAAAATAAAGGATGCCCTACAGCGCGAAAGGGAATTGAACGACCTTAAAACCAAATTTCTTTCCATGGTATCCCACGAATTCAAGACGCCTCTAAGTGGTATTCTTACTGCGGCCACTTTGGTGGGAAAGTACAATACGGAAAATCAGCAGGAAAAAAGGGAAAAGCATTTGAAGACCATAATCGCCGAAGTCCGCAGGCTTAATGCCATTTTAACGGATTTTCTCTCCATAGAACGTCTGGAGCAGGGAAAGGAGGTATACCGATTAGCGGATTTTTCCTTAAGCAAGGTCGTGAACGAGGTCATCTACGATGCCAATATGATTCTTAAGGACGGTCAAAAAATAAACTATCCCCAGAACATAGATGACATTATTATTAACCAGGATGAAAGGATAGTGGCACTGGCCCTCACCAATCTTTTGCACAATGCCATTAAATATTCACGTGAGGATACGGAAATTGATTTTCGTGTGGACATGACTAAAAACAAGATTACTTTTCATATAATAGATCAAGGCATAGGTATTCCCCAAGGCGATCAGAAGCACATTTTCGATAGATATTTTAGGGCGGAGAACGTGTTGTTGACCCAGGGTACGGGTATTGGTCTCAATATCGTAAAAGCTCATGTGGAAAATCTTGGGGGCCACATTTCCTTTAAGAGTAAGGAGGACCATGGAAGTGTCTTTAGCATTGAGCTTCCCCTAACAAAAAAATAAGATTCCTGATTTCTCGCTATAACGCATTTTTTGCCAAGGGGAAATTCAAAAAAACAAGTGTACAATGCCAAAGAAAGTACTCCTCATTGAAGACGACACCATTCTGAGGGAAAATACCGCAGAGCTTTTAGAACTATCCAGTTATGAGGTAATTACCGCTGCAAATGGGAAAAAGGGCGTAACCATGGCGAAAAAGCACCTTCCGGATGTTGTCATTTGTGACATCATGATGCCGGAATTGGACGGCTATGGTGTATTGCAGACCTTGTTCAAAGACGATACTACAAAATCCATTCCCTTCATTTTCCTTTCTGCCAAGACCGAACGCAAGGATATAAGACAAGGAATGGAATTGGGGGCCGATGACTATTTGACCAAACCTTATGAAGAGGCCGAATTGATCGGGGCAATCGAAAGTAGGTTGGCAAAGGTCGCCATTCTTAGCGAATCTGGAAGAAAAGATGAAACTGATAGTCACTTGTTCGAGGGAGGCATCCTCGATCTGAACGGGCTTAAAAATTATATTTATGATGAAGGTGAAGAGTTTTTTCACCCCACCGGTGACGCAATCTACAGTGAAGGAAACCATTCCAACTGGGTCTTTTTGGTCATTTCGGGCATTGTGAAGACCCATAAATTGGATGAGCATGGGAAGGAACTTATCACTGGAATCCACAAGCCAGACGACTTTTTTGGATTTACCTGCTTTACGGACAATATTCCCTATCATGAATATGCCACCGCCATTGAAGACACCAAGATAGCCCGCATCCCAAAACAACGGTTAAAACGAATCTTGGAGGAAAACCATAAACTCGCCTTGGAACTGGTTAGATTCTTGGCAGAAAACCTTTTGGATATTAAGGAACAATTGCTGCAAATGGCCTACGGATCGGTCCGAAAGAAGACAGCTCACACTATTTTAAAGTTCAACGAAAAACTTCAAAAGGATTACAAGGGAAATATTCATATTTTACGAAGTGACCTTGCCGGAGTGGCCGGTATGGCTACGGAAACCCTGATTCGTACACTTTCCGATTTTAAAAAAGAGGGTCTTATAGCCATAGAGGATAGAAATATTAGAATATTGGATAAGGAGAGACTTTATCACATCTCATAATGACACGGTCTTAACGGACTTCATGATCTATATCATTTTTTGATTGGTCTGGCTAAGTTAGCTTTACGGTAAACTACAAAACGGACCAATCATGTTACAGGTTTTAATGCCCACTGATTTTTCCGAGAATTCATGGAATGCCATCGTATACGGCCTTGAATTACTGAAAAAATCCAAATGTACCTTTTACCTTTTGCACATTAATCCCGTACCTCCTTATTCTGGGGCCGCTAGCTCTGTTCGTGTATCCCCGAAACTCATTGAGGATACCTTATTAAAGGATAGCCAAAAGAACCTACAGATGCTGTTGGACCGCATTCAAAATCGTTTTATCAATCAAGTACACACCTTTGTAACAATTGGGTTGTATGATTTTTTTGTGGATAGCATTAAAAGACAAGTGGAGCAAAAAAAAATAGACTTTATAATTATGGGAACCAAAGGAGCTTCTGGCTTAAAAAAGGTGACCGTTGGAAGTAATACAGGGGATGTTATTACCAAGGTAAAATGTCCCTTGCTTGCCGTACCCGAGAATGCCTCCTATGTAATACCCAAGGAAATTGCTTTTCCCACAGATTATCATCTGGGCTATGATTTAAAGGTATTGGATACGCTAATCGGAATGGTGAATACGCATGGATCGGTCTTGCGAATACTTCATATCTCCAGGAAAGGGGAGCAATTGAACGAGGACCAACTTAAAAACAAGGAGTTCCTAAACGATTATTTAAAGGATGTGGAACACACCTTTCACTCGCTTACGGGCACAAAGTTAGAAACCGCAGTACAGTGCTTCTCGGAGAGTAGGGATATCGATGTTGTAGCCATGGTAGCCAAAAACTTGAATTTTTTTCAACGCATCTTATTCAAGCCAAGAATAGAGGAAATTAGCTATCACACGGAAATACCGTTTTTAGTGTTGCATGAATAACGGGCTTTTGGGTATTCCAAACTGACCAAAATCATGGTTTTTGGATGTTGGCAAATTTAATTTTGTCAACAAACGGTTATTATGAGAAAGATTTTGGTTCCTACGGATTTTTCGGAAAATGCATTCAATGCACTTAAATATGCCTGTAGTGTCTTTAAGTACGAAAGAAGCGAAATTTTCATCGTACATGCCTATGCGGACGAAGTATATGAAAAGGAGACCTCAATAAAGCGAAGTTTTTTGCAGAAATTGAAGGAAACGACCCTAAAGAACTCCGAAATACATTTAAACAATATCCTCATAAAGATAAAGACCCATTTTCCAAACCCTAAGCATAGCTATACGACTGTCTCCGCCTTCGGTTCCTTAACCGACGAGGTCAATGACCTTGTGAACAGGGAAAACATGGATATCGTGGTTATGGGGACACGAGGGGAGACCAATGATCGTAAAGTCAACTTTGGTACAAATACGTTGCAGGTACTCAAATATGTCAATTGTCCAGTTCTTGCCATTCCGGAGGGATATGAGTACCAGGCACCCAAGGAAGTACTGTTTCCCACGGACTACATGGTTCCTTATAAAAGAAGGGAGCTTAAGTTGTTATGTGAAATTACCGGTTCCTTCAGGTCTAACATACACCTGTTATATATAAATCCGGTTAAAAAGCTATCGCTTCGCCAAGAGGACAATCAGCAATTTCTTAAGGGATGTCTTTCTAAGGCCAAGTTGATGTTTGATACCGTTTCCGAAAAGGACAAGACCATGGCCATTACAAAATACATAGTACGTAAGGATATAGATATGCTGGTACTGGTCAATTCCAGACACTCTTATCTGGAGGATATGCTATACCAATCCACTATAGATAGAATAGGGTTGCATATAAAGATTCCGTTTATGGTGATGCAAAATCTATTTAGGTAGCCCTTCATCACATAAGGATATGAAGACATGTTCGTTAAAAAGCGGAACCCTAGAATTTGAATATTTAAAGAATACTACTATGAAACGAATTATATTGCCAACGGATTTTTCGGAAAATGCATACAATGCCATACAATACGCGCTTAATTTATTTCGGGAAAAGGAATGTGCCTTTTATTTATTGCACACTTACACGCCAGCAATTTATCATTCTGAATATATGTTGCATAGCCCGGGCCAGATAGGTCTAGGTGATTTGTACCAAACCGATACCGTAGCTCAGTTAGAGGAATTAAGGCATCGTATCACGAAGGAGTTTAAAAACCCGAAACACACCTTTTTTCTACATTCTGCCTTTAATACCTTGGTCGATGAGATTTCAGATACTATTGAGAAAGAAAAAGCCGATTTGGTCATTATGGGGACACAAGGTGCAACAGGGGCCAAGGAAATTCTAATTGGCACCAATTCGGTGCATGTAATCAAGAAGGCAACATGCCCCGTAATCCTTGTACCTGCCAGCTTTGCATATGAAAAGCCAAAAGAGATTTTGTTCCCTACCGATTATGAAGTGGATTATAGGTCCGCACAATTACAAGAGCTTTTGGAAATAGCCAAAAACCATGCAAGTAAAATTGAAGTGCTCCATGTATCTCAAGGTCTGGATTTGAATGAGGAACAACTGAACAATAAGAAAAAACTAGATACCTTTTTAGACGATGTTGCTCATCTGTTCCATGACCTGCCGCAACAACAGATAATAACTGCTATCAATAATTTTCAACTTAAGAAGAGGAAAAATCTTTTAGTGATGATTCAGAATAAGCACACTTTTTTGGAGCGTTTGTTCATTGAACCCGTCATCAAAAAAATTAGTTTTCATGTTACCATTCCGTTTATGGTAATACCACCCTACAAAAAAATATAAAATGAGAAATATCCTCGTACTTACCGATTTTTCGGATAATGCATACAATGCACTGTTTTATGTCTCCAAGCTTTTTAGCCAACGGGAATGCAATTTCTTTCTCTTGAATGCGTATAAGGAAAAAACATCTCCAGCGGACATACTTTTAAATGGAGGAGAGGAAGTAGTGACCATGGCCAAAGGAAAATCCAAGGAAGGTTTGGAAAATACATTTCATAAAATAAACTTGGACAACCCCAACCCAAAACATCTTTACCAAAGGCTCTCCGAAAATATGGATCTCATAGCGGCTGCAAAGAAAGCCATAAAGGAGTTCAAAATAGATTTATTGGTTTTGGGAAACAAAGGAACCTCTAGTTTAATTTCTGTTTTTTGGGGTAGTACAGCTATAAGGGTAATGACTACAATCAAGAATTGTCCCATTTTGGCAGTTCCCGATGAGAAGGAATTTAGGACACCTTCTGAGATAGCCTTTGCCACGAATTATAGAAGGTCTTTTGATGCCGCAGTTATGGCACCGGTACGTTTTATGACCTCTATTAGCGGTGGTGCCGTGAGAATAGTTCACATAAACGAGGAGAAACGCCTAAGCAAGTTTCAGGAATCAAATCTGAATACGCTGATAACCTATTTAAAACCTTTGGAGCATACCGTGCATTGGATGCCCAATTTTACGAGCAAAACAAAGGCCATACAGGTGTTTTTGGGCGAATTGGACATTGGAATGTTGGCCATGGTCAATTATGAACATAGCTTTTTGGAGTTTCTATTACGGGAACCGGTCATTCCAAAAATGACGTTCCACATTACCATTCCGTTTTTGGTTATACCAGGGGACTGATCCTAATCATAGGAGGTTCCCCGTCCTGGTCCTAATTTTATGGAAATACTAAAAATGGTGCTATGGACAAAAGAATTTTACTCCCAACGGATTTTTCCAAAAATGCCTTGAACGCTATTCGGTATGCCTTAAACTTATATAAGGACCAGCGCTGTGATATTTATTTTTTGAATACCTATCAGATACATGGATATTCCATCGACAGTATGATGGTTCCTGAACCTGGGGAAAAGTTTTATGAAGCTGCAAAGAAAAGGTCCTTGGAAGGGTTTGAGAGATTAGGGGAAATCCTAAAACTACATGGACAAAGTGCAAGGCACACCTATCATACGATATCGACCTACAACTCCCTGCTATATGCCATAAAAAGTACCATCGCCAAAGAAGACATAGATATTGTGGTCATGGGAACAAAAGGGGCTACAGGCTCCAGCACTATTTTATTTGGGACCAATACGGTGGATACAATGCAGAAAGTTACGGAATGCCCCGTAATAGCTGTGCCGGAACATGTTGTATTTACCACACCGAAAGAAATAATTTTTCCTACGGACTATACCACTGGGTTTAAGCGTAAGGAAATACGTTATCTTAAGGAGATTTCTAAGCTACATGGTTCCTTCATCAGAGTTCTGCATATTAAGGAAGCCCCAGAGCTCAGTAGAACTCAAGAGAGCAATAAAACTTTATTGGAAGCCATATTGGAAGACGTAAACCACAGTTTTCATATGCTTGGTAACATTAAGGTACACAAGGGTATAGCCGCCTTTGTGGAAAGTAGGGGGAGTGATATGATTGCTTTTGTCAACAGAAAACATAGTTTTTTTGGAAATATGTTCTCAAAACCCTTGGTAAAACAGTTAGGTTACCACTCCCGTATTCCGGTTCTGGTTTTGAACGATTATTCATGAAACGAGTGCGACAAGTCCGAACCATCCTTAGCTTTTACTTCGAGAAAGTTGTGCCGTATTGGTTCAATGGCACGTTCGGCCAGTTAATGGAACTGGTGCTATTGATTAAAAAAAAGAAATGTAACAAATGAAAAATATCGGAATTTGGATAGATAAGGAAAAGGCGCATATTGTGGTGTGCACGGAAAAGGGAGAAAAATTGAACACGCTTCAATCCAATGTGGAGTTTTATAATCCTAAAGGAGGCTCGCGTTCCAAGACGCGTTGGGGCCCTCAAGACGTGGTGCAGGATAGTAAATATTTGGAAAGGGAAAAACAACAACTTAGGGCCTTTTTTAAAAATTTGGTCAAAATGGTGAAGGATGCCGATGCCTTGGCCATTTTTGGCCCGGCCGAAACCGGGGAAAAATTTGAAAAGGAGCTTTGGGAAAAGTATCCTCATTTGGCCCTTAAGGTCAGGACGGTTACCAGGGTAGATAGCATGACAAACAATCAAGTAAAGGCTTTGGTTCGGGATTTTTTTAAAAAGAATGAGGATTAGATGGTATCGTTGTGAAAATGGAAAAAGCCAAATCCAAATCCGACCTTCTTCGGAATCGTGAAGGAATTGAGGAATTACATAGGTCTTCCCAAGAATGGAAATCCATGTTACAATTCATAAAGGACGAGATGATTTTTATGAATCGATTGCTGAATTCCTATGTTTTTGAACCGGATACACCGAATCTCTTTGAACGCTTACAGGACTATTTGAATAGGTTAAAGGAATCAAAACTGAAGAAGAGCGTCATTGAACGCAACATTTTGAATCATGAAAACCACCTAGGGGGAATATTGGAATGCAAAGATGTCGTTTGTGATGAGGAATATTACCGGAAACATCGAGAATTAGAGACCGAGGTGATGAAATTTGTAAACGAATTTCAAGACCTAAAATCGGAAATCTTTAATTATGCCGGTGGCATTCTCAAAAAGCGTAGACCCAAGACTAAGGAGTAAAGGTATTGGTGAAAACCTCCCCATAAGACCGGGTTTTATGGGAATTAAGGATGTCTAACTGATTATAATCATTTGAAACCAGACATAATACCAATAACTTAGAAGGGCGGAATCAATAATGGGCCTAAAACTGTTAAGGTTGGATATTCTCTCATTTACAGAGGTGAACGGTACCGTTAAAATCGACCGCCGCATAAAATTTGAATTGTGAACGCACAAATAACATACCGCTATATGAAGTGGATCAGTCCACAGGAAATGCACAAAGTTTCCCTGTCCTGGTTTTCGGAATTAAGCTTTGTACGGGATGAGCAGCTATTTCTTGGTGACTTGTTGAAGTCTTATACCTTACAATTCAGCGATCTTACTATATTTGATGAGAGTAGGAGAGTGATTGGGGCAATTTCCAAAGCTAAAAAAGAAGTTGTCGTTTTACTTAAGAAAGTGCAGGCACATTACAACCAACTGGAAATAATGGTAGATGATATAGACCAACCCAAGATGGAAAAGGCCTATAGGGATACGTATTGGGATTTGCTTATCGAAATAGAAGGTTATCTGCACGAATACAGAAACCTAAAAAGTAGGTTATTTCGGCTCATTGCCAAAGTGATGAAAAAAGATAGGGGCCAGCGGCTATTAACTAAACCGAAATAAATGGAACAAGTGATGAAAAAGACATTGCTGCTTCTTTTGTTGGTATTGACCGGCTGTTCTACAACACAATTGGTCAATAATTGGAAAAATCCTGAAACTGCGCTGTTTCATGCCAATAAAGTACTTATTGTGGGGATGGCCCCCAGTGAGGAGGCCAGAGTGGCTTTTGAGAGCAAGATGCAGAAAGAGTTTGAAAAAAGGGGAGTGGAATCCGTTCAAAGTTTGGATTTATTTGACGTGGAATTTACAGCATCGGCACGATCGGACGAAGAAATTCTGAGGGTGGAACAACAATTGCTCGATAAGGATTTTGATGCCATACTTTTCAACAAAGTGGTAGGTTCCCAAGATAAGGAGACCTTTAGAAGAAAGATAAAAGGTATGAATCAGCTTTTCCAGACTTTTTCGGATGATTACAAAGGCCATCAGGATATTTATTACGATGAGGATTACTATGATGGATTTACCGTATACCATGCCGAAACATCGCTGTTTTGCATCTGTGTTGACAAGGAAATGGAACTAATTTGGAGGGGAGCCATAGATATAACCGATCCCAGCAATATAGAAAAGACTATTGATGATTACATAAAGTTGGTGGTTCTGGCCATGGAGGAGCAGGATCTTATTTTTTATAAAGATTTGAATGATGAAGCTAGTGCTCTCTAATGCCAAGGATCAGGACGGGAATTTTGGAAAGTAAAAAATAAATAATTCCATGAAGTTAAGGAATCGGGCCGTGAGAGGATGTCAGTATTTATGTGTAGAAACTTTGACTTTATAACAAGGGACTAAAAATTTTGGCGGCACCTTCCTTGAGCCGCTCGCTCATAGGCCTTTTTTTAAATGTTTGGTAATCAATCCGGTTACTTATTTCACAATCCCTAATGAAATCCTTTTTTAGCTCACGTGCCATGGCCTCCCCATACGTCAAAACATTGATTTCATAATTTTGCTCAAAACTTCGAACATCCAAATTTGCAGTTCCTATGGAGGTCAACCCATCATCGGAAATAATGACCTTGCTATGCAGGAACCCTTCAGGATATAGATAGATTTTTATTCCTGCCCTAAGCATATCCTCAAAATAGGAGCGTACGCTCCACTTTACCAAGCGACTATCTGATTTGCTGGATAAAAGCAAACGTACATCTACACCGGACAAGGCACATACCTGCAATGCCTCCAATAGTGCCTCTCCAGGGACAATATACGGGTTTATGATGTAGACATATTGTTTGGCCGAATTGACTATGGAAAAATAAAACTGTCGTACCGAGGCAAAATCCGAATCGGGCCCACTTGCAACAACTTGTGCAAATGATTGGCCAACCGGACCTTCTTCCAGAAAATGTTCAGGAGAGAGGACATCATCCTTACCACTGGCGAAAACCCAGTCCATGGCAAAAACCGCTTGTAGACTTCTGACCAAAGGGCCTTTGATCATCAAATGGGTATCCAGCCACATGCCGAGATCGGGGTCACCTTTTATATATTTATCTGAAATATTAATTCCGCCCGTAAAACCGATCCTACCGTCTATTACTACAATTTTTCTGTGATTTCTATAATTGAGGGAAGACAGAAATTTCCCGAACCGCATGGGTAAAAAGCTGGCCACCTCTATTCCCGAACTTTCCAATGATTGTATAAAAGTCCGACTCAGTTCCCAGCTTCCCAGGCCATCGTATAGGAAACGTACTTTAACCTCTTCCTTTACCTTGCGCGTGAGAAGTTTTAGAAAATGGTTCGCTAATTCCCCTTCTTCAAAAATATAGTATTGGATGTGGATGTATTTTTTTGCGCTTTCCAAGGCTTCAAATATGGCCTCATAGGTAGAAGGTCCGTTTTTGAGCGGAAAGAGTGAATTGCCCGCACTAGGGAGGAACATGGAGCTTTTGGTTAAAAGTTTTACCAATTTAATATGTTCCCGAGCTTGCACTGGTAGGGTTCTTGTTTTGTCCAGTTTTTGATAATAATCCTCTACCTTATTGAGGTATTCGGATATTCCTGGGGTCTTTTTTAGTTCAAAAAATTTGTTCTTTCTTTTATTTCTTCCCAGGACAAAGTAGAAGAGTATGCCTCCCACGGGAATGGTAAAAATGGCCAACAACCAGGCCAAGGTTTTTGTAGGTCTGGCACCATTTACCAATAATCCCATAACAAGACCAATGGCCAAAAGAAAATACAATACCAGCAGTAGGATCAAAAACATAAAACCTCTAATTGGATGGTATTAAGGTAGGTAATGCGATGCATTAATGTATATGATTTTGGTCATTATGGGGATGCCGAATGGCAAGACATCGGTCAGAATAACTTTTCATAAATTAAGTGTAAGGTTTTTTACAAAAAACCTACTTTTGTGCTAGGGTAAATTTAAGATAAGGATTTTTGAATATGTCGGAGAAAACAGAAAGATTAAAAACGGTAATAATAGGCTCGGGACCTGCGGGCTATACGGCGGCCATCTATGCCGCGAGGGCAGATTTAAAACCGGTCATGTATACGGGTATGGAGCCTGGAGGGCAATTGACCACAACTACGGAAGTGGACAATTTTCCGGGTTATCCCGAGGGTATAGACGGGCCTACTATGATGGTTCAATTACAACAACAGGCCGAGCGTTTCGGTACAGATGTACGTATAGGAATGGTGACGGCGGTTGAATTAAATGATGAAATTGGGGGTATCCACAAATTGACCATAGATGATGACAAAGTAATTGAAGCGGAGACTGTTATCATTTCCACAGGGGCTTCGGCCAAATACCTTAACCTTCCCAGTGAGCAACGTTTGCGGGGCGGTGGCGTTTCGGCCTGTGCCGTGTGTGATGGATTCTTCTATAAGGGGCAGAATGTGGCCATTGTTGGAGGAGGTGACACCGCAGCGGAAGAGGCCTCCTATTTGGCCAACATCTGTAACAAGGTTACCATGTTGATACGTAAGGACCATATGCGAGCCTCCAAGGCCATGCAACATAGGGTGAATAATTTGAAGAATATTGATGTCCGCTATAACACGGAAATCGATGAGGTTTTGGGAGACCAGGTGGTAGAAGGTTTACGGATGGTGAATAACCAGACCGGGAAAAAGGAGGAAATTGCCATTACAGGTCTATTTATTGCTATTGGGCATACGCCAAATACGGGTATTTTTAAAGGGCAATTGGATATGGATGAAACCGGTTATATCCTTACCAAGGGGAAGTCTACCAAGACCAATAAACCTGGGGTTTTTGCAAGTGGCGATGCACAAGACAAAGAATATAGGCAGGCGGTAACCGCTGCGGGCACAGGTTGTATGGCAGCTTTGGATGCCGAGCGTTACCTGGCTACGGTCGAAACTCCGGAAGAAGTTATATAAGGGTACGTGATTTATACGCATAATGTAAAAGGGCCACTGTTTTCATCAGTGGCCCTTTTACATTTTTGAACTTGTATTCTTAATCAATACGTTGATAATTCTCAGAAAAAGTCCGATTTCCGTCCTCATCATAGGATATTTGGCTGTAGGAGTTGGGATGTAATTGTAGTTCGAACTTGAACACCTCTATAGTGTCCACAACGCCCATCATTACTTTGGAGCCATATTCCAGTCGTTCCTGCAAAGTGTCTATGGTATTGCTATACGTCCCAAAACCAAACCACTCATTAGGGTCGTCCGGCGAATAGCGGGTCCACATTACCTTTCCTTTACTATAAATCTTAACCTGTCTATATCCATTGACGTTAGGAATGGTGTCGGATACATTTATTCCATCGTAATTAAAACGGTTGATGAGTTCCCAAGTTCCTTCCAAAGAGGGTTCCGATTGTTGTTCGGATGTTGTCATGTGGGTAGCGGAAACCAAGAACAACATCAAAAAAATTAAGGCGAGTAACTTTTTCATGGTCGTGTTCTTTATATTAGTGATTATTCAGTGTATCAAAAGTTACGAATTTTTTTGTTAAATCCATAATTATTGCACCTTAATAATGAGAAATCGTCAACAGCTCCAAGGATAGAAAATCAATAGGATTTATAGGCGTTGATCAGTGCCGTTAAATCCAAAATATCTTGTTTGGTGTGATGGGCACTTAGAACAATTCTACTCTTAAGTCCGGCATGTTCGTTTGGATAATTGAAGTCGGTTAAAATAACACCGTGCTCAAAAAGATGGTTGGTAAGCTGTACATTGGAATAGCTAAAGGCTGGATGTCCTTGCATAAAATTGAAGCGCTTCCTCTCCTTTACATTCTCCAAAAAATGAGCTATATTTTTTGCCATAACCCTCCTTTTTTCCAAATAGAGCTCCTTGCTTTCGAGTAAGGTGGCCAGATAGGCTGGAGCGGCCGGACTGGCGCCACCAAAAAAAGGGGTTTTCCGTAATTGTTCCATCCTATCATTGGTGCCGAATATAGCCCCTGCCTGTATACCGAAACCCTTTCCCAAAGAGGTGCATACAATCAGTTCTTTAGGCTTTAGGGATTTTAGTATTCCAAAGACCCCACTTCCGTTAGACCCTATAACACCTATCCCGTGGGAATCGTCCGCTATTAAAATTACATTTTCCAAAGGAAGCTGTTTTAACCCTTCAAAATCGGGATAGTGCGCCCCGGAAAAATCGATGGAATCCAGTAAAACGACCGGAGTACTTTTGCTGTTTCCATCCAAATGCTCGCGAACGGCAATATTGAGCGAGGCAAAAGTCACCGCTTGCTTAATATTGGTGGCCAAGTGCAGGGCAGAGTGGGTGTTGGGTGCATAGAATAGCTTGTACTTTGTGGTATTGAAATATTGGGCAACGAATTGCCCGGCCAGATAGCCCGATGATAAAGTAACACAGGTGTTGCTGCCCACAAGATGGGCCAGATATGCTTCCACTTTTTTATAAATGGAAAAACGAACATTGGAATTGCGGGACGCACCGTAGTTGGTGCCGTATTTTTGTACGTTTTTAATTAAGGTATCTTGAAATTCCGTATCCGTTTGCAAACCCAAATAGGACGTTCCCCCAAAGTAGAGATAAGCCTTACCTTTTATAGCTATCTTTCGTCCAGGGAAGTTGTCGATATAATGTGCCATTACCTAAGGGTTATTCCGCTTCCGGGCAAATCCGGAAAAACTAGGTTTCCTCCTTCTTCAATTTTTACTCCATCGGCAATATCTTCTTTTAGAAGTAGTGGTCCGTCCATATCCACATAATCCAATTGGGGCAAAAGTTGGGCAATTGCGGAAATACCCACAGTGGACTCCGTCATGCAACCTACCATGGTTTTCAGTCCCATTTCCCGGGCCTTTTTCAACATCCGTAGAGCAGGGGTTAGGCCTCCACATTTGGTCAATTTAATATTGATGCCATTGAAGTGAAGGGCACATTTATCGACATCGGTCTCAACAATGCAGCTCTCATCCGCTATTACGGGAAGGACACTTTGGTGCATTACCCGCTCCATACCTTCCCAATCGTCGGCCCTAAGGGGCTGTTCCAAAAACTCTACGCCCAAATCCTGAAGCTTGGGCGCATTGTAAATGGTCTCTTCCGCTGTCCAGGCACAATTGGCGTCAATTCTAAAAATGGAATCCGTGTGTTTGCGCAGTTCCTTTACAATGTTCACATCATTGTCCGTTCCCAACTTTATTTTATAAAGGGGCCAGGGCCGTTCCTTCATTTTAGTTACCATGGTATCAATTTCGGCAATACCAATGGTATAATTGGTAATGGGGTAGTGGTCTGGTGTCGTTCCCCAAATTTCATAGAGTGGCTTTCCAAGAAGCTTTCCATGAAGATCGTGAGCGGCAAGATCCAGGGCACAGATGGCAAAATTGCTCAATCCTTTTTGGGTCAGGAATTGATGAAATTCCAAGGGAACAGAAAAATCAAAGGATTCAATTTCGTTCCGTATTCCTTCTATTTCCGCTACCATACTCTCTACGGTAATCCCGTAGTACGGATTGGAGGTGGCCTCGCCGTAACCTACTTTTCCACCTTGGGTCAAGGAAACGACCAAAGTATCTTGAAAATCATGGGATTCCCTAGAAATACTGAAGGTATGCCTCAATTGCAGAACGAATTTTTTAAGTTCTAATCGCATGCAAAAGTTTTGTTGCTAAGATAAACAAACGGGACCTTCTATAAAATCAAAACCCCGATGATATCATCGGGGTTCGTTTGCGCTAGGTTGTTATAATATCAGTCCCGTTTGGTTACACTCCCGGATAAATTCTTCTTGCTCTGTACGGAAGCCTGTCCGGAATATGAAATATTGCCGCCGCTACTGGCGTCTGCAGTAAGGGATTCCGAAACGCTTATACTTAGATTGCCACCGCTACTGGCATCCGCATGACAGGTCTTGGTATCCAATCCCTTGGCATTTATATTACCACCGCTGCTGACGTCTATGTAGGCCGACTCCGCTTCTCCCAATAGATTTAGGTTGGCTCCGCTACTTGCATCTATATCCACGTCACCGGCAACAAACTCCACATTTAAATTAGATCCACTGCTGGAGTCTATTTCCAATTTGTCCGTTTCCAAAGAATTTTTTGCGTTTAAATGCGCTCCACTAGAGCTCTTTAAAGCGGTAACCTCGGGTAAGGAAACATAGATTTTTTTTGTGGCCCTACCGATGTTCTCAATGGCATGTACCCGAAGTTTCCCATTTTTAATATCGGTGCCGATAAGGTCTATTATGTTTTCATCGGCTTCTACCATAATCTCAAAATCATCCGCTTGGGTCACATAAACGTGTAAACCTTCAGATGCGGATACCTCTGTAAAATCCTCCTTAACGGCTCGGTTTTCTTCTACTACAATGCCATTGCCTTTTTTCCCAGGTCCAAAGTCCCCGAGGTTAATATCAAAAGCACAGGATGATAAAAAGAGTGTGATTAAAAATGCAATGGTAACTTTTACTAGTGTTGTCATGATTGTTGTTTTAGATTGATGTAAAATTCGTTCTTGAAATGGTTGTTTACGCATTTATTTTGCTGAACTGTATTATTGGAGGCCTAAACTGTCGGTATGGCCAACTGTATTAATTTTTAGTTATAGTTTTTTGGGTCGTGGTCCCATCTTCCTCAATTTTCATTTTAAATGAATTGCCATCATCTCCAATATTGATGTCCAGTTTATCAGTGTCCTTGTCGCTTGCCTTAATCTTTACCCCGTCTTCATCGACCTTTAATTTAAAGGATTCACCACCTTCTTCGATGTTGATATTTATACCGTCTTCATTGATAATGATTTTATTCTCATCATCTTCGCTGGTTTCTTCATCCAACTCTTCCGGACAATCCAAGCAGATCAATTCCCCGTCCTGTGCCATTTGCCAGGTATACTTGATCATATCACATCCATTTAAATCACGATCATTGTCGGCCCTTAGCGTCCAACAACGACCGTTGTCCCTTTCATAGTTAACGACCATACCCGTGGGAAGAAAAAGCTCCGCCCTTACTTCCTGATCCTTAAACTTGTTTTCACGGCCGGTAGTCAGGTAATTGTCCAAGACTAGGTTGTTACCTTCCATACGATAGCCGTATTGGATTTTTTCGGCGGTCGCCCTCGCCTCGTTAAAGGATGACCCATTGGCTTCCTTGCGCATTTTTAACCGGATAACCGAGTCCTTGGATTTTTTTACGGTAAGTCGCACATTTTCCGAAAGTAAGACCTCTTCGCCCTGATCATTCTGGATAAGGTGCATATTATCAATACGAATGTGCCTTCCTTGATCAATGAGATCGGAGGACAGAATGGCAATATTCAAAGTGTCCGTGGCACTGTCCACATAAAAAGTATCCTCTACTGTGGTGCTACCGGAGTAGGCATGGGCGGCCGCCTGTCGAATCCCGAAGACGATGAGTATTATTATGGAAATCAACCATAGTCCCAGTAACGAAAATTTAGCTACGTTGCCAATGGACTTTAGATTGGTGACCAAAATCTTAAGCCCCAAGTAAAGCACAAAGAAAAAGGGAATGCCTACAGCGAAAAATACAAACAGGGACATTAACCATACAGGTGCACTGCTAGAATTTACAATATTGTAAAAATCTACACCCGGTATGTTTACCACATCGGCGATGCCAACCGTCAAGAGGCCTATAAACAAACCGATAATGGTGGCTGCACCAACAATGATCAAGATAATTCCAATGAATTTTGCGATAATCTTAAAAAAGAAGAGAACAATATCCCCTAGGGTGTCAAAAAAAGTCTTTCCACTACTCTTTACCTTGTTGCCGACCTTTTCATAATCTACGCTTTTTACCTTCTCGGCAACATCTTCAAACCCTTCCTTTACCTTTCGTTCTATGTTACTGATGTTAATGGCCTCGCCCCGCATATCCAATTTTTGGGCGGTACTGGAAGCTTCCGGTATCAAAATCCATAACAGGCCATAGATAAGGATAAAGCCTCCTCCGGAACCCAGGGTTAGGAATATCCATAAAAGACGTATCCATAAAGGATCAATACCTAAATAATGTCCCAAACCAGAGGATACACCGGCCACATATTTCTGTTCGGTATCCCTATATAGCTTTTTTACACGTCTAGGCTCGGTTTTAGGCCTTGGTTCATCCTCAAAGATATCCTCGTCTACCATGTAGTCTTCGGGCTGCCCCATTATGGTGATGACCTCGTCCACTTGTTTTTGTGTAATGACCTGGCGCTCATTTTCCATTTTTTCCTGGAAAAGTTCGGCTATTCTTGCCTCAATATCGGCTAGGATTTCATCGCTGCCGGGTGTGTTGGCAAAGGAACGTTTTATGGCCTCCAGATAGCGTCGCATTTTGTTGTACGCATCTTCATCAATATGAAAGAGTATATTGGCGAGATTTATATTTACTGTCTTGTTCATTTTTTAATTGTTTTTTTTGTTGGTTACCAGATTAGTGGCCTTTCGCAATTCGTCCCATGTAGTATCCAGTTCCTTTAAGAACATTTTCCCGGTTTCTGTTAACGTATAGTATTTTCGCGGTGGCCCGGAAGTGGATTCTTCCCAACGATAGTTGAGCAGCCCCGCATTCTTTAAACGGGTGAGCAGAGGATAGATGGTGCCTTCCACTACCAACATCTTGGCATCCTTTAAGGTCCCCAGAATTTCAGAGGCATACTTGTCCTTTCCATCGAGGATGGAAAGTATGCAATACTCCAAAACCCCTTTTCGCATCTGTGCTTTTGTATTCTCTACGTTCATAATTTCTTTTTTCTTTTTATGCGACGCTTTCTTTCCTGTATTTGAAGTGGTAGTCTGCATGGATTAACTGTTCGTTTTTTGATCGATGAATAAACATCCTAAATTGATTTGATTGACGGTTAAACTCCTTTTTTTAGGGTGTGATGAATACCCTTTTATAATTCTTGTTGTGTTGATTGATGATCATAGCTTAATTCCCGCTTAATTTTCCAAGTACCCTCGTCCAAAATCCAGACATGGGTAAACTTTGCGATATCTCCCTTTTGATATTCCTGGTTTTCATTAAGAAATTCAAATCGATGTACACCATGTTGAATGGCGCCATATAGTTCACCTTCCTTATATAGGGGAAAAACCTCTAGGGAATCGCTTAACAAAATTCGCTTTGCAGGTTGTGGGTCATTTGGATTTCGCTTGGCACAGTTTTCCTCTATAGGTGTCAAGAAGTTGCTTTTACCCAAAGTAATCCCGCCCTTATCATGATAAAATTCAAAATCCTCACTGAACAAGTCAGCCATGGTACCAGTATCGCATCGGTTAAAGGCAGCATCAAAAAGGATGCTATCCCTTTCCTTCAACGATTGGAACAATTCCGATTTTTGATCTACTTGGGCACCTGCTAAAGCGTGTACCAGAAATAGGATTAAAAATATGATGTATTTAACGAGATGTATCATTTTATAAAATTTATGGTTATGGGGTATTTAAAAGACTCACCTTCATTGGTTCGTATGGTCCCCAAGATGGTATAGACAATATTGACGATAAAGAGGGCACCCTGTAACAATCCCACAGCGCCCAATGGCCATACCCACCTCCCAAACCTAAAATCATCACTGTCAAAATGGAAGTTAAGGTTGTTGAGATTGTTGAGACCGTCAAAACCAAAATGGGAAAAATTGAAAAGGTCGGGAAGAAAGCTCACAAAAAAGGGGACACTTATTAAACCTGCCACTATGGAATACAAAAGCAAACTTATTTGAAAGTTTAAGACCTGTTTTCCATTGTAGTCCACAAAATCGTATTCCTTCTTATTGGCCGTCCATAACACCAAGGGTAATATGAAATTTCCAAAGGGAATGAAGAACTTGGAAAAAGTGGATGCATGTATAATTGCGGACAGATTTTTTTCGTGTTTGCTCAAAGTATTTTCCATCACCTATTATTTTCTTATACAAATATATGTCTAAAAGAAGGTACTTTGCAAAACATAGTACTAACATTTAACAAAAAATTAACAAATTTGAATTTGATTTTTTTCAATACATTTAATGAAAAATAACACGCAATGGCAGTATCCACGGGCAAGTTCAACACTTTCATATTTTTTAAACTTCCATCTGCCTGGTGGTGTGGTGTTCGTTTGCGATATATGGACCAGAGTAAGGCAGTAGTCACGGTAAGGCACAGATGGATCAACCAAAATCCCTTCAAAAGTATGTTTTGGGCGGTTCAGGGTATGGCGGCTGAACTGAGTACTGGAGCCATGGTCATTGCACAGATTCGCGAAAGCGGACAACGAATTTCAATGCTAGTGGCCAACAATAAAGCCAACTTTTCTAAAAAGGCTACTGGGAAAATAACCTTTACATGTAAAGATGGCCATTTGATAGAGGGCGCGCTTCAGAAAACCATGGAGACTGGGGAGGGGCAGACCTTTTGGATGAAATCCATAGGAGTCAATGAAGATGGGGTGGTAGTGTCTACCTTCGATTTTGAATGGACGGTAAAGCTTAAGACATGAGCGGGAAGAAGGTGGGGTCTACATGTTTGTACTAAAAAAGGCTTCGTTCGTATCAATTAATTCCGTGTTGGTAGCTTTTGGGAACGGTAATGAGTTAAGGTTGTGTATTTTAGTACAATGTTTTTGCTCTCCAAGGTATATGAAAGATGGACATGGGAACGCATCTCCCGGCATATATTGTACTGGTGTAGTTGGTGGGGATTTTATGCGCTGGTAAACACGAACTCCTATTCGAATGGCAGTTATGTGGACTGGCTTTTGGTGGAACTTTTTGTGCTTCCCGTTAAATTGACCATTACGTATTTTGTCATTTACTATCTGCTACCGCGATTCTCTGAAAAAAGGCGGTATTTCTTGCTCTTGTTCCTAACCCTTGTACTTTGTTTCCTTGGGTCTATGGTGCTTAGGACTATGGAAATATGCTCTCTACAGTCTTGGCTTTTGCTGTCCCATGAATTGTCATGTGCTTGGGGAAAGGCACCCTTTTTTGTCTTTAAAATGGTCTATAAGGCCTTGGATTTGTTGTTTGTGGTTTCCTTGGTGGCCATCATTAAGTTTATCCAGCAGCAGATTGTCTATGAACGAAAGACTAAAAACCTGCTCACCCAAAAATTGGAGACCGAGCTGCAATTTTTAAAGCACCAGTTACAGCCCCATTTTCTCTTTAACACTTTGAACAACCTGTATGGATTAATCCTTACCAAGAGCGAAAAAGCGGGGGATATGGTGGTTAAGCTATCGGAAATCATGAGCTATATGTTGTATGAATCCAATGAGACTCTGGTACCGGTGGAAAACGAACTGGCCAATTTAAAGAATTATATAGCCCTTGAAAAGATACGGTACGGTGATGAACTACAAATAGATTATGAAGTATTAGGGGAAACGAAGGATAAAAAAATCCCACCCTTGGTTTTGATTTCCTTTGTGGAAAACGCATTTAAACATGGACCTTCTTCCAATTTGGAAATCAGTTGGATCAAAATCTCGGCGGAAGTACACGCACAACGATTTCTGTTTGTTGTAGAGAACAGCCTTCCATTGTCCGAATCGGGAAAAGAAAAGAAGAGCTCCCAGGTCAATAGCGGTATTGGGCTGAACAATGTGCGCAAGCGTCTAGACCTTATCTATGGAGAGGACTATGGACTCCAGATTGTCCAAGAGGAAACTTTTTTAATAAAATTTAGTATAAACTATCAGTAAGTGGAGCAAATACGTTGCCTAATTTTGGATGATGAGCCCATTGCCATTACGGTCATTGAGTCGCACCTAAACGAATTCAAGGACCTGGAAATTATAGCAAAGTGCAGGAGTGCCTCAGAAGCTTTTGAAGTACTCCGAAAGGAAAAAGTAGACCTGATTTTCTTGGATATTGAGATGCCCAAATTGGACGGGCTTTCCTTTTTGAAATCGCTTAAGGACCCGCCATTGGTTTTAATAACCACGGCCCATCGCAACTTTGCCTTGGACGGGTTTGAATTGGATGTGGTTGACTATTTATTGAAACCCATTCCCTTAGATCGTCTTATGCAGGCGATTGCCAAGGTGCGGCGCCAGCTGCGAACGGACCAAGAATATCGTTCCCATGGATTTGATCCCTTGCCCTACATCTTTGTGAAGAGCGACCGGGAAAACGTAAAAATTAACCTAAGGGATATTCGATATATAGAAAGCCTAAAAAATCATGTAAAAATTGTCACCGACCAGAAAAACCATATTACTATGGTGAGCATTGGTGAAATGCAGCATAAATTGCCCAAAAGTCTTTTCCTCCGAATTCACCGATCTTTTTTGGTCAATCTCAGTCATATCCAAAATTACACCAATACCTATGTGGTCATTGATCGGAAATCCTTTCCGTTGGGCAATGTATACAAGAATACCGTATTGGAGGTATTGGACAAAAACAGGATTTAACCATACTTCCCATCTTTTGATTTGCCTCCCACAATTGATAGGGTTGTTTCATCTGTTCGTATGGCAAAAGCGGCTGTTCGGCATTTTAGATTCCAGCGAAGGGATTAAGATTCTAATTTAGACATGAATCTAATGTATAATCTTAAAATCCTTTGACCATGGGAAAAATCAAAAAGATTTTCGGAATAATAACCACCATTAGTCTCTTCATGTTTACCAATGAAGCCATAGCGGATCTTCCTTATGACAATTCGGATCCGAGGGTACAACAACGTAATAATAAGGTTAGGATGACCTTTTTCAATGAGGAAGAAGCCGTCTATACCGTAGAAATTTTTTCCTCAGATTACGAATTGATACGTAAGGAGGTATTAGGGGATGCCGTAGTAGTGGGTAAAATTTTCGATTTTGGTTATTCCAAAAAGGATTTGTACCATATACGGGTATCTACTGCACAAGAAGTCTTGTTCAATAAAAGAATGCGACTTGGAATCTACTAACAACATGTAAAAATAAGCGGGTTCTTTACCGACCGGGTCCAAAAAACACTTCAAAAAATTAGTAGCGTAATCTTCAAGAAGTTTAATATGTTAAGGACATAACAAAGGCGGAACCCGCTTTTTTAGTTACACTTCGTACCGCTCAGGTCCAAAAACTTATTGATGCCTAAAAAATCACTTCAACAAGGCCTTGGTAGTCCGACTTCCATTACCAAGATCATTGATGTACTTCATCAAGTATTTAGAGCCATCCCTTTTTTACAATACCATCAACTTTCTTAGTTTTAGTGCCAAAAATAGTCGAGCTAAAAGCACGGTGGATAGAAATCCAAATTACACTGCCAGCTAAATTTAAGGGGTATTCCATTGTAACAAATGAATAGTAGTACAGACTACTATCGTAGCGCACTATGAATTGTACGGTCCCTTAAAAAGAGGCCTATGAACTTTAATACAACAAAATATGAACGCACACGAAATAGATTATGACATTTACGGGGAGGAAATGCAATATGTAGAAATTGAATTGGATCCCCAGGAAGCGGTGGTTGCCGAAGCTGGTAGCTTTATGATGATGGATTCCGATATTAAGATGGATACCATTTTTGGTGATGGCTCCAACCAGGATAGCGGGGTCTTGGGAAAATTGTTTTCCGCCGGAAAACGATTACTTACTGGCGAAAGTCTTTTTATGACGGCTTTTTTAAACATAGGTCAGGGCAAGAAGCAAGTAAGCTTTGCGGCACCTTATCCGGGTAAAATCGTGCCTATTGACCTATCCGAAAACGGAGGGAAGTTCATCTGTCAAAAAGATGCCTTTCTCTGTGCCGCAAAAGGAGTATCCGTTGGGATAGAATTCTCCAAACGCTTGGGTAGAGGGCTTTTTGGAGGAGAGGGTTTCATTATGCAAAAATTGGAAGGGGATGGAATGGCCTTTGTCCATGCCGGTGGCACCTTGGCGCGAAAGGAACTGGCCGCTGGCGAAGTTCTAAAGGTAGATACAGGCTGTATCGTTGGCTTTACCCAAAATGTGGATTATGACATTCAATTTGTGGGTGGAATCAAAAATACAGTATTTGGAGGCGAGGGCTTGTTTTTTGCTACCCTACGCGGTCCAGGAGTTGTTTACATACAATCCTTGCCCTTTAGTCGATTGGCCGGAAGGGTTTTGGCTTCGGTCCCTCGTGGCGGTAAGGATAAAGGTGAAGGCAGTCTGTTGGGCGGAATTGGGGACTTGCTGGATGGGGATAATCGGTTTTAAGTGTTGGATGCTTGGTGTTGGCTGCCAGGGCAAAATTCAAATTCGAAAAGTAGCATATTCGGCAAGATGCCATGGATTTAGGGGAACAAATAAATTCTCTGACGAATAGTTTTCCCAAAAAGGAGCTTTACAATCTATCCTCATAGATTATTTGTGCTATGGATTCGGAAGCATTGAGTATTTCCGAAGAATCAATAATTCAATCAAAACCAGAATTCCGAAAGTTTTTGGGATATTCGGCAAGATCACTTGCCGAAGTAATAACTTGTCTGCATTAAACACGCCTCAGATTAATGAATATGATAATCGCTTTTGGGAAAAAATTGTAGCTTTAGATTAAAACACCGAGCACTTAACATCGGGCATCAAACACCTGACAACCAACTTTATGGACTTCAAAAACCTTATCCATTTTTTAAGGGAACTCAATAAAAACAATACCAAAGAATGGATGGATGCCAACCGCAAATGGTATAAGGCGGTACGGGACGACTATATTTCCTGGTTGGACAAGATGGACCTCACTCTGGCAGCAATGGATGACTACTACTATACCACTCCAGGAAGGAAAGGTATCAACCGCATCAACAACAATTTAATGTTCCATCCCAACAAACCCATTTATAAGGACCATTTTGGGGCTGGACTCGATAAACGCCCCAACACAGGGGATTTCTATGTGGAAATCGGGATCGAACAATCCATGCTGGCCGGTGGGTTTTGGCGACCCGCCCCAAGAACATTGCGGAGTATTCGTGAAGCCATTGATTATGACGGGGAAGAACTCAAAAAAATCATTAACAAAAAATCGTTCAGGGAAACATTTGGCGACTTGGTCCTTGACCAGAAACTAAAAAGTGCCCCGAAGGGATTCTCTAATGACCATCCCCATATAGATCTATTGCGAAATAAGACCTTTGCGGTACTGCATTCTTTTTCCAATACGGAGGTATTGCAAAAAGATTTTGATCAAAAAGTAATCAAGGTCTATCAAGAAATGTTGCCTTTCCGAAGATATTTAAACAAGGCGGTAACGGTTTAATTGGAGCAATTCTTTTTCAATTACCACCGTACGATTTGTTCCATTTTATGTTTCCGATAATCCGAGGGAGGCATCCCTACAATTTTTTTGAAAGTTCTACTAAAAAATGCCGGGGAGGTAAACCCTGATTGATAGCAGGCCTCGGTGACGTTTGCATCTTTTTTTCGCAACATCTCGCAGGCATAGGAAACCCTTATCTCATTTAAAGTGCGGGTAAGACTTTTTAAAGTCCTTCGCTTGTAATACCTACAGAATGAGGTTTCGGTCATATTCACAAGATTGGCCATGTCCGCAACCGTAATTTTGTTTTTAAAATTGGCATAAATGTACTCTTTGATCAATCGCATTCTGCGTTCATCCAGTTCAGACCGATTGTATTCTTGTTCAATGGTCAAGAAATTAACGCATTGTTCCTCGGATAAACATATTAAGGTCTCCAAGAGGTTGGTTAGCTGATACGGGCCACTTTTCCTTGAAATTCCCACTAAGAACTTTTTAACCTTAACCGTTTCCTTCGCCTTAAAAAGAATACCACTTTTTGCCTTCCATAACAGGGCACGTACTTTGACCATTTCTGGGGTTTTGAAAAAATGGGCTCCCAAAAAATCATAGGCAAACTGAATAACCACTCCCTGGGGCGTACTGTCACTCTCCTTATGATTCTCATGCCGGAATATAACATGGGGAAAATCCTGACCCAACAAGACCAATTCACCCTCATTGAATTCCATAAATCGGTTGCCCATAATGGCAGAAACCTTTCCCTTTCTAAAGTACATGATCTCAATTTCGGGATGGTAATGCCATTTGGTATTGAGATCAAAGGGTTCTTCCTTGATAACAAAGGAGCAATGACTTTGCGGATTTATGAGTCGTAGAGCCGGAGTTTTTTTCATGGAATACGTCCTTTTTTGCCAATGGAAGGTTCCCTAAATATACAAAAAGACAAAATAGGACAAGTAAGTGAAAACAGTATGACGCATTGGGAAGAGAGAAAAGGTAATTTTGTAAGTATGGATTTGGGCATTAGCAGTTATACCTACGCTTGGGCCATAGGCATTGCAGGTCATATCCCCAATAAGGCGATGAATGCTTTTGAACTGATGGAAAAAGCGGTACGGCTCGGAGTGAATAGGGTACAGATTGCCGACAATCTTCCATTACACGGCCATACTTCCAGTGAATTGAAGGCCATTAAGAATTTTGCCTTGGAAAATGGTCTTAGTATTGAAGTCGGGATGCGTGGCATGACCCCGAGGAATTTGGAAACGTATTTGGAGTTGGCCGTTTTTTTCAATTCTCCATTTCTCCGGGCGGTGATAGATGTGGAAGGCTTTGAACCTGAAATTGATCAAATCATTGGGATTGTAAATGAGGCATTACCAAAATTTAAGAATGCCGGGCTAGTATTGGCCATGGAAAATCATGATAGATTTAAGGCACGCTCTTTTGTGGAGATTATTGAAAATACGGACAAGAAGTGGGTAGGTATTTGCCTAGATACCATTAATTCCCTTGGGGCCGATCAGTCCATTGGGGAAGTTTTAAAGGAACTCGCACCATACACGGTGAATTTTCATGTAAAAGACTACAAGATCAGGCGAAAGCCCCATAAACTGGGATTTGATGTACTAGGGGCTCCTGCCGGTCTTGGGATGATGCCCATTGATATCATATTCCAAGAATTGGCAAAACACAACCGATGCCAAAGTGCCATTTTGGAGTTGTGGACACCACCCGAACCAAATATAAAGGCTACGGTTGCAAAGGAAGAGCAATGGGCCATCCAAAGTATATCGTTTTTAAAGAACTTATTCAAAGACAAGGAAGTATGGACAAGGTAGCACTTGTAGGGGCAGGCGGCAAAATGGGCATGCGCTGCACAGATAATTTATTACATTCGGACTATGAGGTGGATTATCTTGAGGTTTCAGGAGAAGCCATTACCCGGTTACGCGAAAAGGGTGTGGAAATAGCAAATAGGGATATTGCCTTGGCACAAGCCGATATGGTTATTCTTGCCGTACCGGACATAGCTATCCGATCGGTCTCAAATGAGATTATCCCCAAGATGAAATCGGGGTCCATGGTAATCTGTTTGGATCCTGCCGCTCCCTTGGCGGGGCATTTACCCCACCGGGAAGATTTAGCGTATTATGTTACTCATCCGGCCCACCCATCGGTATTCAATTGGGAACCTACCGAGGAAGCACATTTTGATTATTATGGGGGCATTGCCGCCAAACAGACAGTGGTCTCGGCTATAATGCATGGTACCGATCAAGATTTTGAAAAGGGCGACCGCCTAACACGGACCATTTTCAGTCCCGTGACGGTAAACCATAGGATTACCGTGGAACAAATGGCCATATTAGAACCGGGTTTTAGCGAAACCCTAAGTTCCACATGTATTAAAAAAATTAGGGATGCTCTGGATGTGGTTGTCGCAAAGGGAGTCCCGGAGGCTGCCGCCCGGGATTTTATCCTAGGACACATCAACATACAATTGGCCGTGTTGTTTGGGGAGCTTCCCATAAAATTCTCCGATGCCGCGATAAAGGCATTGGAACGTGCCGAAAACATTCTTTTTAAGGAGGGTTGGGAGGATATTTTTGAAATGGACAACATCCATGAGCAGATCAAGGCCATTACGGAATAGTAGGTGCTGTTACCAAGATAGATTTTTTATTTATGGATAAGCTTAAGTTTGCCATTTTTGGCACAGGTTTTTGGGCTAACTTCCAGATTCCGGGATGGCAGGAACTAGATGGGGTAACCTGCGTGGCCGCTTACAATAGGACCCGATCCAAGGCGGACACCATGGCTCGGAAATTCGGGATTCCTAGGGTATATGATGATGCTGAGGAATTATTGGAAAAAGAGGAACTTGATTTTGTGGATATCTGTACGGATGTGAACACGCATCTGCCCGTAACTAGGTTGGCCGCAGGAAGAGGTATCCATGTGGTCTGTCAAAAACCTATGGCGCCTTCCTTAAAGCAGGCACAAGAATTGGTAGACACCTGTACAAGCAGTGGGGTAAAGCTTTTTATCAATGAAAACTTTAGATGGCAGGCCCCTATTCGGGAATTCAAGAGAATCTTGGACTCGGGCCAAATAGGAACTCCATTTAAGGCCAGGATTTCTTTTTGCAGCGCGTTCCCGGTTTTTGACAACCAGCCCTTTTTGGCGGAATTGGAACATTTTATCCTTACCGATATTGGTTCCCACGTTTTGGATATTTCCCGATTCCTTTTCGGGGAGGCCCGTACACTTTATTGTTCTACCCATCGTATAAATCCAAATATAAAGGGCGAAGACGTGGCCAATGTCTTTATGCGCATGGAAAAAGGGGTCTCCTGTTACGTGGAAATGTCCTATGCCTCACTTTTGGAAAAGGAGGCTTTTCCCCAAGTGCTTATACTGGTCGAAGCATCCAGGGGATCTCTTAAGCTTTCCCATGATTATACTATACGTATCACCACGGATACGGGTACCGAGGACAAAGTTGTAAGGCCCAAGCTGTACGATTGGATAGACCCGGAGTATGCGGTGGTACATTCCAGTATTGTGGATTGCCAACAGGATGTCTTAAACGGATTACGTGGTGAAACCTCCGAAATGACCGGAACGGACAACTTGAAGACCGTTGAATTGGTTTGGGGGAGTTATCGGTCCGCTGAAACGAACGAACTCATCAAATTCTAAGATAAGATCAATCCATAAACTTCAATTCTTTGGGCCTTAACCCAATGGACCTTTCTTCTATTCGTATAAGGATCGGGTCTTCGGTGAAATTGCCCAAGATATAGGACCTCTTCCCATTTTCCTCAAGTATCAATCCTTCGAATACTAGCGGATGGCTACTCTCGGTTTGGATTGCAAGGGCATTTTTCCTTTGGCCCAAAAAAGCAAAGACTTCGTATATAGGAAATAAGCTTCGGCCCGAATCTGATAATAGTCCTTCGTCGCCCAAGGTTTGAAAAAAAGTGGCCTGAGCCGCACTCCCTTGTATGATGTTTTTCAAGGATGCCAATGTCCATAGCGCATTTAATGGGGTCTTATGCCTATGATCCAAACGCGCCCTCGCCTGTTCTTCTTCAGATATAGCGACCGTTGCATCTGGATTCGAACGAGGTTTAAGTGTAATAGGAGAGATGTGGATAGGTTTCCCTCCGCTAATCATCTGGGCACTCTCGATGACAGATGTGAAGGTCTGCGCAGTTTCCAAAATAGACAGATCGTCAAAGGCATGTACCTGCGGATTCGCGGAAAAGGACAAAAAATCAATGGAATTGGAAGGTGGTCTTTCCCGATTGATTTGTGTAAAATAATGGTCGGTCCCCCCACCTATCGGCGCCTTACCAAAGGTTGCCCTTAGTACCGGACGTACCTTTTCCAAAAAGCCCCTTTTTGTTGTCAAGGTCTCCGTGTTCAGTGCGAGTATACTCATTATGATAAGCCCCTCCCAATTTATTTTTTTAAGCCGATTTCCCAATGCAGAAGCATTATTATTGGTAAAAAGGATAAGTTCTATGGGCAATTGTAGGCGTTTGGCCTGGACTAAATTGGATTCAACATTTTCTTCCTTTCCATCCAATCGAATTTCCACACGCAGAAAAGAAAGCTGTAAATCCTTTAGTTTTTGTAGCTCCCAATCAGAAGGAATACGGCCGTTGGCCTCAAGCCCAAGACGTGGTAGGGTGGAGGTGTTGCCCAGAATATTGAGCTTAAGGTCGGTGCCTTGGTCAAAGGACGTATCCAACAGCCTTGGAATAACCTCTAACCGTATTCTTTGGGATACTGTTTTGCCTATTTCCCAAGATAATGGGAATGGTAGTTCCAAGGGGGTGCAATAGGTCTTGTATGAGGCATCCAACCAATTGCGTTGATCTTCGGTCTCAAAAACGTCACCCTCAAAAAAGAGCTTTACTTCAGAAGTATCCGCTTCCCAGGCCATACCCTTGATGTCCTTGAACGGCTGATGTGGAGCAATAGCCTTGGGAAAGGTCTTAACAGTACTGGAACCATTGGAATGGGTTATCCGCACTTCCTTTCCGGCACATTGGTCAATAGGATGTAATACACAAAATCCGATTCGGTTGGCATCAAAATGGGAATGGGCCTCTCCATTTATTTCAAACGTAAGGGTATTTCCCGTACCCTCTATTCGACATTCCCATCGAAAGTCAATCCCCTTTTGTTTACAGGTACATTCGTAGTGCAATAGAAATCCGCCGGGGTTCTTCGTTAGAGTGGCGTTAGTTATATGGTGCGGCACGGTGCCCCAATTGGAATCCCGTACAGCAAAATAAATCATCCGCAGTAGTTCTGCATTGCCGAATCTTATATAACGTAAAAATCCGTTTTCAAAGAGGACCTCAAGATGACCAGTGCTCAAGGTCAAAGGGTTGTTCATGTCCACCATCATTGTTTAGCCCAATTTGCACCCCACATTTTGGGCGCCATTTCCTTGAGATTATCTTTATGGATGACAAAGCCCGGATCACTAATCGTTTGTTTTACGGCCCTCCCATCCAACCGATCTATAATGGCCTGTATGGAAGCATCACATTCATAATAGACATCCTGCACCCCATCGGCATCCAAATACCCTTCCACAAGCATTTTGTAGGCCATGGCATCCCCATCAAAGCCACCCAATATGACATGCTTCTGATGCCCCGTGGGATGGTACTTGTCCACATTTTTTAATGCAGAGATTATTGAAGGAAACAAAAAATCCGAACTGGAAAAAATAAACGAAATATCCGGATGGGCCTGTAAGGCGTTGGTCACTCCGGCCAGTGCTTTCTCCTGGTTCCATTCCGTAGGAATTTCGGCCACTAGTTCTATAGTGTCCGGATATTCGGCGATGGCATCGTTGAATCCGTTACGGCGATGGACTGCATTGATGTCCCCAAGGTCCCCGATTAGAATCATGGCCTTATGTTTATTACCGGATTTCCGGGCCATTTCGCACATATATTTCACCGTCTTTTTGGTAATATCATAGTTATCCGCCACAACAGTGGTATAGCTTCCTTTATTCTCTGCAGGTAGCCTGTTGTAGATAACAATGGGAATATTGGCCCTATTGGCTGCTTTAATAATCGGGATAACGGTGTGGGCATCTTTAGGCGCTATGACTATGCCATCCACCCCTCTGGAGATAAAATTGTTTATTTGCTCAAATTGTCTGTTCGCATCACCATTGGCCACCGCTTCAAGATAATCGGCTTTGTTTTTTTGGGACGCATCTTTCATAGCTTCTATACTTGCCACCCAATATTCGGTTTGTAGAATTTCAAATGATATGCCAATGGTAGTCCTTTCCAATTTTTTCGAGCAGGCACTTAGCAAAAGCCCGATGAAGGATAGCAATAATGCCGTTCCATGGAAAATGGTTCTTTTTATTTTTGGTGTATTCCCCATCTTTTCAATTTTTGCTGTTGTAGATGCCGTAGGCTATCGATCAGGACTACCAAAAAGATAACCCCACCGGTAATCAAAGGGTATAGATAAGGATCTGCGTTTACCATTACAAGGCCGTTCTGGATACATTGTACCAATAACACCCCAACCAATGTTCCGGGAAAAACGGTTCCTTTACCCCCAAAAAGGCTAGTGCCACCAAGGACGGCAGCCGCAATGGCCATAAACTCGCTTTGTAGCCCAAAGGTGGGTGAAACGGCTCCAAGTTGGGAAATGGCCACCAAACCGCCAATCGAAGCACAGAGACCGCAGATGAGGTATGCTTTAAGCAAGATTCCATTAACTTTGATACCTGCTTTCTTGGATTTTAAAGTACTGTGGCCCACAGCATAGACTTGTTTGCCAAAAACGGTCTTTGTAAGCAGTAAGTGCCCAATGACAACGACGCAAACAAATGCGATTATGGGAAATGGTATGCCAAAAAACTGTGTGGAACCAATTTTAAGAAAAGAATCCGGTAGATTGATCGCCCTTGTTTCGGAAAGGAACAATCCAAGACCGCGCCCCATATAAAACGTGGCCAAGGTGACTATGAAAGGGACAATTTTGGCCCTGACCACCAAAAAGCCATTCATCAGCCCAAAAAGTATACCCACTGCCAATACAACGGAAAAAGCCATCCACAATGGGAAGCCGGCCACTACCATTTTGCTTGAAATTACTCCCGCCAAGAACATGATAGAGCCTACAGATAAGTCTATACCGGCAGTCAATAGGACAAATGTCATTCCTGTGGCTATAATTCCCAAAGAAGAAGCCTGTGTAAGTACATTGATTAAGTTTTGGAAGGAAAAAAAACTTTGGGAAAGTAGTCCGAATACCGTTAGGACTATTGCAAAAAGAACAAAGGTCGAGTGATGTAGTAGACTTTGGACGGTTTTATTTGTTATCCATTTCATGATTACAACACTTCTTCTTCGGTATGGTGCAAAGCCGCTTCCAAAATGGCCGAACGTTCAAACTCTTCCTTTTTGAACTCTCTACTAATCCGGCCTTCGCTCATTACTATTATTCGGTCGCAAAGCCCTAGGAGTTCCTCTATTTCCGATGATATCAAAACCGTACTGGAACCTGATTTCACCAAGGCATTGATCAACGTATAGATTTCATGCTTGGCCCCTATGTCTATTCCCTTGGTAGGTTCATCCAAGATGAGAAGTTCCGGTTTCGTCAAGAGCCATTTGGCCAAGACTACCTTTTGTTGGTTGCCCCCGCTTAAAGTGGAGACCACTTGCGTGGTAAAATTTTGGTATTTGGTATTTACAGCATCGGCCTGTGCCCGACTTCTTTTACCAACCTCCTTGTAATCAACACGATTCAAGGACTTTGTATATCTTGGAAGAACAGCAAGTTGGACGTTTTTTGCAATCGTCTGATCGATCATTAAGCCCTCGTCTTGACGATTTTCCGTAAGGAAGGCCACGCCTTGTTTTATCCATTTTACCGGGTTGAGGTTATGCATTTTTCGTCCGTTCCATCTAAGTGTTCCCATTTCCATTGGATCGAGTCCATAGACCATTCGGATCATTTCGGATCGTCCGGCACCTACAAGTCCATAGAAGCCCAAGACCTCCCCTTTTTCAATTGAAAAATCAAGGGGGCCTATATATCCCGCCTTGAGACCACTGACCTCAAGACAAGTTTCTCCTGAAGTAACCGTATCACGGCGCGGAATAAAATCTCCCATATCCCGGCCTATCATGAGGTTTACCAAAGTTGGTATCGTATAGGATGTGGTCTCGTCATGAGCAATCAATTCCCCGTCCCGGAGAACGGCTATGTGGTCGGTCAGTTGCATAACATCATCTAGGTTATGGCTTATGAAGACAATAGCCAATCCCTCATTTTTTAATGAACGGATAAGATTGAACAATTTTTGGGCCTCATGACGCGTAAGGGAAGTGGTGGGTTCGTCGAATATTACGATTTTGGGATTTGTACTCAGGGCCTTGGCAATTTCTACCATTTGCCTTTGGGCCGCGGTTAAATTCGCTACGGGCATATTGGGGGAAACGTCCAATCCGACCTGTGAGAGAATTTTTTCCGTCTTTTCCCGTGCCGTTTTTCTGTCCAGGAAGTGACATCCCATCACCTTTTTTTTGGGGAAGTTAACGATGAAGAGGTTTTCCGCTATGCTTAAATTGGGAAAAAGGTTCAGTTCCTGATGGATAAATGCTATTCCATTCGTTTGGGCATCATTTGGGGAATCGGGGGAATAGACCTTTCCGCTAAGTTCCATTTTGCCAGAACTTAAAGGGACAATTCCTCCAAGGATGTTCATTAGCGTAGATTTACCCGCTCCATTTTCACCCACAAGACCCAATACGCTACCGGTTTCCAACGCAAGCCGTATCCCCTTTAGTACCGCTACCTCCCCAAAGCTTTTATGTATATCCTTAAATTCCAGCAGCATATTATGTAGTTCTCAATGATTTTTCCCGGTTGGCGTTCAGTAGGGCCGCTATGAGTATTACGGAGCCTTTGACGATCATAATAAGAAAAAAAGAAAGGCTCATAAGATTTAAACTGTTGTCTAGTAAAACCATGAAAAAAGCACCAAAAAATGTCCATATGATCTTTCCCTTTCCCCCAAAGAGACTGGTACCACCTATAACTACGGCTCCGATGACGTCTAATAGTATATTCTGTCCCATGACCGGAGAGCCCGTCTCCAGCCGTGCCGTATAAAAAATAGCTCCAATTGCGGCACAAAACCCGCTGAAAGCATAAACAAAAATTATGATCCTTGCCACTTTAACCCCTGATATCCGGGACGTTTCCACATTGAGACCTATAGCGTAAATCCATTCCCCCAAAAGGGTCTTGTTCAGCAAAAAGTAGGAGAGTCCCAGAACGATTACCCCCAGATATACGGGTGTCGGGATACCCAAAAAGGAACTGTATGGCATATTTACAAAGGCTTCGGGCAAATTATAAATGTTCTGCGATTGGGTAAGCCAAATGGCAAGGCCACTAAAAAGCATCATTGTAGTCAATGTTACCATAAACGCAGGCATGCCAAATCTTGCCACGGCAATCCCATTTAGCGTTCCAATGGAAATTCCTACAAGCAACATGCCTAATACACCAAAGATCAGGGATTCGGGTGAATCGAATATAGCGGTATCGCTGCTCATAAGATAACCTCCTGTTATACTGGTAACGGCAATTATTGAAGTGATGGAAAGATCAATACCTGCAGTAATCATTACAAAGGTCTGACCAATGGCTATAACCAGTAGTGGCAACAAATTGTATAAGAGGTTCCAAGTATTATTGACGGTAAAAAAACCGGGTGCAACAAAGGCCATTACTATATAATAGCCCAAGCAAAGGTAAATTATGGATGCCGCTCCCGATGTTTTGAAAAATGATGCCTTCAATCTGAAAAAATTTATTGTCCCGGTCTCTCGAATTTGGAATCCGTGGCATCCACTACCAAAACCCAATCATTCCCTTTTCCCGAAGTAGGTGGGGTTATCCTTATCGTGGCGGATTTTTGCAATATTTCCCCTTCAAAGGAATTCCCCGTGCGCGGATCGTACCACCATGTTTTTAAACGGGCTGTATTAAGCTGGCTAAAATCAATAGTAACCTGTTTTCCCGTAGGGAAATATATCATGGCATAGGTTCCTTTGCTATCGCGGGTGGCAATGACGTAGTCGTCCGTTTCTGCCTGTTCATCTATTATCATGTTAGAATCGGGTATACGGCTAAGAAAAGGTCGGGACAGCATAAGGTTTTTTAAATGCTTTACCTGGGTGGCCATAGGCAGATCCAATGCTTCGGGCCAAGGCCGCAATGGGCCGTTTATACCCTGTTTATCCAGCTTATACATTTGCCAAACATCATGGCAACCATAGGTTTGCCCAAACGCTCCGGCAAAAACGTTCCAATACATGATTCGGCGTATATCTCGGGCAGTGCTATAGCCCAACTCCTTGGCGTTAAAACAATTGGGATGGTCCTCGTAGAGCGGTTCCCCATCCAGGACGGGTTTGATAGGACTCAGATTGTAGTCATGTGCTATGTGCTTATAGGTGCCCTTGTTGGCACAATGCCCGGTTTGGTGCATATTAAAATCGAGCCATGCATCTTGGTGGAACCAGGTTGAAGATCCCCCAAGCTCTTTGGGCTGTGGATGAAAACTCATCAGCACATTTTCGTTGCCTCCTGCAGTTGCCACTATTCCGTTGGCCATTTGTTGCCAGACCATCACATCATTGGAGCCCTTTCTAGGATTTCGATCACCGCCAACGATCCAAACAATATTATCAAAATCTTTGTATCGGTTCCCGATCCATTTACCAAATACCTCGGCGTTATCAGGGGTTAAGACTTCCGGCCCTACGCCCCAACTTTCCTTAAAGAGCTTATCTCCCCAAGTGGGTAACAGTGCTATGTAAATTCCCAAGGAATCCGCTTTCCGTATCACATAGTCCACATGTTGAAAATACCGATCATTTGGAGTTTTTGGATTGTTATCCAATAAGGGCGTTTCACCATAAGGATTGGGCGTATTGAGACCATCTATTTCGGCCAGGGCCACAGCTTGGACTACATTAAAACCTTGTTCCGCTCTTTTTTCCAAATACATATTTGCCTCTTCCCGATTACATCTGTGGAATAGCTGCCAGGCCGTATCCGCCAACCAGAAGAAAGGTGTTCCACTCTCCGTGACCAAATAGCGGTCATTTTCGCTTACTTTTAGTTTTTGTGCCCCGAGATCGATTGCGCCGAGAAGTACAAATACCATACAAAGGGATAAAGTCTTTATGGACATGACAAAACAGTTTTGTTGGATGCAATCACAAATGTAAACTACAGTATAGATAAATTGATTATCGTGTTTAGCTATAGTTTGACGCAAATTATCTTAATTGAAAAATAAGGATGTAAAGATGAATTTTAGCTTTGCCTACAGGTTACTGCGCTACTTCCACCAAAAATAATACCTGAAAATCGGGTAAATGCATACTTTTACAGGTATTGATTTAAACCAGTGTCAATGAAAAATGGAAACATAAAGAATATAAAAAAACAACTGTTATCGGACAATTGGTACACGCTCAACAAATTCACTTATGAATACCAAAAACCGGATGGCAGTTGGGAAACTCAATATCGCGAAGCTTATGATCGGGGCAATGGTGCCGCTATATTGCTGTATAATCAAACGAAAGGTACGGTAATCTTAACGCGTCAATTTCGTATGCCCACCTACGTCAATGGAAACAGTGATGGAATGATGATCGAAGTCTGTGCCGGTCTTTTGGATGGGGAAAATCCTGAGGACCGCATAAAAAAAGAGGTGGAGGAGGAAACTGGATTTAAAGTGGATAATGTGCAAAAGGTTTTTGAGTCCTATATGTCTCCAGGTTCGGTAACCGAGATCCTTTATTTTTTTATTGCCGAATATGAGGATAAAATGAAAGTAAGTGATGGTGGCGGGGTAGATGAGGAGACCGAAAACATTGAAGTCTTGGAATATTCCTTCGAAGAAGCAATAAATATGATAGGAACCGGGGAAATCAAGGATGCAAAGACCATTATGCTATTGCAATATGCGCAGCTTAATACGTTATTTTCTTGAGGAATTTCCGACTATGGTATTGTGAAGTCAATGAAAAGAATTGCTTTTGGTGGCGGATGCCATTGGTGTACCGAGGCCGTGTTTCAATCGCTTAAGGGTGTGGAAAAGGTAGAACAAGGTTTCATTGCCTCGGAGGCCGGAAACGAAACTTTTTCGGAGGCAGTCATCGTATCTTATTTTCCTGATGAAATTTCGTTAAAGGATTTAGTGCTCATCCACTTGTTTACCCACGAAAGTACAACGGACCACTCCTTAAGGAACAAGTATCGTTCTGCGATTTATACCATGAGTACCGGAGATCAAGAAGAGTTGGAAAGCAAGTGGGATGAGTTTCAGGGCCAATTCGCAGGGAAACTGATTACAAAGATACTTCCCTTCAAAGCCTTTAGCCCATCGGAAGAGATGTTTCGGAACTATTATTATTCGAATCCCGGGAGGCCTTTTTGTAAGAAGTATATTGATCCAAAATTGGAATTGCTTCGGAAAAAATTTTCTAAAAAAGTGGTTTCTAAAACTAAGGTTTAATAGGTATCCCTAATTGTTTCAAAAATAGATTGCATTCTTTTTTTTACTTCTGAGGAAGGGATTCTAAAGTGATTGTTCATGAAGCTGAAAATCAAAGTTTTACCTGATTTGGTCAAAAGATATCCACTAACGCAATGGTTGTTTCCCAAACTTCCCGTTTTGGCATAGATATAGGGAGTAGGGTCTCCAGGATACCAATTTTCCAAGGTGCCGGAAACCCCTCCAGCAGGGAATAAACTGAACAATCTTTGCCTAGGGATACGCTGGTACATCAGATGAAGAACATGTACCATGGATTGTGGTGTGAAAAGATTGTATCGGGAAAGTCCCGATCCGTCCACCCATCTAGGGGGTTGTCTTAAGTCGGTCAACAAGCTATCCAAAACATGGTTACGTACCTTACCCGTGTTCAGTGTATCGGATAGGGTAGAGGAAGCCAGAATAAGCAATTGTTCCGCCAAAAAATTATCGCTGTCCATCATCATTTTGGCATATATGGAATCTGATGGTACACTATACACAATACTTTTTTCCTCTCCAAGTGGATTGGGCGTAATCGAAACCTTTCGTTGTAATGCATCCTCCAAAAGAGTTCGAATCAAGGTACTATCTAGCTTCAACGGAATTTCTACCGTGTCCTTTCGTGTAGGATCAAAATAGAACCGGTTTTCATTTTCTTCCCGTTGCATAACGTAATCAATTGGAATTACCTTGTCCTCAAAGAGGGCTGGGGATACCTGAAGACCTTGTTTTTCGTAAACGGTAAGCACATTACCGTATAAAGGAAATGCACTGCGTTCTGTTGAATAGTACCATTGGTAATCTCCCCAGGCCCAACCTGGTCCAAAATGTTCTTCCTGAAAATTGTCCACATAAAGCGAAATAACACGGTGTTTTTTTAAAAAATGTAATGCCGTACTATCCTTAAAATAAGGATGTAGAAAAGAAGGGTCACCTGTGCCTTCCACAAACAGTGTATCGTTTTGGAGATTGTATTTTAATGCAGGGATACTATCCGGCAATAATTCCAAGGAGGTGAATAGCGTATAAATTTTTGTATTGCTGGCGGGGGTAAAGTATTTCTCACTATTGTAAGAATATAGGGTATCCCTTTTCTCTGGGTCTACAACAAAGAATCCGGTAAATTGATTTTCAAATAGCTGGGCTTCCAGAACTGGACGAACATTTTTTTGAATTATTCCTTTGGAGCTGACGCAGCCTAACAAAAAAATCAAAATAAAGCTTATGGACAGTATTTTTCCCATGGTCGCCAAGATAAGGATATTATGTAAAATTGGTACCTGCTACCGCTTTAACAAGAAATTATCTAATTTTTAACTGGACAGCGCAATAAAAACCACTCTTTTCTTGTTAAATTTGAGAATACAATCTAATCTCTAAAACTTTTAGGAATATGGCAAGAGCTATGCTTGAGTACACAAAAACTGTGCTCAGAAAGGTTAGTTTTGATGCGAAACTCTTCCTCAAGGAGTTGAAAAAGGCAGTTGCCAGATTACTGCCCGAAGAAATTGAGGAACTAGAACTCTGGCTAAAACAATTTGTAACGGATAAGCCCGAACTCCAAGAAGGGCTTCTTTATCTAAGAGCATAATCCAAAACCACCTTAAGGTGGTTTTTTTAATTCTAAGCAACCTTCTGGCATTGTCCTCATCTTTTCTCAAAAACGAATAGTTGTGAAAAGATACCTTATCCTGGTATTTAGCCTGCTTTTATCCTGCGAAGATGATTCCAACAAAGAATTGACCCTACTCGAAACAAATGGACTTATCGGCAGCTGGAAACTGGTTGAAACTTATTTGGACCCCGGCGGAGGTGGTATAGACTGGAACACGGTGGACAATGGGGATATTTTTAAATTTGATGATGATGGCAAATATAGGCGTACAAATACCTTTGAGAATATCTTTAATAGTTCAGGAGACTATGTTTTTGAAGAAGGTTTATTAGAACTGAGTTATACTAATGATGGGGAGGAAATGGAGGAGAATTTTAGTGTTCAAATGTCCGAAGATACGATGGTCTTGTCCCCAGCAGGCCCCCGGTTTTGTATAGAAGCTTGTTTGTACAGATATAAAAGAATAAATTAACTTAGTTGTTCAGGGGACTGATAATTTTCACATCCTGAAAGGCTATAGCACCCCGTACGATTCCAGAGATGACATCACGAAGCGCTTCTGTAATTTGAATTTTGAGTTCGTTTTTATGATAGATCAAACTGACCTCTCTTGCCGGAGGTGGATTTTCAAAGTATTTAAGATTCCGCGTTTTTTTATCGTCCAGTTCCAAAGTGTTCAAATAGGGGAGAAGTGTCATTCCCAAGCCTTCATTGGATAGATTTATCAAGGTCTCAAAACTACCACTTTGCAGTTGAAAATGTTCGTCCGCAAAACTTTTAGGGGCATTACACAGATTAATGACCCCGTCCCTAAAACAATGGCCATCCCTTAACAAAAGAATATCCGAAATATCCAGATTTTCGGGATTCAGGTGCTTAGTTTTGGCCAGTCTATGGTTTCGGGGTATGTAGCCTACAAAAGGCTCATAATATAACGGGCGCTCTTTTATGGATTCTATTTTGAGCGGTGTTGCGGCAATCCCTGCGTCCAAATGACCATCTTGGATATTTTGTATAAGTTGCTCGGTACTTTGCTCCCTGATAATAAGATTCACTTTGGAGTATTTCTTGATGAAAGTCTTCAGAAACATGGGCAAGAGTGTGGGCATAATAGTCGGTATGATGCCCAAGACGAAATCCCCTCCGATAAACCCCTTTTCCTGATCTACGATATCCTTGATTCGTTCCGCCTCATTTACAATGTTCTTGGCCTGGGTTACGATTTTTTTGCCAACCTCTGTAATGGAGATGGGTTTTTTCTTGCGGTCGAATATCAATACATCCAATTCATCCTCCAATTTCTGCACCTGCATGCTCAATGTAGGCTGGGTAACAAAGCTTTTTTCTGCGGCCAAAGTGAAATTCTGATACTCCGCGACGGCCAGTACATACTGCAGTTGAGTAATGGTCATAAAGTATAGTTTAATAGCATAAAATTATAAAAACTATTGATAAAATCTATGTAAAAACACCACTTTCATACATTAAATTTATACAAAATTTTAAAACCTAAGAATATGAAACTAAATAGTATTGGGCTTAACGCCGATAAATCGAAAGAATTGAGTGATGACCTCAACAATTTACTGGCTAATTTTCAGCGATATTACCAAAACCTAAGAGGAATACATTGGAACGTAAAAGGGAAAGGCTTTTTTGACCTTCATGTAAAATTCGAGGAGCTGTATACGGATGCGAATGCAAAGGTAGATATGGTAGCAGAACGGGTTTTAACCCTTGGAGGAATTCCACAGCATACCTTTGAGGATTATATTGCCAACTCCAAGGTTCCCGTAGGCAAGAACGTTACGAAGGATGAGGATGCCATTCGCCTGATAGTGGATTCCCTTAAGGAACTTCTTATTATTGAGAGAAGGATCTTGGATGCTTCTGATGAGGCACATGATGAAGGTACAAACGCGATGATGAGCGATTTCATCACTGAACAGGAAAAGACGGTCTGGATGATGAAGGCTTGGTTGGCAGAGGAAATCTAACTGTATTTATTGAAGAAGATGATAAAAAGCCCGCTTTAGTCGGGCTTTTTTATGTAGTTTTTGATTGTGAAGTTGTAAAACATTTGTCTATAAATCTTTATATTTAGTAGAAACAAACAGCGGATTCTCCCTATGTTAGACATGGAAGCCGATCTTCCGGCATTTTTGGCCCAGGTACAGTTTTTTTCAGAGGTGTCCAAATCTTCATTATCCAATCTTTGTAAACACTTGGAAGTTAGGACCTTTTATCGTAATGATGTCATTATAAACAAGGGCGATGTAGGCGATGCCATGTATGCCATACTTCAAGGGGAAGTAAAGGTTCATGAGGGATATCACGATTTCGGAAAACTATCTCAAGGGGATTGTTTCGGGGAATATGCCCTCATTGATGACGAAACAAGATCAGCTTCCGTCACTGCCACCCAGGAAACCAAGGTAGCTAAAATTGATCGCGGGCATTTTCTGGATTTGATGAAAGAGGATCAAGGCTTTGTTAGGGGTATTCTATCAGTCCTGATCAGACGTCACAGGGAGCTGGATAGCATTCAGGAACAACTGGCAAATATCAAAAGTCAATTGGAACTGGCCAATGGTAAAATGAGCGGACTTATAAATGGTGCCATGGATGCCATTATTCTGTTCGACTCGAAATTCCGTATACTTTTAACCAACCCCTCTGCCAATTCCTTGCTTCAAAACAATGATGTTATACAGCGTAATGTATTGTTTTTCTTCGATGAAGCCGGTGCGGACTTGATCGAGTCTTTGGTGAAATCAGGACTTGAAGGAGACGAAAAGGCCGTCAACAATTATTTGCCCAATGTGGTAAAGGTCATCGGTTCTGAAGAGAAAGAAACCTTAAATGAGGGTACCCTGAGCCGTTATGGAGAAAAGGAAAATACGTTTTATACCTTAATTTTAAGGAACATTGAAGAACGTATCGCTGCCCAGGATACCATAAGTCTACTGACCAATCAAACCGAATATTTAACTGAAGAGATAAAAGAATTAACTAGTAGCTACGGTATTATTGCCCAAGATAAAGGCATGGTCAATGTTCTAGACCTTATTGAACAGGTTGCCCAGACCGACGCTACGGTTTTGATCAACGGGGAAACAGGCACGGGCAAGGAGTTGGTCGCACGGGCCATTCATCAGGCCAGCCGTAGAAATGATAAACCCTTGATACGCATTAACTGCGGAGCCATTCCCGCCAATCTTATTGAAAGTGAATTGTTCGGTCATGAGAAGGGGGCATTCACGGGAGCGACCGTAAGTAGGAAAGGGCGTTTTTTACTGGCGGATAAGGGAACCATCTTTTTGGATGAAATAGGGGAAATGCCCTTGGATTTGCAACCCAAGCTTTTGCGAATCATTCAAGAGGGGGAATTTGATCCCGTGGGAAGTTCGGAAACCCAAAAAGTGGATGTACGGATAATTGCCGCTACACACCGCGATTTACTGCAGTATGCAAAGGAAGGAAAGTTTAGGGAGGATTTGTTCTATCGTCTGAACGTGTTCCCAATAATCGTACCGCCACTTCGGGACCGTGGAAAGGATATTGAATTCATTGCTCAGGAAATCATAGATCAATTTTCGGTAAAGCTCAACAAAAAAATACGTCCGCTTACGGAATCGGATAAGGCATTGTTGTCCGGTTACGCTTGGCCAGGTAACGTCCGAGAACTACAAAACATTATTGAAAGGGCGGTAATCATTGCCCGAGAAGGGAAAATCGATTGGGATCATCTCATCCCCAATGCCCCTGAGGAGGAACGTATTGCGCTCAAACCCCAAGAAGAAAGAATTATGACAGCTATGGAAATGGGCAGTTTGGAAAAAGAGAATATCCTTCGTGCACTACGCGAGGCAAGATGGAAGATCTCTGGTAAAAACGGCGCGGCGGAACTACTTAAAATGAAACCTACCACCTTGACTTCAAAAATCAAGGCAATGGGTATTGAAAGACCCATTTGATTTTACGAAATCTCGTATCCTGGATTACGAAATTTCATAAAGTAACGAAATATCGTTACTTTTTTTATCTCACATTTTCGATTTAAAAATCTGTAAATCAAATATTTATATTGTTTGGCACAGCTGTGGTTATGTAGTGGGTGGCAATGGTGCCGAATAATTTTAAAACAAAATAAAATGATTACAGCAGCAAACATCAAAAATGGAGTAAACGTGGATCAGTTGGTAGAAACTATTGAGGCGGTACAAGGAACACCAGAATTGGCAAAGTTTGAGTTTCGCACAAAAACCAATTGGATAACCGGGGGTCATTGTGTATCCAGCGCCAAAAGTTTTTACGGCGTATGTCAAGAGGATACTAGCCGTAAGGAGACCTTTACTATGGAGGCGGACCATCCCAATGTCCTTTTAGGAGAGGACAAGGCAGCGACCCCAGCTGAAATTGTATTGCACGCATTGGGCTCTTGCCTAACCGGAGCTATGGTATACCACGCCGCGGCCAACGGAATAGAAATAGAAGGTGCTGAGGCCAGTTTAAAGGGTGGTGCGGACTTGCACGGTTTCTTGGGACTAGATCCCGAGGTTCGAAAAGGATTTGATGGGATAACGGTAAAATTCAAGGTTAAATCGGATGCCAGTGAAGAACAATTACGCAACTTGGCCCAATTCTCACCTGTTTTTGATATGTTAAGCAATCCTACACCAGTTTCCATAGAATTTGAGAAGTAAGCTTTTTAAATGGACCACTTATAGCCATAGGTGGTCCATTTTTTTTTAAAAACGTCTTAATCAACAGCCACCAACAAAAATGGAAATCGATACGCAATACAGCATTACCACCGGAAACCGTGCCGTAGCACACATTGCCTACAAGACGAACCAGGTATGTGCCGTATATCCAATTACACCATCTTCCGAAATGTCCGAATACGTTGAGGAATGGAGTGCCCGGGGACTTAAAAACATTTATGGAGGTATTCCGTCGGTCTTCGAGATGCAGAGCGAAGCCGGAGTGGCGGGAACGATGCATGGCGCTCTACAGACCGGCTCGTTAACCACTACCTTCACGGCTTCCCAAGGGTTACTTCTTATGATGCCGAATATGTTCAAAATAGCTGGAGAACTGACGCCAAATGTAATTCACGTGGCTACCCGCTCCCTTGCTACCCATGCCCTTTCGGTCTTCTGCGACCACAGTGATATTATGGCGGTTAGAAATAGTGGCTATGCCTTTTTGGGCGGGGCTTCGGTTCAGGAGGCCCATGATTTTGCCTTGATTGCCCAAGCGGCTACCCTGGAATCACGTATTCCATTTGTACATTTTTTCGATGGATTTCGAACCTCACACGAAACCTCTAAAATCCAGTGGGTCCCGGATAATGTTATAAACGCCATGATGGACCGGCATTTGATAGCTGAACATCAAAATAGGCGACTCAATCCGAATCGTCCCGTATTGCGGGGGACCTCACAAGGCCCCGATGTGTTTTTTCAAAGTCGTGAAGCCGTAAATTCCTTTTACGGGGAATGCCCGGAAATTGTCCAAAATCAAATGGACAAGTTTGCGGAATTGACCGGTAGATCGTATCGCTTATTCGATTATACGGGTCACCCACAGGCAGAGCATATTGTAGTCGCTATGGGTTCGGCCACAGAAACCATTGAAGAGACCGTAATTTCGTTGAACAACAAAGGTGAGAAGACAGGACTGATAAAAGTCCGCCTGTTCCGGCCTTTCAGTACAAAACATCTGTTAAGCGCACTTCCTGCCAGTTGCAAGTCTATCGCCGTATTGGATCGTGCAAAGGAACCGGGCAGCCTTGGTGAGCCTTTATACCTGGATATCGTAGCCGCATTGACGTCTGTGGCGAATACCTACGCCCCCTTTCCCAAAATAGTGGGTGGTCGCTACGGGTTATCTTCCAAGGAATTACATCCGGGTATGGTCCAGTCGATTTTTGAAAATCTCAAATCCGGTGCCATACAACACAATTTTACCATTGGTATTACGGATGATGTTACCAATTTAAGTTTACCCTATCCCAAAGCGATTCCATCTGAAAGTAGGCCATTCCAGCTTTTGTTCTATGGAACGAAATGCAAGGCTATGGTCGATAGCTTTGATACTATATTGCAGAACCTTGGCGAGAACTATTACGTACAGGGCTACGCGGAAATTGATTATAAAAAATCGGAATCCCGTTATGTGGCAAATCTGCGTGTAGGAGCCGAGCCGATCAAAGCCCCCTATTTGATAGCCGATGCAGACATCATCACTTGTGATTCCGTAGAGTTTATTGAAAATGATAACGTTTTGCAGCGTATCAAGACCACAGGTATCTTGTTGATCAACACACCATTATCAACGAACAGCTTATGGAAAAGTTTATCTTCTGGGCAACAAAAGACAATCCAGCTTAAAAAAGTGCGATTGTTTACTGTGAATGGCAATGCAATTTCAAAAAAGGATGTTTTACATTTTAAGATGGCCTCCTACCTACATGCCTGTGCCTTAGCTTTGGCAAATGATTTGATTGTGGATGGGGAAATCGAATTTTTCAAGGCGTATATCACGGAAGTAGATACTTCCTTAACGAACGGTCTTGACTCGGAATCCGTTACAAGAGATATTGAGTTTACCCAATCCTTATTGGGAAAATTGATGGCCGGCAGCGGAGATGAACTTCCTGTGAGTGCACTTCCCGTGGATGGTACCTTTGCCACCGACACCTCCAAAATGAATGTGCGCAATACAGGAAATTACCTTCCTGAATGGGATACCCACTTGTGTACCCAGTGCGGTGCTTGTAGCATGGCCTGCCCCCAAGGAGCGTTACGAATTAAGGTGTATGAAGATGACCCTATAGAGAAGGCTCCCAATGGATTTAAGTCGGTCAAGGCCATCGAGGAGAATTGGCAAGTGGATTTGTTGAACTATACACTTCAAGTAAATCCTGAACAATGCACTAGCTGCAATAATTGTCTGGATGTATGTCCTGAAAAAGCCCTTTTACTAAAAAGTAAGGCGTTGCACTTTGATACGGAAAAGGCCAATTGGAAACATTTTGAGCGTATACCGGAGTTTGACAGAACAAGATTGGATACTACAAAGGTAAGTCAACAACAGTTACAGGAACCCTTGTTTAAGTATTCAATGGGGGTAGATGGATGTGGGGAAGCTCCTTACTTAAAGTTATTGTCGCAGCTATTTGGTAATAGAATGTTAGTGGCTAATGCTACTGGGGCAAGCTCCATTTTTGGAGGAGCCCTACCTTCCACCCCTTGGTCAACGGACCGATGGGGCAGGGGTCCTGCTTGGTCCAATTCCCTATTTGAGGACAATGCTGAATTCGGCTTGGGATATCGATTGTCTTTGGACCGACAAGAATTTGAGGCAAAGGATTCACTGAGAAAACTGGTACATCTGTTAGATCCGGTACTGGTCATGGAAATTTTGGAATCCAAGCAACGTACTGAAACAGAAATAGAAAGTCAACGCGGGAGAATTGAAAAATTGAAAGCATGCTTGTCCTCTCTGTCCACTGTGGATTCCAAGCGTCTATTAACCTTGGCAGATAGTCTAGTGAAGCACAGTGTATGGATCGTAGGGGGCGATGGTTGGGCCTACGACATCGGTTATGGCGGATTAGATCATGTAGTGGCATCAGGCAAGAATGTAAATATTCTGGTACTGGACAATGAGGTGTACTCCAATACGGGCGGTCAAATGTCAAAAGCCACACCCTACGGTGCATCCTCAAAATTTGCTCATTTTGGCAAGAAAAAAGTAAAAAAGGACCTAGGTCTTTTGGCGATGACCTACAAAGATGTCTATGTGGCCTCCATCGCGATCGGGGCAGATCAAGAACAGACGCTTAGAGCCTTTATGGAGGCCGAAAGTTATGATGGCCCATCCATAATCATTGCGTACTGTCATAGTCCGGCCCACGGAATTGACATGAAAAATCCCAGCCAATATCATAAGGCGGCCGTAGCATCCGGGCAATGGCTATTGTATAGGAACGATCCCAGAAGAGTGGAAGAATGCCTAAATCCAATACAGTTGGATTCTGATAAACCGAGCATTCCCATAAAGGACTATTTAGGGATGGAAAAACGTTTTGCGAGACTTTTTGAAAAAAATGATGGAGTATTTGATCAGATCATGAATGAATTGCAAAGACAAATAGACCAGCGTTACGAGTATTATTCTTACTTAGGTCATTCGCCATTATATAAAAAGTACGATATGGAAAGGGCGTATCCCTAGGGTTGAATTACTTTTCACTCATGGTATTTACGATTTCCCAGTTCTTGGGTACGCCGGATATCATGTACTCCGCAGACTTTGTAATAAAATATTTGGCCACGCTATCTTCTGGATTTTTACTTAATACCTTGTCAAAAGTGGCGGAAGCTTTTGGGAATTGATTGTTGAAAAAATAATCCAGTCCTTTTTTGAAATCCTTGAGTGTTTCAGTTTTCAATTTTGCCACTTTGGGCGTATCACCATCGAAGCATTCGTAAATACCCGTAATGTTATCTTTGCCCTTTACCTGTACTTTTCCCAAATATCTAAAATGATAGCGGTCTTTGTTTTCTATGGTTTTATAACTATCCTCACTTATGATGATTTGGGCACCATAATGTTTGGTCACCCCTTCCATACGGGAGGCCGTATTTACTGTATCGGCGATTATGGCCGTATCGTTGCGATTCAAATCACCAATAATTCCCATGACCAAAGGGCCTGTATGAAGCCCCATTCCAACTGATAAGGGCACGTAACCATCTTCCTTGCGCCTAACATTGTAATCCTGTATAACCTTTTGCATATCGATACCGGCCTGTAGGGCATCCTCTGCCCCATGCGGGAAAAGTGCCATAATACCATCTCCGAGATACTGATTTACAAAGCCATTGTTATTTTGTATTTGTGGTCCCATTTTTCCGACATAGGAGTTCACAAACTTGAAGTTTTGTCTAGGCGTCATACTTTCCGCCAACTTGGTATACTCCCGGATATCAGTAAACAAAACGGTGACATTTTTCTGTACATGGTCCCCTAGAAGGACATCGGTAATAGCTTCACGTCCGACCGACCTAATAAATTCCGTTGGCACAAATTTGCTTGCCGCCTTATGTATGCCATTCAAATTGAGGTGTGTTCTAATGCGGCTCAGAAGTTCCTTCTTAGAAAAGGGTTTGGTCAAATAATCGTTCGCTCCGGCGTCAAAACCAGCTACAAGATCGTTTATTCTATTTTTTGCGGTCAATAAAATAATTGGCAATTCACTGGCTAAAAAGTTCTTTCGAATAACTTCACAGACTTCATAACCGGTTAATCCGGGCATCATAACATCCAACAAAACAATGTCAAATCGTTCTCCCTTTTCCAGTAAGTTCAAGGCCTCTTGGCCATTGGTCGCCTCAATGACTTCATATCCGCTAATCGTTAAGTGGTTTTCCAAAACACGTCTATTAACCGGTTCGTCATCAACGATGAGTACCCGTGCCGTGCCTTTAAGTAGGGGTTCCTTTAAGAGGGGAGTGGGACTATTTTGGTCCGGTTCGGCTTTCAATTGCGGAATAATCTCTTGTGCCGAAGAATTGTTCAACAAAACATCGCTGCGCTTTTTTTTGCTTAATGGAAGTGTGAAGGAGAAGGTAGATCCCTTTCCAATTTCCGAGCTTACACTAATGGTTCCCCCATGAAGTTCTACCAATTGCCTGGAAACGGAAAGTCCTAGGCCTGTACCCCCATATTCGCGTTGCGTAGAACCGTCCGCCTGTTCGAAGGAATTGAATATACTGCCAAATTTTTCTTTGGCGATACCAATTCCCGTATCCGACACCAATATGTTGAGTATGTTGAGATTGTCTTTCATTACCTCGGCTTTTACTTCCACCTGTCCCTTAAGGGTGAACTTGATGGCATTGCCAACAAGGTTATGCAAAATTTGCTGAAGACGGTTTTCGTCGGCTTCCACAAGCGGAATGTCTTTAGGAACAGTATTGATGAGCTCTAAATTCTTTCCTTGGGCAAGAGGCTTTGAGAGCTTCAGGACCACGTCACAGATGGCATGTAAATCCACTGGTTTGCTAGCCAGTATCAAATCCTGATTCTTCAATTTTGAAAAGTCGAGGATGTCGTTTACAAGATGGGACAGGCGTTTTCCACTGTTGGATATCATATCGAGATTTTCGATGGCCTTGGGGGTAAGTTTGCCAGCAGCTCCATCTTTCAGGGATTCGGAAAGACCGATAATACCGTTCAATGGCGTTCGTAGCTCATGAGAGGTATTGGCTAGGAACTCGTCCTTTAATTTGTCTATTTTCTTAAGCTCGTTGACACGTTGCTTTTCAATTTGGGTCTTTTTTCGTTCCTCATCAATTTGACGTTGTTTTTCTTCGCTTTCCCTTTTTTCCTTTTGCTTTCTTCGATAGCGGTGGAACAAGAGGTAGCCGAAAAGTAAAAACATTATCGCCAAACCAATAACCACATTGCGTATGGCCTGTTGTCGCTGTAACAATAGGTCCTTTATTTTGGCATCTTTTTGTAGTGTCGCTATGGCATCCTGTTTCTTTTCCGAATCATATTTGACCTGTAGCTCCTGTAACTGCCTGGACTTGGTATCATTGAAAAGGCTATCCTTAATAATCATGAACTTGTCCTTGTACAAAAAAGCATTTTTGTAGTCACCGGTTTCGGCATAAAGCATGGACATTTTTTCATAAGCTTCCTTGAGGGAGGTCTTTGAACCAATTTCCTCTGCCAATAGGATTGCCTTTTCCAAATTTGTTTTTGCCTTGGGATAGTCCTTGAGCATCAAATAGTCCGAGGCGACATGGACATGACTTTCGGCCAATTCCCTTTTTTGTGGAAGTCCTTGTCGAATTTCAAGAGCCTTTAAATGCATTTGAAGGGCCTTGGCAAATTTTTCCTGAACCATGTAGACCCCGCCAATAGCCTCGTAATCATAGGCCATGCCCCAAATACTTTCCACTTTTTCATCCAAAGAAAGGGCTTTATTGAAATATTCAAGTGCTTTTCCATATTCGTCGGTCCTATAGAAAAGATCCCCAATATTAAAATAGTTATTGGCCATATTTTCCTCGTCATTTAATCCCTTAAAAATATCGAGGGCCCTCGAATAATGCTCAAGGGCCTCATCGTATTTATTACCATTTTTATATTGCTCTCCTAAAGAGCTCAGAACAGTGGCTATACTATAGGGATCGTTCCTTTGCTCATAAATGGCAAGAATATCATAATAAATCTCTGTACATTTTTCAAACTCCCCTTTTTCATTTAGAATGTAGGCCTTTTGATAAAGACCATTGGCCAGTTTCATACTGTCCTTAATAATATTTGCATATTCCAGATATTTTTCGATAAACTCTAGGGCTTTCCCATAGTTATCTTTTTGACGCTCTAGGACGGCGTATTGATAATTGGCCATGGCAATCCCTCTTTTAAATCCGGTGGAGTTGCTCAATGTATAGACACTATCTATAAATTTCTTGGCTAATTCCGTGTTTGATCGGGTATCCAAATATTCCCATGAAATATATTGTAAGGCCAGTATTTTAATAGAATCGGTTTCAGCAGCCTCTGCCACTTTTTTGAGGCTATCTATCCTGCTGTTTTGCGCACTGGAGATGTGGCAAATTAAAAATCCCCAAAGAAGTAAGCATATAGACCTTTTCATCGTACAGATGGGGGACGGTTGTTTTTTTTCCTTCTATAAATGTAATGTTTATCACCATAAACACAAAAGGGACTACCTATGAGGGTTACAGTTCGGAATTCAAAATGAACAGTTCGGTTTATTGAATTAGTGTATCGCCACAGGCTGGTACACCTTTGTTTCCTCAAAACCTAAACGATGAAACAACTCATTTTAAGCACCGTATTTATTTTCTCTACCCTACTTCCCGCTCAAACCATAATTTCCGGCACTGTAATGGATAATAAGGGAAACCCCATAAACGGGGCCAATGTGTATTTGGAAGGTACCTATGATGGTGCCTCGACCCATGAAAATGGAGGATTTAGTTTTGAGACGGCCGAGACCGGGACCCAGACCCTTATTATTTCCATGATTGCCTATGAAACCTTTATACAAGTGGCCGATGTCTCCTACTTTCAGAATTTGAAAATTACATTGCAGGAGGCCATTAACCAATTGACCGGGGTTACCCTTACCGCTGGTACCTTTGAGGCAGGGGACAATTCCAAGGTATCCGTATTAAAACCCCTGGATATCGTTACGACCGCTGGTGCTGCCGGGGATTTTGTAGGAGCCTTGCAAACCTTGCCGGGAACATCCACTGTAAATGAGGACGGCCGTTTGTTTGTAAGGGGAGGTTCTGCCAACGAAACGCAGGTTTTCATAGATGGACTTCGGGTGTTTCAACCGTTTAATGCTACAGCCAATAATGTACCCACCCGCGGCCGATTTTCACCGTTTTTGTTCAAGGGAATAACATTTAGCACAGGAGGTTATTCTGCGGAATATGGTCAGGCACTTTCCAGTGTGCTGCTCCTGAATACCACCGATTTACCTGATCAAGAAAAGACGGATATTGCGGTGATGTCGGTAGGGGGGGGATTGGGCCACACCGAAATTTGGGGCAATGAATCCTTGAGTATCAATACCTCCTATATTAATCTATCGCCTTATCAAGCCCTTATTCCTGACAATCAAGGTGTTCGGTGGAACAATCCCTATACCTCCTTGTCCGGGGAGGCCGTTTTTAGAAGTAAAGGCGAAAACAGTATTTTTAAGCTCTATACCGGATTTAACCATGCCAACTTGGATATAGATCAGGAAGATATCAATTTTGAGGATTTTGTTCGCTTTCGCCTCCGCAACAACAATCTGTATTTTAATGCCACGTACAAACATTTTTTTGACAATGCTTGGACCTTATCCTCAGGAGCCAGTATTTCATGGGATACCAATGCAATCGGTATAATTGAAGATGCTATCGATACCAAGGAAACAGCCTCTCACATAAAGCTAAAACTGAAGAAGAGCTTTAGCCCAAAATTTCAATTGAATTTTGGGACGGAGTATTTTTTGACCGACTATGAAGACACATTCATTGGGCAGGACAACTTAGCTTTTACCAATGGTTATAGGGATAATCTTGCCGCCCTATTCTCGGAGGCCGATGTTTTCTTCACCAACTCTTTTGCGCTTAAACTAGGGGCGCGGGCAGAATATTCCGATGTATTGAACGACTTCAACCTCGCCCCAAGGATTTCATTGGCCTACAAGAGCAGTGAAAAGGGGCAATTCTCATTGGCCTATGGGGATTTTTATCAAAATCCAATAACGGATTACTTACGATTTGATCAGGAACTTTTGACCGAAAAGACCTCTCACTATATCTTGAACTATCAATATTTGGGTGATGGAAAGACGTTTAGGGCCGAGGCCTTTTATAAGGATTATGACAACTTGGTTAAGTTTGATACGCGGCAAGCCCAATTCAATTCCAATTTCAACAACCTAGGAGAGGGATATGCTACAGGCCTGGATATGTTTTGGAGGGATAACAAAAGTATAAGGAATTTAGACTATTGGATTTCTTACTCCTATTTGGATACCGAAAGGGACTTTCAAAACTTTCCTGAGCGGGTAACCCCGAATTTTGCAGCCAAGCACAATTTCTCCGTGGTGACCAAATATTGGGTAGATAAATGGCGTTCGCAAGTGGGATTTTCCTATACCCATGCCTCTGGGCGTCCTTATGATAATCCCAACACGCCAGACTTCATGGCCGAAAAAACCAAGGCGTTCAACAATCTTAGTTTCAACTGGGCTTATTTGATCTCACAGCAAAAAATCCTTTACTTTTCCGTAAACAATGTATTGGGCTTCAATAATGTCAATGGATACCAATACGCGGATACACCGAATATGGATGGTATTTTTGATAGACGTACCATTCGTCCACCTGCGGATACTTTCTTTTTTGTCGGTTTCTTTTGGACCATTAGTACGGATGGAAAAAGCAATCAGCTGGACAATTTATAACCCTCACTGATAGTAAAGTTCATTTACTTCTGCATTTTTAAATAATAATCCGCTGAATGTTTACCAGAACCGTAAAAAACAAAAAACAGGCAAATCAAAAAGACGACCGATGCCATAATCAAGTTTGTCCCATTCATTTCCCCTAAGAAGTTGACCAATATGGCTCCGATCAAAATAGGTAATTGGGCAATGACCGCCCACCGGGTAAGTAGGCCCACGACAATAAGAAATCCACCAACAAAATGGGCAGGGGCCACATAATGTAAGATTAACATACCTCCGGGCATATTTTCAAAGGGCTTGATGACTTCTTCCATTTGCTGAAGATTGGACATAAAATCAACGCCTTTCATAAAAAGGAAAACTCCCAGGGCTACACGTAAAAGATCAAGTGGATAATAGGTATGGGCATTCGCCCATTTGTTTAAAGTTTTAATTCTTCCCATGGCTAAAAGTTGTTGTCTACCTTTGAAAAGGTAGGATTGTAGAACTATAAGATACTCATTTTTAATAAGATATAAAAATAAGGGCCTCAGTTACATCTTTCCGAAAACCTTAGAATAAATCTGGAACAATTTTTGGTAATTGATGTACATGACCATCGACATACTTCGTACATTCTGGATTCTGCCCCTTCTGACAATGCTATTTCTGGTTGCACTGCAAAATACCCGTATTGAGCAGAAAGAGATGGAAGAAACCACGATTCCATATAAATCGTCAAATAAAAATCATCGAATGCCCGATTTGTCCGTTGCACGTAGCAAAGCGGATATATTGGCTTATTTTGATGCGTTGATTGCCAACAAACAAATTATTGTGGGACAACATTGCGGTAATGGGCCGGACGAAATCAGATCCTACTACAACACCTATATAGATGTTTTGGCCGATTTTACCGGGAGGCATGTAGGTATTATTGGGGCTGATCTTGGCTTTTTTCCCAGCGACACCTACCCGGTAAAAACCTTGATAGACCATTGGCAGCAGGGTGGGTTGGTTACCGTAAGTTGGCATGCGGACAATCCTTTTAACGAGGGTTATGACACGTATTGGGACACTGTGGAAAACAAGGATAACATCAAGGCAAGGTCACTTTTAAGAGATGCGCCGAAAACGGAAATCTGGTTTAGCTATAGAGGCGAATTGGATAAGATGGCCGGAGCTTTACAGAAGCTTCGGGATGCCGGAGTGACTGTTATCTGGCGACCTTTCCATGCTATGAATGGGGACTTTTTTTGGTGGGGTATCAATGCGCACAACAATCAACAGACTAACGAGGAAGACTTCAAGGCCTTGTGGATTGATCTTTATCAAACTTTGACCTATGAGTATGGTTTGGATAATCTTATATGGACGTATTCCGTAATTCCCCATAACAACCGGAATGCGGATGTTACGGCCTACTACCCAGGTTCGGATTACGTGGATTTGGTGGGGATGGATTATTATGGGGTTGCCCCCGACTTTCCGGATTACAACGCTTTAAAATCTTTGGGCAAAACCATTGTCATGAGCGAATCCGGTCCTGTAGATCAAGGTAATGGAAATTGGGATATGATGGATTTGGTCAATACCTTAAAGGGAAGGGCAGCCTATTTTTTGCAATGGCATAGTGGGCGAAAAACAAAAATGGCCATACGTGACAACAGGAACATTGTTGAAATGATGAACAGTGAAGCTGCTATTACAAGGGACGAGTTGATGCCTATTTCTTTTTAGCCTTTTTTTTACTGCTTTTGGCCAAGGGATTGAATTCTAAACAGAGTTGGACCCAATATTCCAATTCCTTATCCGTATCCACACCTTCTGCGGAAACATACACATAACCCTTCATAACACGGCCCGTAAAGTCCATTTGGCGACAATGGGGTCTTTGCAATGCCATTTCATAATTTAAATCCCCAATGCGACACATCAATCGGGGCTCGGTTGTTTTTTTATCCGTATCCAGACCAAAACACATTTTCCCATCGACCATAAAACACAAGCCTCCCATCATTTTCTTCTCCTCAAAATGAACCGATTTCTGTTTTAAGATCTGCCTGGCACGATCGGCCAAAAATTCATCATACGCCATTGTATTTTCTATTTTAGATCACATCATTTTCTTAGCTATACTCCTCTGGGATATCTTCCAGCTTTTTTAGAATCCATTCCCGTTCGCTTTTCGTGGTTTTCAAGGCCGTAGCTTTTTGCAAATGTTCCCTTTGTTTATCGCTATCGGTACCTGAATAGAGTTCGGCAAGCAATAGATGATATAGATGGTTCTGTTTCAAATCTATTTTTAGGGCCTCTTTGATAGCCTCTTCCTTACTTCTGGCGCGGGCTAAGGCATACGTCCGGTTTAGGGCCGCCATGGGGGAATACTCAATTTGTAACAAACGGTTATAAATCCGTAAAATGTTTTCCCATTTTTCCTTGGGATCCATTTGGCTTCGGGTATGCCAATAGGCAATAATGGCTTCTAAATGGTATTTGGTGATTTCGTCCCCATTTCTGGAGCGGCTTAGGAACAAAACCCCCTTTTTAACAAGATTCTTGTCCCATATGGATTCATCCTGGTCCGCATAGACAATTTGTGCTCCCTTCTCATCCATTCGGGCCTCAAACCTCGAGGCATGAAAACAGAACAAGGCCATTAATGCATTGGTCTGCGGCAAGTTGGTCAACTTGGAATTCAACAACATATAATTTAGCCGCATTGCCTCCAAACAAAGTTCCTTGCGCAGACGTTTCTCCGAACTTACGGAATAATAGCCTTCATTAAAAAGGAGATATAGCACCAGAAGTACATTTTGCAATCGGTTTTTTAAGTGGCTTGAACCGGGCATTACCAAATCTACCTGATGTTGGCGAATCTTTTCCTTGGCCCTATATAATCTTTTATTAATGGTTTCCGGATTGCTTAAAAAGGCCCCCGCAATTTCCGTTACCCCGAATCCACATAATATTCGAAGGGCCAGCGCAATTTGGGCTTCGGAAGAAATAACCGGATTGCATATGGCAAACATCATTTTAAGTTGGCTATCCTGAATGTTGGAGTCGGATAGGTCTATTTCAATGGCCTCGGAAACAGGAGATCCATGTGATAGCTCGGGCTTTATTTTCTCCCGAAATATTTTTTCCCGTTTAAAGGTGTCGCGTGCCTTGTTCTTGGCTACTGTATATAACCACGCGGTCGGATTATCGGGTACTCCTTTCATACCCCATGTTTCAGAGGCCTTCAGAAAGGTTTCGCTAACCAAATCCTCGGCAAGTTGAATGTTTGAAAGACCAAAGGTCTTGCACAGCACCGAAACGATTTTGCTAAATTCGGTACGAAATAAATGGGGTATGAGTTCTCTGGTTGGCATGGACTTAATATAGAACGTCATTGCACACTATCCCTCGCGCAAAGACCAGCAAGTAATTATCACTTTCGGGGATGTTATTCTTTTCGACCTAATCTTTGACCGCTTTTTGTGCAATGACGCCTTAAAATTACATATCAAAAACCATTACATCACGGACTTCTACTCTCCCGGTAGGAATGGAAAGAATAGGACATCCTTCAGACAATTTAAAGGCCTCTTCCAGACTATTGGCCTTTACGATGATATATCCGCCCACTATTTCCTTGAGTTCAGCATAAGGCCCATCTGTTATAACACCGTCCGCGGTTACGGTCTTTCCTTGCGTCCCCAAGGCATTGGTGGCCACAAATTTTCCTTGGGCCGCAATTCCCCCGATCCAGTCTTGCCAAATTTGCATCACTTCCTGCATTTCCTCTGGTGTACGGGCGGAGTTGTCGGAATTTTCAGTTCTGAAGATCATCATAAATTCATTCATAATTTCTATAATTTTGTAGTTATATGTTTAAGGACGATCCAATTTCTTGGAATGGGACATAAAGTTGCAAATTTTTTATGGGGGTTCTGCACGATTCCCTTATTTTACGAATACCGAAACGCAGTGCAATCATTGCCTAATGGGGTTCAGCGTGTAGTTAAGTATGGTTTGGTTAATAGGCCATGTTTCCAAATCAGCGAGAAATTCCTTTAGTTCAAATTTGCCCATACTCTTTCGATTAAGGCCTTGGTGGCCCTTATTCCTTCAGGTTCGTTCATATTCTCGCCCTCGAATTCGATGCCGATGTAACCATCAAAATCAGAATCCTTTACCATCTGGAGCAATCTCACATAGTCCATGACGGTCTCGTTGCCCTTTGTATCAAAATCATAGGATTTGGCACTGACACCTTTGGCGTAGGGTAAAAAATCCGCAAGTCCTTGGTGCCGATCGTAGACCTGATCACATGCATTATTCTGGGTACTTCCCCATTCCTTGTTAAGACACCAATTACCAAAATCCGGTAGTGTCCCTAGGTAGGGATTGGCAACGGCCTTGATGATGTCTGTGATGTATTTCCCATCCGAGGTATGAAGCCCATGGTTTTCGATAAGAACATTCATTTTTTCCTGGGCTCCGTATTCCGCCAATGTTCCCAAACCGGATATTAAGGGTTGTTTTAATTCCGCTTTTGTTCCTTGGCCAAAAGCATTTACACGAATGGAATGGCAGCCCAAGATTTTGGCGGCATTGATCCATTTATAATGATTTTCTACTGCCTTCTTCCGCTCCTTGTCCTTTGGATTTCCAAGATCTCCTTCGTTGTCCACCATAATAAGCAGGCTTTTAACCCCGGAATCATCGGCCCTTTCTTTCATAGTGTTCCAAAAACCTTCATCTGTAGCATGATCCATGTAAAATTGATTTACATATTCCACCGCATGGATGCCGTAGGTGTCCTTTGAGATACTGGCAAAGTCTATGGCCAAGAGGTTTCCTTTTTCCAAGGCCCTGTGCAAGGACCATTGTGCCAAGGAGATTTTAGGTGCTTTCATTTCAAGAAATTTAGACGGTGATAGATTCCCAAACACGGATACCATGGGAAGGGAAATAGCCGTGGTGCCCAAGGCCGCCTGCTTTAAAAAAGTTCTTCGAGTTTTCATTTCAGCTGGTATTGATTACTACAAAGTAGTCAATAATTTAGGCTTAAAAAAGAATAATTGGCTTATCGTTTTTTCATATGCTCGGAAATGGCCTTACTTCCCGCATCTTGTCTTTCCCCAAGCTCCTTAACAATCCGTTCATGATCATTTTCGCGAGTTTGGGATAGCTTGTACTTTGCCTGTATGTCCGAAATCTCAATTTGAAAACCTACAACACCCTTAACCTGCCTCAATGTTTTGGGTGACATGTTTTGTAATGAAATCGGATTTTTTGACCCCTGTTCATGTTTGTCCACGAGTCTGTGCAAAGAAGCCATGACCATTGCTTCGTTCAGTATTTTTGGTTTTCCGTAAACATGTACGGCAATGTAGTTCCAAGTAGGCACTTCCTCTTTCTGGTACCATGAGGAGGAAACATAGGCGTGTGGTCCATTGAAGATACAGAGCACCTCTTCATCCTCGGAAAAAGCTTTCCATTGGGGATTGGCCTTAGCGATATGGCCTACAAGGATATCCCTTCCACTTTCATTTTCCTCAAGCTCCAAAGGAATATGGGTAGCCCATGGTTTACCATCATGGCGATTTACCAAAATAGCAAAACTGTTTTTACGGATAAAATCCTTGATTTCTTCCCAATTTTCATTTTTGTTGTGTTCGGGGATATACATTATGGGTAATGTAAGGAGATTAATACAGGCAGGTGATCTGAAATGTGTTTGTTGTTTTCCATGCGATCGTCGATGTGGACATACGTCTTAACTTTAAGGTCCCTTACAAAAATATAGTCGATACGTTTATCCACGACCCTGTTTTGATCAAATCCGTTGGAGGTTCCGGAAGGGCCATAAAAGGGTTTTTGGGTCGCCTCTTGTCCATCCAAAAAATTACTTCGAAGATACTGTATCGGCGCCGTATCGGGAGTAAGGTTTAAATCGCCCATAACAACCACCGGAAGCTTTTCCTCGTTTACCTCCTCTATTTTTTGAACCAGGAGTTGGGCCGATTTTTCCCTAGCCACTTTCCCCACATGGTCAAAATGCGTATTGAAGATATAGAGCCTTTTACTCGTTTCTTTTTCCTCAAATAGTCCATAGGTACAGATACGTTCCAAGGCCGCGTCCCAACCTACGGAAATTTTATCAGGGCTTTCCGAAAGCCAAAATGTATTGCTCTTCAATACCTTGTAGCGGATCGAATCATAAAGGATAGGAGAATATTCCCCCTTCTGTCTACCGTCATCGCGTCCTACCCCTATATAGGTAAAACCCGTTAGGGCACTATCAATATAGGTCAACTGTCGGTGCAATACTTCTTGGGCACCGATAAAAGAGGCCTCATAATGTTTTAGCAATTGAACGAGAGCTTCCTTACGATAGTTCCAATTATTTATCGTGTCGGTAGTGTTATCATACTTAATATTATAGGTCATTAGCCTAAGGTCCTGACCAAGGGATGCATAAAACAAACACAACGAAAAAACCGTGAGAAACCCTTTTTTTGCTTTCATGAATTTTAATCCAATTTAGTAGTTATCAATTTTAGTTTTCCCAACCTTCCCCTGGGGACTACCTTTACCAATGCCCCCTTGGGGGCCTTATAGCCGAGCCGAAGAAGATCACCTTCTACTTTCCATTTTACGTATACTGGTCCCATCGGGTGCGCCACGGTGCCCTCGGCCCATTCCAACGTAGCCGATTGCGGCATAATTTCTATGTGATTCGGATCAAAAGGGGCCTGAAAACCTAGATTTACGCCAAGTACTTCCGTAGAAAGGAAGTAAGTTGGGTGACCACTCCACGCATGGCTGGATGTGCCTTGGTTTCCTGAAATATCAAAATTTTCCCATACGGTTGGTTTTGCTGAATGCAAGGCCATGGGCCCCCAGTGTTTTTTCATAAAGTATTCGGCCAAATCGGCCATCCCGTTCCGATAAAGTAAGGCGAACAGATAGAACGAGGAATAAGGGGTTATTTTACGTTTTCTGCTGATGTCCCCGATATCCATAAGTTCCTGTTTCAATAGTGCCAGTATGGATTGCGCTTGTGCACTATCCGCAATACCATAAAGTAGGGGCCAAATATTGGAAGTGAGATGACTTTCAGTAAGGAGCACATCAGATTTAAGCCCATCTCTATACACCCTCTTCCCAGAATCCCAGAGTACCCTGTTTATGTCTTTTTTTAACTGATCAGCCTCTTTTTCAAAGTAGTCCTTATCCTCAGTAAACCCAAATCGTTCTGCCCACTTTGCCGTAATTTGCATGGCATGTGCCAAAAGTGCCTGATATGCGGTCATTGCCGCATTCTCCCTATTGATATCCGTCCACTCCAAAAACACGCGTGATGCAGGAATCAATCCGTTTTTGTCCTTTTTTCGGATATGGTTGCGCAAGAGGGAGGTATAGTTTGCGTAATACTTTTGAGCCAGGCGCCAATCGTTTGTATAGGTGCAATAGTAATCTAGGGTCACCTGGGTCAATAGCGGAAAATCATTATGGCGATTTTCCTTTCCCGTCATCATTTCATCCCGATACATATCCTGAAACACTTTTAGGGAATAGGCCACCAAACTCAAATCACCACTGGCGGCCATGGTAATAGCCGTTTGCGGCAACATGTCACCAGCGTACAGGCCACGTTCCCGAAAGGGGGTATCTGTATAGGTATCTTCGGCGCAAAGTTGCAATGTGCGCCATCCGGCATCCCATATGTTATTGAATATGGGGTCGCTACATTCAAAATGGCCTATTTTTTCGAAAGGATATACCTGCCGCACCACGCCTGCTTTGGTAAGCGTAACGGGACGGTCGTGTCCACTAATGTTGATATGCATATATTTTAACCCGTAGGGCTTAAAGCTTTCATATCTTTTTTGGCCCTCTGAGGTAATAAAACGTAGGCCTGCACCGACTTGAAAACGTTTGTAAAGCCATGGAAAACCATTTTGGTCCAATTCCTCGCTAAAACCAATATCTATTTGTGTTCCGGTGGGGAAATCCCCCTCAACGAAAATCCTGCCCAATTGGGTTTCCGACATCTCATAAAAAAGTGCGGTTCCGTTTTTGGATACCGGAATAACGCTATTTCCCTCAATAGTCGTTTTGGGAGTAAAACGCTGCGTCGTATCCAAGGCTTTCCATGCCAAATCCCGGGCCGGCTGATTGGCATCATTCTCCCTTTGTTGTGTTTGCCATTTTTCCACAACCGTATTTTGAAGTAACCTCGGAACGGTAAGCGTAGCATCGATCTGCTCAATTTCCCGCTTTACCTTTTCATCATAAAAGGGGCCATACGTGTTGAATAGGTCCTTCGAACCCTTCTCTTGGGAGGAAGAAAGTGACAATCCCGCACTTTTCGGTACGGCCATATAATAATCCCATGACCCCCAAATAATACCATAACGGACCACATAGGCGTTCCACCCCTTTTTTAGATTCAGGGTATACTGTCTGCGATAGCTTTCTTTGTCCTGAATGCTGTCTTTCCTTATTAGTTGGCCGTTTAGATAGTGATCTCCCCACCAAAGTCCTACGGAAACGTTTTGGGCAATAGGGGAGTGGATATAGGTATAGGCAATGGCGGGATTTGACGTATTGTACTCTTTCATATCACTGTCGGGGGTTGATATTCTAAAGGAATGGATATCTTCGTCATCGGCAAGGGGGTAGGCCGCCATAAGTCGCAAAGGAACTATTGGGGCATTCGTCAATTTTGGGATAGGTCTTGGTGTAAAGTCTCCCCATATTTCTTGGTCCTTTAACGGAACGGGGGCGGTCCATCCCTTGATTGTGGTCTGGGGTAGATTCCAATCCCATTCTTGGCGACTATCCCAATTTTCTATAGCCCCAGTGGCAAAGGAAAATCGAGGTGCGGTTTGGTCATAGCCTATGGATTTTTTGCATAACCAATCTGTATCCACGGAAAGATCTATCTCACCGTCCTTCAACTCGATGTTTCCCCAAGCCGTAAATCCACCTTTATAATCAAATAACTGGTAAGTGAGCATCCCATTGGACAGTGCCTTTACGCCAATAACATTTTTACCCGGTTTAAGATAAGGTAATAGGTTGTAGGTATCGTATTCGGGATTGGTGTGAAATGAGCGTATGGGGCCAAAACCAATGTAATTTCCATTGACATAAAGCGCGTATCGCGAGTCGGCATACAGATGCAAATCGGATTTTTTTGGCGTTTCATTTAGCGTAAATTCCCTCCGGAAATAAACATATTCGTTACGTTCCCCCCCTTCGGCACGTATCCAGACCAACTTGGGATTAAGGGACTGGGCAAGGGCCGAAGATCCACCGAGAAGCACAAAAAGGATAAAAAGTCTTTTCAAAGTATGTTTCCAAAAATTGAATGGTAAGTTAGTCATAATACCTTAAATTTATTTCGTGAAATTAAAGGGATATTTACATCAAATCCATCCTGTACTTCCTGTGAAGGATGTAGTGGAAGCTTTGGACTTCTATGTCAATCGATTGGGTTTTAAAATTGCGTTCGCCGACGATTCCAAGAACCCTAAATACGCGGGAATTTTAAAGGATGCGGTTGAAATACATTTGCAATGGCATGATGCTGCCGAGTGGGAGTTGGCCGTAGACCGACCCATGTTGCGCATCGTTACAGAAAATATAGAGCAACTTTATGCGGAATATTCCGAAAAGGACGTTTTTAATGCCCATACCCTTTTAAGGGAGACGGCCTGGGGCACCAAGGAATTTGCTTTTTACGATCCGTTTAAGAACGGTTTGACTTTTTACCGGGATATTTGAGCTGGACGTTTCCAACTCATTTGATTTTTTCAAAAAGAGGTGTTCAAAATCGACTAGTGGTGATTGGAATTCTCATAGTGCTCCTTGATCAAATTTCTTCCAAAGTCGCCATCAAAGTCTCGCCATACAGTGTGTATGTGATTGGCATTACTTTGGGTATTATCAAATTCGATTAAAAACGTCTTTCCTTGAATACGATAATAGTGTGGTTGTCCTAAAACGGTAGCCCCTGCCCATCCAAAATGGATATCGTCCAATTGTTCATTTTTTAGCTTGGCCATGCGTTCCTTGGCCAATTCCTCGGGCATTGCCGAAAGGTATTCATAGATAAGACTCAAGAGCAGTTTCTTTTGATCCTTTGCCAGATCTTTTGTAGCAATCCCTGCGGGATCCAAAGGTTCCACGGAAGTTTCTACAAAGGTGATGATTTCGTTCGGTGCTGTTTCGCTAAAAATAGCTTTTTCCCTCTGCGAAGTATCCAATGCATTAATAAGTTCCAAGGCTATGTCCTGTTCCCTTTCCAGTGTACGCTCTCCCTTTCTTTTCCCCTGTTTGATAATAGCCGGGGAAGCCCCAAAGAAACGGGGTGTAAAGGAAACCTTAGCCTTGGTTATGGCAAAGTTCAATGATATATGATGTCCTTCAAAAGACCAGCCCCATAGACTGTCCTTTTTAGGATTTCCATAAATAGTAGCATAGTATTTCTCGGAATCCCGCATGGTACTGTTTCCATCCATTTCTAAAAGAACATCTTCCAAGGCTATTATTTTCATGGCCTTGGTATAACCGGATTCACTAAGGTGCTGCTTCAACATGGCATGAAGTAATGTTTTTTGGGAATCGTTCAATTCCTTAAGCGAAACACCTTCCCGTTGCCACATGGATGCAGGAAAAAAGTGCCAGCTTTCGCGTAAGGGGTCATCAAAGGCCAATTGTGCTTTGGCCAATTGTTCTTTGTCCAAGGAATTTAAAAAGTTGAGCACATGGTCCTGTGCCGTACTTTGGGTGGAATACAATAGGAGCATACCTAATATGATCCATACACATTTTCTCATAACATTGGTTTTGTTGCGTTTTAAATGTACGGACATTTTTTCAAATCGATTTCTTTTACGTTTTAATCTAAACAATGGACTGTTTTCGTCCCGGTTGGAAAATTATGTAACTTGGGTGCTTGCCAAAACGAACAAAGCTGAATGAAGCATTTTTATATCCTGTTTCTGCTACTTATTCCCTTTTCCTGTTTGGCCCAGGAATCAAAAATACCCGTATATGCCTGGATGGGAGGACCTGGGGAAGCCACGGATTCCGAGCTTCTTGAAATGTTTTCGGGACAGAAAAAAAGAGGAATAGATGGACTACTTCCCGAGGAATTGGGCGATGCAATTAGGGAATCAATGGAAAACGGAGCAAAGGGCATATGTCTTTTTACCCCTGGCAGAATGACCGATGCACATTGGGAAGCTCTTGAAAAAGCCATTTACATAGATTATACCAATTAAGAACATCCACACGCGTTCTTATTTTTCGCTATGTTGATTACCACCATTTCAACTTCCCTGGTATTGGATGATTGGATTATTTTTTTGTCAAACGATTTTTGTTCGCTGCCAAGTTCCCAATAAGGGAATATAAGTGTCTTTTACAATCCATCCCGTTATTCCGACAATTCGGTTCTTCTCTTTTTATAGAATTGCTTGTTCAGCCCAAATTTGAAGCATCAAACTTTAAAATTGTAGATCATGAAAAATGTAATTGTAATCGTAACACTAATGGCATCCTTAAACTCTTTGGCACAAGATCAGTACAGCAGGGGAATGCAAAAGGCATTTCAACTCTGGGGTGAACAGAAGACCATGGAAGCCTCCAATATGTTTGAACGCATTGCCTCCGTGGAAATCGACAATTGGTTACCCCATTATTACACGGCGCAGGTAAATACGGTAGCCGCCTTTGGAGAAAAGGATAAGGAAAAAGTAGGCCAACTATTAGGAAAGGCCCAGGAGTATGTTGATTTGGCCAAGACTATTTCTCCCGATAATCCGGAAATACTGGTGCAGGAGGCTATGGTACACACTGCCTGGATTGCTTTTGACGGGGCTACTTATGGTATGACGTTGTCCGGAAAAGTCGCGGCCCTATACGAAAAAGCACTGCAATTAGATCCTAAGAACCCGAGAGTGGTATTTTCCAAAGCGGAATGGGATATGGGCTCGGCCAAGTATTTTGGGCAGGATACTGCCCCCTATTGCGCGGATGTGGAACGTTCGTTGGAACTTTTTGCTAACTTTAAACCAGAGAGTGACTTTCATCCCAACTGGGGCGAGGATAGGGCAAGAATTGTCCTTGAAAACTGCGGCAAATAGAATTTTTGGCCACATGGATAGGTTCAAATGAAGTATTGGAGCAAATTAATAGGGGTAGGATTGTTAATCGGAATTGTTCTGGCAGGTATCCAAATAGGAATTGACCTACTTGCCGGAACACCGCTTTTTTTTGACCGAACACTTTTTAAGGAAGTTGGGTACAACCTGCTCTTTGCGATTGTACTTACTTTAATAAACGGTGCTTTTTTTGATTATCTAAATTACCGCGTGGTTTGGAAAAAGTACGCAAAATATAGATTGGCCATTGGGGCCACAGGCGGTGTAGTACTCACCATGATGGGTATTTTCGGAATGAGAGTACTTATTTTTACTGTTTTTGAAGGTAAGGATTGGATTGATTTTATTGCAGAGGAAAAGGCCATTTATTATGCAATATCCCTGTTGATAACCATAGTAATCTCGGTTTTTTTTCATGCCATTTATTTCTACAAGGCATTACAGGAAAAGAAAGTCAAGGAACAAAAGGTAATTGCAGGGACGGCATCGGCCAAATTTGATGCACTAAAGAACCAATTGGACCCCCATTTTTTGTTCAATAGCTTAAATGTACTGACCAGTTTAATTGAGGAAGACCCCGACCAAGCCCAGAAATTCACTACTTCCCTTTCCAAGGTCTATCGCTATGTGTTGGAACAAAAAAACAAGGATTTGGTTTCCATTGATGAAGAGCTGCAATTTGCCAAGACCTATGTACGGCTCTTAAAAATGCGCTTTGAGGATAGCATTGTTTTTGATATTCCGGATAGTGCACATGATCCCGAGGCAAAAATCGTACCCCTATCGTTGCAATTATTGTTGGAAAATGCCGTAAAGCACAATGTAGTTACAGCTTCGAGGCCATTGCACATAAAGGTGCATGAAAAAGATAATAAACTGGTTGTTAGCAATAACTTGCAAGAGAAACAGGTGGTGAAAAAGAGCAGCGGTGTGGGATTGCGCAATATTCAACAGAGATACGGTATACTTACGGATAGGGAAGTGGCTATTCAGAAATCGGCTTCTGACTTTAGCGTAAGCCTACCCATGTTGACCAGACAGGTCTCCGTTATGAATACCCAAAAAGGCTATATTGAGGACAAGAGATACAAAAAGGCAAAGGAAAAAGTGGATGCTATCAAAGGTTTCTATGGCAATCTTATATCGTATTGCATAGTACTTCCCTTTTTAGCGTATCTCAATTATCGGACCTCGGATTTTCCTTGGGTAGTTTTTCCCTTTGTCTTTTGGGGATTGGGAGTTATTGGTCATGGGATGGAGGCGTATGGATATAATCCCATTTGGGGGAAACGCTGGGAGGAGAAAAAGATGCGCAAATTTATGGAGGATGAGAATTTTTAATTTAGGTTCCGTGCCATATGCCCGTTTAATTTAAGCCAGTGATATCTTCAATCTTTAGATGTCCAGATAAGCGCAAAACCCAATTCGTCCTGAAAAAAATACAATTCGGAAAACAAAATCTGGAAAAGTAAAGCGATTACCGGAAATTTGTTTCAACTAAAAAATCAAACCAGTATGGAAAATATGGACAAAGAGAATAAGTACCTTAAAGCTAAGGAAAAGGTAGAGGAAATTAAGAAGTTCTACACCAGTTTAGTCTCCTATGTCATAGTAATCAGCCTTTTGGCCGCCATAAACTACTACTTGGACCAGTGGCGCTATATGTGGTTTTTATGGGCTGCGTTCGGCTGGGGCATAGGACTTATCTTTCAGGCGGCCAAAACTTTTGGTTTAAATCCCTTTTTTGGAAGAGATTGGGAAGAACGGAAAATAAAGGAATTTATGAAGGAAGATGAGAATAAACAACGTTGGGAGTAACCTCAAATTAATTGAGGAAAACAAATATAAACCTGTTAACAAATTAGAATGGACACAAAATATTTAGATAGACAAATAAGGGCTAAAAAGAAGATAGAAGACTTAAAGGGATTTTATTGGCATTTGGCCTCCTATGTAGCAGTAAATCTTTTTATTAGTACCGTAAAGGTTATTGGTGACATGGGTGACGGAGAGACTTTTTTGGAGGCTTTTTGGAATTTTGGCACTTTCGCAGTTTGGTTTTTCTGGGGCATTGGACTGGCTTTCCATGCTATGAAAGTATTTTCATATAATCCGTTTTTCGGCAAGGAATGGGAGGAAAGACAAATACAAAAGTATATGGAGGAAGATAAAAAGGAAGCTGAAAAGTATAGATGAATCTTAAAGTTAAAACGATGACAATATACCCTTCGGAAAGATTTACCAAGGCAAAAAAGAGAGTAGATAAAATAAAGGGTTTTTATAAACACCTTAGTATTTATATCGTAGCCAATATACTACTGTTCATTTTTAAGGGATACGCCCTTAGTTACCTTATTTCACAAGGAATCAAAGATCAAGGCTTCTTGGATTGGTTTACGTTGAATATTATTTTAACCCCAGTATTGTGGGGATTGGGACTTATTATCCACGGATTTTTGGCTTTTAGGACAGTTCCCTTCTCCCTGAAGAATTTAAAACCAAAATTCATAGAAGACTGGGAAGAGCGCCAGATTCAAAAATATATGAATGCAGAAGGTGATTCTAAAGAAGAACTGTAAGCGCAAAGAGTAGTAAAGAACATTAAAACTATGGAAGTAATCATTATTGAGGATGAAAAGCCGGCGGCAAGAAGACTTTCAAGACTTCTAAAGGAATTGGGTGTAGGAGTATCCATTATGCTACATTCTGTGGAAGAGTCCATCCAGTGGTTTCAGGACAATGAGCATCCTGATCTGATTTTTTTGGACATTCAGCTTGCGGATGGGCTTTCTTTCGAGATTTTTGAGCATGTTGAGGTGCAAAGTGCTATTATTTTTACTACTGCCTATGACGAATACGCCTTACAGGCATTTAAATTGAACAGTATAGACTACTTGTTAAAGCCTATTGATGATGAAGATTTGGAGCAGGCGGTAAAAAAATTCAGGGCTCTAAAACCGAAGTCGCAAAAACTGACCTTGGATTTTGAGGACATCAAAAAATTACTGGCGAACCCTTTGGAACGGGAGTATAAAAAGAGGTTTACAGCGAAGGTGGGACAACATCTTAAAATTATTAATGCTGACGAGGTGGAGTGTTTTTATAGTGAAAACAAAGGAACCTATGCGGCCACTTCGGACGGTAGGAATTATTTGTTGGAGACTACCTTGGAAAACTTGGAAACGGAATTGGAACCCCAGACTTTTTTTCGGGTAAGCCGAAAGTTCTACATTAATATAAAATTTATTCAGGACATTGTTTCCTATACCAACTCACGGCTAAAAATCAAATTGAACCGATATCAAGGACAGGAAATCATAGTAAGTAGAGAAAGGGTTAAAGACTTCAAGTTATGGTTGGAGTAAAATGTTTTAAATTTTTGAAAATAAGAATTTTAAAACAAAATATAGATTTTTCTTATAGGACCAAATCCATGAAATTCATTACTTTTTTTCTACTCTGTTCTCGTCAAAGGAGGAAGGCAATAATTTTGGAATCAGTTTAATAAAAATTGGTAATAAAACGGCCCCACCGGGTAACATAAAAATAGCCAGCGAAGGTATGCTCTTAAAAATATCCAACAACTGATTTTGTACTTTTTTCTTCTCTTCCGGGCTTAACTCGCGGGTAGTGGATTTGGACAATAGATATACAAGTTCCTTACTTTCCGAAAGTTCTTTTTGAAGCCGTTTGCTATTACGTAAAATAAGTCTATCTACAATTTTGGACATGCTGTCATAAAACTGTACAGCCAAATTGTTATCCTTTAGAACAGGTATTTTTTTTGCGTTATCATCAAAAAATTGGGCCACATCCTCTAAAGATTGGTTTATCTGATGCTCTTCTATTCCCATGTCCTTTCCAATTCCAAAAATGAAATCGGATTCCTTGTAATCCAAGGATTGATCTTCCCAAACCGTCAGGCATGCGACGTCCAAAAAATATTGGTTTTCGAATCGGGAAAAATGATGCATTAGCTTCTCCCGATAGGATCCATCAAATTTCTGGTGTTCTTCATCAATAAAAGTTAGTGATGATGCAAAAAGCTGTGCCAATTTTTCATCCTTTGCGTTTCTTTCCTTGGAATTAAGGGTATGATAGGTAAGATTAATGGTGATATACTCCAGGTTCTGGGCATATTCCCGTATCTCCTCCTTATTTTCCAGATATTGTTTAAAGGTCAGGACATCAATGAACAAGAGGGAATTGGTTATTATACTATTAAACGTCTTGCTGATTAGGTTATCCTCAAGATATATTCTGGAATCTAGAAGCTTTTCCAATTGGGACGATGTCTTCTTCCCTGTGACGATTTTATTGAAAAATGATATTCGACCGACATCCAAAACCTTATAAAAACCAAAAATACAATCCGTAAAGGCCTTGAAATCCGAGTTGGGTTTCCTTAAATGATACGTAAAGTATAGTGCGGCCAAAAGGTTTATTTTGGCATTTTCATCCTCGGAAAGAATATGTTCAAGTTTCCCTAAGGGTATGGTACTAACATTGATGCCATAGATAAACCCAGTTTTTTTCATCTCCAGATAAAGGGCATGGAAATCTTCGGGGTACCAATACCTATCCTCAATGAGATAACCGAATTTTTGTATCCAGCCGGATGCGGATGGGTTCATGGACAGGCACTTTTAGACCCCCAAATTAAAGGAAAATATAAGACTTTTTCATGCATTGCATTTTGGATTCAAGTTTTCCGGATCAGAGGGGCTACTAAGTGATTATGATTTTATTAACCATTTTGTAGGAATTTAAGATTGAATTTACTATGTTTATCCTCCAAATTTTAGAAAATGCATTTCTGGAAGCCCCAAGCCGTACAGAATGTACATAGATAACTAACCTATTTAATCCGATTGTTATGGAATACCTCCTCTTCTTTGTTTGGATTACAATTATGTTTATTTTGGTGTATAGAATGGTGATTGCGCATAAGTCATTGCGCAAGATTCTTAAACCTAACGAGTAACTTTTTTATAGGACAGTAATTTGGGCTATCGAAAGTTTTGCCTAACATTTTAAGGTGATCCCTGTTGCTGGCAACTTCAAACGGGATGAAGGAAATCCTTAAAGGTGTGTCCAATTATCCAAATCCAAGGTCCAGTCGTAATTCTTGTAGGAAATATCGATATCTTGGGTGTTAGGAATAACCTCAAATTCCTTCAATATCTTCTTGATGCCGTTTTTACCGCCAAAATCACCCCGGAACCAATTAAAAAGAGAGGTTACGGCAACTTCATTTTTCTCCGGATAATACTCTGAATTTTGTTTTAGGAACAACGCAGTACCTGTGTTCAATTGAGATTCCAGTGTTTCTGGATGATAAATGGCCACCGGGGGACAATCCTTGGCCCCGCAGTTCAATGCAAAATGCACACGGTAATCCCGCTTGTTGATTCGAAGTTTTCGTTCATATGTATTCGGGAACCATCTTCGGATGCGTCCTTGACCCAAGGCCCATTGTGACTTCCGGATGATACCATGTTCTATTTTTTCAAATGAAAACCGCTCTCCGGCAATAGGTATTTGTTCTTTTTTGAAAAAGGTGCTTTTATCATTGTACGCTTCTGGATCCTCCTTTAGTATTACTAGAATGTAGGCGTTATAGACATTTATCCAAAAAGCCAGCCTATGTGCGTCGGTAATCAATGAATTGGTCAATTCTTCCAAAGTGAGATTCGCAATTCTGTCCCGTATTATCTTCGTGTCCCTGCCATCCTTTACGTTCTGGAGAAAATCTTCGGAAAGCATATTGAGATTAGTTGTTTTTATTACGGCGTTTTCAAAATTGGCCCTGTGTATCGTACAGCCACTAAGCAATACAAAAAAGAAAAGTGAGAAAATCTTTTGCCTCATAAGTATACTTTGAACACACAACAAACTGTTACTTGCTGAACGGTTTTTAGGTCGAAAAATGTACTAGTTGCTTTCATCGATGCACCTAAAAATTTGATTTAACCTGGTTATTGCCTTTCATTCTGTTGCTAAGCCATGGCAACTTTTTCAAAGGTTACAGATATCAAGGGAGCGTACTTGGTTATAGAATTACCATCAAAGCTTCTAAACATCCACACTTTTTCTTCATGTTATAAAGAAGTCCGCTTGGAGCAGGGTGGGGAGGCGGTTTAAAAAGAAAGCCCCTGGATTAAAAAATATGTAATCCAGAGGCTACTTTTATACAGTTATGGGAGATGGGATAATTTTTAAAATCTTTCCAATGCCCCATAGGAAAATTTAAGGTTCCTTATTTTGGGTATCTACAATTGATTTCTATTCAATTTTTTCCAGTAACACCTGGGCCTGTACGGCAACCTCGCTCCAGGTCTTGCTAATACCGTCCTTGCCTGTATGCAAAGCTTCACAGGCTTTATTTATGGATGCAACGGCATCCAATGCATCCCAATTTTCAAGATTCATTACTCCCGAAAATGTATAGGCATTTTCGGATGTTTTTTCGGATTCCAAGGGAATATTTTCGGTAGCGCCGTTCAAGGTCACGTCGATCGAAGGTTTCCCGTCTTCAGATACCTTAAAAACACCTGAAATAAGTGAGGTGTTCTTCATTGCCCCAAAAAAGAATTCGATTATTTTGGGATCACGGGTTCCCGTTCCGTCGTTTGTAAACAAGCTACTGATCGGAATGGAAAATGCAGTACCGTTCATGGCATCCATTGCTGTGCTCCCTGGTTCACTTTCAGTAATGTCTATTTTCAGGAACTTGCCGCCTACAGGCAATTTTTCAGTAGTCTTATAGGCCGTGAAACCCACTTTTGTGGAATCTTTTACCAAGTTGAATTTCTCCGAGGAATCGGCCATTGCCTCTTTGGCGTTTTCCTCACTTTCCTTTTTGGCCTCTTTACACTGGTAGGATACTAAAAGTACAAGTCCAAGAATGGCCAATTTTACTGTTTTCATAGATGTGTTTTTTTGTTTTTATTTCCGCAAAGCGAAAAATTAGTTCGTAGATGGGCCTAAAGTTACGCAATAAAGAAAGGCATTTCAAGCCCTCTTTAAAATGATTTTAGGAGATCTGGATTGTTTCTGATACCTCTTTTAAGATTTTCACAGACCAAAATGGATTTATCGATCCGTGTCTGCGGGTTTTTATACCCCAAAATCATATAGATAATCCCTCGTTTTTTCCCGGGTGTAAAGGATTCAAATATTTCTTGGGCCTCGAAATCACTTTGTAATACAGCTTCCAATTCTTCCGGCATTTCAACTCCATATTTAGAGGTGTCCTCAAAGAACTGCAACTGAAAATAGTCGTTGGGAAAGACACCTAATTCCTTTTGATACCGCTTGCCGAACATCATATAATGCCTTCCGTTCCTTTTTTGAATGGCTCCATGAAATGTCAATTCCTTTCCATTGAAAGTAGCCTTTGCCCGTACCCTTTTCAGGTTTTTTTCCAAAAACGGAAAAACGATATCTTCAGGCAGCAACAAGGAATGATGATTTCCTGTAATCGCGATTTCAAATACGTTGCTTTGCATTAATCCAATAGTTTTGTGATTATTTGTGTTTCGCTGTGCAAAGTTCGGTGTACCGGGCATTTATCCGCAATTTCCATAATGCGGTTCTTCTGTTTTTCATCCAAGTCTCCTTTTAATCGTATTTCCCTTTGAAACGTATCTATTTTGGCACTATCGGACTCACAGTTTTCACAGTCTAGCGCATGTTCTTTGCTATATGAAGTGTGTACTTCCACATTTTCCAGCTTCCAGTCTTTTCGCCTAACATACATTTGTATGGTCATTGCGGTACACGCGGAAAGACCGGCAGAAACCAGTTCATAGGGCGAGGGACCAAAATCGCTTCCTCCAACGTCTATGGGCTCGTCCGCGATCATATAATGGTTCCCTACCTTCATTTGGGTGGTAAAACCGTCGTCGGAATCCAAACTGGCAACAACATCATGTTTGGTCCTTGGTTGCGCTACTTCGGTTTTCATATCCAAATAGCGTTGCGCCCATCCTGAAATAACTCCCCCCACATACAAGGAGTCCTTTTTGTTGGACAATAGGTGGTCGGCCCCGTCCAATGAAACAAAACTTTTGGGGTGATGGGCCGCCACATAAATTTCCTCTGCATTTTGAATCCCCACGGTATCATCTTGGGGAGAATGCATTAGCAATATGGGTTTGCGGAGATTTTTAACGGTTTCGGGTAATGATTTCGTCCTTAGGTCATCCAAAAACTGTTTTTTTATGGTAAAGTCCCTTCCGCTAAGGTTAACCACAGCCTCTCCCTTATCTTGTATTTCCTCTATATTGCTCTTAAGCAGATGTTGTACGTGGATGGGATTTGAAGGAGCCCCTATGGTGGCTATGGCCTTAACGGACACAATTTCCGCTGCCGCAAAAATGACTGCCGCACCTCCAAGGGAATGCCCAATGAGTAGGGAAGGGGCCTGATATTGCTTTGCAAGAAAATCTGAGGCAGCTACAAGGTCCGCCACATTGCCCGAGAAATTGGTATCCGCAAAATCGCCAGCGCTTTCCCCCAGTCCTGTAAAATCAAATCGTAGGACGCCAAATCCGTTGGAGGTCAATGCTTTTCCAATATTCCTTACAGCCAAAAGATTTTTGTTGCACGTAAAACAATGAGCAAAAAGTGCAAAATTATGAGGATGTTGATCTGCGGGAAGTTCCAATCTTCCTACCAAGGTCTGACCTTTTTTATTTTGAAATGTAACTTTTTGAAGATTCATCGGGTTCGTTTTAAGACTGAGTCGTCCTTAGTAAGTATAGCTTTCCTAAAGATAGTGGTTTGGCCCGAATGTTTTGGTGGGAGAGAGGCAATTATGCCTTATGCTTTTTGCGAAAGTCCGTCTTAAAGATGAATTCGATTCTCAAATATTCGTAATTGGCGTTAGAAAAATGATTCTTCATAAACCCCGTTTCCAAATGCAGACTGGAATTGAATTTGTACCCTATTCCAAAATACAGTCTATTTTGATTGAATAGCGGTTCCTGTAGCGCAATAAAGATTTCATTGGAAGCACACAAATAAAATCGAAGGCTTAGGGGATAGGAGGCTTTTAACCTGTAGCGCATCCGATGTCTTAGCTCGGTCCCCTCGGTGGTATTGATCCATCGGTTTTCAAGCCGGTATCGATGTGAAATGTTGAAGCTTCCCATCTTGTCCTTGAAAGTAAGCTGTGAGTAGAGCCAATGTTGGTAAAAGGCGCCTTTAGCTTCCTTACTTTGGATAAAGGGTTCGGAATTTAAGTAACCATAGCCCAAGGTACCGGAAAGCCTAGGGCTAAAACCATAGCAAATCCCTGTCCTAAAAAACGATAGCTCATAGTGATGGAAAGGTTCATAATATCGCAGAATGCCGATTGTAGGTATGGAAATGTTTTCCGAAACTTGATGACTTCCCGACGCTACCAGCCAAGTTCCCAGAATTTCTTCCCGCTCCCTTTGTGAAAAACTGTTCAAGCTAATGAATAAGACAATTGTCGGGCAAAGTAGTCGGGTTGCCATCCGGTAGTATTTGTTGGGACAAAATTACTGCCGTGTGTCACCTCTAATGACTGATATCCGTCATGTTTTTTCAGAAATTTCAAGTTTGTTCCCCAAATCCGAAATAGTCTTGCTTCAACATGGGGTTTTAAGGAAAATTGGAATTCACTTTAAACCGTCAATCTACCGTTCGGGTCTTTTTTCTTAGATCCGGATTATAGAACACGGCTATTTGAAGACGATCAAAATGGGCCGAGGAAAAATGGTTTTTCAGATATCCGGCCTGTACACTCAGATTTTTGGCTATATGAAATCCGAATGCCCCATATAATCTATTTTGCCCAAAGATTTCATCCTGTAAGTTTATAAATACCTCATCATAAAAATTAAGAAAAAATAGTTGAGTCAGCGGTAAGGTCACTTGAAGACGATATCTCGCCCTATGCTGGATATCCGTTCGCTCCCCAAAATCCAAAAAACGCTGCTCCAAGCGATAACGATGTTCAAATGCAAATTTCCCGACTTCATTTCGTAGTATAAATTGCTCAAAAATCCGATGTTCCTTAGAGTCCCTATCCCCTGGAAGTTCATCAAAGGTAGCATCCGACACGATATAGGCATAGCCAAATGTAGCCATGGCAATTGGATTAATATGGTAATTGAGGCCAGTCCGCAATAATAGCTGATTAAAATTATCCAGTTGTTCATAATAACGAGCCTGTGCCTCGGAGTGTATGCTTAATTTTTCGGAAATTCTATTCGTGCCAAAATACATGTGCCATGAACCCCATTTATCCTCACCTGATTCCTGAGCGGTAAGGGAGAAAGAAAAAACAAAAGCGAACAAGAGTGCAACTTTCTTCATTTATTCCAAACTAAAACTTTTGGTCTCTTTAAAAGGGGTTATTTCCAATTGTTGGATTTCGTTCTTAAAGGTCTCCCATTTGTCAGTAAAAAAAGCATTGGTCTTCTGTAGTGCAGTTTTTAGGTCCTCCTTTGCAAACCGGATAAGTTTTCTTTCAGTTGCAGTGATACCTGTTTTTCGGCTGTCCACGTAGTTTCTAGCTGTGTTCAACCGTTGTACTACGGTAATCTCGGGATTTCGGGTTATTCCCTGTCGCTTGTCCACCTTGCCCAAATAGAGCGCAATGGTGGAATCTATTTGTTTTTGGATGGTCTTGGCGGTTTCGATTTCGTCTTTGTATTTTTCTTTGTCCATTTCCTTCAAATCCTTCTCAAACCGTGTGGCTATGTTTTTGCTTTCTACGAGCTGTTGTACGGCATCTGATGCAACCTGTGTCATTTTATCAAGCTCTTTAGAGGATTCATATACTTCAACGATGGATTCCTTGGGAACTTCCAGTCTGGGATCTGATTCGACCGTTATGGTCGTTTCCTCGGAGACGTCCCCATAATTCATTCGGATTCTATATATCCCGGGTTTTACCGCAACACCTCCGGATTCCTTCTTGTCTTTTTTCATTTGACGTGAAGGGCGATCTGGTCCTTTTTCATCCATCTGCCAATAGATACGGTGAAAACCGGCTTTTTCCGGGGTTTTGTATTTAAGGGTACGAATCAATCGTTCCCCTTCGTAGAATTGGAACTGTATGGAATCTTTCTTTTGGACCCCGGACATTTTCATGTTGTTTCCGGTTTGATTTTCATCGGTCGAACTACTCTCTTCTTTATCAGAATTAGTTCCATCCTTCTTATTCCCTTCCTTCAAGTAATAGGTGATCATGGCACCCTCTTTCCGGTTTTCCGCATTGTAAAGGGCATCACCTCCAAATCGGCTTCCCGTAGGTTGCTGATAGGCAGCTTGATATGTCGTAGGAGGCTGGAATAATTTGGCATCCTTTTGTAGTATGGATTTATCCGAAGCCAAGGCGCGTAAGGGGCCAATATCGTCCAGGACCCAGGCGGCACGTCCAAAAGTTCCTATCACTAAATCGTGCTCCCGTGGGTGAATGACCAGATCTTTGGTGGAAACCGTCGGGTAACCTTCTGTCCATTTTTGCCAGTTGTCCCCTGCATCCAAAGAGATGTAAAGGCCGTCGTCCGTACCGAGAAACAAGAGATTAGGGTTCTCAATATCCTCTACAATGGACAGGGTATAGCTCTCCACGTCATTGGCATTCACGATCCGTTCCCAGGTTTTGCCATAGTCCTTAGTACGATACACATAGGGCGTGTAGTTGAAACGTCTGTAATCATTGGCAATCAACAAGGCCTCCCCCTTGTTCTTGTGAGAGGCTTTTATTTGGGGAATCCAACTGCCCAAGGGCAGTCCTTTGATATTGGCTGTTACCTCTATCCAGCTTTCACCACCATTTTGGGTATAATGTACCCGGCCATCATCGGTACTCGCCCAAAGCATATTCTGCTCCAGTGGAGAAGGTTCCAGGACCAAAATGGTACAATGATTTTCGGCCCCCGTGGCGTCCATGGTCAGCCCACCACTTTCATCCTGCTTCTGTTTTTCGGGATCATTGGTCGTCAAGTCCGGGGAAATAATTTCCCATGTAAGCCCTTTGTCCTTGCTTTTATGTACAAACTGGCTTCCAAAATAGACGGTACCGTTGTCAAAGGGATCCTGCCCAATTCCGGCATTCCAATTAAAACGTAATTTTGTCTTTGCATCCGGTGGGATAGGGCGTACCGTGTAGTTGTTTCCCGTTTTCCAATCGTATCGCGATACGTAACCTTGTTGGCTCATGGCATAGCCGAATCGGGAATCGTCCTTGTCCGGTACCACATCAAATCCATCGCCAAACGCGATTTCCTGCCAGTAACTATTGCGGATGCCCTGTCTTCGCCAAGTGTAGGCCGGTCCACGCCAAGAGCCGTTGTCCTGCATACCGCCGTAAACGTTGTAAGGGTACTCATTGTCCACACTGATGTGATAAAATTGGGCCAGGGGCAGATTGCCGATGAAACGCCAAGACTTTCCCCCATCCTTAGTAATGTTTACGCCACCATCATTGCCATCCAACATAAATTGGCCATTTTCGGGATGTATCCACCAAGCATGATGGTCCGGATGTACCCCATTATTCACTTCATAGGCGGGCATCAATTGTTTAAAACTTTTTCCACCATCTTCGGAAACGTTTACATAGGTGAAAACAGAATACACCCTATTCTCATTCTGTGGGTCCACGTAGATTTCAGAATAGTAAAAAGGCCGATTTCCAATATCGGACTTGTCATTTATTTTTTTCCATTTGAATCCGCCATCCTCGGATTTGTAAAGCGCATTCTTTTTAGACTCGACCAAAGCATAAACTATGTTCGGTCTGTTGGCCGCTATTGCAATACCAATACGGCCCAACTCTCCTTTGGGCAATCCATCCTTTTCTGTAATCTTTTTCCAATTCTTGCCTCCATCATGGGTCATGTAGAGGCCACTTCCGGCCCCGCCTGACTTAAAGAACCATGGGTCTCTCTTGTGCTCCCACATGGCCACGATCAACTTATTGGGATTTGTGGGATCCATGACCATATCGGCGACTCCGGTCTTGTTGTTGACAAACAGAATGTTTTCCCAGGTCCTACCGCCATCGGTGGTTTTGAAGACACCACGTTCCGGATGCTCTCCCCAAGGCGAACCGATGGCCCCTACATAAATGATGTTGGGATCCGCAGGGTCGATTTTGATGCGATGGATATGTCGTGTTTTTTCCAATCCCATGGCTTGCCAACTTTTTCCGCCGTCCAAGGATTTATAAACCCCATATCCTCCGTTAAGGCTGTTCCGGGGATTGCCTTCCCCAGTGCCTACCCAAATAACGGAAGGATTGGATTGCTGAATGGCTACAGCACCGATTGAGGCGGTTACTTCCTTATCAAAAATAGGCTCCCATCGGATACCACCACTATTCGATTTCCACAGCCCCCCAGACGCTGTGCCCACATACATAATATCTGGATCGGAATGTACTACGTCAATAGCCGTGACCCGGCCGCTCATTCCGGCAGGCCCAATATTTCTAGGCTTAAGATCTTGAATCAGATCCATGGAAAACTTCTGGGAGAAAAGGGAAAATGTTAGAAAGGATAGGAGTATTGGTAATAGAGTTTTTTTCAAGTCTGTCTTTTTTAAGTTATTGATATTGGGGAAAAGCTATTAAGAAATAGAAACAATACTTCATTTAGCCCAGCAGTTCTCCCAAAACAAAAAATCATCCTATTCCCAGGACCTTGTATTTATTTGGAATAAACTGTTGAGCCAAAGATACCAAAAACATAAAGCAATGGATAAAGTTATCGTGGCTTACCTAAATTTTAAAAACGGATTTATTTTATGATAGTAAATTCGGTAATACTCCTATTTTTGATAGTATTATAAACCGTATTCGTGTACAATTGAATGAAGAACAACGCTTACTGTTTTTTAGAAGAATCGATAGCCTGGACTCGGACAAAAAACCTTTGTTCGGGAAAATGAACGCGCATCAAATGGTCTGTCACTGTGCTGATTTTTTCCGAATGGTGAAGGGAACAAAACAAGCTGAAGTATATGGAGAGGTGGATGCCGAGGAAATAAAGGCGTTGGCCAGATCGGGAAAACCAACACCGGCCCCCAAAGGCTTTGGACAGGTGGAGGGCGATGGAACAAAACCCACGGAATTTAAAAGGGACAAGGAGGTTTTGAAGGACTTCATCCTGGAATTTTCGAGATTTCCGGAAGACTATAATTTTGCCATACATCCCTATTTTGGAACATTGGACCATAAACGTTGGACAGGCCTGGCCATCTACCATTTAAACCATCATTTAGGACAGTTTGGAGTTTAGGTAAACCATTGTAAAAAAGTATTTTACACAGTGTTTAAAAAGTAAAACTCCAAGTGGAAAGTTTACCTTTTCATGTAGGTATCATCATGGTTCAAAATCGTGTTGGCCACTACCGTTAGGGCAGCCGTAGAAATGGGGTCAAGGAATTCATCCACCTTTTTTCTTCCTACGTCCAAAAGTTCTTGAGCCTCAATAGGATTTAATTCAAAACGTTCCAATTGCGCCTGGAACAAAGCCGTTAAGACTTGGGTTTCCGTTTTTTTGGGAAAGCGGCTTATCGCTAACCTAAACCCATAAACCAATTGTTCTTCCAAGGAATTTCCACCCTCTTTTTGCATGCGTTGTGCCAAAATCTTGGAAGCCTCTACAAATTGAACATCGTTCAATAGTACCAAGGCCTGTAAGGGGGTATTGGTACTTTCTCTTTTGACCGTGCAGATATCCCGGGAAGGGGCATCGAATGCCAACATGGCCGGATGTGGGGAGGAACGTCGTATAAATGTATAAAGGCCCCGTCTATATAGACTATCACCCATGGACTCCTTATATCGCAATAGCTTATGGGAAAAATTACTTTTTTCGATCCATAGATTTCCAGGCTGGTAAGGCCGTACACTTTTCCCGCCGATATGCGGTATCAAGAGCCCACTTGCGGCCAATGCGTTGTCCCGAATTATTTCCGCCGGTAGACGATAGCTGTTGCTTCGTGCCAAGTAGTCATTTTTTGGGTCTTTTTCCAATAATTCCGGGGTCATAAAGGAAGATTGCCGATAGGTGTGGGACATGACCATGGTCTTCAAAAGCTTTTTTACATCCCAGCCGTTTTCAACAAAAAATAGGGATAGCCAATCCAATAACTGGGGATGCGAGGGCAACGCACCCTGTACTCCAAAATCATCGGGGGTGTTAACCAACCCTTTGCCGAAAAGCATCTGCCAATACCGGTTTACGGTTACCCTGGCCGTTAACGGATTTTCTTCCGCAAAAAACCATTGGGCCAGTCCCAGCCGGTTCTTGGGATAATTTTCTGGGAAATCCGGTAAGGCTTCGGGAACAGCTGCAGTTACTTGGTAGGTAGGCTGTTCGTAATCGCCACGATCATAGGCAAAGGTCGATCTTTTTTGTGGCATTTCCTCCATAACCATAACCTCCGGTACGGGTAGCATTAAAGATAGCCACTTGTTCCTAAGTTTCTTAAGATCCTGTTCCAAGGCAACTATTTTCTTGGACTGGTTTAGCCAATAGTCCGTTGCAGGTTCTTTTAGCTTCTCCAGTGACCCGATATCCTTCTGGTAAATGTACTTCACCTCCAAAGGGGTAAGGGTTCTACCATACAATCGGATATCATCTATTTTTCCTTGGAAAATTCCATTCTCACCGGTAGAAAAACTATAATTCCGAGCTACCTTTATGGAACGGGTATATAGGGTATGCTCCTTATCCTTGATTGTTTTTATACTTTTATACAAACGATCGTACGGAATATCCACTAATTCTTCTTTACCATCGATAAATAGTTTCAATCCTTTGGCCTTGCCGGAACCATCATAACTGAAGGCTACATGATGCCATGTATGTTTTCGTATTGAGTCCTTTGATCGGACATGTATGTAATTATGGGGTAACGAACTTACCAATCTAGCGTTCAGATGGTTAAGACTGTCCAAGAAAAAATCCCAACCTCGCCAAAGGCTATTTTTACCACCTACAGTACCCACTAAGGTCTGTGTTTTTCCGACCTCCCGTTTAGAGGTATTGATCCAAAGACTGGTGGAAAACGGGTCTGTCCATTCGAAATTTCGTGCATCATCAATATAGACTTCATCATATTCCCCGGTAAACTCAAAGGACTTATCTTTCTTTCCCTCCGCCAGAACGGGTTTTGCCTTAATGGTCACCTTAGGATTACCGTCAATGCTATACCTCCCTTCTTTGTTGGTTTTGTTGGAAACCATGTCGAACTTATAATGTCCCATTAGATCTTTTGCCATAAAATTATGGGGCAAGGGTTTTGCGTATCCGCTTTGTTTTCGAAGTTCTTTTTTGGAGACTAATAGAGCTTTCTCCTTGTCGCTAATACCGGTCTTTAGCTTTTTTAGGGATTCTTCGGTCCCGGCATCCACAAGGGGCAACATGGGACCCGAATTTACGTCATTACCTGAGACCCCCAGTTCTTTAATATTATCAAAAAAAGCAGTCATTTGGAAGTAGTCCTTTTGTGAAATCGGGTCGAACTTGTGGTCATGACATCGGGCACAGGCCATGGTCAGGCCCATAAATGCGGTTCCTACCGTTTCGGTCCTATCCCAAACATGGCCCAGGCGGTTTTCCTCATCGATAGCTCCGCCCTCACTGGTAATGGGATGGTTGCGGTTAAAGGCTGTTGCCAATTTCTGATCTTGGGTAGCATTGGGCAAAAGGTCACCCGCCAATTGCCAGGTAACAAACTGATCATAGGGCATATTTTCCCTAAAGGCCTTGATGACCCAATCGCGCCAAGGCCACATCATCCGCCAACCATCGGCATGTTTTCCATGGGAATCGGCATATCGGGCTAGATCCATCCAATCCAATGCCAAGCGTTCGGCACAGGCACCGGTCCGCAACAGCTCGTCCACCACTTTTTCGTATGCCGTCGGACTTTTATCGTTCAAGAAAGAATCGATTTGCGCAATCGTAGGGGGCAATCCGGTCAAATCGATAAACACCCGTCTTAACAAGCGTTCCTTGTCAGCTTCAGGGGATGGTCCAAGACCATTTTGTGTTAGGCGTTGTTGAATAAACAAGTCGATTTCATTGTGATACGTCCATGCGGAGGATGGGGATTGCGGTATATCGGGTCTTTCCGGCTTCACAAAGGCCCAATGCGGTTTCCATTTGGCTCCTTGCTCCACCCATTTGAGCAGGATAGCCTTTTCCTTGGCCGTTAATAAGAGATGTGATTCTGGTGGGGGCATCATGAATTCCGGATCTTCACTGAGCATACGGATAATGGATTCGCTTTTGCCAGGTTTCCCGGCAACAAAGGCCCTGTTGCCGCTGCCCAATTTGCTAAAAGCCTCCTCTTCCAGGTCCAAACGCAATTGGGCCTTGCGAGTATTTGCATCTGGTCCATGACACGCAAAACAACGGTCCGAGAGTATGGGTTTTACGTGAAAATTGAAATCAACGGTCTCGGGAAGTTCAGCATATGCCGCTTCCACTTCTTCTGGGATATCCGGCGAGCACGCCGAAATTGCAAGAAGAAATCCCATAAGTAAAAGTAGAAGGCGCATTATTACGTAGTCTGGCGTTTACTCATAAAATTATGGTATTTTTTATTAACTGTCTTGACCTTGAATTGATTTGAATTGGCTTTGGAACTTGAAAACGATGATTGAATTATTATTTAAAAGTATTGGGGATTGTTCAACTAAATTTTATTTCCTCGAGCTATCCACCTAGAAAATTTGCTGTACGACATTCAAATTTTTTCAAATAATTGATTTTAAAATAATCGTTGTGTTAATGCGCTTCACTACCTTGAATTTTGATCTCTTGATTTTATGTTGGCCCTGCAAAGTCTTATGATTTCCTTTATCCTTTTTTTTCGGGTCTCTTCCCTTTTCGCTTGGTTAAGCCAATACAGATAGCTCTTTCGCTGGCCACGGGTAAAGTTTTGATAGTTATCAAAAGCTTTGCTGTTTCTATTAAAAGCCTTTTGCAAATCTGGGGGTACTACTCCGTTTTCTACATCGTCCAAGGCTGTCCATGAACCATCTTCCTTGGCCATTTCGATTTTTTTTAGACCGCTCCCATGCATTAAACCCTTACTTATCAGTTCGTTTATATGATCCTTGTTGATTTTACTCCAAACACTTTTTGGCTTTCTTGGGCAAAAATATTGTCGGCGTTTACCGTCACCCAAGCTCTTTACAGTGCTATCTATCCAACCGTAGCAAAGGGCAACGCGGACCGCTTCCTCCCATCGCATACTATCCTTCTCATGAGCCACAGTGTAAAAAATCAGATGTATACCATCCGATTTTGAATGATTTTCCTGCAGCCAATTCCGCCATTCCGTGTCGTTCTTAAAATAAAGTTGTTGAATATCCTTCATTTTTTCTGGGCATGGAACCCTTTTTTCCTAAAATTAAGATATAATCCATTATCAATTTGGTAAATCGAATGGGTAATCCGTATTTTTAGAAATTGTAAAAAACCGAACGAATTATAGTACGATGAAGAAAATAACTTTTTTGGCCGTGTCGGCATTAATGGGACTCATGATTGTGGGATGTGGAAACAAGCGTAAGGGAGAACCAAAAGTCCTTGTATTCTCGAAGACCATGGGCTTTAAGCACGCTTCTATTCCCGCTGGGATTGCGGCCATTCAAAAATTGGGGGAGGAAAACGGTTTTGCCGTGGACAGCACCAAAAATGCCGATTTATTTACGGATGAAATTTTAAAGCAATACTCGGCGATAGTCTTTTTGAATACCACAGGTAATGTTTTGGATCATAAGCAGGAGGCCGCTTTTGAACGATATATCCAGTCGGGGGGTGGCTATGTGGGCATACATTCCGCATGCGATACGGAGTACGATTGGGGCTGGTACAACAAATTGGTCGGCGCTTATTTCCAAAGTCATCCGCCTGGGACGCCGGAAGCCGATATTATCATTAATAATCGAAATTTTATCGCTACGCAGCATTTAACGGATTCCATATGGCACAGAACGGACGAATGGTATAACTTCAAAAAATTAAACCCCGACGTAAATGTCCTTATCTCTTTGGACGAATCTTCTTATGAAGGGGGCACTAATGGCGATTATCACCCTTTTGCCTGGTACCATGATTTTGATGGTGGGCGAGCATTCTACACCGGAGGCGGTCATACCGATGAAAGTTATTCCGAAGAAAAATTCATACAACATGTATTGGGCGGTATTCAATATGCGATTGGTGACAACTTACAGTTGGATTATAGTAAGGCCACCACACAGATTCCACCGGATATCGATCGTTTTGCCAAAGTTCCTTTAACAGTTGGTGAGTTTTTTGAACCCACCGAAATGACGGTTCTTCCCAATAGTGATGTCCTTATCGGACAACGCAGGGGAGAAATAGTTTTGTACAGCGATGCGACCAAAGAACTTAAGGAAGTTGCCAAACTGGATGTTTACCATCAAACCTTGCATACTCCAGGGGTAAATGCCGAGGAAGGTCTTATGGGACTACAAAAAGATCCGGATTATGCCAACAATCATTGGATTTATGTTTTTTATGCCCCTACAGGTAATGAATCCGTCAACAGGCTTTCCCGTTTCAAATTCAAAGACGGTGTTTTTGACCTCACCTCGGAACAGCAGATATTGGATGTGGGAAGCCAACGGGAAATATGTTGTCATACCGGAGGATCCATTGCTTTTGATGGGAATGGTTTGTTATATCTCTCTACTGGGGACAATTCTACTCCTTTCAATGAAAAAGGAGCAAAATATGTGAATAGCGGTTATGCCCCATTAAACGACCTTCCGGGCAAACAACAGTACGATGCACGACGGTCCTCGGGCAATACCAACGATTTAAGGGGAAAGATTCTAAGGATCAAGGTTAACGAAGATGGCAGTTATGAAATTCCAGAGGGCAATCTTTTTCCGGTAGGAATGGAAAAAACACGACCGGAAATTTATACCATGGGCCATAGAAATCCCTATCGCATATCCGTCGATAAAAAGAACGGATACGTGTATTGGGGAGATGTAGGCCCTGATGCCAGGGCGGACAGTTTGGAAACACGGGGGTCCATGGGATACGATGAAATGAATCAGGCCCGGGAAGCCGGAAATTTTGGATGGCCGCTCTTTGTGGGAAACAATAGACCCTATGTAGATTACGATTATGCAACCGGGGAAAGTGGAGTCGCCTTTGATCCTGAAAAACCAATTAACGACTCCAAAAACAATACCGGCCTAAGGGAGCTCCCCCCCGCACAGCCGGCCTATGTTTACTATCCCTATGCTCCGACCGGAGATTTTCCGCAGGTGGGTACAGGGGGTAGAAACGCCATGGCAGGACCGGTGTTTTATAGCGATCTATATCCTGATGGGGGCGGACTTCCTTCCTATTACGATGGTAAGGTGATTATTTACGAGTGGATGCGTGGTTGGATGAAGGCCGTAACGCTCTTTGAGGATGGTACCTTCAACAAAATGGAACCTTTTGCCGCCGATATAGAAGTGAACAATCTAATCGATATGGAAATGGGACCGGACGGCAGGGTCTATTTGCTGGAGTATGGCAGTGGATGGTTCCGTCAGAACGAGGATTCCTCACTGGGCTATATTGAATACAACGGAGGCAATAGGCCACCCGTTATTGACCATCTCATAGTTGACCATACTTCTGGCAAACTTCCTTTGAGTATAAATGCCACTGTTGAGGCCCATGACAGGGAAAAAAATCCAGTAAGTTATGTATGGGATTTGGGCAATGGGGACCGGATGGAGACCCAGGAACCCAAAATAACACACACCTATGATGAGCCGGGGGAATATAAAGTATCCGTTGAGGTCAAGGATGATCAAGGTGAGTCTGCCAAGAGTCAGGTGGTATCGGTTGTGGCCGGGAATTCCAGACCTGAGGTCGCCATTGATCTCAAAGGTGGGAACTCCTCATTTTTTCTTCCAGGGGTACCCATACCTTATGAAGTATCGGTCAAGGATTCTGATGAGGACACTATTGACGAGTCCAATATCTATGTTTCCGTCGATTATTTGGAAAGTCTGGACGAGGTGAATATGTCCTTAGGGCACCAACAGGTCTCCGCAGCGGTTTTAGGGAAATCCTTGACCCAAGGCATGGATTGCAAGACATGCCACAAGGAGGCTGAGGCCTCTATTGGACCCAATTACACGGATGTTGCCAAAAAATACCAAAATGACCCCAATGCCATGGCCTATTTACAGAATAAGATCATTGCCGGAGGGGGTGGTGTTTGGGGTGAAGTAGTCATGCCTGCACATCCCGACGTAACCAAAGGCGAAGCTCGACAAATCGCTGCGTATATTATGTCCCTCGGTGAAAGTAAGGCCAAAAAGAAATCGCTCCCTTTATCGGGATCCCTAAATCCGGAGCCGACCCAAGGGGCCAATGTGATGGTGTTAACCGCGAGCTACACGGATAATGGCGCTGAAGGCACCATTCCATTGACCGGAGTCAAGTCTGTGGCCCTGCAAGGAAGTACTGTTCCTTTTTCAGATAAGATCAAAGCCGATGGTTTTACGCCAATAGCTTTTAATGGGATGGATATGCTGATCTTGCCTGAAGGGGAGGGGTGGTTCGTTCTTGAAGATATTGATTTGAAGGGAGTACGTTCGGCCAATCTTATGGCAGGATGGCAAGAACCGCCAAAATCCGGACTTGATTTTGAGGTGCGACTAAACACTCCGGATGGAAAGCTTCTTGGCAAGGGCAGTATGCCCGCACCGGTGGCAGGACAGCCTGGGGGTATGGTTCCCATTCCTCTTACATCGCCCATTGATGGCAAGACCGAAGAAATCTATTTTATCTATAAACCCAATGGTGATCGAGGCGCTACACCGGTTGCACTTATGAACGTTACTTTTGCAAGTGGGGCACCATAATATTTAGGAAATGGATACATAAAATGCTTGGATCCGGTGTCTAACCGAATCCAAGCATTTTATTTACTTTCTGATTTTATGTAGAAATTACGATCGATCTTTAAAGTGGACAAGGCTCCCTCAAAACCCTCCGATTTCCAATTTTCCCCAGGGAATATCCAGAGCGGCTTGTCTTCTATGAAAACCCGGACCGGCATATCAAAATCGGTTACGATATCGGTATACCTATACTTCAATGTACTACCGGTTATGGTATATTCCAATTTTGGAATCATTGTAGTGCGGAGGTATTGATTAAAAAAAGCGGTTAAGTCTTTCTCCGTTTTCTCACTAAGATAATCTTCAACTTGTTGTGTAGTGACGGTCTGATGATAAAAGTCCCTATTCAGTCCACGAAGTATTTTCCGCCATTTATCATCATCTTCTACAAGTTGCCGGAGTGTGTGCAGCATATTGGCTCCCTTGTAGTACATATCTCCGCTACCTGCATGGTTCACACCGTATTTACCGATAATGGGACGGTCATTTTTAATTTTGGACCGGGTTCCAATTACATAATCTGCAGCCGCTTTTTTGCCATAATAGTAATCCAGGAACAAATTTTCGGAATAGGCTGTAAAGCCCTCATGGATCCACATGTCCGCTATATCCTTGTAGGTGATGCTGTTCGCAAACCATTCGTGCCCTGCTTCGTGAATGATAATAAAATCGAACTTTAGGCCCCAGCCCGTACCCGAAAGGTCCTGTCCCAAATATCCGTTTAAATACTTATTGCCGTAAGTGACCGAACTTTGATGTTCCATGCCCAAATAGGGAACTTCTACCAATTTAAAACCATCCTTATAAAAAGGGTAGGGGCCGAACCAGTGTTCGAATGCTTTCATCATTTGAAGCGCTTGTTGAAACTGTTTCTGTGCCTTATCAAAGTTTTGCGGGAGTACGTAATAATCCATGGTCAAAGGTCCGGCCGCTCCTTGATATGTAGTTCCAAAATGTTTATAATCGGCAATGTTTATGTTCACCCCATAATTGTTAATGGGGCTGGCCACAAACCAATGATAGGTTTTTGTGTTTTCATTTTCTTCAATTTTCAGAAGTCTTCCATTGGAAACGTCCATAAGATTTTTGGGTACGGTGACACTAATGGCCATACTGTCCACTTCATCGTACATATGGTCTTTATTGGGCCACCAGACACTAGCGCCCAGGCCTTGATTGGATGTGGCGATAAAATGCTTTCCCCTACTATCCGTTTTCCAGGAAAAACCGCCGTCCCAAGGGGCGTTGACCGCTTCTTTGGGATGTCCGGAGTAATACACAACGATTTCATTGAACGCTCCTTCTTCTTGGGGTTTTTCCAGCTTTACAAAATGAGCATTTCCATTGGATTCTACATTCAGTTCCTTTCCGTCCTGGGTCACCTTTTCAATGTTGAGCGGAGGTTGCAAATCTACCTGTAGGGTTTGCTTGGGTTCCAAAACCTTATACCGAATAGTATTGCTGCCCGAAATATATTTGTTCTCCGGTTGTACCTCAACATTCAAGTGGTAATAATTGAGGTCCCACCAGGCTCGTTCCGGGGTAATACTACCACGTAACGTATCTTGTTCGGTAAAATTTTGGCCAAAGGTCACTATAGAAATCAATGCTATGGGAACTGCCAGAAAAAGTCTATTTTTCATAATGTATCTCGAGCGTTATAAAATTGAGACCTCAAAAGTATAGGAATTTGTCGTATCATCTGTTTTTGAAAACCTGGTTTCCTTTCCTATCCTTTTTCATGATTTTAGGCACAGAATGCGCCATGCTAATTTAGCGTATACGGGATTTGAATTTTTGTTCACTTTTTATTTGCAAACCTTTTTAAAAGTTCCCTTACCTTTTTTGTATTCTCCACAAAAAAACGGGCCTGTGTCTTTTGTTGCCCCACTTTTACGGTAATTGTACTTTTGGGCAATTCTTGGAACATAAACTCGTCCGTCCAATCATCTCCGATGGCAAATACAAAGTCATAATTATCTTCACCCAAGACCCGAACAGTGGCCCTTCCTTTGTTCACATTACTGCTTTTGACCTCCATTACTTTATTTCCATTTAGGACGCTAATGTCGTCATTGGCAATGAGACTGGTAAGTACGGTATTTAATTCAGTGGCCCTAAGATTTCCAAAATCCGGATCGGTTTTTCGATAGTGCCAGGCCAGGGAATAGTTCTTTTCTTCTATAAAGCTTCCCGGTGTGCGGTCTACAAAGGATTCCAATACGGGACGAATTTTTTCCATCCAGTCGTTCTTTACATTTTCCAACATCCGGAACGGTTCTCCATCTTCGGAAATCCATACCCCGTGTTCCACGATCATGTTGTATTTTTTGTGAAGGAACCAACGGGTAAAGGTTTCCTTGTCGCGGCCGCTGACCAGATACATTTCGGTATCTTCCTGCTGATGGATGTTATCCAGTAGTTGATACAATTCCTCATCTGGATTTGCCTTTTGGGGATCGTTGTGAAATCCTGATAAAGTTCCATCATAGTCCAGAAACAGAAGTCGCTTTTGGGCGGTTTTATACTCCTTTAAAATCCCATTGAGGAGATGGTCGGTCATCCTTTTGGAAATGTTGCCCGCTTCGCGATTTTTTTGAGCTTGTAACGAGCTCATAAAGCTATTGGCCCATTTTTCCACATTATAACGTTCCAAACGTTTTTGAAGTACCTCGTTCCTTGCTTGCTGTTCTTCCTTGGGCATATTGATAGCCGTATACAGTGTATCCGCTATTTGCTCAAAATTGTTGGGATTGATCAATAGGGATTCGTTCATTTCGTTGGCTGATCCTGCCATTTCACTGAGGATGAGCACCCCCGTTTTATCGGTCCGTGTGGCAATGTATTCCTTGGCCACTAAATTCATTCCATCCCGTAAGGGCGTGAGCCAGGCAATATCACAGGAAGTATACAGGTCTATTAAACTGTCAAAGGGAAGTGACCGATAAAAATACCAGATTGGGGTCCAATTGACCGTGGCCAACTCCCCATTAATACGCCCCACCAGTTCATCTACTTCCCTTTTGAGTAGCTGATATTGTGGTACATTGGATCGGGAAGGGACGGCCAGAATAATAAGACGCACCTTCTCCTTGTATTGAGGGTACTTATTCAAAAAATACTCAAAGGCATTTAAACGTTTGGCAATTCCCTTGGAATAATCCAAACGGTCTATGGAGAGAAGAAACTTTCCATCGGGAGTAGATTTTTTGTGCTTGTCCAATCGTTGTTGTAGGTCCGATTGCTCATCAGGTTTTTTTTGACCGTGCTCCTCGGCAGCCTGGCTAAATTTTTTATAATCGATGCCCATAGGAAAGGAATCGACCTTGATGATGCGATTGTCTTGGTAAATATCATTGAAACTAACTTCCAGGCCAAGCAATCTTCTAACCGAGCTTAGGAAATGGCGTTCGTAATCATAGGTGTGGAATCCGATTAGGTCAGAACCTAAAAGGCCTTCCAAAACTTCCTCCCGCCAGGGCAGGGTCCGAAATATTTCAAAGGACGGAAAAGGAATGTGTAAAAAGAAACCTATGGATATCTCGGGACGTTCGTTTCTAACCATTTGAGGCACCAACATTAATTGATAATCATGAATCCAAATAGTATCCTCATCGCTTGCGTTTTTGAGTATGGTATCTGCGAATTTTTGGTTTACATCCTTGAATACATTCCAATAGTCCAGTTCAAATTCGGAATATTCCAAAAAATAATGGAACAAGGGCCAGATGGTTCGGTTGCTAAAACCGAAATAGAACCCGTCCACCTCTTTTTTGGTAAGTCTCACCTTGGAGGAACCATGCTGAGCGAGCGCCTCATCAATTTTTGGGGCAAGTTCATCTGGAATTTCCTCATCGGTGAGTCCACTCCAACCAATCCAAAGGCTGTCTCCACCTGAATGTACGGATTTCATTCCTGTGGCCAGCCCCCCAACACTTGGGATGGCAGTTATGCTACCATTGCTAATTTGTAATTGTACGGGTAGTCTATTTGAGATTATGATAGTTTTGCCCATGAAATCGATGTTTTTGGCCTGTTTTACTTTTAATTTCTCTAAATTTCGTCAAATTGCATGGCAATAGCAATTCAAAACCAGATTACATCAACATTTTTATTGAATGGATAATTTAGACTACGGAATAGTAGGAAATTGTAGGAGTGCCGCCTTAATTTCAAAAACAGGTTCTGTCGATTGGTGCTGCTTGCCCGAATTTGATTCTTCATCGGTTTTCGCCAAGTTGTTGGATGACAAAATCGGCGGTAGTTTTGAGATTCTTGTAGCCAAGAATTATACGATAAAACAGCGTTACAAAAAAAGTACGGCAGTACTCATTACCCGGTTTTCGGATGGGGAGAACACCTTTGAGATACATGATTTTATGCCTCGCTACTATAACGAGAACGGTGGCTACCACGCCCCTCCAGAATTGGCCAGACATGTACGCCATGTAAAGGGGAGGCCTAAATTTAGGGTGAAATACAACCCCAAATTGGAATACGCCCTTGGTGAGACTAAAACGTATGTAAAGAAGAACTTTGTAGTAAGCCTAACGCAGAACGAAAAATTCGATACCGTCTTTTTGTATACTTCATTCAATAAGAATGCTGTAGTGGAGGGCAGGGAATTGGAAATAAAGCAAAACGGCTTTTTTTTGTTGGGGTATAATGAAAAGATACTTCATCCCACTTCCCGAAAAATTTATTTGGACTTGGAAAGGACCAAGGTGTATTGGCTCAATTGGGCCAACAGGACGCCCACCTACAACAAGTACAATAAGCAGATTATGCGCAGTGCCATTACATTGAAGTTGTTAAGTTATGACAGAACCGGTGCCGTACTGGCGGCGGCAACAACTTCCCTACCGGAAACCATTGGTGAGGTACGGAACTGGGATTATCGTTTTTGCTGGATTAGGGATGCTTCCATGGTCATCAAGGTAATGGCCGATCTGGGACATAAGAACGTAGCACGTAGATATCTGCAATTCATTATTGACCTGATTCCGGACAAGGATGAAAAATTGCAGATCATGTACGGCATTAACAAGGAGAAAACCTTGACGGAAAATACCCTGGATCATTTGAGCGGTTACCACGCCTCCAAACCTGTTCGGGTGGGTAATGCGGCCTATGAGCAAAAGCAAAACGATATATATGGCATTTTAATGGATGTCATCCATGCACAATTGGCCAAATTCAGTACAGGTATCGAGAATGGCGAAGAGTTATGGGGCATAACCAAAGGAATTGTTTGGATCGTTTCCAGACACTGGAAAGAACCGGATAAGGGAATCTGGGAATTGCGTACCGAAGACCGACATTTTACATTTTCCAAAGTTCTTTGTTGGGTTGCCATAGACAGAGCCGTACGAGTTGCCCGTATACTGAAAAAAACACGGAAATTGGAACAATGGACCCAATTGGAACAGGAAATTAAAAATGACATTCATGAGAATGCGTGGAATGACGAAGTAAACGCTTTTACCCAATCCTATGGTTCCACACATCTGGATGCCTCCGTACTACTTATGGAGTCCTATGGGTTCATACATGCCAAGTCGCCCAAATTTGTGAGTACCGTAAAGGCTATTGAAAAGGAATTGAGCAATGATGGCCTACTATATCGCTATAAGAATAAGGATGATTTTGGACTCCCGTCATCCTCTTTTACCATTTGCACCTTTTGGTTTATCAATAGCCTCTTCAAAATAGGGGAGGAGGAAAAGGCCATGGCCCTTTTTGAAAAGACATTGACTTATGGAAACCATTTAGGTCTATTCAGCGAGGATATAGATTTTAAGACCAAAAGACTTTTGGGAAATTTTCCCCAAGCCTATTCACATTTGGCTTTGATAGAATGTGCGGTAAACTTTTCCAGAAAAAATACCGAAGAGCGTATTTTGGAGTCCATGAGGGAGTAGTTTTAAAGGTTTGTCTTTCATTTTTGTTACTTACCTTAAATAAAAAAAAGTTCCCTTGGTACGTATCAATCTTCCAAAAACGGTACATACTAATATCCTTTATATGGTCTAGATGCTTTAACCGGGGTCTCCCGTACCCTGGCCAAAACAGTAAATGCTGTTGTGGGCAAAAGGTGCCCAACCATCTTTGATTTTGAGTTTCCATAAGGCGGATACAGATAGTGGTTTGCAAGACCTTGTTATTGAATATGTTAAAGTTGTTAAATTTTGACTAAAAGCATTTTTCAAGGGGAACTTTTTCACTAAATAAATTGTCTATTCTAGTAAAGGGCCCTGTGTCTTTTACGATTGCTAAGAAAGAAAAAGTGAAGGTTATCCCCCTATATAAGGACGAGAAGTCGCTTATACGAAAAGCGTTACTGGCCAACAAGGCCGCCCAGTTTGGAATATATGAAAAGTATTCCTCCAAGATGTTGGCGGTCTGTAAAAGGTACGTCCGGGATGTGCAGTATGCAGAGGACGTAATGATACAGGGCTTTCTAAAGGTCTTCATGCGCTTAAATACATATAAGGGAGATGGTAGTTTTGAGGGTTGGATAAGACAGATAATGGTGCGCGAATGCATCAATTTCCTCAAGACAAATCGCAGATTGGTATTCAAGGGAGATGTTCAGTATCAAGAAAGCTCGGGAAGCCCTAGAGTCGCTATGAAGGCCGACGCGGAATATCTACTAAAACTTATAGACGAACTTCCCAAGGGACATAGGTTTGTGTTTATGCTTCATGCCATCGAAGGATATAAGCACACTGAAATAGCCCAATTGCTCAAGATTTCGGAAAACACCTCAAAATCGAAACTTTCAAAAGCACGCAAAATCCTTCAGAAAAAATTGGAGCTTCAAAGAAAAAAAAATGAAGCACTTTGATGTTGAAATCTACGCAAAAGAAAAATTGGAAGGGTATTCCCTTACACCAAACAAATCGGCCTGGACAAGGCTTTTGGAAGAACTATATAAAGAGGAACAAAGGGGTAGGAGTCGGAGGCACTACTTAAAAGGGGTCACTTTTCTTATGGCCTTCATGATTGGTATTGGATTTATAGCCGAGGAGATAGATGGTTTTACAAATACATCCTTTACGGATAATAATATCAATTTAATCGGAAAGGGGCATCATGCGTCACAAGTAGCCAAAAAAAAGGTGAAACGCACAAAAACCGAATCGCTGCCTGAAGTATCCGAAAAGATGAAGTCCGTATTCATTGGGCATGGCATTGGAGCAGGAACAAAGAACAGGATATGCAGGGCCCAAGATAAGGATTACGAAAATCAAGATGTTCCGGAACCCTTGGAAACCATAAAAGTCTCCGTAAAGTCGGAAAAGATGAAAGTGACCGAAGCGGAAATCGATGATTTGATGCTAAAGGCACGCCAAAACATCGAAAAACGAAAGGCCTCTCAGGCAATGAGAAAATTTTTGGCGATAGAGATACTTGCCGAGATAGAGCAAGAAATTAAGCATCAGGACAATCATAACAGGGTGTCCCAAAACCTTAAACATGGTTTGTTGAAACTAAAGGACGCCATCGCAAATTGAAGCCAATACCATTCCAGAAGTTTGGACCATGGTGTCCGGATCCTTTAAGGACATGAACACCTTACTTAAAAATATCAAAAGCATATGCTATGAAAAATATACTACTTCTGATGCTGATAGTAACACTTCCTTTAGCGGGTATCAAAGCTCAAGAAGCTCCTAATAGGGAGGCTATCGAGGTGCTTCGCAAACAGTTGGATATTGTTGAGCAAGAGGAAAAAAAGGCTCTGAAAGAGCAAGTGGAGAATATCAATAGCCTTTTAGATAACGGAGTGATCAATAAGGCCGAGGCCGATAAATTAAAGCTTAAAGCAGCCGAAGAGCGCACAAAAAAAATTGATGAGCGGCAAGCAGTACTTTTAAAGACTATTTTTTTCTTGGAGAACGATGGGGAAACCTCAAAGGGGAATAAGGAAGTCGAGATTTTTTTGGATGTTGATTCTTATACCAAGGAGAAGGAAGGGTTAAAACTAAATCTTCCCAAAGAGAAAACGACACCTGAAAATTTGGCCGAGACACCCTTGGAGGGACCTACGGTACTGGAAAAAAAGGAGCTAAGGAGCCCAACCACCTTGGATATTGTATTTGCCATGGGTCTAAACAATGCGGTAAGGGATGGCATTACTTGGCAGGACATAGAGGATGAAAGGGATTACTTGTTTTATAGCTCGCGATTCTGGGAAATTGGTTTTGCGCTAAAGACACCACTTTGGAAAAAGAATGGATTACGACTAAAATATGGAGTATCCTATCAGCGAAACGAATTGGAACCTAGCGGGAATCGAATTTTTGCGGAGGTTGATGGCCAAACGGTATTGCAGGATTTCCCGTCTTATTTACACAAGTCCAGTTTTGTTGTCCACAATTTGGTCTTGCCCATTCATTTGGAGTTTGGTCCAACAAAAATGAAGCATAACCGTAAAGGGAGGTATTATTCAACAAGCAATCAATTTAAAATCGGCATAGGAGGATATGTGGGTATTAGCCTGGACGAAGAACAGCGGATGGAGTATCCCTTTCTATTTCGAAGGAGACGATTTTACAGGGCAGAGACCAGAGGCGACTATAATGTGAATCAACAGATTTATGGATTGAGTGGCTACATTGGTTTTGGGGCGTTTTCACTATATGGAAAATATGATTTGAATACCATTTTTAATAATGATAGCCAAAATCAACAATTTGTTTCGGTTGGTCTTCGACTGGACCTCTGAGTTAAAGTAGGCTTTTATTCGGGCCTTAAAAAAAAGGATGTTAAATGATTAAAAATATTGAAATGAGAAATGTTATTATTGTGTCGGGTTTGTTGTTCTGCATGTATCTTTTCCCCCAGCAGGGCGCATCAAAAAATGATATTATTTTTACTACCAACGGGCAGTTGCTCCAGGTAAAGGTCACAAAGGTTACCGACGGAGCCATCAGTTTTGTCTACCCTGGGGAAACCATAGTGAACGAGATTAACCCTACTAAATTGGAAAAAATAGTTTTTGCCAGTGGCAGAACCCAGGATTTTGGTGGCGTTGGAGGTGAAGTAATCGTTGCCAAGGAAAGCCCAGCTAACGCCTCTACCTTTATGGAAGAAGCCCCTATGGTTCCAAGTTATGAGGAAAATATCATGTCGGTGGTACCTTTGGATTTCAAACGAAATGGAAAATATGATAAGACCTTGGCCAACAAGGCCACAGAATACGTAATAGGTTTAATGTCAGGAAAGTCCAATACACAAGGCGTCCAAGTTTTGGATATGGGAAAAGCCATAGAAAGACTTGTAGATTCCGGATTTAGTTATGGAAAATTAAGACAGTCCTCCCCGGAACAATTACGGGACGCCTTGGAAACAGAGTATATTCTTTTTGTATCTATTAAGGAGAATGAAAAGAATGGAAATCCCGAATCGGACCTTATGGCACAGGAAGTTTCTAGTAAAAACACACAACTGGAGCGCATAATAAATATACGTCTTTATGGAGCGGATAGTGAGGTGGAATCCTTTGAAATGGATTTTTCCGAAAATGTATTCTTGAATAAATCTACAAATGGTCCTAATTTACTGGCCGGTGGCAAGTGGAAATCTTCTTTGAGATACCTAGCGGAGCAATTGTTTGCCTCAAATGTTTTTACGGATTAGGTCTAAAATACCGTGAGGTTCGCGTTTTAAGAACTTAATGAAACAACTAGAAACTGGGGCTCTCCTATATCTGTTTTGAATATTTTTTGATTTTCTCCAATAATTGCTGCAAATGCTCCTTGGTTGTAAATGGATTCATTATGGTAGTGCGTAAGTAATGGATACCCCTTAGTTTGGTCTGGACAATATAGAACTCGCCATCCTCCAAAAGAGATTGTCTTATATGTCCATTAAGTTGGTTTAGGGCAAAAGTATCCAAATGTGAATCCGTATAACGAAAGCACACGATGTTAGACTCTGGGGGGGTTGCCAATTCAAATTGTGGGTCATTTTGCAGGATTATCCCAAATTGATGCCCCATATCGTATAATCTAGTAAGAAATTCATCAAAAATCTCCTCCCCATATGTGTTTAGCAATATATACCAATGGACACTCATCATGGTTTTGGTACATTCAAAAGTCCGCTTACCGGAATTATACCAGTCCTCATGGTCTGTAGGCGTCAAAAGGTAATCCGCTTTTTGACTAAAGGTGGCTGTGGCATTGATGTCGTCTTTGAGAAGTAGGGCCGTAGTAATAGTGGGCATCATCATCATTTTATGACCGTCTATGACCACTGAATCTGCCTGCTCTATACCTTGTACGGTGCGCGCGTATTTTTCTGAAAAGATGGCCGCCCCTCCATGGGCTCCATCCACATGGAACCATAGATTGTTGGACCTGGCAAATTTACCAATGGCTTTCAGATTATCGTAGACTCCTGTGGCTGTTGAGGGAGCGCTTCCAACGATGGCAAAAACGGTTATACCCTCTTTTTTGGCCTTGTCAAAATAAGTTTGAAGCAGGGAGGTATCCATTTTGAAGTTTTGGGTAACCGGAATTTTGATGATTCCTTTTTCTCCCAATCCCATTATTTTGGCCGCGCGGTCTATACAATAATGGGCTTCCTCACTAACCATAATTCCAAGTTGCTCCTTATGTCCTTTGTTCCATATATCATGGGAAACCTTGGCTTTCCTCGCGGAAAGTAATGCCGTTAAATTGGCCAAGGTTCCTCCGGAAGTCAAGAATCCTCCGGAACTCGAATCGTATCCGATTTTGTCACAGAGTTTGTTGATAACCACCCGCTCAATGGCGGAGGGGGCCATTCCCATTTCGTAAATGGCCATGCCATTGTTCAATAAAGCGCTTACCATTGCTGATAATGCAGTTATAGGAGCAGTAGGACTCACCTGATGTCCAATGTATTTAGGATGGTGTACTTGGGTGGTTCGGCCTAGAATTTCGCGAAAAAAATGTGATGTATCTCCGTTGTACAGAAAGTTTTCCCAAAAGACCAGCTCTTTTTTGGGTATATTCCAATCTATGGCATTGTTAGACTTTTCTTGGATTTTATCTTCCAAATGATTGGCCAGTTCGTCAATAAGTCTATGCCCCCTTTCCCTAAAATCCTCTGGAGAGTAAACTGCTTTCAATAAGTTTTTATCCATGCATAAAAATAGAGTCTTGATCTAAGTAAACAAAACAATGAAAAAAAACATTATACCTCATTTGGAAAGTCACTCATAAATTCTTAACTATTTGGACTGGTTTCTTACACTTGAACCCCGAAATGGTTTGATTAAGCAACTTATGCGCGCTGAACCTAGTATTGATATTGGGAAAGACCATAGAGTAAATGGCCAATGGGTCTTTTCCTGGGTCATGAGTATGAATACTTGTAGCGAACCGAGGGAATAACGGCTATTGTTCCATCTGGCCCTGAGGCGTATTTGACCAATACCTAGGACACATGCCGAAAGGGTTAAGTAGCCCGAGAGCTTCGAAGACCAAATGCTGGATTATGCGGAAAGATTTGGCTTTTTGAGTAAAAACTTAGAATAATAGGAGCGCTGCCTAAATACAAATGAAGCCGTCCGTATGAACGGACGGCTTTCCTCCTGTCTCATCAGAATTTAAATCTGAATTAGTCAAAGGTATATCCATTTTGCTCGGCCACCACATCGGCGATTTGTGTGCGTAAGGCCACTACATTGGGATAGTTGGTATATTTTGTAAAACGCTTAAGCCCCATGAGCATCATGCGTTGTTCATCTCCTTCCGCCAAGGAAATAATCGCCTCCCTACCTTTTTTGCCAACGGTCTCCACTGCATTGTACAAATACAGTTTAGACATGGCAATTTGGGCCTTCTGGGACTCTTCTCCAGAACGCTTGGCATTTTTTTCCGTTCGCAAAACTGTGGATTCGGCCATATAGATTTCTATTAAGATATCGGCAGCGGCCAGCATCAGTTGTTGGTGTTTTTCCAGTTCAGGGCCGAATTTTTGGACGGCACTTCCGGCGACCATTAAAAACACCTTTTTTAGTCGGGAGATTATGTTCTTTTCTTCCGATAAAAGTTCCGAAAAGTCAGGTGTTTCAAAAGATGGGATTCCCATTAATTCTTCGCCAACGGCAGTCGCCGGACCAAGTAGGTCTACATGACCCTTCATGGCCTTTTTCACCAGCATTCCCACTACCAACATCCGATTTATTTCATTGGTGCCCTCATAGATTCTAGAGATACGTGCATCGCGCCAAGCCGATTCCATGGGGGTGTCCGCACTAAAGCCCATACCACCAAAAATTTGGAGACCTTCATCCGTAGTTTCCTGTAGGTCCTCGGAGACCGCGACCTTTAAAATGGAACATTCTATGGCATATTCCTCAACACCTTTTAACTCCGCTTCTTGATGGGAATTGCCATCTGATTCACGGAATGCGATCCTATCCTCTATGTTTTTTGCCGCGCGATAACATGCAGATTCCCCGGCGTAGGCGTTTGTCGCCATCTGTGCTATTTTGGCCTTTATGGCCCCGAAACTCATTATGGGGGTTTTGAATTGAATACGCTCATTGGCATATTTTGCGGCTTCGGTCACCACCCTACGCTGGGCATCCAGACAGGCTGCCGCCAATTTAATACGTCCAATGTTAAGGGCATTCATTGCGATTTTAAATCCATTTCCCCTTTCGGAAAGCATATTCTCCACAGGGACCTTGGTTTCATTGAAAAACACCTGTCGGGTGGAGGAGGAGTGGATACCCAGTTTCTTTTCCTCATCGCCAAGGGTAATACCATTCTTTGGGTTATTTTCCACGATAAACCCCGTAATGTATTTGTCATCCTCTATCCGAGCGAAAACAATAAATAGGTTACAGAAGCCCGCATTGGAAATCCACATTTTTTGACCGGTAATGGTATAGTATTTTCCATCATCGGACAATACTGCCTTCGTCTTTCCGGAATTGGCATCCGATCCGGCGCCCGGTTCAGTGAGGCAATACGCCCCAAACCATTCGCCCGAAGCCAGTTTGGGTACATATTTTTGTTTTTGCTCCTCGGTACCATATAGTGTGATAGGCATGGTTCCGATACCGGTATGTGCACCAAAGGCTGTACTGAAGGAACCGGTTACTCCGGAAATATAATCGCAGACCAACATAGTGGAGACAAATCCCATTCCTAGACCTTCATATTTTTCGGGAACAGCTATACTCAATAATCCCAGTTCCCCGGCTTTTCGCATACATGCCTCCGTATAGGCGTAATCCTTTTTTTCAAAACGCTCCCAATGGGCCCAAAGCTCGCGATCTGCAAATTCCTTGGTGCTTTCCCGCATCATCTGTTGCTCTTCGTTCAAATCTTCCAACGTAAAAATGTCATCATATTTGGTATCCCTTACCAGGAATTGCCCCCCCCGTAAAATTTCTTTGTTCATTGTTTCTGTACTCATAATTTTGGATTTAGGAATCGGAAAATGCGGTAATCATTTTGTTGCCCGCATCAAGGGTTTGTATTTCTTTATCTCAAGTACCTAGCTTTTTAAAAATAGTTCTTCCCGCCTTTTGGTCTTTTATCTTATTGTCTTGGTTCTAATTCAAAAACTCATAGATTCCGGCGGCTCCCTGCCCGGTGCCCACGCACATGGTTACCATACCATATTTTCCTTTCATTTCCCTTTTTCGCATTTCGTCAAACAATTGGACGGAAAGCTTTGCGCCGGTGCACCCTAAAGGATGTCCCAAGGCAATGGCCCCGCCATTTACGTTGACAAGGTCTTGGTTCAAATTCAATTCGCGGATGACCGCAAGGGACTGCGATGCGAAGGCTTCGTTCAATTCAATTAATTCAATATCCTTTTGTTTCAACCCCGCCTGCTTAAGTGCTTTTGGGATAGCTTTTACAGGTCCAATACCCATAATCCGGGGTTCTACTCCAGCGGCCGCATAGTTCACCATACGGGTAATAGGTTCTAAATTCAACTCCTTTACCATTTCCTCGTTCATAATCAAAACAAAGGCCGCACCATCGCTCATTTGCGAAGAGTTTCCTGCAGTAACGCTTCCATTAGCCGCAAAGACGGGCCGTAATTTGGCCAAAGCCGCCTTGGACGTATCGGTACGCGGCCCTTCATCCTTATTTACGGTATAGGTCTTGGTCTCCTTTTTCCCGGAAGCGTTGACATAAGTATGCTCCACTTCAATGGGCACGATTTGGTCCTGAAAACGATTTTCTGCCTGGGCCTTTAGTGCCTTTTGGTGCGAATTGAAGGCAAACTCATCTTGGTCTTCCCGAGACACCTTGAATTGCTCCGCCACGGCTTCGGCGGTCAATCCCATGCCCCAGTAGTAATCTTCATTTCCTTGTTTGGCTACGGAATAATCCGGTACGGGTTTGTATCCGCCCATGGGAATATAGCTCATGCTCTCGGCCCCTCCTGCAATGATACAATCTGCCATACCGGCTTGAATCTTTGCCGTAGCGATTCCTATGGTTTCTATTCCTGACGCACAATATCGGTTCACGGTAACTCCTGGTACATCCTCGATTTCCAGTCCCATTAAGGAAATCAATCGAGCCACATTAAGGCCTTGTTCAGCCTCGGGCATTGCGTTGCCGACAATGACATCATCAATCCTTTTCTTATCCAATTGCGGAACTTCGTTCATCATATGTTCAATGGTCTCCGCGGCCAATTCATCGGGTCGCTTAAAACGGAATACCCCCCGCGGCGCCTTGCCCACTGCGGTTCTATATGCTTTTACGATGTATGCTGTGTTCATTTGTTTCTCGTTTTTTTAATATTTGGATTATTAGATTACTTGGAAATCTAATAATCTAGAAATCTGATAATCTGTACGTCTAATTCCTCAACGGTTTACCTGTCTTCAACATGTGCTGAATACGTTCCAAGGTCTTTCTTTCGGTACAGAGGGATAAAAATGCCTCTCTTTCCAAATCCAATAGGTATTGTTCGCTCACATAACTGGCTTCGGACAAATCGCCACCTGCCATGACGTAGGCCAGTTTGTTCGCTATTTTCTTATCGTGTTCGGAAATATAATGCCCGGCCTCCATGGAATCGGTTCCCACTAAAAACATGCCCAGGGCCTGTTTGCCTAAAACCTTTACGTCTTTTCTTGGGATGGGTTTGGTATACCCTTGTTCAGCCAGTAGCCTGGCATAGGCCTTTGCGGAAGCAATTTGCCTATCTTTATTGACGACCACGACATCCTTCCCTTTTTGTAAGATTCCCAAATCAAAGGCTTCGTATGCCGAGGTGGACACTTTAGCCATTCCAATGGTCAAGAAATATTCTTGAAGTACGTTCAGTTCCACATCATTTTTCCTAAAAGTATCCGAAGCCCTGAGGGTCATCTCCTTGCTGCCACCGCCTCCGGGAATAACACCAACACCAAATTCTACCAAACCGATATAGGTTTCGGCCGCTGCAACCACCTTATCTGCATGTAGCGAGAGTTCGCACCCACCACCCAGGGTCATTCCATGTGGTGCGGAGATTGTGGGAATGCTGGAGTACCGCATGCGCATCATGGTATCTTGGAAAAGTTTTACGGCCATATTCAGTTCATCATACTCCTGTTCTACGGCCATCATAAATATCATTCCAATGTTGGCACCTACCGAGAAATTTGCCGCTTGGTTGCCCACGACCAGTCCCTGGAAGTCCCTTTCAGCTAAATCTATCGCCTTGTTTAACCCGGCAAGGACATCTCCGCCAATGGTGTTCATCTTGGACTGAAACTCCACATTTAGGATACCATCGCCCAAATCCTCGATAACGACACCGCTATTCTTAAAGACCTCATTGGATTTACGAATGTTGTCCAAAATGATGAAGGCATCCTGTCCTGGGATTTTTTTAATGGATTGGGAAGGAATATCAAAAGCGTGGGTGGCTCCTTCTTTAACTGTGTAGAAGGATTGCTGACCTGAAGCCAGCATCTGATGCACCCAATCGGCCGCCTGTTGCCCTTCGGCTTTTATGAATTCCAATCCTTTTTCGATACCAATAGCGTCCCAAATTTGAAAGGGTCCATGTTCCCAACCAAAACCGGCCTTCATAGCATCATCGATTTTATACAATTCTTCGGTAATCTCGGGAACTCGATGTGATACGTAGGCGAATAAATGTCCAAAACTCTTTCGGTAGAACTCGCCAGCCTTGTCCTTTCCATTGACTAAAATGGCAAATCGATCTATGACTTTATCTATAGTTTTGGTAAGTTCCAGTGTGGCGAACTTGGCACTCTTCTTGGACCGGTAGTCCATGGTATCCATGTCCAAGCTGAGAATCTCTCTTTTTCCGTCCTTACCTGTTATTTTTTTGTAGAACCCTTGTCCGGATTTGCTGCCCAACCATTGGTTATCTACCATGGTATCGATAAAATCGGGCAATTTAAAAAGGTCGTGTCGTTCATCGTCCGGGCAGTTCTCGTGGATACCACGGGCTACATGCACCAAGGTATCCAAACCTACCACATCAACGGTGCGGAAAGTGGCCGATTTTGGGCGACCAATCACAGGTCCGGTCAATTTATCGATTTCTTCTATGGTCATGCCCAATTCCTTTACCATATGGAACAGGCTCATAATGCTAAAGATACCAATACGGTTTCCTATAAAAGCCGGGGTATCCTTTGCTACCACGGCGGTTTTACCTAGAAATCTTTCACCATAGCCGTTCAGGAAATCCAATACCTCAGGTTTCGTCCTAGGTCCAGGGATAATCTCGAACAATTTCAGATAACGGGCAGGATTAAAGAAATGGGTTCCACAGAAATGCTCCTGAAAATCATCACTTCGGCCTTCGCTCATAAATTGGATAGGGATACCCGAAGTGTTGGAAGAAATTAAAGTGCCTTTTGTGCGATGTTTTTCAAGGTTTTCAAATACCTGTTTCTTGATATCCAAACGTTCCACAACTACTTCAATTATCCAATCTACCTCCGAGACCTTGGCGATATCATCTTCCAAGTTTCCGGTAAGGATGCGTTTGGCAAACTGCTTTTGGTAAATAGGGGAGGGTTTGGACTTTAGGGCTGCGGCCAAAGAATCATTTACTAAGCGATTTCTCACTGTTTTGTCTTCTAAGGACAGTCCTTTGGCCTTTTCCTTTTCATTGAGTTCACGTGGTACAATATCCAACAACAGCACCTGAACACCTATATTGGCGAAGTGGCAGGCAATTCCACTGCCCATTATACCGGATCCGATAACCGCAACTTTATTGATGTGTTTGTTCATAGGGAATGGGCTCTATTTACTGGTTGATTCCTCGGAATAAATCTTTTTATCTGTTATCAATTGATTTATGGTGCCCATTACTTCAAAGTAGCACTCCAATTTCTCTTCGGAAACACTTGAGCGTATCGCCTCGTTGAACCGAAGTACGGCATTTTTGGAATCGTTTCTCTTTTCAAGGCCAAAATCCGTCAAATGTATCAAAACACCTCTGCCATCATTGGGGTTAGGCCGCCGTTCTATTAGCCCCTTTTCTTCCATACTTTTCAAAATACGGGATAGACTTGTGGCCTCCATACCCATTTTAGGGCCTAATGCTGTAGAGGGTGTACCGGTTTTGGGATCTATGCTCAGTAAGGTAAAACCCACCGCCATGGTAGATCCAAATTTTTTGGCCTCTTCATTGTACATTCTTGCAACTGCCTGCCAAGTGGCTCGCAGGGCATAATCTATGGTAACTTCCTTCATTTGGTGGTTATTGTTTGTGGTTCTCAAAGATACAAAAATTTACTATGCGTGCATAATAAAAATGGAAAATATTTCCTCTTTTCAGAAGATTGCCGAGCTATTACTCAAAAGACAAAAAGCTTTTTGGAAAAACAAGAGAATCTGTGAGGGTAATTGGTCAAAGAAATGAAATGGGCATCCAATTAAGTCGATTTATTAGAAACTGAAGGAGCCTTTTTGGATATCCCAATTTCCACTAATCATTGCCATAAATATCCTTGTACAAGTCCAGATACTTTTCCTTGATGATTTTTCTTCGGAGCTTCATAGTTGGGGTAAGGTGACCACTGTCAATGCCCCAAACATCTGGGGTTAGTCGGAACTGTTTTACCTTCTCCCATTTGGCAAACTTCTCATTGGCCAGATTGACCTCCTCCTCGTAGCGGGCCAGTACCTTTTCGTTCAGTACGATATCCGAATTTTCCGGAATGGTAATTTGATGCCTTCCGGCCCACTCGTGCAAAAATTCAAAATCGGGCTGTATAAGGGCAGCCGGCATTTTCTCTCCCTCACCAACCACCATAACCTGTTCAATAAATCGGGATTGTTTTAACCTATTTTCCAACAATTGGGGAGCAACATACTTACCGCCAGAGGTCTTGAACATCTCTTTTTTGCGATCCGTAATCTTTAGAAAACCATCGGAATCGATTTCCCCAATATCCCCGGTATGAAAATAGCCATCTTTCAGTACTTCAGCGGTTAGTTCCGGGTTTTTATAATATCCTATCATCACTTGGGGACCTTTTATGCAGATTTCCCCATCATCAGCTATTTTTACCTCCGTACGATATAATAACTTCCCGACCGTTCCGATTCTAAATCCGCCATCACGCATATCGTTTACGGAAATTACAGGTGAGGTTTCCGTAAGCCCGTAACCTTCCATAACCCCAAATTCGGCTGCGTTAAATATCCGTGCCAACCTGGGCTGCAAAGCAGCGCTTCCCGAAGCAATCAGACTGAGATTGCCACCTAGACCTGCTTTCCATTTGCTGAATATCAATTTACGCGCCAGAGCTAATTTCTGCTCATACCACCATCCATTTTGGCCATACGGTTCGTATTTTAGGCCTACATCCACAGCCCAAAAGAATAGTTTTTTCTTGACACCGGTCAATTCGGCTCCTTTGGCGATTATTTTATCGTACACCTTTTCTAATAGTCTAGGTACGGCAGTCATCACGTGTGGCTCCACCTCCTTAATAAATTCACTGATTTGATCAATTGGGGCAAAATAAACCGTCACCCCGGCATATTGGTACAGATACATAAGCATCCGTTCGTAAATGTGACATACCGGTAGAAAACTAAGCGATTTTGCATTACCATAATCCAAGGGCAGCCGCTTGAAGCTTTCCAAAGCATTACTAACCACATTTTGGTGCGATAGCATCACACCTTTGGCCGTTCCCGTTGTCCCCGACGTATATATCAAGGTTGCCAAATCTTCTGGTTTTACCGCCTCCATACGTTTTAGTACCTCTTCCTGATTGGACTCGTCCTTCCCCAATTCCAAGACCTCCTTCCAGTTCTTACAATCCGATAGCTCATCAAACGAATACACCTCTTTAAGGCTTGGTATTTCATCTTTAACAGCCTTTACTTTTTGGTACACCTCGTCACAGGAAACAAAACAATACGAAGATTCGGAATGATTGAGCACATAGGCATAATCTTCCTCGGAAATTGTAGGATAGATGGGTACATTCTGTGCACCTAATTGTAGAATGCCTGTATCCATAATGTTCCACTCCGTACGATTGGACATGGAGATTAAGGCAATCTTGTCATTCGACTCAACCCCCATACGTAACAGACCCCGACTAATGGCATTGGCCTTATCGATATATTCCTTAGTAGATGTGGCTACCCACTTATCGTCATATTTTGTGACCAGGCATTTTTCCATATTATATTTTTCCAATTGGTAATATGGAAAATCGAATAGTCTAGTAATGTTTTGCATAGTTAGTTTCTCCAAGGTTACTGCAAAATAACGAAAGTAGACGGGATATTAAAATTCGGTGCTTTGTGCAAAATATTTCAAAAGCATCCTTCTTGAATTCGCGAACTTGTGCTTAAACTTTGGAGACCGGAACTAATTTATTGGTATCTACAACAAGTGAAGTTTCATTCCCTCATGACTATTGATAAAACCCAACCTCTTATAAAAATTAAAGGCTTCAGGTCTTTTTTTATCTGTTGTCAATTGTATCAGATGTGCGCCTTTTTCTTTTGCACGCTCTATGGCCCATTCAAATAAGTGTTGTCCAATACCTTGACCACGATACTTTTCATGCACGCGTACCGCTTCAATTTGTGCGCGAATGCCACCTTGATACGTTAGGTAGGGGATGAAACTTAATTGCAGGGTCCCGATAATTGTATCATAATCATTCACGATAACCACCAACTCTTGGTTGGGGTCGGAGTTTATCCTGTCAAACGCATCATCATACGTTTTAGGCAACGGATCCTGAAAATCCTCACGTAACTTACCCAGTTTGTCGTTGGCGAGCAAGGATACTATATCCAAGAGGTCCTTTTTGACGGCAAGACGAATATTCATACCGTAGTCACTGTCCGTTTTTTTCTACCCATTTCCTGGCATTTACAAACGCCTGTAACCATGGGGAAACCGCATCTTCCCTTTCCTTGGGATAATTTGCCCAATTCCAGGGAAAGATAGAACGTTCCATGTGGGGCATGGTAACCAAATGTCGGCCTGTCTTGTCGCACAACATAGCCGTGTTGTAATCGCTTCCATTAGGATTTCCAGGATATTCTGAATACCCGTATTTGGCAACGATGTCATAGTTCTCCTCAGCAAGTGGCAAGCTAAATTTACCTTCACCGTGGGAAATCCATACACCCAGAGTGGAACCTTTCATATTGGATAACATTACCGAGTTGTTCTCCATAATTTGTACTGACGTAAAATTGCTCTCATGTTTATGAGAGTCGTTATAGGTCATTCTTCCATGTTGTTTCCCATGTTCGGGATTGATCAAATCCAATTCCATGAATAACTGGCAGCCGTTGCAAATGCCTACGGAGAGGGTATCGGGACGGGCAAAGAAAGCCTTTAAGGCGGTGTTGGCCTTTTCGTTGTATTTAAAGGCACCGGCCCAGCCTTTTGCACTACCCAACACATCCGAATTGGAGAAGCCCCCTACGGCTCCAATAAACTGTATATCCTCAAGGGTTTCCCTGCCACTGATTAAATCGGTCATATGCACGTCCTTTACATCAAACCCGGCCAAGAACATGGCATTGGCCATTTCCCGTTCGGAATTGCTTCCTTTTTCCCTGAGGATAGCCGCTTTAGGTCTGCCGTGAGCAGCAGCATGCTCTGGCAGAATTCCTGTAAATTGGTTCGGAAATTGATAGTGCAAAGGCTGCTTTTTGTAATTTCCATAGCGCGCTTTTGCCAGTCCGCTGGCCGTTTGTTTGTCATCCAATAAATAGGATGTTTTAAACCAAGTGTCCCTTAGGGAAATCACGTTCAATCCCATTTGTACATCTCCATTTTTAATGGAGAGCGTGCTTTCGGAAACTACCTTTCCGATTTTACGGAATGTAATCCCTGTATTTTTTAATTGTTGTTCTACAGCTAGATAATTCTTTGAGTCCAATTGAAAAACGATACCTGCGTTTTCTGAAAAAAGAAGTTTTATAGTATCGTTCTCGTTTAGGTCGCTGAGGTCTAACTTAGCTCCTAAATCCACGTCCGCAAAGCACAACTCCAAGAGTGTGGTTATTAGCCCTCCTGAGGAAACATCGTGACCTGCAAGGATTTGACCCTCCTTGATCAAAGTTTGAATTGAATTGAAAACCAGTTTAAAATAGGAGGCATCCTTAATGGTCGGGGCATGGGTTCCAATCACATTTCGTATTTGTCCGAAAGAGGAACCGCCCAACTTATAATCATCTCCCGAAAGATTGATATAGTATAAAGGACCGCCATCTTTTTGTAAAACGGGCTCCACTACTTTGGAGATGGCACTGCAATGTCCCGCTGCGGATACGATTACCGTTCCCGGTGCAATTACCTCCCCGTCAGGGTATTTTTGTTTCATGGAAAGGGAATCCTTTCCTGTGGGCACATTGATACCCAATGCAATGGCAAAATCCGATAAGGTTTGGACGGCTTCATATAATCTGGCGTCCTCACCCTCATTGCGACAAGGCCACATCCAATTGGCAGAAAGGGAAACCGAATTTAGTCCGTCCTTTAAGGGTGCCCAAATGATATTGCTCAGAGCTTCGGCAATACTGTTCTTACTTCCTGCCCCAGGGTCTATCAATCCGGAAATAGGGGAGTGGCCTACACTGGTAGCTATGCCTTCGGTTCCCTTAAAATCCAATGCCATTACCCCACAATTGTTCAAAGGTAACTGAAGTGGGCCGGCACATTGTTGTTTAGCGACCCTGCCCCCCACACAGCGATCTACCTTGTTGGTCAACCAGTCCTTACAGGCAACGGCCTCCAGTTGCAATACCTGTTCCAAATAGTCGTGAAAGTTCTCCAAAGTATATATGGAATCTGTGTATTCTCTCTTAAGGGCAGTATCTTCCATTATGGTCTTTGGTGAACTTCCAAAAAGGGCACTCAAATCCATGTCCATGGGTTTTTCGCCTTTGATGCTAGATTCAAAAGTAAATCTATGGTCGCCCGTAACATCGCCAACTTGGTACATGGGGGACCGCTCCCGTTCAGCGATACGTTGCAACAAATCAATGTCCTTTTGCCCGATGACCAATCCCATACGCTCCTGGGATTCGTTACCTATGATTTCCTTGGATGACAGGGTAGGATCGCCAATAGGCAATTTATCCATGTCAATTATGCCGCCGGTATCCTCTACAAGCTCGGAAAGGCAATTCAAATGTCCGCCTGCACCGTGGTCGTGAATGGAAACAATAGGGTTTTGATCGCTTTCCACCATACCTCTAATAGCATTAGAGGCCCTTTTTTGCATTTCAGGATTTGAACGTTGTACTGCATTAAGCTCTATGGCCGAACTGAACTCCCCGGTATCTGCGCTGGAAACGGCTGCACCTCCCATACCGATACGGTAATTATCCCCACCGAGAATAACAATTTTGTCGCCTCTTTTCGGCGTTTCCTTAAGGGCTTGATCTGCTTTTCCGTACCCGATACCTCCGGCAAGCATAATTACCTTGTCAAAACCGAGTCCTCTTGTGTCTTCCTGATGTTCAAAAGTCAGGACCGATCCAGAAATCAGGGGTTGCCCAAATTTGTTACCAAAATCCGAAGCGCCGTTTGAGGCTTTTATCAAAATGTCGATAGGTGTTTGGTAGAGCCATTTTCGGGCCGGAAAAGCTTTTTCCCAAGGCCGATTTTGTTCCAATCTGGAATAAGCCGTCATATATACCGCTGTCCCGGCCAAAGGCAGAGAGCCCTTTCCGCCGGCCAATCGATCCCGTATTTCCCCTCCCGATCCCGTGGCAGCGCCATTAAAGGGTTCCACGGTAGTGGGAAAGTTGTGGGTTTCTGCCTTAAGGGAGATCACGGATTCAAATTCTTCTTCACGATAATAATCCGGTTTGTCCGCTACTTTAGGTGCAAATTGAACTACTTTGGGCCCCTTAACAAAAGCGACGTTGTCCTTGTAGGCCGAAACTATGTCGTTCGGGTTTTCCAGTGACGTCTTTTTTATCATTTTAAATAAGGAGGAAGGCATCTCCTTTCCATCAATAATGAAGGTACCATTGAATATCTTATGCCGACAATGCTCAGAGTTGACCTGACTGAAGCCGAAAACTTCGGAATCGGTTAATTTTCGACCTATTTTTTTGGAAAGTTTTTCTAGATACTGTACTTCTTCTTCGTTCAAAGCAAGCCCTTCCTCTTCATTATAACCGGAAATATCATCAATTTCCAAAACAGGTTCCGGCACAATGTCGATATCGAAAATATGTTGTCCCAACCCATTGAATTTTTGGGAAAGCATGGGATCAAAATTTGTGAAATCGGCTTCAACAGCGTAAAATTCCTCGATCCGGATTATCCCGGATATTCCCATATTTTGGGTAATTTCAGTGGCATTTGTACTCCAGGGCGTTACCATTGCCGCACGGGGACCAACAAAAAAGGCGTCAATCGACGCCATGTTTACCTTGGATTTGTTCCCGAACAACCAGGTTAATCTTTCTATATCCTGTTGAGAAAGTTCCTTTTTGGTCTGGACCGCAAAAATTTTTGCGTTGACCTCTCCGAAAAAGTGAATCATTGAACTTTAAAGTTGTTTGATTTAAGAAAGCACAAATTTACACCTTTTTATGCTAAGTTTTTCAGGTAAAAGTTAACAGGTTGTATTGGGATTGTTGATAATCAACGGTGAGCAAATGGCACCTTTATTTTTTGACCATTAAGGCCATATAAAATCCATCGAACCCACTTTTGGAGGCATAGATATGTTTTTCATCCACTAGAGCAAAGTTTTTACCTTCCTCAGATTCTAAAAAACCCTGTACCTGTTTTTCATTTTCAACTGGAAGAATGGAGCAGGTTATATACGCCAATTTACCTCCCGGCTTTACCATTTTGCTATAGCCAAAAAGTATTTCCTTTTGGGTCTTTGTAATTTTTTCCAGGAATTCCGGTTGTAATTTCCATTTTGCATCAGGATTACGGCGTAGAACGCCCAATCCGGTGCACGGGGCATCGATTAGGACACGGTCCGCACTGTTATGTAGTTTTTTAATGACCTTGGTGGATTCGATTATCCTGGGTTCTATGTTATGGGCACTATTTCGCCGAGCACGCCTTTTCAATTCCTTAAGCTTATTGGCATAGATATCCAATGCTATAAGCTGTCCTTTATTTTCCATCAACGCGGCCAAATGCAAGGTTTTGCCTCCTGCACCGGCACAGGCATCCACCACCCGCATCCCCGGTTTAACATCCAAAAAATCCCCGACCAACTGGGAGGAAGCATCCTGGACTTCGAACCATCCATTTTTAAAGGAATCCGAGCTGAAGACATTGGAACGTTCCCGTAGCTTCAAGGCCAGGGGGTAACCCTTTAGAGGGTCGGTAAGAACTCCTCCATCCATAAGTTCCTTCTGCAACTTATCCTTAGTGGTCTTGAGGGTGTTGACCCTTAAAACAACTTCGGCCTGTTGGTTTAGGGCCGCTATTTCTTTTGTCCATAGTCTTTCACCTAAAGCCCCTTCCCCGAGAGCGTCCAACCAATCCGGAATGGATTCTCGGTATTTCCTGATTTTCGAAAACTCATCGAACCTACCTTTAATACGACGTTCCGGGGTAGGCGCTATTTGTTTCCAATCGGGTAGCTGAATTCCTTTTAGTACCGCCCAAACAGCCCACATTCGGAATAGGTTGCTCCTACTATAAGGTTCATTTACCTCCGAAATTTTTGCATAGAGACGTTTATAGCGAACCATCTCATAGGTAGTTTCGGCAATAAAACCGCGATCACGGGAACCCCATCGTTTGTCCCTTTTCAATATCTTTTCAACCACTTTATCCGCATATTGGCCTTCGGTAAATATCAAGTTAAGGGCATCGATTACAGCAAAAACTAAATTTCTATGCAGTTTCATCCAGAAAAAATAAGGTTGCAAAGGTATTGTTTTAGAGGCAATCCGTTTAATTTTGATAAACTTTATCGCTATGCGATTTATCCCTTTGGCTCTAATTTTTCTGTTATTGACTTCCTGCTCCAAGGACAAAGAAAGAGACCCGTTCTCATCCGTCGAAATAGAAGTGATCTATGAAGATTCCCTTAGCATTCGAGCGATAGAAATTATGGGTAACAGTTTAGCGTTTGCCGCAAATAAGGGAACCTTTGGCACCATTGACCTCTCCTCAGGTACTATACGGACCAATGTACAGCACTTTGATTCCATAATCCCAGAATTTAGGGCCATAACGCATACGGCCACGGATTTTTTTATGCTATCCGTTGGTAGCCCCGCATTGCTGTACAAAACAGGTGATAAAGGGAGGATGGAACTTGTCTATAGGGAAGAAGGCGATGGAGTTTTCTATGATGCGATGACCTTCTGGAATGATTTGGAGGGGATTGCCATTGGGGATAGTGTGGGAGGTTGCCTTGCCATAATCATTACAAGGGACGGGGGAAGTACTTGGAATAAACTGGCCTGTAACCTTCTGCCACAAGGTATTGTAGGTGAAGGTGCCTTTGCTGCCAGCAACTCCAATATAGCAACCTTAGGCAACAAAACCTGGATTGCCACAACGGAAGGACGTATTTATTTTTCACCGGATAAAGGGCAGACCTGGAAGGTATATGAGACACCAATACAGAGTGCGGAACCTACCCAAGGAATTTACTCCATTGATTTTTATGATGAAAGTGTAGGTGTGGTTTTTGGTGGAGATTTCACCAAGCCTGAAGGCAATCTGGCTAATAAGGCCATTACCAAAAATGGTGGGAAAACCTGGCAATTGTTAGCTGATGGACAAAACCCATCGTATAAAAGTTGCGTACAGTTCGTTCCCAATTCAAAAGGAAAAGAAATCGTGGCCCTTGGCTTTACGGGAATATCGTATTCCTTCGATTCGGGGAAGACTTGGAAGACAATGTCCGATGAACCTTTTTACACCGTTCGTTTTTTGAATGATTCCATTGCCTATGCCGCAGGAAAGGGAAGAGTGGCAAAATTATCATTCCTGGCAAAATGAGAACGGCTTATCATTTACCAGACCTCACTTTGCCGGAATGAACTATCAATTACACATTCACTATCATATAGCCCCTACCATACTTTTTATACCAAACACCTCGGTATCTGTATAGTTTCCTTCCATTAATGCGAACAACTTTGTTCCCTCTCGGTAAGTGCCTTACCTGGATGCCTACTGGAGCCGCACTGACCACATACCTTCCTCCTCTAAATCGATACCAAACCCCATTGGAGACATGAAAATTAACGCCCCTATGCACCACTAGTCTAGGTTGATGAACGGTGGAGACTACCGTACCGATTCTAGGGTATACCTTAACGACCCTCCTTTGGGCGTTTACGGCGGATAAGGTTCCGAACAATATCAGAATAAGTAAAATTGACTTTAGATTCTTCATAACATAAATTTTACGACTTGGATTAATTTACCGAGCCTGGTTACATCTTTTTGACTGATCAAGGAAGGGAAGGTTTAATGAAAAAGGGCGCTATAGAGCGCCCTTTTTTGCCTTTTGTCGAATTCTTTGTCCCCATATTAGCCACCACTGCGCCGTCTGTCCCGCATTTCTTTCAGTAACCGCTTTTTAAAGTCCTCCTCGGCTTTTATAAGGAGAAATGTTTTTTTGGCAGTTATGGCCCTATTCATTTTTTCCAAGAAGGCAACGTTTAGCCGGTGTTTTTCGTCCTCCAAGGCGATTAAATCATTAAGGAGGGCATCTGCCTGCTTTTCGGACAATTCGTCGAAATCTAGCAGTCTGGCACGAATTTCCCGTCTTTCCTTTCTTTTAAGGGCTTCAATTTTTTCTTCGTGTTCATTATAGATAGGCCAAAAAACCTGGGCCTCCTCGGAAGTCAAATTCAAACGTTCTGTAATGAAAGCTACTTTGAGTGTCTTGATTTTGTCTCTAACCGGCCTATTCTGTCCATAAAAGACTGTAGTTGCCAGGAGTAGCAAAATCAATATCCGTATGCTATTGTTCGTATTCATCAAATTCTATGTTTAGTTCATCTACATCATCCACGGTATTGTCCAAATACTCTATGATGTTCTCATCGTTGATTTGATTTTCTAGTATATCGTTGATTTCCAATTCCTCAACAGGAACAACCTCGGCTATTTCATAGGAGCTTAGGCCCAAATCGTTGTTTTCCAAATAGTTCTCCAAATCAGAATTGGCCAAATCCCCAAAGGTAAACTCCTCTTCTTTACTTAAACGTAATCCGAAAACTACTAAAAGCACAGCAGCAATTGAAGCGGCGGCGTAAAAGTATTTTTTATAAGGATTTAGTTTTACGACCTTGGTTTCGTTGTCCTGGATTTTTTGAACTATTTTTTCATTGAGATTTTCAAAGTAGTCTTTTGGCACTTCAAAACCATCCTGCTCCGGTAAATGGATTTCTTCCTCTGACAACTTTTGCCTCATCCTCTCGGTAAAGTGGTCTAGATAGCCCTCAGGGGTTTTAAAATCTTGTTTTTTATATTTTTTGTCCATGCCTTTACTTTGACTTTCGGAGCTTAAAACGTTTAATCCTCCTTTAGGGAGGCCTCTATTTTTTTTACCGCAAGGTGGTACGAGGCTTTTAATCCACCCACAGAGGTTTCCAATATTTCGGAGATTTCCTCATACTTCAATTCCTGAAAATACTTCATATTAAAGACCAGTTTCTGTTTTTCCGGTAAGGCAGCAATGGCCTTTTGCAATTTCAATTGAATCGCATCACCTTCAAAATACACATCGGCTTCTAGATTTCCTATCATTCTGTCCTGTAATTCAACATCACTGAGCCCCATTTTTTTTGATTTTGACTTTAAAAAGGTCAAGGCTTCGTTCGTTGCTATGCGATACATCCATGAATACAATTTGCTGTCGCCTTTAAACCCTTCAATATTTCTAAAAACCTTTATAAAGGTATTTTGCAATACATCGTCCGTATCATCATGATCCAAAACAATCCTTCGGATATGCCAATAGAGCCGTTCCTTATAGGTGTTAATGAGCACTTCAAAGGACTGGGCTTGGGTTTCCTTTTGTTTTAGTTGCTGGACTAAGGTCTCTTCCGAAATCAAATTAATTCTCTTCGATATGTCTTTTGGACTATAAAAATAGGAAAAGGTTTAAGCTTATCTCCAAATGGTTTTTCGAAAGACAAAAGAGAGTGACCTTACCAACTTCCTAGAATCTAGGAAGCCAAGGATTGCATTTCTACCAATTTCTTGTACACTCCCTTGTTGGAAAGCAGTTCGGAATGGGAACCTTGCTCTACAATTTCTCCTTTTTGAAGTACCACGATACTGTCCGCATTTTGAATGGTGGAAAGCCTATGCGCAATAACAATGGAGGTACGGTTCCGCATCATTTTTTCCAGCGCGTCCTGCACTAGACGTTCGCTCTCCGTATCCAGTGCGGAGGTAGCCTCATCCAAAATCATGATAGGTGGATTCTTCAAAACCGCCCTTGCAATAGACAAACGTTGTTTTTGTCCTCCACTTAATTTATTGCCACTATCTCCAATGTTAGTGTCATATCCTTCCGGCAATTCCATAATGAAATCGTGGGCATTGGCAATCTTTGCGGCTTCCACGATTTCTTTGTCCGTGGCGTCTGCCTTACCCAGGGAAATGTTGTTTTTTACAGTATCGTTGAACAGAATGGAATCTTGGGTAACCAAGCCCATAAGATTGCGTAGGGATTTTTTGGTCAAGTCCTTTATGTTTGTCCCGTCAATGGAGATTTCACCCTCGTTTACATCATAGAACCGGGTTACAAGGTTGGCAATGGTACTTTTTCCACTGCCGGACTGCCCGACCAGGGCTACCGTATGCCCCTTCGGCACAGATAGATTAAAATCTTTCAGCACATATTCGTCCTCATATTTAAAGGAGATATTTTCCAAGCTGATACCGGTATTGAAATCTGCTTTTTCCAGAGCATCCGATTTGTCCATAATCGGGTTTTCGGTCTCCAAGACCTGCAATACCCGTTCCGCTGCAGCGTTACCCTTCTTTACCCCGTATGAGGCCTTGCTGATGGCCTTGGCCGGAGTTAATATGTTATATGCCAACCCCATATAGGCAATAAAGGAAGCAGCATCCAGGGTCCCATCTACCAATACCATTTTACCCCCGAACCAAAGCAATACCCCGATGACCAAAATGCCCAAAAACTCGCCTGTAGGCGAGGCCAGATTTTGACGGTTCAATAGCGTATTCGAAAACCTAAAGAAGCGATCGGTAGATGATTTGAATGTTTTATAAAAGCGGGATTCCGCGTTAAAGGCCTTTATTACCCGAAGTCCGCCCAAGGTTTCCTCTACTATGGATAGGAATTCACCCTGTTCCTTTTGCACGCGATCCGACTTTTTTTTCAGGGACTTTCCGATACGGGAAATAAGCGCTCCGGCAATAGGGATAAATATGAAGACAAAAAGCGTAAGCTTCACACTAATGAGAAACATTATGATAATAGTAAAAACGATAGTCAAGGGCTCCCGAACAATAAGTTCCAAGATCGAAAGGAAGGAATGTTGGATTTCCAATACATCCGAAGTAATACGGGCAATGACATCGCCCTTTCGCTTTTCGGAATAGTAGGAGACGGGCAATTCCGTAATTTTTTGGTACATCCTGTTTCGGATATCCTTTAAAACACCGTTTCTGAGAAAAGTGATGAAGTACATGGCCAGATAGTTGAACACATTTTTCAACAAAAAAAGAAACAATACCAGACCAATGACCAGCACCAATCCCTTCATCTCGTTATCGCCGGAATACTGGGTAACCCGGTAGTTCATATAATCCATGAAATAGTCCTTTGCCTTTCCGATTCCTTGAAAAGCCGGTGGTTCACTGAGCTGCTTGGTCTTGTCGAACAGGACGTTGAGCATCGGAATCAGGGCGGCAAAGGAGAGCGCACTGAACAGGGCATAGAGTATATTAAAGAAAATATTCAGGAAACCATATTTCTTGTAGGGCCTCGCAAAGCGAAGGATTTTTTTGAAATATTCCATCAACCTAAATTGAATTCGCTCAGGATACGGCCTATTTTGGCCTCTAACTCTTGATTTACCTTTTTGAAATTTTCCGCTTTGTCCAAAGGGGCGTTAGTGCTGAAGTAGAATTTAATCTTGGGTTCCGTTCCGCTAGGTCTTGCTGCCATTCGCGTACCATCTTCCGCGGTATAGATCAATACATTCGATTTTGGAATATCAATTTCCGATACTTCCCCGGTCGTCATATTTTTGGAAGTTGATGTATTGTAATCATCCACAACGATAACCTTGGAACCATCTATTTCCTTGACAGGATTTTCCTTAAAATCGATCATCATTTGTTTGATTTCTGCTGCCCCTTCCATTCCCTTCTTGGTCAGGGAAACCAATTTCTCCTTGTAGAAACCGTAGTTTACATAGCAATCGATTAAATCCTTGTAGAACGAGCTACCTTTTGCCTTGGCATCGGTGGCAATTTCGCAGGCCAATAGGGTAGAGGTAACGGCATCCTTGTCCCGGACAAAATCGCCCACCATATAACCAAAACTCTCTTCACCACCACCAATGAATTGTTGTTGCGGAAAATCTTTTATCATCTTACCGATCCATTTAAACCCGGTCAATGCAGTCTTATATTCAACTCCATAGGCCATCGCCATTTTTTCCAACATAGGAGTGGAGACAATGGTCGTAGCAATAAATTCATTTCCTTTGAAGCCTTTCTGCCTTTGTTTTTCCAAAAGAAATTTTGTCATCAGGACCATAGTTTGGTTGCCGTTGAGCAATTCTATTTCTCCCTCAAGATTTCGAACGGCAATACCCAAACGGTCACTGTCCGGATCAGTTCCGACCACCATATCGGCCTGGATTTGCTCCGCTTTTTTGATGGCCATTGAAAGCGCTTCCGGTTCTTCGGGATTGGGCGACTCCACGGTAGGGAAATTCCCATCTGGTGTGGCCTGTTCCTCGATTATGGTCACATTGTTGTACCCGGAACGTTTAAGGACTTCCGGAATGGCGGTTATTGAGGTGCCGTGTAAGGAGGTAAAAACAATTTTAAAATTATCCTTCCCCGACGTATTAAAATTCCCGTTGGCTACGGAAGCCTTCATAAATGCTTCATCCACCTTGGTATCGATAAGTTCTATCAAGTTTTCATCTGCCTTAAAATTGACATCTTCAAAGGAAAGCGCATTGATCTCGGCGATAATCTCTCCATCTTGGGGGGGCACAATTTGTCCGCCATCAGTCCAATAGACCTTATAGCCATTGTATTCCGGTGGATTGTGGGAAGCGGTCAACACTACCCCGGCATGACAGCTTAGATAACGTACGGCGAAGGAAAGCTCTGGGGTAGTGCGCAGGGCCGAAAACAAATATACTTGGATGCCGTTTGCCGAAAATACTTCGGCCACAGTGCGGGCCAAGGTATCACTGTTGTGACGGCAGTCATAGGCGATCACTACTTTAAGGCTATCATTAGCATAAGTTTTTTTGAGGTAGTTGCTAAGGCCTTGGGTACTTTTGCCCAAAGTATACTTGTTAATACGGTTGGTGCCTACGCCCATTATACCTCGCATTCCGCCCGTACCAAACTCCATGTTCTTATAGAAACGATCTTGAAGTTCGTCAGTGTCGTTTTCAATTAAATCTTGAATTTCTTTTTTTACGGAAGGATCAAAAAAATCGGTCAACCAGCTTTTGGCGGATTCTAGAATTGCGTCCATTTAGGCATGTGTATTTAGGCCATAAATTTACGAAGAATATTGTTCTTCCTGCCGGGCGAAGTTGATTTCTTCCGAAACCGTGTAACGCGGTTCATTTTTTTTGGAACGGATCATAATCTCGCCGATAAAACCAGCAAGAAACAATTGGGTTCCTAAAATCATTGCAGTGAGAGCAATGAAAAATTGTGGCCTATCCGTAATCAGACGGCCAGATGGATTTATAAAAAGTTTGTCAATTCCTAAATAGGCAGCAAACCCAAAACCTACAATAAACATTAAAACACCAAGTGCTCCGAAAAGGTGCATCGGTCTTTTACCAAACTTGGATACGAACCAAATAGTTATTAAATCCAGAAATCCATTGATGAATCGTTCCATTCCAAATTTGGTTTTACCGTATTTGCGGGCCTGATGTTGTACCACTTTTTCGCCGATATTCGAAAAACCTGCATTTTTGGCCAAAACGGGGATATACCGGTGCATTTCCCCACGGACCTCGATAGTTTTGACAACGGCCTTTCGGAAGGCCTTTAACCCGCAGTTGAAATCGTGCAACTTTACTCCCGAAGTCTTTCTAGCCGCCCAATTAAAAAGTTTGGAAGGTAGGTTTTTTGAAAGTAGCGCGTCGTATCTTTTTTTCTTCCACCCAGAGATCAAATCGAATCCCTCAGTGGTAATTAAACGATACAATTCAGGGATTTCCTCCGGATTATCCTGTAAATCTGCATCCATCGTAATAATCACATCGCCCAAAGCCGCCCTAAACCCGGCATGTAAGGCTTGGGACTTTCCAAAGTTTCTTAAAAACCGTATCCCTTTCACATAATCGTTCCTTTCGGACAGCTTGGAAATCACCTTCCAGGATCCATCGGTACTACCATCATCAATAAAGATAATCTCATAGGAAAAACCGTTCGATTCCATGACACTTATGATCCAATCGTGGAGTTCTTGAAGGGATTCTTCCTCGTTGAGCAAGGGGATTACAATGGACAGATTCATAAAAAACGGCTAAGCATCTGCCCAAAAATACAATTTTGCTATCAATAAGAGGGTTTTTGCTTCTTCATGATTAATCCAATGATTAATCCCAATACTAATCCCACAATAATGTTGATAATAAGGCCAATGGGGTAGAACAACCATTTGAATTTTTTCTGCATTTCTATGCCTTGATCTACCTGTTCTTCCGTAAGCGATGGATTGTCCTGCAGTGCCTTTTGTTTTCCTATTTCATAGGCTTTGTCCCAATAGTCCGGTTCAATAATGCTCGACTGAATGAAAAAGTAGAGCAAGCCTAAAATTCCGGCAACCAGGGCTATACCGGTTCCTATTTTTAAGGCTTCGGAAAGCTTTAGAAATCCCCCGTTATCTTTCTTAAATTGAGAAACTCCCAAGCTTATTGCCGCAGCTGCCAAGATTAAGGAAACTATTTGTACCATTGTGTTTTGTTCATAATGCATATCCATTGTAAAAAGCATTATTGAAAAAACAATGGATACAAGGCCTAGCAATAATCCAAAACGAAGTGCATATTTCCCAGTTTTTGGTTGATTTTCTTCCATGTTTATATGTTTTAGGTTGTCGTTACTTTAGTATACTTTTTCACATTTTTGTTACATTTAAAGATACAATATTTTGTTTCTCTTTTTTTAAGGATTAAAATTGTAGGTTTCTGAAAATTGTCTAAATTTGCACCACTTTTACGAAAAGTATTTTAAAGTACGGTACTGATGAAGAAAGGGATACACCCAGAAAACTATAGATTGGTCGCTTTTAAGGACATGTCAAACGATGATGTGTTCATCACCAAATCCACCGCTAATACCAAGGAAACCTTAGAAGTGGACGGAGTGGAATATCCATTGGTTAAATTGGAGATTTCCAGAACGTCACACCCATTTTACACCGGGAAGGCCAAATTTTTGGATACGGCAGGTCGTATAGATAAGTTTAAGAGCAAATACGATAAGTTCAAAAAGAAACCGGTCGCCCAACAAAAGGACGCCTCAACGGACAAAAAGTAAGGGTTTACCCTAGTAGGAAAAATAGTTAGCGCCTCCGACCAAAATCGGGGGCGTAATTTTTTTAATTTTGTTCCAAACCATCCCTACAATGAATTATGTCCTTTTTGACGGAGACGTTAGAAACCATTTACTCCCCTTTACCTTTACACGACCAGTAGCCGACATCCGTATCGGAATTTTAACCATTCGGGAGAAGTGGGAGCGTTATCTCGGTACCATTACAAGTTCCAGGACGGAGGATTATCTACAGGAAAAATTTCCGCTTGTTCTTCAGGAGGAGAATATCTTCATCAATGCCTCCTTCTTGCCCAATACAGAACTGGCCAATTTGGTAAAAGGACTAGAACGGAATGAAGCGATTTATCTAAAGGATGAGATTATAGCTTATTGCGCCAACCAAATTAGGCAGGGTACTGAACTCTATACTCTTAAAAAAGTAGCCTTTGAAGGGGAGGTGCTAAGGGTTGAGCGTACCTGGGACATCTTTTCCAAAAATGGGGAGGCCTTGAAGGCCGATTTCGATTTTCTCACCAAAGGAAGAAAAAGTGCACCGATTTCTCATACAAATCAATTAATACACCCGGAAAACATATTTCTGGAAGAAGGGGCAACAGTGGAATATAGTATTTTGAATGCCAAGGAAGGTCCTATCTATTTGGGAAAGGATTCCGAAGTTTGGGAAGGTAATCTTATTCGAGGAGCATTTGCCCTGTGCAACAATGCCGTGGTAAAAATGGGAGCCAAGATATACGGTCCCACTACGGTTGGCCCATATGGCAAAGTTTGTGGTGAAATAAGTAATTCGGTAATCTTTGGTTATTCCAGTAAGGGGCATGAAGGTTATCTCGGTAATGCGGTATTGGGCGAGTGGTGCAATATAGGGGCAGACAGTAATAACTCCAACCTAAAGAACAACTACGCCAAGGTACGGCTTTGGAACTATGCCACCGAACGATTTGAAAGGACAGGGTTACAGTTTTGCGGTCTTATGATGGGAGACCACAGTAAAACGGCCATTAATACCATGTTCAATACCGGTACCGTAATAGGGGTAAACTCCAATATTTATGTACCGGGTTTCCCTCGTAATTTTATTCCTAGTTTTAGCTGGGGCGGAGCTTCGGGTTTTAGTACCTATTTGCCTAGAAAGGCGTTTGAGGCGGCCAAGGTGATGATGGCAAGAAGACATGTGGAGTTTGATGAAAAGGAGGCCAATATCCTAAACCACGTTTTTGAACTGACCCAAAAATGGCGTAACTATTGAGAAACTTTAGCTGTTTCGTTATTCAATTTCAGGTTGGTACTGATATGCTTAGACTTGAGAACTACACGGACTAAAACAACTTTATCTTATATTTGCAGTCCAAAAAATGAAAAAGAAAGTCGCTTTTTATACACTGGGTTGTAAGCTAAATTTCTCCGAAACCTCAACCATTGCTAGAGGTTTTGTATCGGAAGGATTTGAGCGGGTAGACTTTTCGCAACCGGCGGATATGTACGTTATAAACACATGCTCCGTTACGGACAATGCGGATAGGCGCTTTAAGACCATTGTACGTCAGGCCCTGAAAAATAATCCTGAGGCATTTGTAGCTGCCATTGGTTGTTATGCCCAATTAAAGCCGGAAGAGCTGGCGGCTGTCGACGGTGTGGATTTGGTTTTGGGGGCCACAGAAAAGTTTAAGATAACCGATTACATATATGATCTTCTGAATAGCCATCCGGGACAGAATCGAGGTGTGGCTCAAATTCATTCCTGTGAAATAGAGGAGGCCGATTTTTATGTCGGTAGTTATTCCATAGGAGACAGGACACGCGCATTTTTAAAGGTACAGGACGGTTGTGATTATAAATGTACATATTGTACCATTCCCTTGGCGCGTGGTATTTCAAGAAGTGATACCCTGAATAATGTATTGGGCAATGCCGCCCAAATTGCTTCCCAGGGAATTCGGGAAATTGTACTGACGGGCGTGAACATCGGGGATTATGGCAAAGGGGAATTTGGAAATAAAAAACACGAGCACACTTTTTTGGACTTGATCAAAGCCTTGGACAAAGTGTCGGGAATTCATCGGCTTCGGATATCTTCCATTGAACCCAACTTGTTAAAAAACGAAACGATTGATTTTGTTGCGAACAGTAATTCCTTTGTGCCTCATTTTCATATTCCATTACAAAGTGGTAGTGACGAGATCTTGAAACTGATGCGACGTCGTTATTTACGAAATCTCTACACGGAGAGGGTGCAACGAATAAAGGAGGCAATGCCTCATGCCTGCATAGGCGTAGATGTTATCGTGGGATTTCCCGGAGAGACCGATGCCCATTTTTTGGAAACCTATCATTTCCTGAACGAATTGGACGTTTCCTATCTACATGTGTTTACCTATTCGGAAAGGGACAACACCCCCGCAGCCCGTATGGATGGAGCTGTTCCTAAAAATATCAGGAACAAACGAAGCAAAATGCTACGAGGACTTTCGGCCAAAAAGCGCCGTGCTTTTTATGAAGGCCAGTTGGGAAGTGTACGAACCGTGTTATTCGAAGGGGAAAACAAGGAGGGCTATATTCATGGGTTTACCGAAAACTACATAAAGGTAAAAACGCCCTGGGATCCTGAATTGGTAAATACCCTACATGAAATTGAATTGACCAAAATCGATGGGGACGGATTAGTGCGATTTGAATTTGTTGAAAGTGAGGTGGAGGCATAAAAAATCCCGCTAATCGCGGGATTTTAATTTTCTAGATTCTGATACCTACCGGTAACATCTCCTTGTATTGTCTATTTTTCCTAAGAAAACCAGCTATCTGCGGGCTGGTTGGAACAACTCTTTGATTTTGCTCCTGAATATGATTAAGGACGGATTTTATAAAATCTTCTTTAAAACCTTCCTTAGTAATTTCTTCGGGCACTACCAGTTTGGTCAAAAAGACCTTTCTTTCTTGCGAGGAGTATTCGATTTTGGCAAGATGTCCATTAAGCCTAGTTTCAAATTGGCGCAAGAAACTATTGTCCTTGATTTCCATTTCGTTCATATAGTTTGATTTTAATGTTGGTCTTAGACAAAAAAATCACGATGTTCTACAATCGTAATTTTATATTTTTACTTTGAAATTGAGAGGTTGGGGATAACTTCCAATGATTGTACAAAATTAGGGAAAAAAATAGAACTTTCCTAGTAAAACACAAAGTCAGGCCATTATGCCCTACTATAAAACCCATGTTTATTTTATGCCTGGGATGGCCGCGAATCCCTCTATATTTGAAAACATAGCACTTCCCAAAGATAGATTTGAACAGCATTTATTGGAATGGTTTATTCCCGAACGTGGCATGACGCTGTCCGAGTATGCCGTTGAAATGAACAAAAAAATCGTTCATGAAAACCCCGTGCTTTTAGGGGTGTCCTTTGGAGGAATGCTCGTTCAGGAAATGGCCAAACATATTCCTGTAAAAAAAACGATCATAGTATCCAGTGTAAAAAGTTCTTCGGAATTGCCCAAGAAGATGGTTTTTGCAAAATACACCAAAGCACATAAATTACTTCCCACCGGTCTGGTCAATAATGTAGAGCTTCTGGCCAAATATGCATTTGGGGAAACCCTGACCAAACGGCTAAGACTATATGAACAATATCTTTCCATTAGGGATAAGTATTATATAGACTGGTCCCTGGATCAAATCATAAATTGGGAGCAACAAAACTGTCCAGAGCGCTTGGTCCATATCCATGGTGAAAAAGATCCAGTATTCCCTATTGAAAACATTACGGATTGCATTAGTGTAAAAAATGGTACCCATACCATGATCATTCATCGGGCCAAGTGGTTCAATGAACATCTGCCTACAATTATTTTGGAATAAGGGAGTTGTATTAATACCTTTGAATAACAACAAATCTGGGAATATGAGGATAATAAAGAACGTTTTGATGCTTTTAGGAGTGTTCTTTGTAATAAGTACATTGGTATTTGCGGTGCAAAATACCGTAGAAGAACAAAGCGAAGATTCTATGGATATGGCAGAAAACAACCCCAACAAGAACGTTGCCGAGGAATATAAAATATCTGCCATTGATATCCCTGAGGATTTGAATTTTGCCGGCGAGCCTGTACCGCAAAATGATCCGGAGGTAATGGAACGCGTGGACCGGGAGTTTTTGGTCAACACCTATTGGCAGTCCAATGCCCTTTTGTTGATGAAACGGGCCCATAAATACTTTCCGATAATAGAGCCCATCCTTGCCAAAAATGGGATTCCGGATGATTTTAAGTATTTGGCCGTAGCGGAAAGTGGACTTCAAAACGTGGTTTCGCATGCCGGGGCCACTGGCTTTTGGCAAATTATGAAAAGAACCGGACAGGAATATGGGCTTGAAGTAAACAAAAATGTTGATGAGCGATATCATTTGGAAAAATCCACAGAGGTCGCTTGTAAATACCTGCTAAAGTGGAAGGAGAAATACGGAAGTTGGACTTTAACCGCCGCTGCTTACAATGCCGGCCCTGGATCTATCAACAAATTTATGGGAATACAGCAGGTTAAGGATTATTATGACCTTTTATTAGGAGAGGAAACGGGACGTTATGTGTTCCGTATCATGGCCATCAAAGAAATCCTATCCCATCCGGAAAAATATGGTTTTGAAATAGAGCAAGAGGACATGTACACCGTTGTTCCTACATTTAAGGTTGAGGTGGATGAGCCGGTCTTAAGCTTTGCCGATTTCGCCCAAGAATACGAAATAAACTATAAGATTTTAAAGCGTCATAATCCATGGCTGAGGGAACCACATCTTAATAATGCCTCCAAGAAAAAATACATTATAGAAATTCCCAATAAAGGCTACTACAAGGTATCCGGTAATCCCTAGATTCTCTTCATCTGTTGCTGCATCATTTTGATCTGCTCGGTAAGCATATTGTTCTTGTCCAGCTTTTTAGCTTCTTGAAGTAGGGTAGTGGCTTCCCTTTTACGACGTTTTTGCATGGCTATCCCTGCCAAGCTTAGTTTGGCCATGGCCACATCATAGTCCATTGTAAGCCCCAATTTCAGTGCTTTTCTAAAGTATTTTTCGGCCTGGGTCAAGTTTTTTTGGGAGTGCAGGATGCCGTGAAGATAATTGTAATACCCTTGCTGTTTGGTGATTAATGCGGCCTCCGGGTTTTTTATTTTATCCAACCATTTTTGAGTGCCCTCCATATCTTGTTTTCGCATCCGTAAAAAAGCCAACAGAATCATCTCGTTTCTGAAGTATAGGAAGATGAAAATGAGTGAAAACAAAATCAAGGTAATACCATTACCTATGTACCCTTCCGTAAACTGATAAATGGCATAAGCTATGATCAGTCCGGCAATGACGAGTTTAATATTCTTGTGGAACATATTTATTCTTAGTTGATTCGTTCATATGTAATGGTGGACTTGATAGTAGTCGGGATTTTTTGATCGCCAAGTTGTGCCATGGTACCTGTGCCCTGGGATTTCCCCTCTACCTTCATTGTCTTTATAAAGCCGGACGTTAAATCGGTGGTAATGTGGGTATCCTGGGTTCCGGTTAGGTTCATAGTGGTTGCAGCTTCAGTAATGTCCATGGTTACTTCGGCCTTCCCCATGATTTCCGCACTGGTATCCTTAATAGTTTCCAAGGTCCATGTATTTTTTGTGCTCAACTTTCCAGAATACTCATTCTCCCAAGTATCTCCGGGTTTAACCTGTTGCTGGGGATAGAGATAGGTCATTTGCTCATAGCTACTGGACAAGGCCTCCGATCCAAATTCCTTTTCCAAGGATTTTTTCATCATATTCAGGGAAAACTCATCTTCCAACCCAGAAGCCTGGGCCATCTTTGCCACCAAACTATCGCCGCCCTTGACCTTAAGGATATGTCCATTTCGCGATAGGGTCATCTGTATGGGATGTTCCAAGAGACTGTTGAAAACATTGGATTGCACATCACCCTCTACGATTTCCTTTGCGGCCACATTCATCAACTCTCCTTGTATACTAGATATCATTTTAAGATTAAGATCCTTAAAGGTCAACGCAATCTCATAATTATTATCTTCTTCACCCAGAACCCTAAATTCCAAAACACCGTCTATTTCATTGGTCAATTCGTGTTCGGCACCATCAAGTTTTTGGGTAATTATCTGTTTGGCTTCCTGTTTTATGGTGAATACATCATCTTTTTCCAACTTATATTCCAATTTTACCTGACCTAGTACGGTCATGGCGCTGAAAAACAGTAAGAATGAGAGGGACAAAATGTTCTTCATAGGTGGGGAAAATACAAGTTATCGAATGCGGCAAAAGTAATAAAAACAATCCAAAACATTTTTATATTTACATTTGGCAAAGCAAAAACTCTTCGTATATTTGCGCCCAGAATTTTGAGGGCAAAATGTCCATTGCAACGTATAATAAGTTTTTAAAGGCTCAAAAATGAAAAGAACATTCCAGCCATCCAAACGAAAGAGAAGGAACAAACATGGGTTTAGGGAGCGCATGGCTACTGCGAATGGCAGAAAGGTACTCGCCAGAAGAAGGGCCAAAGGAAGAAAAAAATTATCCGTATCCTCAGAGCCGAGACACAAAAAATAATGATTGAACATTTTAACAATACCAAGGTGTTACTTTTTCGGAAGTAGCACCTTTTTTTTGTCCAAGCCGAACTTGTTTCGGTTACAACTGATTAAACCTTACATACAACATGCCAAAGAGAAAAGATTTAAAATCGATTTTGATAATAGGTTCTGGACCCATAATTATTGGCCAGGCCTGTGAGTTCGACTATTCCGGATCCCAAGCCTTAAGAAGCCTCAAGGAAGATGGAATAGAGACCATATTGATCAATAGCAATCCAGCTACTATTATGACGGACCCGGTCATGGCGGATCATATTTATCTCAAACCATTGACCACAAAATCGATTCTCGAAATCTTAAAAAAACATCCGCAAATAGATGCCGTATTGCCGACAATGGGAGGGCAAACCGCATTGAATCTTTGTATCGAAGCTGACGAAAAGGGCATTTGGGAGGATTTTGATGTTGAGATTATCGGTGTGGATATCGACGCAATCGATATTACCGAGGACAGGGAGCGGTTTAGGGCACTAATGATGGAAATAGGGGTAGGCATGGCCCCACAAGCTACCGCAACTTCTTTTCTAAAGGGAAAGGAAATTGCCCAGGAATTTGGCTTTCCCTTGGTTATTCGGGCATCCTATACCTTGGGTGGCGCCGGAGCTTCGATTGTATATAGGCCTGAGGATTTTGATGAGCTCTTAAGTCGTGGGCTCGAGGTATCACCAATTCATGAGGTCATGATTGACAAGGCCATGATGGGTTGGAAGGAATATGAACTTGAACTTTTACGGGACAAGAACGATAATGTGGTTATCATTTGTACCATAGAGAACATGGACCCTATGGGTATCCATACCGGGGATTCCATTACCGTGGCCCCTGCCATGACACTTTCGGATAGGACCTTCCAACGTATGCGTGACATGGCCATAAAAATGATGCGGAGCATTGGTGATTTTGCTGGAGGTTGCAATGTACAGTTTGCCGTAAGCCCGGATGAAAAGGAGGATATCATTGCCATTGAGATCAACCCCAGGGTTTCCCGATCATCGGCATTGGCTTCCAAGGCCACAGGTTATCCCATAGCCAAAATAGCAGCCAAGTTGGCCGTTGGGTACCATTTGGATGAATTGGAAAACCAGATTACGAAATCTACCTCTGCCTTGTTCGAGCCGACACTGGACTATGTAATCGTAAAAATACCACGATGGAACTTTGATAAATTCGAAGGTTCCGATCGTACACTGGGCTTGCAAATGAAAGCTGTTGGAGAGGTGATGGGCATTGGCCGTTCCTTTCAGGAAGCATTGCACAAGGCCACACAGTCCCTGGAAATAAAACGAAACGGGTTAGGTGCGGATGGCAAGGGGTATACGGACTACAATCAGATTATAAGCAAGTTGACCATTCCAAGTTGGGATCGGGTATTCGTAATTTATGACGCTATTCAAATGGGGATTCCCCTAAGTAGAATCCATGACATAACCCGAATAGATATGTGGTTCCTCAAACAATACGAGGAACTCTACCAGTTGGAAAAGGAAATCTCTACCTATACCATAGCCACTTTGAGCAAAGAGCTAATGTTGGAAGCCAAACAAAAAGGCTTTGCCGATCGACAGATTGCCCATATGTTGGATTGCTGGGAAAGTGAAGTCTATAACAAACGGGCCGAAATGGGCATTAACCGTGTTTATAAATTGGTGGATACCTGTGCGGCCGAATTCAAGGCGATGACCCCTTACTATTACTCTACTTTTGAAGCCGAAATCGAAATGGCAGACGGAGAACGGTATGTAGAAAATGATAGTGTGGTTACCGACCGAAAGAAAATAGTGGTCCTGGGTTCCGGTCCCAATAGGATAGGGCAGGGGATAGAATTTGACTATTGTTGTGTCCATGGGGTGTTGGCCGCTGCCGAATGTGGATACGAGACCATCATGATCAATTGCAATCCGGAAACAGTCTCCACAGATTTTGATACTGCTGATAAACTCTACTTTGAACCTGTTTTCTGGGAGCATATTTATGATATCATCCGTCATGAAAAACCAGAAGGTGTAATCGTTCAATTGGGAGGACAAACTGCCTTAAAGCTTGCAGAAAAGTTAGATAAGTATGGTATCAAGATTATAGGCACTAGCTTTAAGTCCTTGGATCTAGCCGAGGATCGAGGTAGCTTTTCAACCTTGCTTAAAGAAAATAACATTCCTTACCCCAAGTTTGGGGTGGCCGAAACCGCGGATGAAGCACTGCATTTGGCTGATGAATTAGGCTTCCCGCTTTTGGTGAGACCTTCTTATGTGTTGGGTGGTCAAGGTATGAAAATCGTTATCAACAAAGAGGAACTAGAGGCTCATGTGGTAGACTTATTACGTAAAATCCCAAATAACAAACTCCTCTTGGACCATTATCTGGATGGAGCTATAGAAGCCGAAGCCGATGCCATCTGCGACGGTGAAGAGATTTATATTATCGGGATTATGGAGCATATAGAGCCTTGTGGTATCCATTCCGGAGACTCGAATGCTACACTTCCCCCCTTTAATTTAGGTGAGTTTGTAATGCAGCAAATAAAGGACCACACCAAGAAAATTGCCTTGGCCTTGAACACGGTTGGATTGATCAATATCCAATTTGCCATTAAGGATGATATGGTCTATATCATAGAGGCCAACCCAAGAGCTTCCAGAACCGTACCCTTTATTGCCAAGGCTTACAAAGAGCCTTATGTGAATTACGCGACAAAGGTGATGTTGGGTGAAAATAAGATCAAGGATTTTAAGTTCAACCCCCATTTGGAAGGGTTTGCCATAAAACAACCGGTTTTCTCTTTTAATAAATTCCCGAATGTCAACAAAAATTTGGGCCCGGAAATGAAAAGTACTGGAGAAAGCATCTTATTTATCGATAGCTTGAAGGATGATGAGTTTTACGATTTATATGGACGTAGAAAGATGTATTTGAGCAAATAGTGTTGGACCTGGATTTTCTTTAAATTGTTCAATTCTAAGCTAATCGCTTAAATCAAGGGATGGTTATCACAATTTTGCCTTTCGCAAGATTTTTTCCATAATATACAAAGGCATCGGAGGTTTTAGCCAAAGGGAAGCATTTATCCAAAACGGGTTTTAGTTTTCCGGATTCCAAAAGTTCCTGTAGTACTTTTAAATCCTTTCGGTTTGGTTTGTGCATTACGATTCCCAGTTTTTTGTTGGAGCTCTTGGAAAATACGGACGTAAGGGCCAGTTTCAATAGGAATGTTACCGAACCTCCCACAACGGCCAAGGCACCGTTGGGGCTTAAAACATTTCTATAGCGGGAAAGTGGTCTTTGGGCAATAACATCCATTATTAAATCATACTTCTCTTCGGTTTTCGTAAAGTCCACTTGTCGGTAATCAATGACATGGTCGGCCCCTAATTCGCGAAGTATTTCGAGCTTTTCGAGACAATCTACAGCGGTCACTTCTGCGCCCCAAAGTTTTGCCAGTTGTACGGCAAAGGTACCAACACCGCCCCCGGCTCCATTGATTAAAACCTGCTGCCCTTCTTGAATAGCTCCATTGTAAAGCAACCCTTGCAGTGCAAGAACACCGGCCTGGGGCACAGCTGCCGCCTCTTCATGGGTTAGGTTGCCTGGCTTTACCGACAGGAGCTTTTCATCAGCGCATACGAATTCGGCGAAACCACCCCAATTGTATGACGATAGATCTCCATAGACCAAGTCTCCTGGTCTAAAAAGTTTTACTGCCTTACCAATGGCTATTACTCGCCCGGCGATATCGGCTCCTAAAGTCTTATGTTTTGGTTTAAACAGGCCAAATAAAAGTCTGTATATACGGGGTTTTCCTGTGAGGTAATCCCAATCCCATGAGTTTATGGACGTAGCATGTACTTCTACCAATACCTCATTGGGTTTAGGCATTGGTCGCTCCACTTCTTTCAATTGCAGGACATCGGGCAAACCATATCTTTCATTACGTATGGCTCTCATCTATAGTTTTTGGCTAAAATAGGCCTTTATATCAATATCGGTCATAGGTTGTAAAGGGCCAAAAACAATTTCCTTATAGATTTTATTGGTGATGGACCGTGGGGATAAGAATTGGGTTCCCATGATATGTCTTGCCTGGGTTACAATTTCTTCTGCGTAGTGTGTGGCGAAATACTTGGACAATACCGAAGCCTCAAAAAGTGTTTCCAGAAGCGCCTTGTCGCCCCTTTTGAATTTTGAAAGGCTATGCCCAGCTTGTTTACACAATTGTCTGGCTCCTTTAGATTTTAAGATTAATTCTCCCAAGTTATCAGAAAAGTTTTCGGATTCGGATAGCCTTTTCCCTTTTTTGATTTTTTGCCGCGCAAAGTCGCTTACCTCATGGATAACACGTTGGGAGGCTCCTAAATATGGTGCCGATACCAGTGCTTGAAACCATGATCTCTGATATATCAAAAGCTCAGATTCTTCTTTTGTATTGGCATCCAACTTTATGACATTTGAAACGGGTACCCGCAAGTTTTTGAATTTTACCGACTTTGTATACGACCCCTGCATGGTATTGTCAAAAGCGGTATCCGTAAACTCAATCTGAGTGGCGTCCGAAGCGGCGAAAAATACGGCCTTGCCTCCATCGGATAATTCCGCGGTAAAAACCAAATAATCCGCAATCCCTGCCAAGGACATAAATGGTGCCTCGCCGTATACAATATAGTTATCCTTTTCTTTCATGGCGATTAGCGCCTTATTTCCCAAAACGTCGTCATACGTACGTACAGATCCCGTATTGGCTATAAACAGTCGCTCCTTTTTAATTTTGTTCAGTAATATCTCCCTTTTCCAATACTGTGTACTTGTTTTCTTAAATGGGTAGGTTGCGATGGACGCCAAAACGTAATAATGCATGGACAAGGCGACCGAGACCGGAATTGAAACTTCGCCTAATTTATGTAGCGTCTCGAAACACTTTTGATAGAGGACTTCCACATCATCTTCCGAACATGGTATGTAGGGGAGACCGGTCGTTCTTAGAAAAGTATAGAACTGAGGGTATTTTTTACTTTGTTCTATCTCAAGGAGTTTTTCATAAGCGCTCTCCAATTCACTTTTTTCCCGGATCGGTCGATTTCCTAAAACAGAGTTGCTCATTTTTTCAATTTTTAGTGGAACATGGCTCCTATTGGTAGTCGCGTTGTCCAATTAGTTACAAACGATATTCATTAAACAGGTTAAAGGCGTGGAAGCCACATGCCCGTGGTAGCGGCAAAAATTCCAAGTCCCATAAAAATGGTTGTCACAAATAGGGCGGTGGCCACGGTCAACTTTCCGAGCGTACCGTTTTGGTCTTTTGCAAAAAAATAAAGCTCCAGAACCAGAAGGGGAATCACGTATTGCCCTATGCCCAAAAAGGTGATGAAAGGGCCGCGAAAAGTCTCCGGATCAAATCCAAAAGGCCCTTCATTCAGAAAAAGGGATAGCATAAGGCCTATCCTGAAAAACCAAACTCCATTGACTACTAAAAACAAACGAAGTACCCATCTTTCATGTGCCTTAAAATTTCTGGTCATAGCCATTCGCCATGCCAACAAGGCAAAAAGCATGATCAAGACCCCATTAAAACTGACACTGATATCACCCGTGATTCCGGTTATGGTACCTTTGGTAATGACCATATAGATACCACTAAAACTAGTAACAAAGGCAGTTATCAAATACAATTTTCCATTCCAACGATGAAACTTGCGAAAACGATTTCTAATCTGAGGGACAAACTGAAGAGGTCCGCCCAGCATAATGACAACAGCAAAAATAAGATGTAAGGCAACCGCAGTATTGCCTATCTTATCCCCCTCAATGTAGCCGTGCGGCAATACTCGGTTCCATTTCATAAAGTCCCCGCTTACAGCGGCACCTCCGTAAAAAGCAGCGACATAAAAAGCAAAGATCCACTGACCCAGGACCGCGGTAACGAACCAAATAATGCCAGCTGATCTTAGAGCCTTATTGGGAAACATAGTTTTTCTCCGGGAAATGGAGACAGGATGATTTTCAGAATTCATAACTGTATGTTTTAAACCCGCCTAGGGCAGGAAGATTAATGATTGATGATGAAATTTATGTTTAGGCGAGTCGTCCAGTAGTTTTCGGTGTGTTGAAACCTTTCATCAGAAGCCAGAGCAACAACACTATCATATGCAGCCCGTTTTGGAGAAAGAAGTAAAAACTGACGCTGATATCAAAGATGTTTAACCAACATGCCAAAAAGGCCAATGAAATGGCGACGAGCCCCCAAGCGGATAGGAATCTTGGGACCAGTTGGGTCCTGAACAAAAAATAGTAGAATATCCAGGCTGCAGATGCATAGAGCATTATGGCGATAAAATGTGCCCAGAAATAGTCTTCGATTTTCAGAAGACCCAAAGTGTTGAAAAAATCCAAGTTGGTGGCTTCTGTTTTTACGAACTCGTGGCTTAATGACAATAAGGACAAATGGCTGATATTGCTAAATAGGATAACGGCCAAATAAGCCACCCAGATACCAAAAAAACCTAAGGCCAATCCTTTTCTATAGTGTCTTATGACAGGAAAAAGTATCACAGCAACCACAAGCCATAAAGCACTTGTGATGATATCCAATAACACTGCAAATCGCATCTGTACGGATTTCTGGAAAACTTCATTTAAAAATTCAGGGGAAGCGGCCATAGAGGTGGACAAACCTCTAAGATTTACCGAGGGAATTCCGAGTACAACTATTAATAAAAGTAATAGACCGATTAACCTACCTGTTCTTTGATTTTTTTTCATGATTGTTCGTTTTTTGATTGATGATTGATGATTGATGATTGATGATTGATGATTGATGATTGATGATTGATGATTTTTAAATTAAATCGACTTAAGCTATTTTTAGGATTATTTTGAGAATTTGATTTCTTTACTGTTTCCTGTTATACCTACTTCGGCATCGGAAGAAAATGAACACTGTACCAATTCATAGTTCAATTCCATATCTCCTTCGCTTTCACCCCTGAAAATTAGCTTCAAATCCTCTCCGGATACTGCCCCTAAAGTAGTAAAGGATGCCCCTGGGCCTACCTTCAAAGAATCCAGGTGGGCATTTGAAATGAACACTCTTACCGAGTCTTTTCCTCGCATTTCCTTGGTTTTTTCAATAATCAAGGTTTCCCCAATAATTTCGGTTTGTACAAAGGACATCAGGTTTTCACGGGCCTCAATGCGAATTGTTGTTTGGGGAGTTTGTTCAAAATCGACTTGGATACCATCGCCGACCACAATTGCCCTGAATTCCGATACCTTCCTAGCGTTTTGGATAAACTTCCCATAATCCCGTTGTACTTCCTCCTTTACGTAACCCTTCATTCTCACCTGAAGTGCAGTCATAAAAACGAAGAGGGCTCCCAATGCACCCAATACCATGAGATTACTTCTTTTCATGGTCGGTTTTGTTTCTGTATGTATCATACGTGTTCTTTACTTCTTCAAATTCTACATCCAGCATTTTCATTTTTTTAAAGACATCGGGCAAGGTTACCTCCATGAATTCCCCTTTTTTTATATCCATTATCTTTTTATACCCATCTTCCGAAACGAAATATCCGATGCCTCTCTTGTTATGGATTACCCCCAGCTCTTGTAAGTGGTTAAATGCCCGTATGGCCGTATTGGGGTTCACTTCCACCATCATGGCAAGTTCCCGTACGGAAGGGATGCGTTCATTTTCCGTCCACTTTTTCATTAATATGTTTTCATAAAACAAATCCACGATTTGCAAATAAATAGGCTTGCCGTTGTCGAAATCCATGGTTATACCTCCTTTTCAACCAATTTAAAATAAGTGACCAATAACATCAACGGGCCGAATAGGAGGGTAAAAAACCAGGTGCCTACTCCAGAAAAATCCTTACTCGCCTTAGTAAAGGCTTGGTCCGCTATCAAATCCCCGGGATACACCCCATACCCATGGTTGAGTATCGAAAAAAGGAGAAGCCCATAAAAAAGCGTTCCTATAAAAATCAATAAAAGTGTCAAAAGGGTCTTTCCGATTCCATTTTTGGAAAAAGCCATGGCACCACAAAGAAAAATGGGTTGTACGATGAAGTATCCCTTGACTAGTTTTACATAACTTTCTGAAAACAAGGATACCCAATGAAAACCCGACCCAAAAATGATACCTCCCATAATGATGGCCAGTTGCCCCACCAAAAGTGCCATTACCGTAAAAACAAGGGTGTGTATGAAAGTGGTCGTCAACCAGATGGCCGTGAGCCTTTCCAATGGGGAAATGGGCAAAGCGAAATACAAATGGTTGGATTTTACATTATGACTTTTCCGAAGAACGGCAAAACTGAAAAACACCCCCAAGACAACAAAGCAGAGACCAAATAGGCCCATAAGTTCATCAGCGGACAAATAATCGTCCCCTCGGGTCATGAAAAACAGACCGATAAAAAGAATACCACTGGCAACCGCCAGGGCCATAAAACCTGTATTTTTTAAAAGGATGATATCCTTTTGTATCGCGTAGCCTATCCTTTTGATATTAAACTCCATGGTATACTTGTTCTAAGGCCAATTGAATGCCTTTAGGATTATTCAGAACAGCGTTGAACAACAACTCAAGATCTACCTCGGTTTCCTCTTGGTCCAGGCGTTTCATGACCGCCTTGCCCCCAAAGGAGGTTTCAGTATAGAGGATGACCTCGTTGGGCACATTGGAAGCGCGTCCGAACCAAAGGTTTTCCGATATTTCAGAAAGGGAATGGTCAAAGATCACCTTGCAATTATCCAAGATTACGATCTGGTCGATCAAACTATGTAGATCTCTAACCTGATGGGTAGAGATAATGATGCTCCTTCCCTGATCCACCGCTTCGGCCATTATTTTTCTGAATTGGCTTTTGGAAGGGATATCGAGACCGTTGGTGGGTTCATCCAAAAGCAGCAATTTGGTTTGTGTGGCTATGCCAAAGGCAATGAGTATTTTCTTCTTTTGGCCGAATGAGAGCCTCGCCGTTTTTTCTTGGTGATGGAGCTTAAACTCCTGTAAAAGTTCATAAAACAGATGTCTTGAAAACGCTGGATAAAACGGGGAGTAGATTTTCTCATAGGTTGCTATAGTCAAGTTGGGTAATTCAAAATCTTCAGGGACCAAAAACAGATTTTGTAGACTGCTCGCCAGTCTTTTGGCAGTAGGCTGACCCAGAATCGTACACTGACCGGACTTTGGGAACAACAGCCCTGACATGATTTTCATTAACGTGCTTTTACCTTCGCCATTCTTCCCGAAAAGCCCATAAATAGTACCTTCGGCAAAGGTTAAGGAGACATTGTCCAAAACCGTTTTGGATTTTGGGTAATGATAAGACAAGCTTTTTAATTGTAACATAGCCTAGTGTATTAGTTAACTAGTACACAACAAATGTACACAAAAAATTTGAACTGAAAAATGGAATCTTGTTTTACGAAGTCAATAGGAGTGTTGAAGTTCCTGTCCCAATTCCAGAACGTGGGTTACCAAGACCTCGAAGTCCTCGTCTGTAGAACGATGGTTGGCAATGGCCACCCGAAGGCAATAGCTCTTATTAAGGGTAGTGTAACCGGGTAGGGCAATGGCCCGTTCTTCCAATTGCAATTTGATCTCCTTATTGATAGCGTTCAATGTTTCCAAGGCCATTCCCCCAGGGTTGTATCGAAAGCAAACAATATCCAATCCAATGGGCGCCACGAGTTCCAAATTTTCTTGGGAATCGACAAGGGAGCCCAGATAACGGGCCTGTTCCACATTTCGTGTAATCATTCGCCCAAAGCGTTCCGTACCATGTTCCTTAAGGGACATCCATATTTTTAGGGCCCGAAATCGGCGTGACAATTGTAGGCCGTATTCACTGAACCAGTTATCGCCCGATGCAATGCCCCGGGTATTTTTGGCCAAATATTCAGGAATTAACGAAAAAGTATCCTTATGTGCTTTTTGATTTTTCACAAGAACACAACCCGATTCAAAGGGCATATGTAACCATTTATGCAGATCTAGGGCCACGGAATTGGCCCGCTCTATGCCTGCAAGTTTGGGTTTTACCTTTGGGGACAGCACGGCGATGGCACCGATGGCCCCATCTACATGGAACCAAAGGTTTTCGGCATCGCAAATATCCGCGAGGCGATTTAGGTCGTCGATAGCTCCCGTGTTGACCGTACCTGGGGTACCAATAATGCAAAAGGGTCGTAGACCGTTTTCCCGGTCCTTTTTTATTTGAGCAACTAATGCATCCAGATTGATGGTATAATCTGAATGGACAGGAATTTTTTGAAGACCATCCGATCCCAATCCCAAGAGCTCCAGGGCTTTTTGGTTACAGCTATGGATTTCACTGGAGGCGTATGCCCTCATTTTTCCCGAATCCTCCGGTCGTAGGCCTTCTTTTCGGATATCATAGCCACATTTTGCGTTACGGGCTATGGCCAATCCTGTAAAATTGGCCATGGAGCCTCCACTGACCAAAATCCCACTGGCCGTTGCAGGAAACCCCATAATCTCCTTCATCCAGTTTATGACCTGCTCCTCTACTTTGTGTGCCGCGTGATTTCCCCCACCTAAGTTCGGGTTCATCACGGAGGCCCAAAAATCACCCATAATTCCGGAAACTGTGCCGTTGCCCATATACCAGGCCCAGAATCTTGGATGGAGGTTCCCCATGTTATAAGGCAACACATGTTGCACGAAATCCTCGTAAACCGCTTTGGCATCATTGGGCTTTTGTGGTACCGGAGTGGTAAAGCTATCCAGGGTTTCAGGTGGCATATCCTTCCAAATCTCTCGCTCCCGGACCTTGGAGATATACGCAAATGCATCGTCGACCATTTGGTGCATTAGTGCCCTTGATTTTTCCCAATCCTGTGGATCCAAGGTTTCGAAGGGTTTGGCTGAAGTGTTTTTGTTCATGAATATTGGTCTTTGTTATGAGGTTTTTTCCATGGTAAAGATACTCCATTCGTTATTTCAATTGAACCAAACCGCATATCGTTTTCGTCGCAATTCCAAGGCCAATTGCCTTTCCATTTTTAAGGCTTCAACGCGATTCTCCATGGGCTTTATGTGATTATACAGGCTAGGGCGGAGGTAGCTACCGTATTTCTGGACGAAGTAGGAAGAAAGTCTATGCCCTTTTTTATTGACGTATCCTGTTTTATGCTGTGCAAAACGTTCTTTTGGCGTCTTACTGGTCATGCCCACATAGAGGCATTCCAATACTCCATTGAATTGTGGATTGGCTTCCCGAAACCGCCTGTTTTCCGTGAAGACCCTTTTGGATAGCTCCACTACATAGATGCAATATTGGGTTTTGGGCATGTTTGGTGTTTTTTTAGTTTTCCTAAAGGGTAATGATAACGTTTCCCGTTTTCTCTCCGGTAAGGACATAGGTATACGCTTGAGAAATCTCCTGTAAGGGATATTCCCGATCTATGACCGGACTGAACTTTTTTGTAGTCAACCGGTCCATGATGTAGGGTATGGTTTCTGGTGTAGGGTAGGGTATCGGGAAAATGACTTTTTTCTTTCCCAAAATAGGGGTGAGCAACGCAAATCCTACATTTTGGGCATAAGGTCCTAGTTCCGAAGAAATATAAACACCTCCGCGCTTTAACATAGGTCTGCATTTCCCAAAGGTACTTTTGCCTACAGCATCAAATACAAAGTCGTATTTTTCAGTATCCTTGGTGAAATCTTCCCGGGTATAATCATAAATTTTATCGGCACCCAAGGATTTCACCAGCTCCATATTCTTTGTGTTACAGGTAGCGGTTAGATGTACATTATATTGGCGAACAAACTGTATCAGTGCCGAGCCAATAGCCCCGGTTGCCCCGTTGATCAAGATGCTATGGCCGGATTGTATACTTACCTTGTGCACAAATGTATAGGCATAGTGTGCTCCTTCCAAACCAGCAGCTGCCGGTTTGTAGCCTATGGAATCCGGTATGGGGAATAGACTGCCGTTTTCGGGAAGTACTAGATATTCGGCCTGCGATTGTACCCCTATATCATCAAATCCAAAGACCCTATCACCTATATGAAAGGATTTTACATCTTTTCCTATTGCTACAACATCGCCTGCAAAGTCGGTTCCCAAAATGATTTTTTTGGGTTTTCGGAATCCTAGTACAAAGCGCATAACAAAAGGCACAGCCCTAAGATTGGCACAATCGGTCCGATTGACCGTGGTGGCTTTTACGCGAACCAAAACTTCATTATCCTTGGGTATCGGTTTTTCCACATCCTCGATGACGATACTTTCAGGCGGACCATAGCTACGGCGGACGGCGGCTTTCATGGGTAGATTTTTTAATCGTTAATGAGTCGTATAGCTTCTTCCGCAAAACGTTCCCCCATTTCTACATAACCTGCTTCGGACATATGGAGGTCGTTGTTGATTTTCTGTCCTTTTCTGTTGTAGCCATCATTAAGGTCATCCGTGTTTATCCATTCAAAACGCGAATCGGATTCTGCGACCCTTACCTGAATATCCCGTATCAGTGTCCAATGTGGATACTTCTCGTTCTGCATATCAAAATCGCTTAACCGCCCAATGATGAAGCTGAGATCGTACCGTTTTAGGTCCGCGGAGAGCTGATTGTATAGTCCGATCAAGCTTTTTTCGTAAACATTACCCAGTTCTTCCCGAGCATCCCGCTCCCCCTGCATCCAGATAAAAGTAACTGTCGCTATTTTCTCTTTTTGAATTGCGGTATTTGTTTTGGTCCAAAGGGAATCGTATAAATCCGGTTGAGCCTTGGGCTCATTGCCCTGTAAAGGTTTCCAATCCCTATACCACCTCCTTATGGGTTGGCCGCCATGTGCATCCTTTACGATGATTACAGCGTCCGCTCCAAATTGGGCCTCAATAGTCGGTATAAAGGATTCTTCGGGGAGAAGCCCTACCATATTCGATTGCCCTGAAAGTATTAAGAGGTGTTTTCCTTCTTTATCAGGACTACAGGAGCTAAGCAAAATTGTAAACAGCACTGCAATAATAGTATGTTGTGATTTCATCTTGTAACAGTCGGACGAAATACGTTGGAACGTATTTTTCATCTACTAGATTAAATTTAGGAATTAGGCGGAGTGTAGATTATAACATCTTTCTATGCGGAGCTAAGATAAGGGATATTGTAGCCATTAAAAACTTATAGGGACATTCCACGTTTGTAACAAGGACTAAGAATCAATATTATCAATCCTAATCTTGGAATTAACTTTTATTGCTTTCCTTATTTTTTCCGTATAGTTTCTAGCATCGAAATAGGTAAACTTCACGTCCTTTGATTTTTTTCCAAACTTTTGGGCCAATGCCTGTGGACTTGGATGTGTAGGATGTCCGGAGTTATTGGTTCCGACGGAAACAAAATCCAGATCAAATTCTTGCAACGTTGTGCATAAATGGTACGCACTATCCTTCAAATACGTAAGATGTTGCGCATCAATATCGTTTCCCCAGGCCAGCCAAATCTTGTTAAACTTGAATTGATTTTTGCTTACCAGCGATTGAATTAGCTTCAGATTTTCCCAAAACAATTTCCTGTCTGGCTTAGTTTCCAAAAAAGCTACTTTTTTTGTGCGTCTGGGATAGAGATTGACCAAAATCCAACCGTCATAACCATTGTTCAGCGCAATTTTTTCTACATTTCGGGAAGTAGGGTCAAGCCGTTCCCCATCAGCTGTATTTGGATTGATGCCCACACAAAGTAAATTTCGCTTCCCTGGCTTTCCAAGTACAAATCGCTTCTTACTGTCTTTTTCAGGAAAGCAAATTACTTCTCTACTTGGCTTCATTAGGTTTGAAATCTTACTCAAGCCTGATTCTTTAAAGTGTACATTGGTAGTGCTGTTTCTGAGAATGGGTCTTTACTAAATAAGGTTTAAATAAAAAACAAGATGTACAACATTTACTCCGGCTTAATTTCGGTAATGTTGGTCAATTGGCCCATAGTACCAAATTTTGGCCTTCATTGTCAAACATTTTATTCGGTTACGAAATATGAGATTTTCACATAGTTCGGAGAGGAATTCAAGAGTTCATTCGTGCCCTCATCATTTTCCTTTAGATATTTTGCGCCACAAAACCTTCTAACGTTATATTTCTTATCCAACCACGAGGATGCATATATCAACAAGGGGATTTTTTTGTTTAACTCCCACTGTGTATCCAAGTATTTTCTCCAATGAAGTACATTCTCCTTTTCTGTATTATCCATTTCTATGGATGTGGTAGTTGAAAATCCATAGGTCTTAATCATAATTTGACTTTTCTTTTCTTCGGGAAAGTCCTTGGTCATTATGGTCATTTGGTCAATATAGTGATACAATGGTTCTTCAGACTCAAAATATACGTAGGTATTACTGGTGTTTAGCAGGGTGTCGGACGAAATCATTTTTCCATCCAAGTACTCATCAGCAAATAGGTACAGTACATACCGTCTATCAAATTTGCCCAGCTTGAATTTATTGATTTCTATTCCTTGAAATTTCAACATTTCAACTAAATCAGCCAATCCAATACCCTCTATATCTGAATGGTGCTCTTTTTGTTCCTGAGTACGGTTGTCTATCTTAAATTTTTGGGAATAGCTACTCCACCAGACTAAAAACACCGAGCACAAAATTAGCTTTAAGGACTTCATATCGGTTAATTTAGATGTTTGCAAATCATAAATATAAATCAACGTTCTTTATCTATATGCCCAGTTACTCTTCCCATTCCGTATGAAAGATACCTTCCCGATCCAGCCGCTCATAGGTATGTGAGCCAAAATAATCGCGTTGCGCCTGAATGAGGTTTAAGGGAAGTCGCGTAGATGTATAGGCATCAAAATAGGTGAGGGAATTGGAAAGCCCCGGAACGGGAATCCCGTTTTTAGCCGCATAGGCCACCAATTTCCGCGCTGCATCCACAGTGCTCTGAACTTTCTCCACAAAGGTAGGGGAGAGCAACAGATTGGGTAGCTCGGCATCCGCTTTAAACGCTTGCGTAATATCCGCCAAAAGTCCCGCACGGATAATACAGCCCGCCCGCCAGATTTTTGCAATGGTGGCGATATCCAGATCATAGCCATATTCCCTTGAAGCATCCGCTAATTGGTGTAGTCCTTGAGCATAGGTAACGATAAAAGAAAAATAAAGGGCCTCTTCGGCCATCCGTTCCAAGGTTGCCTTGTCCATTTTTTCGACTATGGGCCGGTCATACAGGGCATCTGCCTTGATGCGCTCATCCTTTAGGGCCGAGATTTCCCGCATACTTACTGCAATATCAATGGAGGGTACGGGAATGCCCAGATCCATGGCATTTTGGGAAGTCCATTTGCCAGTTCCTTTTTGCTTGGCCTTGTCCAGAATCTGATCCACAAGTCGGCCATTACCTAAGTCGTCCTCCTTTTCAAAAATCTCGGAAGTAATCTCTACCAAAAAGGACTGTAAGCGGCTTGCGTTCCATTGGGCAAAAGTGGTGTGCAGTTCGTCATTGTTGAAATTGCCTCCTTTTTTGAGTACGTCATAGATTTCGGACGTCAATTGCATCAAACCATATTCTATGCCATTATGCACCATTTTCACATAATTTCCGGCTGACTTGGGTCCCAAGTACGCCACACAGGGCTCCCCTTCGTATTTGGCCGCCACGGCCTCGAAAATGGGCTGTACAGGAGCGTAGCCTTCCTTTGAGCCTCCAGGCATGATGCTGGGGCCCAATCTTGCACCCTTCGCTCCCCCGGAAACTCCGGCCCCGAAAAAATGGATACCTCTTTCCTGTAGATAGGCTTCACGGCGGTCAGTGTCCGTAAAAAAGGAATTGCCCCCATCGATGAGAATGTCGCCCTTATCCAAATAGGGCAGTACCCCTTCGATAACTGCATCCACAATTTTTCCGGCCGGGACCAGCATCATGATTTTTCGAGGTGTTGCCAGTCCTTCCACAAAGGTCTTTACATCCGAGGTGGCATTCACCTTGGCCAAATCGCCGCCCTCTCCCTTAAGGGCTCTTACCTTTTCCTCATCCAAATCGTTCCCAAAGGCCGTAAAGCCGTTGTCGGCCACATTTAAAATAAAATTCCGGCCCATAACGCCCAAGCCAATCAATCCAAAATCGTATTTATTTTCCATGAAGTATGTATAGTTGTCGGTGTTTTTTAAAGAAAATCCACCCGAAAATCGGATGTACTCAAAAATAAATGAAATTATCCGGTTTTGTCCGTATTCTTCTTGGAAACTCCCTCGGGATACTTATATTTAAACGCACAATGGCAAGTGCGTTGGAATGATACCGAATTATAAGCCAAAGGACGGTGTTTACTACCGACTACGAGTGCACTTATTGTATTATTAGGATGGTATGTTTGTCGATTCCAAAACTGGGAATATGTCAAAAACAGATTAAAATTAAACGAAGATTTAAGTCATGAACAGAACAGAAAATCAGATGCTAGTCATTTTTGGTGCCTCCGGAGACCTGACGGCCCGGAAATTGGTACCGGCTCTTTTTAATCTCCATAAAGGAGGGCATCTTCCCAAAAATTTTGTAGTGCTGGGTGTTAGCCGCAGCAACCTCTCCGATGAAGAATTCCGCAAAAAAGTGGTGACCGAGAGTAAATACTTATTGGATAGGATAGGGGATAAAGGAAATGATTTTGTAAATGCCTTTGCGGACAAGCTTTTTTATGAGGATTTAGGTAGTAATTATGATACAGATTATGGCACTTTGGCGCAGCGGATAGCGGATTTGAATGTAGCATTCAAAACTGATAATAACTATATCTTTTATCTTTCTACACCGCCAAGCCTCTACGAGATTGTATCCAAGAATTTGGCGGAAAAGGGCCTCAATGATGAGTCCCAGGGCTGGAAACGTTTGATTGTGGAAAAACCTTTTGGTTATGACTTAAGGAGCGCTCGAGATTTGAACAAAGGACTTCAGCAATACTTTAAGGAACCCCAGATATATCGTATTGACCATTATTTAGGGAAGGAAACCGTTCAAAACTTGTTGGTGACCCGTTTTGCCAATAGCATCTTTGAACCGCTATGGAATCGAAATTATATCCATCATGTAGAAATTACCAACGCTGAAAGCGTAGGTGTTGAGAAAAGAGGAGGGTATTATGATAAATCCGGTGCATTGCGTGATATGTTCCAGAACCACTTGTTACAGATTGTTTCTTTGGTCATAATGGAGCCACCTATAGGCTCAGATGCGGAAGAAATCAGAAATGAGAAGGTAAAGGCACTAAAATCCTTACGTATAATGAAGGACGAGGAGACGCTCTATAATAACACCATACGAGCCCAATATGTGGCATCCGATATCAACGGGGAAAAGGTAAAGGGGTACCGGGAGGAGGAAGGGGTAGATCCGGAATCGACTACCGAGACCTATGCCGCCATTAAATTCTTTGTGGACAATTGGCGCTGGGCCGATGTGCCCTTTTATGTGCGCACCGCCAAACGTATGCCTACCAAAGTTACCGAAGTGGTCATCCATTTTAAGACACCGCATCATCAGATTTTTAAGGATACGGTGGCCTTTAACAAAGAAAATAAGTTGATTATTCGGATTCAGCCCGACGAGGGAATGTTGATAAAATTTGGGGTTAAGGTGCCCGGACAGGGCTTTAAGGTGGAACGGGCCAATTTGGACTTTTACTATTCCAATTTGGTGGAAAACCGTGTGATGGAGGCTTATGAGCGCCTTTTATTGGATGCCATGCAAGGGGATGCGACTTTATATGCAAGAGCGGATGAGGTAGAGGCTGCCTGGGAATTCGTAGATCCTATTTTGGACTATTGGAAAAATGGTAAGGAGGTACGTACCTATGGATACTCTGCCGGAGTATGGGGGCCTACCAATGCGGATGAGCTTATAGATGGTGTAGGCATGTGGCGCAATCCAAGTGAAAATTTGGCCGATGATCCGGGGTTCTGTGTGATTTGTTAGATGTCGGATGTTGGTGGATAATGGGTTGAAAGCGGTAATAGATATTGAATACGATTTTATATGGAAACGAAGATTTACAAAGATAAAAACGAAGTTGCGCAGGAGTTTTCGAAGTTCCTGGCAGATTTGGTCAAGGGAAAGGATATCTTTCATGTTGCCCTTTCCGGAGGGAGTACCCCTAAAATAGTCTTTGATGTCTTGGCGTCGGATTTTGCGGACGGAATCGATTGGGCCAAGATTCATTTTTATTGGGGTGATGAACGTTGTGTTCCGCCAACGGATGACCAGAGTAATTATAAGATGACCGTAGAACATCTCTTTTCAAAAATAGGGCTGGCCGAGGAAAATATCCATCGGATTTTGGGTGAGGCAGAACCACTACGGGAAGCTTACCGCTATGCCAATCTCTTGGAAATCAATTTGGACAGGATAAGTGGCATTCCGCAATTTGATTTGGTAATTTTGGGAATGGGAGATGATGGCCATACGGCTTCCATATTCCCCCATGAAATTGGCCTTTGGGATGCTTCGGAACACTGTGTAGTGGCAACACATCCTGAATCAGGACAAAAGCGTATTACGATTACAGGTCAGGTCATCAATATCGCGAAGGAAGTAGCTTTCTTGGTCACCGGGAATAATAAGGCCGAAAAGGTGCGGGAAATCATTCAAAGGGAGGGAAATTACACAAATTACCCGGCAAGTTTGGTATCCCCCACTTCAGGAAACTTAAGGTGGTTTTTAGATCAGGCCGCAGCCCAAGGAATTAGCCCAGATCAATCTTAACGTTTTCACCTTTCAATAGCCCAAGGTGTTCTTCCGGCTTAAAAGCGGCTTCGTCAAATCGGGTATCCCGTTCAAAAGCCTCTTCCTTACGGATTTTGCTCCGGGAAAAACGTCGTATGCCTTGCTCTCCGTCTAGGATTAAACCCGGTACAGGTACGCTTTTGCCTTTTTCATCCTTTGCCACCATAGTAAAGTAGGAGGAATTACAATGCTTTCGCTTCCCGGTTGTTATATTCTCGGATTCTACCCGAACACCAACCACCATTGAAGTTCGTCCCGTATAATTAATGGAGGCCTTTAAGGTAACCAACTCGCCTACTTCTATGGGGTTTAAGAAATCCACCCGGTTTACGGAGGCTGTAACGCAATATCTTTGGGAATGTTTGGAGGCACAAGCAAAGGCGATTTGGTCCATAAGGTTTAGAATATGACCACCATGTATTTTCCCTCCGAAATTGGAATGGGAGGGGAGCATTAATTCCGTAATGGACACACGCGATTCACGGGCGGTTTTAAATGATTCCATGGTTAACGTTTAAAATACAAGTTTGAATTGCCTAAATCCATTTAGTTTCTAAAATGAGGGGACCGTTCTTCTTGGACTTCGGTAATGAAGTATTTGGTATCGCCCAACCAAAAAAAGGTGGCAAAACGTTCCATATAGGTTACTTTAACGTACCTGCCCTGATAGTCCTTTAATTGTTGAATAATCTCCTTTTCCTTATCCAAAACGGAGAATGAAAAAATCTGTGCTCCGGATATTCCCTGACTTATTTCTCCCTCCCACGTTTTGACCAATACACCCTTGTTGCTGAATTTAATCAATTCGCCCGAGCGATAACCCTGACTATAAGGAACGAAATAAATGAAGGCGTATACGATCAAAAACAGGGCCACTATAGCTCCTAGGGTAATAAATAATGCTTTTTTCATAGGAATAGGTTTCGGGAGGATATCGTTTACAATTTTAACTTGGGTTCTTCAAAATCGTCTTCTTGGGCGCGCTTTAAAATTGGTTCGGGAATGGATTTTTTGGCCTTGGCTCCCATTTTCTTCAATCGTTCTATACTGGTAATAATATTGCCCCGACCCTCGACTAACTTGTTCATTGCCCCTTTGTACTCCGTTTTGGCATCGTCCATTTTTTTACCCACTTTGGTCAAATCCGAAACAAAGCCTTCAAACTTATCATACAGGGCTCCGGCCTGTCTAGCAATTTCTATGGCATTCCGTTGTTGCTTTTCGTTGTTCCACATGCTGTCTATGGTCCGTAAAGTTGCCAATAAGGTAGAAGGGGTAACAATAACTATGCTCTGTTCAAACGCCTTGTTATACAAGGAGTTATCGTGGTTTATTGCAATAGCGAATGCAGGCTCTATAGGCACGAACATCAGTACAAAATCCGGACTTTCCATTTCATAGAGGTCTTCGTATTTCTTGGCGGATAGTTGGTCCACATGCTTTCTTAGAGAATTGATATGATCCTTAAGAAATTTTTCCCGTAGATTTTCTTCTGCATTGATGTATCGTTCATAGTCGGTCAATGAAACCTTGGAATCCACGATCATTTTTTTCCCATCGGGAAGATGAATGATAACGTCCGGCAATACCCGGGTTCCATCATCCAAAGTAAAGCTTTGTTGGACCGAATATTCCCTGTCCTTCTCCAGGCCCGATTTTTCCAAAACCCTTTCCAAGACCAATTCGCCCCAATTACCCTGCATTTTGCTATCGCCCTTTAGTGCCTTGGTCAAGTTCTCAGCCTCCTGGGTAATCTTAAGATTTTGATTTTGAAGATTTAACAATTGTTCTTTTAAAGCAGAGTGTATGCTGATATTCTCCTTTTGGCTTTCTTCCACCTTTTTTTCGAAGAGCTGAATTTTTTCCTGTAAGGGATTAAGGATGGTTTTGATATTTTTTTGATTCTGTTCTGTAAATTTTAGGCTCTTTTCATCCAAGATCTTGTTGGCCAGATTTTCGAATTCTTTGGTGAACTTGTCCTGCAATTTTTCTACTTCTTCCCTTTGTTCAGAGTTTTTTGTCTGCAGGTTTTCCAAATCAGCCTGATAGCGGACGATTTGATTTCCTAACATTTCCTTTTCGGATTGTAGTTGTGTGCGGAGTTCTTCGACATTGTTCAATCTACCCTCAAGAACCGTAACATTGCTCCGTAGCTGCTGTTCACGTTCTTCCAATGCACTTTGATTGGATTTTGTCTTTAAGTTTTGGATGTAATGGCCCAATAGAAAACCGAGTCCTGAACACACCAGCCCTACTATAAGATATATTATAGATTCGCTCATTATTTTCGCTAATTCTCAAGAGTAAAGATACGGGTTTGAATGTTAAAACTTGAATAATGCGAAACCTACTTTTTCTGTCTGAAGGGAACCGGATTACGAATCAAAACTTAGCGTATTTGTTGGTAACAATTTTTCGAATTCCTTTTATTTGAAAAGTTTACGGGGATTTCCAAGGCAGTTTTCTTTCTTTTCCCTGGTGCGTGTTTTATTATAAAGTAGGATAGCTATTGCAGGAGGGATATTGATTTTTAATCGCGTTGATGGAACAGAAGTATGTGGGAAAAGAATGGATAACCGCTAAAATTAGGAAACAAAAAGCAGCTTGATTTTGGCAAGCTGCTTTTTGTTTTTAGAAATGCAGTACTACTCCAAAAGGGACAAATCCAATTTGGGAACGTCATCCACGTACATATTGTCCTTGACCGGAGTGAACATTTTGGAACTGGTTATCACGTTTGCCGGCACTTTAACGCTAAAACTTCGTTTAGATGTAGATCCTGTTATATCCTGGATGGCCCTAGCCAGCAGCGGTTCGTTAAGATCCCCGAGTACCCCTAGATTGGTCAGGTCTTCCGTTAACGCTATATCCGGGGCCAATCCTGAGGTATAATCTGAAAAACCATCAGCATTCTCATTCCTTCCGATAAGGGGTTGTATGGCCCATCGGTTGTTGGGATTTATTTTGTTTTCGCGTTCCGGGCTGTAGACGTAGGGCGCTCCGGAATGGTCAGGGTCATCTACCATAGTCACGGAAAACTCATTTTTACCTCGAGTAGTTTCCCCAATTTGTATCACATCAACATAAGGGGCAAGTCCGTTGATAACCAATTCGCTGGCAGATGCCGTACTTCTAGAGGTAAGTATATATACCTTGTTCAAATTTAATCTGTTTAACGCGGAGCCATCACTCGATTTGTCCGTAAAATTGCGCTCAAGGTCCCCTGCATTGAACAAAGGTTGTAGCCTATCATTGTATCTTGCCCTTAGAAAAAGATCACTGGTGTTTGTACCATAGACCATGCTGGAAAGCAAACGAGCCGTATTTACCGAACCCCCAGGATTATAGCGAAGATCTAGTACGAGATTGGTAATTCCGGCTGACTTAAGTTCTCCCATGGCATTATTAAGGTCCTCATCATATTCATTGGTAAAACCATTGTACATGAGATACCCGATTTTTTCGCCGCTAATATCGAAGGAGCGAGTAAGAAAGACCGGGTTTTCCGCAAGGTTCTCCTGTTTGGTCAAGGTGACCTCCCTATCATTTGGAGTAACGACAGCACCATTTATATCGGCCATGTTCAGGGTATATGTATCATTTTCCCCAAATAACAGGTCTGTATAGTTATCATTGTTCAAGGTCTGTCCGTCAACACCCGTAAAAATGTCCCCTCGGCTTATGTCTTTGGTGGAGGCATTGGAATTAGGTACTATGTATCGAACATAGCCGAAAATTTCATTATTATCCGAAAGACTTACTAGTCCGAATTCCAGCCCGTTGCTTCTTGAGATGCCTGCCAGGGATCTCGTCAAGGTTTCATAGTCTTCGGCCAAGAAGCTGAACCGGTCTTGATTAAAGAGCAACTGCCGGTTGAAAAAGTCGGTAGGGTTGTCCTCTGAAGCTAAAAATTCGGTATACAATCTAGATCCTTCGGAGTCGAGAGCGAAAGCGTCATCAGCCAAGTTAGGGACTTCGGCCTGCCAGAAATACCAAAAATTCATGGCCTTCCACATGAAGTTCTGTACCGTAATATCGGCCTCTACCAAGCTTTGGTCCGCTGTGGCGGTCCTAGGAAGTACAAATCCTCCTGTGCCATCATCATTACTACAGGAAATGCCCAAAAGGGCTATGGGTAAGAAAAGAAACAATTTAAGTTTCTTGCTAAAGGGGCGATTATTAAATATCATACAATTTTTGTTGGGGTTTTAGTGGCGCGGCTCTAATAGGCCATCCATCAATGCTTTGTTGTTTGTAGGTTTAAACCATATGGAATTTGAAAACACCTCGGCCGTAAAGGCAGGTTGCAAACTTATTTTGGAGCTCTGGCTGGATATACGGCTCAAGGCCAATGCTAAAAGGGGCTCGGAGGGGTCTCCCAAAGTTCCTAAATTAGCAATATCTTCCTCAAGTTCGAAATCAGGAGATAAACCAGCGGTATAATCTGAAAAACCATCGGCATTTTCACTTCGTCCCAATAACGGTTGGATACCCCATTGGTTGTCTGGATTTATGCGGTTTTCGCGATCGGGATCATAGAAATTTCCATTTTCGGGATCGTCCACAAAGGTATTAGAGAACTCGTTCTTGCCGACTGTAGTCGTACCTACCTGTACGACATCAACATACGGTTCCAGTCCGTTAATGACCAATTCACTTGCAGAGGCCGTGGCACCCGTGGTAATTACAAAGACTCTGTTTAGATTTAATTCGTTAATTGCAGTACCTTCCAAGGTAGTGGCCGTAAAATTGTTCGGTTGACCATTGCCCGGCTGTAATTTGCTATTAAAACGTGGCCGTATAAATACTTCATCGGTCCTTGCCCCATAAATTGAACTTGCGATTTGAATCGCCGATGTAACGCGACCGCCCCCATTATACCTCAGGTCGAGAACAAGTTCATTAATGCCCTGGTTTTTAAAATCACCGAAAACGTCATTCAACTGTTCATCATACGCCGCTAAAAACGAATTGTACATGAGATACCCTACTTTGTTTCCAGATTGCTCGATCACCCTGGAGGCCAAAATTGGATTTTCGGCGAAATTCTCAATTTTCGTTAGGGTTACTTCGTTACCATTGTCGGTTATGGTATTGTCAATAAGGTCGGCCATGTTCAATGTGTAGGTATCCTCATTGCCAAATAATAGATCCAAGTAATTACCGAGATTCAGATTTTGACCGTTGACCCCTACAAAAATATCCCCTCTTTTGATATCCTTGGTGGAAGCGTCGGAATCCAAAGCTACGTAGGTAACCACGCCATAAATGTCATTACTGTCTTGAAATAGGTACAGTTGAAACTCCAAGCCATTACTTCTAGAGACGCCTTGTAGGCTGTTTACTAAATTCCTATAATTTTCAACGGCAACGGAGAAACGGTCTATTGCTGCATCTTCTCCCACAATTACTTCGTGATTGTTGCATATACTATAGAAAAAGTCCGCCGGATCTGGTTCTGACGATAAAAACTCCACATAGGCTTCGATATCATCGATTTTGGTATCCGCAAGATCCGGAACGTCCGCTTGCCAAAAATAATAGAGGTTCATGGTCTGCCACATAAAATTTTGGGCAGGATAATCCGCTAGGGACCTTGTACTTTCCAGTGGTGGCCCGCCCTGTTGGCCCTCTGTTTCAGGGATAATGGTATCATCGCTCTTTTTACAGGATACCAATACAAATAGTCCTGCCAAGAACAGGAACAATAGTCTTTTCATAGCTTTATTTTAAACAATTTCCCGTTCAATAATCATTCCAATTAGTATAACAAAAGATATTGGATTTATATTGTACGTTTACGTATAATATACGCAGTTAATTAGTTTATGGTTGCCCAAATTACTTACATATTGGGCAAAAAAAAATTTTTTGTAACAAAACTGAAGGTGCCTCGTCTTGCTATTGTAATCCATTATGGCATAGTAATAGCAATAACCGAACCAAAATGCGACAATCGGAATTTTTGAATGTGGTAATGCCATTTAAAGACAAGCTTTATAGGCTTGCCAAACGTTTACTGGTCTCTACCGAGGAAGCCGAGGACGCTACCCAGGAGATTCTGTTGAAACTATGGTCCAAAAATGAGATGATAGGGAGTTATAAGAACGTAGAAGCCTTTGCTATGACGATGACCAAAAATTTCTGTTTAGATCGATTAAAGTCAAGACAAGCAGGAAATTTAAAATTGGTCCATAGCAATTACGGTGAGACCGGCACTCCCTTGCAAAAACAGGTGGAGGTAAAGGATAGCGCACTATGGGTACAAAAAATAATGGTAGAATTGCCGGAACAACAAAAAATGGTGTTACAGCTGAGGGACGTAGAAGAGTACGATTATGATGAAATTGCCGAAATGCTGGATATGAAACCAAGTACGGTTAGGGTAGCCCTTTCCAGGGCTAGGAAAACAGTAAGGGAAAAATTGATGCAAAAACATAGTTATGGAATTGGATAATATTGAAAAATTATTGGAAAAGTATTTTGAAGCTTCCACTACGGTAGCCGAGGAGGAAATGCTAAAGGTGTATTTTTCCCAAGAAAAAATACCAGCTCATCTTGAACAGTATACCCCCTTGTTCCAGTATTTTTCCAATGCCAAAAAAGAACGGTTTACCAAATCGGTTCCTCTACAACCTAGAAAAAATTATTATAAGTGGATTTCCGTAGCGGCGGTTGCAGTTCTTGCATTTGGCATCTATTTTGGCCTCGATCGCCATAGGGATTACCAAGAACAAAAAGAGGCGGAATTTGTCTATCAGGAAACGAGAAAGGCACTGGACCTCTTGGCCGAGAACTTTGGTCGCGGTACCGAAAAAATGGCCTATTTAAATCAGTTTGAAAAAACAAAACAAAAAATTTACAACAACAATTAAAATTAAGATCATGAACAGTAAAAAATTTATTATAGCAAGTCTAATTGCAGCTTTGCCCTTGATCGGGTTTTCCCAGTCCCTATTTGATAAATATGAGGATTTGGACAATGTGAGCGCCGTAGTGGTGAATAAGAGTATGTTTAATCTCCTGGCCAAAATCGATGTTGAGGTAGATGACCCCGAAGCCCAGGAATTTATGGATATCGCCAAGAGTCTGAATAACCTTAAGGTATTTATTACGGAAGACAAGAACATTTCCGCAGATATGAAATCTTCGGTAGATAAATATTTAAGATCGGCTTCCATGGAAGAGTTGATGCGCGTAAAGGATAAGGATACCAATGTGAAATTTTATATACGACCAGGAAAGGATGACGACCATGTCCGGGAACTTTTAATGTTCGTTACCGGGATAAAGGACCGGGAAGAAATGAAGGATGTGGAGCTCAATGGGCGACAGATAGAAACCGTACTGCTGTCCTTGACAGGTGATATAGATCTGAACAAAATAGGTTCCCTTACCAATAAAATGAACCTTCCCGAGGAATTGAACAAGGCTGGGAAAAAAGGAAATTAATAGAATCATTCATCAATCAAAAACAATCATCATGAAAAAAGTAGTTGTAGTATTTTTAATTACGGTAGCACCATTACTGGGCTTTTCCCAATCGATCTTTGATAAATACGAGGACATGGACAACGTGGGATCTGTAGTTATCAACAAGGGATTGATCAATCTCGTAAGTTCAATTGAGATTGACGATGGCGATAAGGAGGCCAAGGACTTTTTGGATTTGGCAAGGGGTCTAGACGGTATAAAAGTGTTCATTACCGAGGACAAGGGAGTGTCTACGGATATGCACAAAACCCTTAGAAAGTACATAAAATCCTCTTCATTGGAAGAGTTGATGCGCGTAAAGGATAAGGATACCAATGTAAAGTTTTATATCAAAAATGGAAGGAGTGACGATCATGTATATGAACTGTTGATGTTCGTCCAGGGAATCGACGATTCCCACATGGACATCGACGGTAGAAAATTTGAATCCATTTTGGTTTCGCTCACAGGTGATATCGATTTGAACAAAGTTAGTGCCCTTACCAAGAAAATGAACCTTCCGGATGAATTGAACAAGGTAAGTGAAAAATGAAAAAATTAATAATAGTAGGCCTTTGCCAAGGCCATTTAAACTAATACCTATGAAAATTATAAAATCAATTTTTGTTCTTTCGCTTTTATTGGGTTTGGCAGCCTGTACGTCCAATCGTAGCCTTCAAGAGTATTATGTTGACAATGCGGACAATCCCAACTTTTTATCGGTGGACCTTCCGGTAAGCCTACTCAATGTAGAGAAGACAGAACTAAACGATGAGCAACGCGAAGCACTGGAAACTTTGCGAAAGATGAATATTCTGGCATTTAAGAAGACTACTGAAAATGTGGCGGAATATAAAATAGAAAAAGCCAACGTAAAGGCAATTCTGGGCAATGGCAAGTTTACCGAATTAATGAAGGTGAATACAAGTTATGGGAAGGGTACGGTGCAGTATCTCGGCGATGAGGATGCCATTGACGAAGTTATTATTTATGGGGATAGTGATGAAAAGGGATTTATGTTGGTTCGTATCTTGGGAAAAAATATGAACCCTGCCAAGTTGGTTCAGTTCATTCAAGCCCTTGAAAAATCGGACTATAGGGGAGAAGGCCTTGCGGATATTGGTTCTTTTCTCAAAGGCTGATTCGGTATTCAACACAGTAAACAAAGACCGCTTTGGGATTTCCCAAAGCGGTCTTTGTTTATGCTAGCTCGAGTTTGGGTGGGTAGTTAATAAAAGCGTTTTCTTTTCAGGGCTAAATTGCTATATTGAACACCATTAACACTAACTAAAATTATACCGTTATGGAAGAAGCTGAAGTTTGGATGAACAAGGGATTGGACTTTGTCATTGAATATGGCCCCAAGGTATTGGGTGCTATCTTAATTTACATTATTGGTTCTTGGATTATTAAAAAGATTATCGGCACCACGCGTAAAGTAATGAGTAAAAGTAGTTATGACGAGTCACTTCAACGTTTCTTGTTGAATATGGCTTCCTGGGCATTGAAGGTGCTGCTCATTATTATCGTTATTTCAACGCTTGGTGTTGACGTCACCACCTTTGCAGCCGTTATAGCAGCAGCAGGTTTGGCAGTAGGCTTGGCCCTTCAGGGATCGCTTTCCAACTTTGCGGGGGGTGTTCTGATAATGATCTTTAAACCGTATCGTATAGGTGACCTTATAGAGGCCCAAGGCGTTTTGGGAGTGGTAAAGGAAATAGAAATTTTTACTACAAAACTTACTACCCCGGAAAACAAGTTGGCCATTGTCCCCAATGGGGCCATGGCCAATGGGAACATTATCAATTATACCGAAGAAGGCAAGATTCGTGTGGATACCGTTGTTGGCGTAGGATATGGGGAGGACATTAAAAAGACGAAAGCCGTTCTTATGGAAGTCCTTACTTCAAACCCCCAAGTGTTATCAGATCCGGCACCTTCGGTAAATGTAATGGAATTGGCGGACAGTTCGGTGAATTTTGCCGTTAGGCCGTATTGCAAGCCAGAGCACTATTGGGATGTATATTTCGCTACTTATGAAGGAGCCAAATTGGCCCTTGATGCAGCAGGTATTGAAATTCCTTATCCACATTCTGTTGAAATTCATAAGGAAGGCTAACCTTACCTATACGCAAATATCAAGTAAAATCCGGCTGCTGTAAAACGGCCGGATTTTTTCATATGCCCGTATAATTACTTGGGGTAATGGCCTTTAATTCAACTTTGATTGTATCGGAGACTTCCAGGGTGTCTATAAATTGGGCAATGGATCCCTGGTTGATTCTTTCATTGGTTCGGGTCAATCCCTTTAATGCTTCATAGGGATTAGGGTAACCCTCACGACGTAGGATGGTCTGAATGGCCTCGGCGACCACGGCCCAATTGTTCTCCAAATCTTGCTCAAATCTATCTTTGTTAAGCAATAGTTTGTTCAATCCCTTCAGAGTGGACTGAAATGCCAAAATGGTATGGGCGAACGGCACACCAATATTTCTAAGAACCGTACTATCCGTCAAATCGCGTTGCAATCGGGAAACGGGAAGCTTTGCGGATAAATGTTCAAATAGGGCATTGGCAATCCCAAGATTTCCTTCTGAATTTTCAAAATCGATGGGATTTACCTTATGGGGCATGGCTGAAGATCCGACTTCCCCTGCCTTGATTCTTTGCTTAAAATAATCCATGGAAATATAGGTCCAAAAATCCCTGTTCAAATCTAAAATCACCGTATTGATTCGTTTTAAGCCATCAAAAAGAGCCGCCATGTGATCATAGTGTTCTATTTGTGTGGTGGGAAAGGAATAGTGCAACCCCAGTTTGTTCTGCACAAATTCTTTTCCAAATAATTTCCAGTCCATTTTGGGATAGGCCACCTTATGGGCATTGAAGTTTCCGGTGGCACCGCCAAATTTGGAAGCACTGGGAATGTCGTTAAGCAGGTTAAACTGTTCTTTTAATCGCTCTACATAGACCGCTATTTCCTTTCCGAGTCGGGTAGGGGAAGCGGGTTGACCATGCGTCCGTGCCAACATGGGAATTGTTTTCCATTCTTCGGCCAATTCCTTTAGCTTTTCAAATACTTCCAGGTAGTGCGGCACGTATACATCGTTTAAGGCCTCCTTTATGGATAATGGAATAGCCGTATTATTGATATCCTGGGAAGTGAGTCCAAAATGGATGAATTCCTTATATTCTTGCAATCCAAGGGAGTCAAATTGCTTTTTGATAAAATACTCAACGGCCTTTACATCATGATTGGTGATTTTTTCAATCTCTTTAATATCGGCGGCGTGGGCCGTTTCAAAATTTTGATAGATTTCCCTTAGATTATCAAATTTGGAAACGTCGAACGATCGTAGCTGGGGTAAGGGAATCTCACAAAGAGCAATGAAGTATTCAATTTCTACCCGTACACGGTATTTTATTAAGGCTTCTTCAGAAAAAAAACGGGCCAAAGCGTCCGTTTTGGCCCTATACCGACCATCTATAGGTGAAATTGCGTTTAAAGGATTCAAGGACATCTATTCTAAAATTGGTGGTTTAAAGGAAGTTGCAAAGATACTTATATGCGAGGGAGTTTAAAAGTTTATACTTTATAAGTTAAATTATTCAAAGGGCAGGGTTTACATTTTGTTCCGTAAATCCTGGAAGTTCTTTTTTGCCATAGTACTATTTGGGAGCTCTTATTTTATTTTGGCCAACGTCATTCTGGCCCGGGCCTGATACGCGGCACTTCCATCCGAATAGTTCTGCTCCAGAATCATTTTTAGTTCGGGATGTATCCAATCGAATTTTTGCCCCATTAAAAGCAAAGAGGTCATTGAGTAAGCCTTTGCCGCTACTTTGTGCTCTCCGATAAGCCAATCAAAGCACGCAGCAGTAATGGCCTTCAAGTGCTTCTCTCGCATTACATCTTGCGCTTCGTTCTTCATTTTTGAAAAATAGGCTTTTGTAAGGAATTCACAAATTTTGGCCAAGGGTCTTACGGAAGAGTCAAGGCGAACATCGCTTACATGGGTAGTGAAAAAGTTCAAATGGGGGTAAATGTAGTGCAGTTTTTTTTTGAGCGTAAACTCAAGTACCCAAGAAGCTCTGGGAGAAACAGGATTCTCGTCTTCAAAAATAATTTCGAGCAATGGATGGATTAAGCCAGGGTCAATCAAAATCAGTGATGCCATCCGGGTACGTTTTTCCCTTGTGGCATCTACATAGTCCAAAGATCGATATAATTCCGTTTTGGTCACAAAAATTGTATTTTCGTTTTACCTCAAATATAAAATCATGAAAACGTTAAAAAAAATTTCCTTAGTGCTATTGGTCATTTTTGTAGCCATGCAGTTCTATAGGCCGGAAAAGAACCTGGCACAAGGACATCACACCGGTATCTTTCTCAGCGAAACCAATCCTGGTTCCGAGTTGGAAATCGTATTACAAGAGTCCTGCTATGATTGCCATAGTAACCATACGGAATATCCTTGGTACAATAATGTTGCCCCTGTTTCCTTTTGGTTGGCCTATCATGTGGAGGATGGCAAAAAGCATTTGAATTTTTCCGAATGGGATAGTTATTCCGTTAAAAAGAAGGATCACAAACTGGATGAGGTCATAGAAATGATCGAGAATGCTGAAATGCCCCTGAAGGAATACACATGGACCCATGAAAATGCAAGATTGACCAAAGAACAGTGCGAAGCCCTGATCGCTTGGGCCAAAAAGACTAGGTCATTGTATCAATTAAACGAGATACCGCAATAGGTACCCCAACCGAAGCCCTTTCCGCTAAAACAGTAAGATTACTATAATCGTTAGATTCCAGGTTGGGCCTCGGGTCGATAAAGTAAATGGGCACTCCACCAGGTGCATATTGCAATAATCCCGCTGCCGGGTAAACTTGCATGGAGGTTCCGATAATAAGCAATGCATCGGCTTGGCCAGTGATTTCTATGGCCGTTTCTATCATAGGGACCTGCTCTCCAAACCAAACGATATGTGGACGTAATTGATGGCCATTCTCACATACATCACCTAAATTCAAATCCTCTTTCCAATCCAGAATTAGGTTTGGGTTTCCTGTACTTCGTACTTTAAGCAATTCGCCGTGCAAATGTACTACATGGCTGCTTCCTGCCCTTTCATGCAGATTATCGATGTTCTGGGTAACAATGGTCGTGCTAAAGTGTGCCTCTAAATCCACTAGGGCCCTATGGGCCGCATTGGGAGCTACCTCCAATAGTTGTCTGCGTCTCTGGTTGTAGAAGTCCAGCACCAATTCAGGATTACTGGCAAAACCTTGTGGGGATGCTACCTCCATAACGTCATGTCCCTCCCATAAACCGTTGGCATCGCGGAATGTTTTTATACCGCTTTCTGCACTTACTCCTGCACCGGTGAGAACTACTACTTTTTTCTTCATCTTTCTAAAAATAAGGTTTTTATTATATTCGACATATGACAAATCTGGAACTTTTGAAATACTTGGAAGGCTTCATTAGCCCTGAGCGCAAAGAACGGTTTTTGGAGGTCTTGGAAAAGCGTACAAAATACCTTACTGTGGGCATTGAGGATGTATTTCAATTTCATAATACCAGTGCCATTATTCGCAGTTGCGAGGTTTTTGGGATACAGGAGGCCCACGTCATCGAGAATCGATTTGGAAAGCGATTGGACAAGAATATTGCCATGGGGGCACAACAATGGGTAGACGTACATCGCTATGGGAATTCCAAAGATTGTTTGGCAAGGTTAAAAGAAAGCGGATACCGAATTATTGCCACAACGCCCCATATGGACTCCTGTTCATTGGGGAATTTTCAAATAGAAACTAGGACAGCGCTATTCTTTGGCACTGAAAAGGAGGGAATAAGCAATGACGTTATGCAGGCTGCAGATGGATTTTTAAGGATACCCATGGTTGGATTCACCGAAAGTTTGAATGTTTCGGTATCTGCCGCCATACTCCTTCAAGTCCTTACCGAAAAGCTGAGAAAGTCAAAGCTTTCCTGGCAGTTGTCTGAAAACGAAAAATTGGAGAAACGGTTGGACTGGACGAAAAAATCTATTAAAAGCATAGATGAAATATTAAAAAGATACCATGGTTAGAATTGATTTTTTTTCTTACATTGTTCCAATAACTAACTAATAACTAGGCAAATGACTATTGTACTTTACATTCTTGCGGGAATAATTGTTTTACTTTTGGTATTGGCGTTGCTAGCGCCGAAGACCTATGATGTTTCCAGGTCTATAAAAATCTCAAAGCCAAAAGAGGAAGTTTTTGAATACCTAAAATCATTGAAAAAGATGGATGAATGGTCTCCTTGGGCAAAGAAGGACCCCAATATGGAGAAGAAATTCACAGGAACGGATGGGGAAGTAGGCGCAATGAGTTATTGGAACGGTAACAAAGAAGTAGGAGAGGGAGAACAAGAAATCACCAAAATTGTGGAAGGCGAACGGGTAGAGTCCGAATTGCGTTTTTTGAAGCCTTGGAAATCTACTTCGGATTGTTATATGGAGGTCAAGGATGGGGACGGAAAAACCAAAGTTACTTGGGGCTTTTCGGGAAAAACCAAATTTCCTATGAGTATCATGATGCTGTTTATGAGTATGGACAAAATGGTAGGGAAGGATTTTGAGGAAGGTCTTGCAACGCTTAAGTCAAATCTCGAAAAATGAGGGGTGTGGACTACAACATGGTAGGATGGTTTGAAATACCCGTTACCGATATGGAGCGGGCCAGGAAATTTTATGAAACTGTTTTTGACATCAAGATTTCCGTTCATGATTTGGATGGTCTCATAATGGGATGGTTTCCAGATGCACCAAACAAATCTGGGGCATCAGGCTCATTGGTACAGCATGAAATGTATAACACCAGCCCAACACATGGACCTTTACTCTATTTTTCGAGCAAAGACGTCAATATAGAACTGGCTAGGGTGGAAGAGGCCGGTGGTATGATTCTAAAAAAGAAAACCGAAATCGGGGAGGGACATGGTTTTATGGCTCTAATACAAGATACCGAAAACAACAGGATGGCCCTTCATTCCAGGAGCTGAACATAAAGCATGAAACAATCGGCTTCTGCCCCTTGTATCAAAAAAGCATAGGATACGTTAGTTTTTTGGAAGTTCCAACAGGGCAATATCATGGTCGTTTTCCAAAATAACTTTTCCGTTCTGTACCATTACTTCTGTATCCGAATATACATCATAAAGTTTGGTACCATCTCCGAAAAAACCTTTGACCCAAAGCGATTTTTTTCCTTTTGGCAAGTCCAATCCTATTACTACTTTATCCTTGAAATCCCCATCAATGAAGGTTCTACTGAAAACATATGGTTTTTTGCCCAACCTTTTATGCTTTCCTGCGCCTACGGCTGGATGATCCCTTCTAAATTTCCCTAACTTTTGCCAATGTGTCAAAATATTCTGGGTCGTGGACAAGCTGTCCAACTCTTCCCAATTCATAAATGAACGTAAAGTGGCATCCCCCATGGTTCCATCAATAATAAGGCTTCTTGCGGTTTCGTCCCCGTAATATATTTGAGAAGCACCAGGGGTAAGCAAAAGTATGTTGGCCGCCTTTATTGGATTTTTTCTTTCCATATCATACGGCTCTCCATCATCATGGGAAGTGAGATAATTCACCACGCTCTTATCCTTGAGTTTGGTATGCAATAGACCACTGTACTTCTTAAAAATAGTTTCATAATCCTTAATGGCGTCCTTCTTTAACTCAAAATTGATAAGACTTTTAAAGCCATGGTCATAAAAGTCTACTTTCCTATCCCCGAAGTCGAACTCCCTGCCTCCAGAGATGCCATAATTGTAGACTTCGCCTACCATGTAAAAGGGTTTATCGTCCAAAACATCGTTTGGATGTTTCTTCTTCCAAGTTTCAAAGGCATGCGCGGCCTCTTTGTAAAGATCGGCCCAAGCATTTTCGTTTACATGTTTTACCGTATCTACCCTATATCCATCAATTCCTAAATCGTGTATATAATCCGTAAGCCATTTTATAATATAAAATCTTGGGGCCCTTGGATATCCCGTTCGTTCAAAGAACAACTGTAATTCATCCAATTCCTGGCTCAACCTCCCTTCCTCTTTCCATTTTGCAAGAAGTGCATCGGGTAGCTCCACAGGTTCATCCGATTCCGTCCGTATGTCCGGTAGGTTGTCCACCAATGTGCAGGCGGTCGTATTTTCGTATGTGGTAAATTCACAGGTAGGATCTATGCGTACCCAGTCCTCGGGCCAAACAGGATCTTTAGGAGTAACAGGCCCTGTATGGTTCAAAACAACATCCATCAGAATTCGTATTCCCTTTTTATGGGCGGTCTTGACCAAATTTTCCAAGTCTTTTTTTGTCCCAAAATTTGGGTCTAGGGCGGTCCAATCCTTCGCCCAATATCCATGATACCCGTAGGTGTTACCGGTACTCTCATCCGTAGCGCCATGAATTTGCTCAACCACGGGAGTGAACCAAATGGCATTTATGCCAAGATCAGAGAAATAATCTTCCTCTATTTTTTTTGTTATTCCTTCAAGATCCCCACCCATAAAACCTCGCAATGTACCGGTAGAATCCGTTCTTTCAAAGTTTATATCGTTTTTGGGATTTCCGTTGTTGAAACGATCGGTCAATAAAAAATAGATGTTGGCGCCTTCCCATACAAAGGGTTTTTCTTTGCTGGGCTCGGGCATGGAATCTCTTATAACCATGGTCTGTTGAGCGGATTCTTTTTTGTCGTTTTTACAGGCTAAAAAAATGGGGAGCACGATACTAGCAATAAGTAGTTTTCTCATGGGCATTCTATTTTGTCTAAAGCTATAAAATGCAGTGGGGAAATCAAAAAAATTATTTTGTTCGGTTCAAGACCTTGAATTCTTCATAACAGCTGCTAATGGCGTCCAATATTTGAAGATCGTTGGCGGTTCTTATGAAAGACTTGGAATAATTACAGCTATTAAGGATATCCTCAATATCTACCTTTTCCAATTGCAGAAATTCCCTTAAAGTCTCTCTATCGAACTTTGAGGCCAAGAGATTTCGTATTTCATCGTCTTCTTTCATCTTCCGTAATTTTCGCATCTGATTTGGCTTTTTACCGAAGAGGTTACGAAGTAGATCGGCGGGATTCAATATGGCACCCAGTACTTTAGTCACAGCGCTGGGGTTCTTATTTCCTGCCTCATAGCTCACGGAAAGACCCGAAATGCTATATTGATAGGCATTATTTATAGGAAGGTTTTTAACGTCGATGTCCAAATATCCTGTAAGCTGGTAAGGTCTTACAATAACCTCCTCCAACGCATAGGCCAGTTCCGTAAGTGCAATTTTTGTGTCCTTGAACTTGAACATATCATTTGTAACCCTAATTTTCTGGGATTTGAAGCCTAAAAATGAAAAATAAAGGGTGTCATTAACAGCGGCAGTTATGGAAAATTCACCATTTTCATTGGTTATGGTTCCCAGAACCTGATTAAGGTTAACCACATGGACACTTTCCATAGGAACATTGGTCTGTGCATTAATGACCGTCGCCGATATTTGATCCCCCTCCAATGGTTCCCCCCCTTCTTGGGAAACCCCAATGAAGCTTAGAAAGACAAAAAAGATGAGTATTTTATATTTCCACATTAACTTTTAAATTCCAAAATAAAGCTACGAAACAAAACAAAAAAATACGCCGAGGCGTATTTTTTAATATACAATTAACTAAAAGAAATCGCTTTTTCTCTTTTTGCTTCTTCTTTTTCCCGAATAAGTTGCTTGACCCTGCGCACGATCTCTTTTTTTTCCCCTCCCCCTGTCTTTTCTACGGCCTTTATCCTTGGAACCTCTATTTCCACGGCCACCTCCAGGATTGTTGGATACTTCTACGTTGACAAACCGCCCGTCGACCTTTAGATCGGTGAAAGTGGACAACACTTTTTCGGAAACGTCGGAATCCGTATTGAAAAAGGAAAAACTCTCCTTTACATCGACCTTGTAAACATCTTCTTTGTCCAGGCCAACGGTGCCTCGCAAAAAGTCTTTTAAGGACATCCAATCATATCCATCCCGCTCACCGATATTGATAAAATATCGAATCGACCCATTTGTAGAAAAGGCGCCATTTTGATCTTTGCCCTTTTTTCTTTTTTCACCAAATTCGGACGAGTTTAAATCCTTGGCCTTGTTGTAGTAATTGGAAAAGCGTGTAAACTCTACGGAGACCATTTTCTTAATGAGCTCTTCTCGATCAATACCTTGTAGGACGTCATATATAGCAGGGAGATAGTTTTCCACGTCCTTGTTGATTTCCGTATTTTTAATCTTACTGGCCAAATGATACAGCTGTATTTCACAGATTTCCATTCCTGTCGGAATTTTTTTGGAAATAAACTGTTGTTTTATCTTTTTCTCAATGGCATTTATTTTACGCATTTCACTTCGCGTAATAATGACCATGGAAACACCGGATTTTCCCGCTCTTCCTGTTCGCCCACTGCGATGGGTGTAAGTTTCGATTTCATCCGGAAGCTGGTAATTGATAACGTGCGTAACATCATCTACATCAATACCCCTGGCGGCAACATCCGTAGCGACCAACATCTGGATTTGTTTCTTCCGGAAGGCATTCATTACCAAATCCCTTTGATTTTGGCTAAGATCTCCATGTAATGCCCCGGCATTATAACCGTCTTCAATCAATTTTTCGGCGACTTTTTGAGTATCCCTTTTGGTTCTACAAAAAACAACGGAAAATATATCCGGGTTGGCATCGGCCAGTCGTTTCAAGGCAGGGTAACGGTCCCTTCCACCCACCACATAGTATTCATGCTGCACGGTATCCACTCCCGAATTTTTGGTGCCAACGGTTATTTCTTGGGGGTAATGCATGAATTTTTTGGCAATTTGGGCCACTTCCTTAGGCATCGTCGCAGAAAACAACCACGTAGATTTTTCCTTAGGTGTGTTGGAAAGAATATCCTTTATATCTTCATAAAAGCCCATATTGAGCATTTCATCGGCCTCATCTAGGACACAATAATCAATTTTAGAAATATCCACTAGGCCCCTGCCTATCATGTCTTTCATTCTACCTGGTGTTGCCACGATTATCTGGGCTCCACGTTTTATTTGCCTAGCCTGGTCGGTAATGCTCGCCCCACCATAAATTGCAACCGTGTGAATACTTTTTTCGTATTTGGAATACAATTGCATTTCGTTGGTTATCTGCAGACAGAGTTCTCGGGTAGGGGACAGGATGAGTCCCTGGGTGGTTCTACTTTCCTTGTGGATTTTTTGTATTAAGGGAAAACCGAACGCGGCTGTCTTTCCTGTTCCGGTTTGGGCCAAGGCAACCAAATCGGTCTCTCCTTCCAATAAAATAGGGATTGCTTTTTCCTGGACTTCCGAAGGAGTCTCGAAACCCATATCGGAAACTGCATTCAAAAGGGACTCTTGCAGCCCTAATGCTTCAAATTTTGTCATAATGTGTTTTACTTAATCGCAAATATGTGTGTTGCATAGAGCGATTATCGTATATAACCCATTGGACTCAGCGCAACACCTGCCATACCGGCGGCTTCAATTAAGCGGCAAAGATACGGTTATTTATTAACATATAGCGGGCTGTGGAATACTCAAAGGGTTGAAATATCATAGATTGAGGGTGGTATTGTTCCAGATGTGGTAAACGCTTTATAATATCTTAACACCTGTTATGGGATAGTATGGCTTATCTTTTTTAAATAATCCACTAATTTCCCGACGGCTTTTCCTCTATGTCCAATTTGGTTTTTTACCGATAAGGGCAGCTCGGCAAAGGTTTGGTCAAAATTTGCTGGTTTAAAGATTGGGTCATAACCAAAACCTTGCTCGCCTTTCTTTTCATGTATAATTTCACCTTCTACTTTTCCGGTGAATAGTTTTTGCTCTCCATTCAGGAATAAGGCAATAACGGTTTTGAATCTTGCCGAACGGTTTGGTTTTTTCTTCATTTCCGAAAGAAGCTTGGCCATGTTTTCATCGGCATTTTTATGCGCTCCGGCATATCGGGCAGAGTACACTCCGGGCGCTCCGTCTAGGGCATCGACAATAAGTCCGGTATCGTCGGCAAAACATGGATATCCATAATTATCAAAAACATATTGAGCCTTTAGGAGGGCATTTTCCTCAAGGGTTTGTCCTGTTTCTGGAATTTCCTCGGTACAGTCTATGTCTGCAAGGGACAAAATTTCAATATGTTTGGGTAATGCATGAAGTACTTCTTTTATTTTATTTGGATTATGTGTGGCAAATACTATTCGCATAAGTCCAAAAATACTAATTTTAGCCATCTGTGAAATGTATGCCATGAAGTTGAAAGTGCCTCCTGTTCTTATCTTTTTGTCTTTTGGACTGTTGATGTATTTTGTAGCCAAGTATTTGACTTTTGGCTATTTTGATTTTTTTGGACGCGAATACTTGATAAGTTTTTTGTTAGGTATGGCCATTGTCATTACTGTTTTGGCTTTGTTCCAATTTTATCGTGCAAAGACCACGGTAGATCCCTCCAATCCTGAAAAGGCTTCGGCCTTAATAGTGACGGGACTCTATAAGTATTCTAGAAATCCGATGTACTTGGCCATGTTGTTGTTGCTTTTGGCTTTGGGCCTACTTTTGGGCAATGCTTTCAATATTTTGGTCGCCGCGGGATTTGTGGCCTATATGAATCGATTTCAAATTATACCGGAGGAGCAGGCATTGCTAAAAATCTTTGGTAAGGCGTATAGCCGGTATTGTATTGATGTGCGGCGATGGTTCTGATATAACCGATATGGCTTATAATGGGTATTTATAAGTAATACTGCTTATAATTTTGAATATTAGCAAATTTGCTTATATTTGTAAATATTAGCTTTTTAGCTTATACAAATATGATCGCAATAATCACTGGAGATATCATAAATTCGGAAAAGCATGCAACCTCTAAATGGATGGATGTTCTAAAAGATTACCTACTAGGGTTGGGCAAGTCTCCCTATGATTGGGAAATCTACAGAGGAGATGAGTTTCAGTTAAGGGTCCCTGAAGAACTGGCGCTGGAAACCTCTATACACATTAAGGCATTGATCAAGTCCATCAAAAGCCTGGATGTGCGTATGGGCATAGGTTTGGGCACGGAAACGTTTGCCAGTAATCGCGTTAGTGAATCCAACGGTCCGGCATATCAACGTTCGGGCAGGACCTTTGAATCGCTCAAAGCGGATAAAACGAATTTAACCATTGCTACCGGCCATGAATTTTACGATAGTACACTGAATCTAATGCTAAAATTGGCTTTGGATTTCATGGATGATTGGAGTACCGTTTCGGCGGAAATCGTGGTTTTGGCCTTGCGAAACCCACAAACTTCGCAACAAGAGATCGCCAAGAGACTTAATATTCAACAATCTGCGGTAAGCCAACGTCAAAAAAGGGCCAGATTGGATTTGGTGTATGAACTTTTGGAATATTATAGCCAAACCATAAAGGAGTTACGCTCATGATTCTTTTTATAAAATTGGTATTGGCCCATTTAATAGGTGATTTTTTATTGCAGCCCAATAGGTGGGTAATTCATAAGGAGGCAAACAAAGTGACTTCCAAGTACCTTTATTTCCATGTATTGATTCATTTTGTCATAACAATGTTGGTGTTGTGGAATTTTCAATACTGGAAACTTGTATTGGTCATTGCTATTTCCCATTATTTTATTGATTTGGCCAAATTATATACCAATCCCCTTTTCAAATTGAAGAGCATTCCCTTTTTCATTGATCAGGTGCTTCACATTCTGGTCCTTTATATATGTGCCTATTCCGGAAATTTGATTGGACAAACCATTTTCTTATTCGAAAAGATTGACTGGGCCTTACTCACTGCCATGGTTTTTGTGAGCTATCCGGCCTCCATTGTCATGGGGAAATTGCTGGAAGGAATGTCGGATAGGATTGAACAGGATCACAAATCCCTTCCAAGTGCGGGTAAATATATCGGGATAATAGAGCGATTGTTTGTGCTAGCATTTATTATTTTAGGTCGATGGGAGGTCATAGGTCTTTTGATAACCGCAAAATCTGTTTTTCGTTTTAACGACTTAAAGGATAGCAATAGCCGAAAGCTTACCGAATATATCTTAATAGGTACCCTGCTAAGTTTTGGTATTGCCATATTAACCGGAATTATTTACACAAAATTTTAGAATGATGAAGAGAGTACTATTTGCCGTGCTGGCCATTTTTATTTTTTCCTGTGCCGAGAAGAAGGAAACAAAACCAGAGCCAACCCCACAGGAAATGGCCCAGCGCTGGTCCAAGGAAAAAGCTTGGGAATGGTACGATCAACAACCCTGGTTGGTTGGGGCCAATTTTAACCCAAGCACTTCCATAAACCAATTGGAATTCTGGCAAGAAGATACTTTTGATCCGGAAACTATTGATCGCGAACTGAAATGGTCGGCAGATTTAGGCATGAACCTCCATAGGGTATATCTTCACAATTTACTATGGGAACAAGATTCCATAGGTTTTTTAAAACGACTTGATGGTTACTTGAAAATAGCCGACTCCTATGGCATCAAGACCATGTTTGTTCTTCTGGACGATGTTTGGCATCCTATTCCCAAATTGGGCAAACAGCCGGAACCGGTTCCCCATGTGCACAATTCTGGTTGGGTACAGGCACCCGGGGCCGAGATATTGGGCGATACAACAAGACATAAGGAACTGGAAGGCTATATAAAAGGAGTAACAAGGCATTTTGCGACAGATGACAGGGTCTTGGTATGGGATGTATATAATGAGCCGGATAATGTGGCCGGGCAACCAGGAAGGGCAAAATTGGAACTGAAGAACAAACATGACTATTCGCTGGCACTTTTAAGGAGGGTATTTCAATGGGCAAGGGAGGTAAATCCAAAACAACCTTTAACCACGGGAATATGGAGAGGAAATATAGATCATTGGGGTAATCTGGATAGCTTGCCTGCCTTGGACCGTTACATGATCGAGAATTCGGATGTGGTATCCTTTCATGCGTATGATGGCGATATGGATAATGTGCAAAGAAAAGTAGATGCATTGAAGAACTATGATAGGCCACTTTTGTGTACAGAATATGTAGCAAGGGGAACCGGAAATACTTTTGAAAATGTAATGCCCATTTTAAAGAAAAATAAGATAGCCGCCATCAATTGGGGCTTTGTCTCGGGAAAGAGCAATACCATTTACCCGTGGAAAAGTTGGGATTCCACTTTTACGACAGAACCGAAGATATGGCATCACGATATTTTACGAGAAGATGGCACGCCGTATTCCCAAGAAGAGTTGGAATTCATTAAGGCCATTATACAAAATAAAAATTGAGAATGGATGCACCGGAGATGGTATCGGCTTTTTGAAAATATAAACAAACATTCCAATTTTTTTACAGTATCAGACATTAGTGTCCTATCGCATGGGGAAATAACATAAAAGGACAATATGTTTTATTTCCCGCTTCTTCACAATGGGATAAAATTAATCTTTATTTTTGCGCTTTGATTTATTTAAAAATTTTCGAATGGGCCGAAAATACGTTTTCGATTTTGATAGTACCTTAACCAGGGTAGAGGCCTTGGATGTTCTAGCCGAAATGACTTTGCAGGGAAGATCAGATCGAGAAGAAATCGTCAACAAGATTCAGGAAATCACTAATTTGGGAATAGACGGGGATATTTCCTTTACGGAGTCTTTGGAACGTCGGATTAAATTGCTAAACGCAAAAAAGAAAGACCTGGACGGTTTGGTAGTAGAACTTCGCCAAAAAATCTCTAAATCCATAGCGTCGAACAAGGAGTTTTTTGAGAAGTTTTCAGATGATATTTATGTTATTTCCTGTGGTTTCAAAGAGTTTATAGATCCTATTGTAGCGGAATACAATATTCCATCCGACCGCGTATATGCCAATACCTTTAAGTTTGACAAATCCGGAAACATCATAGGTTTTGATGAGACCAATGTGCTATCCTCCCATAACGGAAAAATAGAGTGTCTAAAGGGGTTGGATTTGGACGGGGAGGTTCAGGTCATCGGGGACGGATATAGCGATTATGTAATGCGGGAAGCTGGAATTGCCCATAAATTCTTTGCTTATACGGAGAATGTGCATCGTGAAAAGGCCGCGAACAATGCCGACCATATTGCACCCAACTTGGATGAGTTTTTATTCGTGAACGATTTGCCCAGGAACATTTCCTATCCTAAAAACCGTATTAAAATTCTATTGCTGGAAAATGTTCATCCGGCCGCTTTTGACAACCTTTCCGAAGATGGTTTTTCCGTGGAGCTGGTAAAGCATAGTCTTACTGAAGAAGAGTTGATCGAAAAAATTAAAGGTGTCCATGTATTGGGAATTCGCTCCAAGACACAAGTGACGAAGCGGGTTTTGGATGCGGCCAATAAATTGTTGGTCATTGGGGCCTTCTGCATCGGGACAAAACAGATAGAGCTGGACTATGCCAAGAAAAAAGGAGTGGTCGTCTTTAATGCACCCTATAGTAATACACGCTCAGTCGTGGAATTGGCCATTGGTGAAATTATTATGCTGATGCGAAATGTGTTTCCACGTAGTACGGAGATACATAAAGGCCAATGGAACAAGACCGCAGTAAACTCCAGGGAGGTCCGCGGGAAAAACTTAGGTATTGTAGGGTACGGGAATATTGGTAAACAATTATCCGTTTTGGCCGAGGCAATCGGTATGCGGGTGTACTATTACGATATAGAGGATAAGCTTGCCTTGGGCAATGCGGTAAAGTGTGATACGTTGGAGGACCTTTTGAACGTTTCCGATGTGGTTACCGTACACATTGATGACAACCAAGCAAACAAAAACTTTATTGGCGAGCGCGAAATTAACCAGATGCGGGATGGTGCCATGCTCATTAACCTATCACGGGGATTTGTCATTGATATTACAGCCCTTACGGAGGCGCTTAAAAGTGGAAAATTATCAGGTGCCGCAGTAGACGTATATCCTGAGGAACCTAGAAGTAATGGTGAATTCAAAACAGAATTACAAGGACTCGCAAACGTAATCCTAACACCTCATGTTGGGGGCAGCACAGAGGAGGCCCAACGGGATATCGCCGATTTCGTGCCCAATAAGATTATGGATTATATCAACTCCGGTAATACGGTAGATGCTGTTAACTTCCCCAACATTCGTCTGCCAAAGCAGAACAATGCCCATCGCTTTCTTCACATACATAAAAATATCCCAGGTATTATGGCCCACATCAATGAGGTCCTGGCCAAGTATGAGATGAATATCGTAGGACAATACCTTTCTACGGATAGTGAGGTGGGCTACGTAATCACCGATTTGGACAAGGAATACAATAAAGACGTAATGAAGGCCCTAAAAAAGGTAGAGCATACCATTAAATTTAGGGTGCTATATTAAACGGAGACCCTTACCTATGATGATAGGGCTCGTTCCTTAAAATGGTAAAAGCGCGGTACACTTGCTCAATGAAGAATAGGCGCACCATTTGATGCGAAAATGTCATTTTGGAAAGGCTAATCATTCCTTCGGCTCTCTGATAGACCGCCTCACTAAAACCATAGGGCCCACCAACGGTAAAAATCAATTGTTTAATTCCCGAATTCATTTTCTTTTGCAAGAAGTCGGAGAATTCGACCGAGGTATAGGTTTTTCCTCTTTCATCCAATAAAACCAAGACATCCGAGGGGCTTAATTTTTTTATGATTGCTTGGCCTTCTTTTTCCTTTTGTTGTGATTCCGATAGATTTTGTACGTTCTTTAGGTCGGTAATAAACTCCAATTCGAATTTCACATAGTGTTTCAATCTATTTTCATAATTTGAAATTAGTTGAATCAGTGATTTGCCGTCTGTCTTCCCAACAACAAGTAGTTTAACTTTCACCACGCAAATGTAATGGGAACAAATGAAAAGTATACCCTAAAATTCGATTATCCGTTTGGAATTTAAATCGGGTACCCAAAAAACATTTCACTAATTTTATCGGACCAAATTTTCTTTAATGATTTCAGAAGAACAGTTTCAAAAAGAGTTGGGGATTATCATTCACAATGCTATTCGTGAAGACGTTGGTGATGGTGATCACAGTTCGCTGGCCTGTATTCCGGATTCGGCAACAGGCAAGGCCAAACTTTTGATCAAGGACACAGGTGTTTTGGCCGGTGTAGATTTTGCCAAACAGGTTTTTACCTTCGTGGATGCGGAGATGGAAGTGGAGGTTTTATTGGAGGATGGGTCGTCGGTGAAATACGGGGATATTGCATTTTATGTTTCAGGAAGTTCGCGGAGCATCTTAAAGGCCGAGCGTCTGGTGCTTAATGCAATGCAACGTATGAGCGCCATAGCTACAAAAACACAATCCTATGTGCACTTGTTGAAAGGTACCAAGGCAAAAATTTTGGATACGCGAAAGACTACTCCTGGTATTCGTGCCCTGGAAAAATGGGCCGTAAAGATAGGAGGAGGAGAAAATCACAGATTTGCGTTATATGATATGATCATGCTAAAGGACAACCACATAGATTTTGCCGGAGGTATTCCAGAGGCTATTCAAAAGACCCAAAACTATTTAAGGGAAACCGATAGGGATTTAAAGATAATCGTAGAAGCAAGGAATTTAAGGGAAGTAAATCAAATTTTGGAATCCGGAGGTGTCTATCGCATCCTACTGGATAATTTTAACTACGAAGATACCCGAAAGGCCGTTTCAATTATTGGCGATACTTGCCTGACGGAATCATCGGGAGGAATAAATGAGAGCACGCTTCGTAAATATGCGGAATGTGGTGTCGACTATATTTCTTCCGGTGCCCTTACGCATTCCGTCCATAACATGGATTTAAGCCTAAAAGCGGTATAGATGTCATTGGAAATTGAGAAAAGGATTGAAAAGATTCCAATAATCAACAAACTGGCAGTTCTCTTGAAACGTATAAAGCTCCCGGCTTTTGAAGGGCTTTCCCTGTACGATTTGATAGAAATGTATATTGTGGGGATATTTCAGGGTGCACTCTCTACCAGGGCCAGTGCCATAGCCTTTAGCCTATTCATGGCCTTGTTTCCCCTTCTGATTTTTATGGTAACCCTTGTACCGTTTTTGGTTTCCTATCTTAGCTTGGGCAATGCAGATTTTGACAGTGAGTTCTTATCCTTTTTGGAATCGTTTCTTCCCACGGCCACCGGGGAATACTTTGGGGAGATCTATCAGCAGATTAAAGATCAAAAAAGGGGCGGTCTACTGTCCTCCGCTTTTTTGATTTCTATCTTTCTAATGGCCAATGGAGTTAATGCCATTTTTGGAGGATTTGAAAACTCGTATCATGTAGACCTTACCCGCAATTTCATCAGGCAGTATGGGTACGCTTTGATGGTGGGTTTAATATTGTCCGTCCTTATTATAGTCGGTTTTGTGGCTTTTGTCTACTTTGAGGTATACGTTTTGGGCTATCTCAGCGAATTTGCGGCAAGGACCGGAGGTTACGTGTTAGGGGAAGACGATATCATCGGGGTTCAGATCGCCAAGTTTTTGTTCTTCATCATTTTGTCCTATTTAACCGTAGCCATTCTGTATTATTTTGGTACCACGGAGGGAAAAAAAGCTCGATTTTTCTCTTCTGGGGCACTTATGACGACCCTGTTGTTTATTTTAACCTCATATTTGTTCGGGGTCTATGTAGAAAAGTTTGCCCGATACAATGAATTATATGGGGCTTTGGGCGGATTGTTGATTTTAATGGTCTATATATGGTTAAATTCAAATATATTGCTACTTGGTTTTGAACTGAACGCGTCCTTGAATTCCCTAAGAAAAAACTACAAAAAGAAAGATGGCTAAAAGATTTTTTGTTTTCGGTGTTTGCTTGTTCCTTACTTATACGGTAAGCTCGCAAAGCGTTTTTGGACAATGGAAGACTATTGATGATAGGACGGGTAACCCCAAGGCAATCGTAAGTATTTATGAGATGGACGGATTGATGCATGGGAAAATTGTCAAGATTTTGGAGAAAGGTAAGGAGAACGCACGGTGTATCAAGTGTGATGGAGACCGAAAGAATAAACCCATAGTTGGAATGAAGATTATAGATAGCCTTGAAAAGAATTCGGATGGAGAGTGGAAGGGCAAGACCTTGTTCGATCCTGAGCAAGGCATGACCTTTAAGTGCAAGATTTGGTTGAACCCCAAAAACCAAAACGAACTAAAAGTACGTGGATATTTGGCATTCTTTTACCGGACGCAAACCTGGATTAGGGTAGAGGGATAGAAGGCGATGGTACTATGCAATACTTCATCAACGTTGTTTTACCGATTCCCTTAGAAAGACTTTTCACCTACAGTATTTCCAAGGCCGAAGCCGAATTGCTGAGCCCTGGAATCCGTGTAACCGTACCTTTTGGAAAATCCAAGATATACTCCGCTTTGGTATATGAGATTCACACTAGGCCGCCCGAAGTATATGAAGCCAAGGAAATCCACGAAATTCTAGACCAACAGCCTGTAGTAAACCCGCTACAGTTGCAACATTGGAAATGGATCGCCGAATACTATATGTGCACCTTGGGCGAGGTCTTTAGGACGGCAGTGCCCAGTGCATTTTTGTTGGAGAGCGAGACATTGGTTTTAAAAAACCAGGAGGTCAATGTAAATGAAAATGACCTTAAGGATGATGAGTTTTTGGTGTATGAGGCGCTACAATACCAATCTTTCATAAAAGCCAATGAGATATCCGCGATTGTGGATCGAAAAAATGTACTCCCCATCTTAAACCGATTGTTGAAAAAAAATATTATCCGCCTAAGGGAAGAAGTGTATGAGCGGTACAAGCCTAAATTGGTCCGTTATGTAAAACTTGGTGACGCGTATAGTTCTGAGGAAAAACTAGAAGACCTATTGGTATCCCTTGCCCGTGCCCCAAAACAGAGTCAGGCGGTACTTGCACTCTTTCAGCTTCAGTCCGGGAAAAAGGGCCCCATAAAGATTACCGATTTGGAAAAGGGCGGCAATAGCTCCAAAGCGGTCATAAAGTCACTCATAGATAAAGGGGTCTTGGAAGAGTATTTTGTACGGACTGATCGCGTGGTCTACGAAGGGGGTGATGGGGGTTCGGAAGTGAAGTCATTGAATCCAAATCAAAAAAGTGCTTTAGATGACATTTTTAAAAGTTTTGCAGAACAGAAAGTTACCCTGTTGCATGGTGTTACATCGTCCGGCAAGACGGAAATTTATATAAAATTGTTGGAAAAGTATGTGGATTCGGGAAAACAGGCTTTATATCTTTTGCCTGAAATTGCACTCACCACTCAGCTTATAGCTAGGCTGAGGGATTACTTTGGCGAAAAAGTATCCGTTTATCATTCCAAATATAGTTTACATGAACGGGTAGAGGTTTGGAACAATGTATTGCACTCGGAAACAAAGGCCCAAATTATAATTGGTGCACGGTCTGCATTATTTCTGCCCTATTCGGACTTGGGCCTGATTATCGTGGATGAGGAACATGAAAACTCCTTTAAACAGTTTGACCCGGCACCAAGATATCATGCCAGGGATGCCGCCATAGTATTGGGAAACCTTCATGGGGCCCATGTCCTATTAGGTTCCGCTACCCCTAGCGTTGAAAGTTTCTACAATGTACAGACCGGTAAATTTGGCTATACTACTATCAATAGACGTTTTGGTAATGTCCTTATGCCCGATATTGAATTAGTGGATTTAAAGGAACAGACACGCAAACGAAAAATGAAAGGACATTTTTCGGAACGCCTTTTGGAGGAGATTACCGAAACCCTGGATGCCAAGGAGCAGATTATTATCTTCCAAAATAGAAGGGGGTATGCGCCAATTGTGGAATGTACCACATGTGGACATTCGCCACAATGTCCCAATTGTGATGTTAGTTTAACCTATCATCAATATAGGAAGCAATTGCGCTGTCATTATTGCGGGTATCATATGGCGTTGCAGGAAACATGTCAAGCCTGCGGCAGTCCAACTTTGGATACCAAAGGCTTTGGAACCGAACAAATACAGGAAGAGCTTCAGAAATTATTTCCCAGTACCAGAACGGCCCGTATGGATTTGGATACAACAAGAGGAAAACACGGTTACGAAAAAATAATCACGGCATTTGAACAACAGGAAATCGATATTCTTGTAGGTACCCAAATGCTGACCAAGGGATTGGATTTTCGAAACGTGAACTTGGTGGGAATCATGAATGCGGATTCACTACTTAATTTTCCCGATTACAGGGCACATGAAAGAGCCTTTCAGTTGATGACCCAGGTAGCCGGTAGGGCAGGGCGTACCAAAAAAAGAGGTAAGGTCATTATTCAGAGCTACAATCCCTATCATCAAATATTAAAGCAAGTATCTACCAATGACTATGGGGGTATGTACTCTGAACAAATCTATGAACGGGAACAATACAAATACCCGCCTATAAATAGGATAATCAAAATCACCTTTAAGCATAAAAATTTCAATGTCCTCAATGAGGCTGCCGAATGGTTTGCCAGGTCCCTTAGAAATGTATTTGGCGAAAACGTTTTGGGTCCGGAATATCCGCCAATAGCCCGTATACGCAATCAATATCTAAAAAATGTATTGCTAAAAATAAATAGACAATGGACGCTTTCACAGACCAAGGAAGGTATTAAAAGAATAGAAAAATCGTTCAATGCTATTTCGCAGTACCGGGGGGTTCGTGTAATCTATAACGTAGACCATATTTGAGTTGCTATGGACTGCTCTGGTTGTGCAGTCCCGTTTTCATCAAATAAAGCCTTGGATACCTTTTTGGTTCTACTGGTGCTCAAAAAAATGGCCGCTTTCTAGGAAGCGGCCATTGTTCTATTTTATAGCAAAGTAAAAGTACTAGACATTGCTCAACGCTTCTGCCAATTCCGTCTTCTTGTTTCGGCTCAAAGGAATAGATCGTCCACTTACTTCAACATTTTTACTGTTGAATTTTTCTACTTTTTCCAGATTTACGATATAGGATTTATGGATTCGAAGAAATTTTTCCTGTGGCAATTGCTTTTCAAAGGATTTCATTGTAGATAAAATTACAATATTGGCCTCATCAGTTACCAATTTAATGTAATCTCCCAATGCTTCTATCCATTTAATATCATTAAGGACAACTTTTCTTTTCTTAAGGTTACTCTTCACAAAAATATGTTCCTCGTCTTCATTTACCCTGTGCATCTGCTCATACTTGGATACAGCCCGTCGAACGGAGGCATCAAAACGCGCCATGGTAATAGGCTTGTGCAAATAATCCGTAACGTCGTAGTCAAAAGCTTTAAGGGCGTAATCGGGCTTGCCGGTAATCAAAATTACTTGTGGACTGTTCTCAAGGGATTCGAGTAGGTCAAAACCATTGATGATAGGCATTTCAACATCGAGGAAAATTAAGTCGATTTCGTTATTTTTAATGCCATTCTTAGCCTCTATCGCATTGCTATACTCGGCAACCATTGCAAGATTTGGGTGGTTGTTGACTAGCTTGGCGACTGCCATTCGCTGCATCGACGAATCGTCAACAATAATGCTTCTTAATTTCATAAAGGTTGATTTGTGGGGTTAAATCATCGACAAATTACTGAAAAAACCCGTTCAACTGCAATAAAAGTTGTAAACATTGTACGGAATCCTGTGTAATTGGCAATGACCATAGTTTAAGATTTGGTTAAGTTCAATTTTAACGATTGTTAGTCTATAACGAAGATTTTTTCATTTTCTTGTGAAGTGTGTCAAATATTCTTATTTTTGCGCTCCTAAAAATTTAAAATCATTATGAACCATTACGAAACTGTTTTCATTTTAAATCCCGTTCTATCTGATACTCAGATAGAGGAAACAGTTAAGAAATTTGAGGATTTCTTAATTAAGAATGGCGCCAAAATGGTCTCCAAGGAAAACTGGGGACTTAAAAAATTGGCTTATGCCATACAGCACAAGAAAAGTGGTTTTTACCATTTGTTCGAATTTACCGCTCCGGGCGAAGTTATAGGCCCATATGAGCAGGAGTTTAGAAGGGACGAACGCATAATGCGTTTTCTTACCGTGAGATTGGATAAACATGCCATTGAATGGGCGGAAAAAAGAAGGACAAGGTTAAAGACTAAAGCGTAAAGAACATGGCAACATTACAACAACAGGCAAAAGGAAAAAAAGATGGGGAAATTAGGTATTTGACCCCCCTGAATATTGAGACCAATACCAAGAAAAAATATTGTAGGTTCAAAAAATCCGGTATTAAATATATTGATTATAAGGATGCCGATTTTTTGATGAAATTGGTGAACGAGCAGGGAAAGTTACTCCCGAGAAGACTTACGGGTACTTCTTTGAAATATCAACGAAAAGTGGCACAAGCCGTAAAACGCGCCCGTCATTTGGCTTTAATGCCCTACGTAGGCGATTTGTTAAAATAAAAGGAACCGAAGATGGAAGTTATATTAAAACAAGATGTGGAACACTTGGGTTTCAAAGACGATTTGGTAAGTGTAAAAAACGGCTACGGTAGAAACTACCTTATCCCCAAAGGTTTGGCTACCATGGCGACGCCTTCGGCCAAAAAGGTTTTGGAAGAAACTTTAAGACAAAGGGCCCATAAAGAAAAATCTATCGTGGATGCTGCCAATAAGACGGCTGAGGCTTTGAAAGGACTAGAACTTAAAATACCGGCCAAAACAGGTGCTGGTGATAAACTTTTTGGTTCGGTTACTACCATTGATCTAGCGGCGGCCCTTCAAAAGGAAGGACATGAAATAGACAAAAAATATATTGCCATTCAGGGAGGTACTGTAAAACGTACAGGACCCTACAATGCACAAATTAGATTACATCGCGAGGTAGTTTTGGATTTCCCCTTTGAGGTTATCGCTGAGCAAAAATAGTCTTAATAAGAATTAAAAATTTTAAAGAGCTGTGCGTGCATAGCTCTTTTTTTTTGCCTTACTTTTGCACCACTAACTCAATCTCTAGCGATGTTCAAAACTGTATTCCTAACTACGGTGCTGTTTTTTATGGTAGGTTCCATAGCAGCCCAAGTAACCACCTCCAATATTAGTGGAACTGTGGTTGATGACCAAGACCAAGCTCTATTGGGAGCAAACATTGTAGCTGTCCACACGCCAACAGGTACCAAGTATGGCGCTATTACCAACGAGGATGGACTTTTTAAGATGCTGAACCTGCGTGTCGGCGGTCCTTATGACGTTACGGTTTCCTATGTCGGCTTTGCCGATCAGGTGCAAAATGATGTTTACCTTACCTTAGGGAAAACCTTTACCATTGATGTAAAACTGGTTTCCGAAAGCCAGGCTTTGGATGAAGTAATCGTTATCTCCGATCGTGGTAGTACCTTTGGAAGTGACCGTACCGGCGCGGAAACCTCTGTAGGTAGAAGGGAATTGACCAAGCTTCCCACTATCTCCAGATCGGCCCAAGATTTTACCCGGCTTGAACCATCGTCCACTGGGAATTCATTTGGAGGTAGAAACGACCAGTTCAACAACTTTTCCCTGGATGGAGCAATTTTCAACAACCCCTTTGGTCTAGATGCTCCGACACCAGGTGGACAAACCGATGCCCAACCTATTTCCTTGGATGCCATAGATCAGATTCAGGTTTCCTTGGCGCCTTATGATGTTACCCAATCTGGATTTACCGGTGCCACGGTGAATGCGGTTACAAAAAGCGGCACCAATGAATTTCACGGTACCGTTTATGGGTTCTTTAGGAATGAGGATTTGACCGGGGGAAAAATAAAGGGCGAGGATGTGGTAAAACCCGACCTTAAGCAAAATCAATATGGATTCAGTATTGGCGGTCCCATTGTAAAAAATAAGCTGTTCTTTTTTGCCAATTTTGAAAGGGACGAACGTGATGATCTAGGTTCTAATGGATGGGTGCCCAATACAGGTTCGGGTGCTATAAACGAGTCTCGTGTGCTTGAAACCGATTTACTGGCGGTTCAATCGGGCCTTTCCGGATTAGGGTATGATACAGGCAGATATCAAGGATTTACATATGGCGCCGAATCTACCAAAGGCATTTTGAAACTTGACTGGAACATCAATGATAAAAATCGTTTGGCCATAATCTATAATTTTTTGGATGCATCCAAAGAGAAACCGGCGCATCCAACAGCGCTGGGCATAAGGGGACCAAGCTTTCAGACTCTTCAATTTGAGAATTCCGGATATGAAATAAATAACAATATTCAATCCGTACAATTGGAATTAAACTCAACTTTTGGAGACAAAGCGACCAACAAATTACAGGTAGGTTATACACATTTTGATGACTTTAGGGATCCTTTGTCCAGTCCTGCACCTGCAATTACCATACAGGATGGGGCAGGAAGCAACTATATTATCGCGGGTCATGAACCTTTTTCCATTAATAATAGGCTAGATCAGAAAGTTTTTCAGATTACGAACAATTTCAACTATTTTTTGGGCAACCATACATTGACCGCGGGTTTTTCCTTTGAAAAATTCCAATTTGATAATTCGTTTAACCTAGGGGCCTATGGTTTTGATGAGGATGGTGATTTTAATCAGGAAGTCGGTGCTTTTGCCGCCTACCCGGATTTGGCCGCTTTTTTAACCGATGTCAATGATGGAACATTGGCAGCAGCCTTGGCTAACGCTCAAACCATTTTTACCAATAGCAATGCCGCTGGAGTGGGTAATGACGGAGGATGGGCATTGGCCGAGACCAATGTGGGCCAGTTCGCCCTATATATACAGGATGAATGGAACGTTACTTCAGACTTTAAGTTGACCTACGGGGTACGTTTTGACAAACCCTTGTATTTTGATACCGAGGATAAGATTCGTGAGAACATTGCTAGAAAGCCCTTTACGTTTGACCCTACTATTGTATATTTTAATCCGCAAACTGATCAGGAGACCACCTTGGATTCGGAGACTTTGCCAAACAATGACTTCTTGATTTCTCCAAGAGTTGGATTCAATTGGGATGTCAATGGAAATCAGACTACGCAAATTCGTGGAGGTAGCGGAATATTTACGGGACGATTTCCTTTTGTTTGGTTAGGCAACCAAGTGCAGGGATTGGATTTCTTCTTTTATCAAATCGTAGACCCCGATTTTAAATGGCCACAGGTATGGCGTACCAACGTTGGTGGGGACCATCGCCTAGAAAATGGGATCATTTTATCGGCGGATATATCCTACACCAAGGATATCAACGGGGCCCATGTGCAGAACTGGGGACTTAGAAACCCTTCTCTTACCTTGGATGCTCCAGGGGACAATCGCCCGGTGTATGCGGATTCCGATAAAGGTAACAATGCCTACGTCTTTACGAATTCGGATAAAGGAAGAATCTGGAATGCTACTATAAAAGCACAGAAAACATGGAACAACGGTTTGTTTGCTAGCTTGGCCTATAATTATTTGAACGCCAAGGACGTAAATTCCATTGAAGCGGAGATAACTGGGGATGCCTTTGATTTTAACCCCATATCCGGCAATGCCAATGATGATGTACTTTCATTTTCCAGATATGGTGATACCCACAGGTTTATCGGTGTCGGATCCAAACAGTTTCGTTATGGAAAGGATAAGTGGGCTACTACCGTATCTACCTTTTTTGAATATGCCCAGGGCGGTAGGTTTAATTATACCTACGCAGGAAACATCAATAACGATAGCTCTTTTCAGAATAATGATTTGCTCTATATCCCGACAGCGGCAGAGGTACAGCAGATGCAGTTTTCAGGGCCAGGTCAAGCAGAGGCTTTTGAGGCCTACATTCAACAAGACGATTACCTAAGCGATAATAGAGGGGAATACTTTGACAGGTACGGTGCCTTGGCACCTTGGAGGAGCAGATGGGACGTTAAAATCCTTCAGGATTTTAACTTTAATGTGGCAGGGAATCGGGTCCATACCATTCAGTTTAGTATCGACATTCTCAATTTTGGGAACTTGTTGAACTCGGATTGGGGTGTGGTGCAGCAACCTAATAACCTGAACCCACTGTCCGTTTCCGTGGATGCCAACAACGTTCCGACCTACACATTCAACCCCACCTTGACCGAAACCTTTGGTTTTGATTCAAGTCTTTTGTCCCGTTGGCAGGCACAGTTTGGACTGCGCTATATCTTCTAAAACATAAAAATTGATAAAAAAAGGCTATGCAAAATGCATGGCCTTTTTAATTTTGCCCCATGAAATATACAAGACTTACCAAGCAACAATTGGAAGAGTTGCATAAGGAGTTCATCAATTTTCTAGCAACCCAGTCCATTACATCGGACGAATGGAAAACCATGAAAGAAGAGAAACCCCAAGTGGCCGAAGAAGAGTTGGACGTTTTTAGCGACCTTGTTTGGGAGGGTGTACTGACCAAGGTGACGTACTTGGAAAACATTTCAGCACAGCATATGCACTTGTTCCTTTGTTCGGAAAAGGAAATGAAATTGATTTCCGTAAAAGTTAGGAACCCAGAGGCGGACTTGACTACGAAAGTGGGGTTTAATTGGTTTAAGAAGAACTGGCAATCCGATTATGTGGAGTACCTCACAGCTTCCAAGGCCTATTCTGAAGATAAGAACTTGGATAAATTTAATCTGATAAAACAGGGCGCGGTTATTACCAAAGGTGAGCTATACCAATGGTTTGAAAAAGTAATACAAGCTCCTTGACAACCCCGAAAGCTTGACAACAGACCGTAAAGAATTATATTTGTCCAGATTTCAAAGTGCGGTTTCCTTGGCTATGTCGAAGGAAGGGCCGAATAATAAGTTACAATGGCACAAAAACCAAGCATTCCCAAGGGAACCAGGGATTTCTCACCTACCGAGGTCAATAAGCGCAACTACATTTTTGATACGATTAAAAAGCATTTTCAGGTTTTTGGTTTTCAACCTATAGAGACCCCATCCTTTGAAAACTCCGAGACCCTTATGGGGAAATATGGGGATGAAGGCGACCGACTTATTTTTAAGATTCTGAATTCCGGAGATTTTCTAAGTAAGGTCGATGATATTACCTATAGTTCCAAGAATGCAAATTTATTGGTTCCAAAAATATCTGAGAAGGCCCTCCGTTATGACTTGACCGTTCCTTTTGCACGCTACGTGGTAATGCACCAGAATGAAATCGCCTTTCCTTTTAAGCGCTATCAAATACAACCCGTATGGCGAGCGGACCGACCTCAAAAAGGACGATTCCGTGAGTTTTACCAGTGCGATGCCGATGTGGTCGGGGCAAATTCCCTTTTACAGGAAGTGGAATTGATACAACTGTATGATGCCGTTTTCACCGACCTAAAATTGAGAGGTGTCCCTATGAAATTGAACAATAGAAAGATCTTGGCGGGTATCGCAGAGATCATTGGGGCAAAACAGCTATTGGTGGATTTCACCGTGGCCCTGGATAAGTTGGATAAAATTGGGGAGGAAGGCGTAAAACAAGAAATGCTTGACAAAGGTATTTCAGAATCATCCGTTGCAAAGGCTGCTCCCCTGTTTTCACTTACCGGAAGCGGCGAAGAAAGGTTAAGTGTACTTAAGAATTTGCTGCAAGATTCCGAACAGGGTCTGGAGGGTATTTCGGAGCTGGAATTTATAATGGATACAGTAAAGGAAATCGGCCTAAAATCCGCACAGCTTTCCTTGGATGTTACCTTGGCACGTGGACTCAATTATTACACCGGCACCATTTTGGAAGTAGGAGCACCGGAGGGCGTAAAAATGGGTTCCATAGGCGGTGGTGGAAGATATGATGATTTAACTGGAATATTTGGCTTAAAGGATGTGAGTGGCGTGGGTATTTCCTTTGGCTTGGATCGCATTTATCTGGTATTGGAAGAGTTGAATCTTTTTCCCCAAACCTTGGAACAGTCGACACAAGTACTCTGTCTTAATTTTGGGGAAAAGGAAGCCTTGGCTTCCTTGAAGTTGATCAGCGCACTTCGGGAGTCGGGAATCAAAGCTGATTTGTATCCGACCAATGCGAAGATTAACAAGCAGTTTAAATACGCCAACAATCGAAATGTACCCTATGTAATCCTTATAGGTGAGGAAGAACTAACGGAACATACTTTTGTGGTCAAGGATATGGCCAGTGGGGGACAAAAGACTTTTTACCTCGATTCCATAAAAGATTTTACTGCCTCCTTATAGTCTTTTTCGTATTTCCTGCACAATATGCTCGTAATACGAAATTTCGTGGGGAACGTATTTCCCTATGTTGGCCAAACCCCAAGTCTCTTCGGAAAACTGAATTAGTGGGATCAAATCCAAGCGTTCAACCTCACTTTCCTGTTTTTTTAGGTTTTCCAATGGAAGCTTCAACTCACATAAAAAGGTATGATGGAACTCGCAATCGATCAAATCCTCACGATGTTTATGAATAGAACTAAAGACCCCAATTTTTTCCAGATCCCTTTCCGAGATGGAAAGCCCTATTTCCTCTTCCACTTCGCGTATTGCCGAGGCCTCAATAACTTCTCCAGCACCAATATGCCCTGCAACGGAAACATCCCAGAGTAGGGGATGGGTATCCTTGTCCTTGCCCCGTTGTTGTATCAGTATCCTTCCATCTTTGGTGTATAACCAAACGTGAATGGTAGGATGAAACCATCCCTTGGCATGTGCTACGGACTTCATCGCGGTCTTTCCCGTTGGGTTGCCCATATCATCCAGAATATCAATGAGCTCATCCATGATATGTCACAAATAGGGTTTCCAAGGGAAGCGTTGAAATCTATTTATTCGAAATAACTAAATGTCTCTCCGCTTTCAATATTCAAAACGGTTTCATAGATCAATCGGATAACATTCTCTATGTCATCACGGTGAACAGTTTCCACGGTAGTATGCATATACCGAAGAGGTAATGAGATCAAAGCGGATGCCACACCTCCGTTACTATAAGCGAAGGCGTCTGTATCCGTTCCCGTTGATCGTGAAGCCGCCAAGCGCTGAAAAGGAATATTTTTCTTTTCAGCAGTTTCGATAATTCGTTCCCGAAGCTTGTTCTGTACTGCGGGCGCATAGGAAATTACAGGTCCGGCCCCGATTTCGGTATGCCCCTCCTTTTTTTTATCTATCATTGGGGTGGTGGTGTCATGACACACGTCCGTAATAATGGCCACATTGGGCTGTATGGTCTGGGTGATCATTTCAGCGCCACGGAGCCCTATTTCCTCCTGAACCGAGTTTGTGATATAAAGCCCGAAGGGTAACTTTTTCTTGTTTTCGTGAAGTAAACGGGCTACTTCCGCCACCATAAATCCACCGGCCCTATTGTCTATGGCACGGCAAACGAATTTATCCTTGTTCAGAATATGGAACTCATCGGGATAGGTAATCACGCAACCTACATGAACCCCCATTTTTTCTACCTCTTCTTTGTCCTTGGCCCCGATATCTATAAAAATATTATCCAGTTTGGGAGGTTGTTCCTTGCTCCTGTCCCGGGTGTGGATGGCGGGCCATCCAAAAATACCTTTGACAACCCCTTTTTTGGTATGGATGTTTACCCATTTAGATGGGGCGATTTGGTGGTCGCTTCCCCCATTCCGAATAACATACAGAAGGCCATCATCCGTAATGTAGTTTACGTACCATGAAATCTCATCGGAATGCCCTTCAATGACTACTTTGTATTTCGCATCAGGATTAATGACCCCCACCGCCGATCCATACGTGTCCGTAATGAACGTATCCACGTAGGGTTTTAGATAATCCATCCATAGTTTTTGTCCTTCCCATTCATATCCTGTGGGAGCGGCATTATTGAGGTATTTCTCAAAAAAATCAAGGGACTTTTTGGTCAATATTTTTTTTTCGCTCATGTAGTCTTTGTTTGAATGCAAACTTAGCAATATTCACTTTTAATTAATAATATGGGCCATTATTTATCGTTAATTTTGGAAAGGCAATCACCGAACTGAGTATATGAGAGAAAGATACCTATTGGTCCTATTTTCCTTGGTTTTCATTTGTGGCAACACACAAGTAAAGGAGAAGGTACTTGACTCGGTTGCCGAAAAATTAATCATCATCGAGGGCGATTCGTTATTGCAGAATTCCATAGCCCTGGATGAAGTCTACGTATTCAGTAAGCTCGAATTCGGTTCCTACAAGGAAAAACTCCGATACTATATATTGAGGCGCAAAACACTTAAGGTATATCCCTATGCCAAATTGGCGGCGGAACGGCTTGTTGAACTCAATGATAGTCTTTCAAAAATTAAAAGAAAAAGGAAGCGAAAAAAGTATACAAAAAAGGTACAAAAATACATCGAAGGGGAATTTTCCGAAGAACTGAAGAAGCTAACACGTACAGAGGGGCAAATACTGGTGAAACTTATTTATCGCCAAACCGGTACGACCGCTTTTAACCTAGTAAAACAGCTTCGGAGTGGTTGGCGCGCTTTTTGGTATCAAACCACGGCTAAACTGTTCAAAATCAGCATAAAGGAAGAATTTCACCCAGACCTGGTACATGAGGATTATCTTATAGAGGACATTTTACAACGTGCTTTTGCTTCTTACCGGTTGGAGCGGCAAGAATCGGTCTTGGATTATGATTATGCAGCACTTAATAACAAATGGAATAAAACAAGGGATGCACAAAAGAAAGATTAGTTTTTTGAACTTTTAAGTTTCTGGACTACTGCTTATCCTGAACCTTTTTGTTGAACAAGGAATCCACTATTAATTTAATACTGTAGAATCCCATTGAAATGGCGGTTATGGCAAGGATAAGGCCTGTAATCAAAACGGGCCAATACCAAGGGTGTTCTTGATTTTTAAATGCCTGAAACAGCACTACAGGAGCGGTAAACATTAAGGCAACAGTATATAAAAGGAATTTCACTCCCTTGACCAGCATTTTTTTATCCGTTTCCATTGTCGATAATCAATAGCAATAACCAAATGTAAGGAATATGGCCTATATTTAGGTAGATAAGGCTTTGTTATGAATATACTTATTATTCCCGATAAATTTAAGGGCTCCCTTACGGCCAAGGAGGTGATTACCGCAATTTCAAATGGTATCCGAGCAACAATTCCAGATACAAATTTGTTCTCCGTTTTGGCGTCGGATGGCGGTGATGGCTTTCTGAATGCCGTATCCGAAAACTTGGATTGCGAATTGATCACCATGGATACTGTTAACCCCTTAGGTAGGCCGATAAAGGCGGAATATCTTTTAAACCGCTCAGAGGGCGTGGCCTATATTGAATTGGCCAAATCCTCCGGTCTGGAGCTTTTGGGGGTCAAAGAACGCAATGCCATGATTACTTCCACCTACGGTACAGGGCTTCAAATCTCGGATGCCATTTCAAAGGGTGCAACTTCCATTCATGTTGGTTTGGGTGGTAGCGCTACCAACGACGGGGGCACTGGAATAGCCCGGGCATTGGGCTATCGGTTTTTGGACGGTTCCGGGAAGGATTTAGACCCTAATGGGGAAAACTTATCAAAAATAAGAACTATTAAAAGAGAGGAAGCTTTTCAAAACCTGGAAGCCATTTCCTTTTATGCCGTAAATGACGTGGACAATCCGCTCTTTGGAGAAACAGGGGCCGCCCATATTTATGGAAGACAAAAAGGAGCCAATGGTTCGGAGATCGCTATGCTGGACCAGGGCTTACGTAATTTGGATATCATAGTGCAGGACGCATTGCATAAGCATCTAGCCCAGAATCCGGGTGCGGGAGCTGCAGGTGGAACAGCTTATGGGTTACAGGCTTTTCTAAATGCCGAATTCATATCGGGCGTCGATTTCGTGTTGAATCTTACGAGGGTCAAAGAACTGCTCAAAAAAGAAAGTATAGACTATATCATTACGGGCGAGGGAAAATTCGATGACCAGACTTTACATGGTAAACTGATTAAGGGAGTTGTGGATTTAGGAAGGAACAACGAGGTACCCGTGCTAGTGGTCTGCGGACAGTCAGAGGTAACTGCCGAAAAATTAGGCTCACTGAATATTGCTGCAATCTTGGAAATAAAGGACGATACCAAGCCTCTGCACTATAATATGGAAAATGCCGCCTTACTAACGGAAAAAGCCGTTTCTACTTTTTTTGGAAACTTGGCCGATACCTAAGAAAATCGGAATAGCGTACAAAACCGTAGTTACTCTATGATTAAAGATGAGCTAAAAGATTGGCTTACGGCAAAATAGCCTAGGGGAAACCCTTCCCTGACATTTTCAGGATCTATGCCTTCTACTTCTTCCAAGGAATCAATATTCTCAAAATCGATATCATTGATGTCTACGCCTGTAACATTAATTATGTTGCCCCGAACCGTAGCGGTAGGCGTCTGAAAAGGGCCTTGGTCGCCACCACTTTGTACGATGAGCTGGTTCATGTAGTTATAAAACCCGATATCTACGCCCATTAGACTTATTTGCAGTTCCTCCCCTTCATCCAGTCCATCATCGTAAAAATACGAGAACTCGAATCGTTGACCCTCGTAAAAGAGGTCCTCAGAAACCAAGTATTCATCAAAATCAAGGTCAAAAAGATAAAAATCCTGTCGGTCAGGGGCGTCTATAAAGGAAATTATTATCTCGGTCTCATCGCCGCTAAACAGTGTCTCGTCCCCTTGGGACAATTGTTCTATGGGAACGGCAGGAACATAGTTCGTTAGAGCGGCATAGTTTTGGTCCTCATGGGTTATGGAGAGCAACAAACGCCCCGAAGTAAAAAACGATGTGTCCTCTTGTCCTTCATATATTCCGGGACTTGTTTGGTTGAGTGTTATAAAACTCGGGATACCCGTCCCATCCAGCTGATCCAGGTTTACAATGGTAATGTTCTGCAAATCCGCAGGCGGGATATCATCAAAAAATGAACTGGTAAGCCCGGCATTTACACGAACCCGGGTGGTTGGGTCACTCTCGTCTATTCGTATAAAAGCATCAATAAAAAGACGCGAATCCACTTCCGGTAGATCTACTTCAACGACATCCTCACATCCAATAAATATCAGGAAGACCAATCCAAGAAAACCAATCTTTTTCATCGTCCTTAAAATTTAAAATTATAGGTCACAGCAGGTACCACACCAAATATGGAGGTGCGTATGGCTTCATTGACTCCGGTATCCACATTCCTTTGGAAATTTATGGATGCCGCATTTCTTCTATTATATACGTTGTAAATGCTAAAGACCCATTCACCTTTTACCTTTCTGTTCCTGTTTTTACGAGGGGTAAGGGTAGCCGAAAGATCCAATCGATTATAGGAAGGCAGGCGTTCCGCATTTCTAGGACCATAAAAGGGCACGGTGAGCCCTTGGAATTCAAATTGTCCAATGGGATAGTTGGTCGGTTGGCCGGTTTGAAAGACAAAATTGGTGTTGAAGCTCCACTTTTCGTTCAATTTATAACTTCCGAAAAAGGAAAGGTCATGTGTCTTGTCAAATGGAGTCCTATACCATTCCCCGTTGTTTATACCCGTTTCTTCTGGGGTCCTCCCGGGGGTGCGTTGTTCCGATTTGGAAAGGGTGTAGGCCAGCCAACCCTGAAAATCGCCTTCATTCTTTCGCAACAGGAACTCAAGACCATACGCCCTTGCCGTACCGTTTAAAATTACCTGTTCTATGGCATCGTTGGCAATAAGGTTGGCACCGTCAATATAGTCTATGCGATTTTGGATATCCTTATAAAATGCCTCCACTTCAAGTGCATATTCCCCTCCCTTTATATTCCTAAAAAAACCAAGGGCGTATTGATCTAGCAACTGTGGTTCAACGAACGGCCCACTAGGGGTCCAAACATCCAACGGAGTAGGGGAGCTGGTGTTGGACAGAAGATGAAGATACTGTGCCAGGCGCGTATAACTTGCCTTTATGGAGCTATTTCCGCTTAGGGTATAGGCCAATGAAAAACGCGGTTCAAAATTATTGAAAGTAGCCAAGCTACCCCCTCTACCAAGGTTAACGACATCAATTGGGATGGCTTCTTGATAGATCAACGAAAGAGGATTGAAAATCACAGGATTATTATCCTCATACACAAGTAGTTCATCCTGTCCTAGGCGAATAAAATTGCTGAAGCGAAACCCATAGCCTAGGCTAAGGTTTTCGGTTACCTGGTGTTCAAAATCTACGTAAGCTGCAAATTCATTGGCGTACTTCTCCGTCAATTGGTCCTCTACGATCCCAGAATTACTGTTACTAGGTTCAATTTTTCCCGGATTAAAGCTATAGTAGATATTGTTGACTCCGTAATTGATCCGTAATTTATCACTGATATAGTGTTTTAAATCGTATTTAACGTTGAAATTCTGAATACCCGAATTCCAGTTGAAACCGACAAAATCGAGCTTTAGGCCATAATAATAATCCGAATAAATAAGGGAGAGGTTGGAGAAGAGTTTATCCGAAAACAGATGGTTCCACCTTAAATTACCCACTGAATTACCATAGGTATTTACAAAATTATCGCTGATTCCGAAAACATCCCTACCAAAATATCCAGATAGGTATAAATTATTTCTTTCATTAAGCTTAAAATTGATTTTAGTGTTCAGGTCAAAGAAATAGGCCGTATTATCAATATCAAATAGAGGCAAGAACAGATGCGCATAGGAAGCCCGTCCACCAATGAGAAATGCCGCCCTGTCCTTAATTATGGGAGCCTCCACAAGTAGACGGCTGGCAACGGCTCCTATCCCCCCGTTTATTTTAAGTTCCTTACTGTTACCCTCCTTCTGAAAAATATCCAGTACAGAAGATAGCCTACCACCATATCTTGCAGGAATCCCTCCCTTGTATAATTTAATATCCTTAATGGCATCTGGATTAAACACGGAGAAAAACCCAAAAAGATGGGATGAGTTAAAAATGATGGCCTCGTCCAATAATATCAGATTTTGATCTACTGCACCGCCCCGGACATTATATCCGGATGCGCCTTCACCCGCATTGGTAACTCCCGGAAGCAGAAGTATGGATTTGATCACATCAGCCTCTCCAAGAATCACGGGTATTTTTTTTATAGTTCCAACAGACAGGGCATTTACGCTCATCTGCGGTTTTTTTATGTCCAGTTTTTCCGCATTTTCCGTCACGATTACCTCTTCCAGTTGCTCAGCTTCCTCCGTCATTTGGAAATTGAACCTTTGATTTTCGGATAATGAAATTTTTGTGACGATATCCTGAAAACCCAAATAGGTGACAAGAATATCATATTCGCCTTCGGGAAGAGTGATGGAATAGAAACCATACTCGTTTGTAGTAACACCTGTTCCCAATTCGGGGACCACTATGGTAACCCCTATGAGGGTCTCATTGCTGGATGCTTCCGAGATAGTGCCGCTTAACGTAAATTTTTGTTGCGAATACGAAAAAGAGGAAAAACAAAGAAGAACGATTAAAAACGTCCTCGAAAGTTGATTCATTCAAGCAATTTTTTCTAAAAGTAAAGAGAAAAAAATCGATCGTAAAAACGTTAACATTTCTTTAAATGAAAAATGTTCGGTTTTAGTGATTCCAGTAAAAATCCTCAGCTATTCCCTAAATTCTCGAAAGAATTTTATTCAAGGTAACACTTGGTCGCATGACATTGGAAACTTTTTCATTGTCAGGTTTGTAGTAACCACCAATATCCTGAGGACTTCCTTGGGCCGCTATCAATTCATTTTTGATTTTGGATTCGTTCTCCTCCATCTCTTGTGCAACGGTAGTAAAGGCAGATTTTAGCTCCTGGTCTTTGTCTTGATCGGCCAAAGCCCTGGCCCAATACATGGCTAGTTTAAAGTGACTTCCCCGTGTATCCCGTTCATTTACTTTTCGGGAGGGTGCCTTATTATTTTGTAGAAATACTTCAGTAGCCTTGTCCAGGGCATCCGCCAGAACACAGGCTTTTTTGTTACCGTTCTTTTCTCCATAGAAATCGAGGGAAACCCCAAGGGCCAGGAATTCTCCCAAGGAGTCCCATCGTAGGTGTCCCTCTTCCAGGAATTGCTCAACATGTTTAGGGGCAGATCCACCGGCTCCTGTTTCGAAAAGACCTCCTCCATTCATTAAAGGTACTATGGACAACATTTTGGCACTGGTGCCCACCTCTAGAATTGGAAAAAGGTCGGTAAGATAATCCCGCAATACATTGCCAGATACGGAAATAGTATCCTTACCTTCCTTTAAACGTTGCAACGTAAACTTTGTAGCCTCCACGGGAGATAGAATTCTAATATCCAGCCCTTTGGTATCCTGAAGGGGAAGATATTCGTTAACTTTCTTGATCAATTCGGCATCATGGGCGCGATCTTTATCCAACCAAAATACGGTGGGGGTTTGAGTGGCCCTTGCACGTGATACCGCTAATTTCACCCAATCTTGTATAGGCGCGTCCTTTACTTGGCACATACGCCAGATATCCCCTTTCTCGACGGCATGTTGAATTAATGTTTCATCCGAATTTAGATCGATTACTTTTACCACACCATCGGATGGAATTTCAAATGTCTTATCATGGGACCCGTATTCCTCAGCTTTCTGGGCCATAAGTCCAACATTTGGAACGGTACCCATGGTTCTGGGATCAAAGGCACCATGCCTTTTGCAAAATTCTATGGTGGCCTCATAAATTCCTGCGTAACTACTGTCCGGTATTACGGCTTTTGTATCTTTTGATTGCCCCTTGGAATCCCACATTTGACCTGAATTACGAATCATTGCGGGCATCGAGGCATCAATGATGACATCGCTGGGCACATGGAGATTGGTAATTCCCTTGTCTGAATTGACCATTGCTAAATCCGGTCCTTCGGTAATGGACCTTTCAATATCTGATTCAATTTCTGTTCTTGTATCTTGGGGAAGTCCCCTTACTTTGTTCAAAAGATTTTCCAGTCCATCATTGGCACTCACGCCAACGGTTTCTAAGATATCCCCATGCTTTTCAAAGACTTCTGAAAAGAAGGCCTTTACGGCATAACCGAATATTATAGGGTCGGAGACCTTCATCATTGTCGCCTTCATATGTAGGGAGAACAACACACCTTGTTCTTTGGCATCCCTTACTTGCTCCTCTAAAAAACCGATCAAGGCTTTTTTGCTCATGACGGTGGCATCAATGATTTCCTTTTCCAAGAGTGATATTTTATCCTTTAGGATAACAGATGTACCATCATTTTTCAACAATTCTATGGTAACATCGGTGGCATGGGCCAAGGTCAATGACTTTTCATTGGATTTGAAATCTCCATGCCCCATGGTAGCCACATGGGTCTTGGAATCGGGACTCCAATTTCCCATGGAGTGGGGATTCTTTTTGGCAAAATTTTTCACCGCTCTTGGAGCCCTACGGTCGGAATTTCCTTCACGCAAGACCGGGTTTACCGCACTTCCCTTTATACTGTCATAGCGGGATTTAATTTCCTTTTCTTTTTCAGTTTTGGGTTCATCCGGATAATTTGGTAAAGCATATCCCTGAGCTTGAAGTTCTTCAATGGCCTCCTTTAATTGGGGGATAGATGCACTTATATTGGGTAGTTTAATGATGTTGGCTTCTGGACTTTTGGCCCACTTTCCAAGTTCTTCAAGGTTATTGGGAAGTCGTAAATCCGGGGTCAGAAAATCCGGAAACCTGGCTATAATTCTTCCTGCCAATGAAATATCCTTGGTCTCAATAGTTATTCCGGACGATTTAATAAATGCTTTTACTATGGGAAGAAAGGATTGGGTCGCCAAGGCGGGAGCCTCATCGGTTTGGGTATATAAAATTTTTGGCATCTAAACTCTCGGTTTGTATTAAGCGGAGCAAATATACAATTTTATAGATGCCTAGCGGACTGCATAATTTGATTTATCCGTTGACCATTAGAACCGAGGTATTCAGTTAAACTCTAGTGCAATAAATCCGTTGAATTGAAAAGAACAAAAGCCATATCATTGTACGGATACATTGATATGGCTTTCTAGAAACAGCTAGCAAACTGTGTGTTCTGTATTTACAACGGAACCGCAGCCATCGACTGCATTTGCATCACCGTTCATACGTTTGAAACATCTTTTGTCCTTAATTATTAAACCAAGCAACTACTTGATGCCTCTTTTTGTTGTCTTAATGTACTTATCCTAGAAACACCACCGAAGCGTTGTATCCAATGTAAAGAACATCCACATAAAAGATGCCAAGAACGACAGTCCTAGGCTATTATGCTCGCCTACGTGAAAAACTGGAAGCAATTTGCACTGCAACTCAAAATCTCAACAGGTTAAACAACAATATAAAGAACGTGAACTTTACAGCGATTTAAAATCATATTTCTCCAAATATTTCCTTTAAATCACTCTTAAATATACCATAAATATCCGTAATGGCAAAAAATTGTAAGAAATTAAAAATCAACATAATATGAACTATTATTATTAACAATTGTTCATAAACAAAAAACCCTATCACATCGTAATAGGGATAGGGTTATTCTAATATTCTTGTGAAATCCTATGATCGAACTTCCTTTATTCTTGCTTTTTTCCCGGTAAGGCCTCTAAAGTAAAAGATTCGTGCTCTACGTACCTTGCCCTTTTTATTGATTTCAATTTTTTGTAGGGCCGGCATGTTAATTGGAAATATTCGCTCAACCCCTACAGTACCAGACATTTTACGAATAGTGAATGTCTCGGTGGCGCCGGAGCCCCTTCTCTGTATTACGACGCCCCTAAAGAACTGGGTACGTGTCTTTTCACCTTCCTTAATTTCGTAGTAAACCGTAATGGTATCTCCTGCAGAAAAATCTGGAAATTCATTTTTGGGAATAAACTCGTCTTCAACAAATTTTAGTAGTGACTCCATGGTCTGATATTTATCGTATTTCTTAAACCAACATTCACGATTTTCGTCAGAGGTTGATTTAACAGAGTGCAAAAATAGTTTATAAATTAGAAACTACAAGCTATTCCTTATAATTTTTGATATTGTTCCGGCAACTTAAATTTAAGGTTATTGCAAGAGATCTGGTCTAAGGTTTTCCGTCCTTTTAAGGGCCTCTTCTTCCCGCCAACGTTCAATTTCCGGAAAGTTACCACTTAAAAGAACATCGGGAACCTTCATTCCCTTATACTCTGAAGGTCTTGTATATACCGGTGGGGCGAGAAGATTGTCTTGAAAGGTATCCGTTAGTGCCGAAGTTTCATCGTTAAGTACACCGGGAATCAATCGGATGATGGTATCGCATAAAACTGCAGCCCCTAACTCACCGCCGGATAATACATAGTCCCCTATGGAAATCTCCTTGGTAATCATGGAGTCCCTTACCCTTTGATCAACGCCCTTATAATGACCGCACAGTATAATGATATTTTTTAGTAGGGACAGTCCATTGGCTGTTTTCTGATTCAATGTTTCGCCATCAGGTGTCATATAAATAACCTCATCATAGAGGCGTTCTGATTTAAGGGACGAGATACAGCGGTCAATAGGTTCGATCATAAGTACCATTCCAGCGCCCCCGCCAAACTGGTAGTCATCCACTTGCTTATAGCTATGGTCCGTATAGTCCCTCAAATCATGAAAATGGACTTCTACCAATCCTTTCCCAATGGCCCTTTTTAAAATGGATGCCTCAAAAGGGCTACGAAGTAATTCCGGTAGGACGGTAATGATGTCGATACGCATCGGGAAAAGGTTTATGGATTTATTCTGGAATCCAAAAGTAATGAAACCAGCGCGAATCCTTTTTCCAACCTAACCGTTCATAGAGTTTTTGGGCGGGATTATCAGTTTCAGTCTCCAAGGCCAGTCCTTTATAGCCCAGTTTCACGCAATATTCCTTTGCCTTTTCCAAAAGAGCTTCACCTATTCCCATTTTTCTATATGCCTTATCTACAAACAAGTCGTTGAGAATAAATATTGGTTGCAGGGAAGTAGAGGAAAATGTAGTATACAATTGGGTAAAACCAACTGGTTTCTCATTGTGCAAAGCGAGAAACAGTATCGATTCGTTGCGATCAAATCGCTCCTCAAGAAATTTCCGGGCCGCTTCAGGATTCGAGTTCCGGCCATAGAACACCCTGTACGCATCAAATAAAGGGACAATTAAGGGAATATGGCCCTTTTGGGCCTTAAGAATAGAAACCATTGGATTTTTCAAATAAGCCCCAAGATTGAAATTGTAGATATAAGAACAACCTTATTTGGACTTTTTATACTTGTTTATCTCGTCCTGTAACTGCCTACTGATTCGTTGCTCCCGCTCCAAAGCCCTCCTTCTATGATCTTCGTATTCCGTTTCCAACTCAGAAAGATTTTGTTTGGCCTCCTGGGTAAGGATATTGCTTTTTCGGAATCTATAGATAAAGAGCAAAAGCAACACCAAAAGTCCTGTAATTATAGTCCACAAAATGAAATTATAGGTCCCTTTGGAAACTTGAATGCCCAATAAAGACATACTATCCTTTTCCTGCGAAACGCTGGTAAGGTTGTTGGTAGTTTCCTCCAATTTTTTGTTCAAGGAGGCAATGGTAGTCTCATGGCCAGATATGGTGGCTCTTAATTCATTGGCCCTTTTGTTGAAGGAGTCCAATGTGTCCAGAACATTTTTACGCAGTTTGTCCAAGGATATGACCCGTACTACCTCATAACGTTTACCATCTGCACGATAATTACCTGATTTTTTATATACAAACTCGAATTGATCGTTTATCGGACCGCTGTCCAGGGACAGTTCCGGTTGAGCGCCTTGGCCTTGCACAAATTGTAGGTGAAATGCAAATAGGACCACAATGGTGAACAGTATCTTAAAACTTTTCATTTTTAAGTAATTCTTAAGTAATGTTAAATTAATGATTTAGAGTGGGACTAAAGTAACCTAATATTATCAATTAAGAAAAAAATTCGATGATTAGGTAGGGTTTGTGTAGAATTTTCCTTATCCGTTGGGATGTTATCAATTCTATCCGATTTTGATTAATAACTAGGTATACCTTTTTGTTTTGGAAATGTGTTTGGACAGTCGTACGATTCGGTGTGCATAGCCCAACTCACGATGATACCGGATATTTTGGCGCAATGTTTTTTCCCTTTTCGGATACCATGGTGGCGTTGCTGTCATAAACAGTGGAGGCTAAAACTCTTATCGTATCCGAACATACCACTTCTTTTGTTGTTTTACATGGAAAACAAAAAAACGCCCTAATGAAGGGCGTTTTTCAATAGATATTTTTTTATTGAAAGATGAGTCGTTCCCTTTCCCCATCCTCATTAAGCATGGTGATGCTTGTCTTGCCATATCTGCTAATGGCACCAAATAGGATTCGTGCTTCTTGTATACTATTGATTTCCTCACCGTCTACGGCAAGTAATACCTTGCCATTCAATCCATAGCCGCGGTAGGTTTCAGGAACTCCCACAATTTTCACCCCTTTTTTGGTCCTAAAGCGTTTTTTATCCTGATCGGTAAGGTTCTTTACCTCAAATCCCATTACAGGAACAATCAAAGTCTGTCTTTCCTTTAGCAAGACCTCTGCCTGTAACGATTCCCCATCACGTTCAAAGGTGACTTCGACGGTATCCCCAGGTCTCTTGGTAGAAACGTAGCCCGTGAGATCTGGCAACTTACGCACCCGAATATTATCGATTTGTTTTATCACATCCCCACGTTGTAGACCTGCTTCGTCAGCTCCCATTCCTTTCTCGATACCATCTATATAGACCCCATCGATATTTTTAATGCCTTTCTCAGCGGCATAAGGAGTATTTAAACGTATTGGGGTAATTCCTAATAGACCTTTCTGTACATTGCCATATTCCATAATATCCTCAACGACCTTTTTGGCGATATTACTTGGTACCGCAAAGGCATAGCCCACATAAGAGCCGGTTTGGGAGGTTATGGCTGTATTAATGCCAATTAGGTCGCCATTGGTATTTACCAATGCTCCGCCACTATTTCCCGGATTTACCGCCGCATCCGTCTGAATAAAGGATTGGTCGGCTTTTCCCAATGCCCTTGCCTTTGCACTAACAATTCCTGCTGTAACCGTGGAGGTTAGATTAAACGGATTGCCCACGGCTAGCACCCATTCTCCAATCTTAGTATCGTTGGAGTCTCCAAATGCCAAATAGGGCAGAGATCGGTCTGCATCTATTTTTAGCAGGGCAATATCGGAATTGGGGTCGGCCCCAATGAGTTCAGCTTCGTAGGTCTGGTTGTTGTTTAAGGTCACTTGGAGTTGATTGGCCTTATCTATCACATGATTATTGGTTACAATATAACCATCTGGTGTTATAATGACTCCTGATCCGGAACCTACCTGTGCTTTTTGGGTGCCTCCGGAACCGTAGAAGAAATCGAAAAGATTGCTCGGCCCCCGGCTTAGGGTAACATTTTTTACGTGCACCACGGCATTGACCGTATTTTCGGCGGCAACAGTGAAATCCACTTCATTGATACCTGAACCTTTGGCCGATGTTGGCGTATAACTTGTAGCAAGTACTGGTGTTTCATTGGTTTCTGAGACCACTTCATAGTTGGTCTTTTCAAAAAATAGCTTATAAGTGCCGAGCGTAATGACTCCTGCAAAAATGGCAACCAATAAAGAACTTCCTATTTTTTTCATATGTAGTTTTTCTAAAAATTTTAAAATACGGCATAAAATTAACAGAATTCCAGGCAGATCTGTATTCGTTTAACGACTTTTTAACTCCCAAAATTAGCTTAAATAAAGTCCTATCTTTGTACCGCAAACGGTGTTATGAAACTTACTTTTTATAAATATCAAGGGACAGGGAACGACTTTGTAATGATTGACAATCGCCAGAGGATTTTCCCTAAAAAGGATTCCAATCTGGTATCCTCCTTATGTGATAGGAGATTCGGAATCGGTGCGGACGGACTTATTCTGTTGGAAGAAGATCCGGATTCCGGTTTTGGTATGGTTTATTACAACGCAGACGGAAATGAAGGTAGCTTATGCGGCAATGGCGGAAGGTGCTTTGTAACCTTTGCAAAACATTTGGGCCTCATTGAAGATAAAATGGTTTTTAGAGCTGCGGATGGTGCTCATGAGGCAAGTGTTACCGGGGATATTGTGAGTTTAAAGATGCAGGATGTATCGGATATACGGCAGAAGCCCAATGCTATCTTTTTGGATACGGGCTCTCCCCACCATGTCCAATTAATTCAAGGACTCTCCAATTTTAAGGTAGTCAAAGAAGGGGCAAGATTGCGTTATGGACTATATGGCAAGTCTGGAAGTAACATTAATTTTGTACAACCGTCTGAAAATGGATCTTTTACCGTAAGGACCTATGAAAGGGGCGTGGAAGATGAAACGCTGTCATGTGGCACAGGAGTTACGGCCGTGGCCCTGGCTATGCATAATATTGGGAAATTGCAACAACAGGAGGCAAAAATACAGACCCAGGGAGGAGAACTAAAAGTGACCTTCAATGTCGAAGATGGGAAATATACCGATGTTCATCTTGTTGGTCCGGCCAAATTAGTGTATAAAGGTGAAATTAAATTTTGATGCTCAGGGGTAAACATATCTATTTGCGGACCTTGGAACCAGAGGATTTGGAATTCTTATACCGCTTGGAGAATAATCCCGAGGTGTGGGAGATTAGTGGTACTTTGATTCCATATTCCAAGCACGTTTTAAAACGGTATTTGGAAAATGCCCATCGCGACATTTATGATGTTAAACAATTGCGTTTGTGCATCTGCACCACAAATGATGTTGTTATTGGCTTTGTAGATTTGTTTGACTTTGACCCTAAGAATAGGAGAGCCGGTATTGGGATTATCGTGGTTGCCGATGAGCAAAATAAAGGAGTAGGTTCTGAGACCTTGGAGCTTTTGTGCGATTATGCTTTTTCAGTATTGGATGTAAGGCAGTTATATGCCAATGTAACTACGGATAACGAAAGAAGTCTGCACCTATTTAGCAAAATGGGATTCCAACAAGTTGGAATTAAAAAAGACTGGATTTATTGTAATGGACGTTATATGGACGAAGCTTTGCTTCAAAAGATAAATACGTAATGTATATCAAAAGAATCTTACTGGCCATTGTATTGATTGGACTCGTTGTTGGAGGGCTATTTGCATACAAAGTATACAACGCCATTTTTTCTCCAAATACTTCCTTTGCCAACAATGAGGCCTTTATCTACATCAAATCCGATGCCTCTTTTGCAGAAGTAAGGGAACTTTTAGATCCTTTATTGGAGGATTTGGATTCCTTTGAACAGATTGCCAAAAGAAAAGGATATGCCTCCAAAATCAAGGGAGGTAAATACGCTATTACAAAGGGGATGAACAACAACGAAATAATCAATTCCCTACGCAGCGCCAATATTCCGGTAAAGGTTTCTTTTAATAACCAGGAAACCTTGGAAAATTTGGCCGGTAGGGTGGCTTTCCAAATTGAAGCGGATAGCGTATCCCTGGTACAGGCCTTTAAGGATGATGCATTTCTAAAACCCAATAATTTTAATGAAGACTCCAGCTTGGGAATGTATATTCCGAACAGTTACGAGTTTTTTTGGAATACCTCCGCTGAAGGATTCCGTGAGCGGATGCTAAAGGAATACAATCGGTTTTGGAATGCGGAACGGTTGAGTAAGGCCAAGGAATTGGGGCTTTCCCCAGAGGAAGTGGTAACTTTGGCCTCTATTGTACACAAGGAATCCGCTAAAATCGATGAAAGGCCAAAGGTAGCGGGATTGTATTTAAACAGACTACGTAAGAATATGCGCTTGCAGGCCGACCCTACCGTGATTTTTGCTTTGAAAAAGCACGCAAATGACTTTGACATGGTGATAAAGCGCGTACTATACAAGGATTTAGAGTTGGATTCTCCTTACAATACATACATGTATGCTGGATTACCTCCAGGGCCTATTGCTATGCCCGACATTTCTGCCATTGATGCCGTTCTGAACCCGGAAAAGCACAATTACTACTATTTTGTGGCCAATGTAGAGAATTTTGGTTATCATAAATTTGCCGAGACTTTGGCACAACATAACCGGAATAAGGTGCAATACATCCGTTGGATTAACGCCCAGAAAATTAGGAGATAGGCCACTAATCCAATTTTTAGGACATGTTAACTAAAATTGGATATTTTTAACAAAGTCTTGGAAAACAACCGTGAAATGGGATTTATCTTTGTACCGTGAAATTTAAGCAAACTATATAGTTGTAAGTCTTAAGAAAATCATGGTATGAAAAGAGGTATAATCTTTTTTTGTCCCTTGATCTTACTTTTTATTTTAACGAGTTTTGGGAACAAAGCCAAGATGGTAAAGGTTCCTGAGACCCTTAAAGTAAAAGAACCTACTGAAGTTTTGTACCCCAAAAACAAAACTGCGATAAGCGCTACTATGGTTGCACCTCCCTTTTTGGGGAGTTCCTACATTGGCTTTAAGGAGGCCCTGGCCTTCAAGGAGTCACAAGGAAACTACTTTACGACCAATACCTTGGGATATTTGGGAAAATATCAATTTGGTATTGGAACCCTACAACTTATGGGGGTATACAGCGCAACAAGTTTTCTGAACGACCCCATCTTACAGGAAAAAGTGTTCTACACCAATATGGCTAGGAACAAATGGATTCTAAGGCGAGACATCAAACGATTTGTAGGGAAACGAATCCGAGGTGTGGAGATTACCGAATCTGGAATGTTGGCGGCGGCACATTTGGCCGGACCGGGTAATGTGAAAAAGTATCTTAGGTCTTATGGAAAGATGGATGTTGCGGATGAATATGGTACGAATATAGCCGACTACATTCGGAAATTCTCAGGTTATGACGTTTCTTACGTTACCTCGAAACGGAACCCGAAGATTTAAAATATTAGTTATATATGAAAATGGATAGGTCCGGTCGGAAACGACCGGATTTATTTTTTATCCCTGTATGATGAATATGGTGGGTCTTTTGTGCAACTCAACCCTGTTCTTTTTCCAATCCCGAACGGGCCGTGTAAGGATAAACTCGGTAGGGAGGGTGATATCGGCAGCAATGCAAAGCCTGGTATTTATGGATAGGGACCTTAAAAGTTCGCTCAACAATTTGTCGTTTCGATAAGGGGTTTCAATGAAAATTTGGGACTGTCCCTTTTCCATGGATAACCGCTCCAATCGTTTTATCTCTTTTTTCCGTTCAGGTGCATCTATAGGCAGGTAACCGTTAAAGGCAAAATTCTGACCGTTGAAGCCGCTGGCCATCATGGCCAATAGTATGGAAGATGGACCGATCAGCGGAATAACCTGGATATTTTTGTCGTGGGCAATTCTCACCACCTCGGCCCCTGGATCCGCTATTCCTGGACAGCCCGCCTCGGAGAGAACCCCTATATCAAGACCTTCGAGGCAGGGTATGAGAAAACCAGGAATCTCTTGGGAATCCGTGTACTTGTTCAAAACCTGTATCCTTAAATTAGATTGGGACTTTCTAGGGCTTAATTTTTTGATAAAGCGCCTGGCGGATTTTTCGTTTTCCACCACATAATGATTAATTTCCTCTATAACTTGTTTTATGGAAATAGGTAATACCTCAAGGGGAGCAATATCCCCAAGGGTGGATGGAATAAGATACAATTTGCCTTCGGCCTTGGCCATTGGTAACTAAGATTGGTTTTCTAATTTTCGGGCGATTTCGGAACAGGCCTTATCGATAAGGTGAAACACCTTTTCGAAACCGTCCCCAGAGCCATAGTAGGGGTCGGGAACTTCCCGAATTCCGGACTCCACTTCATCCAACAACATTTTTACCTTTCTGATGTGGTCTTCATTTCGCGCCAACGCGATTACATTGCTGTAATTACTATGGTCCATGGTATAAATTAGGTCAAAATCATCGAAATCCTTGGGGGAGAATTGTCTACATCTTTGGCGGGTAATGTCTATTCCATATTTTCGGCTTACGGCAATACTACGTTCGTCCGGTTTATTACCCAAATGATAACTTCCCGTACCTGCGGAATCAACTACAACTTTTTTTGGATCCACTTTGCTTTGTAAAATGCCCTCGGCCAATGGCGACCTACAGATATTTCCTAGGCATACCATTAATACCCTGGTGGTCATAAATTGTCAGGAAAGCTTTTTGGTTAGGTCATCGATATACTTACGGAATTGTTTGTCCGTTTCCGCAAGGTTGTCAACGGTCTTGCAGGCATGCAATACCGTAGCATGATCACGTTTCCCTATTTGGGAACCAATGCTGGCCAAGGAAGCCTTGGTGAATTTTTTCGCAAAGAACATGGCCAATTGCCTCGCCTGGACAATATGTCTTTTTCGGGTTTTGGATTGAAGAGTGGCCACATCCATCTCGAAGTAATCGGACACCACTTTTTGGATGTAGTCAATGGAAACTTCACGTTTGGTGTTCTTTACAAATTTTTCCACCACCTGTTGGGCCAGTTCCAAGGTCACTTCCTTTTTGTTAAAGGAAGACTGGGCAATCAACGATATTATAGCCCCTTCCAGTTCCCTGATATTAGTTTTTATATGCTTGGCTACATAATCCACGATATCATCGGGCATTTCCACCCCATCTCGGTATAACTTATTCTTAAGGATGGATATCCGTGTCTCATAATCCGGATTCTGCAATTCAGCAGAGAGTCCCCACTTAAAACGGGACAATAAACGCTGTTCGATATCCTGCATGTCCACAGGAGCCTTATCCGAGGTAAGGACTACCTGCTTTCCATTTTGGTGCAAATGGTTAAAAATATGAAAGAACACATCTTGAGTACCCGATTTTCCGGATAGGAACTGCACATCATCTATAATGAGAACATCGATCAATTGATAGAAATGTATAAAGTCGTTCCGTGTATTCTTTTTTACGGATTCAATGTATTGTTGCGTAAATTTTTCAGCAGAGATGTAGAGCACTGTGCGTTCTGGATATTTATCCTTTATCTCCACCCCGATGGCATGCGCTAAATGTGTTTTCCCCAGACCTACGCCCCCAAACACCAAAAGTGGATTGAAAGAAGTACCTCCTGGCTTGTTAGCTACGGCCATACCCGCTGAGCGCGCCAAACGATTGGAGTCCCCTTCCAAAAAATTGTCGAAATTGTAGTTGGGATTTAGTTGCGATTCAATTTTTATGTTCCGTATTCCTGGAATGACAAACGGGTTTCTCAGTTCAGGGTTTTTGGATTTAATCGGAACATCCATTTCCTGGGCGCTTACGTGACTTCTGTTGGAGCTGGGTATCTTTTCGGTAAAGGGTTCGCGGTTGCCATAGGTGTTTTCCATGCGTATAATGTAGACCAATTTGGCCGTTTCCCCCAATTCCTTGGTGAGGGCAACTTTCAACAATTTTACGTAGTGCTCCTCCAGCCATTCGTAGAAAAATTTGCTGGGGACCTGAATGCTCAGTGCATTGTCAGTTAATTTGACCGGTTTTATCGGTTCGAACCAAGTTTTGAATGCCTGCGGTTGGATATTATCTTCGATAAAGGCCAAACAATTGTTCCATACGGAATTTGCAGTAACACTCATTTTTAAGTTTGTCTAATTTTGTTGGTTAGTGACTTTGTCAGTTAGTTGAAAATTGGTCGGAGCGAACCATACTTTCTGAGTGGGACAAATATGTGAACAATAATCCTAAAAAAAAAATCAATCCCTATTGAATTTACCCTTTTTTTTTCGCATGTTCCGGGCTATTCGTACAAAGCTTTTAAATATATACTTTTTAGTTGAAAAAATATGGATTTTAACGAAATTTCTTTTCGAATTCGTTACGGTGAAACCGATCAAATGGGAATTGTATATCACGGGAATTACCCGCAATATTTGGAGATGGGAAGGATTGAGTGGCTCAGGGCCCTCGGAATTTCCTACAAATTCATGGAGGAAACAGGAATATTGCTACCCGTAATTTCCCTGCAGATCAACTTCAAAAAATCGGCGGTTTATGACGACTTGGTCACGGTCAAAACCATACTCAAAAAACCGCCTATGGCACGCATCGAATTTGACTATGTCATTTACCGAAATTCCAATGAAATTTTGGCCACTGCGAATACGGTTTTAGCCTTTATGGATAGAGATACCAAACGCCCCAGAAGATGCCCTGATTATCTTTTGAAAAAGATAGATAGCCTCTAGGTCAAGATTTCTATCTTCAGACCTTGTATACCAATTAAGGTTCTTTGGGTATTTTCCAAATCCTTTTTATCAGATAGGAGGGTTATGCTACAATCCAACTCCAAGTTTTGGGATATAATTTCCAATTTTTGCCGTTTAATGGCGTGCATTACTTTGTTTAAGGAAACATAATCAAAGGTGAGCTTTAAACGTATCTTTATTCTTTTTTCCACTATGGATGAAGCTTCCAATGCCATTCGAGCCGTGCTTCTATAGGCATTGATGAGTCCACCTACGCCCAATTTGGTCCCTCCAAAAAAACGTACTACGGCTACGATTACATTGGTAATTTCAAAAGACTGTATTTGACCATGTATGGGTGAGCCTGCCGAATTTCTGGGTTCTCCATCATCATTCGCACGATATTGGATTTCATCTGCTCCTAATTGCCATGCGTAACAAACGTGATTGGCCTTGGGATATTTTTTCCTCAATTCTTCGAGAAGCGGTTTTATGCTTTCTACTGTATCTACCGGAAAAGCATAACCGTAGAACCTGCTCTTTTTGTCTGTAAAGATGACCACTTCGGAGGGTCGGGCCAAGGTTTTGTAGCTATTGGGTTTCCTTTCCATTAAAATAAGGCCACTAAAATGATGCTGATTATGGCTAGCGCAATTCCGCCCCAATTCTTTGGGCTTATATGCTCCTTAAAGAGGACAATGCCTAAAAGTGTGGAGAACATCACGATGGCCACATTATTGATTGTAAATACGGCCGCACTGCTTAGACTAGGGTGTTTTAAGGCGTGTAACAGATAATAAATGGAGAAATAATTAGGTATGCCCAATGCAATGCCGCTCAGGATGTCCTTAACCTTAAATTTCAAAGGTTCCCTAAAACTCTTTGAGACTAAAAGTAATAGACCTACCGATGCCGCGGCACCAAAGACCGTAGCGGAGAATAGCGGGAATTCATCGGCCTCAATATGGGTTTCCTGCACATATTTAAGACTAGTATCTATAATGCCGGAACCCAAAAATACCAATACTGGCAACCAAAGGGAAGCTTTTCCCAAAGTCACTGATTTTCCTTTTACCGATGCAAAATAAACGGCTGCAAGGGCAAGTAGAATTCCTGCTACTTGCAATGGACTTAGATGCTCCTTGTAAATAAGCACCCCAAAGACTACGGGAACCACCAGAGACATTTTTGTGGCTACTGATGCAACCGACACCCCGACACGTTGGGCCGTTGCCGCCATAAGATTGAATACTACGATAAAAAGGCATCCCAATACTAAAGTGCCCCAGAACCAGGGCTTTTGCGGAACATTATTAAGGGCAATCCGACCTTTGTAAAAAAACAACCCTACCGCAAAAGCGACCATGTAATTTATAATAATGGCATAAAGGGTATGTACCTTATGAACGGAGAAAAGCTTGAAAATAACAAAAATAAGACTGGAAAAAAGTATGCTAAGTGCTAGGTAGAACATCCCTTAACTTGCTTTTTAATTGGAGTATGTCCTCTTTGCCTACTTGTAAATTCCAGGTTCTAATACCTAATCTTTCGGCAGCTTCGGTATTCTCTAGGGTATCGTCCACAAAAAAGGTTTCGTTTGCCGATAAACCGTTTTCCTCCAGAACGAATTTAAAAATCTCGGCATTGGGTTTTCTTAAATGTATTTCGTGTGAAAGGTAGAACTGCTCAAAAGAATTCTTAAATCGTAAGTATTTTTGGGTACCCATAATCTGCTCCACATAAGGAATATGTAGGGCATTGGTATTGCTTAAAAGAAAAAGTCGATATCGATTTTCCTGTGCCAGCGCTTCGATAAACTCTAATCGTTCATCTGGAAAATCGAGTAACATGGCATTCCAAATGGCTTTTATCTGAATTGCCGAGGCCTTTGGATAGGCTATCTGCAGTTGTCCGATAAATTCTTCGGAATCTATTCCGCCTACTTCGTAACTTTCGTTAAGGGCTATTAGCTCCTGGGTAATACCATTGCCGCCCCATTTGGACATTTCCCGGAAAATAACCTCTTTATCCAGGTTGATGAAAACATCTCCAAAGTCTAAAATAATGTTCTTAATCATTTTGATAGGTGTGTAAAGTGTCGGTATGGATGGATTCAGTTTGTATAAGGTTACCTGAAAAATTAGGAGCTGCAACCCCATTTGCAAAGGTTTGGCTTCCTGTAAATACCCGGGCCTCGTCCCAAAGATTGTAGTTGATAAAAGTTTGAAGTGTTTGTGCGCCTCCTTCTATTAAAACGCTTAAAATCTGATGTTTATGCAAGATACTACAAATTTGTTCCACCAGATTGGCAGAAAAATCAAGGACTTCGTAGGTTATTCCTTCTGCATATAGTGAACTGTCTCTAATCGAGGTCAGGACAAGGGTAGGAATACTTCCGTCCAGGACGTGAAAATCTCTTTTGATTTTTAGATTTTGGTCCAAGACCACACGTAATGGGGAGGTCCCATGCCAATGCCGTACATCCAATCTCGGGTTGTCCTCTAAAACAGTCTGGGTGCCTACCAAAATGGCCTGTTCCTCACTACGCCATTGATGAACACGTTGCCTGGAGTGCCAATTGGTAATCCAATATGGTTCGGGGTCTTCGTTTCTGACCGATTTATCCGGGGCAATATAGCCATCCAGAGTCTGGGCCCATTTTAGTATAATGTAGGGTCTTGCCCTTTCTTGGAAGGTGAGGAAACGTTTGTGATGTTCCCTGCAGGCATCCTTTAGCACACCCAAAATAACCTCGCAACCGGCATCTCGCAATCGCTGAACACCCCTGCCGGATACCTTATCGTGAGGGTCCAAAATCCCAATGACAGCCTTGGGGATGGTATGTTTGATAATTAGATCGGCACAAGGTGGGGTCTTCCCAAAATGGGAGCATGGCTCCAAAGTAACGTAAAGCGTAGCTTCCCGTAAAAGCGATTTGTCTTTTACTGCTCCAATGGCATTGACCTCGGCATGCGGACCCCCATAAGGACTCGTAAAACCTTCCCCGATTATGTTGTCTTCATGTACAATAACACAGCCTACCGAAGGGTTGGGGGCTGCGGTGCCCAAGCCGTTTTTCGCCAATTGAATACAGCGTCGCATAAAGGGTTCATGGGTAGCCATATTTGTCTTTTGGGATATATCCTTTTGCTGTATCTTCACTTCGCAAAAATAGGACTTTAAAACAGACCGATCCAAAAAATATGGAAACCGTAATCATTAGGGAAATCCAAAAAGGGGATAATGCCGAAGTGGCCCGTGTTGTTCGAAAGATCCTAGTTGAGATGGGGGTACCCAAGGTGGGAACGGCATATGCCGATGCCGCTTTGGACCGTATGTACGAAACCTATGACCGACCAAGGGCTACTTATGTCGTAGTTGAGGATCAAGGTCGTATTATCGGATGTGCCGGAATCGCCCAATTGGATAATTACGATGGAAATGTGTGCGAACTACAAAAAATGTATTTAGTGGGAGAGGCCAGGGGAAGGGGATTAGGTGCCAGGCTGATGGAGGTATGTTTGGAACGGGCCAAGGATTTTGGTTTTGAGCACTGCTATCTGGAGACCATGCCTTACATGACGGAAGCCCAAAAGCTCTATCAAAGAGTGGGATTTGAATATATAGATGCCCCCATGGGCGATACTGGCCATTATTCCTGCCCGGTCTGGATGCTGAAAAGTATTCAATAGGAAATTGCATTGGGCAATCTCGTGACTACAAATGGATGGCGCCAACTCAGAATTAGGCAAATGCTGTTAAGAGATATCAAGAACATTTTTCACAAAGAATTGAATACGCTCTACCCTAAGGAAGAGGTAAGTAGTTTTTTTTACTTGCTCATAGAACACTTTTTGGGGTTAGAACGTTTTGTGTTGGCACTACAACCGGATTTTGTCCTCTCTAAGAAAGAGGAACAACCGCTATTCCAGGCGTTGAGTGAGTTACGGTTGCTAAGACCGGTACAGTACATCATGGGGAAGACCCATTTTATGGATTTGGAACTAACAGTCAATCCAAATGTATTGATCCCAAGACCGGAAACCGAGGAACTGGTCCGTTGGATATTGAACGACTGTCACGCTGACCGCAGAGAAAGCATTACAATTCTGGATATCGGTACCGGTAGCGGTTGTATAGCCCTGACTTTGGCAAAAAACTGTCCCGATGCCCAGGTATATGCCTTGGATGTTTCCGAGCAGGCCTTGGAAGTGGCCCAAGGCAACGCGGAACAAAACGAAGTTGAAATCACCTTTTTAAATGCTGATATCCGAAATTTGGATACCCTTGATATATCTTTCGATATTGTAGTTTCCAATCCGCCCTATGTGCGGGAAACAGAGAAAAAGGAAATGAGGGCCAATGTAACGGATTATGAGCCTAAGGAGGCTTTGTTCGTGCCGGATAACGACCCGCTGTTATTTTATAGCGCTATCATTCAATTTTCAAAAAACAACTTAAAAAAAAGAGGGAGTCTATATCTTGAGGTGAACCAGTATTTGGCCCAAGAGACCCGGCAACTTTTGGAAGACCAAAATTTTACGGATATTGAACTCCGAAAGGATTTATTTGGGAACGACCGAATGCTTAAGGGGAGGTGGAAAAACATGAGAAGTGAGACGTGAGATGTAAGAAGAAAGACAAAAGGAAAAAGAAGTAAAGGGTTAAAATTATGAAGTAAGAGTTTACAATGGACAGTATAATATGTGTCCTGCTAACTGGACCTAAACCTTTAAACAGCAGTTAATCTGTCACCCTAAGTACAGTCAAAGGGCAAATCAAATACCTTTGAACAGGAAAATATATGAGTATCGAACAAAAAATAACCTCCCTCCGCGAAGAACTCCGCCAACACAATTACAACTATTATGTGCTGGATAAACCGGTAATATCGGATTATGAGTTCGATATGAAGCTCAAGGAATTACAGGCCTTGGAGGAACAACATCCAGAGTTCCACGACCCTACCTCGCCCACCCTACGAGTAGGGGGAATGGTGACCAAGAATTTTGAAACCGTCACCCATGAGGAACGTATGTATTCTCTGGACAACTCCTATTCCAAGGAGGATTTGATGGACTGGGAAAAGCGCATCCAACGTATTTTGGGCAATGTGGACGTACAGTTTACCTGTGAACTCAAATACGATGGTGCCTCCATTAGCCTTACCTATGAGGAAGGCCAATTGGTCCGTGCGGTTACTCGGGGCGATGGTTTTCAGGGTGACGATGTGACCACCAATGTAAAGACCATTCGTTCCGTGCCCTTGCAACTAAAGGGCGATTATCCGCCCAAATTCGATATTCGGGGAGAAATCGTGTTGCCTTTTGAGGGCTTTGCCAAAATGAATGCGGAACGGGTGGAAAATGGAGAGGAACCTTATATGAACCCTCGGAATACGGCAGCCGGTAGTTTAAAGCTCCAGGACAGTGCCCTTGTGGCCCAAAGGCCCTTGGAGTGCCTGTTGTATAGTATTGTTGGCAAGGATCTGCAGATTACCAACCAATTTGAAATGTTGGCAAAGGCCCGGGAATGGGGCTTCAAAGTACCTACCATTGCAAAGTTGTGCAATACCACTGACGAAGTCCTAAAATTCGTAGAATATTGGGAAGTCCACCGGCACGAACTACCGTACGAGACCGACGGGGTAGTGGTAAAAGTAAATAACCTTAGACATCAGGATGAGTTGGGCTACACGGCCAAATCCCCGCGATGGGCCCTCGCTTATAAATTCAAGGCCGAACAGGTCTCCACAGTATTGAACGAAATCACCTATCAGGTAGGCCGTACGGGGGCCATTACGCCCGTGGCTAATTTGGAACCGGTTCTGTTAGCCGGTACCACGGTAAAACGGGCCTCCCTACATAATGCCGATCAAATCGCCAAGTTGGACGTCCGTGAAGGGGATACCGTTTTTGTGGAAAAAGGAGGTGAGATTATTCCCAAGATCATGGGAGTGGATTTTACGAAACGTCCGGCAGATTCCCGGCCGACCCAATATATTGCGGTATGTCCGGAATGTGGTACACTATTGGTACGCAAGGAAGGCGAGGCCCAGCATTTTTGCCCCAACGATACAGGTTGCCCACCCCAGATTACCGGTCGCATTCAGCATTTTATCTCTCGGAAGGCTATGGATATCGAAGGATTGGGAAGCGAGACGGTAGAGCTCTTGTTCAAGGAAGGCCTAATCGCCAATTATGCCGATCTCTACACCTTGACCAAGGAACAGGTAATGCCCTTGGAACGGATGGCCGAGAAATCCGCCGAGAATCTGGTAAACGGGGTAACCGCCTCCAAACAGATTCCTTTTGAACGGGTGCTGTTCGGTTTGGGGATACGGTATGTAGGGGAGACCGTGGCCAAAAAACTGGCTAGGGCTTATAAACATATTGACGCTTTGATGACTGCCACGGAAGAGGAACTGGTAGCCGTAGATGAAATCGGGGAACGGATCGCTCAAAGTGTGGTGGAATTCTTTGCCAAGGATGAAAACCGACAAATTGTAGATCGACTCAAAAGCTATGGGCTCCAATTTTCCTTGTCCGAGGCCCAGTTGGAAAACCAAACAGATACCTTAAAAGGGCAGACCTTTGTGGTCTCCGGGGTCTTTGAGACCCTAAGCCGTAATGAGTTGAAAAAACTTATCGAGGACAATGGGGGCAAAGTAGCCTCTTCGGTGTCCTCCAAGACCAGCTACTTGGTGGCCGGGGCCAATATGGGACCCAGTAAACGGACCAAGGCCGAAGGTTTGGGCGTACCCATTATCTCGGAAGCTGAGTTTTTGGAGATGGTTTGATAAGTTTGAGATAATCTCCTGACTCTGACCCACTAGGCTATTACCCATTTTCCATTACTTTTGCTGCGACGGCAACTCTCGTCAATACAGTAAACCACCCAAAAAAGCAGACACATGACCAAAGTCCAATTGAAAAGAGCATTGACTCCCCTCATGCTCTGGGGACTTGGAGTGGGCTACGTTATTTCAGGAATGTATTTCGGATGGAACCTTGGCCTTGCGGAGGGAGGTACCTATGGCCTGGCTATTGCCACGGCCTTTATCATCCTCATGTATGTCACCTTTACCTTTAGCTACACCGAAATGGCCTGCGCCATTCCTAAGGCCGGAGGAGCTTTTGAATATGCCCATCGTGGACTTGGGAAGCATTTGGGGTTTATTGCAGGTATCGCACAGAATATCGAATTTATCTTTGCTCCCCCGGCCATAGCGGCCGCCATCGGAGCGTATCTCAATCTAGTATATCCCACGATCGATATCATGGTTTTTGCCATAGGAGCCTACCTGATCTTTACCATCATCAACGTTGTTGGGGTAAAGCTTGCCGCCTCCTTTGAATTGGTAGTGACAATTTTGGCGGTTTTGGAACTCTTGATATTTGCCGGGGTTACCCTTCCGGAATTTGAGATGGCCAATCTTAGGATGAACCCTCTCCCAAACGGATATGAGGGGATATTAGCCGCCATACCTTTTGCCATTTGGTTCTTTCTGGCCATAGAAGGAGTGGCCAATGTAGCGGAGGAAGCAATTAATCCCCAACGTAGTATCTTGATTGGCTTTGGATCGGCCATTGCTACCTTGGTTTTTCTTTGTGTGCTGACCTTTGTTTCCGCGGTCGGCGTAGCTGGTTGGGAAGCCGTAGTCTATCCAGAGGGTAGTAGCATACCCTCGGATTCACCCTTGCCCTTAGCCCTTTCCCAAATTATGGACAATGGGCATTTTCTATATAAACTCTTGATCGGTATTGGTCTTTTGGGCCTAATTGCCTCTTTTCATGGGATTATCCTGGCCGGGGGCCGGGCTACATTTGAATTTGGTCGAAGAGGCTATGCGCCAAAGTCTTTGGGAAAGGTACAATCACGTTTCAGGACACCTGCAAATGCCTTGGTCTTTAATACAGTCATTGGTATTATAGCCTTATTTACGGGGGCTACGGGAGAAATCATTACCATTGCCTGTTTTGGCGCCTTGGGACTGTATGTGGTATCCATGTGTTCTTTTTTCGCATTGCGCAAAAAGGAGCCGGCCATGGAACGTCCCTTTAAAGTGCCCATGTTTCCGTTTTTTCCTTTGACCGCTTTGGTAATTTCGGTGGTTGCCCTTTTGGCCATGGCGTATTACAATCCAATCTTGGCGGCTATATTTTTTGGTATTGTGGGGCTATCCTATATTTTTTTTCTACTCTTTCTCAATAAAAAAATGGAATGAGCTTCTTGTAACGTTCGATTTTTTGGCGTAAAGTGATATTTTTATACTATCGTGCCGAGCGAAATGGCACGTTAAAACCTTCAGAATCACTTCTTATGGACAAAGACCAGATTATCAACGCAATACAGGAAGGAAAGCATACCAAGGTAAAGGTAGCCCTAGTGGATATTGACGGGGTTTTGCGGGGTAAATACATGCATCGGGACAAGTTTTTGTCGGCTATGGATGATGGATTCGGTTTTTGCTCTGTGGTATTTGGATGGGATATGGAGGATAAGGACTACACTAATGATATCAAAGTGACGGGTTGGCATACCGGTTATGGCGATTTTGACGCCAGGGTGGATTTAAACACTTTCCGTACCATCCCCTGGGAAAAGGATACGCCTTTTTTCTTGGTGGATTTTAAAAATGATAAGGCCGAGGATTTGGCAGTGTGCCCAAGGAGTCTGCTACGAAAAGTCATAGACCAGGCCCAAAATAGGGACTTTAGACCTATGTTCTCACAGGAATTTGAGTGGTTCAATTACCGCGAAACCTCAGATTCTCTCCATGAAAAGACCTACCAGGATATCCAACCTTTAACTCCTGGGATGTTTGGTTATTCCATTTTGAGAATGTCCGAAAACCAGGCGTATTTTGACGACTTGTTCCATTTGCTTGAAGGTTTTGGAGTGCCTTTGGAGGGCCTGCATACCGAGACGGGACCCGGGGTCACGGAGGCCGCTATTCAGTATAGTGGAATTTTAGAGGCCGCGGATCGAGCCGTCCTTTTTAAGAGTGCAGTAAAGGAAATAGGATATCGACATGGAATTATCCCAAGTTTTATGGCAAAACAGACAAGTGCCCTTCCCGGATGTGGGGGGCATATCCATCAAAGTCTTTGGGATTCGACAGGGAAAGAAAACTTGTTTTATGACGAAAAGGCAACGGATGGAATGAGCCCCTTGATGAAACATTTTTTAGCCGGGCAATTAAAATGCCTACCGGAAATACTACCCATGTTCGCACCGACTATCAATAGTTTCAAACGATTGGTCATTGGCGCTTGGGCCCCAATCAATCAAACCTGGGGGCACGACAATAGAACCTGCTCCCTTCGGGTCTTGGCCACCAAGAGGAAATCGACCCGTATTGAACATCGCGTAGTGGGGTCCGATGTAAATCCTTATTTGGCCATGGCCGCTTGTCTCTCCAGCGGATTGTATGGCATCAAGCATCAGTTGCATTTGGGTACTCCGGAAACCAAAGCCAATGGGTATGCTGTTAAAAAGGGTCTATTGCCTACCAATCTATGGGAAGCTTCACAAAAGATGAAAAGATCCCAAATCGCAAAGGAGCTATTTGGTGATGCTTTTGTAGACCATTTTACAAAAACCCGGGAATGGGAGTGGCAACAGTTTTCGGCAGAGGTGACCGACTGGGAGACCAAACGCTATTTTGAAATTATCTAAATATGGATGTGCATCAAGTTTACGGCTTTAATTTTCCAGCCCCAATACGATTTGGTCCGGGTGCCAGCAAAGAGTTGGCAGATTATTTAAAAAGTCATGCCCTTTCAAGACCCTTACTGGTAACGGATGGCACGGTTTCCCAACTGCCTTTTTTTAAAGCCGTACAACAAAATCTGGTACAAAAAGGGCTAAGCGTATTCGTATTCAACGAGATGCACAAGAACCCCGTAAAATCCGATGTGCTTAAAGGCGGAGAGGCCTATGATGCCACGGACCGGGATTGTATTGTAGGGATAGGTGGTGGTGTGGCATTGGACGTGGCCAGGGCCCTTGCGCTTCGCATTCACCATAAACGGGATTTGTTCGACTATGACGATTTGATCGGTGGGGATAAATATGTGACAGAGAAAGTCCCCCATTTTGTAACCATTCCCACCACGGCCGGAACCGGAAGCGAAGTTGGGCGCAGCGCCATAATATCTGAGGATGAGTCTAAAAAGAAAAGAATTCTCTTTAGCCCCAAATTAATGGCGAAAATAGTTTTTGCAGATCCCTTGTTGACTATGGAATTACCTCCATTTGTAACGGCGGCCACGGGCATGGATGCTTTGACCCATAATATGGAAGCGTACTTGGCCAAAAATTTTCATCCCATGTGCGATGGCATTGCCCTGGAAGGCATACGATTGATTGCGGACTCTTTGGAAGTAGCAACACATAACCCCGATGTAGCATCTAGGTCCAAAATGCTGTTGGCCTCCTTGATGGGAGCCGTAGCTTTTCAAAAAGGTCTAGGGGTGGTACACAGCCTGGCACATCCGCTTTCCAGTCTTTTGGATACGCATCACGGTTTGGCCAATGCGGTTAACCTGCCATATGGTATGCAGTTTAATTATGAGGGGTGTGAGGACCGATTTGATAAAATGGCGGAAGCCTTTGGACTGGGAAATAAGCAGGGCAATAGGGTAGTGGAGCACCTTTTTGAAATGAACGATGCACTGAAGCTGCCGATCAAACTTTCCGATATCGGTGTCTCACAGGAACACATTCCCCAACTATCCGACTTGGCCGAAGCGGACTTTTGTCATCCCAATAATCCAAAACCTGTAACAAAAAAAGATTTCAAATCACTTTACACGGAAGCTTTATGATTAAAATAGGAATTTCCGCCTGTTTTTTGTATCCCGATAAAGAAAGACTCGTATTTGGCCCTAAAACCTTGACCTATATCGAGAACGATATGGCCTGTTATGTTACGAAAAAAGGGGTCCTGCCTATTCTTATTCCCGATGTGGAAGAGGAATTATTGTATGACATCCTATCCGAAATGGATGGATTTGTGTTTCAGGGTGGGAACGACCTTGCCCCCGAAACCTACGGGGAAAAACCTTTGGGCAAATGGAAGGGTGATGCCTATAGGGATCAGTATGAATTAAAAATATTGGACTATGCCATCCAAAATTCCAGACCGGTCCTGGGTGTTTGTAGGGGGTTGCAATTGATGAATGTTTATTTTGGAGGAACCCTATATCAAGATACAGTAACCCAAAATCCAAAGGCCATGGAACACCGTTCCGCCCAATTGTATGATACCATAAAGCATCCCATAGTATGGATAAAAGATACTTTTTTAGCCCAACGCTATGGGAATACAAAAGATTCTTATGTGAACACCGTGCATCATCAGGCCGTTAAGGACTTAGGAGACCATTTGGAGGTATATGCGACCGCACCCGACGGAATTATCGAAGCTTTCGGATATACAAAAGAGCCTGATGGCAAGGTCATGGCAGTACAATGGCATCCTGAATTTTTTCATACCCTTAATGGAGAATTGATAGATGCCCATTTGCTGTACGATGCATTTTTAGAACATGTAAAAGACGAACAATGAAGGTAATAAACCCTACTACCGAAGCTGTTATTGCTGAACTGCAGCCAACCGACGCCAAGGATTTGTCCCGAATAATAGAGTCCTTACAGGAAGGGCAAAAAGCTTGGTCCCTAAAGCCCGTGGCCGAAAGGTTGGCTTGTATTGTTCGCTTCGGGGAATTGATACAACGGAATTCTGATGAACTTGCCCATATCTTGACTTCGGAAACCGGTAAGCCCCTACGACAATCCCTAAATGAAATCCAGGGAGCACAAAACAGGATCGACCATTTGCAACAGAACGCGGAAAAATGGCTAACCTCAGAAACTTTGGTCGATTCAGGAAGCACGCACGAAAAAATAGTATATGAACCTTTGGGGGTAATAGCAAATATATCGGCATGGAATTTCCCTTATAATGTGGGGTATAATGTCTTTTTGTATGCCTTGATCGCTGGCAATTCCGTTTTGTATAAACCTTCGGAATTTGCTTCCTTAACGGGGAAACAATTTGAAAAAAACCTATGGCAGGCTGGGGTCCCCGAAAATGTATTTCGATGCGTTATTGGAGGTGGAGATTTGGGCCAGCGACTTTTGGAGGAAAGTATTGAAGGCTACTTTTTTACCGGTTCCTATAAGACAGGACTTCATATTGCCCGGACCGTTGCCCATAAGTTGGTTCCAGTACAATTGGAACTGGGAGGTAAAGATCCCTTGTATGTCATGGACGATATAATCAATGTACATCAAGCGGCCCTAAATGCGGCCGAAGGTGCCTTTTATAATAATGGTCAAAGTTGTTGTGCGGTGGAACGGATTTATGTTTCCGATACTATCCACGATGATTTTGTTGAGGCTTTGACGGCGGAAGTAAGTTCTTATACCGTTGGGGACCCCACAGATTTGAAGACCTATATAGGTCCCTTGACCCGGTTGCAACAATTGGAAGTTCTTAAAGATCAAATCGCTGATGCCTTGAGCAAGGGAGCCATTCTCAAAACCGGAGGGCAAAAAATGGATCGGGAGGGCTATTATTTTGAGCCCACGGTCCTGGTCAATTGCGACGCTTCCATGAAAGTGATGCAGGAAGAATCTTTCGGGCCCGTTATCGGGATTCAAAAGGTGGGTTCGGACAGCGAAGCTTTGGATTTAATGCAGGACACCGACTATGGGTTAACGGCCGCGGTTTTTTCGAGTGATCAAAAAAGGGCATTGCGCGTCCTGGAGCAACTTGACGTAGGCACAGCATATTGGAATTGTTGTGATCGGGTAAGTCCCAACGTGCCGTGGTCAGGCCGTAAGCATTCGGGACTGGGGGCTACGTTATCGGCACAAGGTATCCGTGCCTTTGTACAACCTAAGTCCTATCATTTAAGACCTTGATTATGGGAATTCCTAAAGATTATATCGAATTTGAGAGTTCGTTATCGAATCGAGAAGTCCACGGTGATTGGCCGGAAAGCTTAAAGGCTTTATGGCATGATGCCAAAGGCGATTGGGGGGCTTCCCACGATATCGCCCAAGAAATGCATACCGATATGGGTAGTTGGATCCATGGTTATCTCCATCGCAAAGAAGGGGATGAATGGAATGCCGGGTACTGGTACCGCAGGGCCGGAAAACCTTTTCCTCAGGTAAGTCTGGAGGAGGAGTTTAAGGGGATTGTTGAGTTTATATTACAACAGGAGTGATTCCTCTTTCCTTAAGTTACAGTTTGATTATGCATGTGTTCCTTCCCCTAGCGGGGTAAGGTCTCACGGCGTCGGCGTGACGGAAGGGGTGACTAATAATCCGAATACTCCGTAGGGTACAACAATCGGGTATCATTACGGGAAACGGTATTTTGATATTTAGGCATCACCTTTAACTTTTCCCATTCAGGGGATTCCACAAAAGCCTTCCAATTGGCATCCCGGATTTCCCGATTTAAATGGGTCGTCATATACATCAAATTGGGCATATGGCCCCCAGAAAGTACTTCGGCATAAAATACGGCATTGAAATCCAACTGGTCAAAAAGTTTTACTTCCCCGCCCGCATTGAACATATCCACTTTTTTTCGATATAGATTTTCCGTAGCTGCCTCATAACTGCGCAGTTCATAGATACGGTCCTTGCGGGGACCCTCCAATTTTGAAGGTTCCATTTTGGGCATATCTATAAAGGCCTTCATAAAAATGGATTCTATGCGTTTGTAGGGCGCCTTATCGTGGGCCGCTTCCCAGTAGGTTTTCCCGGCCTCTTGATGGGTCTTGTCCTTTGCCAAGGTATCGTCCAGTAATCCAAATTCCACAATCGATTTAAAAGGAATTAGCACGTAAGTCTGTTTGGGAATAGTACCATCATCCTGAGGATGGGGCTTAAAGACACCGACATTTTCAATTCCCAAACGTTTCAGGCTCGGCAAGAAGGCATTTTTCAGATAATCGTCCGTGGTCTGCTGCTGGGTCTCTGTATCAAACGTGTAGATTTTAAGTTGATAGTACTCTCGAGCCTGGGCATGTAGGGAAAGGGAACAGATAAGGGTAATTACAAAAAGGCCTATTTTTTTCATGGGTATTGGTTTTGGCGGAAAGATACATCTTTTTGAAAACAGACACTATTTTCCATGTTTTGGTAAGGTTCATAATTGGGAATTACAGCATATCCATTCTTTTTATACAGTGCAATAGCCTCAGGTTGCCGTTTTCCGGTTTCCAAAATACAATGGGTGTAGCCCAATTCGGCCGCCCATTGTTCCAACTCCTGTAATACGGCACTGCCTATTCCCGCTCCTCTAGCTTCCGGGATCACATACATGCGTTTTACCTCCATAATCCCATCCTTAAACTCCTTAATGCCCCCACAACCCACTGGGACTTTTTCGCGGAATGCAACTATGGCATGACCAATGTCCGTGATTCCGTTGAATTGGTGATAAAAGGCATGATCTTCTCCATCACGAATCGCCAGATCCGCATCCAATAGAGCCACGAGTTGAATGAAATTAGCATGGGAAGAGTCTGTTCTGTGAAACGTAATCATAGTGTGCTGTCTTTTCGTATATCATTTAAAATTTCTCGAATTTCCTTAAGTACTTTAAGGGTTTCTTTTTGGGTGTCCTCTCCTTCTCGATGAACAGTACCCTTGTTTTCATTCACTAGCAGTTGCCTTTGGTGCAGTACCTGCTTCTTAAAACTCGATGAATCAACAATTCCGATTAATTTCATGTCGCTGCCCTTGGGATTGCTATTCCCCGCTGTTTCTATTTTTAAGATCCGTAGATCGAGGTATTTCAACAAGGGATTTTCAATAAAAGTAAGATCTTGTATGTTTTCCAAAGGGATAGTTTTTTCCACCTTGAACAACACCCCTTTTTTGAACTCCAAATGTTTTTGTGTCAAAAAACATTTGAGATTTTGGTAATAGCGATTGGACATCACCTGCCCTAAACCTAAAAACCAAGGTAAGAGTAAAGGAATCCCGACTACTGAAATGGTCAAGAAAAAAGCGACCGTAAGCAAGACATAGGTTTTGATCTTTGGATTAAAAGTGGCTTCTTTCACAGTTGGTATGGTGTTGGGCATGCGGTATATGATTTAAATGGTTAACGTAACTCCATTTCCATTTTTGTTCCTAGCGGCATCCCAATAGAAATCGACTCGGCCCAAATTTATGCCAAAACAACCTACTTGGTTTACCAACACTTCCTTGTCACTACGATTTTTCACCACGGTCGGTTTTTCCAAAAATGTATGGGTATGGCCCCCAATGACTAAATCCGTATGTCGGGTGGAGGCGGCCAGTTTCACATCACTGGGTCGGTTTTCGTTTTTATACTTATATCCCAAATGGGATAGGCAGACAATGAGATCACAATGCTCGTCCTCTTTTAGGATACGTTCACTATCCAACGCTGTCTCGTAGGGATCTAGATATAGGGTCTCCTTGTAATGTTTTTGGTTGACCAAGCCCTCCAATTTGATCCCTAGGCCATATACCCCCACGTTTATCCCATCTACCGCATACACAGAAAAGGGTTTTACAAGACCATCCATAAGGGTATTGCTGAAATCATAGTTACTCGAAAGCAGCTGAAAACGGGCATTGGGGAGTTGTGTGAACAAACCTTCGATGCCATTGTCGAAATCGTGATTCCCTATGGTAGCGGCATCATATCTCAACAAGCTCATGAGCTTAAATTCCAGCTCACCACCGTAAAAATTGAAATAAGGTGTGCCTTGAAAAATATCACCGGCGTCGAATAACAAGGTGTTCGGATTTTCTTCACGAATACGTCGCACCAAAGCTGCTCTTCGAGCCACCCCGCCCAGGTCGGGATAGTCCGAGTGACTTTTCGGAAACGGTTCAATATGGCTATGTACGTCATTGGTATGAAGAATGGTAATATGCCTTTGCCGTGAGGAACATGAACCCATGGAAAGCCCACCCAACCCCAAAAGCGCGGAGGATGCAGTAGTTTTTGTTATGAAGTTTCGTCGGTTCATTTTTGAAATTCAAGTATCAAGTTCAAATACAAGTTCATACTTAAATGTAAATTCAAATATGTTTTCGGCTAGGAACTAACCCTAATTGAAAAAATGCTATTTCTTATTTTTTATAATAGTTGCCATTATTTTAATTAATTGTTCGGCTTCATCCAAGAGAATCGGTATCTGAGATTGATCCGCACATCCTAATTTGTGCAATACTTTAAGACTAACCCTTGATTCTTTAAGTTCTTTTAAACTAATGGAAGCTTTATTGATGTAATCCTTGTTGCTGTTGGTCCCTTGTGCCTCACCAAAATTAAGGGCTGCACTACCACCAGATCGCAATAATTGATTACCGTAATATTGACCTACCATATCTTTTGGCAACTTTTTACAGAACAAAGCGACATGTGCTGCAAATTCAACCAGCCTATTTTCTAAGTCAAATTTTTTAACGGACATTATTGAGTTTTATATAAACATAAATTTCAAAATATGGCTTTTCTATTGATCAAAAATGAAATTAGTTGCACTTGCACTTGCACTTGAACTTGAGTTTTCATTTTAGACGTACAAACCGGTTATCGATTTTTGGATTTAAGGTGTCCACTTTTCCAAAATAATCGATCAGCATATTGCGAATTTTGTAATCGGTTTCAAAGACCTCAATGGCCTCTCTGAAGAATATCATATTGTCCCCTCCGGAAACCAGATAGCTTGATGTTGCGATATAATAGATGCGTGTACCATCAATAGGTTTTCCCTGAATGGAGGCCGACTTAAGACTTCCGTCCCGATTTAGGACAACCTGCATTCCGGAAATGGGGTGTGCCCGTTTCGCTCGCACCAAATAGGAAACCAAATCCCGAACCGAGGTTCCTTGGAGTGCTACCACCGTAACCGTATTTTCAAAAGGCATAACTTCATAGGCATTCCGAGCCGATACCTTACCCTTGGAAAGGATAGACCGGATACCCCCGTGGTTGAACAAAACGAAATCAATGTCCTTTCCGGTACGGGATTTAAAAATAGGTCGGGTTTCGGACATCATAATATCCGCTAAGAGATTTCCGGCTGTGGTATTGTATTCTCCATCCCCTTTCGAGATTTTTTTTGGGGCATAGGCCAAGGCACTGTCCAATACCTGGTTCAGTCGCCGGCTATAGGGGTGAAGAAAAGTTTCCACAGAATCGTATGAAGGTAAGGAATCATCAATTTGTAGCTGGGACGCTTTAATTTGTGACAGTACGGGCGGATTTTGATGGCAAGCTAACAAACAACCAATTGTTATAAATACAACAAAATGTTTCATTTTTAAAACCCTAAACCTTTTTATCTTAGCAAATGGATATGCGCGGATATTCTTTACATTTGTGGAACCCCGTTTTTTGAAAATCAAAGGACTCGAATGCCTACAAAATGTAAAAATAAATGTTTAAGGGAATAAAAGATAAATTCAAGCATAAATCCGCCGTTAAATTTTTAAAGGAAGAAATGGGCAAACCTGCGCCGACAGTAAATCGGAGCAGTGGTATAACCTCGGTGGGCTGTATTGTGGATTTGGATAGATTTGACAAGGCCGAGGTTTTTTTTGAGTTTGTAGAGGAGTATAAATTACGTCCCAATGCGGTAAAAATTATTGGGTACAAAAGTTATTACGATAAAAATTCCCCGTATTCCACACCGGTATTCTCTGATAAGGATTTAGGTTGGAACGGAAATATTGAAAACAGTTATGCCCTTGAATTTTTGAGTAGGGAATATGATTTATTGGTCAATTATTTTGATGAGGAGAACTTGCTTATCCAGTTGATGAGCATTAAAGCCAAGGCTCGGGTTAGGGTAGGATTCAAAACTGTTGACCAAAATTTTAACGATATCATATTAAACCTACCCCTAAAGGATTTCAAGACTTTTAAAATGGAATTAAAAAAGTATCTGGGCGTACTTAACGAGATTTGATGATGGATACTATAAGAGGTACTGGCGTTGCTTTGGTAACCCCGTTTAACAAGGATTTATCTATAGATATCAAAGCCCTTGGACGCATTGTCGACTATTGCGTCAATGGTGGAGTGGATTATCTGGTGGTGCTAGGTACCACTGGCGAATCCGTTACTTTGAACAAGGCCGAGAAAAAACTGGTCATGGAAGCGGTTATCGCTGCCAATGCGGGAAGGCTTCCCTTGGTTTTGGGCATCGGCGGAAATAGTACCTATCGTATCGTTGATGAGGTTAAGGCATTTGAATCAAAGCATTTTGAGGCTATACTTTCCGTCTCACCCTATTATAACAAACCTACACAAGAAGGTATTTACCAGCATTTTAAGTCCATTTCCGAAGTTACCGACAAGCCCATTATTCTGTACAATGTACCAAGCAGGACAGGTAGTAACATGTTGCCGAGTACGGTGCTTCGATTGGCCAATGATTTTGAAAACGTTGTGGGAATCAAGGAGGCCTCGGGGGATATGATCCAAGTAATGGACCTAATACAGAACAAACCCGAGGATTTTATGGTAATCTCCGGAGATGATATTACTGCATTACCAACTGTATTGGCCGGTGGATCCGGGGTGATTTCGGTTTTGGGGCAGGCCGTTCCCAGGGAATTTTCGACTATGATCCGCTTGGGCCTTGAAAACAGGTCGGACGAGGCCTATGCATTACATTACAAGCTACAGGAAGGGATGTCCCTCATCTTCCAAGAAGGCAATCCTGCGGGCATCAAGGCGGTTTTTGAAATTTTGGGCCTATGTGGTTCAACGGTACGCTTACCGCTGGTGGAGGCAACACCGCAATTAAAGCAAATTCTCAAGGATTTTGTGCTACCTTTTAGCGAGGTCCATGCCTAAATCATTTGGCTTCAGAACGTTAAATCTTAGCTAAAAAACTAGGGAACCAAAAACAAGACGCTACTTTAGCATTAGAGAATTTGTTTTTTATATCCATCAAGAATCCCTAATTTTGCAAAATGTTTTCGAAAAAAGCTCTACTTTCCTACGCAGCAATAATGGCGGGTATGGCATTTGCCCTCCAATCTTGTAGTGAGTATCAGAAGGTACTTAAAAATGAAGAAGTGAAGCCCAAGTATGATCTGGCCCAGAAGTATTATGAAGAGGAAGATTATAAGCGCGCTAATCGTTTGTTTGAACAAATTGCCCCCAAATATGTGGGAAAACCACAAGGGGAACGGGTAATGTTCTTTTTGGCGAATACTTATTTTCAACGGGAGGATTTTAACATGGCGGGCTACCAGTTTGAACGATTTATTAAGTCTTATCCCAAAAGTGATAAAGTGCCCGAGGCCTCGTTCTTGGGTGCCAAAAGCTATTATGAACTATCTCCGGAGTATACCTTGGACCAAACGGATACCGATAAGGCCCTTGCAAAATTGCAAACTTTCATAAATACCTATCCGGATTCTGAATTTTTTCCGGAAGCTAATGACATGGCCCAGGAACTTACTACAAAAAAGGAAAAGAAAGCGTTTGAGATTGCAAAGCAGTATAATAAGTTGGGTGAATTCAATTACGATATGTTGAAATCGGCCATAGCCTCTTTGGACAATTTTGTTTCTGACTTTCCTGGTTCCATATATCGTGAAGAAGCTCTTTATGTTAAGGTGGAGGCTACGACCAATTTGGCCTTGAATAGTTTTGAGGCTTTAAAACCGGAAAGATTGCAAACGGCAAAAGCGGCGTACAACGTGTTGAAAAAACAATATCCGGAAACCAAATATGCGGAAGAAGCGGACAACCTTTTGGAAACCATAGAAAAGGAACTCGCCAACAGTACTATTGTTTTAAATGATAATAAGGAAGCTAAATAACATTATTCCACATGAATATGAACGATCTGAAGAATTCAAAGGCGCCAGTCTCTACCATTACTATCAACAAGAACGAGTTTGATGCAAAAACCGATAATATTTACGAGGCTATTTCCATAACCGCCAAAAGAGCGGTGCAGATAAATTCTGAAATTAAAAAGGAACTTCTGGAAAAACTGGAGGAGTTTGCCACCTATAGTGACAGTTTGGAAGAGGTTTTTGAGAACAAGGAACAGATAGAGGTATCCAAATTCTATGAGAAATTGCCAAAACCCCATGCCTTGGCCATAGAAGAATGGCTGCAGGATAAGATATATCACAGGAATACGGAGAAAGACGTTTAGTGCCATGTTCGGCGGCAAAAACATCCTCTTGGGAATTACAGGAGGGATTGCAGCCTACAAGACAACGTTTCTTGTCCGTTTACTGATCAAAGCTGGTGCCAATGTCAAAGTTGTTTTGACAGAAAGTGCCAGCTCTTTTGTTACACCCCTTACGTTAGCCACCCTTTCCAAGAATCCGGTACTGACTTCATTTGTTAAAGAAGAAAACCATACTACGGACTGGAACAATCATGTAGAACTTGGACTTTGGGCCGATCTCATGTTGATTGCCCCGGCAACTGCCAACACACTTTCTAAAATGGCCAACGGTATCTGCGATAACTTGTTGTTGGCCATATATCTTTCTGCAAAATGCCCCGTTTTTTTTGCACCTGCCATGGATTTGGACATGTATCAACACCCTTCCACAAAGGCGTCTTTCAAGAAATTGCAGTCTTTTGGTAATATAATTATACCGGCCACTTCCGGTGAGTTGGCCAGCGGATTGCATGGAGAAGGCCGAATGGCGGAGCCCACAGACATTCTTGCTTTTATCCAAGAACACTTGTCCCCACGATCGCCATTGCATAACAAAAAGATATTGGTTACGGCGGGACCCACCTATGAAGCCCTTGATCCCGTACGCTTTATCGGGAATCATTCCTCTGGCCTTATGGGATATGAAATTGCAAAGGCTGCTGCGGATTTAGGTGCCCAGGTAATCTTGGTATCGGGACCTTCACATTTGTCTCTGGACCACGCGGCGGTAGATCTTCACAGAGTAATCTCGGCAGAAGAGATGTACCATTTGGCGCACGACTATTTTCCGGAAATGGACATTGCCATTTGTGCTGCTGCCGTGTCCGACTATAGACCAAAGACAGTGGCCGATCAAAAGATCAAAAAGCAAGAAAACGACCTTATCCTGGAATTGGTCAAGAACAAGGACATTTTATGGTCCCTGGGTGAACAAAAACAACATCAATATTTAGTGGGGTTTGCGTTGGAAACCGAAAATGAGATCGAGAATGCAAAGAAAAAATTGAAAAAGAAGAACTTGGATGCCATCGTATTGAACTCCCTAAACGATTCCGGGGCCGGTTTTGGGAAATTGACCAATAAAATTACTTTTATAGACAAGAATTTAAACTTAACCGCGTTTGATGTAAAGGAGAAGTCAGCAGTGGCCTATGACATTCTCAAGGAAATTATCGATAGAATCCATGCGTAATCTTTTAACATTGCTGTTTTGTGCCGTATTTTTTTCAGGCGTACCGGCACAGGAAATGAACTGTACGGTTACGGTAAATTCGGATCAGGTTTCGCAAACCAATCAGCAGATATTTGCCACCTTGGAACGCTCCCTAACAGACTTCATCAATAAGAACAAGTGGACCAACAGGGTGTATCAGGAAAACGAAAGGGTCAATGCCCAAATGTTCATTACGGTCACCAACTTTGAGAACAACCGATTTCAGGCCAATATCCAAATTCAGTCCTCCCGCCCGGTATTCAATACCTCCTATGAAACCCCGATATTCAACTACAAGGACGATCAATTTAATTTTGAATATATCGAATTTCAACCGCTCTTCTTTAATCAGAACGTGTACGAGTCTAATTTGGTGAGTGTGATCTCGTACTACGTGTACATCATCTTGGGGTTGGATGCGGATACATTCTCACTTGAGGGGGGTACCGAACACTACAGAACTGCACAAGGTATTGTGACCCAGGCCCAAGGGAGTAATTCGGCAGGCTGGAGTCAATCCAGTAACCGCAGTCGCTTTGAGCTTGTGGACAATCTACTGTCCAATACTTTCAGGGAATATCGGGTGGCCATGTATAACTACCACAGAAAGGGTCTTGATATTTTTGGGGATAATAACAGTACGGGCAAGCAGGTAATAGCCGGAACCATGAACTTGTTCGAGACCATGATTAAGCGCCGGCCCAATGCATTTTTGATCCAGACTTTTTTCGATGCCAAATCCGAGGAGATTCAAAATATCTTTAGTGACGGCCCCAAAGTGGATATCGTTAGGTTAAAGGAAACACTTAATCGTATCGCTCCCCTATATTCCAGTACTTGGAATGATATAAAATACTAAGCCTCTCAATTTTTGATTGGAATATCGATTATCTTTGCGGTACTAATCGTATGGTGCATTGCTGAACAACCTTCTTATAAACAACTACGCCCTTATAGACGACATCAACGTTTCCTTTACCCATGGTTTTAGCTGCATAACCGGGGAGACCGGAGCGGGCAAATCCATTTTGTTGGGCGGCTTGTCCTTAGTTCTGGGTAAGCGTGCAGACTTGTCCTCTCTTCGCAATAAGGAAAAAAAGTGTATTGTAGAGGCGGAGTTCGAAATTGGAAAATATAATCTGACAGAGCTTTTTGAGGCAAATGATTTGGATTATGAACCCAAGACAATTATAAGACGTGAGATACTGCCTAGTGGCAAATCAAGAGCTTTTGTTAATGATACACCCGTAACTTTAGGTGCGCTTTCCCAGTTGGGAAACCGTCTGATCGATGTGCATTCCCAACACCAGACCTTGCAACTTACGGAAAATGATTTCCAACTAAAGGTAATCGATGCACTTGCGGACAATAAGAAAATTGTCTTGGAGTATTCCAATAATTTGGACGACTATCAATACACTTCAGGAGAACTAAAACAACTCATTGAACTTCAAAAGAATGCCATTAAAGAACACGATTATAACAATTTTCTACTGCAAGAACTAAAAGCTGCTCCTTTGGAACCGGGAATTCAAGAAAGGCTTCAAGAGCAGTATGAACAGTTGAGCAATGTGGAAACTATTTTGGAGCAACTTTCAAAGGGACATCAATTGCTTAACGATGAGCAGATGGGAGTTCTTAATCTGTTGTTGGAATTAAAGCAGGTCTCCAATAGGTTATCAGGTTTTGGAAATCAGTATGGTAAATTGGATGAGCGGGTAAAGTCCGTCTACATAGAGGTAGAAGATCTTGGTTTCGAGTTGGAATCCAGTTTGGAGCAGGTGGAAGTAAATCCCAAATTATTGGAAGAAACCAATTCCAAACTCCAATTACTATATGATTTACAGAAAAAGCATGGGGCCCTTGACGTGTCAGAACTAATGGCTACAAAAACTGAATTGGAGGAAAAAGTTGCGGTGACCGAAAACCTAGATGCGACTATAGCCGAGAAGGAAGAGCAATTGGCCGCCCAAAAGGAGAGGCTGGAAAAAATTGCGGCTACTTTAGGAAAACGCAGATCGGCAGTACTACCGAAATTAAAAAAACAACTAGAGCAGAGTTTAGCTTCTTTGGGTATGCCAAGTGCAAGTTTTAAATTAGAAATACGGGATTCCCAAAACTTCAAGGCCAACGGCAAGAATGATTTGGTTTTCCTTTTTTCGGCCAACAAGGGAACGGAATTTGGGGAGTTGAAAAAAGTGGCTTCCGGCGGGGAGCTTTCGCGCATTATGTTGGCCATAAAGTCTATTTTGGCCCAATATGAAAATTTGCCTACCATAATGTTCGATGAAATAGATACTGGGGTCTCAGGTGAAATTTCCAACCGGATGGGAGATATCATGCAAGGTATGAGCAAGACCATGCAAGTCTTTTCCATTACACATTTACCACAAGTGGCCTCAAAAGGGGACCATCACTTCAAGGTGTATAAAACAGAGGAGGACGGAAATACCCGTACCCAAATGAAAAAGTTGGATTCGGACGAGAGGGTAGTGGAACTTGCCGAAATGCTGGGGGGCAAGGATCTTACGGATTCGGCAATGGCCCATGCGCGGCAATTATTGAATTAAAAATGGAAAGCATTGATTGCAAAACTGCAGATTGAAATTTGATTTTTTCCGTGTTTTCATAACTAAAAGCCGTAGTTAATTTTAATATCTTTGCGCATCAACCTAAGAAACGGTATTTATGGCTTACAACTTACTGAAAGGCAAAAAAGGAATCATTTTTGGGGCATTGGATGCCAACTCCATAGCATGGAAAACCGCAGAACGGGTTCATGAGGAAGGAGGTGTCTTTGTATTGACGAATGCACCGATTGCCATGCGAATGGGTCAAATCAGGGACTTGGCCGAAAGTACAGGCTCGGAAATTGTGCCCGCCGATGCTACCAACGAGGAGGATTTGAACAATTTGGTGTCAAAATCCATGGAAATTTTGGACGGTAAATTGGATTTTGTGCTTCATTCCATCGGGATGTCCGTAAATGTTCGGAAGGGGAGGCAATATATGGACGAGAATTATGACTTTACCGCAAAGGGATGGGATGTTTCAGCACTTTCCTTTCACAAAGTAATGCAAAGCCTCTATAAGGCCGACGCGATGAACGAATGGGGCAGCGTTGTAGCCTTGACCTATATTGCCGCACAAAGAAGCTTTCCCGATTATAACGATATGGCCGATAACAAGGCCTATTTAGAATCCGTAGCCCGTAGTTTTGGTTATTTTTTCGGAAAAGACAAAAAGGTAAGGGTAAATACCATTTCCCAATCACCTACGGCAACTACTGCGGGACAGGGCATTAAGGGATTTGACGGATTTATTAGCTATGCCGAAAAAATGTCTCCTTTGGGCAATGCAACCGCCGATGACTGTGCGGATTATACCGTATCCTTATTTTCCGATCTTACCAGGAAGGTGACCATGCAGAACCTTTTTCATGATGGAGGATTTTCCAATACCGGTGTGAGTCAAGAAGTTGTTGATGCATTTTCAAAATAAAAAGAATAATTTGTTCAAAAGCCATGCACTTAGTGCATGGCTTTTGTTTTTTTAGTACCCGTATATGAACCTCTCATTTTCCTTTGTAATCCCTGTTTATAATCGCCCGGATGAAATAAGGGAGTTATTGGAGAGTATGGTGTTACAGACCTATACCAAGTCTTACGAGGTTGTAATCGTAGAGGATGGTTCCACATTGGATTCCGAAAATATGGTGCAGGAGTTCAATGACCGACTTACTATTTCCTATTTTAAAAAAGCGAATTCCGGACCTGGTGATTCCCGTAATTATGGGATGCAAAGGGCAAAGGGAGATTATTTTATTATTCTGGACTCCGATATCATTCTACCGCCCCAGTATTTGGAGGAAGTTGAAAAATCGCTCCAGCAAGAATATGTACATTGTTTTGGTGGACCGGACGCTGCCCATGAATCGTTTAGCTTGGCGCAAAAGGCGATCAACTATGCAATGACCTCTATTTTGAGCACAGGAGGGATTCGCGGCAACAAAAGAAGTTTGGGGAAATTTCAACCTAGAAGTTTTAATATGGGAATTTCCAAAAAGGCCTTTGAGGATGTGGGAGGATTTGGCAATATTCATCCAGGGGAGGACCCCGATCTTACCATCCGCATTTGGGATAAAGGGTACCGGACTAAATTGATATCGGAAGCTTATGTCTACCATAAACGTAGAATTGATTGGAAGAAATTCTATATTCAGGTGAACAAGTTTGGAATGGTACGCCCCATTTTAAATAAATGGCATCCGAGGACTGCAAAAATCACCTATTGGTTCCCTACTTTTTTTTGCTTGGGTTTGTTACTGTCCTTGCTTGCGGCGGTAATGGGATCGCTGCTTCCCGTCTTGTGTTATGGAATTTACTTCCTGCTGCTTTTTTTGGACGCTTTATTGAGAACCAAAAACTTTTCAGTGGCCCTTCTTTCCCTATTCGCAGTCTGTGTACAGTTTTTTGGTTATGGCTATGGTTTTCTAAAGTCGACCATTTGGGTTAATTTTAGCAAACGGCAGCCTTGGGAGCTTTTCCCAAAACTGTTCTTTAAACCGGACTAATAAGGTGATAGACAAGATAAAGCGGAGTCTAAAGAAACGTAAGGTGAAAATATTCCTATTGTTTTTGCTTTGCTCGGGATTGGCTTGGTTTGTCAGCAATCTGTCGGAGGATTATGTACATAATGCCGTGTTTAACCTGGAATATGTGAACGTGCCGGATAGCGTTTTGTTGGATAAGGCTTCAAGGAATACGGTGAACGTAAAACTAAGGGCGGTAGGGTTTCAATTCCTTGGATTTAACTTTAAGAATAAATCTGTGAAGATCGACTTGTCCCGGGTTGCCACAACCGCGTCCAAATCCTACATCCCACAGGAAGTGTATCGTGGACAAATTGAAAGACAGCTCTCTGGCTCAATGACCCTTTTGGAGATGGATAGGGATACCCTTTTCTTTGATTTTCTTAAGCTTGAATCCAAGGAGGTTCCTGTAAGGCCTCAAATAACCCTGAATCTCGAACAGAATTATTTGTTGGACGGCAACCTTGAAGTTCGACCGGAAAAAATAACCGTAAAAGGACCCAAGGAAGAAATCGATACCATCCAAAGTGTTAGGAGTGCAAGATTGGATTTGCAGGACCTCACGGCCGACTTTACAAGAAAAGCTATGATTATAAGACCACAGCAATTAAAAAACACTACATTTTCTTCCGAGTCTGTTTCCATAAAGGGTAAGGTCGCTCGATTTTCGGAAAAAATGATTCAAGTCCCCATAGAGGTGATAAACCTTCCGGAAGGTACCCAAATCAGGACTTTTCCGGATAGTGTCTCCATTTTGTGCAAAGCCAAGATCAAGGAACTGAGAGATTTAGAAAATCCCGACTTTAGGGTTATCGCGGATTACGGTACGGCAAATGAGGACAATGCAAATACACTTGTTTTGAAAATAACTAGGAAACCCGAAAGCATCTACAGTGCCGATCTTTTGGAGACCGAGGTGGAATTTATATTAAAACGGGAATGAAGATCGTTGGACTAACCGGCGGTATGGGCAGTGGTAAAAGTACCATAGCCCATATGTTCAAGGAAATGGGGGTGCCTGTATACAATTCGGATGAACGGGCCAAAAAGTTGATGGTTTCGTCCAAAACGGCGCGAAAGAAGATAATCGAACTTTTGGGAACCAGGGCATACTCCGGTAAAAAGCTCAATCGTTCCTATATCGCCGAAATGGTTTTTAAAGATAAAGGAATGCTGAAAAAACTCAATGGCATTGTCCATCCCTTGGTAAGAAAGAGTTTTAAGTCTTGGGCGGGGAGACAGACATACCCTTATGTTATCCAAGAGGCGGCCATCATATTTGAAAACAAGAATCAAGATTTTTATGACAAAATTATTTTGGTCACGGCACCAAAAGAAGTACGCTTGAATAGAATTTTGAAGAGAGATGGTTCACAACGAGAAAAAATTTTGGAACGTATGGGCAACCAGTGGCCCGATTCGAAAAAAATCCCACTTGCCGATTTTGTGGTGAACAATAAAGATCTAGCTAAAACACGCTTAAAAGTTGAAGGCATACATAGCTCTCTCCTTGATAATTGTTGACAGTTTGCCGCTTTAACATTTTTGTTAAGGTTAGGTTAAACGTACAAAATACTAGTTGTTAAATATTTAATTTTACCTGAAGATGAATAAGAGATTGTTTGTTCTTTTGGTCATCCTAATGAGCCTTTCTCTAATTGGGATAATCTTCGTCCAGGTATTTTGGATAAAGAGATCGGTAGAGGACAGGGAAGAACAATTCTCCAACACCATTGGCGAAATACTGAACAGGGTAACCGATAAAATAACCGAAAGGGAAACCAAGGATTATTTTGACAGATACCTTAACCAAAAAGATAGCATTGGGGAGCTCCAAGGGTCTCATCTAAGAAATATTTTTTTTATAGACCGTGATATAAATTCCAACGAGATACTGTTTTATTCCCATGGTATCTTGGAGGAAGACTATAATATAGCATCCACGTTCTTTGACAATGGTAACGGCGACGATACCACTACAATTAAAAGCTATACCAGCAAACGAACCAAGACCATTTTTAAGGAGGACTTCGGTTTGGACGGTAAACAGTATAAACTTAATCCTATTCAAAAATTAGAGAAAATAGGAGGGCTGTCCTCTATTGAAAAAGCCCAATTTGAAGATGTTTTTAGTGAGTATGCAAAGCAAGTCCCTATTCATAAAAGGGTTTCCAAACAAGAGATAGAATTGCTTCTGGACCGTGAGTTAAGAAACCGCGGAATGGCAATTGACTTTGAGTACGGGGTGTATAGCAAGGGGCTACCCACCAAAGTACGTTCTAGAAAATTCAAGTTTGAGGAAGGCGCATATTATAAAGGTCCCATGTTCAAGGATAGTGAAGGTAATTCCAATTTTTCCCTTTTGATATCCTTTCCGAAGAAAAAACGATTTTTGATACAATCTGTTTTAGGGTTGGCAATCTTATCGCTGCTGTTCACCCTGGTTATTGTTGTGGCCTATTCAAGTGCAATTTATCAACTCATTCGACAGAAACAGATTTCCGAAATAAAGTCAGATTTCATCAACAACATGACCCATGAGTTTAAGACGCCCATCGCTACGATAAACTTGGCTGTGGAGGCCATTAAAAATCCTAAAGCCTTCGAGGACAAGGAAAAAGTGCAACGTTACTTGCAAATGATACGGGACGAGAATAAACGCATGCATGCCCAGGTGGAAAATGTACTTCGTATCTCCAAACTGGAAAAAAATCAATTGGATATCAGTAAGGACCGGGTCGATGTGCACGACATTGTTCAAAGGGCCATTGCACATGTGAAGCTTATCGTAGCAGATCGTGGAGGATATATAAAGACCCATTTGGATGCCGATAGGACGGAGGTACTCGCAAATGACGTACATTTTACCAATGTCGTGGTCAATGTTTTGGACAACGCTATAAAATATTCGCCCGAAGCACCCAAAATTGATGTGTATACGGAAGTTGCCAAGAACTTCATTATTATAAAAATTCAGGATCAGGGTGCAGGAATGAGCAAGGCGGTATTAAAAAAAGTTTTTGAAAAATTTTATAGGGAACATACAGGAGATATACACAATATAAAAGGACATGGCTTAGGTCTGGCCTATGTAAAAAAAATAATTGAAGATCATCAAGGTGAGGTTTATGCGGAAAGTGAAAAAGGAATAGGAAGCATTTTCTACATAAAGCTACCTTTAATTTAACAACTTATGGAAACAATAAATAAGAAAATACTCTTGGTCGAGGATGATCCTAACTTTGGGATTGTTCTAAAGGACTATCTGTCCATGAACGATTTTGATGTAACCTTGGCCAAAAATGGGATGGAGGGATTCGAGAAATTCAAAAAGGACAATTATGATGTTTGCATTTTGGATGTAATGATGCCTTATAAGGATGGATTCACGCTAGCAAAGGAAATACGCGAAAAGAACGAGAATGTCCCTATAGTCTTTCTTACCGCGAAGACCATGAAGGAAGATGTTCTTAAGGGGTACAAGGCCGGCGCGGATGATTATCTGAACAAACCATTTGATTCCGAAGTCCTTTTGATGAAGCTTAAAGCAATACTTCAAAGAAAAGCTTCCAATTCATTAGCGGACAGTAAGAAATTTGAATTTCAAATAGGTAATTTTCATTTGAATTCAAAACTGAGGTTTTTGAAATATAAGGATGAAGAGGCCATAAAACTTTCTCCGAAAGAAAATGAATTATTACGCCTTTTGGCTTTGCATGAAAATGATTTAATGCCGAGGGAGTTGGCCTTGACAAAGATTTGGAGGGATGATAACTACTTCACCTCCCGGAGTATGGATGTGTATATCGCTAAATTGAGAAAATACCTGAAACTGGATGACACCGTGGAAATATTGAATATTCATGGGGAAGGATTTAGGTTGGTCGTAAAGACTGAAAGTTAAATCAGTTCCGAAATACTATGATCAATTAAGCGGGCCCACATTAATGTGGGCCCGCTTAATTTTCGTTGATATGTTCAAGAATTTCCAAAACAATAGACGCAGGGCTTTGTTGTATGGTTACGGAAATGGCTTTTTGAGGAGGTTCCAGCGTATCAAATTGGGACTTCAATAAAGTCGTGGGCATAAAGTGTCCTTTCCTTTTTTGCATTCTATCCCGAACTTCCTCAAAACTGCCTTTTAGATATATAAACCGAATTTTTTGAAGCACACCTTCGGTGAGTATGGAACGGTAACTTTTTTTTAGCGCAGAGCATGCGATGATGGCTCCTGATTCCAAGTTTTCTTTTATCAAAATATTGATGCATTTAAGCCACCCTATTCTATCGGCATCATTAAGCGGATTTCCGGCGGCCATTTTTGTTACATTTTCTTCAGGGTGGTAGTCGTCTCCATCAAAAAAGGGCACATTAAGTTCGGTAGCCAGCAGTTTGCCTACTGTCGATTTACCGGAGCCAGATACTCCCATGATAAGGAAAACAGTAGTTTCATTCATCACCTATCGTCATTTTTGGCTTTAAGGATTCGATGATTTCATGCACATCACAATCATAAGGAAACCAAAGAATGGACTTATCTTTTCGGAACCAGGTTAATTGTCTTTTGGCGAACCTTCTTGTGTTTTTTTTTATTTCGCTTATGGCAAAATCCAATTCCCAAATACCCTCTAGGTAGTTGAAGAGCTCCTTGTAGCCAACAGTTTGCAATGCATTTTTTTTTCTATGTGGAAATAATGACTTCGCTTCTTCCAAAAAGCCTGCTTCCATCATAAGATCCACTCTTTTATTAATACGGTCATAAATTATTTTCCTATCCGCTTGGAGTCCCACCTGAATGGTGGAAAAGAATCTTTTTTGTTTTTTCCCCTTTAAAAAGGAAGAATAAGGTCTCCCCGTTCCGATACAGATTTCCAAAGCACGTATAAGGCGATGAGGATTCTCAAGATCTACTTTGGAAAAATACAGAGGGTCCAATCGCTTTAATTGCCTTTGAAGAACTTGAATACCCTCAACTTTCATTCTGTTGTTTAAATCTCGTCTAATTTCCGGAGCTACCTCTGGAAATTTGTCCAGTCCCTGGACTACGGCATCTACATATAATCCGCTTCCTCCTGCCATAATTACTACACTTTTTTTGGTAAAAAGTCGCTTTAAAAGAGAGGAGGCATCCTGTTCAAAGTCCCCGACCGAATAGGTATCGAAAATACTTTTATACTGTATAAAATGATGTGGTGCCGTATTCAACTCTTCCAAGGTAGGTACTGCCGTTCCTATTTTCATTTCCTTATATAACTGCCTAGAATCCGCTGAAATGATTTCAGTATCAAAATGTTGGGCTAGGGCAATGGCCATTTTGGTCTTTCCTATGGCTGTTGGTCCAACAACACTGATTAGAAACTTGCCGAACATTAATCGTCCGTTAGTTTATAGCCGCATACCCGGCAGTAACGGGCATCGCTCCTCATGATTTCCGAGCCACAATTCTGACAACATCTGCCCTCGTCCACATTCTTAAGGTTTTTTTTCGAGGATGCATATTCAGCCGAAACAATACCCGTGGGTACTGCAATAATGCCATAACCAATTATCATAATCAACGTGGCAATAACCTGTCCTAGACCCGTTTCAGGGGATATATCGCCGTATCCTACCGTTGTCAAGGTCACTATGGTCCAGTAAACGCTGTGCGGAATACTATTAAAACCGTGCTGGGGTCCTTCTATCAAATACATGGTCGTGCCCAATAGAATGGAGATGACAAGAACAAAAAAAACAAAAATGAATATTTTGGTACGGCTTGCCTTTAAGGCCCTGACAAGATTATTGGACTCCCCTACAAATCGTACCAACTTCAATATTCGGAAGACCCTGAGCAAACGGAGGGCCCTAAAAGCCGTTATATATTGTGAGCCTATGACAAAAAAGGACAGATATTTTGGAATAGTAGAAAGCAGGTCAACAATACCAAAAAAACTAAAAATGTATTTGGCAGGCCTTTTTATGCATACAATACGTAAAATATACTCAATGGAGAAAAGTATGGTGACCACCCATTCCGAGACATCCAAAAATTTATGGTACTTAACATCAAAACGAGGAACACTTTCCAACATTACCACTACAATACTATAGACAATGACTACCAGTAGTATTATGTCAAATAACTTACCGGCACGGGTATGTGTTCCGTAGATGATCGCATGAAGCTTATACCTCCAGTTCCTATCCGTATTTTGGCTTTCCAAACATCAAGAATTTAGGTCCAAAATCCTTATAACTCGTTTTTTTCTGAGATACGATTCTATGATATGGGTGGTGTTCGCATCACCCTTCATAGGTGTTATAATGGATTCTAAGATATGAATATTATTGATTTGATGGTTTAAGTCATAAAAACCAAAACCTTGAAAGGTTCCATTTTTTATAAGAATAGCGCTATATTCCCCGGTTTCCCTTCCCTTATCCACAATAACGACATTTTTGTTGGCCAATGAAAACCTGGTAATTGCCTCCGAGACTCTTCTGTTATAATCCAAGACCGTTTCACTATCCCTACAGATTTCCTTACTACCGCCATATTCGGAATCCAGGTACTTACTTTTAGCATCTGGAAGTCCGTTAAGCTCAAGACATAGTTCGTTTTCAATAGTGATTTGACGAATAAATCCTTGAGCCCCTTGAAGACTATTAAAAGTAGTCACTACCCCCTTGGAAAAAGTATGCGATGCCGCTTTTAAGGTAACATAGCCCCTTTCATCAACAGCCTGATACACTGCATGGGAAAACAACTTTTTTCTATTGCTGTGCGCATACTTGGGCTTATTTCGCGTCAACTCTTCGTTCTCCTTTAATAGGGCGACCAATTCGCTCCCGGTCTTTTCGAAGATTACCTTTTTGGTTTCTTTTTGGATACGTCTCGCCCTGTCGCCGTTTTTGATAAAGTGCTGATTTACCTTTTTTTTGATGTTGTTGGATTTACCCAGAAATATCAGCTCCCCCTCCTTATTGTACATATAGTATATTCCGGTTTCCGAAGGCATCTGCTCAACAATATCCAATTGTCTTGGGGAAAGCTCCCCCTCCGTTTCCGAACGCATAACGTGGGAGAGTATGGATTTATCCATATCCTTGGAAAGTAATACTTTAAAGAGTTTTAATGTGGCCAATGCATCTCCGTTGGCCCTATGTCTGTCGCTTACTGGGATTCCCAAAGAACGAACCAGTTTGCCCAAACTATGCGATTCGGCATCGGGTATGAGTCTTTTTGCCAAATCCACGGTACATAGGGTCTTGCGTTCAAAATTATAACCCAATCTTCTAAATTCGGTCCTAAGTATTCTGTAGTCAAACTGGGCATTGTGGGCTACCAATACACTATCCTGCGTAATTTCAACAATGCGTTTGGCCACCTCATGAAATTTTGGTGCAGTTCGAAGCATTTTGTTATTGATGCCCGTGAGGTTTATGACAAAAGGTTGTATTTCCCTTTCCGGGTTGACCAAGCTAATGAACTTGTCTACTACTTGGTGACCATCAAACTTATGTATGGCAATCTCAGTAATGCCTTCCTCGTTGTATTTCCCACCTGTTGTTTCAATATCTAAAACTGCGTACATGCACTATGCTGTTTTTCAGAGCCTACAAAGAAATGTAAACCTTGTAAATTCCTCAGTTTACGTTTCTTGCCCCAAAGATACTACTTCCTATACGTACCATGGAACTACCCTCCTCAATGGCTATCTTATAATCCCCACTCATGCCCATGGAAAGGACGGAAATATGGGGAAGTGCCTTTTGAGTAGTATCAAAGAGTGTTTTCAAAAACCTGAACTCCCTTCTTATCTGATTCTTGTCATCTGTAAAAGTGGCCATGCCCATCAGTCCTTTAATAGCAATATTTTTCATTTTCTGAAATGTACTTGAATGGATGAGTTCGTTTAGTTCACGGGCGTTCAATCCAAATTTGGAGGACTCCTCAGCAATATGGATTTGTAAAAGACAGTCTATCACCCTGTTATTTTGTTCGGCTCTTTTGTCTATTTCCTGGAGCAACTTAATACTATCCACGCCATGGACCAAAGAGACAAACTTTGCCATATATTTTACTTTGTTGCGCTGTACGTGCCCAATCATATGCCACTGGATGTCCTTGGGCATTTCTTCCCATTTTTGGACCATCTCTTGAATTTTGTTTTCCCCAAAAACCATATGCCCCGCATCATAAGCTTCCTTGATTTCGGAAACGGACTTGGTCTTGGAGACGGCAACGAGGGCCACATCACCTGGCAGCGTATACTTTATTTTTTCTAGATTCTCGGCTATGGACATCTTGTAGAGAAAAGTTTTAAGTTATAACTCGTAAATAGTTAGCCCACTTCGTAGTTTGGGCTCTATATAAGTGCTTTTTGGCGGCATAGTAAGGCCAGCATTGGCAATGGCCTTGATTTGATCCATGGTTATGGGAACTAGACTGAAACCTACGGCAAAATTACCTTGATCTACTTCATCTTTCATATGGATAATATTGTGTTTTCCATAACCATATCGAATTCGTTTATCATTTCTCAGATCCCTAATATTCAAAATGGGACCCAGAACTGTCTTGAAAAGAATTTGCGTATCTAATTTACTAAGGGCATCCGTAAAACGATATACCTTTTTCCTAAGGTATAAGGAGTAAAACTCTCCGTCCAAATACATACTAAAATGATGTTTTTTTGTGGGTTTGTATAACGTATTTCCCTTGTTTTCAATTCTAAACGACCCATCCAACCGAATAAGAAATTCTTTTTTTGTCAACCCGTTCAAATCTTTGACCATACGATTAAATTCATAAATCCTGATTTCGGACTCTGGAATAAGATAGCTCATAAAATAGTTATAGGGTTCCTTTCCGGTATGGTTCGGATCATTTTCCTTGGAGGTCTTGGCTAAAAGATTGGAAGAGGCACTTCTATGATGTCCATCAGCTATATAAAGGGCCTTTAATTTGGTAAAAGTATCTTCCAGTCTCTTCACTGTTTTTGTTTCGGAAACGACCCATAACCTATGGGTAACCTTGTCGGTTGTTGTGAAGTGGTATTCTGGTTCGGTCTGTCTTTCCCCTTTTATGATTTCCGAAATGGTTTCGTCGTCCTTATAGGTTATCAAAACGGGTTCCGCATTGAATTTCACGGTATCCAAATAATGGGCGAACAATTCTTCCCGGTGACGGATGGTATCCTCGTGTTTCTTTATGACATTGTTGTGGTAATCCTCAACACTTGTCGCACAGAATAGTCCACAGCACTGAAAATTATCTTTTGTTACCTCGTACAGATAAAAACTATCCTTGGCATCCTTTAAAAAAACATTATCCTCCAGAAACTCCAAATATCTGTTATATACTAATTGAAAACGCTTGGGACCAGAAACCCTTTTATCAAATTTGTACCCGGGGTTGATAATGTGTAAAAATGAAAACGGATTGAAGCTCAATACGGCCTCCAGCTCTTTTTTCGAATATTCCTGATATGATCTAGAAGCCACAAATGGGGCCTTATCCTTGGTCGGTCGTATGGCCTTAAAGGGTTTTACTATTGCCATATAAAATTTATTTGAATTGGGAAGAGACTTTTTCCGCTTTTCGCGATTCGGAATAATCATAGAATCCTTCCCCTGATTTTATACCCAGTTTTCCAGCGGTGACCATATTGATCAATAGGGGAGAGGGCGCATATTTTGGATTTTTAAACCCATCGTACATAACATGCAAAATTGATAAACAAACATCCAATCCGATAAAATCGGCCAACTCCAAAGGACCCATGGGATGCGCCATTCCCAACTTCATTACCGTATCGATTTCCCTTACCCCGGCCACTCCATTGTATAAGGTCTCTATGGCTTCGTTGATCATAGGCATTAAGATACGGTTGGCGACGAATCCTGGATAGTCGTTTACCTCCACGGGGTTTTTTCCCAATCTTTTCGAAAGCTCCATAACCGTATTTGTAGTAGAATCAGAGGTGTTGTAACCTCGGATTATTTCAATTAACGGTATAATGGGTACGGGGTTCATAAAATGCATTCCAATGACCTTATCCGGCCTACCGGTCACCGCAGCGATTTGGGTAATGGATATGGAGGAGGTATTAGTTGCCAAAATGGTATTTGGACTGCAGTTTTCGTCAAGATCCTTAAAAATATTGAGTTTAACTTCCAAATTCTCGGTGGCGGCTTCGATTACCATCTCAACATCCGTTATTCCATTAATGAGAGATGTGTGGGTACTGATGTTATTTAGGGTAGCCTTTTTTATGTTTTCATTTATTTTTGCCTTGGCAACCATGCGGTCCAGATTTTTGGATATAGTCGCCATACCTTTCTCCAGGGCATCATTGGAAATATCCACAAGATTTACCTTGTTTCCATTTTGGGCAAATACATGGGCGATCCCATTTCCCATGGTTCCAGAGCCTATGACTGCTATCTTACTCATACTTGTAGTATATGTTTAAAGATTTGTTACAATTTCGCGGCATCCGATTTTCATTTCTACTCCCTTGGGGATAAACATTCCTAAAAGCAATCGATCACCTGTAGCGCCACCTGTAGTGCCTCGGTTCCTTGCTGCAAGGTAACTACGGGAACGGTATCCGCATGTATGGCTTCGGCAAAAGTCTCCAACTCATCCAAAATGGCATTGTTAGCTTGGATTTCGGGGTTTTCAAAATAAATTTGCTTTTTTTCCCCTTCGGCATTTTGTAGTACCATATCAAATTGTCCAGGGGCATCTAGAGCATCCTTCATTTTGACCACCTCGACCTTTTTCTCCAAAAAATCAACAGAAATGTAGGCATCCTTTTGGAAAAAACGTGATTTTCTCATGTTTTTCAACGAAATCCGGCTAGCTGTTAGGTTGGCCACACATCCGTTTTCAAATTCAATACGCGCGTTGGCAATATCCGGAGAACGACTTATTACGGATACGCCGCTGGCATTTATCTGTTTCACTTTTGAGTCCACCACGCTAAGAATGGCATCGATATCATGAATCATTAGATCAAGCACTACCGGCACATCGGTGCCTCTAGGATTAAATTCGGCCAGCCGGTGCGTTTCAATGAACATTGGATTCTTTATTTTATCCTTAACCGCGGAGAAAGCGGGATTAAACCGTTCTACATGCCCTACCTGCCCCTTTACATTGAACTTTTCTTCCAATGCCATCAGTTCTTGGGCCTCCTCTAAAGTGTTGGTAATCGGTTTTTCGATAAACACGTGTTTGCCTTTTTCCATTGCTTTTTTGGCACATTCATAGTGGGAAAGAGTAGGGGTGACGATATCTACCATATCTACGGCGTCCATAAGGGCATTTATGTTTTCAAAATAGGAATAACCGAATTCCGCAGCCACTTTTTCTCCGTTTATGACATCGGGATCATAGAAGCCTATTAATTCGTATTTCGGGGATTCATTGAGCAAGCGTAGGTGTATTTTTCCTAGATGTCCCGCTCCCAAAACTCCAACTTTGAGCATGCTTTTAAGTTTTTTCAAAAGTAAGGATAGTTTGTGAGTTTAGCGATTTGTTGTAGGGTCTTTGTGCGGCGTCCATCTGAATATTTATTTCGAAAAGAGAATTGGAATTGAGAACTTGGATTTTGATATTTTCCGTTCTAACTTCGTCTCATAAAACCAAACCATTGAAGGATACCTTAAAGCATAGAGGAATGCGGAACCAATTGGCGGATATTCTCCTCGCCAAGGGTATTAAGGACCAAAAAGTATTGGATGCCATTCGTACCATCCCGAGACATTTGTTTATGGACAGTGGTTTTGAAGGGCATGCTTACCAAGACAAGGCCTTTCCCATTGCCGCCGAACAAACTATCTCACAACCCTATACCGTGGCATTCCAAACCGAATTGTTGAAAATTAGGGCCAATCAAAAAATCCTGGAAATAGGCACGGGCAGTGGTTATCAGACCGCTGTTCTCCTCCATTTAAAGACGAAGGTCTTTACTATAGAACGTCAGTTGACCCTTTTTAAAAGGACCAATATTTTCTTTAAAAAAATGGGATATCGTCCTAAAAAGTTCATTTTTGGAGATGGGTACAAAGGTCTTTCGGAAGAAGCGCCGTTTGATGGTATTATTGTAACCGCTGGTGCCCCGGAAGTTCCGAAGGCGCTGATGTCCCAATTGCAAATTGGCGGTAGATTGGTTATACCGGTAGGGGTGGATGAGCAGGTGATGACCGTTTACACGAGAAAATCCGAGAAGGAATTTGAAAAAAAAGAATACGGTTCCTTTCGTTTTGTGCCTTTGTTGGAAGACAAGAACTAAGTTCAACGATTAAAGCTCTTTTTAATCCGATCCAGATTTCGCTTGTTGTCCCTGTCCTTTAGGGTTTCCCTTTTATCATAGAGTTTTTTGCCCCTGGCCAAGGCAATCTGTAGTTTGGCGAGTCCACGATCGTTTAGAAAAAGTTTTAGGGGAATTATGGTAAGTCCAGAGGTTTTCACTTCTTTTTCCAATTTTTTTAGTTCCCGTTTGTTTAATAAAAGCTTTCTCTCTGCTTTTGGGCGGTGATTAAAATGGGATCCATGTGAGTATTCGTCAATTTGCATATTGATGACGAAAAGCTCGCCTCGGTCATTAAACTCACAAAAACTTTCGGAGATGGAGGCTTTGCTTTGACGGATGGATTTTATCTCCGTGCCCGAGAGTACAATACCTGCGATATAGGTATCCAAGAGCTCGTACTCAAAACGCGCTCTTTTATTTTTTATGTTGATGTTCTGTTGCATGGGCTAACAAAAATAGGGACAATAATCCGTATTACAATTCGGTAAAAAGGAGATACTTCCTTATTATTTTGTAAGATTGAAGGATATTTACGAACCATAGTAGCATAAAGTCATCTTATGAATAGGGTAATCGTTTTGTTTTGTGTGAGTATAATTCTGGCTTGTGGTCAAAAGGCTAAAAAGGGGTTTTCCGCTCAGGAAATTGTTAACGAAAGCATTGCTGTAAGCGGAGGGGAGTTATACACAAAAAGTACCATCTCCTTTGAATTTAGGGATAGAACCTATGTCATGGAGCGTAAGGCCGGGCGGAAAGTTTTAAAGCGAATTTCCCAAATAGACTCCAATACGGTTTTGGATGTTAAGCTATATAATGGGCTCCAACGTTTTGTTAACGATAGTTTGGTTTATCTGCCGGATTCAATGTCCAACAAATACGGTAATTCTGTTAATTCCGTTCACTACTTTGCCTATTTACCTTATGGGCTCAATGACCCTGCGGTAAATAAGAAATATTTGGGTGAATCACGAATTAAAGGGGAAAACTATCACAAGATACAGGTAACTTTTAACAAAGAAGGAGGAGGTGATGATTATGACGATATCTATGTGTATTGGTTCAATACCACCACCTTAAAACCGGACTATTTAGCTTATGAGTTTCATGTGGACGGGGGAGGTAAGCGTTTTAGACAAGCTTATAATGAGCGTTATGTAAATGGCGTACGTTTCGTTGACTACAATAATTATAAGCCTCTTGACCCAGCCATTGCGGTTCAGAAAATGGATGACCTATTTATGGCCGACCAACTGGAACTGTTATCCCAAATAGAATTGCGGAAAATTACCGTCCTTCCGGGCAATTACAATTAAACTGCAAACGCATATCGGTTACGGTGCCGTTTATGATTTGTACAATGTACATACTACCATTGTCGTAATCGTCCATAGGACTATATTTATCTTCCCCTATCATAAGGTTAACAAATTGTGGTGTAGTATTGCTGTGACCTACGATTAGGACTTTTTTATTGAGATTATCCGCTTTAAATTGCTCAATATTGATTTCCTCGGGAACATAGTACTCCACTACGATATCTTGTTTTACCGAGGTAGGTGCGGCCGTCATTGTTGCTCTTTCATAGTCCGTGGTATAAATGGCATCCAAGGTTACATCATCCAGTATCTCGGCCCAATGCATAGCGCGCCCCAGACCTTTTTGGGTGAGTTCGGGATCTACATTATCCGGATTTGAACGATCTTTTTCCGCATGGCGGATAAAATAAAAAGTAGATATGCCATAGTCCGAATAGGATTCCTCGGATGCGGTTTTATCTTCTTTGCAACCTAGGAAAAAAAGGAGTACAACTAGGGACAAGACTATTTTAAGCAGTTTCATCAGTGGGCTTGATTATTTTGTGTTTTTTACCTAGAAAATTCAGTAATACCTTGATTTCGAAATTGTTGCCCCTTTTTGACTTTTGTAATTTTGGCCCCAGGATTGAAATTTTGTATTTTCCCTTATGGGGAATTTTCTTTTTACTCTAACTAAAATTACGGCTAAATAGTATGTAAACCAGCCAGTTTTTTGTTTTTTTGCGTATGGCTAAATTAGGCACCCCTTTTCTGATCATTGCAACTTTTTTTTTCGCCCATTCACAGGAGGTTTCCCTTCCGGTGGATTTTCGGCAACATAATTTGACCGAGTATAATTCCAGTTTTTTTAATCCCGCGTTTTCCCTGGACCGCAATAATCCGCAGTCCGTTTCTTTATGGACACGTTGGCAATGGCAAAGTATAGACGCAGATCCCACGACCTTATTTTTAAATTATACCCGAAAGATCAATGAATCCTCCGCGGCAAGCGTTGCCTTTTTTCAACATAATACCGGTATTTTTTTTAATACTGGGGGTATCCTAAATTATGCCCAAGAGATAAAGTTGAATTCCCTAATACGTCTTGGTTTTGGGTTAAACCTTTTTGGGTTCCAACAGGAACTGGCCGATGATCGTTTTCAGATAGATCCGGATTTACCCTTGCCCGTATTACAACCCTCAACGGATTTTATCCTACAACTGGCCCCGGGAATCCGGTTGTCCGTCGAGAACTTTTCCTTCGGGCTCGCCTCGGAAAACTTGCTGGATTATAACTTTACGGACAAGGGCAGAAACACGGTTCCGGCCGATAAGATCTATATGGGAATGGTCTCCTACGATATACCAATAGGTATTAGCAGTGACCCCACGGCTTTTCTTAGACCATTACTGTATTTACGTACAATACCTGAATTGGATAACCAAGTTGGGCTTAATGTTCTTCTTAGCAAGACCACCTATTGGGCCCAAATGGGATACAACAATTTTTATGGAATTTCCCTTGGAGGTGGAGGCACTTTTTTCAAGAGATTTTCCGTAGGGGCCTTAGTGGAATTTGGAACAAATTCGGTGGTAAGCTCTCAAGACCCTTCTTTTGAGATTGTGGCCTCCTATTTTATAGGAAAGCCCGAGGAACGACGTAAAATACGTGTCTTGGAAGAGGAAGAGGAGCCGAAGCAGGAGGAATTGATTACCGAGGAGAAGGCCAAGGAAGAAATAAAGAAGGCGGAGGCAATTGCCAAGGAAGAGGAAGCCGCGGAAAGGGCCCGGCAAAAACAGGCCAAGAAGGAAGCAAGGGAATTGGCAGCCCAGGAAAAAGAATTGGCCAAGCAAAAAAGACGGGATTCCATAGATACGGCCAAAAGGGAAAGAGAGGCCTTGGCAGAGGCAACAAGACTCGAAGAAGAACGTAAAAAGGCCGCCATTGAACAAGCCAAGAAGGAAGAAGACTTGGCCAAAGCTAGGGATGAGCAACAGCGAAAACTGGATTCAATAAATGACGCCAGAAGGGCAGAGGCATTGGCAGCGGTCCAAAAACTTAGGCAACAAAAAGAGAAAGATTCTCTGGAAAAAATAAAAACGGCTGAGGCCGAGGCTGCCCAACAACTGGAACAAAATGAAGTGGCCCAGCAAGAAGAGCAGGTTAGACCAAGGGCCGGGGAAAAGTATGAGGAAGTCAGGGCAGAGGGCGATTTGGAACCGGGCTATTATCTAATTACCAATGTATTTGGAACCAAAAAGTACTACGAGGCCTTTATGAAGGATTTGCAGAACAAGGGACTTGCACCTAAATCTTTTGTCAGGGCCAGGAACAACTACAACTATGTGTATTTGGAACGCTATAATACCATGAATGAGGCCAGAAACGCCCGGGATAGCAATTTCAATGGGAAGTATCCCGATAAAACTTGGATTTTTAGGGTAGTGGGCAAATAAATGTAAAGGAATTATTTTTTGATTTCCCTTTGTATGAGAACTTCCAAGTAAGCCACGGTATTTACCAAATATTTCCGGTCCCTGGTAATGGTAGACATCGCAACGGCACCTTGTAACATCGTAAACAATTGTTTGGCGAATTGCAAGGGCGTTACTGGAAGATTTAATTGATTCCCTTTAATCCCATTTTCAAGGACCAACGCAATTTTTCCTTCAATTTCCTTTATGGTTTCCTTTGCCGCTGCAGCCAAGAGAGTATTATTGTGTTGTGCATCCACGCCAACATTCAAAATTGGACACCCCCCCATATCCATAGTGTATATGTCATAATTCTTATAGAATTTTAGAAGGTTAAAAATTTTTTTTAAGGAGGTGCCCTCTATCTCAAGAGATTCGCCTATGGAAGAAAGCAATTTACCACGATTGTATTCAAAAGCGGCCAAAGCCAGAGCTTCCTTGTTTTCAAAGTTTCCGTATAGTGCTCCTTTTGTAAGACCGGTAGCTTCGGTAAGATCGCTCATACTGGTACCTACATATCCCAATTTGTTAAATATGGGAGCAACGGTCTCTATAATGTAGGCAGTGGTTCTTTCGGCTTTGGTGGTCATGGCAATCAATTTTATACGAATATAAAAAAACTACATACTGTATGGTATATATGTTGATAAAAAAGGCCGGCTTTTGGAAGTCTTCCCGAAGCCGGCCTTTAGTTTTTGCGCATATTAAATCCTACTCAACCAATTGATCTTGGTTTCTAAAGACTAGGGTATCGTCAAATGAATCGATTAAAACCACACTATCCGCTTTTATTCCTCCGCTTAACAATTCCTTTGACAGATTGTTGAGTACTTCTTTCTGGATGACCCGCTTTATAGGTCTTGCACCATATTGCGGGTCGTATCCCTTTTGTGCTAGATACGCAATGGCCTCGTCCGTGGCATCAATGGTGATGTTTTGTTTGGCTATCATCCTCTTTAAGTGGTTCAATTGAAGCCTTACGATTTCCACGATGTTTTCCATATTCAGTGGAGTGAACATGATGATATCGTCTATGCGGTTCAAAAATTCCGGACGGATGGTCTTCCGTAGCAGTCCGAGCACTTCTATACGGGCCGCCTCGGTAGCACTATAGATATCTGGATTGTCCTCGAATTTTTCCTGAATAATATGGCTTCCCATATTACTGGTCATAATAATGATCGTATTTTTAAAATCCGCAACACGTCCCTTATTGTCCGTTAATCTTCCTTCATCCAGAACCTGTAGCAGTATGTTAAAGGTATCGGGATGTGCTTTTTCTATTTCATCAAGCAATATTACGGAGTAGGGCCGGCGCCTAACGGCCTCTGTTAGCTGTCCCCCTTCATCGTAGCCAACATAACCTGGAGGTGCACCTACCAATCGGCTTACCGAGTGCCGTTCCTGATATTCGCTCATATCAATACGGGTCATGGCATTTTCATCATCGAATAAATATTCGGCCAAAGTTTTGGCCAACTCGGTTTTTCCCACTCCTGTTGTACCTAGGAACAGGAATGAACCAATAGGCCTTTTGGCATCCTGAAGTCCAGCCCTACTTCTGCGGATGGCATCGGAAACGGCCTCTATGGCCTCTTCTTGGCCCACCACCCGTTTATGTAGTACTTTTTCCAATTTCAACAGTTTCTCCCTTTCGCTCTGTAGCATCTTGGTTACGGGAATCCCGGTCCATTTGGCCACGACCTCGGCAATATCCTCTTGGGTTACTTCCTCTTTGATCAAGGTATCCGATTGCTGTTGCTCCTGAAGCTCGTTTTGAAGTTTTTCCAATCTTTCCTGGGCCTCCTTTATTTTTCCATAGCGCAACTCCGCCACCTTCCCGTAGTCGCCATTGCGCTCGGCGCGTTCGGCCTCAAGTTTGTAATCCTCAATATCCTTTTTGGTCTTTTGGATATTGTCTACAACACTTTTTTCGCTTTCCCACTGGGCGAAGATTTCGTTGCGTTCCTCTTTCAGATTGGCCAGATCAATGTTCAACAATTTTAACTTGGCCTTGTCATTTTCACGCTTAATGGCCTCAATCTCGATTTCCAATTGCATTATTTTTCGATCTAACACATCCAATTCCTCAGGTTTGGAATTGATCTCCATACGGAGTTTGGAGGCGGATTCATCCATTAGGTCAATGGCCTTGTCCGGCAAAAATCGATTTGTGATATAGCGTTGTGACAGTTCTACTGCGGCGATAACGGCTTCGTCCTTAATGCGTACCTTATGGTGTGCTTCATATTTCTCCTTTATGCCGCGAAGAATGGAAATGGCACTTTCCGTATCGGGTTCGTATACCATGACCTTCTGAAACCTGCGCTCCAGGGCTTTGTCTTTTTCAAAATATTTTTGATATTCATCCAGGGTAGTGGCCCCTATGGCCCGCAGTTCCCCTCTGGCCAAAGCCGGTTTTAGGATGTTGGCGGCATCCATGGCACCTTGCCCACCACCGGCGCCGACAAGGGTATGGATTTCGTCAATGAAGAGTACGATATTACCATCGGAAGTGGTAACTTCCTTAATAACGGATTTCAACCGTTCCTCAAATTCGCCCTTATATTTTGCCCCGGCGATCAGAGCACCCATATCCAGGGAATAGATTACTTTATCCTTTAAATTTTCGGGTACATCCCCTTGTATAATCCGGTGTGCGAGACCTTCTGCAATAGCAGTTTTCCCCGTACCTGGTTCTCCTACCAACATGGGATTGTTCTTTGTCCTTCGCGATAATATCTGCAGGATGCGTCTAATTTCCTCATCCCTGCCAATAACGGGATCTAGTTTTCCGTTGTCTGCCAATTGATTCAGGTTCCGCGCGTATTTGTCGAGGGAATTATAGGTGTCCTCGGCACTTTGTGAGGTGACTTTTCCACCCTTTCGCAATTCTTCGATGGCCGATTTTAAATCTTTTTCGGATACGCCCTGATCTTTCAGTATTTGCGAAATTTTGCTCTTGGATTTAAAAATGGCCAATAGCATATGTTCCAAGGAGACGAATTCGTCCTCCATTTTTTGAGCAATAATGCTAGCCTCGTTTACTGTTTTTCCTGCCTCACGGGAAAGCATGATGTCGCCCCCCGAAACCTTGGGAAAGCTCTCCAGTTCTTTTTCTAGAATTTGATCTAACAGGGAAACATTAACATTGAGCTTCTTTAGTATAAAGGGTAATACATTCTCCTCAACTTCCGAAATGGCCTTAAAAATATGTTCGTTCTCTATCTGCTGATGGCCCATGGCCTGCGCCAATTGCTGGGCCCTTTGTAGGGCTTCCTGGGATTTTATGGTGAAATTATTAAAGTTCATATATCGCCGTATTTTTGTGTTTATATGTATTTTTGATAACCTTAGGTCAATAACCTTACCAACGACCTTAGTCGGACAAAATGACGGTAAAAACCAGTAAACACAGGACATTTAGGCAGTTGTGCAATACGGCCTGAATATATTAATTCTTAAAAGCGGTATACTCTATGGGATTTTTAAAGGACTTATTCGGAAGTGGGCAAGAGGAGGCAAATGGCAAGGAAAATTCAATTCCCTGGATTCCCCTTGTTTCCTTGGATCAATTGAGCCAAATTGAGGAAAAATCACATAAGCGGTCCCAAGTGATTTTTAAGCACTCCACAACATGTGGCATAAGCCGCATGGTCTTGAATATGTTCGGGAGGAATTTGGATGTTCCAGAACATTCTATGGATTTCTATTTTCTGGATCTACATGCGTACCGGCAAGTATCGGACGAAGTGGGTTATAAGTTTCAAGTAATGCACCAATCGCCCCAAATTTTGGTTATACGGAATGGAGTAACGGTAGCCCATGATTCTCATGGAGCCATAAACGAATTGAACTTGGAAAGGTTTGCATAAAAAAAGCCCGGCCATAATGCCGGGCTTTTTTGTTAATTGAAGTGCTGTTGCGTAAGGATGAATTTTAATCTCGATTTCAAATCCTCCCCGGCGTCATATACCATCTGTTCATTGGTTGGGAAAGGTACTGCAGCCAGGTCCAGTAAAGCAACCAAATCATTTTCCAGGGCTCTCCGGTCTCCATCGTAATTGGCATAAACATGTTCAAAGACAAATTCACTGGAAAGCGGATAGGAATTCACCTGTTGTTTGGTATGTAGGTTCGTAAAGCTTACCATACCTACCACTTGGGCGGTCTTGAACTGGGTAAATTGATAAAAATTGCAACGTACCGTCCGGAATTTATCAATTTTGATCTTATTTCCTAAACTGTCTTTTACCACATTTCCATTTCGGTCCAGCAGATATTCCTGGCCATCCTTGATCTGTTTTTCCTTAATGATTTGTTTTTCGCTCACCTGTTCCGGGGATATATTGATTTCCCGAAGGGCCACGTCCATAGTATAATCGTACCGTATTTGGGCTAAATGATTGGTGTGGTATTCCGTCCATTGATTATTTAGGCCATATGTATTGAAATTGAGCAGTTCCTCTTCCAATTTGGCCGGGATGATCTGATCGGTATGGTTTACCATGTCCACTTTTACATAATCCAACCCTTTGGCATAGGCTTCTTCCATTTTCTCCTTATGATCTTTGTATCCCGGATTTATCTCGGACAAATAGCTAAAATCGTCATAGGCATTTCGGTAATCCTGTTTCTGGGTGGCATTGGTTAGGAGCGTTGATGCATTATGGTACAGGTAATCCGATAATTGATCCTTTGCCGCGATAATCTTGTCATCGTAGCTTTTAAAGGAGAACCGGGCCTGCCTATTCTCTTCATGGATAACCAAGGGCAACAATGGTCGTATACGTTGTTGAATATCCTTTAAGTTGGTATATCCTTTATAAATGGCCTCATAGTTTGCCGGGTTACCTTCCTTCCTAAGAAAGTCGATATGGGCCAATTCGCGTTCCGCATTTTTTTGAAAAGCTTCTTCCAACAATATGACAAAGGGCTGATGGCTCTTCTTGGTCTTGTTTTGCGATAAATTCTGGATAGCGTTGTTTATGGCGTTGTAATAGTTTCCGGAATTTACGGCCTTTTGAGTCTTCTTAACCCCACTACAGGCTACGAACACTACTAAAATCGCAGAATATAGTATAGATTTTTTCATGGCTTTGTTTTTATCGTTTTCTTGTTAAATCCAACAGCCGTGCCAAAACGACTTTTAGTTTTAACGTAAAACGATGAACTATCGTATAGATTCGTTCAAAAGCCCAATCTCAATAGTAGTATTTCTCTTTTTGTTCCAAGGCCGGAAGTAATCGGGTAGATGCTTCTCCAAAACCGATTCGGATGTTTTCCTTTTCGCAATAACCACGTAAGGTCACCATGTCATTGTCTTCGATAAACTTTCTTTCGGAACCGTCTTTTAGTTTTATGGGTTTGGTGCCCTGCCAGGCCAATTCCAATAAAGAACCGTAGGAATCCGGACCAGGACCGGAAATTGTTCCGCTACCCATCATGTCGCCACTATTTACCTTGCAACCATTAACCGTATGGTGGGCCATCTGTTGTGCCATAGTCCAATACATATACTTAAAGTTGGACCTTGTAATTGTGGTAGGAACCCCTTTGTCCGGGGTAAGATCCACCTCCAAGGTTATATCGAAACTGTGTTTGCCCTGCTGTCTCAAGTAGGGTAGGGGTTCAGGTACTTGTTTTGGACTTTGTACCCTAAAGGGCTCCAATGCGTCCAATGTTACGATCCATGGGGATATGGAAGAAGCAAAATTTTTGGCCAAGAAAGGGCCTAAAGGAACGTATTCCCATTTTTGAATGTCACGGGCACTCCAGTCGTTGAACAGAACCAGACCAAATATATAATCTTCAGCTTCCTCTATAGGAATGGGCTCTCCCAAAACATTGGCATCGGTAGTAATAAAAGCCATTTCCAGTTCAAAATCCACTAATTTCGAAGGTCCAAAAACGGGAGAATCAGCCCCTTTGGGATAGGTCTGCCCCAAAGGCCTTCGAACGGGTGTGCCACTGGTCACGATGGTAGAGCTTCTTCCATGGTAGGCTACTGGAAGGTGTAGCCAATTGGGTAGAAGTGCGTTTTCCGGATCACGGAACATACTTCCTACGTTGGTGGCATGTTCCTTACTGGAATAAAAGTCCGTATAATCACCGATTTGGACCGGCAGCTTCATTTCTACCTCGTCCATGGAAAAAAGAACTATCTTTTGATGGTCTTCATTATGCTGCAACGTTTCGTTGCCCAAATCAAAAATCTCACCGATCCGGTTGCGCACGGAGCGCCAGGTTTTTTTTCCATCGGAGATAAAATCGTTTAGGGTGTCCTGTAGAAAAATATCATCCGTCAACGGAATGCCTTCAAAATAACCCAATTGATGTAGGGCTCCAAGATCAATGGCATAATCCCCTATACGGGTACCTATGGTAATGATATCGTCCCTGGTCAAAAAAACGCCAAAAGGGATGTTCTGGATGGGAAAATCCGAATTTAGGGGTACGGATAGCCACGTTTTTTTGTTGGGGTTATTCGTTTTCGCAGGCATAGTTCAATTGTTAATTTACATTTAATAAATTCTGTATCAAATATATTATTTTATGCACTTGAACGGGGTGCAATTTGTATTTTTACGCCTCATTTAACAAAGGATGTCAATATGCAACGAGACGATCAGGTTTTTAAGCTAATTCAGGCCGAGAAGGAACGCCAGCTCAATGGAATTGAGCTTATTGCGTCGGAGAACTTTACCAGCCCGCAGGTCATGGAGGCCGCAGGATCGGTATTGACCAATAAATATGCCGAAGGCTATCCTGGGAAACGCTATTACGGAGGTTGCGAGATAGTAGATCAAATTGAACAATTGGCCATTGACAGGGCCAAGGAACTTTTCGGAGCGGAGTATGCCAATGTTCAACCACATTCCGGGTCGCAGGCAAACGCCTCGGTCTATCATGCCTGTCTGAAACCGGGAGACACCATATTGGGCTTTGACCTTTCGCATGGGGGACATCTTACCCATGGGTCTCCGGTAAATTTTTCCGGTCGTTTGTACAATCCCGTGTTTTACGGGGTGGATAAGGAAACGGGTAGATTGGATTATGATAATATACAGGAAATAGCGGACCGTGAAAAACCTAAGATGATCATCGCAGGGGCTTCCGCATACTCCAGAGACATGGATTTTAAGCGATTCAGGGAAATAGCAGACAGTGTAAATGCCCTCTTATTAGCAGATATTGCGCATCCCGCCGGATTAATAGCCAAGGGTATTTTGAACGACCCCATCCCACATTGCCATATTGTTACCACAACCACCCACAAGACCTTACGTGGTCCCCGGGGCGGGTTGATTCTTATGGGGCATGATTTTGAGAACCCCTTTGGAATCCGACTAAAAAACGGAAATCTTAGGAAAATGTCGGCACTTTTGGATTTAGCCGTATTTCCTGGCAATCAGGGTGGACCGTTGGAACATATCATAGCGGCCAAGGCCATTGCTTTTGGGGAGGCCATATCGGACTCGTTCTTGCAGTATATGCTTCAAGTGAAGAAAAATGCAGCTGCTATGGCAGAGGCTTTTGTGGCCAAGGACTATCACATTATTTCCGGCGGAACGGACAACCATATGATGCTCATTGATCTGCGCAACAAAAATATTACGGGTAAGGATGCCGAAAAGGCCTTAGTGCAGGCGGACATCACTGCAAATAAAAATATGGTACCTTTTGATGATAAGTCTCCATTCGTGACTTCCGGAATACGTTTTGGTACAGCTGCCATTACCACCAGGGGCCTAAAGGAAAATGATATGGCCACTATTGTGGAGCTTATTGACGAAGTTATTCTGAACCCTGAAGATGGTGGTAAAGTAGAAAAGGTTAAGGAAAAAGTACATGCATTGATGCAGGGAAGGGCATTGTTCAATGCCTCCTAGAACCTTTTTAATGATTCAGCATGTATAGGTCTCCCGAAATCAAGGATAAGCTTTCCAAGTCATAGATGGAAGGGTCGTCCTGGGATAGATAATAAACACCCCAATACTTGAAATAATCGTTTTTGGAATTGTTCCCATGGGCCATATTCAAAAACGAAGTGTTGGTTTCCAAATTGGTCTCTTCAAATACAGGAACAAAAATCTCGTAAGGTACCTCGGACAGCCCCTTGGTGAAATGTACATAGTGATGTGCTATTTCAGTAAGGATATTTTCAAATTGCTGGGCTATGCTTTGGTCGTAGATCCTATTAATGACAATGGAAGTATCCTTAAGAAGTATGGAAAGTTCATCAACGTCTACAACTGTGCCATTTGTTTTGGCCAAATGCCGCAAATGGCTGGCAAGGAACCCTTCCTTTCCCCAATCCCCCCGATTGAAATAGAACAACAGCTCTACCAAGGTGAGGTTGCAATTCAATTCAATGGCCAATAGGGATTCATTTTTATCCGAAATATAATTGCATACACCGGCTTTTGAAAAAAAATGCTTTTCCAAATCATTCTTAAATGATTCCAGTCCCCGGATTTGAAAATCCTTATTGAATTTGAAATGAGGGTTATCCCTAAAATTGTCCAGATGAAACGACATATGCAATCGGAAAAAAGAAGCTTATTCAATCAAAGTTACTTTTTACCCATTGGTTATGACCACAAAAAAACCTTATAAAAAAAGAGGTTTTTGTAGATGCAAACAGGTTTCTCTTTAAAATACTGAAAACCAGTATTTTGCAATAAAGAAGAATTTAATAAAACTAGGGCGCTATAGGAAACCCCTTTTTTTGGCTTCTTCCACCAAGGACAAGTCGTTTCCGTTTTCTACGCCAAATAAGGTCTTTAGCTGCCTTTTTCTCGATTCAACAGTAGTGTTGGCTGCAGATATCAATTGGCCAATATCCTTGGTACGTGTTCCTATGGAAAGATAATAGAGTATTTTTTTGTCCTGCTCGTCCAAAATGACATCATTGGCCATTTTTCTCCTTATTGCGGACAGTGCACTGGCCGAATAATACGGCGGGTTGGTGATGACCGTCTGTACCATGGCAATCAAGGATTTTTCGTCGATTTCCGATTTAACCATATAGCCATCCGGATTCACCGAGGCGAATATACTATTGATTCTGTAGTTGTCACTAAAGGAGGACATAAACACAATTTTGGTTTCCGGTACCAGTTCACGTGCTAAAATCCCGAGGTCCTCACCACTCCGTGGTTCATGGGATTCCGTGGGGAACAGGCGAATGTCCAGCAAAATGATATCGTATTTAAGCCCCCTAGCGGAGGACCGGATGCCTTCCTCTCCCATCTCATAATTGGAAGCTACGTCCATCTTTACCTGAAAACCGCCCAAATCCTTGTCCTCGAGGACATATTTATAGCCTAAAGGCGTCATCTCGTGATCATCTATGGCCAAAATGCGAACGTACTTCATGATTCCTATGCAGTTTTTACCTCTTCCAGTTCTCTCTGTTCATTATTTGATTCAAACGTATTGGGCTCTTCTGTAGGGATTCTGAACAATACCGTAGTGCCCTTTCCTTTCACACTGGTAATATCCCAAGACCCTCCCAATTTTTCTATACGCGATGCTATATTGCGCATTCCAATACCTTTTTTACCTCTTTTGGTACTAAAACCTTGGCCATCATCGGCAATGGTAATCAGTAGGTCGTCTCCTTGCTTTGCAAAATCCACGGAAACGTTCTTGCATTGGGCATGCTTTACGCTGTTCTGAAGCGTTTCCTGGACCATACGGTACAGATTGATTTTAATGTCTCCCGTAAGCCCATCCCAATCTACCGCATCATCATAGCGAAAATTATGCGCTATACTCGTGTTTTCCTGTAACGACTTTAGCAAATCCTCAATGGAATGTATAAAGTTATGGATTTTTTGATAAGCGGCGTGGCTTAATTCATGCGAAATTGACCGGACTTCGCCCTCAACTTCCTGTAAGGCCGAGATGGCCCTTGCCCGTTGCGCAATGGCGTCCTCGTCCGCCTTTTTGTTCAACCCGGTAAGTAGCATGCGGGCCCCGAGCATTTTGCCCAGCACACCATCATGCAATTCTTCGGAAATACGTTTTTGTTCCATTTTTTTGCCTTCCTCCACTTTCTGTTTCTGGGAAAGCATTAAATTGAATATTTCCTGGTTACTGGCCTGCTGTTGCTGCTGGAAACGCAGTTTTTGGTTCTTGGCGCGCTGATCTACTATGATGTAAATGGCCAATCCCAAAAGCAGAAGCCCAACGGCTATCCCGGCCCATAATTGTTTTTCCCGGGTCAAAATTTCGTTTTCCGCAATAAACTCGTCGGTTTCAAAACGGATACGGGCAAATTTGTTGCGGGCCTTGCGCTCCTCTTGGATCAGACTATCGTTTAAGACCATATAGCGCTGGGTATATTGCAATGCATTTTTAGGTTCTAAACGGGCCATGAGTTGTAGGGTCTGCAAGAGGCGCTCATTGTTGCTACTCTGTTCCGAATAAGTTCTGGCCTTTTGGGCTTGAGTCATGGCTTGTACGGTATCACCCTTAGACAAATAATATTCGGCCATGTTGTAATAGCTTAAGGAAAGGCCTACAATATTTCTAAGACTATCTTGAATCCCAATAGCACGTTCAAACAAAGATGGTAATTCATTATATTCAGCAAGCTGTAGTTTGCTATAGGCCATATTGTTTAGTGCCAGTGCATAAAGACTTTTATCTTCTTCGAATAAATCATCGGATTCAACTATTTTTTGAAAATAAGAGATGGCCTCTTCATGCAAATCCTGTTCCTGATAAACAGTTCCAATATTGTTCAGTATTTCGTAATTTAACGTGTTTTCTTCGTCAAGCTTTGATAGATAATCCAAGGCCATGTCAAAATAACTAATCGCCCTTTGGTATTCCCTTAAATCTTTTGTTATCACTCCTAAATTATTATAGCAATTGTAGAGTTGCCGGTATTTATCCAAAGGTTTTAATAGCTCTATAGCCCGTATCGTCGTAATCTCACTGCCTGTATAATCCTTTACGTCAGCCTGTACCACCGCCATGTTATACAACATCCGGGCTGCAAAAAAATCATTGTTGAGGGCCTTGAACAATTTATGGGCCTCAGCAAAATGGTAATAGGAACTGTCGGGAATGGCGGTACTTCTGTAAAATATAGCCAAATCCCAGTTGGCCTCAGCCTGAACCACGGAATCTTTGGTCTTTTGGGCCAATTGAAGGGTTCTTCTATTGGTTTCCCGAAATAGCATAGAATCCGGTAATTGTTGATAGGCTAGGGAAAGTCGGGAAAAGTATTTCGTCTTAAGGGAGTCTTTGACCTCTCTTTTCGCTTCGCCATAGGCCTTTCTCAGGAAATCTGCCCGTTTTTCCCTGGTATACGTGGAGTTTCGCCCTTCCTCAATCCAGGTCAGGATACTATCTTGGGTTGACAGAACTGCCGGATTTTCCTCAGGAGTAGAATCCCGCGGATTGATAAAGGAAATAAAGAAGACCGCACCCAGTAGTAAGACATACTTGCATATCATGTTTGGCTGCATTTTAACCTGCCCTATACAAGGTAAAAAAAAAGCCCCAAACGTTTCCATTTGAGGCGCGAATTTTTATAAATACAACAATTTAATCCCTTGGGTCGCTTTTCGTACTGTTCGAATCACTAGCATCTTCGTTTAAAGTCTCGTATAATGCCTGTGTCTCTTCCATCGCATTATCATTTTCACAGGAAACCATTCCCATTCCCATTAGCGCAATCGCTAAAATACTTGCTGCCTTTTTCATCTTCTAAAATTTTAAATGGTTATAAATTATTATGTTGCTAAACTAATAAAGCGGGTAGGCAAGCGGCTTGTGAAACGTTAAATGCTAGTAAACGGCAGGCTTTTGCGAGTATTTAACCGAAATCTGCGAGGATTTTTTCAGTTTAATGCAGAAACGGTGTTTTTTGAAAGTAGCTTTTTTAAGCCGTCAATATTCCGTTTGTAGGACTTGGAAAAGGGGAGTTGCTGTTGCCCAGATCGCAGGGCACAAATGGATTTACCGTAATTGATCCTAGAAATGTAATCGGTGTTAACTATATAGCTCTGATGGATCCGTACAAAATTTCGGGGCAATTGGCCTTCAAAGGTCTTTAAGGTCTTAAAGGCACTGGTTACGGAACCATCCTTCATGACAAATTCCGTAGCATTGTTGTCCGCCTGGAGGTAAAGGATGTCATCCGTATTCAAATAGTGGAAATCGGAATAGGATTTTAGGCAGATGGTTTGGGGCTCCGCTTCTTTTGGCATTCGTTTTTTGAGTCGAAGTAGCGATTTGCGGATGTCAAACTCGTTATAGGGGAGAAGCCAATAGTCAAAAAAACTGTTCTTAATAGCCTCATACGCGTAATCCTTGGTTTTTGAAATACCAATAATTATGGGAATCTGTTCCACATATTGGTGTAATTCCATGGCCATTCTAAAGAAAGAACGGGCTTTTTCATTAAGATTAATGAACACCACATCTGGGGAAAACTTTAAGATGGCATTTAATCCTTCATCATCATTCCTGGCCATGGCGGTACAGCTAAAATCACCATATTCATCCAAATAATGCTGTAGCTGCAAATTGGAAGTTGCATCAGAATCTATTATGGCATAGGTATACTCCACGGGCCAAGATAATTTAATGCAAATTAGTGATACTTACCCATAATCGATTGTAGAAAAACCTTATAAAAAATGAGGTTTTTGTATATAATTCGTTGAAAATGAGTTTTTTGAAAGAAAAGACTTTCAATTGACGGAGAGCCCCTACAAATCAATCAGGGGTAATACTTTCATAGGCGCCAATATCCGGATCAAGGGTACGATTAGACCCCCTTATGTCAAATGGAACGGTAAGGGCCGCTTCTAAATCGCCCGTGTCCTTTGCTGCGGACAACTCCCCAATTCTAAAATCGTTGCTGCCCGTATTTAAAAAATCCGGATCCGGATTTAGCAGTACTTCTTCATAGATATCGGCGTTTTCAAAATCGTACAAGGGATTTTGGGCAAACTGTCCGTTGTCATCCTTGAATTTCACCAAACAATTTTTAAAGGAAAAATTGAATGCATTGGTGCCATTACTGTTGAGGAAAAGTTCTAGCGTCATATTGCCATCGACAATACAGTTTATAAATGAGGCCTCAGTAAGATCTGCCGATAGTACTTGGGAAAAATTATCGATTTGTAAAGCGGCCCCTTCCCTAAATCCTTCGGTCCAATAATTGGCAATGGTGGCATGGGCAAACGTATAACGGCCTCCGAGATTGCAATACAGGGATGTGCTTCCTGCGTTGCCCAGGATCGTGTTTTCCGAGATAATGGAGGCACTTTTGGCCCAAAGATTGATATTGGCACTATTGTGCACCTGAGCGTTGTTTAGCGTAAGGGTTGTGGATTGCAAAACTCCGTCGCCTTCTACCAATAGACCTACCGTTGCGTTCTTGATGGTTAAGTAATCAATGAGGTTGTTGTTGCTTCCGGGACCTAGCCAAATAGTACCCCATTGTCCTGGAGTATCCGAAAACTCGGGCTCCAGCCGATCTCCCTCAAAAATAACTTCATTTTCCAATAAAGTGGGATCCTCACTTAGGGCACCGTTTACTTGGATAGCGGCACCATCTGCCACATAAATACCAGAGTCCTTGTGAAAATGGACCCGGACACCTGAATCTATGATAAGTTGTCTATCAGCAGGTACTGCGGCGTACCCATAAATCACATAGGGCTTCTCATCGCTGAAGTTGAGTTGGTTATCCAAAAGATAAAAACCTTCGACCTTGATTTCCCTTCCATCAGCGTCCAACCCTACGGTGATGGTTTCCGTTGTGCCATCGGACAAAGTGCCGGGAAACAAAAAAACGGCATCCTTGACCAAAGTGACCAGTTGCACTTCCTGTAAAAAGCTACCTGAATCAAATAGAATGGCATCCGTATACAGGAAGCTGGTTTCATTGGTATTTGAAATATCGAATGTGGTCTCCACGAAGATGAAAAGACTATCTTGTGCGAGTAGGGAAACATCCGTAAACTCCTTCCCGGCCATGCCGTCCACATTTAAACGATAGTCGCTTTCCTGTCCTTGTCCCAATCGAATGGAAGGAATCAGAACATCGTCCCGAGTAGGGTTATATACTTTTAAGGAATAGGTACTACTCCCAATATTCGAAAAAATGGTATCCAAAAAAACGGTATCCCTGGAAAACTCTAGATTACCGGCACTTGGGGCATATTCAAAGTCCTTTCTACATGAGGTCCATAGCACAATGGTTGAAAGTAACGCTATGAGGTAAAAGTATGGACGCATCCTTTGGTTTGTTTCCAATGGCCTTGTTGTTTTCCATTTACTTATGGAAAAGCCCGCTAATTAGAAAAAAGTTGAACAATATCATGGGATATTCGTTTGGGCCTAAGGGTGTTGCCATTTAATAAACACCACTCTGTATTGGAACGTAGTAAAAGCAGATTTGTTTCATCATTATACATTTCAACGATTCGTACCGAGGTAGCTCCCTTGCTTTGGGCAATATAGGTGCGTATTCGAACAATGTCGTCCAATTTTGCGGCATTCTTGTAGGTAATATTGTGGTTCATAACCACCCAGACCACCTCCTTTTGAATTTCAGGAGTCGCTACCTTTTGCCAATGTTCCTTTGAAATATCCTGAATCCATTGAACAAAGCGCACGTTGTTCACATGATTCAGGTCGTCCAAATCTTCTCGGGCCACCGTGATGGTCTTTTCAAAGGACCTCATTGTTTCTTTACGATTTTAACTTCAAAAAGTTTGTCCCAGTTCTTTCCTGTTACAAAGAAGGTTTTCCTTGTGGGATGGTAGGCCACACCATTGAGGACGTTTAACTTCTCATGTTGTGTGACCTTTTTCTTTAATCCACCGAAATTTACCACACCCTCAATGGCACCACTTTCCGCGTCAATGATCATCATGCTCTCTTTCTGATAGACGTTTGCGTAGATTTTTCCATCAACATATTCCAACTCGTTGGCCATGTTAAAGATGGATTTGTTGGTTACCGTTTCTATATTTCCAATCTCGGTAAGGGTTTCCGGGTCTAGAAGCCAAATTTTTTCCGTTCCGTCACTTTTGAATATTTTCTTTCCGTCATTGGCCAGTCCCCAGCCTTCCCTGCTTTTACCGTATTGGAAATTGTCTAGCTTTTTAAGACTCTTCAGGTCGTAAATAAAGCCGGTTCCGGCGCGCCAGGTAAGTTGATAGATCTTTCCGTTTAAAATTGTAATGCCTTCCCCGAAATAGGTGTCATCCAAATCTATCTGATGTAGAATTTCCCCAGTTTCAAAATCTACTTTTCGTAGCCAGGATGTACCTTTTTGGCCCGTACTTTCATAAAGTGTGTCGTTGTGAAATTCCAGACCTTGGGTATATGCATTGATATCATGGGGATATTCGTTTACAATCTCATAGGTATAAATCTCGGGCGCATTGGATGCCAGGACTTTTATCTTTTTCGTAATCTCCACGGAACTTTCGTCATAGTCCACATTGGCCTTTAAAAGCTTATTGCCCAAGGTGGGGATATCCAAGGTAATGGTATTGTTGGTCAAGGGCATTTCTTTGCCATCTATAGAATAGGTGACCTGGTTTATCGTTTTTTCCTTTTTGTTCCTTAAGGCAATGGTGACGGTCTGGTTTTTTTGAAACTTGGATTTATTTCCCTCCAATTCTATGGCAAACAGGGAGGAAGGCTTGGTATTGCCACTTCCACAGGCCAGGAAAAGAAGCCAAAAACTATTGATGGTCATAAACTTGAGAACTTTCATTCCGTTGCTTTTTTGTAGTTTAATGTAGATGACAGTGATGGTATGGGCAAGATACATTTTTCCAAGTCCGTACACCATTGTCAAAATTCCATTTGTCCAGGCAAAAATAATAGCAAACCTAGAATACCGATTAATTTATGGCAATAATTTAAGAGCTTAAAACAATTGGCAAAGGTTTAAAAGGTTGTATATTTGCGGTTAGGCAAGTCCTACACGACCAGCTCCTGTAGAATCCCCCAGGGTGGGAACGCAGCAAGGGTATACGGTCGTAGCGGTGCGATGTAGGTAGCTTGCCTTTTTCTATGCCCTGAATTTTGGTCGTTGTTTTCCCTGTTCAATACCCATATTTATTTGTTAATTTGCAACCATTATGGAGCAAAAAGTCGTCTTGATTACCGGGGGTTCCTCCGGCATCGGAAAGTCTATAGGAGCTTATTTGGCATCCAAGGGGCTTAAAGTGTACGGTACTACAAGAAATGCGGAAAAGCATCCGGATTTCAGGGCTTTTGATTTATTGGAGTTGGACGTCCGTGATGCGGAAAGCATTCAAATGGCATTAAGGGCACTTATTGCAAAAGAGGGACGGTTGGATATTTTGGTGAACAATGCAGGAATAGGCATTACAGGTGCGGTTGAAGAAACTCCCCATGAAGAAATCTTAAAAGCCTTTGATACCAATTTCAACGGACCCCTGCATATGGCCAAGGCCGTCTTGCCCCAAATGCGAAAACAAAAATCGGGTCTCATTATAAACATTACCTCCATAGCCGGTTATATGGGATTACCCTACAGAGGGGTCTATTCCGCCACTAAAGGGGCCTTGGAGTTGGTAATGGAAGCCATGCGTATGGAGACAAGGAGTTTTGGGATACGGATAACCAATTTGGCCCCTGGGGATTATGCCACCAATATTGCCTCTGGCCGCTACCACGCACCAGTACTGGAGAATTCCCCTTACAAGGAGGCCTATGGACGTACCTTAAGCTTAATGAACGAAGGTGTGGAAGAAGGAGGCGACCCGGCGGAAGTGGCCCAAAAAGTATGGGGGATCATCAAAATCAACAACCCCAAGGTACATTATCGTGTTGGTTCTTTTATGCAAAAATTCTCCCTGGTCCTTAAGAAATTATTGCCGGATAAAGTATACGAGAAACTTCTACTTAATCATTATAAGTTGTAATTTTAGCCTTTTGGTAATTACAACATTTTGAATAGGTTTTTTATAACGAATAAACAAGAACACAAATGAAATTTTTTATAGACACGGCCAACTTGGACCAAATACGGGAAGCCCAAGAGTTGGGGGTTTTGGATGGTGTAACGACAAACCCGTCCCTCATGGCAAAGGAAGGGATAACCGGGAGGAACAATATTCTAAAGCACTATGTGGATATTTGCAACATTGTGGACGGTGATGTTTCCGCAGAGGTTATTTCCACGGATTTTGACAGTATCATAAAGGAAGGGGAGGAGCTTGCGGAACTGCATGAGCAGATTGTAGTAAAAGTTCCGATGATACGTGATGGGGTAAAGGCATTAAAATATTTTTCGGATAAAGGCATACGTACCAACTGCACCTTGGTGTTTTCCCCTGGACAGGCCTTGCTGGCCGCAAAAGCGGGAGCCACCTACGTTTCTCCTTTTATAGGTAGGCTGGACGATATTTCCACGGACGGGCTCAACCTAATATCGGAAATCCGGCATATCTATGACAATTATGGCTTTGAGACCCAAATCTTGGCAGCATCCGTGCGGCATACTATGCATGTGATAGATTGTGCCAAACTGGGGGCAGATGTTATGACTGGACCTTTGTCCTCAATAGAGGGTCTCTTAAAACACCCCTTGACGGATATAGGGCTTGAAAAATTTCTAGCGGATTATAAAAAAGGGAACTAAGATAGGTCACCCTACAGATACGATACACAAAGAAGGCCTTTGGAAATATTCACGGTTTCCAAGGGCTTTTTTTCAGGGAAGAAGCATACATATTGGAGAAGGCATCAACAATTTTGGCATCTTCGGTAATGATACACTTATTCATTGGATAGATGACCAAGGCTTTTGTGGCCTTCTCAAAATTTTCGGCCCTATATTGATTGGTCTTGTCCAAGTTCCTGGTTTCGACCATAATCCTCCATTTGGCATCATCTGTTTTTAGATTAATGCCAACAAACCTGTATTCCGGCATTTTGGAGGACAGATAGTCCGCCCTCCGCGTAATATTATCAAAATGTCTTTTATCGGTCCCGGACCAAAAATAGAAGACGGTCTTGGTATCCTTGGCAATTTCCTTAAGCGAAATACGTTCTCCTTCGCTGTTTAAAACATTGATGTTCGGTATCTCCTTATCCGGCTGTATATTGAGTATGCCCTCATAGAGCTCATCAACTTCCGAAATATGCTTGTTGTTTCTGGAGAGTCTATGAAATTCCTGGATGAACGATTTATTATTTTCCTCCGTATCATGGATTTGTAGAAGATAGTCAAATGCAACGTTGCGAAACAAATTGTCCCTTAAATCCTTTTCCTTCACCAGGCTATCGATAAGACTGAGTTTATGCATATTGAAATGCAAGTGGTTTTGGACCATATCGTTTTTAATGCCACATTTCTGGGAACAACTCATAAAGGACCTATTGCCAATATGATTGATCATAAAGTTGTAATAGGGCCTTAGATAGGTAAGGTCATTATTTTCAAAAGTGACCGTTTCCCTATACGCATAGAAATCGGATGGCAATTTATCTACCACCCTATTGCCCGTGTAGGATTTGTGCTTAAAAGGATACTTTTCCTTATAGGTATAGTAGTTGTAGATTATGCTGGCTTCTGCAATTTCCCTTTCCTTTTCGGATAGATCCGCTTCCTCGACTAAAATTCCAAGTTGGTCTAATTTGGATTGTTTTAGGGAGTCAATTTTTTGATGGAATTCCTGGGGTTCCAGTCGATACATGGCGTAAATCATGGGCTCTTCGGCCTCATGCGCCAAAAAAAGCTCCAAAAGGAAGTTGTTGATTTCATCCCCGGAACCGGAAAACACGAGAGACTCGTCAAAGTCCATGGTATTGAGCCGTATTAATAGACTATCACCCTTTTCCAAATACACATACTGGTATTCGGGACTATGCTTAAAATGATAAAGACCATTTTCTGGGGAATCCAATTCAAGATAAAACCGGTTGTTCGCATCCAGTAAGGCGGAATCTATGAGACTCTCACCCTTATAAAGCACAATGTATTCACTTGTGGGATTTACAATTTCTCCCGCAAAAAAGACATTGTCCGATTTTTTTTCGGTCACGCCACATCCCACTAACACAAAAAGAAATAGATAAAGTAAATGTTTTGGCATATAAAAGTATCTATTGTGCAACGAACAAAATTAAGAAACCGGTATGCGCAAGGCTGTTAATAGCGAGTTAAAAATTAGACAGTTGCGTTAAGGTCATCGATAAACGACATGTTTAAAAAGATGATTGGTGCCAGACCCATTAATTTATTTATTTTTGCAAAAAATTTTTAAAAACAGCTTATGTTATCCGTATCAAATTTATCGGTACAGTTTGGAAAAAGGGTTTTGTTCGATGAGGTAAACGTAGCCTTTACACAGGGTAATTGCTATGGTATTATCGGGGCCAATGGAGCAGGAAAATCGACATTCCTTAAAATACTTTCCGGTCAAAATGAGCCTACATCGGGATATGTACAATTGGAGCCCGGTAAACGTATGTCCATTTTGGAACAGGACCATAATGCCTATGACGATTTCAACGTTTTGGAAGCCGTGGTTATGGGCAACAAGCCCCTTTTCGCCATAAAACAGGAAATAGATGCCCTATATGCCAATTATACGGATGAAAATGCAGATAAAATAGGGGAGCTACAGGTTCAATTCGAAGAAATGAATGGATGGAACGCCGATAGCGATGCGGCCGCCTTGTTGTCCAACCTTGGAATATCCGAGGCGTTGCATTATACGGCCATGGCCGAAATGGATTCCAAGTTAAAGGTACGCGTGCTCTTGGCCCAGGCGCTTTTTGGCAACCCGGATGTACTGATAATGGATGAGCCTACCAACGATTTGGATTACGACACTATTCAATGGTTGGAAAACTTTTTGGCGGATTATGAAAATACTGTAATCGTAGTATCCCATGACCGTCATTTTTTGGATGCTGTATGTACCCACATCGCAGACATAGATTTTGGCAAAATAAATTTGTATTCGGGCAATTATACATTTTGGTACGAAAGTAGTCAGTTAGCTGCACGGCAAAGGGCGCAACAGAACAAAAAGGCAGAGGAAAAAGCAAAGGAATTGCAGGAATTCATTGCCCGGTTTAGCGCCAACGTAGCTAAAAGTAAACAAGCTACCTCCCGAAAGAAAATGTTGTCTAAACTTAAGGTAGACGATATAAAGCCCTCTAGCCGAAGGTATCCTGCCATTATTTTTGAAAGGGAACGTGAAGCGGGGGACCAGATATTGAACATTGCTGACTTAGCGGCCTCTACAGAGGATGGGGAAATCCTTTTTGAAAAAGTCAATATCAACTTGGCCAAACAGGACAAGGTGGCACTGATTTCAAAAGATTCCAGGGCTAGCACGGCTTTTTATGAAATCTTGGACGGAAACAGAAAAGCGCAACACGGAACATTTCAATGGGGTATTACTACCACACAATCTTATTTGCCGGTGGATAATTCAGAGTACTTTGTCGAGGATATCAATCTAGTAGATTGGTTGCGGCAATGGGCTAAGACCGAGGAAGAACGAGAAGAAGTGTTTGTTCGAGGATTTTTGGGAAAAATGCTATTTAGTGGGGAAGAAGCCCTAAAAAAAAGTACCGTATTGTCCGGTGGGGAAAAAGTTAGGTGTATGCTCAGCAGGATGATGATGCTACGGGCCAATGTGTTGTTGTTGGACGAACCTACCAATCATTTGGACCTTGAAAGTATTACCACTTTCAATAACTCACTCAAAAATTTCAAGGGAACCGTCATTTTTACTACCCATGACCATGAGTTTGCCCAAACAGTTGCCAATAGAATCATAGAATTGACCCCCAAAGGCAACATTGACAGATATTTAACGTTTGATGAATATATGTCGGACAAGACTATACGGGAACAACGAGAAAAGATGTACACGGTACCGGTGTAGTTTTGTAGACCCCAAATCCTACATCATGAAGACCTACAAGATTTTTTGTATGCTATGGGCATGCTGGGTCGTAATTGGCTGCAGCAAAACAGAGGACGGAGGAACTTTGAATGGGGAGAACCCACCCGATTCACCGGAGATAAAAGCAGATTATACCCTACTTCTTCAAAAAGAGGGGACTCTTAAAAGCATCTTATTAAATGCGGACAGCGAGGCGATTACCGTAAACCCTGCCGATAGTCCCTTTCCAGATGTTACATTTCCGGAACTCACCTATACGGACGGCCATCTTTTAGGCCTGTATCAAAAGAAAACCCCTTGCGAGGGAAGGATTATGATCTATGATTTTAAGGAGGATCAATCCGGGGAAATGGAAATTTTTACAGACCTTGGAGATTGTAGTCTTTCGGCGAATGCCATTGCGCGTTCTGCAGATACTTTTTTTGTAGCCTACCAATTGGAGATTACTTCCAAGGAGACGGCCTATTTTGTACGCATACTGGACCTGGATTCCGATGAATCTGAATTTACGGATATTGAGCTAGATAAAAAGCCTGTACAGATGCTAGTAACCAATAACCGGTTGTTCATACTTACCCTGGATGAGGAGATAACGGACGAATATGCCCTTTCTGTAATGGACATGAATACAAATCTGTTAATACATGAAATGGATTTGGGCTTTGATGTACGCCGTATTTTTAAAACCCCGGAAATGGATGTCATCGTAAGCTATGATGAATTGCATACCACCTTGGATAGTGCTTCCATGTCTTTTGAATATACCCAGTACAATGAAGATACGGCCCCTAATTTTATGGAATCCGATTTCGAATATTTTGATGCTAGTGGTAAAATGTACTACGAAATGCTATCAGGTTCCAATAGCATGTATCCTTTTATTCCGGCCGTTTATGATTTTGACGAAAATTTGGCGATACTTTATGCTTTTGAAAATTTCCTCACACAGGAACAACGGGATTTTGAATTTGAAATTGAACGTACTTCAATGGTAAGTTATGACGAGGAGAACGGGCTCATTTTGATAGGATATAAAAAATCCTCAGATGACGGTAAGGGCGGCCTTCTGAGAATTAAGCCTATACCCGATCCGGAATTCATTGACAATTTGGACTTGGAGGGAGTGCCTTTTCAGATTTTTGTGGAATAAAATCTTTTGATATCGCAAAAGAAATGCCCCTTTCAAAGGGGCATTTCTTTTTGTATCATAAACCAAAATAGAACTAGGCATTAAAGTATTTGCTATTCCAAATGGCCGTGTTAAAGTTTTTTCCCAAGGCAAAGCCATAAAAAATAACCACCGCAGCAATAGATTTGAACATAAAAAAGTAGATGATCCAAAATTCGGCATTGGAACTGGATTTTGAAAACAATCCATTAGGGACCAAAAGGGTTACCAAATAGCTGGCCGCCAAGACCAAGAGGGTCAGGTTTATAATGTTCTTAAACGGCCACATAAGGGCCCTCCTAAAGGGGTGTAAATCATTACCCCATTTGTGAATCAGGTAAAAGTAGTCGTTGCCTATCGGCACGAAAAGCAAGGGGTCGTTTTTGTCCGCCAATTTAAAAAGCTTGGAAGGGGCAATGATCTTAAAACCTTTGATTTCAATCCCATGCGCTTTTTCCAATTGTTTGATTTTGGAAATCGCTTCACCGGGAATCTCGCCTTTAAAATACTTTGAATCCAAAAAGCGGAGGCGATATTCGATGCAAATCGTCTTGATTTGGGATAAATGGTAAATTTTCTTTGTATCCAGCAAATCGAAATCGAAGTGATTGATAACAGTAGTTTTACCACCGGATAAACTATCATATATCCGTTCCGTTCTTTGTTTGTCCTCTTCCAGGATGTGAAAGACTTCATCCAAAATTTTTTGGGAATCTGCGGCATTTTTTAGGGTCTTGCCGAGCTGTTCCTCGATGTTGGTTCTTTTTAATAACATTCTTTTTCTTTTAGCAATTGTATCAAATTTAAACATTTCCCAATTCAAAAATTTCGCACGGAACAAGCATATTGTTAATATTATGTTAATTTATATCGAGAAAGGTTCATATTAACAGAAAAGCCTCAGGATTTTGATATATTGAAGAGGAAACCTTACGTTTCTTCAATACCTGTTTTAACGCCCCGAAATTTTGAACCTATGAAATGTTTGGCCCCTGCTATGCCCTTGTTTTTCCTGTTTTCTTCATTCTTATCCCTAGCCCAAGGAAATACTTCAATAGTCACAGAAACGAGATTTACCAAGATGGACCCTCAGGAATCCATAATAAAGAATACTGAAAGCTCTCTAAACCATAAGACCCTTTCAACCGTAATAAAGGCAACGGATTTAGAGGACACCTTGGGCTACGATGGTCCTTTCACCGTATTTGCGCCATCGGATAAAGCTTTTGAGGAATTCTCCATAGGAAAAGTGGCCCTACTTTTAGACCCGGAGAAAAGGGAAGATTTAACGGCCCTGCTTACTTATCATATTGTTGCAGGAAAATTTACGGCTTCCCATATACTTAGAGCTATGTGTAGGGGAAATGGTCGTGCTGTTTTCACTACGGTACAAGGTAAGGAGATTGTGGCCACGATGAGTGAAACTGATATTATCCTAACGGACGACTTTGGTAATTCAGCAAGAATTATAAATGCGGATTCGTACCAATGCAACGGAGTTATTCACGAAATAGACGGTGTTATGGTCCCTCGACAAATGTGATTATCAACGGAGTTCTGCACCTAGGTCGGTTTCATAAGTACGTTGTAACTTGGTCATAATCCTATCAATTTGTTTATCCGTCAGGGTGCCTTTTTCATCTTGTAACGTAAAGCTTACGGCATAGGATTTTTTGCCATCGGGTAAGTTTTTACCGGTATAAACATCAAACAGTGTAATGTTTTTGATCAGTTTTTTTTCCGTTTTTAGTCCTAGGTCATGCACTTGGTCAAAAGTTATTTTCTCGTCCAACAATAAGGCAAAATCGCGCTTTACCTCGGGATATTTGGGTACTTCGTAATGACTTATCTTTCCTTTTCTAGCCAAGGAAATGACATTGTCCCAATTGAAATCGGCATAGAGGACTTCCTGTTTTATACCCAGTGGCTTCAGAATAGAATTGTTGAGGATTCCTAGCGTCACGAATTCTTTTTCCTGTCTTTTTAAGGAAACACCTTCGGAAATATGACTGTTTTCTGAGGGGCTGGAAATCAGTCCGCCAATGCCAAGGCGCGCCAAAATGTTTTCCACAATGGACTTTAAGTAAAAGAAATCCGTTTTTTGTGTAGATCGCACCCAATTTTCAGGATTCCTATTTCCCGTTAGGTATAACGACAAATGTTTACGCTCGTCGTGTGATTCCCCAGTTTTAAAATAGGTCTTCCCAAATTCAAAAAGTTTCAGATCTGGTCTTTTTCTGTTGAGATTATGGGATATTACCTCCAATCCGCTATGGACCATGGACCTTCTTAGCACGGAGAGATCCGAGCTCAGCGGGTTCAAGAGGGTAACTGTTTCTTGGGTCCTTTCGTATTCCGGAGAAGTTAGGCTATTGGTCAGTATCTCAAAGAAACCTTGGGAAACCAACAAATCGCCTATGGTGTTCTGGATTTTATAATCCTCAAATTTCGAGGTAGTGGCGATAGAGGCATTCAACTTTTTTTCAAAGGCTATGTTATTGTAGCCATACACCCTCAAAATTTCCTCAATAACATCCACTTCTCGCTGTACATCAACCCGATAGGAAGGTATTACTACGCCTAACCCGGATTCGGTTACATTTTTGACCTTGATTTCAAGGGAAGCCAGAATGGATTTTATGGAGTCTTTAGGAATTTCCTGCCCGATTAAGTTGTTGATTTTGTCGAAAGCCAAAAACACTTGATAGTCCTCTTTTTTCTTGGGATATAGGTCTATGATGTCCGATGTAATATCCCCGCCAGCTATCTCCTTAATGAGTATGGCTGCACGTTTTAGGGCATATTCCACATTTTCGATATCGATTCCACGTTCAAAACGGAAGGAGGCATCTGTATTTAGGCCGTGTCTTTTTGCAGTTTTCCGGATAGAGACTGGATCAAAATAGGCGCTTTCCAGGAAAATCGATGTGGTATCCTCCGTAACACCTGAATAAATCCCTCCAAAAACTCCAGCTATGCACATGGGCTTTTCCATGTCGCATATCATCAAATCCTCTTCATGCAATTCCCTTTCCTCACCATCCAAGGTCATAAACTTTGTACCTTGGGGCATGGTCTTTACGATTACTTTTTTGCCGTGGATGCGATTGGCATCAAAAGCATGAAGTGGTTGTCCCAATTCATGTAAGACATAGTTGGTGGCATCTACTATATTGTTTATGGGCTTAAGGCCTATGGCCTTTAATCTATTTTGCAACCAAGTTGGGGAGGACTGTACGATAAGATTGTTTAACGTAATACCACAATAGCGTGGAGCTAGTTCCGAATTCTCTACTATAATATCTATTTTAAGGGATCTGTTGTCCACATTAAAATGGCTTACAGGAGGTGTTATTAACTCCAATTGTATGTCCCTTTCCGTAAGGCCTGCCCTTAAATCCCTGGCCACCCCAAAATGGCTCATGGCATCGGCTCGGTTAGGGGTAAGCCCTATTTCAAAGACCGTATCATTTTCGATATCAAAGACTTCGGAACAGGGAGTTCCCGGTTGTAAGCTGTCACTAAGTACCAAAATACCATCATGACTCTCACCAAGCCCTAACTCATCTTCCGCACATATCATGCCCTGACTTTCCTCTCCCCTTATTTTCCCTTTTTTTAGAGTCCAGGAATTTCCATCGTTTGTATAAAGTGTAGTCCCTATAGTGGCTACCGGAACTTTCTGATCTTTCGCCACGTTTGGTGCTCCGCAAACAATTTGCAATGGTTGTTCAAGTCCTATATCAACCGTGGTCAATTTAAGCCTGTCCGCATTCGGATGCTTTTCACAACTAAGTACATGGCCAACGACAACACCTTTTAAACTACCTTTTACAGACTCAAAATTGGTAACCCCCTCCACTTCAAGACCAAGGTCCGTTAAAAGTTCGGCGGTCTGTCTTGGTTTCCAGTCTAATTTGAGGAATTGTTTTAACCAGTTGTAAGAGATATTCATCAGTCGGTTTTAGAGCGCGTAAAGATAAAACAATGCAATAAGACATTCAACATAGAATCCAGTGAATTGTCCCCTTCATTGCTTGTGCGGGTGACCTAATAGGCTAGATCAATTTTTAAGGTTCTTAAAATACAAATGGAAAAAAATGGAAATCTACCGCGGAAATTAGATGATAGTCGATTTTCCCAAACCGATATTTTCGTCATTGATATTGAAATCTTGATCTTGATCTACAATGTTTTCCGCAATAAAATCACCCACATAATCGGTGCCGTATTTACTGCTTCCCATAATATCTGGGGTAACCACATTTTTTTGGAAGGATTTGAGGATTGCTGCGACCACGGCATTGGATTCTTCGAATAAACCAAAATGTTGCAAAAGCATTGCCGTACTAAGAATCGAGGCAACGGGGTTTGCAATATTTTTGCCTTTTGCTTGTGGATAGGAACCATGTATGGGTTCGAACATAGCATTGTTCTCACCAATGGAAGCCGATGGCAGCAGCCCAACGGAACCGAAGATTACACTTCCCAAATCGGACAGGACATCCCCGAACATATTGTCCGTTAGGATTACATCGAACAGTTTGGGATTCAGCATAATTTGCACGGCCGCATTGTCTATATACATGCATTCCATTTCTATTTCGGGATAACTTTCCGAAATTTCTGTGACCACCCTTCTCCATAACCGGGATGTTTCCAAAACATTGGCTTTATCCACCAAAGTTAATTTTCCTTTACGCTTTTTGGCGGCTTTGAAGGCCATATGGGCGATACGACCGATTTCTGACTCGGAATACTCACAGATATCCGAGGCAAAGGCACCATCTTGGCTTAATTGCTTCTCCCCAAAATAGATACCTCCTGTTAGTTCCCTGTAGATAACCAAATCAGTACCTTTTACGATTTCCTTGCGCAACGGTGACTGCCTGAGCATTGCAGGGAAAGCTTTTACTGGCCTAATATTGGCAAAAAGACCCAAAGCTTTTCTAAGATTAAGAAGACCTTGCTCCGGCCGGACCTTGGCTTTTGGATTGTTATCGAACTGAGGGGTCCCAATGGCGCCGAACAATATGGCATCCGAAGCCATACAGATTTCCAAAGTACGTTCTGGAAGAGGTGTCCCCGTCTTTTCTATGGCCACGGCACCCATTAAGGCATTGGTAAAATGGAAATCATGACCAAAGGTTTCATGGACGGCATGAAGGCATTTCACAGCTTGGGCCAAAACTTCGGGACCGATTCCATCCCCGCCCAAAAGGGCGATTTCCAATCGCATTTAGGTAAGACTTTCTATATTTAAATTACTGGCTTCGATGATTTCATGAATATCATCGTCCAGGATCTCTTTTTTTCGATCCGCAAATTTCAAAAATTCCTCGTATACACCATCCAATTGAATCTTTGTAAGATTGTAGCCCACTTTTTTCGCCCGGTACGCCAAAGCGGCCCTACCACTTCTGGCGGTAAGGACTATTGAGGACTCCGTAACACCGACATCCTCCGGATCTATAATCTCATAGGTTTCCCGATTTTTAATGACCCCATCCTGGTGTATTCCGGAACTGTGGGCAAAGGCATTGGCGCCTACAATGGCCTTGTTGGGTTGTACCATCATTCCCATTTTTTGGGAAACCATCTGACTGGTATCGTAGAGCAGGCGGCTGTTGATATTGGTGTCCAAGCCAAGGTAAGGATGTTGTCTCAGAATCATCACGACTTCCTCCAAGGAAGTATTTCCGGCACGTTCGCCAATTCCGTTTATGGTGCATTCTATTTGCCGCGCCCCATTGATGACACCCGCTATGGAATTCGCCGTTGCCAACCCTAGGTCGTTGTGGCAATGACAGGAGAGCACGGCTTTGTGAATGCCCTTCACATTTTCCTTAAGATATTTCATTTTTGCACCGTACTCTTCTGGTAAACAATAACCGGTAGTGTCCGGGATATTCAATACCGTGGCACCAGCCTTGATGACCGCTTCACAGACCCTGGCCAAAAACTCGTTCTCCGTTCTACCTGCGTCCTCGGCATAAAACTCCACATCATCAACAAAGCTTTTGGCATAACTCACGGCCATGACCGCCCTTTCTATAATGGCATCCCTATTTGAATTGAATTTATGTCTTATGTGGGAATCTGAAGTCCCTATGCCCGTGTGTATTCGGGGTGTCTTTGCTGGTTTTAGGGCCTCTGCCGCAACTTCAATATCTTTCTTTACGGCTCTGGTAAGTCCACATACGGTAGCATTTTTAACTACCTTGGCAATTTGAGTAACAGAGCTAAAGTCGCCCGGGCTGGATATAGGAAAGCCCGCTTCGATAATATCCACGCCAAGTTGATCCAAGCGTTCCGCTATAACGAGTTTCTGATCGGTATCCAACTTGCAGCCAGGTACCTGTTCGCCATCTCGAAGTGTTGTATCAAAAATTTGTACTTTATCTTTACTCATTATCTTTACTTAGTTTTAACTAGCCTATACGAATATATGACCAATAGGACAAACGACCTAAAATTTAGAATGACATTTACAACGTTTATCCACTTTTTCGGTTTTTTAAAAATCTGAATAACAATTACTTAAATACAATTTTTTACGATGACAAGTGAGCATAAAGATGCATTGTTCGTACTGGTTAAATCCCTTTCAAAATCCGAGAAAAGACAATTTAAGCTCTATGTAGGCCGGCTGGGCGTGAATACGGATGCCAAATTTTTGGCACTTTTTAATCTTTTGGACAAAATTAAGGCGTATGATGAGAAGGTTATTTTGGCCAGCGGCATTGTAAAAAAGGCACAATTATCCAATTTAAAGGCACATTTATACCGACAGATTTTGGTGAGTCTACGATTGAATCCGGTAAACCAGAATGTCCGTGTTCAAATTCGGGAACAGCTGGATTTTGCTACGATTCTTTATCAAAAGGGACTATATAAACAAAGCCTCAAGATTTTGGACAAGGCCAAGGCCACTGCCATAGAAAATGAAGAAAAGAACATTGCCTATGAAATTGTTGAGTTGGAAAAAATTATCGAGACCCAGTATATCACCAGAAGCATTCCAGATAGGGCGGATGAGCTGGCCATACAGGCAAAGGAACTTTCCGCACAAAATGTTATGACCAGCAAACTGAGCAATTTATCCCTACAACTCTATGGATTGATGTTGAAGCTGGGCTATGTACGCAGCGATGAGGACTATACCAGGGTAAAACGTTATTTTGAGCGACAACTTCCGAAGTACACCTTGGAAGATTTGGGATTCCGGGAAAAGTTATGGTTGTACAAAGCCTACCTATGGTATAGTTTTTTGGTTCAGGACTTTTTGTCCTCTTATAAATATGCCAGTAAATGGGTTGACCTTTTTTACGAACGGCCCGATATGATCAACCTAAATCCCGTATTTTTCTTAAAGGGAAATCACTATTTGTTAGAATCCTTGTTCTATGTAAAATACAGCTCTCAATTTAAAGAAACACTTGAGAAGTTGGAGCGGATAGTGAAGACCAATGACTTTCCAAAAAACGACAATATAGCTTCCTTAACCTTTTTATATCTCAATGCCAATAGATTGAATCTGCATTTTTTGGAAGGGACTTTTGAAAAAGGACTGTATCTGGTAAAGATAATCGAGTATGGTATTACCAAACACAACCAGCGGATAGATGCGCACCATATCATGATTTTGTATTATAAGATTGCCTGTCTTTATTTCGGTGTTGGTGACAATAAAATGTGTATCCAATATTTGAAAAAAATTATTAATAACAAGAGCTTAAAAATGAGGGAAGATTTGATGTGCTTTGCCCGGGTGTTGAGTCTGGTGGCACATTACGAGGCTGGGATGGATTATCATTTGGAAGTTCAATTAAAAAGTACCTATAAATTTTTATTGAAGATGAACGACCTGCATGCCGTTCAAAAGGAGATGATTAAATTTTTGAGGAATCTGGGAAATATTTTCCCCCATGAACTTAGAGGTGAATTTCAAAAGTTACATGCACAGTTGAAAAAATATGAGGAGCATCCTTATGAAAAGAGGGCCTTTTTGTATTTGGATATTATTTCCTGGTTGGAAAGTCATTTGGAGAACAAGCCCGTTGGCGAAATCATCCGTGAAAAAGCAATGAAACTTACACGTTAGCATTTGGATACAAAAACTCCAATCAGTACCCGCAATTTTGTGGAGATAAATATTTCGATGCTATTATTGGGCACTTCGGGCCCTTTCGGAAAGTTTATTGACCTACCTGTTCCATTGACTATTGGTCTCCGTGCCACATTGGCTTTTCTCTTATTGCTGATCTACTGCAAATGGCGCGGGATATCCTTTCGACTGCGGCAACAGGATGTTTTTCTTATCCTTTTAAGTGGATTCTTAATGTGTATCCACTGGCTCTCTTACTTTAAGGCCTTGCAGCTTTCCAATGTGGCCATTGGAATGCTGTCACTCTTCACCTATCCTGTAATTACCGCTTTTTTGGAGCCCTTTTTTCTGAAGATCAAGTTTCAGGCCGTTCATTTGGTATTGGCCCTTTTAGTGCTTTGTGGAATCTATTTCCTGGTCCCCGATTTTAGTTTGGACAATGGCCAAACCATAGCCATTGCCTTTGGGGTGTTTTCTGCATTTTGTTATGCCGTACGCAACCTCATTTTAAAGACCAAGGTAGATAGGTATAATGGATCGGTTTTAATGTCCTATCAATTGGTTGTTATTGCCATTTTATTGCTTCCTGTATATTTTGTGTACGACCTTTTGGAGATAAAGGATCAATGGCAAGGACTGGTAGGCTTAATTGTCATTACAACAGCGGTAGGGCATACCATGTTCATCAATACCTTCAAGCATTTTTCGATAACCACGGTGAGTATACTTAGCTGTATTCAACCGGTTTATGGAATTATCATTGGGGCTTTGTTCCTTTCCGAAATTCCTACTTGGACCACGATATTGGGAGGAATCATGATTTTGGCCTCGGTAATTATTGAAAGTATACGCTCCTATAAATAGGTGTCCCATATTAATTTTGAACGTGCGGTTTTAACTCTTTCTAAACTACTTTACACTACCGGGTTCTGCTTATAAAAAACTAACAAGCGTTCCAAATGGAATCCGAGGGGGGAGGGGCAAGGAATTCTAGCATTTCCTTACTTACCGGATGGATAAAAGAAAGCTGTCTGGCATGGAGATGTATGCTGCCGTTGGGATTACTGCGGTTAAAACCATATTTTAAATCTCCTTTTATGGGACTTTGGATGGCCGCCAATTGGGCACGGATTTGATGATGCCGCCCTGTTTTCAAGTCAATTTCCAGAAGATAGTGATTATCAAGTTCCCGGATAATGCTATATGCCAGAATCGCTTTTTTACCATCCTTAACCTCATCTTCATGGGCATACGATTTATTCTGTTTTGGGTTTCGTCTCAACCAATGCGATAAAATTCCCTCTTTCTTTTTTGGTGGATTCTTAACAACCGCCCAATAGGTCTTTTTTGCCTTTTTTTCCGCAAAGATTTTGTTCAGCCGGGTCAGGGCCTTGGAAGTTCTTGCGAAGACCACGATACCGGAAGTGGGCCTATCCAATCTATGGGCAACCCCAAGATATACATTACCCGGTTTGTTATACTTTTTTTTGATGTAATTTTTTATGATTTCACTTAAGGGTACGTCTTGGGTCTTATCCCCTTGAACTATATCCCCCGGTCTTTTGTTGATTGCAATGATGTGATTATCCTCGTAAAGTATTTGGAGGTTTTGAGGATTGGAAAGAATTCTTTCGGACACTATAGTGTTATTTTTTTATTACTTAGAGTAAGAAAAAGAATAAGCAAAACCCCAATGGTTACCGAAACATCGGCCATATTAAAAATCCCAGTTCTTAGGAAACCAATTTTAATCTGAAAAAAATCGGTTACTGAACCATGAAGGATACGGTCAATAAGATTGCCGATTCCACCCCCTATGACAAATGCAAATGCAATAGTGGGCCATTTGTTCAAATTGGACTTTTGCCGCACACGAAACAACAAAATGAACAAAACCAAAACGGGAAGTATTTGAAGGAATACAAGCTTAGGGATAGGAGGTAGGCTTTGGCCAAACCCCAACATGGCACCGGTGTTTTCTACATTGGTAAGGATAAGGTTTTCCCGGAATACCTGGATGTAATCCATGGGCGCGACATTTTTCCGGACGATATCTTTGGAAAGTTGATCGCAACCGATATTGAGTAACACCAAAACCAAAATACCTATGTTTTTATACATGGTCTTCTGCAGAATACATTTTTCAGCAATAAAAAAAACCGATGTTTATTACCGGTTTGGAAACCTTAGTACTGTTCGCCGTCACTAGGAAAATCCTTGTTTTTCACATCGTCCACATATCCGGAGATCGCATTGCCCATATCCTCATAAAGATTCATATACCGCCTTAAGAAACGAGGATTAAACTCATGGGTCATTCCCAAAAGATCATGGATAACGAGCACTTGGCCGTCCGCATGTTTGCCGGCCCCGATTCCAATAGTGGGAATAGAAAGACCCTCGGAAACCTTCTTCGTCAGGGCCGCCGGTATTTTTTCCAGTACAATTCCAAAGCATCCCAATTTTTCGAGAAGTTTCGCATCCTCCATAAGTTTTTGGGCTTCTTCTTCTTCCTTGGCCCGTACGGTATATGTCCCAAATTTGTAGATGCTCTGGGGCGTAAGGCCCAAATGACCCATAACGGGTATTCCTGCGTTTAGGATGCGTTTTACAGACTCCTTTATCTCAATGCCACCTTCCAATTTAATGGCGTGGGCCCCGCTCTCCTTCATGATTCGAATAGCGGAGCGTAAAGCCTCTTTAGGATCACTTTGATAACTGCCAAAGGGAATATCCACAACAATCAAGGCCCTTTTAACGGCCCGGACCACTGATGTGGCATGATAGATCATTTGATCCAAAGTTATGGGTAGCGTGGTCTCATGACCTGCCATGACATTACTGGCAGAATCGCCTACCAAAATGACATCTACATTGGCGGCATCTACAATTTTGGCCATGGAATAATCATATGCGGTAAGCATGGAAATCTTTTCCCCATTTTTTTTCATTTCCACGAGCGACTTCACCGTTACCCGTTTGTATTCTTTTTTTGCGGTAGACATCGAGTTTTGTTTAGGCGGGTTAAATGTAAGGAAATTGTCCGTATTTCCTTTTTGCGCTAAAACAACGCGTGGCTATCTTTTGAATTCCGAACATTGCGAATCAACATGAGGGATCTTTCCTTATTTTTGGACCAAATCGACCGAAATGAGATTCATGCTGAACATTTGTTTTATCCTATTCCTTTCCACAACCCTTGCCCAGGAAAATGACAAATTAGCCGTAAAGGAGGCCATAGAAACTTTTTTTGAGGGATTTCACAATCAGGACTCCACGATTATTAAAAAGGCTGTTTCCGATACCATTGTTCTACAGACCGTTGCAAGGGACAAAAAGGAAGGGGAGTATGTGCGAAGCGATAAGTTTCAAGATTTTCTCAAATCAATTGTGGGCATACCGAAAACGACAAAGTTTAAGGAGAAAATCAAATCATATAACATACAAATAGATGGTGCCATGGCCCACGCCTGGACACCCTATGAGTTCTGGATCAATGATGAATTCCATCATTGCGGAGTCAATTCCTTTCAACTTTTTAAGGATACGGGTCGTTGGAAAATAATTTACCTTATCGATACGCGCAGGAAGGAAGGCTGCGATTGATTTTATAACTTTTATTTTGGTTGCCAACCCTGCTTTGAATTAAATTTTCAAGACTGGTCCCTTTCCAAAATGACATCCTGTCAGTTTCCCTCCTCTTGGCATATTGTTTGACACTTGCTAAGCGACTGTAAAAAAAGACTAATATTTAAAACATAAAGAATGAGTAAGATAATAGGAATAGATTTGGGAACTACCAATTCCTGTGTTTCCGTAATGGAAGGCAACGAACCGGTGGTCATTCCCAATGCGGAAGGCAAAAGGACAACCCCTTCGGTCATTGCGTTTGTAGAGGGAGGCGAGATCAAGGTTGGTGACCCTGCCAAAAGACAGGCGGTGACCAACCCAGGAAAAACGGTTTATTCGATTAAACGGTTTATGGGAAACAAGTATTCCGAGTCCAACAAAGAAGCGAACCGTGTACCGTATAAAGTTGTTAAAGGAGACAATGACACACCCCGTGTGGATATAGATGGACGATTATATACCCCTCAGGAACTTTCCGCAATGGTGCTGCAAAAGATGAAAAAGACAGCAGAGGATTATTTAGGACAGGATGTTTCTAGAGCTGTTATTACGGTTCCGGCTTATTTTAACGATGCACAACGCCAGGCGACCAAGGAGGCTGGTGAAATTGCCGGACTAACCGTGGAACGTATTATAAATGAACCAACGGCGGCATCTTTGGCCTATGGGCTGGATAAAAAACATACCGATCAGAAGGTAGTGGTCTTTGACTTTGGTGGAGGTACACATGACGTTTCCATCTTGGAATTGGGCGATGGCGTATTTGAGGTATTGGCCACGGATGGGGATACCCATTTGGGTGGTGACGATGTAGACCAGAAAATCATTGACTGGTTGGCCGAGGAGTTCAAAAAAGATGAAGGTATTGATTTGCGTGAGGACGCCATGGCCCTGCAACGTTTACGGGAGGCCGCCGAAAAGGCAAAAATTGAGTTGTCATCTTCTTCACAGACGGAAATCAATCTGCCTTATGTAACGGCGACGGCTTCTGGCCCCAAGCACTTGGTCCGTAGTCTATCTCGATCCAAATTTGAGCAATTGATCGACGATTTGGTCAAGCGTACCATAGAGCCTTGTGAGACCGCCTTGAAAGCTGCGGGACTTTCAAAGAGTGATATCGATGAAATTATCTTGGTAGGTGGATCTACTCGAATCCCTGCCGTACAGGAGGCCGTTGAAAAGTTCTTTGGGAAGAAACCTTCCAAAGGAGTGAACCCTGATGAAGTAGTTGCGATTGGTGCGGCCATACAAGGAGGGGTGTTGACGGGAGACGTTAAGGACGTGTTGCTATTGGACGTTACGCCATTATCCCTGGGCATTGAGACTATGGGAAGTGTAATGACCAAGTTGATCGATGCAAACACTACCATTCCCACCAAAAAATCACAGATATTCTCCACGGCAGCCGATAATCAGCCATCGGTAGAGATTCATGTGCTACAAGGAGAACGACCTATGGCAGGTGATAACAAGACGATAGGACGTTTTCATTTGGATGGAATTCCTCCGGCACCCAGGGGAACACCTCAAATAGAGGTTACCTTTGACATCGATGCCAATGGAATTATTAAGGTTTCCGCTACGGATAAGGCTACGAATAAATCCCAGGACATTCGTATTGAGGCATCCTCCGGATTGACCGAGGAAGAAATTGAAAAAATGAAGGCCGAGGCCGAAGCCAATGCCGAATCGGATAAAAAGGCCAAGGAAACAGCCGATAAACTCAATGAGGCCGATGGGATGATATTCCAGACCGAAAAGCAATTAAAGGAATTCGGGGACAAATTGTCGGATGATAAGAAAAAGCCGATTGAAGATGCCTTGGAGGAGCTTAAGAAAGCTTACGAAAGTAAGGATTTGGCCGTAATCACTCCCGCTTTGGAGAAAATCAATGAAGCTTGGAAAGTTGCTTCAGAAGAGATGTACAAAGCACAGGCAGAGGCACAGCAGGCCGGTGAAACATCTTCCAATGGACAGGAAGCGGCCAGTGGAGGAGATGCCAAGGAAGGGGATAATGTTGAGGACGTAGATTTTGAAGAGGTGAAATAAGCACCATATATAGGGATAATTGTTAAAAAGGCACTTTCATATTTGTAAGTGCCTTTTTTAACTCAATTTTTCTCAAATGGAAAACCGGCAACGCCTATTTTATTTTCAGCCTTCTTGAAGGCTCCCTGCCATAGCCTGTGATAAAAATCGAATCCTTTTTAAAGGCTACCCTTGCGAAGGAAGTACTATCTTGGGTGTCCACCATTCCTTTGAAGGTTAGGTAGTGTACACCATCTTTTTCAATATAATCGCCGGCATGGTTATGGCCGCTGAAATAGAATTTTACACAATCATACTTTTGGATAAGTCCCAGTAATTGTTGGTAATTCCATAAATTATGGGAATTGGATATGCCCAAAGCCGGAAAATGGCAAAACAGGCCAACACGTTCCCCATTCAATGTGGCCGATTTTAATTGGTTTTCCAGCCAATTCAATTGGTCCTTGCTTAATCCACCATTCCAGGATTCCAGGTGCGGCAAATTTTTCCCGCTCAATAGATTAAAAAGAGAATCGGTCTGTTGCCTTTTGGATTCGGAAAGTGCACCGTGCAAACTAAGGTCATTCCCATCCAGGATAATAAATCGCCATGTATTCCTTGGAATACTATAATAGCGATCTTTCAATTCCATTTTTTCCAAAACCAGGGGTTTTAATGAATCGGCCACACTAAAATCATGGTTGCCCAATACATGGAATCTATCTGACTTCAATGTCGACCAAATTGGAGCGACCTTATCAAAACTTTCAAAATCCCGATCTATAAAATCCCCAAGATGAATGGTATAATCCAAAGAATATGTATTTAAGGTATCCACCGCCTCCCTTAAACGTTTTGGTGACTGCTTGTAATTTCTTATACCGCCAGGTGCACAATTACAATATTGGCAATCTGCCACCACTCCAATCTCAAATTCTGGAAATTCCGGAACGGTCTTATTTTGGAAGCAGCTCGCCAAGAAAAACAGATGCATTAGGAGAAACAAAGTTCGAATCATGGTTTGTTTTTTGGGGATAGGACTAAGCCATAATCAAAGATAGGGTTCAATACGATTTTGTGGTAATTTCTGGTATGGAAATTGATTTTAAATAAAGTACTTTTGATAAACGAACGTATTTTGAACTTTGGCACTACGGAAACCACCAAATTAGTACTATGATAAAAAACTACGTCCTGTTTTTTTATTTGATTTTAAACTTGGTCTGGGTAGATGCCCTTTGCCAGGAAATAAGGGTATTTACAAAGGAGGATTTTGATCTAAACGGAGATGTGAAATCATGTTTGGTCATCACCGATTATGGCAAGGAAGAATATGATTTTGATGAGAATGGGCTTTTGATGAAATCGGTTACCCGGTATAATGACTCGGACTATGACATCACCTATTACCAATACGATATGGGCTTTCTAAAGGAAAAGCGATTGGAGAATTATCGCGGGAATACCTTTGATACAAGTACGTCGATTGCCCATTTTTATGAATTGGATACAACAGGTACCAAAAAGATTACCGAGAAGATAGTTTCTTACGCGAAGGAATTTCTAGATCAGTATCAATATTTTTATGACGTGGATGACAGATTGGTTAAAGTTATTCGAACCAATAATGATGGTACGGATGAGACCAGTATTGAATATACAGCCTACAAGGACGAGCAAACCAAAACTTATAGGTTGAACGGTGTTGAACAAAAATCCATTCGCACCTCCGATCGTAAAAATAAGAATGGGAACAGCGAAAAGGTTGTACTGACCAAGAAATACTTAAATGGGGATCCTCTCACCGCTACGGAGGAAATATTTGATACTTCCAACCGATTACTTTCAACAATCCATTTTGGATATGATGAAAAGACCCAACAATTTGCCCCAGATCGGACCACATTGTATACGTATGACGACAATGGGACGCTTTCCAAATTGGTAGAAAAAAGAGGAAATTCTGAAAATTTCAAGGAATATATCTACCAATACGATGATCGGGAAAGTGGCAATTGGGTAAAGCAAATTATTACCCCTGATAATGCCTATACCACCAGAAGGATAAAATATTATGAATTTCAAGAAGAGGTGGAAGAGGAATAACCCTCGAACCTTTCGGACTTGATCCCCTGCCACTCATGAAGTAAAATCCCATAGCAACAGGTATTTCGCTTAAAACCATCCAACAGGTATACATTTTCGCGCAATATTCCCTCCAGCTTTGCACCGAGTTTTTCCACCGCCTTCCTTGAACGCTGGTTCCTTTCATCTATTCGGAATTCTACCTTTTCAAAGCCCATTTCCTCAAATGCATGCTGCAACATCAAGAACTTTACATGGGTATTAAGTCCGGTCCCTTGAAATTCCTTTCCTATCCAGGTAGATCCAATATGCAAGACCTTGTTATTCCAATCAATGTTCATGTAGCGCGTGCAACCGGCGAAGGAAATTGTTTTTTTGTCAATAATTACAAAGGGAATACTGGTCTTTTGTTGTTGTTGCTCCAAGGCAATTCTTATGTAATTTTTTAGTGCAGCTGGCGTAGCAATATCGGAAGGGGAGTATTGGACCAGTTTTTCTTGCCGGGCGATCGGAAGCAAATGTTCGCAATCTTCTATTTGTAATGGGCTTAGTTTTACCCGTTGGTTTTCCAAAGTGAAAGTCACTGCTATTCTACTAAGCTGTTAATGATTTCTTTCTTGAGCTCATGACCGCCTTCAAAAATAATCACTTCGGCCCGCCCTTCAAAAAGTGACTCAATTTTTTTTGACTCTTCTTTCAATCTTTTCTCGGTGATGAATTCGTCCTTATTGCCAATAAAAACCTTGATTTCAACCTCAGGTGCCAAAAAGTCAAAATCCTTGGGTTTTAGTTCATTTGGGATTCCACCGGCGTAAAGTACCAAAGTATGGATTTGAAGTTTTTTATGTGCCACCCATCGGGCCGCGATGGAAACCCCCTGCGAAAAACCCAAAACGATCAGTTTGCAGTTTTCTGGGACCTTTTCAGCGTCCCATAGGGCATCTAAATAGGCCAAAACATTTTGTGTTTCCAAGACCGTATGCTCCTTGGTCAGCCAACTGGCCCCGACGTGCCTATATTCATTGTTCAAATAATACTTCGAGGGAGCTTGGGGCGCAATGATATAGTTTTCATTTGGGGGTAGTCCTTGAAAATGCTTTAGGAAAAATCGACTTAGATATCCCATTCCATGAAGTACTATCCATACATTTTTGGTAAATCCGTCCAAATGGTTCAGTGTTTCATAAGTACCGATAGTATGGTAGCGAATTCTTTTTTCTTTCATGGTATTTTAAAATCTATTTCCAAGTAGTGCCATTTGTTCACAAGGCAATATGTAGTTTTGTAAAAAAAGGTTTCATGAACGATTTTAAGGAAAAAATTTTAAAGGTTTGCAACGAATCTTCCAAAAACACAATGATGGAAAATTTGGAGATTGAATATATTGATGTGGGGGAGAATTATTTGGTTGCCAAAATGCCGGTCAATGCAAAGGTCCATCAACCAGATGGTGTTTTACATGGAGGGGCGTCAGTGGCTTTGGCAGAAAGTGTTGGGAGTATGGCTTCCTATATTTTTATGGACGCCGAGAAATATTTTATCCGTGGCATAGAAATATCCGCAAATCATGTAAAAAGCGTAAGCGATGGTGAGGTGTTCGCCAAGGCCATTATGATCCATAAAGGCCGTACAACCCAATTATGGGAGATCAAAATTACGGACGTCAATGAAAATCTGATTTCTTCCTGTAAATTGACCACCATTTCGTTACCAAAAAGTTGATATGCCATTAGAATTCATGGACAGGGTTTCCGCCCAATTCAGGAAACGGCTTCCTTTTGTTGTTTACAAAAAACCAAAACAACCACAAATAACGGCTCTTTTTCAAAGTGACAAAAAACTACATTCCGTTCAGAACTTTACGGAAACAGGTTTTGTAATGGCCGCCTTTGGATGGGAACCGACATTGCTTTTACAGATTGATGAAAAACATGAGACCCAATTTGATTTAAAATTCTTTCCTAATCGTATAAAAAGGAAAGAGGTACATGAAAATATCGTACAGAAACGCCTTCACCTTGATTTGGTACGAAGAAGTCTCGTATGCATTAAGGAAGGCGATTTTCAAAAGGTTGTATTGTCCCGTAAAATCGAAGTTGATTTTGGCAAGAATCCACTGGAATTGTTCCAAAACCTTTTGCCCAATTACCCAAACGCATTCTGCTACTTATGGTTTCATCCGAAAACAGGCTTGTGGATAGGCGCTACTCCAGAGATTTTGTTACGGGTTAAAAATAAGGTGTTTACTACAATTTCACTGGCTGGCACTCAACCCTATAAGGGGCGGGACCAAATTCTGTGGGGAAAAAAGGAATTGGAAGAACAAAATTTGGTCACGGATTATATATTGGAGGTGCTCAAGGACAAAGCTGCCAATATCCAAAAAGGCGAAATAGAATCTGTACGGGCGGGAAATCTGTGGCATTTACGGACGAAAATTTCAGGTGTCTTTTTGGAAGAAGGCCTGGGGCCGATTATCAAGTTCCTACATCCGACCCCGGCAATCTGTGGTTTTCCAAAACAACCGGCCCTTGACTTTATTCATAATAACGAAGACTATGATAGGGAGTTTTATACTGGGTTTTTAGGAGAATTGAACTTTGATTCTGAAACCAACCTATATGTAAATCTACGTTGTGCACAAATCAAAGGAAACAAAGCGATGATCTATATTGGTGGGGGCATAACCCAGGACTCGGACCCCGAAAGGGAATGGGAGGAGACCGTGGCCAAAAGTAGAACTTTACTCGAGTTTATGTAACACCTTAGTTTTTACTTTTTAGATTGGTTTAGAATTGCCCCCGTTGTATTTTTGCCCCACATGAGATATTCCACTATTCCCTTGGCCCAATCCATTGTTTTGCATTGTAAGGCAAAAGGTATCCAAAATGTCGTCATCTCTCCGGGCTCTCGAAATGCTCCCTTGACCATCGGATTTTCTGAAGATCCTTTTTTCAAATGTTTTAGCATTGTGGACGAGCGCTGTGCCGCCTTTTTTGCCCTTGGGATTGCACAGTATCTACAGAAACCTGTTGCCCTGGTTTGCACTTCGGGCAGCGCCCTTTTAAATTATTATCCTGCAGTTGCCGAGGCTTTTTACAGCAACATCCCCCTTGTTGTTATTTCCGCTGACAGGCCAAGTTATAAAATAGATATCGGGGATGGGCAGACGATACGTCAAGATGATGTGTTTCAAAGACATATAGGGTGTTCCGTTAATTTAAGACAGGACGTTTCGCATGCCACCGAGGAGATAAAAAAATATGCACCGTACTCAATATCCGAAAGCACTATTGAAAATACCCAGCAAAAGATTCAGCTATTTAACGATGACGGTTTGAATACCGCGATAAATTTGGCCTATGCCCAGAGAGCACCGGTTCATATCAACGCTCCCTTTGAGGAGCCTTTGTATGATTTTGTTGATCGAGATACCGTAAAGCCTGGTTTAGTTTTTAACAAGGATAGCGATGGATTCCCAGGTGTGGATATAGGGAACCTCAGTGAAATTTGGAAAACAGCCCGGCATAAGATGGTTTTGGTAGGAGTAAGCCACCCAAATAGTATAGACCAAAAGCTTTTGGATATATTGGCCAACGACCCTTCGGTAGTCGTTTTTACGGAAACAACCTCAAATCTTCATCACCCTAACTTCTTTTCAAGTATTGATACGATAATTGCCCCTGTAGAGAAACTGGACCAAAAAAACAATTTGTTCGAACAATTGCGGCCTGAAATCCTGCTTACCTTCGGAGGATTGATCGTCTCTAAAAAAATTAAGGCATTTCTTCGACAATACAGGGCCAAACAGCATTGGCATATTGATGAAATAAAGGCGTATGATACTTTTTTTTCACTTTCCCATCATGTAAAAATGAATCCCAACCGATTTCTGAAAACTGTCCTGTCCCAAGATACTGGAGGGAATGCAGAAACAGATTATCGTGGGTATTGGTTAAATATAAAGGAAAACTTCAAGCTGAGAAGAACCGAATATATAAAGCAGATTGGGTTTTCAGATCTCTTGGCCTTTCATTACATTAGTAAAACTGTGCCCCGGTCTTATCAACTGCATTTAGCGAATAGTTCTACCGTTCGTTATGCCCAACTTTTTAATTGGGATGCCTCCATAAAAATGTTTTGCAATCGGGGCACCAGCGGCATAGACGGGAGTACCTCCACAGCAATAGGCGCTTCCATATTTAGTAAGGAACCCACATTGTTGATTACCGGGGACTTGAGCTTTTTCTATGATAGTAATGCTTTATGGAATGATTATGTACGACCTGATTTTAGGATACTGTTAATCAATAATGGTGGAGGCGGTATTTTTAGGATTTTGCCTGGTCAGGAGGACACACCAAATTTTGAGACCTATTTTGAAACTGTACAAAATCTGGAAGCGGAACACCTCTGTAATTTATACGGATTTGAACATACCAAAGTGGCATCCGCCATAGAATTGAAGAGAGAATTGAAGCCTTTTTACAAACAGTCCGATAAACCGAAATTATTGGAAATTTGTACGCCAAGATTATTGAACAATAAAATTTTGCTCAGTTATTTTGATTTTTTATCTTCGGATTTTATTAACCATTAACATATAGAACACTAACTATTATGAGCAGTAAAAGAGACGAATTGATTGCGAAGTATGCAGCAGACATTAAGGAAAAATTTGGCGAAACTCCGGACATGGACTTGTTGACTAAAGTTACCATTGGACTTGGGCCTGCAATTTACAATTTGGACGCTTCAAAAGTATCCGGGGCTGACGATAAGGAATTGGAAACCGTTAAGAACAACTATTTGGTAAAAAAGTTAGGTTTGGCAGATGGGCCTCAATTGATGGATGCCGTTAAAACCGTAGTAAATAACTATGGCACTTCCGTAAAGAGTAAATATAGGGCCGTTGTGTATTACATGTTATGTAAACACTTTGATAAAGCTTCGGCTTATAATTAGTAGAAGGCTTTGTAGGTATCAAAAGCCGTTCGCCAATTGGTGAACGGCTTTTTTTATAGAGTTTTTAAACACTATTTTTGCAAAATGCTTTTACTTGGAAAATATAATCGTCTCCAAATATTAAGGGAGACTGGAGTTGGGCTTTTTCTGGGCGATGATGAAGGTAACGATGTACTGCTGCCCAACAAATATGTACCCAGAACGTATGAAATAGGAAAAGAGCTTGAGGTGTTCTGTTATCTGGATCATGAGGAAAGACCTATTGCAACAACATTACAGCCCTATATTACAAAAGGCGAGTTTCAGTTGTTACAGGTAGCCGAGGTAAATGAGTTTGGCGCTTTTATGGATTGGGGTCTGGAAAAGCATCTTTTGGTGCCGTTTCGAGAGCAAAGATCAAAAATGAAAGAAGGGCATTGGTATGTGGTGTATTGTCATCTGGATACCAAAACAAACCGTTTGGTAGCTTCCAATAAATTGGACAAATTTTTGGATAACGAGGATTTAACCGTCAAGGAAAGGGAGGTAGTGGACTTGATTTTTACGCGAAGAACGGATTTAGGTTGGGAGGTAATCATCAATAACCGCCATAAGGGGCTGGTTTATTCCAATGAAATTTTCAAAAAGGTAGCGATAGGGGACAATACCAAGGGTGTCATTAAGCGTGTAAGACCTGATAATAAGATTGATGTATTGCTTCAACCTCTGGGAGCAAATGTTCTTGAACCAGCTGCAAACAAAATTTACGAGACCTTGCTCCGGAACAATGGTTTTTTGGCCCTTCATGACAAATCCGAGCCCGAAGCGATCAAAGCAATACTTCAAATGAGCAAAAAAACGTTCAAGAAAGGAATAGGGACATTGTACAAGGCCCGAAAAATAGAAATAAAGGCAAATGGGATCCGGGTCATTTGAGCAAAAATTTTAGATTACCGTTTCTTTTAACGGAATGAAAATCAATTTACTATACCAATTTAACCACAGTTTTCCTTTCCTATACCATCAAAAGTTATATTTTTGCAACAAAGGGAATAAGCATCTTGTTGCCATTAAAGTATTTTGGTTAACTTTAACATAAGATATACCTCCTAAAACTACATGCTACATGCCATTTATTGAAGAAAGCGATTTATTGGAATTGCACAAGGATATCGATAAGGCCCAGATTATCAACGAACGTCTTCTGGATCAAATAAAGTTTAAGAATAAAGAGCTTAAAAAAAGCAAAATACAACGCAATGTCCTTGCAGGTGTTACCGGACTTTTCCTTATTGGAACACTTGCCATTACCTCCTTTACGGCAGGCCTTAGCAGTTCCAATGGTTTTGAGCAACAAGAGAACCTTTTGGTGTCCATTGATAGTTTGGATGCTATAAAAACCCGAATTGACAATCTTAAGCAACAGAACCAGGAGCTTAGTTTGGTGAATGAATTTTATTTGGCCAAGAAATTTTTGGAAAAGGAAAAAATATACTCCGTTCAGGTGAAGTCCTTTGTGGATAATAACGTAACGCTTGCTTCAAAGGCGCTAACAAATACTATGTTCGTTAAGACCAATCCATTTTATTCCTATTCCCTTGGAAATTTTGAAACTTTGGAAGAAGCCCAAAAATTTAGAAAGCAGCTGGTTGACCTAGGTTTTCAGGATGCTTTCGTTGCCTCGTACCAAGATGGCAAACGAATCCAAATAGAAGATCCTTATTAAAAAAGTTTTGCCGAAGACTAAAATTTGGTTGGAAGCCGTACGTTTAAGGACCCTTCCACTATCCGTTTCCGGTATTATTGTTGGAACGGCCTTAGCTAACTTTTACGGTATAGCAGATACCCTTGTATTTGTTTCGGCACTATTGGCAGCAATAGGATTTCAAATCACATCAAATTTGGCAAATGATTATGGCGATGGGGTTAAGGGTACGGACAATGAGACTAGAATCGGGCCCAGACGAACTTTGCAAAGTGGACTATTGTCCAAGAAAGAACTGAAAAGAGGAATCGTAGTATCCAGTGTTATCAACTTTTTTTTGATTCTTGCCGTCGTTTATTTCGCCTTTGGAACAGAAAGGATAGGTTACCTCTTATTATTTGTATTGTTGGGCCTTGCCAGCGTTTGGGCCGCCATAAAATATACCGTAGGATCTTCAGCCTATGGGTACAAAGGAATGGGTGACCTTTTTGTTTTTATTTTTTTTGGTTTGGTCGCTGTTTTGGGATCAATGTTCCTAAATACAAAGATTTTATACACACAAGCTCTGCTACCGGCCTGTACGATAGGGTTTTTGAGCACTGGCGTTCTTAACCTAAATAACCTAAGGGATTATGAATCCGATACCCAGGCTGGTAAAAACACGCTTGTGGTACGAATGGGATTTAAGGGTGGTAAAATCTACCATTCCTTGCTTTTGCTTGGAGGATTTGTCACATTGCTCTGGTTTGTTCTACTGAACTTTGAGAATTGGTATCACTTTCTCTCCATGGTAATGTTTGTGCCGATTTTTGTTCATATGCGCCGCGTTCATGGTATAAAAGCCCCGGTTCTACTAGATCCCGAACTGAAGAAATTGGCCTTAAGCACTTTTGCCATGGCCGTTATATTCTATATTAGTTTTAATAATTTTTTGTAATTTTGAGTCTAACCATCTAAACCACAACTACTTTGGAACAACCTATTAAAATTCTTATCGTAGAGGACAATGTTATTATTGCAGACGATATGCAATCTATGCTAGAAGAGATTGGTTATGAGATTGTTGATAACGTAATAGTATATGAGCAGGCGGAGGAGGTTTTAAGGACTCAGCAGGTCGATTTGGTCTTGATCGATATTATATTGGCTTCCGACAAAACAGGAATAGATTTGGGGAAACACATTAGGGAAAACTACAACATTCCATTCATTTTTGTCACTTCCAATTCTGATCGTGCTACCGTAGAAAATGCCAAGACTGTAAAACCCAATGGATATTTGGTGAAACCTTTTGAACAACAGGATCTATATACTTCCATAGAAATTGCGCTTTCCAACTTTACCTATGGCGCTGAAAAATCGGCAGGCGAGGATAGTGGTTCAATGGAGGCCCCAATGTCCAATTCCGTTTTAAAGGATTCCATTTTTGTTAAGAAACAACACTTGTATTATAGGATACAATTTGGGGATATACAGTTCATTAAGGCGGATAATGTGTATTTGGAAGTAAACACAGTGGATAAAAAGTTTTTGGTGAGATCTCCCCTAAAGGACTATTTGGAGAAATTACCGAAAAACAAATTCTACCGCGCCCATAAGTCCTATATAGTAAACGTGGATCATATAGATGCCATTAATTCTAAGGACATTATGATCAACAATACCCTTATTCCTATATCCAAGGATTTTAAGGAGTTTATCATTTCTGCAATGAACTCCTAAGGATTAATATTTTGTATAGAATTGAAAGACATGTACCACATGTCTTTTTTTTATCGCGGTTTGCGGCTTGGACACAACGGTTTTTTGGGTCTTCGCAACATTATTTTTGTCCGAATCTTAAACTATTTTATTTTAGACGTGTTTTAATTAACAATCGCAAACTGAATAAATAGTTTTTTCATTTTCATATAGTGTTCTCGTAAAAGAGCCCTGATCGTAATGACGGGGCTCTTTTTAGTAACGGATACCCTATTGTGTGAAAAGTGGGCCTTGTTCACCCTTTTTTCTTAACGGAATAGGTTTTCTGCAACTCCGACCAAATGTGTAAAAAATCGGATGAAATACGACCTTCACATAATATTTTGATTTTCACAACAAAAAACAAGGGTTACACAACAATATTCCAAAAGGATGACCTGCATACAATATTTTTGAACTGTCCGATGAGACACCCCAAAACTTATCATTTCGTTTTTTGATGTAATTGCACGGTAGCCATATATACTTATATGGCGTTTTCCTGTATTTATAATCTTGAGTATTCGAGTTTTAATCAAGTCTACTTTAATTTGTGGTTAAAAAAGGTATTTGAGGACAATTAGTATGGTAAAAAAGACGTTTTTGAGATAATCAAAACGTGTTAAACCCTTGATTTGGTTTACAATAAAAATTTAACAAGACCACCTTATACGACGTATGTCTGGTTTTGTCCCCTACTATGATATGAAAAATCTGCTTGGCAAAACTTCAATAATATTCTTCCATTGCTTTCTCATTATGTGTCCGGTGGTCGCACAGGATTCAACGGAAACAGATGAAGGTCTTTTTAGAAAATTTCAAAATAAGAAGACTTTAAATGAAAGATTCGAATTCTTTTTCAATGCCCCAAATCGCTATTTGGAGAATTCTGCCTATGACTGGTTGGATACGGTAAACGTATTTCTCAATAACGCCCAAAGGCAAGAAGACACCACTGCGGTAAAGCAATACAAATTGATGCAATCCCAGGTGTATTATGATATTGGGGATTATGATAAGAGCCTTGCCATAAATAAGGAGTTGTATGCCAAAAAGGAATTTCTTGATTTGGACACCAGGACCATTCTGCTAAATCTCATGGATGAGAATTATTCCAAATTGGAGCTTTATGCGGAACAAATAGAAATTCGGAAGGAGAAGAAGGAATTGGGGATAACCGAGAACATTGCCTTTTATGACATTTATTCCAATTTGGGCTTACATCGCAAGGCAATGGACGATTACTTTGAGCATGTTAAAAAAACTGTTGACGAGAAGGACTATTTTGCCCAAGCTGAATTCTATAATAACGTAGGAACCTATTTGAGGTTGGACAAATCGACGCCAACAGCGCTCAATTCATATAAAAAGGCAAAGGGTTTTATTGATGTATTTTTAAATGACGTCACTAAAATAAAATCGGATGCGGATGTACGTGAAGCTAATCTATTAAGCAGCAAAATTCGTGGAAATATTGGGAAATGCCATTTACAACTGGGAGAATATGAGGATGCCATTCCCTTTTTGGAGCAGAGCATTTTGGAAATGGACGCATACGGCAAGGGCCTGTATTCTCCAGATATCATAGAAAACCGCTTGGCCATTGCCGAAAGTTATTTGCAGTTGGGGGACCTGGAAAAGGCTACGGATTTTCTGAGTGATGATATCCAGCCAAGGAAGACCGAAAACAAGATTAAAAAAAATAGATTATTGTCCTTTTATTACGAAAGGACCGATGATTATAAAAATGCCTCGTTTTATTTGCGAAAGAACATTCGCATAAACGATTCCATAAGCATTAATGAATCAGAATTGAGAAAGCAACAACTGGCTACTGTAATGGCCGAGGAAAAGGCTAACACGCGATCCATTATGGCCGCCCAAAAGCAGGCTTTGGAAGAGCAACGCAGTGAAATGATCGCGCAGGATGAGCGTATAAACCTGGTTTTCATTTCCTTGATTTTCACCTTATTGGGATTTGCCGGTTTGGTGTATGCCTACCTGAAAAGTATAAAAAACCAGCGGTTGATAGCCGAACAAAAACACATTATCGAAAATTCCTTAGTGGAAAAGGACTCCCTCCTAAAGGAAATCCATCATAGGGTTAAAAACAACCTACAGATGGTTTCCAGCTTGTTGAGTCTTCAAACTAAAAACACGAGGAGCAAAGCGGCCATTGAAGCTCTTGAAGAAGGCAAGAGTAGGGTAAAGGCTATGGCATTGATCCATCAGAAGTTGTATCAGAACGATGATCTTTCGGTCATTGAAATGCAAGGATATATCGAAAGTTTAATCAATAGCGTGCAGTCTGTCTACAAAAAGGGCGGGCACAATATCAATATCACCATTGATGCGGAAGGTGTAGAATTGGATATTGACAGGGCGATTCCCTTTGGACTCATTTTGAATGAACTGGTCTCCAATTCTTTTAAATATGCCTTCCCATATGATGAAGAAAATGGTAAAATTTATATCCACCTTAGAAAAATGGGTGACAAAGAAGGCTTTTTTGAATATTCGGACAATGGGGTCGGCCTACCGGAGGATACCGAGGAGCGGGCCAATTCCTCTATGGGAATACGGTTAATGAATCGATTGGCTAATCAGTTGCAGACAAAATTGAACATTGATAAAACCGCCGAAGGTGTTCGTTTTTGGTTCAATTTTAAATAAATTTGGAGGGTAACCTAAACTCTTCAAAAATGAAACTTACTTTTCTGGGGCATGCCTCCCTTCTCATAACATTGCAGGACAAAAAGCTTTTGGTAGACCCCTTTATCTCCGGTAATGAAAAGGCATCTGGAAAAGTGGATATCAACGACCTAGATCCCGATTATATTTTGGTCACGCACGCTCACCAAGACCATACTTTGGATGTTGAAAAAATTGCCAAGACTTCAGGAGCTACCATTGTAAGCAATTATGAAATAGTCGTCCATTATCAAAACAAAGGTCTCCAGGCGCATCCTATGAACCATGGAGGCCAATGGGATTTTGATTTCGGACGACTAAAATACGTAAATGCCATCCATACCTCTTCTTTCCCTGATGGCTCCTATGGGGGTCAGCCTGGTGGGTTTATCCTCTCGGCCGAAAACAAAGAGATTTATATTGCCGGGGATACGGCATTGACTATGGATATGAAGTTGATCCCTATGCTAACAAAGTTGGATTTGGCCATATTGCCCATAGGCGACAATTTCACCATGGGTGTGGACGATGCCATTCTTGCTTCAGACTTCCTAGCGTGTACTGAAATATTGGGCTATCACTTTGATACTTTTGGGTACATTGAAATTGATCATGATGAGGCCAAAAGAAAATTCAAGGAGGCAGGCAAAACACTTCATTTATTGGATATAGGACAGGACTTGACCATTTGATATGATGCCTGTTTTATTGAATTTTATATGGATTCTGCCCTCTAAGCCCTTAAAAATATGCCTAAATTTGGGCATAACGGATGAGAGCCAGTTATAAAAGACATACCCTTAATTTTAAACGTCCCAGTGGTACATCCCGGGGCATACTTACCGAGAAGGAGACCTGGTTTCTTATCTTAGAGGAAAATGGAAAGTTTGGGATAGGCGAATGCGGACTATTACGTGGTTTAAGTGTGGACGACGTAGAAGACTATGAGGACAAACTTCATTGGACTTGTAATCATATTTCAATAGGCGCCGAAACGCTCTATGCGCAATTAAAGGAGTATCCGAGTATTCAATTCGGTCTGGAACAGGCCTTTGTTTCCCTCGAATCCAAGAACACCTTTGAACTTTTCGCTTCCCCTTTTACAAGTGGTACCAATACAATACCAATTAATGGCCTTATTTGGATGGGGGATGCCAGTTTTATGCATGAACAGATACAACAGAAATTGAGTGAAGGCTTTACCTGTATAAAATTGAAAATAGGGGCTATTGATTTTGACAAGGAGATTGAACTGCTGGAATCCATCCGTAAAACGTATTCCAAAGAAGATATTGAACTTCGGGTAGATGCCAATGGAGCCTTTGAGCCAAAGGGTGCACTGGAAAAACTTCAAATCCTATCCGATTATGAATTACATTCCATAGAACAACCTATCAAGCCAGGCCAACACCGGGAAATGAAAGAATTATGCAAAAAATCACCTCTGCCTATTGCTTTGGACGAGGAGTTGATCGGAATTTTTGATAGCACTGAAAAAAGAAGCTTATTACAAGCCATTTGGCCGCATTATCTTATATTAAAGCCCAGTTTGATCGGGGGTATCAAAGGAAGCGAAGAGTGGATAGCTCTTGCCAACGAATATAATATTGGTTGGTGGGTGACCAGTGCCCTGGAAAGCAATATAGGTCTCAATGCCATTGCGCAATGGACGTTTACGCTGAATAACCCAATGCCTCAAGGATTGGGCACAGGTAGTCTATTTACCAACAATTTTAAGTGTCCATTGATTGTTGAGGAAGGTCAATTGGGTTACAGAAAGGACATACCTTGGGAAAGCAACTTAATCAGTAAACTATGTACATAGAACAGGGCTATAAAGGAGAGATTGGTATTTGGAAATATTTTTTAATTCCCTTAGGTTTTATTGGGTTGATGGTACTCAACTACTTGGCCATTGTACTTTTGGATTTGGATGTTGAGGCTATTATGGAAGCGGAAATTAACAGAAAAGGAGCCAACCGGTTTTTGATAGAGATGTTAATTCCCTTCATTGTGGGTCTTGTCCTATTATTTTTATGGGTGAAATACATTCATAGGCAAACACTGACCTCCTTGACCACTTCCAGAAAAAAAATCGATTGGAAGCGGTTTTTCTTTGCTTTTGCACTCTGGTCAACCATCACCATAGTAATTACCGGAATCGATATTGTAATCGCCCCGGAGGACTATATCCTCAATTTCAGATGGGAACCATTTTTATATTTGGTGATAATAGCCCTCTTACTCATTCCCATTCAAACCAGTTTCGAAGAATATCTGTTTCGGGGTTATATGATGCAGGGTCTTGGAATTATGGCCAAAAATCGATGGGTGCCATTGTTCGTAACTTCCGTATTGTTCGGATTGATGCATTTGGGGAATCCGGAGGTAGGTAAATTGGGTTATGGTATTATGGTATACTATATCGGTACCGGTTTCTTCTTGGGAATAATGACCCTTATGGACGAAGGTCTGGAATTGGCCTTGGGTTTTCACGCGTCCAATAATCTGGTAACGGCACTTTTAGTCACTATGGACAGTACCGCTTTTCAGGTAGATGCCATTTATAAAAACGTGGCCGAACCTACTTTGGGCTTCGATGCCTTTTTACCTGTATTTGTTGTCTTTCCGATATTGCTGTACATTTTTTCCAAAAAATACCGATGGAAAAACTGGAAGGAACAGCTAGCTGGTCCTGTGCTATCCAAAGAAGAGTTTTTTGCCTCCAATCATGATGAAGCCCCAGTATAAAGAAATCCACGCTAACTTTAAATTTAACGGTTTCCATCCTTCTATTAATGAATTAAGGGAGATGGGCTATAGCTTAATAAAGGAAGGGGCACCTTTTGAGGAAGTTATTGGGGATTTTTTGCTGGATTGGCTTGATGAAAAACCAATCTTGCAAGTTAAGACTTCGGGCTCCACAGGAAAACCGAAACCAATCGATTTAAAAAAGAATCAAATGGTGAATTCCGCCTTGGCGACCGGGGATTTTTTTGGATTGAAACCGGGAAGTTCGGCGTTGCTGTGTTTGCCCTGTGATTATATTGCAGGAAAAATGATGTTGGTCCGCGCCATGGTCCTGGGTTTGGAAATCGATTATGTGGAACCCTCATCACGTCCACTGGATCAGGTTTTCCAGCCCTACGATTTCTGTGCGATGGTCCCATTGCAACTGGAAAATTCATTAGGACAACTTAATGGCATTAAGACTTTACTGGTTGGAGGTGCCCCCATATCAAGAGCATTGGAGAAAAAGGTAGGGCAAGGACCGACTGGTGTTTTTGAAACCTATGGAATGACGGAAACCATAACCCATGTGGCCGTGAGGAAAATACATGCCAATCGATCCGTTAAGGCCGAATCCCATTTTAAGACCTTGCCCAACATCACCGTTTCTAAGGATAAAAGAGGTTGCCTCGTCATTGATGCACCGGAAATTTGTGATGAAAAGGTGGTCACCAATGACCTTGTGCAACTTACTTCGAAAACCGAGTTTAAATGGTTGGGACGTTATGATAACGTGATTAATTCCGGTGGGGTAAAGTTAATTCCGGAACAAATAGAGGCCAAACTGGCCCAAGTAATCACAAAGCGATTCTTTATCACAGGATTGCCCGATGAAAAATTGGGCCACAAACTGGTATTAGTAATCGAAGGGGAAACCAATGAGGAAATCGTATCTCAGAAAATAACGGAACTTTCTTCATTGGAAAAATATGAAGTGCCCAAAGCCATATATGCCCTTCCAAAGTTTGAAGCGACGGCAAATGGAAAAATGCTCAGGCACGAAACATTAAAAATTCTTTTAAATCAGTAGCGAAAGCTTTCTAATTCTTATTTTAAAAAAAAAATATCCTATGAAAAACAAGCTATTTCTTTTTTGTCTCCTTTTACCCTTACTAGTATTATCCCAACAAATCCTCCCAGAAATAGAAAGGGCTAAAGTAATAGATGAAATTCTCGCCGATCGTTTCAACGATCTCTTGCCTCAATTGATGGACGAAACGGATATTGATATGTGGATATTGATTTCAAGGGAATATAATGAAGACCCTGTATTGCGAACTATGCTGCCGGCTACCTGGCTAAATGCCCGAAGAAGGACCATTTTGGTTTTCTATCGGGATAAGGCAAAAAATACCATTGATAAGTTGGCGGTGGCCCGCTACAATGTGGGGGACAACATCCTGTCGGTTTGGGACAAGGAAAAGGAACCAGAGCAATGGAAGCGCCTAATACAATTGATCGAAGAGCGAAATCCCAAAAAAATTGGGCTAAACTTTTCTAAGGACCACAACATTGCCGACGGTCTGGATAAGACGGATTATGAGGAGTTCATGCAAAACTTGCCCAAGAAATATCATAAAAAGGTGATTTCTGCGGAGCAATTGGCCGTTGGATGGATAGAAACCCGGACAGCACGGGAAATGATTATTTATAATCAGTTGGTAGACATTACCCATGATGTTATTGCCGAAGCGTTTTCCGAAAAAGTCATAACCCCAGGAATTACCACCACTCGAGAAGTGGTATGGTGGATGCGACAAAAGGTGACCGATTTAGGATTAAAGACGTGGTTTCATCCCACGGTAGACGTACAGAGGACCAGTGGGGAAGGTAAGGACCATCTTTACTCCTTTTCCGATCGCCCCGAGGATACAGTCATTTTACCTGGCGATTTGTTGCATTGCGATTTTGGTATTACATACCTACGCCTAAATACGGATTGCCAGGAATTGGCCTATGTACTCCAACCTGGAGAAAAGGAAGCTCCTGATTTTTTACGCGACGCCCTAAAAGAAGGGAACAAGGCTCAGGATTTCCTAACGGGAAACATGATTACGGGCCGTACGGGAAATGAGATTTTGGCCAAGGCTTTGCAGGACGGGCGGGAAGCCGGACTGCGTCCTGCCATTTATACCCACCCCTTGGGGACTTACGGCCATTCCGCTGGTACTACTATAGGTATGTGGGATGCCCAAGGGGGCGTTATGAAAGCCGATGGGGAGAGCTATCCACTACGTCCCAATACGGTCTATGCCATCGAACTTAACACCACGGTGACCATTCCTGAATGGAAACGGGACATTCGAATCATGTTGGAAGAGGCTGGGTTCTATGGTGCTGATGGCTTTAGATATGTAAACGGAAGGCAAACCGAATTGCTCCTTGTACCAAGAATAAAGGAACATATGGGCGAATAATATTTGGCGTGATTTTTGTTACACTTTTTAGTAACTTTATTAAACAATACTAAAATCTGAATCATCATGAAACATTTTTTCCCGGCGTTGCTTTTTTTGCTTTTTTCCCAAGTCTATTCCCAAGAAACCCTTAAAACAATAAGTGGTGTGGTATCCGATGGACAGACACCTCTGGAAAATGTAAACATAGTCGTTAAAAATACGGATAGGCTGGCCAGGACCGATGCATCTGGAAAATATGAAATCAGTGCCCATGAGGGTGAAACCTTGGTCTATAGTTATGTAGGCAAGAAAACCCTTGAGATTTTAGTGGAGGATGTAACGACCTTTTTGAACATAACCTTAAGGGATGAGGTGCAAGAATTGGATGAGGTGGTTGTGACCAAAAAAAAGTATCACCGGACACAGAAAGAACTTCGCCAAGATTACGATACCGACAAAAACTTGATCAAAACGTTTTCCGGTATTCTGGATACCAAGTTGATGCCATCTAGGGTCCAAATGTTAGGTGTAAATGATATTAATCCATCCACCGTTGATATCTTAACCCTCTTAAGGGCACAAGTTCCCAACATTTTAACTCCTACCAATACCGTAGGCCTAAATTTAAACCAGATTCAGGTTTTTTTTCGTAGGGGCATTACCTCCATTAATACCAGAACACCTGTTTTATTTGAAGTGGATGGGGTTTTACTTCAACAAGTGCCTACCTTTCTAGATGTACAAAACATTGAAAGGATGGCCGTTATACAAGGCATTGGGGCACTGAACAAATATGGTAGCCAAGCAGCGGGAGGTTTGATTATCATAAATACAAAAACAGCTAATTTCAATAGGGAACCCGGAAAAAAGACCCCATACGACCAAGCGAAACTAAGGGACAATTTTTTTGAAGAGGGAGATGCGATTGGTGGCACCCAATTGGCGGTGCCCGAGTACCTACAGATTTTGCGCTCTACTACTAGTTTGAAAGAGGCAAAGGAGAGTTATGTCCAACTTGAGGGTGTAAATGGTAGATCACCCTATTTTCATTTGGATGCACGCTCCTATTTTCAAAAAGAACATAAGGATAAGGCTATGGTGGAAACAATTACAAATACTATTGAAACCCAGTATTCAGATAATCCCGTCATCCTTAAGGCTCTGGCCTATCAAATGGATCAAGAAGGAGATTATGGGGCCTCCGTGGAACTTTATAAGAAAGTATTTGTCCTTCGCCCACATTACCGGCAATCTTACCACGACTTGGCGAATGCTTATAGAAACAGTGGAAAAATTGAACGGGCCGCTTTGCTTTACGCCAGGTATCAGTTTTTGATGCGTGAAGGGTTTTTTAGCAAGTCGGATACCTTTTCCAACATTCTAAATCGGGATTTCAATAATTTGATAACACAGGAGGGAGAAGTACTTTCCCAAGAAAAGGTATTTTACGCATCCGATGAGGATGATTTTAACGGGACACGGCTAGTTTTTGAGTGGAACGACAGCGAGGCAGAATTTGAGTTGCAGTTCGTCGATGGCCAAAAGCAATATTTTACTTTTAAACATACGGCATTTGATAATGAGGCACTTATAAGGGATGAAAAACAGAATGGCTTTTCGTGTCAGGAACATCTTATTTATGATCCCAAAGGAACTTGGCAAGTGAATGTGAACTATCTAGGCAATAAAAGTCTTGCACCTACCTACTTAAAGGCCACCGTTTATCAGGATTATGGAAAACCCTCCCAACGTCAGGAATCCATGGTTTTTAAATTAATGGTCAAGAATCGTAATCAAGAATTGTTCAAGATTGAGGCAGACGGAATACTTTCAATTCGATAAATGGTATCCAAGTGCGATTTTTTCATCATATGGTTACTATCTTTTTCCTGGACATGCGGAGCCCAAACTGAATATGAAGGTCAGGTCATTGATGCGGAGACAGGAAATCCCATCTCATATGTCAACATAGGTATTGTAGCAAAAAGCATAGGTACTGTTAGTAATGGGGATGGAATTTTTCGGCTACAAATTGACGCTCGCGACTTGGAAGGTGAAAATTCGGTGTTATTTTCCTGCCTGGGATATAGGACCTTGGAGGTTCCATTGGCCCGGCTTAAATCGCTAGACAGGGAATATCCCAAGGTAAAAATGGAGCCCGAGGCCTTGGAATTAAACGAAGTGGTGGTTACCAATGTGGATGGACGTTTTATTAAGGACAATGTGGGCTACCCATATATAGGTGATGAAATATTTGGGTATTGGAAAGACAACATAGCTTTGGGTGGAGAGTTGGCCACTAGGATTCTCGTAAAAAAAGGACCTAGGATACTTAAAAGAATCACATTTGAAATAATCAGTAATCCATCCGATAGTATTTTGGTCCGCGTTAATTTTTATGATGACGACGGCAAACTGCGATTACCAGGTACTAATTTGAACAAATCTGGCAAGAATATTCTGTGTACCATTCCCAAAGGCCCCCGATCCCTACAAGTTGATTTAAAGGACTTCAATATCCAAGTAGACGATAATTTTATTGCCTCTTTGGAGCTTTTGCAGATTTATGGCCGGGCAGAACTCGGTTTGGTTGTGGCAGGCACCAGAAATATCTCTGCCTCTTACCGCAAATATTCAAGTCAGGATAAATGGGAAGAATTTTCAAATAAGGCAATGGCCTATCATTTGGAAACTTCCTTTAAGGTGCATAGTAAAGCTGCTGATAAATATGAAACTAGGCAGCAGCGCAAGCTAAAACGACAAAGGACTGTTTCTGGCTTTGTGTTTAAGAATGGAAGAATGGTACCTTCAGTACAAATTTCTAATTTGAGGACAAGGGAACAAACAACCACCGATGAAAAGGGGCGTTATATCATAAGGGCCAAAAAAGGTGATATTCTCGTGTTCAACAAGAAAGGACATAAAGAGGAAATGAAAAAAGTCAGCGATAGGCCTGTACTCAATGCAGTTATTCAAGCAGTTGAGTGATAATTTCTTAAACCTGTAATACGCCCATGTTAAAAGGCTTATGAATAGGAGCATGATTCGCCGCTTCGATGCCCATCGAAATCCATTTTCTCGTTTCCAGGGGATCGATTATGGCATCAGTCCATAAACGTGCGGCAGCATAGTAGGGTGATACCTGATTGTCATATCGTTTCTTGATTCGGTCAAAAAGTTCCCTTTCCATTTCTTGGGTAATTACTTCACCCTTTTTTTGTAAGGAAGCTTTTTCAATTTGTAACAATACCTTGGCCGCGGAATTACCACTCATAACGGCTAGTTCTGCACTTGGCCAAGCGACGATTAATCTTGGATCATAAGCCTTCCCACACATGGCATAATTTCCTGCACCATAGCTATTTCCAATGATTACAGTAAACTTGGGAACCACACTATTTGCAACGGCGTTCACCATTTTGGCTCCATCCTTAATGATACCTCCATGTTCACTTTTGCTGCCTACCATGAACCCGGTAACGTCCTGTAAAAAAACCAGTGGAATCCTTTTCTGATTGCAATTGGCAATAAAACGCGTAGCCTTGTCCGCGGAGTCTGAATAGATGACGCCACCAAATTGCATTTCCCCTTTTTTTGTTTTGACCACCTTGCGCTGATTGGCCACGATTCCAACGGCCCAACCATCGATTCTTGCGTAACCGGTTAAAATGGTCTTTCCGTATCCCTCCTTGTATTGCTTAAATTCAGAATCATCCACCAATCGTTCAATAATTTCCAGCATATCATATTGGTCGGTACGGGAATCTGGAAGAATACCGTATATATCTTCTGGATTTTTTTTTGGCTCAAAGGTTTTGGTACGATTGTATCCGGTCTCATTGATACCTCCAATTTTGTCCATGATGCCTTTGATCGTATCCAGTGCATCCGAATCGTCCTTGGCTTTGTAATCGGTCACACCACTTATTTCGCAGTGGGTGGTCGCGCCACCCAAGGTTTCATTGTCTATTTCCTCTCCTATGGCCGCTTTCACCAAATAGCTTCCTGCTAAAAAAATACTTCCTGTCTTGTCAACTATCAGAGCCTCATCGCTCATAATGGGCAGATAGGCACCACCAGCTACACAACTGCCCATAACTGCTGCAATTTGGGGTATGCCCATACTACTCATTTGGGCGTTGTTCCTAAAAATTCTGCCAAAATGTTCTTTGTCAGGGAAGATTTCGTCCTGCATGGGGAGAAACACGCCGGCACTATCCACCAAATAGATGATGGGCAGACGATTCTCCATGGCTATTTCCTGCGCCCTTAAATTCTTTTTCCCGGTAATCGGAAACCAGGCACCCGCCTTAACGGTGGCATCATTGGCGACCACCAAACACTGTTTCCCGGATACATATCCCATTTTTACGATCACACCTCCGGAAGGGCACCCACCATGTTCCCCATACATATCTTCACCGGCCAAAGCCCCAATTTCTAGGCTGTCCTTCTCTTTGTCCAATAGGTAATCGATACGTTCGCGCGCGGTCATTTTCCCAAGGGCGCGTTGTTTTTCCAAACGCTTTTTCCCGCCTCCAAGCTTTACTTGTGCCAATCGCCTTTTAAGCTCGGAAAGCAATAATTTGTTGTGATCTTCATTTTTTGTGAACTTAAGATCCATACTCTCAGTAGTTTCTTTTACCGGTATAAAGATAGGAGTATTATTGATTAACTTTGGCAAAATAAAATACCAGTATGGGAGATACAATTCGTTGGGGAATCATTGGTCCAGGCAAGATTGCCCACAGTTTCGCAAAGGACTTAAAATTGGTTTCGGACGGGGTTTTGACCGCCGTTGCCTCCAGGGATATTACCAAGGCAGAGCTATTTGCAAAGGAGTACAATGCGAAACATGCTTTTGGAAGTTATGAGGAATTGTTCAATTGTGTTGAGGTAGACGCGATTTATGTTGCCACACCCCATAATTTACATGCCCAATGGAGTATTAGCGCCATGGATCATGGCAAACATGTACTTTGCGAAAAGCCTATGGGAGTAAACCTTACGGAAGTTAAGGAAATGATTGCTTCCGCTCTGCAAAACCAGGTTTTTTTGATGGAGGCCCTTTGGAGCAGGTTTAACCCGACGATTCGTAAAGTGAAGCAATTGATCGATACCGGTGAACTCGGGGATATTGGCTATCTCCATGCGGATTTTGCATTTTATGGATTGGATCGATCCGAAGAAGGAAGGGTATTAAATCCTTACTTGGCAGGTGGTTCACTATTGGATATTGGGATATATCCCATTTTTTTGGCCTACACCATGTTAGGGAAACCTAAAGCCATAAAGGCGACCTCCAAATTTTACAAAACCGGCGTAGAAATTCAGACCTCGATGATTTTTGAATATGAAAAGGCTCAGGCCTTATTGTATAGTGGACTTACCTCTAATTCTGAAATGAAGGCAGAAATAGCAGGGAGCAAAGGCTCAGTTTTTATCCATCCTCGATGGCATGAGGCACAAGGGTATTCCATGGAAAAGGACGGTACTCTGGATAAATTCAATCTGCCCACAAAAGGTAAGGGATATACGTATGAAATCAAAGAAGTGCACTCCTGCTTAAAATCTGGGAAGCTGGAAAGCGCACTGTGGTCGCATCAAAATAGTTTGGATTTGATCGGGCTATTGGATGAGGTCCGACGACTTGCAGGGATTCTTTTTCCCTTCGAGGAATAAAGTTACCCGGGCAAATCCCAAAAAATCCCATAAAATTCCGATATTTGGCGTTACCACAAACCAAACTAGAACAAATGGGAATGAATAAAAACACGGTGCTAGCCTGGGCCACATTTATTATGATTGTAGTGGGATGCGCGTTAATAGCCCTAGGAGCTTTTAGATATGATGATGTTGCTGGATGGGGTTTTGCATCGGTAGGTATCGGTTTTTTTGCCATTGCATGGGTCTTCAACGCCTTAAAGGGAAGAGTTTAAAAGTTTAAGCGCCTATACAAGTACCACTGGTCTACTCCTGGCATGCTTACAAATCTGATTCCTATCATCCAAATTTCCTGTAAAAATCCAATCGAATAAAACCATCTCCTTAATACACAATATAAACAAGAATAAAAGATGAGCGACGATAAGAAAGTCATTTTCTCAATGGCCGGAGTCACCAAGACCTATAAAAATGCGAACACCCCGGTACTTAAAGACATTTACCTCAGTTTCTTCTACGGTGCCAAAATTGGGATTTTAGGCCTTAATGGGTCCGGGAAATCTACTTTGTTAAAGATAATTGCGGGGGTAGATAAAAACTATCAAGGGGATGTTGTCTTTTCTCCTGGATATAAGGTAGGTTACTTGGAGCAGGAACCGCAATTGGATGAGGATAAAACAGTACTTGAAATAGTGAAGGAAGGTGTGGCCGAAACTGTTGCCATCTTGGACGAGTATAACAAAATTAATGATATGTTCGGTTTGCCCGAAGTATATGAAGATGCGGACAAGATGCAGAAACTGATGGACAAGCAAGCTGATCTTCAAGACAAGATAGATGCCTCCAATGCGTGGGAACTTGACACGAAACTTGAGATTGCCATGGATGCATTGCGGACTCCGGATGGCGACAAAAAAATCGGGGTGCTCTCTGGAGGGGAGCGAAGGAGGGTAGCTTTGTGCAGATTATTGCTTCAGGAACCTGAAATTTTATTGTTGGATGAGCCTACCAATCATCTGGACGCAGAATCGGTACACTGGTTGGAACATCATTTGGCACGATATAAGGGAACCGTAATTGCCGTTACCCACGACCGTTATTTCCTGGACAATGTGGCCGGATGGATCTTGGAGTTGGATAGGGGTGAGGGCATTCCATGGAAAGGTAACTATTCCGGTTGGTTAGATCAAAAGGCAAAGCGATTGGCACAGGAAAGTAAACAAGCTTCCAAACGGCAAAAGACCTTGGAAAGGGAGTTGGAGTGGGTACGCCAGGGTGCCAAGGGCAGGCAGACCAAACAAAAGGCCCGCTTAAAGAACTACGATAAACTAATGAGCCAGGACCAGAAACAACTGGATGAGAAATTGGAAATATATATTCCCAATGGGCCAAGATTGGGCACCAACGTTATTGAAGCCAAGGGAGTAAGCAAGGCCTATGGCGACAAATTATTGTATGAAAATTTAAATTTTAATCTACCACAAGCGGGTATAGTTGGGATTATTGGACCAAACGGTGCCGGAAAAACTACCATCTTTAGGATGATAATGGGCGAGGAAACCCCGGATGGCGGGGAATTCGTAGTAGGGGATACGGCAAAAATCGCCTATGTAGACCAAAGCCATTCCAATATTGACCCGGAGAAGACCATTTGGCAAAACTTTAGCGATGAACAGGAATTGGTCATGATGGGCGGACGACAGGTGAATTCACGCGCCTATCTGAGCCGTTTTAATTTTTCGGGCAGTGAGCAAAATAAAAAGGTAAACATGTTATCCGGTGGGGAGCGCAACAGGCTCCATTTGGCTATGACCTTAAAAGAAGAGGGCAATGTGCTGTTGTTGGACGAGCCCACGAACGATTTGGACGTAAATACCTTACGGGCTTTGGAGGAAGGTCTGGAGAACTTTGCGGGTTGTGCAGCTATTATTTCGCATGACCGATGGTTCCTGGATCGTATCTGTACACATATACTGGCCTTTGAAGGTAATTCCCAGGTATATTTCTTTGAGGGTTCCTTTTCCGATTATGAGGAGAACAAAAAGAAACGTTTGGGCGCGGATATTATGCCCAAGCGTATAAAGTACAAAAAGTTGATACGGTAATTGATTTTTGCCCTCACTCAAAAATCGTCGTCTGGATACCAATCCAATTGCACCACTTTTATATCTGGATTCCCTTTGTTGACAAGTTTCTTGAATTTTATAACATCACTAACATCCGGATTTCCCCTATAATGATAGGGGTATACCTGTTTTGGCCGGAATTCCAAAACGGCATCAGCAGCACTTTCCACGGTCATGGTGTAGGGCATGTTCATGCAAATAAAGGCTTTATCAATATTTTTGAGGCTTCGCATTTCCGGGATATCCTCCGTGTCCCCGGAAAAATAGAGTCGTTGGCCGCCCATATTCAAAACATAGCCATTGCCTCGACCCTTTTTATGAAATATTTTGGCCTCTTCCCGTAAGTTGTACATCGGAACGGCTTCCACATGTATTTCGTAGCGTTCCTTGGAATTCCCATTGTTCAAAACATCGATTTGGGGCGTAAATTCTTCAGGGATTTCATCGGCTACGGCTTGGGGTACCATTATTTTAGCTTTTTTGGTATCCAACTCTTGTAAGGTTTCCACACTAAGATGGTCACCATGAATATCCGTAATCAGAATTAGATCCGGTTTTTTTTGCCCCTCAAAGACTTTCGCACCGCCTACGGGATCTACATAAATGGTAATATTGTTCCATTCCAATACGGCCGTGGCATGGGAAATAGGGATAATCTTAATTTCGGAACCCTGTTCGCCATGTGGAGAAGGTGGAGCTTGTTTTTCCATGGCTTGGAAAGGATCCGAGTCTATGTGAGGTGAAGGCTTTGCTTTTTCCTTACAGCCCAAAAAAGTAAAACAACAGCCCAAAAGCCCAAAAAACAATTTTTTCATGAAGTCAATTTTTTGCATTGAAGGTTAATTCCATTTTTATATCGCTTCGTTCATAGGGAATCTCTTTTTCCAATTCTACCTCTACAAAGCCATACTTCCGATAGATATGAAGGGCGGTATCCAATTTGGTACTTGAATACAATACGATACTTTTCCAATGGTTTTCTTTCGCAAACTCTATGGCAAAGGATAACAACTCTTGACCGATTTTTAAACCTTGATGGTCGGGGTCGACGGCCATTTTTCCCAATTCAAAAACTTTCTCTTCATAAGGGATAAAGGAAAAACAACCTACAATTTTACCATTGTGTTCCGCTAAAAAGATAAATCCGCCAACATCGAGAATAGATTCCTGGCAATTTTCAAGCAACACTACATCCTTTGCCTCCACTTGAAAATATTTTTTAAGCCAGGCTAGGTTCAAGTCCCTAAAATGGACAGCATATTTAGGTTCAAATGGCAGAATTTTAATGGACATGCGAAGCTGTAATTTGTGGACCATAAAGTTACTATATGTGAGGATTGGCGAAATGGGATTTTTAATTTTTTTAGATCAAAAAATCTAAAAGGAAAAAAGAACCGTATATAGACTGATACGAACAAACACTTTAAAAGGTTAAACAAGCTTATTTTAATTTTAACATTATGACTGAAACAAAAAGTAACAACGGATTGAAGGTATTAGCAGGTTTGCTAGGTGTGGTACTTCTAGGTACCATCATCTACACCGTTAGTCTTTATCAGGATAAAAAGAAAACGGAGACCGTACTTACCGAAGAAAAGGCACTTGTGGTCGAGGATCTCAATAGCCTAAAATCAGAATACGACAAGGCCATTTTGGAGAGCAATGCTACGAATGAGGAATTGGTAGAGGCACGGGACAATATTGCCAAGTATATCGATTCTGTAAAATCTATGAAGGGGGATATTGCCTCATTGTCAAGGTACAGAAGACAAGTTAGTGTGTTAAAGGCGGAAAGGGAACAATTGATGAAACAAGTGGATTCATTGACACGTTCCAATACCCTTATCGCCATGCAAAGGGATAGCACTTATAACGAATTGGAGAAGCAAACAATTTTCAATGACTCCTTAGTTGTACAGAACACCCAATTGGCCGATGCCGTTGAGAAAGGTTCTGCATTGAACTTGTCCAAATTCAATGTTGATGCCGTAAAAGAGCGCAACAACGGAAAATTGGTTTCTACTTCTAGAGCCAAAAGAACTGACAAATTCAAAATTTGCTTTACTGTTGCGGACAACGTAATTGCCGAGGCCGGTGATAGGGAGTTCTTTTTGGAAGTATTGGATCCTCAGGGGAATGTTTTAGGAGAAAGCTTTTCCAAGACCAATGATTCCGGAGCTTCGGTTACCTACAGCAAAGGAACTAATTTTTACTACGAAAATAAGTCCTTGGACGTTTGTGATTATATCAACAAACCTGCAGGCGATTTTCAAGGAGGAAACTACATGGTGAACGTGTATGACGACCGATTGAAATTGTTGGGAACTTCCAAGTTTACACTTAAATAATATATACACTATCCATTACTACAAAAAGGGGTCGATTCTCAAGAGTCGACCCTTTTTTTGTAAATGCTTATTCAACCCAAACATTTTATAAACTACGGATTAAACTTGGGCTAATAAGTATAAAGGCTATTTAAGGCTGCCCACCATATCCTCTGGTTTTACCCATTCGTCATATTCATCACCGGTAACATACCCCAGATTAATGGCCTCTTCCCTAAGGGTAGTTCCATTTTTATGTGCGGTATTGGCAATTTCTGCAGCTTTGTAGTACCCTATTTTGGTATTCAGGGCTGTGACCAGCATTAGGGAGTTGTTCAAAAGAGTTTGGATAGTTTCGTAATTCGGCTCGATTCCCGAAGCACAATTCACATCAAAACTCACACATGCATCTCCCAATAATTGTGCAGATTGGAGTATATTGGCCGCCATTACCGGCTTAAATACGTTCAGTTCATAATGTCCTTGTGTTCCACCAATCGATATGGCCACATCGTTGCCCATAACTTGTGCACAGACCATGGTCAAGGCTTCACACTGGGTTGGATTCACCTTTCCTGGCATGATAGAACTGCCCGGTTCATTGGCGGGTATGATGATTTCTCCGATACCCGATCGCGGTCCTGAAGCCATCATACGAATATCATTGGCAATTTTGTTTAAAGAAACCGCCAACTGTTTCAATGCCCCATGACTTTCTACAATGGCATCATGCGAAGCTAATGCTTCAAACTTGTTTTCTGCTGTCTTAAAGGGGAGCCCTGTAAATTCGGCGATATACTTGGCTACCAAAACATCATATCCTTTTGGGGTATTAAGCCCCGTGCCTACTGCCGTGCCACCTAGAGCCAATTCGCTTAAATGGTCCAATGTATTTTTTAAGGCCTTGAGACCATGGTCCAATTGAGAGACGTAGCCGGAAAACTCCTGTCCCAAGGTCAATGGTGTAGCATCCATTAAATGGGTACGGCCAATTTTTACCACTTTGTCAAATTCCTGCGCTTTTTTGTGCAGTGTATTCCTAAGTTGGATTACTCCGGGAATTGTCGTCTCAACTACTTTCTTGTAAGCTGCGATGTGCATCCCTGTAGGAAATGTATCATTGGAAGATTGTGACTTGTTGACGTCATCGTTGGGCTGAATGGTCTTTTCGCCTTCGCCTATGGTCTTTCCGGCTATTTCATGTGCCCGGTTGGCAATTACCTCGTTCACATTCATATTACTCTGAGTGCCCGAACCGGTCTGCCAAATGACCAATGGGAATTGATTATTATGTTGACCTTCCAAAATTTCATCACATACTTGGGCTATCAGATTCCTTTTTCCCTCGGAAAGAACATCCAACTCATGATTGGCATAGGCCGCCGCTTTTTTTAAATAAGCAAAACCGTATACAATGTCCAGGGGCATTGATCCGGAAGGTCCTATTTTAAAATTATTTCTTGAACGCTCCGTTTGTGCCCCCCAATATTTGTCAGAAGGCACCTTTACTTCGCCCATAGTGTCTTTTTCTATTCTAAAGCTCATTTCTATAGTGATTTAGTTTATCACAAAGGTACGTGTTCATGGTTTTATTTCCATTGGGACCCTTTAAAAAAAGCGGAATATCATGAGTTATATTTTTTTGTTTTCAATTTGCAATATTCCTAATTTTCAGACTATCTTTGTATTGTTAAAATATGAGATATGTTCGAATTTGACCAATATTTGGGATTCTTAGCTTTTTTGACCATTTTGACGATAGGATTCTGGTTGATGATTTTTCTACTGGTCTTTGTTATTCCATATTGGTTGACAGGTAACCTGATAGAACTCTTCAAGGAAAAAAGAGAGGCCAAGAGGGCCAAAAGGGAAGCATAAAAAAAGAAGCCGTCTAGGCTTCTTTTATTTTTGTAAACAACTCAAACTATTCCTTGGATTTTTTCTCCTTCCTCTTCTTCTTTTTTTGTTTCTTTTTCGCCTTTTGGAGGCCCTCCTTCTGAAGCTCAACAAAGGCTTCATATTTCTCAAGAGGCAACCCGGCTTTGAGTTCTTCATCCTGGTCCTCTGTTATTTTGGACATCCCCTCCCGCATTTTATCCGGAGGAAGCTCCAAAATTCGCAATTCCATACGTTTCTGAAGATATTTTTTAAGAACCGAACTCAAAACAGCAGTTTCAAATTCGTTAAGCTCTAATGTTTCGGCTATTTTTGGCATTTCGCCATCCACTATTTCTTCGGCTGTCTTAGGCTCAGGTTCCTTTGGTGTAATATCCGCTTGGGGAATAGCACTTCTGCCCCTTCCATAACCGTAGCCATATCCATTTCTCCTTCCATATCCATATTGTGCCTGCAGTTCCGCCCCGGCGAGCAAAAACACAAAAAAAACAACTAGAAAGCGCGGTTTGATTTTCATGATGTTCCGTTTTAGAGGTCTTTAACGTCCAAGGTTTCCTAGTTCCTGGTAAGAACCTTAGGATGCCAATAATCAATAAATATACCAAATTCCTGATTTTTAAACTAAAAGAGTACCTACAAAACCTCTTGGATACGCTCCGCCGGTCTGCCTACCACCGCCTTATTGCCATTAATTACAATGGGGCGTTCTATTAGCTTCGGATATTGGATCATGGCATCCAAGATGTCCTCATCGGATAGCAACCTACCCCGAAACTTTTCTTTCCAAATGGCCTCGTTCTTACGGACAAGGTTTTCTGGGGAAATGGAAAGACAACTTAATATATGGCGAAGTTCTTCCTTTGTCGGTACGTCTTCCAAATATTTGACAACTTCAAATTCCTTACCGGATTTTTCCAAGAGCTCAAATCCTTCGCGGGATTTACGACATCTTGAGTTATGATATATTTTAATCATTCCAACTTGTGTAGTTTGTGAATAAAAAAATTCATGTTCGTTTCATTTTACATCTATTGGCGCTTTTTAGGAGGTATTCCCTTAGTCTTCGGCAATTTATCACTTTAACAAGAACCCAATAAGGAGCAATTCCACTATGGCCTAAAAGCGTTTAACTTCTTTTTCTTTGCATTTAAATAGGCAAAGATACCAAATATCGTATCCCCATTGAAGACCTACCTTGGCAAATTACAGATACATTCTGGAAATTCTGATTTGGCAATGATTGCGATTCATTGTGAATTTCCCAAAAAACGATACTGTTAATTTATAATGGATAAAAAGTTAGGTAATTGTCACGCAATTGCACATATTTCTTCAAATTAGCCCCTATCTTAGAATATGATGAATTTCTAACGTATGGCCCTAAAAGTTGCAATATCACATAAAACAAAATATACCTATGACCGTAGGGTGAAGTTGTCCCCACATATCTTTCGGTTAAGGCCTGCCCCCCATAGCAGGACACCCATAGAGGCCTATTCCATTCGAATAAAACCTGAGGAACATTTTTTTAACTGGCAGCAGGATCCCTTTGGAAATTATCTGGCTCGTATCGTTTTCCCCGAAAAGACGGATGAACTTTCTGTAGAAGTGGAGATTATTGCTGATATGAAGACCATAAATCCCTTTGACTTTTTTGTGGAAGATACGGTAGAGGATTTTCCTTTTACGTATTCAGAGGCCTTGAAAAAAGAATTGCTGCCGTATTTGGAAATCAATGAGAATGGTCCCTTACTGCAACAGTGGTTGGGCAATATAGATCGTACCCCACGTCGTACTATCGATTTTCTTACAGAGTTGAATCGCAATCTGTACAACGCCCTGAACTATACCATTCGTATGGAACCCGGAGTGCAAACCTGTGAGCGGACTTTGGCCGATCATTTGGGCTCCTGTAGAGATTTCGCCTGGCTCATGGTACAGATTTTACGCCATTTAGGTTTGGCGGCACGTTTTGTTTCAGGGTACTTGGTACAAATGAAGGCAGACGAAAAATCACTCGATGGCCCATCCGGACCTGAAGACGATTTTACCGATCTTCATGCCTGGGCCGAAGTCTATTTACCGGGGGCGGGATGGATTGGGCTCGATGCAACGTCCGGCCTGTTGGCTGGAGAGGGGCACATACCCCTGGCCTGTACCCCCTCTTTTGAGAGTGCCGCTCCTGTTTCTGGATTTACCGAACCTTGTGAGACCCTATTTGAATTCGATAATTCCGTGACCCGAATTTTTGAATCGCCTCGCGTTACCAAGCCATATACCGAAGACCAATGGAACGCTATTTATAACTTGGGATTTGTTGTGGAAGAAGAACTACAGCAGAATGATGTGCGTCTTACCATGGGTGGCGAACCTACCTTCGTGTCCGTGGATGATATGGAGTCCGAGGAATGGAATACGGAAGCCGATGGTGAACATAAGCGAAAATTGGCCAGTTCACTTTCTAGAAGATTACTTGACGCGTTCGGAAAAGGAGGGATGCTTCACCATGCCCAAGGCAAATGGTACCCGGGAGAACCGTTGCCTCGATGGCAAATCGGGGTTCATTGGCGCAAGGATGGGGAACCTATTTGGAAGGACTCCAAATGGCTGTCTTCGTTTACGAATTCCTATACATTGCCCAAGGGCATTGCCCGTACTTTTCTTCAAACTTTGGCACGCTACCTCAAGTGTCCTGATGACTCTATCTTGCCCGCCTATGAGGACGCCTTCTATTTTTTGTGGGAAGAACGTAAGTTGCCCGTGGATATTGACCCCAAAGAATACGACAAAAAGGATTCCGCCCTTCGAAGAAAATTAGGTGAGGTACTGGAACAGGGCCTAGGAAAAGAGGTAGGTTGTGTTTTCCCGCTGGCCGAAAAAGACGGTCAATGGATAACAAACCCTTGGGAATTCCGAAGTAGGCATCTGTTATTGACACCTGGTAATTCCCCAATTGGATTACGGTTGCCATTGGACTCCTTGCCCAAAACCCCCGAAATACCCTCCGAACCAACGGCCCAACCAGAACTCTTTGAACCCAAACCTGCTTTAAAACCTTATGGTGCTGCACTTCAGGAAAGGATGACCTCGGCTCCAAAGGCTCTAAAAAAACAACCTTATGTACGTACCGCAATTTGTGCCGAAGTCCGTGAGGACAATTTGTTTCTCTTCCTTCCCCCTTTGGATACTGCCGAGGCCTTTGTGGATTTGGTGGCCAGTATAGAGGCTGCGGCCCAAGAACTGGAAGTTGCTGTGGTCATGGAGGGGTACGAACCTCCTCGGGACAATCGTTTGGAAATGCTCAAGGTTACTCCAGATCCCGGGGTAATCGAGGTAAATATACACCCGGCCAGGAACTGGCAAGAGCTAACCGAGAATACCTTAAAATTGTACAACGAAGCCAAAAAATCACGGCTGGGTACGGAAAAATTCATGCTAGACGGTAAACACACCGGTACTGGTGGTGGAAACCATGTAACCCTGGGTGGGGTTACCCCAGCAGATAGTCCATTATTGCGCAACCCACAGTTGCTACGTAGTTTACTGACCTTCTGGCAGCATCATCCCGGTCTTTCCTACTTGTTTTCAGGAGCCTTCATTGGTCCGACCAGTCAGGCTCCCCGGGTGGATGAAACCCGTCTTGAAAATTTGTACGAATTGGAAATCGCCTTTTCCCAAATCCCGGAGGACAAGGAAGTTCCCTTTTGGTTGACCGATCGCCTATTCCGCCATTTGTTGACCGATGTTACCGGAAACACGCATCGCGCCGAATTTTGCATTGATAAATTGTATTCCCCGGATTCTTCATCGGGCCGACTGGGCATTTTGGAATTACGGGCATTTGATATGCCGCCACATGCCCAAATGAGTTTAATGCAGATGTTGCTGGTGCGTACCCTGGTTTCCTGGTTCTGGAAGAAACCGTATAAGCATAACTTGGTGCGCTGGGGTACCGAACTTCACGATAAGTTTTTGTTGGAGCATTACGTTAGGGAGGATATCAAAGATGTAGTTTCTCAACTCAATGAGGCGGGATATCCGTTCCAATTGGATTGGTTTGATCCTTTTTTTGAGTTCCGTTTTCCACTTTATGGTATGGTAGACATCGATTCTATGCAATTGGAATTGCGTATGGCCATTGAACCCTGGAACGTACTTGGTGAGGAAATGTCCGGTAGGGGAACGGCACGCTATGTGGATTCTTCCTTGGAACGGGTCCAAATCAAGGTCAGCAACTTTACGGAAGAACGATATCATATTACGTGTAACGGGGTGAAGGTAGAATTGAGCCCTACCGGGGTTAAGGGGGAATATGTGGCCGGAGTACGTTACAAAGCTTGGGAACCTTGGTCCGCCTTGCATCCGACTATTGGAGTAGATACACCTTTGGTATTTGATGTTGTGGACATGTGGAACAAGAAATCCATCGGTGGGTGTACCTACTTTGTAGCACATCCCGGAGGACGCTCATATGATACCTATCCTGTGAACAGCTATGAGGCCGAGTCCAGAAGAATTAATCGTTTTTGGGACTTTGGTCATACCCAGGGGGAAATCCTACCGACAGAAACGGTAGCTTCAACTAATTTTTCAAGTAGAACTGTGGAACCTAAGGACGGTTCGAATACTTTTGTTTATAAGGAGATTCCTATAAACCCGGAGTTTCCCCATGTCACCGATCTACGAAAGAAATAACCATAAATCGAATGCCGACGACAAAAACAAGCGGGTTAAATAGATATACCACTTTTCATGGGTATGATGAAATGTATACCCAGCAAGGTAATCTTAAGCCATATTGGCAAAAACTTCTCGATAGTTTCGACAGGCTAGGAGTCGATGGATTGATCGGTCGCCAAAAGGATATAGATTGGCTACTTTCCGAAAACGGAGTCACTTATAATGTCTACAACGATCCTAAAGGGATGAACCGTCCTTGGAATTTGAATATTGTTCCCTTTTTGTTGCATAAAGATGAATGGGAAACCGTTGAAAAAGGCCTTAAACAAAGGGCGGAGCTATTGGATTTGATCTTAAAGGACATTTACGGAGACCGTATGTTGATTAAAAATGGGATAGTTCCGCCTGAAATCATTTACGGTCATAGAGGGTTTTTGCGACAGTGCTCGGGAATTGAGTATACTATGGAGAAATACCTATCCGTTTACGCCGCGGATTTGGCGCGTGGAACGGACGGACGACTATGGGTGGTCAATGACCGTACCGAAGCTCCCTCGGGAATGGGGTATACTTTGGAGAATCGCTCCACAACGAGCCGAATCCTGCCGGAAATGTACGCCAAAATGAATGTAACCCGTTTATCCGGATTCTTTCAGGACCTAAATCGAATGTTGGTGGAGGCTTCTCCCATTAAAAAAGAGAACCCCCATATTGTGATCTTAACGCCTGGTTCGCATAACGAGACCTATTTTGAACATGCCTATCTGTCTTCATTTTTAGGTTATCCTCTGGTCCAGGGTAATGATTTGGTAGTACGTGACGGTTTCCTTTGGATGAAATCCCTAAATGGCCTAAAACAAATAGATGTGGTACTCCGAAGGGTGGATGATGCATTTTCCGATCCCTTGGAATTGCGTGAGGATTCCCATTTGGGCGTGGCCGGATTGTTAGATGTGGTCCGGAGAAAGAATGTTTCCGTCATTAACCCTGTGGGTAGTGGCGTAATGGAAAATCCGGGATTACTTCCTTTTATGCCCAGCATTGCCCAATACTTTTTGGGTCAGGATTTGATATTGCCCCAAATTGCATCTTGGTGGTGCGGGCAGGAGAAAGAAAAAAAATATGTACTGGAAAACCTATCCAGGTTGGTCATTAAAAGAATAGATCGCACGAATAGGGAGAGCATTCATTTTGGGGAATTTTTGGATTCCGGAGAGCTGGATAACTTAAAACAAAAAATTATCCAGCGGCCCTATAGGTTCGTTGCACAAGAACGGATTAGTTTTTCAACGGCCCCCAATCTTGTTAAGGATGCCTTGGAACCCAGGAATTTGGTTACCCGGGCTTTCTGCATCGCATCCGGGTCCGATTACCAGGTCATGCCCGGAGGATTGGTAAGGGTAGCCCCGGATCGTAAGACCATAAGGGTTTCCAATCACCGTGGGGGTACTAGTAAGGACTTTTGGATACTGGAGGATGGACCGGTTAATGAGGATAAGGTAAGATCTTGGCAAAAAAGGTCTACCAATGCCGTTTCCGGTTTGGATGACCTTCCCAGTTTAACTGCGGAAAACCTATATTGGGCGGGACGTTATGTAGGACGTACTTTGATCAATGCCCGCTTTATTCGTATGGTCATGCGGCAATTGTCGATGGTGCAAAACCGAAACGAAACACCAGATTCCGAGAAACTCCGGACCTTGTTAAGGGCCGTTACCCATTTAACAGGTACTTACCCGGGATTTGCGAAGAAGGCCAAAAAAGGCCCACAGGCCATGGAAAATCCGTATCAGGAAATGCTCTCTGTTATCAAGGACCCAAAAAAGGTCGGCAGTTTGGCACATACCATTGGTATGTTCAGCAATTCGTATTACTCCATACGAAACCTGTGGTCCGCGGATATGTGGCGGGTCTTTGAGGATATCCAACAATTGTGGAAATCATTTCAAGAGGAAGAACAACCTTCAATGACCCGGATTCTTAGGGTTCTTAACAAACTGATAACCCGTTTGATCGCGTTTATGGGCCTCATTGAGGAAAGTATCATGATCCAACAGGGATTGTTGCTCTATTTTATCGGTCTGCAACTGGAACAAAGCATGTTGACCATTACCAAATGTCGTTCCCTTTTGACCATTAAGTATGATGCCCATACCGAATATGATCTTCTGGAATATCTGCTAATCAGTCATGAGAGCTTAAATATCTATCGATACAGTTATCGATCTTACATTCAATTGGAAAATGTGCTGAACCTTGTTGTATTGGATTTGGAATACCCCCGTTCCTTGGCCTATATGTTGAATCGGCTCCAAAAGGACATAGCACGTTTGCCACAATCAAAACATGACAATCATTTAAACAGTTATCAAAAGTTTGTTTTTGAGGCTTTTTCCAAACTACGACTGGCAGAAGCGACCTCGTTGGCGAAGACAGGAACGGAGGAAGACTTTACGCGGGAAGCCTTGGAAACCTTATTGGGACAACTTTCAGAACTTCTATACCAGACCTCACAATCAATAACCAGTTCCTATTTTAACCATACCGATAGACAAAATCAACTATTTACCCAATTCTTCCCTATTTGAACATGCACTTTAACGTGACGCATACCACCGAATACACTTATGACGCTCCGGTGAGCTATGGCCATAATATCGCAACGCTCAGACCTCGGAAGGCCATGGGACAAGAATTGTTGGATTACCATATTATAATTTCTCCGGAACCCTCTGAAATAACGGAACGAATCGATTTTTTCGGGAATTTCATTACCCGTTTCTCCCTACAGACCGAACACAAATCACTCAAGGTAACCACTAAAAGCCACATAAAAAGGGATTATGCCCAATTTCAGGATAGCTTTTTCTCGGGAGCTTGTAAGTCCATTACTATGAACGAAGCCTTGATTGCATTACAATCCATGGAGTTGGAGATATTGGAAGCTAAACAATATATCCTGGAATCTATCTTTGTCAAAAAAATGGATGCCGGCATCAGCGAATACGCCCAGAAATCCTTTCAAGGCAATCGTTCCGTATTCGACGCTGCCTTTGAGTTGATGCAGCGGATTTATACAGATTTTGATTTCGTTCCTGGATTCACCAGTATTTCTACCCCAATCCATGAGGTAATGGAGCAGAAAAAGGGAGTTTGTCAAGACTTTGCCCAAATTGCGATCGCCTGCATTAGATCTGTAGGCCTACCTGCCAAATACATAAGCGGTTATATTGAAACGCTGCCGCCTCCTGGAGAAGAAAAACTGGTTGGTGCCGACGCCTCCCACGCTTGGTTTTCCATTTTTATCCCGGGCTTTGGTTGGGTCGATTTTGACCCCACCAATAACCAGATACCTAAAGACCAACATATTGTTGTGGGGTGGGGTAGGGACTACTATGATGTACCTCCCTTAAAAGGCGTAGTGTATGGCAGCGGCCAAAGCAAACTTAAAGTCGCCGTAGATATCGTGAGAATCGCTTAATAATTGCGGCAACCACTTGTTAAACTTCTATTCTTCCTTTTGCCCCATCATCATAAGATAGGCCTTAAGGAAGGCATCCAGCTCCCCATCCATCACCGCATCCACATTTCCGGTTTCCTCTCCGGTACGTACATCCTTTACCAGCTTGTAGGGATGCATAACGTAATTACGGATTTGAGACCCCCATTCTATTTTCATTTTGGAGGACTCGATTTCCTGCCTCGCCTGCATTTTTTTGCGCAATTCAATTTCGTATAACTGTGATTTCAACATTTTTAAGGCAGTGGCACGGTTGTCGTGCTGGCTTCGGGAGTCTGAACAGGAAATTTGAATTCCGGTAGGTTTGTGGACCAGTTGTACCTTGGTCTCAACCTTGTTGACATTCTGCCCACCCGCCCCGCTGGAGCGTGCTGTAGTTATTTCGATATCGGCCGGATTCACCTCTATTTCAATACTGTCGTCCACCAAGGGATATACATAGACCGAAGCAAAAGAGGTGTGGCGTTTGGCATTGCTATCAAACGGGGAGATACGCACTAGGCGATGTACGCCATTTTCTCCTTTTAGCCAACCAAACGCGAAATCGCCCTCTATTTCCAAGGTAACCGTCTTTATACCGGCCACATCGCCTTCCTGGTAGTTCAGTTCCCTAACTTTGTAGCCGCTCTTTTCACTCCACATCATGTACATACGCATGAGCATGGAAGCCCAATCACAGCTTTCGGTCCCACCGGCACCGGCTGTAATCTGAAGCACTGCGGTAAGTTCGTCGCCCTCTTCCGAAAGCATGTTCTTAAACTCCAAGTTCTCCAAGGCATTTAGGGCCTTTTGGTGCTGGGTATCTACTTCCGTCTCGGTAACTTCCCCGGCCTCCATAAATTCCAATAGCACCTCCAAATCCCCTACTAGCGTTTCAGCTTCGGTATAATCGTCCACCCACTGTTTCTTGGATTGGATGAATTTCATATGGGCCTGTGCCTCTTGAGGATTGTCCCAAAAATTTGGGGCAAGCGTCTTTTCTTCCTCGTTCTCTATTTCTATACGTTTGGCATCGATGTCAAAGATACCTCCTTAGCGCACCAAGGCGCTCAATAAGATCTTTGGATTGATCTGTTGTAATCATGGGTTTCAATTTCCAACAAAAATAGGTTTCTTTTTTTGAAGTGGGCCAAAAATCAATCGTTTCGTCCAGTTCTTTCCATGCAAGAAAAATAGTTCTACAATTCCGTTTTGTACAAGCAACTTAGTAGTATAAATCGTTTACTGTTGCTGTTCTGACAGTACCTTTACGGAATGGATGGTGGTATTTTCCCCAGGGGCATAAACCACACCTTTTAAAGGCGAACAGTCGGTATAATCCTTACCATGGCAGACTTTGACGTGATTGGTATTAGCCAGAAGATTATTTGTAGGGTCAAAGCCCAACCAACCTACATCTGGGATGTAAGCCTCGGCCCAGGCATGCATTTGGGAATCGCCAAAATACCCATGACCCTGATGAAGGTAGCCCGAAACATACCTGGCAGGGACTTTGTTTTTCCGGGCCAACGCGCAAAACAAATGCGTAAAATCTTGGCAAACACCCTGTTTTTCCTTAATTATTGTGTCCAAGGGCGTATTTACATCAGTGACCCCAGGTTGAAAGGAAAGATATTTGGAAATCCATTTGTTAAGCGACTGAATATTTTCAAAAATGGTCTTGTCCCTATCAAAGGGGAAGATATTGGTATAGGACTCTGAAAGGCTGGTGAACCTCGTCTTTCTAAGAAAGGGTTCAAAATCTATTTGAAAGTTTAGATCGTCCAACTTTGCACAATCGGCCGTGGAGTCCTGTGGCAAGGAAAAATCAAAAGGATTGACTTCCTTTTTAATCACGGTGAAAGAAGCCTCAAACGAAATCTCATTGAATTTTTGGCCGGGATGCACCCGAATAGTTTTAAAACCAAATCCATTGATGGAGGTTTGGTGGATATCATTGAGTGAATTTGCGAATTCCCAAGATACCAGCTGTTGACTTTTATTATCCTCTGGAATGATCAGAAATTGCCAATACGCATCGTTTACTAAGGTTTCATACCGATTTTTTGCACTATACTTAATAGAATACTCTTGGTACATATTGGAAGTTGAGAACAGTAAATATAACAAAGAAAAAACGTCAATAATTAAAAAACTCCTTTTCCATTTTTTTACTGATCTGTATCAATTCCTTTAACAGCGTGTCGATAAAATTCTTGATATTGCTTTCTATCTCTTCGATGTATTTGTACTCATACTCCGAACGTACCCGCCCTACCAAAAAGGCCGTAGAATTTTTATTATACTTTTTACTTGGGTCCAACACCCTAATGTGCTTATAAACTTGATTAAGACTGTTCATTATGGACCTGGGACAATTGGGGTTCAATATCAGAAATTCCAAAGTAGTGATACTGGTTGGGGTCTTTTTATAGAACCTGCGCATCATATCATAGGACTCTGCGCATTTTAATAGCGTACTCCATTCAAAACTATGGCTAAACTTGTCGCCGTAGCTCCCCTGCGCTTTGAGGGCATCGTTATATTTTGCGTTGATTATCCGTATGATTTGGTTGGCACGCTCCATATTTATACCCATCATAATGATAGCATAGACCTCATCGTGGAGTAGGGTACCCCTTATTTTTCCCCGTAAAATAGCGGTCATTTCGGTAACGTTTATGGTGAAATCATAAAGTCCCCTTTTTACAAATACATCCACGGGATAGTTAAGGATAAAATGATAGAATTTGTTAATGGCCTCGTAAAGTTCCGTAGAAATGAGATCACGGGCGCTATTGGCATTTTCCCGGGCATATTTCACATTGTTAATTATGGAATATCCACATTCATGGTCCAGGGCAATTTTCTGTAGCACTTCATCCTCATTTAGCTCAACGCTTTCATCTTCTTCGGCATCCCCGACCATAAACAACATGGAACGTAATACGAATTGACGGGATTGGGACAACTGGTTAGGCGCATCAAGAGAAGAAAAATAATTGACATTGAGGTATCTGGCCATATGTTCGGAACGTTCAATATATCGTCCCATCCAGAAGAGGTTGTTGGCTACTCGTGCTAGCATATGGTTTTTGTTTTATTTTTTTAGGTTTGATTTTAGTGCTATAACCCTACCTTGATCTTAATAGAATGAATTCATAGCTCTACTTTTTAAATCCCAATCGCATAGAATCCGCCCCTCAATCTTTTAGGACCCAAGTATCCTTGGAACCGCCACCTTGTGAGGAGTTGACGATTAAGTTCCCTTTTTTGAGGGCCACTCTGGTGAGCCCTCCCTTAAGCACAAACTCCCGATCCTTGCCCAATACGGTAAAGGTCCTTAAATCGATATGTCTTTGTTCAAATGATTCGTTTTCATCAATATAGGTAGGATGTACCGAAAGGGACATAATAGGTTGGGCCACATATTTTCTTGGGTTTTGGGCCACTTGTTTTTTTACCTCCTCAACTTCTTCCTTTGATAATCTGTTCCCTATGGATATACCGTAGCCACCAGCTTCATCAACAGGTTTTATCACCAGCTCGGAAATATGTTCCAGAACATATTTTAGTTCATCGGGTCGACTACAGTGGTACGTGTGCACATTTTTAATAATAGGCTCCTCATCCAGGTAATACTTTATGATTTCGGGCATATATGTATATACCGCTTTGTCATCGGCAACACCTGTACCGGGAGCGTTGGCCAACGTTACGTTTCCTTTCTTGTAGGCCGCGAACAAACCGGGGACCCCTAGGGCCGAATCTGGACGAAATTCCAACGGATCAATAAATAGGTCATCTATGCGACGATAAATTACGTCTACCCGTTCCGGACCTTGAATGGTCTTCATGTAGACAAAATCGTTTTCCACGAAAAGATCGCGACCTTCTACGAGCTCTACGCCCATAGTCTTGGCCAAATAGGAATGTTCATAGAAAGCGGAATTGTACATGCCAGGCGTAATAACCACTGTATTTGGGATGTCGATGCCCTTAGGCTTTACCGTTTCCAGAAGATCCAAGAGATTTTCGGCATAGTTGGTGACCGTATGGGTCTGATAGTGATTAAAAACACCAAAAAGGGCTCTTTTAAGCGCAGTTCTATTGCAGATAACATAACTCACCCCGGACGGACATCTGATGTTATCCTCCAATACATAATAGTTGCCATCGGTATGTTTTATGACATCCGTACCGGAAATATGGTTGTAAATTCCGCCTGGCGGATTTACGTTCATCATTTGATGAAGATAGTTATCGGATGAGCTCACAAGTTCCAATGGCACGATACCTTGCTTAAGTATTTTTTTATCATGATAAATATCCCATAGAAATAGATTGAGTGCCCTGCTTCGTTGTATAGACCCTCTTTCTATAATGTCCCACTCCGCTGTATCTATAATGCGTGGAAAAAGGTCAAAAGGAAAAATCTTCTCTTTGGCATCCTTTTCTCCATATACTTGAAATGTAATCCCCTGGTTAAAGAATGAAGATTTGGCCTTCTCGTTCAAACGGACGTAATCTTGAATGGAATGTCCTCCATATAGATTGAACAAGGTTTTGTAGACATCCTTAACAACACCATTTTCATCGAATATTTCATCGAACAGATCAGGGTTTCTTTGGTACGATGCGAAAATCTGGTTTTCGAGGTTGTCCATGCTGTTTTCTTTTCCCTTAATATAGCGGTTTTCGACGGATCTTACCATGTGAAATCCCTAATAATAGTATTGTTTTTTAGATATACGCTTAAAAATAAAGCGCGATTTCTGTCATTTTTATTTTTAGGCTAGAATGACAAAGGAGCATCCGAATTTGAGGTTTTTTCCATATTTTTAGATGTCCAACGCAGTACCCCAATCCTATGAAGTATCTTTTCTTTATTTGTATTTCAATATGTTTTGTTCATCCCCTAATTGCCCAATTTGACGAAACGAACACAAACTATAAAAAATTCGATGGGTTCTTTGACTTTTACTATGACGAAACCCATGGAAAAGTGTATTTGGAGGTTGATGCTTTGGAAAAGGAATTCCTCTACGTGTACTCCCTTAGTAGTGGCATTGGTAGCAATGATATTGGACTGGACCGCGGACAACTGGGCAATGAACAGGTGGCTTATTTTAAAAAGACCGGGAACAAGCTTTTTTTGATACAGCCCAACCTTAAGTTTCGAGCTCTTACGGATAATACCCAGGAAAGGCAATCCGTTGGACAAGCCTTTGCAAAATCGGTGCTTTATGGTGCTGAAATTGAAAAAGAAATCGATGGCGGTTACATTATTGACCTTACCGATTTTTTGATGCGCGATGCACATGGAGTTTCGCAACGATTAAAAAAAAGTGAACAAGGAGCCTATAAGTTGGATAAGTCTAGAAGCGCGGTGGATTTGGACCGTACCAAGGCCTTTCCAAAAAATGTGGAGTTTGATGTTATGTTGACTTTTGAAGGAGATTCCGAAGGCGATTGGATCAGGTCAGTTACTCCGAATCCCTCTCTGGTTACCGTAGCCCAACACCATTCCTTTATTGAATTGCCGGATGATGGATATCAAAAACGGGAATTTGATCCCCGTTGTGGTTCCTATCCTTTTTCCTATTACGATTATGCCACTCCAATCCAGGAACCTATCTTAAAACGTTTCATTACCCGACATCGGTTACGTAAAAAAGACCCTTCCTTAAAAGTTAGTGAGGCCGTTGAGCCCATAATATATTATTTGGACAATGGTACTCCGGAACCGGTCCGTTCCGCCTTGTTGGAAGGTGGAATGTGGTGGAACGAGGCATTTGAGGCCATTGGATATAAAGATGCCTTTCAATTGAAAATATTACCTGACGGTGCAGACCCTCTGGATGTACGTTATAATGTGATTCAATGGATACATCGTTCCACTAGGGGGTGGAGCTATGGAAGTAGCATTACAGACCCGCGTACCGGGGAGATTATGAAAGGACACGTAAGTTTGGGCAGCTTGCGTATCCGCCAGGATTTCTTAATAGCACAGGCTTTGATGAACAAACCCTTTGCCGAAAGGGATGATAACTATGAGCCTATGTTGGAATTGGCCTTTGCCCGGATTCGACAACTTTCCGCACACGAAATTGGCCATACGCTGGGGTTTGCCCATAATTTTGCCGCTAGCACCAACGATAGGGCTTCAGTAATGGATTACCCTCACCCCCAATTTTCGGTCAAAAAAAAGGAAATTGATTTTTCGAATGCTTACGCCACGGGAATCGGGGAATGGGACAAGGTAACGGTTGCTTACTCCTATACGGATTTTCCGGAAGGTACCGATGAAAAAAAAGGACTCGGCCAAATTTTGAAGAAAGCGAACCAAGATGGCCTGCATTACATTACCGACCAGGATGCGAGGCCGCCGGGGAGCTCCCATATCTTGGCGCATTTGTGGGATAATGGAACCAATGTAAGCGAGGAATTGGATAGGGTACTTGAAGTGAGGAAGACGGCGATTTCCAACTTTTCACTGGATAATATCCGTGCCGGCGAACCAAATACCGTTTTGGAAGACGTATTTGTTCCGTTGTATTTCTTTCATCGCTATCAAACTGAAGCTGTAGCCAAAGTAGTAGGTGGAATGGAATACAATTATGCGGTAAAGGGCGATGGGCAAACCGCAGTTGAAACGGTAAATTCAGCTATACAGCAACAGGCCCTGGTGGTCTTGTTAAAAACCTTAAATGCATCCGTAATCGCCGTTCCCAAGGAAAAATTGTCTTTGTTTCCCCCGAGGGCTTTCGGCTATCCACGAACCAGGGAATCCCTTAAAGGAAAGACCGGAATTTCTTTTGATCCGTTATCCGCTGCCGAAACCGCCGCCGATATGACATTGGGTTTTTTGTTGCATCCGGAACGGGCATCCCGTTTGATACAACAAAAAGCGCTGGATCCGAAAAGCTTGGGTCTTGAAAGGGTATTGGACATGGTAATCGTAAATACCTTGGGAAGAGTCCATAAAGATCCCTATTTGTTCGAGGTACAAAACAGTATCAATTTTAAGGTACTGGATCACTTGATGAATTTGGCCGCCAGCAAAAATGTACACCCCGGTGTAAATGCTTTGGCCAATGATAAGATCAAAAGTATAAACGAGACCAATTTTGGCAAGGCCCTGGAACAGATCGATGCGTTGGAAATGTTACGCCGTATTCGTAATTTCTATGAGCACCCGGACAAATTCAAAATGGATCCGGCTCCTAAAATACCAGATGGCTCTCCTATAGGAATGGACTGTTTTCACTAAAAAGTTGGAAAACAAGTTTTATATTCGAACGAGAGTTTTACCAAAAATTTTGTAAAAGCACATCCTTTTGAGAATAAACCTTATCAGTGATACGGTAACTAAACCCACGCCTGGGATGTTAGAAGCCATGATGACCGCGGAGGTCGGAGACGATGTCTTTAAGGAAGACCCATCGGTTAATGCCCTGGAAGCCAAAGTAGCGAATCTTTTTGGCAAGGAGGCGGCCCTATTTTTCCCATCAGGCTCAATGACCAACCAAACCGCCATAAAGCTGCATACCAATCCTGGGGATCAACTCATTTGTGATAAATATGCCCATGTCTACAACTATGAAGGGGGAGGAGCAAGTTTCAATAGCGGGGTCTCATGCAAGCTTGTGGATGGTATGCGTGGAATGATGACTGCTGCACAAGTAGAGGCAGCCGTAAATCCTCCCGATTTCTATCACAGTCCATTTACCTCCCTGGTCTGTATTGAAAATACCACTAATAAAGGAGGAGGTGCCTGTTGGGATTTCCGGGAATTACAGCGAATAAAAAAAGTGTGTGAGAAATACAATTTAGGATACCACTTGGATGGTGCACGACTATGGAATGCGTTGGTTGCAAAAGAAGAGCTCCCAGAAGATTACGGTGGCCTTTTTGATACAATTAGCATATGCTTCAGCAAAGGTTTGGGCTGCCCGGTCGGCTCGGTCCTTGTCGGGAGCGAAGAAAAAATCGATAGGGCCCTTAGGATTCGCAAAATATTGGGTGGAGGAATGCGACAAGCCGGATATTTGGCGGCAGCCGGTAGCTACGCCCTAGATCATCATCTCCAAAGACTAGTGGAAGATCATGACAAGGCCAGGGAAATCGGAGAAGTCCTGCAAGGATTGCCCTATATTAAAAAAGTTGAGCCCATAGAGACCAATATCGTCATTTTTGAAATCAATGAAGAGGTAATGTCCTCAGAAATGTTTGTTCGAAAATTGGAGGATAGAAATGTGTATATTATCGGTATGGGCCAAGGAAAATTGAGGATTGTAACCCATCTGAATTATACTGACGAGATGCATAATGTTTTCCTATCCACTTTGGAAGTGCTATAGTTCGCCCAAATCGGACAATTTGTGTATTCTATTTTTCAAATTTTTTATGCCGTTTTCCATTCCGGCCTCGGAAGTATAAAGCGAACTATGTCCGATAAGACTTCCCGCATTGTCCTTTAAGTTAAAGAGAAACTTGCCCTCATGGTCCGTTTTTCTTTCAAAACCAATGGGCTTGTTTCTGGCGTTCCCAAGTGTTTTCAAGGACTTCCGGACCTCTGATCTATTTGAAAATGGGACACTGCTCAAAAGAGTCTGCCCGCTTTCTGACTTTACTATGAATCGGTATCCCTTGCCATTGTTTTTCTCAATTGCAATCATTCTCTAGCTTTTCCTAAAGTTACATCTTTTGTATTTGAAAGACCACAAAAGAATCACTTAAAAAAAGCAAGGTTTCTCTATCAGTTTCGCATTTGGCCGGAATCAGGTCATTTGAAGAAGCGATCCATTCCTGGAATATTGGGCATACCTTCCTTAGCCACGGCGGCCAGTTCGGTTTCATTGACTTGTGTTGCGCTTTCAATAGCCTTATTCAACGTTGTAACAAGATAATCTTCCAACTTTTCCCTGTCCATCAATAGCGTACTATCAACCCGAATCTCTTTAATTTTGCGGTTAGCCGTGATGGTAACGGCTAGCAACCCATCCGAAGTCTTTTCATCCAGTGTTACCGTATCCAGGCGTTTTTTGGTTTCCTCCACTTTTCTTTGGGTTTCCTTGAGTTTTCCCATCATGCCCATCATATCTCCGAACATATCAATGTAATTAGAATTAGTTAGCTTCAAAATTACTAAATTGTGCGAAATAACTGTATTTACATGTTTAGCAAAGCGGAACGCTCAATAGTTTTTTTGGGATATATTACTTTTGCCTTTTCCTGTACACAGCAAAATAAAAATATGACGGACATAACAGCTCCAGTAGCCAAAAAAATACCTAAGGAATTGGTGGCACATGGTGAAGTTAGGGTAGATGATTATTATTGGCTCAACGAAAGGGACAATAAGGAGGTAATAGCCCATTTAGAACAAGAAAACGCGTACTATTCCGGATTAACGCAACATACTGCGGATTTTCAAGAAAAGTTGTTCAAGGAAATGAAGTCACGGATTAAGGAAGATGATTCTTCGGTGCCATACAAGCGCAATGGTTATTGGTACGTCACCCGCTATGAGACAGGAAAGGAATACCCTATTTATAGTAGATTTAAAGGTTCCTTGGACGCCCAGGAAGAGATTATGTTCAATGGCAATGAAATGGCCGAGGGTCTGGACTATTTCAACATAGGAGGAATCAGCATTAGCCCGGACAATAAAATGGCGGCCTTTGGGGTGGATACGGTTTCTAGAAGACAGTACACCCTAAGAATCAAAAATTTGGAGACCGGGGAAATATACGGTGATAAGATTGATAATACCACTGGTGGATCCGTTTGGGCAGATGATAACCAAACGCTTTTCTATGTAAAGAAAGATACCGTTACCTTGCGGGCCGATAGCATTCTGAAGCATAAATTAGGAACGGCGTCCTCTATGGATATAGAGGTTTTTCGTGAGCAGGACGAGACCTTTGGCACCTATGTATATAAGACAAAATCCAAAAAATATATAGTAATTGGATCCTATAGCACGTTAACCTCGGAATTTAGAACGCTCAGGGCCGACGAACCGGATGGTGAATTCAAGATTTTTTCTCCACGGGAAAGAGGATTGGAATACTCAATAGTCCATTACGAAGATGCCTTTTACGTGTTGACCAATAAGGATAGGGCAACTAACTTTAAATTGATGAAGGCCAGTGAAAAAGACACGTCTTCAGAAAAATGGGAAGAGTTCATTCCACATAGGGAGGACGTCCTTTTGGAGGATATTGAGATATTCCAGGATTACTATGTGCTTTCTGAGCGTGAAAATGGACTAAATCGGATCAAAATTACGCGATGGGACAATTCGGATATGTATTATCTTCCTTTTGATAGTGAAACCTACACGGCCTACGTTAGTAGAAATCCAGAATTCGATACGGATACTTTGCGATATGGGTATAACTCCATGACCACTCCAAGTTCAGTAATTGATTTTGACATGAAGACCAAGGGAAAGGAAGTCAAAAAGGAGCAGGAGGTCCTTGGAGGCCTATTCAAGAAGGAGAATTATTTGGAAAAACGAATATGGGCCGATGCCAAGGACGGCGCAAGGATCCCAATGTCCATTGTGTACCATAAGGACACTCCATTAAGCCGGAACACTCCCATTTTGCAATATGCCTACGGTTCCTATGGCGTTACCCTGGACCCCAATTTTTCAACAGTGCGTTTAAGCTTATTAGATCGTGGCTTTGTATTTGCGCTGGCCCATATCCGTGGAGGGGAGTATTTGGGCCGGCCTTGGTACGAGGATGGCAAACTCTTAAAGAAGAAGAACACCTTCACGGATTTTATAGATTGTTCCCGCTATTTGGTTGAGAAGGGATATACATCGCCCGACCATTTGTATGCAATGGGCGGATCGGCAGGAGGACTACTTATGGGGGCAGTGGCCAATATGGCCCCGGAACTCTATAATGGCATTATTGCGCAAGTCCCTTTTGTGGATGTAATCACCACTATGTTCGATGATTCCATACCCCTTACCACCGGAGAGTACGATGAATGGGGTAATCCGAATGAAAAGGAGTACTACGACTATATGAAATCCTATTCCCCCTATGATAATGTTAAGGCAATGGCATATCCCAATATGTTGGTGACAACAGGACTTCATGATTCTCAGGTACAATACTTTGAACCCGCCAAATGGGTAGCGAAGCTTCGTGAACTCAAGACGGACGATAATCTTTTGTTGTTCAATATTAATATGGAAGCAGGTCACGGAGGGGCTTCGGGCCGCTTTGAGGCATTGAAGGAAACCGCTAAGGAATATGCCTTTCTATTGGATTTGGAAGGGAAAATTTAATAATTCAAAAAAAAATGTAATTTTGCCCAAGAATTTTAGGGACTTTTCAATGGTTCATTTGATTCAAAAATTTATACCGCCTTTATGGAACATGAGATTAATGCTTGCAACAATGTCCTGGAACTCATAGGAAATACCCCACTTATAAAATTAGATAGAATAACCTCCAATCTCAAGGGAAATTTCTATGCCAAGGTCGAAGCTTTCAATCCTGGCCATTCTTCAAAAGATCGCGTGGCTGCCTATATCATAGAGGAAGCGGAGAAAAGAGGAATTCTTTCCGAGGGTAGCACTATAATCGAAACCACTTCGGGAAATACAGGTTTTAGTTTGGCTATGGTAAGCATTATCAAAGGATATGAATGTATTCTTGCGGTAACCTCCAAATCCTCAAAGGATAAGATCGATATGCTTCGGGCCATGGGTGCCAAGGTTTATGTTTGTCCGGCACATGTAAGTGCGGATGATCCAAGATCTTACTACCAGGTGGCCAAAAGATTACACGAGGAGACCAAGGGTTCCATCTATATAAATCAATATTTCAATGAACTGAATATAGATGCCCATTACAATACTACCGGACCAGAAATTTGGAAACAGACTAATGGCAAAATAACGCACTTGGTCGCCTGTAGTGGTACAGGGGGAACAATTTCAGGCGCAGCCCGGTTTTTAAAGGAACAGAATCCCGCTATCCGAATTATAGGAGTGGATGCCTATGGTTCGGTATTAAAAAAATATCATGAAACGGGCGAATTTGATTCCAAGGAAATCTATCCCTATAGAATTGAAGGTTTGGGAAAGAACCTCATTCCCGCGGCTACCGATTTTGAAGCCATTGATGAGTTCATTAAGGTTACCGATGAACAAAGTGCACATACCGCACGGGAGATTTCCAGGACTGAAGGCCTGTTCGTAGGTTATACCAGTGGCGCCGTAATGCAGGCCATAAAACAATTGAGTACAAAGGATATCTTTGATAAGAACAGTAATGTAGTGATGATTTTCCCAGATCACGGATCACGCTATATGAGTAAGATATATTCGGATAAGTGGATGGAAGATCAAGGCTTCTTTGATAGCAATACGGTTGAGGAAACACAGGAAATCCAATTTATAAAATAATCGTATTGTTCTAATAATGGTAATTAAAAGGCAATGCCCATACGGTATTGCTTTTTTGTTTACAGGTCAAAAATTTATGAATCCAAGGTAAAAATCCATATTTTTGCAGTTAAAATCAACCCAAGCTACATGAGAGACTTATTTGATAGAATAATCGAAAATAAGGGCCCTCTGGGAAAATGGGCCTCACAGGCTGAAGGCTATTTTGTATTCCCTAAATTGGAAGGCCCTATCTCCAACCGAATGAAGTTTCAAGGAAAGGAAGTCATTACTTGGAGTATTAATGATTACCTAGGTCTGGCGAACTTACCTGAGATTAAAAAGATTGATGGTGAGGCGGCCATGGAACATGGTGCGGCCTACCCAATGGGGGCTCGCATGATGAGCGGCCACACGGATTACCATGAACAGTTGGAGCGGGAGCTGGCCGATTTTGTAGATAAAGAATCTGCGTATTTATTGAATTTTGGCTACCAAGGTATTATGTCCGCGATCGATGCTTTGGTCTCCAAAGACGATATTATAGTATATGACGTGGATTCACACGCCTGTATCATTGATGGGGTGCGTCTGCATATGGGGAAACGATTTACGTTTAAACATAATGATGTTGATAGCCTAGAAAAGAATTTGGAGAGGGCGACCAAGATGGCCGAACAGACCGGAGGAGGCATTCTCGTTATTTCCGAGGGTGTTTTTGGTATGCGGGGAGAACAAGGTAAATTAAAGGAAATAGTTGCCCTGAAGCAAAAATTTAAATTCAGGTTGTTGGTGGATGATGCCCATGGCTTTGGAACTTTGGGAGCTACCGGTGCAGGTGCAGGGGAAGAGCAGGGGGTTCAGGACGATATTGACGTATATTTTGCCACTTTTGCCAAGTCTATGGCGGGTATTGGTGCGTTTTTGGCGGCAGATAAGGAAATTATAGACTATCTCAAATACAATTTGCGGTCCCAAATGTTCGCCAAGTCCCTACCTATGATTTATGTGAAGGGGGCTCTTAAGCGGTTAGAAATGTTACGGACCCAACCTAAACTTAAGGCCAAGTTGTGGGAAAATGTAAATGCATTGCAAAACGGACTTAAGAACAGGGGTTTTGATATAGGTAACACCAATACCTGTGTAACACCGGTTTATTTAAACGGAAGTATTCCTGAGGCGATGGCATTGGTAAAAGACCTTCGAGAAAATCATCGAATATTCTGTTCTATAGTGGTTTACCCTGTAATACCTAAAGGATTGATTTTATTAAGAATGATTCCGACAGCTACCCACACTATGGAGGACATTGAGGAAACCCTTGATGCTTTTTCCGCCATTCGGGAACGACTTCAGAAAGGTGTGTATAAGAAATTATCCGCCGCCGTGGCGGCAGCAATGGGGGAATAAACTTGATTTTTCAGTAGGTCTTGCCAAACCTTTATTATAGTTAAGGGGGTTTGTCTTCAAGATTGTATTATAAATTCTTGCGATAGGTTCTTCTGCGCTTGTAGATAGTCGGGTTAAAGTGTTTCCACATTTGGCGAATGGCTATATTTTCCTCCAGCTCCGGGGTGCGATAGCACATCTCGATGTCCTTTTCCATAAAGGTTTTGTAGTATTCATTGAAAATAATGGCCGTAACCCCTTTATTTTGATATTCGGGATGTATGCCTATCAGGTAAAACAATACATCCTTACTGTTCCTTTTGGCGTTTAAAAGATGAAATATTCCAAAAGGTATTAACTTACCCTTAGCCTTTTGCAACGCTTTCGAAAATATGGGCATAACAATGGCAAAGGCGATGAGGTTGTTATTTTTGTCCACAATGAATTTAATGTACTCGGGATCCACAAAACCGATGTATTTCTTTTTAAAATAAGATTTTTGAATCTCCGTGACTGGTATAAAGGAAGAGAGCTTGGCATATGTGTCGTTGAACAGATCGAACATCCGATCTATCATGGGAAGAATATCCTTTGTTTTTGAGAAATTAACTTCCTTAAGACCATATCTACGCTTTACCAGTTCGTTCAATTTGGTGAAAATTTCAGGATTTGCGTTGCTGATGGGAAATTTGTTTTCCATATATTCCTTCTCCTTAACAAACCCCAAATTTTCATAATGCTCTTTATAGTAAGGATAATTGTACCATGTGACCATAGATCCAATATGGTCAAACCCTTCGGTCAACACCCCAACCTTGTCCAAATTAGAAAAACCCATAGGCCCTTCCATATGCTCCAATGCCTTTTCAGCGCCTATCTCCTTCACTTTGTTCAACAGCGCCTCTGAAACTTCTATATCATCGATAAAGTCAAACCAACCGAAACGGATTTTCTTGATTTTTTTTTCGTTGACCTCCATCCAGTTAATAATGGCGGCCACACGTCCTACGATTTCCTCATTTTTATAAGCTAAAAAAAGCCAACTCTCGGAAGTTTCAAATGCGGGATTTTTGGTCTTGTCAAAAGTTTCCAATTCTTCTTTGATGATAGGCGGCACCCAATAGGGGGAATTCCTGTACAAGGAAAAGGGAAACTTTACAAAGTTCTTAAGGTCGGATTTGGATAAGACCTCTTTGAGGGTGACCATACGGTTGTTTTTGTAGGGTCAATATTAGGGATATTTAACTAGGGAATAAAATCCTTGCCCTGTAAATTGTCAATGATGGATTAGAACTACTTCCAAAAGGATAAAACCATAGAATACCCCTATCCCTGTTTTTTCCTTTTCTGTTCCTTTCTTAATTTCCGCAGTTGCTTTTTGGAAGGTCCGAGATCAACGTCCTCTGCGCCGAGTCCATTTTTCTGCCTTTTTAGTTTCTTCCTTTCCTCACGTTCCTTTTTCTTCATGGAGTTCTTTTGAATTGGACCTCCATTTTCTCCAGCTTTTTGTTCGTCAATCGGTTTAAAGGTATCCTTATGAAAATCGAACCGGTAGGATGCTCCCATGGTCACAAATATTCGGGAAGGGTTGTTTTTAAAGCTGGCCCCAAGATTGATATCCGCCTGTAAATTTTCGCTGAACAAATGGGCCACACCACTTCGTAAAAGAATATCGGAATATCGGTCGCTATCGATACCTTGATTCTCTACAAAAACACTCCATTTCGGGTTTCTAAAAGCATGGGATAGCGAAACCAAATAACTCCACTCCGGAAAGTCGGTACCTATCCGATCGTAGGCGATATTGGAAATCAATACAAACCTTGGGGTAAGCCTGCTTTGTGTTGCTACCATAACACGGGGTGATACTGTGGGGTCTCCCACGAAGAATGGATTGTCCCCTAGGACAAAATTGGCACCGGCATAAACCGAAACCGAGGGAATAAGATTTTTTAACTGAAATAGATTGTTGGCGCGCCAGCTGTACAAATTGGGCTTGTTACGTTCCGGAGCCTTATAACGATCATAGATCAAAAATTTGAGGCCTAAACGATTCATGCCAAAATTGGTGCGTGATTCTTCGATTCCAAAGTTTACGAATGTAATGTTCTGGTTTTGAAAGGTACCTTCCCAATGCAGTTCCAATTCTTCGAACAAAAGTCCATATCGTAAGGCAATGTCGGTTCCCCAGATATTGGATTGGGTATTCAGTAGGGTATGGTCCCGTTGTTCGAAAAAGACACCCATCTCAGCTTGAACCACATTTTTTCCTACGGCATAGGCGCTTACGGAAAGTCCCGGCCTGTTGGAGTTTATGACATCGGTATACTGCGAAAATGAAGAAATTGAAAAGCTAAATACAATCAAATAAACGAGTTGCTTCATCTTTGAACTGCTGATTAATGGTCTAAATGGGCATATCGTTTAATGGTTTTATCATTATTTTAGCACTTTTGCCCTGATAATACAACGTTAGAATTGTACTTTTGATATAACGCAATTAAAATAATATGGGGTTTTTAAAAGCAATCTTAATACTTCTGCTGATTTACTATCTTGTAAAGATGCTCTTCAGAATGTTTGCTCCAAGGCTTTTTAGCTATGCCGCTAAGAAAACAGAAGCCCATTTTAAGGAAAGGTTTGACGAGTTTGCAAGACAGAACGGGCAGCAAGATGAATCTATTGGGGATGTTATCATTGACAAGAAACCTTCCAAAAAATTCAACTCCTCCAAAAAAGTAGGGGAATATATTGACTTTGAGGAAATTGATTGATTATCTTGCCTTGATCAACTTTCGCATTGACCAATGAAGAACTCGCTTAAAGCTCTTTTTACCCATTTTTTTGTCACCGTTTTTTTTGTTGTAGTTGCCTTGACGTATTTTCATCCGGTTCTACAAGGAAAGGTCATAGAACAATCGGATATCATTCAGTTTACGGGTATGGCCAAGGAACAGAATGATTTCAGAAAACGAACAGGGGAGGAGCCCTATTGGACCAACAGTGCCTTTGGGGGGATGCCCACCTATCAATTGGGTGCGTACTATCCACACGATTACGTAAAGAAACTGGATAGATTAATTCGCTTTTTGCCGCGTCCGGCGGATTATCTTTTTCTATACTTTATAGGATTTTATATACTGCTATCTTGTTTAAAAGTAGAGTATCGTCTTGCTATTTTGGGAGCTTTGGCCTTTGGTTTCTCTACCTATTTAATCATTATTCTCGGAGTGGGGCATAATGCCAAGGCCCATGCCATGGGATACTTACCTATACTTTTGGGAGGAATCGTATTGACCTTTCGAAAAAAGTACCTTTGGGGCTTTGTGCTTACTGCTATTGCCATGGCCTTGGAGGTTGTGGCAAACCATTATCAAATGACATACTACGGTATGTTGTTGATTCTGATATTGGGCCTCGTATATCTTGTTTATGCCATAAAAAAGAAGCAGGTAAAACACTTTTTTGTTTCCGTCGGAATTTTGGTCATGGCAGTAGTCTTAGGTATTGCGGCCAATGCAACCAGTCTAATGGCTACCAAGGAATACGCCGATTGGAGCACCCGCGGAAAATCTGAATTGACCGTGGACTATCAAGGCAATCCTAAGGAGAATCTAGATGGCTTGGATAAGGAATATATTACCCGTTGGAGTTATGGAATTTCGGAATCCATGAATTTATTTGTACCCCGCCTTTTCGGAGGCTCATCCCAAGAAAATCTAGGAGAAGATTCCAAGACCTATGGTTTTCTGATAGATCAGGGAATTCCACGTGGCCAGGCCCTTGCCTTCTCCAGTGGAATAGCGTTATATTGGGGCAATCAACCAGGTACCTCAGGCCCTGCCTATATTGGGGCCATTGTCTTTTTTCTTTTCGTTCTAGGTCTCATTTTGGTTAAAGGAAAGTCAAAATGGTGGCTTTTGGGAGCTACCTTACTGTCTTTATTCCTTTCTTGGGGAAAGAACCTTAGTTTTTTGACCGATTTTATGATCGACTATTTTCCGCTTTATGACAAATTTCGGGCGGTATCTTCCATTCAAGTAATTTTGGAACTCTGTGCCCCGATTTTGGCAATTTTGGCCCTACAGGCAATTTTTAAGGATACAATTTCAAAGGCTGATAAGATAAAAGCCTTAAGGACTTCATTTTTTATTGTTTTCGGGTTTGGTATCCTGTTGTTTCTGGTAAAGGGAATGTTTGATTTTTCTGGTTATCATGATGACACCTTAAAACGATATTATGGGGAAGAAATGTTAGATCTTATCCAGTCCGACAGAAAAGCTGTATACACCAGTGACCTTTTGCGCTCCCTTATCTATGTGTTTTTGGCTGCTTTGACCATTTGGCTATTTCTGAAAGAAAAAGTCAAGCAAAACATTATGGTTATTCTACTTGGGCTATTCTTGGTATCCGATTTAGTCGGTGTAAACCTCAGATATGTTAACGCAGAAAATTTTGTTGCCAAAAGGCGCATGACGCGGCCATTTCAGGAAACTCCGGCAGATATGGAAATTCTTAAGGATACGACCTATTTCCGGGTATTTGACCAAACCCAGGGTTTTGAGGGTGCGCGTACCTCTTATTTTCATAAAACCATATCCGGTTATCATGCGGCCAAACCTGCTGGTATGGAGGATTTGTTCTACTTTCATATAGCTCAGGGAAACATAGGGATTCTTAATATGTTGAACATTAAATATGTTGTTCAACAAGATGAAGAGGGTAGGAGTTACCCGGTATTGAATCCTGATGCCCATGGCAACGCATGGTTTGTTGAAAAATTGTTGCCCGTAGAGCATTCCAATGCTGAAATTCTAGCTTTGGACAGCTTGGATACAAAAAGAAGGGCTGTTGTCAACTCTGCCAAATTCCCCAATGTTAACCGCTTTAATTTTATTGTAGATTCAACTGCTTCCATTACTTTGACGGATTACGAGCCCAATCATTTAACCTATAAATCCAAAAACTCCAGGTCAGGGGCCGCTGTTTTTTCGGAAATGTATTATCCCTGGGGTTGGAATGCCTATGTAGATGGAAAACGCAAAAAGCATTTTAGGGTTAACTATGTTTTAAGGGCGCTGATGCTTCCGGAAGGGGAGCATACCATTGAGTTCAAGTTTGAACCGGAAATAGTTGCTGTGGGAAGTCAAATTACCCTAGCAAGTTCTATCCTCCTGGGATTGGTAATTCTAGGTGGACTAGGATTTACCTTTTGGAGCTCCCGAAAGAAGGAAAATATAACCACCCAATGAAAAAGGTGCTTATCATCACCTACTATTGGCCGCCAGCTGGTGGGCCTGGAGTACAACGATGGTTGAAATTTGTAAAATACCTACCCGATTTTGGAATAGACCCTATTGTCTTTGCACCCGAGAACCCACACTATCCTATTAAGGACAATTCCTTATTGGATGAAGTTCCCGAAGGGGTTATTGTGCATAGAAAACCTATTTTTGAACCTTATCGTTTTGCGGAAATCCTTTCCTCAAAAAAAACCAAACGTATCAGTTCGGGCATTATTAGAACCAAAAATCAATCCGCTCTGGAAAAAGCTATGTTATGGGTCCGGGGTAATTTTTTTATTCCGGATGCCAGGAAATATTGGGTGAAACCCTCGGTGCTTTACCTATCTCAATTACTGGAAAAGGAAGACATAAAGTCGGTCATAACAACAGGCCCTCCGCATAGTGTTCATTTAATCGGGCAGCGGTTAAAGCGGAAGCACCAGGTGAAATGGATTACCGATTTTAGAGATCCTTGGACCTCCATTGGGTATCATAAAAAGCTCAGACTTACAGTATCTTCCCAACGAAAGCATAGGGCTTTGGAACGTTCGGTGCTTAATACAGCCGATTTGTTGTTGACCACAAGTGATACTACGCGGAAGGAGTTTAAAGCCAAAACAAAGAAGCCCATAGAGTTGATAACCAATGGTTTTGATTCCAGCTATTCGGGAGGTGCCAATTTGGATGGGAAATTTACCATTTCCCATATTGGATCTTTGCTTACGGGTCGGAACCCCGAGAATCTATGGAAGGTAGTATCGGAAATGGCGAGGGAAGACGAAATTTTTAGAAAGGAGTTGCAATTGGAATTCGTAGGCGTAGTAAGTGAGGATGTTTTGGATAGCCTTCATGAGCATGAACTGACCCCTTATATTCATCTTAGGGGCTATGTACCCCATGACCAAGCGCTTCAAAGACAGAGAGAAACGCAGATTTTACTTTTGGTAGAAATAGATTCCGAAGAGACCAAAGGGATTATTCCAGGAAAATTATTTGAATACATGGCGGCTAGGCGTCCTATTTTGGCTATTGGTCCCGAGGGTTGGGATGCAAGCACGATCATTTCTGGGACAAATACGGGCAAAGTGTTACTTTACCAAGATTATTCCCGACTGAAAAATGTACTTTTAGAATGGTTTGCCCTATATAGGAAAGGAGAACTAAATTTAGCGTCAAAAGGTATTGAAAAATACAGCCGTAAGGCCTTGACCAAACAACTGGCCGAATATCTCTAATGGGTATAGTATTAAGACAGTCATTGAGCAACACCGTAATTACCTATGTAGGTTTTGGTATTGCTGCCATGAATACTCTTTTCTTATACACCCGGTTTTTAACCGATGAATACTACGGTCTAGTAACGGTAATTCTCTCTACCTCTGCCATCTTAATGCCTCTATTGGCCTTTGGTGTACCCAATACCCTGGTTAAATTTTACAGTACGTTTGCAGACCGCCGCAACTCTGATGGTTTCCTGAGCCTAATGTTGCTTTTACCCTTATTACTGATACTTCCTCTTGCCGTCATTTCCTTCTTGGCCTATGATGTCATTGGTAGTTTTTTATCAAGGGAAAATCCTATGGTCCGGGAATACGTATGGTATATCTTTTTGATTGGAATGGCGATGGCGTATTTTGAAATATTCTATGCTTGGGCCAAAGTACAGATGAAATCGGTTTTTGGCAATTTTATGAAAGAGGTATTCAATCGGATTGTCGTTATGGTGCTTTTAGTCATGGTCCATTTTGAATTCATTTCAGTACCTGTTTTTTTGAAGGCGCTGGTGGCACTTTATATGCTTCGGGCAATTCTTATGAAGGTGTATGCCTATCGGTTGCGGATGCCTAAACTGTCTTTTAACTTTCCATCAAATACCAAAAGTATCCTTTACTACAGTACCCTTATTATATTAGGTGGATCTGCGGCCATAATCATTCTGGAAATTGATAAGTTTATGATCAACCAATTTGTTCAGATTGAAAATGTGGCGTATTATGGAGTGGCCGTCTATATTGCAACGACCATAATCGTACCTTCCCGATCTATGCATCAGATTACCTATCCGATTACCGCTGAATTGCTAACAAAAAATGATAGAGCAGGACTAAAAAGCCTTTATCAAAAAAGCTCTTTAACGTTATTTATCATTTCGGGATTATTGTTTTTGCTAATTATACTTAACCTGAACGACTTGTACCTATTGCTTCCCGAAGAATACCGAAATGGCTTTATAATTGTCTTTTTTGTTGGGTTGGCCAAAGTCTACGATTCGGTTTTGGGAAATAACAATTCAATTCTTTACAACTCCGAATACTATCGCTCGCTATTGGCTATGGGAGTATTACTTGCCCTTTCGATAATAGTATTCAATCTTTGGCTCATCCCGACCTATGGTATCGAAGGAGCTGCATTTGGAACTTTTTTGGCCATTTGTCTCTACAACACTATTAAACTTTTTTATGTAAGATTAAAATTCAATATGCTACCTTTTACCCGGGAAACCCTTAAGGTGTTGGTGTTTTTGCTTTTCATGGGCTTGGTCTTTTATTATGTGCAGTTTTCCTTTCATCCCATCATAAACATTGTACTCAAGGGTGTACTGATAACGGCCATTTATACGGTAGGGCTCTATTGGTTCAAACTATCCGAAGACGTTTTTAACTTGATTTCCAAAATTCTGGGAAAGACTCCTCCGAAATTATAATCATATATTGGATAGTACGGTTTATTTCGGTATGGGTGGGGCACACTACTTTTTGTTTAATAAGGTTCCATGGGATTCTGCAATGGACCAAATTAAAAAACCCCGTAGCGGACGAATCCAACTACGGAGCTAAACAACTAACCAACCTAAAAACTATTTTTAATATCTTCTGGAACTTCTGGATTGTGATCGAGCTCCATTACTTCTTGTACTTCTGGAAGTAGCTTTACTTACTGTTTTTCTTGAGTTCCCACCCGAAGCAACGTTGTTGCTTCTATTTCGTGTCGGCGCCGCTTTGCGTACCGACCTATTAGTTGTTGCCCTTTGTGGGCTTTTATAGGTTTTGGTACTACGCGTTACCGTTCTTTTGGTCACTGCGCTCCTTTTGGGATTGCGTACCGTAGTAGAACGCTGCGTAACCGTTTTTTGTCTTTCGGGCCGTGCATCTGCTTTACGGATGTTAAGGTTCTCTATTTTTCGAGATCGATCTACTGCAGTTCCCCGCGTATTGTTGGAACGTATGGCAGCATCCCTGCGTACCGTTCGGCTGTCATTACGGGTAATGTTACCTCTTTGATTGGTACGTGCTAGGGTATTATTCCTCCTAGTAACGTTCCTTTCTGTCCTAACGGCTTCGGTCCTCCGAGCATTGCTCCTGGAAACATTACCTCTTTGGGTTACAGTACGATTGGTACGCGCCACGTTGTTGTTCCTTCGGGCGACACCCCTGTCCGTACGAATAGCTTCTGCTCTCCTTGTATTCTGGCGTACGGCCACCCTTCGGTCATTTCTATAAATTCGGGCACGTTCCCTACGGACCCGGTTGAACCTGTGTTCCCTTCCAATTCTGGCAAAGGCCCTACGCGTATTGTATCGGTATGGTCTGTACCAAGTATATCGGATAGGGTTGTAAAACCTTCGATAGGGTCTATTGTACACCAAACAGAATCCTAATGCAGGCCGCACAAAAAACCTGTGGAAGGGCCTAAAGATATAGCGTCTGTTAAATACATTAATAAAACCGGTATGATAGGCATATACGCCATTATTGTAAAAAACGTTCATGCCGCCTAATCGGGATACAAACCCATTTCGGTAGTTTATAAAAATGCCACCGATTTGTGCCACGCGCCCAAAGTGGTCATAAAAGACGGGTACGTTCTCAACTTGTATCACCGCACCATAATCATCATACTGAACAAAAGGATTATAATCGAATCCCGAGTTGAAGGTAAAATTGGTACGACCAATGTTGACATTGGCGCCAAAATTGGCTCGGTTGTCTATATAAAAATCAAATTCGCCATCGGGATACACTGAAAATGTAATACCGTCCTCTACAAAGATGAAGGAGTTATTGAATCGATAGGCGCTGCTGATTGCAGTGCTATTTTCCGTGCTTACAGCTTGGGTACCCGTGGTTCCCAAGACTAGGGCTGTAAATAAGAGTACTAACTGTTTCATAATAAGCGATTTTTAAACCCGTCTCCCGACAGGCAGGTTCTGGAAGCAACTATTTGCATTCCGATTATGAGGAATCAAACAGCGTGCCAAAATATTTCAAAAGAGTATAACTATTTGATTTTGAATTACTTAAATCAAATCATAACAAATTCATAAAACTTAGTTATTAACTTCATGTTTGGGTTTCCAACACTGTAAGTGCAATTTTTTATGAGCTGGAAATCGGAACTAATGAAAGGAATTCTTAAGCCTTTAAGAGGGGGAATTGTGAGTTAATAGTCATTGATGCAATGGGGAGAGATGTTCAATTCATTTCCGAAGAGGTACTACTAAAAATGTAAACTTTGACAATTCAAAAGACTTCCGTGGCCTCTACGTCATAATTTCTCCCGTAAATACCTGGCGGTATGGGATTTTTGGTTTTGTATTACCTTTTCTGGTGTTCCCTGGACCATAAGGTTCCCACCGTTTTCCCCACCCTCGGGCCCAAGGTCAATGATATAATCGGCACATTTTATGAGTTCAATATTGTGTTCGATGACCACTATGGAATGACCACGATCTAATAGGGCGTCAAAAGATTTCAAGAGTTTCTTAATATCATGGAAGTGGAGGCCCGTGGTGGGCTCGTCAAAAATGAACAAAGCTTTGTCCTTCGTGGTACCTTTCACCAAAAAAGAGGCAAGCTTAATTCGTTGTGCCTCTCCTCCGGAAAGCGTGGAAGAGGACTGCCCCAAGGTTACATAGCCTAGACCTACATCCTGCAAAGGCCTCAATTTGGCAACAATTTTTTGTTGTTTTCCATGCTCAAAAAAAGCAATGGCATCGTCTATGGTCATATCAAGGACATCGCTAATGGATGCGCCATTAAATTTTACCTCCAACACTTCTTTTTTGAACCGCTTGCCGCCGCAGGCATCACACTCCAAATGCACGTCGGCCATAAACTGCATTTCTACTGTAATTTCTCCTTCGCCCTTACATTTTTCGCAGCGACCCCCATCGACATTAAAGGAAAAGTGCTTGGCCTGATATCCGCGAATCTTGCTCAATCTTTGTACAGCGAAAAGAGAACGTATATCGTCGTAGGCCTTAATGTAGGTGACCGGGTTTGAGCGAGACGAGCGCCCAATGGGATTCTGGTCAACAAATTCTACATGTTTAATGTTTTGGTACTTCCCATCAACCGATGTGTGCTGTCCTGCTTTTTCTCCATAACCGCCCACTTTTTTTAGAACAATGGGGTATAGCAGTTTTTTAACCAAGGTGCTTTTGCCACTCCCGGAGACGCCGGTAACCACGGTGAGCATATTTAAGGGAAAGGAAACATCAATGTTTTTCAGGTTATTTTCCCGTGCTCCTGTAATGTCTATAAAGTTCTTTGAGGTCCTTCGTTCCTTGGGTATTGCTATTTCCTGTGAACCGTTCAGATAGCTTGCGGTAAGCGATTGTGATTTTAGTATTGTATTTAGAGGGCCATAGGCAACCACTTCACCGCCATGGGTTCCTGCTTCCGGACCGATGTCGATTACTTCGTCCGCAGCCTTCATAATGTCCTCATCATGTTCTACCACGATTACCGTATTGCCCAAATCGCGCAGAGATTTTAGTACTTCGATTAAATTCTCCGTGTCCTTGGGATGTAGGCCAATACTTGGTTCGTCCAAAATATACATGGACCCTACTAAACTACTCCCGAGCGAGGTTGCCAGGTTAATACGTTGGCTTTCACCTCCGGAAAGGGTATTTGATTTACGGTTAAGGGTAAGGTAACTTAAACCTACCTTTTTCAGAAAACCCAGGCGCGTATTGATTTCCTTTAATAAGCGGGAAGCGATTTTTTGATCATGTTCCGACAATTCCAATTCCTTGAAGAACACCACCAATTTTTCTATGGACAATTCTACCAGGTCCGAGATTGATTTTCCATCCACCTTTACATAATCGGTCTCCTTGCGCAATCGTCTTCCTTTACAGCTATTGCATTTGGTCTTCCCCCGATAACGCGAAAGCATTACCCTGTTCTGGATTTTATAGCTTTTCTCTTCAAGTTGCTCAAAGAATTTGCTCAGTCCCGTAAAATATTCATTCCCGTCCCAGACCAATTGTTTTTGTACTTCGGATAGCTGAAACCAAGGTTTATGTATCGGAAAATCGAATTTATAGGCCGTATTCACCAATTGATCTCTATACCATCCCATACTCTCTCCACGCCAAGGGAAGATTGCATTTTCATAAACGGACAAAGAAGTGTTGGGAACCACCAAATCCTCATCTATACCTATAACATCACCGTACCCTTCACATTTTGGACAGGCTCCATAAGGGTTATTAAAACTGAACAGGTGTACATTAGGCTCCAGAAACTGCATCCCATCCAATTCAAAGGAATTGCTGAACTTCACTTGTTTTCCTGAAGGGAGCTCCTGGATGATACACTCGCCCTTTCCTTCAAAGAATGCCGTATCCACCGCATTGGCCAATCGATTGTAGAAATCCTCATCATCTTTTGTGATAATGCGATCCACTACCAAATGGAATTCCCTTCCAATATCGCTAGGCGCATTGTCTATACGTAAAACCTCTCCCTTATGTTGTATACGGGCGTACCCTTGCTTGGAAAAAAGTTGCAGGGATTTTATAGGATCTCTTTCAGGTTTAATCTTTACTGGAGCCAATAACAATAGCTTTTCTCCTTCGTCATAACTTTTCACATGTTGTATTACATCCGTAACCGTATCTTTTTTAACCTGTCTTCCCGAAATTGGGGATATGGTCTTGCCGATGCGGGCATAGAGCAATTTTAGATAATCGTAAATCTCGGTAGTAGTACCTACGGTTGACCTGGGGTTGGTAGAGTTCACCTTTTGTTCTATGGCAATGGCGGGAGCTATTCCCTTTATATAATCTACTTTTGGTTTGTCCAATTTCCCTAAAAACTGACGCGCATAGGAGGAAAGGCTTTCCACATATCTGCGTTGCCCTTCAGCATATAGCGTATCAAAAGCCAAACTGGATTTTCCCGAACCTGAAAGGCCTGTAATTACAACCAACTTATTTCTGGGGATTACTACGTCTATATTCTTCAAATTGTGCAACTTGGCACCTTTGATAATGATGTTTTCCTTTGGGTTGATATCTAAAAGAGTCGCCATATTTATTTTTAGGGCTATAAAGATAAGATATGCATTTTGCAATCCACAATATTGTATAAGTTGCATCAAAAATTGTATGCGCGGCCGCACATTTTTTTTTCAGTCACTTAATTTTTTCTATATTTGAACTCAACAAAATGTTAAAACGCCTATTGTAACAACACTACTTTTTTAGAATTAGAGCAAAAACCCACAAGGCCTTTTCCCCATATAGGTCGCTAATTTTAACTAATAAAAGTAGTCGTTATGGAACATCAAGTTGAAGACTCCCTACTCATTAAAAGATACATAGACGGAGACGAAAGGTCTCTGGCCACGTTAATTGAACGTTATAACCAACGCATCAGTAGTTTTATATACTCCAAGGTAAACGATAGGGAAGTAACAGAGGATATTTTTCAGGATACCTTTATGAAGGTGATAAGAACTTTGAAAAGAGGTGCGTACAATGAAGAGGGTAAATTTTTACCTTGGGTAATGCGCATATCACATAACCTCATCATAGACCACTTCAGAAAAAACAGGAGGTTGCCCATGTTTGAAGGAGCGGATACTTTTAACATTTTCTCAGTAATCGGAGATGAAAAGCTCAATATAGAAAGGCAGATTATCAAAGATCAGATAGATAGTGATCTAACCTTACTTATCGAAGAACTTCCCAATGAGCAGAAAGAAGTTTTGCTGATGCGCATTTATAGGGATATGAGTTTTAAGGAAATATCCGAAAATACGGGGGTAAGTATTAATACCGCTTTGGGCCGCATGCGCTATGCGCTTATCAACCTTAGAAAGCTAATAGACCAGAATAACATTGTTTTAACGAATTAATAGGCCATAGGTCGAGCGTATTGACTATATTTATTTCCGTTTCGTTCTTCAATTGAAACAAACGGAAAAATAATATGGAAAAACTTTACACAAAAAACCGCGACAAGTGTAAACTTGTCAAAGCCAAACCAGAAACGGTGGAATTTTTACTGAATTATTCCAAATCGTTAAAAATTACAAAAGCGAAAGGAATGTCTTTCGAAAGTAATATGAACTAAGTAAAGTAAACAACAATGAAAAACCCCCAAGGTATTTTTGGCCTTGGGGGTTTTTCTTTTGGTGTTATTCCCTAAACCGCCCAATTCATTTAGAGTCCCCTTTGAAAACGTATATAGTTAGCACCAGTCTGTTTCTATAGCGCAACTGTGAATATTTGGTTTTATTGTGGCCAAAACTAAAAAAGTGCGATTTCACATCAAAAAGAGAGTGTTTGACAACATAGTTTTTTCAGCTCTGACCGATTTATCTAGTTTTAGGTCATAATTAAAAAACAAGAGTTGAACAATACTCAAAAACTATTCTAACAACCTAAAAGCTTACTACTCGTAAGCCCCTAATCTTAACCAAAAAACAATCTTTCATGGAAGTACAAATAGAGGATTCAGTACTAGTAAGAGACTACATCAGTGGAGACGAGAAGTCTTTGGAGATATTGATTAACCGCCACAACCAGAGGGTTACTAGTTTTATTTATTCTAAAGTATTGGACCGGGATATCACCGAGGATATTTTTCAGGACACTTTTATTAAAGTAATCAAGACCCTTAAAAAAGGCACCTATAGTGAGGAGGGCAAATTTCTACCTTGGGTAATGCGTATAGCGCATAACCTTATCATCGATCACTTTAGGAAGAATAAAAGAATGCCCATGTTCGAAGGAAGTGATGATTTCAACATTTTTTCCGTAATAGGGGACAGCAAACTCAATGCCGAAAAGCAAATTATACAGGACCAAATCACCTCGGATCTAAGGCACCTTATCGAGGAATTGCCAGATGATCAAAAGGAAGTTTTGGTTATGCGAATATATAAGGATATGAGTTTTAAGGAAATATCGGAAAACACGGGAGTAAGCATCAATACAGCGTTGGGAAGAATGCGCTATGCCTTGATAAATCTCCGGAAAATTATAGACAAGCACAATATTGTTTTAACAAATCAATAGACTTAAGACTGCATAAACAATATTTCCATTTTAGTTGCGTTATTTATGATAACAATACATCTAATATGGAAAAAATCTACTCTAAACACGAAAAAGACTATCGCATTGTAAAGGCCTGTGCCAGTACAGTAAAGTTTTTACTTGACTATTCCAAGGCCCTGCACGTAGTAAAACACAAGGAACTGACGTTCGAAAGCATTCTAAACTAGATAAAGGCCTGCTATTTGCGGGCTTTTTTGGTTTTATAGTATTCGTCCAAAACCTTTTTTCGTCCAACTGTTCTGGTAATGACGTCTTTTTCTAGGTCCCAACCCCGAGCAGGGGAGTAGTCACGACCATACCAAATTATCTGCAAGTGCAAATTGTTCCACAATTCCTTGGGAAATAACCTCTTAGCGTCCTTTTCTGTTTGCACTACATTTTTTCCATTGGAAAACCCCCATCGATACATAAGTCTGTGAATGTGTGTGTCTACCGGAAAAGCAGGTATTCCAAAAGCCTGGGATACCACTACACTTGCCGTTTTATGCCCTACTGAAGGAAGTTCTTCCAAAAGCGCAATATCTCTTGGAACCTGTCCTCGATATTTTTCGATTAGAATTTTGGAGAGTCCATGGATTCCCTTGGATTTCATGGGTGAAAGCCCTACGGGCTTTATAACCCCGCGGATTTCCTCCACGGTTAATTTTACCATGTCATAAGGGTTATCAGCCCTTTCGAACAACAAAGGGGTAATTTGATTTACCCGGACATCCGTACTTTGAGCGGACAACAAAACCGCAATCAATAAGGTATAGGGATCTTTGTGCTCCAAGGGAACAGGTATTGTTGGATATAGTCGGTTCAGTGTGTTTATGGCAAAATTTACTTTTTCCGTTTTCGTCATTTTTTGTTTAACTTTGTTTAAAAATATTTAAACATAAATACATAATTATTTCGATGAACACATTACAAGTAGGGGATAAGGTACCCGCATTCAACGCTAAAGATCAAGATGGCAATACTATTAATTTATCCGATTACAAAGGAAAAAAATTGATTGTTTTTTTCTACCCAAGGGCCAATACACCGGGCTGCACCGCCGAGGCCTGTAATTTACGGGATAACTATGCGGAATTGCAGGCACAAGGCTATGAGCTTTTGGGGGTAAGTGAGGATTCACAAAAGAAACAATCCAATTTCAAGAAAAAATTTGATTTCCCTTTCCCTTTGTTAGCGGATGAGGATCATACCGTAATCAATACCTTTGGTGTTTGGGGTCCTAAAAAGTTTATGGGGCGCGAGTTTGATGGTATACATCGTAAAACTTTTGTAATCAACGAAGAAGGAAGTGTTTCCAGGGTCATTGACAAGGTAAGGACCAAGGATCATGCCGCCCAGCTGCTGGACGGCTAATCTTCACAAACAGAAAAGCCCTTAAAAAGGGCTTTTTTATGGCCCGCACCACAAAGCTCAGACCTCGGAAATATTAACCAAAAAAACATGTTATTTAGTTTTCTGGTTTAGGTTTTTCCTTTACTTTTCCCATTATAAGTTTTTACCCTCAGCAAGTTGGTTTGCCAATGATGAACAAGGAAGGAATACCGGAAATGATTACGCTTTTAGAACGCATTATAGAGGCTACAAAGCAATTGGAAAAAAAGTATGCCGATCAGCTTTCCAAAGTACACCCCAAATTTGAAAAGAGCGCTATTAATCTTTTGCATTACAGGGCATTTCGTAGGTTTGACATTAAGGATTTGCAAAACGGACTATCCCAATTGGGTTTGTCCAGGCTTGGTAAATCAGAGGCCCACTTATTGGCAAGCCTCAATGTTACCAAAAGTGTTCTAAAGAGCTTTTTGGAGCCTAGGAAAATTACGGTCAAAGATGCGTTTCTCAGCATTGAACAGGGTAATGGGTTGTTGCCTTTGAATACTGACGCCCTCCTAGGGGAAAAACCCAAGAAAAGACCGGTACGTATCATGGTGACCCAACCTACGGAAACTGCTCAAAATATGGATTTGGTCCAGGAAATGGTACAATCAGGAATGGACATGGCCCGGGTGAACTGTGCCCACGACGTACCTGAAGTTTGGGAAAAGATTATCAAAAACATAAGACTTGCCAGTCGAAATTCTTCGAAGTCCAGTAAGGTTTGTATGGATTTGGGAGGTCCAAAAATTAGGACAGGAACTATTTACAATGGATCCGATATAGTGAAATACAAACCCTCAAAGGACAGGAATGGCAAGGTTTCAAGCCCTTTACGGATTTCCTTGGTATCGGATTTCTTGACGGTTCCCAAAAGCACACAAAATTGTTTGCAACTACCCCAGGATTGGATAGAACGTCTTGAAACCGGGGATACTATCAAATTTTTTGATGCTAGAGGGAAGCATCGAAAATTTATTGTCCGTGCCATTTTTGAGAATGGGGTGGAGGTATATGCCCATAAGACCTGTTATCTAAAAAGAGGTATGGAAGTCTCAGTTTACAAGGAGGCTAAGATGTATGCTGCAACCATAAAGGAGGTTCGCTCATCATCGGACCGCTTTCTGGCACTCAAGCGCGGGGACACCGTTATACTGGAGAAGAAAGGGAACAGGGAGCAAAAATTGGAAAGTACCAAAAAGGCCAGGGTTTCATGTACTTCGGATGCGGTTTTTGAACATGTAAGGATAGGGGAGCGGGTTTTATTTGATGATGGTAAGATAACAGGGGAAATAATCGGTCTTTCATTATCAACAATGGATATTTTAATTACCTATGCCAAGACAACCGGTAGTATTTTGCGAGAGGATAAAGGCATAAACTTTCCGGATACCGATCTTAAGATCAGCGGGCTTACTGAAATCGATAAAAATAACCTCCCGTTTATTGCCAAACATGCCGATGTGGTAAATCTGTCCTTTGTAAACCGAAAAGATGACGTTCAGGAACTTATTGAGGAACTTGGTAAATTACCTGAGGGAGACCAATTGGGTATAATTCTAAAAATAGAGACCAAATCGGGTTTCGACAATCTCACCGAAATACTTTTGACGGCTATGCAGGTTTATCCTATTGGGGTAATGATTGCACGGGGCGATTTGGCCGTGGAATGTGGTTGGGAAAATATGGCCATGATCCAGGAAGAAATCCTCTCCTTATGTATGGCCTCCCATATCCCAGTTATATGGGCCACACAGGTTTTGGAGAATCTTGCAAAAAAAGGCATTCCCTCAAGACCGGAAATTACCGACGCGGCCATGTCCCAAAGGGCAGAATGTGTAATGCTCAACAAAGGACCCCACATTGTTCAAACCATTAAAATGCTAGATCATATCCTAGCGGGTATGAGTCATTATCAGTATAAAAAATCGCCTATGTTCCCTTTATGGACATAAGATTGGGAGAAAGAAAAAGATTCGTATTCCTTTTCTGAAAAGGGTTTGTAATATAAATGGCTTTGGAGTTACGTTTTGGCCTCTTCCTTTTGAATTACCATTTTTCGGGTAAACAAATTTTTCTCCTTAATGGTCTCGGCGATTCCTTCCGGAAGCATGTCCTCCCAACCATCTTCGTTGTTGATTAGCTTTTTAAGGACGTCCCTTGAGAAGATATGCATGATTTCCGGGTCATAATCAATAATATCCATAACTTTTCCATTGTACTTAAAGAATTTGTACAATTCTTTCATTCGGGGGTGTACCTTAATGTTGTTGCTAGTCATGATTTGGCCGGTCTCCGCATTCTTCATAGGATACAGATATACCTGTAGTTCCTTAAAGAATAGCTTTCCAAAAGCTTCCAGAATACCACCGCTTAGATGCCTATAATACTTTTCATCAAAAATATCCACCAGGTTATTTACACCCATCGTTAAGCCGATATGTTCCTTGGTGTAGTTATTTAAATACTCCACCAAACGATAATATTCCTGAAATTTGGATATCATTACCGTATGTCCCAAGGAACAAAGTAATTCCGCCCGATCCATAAAATCCTGTTCATCTATCTCCCCGGACGCCTTAAGGTTGGAAAGTGTAATCTCGAATATGACAATGGCCTTATCAATATCCACGGCCGGATCTCTGACGAAAATATCATAAGATTTCTCGAACATATCCATATTCACCTTGGTAACGGGCCTAAAACTTCCCCTCAATGCCAAAATGTTCTTTTTGTAAAGGATGGTAGCGGGAAGAAGGTTGTTGCCATCCGGACCGAACATGACGGCATCGGTCATATCATTGCGAATGAGCTGCAAACTCATCAATCTATTGTCTACATCCTTGAAATTGGGACCCGAAAAGTTTACCATATCAATTTCAATGGTATCCTTATCTATGTGGTCATACAAGTATTTTAGAAGTTTCCTTGGTTTGTGATACTTATAGAATGCACCATAGATAAGGTTCACACCAACAATACCTAAGGTCTCTTGTTGTAAGCGTGCCTCATTTTGTTTAAATCGTATATGCAGGATTATTTCGTCAAATTCCTTTTGATGTGCATCCAATTGAAATCGAATTCCCACCCAGCCATGGCCTTTGTAGCGTTTTGAAAAATCTATCGTTGCTACGGTGTTGGCATATGAAAAAAACAAACGTTCCGGATGTGTGTCACGACTGATCCGTTCTTCCATAAGCCGCATTTCATGCGAGAGCATCCTTTTGAGTCTGGCTTGGGTAACATACCTGCCATCTTCCTCAACCCCATAAATGGCATCGCTAAAATCCTTGTCATAAGCACTCATTGCCTTAGCAATGGTACCCGAGGCACCACCGGATCGAAAGAAATGACGTGCCGTCTCCTGGCCAGCACCTATTTCGGCAAAGGTTCCGTAAATATCCGGATTCAAATTAATTCTTAGGGTCTTTGCCTTTATGGAAGGAATATTTTCAAATGCGGTGTCCCTTTTTAGAACTGAAGCCATTTCATGCGGTTTGCTATAAACAAAGTTAAAAAGAATGGGTAATCTAATAAATAAATAAGTTATAAATTTGAAATAAATAGACCAAGGGTTGAGAATCACATTTTTGGGTACGGGAACATCACAGGGAATCCCGGTAATCGGGAGTAACCATCCTGTGTGTCTCAGTAAGGATTACAAGGACAAAAGATTGCGTGTCTCTGTACTTTTGTCTTGGAACGGTTATAATTTTGTCATAGACTGCGGCCCTGATTTTAGGCAACAGATGCTTGCCCATGAGGTTTCCAGGTTGGACGGTATTCTTTTTACCCATGAGCACGCTGACCATACGGCCGGAATAGATGATATACGGCCTTTTTTCTTTCGACAGGGAGATATCCCTATTTATGCCCATGAACGTGTCATTTCTTCCTTGCGGCAACGATTTGATTATATTTTTGCCGATGCCAATAGGTACCCCGGAGCTCCGGCCGTCGAAGTAAATCTTGTTGAAAAGGATAAGCCCTTTAAAATTGGGGATACTAGGGTAATGCCCATTGAGGCCCAGCACAATCGATTGCCCGTATTGGGGTATCGTATAAATGATTTTACCTACTTAACGGATGTTAAGACAATTGCAAAGGAAGAACTGGAAAAAATAAAGGGTTCCCAAGTTTTAGTGGTCAACGCCCTTAGGGAAGAACCCCATCATTCCCATTTTAACCTCAGGGAAGCAATCGCCTTTTCGGAAGAGGTAGGTGCCCCAAGAACCTACCTTACCCATATTAGCCATTTATTGGGTTTTCATGAAGATGTGGAAAAAAAATTGCCAAAAGGTGTACTTTTGGCCTATGACAATCTGGTCATAAACCTTTAATTCCAAAGATGAAAAATAAAATCTTTCTCTATTTGTTTGTTTTTACAGCTTTGATCGGTCTATATCTTTTTGTAAGCAGCGGAAATATGCAGAAAACAAAGGACGCCCAAATTGAAAGGCTAAATGCAGGAATGGCCCGGCTCCAAGATTCCGTTCAAAAATTGAATATTAAAGTTTTGGATGTACAGCATTTCTCTTTGGAGAACAACGATTACGCCTTGGAGTACTATGACCATTTAAATCTTGAAAACCCTGAACGCTATATTGCGGATAAATTATTGGAAACCAATGAAAGAAAAGGCGATAACCCACTAATACCCTATGAAGGAATGGAGGGTGATTTTAAAATAAACAAAATCAATGTCTTGAACCACCGTTGGATTTTGGCCGAGTTTACAGATGGGAAACATTGGGGAGAAATAATACTGGAATATGAACTAAAGGATGATCTGGGTGTAGACTTTACGCTGTCCAATCACTTGCTATACTCAAGCACCTTTTAGATTTTATCATTCACCCATTTCCGGAATGAATGAAAATTCTGGGGAGACACCCCGTGCCCCACCGGAAATTCCTCGTAAACATGTTCCACCCCAAGTTTTTTTAAAAAATCAGGCACTTTTTGGGCCCATTCCGGCGGAATTACCTGATCCACCTGCCCATGGGAGGCATAGATTTTCAAATGGTCGAATTTCTTTTCTTCATAGGCCTCGGCCAAAATCCTTTCGTTGATATATCCGCTGAGTGCAACCACATTTTTTATTCGTTCCGGATAGGATAGGGCTACCGCATAACTGAGGATGGTACCTTGACTAAATCCCAATAAACTTACGTTGTCCGTATCCAGACGATACGTTTTACAGGCTTCCTCAATGAAATACAGGATTTTTTCACGAGAAGCCCTAGCTTGGTCGTCATCGCTCCATTTACCCTGTTCGGCATCAAAATTAATGGCATACCAGGCAAAACCAAAAGGTTGTAGGGTATACGGAGCCCTGGCAGAGATAACACAGAACTCTTGGGGAAGTTCCGATGCAAAGGAAAACAAATCTTCTTCGTTGCTTCCATAGCCATGGAACATAAAAAGTACTGGCGGCTTACCCTCCGTTACAGAAGAGGGCCTAATGAGATGTTCCAGTGATAAGGGGGCGGTAGTCATCTAGGGAATAAAAGTAAACCATTTTTGAAAATAAAGACCAAAGATCGGTATCGTTTTTTCCTCTCCTTTTAAGGCGCCCAAAAATCCGTAAAACCAGAGCGCAAGATAGGAGATATAGAGCCCATACCAAGCATAAGGGTTGAACCAAACACTTAGGAAAAGGGCAAAACCCAAAAAGCACAAATGGAGACCAAATGCTTGCCTTGTATGAAACCTTGCAAAGCTATTCTTGGGTTCTATATTCATGGTTATGGCGATCAAGGCACCTACCATGGTCAAATAGGCCACGATGGCCGTGGTCTTTCCTTCATTCTTTTCTTTCACCTCTTAATATGTTCGTGGTAATAAGTAAGATTCAATGATACATTCAATTCAAGGAAAAGAAATTGGGCTATCCTATTTTACCAATAATGGGAACGGGCTCCTCCTTTAAATTAATGGCGTTGATGAGTCCAAGTATCCAAAGGACCAATACGCCCAATCCGATAATAGTGGACACAATGGACAATGAAGAAGGTAATATAGCACCGAGGGCAGAGTTGGCAATTCCCAAAACCGCAATTCGAAATGATTGCCCGATATGAAACTTGGCAAAGGGATGATTTTTGGAATTGTTCATAATAAAGGCGATAATCAATCCGATTATGGTGATGTAGGCAATTATGGCTATTGTCCTTCCATCTTCTTTTGTTTGCTGACCCATTTTTTGAAAATTAAGGTTGGTGATTTAGTCGATTAAAGGTAATCAAAAAATCAATTGGCCATTGTTGATAATTCCGTATACCTTGCCCTTTAATTCCCTGTTCAAAAAAATACTGTTTTTGGAAGTAGAATAGATATGTTCCTTGCCAAAAACGTAAGTTTCGTCCGGATCGAACAAAGAGATGGAAGCTATTGCCCCTTCTTTTATTTCATGACTTTCCAAGGCATAATGCTTCCGTCCACGGGTCAATATATCAACCGTGACCTCGGCCCCAAAAAGGGTGTTTAAGGCTCCAAAAGCACTTTCCAGACCAATGGTACCATAAGCGGCATGATCAAATTCCACTTTTTTCAGCTCTATGTTTGTTGGCATATGATCGGTGATAACAAAATCTATGATGCCGTCCTTGACCCCTTTGACAAGCGCTTTAACATCTTTAGAAGTTCGAAGTGGCGGGATGGTCTTATAGTTGGAATCAAAATCCCCCAATGTAGCATCGGTATACCAAAGATTGTGAATGGCAGTACTGCAACTCACATTCAAGCCCTTTCTTTTTGCATCTGATATGAGTTTTACGGCATTGGCGGTGGATATGGTCGGGATATGTAATTTTCCCCCTGTGTATTCCAATATAAAAAGATCTCGAACGATCTGAAGTTCCTCGGCAAGGGAAGGAATTCCCTTAAGCCCCAATTTAGTGGATATCTCACCCTCGTTTACAACTCCTTTTCCCGCAATTTCAAGGTCCAGCGGAAAAGAATAAACCAATCCGTCAAAACCCTGAACATACTGGAGTGCGATCTTAAGAAGATTACCATTGATCAAAGGCTTCTTAAAATCATAAAACCCTTTGGCACCGGCATTTTTCATATCGTAGAGCTCGGCCAAGTTTCGTCCTTCGCTTTTTGCGGTCAAAGACCCTAATGGATGTAAATTAGTGGCCCTTCCCTTACCGGCATTTTTTAAGAATACAATATCGGAACTACTATCGGGAACAGGGTTGGTACCCGTATGTAAGACCACGTCGGTAAAACCGCTTTTCGCGGCAACGGAAAGCCCATGGTCTATGGTTTCCCTTTCCTCAAATCCGGGCTCCCCAAAATTCACCCCACCATCAAACCAACCGGGGGAAACATGCAGGTTTTTTTTATTTATGACCGTAGCTCCTTTCCCAGCATCTATTCTAACCGCTATTTTTTCAATTTTGCCATTTTTTATAAGGATATCCCTCTTTTTTGAATGAAGACCTACATTGTTGGGATCCAGTATTTTGACGGACTTTAAAAGTATGTTCATGGAAAGTATTTTTGGATGAGTACTTCAACCAATAAAAATAGCATTGCTAAAATAACAAACCATTTCCAAAGCTCTGTTACGCTGTTGTCTTTTTCCATTGTATCGAAAAAAGAACGTACGGAATAGGTATCGGAACTTTTGCCGAAGGCTTTCAAATCTAGATAATTCAGTTCACTTTCCACCCTTCCATAGTTAAAACTAATATGCTTTATAGTCTCACCATTTTTATGGATTCGATAGATTCCGTCTGTTTTGGGGTTTTCTTGAAACAATATGGAGACTTTGTTGGCGGATGATCTTTGTAGGGGTATAAACTCGTAGTTGCTCTTGGAAACTTTTAAGATTTCATCTTTTTGTAGGACCAAGGGGATATCTACCTGTATCTGCTCGTCCATGCGCATATAGAGTTCAGCCAGTTTTAAGCTGTTATTTCCCATATTATAGAGTGTGGGCACAATTAGGGGAGAATTCCTAAAGTTGGAGTTTTCGGAAGCGATGGATGCGGCGAAGAAGAAAGCGCCGCCTCTGCCAAATAAAAATGGCGTATTGTCCTCAAAGCTCAGAATGTGTGGACCTAACGTATTAATTTTATAGAATGAACTTACTTTTGGGTATTGAAAATTGGTGGCATCCTTTTCAAATACATTTCGGTATAATGGATGGGAAAAAGAAATTGTGGTAATGTTCCGGGGCAAATTGATTTTCTGGCCATAATTGGTAGAGAAGTAACCCATGGACAACAGGTTGTAGGAATCCAAGTCCATGTCAGGGGCCGGGATTACGGTCAACCATCCGCCGTTATCGGTAAACGCTCGTAAACCTGTGGATAGTGCAGACGGGATTTCTGTTATTTCATTGAGGACGATCAAATTTTGTGCTTCCAAAATACTATAATCCAAGGTCCTCAAAGTAGCGGATGTAAAAGCAAACTCATCATCCGTATAAATACGTTCCAAAAACTGGCTGTCCCCGGGACCAATGGCCAGAACTTTTATTTTTTCTTTTTTATCGATGTTGAAGAAGAGCTGGTTGTCATAGATAAGACCGGAATCCACAATTTCCAACTTTCCTTCTATAATCTCATTGTTGCCTATGGTAAAGTTTACTGTGGCCTGGCCATTGTCATCGAATAGCGCAGCTGTTTTTGCCACAAGCTCACCTTTGTTAAAGAAGGAAACGGGAATATCCTTGGTTTCCTTATCCGCGGTAAGTGTTGCCACTAGCTCCAGATTCTCGGAACCCTCATTTGCCACATATATCGAATCCAAGGATACATTCTTTACATTGTCCGGCAACGTTTGTATCCAGGATGTTGTGGTATTGCCGAGGGAATCTAGACTGGACGATGCCATTCTTTGTTGAAAATCCGAAATAAGAATGGTGTTCTGGACGGTTTCCCCACCGGGTTGGAAAAAAGCCCCGGCCTTTAGGAAAATTTCATCCAACTGAAGCTGTTTTGGCGAATAGGTACTGGTCAATAAATCATTTTGGATGGCAGATATTGTTGCGTTCTCAAAGACCTTTTCATTGGTAAAAAGTGTAATGCTATACTCTTCCGGGATCGATTTAATCAATTCTTGTACGGCATTGTTCAATAGGGAATTTCCATCCTTTTTGGCCTGCATACTAAAGGAATCGTCCAAATAAATGACGATTTCCTTTTTTAGGAATGCGGTCTTTTTTGCGAAAAAGGGTTGTGCAAAGGCCAAAATCAAAGCAATGAAAAGCAATAGTCGGGTAAGGAGCAACAACCATTTTTTCAGCGTCCTACTTTTACGGGATTTGGCTACTACCCGGCGCAAAAGTTTTACATTGGTAAAAGGTGTTTTTTTAAACCTGCGTAGCTGAAGAAGGTGGATGAAAATTGGAATCAGTAGTAAAAATAGGGCCCAAAGGAGTTCTGGAAACTTAAACTGCATTCCTTAATTTGATTTGGCAAATATAATGAATCCAAGGTTTAAAAATCAAAGTTTAAGTTTTATTTAAATCTGTATTTCTATGATGAAACTGCTCCACTAGGAGAATCGTATGCGTTCTTTCGATTGAGGGAATTCCTAACAGAAGAAGAAGTAATCGGACCCACTTTTTTGACCTAAACCCAAAAAATAGTCCCTGATCATTTTTTGTGCTTCTTCATTGGCAACCGTAACAATACTTTGGGGGTTTTTTAAATGTTGTAATGCCGTATAACGTAACATTTTCTGCCCGTAGATCGTTTTCCCTATTTTCTTGGGATTGTCACAAAGCCAAGAAAAATTGACTTTTCGCCCTAAAAGACCTTTGGCAATTTCCTTGCCTTTATGGCCTGCGCCCCATATGGTCAACGGGCGATCGGCATCATACTCTAGTTTTATAAAATAGTGCAATTTGATTTCCAGAAAGTAATTTTGGGCATAATGCTCACTGGTTCGGGAAGTCCGGCTATCGTAATCACGCCAATAATGCAAAACCTGATTACAGGGAATACACTTCAGCCCTTTTTCATAAAACCGGAAGGTAAGATCATAATCCTCCGGATATCGGTTCGGTTCAAAGGCGCCACAGGCATCCAAATCTTCGCGATACACCATCCAACAGGGAGAGGGTATTACACATTCCTTATAGATTTCGGAGTAATTGCTGCCTTTTAAGGTAAGGCCATTAAGCCATTTTTCATAACGTTCGTAACCATCGCTGATACCTCTATCTGAAAAATAGCGTACCTGTCCGACCGCCAGGTGTCCTTTTCCGCTATTGACCAGAGATTGTACAAATACCTGAAGTTTATTAGGGCACATAACATCATCGGAATCCATTCGGGTTATCAATGCGCCATGACTTTCGGTATAGGCCGTTCGCAAGGCTTCAATGATACCTTTGCCCTTGTTCTGAAGGACCTTGAACCGCGAATCCTTTTGTACATATGCATTTACTACTTGCCGACTGTCATCCGTAGAATGGTCGTCTACGGCCAAAACCTCCCATTGTGTATAGTGCTGCTTCAAAATTGAATCTAGGCATTCGGAAAGAAAGCAGGCCGTGTTTTTAAATGGAATCAATATGCTCACCAAAGGATGCTGCATGGGATGCAATTTATACAAAATCCTTTTAGGGGTTCATTTATGGGAAGGGGAGAAGGTCCGGTTGCAAAAATTGGGCTTTGGCTTTTTGGGATGTCAAAATTTTGATGCTGTAATGGCGATTTAAAAGTTCTTTGAATGCCGTTTTTAGCTTGGGGAATTCCTGAATAAAAGATTTGAAATCCCTTGATTCTGATTTACCTATAAAATGACCAACTACTTTTATCGAGGCAATGGTAATCGTTTTATGAAAGGTATCGCCACCACCATGCAACTTGTCAAATTGTTCTATTTCACAACCGATTTTCTCTGCCGCTTCTTTCTCCCCATATTTTTTTATGTACATCCACGCCAACCTTAGATGTGCCTCATGGGTAAAAAGGGTAGGAGGTAGCTCCCCTTTTTCAAAACTAATTTCGAACATCGTATCATTGAGCTGAAAATGATTTACCATAGTTTGTTCTGTTGATGATTCGATTTTGAATAGGACATGATTACGTATTTTTCTTTTCTTATGGATTCTTTAGTGCAATGCTCCGAGTTAGGGCGTTACGACCAGTATGATTCTTAAGGACATAGTGCATTCTTGCAATTTGATCATGGGTAAATATATTCATTACGTCATCGTGCGTATAGTTCATATAGTTTCCTATCATTACGGTTTCCCCATTACAACCTTTGAATGCTTCACGACCAAAGACTTCCCGATCCACTGCCGGGGTATCATCACAATAGTCGTTCAAAGCACAATCCTTGGCGCCCCAGGTGTGCAATAGTCCCAGGTAGTGACCCATTTCATGGGTCAAGGTACGTCCATATCTGGCATGGCAATCGATATTAGACTCCCCAAAATGAATCCAATTGACCAAGATGCCCTCGGCATCGTTAGGGCCGGGCAACGCTAAATGTTCAGTTCCCGGAAGGTCGGTCTTTGGCCCTGTGGCATTCCCTAAAACCATACATTCCGTGGATTCGGGTAATGGGGTAGTCCAAATGTTGATATATTGGCTTGGGTTCCAATAGGCGTATTGTGCATAATGGGTTTGATTGTATCCTAATTCGCGAGTTTTGATTTGCGTGGTATCGATTCTATTTACACCGTTTGTAGGTTTACCTTCCGGGGTCTGTTTGGCCAAAACAAATTCAATTTTTGTATCTCCCCCGTCTGGATCGTTGTTGTGACCCCTGGATCCTTCCTTTCTTCTGAAATCTTCGTTAAGTATTTCTATCTGTCTAACAATACGTTCCAAGGAAAGGTTGGGACCCGTGCCTAGCGGTTCGCCGGAATGGACCACATGGATTACCAATGGAAGAAATACAATATCCTCTCCAGGTTCCGGTATTTCTGGAGTTGTCATAGCGCTATCCTTAGTACAAGAAGAAGTTAAAATCCAGATGCAAAGCGCTATTTGCAACTGGATTTTTTTACTTGCTAGCAGCCCCATAGGTTGTCTAACGGGTTTTATTGACATCCTTAAATCGTACCATATCCCAAACTTTTGCCGATGCACCGTGATAGAACCCGGTCTCATGTGAATAGTCCTTTGGATTTTTAAAGGTGCCAAAGAGCATATCGAATAGGGGGATATCCGAATAGTTATAAGCATGTATCCCTTTGGCATGGTGCACGGTATGTGCTTCCGGTCTTTGCACAATATACCCCAACCAGGTGGGGGTCTTTATATTGCTATGTTGAAAAATACCCAAGAAAGTAGTAATCAAGATAAACAAAGTCGTTGCCTCAGGGGTAAAACCGGCTATTACCACTAGGCAGAGACTGCCCAAAAAGGTAAACCCGATCATATCCATTGGGCTAAAATAAAATGCGCCATAACTATCCATTCGCTCTGCGCTGTGGTGCATTTGATGAAATATTTTCCAAAGTAAGGAATTCTTGTGCATACCTCTATGCCAAACATAAAGCCCAAATTCATAGATCATTACACCTACGAAGGCGCCCCAAACCGTGCCAAGGGCGGTCAGGTCAAAAACTTGGTATTCGATCAAGTAGGCGTCCCAAATCAAAGGCAGGTATGAGGACAAGTAGAAGAATATGGCAAAAGAGGTTAGGCCCCTAAGCTTCCAATACTTCATGTGAGGTAGTTTTCTGGCCGGAAAAATAGCTTCCCAAAGCATTAATGCACCGTACATACCCAACACAATAAGTGAAATGGGATCAATAAGGATTTCCCATGGGGTGGGCATGTTTTTTAAAATAGTTTCCATTTGTTTGTTTTTAATAGGGTTACATGGTATAAGGCAAAAGTTTTTACCTTACAATGTAAGTTTTGAGTGTAAGTGGCTTAAATGGACCAACTATGGGCAGATTCCGGGACGTAGCTACAAAATGTTCCTGTCTTTATGGAATTTGAGAGATGTTTCCCCAGTTGTGGATTGGCTTTTTCAATTTTTTTAATGGTACTGCGAATCCGCCAAGTAACGGCGGACCTAGCCTTTTCTAGGGAAGATCCTATTTTTCGTGCCTTTCCCCCTGTACCCATGGCTTTGGAAAAATGGGCCAATAGAGATTCATATTCCTCGCGGATTTCAATATACGACTCATTGTTCCCGACATCTTCCGCTTCTCCCATCTGCGATTGTAGCTCGAGGATTCTTTCTTTATATGCCTCAATTGATTTCTTATCCAATGTAGTACTACCCGTACTATCCAAAAGGGTACCCATTAATTCGGTGCAATGGATTTGTCTTTCAGGCTCTTGTAATAGCTTTGCGATATCGTGAAGTCCCTTGGCATCCTTAAGAATAATGGACTGGTTTGCATATTCAAGATTCCACAGCTCTCCGTTATGTACAAAACTTCCAGTAGTAATTTGTTCCGGGGATCGGGACTCTCGTGGAATGGAAGTGTTTTTGTCCATAAACCTCCAGAACGGTTCCAAATGAGACTTTCCCTTATATGGATTAACCGTTATTTGCCAGTCCAGGGCCTCCTTGTCCGTGGCCTGTTTTCCACTATTGATATTTTTGATAAAGAGCACCAGATATTTTTGCCAATAGTGGTGCATTTTATCCCATTCGCCAAGGTGATAATATGCGGCTGCCATATAGGCCGAAAAATCGGTCCAAACTGAAGCGTCCTTTACTTTTTCGCCTAAGGCTACGGACTTTTTAAAATCGCCCAATTCAAAATAAATAAAAGAGCCATAGGGGAAATATATCTCCGGATGTAGTGGATTCAAGGTCTTGGCCCTAAGGTATAATTGTTCACCCTCATTGGTATGGCCCAAGTAGACCAAATAAAAAGCAATTTGGATCAGATTATCGGCATCGTTGGGGTTCATTCTAAGGGATTTCCTTAGAAAAAGTTCGGATTTGTCATAATCCCCCAAATACAAATAAGTCCTTCCTAGGACGGTAAGTGAAATGTAATCGTTCTCATCCAGTTCTATGGCCTTTAGTGCAAATTCATGCGCTCCTTTCTGACTTACTTCCCAACGATCCCAGAGTTGGCAGCTCCATTCATTAAAATAGGATAAGGAAATTCCGGAGTAGGCCCTGGCAAAACCTGGGTCTATGCGCAACGCAGCCTCAAAGTGCTTGCGGGCGGCATCATCGCTTTCAACGGTACCTTTTTTCAGGAGATGTTTTCCCAAAAGCCAATTTTCATACGCGGCCAAATCGACGGAAGATTTCTTGTACGAGTAGGAAAGCAGGTCATGGTCTATCTGTCGTTGCAGTACACTTACCATTTGTTGGGTTATGGCATCCTGGGTACTTAAAATTGACTCCAAGGTCTCATCATGGTTTCCAGCAAAAATCACTTTATTATCCCGTGTTCTGATCAGTTGTACACCAATTCGGAATTCATCGCCCAAAGGCCTAAAAGTACCGGTAATGATATAATCCGCCCCTAAACGCGATATGGCCCCTATATCAGTGGCATCTGCTATAAGTTGTGTGGAATATTGGGAAATCACCGAAAGACCTATGAATTTCGAAAAATTGATAATAAGATCTTCGGTGAGCCCATTAATAATGGGGCTCATGTCTTGGATATCTCCCAAAAATCGAAAAGGCAGTACGGCAATGGTCGTTTCTTTGTGGCCTATTAATTCCACGATTTCTAGGTTATTGATTAAAATTCGGATGCCCAGGAAATTTAAAGATACAAAAATGAACCGCTTTTGACGGATTTGGGCATGAGTTGAATTAGAGATACACCTAGCCTGTTTTGGTTGCCTAAAATTCTGGATTTTCTGATTGTGCGGGCTGATTATATGACAGGTCAAAATCTGGATAGGGATTTAAATAATAAAGGAACAAACCTTTAAAGAACGAAAAAAGGTTTTTATATTTGCACCCGCCTACGCAAAAGCTTTGGCGGACAGGCCTGCCTTGTGGATTAAAACCAAAACTTTGGCAGAGGCTGGAAAAAAGATAACTAGTTTAAATCAGGTTGGGGCCGGAAAAAGCTCAAATCGATTTTGGAGGAATGGCAGAGTGGTCGAATGCGGCAGTCTTGAAAACTGTTGAGGGTCACACCTCCGGGGGTTCGAATCCCTCTTCCTCCGCTTAGGGCAAAGCTCGATTTTCGTTAAATCGAGCTTTTGTTTTTGGTAGCGTTGAAAGGATTTTCATAAGCGGACAAAAACAAAAGATAGAAATTGCACCGCAATTTGAGTTTTATTGTCAGGTGCGGATAGTGTGGGATATTGGTAAAAAATCCCTCTTCCTCTGCTCGATAATGTGAAAACACATTTTAGCACAAATCGGTATTTATGTTATTTTCCAAAATGGCTTGCAACGAAGGCGGTTTCATAGCCATTTAACCTGAACTCTTATTAATTTGATTCCTTTACCTCTTCGATGATTTTGATATTTAATATAAAAAGGACTTCAATCATCGGTTTTATTCCTATTTTGGGACATATCAATGCATTTTACATCCATATGGACAAGTTGTAGGCAAGCTGAAAAAATCATGAAATTCCAAACATTTAAACCTTCTAGACAACTCACAACCTTTGTAAAGTCATTTTGGACTCTTGAGAGTGACCAACCGTATACGCATTATTCGATGGCAGACGTTTGTCCCGAGCTTTTATTTCATTTTAGAGGACAGTTTGATGAACTTCATGACAGTGGCAAAAAGGAAAAGTCATTTACGGCGGGTATTCATGGACAGACACGAATAACACGAAAATTTCAAATAAGCCAAGGGTTTGGTATTTTTGGAGTCAGTCTTTACCCTCAGGCAATTCCGCTTCTCTTTGGAATCCCAACAAAGGAAATCAGCAATTACATGCCTCACCTAAATATTCTTTTGAAAGCTGAAGGCGATGAATTAGAAGAAAAAATAGCTACTGCTTCCGACAACTTCCGGAGGAAAAAAATTATCGAAGATTTCATTGAAACTAAACTTTCCCATTATCATAAAGAGCAATTACCTGTCTTCAGTTGTATCAATGCCATCATAGAAAACAGGGGACGGACTAAAGTCAGGCAACTGGCAAAAGATTGTTTCATTTCCGAAAGGCAGTTTGAACGGCAGTTTCTTAAGTTTTCAGGGTTTACTCCCAAATTATTTTCGAGAATAGTTCGCTTCCAATCTGTTCTTTCCAAATACCAAGATGTTGAAAAATCGCTAACAGTAATTGCCCTTGATGCCGGATATTATGACCAGTCACACTTTGTCCATGATTTCAAAGAATTTTCCGGGCATCTTCCCAAAGATTATTTTTCCGGCAATTCTGACGTAACAAAATGGCGTAATCAATAATGTCGGATTTTTCCAATTTTTTGAAAGTCGGTTAGAATATTTTTGTTCTAATTGTTAAACTTAAAAAATAGATAATAAAATTCCAGAAGGATATCAAGGCGTAATGCCATACCTGATCGTTAATGGTGCAGTTAAATTTATTGAGTTCACATCAAAGGTTTTTGGCTAATAATGAACATAAATAATAAACTTACCCATATAATTTCACCAGTATTTTGTAACCTTCTCAGGTTTTTCACAAAACAGTGAATTGAAATCAACCTCGTGCAATATGGAAAGCATAGCCCCCAACATTTTTGTCAATGACATCCAAGAAACCATATCATGCTACGAAAAAATGGGTTTCCAAATCCAGATGAAAAACCCGAATACGGAAAAACCTGAATTTGTTTTGATGACATGTGGAAAGGTTACAGTCATGTTTCAAACTTTCGAAAGTTTGGGGGACCAGCTGCCTATAATAAGAAAAGAAAAAGGAAGCTCGCTGCTCTTGTATATTAAAATAAATAACATACAAGGTTTCTATGAAAAAATTAAAGATGAGGTAAAAGTTTACAAAGAACTTGAAGAAACTTTCTATGGTGCAGTAGAATTCTCGATTGTTGATAATAATCAATACTTATTGACATTTGCAGAACATCAGAAAAACTAAACAATACAGAAACATGCAAAATTTTAAAGCAATGGTACTGCTGCAAATCATTATTTCTATATTTCTATTTCTTAGCCAAGCCTCCTCACAAGGAATAGGGGACAAAAGTAATGTGCCAGAATATGCCTGGTTAGCAGGAAACTGGTCTGGAAATGGATTTGGCGGTACCTCGGAAGAAAGCTGGTCCTTGCCTTCTCCGGATGGAACCATGATGGGCATGTACCGCCATCTTGATTCAATGGGAAATATAACATTTTATGAGTTCTTGTTATTGGATGAAACAGGTATACGATTGAAACACTTTAGACCTGATTTGATTGGTTGGGAGACTAAAGAAGATTTCGTCACTTTTGAAATGGTCCGGTACAATGGGAAAATAATTGAATTAAAAGGTTTGATTTTCAAACGTAAGTCAGAAAACGAGATGGAGATTCTTTTAAAATTGCGTAAAGGTGATGTAGTGAAAACCGAAGTTTTTACAATGAAAAAAATAAATAAATTGAAATAAAATGGAACAAGTAGGATCTGTTATTATTCCAACAATGCGTTACAAAAAGGCCTTGGAAGCTATGGAATGGTTATGTAAAGCTTTCGGATTTAAAAAACATTTCGTATTACCAGGGGAAAACGACACCATTGTTCATGCTCAATTGAGTTTTGGAAATGCGATGATAATGTTGGGATCTGTAAACGATGATGAATACGGTAAAATGTTCGGTACCCCTGAGGACCTCAATGGACTGAATACCCAGGCACCTTACATTGTAGTAGAAGAAATTGACCTGCACTATAAAAATGCCGTAGCAGAGGGGGCTGAAATAGTTATGGATATCCGGGATGAGGACTATGGCGGACGCGGCTACAGTTGTAGGGACAGGGAGGGTCATGTATGGAATTTTGGATCCTATGATCCCTGGGCAGAGGACAACTAGCTTAGATAAGTGTAAAAACAAAGCCCGAAACTTATGCTCCTGAAAATAAGAAAGACCTATTTGAAAATATGCGATAGAGCAGGGCTCTTATGGTCATTTCTAAGTAGTTCTAGAAAACCAACATTTTAAAAGATTATGCTGAATTTCCGAAATGATTTCAATACTTGCTGTTTTTTAGGACCTTTTGTCTAGAGAAACAAATTGATAAATTATTTGTATTAAACAAGTAGCGTAGATGATTAACAGTCATCCTCAGCTTGTTCAAGAGAGTCAATCCGAAGTATTATGAGAACGTTATTATTGACAATGCTATGCCTTTATTGTTCGTTTTCAAAGGCTCAGACATTAAACCGGGTCGATATTCACAACGGATTGATGCACTATTACTCTAAAGGGGAGGGAAAAACCATACTGTTTATTCATGGGGCACAAGAGGATTTCAGGGTATTTTTGCCCCAAGTGGAATTTCTCCGTGACAGGTTCAAAGTGGTTACATATAGCAGAAGGTATAACTTCCCAAACAATAACAAAATTGCAGGAGACATTAATGTTGAAACCGAAAGAGAGGATTTAAGGGTTTTAGTTCAAAAATTAGGAACACCGGTACACTTGGTTGGACATAGTTATGGCGGGTTGATTGCCATAGATTTTGCTTTGACCTATCCCGAACTCACCAAAAGTCTGATTTTATCGGAACCTGCCCTGGTTGATTGGTTGAAAACATCATCCGAATGCGAAACCAATTATGAGGATTTTCAAAAAAAATTGATTAGCGAGACCCGGCGGGCCTTTAAGACCAACGACACCACATTGGTAATGAAAGAATTGTTTGAGTTCTTTGCCGGGGAGGATATACAAGACCAAGTACCTCAGGAAGTTTTAGACATGCTGAAAGCTAATTTGAGAGAAATAAAAGCTTTGGTGACATCAAGTAATGGATTCAAATCACCTCCCTTCCAATCGGTTAAGGATTTGAAAATGCCGATTATGGTTTTCACTTCAGGAAGGACCATGCCGTTGCAACATTGTACAAACAAAAAGTTATTGGAGGCATTCCCGGATGCAGTTCACCATCATCTGGAAAATGCCGGGCACGAAATATGGATGACCCATTCTAAGGAGTTGGCCGGTCACATCTCCGCCTTTTTAACCGATTAGAATCTTGCTCGGAATTACATAAATGGCACCAAAATGGCTTGTTGGGTATGGTTCAATTAAAAACTTTGTGATTCGCATACATAGTTTCAATAAATTGCTCAATGGATTTAGAGCAAAAGGAACAATTAAAATGGGTCAGGCTTTTTGAAGATTGTGGAGATGCTGGCAGGGTCTGCTTGAAATATGGAATCTCAAGACCTACTTTGGGGAAATGGTTCAAGAGATACAGGGAAGATGGTATTGATGGCCTAAAAGACCAGAGCAGGAAACCCCCTCTTCGTCCGCAAAGAAAGCCTCACAGGAGTGGGGCTTACTTGACTATTAACTTCTCTAACCTTGCTTTGGTCGAAATACCTTCATTGTGTTTTGATTGGTTTCCATATAGGGCCCCTCAATAAGATCAATACAGTAGGGGATAGCCGGAAATACGGCCTCCAGACATTCTCGAATAGATTTGGGTTTTCCCGGTAGATTCACAATCAATGTATTCCCTCGGATTCCAGCGGTTTGACGGGAGAGAATGGCAGTAGGGACGTACTGCAGGCTCACCTGTCGCATCTGCTCCCCAAATCCAGGAAGTAGTTTTTCGCAGACGGCAACGGTTGCTTCCGGGGTTACGTCCCGTACAGCAGGTCCCGTGCCTCCTGTTGTTACGATTAGACAACAAGCCTTATCATCGGCCATGGTGATCATCTCCTTTTCAAGCAAGTGCTGTTCATCGGGAATTACGGCATACTCCGCTTCCCATGGACTCGATAGCCACAATTTCAGTAGCCGTTTGACTTCCTGACCCGGTAAATCTTCGTACTCCCCTCGGCTGGCACGATCCGATACATTGATAATACCTATTTTTATTTTTTCCACTTTTTCTTCAGATTTAGAATTTAACAAGAGTAGCTAGAAATTTTTTAAGTACCCTTTCCTCCGTTTGGTAAAGCTAAATCAAAAAAAAGCAATTTGTACGTTACTCATCTACGAGACTTCTTTTTCTAAAAGTGAGCGGCTAAACTTTTGGCACGCCAAACCTTTCCCATGGGCCGGTAATGGCTACTGTTTCACCATTCTCCTGTACGTTTACAAATAGGGTTTTTCCCGAAGGTGAAAAGACGAGCCCGGTGAGTTCCGATGTTGAGCTCCTATTACAAGCCAAAGTGTAGATACTTCCATCTTTGTCGATACCCCTAATATGATTCAATTCACCGTTATCCTCGCACAAAAGAACGTCTCCCCAAGGAGCAATAGTAAGGTTATCACACATGTGTAATACAGTCTTATCGTTGGACTCCGCATAAAGTTCCAAAGTGGCCGGCTCATTCTTCTCGTCCTCTGTTCCTTCTTTTGGAGACAATCTGTACCTAAAGACCTGTCCAAAATTTTTGGGTCCTCCATTGGTGCAGGCAAAAAAGAGTTCCCCATTTCCCATCCATATTCCCTCACCTCTTGCAAAACGGGCCGCTCCGGCATCAAATCCCTGATATCTCAAATCGTCCTCCGGTGAATCCACATCTTCCAAATCTATCCAGAATACTTCCATAGACTCGTTTTTGGGTAAGGTGGGAGTTTCCCAATTTCTGGTATCCAGACTGTTCTTGTTACGTACGGCCAAAGCCTGTAACAAGCCACCCGCCAGGAGATTTTCCTTTTCCTTGGGGATAAATCGGTAGAAAAGGCCATCGTGCCTATCCTCGGTAAGATAAATACAATAAGAATAGGGATCGACCGCCACGGCCTCATGGTTAAAACGCCCCATTGCCTTAATAGGCGTTGGTGTCACCATTCCTTTGGAAGCCATAGGTACCTCAAATACATAACCGTGGTCTTTCCGTATTTGGTCTCCGTTCGCTTTGGTGACGTCTTCCTCGCAAGTGATCCAACTTCCCCAGGGCGATACCCCGCCTGCACAGTTCCTGTAGGTGCCGGCCAAACTCATGAACTGGTCCTCAACCACTTTCGAGTCCTCGTCATAAATCATGGTCGTTGTACCTCCCAGACCCGGATTGGTTCCTCCTCCGGAATCGTAGAGTTTGTCTAGATTTACATTGGACAACAATTCGTTGGCTGCACCAAACGGACTGTTTTCCAGTGGAGTAGGGCTGTTCTCGTGGTTTCGGATAATAACGATTTTCCCCGCCTCATTAAGAAACGCTCCCATTCCATCCGGCCTTCCAGGTACCAACAGACCGTCGGACATTTTTTCGCAAGATGTTGAGATAATCCTATACGAAAATCCATCTGGGAGATCAAGATATTCGTTTGGGTCGATTTTTAAATCCAATGTGCCCGTTTCACTATTTTGAATTCCCTCATCCTTCTTTTTTCTATTTGTACAATGGACCAATGCCATCAACGCCAATGAAGTAAGGGTCGATTGTCTTATGAAATGCCTGCGGGTATAGTCTTTGTGGTTATCTTCCATAGTATGCCTATAACTTTTTATATCGTATACCTATAATTAGGTCAGTGCTGATTTGTTCAAGAAATCCTTGATTTCGTTTCCTTTCAGCAAAAGTATTTAATTGAATAGGAAAAATGGACTCCTTATAGATTTTAAAACATTTTTCTAACCAATTGTAAACATTGCACAATACGTGCTATGACTCTTGAATAGTCATTGCAGAAAAAAATCGTCAATACATGATTTGAAAAAGAAATCCAAGGATTTGGCCAGATTGAAAAGCCCCAAAACGGCGATAGCGTTTGGGGCTTGGCACAAGGCGCTGATTCAGGTGGACACCGAAAATCGATGTCTTTGGTCCTTAATACTATTCATACTCCACAAAAATGATAACCGTGGCCCATCCGTTAAAGGGGTCATCCGCATTTTTATCCGCCAACATTACCTGAATTCTAGCCGTAACCGTGCCACGGTTTACATCATCGATAATGGCATCCGTATCCATCTGCAGGGTTTCTAGATGGTGGTCACTATTCGTGAACCTTAGCCTAAAGCCGTTGAGTACAGTTTCAGCTTTAGTAATTCTTCTACCAAACGTATGTTCTGTAAAAAAGTTGATTTGATTTTCGTTGCCACGAGGATTTCTCGTTCCAAAATTGACCGTTTTTCTAACAAATGTTACTGGCATAATACTTAAATTTAAAGTTATACTTCCTTTTTTCCGTACGGATAATCTGGATGTAATTTAAAATCATTCAGTCAATTTGTAAATTGAATTTATATAAACTGTAGGAAATTTTGTATAATTTGTATAAAGACTATTTTCTATGGTAATACTGCGGCAAGTTTGCAAAATGACCTAAATAAAAAGAAGAGCCCTAGACACCTACACGGTCTAGGGCTTTCATGTCGGATACGGAAAGTTGAGACTATTAACCCAACAGATTTCAACCACTGTTCCTTATCCGAATTAAAATTTTAGGGTAAAACCAATCTCATGTGTCCCTTCCTCAGAGGTGTTTATGGCGCCGGAATTGGTCTCATAGGCGTAGCCTACTTCCAACCATTCTTGGACGGTTAGGTACAGCAGCCCTCCAAATGCCCTATCTATCCTGTAGTTGGCTCCCACCTCCAAAGTATCCAAGATTTTGAAGGCAGCCGTTATGTCGGCAATGGTTTCCTCGTTGGAAAAGCGCAACAAGGTGGACGGTGTAAATACGATATTATCGCTTAGTGCAAAGTGGTAGCCCCCGCTCAGATAAAACTGTGGACGGCTCCGGGCCACTGTAAGTACCCCGCTATCATCATCGATGCGATCCGAGGCCAGCAGCTTTGGGGAGGAAAGGGATACATAATAATCCATGCCCTTCAGATATATCCCAGCACCTACGTTTGGATTAAAGTCGTCCACGTTCTGTGCAAATACGGGGTCCATGGCCTGATCTAGGCTGTTAAAATCGATATTGACAGAGGTGCCTCCCGCCTGTACCCCAAAATGAAGCCAAGTCCACCGATCAAGCTGCACCCCATAGGCGAAACTGGCAAACACGGAGGTGGTGCTTTCTATGAACACCTTGTCCGAGATAAGGGTGGCCCCTATACCGATACGCTCGTTAAGTGGGAGCCCAAGGTAGAGACCCAAAGTCTCTGGTGCTTGTTCTATACCCGAGAACTGGTTCCTAAAGTTGGATCTGAACTCTATCCTGTCGTTAAGCCCGAAGGCTGCGGGGTTAAAAAAGTTGGTGTTGTACCTGTACAATGTATACAGGGGTTCTTGTTGTGCACTTACCGAGAAGACGCCCATTATCAAAAATAGGAATGGAATAACTGAAATATATGTTTTTTTCATGATTGTTTTTTTGGATTATTGGGGAATCGTAATAAATCAATAATTTAGGTATAGCCATCCGGTTAGGTCCCGATTCACGGGTTGTCGTAGATGAATGATATAGTAGTAAGACCCGACTGGGAGTAGGTTACTCCCGGTTCCTTCGGTGCCTCCCCAATCGTTCTGGTAATTTTGGGTACTGAATACCTCCCGGCCGTTCCTGTTGAATACCTTGATCAACGCCTCCGGATGGCTGGTGATGTTCTCTATTACCCAGGTATCATTGGCATTGTCCCCGTTGGGGGAGATTGCGGGAACGGGAACCAGCGCTAGCGCGGGATTACAGGTATCGGCAACGCCATCCGAGTCGCTATCCGGGGCGGTAAAGGTGACCGTGGCGGTAGCCGTATCGCTATTACCGTTCACATCGGTGACGGTCAGTTCCACGGTGGTATCGCCCAGTTCGGGACAATCAAAAATGCTCACATCCAAGGCGAGGTCTTCAATACCACAATTATCCGTACTCCCATTGTTGATGTCCTCTGCATTGATAGTTGCCTGTCCGTTTTCATCTAGCCCAACGGTAATATCTTGGGCAATCGCTAGGGGAGGGACGAGGTCCTCTACGATGACAGTTTGCTGTTGTGTACTGGTATTCCCATTGCCTAGGTCGTAGGTCCAGATTAGGGTATAGGTCCCCTGTTCCTCATAGGTCAAGGGATCGTTAGTCGTGGCGGTAACGGTTCCCCCACAGTCAGAGGTTGCGGTGGGCACCTGGGAAACCGTTACACTGCATTCACCCCTTACCTCCGGTAGGACATCCATATTCGGTGTCACAGAGGTGACAGGGTTCTCCACGATAACGTTCTGTGTCTGTGTACTTGTATTTCCGTTGCCGATATCGTAGGTCCAGGTCACGATAAAAGTTCCCTGTTCGCTATATTCCAACGGATCGTTGGTAGTGGCTATAATCGTTCCTCCACAATCAGCGGTGGCGGTGGGTGCCGAGGTGATGGTCGCACTGCATTCGCCTCTTACCTCCGGGAGCGAAGCCACATCCGGCGTTGCGGAGGCGATGGAATTCTCCACGATAATGGTCTGTTCCTGTGTGCTCGTGTTCCCGTTACCATCATCATAAGTCCAGGTGATGGTATAGGTCCCCTGCTCGGGATAGCTCAACGGATCGTCCGTGGTGGCCGTAACGGTCCCCGAACAGTTGTCCACCGCGGTAGGCACCTCTGTGACCGTTGCCCCACATTCGCCCCTTACTTCTGGAAGAACGGCCATATCGGGCACAGGGGTCTCAGGATCATCCACGATGAGGGTCTGTTCCTGTGTGCTTGTATTTCCGTTGCCGTCGTCATAAATCCACGTAATCGTATAGGTTCCCTGTTCGCTGTATTCTAACGGATCGTTCGTGGAGGCGGTAACGATTCCTGTACAATTATCGGTCGCGGTGGGCACTTCTATGACCGATGTCCCGCATCCGCTAACTATTTCTGGCAGGGTAGCCCTATCGGCAACCGGGGCTATTGAGTCCTCTATAGTAACGGTGGTCGTACACGTCTCTGTGTCGCCCGAGGCATTGGTCACCGTAAGTGTCACGGTATTTTCGCCCAGGTCGGAACAATCAAAATCGGAGATATCAATTTCCATGCTAGTAAAGCCCAAGGAACCGTCATCAATATCGTCCACGGTGATACTGGCCGAACCATCAGAATCCATTTGTAGGGTGAAAGGGGGGGCACAGTTTGCTGCTAAGGGCGTTGACCCTGCATTTTCATGCCAGGCAATACGGCTGTTACTGGAATGGGCAGAGAGTACATCCAAATCCCCATCACCATCCAGATCACCGGCGGCCACGGCAATAGCGGAATTAATACTTTCCAGGTTAATGGTGAGCTGACTTCCAAAATTCCCATTTCCGTCATTCTGATACCATGCAATCCTGTTTTCATCGCCTGAAGCCGAGAGCACATCCAGGTCCCTATCGCCGTCCAGATCGGCGACGGCCACATCCCGAATATCATCTTCAGTCAAAAGTATTTGATTACCGAAGTTGCCATTTCCATCATTGGGGTACCAGGCGGTTTTAGTGTCATCGGTGGAGATTACGTCCAAGTCCCCATCGCCATCCATATCGGCGGTAAGTACATTCTGGGCCCCGGTTGCCGCCTGGGTAACAATCTGTTGGCCACCGAAGTTCCCGAACCCATCATTGGGGTACCAGGCAATTTTATTGTCGTCGGCGGAAGAGGAGAGCACGTCCAGGTCCCCATCGCCGTCCAGATCGGCAACGGCCACTCCACTGGCCCCGACCACTGCTGATGTAATGGTACGTTTGGTCCGGAAAATAACCGGAACAGGGGGGGCACTGATATATGAAATTCCCTCATATGGGTATATAAAAATCTCGTTGCCCGATGCCGTGAGCAGGTCCAGGTCCCCATCGCCATCCATATCACCGGATGCTATATCTTTAACTTCTGTTGTAATGCCAGCGGATAACGTAAAGTTCTCACTCCCGTTGTTTAGGTGTGCGTGTACAACGCCTCCAAAACCGGACATTGAAAGTATGTCCAGGTCCCCATCGTTGTCTAAATCGCCGGTAATCAAACTTTTCGGGGAATTCCCCCCGATTACCTGACGGCTACCGAAGTTCCCGTTCCCGTCGTTCGCATGCCAAACAATACGGCTGTCATCACTAGAAGCGGAGAGTACATCCAAGTCCCCGTCGCCATCTAAATCGACTGCGGTTACATCGCCTGACGATGTGGAACGTACCGTCTCGCCAATGATGTTTCGCCCATTGGGGAACTCTCCAGGGCTATTAGGACTTACACCGGCGGTAAAACGGTAGGTGAAAGGGCTCGCCAGAGGAGCTCCCATACTGCTTGCCACATCCGCGGTCAAGGTGACAGTAATTATTTCTCCGGGGAAGAAATCCCGATCAGGGTCAAAGACCGCTGTATTCGTATTTGATCTAAGGGCAGGGAAGCCAAAGGGCTCACCATAACTGCCGGACATTTTTACATGGTCCGCCGTGAAGGTGGCCGCATCCATAGTTTCGCTAAAAGTAAGGCTGATATCGGTCGTACTATCCGCGTTAAGAGCATTAGCGGATGGGGCCGTGGCCGTGACCGTAGGATCAGTTTGGGCAAAAGCGGTTAACGATATACCCAGAAATAAGAATATAGTAAATATTCGATATTTTTTGTTTTGATTTTTTGCTTTCACAATTCGGGGGATTTTATGTGTTAGACGATAGCTACAACGATAAATATGACAGATATGTTGTCTGGCGTATTAATTTTTTTGTTTGTAGTTATCCTTAAAATAGGCACTTTTAAACAATGGAAACCTGTTTTTTGAATTTCAAGGTCAGAGCTGATCCGAGTTTCGAATCTGGCCAGAATTGCGGATTTCAAGAATAGTAAAAGAGATAATAATCTACAAATCAGCATATCGGATAAAATCTATAAAAATCAAAGGTTTACAAAGGTTTTAACTAGGTTGGAACTTAGGTCAAAACCCAAAATAAGAGGGAGAAGTTTTACCGTGAATCTTGTCGCCAAAACGGCGTTTTTGAGCACCAGAAATCCACTATCTTAGCCCTAGGATTTGATGCCCTGGAGAAGCGAGGAAAATTTTTCGCCTAAATTAAAATTACGCAAGAAATGAATCAGGATATTAAGGTATTTAACGAGAATCAAGCGTTCGGGGAACGAGAAATATGTGTTACTTTGGCCGTGATGATCAACGAATTCCTACCCGAAGCGCAGCATAAAATTTGGCATAGGCATCCTGTTTGGTTTTTGGAGGGTAATCCCATAGTAGGCTACAGCAAATTGAAGGCGGGAATTCGCTTGATGTTCTGGAGTGGGGCAAGTTTTGGGGAAGAAGCCTTGAAACAGGGCACAGGTAAATTCAAGGATGCCTCGATTTTATATACCGCGGTTGACCAAATCCTTGAAGATGATATGAAAAGATGGCTGGCAAAGGCCCGTGAAATCCAATGGGACTATAAAAATATCTACAAACGAAAAGGAGCTCTGGAGCGTTTAAAATAATATGAACCGGCATTTTATTCCGATGCTATGTTAGTATCTTCGTCCCCAATCCTTTGATCAATTAAACATCACCTAGTGAAGAAATATATACTAATACTCCTATTTTTCATCCCAGGCTGCCAAGCTTTGATGGGCCAAAGGGAGTTCAAAGTTGCATTTGGACTAAAAATCGGTACAAATTATACCATGCCCAAGATGGTGGATTTGGAGAGTATGGAGTTCAATTACCAATTTGGTCCGGATTTCGGGGTTTTTACGGATTTTACATTTAATCGTCGTATTGGTTTAAAAATGGAAGTACTGTATTCCGTACAAAACATACATATGGAGTCCTATGGAATTGGGGATGGAAGTGGTACTCGGATCGGAACGGTGGAATTGAACGAAAAGGTAAGGGATCAATATTTAATTTTCCCTGTGCTGTTTAAGACAAGATTGCTCAAGAAATTGGATTTCCTGATTGGCCCCCAGTTAGGCTTATTGATTTCTAACGAAAACAGGTTTTTGGTCATTGACGGAATTATTTTCAACCAAAATGAACCCATTGATAACCTTAGCCTTTCCGGAAATTTTGAACTATCCTTCAATGTTACGGATAATCTAAACCTTGGATTGCGTTATAATCTGGGTGTGGGCAAAATAAATAGTCTTCGAAATAATGCGTTTCAATTCTATTTGGGCTATGCCTTATTATAAAGGGATACCTTCTAAGGAGGCCTTTAGTCAGTATGATAGTTAAAAGCTTGGGAAATACGGATTTTGACCTTGTATTGGAAAGTTTTTTGCTCGCCTTCCAAAACTATTTTGTAACCGTTCCTACCAATGGCAACTACTACATGGAACGTTGGAAAACGGCCAAGGTCGATTTTAACTTTTCCTATGGCATGTTCGATGGAGAGACATTGGTCGGGTTTGTGATACACGCCATTGACCATAGGGATGGAAAACTCATGGCCTTTAATACAGGTACCGGGGTAATCCCAGATTATAGGGGTAAAAAAATAGTACAATCCATTTATGAATATGCCCTGAACGACTTACGGCGCATTGGAGTAACCCATTGTGCGTTGGAGGTAATTACCAAAAATGAAAGAGCCATTCGGGCCTATACCGGCATCGGATTTAAAACCTGCCGAACCTATGCATGTTTCAAGGGCACGATCAATCCCGAAAAAAGGGAGGTAGTGGCTTTAAAAGAAGTCGATTTGGGAAAAGTGGATTGGGCGAATTTACCCAATCAGGATTTTTATTCATGGGACAATCAAAAGGAATCCATACTCAGGAGCAAGTACAAGTTTTTTCAGGTCATGACCAATACATCTCCGGAGTCCTTCTTTATAATACATCCGGATACAGGCTATCTGGTACAATTTGATGTGTTAAATGAAAATGAAGATGCCTGGAACCGATTGTTTTCCGGGATTCGTCAGATTTCAAGTACTGTTAAAATCAACAATGTTGACCTGGGATTGACGGATAAACTTGAGCAGTTAAATTCGATCGGATTGGTGAATACTATAGATCAGTACGAGATGCGCATGGAAATCTGAAAATGCCCGGCTCAATCGGATATCCGTAAAAAGGGCCTTTCTAATGGCCTATTGTCCTCTATGGTATATACTCTTTTTATAATAAGGCCGCTTACCAATGTTCGATTTCGCCTTATGGATAAATAGCCTACCTTTAACTTTGGAAGCGTATGTGCCACAGTGCCACTTTCCCTTCGGAATTGTGGATTCTTTTGTTTCCGAGTTTTTGGAGCTATTTTCCATTGTAAAGGGTTCGGGGAGCAAAAGAATATTGTTCAAGACAATGACAAGTAAAATCCTCGATAAAAATATGATCATGACTATTGTTTTTGATTGATTATTTCAAGTAACGTTCGGCGAAATGTGTCATGGCCAATTGTAGGAACTGGGCAAATTCCGGTTGTGGTTTGCCGTCGATGACCGTAAACCGCTCGTCATCTACGTACGTTTGGCCTAGCCCAGAATAAGTACTGGCCTGCTTGTCTTCCAATGCTTCTGTGCCCCAAAATTTTCTGATAATATCATAATGGTGCTTGATTAGCCATTGGACTTCGGTACTTTTTGGCTCTTCTTTTCTTAATTTAAAGAGTTTGAGGGTTATCTTTTCCAACTTCTCCTTAAGCGCCACATAGTCTGCCTTGTCCAATTGCAATAGTTCCTGTTCCGATTTAATAATGGCCTCCTCGCCATATTTTTCGATAGCTTCTTGTCGTACAGTGGTGCCCATTTCCTTGGGAAGTCCTTCATAAAGTCTTTTAGGTTCCATAGTTGTTTTATCGTTAATTAAATATGCTATTGTGTTATCAATGGTATTTAGGAGTGTAGCGATACGGCTCCTTCTTTTCTTCAACAATTCCCTGTGACCCTCTAACGCTGTAACCAAATCAAAGTCCGGGTCATTTAGAACAGTTTTGATTTCCTTTAAGGAAAAACCAAGCTCCTTATAGAACAGAATCTGCTGTAGACGCAGTAACTCGCCCTCTCCATAATATCGGTAGCCAACTTCGCTTCGGTCCGCAGGCCTTAGGAGCCCGATCTTGTCATAATGATGTAATGTTCTGATGGTTACACCGGAAAGTTTGGAAAGTTCGCTGACACTGTATCGTTTCATTTTTGGTCTTATTTATGAATCATTGGGGCAAAAGTAGACTATGACGTAAGGTAAGAGTCAAGTACCCTTGGAAATAATTTTGTAATTAAAGTACGAACCTTGTTGTTAGGTTACATTTAGGGAAGCAATTCAAGTAATACTTCAATATCAATTCCAAAATTACACCGCAGATTAAAACGTATTTTTACTGAGCAACTGTACCAGTTTCATCCTGCTATTGATACCGATTTTAGAATAGATCCTATGGGTATGGTCCTTAACGGTCTGAAGACTTATAAAAAGTTCATCGGCAATTTGTTGGTTGGTCTTTCCTTCACAAATTGCATCCACGATTTCTCTTTCCCGTTTGGTTATTCGATACTCCTTAAAGAGCATTTCCTTTTTTTCAGTATTTGGGATTCCTGCGTATACCGGGATAAAAACGACATCGGAATTGAGCTTCAGGTACAACAATGGAATGAAGTTGGATAAAAAATAAAACAGTATAATAGGTGCAACCCACCATATATCGGAAAACAGAAATAGTACTAAGGCCCCTCGAATAAAAAAAGCCAGGGCCATTAAGAGGATGAAGAGCTTAAATACTTTGCGTTTTGCGGCTTTGTATTTTTTGGAGTAGTGTAGCACAACCCCCGATAGTAGGGTTAAAGATGCCAGTTCCACGAACAGTATCAATCCGATTTCCGCATGGGCCAATTGTCTGCCCATTAGCCAATCGTTTTGGAAAAAAAGTATATACAGTCCCCAAGCCAATGGTATAAGGCCCACAAAAAAAATAGCATGAAAATAGGACACCCTCTTATTGATCGGTATCTCAACCAAGGAATATCCCATTCTCACCAGCATTATCCATGATATACATAAAAAAGGTATGCCTAATAACGGTAAAAAATTGGCTACCATTATGATTATACCCATATCCGTGTCCATAAAGGAAAGCAGTGTCCGCATCAAAATTTGCGCCCAGATTCCGTAAAAAGCGAAGGCATAAAAGGTAATAAGGTAATAGAAATAGTTTCGGTGGAAATTGGTATTGTAGGTTTGGATAGATTGATGGGATATCCAAATACTTGCCATAGCAACAGCTAGGCAAAATAAGAATACCAGAATATATACGAAACTCAACAAAACCTCCTTTTACCTTTAAAATTATATAAATGTCATTGAAATGGATAAATACCTTAGTAGTGATTTCAAAAACACTACCAAAGTTGGAAGTAATAGTTCCGCAATCCCCTTACTTTTATACAAAACTTAAGTACCTATATTATGGAAAGAGTATATGAAGGAAGAGTTCCCGAGGCAACAACTTTTGGAAGTTATGGATACGCTTGGCAACAACTTTGGCGCTATTTTTTATATTTCTTTTTAGTGACCTTGGTTGTAGCCTTGTTTGAAAGTCCCGTTTCGGTCGCCCATGATTCCGAGACGGATATCACACCAATCACGGTTATGTTACAAATTTTTGCAACGGCCTATTTCTTCCTACTGTTTCCCGTTATCAACTATGGAGGTGATTTACTGTATTTACAGGGTATCCGGAACGAGAAAATGGAAATTGAAGTCTTGTTCCAGGGATTTAAAAACAACTACTTCAATATTATTTTGGCGCATTTGTTGAAGTTTGCAATTATAGGGATAGGGTTTGTTTTCTTTATAATACCTGGGATTATTTTGGCTTGTAGACTTGCTTTTGTATCGCTTTTGGTCATGGACAAAAACATGGAACCCATTGCCGCTGTGGAAAAGAGCTGGGAAATGACCAAGGGACATGGCTGGAGGATTTTTGGTATGGGCCTTTTGGCGATTCCCATTTTCATAGGAGGTATCATTTGTTTCTTTGTAGGTGCCTTTATTGCCTATATGTGGATAGGGGCAGCCTTTACCGCCCTATACCATGCCATTGATCTTGAAGAGCAAAGGAAACTAGAATAGTATTCCAATAAAGACAGGCCCGAAACTATTTAAAGGGTACCGCTATTGCATTTTGCCTTGAAAATTCAAAACCTGGGATTTTAGGAACTTTCGATGAGCTATAGTTTTTCAATCGAAACTTCCTTACCCTCAAAAAAGTATAACATCCTTTCGATTTCGTCAATGATAAAAGTACCCCGTCCTCCATCTATTTTCTTTATAAGCTCTTCTTTTCCGGTATCGATTTGAAAGTTGATTATCCGTATTTCATCGTTGTCCGGAATCGTGATGATCATGGCATCATTGTTATTCCTGCTTTTCCGAATTCTTTTGAATACGTATTCCAAGTTGGAATCCAAGTCCAAGTCAAAATCGGTCAGGCCATCAATTCCTTGGGTATAGGAACGATAGGTTCCATAAATACCCGAGGCACCCCTGCCCAAGACACCTAAATCATTGGACACAATGGTACTTCTAAATGCCCTATTCGCTTGGGTAGGGGCAAAGAGCAATGTGGCCGATGTAATTTGTAGACCTCTTTTAAGCCAGTAAAAGGAGTCGCGAAAGGATCTACGCACAAAAGAACCGGATTTCACGGAAGGGTATTCTTTTTTGTAGACGAGTTTCCCCGAAAAATCGAAAAGGTAAAACTGATTGCCTAGATATAAGAAATAGGCTTTTGACCTAATTTTTAGTTTTGGAAATTCCCTTCCAAAATCAAAACTCTGTAGAGATTGTGGCGCTTTCCTATCCTTGTTGTTAAAAAGATAGAAGTTGTTTTCACTATACACCGGAAACTGCCCGTTTTTTGGATTGGACCATACGCGATGAAAGGGAATTTCCAGCTTTAAATTTCTATTGATAAAATCCGCATCGAATAGGGCGAGGTCCTCTTCCCATATTTTTCTTCCGGATTCGATTTCGATTCTGTTCGCACGCGAGGGTGTGATAAAAAGCGCAGAGGTATCATAATCAAAAATATGTACGGGATTTTCCGTATCGGTATATGTTATTTTTATGGGTTCGTCCCACGCCTTGCGGCCAAGATTATCGACTCGCGTCAACAGGTTTTCCTGTACCACCAAATAACCGTTTTTAGTCGGGACGATTTTTTTGATCAGGGGCAAGGGGTCCGACTTATCCCATTTTTTCTTGCCGTTTTGCGTGTTCACGATGTCAAATCCCTTGGAGGTAATCACGACCAATTGATTCCCGTCCAAGTTCTTTTCTATGACGTTTCCAACAATCCGTACAGGTGGGCCCGACCATAGGCTATCCATGTTTATGGGATTTAGGGCGTAAATTACCGTTTCCTGGTTAAGCCTTTTGCTATTGATGTTATTGGAGGAGATATAGAGCCGGTTTCCTTTTTCATTAAGCAAAATACTGGTGACACCTTTTTTGTCATAAGTAATTTGGCCGGTTTTGGAATCAATTTTTAGGAGCTGACGATTCCTTAACCAAAAAATATCCTGATTGGCATCTAAAAGGACTTTCTCCTCGTTTAAGAGCGCACCTTTAGTGCGTGTAAAAAAATCACTGACCACTTGGGTCTTCCATATTTTCTTCCCTGTCTTGAAATCGAACAGGCCGATCCCGAATCCCTCTTCGGTTTTACCATCTACCAAAACTGCTCCCTGCTCTAGCAATGGCAATGTATTGAAAACAGCTTGGAAGCCTTGTTCGCGGGAATTGAAAACGATTTTGCCATTGGTTACATCCACGATGGCCCGAGAGGTACCTTTTAAATTCAAGGCTTTGGACAGAATTTTGGAGTTGATCAGGGGTTTGTCCTCAAAAAACACATAAGGGGTAAAGGGAATTTCGGTATATCGGTCAAAATCCAACTTTCCAATGGCCTTGTTTTCCCAAATAACCGCCCGTTTTTCAGGTCCTATTCCAAAAACAGATTCGGAAGTTTTGACCAAAACAATTCCTGTACTACTATTTAGGATGCTTTCGGTGACCTTATTTTCCAGTGCAATTTTTTGCTGGGCGATTGATGCAAAGGATATTAGTAAAATGAATGCAACTAGATTAATCCTGATCATAAACGCACTTTATTCAATTTTAAGCTTATTTTTCATATTGTATTTTAGCTTGGTATGGTATGCGGCCATTTTTACCGGCCGCTCATCAATCCGGTGAAACAAGGTCGGTAATCCCCTGATTAGGCACAAAGTATTTCAAAACTATTGGTGTTAACATTTGCTAACCTTCGCAGGCCCTATTTTTTTTACGTTTACGCACCTTTCTTTTGATAAATTTAACATATTTTTACGCGCAACCCAATATTCCTTTTTTGAATGGATTATTTTGTGATTACAAGCGTCCTGGTATTCATGTCCGCCCTCTTTGGCTATATCAATGTTCGCTTTGTAAAATTGCCTAACACTATTGGGCTTACCGTTATTACAATTTTCTTTACCATCATCATTTTTTTGCTAAGCTATGTAGATGATACCCTGCTCAATGCCGAGCGTTTTATCATAACCCATATCGACTTTAAGACCGTATTGCTTGATATTATGCTAAGTTTCTTACTGTTCGCCGGAGCTTTGCATACCGATTTACAAAAACTAAAGGAACAACGTTGGCCCGTATTGGCCTTCGCCACCTTCGGGGTATTGGTATCTACCTTTTTGATCGGTGGATCGGTCTATTTTGTACTCATGGCCATAGACCTCCCGGTGAAATTCATTTATTGTCTGTTGTTTGGGGCGTTGATTTCCCCAACGGACCCTATTGCGGTACTCGGTATCTTAAAAAAAGCCGGAGCCCCTAAAAAACTGGAAATCAAGATAGTTGGGGAATCTTTATTCAATGATGGGGTAGGCGTAGTTATTTTCTTGACAATTTTTGGACTGGCAAGTGGTTCGGGGAACGGTTTTTCCATAAATGAGGTCCTGGAACTGTTTGTTGTTGAGGTTTTTGGTGGGCTCCTCCTAGGTGCCTTGTTCGGTTGGCTTACCTACAGGCTTATGCGAAGTATAGATGATTACAATATTGAGGTAATCCTTACCCTGGCCGCCGTTATGACCGGGACGGTATTGGCACAATATCTCCATGTTTCCGCTCCTTTGGCCATGGTAGTGGCCGGTCTGATCATTGGAGGTGATAAGACCAGGGAATCGGCCATGTCCGAGTTAACGGAGGAATATGTGGACAAGTTTTGGGAGCTTATCGACATTTTGCTCAATACCATATTGTTTGTCCTTATTGGGATGGAGATTCTGGTACTGGATTTGGAAACGAAATATATCATAGCAGGACTTTTGGTTATCCCCATAGGGTTGATCTGTCGCTATCTATCCCTTATTTTACCGGTTCAACTGTTCGCAAAAAAACTGGATTTTGTACCAAATACCAACTTGATCATGACATGGGGAGGACTTAGGGGTGCCATTTCCATAGCCTTGGCCTTGGGTTTAACGGATGCCATGGAACGAGATCTCTTCCTGGTAGTGACCTATATTGTGGTCATTTTCTCAATCGTTGTACAGGGGCTTACGGTGGAGAAACTGATAAAGAAGCTGAAATTAAAATAATATCAACCCTACTTTTGTACGGTTAAAGCATTGAGATTATGGGAAAACATTTGGTTTTTATTTTGTTTTTGATCGGCTTTTGCTGCTGGTCCCAGACTAAGAAAACCTATACTATAGGAATGCTGGTAGATGTAAGTACTTCTGAGACCGAAGTATTATTGCAACGATTAAAGAATGAAGTGGGCGCCGTTGTAGGCGAGGATGCGGATATTGTCTTTCCGATGGAATACCAATTGGTGCACAATTACGATGTAGAACTCGCCCGTAAGAATTACCAGAGTTTACTGAATAGTGAGGTAGATATCATCATTGCCTTTGGGTCGGCAATCAATATTGTAATTCAAGGTCAGACAAGTCATGCCAAACCTACCATCCTTTTTGGTTCCGTTGATGCGGATATGACAACCATCAATTTGAAAAACAATACCTCAGGGATTGAAAATTTGACTTATCTGATGGGCGTTCAGTCTTTTGAAGAAGATTTAAAAACCCTAAAGGAATTAACGGATTTTACCCATGTAGGTTTCGCTATAGAGGCAGGAATAGCTTCTGTATTGCCCTTGGATGAGACCGTTGGCGATATTTTAGAAGGAAGCGGAACCGATTATACCATTATTCCCTTTACGAGTGTGGAAGATATTGTTTCCAAAATGGACAATCTGGATGCACTTTATTTGGCTGGAGGATTTTTTCTTCTGGATGAGCAAATAAAAATGCTTAGTGACGTATTGATAGAAAAGGGTATTCCTTCATTTACCGGAACCGGTCCCAGGGATGTGGAACTTGGCCTTATGGGCACCAATAATAGCGATGATAATATAAATCAGTTCTTTAGGCGCATTGCCTTGACCATTGAGGCTTATGTAAATGGAAACCCTTTATCCGAGCAGAACGTCTTCATCGATTTTGAGCAGCGGTTGACCGCAAACTTTAATACGATGCAAAAACTGGGAATACCGATTCGATATAGCCTTATAGCACAAACCGATTTTGTGGGGGAGTTCCAAAACCCCTTGTCCCAAAAAACATATTCGTTACTGGATATCCTCAATGAGAATTTTGAACGAAACCTATCCCTACAATCCCAACAAAAGGACGTAGAACTGAGCCAGCAGGATGTAAAAACAGCAAGGAGCAATTATTATCCGGATATTACCGCCAATGCATCATTTACCAATGTAGATGAAAGTGTGGCTTTTGCACCACTTTCCCCGGAATTCTCCACGGATGGAAATATACAATTGACGCAAACCATCTATTCGGAGGCCGCCAATGCGAATATTACCGTTCAAAAGAATCTTCAAAAAGCGCAGGAAGCTAATTTTAGTGCAGCTCAGCTCGATGCCGTATTGGAAGCCTCCAATTTGTATTTCAACGCTTTGGTGAGCAAGGTAAATGTAAAGATTCAGAATCAGAATCTACAATTGACCAAGGAGAATCTAAAAATTGCCAAGCAGAATTATGAAGCTGGCCAATCCGGTAAATCGGACATGTTGCGTTTTCAAAGCCAAATGGCGCAGAATACACAAACTATGATAGAAGCAGTGAACCAATTGGGTCAGGCTTATATAAGTATTAATCAATTGTTGAACAACCCAATAGATTTTGAGTTGGAAGTAGAAGATGCCGAATTGGGTAAAGGGGTTTTCGCAGAGTACAATTATACACAGCTCTCAGAAATATTGGATAACCCTTTGTTGAAAGATCCATTTGTTGCTTTTTTGATCGATGAGGCTAAAAACAATTCCCCGGAATTGGTATCCTTGGACCATAACTTAAAGGCGGTTGAGCGCAATTTTCGGTTGAACTCGTTCGGACGTTTAGTTCCAACAGTGGCCCTGCAGGGCAATTACAATCAAAACTTTAATCAATGGGGTGTAGGGAGTACGGACCTTGATCCGGCCAATAATTATAATGTGGGAGTCAATATATCGTTGCCTATTTTCAATCAGTTCCGCAACAATATCAATAAGCAGACCGCCAAAATACAACAGGACCAGTTAGAAATTAACATACAAAACACGGAACTGGCTATTGAGAGCAATGTGAGTTCTGGGGTTTTGAACTTATTCAACCAAATTTCAAACATACGACTCTCTGAAGTATCCGTAAATGCGGCAAAAGAAGCTGTGGAACTTGTACAAACCTCGTATTCGGAAGGTGCAGTCAGTATTATTCAGTTAATCGATGCACAAAACAATTATTTGCAGGCCCAATTGGCACAGGCCAGTGCCACTTATAACTTTTTATTGACTGCAATTCAATTGGAACGTTTTATGGGCTACAACTTTTTATTGCATACCGAAGAGGAGAATAACGCCTTTAGACAACGGTTTACGGAATTTCTGGACGCCAATTTTGATTAATATTAAAGCCATATACAAAAGATATGATACGATACCTACCATTTAGAAAAATAACTGTTTTGACCGCGCTTCTGGGGGTAGTGGCCTGTGGGGGCGAAAAACAGGTAAAGGAAGAATTCGTAAGACCCGTGGAATATGTGGAGGTTTCCTATGACAACGGGGGTAAGGAACGGACTTTTAGTGGTACCGCTAGAACGGAAAAGATCATTAATCTGAGTTTTAGGAACACAGGCATTTTAATGCAGTTGGACATACGATTGGGCCAATCCGTTAAAAAGGGACAATTGTTGGGAAAATTGGATAATGTGGAATCCCGGCTGAATTATGAGCGATCCGTTTCTGACCTGAATAGTGCCGAATCCCAGATGAACACGGCTAAACTTTCCCTGGATCGGTTCCGGGTCCTATATGAAAAGGGAAGCGCCTCATTGACCGATTTTGAATCGGCCAAGAACTCCTACAAAACGGCACAGCAAAGTTATGAGTCTGCCAAGAGAAGTGTTTCCATACAACAGGAGCAGGTGAATTATGGCTATTTATATGCGCCAGAGGACGGTGTAATCACTTCGGTGACTGCTGAAGTCGACGAGAATATAAGCCCGGGGCAAACCATTGCCGTCTTGAATGCAGGAACCGAGATGGAAATAGCATTGGGTCTTCCGGAAAGCATTATCAATGAGGTACACTTGGAGATGCCTGTTCGTATTACCTTGCCTTCGGTTGCCGAAAAGACGTTTATGGGCAAGGTAACAGAACTTTCCCCGGCAGTGGACACCAATACGGCCACGTACCCCACTCGCATAAAGTTGGACGAGGCTACCGAGGAAATCAAAACCGGTATGGCCGCCAGTGTCACTTTTGAGTTGGATGAGAATAAAAACGAGGGCAACGCACTTCGTATTCCGGCACATGCCGTTGGAGAGGATAGTTCCGGAAGGTTTGTGTATGTTATAGTGGAGGAAGGCGAAAAATCCGTTGTCAAGAAAAATCCGATAAAAGTAGGCAGTTTAAATTCCGATGGATTTGAGGTCGTGCAAGGGCTTAAAGTTGGGCAAAGGATTGCCACCGCAGGGCTACAGACCTTATTGGACGGCCAGCATGTTTCTTTACAATAATATCCTAAGGGCCTAAAAAGAAAAGCCGATGAACCTTACCCAATTTTCGATAAATAAAAACAGGATTACGTTTACCATTCTGGGTACCATTATGTTGCTGGGTATAACCCTATATCAATCATTACCTAGGGATAGTATGCCACCATATACGGTAAGGGTGGCAACGGTAGTCTCTTTTTTTCCAGGAGCCAGTCCGGAACGTGTAGAGCTTTTGGTTACCGACAAGATAGAAAAGGTGGCCCAAGAACTACCGGAACTAAAAGAAGTGGCGAGCACCTCCAGAACTGAACTTTCGGTGGTTTCGGTAACCTTAAAGGATGAGGTTGCCCCGGAGGACATGCAAGCTGTTTGGGACCGCCTAAGAAGAAAATTGAACGCTATTGAAGGCTTGCCTCAAGGTGTAAAGCCCGATTTAAAGGATGATGGTGTAGGCGAAGTATATGGTATTGTGGTTGGGATGACCTCCGATGGCTTTTCCTATTCCCAAATGAAGGAATATGTGGATGATATCAAGGACGATTTGATAAAGCTTCCCGATGCGGCAAAAGTAGAGATAGGAGGGGAACAGGAAGAACGAATTTTTGTGGAGTTTGATAATGCCCAATTAAAGGAGTATAACCTGTCCTCCAGTAAATTGCAGAATATCATTGCTTCGACGAATATTTTAAGCAGTGGTGGGCAAATCAACCTTAATGATGAGCGTATCATTTTGGAGCCTACGGGAAATTTCAACTCTTTGGAGGATATCAAGGAAACCTTGATCCCAGTGGGGGCCAACGGCACCCAACTATTGCCTTTGGGGGATATTACCAAGATTACCCAGTCCTATATTGATCCGCCTACACAAAAGGTACGTGTCAATGGAAAGGATGCCATATCCTTGCATGTAAGCCTTAAGGATGGCTCCAATGTTATCCAGTTGGGGGAGGACATGGACAGGATTTTGACGAAATGGCGGCAAAAATTGCCAGTAGGTCTGGAGCTTACTCGACTCTCCTCTTTGGATACCTATATCGATGCAAAAATCAGTGACTTTGTGGTTAATCTAATGCAGTCCATCAGCATTGTATTGATAGTCATGTTGGTGTTCTTGGGGTTACGATCGGGGACCATTATAGCAAGCCTAATCCCTATAGTTGTTGTGATGACGCTTATGCTTATGGGTGTTATCGGTATGGGCCTGAATCAGGTGACCCTCGCAGCTTTGATCATGGCATTGGGTATGATGGTGGATAATGCCATAGTGGTGGCCGAGACCATAATGGTAAAGTTGGAGCAGGGGGTACCCAAAAAACAAGCGGCGATCGATGCCTGTTCAGAACTGTTTACTCCGTTATTGATTTCAACATTGACCACCTCGGCGGCGTTTCTGTCATTTTACTTGGCCGAATCAACCATGGGTGATATTGTAGGCCCCATTTTTGTTGTGATTTCCATGGCGCTATTATCCTCCTGGATCATTGCACTTACCGTAATCACTTTGTTTTGTTATCTCTTTTTAAAAATAACTCCAAAATCCGAGAGAAAGGAAAGTTTTATAGACCGCACTATAAATATTCTCAAAGGATATTATAAAAATCTAATTCTAAAGGCCCTTGCCCATAAATGGATTGTGCTGATAGGAATTTTTGTGGCCTTTTTCCTTTCCCTTTATGGTTTTACCAAAATTGCCTTTGTCTTTTTCCCAGATAGCGATAGGAATATGATTACGGTTGATATCAATTTACCCTTGGGCACAAAAATCGAGACAACCTCGGATGTGGTTTTGGAAATTGAAAAATTCATTTCCGATTCGTTACAGGTAAACGAAAATAGACCGGATGGTATCGTAGATTGGTCCTCGTATATTGGAGAGGGTCCCGAATCCTATGATTTAGGCTATTCACCGGACGAAGCCAATTCAAGTTACGCCCATTTATTGGTAAACACATCCAGTTTTGTCTTTAACAATGCCATGGTGGAGAAATTGGACAAGTATTGTTTTGAGCATTTTCCCAATGCCGATATTAAGGTAGGTCTATTAGGCTCCGGCGGCGGTGGGGTGCCCATAGAAGTGAAGGTGTCCGGTCCTGATCCGGATGTTCTAGCAAATATCGCGAATTCCGTGAAGGGAAGGCTAACGGAAATAAACGGTACAAAGAACGTAAAGGATGATTGGGGCCCAAAAAGTAAAAAATTTGTAATAGACATTGACCAGAATCGTGCACAGACGGCTGGGGTATCTAACCAGGATATTGCCACTTCGCTTCAGACCGTCCTGGATGGATTTCAAACCGGGGAGTATCGGGAAGACGATAAATCCATACCCATTGTTATGCGAAGTGAGGCCAGTCAACAACAGACATTGGAATCCCTGGAAACCTTGAATGTATATTCCCAATCCACCGGAAAAAGTATACCATTGCTTCAGGTGGCCAGTATTGTGCCCCAATGGCAATATAGCAAGATCAAACGATTGGACATTTATAGGACCGTAATTGTATCCAGTGAACTTCGGGAAGATGCCAATGCCTCTGCCATAACCAATGAAATTAGGCCTTGGCTGGACGAGCAAAAAACTACTTGGGGTGAGGATTACGGTTATGAATTTGGGGGTGATGCGGAGAACACCGCTGAAAACATGGGTGCCGTAATTCGATATCTACCGCTTTCCGGATTCATAATTCTTTTGTTATTGATCATTCAATTCAATTCGTTTCGAAAGATGACTATGGTTTGTTTAACGATACCTTTGGCGATAATAGGTGTGGTTATTGGATTATTGGTTTTTCAGGAACCTTTCGGTTTTATGCCTTTCCTTGGTGTTATTTCATTGGCGGGAATAGTAATCAACAATGCTATTGTGCTTATTGATCGTATGGAAATTGAACAGAACATTCTTAAAAGAAATGAGAAGGATGCTGTGATAACGGCATGCCTTCAGCGATTTAGACCTATCCTTTTAGCGACCTTTACAACGGTTTTGGGCTTAATCCCCCTATATCTTAGCGGAGGTGAAATGTGGGAAGGTATGGCTGTTAGCATAATGGTCGGTCTGCTCTTTGGAACCGTCATCACTTTAATTTTTATTCCCACTTTTTACAGTGCCGTTTACAAAGTGGAGTACAAGGGCTATACTTTTGACCCGGCGCTAATGGAAGACTAGTGATCAACAAATTATATCATATCCGGTTTGAGCTATTTTTTTTAAGTATGCTCCTTATCTTGTTCGGTTCCCTACTTTTCCCAGTAGTAATTTTTCAGGAAGAGATAATACATATCTTTTTTCTTGTAAACATTCTTTCTGGTATTCTTTTGGTGTCAAAGACTCGAAAGTTTTTGGTCGGCTACCTGATTCTTTTTGTCCTGGGTGTATCATTTTTCGGGTATACCTTAGTCCAAAAATTAAGTATAGAGGCCAACTATCAAGTTGTAAGACTTGCCATTTATACGCTCTTCTATGCCCTGGTTACTTTGGAAATAATTAGGCAGGTATGGCATGCAAAGAAAGTAGGCAAAAATGTTATAATTGGCCTAATGAGCGCCTATGTCTCACTAGGTTTATTATCTTTTTTCATATTCTTATCCATTGAACTTATTCACCCTTCCTCTTTTTCCGGGAGTGCTATTTTGGGGACTATAGAGCAAAAATCGGATGCCTTGCTCTATTTCAGTTACATCACCTTACTTACTATTGGTTATGGCGATATTGCGCCGCTAACCCCGATTGCACAGAAAGCTACTGTCCTAACGGGATTAATAGGTCAATTTTATATCGTTATCATCACTGCCGTGGTGGTGGAGAAGTACATCATGAATAAAAAGAATAACTGAATTCGAGACCGTTTTTATTTCTCCCTTTTTCGTTTTCCTAGCGGATATACGGAATTTATGATCCCCGATTCAATGGATTTAAAGAGAAAATTTCCAAACCCTTTGTATTCTACCCGATCAAAATCGATGGTTCCTACCATAGTTCTTCCACTTCTTGAAGGATTTGAGGATCTAACCGCTTGATTGGCAAAAAACGAGGCCGTCCTATTTTTTTCGGTTTGATTTTTCTTGAACACGGCCGTTTGTAGATTATCGTATAACATGGTAAGACTTCCTTCTGCATGAGAATAATTGGCCTTGCCTTTAAAGGTCATGCCATGGAGGTTTCCCCTTTCAAACTTAATGCCGGACGTTGGTAGCAGTACAGGGTTAAAGGATTGAAAAGTAGTACTACCCGTTGAGCCGGTAAAATAAAAATCATCACTGGACTCAAAATCCGGGAAAGTTAGGGTCAACGCTAAGGGTAAATCTGCAAAGACCTTGCAATCCATGGACACTTTCAATGGAATACTGTTCCTTTTTTGTTCACCTTTGCTTATGTCAAGATATAGATTTCTCATTGGTACATTCAATAGCTTTCCGTGATTTTCGGTTTTTTCGGTATAATCCAGGGATGCTTCCCTAAAGACTATCTTTTCAAAATAAAATCGGTCTTTGATGTCCCTCAGCAATTCTGAGGGCAGTTTTGGTCTTTGGCTTTTGTTCCAAGGTCTAGTTTTATCCTTATAGATTACAAACCTTGGACTTTCTAAAATGAGGCTATCCAAGTATATCCCTTGATTGAAGAAGAGCTTTTCAATGGCCAGACCGTATACGGACACATTAGGCAATAGCGATTCCGTAATCGTTGTATTATAACGGTATTTGGATCCCAGTTCTTCTTTGGAAAGCATTGGCCCGTAGGATACGTTCTTCATTTTTAACAGTCCCTTTTTGGCATTGAACTGTACATCTCCCAATTCGAGGTCATATTCTTCCTGGGCTAGACCTAGTCTTTGATTGGATAATCGCAAGCTCAAATCGTCCGTATTAATGCTGAATAGGCTGGGGATATCAGGTCGCTTTTGTAGTCGTATACCATCAATTTCAAATTCCTTTAGTGTATATGAGGCCAAGGTATCCTTATCGGATTGCGTTAAGGTGAAGGAGAAATCATTTACAAAAAATCTACCTAGCTTTATCTCTTTTAGTTTATCGAGCAGAATTGTCCTTTCGGATTTGTTTTTATATTGTGAAAGGGCCTTATGATCGGCACTCGATTTTTTTTGGTACAGGACCTCAATTCCATTGATACCCATACTTTCTATCACCAAATGTTTGCGTAAAACTATGGCGAACGTGTTTAGTCCTTTCATTTGCAAACTTTGGACGAAGATATGGGGGTGTTCAAAACCATCTTGTCCTTCGTCCATGGCAGATACACTGTCCGGTATTAGGGAAAGATTTTGGAATTCGGCGGAACTTTTTAATAAATAGAGTTCAAGACTGTCAAATGTAAGGGTATAAGGTCGGGTATCGTTAAAATGAAGAATTTCTGCCTCTATCAAATTACGTATCCGATTTTTGGCCCATAATATCCCCAAGGCTATAATGATTCCCAAAAGAAGGGTGCCGATTACCAATTTTGATGATTTTCTCCCGATCATTTAACGAAACTTATGGGTCTGGCCTTAAGATACTTATTAATCCTACACCAAATGAAAATGTCCCATGAAGATGGGACATTTAATTTGCACCTAGGTAACGTATTAGTTTGTATCGATACTTTGCTTTAATAAGGCTCCGACAAGTTCTTTGGAATAATTTTCGGAAGTCTTTTCCAAAGATGTTGGATCCTTCAATTCAAACCTGCCGACCCACTGTAAGTTATCCCCATCATCGGTTTTGATATTATAAAGGCTACTTTCCAGGACATACTTTATACCTGTCTTTAATTGATCGGGCTCCCAAGTAGTTACTGGGTAATAGGCATAATAGCGACCAAACCTTCCATATCTGGCGGGGATGTAGGTTGTGGAAGAATTCCCCGGAATGACATCGGTATATTCTTGGGAATTTATCAAATTGGTTATGATGGCTCCATCAAATCCCGCCGAAACCAACTTTTTCTTTACATTTTGGACTTCGCTTTCGGAAAACTCCCGGTTTACGTTCTTGGTTCCGTCAATGGTGTGTGAGGCAATGGCATTGACACCATTTGCTTGAAGTTGTTCTACCATTTGGTTTTCAAATTTTATTCGGGTCGTATTATCTTTTGAACGTCCCAGCACCAAAATTTTATCATAGCTCTTTTTCGTTTTCCCCACATTTTCCGAACTGGTGAGATAGGAGGAACAACTAACTAATGAGAATGTAAAAAGGAGCATTGTGGCTAATCGGGTTATTTTCATGGCACTTCAATTTTGATTGGATAATCCGAAATATGATTACTTCCGGGTTCATAAAAATAGATAAAAAAAGAATGCCGGTTAAACCATAGGTTTGGCACTTCTCTATGGGAATAAAAGATAAGAAAAATGGACGAGGCAATGCAATCCCCAAGTACTTATAAATTAAGCCATTGCTTAAATTCGGCGGCCCTATTTTTGCTTATGATGATATCTACCTCAGAATTGGGGCTCACCAGTATTTTTAGCTGATTATTGCCATACTTAACAATTTTATTGATAGCGGATATAGCTATAATGAATTGTCGATTGGCCCTAAAAAAGTAACTGTTGTCCAGATTGGAGAAAAGTTCATCCAAACTCAAATTGGAAGTGGAACGCTTGCCATTGAAGCGGACTACATAAGTAATAGTATTCTCAGTATATATATGGGCAATCTCCCCAATAGGAATAGGTAAAAGCTCATTGCGGATATAGGTGAGTATTCTTTTCTTGGTATTGCTATCGTTGCTATGGGTCTGCGGCCTTTTCTCGTTTACCTTTTGTTGATAATCCCCGACCGCCCTGTTCAATTTTGAAAGGTTGATTACCTCATCTTCCAATTTTTGGTTTTTCAGCTCCAACCGTTTTTCATAGGCACTTCCTATGAATCGAACCGTAATTACATAGGAAAGTATAACGATAAGGCCCATTACCAAAAAGATAAGGTAGAATCTCCTCTTTATCTCATCCAATTGCGACGAGATATTGGTAATGTTGACATGGGACGCTACGATCCAATCGGAATTTTGTACGGGATACAGATGTATTACCTCGGATTCCTGAACGATACTTTCCTCGGACAATTCTCCCTGGCGCACCATTAAGAGGTCATAAAAATTTTCAGGACTCAAATCATCGGTCACGGACGATACAAATGACTTGTTGGCACTTGCTTGTTGCCCAACGTTTTTAATATCAGGATGGCATATCACCCTTCCGGACCAGTCGTATACACTTAGAAAGCCCCTTTCAAGATCAGTACCTCTTAGGCTGGTCTGTGTATAGCTGACCGTAGCGTCTTTTGCAACACCGTTTGCCAATTGATGACTTAGAAGTGTAGCGAAGGTTTTGGCCTCTTTTTTGCTAAATTCCAAATGGGCCTCAAGCAATTCGTACGTACTGGCCCTGATTAAATAATGCAGAGCTACACCGGCTATTGCGGTGAAAATAACCGAGATCGACAAAAAGGTGAGGAAGTAAAGCTTATCTTTTCGCATTACGTTCAGGGACAATTTTTTCTCGAATATAGCAATTTGATTTTCACCATAACCGTTTGACGGTCATTCTTTAGGATCAGTTCTGTCTTCCCCATCTTATCCAATTCCTTTTAAAGTCCATATTTCCCTGTAAAACCCTGTTCTTCCCTTTCGGAAAGATTTTGTTTTCAAAAACCGGGGACAAATAGTTGCTTTGAAAAAAGTTTTAGGAAATCAAAATTGGCGAATTCCGCATAATGGATCACTAAACTTTTGAGCAAACGATTAATAACCTAAAAGTGAATACTATGAAGAGGAATGTAAAATTTATGCTGTCTCTATTGGTCCTAACACTTATGTCCTGTACAAGTGATAGTGAGGATGATTTGATGGAAACAGAAGAACCAAATGGCCCTGTGACCTATAACGCAAATATTAGGGCGATTATAAACAGTAATTGTCTGAACTGCCATTCCGACCCCACACGGAATGGTGCGCCTTTTTCCCTTACGAATTTTCAACAAGTAAGTACCCGTGCGGATAATGGCTCCTTGTCCAGGGCTATCAACAAGCAGACCGGGGAAGCAGGCGCCATGCCTCCAGGAGGTAGATTGCCACAGACCACCATTGATCTGATAGATCAATGGATAGACGAAGGATTTTTGGAACAATAGGACACGGCAAAAGGATACTACAATGCAAGGTATAAGCATCAAATTGTCTTTGTTAATCCTGGTTCTTGTACATGGGGCTACTGCTTCACTTCAGGCCCAGGAGAAGTACATCGATAAAAACGGAATTGTAATTTTTGAGGCATCCGAACGGCTCTTTGAGGAAGTGAAAGCGGCCAATGAATCCGTTACCGCCATTTTAAGTACGGAGACCAACCAGATTGCCTCTTTGGCCCTCATCAAAGGCTTCCATTTCAAAAACTCCTTGATGGAGGAACACTTCAATGAAAACTATATAGAATCCGATCTCTATCCAAAGGCCAAATTCATCGGCAATTTGGTAGATCTAAATGTACTTCAACTTAATGAAAATGTAACAGAGGTACCTGTTCAAGGTGTACTTGAGGTACGAGGAGAACGGAAAGAAATATACACCGTGTTGAAAACCCAGAAAATTGGGGATATCATTTCCATAACCGGGGAGTTTACCGTAGCTCCAAGTGATTTTGCTATTGAAATACCCAAGATTGTACGGAACAAAATTGCGAAGGAAGTTCTTGTGAAACTGGATTTTAAGTTGGCAAAAAAATGAGGGGCAAAAAAATATATGCGGTTTTGGCCGGTGCGCTTGTTCTGCTAATTCTTGGAATCTCTACATATAACTACATCTATAAAGGTCATCGGGATATTGCTACGGAACGGGTGGCCCATACCGTGTCTGCCGAAGAAATACATAACGACCTCGGTAAGGAGGGTAAAATTGCGAAGTATGTGGACCAGGTGGTACAATTACATGGAAAAATAACGGCTCTTGAGCAGAATGCCATAGTCATCGATAATAAAGTACAGATCAATTTTCTTACGGATACTCCGAACGATTTATCCATAGCCGGCCAAATAACCATAAAGGGAAGATGCGTAGGTTATGATGACCTTCTAGAACTGGTTAAAATTGACCAGGCTACTCTAATCCATAATAACTAACAATTACAAATAACCTTTTTAGAAATGAGAAAACTGAATATGCTAATCATCTTGCTACCATTTTTGGCCTTGGCACAGGAAAATGATCTATTGGACGAAATAGATAATGTCCCCACCGGGGGTGAATACGAAATGGCTGCCTTTAAGGGACTGAAAATCGTAAATTTTGAATCCACGAAAATGGTTTCCAAAAAGCAACTTTTTTTTGTGGTATCCCATCGGTTTGGATCAGTAAAAACGGGGATAGATGATTTTTTTGGATTGGACCAGGCCGTAACAAGACTCAATTTTATCTACGGCGTATCGGACGGTATAAACATCGGGATTTCCCGTAGCTCCTTTCAAAAGACGTATGAAGGTTCATTAAAGTTAAGGCTTATCAGGCAGGGAAAGGGAAGGTTCCCCTTTAGTATAGTAGTATTCAACAGCGTATTGCTAAACACTGCTTTGGAAGAGGAAATCTTGCCTGGGCTTAAGTTCGAACATAGGTTGAGCTATTCCACGCAGGCCCTTATCTCCCGAAAACTGAACAAGAATCTCTCCTTGCAATTGGCTCCCACGTTTTTCCACGATAACCTTGTGGCCTTTAATGGCCAGGAAAACTCGCAATATGCCATTGGTATTGGGGGAAGGCATAAACTGACAAAAAGGTGGTCCATTAATATTGACTATGCGCTACACCTAAACAGAGCGGCCGATTCACCCTTTAAAAATCCGCTGTCCATTGGGTTTGATTTGGAAACCGGGGGCCATGTGTTTCAATTGCACTTTACCAATGCCCAGCCCATGAATACAAACACCTTTTTAGGTCAGGCCACAGGGGATTGGGGCAATGGGGATGTATTCTTTGGATTCAACCTTTCCAGGGTTTTTTGACTAATACAACTAGATATGAAATCAGGAATGGCAAAAATTGAAGTGCAAAATTCATTTTGTACAAAGTGTTCGGCAAAGATCAAGGTCGAACTGCTAAAAATTGAAAATATTACTAATGTCTATCTCTATCCCTTTGATTCCTTGATAGTGTTCAATTTTGTGAGAGCCAATGAACTTTCCACGGCACTGAACACCTTGATGGCCTTGGGGTATCCTCCAAAAGGGGATCGAATTGACATTGGGACTTATGTACATCCATGGTGTCAATGTTCAATAAATAGTAGGGAAACCCTCTTTCAAAATACCCATGCAGGACTGACCAAAATAGAATAAGCACCGCGTGGATACAATTTCGCAAACACAGAAAAAAAAGTCACTATGGTTTATGGTGTTTTATTCCCTTTTAAGCCCCATTATTCCCTTTGACCTACATTTTGTGGCATAAGGCATTGATAAATAGTTGTTTTGACATGATATTAATTTTAAAATAATTGAAATGAAAAAGTTTTTTTTAGTATCCATTACATTTTTAGCGTTGCTGGGTTGTAGCAGCGATGACTACGGTACCAGGGATGATGATTCGGGAGAGAATGTCCCGCCACCTGCCGAAGTTAGAACGGTACAATTGAGGAATGATGCTACCTTGGGTAATATCCTTACCGATTCGGAGGGCTTTTCACTCTACTTCTTTTCACTTGATAGTAAGGGAGAGTCCAATTGCACGGATGGCTGCGTTAATGCCTGGCCCATATTTTATGAAGCGAACCTTATCCTGGACAACGGTCTTGATGCCGCGGATTTCGGAACCATTACCCGAAGCGATGGGGAAATGCAGACCACGTACAAAGGCTGGCCCCTTTATTTGTTTGCAAATGATGCCTCTGCAAGTGATGTAAATGGTGATGGCGCCAATGATGTGTGGTATGTGGCCAAACCCGATTACTCCGTCATGATGGTCCAGGCCCAATTGGTTGGCAGGGATTCTGATGGGAACGAGACCAACCTCACCGATACCTATGAACCGGGCGATGCACAGACCTTCTATATGACAGATGAAGAGGGTAACACTTTGTACCGATTCGTCAACGATACTAACGGGGTCAACAATTTTACAAATGAGGACTTCTCCAACGATGCGGTATGGCCCATAGTTGATGAAACCTTGCAGAATATCCCTAGTATTTTAAATGTGTCGGATTTTGGTTCCATCAACGTCTTTGGAAGGCAACAGCTTACCTATAAGGGCTGGCCGCTCTACTATTTCGGTCAAGACGCCCAACGGGGCGACAACTTTGGTGTAGGCTTTCCGGCAGCGGGTGTCTGGCCCATAGTCAATCCTGATACCGAGGTAGCTCCTAATGCAGGAGGTAGTACCAAGGTCTATGAGGTTACCAATCAGGGAGCTTCGGCCTATATTCTTTCCGGGGAAGGTCTGGACAATGCGGTAAACCCGGATTTGACTTTAAAAAGAGGGGAAACCTATGAATTCAATATTAATGCTCCCGGTCATCCATTTATTATTAAAAGTGTCCAAAGTACCGGTACGGACAATGCGTACAATAGCGGAGTGACCAATAATGGTGAGGCGTCTGGGACGGTAACATTTACCGTTCCCGATGATGCACCTGATACTTTGTTTTACAATTGCGAGTTCCATGGTTCTATGACGGGAACCCTAACGATAGTAGATTGAAAAAGAAAATTGCGTTTTTTTGTTAGTTTTAACCTAGGGTTCCGGCCGGAACCCTAGGTTTTGATTTTGACCCGTATTGGGAACGGAAGTATTTGGAGCGCCATAAAATCTGTTGTATTCAAATTGAAAAGATTGGATAAATTTATTGGATTATTGATGCTTGCAGCCTTGGTGGGAAGCCTTCTTTTGCTAGGTGGCCTATACGGTTCGGAAGATGTAAATATGTTAGAGGCCGAACCGGAGTTCCATTTAAACGCGGAAACGCTTATTTCTCATTTTAAAAGAGAAAATGATACTTATCTTGAGCCCGAAAAAATTGTAGAGATAGAAGGCACTATAAAAGAAATCAACAGCATAAATAACCGAATGACCATATTATTGGAAGGAGGTGCCGATGAATCCGCCTGTGTAATATGCGATATGCAGACCGACCAAACGCAAGGGATTAAAAACTTTAGACCAAAGGACACTATAAGGCTAAAGGGAGTTTTCAAGGGGTTTTTAAAGGATGCAATTTTTTTGAACTGTATTATTTCCCAAAGAATAATCAATGAGTAAAGTGATTCCACTTTTTTTTCTGCTCATTTTTTATGGGCAACCGCCGACCGAAGAAAGGATTATTGCCCGGCAAGGGCGAGTCGCATTTTTTTCATACACGTCCGTGGAAAACATCAAGGCCGAGAATAATCAAGTCTTGAGTATTATAGATCTGTCTACACACGATATAGCCGTTAGCATGCTTATGAATGCCTTTATCTTTGAAAAGGCATTGATGCGGGAGCATTTTAACGAGAGTTATATAGAATCGGATATCTATCCCAAAGCTACCTTTGAGGGTAAGATCTTGGACTTTGACCCTTCCGCGGAAGGTGAACAGACCAGGATGGTAAAGGGCACATTTTCCATGCACGGAACATCCAAGGAATTGGAAATTAAGGCCAAGATTGAAAACATTCAAGGCACCTATGTGGTATCGGGTACTTTCGAGGCCTATGTAAAGGATTATAGCATTAAAATACCACCACTTCTTGCAGGGAACATTGCAAAGACAATCTCGGTGGATTTTAGATTTGAATATCAGCCTTATGAAAGCTAGAATCATAGTTTTGTGTTTAGTTTGCATCTGCGCTACGACTGTTGCGACGGGGCAAGACCTTCTTGGGATACTCGATAAGGAATATGAGGATACCCCCCAATACACCCAAGCGACGTTTAAATTCTCCAGGATTACCTTCGGACACTCCATAGAAACCAGAAAAAAGGGGATTTTGGACGTCTTTGTGGCAAATCGATTCTGGAACACCCCTGCTGATAGAAGCCAAAGCTTTGCCGCGGATCGATTAAGTACAAGAATCGCCTTGGAATACGGTGTTTCAGATCGATTTTTAGTGGGATTTGGCGGAACCACCTATGATGGTTTGTTTGATGCCTACCTGAAGTACAAATTAGTGAAACAACGCAAAGACGGTAAAGGGTCTCCCGTAAGCATTACATTTTTCCAGGGATCGAGTTATTTCAGTGAAGGCCTGGTTTCACCGACCATTCAGGATGATTTTTCCAATAGGTTATCATTTACCTCGCAGCTGCTTATCGGTAAGAAAATTTCCCCCAATTTCTCACTTCAAATAGCACCTACTTTTATTCATAGGGGACTGGAATATTCACCGGAGGATCCCCAAAGTCATTTTGCCGTAGGTTTCGGAGGGCGATACAAACTGGGTAATCATGTGTCTGTAGTATCCGAGTATTACTATACTGCAAATCCTATAGAATCCTTTGATACCTATGGCCCATTTGCATTGGGCATAAATTGGGAAATCGGAGATGTAATGCTTCAGTTTATGTTGACCAATGCCGTTCGCATGGTCGAAGATTCGTTTATAACACAAACACGCAACAACTTCAATTTTAGAAACCCCAATTTAAACTTTGGGTTCAACATGACGTATATTCTGCATTTTAAGCGTCACCTTAAAAAGAAGTGATTTTCTTTTAGATTCTAAAAAGGACTTCCCATTTGGTATTACTAACTTAGCTTGGGTAAATTAGTATAGACTCATAAAAAAGTTTTACGATGAAAAAAGGTTTTTTGATAGATATGGATGGCGTAATTTACAGTGGAGAAACGATGATCGAAGGAGCCGACGTTTTCATCGCCACGTTGCAAAAGCAAAACATCCCTTTTTTGTTCATGACGAACAATAGCCAACGAACCCCTTTGGATACTGTGAATAAGGTATCCAAGATGGGTATACATATCAAGGAAGAGAATGTATATACCAGTGCCATGGCCACTGCCTGGTTCCTTTCTTTTATGAACCCCAAAGGAACGGCCTTTGTTCTCGGGGAAGGAGGGTTAATTACCAGTTTACACCAACAAGGGTATACCTTGGTAAATCAAAATCCGGACTATGTAGTGGTAGGTGAAGGCAGGAATTTTACATTAGAAATGGTCAATAACGCCGTGGATATGATACTATCTGGATCAAAACTCATAGCCACAAACCTAGACCCTTCCCCGAAGAAAAAGGGTTGGGCAAATTTGGGAATCAAGGCCGTGGTGGCCATGTTGGAAGAGGCTACCGGAAAGAGGGCCTTCTCTGTAGGGAAACCAAGTCCTGTAATGATGCGGGCTGCTAGAAAGACCTTGGGATTGGAGGCTCGGGAAACCATAATCATCGGGGATACCATGGATACCGATATATTGGGGGGTGTACAGTTAGGCTATACAACTATCTTAACATTGTCCGGGGTATCCAAGAAAGACGTTTTGGATGACTATCCCTTTAAACCGGATATGGTCGTTGATTCTGTCGCCCATCTCGATTTAAAAGCGGCTCTGGAAATGCAATAAGTACAGTTGTAAAGAGCATCACAAATAAGGTTTTGCCTTTTTTGAATAGAATCCCTTTACATTCTATTTTTTGGGGCTATTTTTACATCCATGGAAGAATGGTACCATTATCCGCTACTGGTTCTTGTAGGTTTTGCCGTTGGGTTTATCAATACCGTAGCCGGAGGAGGTTCCTTGATTTCATTGCCGGTATTGATTTTCCTGGGACTGCCTCCCAGTATTGCCAATGGAACCAATAGGGTTGCCGTTGTCATTCAAAATAGTTTGGCGACTGTCGGTTTCAAAAGCAAGGGGGTCTCCACCTTTCCGTTTAATCTGTATTTGGGCTTATCTGCTTTACTGGGTGCCATTATCGGTGCTTACATTGCGGTAGATATCAAAGGAGAGACCTTTAATAGGATTTTGGCCATTATTATGGTTATCGTTGTCCTTATCATCGTTTTTAAGCCTAAAATGAAACTGATGGAATTGCAGGAAAGGATAACCGGCAAATACCTTTGGATCGGTATCTTGGCCTTTTTCTTTTTTGGAATTTATGGTGGATTCATCAACGCGGGTCTAGGATTTATAATTATCCTATTTTTGCACTATGTAAACCAAATGACGTTGGTAAGGGCCAATGCTACTAAAGTCGCCGTGGTGCTTATCTATACTATAGCAGCCTTGATCGTATTCGTCATCAATGACAAGGTGAATTGGGAAGTTGGGCTCATATTGGCCGTTGGCAACGGGACTGGAGCTTGGTTCTCCAGTAGGATTTCGGTAAAAAAAGGGGATGGCTTTATTAAAACATTTTTGGTCATCATGGTCATTGCCATGTCCATAAAGCTTTGGTTTTTTGGATAACACATTTTAACAAATTGAGCTTTCAATTGTATTGGAAATTAAAATACTACTATGTCCAACAGTATAAAAAATCTGGAATGGCGTTACGCCGTTAAAAAATTTGACTCGGAACGTATTCTCCCCCATGAAAAAATTGAACTGTTAAAACAAGCCTTCAATCTTACGGCTACTTCCTATGGGCTGCAGCCAATTCGAATGGTGGTTTTAAAGGGTAAGGAACTACAGGAACGTTTGGTGTCCCATTCCTATGGTCAACAACAAGTGGCCCAAGCATCCCATATTCTGGTGATTTGTATTGAAAGTGTAATTAATGCCGATTTCATTGAGAATTATTTTGAAAGGATCAAAAGAATTCGAAACACACCGGACGAGATTTTGGAACCCTATTTGGAGTCACTCCTTAATAACTTTTCACAGAAAGACACTTCTGAAATTCGCCAATGGTGTATCAATCAGGCGTATTTAGCATTAGGCAATCTTTTGACGGTATGCGCTATGGAAAAAATCGACTCCTGTCCCATGGAGGGTTTTGATCCAAAAGGTTATGACGAACTATTGGGGCTTCCCGAAAAGGGTTTGAATTCCATATTGGTCCTACCGGTGGGGTATAGGGCGAAAGATGATATGTTCTCCGGTTTTAAAAAGGTTCGAAAGAAGATGGAAGATAGCATTATCGAAATGTTTTAGTATATTTTTCTTAAACCTTAAACCTTAAACCTTAAACCTTAAACCTTAAACCTTAAACCTTAAACCTTTATATGCCCGGATTTGAACTTTTTAGTGATAAGGAGAGACAGGAAGTAAATGAGGTGTTGGATTCTGGTGTTTTGATGCGTTATGGATTTGATGGGATACGCAATGGACATTGGAAAGCGCTGGCGTTGGAAAAGACTTTGGCCGAACGTATGGAAGTGCGTTATGCCCAGGTCGTGAGCAGTGGTACTGCCGCACTTACCATAGCTTTGGCAAGTGCTGGAATAGGAGCGGGGGACGAAGTAATCATGCCCAATTTTACCTTCGTAGCAAGTTTCGAATCTATCCTGGCCCTGGGCGCCGTTCCAATTTTAGTTGATATAGACGATACGCTAACCTTGGATCCCCAGGCCGTACAGAAGGCCATTACCAAAAGGACCAAAGCGATAATGCCTGTTCATATGTGCGGGTCCATGGCAGATTTGAAAGCCTTAAAGTCCATTTGTCAAAACCATGGACTCTTGTTACTGGAAGATGCCTGCCAGGCCATAGGAGGTACTTTCGAGGGAAAACCCTTGGGCAGTTACGGTGATATGGGCTGTTTTTCCTTCGATTATGTAAAGACCGTTACCTGTGGAGAAGGCGGCGCCATTATTACTAATAATGAGGAATACTATACAAATGCCGATCATTATTCCGATCATGGGCATGACCACGTAGGAAAGGATAGGGGAGCGGAAGGGCATCCCTTTTTGGGCTATAATTTTCGGATATCGGAACTTCACGCTGCCGTGGGATTGGCGCAAATCCGGCGATTGGATGACTTTCTGGCCATTCAAAAAAAGAACTACTTAATTTTACGGGAAACTTTAGAAAACATTCCCGAAATCACCTTTAGGCGTGTTCCCCAAGGTGGAGAGGAAAGCTATGCTTTTTTGAGTTTCTTTCTGCCAAGTGCAAAGATTACCAAAGAGGTTCATGCAGTTCTAGGTGAAAACGGTATAGATGGCTGTTTTTATTGGTTTGACAATAACTGGCATTATTACCGCAAATGGGAACATTTTTTACATAAAACGTCTTTGGGCAAGCTACCAAAAGAAGTTTTTGAACAGTTACCCAACTACTCAAAATCTGATTTTTCCCAGTCCGATGGGTGGATCAGTCGAAACATTTCCTGCCTCATAAAATTGGGATGGTCGGAGAGTGAGGTACGCCACAGGGCCCTAAAAATGGCCGAAATCATCGGGGATTTGCTAAAACGTAATCAATAGGGTACATATTCCACTATTTCCAAACCATAACCTACCATGCCTACACGGCGTTGGGAATGTACGGAATTGGTGAGAAGTCTTAATTTCTGAATGCCCAGGTGATGTAGGATTTGGGCCCCAATACCAAAGTCCTTGGTATCCATACTTATTTTCGGGGCTTTATAGATATTCTTTTTTTGTAACTCTTTCATCTCGGACAAGCGTTTGATTAGGTTAAGCGACTGGGACTCCTGATTGATAAAGACGAAGGCTCCCCTTCCTTCTGCATTGATGGCCTGGAACATATCCTCCAATTTTTTTTCGGGTTTGTCCGTAAGGGTACCCAAAATATCACTGTTCACCAAGGTTGCGTTGATGCGGGTCAAGACCGGTTCACCTTCTTTCCAAGTTCCTTTGGTCAAAGCAATGTGAACATGGTTGTTCGTGGTTTGTTTATAGGCCCTGAGTCTAAAATCCCCAAAACGGGTCTTTAATTGAAAATCCTCCTTTTTTTCGATTAGGGAATCGTGTTGCATCCTATAGGCTACCAAGTCCTCGATGGAAATAATCTTCAGGTCAAATTTTTTGGCAACTTCCACTAATTGGGGCAAACGGGCCATGGTACCGTCATCGTTTAGGATTTCTACCAGAATCCCGGCAGGCTTCAGTCCGGCAAGTCTTGCCAAATCTATCGCGGCTTCTGTATGTCCGGTACGCCGCAAGACACCGCCACTCTTGGATCTTAAGGGAAATATATGCCCTGGTCTGCCCAAATCATGGGGTTTTGTATTCTCATCGGTCAAGGCCAAAATCGTCTTTGCGCGGTCCTGCACAGAAATCCCAGTGGTACATCCGTGACCTATCAAATCTACCGATACGGTAAACTGGGTCTGATGCATTACCGTGTTATTCTGTACCATCATATCCAACTGTAGGTAATCGCAGCGTTCTTCGGTCAGAGGGGCACAGATAAGCCCGCGACCGTGCTGTGCCATAAAATTTATCATTTCCGGGGTCACCTTTTCGGCCGCCGCAATGAAGTCTCCTTCATTTTCTCGGTTTTCGTCATCGACCACTATGATGACCTTTCCATTTTGAATCTCTTCTATGGCCTCTTCTATGGTATTGAGTTGAATGTTTTTTTCCATCGTCGATATCATGAGGTGGTAGGTTTTGATGTTCTTTTCTTGAAAAAATCCTTGATCCTGTCCAACACACTTGCAAAATTCATAAGACCCTTATCCGCCGTGGCCCTTTTTGTCAACCATATACTTAAAGGTAACATTATCATGGTAGACAACCATGCGCCCAATATAGGATGTATTTCATTTTTCTTGGCATAATTATCAGCAAACACCCCAATGAAGTAATAGACTAAAAAAAGCATAATGGCAATGACCATTGGAAGTCCTATTCCACCTTTTCTAATAATGGCACCCAAGGGAGCACCTACAAAAAACAAAATAATGCAGGAAAGGGCCAGGGCGTATTTTTTATGAAGGGAAAGGATATGTCGATTGTAAATTTCATAGCGCTTTTGCAACTCCTTCTTCTTGGCTTTAACAGCGGTTAAAATATTCGAGGCATTGTTTTTTGCCGTATTGATCAATTGTACTTTTTGCCAACTCTCAAACAAGTCCACAATATTTCCTGCATATTGTGCGATGGAATCATTGACAGTTTCCGAAATCTCTTCCGTTTTTGAAACGGCTAGCGTATCCTTAACACTTTTTATTCTTGATTTATGCAAATTGGTATCCAAAGGCTGCAAAGGAACAAAGGCCCCGATTCTGTTGGAAATACTTTTGGAAAAGGATCGTACGATACGAAGATTGTTCTCTTCCAGCGAATCTATATCCTTGATCAGCCGCGAAACGTTCTTCATTTTGTCCGTAGTGGTGTTAACATCTTCTTCCAGATCCACATTATTGAATTCGGAAAGATCAATATTCATGATATAGGTCTCAAATTTGGCCTTGGCAAAGGGATATTTTCGCTTTTCATCACTTTTCTTTTTAACAACATCTTCGTAGTAATGCCCATCCTTAAGAACCAATTGAAGGATATCCGATTGTTCGCTGCTCTTAAGTTCCCCTGTCCGAGCTTTAATTACTGTATTATTGACGTTGGTCTTTGTTTTATTATGAATGATTACATTTTCAAGAAACCTATCGTTTTCGCCAAACTTTTTTTCAACCTTGATGTTCATGTCGGCTCCTTCAAAATCACTGAAAACTCCCTCTGCAATGGCCACGGCCGGCTTTACCTTGGCAATGTTCCTACGCATATTGTATATCTTCTGCTCCGATGCCGGGATAACGCTGTTGGCAAAGTAGAAGGTTACCCCTCCTAAAATAACCATAAAGACGATAAGGCTTAGCATGGACCGCTGCAAGGAAATACCTGAGGCCTTCATGGCCGCGAACTCATAGTTCTCCGCAAAAGTACCAAAGGTTAAAATGGAAGACAAAAGAACCGTAAGGGGGAGTACTTTTTCAGTAAGATTGGGCATCATGTAAAAGAAAAACTTCCCTATAATGACCAAGTCCAGGCCTTTACCGGCAAAATCATCAATAAAAAGCCATATCGTCTGAAAAATGAAGATGAACATCAATATAACAAACGAGCTAAAAAAATTGAATAGGAATCTCGATAAGATGTATTCGTCTAGAATTCTCAATGTCTTACTCCCTTATGATGTAGTACCCATCATTTTCATATTTGTCCTCATCAAAGGTAAATAAGGTTTTTGATAAGGGCTGGTCTGTTTTAAAAGAATTAACAATGAAGGTAGTTGTGGTACCGTTCTTACCGGTTTCTATCAGTTTGTAGATATGTTTGGTCTCCACATCTATACCCAACAATATGGATTGAATCTCCGTATCGGTATCAATGGGAATCAATTTTACATACTGTATTTTCTTGCCCTGTACATTCTGGAGTATGTCCCACTCATAGTTGTGTCCTTGCTTGTAGAAAGTAAGCATCTTGGACGGAGTTACCGTATTTTCATCATTTACCCTATTCTCAATGGTGATTTCCTCGTTTTCCGGGACAATGGTATACACTTTTTTACCGTCGTACAATTGTTGGGACCCCATGAAGTTGATTAGGTATTTGTCCCCTTCCAAGGTAACATCCCCTCGGGTTTCCTGATTAATTGCAGCTTCTGTATTATTTAATACATATTTGAAATCTACTTGGATATTTCCATAACCCCTAACTTTGTTGTATACCTCATCCAATAAAGTTTTGGCCTTTCCGGAATCTTGGGAAAAACCGGCGGTATAGACTAAAACGGTAATTGCAAATAAAAAAAGCTTCTTCATACTGCCTTAATTTAATTCATTATTCAACAATTGGTCCAGGGCATAGATATCGGAAACCAGTACCTGTCTTGCCTTGCTGCCCTCAAAGGGACCTACGATTCCAGCGGCCTCCAGCTGATCAATAATACGTCCTGCCCGGTTATAACCCAATTTTAATTTTCGCTGTATCAAGGAGGCGGAACCTTGCTGAGCCGTTACAATAACTTCGGCCGCCTCACGGAACATGGCATCCCGATCCTGAATTTCGTAATCAATACTTGTGCCAGAATCCTCACCAACGTACTCCGGAAGTTCGTGGGCATGTGGATAAGCCCTTTGGGAACCAATATACTCCGTTATTTTAGCTACTTCGGGAGTGTCAACAAAGGCACACTGCAAGCGGGTAACATCGTTCCCTTGGGTGAACAGCATATCTCCCCGACCTATTAATTGGTCGGCTCCCTGGGTGTCCAAAATGGTACGGGAATCTATTTTTGAAGTGACCCTAAAAGCGATGCGAGCCGGGAAATTGGCCTTAATGATACCCGTAATCACATTTACGGAGGGCCGTTGTGTGGCAATGATCAAATGGATGCCGATAGCCCTGGCCAACTGCGCTAAACGGGCTATGGGAGTCTCAACTTCCTTGCCGGCAGTCATGATCAGGTCTGCAAATTCATCGATGACAAGAACAATGTAAGGTAAAAATTTATGGCCATCGTGTGGATTCAATTTCCGTGTTTTAAACTTGGCATTGTATTCCTTGATATTACGTACCATGGCCGATTTTAGCAATTCGTATCGGTTGTCCATTTCGATACAGAGAGAGTTCAAGGTATTTATCACTTTGGTAGTGTCCGTAATAATAGCCTCTTCCGAGTCGGGCAATTTGGCCAAAAAGTGACGTTCTATCTTATTGTAAAGTGTAAGCTCCACTTTTTTGGGATCTACAAGGATAAACTTCACCTCGGCAGGATGTTTTTTGTAGAGTAGGGACGTAATGACGGCATTCAATCCAACAGACTTACCTTGCCCTGTGGCCCCGGCCATTAGCAAATGGGGCATTTTGGCCAAATCTACCACAAAGGTTTCATTGCTAATGGTCTTGCCAAAAGCAATGGGAAGCTGCATTTCCGCCTTTTGAAATTTGCTGGATGCTATGACGGAACGCATGGAAACTACCGTAGCATTCTTATTGGGCACCTCTATACCTATGGTACCTTTTCCAGGAATCGGGGCAATAATCCGTATGCCAAGGGCCGCTAGGGAAAGGGCAATATCGTCCTCCAAATTTTTTATTCTGGAAATACGGACTCCGGCTTCCGGTACAATCTCATAAAGGGTTACCGTAGGACCAATGGTGGCCTTTATTTGGGCGATGCCGATTTTGTAGTTTTTAAGCGTAGTGACTATCCTGTTCTTGTTCTCCTCAAGTTCCTTTTGGTTTATGGTAATACCACCGCTTACTCCGTGTTGGTCCAAAAGTTCAATGGTCGGGAATTTGTAATTGCCCAGTTCCAGCGTAGGGTCGAACTCTCCAAAATCATCGACTAATTTTTCAGCTATGTTCTTCTTCTCCTCTTTTTCCTCCACAATTTTTTCCACTTCCATCGCAAGATCGTCCTTTGGATTTTCGTCTACCGGAACGGACACCTCAAAATTATCTTCGGGCTCCTTTTCCAAGTGGGGAATATTCTCTTTATGGGTATAGGCGTCTACGACTATAGGTGTCTCATCTTCAACACTCAGTTCCATCTCCAACGTGTCATTATTCTTTTTGCTTTTAAATTCTGAGGCTATGGAAGCTGTTTTTGTCCGGAAGAAAACACCAATTTCTTCTGGGGAGAAATTGAACAGGCGGACCAAAATAAAGACCAAACCAAAAAGCAAGAGAAGAAGCACACCGATCTTACCGGTGTAGTCTTGCAGAAAATCATTCATCTCATAGCCTACAAGACCGGCCAATAGTGGACGCTCGCTAGCAAAAAAACCAAGGGCTATGGAAAACCAAATGAGGAAAATGAAACCCCAGATCCATTTTTTCAAAAGTCCCTGTCCTTTAATTCCCAAAAACAGATACAGACCCGTAATACAGAGAAGGAAGGGAAATACAAAAGTGGCCACTCCAAACCCCTTGTACATGAAAAAGTGACTTGCGCTGGCACCGAATTTGTTCAAAAGGTTTTTGGCCTGTTCATTACGGTCCGCAAACTCGGTCAATAGACTTTGATCTTCTTGCCAGGTAAAATAGAATGAAATAAATGAAAAACACAGGGCTATACTAAGAAGGATCAATAAACTTCCCAGTATAATCTTGTTTTGCTTGGAGAGCCTTAGGGATATTCCTTTTTTAACGGATTTGGGCTTGGATTTTCTTCCCTTCTTTGCCATGAAATCTTTTATTCTAGGGGCTAAAATACAAATTTAGGGGCGAAGGCTTTCCAATTCGGGAGTCAAAAAATTTTAGGCAGATAAATGATAAGCCCAACAATGGAAGCCGCTATGGAAACCAACATGACCGCGCCTGCAGAAATATCCTTTATAAAACCTATTTTGGGATCAAACTCGGGTTGAATGTAATCCGCAAGTTTTTCGACTGCCGTATTAAGACCTTCAATGCCCAGGACCAACGCTATGGCCAGAATTTGTACAATCCATTCCGTTGTGGAAATCTCAAAGTAGAATCCCGCTGCGGTTACCACAAAGGCTATGAAAATTTGAATCTTTATACTGGCTTCGGTCCGGATCAATAAAAAGGCTCCTTTAAATGCATAGCCTACCCCGTTTAACCGATTGCGCAGAAAGGACTCCTTAGGCATCCATTAAGGCTTCGAGTGCGGCCTTATAATTGGGCTCGTCCACAGTTTCCGGCACCTGTTCCGTATATTGTACATTTCCGTCTTCGTCCAGGACCACCACGGCTCTCGAAAGCAACGAACGCAAAGGGCCATCAGTGAACTCTACTTCATAGTCCTTGCCAAAACTCCCATCCCTAAAATCGGACAACATGACCACATTTTCAATTCCCTCGGCACCACAAAAACGAGTCTGGGCAAAGGGAAGATCCTTAGAGATACATAATACCACGGTATTGTCCAATTCCGCGGCCTCTTCATTGAATTGCCGCACAGATTGTGCACATGTTCCGGTGTCTATACTGGGAAATATGTTCAATACCACCTTTTTTCCGGAGTAATCGGATAGAGAAGTATCGGATAGATCGGTTTTTGTCAATTTGAAATCGGGCGCTTTGCCTCCATTGGAAGGTAGGTTTCCGATAGTATGTATTTCATTTCCTTTAAGCGTTACTGTTGCCATGAATTTATCAATTTAAATTTGATGTGAAATTATGAAATATTGAAATGAAATGTAAACGATATTCGCAGAAAATATTGAAATTTTCTTAAGCTAAAAAAGCGGGTGCTAAGGCTTCCCTATTGAGCCATGGAAGTGGTCAGTTGCTTTATTTTTATTCGAAACAAGGCAAAGGTCAGGGTCATGAACGGACTCAGCCAATTGAAGATGGCATAAAAGAAATATTCGCCTACACTTACCCCAAGTACCCCGCTATGATAGGCTCCGCAGGTGTTCCAAGGAATCAGGACGGAAGTTACCGTACCGGAATCCTCCAGGGTTCGACTTAGGTTTTCCGGGGCCAATCCGCGATCTCGATAGGCTTTGGCAAACATTTTCCCCGGAACAACAATGGCTAAGTATTGATCGGATGCCGTTACATTCAAGGCCAAGCAGCTGGCTACCGTACTGGCAAAAAGTCCAAAAACGGATTTGGCCATGGCCAATAAAGAACTGCTTATACGGGACAAGGCCCCGATACCGTCCATGATGCCTCCAAAGACCATGGCGCAGACAATCAGCCAAATCGTACCCAACATGCCCGACATCCCTTTGGCTGAAAATAAATCATTAAGGGCGGGATTATCCGTAGGCACCGACGTTTGTACCGTAATCGCCTTTAAAATTCCCTTGTACCCTGATTGAAAGGATAGGTCCTTTGCATTGGTGATCCCGGCTACTATCTCGGGTTGAAATAAAAGGGCAAAAAGAGCGCCTAAAAGAGTTCCTATGAGCAGGGCCGCCAAGGGCGGGGTCTTTTTTACAATAAGGAAGATGACCACTAAAGGTACTAGGAACAACCATCCGTTGATAGTAAATGTGGCGTCTATAGAAGTTAAGATGGAATCAATATCCGCAGTTCCGCTGGTATCCAGAGTAAACCCAATGATGATGAATACGATCAAAGTGACGCTTATGGTGGGCACCGTGGTATACAACATGTATCGGATATGGTCAAACAGCTCGCCTCCTGCCATGGCAGGAGCCAGATTAGTGGTGTCGCTCAACGGGGAAAGTTTGTCCCCAAAGTAGGCGCCGGAAAGTACGGCACCGGCAGTCATCCCCAAAGAAATGCCCAAGGCATCCCCAATACCTATAAGGGCAATACCCACCGTAGCGGCGGTTGTCCAGCTACTGCCCGTGGCAATGGAAATAATGGCACAAATGATTACGCAAGCCGCCAAAAAAATAGTGGGATTCAATATCTGCAATCCGTAATAAATCATAGCGGGAATTATTCCGCTGATCAGCCAGGTCCCGGCCAAGGCCCCTACCATTAACAATATGAGCAAGGCTGCCGTAGTGGATTTTACATTTTCGGCCACTTCCAGCAACATGGTCTTGTAGGAGACCTTGTTGAAGAAACCTACAATGGCGGCTACCGCCCCGCCCAACAAAAGAATAAATTGATTGGAACCGCTAAGTGCATCGTCACCAAAAACATAGACATTGTAAGCCAGCATGCCTACCAAGGCTACAACCGGAATTAAGGCTTCCCAAATGTTAAGCTCCTTATTTTCAAGAATTCGTGCATCTTTTTGGCGCTTACCGGATTTTGGGTCCTTCATACTTCGGGTTTGAGTTATCAGGTAATATTACGATTTTACAAAGGGCTATGCAAGTTGGGCCTCGGATGTGCCATTCAAATAGGTAATTCGGGTATCTGTTTCCAAGGTATGGTCAACCCAAAAAATCGTGGTATTTTTGTACTTCAAATTAAAGCAAGTTACTCTATGAATTCATATAATGTGGCCGTTATAGGCTCTGGACCTGGAGGTTATGTTGCGGCCATCCGCTGCGCACAGTTGGGAATGAAGACAGCGATTATCGAAAAGTACCCTACTTTGGGCGGTACTTGCCTCAATGTAGGTTGTATACCCTCTAAGGCCCTATTGGATTCAAGCCACCACTATGAGGATGCTGTAAAACATTTTAAGGAACATGGTATCGATATACCGGGAGAAGTAAAGGTGAACCTGGAACAGATGATTGCACGAAAGCAGGGGGTAGTGGACCAAACTACAAAGGGCATTGAGTTTTTAATGGACAAGAACAAGATCGATGTCTACGAAGGTTTGGGCAGCTTTAAGGACAGTACCCATATTACCATTACCACGAATGATGGAAAAACCGAGAGCATAGAGGCCAAGCACATTATTATAGCCACAGGGTCCAAACCATCTACCTTACCGTTTATCAAAATTGACAAGGAACGTATTATTACCTCCACGGAGGCCTTGAAACTCAAGGAAATCCCGAAACACCTAATAATCATTGGAGGCGGGGTTATAGGACTGGAATTGGGACAGGTGTATAAACGTTTGGGGGCCGAGGTCTCCGTAATAGAATATATGAATCGTATTATCCCTACAATGGATGGTGCACTCTCGAAAGAGCTGATGAAGGTGATGAAAAAACAGAAAACCAAGTTTTATCTGTCCCATAAAGTAAAGTCGGTAGAGCGCAAGGGCAACGAGGTGGTCGTAAAGGCTGATGACAAAAAAGGGCAAGAGGTTGAATTTAAAGGAGATTATTGCCTTGTTTCCGTGGGAAGACGACCCTATACGGACGGACTCAACGCCGAAGCGGCGGGAGTTAAACTTGATGATCGGGGCAGGGTGGAAGTAAATGAACATTTGCAGACCAGCGCGGCCAATATCTATGCCATTGGGGACGTTATCCGTGGTGCCATGTTGGCCCATAAGGCGGAAGAGGAAGGAACTATGGTCGCCGAAATTTTGGCTGGGCAAAAACCGCATATTAACTACAACCTTATTCCAGGGGTGGTTTATACCTGGCCAGAAGTGGCCGCTGTAGGGAAGACCGAAGAAGAATTGAAGGAAGCCGGTGTGGATTACAAGTCGGGCCAATTTCCTATGCGGGCCTTGGGGCGTGCCAGGGCCAGTATGGATATCGATGGATTTGTAAAGATTTTGGCCGATGCAAAAACCGATGAAGTATTGGGTATACATATGATCGGTGCGCGTTGTGCAGATTTAATAACAGAGGCAGTAACGGCAATGGAGTTCCGTGCTTCGGCCGAGGATATCGCCAGGATGAGCCATGCGCATCCCACCTATGCGGAAGCCGTTAAGGAAGCTGCGCTGGCAGCTACGGCGGATCGAGCGTTGCACGTTTAAAGAATTGTTATTGAGTGAGGGGTAACTGTTCTGACCGAAGGTTGACTTTTGGGTATGTAAATTGTTTTGTACTTGCTTTGACAGTGGTTTTGGTCCTAGCTACCTCCAATATTAATGGTCTTAATTGACCCATTCCCTGATTTTCAATTGTATTTCGGAATATGAACTTTTAGACGGCATATGCTTTGAATCGTTTAAGAAATAGACCTCTTTCAAATTGGTAAAAAGTGACTTACTTTTTTTCGCTACTTTTTTACCAGGAAAGAAAACATCGTCCAAAGCTGCAATAATATAAACAGGGTGGTTAAAATGGGCTATGTCCTTTCTTTTTAGCAAAGTCGGTATTTTTGTATTGAGTTTCACACCCAGCATTAAGGACTTCAATAGTTGAAATAAAAAATGATCTTCCTGCGGGGCAAAGGCATTGGTAAAAGCCTTTAGGTGTTTATCTTTTTTGGTTATTCTAAAACGTAAAAGGGGAATGGTCAGTTTGGTGATGGAATCCCAAATCTTGCCATTTACGATACCGCTGGGGACCACAAAAATACATTTTTCCACTCTTTCCGGTTTGTGCGTAATTAGTTTTTGAACGATAAATGCGCCGTAGGAAATGCCAATAACGTTGGCTTTTTCGATATTTAACTTTTCAATGACTTCATTCGCCCAAACCGCGTAAGAATCACCCTTTGTTTTCATTGTTGTTTCCTCACTTTTTGTAACCTGTCCTACGGTGTCAACTGCAAAAAAGGAATATAGGCCCCGCAAATCCGTAATAGCTTCCAACGTAAGTGGCGCCCCCGCGTTAAATCCATGAAAAAGTACAATTGGTTTGCCCTTTACATTACCGGTCTGGATTACCCGGGTTCTCCCGAATTGGGTATCGACATCAACCTCAGTATAATCGATGCGTAAACTTTCCAATTTTTCATCGTAGAGTTTCATTAAACCATTTTTGGCCTGCTCACTCTTGTATATTGTTCCCATGATGTTAAATTGTGGACCAAATATAGGATAAATATTTCAAGTTTAGTCCATTTGGCCTATTTTTGAAAATCGCATGGATACACGAGATCAAATAAAACGAAAGGCGACGACCCTGTTTAATGAAAAGGGCGTTAAAAATATCACTCTGAGAGCGGTGGCTTCGGCTCTGGAAAAAAGCTATGGAAATATCACCTATCACTACAAGACCAAAAATGATCTTATTATTGAATTGTTCGAGGACATGGCGATTGAGACCGCAGAAATCGTAAAATCATTTCAGTCCCAAAATTTACTCCACGCCATTTTAGATGCACCAAAGAAAACATTTGACATTTCAATGAAGTACCTGTTCTTTTATGTGGATTACGTAGAGATCAGGAGGAGCTATAGAGTTGTTTATAAAAAGGCCGAAGAAAACAACGCCTATAGGAAAGGGAATTTCATGAAGATTTTGGAACAACTACAAATCCAAGGAATTTTAAGAAAGGAGCTAACACCCAAAGATTTGAATTATTTGATGGATTTAAGTGGTGCAATGCGGACTTTCTTCTTTCTTAATCTTCGTCCGGAAAATTTTGTCGATTTGGAACTTAAAACAAAGTATACTGTCTATGTCAATAACCTGTTAATGCCTTATCTTACCGCTAAGGGGCTAGAGGAATATAAAGCGTATTTAGAATAGCTTGATTTTAGAGCTGCACCCTTAATTTATCCAATAGTATAAGATTGTTGTATCAATACATTGTATTGGGGTTTTTTGATGTATCCGGTATCTGTTGTATGGCATCCCAGTGCTCGCATATTTTCCCATTGGCATCAAACCGAAAAAAATCCATGGTTACGTACTCTTCGTTTCCAGGCCAAACCTGATGGGTATGCAGCGCCACTAAATCACCTTCGCCAATACATCGGACAAATTCAATGGACTTATTGGGATATTCCGCTTGCATTCTCTCAAAGTAGGTTATAAATCCTTCTGTGCCATTGGCAACATCCGGATTGTGCTGAATGTAGGTGTCGCCTATATACAATTCCACTGCTTTTCTGGGATTTCCTTCATAGGCCATTTTATAGAAGGCTATGGCATTTTGTTTGTTTTCCTCCATCAGTTGTGTTTTTTGTAGTCTTCCTATCACATATGGTTTCATTGGATTCTATTCCAGGTATTTGGACAAAACCTTGGGTGTTTTTTCCAGTTTCCTGTAAAATATATCCTTGAAATAAATTACCGCACCTTCCGATTGGAGTGTTAATCTACCCGAAACCAGAGGTTCCGGGGTCGTCCCCTTTTTGTAAAATGAATTGAGGAGAATTAGATTTACTTTCCCATTGATCATATGTACGGCATGATTTTCCCAACAGATAAGTTCCAAGGTATTCCACGCTCCATGGGGTTTTTCGTTGTATGGGCTGGCAATTACGATTTGCCATTCGTTTTTACCCTCAAAATGGTGTAACCCTGCGTTTTGATCAAATAGCAGCATAGTATCCTTTAAAGTGCTTACCAAATGCTCCAGATAGGGCTTCGCTTTTTTAATGGCCGTGGGAATAGCCGTGGTCGGCGTGGCGGGAATATCCAAAATCACATTCTTTGCCCAGTAACTGCCTACGTCCCCTTCATGGATTTGTAATTCGTGCCTAACCTTTCCCTGATGGTACAGAATGCCCCCGTCTTTGGGCCGACCTTCCATCCATTTCCACTTTAGGTCCCCCCATTTGAACTTTAATTTAAGGTGATAGTTGGCCATACTATCCTTAAGAATCAATCCGCCGATTACCTCGCCCGATATTCGAATAACGTTTTCCTCATCAAGGGTATCAATGGTGAACACGGCCAAAGGGTCATTATATCCCAATCCCTCTACGTAATTGCCCAAACTATCTTTTTTAAGCCCTGGAACACGCACGGAAGAGTCTGGTATGCCCAAATAATGTCTAAAGGCCAGGGTATCCTCTCCCTTATAGATTGGTATCCATTTGTCCTTGTCCTCCGAACAACTGAATATCATCAACAAAAACAAGATGGGAACGAGAAGGCGAAAAAAGGTCTTAAGATTGGTCATAAGCAAAATTTATTGTGCAGCCAGTCGTAATACTACGGCCATATAGGGCTTTCGGGGAAGGTCCAATTTATCTCCCTTACCAAAAGTACGTTCCTGTTTAACAATTGTACCGGTTTTGGTATCGATGATATCCGCCTGGTATTTAAGGTTTTCTGGCAATTCCATGAACGTCCAACTGCTATTTTGATACTCGCCGAAATAATATAGATAATAGGTCTTATCTACTCCAGCCCGGATCCAATTTAAGCGCCAGTCCGTTCCCAAGGGTTTCAAATGACCGGGGATGTTGTTGAGCACTTTCTTTAATACGTGGAGTTCTTGTGCCGAACTCCCTTCAAAATTGCCTCCCTGACGAAAAAATTGGAAACCTGTGTCCTTTTGTTGAAATGCTTCCCCGTGCGTGGCATAGGCCCCAAGAATGGTCATCAGCCAAAAACGATGTCGAATCATGTCCCCGTTGAGGGCCACTGTGCGGTTGTCCCCGTTACCTTCGTAACAGAATTCATCAAAAAGTACGGGCTTTTTAAAGGTATCCCGAAGGGTGGTACTTTTCCACCAAGCCTCGCTCTGGGCACTCACATGGGTCACCCATGGCTTGCTGTGGTCATACCAGTTTGCAGCATTATGGATAGATCGTAGCCGATTGTAAGGGTCATTTTCTTGAAAAAACCGGAAATACCCGTCCCAATCCTCGGTCGTCCTTTCCAACATCAGATCAAATTCATTGGCCATGGACCACCAAATGTTACGGAACGCCCCAAATCTGGCATTTACATACTTTAAATAAAGGTATTGTTCTTTTTTGTTCATCGTGTCAAACCCCCAAACTCCTTTATCGTAAGGATGGAAAACAAAGAGGTCTACCTGAATGTCTAACTTTTGCATTTCCTTGATATACCTTTCATAACGGGCAAAGTAATCCACATTGAATCGGGTAAAATCCCAATCTTTCACCTTTCCCTCGTAGGGATAAAGATCATAGTCCATGCCACTTGGTGCATGAGGGAGTAATGCTACCCTAATTTTATTGAAAGGGGATTTTTTAAGTGATTCCAAGGTTTTTTCACGGGTTTCTCGCTTTTGTTGTATCCATCCGTACGCTGTAGTACCTAAGGGGTAAAAAGGTTTTCCATCGGCATACGCAAAATGAAAAGTGCCCTTGACGGCCACAGGACCATGATTTCCGCTTTTGGGCGGGATACATTGAAACATACCTTTTTGCCGGTGAAGCTGGGTATCGTTACTTTCGGTAATGTACCGCCAAGTGCCCTCCTTATGGGGCATAAAACGTAGTTTGTAGCTACCATCCCCGTCATAGAACCCTGAAACCGTAACAGTGTCCTGTCTATGATAAAACTTGCCGGTAAGCTGCACTTCAGTGAATGGATTACCTTCTTTTTTTCCATTTAATTGCAATTCGAAAACATCCCATTTTTCTACTTGGTATTGGGCCCCAAGGAAAAAACTAGATAGGAAAACAGTCCATAGAAGCGATGTACCAATTCTCATAATAGCTGACCTTATGGACGAAAATATAATAAAAGAATTGAACTGCTTGAAAATTTGATACTCAAAAAAACGATTATGGGAAGTGTACCACTATTGATTGTATGGAATGTAGTTTTCCCACTCCCAAGGAGTATAGGTGTCGCCTATGGCAACTTCCAAAAGCTCCTTAAAAATGCTTTCCCCATTATCACTGTTGGCCATGATCAGTATCCCTTTTCCGGTTTGGGGAAAGATGACTGAGTAATGCTGGAATCCATCGCCGTGTCCTTCCTTAAAAGCTCCAAAACCGTATGGGGTTTCAAACAAGCCCCATCCCAACCCATAACTTAAGTTAATGGCATCATACAGTGTAGTATCCTTTTTTGATAGTGGCCCAAATTGTTTTGTGGAACGTATTCGGATCTGGGGTCTGAACAATGCTGCCCAAGACGACTTGGAAATAAGTTTTTCCTGCAGTACGGCTTCCAAAAATCGGGTATAATCCCTTGCAGTGGTCTCTAGGGTGCTAGGTCCTCTGGGCTCATTATCCGTATCCTTGGGGTAAAGTTGCCCTTTGGTGGAATGCCCATAGGCGAAATCCTTTTCAAAACGGGTATACCATTGATACCCCGAGTTTTCCATACCAATCGGTTTAAAAATGTATTCTTGGGCCAAGGACTCTAAATCTTTGCTGAGGATTTTTTCCAGGATTACCTGTAGGTATACCATTCCTTCCCCTGAGTATTGATAACGGCTTCCCGGCTCAAACTTAACCCTTAGCTTCCGGTCCTCCTCAAACCACCGCCAGTTCGGAAACCCGGTAGTGTGGGCCAAGCACATACGCGCCGTAATTTTAGGATATAAAGTGTCTGCCGCCAAATCGGAAAAATCATCGTGCCACCGGGTCATGGGTTCATATTCATATATTTTTTTGGGAAGATAGGATTCCAAAGGCGTATCCAAGTCAATGATACCTTCCTCCACCAATTTCATTGTCAAAACCGCAAAAACCGCTTTGCTCAAAGAGGCACCATACATATTGGTCGAATCTGTAAGCGGCATTTTGGTTTTATAATCCCGATATCCAAAGGTTTTTTGATAAGTGGCCGTATTCCCATTAAAGATAGAAACCGCCAGACCATGTACCTGGGCATCAGTCGTGAGCTGTTCGATTTTAGCGGTTAGGGAATCCCGAGTAATAGTGGTGCCGGGCAATTGGGATATATTTTGCGAGCTCTTGGAATTGCAACCTATAAGGCCAAAAATGAAAAAGGTTAATAGAAGTCCAATGGTTTTGGAGCTTTCGTGCATCCCTTTTTTTAAGAAGGGAAAGGCCAAGGGGTAATAACACTTTTTAGCGTTTAAGACAGTTACAATGTTTAGTATCGTTACAATGAGCGTATAGGGAATAACGCCCATGAAAAGGAAAAATCCCAAACCCTCAACGGTAATGAGGGCTATAAAGGACAGCAGAAACAGAATGGTCATGGTAATCTGAAAGTTTATGACCCTTCTGCCATGTGCGTCATAAATGGGGTTGTCCTCCCGTTTATGAATCCAAAGAAACAAGGGAAAAAGCACATTGCATAAGGGTAACACCAAGCCTAAAATAGGCGTGCCGTGTAATAACAACAACCATTTTTTTTGGAGGTTTTCTATTTTAGGGTTTTCGAGAACAAGAAGATCTTCTACCTTAATTTCGAGGGCGGCCGCCAGTAGCTTAATGGTTTGCAGATGTGGTTTGGTATTTCCTTTCTCAATGCGCTGTATGGTACGCACCGCGACGTTGGTCTTTTCGGATAAATCTTCCTGTGAGTATCCTTTTAGCTTGCGTTGATAGATTAGGTTTTTAGCCAGCGTATTGTTTTCCATGGTCCAAATTTCGTTGACTACAAAACTAGCGACCACATCCGGTCTTTATCATGACATTTGGGTGTCACCTATATGTCATTTCCTCGTATCCGCCAGATCCCCTGGGATATCCAGAAAGAATCACCCATTATGGGAGCCATCGCAAAATGGCGGGGTGCTGGTCTGTTTGCAGGTACATAGCCAGGCTTCTTTGGTCTCTTCCGCTTCAAAAACCAAGGGCGGTGTTGCCTTATTGGTCCTATGTGAGCCATCACAAAAAGGTTGTTCATTACTGTGACTACAACTGCACCAGGAATAACGCTTTCCGGCTTCAAGGTCTACGGGAATAGGGGAATACTTTGTATCGCTCATATCCAATTCGTTTTAGACTAAAATACACAATAGGATAATAGCGAAAAAAGAGAGGGATTAATTTTTAACCAATCCAAATAGCCGGAGTATTCTAACTAAGGAGGCTCTCATTGTTTTATGTACGTTTAGGTATAGCGGTTCCATCTTGGCCCACATATATCCAAAGAAAGAAATCAGGCTCGATTTTAAGGTAACCTTGTGCCTTTCATATAGCAAAGCGGTGTACGTACAAAGAAACATAAACACCAAAGCACTGGGAATAACAATTTGTGGTGTTAAAGAGTGATGGAAAAATCGATATAGGCCCAAGCCCGTAAAGCTTCCATAAAGAATAATGAAATGAACCACATAAATGGACAACGTACTTTGCCCAATCTTAATCAATGTCTTATGGGTCAAGAAGCCTCTAAAGAGCATGAACACGGCAAGCACCAGAAAAACATCCCCTAGTCGAATAAATAAGTAATTATTGAAATAAATACGTTCAAATAATTGTATGTCAGTATATTTCGATAGTAATAAAAAGAAATGGGAAGAATAAAATATTAGCGTAAGCCCTATTACGGTTGCCGAACCGATCGCTATCGGGTATAAATACTTAAAATCCCTAAATCGGGTGAACAGCAGGGATAAAAATCCACCAAAAGCCGTATAGCCAAACCAAGGAAAAATAGTAAATACTGAGCCGTTGGCCTTGGTGAAATAATTGGCCAGGGCATCCGGCAAAAACGAATACGAGAATTGCTTGTACCAGGGCTCTAACAAAAACAACAGTACGGTAATCGTGGCCAAGGCCGCCGGGAACAGCCACCTCTTTTGTTTGTACGTTATCAAATAAAGGCCAATAATGCCCAAAATGGAAAGGCCAATACAGTGCAGCACATCTACCAAATAAAATGCATCATAGATTTGACCTTGTAGTAGTCCAAAAAGATTCAGACGTAATAGATATCCTATCAGTAGTAACTGCAGTCCACGTTTTAACCCCTTTTTAATCCTTGGATTATCAAAGCCTGTTTGTGGAACACGTACCAAGAGGTAGGTAAAGATAAATCCGGACACCGTAAAGAATACTGGGGCCGTAATACCTCTAAAATATTTCCAAATAGTATAACCCCCAGCGGAGTTGTCCCGAAACCCCATATCCAAAAGTCCATCTACAAAATGTCCTTGGAGCATCATGAGAATGGCCCATGCCCTCATGGCATCTATAAAATATAATCTGGCGGACTTTCTTTCCATGTTCGGCTTTTCGGTCTTTATACTTTCCTTCCAAATAGAAGTTCAACGACCTATATACTTGTGAAACAGTGGGTTTGGATGTTTTGCGTTGCAAAATTATGTAAAATGCTCGCAATTCAATTGCATTTACGCTATTTTCGTCGAATAACGATTAAAACGCTTAAATGGCTACAATATTGGCATTTGCAGGGAGCAATTCTTCAACTTCCATTAATTATCAATTGGTAAAATACACAGCTTCACTAGTAGATGACCAGGTCGTTCAATTACTGAATATGGCTCATTTTCCATTTCCTATGTACAGTATTGACTACGAAAAAGAGAATGGATTTTCCAACTCTTTAGTCGAACTCAAAGGCGATATAGGCAAAGCCGACGGACTCATAATCTCCGTGAATGAGCATAATGGCAATCCGTCTGCCTATTTTAAGAACTTGATCGATTGGCTCTCCCGTGTGGAACGCAAATTTTTACAGGATAAAACCCTATTGCTGATGTCCACTTCAGGAGGAAAAAGGGGAGGTGCCGGTGCTTTGGAAATTGCGGAGAAAACCTTGGTAAGGTTTGGCACTTCTGAAATTTTGACCTTTTCGTTACCCAATTTCAGCACCAACTTTGACGTTCACAAAGGTATTTTGGATCATGGGTTGGCACAGCTGCATCAAAATATAGTAGCGGAATTCTTATCCAAAATCCAAGCTTGAGAAAAACGGTTTCCTACACGGTAGCGGACATCCAAAAATTTAAGGACTCCCTTTTAAACTGGTCCCGGCGGTTTAGGGAAATTGTTTGGCTGGAAGGCAATGGCCATGCCGATGTATATAGCTCATTCGACGCCATTCTGGCCGTTGATGCGTTTACTTCTATACAAAGTAATTTCCATGATGCGTTTCTGGATTTACAGCAATATCAGTCGAAGACAAAGGATTGGTTGTTCGGCTATTTGTCCTATGACCTTAAGAATGATGTAGAACAATTGAGTTCCAATAATCCAGATGGATTGGATTTTCCGGAATTGTTTTTTTTTCAGCCCAAGAAAATTATCCGATTGAAAGGAAACTTAGTAGATTTCATATACCTGCATACGCTGGAAGATGAAATTGAGCAGGACTTCGGATCCTTGTTAGGGGGAGACTTTGCGAATCCGGAAGCGGTCCCTACCTCCAAAGATATCCGGATACATATGCGTATTTTCAAGGATGAGTATTTCAGCAGGGTGGAAAAGATGTTGGCCCATATCCATCGTGGTGATATCTATGAGGCCAATTTTTGTCAGGAGTTCTACTCCAAGGATACTCAAATCGATGCTTTACGGATCTATCAAAAGCTAAACATTATCTCAAGGGCTCCTTTTTCGGTTTATCTGAAGTTAAACGACAAGTACTTGCTCTCGGCCTCTCCTGAACGCTACCTTAAAAAAATGGGAACCCGAATTATTTCCCAACCGATTAAAGGTACGGCCAGGCGTTCCCCTAATGAAATTGAAGATGAAAAATTAAGGCTTTCCTTGGCCCGGGACAAAAAGGAGCGTGCCGAAAATATTATGATCGTGGATTTGGTCCGGAACGATATGTCCAAAAGTGCGCTTAAAAGAAGTGTGGCTGTGGAAGAGCTCGGTAAGGTGTACACTTTCAAACAAGTACATCAAATGATTTCAACTGTTACCGCAAGGGTGGAGCCAACTAAAAATCCTGTGGAAATCATTAAGGAGACTTTTCCAATGGGCAGTATGACCGGGGCGCCTAAAATTTCGGCGATGAGAATCATTGAGGAATTGGAGTCCTTTAAAAGAAGCCTTTACAGTGGTGCCGTGGGTTATTTTACCCCAAAAGGTGATTTCGATTTTAATGTGGTCATACGTAGTATTTTGTACAATGCCACAAAGGAATATGTGTCTTTTTCCGTGGGTAGTGCCATTACGGCTATGGCAGATCCGGAACATGAATACGAGGAGTGCCTTGTAAAGGCCAAGGCTATGCGAGAAGTACTGGAAGGCTAGGTTAGGGGCATTGAAGTAGATTACCAAAAAACATACATTTTTCCTCCAGTATCTTCTTGTTTCCGACAATAAACTTTTCCGCTACCTTTGTTTTGTGTTAGCCGAATTCAAAGAACATATCAGGACAAGGTTCCCCGAGTTATTGTCGGAACGGTTTCTGCTTGCCTGTAGTGGGGGAGTGGACAGCGTAGTATTGGCCCATCTCTGTTACCGTGCCGAATTGGATTTTGCCATAGGGCATTGCAATTTTCAGTTGAGAGGCCCGGAAAGCGATGCGGATGAAAAATTCGTAAGGAACTTCACTTTAGAGTTGTCCAAACTTTTTTTTTCAACTTCTTTTGAAACAAATGATTATGTTAAATTTAATAAAGTATCAGTTCAAATAGCGGCACGGGAACTTCGTTACCGATGGTTTAGGGAATTAATGCAGGAAAACGATATTAAAATTTTGGTGACGGCCCATCAGGCGGATGATAATTTGGAAACCTTTTTGATCAATCTTTCCAGAGGGACGGGAATCGACGGTCTTACGGGGATTCCGGAAAAAACCGAGACGTTGGCCCGACCTTTGTTGCCCTTTACAAGATCGCAGATCCTGAGTTATGCCAAAATCGAAAATCTGATGTGGCGCGAGGATCGAAGTAATTCGGATACCAAGTATCTTCGGAATAAAATCCGACATGAACTAGTGCCCAAACTAAAGGAGCTTCATCCGACTTTTTTAAAAAATTTCAAAAATACCCAACAGTTTATTAGCGGAACCTCCCAATTGGCGGAGTTATACATTGACCAAATCAAGGAAAGAATTTTTGGGAGTAAGGATGGCGCAATACAAATCCATGTAAACGCTTTACTGAAGCTGCGGCCCTTGGAACCTCATTTGTTTGCATTGTTCCGGGAATATGGTTTTACGGAATGGAAGGATGTAAAATCACTGCTTACGGCCATGAGCGGCAAGGAAGTGCGTTCCAAGACCCATAGGTTACTCAAGGACAGGGATTTTCTTTTGTTGGCGGAAATCCAGGAAGAATCCCCTAAAGCGTATCCCATTTTGCAGGATGCAAAGGAAATTCATGCTCCGATTCATTTAAAAATAACCCAAGTATCCCGTGTTAAGGAAACCCCAAAAAATGTACTATATGTGGCCAAAGAAACGTTAAAGTATCCACTGACCTTAAGGAAATGGCAAAAAGGCGACTATTTTTATCCATTGGGAATGAAGGGGAGAAAAAAGGTGTCCAAATTCTTTAAGGATGAAAAAATGGATACTCTTTCCAAGGAAAGGCAATGGTTGTTATGTTCTGGCGATGCCGTTATTTGGATAGTAGGAAAAAGGGCCGATGAACGTTTTAAAGTCAACGGGGATACACAAAATATTCTAAAGATCGAACTCGATATATGAAAAACATCATATTCCTTATCGTACTGGTTTTTAATGGTTTATTGTCCTTTTCCCAGGATGATGAAAATCCCGTGCTTTGGTCCAATGAGGTCAACAAAATCTCGGATACCGAATATGAACTTGTATTTACGGGAAGGATCTACGAAGGTTGGCATGTATATTCACAGCATACCGCGGAAGGAGGTTCCCTACCCAGTGAATTTAAGTTCGGCACTGCAGGCCAGGACTATGAGCTTATTGGCGAAACCCGGGAAAGCGAAACAATAACCGAATACAGTGATGTTTTTGAGGTCGATGAGACTTTTTTTAAAGAGAAAGCCGTATTCACCCAAAGAATTCGATTATTAAATCCAGATGTTCGGCAAATTGATGTAAACCTCTGGTATCAAGTTTGTAAAGAGGTTTGTATTCCTGCCGAAAAGGACTTTGCATTTTCATTGGATGGGGGTGCCATTGTTACGGAGAACAAATCGGTGGACGAAAGAAGTAAGGCCCTAGGGGCTTCGCTTACCCTTGATTTAAAGAACAAGGAGTTATTGCGAGCGACTGAGGTTGGGAGTTCCAAATCCAAATCGGGTTTGTGGACTATTTTTGGTCTCGGATTTCTAGGTGGCCTCATTGCCTTATTGACCCCCTGCGTATTTCCGATGATACCGCTTACGGTATCGTTTTTTACGAAGCAGTCCCAAAAAAAATCCAAGGGTATTGCCAACGCCCTGTTATATGGCTTCTTTATCATCCTGATTTACTTTTTGTTGAGTATACCTTTCCATCTTTTTGATTCCATCGATTCACAAATACTGAACACCATAGCCACCAATATTTGGCTCAACCTTTTTCTCTTTTTGATATTTGTATTCTTCGCCTTTTCGTTCTTTGGTTATTATGAATTGACTTTACCAAGTTCATGGGCCAATGCTATGGATTCCGCCTCCAACAAAGTTGGAGGAGCCTTGGGTATTTTCTTTATGGCAATTACATTGGCCATTGTCTCCTTTTCCTGTACAGGGCCCATTTTAGGGGGATTGTTGGGTAGTACTACTTTGGCCGAAGGCGATGTTGCTACCAATCTTTCCGCTGGTATGTTGGGTTTTGGATTGGCCTTGGCCTTGCCTTTTGCCCTTTTTGCCCTTTTTCCGGCATGGTTGCACTCGTTGCCAAAATCAGGGGGTTGGATGACCACGGTGAAGGTGGTCTTGGGCTTTTTGGAGCTGGCACTGGCCTTTAAGTTCCTTTCCAATGCTGATTTGGTGGGGAACTGGGGTATCTTTAAAAGAGAGATCTTCCTAGGAATATGGGTGGTATTGTTTCTGTTGTTGACACTTTATCTTTTCGGAGTTTTTCGCTTTCCTCATGATGGACCGAAGCAGAAATTGACCCCCATACGAAGAGGTGTCGCTGTGGTAAGTGCAATCTTTTCCCTATATCTGATATTAGGGCTCTTCAATGTTTCCAATTTAAAATTGCTAAGCGGTTTTCCACCTCCCGATTTTTATAGTGTGCAGACGAGCGAGAGTGATTGTCCCTTGGGCATTGATTGTTTTAAGGATTTTGAGGAAGGTCTTTCTTATGCTAAGCAAGTCAATAAGCCCATTTTATTGGATTTCACGGGCTGGGCCTGTGTAAATTGCCGCAGGATGGAGGAAAAGGTATGGAGCGAACCGAATATTTATTCGGTATTAAAGGAAGATTATGTCCTTATATCGCTTTATGTGGATGACCGTAAGGAACTCCCGGAATCGGAGCAGTTCAATTTTGAGTTCGATTCAGGCCGGGTGAAGTCCATAAAAACGATAGGTCAAAAATGGGGTACCTTTCAAACCATAAACTTCAGCGCAGCGTCCCAACCGTATTATGTGGTATTGACCCCCGATTTGGAAATATTGAACATGGCGGTGCAATACACGGATAAGGATACCTATCGCAATTGGCTAACCGAAGGGCTGAAAAATTTTGAACAATCTAAAAAGGCCATTGCCAAGGCCCCACAGCTGTAAAATCATTCTAGCTTTTGATGTTTGCAACAAAAAGCACTGCTAAAGGTGTTTTTTATTGTTGGGAATACCTCTATCTTAACTGTAAAAATAGTACAGATGAGAAAATTTAAAATACTCGGCTGGACTCTTCTGGGAATCCTGGGTATTTTCATTTTATGCGGAGGGATATTCATTAATTCACTTACCCCCACCTATGAAGGAGAGCGGCAACTTTTGGGTCTTTCCGAAAAAGTAGATGTATACTACGATACCTATGGCATTCCGCATATCTACGCCAATACCGAAGAAGATGCCTTTAGGGCATTAGGCTTTGCCCATGCCCAAGATCGCCTCTGGCAAATGGAATTGCTACGAAGGGTAGGCAGGGGAGGCCTTTCCGAGGTCTTTGGGAAGGATTTGATTAAAACCGATCAATTCTTTCTATCCCTTGGAATTGATGATACCACCTCGGAGACACTGTCCCTCTTGGATATGGACAGTGAGATGGTCCAGCTTTCAAAGGCTTATCTGGAGGGTATCAACCAGTTCGTTTCGAAAGGCCCCACACCTTTGGAGTTTTATCTTACCGGGCTTCAAAAAGAACCTTTTACCTTAAGGGATGTCTATAATACCGTTGGGTATATGGCATTTAGCTTTGCCATGGCACATAAAACAGATCCTTTATTGACCAATATCAAAGACAAACTGGGTCCGGAATATCTCAAAGATTTGGAAATCAACGTAGATACCAGTACCCTTTGGATCAAAAATCGCAAAGGACTTCCAGTTGATTCTTCGGAAAATACAATTACTGCAATGGTCTCGGATGCTCTTGGGAATATAGCGCTTCCCCTTTTTGAAGGCAGCAACAGTTGGGTGATTTCGCCATCCAAGACCAAGAACGGAAAAGTCATTTTTGCGAATGACCCGCATATCGGCTTCGCGCAACCCGCCGTATGGTACGAGGCCCATGTGGTGACACCTACCTATGAAAAGTATGGGTATCATATGGCCGGAATACCTTTCCCGATCCTAGGGCATGACAGGCAACTGGCCTATGGCATGACGATGTTCGAAAATGACGATGTGGACTTTTACTTTGAGGAACCGCATCCTTCGGATAGCTCAAAATATAGAACAACTGGGGGCTGGACTGATTATGAAATAGTGTCCAAAACTATAAAAGTGAAGGATTCCTCCGATGTTTCCTTTGCTTTCAGGAAAACGGTCCATGGTCCCGTACTTAATGGAATTGCAGACCAAGTAACCGGTGAGCGTCCCATAAGCATGTCGTGGATTTATACCCAAGTAGAGAATAAAGTAATGCATGCCTTATATGATATGGTTCATGCCGCCAATATGCTGGAGTTTCAGTCTGCCCTGACCACCATTCATGCGCCCGGTCTGAATATTATGTATGGGGATGCGGAAGGAAATATCGCTTGGTGGGCTACCGCAAAGCTATATCAAATTCCGGAGGATGTTAACACCAAGCTGGTTTATGAACCGCTTACCGGGATGCCTGTGGAAAAGGATTATCTGGACTTTTCTCAAAACCCCCAGGCCATAAATCCGCCTTGGAATTATGTGTACTCTGCCAACAATCAGCCGGATTCCATTGCCGGGATGCTGTATCCAGGGTATTATCTACCCGAGAATCGCGCCCGGCGCATTGTTGAATTGTTGGAAACAAAAAATAATTGGGATCGGGAAATGGTAGCCGAGATGATAATGGATGTCACATCCCCGGTACATCCGGAGATTGTGGACAATTTGGTGAAGTCCTTGGAATTAAAACAGCTCAATAGTATCCAGACCAAAGAGTTGGACGCCTTGGTTGCCTGGAAAGGTGATTATCCCCTAAATAGTGTAGAAGCCACCGTGTACACCGGATGGATCTATCATTTCCTTAAAAACACTTTTGCAGATGAATTGGGCAACGAATTGTTCGAACAGGTCATGGCCACACATTTCCTCAAAAGATTAATTTCGCCCATGGCCGCAAAAGAAAATTCCATTTGGTGGGATGATATTGGAACATCCGAAAAGGTAGAAACCAAAAAGGAAATCGTACAAAAATCCTTTGCCCAGGCATTAGAATCCTTGGAGAGGGAATTTGGTTCCGATAGAAGAAACTGGACATGGAACAAGTTTCATACCCTGGAACACGGTCATCCCATCGGTCAAGTAGCCATTTTTCGTTCCCTCTTCAATGTAGGTCCTTTTCCCGTAAATGGTACAAGGGAGGTCATAAACAATATGAAATTCAACTTTAATGAAACCCTAAGGTATGATGTGCTCTCAGGACCTTCCACACGTAGGATAATCGATTTTTCCGATGTCGAGAATAGCATGAGTATCCTACCCACGGGCCAATCCGGAAATCCCTTTAGTCCCTATTACGAGAATCAGGCCGAAATGTATGTGAAGGGAGAATTCCGTAAAATGATGATGAATAGGGAAGAAATAGAAGCCACTTCAAAATCTTTACTTACATTTAGACCTACAGAAGAGTAACACCTATGCTTACAAAAGTTTATGGGAGTGCCGTTTTTGGCGTAGAGGCCACGACCATAACTGTGGAAGTTAATGTAGATAGGGGCGTAGGGTATCATTTGGTCGGTCTTCCCGACAATGCCATTAAGGAAAGCAATTACCGTATTGCCGCCGCTTTGCTCAATAATGGTTATAAGATTCCCGGTAAGAAGATTACGATTAATATGGCCCCGGCCGACTTGCGGAAAGAGGGCTCGGCCTATGATCTTACACTGGCCGTGGGGATATTGACCGCTTCCGGGCAGATTCAATCCGAAAACTTGGAAAAGTATATCATCATGGGCGAATTGTCGCTCGATGGCAGTCTGCAACCTATTAAAGGCGCCCTGCCCATTGCCATTAAGGCCAGGGAAGAGGGTTTTGACGGATTTATCTTGCCCAAGGAAAATGCGAAGGAAGCAGCTATAGTGTCCGATTTAAAGGTCTATGGGGCCGATAATATCAAAGAGGTCATCGATTTTTTTGATACGGGAAAACCCTTGGAGCAGATTGTTGTGGATACCCGAAAGGAATTTTATAAAAGCCTCGATTTTCCGGAATTCGATTTTTCCGATGTCAAAGGTCAAGAAAGTATAAAGCGTTGTATGGAAATTGCCGCCGCAGGCGGTCATAATATTATCTTGATCGGTCCTCCGGGAGCTGGAAAGACCATGTTGGCCAAACGGTTGCCTTCCATTCTTCCGCCCATGACCTTGCATGAGGCTTTGGAGACGACCAAAATCCATAGTGTGGTGGGCAAGATCAAGAATATGGGGCTGATGAGTCAACGCCCCTTCCGCAGCCCCCATCATACTATTTCGGATGTGGCTTTGGTGGGTGGCGGGACTTACCCACAACCCGGGGAAATCTCGTTGGCCCACAATGGGGTTTTGTTCCTGGACGAGCTCCCCGAGTTTAAAAGAGGGGTACTGGAGGTGATGCGCCAACCTCTGGAAGATCGGGAGGTGACCATCTCCCGTGCCAAATTTACGGTGACCTACCCCAGTAGTTTTATGTTGGTGGCCAGTATGAATCCCAGTCCCGGAGGCTATTTTAACGACCCGGATGCTCCGGTAACCTCTTCTCCGGCAGAAATGCAGCGGTATCTGGGCAAAATTTCCGGTCCCTTATTGGATAGGATCGACATCCACATAGAGGTGACACCCGTACCCTTCGAAAAGTTGTCCGAGGATCGAAAAGGGGAGGGTAGCGTGGACATTCGAAACCGTGTGATAGCGGCACGGGAAATACAGACGCAACGCTTTAAGGATTTGGAAAAGGTACATTACAACGCCCAGATGAATACCAAGCAGATTCGGGAATTTTGTAAGCTGGACACAGCTTCGCTAAAGCTACTGAAGAATGCCATGGAACGTTTGAACCTCTCTGCCCGGGCCTATGATCGGATATTAAAAGTGGCCCGTACCATTGCCGATTTGGAAAACAAAGAGGACATTGATGGCAACCATATCGGAGAGGCCATTCAATACCGAAGTTTGGATCGTGAAGGTTGGTTGGGCTAGTCGCAAATAATAAAATCCAAATCCCAAATAACAAATCTCAAATTCCAAACACAAAATTAGAAATACGAAATACGAAATGGGAAGTGTGGAGTACGGGAAAAAGATCAACTTAAACCCGCAACCCAACAATTATCACTCAGCATTTGATACTTGAGCTTGAGCTTGAACTTGAATTTCATCCTTGGATTTTGGGTTTTGACATTTGGAATTTCTAATATCCAGATGGCCGGGTATACGACTTAAAGGTATTTTCCCTATTTTTAGATTGTTCTTGATAAAAATACCGCCACGTATAATAATTAACGAATTAATGGGTTTTATATCCAAACGTCCTTTATCATACCAAACCAAGACAAAAGCTATTTTTGCACATGAACCAATTTAAAATCCTCGCCAGTTTGGCGATTTTATTGCTTTTCTTATTTGTTCTAACTTCAAGTGGCAACAACTCCATTTTAGACACAAATACTTCAACTGAAACTTTGGATAAAAATGTATATGTATCTCTAGAACAAAACAATACAACTTTAAATGAGGAATTACAAATTGCCTTGCAGCAGGCCGTTGACTCCTATTTCAGTAGAGCCATAGCCTCTGGGGAAGTTGTGGGTGCCGGTGTCAGTATTGTACGCGGGAAACAGGTGCTTTTGGCCGATGGATTCGGGACAAAGAATAGCCTTACGGGCCAAAAGGTAGACGGCCAAACGGTCTTCCGACTGGGTTCGCTTTCAAAGGGGTTTGCAGGAGTGCTTGCCTCAGATTTAAAGGATGAAGGAAAGTTGACCTGGGAAGATAAGGTTATGGAGTACCTTCCCGAATTTGAGTTGGGAGATCGGGAAAATACGGAAAGCATCACCCTGGCCCATTTATTATCACATACCTCAGGGGCACCTTATCACAGCTACACGAACCTTGTTGAGGCCGGACTATCCATGGATGAGATTGCAGGCCGATTTGCCGAGGTACAGCCCATAAGTAAACCCGGGGAAATGTATAGCTATCAAAATGCGCTATTTGCGCTTTCCGGGGAAATCATGAAAAAAATTACCGGGCAGGAGATTACCACATCCTTGGAAGAACGCTTTTTTAAACCGCTTGAAATGTGCGCGACGATCATGGACTTTGATGCACTCAAGAAGACAGAGAATAAGGCCCAACCACATGTCAAGGCAAGACGTGGATGGAAATCCGGCAAGCTAACCGACTCCTACTTCAATGCCGTTGCTGCCGGAGGTATCAATTCGAACGCCGAGGATATGGCCAAATGGATGCAGTTTTTGCTCGGTCATCGTCCTGATGTAATGACACGCGAAGCCTTACAAGAAGCCTTTACACCCTTTATTAAGATACCCGGGAGACAGAAATACTACCAACGCTGGCCCGGACATAAGGCCTCGCATTACGGTTTTGGCTGGAGAATCCATACCTATAGATCCGGTGAATCCGAGGTGGAAAATACGATTTGGCACCACGGGGGAAGTGTTAACCGCTTCCGCAATGAAATAGCAGTCTTTCCTGAAGAAGACTTGGGTATTTGCGTACTGCTGAACAACCAATCCAGGATAGCCCAACGTGTAATTACCGACCTTCACAATATCGTTCAGGAGGCCATTCGAGCCCATACGAAAGAAACACCTCCGAATCAGTCAATGGTCAGCTCCCAATCCTCGGGATCAGCTGGAACATGAACTAAACTACCGATAGGAATGTAATTTCCAGTTCGGAGAGAAATCCCAAATTCAAAAAACAAATTAGAAGTACGAAACTAGAGGTACGAAATACGAAATGGGAAGTTTGAAGTACGGGAGAATAAAACAATTGAAACCCGCAACCAAAGCAACGAGCACAAACGGCGAATTGCAAACGATCAACACTTAATACTTACTACATCTTACCTGATTTTGAGCTTTATTTTCGGACTTTGCTTTCAGAAACGTTAAACTTCATGAAGACTTTGCTGGGTGCAATGGATTCAGCATATCAATAGGAAAAGCACTCTGTATAAATTAACGGAATCTTGAGGTCGATCTTAAGCGACCGTGCCACTACCGGATTTTGCCACTTATGATTTCCTGCCCCTCATCGGTAAGTTCCCAATCGCCCTTTCCATCGGGTTTCACAAGCCCAAGGAGTACAAGTTTGTGCAGTCGGTTTTTTCTTTCCTTTTTGGGTATAGCATCAAGTGACATTCGTCATTTTTTATAGGAATGCCTAAGATAGTTTTTTTCCTACGTTTGAACAATAGGCAATTCCGAAATATGGGTAAAAAAATATAGATGGTTTACAATGAAAACGAAATTCACCGACCCCAAACCACAAATCTCAAAAAAGTCGGAAGTATAAGACTAGAAGTACGACATACAAAATTAGGAGTGCGAAATACGAAATTAGAAGTGCGAAATACGAAATTAGAAGTTTGAAGTACAGGAAAATAGAACAATTTAAACCCGAAACCCAAATAAGAAGCACAAAACACCAAATATGTCATGCTCAGCGTACGTGTGTCGCTGAAGCTTTTAGGCCTTTCTGGTTTTCTTGCAATAACGAAGAGGGTTGGCGTAAGGACAGTCGAAGCAGTAAGCACCAAGCAATAGATAATCAACACTTAACACTTGTCCTTAATATTTGACAGTTGTACTTGAGTTTGAGCTCGGGTTGGAATTTGTACCACGTTTTTGAAACTTACACCCACATCAGAAAAAAAGCCCCCTTGTAAAAAAGAGGGCCTGCAACTGCTACAACAGAATAACAAACATTACTAGGAACCCGGGAAACCTCATTTTGGTAAACCGGATTCAAAAATTGAGCTCATCCAAAAAATAGAAAAGCAAAAGAACAGTAACAGTCAAAAACAACTTAGAATAGAAAACACGAACAAGTTTCGTCCAAATGGGTAACCTAAGTACTATATTGATTCACAGGTAACCCTAGTATACATTAATCGAACGCAAATCCGGTAACTACCCTAAAAATGAAAGCATAGAATACCACGGCCAGCATTATAAAGCTAAACCAGGCGAATGCCCTAAAATAGTTTTCCACTATCCAGCTCCCCAGGTCCCTGAAGGCTTCGATATAAATTTCCTTTAAGAGTAAAAATGTCTTCATACAGATAAGATTTGTGTGAGCTACAAAGTTGTCAAGAATTACGGAGGGACATTTGGGTTTTGGATAAATCGAAAAAAAAATTAGGTAAATGGCAATACAGGAAAAGAACGACGAAAATGACTGCATTTCATCGATTACACTAGTATATATCGAATCGGACAAAATGCGGATGTATAGGATAAATGGTAGTCATAGTCCCTTGAAAGGTCCTAAATGGATACAAAGTTGAACGGGACCAATACGAAATGGAGTTTTAATACTGGAAGTACGAAATACGAAATTAGAAGTTTGAACTTGAATTTAAATTTGATACATTGTGCTTTCCATAAATCGAATATATTGGCCATAGAACCATATTAGGTCCGGCCACTCCATTTTTATGGTGATATTCACAAATTACAAAAGAAACTCCCATGAATGCACGATATATTCGTATTGATGCACCCGATCAGCAAATGGAACATTGGTTGCACAACAAGTACTGCCATGAAAAGCTGTATTTGGACATCTGTAATGCTTCGGTGCCTTTTCATAATAGACCAAAAGGAAAGGAACTCCTAGAGGATGAAAGCATAACCTATGTTAGTGTGCGTGCCATCGATAGGCTAGGGAGCAACCTTTTGGATATACTCACCACCCTAAGGCATTTTGATAACAATGGGATTATCCTAAAAGTCGATGATTTGGGCCTGGAATCCCTGGTCGTCGGAAAACCCGACCCTACCTTTAAGCTTATCATCGGTGTTCTGGCCAACATTGCCGAAATGGAGCGCAAGAACATGCAAGAGCGTCAAAGAGAAGGTATTGAGCGGGCCAAGGCCCAAGGTGTCTATAAGGGCCGGGCCAAGGGCTCAAAAAAATCCAAAGAAGAAATCCTGGCCCAATACAGCCATGTCATTAAACGACTCCGGGAAGGCCACACCTTGCGCAATACCAGTAGGCTATGCGATGTAAGCATAGGTACCGTGCAGAAAGTAAAGGCCTTGATCAAATAGGGACAAGATTACGGCTTACCAATACGTTGCATAAGCTACCTACTAATCTCGGAACTGCAGTTTCAACAAAGTTCCTTAAGATTTAACTTTCCTGAATTTTTGTAACGATCACCTAACAACCATCGTCTTTATACCAAAGTATAAAGAATCATGAAAATAAAAGGTAAGCACTCTTTTCATCTTCGTGGAATGATACTATTGGGGGCAATTATCATTGGTTTAAGCCCTTGGGATGGTTCGGCCCAAATAGGTGAGTTGTTTGGTGAAATTAAAATGTCCGATAATCTGGAAACGGTCAAAAAGAGTTTGGAAAAGCTCTGTGTTTCAATGCAGGAAATAAAAGTTGACACTGAAGCGGTCACTTTTCCTTTGGCCCAATTTACGGAACAGCATCTCGTGTGTTCCGATTGTAGTCGTTATGGCTATTACTTTTTTGACAAAGTGGTCTTTACTTTCTCGGATGGCCAATTAAGTTTCATATCGGCAAAAGGGGAGGGCGTTTCCAAGATTTCCGATATTGAGTTTTACCAGGGGTACAAATTCTATACAGGAAAGGATAATATGATAATCAATGAAAAGGAAAGTGAAGCTTTTTTTCTTACGGAAGAAGGCTTACATCCCAATTTATTCGCTTGGAAAAATCCATACTTGGGTACAGCGCCGGAGATACCAAAATATAAGGCTTCAGGCAATATTCCAGAGGTTTTCGAGTTTGGGGCGTTGCTTCGGGAATTGGAACCGCGGCTTAAAGCGGTGACAACTCTTTTGGACAAAAGGGAATTCCCCAATGGCGAAACCCAACTCAACTGTTTTGGAATGGAATATGCCGGTTTCCCAAGGAAGATTGAGGCAAAGTTCAACACGGAAGATGAACTTTACCTACTTTGGATCCTAACGGCGAAACAGGAGGAAGGTCGAGTAAAAAAGGCCTTGATCAAGGCCTATGGAACTCCGATTTTTGTAAACGACACTTGGGTAGTGTTCCATGATTGGCAGATAAGCCTTAGGAAAGACAAACCGGAAATATTGGTTTTATCCAAGGAAGGTGCGGACAAACATAAAAAAGAAGTTATGAAAAAATAAAGGGAAGCCGTTTAAGGTGCTTCCCCCTTAATCGTAGAAGCCCTAGAGTGCTACAAGTGACCGCCGCACTGATAGCAAGTGTCAAATCCCAAATTTCATCCGAGGCAAATTTAGGCCATGCTCTTAAAATTTGAATTTCGGGGTTTGGGTTTTTTGGACCATCGAACTTGGGCTTGACACTTGAATTTTCAGTTGACGTCTATGCATACTCCAACTCCCTCAATTTGGAAAGTGCCTCCGATTTGGAATTGACGTCCAGTTTTAGATAAATGTTCTGAATGTGAAAGTTTACCGCACTGGGCGTAACGAATAATTTTTCGGCAATGGTTTTGTAGGTGGCACCTTGGGAAAGGTAGTCGATGACCTGATTTTCCCGTTCCGAAAAGTACTGCCTTGATTTTCTTTGGAACATGGCAATGAGCTTTTTGGCAATATCACTGCTTAAGGTCGCACCTTCGCGCTGTACGGCATCCAATGCGTTAAACAAACTTCTTTCATTGAGGGGCTTGGTAACATAGCCATTAGCTCCTTGTTTAAAGGCCTTTTTAATTAGCTCAAAGTCATTGTTGTTGCTTAACATGATAATTTTGACTTCCGGGTCCTTTTCCCGAAATAGTCGCATGCTATCTATGCCGCATTGATCGGGCAATCCTATTTCCGAAAAGATCACATCCGGAAATATGTGGTCATATGCGCATAGGGCGTCTTTTATGGTGGGGTAGACGCCCTTTAACGCATATTCCAGAAACGAGTCAAAGTAGGTTTCATAAGTGGTGTAAAATGATCGTTCATGGTCAATAACAATAATTTTTAGTGGGTCCTGGTACATAATGATTTGGGTTTTGTAGCATACCCGTAAACTTCGCAAAAGCCATGGGTAGCTGTGGTTGTGGGGAAATTATGGTTGTAATTCTCAATTGCATCATATTTAACGGTATTATACCATAGCACAAGCAGATACGGCCCTAAAATCCATATGGTTTGTGGGTAACGTCCATGACCATTGTATTGCCATAATATGGTGCGGACTTCCTTTTATAAGGCATGAAGCCTAAATGGAACAGTATCCCTCTTGCACTAAAAGAATAAAAGTGCTCGGGTGTTAAGCTGGGCTTAAATCATCTAAAAGGGGTTACAGAACGGTGCCAGAAAATCTCTTATAAAGACTCTAAGTCTAGAGTAGTTACTGGCGCTACTTTTTTGGCTGAAATTAAAATGTAGTGGTGTTTTCATGTAGTGGGATTTGGGGTTAGACAATAGTTTTTAATGCTCTTATCTGATTTTAAACCTAGATAAAAATTTTTAAAAAAACATATCCCACGTGCGTATTTTCGTTCAAATGCACACTTTATAGACTTTTTCGTGCATTTGGTCGATAAACCGACTGTTTGGTCTGCAGATTTAAAGTGGTTATGCTGAAAACGATTCCATTGCATCGGACTGGGACCAGCCTATTGGAAAGGTCACAAAAGAAAGTAAAGAAATCATATTCGGGGGTATACGTCTTTTTACTATAATCTTAACGACGTGTAGTGTATGTATATTGTGCCTAGGCGTGTAAAAATATTCAGGAGGTATAAATAGAAAATAGCGGGGACGTGCCCCGCTATTTTTTTACCCAGTTTCCAACCACAAAAACTAGGACCCACTAATCGTAATCTTTTTCAGACCATGTTACTCTGAATAGGTATTATAAACAATGGCGGAATTGTTATCGGCTACTTCCATTATCCATTTCTCATCTTGATATTTTCCATCCAAGTCAGATACAAAAGCTGTTCGTGCCTCGTCTTTAAAATTGAAATCGGCCAGATATACATAGTGCAGCCCGTTCTCCTTATTATAGAAGTGCCTGGCATCCAATCCTTGGTCTTTTAAACGTTTCATAAAGGCATTTAAGTATTTTTTATTCTTATAAACATTGGCTATAACGTAGTAGCCCGACTTTACACCCACAATATTGGACTGATCCAATCTTTTAATAGGTAGTTCTTCATAATCCTTACGTTTTGTATTCTCCAAAACGGCGAGGGGGTCGTTGTAGTCTCTTGTCAATGTTTTTTTAACCGGGTTTACCTCTTCCTTGTTCTTTAGCTTCTTTTTGATTTCCGTTCCGGTCTTTGTGGCTGAAGCCAGTTGAGTATGAACGGGGCTATTAGGTTCTGGCGAAAGGGACTTGATACTGTTTTTGACATCGTTTCGTAACAATCGTACCATAGTTTCGAATCGTTTCTCAAAGGCTGCCGTACGTGCGGCCTCAATGGAATCCTGCCTTAGGATGAGTTCATCCAGAATCAGACGATTTTCATAGGCTAGGGAGCCAGCGTAATCCTCCTCCTCATCTGCCGTCACGGTCCTGTCCTTTTTAACTTTCTTATTTTTTTTCGATACTTGATCCGTCAACTCCCTTTTGTCCCTTTGGGCCAGTTTTTTGTTCTCCTCGATAAGTTGTAAGATCTGCTCCTCGTAGTTTCTCACGATGCCATCGATCTTCTGGTCCTGCGATGCGTCTACAAGCCCCCCAAGACTGGTAGTTCGGTCTTGAAAGGTATAGGCCAAGGATACTTCATGGTTCCATCCCAAATCTGTGTCCTGCGTGGTAATGTCCTTTTCTACCAAATAGCCCAGTGACATTTTTTTGTTCAGGTTTACCCCGAACCCCATAGCCAGTCCATAGGTATTATCATAATTGGTCTGTAACCAGCCATAGTTCGGTAAATCGAGTAATACGGAACCTACATAGGCCAAACTTCCATCTGGATTTTTGCCCAATTGCACCAAAGGCATTAAACGGGCCTCCTCAAATAATCCACGTGTTGCCTCAAAAGAATGCGTGTATTGGAGCGATGCCTTAAGACTTTTATCATTAAGACTGGTCAAAAAACTATTAGTGGTTTGATTGTACCGCAACATATCCGTAGCGTATAGGCCAAAATCGAATCTGCCCAGGGAAAGCGTAATCCCCGGCTGAATGGCCAGATTACTCTCTTTTCTGGATTCATTGATCCGCTCATCCGATTCCGTGGTTACAACACGATTCTGGTCCAGTCCTTTATTGAAATAGGTGATATTGGTACCAAAACTGAGTCTGCTATTTGGGCTCAATCGTACCGAAGTAGCGTAATTGGCATTGAAACCAAACTCTTGCACCACGCCTAACCATTGGGTGTAGGCACTGATGCCCAATGCGGTGTTCTCGTTCAATTTGTTGCTAAAGCCCAGAAAGTAGTTCTGGCTGTTATCTTCAAAAGTGGCATACTGATTTCTATGCAACAGATTTATGTAGGATTTGTTTTCCCTTACCAATGAAAATGTGGGATTGATCAAAAATCGATTAAAAAACAATTGATTGTGATATGTACTGCTAGAGCTTAAGGTGGATTCTTCCTCCTGACCATGGGCCATATTACTGACCAGTACGATGCACAGGACTGGAAGAAGTAAACCTATCTTGTTCATTAAATGGATTATACGGCTCATCTTGGCAAATATTATGGTTGTGTTATCGGATAAGGCTCCGAAATACCTTTTAATTTACTACGGTCGGAATTGAGGTAGTGGACTCCTTAAGATCCGATCGCTTAATTACTATCCCCTATATATCTTAAAATTTGTTCGGGTGTTGGTATTCTCGTTGAACAGGATATATATGATAGGGGATAGCAGTGGTTAACAAACGAATTTCTTATTGTTCGTCCTCAAAAAGAGTAGAGGAGTAGTCGATATTGTTTTCGCTATACAATGCCTCGAGGATATCATGTTCGCTTTTCAAATGAGATCTATATTTTTTACGGTCATATGTAAAAGCGATACGCTGTATGTGGTCCTGGTCCATTCCGCGATTGGATACTACATAGCCTTGTCTATCCCTTGTGGGAAGGACAATGGAAAAATCATCTTCCTTGCTATTGATATCACTACCGAGATTCACGGACCAATCTACTTTTTTTCTACCTACCTGGGCCATATGCAAGTCAAGGCCACCGTATCCGTTTCGTCCATCCGAGGCAAAGAACAAGGTGTTACCGGCCGCTAGGTTCGGATAAAGGTCGTTCTTTTTTGAATTCACCTTTTCGCCAAGGTTTTTGGCAACTCCAAAGGTTCCGTCTCCCTGTATAGCAGCGACGTAGATATCAAACTTGCCAAAAGTTCCGGGCATATTGGATGCAAAGAACAAACGTTTGCCATCCTCAGAAATAGTGGGGTGGGTAGCCGAGTACCGTTTTGGGCACAAGGCAAGTTCTGTTACGTTCTTCCATTGACCATTGATCTTTTCGGCCCTATATATTTTCTGTATTTTCTCTTTTTTGGAAAAAATACCATATTCGGGCTTTATTAAAACCGACTTGCTGAAATAGGCTACAGTACCATTTGCGGTTAGGGCTACAGGCGCCTTGTAACCGTTCGGGTTATCTGTTTCATTGTCCAATAAAGCCGTAAGGTTTTGGTCTATAGGCTTTTCCGCGCTTGTAATAAGTTCACCGTTCGGGCCGAATTCAAAATCCCAATATTTACTTGTGGATTTATCCTCCAATTGATAATCTGCTCGGACATCGGCCACCCAGTCCCTATTATCCGACTGGTTCGCGGAAGCAGTTCCGGTGGTCTTCTTCAGGGCATGATGGTATCGTTTCTGATAGCTGGTTTCAAGTGTACCGCTTTTGCTGATGTCCTTTAGTTTAGTGTACCAAAAAACGGCTTTCTCATAGTTCTCGGCTAAAAAATTGGCATTTCCCAAGTCTTCAAAGATGGCTTGGTCATCATAGCCCATTCTTTTCATTTCCAGATAACTGTCCAGTTGTTGGTAGGTACTATAGAGATCTAGAACATTGGGGTCTGTTGCACTGTTTCGTTGCGCGGAGAGCGCACATGAAAGGAAGAGTGCAAGGCATCCGAAGATGAGGTTGTGGGTCGTGGTATTTTTCATAGTGGATCGATAAAGGGTTAATAATCATCGACAAAGTTCACAAATTGTCTTGGCCCCTTACTTAACAAAAATTCATAGGTTTCGGGTGCTCTTACCTCTTATTTTGTTAAAATCGAATCCGGAAAGTATTGCTATTTTAGCTTTAAAGACTTTTAAAAACCATTGTAAATCAAATAGTTATAACTTGATTTGCGGGAATATTCAAGAAATCTCTAAAAGCCTCGGTCAAAAATCGACCTTTTTTGAAAGATTTTGAACAACTGCTTATTCTTTAACATTGATTAAAACGGCTTCACAACTTTTTAAATCTGAATTGAGAACAATATTCTCAGAGTCCGCTCCATCCAGAATTTCTATAGAAACCGTATTGGGAGGGAATTTACCGAGGTTGTGGGCGTAAAGGAAGAGGTCGTTGGGTTTGGTAGGATCTAGTTGTACCTCAAAGGTCTTCTTTCGGTATTCCAAATAATATTCAGAGACCACCGCTTCCCCGTTTAGGTATATGGAAACGATGTCACCATCCTTCCGACCATGGTCCCATAGATTTATGCGTATCTCTTTACCTTTTACGGTTAATTCTTTTACATAGGTAAGCTTTCGACCATCAAAAATGTTGCGAACAACCGGTTTGGCCGGTTTTTCTATAGGTTTTGGCGCTGCCTGTTTCGTTGGCCTAGGGGCTTTTTTAATAGTGAAAAACGATGTGGCGTATTTGGCGATACTATATTTATCATCGGGGAAGAGTTCAATACCGATAACCCGATAATTGTCTCCAGCAGGCAAGCCTCTGTGAAGTACAATCCCTTCCGCATATTCCGAATTTTCGAAAATACCAAGTTCTTGTACTACCATATCATCCTTGGATAAATAGAACTTTATGGTTTTGTTCCGTTCAATGTTCCTCGTAGTCCATTTCAATGTCACCGTGTCCGCAGTATTCCAAATCGTTTGGCCATGGGGGTAGGTAATTTTGATGGCAGTTTTAGGCATTTTAAACAAATCCGCTTTATGGGAGGCTAGAAGATTATGGTTTGCCTGGGCACTTTGAATAAATGATAAGCTAATACCAAAAATTAGAAGACATGTGTTCCATGTAATCCCAAAGTACTTAATATAGGAAGCTTTCACCTGCGGAATTTCTTGAAATGTTTTTTGATAAAGAATTAACGAAAAAAAGAATATTGTATTGTAAAAAGCTGGAATACAGAGAAGTTTTCTTACAAAAAAGTCATAGACTCGTTCTCTCAAGCACATGTAATTGGTGGTGATACTCTTAAATCATAATAAGTACACTATCGCCCTGTCCTCAATTTACATCTTTACCAAACATTCCTTTGCGGCCGACTTGTAGACTGCCTCAACAACACGAATATCCCGCAATCCTTCTTCCCCGGGAACGATCAAGGCAGAATTGTTTTTGATGGCGAGGGCGTCATCATCCATTTGTTTGGCTTGTTGGTTTTCCAATGGAAAATTGATTGGCGTTCCGTTGGACATTGAACCTTTGTTGCCACCATAAGAGGAGTGTGGTTCCATTTTAACCCACCCCTTATCATAAGTGATATTTAGATAGTTCATACGGATACCAAAACTGGTATGGCATGCGGCGCGGGCCCCGCTTGGAAATTCCAATTGGAACATGGCGGTTTCTTCTACTTCGTGGTATATTTCGGGCCTTGTGGTAAAGGTCTGGGCCAGAACGGAAATAGGCTCCTCTCCAGTAGCGAGTCGTGCTCCTTGAATGGCATAAACACCCATATCGCCCATGACACCGCCTCCTAAGGCTTTTTTCTGCTTCCAGTGATTTGAGCGCCCGTCGAAATAGGCTGCTGCAGAAGTTACCATTTTCACGGGGCCGAAAGGTTTTTCTTTCGCCACCTTCATATAAGCTTGAATGTTAGGATCATGTTGACACCGATAACCAATAGCCAGTTTCACCTTGTTATCGCTACACGCTTTGATCATCGCCTCGCAATCAGCTATGGAAGGGGCCATAGGTTTTTCGCACCATACCTGTTTGCCTGCATTTGCAGCCCGTATGGTATATTCCGCATGCATAGAAGGTGGCAGCACTACATAAACCACGTCTATGTCCTCATTATTGGCAATAGTATCAAAGTTTTGGTAGGAATAGACGTTTTTATCCTCAATGCCATATTTTTCTTGCCATACGGGAATTTTTTCCGGACTTCCGGTAACGATACCCTTAAGCTCACAATGTTGGGTCAATTGCAATGCCGGGGCCAATACATCCGTACTGTAATAACCTAGGCCTACCAGGGCTATCCCTAATTTTTTGTTTTGAAATCGTTTTGCGGATACCAATATATTGGGGGCCAAAACCGTCGCAGCGGCCAGCATACCTGTTTTTTGTAAAAACTCCCGTCGTTGTTTTTCCATGTCTTCTCGATTTGGATTAAAAAGTACGACAAGAATTTGAAAAAATCAATGGTGAATGGAACAGTATTCCAAAAATCAGAACTGAAAATAGGGAAGTGGGATCAACCTTCTTGATCGGACGGTCTTAATGACCTAATATGGTAAGGATGCAATCTGTTGAGGAATACCTTAACTAAGGTATCTTTATCAAAAGGACATAAAATGCCCAAATGATACAGAACGTACAAAAAGCGTAGACCAAGTAATTTGAAAGGGTTCTTTTGTCCATTGGATTTTCGGGTTTCCATAAAGAAACAATGAGAAAGAAGAAACGGGCCCAGAAGCTCTGTATAAAGTATGGAATTTTCGGTAAAAGGAAACAAAATCGATGAACGACCTAATTTTGTACTTGGTCTAAAAAAGCACTAATCGGATAAAGGGTAAGGAAATACCGTTGAAATACCGGTAATTAAAAGGTTTTATGCCATAACCTTTATAAGGGCCTTACCAAAAAACGCTGTTTCTTCCATAGTTCCAGTACTGATACGAGCCCATTTTAGGAAAGGAGGGAACGGCCTACCAATGAAAACATGCTCTTTTTGCATGGCGGATATCAAACTTTGAATAGGCCGTCCTGTCCTAAAAAAGATAAAATTGGTATGGGAGGGGATATAATGGAGCCCTAAACCCTGCAATGTATTGTAGATATGCCTTTTGGCCTCCTCGGTTTTAAGCAAGCTGAATTTATAAAATTCGTCATCCTTTAATGCTGCCTTGGCTGCCTCTATGGCCAAAATGTTGGTATTGGCCATAACACTTGCCTTTAACCTAACGGCAATTTCCGGTTTGGCAATCAGGTAACCAACTCTAAGTCCGGCAAGGCCATAGACTTTGGAAAAAGTTTTGGAGACGATTACATTTCTCCCTTTTTTGACCAAATCGATCATGGAGGGATATTCGGCTTCGGTTATAAAATCGTAATAGGCCTCATCTACAAATAGCGTGGTCTTCGTATCGAATGAAGTACAGAAATCTACAAGTTTGTTACGTTCCAATATGGTTCCTGTTGGATTATTGGGATTGCAGATAAAAATCAATTTGGTCTTTTGGTTTACCTTTTGGGCCATGCCCTCCAAATCGTGGAGCATTTCTTCGTTTACCGGGATACGGTGTATGCGGGCCCCGAAAGTCTCCGCATATTGCATCATGACATGAAAAGTGGGATCTGCCGATATAATTTCTCCGTTGCCAATACCATAGGTAAGCCCGGCTGCCCGTAATCCTTCCGTGGAACCACCGGTGACAACGACATGATCCCGGGTTACCCCTTCTTTTTTTGCAATACCGTCCACGAGACCAGACAATGCCCTAAAGGGATAACGACAAGCTTCGTCTAGGGAGGAAATAATGGTTTCCCGCACCTTACGGGAAGGACCATAAGGATTTTCGTTGGCATTAAGACGGATAGGACCGGCAGGGAGAAAAGGTCTTCCCGGAAAATCCGCTGCCCAGCTTTCCAATCCACTGAACAACGCAAAACCACCCGACAATCCAACAGTTTTCAACCAGTTTCTTCGGTCCAGTTGTCTCATAAGTATTTCTTATGAGAAAAAGATACAAATAATAAATGAAGATTTCAGAGCCTCAAGGATTAGGCCAACGACCGGTAAAGTTATCCAAAAAGAATCAGAAGGTAGGCGTAAGCTCGGCTACCGATTTATAGTTGAAACTCTTCATGGTTCCCGTCCTCGTTTTTCAGGGACTTAATGGGGAACACATCTTTAAGGATGTACGCCCCTACAATGGCAATACCTCCGGCAAATAGTGGCATGGCATAGTCCCAGTGCAATATTTTCAACAGGCTACCGCATATAATGGCCAAGGTACCCAATACCATGGCGCAGTTCCATAAAATTTGGGATAAGCTATTTTTGGCTTTTCTGTCCTCATCCAGAAAATAAGCGGTTCCCTCCATAACGAACCAAGTAAGAAAGGAAACGGCTATGATTACTTGGAAGACGATGGTATATGGAAAATCCAATATCCTAAAGATACCGTTGGTAGTCCAAAAGACCACTAAGACAAGTTTAACGTAGTCAATGAACTTCTTTTCCATTTTTTTCCAAAAGCGTATGGTATATAAAATACCGATCGCTCCAAAAGCAAAAAGCATGATTTCCGATGCATAGGGCAATTGAAGTACTTGGGCCAACATACCTAGAAGTAAGATGGCAATGGATACCCTTATGGGGGTTTTTAAAACTCTGTGGGATACTGACATGAAATCTGTCTTTAGGTTATATAACTTTTACATTTGCTTTTAATCCCTCCATAATACCCATGATGTTGTTGACGGTCTCTTTCAAATAATGTCGCACCAGTACATGGGGTATACGGATAGTGGTAAAACCGTTCTTGAAGGAGTGCATGGTTTCCTCCAGGTCATTTATGGCCTGTTCATGGGTCATCATATGATATTCCGTATCTATTTCAATATTCAATTTTACTCGGGAAATGGCTATATCTATCGATTTTTTTCCATCCCACCACTCCAGCATAGCGGACACTCCGGCCTCCTTTAAACCATAGTACAATTGAATGGCTTCCAATGGCGTCCCCTTTTTCTTCATTAGATTTTCCATACGCGCCAAGTGCTGCGAACATAGTTCTACGCCCAGGGATTCCATGGAATTTCTATGCTCTAGATAGCCTAGTTCCTTATTACATTCCAAACATCTCATTTAAGTAGGTCGATTTTTTGCGCCGATAGCCATCGGAACAGGTTGATTTGTGATATTAATAACCGGGTAATTATAAGAATAGTATATAACATCGATGTATGACACCGCATTTTTAGATGAACTGCAATTTTTTAGATGAACCGCATTAAAAATTGTTAAAACTGTTGTGAAATTCTTTTCCTCAAGAGGATTAATTTCAAAGATTACCCCTTATATTTATAAAACTATGGTACTGCTGAGGTATGCTTAAAAAAGTCGGTCCGGGAATTTTGATTGCGGCGGCCTTTATAGGACCAGGTACTATTACGGCATGTACCCTGGCCGGGGTGGAATTTGGTTATGTTCTGCTTTGGGCCATGGGTTTGTCCATTACAGCCACAGTAGTGTTACAAGAAATGTCCGCCCGTTTGGGAGTTATAACCCAAAAGGGTATAGCCGAAGTGGTTCGTTCCGAGATAAGGTCTCCCTTTCTACGAAATTTGATTATTGGTATCGTATTAATGGCCATTGTTATAGGCAACGCAGCCTACGAAGGCGGTAATATCGGCGGAGGTGTTTTGGGGCTTGAGGCGATTTTTGGGCCCAAGGGTATGGACTACTATCCTTTTGGTATAGGAATCCTCGCGTTTATTTTGCTGTATCTGGGCAATTATAGGACCTTGGAAAAAGTATTTGTTACCCTGGTCTTTGTTATGAGTTTATCCTTCCTGATCACAGCATTGATTACCAAACCGGATTTAAAAGCTGTATGGAAAGGAATCCTTATTCCTTCATTGCCCAGTGAAAGTGTCTTAACGGTAGTAGCCCTGGTGGGCACCACAGTGGTTCCCTATAATCTTTTTCTCCATGCTTCCTTGGTCCGTGAAAAATGGAAGACTCCGGACGACTTAAAATGGGCCCGTTGGGATACTTTTTTTTCTTTGATATTGGGAGGGCTTGTTTCAATGGCCATCATTATTACTGCCGCTGCTATTCCTGGGAAGACCGTTTCCGGCGTGCTCGATTTGGCCAAAGGGCTGGAACCCCTATATGGCCATGCGGCACGATATTTCATGGGTATTGGATTATTTGCCGCGGGAGTAACTTCGGCCATAACTGCCCCTTTGGCGGCTGCTTACGTGGCAAATAGTTGTTTTGGCTGGAAAGCGGCATTGAAAGATTACAGGTTTCGATCGGTTTGGATTATTATTTTGATCCTTGGGGTGTTAGTAATGTCATTAGGGCTAAAACCGATAGAAATTATCAAGTTCGCTCAGATAGCCAATGGTATTTTGTTGCCATTTACGGCTATTTTTTTAGTGTGGGCGGTAAATAGATCGGCCCTTATGGGAAGGTATAGGAACAAGACCTTGCAGAATGTTTTAGGGGTCGTTATCATCGCCCTCACGGTTTTTCTGGGGGTAAAGGGTATTTTAAAAGTTTTCAATTTGTTCTAAATGCATAAGATTGATGTCAATTGTGATGTTGGTGAAGGAATAGGAAACGAAGGGGAACTGTTCCCTTTTATTTCCTCCTGCAACATTGCTTGTGGAGGACATGCCGGAAATGCAGTGACCATGGGGGAAACTGTCCAATGGGCCAAGGCGTATGGGGTTAAGGTCGGGGCACATCCTTCCTATCCCGACAGGGAGAATTTTGGAAGAATTTCAATGGATATATCCGAAAATCTACTCATTAAGACTATTCGGGAGCAAATAGAAAGTTTAACCACTATCCTGAAAGCGGAAAAATTGGATTTGCATCATATCAAATTGCACGGCGCACTCTATAACGATGCAGCCCGGGATACCGATATTGCCCTTATGGTGTTAAAGGCATTGGAGATCTATAGGCCCAAGGTATCCATGTACGTGCCCTATGCCTCGGCCTTGGCCCGTGAAGCCAAAAACCAGAAGTTTTCCATAATGTACGAAGCTTTTGGGGATAGGGGATACCGAAAAGACCTGAGTCTGATTCCAAGAAATTTGCCCAACGCCGTTATCGAGGATCCATTAGGGGTACTGCAGCAAGTGGTCTCCATTGTAAAAAATGAGGAGCTAAAATTTTCCAACGGAAATTCTATCCATATTTTAGCGGATACCATATGTATTCATGGCGATAACCCTTTAGCTTTACAAATTGTATCGTATCTTTCCCAAGAATTACCAAACCACAATATCCAACTTAAAAAGTGACCCACTACTCAATTTCCATACGACCTTTTGGTATACATGCCGTATTAATCGAATGGCCAAATGAAGTGAATGAGGCCATTTTGGAAAACATCCTGCAATTTCAAAATCACCTTAAAACAAGCCATTTGGGGGAAGAGGAATGGGAAATGATCCCAGCATACAACTCACTCACGCTAATTTATAGAAAGGCACCGATCAACTTTGCGGAATTTGAAGAACAATTAAAAACATGGTATGCGCAATTGGAGGAAACGTCCTTACCGCAAAGGTTCATTTGGCGGCTACCGGTCTGTTATGACCTGGAATTTGGCATAGACCTAAACAGTGTTTCGGAAAAATTGGAAAAAGACATAGCGGAAATCATTAAGCTGCATACGAGCTATACCTACACGGTATACGGAATCGGGTTTTTACCTGGATTTATGTACTTGGGTGGTTTGCCTTCCTCATTGGAAGTGCCTAGACGAGCTGAACCTAGGCTTAAGGTAAAAAAGGGTTCGGTTGGTCTGGCAGGCAAACAAACGGGGATTTACCCGCAGGAATCCCCGGGGGGGTGGAACATCATCGGAAGCTGTTCGGTTTCGATGTTTGACCCTAAAAAGAAAGAGCCTTGTTTTGTTAGTGTTGGGGATAAGGTGCAGTTCTATTCAATTACAAAGGCCGAATACGATTTGTACAAGATAGAGGGGGAGGTAGGCATTTATAAACTGGAAAAAACCAAATGGGATGCTTAAGGTATTAAAATCCGGTTTGTTTACCACAATTCAGGATGCAGGAAGATTCGGATACCTGAACAAAGGAGTGCCGGTTGCCGGTTTTATGGATACGGCTTCCGCCCATAAGGTTAACCAGCTCTTGGAAAATGCTGTCGACTCTGCCGTAATGGAAATTACTATGACAGGTCCTACTTTGGAGTTTGATAGCCCTACCTTTATATGTATTGGAGGCGCTAAGCATTCCGTGACCCTGAACAACAATCCCATTGGGCACTTCCAAGTGCATAAGGTCTCACCCGGGGATATCGTATCCTACGGTAAATTGGAAAAGGGTTTTCGAAGTTATCTGGCCGTTAAAAATGGTTTTAAGACAGATAAAATACTTGGAAGCCGTTCCTTGTATGCCCCGGTAACACCTAAGAGTCATTTGGAAGATAGCGAGACCATCCCATATGATAGCTGTGAAGTATTTTTCCCAAAAATTGTGGAATTAAAGGTGGATTCTGTTTTGGACAACAAAGTTTTGAACGTCTCAAAGGGCCCTGAATATGAACTGTTAGGGGACAAGCAGTTGGAAACCTTATTTTTTCAAGATTTCACCATCGCAAACGAAAACGATCGTATGGCCTACCAATTAGTGGAACATGTTGAAGGACATAAAGTAAGTATGTTGACCTCGGCAACCTTGCCGGGAACGGTGCAGCTAACACCATCTGGGAAGATTATGATATTAATGAAGGATGGCCAAACTACTGGGGGATACCCTAGAATTTTCCAACTTTCGGATAATGCCATCTCCATTTTGGCCCAAAAGAAATTTGGCGATACCATCTCATTTAAACTGACCTAAGGGTTTTTGGCTTACTTCCCATTTAAAAAAATAAAATTAAGAGGCACGTTTTGCCGCAATGGATTTTTTACGTAATATTGAAGTATGGATATTTTTCCTAGCCTAAATAATGTACTTGTAGTCGTCCGCTTAGGTGGATGATACGGATTTGCATTGTTTAATGAAAAGCCTGTATCAAATGCTATTTTGATACAGGCTTTTTCTTTGATATAAGGGGATAAGGCCTTGATGGCGAACCATATTGCTTCTATTGAATATGATATGGATTAGGGAGCTATTCGTCTGATTATTAGAATTATAAATAGATATTGCGGTAATTGGATTTAGACCATTCTTTTTTGTTAAAAAAATGCGGTATAGGAAAGATTTATCTTTGATTGTCAAAAAATACCAAACCGAATAAACAGTATAGGACACAAATGGAATTAAACAAGTACAGTAAGACCATTACCCAAAATGATACCCAGCCAGGGGCACAGGCCATGCTTTATGCCATTGGGCTTAACGAGGATGATTTGAAGAAGCCGTTCGTTGGAGTGGCAAGTACGGGATATGAAGGCAATCCATGTAATATGCATCTAAACGATTTGGCGCAAGATGCCAAAAAAGGAATTCAGGCCGGTGGTTCTGTAGGTCTTGTCTTCAATACCATAGGCGTAAGTGATGCAATTTCCATGGGTACCTCAGGAATGCGATATTCCTTACCCTCTAGGGACATCATAGCGGATTCCATGGAAACCGTGGTACAGGCCATGAATTACGACGGTTTGGTAACCATTGTCGGTTGTGATAAAAACATGCCCGGTGCACTTATGGCCATGATACGCTTGGATAGGCCTTCTGTAATGGTTTATGGAGGAACTATAGCCTCGGGATGTTTTAAGGATAGAAAACTGGATATTGTATCCGCTTTTGAAGCATGGGGTGAAAAAGTGGCCGGTACAATGAACGAAGCCGACTATAAGGGTGTAATTCAAAACGCCTGTCCCGGAGCTGGGGCATGTGGGGGTATGTATACAGCCAATACCATGGCCTCGGGAATTGAGGCTTTGGGTATGGCAATGCCGTATAATTCGTCCAATCCAGCAATAGGGGATACCAAGAAAAAAGACAGTTTCGAATCCGGAAGAGCCATACAAAACCTATTGGAAAACGATATAAAACCTAGTGATATCATTACCAAAAAATCCTTTGAAAATGCTATTCGTTTGGTTATTGTATTGGGAGGTTCTACTAATGCAGTTTTGCATTTTCTGGCCATAGCCAAGGCCGCCAAGGTTGATTTTACACTAGATGATTTTCAGCGCATCAGCGATTCCACACCTTTTTTGGCAGATTTAAAGCCCAGCGGACGCTATCTTATGGAAGATGTACACCGGGTTGGCGGAACCCCGGCCGTAATGAAATTTATGTTGGAAAATGGTATGTTACATGGCGATTGTTTGACCGTGACCGGGAAGACTGTGGCCGAGAATTTGGCCGATGTTCCAAGTTTGATGGAAGGGCAGCAAATTGTAAAGCCTTTGGACAACCCCATAAAGGAAACAGGGCATTTAAGGATACTATATGGAAACTTGGCCAAGGATGGTGCGGTGGCCAAAATAACGGGCAAGGAAGGATTGCACTTTACCGGCCCTGCCAAGGTTTTTGAAAGTGAGTTCGATGCCAATGCGGGCATAGGCGCGGGAAGGGTTAAAAAAGGTGATGTTGTCGTTATCAGGTACGAGGGGCCCAAGGGTGGACCTGGAATGCCAGAAATGCTAAAACCGACTGCTGCCATTATGGGTTCCGGCCTCGGGAAGGAGGTGGCCTTGATTACGGACGGTCGTTTTTCCGGAGGGACCCATGGCTTTGTGGTAGGCCATGTCTCACCTGAGGCGCAGGAGGGCGGAAATATAGCCTTGCTGAGGGATGGCGATATGGTGACCATTGATGCCGAGAAGAATGTCATTTCAGTGGATCTTACGGATGAAGAACTCCAAAAAAGGCGAGCGAGTTGGAAGCAGCCCGACCTAAAGGTTAAGAGAGGTAGTTTATACAAATATGCAAAAACGGTATCATCGGCCTCACAAGGCTGCGTTACCGATGAGATATGAATTTATGGAAACAATAAAATTAAAAAAGGACCAATCCACGAAAAGCACAGGTATAAAGATTACTGGTGCCGAGGCCATTATCCATTGTTTATTGGCCGAAGGGGTAGATTTGATCTATGGTTACCCCGGGGGGGCAATTATGCCCGTATATGATGAGCTGTACAAATTTCAAGACAAATTAACGCACATTTTGACCAGGCATGAACAAGGCGCTACCCACGCGGCCCAAGGATTCGCACGGGTTACCGGAAAGGTCGGGGTGGCCATGGCGACCTCTGGCCCTGGAGCCACAAATTTGGTTACTGGGCTTGCCGATGCACAAATAGATTCTACTCCAATTGTGTGTATTACCGGACAGGTCCCGAGACATTTATTGGGGTCGGATGCGTTTCAGGAAACGGATATCATAGGAATTTCCACCCCAGTTACCAAATGGAACCATCAGATTACCAAGGCTTCCGAAATTCCTGAAGTCATGGCCAAGGCATTTTACATTGCCAAGTCTGGTCGTCCCGGGCCGGTTCTTATTGATATAACCAAGAACGCCCAATTTGAGGAATTTGAATTTAGCTATGAAAAGTGTACTGGAGTACGCAGTTATAAACCCGTACCGGAACCCAGCATAAAGGCCATTGAGGCAGCGGCTGAATTGATCAATTCGGCAAAAAAACCTTATATCGTCTGGGGACAAGGGGTTATTTTGGGAAAGGCCGAGGAGGCTTTGAAAGCATTTGTAGAAAAAGCCGGGATTCCGGCGGCATGGACCATTATGGGAGAATCCGCTTTGCCCACTAGCCATCCTATGAACGTAGGCATGGTAGGAATGCATGGTAATTATGGCCCCAATGTGTTAACCAATGAGTGCGATGTTCTTATTGCCATAGGAATGCGATTTGATGACAGGGTAACCGGAAATTTGGATACTTACGCCAAACAGGCAAAAATTATTCATTTTGAAATTGACCCTGCCGAGGTCAATAAGAATGTTGCGGTGGATATTGCCGTGCTGGGCAATGCTAAAACCACCTTGGAACTCATACTTCCGCTTATCAACGAAAATTCCCATGAGGAATGGCACAAGGAGTTCGACAAAAAGTACAAGGAAGAATTTGCACAGGTGATAGAAAAGGACCTGCATCCCTCCAAACCTGGCCTAACTATGGGCGAGGTCATTGAGGAAATCAATCTAGCTTCGGAACATGAGGCCGTTATCGTTACGGATGTTGGTCAACATCAGATGGCGGCTTGTAGATACGCCAAGTTTAAGCATAGCAAAAGCAATATAACCTCAGGCGGATTGGGAACCATGGGTTTTGCATTGCCTGCAGCCATAGGCGCCAAAATGGGTGCTATGGAAAGGGAGGTGGTGGCCATTATCGGGGATGGGGGCTACCAAATGACCATTCAAGAATTAGGGGTCATCTTTCAACATAATATTCCTGTAAAGATTGTTGTACTTAACAATGATCATTTGGGAATGGTACGGCAGTGGCAGGAATTATTTTTTGAAAGCAGATATGCCTCTACGGTTATGACCAATCCAGATTTTGTAAAAATTGCGGAAGGATATCACATAGAGGCCAAACGTGTCACGGAACGTAAGGATTTAAAAACGGTCGTTCAGGAAATGATAGCTTCAAAGAATCCTTATTTTCTGGAGGTCAGGGTGGAGAAAGAGGATAATGTTTTTCCTATGATACCGTCCGGTGCGTCGGTGTCCGAGATTCGATTGAAATAATACAAATTTTTAAGTTTCGATACCGACAGTCGCAATCCAAACCAGGTCATGAACGATACCCATATTCTTGACAAGCCAAAAATCCATTCGGAAATTGAACGTAGGTGTATTGAAGTTGGCTTCAACATGCCTTCGGATTTGTATATTGGTTCCTTACTGAAGACTTTGGTGACCAGTAGGCCCAAAGGAAGTTTTTTGGAACTGGGTACTGGAATAGGACTGAGCCTGTCTTGGATGGTGGATGGAATGGACAACGAATCGGTTTTGATTACCGTGGATAATGACTTGGAATTAATTGCTATTGCAAAGGAATATTTTGGAGATGACCCAAGAATTCAAATTCTTTGCCAGGACGGGTCTCATTGGATAAAAACATATAAGGGAGGAGGATTCGACCTGATTTTTGCAGATGCCTGGCCCGGAAAGTACAGCGAAATCGATGAAATTCTCAAATTGGTAAAAGTAGGTGGGTTTTATATCGTTGATGATATGACGGCCCAACCCAATTGGCCGGAAGGGCATCAGGGCAACGTTGACGGATTGGTTTCCTATCTGGAGGAAAGGGAAGACTTCTGTATAACCAAAATGAATTGGTCTACGGGAGTGATCGTGGCGGTAAGAAGGTTTTAATGATTTTAATTTAGAGTTTGGGCGAGAGGCTTTGGTTGGAGCGATTTAATTCTAGGCCAGGCCTATCAAATTTTTGGAAAAGAAAAAAGATGAAAAAACAATGGTTTACCATATCGGTGTATTCTGAGAACAATGTGGGATTACTGAATAGGATATCAGGAATATTCTTAAAGCGACACATTAATGTAGAGAGTTTAAATGTTTCAAAATCAGAAATTGAACATGTTTCAAAATTTACCATAGTTGTCAATACCACTGAGGATTGGACCCGTAAAATTGTGGCGCAAATTGAGAAGCAGATAGAGGTTATCAAAGCCTTCTACCATAGGGATGATGAGACGATTTACCAAGAGTCCGCCCTCTTTAAGATTGCTTCACATTTGCTGTTCGACGAACGACAAATACAGAACATCATTAAAGAGAGCAATTCACAGATCGTTACCGTTTCGCGAGACTTCTTTGTATTGGCGAAAACGGGTAGACGACATGAAATCGATGAAATGCATGATGCACTGGAACCTTTTGGGATTATGCAATTTGTCCGTTCTGGACGCATAACCGTTACCAAAGCCGAGATGCCCATTACCGCAATGTTGGAAGATTTTTATCAAGATAAATAAATCCTAAACTTTTAAATACTAAAAAAAGAGAACACAAAATGGCAAATTATTTTAATACGCTATCCTTACGAGATCAATTAACACAATTGGGAAAATGTAGATTCATGGAATCCAGTGAGTTTTCGGATGGCGTATCCGCATTGAAAGGAAAGAAAATCGTTATTGTAGGTTGTGGTGCCCAAGGCTTAAACCAAGGCCTAAATATGCGGGATTCGGGACTTGATATTTCATATACCCTTAGAGAGGGGGCTATAAAGGAACAACGCCAATCCTACAAAAATGCAACGGAGAATGGTTTTGCCGTGGGCACCTACCAAGAACTTGTTCCGAAAGCCGATTTGGTAATTAACCTAACACCGGATAAGCAACATACAAGCGTTATCAATGCGGTGATGCCTTTGATGAAGAAAGGGGCTACTTTGTCGTATTCCCATGGTTTTAACATCGTTGAAGAAGGAATGCAGATACGTGAGGACCTTACTGTAATCATGGTGGCCCCAAAGTGTCCTGGCTCGGAGGTTAGAGAAGAGTATAAAAGAGGATTTGGGGTGCCAACCTTGATTGCGGTTCATCCAAATAACGACCCGCAGGGCAAAGGTTTGGAACAAGCCAAAGCCTACGCCGTGGGCACTGGAGGCCACAGGGCAGGGGTTTTGGAATCATCGTTCGTAGCCGAGGTAAAGTCGGACTTAATGGGAGAACAGACCATTCTTTGCGGCCTGCTACAAACAGGCTCCATTCTTTGTTTTGATAAGATGATCGAGAAGGGTGTGGACCCAGGCTATGCTTCCAAATTAATCCAATACGGCTGGGAAACCATTACCGAAGGCATGAAGTATGGAGGAATCACGAATATGATGGACCGCTTGTCCAATCCCGCCAAAATAAAGGCCTTTGAACTTTCCGAAGAGTTAAAGGATATTATGCGACCCCTATTCCATAAGCATATGGACGACATTATGACCGGACATTTTTCCAAGACTATGATGGAAGATTGGGCCAATGACGATAAAAATTTGTTGGAATGGCGAGCTGCCACGGGAGAGACGGCTTTTGAAAAAACTCCGGCTGGAGATGATAACATATCGGAGCAGGAGTATTATGACAATGGCGTTTTAATGGTCGCTTTTGTACGGGCAGGCGTAGAATTGGCGTATGAGTCCATGACCGAATCCGGAATCATCGGTGAATCCGCATATTACGAATCCCTGCACGAGACTCCATTGATAGCCAACACCATAGCGCGGAAAAAATTGTTCGAAATGAATCGGGTAATTTCGGATACGGCGGAATATGGTTGTTACTTGTTTGATCATGCCTGTAAACCTTTATTGGGGGATTTTATGAAGAAAATAGAAGCAGATGTTATTGGGTCCTCCTATAGCGAAGGCACGGATACCGGGGTAGACAATGCCAAACTGATCGCCGTTAACAAGGTACTCCGGGAACATCCGGTAGAAATTGTCGGGGCCCGTCTCAGGGAGTCCATGACCGCAATGAAACCTATTGTTTAACAATAAGATCCCTGAGAAATCGGGGATTTTTTTATCAAGTCAATTCATATCGATTAACTGACTATTTTTATGGAAACTACACAAACAATCATACCGGCCGAGTTTCAAATTGATAATCCGATTCATCAAAAAAAATATTTGATCAACGGGGAAATGGAAGTGTGGAATGGGAACACCTCCGAAGTGTTCTCCACTATTTCCTCTAAAGGGGACGATAAACCCACGCTTCTAGGCAGTATACCGGATATGGGAGAGCCTGAGGCTTTAAGGGCCTTGGACGCCGCGCTTATGGCCTATGACAAGGGACAAGGGGTGTGGCCTACCATGCATGTAAGGGACAGGATAGAGTGCATGGAAAAATTTGTGGGACAAATGGAAACCAAAAGGGACGAAATTGTCAAATTGTTAATGTGGGAAATTGGCAAGTCCTTGCCGGACTCCCAAAAAGAATTCGATCGTACGGTAGAGTATATCCGGGACACTATTGAAGAGTATAAGCAATTGGACAGGGATGCCGCTAAATTCGAAAAATACGATGGCGTATATGCCCATATCAAAAGAGGGCCATTGGGGGTAATACTTTGTCTTGGACCTTATAATTATCCCTTGAATGAGACCTTTGCACTTCTCATCCCAGCAATTATTATGGGGAATACCACTATTTTTAAACCAGCCAAATTTGGGGTCTTATTGATTACGCCACTTTTGGAGGCTTTTCAGAATAGCTTCCCCAAAGGCGTTGTGAATATTTTATTCGGTAGGGGTAGGGCAGTAGCCGCTCCGATAATGCAGACGGGAAAAATAGATGTTTTGGCGTTGATAGGAAATAGTAAATCGGCCAACGCGTTGCAGGATCAACACCCAAAGAGTAATCGATTGCGATTGGTTTTAGGATTGGAAGCCAAAAATCCAGCTATTATCTTGCCCGATGCCGATTTGGATTTGACCATTAACGAATGCATTGCCGGTACCTTATCCTTTAATGGGCAACGCTGTACCGCCCTTAAAATAGTCTATGTACACGAAGATATTAAGGAAGAGTTTTTAGGGCGTTTTGCGGAAAAAGTGGATTCCCTAAAGTTTGGTAACCCTTGGGATAATGGTGTTAAACTAACCCCATTACCCGAACCGGATAAACCTGCCTATATTCAGGAACTAATCGACGATGCCGTACAGAAAGGTGCCGAAGTTTGGAATGAAAAAGGGGGCCAACAAACTTCCAATTACATATGGCCCGCAGTGTTGCATCCTGTTACGAAAGATATGCGGGTCTATAAGGAGGAGCAATTTGGCCCTGTTATTCCTGTAGTTTCGTTTTCCGATATCCAAGAACCGTTGGATGATATGGCAGAAAGTAATTACGGTCAACAGGTGAGCCTTTTCGGAAAGGACGTTTATGCCCTTGCCCCGCTTATAGATACATTGGTAAATCTAGTATGCCGAGTAAACTTGAATAGTTCCTGTCAACGAGGACCTGATGTATATCCGTTTACGGGCAGAAAGGATTCGGCACAGTCCACTTTAAGCGTATATGATGCACTTCGATCATTCTCGGTCCGCACCTTTGTGGCCTTTAAGGATAATGATCTTAACAATGAGACCGTAGAAAAATTACTGGATACTAAACTCTCCAATTTTGTAAGTACGGATTATATTCTTTAAAAGTACCAATTGGTATGATTGTACCTCCCCATATTTGGGGAGGTACTCCAATTTTTTAAACATTCTACGCATATCAGCCTCGATTCAACTTTTTTGATATCGTAGGAGTAATGCCCAGATGTCAAAAATTACCTTATTCTATCAGTATGCGTGCGAATTATGGTTAATACCGCACATAAACTCGATAAAAACGAATAGCTCCACAAGGGTTTCCTAAAATAATTTTGTCTTCGTAATAATCGGGCTAGGCCACTTGAATAGTTGTCCGGCCATTGATTGGATATAAAATTGTTCATATGGAAACAAATAGAAATAATGCAAATAGAAAAGCCCTTGTCGCTTTGGCATTAGGGGGTTTTGGTATCGGACTAACAGAATTCGTTATTATGGGAATCCTGCCCGATGTCGCACAAGGGTTGAATATCTCCATTCCGCAGGCCGGTCATGCCATAGCAGCCTATGCCTTAGGGGTTGTGATAGGCGCGCCATTGTTTACCAAAATGGGCGGAAGGATGGATTCCCGGAAAACCTTATTGCTTTTAATGACTTGGTTCGCTCTGTTCAATGGTCTGTCTGGCCTTTCCGATAACTATACCACACTTTTGATTTCGAGGTTTTTGTCGGGTCTACCCCATGGGGCATTTTTTGGGATTGGTGCGGTTGTCGCCGGTAGATTGGCGAAAACCGGTAAGATTGCACAGGCGATTGCCGTTATGTTTTCCGGCCTCACTATTGCCAATGTCATAGGAGTCCCTATTGGAACGTACATTGGTCATCACTATAACTGGAGCGCTTCTTTCTACATGGTAGGCATTGTAGGACTGATTACCATGGCCAGTATCTATTATTGGATGCCAAAATTACCACAGTTGCCCCCAGTGCATACATCCGAGGGCAGCAAGGGTCTTAAAAACAGAGAGCTTTGGGCCCTAATTCTATTGACTACTATTGGTACGGGTGGGTTTTTTGCTTGGTACAGCTATATTGCGCCATTGATTACCGAAGTGGCGGGATTAGGAGATTACGTCATAGGCTATGCCATGATTCTTGCGGGATTTGGAATGGTCATAGGCAACTTTATCGGGGCTAAAATGGCAGAATGGTTATCACCCTTACGGGCCGTGGCCCTTAGTTTATCGATTATGGTAGCTCTATTGATAATCAATGCCGTAGTCGCTTTGAATCCGTACGCTATTCTGGTGATGACTTTTTTGATCGGTACCGCTTCGTTTACCGTAGCGACTCCGATTCAGATGGCTATTATCAACGCTTCCAAGGGATCGGAAATGCTGGGTTCTTCAATGAACCAAAGTGCTTTTAACATGGGTAATGCTTCCGGAGCCTATTTAGCCGGATTACCTATAGCCTATGGTAATGGAGTCGTATATGCAGGGTTGGTAGGGGCGGTACTGGCAGCGATAGGTGTAGGAATAGCTTTGAGTATTTTGGTGTACAGGCAGCAAAAAACCAAAAGGTATAAAAGACTTGCCTATCATTCTTAATGGCAGAATTTAAAAGTGAAAAAGAAAAGCCCCAAAACGTGAGAAAACGTTTTGGGGCTTTTGTCAATTGATTTATTTATAGTAAATCTGAAAAAATCGATTAAATATTTGCTGCCAGCCAGTCGCCAACCTCACTGGTTTTATGCGCTTTGCCATCACCGGCCAAATCCTCGGTTACGACGCCTTCCGCCAATGATGTATTGACTACATCGCGGATAGCTTGGGCTTCCGCGGTCAAATCAAAATCCTCAAAAAGCATGGCTGCTGAAAGTACCGTGGCCAAGGGATTGGCAATATCCTTTCCTGCCGCTTGGGGATAGGAACCATGAATGGGTTCATATAGGGAGACCTTACTTCCCACAGAGGAGGAAGGCATTAAACCCATTGAACCGGATATTACGGAAGCTTCGTCCGTTAAAATGTCACCGAAAAGATTGGCGGTAATAATTACATCATAGTCCTTGGGCCATTGTATCAGGCGCATGGCCACAGCGTCCACAAATTCATAGGACACCTCTACTTCTGGGTAATCCTTTTCCATGGCCTGAACCGTTTCACGCCATAAGCGGGAGGCTTCCAATACATTGGCCTTATCTACGCAGCACAATTTCTTGGAACGCTTCATGGCCATTTCAAAGCCCTTTTTGGCCAAACGTTGAATTTCAAACCGCTGATAGGTCATGGTGTCAAAAGCGGTATCCCCTTCGTCCTTTCGGCCTCTTTCTCCGAAATATACACCTCCGGTAAGCTCTCGTAATATAATTAAATCCGTACCCTCTATGCGATCGCGCTTTAAGGGTGATTTATCAATTAGTGAGGGAAATGTAAATGTGGGCCTAACGTTGGCAAACAGCCCCAATTTCTGTCGCATTTTCAATAACCCTTGCTCAGGCCGAACCTTGGCTGATGGGTCATTATCAAATTTTGGATGCCCGATTGCCCCGAATAAAACGGCATCCGAATTGGCGCAGATTTCATGGGTTTCATCGGGATAGGGTTCCCCAACGGTATCAATGGCCACAGCTCCCGTAAGTGCTGATGTCCAATTGATTTCATGATTGAATTTCACTGCAATGGCATCGCATACTTTTACAGCTTGGTCAATTACTTCCGGGCCTATGCCATCCCCGGCCAAAAGGGCTATGTTTAGCTTCATAAACTATTTATGTTGGTTTGAATCAAATGATATTGAGCATTTTCTCTGTAGCTTTGATTGCCGAAACGGTCTGATCGGAATCCAATCCCCGGGTGGTAAAGTCGGTATTATTATCCTGCCAAGTGATGATAGTCTCGCAAAGGGCATCGGAATTACTGCCCGGCGGAATGCGTACCGCATAATCGACCAGTTTGGGCAATTCCAACTTTTCGGAATGGTACACTTTGCGCAAGGCATTCATAAAGGCATCGAATTGTCCATCCCCTTGGGCGTTTTCCTCATAGGTCTTTCCATTGAGTTTAACGGACACCGTGGTCGAAGGTTTTAACCCTTTGGAATGGGTGAGCACGTATGACTTCACGAAGACCTTTTGCTGAAAGGTGCCACTATCCAAAACATCTGAGATAATATAAGGTAGGTCATCCTTCGTGACCTTTTCTTTCTTGTCCCCAAGCTCAATAATGCGGGAGGTCACTTTTTTAAGTTCCTCATCGTTCAGGGTAAGTCCTAGTTCCTGTAAATTCTTTTGAATATTCGCTTTGCCAGAGGTTTTTCCCAGGGCGTATTTTCGTTTTCGACCAAATCGCTCAGGTAAAAGACTATTAAAGTAAAGATTGTTTTTGTTGTCTCCATCCGCATGTATACCAGCAGTTTGTGTAAAAACATTGTCCCCTACAATAGGTTTATTGGCCGGTATGCCAAAACCGGTAAAAGCAGAGACCAATTTACTTACTTTAAACAACGAAGATTCGTTAATGGCAATCTCTACTTCCGGCAAAAAATCGTTGATTACAGCTACTGCGCTGGCCATAGGGGCATTACCGGCACGTTCCCCCATTCCGTTAACAGTTAGGTGAAGTCCGTGACATCCTGCCTTCACAGCCTCCATAATGTTGGCGACACCTAAATCGTAATCGTTATGGCCGTGAAAGTCTATATGGAAATCAGGATAACGCTCCAGGATTTCGGACAAGTAATCAAAGGTTTCCGTATGGGTAAGAATCCCCAAGGTATCGGGAAGCAATAATTTTTTTATGGGTTGGGTGGCCAAAAAGTCCAAATATTGGAATACATATTCCTTGGAATTCCGCATGCCATTGCTCCAGTCCTCTAGATATACATTAGTCTTTACACCTTGTTTTTGGGCCAATTCAAAAACGGTTGCAATATCGGCAAAGTGCTGCTCTGGAGTTTTCTTCAGTTGGTGGGTGAGATGGTTTAAAGATCCCTTACTCAGTAAATTTTGAACCTTGGCACCAGCCTCCTCCATCCATTTTAACGAAACACCATCATCTACAAAAGTGAGTACCTCTACGCGATTTAGGTAATTTTCTGAAGCAGCCCATTCCGTAATTTGCCGGACCGCTTCCAATTCCCCTTCGGATACTCGGGCCGATGCCACTTCTATGCGATCTACTTTAAGTTCGTCCAAGAGCAGTTTGGCCAGAGTTAATTTCTCCGATGCCGAAAATGAAACCCCTGAGGTCTGTTCCCCATCCCTAAGGGTGGTGTCCATTATTTCTAACTTCCGTTTTGCCATAACAGTTTACAAAGGCCTTTTTTGGGCAAATGCTTCGATATCTTCCTTAATGTTCAGTAGATAGTCGATATCATCAAAACCATTTAGAAGGTTCGATTTTTTGTAGGAGTTAATTCCGAAAGTTTCCTGGGCCCCAGTGGCCAAAAGGGTTATGGTCTGCTCAGGAAGATTTACCTCGATTTGTGTGTCGGGATCCGCTTCGATGGCTCTAAAGGTCTTTTCCAAGAATTCTGGACTTATCTGTACGGGAAGTACTCCGATATTCAGGCAATTATTTCTGAAAATATCTGCAAAAAAACTGGAGACCACACAGCGGAAACCATAATCATAGATGGCCCAGGCAGCATGTTCCCTGGAAGAACCGGAGCCAAAGTTTTTTCCCCCCACTAGAATTTTTCCTCTGTATATGGGATTATTAAGGATAAAATCCCCTTTAGGAGAGTTGTCCGGATGATATCTCCAATCCCTAAAGAGATTGTCGCCAAAGCCCTTGCGCTCCGTGGCCTTAAGGAATCGAGCGGGAATAATCTGGTCTGTATCCACATTCTCTATAGGAAGGGGTACGGCCGTTGTAGTAAGTATATCAAATTTATCGTATGCCATTTGTTCAAAATTGTTTGCAATTAGTTGTTTGTTAATGGTACTATTTGATGCTCGTATGGTTTAGATGGTTAAAACCAATCAGCAACCACTAACCAGCAACGATTTCTTCCATCAACTCCCGGGGATCGGTTACCTTTCCGGTAACTGCCGCCGCCGCCGCCACTAGGGGGCTGGCCAATAAGGTTCTTGCACCGGGACCCTGTCTTCCCTCAAAATTCCTATTCGAGGTGCTTACGGCATATTTTCCTGCTGGAACTTTATCATCGTTCATAGCCAAACATGCAGAGCAACCGGGTTCGCGTAATTCAAATCCCGCCTCGTGCAAAATCTCCAATAGACCTTCTTCCCGAATCGCAGTTTCCACTTTATGGGAACCGGGAACTAACCATGCCGTAACGTTATCTGCCTTTTTTCTTCCTTTTATTAGGGAGGTGAATGCCCTGAAATCTTCAATGCGTCCGTTGGTACAGCTACCGAGGAAGACAAAATCCACTTTCTTGCCCATCATCTCCTCACCTTCGTTAAAATCCATGTACTGTAAGGACTTTCTATAAGTAGCGATTCCTCCCTCCACAGCCTCGGCTTTGGGAATCCCATTGGAAATACCAATACCCATCCCGGGATTGGTACCATAGGTAATCATAGGTTCTATTTGCGAAGCATCGAAAGTTACTTCCTTATTGAACTCTGCACCCTCATCCGTGGGAAGCGTTTTCCAATACTCAAGTATCTTTTCCCAATCCTCTCCCTTTGGTGTAAACTCCCTTCCTTTTACATAATTGTAGGTAGTTTCATCCGGCGCGATCATTCCACCCCGGGCACCCATCTCAATGCTCAGGTTACAGACTGTCATACGGCCTTCCATACTCATATTCCGAAAAACCTCACCGGCATACTCCACAAAATATCCTGTGGCCCCGGAAGTCGTTAGTTGTGAAATAATATACAGGGCCACATCCTTTGGGGTAACCGCTTTGCTCAATTTGCCCTCAATAGTAATACGCATACTCTTGGGCTTTATTTGCATAATACATTGCGTGGCCAATACCATTTCTACTTCCGAAGTTCCAATTCCAAAGGCAATGGCACCAAAAGCACCATGGGTGGAGGTATGCGAATCTCCACAAACTATGGTTGCCCCGGGCAGCGTAATCCCGTATTCCGGCCCAACCACATGAACGATACCATTTTTTTCGTGTCCTAGTCCCCAATAGGAAATACCATGTGTTCTGGCATTTTCCTCCAAAGCTTGCAACTGCTTTGCCGAAAGTGGGTCTTTGACCGGAAGATGTTGATTTATGGTTGGCGTGTTATGATCGGCCGTAGCGAATGTCTTTTCCGGATGCATTACCTTTATGCCCCTATTTTTTATACCCAGGAAGGCAACAGGACTGGTCACCTCATGCACCATATGCCTATCGATAAATAAAACATCGGGACCATTTTCAATGCGCTGAACCACATGAGAATCCCAAACTTTGTCAAATAATGTTCTTTTCGTACTCATATTTCTCCCCATTAGAAGCGTACAAAACTATGAAATGGAGTGGTTTTAGGAAATTATTGCTATGAAAAATTACGATGTTCAACCACATGCGCAATAGACTTACTTGTGGAATTTTGAGTCCGAAGGTGTTCTGTTTAACATACAGAATTTCAATTTTAACACAATGGTAACGGTTTTGAGCTTATGGTATAAATACCTTGTACATGAACAACTCAATCAATTTATAAATCAAAAAAAGAAAGTATGAAACGTTTTTACAGGAAGGGCCTAATGATCGCCTTGTTGGGTGCATTGTTCCTTACCACGGAAGTCCTTGCCCAGTTAGATTTGCCAAGAGGGAGCCAAATGGCTACGGTATCGCAACGCATAGGAATTACGGATATCTCGGTTGTCTATTCCAGACCAAGTGTAAGCGACAGGGAGATTTGGGGCAGTTTGGTCCCCTATGGCATGAACAACTTAGGTTTTGGAACTGCCAAGGAATCACCTTGGAGGGCCGGGGCCAATGAAAATACGACGATCAAATTTACTGATGATGTTAAGATAGAGGGCCAACCCCTGGCTGCTGGAAAATATGGTCTCCATATGATTATTGAAGAGGGTGGGGGCGCAACCATAATTTTTTCTAAGAACCATGGCGCGTGGGGAAGTTATTTTTATGAGCCTTCCGAAGATGCGCTTCAGGTAAATGTGCAGACCAAAGAAATTCCTCACATGGAACAACTTACCTTTACCTTTGATAATGTTGATGCCAATTCGGCGATTCTGGCCCTTAATTGGGAGAAAAAACAGATTCCATTTAAAATAGAGGTGGATGTTACCGATGTGGTACTGGCCGATATTCGCCAAAAGCTACAGGACGTTCCTGGATTTAGCAGGCAAACTTGGGAACAGGCCGCAAATTTTGCACTGAACAACAATGGGGATTTGGACGAGGCACTGGGATGGATAGACGCCGCCATTGAAGGTCAGTTTTTTAGTGAGAAGAGCTACAACAACTTGAATATAAAATCACAGATTCTGACCAAACAAGGAAAAAATGCCCAAGCGGAGGCCTTAATGGACGAAGCCTTGGAAATGGCTACGGTTTTCGAGATACACGGATATGGCCGGCAATTGATAGCGCAGGGAAAAAAAGAAAAGGCCTTGGAAGTGTTTAAGATGAACGCCAAAAAGAATAAAGGGACTTGGCCCGTGGATTACGGGCTTGCAAGAGGCTATTCCGCCCTGGGTAACTATAAAACCGCGCTCAAGCATTTAAAAGTTGCTGAAGGAAGGGCTCCTGATGCCCTGAATAAAAATACTATCGCAATCAATATCACCAAGTTGGAGAACGGGGAAGGTATCAATTAAAAAACGAATTGTGTGAAAAATGTAAAGCCCGGCATATGCCGGGCTTTTATTTGATGCCATTAGCTTATATATGTCCAAATATTCTTATGCTTTACCAACTGCATATACGTATGACGAATAATCCGGTTATCGGATTGTTCCAGATAGGAATCGTTCTTTAAGATTTGGATGGCATAATGCCTTGCGGTTTTCAAAATATCATTGTCCTTTACAATATCAGCGATTTTGAGGTTGAGAATACCGCTTTGTTGGGTACCCATTAAATCTCCGGGTCCCCTAAGTTTTAGGTCCACCTCGGCAATCTCAAAACCGTCATTGGTGCGGACCATGGTCTCCAACCTGGTTTTCGCCTCGGAGGAGAGCTTATGGCCGGTCATCAATATGCAATAACTCTGATCGGCACCTCGACCCACCCTTCCCCGTAATTGGTGCAATTGGGATAAACCAAAACGCTCTGCACTTTCAATAATCATTACTGAAGCATTGGGTACGTTCACTCCAACTTCAATAACCGTTGTGGCCACCATAATATGTGTCTCACCCCTAACAAAGCGTTCCATTTCATAATCCTTATCGGCCGGTTTCATTTTGCCATGAACAATGGATATCTGGTAGTCGGGTAGGGGGAAGTCCCTTACGATGCTTTCATACCCGTCCATCAAATCCTTATAATCCAAAGCTTCGGATTCTTGAATCAATGGGTATACCACATAAATTTGCCTACCCTTTTTAATTTCATTCCTTATAAAATGAAAGACCTTAAGCCGATTAGAATCATAGCGATGAACGGTTTTTATGGGTTTTCTTCCAGGTGGCAGCTCATCAATTACGGAAATATCCAAATCCCCGTATAGGCTCATGGCCAAGGTTCGTGGAATAGGGGTGGCCGTCATGACCAAAACGTGCGGTGGCACCTCGTTCTTATGCCAAAGCTTACTGCGCTGGGCAACACCGAATCGATGTTGCTCGTCCACAATGGCAAGCCCCAAATTTTTAAAGCGTACCTTATCCTCCAAGACCGCATGGGTACCGATTAGAATATGCAATTCTCCACTTTCCAATTGTTCATGAATAGGTCTCCTGGCCGATTTCTTTACGGATCCCGTCAATAATTCGCAGGTAACACCAGTGTTATCCAGTAATTCCTTAATGCCGTTGTGATGTTGTTGGGCCAGAATTTCGGTAGGGGCCATAAGGCAGGCCTGAAAACCGTTGTCTATGGCCAGGAGCATAATCATCAGGGCAACAATCGTTTTCCCAGAACCCACATCGCCTTGAAGTAATCGGTTCATCTGCGCATTGCTCCCTAAATCTGCCCGAATTTCCTTGATTACACGCTTTTGTGCATTCGTCAATTCAAAAGGAAGGTGATCCCGATAAAAGGTATTGAAGCGATGGCCTACCTGGTCAAAATTGAACCCCTTTATTTTTTGTTTGCGCACTAATTTCTTGGAAATGAGTTGTAGCTGTATGTAAAAAAGTTCCTCGAACTTTAAGCGGAATTGGGCCTTTGCCAGCAATTCCTGGTTTTTTGGAAAATGAATGTTGAGCAAGGATTCACTTTTTGGCAATAGCTGTAATTCAGAAAGGATCTTATCGGAAAGTGTTTCCGAGAACCTGCCTTTGGTCTCCAAGAACAATTGTTGCATCATTTTATTAATGACCCGGTTGGTAATACCCTTATTGGAAAGTTTTTCCGTTGACGGATAAATAGGCTGCATGCCTATTTTTAGACCTTTTTGATGCTCATCGAATAATTCCATATCCGGATGAGGCATCGAAAACTTTCCATTATACCAATTGCATCTTCCAAAAATTACATAGGGTGTGTTGAGTTTTAAATTTTCACGTATCCATTTTTGCCCCCTAAACCATACCAATTCCATTTCACCGGTTTCGTCGACGAAAGTAGCTACCAAACGTTTTCCTCTTTTTTGCTCTACGGTTTTGATATGAATGATTTTCCCGATGATTTGAACATCGGCATTGCTACGCTGCAATTGATTTATTTTGTAGTACTGGGTCCTATCGATATATCGATTTGGAAAAAGGTTGATGAGATCCTGGTACGTTGCAATGCCCAGCTCGGATTGTAATGTTTCCGCCCTATGGGGACCAACACCTTTAAGATAGGTAATCGGAGTCTGTAGCACTGGGGTGTTCATGGAACTAAAATAGGGTAAGCGTTCCTCAACTCCAATTAACTAAAATGCTAAATTTGGTTTGAGTTTTGTAGTATAGTGCTTATGAAGCGAATAATAACATTTCTTTTTCTTTTTCAAGGCATCTGCCTATTGGCCCAACGCCAGGACAAAGTGAACTTTAGGCATGGCGAAGTCAGGATTATGCCTTTGGCGAATACGGGGCATGTAAAAGGCTTTGTGGCCTATACATTTGATGTGCTTCAAGATGTAGATTCCGTTTTTATGGATGCAAGGAATATGAAGTTTACATCCGTACGCCTGGACGACAGAATAATGAAGTATTCCAATTCGGGAAAAACTATTTCCATCAAGAAAAAATTCAAAAGGGGTAAGTCCTACACTTTAGAACTTGATTATACGGCAAGACCCAAGCAAACCGTGTATTTTATGAATTGGAGCGATGACAATCTGAATAACAACCAAATATGGACGCAAGGTCAGGGGAAGTATACGAGCTACTGGTTGCCCAGTTTCGATGATATGATGGAAAAGGTGGAATTTGACCTCAGCCTAACTTTTGACAAAGATTACGAAATTATTGCCAATGGAAAACTGATAGGAACCGAGGAAACGGATTCCCTAAAAATCTGGTCCTTTGATATGAAGGAACCGATGAGCAGCTACCTTTTGGCGTTTGCCATCGGTAACTATAAAAAACAGAAATTGACTTCCACAAGCGGCATATCCATTGAAACGTATTTTTATCCTCCAGATAGTACCCGGGTTGAACCGACCTATAGGCATACCAAGGAGATTTTCGATTTTTTGGAAAACGAAATCGGCGTTGCTTATCCTTGGCAGAACTACAAACAAGTTCCGGTGCATGACTTTCTGTATGCGGGAATGGAGAATACGGGCTGCACTATTTTTTCCGATGGGTACGTCATCGATTCGGTAGCATTTATGGATAAGAATTATGTGAATGTAAACGCCCATGAATTGGCCCATCAATGGTTTGGAAATCTAGTTACCGAAAAAAGCGGGGACCATCACTGGTTACATGAAGGCTTCGCTACCTATTATGCTTATTTGGCGGAAAAGGAAATTTTTGGGGAAGAGTATTTTTATTGGAAGTTGTACGAAACTTTGACCGCACTTCAAAATTCAATTGAAAAAGGAGAGGGGCAGAGTCTTTTGGACCCTAAGGCCAGTAGTCTAACTTTTTATGAGAAAGGGGCCTGGGCCATTTTTATGCTTCGGGAGCGGATCGGGGAAGAGGCTTTTAAAATGGGAATTAAATCGTATTTGGAGAAATATGCTTTTGGCAATGCAAGGGTCTCCGATTTTATCCAGGAAATGGAAAGAGCAAGCGGCACGGATTTATCCGATTTCGTAAAAATCTGGTTGGAAGATACAGCACTTCCTTTTGTTGCTGCCCGTAAAAAATTGGCTGAAAAGTCAATGTCCTTAAAATCATTGTTCTCCATGCAGGAAGAATTGGAAAAACGGGGTAGCACCGATATAAATTTCACCGCGTATTGGAACGGTACCTATTCTGTAGAACTACGAAAATATATGCTACAAAATTTTCTCAAGGAAATGCCGGGAGACATCATAGATAGTGTTTTTAGTTCGGATGAATTGGAACTTAGGCAGGCTTTGGTATTGACTATCCAAGATGCCAAGGATTATGCCAGGGAGAAGTTCGAAAGTTTTTTAAATGACGATAGTTATGTTACCCTGGAAAATGCTTTGTTTAAGCTATGGATGGCGTATCCGGAGCAAAGAAATACATATCTGGAAAAAACCAAGGGGATTGTGGGATTTCCGAACAAGAACGTTCGCCTTATGTGGCTGACCCTTGCTATTTTCACAGAAGGTTATGAAGGGCGAAATACCAAATTGTATTTTGATGAACTAAGTGGTTACACGGCACCTGAATATTCCTTTGAGGTAAGACAGGGTGCTTTTCAATACCTTAAGCAAGCCTTTGGTTTTAAGGACAGTAATCTAATGGATTTGGCCCAGGCCACTACCCATCATTCATGGCAGTTTAAAAAATTCTCCAGAAACTTAATGATGGAATTGTTAGGGGATGAGGTGTATAAAGAACGCATCATAACCCTTTTGGGAAAACTAAAGCCTGAAGAACGGCGTTATATAGAAAGTAAAGTAAAGTAGGATGCGGGCTATAGTAATTTCCGGAGGAGGTAGCAAGGGTGCTTTTGGCGGCGGAGTGGCCCAGTACCTGATGCGGAAGCTAGGACACGATTATGATTTATTTCTCGGGACTTCAACGGGCAGCCTGCTTATCTCTCACTTGGCCCTTCAAAAGATTGAAAAGATCAAGGAAGTATACACCTCTGTAAATCAGGATAGCATCTTTAGCAATTGTCCCTTCCTTATTCAAAATAAACATGGGGTAGATAATATCGCCATCAATCATTGGAATGTGTTCAAAAACTTTTATAGGGGCAGCAAAACGTTTGGGGAAAGTCATAACCTTTTGGAATTGATCAGGAATACCTTGACCGTTGAAGAGTTTGAGAAACTAAAAAACGGCCCAAAGGAGATTGTAGTTACGGTTTCCAATTTATCCTTGAACCAAGTGGAGTACAAAAGCATAAATGACTATGGTTATGAAGACTTTTGCGAATGGATATGGATTTCATGTAACTATACCCCTTTTATGAGTTTGGTACGCAAAAATGGATGTGAGTACGCGGATGGAGGCCTGGGTAATATGGTGCCTATAGAGGAGGCTATCAAGCGAGGGGCTACGGAAATAGATGCCATAATTCTACAGACCGAAGTTACCCATTTGAATCGATTGCCGTCCAAGAACCCATTTGCACTATTGACCAACATGTTCGCCTTTATGTTGGACAGGATAGAGCGGCAGAACATTCGTATTGGGAAATTTGTGGCCAACCATAACGATGCCATTATCAACTTCTACTATACTCCAACGGTTTTGACCACGAACTCCTTAATTTTTAATAAGGAAAAAATGACCAAGTGGTGGGAGAGTGGCTTCAACTTTGCAAAGCACAAAAACATAGAACTCAACCAGATCGAGCCCGAAAAGGAATAATGAAAACTATTGGACGATAATAGGTAGTATTATTGAAAGTGTTTCTAAAACTTCACTACCAAAGTTCCCCAATTTCCTTTTTTACGAAGGAAAGGGCCGTGGCCGAAGGGGATTGTTTGTCCATAGTCTGGTTTAAGATATCCTCCCGAAGTTTATCGGATGAATCCGTATCACTAAGGGCCGCTTTCCGAATCATTTGGATAGTCGCGCTTTTGGCCGCCTTGATAATGTTCCAGCATTCATCCGTCATATAAATTTGCTGGGAAAGATTATGATCAAATTCGTTTTCGATGTTTTTGATCAACAAAGCTTCGTATTCATTTTTATCCGCGGATTTTGGGGAAATCCGTACTACCAAGCTTGGAATAGCGATACGCTCCAAAAATAGGGCCATTCGCTCATAGGCCTGAAGCCGTATAGGAAGCGTATTTTTTTGGGAATCCTTGTGCAGTAGAAATCTTCTTCTACCTTCTTCGTTATTGGTGTGCATTCGAAAAAAGTAAAAAGCAACCGCACCGGTTACAACGGCGGGCAATAAGTAAGCGAACAATTGAAAAATTCCGTCTCCGGTCATAGGTATGGTTTTGTTAGTTTGATGCTTGTAAAACGTACAAAACTCGTAAAAAGTATACCTTCTTTACTACTAAATCACGGGCTTTAGTTGGAACTCTTCATATTCTCTTTGACCATAAGATAGAAAGCCTGATAGCTAGGACCTAATTTTAGGCTAATACCCTCTTTGAGATTGCCGTCCCGACCCAAGGAAGTAATCCGTTCCGGGGCAATGGCAAAATCTTTTTGGAGGACTGTGGCTATCGTTGCCGCCTGTTTTCCCGGTAAATCCAAATCCCCGGTCATACTAAGTCCTTCAACGGTAAGGGCTACCTCAGGATTTACATTCAGGATAGCCGCTATTTTTTCTATCCATGCCTTTCCTTCTTCGGTCAGCGTGCTTTCCGTATCCGCACCAAAAAGGGAAGCCAAACTGGAAGAAATGACCACAGCGCCATTGGAAACGGCTATTTTTGCATTTTCTCCCAAGGTCTGTTTGGCATTGGTGAGTACCACTATTGCCGTTGAATCATTTTTGGCAATGGCATCCTTCATGGCCTTAAGCTGCCCCTCTTTTGCCTGAAGACTGGCCATGGCGCTATTGGCAATATCCGAATTCTTATTGGAAACCTTGGCAAAATTGTTCAAGTTTGTCAACAAGGTGGCATTGGCATCCTGCAATTCATTAACCTGGGACTCTAAGGCTTCTGCCTTTACAACACTGGCCTTCTCAATTTTTTTTGCAGTAAAAAGCTCGGTTTTTACAGAATCAAGTTCCGATTTCAAATTGTCGATCTCGGCAATTAATTCGCTTTTACGTTGTGCTGTAACTTGGGAAACTGTAATGGAAACAAATAAAAGAGTGAGTAATAATCGCATCATAGACTACTTGGATTTAGCTTTTATAGTCGCAAAAGTAGGTTATTCATTGATTTTCTGAAATACCTTTCCGCCTAAATATTGGCAATCAATGAGTTCTTGCATGCCATTGAACGGAATCGGGACCTTTTCGTAACCATAGGTCGATTTTAAATCACTGTGCAAATAATCATCATCTACATTTACGTGAATATCCTGCATAGTGAATTGACAGGGATGCTCATAACCCGCTGCATGCGTGATTTCCAAGAATTCCTTGCGGAAGGTTTTGAAGTATTGGGCCAACCTATCCGCTTTCAATGGTACACTTATTCCACTTTGTAGCCATTTATTTTGAGTTGCTATTCCCGCAGGGCATCGATTGGTGTGGCAAATTTGGGCCTGAATGCAGCCAATGCTCATCATGGCCTCCCGGGCCACATTAATGCAATCTATGCCCATGGCAAATGCCATGGCGGCCTTGGCCGGAAAACCCAATTTCCCGCTACCAATAAAAACAACATGGTCGGTGAGATGTCTTTCTTGAAAGATTTTGTACAGACTCGAAAAACCATATACCCAAGGCAAGGAGACATGATCTGCGAAACTGGGCGGTGCCGCTCCCGTACCTCCCTCACCACCATCAACGGTAATGAAATCCGGTCCTTTTCCGGTTTTCTTCATTATTTCGGCCAGTTCCTCCCATTGGTCCAGTTTTCCGATAGCCCCTTTGATACCTACGGGAAGCCCTGTCGCTTCAGCAATTTCTTCTATCAATTCAAGTAGTTCGGGTATCGATGAAAAAGCAGAATGTGTTGCCGGTGACAGTACATCCTTTCCCATTTCCACCCCGCGGATCTCGGCAATTTCCCTACTGATCTTCGCTCCAGGAAGAACACCGCCCTTACCGGGTTTTGCACCTTGGGAGAGCTTTATTTCGATCGCCTTGATACATGGATTTTTCGTAGTTAACGAAATCAATTTGTCCAAAGAGAAAGCACCTTCCGCATTGCGCACGCCAAAATATCCGGTGCCAAAATGGAAAATAACATCCCCACCTTGGTTGTGATAGGATGAAAGTCCTCCCTCTCCGGTATTGTGATAGGCCCCACTTTTGGCAACTCCCTTGTTCATAGCCTCGACTGCCGCGGCCGAAAGCGACCCAAAGCTCATGGCAGACACATTGATTACGGATGCCGGGCGATAGGGTTTCCTACGTTTGTTGAATGCGCCAATTACTTTTGCGCAGGGCAAAAAGGTCTTGTCCCTGGTATTGGGATGATTTGAAGGAACCTTGTAGGCCAGGAGCTGGTTCTTGATAAAAATATGTTGATGGGCATAGATATCACGATCCGTACCAAAGCCTTCATAATTGTTCTCTTGTTTGGCCGAGGCATATATCCAACTTCTTTCGATTCTGTTAAAAGGTAACTCCTCCCGGTTGTTGGCCACAAAATATTGCCGCATTTCCGGACCAATACTTTCCAGCCAGTAACGCAAATGGCCCACAATGGGATAGTTGTGTGTAATGGTGTGTGCCCTTTGCAAAAAGATGTCACGAATGGCAATGAGGGCCAAAACTACCACGACCCATGCCCACCAGGGAATATTGTAAACAAAGTCAAGAAACAAATCCATATAAATACGTTTTAACAACTTAATTTGGAATGTAAAACGATACCATTAAAAAATCGGCAAGCCCATGTAAAATAATATACTTGATCCGATAATATATTTCATGAAATCCGGATTAGAACTTAATGAGGCTATATCCCGCATTCTGTAATTGTATTAATGCTGTCATAGCAGACAAGGCCAATTGCACGTTTTCGATCAAATCATCCTTGGGAATCTTTCTAGATTTTGAGGATTGGCCACAAAAAATGATTTGGGTATCGGCCTCGAGCAAGGATTTGATCAATTCAAAATTGGGATTGTCAACACCATAAAGCTGACGATATGCTACATTGGACATAATATCCTTGGATGCGGAGTGGTGTACCACCAAGGCCACTTTTAGTTGATCGGAAGCCATACCGTTTTGGGCATGCATGTTTAAGAATCTAGCTGCAGTTTCAATTGTTCTGTTGAGCTCTTTATGTGAATCGGGAGAATACATAATGTCAAATACTACCTTGAGTTCCCCGTTTTTTTCGAGTTTAAAGTCTGGGTCGTTGACTTCCCAGACCTTTCCAAAATCTTTGATAATTGGGCCGCTTTTTCTCTCCTCCTGGGAAAACAGTGGTGAACTAAGAAACAGGGATAGCAATAGTGTTAAGACGGTTTTACTTCTCATACGCAGTTCTTGAGGGCTAAATATATCCAAAAAGAGAGAGAATCGCCGTAGGTTGTTTATAAATCAAAAAAAGATGATTTTAGGATAATGGTATTTATGGTTAAATTCACCTACTTAAATCGCCATAGCTTTTGAAGACGTTTTTAGATGAACTTAATGAAGCGCAAAAGGCCCCTGTTCTGCACAAGGATGGCCCACTTATGGTCATTGCCGGGGCAGGATCGGGAAAGACACGGGTCTTAACCTACCGAATAGCGCATTTGATGGGGCAGGGTGTGGATGCCTTCAATATTTTGGCCCTTACCTTTACCAATAAGGCGGCACGGGAAATGAAAAAACGAATTTCCCAAATTGTGGGTAATTCCGAGGCCAAGAATCTTTGGATGGGTACCTTTCATTCCGTTTTCGCAAAATTATTACGTTTTGACGGTGATAAACTGGGCTATCCCAGCAATTTTACCATTTATGATACCCAGGATTCCCAGCGGTTGATTGCGTCGATTATAAAGGAAATGGGGTTGGACAAGGATGTTTATAAGTATAAGCAGATACAGAATAGGATATCCTCGTATAAAAATAGCCTAATTACGGTAAAGGCCTATTTCCAGAACCCTGAATTACAAGAAGCCGATGCCATGGCCAAAAGACCGAGGTTAGGAGAGATTTATCAGAACTATGTAGACCGCTGCTTCAAGGCCGGCGCTATGGACTTTGACGATTTGCTGCTGCGCACCAATGAGCTGTTAAATAGATTTCCTGAGGTACTATTAAAATATCAGGATCGATTTCGATATATTCTGGTGGACGAGTATCAGGATACCAATCATTCCCAGTATCTCATTGTAAAAGCCCTTTCCGACCGCTATCAAAATATTTGTGTAGTCGGGGATGATGCACAGAGCATTTATTCCTTTCGAGGAGCCAATATCAGCAATATTCTAAATTTTCAAAGGGACTATGATGAGGTGGCCGTATACCGATTGGAACAAAATTACCGAAGCACAAAAAATATTGTCAATGCCGCCAACTCCATTATAGCCAAGAATAAAAATCAACTGGAAAAGGTGGTATGGACAGCCAATGATGAAGGTGCTACCCTAAAAGTTCATCGAAGTATTACGGATGCCGAAGAGGGTAGGTACGTGGCAAGTTCCATTTTTGAGAATAAAATGCAGGAACAATTGCCCAATGGTAACTTTGCCGTACTCTACAGAACCAATAGCCAGTCCCGCGCCATTGAAGATGCGCTGCGAAAAAAGGACATGCCTTATAGAATTTATGGAGGACTTTCCTTTTACCAGCGAAAGGAAATCAAAGACGTTCTTTCCTACCTCCGACTAGTGATAAATCCCAAGGATGAAGAGGCGCTAAAACGGGTAATCAATTTTCCGGCGAGGGGTATCGGGCAGACCACTTTGGATAGGTTGACCGTTGCGGCCAACCACTACGGGCGCTCTATTTTTGAGGTAATCGAGAATCTTGATAATATCGATTTGAAAATCAATGCAGGCACAAAAAGGAAACTGGAGGATTTTGCAAACATGATCAAGAGCTTCCAGATTATGAACGAGAGTTCGGACGCCTTTACCCTTGCGGAACACGTTGCCAAGAAAACGGGGATATTACTCGAATTCAAAAAAGATGGTACCCCGGAAGGTATCGCCCGGATGGAGAATATTGAGGAATTATTGAACGGTGTAAAGGACTTTGTGGAAGGCCAAAAGGAGTTGGCGGATGCCAAGGGGGATCTTACCGAATTTTTAGAGGACGTTGCCCTGGCCACGGATTTAGATCAGGATACCGGGGATGATGATCGCGTAGCTCTCATGACCATTCACTTGGCCAAAGGACTGGAATTTCCCTATGTCTATATTGTGGGGATGGAAGAGGATCTCTTTCCCTCTGCCATGAGTATGAATACACGAAGCGAACTGGAGGAGGAACGGCGTTTATTCTACGTGGCCCTGACACGCGCGGAAAAACAGGCATACTTAACTTATACCCAGAACAGATACCGATGGGGAAAACTAATCGATGCGGAGCCCAGTAGGTTTTTGGAGGAGATTGATGAAGAATACATAGAAAACCTGACCCCTATAGAGAATACCTATCGTTTTAAACCTTTGGTGGACAATGCCATTTTTGGGGAAGTGGACAAGAGCAGGTTACGACAGTCCAAACCCGTAAACGGCAAACCACCAAATACCCGTAGACCCAATGAAAATCAGCTTCGAAAATTGCGAAAGCTAAAGCCACAACTGGCCGTACCTGTGGGCAACGCAAATGCGGCGGATTTAAATTTGACAGAAGGTGCGCTTGTAAACCATACGCGATTTGGGAAGGGCAAGGTTTTGAAAATAGAGGGCTTGGGCAACGACAAAAAAGCTGAAATCCAATTCGAAAAAGGCGATATAAAGAAGCTTTTACTTCGTTTTGCCAAACTAGAAATACTATCTTGATGTTGGAGCCAATGAAAATCAAAGAAAATATGCCAAACACGTATTTACTATCGGTCCTTATAAGCTTATTCCTTATGGGTTGTGGAAAGGATAGTGCTTCTGGTCAAGAAATTCAGGAGGTCGAAAATGAGACCTCATCCGAGTTAAGGGACGTCTTTGCACCTGATTATTGGGACGATGCCCAATTGATTTGGAGCGATGAATTTGAAGGAACGGGCTTATCCGATGAGGACTGGATCTTTGAGACAGGGTCCCATGGGTGGGGCAACAATGAGCTTCAAAATTACATTGAAAATGACAACGTTGAAGTGAGCGATGGTACCCTAAAGATTATCGCCAAAAAAGAGGAGGGCGGATCGTCCAATTACTCCTCTACTAGGCTTAATAGCAGGGAATCGTTTAGATACGGGAAAATAGAAATCAGGGCAAAACTACCGGACCATAGGGGCAATGGATTATGGCCTGCATTGTGGATGCTGGGTTCGAACATTGAAAATGTCGGCTGGCCGGCTTGTGGGGAAATCGATATTATGGAGTACGTAAGTTATGACCCCAATACGGTGCATTTTTCCATCCATAGCACGGCAAACAACCATGTGAACGGCACACAAATCACCTCCGGCCCCATTGATCTAAACACCATTGAGGAAGAATTCCATATTTATGGACTCCTTTGGACGGATAGATATTTGAAGTTCTATATAGACGATCCGGAAAACGTACAATTGAATTTTATAAGACCGTCTCCCACAACCGCCGAGAACTGGCCATTTAACAAACCCTTTTATTTTTTAATGAATATTGCAGTAGGAGGTACTTGGGGTGGACTGGAAGGAGTGGATAACGATATTTTTCCAGCTGTGATGGAGGTAGATTTTGTCCGTGTCTACCAAGTGCAATAGATAGTCTCCTATGGCCTTATTTATAAAGATATACGAGGACAACCCCAATCCCAGAGAGGTTGAAAATGCCGTAGGCATTCTCCGGAAAGGAGGGTTGATTATTTATCCAACAGATACTGTATACAGCTTGGGTTGTGACATTGCCAATTCCAAGGCTTTAGAAAAGATTGCTTGGATAAAAGGGGTTAAGTTGGCCAAAGCCAATTGGTCCTTTGTGTGTGCTGACCTGAGCAATCTTTCGGACTATGTCCGGCAAATTGATACCGCCACCTTTAAAATTCTGAAACGGGCACTTCCGGGTCCATATACTTTTGTATTACCCGGTAATAATAATCTGCCCAAGGATTTTAAAAAGAAAAAGACGGTTGGGATACGGGTGCCGGACAATGCCATTGCCAAAGCTTTGGTAGACGGTTTGGGGAATCCCATTGTTTCTACTTCAATTTATGATGAGGACGAAGTTTTGGAATATACCACGGACCCTGAATTGATATTCGAAAAATGGCAAAATAAAGTAGATCTGGTGATTGACGGAGGATACGGCGGTAATGTGGCCTCCACCGTAATCGACCTGTCGCAAGGAGAACCTATCCTTTTGCGGGAAGGGAAGGGGGACCCTGATATTTTTTGAACCTATAACTATTCTTCTCCGTCTTCCTGTTCGATGGACAGATCCGGGTTGGCCGGGATATAAAGATGCTCTGAATCTCTGGTTTCCCCAATAACCTCCTCTATCTCCTTTTTTAAATAGTTTAGGTGCGCCTTGGTCATTCTATGGGTAATTACGGGGATGGTGCCTTTTATCTTTTGCTGCAACATGGTAAGATTGTCCAGAGCCAATGAACGTACATCGGTATTTGTGGTATATCCCTCGGAAAGTTTGGCAAGAATGCCTTCAACGATACCTTCCGCCTCACTGGGTTTATACAATGTTATCATGTTGGCGACATAGGCCTTTTGCAATTTTCTTCGGTAAGCGTCCGTAGAATAAAAAACGTTCATGTCTCCCCAAACCAGTTGATACAAATCATCCAGATATTCCTCAGGTGTATACACATCCTCATCCTCATACCTTTCTGCAATAAAGGTCATTCTACTCATTCTACTACCGCCCAGCAGGTTCATGACAACACTCTCCATGGTCTTTGTAATGGATTCTTTGGATTGGGGGGAAAACGTTTTGTTCAGAATTTCGTTGTTGATCAACCATTTGGGTTCCTTAAAGATATGATTGTTCAAGAAGGCCAAAGCTTCTTTTTGGGATTGTTTTGTAACCGGGCAATACACATCACCTTGCTCGCCTACCGTCTTTGGGGTTACATAGATGCCACCAATGTTTTTGGCAACATGAAAAAGATAGTTTTCGTACTGCTTTATTACGCCTTGGTAAACCTCATCCAATCCAGAATAGTCGTCACTGCTTTTCTCCTTGGTCCATTCGGTCAAAAAAGGAACAATACGTTGTAGGTTCATAATTCCATAGTTACTTGCTACCATGGCATCATCTCCTAAGTCTTCCGTCTGGGACCTGGGGTCAAAATCCCTACCTTCGCCTCCGAACCACAATCTTGCATTGGAACCAACGCTATCTATTACCCATTGATTAAGGATATCCCTTTCGTCGGCATCCAAATTATTGGGAACGTGGCCATAACCCCATTGAATGGCCCATTTATCATAATCCCCTATTCGGGGCATTAGGTCTTTCGGATGAACGCTATCCTGTGGTTGCGCCACATAGTTAAAACGGGCATAATCCATGATGGAACTCGTATGGCCATTTTTCTTGAGCCATTTCGCATCCCTCAATTTTTCCACAGGAGTGGCGTAACTGGCGGCCATATTATGCCGAAGTCCTAATGTATGGCCAACCTCATGGGAGGCCACAAAACGAATAAGTTCGCCCATTAGATTCGTATCAAATTCCATTTTTTGAGCTCTTGGATCGACGGCGCCGGCTTGTACCATATACCAATTATGAAGTAGCTTCATTAGATTATGATACCAGCCGATATGACTTTCCAAGATTTCACCGCTTCTGGGATCTGCTATATTGGGACCATAAGCATTCTTAAAAGGTGAGGCAAAGTAGCGTAGAACAGAAAATCTTGCGTCTTCCAAACTCATTTCGTTGTTATCCTTGGGCCACTCCTTACCAATAATGGCATTCTTGAACCCGGCCTGTTCAAAAGCATTTTGCCAATCGTTGATTCCTTTGATAAGATAGGGTCTCCACTTTTTTGGCGTAGCGGGATCTAAATAAAAAACAATGGGTTTTTTAGGTTCTACCAATTCACCGCTTTCCCATTTTTCCCTATCCTCGGATCTGGGTTCCAGTCGCCATCTGTGGATATAGGTATTACGGTCTACCTTCTGCTGTTCATCCCCATATTCCAAATAAGAGCTGGCAAAATACCCTACCCTGGGGTCGTAAAATCGCTTTTTCATAGGTGTCTTGGGCAACAAAATGAAGGAGTTGTTTATTTCCAGGGTAACTACTCCCGACAAGGCTGCTGCCGGTAACATTTTTTTTGATTTGCCCTTGCTCGATTTTGCCTTATAGGTCTTAACCGATTGTATTTCCGTATTTATTGGAAAGGACTTAATCCCCAAAATATAGGATTTGTCCTTTTCCAATGAAGTAAGTTTAAAGGATTCCTTTTGTGTACTGTTAAGTGCTAGCAGGTTGTTTTCACTATTTATAAAATCGGTAACTTCAATAAGCGAGGATTTCCTTTTTTCATCACGACCCTTAATTTCAAAAGTTTCCAAAATGGGCGTAATCGTGGAATTGTTTACGGCCCTTGAAATCTCGTCAGTCTCACTGGCTACACTTACCAAGGTGGCGATACGAAGGAAAATATTTTTGGAGGGTCCTTTTTCCCAAAGAATAGTTTTTTGTCCAATCTTTTCCCCTCCATAACTTTTGGAACCGGCAGGGGTCTTAATGAAACGAGTCACGACCAATATTTCCCTTTGTAGAATGCTATCGGGAATTCCAAAATAGAATTTATCCCCTAGTTGATGAACCGAAAAAAGCCCTTGCTGCGTCTTTCCCTCTTTTAGAATAACCTTATCTAGTGTCTTGGAACTTGGAGATGAGCCGGGCTTGGAAGAAATCTTTTTATTGTTTGCCGTTACCGGCCTCAGGAAATTACAGGAACTAACAACTAATAATGCCCCTACTAGTCCAAAAAATAACCTCATACGAAAGCTAACGTTTTAAACGAAAATATAGTATTCTTTTGTGGTTGTTGGCTTGGACTATCTTCAACAAAGGTAGTACAAAATAATAATGGGACCGTCATTCTGAAATTGCGTAAAGGTTGGGGTATAAAAAAACCGCAACACTCCTGTTGCGGTTTTTAGGCTTACTATATACTGTCTAGTTATTGATCGCCGGGTCTTTCATACCCTCTTCGATCATACTATAGAATTGATCGATTTTCGGAAGAACCACTATGCGGGTCCTTCTGTTTTTGGATTTCTCAGTTTGTGAAACTGGGATGAATTCAGCTCTACCGGCCGCGGTCATCCTCTTGGGATCAACGTTGTAATCATTTTGCAGGATGCGCACAACGGCTGTGGCCCGCTTAACGCTCAAATCCCAGTTATCCAACAATACCCCACTTCTGTAAGGAACATCATCCGTATGACCTTCTACCATAAATTCAAAATCAGGCTTGTTGTTCACTACCATGGCCACCTTTCCCAAAACTTCTTTTGCCCGTCGGGTTACATTATAACTTCCACTGCTAAAAAGTAGTTTGTCAGAAATGGAAACAAAAACAACTCCTTTTTCAACACTTATCTCTATATCTTCGTCATCCAAATTTCCGAGTACTCCCTTAAGGCTTTGTACCAATGACAAGTTTACGGAATCCCTTCTTGTGATGGCATCCTGCAGTTTACGGATGGTAAGATCTTTCTCCTTTAGGCTTTCCAGGGATTTTTCCAGGTTCTCGGCACCTTTGGTGGTCAAGGTGGTCAAGTTGCCCATATTGTTGATCAGTTCCTGATTGTTCGCTTTAAGGAAGGCATTTTGATCTTCCAAAGTTTTCATTTTGGAAGCGGCTGTGGCCTTCTCTTCCAAACAGTCGTTCAACTTTACCGTTGCCGAATTCAATAAATCCTGAGCTTCCTTGTGTTTGGCTTCAAGATCTGCAAATTTTTTCTGTGATACACAGGACGATAGCAATAGTGCTACTCCTAAACAACCTAAGATTATTCTCTTCATAATTACGGATTCTATTATTAATGTTTGTTATTTGTTTTGAATGTATTGGTCTGGCCGCAAAATTAGATAACAATGGGAAACCTCAAAATTTCTTATTCGTTAATCTTTTACTAAAATGTTAAATTTCTTTATTTGATGTACGAAATAGGACCACACTATGGATTTTGTGACGTAATACTTTAGTATAAAATTAGCTTTTTCCCTTTTTCTGTAAATTCTCCCAAAATTTCTATAAAAACTAAGATGCGCCCGCAAGATAGCCAAACAATGTTGAAATCTAAACTGAAAAATAAATCGGACTGCCGCGACGCCATCCAGTAACAATCGGACACCGATAATCAAGAATGCCTTCCTTCTAGGGAGGTTCTTGGTTATTGAAAATAAGGAGTTTCTAAAATTAAGATAGGTCTTTTTCGGGTTCATATTGCTTAAGGTGGAACCGCCTAAATGATAAACCTTGGATGCACCGACGTAATATACCTTATGCCCTTTGTTTTTTGCCCTCCAGCATAGATCTACTTCTTCCTGATGCGCAAAATAATCTTCATCAAACCCACCTAATTCCCAATAGACTTTACTTTTAATGAACATACAGGCACCGGTGGCCCAAAAGATTTCTGTGGTCCGGTCATATTGCCCTTCGTCTTTTTCCAATGCCTGAAAGATCCTTCCCCTGCAAAAGGGATATCCCAATTGATCTATAAAACCTCCGGCAGCTCCTGCATATTCAAAATAATCCCGTCGTAATAGGTCCAGAATTTTTGGCTGTATTATGGCGGCCTCGGGAAGATTCTTAAACTCTTCGATTATGGCATCTAACCAGCTTTCCGAAACTTCGACGTCCGAATTCAAAAGGCAATATATATCCGCGTCAACTTTTTTTAGGGCATCGTTATACCCTTTGGAAAACCCTCCATTGGAAGTGTTTTGTATGATTTTAACAGTAGGGAAATTTGTACGGACCAAGGTGACGGAATCATCCGTGGAGGCATTGTCGGCCAGATATACATCGGCTATTTCGGAATGTTCCACAACTGTGGGCAGGTATCTTTCCAATAAAGCCTCCCCGTTCCAATTTAGTATGACAACAGCTATTTTCAAATCGACCGCAAATTAACGGCTAAAATCAGGAATATGCTCTAGAAAGTGGTATTTTTCCGCTTCATAGTCCATTTTGCAATAAAAATGCTCCATTCCATTGGTGACCATCAAGTAGTCCGCATTTAGCTTCATATTATATCTTGCAATTTGATCAAAGGTATGTTGCGTAATCTTTACATTGGGAGCTTTGCATTCTACAAGGGTGTGGATGCTTCCATCCTTTTTGAAAGCCACCACATCGTATCTTTTTTTGATGGAGTTGATAGTCAATTGTTTTTCCACATTGATGAGACTCTTTGGATATCCTTTTTGCAGCATAAGGTACTGGACAACATGTTGCCTTACCCATTCTTCCGGTAGTAGGACCACAAACTTTTTACGTATTTCATCAAAAATACAAATCTTATTTTCCCTACTTTTAAAGCGGAAATCATAAGTGGGAAAGGATAGTTTCTGCATACTGCAAATTTGATGCTTTTTTTTGAATGGATGAAGTAAGGCAAATTGTCGCCGACATACGTAAAGGATTCCTAAAACCTATATACTTCTTATCAGGCGAAGAACCCTACTATGTAGATAGAATTGCCGAATTTATAGAAAAAGAGGTACTCACCGAGGAAGAACGGGGTTTTAATCAGGTAGTGTTATATGGAAAGGATGTTACCATAGACGATGTCATTGCAAACGCAAAACGATACCCCATGATGTCCGAACGACAGGTAGTTATTGTTAAGGAAGCACAGCACCTTTCAAGAACTATTGAACAACTAACGGGATACGCGGATAATCCCCAACCCACCACCGTTTTGGTCATTTGCTATAAGTATAAAAAATTGGACAAGCGCAAGAAATTGTATAAGTCCATTCGCAAAACAGGAGTGCTGTTTGAAAGCAAAAAATTATATGACAACCAAGTATCCGACTGGATTCGAAAAGTACTTTTGGGCAAAGGCTATCATATTTCCCATAAAGCAGCTAGTTTATTGGTGGAATTTCTTGGAACCGATTTAAGTAGGATAAGTAAGGAATTGGAAAAGCTCCAATTAATTTTACCCAAAGAGAAAGAAATAACCCCGGAAACTGTCGAAAGACATATTGGTATAAGCAAGGATTATAACAATTTTGAGCTTAAGAAGGCCATAGGGGAACGCGATATCCTTAAAGCGACTAAAATTGTGCATTATTTTTCCCAGAACCCCAAGGACAATCCATTTGTACTAACCGTGACCTTGTTGCATTCCTTTTTTTCACAATTATTACAGTACCATGGTCTTAATGATCATTCCCCAAAAAATGTGGCCAGTGCCTTGAGGATAAACCCTTACTTTGTTGATGAATTTCGTATTGCCGCGAAAAATTATCCAATGAAAAAAGTCAGTCGTATTGTATCATCCTTAAGGGAGATGGATCTTAAGGGAAAAGGAGTGGGAGCCTATGGCATTTCGCAATCCGATCTTTTAAAGGAGTTATTGGTCAAGATTATTTGACCCTATTTTTTGTCAATACTGTACTTCCCAGGTCCCAATAGGCTTATGCATACAAAAGCCATTAAAAATAACAAGGCTTTTTCCTTTACATCCATGGCATCTTGGGCATGGACAATAAATGCGGCAACTACCATGGTCACCGCGGGAAATACAGCGGCCCATCTGGTTTTATAACCCAATATAATTAGAATAGGACAGATAAATTCAGCTAGCACGGCCAGAAAAAGAGTAGGGGCAGCCCCTATACCAATAGGGTCCCCAAACTCTAAATTACCGGATATAAGTTTTTGAAATTTGGGAAAACCATGGGTCAAAAGCAATGCAGATGCACCAATGCGAAGTAGGGCCAAGCCCAAATCGTTGAAAATGGCATTTTTCATAAGGTAATGATTTAGAGTAGGGCTAATTTAGTAAATCATGAAGTATTTTCCGCAAATGGTGAGCCAGTAGGTCGGCATCATCTTTGGAAAAGGATAATGGAGGCTTTATTTTTAAAACGTTGTCATGCGGCCCATCGGTCCCAATCAAGATATGGTTTTCCCTTAGCCCGTCCTTAATTTTATGGGCCAGAATAGTATTGGGATTTCCTTTTGTATCCAATATTTCTACACCCAAAAAAAGACCTTTCCCCCGTACATCGGCAACCTCCATAAATTCTTGTTGCAACTCAATTAAAAGTGATTCCAAATGATTCCCTACCTTTTGGGCATGTTCCTGTAGTCCTTCCTCGAGGATTACTTCCAATACGGCATTCCCTATGGCACAGGAAACCGGATTGCCGCCAAACGAGCTGAAAAATTCAGGGCCTTTTGCAAAACTTTCCGAAATTTCCGTAGTAGTGACTACTGCGCCTATGGGGTGTCCATTGCCCATGGGTTTGCCCAAGACTACCATATCCGGTACCACCCCATTCATTTCATAACCCCAAAAGTAATCTCCCAAACGACCAAAACCTACCTGTACCTCGTCACTAATACAAATACCGCCCTGATCCCGTATTTTGGGATATACTTCCTTGAGATAGCCTTTGGCCAAGGGTACCTGCCCACCACAGCCCAATATGGGTTCGGCTATGAAGGCGGCTACCTGACCTGTGGCTTTTTCCAATCTGGAAATGGTCTCCCTGGCAAAGTACTGGCCTGCGGTACCATCGTCCTTTAACCCCGAACCAAAAACCTTGGGCATTGGAGCTTCTACTATATAGCGCTGTTTCCCAAGGTCATCTCCTTTAGTGTATTTATAATGGCTTATATCCGTTCCAATCCTTGTATTTCCATGATAACCATGTTCCAAGACCATTATTTTCCTCTTTTTAGAATGAGCCAAAGCCATTCGGATGGCCAAGTCTGTGGCCGCGCTTCCCGAGTTGACAAAAAAGACCTTGTTCAAGTTTTTTGGAAATCTGGACAATAGTTTTTCACTATACGCCAAAATTTCTTGATACAGGTAGCGTGTATTGGTATTTAATCTTGCCATGGTCTCCCTGCCTGCCCTGACTACCTTTGGATGACAGTGCCCCGCCAACATAATATTGTTGTAGGCATCCAAAATGGTATTTCCTTGACTATCATACATATATTGAAATGCGGAACGCCTCATCTGGATGGGGTTGCTGTAACTTAGGGAAAGTGCCTTGCCCAAATTTGAATCCCTCTGTTTTAGCTGCTCCTGGGGTCTTGGTTTATCGGTCTTCGGATAACCGGCCGCAAGACGAAATGTGTCCCTGCATTTAATCGGATTTATGCTTAACCATTTTCGCAATAGTAGCCATGCCGGTTTTTCGCTTATGGTGATATATTCGGATTCCGGTTTTAACGTTTTGGCGTATGCTGAATTACAAACGCTGGTACACAAACGGGCGGCTACCAAATAGTACAATATATCCAGTTCCCTTATTTCCAATGGAAAAACTTCGTGATAGCCTTTAATGACTTGGGAAGCCACTTCCAAGGGATTCTCCTTCTCCATCATTACATAGGTAATGGCCACTGCAATTTCGTTTACCGTCCAGGAGTGGCACATATCCCCAAAGTCAATGATACCGGAAACCATGCCATTCTTGGAAAGCACGTTCCAGTCATTGGCATCGTTATGAATAATGCTTTTTCGCAACTCATATGCGATGGGGGAGACATTCTCAAGAAACTGGAGGAAAAAATAATCCACCAAGCTCCGATCTCTAGCTTTGGGAATGAATTTTAGGTGTTTTTCGTTGGCCATGAAATACTTCAGGTCCCATGGCGTTTCTTTGGCCGAAAGTGCAACTTCATATGCTCCAAACAATGACCTGTCCATTTTTCCCAAGAATTCCCCAAAGGATTTTAAAAACTTGGGAGTATGTTGAACGTTGCCCAAAAAATCGCCTTCCACATAACTCAGCAAGCGGAAAACCTTTTCTCCCTTTACAATAAGCTTTTTTTGAGTTACCGTTTTGATCGTTTTAGGGAAGTCATAGCCTTCTAATTTTGATACACTTTCCAGTATGTGGTTTTCGGCGCGGAGCAACTCTTGGTTAGCATCTGAATAGGGGTATTGTTTTAGGACGTAGATTTTGTTTTTTTTCTCGACTTTGAAATTCACGCTATCATACCCCTCCAGCGGTGTCAATTTTACTTGATTTAGACCGTAGTATTCAGAGAGGATCCTTTTCAATGGTAGAAGATTTTTATATAGCAAAGATAGGCATCGCATTTTTTGTTATGGATAAAAAACCATTTCTTGGCAGACGTAGATAAATCATAAAAAATTGTGCTCCTGGCCGTTAAATGGTATATTTACTATTGGCATTAGTTAAAGTTTCTTAAATCATCAATCATGAAAAAATCGCTTCACTTTTTGTTTGTCCTTTTGTTTGTATCGTTACAAGGCCTTCAATCCCAGAATACGGAATTTAAGGCAAGTGAAATAGATATTCCTCATCAAAAGTTTATACTACCCAATGGACTAACCCTATTGGTGCATGAAGACCATAAGGCACCGATAGTGGCTGTAAATGTCTGGTACCATGTGGGATCCAAGAACGAAAAACATGGAAAAAGCGGCTTTGCCCATTTATTTGAGCATCTTATGTTTAACGGGAGCGAGAATTTCAATGATGATTATTTTCAGGCTTTGGAACGTATTGGAGCTACTGATTTAAACGGGACCACAAATTCTGACAGGACCAACTATTTTCAGAATGTTCCCGTTTCTGCCCTTGATCAAGTGCTATTCCTGGAATCCGATCGTATGGGCTATCTTTTAGGTGCCATTGACCAGGATAAATTGGACGAACAACTCGGGGTAGTAAAGAATGAGAAGAGACAAGGAGAAAATCAGCCCTATGGAAGGCAGGGAGAATTGCTTACTAAGGCCTTGTATCCCAAAGGACATCCATACTCATGGACCGTAATAGGTGAAATGGAGGATTTGGATACGGTTACCCTTGAAGATGTCCAGGAGTGGTTTAAATCCTATTATGGTGCGGCCAATGCGGTTATAGCTATAGCGGGGGACATAAAACCAGATGAGGTTTATAAAAAAGTATTGAAGTATTTCGGGGCCATTCCATCGGGTCCAACAATTGTTCGCCCTGAGATCAATATCCCCGTTCTTGACAGCGATACCTATCAGGTCTATGAGGACAGGGTTCCGGAAACCCGTATTCTGCTTGCATGGAATACACCACAGTACGGACATAGGGAAGACACTCATTTCGACTTGATATCCGCTATTTTGACCGGAGGGAAAAATTCCAGACTGTACAAAAAATTGGTTTATGAGGATCAAACGGCGAGCTCAGTGGTATCGTATCAGTCCTCCAAGGAAATAGCAAGTAACTTTGTTACATGGGTAAATGTTAAACCCGGTGAAGATCCTGATAAAGTAAAGGAAGTCTTTCAATCCGAAATTGAAAATCTTATTCAAAATGGTCCGACGGAATTGGAATTAAAACGGGTAAAGGCTGCCTATTTTGCCAGATTCATAAAAGGGCTGGAACGCATCGGAGGTTTTGGCGGAGTGTCGGATAGATTGGCTTCCAATCAAACCTATTTCGAGAACGCGTCCTATTACAAGACCGTATTGAAATATGTTGAGGAAGCTACCACAGAAGATATAAAGTCTACCGCACAAAAATGGCTCCGCCGGGGAAAGCATACCCTTGTATGTAATCCCTTTCCGGATTATACGGTGCAGGAGACCGATGTTGATCGCTCCAAATTACCGGAATTAGCCCCCCAAAAGAATTCTAAATTCCCGGAACTGGAGCGGGCCCAACTTTCAAATGGGTTGAACATTGTTTTGGCTAGAAGGGAAGGCGTTCCTACCGTAATAATGAACCTTATGATGGATGCCGGTTATAAAACCGATTATCTCTCCAGTCCCGGAACAGCGGAATTGGCCATGAACTTAATGGATGAAGGAACTGAGGAATTGAGTTCCCTTGAAATCAATGAGCAGCTCCAACTTTTGGGAGCTAATATGTACACCTATTCCAGTCAAGACAATTCCAACGTCTATCTAAACACACTTAAACAGAGCCTGGATGCGAGTTTGGACCTCTTTGCCGATGTGATACTTAATCCTGCTTTTCCAGAAAAGGAATTTAATCGGCTTAAAACTGAACAGATCAATACTATAAAAAACGAAAAATCCCAACCTATTGCTGTGGCGTTGCGCGTTATGAATAAGTATCTGTACGGTGAAGGTCATCCCTACAGTAATCCATATACCGGTACGGGTTATGAGAAAACCGTAGCCGAACTTACTAGGGATGATGCGTTGAAATTCTATAAAACCTGGATAAGGCCAAATAATGCCACATTGGTAGTCACCGGAGATGTGGATATGAAGGTTTTAAAATCCAAACTGGAAAAATTACTGGGAAAATGGAAAAAATCCGAAGTGCCTTCCGTGACCTTTAACGCTCCTAAAGTCAATTCTAAAAATACCTTGTATCTGATCAACAGATCAGAATCACAACAATCCTTTATCCTCGCCGGCCATCTGACACATAAGTATGGTGCAATATCCGAAATTGCTTTGGAGCAAATGGTCAGTATTTTGGGTGGGGATTTCACCTCGCGTATCAATATGAATTTAAGGGAAGACAAGCATTGGGCCTACGGTGCCGGAGGCCTTGTGATGTCTAATAAGGAAGAACGTCCTTTCCTCGTTTACGCTCCGGTTCAAACGGACAAGTCAGCAGAATCCGTTACCGAGCTGCGCAAGGAAATTTCTGAATTCATTTCAACAAGACCGGCCACGCAACAGGAGTTGGAAAAAGTAAAGACCAATCAAGTATTGAAATTGCCAGGTCAATGGGAGACCAATAGCGCCGTGAATAATTCGATGTCTCAATTGGTCAAATACGACCTGCCGGATGACTATTACCAAAAGTACGATCAGAATGTAAGAGGCCTCTCTTTGGGAGACATCCATAAAGTAAGCAAAGAAGTAATACGACCCGAGGCCGTTAATTGGTTCATGGTAGGGGACAAGGCCAAGATTATTGACGAATTGGACGAATTGGGTTTCGACGCCATCATTGAAATCGATGCGGATGGAAACCCAATAAATCCCTTGGTCCAACTCCCGGTAAATGACTTAAGGAATTAGCACGGTCTATTCATATATTTAAGGGCTCTTTATTGTTGTATTGGTACTTGCCGGCCATCCATTTCGTTAAATGTGGCCTCATAAACCAAAGTTTCCGGTCTATATTCAAAAATAATCACCCTATTCCCGGAACAGTTGAGTTCATATTGATTGTTGAAATTGACAAACTTGAACTCAACTTCGTTCTGAGCGGTGGATTTTGATACCGTCGTCTCATAAATCCCGTCTTGGTCCCTGTCTTCCATAGGAAGGGTAATCTCCCATGGAGGGGAGGTAAAATTACCTCTTAGGCCAACATCCTGGGCATTTTCCATACTGTTCATGTTTACCTTAAAGGTCACCGTCTTTAGATGTGTCTCCTGTACGCAGCTCCAATGGCATCCTAAAATAATAACAAGAAAGAAGGAGAGTTTGAAAAAAGTCTTCATAAGGTTTGGATTTTATTGTCTGTTGTAGGTGTAGCGATTGCGTATGAGTTTTTTTCCGCTCTTTTGGAAAACTACCGTTTTGGTGATGGACAAGTTCTGTTCTCCAAACATATAGGTTTTATAGATGTTCGCTTTTTTGTTGTTGTCCCGTCCTTGATAACTTGTGGTAAGATTCGTGATTTTACCTTCTGTGAAATCTAGGGCCTCTACCTTTTCATTACCGAAATAGGTTCCATTTTTTTTAATCCTAATGCGACTGACATAATTGGCCTTCGGTTCGTCCGGAAATTCCATCTCTTGTATAATTGTGTCATCTTTAAGAAAAATTTTTAGGGTGGTTCTGATGTTTACCTCCTTACCATCCGAATAATTGATATACATCAGATTGCCGGACCAAGAACTGGCATTGAGGTATTCAAAGTTGGAAGGCGAAAGCGTATTTTGGGCAATTGCCGTCGATAGAAAAAATAGGCCTACAATGGATTGTAGTATCGTTTTCATAGGTTTTAAATTTTATGGATTACGAACGACATGTTTTCTGGTAAGTAGATAGTCTAGTCCAAACCGGCCGGATCCCAAATACAGATTGTAAACGGAAATCCATAGAAAACCCATTGCCGGGAGTATACTCCAAACCCCTTGCCCCCATTTTTGCATGAAAATGGCCGTTAGCATAGTAAGCATGATGAGGAAGGCGGCTACCCTTGTCTTTAATCCGAAAGCCAAAAACAATCCTCCCACAGCTTCGCTAAAGGCTCCCATCCAGGCAAAGAATACCGGTGCCATGGCGAAAAGACCACCGTAAGATGCCACATCCTCCGGGAACCATGCGGAAACTTCAAAGAGATTTAAGTTTTGTCCTTCCGGGGTCCAGGGCATCCCAAACTTATCCGCTCCAAAACTCAAGGCAAGCAACATTCCGCAGATAAAGCGTATTATGGCGAATAACAAATCGGCTATCCAGTCCTTTTGAAGTTTTGGTATGATAATCCTTCTGATAGTATCTTTCATATCGAATATTTTAGTTTCCGATACAAATTTGGGATAGAAGGGGAGTAACGAAGTTTCAAATCGTTCGAATTAGGTCTCAAATACGATTTGAGACGTCTTGAAAAAGTACTCCGGCTTAAACTGAGTTTTTCAAGAATTCGGTGGGAGAGTGATTGGTGAATTTCTTGAACACCCGGTTAAAGGTAGCCTTGCTGTTAAAACCACATTCAAAGGCTATCCCCAATAAAGAAAGTTTTTCGTGCTTCCCCTCCTTTAACATGTTTTTTACCGAGTTGATCCGATACGTGTTGATGAAGTCGTTAAAATTTTTACCGAAACCAATATTAATTACCTCGGACAATTGCCCTCTGGACATCTGTAAATCTTGGGCCATTTCCTTAAGATTAAGGTCAGGGTTCAAGTAAGGGCGCTGGGCCTTCATGAAACTGGACAAACGTTCTTTTAGATTTTCCAACTCCACAGGCTGCAATTTGGAATAAGCCATACTTTCCTTGATCGAGGTCTCTTTCTTATGCAACCTTCCCAAAAACTGAAAATCCAAACCTTCCAGGGAGGTAGTATCCGTAAAGTATCCTTTAATGCCGATGTATATTACGGCAAGAGCCGAAAAGAATTGGTACCACCATTTTTGGATCCAACTCAGTTCCACAACGGAAAGGATAATAAACTGCTGCAAGATTCCGTAAAGGAAAAGAAACGAATAAATATAGAGGAAGTTGCGAATCCAGTTAAGCTCCAGTTTATAGATATTGGAGAAATAGTCCCTGATTTTCTTTCTATAGGCAAAATACAACTGTAAAGAAAAGGCCAAATATAGTATTTGCTGTATGGCATTAAAGGCTTCCGCAAAACTGCCTACCGCACCCATGGCCCATTTTTCCATAAGGATTCCATTTTGTTTTTCGTCGAATCCGCTTTGGCCGGCATCATATACAAAAATGAAAATTCGGTATAAGGCATAAATAGCTACAGGTACAAAGTGAAGCCCATCCTTTTTTCCAAATTTGAAATTGGAAGTGGTAACAGATTTTACATAAAAGTAAATTAGGGGTCCAATAGCGAGCGATAAGGAAATGAGCCAATAATTGATTTTGGTGTTCCGATAGGTGTCATACCAATCCATAAATCCGATGGTATAGGTAGTACGATGATAACAGGTAATGATTACCAAAAGTGCTAAAAAAAGGTCGGATACACGCCGTTTGGTATAGAACCTATGTAACAGGAGCCCCCCAAATAATAGACCTTGACTTACTAGGACCAATAAGGGAGTGCTATATAAATTGAAGCTTGGAAAAACGAGGGACGTCAATTCAATTTTTTCCTAAATATAAAAAACTTGAACGAGCGTATCCGCGCTTTGTCAACGTAATTTTGGATAGTTGGTCGGATCCACTTCATGAAGGATTTCGTAAACCTTTTCAAAAATATCCTCTGCATTGGGTTTGGAAAAATAATCTCCATCGGTTCCATAAGCAGGCCTATGGGCTTTTGCAGTTAGGGTTTGGGGAGCACTATCCAAATAGCGATAAGCTCCTTGGCGCTCTACTATTTCTTGAACCAAATAAGCTGAACAACCTCCGGGAACGTCCTCATCCACCACCAACAACCTATTGGTCTTTTGCACGCTTTTAGCGGAATCCCCGTTGACATCAAAAGGCAATAAGGTCTGGGCATCCAGAATTTCCACATCGATACCGACTTCGGAAAGCTCCCGGGCCGCCTTTTCAACAATCCGTAGGGTAGACCCGTAGGACAGAATAGTAATATCGTTACCTTTTCTTAGGGTCTCGATTTTTCCGATAGGTGTGCAAAAATCCCCGAGGTTATTGGGCATAGGTTCTTTTAATCGGTATCCGTTTAGACTTTCTATAATAAGGGCAGGTTCATCGCTTCTCATCAAGGTGTTATAAAACCCGGCCGCTTGGGTCATATTACGCGGTGCAAGAATATACATACCTCGCAAGACGTGAATCAACCCCCCCATAGGCGAGCCGGAATGCCAAATACCTTCTAACCGATGCCCTCGGGTCCTTACGATCAAAGGGGCTTTCTGCTTTCCAAACGTCCTGTATAGTAGGCTGGCCAAATCATCCGTAAGGGTAGCCAAGGTATAAAAGATATAATCCAGGTATTGAATTTCAGCAATCGGTCTTAACCCTCTTAGGGCCATTCCTATACCCTGTCCTATAATGGTTGTCTCTCGAATACCGGTATCGGCGACCCGTAATTCCCCGTATTTCTTTTGGAGTCCTTCCAATCCTTGGTTTACATCTCCTATCTTACCGCTATCCTCCCCAAATACCAGGGCTTCCGGGTATTTCTCAAATAATTTGTCAAAATTATCCCGGAGCACCACTCTTCCGTCTACGGTTTTGGCGTTGGTATCATATTGGGGACGGACTCCTGGAATTTTAGTAGCTCTGGTTGGGAGTTCGCTATATAACAACGAGCTATATTTGGGTTGGGTCTCTTCCAAAAAGCGATTCACCCAGGACACCAGGGCTTTTTTTTCGGATGTATTTTCACCCAACAGATAGCGCAAGGCCTTTCGTGAATTGAGGGCAAGGTCTTTTTTGATCGGTTCTTCAACCGCTATTAAATCGTTTTTTATTTTGTTGATGAAGTTTTTGTTCGGACTTTTCTGAGCGGCATTTTCCAAAAGTTGAACCAAGGTTCTTTTCATTTGCTTGTGTGGCTCCAAATACTCGGCCCAGGCCTCTTTTTTTGCAATTCTAACCTTTTTTTTGATTGATTTTTCCAATTCCAAAAGTTCTGAATCCTCGGCAATGCCAGCTTCCAAAACCCATTCCCTAAAACGTTTGTTGCAGTCGTTTTCCCTTTCCCATTCCAGCCGTGTTTCGCTTTTATAACGCTCATGGGAACCTGAGGTAGAATGTCCTTGGGGCTGAGTAAGTTCCACAACGTGGATGATAACAGGAACATGTTCCTCCCTGGCGATGTCCGAGGCGTTTTCATAAGCATGCATCAGGGCCGTATAGTCCCAGCCTTTTACTTTGATGAGCTCATATCCTTTTTGTTCCTCGTCCCTTTGGAATCCAATGAGCATTTTTGAAATGTCCTCTTTGGTCGCATGATATTTGGCAGGTACCGAAATGCCGTAATCGTCGTCCCAAATACTAATGACCATAGGCACTTGAAGTACGCCACCGGCATTTACGGTCTCCAAAAACATTCCTTCACTGGTACTGGCATTGCCGATAGTTCCCCAAGCTACTTCATTGCCGTTATTTGAAAACTTCTCGGAATCCAGGTTCTTTAGATGCCTATACATTTTGGAAGCTTGCGCCAGACCTAATAATCTGGGCATTTGTCCTGCAGTACACGATATATCGGCACTACTGTTTTTTTGCCGGGTAAGATTTCTCCAACTGCCATCTTCATTTATACTATTGGTCATATAATGGCCCACCATTTGCCGGCCTGCGCTCATGGGTTCCTTTTCGATATCGGTGGTGGCATAAAGCCCATGAAACAATTGTTTGGGCGTCAGTAGGCCCAAGGCCATCATAAACGTCTGATCTCGGTAATATCCACTTCTAAAATCCCCATTTTTGAAGGACCGTGCCATTGCCAATTGCGGAAGTTCCTTTCCATCACTGAAAATCCCAAATTTTGCCTTCCCGGTAAGTACTTCCTTACGTCCCATTAGACTGCATTCCCTACTCAAAACCGCTATTTCATAATCATGTAGAATCTGTGCCCTAAAGTCTTCAAATGAAATATCTGTACTGGTTTTCGGGGATAGGTCCATGGGCAAATAAAGTTTTTGCAAAAATATCCATTAGGATAGATTTTTACAACTCTACAAAAGTTAAATTATTTCTATATTGTCAAAAAAAATACCTTTTTTTTGATTTTATGTAGTTTTTTAAACCTAAAAAGGTCAATTTCTAAGGATATTTCAGAGTGCTAGAACCATTTTCTAGTAAACAGGCCGGTAAGTGTCCTAGGGTCTATGGTAATAATGAAACGGATCCGTTCTTCATAATTAGGTTGTGCAATCTCCCACCCATTATTGGAATACACTGGGAAATACAGTTCAAAAAAGTCCGTGACCAAATTTAAGCGAATTCCGGAGTCATAGACAAATTTTTGCCTTTCCCCTCTGTTCTTCACAAACCCCAAATCGCCATAGGCCTCGATCCAGCGCCAGAGATTTACACTGGTATTTACGGTGGTAAGCCAATCATTGGCAAACCTATACCGATCGTCCAAAAAAGATTTGAATCCGCCTTCGGCTATGATGATTTGTTGACTGTAGATACCGCTATCTTCGGAACGTCCTAGATAATTGTAATCAAAAAGGTAGTCCGTGGGCCGATCCAGGGCAAAATCGAAAAATCTATTCCCCGGTTCTATTTTGTTCCTTAGAAATTTTCCGGCAAAAAAACGGACATTAAACTGTGTGTTGTTCTCAAAGAGTTTCCGATATTCAAATTCAAGGACCAACTTTGTAAAGTCGCTGGAGTGTTGGAAATCCGCGGACCAAGAATCAAAATCAATAATCCCATTGTTTATATGGGTAAACCTGGCATTAAGGACGCTGTAATCCGGAGTGTCCGGATCATTGCTAAGATCAACAAGGCTCTCATCAAAATCCCGAAAAATATTCACATACCTAAAGGTCAAAAACTGTCGCTTGTTGGAAATGAGGTCGGCCGGGCGCCATCCAAAGGTCATAGATGGGGTAATTGAGGTATATCTGGAATTGGTCTGAAAGTGGAATGTGGAAGCACTGATACGGTAATTGGACAAATAGAGTCCGCTCTTTTTTAGATACTTTCTATACCCCAGACTTCCAAAACCTACAAGGGTATTTTCCCGAAAGGAATACGATGGATGAAAGTCGTAGACGAAAGGGCGTTCCAAAAGGGTTTTGTTGTACAAGCGAAGTCCGGGCGACCAACCGTCGTAAATGTTGAAGTTTAAAATCGGGACGTAGAATATCTGGTTGTAATAAGGATTTTCCGCATCCTTAAAAAAAGTAAACTTGAATTTTTTATTGCTCGAGAAAAAACCTTTCAAGGATTTCCAGTTGTCCCGCTGGTTAAACTCCGGAATCTTTTGATCGTAGTTCAACACTAAACGTTCCTCGTTATTATTTGGAATAGTAAATGTCTTTTGCCCTGTAATGCCCGAAAACCAATATTTAGATACCACGGAGTCCTGATTAAGACCAAAAAGTGAAATAGGAACATTGGTTCCCTCCTTGTTTTTTAAGGTAACATGCAGGGAATCTTCGTTCTTCTCCACTTTTTTTATTTTAAAGTCAATAAGCCGGTCCGTGGAGACATAATCGTTAAAAAACCAGTCAATATTACGATTCGAGGCTCGCTTTAATATGGACTCGAAATCAAGGGGTTTTACCTTTTTCAGTTTATAATATTTATAAAAGGTTTTGATGCTTTCGTCCACCTTTTCCTTTCCAATATAGCTGGCCAGGTAGGAAAGCCCCTGACCTGCCTTATACTTATTGCCTATTTTTTGGTTCCATTTTATAAGTGAATCGTTAGGGGTGGTCAAGGGCTGATCTTGATTTTTACGAGCCCTGAACATATATAAAAATGGATATTGCTCATTGAAGCCCATTTTGGCCAATTCATAGCTCCTAAAGCCCCATATTTTGGACAGTTTCCCTAATAATTTCTGATCGGGATAGTGCTCTTCCACATAGGCGATCATGAGGTAGTTGGCAATGGCGTCCAATATCCATTGATCCTTTCTTGGATCCAAAAAAACAGTCTCCTCCAGAACATTGATGAGGGCCGTCTTAAGAAACTTTATTTCAAATTGAAATTGGTCCTCATAAGGTCGTATAAAGGAGGGGAGCTGGTTTATACCATACATGGGGTTTTTCTGGTAGTCGATTTCACTGACCAATAAGTGGGAATGTGGAAACTCCCCCAAATTCTCATGGATAAAATCTGTCACCTTATGAATAGAGACCCCTTGGGATATTTGATCGTATTTGCCAGCCCTTAGATCCGTAATAACGGTTATATTACTTGTTACATGAGTGGTAAACCCATTATTTGGAGTCAAGATTATTTCACAGCTTTTTTGGTCAATACCTTCTAATTGGGCCACATTGCCATTTGGGAATTTGGTTTGGCCCAACACCCTGAAATTCGAAACTATAAAGAGACTGTCCGGGTAGGTGATCTTTAGATTGGTATTGGTTACATCCGTATAAAGGTCCTCCAGATTTTTGTTGGAATACAAATGCCATTTGCCATCATAGACTGCCGGGGTCAAGTACCAATCTTTTAAGTAGTACCCACTTTTTGGATCGTATCCATAAGGGGTAAACTTTTTAGAAGGCAGTTTTACGGTATATGTAATAAAGATTTTGGCCGAATCCCCTGGCTTTAAGGGGTCGTTCAGTTTAATTTTAAGGATGTCCTGCCCTGTGACCCTTTCCCAAAACAGACCTCTATATTCATTGTCAACAGCGCTCTGAATCTTCGTAAATCCTCTTTCATGGTCTTTGGCGAGATGGAGGCTTTTTCTAAAATCCTCGGCAAATCGCTTCGCCAGACCCGTATTTTTGTTGGAATACGCGTGAGCCCAGTCATTAAAATAAAGGTTACGTAAAGTTTCGTCCGAGGTGTTCTTGTATTCAAACTCTTGTTGAATACGAATTTCATTGCTCCCTTTGTCCAACTCGGCAGTAAGGGTATTAATGTGTTGGGCGGGGGATACCCCAAAGCCAAGTAAAAAAATTACTAAAGCAATCGGGTAGGATAAATATCTTGTTTGTTCCAAAAAGGTTGTGCTTAAAAATTTGGGCTCAGAGAATTGCCTTTATAAAAGGCATCTATGATTTCCACTACTTCTTCCTTGGTATCCACAATTCGTATTAAATCCAAATCGGTTGCACTGATGTTGCCTAATTCCAGCACGGTATTCTTAATCCACTCCAAAAGCCCTTTCCAAAAATCGGAGCCCACCAATATGATGGGAAACCCCGCAATTTTATGGGTTTGAATTAAAGTAATGGCCTCAAAAAGTTCGTCCAGAGTTCCAAAACCTCCGGGCATGACTACAAATCCTTGGGAATATTTAACGAACATTACCTTTCTCACAAAGAAGTAATCAAAATCCAGGCTTTTGTCATCGTCGATATACGGATTGTCATGTTGCTCAAAGGGAAGATCAATATTGAGCCCTACCGAAGTACCTCCTGCCAAATGTGCACCTCTATTTCCCGCTTCCATTATACCGGGACCGCCACCGGTGATAATTCCATAACCAGCCTCAGCAATGCTTTTAGCAATATCCACGGCAAGTTGGTAGTACTTCCCGTCCTCTTTGGTCCGGGCAGAGCCAAATATGGAGACGCATGGACCTATGGCACTCATTTTTTCAAAACCACCCACAAATTCACCCATGATCTTGAATATGGCCCAAGAATCATTGGTTTTTATCTCGTTCCACCCTTTATGGTGCTGTTCTTTTCTCATAGTAGTCCAGTTCTTTAGATACTAATTGATATTTTGCCGACCAGAAAGCTACTTGTCCCGTGCCAGGGCCATCCTTGCCTTTTCGTTTTGTTGTTCAATTTCCAACCTCAAAAACTCTGCCGTATAACTTTTTTGGTCCTTGATAATCTCCTCGGGGGTCCCTTGGGCCACCACCATTCCTCCTCCACGGCCACCTTCGTAACCAATATCTATGATGTGATCCATCATTTTAATTACATCCATGTTATGTTCAATGATTAAGACCGTATTTCCTTTGTCTACCAAACGTTCCAAAACTTCCATCAATACGCGAATATCTTCAAAATGAAGGCCTGTTGTAGGTTCGTCCAAGATATAAAAAGTATTGCCCGTATCGCGCTTTGAAAGCTCTGTTGCCAATTTTATCCGTTGTGCTTCACCTCCGGACAGTGTCGTGGATTGCTGGCCCAAGGAAATATACCCCAAACCGACATCTTTAATGGTCTTCAGCTTACGGTATATCTTCGGGATATTTTCAAAAAAATCTACGGCCTCATCTACGGTCATTTCCAATACATCTGCAATGGATTTACCTTTATAACGTATCTCCAAGGTTTCCCTATTGAAACGTTTTCCATTGCAGGTTTCGCATTCAACATAAACATCGGGCAAGAAATTCATTTCAATCACCTTTAAGCCAGCACCTTGACAAGTTTCGCATCTACCCCCTTTTACATTGAAACTAAAGCGTCCTGGCTTATATCCCCTAATGGCCGCTTCGGGAGTTTTGGTGAAGAGGGAGCGTATTTCACTAAAGACCCCTGTATAAGTGGCCGGATTGGAGCGAGGTGTTCTTCCGATGGGTGACTGATTGATGTCTATGACTTTATCTATATGCTCCAGTCCGGTAATTTTTTTATAGGGCATCGGCTTTTTTACGCCGTTGAAGTAGTGGGCGTTCATGATAGGGTAGAGGGTCTCATTGATCAAGGTAGATTTGCCACTTCCGGACACCCCGGTTACACCGATCATCTTTCCGAGTGGAAATTTCACGGTCACATTCTTGAGGTTGTTTCCCGTACATCCGGATAGTACTATGCTTTTTCCATTGCCTTTTCTTCGCTTTTTCGGAACGGGAATCTGCTTGTCTCCGGTAATGTAATCCGCGGTTAAGGTATGGTGGTCCTTTAAGTCTTGCGGACTGCCTTGGGATATGATTTCACCACCATGCCTTCCGGCTCTCGGCCCTATATCAATAACATGATCCGCTCGTTCGATCATGTCCCTATCGTGCTCTACGACAATTACCGAATTCCCAATATCCCGAAGCGCTTCCAATGAACGAATCAATCTATTATTGTCCCTCTGGTGCAATCCTATACTAGGTTCATCCAATATGTACAATACGCCCACAAGTTGTGACCCAATCTGTGTGGCAAGACGAATACGTTGCGCTTCTCCTCCGGAAAGTGATTTTGAACCTCGATTTAATGAAAGGTAGTCAAGGCCTACATCCAAAAGAAATCGGATACGGGTACGGATTTCCTTTATGATTTCCTCCGCAATTATCTGCTGGTTCCCATCAAGTTTTTGGTTGAGTCCATCAAAAAACTCCGCCAACTCAGCGATGTCCATTTGCGCTAACTCGGCTATATTCTTATCACTGATCCTAAAATTCAAGGATTCCGTTCGCAATCTTGATCCTTGGCAGACGGGGCAGACGATTTTATCCATATATTCTTTTGCCCATCTTCTAATGGAGGTCGATTCCGATTCATTGAATTGATGTTTGATGAAATTGGCGATGCCCTCGTAATCAATGGTATATGTACGCCTAACCCCCAATGTCTTGGAGTCCAGTTCAAAACTTTCCTTTCCCCCGTTCAGCAATACATCCATGGCCTCTTCCGGAATCTTTTCGATGGGTTCTGTCAGTTCAAAATTATAACGTTGGGCAATGGTTTCTATCTGCTTAAACGCCCAGGACTTTTTATATTCCCCGAGCGGGGCAATTCCCCCGGCCTTGATCGATATTTTCCGGTTAGGGAAAATCTTATTTGCATTTACCTCGTATACATGTCCTAACCCGCTGCAATGGGAACACATACCCTTTGGTGAGTTAAAGGAAAACGTATTCGGTTCCGGGGTGGGGTAGGAGACACCCGAAGTCGGACACATAAGGTCACGACTAAAATATCGCGGATCGTTCTGGCCTTCCTCAAGTACCATTAAAACATCATTGCCGCTGTACATGGCCGTATTTATGGTCTCCGTTAACCGTTTGTCCGTGTCTTCTGAGTCTGTAACCTTAAGCCGATCTATAACAATTTCAATGTCATGGGTCTTGTAACGGTCTACTTTCATTCCCTTTACAATGTCCTTGATTTCACCGTCAACCCGGACCTTTACAAAACCTTGTTTGGCTATTTGTTCAAAAAGTTCCCTATAGTGCCCCTTTCTGGATTTTATAACAGGCGCCAGCATGTTTATTTTTTTATCGGCGTAATCGGTCTTGATCAGTGCTTTGATTTGCTCATCGCTATAGCTCACCATCTTTTCGCCGGTAACGTAACTATAGGCATCCGCGGCCCTTGCAAAGAGCAACCGTAAAAAATCATAGACTTCGGTTATGGTGCCCACGGTAGATCTGGGCGATTTGGAGGTAGTCTTTTGCTCAATGGCAATTACCGGAGAGAGTCCATCGATTTTATCCACGTCCGGTCGCTCCAAACCTCCTAGGAATTGCCGAGCATAAGCCGAAAAGGTTTCGATATAGCGCCGCTGTCCCTCTGCGTAAATGGTGTCGAACGCCAGTGAGGATTTGCCGCTTCCGGAGAGGCCGGTGATAACTACGAGTTTTTCCCGCGGAATGGTGACATCAATATTTTTAAGGTTATGGACGCGCGCGCCCTTAACCTCAATATTCTCCTCGTAGTTTATCATTTTTCAAAGCAAAGTTGCAAAGGTAGGAATTTGGCACCTAAAAAGGAAGTAGGGGATATCCCAATCTTTGTTAATGAGCGACCTAAAAACATTGGATTTTCGACATAAGTTCATCAATGGAATACCCTCACGACAAGTAAACTCCAGTTTACCTAAAAAACAATCATCCCACCTTTGAAAAGGATTGCAATCGATTCAACTTCACATTCGATCTAAAACTGCCAGTGCCCACGGGTCTTTATGCTTCAATAAATTTCTCAATGCATGTTTTACGATCCATCTACGTTCCTTTGTTGGACAAGGCAACCAACTATCGACCAGATTTTTCCCAACTTCCAGATGGTCTTTTAGAATATCATTGATACAATTGCCCACGGATTTCTGAACATATTTGCTGGGATCGTCCCTTAGGTTTTCCAAAATGGGCACTAGCGGCGTGGGGTCTTTAATAAAGATATCGAGTTTTGCCGCCCAGGGTAATCGAGGCCGGGCACCTTCACAACTTAAACGGCGAACATGTTTGTTTTTATCCTTGGACCAAGCCTCCATGACTTTTAGTGTACTTTCGGGAAAGGCCTCCAAATAAGGACGTATGGTGTATTCTCCTGTATTTCTCTTGGTAATTTCCCGTATAGCACTCATGGATACCTCAAAATGTTGTAGTCCGTACTTTTCTACATACTTGGCAATGGGCATTACCCAGTAAAAGGCCTTGAACATTCCTGTTTCCTTTTCGTTTTCAGGTCCAAGAATATCCACCAACTCCTTCACGGCGGACAGGTAGTCCACGGCCAGATGTCGCCGTAATAAATCAGCTATCAATTCAACCCGATCTTTAAGCTCCAAATCCTTAGTGCCTTGCTCTACTTCTTGGGCGAAAGTGCTCTTGTCAAATTTTACTCCATTTGCAATGAGCTTATCGGCCAACATTAGGGCTAAGTCCTTATCGAACCATAATTTCAATTGTTTGTGTGCCATAGAACCTATATGTTTTTCATGAAATTATAAAGTATTCCATACTTACGCTGCACTTTGTTTTGACTAAACCGCCTGTTTCTTTTCGCTCAAGTACTTCCAATAGCGCTTTGGAATATGTTGTGTATGCAACTTCTTGTTGATACGGGACTTAATATGTGTACTTCTAAAATAATTGGCCCACAAGTCCTGGTAGCTGTACTCCTCGCCCAGAAATCGATCGTTTTTGCGGATGCTGTTTGCATAAACCTCTTCCAAATCCAAAGAAACTATTTCCACGGTTTGCAAATTGTAGTAAAGCCCATATTTTCGTTTTATGTCATAAATAAGCCAATGCTGATCGGCATATCTAGAGCGGAAATGTTTGGAAATCAACGGTAGTACATTAAAATCCGGTTCAATATTGGCAAAATAAATGGCATCCTTGGTCAACTGAAACCGTACAAAGGCCTCCATACGATGCTTTTCGCGCCCGACATTCTTGGCCAATTGACTAATTTTTAAGACAACGGCATCCGAATAATCCGAATGGACTGAAACTTGGGATGCAAACAGTTTTTGAATATATCGGTAGAGTAAGAGTTCAATGCCTTTATATTCACTCAAGAAGGCAAAATATATGTTCTTAATGGCCGTGTTGTTTTTGTTCTGAATACCGTTCCAGACCCGTTTTGCCTTATCCATTTGGGTGAAAATAATCTCCGTATCCGAAAAAAGGGCGTTCTGCGCCTGCCCATTGCGCTGGATATCGGCAACATTTATCCTTTCCTCAAAAGCTTTGAATACAGCGGTTAGAAAACCGTTAAAGCTTCCATCATAAATTAAAATTCTAGTTTCGTCCATTTTAATTGAATAATTGTAATTGTGAACTGTAATTTTTTCTAAACTTCCCTACGGAATTTTTTAAAATCATCCCCTTTATCTTTTGTGGCTCCAGCTCATGGTTTTCCCATTGGTTGGAATCACAAATAATAAAATATTTAGCCCGGTTAAGGGCAATACCGATATTTTTAAGATGCCCCCAGTTTAACTTTCTAAAACGTCTTGCACTTATGACCTTACCTACGGAAAGCATGCCTACCCCTGGTATGCGGGCCAACATTTCCTTATCGGCTTTGTTGATATCCACAGGGAATAGATGAAGGTTGCGCAAGGCCCAACCCAACTTTGGGTCCACATCCATATCCAGGTTGGGATGCTCATTGTTCAGGATTTCCTGTACCCCAAAACCATAAAACCGCAAAAGCCAATCCGTCTGATAGAGTCGGTTTTCCCTCAGCATGGGTACTTGTGATCCCAAGGCTGGTAATCTGTGGTCCTCGGCAACCGGAACATAACCGGAATAATAGACCCGTTTCATTTGATACTCTGTATAATAGTGATGGGCGGAGTACATGATATCCTTGTCGGATTCCCCGGTGGCCCCAATAATCATTTGGGTACTTTGTCCGGCAGGAGCAAATTTTGGGGTACTTTTAATAACTCGTTTTTCAGCCTTATGTCGGATAATTTCGTGTTGCACCTTTCGCATGGGCTTGGTAAAGTCCTCGTGTTTTTTGTCAGGTGCCAGCAATTTCAGTCCGGAAATGGTAGGTACCTCAATATTTACAGAAAGCCGATCGGCATACAGACCGGCCTCATACATTAACTCGTCACTTGCCCCGGGAATGGATTTGAGATGTATATATCCATTGTAGTTCTGCTCCATCCGGAGCTTTTTTGCCACGGCTATCAAACGTTCCATGGTATAATCGGGGCTTTTAAAGATGCCCGAACTTAAAAAAAGCCCCTCTATATAATTTCGTCTATAAAAATTTACGGTGAGATCTACAACCTCCTGAATTTTAAAGGCGGCCCGTTTTATGTCGTTGCTCTTGCGGGTTACACAATATGCGCAGTCAAAAATACAATGGTTGGTCAGGAGGATTTTAAGCAGGGAAATGCAGCGCCCGTCTTCCGTATAGCTATGGCAAATTCCCATGGGAGCGGCGTTCCCCAAACCTTTACGGGTGTTGGGGCGGTTACTGCCGCTACTGGAACAGGAAACGTCGTATTTGGCCGCATCTGCCAAAATATTGAGTTTTTCTTTAATTCGATCAAAGGACATACCAATATTGTAATAATTCCAAAATTATGGAAATATTCCTAATAATGGAAATATTCCCAATAAAATTTTGGAAATATTCCAAATTACGTATATTTGAAATGGATATGCACAAAAAACTCTCAGGGCATTGCGAGATTTAATGGATTCACTGCTTGTTTTCAAAGTATCCAAGGTGATTTAAATAAACGGAAATGGAAAACGAACTTACGTTAAAACGCTTTACGGATTTACGGAGGGAACTGGGATATACCCAGGCCGAATTCGCCAAACTTCTTGGTGTATCCAATACCACAGCCGATATTGAGCGGGGGCGTACCAAACTTTCGGGCAAGGTTGTTATGGAACTTTTACGACAATTCAAGATAAATCCCTTATGGTTGTTCGGGGAAAGCGAACAGCAGTATCTGGATACTTCCAAAACTAGTGTTATTCCCAAAGTAGTTACCGTTGACTCTTCGGACAGGGAAAATATGGTCCTGGTCAATGCCAAGGCTGCTGCAGGTTATCCTCAGAACATTCAGGATACAAGTTGGTACCGGCAATTACCGGCGTTTGACTTGCCTATTCCCGAGTTTCGCAATGCCACCTACCGCGGTTTTCAGGTAGAAGGGGATAGTATGTTGCCCAACTTGAAGCCTGGGGAATGGGTATTGGCGAAATCCGTGGAGGATATTGACCATGTAAACCCCAATAAGATATACGTAGTGGTGCTACAGGACGCGGTTTTGGTAAAGAAGATAGAGCGATTACCAAACCGAAACCATATCACCTTGGTATCCTTGAACGAGTCCTATCCTCCCTATGAAATTAAGCCTTTTCAAATACAGGAACTTTGGCAAGTAAGTAGTAAGATTACTTTTGGGGTGGATGCCACTACGGAAAAAGGACTTCTTAGGCAGCTGCAGGAGTCCATGGAAGAGCTAAAAGACCAATTGCGACTTACCAAAAATTAAAAGTTGAAAAGCAAACAGAGACTTGAATAAGTCTCTGTTTGTCTATTTTAGGCCGGCGCGCATATGTAGCCGGAACCTGGGAAGCTTAGGCATAACAAGGGACAGTTTTGGGAACCGCATTCCCAATGGCCGAAACAGGCTTTTCCTAAATTGTGACAATCTCCGGAACCTCCACTAATGGCCTTTTGTTCCGTTTTGGTCAAGATTCTGCCAAGATTTAAAATGGACTTTTTCATGATAAAAATTTAAAGATTCAATTCTTCCCTGAACAATTAAAGACACTCAGGGGCCTGTGTCTATTCTTCGCGAATGAATATCTTCATGATCAAGAGCCAGCTTTGTGCAATCCAGAGGTTTGGGAAATGATTATTATAACTTAAAAATAATTTAATATTCTATTTTTAGCAAATAAATTCTTACAAATAAGTAAGAAAAATATTTATATTTTTACCTCATGAGAGGATAGGTCATTCTATTCTCAAGAACCATCTAATAATTAGGGAAACATTGGGTTTTTGAAATTCGTATGTTTACATTTCAGAAATCCAAGTAATTCCATGAAACTACAATGGTCCCTTCTCTTTTTTATGCTGTTCTGGGTGTGGGCAAAAGGTCAATCCACAGATAATGTTTCGTTTTCAGATTCGGAAATATTAAAAGTAGGCTATGCTACAGCTCCGCCTTTTGTTGTTCGGGAGGATACAGTTTTACGGGGTATTAATGTTTGGTTATGGAAGAAGGTGGCCAAGGATTTGGACCTAAAATTTGAGTTTTTGCCCATGGATTTTTCCAATATGTTGGATTCCCTGGAAACAGGAGGTATTGACCTAAGCATAAATCCACTTACCATTACCAGTGAACGGAGCAAGAAAATGGAGTTTACCCATTCCTTTTACGCTTCCAATTCAACCATTGCGGTTGCAGAGACATCTTCTTTTGATAAACTTCTTGAATTCATACGTGCTTTTTTCAACCTTAATTTTTTGAAAGGTCTTGGGGTTTTGCTTTTGATCATACTGCTGTTTGGCTTAGCGGGTTGGTACTTTGAGCGTAGAAAAAACCCGGACCATTTTCGCTCTGGCCTCCACGGTATTTGGGATGGACTATGGTGGTCTGCCGTTACACTCACTACAGTGGGCTACGGGGATAAGGCCCCGAGGACCAGAATGGGGAAAATCGTAGCCTTGATACTGATGTTTGGAGGACTTTTATTTATTTCCGGACTTACCGCGAGTATCGCATCCGGTCTTACTGTTAACCATTTGACCAATGACCCGGACAGTTTTGAGGAGTTTAAGAAACGTACCGTGGGTTCTATAAAGAATACGGGAACCAGTGAATTTTTAAAATCCCGATTCTTTAAGGATTTAACGGAGTATAGTTCTGTTGCTGAAGGCCTTTCGGCCTTAAAAAACAATGAAATTGAGGCATTTATGTACGATGAACCCATTTTAAAATATCGTATTGCCAAGGATTCGTCGATGGCCCATATCAGTATTCTTCCCGTTAAATTTGATATACAATTCTATGCCTTTGGTATTGCCCAGGAACGTACTGAATTGGAACAGGCCATTTCCCAGCGCATTTTGGAAATTATGGAGACCGAGGAATGGCGTATTGTACTACATGAATTTAAATTAAACGAACTTTAGGTGACTAAAAACCTACTGCACTATCATCACCTCGCGGGTCGGCTCCACCTTCTAGGCGGCCATCTGGCAAGACCCGAATGGCATCTACCTTACCTATTACGGGAGCGCGTTTTTCGTTTATGGGGTAACCTTTGGCTTTTAAGGCCAACTTTAACTCTGAGGGGAATCCTTCTGGTTCAAATTTAATATGATCGGGTAACCATTGGTGGTGGAAGCGCGGTGCATTTACAGCCTCTTGCATGCTCATTCCAAATTCATAAACATTCAAAATGGTCTGGGCTACAGCCGTAATAATCGTTGAGCCACCGGGAGTGCCTACCACCATCCAGAGTTTACCCTCCTTTTCCACAATGGTGGGGGTCATACTACTTAACATCCTTTTTTCCGGGGCGATGCTATTGGCTTCGGCACCAATGAGTCCAAACATATTGGGAACCCCGGGTTTGGCACTGAAATCATCCATTTCATTGTTCAGGAAAAAACCCAGTTCATCACAATAAAGTTTGGAACCATAGGCCCCATTTAGGGTGGTAGTAACGGAAACCGCATTGCCTTGCTGATCTACTATGGAATAGTGGGTAGTTTCGGCGCTTTCTAAGATTTCAACGGAACCTTGTCGTACTTGCGAAGACGGTGTGGCTTTTTCAAAGGAAAAATCGCCCATTCTATCTTCAATATACCGGCTGCTCAAAAGGACGTCTAGAGGAATATCTACAAAGTCCGGATCACCCAGATAGTAATTTCGGTCGGCATACGCCCTTCGTGCCGCTTCGGTAAACAACTGAATGGCCTCAAGGGAATTGTGCCCATATTCGGAAATATCGAAGGGTTCTATCATCTTAAAGATCTGATTGATGGTGACCCCGCCACTACTGGGTGGACTCATGGAAATGATACGCAGATCCTTATATTTAAAGATAACGGGCTGCCTCCATTTCACTTCATATTTTGCCAAATCTTCCTCGGTAACATAACCACCTTTTTTCTGTATAAATTGGGCCAGCGCCTTTGCGGTCTTTCCCTTGTAGAACTCATCACGGCCGTTTTTTGCTATTCGTCGCAAGGTGTTGGCCAAGGCGGGATATCGCAAAGTATCCCCTGCCATACATTGTGTGTAGAATAAAGTACTGTCCCCATTCACCTCCAAAATCGCTTCCCAGTAATGATCTAGTCGGGCCGCTTGTTTTTCCGTTACTACCACGCCCTTGTCCACCAATTCGATGACCGGAGCCATAATTTGTTCTATAGGTAGGGTGCCGAATTTTTTATGCACCTCAAAAATGCCGGCAATGGTTCCTGGAACACCCACGGCCGTTGCTCCCTTGGTGCTCATATTTGGAATTACGTTACCCAGGGAATCCAAATACATGTTCTTATGGGCGGACAAGGGTGCCTTTTCCCTATAATCCAGTGCGCCCATATTTCCATTGGCCTTGCGGTAGACCATAAATCCACCACCACCCAAATTACCGGCGTAGGGGTAAGCGACGGCCAATGCCAATTCCGTACCCACCATGGCATCAAAGGCGTTACCTCCTTCCCTTAGGATATCTACTCCAATTTTAGAAGCTTCTTCCCGTGCGGAAACGACCATGGCCTTTTGGGCCACTGTTCCAGTGGGCGTTGGGGATTTCTCTTTACAATGCAGGCAGAGGAGCAACAGGGGGAGGAACAGTATCAGTTTTCGCATAAGGAGATATACTTTTGTTTAGAGAAAATAATTAACTCCTCAAAAAAAGCCGTGAATTCTTCCTCAAAGAGTGTATAATGTTTTTCAAGGTCCAAAATGGCAAAGTTCATTTTGGATTTGTTTTGGGTCCTTCGGTTCATACCGTTCAATACCCGCCCGATACCTTTCATTTTGGCATAGCTTACCAGCCAGTTGTCCGCGATCATATAGGGCATCATCCGTTTTATGCCTTCGGGCAATAGTACGTAATTTACTTCCAAAAGGTCATAAAAACGATCGGCAAATACCTCCAACTGAACGTCCGAATACCGTTGCCAGTTCTTGGCCAAAAAATGGTCATAAAAAATATCCACGATTACACGGCTATAATGGCTATAGTTCTTATGCAAACGTTTGCTACTTTTTTTAGGAATAGGGTGGGTATCCGTATAGGTGTCGATTTCCCGGTGCAATAAAATTCCTTTCTGGATGGAGTCCGGCAGATGTTGGAATTTATTGCCCCGAATACTATCGGCAATAAAATTTCCAATAGTGACATCGTCATCCCCAAAGGAAAGATATATATGGGCCAAAAAATTCATAAAGACGAATTTACAAAGAAGGAACACCGGTTTTATCTCAGATGAATATATTTGCAAAAACTTTTTCACATCTATGACATTGATAAAATCTATTTCCGGCATACGTGGCACCATTGGAGGCCCACCAGGAGACAACTTAACCCCAATTGATGCCGTTAAATTTGCTGGCGCCTACGGTATGTGGCTCAAGGACTACTCCAAAAAGGATAAGCTAATTGTGGTTATTGGAAGAGATGCCCGACTATCCGGGGAAATGATTCAGAACCTTGTCGTTTCGACCCTTATTGGCCTTGGAATTGATGTCATTGATCTTGGGCTCTCTACGACCCCCACAGTAGAAATTGCGGTTCCCTTGGAAAAAGCCGATGGTGGCATTATCCTTACGGCTAGCCACAATCCCAAACAGTGGAATGCCTTAAAATTGTTGAATGAAAAGGGAGAGTTTTTGGATGCCGAACAGGGCCGAAAGATTTTGGAAATTGCTGAGGGAGAGGATTTTAATTTTGCCGAAGTGGACCATTTAGGTACCGTGATCAAGAACGACGCCTATATTGACATCCATATTGATGAAGTATTGAATTTGTCTCTTGTGGATGCGGATATCATACGCAATGCCAAGTTTAAGGTGGTGGTGGATGGGGTGAACTCCACTGGAGGGATAGCCATACCCAAACTTTTGAAGGCACTGGGTGTCGAGGTCATTGAACTTTATTGCGACCCTACCGGACATTTTCCACATAATCCAGAACCCTTAAAGGAACATCTAACCGACATTTGCCAATTGGTAGTTGAGGAGGAAGCCGATTTCGGTATTGTGGTAGATCCAGATGTGGATCGATTGGCATTTATCAGCAATGATGGTGAAATGTTCGGGGAAGAGTATACCTTGGTTGCCTGTGCGGATTACGTTTTGGGCAAAACCAAGGGCAATACGGTCTCCAATCTTTCTTCCTCCCGGGCTTTGCGGGACATCACACAAAAACATGGAGGCACGTACGAAGCTTCAGCTGTTGGCGAGGTAAACGTGGTTATTAAAATGAAGGAAAACGGGGCCATTATTGGTGGGGAAGGCAATGGCGGGATTATTTATCCAGAAAGCCATTATGGCCGGGATTCTCTTGTCGGCACGGCACTTTTTCTAATGCTGATGGCCGAGAAAGGCGGAACAGTCGCCGAACTTAGGGCCAGTTATCCCGCCTACTTCATGAGCAAAAAGAAAATTGAACTGACCCCGGATTTGGATGTTGACCGTATTTTGGAAGCCATGGAGAAAAAGTATCGGGATGAGGAGGTGAGTACCATTGACGGCGTGAAAATAGATTTTCCCGAGAATTGGGTGCATCTCAGAAAATCCAATACAGAACCGATTATTCGGATATATACCGAGGCCAAAAGTCAATCCGAGGCCGATGTACTGGCGGAGAGGATAATCTCGGAAATTAAAGCGGTCGCAGGAATTTAAGCTTCTTGCTCGTTCAGATAATTTCCCCTAACAATTTTTGCCGTTCGATGTTCCCCGCTATGGTGCCAACCAGGAGGCATAACAATATATTTCAGTTTGTTCATTATTCCTGGGGCGTTGGCCACATCTTTGGCCAAAGCGACAATTTCCCCAAAATAAACATCTAGAAAACTTCCGGAGTCCATTTTTCGCGTTATGCCATATTCTATCTTTACAGCATCCTTTTCTTCTTGGTAAGTCCCAAAAACGCGGTCCCAGATATTGAATAAGTTGCAAAAATTCGTATCCATATAAAGTGGATTTCTGGCATGGTGTACGCGGTGATGCGAAGGTGTAAGAATAAATTTTCCCAAAAAACCGAACCTCGCATCTTTGATTAAATTTTCACCTACGTGGATAAAGGCTCCATACGTACCATCGATGAACATAATGGCAAATAATAAGGTCGGTTCTACTCCGGCCAATATACATACCGTGGTACGAATAACATCCGCATAGGGACCTTCCAGGAAAAAGTGGGCATAGGTAACCGTAAGGTTCATTTCCTCCGGTGCGTGATGGGTGGAGTGTAGGCACCAGAAAAGACGTACTTTATGTCCCCAATAATGGTACAGAAAATGACCAAATTCCCATACGATGTAACCATATATAAACCAATACCAGGTAGGTTTGGTCTGAAAAGGGGCATAGGGTTGAAACCAACCGATGCAAAGGGCGACCATAGCAATGGAAATGAATCGACCTACAAAGCGATTAAAGATATAAATGAGGAAATTTACCTTGTATACCTTGGTCTGTGGTTTTTTATAGACCAAGGCCAGGATAAGTTCCAAGATAACCAGCAAGGGTATGATGGGCAGGATAAAGGCGGTTATGCCCTCATAGGTGTTAAGTACACTATAATCGCCTGTTTTGAATATTTCCAATACTTGGGTAATGCCCAAAAAGCCAAGCAATTCTTCATATAGGATTTGCAATAGTTCCATCAGCAGCTGATTATGTTTTAAGATGGGTCAAATTAGTAAAAAGAAAATTAAATGGTGCCCACTTTGGCCCTAGTCCCTATAAAAACTCGTCCGGCACTTTGTCCCGATGTTTCCATCTGCGGTGTGTCCATAAGTAGTGTTCCGGTCTTTCCCGGATTTGCTGCTCCGTTAACCTTAAAAAGCGATCTGTGATTTCGTTTTTTTCGGTGGATTTACTGGAAGTGGATATCGGTATGAATTCAGCCTTGTAATACCCTCGCTTTACTTTGGAGACTTTTAAAAAAACTACCGCAAGATCCAATTTGCGGGCGAGGCTCTCCGTACCCGTATAAACGGGTGCCTTTATACCCATGAATTCGGTCCAATATTGTGCCAAATGCGCTTGGGGCGATTGATCGTTGACCATTCCGTAAATAGCCCTTACATTATTTTTGTGATTTCGAACTACGGCCACCATGGCCTCTTTTTGGGTTAGCAAAGTAGTATTCCATCTGGCCCGTATCCTTCGGATTAGGCCGTCAAAATAGGTATTGGATATTTTTTGGTATACAGCATACCCCTTGGCATCAATATAGTTGTTAATGCTCGTGTTCCATTCCCAATTGGCATAATGGGAACAGGCCAGGAGGATACTCTTCTTTTTTTCAATTTTCTTAAGTTCTTCAATATTGACAATGTGATATCGTCTTTTCACCTCTGCTTTTGAAAGATGCATGGTCTTCACCATTTCCAAAAATAGGTCACACATATGCCGATAGAAGTCCTTTTCAATTTTTTTGATTTCCTTATCGGATTTTTCCGGAAATACTAATTTCAAATTGTCCCGTACCACCTTTTTACGGTATCCTATGACCCGGTATATCAGAAAAAAAGAGAAATCCGAGAATGCATAGAACAACCTAAAAGGCAAAATGGAAATCAACCATAAAAATGGATAGGCCAATACAAAAACGAGTAGCTGCATGCGTCTGTATAATGGGCAAATATAGCTATATTTGGGCCCAAAATAACCAAAGCCCGCATGTACGATATTCATTTTGCGACCATAGCCATTATTGCTGCCAACGTTCTGGTTTCCTTTAAGGGATTCAACGACACTTCCTTTTTTGAGCGCTATAAATTTGGAATAGCCCAGATACAGGCCGGACAAAAGGAACGTATGGTTACCTCAGGGTTTTTGCATGTGGATATTGCCCATTTGTTCTTTAATATGTTTACCCTATATTTTTTTGCCGATGTGGTCATCAGTTGGTTTGGCCCCGGTAGGTTTATAGGCATTTATTTCATAAGCTTGGTGGCAGGAAGTCTATTGGCACTTTTTTTTCACAAAGACGAACCCTATTACAGTGCAGTGGGGGCCAGTGGTGCCGTTACGGGTATCCTCTATGCCGCAATTCTTTTACAACCGGATATGGATCTTCTTCTTATGTTTATCCCCATCCCTATTCCGGCCTATGTTCTCGGCATAGGATATTTGTTATATTCCATCTACGGTATGAAGAGTAGGTTAGGCAATATTGGCCATACGGCCCATTTTGGTGGAGCAATTGGGGGGTATTTGACCACATTGGCGTTTATGCCCGAGCTATTTCTTACAGAGACACTTATGGTTATTCTTCTGGCCATTCCCATTGTTATTTTGTTTGTTATGGAAAAAACAGGAAAAATCTGACCTGAATTCCTACATAAACCATGATGCCCCATAGGTATACCTAGATAAATTCCATAGGTAGTAGTTCATCGAAAAAGCACAATAAAGTATACACTTCCAGAGGTTTCATCGTTAGGTTGTTAACCAAATATAACTGATTAAACCTACTTATAATGAAAAGAGTTTCTTTTGCCCTAATCGCATTTGCTTTGGGGTCTAATATTTCATGTACGGATGAAACTACAGTGTATCAAGATAAGCTTCAGGACGATATTGTTGTAGAAAACAGCGAATCTGAATTAGAGGGAAGTATAGCCCTTGATGACGCCGGTGTACTGGATATTTTTGAAGAAGAAGAGCTTGCCGGTAAATCCTCCAAGAGCTCCGATGATGAATTGGCCGGGGACCATCCATTGACCTTGATAGCACGCATAAAATCCCCATCCTCTACTTTGGGAGCCACCCATGTAGATGTTCAGGGCAATTATGCCTACGTGAGCTACAACACAGCGGATGATACTTACCTTGGAGCCATAGATATTGTGGATGTAAGGGACCCAAATAGGCCAAGACTTCGATCTAGGCTTACCTATAGAAATGCCGATGTCAATTCTTTGGTCTACGCGGATGGACATGTCTATGTCGTTGGTGGTGTGGATGCGGAAACTTCGGTGAGGGCCACCTCCAATTCTTTTATAGCCAAAATATCGGTTTCCAATGCCCGATTCAATATTGGTACTATTATCTACGGTTTCCAACAGGGAAAGGTCGCCAACGATGTAGCCATAAGTGGCAATTCGGTATTGGTAAGCAGCGGTTCCGAGGGATCGGTAACCATGTATGATAGAAATACCTTGGAAATTCTGGATGAAACACCCTTTGCGGATTTGCGTTCGGTTTCGGTCAATGAGGATAAAATTGCCGTTTTGGATGCCGATCAAGGAATCGTGTTTTTGGATGGGAATCTAGAAATCGAAAAAGAAATACCCGTTGGGTCCGATTTTCCGGAAGCTGCCAAAAGGACTTTGGATTTTTATGCCGAAAAAATGGTCGTTGCAGAGGGGGAAAAGGGAGCCGGGGTCTACGATGCCGGCACAGGAAACCTACTACAGCATATTCCACTTCTGGATAATACCCTAGGGAATCAAAAAAACAAGATCGGTATAGCCTCGGATAATGTCACCAATGCCGTGGCGGTAAACGACGACATCCTTTTAATGGCCAATGGATCAAACGGTTTATGTTTATCCCAAGAGGAATCGGGAAGCATCGAGACCTTTGGTATAATAGCCCTGGAAGGATCTATTAATTATGTGGAATCCAAGGGAGATTATATTTTTGCCGCCTCCGGGCTTGAAGGTTTGCAGATACTTAAATTAAACCGGCCTAGTGAAAGTTTGGTGGAACGATGTGCCGAGCTCCCTTCCTATCAAGGAAGTGCCAATTTAAATGTCAACGGCGGGGAAACCCTGGGATATAGAGGCTCAAAACGCTTCAATAGATTGAATGTAAACGGGTCGCTTTTGCTTTGTGGTTCTTGGACGGCAAATAATAATAGCACAATTAATAGCAATGGCTTGTTTGAAATGAACGGTACTTTTGTTATCGGAAGAAATAATAAAAGGAAGAACATAATCGTAAACTCTGGAGCTGTCTTTAGAGTGGAGGGCAATCTGACCATTTACGGTGACCTAATATTAAATGACGGTGCCACTATAGAGTTTATTGGTGATGGCTCCGTAGTAAATATCTTTGGTCGTGTAAGGCGTTCAGGAAATACTGAAGTGAAAGGTACCTTTAGTGATATTCAGAACAAGTTTTAAAATGAGGCATCACATAAAAAAGCCCTTTCGACTCTGCCGAAAGGGCTTTTTTTGTTCAATTTCATAGTCTATTATTGTAGTAGCTCCGCCACTTTCGCTTCCAAGGCAGGGCCACGCAGGTTTTTTGCAACAATCACCCCATTTTCGTCCAATAGAAATGCGGCCGGAATAGCATCGACACCGTAAAGTTTTGCAATTTCATCATCAAAGTAGGCAAGATTGGAGACATGGTTCCATGTCAATCCATCGTCGGCAATCGCCTTTTCCCAGGCCGCCTTGGTCTTGTCCAATGAAACACCGACAATGTTCAATCCCTTGCCATGGTATTTCTCATATACTTTTACCACATTGGGGTTCTCTGCCCTGCAGGGTTTGCACCAAGCTGCCCAAAAATCCACAAGGGTTACCTTGCCCAAAGCCTCGTTTAGGGCCAGTTCCCCACCAGTGGGAGTAGGAGCTGAAAAATCCGGGGCCTTGGCGCCAATACTTGTACTCTTTTTTCTTTCTTCCCTTTCCTTGACCGATTGCAATCTTTCCAAAACACTTTTGGCCACCTTGGTTTCCTTAATTTCCGGGGAAAGACCATCGTATAGTTCCTGAATTTCCTCCGAAGATACCGATTGGGAACCCATGGCTCTATCAATCAGCAAGGCGGAAATTAGTGCAGTGGGGTGTTCTCTTATATAGGTGAGTTCAAAATTCTTGTATTCGTCCTGAAGTTCCATCATCTCGTCCCTAAGGGAAACCAAAGAAGCCGTATCCTTGCTCATGGTAGCTGTTTGGATGTCTTGCTGAATGGACCTCGCTTTTTCAGATATATCCTTGGACTTCTTCAAATAGTCGGTAAATACCTCGTTCTGTGGAGTGCCCTCCAATTTTGAAAGCCCAAGACTGTCCATATGGGCGGATAAGCTTATTTTCCCATTTTCCAAAACAATAGCGGAATAGCCCATTGCATTTTCCAAGAAAATATAATGCATTTCCGGAATGGCCGCTTCCCCGGTAAATGTAAACTTCCCGTCCAAAGTAGTTGTGGTGTCCACATCTACAGGTTGCCTATTTTCACCTTGCTTTCTAAGAAACACCTTGGTGCCATCTTCCAAATCGCCCCTAAGGGAACCTTCAACAACGTAGCCTTTAGGATTTTGGTTGCATGCCATAAAAGCGGAAATCGTTATAAATGCGAACAAGAATTTTTTCATCATATATGGTTTAATGGGGGCAAATGTAGGTATATAATGGGATATATAAAAAGCCCTTAACATTATGTATGTAAGGGCTTTTCATGGATAAAATGTGTTTTTAGAATTGATAACGTACCCCAAGTGCAATATCAAAATCGAAATTATCGGAGAAATCGTCGTACCCTATTATCCCTATTTCTGGCCTAAAGTCCAAGGATAACAGTAGTGGAAAGTCAAAGTTATATTCTACTCCGATATCCCCAGCCGCAAAAACAAAAAGTCCTCCATCCGGGGTAAAGGGTTCATTGTCCGAATTGAACCTTCCATCAAAATCTACACTACCCAATCCGCCTCCGACACCATAGTACCAGTTGAAGCCCTTGTCAATATTATGTACCCATTGGTATAGTCCGGACAATTTAAAGGCATCGTAGTTTCTACTATCCCGCCAGCCTAGATTGAATTCTGCCCGATTGTATCGTGCTATGGATTTTTGATAAGAAATTTCGGCCCCAAAGCCATCACTATCCCCAAGTCGAAGCCCAATGGCGTGATTCGATATTTCCTGCGCCCCCACGGACAGGGAAGCTAGAAAAAGAATGAAGGTAATTCCTTTTGTGATTTTCATAAGTTTTCTGTTTAAGTTTCGCTTAAATAAAAGAGTCTTCGTTATCAGGCTCAAACAATAAAAACTTAAATTAGCCCCTAAAATTGTTTCAGCTTGACTAAAAATTTGCTAAAAGAATTGGGGAAGGAGTTGCACGGCGAACTACATGCCGATGAACTCACCAAGGCACTTTACGCGACCGACGCCTCCGTTTATCGTAAAATACCACAGGCAGTTGCCTTTCCAAAGAACGTAGATGATATTAAAAAACTGGTTCGTTTTGCAGCTACAAACGCCATTGGGCTTATTCCAAGAACTGCCGGTACTTCCTTGGCAGGACAGTGTGTGGGGGACGGTGTTGTGGTTGATGTATCCAAGCACTTTACCCGAATCCTCCATTTGGATCTGGAAAAAAAACAAGTGAGGGTACAACCCGGTGTGGTAAGGGATGAACTCAACCGGTATCTGGAGTCGCATGGCCTTTTCTTTGGCCCCAATACCTCAACATCCAATAGATGTATGATAGGGGGTATGGTCGGAAATAATTCTTCCGGTACTACCTCTATCCAATATGGGGTTACCCGGGACAAAGTGGTTAGCTTACAAGCTGTGCTTTCCGACGGCAACATGGCGGAGTTTTCATCCATGGAACTTAATGAATTCCAAAAAAAATTGGAATTGGACAGCCGGGAAGGTGAATTGTACAAGGGGGTTTACAAGGAGTTGTCCAATAACTCCATTAGAAACCGGATTATAGCCGAATTTCCCAAGCCATCCATACACCGTCGGAATACAGGATATGCCGTGGATGAACTGTTGCGGAATGTCGTTTTTGGTGAATCCCGGGAGCCCTTTAATTTTTGCAAGCTGCTCAGTGGTAGTGAAGGGACCCTTGCCTTTACCACGGAGATTACCTTGCAACTGGAGGAAAAACCACCGGAACTGGCCGCCATGGTGGTGACGCATTATAAAACCTTGGAGGATTGCCTTTTGGATGTTGCCCCGGTAATGCAGCACGATCTCCATACCTGCGAAATGATGGACAAGGTAATTCTGGATTGTACCAAGAATAACAGGGAGCAGCTAAAAAACAGATTTTTTGTGTCCGGAGATCCCGCGGCTTTGTTGATGTTGGAAGTAAAGGCCGATACGAAGGAAGGTCTGGCGGAACAGCTAGTAGCACTGCAGTCCACCATTCAAAAATCGGCCCGGAGCTATGCTTCTCCCATTTTGGAGGGAAATGAGATCAACAAAGCATTGGAATTGCGCAAGGCTGGCCTTGGACTTTTGGGCAACATGGTGGGTGATCGGAAAGCGGTTGCCTGTATCGAGGATACGGCGGTCGCCCTAGAGGACTTATCGGACTTTATAGGTGAGTTTACCCAGATCATGAAGGATTACGGACAAGATGCCGTGTATTATGCCCATGCCGGCGCAGGCGAACTACATTTACGTCCTATCCTCGACCTTAAAAAATCCAAGGATGTTGGTTTGTTTAGAAAGATAACCACGGATGTGGCCCGGCTTACCAAAAAATATAAGGGCTCTTTTAGTGGTGAACATGGGGATGGCATTGTGCGCGCCGAGTTTATCCCTATGATGATAGGGGAGGACAATTATGAACTTTTACGGCGCATAAAGACCTATTTTGATCCCAAGAACATTTTTAACCCTGGAAAAATAGTGGATGCTTATCCGATGGATGAATCCATGCGTTATGAAATAGATCGAAAAGAGCCCGAGATACAGACCTTGTTGGATTTTTCGGATAGTGAGGGTATTCTAAGGGCCGCTGAAAAATGTAATGGGAGCGGGGATTGCAGAAAATCCGAGCATATGAAAGGGGGGATGTGTCCCAGCTACCATGCCACAAGAAATGAAAAGGACACTACTAGGGGCAGGGCAAACGCCTTACGGGAATTTCTCACTACTTCCGAAAAGAACAATAAGTTCAACCAAAAGGAATTAAAGGAGGTCTTTGACCTTTGTTTGAGCTGCAAGGCCTGCTCAAGTGAATGTCCCAGCAATGTGGATATCGCGACACTTAAGGCCGAATTCCTCTATCAATATCAGGAAACCAACGGCTACCCCTTGCGTGCCAAGCTTTTTGCCCATAACACCTTATTGAATAAACTCGGAAGTAGGATGTCCGGATTGACGAATGCCGTGTATTCCTCTCCGGTGCTCAGCGGGTTGTTAAAAAAGTCGGCCGGAATAGCCAAGGAAAGACAATTGCCGAAAGTATCAAGCTTTAATTTTAATAAACACTTACAACAAACTAAAAACCAATATAAACCAATTAACAAAAAAGTTGTTCTGTACATTGATGAATTTACGCGTTATCTGGATACCGATCTGGGCAGGGATGCCATAGAGGTATTAACGCGCTTGGGTTACGATGTACAGCTCTTTTATGCTGAAAGTGGACGAACCTATATTTCTAAAGGGTTTTTAAAGCAGGCAAAAAAGTTGGCCTTGGAAAACATAGGGGACCTTAAATCATTTGCGGACGCCGGAATCCCGGTTGTAGGCCTGGAACCTTCGGCCATTTTGACTTTTCGTGATGAATTGAAACGTTTTTCCCCGGATAAGGAGGCCACTGAGGTGGTTGCATCCCATGTTTTCTTGTTCGAAGAATTTCTCTCGACCGAAATTGAGAAGGGGAATGTGGGCCCGGAGCGTTTTACCAGGGAGCCTAAAACCGTAAAAATACATTGTCACTGTCACCAGAAGGCATTGAGTAATCAGAAAGTAACCTTTGACACCCTGAATCTGGTGGAGAATTACACCGTTTCCATTATCCCATCAGGTTGTTGCGGTATGGCGGGTTCTTTTGGATATGAAAAGGAACATTATGCCGTAAGCATGCAGGTAGGAGAACTAAAATTGTTTCCGGCTATCAGAAAATCAAAGGACGATGTCATTATTGCAGCGAACGGCACTAGTTGCAGACACCAAATTTATGACGGTACGGAAAGGAAAGCCTTGCATCCCGTTTCCATTTTAAAGAGGGCCCTCGTCTAAGGATTTCTCTCCTTTTTTACCCTTACTTTTTTCTTCCTCCTCTTTTTTTGCGGTAATTGAGGCAATGAGTTCGTGCATGTCCATTTCCTTTAATTCCTCATCGGCAAAAAATGGCGAAAGCTTGTCCTGGTTGTACTTATAGATTTTCCAGCGTTTAAAGGAATATTCCAGGGCCGTAAGGTTCTCTACCCAATCTCCGGAATTCAAATAGGTGCATTTCCCCTTTTTTGTGATATGGATTTCTTTTTTAGGTTGATGGATATGTCCGCAGACTACATAATCATAATCGTTTTCAATGGCCAAATCCACACTCGTTTTTTCAAAGTCGCGCACATATTTCGCGGTACTTTTCACGCTATTTTTTATCCTTTCGGACAATGAATAACGCTCCCGTCCCATTTTGACCAATACCCAGTTAAAGAATCGATTTATTGAAATAAGCGTACTATAGCCGTATCCTCCCAATTTAGCCAGCCATTTTGCATTTTGTGTGGAGACATCAAATATGTCACCATGAAAAAACCAGGCCTTTTTCCCATCCAGGTTTAGAACCAGTTTGTCCGTAATATGAAGATTGCCCATTGAGGTATCACTGAACTTCCTTAGCACCTCATCGTGATTTCCGGTAATATAGAATACTTCCGTTCCTTTAGAGGCCATTCCAATGATTTTACGCAATACTTTCATATGGGAGGATGGAAAGTACCTTTTTTTGAATTGCCAAATATCGATGATATCACCATTGAGGACTAACCTATTTGGCTGAATGCTATTTAAATAAGCAATAAGTTCGTCGGAATGACATCCATAGGTGCCCAAATGCACATCCGAAATAACCACAAGGTCTATTTTTCGTTTCTTCATCTACAACTTCAATAAATCGCCATAAGGGTCATTTTTTTGGTGGGGTAAAATTTGCCATTCATTTTTTCGCTGATGTAAGACAAATTTCTTACAAAATAAACCTATAGGTATAACTTGGAAATGAATTTGAAATCAATAATTGATTGGCATAATGTTAAGTTTACGTAACCACCGCCCTTAAATTGTTAAGTAAATATTAAGCACAGGATGAATTTTTGTATCTCTGATTTAAGATTTACCTTTGGCATTTATCAAAAATTGGACCGGCGCGTCTTATAAACGTAATATCAATTGATTCTAGAAAATGGCAGGGAATACCTTCGGAAACAGTTTTAAGCTAACCACCTTTGGTGAATCCCATGGAATTGCCATTGGGGGGGTATTGGATGGGTGTCCCGCAGGCCTGGAATTAGATCTGGAGGCGATACAAAAGGAACTGAACCGGAGACGACCTGGGCAATCCACCATCGTTACCCAACGCAAAGAACCGGATAAGGTCGATTTTCTATCGGGAATCTTTGAGGGAAAGACTACGGGAACGCCTATCGGTTTTGCCATATACAACACGAATCAGAAATCCAAGGACTATTCGCATATTAAAAATTCCTACAGGCCTTCCCATGCTGATTATGTATATGATAAAAAATATGGCTTTCGCGATTACCGGGGTGGCGGTAGAAGTTCGGCCAGGGAAACGGCAAGTAGAGTGGTGGCCGGTGCCATTGCCAAGCAGTTTTTAAAGGATATACGGTTTAATGCCTTTGTGTCCCAGGTAGGCACATTGTCTTTGGATAAACCGTACACGGAGCTCGATTTTTCCCTCATCGAATCCAACCCGGTGCGTTGTCCAGATCCGGAGACCGCCTTAAAAATGGAGGAGTACATCAAGGAAATCCGAAAAGAAGGAGATACCATTGGCGGAATCATAACTTGTGTTATCCAAAATGTACCTATAGGACTGGGAGAGCCTGTTTTTGATAAACTCCACGCCGAACTCGGAAAAGCCATGTTGTCCATAAATGCCGTAAAAGGTTTTGAGTACGGAAGTGGCTTTGCCGGGGTAAAAATGAAGGGTAGTGCACATAATGACCCGTTCAATTCCGATGGTACCACCAAGACAAACCACAGTGGTGGCGTTCAAGGTGGAATTAGTAATGGGATGGATATTTATTTCAATGTGGCCTTTAAACCGGTTGCCACGGTAATCCAGGGTTACGAGACTATAGACAAGGAAGGCAACAAAGTAAAGACCCAAGGAAAGGGACGCCACGATCCCTGTGTGGTACCTAGGGCCGTACCTATCGTTGAAGCCATGGCGGCCTTGGTCTTGGCCGATTATACGCTTATTGATCGTACCGTAAAATTGTAATCCGCTTTCTAGGGGTTTTCCTTCCAAAATAGTATCTTACTTCCAAAATTCATCAGGTATGAGGAAAATGGAACTGCATTGGAAAATCCTAATTGGCATGCTCCTAGGATTGGTCTTTGGCTTTGTTATGACCTATCCGGATTGGGGGCGGGAATTCGTCACCGATTGGATCAAACCATGGGGTACTATTTTCGTAAAGCTGCTAAAACTTATTGCAATTCCCTTGATTCTGGCTTCCTTGATAAAAGGTATATCCGACCTTAAGGACATTTCCAAGTTTAAAAGAATCGGACTTCGAACTATCGGCATTTATATTTTTACTACCGTTGTAGCCATAACCATTGGCCTTTTATTGGTAAATGTATTGCAACCTGGCAATGGCATTTCCGAAGAAACGGTCGCCAAGCTTTCGGAGACCTATGCCTCGGATAGCGGGGTTACCTCAAAATTGGACGAGGCCTTGAAACAAAAGGAAAGTGGGCCGCTTCAATTCTTGGAGGATATGGTTCCGGACAATGCGGTAAAGGCCATGAGCGAAAATGCATTGATGCTTCAGGTGATATTTTTCACCATTTTTATGGGGATTTCCATGTTGTTGATCGGTGAGGAAAAGGCAAGACCCCTAAAGCAGTTGTTTGATGCCTTGAACGAGGTGGTTTTAAAAATGGTGGACTTGATCATGCTTACAGCTCCCTATGCCGTTTTCGCGTTATTGGCAAATGTCGTGGCCTCCTCCGGGGACTCCGATCTGTTGGTAGCGCTTCTCAAGTATGCCGGTGTGGTGGTACTGGGTTTATTCTTAATGATTATTTTTTATACCATTCTGGTTTCCACATATACCCAAAAAAACCCCTTCTGGTTCTTAAAGGAGATCAGTCCTGCGCAATTATTGGCCTTTTCCACGAGTTCCAGCGCGGCTACCCTTCCGGTGACCATGGAGAGGGTGGAGGAGCACATAGGCGTGGATAAGGAGGTTTCCAGTTTCGTGCTCCCGGTAGGGGCAACGATCAATATGGACGGTACCAGTCTGTACCAAGGGGTAGCTGCAGTTTTCGCCATGCAGGTCCTTTGGCCGGAAGGCCTATTGTTCAGTAATCAGATTATCATAGTCCTCACAGCGCTTTTGGCATCCATTGGCTCGGCCGCTGTGCCGGGTGCGGGTATGGTCATGTTGGTTATTGTTCTGGAATCCATCGGTTTCCCCCCAAATCTATATCCCATAGCACTGGCTTTGATCTTTGCGGTAGACAGACCCTTGGATATGTGTCGTACGATCGTGAACGTTACGGGTGACGCCACCGTGTCCATGGTGGTTGCAAAATCCGTTGGCAAACTGGGCGAGCCCCATCCACAGGAATGGGACGACCATTTGGAAGAGGTAATTTCAAAAAATTAAATAGCAAGAGCGATGAACATTTGTTTTTTAATGTATCCCTGGGATGAAATCGATCCTGAAAACGATACAAGCCTGGCATTGATACACGAATGCGTAAAACGCAATCATGGGGTAGCGCTATGTAGCCCTGCAAACCTGACCATCCGAAATAGCGTTACTAACGCTTTTTGCACGGTAATCAATAGAATGGAGAAGGTTTCAAGTAGTTTGAAATCCTTCTATAAACAGGCCGACATCCGGGAAGAGATGTTGCCATTGGCCGGATTTGATGTTATTTTTATGCGCGCCAATCCGCCGTTGGACCCAATTATGCTCAATTTTCTGGATTCGGTCAAGGACGATGTATTCATTGTGAATTCCATACAAGGGCTTCGTGAAGCCAATAACAAATTGTATACCGCAGCATTCGGTGATTCCCATAGTAATATTATACCGGCTACACATGTGTCCAAGAACAAGAACTATCTCTTACGGCAAATCAAGGAGTCCAAATCGGACAAGATGATTTTGAAGCCTTTAAACGGTTTTGGGGGATCAGGGGTAATCCTTATCGAGAAGTCGGCCATGAACAATATCAAATCTTTATTGGATTTTTATGTAACTAACTCGGATGGAACGTCTAACTATGTCATACTTCAAGAATACATTGAAGGTGCTGACCAGGGCGATGTACGTATTCTTCTGCTAAATGGAGAACCTATTGGGGCCATGAAACGAGTACCTGGTTCAGATGATCATCGTTCCAATGTTTCCGCAGGGGGTTCTGTGGCCAAACACTCTTTGACAAAGCAGGAAAAGGCCCTTTGCAAGCAGATTGGCCCAAAATTGGTAAAGGATGGGCTGTATTTTGTCGGTATTGATGTAATAGGTGGTAAATTGGTTGAGGTAAATGTAATGTCTCCCGGTGGGGTCACCTACATGAACAAGGTCTATAAGACAAAGATACAGTCCAAGGTCATCGATTTTGTGGAAAGTAAGGTCATAGACAAGCTGAAGGCTTTCCAAAGACGTTCCAGGCTACGCGATGAGGTAGAAAATGCGTAGACTTTCCGTTGAAAATATAATTGAATTGATTCAATCGGAAACCCCTTTTGAAGCGGTATCCGAGGATTACTCCTTTACCCTTAAAATAGAGGATTACGTTCCTTATGTTTGTGGGGCTGTCCACGATGGTCATCAATTTCGGAAATCGCTCTGGGAAAACTGTTTGCACACGGAATATGAGCGCTGGTACGAGGAGGATCCCTGTACTAAGGAAATGGTACAATCGCACCCTATCGTTATAGCAGGATGTGACAGCCGTTTTGAATATGATCTGAACCGGTCTCCGGAAACTACTGTCTTTGATACGGCCTGGGGAAAACAACTATGGAAAAACCCCTTACCTGATTCCGAAAGAAAGCATAGTTTGAGGAAACATGCCAATTTTTACCGGGTAGTACACGCCCTAATCGGAAAACTGGAATCAAAACACGGGAGAGCCTTGGTTTTTGATATGCACAGCTATAATTGGAAACGTTGGGATAGGGAAGTACCTACCTGGAATTTGGGAACGATCAATATCGATATGAAAAGATTTGGGGAAACCACCTCTTCTTGGAGTCAAAAACTGGGCACTATAGATTTGCCAAATGGCATAGAGCCTTCCTCAAAAATCAATGACACCTTTCAGGGAAACGGACATTTTTTAAAATACATTACCCGAAATTTTGATTATACCTTGGTATTGGCCACGGAAATTGCCAAAGTGTATTGCGATGAGCTTACCGGAATACTTTATCCGGAAGTAGTGCATTCCGCAACGAAGCAATTAATGGAATTGATACCTTTGCAGGTCAAGGAATTCTTGGAAGTTAAATTATGATAGGGGAAGCGCAGCGCAGCGATATTGAACGGGAACATGCCAATTTATTGGCCATAGATACGCATTTGGATAGGTTGGTGAAGCGAATTGAGTTGCTGAGTTATGTGAACCCCTTGAATATTGAAAAGGAGAAACAACGTTTTTTTGCGTCCAAGTATAATGAAGAACCTCAATTTCGTTACCCAAAGCTAAAATTCGATCCGTATAAATTGCATCGCTTGTTCTTTTCCAAGCGTCTGGACGTTATTCCCGATGAGCGAATCCGAAAGCTATATCAGGATATTATTTACTACTACTCCAATATGGTCCAATGTATAGAGACTATTGGACAGGGCAAGGATTTTTATTACAATTCCCTCAGGGTATACGGTTCCCCTACGGAAAGGGACGTGCAAAATGCAAAGTTTATTCTGCATTTTGCCGATGAACACGTTTCCAATACTATGGAAAAGCGGTTTACTGCAGATGAGGCCAAGGTCTACTTTCAGGATTTTGCAAAGCAATACGACTTTCCACTAAATATTAAGTTTTCGACCCATATTGCCGCGGATGCCATGGTCAGTAACATATCGCGGACCCTGCTCATCAAAAAAAACGCCAAATTCAGTAGCAACGAACTTCTTACCTTGGCCAATCACGAAATTGGCGTGCATTTGGTGACCACGTTTAATGGATTGATGCAGCCCTTAAAAATATTTTCCAACGGTTTCCCCAAAAATGTAGAAACCCAGGAAGGGTTGGCCGTGTTCAGTGAATACATGAGCGGTGCCCTTACCCTTAAACGTTTAAAGGAATTGGCCTACCGCGTATTGGCCTCGGACAGTTTGATCAAGGGATACAACTTTTCGGACACCTTCGATTTGATTCATAATCAATACAAACTCAACCGCCACGAAGCATTTGCCATTACCCTTAGGGCGCATAGGGGAGGGGGGTTCACCAAAGACCGGCTTTACCTAAGCGGACTTCAAAAAATATACAAACGCTATCTACGTGAAGAATCCATGGATGAATTGATGACCGGAAAAGTGACCCTGGAACACGAAAAGGACATCAAACACCTTTTTAATATGGGACTGGCCCGTAAGATTACCCACATAAACTTCGCTTACGCACAAAACCTGAACAAAAACAAGACACTGGATTTTATCCTGAACAATCTGAAATAGTTACCGCTAGGCTTTTTAGATTGTAGGCCAAGTTGGGAATTAATTATAACCAATTACAAATTTGGCTGAAAAGAAATTTTAAATATTTCTCGGTACAAATTTTCCTCACTTTGTTCGTAAAATCCACTCTAAGAGACAAAAACCATTAAATCAAAATCATGTGATATCGGTTCGAGTGATTTTATTTCGAATAATAACGAAAAATAAAATTGTATCGAGAACCATAACGGGCTTTAACCCAAAAACTTCGCCTTCAACTCGGGGGTTGGGATCATACAGGCGTCTTTTCTACCAAACCAACGGTACCTATTTTTGGCGACAAAATCATATACGATATCACGTAATGATCTGGGAATCAAGTTAAATACGGTGAGAATTATCCAAATGCCTCCGAAAGAACGACCTATTTTCAGTGCCGCGTCCGATTTGGTGTAAAATGCGACCCCGGGATCGATAAGAATGATGGAATCCACCTTGGAGGTATCAATGTTTCGTTCTCTAATAAGTTCTTGACCAATTTCGCTTTGTAAGGCAGCGTAGCGGAAGACATCTTTCTTGTCCCGCTTTATGACGAATTGAATGGAGCTGTTACACAGATTGCAGACCCCATCAAAGAGAATAACTTTTTTATTCTTTTCCACTATACAAAGATACATTAGGGAAAACAGGTAGGCTAAATTTTATAATGTATTTAAGAATGTGGTCAAATCCACCTCCTTGTCCAGGCGTAATTTCTTTTTCAACCGGTATTTGGACTTAAGGATACTCTCCGGCAATACGTTTAAGGTTGCCGCGATTTCCTTGGTGGTCAGGTTCATCCGTAAAAAGGCGGCCAATCGTATCTCTTTTTCTGAAATTTCCGGATACAATGTTTTTAGCTTTTGGTCAAAATCGTTATGCACCTCGGCAAAATAGGTCTTAAAGACCTCCCAATCCTTATCCGAGGCATTTTCTCTTTTAAGTAGCATTACAATGCGCCTGAATTCAACCTTAAAACGATCTGGATCGTTTTTTATATTTTGGAGGTTGCCGAGAAGTTCTTGGATAAAGGTGTTTTTTTGGACCAAATGCAATGTTTGGCTAGCGAGCTCTTTCTTTTTATGGGCAATTTCCTGTCTGTAGATCTGTTCTTGCTTCTCCCGTTCTATTCGGTTTTTCTTTATACGTTGGCGGAACCCAAAAAACAACAGACCGGAAACGGCAATAAAGGTAAACATTCCTCCCGCGTAGAGCCCTTTGCTAAGTCTATCTACCTTAGCCATTTCGTTTAAAGTATTGATTTCCTCTTCCTTTAATGCAATTTCTGCTTCCCTACGTTCGGTTTCATACAAGGTCTGCAACTCATCGATTTGTTTTGCTTTCTCTTTGGAGAATAAACTATCACTGATAACTCTCGATCTTTTGAAATCTTGGATGGCTTTCTGGAGGTCTCCATTTTCTTCATAGACCAAACCCCTTATATAAAGTGTATTTTGCAATTCATTGGAGATCCCAATTGAATCGGATAAACTTACGGCCTTATCCAATAAAATGATTCCTTTCTGAAACCTTTTCGTAAGGGCATAGGCATGGCCAAGGTTGGACATGTCGGTAATCCAGTTGTTGGTTGCGGAAATTTCTTTTCCCTTAATAAAAGCCTTTTCCAGATATTCTATGGCTTTTGGGTAGTCTTTTAAATTCAGGTACTCATTGCCAATGTTACCATAGGCAATGATTTCTGAGGATGGGAAAGTGTAGGCCAAGGCCATTTTCAGGCTTTCCTGGTATTTTTTTATGGCAGCGGCGTGTTTTTTTTGGGAGGAGTAGACATTGCCTATATCCAACAAGGTATTGGAAAGGAAGTAATTATCCTCCAATCTATTGTACACGATAATGGCTTGTTCAAAATAAGTGATGGCCTTTTCGTTGTTTGCCATTACACTGTGTAGTTTGCCCAGGTTCCTGAACAAATCTGCTTTGTGATAAGTTCTTATGTCCAAGGAGTCATATATGGTCAGGGCTTTTTTATAGAGCTCCATGGCCTTGGGATAATTACCTAACTCGTAATAGTGCACTCCGTTATCACTGAGCGCCGAACCATACCTTAAATAGTCTCCCCCCACTACATTTATTTTTGCAACGCTGTCCATTAAGCGGATAGCGTCCAGGTAATTCCCATTATGTGCCTTTAAGATGGACAAATTTTTCAGCGTACTGGATACAAAGGAATCGTCATTTATTCTTTTTGATTGCTTTAGGGTTTTATTAAAATAGTATTCGGCCGAATCCATTTCCTTTAGATTGAAATAGTGGTATCCCAAATTAAAATCTCCTTGAAGTATGCCTACTGGATACTCAGCATCCTTAGAGATTTTACGCATCTTTAGAATAAAGGTCTTCGCCTTTTCCGAATCATTGTAAATCAAAAGACCGATAATATCATCCAGTATTTCAATCTGACCTTCAATGCTATTAGAGGTTTCGTAAACCTTTAAAAGACTGTCTACCTTTATCTGGTTTCTTCCCTGTCCTAAACATGTCCAAAGTGAAAATAGGGCAATGAGGCCAGCTATAAGCTTTGTTTGCATAAACGATGGTAATGAGATATTCCAATTTACCTCCGTTCAATGGGTAAACGTTCCCTGTCCATAGTTTGTCCATGGGTTCTGGATACCTCTCTTTTGAAAGAATATATGTAATATGTTGTTTATTAAAGGGTTAATACTTTTGGTTAGCACATAGAGCTTTGCGCTGTCCATGTGGAAAAAGCAATTAGAATTAATCCAAACTTCAATACGCGTGGATTCATAATGGCTTGGCGCGGATTCTAGGACAATTTTTAAAAACCAAAGGAGCATGAAATTAATTTCACTCATTTTGGGTAGGTTATTCCAGGCGTTGTTTTTTGGAGTATTGACTCGCCTAGGCAATAGTGATTAAAAAGGGTATGTTAAAAAGAAATAACCTGGTTTGTAGTGCCATTATCAATAGCATTTGATGCTATCTACCAGTAATTGAATCTTCCAATTCTGGTAATAAAGCATGAATAGGGTTTTGTGATTCAAATAGTGTTCAAAAAACTTGTCAAATCCGTTGCCTTATCCAATCCCAGCTTCTTCTTTAACCGGTATTTGGATTTGAGGATACTGTCCGGCAACACATTGAGGGTCGCGGCGATTTCCTTGGTGGTCAGGTTCATGCGTAAAAAGGCGGCCAATCGGATTTCTTTTTCTGAAATATCGTTGTATAAGGTCTTTAGCTTCTGGTCAAAGTCGTTGTGCACCTCTGAAAAATAGGTCTTGAACACCTCCCAGTCCTTGTCCGAGGCATTTTCCTTTCTAAGCAACATCATGATTCGTCGGAATTCCATTTTGAACTTCTCCGGGGAATATCGGATGTTTTCCAAGTTTTCCAATAACTCCTGAATAAAGGTGTTCTTTTGCACAAGATGCAAGGTCTGGCTGGCTAGTTCCTTTTGTTTATGCTCTATCTCTCTTTGGTAGATTTCTTCTTGTTTTTCGCGTGCTATTTTATTCTTTTTCATCCGTTGCCGAAAGCCAAAGAACAACAATCCTGAAACGGCTAGGAAGGTGAACATTCCCCCTGCATAGAGCCCCTTGGTCAATCGGTCGACCTTTGCCTTTTCATTTAAAGTGTTTATTTCTTCTTGCTGCAGAGCAATGGCAGCTTCCTTCTTTTCGGTTTCGTAGGCGGTTTGAAGCTCACTGATTTGTTTCGCCTTTTGGGTGGAGAATAGACTGTCTTTTATAGCCTGGGATGCTCTAATATCAACCAAAGCGGATTGTGGTTCCCCTTTTTGCTCAGAGTTGAATGCTCTATAATCCAAGGCATTAAGGAGCTCATTGCCTATTCCTCCTTTTTTCGCAAGTGAGATGGATTCATTTAGATATTTTTCCGCTATGGAGAATTCTTTTTTGTACGTAAAAGAGTTGCCAATGTGATACAAATAGATTACCTCATTGATATCCGAAAGTTCTTGTCGATCATACGCTAGACATTTTTTTAGATTTTCGATGGCCATATCATATTCCCCTAAGTTTTTGTAAGCTATTCCAATGTTTCCATAAGAAATAATGGACACGGAATTGTTTTTGCTTAATTGGCTAATCTCCAATCCCTTTTTATGGAATTCAAGGGCCTTGTTTTCATCTCCTAGATCTGAATGAACGCTTCCCATGTCCGTAAAGGTGGAAGCGGCGTATACATAATCCTCTATTTCCAAATAAGTTTCAAGGGCTTGCCCAAAATAGTCCAGTGCCTGCTTTTGATTTCCTTGCCTGGTATTTAGTTTTCCAATGTTGCGAAGTACATCAGCTTTTCTATAAGGTTCACGTGGAATGGTATCCAAAATCTTCAGTGCCTTTCGATAACCTTGCATGGCCTTTAGGTAGTCTCCTTTATCATAATAGTGGGCAGCGGTGTTGTTGATCGAAACGCCATAGTTTAGATAATCCCCCTGATCTAAATATATTCTGGCAACAGAGTCCATAAGCCGTATGGCCGAAACATAATCCCCATTGTGCCCTTGAACCAATGAAAGTTTCGAAAGTGCCTCTACCATACCGACTTTTTTGTTTTTTTCCTTCGCTAGATCCAAAGTCCGGTTCAGGTGAAATGATGCGGAATCCATCTTTTCAATGCTATAATAATAGTTACCAAGGTTCAATTGACCCAAAATTAAGCCTGCATCATACTTCTCCTTATTTGAAATGGAAACCAATTCTTGAATGTAAGCCTTTGCCTTGTCCGTGTCATTATAAATGTAATTGTCTATCAGAGATTCCAGCAAATCCACCTTTATTTCAATTTTGTTTGTGGAATTGTAGATAGAAAGTAGACTATCCGCCTTTTTTTGGATTTGACCTTGGACTTTGATTAGGGAAAGAACGATAACGAATATCCAAATAGGTAATTTGGTCATGGTACAGTTGTGCATATTGGTTTGTTCTAAGTTAATTAATTAATGTAGTATGATAAAACACCAATCCATATCCAAAAAGGACGCTGTCCATACTTTGTCCATGATCTTAGGAATATCACTCTTTTTTAAATAAATTATAAAGTACTGATATATAATATCTTAAATAGTAAATTCCGAAAATAAAAATACAGACTGTCCATGTAAGAAATATCGGAATACAGGAATGTATGTCCATGGTTTGTCCATGGACATAATTAGTTACGGCGTTGATTTGAAGCTAGTTTCGAGCTGTTGAATCCTTAAAAACCAAAAAGTTATGAAAACAACGATTTCAAAAATTAAAATGGGGGCTCTTTTACTGTTGACCTCAATGTGCTGCCTTGTGATTTCCTGTAGTAAAGATGAGGCTCCAGTAGATCCTCCCCCAGCCGAGGGAGGGGATGGAAACGCTGGCGGGGAAAATCCGGGAGAAGGGGAAAACGAGAACAACCTTGAGGAGCTTAACTCCCTGATTGCCAATCTCAGCTATGATGCCGATGTGCTCCTCAATGTCCAAAATACCGGTTCCTTGGTGCCGGATCGCGAGGAAACGAGCAGCAGAAACGACAATCAAGGCCCGACCGAAGGTTGGGTGACCGAATGCAAGATCAAGGACTATAATCTGGAATCCAATTTTGATGATGTAGCCATCTTGCGGCCTACAAACGGCGTAATCTTTCCTGGTGCGCTGGTCATTGGAAACGATGGTATGCTAGATGGCGCGCCGGATCCCTTGACCCTGGACAGGTCCGCGGTAACGCTAAGTATAGATCTTCCCGGTATCGGGGACCAGGGTACCATAGTTGTCGAGGACCCCACGAATTCATCCGTACAGTCCAGTATAGACAACGCCTTGGAATGGTGGAACGCCAATGCCTACCAAGAAGGGTATGTAAATGCGGCAAATTCCTCCTACCAGGCAACTACATCCTATTCTTCAAAGCAGTTTAGCTTGGATGTGGGTTTAAATGTGGAATGGGCCAGCGGTTCCTTGGCATCGCAGTTCGAGTTTGAAAGCAATAGAACGGAGCGGACCGCTGCTATTGTATTTAAACAGGTATTTTACACGGTAACCATGGATACCCCGAGTTCAGCGGCAAGCGTATTTGCTCCCGCAGTTACCAAAGAGCAGGCCGAGGCGGCCTTTGATTCGGATACACCACCCGCTTATGTAAGTTCCGTCTCCTACGGAAGGGTCATCATGGTCCGTATGCAGACCACAGAGGAGGACACCTCGATCGAACTGGATGCAGTACTGGAATATGCAGGCGGGTATCGTGCCGCCGGCTCCTTGGAATCCAAATATGATGAAATCCTTAAGAATTCTAGTGTTACGGTAGTTACCATTGGCGGAAATGCGGAGGCAGCTTCAGAGGCGATCAGTTTGGCCGATATCAACACGGGCTTTGGTGCCTTGAACAGTGTCATAACCGGTGGAAATGCCGTATACAGCAGAAACAACCCCGGCGTTCCAATTGCGTATACCATCCGGTATCTAAAGGACAATACCTTGGCGAAAATGGGATATACTACCGATTATACCGTGGAGAAATGTGGTTCGTTCAGATTTGAACATAAAAATATTGTGGTCGAAAATGAATCCAATTACGATACCCGCTTCCGTTTCATCTATAAGTTGGCCGGTAACAATGACGAGTTGCAAACCGGGTTCGTTGAGGTAAACAACGACAAGCGTGTAAGTGGCAGCCCTCCGGACGGTGCATACGATGTCCTAGTCCAGTTTGATCTCCAGAACGCCTTGTTCCAATGGGATAGAATGGGGGAATTTGATCTGGGTTACATCAGAAATGAGGAAGATTTTAGGGTTTTCTGCTCCGAACGTGATTTCATCGGTTTTTGCAAAACCGTTTCCGTAGAGCCCAATTAAAATTATCCATTGGCTATCCCATTTATTTACAGTCGGTATCTAAAGTTGTGGATTCAATAACTTGGGTATCGGCTGTTTCTTTAGTCATTTTTGCCCGTTTTGCCCAGGGCGTTTGCAAATTATGCCAGGGCATTACCTTTTGCCCGGGACCAATTCCAACTGGTCTACGCTTACATTGGTGGTAAAAACACCGTAATTGACCACGGCTTTGTCCTTTTCCAGTTTGTCGATACTGCCCACGGCCTTTCCGTCTTGCATCCGAACACGGTCCCCGATCTTAAAAACAGGTCTCGGTTTGTTCTTCTCTTGTTGAGCTGCTTTTTTTTGAGCCACCTTCTTTTTTGCCCGGATAACTTGCACCTCCTTTTGTACTTCCTGGGCGACCTGGGCCTTCTTGACACGCTCCGCTTTGGCCTCCCGAGCCGATTTTTTCTTGCGTTTGCTGTTCTCCGTCTCAATAATCTGCAATAGTGCCGATACCAAAGGCCTTTTTTTCTTATCGTGGAAATAGCGATCGGCCGCTTTGTTGACCTTATTGCCCAATTGGATCATCCGTTGGTCATGGTCGTAGAGTTCCTGATAGTTCTCCAGCTTGGATTTGATCTTTGCGTTTAATTTTTCCAGGCGCATGGCCTCTTCCCTGGCCTTGGACTCCTCTTCCTGTAGCCTAGAGCCTGTTTGGGCCATTTTGTTGCGTTCTTTTTGCAATTTCGCTATCGTGGCATCAAAACGTACTTTACCGCGCTCTATTTTCTTCTTTGCTTTGTTGATAAGGCTATATGGAATGCCATTTTTCTGCGCCACTTCAAAAGTGAACGAACTGCCGGCCTCCCCAAGTACCAATTGAAAGGTAGGCTCCAAGGTCCTGCCGTCAAAAAGCATGTTGGCGTTGGTAGCGTGGGGCAATTCATTGGCCAACGCCTTTAAATTGGCATAGTGGGTGGTAATAACGCCATAAGCTTTCCGTTCATAAAAGACTTCCAAAAAGGCTTCCGCCAAAGCACCGCCCAATTCAGGATCGCTACCTGTACCGAACTCATCGATAAGAAATAAGGTATCGCCATTACACTTCCGTAAGAAACGGTTCATGTTTTTAAGCCGATAACTGTATGTGCTTAAATGATTTTCAATGGATTGGTTATCTCCAATATCAGTAAGAACCTGCCCGAAAAGACAGACGGAACTGCGTTCGTGAACCGGAATAAGTAAACCACTTTGCAACATAGTCTGTAGTAGCCCAATGGTCTTTAAGGTTATACTTTTCCCTCCTGCATTGGGTCCGGATATCACAATGATGCGATTTTCCTGATGTAGCTCTATGGTCTGTGGCCAAGTTTTTTCGCCCTTGCGTTTGTTGGTCAAATAGAGTAGGGGGTGATAGGCCTCACGCAGAAAGAGACGACGGTCCTCATTGATCTCCGGTTTTAGCGCATTGATGTCCGAGGCGTATTTGGCCTTGGCAGCGGTAACGTCCATAAAGGCCAAAAAATCCTGGTAATCGGAAAGTAACGGCGCAAAAGGACGGATAACGTCCGTCAATTCCTTTAAAATCCGTTGCACCTCTTCCTTTTCATCAAATTCCAGATTGTTCAGTTCCCGACTGTGGCGTAAGGTGGCCTCTGGTTCCACGTAGACAATACTTCCTGTCTTGGAGGTGCCCATTACCGTACCCTTGACTTTCCTTCGGTACATGGCCTTTACGGCGAGAACCCGCCGATTTTCCACGACCGACTCCCGGATTTCATCCAAATAATCCGACCCTTGATACGTATTTAAGGCCGATGCGAAACTTTGGCTAATTTTCCCCTTTACCTGTAGTATTTCCCGGCGTATGCGAAAAAGTGCCTCGGATGCCCTGTCCTTGACCTCCCCGAAACGATCGATAACCACGTCAATAGCAACCGGAATCTCCGTGTTGGGTTCAATTTCTTCGGATTTGGCAAAAAGCAATGGGTAATATTCCTTGAATTTCCCCAAGAATTTCTTTTGCCCCATTACCGTGGTACAAAGGGAGCCTATTCTCCGAAACCCGCTAATTTCAAGAGTGGTATTCTCTATTTTAAGTAGCTTCAGATCCCCGTCTATCATGTCAAAACCATGATTAGGGACACGATTGTCACTTATCAGCGAGGAAACATATTCCGAAGTCTGGCCCAAAGCGTCCAAAATACTGGCCTTATCGAACAGTGGCATAAGGGACAATGTCCTTTCCTTGCCCAATTCCGTCGTGCAGCGCGAAGATACTTGTTGCAGTACCGCGGGCAATTCAAGGTCTTGAATTACTTTTTTCAAGGTATTGTCCATCTTGGTTTTTTTGAACGATGGCAAAGGTACGGATTTGTAAGATGCTGAGTTTTGGGTAAACCATTACCTTTAGCAATTCATGGGATTCACTGAGACTGCAAACTGCAATTTTTGTCTATAACATCTTGAACGCTGGGATTGTAGGCATTTTGATTGACCGAATAATCATTTGGGGTAAAGGAAAGATCATTTTCCACCAACAAGCTTATTCCGCAAAAATCTGTCAAGTCCGAATTGCCAAAAATCCTACATCTTCGCCCAATTTGGGACAAATTACTGAGCCCATCAATATTTTTTAGGGAATAATTAAACATTATGGCGAGCTCTCCACCCAATACTGTTAGTGACTCCAAGCCATTCAAATTTTGCAGTGCAATATTGCTCGAAAGTTGCAATGAACCGCCTAGAAATTCTAGCCCCTTCAATCCTTCCAAACTAGTAAGCGCATAGTTGGAATCAATGATAAGATTTTCCCCAACTGAAACCAGATTGCCCAATCCGTTTACCTCGGTTACTTGTTCTAAACTACGTATTCTCAACTCGCCTCCAACCTGGGATAACTTACTTAACCCATTGAGGTCCTCCAATAATGGTAAGGCGTAAAAATCCATGTTTCCATTGATTTCAGTAATATTTGTTAAACCACTAAAATCATTTAATTCAGTCAAAAGATGAAAAACCAGGTCGCCTCCTATACTCTCATAGCTTTCTAAAAAATCGATGTTTTCAAGCTTTTGATTTTGATCCAGGCTTAAATCCCCACTGATTTTTGATAAACTACCTAATCCGTTAATATTGGTAAGTTGATTATTTAACCTAATATAAATAGACCCATTTACGCTTTCCAAACTTTCAAATGCATCTACATCGGTCAAAAACCTATTGGAAATTATCCATAGAACGCCCCCGATACGTGTAACGTTATTCAGGCCATTAAGATTAACTAAGTTTCCCATCTCTTGAACAAATAAATTCCCATTAATTTCGGTAATACCGGAAAGCCCTTCAATATTTGAAAAAACATTTGCTGAAATTTGGATATCGCCTCCAATGCTGGAAACGTTTTTTAATCCATTAATGTCGCTCATAACTTCGTTTCCATGAATGATAAGATTGCCTCCTATAGAATTAAGGCCTAATAATCCTTCTAGGTCTGACAGTTTTTCATGTTGTATCCAAAGATTGCCTCCTATTCTGTTTAACTCATCTAACCCGTCTAGATTTTGAATACCCATGCGTCCAGTAATTTGAAGTGTACTATCAATTTCTTTTAAATTACTCAGGGGTTTGAGGTTCATAGTATTGCCAGATGAACTTGGGTAAATTACAAGGTTGCCCTTGATTCTAGTATAACCCGGTTCACCAAAATTATCTATCTCCGACTGAGTCCTTAGAACGACACTACCATTGTAAACCAATTCAGGGGATTTCGTAGTGCTAAAGTTTATTTCGTTCCCATAGGCTATCCCAGTGTTGTTAACGGCATAGGATTTTGCAAAGTACGTTGTATTTTCCTCTAAATCAGTTATCTCGTAGGAAAATTCCCCCATACCTTTACCGCTATCCGAAGCATTGTCCTCTATTGTAGGGTTCTCGTTTATACCCCAGCAGATGCCTTTCTTTATTACCTCACTCCCGCCATCGGCAATCACATTGCCACCAACCAACGCCGAGGAACTAGTAATATTGGATACTTCGTTTGTTGTTACGGTAGGAATTTTTGGGTTTTCACCTTCCGCTATGGTGTTGGATTCGTTTTTGCTACAGCATACGATGAAAACCAGGATGAAGAGGGAACTAATTTTAATTTTCATTGTTTAGTCTAATAATTAACTATGCAGGAATCATATGTAACTCTTATGCATAGTTACTAAATAATTCTAATGGCTCTTTTGATAAAAAGCTAAATTCTCCATTTTTTCGATGAACCCTCATTTTTTGTTTAAAATATTCGATTCTCGGCTTTTTGAATTGGAGTTACTACAATATTCATGGACTTTTTGAGTTTTTAAAACAAACCAAATGTCCGCTAAAAAAAAGCGACATAATTGTTTCGTCCCAATGAAAAATCCTAACCTACTCGCCATCGGCTTTGGCCTCGCCTTGCTCATTTCATCCTGTAGTGCAACAAACCAATTAACCATGGGGGCATTGGAACCTGCTCCCGTGCATCTGCCCAAGGAAGTCGTAAACATCGGCATTATTGACCGAAGTGCACCCTCTGAGGGCAATCGGACCTTGGACAAAATCGATAAAATACTTTCCGCCGAGGGGCTTGAACTCGATAAAAAGGGCGCACATGCCGCAGTTACCGCCCTTAAGGAAGAGTTAGAGCGCCACGATTCCTTTGGAAAGGTAGAAATCCTATCGGATACCGATGTCAGTAAGGGATTGGGTGTGTTTCCCGCTTCCCTTTCGTGGGAAAAAATAGAATCTCTTTGTGCCATACACCATGTAGATGCCATTTTTTCCTTGGCCTTTTATGATACGGATACCAAGGCATCCTACAACATGACTACTATGCAATTGCCCAACAGTTTGGGTATTGAGGTGCCCATTCCCGCCCATGAGGTTCACCTACGGACACTGATAAAGAACGGATGGCGGATATACTATCCTTCGGAAAGACGCATTGTAGATCAATTTGTCTTCAACGAGGGCCTAACCTCCATGGGCAGAGGCTTAAACCCTATAAAGGCCGTGGAGGCAATTGCCAATAGAAATGAGGGCGTGGTAGAGCTTAGCAAGAATATGGGCAGTTCCTATGCCTTGCGCTTATTGCCCTTTCGTATTCGTATATCACGGGATTACTATGTGCGCGGAACGGATAATTTTATAATAGCCAGACGCAGGGCACAGACCGGGGACTGGGATGGGGCCGCGGAATTATGGGAAAAGGAAATTAACAACCCAAATCGAAAGATTGCCGGTCGGGCCCATTATAACATGGCCATTATAAACGAGATAAACGGGAATTTGGTAGAGGCTATGGATTGGGCCTCCAAATCCTACGCGGATTACAGGGACAGGAATGCCCTACGTTACCTTAATGTCCTAAAATACCGATTTGCCCAAAACGAGGCCTTGGAACAGCAGGTTTCCCGATAATCCCAGTTAATGGGCTGGTTGGGCGTCCATTCTTTTATTTTTTTGGCGTCTATCACTCCTAATTTTGCGAAGGTTTTTTGACTACTTTTGATTCGGACCTCCGAAAGCCTTTTTGGCGTTTGCTTCGAGAATTCCCCTGATTGCATAGGGAAGGAGCGACCGGTGGTTCCCAATCGACAAAGTATGTCCATGAACGTAGACATTCACCCCAGTTGGAAGGAACAACTGAATTCGGAATTTGACCAGCCTTATTTTCAGGTCTTGGCCGATTTTGTGCGGAAGGAGTATCAGAATTATACCTGTTTCCCCAAAGGGAAGGATATTTTTGCCGCCTTTGACCATAGTCCTTTTTGGGAAACCAAGGTGGTGGTCATAGGTCAGGATCCATATCATGGCCCGGAGCAGGCCAACGGGCTTTGTTTTTCGGTAAAGGATGGAATTCCACATCCCCCTTCGCTAGTCAATATTTTCAAGGAAATAAAGGTGGATGTCGCCAAACCCTATCCCAAAAGCGGCAATTTGGAATCCTGGGCCGAGCAAGGCGTTCTTCTGCTCAATGCTACCCTTACCGTGAGGGCGCATCGGGCGGGAAGCCATCAAAACAAAGGATGGGAAACCTTTACGGACGCCGTTATACGAAAGCTTTCGAGCAGTCGGGAAGGCGTGGTTTTTCTGCTTTGGGGCGGGTTCGCCAAAAAGAAGGCCGCTCTAATCGATAAAAGCAAACACCACATTCTCACATCGGGCCACCCCTCTCCCTTAAGTGCCAACAAGGGGTACTGGTTCGGGAATCGTCATTTTAGCAAAACCAATGCCTTGCTGCAGCAAATGGGGAAGGAGCCCATAGTTTGGTGAGATGCTAGGTAACATTGTGGAAATGGTCTTGACTGAAGCATGGAACATCGGCGAAGTTGTTTCGTAACATGCGAAATTACAGGGAAGCTAAAATATCGCTTGGCCTTATTTGCTTATTAATCAACTTTAATTCAATTAGTGTATTAATCACGTTTTCAATATTTTGAACACTAATTTGTTGTTGATTCCATTTTGTCAACGAAAGCCATTTTTGAATATCCTCCAATTGCTGGCCATACCTATTCGCCAAGGTCCTATCTATACTCGGAATTCGCCTAAATTCCGAGGTGTACAGATTTATTATCTCCAAAACATGTTCCAAGGTCCGGGTATCGTTTTGCAAAAACGCATCCGTTGCCGCTATTACAAAACAGGGCCATGGGGTAGGGCAGTCGCCTAATCTTCTAAAAGTCCCATTATCCACCAAGGGCTTGGTGGTAAAGTGCTCCCACATGAAATAATCGGCCTGCCCTTGGGTCAAGGCTTCAACGGCGCCCTCCAAGTTGTTGATGACCCCAAAAGGCAAGGCATCGGTATCCCAGCCCTCTTTCTGCGCATTTACAAAGGCCATGAGATGACTTCCGCTTCCAAACCTACTAATTGCCGCCGTGGTGTTTTTGAGCTCGGAAACCGCCTTAAAATCGCTTTTAGCACTTACATGGATACCCCAGAGCAGGGGAGAGGAAACATATTCCTGAACAATCTTGGCGGGATTTCCGTCGGAAATGCTTTTAACCATTCCCTCAGTCAGGATTATGGCCAGATCCGTTTCACGGTTTTGCAACATTTGGCACATTCTGCCTGTACCTTCAGGAATATCCGTCCACTGCAGATCAATACCCCTTTCTTGAAAAGCCCCTTCCTCAATGGCCATGTGCCACGGAAGGTTAAAATGTTCGGGAACGCCCACTATCCTTACCGTTTTCATTTTTTTAGTTTTAGCTGAAGATAGTCATAAATGGCGTATTGTGACCGTATGGCCTTCCCACCTTGCTCTTGCCGTACCCTTTCATTGCTATCCGAGGCATCTTGAATCCGGGCCTTGACATTATCGCTAAATTGAAGCTGTAGGATATGGTTGAGTTCCGCAAAGACTGCTTTATCCAGGATAGGGGTCAATACTTCGATACGCCTGTCCAAATTTCGGCCCATCCAGTCGGCCGAACCTATATACATCTTCTCGTCCCCTCCATTTTCGAATACGTAAATCCGCCCATGTTCCAAATAGCGATCCACGATACTGGTCACTTGTATAGGTTCCCTGTTGGGGTGGGCCTCATCTTTGGTATTGGGCACCAAGCAGCAAAATCCCCGAACCAAAAGCCGTATTTTAACTCCTGCATCGCTAGCCCTGTACAAGGCATCTATCATGGTCTTATCCTCCAGACTGTTCATCTTTATGCTGATAGAAGCCGATTTTCCCTTTAGACGATGCTTAATCTCATTTTCTATGCATTGCAGAAAGGTGTGCCGTGTGGTATAGGGCGAAACCAAAAGCTGTTTTAGTTTGGGAACGATCAATTTACGGTCCAAAGTGGAAAAAACTTGGTGCAGGTCCTCGGTAATCTGTGGGTGGGCGGTAAAAAGGCCATGGTCACAATACAATTTCGCCGTCTTTGCATTGAAATTTCCGGTACCTATGTAGGCATAACGTCGTAGTACCCGCCCTTCGCGGCGTTCCACAAGCGCTATTTTGGAGTGTACTTTGATATTGGGCACGCTAAAGAATACCTGGGCTCCCTGCTTTTGGAATATTTTTCCCCACTCTATATTGTTTCGTTCATCAAAACGGGCCTTGGCCTCGATAAATAGGGTTACTTTCTTGCCGTTTTCAAGGGCGGTAAGCAGGGCATCCGTCAGTACGGAGGTTTTGGCAATCCGATAAAGTGTCATTTTAATGTGCTCCACATGTTCGTCCCGGGCTGCCGTAAGCATGAATTTTTCGACCGAATCAAAGCTTTGATAGGGAAAATGAACTATGCTGTCCTTTTCGGCGATGCTCGCGAAAAAATCGGTGGAATTGGAAAGCACGGGGTGTGGCAGCGGTTCTTTTTGCCCATAATTCAATTTGGGGTTTCCAGTGGGGTTGCCAAAACCAAAAAAATCGGAAAAATTATGGAAGGTACCGCCCGGGAAAAGGTCTACCTTGCCCAAATTAAGATGGTTGCGCAATGACTTTCTTAGATTTTCGGGCATTTTTGAATCATAGAGAAGACGTGTGGGTTGTCCCGATTTTCTTTGCCCCAAGGATTCATAAATACGCTCTACCAGGGCGGTGTCCCCATAATCGTCTTCCAGGTACAATTCGGCGTCCCGGGAAAGTTTAATAGCATAACTTCCCGCAATTTGCTTTTCGGGGAACAGCTTTTCCAAATTCATTTTTAAAACGCTATCCAAGAAGACATAGGTGGTGCCTTCCCCGGGAATTTCGACAAATCGAGGATGTCTATCCGTAGGGATTTTGACAAAATTGAAATTTTCATCGAAAAAGTATACCAAAAGGTATAATCTACCATCCATTAACTTGGGGTTCTCATCCATTCCCAGTATTTCACAGTCGTTTTGAATGTGCTCGGCAAAATATTCCGATATATATTTCTTCTGGGCATCGGTTAAGTGGTCCAAATCGGGAAAATGGATGTCATGTCCTCTTAAATCCTCCAAGATATCCCTTAGAATGCTCCCAAAACGTTGTTGTTGGCCATCAATAACCTTTAAAATGTACTTTAGTTTTTTGTTAGGTCTTAGCATCAATTTCTTGCGGAGCGGTTTGTCTACCTTTTTTAGCTGACGTAGTTGGGAAACCCGAACTTTGAAGTACTCATCAAGATTGGACGAAAAAATCGCGAGGAATTTTAAACGTTCGAAGGGTGGGGTAGTCTTTTCCGCTGCCTCCAATAGCACACGTTCGTTAAAAAAGAGCCAATTTACATCGCGGTGCTTGTATATTTCTTTTTCCATGTAAGGGCAAAAGTAGGAAATAGAGCTTCGTTTTAGTTAAAGCGAATGTTAAGCTACCGATTCATGAAGAAGTAAGGCCCTCCAGGGTAAAACGAATCAATTTATCGACCGCATTTTGGGCATTTTTTGAAAACTTCCCGGTAGCCCGATTGGCCAGGATACAATTGAGCGAAATTGCACGGTGTCCCAGTAATTGCGCAAGCCCGTAAATACCGGCAGTTTCCATTTCCAGATTGGTAATGCGCAGGTTTTTAAAATTGAAAGCTGTTAGTTTGGAAAGGAAATCATCATCTTTGGGCTCAAGGCGTAATCGCCTTCCTTGAGGGCCATAAAATCCTGAATTAGTGACAGTTGCCCCTAATCGTATACGATTTTCGCTTATTTTATCCGCTAAATCTTGATCGTATTTTACCACATAGGGCCGCATAGGGACGTCTTCCCATCCCAAATGCAACCTTAAATTCTCGGAAATTTCCAAGTGCCGGATGGATTCGCTTTTATAGAAATAAAGCAGACCATCAAAACCGATTCCATATTCGCTTAACAGGAAAGAATCGATGGGAATTTCGGGTTGCAAGGCACCGGAAGTGCCAATGCGGATTATTTCAAATCGTATACGATTTTCTTTGGGCTTCCTGCTCACAAAATCAATGTTGGCCAAGGCATCCAGCTCGTTTAAAACGATATCTACATTGTCCGTACCGATTCCTGTGGAGATAACGGTAAGCCTTTTGCCGTTTAAAGTTCCGGTATGTGTATGGAATTCCCTTTTTTCCTTTTTTACCTCAACATGGTCAAAATATCGGGAAACGTCCGATACCCGTTCAGGGTCACCGACCGTAATAATGGTCTCCGAAATGTCTTCTGGTAACAGGTTTAAGTGGTAAATACTGCCGTCCGGATTAAGGATGAGCTCGGACTTCTCGAATTTCATGAATACCCTTAGAGCTTAAGTATTCTGTTAGAATCCGTATTGTAGAGATAGTTGTATTTTAAGGCACCTCCCAAATAGGCCTCATTATCCCTCATAGCGGAATAATAGTTGGTTTTTCCCTCTAGTATCTCCTTGCCTTTTTTGGAAAGCCTCACAGGGTTAAAAGAGGTGTACAAAGGTTTTAATAAGGAGATAACACGTTCAAATTGGGAATCGCCAAAACCATAAATCCCCTGATTCCGAAGAATAGTACCCATGAGTTCCCGTTTTGACTTGGGTCTATGTTCCAAGGAAAGGTTCAACACATGGTTTTCCACATTGTTCAGCCCATTTTTAATGGTAGGGAACCGCTTTAGATGCGCCTGAATGGCATCGGAAAGGTAGTTGAACTGAAAATCGCCAAAATCGGTCAAATTTTCAAGGCGTATGGGATTGTCACTGCAGTACAGCTGCCAAATGTAATCGGCGTATTCTATGTCATCCTGATTTAGAATTATCCGATGGTCGAACAATTTTTGTAATTGTTCGTTTGTGAGTTCGTTAAGACCATACAACCTTTCGGATTCATCTTCCTTTCCACTGCAAACCAAGGAAATTTCGGCATATTTTCGGTTGGCCTTGAGCCAACTGACCACGGCCAACAGATTTATTTGGCAGAATAGGTCGTATTCAAACCACAAAATGATCTGGTCTTGTTGTTTGTGATTGCAAAGTGATCGGTATTCCTTTAACGTCTTCTCAATAAACCAAGATTTGGAGACCTTATAATTCTTATGTAGAAACTCAAATCGGATCTTCCAGAAGGATTCACTGCCCACGTTGGTTTCGGTTCGGCCCTCACACAACATTTCACGCCAAGTAATGATGTCCCCCTTAAAATCAAGCGTTTTTAACCGCTCTGTGAAACTGTCTCCGTTGGTAATATGTAGTAGGGAACTCATAAAATGGTCTCGGTTTAGGTTTAATCGGTTAAAAGTAACATTTAATCGAAAAAAACAAAAAAAATTAACAGAAAACTACGCAACTCATTGAGTGTTAAGGCATCGCAATAAAAGAACGGATATTTTACCCGCCCACACGTTTTACCTTAAACCCCTTTTCCGTAAGGATTTCCATTATTTTTTTACGATAATCCCCTTGAATGATGATAATTTCACCTTTAATAGAGCCACCTACGCTCAACCGTGTTTTCAATTCCTTGGCCAATTTTTTAAAGTCCTTATCCGCCCCATTATATCCTTCCAGAATTGTAACGGGTTTGCCTTTGCGTTTTTCATATTTACAAAGGATGGGGTCGTCCTGTAGCCAGATGTCGGGTTTTGCATGGGGTTTTGCTTCTCCTTCCTCCGGAATATGGTCCGGGAAAAGGTTTTTGAGCTGGTCTTTAAGATCCATTCTTGAATACTTTTTGGTTAATCGGTAGTCGTTTGGCTCCCCCACCAATTTGCATTGGGTTCAAAGGTTTCGGAAAGGAATTCCAAACGTTCCCTTTCCAATTTGGGCCACAACTCGTTAGTAATACGGGCATCTCGAAGCTCGTCCATTTTTGGGTCATATTCAGCGTCTTTTTCGGGGATAACCGCCTTGACCTCTGCCAACCAGGATTTTAGCGCACTACTTAAATCTGCGGTTATTTCAGGGTGTTCCGCTTTAACATCCTTTTGCTCCCCTGGGTCTTCCTCCAGATCATAAAGTTCCTGGCTACCATCTTCCCAGTAATGGATCAACTTCCATTTGCCCTTGCGGACTATGGAAGAGGGGTCGCCGCCTTGGTTGCCATAATGCGGATAATGCCAAAAAAGAGTCCTTTCGGGCAAGGTCTTCCCTTCCAGCACGGGTTTTAGGCTTATGCCGTCCATATGTTGTCCGGGCAAGGGGTCGATATCGGCCAGATCGAGAATCGTGGGATAAAAATCCGTTCCCGATACGGGATAATCGGTACGGCCTCCCTTGTTGTCCAACCACGGTACCTTGATAAAATAAGGCTCCCGGATGCCGCCTTCCCATTGGTATCCCTTTCCGCCACGCAAAGGAAGATTGCTCGTCGAAAAAGCATCCCCGGAAGCGACCCCGCCATTGTCCGAGGTAAAAATGACTATGGTATGCTCTTCAAGACCCAATTGATCCAGTGTATTTAGGACCAAACCTACAGCATCATCCATACTTTCCACCAGACCGGCATAAATTGGGTTGTCCTGTACCTGCCGTATGGGAAGATTTCGTTCCATGACATAGCCATTCTCAGCCAATCCGGTATTTGTGGCTTTTTCGCGATATTTTGCCCATTTGTTTTGGGTGGTCTGTATGGGGCCATGTACCGCATAGAAAGAGAGCATGGCAAAAAACGTGGAATCCTTATGCGTTTTAATGAAATCGGAAGTTTCCTTGGCCAGACGCATGGATAGGTTTTCCCCATCGACCAAGTTTTCGAGATTTGGGTTTTTCCATGGCGAAAAATAGCCTCCGATAGGACTGCCCTTTTCCCATCCACCCTTGTTGATGTCAAATCCATGCTCCTCGGGATAAGACCCCTTGTTGCCCAAATGCCATTTTCCGGCAAAGAAGGTCGTATATCCTGCGGCTTTTATAGCCTCGGGCAAGACCACATCGGCTTTGGGCAAGGCGTGGACATATTCCGCCGGCAACAGTTTATCGTACCTCTTATGATCCCGCCAAGCCGTCCCGGATTTGGCCCCTATCCAATCCGTAATGCCATGTCGTGCCGTAAACTTCCCCGTCATGATACTGGCCCGGGAAGGGCTGCACACCCTACTGGCGGCGTAGCCTTGTTCAAAGACCATCCCTTCCGATGCAATGCGGTCTATGTTAGGAGTTTCATAGTAGGTACTCCCCGTACTGCTTAAGTCGTGAACACCGAGATCATCCGCCAGAATAAAAAGTATGTTGGGCCGTTTTTTAATTACTTCGGGATGTTCCTTACATGATATACATGGGAACAAGATGGGGGAGAAAAGGAGTAATCGTATCGTTTTTCGCAAGGTTTAGTTACTTTTTGGTTGGAAAAATTATTTTTTTATCAATCCCAATTCGATCAATCGTTCATGTAGAAACTCGCCTGCAGAAATATCCGCATAGTGTTTGGGATGTTCGTCATCTACACAGTGTTCCAAACAATTTAGGGGCATTTGGCTAATGGGATGCATAAAAAACGGTATCGAATAACGGGAAACGCCCCATAGCTCCTTAGGAGGATTCACCACCCGATGTATGGTGGACTTCAGTCTGTCATTGGTAAGTCGGGACAACATGTCCCCCACATTGATCATAAGTTGGTCAGGACGTGCCACGGCATCGATCCATTCGCCTCTATGATTTTGTACCTGAAGCCCCTTCCCATGGGCACCCATTAATAAGGTAATTAAATTGATGTCGCCATGTGCGGCGGCCCGTACGGCGTTTTTGGGCTCTTGGGTTATCGGGGGATAATGGATGGGCCTAAGGATGGAGTTCCCATTGGTAATATAGGGGTCAAAATAGGTTTCTTCCAGGTCGAGATGTAACGCCAAGGCGCGTAAAACATATTGGGCCGTCTTTTCCAGCATTTTATAGGTTTCCTTGCCGACCTTGTTAAAATTGGGGAGTTCATCTACCTTCACATTTGCTGGATATTCCGCCTCCAATACAGGGTCGTTCTCCACAAATTGTCCAAAATGCCAGAATTCCTTTAAATCCCCTTCCTTTCTGCCTTTGGCGTGCTCCTTGCCGAAAGAGGTATACCCTCTTTGCCCGCCGATTCCCTCAATTTCATATTTGTCCTTAATGTGTTGCGGAAGACCAAAGAATCCCTTAATTTCGGCATAAAGCTCCTCTACCAATTCGTTGGACAAGAAGTGGCCGCTCAATGCCACAAACCCTATCTGTTCAAAGGCGTCCCCGATGTCTTGGGTAAACTTTAGCTTCCTATCCGGTTGTCCGGATGTAAATTCCCTTAAATCTACACTGGGTATCGTATCCATAATCTTTGAATTCTGAGATAGGCCAAAGTTAATAAATAATGGCGCATCGTTCTTTAAACCAATTTAAGGATTGGAAGGTTTTTCACTACTTTTGCCCTGTCTTAATTCACGCACATGCAGTACCAAAATAAGGGGTTGGATATCCAGACCCAAATCGACCTCTATGAGCGGATGCAGAAGTCCCGGATGATCGAGGAAAAGATGCTGATTCTGTTGCGTCAAGGGAAAATTTCCAAATGGTTCAGTGGTATAGGTCAGGAAGCAATTGCCGTGGGGGTTACCAGTGCCATGCAGCCCGATGAATACATACTTCCCATGCACCGCAACCTGGGTGTTTTCACGACCCGGGGTATTCCCTTGCATCGGCTTTTTGCACAGTGGCAAGGAAAGGCCAGTGGATTTACAAAAGGCAGGGACCGGAGCTTTCATTTTGGAACACAGGCGTTTAAAATTGTAGGTATGATTTCCCATTTAGGCCCCCAGCTTGGGGTTGCGGATGGGATTGCCTTGGCCCATCTCCTCAAAAATGAAGGCAAGGTAACGGCCGTTTTTTCCGGAGAAGGGGGTACCAGTGAAGGGGATTTTCATGAAGCATTGAACATAGCCTCGGTCTGGAACCTTCCGGTCCTTTTTTGCATTGAAAATAATGGCTACGGCCTTTCTACGCCAACCAACGAACAGTACAATTGCAAAAATCTAAGGGATAAGGGGATAGGATATGGTATGGAATCCCATACCATTGATGGCAATAACGTTCTGGAGGTGTATACCATGGTGGATTCCCTATGCAAGCGAATTCGCAAGAACCCACAACCGATTTTGTTGGAATTTGAAACATTCCGGATGCGGGGCCATGAAGAGGCCAGCGGAACCAAATATGTGCCACAGGCCTTGATGGATCACTGGGCGTCCAAAGATCCCTTGGAAAACTACACCGAATATTTGCGGAACCAAAAGATCCTTTCCGAGGAAGAGGAAGTAACCATTAAAAAGGTCATAGTCCATGAGATTGAGGAAAACCTGAAGAAGGCCTTTGCGGAAGACAGTATTGATTCAACTGAAACTCATGAATTAAATGATGTCTTTAAAAATTATGATTATCAAGAAGTTAAACCAAAAGAAAAATTCAAAAATATACGTTTAGTGGATGCTATTTCCAAAGGATTGCAACAATCTATGGAGCGGCATGATAATCTTGTGGTCATGGGTCAGGATATCGCGGAGTACGGCGGTGTTTTTAAGATAACGCAAGGCTTTCTGGAGAAATTTGGCAAGGAAAGGGTCCGCAACACGCCCATTTGTGAGTCGGGTATCGTGGGTACGGCCATGGGATTGTCCATTAACGGAATGAAGGCCGTTATGGAGATGCAGTTCGCCGACTTCGTGAGTAGCGGCTTCAACCCTATAGTAAATTACTTGGCCAAATCGCATTATCGTTGGGGCGAAAAGGCAGATGTCGTTATCCGTATGCCCTGCGGGGGCGGGGTAGGTGCGGGGCCATTCCATTCGCAGACCAATGAGGCCTGGTTTACCAAGACCCCGGGATTAAAAGTGGTTTATCCTGCATTCCCTTATGACGCCAAAGGCCTTTTGGCCACGGCCATCAACGATCCCAATCCCGTTTTGTTCTTTGAACACAAAGGCCTGTATCGCAGCGTATATCAAGATGTACCCGAGGATTACTATACATTGCCTTTCGGAAAAGCCAAGATATTGAAAGAGGGGGAGGCCATAAGCATAGTAAGTTATGGAGCGGGAATCCATTGGGCTCTGGAGGTTTTGGAAAGTCAACCTGAAATCGAGGCCGATCTCATCGATCTGCGCACGTTGGCCCCTTTGGATATGGATACGGTCTATGATTCGGTAAAAAAGACGGGGAAACTGATTATTCTTCAGGAGGATAGTCTGTTCGGGGGTATTGCAAGTGATATCTCCGCTTTGGTCACGGAAAATTGTTTTGCCTCTTTGGATGGTCCCATAAAGCGGGTGGCCAGCTTGGAGACGCCCATTCCGTTTGCCAAGAGTTTGGAGGACAATTACCTCCCCAAAAAGCGTTTTGCCGAGGAATTACAGGAGCTGTTGGCCTATTGATCGAGGTTAAACAAAGGTTGATCAATAACCATACATGGCCATCGAGAACAACCCGATGAGGTTTAACAAAATATTGTCAAAAATAAAAGGCCAAAAATTGTCTTGGCCCGTATATAGGAAAACCAAAAAAATAACACCAATGAAAAAAACCTTTTTACTGCTGACGGCTTTTGCCCTGTTATCCGTATCCTGTTCGGTCTCCAAATCGGCTCGAGGTCAGAGAAACCTCTTAAGCGGTACTTGGAACTTGGACAATGTTTCCTATGAGAACAATACCGGAAACTTCAAATCGGTCATTTTTAACGATGCCGAAGATATTTGTTTTGAGGACAGTGAATGGTTCTTTAGGGATAACAACAGTACAGGACGCTATACTATTAGTCCATCTACCCTCTGCAACGGTGGGGATAGGTACATCCGTTGGTCCGTTGTTGAACGTCCGGAAAACTATACGAGCCAACTGCAGTTTAAATTTATCAACGAAAAGAATAAGGATATAGATGGCGGTGTAGGATATCGTTTAAATATCGCCTCATTATCCGAACAAAGCATGACCCTTAAATCCAATGTGTCCGTGGACGGAGAATCCGTTACCATAGTCTACGACTTCACCAAAAAACAATAAAATAAAAGAAAATGAAAGCTATACGAAAGAGTATTTATGTAATGATGGCCCTTACTTTGGTCATTAGTTGTAAAACGGTTCAGAACGCCAATAACAAACAGAAGGGGGCCGTAATCGGGGCCAGTGGTGGTGCTGTAATCGGCGGTGTTATCGGAAACAATGTGGGCAAGGGCAATACCGTACTTGGTGCCCTTATCGGCGCGGCTATTGGAGGTGTTGCCGGGGGTTACATCGGAGATCGTATGGATCGACAGGCCGAACGTATTGAGGAGGAAATTCCCGGAGCCGAGGTTACCCGTGTTGGTGAGGGAATCAATGTTACCTTTAATGAAGGTCAAGGCGTATATTTTGATACCAATAAGTCCAATGTAAAAGGCACTTCGGCCGAAACCCTAAATACATTGGCAGGGATCTTCAAGGAATATCCCAAATCCGTTATTTTGATAGAAGGTCATACGGACAGTGCCGGTCCCGATGAGTACAATATGAAATTATCCCAACAACGTGCGGAATCCGTTTCCAATTATCTGGTATCCCAAGGTCTGGACAGTGGAAGGTTTACCACAAAATGGTACGGTGAGAGCCAGCCTGTTGCCGATAATACCACTTCGGAAGGAAAGGCAAAGAACAGGAGGGTAGAATTGGCCATTATGGCAAGTGATGAATTGAAACAGGAAGCCAGAACCCAATCAAAGAATTAGAAAAGTTCCATTTTTTTCTAGTAAATCCCGATCGTTTGGTCGGGATTTTTTTTGAAATGTCTATCTTTCCTTAGTGGAGTATTTTGAGGTGATTATTGTTGGTGGCGGATTGGCAGGTCTTACCGCCGCCTTGCATTTGGAGCAGAATGGACATGCGGTATTGGTTTGCGAAAAACAGCAATATCCCCATCACAAGGTATGTGGGGAATATGTTTCGGCAGAAGTAGTTCCCTATCTGAAAAAACTTGGGATTTCCCTGGATGCCCACAACATCGTTTCCATAGATACCATGCAACTAAGCACGGTGTCCGGAAAATCCATAAAGGGCAAACTTCCCTTGGGCGGAAAGGGAATCAGCCGATATGCCTTGGATAACCTGCTGTATGAGTCGGCCTTAAAAAGAAACATACCCTTTGTTTTCGAAAATGTAACGAACATACAATTTGCAGATGACCAATTTGAGGTACGTACGGCATCCGGTAATGCATTTTCAGCCAAAATGGTAATTGGCGCCTATGGGAAGCGGAGTAATCTGGACAAACATTTGAACAGACCTTTCTTTCGGAAAAAATCACATTGGTTAGGTATAAAGGCCCATTACGCCTATAAGGATTTTCCGGATAACCTTGTGGCGCTCCATACCTTTGAAGGAGGCTACGGTGGGCTTTCCAAAACGGAAACCGGGGCCGTAAACTTTTGCTATTTGGTTTCATACCGTAGTTTTCGCAAGGAAAACGATGTTCATGGATTCAACGAGAAGGTGGTGGCCCGGAATCCCTTTCTGTGTGCTTTCTTGGAAAACGCCGAGCCCTTGTTCAAGGAACCCTTAGCTATTGCCCAGGTTTCTTTTGAAGCAAAGGAGACCGTAAAGGAACACATAATCATGTGCGGGGATAGTGCCGGGCTTATACATCCACTTTGTGGCAACGGGATGGCCATGGCCATCCATTCCGCCAAACTGGCTTCGGAACAGATACATTGTTATTTGACCGATTCCATATTTGACCGGGACATAATGGAGAAACGGTACACGGCCTTATGGAAGCAGCATTTTGGTAATCGCTTGTGGATGGGCAGACAACTTCAATCACTGCTGCTCAACAAGAAATTATCACATATAGCCCTGGGTTTGGCCACCCGTTCGCCTGGCTTATTGCGATATTTGATCAAGCAAACCCATGGTAAGCCCATACTATGAAAATGGATTTTTCAAAAAGAAGCCGGGAAGCGGAACTGATGGACGACCCCAAAGTTTCTCCACAAACCTTAAAGGAGGTATTGCAGGACATTAACAGGGCCAACCGGATTTTGGGAGGCAACAAGGGCACCATAAGGGCCGTAGCCCAACTTGTTTCCCAAAATCCAAAGGAAAGTTATTCGGTTTTGGATATGGGTTGTGGAGACGGGGCCATGCTACGTGAGGTGGTTTTCTTTTTTAGGCGAATCGGTAAAAGTGTAAAGTGTCTCGGAATTGATTTAAACGGGAATGCACTACAAATCGCCCGGAAGGCATCCTTGGATTTTCCTGAAATCACCTACCTGGAAAGGGATATCATGGATTCGGATACCCAGGGTCTGGCATGTGACATCCTGATAACCACCTTAACCTTACACCATTTTTATGATGAACAGATACCCGCTATTCTAAAACGATTCAGTACGTTGGCCCATATTGGGGTTGTAATCAACGATTTACAAAGAAGTCCTTTGGCGTATTCCCTTTTTAAGATGTTTAGCCTTATTTTTATACATAGCGCAATCGCTAAAAACGATGGCCTGGTCTCTATAGAGCGCGGTTTTACCAAAGCTGAATTGATGCAATTTTCCAAAGGGATTTCAGGGGTCGAACACAAAATTATGGGACAATGGGCCTTTAGATATGTATGGATCATTAAAATGCACCGACTAACCCGAACATATGAATGAGGTACGTATAGTTTCTACCACCAAGGTATTACCCGCCTATTCCAGGGATACCAAGGATATCCTCCCTTTTGTCGATTTCTGGTTAAGCGGTCAGGAGGAGCGGTTTAAAAGGAAGGTCATTAAAATCTTTGAAGGGGCCGGAGTGGAAAGGCGGTACGGAATAATGGATATTGAAGAAGTGTTTACGGCTACTTCTTTTGAGGAAAAAAACGCGATATACGTCAGGGAAGTCAAGAAATTGGGAAAATCGGTTTTGCAGAAGGCCTTGGAGCAAAGTGGTTGGCAACCAGAATCATTGGACTATATCGTAACGGTAAGTTGTACTGGAATCATGATTCCATCCTTGGATGCCTATTTGGTCAACGATTTGGGACTCAAACAGGACATTGTGCGGCTTCCCGTAACGGAGATGGGATGCGCCGCGGGAATTTCCGGGTTGATATATGCCCATAATTTTCTAAAATCCAATCCTGGGAAAAGACTGGCACTCGTAGCAGTGGAAAGTCCCACGGCCACCTTTCAACTAGACGATTTCTCCATGGCCAATATGGTAAGTGCTGCCATTTTTGGCGATGGGGCGGCCTGCGTACTGCTATCTTCCGAGGACAAAGCTTCAGGTCCCAGAATCGTTGGGGAAGGCATGTATCACTTTACCGAGGCCACGCATCTAATGGGCTTTGATTTGACGAATACCGGGTTAAAAATGATATTGGACGCTTCGGTACCGGAGACCATAGCTGAACATTTCCCCAAGATAATCCATCCTTTTTTGAAAAAACAGGGTACATCTATAGAAAATGTGGACCACCTGATCTTTCATCCCGGGGGGCGGAAGATTGTACAGACGGTAGAGGAGCTTTTTGGAAAATTAGGGAAAAATATAGATGATACCCGGGAGGTTTTACGTAAATATGGCAATATGAGCAGTGCTACGGTGCTTTACGTGTTAGAACGATTTTTGGAACGGGAGATACCACAGGGGCAGCAAGGATTGCTATTGAGCTTTGGTCCTGGGTTTTCGGCACAACGCGTGTTGTTGGAATGGTAAACAGTACGTTTTGTAGGCGCTGGTTAGCGGCTGGAAGCCGGTACAAAAGACCAAGGATTAAAGACTTAAGGACTCAACACGTTTTTTAATAGCGTATATGAACAATAGTAGAAATATAGAATGGGCTTTGGTATTGGGCGGTAGTAGTGGGTTAGGGCTGGCTACCGCAAAAAAATTGGCCTTCCACGGTTTTAATATCCTCGTGGTTCATCGGGATAGACGATCGGAATTGGAAGGGATAGAATCGGAGTTTCAAGGAATCAGGGCTTTGGGGGTACAATTGTTGAGCTTTAATATGGATGCGGCCAATGCCGAAAAAAGGGAAGAAACCCTTCAAGAAATAAAGACCCATTTGGGTGAAGGACAGCACCTAAAGGTTTTGGTACATAGTATTGCCAAGGGAAGCCTTAAGCCTATGTATGGGGAAACGCAAAGCACCTTAAACCAGCAGGATTTTCAGCTCACCCTTAATGCCATGGCCCTGAGTCTCTATGATTGGACCCGAAATCTGGTCACATTGGGACTATTTGCCAATGATGCACGAATCATATCCTTTACCAGTGAAGGTAACACCAAGGCCTGGCCGGGGTATGCAGCTGTATCCGCCGCAAAAGTAACCCTGGAGGCTTTGACCCGGAATATCGCTTTGGAGTTTGCACCTATGGGTATTAAGGCGAATTGTATTCAGGCCGGGGTAGTGGAGACCCAAGCCTTTCAAAGGATTCCCGGTTATGAAAAGTTACGGGAAAGCGCCATAAGACGCAATCCCAATGGTCGTTTGACCACCCCCGAGGATGTGGCCAATGCCGTGTATCTCTTAACCACAGAAGAGGCCAAATGGATAACGGGCACGGTGATAAAAGTAGATGGCGGTGAAAGCCTTAGATAAACTATAGGACTTTGAAGAATCAGGAGATTTTAGATTTACTGCCTTATACCGCACCCTTTCTTTTTGTAGAGGAACTTCTGGAGGTGACCGAGGATGGGGTAGTTGGGGCCTTTACTTTTTCACCCAATCTGGATTTTTATCAGGGTCATTTTAGGGATTTTCCGGTTACCCCCGGAGTAATCCTAACAGAGTGTTGTGCGCAGATCGGATTGGTGTGTTTGGGAATTTTTTTGATGGAGGTATATATAAGGGAAAACAAAGGTGCCAGAATTGCGGTGGGATTAAGCAGCTCCGAGATGGATTTTTATCATCCGGTATTGCCCAATGAAAAAGTGACGGTCACCTCCGAGAAAATCTATTTTCGTTTCAACAAGTTAAAATGTCGGGTAAAAATGCACAACGCTTCCGGAAAATTGGTATGCAAGGGAATTATTTCAGGGATGTTAAAGTTGCAGGATATTGAATAGGAGGGTCGTTATTACGGGTTTGGGTGTCTGTGCACCGAATGGAGTAGGGCTGGAAGAATTTGCTGACTCCTTGCAGCATGGGAAGAGTGGTATCCGTTTTCAAGCCCGACTAAGGGAATTGAATTTTGGTTGTCAAATTGCCGGGGAGCCTTTGATCAGGGACAATCTGGTACATCACTATTTTACTCCCCTGCAATTACGAGGTCTAAATGCCAGTGGGGTCGTCTATGGGGTCATTGCGGGTAGTGATGCCTGGAAGGACGCCGGATTGAAACCTCGGGATCTGGACAAACCCGACTGGGAAAGCGGAATAGTTTTTGGAACTGGAATTTTGGGTGTCGACAAATTTCGGGAGTCCATTCATTTGGTAGATGATCACAAGGTGCGGCGTTTGGGAAGTACTACCGTATTGCAGACCATGGCCAGTGGTATCAGTGCCTATTTAGGGGGCATTTTGGGTTGTGGCAATCAAGTGACCACCAACTCATCGGCCTGTACAACCGGAACCGAGGCCGTATTAATGGCCTATGACCGCATTGCTTCGGGAAAGGCGGAGCGTATGCTCGCTGGGAGTTGCAGTGATAGTGGACCCTATGTTTGGGGTGGTTTCGATGCCATGCGAATCCTACCCAGACAGTACAACGATACCCCTACGCAAGGCAGTAGGCCCTTGAGTGCCTCTGCGGCCGGATTCGTACCGGGGAGTGGGGCGGGGGCCCTGGTTTTGGAATCCTTGGAAAGTGCCAAGGCCCGGGGAGCCCGAATTTATGCCGAAGTGTTGGGAGGAGCGGTCAATAGTGGAGGACAACGTGCAGGAGGTAGCATGACCGCCCCCAATAACGAAGCCGTACAACGATGTATCGTGCAAGCGATAGCACAAGCGGGAATTCAAAAGCAAGATGTGGATGTCATCAACGGCCACCTTACCGCAACGGCGAAGGACCCTATAGAAATCAGAAATTGGAGCCTTGCCCTGGAACGCGAGGGATCCGAATTCCCATATGTCAATGCCTTTAAAAGCCTGTTCGGCCATTGCTTGGCAGCTGCGGGAAGTATAGAATGCGTAGGGGCCTTGTTGCAATTTCAGAACCAATGTCTATTTGGCAATAGCAATTGTGATGATCTGCACCCTGAGGTTTCCAGTAGCGTAGACCCGGCCAGAATCCCGGTCAAAACGATACCTTATTCCCCAAAAATAATAGCAAAGGCCAGTTTTGGTTTTGGAGATGTCAATGCATGTGTTATTTTTAGGGCTTTTAACGACTGATGCCTCAACGACTTCCCGGAGTCCAAATTGCTATGAAAAGATGAACGAAGAGCGCTATCACAAGCTAAGGGATATCATACAGATTTACCTTCCCGAAGACGTATCCGTTACCGATATATCGGAAAAAAGCCATTTCACCAACGAACTCAATATCAATTCCGCCCATTTGGTGGATATTATTTTGGATGTTGAGGATGCCTTTGATATTATGCTCGAAAATGAGGATATGGAACAAATGCAGACTGTTGGTGACGCTTTGGATATTATTGAAACCAAACTTTCAAAAAAGTAAAATGAAGGAATTTTTGCAATGGGCCCTGCCCCGACTTCAAGTAGACAAGCGATTGATTCTGATCTATTGTATTGTCTATTTCGTATGGGGTTTGGGGATGAACTGGTTCGGTACACAAGTGGAAATCGCAAAATTCACCTATTGGTGGCAGGTAATTACCACCTATATCCTATATATGGTACCTATTTCCCTGCTATTACGTGGCCTTCCCTTCCATATGCAATACGCTTATGGCCTTATAGCCATGTGTCTCCTGGAATTTGGAGGATATGCCCTGCAGACCTCATACGCCTATCCGAATAATATCTTGGACCAATTTTTTGGTATCCGTAATTTCTCCTTGGGAATGGCACTTTTCTTTGGGCTCTATTTTCCTTTGGGCAACTGGGCGGTGGGCAAGATTTACCAGCTTATTTTTAAGTCTAACTGATATACCCGGCTTTCACCATCCGATATTTGGATGGTAAAACTGCCTTAGCAATGGATTTTTTCTCCTTTTGTAAATAGTTATTCATTTATGTTCTCAAATTAACTTGTATAGACAGGTTGGGATTCCTATATTTGGTAAAAACACCAATATGTTTCACCTTGGATTTGTAAGTGCCATACTAGCGGAAAAGCGTTTTGAGGAAGTTATCCATTTTGCTTCGGAAAATGGGTTTCAATGTATTGAGGTCATGTGTTGGCCCAGTGGGGGTAAGGATACACGGCGTTATGCCGGGGTTACCCATATTGATGTAGACACCCTGGATGCCCAAAAAAATGCCATTCAGCAAACCTTGCAGGAAAACGGGGTTTACTTGTCCGGCTTGGGGTATTATCCCAACCCTTTGGATCCCAATACGGAAAATGCAGCGGTCTATATTGAACATATCAAGAAATTGATTTCCGCGGCCCCAAAACTGGGTATCCCTGTGGTCAATACCTTTATAGGAAGGAATCCGAACAAGAATGTGGACTATAATCTGGACCGGTTTAAGGAGGTGTGGACGGATATCATAGCCCATGCAGAAAAAGAGGGGGTAAGGATAGGGATCGAAAACTGTCCCATGCTTTTTACCCGGGATGAATGGCCCGGGGGCAAAAACCTGGCGATTTCCCCGGCCATTTGGGATAAAATGTTCAACATGATTCCCAGTGATAATTTCGGACTCAATTATGACCCTTCCCATTTGGTCTGGATGCAGATGGATGAAATACAGCCCATCTATAACTTTAAGGAAAAACTGTTCCATATTCATCTTAAGGATGTAAAGGTCTATAAGGATAAATTGGATAAGGTGGGCATATTGGCCTATCCCTTGGAATATCACTCACCTAAAATACCGGGACTTGGGGATGTGAGGTGGCGCGATTTCTTTTCTGCCCTCACTTCGGTAGGCTACAAAGGTCCTGTTTGCATTGAGGTGGAGGACAAGGCCTTTGAAGGATCGGAAGAAGATGTTAAGTCGGCGATCTTAACCAGTCGCAACTATCTGCGTCAATTTTTGTCCTAGTGGAAAAGACGTTGCCCCAATATAAAAAGCTGCACCTGGACCTAAAGCAGGGTATCCTTTCGGGCGCCATTTCAAAAGGTTCCCTATTGCCCTCCGAAAACGAGTTGAGCGCCCAATATAAGATTACCCGGGCCACGGTACGGCAAGGATTACAGGAATTGGTTCGCGAAGGATTTATCGAAAAGCGAATGGGTATTGGCAGTGTGGTGGTCAATGACCGGAAGACCCTGGGCCTTTTGACCTTTAAGGGGTTTTCCGAGGTCTTGGAATCCTCTGCCTTGTCCTCCACCACCCAAAATCTAAAAATGGGGGAGATCGGAGTTTGGCCCTCTCCATTTTTTTATGAGCTCGCCCCTTCCGAAAAGGAGACAGGCTGTTATTTTCTGGAACGTTTGAGGAGCGTAGAGGGGCATCCCGTGATGTTGGAGTTTACCTATATTCCGCAAAAGAGTGTGCCCAACCTAATGGGAACTATGGGGAACGGTTCACTGTTTACCACCTTACAGCAGACCTATACAATCGAAATTCTAAAAGTCCTACAGGATGTAAGAGCCATACATGCTCCGGAAACCATTGTAAAACGTCTTGGGCTGGAGCCCTATACTCCTGTACTCCATATCAACAGAAAGTACCTGACCAGCAAACCCGACTTTCATATCTATAGTTCGCTGTACTGCAATACTGAAAAGTACGCGATAAGTAATTTTTTTAATTAAAACCCAATATTTCCGATGATAGCACATCCTAAAGTCAATGAACTTGCCAAAATGATCGACCACTCTCTTTTACATCCCACTATGACGGATGAGGATATGATACAAGGTTGCCACATAGCCTTGGAATATGATGTGGCTTCCGTATGTATAAAGCCCTACGCTGTTCCCTTGGCGGTGGAAGTTTTAAAGAACTCCAGTGTATTGGTCGGTACCGTAATCGGTTTTCCCCATGGGAATTCGACAATAGAACTCAAAGTGACAGAAACCTTACAGGCCTGCAAGGATGGTGCCGTTGAAATTGATATGGTAGTCAATATTGGAAAGGTCCTACAAGAGGATTGGGACTACGTGGAGCGCGAAATCGCGGCGGTATGCCAAGCGACCCATGGCAATAATGGTGTTCTTAAGGTTATTTTTGAGAACGATCATCTCCCCGAGGACAAGTACAAGATAAAGCTCTGTGAAGTATGCTCCAAACTGGGGGTGGACTTTGTAAAGACCAGTACCGGTTACGGTTTTGTAAAAGGTGCCGATGGACGCTATACCTATAAAGGAGCCACTCCCGAAGATTTGGAATTGATGCGTGCCCATTCCGATTCCCAAGTACAGGTAAAGGCGGCCGGTGGCGTACGTACCCTGGACGATTTACTAAAGGTAAAGGCCTTAGGCGTAAGCCGTATTGGGGCAACGGCCACCGTGGCCATCATCCAGGAGGCCAAGGAAAGGTTTGGGGATGGGGCGGATAAGGACGTGGTCATAGCGGATACGCCCAGTGGGTATTAATAGGAATTAACGGATACTATCATGAAAAAAATACGAATCGGGGTTGCAGGATTAGGGTTTATTGGCCCCATTCATATCGAAGCGCTACGAAGAATACCAGATTTGGAGGTGGTTTCCGTACATCACCACAACGATGCTGTCCAAAGGAAGGCTGAACAATTGGGAGTAGCAAAGTATTACCAGGATTATGATACTTTTTTAAGCAGTGATGCATTGGACTGTGTGCATATCTGCACCCCCAATTTCCTTCATTTTGAAATGGCCCAAAAGGCTTTGGCCCAGGGCCTGCACGTTGTCTGTGAAAAACCCTTGGCGACCAAAATCTCGGAGGCCGAGGAATTGGTAGCCTTGGCAAAAAGCAAGAACCGTGTGAATGCTGTCCACTTCAATGTCCGATATTATCCCCTAATCCGACAAATGAAAACCATGCGGGAAAAGGGCGAATTGGGAACCATTCATACCGTTTTGGGATCCTATTTTCAGGATTGGCTTTTTTATGAGACCGATTACAATTGGCGGTTGGAACCCGAGAAGTCTGGCGAATCCCGAGCCGTTGCGGATATCGGCTCCCATCTTTTGGACCTTTTGGAATATATCACCGGACTCCAGATTACAGAGGTTATGGCCAATTTTAACACGGTCCATAAGACCCGAAAAAGACCGCTGGTTCCTGTGGAGACCTATTCCGGAAAGCTTTTGAAACCTGAAGACTATGCCGATGTGCCCATAGCAACGGAGGACACGGCCCATGTGCTGCTTCGGTTTGCCAATGGCCATACGGGATCGGTAACCGTGAGCCAAGTGGCAGCAGGGCGGAAGAACCGTTTGGCCTTGGAAATCTCCGCCTCCAAATTGAGCCTGGCCTGGGAATCCGAAAAACCCAATGAACTTTGGATCGGAAAGCGGGACGAAGCCAATGATGTGTTGTTTCGGGACCCCAGTTTGTTCCATACGGAAGCCAGCCAAATTGCCTCCTATCCCGGAGGACATAACGAGGGTTTTGCCGATACCTCTAAGCAGCTGTTCAAAGAAGTTTATGAGGCCATACGAACGGGCCGACCCCAACCGGAATGGAAATTCCCCGATTTTACCGCCGGATTGCGGGAATTGGTATTGGCGGAAGCCATTATTGCCAGCGACAAACAACAAGCCTGGGTCAACGTCAGCTAGGGCTTTGGCTCCATGTCCTCGGTTTCCTTCTTTTTTTCAGGGATCAGCAAGGAGGCCACGATGCCCGCAACGAGGGATACGCTGATTACCGTTAACGATATCCATTCCGGCAGTTCAATTTGATGGGCGAATAGCATTTTGAGACCCACAAAGGCCAAAATGACCACCAGGCTGTAATTGATAAAGCGAAACTTTTGCAACATCCGGGATATCAGAAAGTACATGGAACGCAGTCCTAAAATGGCCAGGATGTTGGAGCTGAAGACAATGAACGGATCTGCGGTAATGGCCAAAATAGCGGGTATGCTATCCAGGGCAAAAAGGACATCGGTTACCTCAATGATCACCAGAGCCACGAATAGGGGAGTGGCGGCGGTGACCCCCATACGCTTTACAAAAAAATCGTGCCCGTGGAGGGTAGCGGTAATGGGATATACCTTTTTAAGCTGACGGAACATAAACGACTTTTGGGGATCAAATTCCGAATCGTCGGACCGTAGCATCTTATAGGCCGTATAGAGCAGAAAAGCCCCGAACACATAAATGATCCAATCGAATTTGTTGATCAAGGCCACACCAAAAACGATCATCAGTCCTCGAAAGACGATAGCGCCCAGAATTCCCCAAAAGAGGACCCGATGCTGGTAGAGTGGGGGAATGTTAAACGTACTAAAGATGACGGCGATGACGAATACATTATCGATGCTTAGGGAAAGTTCTATGAGGTACCCCGTTACATATTTAAGTACGGCGGTATTGGGCGTTAATCCTGTAGGGTTTTCTACCAAACCATTGGAGAACAACCAGTAGATGACCCCGCTAAAACCTAGGGCTATGGACACCCAAAGCGCGGTCCACATGCCGGCTTCCTTGCTTCGAATCACATGTTCATGCCGATGGAACACCCCAAGGTCCAAGGCCAGGAACACGATGACCAAGGCAATAAATAGAATCCATATCCACATAGCGCATTTTTAAGGCGCCAAGTTAACAATCCATTTTTTCGATGACAAGGGGTACGGGAAAGTTTTTGGGCAATTGGTCACAGGGTAAGGAGGAAATTCACAATGACTTCGTTATCCTCCCGTCCCTTTTTGATGTTGATCCCAAAATCCGAGGAAAATAGGGTAGTGGTACCCTTCAGTTGATTCCCGGTTTGGACGAAATCAATACGAATGGGCTTACTTTTTCCCTTTATCGTGAGCTGGCCCATGACATTAAAACCTGTATCGGTAGTTTCTATGGAAGTACTTTCAAAACGGATGTTTGGATGGGTGTCCGCATCAAAATATTTTTTCCCTTTTAGCGACCAATCCCTTAGAAAATTCCCGGTCTTTATCGTTTCCACACGAACAGAGCCGTTAAACTTTGAAGTGGCTATATTGTCCAGATCAATAGAGGAGGAGGAGCTAAAACCGGAAATACTGCCGTCCACATCCTTGGACACAAAGGTAAAGCTGATTTCCGCCTTGGAAATTCCATTTTGGGCAAGAACGAGGGTCGACTGCAAAAGCAGCAGGACCAAAAAAAGGATTCCTCTGGATTTCATAGCAATAAAGGTTCACAAAACGTGCCAAAGGTAACTATTAATTTGAGTCGATAAAAAGAAGGTAAAATTCGGTATAGCGTGGGGTAGGGCACCGAATTCATGCGGTGTCCCAAAAACGTTGTATTTTGGGATTAGAACCGTATTTGAATTTGAAATGAAAAAATTGGCGAACTGCGCATTTGGGCTGTTTACCTTGTTTTTAGGGTTGCATACCCTGACTGCCCAAAACACGGGAAAAGAAGAATTGAAAGTCACCAAAAGGACTTACATGGAACGTTTTGAACCGCGACTCATAAAATCGGTGGAGGAGCGGTTGGCACTGAAACAAATGCGCATTGCGGAGATGCACCAAAAAATGTTGCTATTGGACTCTTTGGATATTTCCGAGCGCAAGCGCAGGGCCTTACAAAATGACCTTAATGAGAATCCTTTTTCCCATCGACTTTCCAAAACCTTGGCGAAGATTGAATACCTGGACGAGACGGAGGATTAGGGTCCAATATCGGGCACCTCATCTTAAATCCTAGATTAACATTTGTGCGGACTTAGGCATTAACGCGACTTCATTTTTTCCTTTCGTTTCCGCAACTGTCGTTGTAGGTCGTCCACAGATTCCGAAATAGAGGCCTCGAAGGAACCATGGCTTGCTTCAGCAAAAAGTCGGGGACCTGGGGCGCTAAGTCGAATATTACAGATTTTACCCGTATTCGGTTCCGAAGTATTCTCCGTCTTAAAAAAGACATCGGCCCTAACGATAAAATCGTACTTATCCACCAATTTATTGATTTTCTTGGACGCCAATTCCTCCAGTCGGCCACTAGCCTGGACATCATGATATTCAAAATGGATGTTCATGAAAAGTAATTTAGGATTATAGGGGAAGATAAAGAGAAGCCACATGAAAATCAAATGCGGGGTTTTTAAACTAAACTTAAAATTTACTCTAAAAAAACGTTAAAGTCTGATTATCGGCGGATTAGGGAAACGATTTTTTCCTAATTTTAATTGTACTGTGAGATATTGGCTATAACCCCCTAAATCCGTATCCTATGAAATCCCTAAAAGGAGATTACAGAACACCTATTGAAGACCAGCTTCAAAAGAGTACATTGGTCCTGAAATTGGAACGTACTCAACAAAATGTGGGACAGTTACGGAACAAATTGAATTCCTACGTCTGCGAGCCAAAAACCTATAGTTTGTTCGAACGGATAGAAGCCCTCAGGAACGGTCTGGATACGCTCAGTAGTACCAATAAGGAAATTATACTATCGCTTCGGGGACCTAAACGACATTCGGTCGATTTTGTAGAACGTGTTCAGCAGCAGTTCTTGGCGTTTAATGAATTACAACGGAGCGTGGAAGAGTACATACATGGGGCGCGGAATTACTGACTTGGCAGTGGTACATCCCATGGGAACATAAAAAAACCTGATTGGAAACCACAATCAGGTTTTCGTATTCAAATTTCTTTTCTGTATTATTCCGCGTTTGTGCCGATATTGGCGGCAGAGATAACCGTATAATCATCGGGACTTTCGTGGATACTTACATGTCCGTCCAATTTTAAAAGGCCTTCATAGGAAATGGAAGTTCCCACATCCAATTTTGAAACGGTAGTTCGGCTCACCTGACATTCACAGGGATTTAGCGTTAAGGCAACAGCACCACCTTCATCCAAGGTATTAAATCGGATATAGGCGGGATGTACGGCTACGGACGAACCATCGTCCAATTCTACCAAAACTTCCGTTTTGCCATCGCTATCCTCGGTAAAGGTTACGGTTCCTGTGAGTCCATTAGGTCCAATGGCTTGCAATCTATATTCGGTACTTTGAAGGATTACGGTAGTTACATCATCCTTTTTACAAGCTGTAGTAATTAATATCAATGCCAATGCCGTTAGAAAAAAAGGGGAACTTTTCATTATTCCAATAAGTTTTTTAGTTAATCTTTGTTAGTCGTTCTCTTACGCCAATAGTGTTACTATTTTTGTTATACGGTGCAATTTGGGGTATAGTTCTTAAATCTTCTTTTTTTTTTCGATAAAGTGTTCAAATAAATGGAGGATATAGCGAAATCTGCGAGTTTTATAACAAAAAACAGATATTCTATTTGACATAATATAAATTATAGTACAGATTGGTTTATATGTATTTCTGATTAATCCTTTTAGCTGTAAGCTATAATTCTATTATGTAAAATATCCCTCGCCAGTATTCCTTTTATTCCGCGTAGCAACAGGGTCATCAACCTTTTTAATTTACGCTACGAGATTTTTTTTCAATTGATTAGAACTCTTTTTAATCTTGAACATTCTGCAAATCCACACGAGAAAACTTTCGGCTGTACCATAATTTGTCGCTATGTAAAATTGCCGCACAGCCAATCGCTCGATTGTTTTTTAGAAATAAACGCTTTATGGCGTTAATTTCTAAACACAATATGCCAACGCTTGGCCAGCGCCAAAAAAAGCAAAACCTTTTAGCCGTTTTCAAATTCTCGTCTTGCTTCAAATTTTCGTCAACAAATTTTTCACAACCATTACGTCAGCTGGCCGCAACAGCTAAAAATTACTCTGCGAGATAATTTCTTAGCACTTGCTACCCTCCATCTTCTAATTAGGCTTTTCTTTATTTTCTATTTGACATAATGTTGGTAAGGGCTATTATTTAAAATACTCTATTTGATTATGGAAAATATATTCGCCAAGCACTTTCATACCATTTGTAAAGACCTTTATTTCCCAATTCGACAAATATGTGTGTGGGCTGATATTATGCTCGAAAAACATGAAATTATCAGTATTTGCAAGGGTTTTCGACGGAATTAAGAATATTAAAGGTTCTTTCTCAGGAATAAAGCCTATTAATGCTATCCAAAGGTCTTCCCGTGGTTCTCCTAACCGTTCTTTTGGCACTTTTGAGCTTTGTTGCGCTATAAAGTCCATAGGTTGTAAAAAGATTTCTGACTGCTTTCCTGATTCGCTTTTTACAATAAAATCGACTCCTTCCCGGCCATTTTCCCTTATGCTGATTTCGAGACCTGAATTGGTCATTTCAGATTTTAATACTTCTTCTGCTTGGCTTTGGAAATCTTGCATGTAACGAAAGTATCTTTTCTTTTTTCCTTGATGAAAAAAGAAACAAAAAAATCAAGGCTTACAGATAATTTTGGAAACAATGTACTGGTCAGTCGCTATATTTTAGGATCCATTGTAAATATTAAGACTACTTCAAGGTTAAAAGAATCGGGTTGATTATCAAGAAAAATTGTAACCCAACCCCTAAAATATGGCCGCTCTTCTCCCCTATTGTTTTCGCCAAAATTCTCTTAGGCCGGTTGCCATCATCTTATCATGGAACCATATTTACCTGAAACCTTGCGGGAAATTGGTAGCCAAAAAATCGAGCGGGTTTATTCCTTTGCCCTGCGACATTCCTAAAGCTTCTGGCGAAACATCATCTGTTGGCCAAATACTTTGTGCATTAGATAATTCAAATAATCTTGAATCTTTTATTTGTTTAGAAAATTTCTCAAAGCGACCCTCTTCATTATTGTAGGCAAACGCTAAAGAACTAGCAATTAAGTCCGCACATTGAACACCAAATTCATTAACAGAATTCACCAACTCAACTGAATTTATTTGATGTGGGAAAGTCATTGTCCTATTGTCATATCCAATCTCAATTTTCTTTTTAGTTGTATTACTCAATTCAAGTGTTTTTTCTATGTAAAGATTATAATGTTCTAATTGTTTCGACTGATCAAAACGAACATCAATTTTTTTCCCCAAACGCTTAGACCATTTATCACACAGTACTAAAAAAGTAGAAAAAGTTACATCAATGGTAAAGCGGTCAATTGCTTCTATTATTTCATCAATATGCCTCTTACTTTCCTTTATAGGTTTTAGAATTTCCTTTTCTTCAATTTGGCTATACAACTCATCAACCAAAATGTAGAAATTTTTAATTGCTGTTGCGTCCTTTGTCCGTACCATTTCTACAAATGACTCAAGGAATTTTTTAAAAAGTTGTTTGTTCCAGAAAAAATTGCCAAAATAAAATAGATGATTAGTATAGGCTATATGTCTTCCATTAATATATATGTCATAACCTTTGTGGTGTAGAACAGTTTCTGCCAGTAAATCTACGATCTGACCGCAGGTGGCGAACTCTTTATTTACATAGTATAATACCACGTATTGTTCGTGAATCCATTTACTATTTAAAAAAGAAAGAATTTTTCTGCGACCTGCGCCACTTTTTTTCAAATTCTTAAAGTGTATTTCTCCATCTACCCCCAAGAATTCTTTAATTTTTTGTTGGTGTTCTACCAAATAATTTACGGATGCTAAAACAAATACTTTTTGGTCTTGATTAAGCATATCTTGACCAGTATTTCCAGATTCATCGAAGTAGATAGTACTTGCCATATTGAATTATCACTTAGACTAACAAAGTATTTTTAATATAGGCAATACCTGTATCAGACACCCTATAGCCACCTTTATGCTTGAACACTTTTTTTGTGGACATATTAGACTTCATAAATGCTGATGCATTTGATAATTTCACCCCCTGTTCAACCAGCAAATTTGACGCTTCTCGTGTTGAAAAAATTCTTTCTTCTGATAAGAGCTGAGCATAGTATCCCGCCAAAAGAATTTTATCCACATCCTTTGCGCTATTGGGTAGTTTATGATATAACTCTCCAAAAGACAGTTCGCTAATTGAATCCATAGAATCACTTGATCTTACTTTATTGGTTTCAACGGCTTCTCCAAGAGTGCTATTCTCACCACTGGATTGGCTATTCTGCGAAGAATCTGAAGAGTAAATCTTGTCCAAAAAGGAATCTATTGTTTCATTGTATTTTGCGATGAACTCTTCAGAACCCTCTATTTCAAATTCTCTGGAAGTCAGGTTTATTCTAATTTTCGACTTTTCATCCATAATATTTTATTTATTTAATTTTAGTATTAGTCTTTCTGCTTCTGCTTTACCCGATGGAGATATCCAACATTTACCATCACCTTTATTTACTTCTATCAACCTTGCCTTATGTAAAGGTTCAAGCACAAGTTTTAGGAAGTTTGGTTTGTTCTGGTATTCAATAACCAAGCGCATGTCTTCTAACTTCCTTGGACTTTCATCAAATAGAAGAATTAAAACTTGATTCTTCGCTGAGACCTTACTATTTAAGATTCTTTGCGAGTTTTCGCCCTTCCACAAAACATCTATATTTCTTTCAGCTATAGCGTCCACTATTCTCTGGGTTTCGCTAATTGCCAAACCAGATGTCAGCCGGATGATTTCTGCCAGCACCCATTTAACAGAATAAAAAATTAGAGTCGCGTCCATTTTATTTGGTGAAATCTTTCCTACATGTCCGACACCTCGCTTGTTCCTTATGTTGAAAATACTTTTCAAAGTTCTAGGTATCAACATTCTAAAAGATTCGTCTCCACTGGCGTTTTCGTACTGTTTCAATACGGCATCATTGAAATTTGTCAGTTTAGAACCATACGGAGTAAAAGACCCGAACAACTCAAATTCAAGTATTCTTCGAACCGATTCTACAAAGTGTCCAGCATCTAATTCACTAGACTTCCATTTTTGCATCACAAAATTCTCTTCTATCTCTTGGTAGGATTCAACGAGTCGTTCTGTAATTTCATTGCCATACCTAGCAAGCAAAATTGGATGTACTTTACTCACCATTAAGTTGCTTTATAAGATTTTCTGCTTCTTTTATTCCTGGTCTTATAAGCTTAGCCGATTGGCTCTGTCCAGAACCACTAATAAGAAAAAGCTTCTTTTGCTTATTCATATGCTTTGAAAAGTTGGGTTTGTCAACTTCACCATAATCAACACACATGTCCCTAAGTTCTTTAAATGAAACTTCCAAAACCTCCAGTTGCATTTTACCCCACATATATAGTAGTATAACATTCATCATTTTCTTTGCGGTAGTATTGCCCGGTACATCCGCAATTACCTTAACTGTTTCACCGTCTATAACAATAACATTCTCGAAAGATAATCCTGAACTCGCGCTAGAATGTTTCTTCTCTTCTACATAGTCTATTACCTCAATGTCTTCGGTGGGCGGAAGGAGGACTGTTTTTTTTCTTTGTATGCCAACATTTTCTTGTACCACAAGGTTTTCAAGACTACCTTGTATGATAGATTTAAAATTTTCGATTTGTTCATTCACAAATTCTTCGTTTCCAGATATTTCAAATTCCTTGCTCTTCAAGGAGAATTTTATTCTGGCTTTGTGGGATGTTTTCGACTCCATGATAAAAAATGATTTAAAATTTGAAATCATATAATCAAAATGTGTACCAACTACATTTTTATGCAAACTTCTTCTAGCTTTGGCATGCCAAATCGATAAAAGTCTATATTATATCGATAATCAGTACTTTATTGTCAATATGTCATAAAAATTGATTCTTTTGACAGTGACATTATGTCAATATGGATTTGTTAATAATCATTTATACTCAAATTTTTAGTAGTAATAAATAAGTATTTATTATTTATTATAACATAACTTGCTTTATATCAATTATATAACTAATTATTGAAATGAATATTTATTATATAGACTAGTACGGTATATATTTTAATAATTTTTGTTTTATTAGAATTCATCTTGTATAAGATTTTTAGGAATAGATTCTTTTTTCCATTCCACACACATTACACTCCTCGCCTATACCTTCGCTTGACTCAGGATAGGCTCGAATCGCATAATAAGTGTTCCATTACCTTTTCAGAAGATGCTTTAAGAAGAAAAATTTGAAGGGAAATCGCAGAAGAAAACTTTGCTTTACCCAAGCAAAGTTACATAACGCGGTACATTATAGTACACGTGGCAATAGCGAAAGCCCGGTGAGCTTTTGATATTGACGGCGAGATGATGTGGTGGGCTTAATTGGTAGCCTCTCCCACAAAATGCGCGTAATTCATAATTCTATATTATTTCAAATATCCCTTATATACGGTCATGTTTTAAGCATAATAAATTAAGGAGTTGTATATACAACTTTTATTGTATATTTATAAAATGATTAATCCCATTATTTTAGAAGATTGTATTTCTAGTAAGGTAATGCGACTTAGTAGATTTACGGCAAATGTTTTTAGAAAACATATTAAACCCTTTGGAATTACTGAAAGCCAATTAGCGCTGTTATTCATTCTATATACTAATAGGAATTTGAATCAGAAAAGGCTTTCTGAGGTTTCACTACTTGAAAAATCATCGTTAAATCGAAATTTAAACCGATTGTTTACAGCAGAGTTAATTACAAAAGATGATTTCCCCATAATAACAATCACAAAAAAGGGGGAAGAATTATTAGAAACTATTATTCCTGAATGGCAAAAGGCTATGAATAGGATGGAACAGCTCCTTGATAAAGATGGTTTACATGCTTTAAATTTAGTACTGGAAAAGGTAGCTATAACTCAATGATTTAAAATTAGCTTATGAAGAATTATGAAATCTTTATGCGAATTGCAAGTGGTAGAACCGATGCAGTATTAGAACTTATGTCAAAAAAAAACTGGAAAAGCTTAATTGTTGCTGATTACCCCAGTATATTCCAATGGTTGATATTTTATAATGATGTAACTGCACTTAGACTTGTTGAGCAAGAAGGTCTAGCTATAAAATCTATGGATTTAAATAATGACCTTTGTGATGCTGCCTTTTTTGGTCATTGGCAAACATGCGATTTTCTAATAAAAAGAGGCGCAAATGTCAATCATCAACATCCAGATAATAGCGAAACTCCATTACATGCCGCCTTGTGCAAGGCAGGAAGGCCTTATTACCACAATGTAGTACGAGTTTTACTTGAATCCGGCGCAAATCCAAATATAGTTACCACTCCTAATCTAGAGACGGGGTCATTTATGAGAGACGTAAGAACCTGTGGTGAAACGCCTTTGCATAGGGCAGCAGCTTATGGAGATGAAAAAATCATTGAGCTATTGTTAAAAAATGGTGCCAAAAAGGAGGTAAAAGATGCCAATGGGGACACCCCGCTCTCTTGGGCGAGTAAACATTTAAGACCTGCATCGATACTATCTTTACTTTGCTATGGGAATCATAAAATTGGAGAAAATTCTTTAAACGCTATCACTAGTGACCATGGGTGTGGATGGGGAAATGGTATGGAAAATAAATTTATAGGGAAGTATATTAGAGAATAATTACTGATCAGAATTTAGTATTAAAACCCATTCCACAAACTTTCACCTCCCCCACTCTCCTACTTCGCTTTTCAAGCTCCGAAGAATTCGTTAACGGTTCGGCAGAAACCGTATTTACTCACGCTATTATTATTTATGAATATAGGTGCTCGTGAATCTCTCGCTCAAAAAAGAAAAGATCTACCAGACCTTCTCTTTTTATGCCGTCAAAGCAAAGTTACCCGTCTTCGACCCTTACGGCAGACAGGCATAACGCGGTACAACTTGTCTGCCCTAGTAGATTACGGAGCAAGCCTATCCGTAATTTATGGATAGCCTAGTCGGGTTGGTGTAATACCCCAGGTCACTTACGCCTTTTATAGATAAACCATGCCACCCATAATGTCATATACATCATAATTAACGTATATATAGCGGGTCTGGGATTTTCAAGACTGCTAATGGACCCTGAATACGCCGCTATAAAGGCATAGGGAATACTATTTACCGACCAGGCCACATAGAATTTTGTAAAACGCATTTTGGTTATACCGGCCATACAGGCACATACTTCGGAAAGTATGGGAGTACTCCTGCTCAATAGAATCATAGGTAACCCATATTGCTCAAAAGCTATTTTCGCCTCTCCCCTTTTTGTCTCGGAAGGGATGACGTATTTCAAAAAAGACGATCCATACATTCGACTGAGCCAATACCCAATTGCGCCTGCGGCCATGATACCAATTGAAGCGCTGAGACCCCCTACCGTAAAACCCAGAAAATAGCCTGCTAGTATACAGGTGGTAAGCGTGGGAACGGCAATAAAAATGTCTACTGCCAAAATCAGTATCACGATAAGGGATACGTACCATGGATTACTGCCTTTTGCTCTTTCCAACCAGCTCGTAACATCTTCCACGCTGCAGGCTCCCGTAAGACTTACGAATAGAAAGGTCGTTGCAAAAACCAAACCCAGCAAAACCATAATCTTCACTAATGGCTTCACTTTTCCGCTCCTTTCCTTATAATGAGCTCCGCCATTGATGGCCACAAACGGTTAATGACCTTTAATAGCTTTACCTTCCCTATGCGTATTTCATATTTATCTTTTTTGAACGCATCCACAAACTCATCTGCCAACTGTTCAGGAGAAATCTTCTTTCTACCGCGACCTGTGGTCATCCGTGTGTCGACCAAAGGTGGAATGATTTCAAAAACCTTGACGTCCTGAAGCTGGTCCCGTAAAGACTTCGAAAAAATATGTATGCCAGCCTTTGTACAGCAGTAGACCGGTGCTTGTTTTTTGGGCACTAATCCCAGGCCGGAGGACACATTTACTATGGCCGCGTTGTCATTCCCCTTGAGCACAGGTAACAACAAGGCAATGAGTTTGATCGGCGCCAAAAGGTTCACATTGATTTCCTGTTCAATTTTTCCAAGAAGTTGCGGCTCTTCCGCAAAATGATAGTTATGTTGAATACCAGCATTATTGATTAAGATATTCACGTCTGGATGCTCCTGTTCTATAAACAAGATCAACCGATCCAAGTCGATATCCTTGGAGATATCACAAGAAAATGGAATGATTCGCTCATCCCATTGGGCAAGCTGTTTGAGTTTAAATTCGTTTCTTCCCAGGGCAATGATTTGATTGTCTAGACCCAATAACTTCTTGAGCAATGCCTCTCCAATACCAGCGGTAGATCCCGTGATAAGGATTTTGTTTCCATGTAGTTTCATCTTTTCAATTTAGAATGAATAACACGGCAAATTTCCAGGCTTTTGTGGACGATTCCATGTACATATGTAAAGGAATGCGCGGGAGAGGGGTTTACCTTTGCCTCCTGATTCTGCTCAGCTGTGTAGGGCTTACTCCCAAATACGAAGCGATATGATATTGTGGAATCCGTTGTTCCAACTCTGGGTGTTCTTTTTGGAAGATGGTATAACGGTCTTTGGCCTCAAGCGTTACGAGTTCTATTTCCCTTTTTTCCTTGCGAACAAAGAATTGCTCGGCCAAGATGCGGGCCAAACGCTCCACTTTGGGAAATGGGGCGTAAAGATCTTTTACCTTTTTGTATTCCGCCACTAATAGGTTGCAGTCCGTTAAGGCGTCGATATCTATTAAATTTTTTTCTCCCGTAACCAGCGCCGAATAGGCCCCTACAAAATTGTTTTCGGTAAAAAAGGTTTTATTGTATTCCTCGCCCCGATCATTACTGTAGTAAGCGCGCAACACTCCTGATTTTACAAAGGCAATATTTCGGGAATACTCCCCTTTTTGTGCAAAAACCATCCCTTTTTTGAAGTCTAGCGGCGAGAACAAATTCAAAAAGGCATCCAAGGCTTCCGGATCAAAATCAACGATGTTATTTAGTGTCTCCTGCAACATGGTATTTAAAGATGAACAAGCCGTTTCATGGGTAAAATGACATTCTCTTTAGAACAAATTGTGCTTAACCCTAGCCTTGACATATTTCTCCAACTGCTTTTTTTGTTTTCAGGTAAACTGGAATTCTCAGTCGAACCTTTTTGATTTATGAAGTCTTGTCATGAGTTCTTCAAACAATCTCAACGTCATATTGAATTCAGAAACACTTAAACGTCCAGAATTATGTACAAGATAGTGCACATAATCATTCAAATGCAATCAAACACTTTGATATTACGTAAAATAAATATGGGTATCGACGCGGCCAAGAAACGTAAAGATAGCTGAGCTTGCTCACGGATTTGGTAAAAGCGCATAAATTTCGAAGCACTTGCTTACATCCTCCCCCGAATCGGCTTTCAGGGTTGCTATCTATCAATCAATCCGTAATCGGCGTGCTCTAATACTGGTGCCGTTACCATCGCCGGACCATGACCCCCAAACCGCAAATAGGGTACCATCCGGTGCAAGGGCAATAGCTGGAAAGACTTGATAGCTGTCTTTTTTGCTATTGACCGTGAATTGATCGCCATCGCCTGTACCTGTGGCCAGCAAACGGCGCCCATATATTTCATCGCTACTATCATTTGATGAGGCATCACCTTGCCAAATGGCAACGAACCCACCACGGTCGTCCTTGGCAATTCCGAGATTTTGATTTCCACCGGTGTTTTGGCTGAGTACAATTTCATCGGTTACAGCGGTGCCATCACTGTTATAGATCCGTGCCGCGATATCACTGGCCAACGTCTGGGCACTACCGCATTTCTCCGGATCTTCCAGATGTTCCCAAACAATGACAAACGTTCCATCCGCTTGCGTGGCAATATCCGGGTTTTTTTGATCGCAGATTTCGCGTATGTTCACTTGCTCTTCCATGGTCATTAATGCAGTACCATCGCTACCAAAGCGTTTAAAAACGATCGCAATCCTTTCGGAATCAATATTCAGACTTTCCCACACCACGATAAAACCACTGGGCACGGCTGAGATTCTGGCCGTATTTTGCCATCCGTCTATCACCGTATTTACCCGAAATTCGCCGTTGCTTATATCATTGAATTCATCATCGTAAACGCGAGCATAGATTTCACCTGCCTTTCCATCCTGGTCCGCGCTCTCCCAAATGACCATTAAGTTGCCATTGCTGTGATACGCGGCATACGCTTGGTCTTGATTGGAGTTGGTTTCTTCATTAATTTGAAACTCGCCACCAACTTCATTGCCATCGCCGTCATAGCGTTGGGCATACACCCCAAAACCGCTACCATCTTGATCTTTGCTGCGCCAGAAAATGATATGCGAACCATCATCCGCAACGGCAACCGTAGGTTGACTTTGGGTCGATGCGGTTTCTGTGTTCACCACAAATTCATCGCCCCATTTGGACCCATCCGTATTATACCGCTGAGCCGCTACGGCAAGTCCATCGTTATCCTGCCCATCGCTCTCCCAAACCACTATGGCCTTACCATCCGGAGCAATAGCGACTTTGGGATAGTTCTGATTCTTGTCGGTATAGGAATTGACTTGAAAGTCGTCACCAAGAAGCGATAAAGTGCCACTAGTTTCTTCACCGTTTTCGGTACCAGTTTCTCCATCATTCGCATTGCCAGTTTCTTCAGCGTTTTCTTCGCCAATCATCTCAATATCTTTATCAGAGCAGGAAGTGAGGGCAGAAACCAGGCAAAACATCACAAAAGCCAGTCTTTTCATAGGTATTTCGTTTTATGGATTTGGGTCATCAAATTGTACAAATGCTATGTACAAAGGCTTTGCGTTAATCGATTTCAATAGATGTCCAAGCGATACCATGTTTGGCCTTTACAAATACGCATTTGATTGTCATGGGCTTATGTAGGCAACCTGCCTAATGTCCACGTACTAAGTCTAAACTTCCAACTTTGCTATTTATTGCCAAAAAAAGAGGCTACGTGCCTACTTTGAGCAATCCTAGGTGTTATCCTGCCTGTGGGTGCTGCGTTTTGTGATAACATTTTTCTCCTTTTAAGGAGACGATGCCCTAGTGGTTTTTGATGGCAGCCGCCCATCTCGTTGAAAAAAGTAATAAACAAGTCTATGAATACCTTCAGTTTGCATGTACCCCTTTAGTTTAGATTTGAACGGGCGCGGGTAAATTCCAACGTAGTCTCAATCGATGCCGACACCTATGCTTAGTTTCTTATTTTTACGGCATGCAATATTCGAGTGGTTTTTGGAGGGCGATTTTGTTGATGTATACGTTGTGTACCCCTATTCCTCTGATTTCTTCAGGAACGGATTTACAAGAACCAACCGATATCCAGGAACTGGAACTCCTTATTGAAACTTACTTCCAACAACGGGATGAGGAACCTCAAAAGGCATTGAGAACGATAAGAAAAGCGGCGCGTTTGGCCAACAGAACCTTTTCGGATCGGTCAACATTAAGCGAATCTCAACGTAAGCTTTGGCAACAGGCGGAAGGGTACCTGGCCCTCTCCCAATTTGATCGTGGGCGGTTTTTGGAATCGGAGGAACATTGGGTCAAAACCCATGCCATTCACGACACCATTCTGGACACGAACCTGCGCAACGAATTGAAGACACGCCGGATCCTACTGGACTCAGCCTTGATGGAGGTCAAATTCCCGGAAACCAAGGAATGGCTACGCAATTTGAAGCCCGGTAAAAAAGTGGCGGATCAGTTTTCCCGGGGCACCCAGCAAGTACAGGCGAATATGGAACAGCGGATGTTCACCAGTGCGGTCCGAAAAGGGAATATTAATTCCGCCCTCAAGCATTATAACAAGGCCTCCGACCTATTGGATGAATTGGGCGACGAGGCGGGACTGCAGGAATTGGAGACCCAATATCAGACGTGGCTCGCCCAAATGGATTCTACCTTGATCGTCAATCATATCAAAGAGGAAGCGGTCCTTGAACCCCAAAAAGAGGAAGTAGTGTTGGAGCCCCTGGAAAACGAGCGTCTGGAAACGCTGAAGGCCGAAGCGCAGGCCATAGAAAACTCAGGATTGAGTACTGAGCAGGCCACTTTGTTCGAACGCTACAAATCACTTCAAAAAGCCATTGCCGAGGAAGAGAAAAGAAATGCCTTGGCGCTCCAGGACAAGGAGAACCAGATTCAAAATCAGGAGTTGGAGATACGCGTACTATTGCAAGAAAAGGATATCAGCAAGTTGTCCCTGCAACAACAACGGCTGATCGGAGAAGAGGAGGCACGGAAAAAGCGAAACCTCATGATAGTCCTGGCACTGGTCTTCGCCTTGCTCCTTAGTGTGTTCATCCTATACCGCCATAAAATCAGAGCCAATCGTCAGCTTAACCAAGCCAAAAATGAATTGGCCGTAGTCAATGCAAAGGTGGCCGGACTATTACAGGAACAATTATCCGCTGATATTGCCGATACCCTGATCAAGGGGGAGTCCATAGCGGTAAAAGAAGCCTTTGTGGCCGTTATGTTCGTTGATATTCGGGGGTTTACACCTATAGTGGCCCAATTAAAACCGGAAGAGATCAATCACTATCAGAATGCGATATTCGGATTTATGATCGACATCATCGAATCCCATAACGGGAACATCAATCAGCTTCTGGGTGATGGATTTATGGCGACCTTCGGGGCTCCGAAAAGTTTTGGTAATGACGTACAGAATGCGGTGGATGCAGGAATTCAAATACTAAAGGAACTTGCCGAAATCAACAGACTTGGAAAAATACCACAGACGGAAATCGGTATCGGCATCGATTGTGGTGTTGCCGTCATGGGCAATGTAGGGGGTTCAGGAAGAAAACAGTTCAGTATCACTGGAAATGTAGTTATTTCAGCCGCGCGCATAGAGCAGGTCAACAAAACAATCGGTAGCCATTACCTGATTAGTGAAGAAGTGAAGCAAAAAGTAAACCTTGAAGTTGCTTGTAAAGAACATCAAATGGCCCTAAAGGGCAGACAGGGATTGCGCGCACTCTATCAATTACTTCCCTTGGAAGAAGCTGCTTTACCATCATGATTCAGGGCGGTCAGTTACAAAAAGCAACATCCAACCTCAAATAAAATGGGGCGTTATTGCTCGGGCACCAAGCGTATTAATCTACCAGGGCCCTCTACCACAACATAGAGATAACCATCCGTACCCATTTGTGCATCACGTACCCGGCCTATCCCGTCCAACAATGTTTCATGGCCTACGACGGTGTTGCCGTTCATCTTTAAACGATGGAGGTATTCGAATTTGAGCGAGCCGACGAACAGGTCATTTCTCCAACTCCCATAAAAATCGCTGGATACGAATGTCATTCCACAGGGCGCAATGGAAGGGGTCCAGTAGTATACGGGCTGTTCCATGCCGTTCAATTCGGTAAGGTCCGTAAATGTGGTGCCATCATAATTAATGCCGTATGAAATCACGGGCCAACCATTGTTGTTTCCTGCCTCCAAAATATTGATTTCATCCCCGCCCTGAGGCCCGTGCTCACCTTCCCAAACTGCTCCAGTTTGCGGATGTAGGCTCATGCCTTGCGGATTGCGCGTACCATAGGTGAAAATTGAATTGACCGCTCCAGGGGTAGTATAAAAAGGGTTGTCAGTAGGAATTTCACCGTCGTCCTGGATACGGTGTATTTTTCCGATAGCATTGTCCAATTCCTGAGGATACACATCCCTATATCCGCGATCACCCACGGAAACATATAGGTAACCATTGTTGTCAAATACGAGTCGGGACCCAAAATGTTGCCCACTATTCAGATATGGCAGTGCCGTAAAGATGTTCTCCACATCAATCAAGTTGTTGCCCTGTAGCCTGGCTCTTGCCACAGCAGTACTCCTTTCGGACGAATTACTGGGGTTGACCCGGGAATAGGATAGATAAACGAATGCATTGTTTTCAAAATCGGGATGTATGAGCACATCCAACAAGCCCCCCTGCCCTTGCGAAGCCACCTCCGGGACACCGGTAACTTCTGTCAATTGCTTGTCATTCCCTACCAAAAATAGCCTTCCCCCACGCTCGGTGACCAAAATTTCACCATTGGGCAATTGTTCCAACCCCCAAGGAATGCCGGGAATATCATCGGTGAGGGTCTCCACTCGGAAGGTAAGGTCATCGGATGTAATCAAACCGGACAAATCGGGGTTCTCCGCCTCCAACATCGCTTTGGTCTTTCCATCGATCTCGGTAAGGATATAATTGGTCAGATCCTCGATTTCCTGTGCGCCCAAAGCCGATCCGTAAGCGGGCATGCCATTGTCCGCATACCCATCCGTTATGGATTGTATCACCTCTTCCAGGGAATTGCCATAGGTCCATTCGCGTTCCACAAAGGAGCCCAAGTCCTGCCCATGGCAACCGCCACATTGATTTCTATAGGTAAGGGCAACTCCCTCCAAATCCACGATTTCATCGCCCGGATTCATTCCTTCCTCGGGCGATACGGGATCCTCAGAGCTGTTACAGCCCAATAGTAGTGACAAGAAAAATAACCCCACCCATTGCGTTGTGGTGTAGGAGTGCTTTAGTTTAATAGTGATTTCGGAAAACGGATTTGAGGTGCTCGGAGCCATAGTATTCCTTATTATATTGTAGGAGTGCTTTTATTAGTTTGTGTAGTGGTAAATTCATGTTCACCCCCGACATAACCACAGACACCAAGCACATCCATGTTACTTATCTTATAACGAAGTATATACGAATAAAGTATGGGGTTGGGATGACAATGGGGTATTCGTTATCTTCATTTTCTTTTTGTTTTCCAGTTGTTTATGGAACACAATGTACCAAGCAAAAGGCGTAAAGCTCGGGAACTGTTCGAAAAGATGTTTTATCCGTAAAGAGTTCTTCTGTCAATGCGGGACAATCTGAAAAATAATTCGCAAGCTGTTTCTTTTTAAACCCAAAAAGGCCTTGGGTCACCCGAACCATTTCCGGGTCTCCGGGCCTATAAAATAAAGGAAAGGCATCCAGATAGGAATTGTCATCATGGACAAAAAGATATTCAAAATAGATGAGCCCCTCCGATTGACGGATTACCTTCAAAAATACACGCGGTGCCGCCTCATCCGTATAATATCGAAACTTAAAGAAGGCACTTTCCTCCCGAAACGGCATGGATAGGAAATGTTGTCCCTGATACCCGTATCCCAAAATAGCGTCGGGCACATACTTTTTGGTACGGGACCTGCCTGCCTCCTTAAACCGGATCTTGTTATACAGGGAAACAAAGGGTTCCGGCGATCGATCCTTAACGAGCCCTGGAATGGTGTCCCCGTTCATTGCGATAATGTATCCCTTCTGGAACGATTTTTTCTGTGCGGTCAAAGGATGGATAGCGCAAAGCAGAATAACCACTAGTATTGGCCTTTTGAACATTTCACTCATTGGATTGGTTTTGGTACATCAGGTAAATCATCAAATGGTGTACCATAATTACTGGCAAGGCTGTATTTCGCTTCGACTTTAGGGGAATTCAATGAAAAATTGTCGTTTTTCAATCACGCATTCTTCAACCGGCTTACGGGTCTATATCGCCTTGGTTGCCCCTTGGATGCAACTCTTGGCACAGTGAAATGCGGTCATATTGAACATTAATGGTACATTTGACCTTCTTCATGCTATCTCAACTTATGAAATATATAGGCTATCTGTTTGTATTCGTTTTTTTGGTGATTTCCTGTACTTCCAAGCCTTTAACCAGTAAGGAAATTGCCCTGAAGTGCCAAGAACATCATGATACGGAGGGTCGCTGGTATGATAAGGCGGTAGCCTTGGAACTGGAAAGTAAAAGCATTTTTAGCGATAATAACGCAGAGCGTATCCATCTCAAAATCGATAACAAGGCCAATACGTTTGAGTATCATAATCTATTTCGCGAAGTACACTTGGAATTCCGACGGGATACCTGTATCGCGCATAACAACAATTCCAGCTGTGAGGACTATGAATGGGCCTCAAGGTTCTATCCCTACATTTGGGGGATGCATGCCAAGTTTTTCGACCCAGGAATTCAGCTAAAGGAAGCCTATGAGGAAGCGGTAATCAACGCGGTACCTGTGTATGTGATCCATATTGATTACGAAAAAGAAAACTGGGACTTTTACATTGACAAAAGCTCTTTTTATCTATTAGGCTTTAAGTTTGTTAAAAAAGATGAAAGTGGCGGGGAAATCGTGTATAACGAAGGGAGCAAGAATGTAAACGGAACGATAATGCCCATCAAAAGAACCTGGTATGATTTAGATATGAAGTTGTTGGGGACGGATGTTTTAAAGTAGATATGGCTACATCGTTTCCACGATTTTTTGGTTATTTTGGGGTGTAACCAAAATCAAACCAATGAAGTCCGGTCTCTTCTACCTATTTTTTTTACTGATTCTATGTGCTGCTCCGGCACAGGAAACCTTAAAGCTTGAGGATATGTATGCCCACGGCACCTATGCCGCCAAAGGTTATGGGCCCGTACGATGGATGAAGGACAATACCGGTTATTCTACCTTGGAGGTAAACCCGAAATTTGGGGGAAAGGATATCATACGGTATGAGGCCAGATCCGGGAAAAGATCGGTATTGGTTTCGGCGGAACAGTTAATACCCCCAGGGGAATCGGCACCCTTGTCCATTCGGAATTATGAGTGGTCCCTGGACAACTCAAAATTGTTGATCTTTACGAATACACGAAAAGTTTGGCGCTACCATACACGAGGGGATTATTGGGTCTTGGATTTGGCATCGGGCGCGTTGACACAGCTGGGGAAATCCATGGAGCGCAGCACCCTGATGTTCGCCAAATTTTCACCGGACGCCTCAAGGGTCGGTTATGTGAGCAAGAACAATATTTATGTAGATGATCTGGAATCCGGCCAAACCACCCAAATCACCTTTGACGGCAATGAAAACATAATCAATGGTACGTTTGATTGGGTCTATGAGGAAGAACTGTCGTGCAGGGATGGGTTTCGATGGAGTCCGGATGGGGAACAAATCGCCTATTGGCGGTCCGACACCAAGAACATCGGGACCTTTTATATGATCAACAATGTGGATTCCATTTATTCCAAGCCGATTCCGCTTCCGTATCCTAAAGTAGGCACTAAAAATTCTGAGGTTAAGGTGGGGGTAGTGAATGCCGGTGGTGGTGCTACCCGGTGGTTTGAAATTCCCGGAGACCCCACTAACAACTACCTGGCCCGAATGGATTTTATTCCCGATTCCCATGAGGTCATGATACAACAATTGAACAGGAGACAGAATTCCAATACGGTTTGGATCGGGAATACCCAAAGCATGGCACTACACCCTATTTTCACGGACAAGGACGATGCCTGGTTGGATATACACGACAATATCATATGGTTGGAAAATGGAAAACACTTTACCTGGACCAGCGAAAAGGATGGGTGGTTACGCCTATATAAGGTATCTCGTGATGGAAAACAATGGCGTACCATTACCCAGGGAAACATGGACGTGGTTCGGATCAATTGTATCGACCCCAAAGGAGGTTATGTGTATTACATTGCCTCGCCAGATAATTATACCCAACGCTATTTGTACCGAAGTAAGCTCGATGGCAGCAGTGCCACGGAAAAAGTGAGTCCAAACGATCAATTGGGGCAACATGCCTATCAAATTTCGGCGGATGCCCAATACGCCATTCATACCTTTCAAAACACAACAACGCCACAGGTCATTTCCTTGATCAATCTGCAGAGGCACCAACGGATCCGGGTCTTGGAGGACAATACAGCATTGGCCAACAAGGTCAATGCGCTAGGGTTAACACCCAAGGAGTTCATTAAAATTGATATAGGTAAAGTGGTATTGGATGCCTGGATAATCAAACCCGCTAATTTTAAACCGGAGAACAAATACCCGATTCTCTTTTATGTCTATGGGGAGCCGGCGGGGTCCACGGTGCAGGATGCCTGGCAAGGCGGAGATTTATGGCATCATTATCTGGCACAACAGGGCTATGTGGTCGTCAGTATCGATAACCGAGGTACCAAGACGCCCAGGGGGCGGGATTGGCGGAAATCCATTTATGGCCAAATCGGAATTTTGGCAGCGCATGACCAAGCGGCCGCGGCGCGACAACTGTTCAAAACCTACCCGTTTATCGATACCGACAAAGTAGGTATTTGGGGTTGGAGCGGTGGCGGTCAAATGACCATGAACTGCCTATTCCGATATCCGGAAATCTATAAATCGGGATTGGCTGTGGCCTTTGTGGCCGATCAACGGCTGTATGACAATATTTACCAAGAGCGGTATATGGGCCTGTTGGAAGACAACGAAGCCAATTATATTGCAGGTTCGCCCATAGCCCATGCCAAAAGTTTAAAAGGGAATCTGATGATCATCCATGGAACAGCAGACGACAATGTCCATTATCAGAGTTTTGAACGGCTGACCAATGAACTCATCAAGCACAACAAAATGTTTGATATGATGTCCTACCCTATGCGATCCCACCGCATCAACGAGCGGGAGAACACTACCTTGCACCTAAGGAGAACGATGGAGAGGTACTGGAAGCGCGTTATGGATTGATGGCTGCGTTTCGGGAGCAGGGAAAAACATTCCAAAATTCCAAATATCAAATTCTAAAAAGACAGTTTGACATAGCGCGTGCGAAATGGCTCAACACACTTTAAAAAAGGTCTTGTTTTGATGCGCCTTACCTTTCTTTAATCGGGCTTCGATTTCTTTAGCGGTTTTGGTAATGGCCAAGCCACCAAGACCCGTGCAGCATAAGGTATGGGGCATGGCATCCCCTACCCGCTTCATGGTTTCTATGACTTCGTCCAACGGAATGAGATGATCGTAATCCGAAAGGGCCATATTCGCACATGAGATAGCGTTTGTTGCCGCCATTACATTGCGATTTAAACAAGGGGCCTCTACCCTATCCGCAATCATATCGCATACCATGCCCAAACTTGATTGTAACGCCATGGAGGCCGCGGATAAGGATTGATGCAGGCTACCGTTTTTTAAACTGACAATCCCTGCAGCAGCCATACCCGATCCTGAGCCACACTCTGCCATGCAACCCCCAACTTCTGCCGCAAAGGTGGCATGTTCCGCTATGAACACACCGATTAAGCCGGCGCCTAACAATGCTTTGACCATGGCATCTTCTGAAAGTCCCAATGTCTGGCCCACACCGATAAGGGCACCGGGCAATGCGCCGCAAGAGCCCGCGGTGGGTGCCGCAACAATGACTCCCATGGCACTTTTGACTTCCATCATTGCCGAGGTATAAAGAACGACCGTATTGAGCACATCGCCCTTTACCAATTGCTTCCCCTCCATACGTTCCTGAAAGTTGAGCGATTGTGGACCTAATATACGATCGGCGTAATTGGTGCCCTGTAACCCTTTATCAATGGCATCTTGCATAATCTTCAAAATGGCCCGCATTTTTTCAAAAACTTCCTCTTCTGAAATATTTCCACGTCTACTTTCATAGATTAAGGCTAACTGCCACAATTCTAGATGCTTATCCGAATTATAGTCCAGCATGGCGTTGCAGGTGATAAACGGCACGCTTACATCCTTGCTCGCCAATACGGGTAGAACAGGATGAAGTTTTTTGACAAACAGTGCTTCGTCCCGCTCCAAAAGCCAAGTCTCCAAATCCAGGTCCATAAAACGATTGGCCTTTATTTCAATGAAGGATGCCGTTCCCTTCCGCAACCTAACCTCATCACATTCAAATTGTTGTTCTATTTGAGCGATAAGGTCTTTGGCATCGGTGACATAGATCAGGGTTTCATAGAAATCGCCCGACATGGATACCGCGGCACCGTCGATCTCGATGATTTCTATCATCCCACCACCCGTTGAAATAGCGGTCACGGTTCGGGTCTCTTTGGTATTCTTGAGTGTAATTTTGTAGGTATTCGGATGTGTGGCCCCAACGGGATGAATATCGATCTTAAGTTGAATGTTGGCCTCCGCTATGGCATTTAAATAGTCCGGCAACCGTTCCTCATCGGCTTCCCAACCTAAAAAACCGCCAAAGAGACCCATATCGGAACCTTGGCCTTCATGGGTTGTGGCCAATGACCCATTTGGGTCAAATTCGATATAGACTTCATCAATTTCCCCATCCATAAGATCTCGGCATATGCGGCCTATGCGTAAGGATGCGGCGCAATGTGAACTTGAAGGTCCGCGCATAACCGGACCGATGACATCATTGAAAATACTCGGATAACTTTTCATAGTACTTTTTTTGAGTTCAATAGTACTTACCTAAATCACTTCCGAATCGGTATTCGAATCTGTGAGGGATACTGCTTGCTATGGTGTATCGTATTATGGGCTATAATGCCCTTGGATTCATCATAATTATTGCCTCCCGTATTCAGGTTTCGTGCGAACCTTGGAAAATTACTGCTCGAAATTTCAATGCGAATACGATGGCCTTTTTCAAAGTAATTGCTTGTTGCCATGGGGGTCAAAACGATTTTGTAAACCGTTCCTTTTTCCATAAAGACTTCCTTATCATAGCCCTCACGAAAACGGGCGCGTTGAATGGTCTCATCCAAATTGTAGGCCCTTCCATCGGGATATACATCGATAAGCTTTATGGTAAAGTCGGTATCCTTTACATCGGAAGATACGAATAAGGTCGATTCGATAAAGCCGGTCACCTCTACCCCTTCTTTCAGGGCATTGGTGGTATACACCAAAATATCATCGCGTTCTTCCATAACTTGCTGGTCAAACGCACCACCCTCGACGGCGTTACCGGTACAACAAACATTGCCACCATGGGAAGTCACCGGATTCATCGGGTCATAGATAAAACTATCGGGATTGTCCTGTTTCGGTTTCTTTTTAGTCAGTATGCCATCACCGTTCAAAGTGTTTGCATTACCGCCACTATTGAGATAAAAGGTGGTCATTTTAACGTCCTTAGGCGGCCATTGTTCTGCGGATTGCCATATATTCCGTCCCATAGTGAAATATTGTACCCGAGGTGTCCGTTCCTTAAAATCATTGCGCTGCCCTTTCAACCATAGGTCCCACCACCCATAAATCTGTTCATCATAGTTTAAACGTGCATCACCCACACTGCGTTCACCGACTATAGTATTTTCTGTGGCCCTGGTGAACCTACAATGTAAAGTGGGTGCAATGACCAAATATTGATTATCCCGAACCTCTGGGTCTTTCGCTGTATGGCGTACATGGTTGAACAAGGCCAAATTTGGCGTGATGCTCACATCATACCAGGAGGCAAACCAAAAACTAGGCGTACCGATTTCCATATTATCATGGTACAGCCCTCCCGAAAACCAATCGGGATGGTTGGGCTTGCGGCGTACCATCTTATCAAAAATTTCCTTTTTACCGTTAATATTCCTTAAAATGTCTTGAATGGGAAGGTGTTTTAGGGCTTCGGACATATCTATCGGTGGATTCTCCGGTGCCAGATCATAAAACCTCGAAATACGAATCAAATCTTCTTGGGTGGAACCTTCTGGAATACGTGGTTTAAATACATCGTGTTCCACCCCGTAGAGCCACGCAAAGAAAAGTAACTGTTCTACCCCACCACGGTACCAATTGCCTTGCTCCATAAGGTCGCCCACGCGGCCGACACCTGCCCCAAAGGCCTGAGGTACCATGGCGGCATGTGCTGGATGATCCAGAGCGGCCACTGCCATCTGCCACTCCGCAGTGCTGGAACATCCTAGAGTTCCAATTTTTCCATTGGACCACGATTGTTCTTTCATCCAACTAAAGGCATCATACCCGTCCGTGAGCGGCACACCTAGAATATCCCACTCCCCTTCTGAAAAATAGCGGCCCCGTTCATTTTGAACCACATAGGCGTACCCCCGTTTTACCGCTTTGTAGGCCCGCTCCTTTGTGCGTGTTTGTTCCTTGCCATCTCCCCAAGAGTTGAAATTATAAGGGGTTCTCGAAAAAATAATAGGAACTTTTTCATCTGTCTTGGGACGATAAATATCCGTGGCCAATCGGATACCGTCGCGCATGGGCATCATCACTTTTTGGTCTATGATGGCGATTTCCTTCAGTTTTTCCGAGATACTTGGTTCTTCCTGGCCAAAAAGTCCTGTAATAGCCAATATGGTGAAAAGCAAAAACGAGTTTTGTATCGTTTTGGCAAAGGCTATTTGAAGGAAACCAAAGCATGGGGGTGAAGGAACCATCAACCTTGCGTAGCGTATATTCTTCATAAAGTTGGTTTATAGTGGTATATAAAGATAGGGAATAATGCCTTCGGCTTTGAGGTATGTTTACCGCCGGGAAAATCTATTTAAAATCGAACTAGAATAGATGATATAATACGCTGCCGTATTTACTCGAATTTGATTGCACACTGGGCCCGGCAATGCCTCCAGTGTCCAAATTAACGGGGTAGGTTCATCACTTAAATAAGAACTGGGCAATAAAATTTCGGTTGTCCTGGAATTAGTCCTACTTTTGTTGAACATTTGTGAGGTGTCCAGATCTTAGGGTATTGGAGATTTCCATGGCCAGACTTAAATCAGCTAAAGGTTACCAAGAAGACGCTGCCGAAAAGATGGGGCCGAATACCGTTTTAAAGAGTAAGTTTATTTAAGTTTCTGAAAAATTGACCAAAAATACAGGGCAGAACGTAAGGATTGACCATTCCACCGACTGAGACGACGAAGATTGATCGGAAGAAGGCATGAACGGACCTTTTGAGTAAGGTTGGAGCTGATGTTATTAAGATTGAAGAATTGGAATTGGCCAAATAAAATGGTTTTGTAAGCATGAAAATATCTCTTGAAAAAGCAAAGCAAATTTGTACCAAGACCCAATATGGGGAAGCCACTTGGTGGGAAATACTGCAACTTAAAGTGTATTTGTTATTTTTTAAAGAGTGTGCTGAATTCTCTGCAAAGAATGGTAAGCTTACGTCTTTGTGCGAGCGTATTGAATTAGCTTCACTTTCTGAGGAAGACAAGGCCGCCATGAAAGAACGGTTACAAAAGAAACTGTAATCTATTACTAAGGTTAAAACCGGGCTAATGCCAAGGCCATTTCTTTTTTAAAAGTCCTACTCGGCCATTCCAATTGGCCATACCTCAAGTCCAAAACGTTGGTTATTTGCCATATATTTGGTATATTCCTAGGAATCAAGGAATTAATTTAAAATGAAGTGGATTGGCCGACTACTACTAGGATTTCTAATCCTGATCATACTATTCATTGGGATTTCATTTTTTCAATATCGGTCCGCCGTACAAAAGGTGGCCGAACAGCTTCCCGGACAAAGCACAGTGGTACAAACCTCGGTTGGTCCTGTAGAGTATTTGAAACAAGGCAATTCGGACAAATTTGTATTGCTATTGCACGGCACCCCCGGGAGCTATCACACCTTTAGGGCAGATGCCCTCATCGATGAAGGATTTACCGTGATTTCACCTTCCCGTCCGGGGTATTTCAGGACACCGCTTTCCTCAGGAGAGACCATAGAAGCGCAATCGGAGCTCTACGCCGCGCTTCTTGATCAGCTTTCGATAGACTCGGCCGCTGTAATTGGATTTTCCGGAGGTGGACCCTCAGCAATACTTTTCGCTTCCCGATTTCCACAAAGATGTTCAGGTTTGGTTGTATTGGCTTCCTCAGGACGCGCATTTGATGAACCTGAACAAAATGCTATTGCAAACATGCTCATGGGATCGGAATTTGGGCGTTGGATGGCATATACCTCCTTGAGCGATGAATTTGAGGGCGCCATCGCAGACGAGGCACATCGCTATTTACAAAGTGCTTTTTTTCCAATGGAGCATGTAGTACCGGGGGAACAAAATGATTTTAAACAATTTACATCGAACTGGAATGCCGATTTGGGGGCTATCGAGTGCCCTACCCTAGTCATTCATGGTACCGAAGATGAGTTGATTCCCTTTACCGAAGCCACATATCTTCAGCAACAGATTCCCAATACCGTCCTTATGGAAAAACAAGATCAAGATCACTTTACGGTGGTGTTTTTTGAGTTTGGGGAAAACTTAAAGCTGGCCGCGGATTTTTTGAACAAGACAAAACGATAAGACGCAGCAAGTTCTTCACCGAAGAATCGATCTGGAATGTCCTACAAATGGAAATATCGGACCATGGAAAGCCATTGCGCTTTGGTTACAGCTCACGGATTTTAATATTGCGGAACCAAGCCTCAAAGTACCAGTTCTGTAACGCGATCTTCCCTTGGGTGGCCTTACCGAAACCGGGCGCGTCCTTAAAACCCGAAGCGTTGACTTTGTTGGTCCAATCCACTGAGGTAAAATCTTCTTCAGCGGTGAGTTTGCCGTTGAGATAGAATTCAATTTTCCCCTCTTTTTGTACAATTTTGGCGGTATTCCATTGCCCGGTGGGCTTGGCATCAACCTGGTTTAATTGCGGTGATAATCCCCATAGACAACCTGGTCGTTTTAGAGGTGTAGTATTATCCATATGGGCAGGTTCCAACAATTGGTATTCCGGTCCTGTCTCATAAGTGGCCTTATATTCCGGGGACTCTTGTACATTGATAAATACACCGCCGTTTCCCCTAAGCGCCATTTGCCAGTCGAACATCAGCTCGTAGTTTTCAAACGCCCTGTCGGTCACCAAATCCCCAAAGATCTTGCTCTCGTCCGTGGCATTGCAAAAAATACGCCCGTCTTGTACTTCCCATGCTGAAAATCGGGTGGAGTCCGGGTTATTGTAAAGGTGCCAACCGGTAAGGGTTTTGCCATCAAAAAGCAACTCCCAACCCTGTTCCTTTTCTATGTCGAGCAATTGATTGTGCACCTTGTTCCTAGCGGCCAGTTCCTGGGATCGGACAATCTGGAATTTCTTGTTTTTGTCAGTTTTACACGAGACACCGATAATCAGTGTTATCAATACGATAAAAAAGGAATTTCGAGCCATGTTTTAGTTAGGTGGTTAGGTAATGTAATTTACTTGCTGCTTAAATCTGGACGTATAATTTTATTTCTCAAAGTAATCCAAATCCTTTTAACGGATTCTAAAATAACAATAAACTTCATAAACCATACTATTTTTAATATTCCTAATACATATCCTCCACTTCACGTATGTTTTGCTTGTATATTTGAAGCTAAAATTTCTATACATGCGCAAACTCTTTTACCTTCTATTAGTGGTTTTACTATGCAGCCACGATCTGTATATAAAAATGGAAACCTACTTCTTGCAACCCGATCAAGAGGCTACCTTGAGCCTCTACAATGGGACTTTTGAAAGAAGCGAAAATATCATCGCCCGGGATCGCATGCTGGACGCTTCTGTTATCGTTAAGGGTAAAAGGATGGCCATTGCCCCGGAGCAATGGAAGGACCAAGACAGTACCATTACCCAATTTACATTTAATACGGGTGAATCGGGAACTTATGTGGCGGGTGTCTCCACCAAAGCGCGAAACATAGAGCTTACCGCTGAAAAGTTCAACAATTATTTGGAACACGATGGGGTTTTGGATATGCTGAAACAACGGCAACGTGATAGTGTTTTGGATCAAGATGCGGTAGAAAGTTATGAAAAACACGTAAAAACCATTTATCAGGTTGGTGATACCAGGACGGATGACTGGAGTGCGGTGCTCGGTTATCCCATAGAGTTTGTTCCTTTGGCAAATCCGTATGAAAAGTACAGTGGCGAAAAGCTGGAAGTACAGTTGTTGCTGGATGGGAAACCCTTAGCTAATCAATTGGTATACGCCAACTTTCTGAAAGGAGCCCACGCCCATACACACCATGGTCATGAGCATGGGCACGGGCACAGTGGGGAGGCACATTCGCATAGTCATTCACACTCTGACGATCAACACGGTCATTCCCACAAAACGGAAAAAGAGGAGTCGCATACGCATACCAGTGGTGAGCAATTACGTACAAATGATCAAGGTAGGGTTACAGTAAATCTACCGGAAGATGGCATCTATTATCTGCGGACCATTTACATGACCAAAGCCGCGGATAGTGATGAATTGACGCATAGATCCAAATGGGCGACTCTTACTTTTGAGGTAAGCCACAAGCATGGCCCCGGTACGCATACGCATGATCATGATCATGACCATGATATTCCTACTTGGGTCTTTGTAGTGGGTAGCATACTGGTCATAGGATTGTTATTCTTGTTCTTTAGAAAAAAGAAGTGACGATGCATAAAAGATCAAGGCAGGCATTGGCACTATTGGTGTGGCTCATTCCGCTTTTAGGATTTGCACATGATGTTTCAAGTGCCGACCAGGAGATTTTACGCAATGGGGATCTATGGGCCTATATACAGGTAGGTGCAACACATATGCTCACCGGGTATGACCATCTGCTTTTTCTGGCTGGCGTTATCTTCTTTCTGAATAGCTTCATGGATATCTTGAAGTTCATTACGGTGTTTACGATAGGACATTGCATTACCTTGATAGGTGCCACCTACGAAGGAATTACCGCAGATGAGCATCTGGTAGATGCGGTCATTGCCTTAAGCGTCGTATACAAGGGTTTTGAAAATTTGGGTGGTTTTGAAAAAATAAAGGTGAAATCGCCCAATTTACTGCTCATGGTCGGCTTTTTCGGATTAATTCACGGCTTTGGGCTTTCCACAAGGTTACAGTCCTTCGACATAGGAAAGGAGCAATTTTTGGCAAAAATCCTTTGTTTTAACCTAGGTGTGGAAGTAGGACAGGTCTTAGCATTAATACCTATCGTTTTTATAATTACACTTTCACGAAAACATAAACAGTTTCCGGCTTTTTATAAAGCAATGAATTGGTACCTGGTACTGGCAGGGATAGGTTTGTTCGCCTATCAATTGTACGGCTATTTCGTTGGGCATTGAGCTATACAAAAAACTTATTAGGCGTATGTTTACACTTCAAAGGCCGCCATATTCCTTTGTATTGTACCAAAGTAAATGCTTTTTGCCCTCCTCCCCTTTTTTCAGGATAACTTGGCTTAAATAAATGCAACGCAGTTGCATTTATTGGAATACGCCGTATATTTGCAACAACATCGCATTAGTGATTATATGCCTAATCTCAGATGCAAAAGGGATGCCGCCCCGGTATGCAGTTGTAACCGGGAGCTGTGAAAAATATTAAATACGAAATGGAATGATACAAAAAAAATACGTGGTACGCCGATGCAAACTTCTTGTTCTCTTTTTGGGAATACTAGCCCTGTCAACGGCTTGCGGTGATAAAAAGCAGGCGAATGAAGACCTGCAACAGGCATTTGAACTTCATAAGGAAGCCGTTAAAATTCGTCAGATGATGCAAGACCAAATGACCCAGTTAAAAGCGAATATGGATTCCTTATTTGTGGAAACGCACTCAAAAGATCTGAATTCCATCAGCAGTGCCCTTGAAGCTTGGGATGAACAATTGGTTGAAGTGCCGGGTTTTGAGGAAGAACACGATCATTCGGGCCACGATCATGACCATGATCACGACCACCATCATGACAATCATCCGGAACTGACCCCAAAACAGCATTTGGAAGTACAGCAACATCTATTGGAAGAAATAAAGGAAATCGCCGTAAAAATCGATGATATAAAGGAGTAGTCCCCATCCATATAGGGCGTCTTATGGGCTGTATTGGTTATCGATAACCCTAGAAGGAGCTATTCAACTCAGCAAACTATTTCCGGATTTTAAGCAGAAAGTATAATCCATTGTACACTTAAAAAAGATGAAGCTTTGAATACCAATATAAATATAGAATTGACGTTATCCTAAAAGCTGTGACCTACATACTAAAACATATCATGATAGGTGCGGTGCGCTTTTATCAAGTGGCCATTTCGCCCCTCCTACCTTCCAGTTGCCGGCATCAGCCTACTTGTTCACAATACATGATTGATGCCATTACCGAGTGGGGGGTCGTAAAAGGTTTGATTTTAGGAACTAAACGGCTTTTAAGATGCCACCCATGGGGCACTCAGGGATACGACCCTGTTCCAAAAAAGAAAATATATGCGAATGAATTTAAAAGATAACCCAAAAGTCATGGAACTGGAAGAAGGCATTGCGTTTGAACCCCAGTTTGACAAGCGCGGTGGCCTGCTCCCTGTAGCGGTTCAGGAAACGAGTACCGGACAACTTTTGATGTTGGCATCCATTAACGCGGAAGCATTGCATAAAACGATACAGACCGGTCTTGCCACCTTTTGGAGCACTTCCCGCAATACACTTTGGGTAAAGGGAGAAACCTCGGGAGATTTTTTAACAGTGGATACTATTCTTGTGGATTGCGATCAGGATGCTTTCGTATATCAGGTTACCCTACAGGGTGATGGCGTTTGCCATACCTATGACAAGCAGGGTAAACACAGAAAAGCTTGCTTTTACAGGAATGTGGATACAAAAAACAATACACTTCAATTCATTGAAAATTTGAAATAGCTATGAAAATAGATGAAAAATTGATAGAGCGAAATCAGCACGAACTTAATGGGAACAGCCATGTAATGACTTCCGTGGACACCCCGATACGGGAAGATGCCTTTGCTAAATCCGATGAGGAAAAAATGGCGAACATTGAAAAACTCTTTGGAGGTATCATGGAGGAATTGGGTCTGGACCTGACCGATGACAGCCTCAGAGGCACACCTTACCGTGTAGCCAAAATGTATGTAAAAGAGATTTTTCAGGGACTAAATCCCAAAAATAAACCATCGCTTTCTGTCTTTGAAAATAAATATCAGTACAACAAAATGTTGGTGGAGAAGGATATTACGTTTTCATCCGCCTGTGAACACCATTTTCTACCTATCACGGGAAGGGCGCATGTGGCCTATATTTCTTCTGGTATGGTCATTGGTTTGTCCAAAATAAACCGTGTAGTGGAATATTACGGAAAAAGGCCCCAGGTACAGGAGCGTATGACCTTACAAATATTCAACGAACTAAAGCATGCACTTCAAACCGAGGATGTGATCGTGGTGGTAGAGGCCGAACACCTTTGCGTATCCACCCGTGGGGTAAATGATAAAACTAGCAGAACAACTACCTTGGAGTACGGAGGCCGATTTAATGACATAGACCTGCGGAATGAATTCTACCGACTTATTTGAATGTAAATGACATGAATAGGAAAAGTGCCATAGCAATTTTAAAAAGCCGGAACAAACGCATTACCTCCAAGCGTTTGGCAATTTTGGAGCTCTTTATGGATAACGCAAAACCCTTTGCCTTATCCGAGATCGAAAAACAATTGTCGGGTTCTATGGATCGAGCGACCATGTATCGTACCCTCCACACTTTTGTAGCAATGGACCTTGTCGTAAAATTGGTCGATCAACAAGGCACTTGTCTATATATGTTGAATCACGAAAAACATAAGAACCTAAGTATACATCCACATCTGCACTGTAGGGAATGTGATAAAATAGTCTGCCTACCTTGTCTGCCGGATGAATATATGGAGGGACTCAAAAAATATGATATCAAAGAGATGTATTTCCTTATGCAAGGAAAGTGTCTCGAATGCTCCGATTTCCAAAAGATAGAAGATACCCACAAGAAACATTTGTACTCACCGACATGAACGAAAGAACGGTCCATATCAAAAACTCGCTTTCAGGAGAAAAAGAGCCGTTTGCCCCCATCGTAAAGGGCAAGGTTGGCATGTATGTATGCGGCCCCACGGTATATGGTGAACCACATTTGGGACATGCCCGATCGGCGATTACGTTTGATATCGTAAATCGGTATTTCAGGTTCTTGGGTTATCAGGTGCGCTATGTTCGAAATATAACGGATGTGGGCCATCTGGAAGATGAATTGAACGGGCAAGGCGAAGATAAGATTGCCAAAAAAGCCCGTATCGAGCAGTTGGAACCTATGGAAGTGGCCCAATACTATACCAATTTATACCGTGATATGATGGGCAAGCTCAACGTAGTGCCACCATCCATAGAGCCTACGGCCTCAGGACATATTGTTGAGCAAATTGAAATGATCGAGCAAATCATTGCCAATGGGTTTGCGTACGAAAGTGATGGATCTGTCTATTTGGATGTTGTGAAATATGCGGAAAAGTATCACTACGGGCAGCTTTCCGGCCGGGTATTGGACGATTTACTGGCCGGAAGTCGCGCCCTGGATGGACAAGATGAAAAGAAAAACCCCGCTGATTTTGCACTTTGGAAAAAAGCCGATGCAGCGCACCTTATGCAATGGCGTTCTCCTTGGGGAATGGGTTTCCCCGGATGGCATATAGAGTGTTCGGCCATGAGCATCAAGTATCTTGGACTTCCCTTCGATATCCACGGTGGGGGTATGGATCTTAAATTCCCGCATCATGAGGCGGAGATAGCCCAGAGCCATGCCGCCTTTGATCGTGCCCCTGTCCATTATTGGATGCATAATAACATGGTGACGCTCGATGGGCAGAAAATGGCAAAATCCAAAGGTAATTTTATTTCTCTTGGCCAGATGTTCAGTGGGGACCATCCGTTGCTTGAAAAAGCCTATAGTCCGGTTACGCTTCGCTTTTTGATACTACAGGCACATTACGGCAGTACCATTGATTTTTCAAACCAGGCGATCAAGGCAGCGGAAACGGCCTGTGGAAAATTGCTAAAAGGATTGAAGCTTATTGACGGATTGCAGGTAAATGCAGCGGAAAATATCGACAACGACTTATCGGCGCGAATACGGAGCACCTGCGAAAGTTGCTACGAAAACATGGACGATGATTTCAATACGGCGGAAACCATTGCCAGTCTTTTTGAGCTTTTGCGTTTGGCGCACAAAATTACACAAGACCCGGGTTGCGTCTCAACAGAGACACTGAGCACCCTACAAACCACCTACCGTGGCTTTCTGACCGATGTGTTGGGCATACAAAATGAAACCAAGACCAGTTCCCAGGACGAGCTATTTCCCGAAGTAATGGACATTCTGATCGAGGTTAGGCAACAAGCACGTGCCCAGAAAGACTTTGCATTCTCCGATTATATTAGGGATCGACTGGCCACTATCGGGATACAGGTAAACGATGATAAAGAAAGTGCTACCTATGAGACCAGCAAAAATTTATAGCAAAGCGAAGAAGTGACCGGGTTTTGACCTTTACTCGATAATCAGGATTTAAACGTCCAGTAAGTGTTCTGGCGAAATATATTGTTGGGTTTTCTTGGGGTGTCCCATGGGCCGTAAGTAGTTTACTCCTAAGCATGCATCCTAGGCATAGGCCAGTTATCCGAATATCCTTCCAGCCATCTTTGTGATTCAAGTTCTCGGTCTGTGGCCAGACAGGCATCCAAATCTGCCCTTATTTTTGCTTCGTCCATTTCCTGACCGATGAATACGATTTCATTTTTTCGGTCCCCAAAGGTTTTGTCCCAACTCTCTTCGATTATATCTTGGTTTTCGGTATACGACAAATATTGGATTCGTTTTTTAATGGGCATACTGCTCCACCAAACCCCTGCACTATGTGCTTTCAAAGAACCACCAGCTTGCCCCCAGACCAAGGCCTGTTCCGGTCTCGAAGCCATCCAGAATAGACCTTTACTTCTTATAACGGTTTTTGGGAATTCCCGGGCAAAATCCAAAAACCGGATGGGGTCAAAAGGTTTCTTGGATTTAAAAACAAAGGATGATATCCCATATTCCTCGGTTTCAGGGGTATGTTCCTCTTTTTCAAGTTCTTCGATCCAACCGGCGGATTGTTCGGCTTCCTCAAAGTTGAAAAGTCCCGTGTTCAGAATTGTTTCCGGTGCTACTTTGCTATAGGTAGATTCAATAATATGGGCGGAAGGATTTAACTTCTGGATGGCTCCCCTTAAAGTGTTGAGTTCGTCAGCGGTTATCAAATCAGTTTTGTTCAGAATAATAACGTTGGCAAACTCAACTTGGTCGGTCAATAAATCGGCAATATAGCGATGGTCGCCATCCATGTTGGTAAGCTCCCTATCCATTAACGTTTCTGGACTGCCAAAATCCTTGAAAAAATTAAGGGCGTCCACCACGGTTACCATAGTGTCAATGTAACTGAAACGCGAGAGATCAATTCCACTTTCTTCGTCCACAAAGGAAAACGTTTGGGCAACCGGCACGGGTTCACTTATGCCCGTACTTTCAATAAGGAGATAATCGAACCGATTTTCCTTGGCCAAACGTTCCACTTCTATCATTAAATCTTCCCTAAGCGTACAGCAAATACATCCATTGCTCATTTCCACCAGTTTTTCCTCGGTTCGGGAAAGGGTGTTCTCGTTCTTTACCAGTTGTGCATCCACATTGACTTCACTCATATCGTTTACGATTACAGCAACTTTTAAGCCCTCCTTATTGTGTAAAACATGGTTTAGTAAAGTGGTTTTGCCAGCACCGAGGAATCCGCTTAAAACGGTTACGGGAAGTTTTTTCTCTGTTATCATATCATTTTAATTATCGAATTGATCTGAGATATCCGGTGCTGCCTGTTTACGGAGACCAACAAACATTTTGGGTTCTGTTCTTTCCCCATTTGAATTTGCTATTATGCAAGTAAATCCCCCCACTCTTTAGTATTCAAAAGGTCATCTCGAAAAACTTAGGGATTCATTGGCGTCAATGCTCAACAAGATTCGTTCCCCTCCATTTTCCTCAATGCCAGGGCTCCGATGTAAAACAGGGATTGCCCCCGGATATAGCGAACCCTTTAAAATAACCACATCACCAGTGTCCACTTGCTGAACGAGACTTTCGTCCAATAAAATTTTCTGATTGTCTTTTCTGTCCAGATAGGCCTTTCTATCTACCGCATAGTCCGGCAACCACAAGGTACCCGGACCATAATAGGTGCAGAGCATTCTCAGTTCATTATTGTCGGCATGGAACCTGCGGCACATGTTAGTGCTAATTGTATTCAGTGAAACTTGGAAAGAGGACACCTTGGTCACTTGTTCATATAGTACCAAAAGATTTAAAATGTCCTCCAATAGATTTTCATTTAAGTGAAGGGCGTTGGCAAAATAACGATTCAAGGAAAGGGTAATTTCTTCCACCGTACCATTGGCCTGACATTCTATTGGCCGATTTATGGCATGGTCCAACCCTTGCGTCAATGATGCTATATTACGTTGGTAGACGGCGATATTTTTAGTTTTCATATGAATATCCCGCAGTATCCCAAGGTCTTTGCCAATTATGGCATTGTTATCCAGAATGTTTGTCGGCATCATGAATCTAGGTTTTTAATAGGGACCTCTATCCTTGATTTTTTACAGTAACGGTGGTTGTACATATGGGCTATAACCAAGGTAATGGACCCAATGTACATAAACCACTTACCCTGGGTAAAATGAAAGGATTCAGATAAAAGCCCAATGGCAAAGACGACCCAGGCCCCCCATAACACTCTCTTGATTCCCGTGTGAAACGTATGCCGTGCAGAGTACCAAACCGCGGCCAGACTCAAGACCAAAAAAAGGTAATCCAACAACGCCCAAATTCCGGCTCCGTGGCCGTGATGCCCCATTGTACTTTCCAAAACGGGCCGAGCGGCAAAAATTACGGGGGTCAGGGCGCAATGAATAGCGCAAAGACCACTGGCAGCTGCCCCTAAAAAGTCAGAATAACTAAGTTTTTCCATTCTACCTATACTTTCAATCCTGTAATTTGGTTGCCCTAAACGCAACTTAGTTGCAAAAATAAGCAAACAATTTATGTTATTGCAACACAGTTGCAATAAATTTAAAATATAGGTTTGTAAGAAACACCTCGTTGGTCAAAACAATGCCAGGGAATTTGAGCAGAGAGGGACTTCCCTATCCCTTTGGAAGCTGATCGGATGCTTTCCTGGCATCCTTTTTTTTCTAAAAATGGGTTTTTAAAAGTTTAATTTGGGAAAGTATCGCTGGTTTTGGATAGGTCACCTACCCCTTGCGGTATTGCTCAATTCCCCTTTTGGACTACTCCATAAAGGCTGGCAAAATACGTTCAGCGGTAAGCTGCAGGGTACTGTTGTACCGATCATGAGCGGTAACCACGATCATCAGGTCCAGTTCCTCGACTAGAATGATATACTGGCCTCCGCCCCCTTGGGCGGATGAACTGTAAAAGCTCTGGCTACCAGACTTTAGATCTGCATTCCACCAGAAATATCCATAGCCCTGATTGGAGACATCTTTACCGCCACCGAAAACATCATCATCGCCTGTATAGAGTATAGGGCTGATGGCTTTTGCGATGTATGCTTCCGGAACTAGTTGTTCTCCATTCCACTTGCCCCTATTCATAGTCAAAATGCCCCACTTTACCATGTCGCGAGATGTTATACTGGTACGCCAGCCCGCCTCAGGTAAGCCACTGGGTTGTGTTAGCCAGATATAATTTGTGATACCCATTTTATCGAGAAGTTCATTTTTGATAAAGTCCTTGGCCGATCCGGGTACTACTGCATTGAGTACCTGCATCACCAAGCCAGGGCCGGTGCCGTACAAAAAGTGCTGAGAAGCCGGGGTGATAGGCGCACTATGTTCCAAAATAGCCTGAACCTGCTTTTGACCTTTTATCCGTTCGGGATTTTTTTCAAATTCTTCCCATTGTTCATTTGGGATGCGAATACCGGTACTCATGGTCAGCGCCTTATGCAGCGTAACCAGCTCTGTGCCCTTCACAAATTTAGTGGGATCCAAATCCTTAAGAAAGCTTACCAAAGGCTTGTCCAAATCGGCCATGGTCAGATACCCCAACTGTATGGCGCGGCCAAGTAAAAGGCTGGTGTAGGCCTTGGTAGCGGATGCTTGCGGATGGGGCAGATCTATGCGGCCACGTAAATAATAGGATTCAAAGAGGAGCTTGCCCTTATAGACAATAAGAAAGCTATCGAAGTTGCCATATTTTTTATCCGCAATTTCCTGTGACAGTTTTAGAACCATACCTTTATTACCACCATCGATGCCTAGTTCTCCCACGGGAATACCATCTTTTCTATCGGTTGGGGCCACGTTGATAAAGGCCTCTTTGAGAACAGGAATATCCCTAAACGGGAGCGCCGCTTCGGCAACCGTCGCCTCTGGCGCCAACAAATCACCTTGCTGCGCAAGACAGCTATATATTCCTATGAGAAGTGTTACTACGATTGGCAATGTTATGTATGTTCTAGTAATTGCAAAAGTTGGCAATTTTAGAATTCGCTCTCGTTTCATCGGGTAGTACTTTTATATACTTTATTTCATTTTTCAAAAGCTAAAAACGGGTCCAGATGCGATGGATTTCATGACTTTTGATACTGCAAATCTGGTTTTTGATTTGCAGCTTTCCAATCAAAATTATGCCAACTGCTCTATAAACTAATGAACTGCTCCAAGAAGCCATCTATAATGGATATCTTAGATTGGTAAAACCATTAAAAATGAATTGGGGATTTTTGTTTGGTCTTCTTTTGCCTTTACTACCTGTGGTATCATTTTCCCAAGAACCTGTTTTTAAGGAATATGGGACCCTATTTCGGATAGGTGATCAGCCAGAATGGGCGGCCAAAGACTTGAGCGATGGGCACTGGAAAAGTGATTTGACCTATGTGGCCGATGGTGAGGTATTCTGGTCAAGAACAAAAATCGATATACTTAAGGCCCCGGGATCCTTGCGGCCCTATGGTCTTCGGTTAGAAGTCTATGCCGAGTATGAGGTTTTTTGGGACGGGGTTTTGATCGGTAAAAATGGAAATCCCGGCCAAGAAGCAGATTTACCCGCAGAAGGTGAATTATGGACTACCTTCAGCATTCCTATCCATTTGACAAATGAAGGCGAACACGTTATGGCCATGCGCCTGAGTAATTATTATTTTCCGGATCACGTTGGAATTTATGACCTAAAAATAGATAACTATAATGATTTGGTAACCCAAAGACTCATTCAAAACTCATACATGCACGTTTTTGCCGGGGCCTTTCTGGTAGCTTCCATATACTTTCTTTTTCTATTTCTAGGCAATAAAAAAGAATATCCCATGCTCATTTTTAGTATCAGTTGTTTTCTCTTCTTTGGCCTAACGATGACCCACTTTGTGAGAACCACCTTGCCGATTCATTATAGTCTACATGTGATACGCCTAGAGGTCATTACCAGTCTAATGTTCGGTATTTCTTTTTTAATTCCACTCTATTTGTCCATACAGTTCCCCTACCCCAAACGGAAGTTTTTCCTGGGAATTTATACGGGAATTCTAGTTTATTTTTTCATCACTAAACAACATTTCTTTGATTTTACAATCTTATCCATGGTAATCTGCCTTTGGGTGTTTGCTTTGGGTATAGCGGTTTTCGGAATATATAAAAAGGCAAAAGGTGCCGTTCTGGTGCTGCTTACGCTATTCCTTTGCTTATTCATAGGGTATTCTGTCTCATTTAATGTGAGTCTTTTTACGGGCTTTAGCCTTATTCTGCTTAATATGATGTACTTGCTTTCACTTCGAATCAAAGAACAACGCCTGGCCTATGAAAATTCCTTGGTACAATCCACGCGACTTCGTTTGGAATTATTGAAAAAAAATATTCGACCCCATTTTTTAATGAATACGCTTACCTCTTTGATCGATTGGATAGAAGAGGCCCCGAAGAAAGGCGTTCTGTTCATAGAAGCCCTGGCAAAGGAATTTGATCTTTTAAATCAGATTGAAAACCAAACCCTAATACCGATTGAACAGGAAATTGCACTTTGTCGTGCGCATTTGGACATTATGGGGTATCGCAAGGAAATATGCTATGTTTGGGAAGAGGAAGGTATAGACCCCGGACAAAAAATACCTCCTGGGATTCTTCATACCTTATTGGAAAACGGAATTACACATAGCATGCCTTTGGAAGGTAACCGTATTCAATTTAAACTGATTTTTGAATCGACCAAAGCTTATAAATGTTATACCTTTTTGACCTTTGCCTCTCCCATACCACAAGATGCGAATACAAGAAAGGAAGGCACGGGACTGCGTTATATCAAGGCCCGACTTACCGAAAGCTATCAAGGACAGTGGGAACTCACTTCGGGACAGGTAAATCACGGGTGGAAAAGTACTATAAAAATTATGCCTAGAAGATGAATATTTTAATCGTTGAGGATGAGTCCAGGATTGCCAAAAGAATTGAACGCATGACCCGTGCTATTTTTGCAAATGGTTTGCAATCCCTAAAGCATATCAACACGCTTCAAGAGGCCATGACGTTTATTCGAAATAACGAATTAGACCTCGTTCTTTTGGATCTGAACCTTAACGGCAGTAGCGGTTTTGATCTGCTTACCTCCGCAGTTTCCGAATCGTTTCACACGATTATTATTTCCGCCTATAGAGATCAGGCAATCACCGCTTTTGAATATGGGGTTTTGGATTTTGTTCCCAAACCTTTCAACCAGGAGCGATTGGCACAAGCCTTTAACCGGATATATACCAAGGAAAAAACGAAGAACAATACGATTAAGTTTTTGGCCGTAAAAAAAAGAGGCGGCATACAGCTGGTACCTATTGCGGATTTAGTATATATAAAAGGAGCTGGCGCCTATTCCGAATTATTTTTGGAAGATGGAACCAAAGAATTGCATGATAAGTCGCTTGAAAAACTGGAACAGCTGTTATCCTATTCTTTTGAGCGCATCCACAAGTCATACCTCGTAAAGATGTCCGAGGTAACGCACATAAGTGTGGCCTCTGGAAGTAAATATATGGCCGAGCTACGAAATGGGTTGCGTATTCCTATCGGAAGGACAAAATATAAGGACCTCAAGGCGAAGTGGATTTAAAATACCTTGGCTGGCTTGGCCAAGCAAAGGATATCAATTACTACAATCTCCAGGATAACCCGACTCCGGCATATTGGTTGGTATACCCACGAAAAGATCGTGAGGATAAATTAACGGTATTGGTTTCCCGAAAACGACTATAGACCGTACCCGTGAATAGCAATCCCTTAATGGGCAAGATATGTTCAAACCTTAAGGATACATCGGTATATTGATAGCGCAGATTTTCTCCTTGGGACCCAGGTGCCTCAAGAATAGTATAGTCCCGTACATAATATTTAGCTGCCGCACTGATTTTGGTTTTATCATTATCAAATCGGAAACGCAATCCCGGGCCATACTGGTTGAAACCAGAACGATTTTCCAGTCGGTCAAAGCGTCCATAATATGTCAATTGTGGTTGAAGCTCCAAATTGTTGCCTATAGGGAATTCATAAATTGCCGTTATTTTGGTGTAGTCCCAATCGCGTTGCCCAATTTGGGGATTATCTTCGGCATTGAAGGTGTTGTACAATCGCTTTTTGTAGTATGCCGTTAAACCAAAAGCATGTTCCTGGCGACCGATTTTAAATTCCTGTTTGGTGGCCAGCCGTAGCCCATATTCATTGAATTGCAGGTCGCGTATCCCATAGGCATCAAAATTCTTAAAGTTGTAAAAACCCTCAAGGATGGTCTTGTTCTTTTGAATGGGTTCAAAGGACAAACCTGTAGTTCCCCCATAATTGGTATACCCCAATGGATTCACCAGTATATCCTGTGCGCCGTCCAATCCATCACGGTTCATCCGTTCAAAATTGATTTCAGCTAAAAACCTCGATTTTTTAGAAAGCTTGTAATCGTATTTTAGGGCTGCATCCAAGCTCCAATAACTGTCGGATCTATTTTCTTGAAACAACCGTGCATAAGGTGATATTGAAGTACGAAGGCGATGGCCTTTCCACCTGTAGCGGTAATCATAATCAAAGAACACGTCAAGAAATTCACTACTGACAATCAGATCGTTTTCATCCAAAAGCGAACCATCGATCAGTAATTGGTCTGGGCTTTTAAAATAATTGTATTCGTATCCGGCTTGACTACCCGCTTCAAAGCGATGCCGTTCTTGAGCAAAACCAAATACACTGATCAAAAATAAGATGGGCAAAAGTCTATTTTTCATGATTCATTTTTAAAGGGAATACTGTTGTAAAGTGGATTGCAAACCACATTTATTGACAAGTTGGATGCCTAAGCCTGGACGTACATTGACCTCCATGATTTGGGGGCCTTTGACCTTGTCTATGACCAAGTCTATGCCCAGATATTCCAAGGGAAAGGCCTGGGCCGTTTTTTTGGCGAGCTGCAGCATAGTGGGCCAATACGGTATTTTCATACCATTTACCTTGTTTTCATTATCCGGATGGTGATTTGAATAGGTTTTACCATCATATACCTGTGTCAGAGTACCTTTTTTCATATCCACTCCAATACCCACCCCTTTTTGGTGTAGGTTGGCCTTGCCATCGGACCTTGAAGTCGGCATACGCAACATAGCCATCAAAGGCTTTTCCTTTAAGGTGATGATTCGAAAATCAGGGACACCTTCATCATAGATTTTAGCAAAAAACAAGTGTGGTACTATACATTCCTCAATCAGGCAGGCGTCATTGGAACCCATGGAAAACAGGCCGGAAATAATGCTTGTGATGTGTTGGAAGATTTGGGCATCGGTCAAGGTCTTACCGCTACTCTGCCATTGCCCATTCCTGATTTTTTTCAAAATCTTGATACCGCCACCACCACAGCCTTTTGCGGGTTTGATGACCAAAGTCTCGTGGTTTTGCAAACTCGCCCATTTGACCCGGATTTGGCTAATCCGATCAATAACGGCATAGGTTTGGGCGCAGGCAATGTTGTTTCTATGCAAAATCATTTTGGCCTTCACCTTGTCATCTGCCAAAGTGTAGTATTTGCGTTTGTTATGGGGATAAATGAATTCTATATTGCGGCGATTGAGGCCAATGACTCCCTTGGGGTTGTTGACCAAGAATATCTTCTTTAACATACTAGGCAAGTTTGGAATTCAATAAGGGTTGAAATCTGAAGAGTTCCGTCCATCTAAGGCCCACATATCTGCCCAATAGCATACAAGCAACGATAACCAACAGCAAAAGTTCTGGGAAGAGAATCAAAAGCGTGTCCAATCCCTTTATAGAAAAAAGCAAAAAGCAAATACTTACCGCCCATAACGTTTGCAGTAAGGTGCCTGTGGCTTTTTGAAATCCGTCTTCCACGATTAGCTTTGAAAACCGCTCTGCCGATATGGTCAAGATGATGGTAGGGAAAAGCGTCAACGAACTCAACCAATCAATTCCAAACGAAATGCCCAAATAATTGCCTAATGCCATGACCAAGACCATTAAGGTCAATGAAATGACCAATTTTGGTGTATGCAGCAAACCCATGTTATCAAAGGGGCGGGTGATTAGCCCAACAAATAGGATCAAGAACATAAATAGCACCATACCCGTTGTAAAACCGGTCTCGAGCAACGAAAAGGCGATAAGGACGGGCAAGAATACTCCAAAAGTGCGGATACCGACAATATTTCGCAATAGGGCAACGATCAATCCGCCCAAAGGAAGCATCAGCAGTAAAAAAAGATTTTTCTTTGAAATGGACTTGTTCTTGACCAAGCCCCAGAGGGAAAATGTAGTCACTTTTTCCGCATCTTCCGCTTCTTCATTGAGTATTGACAATGATTCTTGCTTATTGATTTCATAGGAATAGTCAAACTGAATACCAGGACTATGAGTGACCAAAAAAGCATCACCCTCATATAGTTCCAGGTAATTTGCTGGTAAATAAGCAAAATGTCCGTTCAGGGCATCAAAGGGAACCCAGGCCCCATTGATGAAAAGCTCGGTCCATGCGTGGGAGGTCCGCTTATTCGATTCCGTCAAAATAATCCCTCCCTTAATGCGGGCCGGATATCCCAAATTTCTTGCCAATGCCACCAGTAAACGGCTTTTACCATTGCAAGATGCCTCATTGCGTTCCAATGTGCTCAGCGCATCCGTTAAGGTAATAATGGGTGCGGAGGGAATATCGTAAACATAGTTGAACAAGCTTTAATAGTTTCCTTATCCGAGGTGGTTCCCCTCTTCAAGTCCATTGCCAGTTGGGCAATTGGAATGGCAGCAACCTGAATGTTTTGAGTAGCGGTCAAATACCTTTCCATATCGCTAGGATACGGTTTGAAGTTTTTGGTCAACTCGAAAATTTGGCTTTTGCCCTTGAATAAAAAAGAATAGCTTACGTTTTCATAGGCATTTTCAACCTTGGTCGACCAATTGCCCCTAATGTTCGATTCATCGGCCAATATTGAAAACTGTACAGCTTTGGGCATGCGATTCTTTTGGGCCGTAATTTGTTGTCGGGCATTGTTCTTTGGCAAATAGGTTTTGACAAAGGTGCCGCCCGTAGCGGTCTTAAAAAAATAGCGATAGGCAATATGGTAACTTTCATCGGCCTGAAACGTGTTTCTGTTTTTTGACAACAAATTGATTTTGTAGACCATGGCGGTCAAAGCCAATAGACCTAGACCAATAAGAATGAACTTAAATTGCTTTGGGACATTCATAACTAAGATTTTTTTAGTTTTGACAATAGAACAGGATACTTTGAATTCACCCCACCCCCTTAGAAAAAAAATCTTTTCATGAGCCAAAGCGAAAAGTCTGTTTGCGACAAAAGGGTTTTTAACGAACTGTTCGATTTAAATTCAGAACCCCTACGCAATTACCTGTACTATCAGTGTGGTGATATACAACAGGCCGAGGATTTGGTACAGGAAGCTTTCATCAAATTGTGGAAAAACTGCAAAAAGGTTTTATTGGAAAAAGCTAGAGGGTTTCTGTTCACAGTGGCCAAAAATGCATTTTACAATCAAGTGGAGCACCAAAAAGTGGTGTTAAAGTATGCCAAACGGTCAAAGAAAAATTCCAATACCGAAACCCCGGAATTTCAATTGGAGGAAAAAGAGTTTATGGAACGGTTGCAAAACGCCATAGCGGATTTACCCGAAGGACAACGAGAGGTGTTTTTATTGAACCGGATGGATCAAATGACCTATAAGGAGATCGCCGAGTTTTTGGGAGTTTCCCAAAAAGCTGTAGAAAAACGAATGCATAAGGCATTGGTCAAATTACGGAAGACGGTAAAAAATATTTAGTGATTAGGGGTAGGGTAAAATAAGATTGGCCTGTTCCTTTTTTATGCGAACAAGCACAGCCTTAGTATTGAAACAAAACTATGTTCGAAGAAAAAGATGATACTATAATGGCACGTTGGCTCATAGGTGAGCTGACCGAAGCTGAGCGCGCAGAATTTGAGGCATCATCGGAATATGCCGAATATCAGCGTTTGTCACAGGGCTTAGGGGCCTTTCAAAAACCCATCTTTGATAAAGAAGCGCTTCGTAAACGTGTTTGGGAAAGCATTGAACACCAAAAGCCCAACAAAGTAGTACGTTTAAGACCGCTGCACTATGCTGTAGGCATCGCAGCTTCGGTTTTGGTGATTTTTGGCTTGTTTTTCAGTAAAGTAACTTACACTACCGCCATTGGCGAAAAGTTGATGGTTTCATTGCCGGATGGCACCGAAGTGACCTTAAATGCAAAATCGACATTATCCCATGGACGTTTCTTTTGGATGGACAATAAGGCAGTAACCCTAAATGGGGAGGGTTTCTTTAAGGTTACCCAGGGTGATGGCTTTAGCGTGGATACGGAATCTGGCACCATTAACGTGCTCGGCACAGAATTCAATGTTAAGGCAAGGCCCCTATCATTTGAACTATATTGCTATGAAGGTCGGGTACGTTATGAAAATGAGCCCGAACAGCACGAAGCATACTTAAATGCCGGCGATGCCGTTCAATTAAAAGGAAGTATTTTATTGGAATATAAACACGGTGATACCAGTCCCCTTTGGAAAACTGGAAGCACTCGTTTTTCCAATACGGAGCTTTTGATGGTGATGAACGAATTGGAATTGCAATACAATATTTCATTTGACCATACTCCTGATGTGGTTCAAGGCCATTTCACCGGTACTTTTGTGCATGACGATCTGGAGCTTGCATTAAAATCCGTTTTTGTTCCCATGGGTATCGAATATGAACTGTCTGAAGACCAAAAAACTGTAATTCTTAATGCACGCTAATCGTAGCAGATTTTTTTCACTCTTCTTTATGTTATTTTCTTTATCGACAGTTTGCGCACAGCAGATTATCGAGGTAGATTATACAAATACACCCTTGAAATCGGTATTGCTGGATTTGGAACAAAAAACCGGATTGCTCTTTTCATTTTCGGATGAGCTAATAGCCGATAGGTCCGTAACCAAGACAAACAAATCTATACATATTGACGAACTACTCATTTTTTTGGGTGAGGCTACCCAACTTACCTTTGAACGTATTGGTGAAAAACAAGTCATCATTAGTGTCCCAGGTCAGGCGCTTTCTATTTGTGGTTATTTGTTCGACCAGATTACCAAAAAGCCCCTCCCCTATGCCACCATTGTCATCAAGGGTACTACAAAGGGGTTTATCACTAACGAGAACGGGTATTTCAGGATTGAAAATGAAAACCTGACCAACGGAATATTGATACAATATGTGGGATACACGAATCTATTGGTTCACCCTTCGGATTTTAATAAAAATGATTGCAAGAATCTATTCTTAAGTCCCCGGATTGAATCATTGAAAGAGGTCATTGTAAAATCCTATCTCATCAATGGGATTGATAAAAACAAGGATGGGTCCCTGGTTTTGAACTCTGGGACACAGGGCATCTTACCAGGTTTGACCGAGTCGGATATCTTCCGATCCGCTCAGTGGGTCCCGGGCATTACGAGTATCAATGAAACGATTTCCGACATTCAGATTCGTGGTGGTTCAGCAGATCAAAACTTGATTTTGTATGATGGTATCAAAATGTACAATACAGGTCATTTCTTTGGTATGATTTCCATATTTAACCCCAATATCACGACTAAGGCAACCATTTTTAAGGGTGGGGCCAGCGCGGAGTACGGTGACCGTGTTGCAGGGGTTATCGATATTCAGGGAGAAACTCAAGTACCAACAAAAACGACTATAGGGATGGGATTGAATGGCACCCAAGCAGATGCCTTTGTAAAGGCAAGATTGGCCGAGTCTATCGGATTGGTAATCTCCGGCCGACGTTCCTATGCCGATATAGAGGGGCTGGGTACACCCACCATAGACGCCATTTCCGAAAAGGTCTTTCAAAATACCATAGTGGTAAATGATGCGGCTGGCCAGGTAGTCGAAGATGAAGAAGATCAGGAAGGCCTTGTAGAAGGTGAAGAAACCTTTTTCTTTTATGACACCAATGTAAAGCTCATCCTAAAACCTTCAGAGAATGATAGTATTTATATTAGTGGATTGCTAACCAAAAATGACCTTGATTTTCGCTTGCTCGATGATGAAAATCTATCCCAAGATGCCTTGGCCACGGAAAACCGAGGTCTAAGCCTTGATTGGAGTGGCTTAAAAGCCGGTAAGTGGCACCATGGCATTAGTGGTTATTACTCCAAATATGATAGCAGATATCGCAACCAATTTTTTGAAGGGCAAGATGTTGAAGAGGAAAACCTTAGGCGGAATTCAGTTTCCGATTATGGGATGGATGTGCATATTGCCTATGATTTCTATAAAAAACATACCTTGAAACTAGGGTTTCAATTATCCCAAAATGAAGTTTTCTATCAAATTTTTCGCGATGAATTGGGAACGGAAGATATTGAACCAGAAGATGAAGACCAAGAAGGAGTGGAGTCAGAGGATGAGCGCGATTTCAACGAGATTTCAGATAAAAAAAATAACTCCAATTCATTATATGCCACTTATTATTATCGCTCCAAGGACAGCGGGTTGATCAGCGTTGGTCTGCGAGCGTCGACATTTTCATTGTTGAGTGGGAGGTATTTTGAACCACGGCTAAATATTGAATATCCTTTGGGAAAAGGGGTAAGACTCAAATTGACCGGTGAAAAAAGATTCCAGACGCTCAGCCAATTGGTGGAATTTGATGATACCCGCCTTCGTTTGCAGAGTGGTATTTGGACCTTGACGGATAATAACGATTTTCCGTTGTTGACAAGTGAGCAATTTTCCACAGGAATCCTATTGTACGCCAAAGGATGGACGATTGATTTGGATGGTTACTTAAAAAAAATCGATGGCCTCACTTCATTTACCAACGGGTTTACGAATGCTTCGGAAGAATATTCACAGGGGACCAGTTCTATCCTTGGAGTCGATTTTTTGATCAAGAAACAATGGGGGGACTGCCGCATTTGGTTGGGATATACCTATAATTCCGTTGATTATCGCTTTGATGAATTAGCAGATACCAAGTTCCCGGGCAATAATGATATCACTCATAATTTTGCGCTTTCAAATACGTATGAGAAGGGCAATTGGCAATTTTCATTGGGGTGGAATTTTAGGACCGGCGCTCCCTTTACGCCCGTCACCGGATTCAACACCATTGGAGGTGATATAGTATTTGGACCCATAAATAGTCAACGATTGCCCAATTACCATCGTTTGGATGCCTCGGCACAATATCAATTTAGACTATCTTCTCGAAAAAATCACCGAGGTACTTTAGGAATATCATTGCAAAACCTATATGCGCGGCAAGTACCACTTTCTGTTTTTTATCGTGTAGATGACAATCCGCAGACAGGAATACAAGAAATTGATCAATTAGAGCAATTGTCACTAGGATTTACCCCCAATTTTTTATTGCGTTTTTATTTTTAAGCACCCATGGCATACAGTTCAACCCCAAACACCCCAATTTAAGTAAAGGATGTAGGGATAACGGTGCAATTTGGTGGCTTTGTTCTTCAAAAATCAAGTCGATTTTCTTTTGTCACAGACCCGTACGAATCTCTAATTCATCTTTAATGGAAATTTCAACAATTGATTGATTATCTTTAGACATACTTAAACTATGTGAGCATGAAAAATTATATAACTCTTTTTCTTATTGCAGGCTTGGCAATCCTCGGATCTTGTAAATCCAAAACAGAGTCCAAGAAAATTCCCGAAGAACTTCCTATACTGGTTCAGGGAGAAGAAGTGTCCTATGCTACGGATTCAACTAATCTTAAAGGGTACATGGCTTACGATGTGAATTCCAAGGAAAAGCGTCCCGGTGTATTAATAGTCCATGAATGGTGGGGACATAATGATTACGTCAGGCAACGTGCGGATATGTTGGCCGAACTGGGGTATACGGCACTGGCCGTTGATATGTATGGTGATGGAAAACTGGCCGACCATCCCGATGACGCAGGAAAGTTTGCGATGAGTGTAATGACCAATCTGCCCGAGGCCACGGCCCGTTTTAATGCGGGCATGGAAGTATTAAAATCCCATACTTCCGTAGATGGGGAAAAGATTGGCGCCATAGGTTACTGTTTTGGAGGCAGTGTGGTCTTGACCATGGCTAATTCCGGGGCAGATTTGGATGCGGTTGCCGCCTTCCATAGCGGGGTACAATTGCCCATAATGCCCAACGATAAACTTAAGGCGAAGATTTTGGTTTGTAATGGGGCGGATGATCCCTTTATAAGTCCAGAATCTGTGACGGCATTTAAAAGTGCACTGGACTCCTTAAATGCGGACTATACCTATTTATCGTATCCAGGTGTGAAACATAGCTTCACCAGCAAAGAGGCCGATGCCAATGGGGAGAAATTCAGTTTGCCATTGGCCTATGACGCCGATGCCGATGCGAAATCCTGGGCAAGCTTACAACAGCTATTTTTAGAAGCGTTTTAAAAGAAGTCCGGGTTCAATTAAATGCATTGCCGGATTTGTCAACTAAAACCCTTTTGAAAATTTATTCGCTTTTCTACTATTTTGAAGATAGGCTATCCCAACAATCAAACTGTTTATGAAGCTCTGGGCATGTAAACCCCGGATGAATTTTCACACACCCTACCCTTCAACTTTGCTTAGAACGGCCCAAAGCTGACCAACTTTGGATATGACGCTATATATAGATATCCGCGAACTTCTTACTCAATTTCATTAGGGTATAGTTGATTCCTGCCTTTTAGAGACTCCCGCGATTTTGATTATATTGGAATCCATAACTATTTCAAATGTTGAATACAGGTTTTGATAAGTAATGTGAGTTAAATAGATGGATTTTCAGGACTATTTGGGCATTGGTTTTTTTTCCGGGGTCATTTTAATGTCCACACTGCATGGCGTACTATTGGCATTGATATTACTGTGTAATAAAAACCTGAATTCCAAATCCAACAGGTATCTGGCTATGGCCTTATTGGGCATTTGTGTCATTTTAGCTTATGAATTTGTCTATTGGTTGGACCTGGAAGATAAAATACCTGTTTGGATTCAATATGCACCCCTGTATATTCGAACGACCATTCCAGTTGGAATCTTCTATTTCGTCTTGTTTCTGGTGCAACCTAAACACCGACTTTCCAAGTTTGAGAAGTTGGGCTTATGGGCCATTGCCTTGGAACTACTATTGGAGACGACTTACATCCCCGTAAATCTATTTTTAAAAGATTCGGATCATATTGCCATTGCGGAGGACTATATCATCATTTTAGGGTGGTTTTTATGTGTCTTTACGGCAATGGTGTTTTTACCATTGGCTTTGCGGAAAGTCAATCAGTACCAAAAATTTCTTTACGACAACTACTCCACCACAGAAAGAAAAAGCCTTAGATGGCTACAGGTATTTTTAGCCTTGGTGTTTCTGGGAGTGGTTTTGGGGGGCATTAGTTTCTTACAATATGTACTTGGCTATTACGACGCTTCTGAATCCACGTTTGCCATTGTTGTTGTGGGCTTTGTGTTACTTCTATTTGCCATAGGTTATTTCCTGATATTGCAATACGGTTGGTTTGAAATCGCCCCCTTAAAAAACTATACGGGCAAAGTGGCACCCATTTCCGGTAAACTCTCGGACAACACGAATGCGTATTATAGCCAGTTAATGACATTGCTTCAGGATGAAAAAATATATGAAGATGTCGACTTAACCTTGGATAAGCTTTCGGAACGCTTACAAATCAGTAGCGGTTACCTTTCGCAGATCATCAAGGAAAAAGAGAAAAAGAGTTTTTTCGAATTCATAAACTTCCATAGGATAGCGTCCGTAAAGGAAAAATTGATGGATACTGATTATAAAAACTACACCATAATGGGAATTGCCCTGGAAAGTGGATTCAACTCAAAATCTACCTTCAATGCCGTATTTAAAAAATTTACCAATGAAACCCCCTCCACCTTTAAACGACGGCAGGCTTAAACCCTTTTAAATTCGTCCGACTTTCCACAGTTTGGGCCTTTTCGTACTAACAAACGACTTGGAACGATGATTTTTGTCAGGAAACCAATGGAAAGATAGATTTCGAATGCCTCATAAATGAAAACACCATTATTTAAAAACAGTGTTATGGCCTTATTACTCTTGTGGTTAATAACCCTTCTCAGTGCCTGTTCTCAAGAGGATTCCACACCTGTAGTTGTTACCAATTCCTCTTCTACTGAAAGAGGATTGCTCATTTCGTATCAACAAAGTGGGCGCATAACTGCAAGCGAAATTGCTTCCAATGGTTCAACTATTGGAGATGTATCTACTCTTACAACAAAGGATGTAGCATTTTATAAAATAGTCTATAATTCACTTTATAAAGGAGAATCAACCCAGGTAACCGGTTTGGTGTTGATTCCCCAAAACGCTTCAGCTGCTTTGCCGCTCATTCAGCATCATCATGGCACGATCATACCTGAATCCGGATCTGAGCATGAAGTACCTTCAAACTATACGGGAGGTAGTACGGAAAACAATGTGGAAACCAGTTTTATTGGTGCCGTAATGGCCTCTAACGGTTATGTGGTTTCCCTGCCAGATTATACCGGTTATGGGGAAACCTCCCATTTGGAACATCCGTATACCGTACACCACGAGCTGGCCGAAGTGTCCGTGGACATGATTCGAGCTACCAAAAATCTGTTAAATGAGCTTTCGATTGGCTTTTCTAATGCCGTTTTTTTGACGGGCTGGTCCGAAGGTGGTGGTGCAGGTCTTGCCACACATAAGTATTTGCAGTTAAAATATCCAGATGAGTTTGTGGTCAAGGGGAGTTCACTGTTAGCAGGGCCTTATGACTATTCCGCTTTCTTTTCGGATGTATTGGAAAACAACGCCCAAGCTTGGGACAACCTCTCTATTTACAGTTGGGGCATGTATGCCCTGAACAAATTTGTTACCTCTTTAAACCAATCCAATCAAGACATTTGGAGCTACCCGGTGACCCATCAGATAGATGCCCTATATGTTCCTTCCAATAAACCTAATGAAGTTTTTATGGCTGCATTTATTCAAAGTTTCAATGATGGGACCAATGCTCCGTTTATTGAAGCAGTACAGGAAAATTCCTTGATTAAGGATTGGATGCCTGTCGGAAGTTTGTTTTTTCATTCTGGAACAGCAGATGCGATTGTGCCGCACTACAATTCAATAAATGCGCATGCCCAATTTCAATCTGTTGGGGCCAATTCCACGCTCTATGAATATGCTGAAGAAGACCATTATACCCCATTATATGATTATGTGGTAACCACTTTGAATGATTTCAATAATTTATAATACATGATTTAATTATATCGATATGACACGAAATGAATTTGTACAACTTTGCGGAATTTTAGGGGTAGGCCTACCTATCCAGGCCGCTTTTGGTTCTTGTAGCAAAGATGAACCCATATTGGAAGCCTCGGATACCGTCATTATCATCGGTGCAGGGGCAGCCGGTCTATCGGCAGCCTATTTGTTGCGTCAACGGCGGGTAGATGTTCAAATTTTGGAAGCGGCATCGCACTATGGTGGTCGAATGATTCGAACCACTGATTTTGCCGACTTCCCCATTCCCTTGGGTGCCGAGTGGTTACATGTGGAAAGAGGCGTTTTTGATGAAATTGTCAATGACCCATCCACTACGGTCAGTATCCATACTACGCCCTACGATCCCAATATGGATTATGGTGTCTTTGAAGGTAGGCGAGTGAGTGTTGCAGATATCGGCTTTACCATTGACCAAAAATTTGTCAATGCTACGTGGTATGATTTTTTTGAAGCGTACATCACCCCATTTGTTAGGGACAGGATATCGTATGGTCAAATAGTGAAAACCATAGACTACTCGGGTGAACAGGTCATTGTCCAAACTACAAATGGGGAATTTTCCGCGAATCGGGTTATTGTTACGGTTCCTGTGAAAATGCTACAGAAAGGAACCATTGCCTTTATCCCTGAACTGCCTTCGGAAAAGCAAGATGCCATCAATAATGTAACGGTATGGGATGGCTGTAAAGCCTTTATCGAATTCTCTGAAAAGTTTTACCCCACATTTATTGGTTTTGATATCACGCCGGAAACCGATGGACAAAAATTGTATTATGATGCCGCTTATGGTCAAAATACCGCCCAAAACATATTAGGTCTATTTGCAGTTGGGACGGGTACCCTGCCTTATGTAAACTTATCGGATGACAATTTACTTGACTATATGCTGACGGAATTGGATGCGCTGTTCGATGGCCAAGCTTCGGCCAACTATGTGAAACACCTTTTCCAAAACTGGAATGAAGCTCCTTTTGCCAATGGTGCATATCTTGTTGACCACGAAGATTGGCGAAGAGTCCGTACCCTTGGGGAATCCGTGGGGAATCAATTGTTTTTTGCCGGTGATGCCTATACTACAGGTGAGGACTGGAGCAGCGTACATGCGGCCGCACGCTCCGCCAAAAGGGTGGTCGAAGCATTGCTTGGTTAAATGTACTGCCAGCTTACATAAAACGATTCCGGTAGCTGTTTGGGCTTATTCCTTTTAACCGTTTGAACATCCGGTTAAAATACGAGCGGTTGGTAAACCCACAGGCTAGAAAAACCTCGGTTAAATCACAGTAGGGATCTTTTAAAAGCTGTGTCGCCCTGTTGATGCGCTCTTCATTGATAAGGTCAGTCGGGGAAATCCCCATTTCCTGTTTAAATACCTTGTAGAAATGGCTTTCGCTCATACAGGCTTTTTCGCTAAGTTCCTTTATGGATAATGGGTTTCGGAGGTTTTCTCGTATATATTGCACAATATAGGCCAAGCGTTTACTGCCCGAGAGTTCTCTAGTATCGTTTTGATAGGCTTTTCGAGCATTGGCCTGTAATATACGTATGACCAACTCTTGGAGCATGTTGGAAACGAAAAAATCCTTGGAGGGGTGATTCTCGGTATACAAATATACCAAGCGTTGTAAAATCTGATAAATGCTGGGGTCGTTGGTAAAGTGAAAATTATAGTCCATAAGATTCCACTCTTGACCATCGGATCGTGTCATACTATCATTCATGATGGCAATCACATGGGCCAATTGATTTTTTCCGATTTCCATGGCCAAACAACGTGTTGGATTGTCCTCTCGGGCCTCCGGAAAATCAATACTCATCAATTCATCAGCCGGTAAGATCAGCGATTCTCCTGGTAAAAATTCAAAAGAAGGTTTATCCCTCAAATGCATAATCTTTTTCCCTTGGAACATACTGGCCAATACAGGGGTACCGAATTGTAGTTGTACCCGTTCTGCACGTAAATGCGTTTCAAAAATATGCATCGCAGAGTCATCCAACTCATAGGAAGTTTGGTTTTCCACCAAATCCACCAGTTTTCTAGATTGATAAAAAGAATTTGATAATCGCATAGATTGTTTAAGGATTTTTCAAAATTTCAAAACAATATCAAACATTTTTGAATAAAAGATACATATTTTTTATCAAAAATGTAAAATTTGATAGAATTGTTCACAAGATTAATAGAATTGTTCAGGGATTTTGGGTCTTGTCCATAGTAAATTGTCAATCAGTTATTTAGACAATAATCAAAAAAATAGAAATTATGAGTGATGTAAGTGCAATCGAAAAAACGGCCCATGTAAAACCGAAGTTTAAAAACCAGTACGACAATTATATTGGTGGAAAATGGACCGCACCTGTTAAGGGTCAATATTTTGAGAACATTTCGCCGGTAGATGGCAATAGTTTTACAAAGGTGGCCCGTTCTACCGCCGAGGACATTGATCTGGCCATCGAGGCTGCATGGTCGGCCGCTCCGGCCTGGAACAATAGTTCGGCCACCGAGCGCAGCAATCTGCTTTTAAAAATTGCCGATATTATGGAGCGTAACCTAGAAGCATTGGCAAGGGCCGAAACCTGGGACAATGGAAAAGCATTGCGGGAGACCATGGCGGCGGACTTGCCTCTGGCCATTGACCATTTTAGATATTTTGCCGGTGTTATACGTGCCGAGGAAGGAACAGTGAGCGAATTGGATGCCCATACCCTTTCCATGAACGTTAAGGAACCCCTAGGCGTGGTTGGACAGATTATTCCTTGGAATTTCCCATTATTAATGGCCGCATGGAAGGTGGCCCCCGCCTTGGCCGCTGGCAATTGTGTAGTTCTGAAACCCGCTGAACAGACACCTGTCGGTATCATGATTTTAATGGAGTTGATCGAAAGTATTCTTCCTGCCGGCGTATTGAACGTCGTAAATGGATTTGGTATTGAGGCAGGCAAACCCCTTGCATCAAGTCCACGCATCAATAAGATTGCCTTTACGGGAGAGACTACCACAGGGCAATTGATTATGCAATATGCCTCTAAGAACATAATACCGGTTACTTTGGAATTGGGCGGAAAGAGCCCCAATATCTTCTTTGAAAGTATTATGGATGCTGATGATGAGTTCTTTGATAAGTGCTTGGAGGGGGCCGCAATGTTTGCCTTAAACCAAGGAGAGGTCTGTACCTGCCCTTCAAGAATCCTTATCCAAGAAAGTATCTATGATTCATTTATTGAACGCGTCATTGAACGTGTGGAGGCCATAAAGTTGGGGCACCCCTTGGACCCGTCGACCATGATGGGGGCCCAAGCCTCGAATGATCAGTACCAAAAAATCCTCAACTACATCGACATAGGTAAGGACGAAGGCTGTGAAGTGCTTACGGGAGGCGCCGCCGCCTATAATGAAGGTTTGGAAGGAGGGTATTACATTAAGCCTACCTTGCTTAAGGGATCCAATAAGATGCGAGTATTCCAAGAAGAGATATTTGGTCCGGTGGCCTGCGTCACTACGTTTAAGGATGAGGCGGAAGCATTGCAAATTGCAAACGATACGCTTTATGGCCTAGGTGCCGGGGTATGGACACGCGATACCCATCAAGTGTATCAAATTTCGCGACAGGTGCAGGCAGGGCGTGTCTGGGTGAACTGTTACCATCTCTATCCGGCCCATGCACCATTTGGAGGCTATAAAAAGTCCGGTATTGGTAGGGAAACCCATAAAATGATGCTGAATCATTATAGACAAACGAAGAACATGCTGATCTCGCATGATAAAAAGGCCATGGGCTTCTTTTAAAATGGTAGAGCGTGTACTGATAACGTCTGAAGCAGAGCGGGTGATCGATTCCCTTCGGGAGCAACACGGCCCGCTAATGTTTCACCAAAGTGGAGGCTGTTGCGATGGTTCCTCACCCATGTGCTTTCCTAAAGGAGAACTTATGCTCAACGATACGGACATCCATTTAGGGGATATTCACGGTTGCGAATTCCATATGTCCAGAGATCAATTTGAGTATTGGAAACATACGCAATTAACGGTCGACGTGGTAAAAGGCCGTGGTTCCAGTTTCTCCCTGGAGATTCCGATGGGCCTTAGGTTTGTGATAAAATCCCGAATATTTACGGAGCAAGAGTTGTCGGTTCTTGATTTGGAGGAAAGATAGATAAGAGTACCAAAACACTTCGCCTATTCCAATAGGTTCAAAAGAGTTCTTTGATCAGAATAGCTCAATTTGTTGCTGCCAATCCCATGTTCTGTATTTTGAACGAGAAACCAAGGTAAGATGTTCAACCTCGATATGCCTGGAATATCCGGCTTTCTGAAAATGCAATAGACTTTCATAGAGCATTTTCTTGCCTGTAGTCTTGGAAATGGTCATATGCGGATAATCCGAAATCACGAAAGATCGCAGCTTTCCCTTAAGATGTCGATCGTACAGGTATTGCACATTTTTATGTATTTCGGAAATGGCCTCATTCTTTGGAACTTTAAGGTACAATGTGCGTGAACCTTCAAACACGCCGAATCCATCAATATGTAATTTAAAGGCCGCTCTTTCCGACAATTGGTCAAAGACCCCCAAAAGAAGGTCTTGATGTTTTGAATTCATTTTGAAACTCGCCAGGGTAATATGGGGTTTGGATTGAGAGAGTGGTTGCTTCCCATACGTACGTGCAAATTCCCTTTTCAATTCCATTACACTTTCGAACACCCCGTCCGGAGGTACTATTCTTAGATTATAGTACTTAATTTTAGATGTAAAAATGGGTAATCGTAATTGCTTCATGGCATGGATACCTACAAACCGAATTTAGGTTTTGATGAATTACAAAGAATGTAATAGAACATCAGCAAAATGGCGGTCAAAGCGATGGCCCATGGCAATTTTAAAAATCGCAAACCCTAGGCCTCCATTTAGAACCAAATCTTTATAAATATAGCAAACTTGGAATAACTATTTCAATTACCTGCCCTATTTTCCCGGTTGAACAATGTCGTCACATTCCGTTGGGACCTGAATTTAGTCATTCTCCCTAACCTCTTTCAAGATGTCTCCATCCACATCTAAGAGCAGTTTCACCTCTTCATTGCCCTTCTCCATTTTGACCTGGTATTGAAAAACACCATTTTCCTTCGAATAGGAAACACCATCAAACTCAAAACCAGGGTACTTTTTTTGTAACCTATTTTTGATGGCGTCCGGTAACGTATCCTGATAGGGAATGGTATTGTTGAACCGTCTTGAAGCAATGGCTTCCTGTTTTCGTTCCACGAAGGTGTTGGGTCCCTTACCGTTCTTTATCAAATCGAAGGCATCATATAGTTCACCGATGGCCGTGTAGGATTCGAACGATAGCTTGTTATCCTCAATGGTGATTACCTGGAAGAGTTGAGTGTTTTCGGCAGCCCTATCCCGTTCCGCTTCCCAGCCTTCCCATGCGTTGGGACGCAGCCCATACATTTTTCCACCACTCACGGATACCACATAAACCGTTCCCGTCCTGTCCCGTAGATTGACACCATCCAGAGTATTCTCCCCGGGAGAAACCCTGCCTCTGGCATAGCTATGGTCATGTCCCTGTAGGACCAGGTCCACATGATATTTGTCAAAAATTGGTTTTAAGAGTTCCCGTAACTCGGTGTTATCCCTATTGGAAGAGGCCGAGAACAAGGGATGGTGAAAGGTGACCACTTTCCATTTCTGAGTGGTTTTGGACAAGATTTCCTCTAGCCAAGTAGCCTGCTTTTCATGTTCTACATTGGTGTTGAGGCCTATAATACGGGTATCTTGATAATCCATATAATAGGCGGTCTCCTCCAGACCTTCAGGGCCGTTTTCCGGAAGCGTAAACTGATGATTCCATTGTGCGGAAAGGCTTCTTGTTCCCTTTTTTTCCTCTTCGGCATTCAATGGTCTATATTCGTGGTTCCCGGGCACGGGAAAAGAAGGTAGGGAGCTGTGTATCCAACCACCAGCATCGAACCATTCCTGCCACTCCTGCTCGCGATGTGCATTGTTTACCAAATCTCCTGCATGAATAATAAAACTGGCGTTGGGGGCTTTTTTATATCCTTCCCTAATGAGTCTTGACCAAAGTTCGAGGATAAAGTTTTGGGTATCCCCAACGTAGAGGAACGAAAAAGGTTCTGTTGTGGACCTGCTGGCCGTTCTGAACTGTATCCATTCGCTCCATCGCTTTCCATCACCGACGCGATACGCATACACGGTATCCGGCAGCAAATTCGAAAACGTGGCCGAATGGTAATGTGATATGAACCCTGCGGTAAGTACTTTAGATCCATCAAAGTTAGTGGTGATGGCTTTCAAGGTCTTGGCATTGCGCCAAAACTTTGGGGCACCGGTAGCCTCGGCGATTTCGGCAAAAGCCGTTTCGATTTCCGGAATTGTACGCCAAGTAACGCTCGCAGATGTTGCGGGGTCTTCGCCAAGATTCAATACAATCCTATCTGGGTATTGGGAAGGTTTGCTCCACTCCACGTCAAATTCAGGTACCTTATATACTCGAGGTTCTTGGGCTAGGCCCAATCCGGCCAATATTCCCCAAAGAAATAGGGCTAAAAAAGAAATTCTCTTCATGTAATCTTTAGTTTCGTAAAACCTAATCAACCTAGAAAAAAGGAAAAGAGGCCAAAGTATGGCCTATAGTATTTGATTGTACTTTCTTAAACCGTTATCTCTGGGAAAATTATACTACGGTAAAAATAATCAGAAAAGTTTTTGTTCGCTTACGATATTCCGGAAATAGCCACATTTTTGTCGATTTGACGAACGAGTCCCCTCAGAAAATTCCCGGGACCAATTTCAGTAAACTTGGTAGCTCCATCTTCTACCATGTGTAGAATGGTATGTCTCCACATAACCGGATGTGTCAATTGATCGATCAAATTTTTCTTGATGGATTCCACGTCCTCACTTGGGCGACCTGCAACATTTTGATAAATAGGGCAAATGGGCGTTTTGAATTCGAACTCCTTGATGGCTATACCGAACTCTTCGACTATGGGCTCCATAAAGGGGGAGTGAAATGCACCACTTACCGGCAAATCCACCACGCCCTTGGCACCTGGCCGTAACTTGTCACAAGCTTCTTTTAACGCTTCCTTTTCGCCGGATATAACAACCTGATATAGTGCATTATAGTTAGCTGGCACTACTACACCATTGACGTGATTGCAAATGTCCTTAACAATAATATCATACAATCCGACCACGACGGCCATACCCGTATTTTTGATTTCACAAACTTTTTGCATGGCCGAAGCACGCTTGGAAATAAGTTTTAGGGCCGATTCAAAATCTATCGCGCCAATAGCTGCCAAAGCCGATATTTCGCCCAAGGAATGCCCGGCGACCATATCAGGTTTAAACGCTTTGCCCATGGTCTTTGTGAGCACGTAGGAATGTAAAAAAATTGCTGGCTGGGCATATTTGGTCTGCTTTAAATCCTTTGGAGATCCATCAAACATTACATCGGTAATAGGAAAACCCAAAATAGCATTAGCTCTTTTAAAGTAGGTCCGAGCCAATTCAGATTTTTCAAACAGATCTTTTCCCATACCTGGAAATTGGGCACCTTGTCCAGGGAATAAATAGGCTTGCATAGATAACAGATTGTGAATGACTTTATTTGATCAGAAAAAGAATAGGTACCAAAAGAAACACATTATTTACAAGTAAGGCACTAGTATTCCTATTAAGAACCTATATATTCGGTAAAGTACGTTAGACCTGTTCCCAAGTCCCACGTTAGGTGGTGTTTAAGATTTGTATTAAGGGATTTGAAGATAATGGGGCGAAGTCCTCAATACTACTTCTAGTTTCTAATTTCGCCTTTACCAATCAGTTTTCCTATACAAATTCGGATATGTTATTTCAACAACATTTGTTTTAATGGTTTCGATTATGGTTGGAATTTACCACCTTTACAGAGGAACAACTGGTTGATAGGAGAAAACCTTAGCTCTAAATCATTTATCTTGACCCTACTAAAGTGGAAAGGATGAACAAAACAATGCGAGTATTTTTGAACCTCTTATGGCTATCCATACTTTTTTGGACTTTTGCCATGGTGCTCTGGGGATTGTTTCGGTTCTATGGCCTTGAGTCAGAAGATGGCGTTACCATTAGTGCGGACTTTCGTGAAGATCTGAAAATGAAGAATATACTTCCATTATTTGCGCTTGCCGGTTTTCTCATGGGTATTTTCTACGCAGCGGTGGAGTTCGCCTTTGACAAGTTCAACTCCAAAAGACGTTCTATAGGGTTAACTATTTTTATAAAGACCATTGTCTATTTGTTTTTGATCATAGTGATAGCGACTTTTATGATCGAACTGGGAGCAAACTTGTTTGGACTTAAAAAGAATAACGACCCGGGCTGGTGGCGGCATGACAAAGGTTTTTGGATAACCACCCTATATTTTTTATTTAGCTCCTTGATGTTTTCCCTTATTAGGATTGCCAACGAAAAATTTGGAAAAGGGGTATTTTTGAAAATGTTGTTGGGTAGGTATAAAAATCCAAAGGAAGAAAAGCGGATTTTTATGTTTCTCGATTTAAAATCCTCGACCGCTATTGCCGAGGCCTTGGGACATTTTAAATACAGTCAACTTATTCAGGATTGTTTTTATGACTTGAATGATATTGTTCCAAAGTATGCCGCTGAAATCTATCAGTATGTAGGCGATGAGGCGGTACTTAGTTGGCCGTACCATAGGGGTTTGGCCAACAATAATTGCGTGGCTTTATTCTTTGCATTTCAGAATGTTTTGAAGTTGCGGCATTCCTATTATATGGACAAATATGGTTTGGTCCCAGAATTTAAGGCTGGTCTCCACGGTGGAGAGTTAATGGTCGCTGAAGTAGGAGTGGTAAAAAAAGAATTGGCCTTTCACGGGGATGTCATCAATACCTCTGCAAGAATACAGGCAGAATGCAATAAACATAATGTTGCCCTATTAATATCCAAAAAACTTAAGGAAGATTTGAATATAGACTCAAACTATTCCGCGAAGTCCATTGGTAATGTGCTGCTCAAGGGGAAAAATGCCGAATTGAGTGTTTTTACCATTTTTCAGGGGTAACACCAACTTATCCGATCTTTGGTATTCCTTGTATTGGGGTGCACTAAAAAGTCTTAGGTAGAGCGCTACGTAACATATAGTGTAGCTCAACATAGTCTACGATCTTAACTAACTATGTCCTTTAATACGTAGCGCCTACCTGAACAAAACTATTCTTGAAGTGATGTTTTGGTGCTTCGGGAGCGGCCATACAACACGTAGATCCCAAATAGAATAAAGCGATTTCCTCCAGTTTTTCCACCTTGGATCCAACGGTGATATGCTTAGGGAGGGCAATGGTACCCACTGCTGGTCCACCAACAATGGACAAGTACCAGGTACGTCCCCAGATATCGACAATATCCATGTTATACCTTTCGTTTCGCAACGCCGGTAAAGAAGGGTTCTGTTTGTATATCCACGGCCTCAATACGACCAAATCACCCGGAACGTGTTGAATTCGTCTTATGGTACCCGATACTGGGGCATGGATACGGTGGTAGTTCTTATTATGCAAAAACACGTTTATAAAGTGGTAATCCCCAGGGATTGAGGTTTTATGTACTTGGAAAATCGATTCGATATGGCGTTTGTCTCCTTTCACATTGGAGATTGTGGTATCCATAACAGATCCCATATCACATAGCAGACCTTCACATGGCCAAACATAAGCACTCTTGTTTTGAGGGAGTTCCTTGAATTCTCGGGTAAAAAAGTCCTGAAAGTTGGTAAATTCTTTTTTCCCATCGGGTGGTTTAAATTTTTGCAAGTAGTTTTTATCCGAATAGTTGACCCTCAGGTACGGACCGATGATTTTTTTGGAATACGATTTGGTGTAAAGGGATGAATACCATGCGGATATTCTTCGTTGTAGGGTGCTCGGTAAACTTCCCCAAAGCCTTACGGAAAGGAATTGATAAATGGCAGCTCTCCACTGCGGTACTTTAAAGACCTTAAAATGGATGTCCGATTCTGGGGTAGGATAGGAAACAGATGGCATACGTTTGATTTATTTTAAATGGCAAGTGCCCTACTATCCAGTTTTCCCTCCTCAAGGCCCAAATAGCATGAGCACCTTGCCAAATCCGTACTAAATTTCCCGATATCAAGAAACCGATATCGGGAAGAACTCTTGTTTGGTAGTCTTTCAAAACCTGATGAATGTTGTATACAAAGACTGTCCGCTTTTTGATGATGATTCAAAGTAAGGCTGCCTCTTCTGCATTATCAAGACATTTTTGTGAATGACCTGGTTCTCTTGGGATATGACTTTTAAGGGTCGTTTGACGACGAAAACAGGTCTAAAAAGGTAGTTGGGCCGAATAAAAAGGCATTGGGCTCCCATTTAAGGAATGATTAACAGTAAACAGTATAAAATGCTTTCCTTTTAGCCGTCAGTGCCACTATGAACCTATAAGGAAAAAGCTGTTCTGTTGTCTAAAAAAAATTAGGAAAGGATAGCTATTGACGTAAAGCTTCTAACGCTTGGGAACGGTAATTACGACCAATTGGCAGTTCACGCCCCTTCACTTCTACCATAATATTATTGTAGGCGGTAATGTGTGCGAGGGAAATGATGTAAGAACGATGGATTCGGATAAAGCGCTGTTTAGGGAGTTTCTCGGCCAAATAACTAATGCGCTGGGTTGTAATTACCTCCCTATCCGTTAAGTGAATGATGACCTTATCATTTAAACTTTCCAGATAGTGGATACAACCCAAATCCAGTTTAACCACTTTCCGGTCCGCTTTGATATAGAGGAAATCCGGTTCAGAAGTGGTGGTCCCCTCCTCTTTGGCGGTTTCGGATTCCGAACCGTTAAGTTCTAGGTGCTGTCCTTGGAGATATTTGTTCACTTTTGAGATTGTTTTCAAAAAACGCGTTAGGGAAATTGGTTTTAAGAGGTAATCTATAGCGTCTAGTTCAAAAGCCTTTATGGCAAAATCCCTATATGCCGTGGTGAAAACGATAAGTGGTGGATTCTTGATCGATTCAATCAATTCCAAGCCGTTTAATTTAGGCATTTTAATGTCCAGAAAAACCAACTGTATATGCCCTTGCTGAATATGCTCAAAGGCTTCCAGGGCATTACTGCAGCTTGCTACGACCTCCAACTGATCAATTTGTTGGGCATATTTCACCAATACATCCCGGGCCAGCGGTTCATCGTCTACAATAATGCATTTGATCTTATGGGACATTCTCTTCTTGTGTTAGGGTGGAAATACTGCTTAAGTCGATATTCAATTTCACCAAAAAACTATCTTCCTCTTCCAAAATCTTCAGTTCATATTTGTCTGGGAAAAATAGTTCCAATCGCCTTTTTACATTGGTAAGTCCTATGTTCTTATCCGTGTCCAGACCTTCTTTGGAAGATTCTGAACTCTTGCTATTTTCTACCATAAATACCAGATTTTCCTTAATTAACTTAAGATCAATGGTAATCCAGGCATCACTGATTTCATTATCGGCCCCGTGTTTGAAGGCGTTTTCCACAAAGGGCAATAACAATAACGGGGGTATACGTGTTTCGGTATTATCAATGGATTCGGAAACATTGATGCTTAAACCCTCTTCGTACCGTATGCGTTCCAAGGCCACCAAGTTCATCAACTGCTCCCACTCCCTTCCAATGGAGATAAAACGCTCGTTACATTCATACAACATATAATCCAAAAACTTGGATAGGCCCAAGACCACGTCAGGAGTTTTTTTGGATCGGGACAAGGATAAGGAATATATACTGTTTAGGGTGTTGAACAAAAAATGGGGATGAATCTGGGCTTTCAGGAATTTAAGTTCCGTGGCCACCTTCTCCTTCTCCAGTTCCTTATTGATTTTATCCTTCTGATAGTAAAATAACTGCAGTTTAATGGCCATGGCCACGAATACCGGGGTATACACGGCGACAAGGGAGTTGAGTAGCTTGGGCAGATATAACATAGGTGTCTTCCAATACTCCTTCTCCGGGCTGTACCAGCGATATAGATAGGTCCATATCATATAGCGATCTATTACCCCCATGGCCAAGGCCAAAATTATGGACAGAACTATGTACTGAACCGTTTTCTTGGGATACAGGAACTTGGGCATCAAATAATAAAGGGTGATGTAGGTGGGAATCATTTTCCAGGGCAAAAGAAACAGCAGCTGTTGGAATTGCTCCCAGTATTCATCATCATAACTCCCCCACATTAAGGTATACAACGCCACGTATGACATCCAGAAAAGGATATGATAGTACACCCTATTTTTTCGATTTGAAATCTTGTCGATCATTCGGAGCTATTTGCCTGCAATTGAGGGTGAAATTACTAATTACCCAGTAGCTTATGAAATAACCAAACCAAACAGCAGTATTTTGCCCGTTAAAGCCGTTTTTACCTCGGTGAACGTTTTCTACTTTTCCGTTTGGTTTTCCCATTACTTTTTTTGGAGGTTTGAATCAGAACCTTATTTTGTTAAATTTTTCATAGGCTTTTCCTTAGTCTATCGCAACAGTTGCAAGGAAGCCGTATTTTTGCGATCACCAAATTCAACAGTGCACGATTATGGACATAAAACAGGGTCATATTCTCTATGACTACCTTCTGAAAATAGGACTGGAGGAAACCGCGGCGGCTTATGCCAATCTATTTGTGCTATTGGTGGGAAGTATTCTCATTTCCGGACTTCTGGATTTTGTAATCTGGAAGATTCTCCGCACCCTTTCGGTACGTTTGGCGAGACGTACCGCAACCAATTTTGACAACTTCCTGGTAGCCCACAAAGTACCCAGATATATTGCCCATGTATTTCCTTTATTGTTGCTTTTTGAGCTCTTTCCAATAGTATTCGTGGATTTTGAATATGGTGGTACCTTGGCACTTAAGGTATTGATGATATTGGGGGTACTCTTAGCTTTGATGCTGGTAAAAAGTTTGCTTTCAAGCACCAAGGACTACTTAAGGACATTACCTCATTTGCGGGACAAACCCTTGGACAGTTATATTCAGGTCTTTATGATATTTGCCTGGGCCGGGGGACTTTTGACCATTTTCGCCATCATTACGGATACCACCATTTGGAAATTCTTCACTGCCCTTGGTGCGGCATCTGCTGTTATCCTTTTGATTTTCAAAGATTCCATCTTGGGCCTTGTGGCCAGTATTCAGGTGAGCATAAACGATATGGTGCGTATCGGCGATTGGATTACCTTCGATAAATACGGTGCTGATGGCGATGTTATTGAAATTACATTGGCTACGGTAAAGGTCCAGAATTTTGATAAGACGATAACAACTATCCCAACCTATGCATTGATTTCGGATTCCTTCAAAAATTGGAGGGGTATGCAAAAATCAGGAGGTAGGCGTATAAAACGGGCCTTGATAGTGCGACAAAAAAGTGTTAGGTTTTTAAGCCCTGAAGATGTTGAATCCTTAAAACGGATACAGCTTATTGCCCAATACTTGGAAACCAGAAGCGAAAAAATCGCCAAGTTCAATCAAGAGCGTGAAATTAACAAGGATTTGCCCATAAACGGAAGGAACTTGACCAATCTGGGTGTCTTCCGTAAATACATTGAAAGCTATTTGGAAAATCATTCCGCTATCAATAAGGACATGACCTTGATGATACGTCAGTTGAGCCCTACGCCCCAGGGAATTCCCTTGGAAATCTATACGTTTAGTAGTGATAAACGATGGGAAAATTACGAGTACATCATGGCGGATATATTCGATCATTTGTTGGCGGCCCTACCCTATTTTGAACTGGAAATTTTTGAACTGCCCACATCTTTGCAGTCTTGAGAAAGGAAGTGCTCCAAAAATGACCTAATTTATTTTTGTAGACAGGGGTATCCCCATTAGGAAGGGTTATTGTTAGGTTTTGGGTAATTTAGAGTTTTTCAAATGTACCCTATTTTGCTTTTCTAGGAAATGGAACTAGAACCGCGTATTGACTTCATTTTTTTAATTGCAGGTGTTGCCCTTGGCCAAGGACTGTTTTTTGGAATTTATCTTTTGCTGGCGCAATTCTGGAAAAAACACCTGGACCATTTCTTTTTAGGACTTATACTTCTTATGCTAACGTTTGAGATTACCCATGACCTATTGGTCCATTCCGGATTGATTTTGTATGTTCTTTTTTTTCACGGATTAGGCGGTTTTTTCAAGTTGGCCCTATACCCAACAATAATTATGTACCTCTTAGTCATTAAAGGTAAAAATAAGTGGATAGTATTTCTAACACCTCTTTATGTACCTTTTATCGTAACAAGTTTTTTTTGGCTCAAGGGGTATTTTGCTGTCAGCATTGAAGAGAAGGAATACATGTTAAGGGCATTCTATGCCTTGAATGAGACAAATCCATTAATCCGGATTACCTGGGAGTTTTGGTTCCTCAATGTACTGTATCCCTTGTGCATTTTAATCATTGCAATTTTTATCCTTGTAAAGAACCGGAAAATAGGGTGGCTATTACCCACCTATATTACGTATTTGCTTATTGGTGGATTGGTCTTTTCCATTGCCCTTAAAGGAATCTCTTTCCAAAGTCTTGAACTTTTTAGCATTTCAAATAGGGAATGGACCATAGACATTTTATTCTGGACCTTGACCATGCTTTTGATCATTATTCTATTACTTCGAGATTATGTGAAAAAGTATGGTGGAATCAATCTATTACATCGTATAAAGTATAAAAATTCAGGATTGACTCCCACAAAAGCCAAGGTCTACGTCAGCAGGGCACAGGCTCTCATGGTGGAGGAAGAACTATTTACCATTAAAAATTTTAGGCTCGAAGACCTCGCTTCCAGACTTGAAGTGAATAGTAGTTATCTTTCCCAATCTTTCAGCCAGGTAACGGGTACAAACTTTACCGATTTCATCAATAGTTATAGAATCGAGAAAGCGAGACAATTATTGGCCAAAGGTGAAAGTAAAAGGTTTACCATTGAAGCCATTGCCCAGAGTGTCGGATTCAATTCCCGATCTGCATTTTACCGTGCTTTTGGCAAACATGCACAAGGCCATCCAAAGGATCTTCAGGACAGCAGGAAGCGTCCCTAACCCATTGTACCAAGTTTGTTCCAAAATACTAATTAGGCCGAAATACAAGCCCAATATTTTTGTAAATCTTCGCATGCCCACAATCTTTGGGAGAAACTTAAAAATTAATATCATGAAAAAAACAAATCAATTTAAGGTAGCCCTACTTTCCACACTAGGAACCATGTTTTTGGGAATTACATGTGCTTTATGTCAGGCGCAAGAGAAAAATGAAGCCGCCACAAGAGAATTTGAATTTAAAAAGTTTAGTGCGTTCAATGGGATTGAAATGGAGTATACCGTTTTGGTACCTGATAATTACGATGATCAAAAGGGAAGCCCGGGTCTTGTTTCCTTTGGTTCAATGAAATATGATAAGGACATTGCGCAATGGACAATTTCCAACATCTGGTCGGATTATAAAAAGGGAGACCATATTGTGGTTATACCTATAGCCCCAAAAAATGGAAGGAATGGCTGGATAAATCATCCCACCCATCATGCTCTGAACGACTTATTAAAACATGTAAAGAAGAGCTACTTCATAAAAAATGGGACTTTCGTGGCCTTTGGTTACAAGGACGGATCAGTAGCGGCGCAGACCTATATAGAAATGTCCAGTGATTATTTTAAGAGCCTAATAGTCTGTTCCAGCCACTATTGGGACCATTATGATTCCAAGGCATTTGATAAGTTGCAACGTCTGGCTATCCCTATAACCATAATTTGCGGACAAAGGGATTCCGAAGCCTTTACGCATCTGGAAAAAATAGATCGAGCATTGAAAAACCGAGAAGTGGACTATAAAATCGTGGTTCTAGAGGATAACGACAGAAATCTTGAGGCTATTCAAAACGGTAAAGTTGCCCAATATATTCGGTAATACCATTTTTATGGGTATTGGACCTAAATCCTTCTTGAAAGAAATTTTATTAAAAAACCTTTAAAAGAATTTTCTTTTTAAATGGACAATCTATTTTCGTTTATTTATTTTTAGTGAGCAAAACGTAACATATGGGTTCAAGAAGAGATTTTTTAGAAAAACTGACCGTTTCTACAATTAGTTTACCGCTTTTATACAATCCGACCAACCTGTTCGCCGCTTCGGAGGATTCCTATGACGGTCCCATGCTGCGGGTCGCCCTTATGGGATTGGGTAGTTACGCACGAAGGGTAGCTAAAGCCATGGAATCCTGTAAACGCGCCAAACTAACCGGGATCATTAGTGGCACTCCTTCCAAAATAGTCGAGTGGCGCGCTAAATACGGTATTCCGGAGAAGAATTGTTACAATTACGAAAACTTTGATCAAATAAAGGACAACCCCGATATCGATATTGTTTATGTTATAACCCCCAATGCGCTGCACAAAGACCATACGATACGTGCAGCCAGGGCCGGAAAACATGTAATCTGTGAAAAGCCCATGGCCGTTACGGCAAAGGAAGGTCAGGAAATGGTAGATGCCTGTAAGGCGGCCAACGTAAAACTATTGATTGGCTATCGGATGCACTATGAGCCAAAGACCGTAGAAGTTATTCGAATGCGAATGGCAGGGGAATTTGGGAAGCTCAAATTTTTCCAGGGACAATCAGGATTTACCATTGGTGACCCTACCCAATGGCGTTTGAACAAGGAGTTGGCCGGAGGCGGAGCCATGATGGATATAGGAATTTATTCCATTAATGGTGCACGCTATATGTTGGGCGAAGAACCCATTTGGGTCACTGCACAGGAAACAAAGACCGATCCCGTAAAGTTCAAGGAAGGGGTGGACGAAACCATACAATTCCAAATGGGTTTTCCTAGTGGCGCCGTAGCCTCATGCCTATCTACCTATGCCATGAGCCATTTAGATCGTTTTTTCCTGAACGGAGAGGAAGGTTTTGCCGAAATGCAACCTTCTACGGGTTATGGTCCTATCAAAGGACGTACACATAAAGGAGCACTGGAACAACCCCATATAACCCACCAGACCTTGCAAATGGACGGGATGGCCCAACTTATTTTTGAGGGTGTGGAACCCATTGTTCCCCTTGATGGTGAAGAAGGTGTTAAGGACATGAAGATTATAGACGCCATATACTTGGCTGTAAAAACTGGAAAACGGGTAGACCTGTAATGTACCTGCCCCACTAAGAACGTAGACCAAAAACTAGTATTCCATCAACTCTATTTTTCGAAAGTCGATGGGGTGGCTATTGGATTGAAAAGAGACATATCCTCCTTTTACGGAAGTATCACCATCCACCATCAATGTCTTTGCGGTTTCATTATTGGGGTCAAAAGTGGGATTGGCATATCTTAAAATCTCTTCCCCATTCACAAAGTGGACGATTCTTCCATCTTTGATATCTATTTCCGCGATTACCCATTGGTCTCCGTGAAAGGTTCGCGGTACCGTAGCTGGCGTGCAGGTGGTCGTATTTTGCACCCCATCAAATTCCACAAAAATCCCATTGACACAAAGGGCCCCGAGCGGGCGATCGTCCTTACCGTTTCCTCCATGGAAATTGTATTCCAGACAAATGGGAAACGGTTGGTCCAATTTTTGTGTATTTGGTGGTTGACCATGAAATTGAATACCACTATCGCGATAGCCCCAATCAGGTGCCCCTGGAGCTGTTTCGCCCACAAATCGGTATTCTACCTTAAGGCGATAGTCGGTTAGTTTTTTTTGATAATACAGGGTACCGAAACGACCGTTCAATTCAGGGCCGTAGCCATCATAACGGATACTTAGGATGCTATCGGCCACACGAAAAGTATTGCCAAAGTTTTCACCAAGGGGGTACCCTTTAATTTTCATGGTCCAACCGTCCAGGTTCCTTCCGTTGAAAATGGATACCCACCCACTTTTTGTGGTTGCCGTCGCATCTGAAACCTCGCTTTTGTTTACGGGGTCCGTTTTCTTTTCACCACAAGAAGCGAACACCACTATAAAGAATAACCAAGTTAATTTTATGAAGGTATAGGAAATTGAACGCATTGGAATTGATTCTAAGTCATTTCCTTTAAAAGTAGGGATAAAAAACCATCTGCTAAAGGAAATTATACGACGTATAGTTAAAGTAGGTAAAGTTCAAAAAGGTAAAGTTGCTTCAGAAATACTTTGTCTTTGCCCTACAGATTTAATTCCGCTCGTCATGGAGTTCTTTTCCCAGTTTCCTAGAAAATCCTCTAGGCTAAACAAGCAGTATAATCAATTTGGTATTAAGATAAGCCAAGGATTCCATATCACAGGATGGATAAGCTTATAAAGTATGGGCGGTGTGCTAGAGTTCCTTTAGCGGCTTTCCTTTTTTTGCTTTTTAGCCGCTTGTACCAGTTCATCCTCCTGCCATACACCGTTGGCAATAATCTTACCATCCTTTCCATAGAAGATACCTTCGCCGCTACGTCGGTCATCTTTCCATGCCCCGGTATATTTTTCCCCATTGGGCCAATAGTAGGTACCTTGTCCGTTACGTTTATCGTTCACGTAATCTCCGACATAGTATTCTCCGTCTGGCCAATAAAAGGTACCCCTGCCATGGCGCTGGTTATTCTTCCATTCCCCCTCGTAACGGCTCCCAGTATCCAAAAGTGCCAACCCATGACCGTTTGCCTTTTTGTTCTTTACCTCCCCGACATAATGCATTAGACTCCCTTTGCTACTGGTAAAGGTCAGATATTGACCAAAGGATTTTTTTTGCAATTGGTTTTCCATTCGTGCCAATCGTACCTTGGTCTTTTCAAGGGCAAAACTCAACGAATCGAATTGCCGAATTTCTTTTGGGGTGGCCGATTGTTCTATCTGACTGGAGTCAAGAGCTCGCAATTGTGCAATTAAGGAGGCATCCGAACGGAGTGCATCCTGCATTTTTATTATTTTTTTTGCGAGAGCGATACGGAGTCGGATTCCGGTACTATCATTTTTTTCATTGACGTTTAACTGTTCTTGATAAGCACTGAGGGCAGCTTTATAATTGCCTTTCACCAGGGTAGAATCTATTTGTAAAAGACTATTATAAACGGCCAGCCGAGTATCAATTTGTTCTTGGAATGCCCTATTGGCCTGAAGTTCGTTTTGAAGCTTATTGGTCTTCAACTGATAGAACACCAGAATACCAACTGTAATAAGTACTAGGAGATAGGATATAATCTTGCGATTTTGCTTTTTCATGCTGCAGAAAGTTCGGTCAACGCATTGATATACGTATTTAATCGGTAAAGTGGATTTCGGGCAGCTTATTTTTTACTTTTCTGAAATCAGGTGAGAAGTACATGTGGAATCTCATAGTCCAGCTTTGCTTATAAATCCCCCCATTGCTCAACTCTTGGCCGTGTGAATACATCAATCCCGCAGCAAAGGTAAGTCTGGGGGTTACGATATATCCAAGAGTAGTCGTTAAACGTAGATCTTCCATAGGGCTAGCAACCACTTCCTTCCCGCTCTGCATGATCAACTCGGCCTCTGGAGCTACATAGAATGTTCTCGGTTCTAATTTATTACTGTTCAAGGGTACTTTTAATCGGAACATATACCGCCATCGATTCCTAAAAATGTATTCGCTATTTTCTTCAAAACCTTGGCTCCAGCGGTGTTCAATACGAATGCGATGATAGGTCATAACACTGGACAAAGGCATAGCGAAAAGATACTGATGCCAAATACGCCATTCAGGTACTAAATTACGATCCATAGAATCTTCATCGGTGTTAAAATTAAGGCGCAATACCCCTCCCAAACTAACATTGAATTTCTTGGAATAAATGTAACCTATGGCGTGTCGGTTATAAATCTGTGCCATTTGCCCTACAAATGGTGTGCTTTCTGTTTCCTGAAGCCTAAAGTGGGTTTGGGCTACCCAAAATAAACGCTTTGAAATACGAATGTTGCCATAGGTGTTAAACCATACCTTGGTAACCGGCTCCTTAAATTTGGATTCCAAAGGGAGTACTTCCTGCCCTTCCTCCTGCGCGGATAGGGGCAATGCACTACAAATCAGGAACAAGATCAATACCCAAAAGGGATTTTTGCAATGATGCTTCATCCGTTAATTCTCTTTAACCTGGTTTTGGATGTTGAACAATTGCATGACCATTTTTGGGTCCTGCTCTTTCCGTAACTTGCGTTCCAACTTTGAGGTGTCTTCATTTCTAAGTTCGTTCATTCGCTGGTAAGTATTTTGCATCAGAACGACTAACTCATCAACATTATCGCAGCTCAGATCGGATTGTGCCCAATTCAAAAAATATGGAACAAGCACTCTGCTGTAGGCTGCTGTAATGCGTCTTTTTACCTCTTCGTTCATCACTGTGGCCGTAAAGGGATTCCAGACACCGTCTTGATAATTTTGTTGTATTTCTTCCCATTGGGCCGGTAACTCGGCAATCACTTTGGTCAAAAGGTTCAGTTGTGTATAGCAATCCACCAATTCCCCGGCATAACTGAATTTGGATGCTACTTCTTCCATCGCAGAGTATGTACTTAAGCTTGTTTCGGCCAAGGCCTTGATTTGGAGCAACGCATCTTTATCTATTCCTGGAACATTGTTGCCAATTGAGTCTATTAAACTGTTCAGTCCCTTGCTTTGGGCGATGAGTTCCTCCTCTAGGGCAATGAGTTCCTGTTGCCGTTGGTCTTGGGTCAATTTGTCGTTTAATAACTGTTGCACCGAATCCAGGCTATAAGCGGCGTATTGGGCGAGTTGCCTTATGGATGTCAAGGTATTTCCATCAAATTCAAACTGTTCTGCATTGGGCAATACAAATGATTTAGGCAATTTTATATCCGTAACCTCAATTTCCTTGGAAGGTTTTCCTAGGGGCCATAATTTGCCGATCAGTTGATCGCGTGTCACAAACTCAAGGATGTCCTGCTCATGATAATCCACCACTTTTTTAATAGGTCCCAGAAATTTTTCTGAAATGGAGTTTACCACGGAATATAGAAAAAGCGCCTCTTCATCCGATAGTTTTAGAATATTCAGTTGTGTGTTGTCCAATAAGGATTCGCTTATTATTTTGGATTTTTCAAAATGTACCTTTATGGAATCCAATTGCATAATTTCCTCGGAGTCCAACGGAAAATAGGCCACTTCCACTTTAAATTCAGGTAAAAAGGCGGATTCCCCCAACTCCGACAAAATATCGTCTATCTTCTGATAGTACAGGGTATTTTCGGCCAACAATTTGGGCATCCCACTTTCAAAAATGTTTAAGGTATCGTTTGCCGGGAGTTGTAATTGTAGAACACTCAGGAAACGGGTATCCAAATTAATTGTTTTCTTCCGTTTGGTAGAATCAATGGATAACTGCACCACTTTGGTTCCATTGTCATCGCGGTTCTGGATCTTCTGTAACAGACCATTGTTGAAAAACCAACTTTCTACCGCTTCCACTTCATCGGTGGCATATAAGGACCATTCATCGTGGGCCAATCCATTCCGAAGAAACCTACCTACCAGGGTGCTGTTTTCGTTTTCGACTCGAAAACTACGCTGGGGGATGCCATCCTCGAATACAATGCTACTCTTAAATAGGGTCTTTTCTACCTCTGAATCTTTGATTTGTTGTACCGTATAAGTCCATGGGCCGTCCGGTTTCCCCATTTTTAAGGTACCACTGGTTTCCTCCTGGGTTCCACTAATCAGCACCCTATATTGATAATCTATGACTTGTGTTTCGCTGTTGGATTGGAATTCCCCGAACTGGAATCTCCAAAAACCTTCGGGAAAGTTATCCTTAAAGGTCCCGGAAAACAAAAACGAGGAGTCCTCGTTCTCCAGAAGCGCCTCCAAATTGGATCGTTCCATGATAAAGGGACCATTGAGCAAAGTATCCTGACCCACAACTTTGTAATCATATCCAGCCTCTCCTTTATACTTGCCTACTTGTAGCGCACCTGCATAATGTAGCGTTTCCTGTCCTTGCAGAGCTAGAGGAAGGCACACACACAGTGCAAATAGCATGGAACTAAAAAGATATTTTGTTTTGCATCCGATCATCCGGCAAAAAAACTAAAATTAATTCACAAGTAATACGGATAGTACGAAAAATTAAAGCTTTTGGATTTTATGCCCGGTACAATTGTAAAAGTTGCATAAAAGTGGTGCTGAAAATGACTTTTACCAAAGTAGATTCAGATGACTACTTGGTATCCCATGAACCGCACTTATTACCAAATTGATTAAAACCAGAAAATAGTTCCATCAAATGCCCGATTCCCCGGTAATTGTGAGAATTTTCGAATGCGTATTCCCGGATTCAACAGCTACGAAATCTTATAGTATCGGCAATTTTCGAATGCGCTTCCCAGTTGCAGCAAATATGGCATTGGTCAAGGCCGGTGCCGCTGGGGGCAACGGGGGTTCACCAAGACCTCTTGGAGGCAAGTTGTTTGTAATAAATTCTACGTGTATCTCCGGGGCTTCATCCATTCGTATCCATTTGTAGTCATGAAAATTGGATTGCTCCGCAACACCGTTTTTAACGGTTATTTCTCCATAAAGTGCTGCACTTAGCCCCTCAAGGATACCTCCCTCCACCTGAGCCTTGGCCCCGGTGGGATTGATCACTATTCCACAATCTACCACGGCGTCTACCCGTAAAATGGTAATATTTTCATTAGCGTCTACGGACACGGTAACTACTTCGGCAACAAAGGAGCCGGAATGTTTGCTTGCCGCAAAACCCCTACCCTGCCCTTTCGGTAAAGGAACGTCCCAATTGCTGTTGCGTCTTACCTGTTCCACTACTGAAATCAAACGCTTTGCATCAAAGGCATAATCGTCTACCACTGGGACCATTCTTGCAGGACCTAGAAATTCCAAAAAGTAATCCATCGGATCCATCTTGCTTAAAATGGCCAACTCATCCAAAAAGCTATGAACCGCAAAGGCGACTGCGGAATGCCCTACTGAACGCCATTGCCCCAATGGGACATCACTCAAAACATGCCCATATTCAAATTGTAGATCCGGGACAAACCCGGCCGGAAACTCGTACTTATCAATTTCCGTACCGGCCGGCCTTCCTTCCCGCCCCAGACAGGTCTTACGCGATGCATTGGCCAAGACGTGTTGCCAACCGGTAACCCTACCCTCTTTATCCAATGAGGCCGCCATTTTCTGAATACTGGCGGGTCTATACCAATCGTGTCTAATATCTTCTTCCCGAGTCCATATTAATTTTACAGGCTTCTGCACTTTCTTGGATAAAATGGCGGCATCCATGGCATAATCCACATAATAGCGTCTTCCAAATGCGCCTCCTATTCGAGGAAGATGAATCTTGATTTGCTCCGGTTGTAATCCAAACAGTTTTATCAATCCCTCTTGAAGTGCCTTTGGGTTTTGTGTAGGTGCCCAAACTTCACAGAGATCATCCCTGAAATCCACAGTACAATTCATAGGTTCCATGGGAATATGGGCCAGAAATGGAACCTGATACATCGCTTCAAAATTTGAGTCTGCATTTCTTTTTGCCCTAGATAGATCGCCATCTTTTCTTTCTATGGTTGTATCGTTTAATTGTAATTGGAATCGTTCGAAAATCTCGGCTGTGTTCTCTTTTCTTGCATCGGCGTTGTCCCAAACCACATCCAACACTTGGGCACCCTTGAATGCTGCCCAGGTAGATTTGGCCAATACCGCAATACCGTTTACAAAATTGGGACTGTTTGGAGCTATAAGCCTGCCTCCATAATCCGAATTATTAAGTTCAATAACATCCACAACACCATTGACCGACCGAGTCCGGGTATCGTCATAATCACCTGCCCCACCATCAAAAACAGGATTTTTTAGTACTGTGGCATAAAGCATTCCCGGAAGTTTTATATCGATACTGAATTTGGTTCCTCCGCTCACTAATTGATCCAAATCTACTTGTGGTGTATTCTTGCCGATTATCTCAAAGGAATCCGTGGGCTTGAATTCTACCGTCTCGGGCAAGGGTAGTTTTGAGGCCTCGAGCAGTAGTTTTTCAAATGGTAAGGATTCACCCGATTCGGAATGCAATACTTTGCCCTTACTTGTGGTGAGTTCGCTTACCCTTATATTCATTTTCTTTGAGGCGGCCTGTAATAGTACATGCCTCACTTTAGCGGCCGCAGTTCGCATCATGTCCCAGTTGAGGATAATGGCATAACTCCCTCCAGCCCACTGTTCCTCATAAGCTTTATCAAAATCGCCTTGTATCACCTTTACTTTGTCCCAATCCGCTCCGAGCTCCTCTGCCAGAATCATTGGTAGTGAAGTTTTGATACCTTGACCAATCTCGGGGTTTTTGGCAATGAGGGTAACCCACCCTTTCGTGTCTATTTTTATCAATGGGGAGAATTCATGGGCGGTTGCCGGTACGGTCCCGGATGTACAGGATTGTAGACAAACTCCCGCAACTAGTGCACCGCTTGCCGAAGCGGTCAACTTTATAAAGGTTCTTCTATCCCATGTACTTTTCATATCCCGATTGGTTTAATTTCTTTTCCTTCAATGACCTCATAGACGGTATTAGGTTGTAAGTTCTTAGCTGATTGACTTATTCCAGAGGGCCATTCAATAGTAACGGAATCAATTTTTGTTGCGGTAGCCATACCAAAATGGATTTCAGTGGAGTTTTCACTTCCGTACCCGGTTTCCCTACTAACATACCTGGTCTGGACCTGACCATTATTCGATGTCAGGGTAGCCCAACTACCTATACCATAACTATTGGATGTAGTGCCCTTTAGCTGAAATTTAACCCAGTGGTTGGCTCGGCTTTGGTTAATGTAACAATCATTGGCCTCGGCCTCACCGCCCCAGTTGCATACATACAAATCCAGAAATCCGTCGTTGTTAAAATCCCCGGAGGCGGTGCCGGCGGATATATGGCCCTCTATGGCAGGAAGGGTGTTGTATACCCTTCTAAAAGAATGATTCGGTGCCCCCAAAAAGAAAAAGTTCTGAATTTCAGGATAGTGTTCGGTACCATTGGCTATATAGAGATCTAAATGCCCATCGTTATTGAAGTCGCCCCAGGTCTGTCCCTTGGAAGGGCGATGTATTTCATAGGTGACTTCACTTTCTGTCAACTTCTTGAAAAAACCATTTCCCGAGTTTCTGTATAGCGCATTTTCATCTGAAATGGATACGTTGGTCACATAGATATCCAGGTCATGGTCATAATCATAATCAATAAGGGCCACTCCGTAGGATGCATTCTCTTCCGTTACAGCAATGCCCTTTTTTTGCTCTACAAAATTTCCATTACCAGAGGCTAAATATAGGTAGTTGCGGTGTTTTGCCTTTATTTGCCCCCCTTCCTTTCTTACAAAATTAGCGACGTATAAATCAGGGTGCCCATCACCGTTAAGGTCCCCCCAGGCACAGGACCTACCATCACCCTTATGGTCTTTCCAGGGTCCCGTTACAGATCTCCTAAACATTCCTTTACCGTTGTTGATATAGAGATTATCATCCTCCCCGTCCCGATTGACCACAAAAACATCCAAATCCCCATCTCTATCATAGTCGCACCAACAAGCACCTGGTGAGTTGGTTCGGTCCTCTGTCAGATCTCCTGCCTTACCCAAGGAGAATTCTCCTTTACCGTCGTTCAAGTATAAGAGATTGAACGTTCCGAATTGGGTGGTGAAAAAGATATCCAAATCATGGTCATTGTCCACATCTACTGTATGGACCGACTCACTCCAGGCATTTATATTGTTCTCCGCAATCGCCGACCTCATAAAACCAGTACCTTGATTAAAATAAATGGTATTTCCCAAAAGTCGAACAGAATCTACTTGATTGGCCACTACAATATCGTTCCATCCGTTGCCATCTAGATCAGCAATGGCAACACCTCTAGACCCTAGATGATTATCATCCTGTTGGGCACGGTGAAATAGAAGATCTTGTCCACGGGATTTTATGGAAGTACAAATCAATAAGAAGAATACTACATGTCGCATTATTTGTCTTGTATACTTGCTGCCCGATGTATAGCCTTACGTATTCTGGAATAGGTGCCACATCTACATAATACCCCTTGCATAGCAGTGTTGATATCCGCATCCGTAGGATTTTTAATTTTGGAGAGTAGATCCACCGTTGCCATGATTTGGCCGGATTGGCAGTATCCGCATTGCGGGACATCCAACTCCATCCAGGCCTGTTGAACGGGGTGATTCTCATTTTCGGATAGTCCCTCAATGGTAACAATATTTCCTTCTAAAACAGAAGTGATGGGTAAAACGCAGGACCGAATGGCATTGCCCTGATAATGAACTGTACAGTTACCACAAATTCCTCTCCCACATCCGTATTTGGTACCTGTAAGACCTAAGTGATCACGAAGAACCCAAAGTAAAGGTGTATCCGAATCGACAGAAACGGTTCTTTTTTCGGCATTTACGGTCAAAGTATAGGAGGGCATAAATCACTATTTTGGTTTGCAATTGATTAAAATCGATTTAAATAAAAAGAGCGATTATCGCGATTCAGCAACTAAGTTACCGGTCTAAACTTAGCCAAATTGGGAGATGAAAAATGGCTTGTGCAGTGAATGGACAAGGTTTTGGTAGTGAATGGGGTCAATATGTCCTGTCCTTAAAAAAAAGGGTGGTTTCCTTAACGAAATTTCTACTGACCCTGCGTCGTGTTCCGTCCCTCATAACCACTTTGAGGCTTTGACCATTACCTCTTTCCAACTCGGACACGTAGTTCACATTGATTATAGTAGACCTATGAATCCGTTTAAACATGTCCTGGGGAAGCAGATCATGAAACGATTTTAAAGGTTTCCGCATTACAAAAACCCCCTCTGTGGTACATAATTTGGTATAGTAGTTTTCGGCGGCCAACCATTGAATTTGTGAAGGTTCACAGAAGTATTTGTTATTTCCCCTCGTTAGTTCCAACAATAAGGGAGGAGATACTTCCTCGTCTTTAGTCGATTTTAATTTATCGATAATAAACCAAAGCAGCCCAATATCGATTAGCGTCCAAAAAATGAAGAAATAACGATATACCCCAAACCGGGAACCAGGTAGCCCGAGATAGGGACTGAAATTTGAACTTATAAAAAAGAACCATCCGAAATGAAGCCCTATCCAAATTATACACGTTCCTGCCAGGAATAAAATCCCAAACTTAGTTTTCGCAGTTTTTCCAATAAACTGTTTTATCAATTCGAAACCCAAAACCCAGGGTCCCCAAATTCCAATTTGCCATAGCAACACCTGAAAAAGGGCAACCTGACTGCGAGCGCTGTATTCCCTCCAATAAATCAATAGGCCCAGAACTACTGCTATGGATATCGTAACTACTGCAAAGTTTCTGGTTTTCATTCTATTCGGGTAGAGAAGTACAATGCCTTGATTTCCTTAAACTATTTCATAAAGTTAATCAATGTACCCATGAATATAAAATAGGCCGGGGAATCGACTTTGCGCCATTCTGAGATTTTCAAATTCTTGATTAGATGATTCTATTGAAGATATTCGAAGTTTAACTGATTGGATGGTTGTTGTACAAGGTATTCTCAAATTCCTTCGAACCATTGCTTAAACTGCGCTACTTTTTCCCTGCTTACAATAAGTTCGTTTTCTGCTTTAGGGTTAAGGGTCAGTTTTAAACGTCTGTTGGCATACACCACCACGTCCTCTATAGCATTGATATGGACTATAAAACTACGATTTGGCCGTAAGAACAGTTTTGGATCCAACAACTCTTCCAAAGATTCTAAGGTATATTCAATAAGATATTTTTTGCCATTGTTCCGTTTTAAATATACGTCCCGTCCCTCTGCATAAAAATAACCGATAGATTCAGTGGGAATGGAATGGATGTGGTTGCCCATGCGGACCAGAAAACGATCTTTGTACGATTTTTTGCCCAATTGTTGTACCCTACCACCAAGTTCCGCAGCGTTGGAAAATTGCTCTCGTAAGGATTCCAATTTTTTCAGTGCCTTGGATAGATCGGTAAAGGTAATGGGTTTTAAGAGGTAATCTATGCTGTTTACCTTAAAGGCATCAATGGCAAACTCATCGAAGGCCGTGGTAAATATTACCGGTTTTTTTATGGGAATGACCGAAAAAATCTCAAAACTTAAACCATCGGTTAGTTGTACGTCCATAAAGAAAAGGTCCACAGCCTTCTGGTGTGTGGCAATCCAAGGGATTGCCGTATCAAGGGAGGTCAGCTTTGCCAGTACCTCAATATCCCTATTATACTTCGAAAGATAACGCTCAAGCTTTTCGGCCGCCAAAGGTTCGTCCTCAATAATGACTACTTTCATCCAGTTGAAGTTTTGGAATTTCGATTATTTTGTAAGATCCTTGGGTAACGACCTGCACCACCTTATCTGTATAAAACTGATAATTTCCGGCAATATCACGGAGTTGTTCCGAATGAAACCCACCCCTTAATACTTCCTCCGGCCGATATCGAATTAAGATCCGGTCCAAGTCTTCCAGAATATCAAATTTCAAATCTGTTTCGACAGAAACAATGGTGCTTCGCAGTATTCGTTCTACTACCATTAAAATGCTACCAGGGACTACCCAAGTTTTGGATACCTCGACCTTTCCCAAGGTTATTTTCCTAAAAGGTAGATAAGCCAATAGTCCCAATAGTTCTTCTAGTGCTTCCCATTCCTCCGAAAACGGTACCAATTCCCTTTTTTTCTTGGCCAGCACATAACGATATACGCTGGAAAAATGATCTGACAAACGTTCCGCCCGATTTACATCCTTCTTCATTAAGACAAGTAAGGATTCCAGACTTTCAAATAGGAGTTCGGGATTGATACCTTTCTTAAACTGTTGAAAATCAGCTTCAATTTCTTCCTTCGCCTCAATTTCCTTAGTAATGCGGTCGGTGTTTATCTTGTATAAAAACTGATGGCTTAAGTATAACACCAAATAAATTAATGTGGTTAATGAGAATATACTGTTGAAAATAAACAACTCCCTACTATTTGGGGTATAACCCAAAACAGTAGAAAAATAAAGATACATAGCTACCGAGACCAGCACTATTCCAATGAAGACCGAACCAACAAGGTATAACACCAACTTTACCAGGAAATTTTTGGGGGCCGATGGACGTCCGTACCAGAGAAGGGAGAGTCTTGAATACTCCTGTATCAGGTAGGCCAAACCGATACATACATATAATTCCTCTCCCAAAAAAGTTTCCTGTAATTGCCCCACATTATTATTGATCAGTAAAATAAGTAGGTATACCAAAGTGCCGCAGAATAAGGGACTTAACAACCTGAACAATGGATGATGTACAAATAATTTTCTCACGATATCAAGGGTAAAGTAACGGTAAAACTATGGTGGTCAACTACTTCTATGGGTTTGTCGGTCAACAATTCATAGCGCGAGGCAATATTCCGCAATCCAATTTTTAAGGAATTCAGTTTAGGACGTTGATTGGTCTTAACGTTGGACACCCTTATTTTTTTATCCTTGACCCTCATTTTTACTTCCAAGTGCTTTGAGGGTCCCATAACATTATGTTTCACCGCATTTTCAACTAACATTTGCAAGGTCAAGGGAGGTATTTTACTCTCGAGCACATAATCGGGAAATTTTATATCAAGGTTAAAGTGCTCTCCAAAACGTGTTTTTATCAGGAAATAATAGGATTCTACAAAGGACAATTCCTCTGCTACGGTCACCAGGGGAGATTCGTATGTATCCAATACATATTCATAAGAGCCGGCAAGGGAGCGAATAAATGATTCCGCTTTTTGGGTATCCTTTTGAAATAAGGAAGAAAATGTATTTATACTGTTAAAGAGAAAATGTGGACTCAATTGTGATTTTAGGGCATAAAGCTGTAGCTGAATTTGTTTCCTTTTCAATCGTGCTTCCATTACCTGTCCTTTTGAATAGATATAATAGGAATGAAAGGCAAAATAGATGATATTATAAATCAATGCTGTACAAAATAATAGGATGCCGGTTTTTATTAGGATATCGCTTTCATCGGATAGAAAAAGGGCCGATGTACCTAAAAGCTGCCCATATATCCAAAGAATTCCAAAAACCAGAATTGCACCTACTATGGAATGTAATACAATACCGACCAAAAGTCGTTGCCCCGGTTCCTTTTTCCAAGGAATCAGTTTGTCGATCAGCGGATTGCTAAAATGGGCGGCATACAATAGGAACATTCCCAAAAATCCACTTAAAACAAATTCCGTTATGCTTTGAATACCACTAAAATTCACAAAGCCATAGATGAGCATCCCAAGTAGAAAACCCGTAAAAGCAAGACTAAGGTGTATCCTCACTGTAGGTTGGTATAAAAAGTCTTTGGAAATCCACTTCATCCTACCAAAATACTCAATATTACGGTTTTGTAATAGGAGTATTCAGGTAGTAGAAGTAAAGGCTCAAATTATTGAATGGCACGAATAGCTTTTCCATAATGCAACTCTGATGAGATACTTGCACAGGCAGCTCTATAGGCTTCCTTAGCGGCATCTCCCTTGTCCCGTACTGCAGGAGCATACGCTACCAAGGCTGCGGATTGATGATGGTCAGAGCCCATACTTTTGGTAGCGGTGAGAATATGTATTAATTGATCGGAGCTAAAACTTTTCTTTGACAACTCTTTGAACACCACCCCTTGATGCATATCAGAACTCATCCCCTTTAAAGCCGAAAGTAGCGCCTCCAAATTGCCATCTTCAATGTTCTGTCTTTGAACTGCCTTTTTCAAGACCTGGGCCTTGTGATGGTCGGAACTCATAGTTCGATCGGTCAATCGGAATACTTCCGCCAAAGATGTGTCGTCCAGTTTTTTATCCAATAAGGTCGAAAAAACATTTGCGCTGTGATGATCGGAACTAATACCGGATATGGATTCAAGAAGCGTTCTATAACCACTCTTGGAAAGTCCAGGGGTTTTAAGCGCGGCTTTTAAAACCTGTTCTTTATGATGGTCGGAATTGATACTTCTTGAAGTATTGATCAGTATGTTGATATTGTCCGTATTAAGGGACCGGTTCTTCAATACCGTTAATAGTACCTGTGCCTTATGATGGTCGGAACTGATATCTTCGGTAATCGCAAAAAGGGATTTCATCCTAGCTTCGGAAATAGAACCATCGCGAATCGATTTTTTGAGTACTTCCGCCTTATGGTGATCGGAACTAATTTTACCGGTTGCATTGATATAAGCAGCGCTTGTAGCGTCCGTTGACAAAAACGCCTTTGTTTTGCGTTTAAGAATTTCGGCCTTGTGATGATCAGAGCTTATATCATTTCCAACCACCTTGAGTATGGCAATTAAATCACCGCTATTTGGGTTTTTGTCCAATAAAAGCCTAATGTATTTGGATTTAACATGGTCGCTATGCATATATCCCACTTCTTGGAGTACGGCACCGGTGCCGCCCTTTTCATAGAACCGCTCTACCCGTTGTTTTGCGCCCAATGTGGACGAACGAACTATTTCCGGAAGTATTTCGGCCAGCCATTTTTTTCCTTCGGATTCGAAGTTTTTCTCGGAGCTGCCCACATAATACTTTTTTATGAGTTTTCCATTGGTGTCGGGTTCCATAAAAATACGCCGCCGATTACCGAATGCCGATTTTTTCACTTCCATATAGCCACCTCTTGAAATGGCTACGATGTCTTTGTCGTCATCCGATAAGGTAATCTCACCTTCATATTCCAAGGAAAAACTTTTTTTATTACCATTTTTGATGGAAACGGTGGTTTTTCCTTTGTTCTTGTTTACGTTGACGGAAGTATAATGCTTTTGTGCATGTACCTCTCCGGTATTTATGAAAAAAAGAAGTGCTAAAAATTGTAATAGCATGCCGAGGAAAATTTTGGATAAATTGATCATGATTGTTCGTTTTTTGATTGATGATGAATCAAAGATGGGGCAGATTCTTGTTCCGGAAAAATGAAATGTAATGAGTTGGACAATCTATGTAGTGAATTGTACGATCAGGGTTTTTCGATTCAAAAAGAGTGAAAATGAAGCTCTAGGTCAGCCCAACCTAGATGTGGACTTTATCCTTTCCTTGTTTTTAGTTTCTTTGAAGCGTTTCCACTCAACTTTTAAAAAAAAGGACTACGCAAAACTTTAGGAATGCGCTGTACCGAATTCAACGCATCCGGATTTTCCCTCAAATAGCATAAAATCATAGAATACATGTAGAGTCTTTAAGGATGAACCCAGAGGATTAGTTTTCTTTAGTGTTTATTTTTCCAGAAGCCGACTACTTCAATATTTCAAATTCTGGAATCCAAAGCACCGCACAGTGTGGATTTTTAGAAACAAAGCGGGGAAGATTTGTGTCAACATGTATTTTTTAATCCATTTACACTGTGCAGTTTAAGATTTTATTTATTTTGTTCTGATTCCAGAAGGATTTGAAAATCTTCCCGTAACCAACCATCCGCCAAAGTCCTCGGACACAGCCAACAATAATGTGTTTTTTCCCTTTTTAAGGTTTAAGTATACCGCATCGAAAAGACCTACGGTACCCAGATAGCGGTAATCCCTGGAGCGAAACCTATTGGTTCCCCGGTATACGGGTATTTCATTTAGAATGACCACTACCCTATCGCTATATCCAAATTCAAACAGTTTGATTTGATCTTTGTCCGATGTAATGGTGATTTTGGCAAAAACGGTGTTTCCGGGATTGTCATCGTACAATTGTACCTGTCTTGATATATTGGCAGCGGTACCTTCCTCTACATTAATTTTTTTGCCCCAGGTTCGACTATCGATTACTGTTTTAAAGGCTGTTTGGTCCTGAATCAGTTTTTCCTCGAACTTATCAGATATCTCCCATTGCGGTACCAAACCCTCAATCGGCTTTCTTTCTATGGGTTTAAAATCAGTGATTTCATGGTTTTCCCTGTCAATGGTGATATTCGCAATATGGAGGGCTTTGGCACCTCCACCGGTAAACTGGATTTCCCCTTCCTTTGCTTTATGAAATAATCGCCAAGAAAGATTGGGCTGTTCGCTATGATTCAGGTATACCTGGGCCCTATCCCCATCTACTACTATTTTTACGTGGGTCCAATCATCATAGGCATAGGTATAGGGAAAGGAATATTTGGGGCCAAAATAAAGCTGCCATGGCGTTATTCCCTTGGTTGAAGGGATAGCTTGATTGGCATCAGGATTACCTGATTGATGGGGGCGTAAGTAAAAGTGTTCCGAATCAGAATCGTTTATCCTAAAATATACCCCTGGAAATGCAGGTGCATCCTTTAAAAAAATATCATACTCGATAGTTCCGTTCAAAAAGGAGACATCCTTTAAGATCATGGACCCTTCTTTAAGATATATGGCTTCCTGTCCTTTAAAGTTCTCGAGTACATAAGATTTCGCATTGATATCCCAATGAAGGGTATCCAAGGGAATTGTTTTTTGGGATAACCCAAGATTAATCGTAAATAACACTAAACCGATATTAAATAGCCTATTCATCATTGCATTCATATTTTGATTTCTCGAAATTCCAAAACCCGGCCCATGTGGGAAAAACAAATTGGTTCAAGTTGGTTCATTCCTATTCAGATCTTATTTTTTTATGACCTTTGTAGCATATGCCATAGCAAATGTTTCCAGAATACCAATTGATACAGCGATGTTTACGACGGATTGAGGATAATCTAGGTTGGGGCGCCTCTAGTGAGTGGCATAATGATATGTTCACCGAGCTAAGTGAACAAATTCAAAAACACACACAGGTTTTGTTAAGTCCAACAACCTTAAAGCGTGTATGGGGCAGGGTGAATTATCAAAGTGCCCCAAGTATTACCACCTTGAATACGCTGGCCCAATTTGCCGGTTTCCATAATTGGAGGGATTTTAAAAATGCGACGACAGCGAAAAAGCCTTCCTGGTTTTCCCAAAAAGTGAGCCCCAATTTAGGAATTATCATGTTAGGTGCATCCATTATGACCCTTGCCTTTATTTCATTGTATTCCTTAAAAGGTTCTAAAGACGGTGTGGATACTATCGATATTTCAAAAATAGGATTCACCAGCCGACCTATCACGAGTGGTCTGCCTAATTCAGTGGTTTTTGACCTAGATCTTAATGGTATCCAATCGGATAGTATCCATATACAGCAATATTGGGATCCCACAAAAACCATACGGTTAAGACCAGGACAAAAACAGGCCACAGGGCAGTATTATTTCCCAGGGTATTTCCGAGCCAAACTTTTGGTAGATGGCACAGTTCTTAAACAACATGATCTTTTTATCAAAACTGAGGGTTGGTTGGGGACTTTAGATTACACCCCAATTCCTAAATATATCCCCGAAGACAGTATACGAAAAGGTTCACTTTCCTTTTCTCCATCCATATTGGAGGAAATAGCATCAAGCGAACGGCATTTTTCCACTACATTTCATAGGGTAAATGATTTTACCCCGATTTCCGGGGATAATTTTGTGCTTACCACCTCTATGAGAAATACCTATCGGGAGAAGTGGGCCGTTTGCCAAAATGCTTCCATTATTGTTTTAGGAACAAAGAGCGCCATAATCGTTGAATTCTCCATTCCCGGTTGTGTGTCCGAAATTGGGGTAATGATGAGCGATGTGTATGTCGGTGGAAAAGAACATGATCTATCCGGCCTAGGTGTAGATCTGTCCGTCACCCGGGATTTTAAAATTGTAGTAAGGAATAAAAGGCTGAGGGTTTTCTTGGGAGACGAACAATTGTTTACCGGGGAATACAATGAATCCATGGGGACCATTGCAGGTATTCGATATCGATTTTTGGGAGCCGGCGCCGTGTCCTATACCAAACTTACCGACTTGTCCGGCAATACGGTGGCCCTTGAAGATGATTTCGAATAAATCCATTTGATTCTCCTGGATAACTTAGATTTGATTCTTCCACCACTTCGGTGAGCTATTCAAATGCTCGAGGAAAATGGATTCGCCAATTTCTGGAGTCACCAAATTGACATTGAGCTCTTTTGCTTTTTTGACTACTCGCTCTACGGGATCCGTCCAATCGTGTAAGGCCAATTTAAAAGCACCCCAGTGGATGGGCATTAGCAATTTGGCATTAAGGTCTAAACCCACTTGGGCCGTTTCTTCGGGAAACATATGGATGTCCGGCCACATTTTATTGTACTGGCCACATTCTACCATGGCAAAATCAAATGGTCCAAAGGTGTCCCCAATCTCTTTGAAATGTGGTCCATAACCACTATCACCACTAAAAAAAATAGATTTGGAATGGGATTGGATTACCCATGAACTCCATAACGTACTCTGTCGGTTGTTGAATTTTCGACCCGAAAAATGTTGTGCCGGGGTACAGGTAAAGGTCAGTCCCTTAAACTTTACATCCTGCCACCAATCCAGTTCGGAAATTCGCTCTTTTTCTATACCCCAGGTCTCAAGATGAACCCCTACTCCTAAAGGCATATAAAACATTCCTACCTTATCTTTTAGTCCTTTTATGGATTTGTAATCCAAATGGTCATAATGGTCATGGGAAATGAGCACTGCATCTATTTTGGGCAGTTTTTCGATTTCAATGGGCATTTCCGAGTTAAATCGATTCGCCCCCAACAAATCGTGGGGCGCAGCTACTTTTCCGAACATAGGATCGATTAAAAGAGTCTTATTGTCGATTTGTAATAAAAATGCTGAATGCCCAAACCAAATTAGACGTGTACCATCCTTAAAATCCGCGACATCAACAGAATCTACTTTATGTACGGAGATATCCTCTTGCGGGCTACCATTCGGAACCTTGGTAAAGAAAAACTTTCGCGCTAATTTAAGCGTTTCCGTAAAACTCAAATCCTCCGGGACGTCCTTTTTGTTTACAAACTGCCCATTTTTGAAATTCTTTGATTTTTCATATTGTTTTTTGAGGGATGCCGATACGTCTCCCCCAAAGGCTGGATAGAATTTGACAAAGGCTAGATAGCCAAGAATTGCAGTTAAAATTAAAGTCCCTAGGAATAGTAACATTCTTTTCAAGTGTTTAAATAATGTTTTCAGTGGTGCAATATTTTATGTTTTTTAATACATGGCGCTTTTGACTGCGATGCCGTATTGATCAGTTCAAGGTTCTATATTTTGCCGGACTCATGCCCGTTTTCTTTTTGAACAGCTTACTAAAGTGCTGGGGATAATCGAACCCTAGGTCAAAGGCAATTTCACTAATAGATTCGGTAGTCCCCAATAGTTTGTTTTTGGCCCGGTTGATGACATAGGAGTGGATATGATCCTTAGCCGTTTTGCCCGTTTCCTTTTTTAACAGGTCGCCTAAATAATTAGGGGACATATGCAACTGCATTCCACAGTACTGTACCGTAGGGAGGCCCAATTCAACCGGTTTTTCGCTGTTAAAATAGTCCTTTAAAAGATGATCAAAATTGGAAATTAGGTCTTGATTCAGATTTGCGCGCACATAGAATTGACGATCGTAGTATCTAGTACAATAATCAAGCAGCAAATTAATATTGGAGACAATTAATTTCTGACTGTGTTTATCGATATTTTGATTGTACTCCATGTCAATTTTTCGTACCAAATCCGTTAAGGTCGATTTTTCATCTTCCGATAAGTGTAGTGCTTCATGGACGTTGTACGAAAAATAGGAATAGGAATCCATTTGTTTGCCAAGCTCGGATCTTCGGATTAGGTCCGGATGGAACAGAAGCATCCAGCCTTTGGCATCATCCTCAATCTCCTTGGATTCTGTAAATAGGACCTGATCCGGTTTGCTAAAAATCATTGTGCCGTTGGTAAAATCATAGGAATTCCTTCCATAACCCATTGAGCCCGAGACGCCGTCCTTTAAGGATACCATATACAACTCCAACATAAATCGTACGTCCCCAAAATCCGTGTCCAGGGGAAGGTCCTTAATATTGATTAGGGAAACCAATGGATGTTTCGGGGGTTGCAGACCCAACAATTGATGGGCCTGGCTGATGGAGCTAATGGTAATGATTTTGTTCATTGGCTTAAAATTAGAGATTTTTATTGGCAAAAATATAGCCAGACTCCCCTCCTATTTTATTTGGCTTAGAACTACCTTGTCAAAAATTCTATCACCGAGATATGTCCGTATCCAAACCATCGGTTTTGCAAATTTTCCAGCTCTATATCGTGTTTTTGGCCTTTTGGCCCGAATGGCCCTAGAGACCAAAGCGGTAATTACGGAAGGTGACGAGCCGTCTCCTTTTTCATACATATCCATAGTGGCCTTGGCCAATTTGTTGCTCATGGTCTCGTATGGAGTGCTTTGAGCACGTTCCATCATGGGTTGATACATTACGTCGCCGAATTCTGTATTGATAGCACCCGGTTCTATAATTACCACATTGATGTTGAATTGGGCCAGTTCCAGACGGAGACAATCGCTCCAGCCTTCCAAGGCATGTTTAGTGGCATGATACCAAGCGCCCAAGGGGGTATACATTTTTCCGCCCATGGAGGAAGTGTTGATGATAAGCCCACTTTTTTGCTTCCGCATAAAGGGCAATACTTCCTTTGTAATACCAGCCAATCCAAATAAGTTTACATCAAATTGCCTTTTTGCATCCTCTAGGGAAACGGTTTCTACGGCACCATATACGGCATACCCTGCATTGTTGAACAGAACATCTATCCTACCTGCATTTTTGATAATTTGGGCCACTGCCTCTTTTACCTGTGTTCTGTCGGTTATATCCATTTGAATGGCCCGGCCACCGGCATTTTCAATATCCTTCATGGGTTCCATACGTCGTGCCGCCCCGTAGACCAAATGTCCTTCTTTAATTAAATGTAATGCGGCATCTTTGCCTATCCCTGAAGACGCTCCGGTTATTAGAATTACTTTTTTCATCACTTTCGGTTTTATTCCCTTTGGATTGTGATGTCAAAAGTAAGAATGCGGGTATATCAAAAATGAAACATTTTACAGAATGGCGTATACATTTTACGGATTCTGAAATACGGAATACTGTATTATGGATGGAGAAGGGACTAGGCCTTGGATTTAAAGCTTTTTATCAAAGTTATCCGGCGTATAGCATTATCTCCCTGATACCATTTTAAACCCTTTTGAAACCTATACACCATTGCCTTTCAAAATGTAAAGGCCAAAAGCAGTATAAAAAGTTTTGAAAACTCAAAAGAAATACTACCCCATAATTATCGGAAAGAAGCGTCATTCACTCTATGGACTTACACCCATTGAAACACATTACCGCTCTGGAACAAACAAAAGATCGTTATTCTGCGATGGCAGCGATATCACCACTATAGCGAATTTGAAATCGCTGGGAACTGTTTACGTTTATACTGCCCGTTAAATTCCGAAATAATTTCAGATTTACATTATAGTTTTCCATCTTATCATTTATTTCAAAACTTACATCATAACTATTATCTTTCCCATCTTTGGTTATTTCAAAATCCTTCGGAATCCCATTAAATTTTATGGCCGTATTGGTGTTATTATAACCTCCTCCCATTTGCCGCTCCCCATAATATGGCAAATAGGCGGAAACACTATCCCCAAGAACCCTCAAGTAATTGGGATTCCCTATAAGCGTAATACGGCTGCCAGCACTTCCTGGAGGGAAAAGTCCAGCATTGCCAATGCTGTTTATGCTATTGGTCATCATGGGCATGGCCCATTCAGAAACGATTTCAAAGGATTTTTGGTCCACCATCTCATCTAGTTTCTTGCTTTCTACGGTGGGCTCCATAGTTTTTGACGAGCTTCCACACGCCCATATCATAAGAAGAAAAAGACCAATTCCTATTTTAAGTTTCATGATTTATGTATTTGAAATGTTCTACTTAAGATACTAACAATCCGGGATATCCAATTCTAAAGTTTTCTTAAAATCTTTGAATATGATAGATGGGTAAATGGATTTTGGGTCAGCCTTTTCTAAAAAAATTAGGGCTCCTTACTTTCTGTTTGCTGGTATTGATGAAATAAACGCCGGTTAGCAGAACAACTGCGGCAATCATGGATTGAATCGTAATTCGTTCATCCAAAATATACCATCCCAAAATCAGTGCCACGATTGGATTTACATAGGTATTGGTAGCCACCTTCTCCGGAGAAACCACTTTGAGCAAATAATTAAAGGAAGTAAAGGCAATGATACTCCCAAATAGTATCAACAAAATCATGGCCAATTGAACCTGGGTTCCCCAATTCAATGGCGATGTCCAGGTTTCCCCAAAAACCAAGCTTATTACAGCCAATAGTAACCCCCCCGTAAACATCTGATATCCCGTGTTCACAAAGAAATTGGAAGGCAATTCCGCTTTGCCCACAAAAAGGCTGCCATAGGCCCAGGACAGCATCGCCGCGAAAATCATGCAAATACCCAAAAGGGAATGCTCCTTTTGAATGATAGTTTTTTGGCTTACCAACAAGTATATGCCGATGATGCCCAGAACAACCCCTACCAAGGACATGGGTTTAATTTTTTTCCCTTGAAGTAGCCACATCATCAATAAAATTACCAAAGGCTGTGCAGATATTTCCAGGGCAGCAAACCCACTATCCACATATTTTAAGGCCCAAACTACTGTTCCATTTCCGAAACTAAGAAACAGGAAACCGGCAATGGTCACGTTCTTTAGTTGCCTTTTGGTAATGCGCAAGGAGATACCCATGGATTTGGCTATGATAAATACCAGTATTCCCGCTAGGGTAAACCGTACGGAAGCAAGCATAAATGGCGGTAATTCCGCAACGGCCATTTTATTGAGCAAATAGGTGGAACCCCAAATGACATATATCGAAAAGAAGGACAAAAGGATTAGGGTAGTTTGTCTGGACTGGGCCATAAGAACACAGCTATAGTCTAATTCTGTACAATAGTACGGATTACTTTTCAATTACTACCGCTGTAAGGACCAAATGAGAATGGATTTCTATAATTTCCTAAGAGCCCGCAGGAAACTGTTAAAATAAGTAATTACTTAATATATTGTAGGAATATACATATAAAATTTTTATATTTATACTGTAAAGGCCTCATCCCCAAAGCCTCAAGATTGAAATAGCGGGGAACAAAATATTATATGTCATGAAAAAGTTGAGTTTAACAAATCTCAAAAATCAGGAAATGGAGGGATCCCAAATGAAGAAAGTCAAGGGAGGAGCCTGGTTCTGTTATCCTGAGTACTATTGTGGCGCCTATTATTGTGCCAATGTAAATCCAAGTGCATGTTGCTGTCCGTAAGATAGTTTAGAAGTTTAGATCGGTTAAAGTTCAAAGACTGCTGTTGCAGCTTTGAACTTTTTATATGATGGGGAAAAGTGTTTGATAATACAGGACTTGGGCCGTCACAAAATCCAATAATAGCTTGTCCAGTTCCTTTTCTTCATAATCCATAGCTCCAGCTACCGATTCCAAAAGCTCCCCGTACGTAAACACTTCCCCATAATCCTTTATATCCAGAAGTAATGCGTTTAATTGGGTTAAACATATTTCTTTTGGGGCTACATCTAGAATAGTTGGTATCATCAAGTAATACGTAGGTATGGCCTTGAGGTCTTCATTTTCGATATTGTTCCATAAAAAAGTGCTATGTACTAGATAATTGGTAAGTTCTGGATTGACCAGAAAAGAACTTTTCCGCTTTTTAGTATCCGATTGGGCACAAAAATCAATAGCTCTCCCTGCTTGGGATATAACATACTCATCCTGTATGGGCCGTTTGTTCACTATGTCATAACGTTGATTTTCTAAACTCCCGAAATCTTCAACAAAAGCCTTAACCCCCGGATTACTTTTGATGATTTCGGACAAGACCCCATATACATATTTTTGCTCGTGAATTGCATAAAACTTAGGTTGGTCCATCTCGTTTTCCATGATAAGTTCCTTTGCACTGACCCAATCCAAAAAATTCTTTCTTGTTTTCATGGCGCCGTTTTTTGGCAGTAATCCCTTAAACGTGTGTAATACTCTGGAAATTCCAACCTTAAACGGATTACAACCTGTTCTAAGTACTCGGAGGTTTTTTTGAGATGGCTTATCAAATGAACGTATCGGGATTTATGGGGAATATGATGAAAAGCAGCAAAATTGTAGGCTTTGTTGTCATTTGGTTTGGGGTAAAGTGATGCAAAAGTCAATTTTTGTGCATTTATCATATTACTCAAAAGAAATTGCTCATAGTATAGGTTGAACAACCCGGTATTGATATCATCCAACTTATCCTGATTATTATCAATAAGTTCAAAGGCCTTGGATGTGTACGCTTGGAACAAATCTAGGGCGCTCCCTCCCACTATGCCTACATTGACATATTTTATAGTATCTGAAAGCTTGGCTTCGAATTCGGTAGGAACGTTTTCAAAATGTTGATGTACATAAGGATGAATCTCCGAATATTGATGTTGGTTATTATCATAGCTCTGACAAAACAACGGACCCTCAAGTACCGGACCTAGTACTTTTCCAAACAGAAAAACGTCCCCATCAAGATGACAGAAAGGCTCTTTTTGTAACCTATAGGTATATAGCTTCCCCAGGGCCCATGCACCTTTATGATAATCTTTTAAATCGTTGAGCGCATTGGAAAAAGAATCATATGGCAATTTTAGGAAGTTTTTAAAAACTTCAATACCGCTATCGTCCGTAACCAGGTGAAGGTTGGAATAGTGTTTTTTTATGGAAAGGCAACTGTACGACCATGCACAATAAAATAAAAACGCATTTGGAAAGCCTCCGTGGTGCCTAAAATTCCAATTGTTTTTGAAGTCATCATCAAAAAAGGGTTTCGACCAAAAGGATTGGACAAACTTCATAACCGGTCCTGCTCAGAATCAACGGCCTCCAAAATGTCATCCAGAAAAGTGGCATCATAATAATGCGGTATAAGCTTGTTGCTAACGATCAAAATTGGTGTATAGAAAAGTTCATTCTTTTTACACCATTCCCTATGCTCCGCCAATACTTGATAATCCTCATCGGTAAATTCGGAGACATGTTCCGCTAAGAATTGGTCGGTGTTTCTATGTTGAAACCAGTCGTTCATCATTTCTAGGAATTTATCTTGCCCATACGTTCGGTAGCAATTGACCATGGTGGCCGCAACATCATTACGTTTTGAGGATGTTTCATCATAATGATTGAAGACTAATTTGAAGCTGTTTTCATCACCATTCCTATGATACAGGTCAAGAAACTTTTCGAATGCTTTCTTACAATATCCACATGAGGTAGAAAGTACCAAAACGATTATTGGAGAAACCTTTGGATTTCCGAAAATCAATTGTTCCGCCCCGGAAGTGGTGGCTAATTCCTTAGTGTCCATTAGTGCTCTATTTATAGTTTCCGGGGATCGTTTAAACTGAAGTAGCTCTATGTGTTTAAGACTTAACGTATAGTTCTGGGATTTGAGTTTTCTAAAATTATTGATAATCAAAAGTGCAATCGTAAAAAGAAGTCCCAATACCATTCCATCCTTTAATAGGAAGGCAACGCTATCTGAAATTGTTATTTTAAGGGGAAAAGACCGGGCAAGAATTAGTAGTGCCTGAGCAATGATGACACTACTTGATAGCAAACACAACCTACACCACGTTTTTAGGATGAAAGCCTGAATTACTAGTGTTGATACGACAAATAACAGGGCAACGAGATAAATTATAAGATGAGCATTGACAAAACCATCATTTAAAAGCAAAAGACCCATCGTTGATAATAGGAAAGCGAACAACAGATCGTTAAGCGAAAATGGGCCTATGTTATAATTTTGGGATTTAAGAATTTTGTTGCAACCGCTTTCCTCCTCCTGACCGCATATTTTCTTTCCAAAGTTTGAACTTCTATCTTGGGAGGTCTCAAAGATTTCATTGGAAATAAAAAGTCCTACCAGGCCTATCATAAAAAAAGCAAACGCATAAATATTGGGCCAAAGAATTAGGGCGAATAACAGGGCCAGCGGGATTACCGACCAGGTCAGCCATTTGCTCTTGGCTGTCGTGGTGTTCTTTTCCTGCTCAGCCAGCAGTATGATGCCGTTCCATTTCTTCCCAAATTCCTCCTTCGTTATACCTACCTTGCTTGAATTAAGATATACTTTACTCCCATTTTGCCGTACATGGGAGAAATAGGGCCCTTTTTCCGGATCCTCCAGGAAAGCCAAGAAGTTTTCGGGAAGCTCGCTGATTTGATTTTGGTCAATTTGTGCGGCTACGTTGTTTATATTAAGAAAGTTTAAAGTTTCAGAAACGGCATACAGCGAAGGTGTATGCGGGTGACTAAAAAGTTGAAGTTCCAATTCGTTATGCGAAACCTTTATTTTTTCTGCTTTGAAGTAGGAAACCAAAGCATGGAAAAGTGTTTTGTCCATGATTTCAATTTGTTAGAGTTCTGTTAAATAAATGCTTGCGACAAAATGGCCCTATTTTAAGGGCTATTGGGACTGTTGTACAGTAGGATAAAAATAATAAATATTATAAGATTTTACTCACAAAAAACGAAGAATATAAGTGAATAACAGGTTTCGCTTTTTTTGAAGAGAGACTAACGAAGGTTCAGGAAAAAGGAAGGGTATTTAGATCTAGCTTATTCTACTATTTTTGCCATTTGATTCTGGGAAGTCACTCCAATTGGCAATTCAACAATTCTTAGGTTTTTAAAATGAATTTCGGCACCTTCGGACTCCAAACATAGATATCCTTTTTTAATAGTGGATTTGCTAATGCCGTTTACAAATTTTCCGTTGACCGATAGTTTAATGGTTCCATCTACACAAACTACGGTATAGGAATTCCACTCCTCCTTACCTTTTGCCCTATTCTCTATGGATTTGCTGCGTTCCCCTCTGGGATTGTCCGGTATGGTCTTTACGCCTCCCACACCAAAGAGTTCCCCATGTACGTAGGCAATAGGCGGTTTTTTGCCGTTACGCGTATTCAGATTTACCCAATCCAGTTCCAACATCTGTACCTCTACCCCGCCTGGTAATCGGGATTTTGGATCAGGCAGGGCATCGCTCCAAACGAAGACGCCTGAGTTCCCACCGGGTTCCATATGGCGCCATTCTATCTGAAGAACAAAATTCTCGTATTGTTTTTCAGATCGCATAACTCCTATGGGTTTACCAGTGCAAATAAGTAAGTTATCCTCCGTTCTCCAAGTATCCTTATCCGTATTTACATTAATCCAGTTTAGGGAACTTTCCTTTGCTTTCGTATCGGTAAGGAGGACATCAAATTCTATTTCGGAACCAAATTGTATAGTACTTTCCTGGCCTTGGGTATGAGGTACGCAGATAAACGTGAGCAATAGGCCCAATAAAAAAGAAGGCTTCATTAACGTGTATTTAGTCGATTTAAAGAATCTTTGTTTTTCCTGGAACAGCAATTGATGGACTGGGCCATACCAAATCCCAATGGTATTCCTCTAATTTGGGACCTAGGGATTCATTAGAATTATAGGTTTGTTCCCATGAGATTTCCTTTCCGGTATACCCGGCGTTTCGTGCCCAAATGGCCAAAAGACTACTGTTTGCCATACGTTTACCATCGTTTATGGGTTTATCCTTGCGTATGGCCTCAAAAAGCTCATTGTGTTGTGTCTGGTACATATTATTCTCCTCCCCCTCAAAACGCCAAGTTCCGGGTGCATTAATTTGGTACTTTCTACCGGGTTGGATCATAGCGGTGCCCTGGGTACCGAATACCTCTATGGTATTCCGTGTAGCCGTGTCCGATTGCTGCCTCGTAAAATGGTATCCCTTAGCTCCATTGGCATATTCAAACTCTACGGCAAAATGGTCGTAGATATTGCCATAACGTTTGTCCGTCCTTACTTGCCTACCTCCTGTTCCAATGGCCTTTAAGGGCATTTCATCGCCCATGGCCCATGACATTAAATCTAGGCTATGAACAGCTTGCTCCACAATAAAATCACCGGATAACCAATTGTAATAGTACCAGTTACGCATATTATACATCATTTCGGTCCAATCTGGTTGCCGTTCCTTATACCACAGTTCACCCCCGAATCGGAAGGTGGTGACCGTTCTGATATCACCTATGGCCCCGTTTAGAATTTGGTCAAAGGCAGCCCTATTACCAAAACCGAAGCGATAGGTAAATCCCGAAACGATGGATAGGTTTTTTTCCTTGGCCTTTTCGGCAGCGGCAATCACTTCCCGTACGCCCGGTGCATCCACGGCTACCGGTTTTTCACAAAAAGCATGCTTGCCCGCAGCAATGGCGGCCGCTAAATGACCCGGCCTAAATGCCGGAGGTGTAGTCAGCAGTACCACATCTACACTGGAGTCGATTACTTTTTGATAGGCATCAAAACCGATAAACCTATTCGCTTTTTCCACTTTTACCTTATCCCCTACTACCTTCAGCAGTTCAGTATGGGAAGTTTCCAGACGATCTTCAAAAACATCGCCCATGGCATGAAGAACTACGTTTTCATCGGCCTGCAACGCCTGTGCAGCGGCTCCTGTACCACGTCCCCCACAACCAATAAGCCCCACTTTTAAGGTTTTTTCCTCAAATGACCCGATGGCCCCCAAAACATTAGAGGGATAGGTCAACGAACTTCCTACAACGGCCAATCCCGATGTTTTCAAAAAAGTTCTGCGCCCGGAAGTTGGGTCCGTTTTTTTTAATGTACCCTTCGTATTCTTGTACTCATCCATTATTCACTCAATTTATTGATTGGTGTCAGTTCAACTTTTCTAAATTCAACTTCAGAGCCTTCGGCCTGAAGTGCAATCCGACCTTTGCGTGCAGTGGCACCATAGCCATAATTGACCAAATCCCCATTGACCCAAACTTTTATCTTGTTTTCCAAACATTCTATCCGCATGGAGTTCCACTCTCCAACAGGGTTTTCGGAACCATTGGTAAGATTAAGTATCCGTCGCTTTTTTCCTTCCGTTATGCCCCATTCCTCCTTGGGTCCTCGCCGCGCAAGCATGTTGTCTACCTTTATATCCTCCACGATACACCAGAAATCCCCGGCATTCTCATGCATCATTTGAACTTCTATGGATTTTGGGAACATTTTGTACAGAGCTCGTGGCGTCGATGCAAAAACCAATACTCCACAATTCCCAGGTTCTGCGGCAAATCTGTACGCCACCTCCAGTCGAAAGTTTTCATATTCCGCATCGCTTATTAGATGACCTCCCGGGCTGCCAAGACTTACCAGCAGTCCATCCCGTATTACAAATGGGTTTTTTGCATCTGAGACGCTATCCATAACCGGAATATCAATGTGCCAACCCTCTAAATCCTTCCCGTTAAAAAGGGATATTGAATTTTGTGCGGCAATATGTTGCACACTCCATAAAATCCAGCAAATGATAAGAAGGTTTTTCATATCATTGGATTCAAAATGATTTTCTGTTGAAGATATTACTTTCTGGAAAATTTATTTCATTTTATATGTAATTTTCTTTACGAACCGGGTTATCCTAAAGAAATGAAGCTTAAAAAACGGCTTGTATTCTCCAAAATAAGAACTATTTTTAGTTGGCCACATGAAAAACCAAGACCAACAGCTTAAAAAATTTGGGACTTTTGGAGGGGTTTTCACCCCTACCCTGCTCACCATTTTAGGAGTAATTATGTACCTCAGAATGGGATGGGTAGTCGGGAACGCTGGACTATTGGGGGCATGGCTGATAATCTTGGTATCCTTTACCATTACATTGACCACCGCCTTGTCCATGTCAGCCATTACAACGAATATACGGATAGGTGCAGGAGGCGCCTATGCGATTATCTCACAGGCCCTGGGTTTGGAAGTCGGTGGTAGCCTGGGTATTCCAAGGTATATTTCCCAAGGGTTGGCGGTCACCATGTATATTTTTGGATTCCGGGAAGGTTGGTTGGGTATTTTCCCTGGACACAGTGCTTTCCTGGTGGATATCATTGTTTTTATGGTCTTGATTGCCATCGCCTACATCAGTGCCGATCTTGCCATAAAAACCCAATTTTTTATAATGTTGGTGATTGTTCTGTCATTGATTTCCATCGTAATAGCGGCCTATTATGGTTCCATGTATCTTTCAACGGAAGAGGCTATCCGTTGGGGAACTTTTAGAGGTTCGCCGGAAAATGGATTTTCTGGCAGTGATTTCTGGATCGTATTCGCAGTTTTCTTTCCGGCTTCTACTGGAATTATGGCCGGGGCCAACATGTCCGGAGAGCTTAAAAACCCAAAGAGAAGTATTCCTCTGGGTACCTTATGGGCCATAGGGGTAAGTTTTGTCATCTATATGGGCCTCGCATTTTGGTTGGCACGATCGGCATCGGAGGAGGAACTCATTTCCAATTATAATATTATTATCGAGAAGGCTTATGTAGGGCCTTTGGTCATTGCGGGAATATTAGGGGCCACTTTTTCTTCGGCTCTGGCCTCCATTGTTGGTTCGTCGCGTATTTTGTTTGCCATGGGTGAGCACCGTGTATTGCCATATGCCAAATTTTTAGCGGGCCAAAGTGCCAATGGGCAGCCTAGAAATGCCATGATCGTAACGGGTATTATGATTTTCGCCACCATGTTGTTGCGCGATTTAAATGCGGTAGCGCCTTTGGTTACCCTGTTTTTCTTGATTACTTACGCCATGATCAATATTGTGGTCATCATAGAACAGAACTTAGGATTGATCAGTTATCGTCCCATTTTCAAAATCCATAAATGGGTTCCATGGTTGGGACTGTCATCCTCGGTATTGGCCATGTTTATTATTAACCCTACCATAAGCCTTATATCCATTAGTATTGTCTTTGTTGTCTATTGGTTCTTATCGCGTCAGAATTTGGAAACACCATTTGAGGACATGCGTTCCGGACTGTTCGTCTCCTTTGCGGAATGGGCGGCCAAACATACCTGGGGCATGAAAAGTATGCAGCAACGGGCTTGGAAGCCTAATTTAATGGTTCCCATACGCGATGTTAAGGGTGCCAAAGGCAATTTTCAGTTCTTACGAAATATTGCCCGACCCAAGGGATCTATTAAACTTTTGGGCGTCGCACCTTTTACGGACAATAATCATTTCACGGATGAGATATCCCAATTGTCCGAAGCATTTTATAAAAAAGGAGTGTTCTCCTCCTGGACCGTAATCCATGCCAATGATTTTGCCCAAGGCGTAAACTATGGGAACCAAGCACTACGCGGTGCTTTTTTTAGGCCTAATATCGTTTTTTTGAATTTGCAGCAACATGACAACTATGAAACCGAGTTGCGACCGATAATCAAGGAATGTATTCGCTTGGAAGTAGGTGTGCTACTATTCCAGGCGCATCCCACGGCACTGCTGGGCCAACGTAATACGATCAATGTATGGGTCAGTGACCGCGAAGGAAATTGGAGCTTGGGTTGGGATATCGGAAATTTGGATCTTTCCACGCTCATAGCGTATAAATTAAAAAGAAATTGGCAGGCTCAAATCCGTTTAATAACCGTGGTCAAAGACCAAAATGAGTATAAAAATGCCAAGGAGTTTCTGAATTCCCTTATCAATTTGGCCCGGCTACCTGAGACACTGACCGAAATCCATGTTGGAAAGTTCAAGGACGTCGTGGGAAAAGCACCAAACGCCGACCTGAATATTTTCGGTATGCATGCCGATCTTCCTTTTGAGTTTGTAAAGGAAATGACCCAAAAAACCGAGAGCTCCTGTTTATTTGTAAAGGATTCCGGGCATGAGAGTATCTTGGCCTAAAACTTTTTCACTTGCCTTATGAACTCACCAATTGTTTCTGCACATTGGTCGGAACAGATTGAAACGACGAAAATACAGAGGTAAAAGTTGCCTTGCCCTGGGTTAGGGAACGTAAACTTGTTGAATACCCATAGAGCTCGGCTTCCGGCGCATTACATTTTAGGATTTGATAACGATCTTCACTGTCAATTCCCAATATGACGGCCCTTCGTGATTGTAAATCGGTCATGACATTGCCCACCATATCTTCGGGGACCTTAATGGTCAATTCACGAATAGGTTCCAACAACTTGGGTTTGGCATTCAAAAAAGCCTCTTTAAAGGCATGGGCCCCGGCAATTTTGAAAGAGATATCATTGGAATCTACCGAGTGCATCTTACCATCGTACACCATAACTCGGATATCCGTTACATAGCTTCCGGTCAATGGGCCGGATTCCATGGTCTCCTGTATCCCTTTTTTTATTGAAGGTAGGTACCTCAAATCGATAACTCCTCCCACAATACAATTGTAGAAGATCAGCTTGCCTCCCCATGGGAGCTCTTCCTCTTCCTTGCCCCGAATATTGAAACCTTGAGGCTCAGGCATTCCCTCGATATAAGGTTCTATCTTTAAATGCACTTGGGCAAATTGCCCGGCTCCACCAGATTGCTTTTTATGCCTGTAATTGGCTGTGGCAGCCCGTTGAATGGTTTCCCTGTAGGCTATTCTTGGCTTTTCAAACATGGCCTCCACATCATAAATGTTTTTTAAGGTCCAATCAATCGTAGCCAAATGCAATTCGCCCTGACATCCCAGTATCTGTTGTTTTAGCTCTCGGGAATAGGAGATTATCGCTGTTGGGTCTTGGCTATTGATTTTCCGCAAGGCATCCGTAAGTTTCTCCTCCTCGTTTCGCTTTACTGCAGAAACCGCCTTGCGTGTTCGGGATTCGGGATAGGCGATTGGCCGAATGGTGATAGGGTTTCCGACTTCATGTAATGTGTCGTTTGTCTCGGTATACTTTAACCGCAAAGTGGCCCCTATATCCCCTACAACCAGACGGGAGACGGGCTCCCGTTTTTTGCCATCCATGATAAAAAGTTGGTGAAGAACCTCCGTTTCCCCATTTCTTGCATTCATCAACTTTTCGTTGACGCTAATATTACCAGATTTAACCTTAAAAAAGGTAATCTGTCCCAAATTTGGTTGATAGACCGTCTTGAATACAAACAAAGAAGTAGGGGCTTCATTGGTTCGTTCCACGGCACGGCCTTCCAAGGTCTGTTCCGGTTTTAGGTCCGCCGCCGCCGGCGCCACATTGTCGATGAAGCCCATAAGGCGACCACTTCCCATATCCTCCAGTGCCGAAACACAGAAAACGGGAAACAACTCGTGATTTAGCATACCGGCTTTAATGCCCTGTCTCATTTCATCTTCGTTCAAGGTGCCTTTTTCAAAAAACAGTTCCATCAATTCTTCATCATTTTCAGCTGCCTTCTCCACCAATTCATTGTGCAGTTGATCGGCCAACTCTTTTTGATCTTCCGGAATAGGATGTTTTTCCGGCTTGCCGCCACCTTCAGGAAACTTGTACAGCTTCATTTTTAACACATCGATTATGCACTGGGCCCCATCTATCCTGAGAGGATATTGAATCTTTATGGCATTTTTACCCACCAATTCGACCACACTCCTAAAACTATCTTCAAAATCAATACCCGCATGATCTATTTGGTTTATGACAAAGACCGTGGGCTTATGATAATCCGAGATGTAGTTCCATATAATCTCAGTTCCAATTTCTACACCATGTTGTCCATTCAATACCGTGACAATGGTATCAGCCACACGAATGGAAGAAATAATTTCACCAATAAAATCATCCAGCCCGGGGGTATCTATGATGTTTATCTTGTAGTTGCGCCATTCTGTATGTAAAGGTGTTGCAAAGACCGAAGTTCCTCTTTCGTGTTCTATTTCATGATGATCGGATACTGTATTTCGATTTTCAACGGTACCTCGCCGGTTAATTAGTCCGGCCTCAAAAAGCATGGTCTCCGCCAAGGTAGTCTTTCCACTTTGGTGGGCCCCAACCAGTACTATGTTCTTAATGTGCTTGTCGTCGTATACCTTCATATCGGATGGTTTATGGGTTTAATTGATAAAACTAAAAATGTATGGATATGGAAAACATGACTTTTGTTAGCTTTCAACTTGTAGCCCTTTTGAGCTTAAAAACATATGGCCTCGCCCAAAGCCCTGGAAATGCCACCAGTATCCACATGGGTCAATCCTTATCTTCCTTCCAATCCCTAAAACATAGATTTTCCTCGGTATGGAAGTTCTTTGCTTACATGGAAAAGCACTTGGGCATAGTTTTCCATTTTACGGTACCAATCCATAGTATGGCCACCATCGAATCTATTTTTTTGGGGTAATCTTAGTATCGTTTCTTCTCCTTGGACGGCACTTAGCGTGTAAAGCTTTTCCCATTTTAGGGTGCTTATTGGATTCCCTAACCCATGGTTTGGCATATCTGTCGCATAGATTCCACCTGTCTTTCCTGCGGCATGGCATAAATAATCCGCCTAAACATTAAGTGAGCAACACTACAAACCACAGGAAACAGGATTATGATATACCTCTAATATACCAAATACAGTGCAAAAAGTCATCTAAAATTTACTTTATTCGACGCCGTTTGTCGATTAAATAGGCAATATAGGAGTATGGAACTGTCCTTGGCAGGTTATTTTTGTAGTTTTATTCGTTGCACTTAGTGTTGCAAAATTGAAAAAATTGATTGTTTTGATGAGAAACCACATAACGATATTGTTAGTTTTTTTATGTGTACTATACTCATGTTCCAATGACAATATTGAGCCCTTTGATCCAAATCCGGAACCTGATACTACAGAAAATCCGACGCCGACTCCCAATCCTACACCTGAACCGGTGCTAGAGGTTAATGCGATTCCTGTCCAAACCCAAAGGAATGGCGATGCCAGCATAGGTTATCAATATCTTATCTCCGGTGATTATATGAGTTCTGGAATTCCATATGATGCCTTTCTTACGGGTTTTGGGGAAAACAATGCAAACCTTTTGGGAAGAGCCGGTGATAATGCGGTTATTCCCCCTGATTATACTGCGGTCACCGCTCCAAATGGCGTGCGTATTGTTGGTCCCAATTGTATGCAATGCCATGCGGCAAGGATTAACAATGAGTTCATCATTGGTCTGGGCAGTCATGATACCGATTTTACAATTGATAGAAGTGACGACATCACCCTTTTGAATTCTGCCATTTCGTTCTTGTACGGAGGACAGACGAGTGATGAGTGGGCCGCATATGATCAATTTAGAAAAAGTATCGTTGCCATTGGACCGAAGACTAAGACCGAAACACGAGGTGTTAATCCGGCTGATAAGATTACCCAGGTATTGATTGCCCATAGGGATAAAAACACTTTGGAATGGTCCGATGAACCTTATGTGGAAATTGACAATGCGGTTATTCCGACGGATGTACCCGCTTGGTGGTTGCTCAAAAAGAAGAATGCCATGTTTTACCATGGTATTGGACGTGGAGATTTTTGTAAGTCCTTTATCGGTTCAAGCTTGTTGACCTTGACGGATAAGGCTAAAGCCGAAGAAGTTGACGGGAGGGTGGTTGATGTCTTGGCCTATATCTATAGTTTGGAACCGCCGGAATATCCTTTTGCCATAGATGCCACTTTTGCCGAAGAGGGAAAGGTTATTTTTGAGAATAAGTGCTCCAGTTGTCATGGAAATTATGGGAGCAACCCTACCTATCCCAATTATATGGTTTCGTTAAATTCCGTAGGGACCGATCCGGAACTTTCTAATCATTATAGCTTATCTTCCCCAACAAATGATTATTTTATGGACTGGTTCAATACGGGATGGTTCGGAACAAGCCCGAATCCTCTGGAAATTATTTCCGCAGGCGGGTATATTGCTCCACCACTGGATGGAATCTGGGCCACGGCGCCGTATTTTCATAATGGGTCGGTACCCACTTTAGAAGACGTGCTGAATAGTTCGAACAGACCAAAATATTGGAGCAGGTCATATGATAATACCGATTATAATCAATTAAAAGTCGGATGGAACTACACAACTGAAAGTTCCAAAGTGGATAAAAATACCTATGATACTACATTAACTGGATATGGTAATCAAGGACATATTTTTGGAGACGAACTTACCGATATCGATAGAGCGGCGCTCCTGGAATATTTAAAAACATTGTAAGGCCAAGATGAAAAGATCACCGTACTTCTTAATTTGTTTGTTTGTCCTTTTTAAGGCTTACGCACAAGAACAACAAATAAAAATTGTAGTTGAGGAAATACCTAATCGTCTTGCTTTTTATGCGGTTAACGAAAACGATCAAGCTTTTGATGTTAAACTGACGATTTCGGGAACCAATTTCAGACAAAGTCGGGCCACTCCTAGATTTACCAGGGTACCTGCCATATCCAAAGTGCATATGAAGACCATTATCCTAATGCGTGGCAAAAAACCTAACTATACGTACGATTTGGAAGTAAACGATAGCCTTTCCAAAAGGGCCTTACGGAAATCTGCAGAAAAAATAAAAATTAAGCCCAAAAAACAGATTGTGGTATACGTTCCCAAAAGCTGTCTCAATTGTGATAGCTTGATCAATCCGTTAAACGAGGGACCTTACAAGTTTACTTTTTATGAGTTAGGAGAACAACCGGAAATTGCCGAACAGTTGAATCGGTCTCTTGCCAATAGCATTGTCCTGGATTCCTTGGAAACCCCAATCGTTAACTTGGGAGGTAGACTCTATACCAAAATCGAGACTTACGACGAGCTTATTGAAGCACTGGAAGAAGAATAGATCTCTACTTGGATTTCCTCATCATTTAATTCTATATATTTTTATTTTATCCCGTTCTTCTTTTAGGAACCTTTATTTTTTCTTGCTGTATAAAACTATTTACCAAGTCATTGATCTTCATTACTTTAAATAGTTTTTGTTATTGAAATAATCCTAAGGAAATGTTAATTTTACATAAAATGGTACCTTTTATAACATAGTACTGTAACAAAATATATTTTAGATCGTCTATTAGTTGTAAGTCAATCTAAAAGCAATCATCCAATGAAAAGGTTACATCAACATTTAGTACGGCCCAAGATATATTTCACAGTAGGATTCGGTTGGAATACCGACCGGTTATATCATCAAAAAAATAGAAAGGAAACAACAAAATCAAAAAACTAAACATTATGAAAGCATCAATAAGTAGAACGGTAACCGAATCCAAAACCTATAATTATTTTTCTTCCTTCAGGAACAGTAAAAGAGTAAAATGGGCGGAGAACAGAAACTTTACGCGATAAAGCGATTAAACAACATTACATTCATCATCTAAAAACGAGAAATCATGAGAGCTTCATTTATCATAGAAAAGCCAACGGAATCCAGAAAAAATTCATTCTTTTCGACTTTCAAGGATAGCAAACGCGTACGTTGGGTGGCTTACCGGCATCACACCCATTAAGGGAACACCAACGTAATGGCACAAAGGCGCACTTAAGATGCGCCTTTTCACTTTATTCCTCTTTTTTTCGCGTAAAAGGAACAAAGCGCACAGCCATTAAATCCTTACGTTTTATTTTTCCTTTCTTTTTAGTTAGTAGAACTAATTGACGTATCCCTCGGTGAGGGCCCAACGGAATAACCATTCTACCTCCTTCCTTCAATTGCTCAATTAATTTGGGCGGAACTTGTTCCGCGCCGGCGGTGACCATGATGGCATCAAAAGGAGCCTCCTTGGGCCAACCGTGATAGCCATCCCCTATTTTTACCCGAATGGTAGTGTAATGTAGGTTTTTTAATCTTTCCTCAGCGAGACGACCTAGCTTTTGAACAATTTCAATGGTGTACACGGAGTCTACAATTTCTGCCAGCACTGCGGCCTGATAGCCCGAACCGGTGCCGATTTCCAGCACCTTATGATATGGCTGAAGCTGAAGTATCTGGGTCATATACGCAACAATGTAGGGTTGGGAAATGGTCTGTCCCTCACCTATGGGTAATGGTCCATCCGTATAGGCCAATTCCCAGAGGTTTTTAGGAACAAATTGGTGTCTTGGCACGCTCAACATGGCCTCCAATGTTGCCGCATCAGAAATGTCCCTATTCCTCAATTGTGTATTGACCATGTTTTCCCTTCGGGCCTCAAAATCAATTTGCCCCATACCCGTTCCCATAGAGAACAAAAATGCGTACACAAAAATTACACGATACATTTTAGCACAGATGCTATTTATCTCCTTGAAGTTATTTTAAAACGGCGAGAAAAAAAAGAAACCCGAAACTAAAACAAGGGTAAAAAGACTATTCCAGCGAATCTTCGTCCAATTCCCGTATTTGGCCATAATACGTAATACTGTTCCGATGTATGCTCTTTACCACTACGGTAGCCGATCTTGACTTAGTTATGAACAATGTAAAATTGAACCGCTCATCAGAATTCCCGGTGTTAAAGGTAACAATAATACTCTTGCCACTTCTTTTTCTTTTTACCCTGTAATCCCTGATTGCAGAATCAAATTCAATGGCCCCTCCTTCACCATAACCAATTCCCAATCGCATTTCCCCAAAGTAGGGAAGGAACCCCAAGGCACTATCCTTTTGGATTCTTACATAATTATCTATGGCAACAATACTGATGCTAGGTCGACCCAAAGGTGATGCCCGAGTGGCCTCGAAAACAAAATGTTTTGAATCTAATAAACTTTTAACCAGGTCAAGACTATTTTGCGGTTGTTTTTGGGCAAAAATAACGTCGCATCCTATATGGAAGACCAGTATGAGCAAAACTTTCATTTTCATTCCTCTTCTATTGGATTTTAAAATCCACACGAATCGTTCCAAACTTTGGTCGTCCTGTGCTTTTTAAAGGTATTATCTTTTCAATTAAAACAAAATGCCCTGGCCTAATAGAACCAGGGCATTGATGCGTTCTTTAGAATCTCTATTTAATCCTTCAAGGAAATATCCTCTTTCGTTCCATCAGGATAGGTAACTATTGCTTTGTCATCACAGGTTCCGTCACCGAAATCTACGGATACGGCCAAACCATTTTTATCCACGGTCATAGTACCCTTGTTCAAATACCCACATCCAAGGTTTCCTTCCAATGTAGTCCCTACGGCCACTTTGTATGTATTTCCATCCAACAAAAGCGTCCAGTTCCCGGAGATGGTGAATATACTTTCGGCCAAACTCTGGTCAAAAACGAATCCCAATGTTTTGGTTCCATTTTCAGCTATGACCGAATCATCCGCCAAAGTAACGGTCATGTCACTGGTAACTGAAAAAGTAATACTGTTGCCTTCCGAATTTCCTCCCACGGTAAAACTCCTCGTCCCGTTCAATTTTATGTCTCCTACGTAAAAATCGGTGTACGTGGCAGTAAATGAAGCCGATTCATTTTCGGTGGCGTAAACTACGTTCAATGTCCCATTAACGTTTTCTGTGCCATTAAGCACACAATTGTTAAAAGTTACATTGAAACCTGTTTCATTATATGAAGCGGAATAGCACTCTTCATTCTTGGCGGATTTGGCGGTATTGCCCATGTAGAGTTCGGAAATTACGCTATCCGCGACACCGGACACACCATCGGTTTCCAAAATTGTCTTTACTTCTGCCTCCGTAAATTCAAAATCTTGATTATTGTCGTCCGAATCGTTACTACAGCTTAGTGCAAATAAAGCTACGGCACATAATAAGGCGAAACGGTTGCTCAGATTCATCAACTTGTTCATTTAAAAAGATTTAGGGTTACAACACCTAAAACGTAATTGAAAGCTATTTAGTATGTATTTAAGCTTTGCCCATGAAACGCGAGGACCTGATCAAGCAAAGAAAATCACCTTTTCAAGGCGAAATACCCCTTAAGAGAGGGTCCATTGGTAAGCTTCACGGAATACCAATAGGAGTCGGAAGGTAGATTCCGGCCATTGAAGGTTCCATCCCATCCCTGGTCCGGGGCAAGTTGTTTTATTAGTTTACCAAAACGATTGAAAACTGAAATATTTTGAATGGAAATATCTTGTGAAGAACTTACCGACCAAGTGTCATTAAACCCATCATTATTTGGTGTGAAGAACCGGGGAATCAATTCATTGACCGTTTCGGGATCTGGTCCGGTAGTTGTAAAGGAATCTATACTACAAGTTTCCGCTTCCAGATTTCCCACGTAGGGGACTATGAGAACATATACAGTAGTCCCTAACGGCAATTCTTCTGAAAATGTAAAAGAGGTGGTGTTCCCCACATCTAAGGCATTAACAATATCCGTTCCGCGCGGAGTCGTACCTACGGACAATGTATAACCGTCTACCCCATTTACCGCTCCCCACTCCAAGCCCGTATCCGTAGCAACCGTATTGGATCCGTTGGTAGGAACGGTTAATTGGGTACAATCCGGCAATGGCGGGCCATCGCCCGTAGTAAATGAAATAGGCTGACATCCCATGGCGGCCCCTCCTTCGTTGTAGGGGATTATGGTTACAAAATATTGGGTCCTCGGTTTAAAATCAGGGGGTTTGGCATTGGTCCCATTTCCTACGTCCACTTCATCCCATATCAAGATTCCATTCGGATCGCGCTCATAGACTGTCATACGATAACCGGAAGCAGTAAACTCCCTTATCCACGTAATATTGGCAGTAACGGATACCAACACATCACCATCTGTTGGATTAATGATTTCCGTACACAAAGGTGGATCCACCTGCCTGGTAGTGAAACTTACCGTGGCACAACTTCCATTGAGCCCTTGGTCGTTATAGGGTATTATGGCTACATAAATATCCTGAAAAGGGGGTAGATTGTTATCCAAACCGTAAGCCGTAACGTTACCAACATTAAGGTTGTCTATAATATCCCTGCCACCGAGGGAAGTTCCCGCCAAAATTACATAACCAGTAGCTGTTGGGGATGCATCCCACTCCAAGTCCGTAAACACGGAAACATCCATCTCGCCTGGTGCCGGAAAAGTCAACTGGGTGCAAGTAGGTACTTGGCCAATTGCTATATGACAAAAAAATAGGCAGACCGTAGATGCCCAAAGCAATGGGTGGTAACCCTTTCCGGATATTTTCATAGCGCTTTTCGTAAAGGTCGTAAAGCCAACGTCCAAGTAAGTACGTATAACCCTTTGGCCATAGAAACTTATCAATTAACCATCAAATAGTCTTTTCGACCCTAACCTTAAATATAGCGAAAAAAAAGGAGTTTCCTTAAAATGAGACGACCTACGGTCTTTTTATAGGCTGTTAATCTCTATTTTCTTTAACTCATGTCCGATTTTTAATCGACTTTGATACGGGTAGTCTCTTTCATTTTGACGCATCAGGGCGGGATAATTGATACCAAAACCTGGAAAAAGGCGTTAAATCGTATACGATTTATTATATTTGAAGTGACATGGAAAGGCAAATTGTTAGGGATTCGGTAAAGGAATATCTTCTTAAAAAAATGCGGGAAGGGCGGTTGCAAATAGGTAAAACCATCAACCTAGCGGCAGTAGCACGGGAACTTCAGGTAAGCGTAACCCCAATTCGCGAGGCTCTTTCCCAGTTACAACAAGCACAAATTATCAAGGCAATCCCCAATAGGGGTTTTGTAATAGCCCAATTGAATCGGGAAGAAGCCAAGGATCTGTACGAATTAGTGGCCAATTTAGAGGAGATGGCACTTGAAAACTCGGTTTTTGATGAAAAGGCTATATTAGGCTTGAAACGACAACAGCGGGTCCTCGATGGGGCTACCGATCCTTTATCCCGAATAAATGCCGATTTGGAATTCCATCGGTTATTGACCAAGAATTATCCAAATGCCCTTACGAGGAATATTCTTAATGATTTAAGGACCCGGGTATTTTTTTATGAAAAGGCATTGATGTCCGACGACTCCTATTATTCCAAGGCGGACAACCAGCACGAATCCATCATATCGGCTATTGAGGAGAACAATGTACCTACCGCCGCACTCTTGCTTAAAATGAATTGGATGTTGATCTTGAACTACATTCAAAAACGCTTATTGGCGGCATAGCTACACGTGCACTCTTGTATTTGGACTTCCCTATTACTTAAAATGATGTTTCACTGAAGATTATAGACCTTACCTAAGGAGTCAATAGATTTCCATGGGCCGAAAATCTCGAATATGACAATTTCACAAAGTTTTTATAAATCATGAAAACGCGCGTAAACAACTGCCTAACTTTACATGGAAAACATGTAGATATAATTAGTACTAAAACAATAGCACATACTAAGTGTACGTTATACAATAAATAGAAAAAACAATGGGCTACTTATCCCCCCAAATCGAAATCCTGGCGAAAAAAAAGAAACAGGAAAAAAAATCCTTGATCAAAAAAGAAATCTCATGCGGTATTTTTCAGGATTATGGAGATTTGAAAAACGCTTCAAAAGATAGCAAGGAATAGAAAGTTGGAAAAGCGTGATGCTTAGTCGTATACTTCAAAAACATGTTGACCTGTTACCGCCCTACCGTCCTTGGTAATTCCCTCTACCTTTATAACAAAACTCCCGTTCGCATCACCGGTATAAAATTGTATGGGCGGTCGCCGGCTGTCCTCTATGCCGATGTCCGGATTCCAAAACAAAGTGGTCCTGTAATCCAAGCGTTCGTGTTCTGGTCTAACAAAGCCGTAATCCGGTGAAAAAAATTCACGGGCCATGTAGAATCCCGGGATTATCCCCTCCGGAGATTTTGGCATATTGGTCAGTACACTTCCCTTGGACAATCGGGATTTTGTTGCGATGACGATAACCCCATTGAATCCCCTAAGCCCATATACCGAAGCTTCGATGCCCCGTAAAACGTCGACGAACAAAATTTCGGAGGCATCCATATATTGTATGTAGTCCAAATTCACTTCACCGCCATCGACGAAAAATAGGGGCGTAGTATCGGTCGCGACAAACGAATCATATCCTCTTAAACCTCTTATTGTAACAGTTTGCTCAGGTTTGTTTCCACTTATGGTAACACCAGGGGCCCGCCCTATCAGATCTATGGCACTCATCCCGGCCGTATTTTGGGAATCCGGCATAAGTCTGATCGTTGCGTTTCCGTGAAGTGTCTCGGACTCTATTTCCTCAATCCTCTGCTCAATCCTTGTTTTCTTTGGGGCACTTAC
>NZ_JANQOO010000012.1 GCF_028285715.1 Ulvibacterium sp.
CTATCGGAAAACCATCAAATTTTAACCAAATACTTATTTTAACAGTAAACTTAAATTAAATTTTAAATTATGGCACAGTCAAAATCAACAAAGAAATTGTTTAACATGGCCTACGGCCTTGGGGCATCTGTAGTAATTATCGGTGCTTTGTTCAAGATTCTTCACTGGGAGTTCGGACCTCTGAATGGAGGTATTCTTCTTGCTATAGGTCTTATTACCGAAGCACTTATTTTTGCGATCAGCGCATTTGAACCAGTAGATGACGAATACGATTGGTCTTTGGTTTATCCCGAATTGGCAGGTGGAGCTTCCAACGGAAAAAAGAACGATTTGTCAGAAATAAAAGAAGCGGAGACATCTTTGTCCAAAAAGTTGGATGACCTTTTAAAAGAGGCTGGTGTAGACGCCAATCTTATGGAGAGCTTGGGTGACAGTATCCGAAATTTTGAAGGAGCTGCCAAAGGTATCGCCCCTACAATGGATGCCATGGAATCTACCAAGAAGTATTCTGAGGAAATGGTTCAGGCCGCGGCTCAAATGGAATCTTTGAACAGTTTGTACAAAGTTCAATTGGAGAGCGCAAGCAAACAAGCCTCTGTTAACGAAGAGGTGGTACAGAATGCCAGTGCCCTTAAGGAGCAAATGGAATCCTTGGCTACTAACCTATCATCCTTGAACGGTGTTTACGGTGGCATGTTGACCGCAATGAACAGAAACTAATTGGATAGAATTCCTTAAACCCAAATCAGATTAATTAATTAAATCCAATTAGAAAATATGGCTTCAGGAAAACAAACGCCACGTCAAAAGATGATCAACCTAATGTACCTGATCTTCATTGCGATGTTGGCCTTAAATATGAGCAAGGAAGTTCTTGCGGCGTTCGGGATTATGAACGAACGAATGGAGGCTTCCAATGTAAAGACCAAAGAAAGTAACGAAGCTTTCTTGGCCAGCCTAGAAACGAAGGCATCCGAAGATTCCGCCAAATACGGGGAATTGTATCAGAATGCACAACGGATAAAAACATTGTCACAAGAGTATTACGATTATTTGGAGGCTCTTAAGGCAGAGATGATGAAAGATACCGAAGATCCCAAGGATTATACCGTAATGGACAAGTCCGATTATCTCGATCAAAAATTCTTTCAGGGGGACAATTTGGCCGCTGATGGTAAGGAGTTCATGAAACGAATTACGGATTATCGTACCCAAGTTGCAGCAATTGTTCCTGCAGGAATCAAGGAATCTATTAATGCTCGTTTCGAGACAGGTGATGCCAATGGTAAGGTTGAGAAACGTGATGGTACCAAACAAGATTGGATCAACTATCACTATGAAGGCTTCCCACAAGTAGCTTCTTTGGCTAAGTTGACCGCTCTTCAAGCGGATGTTAAGGCTACCGAGGAAGATGCTTTGAAATCCATGTTGGAAGGAGAGCTGACCAGCCAAGTTTCCTTAAAAAACTTTGCTACTTCTCTTTTGGCTACTAAGTCCGCTTTCTATAGTGGTGAGAAATATGACGGTAAGATAATTATCAGCAAGACCGACAATTCCTCTACACCCGTTAAGGCAGAATTGACCTTGGACGGTAGAAAATTGACAGATGGAAAGGACTATCGTCTGGAAGCAGGCGGGGTTAAATTGCTAATAGGCGCTGGAGCTCCCGGCGACCATACCGTAGAAGGCACATTGTATTTTATGCAGGATGGTGAAGAGATTCCTGTACCTGTGAAAAATGCCTTCGCAACAATCAGCAAACCTAACGCTGCTTTGATTGCTGCCGATAAGATGAACGTTGTGTATCGAGGAGTATCCAATCCAATGTCCATTTCAATTCCTGGTATACCGAATAATAAGGTAACTGCATCTGCACCTGGTCTTACGAAAAGAAATGGTAGCAGTTATGTAATGAATCCTGGAAAAGGAAGAACCGTTAAGATTATTGCTTCAGGTATCTTGCCCGATGGTCAGCGTATCTCTACTCCTGCTACATTCAGGATAAAGGATATTCCAAGGCCTGCAGGATCAGTAAGTAAGCAGACCGGTAGTCTAAAATTGCCAAGAAGAAACTTGGAAATTGCCACGGTCAGTGCCATGTTGGAAGATTTTGACTTTGACTTGAACCTTGCCGTAAGTGGATTTAAATTTAAAGTTCCCGGACAGCCAACGGTTGCCGTTAATGGTAACAAATTGGACTCCAGGGCCAAATCCGCGTTGAAGCGCGCAAAAAGAGGTGATGCCGTTCAGATATTCGATATCAACGCTTACATCACAAACAACAAGACGTACAAATTGAAAAAAGTATCTCCGGTAGTTGTGGAGATAACAAATTAATAACGATTAAAACCCGAGTGGCCTTAACAAGGTCGCTCGGTAATTTTAAAGGATTGAAACCATGAATTGGAAGAATGTTTTATTGATTGGAGCTGTTGGTTTACTGCCCTTATCCATAATGGCCCAGGCGAATATATTGAACGCCAAGAAACCTGAGGATATTGGGAAAAAGACCGAAGCTCAAAAAGCGATGGACAACGACGCTCCCTTGGAATATGGCTATGTGGACGATAGGGATATCCTTTGGTCCAAGACCGTATGGGAGGTGATAGATTTGGACGAGCGTGTAAACTTTCCATTGTACTATCCAATAGACACCGTGGATATCGGTGCCGACAGAAGGTCCTTGTATGATGTTTTAATGAAGAACATCAAAAATGGTAAACTTCAGGATGTATATGTAGATTCCTATTTTACTGAAAAAAGGAGTTTCGATGATTTAACGGCTACCTTGCAAAAAGTAGATACCACAGACTATGGTTATGAGCAATTGAATGCCGGTGAGGAGCTCTCCCAGGAATTTGTAATCCGTAGAGATCTTACTGCTGCCGATATTGAAGAATACCGTATTAAGGGAATCTGGTATTTTGATAAGCGTCAAGGTGAATTGAAATATCGACTACTGGGACTTGCTCCCGTAGCTCCGGATGTCAACTTTATCGATGACGAATCCATGGATCCCGGGGATGCCAAAGTGGAATTGTTCTGGGTATGGTATCCTGGGGCACGGCAAATTTTGCATGATGCCAAGGTATTCAACCAAAGAAATTCCGCCCAGCCCATATCCTTTGATATGCTTTTGAACGCAAGAAGGTTTAATGGCGTTATCTACCGTGAGGATAACGTGCATGGGGACCGGGAAATCAATGATTACATTTCGGACAATGCCCTGTTTCAATTATTGGAGGCCAACCGCATAAAGGAGGTCATCCGGGATCGGGAACAGGATATGTGGGCCTACTAACATAAGCAACTTGCATAGTAGCCCTTGCCATTGCAAAGTGGCAATCCGGTTAGACAAGATTACATTCCAATTCAATACAACTTAGATACCCTTACCATCCCGTAAGGGTATTTTTTGTTTATCCATACTCGGTTGGGATTTCCGGCAATAACGATTACAATTTCTACCTTTGCCCCATGTTGGATTATATAGTTGTGGGCCTGGGTCTGGCCGGGGTTTCGTTCTGCGAGCAATTGGAAAGGAATAACAAATCCTTCTTGATAATTAGTGATGGTTCACAGACCTCTTCCATTGTGGCAGGCGGACTTTATAATCCCGTAATTCTAAAACGTTTTACATTGGCCTGGAAGGCCCGGGAGCAGTTGGACAAGGCTATTCCCTTTTACCAAGGGCTGGAAAAAAAATTAAGGGTAAAACTAGATTTTAAGGTTCCCGTACTAAGGCGATTTACCTCAATTGAAGAACAAAACTTGTGGTTTGAGGCAGCCGACCAAAAAGGGTTAAGCCATTTTTTGTCCACGGAGCTTATCCAAAACAGAAACACTGGAATTAAGGCTCCCTTTGGTTATGGTGAAGTTCTGCATACCGGTAGGATAGACACGGCAACCCTATTGAACTCCTATGCCCATTACTTACTGAAACAACAATTGTTCTTAAGGGAAACCTTTGATTATGGTGCACTTAAAATTTCGATGGATTGGGTAGAATATAAGTCCTTGAAGGCTAGACAAATTGTTTTTGCGGAAGGATTTGGATTAAAAAAGAACCCCTATTTCAGTTACCTGCCACTTAATGGCACCAAGGGAGAGCTACTTACTATAAAGGCTCCAGCCCTATTGGAAAATAGGGTAATAAAATCTTCCGTATTTATTATTCCCCTAGGTAATGACCTTTACCGTATAGGCGCCACATATAAATGGAAAGATAAATCCAACAGACCAACACGGGAAGCAAAATCCGAACTGTTACAAAAATTGGATACATTCCTGGACTGCGATTATGAGGTTATGGATCAAGTAGCCGGTATACGGCCCACGGTAACCGATAGGAGGCCCTTGGTAGGCAAGCATCCCAAGTATGACAATTTGTATGTCCTGAACGGATTTGGATCCAGAGGTGTCATGATCGCACCATTTGCTGGCCAAAGCTTATATGCAGTCATAGAAAAAAGGGAGCCGGTACCTGAGGAAATGGATATTGCCCGCTTTACGAAGAAATATTTTGAGTATTCGGATTAGCGGCTTCTGCATCATATTTAACAAAGAAGTTTATCCAAATATTTCGGGACAATCGTATAATTACCGGTAAGAAGAACACTAGCGTTCCGACAATGGCTATAAAAGTATTGAGCAGTGATAGACCTATGAACAAATAGGAAACAACGAAAGCTGCTACGGCAAAGGCGACACCAACAGCATAACTTACATACATGGCCCCATAGAAAAAAGATGGCTCCATTTTATATTTAAGACCGCAGTGCGAGCAGCGTTCATGCATCTTAAAAAGATTGCCCATATTGTAGGGGTTCCTATCCACATACATGCTTTCTTGGTGGCATCTAGGACAACATCCTGTTAAAATGCTATAGAGTTTGTTCCCTTTTTTTAACATTTGCAAAAGTTTTAGGCAAAGGTAAAGGTTTGCCTATTTCCAAACGTTACAAAAGTCACAAAATGCTCAACGTCCATAATCTTTCCATTTCCTTTGGAGGGGAGTACCTTTTTAAGCAGGTTTCATTTCGTTTAAATGGAGGAGATCGGGTGGGTCTTATCGGAAAGAACGGGGCCGGGAAATCCACAATGCTCAAACTGCTTTCCAAGGAGATGTCATTGGACTCTGGAACCATTGCCGTTGAGAAAAACGTGAAAATCGGTTTTCTGAGGCAGGATATCGATTTTGAACAGGGCAGAACGGTTCTGGAGGAAGCGTATCAGGCCTTTGTGGAATTGAAGGCCTTGGAATTGAAATTGGACGAGATAAATCGGGAACTTGCAGAACGTACTGATTACGAAAGTGAGGTGTACAATCAACTGATGGTGGACCTGAACGAGGTAACCCATCAATATGATATTTTGGGCGGGTACAACTATCAGGGTGAAACAGAAAAGATATTACTGGGCCTTGGGTTTAAACGTGATGATTTCAATGAAGGAACCGATACTTTTTCCGGTGGGTGGCGTATGCGGATAGAATTGGCCAAATTACTTTTGCAAAACAATGATGTGCTGTTATTGGACGAACCCACGAACCATTTGGATATTGAATCCATTATTTGGTTAGAGCAATTCCTCATTAATTATTCCGGTGCGGTCGTAATCGTATCACACGATAAAATGTTTTTGGATACTGTGACCAATAGAACCATCGAGATTTCATTAGGGCGCATTTATGACTATAAAAAACCGTATTCGCAGTATTTAAAGCTCCGTGCAGAAATGAAGGAGCAACAACTTAATGCACAAAAAAACCAAGAAAGGGAAATACAACAGGCGGAGCGTTTGATCGAAAAATTCAGGGCAAAATCAACGAAGGCTTCCATGGCACAATCGCTTATCAAGAAGTTGGACAAAATGGAACGCATTGAGGTAGATCAGGAAGACAATGCGGTTATGAACCTAAGGTTTCCGGTTTCCGTTACCCCGGGTAAAGTTGTCACTGAAATTAACGACCTTTCCAAGAGTTATGGAGACAATCATGTGCTTCAAGGCATAAATCTTCTGATAGAACGCAATAGTAAGACGGCATTTGTGGGGCAAAATGGACAGGGAAAAACCACTTTGGCCAAAATCATTGTCGGAGAATTGGAGCATCAAGGTAGGGTTAAGTTAGGACATAATGTGCAGATTGGGTATTTTGCCCAGAACCAAGCCGAGTATTTGGACGGGAACAAAACTGTTCTGGATACTATGATAGATGCCGCCAATGAGAAGAACAGAAGCAAGGTCAGGGATATTCTGGGCTCATTTCTATTTAGTGGCGATGAGGTGGAAAAATATGTGAAGGTACTCTCGGGCGGAGAGCGAAACCGATTGGCATTGGCCAAAATGCTACTAAAGCCTTTTAATGTTTTGGTAATGGACGAACCTACCAATCATTTGGACATACGTTCCAAGAACGTACTAAAACAGGCTTTGAAGAATTTTGAGGGAACCTTGATATTGGTTTCACATGATAGGGACTTTCTGCAAGGACTTACCAACAATGTCTATGAGTTTAAGGATAGAAGGATAAAGGAGTTTTTAGGCGATATCGATTTTTATTTGGAGCAACGTCAAGTAGATAGTTTTAGGGCCATTGAGAAAAACCATACGGTACCTAAAAAACCGGTAAAAAGTGAAAAGGCCGGAAATTCGTTCAAAGATCAGAAAAAGTTGAAATCCTTAAAAAACAGACTTAGTTCTGTAGAAAGTAAGATATCCGATCTGGAAAAGGAGTTGGCAGAGATAGACCATAACCTGCTCATGGATTATGATACGACCATTGCGGCCCCCAACTTTTTTGATGATTATCAAAAAAAGAAAAAAAACCTTGAAGGGCTTATGGAGGATTGGGAACAAATCACTTTGACCTTGGATGAATTATCTTTGTAGGAAAATTTCTTTGCCCACTTCATTTTGGTACACCACAGAATAACGTTCTTTCACAACAAAATGGGGCGTTTCGTCGATATTTTTTGCTTTTTATCCCTTATTAGAGTTTCTTTGTAAGGTAATTCTTTATTTGATAAGTCTAAATCTTACGGTCTATTCTTATAACTGACAACCGATGAAAAAGCTATTTTGTTTTTTGACGATAAGCTTACTAAGCGCCAACATAATCTTTGCGGAGGTAACCCGTAAAGAGAAAAAGGCGCTAATAGATTTATATGAGAGCACCCAAGGTAAGGAATGGATAAAAAAGTGGAATTTGGAAGAACCCGTATCCAATTGGAGAGGTGTAAAGGTAGAGAATGGCCATGTGATTGAAATTAATCTATTTCGAAATAATCTCAATGGTATCATTCCAGAGAGCATTGGAGACTTAGGCCATCTTAAGGTGCTTAACCTAGCATTCAACACCATTACTGGAGAATTACCGGCCACTATAGTCTTACTTGATGAATTAAGGGTGTTGAAATTGGAAATGAATAGAATTAAGGGAGAACTTCCGGAGGTCATTGGTAAAATGGAAAACTTGGAAGAGATTAGCCTCTTCAATAATTTTATATCGGGAAGTATTCCCGAAAGCATAGGAAGTATCAAGAACTTAAAAATACTCAACCTTTCCAGTAACAACATTAAGGGAAGGATTCCAAATGCTTTAGGTGATCTGACCCAGTTGGAAAGTCTGGGCCTCTTTGAAAATGCCTTAGAAGGAAGCATTCCTCCGGAAATTGGAAAATTGGTAAAAATGAAGGAGCTGGTATTGGCCAATAATCAATTGGCAGGCGAGATTCCTGCAGAGTTTGCCCAATTGGCCAGTCTTGAAATTTTCCAGATTCAAAACAACAAATTCGATTCTTTCGAGAATCTACACATGATGGATTCCCAGCAATTTCTGGTATTCGATTATGATAAGGAAGAATTCGATCCCAATTTTAAGGACGTCAATTTTAGCAAGACAAGAATGGCGGATACGAAATTTGAAGATGTTGAGGATGATTAGTGATTTATAATTTTTTGATTAGTTAGTTTGGTTGAAGGGATGCAAGGTTTGCATCCCTTTTTATTTGAGGTTCGTGCGGATACTACAATAACACAAGAAATTGAGGAAAAAAACGTTAGAAACATACAGTGCAACGAATAAATACAATATGTGTCGGATAAATCTTGGCCTACAAATATGAAGAACAACCAAGATATTTTACGATAACCAACCTTAAATCTTTTTTATTATGAATAGAAAACTACTGTATGTCACCTTCTCTTTTTTTCTGCTATTGCAAGCTCTTACAATGGCACAAATACCTGGAAGTGAAAAATCGGCCCTTATAGACCTCTACGAGGCTACAAATGGAGATTCTTGGAGTATTACGTGGAACTTAAAATCGGATGTCCATGAATGGTACGGTGTGGACATTGTAGAGGGTCATGTAGTTGGCCTTACCCTTTATAAAAATAACTTGACCGGAAGGATCCCGTCAAGTTTAAAAAATCTAAAAAGGCTTGAAGTACTTGATTTGGCATTCAATGCCTTGGAAGGAGAATTGCCGGCCACATTGGCCGAACTAACCAAGCTGAAGGTCTTAAAACTTGAAATGAACAGTTTAAAAGGTGAGATTCCACAAAGCTTTACGGCAATGTTGGATTTGGAGGAACTTATTCTATTTGATAATAAACTTGGAGGAAACATCCCAAACCATATCGGAGCGGTAAAAAAATTAAAGATTCTTGATTTATCCAATAACTATTTACAAGGCAGCCTGCCCGAAAGCATTGGAGAGCTTTCTAATTTAACAAATTTGGGGCTTTCCGGTAATAAGCTGGAAGGCGAAATAAGCACTAGTTTTGGTAACATGCAAAATCTGTCCGAGTTGTTGCTGGCCTTCAATAACTTTCAGGGAACTGTACCTAAAGGCATCGATGCTTTGCCTTATTTGGAACTGGTTCAACTTCAGGGAAACAATTTCACTTCTTTCGAAAATCTTCAGAATCTGCAGAGCAAGAATCTTCTTGTTTTTGACACGGATGACCTTAAGCTAAATCTTAAATATCGGGAATTGTTTGATATCCACGCCCCGGTGGCCAATACAAAATTTGAAGAGGAAAATTAAGTCTTGGAGACTATATAAGAATACCAAAAAGGGGATGTGAAAGCATCCCCTTTTTCGTGTTTAACGAATTTGGATTACCCCTAAACAGATTTTAATATATCTTTAACATTAGTTGCGTATGCAACTAATTCTTTTTCTATAGCTTAGCCGAGTGAAAACCAAAATGGTACCGGACCTTGAGTCTTCCCTGGCACCCTGGATAGGGAAGACCTCAAAAATCGTGGATTATTATCTGCAGGATGCTTTGCAACAACATGGTTTTATACTTACCAAGGAACAGTTTGTTGTATTAAAAAAACTCCATGAAAAAAACGGCCTAAACCAAAATGAGTTGGCACTGCTACTTTATCGGGATAAATCGACGATGGCGCGACTACTGGCAAAAATGGAGGAAAGAGGTTTGGTCAGAAGGGAACAAAGCGACGAGGATAAGCGAATAAACAAAATATATATCACTGAAAATGGCAAAACTACCTTCAACAGGACCTTGCCGGTGGTTAATCGGATAATCAATGTTCTTGAACATAATATCACCCAAACAGAGAAAGAACAGATAATAGATATTCTTAAGAAAGTACAGTCCAACCTAAAACGAAAATCGGCGCTGCCACAAGAACAACCATGAGAAAGATTATTTTATCCATATTGGGGCTTGTAATTATTGTATTGGCCATTTTTTTGGCCAAAATAATTATAGATAGCAAAAAAAGTTATCGGCCCCAGGCGCAAAAGGTAGTGAAGACCGTTTTTACCCAAGTGGTGAAAAATGGTACCGTTCCTATCGTAGTTCCCGCAAACGGGAATTTAGTGGCCAAAAATAGGGTAGAACTCTATTCGGAGGTACAAGGTGTATTTCGGGGTGGCAATAAACTGTTCAGACCTGGTCAAAATTACAATAGGGGAGCCACCATTATTAAAATAGATTCCGATGAATACGCAGCCAGTGTGAGAAGCGCCAAAAGTAATCTCTTTAATTTAATTACCTCGGTAATGCCCGATTTGCGATTGGATTATCCGGAGGCTTTCTCCAAATGGCAAACCTATCTAAATGACTTTGATATGTCCAAAAGTACTCCCCCGTTACCGGACATGGATTCGGACAAGGAGAAATTTTTTATTTCGGGTCGTGGGATACTTACATCATATTACAACATCAAGAACTTGGAACAACGCTTGTCCAAATATCGAATTCAAGCTCCTTTTGACGGAGTATTGACCGAAACCCTGGTTACAGAGGGAACCTTGGTGAGGTCTGGTCAAAAGCTTGGGGAATTCATCAAGACCGGAATATATGAACTTGAGGTCTCGGTAGGCAAGACCTATAGCGACCTGCTAAAGGTCGGGGAGCGAGTGGAGCTTAATGACTTGGACAAAACGAAAACATATATCGGTAGTGTTACCCGTATCAATGGAAGGGTGGACCAGACTTCCCAGACGATCAAAGCATTCATTGAAGTAGCCGATGCAACACTTCGAGAAGGGATGTATCTAGAGGCCAATCTGCAGGCAAAGGAGGAGGAGAACGCCATTGAGATCGACAGGAGTCTCTTGTTGGAAAACGATAAAATTTTTGTGGTAAGGGATTCTATTTTGGATTTGATAGATGTGAGACCGGTATATTTTACGGATAAAAGGGTAGTGCTAAAGGACATCCCTGATGGTACAAGTATAATGGCCAAACCCTTAATAGGGGCCTATACCGGAATGGCCGTACAGGTTTATAAGGACAAATCCGATAACAAGAAGGGATAATGCGAAAGATTATTGAGTATTTTATTAAGTATCATGTCGCGGTAAACGTGATAGTGCTTGCCTTCATAATTTTTGGGGTAGTGGGCGCCTCCTTATTGAAGTCCTCCTTTTTTCCATTGACGGATTCAAAGAATATACTCATAACCATTACATACCCCGGAGCTTCGCCCCAAGAAGTGGAGGAGGGTATTATTCTCAAGATAGAGGACAATTTAAAAGGATTGGAAGGGGTTGATCGCGTTACCTCTACCTCGAGGGAAAACAACGGAAGTATCAACGTGGAGATCGAGAAGGGCAGGGACATCGACTTCATGCTCCTTGAAGTAAAAAATGCAGTAGATCGGGTACCGACCTTTCCTACCGGTATGGAACCGTTGATCGTTGCCAAATTGGAAGCGGTACGGCCAACCATAAGTTTTGCCATAAGCGGTGAGAATGTGCCTTTAGTAACATTAAAGCAGATAGGGAGGCAAATAGAGAATGATATCAGGGCAATTGAAGGTATTTCCCAAATAGAGATTGCGGGTTATCCGGATGAAGAAATTGAGATTGCCGTAAATGAAAATAGTCTTTTGGCCTATGACCTTTCTTTTCAGGAAGTGGCCCAGGCAGTGGCCAATGCCAACATACTGGTTACAGGAGGGACCATAAAGACAAATGCCGAGGAATATTTGATAAGGGCAAAGAATCGTTCATACTACGCCAACGAGCTTTCCAATATCATCGTTAGGGCTGATGTTTCCGGACAGACCGTGCGTTTAAAGGACGTATCCCGTATTAGGGACCGGTTTTCGGAGACTCCCAATATGGCTTATTTTAATGGCAACCTTTCAGTAAATGTAACTATCACCAGCACAAATACTGAAGATTTGATAGGGTCGGCGGAAAAGGTAAAGGAGTACATAGCTGAATTCAATCAAAAATATGAAAATGTACAATTGGATGTAGTTCGTGACCTTTCCACCACTTTGGTTCAAAGGACCCAGTTATTAAGCGAAAATGCCATATTGGGTACCATACTTGTGCTTACCTTCCTTTCTTTGTTCTTGAATACACGCTTGGCCTTTTGGGTGGCTTTTGGTCTTCCCATATCCTTTCTGGGCATGTTCATTTTTGCCGGTTTTTTTGACGTTACCATAAATGTGCTTTCACTTTTTGGAATGATTATCGTTATCGGTATTTTGGTGGATGACGGTATCGTAATCGCCGAGAACATTTATCAGCATTATGAGAAGGGCAAATCGCCGGTGCAGGCTGCCGTGGATGGCACAATGGAGGTTATTCCACCCATTGTTTCAGCTATTGTTACCACTATATTGGCCTTCTCTATTTTTCTGTTTCTGGACGGCCGTATCGGGGATTTCTTTGGGGAGGTTTCCGTAATCGTTCTCCTTACCTTGGTGGTCTCCTTAATCGAGGCCCTGATTATTTTGCCTGCCCACTTGGCACACTCCAAGGCATTGCGTCCTCCTAGCGGAGAACCGAAAAATGGCATTGCCAAGGCCTTTGCCAAGCTTAGGGGAATCAACCGATCCGGGGACCGCGCTATGGCTTGGATGCGGGACAATATGTACAGCCCATCCTTAAAATTTGCATTGAAATATAAACTATTAACGTTTTCCTTCTTTGCCATGGCCTTGATTCTGACCTTCGGTTCCATTGGGGGTGGTATAATACGAACAGCCTTTTTCCCCCGTATTGCCAGTGACAGGGCCCAAGTGGAGCTTTTAATGCCTAATGGCACAAATGAAAAGGTTACGGACTCCATTATTAGTCTAATTGAGGAAAAATCTAAAATTGTAAACCAGGAACTAACGGAGAAATATTTAAAGGGTACTGGAAAGGAGCTTTTTGAAAATGTAATTAAGGAAATAGGACCGGGTTCATCCTCTGCAACATTGACCATTAACATGTTGCCTGGCGAGGAACGTCCGGATGCGGTACGTTCGGATTTGGTTACCAACAGATTACGGGAATTAGTAGGCCCGGTAATTGGGGTGGAAAGTCTTATCTATGGGTCTGGCAGCAATTTTGGAGGTGACCCCGTATCAGTTTCGCTCTTGGGAAATAACATCCAGGAACTCAAATCGGCTAAACAAGAACTTAAGGCAGCTATGCTCAGTAATAGTTCCTTAAAGGACATTTCGGATAATGACCCCGCCGGTATTAAGGAAATCCGATTGGAGCTCAAGGAAAACGCATACCTTCTGGGATTGGATCTAAGGATGATAATGGATCAGGTGCGTGCCGGTTTTTTTGGTGCACAGGCCCAACGGTTCCAAAGGGGACAGGACGAGATAAGGGTTTGGGTACGCTATGACCGAGATAACCGTTCCTCTATTGCGGATTTGGATGAAATGCGGATCGTAACCCCCTCCGGGGATAGAATTCCTTTACGGGAAATCGCCAATTACAGCATAGAACGTGGAGATGTGGCCATAAACCGTTTGGAAGGTCAAAGGGAAATACAGATTTCGGCCGATTTAAAAGACCCAAAGGCCACAAGCCCGGTAGATGTTATGAATGAGATCCGGACCGTCATCATGCCCGAAATACAATCAAAATATCCTACCGTAAGCGCATCTTATGAAGGACAGAATCGGGAACGAAACAAACTATTCGACTCCCTGAATCTGGTTGGACTGTCCGTTTTGGGTTTAATTTACATAACCATTGCTTTTACGTTTAGAAGTTTTAGTCAACCGTTAATGTTACTTCTATTGGTGCCCTTTAGCCTCACTGCAGTAGCATGGGGGCACTGGATTCATGATTTCCCCATAAACATACTTTCCATGTTGGGTATCATAGCGTTGATAGGAATTATGGTCAATGACGGGCTGGTACTTATTGGGAAGTTTAATGGTAACCTAAGGACGGGAATGTCTTTTGATGATGCCATATATGAAGCCGGTCGTTCACGTTTTAGGGCAATTTTCCTTACCTCGATTACAACCATAGCCGGGCTGGCTCCCCTAATGCTGGAAACAAGTAGACAAGCCCAGTTTTTGATACCTATGGCCATTTCCATAGCCTATGGTATTGGTTTTGCTACTGTATTGACCCTATTGATGCTTCCCATTTTTCTTTCTTTCAGCAATAAGGTCAAGGTGAATACCAAATGGTTGGCCACTGGAAACAAAATCACGAAAGAAGAGGTGGAACGGGCCATTAGAGAACAAAAAGAGGAACTGCAACTCCTTGGAGAAATGACCAAATCAACCAATGGTATTGATGGAGAACTGGATCAGTCCAAGGAAATGTTTCCTAAATCTGAAAAAGCATTAGAAGAACACGCAGAATGAACAGTATACGATTGACCTCTATTTCTTTCCTGTTTATAACCTTTGCCACATTAGCCCAAGAAGAAGTACTATCCAAGCAGGAAGCCGCAAATATAGCATTGGAGAATAACTTTGGAATTCAAGTAGCCAAAAATCAGGTCGAAATTGCACAGAATAATCAAAGTGTCTTGAACTCGGGATTTTTGCCTAGTCTAACAGGTACGGCAAATGCCAATTACCAGCGTGATGATAACACGTTCTCGTTTCCTGGTCAATTCCTAAACGACCCTAATACCAATGAGCCCATTATTGATCCGGACACTGGCCAACCCGTCCCCAGGCCGGATGTAGACTTGTACAAGGCCGAAGCACAACGTTACGGTACTGCTTTAAATGCGAATTATACGCTTTTTGATGGTCTCGGCCGGTTATATAACTATAAGCGACTGAAGGAGCAGTACCGACTAAGCGAGCTTCAGGCACGGGAGACCATTGAAAATACCATGCTACAGCTCTTTAGTGTCTATTTTGAAGTAGCCCGACTTACCGAAAATGAAAATGTACTGAGGCAGGCTCTGGATATTTCCACAGATCGTATAAGACGCGCGGAATATTCCTTTGAATACGGGCAAAACACGAAGTTGGATATTTTAAATGCCCAAGTAGATGTAACCAATGATAGCATCAATCTACTGAACACACGTCAACAATTGGAGAATACCATACGTGACCTAAATGTTGTTTTGGCCGAAGACCTGAACAGGGTATATCAGGTAGATACGACAGTTCGCTTTACCCCGAAAATGCAATTGGAGGATTTTATCTCGCAAGCTGATTTGAACAATGTGGCCCTGTTACAAACGGAACGAAATCTGGCCATTAATGAATATGACATTAAAGTGGAACGCTCGGGCTATTTACCTGTGGTGAACCTTAACGGCTCATATGGTTGGAACCTTAATCAGAATGCACCGGGAGCCTTTTTCCCCGGGGTAAATGTAAATAATACCCGAAATTTTGCCTTGGGCGCCACGCTTACCTGGAATTTGTTCGATGGTGGCGGAACCACGGTAAGGGTTAAAAATTCCAAGTTGGCCTATGAGAACCAAGAGCTGCAAAAAGCACAAATAAAGTTAGAGGTAAAACGTGATATAGAAAACGCCTTGGCCATATATGAAAACCGATTGAACATCTATCAAATTCAAGAGCAAAACGTTATTACGAATACGAACAATTTTGAACGGAGCAAAGAACAATTTCAATTGGGCCGTATTACTTCAATTGAATTTCGTCAGGCACAGATCAATCTTTTAAACGCACAGACCAACAAAAATTTGGCAAAATATGATGCCAAACTGGCCGAACTACAATTGTTGCAATTGACCGGGCAATTGCTTAACGTTGAGCTTTGACCATACAGTATGGCCAGTCGTTTTATCAGGGGATACCATGACAAAAAAGGGGATAGGAATTATCGGTACGGGTTCTATAGTGAACACCTATATTAAATGCATTGAAGAAATTGATGACGCAAACCTAGTCGCCTTGTTTACTAGATCATCCGATAGGGTCAAAAAAATCAAATTGGAACTCGGAATTCCGGCGTACAGCGATCTTAGTGCATTTTTGGCCTTGCCCCAGATCGATTTGGTCTGCGTATGTAATGAAAGCGGAAGTCACGGTGAGGCGATCATCCAAGCTGCCAAATCCAAAAAACACGTATTGTGTGAAAAGCCATTGGAAGTTACCCTTGAAAAAATCGATAGGGCCATCAACTCCTGTGTACAAAATGACGTTACCTTAGGCTGTGTCTTTCAAAACCGATGTGGAGCACATTTTACCGAAGTTTTTGATGTTGTCTCCAAAGGGAAGTTGGGGAAATTGTTGATGGGCAATGCCCATATCAATTGGTATCGCAATACGGAGTATTATACCAAAAATCCATGGCGCGGTACTTTGGAATTGGATGGGGGTGCCGCGTTTATGAACCAGGGCATTCATACCATTGATTTATTGTTACATCTTTTCGGGCCGGTGAAGTCAGTCTTTGGAACGATCCATACTAGGGTACATAATATACAGGGTGAGGACGTCGGTTCTGGAATTCTAGAGTTCGAAAATGGAGCCATTGGGAACATCACCGCAGGTACGGCCTTTTATCCGGGACATCCAGAACGTTTGGAAATATATGGTGAAAAAGGAAGCATTCTCATGGAAGGAGGAAGAATTGTGGGTTGGAATGTCATGGATGTTCCGGAACCGGATTTTGAAAAGGGAAATCGCGATGGAAGTGGAGCCGCTAATCCCACTGCGATCGGTCACCAAAATCATAAAAAAGTGATATTGGATATGTTGCACGCCATTGCTGAAGATAAATCGCCCATGGTGGATGGCCCCGAAGCTCGGAAATCCGTTGAGGTCATTACGGCTTTATACAAATCGTCCGAGAGCCGAGAACTGGTTTTTTTATAATTCCCAGTCATTCGATAATTTCATATTTTCGATTATACAGGTAAATTATCTATAGCGTATCACATGTACGAACACTTTTTCCAATGCCCGTATTGTTGGGCGGAGATTTCGATGTTGCTCGATCCCTCTGTAGGTCAACAGACTTACATTGAGGATTGTGAAGTATGTTGTAATCCCATAGAGATACAAACCCGGTTTGAAAACAACGAATTGTTGGGTTTTCAGGCCACACAAATTGGTCAATAATAGGACCTTTGGTCCTGCTAGCTTTGTTCACCTATATTGTCTACTTTTAGGATGACCAATTTCGATGCTGTTGTGAACTTCCCAAAAATAATTTCGCCCAAGATTTTCCCTATCCTTCTGGTGAACTTCATAGGTGTTCTAGGATATAGTATTGTTATCCCTATTCTCATATTCATAGTGGCCGACATGGGCGGCAACGGGTTTATTTATGGTATTCTAGGGGCCATGTACCCATTCTTTCAGTTTATGGGTGCTCCCATATTGGGGAGCCTTTCCGATCGTATCGGAAGAAAAAAGGTTTTGGTAATTAGCCAGGCTGGTACCTTCGTAGCGTGGATGCTCTTTCTTTTGGCTTTTGCACTCCCCAAAACCGAACTTTGGTCCCAAAATACCGAGCTTACAGGAAGTTATGTTATGACCTTGCCCCTCATTATCATTTTTGTGGCCAGAATCTTCGATGGGTTCACAGGCGGAAATATTTCTGTGGCCAATGCATACCTTTCGGATATATCCACCGATGAAGACCGGAACAAGAACTTTGGAAAAATGGGTGCTTCCACCAGCTTAGGTTTTGTCTTGGGGCCGGCCGTAGCCGGGTTATTGGCTTCCACAGTTTTTGGGGAACTATTGCCCTTAGGTCTGGCAGCCCTAATTTCGCTTATCGCCATTTTTGTAATCAGCACAAAGTTAGGGGAGAGTAACCCCTGTGTAGTGGATACTGGTGGGCTGAATACTCATTCCTTTCGAAGGTTTTTTCAAGTTGAGCACAAGGATTGTTATCAGGAAGGCAATGTTGAGGCCAATCCGCCTAAGAAAGGTTGGGGCAGTGTTCTTAAGGAACCGGGAATTCCATTGTTGTATGCCGTATATTTTTTGACCTTTTTGGCGTTTAGTTTGTTTTATGCAGGTTTGCCAATTTATGCCAGTACACTTTTGGAATGGACAGCCATAGACTTGGGAATTTTTTTAGCTTACTCTAGCCTGATTATGATTTTGGTCCAAGGACCATTACTGTCCAGATTATCGGACAAGATCAGTAATCAATCCTTGATTTTAGTGGGATCCCTTTTACTATCCTTGAGTTTTTTTCTGCTTTCCATGGACAGTTTGATTATACTGTACATAGCCAATACGCTGCTGTCCATTGGTAATGGTTTAATGTGGCCCAGCTTTCTGGCACTGTTGGCCCGAACAGGAAACCCTCAGATTCAAGGGGCCATTCAAGGTTATGGAAATAGCATGGGCAGCATGGCCAGTATGTTCGGCCTGGTTTTAGGAGGTTTGTTGTTCGAAACCATGGAAACCACCGTATTCGCTATCGGATCGGGAATCTTTTTAATAATTACACTCTTAATGGGGGCCAATTTTTTACAAGGTAACAGAAAGACCGTGGTCAATACAACAAGCGAAACCATTGCCGCCAGATAGCGTTCAATCCATAACTTTGATCTTACCACCGAAGACCTTGTCTCGATCCACTTCCTTTGGATTGCCATAAATATAGATGGAACCTCCTGCCCGAACTTTGGCCTTTACCTTTTCCGAAGCCTTTACATCGGCTCGTCCACCAGCATTGACGGTTACCGTTGTTGCATTGGTATTCAAGGCCTTGTTGTACACCTGTCCCCCTGTGTTAACCATAACTTCCTGGGTTTTGGCTTGTCCGGTTAAGGAGACCTCGCCTCCGGAAACCGATTTGGTGTAGAGGTCGGTCACGTTAACTTTTAGATCAATGCGGCCCCCTTCCTGGGTCTTTATTTCCACGCGATTACCGGTAAAGGTCTCGTCCGAAGTAATTTTGGCATTTTCATTGGCGTCCAAAAGGACTAGTGTCTCGGTATAATACAAAGTGGCTCTGGCCTCGTCTCCATCCATGAAATTGTCAAACTCCATTTTTATTTTTAACAGGCCGTTCTTGTTGGAAATATCCACCTCGTCTTGATCGTCCCCGGTAATGACCAATTTATTTTCGTTGCTTTTTATCAAATCCACAACGATACGATCATAGGCCTTAACCTCCGTAAATTTTTCAAGTTCCTTGGTGCTTGATTTCTGAGCTAAAACATTGACCGAAATGGATAGGGCAAAGACTAAATACACTATTTTTTTCATGCTAATGGATTTACTAATGTTCATCCAAATATAAAGTTTTTTGGCATGGGAAATCGGTAAGAAAATTCAAGGATGGGGAAGATCGAGATTTCGTGGATGAAACAAGATTGCATATCTTGGGGGAATAGCATTAAGAAATACGGTTTCCTTTTCTTAAAAGGGGTTTTCCGGGAATCTTGGGGTTGGAAATGACTGAAAGAAAATCGAGGAACTTTTTGAAATACATAGGCCCCGGATTTATAACCGCGGCCCTGGTATTGGGCCCTGGTAGTTTGGCCGTGGCCTCCAAAATAGGGGCTAACTACGAGTTTAGACTACTTTGGATAATACCCATTTGTGTGTTGTTTATGGCAGCATTTACGATGGTCTCTACCCGCATTGGGCTCTCTTCGGATTTCACCTTGATTCAATTGATTCGCGAAAAATATGGGAATGCCATATGCACTATTATAGGCATAGGGTTATTTGTGGTGGCAGCTTCCTTTCAAGCAGGTAATTCCATAGGTGCGGGGATGGTGTTCGGCGAGATATTCCATTCCTCTTCCGCACCTTGGGTAGTTTTCTTTTCCTTGACCGCCATCGTACTACTCTTCTTTAAAACGTTCTTTAGGATTTTGGAAGGGATTATGATTGTTATGGTCGGCTTGATGCTTATTTCCTTTGCAATTACCTTGATAATTTCAAGACCCGATGTTTCGCTTGTGCTGGATCAATTTGATTTCACCCTACCCGAGGGTTCACAATTTTTGGCCTTGGCTTTGATCGCTTCCAGTTTTTCAGTAGCAGGTGCTTTTTACCAATCCTATCTGGTTCAGGAAAAAGGGTGGGATAAAAGCAAATCAAAATCCCATGAACGGGAAAGCCTGTCGGGCATTTTTATTTTGGGTATTATAACGGCGACGGTAATGCTCGTTGGCGCATCCGTATTGTTTCCACAGGGAATACAGGTCAATTCCGCTACGGAAATGGGAAAAACCTTGGAACCGATTTTTGGCGGATATGCATCCTTGATTTTTATGTTGGGCCTTTTTGCGGCTTCCTTTTCCTCGTTGATCGGAAATGCTACCCTAGGAGGCGTTCTATTGTCGGATGCCTTGAATGTCGGAAGAAAATTGGAATCTCCCAACGTACGCTATGTGATTATGTCGGTAATTGTTATCGGGGCATTGGTCGCCATTATCTTCGGAAGCCTTCCCATAGAACTAATAGTCATGGCGCAAGGGTTTACCATTATTGTTGGCCCCTTGATCGGGTTCATGCTCTATTTAATAGCAGTGGATAATGCCAAAAAAGACCGACTAAAACTGGGTTTACCTTTGCAAATCGTGTTGATTCTTGGTTTGATACTGCTCTTAGTTTTGGCAGGAGCGAATACCTACAATATATTTATCCAATGAATCGGAAAACAATGATCGAGACCATTTCTGAACTTGAGGAAAAACTATCCCAACCCTCAACACGCCTCATTGCGGACATGGAGGAAATTGAGGGGGATATTATGATTCTGGGCCTAGGAGGCAAAATGGGACCTACATTGGCAAAACTGGCGAAAAGAGCGGTAGATGAGGCCGGTGTGGATAAAAAAATAATGGGAGCCTCCCGTTTTTCGAATAAAGGACTTTATCAAGAGTTAACGGATTTTGGCATCCAATGTATACCAATGGATTTGTTGGATGACAAGGCATTATTGCGGCTTCCTGATGCCAAAAATGTAATCTTTATGGCGGGTAATAAATTCGGAACCTTGGGTAATGAACACTTTACTTGGGCAATGAACGCCTATCTACCGGGAAGGATTTCGGAAAAATATAAAGATTCGGATATTGTCGTCTTCTCAACAGGAAATGTATACCCTTTTGTGCCTGTCGAAAGTGGTGGTGCCACCGAGAAAGTTGAGCCATCCCCTGTTGGGGAATATGCGCAGTCTTGCTTGGGTAGGGAGCGCATCTTTGAGCATTTTTCGATTAAAAATGGGACGAAGATGCTTATTTATCGTTTAAATTACGCCCTGGACTTACGGTATGGCGTATTGCTGGAGATTGCTAAGGCCATAGCATCCAAGAAACCGATTGATTTAAGTATGGGATTTGTAAATGTAATTTGGCAGGGCGATGCCAACGAATATGCGATTCGAAGTCTGTTGCATTGCGGGTCCCCGGCCAAAAAACTTAACGTTACCGGCCCAGAGGTTATAGCCGTACAGTGGCTGGCTGAGGAATTTGGAAAATTATTGGGCAAGACACCAATTTTTAAAAACCGCCCCAGCGAAACAGCCTTATTGAACAATTCGGCTCAGGCCTATGAGTTATTTGGAGACCCTTCCGTCTCTTTGGAGGCAATGATACAATGGACGGCCCATTGGGTCAAAACAGGAGGTGAACAACTCGGTAAACCCACCCATTTTCAGGAGCGCAAGGGTAATTTTTGAACAACGCATTTTAAAAGATAGCAGGCCAATACGTCTGTGGATAATTTCGATCGACATATATAAGGAACACCAAAAATGAAAACCCTCCAACCCGAGATAAAGAAACTGCTTCATAAGGGCGCGGTGATTCCTGCCCACCCCCTGGCACTGACCGAGAATCGACAATTGGATGAAAGTAGGCAACGTCTATTGACCCGATATTATATGGCCTCTGGAGCAGGGGGAGTTGCCGTAGGGGTGCACACAACGCAATTCCAGATTCGGGATCCGAAAATTAACCTATACCGTAAGGTCTTGCAATTGGCATCGGAAGAAATTGAAAATGTCCATTTGGAAAGGCCGTTTATCAAAGTAGCAGGTGTGAGCGGAGATACTGCCCAGGCAGTTAGTGAAACGGCAATTTGTGATGAACTCGGTTATGATATTGTCTTGGTCAGTACCAATGGATTGGCAGATTATTCGGAAAAAGCTCTTTTGCAACGTACCCGGAAGATTGCGGAAATCATGCCTGTTTTTGGGTTTTACTTACAGCCTGCGGTTGGTGGTCGAGTTTTAAGTTATGATTTTTGGCGAACCTTTGCGGAAATTGAAAATGTACATGCCATCAAAATAGCCCCTTTTAATCGCTATCAAACCTTGGAGGTGGTTAGGGCGGTCTGTGCTTCATCCCGGAATAACGAAATTGCACTTTACACGGGTAACGACGACAATATCGTTGCGGACCTATTAACTACCTATGAAGTGCAGGTCAATGGCAGATTGACCAAAAAAGATATCGTTGGTGGTCTTCTTGGCCATTGGGCCGTATGGACAAAAAAGGCGGTAGAACTGTTGGATGACATCCATAACATTAAAAAAAAAGGAACCACCATTCCAAAAGAATGGATGTCGCTAAACATCGCAATTACGGATACCAACGCAGCTTTTTTCGATGCGGCCAATAATTTTCAGGGTTGTATTGCAGGTATTCATGAAGTACTTCGTAGGCAAGGTTTGTTACAGGGAATTTGGTGCCTGGATGCCAAGGAGGGTCTGTCCCAGGGGCAAATCGAAGAAATAGATCGGGTCTATAGGGATTACCCGGAACTGAACGACGATGTATTTGTGAAAAGCAACCTGCCACGGTGGGAAAAAGGATTGTATTAAGCTTCTTTTGAGTACCATTTTTCTAATAAAAATCAATACTTTTAACGAAACAAAACCAATGAAATTTATTACGAATAACTTCACCAAAATTGTGGGTTTGTCAATGCTGCTGGCCATAGGGTTTCCTTCTTGCAAATCGGCAAGTACACTGTCCAATGAACATGAAGATAAGGCAGAAAAAACAATACCTCCAATGGAAGAGAAAGTCTCCTTGGATTATACAGAAAAAATCCCGGCAACAGAGCTAAGCTTTGAAATGGTTTTTATTCCGGGCGGTGAGTTTATGATGGGAAGTCCTGAAACCGAAGGTGATAGAAAACCACATGAAGGCCCCCAAAGAAAAGTAAAGGTAGATTCCATGTATATCGGGAAATATGAGCTTACCTGGGAAGTTTTTGAACTATTTTTCAAACAGAACCAAGAGTTGTTCGTGAAATTGGATAATGACCGGGTTATGAAAATAGATGCGATTACCAGACCAAGCCCCCCTTATGAAGACCCGTCCTATGGTATGGGAAAGGATGGTTACCCCGCAGTAAGTATGTCGGCATATTCCGCTTTGGTCTTCTGCAAATGGTTGAGCTCGATAACCGGAAAATTCTATCGGTTGCCCACGGAAGCGGAATGGGAATATGCGGCCCGGGCAGGAACGGATTCACCGTATAGCTTCGGAAATTCTACGGATGGGATTGATGATTATGCAGTATATTATAAAAATTCGAATAATCAATATGCCAAGGTAGGTAGTAAAAAGCCGAATGCCTGGGGACTTTATGATATGCATGGGAATGCCGCGGAATGGACGCTGGATGAGTACAAGGAAGACGCGTATGCTACTTTGGAACCGGATAATCCGTGGATGACCCCCACGGTAATCCACCCAAGGGTCTATAGGGGAGGTTCTTGGGATGATGACGCGGACAAATTACGCTCTGCCAGTAGATCGGCATCCAGTTTAAAATTACAGAAACGCGACCCGCAAATACCTAAAAGCTTTTGGTGGTTTACAGACAGTAATTTTATTGGTATGCGCTTGGTAAGCCCGGCAAAACAGCCTTCATCGGATGAGCAGAAAAAATTCTGGCAAAGGGTGTTGGATGAATAGGTGTACTCCAAAAAAGAAAGTTTTCACTGCAATGTGTCAGTGAATCAATACATTAAATGTACATAACAATGAAGAAGAAGTTTTTAACCTTAATTTTAGCAAGTATTACCTTCTCTGGTTTCGCTCAGGAAACCTATACGCTTTCCCCGGAGAGCGCCTTGACGATTGATGGTACGTCCACACTTCACGATTGGACGGTTACGGCCAATACCATGGAGGGCAAATTAGTGGCCGAAGGCAATGCCCCAAAAGAAATAGATTTTGAAGTTCTCGTTGCTGATATCAAAAGTGAGCGGGGTGCTACTATGGATAAAAAAACGCATAATGCCCTTAAAATGGAGGAACATCCCAAGGTTACCTTTAAGCTCAAGGAGGTAAAGGGCAGTTCTTCTGTGGTGGGGACCTTAAACATTGCCGGATACGAAAAAGAAGTGGAAATCAAGACAGAAATGACCGATGCCAATGGTCAGCTTAAAATAAAAGGTGAGAAACCTATAAAGCTTCAGGACTATGAAATGGAACCTCCATCGGCAATGTTCGGACAAATTGTGGTCGGGGACGATGTGGTGGTCAAGTTCGATTTAGTTTTTACAAAATAGTTGAATCACGCCAAATAGAAACTTTACAGCCCATGAATCGGTTACCTAAGCCGCTGAAATCGTATCTGCTGTTGAGAATGGGTAATGGACATACGTGAAAACATCAAATCGCTCGCACAAAAGTTCGCTCCTGAATTTGTTGCGGTAAGGCGCCACCTGCATCAAAATCCGGAATTATCCTTTCAGGAGCACAACACATCCCGTTACATCAAGGAAAGGCTACAGGCCATTGGAATCAAGGATATTGTTGTGGTGGCGGAAACCGGTCTTTTGGCTACGATTCAAGGTGAGCGAAAGGGGGAAGCTGTTCTGTTGCGGGCGGATATGGATGCATTGCCCATCCTTGAAAAGAACAAAGTGCCCTATGCCTCCAAAAATGATGGGATAATGCATGCCTGTGGGCATGATGCCCATAGTGCTTCACTTCTATTGTGTGCTAAAATTTTATGGGAACTAAAAAAGGAAATAAAGGGCAGTATTAAGCTGTTGTTTCAACCTGGGGAGGAAGTAGTTCCCGGAGGTGCTTCTTTGGTCATGAAAGAAAAGGCATATTTGGATTTAGGCTGTCTTCCTCATCTGGGGCAACATGTGCAGCCCAACCTTCCAGTAGGTGTGGTGGGTTTCCGTTCTGGTAAATTTATGGCCAGTATGGATGAACTCTTCTTGACGGTAAAAGGGAAGGGCGGTCATGGGGCCATGCCGGAAAGGTTGGTTGATCCGGTGCTCATTGCATCTCATATAATCGTGGCCGCACAGCAATTGGTAAGTCGCATGGCTTCCCCACAGACCCCCTCTGTATTGTCATTTGGAAAGGTGATTGCCGATGGAGCTATCAACGTCGTTCCCTTTGAGGTCCATATTGAGGGTACTTTTCGGACCTTTGACACCCTTTGGAGAAAAGAGGCCCTTCAAAGACTCGAAAAATTGGTCACGTCCATCGCCGAAGGTATGGGAGGTAGTTGTGAACTTAAAATTAACCACGGGTATCCTTATCTGGACAATGATACCGATCTGACCCGGGATATGAAATCCGCCGCAAATGAATATCTCGGTAGCAAGAATGTGGTGGATTTAGAACCATGGATGGCCGCTGAAGACTTTGCCTATTATTCCCAGAAGAATCCCTCCTGTTTTTATTTGATAGGCGTAGGGAACGAGCAAAAGGGAATCCGATCCGGGCTACATACACCGACCTTTGATATCGATGAGGACGCCTTGGGAATAGGGGGTGGGTTAATGGCATGGCTTGCCGTTAAAAACTTGGGTCATGGTTAAAATCCGGTATTTTGACAACGCTCCTTAACTTCTTAAATGTATAAATCTGGGGGAAAATCCCTAGCCTTTCGCCTTTCTCGGTACGCCAAGAGAGTGTATGGCGATATGTGGACGGTGTTCGGATGAATTTTTGAACTTTAGCCGAATTTTGGTCGGAACCCGAGCCCATCGGTCTTTAGCCGATGGTGGCTTTGTTTTTTCACAAATAGGTTGGTTTTCTAACAAAAATAAAGGCAATAGTCAATTTGCTACTTGTTGCAATACTAAGGAATTCACTAACTTTATGGATTCGCGATGGATAATGAGGATGTGAAAGAAATTCTATGAAACAGAAAACAGTCATTATTGCTATTCTAGCCGTTCTGTCATCATTGCTGTATGCCTTTAAAGCAGGTATTTTCAGCAAGGGACAAGATGCGTATGCCGATCTTAAGGTACCCGATGTCGTTGATTATAATTTCCATATTAAACCTATACTTTCGGACAATTGCTATACCTGTCATGGCCCTGATGCCAACAAACGCAAAGCGGGCTTACGGCTGGATTTGGAGGAGACCGCTTTTTTGGAATTGAAGGAAAATCCTGGAAAATATGCCTTGGTCTCGGGTAAGCCTGGCGAGAGCTTACTTTACGGACATATCATTACAGATGATCCGAATCTAATGATGCCCCCGCCGGATTCCAAACTGAAGCTAAATTCATATGAGAAAAAGCTGATTAAAAAATGGATTCAGCAAGGGGCAAAGTTCGAAAAACATTGGGCCTTTATTCCTCCGGTCAAAAAAGAGGTGCCCACTTTGGAAGCGTTGGACGGGGCAAGGAACGAGATAGATAGATTTATCTTTAAGAAATTGGAAGAACATAATGTGCTTCCCTCCGAAAGAGCCTCTTTGGAAACCCTTGTTCGTAGAGTAAGCTTAGATCTTACTGGGTTACCGCCCCAAAGGCAACAAGTACAGGAGCTATTGGCCGACACTTCCGAAGATGGTATGGACAAAGTTATTGACAAATTTTTGGCATCTCCCGCCTATGGGGAACGTATGACGCAGTCCTGGTTGGATGTGGCGCGTTATGCCGATTCCCATGGATATCAGGACGATAGCTATCGCACCATGTGGCCTTGGCGCGATTGGGTCATCCATGCATTTAATGAAAATATGCCCTATGATGATTTCTTGACTTGGCAATTGGCCGGCGATTTGCTACCCAATGCTACCAAGGAACAAATTTTGGCCACCGGGTTCAACAGAAATCATCCAATAACCCAAGAAGGAGGAGTCATTCAAGAAGAATATCGGACCAATTATGTTTTGGATCGTACCAATACCCTGGGTAAGGGTATCTTGGGAATGACCTTGGAATGTGCCCGTTGTCATGATCATAAGTACGATGCCATTTCCCAAAAGGATTACTTCGAACTCTTTGCGTTTTTCAATCAAGTTGATGAAAAAGGGCTTCAAATGGATGCGGTACAGGCAGCCAACCAAAAATTCTTTGCAGACCCGCCTTATATAGAAATATCCGCGGAGGAGACCGAGGATGTACTATCGTTCATCAATATGAAAAAGACACCAAAGATCAAGGTAATGGTGATGAACGATTCTGCCCCAAAAACTACCCATATTCTAAATAGGGGCGAATACGATCAACCTGCGGATTCCGTACAACCCAACACACCTAAAACAATTTTTCCCTTTCCCGATGGGTATCCTTCAAATCGATTGGGCCTGGCCCAATGGGTGACCGACAAGAACAATCCGTTGACCGCGCGTGTTTTTGTCAATCGTATATGGGGCATGCTATTTGGCCGAGGACTCGTGGAAACCTCCGAGGATTTTGGGGTGCAGGGTAGTCTGCCCACACATCCTGAACTTTTGGATTGGTTGGCTGCCGATTTCATGGAGCATGACTGGGACATTAAGTATCTACTTAAAAAGATTATGCTCTCCGCAACTTATCAGCAAAAGTCCGAACTACGTCCCGAGCTGAAAAAAGTAGATCCGGAGAACAAGTTATTGGCCAGGGCACAACGCTTTCGTATGAGTGGTGAAATGATTCGGGACTATATTTTGGCATCAAGCGGGCTTTTAAATGCGGAGATTGGCGGACCCAGCGTAAAACCATATCAACCCCCCGGTCTATGGGAAGAGACCAATGCAGGAGGGCATAGGGGTATTTTGACCAAGTATGTTCCAGATGAGGGGGACGATTTGTACAGACGGTCTTTATATACCTTTTGGAAACGTACCTTGCCCCCTCCGAGCATGACCATATTTGATGCCCCTACCCGCGATTTTTGTGAAGTTCGTCGCCAGAAAACCAATACGCCGCTGCAGGCCCTGGCCTTGCAAAATGATATACAAATATTGGAGGCGGCACGGGTACTGGCCCAGCGAACCTTGACTGATGGAGAAGAGAATAACGAATCCATCGTTGAGAATCTCTTTCAAAGCATTTTGGTGCGCACGCCAAGAGAAAAGGAGTTACAGACTTTGGACGGGTATTATCATGATGCACTGGAGACCTATTTGAACAACACGGAAGATGCCAAAAAATTGGTTGCGGTTGGCGAATATGAACAATTGGATGTGGACTCGGCAAAAACGGCCGCCTTAATGTTGACCGCCCAGGTAATCTATAATTTAGACGAGACCATAACAAAAGAATAATAGTCATGTCACACCATCATCATGAACAAAAGGAAGAGCCTTCGTTAAAGGTTAACCGAAGACATTTTTTCTCGCAATTGAGTGTGGGCATTGGCTCATTGGCCTTGGGTTCACTTTTGATTCCCGATCTTTTTAAGGGGACAACCAAAAATGTAGCTGAAAGGGCCTTAGGTGTTCCCCATTTTGCTCCAAAGGCCAAACGCATCATTTATTTGTTCCAGGCGGGGGCACCCTCCCAATTGGAAACTTTTGATTACAAGCCCACCCTGCGCAAACGTATGGGGCAGGATTTGCCGGAATCTATTCGCAAAGGACAAAGGTTGACAGGGATGACTGCCAACCAGGATAAATTCCCCTTGATGCCTCCTAAAGTTGGATTTCAACAACATGGCCAAAGTGGAACTTGGATTAGCGATTTTTTTCCGCATACGGCAAAAATTGCAGATGAAATTACGGTAGTGCGCAGCATGCATACGGAAGCCATAAACCATGATCCCGCCATAACCTTTTTCCAAACCGGGAGCCAGATTTCGGGTCGTCCCAGCATGGGATCTTGGATGAGTTACGGGTTGGGAAGCGAAAACAAGAACCTGCCTTCTTTCGTGGTCCTAACCTCTAGGGGAAAGGGCAATAGCCAAGGGCTTTATTCCAAATTATGGTCAAGTGGTTTTCTGGATTCCAAACATCAAGGGGTATTGTTGCGTTCGGGGAAAGATCCTGTGTTATACCTAAACGATCCGGACGGGCTGTCACGCTCGGACAAAAGACATCTACTGGATCATGTGTCCTCCTTGAATAAATTACATCATGTAGAAACCGGAGATGACGAAATAGAATCCCGTATTGCACAGTATGAAATGGCCTACCGTATGCAGATGTCCGTCCCTGATGTTATGGATATTTCCAAGGAGCCGGAATCCATAATCAAATTATATGGGGAAGATTGCCAAGTACCGGGAACTTATGCGGCAAATGCCCTACAGGCTCGTAGACTCGCTGAAAATGGTGTTCGCTTTATCCAATTATACCATCAAGGTTGGGACCAACACGGTAATCTACATGATGAAATGGCCGGCCAGGCCAAGGACGTGGACAAGGCCTCGGCAGCCCTTGTCCTGGATTTAAAGCAACGCGGTATGTTGGAGGATACTTTGGTCATCTGGGGCGGTGAATTCGGTAGGGGTAACTATTGCCAGGGAAAATTTGATCCCAACAATTACGGGCGCGACCATCATCCCCGTGCTTTCAGTATCTGGATGGCAGGTGGGGGAATAAAGCCCGGACTAAATTATGGACAGACCGACGAATTTGGATACAACGTTGTTGAAAACCCTGTACACATCAATGATTTTCATGCAACCTTATTGCATACCATGGGTCTGGACCATGAACAACTCATCTATAAATATCAAGGCCGTCGTTTTCGTTTGACCGACGTAGCGGGGCATGTGGTCAAAGACCTTTTAGCATAAAAATGACATACACCCCTAAAAATGGAAAGGTCGATTATGTCGTTTTTGGACTTTCCGTATTCCTTGTTTTTTGTCTGTTGTTCGAGTCCTACATTGAGCTTCCTATCCTTGTGGCCTGGATAGGGAGGTGGCATCCATTAGTACTCCATTTTCCCATTGTACTTTTGTTGATTGCTATTTTTTTGGGATTAACTGGGAGGAAAATCCCAAGGAGTTTGTTGACCATTGCCGTGATTTCAGCCTTGTTGACCGCCATTTCCGGATTCTTTCTGGGAAAGGAGACCGGCAGCAAGGGCGATTTGCTTTTTTGGCACCAATGGTTAGGAGGAGCACTGGCCCTGTTAGCAGCACTTTGGTATGGTTTGGAGGGAGTTCAAATCAGTAAACCAATCTATTCGAAGATTATACAAGTAGTTATCGTCGGACTTATTATTTTCACTGGGCATTATGGAGGTATGATTACACATGGGCAGGATTTTTTGGCATTACCGCAAGGGAAAAAACAAAACATCATTCCTAAAAATCCGCTGGTCTACGAGCACATAGTCAATCGGATTTTGGAAGAAAAATGCGTAAAGTGTCACAATCCCAACAAGAAAAAGGGCGAATTATTGATGACCGATTTGGCAGGACTATTAAAGGGTGGTGAAGGTGGAAATACCCTGATTCCAGGAAACCCTGAGGAGAGTGAAATGATACGGCGTCTGTATTTGCCCATAGAGGATGAAGAGCATATGCCTCCCGAAGGGGAGCGACCCTTGGCCGATAATGAAGTACGTATCCTGGAACAGTGGATTGCCTTGGGTGCCTCGGATACCTTACAACTGAACCATTTGCAAAATTCCCACCCTTTGGCGGTCTTGATAAAGGAGATGATGGAACCGGATCCCATGGAAAAATGGACGGCACTTCCAAAAATAGCGGACTCCACACTACGCAATCTGGCTTCCGATTATTTGACTATAACCCGATTGGCCGATGCTACGGATGCCCTAAAGGTAAATGTGTATATGCCTCCCGAATATGATGCTCAAATGCTCTTAAATTTATCCCCCGTGAACCGGAATATTGTAGAATTGGACTTAAGCGGTTTGCCCATAGGGGAAAGGGAATTGGCCTTTGCAGCTAATTGCCCCAACTTGGAGTGGTTGGAAATCGATAGAACGCCTATTACCGATGTTGAGGTAGATACCTTACGGAATTTATCCAGACTACGATTATTGAAGGTCTATGACACGAACATTGGAGACCGGAGCATTTCATTTTTTAAAGAATGGGAAAACTTAAAAAGCCTTTATATTTGGGGAACCCAAGTGTCTGAATCCGCTTTGGAAGAACTGAAATCCAAAAACCCCGACGTGGTAATCGAAAACGGGATCGATGAAGAAATTGAGTCCTATTTTGTAGCTTCGGACAGTATCCCGAAAAGTTAAACACCTATGAGATTTAATCTAAAAGACAAAACAGCAATAGTTACTGGAGGCGGCAGTGGTATTGGCCGTGCCATTTCCTCGACTTTGGCCGCACAGGGTGCTGAAGTACATATTTTTGAATTGAATGAAAGCAAGGCTGGCGAAACAGTGGCCGAGATTAAAAGGAATGGAGGTAGAGCACAGGCGCATCATTGTAATATTGCCCATCAGGCCGAAGTAAAAAATGAAGTGGATCAAATTGCAGCCAAAGGTCATGTAGATATGCTGATCAACAATGCGGGTATTGCACATATTGGTGATGTGGAAAACACCACTGAAGCGGATTTCGACAAAATTTACAGCGTAAACATAAAGGGGGTCTATAACTGTATCCATTGTGTCATTCCCCATATGAAAGCCACTGGTGGTGTTATTTTGAACATGGCTTCTGTGGCCGCAACGGTTGGTATCAATGACCGATTTGCCTATTCGGCCTCCAAGGGAGCTGTTTTGACTATGACGTACTCCTTGGCCAAGGATTATCTTGAATATAACATACGTTGCAATAGTGTTTCACCGGGCCGTGTACATACCCCTTTTGTGGACGGCTATCTAAAGGCAAATTTTCCGGGAAAGGAAGAGGAGATGTTTGAGAAATTGTCAAAGACCCAACCCATCGGTAGAATGGCGAATCCACAGGAAGTGGCGCATTTGGTACTATATCTTTGTTCCGACGAAGCCTCATTTATCACGGGAACCGACTTTCCCATTGATGGTGGATTTATACGATTGAACGGAAACTAAAAACCTAAATAATCAAGGACATATGAAATTAATTCGATTTGGCGCGATAGGAAGTGAAAAGCCCGGAGTGCAATTGGAAAACGGCGATCGGTTGGATGTCTCAAACTTTGGACAGGACTACGACGAACAATTTTTTGGAGGGGATGGTATCACTAGATTGAAGGATTGGCTCAATGAAAATGTTGATTCCTGCCCAAAAGTAGATAATTCCATACGCTTGGGAGCACCACTTTGCCGACCTTCAAAAATAATCTGCATCGGTCTAAATTATGCTAAGCATGCCCAGGAAGCAGGGATGGAAATCCCCAAGGAACCCGTGCTATTCTTTAAGGCCACTTCGGCAATGGTGGGCCCCAATGACAACGTAATTATTCCCAAGGGGAGCACTAAAACGGATTGGGAGGTAGAATTGGCCATAGTTATCGGCAAAAAAGCATCCTATGTTTCCGAATCGGAGGCTATGGATCATGTGGCGGGTTATGTGCTACACAATGATTATAGTGAACGGGAATACCAGATTGAACGAAGTGGACAATGGGTCAAGGGAAAGAGCTGTGATACCTTTGCACCCATAGGACCATTTATTGCCACTCCGGATGAAATTGAAGACCCCCATAATCTGGATTTATGGTTAAAGGTCAATGGGGAAACGCTCCAAAATAGCAATACCTCGGATTTTGTATTCGACATCCCTACCTCCATAAGTTATATCAGCCAATTTATGACCCTCTTGCCCGGGGATGTCATTTCCACGGGAACGCCCTTCGGAGTGGGATTGGGCTTTGACCCACCGCGCTATTTAAAACCGGGTGATGTCGTAGAGCTCGGTATTGATGGTCTGGGAAGTTCCCAACAAGTGGCTAAGGCCTATGGTTAAATCTTTGGGATTTATTTTTTCCTACAGTTGATGTGCTTTTAATTTTCCATATTGAAGGGAAAATAGTGTCGGTCCCATTATCGGTTAATAAACAAAAGTTTATTGTAAAATGATACATTGACCATTTTCTTTTAAAATTGGTTCAACATTTTTCAATTATATATAAATGAATAGCATCTCTTTTAAAAGACAGGGCACAATAGTACTTTTCAATACGCCCAGTTTTAGGGTTTTTCGGTATATCGCAATTTCATGGGTTATGTCCCTGGGAATCTCTTTTTCCGTATCGGGACAGGAGGATTATGCATATAAGCGGATATACCTGTCCGGTAAAGATGCCTCGAAGACCGTGGATTGGGATTTTAAGGTCACCGATGGGGCCAAAAGTGGTGTCTGGTCCAAACTTCCAGTACCTTCCAACTGGGAATTGCATGGATTTGGCACTTATAATTATGGCCATGATCACAGAAATGAGAATAGAAAATTAGGCAAGGAGCACGGATTGTACCGGCATAGCTTTCAAGTACCGGCCCAATGGAAGGGAAAGATCATCAACATTGTTTTTGACGGTTCCATGACGGATACCAAAGTCACCATTAACAACAAGTCGGCCGGAGAAATGCACCAAGGATCATTCTATAGGTTCAAATATGATATATCGAAACTATTGAAATACGGGCAGGAGAATGTTTTGGAAGTGGATGTGGCCAAACATTCGGCCAACGAGTCTGTAAACAGCGCAGAACGTCAAGCCGACTTTTGGATTTTTGGAGGGATTTTCCGCCCGGTGTTTTTGGAGGTCTTGCCTGATCGTCATTTTACAAGAACGGCCATTGATGCAAAACATACGGGTGAATTCAATGCGCTCGTGACCATCAACAGACCAATATCCAAAGGATCGGCAAGAGTAACGCTGTTTTCCTCGGAAGGGAATCGCGTTGGGGAGATTCTATCAAAACCCTTTGCAAGGCGGAAAAGTGAGCTGAAGCTATCGGGAAGTTTTAATACTATTACGTCCTGGAATCCTGAATCACCCCACTTGTACAACGCTCTTTTTGAACTGTTGGAAAATGGTAAGACGGTTTATCAAAAAAGGGAGCGCTTCGGTTTTCGATCGGTTGAACTCCGGGAGAATGATGGGATTTATGTGAATGAAAAAAGAGTTGTTTTTAAAGGGGTAAACCGGCATTCCTTTTGGCCGGAAACCGGACGGGCGTTAAGCGGGGAAAATCATTTGGAGGATATTCGACTGATGAAGGAAATGAACATGAACGCCGTTCGGATGTCGCACTACGGCCCGGATGAACGTTTTCTTGAACTTTGTGACTCCCTAGGACTTTTTGTACTTGATGAACTTACCGGTTGGCAGGACGCTTACGATACGGTTGTCGGACCCAAATTGATCAAGGAGTTGCTATTGAAGGATGAAAATCACCCTAGTGTGGTCGTTTGGGATCATGGGAATGAGGGAGGATGGGATTTTGCCAACGAAAAATGGTTCCATAGCTATGACATCCAAAAACGTCCAGTAATCTACCCTTGGCTCAAGCGGAATGGGATGGACACCCGGCATTATCCTACGTATGATTATGGAATAAATCGTTTGGCCCGTGGCAATGAACCCTTTATGCCTACCGAATTCCTACATGGCCTTTATGATGGGGGACATGGTGCAGGCTTGGATGATTTTTGGAAGAACTATTCGGCCCACCCCATGTTTTCGGGCGGTTTTCTCTGGGTGTTTTCGGATGAGGCGGTAGTAAGGAGGGATAGGGGCAATACACTGGATAGTGATGGCAACCACGCCCCGGATGGAATCGTTGGTCCTTATCGGGAAAAGGAAGGTAGCTTTTACACGATAAAGGAAATATGGTCCCCCGTTCAGATAGGTTCACGGACCATTACGTCCAATTTTGATGGAAAACTGGCACTGACCAATACCTATCTGTATACCAATTTAGATCAATGTACTTTTTCATGGGAAATCCGGTCCGTTCCCGATTTTGATAAAACTTTGGTCCTAGCTTCGGGCAAAACTAAGGGGCCCAATGTCGCCCCCGGGGAAACGAGGTACTTGCAGCTTGAAATCCCCAAGACTATTAAGCAAGGAGCTATTTTTTCAATGACGGCGACGGATAACAAAGGCATGGAAATATATACTTGGAACTGGCACATAAAACAACCGGACCAAGTGGCAGGAGAATTCCTTCAGCAGGTAGAACCGAACTTGGAAAAAAGGGAAATTGAAGTTGTGGAAAAGGGGAATGACCTTAAGGTAAATTTAAATGAATTGGGTTTTGTCTTCGACAAAGAAAATGGCCATTTGGAGAAGGTATCCTTTCAGGAAAAACCGATTTCCTTTGGCGGCGGACCACTCCCGGTGGGCATCGAATCCCATATAAAGGATGTACAATGGGGGATGGATAAAGATGGAAGTTTTATTTTGGAAACCCGGTATAATACCTATCCAGAAAAAGTACAATGGAAATTGCTGCCGACCGGCTTGTTAAAATTGGAAGTAAGCCCACTGCATTTTTCTGGGGATGGTTTGGATTTTATCGGTATTTCCTTTAATTATCCCGAGAAAAAGGTAAAAGGGGTCAAATGGATGGGCCAAGGACCATACCGCGTTTGGAAAAATAGGGCCAAGGGTGCCGAAATAGGGGTTTGGGAAAAGGAATACAACAATACCATTACCGGGGCCAGTTTTGACAATCTGGTCTACCCAGAATTTAAGGGATACCATGGCAATTTGTTTTGGGCCGAATTAAGAACAGAGGAACTTCCGATTCGGATTATTACGGAAACACCCGGTCTTTTCTTACGGTTGTATACGCCTGCCGATGCCGAACATATTGCCGGAGGCGTGGCCCCTCCCTTTCCAGAGGGGGATATTTCATTCCTCTATGAGATTCCTCCGATTGGCACAAAGTTTAAACAAGCGGATAAATTGGGGCCTTCATCACAGAAGGGCACCATTGCATATCATAAGGGAGACCAAAGTGACCCTATTATACTTTGGTTCGATTTTGGGAGTAAATTGCCCTAGGACTATCAGGTTATTTCAGGGATAGGTGGTATCTTACAGCAGATATCAACTTGACGAATAGAACGTAGGTTCGAATTATCAATGGACTGCATTCTACATAGTTTTTGGCATTATATATCTATTATTAGAGAATGAAAAATATCATTAGGGCTGTATTGGCCGGTTGGGGCGCAAAAAAACTTGGAGGGGGAAAATGCGGTTGTATCGGGTTTTTGGTACTGTTTATTATTCTGTATTGGCTTTTGGGCCATGTTTTATAAAGATGAATCCACCTTTGCTAAAAAGCAATCCTAAGAATCCCTAGGATTCAAGTATCGGAAATTCCAGTAATCAGTTTCGGGGGTGCCCAAACAAAAAATCAATAGTAGAACACTACACAAATGGAAAAGTTAAAACTATACGTACTATTTATCTTATGCGGAACTTTGGCAATGGGATGTAATTCTATGAGAGAAAAGAAAAAGGAAAAAGAAAGGGTGGATATGAAGGAGGAAATTTCCAAGGAGGTGGAGGATACCAATCCGTCCCTTGACATGGGGCATAACAGTAAAAGTACACTGGATTGGCAAGGCACCTATCAGGGAACTATCCCTTGTGCGGATTGTGAGGGCATAAAAACCTCAATAACCTTGTTTGAAAGTGGAAAATATACGCGGACGCTTACCTATTTGGGAAAACAAGATAGAGGGATTACGGATAATGGCGATTTTACATGGAACGATACCGGTGCCATAGTTACCCTCACGGCAAATAATGGTTCCGAACAAGCTTACCAAGTAGGGGAAGACGTGCTTTTTCATCTGGATAGGCAAGGCCATAGAATAAGTGGAAACCTTGCCGAAAACTATCAACTGCTTAAAAATGCTACTGACCTGGATTTAGAGGATAAAAAATGGGTATTAATAGAATTAATGGGCGAGGCGGTTACTTTTGCAGAGGGTAGTAAAGAGGCAACTATCACCTTCCATAGCCAGTTGGCCCGCGTTACGGGAAACAACGGTTGCAATGTTTTTACGGCGGCCTATGAACTGAAACCTCATGACCGTATTGCGTTGGGACATATCGCCGCTACTTTAATGGCCTGCCAGAACATGGAACTTGCCACTACATTTAATGAAGTATTGGAAAAAGTAGATAATTATACCCTTGCCGATGGGGTATTATCCCTAAACAAGGCCAGAATGGCGCCAATGGCACGTTTTCAGCTTGTAGAAACGGAATAGCCTCATAAAAAACAAAAGCGAGCTATGTTTTTAGCTCGCCCCGTTTTCAATTTTTTGTCGATTTATGCGTGATCGCGACAGGATTCGAACCTGTGACCGTCTGCTTAGAAGCGTCTTTAAAGACAATTCTTCAAAACAGTAAGTGTGTCGTAAATGACTAATTTGTAGATACTTATATTAATTTTAGCGTCAAATGACATGGTTTAACATCAGCCATTTGTTTGCAAATTGTTTGCAAATTTTTTTACTACCTTGAAGAATATGAGAACATATTTGACGCTTTTATTAGATACTCGAAGGGCCAAAAAAGATGGTTCCTTCCCTGTCATTTTCCGGCTTACTCACTTGCGAAAAACAACTTCTATTTCGACTGGGTATTCAATATTAGAAAAATATTGGGACTCTCAAAAATGTGCGATAAAAAAGACCTACACCAAAGTCGAATCAATAGCAAGGTTAAATACTTTACTTCTCAAAGAGGAAGCAAGGGCAAATGATATTATCAACAAACTTTATGATAGTGAAAAACTCAACTATTTATCCATTACCCAAGTAAAGAATAGAATAACCTAAAATAGTACATATGTTTCCTTTTATAAGTTTGGAGAGTCCCTAGCGGAAGACCTTAGAATCGCTCATAGATATGGGACTGCCAGAAATTATGCCGGTATTATCTCTGTCTTGAGAACATTTACCAAGGGAAGAGATTTAAAGTTCAATGAATTGAACTATGATTTCATAAAAAAATTTGAGCGTTATCATTTAGCAAAGGGCAACGGTTATAATAGTCTTTCTACTTATTTAAGAGCCATCAAAGCCATTTACAATAAAGGAATCAAGGCGGGCTTAATAGAACGGGAAGCTTATCCCTTTACCTACTATACAATTAGACAAGTTCCTACGGAAAAGCGAGCCCTATCAATTGAGAATATCAGAAAAATAATGGATTTGAAACTTCCCAAGGATATGGTTCTCTTTCGGTACCGTAATTACTTCATGTGTTCATTTCTACTGTATGGTATGAACTTTACGGATATGGCCCACCTAAAACTCGGTAACATCGTAAATGGACGAATCAAGTTCAGGAGAAGGAAAACAGGTAAATTGTATGATATTAAAATAACGGATCAGCTTGCGGAAATACTCGAAATCTACCTTGGCGGAAAATCAAAAGAAGATTACATTTTTCCTGTAATTAAAAGAGATAATCTTGCTTTACAAGAACGCGAAATCTCATGGGAACGTAAACGCTACAATAGAGGTTTGAAAATCATTGGAGAAATGTGTGGTATTGAGCAGAAATTGACAACATACGTTTCAAGACATAGTTTTGCCACCCAAGCTATGCTTAACGACGTGCCTTTGCATGCTATTTCTGCTATGCTTGGACATAGCAAACTAAATACGACCCAAATTTATTTGAAGTCTTTGCCTACGAACATCTTAGATAACTATAATAAGCAATTGGTAGCAGCAATCTAAAATATACATTTTAAGTTTTCCGCACTTTTATTTAGAATTCATCAAGCCAGAATTTTAATAAGCTGAATACCACATTAAATCTTCTGAAACAGCTGTTTAAGAGACTTCAGTTCTTATGGGATTCGCTTCACTAAAATTTATACTTTTATTACACATATAGTGTGCATATGATTAATGATCATAAACATTTGTTGTGTAGCATAAACCAAAGAAATGTATGAAATTAGAGACCATAATGATTTTAAAAGTTCTTTAAAGCTTTTACGCATACCACATTCAGAGGTTAACAATAACTTTTATGTGTACAAGATTGAAGAAGTAAAAGAAAAAGATAAATCAGTTCATACTCCTTTCTTCAGGCAAAATTACATGGATGTATCCCTGTTTTTATCGGCTGGCTTTGATTTCAAATATGCACACTTAGACTTTCCCATATCCAACAAAACCTTACAAATATGTGCACCGAGACAAGCACAACAAATATCCGTTGATCATAAGGTCATTGGGATAATGTCGGGTTACACACTTTATTTTAAACAAGAATTCCTAGAGTTCAATTTCGAACATAAGAAATTCTTAAAAGAGTTTCCATTTTTTGCATATAATAGTCTAAATAATGTGTTTGAACTATCTACACAAGAAACATTGTATTTAAAAGATCTTTATGACAGGTTGCTTTACGAACAGAACAGTGGTTGCTATAATTACCATCAAAATGTAGCATATGGCTATATCATTGCCTTGCTATACAAGATTAAGTCTCTTTGGGAAAAACAATTATCCCAAAGGGAAGTTATTCCCATTTCGTCTGAGACACAGCTTGTAACTTCTTTCGATAATTTGATAACTACGCACTTAGGCACGTTGTATAAGGTTAGGGATTTTGCAGAAATGCTTCATGTGAGCCAGAAACACTTATCCGATGTTCTGAAGAGACAAACAGGTAAAACCGCCAAACAATTGATTGATGAGGTAGTAACTTTAGAGGCTAAAACACTATTGAAAAGAACTAAACACTCTGTAGCAGAGGTTGCCTACCGTCTTGGTTTTGAGGATAGTTCACATTTCACTAAGTTTTTCCAACGTATAACTGGGTATTCTCCTTCGAATTATAGGCAACTTCCGTAGTTTTTACAAGCATTCCCGAAATTTCTACAACTACAAATAATAGAATCAAGCAATATTTGTGATTGAAATATCCGATGATCACAAAATCTTATTGCTATGAATAAATTAATGCTTTTCATGTTTTTTGGATTGGGTGTTTCTTGTATTCAACCAAATAAAAAAGGATACTCACAGTCTGAATAAGAAAATAAGAAAGAAATGAACACGAAAATGGTTAGTAAAAACAGTATTACAATGCAGAAAGTAATGTTTCAAAGTAAAGGTTTAGACCTTGTTGGAAACTTATATGTACCTGCAAATTATGAAGAAAGAAAACAGTATCCTGCTATTCCAATTTTAGGTCCAATGACATATGTTAAAGAGCAAGCACCTACTGAATATGCCAAAAGATTCGCTGAAAGAGGATATGTAGCATTGGCATTTGATCCGCGTTTTCGAGGAGAAAGTGACGGTTTACCAAGAGAATTAGAAGATCCTATTGCAAAAGTAGAAGATGCTAAAGCTGCTGCACGTTTTCTTGCCTCGCTTTCTGTTGTAAATGATGAGCAAATTGTTGGATTTGCAGTATGTCAGGGAAGTTCTGAAATGTTAAGAGCGGTATCAGAAGATGACATCTTTAAGGGATTAGTTACTGTTGCAGGACATTATCGTGACCGAAAGGGTGATATTCAATGGATGGGAACTGAAGAGGCATTAGAAGAAAGAATTGCCGAAGGAAAAATAGCAATAAACACGTTCAACCAAACTGGAGAAGTTATTAATGTCCCAGCAGTTGATGAGAAAAGAATGGATGTAGGTATGCCAGGAAAATTTGTATGGGATTGGTATCATGTATGGTCTGATAATGGAATTTGGGTGAATAATTATCCAAAAATGAGTGACGCACTACTTTTTGAATATGAATCTTTGACCGCTGCTCAAAAATTAGATAAACCATATCTAATGATTCATAGTGATAATTGTTTTTTGCCAAATGCAGCTAAAAGACAGTTTGAAGCAGTACCCACAACAAAGAAGAAACTACAATGGGAAGGTGCAACAGGGCACCTTCAATATTATGATGATCCTGAAGTTTTAGACAGGACAGCAAATCAAGCCATTAAATGGTATAATTCCATATTTGACATTCTTATAGAATCATTGAGATAAGTTAAAGAAGGAGTACTAAGAAGTTTAAGGCGTATGACTAATGACAATCGGAAAATCTTATCGCTTTTAATGAATTAATGATTTTTCATATTCTTTGGATTGCTTGTTTCTTGTGTTCAGTCAGTTAAAAAAAAGACGCTAACAATCTGATTCAGAAAAGAGAGAAGAAATGAATACGAAAGCAAATAGTAAAAACAGAAACTACAAAAATTGCAAAGAACCTTTCCTTGGGCAACCTGAGCTACTCACCCGATAGGGCGTATTGCCATAGCCAAAGAAGTAGCTGATTTGGCTGTTTTTCTTTGTTCAAATAGATCTGGTTTTAGCACAGGTCAAGCTCTGGGCATGGATGGAGGATGTATTACTCATTAATAAATATGAATCTTATGAAAGAATTCGAAAACAAAGTAGCACTCATAACCGGAGCCACTACAGGCATGGGTCAGGCCACGGCATTTGCACTGGCAAAAAAAGGAGTAAGGATTGTAGTGGCAGCAAGAAGGGAAAAAGAAGGAAATGAAACCATCGAAAAAATCCAAGACCTGGGTTCAGATGGATTGTTTGTAAAAACCGATATCACCAAAGAGTAGGAGGCCAAGGCCATGGTGGAAAGAACGATGGAACAATTTGGTAGTTTGGACATGGTATTTAACAATGCGGGATCTGGAGTTAATGTGCCCATCACACAATTAGAGCGGGCAGCATGGGATTGGGACATTGCTGTTAATCTTACGGGAACGTATCTGGGAATGAAGTATGAAATTCCCGCTATGTTGAGATCCGGAGGGGGTGCCATTGTAAACATGAGCTCTCCAGCCTCTATGGCAACTCCTGGCTATGGGGCCTATGCTGCCGCCAAGGCAGGTGTAGAAGCACTGACAAGGGTAGCTGCGGTTGAAAATGCCACAAAAGGAATTCGCGTAAACAGTGTGGCTCCTGGGGTAATCCTTACCGATATCCTGAAAACCGTACCCGAAAAAGTCCTTAAAAATGTAAAAGCTCGAATTCCAATGGCCCGACCAGGTGAAATTGATGAAATCGCTAATACCGTGGTATTTCTATTATCTCCGGAGGCAAGCTTCATTACCGGCAAAACTCTATTGGTGGATGGTGGGTACACTTCGGGAATCACTTTGGGATAAAATGATTTTTCACATGATAAGTTTTATGATAACCCAGAAATTTTGGACAGAACTACAAATCAAACCATTTAGAGGTATAATTCAATATTCAAATGAAACATTCCGGATTTGACAAAATGCTCGTAATAAAAAAATAAATGTGGTGAAAAAAGGTGTTATTCTATTCGCAACATTGATGTTATTTACCGTGATGAAAGCTCAAGAAACCTTAAAATTTAAAGTGATAGGAGGATATCAATTCGCCGAAGGGTATTCTATTCAGAATGATGAACCATTGGTTTTCGCACAAGCGGGACAACTAACAGGATCTTGGCATTGGGAATTCGAAAATGGAAAAAAAGGGAATACACATATTAATGGGGCTACTGCGAATCGAGTTCTGTTCAATGGAGAGCATGAACTATTTGGAACCATGAAAATTAACATGTATGAGTTTGGAAGTTCTGCACCATTGACCGACCTGTTATTCCTATCCTATAAAGCTCAAAAATTTGAGGTTGATGGAAGTCAAGTGACCATAAAAGTATTGGGAGAATTCATCGGGGGAACCGGAAAATACCAAAATGCGAGAGGTTGGTTGACTGCGACTTCCATTAATGGTTTTTTTGAAGATGGAAAAGGCGAAATAATTCTAGGGGAAGTTCAAGAAATAACCGAAGAACAAGTGCTAAAATGGACGAAGGAATATTTTAACGCAACACAAAGTGGAAATGCTATTACTTGGGCGAGTACTTTTGCCGAGAATGCCTACATCAACGATCCGTATGGAAGCCCTGCACCCAATGGAAGAGGAGAAATAGTTCAAATTGGAGAGGACTTTATGTCGTCCTTTAAGTCTGCTGGACTTTATCCCGAATACATATATGTGAATGGACTTGTGGCCACTTCCAAATGGATTGGAAAGGGAATCACTAAAGATGGGAAAGAGGCTACTTTTGAAGGAATAAATATTACTACCTATAATGAGATGGGTAAAATTGTGAGTCATATAGGATATTGGAATCCAGGAAAAATGGAAATCAATTAAAGTTAATCAAAGCATTGGGCTAAGCATAGTAATAAATATGACCTTTAAATGATGACGGTTTAGTATTTACATAACTGCCATTTCTTATTATGCATAATCCAACTACTTTAGTCATATTAATTCAGTTTTTGGAGTTCAATACTCCAGAGTTTATCCGCTCCATGTTCCTTGACGTTCCCCTCCGTCAACATCAATTATTGAGGCAGTAGTTGCCCTATTGGTTATTACTGCAACGATCATTTTGGCAATATCTTCCGCTTGCCCCTTATGTTCGACCAATTGTCGGTCGGGCCGTAGACCTATACCTCCAGGGGAAATGGCATTCACTCGAATAGGTGCTATATCGATTGCAGCTTGCTTTACAAGTGAATTTATGCTTCCATGAAGGGTGCCCCAAACACCATATCCTTTTAAAGGCGTTTTTGCACTACTTCCTGAAATTAAGGTCACCGAACCATTTCTATTCAAGAATTCAGGAGCAAAGTGAAGAACATTGTAGCTCGTCCAAAAACGCTCAAAAGCCTGTTTTGCATCCAGCTCCTCTGTTTGGGCAATTCCCGAAGCATTGGCCCTGACGGAAATGGTCACCACAATATGTTTCAGGCCAGACAGACTGAAAAAAAGATTTCTTAAATCTGGAGTATTCTTGGCATCGATGACCCTAAATTCACAATCGTTTCCGAGTTCTTTTGCCTGCGTTTTTAATCTATTTTCATTTCCCCCAGATATAATTACATGAAAACCTTCCTTAATCAATTGTTGAGCGGTAGCTAACCCCATTCCAGCGGAGCCTCCTATTATCAATACTTTTTCTTTCATATTAAATGCCGATTTGTGATAAGGATTTTCGAATAAGGTGAGGCTTTGCCAAAATCCAAAAAAGGATTCATTTTAAAGTTTTAATTCGACAGCTTCAATCTTTTCAATTGCCTTGAAAAGTAGAGATGTTGTCCGCGACAAATTGTCCAAAGGTTCTGGGTTTTCGACCCAAGATTTTTTCAATATCATCTGTCGCACTTGCTAGGTAACCTTTTCTCGTAATCTCATCAAGCTCCAGGAGGGCAGTGATAAGCCAATCGGACATTCCATAGCTTTTGTAGGCTTGACCAAGTTGTCCGGATTCCAGGTTTACAAACTTGATCTCTCTTCCTAGGTGTTGGGATAGTTCCCTTGCCATATCATAACTTGAGATCACTTCCGGCCCTGTGATTTCATAGGTTTTATTTGAATGGCCCTTACCAATAATGGCTTCAACACCTACAGCGGCGATATCCCGGACATCAATAAAGGCATTGGTTCCTTCACCGGTAGCGCCATAAAATACATTTTCACTGTGTATCGTTCCAAGACTACCCATAATGTTCTGATAAAAACTTGCGGGTTGAATAAAGGTGTAGTCTATCCCCGAATCTACAATCAATTGTTCTACTCTACCATGCAATTTTCCCATGGTTATAGGTGCCTGCAATGAAGCTCCCCTAGCCGAAGATCTTATGATATGGCTTACTCCCGCATATTTGGCCGCTCGAACTGTATTCTCGGCAAGTTCAATCATATTCTCAACCAAAGGAGATACAAAAAAGAACTTATCCATTCCCTCAAATGCTTTTTCCAGATTATTTGGATTGGATACATCTGCTACCACCTCGCGGATGTTTCCGAGGTTGGTCTGCCCACTTTCTCTTACTAATAGATACGTTTCAACACCTTTATTTGCCAAAAGATTAGCCGTTGTTAGGCCAATATTACCTCCTGTAACGAGTACTTTCATCTTTAATGGTTAAAATTATTAATAGGTTTTCCTCTTAATTCTTGCCTTGAACCCGAGCTCCAGATTTTATATCAAAGACCTAAAATCAAATGAATCTATGAAGGCATAATTTGGGGCGCATTATTGTAGCCAAGTTCCAATATTCCATACCTCTTACATTATAGCACGTAAATGTTTCTCTTATCAATTGTTCCTCAATTCACCGTTCTATTGGCCTATTACAACCCAATCAATTTTTATGAATGTTCCATAGTAAAACCTAATTGGGCGTATATGGTATCATTATCCCAATAACCTTTGATGTGTCTAATACGTCCAAAATCATTGAATTTTAAAATGAAAAGGTGTGGGCAGGCTTGGTGTTTTCCTGTGTTTGGGATCCCAAATAAATCTTTGGACTGCGTTCCACCTAAGACGGCCTCAACGATTACATCACCTGAAGTGGTTATCTTAATATCCTCAACAAGTACTTTGAAATCAGGAAATGCATCGATTATGGCCCTCCAGATAGACGTACCCTTTGGTTCCACCATTCCTTTTCCAAGTTCTCTATAGGGTACATAATTGAAAGTTGCTTCATCTATACATAGCGATATCATTTCGTCAAGGTTGTGGTTATTGTAGGCTCCAAAAAAACGTTCTGCTATAACTTTATTTTCCATGTTTTATGTCCTTGAAATTGTTAAGTTGGCATATTTTAATTGATGTAACCGACTTCAAAGCTATCTTCATAATTTTCTGGACTTTATCCTTTCAAGAATTACTTCGCCATAGATAATTGATAGGACCTTACCTAGATTATGGTGGATTGCTATCCATCTTTTGATGTTGAAGTTCGTTTAGAAAGGGACCAGGGCCTCTATGAAAAATTCGGAATTGCGGGTAAAAATTTCTGGTATCAAACAAAATTGGATGGAACCATACCGGTAACTCGCTTGAAGAAAGTTGCAAAATTGGAACTATCCTCGAACCCAAGACGGTAGGACACCTCGGAAATGGAAAGATGCTCGCTTTTCAAAAGTATTTTAGCCTCTAATGCAATTGCTTCGTCTATAAGTTGTTTTGCGGTTTTACCAGTGTTTCTTTTTAGGATTTCAGAAAGGTGTTTAGGGCTCATATGGAGCATATCCGCGAAATCGCTTACTTTTTGAATGGTTCCAATATTTTGAGACACCAGATTGTCGAATGAAGAAACAATAAGGGACTCCTTATTTGAATATGTTGTCTCAATCGGGTTTCTTCGTTCTTCCCATAAAGACATCAATTTATATAAAAGCGCCATTGAGTAAGCTTTGATCATTTCTTTATAAGTTGAAGCCTTGTTGGATTGCTCATATATTATGCGCTCAAAGATTTCAATCAACTGGATGGTTTCAACATGGCTAATCTCAAAAACATTATCCAAGCTATTATATGCGAAGAATGGAAACTCTGCAAGAAAAGTACCATTATTGAATCTCAACCCAAGGAGTTCCTGTTTAAAGTAAAATGTATAGCCTCTGGCCCGCTTCAATTCTTCGGGTCTGGCAAATACTTTTTGTACTTGCCTTGGGGGACAAATTTGAATGGTATTGTTCGATACTTGAAAGTCCAAGTATGAATATTTGAGCTCAAAGTTTATTTCCAAGAATAGTGAAATCTCAAAGAAGTTTTGTCTATAATAGGGCGTATTGATTGCCTTATTTTTATTATGAATCTCATCCATTCTAAAAATGAAGAAATTTTCATTGAGTTCCTTTTCAGGTAATCGAAGTAATTTATGTAGCTGACCGAACCCATCGATTGTTATTGCGTTCATCCCATTTCAGTTATTTTCTTCATGGATTTATCGTTTAAAATATGGTCTTAGCGCATGGGATTGCTTCTATTAGAGGAAATTTGAACAAGGCAATAATCTGAATTTACGAAATCCTTTTTTCCGACCAAATCAACTTAGGAAGCAAGTCCCTAATGCCATTCCATTCCTAAAGGTAAACCTAATTTGTTTTTTTGCTTTCTTTCTGATTACATAGCGAGAACGATTTTGGACCTGACTTGGAACTTAATAAAGACAGTCGTTTTGTATCAAACGAAGGCCAAACCCTTTAAATAAGAACCTTCCATGGATTAAATAGGTGAAAGACCTTAAAATAAAAAAAGTATTGTTTATGAAAGATCCTTGATATGTTAAGATAATGGTTGGGTAGTTTCGTAAATCGTTCACTTTACAACACGTATCATTTAAAAAACGGACGAAACAATGAGTATCCTACGCGAAAACGAAAAAGCGACCTTAAGATATGGTCGCTTTTATTGAATTTGGAAACGATTTTTTTACCAATAGCCCCCATTTGCACCGATTGCCTGTCCGGTGACCCAGCTACTTTTATCCTCTACCAAGAACGAAACTACATTGGCAATATCCTCTGGTTCCCCAATCCTTCCAAGAGATGACATCGAAGCAAACTTATTGACTATCTCATCATTTTTACCCTTCATAAAAAGATCGGTCCTGGTAGGGCCGGGTCTTAAGGAGTTTACCCTGATTCCCCTTTGGCCCAATTCCTTGGCGGCCACTTCGGTTATCTTTTCAATGGCCATCTTACTGGCAGCGTAAACGGAATAGCCCGGAATCGGTGCCCCTTGGAAACTAGCTGAAATATTGATAATGCTTCCATTGTCTTTCATTCTCCTTGAGGCTTCTGAAAGATTCAGAAATACACCTTTAAGGTTAATGTCGACAACATTGTCATATTCTTCTTCAGTAAATTCAACCAACGGCTTCCTTACCGCCTTGCCCGCATTATTGACTAAAATGTCCACTTTGCCATATTCTTTTTCTGCAACGTCATAAAGGTTCTTTACATCCTTTGATTTTGAAACATCGCCCTGGACGGCAACTGCTTTTCCGCCAGCATTCACTATCTCGGCAACCACGTCTTCCGCGGCCTGTTTACTGCCAGCGTAGTTGACCACTACAGCGGTATTGTGTTTAACACCCAGTTCCTTTGCTATGGCGGCTCCCATTCCGCGTGAAGCCCCTGTTACAATTGCTACTTTTTGGTTTAAATTTTCCATGATTTCTAAATTTTAATATTTGTTATTATTGTTTTACTTGCATTAAGTCCTTTATACCGAGCCTTTCCATAAACTCGCCCTGCATCTTTTGCGCTACCTCGTTGATGGGTTCTGCCCCATGGTGCTGTGGGTCGATTACCATTCGAAAGTTCCTTTCTCCCTTTGGCGTTTCGATTACATAGAGTATCGCTTTTGCGATATCCTCCACATGAGCCTCTTCGCCCTCGGCAACTATGCGTTGGAGATTGCCCACTAGTTCATCCGGTAGTGTTTCGATTGGAGTATAGTCCTTGACCACATCTTCCCTGTTTGGTTTTTGAGCGCCCGGAAAGTGATTAGTTCCTTGGGTATAGGCCCCTGGTTGTATAATTACCGAATCGATTCCGAAACGAGATACCTCATAATGGGTGGTCTCGGCCAATTTATCCTGTGCCGCTTTACTCGCCACATATGGACCCTGAAAGGGACTGATGATGTTAGCAGTGACACTTCCAACATAGATTAAAAGCCCATCCTCTTGTTCGCGCATGTAGGGAAGTACGGCTTGGTTCACGCGATGGGTACCTACTGTATTCACATTGAACACGTTCAGTAATTGGTCCGCAGTAAAGGCTTCGGTGATACCAAAAACCAGCATCCCCGCATTGTTGATTAGCACATCAATGTGGCCTATACTCTGATGAATGTAATCGGCAGCCGCTTTGGCGCTATCTGAACTCATCACGTCGAGTTCTATGGGCTCCACGAACACCCTTTCCTGTAAGGCCCATGTTCTGAGCTCGTCCGCCTTTTCTTTGTTCTTGGCATCCACCCCTCGCATCGATGCGAAGACCTTATGCCCCGCCTTGGCCAATATTTTTGTGGTGATGAATCCGAAACCACTACTGGCCCCTGTAATTAAAATTGTTTTTTCCATTGTATTGAATTTTTGGATTTTGTTTGTTTTTAATTTCAATACAAAGGTGCGGTGATGAAGGGGCGTTCACTAAACAGGATTCAAAGGGAAAGATGCACAAATCAAAGATTTGGCTATTTCCTGCGGAACTCTGAGGGGGTAAGACCCGTTTTGGACTTAAAAAAGCGGTAAAAATAAGATGGGCTCTGAAAATTCAATTGATAGGCAATTTCCGATGCGGTCATTGTGGTGTGCAACAACATGGATTTAGCTTCTTTGATGGTCCTTTCGAATAGGAGTTCCGATGCTGATTTTCCAGTGGTGTTGTTCACCACTTCATTGAGGTAATTTGGATGGATGTTCAAAAGCTCGGCATAATCGCTTATTTTTCGAACTGCCGTCTCCTTGCCTTTTTGCAAAAGCTCAAATTGTTCGTTGATCAGTGCCTGATATCTTGAAAAAACGTCATTGCTTAGGGAGTTCTGATCCAGTCTTGGGGACGCATTGGTTTCGTACAATATCCTTATCTCGTTTAGAAAGACATTGAGATAGGACTGGACAATGGATACAAATCTTTTAGTGGGCTCCAAGTGATAATAATGTAGCATTTTATCACAGATATCGGAAAGCTTGACAATTTCGTCTTCTTCAAGGGGAAGGACTGCTGAAGGGTTTAGGGAAAAGAAGGGAAAATCCTTTTCCACATTTTTGTTCTCGGGGACAAGTGTAATGAATTCCGCTTTGAAGAACAGAACAAATCCACTCAAATTCTCCTGGATTTCCCAACTCTTTATATGCCCATAACCACTAAAAAAAAGACAAGGTTTGTGGATATCATAAATAACACCGCTCACTTTCTCCCTGGTATGCCCTCCTTTGAAAAAGGAAATTTGGTAAAAGTAATTCCGATAGTCACCAGTGCTTCGTACCACATCCCCCATACTATCCTCAAAACGGTGGATGTCGAACATGTCCATATCAGGTTTCCACAACTTTATATTGTTGTAAAACTGTTGAATAGAATTATGTAGATTAGTGTCTTTACCCATGGAAACACCGTAATTTAGTGAAATGCTATAATAGCACGTGAACACAATCAAATATTGTTGTAAAAAAGTGTTTTTAAACGGCGAGTTAATGAGACAAATCCAAAAAGAACAAAGATTCCCTTAAAATGCTCCGTTTTTTGGAACTTGAAAAAATAGTTGCCCACAGTTTCGCTTAATCAGCAGAGGACCAAGGTAGAGCATTGACATTTAGTCCTTATTGGGTTTATTGTAATTTAATAGAGCTAAAAGGTTGTTTTTTACCTCTTCCAGTTCTGCTATTTTTTTCTCGATTTCTCTTAATTTTTTTGCAGCTTTTTTCCGTCGGTACACGTCAATATTTGGATTGTTGTCCTTCTCCTGTAAGATTTCTTTCCCTTCTTTAAGGGTCAGTCCAAATTTCTTGAGGCACTTGAGAATTTTTATTCTCTCCACATTTTCACTACCATAGTCCTTATAGTTGTTCCATTCAAAGGGTCTTGTGATGTTCTTGAGCAAACCACTTCTTTCATAAAACCTTATCGTATCTCGAGTAACTCCTGTTCTCGATGCCAATTCTCCGATTTTCATAAAAAGGTCATTTTTTATTTGACCATTGACTATGGTCCATGGTTTAAATTTGTGACAATTTAGAATTTTAACGCTAACAATGGTGTTATGAATACAATAAAAAATAAATCTGTTGTCATTACGGGGGCCACCAATGGCATTGGAAAGGCCATAACCAAAGAACTTACTAAATGTGGGTATTACCTGATTATTTTAGCTAGAAACGAAGAAAAAATTAAAGGTCTTCATAAAGAACTGCTTTCCATCAACCCACAGGTGGAACTTGACTCGTATCAAGTTGACCTGTCCCTTGTCAAAGAAACCAATGAGGCCTTGATAAAAATTAAAGAAAAATACGATAAGATTGATGTCTTGGTGCACTCAGCCGGTTTGATTCCCAATAAAATCGAAAAGACATCGGAAGGGGTGGAGCAATCTTTCGCTGTAAGTTACCTAACCCGATTCTTAATTACCGAGAATTTATTGCCGTTGGTTTTGAAATCGGGCACAAAACTAATCTTTTCAGTGGCGAGTCCAGGTCATAATGGTACTATTCATTTTGAAGATGTTCATTTTGACCATCGGAAATTCATGCCGGTTGAGGTAGTAAAGCAATTCAATAAATGCAATGATGTCTACACATCATACCTATCGCAAAAGTTCAGCAGTGAAGCGTTGAACGTCTACTGCTATGACCCAGGGTTGGTAGATACAAGTATACACCTAGGCTGGCCATTCCCATTCAGCCTTTTGATGCGTGGAATTGCGAAACCTTTTTTCATGAAAACCCCCGCGAAGGCGGCGGAAATTCCTGCTAAAATCATTACCGGCGGTTTTAAGCCAGACGGGATATTTGTTAACTCGAAGGGGAAACTGATTAAATGTCCTGAGATAACGGGGAATAGGGAATATCAAGAGCGGGTCATTGACCTGGGTAATGAGATAATTGAATCAACATAGTACACTTAACAAGGGAATATGGGCATTGCATATAACCTACATATGCGAATAACGGTTTAGCCCGAGATATTCCTTAAAATTGCGAAATATTGGAACTGATTTCACAGAGTGAAAGGATTCCTAAGAAAGGTTCGATTTACGAAACTGTCTTGTAATTACCTTTCAACTTATCAAATAACTTAGTCCATAGAGGTATTAAAACAAATACCATAAGAGGGACCAATACTCCCGTTAAGATAAGCGTACGTGCCGCTAGTGGTAGTTGGTTTAAAAAACTACCAAAAAAATATTGTATCGCTGTAATTGTGGGGTAGATGGCTACCCAAACTATAAATATTGTTCTTGATTTTTTCATTGTCCTATTCTTTTAAAAATTTGAGAACATCCTTGTTAAATCTTTTAGGCTCTTCTACCATAGGTGAATGACCACTGTCTTCATAGATAATCGTAACGTTCTCTTTTATTTGTTCTTTGAGTGTTTCAATGGTTTCCATTGGTACAATGGGGTCATGTTGCCCATGAATTATCAGGGTTTTAGCCTTGATTTCCTCCAAAGAACCCACCATTAAATCTTTTTCCTGAATTAAAGATTTGATGATTTGATAAACCGTGTAGCCGTCGTTCCAACTCAGTTTCCTTATCAGGCTTTTTTTCAAGTTTTCAGGTCTTAGTAACTCTTCATTTTGAAAATAAATGCGCTTTGTATAGTTGGCCATATCTTCAATGGTGGAAGGGTTTGCAAAAGCATATATATTATCCGCATTGGGTTCTTCGCCGAGTCCCAAGAGAAAGGCCGGGTCAACCAGAATCAGTTTATTTAGTTTATCCGGATGCTTAACGGCGAATAAAGCTGACACCCAACCGCCCATAGAATTACCGATCAACGTAGCCTCTTCAATCCCCTTCTGGACCATAAATTCATTTAAAAACTCTACCAATGTTGACCCCTTGAAGGGTATGAAAGGCTTATCCGAATACCCAAAGCCTATTTGGTCCAAGGCAATTACATTATAGTTTTGGGATAGGACATCTATATTCTTGCTCCACCGCCCAGCATTACTACCCAGTCCGTGCAATAAAATCAGTGTTTCGCCTTGACCCTTTTCGATAAATTTTATGGTTTGCCCAAATACTTTTATACTTTGAAATTCACTGTCCTTATCCTGTGCCATTAAGGCGGTACTTACCAAGCAAGTGGCAAGTACCATTACTATGGTTCTCATAATCTATTGTTTAAATTTTCATAAATGGATAGAATGTTCAGCTCGCCTTCTTTGCCTGGAATGGTGCTAACGTGCTCCATATCTATAAAACCCTTGTAACCGCTTTTATAGATGTGTTTAAGGATGTTCACGAAATTCATCTCTCCAGTTCCGGGTTCACTGCGACCTGGGTTATCAGCCATATGGATGTATGCTATTTCATCGAAGGTTTTATCAAAGTTGTTAATGACATTCCCGTTCTCAATCTGAACATGGTACATATCAAAGGTGAGCTTGATAGACGGGCTATTGACCGCCTTTACAATTTCATAGGCATCGGTCACTTTTGTGATGAACGTGCCCGGAAACTCTGTGCCATTAATGGCTTCCAGCCCTAGGATTATACCCGCCTTTTCGGCCTCTTTAGCAATTACCCGTAAGTTTTCAATAAAATTCACTTTTTGATATTGCCTTTCTAATGTGGGATGGCTCTTACCTGAAAGCAATGTCAGGTATTTCCCATTGACCCGTTTGGCGACTTCCACAGTTTCTCTAATCTCCTTGAGGATAATCTCACGAACTTCCGAAGGTTCCGAGACCAATGTGAAATCTTGCCAAGTAGTCGTGTTATGGACAAAAGAACCCAATTGCATACCTTGTTTTTCTAGTTCTTGAGCAATGGCAATTTGCTGCTCTACAGGGCGTATCTTCATAAAGTTGTCCTCAATGCCCTTGAAACCTTGAGAAGCGATAAATTGTATCTGCGCTATCGGGTCCTGGCCTGCGTGGTTGATGAACATTCCATCCTCTAAACTGGTAAGGCCGATATGGGGCGCAAATTTTAATTTGAACTCAGTTTTTTCTCTCTCTTTTGAATTGGTCGTTTTGTAGATTTTGAAATCGCCTTTCTGTAAATCCACTCCATTGTTCAGTCCCGGCAGTCTATGAAATTGTGCTGTCGTGAAATAGATGTTTCCTTCCACATCAAATGCTATACTATCCGGCCAGCTGATATATGAACTCGTGATAACCGTTTCAAGTGCCTTGCCCTCTACATTATATCTAGAAATGGCATTGCGCTCCAAATCCGTAAGGTAGATGAAACCGTCTCTAAAAGTTATGCCATCGGAAATAACGGTGTTACCAACGAATGTTACCTGCTCTTTGATTTCATTTCGCGAAAGCGAAAAATCATTCAGTACCTTAACATCCACTTTCATCAAGGCCGAAGAACCTGCAAAGGGGCGGTATTGATAGTAAATTACTTCCTCTTCTGGGTCGTAAGCAATTCCATCGGTTGCATAAAAGTTGGCGGCATTGTCCAAGGTGATACTTTCAATAACCAATGTTTTTTGTATGTCATTAGATGCGATCAGCTCATTTTGAAGAACCCTTTTTTGTGCACCTGTGGAAAGATTGACAACGATAATCCCTCCATCAACGCTATCCGTGATGTAGGCAAAAGTTTGCTTTTTATCCACCCGTACATCGTTCAGATAACTCTTATTGCTAAGAACTTGGTCAGTAATGACAACGGTTTGAAGCACGTTATTGGTCGTCAAATCAATTTGAATCAACCTCGCCCCCCCTTTAACAACTCCATTGCGTTTGGGTGAGCCTGTATCCAAAACCCATAGATCATTTTGAGCATCAATAACCAAACTTTGAATATTCAGATAGTGATTGAAAACTGTGTTTGATTTTTCGTTCCAAGATGTATTCGGATACGGAATCTGTCTCCCGTCTGCCAAAATCTCGAATACTGAAACCGAATGTGAATCCGGTGAATAACTCGAATAGGGCAAGTTGGTAAAAACCCTACCCTCTTCTGAAACGGCTACAGCCGTGGGTCTGTGTTCTTTAAAAGAAGCGAGTTCTTTCAATTTCAATTGGTCGTTGGCTACACTTATGACCGAAGTCATAAGAGCGATTGCCATTGTGATTATTGTCTTCATTTGTTCTATTTTTAGTATGTTATTTTTTTGTTTAAAATTTGATGTCCGCGTTGTAGGCATCCAGGTTTTCCATTAAGTGTTCTCGTTAGGATGTACCGGGAATCGAGATGACATTTGGGGCATAATCCAACAGCCATTTTAAGGATAGTTGGTTTACTGATACTCCTTCTTTTTCGGCTTTCTCGAAAGCAGTATTGTCCCAATTGTTCACCGCTATGGGTGTGTGGGCGATAAAGGCAATGTTGTCTTCCGTTGTTTTTCGTACAACCGCCTCATAACGTCTGTCGTTAAAATTGAAGGCGTTCTGTACGGCATCAATTTTTGCAATGGTCTGTGCTTTTTCCAGTTGTTCAACCGTCACATTGGAAACACCAATGTGCTTGATTTTACCTTCCCTTTGAAAATGTGCCAAAGCACCTACCGATTCTTCGATAGGAATGTTCGGATCAACCCGGTGCAGGAAATACATATCAATGGTTTCCCGCTCTAGACGTTTTAAGCTTCCCTCAATGGCAGTTCGCAGGTAGTAAGGATGACCATTTGCCATCACAGCTCCTGGCTTGTATTTGACGGCACCACCTTTGGTGGCAAGCATAATGTTGTCCTTAAAAGGCTTGATGGCTTCCTGGACCAACAGTTCTGAGGTATATGGCCCATAAGAGTCTGCCGTATCGATAAAGTTTACACCATTTTCTATGGCGGTCCTTATCATCTTTATAGTATTTTCTTTGTTGGGATTATCTCCCCAGATTCCAGCTCCTGTTGAAGCTCTCATTGTTCCAAAACCAATTCTATTGATTTTAAAATCTTCCAATCCGAATGTGCTATCTGTTTTCATTTTGTATTGTTTTTTATTTACAGTACAAATGTCCTACAGATGGATAGGAATTTTATGGTGAAGAATTGAGTGATACTGGTAAAAATTCCAGTTTTTACCTGATTTGGATACTAAACACGATATTCGGATGGTGAAACACCCGTTTTTTGCTTGAAGAACTTGGTAAAGTTAGAGGCATCCTGAAACTTGAGGAAGTAGCCAATTTCATTTATGGCCATATCGGTATTGGTAAGTAATGAACGTGCTTCAAGAACAATGCGGTCAGAGAGGATTTCCTTTGGGGTCTTGCCAGTTGCCTTTTTAAGCACCTCGCCCATATAGGTTGCATTTACGTTAATCCTTTCGGCGATTTCCGCTACTCCAATGATTTTTTCAACTTTGTTCTGAGTAATGTCATAAAGGTGTTCCTCGACAATATGTTCAAAGGCTTTGACAATTCGGTTTTGTTTGGTTTCTTTCTGATTTTGGTATAGAAAATTATAGTGTTCGGTACCCTGTAGAAGGATAAGTTCCAGCAGTGACTTTGCTTTATCAAAACGATGGACGCTCTTGGAATAACTGATTTCGTAAAGGTGCTGAAACATTTTTTGGGTCTCAATCAATATTTCTTCCTCTAATGGCACTACCACTTTCGAGGTAATCTTAAAGCCATCGAAGCCGGTTATCAGTTTCTTTAGTGTAGGATGGTCTTCAAAAAAACTATCCATAAAGACGATGACATAGCCTTGCCATTCTGAGAGGCGGTTGTAATACCGCAGATGTTGTGGTGCCTGAAAGTAGATGCTTCCTTCGGTTATATGGTATTCGGAAAGGCCAATCTTATACTTGGCTTGGCCTTTGGTCAACAGGATGATGGAATAGGTATCACTTCTGAAGATACTGGTCTCCTTAACCCAGCTAGCTGGTGTATCGGAAAATCTATGGATGTGAAAGTCTCCGCTTAAAGGTTTTACGGTTTTTAACCCATCCAGAAGACTCTGAATGTCTTTATAATATTTTGATTGGTGTTTGGACACATTTAAAAATAATAAAATGAGGAGTACAGAGAGAGAAAATTTATAGTGCTTTAAAACGTCGGTTATTACTTCCAATAACTTCGATAATCCTTAGCGAACACATGAGAAGTTCTGCTTTCCTTACCTGTTAGTTTTGTAAAGTCCGGTGAAACAAGACCTGTCAAGCCTGTACGATCTGCCTGATAAAGACTGATCAACTGTTTAATATTATGTTCAGGCATATGGTATTTTCTAAACGTGTCAATGGTATCCTGGTCGGATACGGAAATATAGCTTATCCGCTTATTAAGTACTTTTCCAATTTCATCAAGTAGCTCTTGGTCGGAAATTGCTGTTCCACCTGTAATCACATAGGTTTTTGATTTGTGCTTGTCAGCTTCTTTTAGCACCGTGGCAATGGCCAAGGCGACATCCCTTACATCTACATAACTAACTTTTGCATTATCATGTGGGAGAAATACAGCACCGTTTTTTACTGTTTGATTTTGGAAGGTTGCAAAATTCTGAAAGAAGGAATTAGGTTGAATGATGGTGTAGTTCAATCCAGAATTTTTAACGATGTTTTCAATTTCTCCCAACTCCTTAAATACAAAGTAATCCGATTCAGCATCTGCGCCTATCCCGGAGGAACGCACTATGTGCTTAATACCTGCTTCTTTTGCCGCTTCAATCGCATTATGCACCCAATTCATGGAATTTTCAGAGTCTGGCGTTAGTAAGAAAAGTATATTATGTTCTTTGAACGCAAGTCTTAAACTTTCTTCATCCTCATAGTCAATTCTTGAGGTTGGGTACTCTTGTTTTGTTATTGAGCTGGACCCAGCTGTAAATGGCACTTTTAGTTCTCGAAGATATTTAACCAAATATTTTCCAATATTGCCTGTTGCTCCTGTCACAAATATTTTGTCCATAGGTATTTTTATTAAAATTTAGGACAAATATGCTACATTTGTTTTATGAAGTGTAGTAGTTACATTTTGTAAACCTATGGCAAATATGGAAACCTTAAAAGAAAGTAAGAATCAAATTCAAATGCCAGATTTTGATTTGAATTGCTTCAACATCTATCAATGCCCCGTTACCGCAACTATGGATATAATTGGAGGCAAGTGGAAACCAATGATATTATTCCTCATTTACAAGGGTGTGAATCGATTCGGGAAACTGTCCGGTCTTTTAAAGGGGGTTAGCAAGAGAACATTGACCAAACAACTTCGAGATTTGGAATCTGATGGCGTACTTCACAGACAAATTTTTCCCGAAGTTCCACCAAGAGTTGAATATTCCCTTACCAATAAAGGGCAATCGCTACTTGTAGTAATTAAGGTTCTATACGAATGGGGTGAAAGGAACCGTTGATTTCAGCAGTATGTTGTTCATAATTCTAAAGTTAGTTAGAATAGAGCAATGAATCATAATTAATGTTAGCATAAGTACCTTTCTGCTTTGTATTTTTGGTAAACATCGAACAACAGACTATGAATCTCTGCAAAATTATCTAAGTTTGTACATAATATTATTCCGATATTCTCACTCAAAAATCGGAAGTAGACACTACTGAAACCTCTAATATTTCCTCCGTGACCCACAACTTTAATTCCATTTAAATCATAAAGAAACAGTCCGTGTCCAATTTTAGTGTTTTGCACTACTAACACCTGTCCGTTTGGTTTTATCCATGGCGTAATTATTTGATCAACATATTCTTTCGAAATAATATCGCCGTTGAAAAGAAGTCGTTCAAATTTCATAAAGGAGTTTAATTTGGCAGAAAATCCACCAGCCGAGAAAGTTCCAGAATTGCTATAGTACTCTATTTCTGAAAATTCATTATTAGATATCGAGTAGCCAACTATTTTTCTATCATCTTTTTCTCTATTATTTGTCTTAATAATACCGTCAATTTGGTACTTTTCGAGTATTTCTGACCTAATAAAATGAAAATAATCTTTATTAGTAATTTTTTCAATTACCAGTCCGAGCAAGAACATTCCCGTATTATTGTATTGAAATTCTGTTCCGGTATTAAATTGTAAAGGTTCATTTAAAATATAATCTAATATCCTTTTTTTGGAAACATCGTCTTGCATCTCTTTCCAATACTCCTTAGTGTCAGTATAATCTTTAATCCCTGACGTATGAGTTAGAAGGTGATTTATCTTGATTTCATCCCAATTGCTTGGTAAATCATCGAGAATTGAGGTGACTTTGGTATTTAGTCTAAGTAGATTCCTTTCGATTAGCATAAACGTGGCAGCTACGGTAAAGAGTTTTCCAATTGAAGCAATATCATAAAACGAATTTTTATCGACTTTTGCTTTCGTAGCTAAGTTTGAATAACCAGCTGAATAGAATTGGATGTTTTCCTTATCATAAATCGAGACACCGATACTAACGGCATTAATTTGTTTTCTTTTCTGTTCTAAAAAATCGTTCATTGATTTGCGAAATGTTTTTTAGTGTTTATGGTAATAAGTGGACATCATTATTGACGAATATAGAAATATATAGTCATAGATTATATCCCACTATATGAATGTCTACTTAAATGGTTTATATTCCTTAAAAACGGCCGATTTATAGGACAGCTTTTGGAATGCGCAGAATTTTTTCTAATCTATCCCAAACCTGGTCTCATTTAGTAGTTTTGTTAATTTACCTTTACTGGGGCAGGGACTCCTTTGAATGAAAATAATAGTTTAAAAGCGAGCGAAACGCAGTTTCGTGCTGCAAGTCCCAAATCCTTACCAAACTTCATCCTATCTTTTTGTGAGGCAGATCAAAGTTCTTGATTCAAATCTTGTTTCAAACTTTCCAAATCACTTTCCTCGATTTCAATTTTGTAGTACGATTTTCCAAACCGGGGTTTTTCCAAGGTAACCCGGTCCAATACTTTCAATACCCTCTTTCGCTCCTTTCTCCAACTCTCCTTGAGCACATAATTGTCATACTGGGTCACTTTGTCCCTTCTCAAGGAATGGTCGAACATCTTTTGTTGCAACTCCAGATCCTTTCGCCGACTCTTTTCCTCTTTCTC
>NZ_JANQOO010000020.1 GCF_028285715.1 Ulvibacterium sp.
CAGGGCTTTCCTAAATAACCAACCAAACTTTAAATTATGAAAAACCAATACTTAAAGTTGTAAGGGAACCACCCCTTACACCAACAAATTTAATACATCACACTTATGTAATGTAGGGTTTTAACGTACTTTAACTATTCCCTTAACACTTATTGGCATGGTCCGCGGCGAATTGGGAAATCATTAAGAGTAAATCAACGAACTATAGTGTACCTCTTGATTCCTGCTCCCTTTCTATGGCCTCAAAAAGTGCTTTAAAATTTCCCTTCCCGAACGATTTTGCTCCTTTGCGCTGTATAATCTCTATGAACATGGTGGGCCTATCCAAAATCGGTTTGGTGAATATCTGTAACAGATAGCCTTCTTCATCCCGGTCTACCAATATCCCCAAGTCGCGTAAAGGGGTCAAATCTTCATCTATTTCTCCAACCCTATCCAGGACATCTTCATAGTAACTTACGGGAACGGTTAAAAATTCCACTCCCCTATTGCGCAGTGAGGTTACGGTTTGGATAATGTTATCGGTAGCCAAGGCCATATGCTGAACGCCCGCCCCATTATAAAACTCGATATATTCCTCTATTTGAGATTTTTTACGACCATCTGCAGGCTCATTAATTGGAAATTTTATCCTTCCATTGCCATTGCTCATAACCTTGCTCATTAAGGCTGTATACTCCGTGGAGATATCCTTATCATCAAAGGAGACCAACTGGGCAAATCCCATAACCTCGGCATAAAACTTGCACCATTGGTTCATTTCGTTCCAGCCTACGTTTCCTACCATGTGATCTATATATCGCAAACCCACATCTTTTGGCGAATAATATGGTTTCCAAGGTCTATAACCTGGCATAAATACTCCCTTATAACCTTTCCGTTCCACAAAAACATGGACGGTCTCCCCGTAGGTGTGGATACCGGAAAGTATTACCTGCCCATATTCATCCCTAAGAAGCCTGGGTTCAAAATAGCTATTGGCCCCTCTTTTTACAGTTTCCCCATAACTCTTGGTAGCATCATCTACCCATAGGGCGATGGCCTTTACACCATCTCCATGAGCGTTGATATGCTTATTTATTTCTCCTCCCGACTTTAGGGGCGATGTTAGTACCAACCGTATCTTGTCTTGTTGTAGTACATAGGAAACCCTATCCTTTAATCCTGTTTCCAAACCGGCATATGCCAATGGTTGAAAACCCCAAGCGGACATGTAATAGTGGGCGGCCTGTTTGGCGTTACCTACATAAAGTTCTACGTAATCAGTCCCCAACAAAGGCAAGAAATCCTGTGCTTCCGGATTTTCCTTAGGCAGTTGTAATGAAGTGTTATCTGAAATTGACATGATTCTTTTATTGAATGGATTGAAAATGTTTAATATGATACAAAACTGCTTTACAAAGCGAGTTATGCACGGGTTCAACCAAGTTAAGTATCCCGTTTACCACATGGCCCTAAGGTGGGAAGTAATATCAATCCTTTTCTTTCTCATTGATTCAATAAAGTACTGTTTACAAATATCGGGAAAAAGAAGTAAATACCATGTTAAGGATTCCCCACATTCTATGTGAGGCAACATCCGTGAAGGCTTCGTATCACACACTTAAACCCCTACCGCTTACCGATTAGAACCAATGACCCACACTAAAAAAGAAATTCCCGGTATCTCCTTCCGGGGACCAAGAATACATAACTTGTACCGGTCCTAAAAAAGATTCCCAACCATAACTAATGCCATACCCCGAAAAACTTGGTTCGGTAAACCATTCGCCCAATCTAAAAATGTCATCATCTACATTGGCAAAATTCGCGGAAAACATCAAATGGTTTTTCCGGGCAAACTCCCAATCGATTCTGGCATAGGATTTTACAAAACTATTACCGGGCAAGCTCAGAAAATCATAGCCGATAAATGGTATAAAATTATTGATCAAATCGGTACCAAACCCTCCGAGTACGAAATCAAAGGTAGTGACATTGGACGTTCCCAATTTAAACCCTCCTTCGGATTCAATATTCAATGATAGATTTTTTAAAATTGGGAAAGCGCCTCCCAATCTTGCCTGGGCTACCGAAAATTCCTTGAAGTTATCGTTGAAGTCAGAGGAAAAAATATAAAAATGAAAATCGCCATCAAAAAATAGGCCTTTTGACGGAAAATATTTGTCGTCATAGGTATCCAAGGTAAGTCGGCCAAAAGCACTGTAAAAATCACTTTTTTCGAAAAAGGTTCTTTCACCGGAGGACCTTACAGCCGTAAGTGCCTCTGTTTGTGGTACATTTCCCAAGGTCCTTGTGCTATACTTCAAAAATTTATGCTCTATGCCCGTGGTAAAGGCAAACTCTTCCCTAAGCACGGTCTGCACATAAACTTGATTGGTGACATCTGTAATGTCCAAATTAATACTGTTTATATTGGGATCATCCACTACATCAAAATTACCCCTGATCAAATCATAATCTACTTCTTTCTCAAATGCATTGAATCTTGAGTTGATTCCAAAACTCCAGTAGGTCCCTTTGTCCACGTAGTACTGAAAGTTGTACCTCACATTATCCCCTAGAATCAAATCGAACGAGGCAAGGTCATCCTTAGTCAAAAGCCTTTTTTTTGTCAGATTGATTATTGCGGCACTCTTATAAAGGTCATCATAATGTGCTCCGAGACGCAGCAGGGTCCTGTTCGGATTTTCATCTAAATTCAGTATAAGATCTTCCCCAATGCCATTGGAAGTAAGCCGATAATGTATCGTTTTAAAATTTCCCGTGGCGGATAGATTACCAATCCCCTGTTGGAATTTTTCGAACTTTAGTTCTTCTCCAAGGTCAAATCTTAATTTCCCCTTTACGTAACCCCTTGAATAGTTGTCGTTGTCACCAGATATGACCAGTCTGTTCACAATGAGTTTGTCATTGAGTCCTATTGGATTTATCGTCGTTTTGGAACTGTTTTGATTCATGGAAAGTTTCTTTAGTTCCGCAAACTTTTCTAGAGCGGCAATCTCGCCGTTCTCCAAAATATTTTCCCTTTCATTAAAATCGATCACGGAGAAGTTTTCCATCTCAGGTTTTATATAGATATCGGTCCTTTCGGATTTCTCGCCCATATCCCTTACGGTCCTGAAATTGTTTATCTGCAAAAGGATTTCCGTAGCGGAAAGCAATTCTTCCCTATCGGACAGGCCATGTTGGACATCTACTCCAATAATGACATCGGCCCCCATGCTCCTTACCTCATCAATCGGGTAATTGTTAACTACACCTCCGTCTATCAATATCATGTCATCAACCGTTGTAGGTTCAAAAAGTGAAGGTAAGGCACCACTTGCCATAACGGCTTCTGGCAAATATCCTTTGTTGAGTAATACTTCTTCCCCGGTTTCGGCATTGGTAGCTATACATAGGAACGGAATGGGCAATTTGGAAAAATCCTTTACATCCCTTACATGGTACAATAACCTTACCAATTCGTTGTAGATATTCTGTCCGCCCGAATATGCCGGAGGTACGGAGATTTTGAAATTATTGAAAGGTAAGGTTATGGCATATCTTTCCGAATCTTCCTTCTCATAAAAAGTCTTGGCATCCCTAGGAAGATTGTCCTGAATCAAGTTAGTAAAGTCGATTGCCCTAAAAATCGAGTCCAGTTCAACCGCCGAATACCCTGCGGCGTATAGGGCTCCTACAATGGCCCCCATACTAGTACCGCCGATGTAATCCACTTCCACTCCGGCTTCCTCTATTACCTTTAATGCCCCTATGTGTGCCATACCCTTGGCGCCCCCACCACTGAGCACAACACCCACCTTCACTTTTTCCTTAGCTGAATCTTGGGCCGTTAGGATGAGGGAGAATAAAAAAGTAAATATGATTGGAATACGTCTTGGCATCATTTTACGTTGGTTGCCCCATATCAATGAAATGATTCATAAATCTTTTTAGCCTTGGCCATTCCCACGGTCTCTGCCAGGTTATCAATTGTGGCTTCCTTTATACGTTTTACCGATTTAAAGCTCCTTAATAACTCTTGTGCGGTCTTTTCTCCAATACCTTCAATACTCACAAGTTCAGAATTGATAGCTGATTTACTCCGTTTCTTTCTGTGAAAGGTAATTCCAAATCGGTGAGCCTCGTTTCTAAGTTGCTGGATAATCCGGAGGCTTTCCGATTTTTTGTCCAAATAGAGCGGAACGGAATCTTCGGGGAAATAGATTTCCTCCAAGCGCTTGGCTATACCGATTATAGCTACTTTCCCTCTAAGGTTCAAAGCATCCAAACTTTTTAGAGCGGAGGATAACTGTCCTTTTCCGCCATCTATGATGATTAATTGAGGTAATTGGGCTTCTTCCGCCAACAGTCTTTTATACCTTCTATATACCACTTCTTCCATTGAGGCAAAATCATCCGGGCCTGTTACGGTTTTGATATTGTAATGTCTATATTCCTTTTTGGACGGTTTGCCATTTCTAAAAACCACACAGGCCGCGACCGGGTTACTTCCTTGAATATTGCTATTATCAAAACACTCTATATGCCTAGGTTCATTGGACAGTCTAAGGTCTTTTTGCATTTGTGCCATAATCCGGTTCGTATGCCGGTCTGGATCCAATATCTTAATTTGCTTAAACCTTTCCTGTCTAAAAAATTTGGCATTCCGTTCCGATAGTTCTAGAATTTTCCGCTTGTCACCGAGTTTGGGAATCGTCACCTTCAATTGCGGTTCAACAATTACCTCGAACGGGAGGTACAATTCCTTCGATTCGGATTTGAATCTTTGTCGTATTTCCACTATGGCCAATTGTAAAAGATCTTCATCCTTTTCATTAAGTTTCTTTTTTAGTTCCATCGTATGGGACCTTACTATAGATCCATGGGAGAGCTGTAAAAAATTAACATAACCATAGGCCTCATCCGAAATAATGGAAAACACATCCACATTGTTGATTTTAGGATTTACTATGGTGGATTTCACCTGATAATTTTCCAATACTTGGACTTTATCCTTAATGCGTTGTGCCTCCTCGAATTTCATGTCATCCGCCAAGGCCTTCATCCGTTTTTTGAAATATTGGATGGAGGATTTAAAATTTCCTTTTATAATCTCTCGAATATCATCCATCTGTCGGTGGTATTCATCTGCAGTTTGCAATCCTATACAAGGTCCTTTGCAATTGCCCAAATGATATTCCAAGCACAGTTTGTACTTCCCTGCCGCTATCTTTTCCTCAGAAAGGTCATAGTTACAGGTGCGCAAAGGATAAACACTTTTAACGAGGTCCAATAATGTCCGTACAGTGCCCATGCTCGTATATGGACCATAATATTCCGACCCGTCCTTGATAAGTTTTCTTGTGGGAAATATTCTTGGAAAACGCTCTTTTTTGATACATATCCAAGGATAGGACTTGTCGTCCCTGAGCATTACATTGTACCGAGGTCTGTACTTTTTTATAAGGTTGTTCTCCAATAATAGGGCATCCGATTCCGTGGGTACGACTATGTGCTTTATCCGGTTTATTTTCTTTACCATCACCCGGGTCTTTCCATATTCGTGGTTCTTGGCAAAATAAGAGGTAACTCGCTTTTTTAGATTTTTTGCCTTTCCCACATAAAGCATTTTCTCATCAGAATCAAAAAACTGATAAACACCGGGATTATCAGGAAGGGTGCTTAGCTGTATTTGAATGGGTACTTGGGGCATATTTTGAAGTGGAATCGCGTTTCTTAGACAAAGTTAAATTACTTTGTTTTATTGAAAGGCAGGGGAGTTTTTATTTTTTTAACGCATATTGAGGCGTTCGCCTTTAAGTAAAGTTTATTCCTAGAGAAATTTTTTACAAAGAAAGATTTTGGAGGCAGAAATGATTCATAAACAATATTCTACACGGCATTTTACGACATTTATAATCAGTAATCCTTATGTAAGTATTTAATTTTCAATTATTTACATTGAATTTCTGTTTAACTTAAAATTATAATAGCTTTATTAAAATGTTAAAAATTGCCTAAAAATGTGCATTTCATCGATAAAAAAGAGCATTTAGTGGGGGCAATACGTTTTTTTTTCGCTACATTTAAAGCATAAAATCAATGAATGCATGGACAGTTATCTTATCACTTTGGGCACCTACTTAATATTGATGCTTTTTTTTAAGGTCTATTTTGCGGTAGCAGCAAAGGATTGACCCCTCTTTCTCACCCTCTCGTAGAAATCTTAATCAACCCCAATGTTGAAAAAAGATTTACGAAAGCAATACTCCAAATTAAGGGAAGAGATTTCCGTACCATCGCTAATTAATTCCAGCTTACATATTACCAACAGGCTTTTACAACTCCCCATATGGTCCTTTGATTATTATCATATTTTTCTGTCCATTGCGCAGAAAAAAGAAATTGATACCTCCTTTACGCTTTCCATTCTTCAGGGAAGAAATAAAAATGTTGTAGTTCCCAAAGTAGACTCCAATAATAGACTTTTAAATTGCTTATTGTCCGATAATACAAAACTTAAAAAAAGCGTTTGGCAGATTCCCGAACCCGTAAAATGCAAAGAAGTTGCTTCACAATTAATCGATGTTGTTTTTATTCCGCTGTTGGCCTTTGATGTCCAAGGAAACAGAGTAGGGTACGGAAAGGGATTTTATGACAGATTTTTGAAGGAGTGCCGATCGGATATTATAAAAGTGGGGGTTTCTTTATTCGAAGCAGAAAAAAGCATTACCGATATTAGTGCCGAGGATATTCCCTTGAACTATTGTGTAACCCCGGAAGAAATCTACACATTTTCTCCTTCCTGATTTGTTTCGGCAGGTGTTCTCACATCTTCTTTTTTTCCGAAGGCCTTTTTGTTAAAGACCAATAATATTCCCACACCCGTGCTTATAGCCGTATCGGCAACGTTGAATACGGGTTCAAAGAAGCGAAAGTTGTTTCCCCCAAAATAGGGTACCCATTCGGGCCAAGTAGCATCAATCATTGGAAAATACAGCATGTCCACTACCTTGCCATAGAAAAGACTTCCATAGGGTTCATCGGAAAACATAGTGGCTACCTGTCCGGTACTATCGTTAAATAACATGCCATAGAAAACAGAATCGATGATATTTCCCAAAGCTCCGGCAAAAATTAGGGAAACTGCTAAAATCAAGGTTCTGGAAGAGTTCTTTAATATAGTATCGTAAAGCCAATATCCTATTCCTGCTACGGCAAATAATCTAAAAATTGTTAAGATCAATTTTCCTATGGATTCGGAAATCGGTAAAAAATCACTCAACTTTGCCCCCCAGGCCGCTCCGGAATTTTCTATGAACAATATTTTAAACCAACTAAGAACATCTACAGATTCTCCAAGTACAAAATGAGTTTTGATATATATCTTGCTAAGCTGATCTATAATCAGAACTATCAATATAAGTAAGACAGATTTCTTTAAGCCCATTGATTATAGTGCTGTTAGAGTGGGCAAAAATAGTTATATTATTTGGTTTTCCTCAGATAGATATCTCCTGTTATCCTGCTTATTTGCCATTTGTTGTTTCAAGTGATTTTCCAAAACTAATTTGTTGTCAACTTTTATTTGAAAAGAGAGCAAAAAAACGAAATGCAAACGGTCGAGAAGTTCGATTAAATCCGAAATACGGCGTTATCTCCACCCTAAAACCAAAAAACCCATGGTATCCAATGAAAACCATGGGTTAATTTTGTTTCCTCGTAACGGATTGATTATTTCTGCATGTTCTTGGCCTCTATACTCAAGGTAGCATGGGGCACAAGTTTTAATCTTTCCTTATTGATAAGCTTACCCGTTACCCTGCATATCCCATAGGTTTTGTTTTCAATGCGTAAAAGGGCATTTTTTAGGTCCCGGATAAACTTTTCCTGTCTAATGGCCAATTGGGTGTTGGCCTCTTTGCTCATAGTCTGCGAACCTTCTTCAAAAGCCTTAAAGGTCGGTGAGGTGTCATCCGTACCATTGTCACCATCGTTCATATATGAACTCTTTAAAAGATCTAAATGGCTTTTGGCCTTCTCTATTTTTTCCTCTATAAGTGCTTTGAATTCTGCCAAGTCCTTATCGGAATACCTAACTTTTAAATCTTGTGCCATATCCTTAGTGTTTTTCAATCAATAATTTTGTATTTATCTCATCAAAGGCTACTTCAGTACCTTTTTCCAATTTTTCCTCAAAACCCAGCTCAGCAGTCAAAGTTTCAGTCTTTATATACTTCAAATTGCTTTCCACCGCTTTTTCGACCAATCCATCCTTAAGGATTTTTATATCGATTTTATCGGTAACCTCAAAGCCAGATTCTTTTCGCAGATTTTGAATACGGTTCACCAATTCCCTGGCAATACCCTCTTTTTTTAGCTCGTCGTCTATAGTTACGTCCAAAGCTACCGTTAAAGTCCCGGAACTGGCCACAAGCCAACCTTCTATGTCCTGCGAGGAAATCTCTACATCATCTAACTGTAATTTAATAATTTTATTTTCAATGTCAAGCGATATTTCGCCGTCCCGTTCGATTTTTTGGATATCCTCTTGTCCCAAATTCCCAATAGATCGGGCAATGTTTTTCATATCCTTCCCAAATCTTGGGCCCAAAATCTTGAAATTTGGTTTTATTTGCTTGACAAGGATGCCGGAAGCATCATCCAACAATTCTATTTCCTTTACATTTACTTCTGATTTTATCAAATCCGAAACAGCCTCTATTTCCCCTTTCTGTTTCTCGTCCAAGACAGGAATCATAATCTTTTGTAATGGCTGACGTACTTTTATCCTCTCTTTTTGACGAATGGAAAGCACCAAGGATGATATATGCTGTGCTTTTTCCATTTTGCTTTCGAGCACTTCATTGATCATCGAAGCATCATATTCCGGGAAATTGGTCAAATGCACACTTTCAAAAGCTTCCCTGTTTATGGCCTTTGTCAAATCCTTATATAACCGATCCATAAAAAAGGGTGCTACCGGAGCTGAAAGCTTGGCTATCGTTTCCAAGCAAGTAAACAAGGTTTGATAAGCCGAAATCTTGTCCTTTTGATAATCTCCCTTCCAAAAACGCCTTCTACAGAGACGAACATACCAATTACTTAGATTCTCCTGCACATACTCTGATATGGCCCGGGTGGCCCGGGTAGGCTCGTAAGCGGCATAAGCCTCGTCCACCAGTCTAATCAAGGAGTTCAATTCTGAAAGAATCCATCGGTCTATTTCGGGTCGTTCATGTAAAGGTATTTCCTTTTCCGAATAATCGAATTCGTCTATATTGGCATAAAGTGCAAAAAAGGAATAGGTATTGTACAGTGTCCCAAAAAATTTGCGTTTTACCTCTACAATGCCCTCAACATCAAACTTTAGGTTGTCCCATGGATTGGCATTGGAAATCATATACCAACGCGTGGCATCGGGACCATGCTCTTCCATTGTCTCAAAAGGGTCTACCGCATTTCCATAGCGTTTGGACATCTTTTTCCCGTCCTTATCCAGCACCAATCCGTTGGATACCACATTTTTATAGGCTACTGAATCAAAGACCATGGTAGCTATGGCATGTAAGGTATAAAACCATCCTCTGGTTTGATCCACACCTTCGGCGATGAAATCTGCAGGGAAGGTCTCTCCGTTATCAACCCATTGTGCATTCTCAAAGGGATAATGCCACTGCGCATAGGGCATTGAACCACTATCGAACCATACATCGATAAGATCGCTTTCCCGCTTCATGGCCTTGCCCGATGGAGAGACCAAAACAATTTCATCTACGATGTTTTTATGGAGATCTACTTTTTCGTAATTCTTCTCGGACATATCCCCAACGACAAAATCATCGAAGACATCCTTCTCCATCAATCCGGCTTTGACAGATTTGTTCATTTCCTCTTTCAACTGTTCCACTGAACCAATAATAATTTCCTCATTACCGTCCTCTGTACGCCAAATAGGAAGTGGGATTCCCCAATAACGTGATCGGGACAGGTTCCAATCATTGGCATTGGCCAACCAATTTCCAAACCTGCCCTCGCCGGTAGCCTTGGGCTTCCAATTGATTTGTTGGTTCAACTCATACATCCTGTCCTTCACCTCGGTTACCTTAATAAACCAAGAATCCAAAGGATAATAGAGTATCGGTTTATCAGTCCGCCAACAATTTGGATAGCTATGTACATATTTCTCCACCTTAAAGGCCTTGTTTTCTTCCTTGAGCCTTATAGCGATCTCAACGTCGACAGATCTTTCGGGAGCGGTACCCTCATTATAATACTCGTTCTTTACATATTTGCCCGCCAATTCTTCCATTTCCGGTCGGAATCGGCCTTGAAGGTCTACCAAAGGAACCGGATTGCCATTTTGGTCCAAGACCAGCATAGGTGGAACGGGGGGTTCCGCTTTTTGGGCCACTTGCATGTCGTCCGCGCCAAACGTAGGGGCGGTATGCACAATTCCCGTACCATCCTCGGTAGTTACAAAGTCCCCAATAATAACGCGAAAGGCATTCTCCGGATTTTGATAGGGCAGGGCATAGTCCAGCAATTGTTCATAGCCAATGTCTACCAAATTTTTCCCTTTGGCTTCTGCCAATACCCGATAAGGGATTTTCTTATCAGCTTTGGTGAAATCAGCAAAGTCACCTTCATTTTCGGTTTCAAAAAATTTACCTCCAAATTGTTTCCCTAGCAAAGCTTTGGCCAATATCACATGAACAGGTTCAAAAGTGTATTGATTGAATGTTCTGACCAATACATAATCGATTTTGGGTCCTACGGTGAGCGCCGTATTGGAAGGCAACGTCCAGGGTGTGGTAGTCCAGGCCAAAAAGTAAATATCTTCCTCAAAATCCTTGAGAAAATCCGGAAGGGTTTCCTTTTTTGCCTTAAACTGCGCCACAACGGTAGTATCCGTGATATCCTGATAGGTGCCGGGCTGGTTGAGTTCATGTGTGCTCAATCCTGTACCTGCCTTTGGGGAATACGGTTGAATGGTGTATCCTTTGTAGATAAGCCCTTTATCATAAATCTGCTTCAACAACCACCATACGGACTCCATGTATTTGGATTTGTAGGTAATGTAAGCGTTCTCCATATCCACCCAGTATCCTATCCTTTCGGTCATCTCGTTCCAGACATCCGTATAGCGTAGAACGGCTTTTTTACAGGCGTCGTTATAGTCCTCAATCGTGATTTTTTTACCAATGTCCTCCTTTGTGATGCCCAATTCCTTTTCAACACCCAGTTCCACAGGCAATCCATGGGTATCCCACCCGGCTTTTCGCTTTACCTGAAATCCTTTCATCGTTTGATAGCGCGGGAATATATCCTTGATGGTACGGGCCATAACATGATGGATTCCTGGCATGCCGTTGGCAGAAGGGGGACCCTCATAAAACACATAACTTGGCTTACCTTCCCTGGAGGACACACTCTTTTCAAAGATGTCCTGCTCTTTCCAGAAGTCAAGTACTTCCTTGGCCACTTTTGGCAAATCCAACCCTTTATATTCCGAAAACTTCATATCGGTCTTACCTATACTACAAATTGAGGCTGCAAAATTAAGAATTTTGATTGGATTACTTGATTGGCAACCCTATGAAAAACAACCATAAGAACGGTCCAAGGCTTATTTGTCAATACTTTGGCGTCCACGAATCCTATTTCAGCGTATATCATTGCATCATTAACTGGTAAACAAACATATAAACTTAAAAACATGAAAAAACTAATTGTAATTTCCATTTTGATGCTAGCCTTAAGTTTTGCCTTCGTATCCTGTAGGGAAACTGCGGATAAGGCAAAGGATGCCGCCGAACAAACAGAGGAGGCCCTAGAGGAAACCGGCCAAGATCTTAAGGAAATGGGCGAAGATGCCATGGAAAAAGCCAAAGAATTGGGAGAGGATATCAAAGAAGGTGCGGAGGATGCCGCAGATGGTATAAAAGTGGCCGGAGAAAACGCTTTGGACAAGGCCAAGGAAGCAGGCGAAGATGTTAAAGATGCAGCCAATAAAGCAAAGGAGGCCGTAGACGGTGGTTCCAAGTAAATCCTTGGCAAAAAGTTTACGTAAACCCTTGACCATTGGTCGGGGGTTTTTAATTTAAAAACGATAACCCAGTCCAAGGACAAAATTAATCCCAGGAGCGCTTATTCCCGAAGAATAGGGACGGTATCTTTGGTCCGTTAGATTTTCCAGATTCAGGGATGCCTTTATGGCATTGGACACAGCGAATTGTGAACGGAAATTTAAAGTATACCAGGAGGGAGAAAAAGGGTTTCCATTGGAATCAGTCGCATAGATATAGTCCTTGCTTCGCTCGGATGGGGCCAGATTTTCGAAGGCAATTTCCCCATTGTAGTTCAAAAAAAGATCTGTACGTAATCTTTGGTTTTTCCAAACAATATGAAAATCGCCAAATGTAGGGGCCACATGACGGGCGGGGGAATCCGTACCATCTGCCTCTTCTTCTATACCTTCCGTAATGGTAAGATTGGAGGCTATGGACCAGTTATCGGACAAAAATGCCTCCAAGCCCAATTCAAACCCATAAACATAGGCCTTGGCGGCATTCTGGATGGCCTGGACGTTGCTTGGTTCCCCATTATACTCGATCTGGGTCTCTCCATTGAACTGATAGTCCCTCCTTACCAGCGCATCCACCAGATAAGTATAAAAGGCCGCGCCTTTTAAAACTACCTTATCATCAAAATTCTTTTGTATCCCCAATTCCGTATTATAGGCATACTCAGGTTCCAAATCCGGATTTGGAACGACCACAGATCCTGGTTCGGAATCAAAAATTTTTCCGACATCATCAATGTTAGGAGCCCTGAACCCTGTAGATCCGTTCCAGGTTATTTGAAGATTGGCCCTTGGAAACCAACTAAATCCCAAACTTCCGGTGAGGGCACCGGTACTTAAGTCCGCCGTATCAAAAGGAAAGGGATAAAAGGTCTTGTCAAAAATGGCATTGACCCATACATGGCTATATCGCAAACCGGAAAGCAATACAAAGTTGGGTTTGGCCTTATACTCCCCGTTTACATATCCTGCAACAGTCTGCCAAGTGGATCCATCCGGATAGCGTGAAGCAGCATTAGATAGTACATTCGTTTCAATATCTCTTTGGCTTCCATCAGAATGCACCTTGTTAAAAACATAGCCCGCTCCATAATAAAGCCTAAGGTCCCCTATTCTCTTGTTTTCAAAATCGACATTGGCGGATAATGCATCTACTTTTTCCTCCGTGGTAAACTGGGTGGGTTCACCAAAATTCCGATTGTTTCTACTTTCCTCAAAACGCTGATAAGCCGCAGTTACTTTTAGTCCATCATAGAATTTGTTTTGTCCTTTTTTCTCGATTTGTAAATTCCCCATAAACCATTTCTGTGGGCCATAGAGCCATTCCGCCGATCTAAACTCGTTTCCATTGTTCCCGGGCCGTATTAAACGATCGTATCTTGCATAGTCCGAGGTTTCGGAATAATGAAGCCCTAGGCTGTAATCCCAAATTTTGTTGGGTCTAAAGACGATTTTCTGCATCAGATTGATTTGATTATATCCAGAGGGAACCTGTTCCCTGGGATTTTGATTGGCAACCACCCTGTCCTCACCGTTGCGCGTGGTTACATAACTTCTTCTTAAATAGGAATCCGGGCCGTGGGACCCCATTTGCAAGTTTCCAAAATCATTATAGGAAGTGCTGGTTAAAAAAGCCCATTTTTGTTTTCCAAAGCTTACATCGGCATGTATGGTATTTTCCAAATTGGCCGAGGCAAATCGGTAAAAGGCATTCCCGGAAACCAAAGCACTATCGGTTTCTGCAAAGACTGGTTTTTTCGTATAAAAGTTCATTACCCCCCCTATGGCATCACTACCATAAATTACCGATCCCGGACCAAATATCACTTCCGTATTTTTTATGTTAAACGGATCAATGGAAATAACGTTTTGAATATTGCCGCCCCTAAAAATGGCGTTGTTCATACGTACCCCGTCCACCGAAAGCAACAATCGATTCGTTGCAAAACCCCGTATCATTGGGCTGCCACCGCCCAACTGACTTTTTTGGACAAAAATCTTCCCGCTATTTTGTAGAAGGTCCGCAGAGGTCTGCGGATTGATCTGGGCGATTTGCCTTGCATTTATGGCAATTATTTTTTGTGGGATATCTTTCTTCTGTTGTTCCCATTTGGAAATGGACATAACCACTTCATCCAATTGTTCCGCTCGCATTATAAGGAAGACTTTTCCTCCTCGCCTTAAAATCTGTGTCTTGGTGAGCTTCTTCACCTCATAGCTTAAATGTTTAAAAGTAATACGCTCATGTCGGTCAAAATTGGTAAGATCACACTTCCCGTTATAGTCGGATAGGACCGTCTTGCTCTTATCCAAATTGTAAACGGCGACATTTAGGATAGGTGCCCCAGTATCCAAATCCAAAATGCTAATTTCCTGTGCAGATATGAAATAGGACATCAAAAAGCTACAAATGAACGCTATTCTGTACATACTAGCGGAATACTTCATTTAATACGGCAAGCGACTTGGGCCTTCGAAACCCCTGTAAATGCAATTCATAATATAGGACCAGGGATTTTAGGAGTTCTTGTCGGTCGGTTTTGTTCATTTTAATTGTGTGTATCCCATCAAAATTTATGCCCAAAAACTTTTTGAAGTAATCCAAATTTTTGCCGGCCAAACTCGGGTGAAGTGATGGTATTTTGGTAAACTCTCCTTCCAAAAGATCAAAATTAGGTTCGTGTATCCTAGATATATCCGGATAAAAACCCAAGTATTTCGTCAAATCCAATAAGAAAAACAAGTGAAAGTTGGAGATTTCATGATGTGCATCCAGCCATTGCATAGACGCCTCCAGAAAATGGAAAAGTCCTGCATTGGGTTCCTCTTCATGGATACTACTGCCCAGCATTTCGGCCAAAAAGAGGGTCATGGCATTCTTGGCGATATCCATATGTAATGTTTGATATGGATAATACACCTTAACCTCGCGAATGCTTTCCAAGGTTCCTTTATTCTTGTGGTTCGCTACTAATTCCAATTGGGTCAACGGTTGAAAATAGGCTGATTTCAATTTTCCCTTTTTAGACGCCAACACTCCCTTTAGCAGGTAGGATTTTAATCCATCCGACAAAGTATAGGCTTTAACAATTAAACTGGTATCTCCATATTTTATGGACGAGAGGACAATGGCTTTGGTGGTGACTTGCATTGGTTCCGGTTTGGCATAGGTAAAGATAATCGGAAAAAATAGGAAGACCTGTCAGGTTTAAAAACCTAACAGGTCTAATTTCGATTAGGAACGTCTAAAAATATCGATTAAATGACCCCTTGGGCCAACATGGCATCGGCAACTTTTACAAAGCCCGCAATATTTGCACCTTTTACATAGTTACAATAACCGTCTTCTTCCAAGCCATGCTCAATGCAGGAATCATGGATGTCCTTCATTATGCCCTTTAACCTTTCATCTACTTCTTCCCTTGTCCAACTGATACGAAGGGAGTTTTGGGACATTTCCAATCCAGAGGTCGCCACGCCTCCCGCATTGGAGGCCTTACCTGGCGCAAATAGGATTTTGGCATCTTGAAAGGTATGTACAGCTTCCAAGGCAGAAGGCATATTCGCTCCTTCCGCTACACAAATGCAGCCATTTTTGATTAAGGTTTTGGCATCTTCACCGTTAAGCTCGTTTTGAGTAGCACAAGGCAGTGCTATATCACAAGGTACTTCCCAAGGTGTTTTTCCCTTGTGATATTCAGCGGATGGATACTTATCCAAATATTCGGAAATCCTTCCACGTTTGTTGTTCTTCAAGTCCATTACAAAGGCCAGTTTCTCCTTATCTATGCCTTCTTTATCGTAAATATATCCTCCGGAATCAGAAAGCGTCACCACTTTGCCACCTAGCTGTAAAGTTTTTTCCGCAGCAAACTGCGCCACATTCCCGGAACCGGAGATAACTACCTTTTTCCCATCAATGTCATCATTTTTGGTAAGTAACATATCCTGTGCAAAATATACGGTTCCATAACCTGTTGCCTCGGGACGTATTTTAGATCCGCCCCATGACAGTCCCTTTCCTGTCAAAACCCCGGTGAACTCGTTTTGAATCCTTTTGTACTTTCCAAAAAGAAATCCGATTTCCCGGGCTCCCACTCCGATGTCCCCGGCTGGGATATCGGTAAAAGGTCCAATGTGCCTAAAGAGTTCCGCCATAAAGGCATGGCAAAACCGCATAACCTCATCATCGGATTTGCCCTTGGGATCAAAATCGGACCCTCCTTTTCCTCCGCCCATGGGTAATGTGGTAAGGCTATTTTTGAAAACCTGTTCAAAGGCCAAAAACTTTAGAATACTTGCATTGACGGTTGGATGAAAACGAAGTCCGCCCTTATAGGGTCCAATAGCCGAATTCATTTGTATGCGGTATCCTCGGTTTACATGAATTTCCCCATCATCATCCACCCAGGCTACCCGAAAAGAAATGAGACGTTCGGGCTCTACCATACGTAACAAAATATTCTTTCCGTTATATATTTCGTTATCCGCTATATATGGAATAACGGTATCGGCAACTTCCTGTACCGCTTGGAGGAACTCCGGTTCATGACCATTGCGGGCCCTTACCTCGTCCATAAAGGCTTTTATTTTTTGTTTCACACGTTTAAATTTTTGTAATTAATTGAAAATAAAATAATTAAAAAATTGAGAACACATGTAACCACTACGTTCTCGCATTAATAATTTTAAACATTACCCTTTGTGAAGTAATTATTAAAATTCCTTAATGCTCGTTTCATAAACTTATATATTCATGGATTATTGATGAAAATAAAATAATGGGGCGAAATTATGACATTTCAATAATTTAAACCCTCTTTTTTCTAAAATTTGATAATTATTTTACTTGACATCTATTTCATATTAACCTTTCCATCCCCTGCGGGAAGAGCAAAATATGGACTTGCGAAAACTTAATCGGGGGGTAACGGACATTTTCTTCACCTTGAATAAAATCAAGGTTAAACTATACTATGGCCTGTTCCAAATCAGCAATTAAATCATCAATATCCTCTATACCCACGCTTAATCTTATCAAGGCATCAACAACTCCGCTTTTCTCCCGTTCTTCCTTAGGAATGCTGGCATGGGTCATACTTGCCGGATGACCGGCCAAACTTTCTACCCCTCCCAGAGATTCGGCCAAGGTAAAGACCTGGAGTCTTTCCACTATCTTGACGGCATCGGCATAATTGCTTCCTTTGGTCACAAAGGACACCATTCCACCAAAGTCCTTCATCTGTGCTTTGGCAATTCCGTGATTGGGATGATCCGTAAAACCGGGCCAATACACTTTTTCAATTTTAGGGTGCCTTTTTAAAAATTCGGCAATTGCCTTCCCATTCTCGCAATGTCTTTGCATGCGTACATGTAACGTCTTTATACCACGAAGTACCAAAAAACTATCCATTGGCCCGCAAACCGCACCACTGGCATTTTGAAGAAAATAGAGCTTATCCGCCAATTCCTTTTCCTTCACGACCAAAGCACCTACCACTACATCACTGTGACCTCCCAAATACTTCGTAGCCGAGTGCATAACGATATCCGCACCAAGATCTAAAGGTTGTTGCAAATAGGGTGTCGCAAAGGTGTTATCTACCGCTAGTAAAAGTGCATGTTTTTTAGCCAAAAGAGAAACCGCCTTTATATCCACAACGTTCATCATCGGGTTGGTGGGGGTCTCCACCCAAATAAGCTTTGTTCTATCGTTGATGTGTTTTTCAATTGCGTGGACATCCTGCATTCCTATGAAATGAAAGGCTATACCATATTTTTCAAAAACCTGTCTAAACAAACGATAACTTCCCCCATAAAGGTCGTTCGTAGAGATTACCTCATCACCGGGATTCAATAATTTAATAACGGCATCCATGGCCGAGAGACCGCTGGCAAAAGCCAGTCCATATTTTCCGTTCTCAATACTGGCAAGGGCATTTTCCAATGCGGTCCTTGTGGGATTGGCACTACGGGAATACTCATAGCCCTGATGCCCTCCCGGAGTAGTCTGGGCATACGTTGAAGTTTGGTATATCGGTGGCATTACCGCACCATAGGCCTTGTCCGGTTCTTGCCCGCCGTGGATGGTCTTACTGTTGAACTTTAACTTTTTTTCGCTCATATCATATAATTATGGATGCAAATGTATCGTTATCTTTGGAAGCATACAATTACGCCCCAAACATTGAAACACTTACATTACATGAGACCTATATTTAGCTTTATCCTCTTGTTCATATTGCTTATAAGTTGCAAAAACCAGGACAAACTAACATTTGAACCCTTTGTTTTACATGGCGATTCGTGTGCGGACTGTCCTGAAGTATCAGTTTCTATCCCCAAGGCATTGGAAAATACCAAACTGGCCTCCACGATCAACACTGCCCTGGAAGAAGAGGTCATCGACATTCTTAATTTTGATGAGGACATAGCGGCCTCTAGTCCGGAAGAGGCCATCGAATCCTTTAAAAATGGCTATCTGGAGCTGAAACGACTCTATGCGGACGAGACCATAGGGTGGGAAGCCAAAATTGAAGGGCGGGTTATCTATGAAGATGATGTTTTTCTTACCCTGGAACTCAACTCCTATATCTTTACCGGAGGGGCCCACGGATATAGCTCAAAACAGTTCTTGAATTTTGATAAAAATAAAGGGAAGGAACTTGAAAATCGACAACTTTTTATAAATCAGAAAGACTTTGAACGTTTCGCGGAAACCAAGTTCCGGGAACAGGAAAAAATTCCCATGGACAAGTCCATTAACCATACTGGATTCATGTTCGAGAAGGATTCCTTTTATCTTCCCGAAAACATTGGCTTTACCGAAAAAGGCATACAACTGCGCTACAATCCCTATGAAGTCGCTTCATATGCAGATGGTCCACTAGAACTGACCCTTCCTTATGAAGAGGTAAAGAAATATCTGGCGAAAAAGGCCAAATCCTAGATTAGCTTGCCAAGGCTTTCTGTAACGAACGTATCGCACCTAAATGTAAGCCTTCGTGAAAAACATTGAAGGCAATGGCGTCCTCAACATTTTTTAAGGTTACCCGGGCACTGGTCGTATATTCATTAAATTCTGTAAATATCCCTTTTTTAAAATCCTCTTCCGTACGCTCTACGGTGGAAATCAAAAGTGAAGCGATCCGTTCCTTTTCCCCATCCTCCATGGTACCATCGGGCACGGTCCCCTTTTTGAATTTGTCCACTATTTCTGGGGTAACAAGCATAGGTACGTTACTTAGATTATATACCAATAATTGTTGGGTGACCACTATATGAGCAATGTTCCACCAAATACTGTTTCGATAGCCCTTTGGAATCTTTATCAGCGTTTCCTTTGAGGTATTTTCCAGAATGCCAAGGAGGTTCTTTCGGTTTTGTAGGGTAATGCTAAATAGTTTCTTCAAAATATAGGTTTTAAAAGTAAGTTAAAATACATATCTATTATTCTAGATATATAAATATATCGTATGTTTGTCTCATGGACATTGTCGAAATTAGTAAAGTATTATCAAACGAGACCCGGGTAAATATCTTAAAGTGGTTAAAAGATCCGGAATCGAATTTTCCACCTCATCAGGATATCGATCATTTTGACGATGGTGTTTGTGTCGGCTTTATTCAGGACAAGACCGGATTATCGCAATCCACTGTCTCTACATATCTTACCGCCATGCAAAATGTAGATTTAGTTATCCCTACACGACATGGAAAATGGACCTATTACAGAAGAAATGAAAAAATAATCGAAGCCTATATCAATTCCTTAAGCAAGGAGTTATAGTGTTTTTTTAGATTAATAAATCGATAATTAGCGAAATATAAATATGTTAACCTTTAACGAGCAACGACATGAGAAATAAACTGGAATGTATGCTTCCCGATTATGACTATCATTTGGAGAAAAAAAGCTATAAAACCATTCTCTTTATCAAGGATTGGCTGACATCGGCAACAATCGATGGAGCTTCGGAAATGTGCAAAACAAAATAACTTTGGAAACCATATGAAATGAGCACAAACAAAATTAGTTTTTTGAATACCAACCAAAATATTTAGTTTTTAGTGCGAACTTGCCCGCCGACGACAAAACTATTAATGGCCAACGGTAGCATAAGCGGTTGGTCTAAGCAGTGCCTACAGCCATCGGGACTGTTATGCTCATTATCATGAAAAAAAATTTTTTAAATAAATGAAAACAATCGGATTAATCGGGGGTATGAGTTGGGAATCTTCAAAGATATATTACGAGTATACCAATACAATGGTCAAAGAACGTTTGGGCGGGTCACATTCCGCAAAAAGTATTATGACCTCAGTTGATTTTTCGGAAATCGAAGAGCTTACCTTCAAGGGAAACTGGAATAAAATTGGTGATCTTATGGCCAATCATGCAGTTAAACTGGAAAAGGCCGGGGCGGATATGACCCTCCTTTGTACCAATACCATACATTTAGTAAGCGACCGCATAACCCAATCTACCGCTATCCCCTTTCTACATATTGCCGACGCCACCGGAGAGGCAATCCAGGCCAAGGGTCTAAAGAAAATTGCCTTATTAGGCACAAAGTTTACGATGGAAAAGGATTTTTATACCAAAATTTTAGAAGACACTTATGGATTGGAGGTTATCATCCCATCCGAGCAGGAAAGGCAAGCCGTCCATACCATTATCTACAACGAATTGGTAAAGGGCAGATTTATGGAGAGTTCAAAACAGATCTGTATCCAAATCATTGAAGGTCTAACCAAAAAAGGTGCGCAAGGCGTTATTTTGGGTTGCACGGAACTACCCTTGTTGATTTCGGAATTGGACGTAGCCATCCCCACATTCAATACAACCCGCATCCATGCGGAAAAAGCGGTGGATTTTGCATTGACCGATTCCTAGATTACCATTGAAAAATATGGATTATCTTACTGGAAATTGGTTTCTTTGTATTCAGCTAAATGAAAGGTACCTATTTCGACTTTTTCCCACTTTACCTCATGTTCGGGTAGGCATGCATACCATCTTTTGAAAATTAAAAACATATCCTATGCGAAAAATATACCACTTAAGTACATGCACCACCTGTCAGCGTATTCTCAAGGAATTGGAACCTCTAAAAGGTGTAGTACTACAGGATATAAAAACGGAACCCATTACTCCTTCGCAATTGGATGAGATGCATGGGCTATCCAACAGTTATGAGGCCTTGTTCAGCCGTAGGGCCATGCTTTTTCGGCAGCGTAATCTTGGGGAGCAAAACCTGACCGAAAATGACTACAGGGATTTAATTTTGGGTCACTACACTTTTTTGAAACGCCCTGTGATTTTGGTTGATGGCCAGATTTTTATTGGAAATAGCAAAAAAGTGGTAGCGTCCGCTAAAGGAGCCATACACTCTTGAACAAGCGAACACTTGCCATATTAGCCGCCATAGGCGCCACTACTATCTATGGCATTAACCACACTATTGCCAAAGGGGTGATGCCTCATTATGTACAACCTTTTGGTTTTATTATGTTTCGCGTTGTAGGGGCATCCATTTTGTTTTGGATTATTTCAGTTTTTGGACCTAAGGAGAAAATAGAGAAAAAGGATTATCTGCGCATGTTGGTCTGTGCCATTCTGGGCATGGGCGTAAACATGTTGGTCTTTTTTAAGGGACTTGCCTTATCCACACCCATCAACAGTGCGGTTTTAATTACGATTACGCCTATCATCGTTCTAATATTGTCCGCCCTCTTGATCAAGGAAAAAATTTTTCCCCAAAAAGTTTTGGGTATTGCCATTGGTCTTCTGGGTGCTTTGGGGCTTATTGTATTTGGTTCCGAGATCAGGCAGGACGCACCCAATATCCCATTGGGCAATTTTTTGATTTTCATGAACTCGGTTTTCTATGGTTCCTATCTCATTGTGGCCAAAATACTGATTGCCAAATACCACCCGTTTACCTTTATGAAATGGTTATTTACCCTTGGAATCCTAATTTGCCTCCCTTTTGGATATACCGAAGTTATGGAAATCGATTGGCTCAATCTGCCTTTTGAAGCCATTTGGCGCATTGTTTTTGTGGTAGTAGGCACTACCTTTTGTACCTATCTCTTCAACATTTTTGCCTTAACCCAATTAAAGGCATCTACTTTAAGTGCCTTTGTATATGTACAACCGTTAATTGGAATTCTATATGCCGTTGCAACAGGAAAGGACAGCTTAACTACCATTAAGCTTCTAGCGGCATGTTTGGTCCTATTGGGCGTATATCTCGCCAGTAGAAAACCCAAACCGCAATTGACTTAAATAGATTACTTTCCTGTTCCCAGCTTCAACAGGGTATAAAACCATCTACAATCTGTAGATTTCCTTCCGTACCAATTGCATCAAATCCATATGCTTTTCCTCATACATCAATTTTCGATATTTTTTACGATCAAGTTTATCCACCAGATTCCAAATGGCGAGGTTAATTTCCGCATGTTCGGAAAAAAATCCGATCATATCAAAAATACGTGGGGAGGCATCGGCGGTAAAATATTTATCATACCCGTATTCCTTGGCGTAAAATAGAAATTCCACCGTATGGAGAAAATTTCGGGAACCTGAAATCAAGTCCCAATCAAAGTTAAAATCGTTGTCATTGGTGTGTAAGTAGTAATCCGTCCCCGTTTCCTCACAAAGGGCAATCACCTGCGCCGGATTTTCCTTGGCGAGCAGTGCATGGCCAAAATCAATAGTCACCCCTGTAGCCTGATTGCCCACATCCTTTAAGAAGAGTATGGTCTTGGCGCAATTGTCCAATTGGGCATGAACCCGGGTCTCATTGATCTTATATTCAATAAACAAAGGGATTTCCGGAAGATAATCGGCGGTCTCGGCAACCGAATCCACCATATATCGCCAGGCCTTGGGGTAGTCTACCTGAAAGAGATTATCGTATCCATCGGATAGGGGACAACAGGTCACCAAAGGCGCCCCGACGGCCTTGGCATATTCCTTGGCTTCCTTTATGATTTCTATGGCTCCTTTTCGTAAATCGGAATCCGGTCTTGAAAGTGCCCCGGGAACCCATTGGGTCTCCTTTTTGATATTGGCATTGACCGCGGCAAAACTCAAGCCTCTCTCTATGAACATTTTTTTGGTGAATTCCGCCTCTTCGGTTTCATAGGGATATACGATTTCCACCCCGTCCACCCCGGGAATTTTGACGACGAGATCTAAACGTTCCTCCAAGGAAGTAGGATTTTGATATTCCGAAAATCGATCTTGTGTCCGACCCAAAAAAGCGGTTATGATACTTTGTTTCATGTGTTTAAAATTTCAAATGCCCCCTTGAATACAACTTTGGTTTCCAAGGAAAGCACTGTTTAAATATATCGCTTACTATTCTTCAATTTTTGTTTCCCTTACAATATTGGGGTCGGTAAACTGGTCTAAAAGGTCGGTTACCTTTGTTGAAAACGAGTACATAACCGCCCCCCGTTTTCCTGCCTGAAACCAATGTTTGGTGCCCGGAGGTAATATTAATTGATCCCCCGGGGCAATGGCTATCTCATGGCGCATGGTGTAGCATTTTTCCTTTCCTCCCACTATAAAACCTTCTTTCATATTGTCTTCTCCAGGAATGTAAAAGGTAAGGTCTCCCCAAATTCCGCGGATAACTTCTTCCTTTCCCGGATCATCCCCTACAGGTGGATGCCAATGTTCAGGCTCGGTTTGGTAGGGAAGCAACACCAGAATCTTTGCGGCCATGCGATCCGTATCGAATAGGGTAAGGATTTGTACACCTTCTTTCTTAATATTGTTTAGACCAAAATCAGCAGCAGTGATATTCTTCTTGTCTTCTTCCGTTAGGTAAATTCCAGCCTCCTGAATCATCTCCAAGGATTTTTGGCACACTTCCTTAAAATCTTTTCTTGTAATCATTGATAGTCAACTTTTACTTAGGTAGGACTCCTTTATTGATTCGACTCGGTTCCAACAGGTCCCACTTGTTCCCGTATAAATCTTCAAACACGGCTACTTTGCCATATTCTTCTTCCTTTGGCGGCCTTAGGAAGTTAATCTTGCGATTCACCATTTTGTGATAATCCCTCCAAAAGTCGTCTGTAAACAGAAAAAGGAAGACCCTCCCTCCGGATTGGTTGCCAATACTTTGCCGTTGTTCTTCATTCGCCGCTTTGGCCAACAAAAGACAGCAGTCCTTGGCGCCCGGTGGCGCCAATAGGACCCATCTTTTTTCTTCACTCAATTGGGTATCCTCAAGAAGAACAAAGTCTAGTTTTTGAGTGTAAAACGTTATGGCTTCATCATAGTCCCTAACGACCAAGGCAATATGTGCTATTTTTTGCTTCATTTTAGTGTATACCCCTACTTTCTATTTTTCCGAATATCATTAAGGCCCATATCGTACTAGGCGTCTGTAGAGGCCTGTATTTTTAACGGCTGCTGCGGCCTTACCCTCATCCATAAAACTATTGCCAAAAGGTTCAGTCCAGCGGCCAGATAGAAAAACGGGACCTCCGTACCGGTTAGCTCCAACAAATAGGGAAATGCCAGAGCGGTCAAAAACGAACCTATATTTCCGGCCATATTCATGGTGCCGCTTACCGCTCCGGAGAATTGCTTTCCAACATCCACACAAACCGACCATGACGGGCTTAAGGTCATATCCGCTCCAAAAACCGCAATGGAAATGAGTATAATGGCCGGCGTAACCTCATCCATGTATACACTGGCGACTATGCCAATGGATGCCAGAAAGAATCCAATGATGGCAGGGATTTTTCGTGACAGGGCCCATCGGTTTTTCTTATAGATAGTATCTACGAGGAATCCCGAAAACCAATTTCCAAGTGCTCCAAAAATCAGGGGTGCGGAGGCGTAAAATCCAGCTTCCAATGCATCCAATCCATATTTTTCCTTAATATGTGGAAACAACCATGTTAAACAGAAAAAGAACGTAAAGTTGCTGGCAAAATACTGTCCCATCAACTGCCACATCGTTTTAGATCGGAACAATTTTCCAAAATCTATTCTGACCTTTTTCTCTTCCTTTATGTCCCTATTTGTATGTTCCCGAATGTAATTCACCTCGGACGCGGACATCCCCTCATGGTCTTCCGGATTGTCCCTAAACCAGAGATACCATAGGATACCCCATAAAATCCCTATGACCCCCAGCAATAGAAATGTCATGCGCCATCCGACTATATCCATCAGCCAGGCCACCATAGGTAAGGCAAAAGCGGCTCCTATACGACCTCCCGAAAAATTAATCCCGTTTACAATTCCCCGCTCCGATAGCGGAATCCAACTATAAATGGCGCGGGCCATACCAGGAAAGGCCCCGGCTTCTCCCGCTCCAAAAAGAAAACGGACGATCAATAAAGTAACATAATTCCAAGCGGCACCGGTCAGGGCCGTAAAAATAGACCATAAGGCCACCACCGCTGTCAATATTTTCCGAGGACCGTATTTATCCGCCAATAATCCGGCAGGTGTCTGGAATAAGGCGTAGCCCAAGGCAAAAATGCTCATGGCCCACCCCATTTGTGTATCGCTTAACTGAAGGGATTCCCCTACCGGGTCTTTAGCAACAGAGAGCAAAATACGGTCAAACAATACAATCATGGCCAATAGGAAAGTACCGAAGACCATTTTATACCGAGTAGGGACCATGGGTTTATCCCTCATTTTTTAGTTTTTTACAAATCAGTTGCTTTGATTTGTCCAAATGTTCTCTTATAAGACTTTCAGCCAGGTCGGCGTCACGATAACGGATGGCCGAAACAATATCCAAATGTTCCTCCAAGGTCTCCTGCGGTGGACGCACCAATCCGATCATATCAATACAGACGAGGAGATTTCCCTTCCGGAACAGATTATACAAAAATTCGTTCCCGCAGTTTTTTATGAGGGAATTATGAAACTCGCTATCCGCTCTTTGATAAGCTCGGGTATTGATTTTTCCTCTTTCAAAGGGCAATAGCAAACTCCGCAACCTATCTATTTCTGATTGGGTAGCCCTTTGTGTGAAGAGTCTGGTCGCCGTACTTTCCAGGGCTATTCGGCAATCGTAAATTTCAATGATTTCAACATCGCTAAATTCCCTGACAATGACCCCCCTTCGCGGTATGGATTTAATCAACGATTCCGACTCGAGCATCTGTAGGGCGGAACGCAAAGGAGTTCTGCTGATACCCAATTTGTCCGCTAATTGTTCCTGGACGATTTTTTGGCCAGGTAACAGCTTTTTGGAAACAATCATCTTCTTGACCTTCTTATAGGCCTGTTGACTCAATTCATCAGCCGAAATACGCATGTATCAAAAATACTAAATTTTGTATACGGTATACAAAATTTAAGTAATAATAATTTTGTTTCACCCCACTGTGTCCAAGGTTGTGGCTTAAACAGAAATAATACCATTAAAAAATGAAAAGTATATTATCCGTCTTTGATAGTATCAAATAGATTCAATTGGGAGTTAGCTTTTGGTTTGGCAAACCCATAAATACTTCGTCCCCCATATGTATAGGATTCCTCCCTTTCCTTTCTGACCAATGCATCAAAATTTGCATTCGGATGAAAACCCTTTTCTGCCTTTTGGGCCAAATCCGTAAGTTTATGAATGGCCTTAATTTTATCCGTATTGCCAATTTTTGCCTGTTGAACCGCATCCTTCAAACCGGAAATAGTCTCATCGTATACCCTGGTCGGCACCGGAAACGGGGTGGCATCCTTTCCTCCATGGGCAAAGGAGAAGCGGGCTGGGTCTGAAAATCGCGATGGCGTCCCATGGATTATTTCACTCACTAAGGTCAACGACTGCAAGGTTCGGGGCCCCATTCCCTTCAGCAACAAAAGCTCTTCAAAAGTTTTTGTTTCGTTCTCCTGGGCTAACCAGAGGATACTGCCCAAACGTTTTAAATCCACATCCTTTGCCCTAACCTCATGGTATGTGGGTACCAAAAGATGTGGTACTTCCTTCAAGATTTTATCAGGGTGCTCCCTGGAAATATCCAAAATGGCCTTTCGAGTAACTCCTGCCTCTTTATGTACCAAATTTAGAAGTGGACCCAGATTTTTACCACATACTGCCGTATGCGGCTCCTCCACAAAAGAGTTCAAGTTTCCGGAATGCCAATGATACCTTCTGGCCATGCCATTGGAGTTATGCATTCCCTGTTGGATTACGGACCATTTGCCGGTATCACTCACGACAAAATTGTGTAGGTAAAGATTAAAACCATCCTGCAAGGCTGTATTGTCTACCTTCGCACTTAGCTTGCTGCATTGGGCCAAATGGTTACCATCCAATCCTGTTTTATAACCCACCTCTATAAGTTCAATTGGGGTTTGAAGCGACTTCTTCCCTTTTCCACCGCATATAAAGATTCCCAATTCCTTAGAAACGGGATTTATTGCCTGCTTTAAGGCACGTACAACAGCGGTGGTTACCCCGGAAGAATTCCAATCCATTCCGATAACCGTCCCAAAACTCTGAAACCAAAAGGGATCGGCCAACCGCTCCAGAAAATCATCTTTTCCATTTTGGATGATGATGGCTTCTACAAGAGGCAAGGTAAGTTGCTTCATCCTGTTAAAGAGCCATGGTGGGATGGCTCCGCCATGTAATGCCAAATCTGCCGTACCTGAGCGCTGCATTGAAATATGGAATATTGCCAAATATATGGATTTTTTCCAATATTAAGTATCTACTACAGGGATAATTAAAGGTCTTTGGGCTCCTTGGCAAATTTTCGGGTATCCTCTTTCGTCAGAGTGCGATAGCTCTTTGGTTTTTCCGTTGCATTGAATACTCCAAGCAACTTCTCGGGAAGACTGATTAGTTTTCGGGATTCCAAGCTCATCCATGCTCCCATCATCTCGCAATGGGCCACATTCCTTCCTTTGGCATCATAAAAATTATGGTGGAACTCGAAGAACTTTCCATCCTCGCTCATCCCCATTACTTCTAGCGAGACCCGGATGGGTTTTCCTGGAAATACTTCCTTAAAATAGTACATATGCTCATAAAAAACGACAGGACCAATTTGATGTTTTGCCATCATCCTTTGGTCAAAACCCAATTCCAAGAGATAACTCATCCGGGCATGACTCATAAAATTGATATAGGCACTGTTGGCCAAATGCCGATTGGCATCAACATCGCTCCAACGAACTTCAAATTCCTTTAGATACATTTTTTCAATCTTTTGTTATGCGTGCATAGAAGTTTCAAAAATACATCCTTTTGGAAAAACAAAATCATAGCTTAAGTAAATTTTGCCGTCCCACTAGTTTTAGGAGTTTCATCTACGTGCTCGTGGTAAGGATTGGAAATACTGAAGCTAGTGTTTTGTTTGCGACTACAATTGTAAAGATGGCAATTAGTAACCCTAGTTGGCTGCCGGTAATCCCTGTAAAATGTGCCCTTGGTTTTACACGACCTAATCCTCCAAAGCTTCTAGCATTTGCATTGGGGAAAGGTATTCGAAATATCTTTCGGTCACCTCAAATTTTTGGTTAAGAACTATTATGGCGGGAAGGGAAAAAGGGTAGTTTTCCCGAGAGGCCAAAAGCAGCGGAATCTCATGGGTCGGGTTTCTTTTCTTTTTCAATTGATTGTTCACAAAAGTCTCCCCTCCAAATACAATCGTGTCCGTTGTCTCGGCGTTCATTTTTACGGCATAGTAGTCGTTGTTCAATTTGGAAATCACCCTGGAGTCCCTGAAGGCGGCCTTGTCCATTTTTTTACAGTAGGCACACCAGTCTGCGTAAAAATCTATGAAAACCTTCTTTGGTTGTGTGGCAAGTGAGTCTTCCAACTGCTCAAAACTAAGCCAATTGATATGATTTTCCTGAGCCCTTGCCGGGCATGAAAAAAGCAACATTATACAACAAATAAAACCAATTGATCTATAATTCATCATATCTTGTGATAAAGACCATCTACTTTGAGGCTATAATCAATTTTGGATATGCTTGCCATTGTCTCTCCAAAAAGTTAATCCCGCCATCAATGCAATTTACCAAACTTTAGCCCTAAAAAGAAAGCCCTTGGCGCATCGGGGCCATAAATATAGTCCGAGTCGCGCGTAGGACCGGTTTCAAAATCGTCCTGATAGCTATTGAAAAGGTTAGTTACCCCTCCTGAAACGGTAACCATAAAGGAATCACTGAAATCGAAGTGAGTTTCCAACTTAATGTTCAGGTCAAAAAACGCATTGACCTCGTTTAACTCCAAAAAACCCGTATCACTAATCACCCTAGGCACCGTCATTCCTCCGGTATATGTCCCCGTAATGTCCACATTAAAGGCTTCACTCGGAATCCAGGTCGTATTGAGGTATCCGTAGAAGTTGGGAACGCGTACAAATTCGTCGATGATGATGTCACTCTCACCAGGTGTACCATCACTTTCAAAAAGGATTTGGGGTTCGTCCCATTCGGTCCTTTGTACGGTACCTCCCAGTTGAAAGCGCCATTCCGGATCTGGGGAGACCCCTAGTTCAAAATTTGAGCCATATACCCGTGCTCCCTCCCCGTTTCGCACTTCCTCTAGGATAGAGCCATTCGCTAAAACGGCACCCGTGCTTACCAGGGTGAAAGGATCTTCCAATGTGGTATAAAAACCTTCCGCCAAAAAGTCTATTTGTAGCAAATCCACCGTTTTGGAATAATTTAAGGAAGCCGTAAATGCGTTCGAAAACTCCGTATCCAAATCATCGGAGAGGATGACAAATTGTGGTTCCCCCCCTACACTGGAAATGTGAAGGTCTTCATTAAACGTCTGGGGAGCCCTAAAGCCACGTGCATATCCCCCTCTTAAACGTATTTCCTCGGAAATCTGATAGGACAGGGTGAGTCTGGGCGAAAGTGCGGTCTGGCTCAAATCCAATGCCCTTTGAATACCCCCAATGGCATAGTCCCCTTTTACATTAACATTGTCCAATCTCGCCCCTAGTAGTGCCGTGAAATGGTCTGTGGGTTTCCATTCGTATTGCGCATAACCCCCCAAGGAATTGACACTTTGGTCCACCAGCCGGTTATAACCCGGAATCTGGTCTTCGGTAGTGCTATAATTGTATTCGGCACCGGCCGTAAGTACATCATTGTTTTGAAACGCCTTGGTGAACTGAAAACCGTTGACCCAGGCCAGGTCTTGGGTGGTTCCAAAAGCATTATTGGCCAAGAGACTGTCTTGCCGGGTGCGTGCTCCACCAAGTCCTCCGTAGTAACTATCCCGATTTGTGTAAGATGCGGAAGTGTACACTTGAAACTTTCTGGTATTGTCCGCACTGTTCACGTCATAATCTGCACCGCCGATAAACGTATCATGGTCGAGTTCTTCGGTAATATCGGTGAATTGCGGTGCCAGATCCAGACGGTCACCTCCTCTTCGGTACTCCCGAATCGCGTTGAGGTTTATGGATAACCTGCTTCTATCCGAAGGCTTTACAAAGGCTTTAGCTCCTACCGTAGTATTCCGCAATTCTACCAATTCCGTAAAGCCATCGTCGTTGGCGTCGTAAGATTCCCGATTTCTATAGGCTCCGAAAATAGTAACCCCACTGTTGAGGTCATCGGCCACTATAGAGCCATTGAAGTTAAGGATACGATCTAGGGCATCTCCATCTATCAAAGCCATATTACTCCCTATTTCCCAAGTGTTCAAAACGGGGTCTTTTGTAATAATATTAACGGTGCCAGCTATAGCATTGGAGCCATAGAGTGCCGAACCCCCACTGCGTACAACCTCAACACGCTCAATGATGTTGGTAGGAATCTGTTCCAACCCGTAAACTCCCAAAAGTGAGGTAAATATGGGCCGACTATTGAGCAGTATTTGGGTATAGGCACCATCCAATCCGTTAAGGCGTACTTGCGTAAACCCACAGTTTTGACAGTTGGTCTCCACTCTAACGCCCGGGGCAAAATTGAGACCTTCGGCTACAGTAATAGATTGTGTGGCGGTCAACAACCGTGGTTTTAATGAGGACACCACAACCGGGGCATTCCTTCGTTCTACTCGATTTCGTGTGGCACTGATAACCACCTCTTCAAGGCCCAGGACATCTTCCAAGAGCTCAAAATCAACTTCTTGGTCCGTATTTGCCGCAATGGTCAGCTCTTTTTCCTGGGTCCGAAAGCCTTGTGCCTGTACTACAAGGGTAATATCTCCTGTCGGCACATCCAAACGATAGTTGCCATCCACATTGGCATTGGTTCCTTCGGTTCCACCTTCAACATAGACGCTGGCAAAAGGTACCGGTTCTCCTTTGCTAATGACCTTGCCCGATATGGAAACAGTCTGCGCGCAAAGAAAGTTACCAAATGCTACTAAAAGGAATAGAAGGAGAAAATGTAGGTTTTTCATATTAGAAATTCATTTAAAAATACTTGGAAAGGACACACTTCATACTATAATCATCGAGGAGTCTCTTACAATTTTGTTTATTCGAATTTATTATTTAGACAAATCTAAATAATTATTTTGGGATATAAAATACATTTTTGTTGTTGAAATAAATTTAACATTCACATGACCTTGGGCTGAAAGCATTGGAGTAACCAACAAGATTAGGTAACATGTGTTCTTCATAGGCGTAACTCCTGTTCTGGCCGCAATTTTATTAAGATTAACTTTAAATAAGGTTACCTAATTGTAAATAATCTTCAAATAGTATCAAGGCGAATAGGTTATAGGAAGCTTTTTTATTCCAGTGCATATGCCCTTTGTAAGGGCCATTGATCATCATAGCCATTTTCCCATCTCCCAGTAGACAGTTCCTTCTCCCTTAGGAGACAAGCATTTAGTTCAGCAGTAATATTTGCTTCGTCCATATTCTGACCAATAAAGACAATCTCATTCTTTCGGTCTCCAAATATCTTGTCCCATCCCAATTCAATTTCCCTTTGGTTTTCTATGAACGCCAAATACTGTGTGCGTTTTTGAAAAGGCATGCTACTCCACCATACTCCGGCGCTATCTGGCTGTAGCGAACCTCCTGCCTGATTCCATATCAAAGCTTGTTCAGGACGGGAAGCAATCCAAAACAAACCTTTGCTCCGTATAATCGTCTTTGGGAATTTATGATTAACATAGTTCCAAAAACGTTCTGGATCAAATGGTTTTTTGCTTCTGTACACAAAGGAACCGATCCCATATTCCTCGGTTTCCGGGGTATGTTCTTCCTTATCCAGTTCGTCTATCCAACCAGCGCTTTGTTCCGCTTCCTCAAAATCGAAAAGACCTGTATTGATTATTTCCTTGGGGTCTACCTTGCTAAAGGTAGATTCAATAATTTTAGCGGAAGGGTTCAGCTTATGAAGGATCGCTTTTAGAATACCCAAATGTTCCTCACTAACCAAATCGGTCTTATTCAAAAGAATCACATTGGCAAATTCGATTTGGTCGGTCAATAAATCTACAATGGTTCTAAAGTCTCCTTCAATATCCGTGAGGTTCCTATCAATTAAAGTTTCCGGACTTCCAAAATCCTTGAAAAAGTTGAAGGCATCCACTACCGTTACCATGGTATCCACGTAGCTAAAACGGGATAGGTCAATACCACTTTCTTCGTCAACAAAGGAAAAGGTCTGGGCTACCGGTATAGGCTCGCTAATGCCAGTACTTTCAATAAGAAGGTAGTCGAATCTGTTTTCTTGGGCCAAACGCTCTACTTCAATCATCAAGTCTTCACGAAGGGTACAACAGATACATCCATTGCTCATTTCCACCAGTTTTTCCTCGGTCCGGGAGAGTGTATTTTCGTTTTTTACCAATTGGGCATCCACGTTCACCTCACTCATATCATTAACAATAACAGCTACCCTTAGACCTTCCTTATTATGGAGTACATGGTTGAGCAAGGTCGTTTTCCCAGCGCCAAGAAACCCGCTTAATACGGTTACAGGAAGTTTGTTTTTTACTAGCATGTTCTTTTAAACCAATTTAGTATGGCCTGTAAATGTCGTTTATTCTGACTACCTTGAAAATTACATTTCGATTTTCACGATTTTAGAGCCTCCTCCATATATATTCTCCAATGTAGAGGTAAGGGTTTGTTTCTTGCCCACTTAATGCAACCGAGTTGCAAAATTAAATGATTTGCTTGTAAATGCAACCGTATTACAATAAATTTGCGTGATGGGAATAATCAGAAAGACAAAATCGGTAGATGCCTTACTTCACCTGATTGAGCAGACCGATCAGGCCCTGTCCGTGGTTGAACTTGTGGACAAGCTCCAATTGGAAATGAACAAGACCACGGTGTACCGAATTCTTGATCGATTGGAAGATGATGGTACGCTTCATTCCTTTATAGGCAGGGATGGGTTGAAATGGTATGCCAAGTGCAAGGGATGTTCACCTTCACACCATTTGGACGCCCATCCTCATTTTCAATGTAGGGATTGTGGAAAAACCGTGTGCCTGCCCATGGAAGTTTCGATTCCGACCGTTCCCAACCATAAGATTGAATCCGTTTCGCTCTTGTTGATAGGTAGCTGTGAAGATTGTATTTCCTAGTATTGACAGCAATCAATACATGGATAGTGCAGTTCCTTAAAAAGTTCCGTGTGTTCTGAAGATCTAAGAATGGTGCATTATGAGACTTGTGTTCCTGGTGTTTTATTATATCTGCATTGAAAAAGTCGCCATATAGACCATAAGAAAGGCAGAGTGTCATATGGTTTGGGTGAATTGGGCATTTTCTTCCGGGAAAAATGCGGGAAGATTATTCCTTCAATAAGAGACATTGAAAAGGAAAAGATTGGGGTTTTTTAATACTTAAAAAAAAGATAATGATATTAAGTGGTTTGGAAATAGCGGCCCGAATGGGTAAGGATATCAGTATTGAGCCTTATGATCCCGCACAACTTAACCCTAATAGTTATAACCTACAGCTTCATGAGGAACTGTTGGTATATGATGCTCCCGTGTTGGATATGAAACTGGAGAACAAGGTATCCAAGCTTACCATCCCGCCTACCGGACTACGTTTAAACCCTGGCAAGCTCTATCTAGGCCGTACACTGGAGCATACCCGTTCCGATAAGCTAGTGCCTATGCTAGAGGGCAGAAGCAGTATTGGTAGGCTAGGTATGTTCGTACATGTAACGGCAGGCTTTGGTGATGTAGGTTTTACGGGGTACTGGACCTTGGAAATATTCGTGGTGCAACCGCTTATTATTTATCCTAATGTGCAGATTTGCCAAATTTATTACCATCATATAGATGGTAATTACACGACCTACAGTAACGGAAAATATCAAGACAATACGGGCATACAGCCTAGCAAACTTTATCAGGATTTCAAATAACAAGTACGATCTGTCGTATGAAACGCCAAAGAAAACCATACTTTGGTACCCGTATGCCAGTGAACTATTCCTAAGGTTTTCTACCAAGTCTAAGGAATGACTTAGTCATAAAACAAACTTGTTGTAGGAAACGCATGCTTCTCACCGTTTTCGAGCAACCCCGTTTCCAAGTTATGCCCATGATGATTGTCAAAATAACGCACTTCAATCCTGTGATATCCCTTTTTAAGATAAATGCCGCCATTTACTAATCGCATTGAGTGATCACCATCATTATCCACCACAAGAATATCATTGATCAACAATTTAGAACCATCATCCGAACGGGTAAAAAAGTGATATACCCTGCTCTGCTCCGCGTAATAATATCCGCTAAACACCACGCCCCAAGAATCTTCCCGTTTATTGAGCCCCTTAATGTCAAAACCTTTCACTTTCCCCTTCGCCAAGACAGAAAGGCTCTCAAAATCGGGCAATTTTTTCCACTCGCCCTCATAATATTTATAGGAGATGCCCTGCTTTAATTTACCGGTTTTCAGTGCCTTTGATATTGGTACATGTACAATGTTTTTGGTCAATACCCTACTTGTGTTTCCGTTTTTATCAACGGCAATGGCCTTTAAAACAGTGGTTTTATAAATACGTACGGGCTTGGTGTACCGGGTCGATTCGGTTGTAGGCCTACTTCCATCAAGCGTATAAAAGATTTCGAGGTTTTCAAACCCCCCTTCCAACGAAAACGAAGTCTGTTCAAAAAACTCGTTTTCCGCAGCTTTTACAATCGGGGCAGGTGGTTGTACCACAACGGTATTGTCTTCTTTGGTCAGCTGAAAGGTATCGAACAAACGTCCTTCGATATCAATGGCCTTAAAGATGACCGTTTTGTTGAAAATGGTAAACGTACAATAGTGATAGACCGGACGCTGCTCCAAACTGAACCAATTCCGTGTGGGAGCAAACCCTTCAATTGGACCTCCGGCCCCTCCTGAGTTGATGTAAACCACACCGTTCTCCTGATCGACCATGTTATCCTTAATAGGCCAAGTTCGCTCATACATATGTACATGGCCGTACAAACAAAAATCTACCCCGTATAACTCGTATAAGGGAACTAGGTCTCGGATAGCCGTAACACCGTAAGTGGATAATCCAACATAGGTATCCCCATTATCGTTCTCCTCCGAACTATAGGGCGGATGATGATGCATTGTGATTTTCCAAGTGGCGGTCGATTTTGCCAAGGCCTGTTCCAGCCAATTGTACTGTTCTGAATTTTCGGTAACATCGCGATTAGTATCGATTACAAAAAACTCGGCATTGCCATAAGTAAAGGAATAATAATATTCCGGCTTCGGGTTAGCCATGTACTGGTAATAATATTCTGAATCGTTTTCGTGATTTCCCAGGGCCGTATACATAGGAATGCGACTCATTAACTGATGACCATCGGGTAAGAATTGTTCGGTCCAATCGGTAACCCTCAGTCCATTGTCGACCAAATCCCCAACATGGACCACAAAATTTGGTCTGCTGTTCCATACCCTTTCCGAAATTCGCCTCCACACGATCGTATCTTTTACTTTTCTTTGGTTTCTTTGGGAGTCGCCGACCAAAGCGAAGGAAAAAGCGGTGTTTTCCTTTACATTGGTCTTAAAGGTCGACACCGGGCTCGATAGGGTATTTCCATTTTCCGATGTAATGTCGACGCTCCAGAAATAGTTGGCTTCAGTGTCCAAACCAATAAGTTCTATTTCATGCATGGTTTTATGGCCTTTGTCCGAAACACTCAATGACAAATTGGGAACTTTTGCGTTGGCCAATGCATTTCCATAACGAACAACGGCCCTTGTGGGCTCTTCGGTTTCAAATAGAATTCGCATGCTGGTCTTGGTCGCATATTGAAGATATGGCTTCACCTTGAACTCTTGGGCACTTAGTTTGGGAAACAAAACCCCTAAAACAAGGAGTATGGCTAGTTCTTTTTTCATTGGTCAATAGGCTTTAACAAGTAATATATCTGAAAATAAATTTACTATTAGTAAATAAAATTTACAAATAGTAAATATTATTATAGTGTTAATGTTAGAAGCAAGGCCTATACGGAATCCCCAAAACACAAAGAGGGACGGTCCACTAAAAGCCAAAAAAACAAGCACACTTTACAATGCCAACCCTCGGATATAGAGGACGGGTTCATCGAAGTCCCAAAAAATTTTACCTGGACTGAAAAATTCTATCTTCCCCACCTTTCTTTTGGTACTTTTAAAATTAAGACTCCTTGATTGCATTTATTGGCAATTTCGTATATTTTTATAAAGGGCGTGGTATGAACACATTTCTATAATGTTATTTTTACGCAAAACGCATCAAGTCAGAATTTGATGCATTTTTAGCTTTATGCCCAAACTTGATTTAAAAATGGAAGAAAGGCTATCCTAGCGATGCCTTCTAAAGGGGCTTATCTATTGGAATAAAATTTGGATTTTACTTAAATTTAATATGAACCGTACTGGCTTTCTTAAGAATATTTTTGGTTTAGGCCTTCTTTCGGTCTTGGGCTGTCAAATAGACAGCAAAAAAGCAAAATCCTCTACTCCTTTGGGGGATACCGAATCACTGGAAGAACAAAAAGCCATTGCAGTGCTCCGAGAAGAGCTGAAGACCGCCTGGCTCCGATCCGAAATCATGACGATGACCAATGTCAGTCAGATGCCATCCGATTTTTTCACTTTTAAGTATGCCGATGAAGCAATGACTTTTGCAGAACAATGGCGGCACTGTATTGTCTATACCTGTGGACAGCTGGCTGGACGAGCTGGCCTCAAAAACCCCTATGAAAACATAAAGCTTCCCGTACAGATGACCAAAGACCATCTTACTAAAGAGCTTAAAAAAATGTACGCTTTTGTACGGCAATCCATTGAGGTGCTTTCCGACCAAAAGCTGCTCTCCGATTGCAATTTTGCCGGTGATACAATACCCATCTGGCGCTTATATTATGCCATGGAAAATCACATTATCCATCATCGGGGACAATGTGTGGTATACCTACGCCTAAAGGGTATAATCCCCAAAGGATTCTATGGATGGTAATGAACAGACCGGTTGGTTGCGTTCCACGGAATTTTGGAAGGGGATATAGATTTTGTTAGATTGATAACCTTAAAATAAATATTTAAACACTTTAATTATGCTTCAAAGAAAATTCGATGAAATAGTAAAGTCCCACTTTCCGAACGCCATGGATGCCAAGGATACCTCCATTCATTACCTTGGAAAAATGCAAATTGAACACAAAATCGACATCTCTAAAGTATTGATGGCCACCTCTGTGTGTTCCGACGATATCAATGTTCCTTCCACAACCTTCTTCAATGTATTGTTCGGTCCATTTATTATGGGAGGATTGGGAGGGCTGCCTTTCGCAGGACAAACCGGTATGACGGCCTTCGCCCATCATATTCCGGATGAAGGTAGTGCATTTATCTTTTATGGGCCCCATATAGGGATTACGTTGGAAGGGGATTTGGGCAAGATGTACAGACCACGCCAAGAGCAGACCGGAAACTCCTGTGGTGCCTTAATGTTGGCTTTAAGCCGATTACAGGACGGGAGCTATAAACCGGTATTGAACGAAGATGACTATCAACAAATGAAGCTCGAGGAAAGCCTATTGCCCTATAGGGAGCAAATATTGGGCAGCGAAAACCTCGAGAAAGGAATTACGGAAGCAACGTATGACATTATCGATAAAAAGATTCATGATCATATAAAATCATGCAAGGGTGAGTTCCATGTGGATAAAGTGACGCTGTTGGGTGGCATCATCATCAACACGGACTACGGTTTGGATGATTACTTTGATGCCAAAAACTTTGAAGTCATTGATGTCAAAAGCCTCTGATATGGATCAATGAATTTCTGTGTTATGCGGTTCATTTTGTATGTGGGACAATAGGGCTGGCCTTTGATAGGCGACAAATACCAAAATAATTTGACAGGTATTCAATGTTATATGCCCAGATTTGATTGGTAGGGACTATTTTGGTTTAAATTGAACCGAATAAGTTAAATTCCAAATAAATTGATTCGCTAACGGGAAAATTCATGGATGTCCCCCAGAGATAAATGAGTACATCAAATTCTAAAGACCGATCTTTTTTTAATCGTATACCACATGCAGTAACCCTCTTGTTTGGCATAATCGTTCTTGTGACCCTATTGACCTATGTGATACCCGCCGGGACCTACGAGCGGGTTTTAATCGATGGCCGAAGTACGGTGGTTCCCAATTCATACAAGACCATTTCTCCCACCCCCATCGGATTCTTGGATATGTTCAAGGCCATACCTTTAGGCTTTAAGACCGCAGTAGAAATTATTTTTGTTGTCTTTGCAGGGGGCATTATGTTTGGTTTTATGGAGAAATCAAAGGCCATTGAGAATGCCGTTGGTACACTTGTGAAAAATTTAGGCCTTGGACACAAGCACCATATTATTGTTATAATGACATTTATATATGGTTTACTTGGTATTGCCGTAGGTTATGAAAACAATATTGCCATGGTTCCCATAGCGGCAGTGTTAAGTCTGGCATTGGGGGGCGATTTAATTTTGGCTACGGGTATTTCGGTCGGAGCCATGACCATAGGTTTTGGGTTATCACCAATTAATCCTTACACTGTAGGTACCGGCCACAAAATTGCCGAGTTGCCTTTGTTTTCAGGAGCCTTACTTCGCAGTGTGCTCTGTTTTATGGGATTGTGTATTATGGCTTTGTATAATGTGAAGTACTTCAAAAAGATTTCTTTAAATCCGGAAAAGAGTTTAGGTAGAGGTCTTGACATAAGCGAATTGACCTTGTCAAGACCACTTCAAGAATATCGAATGAGCGGAAACAATTGGATGGTCATTTCCTTATTTATTGCTGGTCTTGTGGCCATTGTATATGGGGTCTTCAACTTGAATTGGTACATTAATGAGCTTTCGGCGGTATTCTTGGTCATTGCACTTCTTTGTGGCTTAGTCTCTAAAATGAGTGCTACAAACATGAGCGAAACCACATTAAAGGCAGTTGCTTTGGCTGCACCCGGGGCCTTTATGGTAGGCTTTGCAACATCCATTAAGGTTCTTATGGAAATGGGAAACATTGGGGATACGATTTCTCATCAACTCTCCATCTGGTTACAGGATTTACCCCTGTACGCCTCCGCCATTTGTATGTCGATTTCCCAGGGCATCATCAACTTTTTTATCCCATCGGGAAGTGGACAGGCATTGGCCACCTTACCTGTTATGCTTCCGCTAGGTGAATCCCTTGGTCTTACCAGGCAAATTACCATTCTGGCATTTCAGATAGGTGATGGACTATCCAACCTTGTAAACCCTACCTTAGGTGGGCTTATTGCTATGCTCAGTATGTGTCGTGTCCCTATTGATCGATGGATTCGCTTTATATTTCCCGTTTTAATCAGCGTACTCTTTGTTGCCTTTTTGGCCTTGATTTTTGCCGTCGCAATACATTATAGCTAATATGACCGTTACAAACATTCTTGGAAAACTCGTTTCCTTTCCTGTACTGGGAGGTGAGAGCAATTTAAGCATCATTCATTGGATAAAGGAATACCTAGAATCTTATGGTGTTGATGTAAATTTGTTGCCCAATGAAAAAGGGGATAAGGCTTCATTGCATTGTAGAATTGGACCTAGTATCGATGGCGGCGTTATTCTTTCCGGGCACACGGATGTAGTACCCGTTGAAGGTCAGGAATGGACTACCGATCCCTTTGAGCTCACGGATAAAGGTGACGGAAAACTTTATGCCAGGGGGGCTTGCGATATGAAAGGATTTGTGGCCTGCTGTTTGGCCGTGTTGCCGCAAATGGTTAAGGCTAGCTTAAAAAAGCCGATATATTTTGCTTTTTCATATGACGAGGAGATAGGCTGCTTGGCCGGACCTGAATTGGCTAGAGCAATCAAGACACATTATGAGGAAACCCCAAAATATGCCATTATCGGAGAACCCTCCTTAATGGAACCCATTGTTGGACAAAAGGGCATTTACATCCTCGAGACCTACGTCAATGGCTCTGCAGGGCATAGCAGCCGCATAAAACAAGAGGTAAGTGCCATTCACGAATCAATGCGGTTAATCCTTTGGCTTGAAAATAAAATGAATCGATTGATCGCCGACCAACGATTGGATGAACGTTTTCATCCACCCTACTCAACTATTCATATTGGCAGGGTCGAAGGAGGAATCGCGCCAAATGTAATTGCCGATAAAGCTCATTTTTATTGGGATTTACGAACCATTCCTATGGACGATATCGTAGCCATTGTCCATGAATTTGAGGCCTATTGTGCCGAACGGGAAGAGAAATTACGGAATATCTTTTCCGATTTTTCAATAAAAACCATTGAAAATCATCCCCCCGTACCCCATTTGGATACCAAAGACGACAATGATGTAGTAGATCTGATCAAAAGAATAACCGGGAATTCAAAATTGAATACCGTGGCCTATGCCGCTGAAGCCGGTCAGTTTGCCAATGAAGGCTTTCATACCGCAATTTGTGGGCCGGGTTCAATTGTACAAGCGCATAGAGCTGATGAATTTATCGCCCATGAACAACTGGAAAAGGGGATGGAAATGTTGGGAAAACTTATTCAAGAATTATCTTCCGACCAGTTTAGTTAAGTATGCGGTAATTTAAAGTCCTCCAGAGGCACTAGCCAACGCTTCCCTTGATTCATTTAATATTGTACATTTAACCAAATTCAACCATTTAAGCCGGAATACATGTTTAAGACTTCGCAAAGCTATCCTATTCTTTTCCTTTTGATACTCCTAATAAGTGGCTGTAAGGAAAAATCCGCTTCGACGGACCCAAAAATGGAGGAAATGAAATTGACACAAAAAGCGCTTGAAATTCATAAGCGTGTGCTCACCTTAGATACCCACTCGGATACCCCTTTACGTATGATCGAGCCAGGTTTTGACATGGCGGAAAGACATGATCCGAGGGAAACAGGTTCAAAGGTTGATTATCCACGGATGATCGAGGGCGATTTGGACGCTATCTTTTTTGCCGCCTTCGTTTCACAGGATATCCGAGATGACGACGGCAACACCCGAGCTAAAGACTTATGTCTTCAAATGATAGATTCAATCGTGGCTTCTACCCAAAAAAATTCAAACATCGTTGGCCTGGCCCTTAACCCTGAAGATGCCTACACTATGGAAAAGGCCGGTAAGCGTGCCATCTATATCGGTATCGAAAATGGTTATCCGATCGGGGAGGATCTTTCCAATGTTGAACTTTATTTTGATAGGGGTGTGCGCTATATCACATTGGTCCATTCAGCAAACAATGATCTGGCAGATTCGGCCACTGATCCCAATGGCCCAGAGCATGGTGGTATCAGTGCTTTTGGAAGCGCGGTAGTCCAGGAGATGAATCGCCTAGGTATTATGGTAGATGTTTCCCATGGTAACGATAGCGTATTTTACGATGCAATTTCCATGTCCAAGGCACCGATTATTGCCAGCCACTCCAACGCCCGGTCCATAACCGATCACCAACGTAATATGACCGATGAGATGTTGGGGCTAATGGCGAAAAATGGAGGCGTGGTACAACTTACTATGTTGGCCAATTATCTGCGGGAAGCCCCGCCGAACAAAAAATTGGACTCGGCCTTAGCAACACTCCGTGGCAATATGAAACCTATAGAAGACATGACCTTGGAAGAACGAAACGCAATGCGACGATCCACCCAGGAACTCAATGAGCGGTACCCTGACCCGCCGGCAACAGTAAAACATGTGGCCGATCACATTGATCACATCGTTAAGGTGGCCGGGATCGATCATGTCGGAATTGGTTGTGATTTCGACGGAGGCGGAGGAATCGAAGGGGTTTTTGATGTAAGTGAAGTAATGAACATTACCATTGAATTGGTAAGACGTGGATACACCGAAGAAGAGATTCGAAAAATCTGGGGAGGAAATTTAATTCGTGTCTTCAAAGAAGTCCAAGCGGTTGCTAAACGGATACAGTCCGAAGAAAAGTCCTAAATTTTAAGGCAGTGTTGAAATGGCTATGTGTGGTATTCACCCTGGGACTGTCCACATCAATTGTGGACCATCCTTTAAGGTTGTCCTTATGTGAGATAGAGTATACTTCCAATAAACAAATTTTAAGTATCAACCTAAAACTGTTCTTAACGGATGTCAACGAAGCTATCGTCTTTGATCCCTACAGCAAGGAACTTGCCTTTTGTCAACCCAATGAATCGGCTCAAGCGAATAAAATGCTAATGGACTATGTAAATCGGTTTTTCTATGTTAAGGCGAACAGAAAAAAGGTAGACCTGAAAATAAAAAGTAAAAGATTAAGCGGTGAGGGAGAGAACACGGCCTTGTGGGTTTACTTTGAGCATCAACAACCACTGCCTTTAACATCCTTGGAAATTAAAAATGCCGTTTTTACGGATTTGTTCTTTGATCAAAATAATATCGTCTACGTCCATGTCAACGGAAAATCCAAAAGTTTGATGCTCAATAAAAAAACATCCGTCCACCAACTGAAATTCTGATATGCATCCTTTTGAATTTTACTTAAAGCTGGGTTTTGAACATATTTCAAACCTGGCCGGCTATGATCATATCCTCTTCCTTGTAGTGCTCTGTGCTGTCTACAGAATCCAGCAATGGAAAAACATTCTCATTTTGGTAACCGCTTTTACCATAGGTCATAGCGTTACCCTGGCCCTTGTATCCTTGGAAATTATTACAATACCTTCCAATATCATCAAATTTCTTATTCCGGCCACCATATTCGTTACCGCCCTCTACAATGTAATTGGTACAAATTTTACTGAAAAGTCCTCAAGAATGGGTCGAAACTATAGTATGGCCTTATTCTTTGGGTTCGTGCATGGCATGGATTTTTCCAACTATTTCAGAGCACTGATAATGGACCCTTCCGACATTGTGGTACCCTTATTGGGCTTCAATCTGGGAATTGAACTTGGGCAGCTATTGGTTGTATTTTTTATTGTAGGTGTCGCCTTTCTCTTTCTCAATGTCATTGGAGTAAAACATCGTGATTGGAATGTCTTTATTTCAGGGGCCGCTGCAGGAATGTCTTTAATATCCATGTTGGACAATAAATTTTGGTAAACACTTTTTTATGATAAAAAACATGGCAATGCTGATTAAGCATTCATTTGTGGATTTTCCTTGTTAAAAACCAAACAGTGCCATAAGGTTGCCCCAAAATAAATCTATGGGTTTCGGATATGATCCATATATCGGAACATTACCCTTGAGAAAGGCAACTACTGAACAATATTATGCTTTAGGACCTCGTAAAACACTACGCTCGCAAGAAACGTCAAAAGAATACCAAGAGAAAAAATATTTCAATTATCCCTATCCATAAAGTTTTTGGCCCAAGTGTGCCGAGCCCAGCCGCCTAGAGGTGCTAGCAGCTCATATAGCTCTTTGCCATGTGGGGTAAGGGTATATCCATCCAATGTTCTTTCTATCAGATAGGATTCTCGAAGTTCCTTTAGACGCTTGTTCAAAGTAGTTGGTGAAATGTATTCGCAATACTCCTGAAGTCTTCTAAATGTACTTGGGCCCTGGTAAAGATGCCAGATTATGCCCATGGCCCAATTACGGCCCAGTAAATCCAACAAGGCCATAATGGGCTGCCCAGTTTTAGAACCCCTTACGGGTTTGCCAGGAGTTGGTATTTTCATAATTACTACATATTTTGTAGCGAACGTACGAAAAAAGAAGTAGCTTATCAATCTTAAAACCTCTTCATTTCAAAAAAGTCGCTTGGGATTAGGATCCTTGACAACAATCTATGTCCATGGTGCCATGGTCCATACATTAGGTTGTAGCCAGTTTTTTAGTGTAATTCTCGATTAGCTCTCTACAATATTTCTCCTTATTTTTCTTAATCTGTTCTAACTCTTCATAATCCCCAATGGTAGGGTTTAGGGTTCTTATGTTTTCGTGACTCCATAGTGCCAGTTCAATGATTACCGGGGTCAACGCTATTCCTTTTGCTGTAAGATGGTAGTAATTTGTCTTCCTATTATCCGGTTTCTGGGATTTTGAGATAATTGCCAATCCTTCCAAGAATTTGAGTTTTGCCGAAAGGATATTTGTTGCTATCCCTTCTTTACTTTCCGTAAAATCCTTAAATGTTTCCGCATCTTCAAAGAGCATCTGCTTAACAATGACCAAAGCCCATTTATCTCCTAAAATATCTATGGCCGATGTTATGGCGCAACTACAACGGAAGGTCGGTTCCATATTTGATTTTTTCTCTTGCATACAACGATTAAGCTTAAAATAACTTGCATTGTGCAAGTAATATTTATATTTTTACTTGCAAATTAAAAGTAATAATCATATTTCTAAAATCCAACAAAATGACATCCAATGAACAATCATTCAATGAATATGAAGCCATTGAGCAGGCATTGAAGTCTTACATTGCATCGGCCAAAACAGGTGACGCAAGTGGTTACAGGCAAGACTGGTACGACCACACCCGTGTGGTTGGCTGTCTTGATGGGCGGTTTTATAATATCACCAGGGATGAAACCATAAAATTTGCGGAGCAATTAGGTGGATCACATGATGTTAAAAGCCGTATTGCTTACATAGATTATCAGGGGAACGCAGCAGTTGTAAGGCTTGAGTCCTTGAACTGGGGTGGTGTTCGATATACCGATTTTTTTATCCTAAGCAAAGCTGAAGGTGAATGGAAGGTCAGTGGCAAGGTATTTGACGCCCATGATAGAAATTAAATAATCGAATCCAGAAAATACCGGCCTTCGTACGGGGTAGGCGGTGGTTATTCATTCAAATTTTCACTCCATGTTGACATAGATAATCGTTGATTGCCATTTTCATCCAATAGGCCCGTATCACGCCATAATTGACCCAAGTTTTTTAAATCATCAGGAAATGTCTCCCAAAGTTCATCGAAGTCGCGATGTGCCCACCAAATGATAAACTCATAATTATGTTCCTGGGCATTCAAAAGTAAGGTTTGCAGATAGTCATTTTGCCCGGTTTCATCTCCGTTAATGGATAGGTTAAAATCTGGAACCACTAAATTTTCCGCAATATGACCACTTTCAACAAATGCAATAGGCCTATTGATGTTTTGATGTAGAAAGTCAAAAGTTTCCTGAAATTCGGATTTTGAATGCTGGTTTTTGAGGAATGGGTAAAAACTAATTGCTGCAAAATCCATTTGATTTATATAGCCGGTTATCTCATTGATGTAATTTGTTGGGTCGGCAACATCCGGTTCGTACAGGTTGTGGAGCGATATGGATTCCGAAATCGGTAAATTTGGGTACAGTTCCTTAATTCTCGATTTTACATTTTGAATCAGGATTTTATAGGAACCCCATTTGCTTTCAGCCCGTAGTCTAAATTCATTGACCTCAATAGCAATTACCAAAAAATCCGGTGCAAGTCGATCAACTAAATAGTTGATGTGTTCAAAATAGGCCTCTTCAATTTCAATATCAGCCAAGTCTGTATATGACGGTATTGTTCCATCGAAATCTTCGGCAATCTCATCTCTATTTGAATTGAAAAGACCAACGGAAAGCAATAGTTGATTGCTTTCTATTTTCTTATTTACCCTACCCGATATTTCATTCGTGAATTCCAAGGGTAAAGGTGAGTCGTTCATCCAAGCCTTCCAGGGAATTTTGTTATCAATATGTTCAGCGTAAATATCAGAATTGCTTTCAATAAAGGAATAGGTGTCATCCACATCCTTTTGATCCGGGCCAAAACTCCAAGTAGTAAATCCCATTTTAAAATTTCGGCTTATGGATTGAGAAGAATCATCATCCTTACTACAACTTAGCAAAGAAATGGAGATAGTCACCAGAACTATATAAAACCTGTGCAACATATTTGTTTTTGTGCTAGTCATTGCAAACCAGTGGGTATATGACGAATTTTACGTATCCCCAATCTTAACGATTAAAATGGGATACTATTTTAGTCCAGACCAAGATATTCTCATAAGGATGCCTGATCCAATTTTGTAAGTATGGTGAAGGTTTGAAGGATTGATTTTAAAAAATCCTCATTTTACAGAACCGGAACTTATAGGGCTTTTCCCTTTTAGGCCCCTTCTTGTCTTCTTTTACGTGTTGGAAACCCAAAATCAGCCGTAAATTTGTTAAATAATAAATGATTGAATAGTTATATAGATGCCTAAATAAAATGAATATAAAACAGTATAGCACCGAGAAGTTCAGAAAGCAATTCACCTATGCAGATGAATCTTTGGATCAACTTTTTAGGGACGACTATGTATTCTATTTCTGTATCGAGGTCGAAAAGGTCATTCCATTTGCCAAAACACCTATCCCACCTGTAAAGGAACAAAGTCATTCTATAATTTACATTGCCGGTGGTGTATTTGAAATCACAAAAGGAAATAAGCATTTTGTTATCAAAAAGGGTGAGGGTATTGCGATTCCAGCCGGTGAGGTGTTTTCCATCGATTCCATTTCCAAGGATCTGAAAGGATACAGTCTTCACTTTTTGCCCGAGTTGTTAATGAGCGGGGAAAGTGTTGTTGAGCTATTGCCCAAGTTCGATTTTCTTGTTCCCTATTCCAACGTAATCTTTCGCCCTAGGCCCAACGATTCATCATTGGAATACTTGTTGAAGCGGGTAAATGGGATTTATACCCGATCCGGCTATGAAAAGCGGACACTGGTCCAATCCTACATACTCACTATCTTAGCCGAGTGCGATAATTGTAAGAGTAACGCGCCGGTCGGTACCGCTCAATATCAACTCATCACCAATAAATTCAAAAGCCTCTTGTTTAATCATTTTAAGATTGAACGAAGAACCACTTTCTATTCGGGCAAACTGGGTATCACACCAAATCATTTGAACAAAGTACTAAAAGAGACTACCGGAAAATCCACCAGCGAATGGATAAATGAGGCCATCATTTTAGAATCAAAATTCTTGTTGTCCCAAACAACGATGCGGATCAGTGAAGTAGCGTTTGCTGTGGGCGTCGAAGACCCATCTTATTTTACCAGGCTTTTTAAAAAGTCAGAGCATCTTACCCCAATCGACTATAGGGATAAAATGATTGAAAAATCCTAGCAATAGTATTTGTTGTCCTATACGATTTTTTAATTACAGCGATAGTTTTGTGCTGAGTTCTAAATATTAGGCCCATGAGCATTTTACTCTGGATATGTCAAGGACTTTTGGCGCTGCTATTCGTCCTTATAGGTGTTATGAAAATAGCATTGCCCATTCCAAAATTATCAGAAAACATGAAGTGGGTATTGGATTTCCCTTCCTTGGCCGTAAGAGGTATTGGCACGTTGGAAATAATTCTCGGAATTGCCATTTTATTACCTCGATTTATGGGTACTGTCCCGATTTCAATTTCTGTTTACGCCGGTTACGGCATTGCGGCCATAATGATAGGCGCTATCATAACCCATGCCGCCCGTGGCGAATATCCCTTTATTGCAATGAACGTGATTGTATTGGCTATGGCACTTGTTGTAAGTTTTTATATAATCAAATAATGTATGTATGAATTCCTGTTGAATTTTCATTCAATATTCAGATATGCCGTTATGCTTAGCCTATTGTTTTCCATTGGGGTCGCTTACGACGGATATAGGAATAAAAAGCGGTTTACCAAGTCAGCCGATACATTGAGACATTGGACGGCCACAATTGCGCACATTCAATTGATAGTAGGTTTTATCCTCTATTTTAAAAGTCCGATAATTTCTTTTTTCTATTCAAATTATGAACTAGTATCGGAAAGTTGGAACACCATCTTCTTTGCTGTAGTACATTTTGCCATAATGTTGATCGGGATCGTGATTCTGACCATTGCTTCCGCGATGGCAAAGAGAAAACCTTCAGATGAACTAAAGTTTAAAACAATGCTAGTTTGGTACAGTGTCTCCCTAATATTGATAGTAATCGCGATCCCCTGGCCTTTTTCTCCACTCTCGGAACGTCCACTGATTCGTTATTGATGTGAGGTTGTTGACTACCAAAATAGGACGCTTAAGAGTTATCGGTTTTTTAGAGGGTATTTCCCTCTTACTAATGGTGTTTGTATCCATGCCGCTTAGGGTAATTTATGGAATATCTGAACTGTCACATATCCTAGGTCCTTTACACGGCGGTCTATTTCTGCTGTTTATATTCAACGCCTTAGGTGTAGGTATAGAGTATCGATGGAAGTTTAGAAAAACAACCTGGAAGGTTTTGTTGGCATGTATTGTACCATTCGGAACTTTCTACGTAGACCGCAAGATATTAAAAGCCATGTATAATGAAGAAATATCTTAATAGCGTTGAATTTTATCTATTTAAAACGAATGTTTCCCGACCTTGGGACATCTCCAGAATATCACCATACTTGAACGGAATTGTGGAATATGGTAAGTGGAGTTTTGATTTAGAGGATGATGATAAAGTGTTATGCCTACACTGTACGCCGGAAATCAAGCCTAAAGTTGAACACCTGATGAGAGTAAGGGGTTTTACAGTTGAGGAATTGCACTACTTGGAAAATGAGGTACAGGGTTAAACAACGCAATCAGTTTTTAGTATTTCGGCGATTATTTTTAAAAGGAATTTCCTTATGTTTTACGATAGTCTTACAGGTTTTCCGGTTCTGGCCGATTCGTTAATGGCCTCTACAACAACAATATCTTTCATACCGTCCTCACCGGGAACAAGTACAGGAGTGTCCTTTAAAATGGCCAAGGCATCATCATCCATCTGGCGTGCCTGTTGATTTTCAATGTAGGTATCCAAGAGCATGCCGTCACTGGCCTCGCCCTTTACCCCCCTGTAGGATTGAAAGGGTTGCAGTCTGTACCATCCTTTTTCACAATCGGCCTGTAGAATATTGATACTCCTTGATGCGGTAGTTTGTCCATTGGCCTTGATTCCATTTGAAAAATCAATCTCAAAAATACTCGTTTCCGGTACTTCCTTATAGACCTCCGGTCGGGAATTCTCATGATGCCCCTTTACGGAAATAGGTTCCATTCCCGTGGTATACCGCATGGCGTTTATTGCATAGACCCCAACATCATAGAGCAGACCACCTCCCAACTCGGCATCCATACGCCAATTGTTTGGGGGATTAACAATATTGAAGCCTACTTCGGCCTTTACTTTTTTAATATCGCCGAACGGCTTGGTCCTGGCCCATTGTATGACTTGTTGTGTATTAGGTTCATGTTGCATACGATACCCAATGGATAGCTTTACCTTGTTTTTAGTACAGGCCTCGATAATCGCCAGGCATTCCTTGGCCGTCTTTGCCATCGGTTTTTCGCACCATACGTGCTTTCCCGTATTGGCCGCTTTTATGGCGTATTCCGCATGTAATCCCGTAGGCAATACGATATAGATAACATCGATATCCGGGTTATCCGCAATACTATCCATATTTTGATAATTGTACACATTCTTGTCGGGAATATCATAGCGCTCTTGCCAGACAGGAATTTTTTCGGGACTACCGGTAACAATTCCTGTGAGTAGGCAATGTTCGGTACGTTGTAGGGCGGGAGCCAATATGGTAGAACTATAGTTCCCCAGTCCTACCAGACACACCCCCAATTTTTTCTTTTTAGAATGTAATGTAAAGGCGTAATGCGTTACTATTCCGAGTCCTCCGAGAAACAGTCCCGATTTTTTTAGAAATTCCCTTCTTTTTTGCATGCTTCAAAATTCTTGGATGTTCCCTAAATGTAATCACACGCATGGGAACACCCTCCTCTTTTTACACAACTTTATGACTTTGTCACTCTCTTTTGCATATCAGCGGAATTGAGCGTAGTTTTAAGGGCAACCGCCAAAACTCCGGCCTCATGTCATTGAAACCCGATTTTATCCATAATCTCTCCCTGCCTGCCATAGCGGCCCCAATGTTTTTAATATCAGGACCTGAATTGGTCATCGAGTGTTGCAAAAATGGAATCGTTGGCACCTTTCCGGCACTTAACCAACGAACTAGTGAAGGTTTCGAAGAATGGCTCCTGGAAATAAAATCGGAACTCCAAAAGTTTGAGGAAGAAACGGGTAAGAAGCCCGCTCCCTTTGGCGTGAACCTCATTGTACATCCCACCAATCCTAGATTGGAGGCCGATCTAAAGCTCTGTATAAAGCATCAGGTTCCTTTGGTCATTACGTCATTGGGGGCCGTAAGTCAAGTTGTGGATGCCGTACATAGTTATGGCGGATTGGTTTTCCATGATATCATCAAAAAGCGACACGGGGAAAAGGCCGCCCAAGCCGGAGTTGATGGACTCATATTGGTGGCGGCAGGTGCTGGAGGCCACGCCGGTACTATTAACCCCATGACCTTAGTCGCCGAAATCAAGGCATTTTTTAATGGGCCCGTTGTGCTTTCCGGCTGTATTAGCACAGGGAGGGATATTGCCTCCGCCCTTCAAATGGGAGCGGACTTGGCCTATATGGGTACCCGATTCATCAATGCCGAAGAAAGTAAGGCCCCTGAAGCTTACCAACAAATGATCATAGAGGCAGGTGCCAGTGATGTGGTCTATACTGCAGCCATTTCTGGGGTACATGCCAATTTCCTGGGTGCCAGTTTAAAGGCAGCAGGTTTAAGCGATGCCGATTTGAAGAAGGGTACCAAAATAGATTTTGGAAAGGAATTGGACACCGAGGCCAAGGCCTGGAAAACTATATGGTCCGCAGGGCAAGGTGTGGCCACCATTCATAATTCACTTCCGGTTTCAAAATTGGTAGATATTTTAAAATCCGAGTTTAAATCGGCTATTGAGGAGCACATCAAAGTTTTGGAAATTTATCCCAAATAACTGAATCCGCTTAACGAACTGCATACAAAACTTTACCAACCAGAAAGAAATCAAGAGTGTCAAGCTTCAATGTTGCGGTCACCAATTCCGGAACATATGAAATTGGTAATAATTCTCGAATCTTTAGTATCGGGAAATCTGTTTATGGACATAGCACCACATCCATCTTTCATTGGGCTCTGCTGAAATGATTACCGGATGTTCATGCGAAAGGGCGTGCTTGCTCGCATGCTTGTTGGGCGAACTATCACAGCATAAGGTAACCCCACAGCTCTGGCAGGTGCGTAAATGAACCCAGGTATCACCTGTCTTTACGCATTCCTCGCACTCATAATTGCGCGGTTTCCGAATCGTTTCCACTGCTTGTACATGTTCACATTTCTTAAATCGAAGAGCCATGATTTAAAAATACAACAATCTTCGTAATCCTATTTTCAAGTTTGTATCGATTATGAAAGTTTTAAGTACTTTTAGGTGATATGTTCTTCCGGACCCGTATGGGAAATACGTTTTCACCTCTTAATCCAGACCAAAATGTATATAAAACGAAATATTAGTTGGGGTATAATTCTAAGATATGCTTGGAAAAATGTGATTTTCTTTACCCTATGGGCGGCTCTCATTTTTTCCGCTTACTACTATTTGGGGTGGAAACATCTGGATATCCCCTTTCAACCTTTAACGGTTATAGGAGTTGCCGTGGCCTTCTATATCGGTTTTAAGAACAGCCAAAGCTATGATCGCTTTTGGGAGGCCCGGAAGATTTGGGGAGGTATCGTTAACTATTCACGCACATGGGCCAATAGCGTACTCAGTTTTGTCGAGGATAACCATGAGACCAAACGTATCCTTATTTATAGACATATCGCCTGGATCAATGCCCTACGAATCCAATTGCGACAACCTACAAGTTTCTCCTTAAAAGAGAACAAATCCGTTGAGAAATTATTCAAGCGGCATGGCGAACGAAATCCGGTATGCTCCGTTTTGGATGATTTTTTAAGCCCGGAAGAGGATGAGGAATTGGAAAATCGGAAAAATGTGGCGACCCATCTCATAAAAAATCAGGGGCTACACTTAAAACAGTTACTACAGGAAGGGAAAATCACGGAGTTTGATAAATTGGTCTTTCATAACACCTTGGAAGAACTGTACAATTTGCAAGGAAGATGCGAGCGTATAAAGAATACCCCTTTCCCCAGGCAGTATGCTTATTTCAGCACCTTATTTACCTGGATTTTTGTACTGTTGCTACCCTTTGGCCTTCTTTCCATTTTTGAGGGTGAAATCAAGGAAATACGTACAGATCTGCAACAACAACTTTTTTTGGGTTTTATGATTCCGTTTTCCGTTTTAATCTCGTGGATTTTTAGTACCATGGAAAAGGTAGGCAGTAATAGTGAAGATCCTTTTGAAGGGCGCATCAATGATGTACCCATGACAGCGCTCTGCCGGACCATTGAAATAGACCTGCGGGACATGTTGGACGAAACAGATCTACCTCAAAAAATACAGCCTAAGGATAACATTCTCTATTAATGCCCTTTGTATCGTCCAATTATAATCCACCGCTTTTATTTAAAAGCGGCCATTTTTCCACCGTTTATTCGGGATTGATCCGCAGGGTAAATGGATTAATACAAGAACGTGAACGATTGGAATTGCCGGATGGTGATTTTTTGGATATGGATTGGAGCTATGCCCGCAAGACCTCCAATAGGGTTGTCATCCTTTTACATGGTTTGGAAGGTCATGGCCAAAGACCTTATATCACTGGAAGCGCCAAACATTTTAACCAAAATGGCTATGATGCCTGTGCTGTAAATTTTAGGGGATGCAGCGGGGAGACCAATAAGATGTACCGTTCTTACCACTCCGGGTCTACCGAAGATTTGGATGCCGTAGTGCAATATATTCTGCGTTTGCAAAAGCATTCTGAAATTTACATCAAAGGTGTAAGTCTTGGAGGTAATTTGGCCCTGAAATATATAGGCGAAAGGAGTGAAATCCCAAAAGAGATCAAGGGCGTAATCGGTATTTCCGTACCCTGTGATTTGTACAGCTCCCTAAAAGAATTATTGAAACCGAGGAACTACCTCTATGCCGAACGTTTTAGAAGACATTTAACGGATAAGTTGCGGCTAAAGCTGCCTCTTTTCCCCAACAAGATTTCCAAAGAGGACATTAAAAGAATAAAAACGTTGAAGGATTTTGACGACATTTACACGAGTAAGGCACACGGATTTACCAATGCCCTGGATTATTATGAAAAATGTAGTTGCCTTCAATTCCTGGCCAATATCAAAATCCCGGCATTGATTATCAATGCACGGAACGACTCCTTTTTGGGACCGGAGTGTTTTCCTTATAAAGAAGCCAAGGAAAATCCCAAACTCTATTTAGAGGTTCCAAAATATGGTGGCCATGTCGGTTTTTATAATCGCACAAATATTTATCATAATGAAACAAGAGCAATAAAATTTGTTGAAGAGGTCATTTAAGCCCCGCTATTTCATATATTAGTAGCCCTAAAGTAACAGGTGCCGAAGTGGGTTCGGCTTAAAAATTTGGTCTAAATGAAAAAAGTATTCATGTTTTTGGCCTTGGGAGGCCTTATCGTTGGTTGCGGAGGAAAGGAAAAAAAAGAAGAAAGTGGGGGTTTTGAAATGAAACGCTCCAAAACGGAGGAAAAGGTTGCCGAAAAGTCCGAGGGCGTTCCCGTAGATATGGATAATGATGGCGTGGGTCCTTTTAAGGATATCAGTTTCCCTGATGAGATAGACGCTGAATTGGCGAGTGCCGGAGAAGCCAAATATAGCTCTATTTGTGTCGCCTGCCATATGGCGGAACAACGTATGATCGGTCCTGCCCTAAAAGGTGTCTATGAGAGACGAAGTCCAGCATGGGTCATGAATATGATCATTAATCCAGATGTAATGCTCAAAGAAGATCCCATTGCCAAAGCATTGCTTAAGGAATACAATAACGCTATTATGCTAAATCAAAACCTCACCGAAGATGAAACCCGTGCCGTAGCGGAGTATCTAAGGACATTATAAGGCGTTTCCCAAAAAACTTAATTAATGCTATTAATGCTAAATTTTATTGGATTGCGGCATTTTTTGTTTACCTGTCTAACTGGGCTAGAGCAGATCAACTTACCGGTAGAAAATCGTGGGGATCTTAGTGCTTGACTATCGGTCCTGAAGAACTTGTACTTTCCACAAACCAGTTTTAAGACAACAGAATCTTTTTTTAACAAAATTTTATCATCTTATCCGGGCTGCACGCGTCTTTATAATTGACAGGCCAATTAAAGCAGTTCGTTATGAAAGAGGGTACATCAGTTTTCGATAAGAGAAAAATCGCAGTGGAAAAAAATCAAAGTATACGCAAAGACATTCTGCTTAAATATTGGTTGGGATGGTCTGGCGGCTATTTTAATTCCAAGACTGAAGAAACCTAAATTAGTGATAAGCTTTACGAAATAATTCCCACCGTGGAAATTGACATACGTTTAAAGAAAAAACCTGATACAATTTGGTATCAGGTTTTTATAATTTAAGGAACTTGGAAGGGTTGGTTACACGTTAAAGTTCCAAGTCGATCCAAACCAATTTATGGTCGGAGGCGGTATTTAGCTCATTCTGGGCATCAGCCTCTGTAGGCCAAAACACCCCGGAATCTACAACTTTCAAGTTTGCCGATGGAAGAACATAGTCCACGCGCAAGTTCCCGGGATTCGTGTCCCCAAAATCTGCTGTATCGTAGGCCGGGTCCCCAATGTGGGTATCATTGATCTCCCCTTGTACAATGCTGGCCTCAGTACCTCCTTCACTTGAAGGGATTCTATTTCCAGTAAGTACACTCTGGTTTATTTTAGGATTGCTTTCAAATATGCCGATCGGATCGTTTGTAGCATCCCCATCAAAGGTATCCGCATTCATATCCCCCATTACCACAAAATGTGCACCAGAGGCCAACCCTCCGGTAAATCCGTTATCGTCATAAATGTAATTCTCATCATTAATGTAGTCACTAATGAACCGTATTTCATCATGGTTCCTTGTTCCATTACGGTCTTCGGGTCCATCAAATACGGGCGGGGTGGGGTGCGCAATCAAAGCATGGACAATCTTACTTTCGGTAACTTGAATGGGCATATCCACATGATTTTTGGAGGATAACCGAAATACTTCCAAAGCTTCTTCGGAATAGTATGAACTACTGTCCTCATTTACCGGTACTAGTGCATCTGGCATATCTTTCCACAGGAATTGTTGAAATGTCCGTATACCTTCTTTTTGGATTTTGTATTTGGATAGTATGGCAAATGCAAATTGCCCAGGGAAGAATCCAAATCCATAGGTATCGCCGGGAATTGAAACTTCACCATTACCATCTAAATCCACCTCGGCCAAAACCCCCGTATTGGATGACACGGAATAGGCATATTCGTACGTAACCGCATCCGCACCGTTTTGGCTTATACCCAAATAGTTTTTTTGAAAGAGATCAAGTGCTGTACCATTTGAATCATAATCGAACTCCAACAGGGCAACAACATCTGGGGTCTGCCGCTGAATAACTTCAGCTACCAATTTGGCCTTTGCATTGTTAGGCGTGGATAAATCCGAAATTAATTCTCCTTCGTTGGATCTATTCAAGGAGGCATTGTAAGTGGCAAATCGTACTTTAATATCATCGTCCCCTCCTCCAGGGTGACCTATAAAATCGTCCGTAATACAAGATGAGAGAAGAATCAGGGAAAAAAGGAAAAGAAGTTTTGTTCTGGGAAATGGCTTATGGGTTTTCATGTTGGAAGTAATTTTAATTAAATATTAAATTCTTTTACTTCCTAAATGTAGTAGCCAAGTCTTAAGTGCAAGTGAACCTAGCGTAAAGATATTGCCGTGTTTTTTTTTATGAATGTTAACTTTAGGTTCTTGGATATACCACCAACGGATAATCATAAAAACAAAATATCATGATTATATCGTTCTATAATTCCTGTTTTTTATGTGACTGGTTCCCCTTAATTTTAGACGACTTATTTTTATGTCCGGATGCTGGCACATATTTCCTTTTTTACAAGTCACCTTGTGATTAAAGCCCAAAAAAGTATAGCACGTAAAAGCAAGTAACTCTATATGGCTGTTGCAGGTAAAATAAAACTTCCGTTACTGATATTTTGTACCATGTTGCTACTTGGGTTAAGCTCGTGTAGGGAGGATAGGATATTTTCTGAATACAAAATCGAGGAATTTTCGTTCCAGGGACATCAAGCAAAAATTGTATTCCCCCATTCAAAGGGTGAAAATGGTTTCTGGGTCTGGAGGGCCAGGTTTTGGGGCGTTGAGCCACAAGTAGACAAGGCATTGCTAGAGAAAGGTTTCCATGTTGCTTATATAGATGTGGCCAATTTATTCGGAAATAGTGAAGCGGTTGCTTTATGGAACGATTTCTATGCCTTCATTACCAAAAAATATCATCTGAATCAAAAAGTGGTCCTGGAGGGGTTCAGTAGGGGCGGGTTAATCATTTATAACTGGGCGTCCCAGAACCCGAAAAAAGTAGCATGTGTTTATGCGGATGCCCCCGTTTGCGATATCAAAAGTTGGCCCGGTGGCCTGTATACGGGAAGTGGAAGTCCCAAAGATTGGGAAGTCTGTTTACAGGCCTATGGTTTGGATGAGAACTCGGTTATGGGTTTTAAGGGTAATCCAATACATACCTGTACAAAACTTGCGAAGGCCAAGGTCCCTGTCTTACATGTTTTCGGAGATGCGGACGAGGTAGTTCCCCATTTCGAAAACACGGAACTGTTGGCCAAGAATTTTGAGGAAGTTGGAGGAAAAATTGAATTGATCCAAAAAAATGGTGTGGGTCATCATCCCCATAGTTTGGAGGACCCAGAGCCCATAGTAGACTTCATTTTAAGTCATACTATTCATAAAGCACCGTAAATTTAAAAAGAGGGACCTAAACAATTAAAACATAAACGTATTCATAAGATGGACTTTCATATTGAATTTTTAGATCATGTCGCCATTAGGGTCAAGGATATCAATGCCTCCGCGGATTGGTATGAAAAAGTGCTGGGGCTAAAACGGTACCAGCTTCCGGAATGGGGGCCATTCCCCATTTTTATGCTAGCCCATAAATCCGGTATCGCTTTGTTTCCCGCCAATGAAAACCATAAACCCCTTGATGCGAATTCAAAAAATATTAAAATAGATCATTTTGCCTTTAATGTTACCCAGAATAATTTTGAAAAGGCAAAAAAGAAATACGAGGCGCTGGGGCTGAAATACGAATTTCAAGACCATCACTATTTTTATTCCATCTATACCAAAGATCCCGACGGACACACCGTAGAGCTGACTACCTTGGTAGTGGATGGGAATACATTTTATTCCCATCTCTCCAGTACGGATTAACGAACGGATTTCTGGCAAATCATCCTATTTCCAGGTGTTTTCTTCACAGTTTTACTATCCAAAAAATCTTTTTTGGGAGAGGGTGTCCAGTTTCGTCCTATCCGATCGTCTTAGAGTAAATGAACCGATTCAAATCGATGCGTTATGAGAGACTTGGCAATTAATATGGAAAATGGGACAGAAAAGTTCAAGTCCTTGCAAAAACAAATCTCCTTAAAATACTGGGTAGGATGGGCCGGTGGCTATGGCATATCGCAAAGAACAATCAACGTCTCAAAAGAAGAGGTGTGATAGTTTCTTCCTATTATTTCCCTATTTCCTCTCTTCTACTGTCTTTATTACACTTTATCCGCCACTACTTTATACGTAGGATCTTCCAAAACATTTACCTCGATAATATCATCCGCATTTTTGAGCAGACGGATACAGTCCTTGCTCAAATGCCGTAAATGTACCTTTTTACCCACTTTTTGATAGCGTTCCGTAATCTTGTTCAAGGCTTCAATAGCGGACATGTCCACTACCCGGCTCTCCTTAAAATCAATGATTATCTCATTGGGATCATTAAGTACATCAAATTTTGAGGCAAACAATGTAGTAGAACCAAAGAATAGCGGGCCATAGATTTCATAATGCTTTACCCCTTCATCGTCTAGATACTTTCGTGCACGAATACGTTTGGCATTGTCCCAGGCAAAGACCAAAGCGGAAATAATAACCCCTACCAATACGGCCAAGGCAAGATTGTGGAGAAAAACGGTAACTAAGGTAACCAGTACCATCACCAAGACGTCCGATTGTGGCATGCGACGAAAAGTACGTAGGCTGGCCCATTCAAAAGTACCTAGGGCAACCATGATCATAAGTCCCGTTAAAGCGGCCATGGGAACCCGTTCAATGAGTCCGGCACCGAACATAATAAATACCAAAAGCATTACAGCCGCGACAATCCCGGAAAGTCTTGCCCTGGCCCCGTTGGAGGTATTGATCAAACTTTGCCCGATCATGGCACACCCGCCCATCCCGGAAAAAAATCCGGAAAGGATATTGGCGGTTCCTTGTGCTACTGCCTCTTTGTTGCCCCGACCACGCGTTTCGGTTATCTCATCAACAATATTTAAGGTCAATAAACTCTCAATCAATCCCACTCCAGCTACAACAGCGGCATAAGGAAAAATGATTTGTAATGTCTCAAAGGAAAATGGAATTTCCGGAATATGGAAAGGAGGAAAGCCCCCCTTAATAGAGGCAATATCACCAATAGTACGGGTGTCGATATCAAAGAAGACCACAATACCAAAAATGGTAAGGATGGCTACCAAGGAGGATGGCACTACCTTACTTAACTTTGGAAGGCCCCAAATAATAAACATGGTCAAAAATACCAGTCCCAACAAAACATAGAGTTGCATACCGGAAAGCCAGTTGCCTTCCGTATCCTGAAACTGTACCAACTGTGACATGAAGATAATGATGGCCAAACCGTTTACAAAACCAAAAATAACGGGATGTGGTACTAATCGCATTAACTTGCCCAACCTAAGGAATCCCGCTGCCATTTGAAGAAGGCCCGCCAATATTACTGTGGCAAAAACATATTCTATACCAAAGTCTTTGGCTAAGGAAACAATAACTACGGCTACGGCCCCGGTAGCCCCTGAAATCATCCCTGGGCGACCTCCTAGAATTGAAGTGACCAAGCCCATTACAAAAGCAGCATACAAGCCTGTTAATGGGGAAAGACCGGCAATCAACGCAAAGGCAATGGCCTCGGGCACTAAGGCCAAGGCCACGGTAAGCCCCGAAAGGATTTCCGTCTTATAATCTACTTCCTGTGAAAAATCGAAAAGATTGAGATATTTCTTCAAACCTTATGAATTTAAGGCCGCAAAAATAGGGTTTATTGTACGCTCTCCATAGGTTTTACATTTTAATGTTGAGATTTTGATTTATTTTTAAAGGTCCGTTGCAAAACCGCTCCAAAAACTAGGAATACAACAACGTTCTCCTCAAAATATCCGTTATTATGAAAAAGGCTTTTATTATTCTGTCAGTATTCATCCTTCCGTTTTTAAACTATTCACAGGAGAAGGAAGACACTTATTTTGTAGCGCTATATACCTTGGGGGACCTCTGGGATTCCAACAAATCTCCTGGGGAACAAACTCATTTTAAGGAGCATTCGGCCCATCTCTCCAAATTAAGGTCGGACAGCATTATCGTTATAGGGGCCCGGTATAGCGATACCGGTATGCTTATCCTAAAAAGCAAAAATTTGGCCGAAGCCAAAAATTTGCTTTTGGAGGATATCGCCGTAAAGAATAATCTATTCCAAGTTGAAATCCATCCCTTTCAACCTTTTTATAAAGGCAAGTTAGAGTGATCCAAAATAGGGGATTACCAAGTTTTAAGTCCCAACAACCGCTCTCCAAGTGGTGATAGTTTAGCGGTTTCATATCTGGTCTGCTCCCAATTTCTTGGATCTCCCGGAAATGCATATCCTTCGGGGGCAACCCTGTTTTTCCAAGAATTGACGCGCCAGTCCCGTAGTTCCGGGTTATCTTCCTCTGCTGGCATCATGGAAATATATTGTGCGATCCGTACTTTGTCCTTTGATTTATTGGGTCGTATCCCATGGGGTTCGGTACTATTGAAAATCAATAAATCACCCGCTTCCATTTTTACCTTAACAATCTTATCTTCTAAATCAGAGATATCCGGTTGAAACCTGTCCCTGTCCTCTGGCTGGGTGAGTTTCCAACTATCGTAATTTCTATAGAGCCAAGGGATACATTGAAAACCTCCCATGTTTTCGTCCGTTTGATCGGCCAGTGCCAATACCCCTTGAACGTTCTGGGGTCTGGTTTCAGGGTCGTAATCCCAATGGATGAAGCCTTTTTTGTCTACACCCGGTGGTAAAGGAAAATTGAGATTGGCCCGATCTATGGTTACCCAAAGCTTTTCTGTGCCCCAAACATCTACAAAGGCATCATAAACCCGCTGTGCCTGACGGTTGTTCCATAGGTGTTGATGGTTATAAACTTCTACCATCCCGGTACCTGTCAATTCCTTCATTTGCATTTCGGCCCTAGCAGGAGCATACCAGGTTTCGGGGTCATTTGGATTTTTTTCATCGAATTCCCAAATGAAGTCGGCTGTAGCTTGAGCCTGTTCCCTAGGAATTGCATTTTTGATTACGATGTAACCATTGTGTATCCAAAACTGCCAATCCTCTTCGCTCAAAACGCGTAAAGGTTTCCCATTTGATCTGTCGTTCAAATTAATTTTACTACTGGTGGCCGTGGACGGATTCCCTGGAATTTCTTCATGGGCCTTGTTGGCCATTTCCAACTTTGTTTTTGTCTGTTGCATAATATAAATGTTTATTGATGTAATAGAATAGATAGGGTAAAACTACTCCGGTTCATTTCAAAAATCCACCTTCATATTGACCATTATTTGAACAATATTGATATTTTTCTATTTAAAATCATTTCTACATGACAATTTTGTTATATTTAATTATGAAAATCCAGCTGGAAAACATTCATTCAGACTCCAAAAGTCCCTTTCGGCTTTTACATGATCCCAAGTTAAACCATCTTTTTTACTGGCATTTTCATCCCGAATTTGAATTGGTTTATATTGAGGGGGCCAGTGCCACACGGCACGTTGGTGATCATATTTCGCAGTTTACCGACAGTGATTTGGTATTGATCGGTTCTAACATTCCCCATCTCAATTTTGACCATGGGGTCACTACTTCGTATAGAAAGGAGGTATTACATATTAAACCCACATTTAAGCAGTCGATTATAGCGCAAATGCCAGAGCTACAATCTTTGGATCGCCTCATGGAGCTTTCCAAGTATGGATTGGCTTTTACCGGTGCCACCAAGACAGAGATTGGTAAACGGATGAAGAAACTTCATACATTGCCCTCCTTTGAGTTTTTTTTGGAGATTCTTTCTATCCTCAGGTTTTTGGCAGGAAGCAAGGAATTTGAATTGCTTCATAGCAAACCCTTCGTCAATAAGTATAGCCATAAGGAGCAGGCACGAATCCGGGAAATCTACGCCCTGATCGACGAACGTTATCAAAATAAAATACCATTGGAAGAAGTCGCTGCCCTTTGTAGTTTAAGCAAACCGGCCTTTTGCCGCTATTTCAAGAAAACCACAGGAACCACTTTTACCAATTTTTTAAACCAATACCGTATTAGTCAGGCAAAACGCTTGCTACTCCTCGGCAAAAACATTAGCGAGACCTGTTATGAATGTGGGTTTGAAAGCCTTTCTTACTTTAATCGCATTTTTAAAAAAGTAACCCAAGAAAATCCCTCGGAATTTAAGCGAAGACACCTAATGCCATCCTGATAAAAAGAATCTATCTTCTTGTTGGGTTCAATACGAATATTTCATAAAAAATCGCCCCAAATCCACGAATTGGGACCAGGGCGATTCCTAACTAAATAACCAACCAAAAAATCTTTATCTATTTCTTTTGCGTTCTACCTTCATAATAGGATTTGAAGTCTTTGTTCTCTTTTTGGCTACGGAGCCCTTAACAGATTTTAAGTACTGCTGGTATCCTTTACCACGAAACTCGTATACCGTTCCGCTATTGGGGTGATACAATTCAATTGTACTATCATTGATAACGTATAGCTCAAAGTAATCATTGCCCATGAAGTCATAAGCGAGTGTTAAAGTTTTGAGCGTTTCATCGTTTTCTACGTCATAAACCTGATAATCACCCTCAAAATCCCACTGAAGATTTGAAATCGGTGTCCCTACAGCATCTATTGAAGACCGAAAGAAGTCCGGTAAAAACTGTAAAAAGTTTTCATTATCAAAATCATTGATAACCCCTTCCTCGCTAGTATATACTTTTTCCCAGGCATCATACTCCTGTATGAAGTAGTTGATATTGTCATAAAAGACCAGGTCATAGTCAAAATTGTTTCGCTGATATCCCCTTAAGACATAGGAGGTATTGGAACGACCATCATATAATTCAATCGAATTTCCGTTAATGGCAAATACTTCCAAGAGCCAAGGACCATCCACATCGTGGTCAATTTCCACCGCACCGCGTAAAGTGGAATAAAACCCAACGTCTATTCCCAAGCCATTTCCCGTTTTACCTATACCTACTATATTGTTGTTGGCATATACCACCCCGTCATCAAAAGAAATGGTAAAGGCCCGTTGTAGGAAGGGAACCTCGCCATTGCCACGGGTTTGGTTGATATCCACATACCAAAGGTCATAGGACTGTAATACCAAATCGGTGTTAATGGCTGAATCCTCGATAAACTCATCTTCTACAATTACTTCCGTGTAGCAAGAAGTCACTAAGGTTCCTAATAGAACCATCCCAAAAAGTAGTTTTGCCCTCATAACCTATGGTTTTATAATTTGATTGGTATAAAACAACCACTGTGCCAAATTTTTTAACCATTTGATAATCAAGGATTAAGCCCAAGGCGTTTATTTTAGGTATTTTTGGCCTGTAAATTAAAGATTGGCTTGGTCCAAAAAAGATTCATGGATAAAGACTTGAAATTCGCTGTGCTCGGTGGGGGAAGTTGGGCCACGGCCCTCATAAAAATGCTGACTGAAAATTTGGGCGACGTAATCTGGTACATGCGAAACCCGGATGCTATCGGATACATCAAAATCCAAGGACACAATCCTAATTATTTATCTTCTGTAGAATTGGATTTGGACAAGCTCCAATTGACCCATACTATCGATACGGCAATATCCAATGCAGATGTGTTGATTTTCGCTATTCCCTCGGCTTTCTTGGAGAGTGAACTCCAAAAGTCCACTCTTCCACTTGAAGACAAAATTGTTTTTTCGGCCATAAAGGGTATCGTACCCGAAACCGGATTGATCGTTGGGGAGCACTTTCATGAGAAATACAATATCCCATTTGAGAATATAGGGGTCATTACCGGTCCCTGCCATGCCGAAGAAGTGGCCTTGGAACGACTTTCTTATTTGACCATTGCCTGTGCGGATGATAAGAAAGCCAAATTAATGGCGAAAAATCTCAGTAGTCATTATATTAAAACAAAGATTACCAAGGACATCATCGGTACGGAATATGCAGCTATGCTTAAGAATATTTATGCCGTAGCAGCAGGAATTGCCCATGGACTTGGCTATGGTGATAATTTTCAAAGTGTCCTAATGAGCAACGCGATACGTGAAATGAAACGTTTTACGAAACGCATTCACAACATTGATCGTAACATCAACGAATCCGCCTATTTGGGCGACCTGTTGGTCACGGGCTATTCTATTTTTAGTCGTAATAGAATGTTCGGCAATATGATAGGTAAAGGTTATACCGTAAAAAGTGCCATGATGGAGATGAACATGGTGGCAGAGGGGTATTACGCGACTAAAAGCACTTATGAGATTAAATCCAAACTCAAAAAGAAAGTAAAGACCCCAATTATTGACGCCGTTTACGAAGTGCTATACGCTGGAAAAAACCCAAAAAAGTCCTTTAAGGCCTTGACCCATAAATTGAATTAATTCCACTGAAGGTCAGCCTAGAAGCAAATCGTCGTTTGCACTGCTTCCCCGAGGGATGAATTGATTCTGAACCTCAACCGAATTTAAATCGTAAGACTTTATATGGTCCTTGTTTACAATATAAGAGCGATGTATTCTCCGAAAATTTCCGGGAAGGGCAGATAGTGTACTTTTTATACTCCCATAGACTGTTATCTTGGAGTTGTCCAAAAGGTGATAGGTTACATAATTTCCCAAGCCCTCTATATACAGAACGTGCCCAGAAGACACTCTGTGAATCCTTCTGTTGGCCTTAAGCTCCAAGATTTTTTCATTATCCCTTTCATTTTTTTCCCGTTCCAGTATCCAGAGTTGAAAAAGTTTTACACCCATTACAAACAAAACCGTAGTATTGATCAATACCATAGCCCGTACCAGCATTCTGATGCTAAATAATCCAGTACTAAAATCATTGAGCAACAGTTCCTCATAAAAAAGGTGGATGAATACTCTTTGAAGTATCCCCGCGGATACCAGCATAATCATATATCCCACTAAAAACTGAACGTACTTTCGTTTTAATAGGAATTTGGGCATCAAAAAATAGAGGGTGGCGTATACAGCCAAAATACGGATGGGCAGTAAAACAAACTCCAAATAAAAGGATGCCATATATCCTTCTTGGCCCGCCCAAAGCAATCCGAATAGCGCGTAATATCCTACCCAAAAAATAATATGTGTCGCTATCCTAGAGTTGAACAGGTAGAAATCAGGTACACTTTTCATCTTGCTAAAAAATTAAAATCATGTACAGTACGCTTTTCACATAAAAAGAGCAAGGAACCACATAATTCCTCGGAATCTTAAAGTTAGGCAATCTAATTTTAAGGAAACCAAAAAATTGTACTACCATGAAAATTGAAGTTAAAAGCTCTGGGCCAATCCTCATAGTCTTTTTGTTGACCGCTTGTTTGTTAAGTGCACAAAATTTGGGAAGAAGGGCAGTTTGGCAAGCAAAAATAGCACCATCCAATGCAGCCCCAGGGGCTATTATACAATCTATTGAAAAAAATAGCCCTTTGGAAAAGGCTGGGTTTTTACCAGGAGATCGGCTTATCCGGGTAAATGGAGTTTCCATTTTGGACGAGGAAATCTGGAGCGACATTTTCTATGGACTAAGAGGGGATACCCCCATAACCATAGAGGCGGTGAGGGACAACTCGCTATATAAAAAGCAGCTTCGTTTTGAACCACTTGAAATGGAATCCCATACGAATCTGGAAACTTTTTACGAAGAGATTACCAGTGCTTACGGGATAACCCAAAGAATCATAATTACAAAACCTCGGAAAAAGGGAAGACAACCCGCCGTCGTATTGATAGGAGGTCTTAGTTGCTCCAGCATTGAAACGTATCCAGGACGAAAGGGAAATTGGGTACAGACCATCACCGATTTAGTGGAAAAATCAGGAATGGTGGTCATGCGCATAGAAAAACCTGGCGTTGGAGATAGCGATGGAGATTGTGGTCAATCCGATTTTCTCATGGATCTTGAGGGTTATCGAGCTGCCATACGAAACTTAAAATCAAAGTCTTATGTAGACCCTGATAAAATTGTGATCTATGGCTCCAGTATGGGAAGTGCGCTTGCTCCATTGTTGGCCAATGAGTTCAATTTGGCCGGAGTAATTTCTGATGGTACTTTCTTTAAGACATGGTATGAGCATATGCTGGAAATAGAACGTCGTATTCTACAGTTTCAAGGGAATACGGAAGCAGAAATTGTGGAGAAGATGAACAACTATTTCATTCCATTATATTACGGGATGCTCATTGAAAAGAAGACCTATCAAGAAGTGGTCAATACCTATCCGGCCTTGGCCCAATTCAATTATCACGGTCCGGCCCATATGTACGGGAGACCGGTACGTTATTATCAACAATTGCAGGATTTCAACTTGGCCGGTCAATGGGAAAAACTCAAGGTTCCCGTAAGAATCCTAAGGGGCTCAAACGATTGGATCATGTCTGCCTTTGACAACAAAATGATATTACAGGTCCTAAAAAGAAATGGGCATTCCGACCACGCATTATTGGAATATCCCGGATTAGATCACTGGAACACCATTCACAAAACGTCAAAAGATTCCTTTGAGGGCAAAGCCGGAAAATGGGACGAAGGGACTGTACTCGTTATCATAGAATGGGCACAGGAAATGGCAGGCATACAACCTTAGACCCGCTCCAGGCTAAAATTTGAATGCTCTTCAATTTCGTGCAAAAGCTCCTCCTTCCATGCCAGAATCTGGGAATCACCAACGTTAAAAATTGACTTGAACTCATCCAACACGGAATCCATGTAATTACGTACCCCATCAATATCAAAATACAATCTACCGGTCCTACGGATGAAAAAATCCATGGGATTTTGGACCATTTCATACTGGATACCAAATCGGAGCTCGGCCTTAATCATTTTGATACGATTATCTATATCCTTTAATTCGGCATAGGTCTCTAAAATAGTCTCGGTCTGTTTCCCATAATTGGTCACCAGGAACCAGGCATCGTAGGCCGTAAACCCATCTTCTTTTAGACGATTATGGATCTCCGAAATATATCGCTTTACGTGCTTGAACTTTTTAAAGCCCACATTACCGCACAGGGGAATGGCATCCGTGGTACATTCCTCAACTTCGGTAGCATGATCTTCCTCCAGTTTTTTGGTGATGCGATCGACGACACGTTCGGCCATTTTTCGATATCCCGTAAGCTTTCCACCGGCAATACTGAGCAAGCCGGTATCCGAGGTAAATATCTCATCCTTTCTGGAAAGTTCCGAGGCCGATTTGCCTTCTTCATGAATCAAGGGCCGCAGTCCAGCCCAGGAGGAGACAATATCATCCATTTCCAGGTTAATACTGGGGAACATATTATTGACCGCAGATATCAGATAAATGGCATCGGCCAGATCTGTTCGAACGTTGTCCTTATCCTTATTAAAATTGGTATCGGTAGTTCCTATATAGGTTATTTTTCCACGTGGGATGGCAAACATCATGCGCCCGTCCGGTATATCAAAATACACGGATTGTTTTACGGGGAGTTTCTCATGGGGAAACACTAAATGAACTCCTTTGGTCAAGTGTAATTGTTTTCCTTTCTTGGAATTGTTCATCCCGCGAAGTTCATCGACCCAAGGGCCAGCGGCATTGATTACATATTTTGATTTAATATCGAATTCCTTCCCCGAAATCCCATCTGCAATTTTTACCCCCGCAACTTGATTATCGGTATACAGAAAGTCAGTGACCTTGGCATAATTCAAGGCCAGTGCACCAAATTGAAGACTTGTCTTTATGTTTTCAATGGTAAGGCGGGCATCATCGGTTCTATATTCGGCATAATAGCCTGCCCCGTTCAATATTTTTTTAGGTAACAGAGGCTCCAGTTTCAGGGCTTCCTTTTTCTCCAGCATCTTCCGTTTGTCATCCCCTGAGACCTGTGCCAAAATATCGTAGACCTTTAATCCAATGGAAGTCAACCATTTTCCATAGGAGCCGTTCTCAATAAGAGGTAGCAACATCTTTTCGGGCAGTACCAGATGTGGCGCCAGTTTATGTACAATGGCCCGTTCCGAACCTACTTCTTTTACCAGCCAAAAATCGAACTGCTTTAAATAACGTAACCCGCCATGAATCAATTTTGTGGATTTGCTACTAGTCCCCGAGGCAAAATCCCCCTTTTCCACTAAAGCTACCTTTAAGCCCCTTGATGCTGCGTCCAAGGCAATGCCCCCTCCCGTGATACCTCCTCCAATAACGACAAGATCAAATTCGTCCTTGGACAGATTTCCAATCATCTTTGTTCTATCTAGATTTGAGAATTTTAGGTTCATGTTGAACGTATTAGAGTATCTTTTTATTGATTTTTCATTCCTAATCTAAAAGTAGGTACAAATCCTATTTCATCATAAGGTTTTCCCTCCATCAAACGACAAATCCAGAAATGGTCACGATTCTTCCCAACCCTTGGTGCGCTCTACGGCTTTTTGCCAGTTTTTATACAGACGCTTTCGTTTTACACGGTCAAAAGTAGGCTGAAAAACACGGTCCATCGGCCGGTTTTGATCAATATCTTCCTGTGTCCAAAGCCCTACCTGGATTCCTGCTAAAAATGCAGCGCCCATGGCGGTGGATTCAATGACTTCGGGACGATGTACCTCGGTATCTAAAATATCGGCTTGGAATTGCATCAGATAGTTATTGGCGCAAGCCCCGCCATCTACCCTAAGGTTTTCCAATTGAATTCCAGAATCGTCCTCCATAGCCTTGAGTATATCCTTGGTTTGATAGGCCAAAGACTCCAGGGTCGCTTTTGCCAAATGGGCCTTTCCCGTATCGCGGGTTAATCCAAAAATTGCACCACGGGCATACATGTCCCAATAAGGTGCACCGAGACCCGCGAAGGCCGGTACCACATATACTGAGCTTTCCCCTTCAATGGAGTTTGCCAATGCCTCCGTTTCCTTGGCGTCCTCAATAACTTCCAATCCATCACGTAGCCATTGTATGGCCGCACCAGCTATAAAGATGCTTCCTTCCAAAGCATAGTTCACCTTGCCGTCCAACCCGTAGGCAATGGTAGTCAAAAGTCCATTCTTGGAAAATTGAGGGTCTTCTCCGGTGTTCATCAACATAAAACAACCGGTGCCGTAGGTGTTTTTTGCGGTTCCTTCTTTAAAACATCCTTGGCCAAAAAGTGCGGCTTGTTGATCTCCTGCAATTCCTGCAATAGGAATTTGTACCCCGTCAATTTCATAGTCCCCAAAATGGTGTGCCGAAGGTTGAACCGTAGGTAACATGCTTTTCGGAATCCCCAAGGCATTCAATAGTTTATCGTCCCATTTTAAATTTACAATGTCGTAAATCATAGTCCTGGACGCATTGGTATAATCCGTTACATGATTCTTTTTGTCCGTCATGTTCCATATCAACCAAGTATCCACGGTACCCATGAGCAAATCTCCATTATCCGCTTTTGCCTTGGCTCCGGCAACATTGTCCAAAATCCATTTTACCTTGGTTCCCGAAAAATAGGAGTCGATGACCAGACCTGTAGTCTTCCGAACGTGTTCGGTGTATCCTTCATTTTTTAAATCCTCACAGATGTCCGCTGTTCGCTTATCTTGCCATACAATGGCATTGTACACTGGTTCCCCGGTATTCTTGTCCCAAACCATAGTTGTCTCCCGTTGATTGGTTATTCCTATGGCCCTAATATCCACTGGCGCTACCTTTTCTTTCTGTATTAATTCGTTGAGTACTTCCATCTGCGATTCCAGAATTTCCATGGGGTCATGTTCTACCCATCCCGATTTCGGAAAAATCTGTTTGAACTCTTTTTGTACCATGCCCTTTATTTTACCTTCCTTATCAACAAGAAGGGCTCTAGAACTTGTGGTCCCTTGATCTAATGCAATGATGTAGTCCATAATGTGGTGGTTTTATTGCCCAATACACCCCAAATTGGCATAAAAGAAGCAACGCAATGATATAAATATACTTGATTAAAGAGGAACGGCAAAGGGTTGGAAATACTCTATCGTTGTAGTTAGGGAAAGTTTAAAATATAGGAATCCGCATCTTCTAAAATTAACTGTATCCAAAACTAAAATCTTATTTGATGGCAAAAGCTTTCTTAGAGAAATCATACTCCCACCCAACCTTGCAAACCTGTGCTTTATACCAATTGTACCAATCCCCTATTCCCTTTTCCTGTGCAAATTGGTGATTGGCCTATCTTTCAAATCTAATAACGGATTTTAAGGTTTTCCAATAAACCACTGAGATACCAACCTCCCTCCTTGCGCTTTCAAATCTTAAAAATCCAGGTTGTTTTGAGACGAGGTTTTCCATTTCCTTGCCATTTCCAAATAACCGTGGTCATTGTTGCTAAGGGCCGATACAAAGATTACGGCATAGTAGGAAATGTCTTTGCACATTTGATATGATATGTTTGGATTTCCCTTTTTCCTTGGCCGTTAATTCGTTTGGTTTGCGGGTTTGTCAATTTATATAGGCCTTCTCTACAAAATAGTTGACTATGGCCTCCTTCATCAACACCGATTGCTCGCCGGCCTTTAAATGTGGCAGGGCTTCCTTCATCGTGTAATGGGGCCAACCGTCCTCATCAAAAAAATCGAATTCATAATAACCATAGGGTTCCAATAGCCTACAGATGGCGATATGCATTAAATTGAGTTTTTCGTCCTTTTTGTAGGTCTTGTGATATTGTCCCAACTCCTGCACACCGATCAAGTAGATAATGGCATCCAGCTCCAAAAGATCTCCATCGGCAAATTGGGCAGATAACTTCTCCACCAAAACGTCCCAACGTTCCTTAAGTTGTAAATCCCTGGACATGCTTTTTTTGAATTCTTTCTTTATAGTCAGCGGGATAAAGGTACAAATCAAAAATGTTACTTTTGCTAAAACACTGCCAGTATGAATTTCTTGGATATTGTTCTGGGATTATTATTGCTTTGGGGACTTTGGAAAGGCCTTAAAAATGGACTTTTCCTAGAGATAGCCTCTATTATTGCACTTGTAGCCGGAATTTTTGGAGCCATTCACTTCTCCTACTACGCCGGTGATTACCTTTCCCAAAATATGGACTGGGACGAACGTTATATCAACATTGCCGCTTTTATAATAACCTTTTTCGCAATTGTGCTTATCGTGCATATAGCGGGAAAATTCCTGACCAAAATTGCGGATTTTGCCATGTTGGGTCTATTGAATAAAATTGCCGGTGCCATTTTTGGGGCGTTAAAGGTAGCAGTAATACTGGGAGCACTTCTTATTTTTTTTGAACGGGTAAATTCTTCTACAGGCTTTATCCAAAACGATACTCTAAAAAATTCTGTACTTTATGAGCCCATTAAGGAAATAGGGGCCTTTGTCTTCTCAAAGGTTTTAAAGGGAAATTCAGGAAGTGAACCCGAGCTACAGCAACATCAGGTGGTTTGCAATACCTTTTCATTAATGACTTGAATTTCATTTTTGCATGTAATAGCGATGCCTATAAAATTACCGATGTGGATTAAAAAGTGCCTTTTATCGAAAAAAGGAATTTTTTAAAAGTTGAATTGGATAATTTTCTCTATTATTATCCCGTTGAATCTCTCCCCGTTCAACTTTTATTTCCACTTTTCATCGGGAATAATCCCCCCACTTATCCAGACCTACTTGCGTGAACACCTGCTTACAATTTAGAACATTGTATGAAGCTGAAGTTAAACTCTGTGAATAGAAGAGTTGGCTATACTTTTTTGGTGTGCTTGGCATTATTGTCCACAGCCTGTACCAAGGAGTCCGATGCCCTTGCCGAAATCCCTAATATTCCCGAGGCCGAAAATGTGGTCGAAGTGGAACAGGAACTTATTACCGTAGTTAATAATCATAGAATATCTATTGGCTATGCCGCCTTACAATATAGCCCCATAGCCCATGAATATGCCAATAAGCACAATGATTACATGATAGCCCAGGGCGATTTGAGCCATGATAATTTCAGCGCACGTGCCTCAGGTATCGCAGCCGAGGTCAATGCTGAATATGTAGGTGAAAATGTGGCCAAGGATTATGACACCGCTTCCGAAGCATTCCAGGGTTGGTTAAATAGTACTAGTCACAAAAAAACCATGGAAGACGAGTTTACGCATACTGCCGTAAGTGTAAAAAAAGACGCCAGCGGTAACTTTTATTTTACCCAACTCTTCTACCGCTAGCTTTCCGATAAAGCCAATTTCTTTTCTTAAATTTGATAAAATCGGTTGACGGTTATTTGTTCCCGATATGGAAACAATTGTTGGACAACCAAAAACTATCAACAAAGAAATATGGCAATTTCACCCCCCTTTAACCTCAATAAATGGCTCGAGGAAAATAGAGATACCCTAAAACCTCCCGTAGGCAACAAAAATTTATACAAAGATGCCGGAGACTATATCGTTATGATAGTTGCGGGGCCCAATGCCCGAAAGGATTATCATTACAATGAGACCGAAGAGCTTTTTTATCAATTGGAGGGAAATATCGAAGTTCACATTCAGGAGGACGGGAAGAAGAAAACATTCAAGTTAGGACCAGGGGATATGTATCTGCATCCCGCCAAAATACCCCATTCCCCGGTTCGGCACGAGGGGTCGATTGGTTTAGTGGTAGAACGTAAACGAGCGGATATGAATGTGGATGATGGACTCCTTTGGTTTTGTGATAATTGCAATCACAAGCTCTATGAGGCCTATTTTACATTAGAGGATATCGAAAAGGACTTCTTGGCCCATTTTAAACATTTTTATAGCTCCAAAGAATTACGTACCTGTTCCAATTGCGGAACTGTGATGCCGGTAGATGAACGTTTTATTGCCAAGGATTAACTATGGAAATAGCGATTAGGATACTAATAGGATTGGTTGCCCTTTTCCATCTTTATTTTTTATGGTTCGAGATGTTTGCCTGGACCACACGGGGCAGAAAAATATTTCGCAGTTTTCCCCCTGAGCTTTTTGAACCCACCAAACCTTTGGCTGCAAACCAAGGTCTTTACAATGGTTTTTTGGCCGCTGGACTGATATGGACATTCTTTATTAAGGATAAAATTTGGGTGGATTCTATTTCCCTTTTCTTTTTGGGGTGTGTTTCCATAGCCGGAATCTATGGAGCACTGACTGCCGATAAGAAAATATTCTTTGTACAGGCCCTTCCTGCGCTGGTTGCCATTCTTCTCATCTTTTTAAAATAAAAGAGGGCTTCAACATTAATACTTTCCAAGACAGGAAAACGGTTAATATTCGTAGCTTTGTCAAAATTCTAACAATTCATTCTTAAAAAGTTATAAAAATGTCTGTAGTTGCAACCGATTTTGGGATACAAAAAGCCTTGGACCAGTTAGGTGTCCGAGATATCAATATGGGAACCTCAACAGGTTCGGAAAATTTCGGCTCAGGCGATACTATTACGTCTCATTCCCCTGTTGATGGCGTGTTAATCGGAAGTGTTACGAGCACTACACCAGAGGATTATGAAAAGGTAATACGTACTGCCGAAGCAGCCTTTACATCCTGGCGCAAAACCCCGGCCCCACAACGCGGAGAAATCGTTCGCCAATTCGGTGAAAAACTAAGACATCTCAAAGAACCTCTGGGAAAACTGGTTTCCTATGAAATGGGCAAAAGTTATCAGGAAGGTCTGGGAGAGGTTCAAGAAATGATTGACATCTGCGATTTTGCGGTTGGTCTTTCCAGACAATTACATGGCCTTACGATGCATTCGGAACGTCCGGGGCATCGCATGTATGAACAATATCATCCATTAGGGGTGGTTGGTATTATTTCGGCCTTTAATTTCCCGGTCGCCGTTTGGGCATGGAATACGGCCTTGGCCTGGGTCTGTGGTGATGTATGTATTTGGAAGCCTTCGGAAAAAACGCCTCTATGCGGTGTCGCCTGCCAAAATATCTCCGCAGAAGTCCTAAAGGAAAATGACTTGCCCGAAGGGATTTCCTGTTTGATCAATGGGGATTACAAAGTGGGAGAGTTCATCACAACCGATAAGAGGGTCCCCTTGATTTCTGCTACTGGGTCCATTCGTATGGGGAAAATAGTAGCACAGGCGGTTGCTGCGAGGTTGGGAAAATCGCTCCTAGAACTCGGAGGAAACAATGCCATAGTTGTTACGCCGGATGCCGATATAAAAATGACAGTCATCGGAGCGGTATTTGGAGCTGTAGGAACCTGTGGACAACGATGTACTTCCACCCGAAGATTAATTGTTCATGAATCCATTTATGATCAGGTAAAAAATGCGGTAGTCGATGCCTACAAGCAATTGCGTATCGGTAATCCTTTGGACCAGAGCAATCACGTGGGCCCGTTAATCGATACGGATGCTGTGGGAATGTATAAAAGGGCTTTGGAACAAGTTGTTGCGGAAGGTGGAAAGCTAGTAGTAAGCGGTGGTGTTCTTGAAGGTGAAGGTTATGAAAGTGGTTGTTATGTAAAGCCTGCCATTGCAGAAGCCAAGAACGATTTTGAAATCGTTCAACATGAAACTTTCGCTCCAATTTTGTACTTGCTGAAGTATTCCGGCAATGTGGAAAATGCCATAGCCATTCAAAACGGCGTGGTACAAGGGCTTTCATCCGCAATAATGACCACCAACTTAAGGGAAGCTGAAAAGTTTCTTTCCGCATGGGGAAGCGATTGTGGTATTGCCAATGTAAATATTGGTACTTCAGGTGCCGAAATCGGGGGTGCTTTTGGCGGCGAGAAAGAGACAGGCGGCGGTCGGGAAAGCGGTTCGGATGCCTGGAAAGTTTATATGCGGAGGCAGACGAATACCATTAATTTCTCTGATCAGTTGCCATTGGCCCAAGGAATATCATTTAAATTATAGGAGTGCAATCCTTCCGTTCCATTTTTCATGTATCGGTTGCAGAGCCGCATAAAAATCTACCGTTTGATGTATAGAACGACAGACCCATCGACCCCTTAACTCCTTGATTTGCCATCGGCGAACCGGTTTAAAGATTGGCGGGCCTTGAGACACATCTTAAACTAATGTAAGCATCCGTTTTTAATCGAATGGGCATACCAAATCAACAGGTCAAGATAAAGCTATCTATTTGTTTTTGGTTTCTACCGGTTTCGGTTCCTTTGCGGTCCAACTTCCATGTAACAAGGACTGCAGGCCCAAGACCAGGAACATACATAGAAAAGTGACTGCTTTTATGATTTCTGTTTTCATATTCATGGGGTGTATTGGTTCGTTGTATTCAAAATTATGTTCCAAACTGCCATATTCCGCATAGTAATGTACTTCTTACCTAACTCTCTGTATAATTTTCACATTATCCATTAAGGTTGACAGATTCCCGATATCGTAAATTACTAGATATTCGATTCATACGTAACGGTAAACCCGCTAGGTCCAAGTCTGGAACCATAGCGGGTTTAAAACCAACCAAACTAACTAACTCAAAGTATTCTTAAAACCCTACCTCAATGCCAGAACCTTGTTGGGAGAGGTAGGGTTGCATTGCAAATATTTGTGGCAATTTCCTAAATATTTCCACAACTGGAACTGTACTTTTTATAAGTGGTTATGAAAATTGTATGACTTGACCTAAAAAGCCTATGCCTTGTAATCCTTACCGCACCGGTTTCTAGGATTTACTATATCATTTTAACATTTTTTAAGATTTTTTTAATACATTGTAGTCCAAACACTTAAATGAATACCGACCGTGACACGTAGAATTACAAACCTGCTTGGAATCATTATCACCATTCTAGCCGGTATTTGGTATTTTATGATGCTCTGTAGCGAATGCAGTCCTGTATTTTAATCGAAAGCTTAAAAAGGATAGAAATAAGTACCACAACCAAAATATTTTGTCATCCCCCGATAACCGCTGAGATTATTTAAGGAGAGGTAAAGTTGTAAGGCGGTAATGACCTTAAATTAAGTCATTAACTATAAACTACTAAGAAAATGGATTTTTCAACTATGAACATCTGGTGCTTCTTGATTCCTCTACTAGTGGGAATATTATGTGCTTATTTTGGTTATCTCATTGGAAAAGGAAAGGATAATTCAAAGGAAATCCAAACTTTGCAGGGAAGCAATGCAAAATTACAGGCCGAACTAAACGATTGCAACAACAAATTAAAGGAAGCGACCATGCCCGCACTGATTCCCTTTGATGCGGCGAAGGCAAAGGCCGCTTTTGGAAAGACGATCAAACAGGACGACCTTAAAGTAGTAGAGGGTATTGGCCCCAAAATACAACAAATGTTCCAAGACGCCGGGATAAAGACTTGGAAGGATCTATCCGAAACAGCAGTGGCCCGTTGCAAGGAAATTCTTGAAACGGGTGGCGAACGCTATAAGGTCCATGACCCTGCTTCTTGGCCCATGCAGGCGAAGATGGCCTACGAAGGCAAGTGGAAGGAGCTTTTTAAGTGGCAGGAAGAACACGACCATGGAAAGCTATAGTCTCTTCCAAGAAGAGCATAAAAAATCCCGCTTTAAGCGGGATTTTTTTTAAAGTGTTCCATTGGCCTCTACCCACTTAAATCGGTATTGATCCTCTGGAAATTTCATACGCTCCTGAATACGCTGTAATCTTTCAGGTAACTTCATGAGATAGTCCCGGGCTCGTTGGGCATCATCGGAAAGTCCTCGAATAGCACCAATTTCCCAATATGTATTCAATTTTTTAAGAATTTCTATGTAATCCAATGCGGTGTATACACCCATGCGTTGGGCACAGTTCGAAAAATTTTCAAAAGCTTCACCTATCACCCCTCCCGATTCCCTTAAAAAATGGGCCGGCATTACTATTTTCTTCTTCATCATATCTGTAAAGGCCAACATCATTCCACTGGGGTCCTCCCCGAAAATGGTCTTTACAAACTCGCGGTAGGCCAAATGGTGTCGCATTTCATCCCCGGCAATGATGGTACACATCTTTCCCAATAGCGCATTGCCTTTTTTCTTGGCCAGTTGCCCCACTCTCTTATGGGAAATATTGGTGGCCAATTCTTGAAAGGTAGTATACACAAAATTCTTGTAGGGATCTCGGTCCGTACCAATATCAAACCCGTCATTGATCAAATGTTGTGTCGTAATCTCCACCTCGCGCATATTTACCCTACCCGAGAGATATAGGTATTTGTTCAAAACGTCCCCATGACGGTTTTCCTCAGCGGTCCATGCCCGTACCCATTTAGACCAGCCGCTTCCTCCTTCAACGTGTTGATTTATGCCTTCAACATCCATTAGCCAGGATTCATACGTGGGCAACGCTTCTTCTGTTATGGTATCGGCTACCATGGTCACCCAAAAATCATACCCCAATTCCTTGGATTCTTCACGTACCTGTTCAATATCATCGGAAAAACTTTCGCTTTGGGAATCGGGTAAGAAGTCCGAAGGTTGCCATATCTCCTCTATAGGGATCAAAAAAGAGTCCATAAATCCCTCAACTTGCGGCTCAATGGCCTGCATTACCTCCAATCTAATATTCTTCTCGGGCATATTCTATTTTTTTGTAAAGATCGTTATAAAATACGGAACTAGGCGGTTTAAGAGGGATTTTCAATTGCGTCCGTTTTCATTTGGGTATAATTCATACACGGGATCGCTTTGCCAAAATCTCTTGGTATCTACATCCAAGGCCGTAAGTGGGCCCTTAAATGCCGCTCCCGTATCAATATTCCAGACAATGGCGGCCTTTTGCGGCTCAACCGCCTTGACTTTAGAGATAGGGGTATGGCCGATGTATATCTCACTGTAGTGCGTCAATCGTTTGGGATAGGTCGAGTCATCCCTTGTTAGCTTAGGATTTAAAGATTTTGCCAATTCCCATAAGGTACGGTCCCAATAAAAGGTCTGTTTGAAATATTCATATGCAATACCCCTTAAATTTGTGAAACCTGCATGCAAAAACAATCTGTTTTTTTCGTCCAGATGGTAATTCCTTAAATCCTGATAGAATAGCATATGAACATTTTTGGTTTCGGTGTCCGTTTTTTGATATGATTCCATAGTGGCACTTCCCCCGTGTTGCAGCCAAAGAGGGTTATCTTCCCCGCCCACAAGCCAATCATAACAAAGTTCGTCATGGTTGCCCCTTAAAAAAACGCAATCGTGGGTCTTTGAAAGCTTTATCAAAAAATTCACGGTTTCCACGGCGGTACTCCATCCGTCCACATAGTCTCCCAAAAAAATCAATCTATCCTCAGGGGTTACCACCGCTCTCTCCAATACCTGCTGCAGAGCCTTTAATCCTGAGTGTATGTCACCGATGACCAAAGTTCTTTTTCTATTCATTGTGCAAAAATCGCAATAATGGCCATGATGACAAGGATAAAAAGCACCAAAAAGAAAATTTGCAAGAATGAATACGGTTTCGGCATTTTCCAAATACCAAAGGGCACTGGAAAAGAAAACCAATGATTTATCATTTAATTTGAAAATCCCATAAAAATTTTGGGCCAAGCGATCGTTTGTGATTACCTTGGGTCTTCCAAGTAATCCATGATGAAATCCATATACTGTATCGGGGAGCTCTTAATAGACTTTGTGGCAGAAGCTCAGGGAAATGATCTTTCCAAAGCAAATACCTTTACCAAAAAACCTGGGGGGGCACCCGCAAATGTGGCTTGTGCCATCTCCAAATTGGGCGGAAAAAGCAAGTTTATCGGCAGTGTGGGCTTAGATCCCTTTGGAACATTTTTACTACAGGTGCTCAAGGAGAATAATGTAGATGTTTCCTTGGCACAACGTTGCAAAACTTTCACCACACTAGCCTTTGTTTCCTTGGCAAAAGATGGGGAACGCGACTTTGTTTTTAGTCGTGGGGCCGATAAAAAACTGAAATACGACTCTTCGGCGAAAAGAAATTTCAAAGGGAATATGGTCCATCTCGGAGCCGCAACAGCCTTACTTGGAGGTGGTCTTGAAGAGGCATATGGCCGTTATTTTTTTGACGCACTTACTCAGGACTCCTTTATCAGTTTTGATCCTAATTATCGTGCAGATCTATGGCGAGATGCAGAAGAAACCTTCGTAAAAAAGTGTATGCCTTTCATAGAAAAATCGCAATTATGTAAATTTAGCCTGGAAGAGGCCCAATTGCTGTCCGGAAAAGAAGATTTGGAAGCTTGTTGCGATTTTCTACACGACGTCGGCACCCAAATCATTACGATAACCCTAGGAGGTGAGGGCACCCTCTTAAGTACCAAAGGTATGCGGAAAACTATCCCCAGTATTCCCGTAAGCCCATTGGATACGACAGGGGCCGGTGATGCATTTATTGGCTGTCTTTTATACCAAATCTCCGCTTTAGACAACCCTTCAAGGGTTTTGGATGATTTTGAAATCCTGACAAAAATGATTGAAAAGGCGAATGTGGCCGGAGCAATTACTACTACTGGCTTCGGGGCCATTCCTTCATTACCAAGCTACAAGGAGGTTTTTGGCTAGAACCGGACCTCTACTTCACTGCTATCTCCTATTTTTTTTCAGGTAATGGCTTTGGCTTGTCATATTTTTAAGGGACCGGTAACTAATGTATTGGAGACCGGTCACACCTATGGACAAAGACCTTAAAGACATCTTTTTGAATGCGTTGGAAGAGCACCAACAGAAGCTGTTGCGCATCTGTTCCGTCTATGCCAGGGATGACGATGATACCCAGGATCTGTTTCAAGAGGTACTGATAAATGTTTGGAGGGCTATGCCCTCTTTTAAAGGAAACGCTTCAATAGGGACATGGATGTACAGGATTACCCTTAATGTTTGTCTTCGTATTCGATCCAAGGAAATCAAAAAGCAAAGGAAGATGCTACGGCTGGACAGTATTCGCGTAATCAGCCTCCAAAACGAAAGTAGGGACAATGGTATGGATGCAAAGTTGATGAAGCTCAGGAGCTGTATCAAAACGCTGAACGATGCGGACAAGGCGGTGATTACCCTGTATTTGGAAGAGCTTCCTTATAAACAGATTTCGGTCATAACTGGTCTCAGGGAGAATACCGTGGCCGTTAAGATAAAACGGATCAAGACCAAATTGTTGAACTGCATAAACGAAATGTCGTGATGGAAGATGAATTGATAAAAATCTGGCAGTCCTCCCCAAAAGTGGAGCAGGTAAAATTTGAAAAATCCAGGTTGATACTGGATTTGCAATCAAGTTTGCTCAGTCTTAGTCGACTTGCGAAGTACGGCATCTTGGTAGAGCAAATAGCGGTCATCATCATTGTACCGGTGTTTTTGTATTCTATTTATTGGGTACCTCACCTCCTTTCAAAAATTGGCTCCCTTTGGATTGTTGCCTGGAGTATCTGGTATATGTCCCTTTTGAGAAGGATAAAACGGGATAAACCCCAAGAGCAAGACCAAACCTATCTGGACTACCTAAATCAATGGAAAAGCTATTTAGGGCAAAACAAAAAATTAACGGGTTCCGCGTTATACTGGTACATATTGCCGCCCATAACTGGATGTATCCTCTTTGCCCTAGGGTTTTACTTGGGGAATGCTATGGGATTTCAAAGATTTGCAGTACATATTGGTATATTCCTGATTTTAGCAATCATTATTCATTTCTATTTTAAATGGATCATTAGAACCGTATATAATCCAAGGCTTTCAAAAATTGATAAACTTATTCAGGTAATGGGGGAAGATTAACTCATTTTTTTGGATTAGCTATACCTCACTTTTCTCAAAATCCGCAGGGACTCCTTAAGGGAACGATAAATCCTTCCATCTTGTTTTTTTAGTAAGGGTCGGGCGGCCTCCATTCTTTCCTTGGCCTCTTCAAATCCATTTAGGTAACAGATCAAATAGGTGTCCGGCAGATGTTTTAAATCGATTTCCTCGGATGGTTTTAAGGTACTGTTCCTTTCTATTTTCTGAAGTAGCGCATTATTGGTGTTATAGATATGGAATAGTGTCTTTTTATCATACTGGGGCGGTTCAAAAACAAGGTCGCTTTGAATTTGGTAGGTGCCATTTTCCTCAAAGTTGATGACCACTTTCTCCAAGGGGTAGTATGTTTGTTTTGTACCTAGCCCCAGTTGTACGTACTCCATCGTGGTAAATGAACTTTCGTCATAAGTGAGCGTAACCTCATCGAAAATGGAGTAGAACAACTTTACTTGTTCGTTGATCAACTCAATGTCCACCCTGGAATAGTATGTTTTGTTTCGCACTTTTTTTTTCTTCCCGGCCCAGCAAACCACAAACTGTTCCTTAAAAACCTTATAGTCACTTTCAAGGTCTTTATGCCTGTAATTTATAAAATCAATGACCCCGTCCAAAGTAAGCTCAATATTATTCCGGGCGTGCTGTTCTATAGTGGCCACGGCAGCGGAATTGATATTCTTCAGCTCAATATCAAAGGCTTTGGGAAGGCTTATGCTTCCTTCCCTAAAAAAAACCGCTCCACCATAGTATTTCCAAATATTCCGGCGAAGTGCACACACCTTGCCGTTGGATTTGATTGTTACCAATCCCACCACTTTGTCTTCGGGCAAGTGTGGAAAGGGAATGTTTTCATAGGAAATTAGAGGCGGGTTATCCAAATAGGCATTAACCAAGTTTTGAATCTTACTATCATCAAAAAAATCGACCCCAATAATTTTGTTATCCTCATCTTCTACCCCAATGACGATAAAGGAATTATTCTTGGGGTTACTATTGGCCAGAGCACAAACATGCTTTAAAAACTTGGCCTTGCCTTCTCTTTGACCAATATCGATAACACGCTTTTTGTCATAAAAACTGTTCTCGTCATTATGGGCGAGAAGGTTTTTTACAAGAAGACGTTTGTTGATCATTTTCCCATATTGAAGCTATCGTATTGTAAGGACATATATTGACTTACAAACTTTTATTCCAAATAGTGGCAGAAGCCTGTGCCGTTGGGGTAACCACAAGATCCGCGATGTTTACATGGGGCGGTCTGGTGACTAGAAAAAGTATGGTCTCGGCGATATCCATAGGGTTCAGGGGCTCAAACCCCTTATACACATTATCGGCCCTTTCATCGTCTCCCTTAAAACGTACATTGCTAAACTCCGTTTCCGCCGCTCCCGGATTTACCGCACCTACCCGTATTCCATAGGGATTTAAGTCGATTCGCATACTCTGATTTAAAGCGTCCACTGCATATTTGCTGGCACAATACACATTCCCCTTGGGATATACTTCCTTTCCGGCAATAGATCCAATATTTATGATATGGCCTGATTTTCTTTCAACCATTTGTGGTATAACCGCTTTGGATACATAAAGCAATCCCTTGACATTAATGTCTAGCATAGCATCCCAATCGTCCATGTTTCCCTTATCTATGGGATCCAGACCATAGGCATTCCCCGCATTATTGATTAGAATATCGATTTTTGAAAAATCGCTTGGTATGGACCCTATAGCATCGAAAACAGCCTTTCTATCCCTTACATCAAAACTTAGGATATGTATTTGTGTGTCGCCACCTAATTCCTCCTTTAGTTTCTGCAATCGTTCTGTACGTCTTCCACACAGGATAAGACGAAATCCTTTTTCTGCAAAAAGTTCTGCCGTAGCTTTTCCAATACCACTTGTGGCGCCTGTTATCAATGCTGTTTTAACCATACTATAAATTATTAAGGTACCTTATGTCCTTGACTTGCTTCCAAAAGTATAAACCAATCTTCTAAATCCAGTTGTATTTCCTTGGCCTTAATGGCAGCTTCCAATCTGGATTTTGTTGTTGTACCCACTACGGGATGTATATGAACAGGATGGTTCATTATCCAAGCCAATAATAATTGATCCGGTGTGGCATCATATTTCTTTTGCATTGAGGTCATGGCCTTTTTTATACGTTCCGTTTGTTCGTTTGCCTCTTTAAAATAACTTCCAAGTGGACTCCATGACATGGCCGTCCTTGTATGAATCAAACAATCATCCAAGGTGCCATCGTACATTACACCTTCGGAAGTCAGTGAAAATTCGACTTGATTTGTCGAAACCGGAACCCTGGTCTCCAAAATGGCGATTTGAGAAGGTGTGAAGTTCGATACACCAAATTCCCTGATTTTGCCTTCTTTTTTAAGTTTTCCAATGGCCTCCGCTATCTCGTCCGGCCGCATCAATGGGCTAGGCCGATGTAGTAAAAAAAGGTCCACGTAATCCGTTTGTAGATTCCTTAAGGATTGTTCTGCAGACCATATGATATATTCCGAGGAATAGTCATAATGTTTTATGCGGTTCCTTCTTGCCTCACAAACATATTGGATGCCAGATTTGGTGATAAGTTGTATCTTTTCTCGTGGAATCCCACTGCTTGAAAAGCCTTCCCCAAAATCCGTTTCATTGGTATATCCTCCGTAAATATCCGCATGATCAAAGGTAGTTATTCCCAGTTCCAGACAATGGTTCATTAAATTGGCCATTCCCTTTTTTGAAAGCTGTTTTCCCCACTGGCCCCAGGTCATGGCTCCGGCTATAATACGGGAATACTCGATCGTATTTTTCATAAGCATTGAAATTAAAAAGAAATCCCTAAATACTTTATAAAACTTGGGGGTTTCCGTAATTTTTAACCAATCGTTAACAGGCAATGAATAAATAAATTTTCAATTTGCGCCATGCTTTAAAACCAACCTATTGATAAACAATTACTAATAAAGCTTTATGGAAGAAAATGCTACCGTAGATATCGGCGCTGTGAATGAGAAAATTGCCCAGGAAAGTGCCTTTATTGACCTACTGCTGTTAGAAATGAACAAGGTAATCGTTGGCCAAAAACATATGGTAGAACGATTGCTTATCGGACTTTTGGGACAGGGCCATATTCTTTTGGAAGGCGTTCCCGGACTGGCAAAGACTTTGGCCATAAATACTTTGGCCAAAGCTGTGAAGGGAAGTTTTAGCCGTATACAATTTACTCCCGATCTTTTACCCGCGGATGTTGTGGGAACCTTGATATACAATATTAAGGAGAATGACTTCTCGATTAAAAAAGGGCCTATTTTTGCAAATTTTGTGCTAGCGGATGAAATAAACCGTGCTCCGGCCAAAGTACAATCGGCACTGTTGGAAGCGATGCAGGAAAAGCAGGTTACCATCGGCGATGAGACATTTGTGCTGGACAAACCTTTTTTGGTGATGGCCACACAAAACCCTGTTGAACAGGAGGGTACCTATCCGTTGCCCGAAGCGCAAGTGGACCGTTTTATGCTAAAGACCGTAATCGATTATCCAAAAATGAACGAGGAACAATTGATAATGCGTCAAAATCTGGCAGGAGCCTACGATGCCGTAAACTCTGTAGTGACCTTAAAACAAATCCTAAGCGCTCAAAAAGCGGTACGTGAGGTCTACATGGACGAAAAAATCGAAAAATATATCCTAGATCTTGTATTCGCTACCCGATATCCCGAAAAGTATGGTTTGGAAAACCTAAAACCGTTGATCAGCTTCGGGGCTTCACCAAGGGGAAGTATCAATCTGGGCAACGCCGCCAAATGTTTCGCCTTTATAAAGCGTAGGGGATATGTAGTTCCTGAGGACGTACGGGCCGTGGTACATGATGTTTTGCGACATCGTATCGGTATTACCTACGAGGCCGAGGCCGAGAATATCACTTCCGAGGAAATCATCAATAAGATCGTAAACGAGATCGAAGTCCCCTAAACCAGCGGACAGCTCGCAGTTGTAGTTGGTAGTATTTTTCAAGACTTCCCTGATAGCAACTGCTTTCTGCCACTTATCATTGCTAACTGGAGAAATGGATACCAAGGAATTACTTAAAAAGGTTCGCAAGATAGAGATAAAGACCCGTCGTCTCTCCGATCACATCTTTGGTGGGGAGTACCACTCTACCTTTAAAGGCCGTGGTATGACTTTTAGTGAAGTACGGCAATATCAATTTGGTGACGATGTTCGGAGTATCGATTGGAACGTAACTGCAAGATACAATGAACCCTTTGTAAAGGTATTTGAGGAGGAGCGGGAATTGACCATGATGCTCATGGTAGATGTAAGTGGATCAGAACTGTTTGGAACTACCAATCAGTTCAAAAAGGGAATTATTACGGAGATTTCGGCAACTTTAGCCTTTTCGGCCCTTCAGAACAATGATAAAGTGGGCTTGATACTCTTTTCCGATGAAGTAGAACTCTTTATTCCTCCTAAAAAAGGAAAAAGCCACGTGCTCCGGATTATAAGGGAACTCTTGGAATTTAAACCCGTCAGCAATCGGACCAATATTGCCGAGGCCTTGAAATACCTCTCTAACGTACTAAAGAAAAAAGCCATTGTATTTGTATTATCGGATTTTATGGCGGACGATTATGAAAGGACCTTAAAGATTACGGGCAACAAACATGATGTAACCGGTATTCGTGTCTACGATGAACGCGAGGCACATATTCCAAATTTGGGAGTAGTACAAATGCAGGATGCGGAAACAGGTGCCGTAACCTTGATCAATACCCAATCCAAAAAAGTACGGGCGGCGTATGGAGCCTATCACAAAGAACGGGTGACGTATTTTGAGGAGACCTTTACTAAATCAGGTTGCGGTATTCTAAGTTGTCGGGTGGACGAAAGCTATGTAAAGAAACTATTGGGCTACTTCAAACGTAGGGGATAATGGCAATGAAAAATGAAAAATCACAACTGAGGAATCATACATCGCATCTGTTGCGATGCCTCTTTCTGTGGTTTGTTTTTACTTTCTCCTTTAACGGTCTTTCCCAGACCGACCCGAAGATCACTTCTACAGTGGATACCACTTCAATTAAAATCGGGGAACAGATTCGATTTATGGTAATGGTAGAAGCCGATACCACGGCCCAGGTAATTTTTCCCGAAGGACAGACCTTCTCGCCCTTGGAGACGGTAGAGGCCTTTATGACCGACACCACCCGAAAAAAAAATCGATTTACCCTACAAAAGACCTATGCCCTCACCCAATTCGATTCGGGTTCCTACAAACTTCCGGCCCAACGCATAGAGATTGACGGCAAAGGTTATTTCACGGATTCCCTTCGCATTGAAGTCGCTACAATTCCTGTGGATACCATAGCCCAGAAAATGTACGATATCAAAGAATTGATGGTCGTTGAAAAAAGTAATGCCCGATTCTGGAAAATACTTCTAATCGTACTCCTGATACTAGCCATAATCAGCGGGCTTATTTATTGGTTTGTATTTCGAAAAAAGCCCTTGACCGAAGCCGAGAAAGAAGCCTTATTACCTCCTTACGATAGGGCGCTTTTGGAGTTAAAACGCTTGGAAAATTCAAAATATCTGATCCAGGACGAATACAAACAATACTACTCGGAATTGACTAACATTGTAAGATCTTATTTGGAAGAGGACGTTCATGTGAGCGCCCTGGAAAGTACAACGGACGAGCTCATTTCAAAGTTGGAAATGTTAAAGGATGCCGGGGAGCTGAAAATCGATAATGAGACCTTGGGACATTTCAAAAAAATACTCCAGACAGCCGATCTGGTCAAATTTGCGCGCTCCAAACCTCCTACATCGGTAGCCGAACAAGATAGGAAATCCATTGAGCAAATTGTCATTAAGACCCATGAAGCACTACCTGAACCTACAGAGGAAGAGCTTATGGAACAAGCGGAATATCAAGAAGAACTTGCCCGTAAGGCGTATCATAAAAAATGGATTTTGACGGGTAGTATAGCTTTGGGGGCACTATTGATTTCCATGGCTTCGTTGTCCGCCTATTATGGTCCAAAATATGTCTGGGATACAATTACCGGACATCCTTCAAAAAGACTTTTGGAAGGTGAATGGATATCCAGTTCATATGGGTACCCTCCAATAAATTTGGAAGCCCCAAGGGTTTTGGTCCGTCAAAAAACTAAAATCCCACCGGAGGCCAAGGACAAAGTAAAAGAATTACAAACCTTTGCCTATCGGGATGAGGATGCACTATTTACCGTAGCTGCCACTTCTACCACTTTTACGCAACCTGCTGAACCAGAGTTTGAGCAGACCATTGAGCAGCTGATCCAAAACTTTGAACGAAATGGCGCAAAAAATATAATCACCAAACAAGAGGAGTTCACAACTATTAGTGGAGTTAAGGGAATCAAGACCTACGGAAGTGGGAAGTTCAAGGTTCCGGAATCCAAAGAACTGGTAAAAGGCGAATATGTAATCCTAAGTTTTGGAGGGAAAGGTTTTCAACAGCAGATTCTCCTAACTTGGCTGGATGACGACATCTATGCCCAAGAAATTGTGGATAGGGTGCTAAAAACACTGGAAGTAAAAACAGAGGTATAAATGTTGGACAATGTGTCTTTTGCGAATCCTGAGTTTTTTTGGTTGCTACTTTTGCTTCCATTGGCCCTTCTATGGTACTTTTTTAGGCGAAAGGAACAAGTGGCTTCGCTCAAAATTTCGAGCACCAAAGGTTTTACGGTAAATAGCCTACTCACAAAATTGAAACCGTTACTCTTTGCCCTTCGTTTACTTGCTCTGGCCGCCGTCATAATTGCCATGGCACGTCCCCAAACCGAGGAAGTATCTACACGAACCAAGACAACAAAAGGGATAGACATCGTTATGGCCATTGATGTTTCTTCTAGTATGCTCGCCAGGGATTTAAAACCCAATCGGCTTTCTGCCCTCAAGGAAGTAGCCGCGGATTTTATTCGGGAGCGCCCCAATGACCGTATAGGACTGGTGGCCTATGCGGGAGAAGGATATACCAAGACTCCTATAACCAGTGATAAATCCATAGTTCTTAGTGCTTTACGTGAAATTACCTATGGACAATTGAATGATGGTACGGCCATTGGAATGGGTCTGGCCACCGCAGTTAACCGGTTAAAGGAAAGCAAGGCCATAAGTAAAGTCATTATACTGCTAACGGACGGAGTGAACAATTCCGGATTTATCGAGCCCCAGACGGCTGCCGAACTTGCCATTGAATTTGGTATAAAGGCATACACCATAGGTTTGGGAACCAATGGCAATGCCCTGTCTCCTATCTCCTATAATTCGGATGGTTCATATCGATATGGTATGCGTCAGGTGGAAATCGATGAGGATTTGCTGAAGAATATTGCCGAGACCACCGGAGGAAAGTATTTTAGGGCCACCGACAATGAAAAGCTAGAGGCCATTTATGATGAAATAAATAAGTTGGAAAAAACCGAAATAGAAGAGTTCAAGTATTATAGGTATGAAGAAAAATTTAGGCCGTGGGTCCTTTTGGCAGGGGCTTTACTTGTAATGGAATGGATTCTACGAAATACTCTTTTTAGAAGTTTTATTTAATTGCAGGACATCTTAGGCTTAAACGACCCAATGTCCTTAAGCGGAGAACTTAAAATGATTCAGCTAGACGAAAAAATATACTTTTATCTCCTGTTCATCATTCCGGTGATGATCGTGCTTTTCCTTATGCTGCAATTCTGGAAAAAAAGAACCCAGAAAAAATTTGCGGATCTGTCCTTGTTAAAACGATTGACGCCGGACAAGTCAGATTTTAAGTCTTACTTAAAATTATTGCTGTTTACCTTAGGTATCGCCTTTTTGGCTTTGGGGTTGGTGAACCCTAAAATTGGTTCAAAATTAGAGACCGTAAAACGGGAAGGGGTGGATATTGTTTTTGCCGTGGATGTATCCAAAAGTATGTTGGCCGAAGATATTGCCCCAAATCGGTTGGAAAAATCCAAGCGATTGGTATCCGAGATCATAAACCAATTGGCAAGTGATCGGATAGGCATCATAGCCTACGCAGGGCAGGCCTTTCCGCAATTGCCCATTACCACGGACTACGGTGCTGCAAAAATGTTCCTGCAAAGTATGAATACGGATATGCTTACCTCCCAAGGAACCGCCATTAATGAAGCCATAGAGCTTGCTACCACTTATTACAATGATGATGAACAGACCAACAGGGTGCTGTTCATTATTTCCGATGGAGAAGACCATTCCGAAAATTCTACTTTGGAAGCCGTTGAGGAAGCGGTTGAAGAGGGCATCCGTATTTTTACGATCGGGGTAGGCAGAAGTAAGGGAGCCCCTATACCCCTTAAACGAAATGGGGTTGTGGAAAGTCTAAAAAAAGACGCTCAGGGAGAGGTGGTCATCACCAAGTTAAACGAAGAGATTTTGGAAGAGATTTCGGATGAGGGTAACGGTGAATATATTAATGGCTCCAATACTGAGGAAGCCGTGGAATTTATTAGGGAACAATTGAACCAAATGGACAAGACCGAATTCGAGGCAAAACAGTTTGCAGAGTTCAAGGACCAATTTCAATGGTTTTTAGGTGCCGGATTGTTATTTTTATTTTTGGACATCTTTGTTTTGGATAGAAAAACAAGATGGCTTAAAAAATTAGATTTGTTCAATGAGCATAAGGAATAGGCAAGACAAAAATGGTTTAGCGGTACTATTAAAGTTTTCTAAATCATAGGTTCTATGTTCTTTTTTCTGTTTTCTTTTATTTAATGAAAGTGAATACAAGAGTTATTATGAAAAACATTCTCGTATATCCATTCTTGATTTTGGGGGTATTTTCTATTGCCCAAGAGGACAAGCAAATTGATGAAAGTGCCTTGACCGAATCCAAAAACCTCACTTGGGAAGCCAATAAAGAGCTTTCCGAAAATAATTTCATTACAGCCGAAGTCGATTATAGAAAAGCCATCTCCAAAAGTGGCAAAAATGTAGCGGCACCCTATAACCTAGGGAATGCATACTATAACAAAGAAACGTATAGTGAAGCTTTTGGGCGCTTTAAACAGGCCGGTGAAATCGCAGAAAGCAAACCGGACAAACATAGGGCCTACCACAATATGGGGAATGTGTTCATGAAACGTAAGGACTACCAAAAAGCCGTGGAAGCCTACAAAGAGGCTTTGCGCAATGTACCTACAGACGAAGAGACCCGTTATAATTTAGCCCTGGCCAAAGAACTTTTGAAAAAAGAGCAGGAGCAGAACGATCAAAACGAGGAGAACAAAGATCAACAAGACCAAAATCAGGATAACAAGGACGAAGGGGACAACAAAGAGGAAAATAAAGATCAGCAAAAAAAAGATAAAGAGGATAAGGGAGACCAGGGTAATGAGAAAAAGGAGGATAACAAAGAAGGTGATGGGGAGCAAAAAGAGGAACAAAAAAAACAACCCAATCAAGGAGATCAACCCGAGGAACAAAAACAACCACGCCCCAGTCAGTTGAGCAAACAACAAATACAAAACTTGTTGGAGGCCATGCAGAACGAGGAGAAAAAAGTACAGGAAAAAATTGACGCCGAAAAAGTAAAAGGTGCCAAGGTAAAAAATGAAAAGGATTGGTAATGCCCAAAAACTTCAAATACATTCCATTTTTACTTTTTTTAAGTGTAGTCTTTACGTCACGTGGGCAGGACAAGGACGCGGTTACCTTTGCGATGAATCTCAGTAAGGAAAAATTGGGAATCAACGAACGCCTACGTGTGGATTTTACCATGAACAAGGATGGGGATAACTTCAACCCACCGGATTTTGAAGGTTTTAGGGTCCTTATGGGGCCATCCCAATCCATAAGTTCCTCTTGGATCAATGGAAAGCGGAGTTATTCCAAGACTTATTCCTATACCCTGGCTCCCACCGCGCGGGGAAAAGTCACCATAAAACAAGCAACCATTACGATTAGTGGTAAAATCTATAAGTCACTTCCAAAACAAGTTGAAGTAACCGCTGCGGTTGACAAACCTAGCGATCAGATGACCGTTGATGATATTGCTGATGAAAGCTTGTTTTTGGTGGCCGAGGTTTCCAAGATAAGTCCATACCTCAATGAGCCTTTAAGCGTTGTCTACAAATTATATTTTAGTTCTACCATCGGTATTACCAATTATAGGCCTTTGGACAATCCAAAGTACAATAACTTCTGGAGCCAGGATATTCCAGTTTCCAGGCCTGTACCACAAAATGGAACCTATAAGGGAAAAGCTTTTAGATATGTAGTACTCAAAAGGGTAGTGCTTTACCCCCAAAAAGCTGGAAAATTAGAGATAGAACCGCTATCCTTGGAAGTCTCCTTGGAGGTGCCAACAAACAAAAAGGGCTTTTTTGGGGACCGCATTTACGCCCAAACCAATAAGACTGTCTCGGCAGGAAGACGCACCATAACCGCAAAGGAGCTACCTATTGCGGGAAGACCTGCCGACTTTAGCGGTGCCGTAGGAAGCTTCGATTTTTCGGTGTCCACAAGTAAGACCCAACTAAACGCTTCTGAATCCTTGCAGGCCACCGTAGAAGTCAGTGGGAAGGGAAATCTAAAACTGTTCCAGTTACCGGAACCCGATTTACCCAGTTCATTGGAAGTATACGAGCCCGAATTTGACGAAAAGGTCCGCACTACATTGTCCGGTATGCAAGGAAAAGTTAGTAACAACTATACCATAGTGCCCTCATTTAAGGGCAAATATCCTATACCAAGTATTTCCTTCAGCTACTTTGACCCCAAAACTGAAAAATACAAAAGATTGGATTCGGATGAAATCCTTATCGATGTAATTCAAGGTCCGACCAATAGTGCAATAGCAAACAACAACGCCGTTGGCACAAATAAACAAAGTGTAGTTGTTACAGGTAGTCAATTCAATTTTATAAAGCTTAAACCAAACCTTAAGGCAATTGGCGCGGACTACTTTTTTGGGTCTACCCGTTTTTACCTTTGGTTACTTTTGCCCCTTTTGTTAATTCCCTCGGCTGTCGTATTTGGAAAAAAACGCGAAGCTATCGCCAGTGATGTTGTTGGAAATAGAATTAAAAGAAGAAACAAATTGGCAAAAAAATACCTTTCCAAAGCCAAAAAGGAGTTAGGGAACAAAGATGATTTTTATATTGCCTTGGAAAAGGCCCTGCACCATTATTTAAAGGCTAAGCTCAAAATAGAGACGTCTGAATTTAGTAAGGATAAGATAGAGGCGCTATTGGCTCAAAAAAGTGTTGACGAAACTACCAAAGACGGCTTTATTGGACTACTCAAAAATTGTGAAATGGCCCGCTATAGCCCTTTCTCGGACGTGCAAATGCACCAGGATTATGATAAGGCGAGTGAAGTAATCTCATATTTGGACAAACAACTATGACGCGGATGAAGGGATTGGCAGGCTTCGTGCTATTTTGGATAGGTTTTTGGACATATGCCCAAAATGAAGCCATCTTTGAGCAGGCCACATCTGCCTATAACGAGGGAGATTACGAAACTGCCATCACTTATTATTTGGAAATTTTGGGTAATGGGGAACACTCTGCCGCACTTTATTTTAATTTGGGCAATTCCTATTACAAAATCAATCAAATTGCCCCCAGCATCTATTATTATGAAAAAGCGTTGCTTTTAAAGCCCAATGACCTGGAGATAAGGAATAATCTGGCCTATGCCCAAAATATGACTTTGGACGCTATCGATAAAATGCCGGAAACGGGATTCTCAAAAATTTATAATAGAATAACGGGGATTTTATCCTTTGATCAATGGGCCATCGCTGCCGTGGTTTTCACTATCCTCTTCGTACTCCTCTATATTGCATTTTTCTATTTTAGATATTCGTCCCGTAAGCGTATTGCCTTTATTTCAGGTATGATCTCCCTGATCATGGCCCTAATTTCCATGACTTTTGCCTTTATTCAACACAATGATTTCAAAAGTGATAGACCAGCCATCATATTTTCAGAAGAAGTGACCGTAAAATCAGAACCAAACGACAGAAGTCAAGAAGTTTTCACTTTACATGAAGGAACTAAAATTCATGTTTTGGACTCCCTCAACCAGTGGAAAAAGATACGTATAGGAGACGGTAAAACGGGGTGGCTAATGGATACGGACATTAAGATGCTCAAGGATTTTTAAACTTTCCTTAACAATCTGGCAATAGCATTACTATTATATTTGTTTTAATGGCTTCCAATATGAAGATGATTGCCCGTAAACTAATGCTTTCCGTTTGGCTATTCGGTGTCCTTGTGCCAAGTGCGGTTACCTTAACTGGTGATGATCAGGTAATCGTCATTAATATAAATGAGGAAGAGCAACAAGAAGGTGCCAAAAAAGTACAGGCCGAAGAAGATCTTATCAATGACAATTCCTATGGCCTGTTTTCGTTGATAGTACAATCCAAAACATGGACGACCAAAATTCATGAGTCCTTGGTTCATAACGATTTTAACTTGGAAATTTTACTTCCCCCTCCTGAAGGCAAGAGCTAGTATTCCTGTTTTCAACCTATTGCGTTTTTCTGCCTAACCAGTCTTCAAAACAAATTGAAGACACAACCTCTTAAAAACATGTTCAATCATTTAAAAAATGACCTGCCTGCAAGTATTGTAGTATTTTTTGTGGCCATACCTCTTTGTCTTGGTATTGCATTAGCGAGTGGAGCGCCCTTATTTTCCGGTCTTATCGCTGGTATTATAGGCGGTATAGTGGTGGGGGCGTTGAGTGGTTCCCATATTGGTGTCAGTGGTCCGGCAGCTGGTCTGGCCGCCATAGTATTAACTGCCATTGGTGCTTTGGGTAGCTTCGAAAATTTCTTACTTGCCGTGGTTCTTGGCGGGGTAATTCAATTGGTCTTCGGATTTTTGAAGGCAGGTGTTATAGGTTATTATTTTCCATCTTCGGTTATTAAAGGTATGCTTACGGGCATCGGAATCATCATAATATTAAAGCAAATTCCACACTTTTTTGGATATGACCCCGATCCGGAGGGCGATTTCGCATTTTTCCAGGTGGATGGGAAAAATACTTTTTCCGAAATTATCGATACTTTCAACAATATAAGCCCCGGAGCGACATTGATCGCCATTATCGGTCTTTCTATTTTGATTCTTTGGGACAGCGTCCTTTCGAAAAAAGGCAGATTTTTTCGGTTAGTACAGGGCCCCCTTGTTGCGGTTATAGTGGGAATAGTTTTCTACATTTTGACCAGGGACAGCGAAATTTTTGGAATAGCTGCGAATCACTTGGTAAGTGTTCCGGTCCCCGAAGATGCCTCATCATTTTTGGCGCAGTTTAGCTTCCCGAATTTTGGTGAAATTGGAAATACCGAGATTTGGATAACCGCATTCACCATTGCACTGGTCGCCAGTCTTGAAACATTGCTTTGTGTGGAAGCTACGGATAGGCTAGATCCTGACAAAAGGGTTACACCTACCAATAGGGAGTTGTTGGCCCAGGGAACGGGAAACATCCTTTCTGGAATGATTGGCGGTTTACCCATTACACAAGTAATCGTACGAAGTTCCGCAAACATACAATCCGGAGGAAAAACAAAAATGTCGGCAATAATACATGGCCTTTTGTTATTGATTTCGGTAATTCTGATTCCTAGATTGCTTAATATGATTCCATTATCGGTGTTGGCCGCTATTCTGTTCATTGTAGGTTACAAACTAGCAAAGCCTTCCCTGTTTAAAAAAATGTACAATCTAGGTTGGAAACAATCCATCCCATTCTTTGTCACCATTTTTGGTATCATATTTACGGACCTGCTCGTTGGAATTGGCCTTGGGTTGGGTGTAGGTATCGTGGTCATTTTGTTGAAAAGTTATCAAAATTCCCATTTTCTGCATATTGAGGATAAGAGTAACGGAAAGCACAAGATTAAAATGACCCTTGCCGAGGAAGTGACATTCTTTAACAAAGGGGCTATTCTAAAAGAATTGGACAGTCTACCAAGAGATACCTATTTAGAAATAAACCTTCTTAACACCAGGTATTTGGATAACGATATCATTGAAATTTTGGAAGATTTTGCATTCAAGGCCAAAGAACGGAATATTGACATAAAGTTGGTCTCAAAACGTGGTACCGTAGAAAACCCTTCCAGTTTTATTGCATTTTTTGAAAAGAGACCAAAATCAAACTTAAGTTTGAATTAAATGTCATGCAAAAAAAGCAATACAAAATTGTTGTTCTTTCAGATTTATCCAAATCCTCAGCTGCAATACTAAGGAATGCCGTTACTATTGCCAAAATAATTAATGGCCGAATAGAAATATTCTCTGTAAAAAAGCCTACGGATATTGTGAAGATTGACAATCAATTATCGGCCATGCGAACTATTAATAGCGAACACAAGGCCATTAACAAAAAAATGCGTAATCTGGCCACCTCTATTTCCGAGGAATACGATATTGGTATCACCTATTCGTTTGCGTTTGGCAATGTAAAAAGTGAAATAGAGGAATATCTAGCAGATCAAATGCCGGATGTGGTGGTACTAGGTAAAAGGAAATCCAAAACGTTTAACCTTATGGGCGATGGCATTACGGATTTTATCTTGAATCGTTATAGCGGCACTATAATGATTGCCGTCCATAATAACAAACTGGAGCCTAATAAAGAAGTAACCTTAGGGATGTTGAATAACCCAAAACCATCCACTAATCTGGCGTTTGCCGAAGATTTGATGCAACATGCCCAAAAACCCTTAAAGTCGTTTAAAATCGTAAAGAATACAGCGTTATCACAAAAGCAACCTTTCCCGGAAGGTAGAAAAACAATAGAATACGTTTTTGAGTATAGCGATAATATCATTAAGAACTTTTCCACTTATCTTTCCAAAAACAATATTAACCTGTTATGCATGGATCGGATAAACAAACAATCCAGGGCAACAAGACATTTAACGGCTTCCGATGTTAAGGAGGTAATGGGAAAGTTGAATGTTTCCCTCCTAATACCCGGCACATTACAATCTTAGGATAACCATTGAAAATACGCTCAGTATGGCCCTGTTCTCAAAGAAATGGAGGAAAACGTAAGGGCAATGCATAATGTTAGAGATGGAAAGGTGACCGTCATGACCTAAAAAGCAAAATTTGTAAAGGCACGTCGGCAAAGGGATTTCGGTTTTTTATTTACAAAAAAATTCTACCTTGGCCGTTCTAAAGGCAAGGTGCGTTTATGAAAAAACTATCCATCGATCTTAAAGGCGACCTTTTTGGTGGAATTACCGCGGGAATAGTTGCCCTACCCTTGGCCCTGGCCTTTGGCGTGAGTTCAGGTCTTGGTCCAAGTGCCGGGCTCTACGGAGCCATTTTCATTAGTTTTTTTGCTGCTCTTTTTGGAGGTACAAACACCCAAATATCGGGTCCTACTGCACCCATGACTGCTGTAAGTATGGTCATAATCGCAAATATAATTGCGGTTTATGATGGCAGTGCAGAAAAAGCGTTGCCTGCAATTTTAACGGTATTCCTACTAGCGGGACTTATGCAGATCGGGCTGGGATTATTGGGAATAGGCCGGTATATTAGGTATATCCCCTATCCCGTGGTATCAGGATTTATGACGGCCATAGGGGTAATCATTATTCTTACGCAGATACTTCCCACCTTAGGGTATTACCCTAGGGAGGATATGGATTGGGTAACCCCTTTTAAACCTGAGGCCGAGGAACTGATTTTGGAAAATATACTAAAAGAAGAAGCCGGTGAGGGTATTTTGGTATTAGAGGATTTCAAGGAAACCATTGCACGATCGGGCGAAGTGACCGAAGAAACTATCTTGGAAGAGGCAAAAACATTGGCGGCAAAGGAGGCCTCTGGGGTTATTGGCGCCATCAAAGTAATCCCTAAGGCACTAAAAAACCTAAATTGGTTAGAGTTGTCCTTAGCGTTGATAACTATAATCATTATTTACGGCTTTAAACGTATAACAACTGCCATACCCAGTACCCTGGTTGCCTTGTTATTGGTTTCAGGAGTGGCCTATGCACTTAATTTGGACTATAGACCAATAGAAAAGATACCAGAAGGATTTCCCGTTCCAAATTTGGAAATTTTCACAGGTTTTAAATTAGGGGCCATAAGTCCGTACATTTTTACCGCACTGACCCTTGCCCTTTTGGGAGCAATAGACTCTTTATTGACCTCCGTGGTCGCGGACAATATGACCAAGACCAAACACAAGCCCAACAAAGAGTTGGTCGGGCAGGGTATAGGAAATTCCATAGCAGCAATTTTTGGGGGGCTTCCGGGGGCCGGGGCCACAATTCGCACCGTTGTAAATATCAACTCTGGTGGAAAGACTAGACTTTCCGGGATGGTCTCTGCAGTGTTGTTGTTAATTGTTTTATTGGCCATGGGGCCTATTGCCTCTCAGATTCCGGCAGCGGTTTTGGCCGGAATTTTAATCACCGTAGGTATTGCTGTAATGGATTACAAAGGTTTAAGAGCTATTCCAAACCTGCCCAAGGATATTAAAATAGGACCTTTGAAATTAAGTTCGGAAGTGGTCATAATGCTTGTGGTACTGGTTTTATCTACCTTTTGGAATCTGGTATATGCCGTTGGAATAGGCTTGGTCATTGCATCCCTTACTTTCATGAAAAAGATAGGAGATCTTACCGCAGAACGTTCTGACATAAAATCCTTGGAAAAAGAGAAAGCTTGGGCCGATGAGAGTAGTTTTCCCAAAAACCTTCAAGAGGAAGTGTTTATAAAACATATTAAAGGGCCTTTGTTTTTTGGTTCTACCAATGATTTTCAACTACTGGCCAATCAAATCCCGGATACGGCATCTTGTGTGATTATCCGATTGGACAGAATGCAATATATGGATCAATCCGGTCTCTATGCCATGGAAGATGTTCTTCAGGAGCTTAACAAGAATAAGATTACCGTTCTTTTTGTGGATTTACAGCAACAGCCCAGATATATGATGGAGCGTATCGATATAATCCCAGATTTCATCCCGGAAGAACAAATATTTGACAGCTTTAAGGAATGTAACACTTGGATAAAACAGCACGTAGAAGACATCTATTAATCCATAGTCCATTTTAAATTACGATTCGCCAAGAGCATGGTTTTTATTCATCCCGTATCCCTTTTGCTATCCATAAAATCTTAATTTTGCATCTCTAGTTCAAAAAAATGATAGATAAAGTCAAGGAACAGATTGCGGAGGTCGAAAAGTTTACTGCGGATTCAAAAGAGGCCATTGAAGCTTTTAGAATAAAATATTTGAGTAAAAAAGGATTGTTGAACGATTTTTTTGCCGAATTCAAAAATGTCCCCGGTGAGCAAAAAAAGGAATTTGGGCAAACCATAAATGCGCTTAAACAGGCCGCGACCGAAAAAGTTAATGCCTTAAAGGAAGCCCTTGAAAATAAACATGAGGAAAAAGGTATCTACGGTGACCTTACACGGCCGGGGGAGCCCATTCCTCTTGGCACACGCCACCCTATATCCATTGTCAAAAATCAAATTATAGAGATTTTTTCAAGAATAGGTTTTAATGTTTCGGAAGGTCCGGAAATCGAAGATGACTGGCATAATTTTACGGCACTGAACTTACCGGAATACCACCCAGCGCGGGATATGCAGGACACCTTCTTCATTCAGACCGATCCAGATATCCTTTTACGAACCCATACCTCTTCGGTACAGGTCCGCTATATGGAAAACAACAAACCTCCCATTCGGACTATTTCCCCGGGAAGAGTATATCGGAACGAAGCTATCTCGGCCAGATCGCATTGCTTTTTCCACCAAGTGGAAGGCCTATATATCGATAAGGATGTGTCCTTCGCCGATTTGAAGCAAACCTTGCAATTCTTTACCACAGAACTCTTCGGGAAGTCCAAAATACGACTACGCCCCTCCTATTTCCCATTTACAGAGCCCAGTGCAGAGGTAGACGTTTATTGGGGCCTGGAAACTGAAACCGATTATAGGATGACCAAAGGAACGGGTTGGTTGGAAATTATGGGATGTGGGATGGTAGACCCCAATGTGCTGGACAACTGTGGCATCGATTCCAAGGAATACTCAGGTTTTGCCTTTGGAATGGGAATTGACAGAATTGCCCTTTTACTTTATCAAATTTCCGACATACGGTTGTTAAGCGAAAATGATCTCCGGTTTTTGGAGCAATTTAAGAGTGCCCTTTGACCCATTTTCCGAGGTAATGGTTAATTTGCGCAAACAGCGGCCTTCTCATAGAGGAGGTATTCGATAAGGGGTGTGGGGAATGGGAGGCAGTATGGTCTATTTTCTTTGATACTTCTTATCGTTTTCATTTTTTAACCGGTTAACTTTACTACAATGATAGCATCAATATACGATACCAAATACTTGAAAGGCGACATTATGGGCGGTCTGGTGGCCGGTGTGGTAGCTTTGCCTTTGGCCTTGGCTTTTGGGGTCCAATCCGGTCTGGGTGCCATAGCCGGCCTTTACGGAGCCATCGGGGTAGGAATTTTAGCTGCACTTTTTGGAGGTACTCCCACACAGGCCAGTGGTCCAACAGGCCCAATGACAGTGGTTTCGGCGGCCTTGGTGGCCAATGCCATTGAGATTGCGGGAAGTCTACAGGATGCCATGGGCATAATTATTCTCAGTTTTTTAATTGGCGGGGCCTTACAGGTGGTTTTTGGCCTTATTAATATTGCCGGATATATCAAATACTTTCCATATCCCGTGATTTCGGGATTTATGAGTGGGGTTGGATTAATTATAGTAATCCTCCAAATCTTTCCTTTCGTGGGTTTGGATTCCCCAAAATCCACGCTAAAGGTCATTATGGATTTACCGCGACTTTTTGCCGATTTCAGTTGGCAAGCACTGGCGTTAGGTGTACTTACGGTTATTATTTATTACCTCTTCCCCAAGGTGACCAAGGCCGTTCCCAGTGCCCTTGTAGCGTTGATTACCGTATCGATTTTTGCATATTTCATTAAATGGGATGTTCCTATTATAGGAGAAATCCCATCCGGACTCCCATCACTACGGCTGGAAGGTCTTTTAAATATTGAAAGTAGTTCTTATTTCATGGTGTTGGAATATGGTATGGTGCTTGCCGTGCTAGGATCCATAGACTCTTTACTTACTTCGGTCATTGCGGACAATATGACCAAGACCAAGCATAACAGCAACCGTGAATTGATCGGGCAAGGTATTGGAAATATGGCCGCGGCATTGATTGGGGGCATTCCCGGAGCCGGGGCCACAAAAGGGACAGTGGTAAATATTAATTCGGGAGGGCGTACCCGACTGTCAGGAGCATTACATGGGGCATTTTTATTGGCCGTTCTTTTGGGACTAAGCTCATTGGCCGCCTATATTCCTCTCGCCGTTTTGGCAGGAATCTTGATTCCCATTGGTTTTAAGATTATCGACAAAAAAGGCCTGAAACATTTAAAAATAGTTCCCCGTGCCGATGCCGCGGTCCTGTTGGTCGTACTTCTATGGACCACTTTTGGAAGCTTGATACAGGCGGTGGGCATAGGGGTTACCTTGGCAGCGCTTTTATTTATGAAAAGGGCCAGTGATATTGGGGAAAAAGGAATGCAGGTGGGAACATTGGCCGGTTTTGGTGGTGAGAAGCCCTGGCAGGATGAAACCGAGTTTTATCAAAAATTCAAGGATAAAATCTATATAAAGCACCTATATGGACCTCTTTTCTTTGGATTTACTTCCCATTTTCAGGAACAGGTAAAGAACATTGGGGAAGAAATACAAGTTTTGGTCATCCGAATGGATAGGGTGCCCTATGTGGACCAATCGGGAATCTATGCTATGGAAAATGCCATCTTGGACTTGACTTTGAAAGGAGTCAAGGTCATTATTACCGGCTTACAGGAACAACCCAAGGATTTATTGACCTCTATAGACATTATACCGGACTTGGTTCCTGAGGAACAAGTATTTGAAAAGGTCGGGAAAAGCTTTGATTGGATGACAAAAACGTTGAGCCCGTAACTCGAAAGGGGTTATCGTAAAGGGAATCCTTTAGCCGCCCACCATGGATGCATTTCAATAATCAACCGGCCCGATTTTACCATGGGATCCATATTGGCCAAGCTATCGGCAATCTCCAAGGTAGGGGTGTTATAGATGGTAATTCCCCGAATTTCCCCATCGTCACCAAAAGGGCCGGAGATATCTGCATATCCTTCTTCATACATCCTTCCTAAATGAGCCAAATGTAGTATCTGCAAGCTGTCTACCTCCTTTTTATTGGATGACCTATTGGGCCCACTTTTCAAAAAAGCGATAAAATATTGTTGCATTATCACCGTGTCCTTGGTCTTTTCATCCACATAATCAAAAATTTTAAAGCCCCTATCCGTCAAATCTTCCTTAGTCTCCTTTACTGACTTTTTTGCCATTTCCACCACCGGTGCAGTTGCTTCCTTTGGAGCTTTGTTTTTCTCCGTACATGCCTCAAAAGCTACAACGACCAGAAGTGGTAAAACATATCTTTTCATTTTTTCCAAGTGTTAAAGGGTTGTTTGCTTAATTGTGAATTATAATACTTTATGTCTCCGGTAACCTCCTTTCCGAGCCAATTCGGTATTTCAAAAACTTCCTCTTCATGTAGCAGTTCAATCTCGGCTATTATTAGTCCTCCATTCTCACCATGAAATTCATCAACCTCAAAATAATGATTTCCGACAGGAATCTTGTACCGGGTTTTTTCCAGTATTTTCGGTTCACATAAAAGTAGTAATTCCTCGGCTTCCTTCAATGAAATCTCCTTTTCCCATTCAAATCGAGAGGTTCCTGTTTCATTGGATAGGCCTTTTACGGTTAAGTATCCAAAATCACCATCGATTCGAACTCGTACCGTACGTTCCGGATGGGTATTCAAAAAGCCCTGGATTATTCTTGTCGATATCATTGCCTCCACCTTGAATGCAATTGAGTCTACCAAGAATTTTCGTTCTATTTCTAGCGCCATGGAACATCTGTAGTTTCCTAAAAATAATCAAATCAAACGTGCTATGAAAAAGATGCCCTGCATTCTTGCGCTTACCCAAATTTAAAGTGATCTCCAGCTGATTCTAGAGGTTGGGCAAGTCATTTTTTACCTGATTCCAGAAATGGGAATCGAACAATTGGGCACTACCGAGTATTGCGGCTTCTTCCATAAGCAGGGATACCTCAAAACGAATATCCAATCCTGCATCCAGTATTCCCGATTTCAATGAAGGTAGAAAAAACTCACTGGCACGGGAAACATTGCCACCAAGAACCACTAATTCTGGACGGAATCTTTGAAGGAAAGGTATCATAAACTCGGCCATATTGGTGCCGAATTCTTTAAATACCATTTGGCTATGGTCGTTGTTTGCCTGCGCAATTTCCTTTACTCCCTTTACGCTTTGCAACGAAAGTTCATGATATCTCTTTATACACCACCGGGTAGAAAAATAATCATCCCCGATACCTTGTCTAAATGGCTTATCCCATAAACATCCATCTTTGGGGACTTCGGCATGGTTCACTTGTGGAATTCCCTCCTTAACAAAGGCCGAACCAAAACCGGTACCCAAGGTTACCACGATGATTTTGCGATATTGTTTTGCATCTCCTTGGGTAGCCACTCCTACGCCGAACGAAGTGGCATCGTTGTGAAATCTAAAATTCACGTTTTCGCCATTGAGATACCCGGCTAATTCCTTGGGAATGGATACCCCATACATGTTTGAATATTTGTCATTTTCCCCTTCATAGAGGGCGATACCTCCTGCATAGTCAAAGGGTCCGGGAATGGCGAAACCGATGTTGATATTCTTTTTATCCGGAATATGGGCAATAGTCTTGTTGATAGCCGTACTCCAAGTCTCCAGCACTATCTCTTTTTTGGCCTTATTGTCCACTTTAACACTAGAAGTCGTTCCGGGCAGAATCCTTAATTCCCTTAAGTTTACGGCAGCACTTACAATATGGCTTCCTCCGACATCTATCCCAATGGCAATTTCATTTTTCATCATCTATTCTTTGGCAATTTCTTCCTCCTGCTATTTCCCGTACCGCATAAATCCTTCTTACCCACAAAATCTTTCGTAGAAAGAAAATAAGATAGGGATTATTGGTTATTGGGCGTCCATGACCCACCGGTTTTTGATTTTTCTGCAGAAGTTCATTGGGTTCAACTTTGCAAGGTTACCTAGAACTTCCTACTTTCTTCCAAGGATTTCGTGGTCTCATTCGAAATGAAAATCGGCAACCAGATATCGTAAAAGTTTAGGGCCTTTAAAAATTCTTGATCTCAAAAACAAGCATCTTACTACACTTGCCCTTGGCAAGCTCTTTTATTTGTTTGCGAAATGTTCCCCTTTTTGGGCTTAATTATTCAAAATTACCTTTTCTTTTTGTCCCACTGGGTTTTTTAGAAAGTTAAACCACCTAAAAAAGCACAGGCTTGGATACATTAATTTGATTTTTACAACTAGAACAGCTTTTCAGTAACGTCCCTATTCCCAATACTGACTTTAACACAGAGACCCTTATTTTTGTGATATGTCCAATGAGATTTCTTTGCGAAAAATAATCCACGTGGATATGGATGCCTTCTATGCATCGGTAGAACAGTTGGATAATCCAGAGCTCAAGGGAAAACCTATTGCCGTAGGGGGAAGTTCCAAAAGAGGTGTAGTGGCCGCTGCCAGTTATGAGGCTCGTAAATTTGGTGTCCGCAGTGCCATGAGCAGTGTTTTGGCCAAACGGAAATGTCCTGAACTCATCTTTGTAAAGGCCCGATTTGATCGGTACAAGGAAATCTCGAACATAATACGAACCATTTTTTTTGAGTATACAGACTTGGTAGAGCCGCTATCCTTAGATGAGGCCTATTTGGATGTAACCCAGAACAAGAAGGGAAATCCTTCGGCCACCCTAATAGCCCGTGAAATTCGGCACCGGATTTTTGAAGAGACCGGATTGACCGCCTCGGCAGGTATCTCAATCAATAAATTCATTGCAAAGGTCGCTAGCGATATAAACAAACCCAATGGGCAAAAGACCATTAACCCTGAGGAGGTCATTCAATTTTTAGAGGATTTGGAGATTCGTAAGTTTTACGGGGTGGGCAAGGTTACCGCTGAGAAGATGTACAAATTGGGAATTTTTACGGGCAAGGACCTCAAGCAAAGGACATTGGAGTTTTTAGATTCAAATTTTGGGAAAAGTGGTAGTCATTATTACCATGTGGTACGTGGTGTCCATACCAGTGAGGTTAAGCCTCACCGTATTCCTAAGTCCGTTGGCGCGGAACGAACTTTTAGTGAAAACTTAAGTAGCGAAATCTTTATGTTACAGCGCTTGGAACATATCGCGGAAGAACTGGAAAGACGTTTAAAAAAGTCCAATATAGCCGGAAAGACCATAACATTGAAAATAAAATATAGCGATTTTACCCTACAGACCCGAAGCAAAACACTTCCCTATTTCATAGCGGATAAGGTCCTGATTCTTGAAATGGCCAAGGAATTACTGTATCAAGAACAGTTACAGAATTCAGTACGCCTACTGGGCATCTCCCTTGCAAACCTCAATACGGAAGACAAAAAGACCGAGCCTAAGGAAGACGCGGTTTATGTGCAATTAAAGTTTGATTTTTAGTTGATACTGAACTTCGATCAAATTTTAACACAGCCCAAAAACAGACAGACTTGTTCATTTTCATTATATTTGCGTCGTGAAGCATTCGGAAATAAGACAGCACATTATCAATACCGCTTCCGATTTGTTCTATGCCAATGGGTATAACAACACGGGCATAAATGAAATCATTGCCAAAGCGGGCATTGCCAAAGCGACCTTGTATAACCATTTTAGAACCAAGGATGATATTTGTATCGCCTATTTAAAACACAAGCACTCTAATTTTATCCTGGCCTTACGTAGCTATATTGAAGAGAAGCCCAAAGGGAGACTTCAACTTTTGGGAATCTTCGACTTCCTAAAGGAGTTTTACCGGGAACCTTCTTTTAATGGCTGTTGGTGTATTCGAACCATAGCTGAAATTCCAGGGGACAACGTAGAGATTCGAAATGAAATCCAAAATCAAAAAAAGGAACTAGTATTTTTTTTAAAGGAAGTTGTTAACGACAATATCAAAAATCTTTCCAATGCAGAGGCAGAAAAAATTACCAATGGACTGTATCTACTGTATGAAGGTGCTGTTGGTGAAAGTCATTTACATCAAAGCGATTGGCCTATTTATTCGGCAAGGGATGTCGGGGCCCAATTGATACCGTAAAAAATTTAATTTTAAACAGACAGACTTGTCTGTCTATCTCATTTAACATAAATACCATGACACTAAATTTTCAAGACAAAACAGCAATTGTAATAGGTGGTACCAGCGGCATAGGCAAAGTGACCACAAAGAATCTAATCCATGCAGGGGCCACCGTCCATGTAGTTGGTCGCAGCGTGGACAAACTAAGGAATACCCTTGCTATTGTTCCCCACAAAGTTGACATCACCTGTGAAAAAGAAATGGATGCATTGGTTTCTGAAATAGGCAAATTACCTAACCTAGACTATTTGGTAAATGCCTCAGGGGTCTTTGGGCCCAAACCTTTCTTGGAACATACCCTTGCCGACTACAATTCCTATCTTGATTTAAACAGAGGATTCTTCTTTATCACCCAAGCTGCCGCCAAGAAAATGAAGGCCACTGGAGGAGGGTCAATCGTTAATATAGGTTCCATGTGGGCCAAACAAGCCGTTAAGTCAACACCCTCATCGGCCTATTCCATGCAAAAGGCCGGTCTTCATAGTCTTACCCAGCATTTGGCCATGGAACTGGCGGATGATAATATCCGGGTGAACGCAGTTTCCCCGGCTGTAGTGCAAACGCCGGTGTATGATTCGGTTTTCGGGAGCCGTGAAAAGGCAAATAAGGCCTTAGTGGAATTTAATGGTTTCCATCCTATAGGAAGAAACGGCCGCGCTGAAGACGTAGCCAAAGTGATTTCTTTTTTGTTATCGGATGATGCCTCATGGATTACCGGAGCCATTTGGGACACGGATGGTGGCGTAATGGCCGGTAGAAATTGATTCAAGAAAAAGGCCCGGTAGATCTTAAACCTATCGGGCCCAAACCACTTAAACCTAACCTAAATTATTGCACAATCAAGGTATTATCCGTGGCTGTTGGATTCATCGGACAGAAATACACGTACTCTCCTTTTCCCAACACTGTAGGATTGGACCGTTGACTTTCTCCAGTTTTGACTACCTCGGTCACATAAGCCGTTTGGATATGATTTTCCGGTTTGCTGATGTCTTTCCCTTTCTTGACCAAAACAAATCCCACATCATGTCCTACCCCATTATTGGCTATTTCAAAAACATAGGTGCCCGCCGGAACGGACAATTGTTTTTGGGTAAACTCACCCGGCGTTTGTTCCAAGACAATTGTTTTTGTGGACTTTTTCATCATTTTGTCCTGGGCGGTCATGGAAAATACCAAGCCGATTGCAAATACTAGTGTTGTGATTACTTTTTTCATGATTTTTAAATTATTTGTTATTGTTTCTATGTACTTTATTCCTAATGGATTATGCTTCAATGGATTCCAAGGGTTGTGCCACAGGGAAATCCACGGGTACTTGAGTGGTTTTATGTAAATAGTTGCTTATCGTTTTATCACCGACCAAGACTATGGTGTCGATTAAATTTTCTTTGGTCCAACCTGCATTCAAGAAATTTTCGACGACTTCTTCGTCCGCACCACCCCTATTTTCGGTGATGTTCTTGGCCAAACGGGCCAAAGCATCAAGCTTATTATCGAATGAGGAATAGCCTGCCCTCAATTCAAGAATCTGCTCATCGGTGAAACCATTCATTTTTCCAATGGCCGTATGGGCGGATAAACAATAGATACAGTTATTTACTTCACTAACTGCTAGGTTTACCACTTCTTTTTCTTTGGATTTTAAGGATGTTTTTGCGTTTTGTAATGCCAAATAGTTGCCCAATGCATTTTCTGAATGTGCATAGGTGGCATACAGGTTAGGTACAAAGCCTACCGCCTTTTCCAGGTTGTCGAAAATCGCCTGATTATTGGCGCTAACTTCTTCTCTTTTAGGTACATTGAATGTGCTCATGATTTTACATTTTTAGGTCATTCCCGAAGAATGACGATTATTACTTATTTATCTACTATATATTGAATTCATTTATGGAATTTCTCCGTCTCGCAATAGAAATCGTGAAGCTGCTTTTGCTCGCAGTGCGTTTTTGCATTTATCATATGCAGCACTTTCCTTTTAGGTTGACGGAATATTTCAATGAGATTGAAAATTGAGATTTGCTTACTATTCATCTTTCCCTGTCTTTTAATTACGATACAAAGATGGGATGGAAAAAGAGGGTAGCGTTAGGAAGGATTGCCCGACTACTTGTAGAAATTTCCCTTTACACGGAAATCGTATTTGTTTCCCTATACTTTGTTGGGGATTGGCCTATCATTTTTTTGAAGAAACGGCTGAAATGGGCAGGGTCGTTAAACCCAAGTTCATAGGCAATCTCTTGATTTTGCTTATCCGTAAAATTGATGAGTCGTTTGGCCTCCAGGGCCAAACGATCCAAGATAATCTGCTGGGGCGATTTTTGGTTATAGATCGCAAATAGGTTGGACAATGTTTTTGGCGATTTGTAGAGCATGTCCGCATAATCGCTTACCTTTCTTTTAGTCTTGTAATGGATGTCTACCAATACATTGAATTTGCGAATGACATCGATCTGTTCGTTGTCCAACTTTTTCACTATATGTTGTTCCTTGGCCAAACGTGTACAAATAATGATCAAACGTTTTAACAACATCTGTAGCATATCACCTTGTATGTTATCCGGTGTAGAAAATTCCTCAACAAATACCTGGTACAACAAATTGAATTTAGGCCTCTGATCTTTAGGTATGGAAACTATGGGAATATCCTGGGTGCCAAAGAATAAAATTCCATTACAGGAAACCTCTTCATCATGATCACGTATGCAGTAGAACTCCCTGTTAAAAACAAAAGCCGTAATCGGGATTTCCGCTTTTTCATAAGAAACGTGTTGAAGGTAGGTGGTTGTCATTAGTTGATCGGGAAGGAGTTCAAAGGGAATCCCGTCCACTATGATAGTAACAGCTTCTTCGTTTTTGTTCCATAGAATATTAATGTTTCCCGCATGGACCGAAAACTGATCTCTTGTGTTTTTGATATCCGTTGTAAGTCCAAAAAGTGAACCTAATTTGGGGTCGTGAAACTCAAACTTCATGCTTTAATTTTGTCCGATAATGCCCAATTAGTCTCTAATTTTTGTTCATCCTTACGACACCTAAAGTGCTTTAATAGAAGTATTTATTAAACAAAAATGTTAATGGAGGTTATAAATTTCTGGCCCTTAAAGGGTTTTTGTAGTATTGAAGGAAAATTGTTCTTTGAAGGTTTTTGAAGAAGGCCCTTAAAAATAACATGATCATGAACGAAATCAAGAACTACGATACAGCGGCACATAAATTCTATAGCTCTCAAAATATATCTGGCCTACCGATAGTATCATGGGATTTTCATGCTACACATTTTCAAAAAGTCTGTAACGACAGTGCTGATCTGTTCCTTCTTAACAAATTGGCCCAAACAAATAAGTGGTCCTCAACACCGGAGTTCAATGAGAAGTTAGCGCATGATAAATACGTTATTGTAGTCACGGATAGCCATCTAAAAATTGTTCATGCTACTCATAATATTTTGGAAATGAACGGTTATTTACCCAATGAAATTATTGGGAAAGAACCGAAAATGTTTCAAGGCAGGGAAACCTGTAAACAAACCTCCAGAAAAATTGGACAAGCCATAAGACAAAGAAAGCCATTTGAGACGGTAGTACTAAACTATAGAAAGGATGGCTCTATCTACAAATGTTGGATAAAAGGCGAACCCATTTACGACATATATGGTGAAGTCGTAAACTTCATTGCCTATGAAAAAGAAGTTGCCTAAGTGTGATTCTGTTCAAATAAAAACCCTGGAAATTGTTGTTTCTGGGGTTTTTTCTTTCTTATGCCCTTGTATATCTTACTTAAAAACTACAAGTTTCGATTTCGGTAACCCGTAGTGTATTTACCATTCCTTTGTCCTTAATGGGCATGGCCGCCAAACTTATGAGCATATCTCCTGTATCCAAAAATCCTTTTTGGCAGGCTATTTTGTTTACATCCTCTATGGTCTCGTCCGTGGATACGTACTTGTCATAATAGAATGCTTTTACCCCCCAAAGTAAATTTAGCTGGGTCAGGATTCGCTTATTGGAGGTAAATACCAATATGTGCGCGCTAGGCCTCCAGGCAGAAATCTGAAAAGCCGTGTATCCGCTATTCGTCAAGGTAGAAATGGCTTTGGCCTTTATCTCATTGGCCATAATCGCCGCATGATAACAGACGGACTTGGTAATATACCGTTTTGTGCGTATATGGGGAGGCTCTTGTGGAACTTGTATGAGTTCGGATCCTTCTACGCTTTTCAGTATTCCGGACATTTTTTGAATTACCTGAACGGGGTAATTGCCTACGGAGGTTTCACCGGAGAGCATCACCGCATCTGCCCCGTCCATAACCGAGTTGGCCACGTCGTTTACTTCAGCCCTTGTCGGGGTAAGGCTGGTTATCATAGTCTCCATCATCTGTGTGGCAATGATAACTGGAATCCGTGCCCGCTTTGCCCGTAAGACTAGTTGTTTCTGTATCAAAGGCACTTCCTGGGCCGGTACTTCTACCCCTAGATCACCCCTAGCCACCATAAGCCCGTCACAGTACGAAACAATTTTATCAATATTTTCTACAGCCTCGGGTTTTTCGATTTTCGCAATTATTGGAATCTTATGTTCAGAATGCTCCTTGATCAAGTTTTGCAAATCGATTAAATCCTGACTAAAGCGTACAAATGAAAGTGCTATCCAATCTACCTGCTGCGATATGGCAAATATGGCATCGTTTACGTCTTTTTCGGTAAGCGCCGGCAAAGAGATGTTCGTATTCGGCAAATTCACCCCTTTCTTCGATTTCAATGGCCCACCTTGCACCACTTTTGCCTTAACCTCATTTTTCCTATTTGAGGACAGAACTTCAAAAATCAATTTTCCATCATCCAGCAGGACACGTTCTCCAGGATTTACATCTTTTGGAAAAGTCTCATAATTCATATAAACTTTTTCCGCGGTACCTTCGAACGGTTTTCCTGTAACGAAGGTAATTTCGTCTCCCGGGGCCACTACTACCTCACCGGCCATTACACCTACACGAAGTTTGGGGCCTTGTAAATCTGCCAATATGGATATGTTGGTATGAAGTTCTGTATTCAATTCCCTTATTATTCGAATACGTTCCTCGACATCCTCATAATTGGCATGGGAAAAGTTTATTCTGAAGACATCTACCCCGGCTTCGATCATATCTTGGAGCACTTCTTTTTTGCTCGTCGCAGGACCTAGTGTGGCGACTATCTTTGTCTTTTTCTTTCCTGGCATTCCTTTAAAAGATTAAGTTCTTTTTAGATTTTAATTTATCAGTCTCTATGGTGTAGGCTGCCATAATCTGCGGTATTGTATTCAAAATCCGAATAACATCGGTTTCCAAATCAATATTTTCCTGTTCAATTTTAAGAAAGTAATCCACTTCCTTGAATTCTGGTAAAAAGTGATAGGCAACAACCGAGGTTTCGTCTTCAAAAAGATTATCCCTTGTCATACTTTCTTCTTTTAGACTACTGTTATTGATCAGATTCCAATACCCATCGTTAACTTTATCCTTCCACTCAAAAACCGGAAAAGAAATACATTCCATGGTTTCCAGGTCCCTAGAGGTCCTTCTTAAATTAGACTTTAAATGAAAATTTAATGCATACACTAGTGCATAGTCTTCCAGACTGCTATGGAGGGCAATAAGACCATAGGAATCCTCACATAAATCTTCTGTAATTCTATGTACTGCTATCATAGGTGTACAAAGCGTAAATATAGGATTAATAACGAATACAGCCCAAGTTGGGGCAAGCAAAGAATTTCTTGAAAAAAGATTTTGATTTTTGAATGGGTTACGGTTTTTTCATTTTATCCTGCAATGCGTAATATGCCCTTTTTGAAGCTCTTTCCTCAGCCTTCTTTTTTGAGGTAGCCCTTGCCTTTGCCATTACCCTTCCATCTATGGATAGTTTAACCGCAAAGTGTTTCAATGTGTCATTTCCCGTATCCTCATAGACATTATAGGTAAAAGTCTTTTTCTGCTTTTGGCACCACTCGATAATAAGACTTTTATAGCTGATTACCTTACCTTCCAGTTGTTCTATATCAACATAGGGTTCAATGACCCTGTCATTGATAAATTTCTCACAATATTTATAGCCTCTATCCAAATAAATGGCGCCCACCAAAGCTTCGAAAACATTTCCATGAATATTGTCTCCGAAATGGGATTTTGGAATTCTGCTTTCAACAAATTTTATAAGATTCAAATCTTTCCCCAATTCGTTAAGGTGTTTTCTACTTACAATTTTTGAACGCATTTTTGTGAGATACCCTTCGTCTCCTCCTGGAACCTCATTATATAGATGCTTCGAAATTATTGTACCCAACATGGCATCTCCCAAGAACTCCAAGCGTTCATAATTTAATGGGTTCCCATTTTCATCCTTCCTGTTGATGGACCGATGAAGGAAAGCCTTTTTGTATACGTTCAATGTTTTGGGCCTAAATCCCAGAATTTTCGTTATTCCCAAAAAAAAATCCCCATCCTCTTTAGAATGGGAATTGAATATATTGGAACGAAAATTCATCTCGGAATTTAGCTGATTTTTTTGAAGACTACACAGGCATTATGCCCTCCAAATCCGAAGGTATTGCTCATGGCAACATTTACCTCCCTTTTTTGGGCTTTGTTCAATGTTAAATTTAGTTTCGGGTCAATATTTTCGTCCACTTCCCTATGATTTATGGTAGGGGGCACCGTACCATTCTCCATGGCCAATATGGATGCAATGGCCTCAATGGCACCGGCCGCACCGAGCAGATGTCCTGTCATGGACTTTGTCGAATTGATATTTATGTTTGGCGCATGTTCCCCGAATACCTCCGAAATGGCTTTGAGTTCGGCCACATCACCCAATGGCGTGGATGTTCCATGTGTATTTATAGCGTCTATTTCGCTGATCTCAAGTCCTGCATCTTTAAGACAATTCTGCATCACCTTAACAACCCCTATGCCATCGGGGTGCGGAGCGGTCATATGATAGGCGTCACTGGAAAGCCCTCCTCCTGCAACTTCAGCATATATTTTCGCTCCCCGGGCCTTGGCGTGTTCATATTCCTCAAGAATCAGCGATCCGGCCCCTTCCCCTAGGACGAACCCATCCCTGGTGGCATCAAAAGGTCTAGAAGCCGTTTCCGGACTATCGTTCCTGGTAGATAAGGCATGCATGGCCCCAAAACCGCCCATACCGGCAATGGTAACGGCAGCTTCACTCCCACCCGTAACGATTACATCACAGTGGCCTAAGCGAATATAGTTCAGGGCATCTATCATAGCATTGGCCGAGGAGGCACATGCAGATACTGTAGTATAATTAGGACCCATAAACCCATGTTTTATGGATATATTCCCCGGTGCAATGTCCGCAATCATTTTTGGGATGAAAAAGGGATTGAACCTTGGGGTACCATCCCCTGCCGCAAAGTTCATTACTTCATTTTGGAAGGTCTCCAACCCGCCTATTCCTGCTCCCCATACTACACCGACCCGAAATTTATCGACTACCTCCAAGTCCAATTTGGAATCGTTTATGGCCTCGTCCGAGGAAACCATGGCATACTGTGAAAAACGGTCTAGCTTACGCGCCTCTTTCCTATCGAAAAAGTCTTCCGGCTTATATCCTTTAAGTTCGCAGGCAAATTTGGTCTTGAATTTTTCGGTATCGTAATAGGTAATCGGTGCTGAACCGCTCTTGCCATTGACCAAGCCATCCCAATATTCTTCTATATTGTTTCCGATGGGTGTCAAAGCACCCAATCCGGTAACTACAACTCGCTTTAATTGCATTGAACCAAATTTTTGTTTTTTGGGAAATGGTCTGGATTTCCCCCAATCTGAAAGCTAATCGTAAATTAAAAAAATTATCCATGCGATAGGTTTACCACATGGATAATTTCAAATCTTGTTCAAAAAATCATACGATTACTTCGCTTCTTCTATATAGCTTATAGCCTGACCGACTGTTGCAATATTTTCCGCTTGATCGTCAGGGATTTGAATGTCAAATTCTTTTTCGAATTCCATAATCAACTCAACAGTATCCAATGAATCCGCCCCTAAGTCGTTGGTAAAGCTAGCCTCTGATACCACTTCATTTTCATCAACCCCCAATTTATCGACGATAATAGCTTTTACTCTTGATGCAATGTCTGACATAATAATATCGGTTTTAAAAATTTAAATTGTTGGCAAAAATAAAAAACTTTGGTGTAATAATGTCATTTGTGTCCAAAATGTCTTGTAATTTAAGAAATTTAGGTACAAGAATGGTATTTTAGCCGGGAAATAAACACAGCACTTTTTAAGGCCTATTCAGCCCATGAAAAATATAGTTCTATTTGCTTCGGGTTCCGGTTCAAATGTTGAGAATATTGCGCATTATTTTAAATCCAATCCAGACGTTACCATATCCGCAGTACTTTCCAACAAAAAGGACGCCATGGTTCTAGAAAGATGTAACAGACTAAATATTAGTTCATTATATTTTAATAGGAGTTCTTTTTATGAAAAAGACCTAGTTCGGAAAATACTAAGGACCTTAAATCCGGACCTTATTGTATTGGCAGGGTTTTTATGGAAAATGCCTCGTAATCTAATTCAAGATTTCCCAGATAAAATCATCAACATTCACCCTGCGCTATTGCCCAAATATGGAGGAAAAGGCATGTACGGAAATCGAGTACATCAGGCAGTCAAGGAAAACAGGGAGGTCGAAACCGGGATAACTATTCATTTTGTTAACGAGAACTACGATGAAGGAGCGATTATATATCAGGCCAAGACTACCATATCCCCGGAAGATACAGTGCAGTCCATTGCTAGTAGAGTACAAGCACTAGAGTATAAGTACTTTCCAAAAATAATCGAGAAACTACTTAATGAGGGGTAATGGCCAAAAAAAAGAAATTCTATACGGTCTGGAAAGGGAAAAGACCAGGTATCTATACCACATGGGAAGAGTGCAAAGAGGCCATTTCAGGCTTTAAGGGGGCGCAATATAAATCCTTCGCCAGTTTAAAGGCCGCCCAAGATGCCTATAATGATTCTTATGAGATACATAAAGGCAAAAAGAAGGATAGCCAAGGGCTTACCCCGCAACAACTCCTTAAAATAGGAAGTCCAAATTATCACTCCATTTCCGTTGATGCCGCCTCTAGTGGTAATCCAGGAATCATGGAGTACCAGGGCGTGGATACCAAAACAGGGAAAAAACTTTTTAAACAAGGCCCTTTTGAGGAAGGCACCAACAATATTGGAGAATTTTTGGCCATTGTACACGGACTTGCATTTTTAAAGGAACGAAAGAGCAATCGCCTTATTTACTCGGATTCCAGAACCGCGATCAGTTGGGTACGGAAGAAAAGCTGTAACACCCAATTGGAGGAAACGGAAAGGAACAAACCTCTTTTTAACCTTATCCGTCGAGCGGTCTCTTGGCTAAACAACAATTCGTATGTTACCCCTATTGCAAAATGGGAGACCAAGGCATGGGGTGAAATCCCAGCAGATTTTGGCAGGAAGTAAGACCCTTCGTACATTCCAAAAGGCCCATACCGTTTAGTTGAAGGCTTTTCATAACTTGATTCATGACATCTTCGCTATTAGTGTTACAAAACCGTATATTTGCAGCAAATTTCAAATCTTAAATGGGTAAACTCCTAATAGTAGGTACGGTCGCCTTTGATGCCATTGAAACACCTTTTGGAAAAACGGACAAAATCTTAGGCGGGGCCGCGACCTTCATAGGCCTAGCAGCATCACAATTTAATGTGGACTCGGCCATTGTTTCGGTGGTGGGCGATGATATGCCACAAGAATATCTTGATATCCTTTCCCGTAAAGGCATTGACCTTTCGGGACTGGAAATTGTTAAGGGCGGTAAGACCTTTTATTGGAAAGGAAAATATCACAATGACCTCAATGCCCGAGATACCCTGATTACCGAATTGAATACATTGGCCGATTTTAATCCCGTCGTTCCGGACAATTACAAAGACTCTGATGTAGTAATGCTGGGCAATTTGCATCCAAACATTCAGATAAGCGTAATTAACCAAATGGCCAAACGCCCAAACCTTATCGTTTTGGATACAATGAATTTTTGGATGGACAATACGTTGGAGGAGTTAATGGATGCCATTAAAATGATCGATGTCCTTACCATAAACGACGAGGAGGCCCGGCAGCTGACAAACGAATACTCCTTGGTTAAGGCGGCAGAGGAAATACAGAAAATGGGACCAAAATATGTAGTCATCAAAAAGGGGGAGCATGGAGCGCTGTTGTTCCATGAGGATAATGTATTTTATGCCCCCGCTCTCCCGTTGGAGGCGGTCTTTGATCCCACTGGAGCTGGAGACACCTTTGCTGGAGGATTTTCCGGATACCTCGCCGCAACAGGAAATACTTCCTTTAATAGTATAAAAAATGCGGTTATCCACGGGTCTAATCTAGCCTCTTTCTGTGTGGAACGTTTTGGAACGGAACGCATGCAGGACCTAGAAAAGGTTGAAGTGAGCAAAAGGCTGCATCAATTTAAGGCCCTGACACAATTTGAGATTGAATTGCAATGAGAACACGCCCTGATAAATCAGGGCTTTTTTAATTTGGAGGTAACATGAGCGACGCCATCAAACATGAATGTGGGATTTCCGTAATACGCCTGCTGAAACCGTTGGAATACTATCATAAAAAATATGGTACGGCCTTTTATGGCGTAAACAAAATGTACCTAATGATGGAGAAGCAACATAACCGAGGTCAAGATGGGGCAGGTTTTGCCAGTATTAAATTGGATATGGCGCCCGGCGAAAGGTATATGAGTAGGGTACGCTCTATACAACAACAGCCGATACAGGATATTTTTGCACAAATCACAGATCGCATAAACACTGCTTTTAAAGCGAATCCCAAAGAGGTAGACAATGTCGCTTGGCAAAAAAAGAATATTCCATACGTTGGTGAGCTATTATTGGGCCATGTACGCTATGGTACTTTTGGCAAGAACAGTATCGAAAGCGTGCATCCCTTTTTAAGACAAAATAACTGGATGCACCGCAATCTTATAGTGGCTGGGAATTTCAATATGACCAATGTACATGAACTTTTTGATAATTTGGTGCAATTGGGACAGCATCCCAAGGAAATGGCGGACACGGTCACCGTTATGGAAAAGATTGGCCATTTTTTAGACGATGCTGTCGCCAAACTCTATAAACAGATTAAAAAAGAAGGGTATACCAAACAAGAAGCTTCCCCGTTAATCGCTGAACGATTGCGGGTTTCGAAAATTCTAAAACGTGCAGCCAAAAATTGGGATGGGGGTTATGCTATGGCTGGATTATTAGGCCATGGTGATGCGTTTGTATTAAGAGATCCAGCGGGTATCCGCCCAGCCTATTATTACAAGGACGACGAGATTGTTGTGGTCGCATCGGAGAGGCCGGCCATACAGACCGTTTTCAATGTACGATACGAAGATGTCAAGGAACTTGACCCGGGACATGCTATTATTGTAAAAAAGAATGGGATCTCGGCCATAAAGGAAATATTGGCACCAACGGAACGAAAAGCCTGTTCCTTTGAACGTATCTATTTTTCAAGGGGAAGCGATAAGGAGATATATCAGGAACGCAAGGAACTGGGGAAAAAGATTTTCCCCCAAATCCTGAAATCCATCGATGGGAACATCAAAAAAACAGTATTCTCCTATATCCCCAATACTGCGGAAACCTCATTTCTAGGAATGATACGAGAGGCTCAAAATTACCTTAACAAAAAAAAGGAGGAACAGATTTTATCCATAGGTAGTAAAATAACTAGCGAGCAACTACATGAAATTTTGGAAGTACGTCCAAGAATTGAAAAAGTGGCCATCAAGGACGCAAAGCTAAGAACCTTTATAACTCAAGATAGCAGCCGCGATGACTTGGTGACCCATGTTTATGATATCACATACGGTTCGGTTGAAAAAGGGGATAACTTGGTTATTATAGACGATAGCATCGTCAGGGGAACAACGCTAAAAAAGAGTATCCTAAGAATTTTAGATAGACTGTCCCCTAAAAAAATAATAGTAGTTTCCTCCGCCCCTCAGATTAGGTACCCCGATTGCTATGGCATTGATATGGCAAAATTAGAGGATTTCATAGCGTTTAGGGCGGCATTGGCATTACATAAAGAAAAGGGGAGCTATTCCATCGTGGAAGAAATTTACAAGAAGTGTGTCGACCAACTGCAAACAAAGGATCAGGAGGTGGTCAATTACGTAAAAGAATTTTACGCTCCTTTCACCGCTGTCGAAATATCCCAGAAAATTGGAGAATTACTAAGTCCCAAGGGCATTGGTTCCGAGGTACAAATTATTTATCAAACCATAGAAAGTCTCCATGAGGCATGTCCCAAAAATCTAGGCGATTGGTACTTCACCGGAAATTATCCCACTCCAGGGGGAAACAGGGTTGTAAATAAAGCATTTATCAACTTTTTTGAAGGCAAAAACCAAAGGGCCTACTAATTACATTATCGATTAAATGCACATAATTATGTATTTCATCGATCATTGTTGCCTTTCGTCGGGTTTATGTACAACAAGGAGTAGAGCCAACCTATTTTAGGTTCGCCATAGCATAAGTAGGTTAAGTTCATGGTAAGATTTGGGGCAAAAAAGGTGGAGGCTACTCCACCTTTTTTATTTTTTTGGACCCCTCACTATTACAAATTGCTGTACACTCATGTATCTTGACCGACTTAGTGGTCGTTCATCCAAAACCTTTTTTAGAATAGATTCCATACGTTATGTTTGGGGCACCATAGCATAAGTAGGTTAAGTTCATGGTAAGATTTGGGGAAAAAGGCGGGGCAATGCTCCGCCTTTTTATTTGAACCATGTATACCATCCATTTCCGCCCCCTATGTTTTTTTGGGACAATGGCCCTTAGGAGGTATTTCAACCATAAGATAAGGGCGTTCGTCCAAAAGCTTTTTCAAAATAGATTCCATACATTATGTTTGGGACACCATAGCATAAGTAGGTTAAGTTCATGGTAAGATTTGGGGAAAAAGGCGGGGCAATGCTCCGCCTTTTTATATGGACCATGTATGCCATCCATTTCCGCCCCCTATGTTTTTCTGGGACAATGGACCTTAGGAGGTATTTCAACCATAGATAAGGGCGTTCGTCCAAAACCTTTTTCAAAATAGATTCCATACGCTATGTTTGGGGCACCATAGCATAAGTAGGTTAAGTTCATGGTAAGATTTGGGGAAAAAGGCGGGGCGATGCTCCGCCTTTTTATTGCTGAAAGTCAAGTAATTAACAAGGTTTAACCCACTTTTCTCCCATCCTAGTCCATTTTCTTTTGGTTTAAAACCCTTAAAATTTCTCAAAATTTCTTTTTTATTTCCCACAATACCAGTAATTTAGTAATGCCATAGCATAAGTAGGTTAAGTTTATGGTAAGATTTGGGACGAAAAGGGTGGGGGCTTCCCCACCCTTTTCTATTTCAATACATTTGGAAAAAATGCACAAAAAAATCCCGCAAAATGCGGGATTCCTATAGCTTGAATAATCTCCTACTAAAACAAGTAGAAAGTCATCACTAACTACTTATTGGAAGCATAGAGCTCACTTACTTTTTCCCAATTGATTACATTAAAAAATGCATTTATATAATCCGGTCTTCTATTTTGATAGTTCAAATAATAGGCATGTTCCCAAACATCTAATCCCAAAATAGGATAGCCGTTACAACCTGTATCCGGCATCAACGGATTATCTTGATTGGGGGTGGAACAAACCTCCAAAGCCCCTCCCGGGTGTACGCAAAGCCATGCCCAACCCGATCCGAACCTAGATCCCGCAGCACTGCTAAATTTTTCCTTAAAGCCATCTAGGGAACCAAAAGTACTGGTTATCGCATCGGCTAATTCCCCAGATGGGTTTCCTCCTCCGTTGGGCGACATGACTTCCCAGAACAAGGAATGGTTATAGTATCCACCACCATTATTTCGAACAGCGGAATTGGACATATCCAGATTTTTCAGAATATCCTCTATGTCCTTATTTGCAAGATCACTCCCCTCGATCGCTCCGTTCAATTTTGTAGTGTAGCCATTGTGATGTTTTGTATGATGAATTTCCATGGTCCTGGCGTCAATATGTGGTTCCAATGCGTCGTAGGCATAGGGTAATTTAGGTAGTTCAAAAGCCATTTTTATAGTGTTTTTAGTTAATAAATATTGAACGTCAAATTTACATTTTTTAACAAACATATTCCCATAATTATTTGTTAAGAACCATTCCATATTCCGTATTTTGCAAATGGTATGTTGGGTGCTTCCTTTAAAATATATAATGCGTCTGCGGGGTCTGGCAAGACTTACACCCTTACAAGGGAGTATTTGAAAATTGCTCTTTCCCCTTCAAAAAGCTTCAAGAGGATTTTGGCCATAACATTTACCAACAAAGCGGTAAGCGAAATGAAAAATCGTATTTTGGAAAGCCTGCTTAATTTTAGTCGCACAAAGGATTTAAAACAGGCTTCCCCATTGTTTTTGGATGTTATGTCCGATTTGCAATTGGAAGTGGAGAATTTGAGGAATCTTTCAAAGCTTACCCTTAAGGAAATACTCCACAATTATGCTTTTTTTGACATTTCCACCATAGATAAATTCACGCACCGTTTAATTCGAACTTTTGCCCGCGATTTAAAATTGCCCCAGAATTTTGAAGTGGTTTTGGACAACGACATTCTTTTGGATGAAGCGGTAAATCGTCTTATTGGCAAAACTGGGGAGGATGTACAGTTAACCGAGGTACTAATTGAATTTGCACTTGAAAAAACCGATGATAACAAGAGCTGGGATATAGCCTTCGATCTCAAAAGAATGGGAGCTCTCTTGTTTAATGAAACCGACAATACCCACATAAAAAATCTGGAAAACAAAACATTGGAAGATTTTGGCGCACTGAAAAAACATATTCGTTCCGAAATTAAATCCCTTGGGAGAAAGGCAGTGCTCTTGGCAAACGAAACCTTGGATATGATAAAGGTGTATGGATTGGAAGACCATGCCTTTCCCAGAGAGACATTGCCCAATCATTTTAAAAAAATCAGTGCTTCGGAATTCGACCCCTACAAACTGTACCATAACAGATTGGAAGACCATCTTTTAGAAGGAAAAATACTAAAGTCTGGTTTTCAACTTCCCTCTAACGAAATCCCCACGAAACTTCTTATCTCATATCGTGGTATAAAAGAAATCGTATACCAAAGGGCATTTCTAAAGAATGTTTACCTAAATATAGTTCCTCTCACGGTTCTAAACGCTATTGACCGAGAAGTTAGAAGTATCCAAATAGAGCGCGACCAATTGTCCATTTCCGAGTTTAATTCCATAATATCCAGGGAGATTAAAAATCAGCCCGCCCCATTTATCTATGAACGTTTGGGCGAAAAGTACCGCCACTACTTTATTGACGAATTCCAAGATACCTCAGAAATGCAATGGAACAACCTTATTCCTCTCATAGACAGTGCTTTATCCAGCGAAGGTGGCTCTTTGTTTTTAGTAGGGGATGCCAAACAAGCCATATACAGATGGCGCGGGGGTAAGGCGGAACAGTTTCTCAACCTTGCAAACTTAACGGCCAACCCATTTGTAATTACCCCAACCATAGAAAGCCTTCCTAAGAATTACCGCAGTTTCCAGGAAATTGTAAAGTTCAACAATTCCTTTTTTAAGAGTACCAGCCCATTCCTTAATAAAGAAAAATATAACGCCTTATTTGAGGAGGGCAATAAACAGCAGTGTAATTCCCAAATTGGTGGATTGGTAAAAATTACATTTTTGGAAAAGCACGAAAGCCAGGGAATTGACGAGTTGTACTGCCATAAGGTTTTGGAACACCTTGAGGAATTGTTGGAAAAAAAATACCGATTTGCCGATATCTGTATCCTTACCCGCAAAAGAAAACATGGAATCCTTTTAGCAGATTTTTTGATGCGACAAAACATTCCCATTGTATCTTCGGAAACCCTATTGCTCGCTAAAAACCGCAAAGTGGACTTTCTTGTTAATCTCCTTAGCTATGCTAATCAACCTAAGGATTTGGAAACGGGTTATCAGATCCTGTATTTTCTAGCTGGCGATGGAGTTGGAGCGCATTCCTTTATCTCCGAACATCTGGAAAACCCTACATCCCTATTGCGAGAAGCATACGATTTTAATTGGGAAGAACTGAATCGATTGTCGGTCTATGATGGTATGGAGTATGCCATAAGACAATTTCGTTTGGCGGAAAAATCGGATGCCTATATCGTGAATTTATTGGATTTTGCACTAGAGACGGAGCTTAGGGAAGGGGGTGGGATTTCTGCTTTTTTGTCACATTGGGAAAAGAAAAAAGAAAAATTGAGTATAACGGCACCCGCTACCTACAATGCCGTACAAATAATGACCGTCCATAAGGCCAAGGGTTTGGAATTTCCCATAGTTATTTTTCCCTATGCCAATACCTATATATATGAGGAAATAGATCCCAAGATCTGGTTTCCTGTTAAAAAGGATTCCTTTAATGGGTTTTCCGAATTTTTGATCGGTAAGAAAAAGGAAATGACCGAATACGGTGAAATGGGAACTACCTTGTTCCATGAGGAACAACATAAATTGGAACTCGATGCCTTTAACATTTTATATGTAGCCTTAACCCGTGCTATAAAAGGTCTTTACATTATTTCGGAGAAAGACATTAACTCAAAAGGTGATCATAGAACGGATAGGTATTCTGGCCTTTTCATTCATTACTTAAAGGAAAAGGGAGCATGGCAGGAAAATGGCCTCCAATACCTTTTTGGTTCCCTCCCATTGCCCACTTCTAAAGATAGGTCGGAACATATGACAGAGAATGTCCCTTATTTCTATTCCCACAAAGATCGGAAGGGTTTTAGGGTTTTGGCCAAATCTGGTATGCTATGGGATACGGAAAGGGAAGCGGCCATTTTGCGAGGAAATCTTATACATTATATATTGGGTAACATTGAAACCCAGGAGGATCTAGAGGTCACTTTTGATCATTTAATACAAAATGGGGATATTGAAAGGGACGAGACCAAGTTTTTAAGGGAGATGGTCCAGAAAATCATCAATCACCCACAATTGATTAGCTATTATGGCCAAGGAAACGTCGTAATGAACGAGAAGGATATTGTCTCAAAAGATGGTACCATCTTGAGACCGGATAGAGTGGTACTAAAAGATAACAAAGCCACTATAATCGATTATAAAACCGGGAAAAAGAATTCCAAGTACCATGAACAGTTATATAGGTATGCAGATTCCCTAGAGCTTATGGGTTATGTAATCGAAAACAAAATCATTGTATATCTTGAAAAGGAAGTAACTCTAGAATTCATATAGAAATCAAAATCTATGTACGGAAAAATAAAAGAACATTTAAGGGAAGAATTGAACGCTATAAAAAAGGCAGGGCTTTTTAAGCAAGAACGCATCATTACCACACCACAAGATGCGGTAATTAAAATTTCTTCCGGGGAGGAAGTCATTAATTTTTGTGCCAATAATTATCTTGGGCTATCATCACATCCAGAGGTAATTAGGGCCGCTAAGGAAACTTTGGATTCCCATGGTTTTGGCATGTCTTCGGTACGCTTTATTTGTGGCACACAAGACATTCACAAAGAATTAGAGCATAAAATAGCCCAATTTTATGGCACTGAGGATACCATCTTATACGCAGCGGCTTTTGATGCCAATGGAGGGGTCTTTGAACCGTTGCTCACCGCAGAGGACGCCATTATCTCCGATTCCCTTAACCACGCCTCAATAATAGATGGGGTTCGCCTCTGCAAGGCAAAGCGATATAGGTACGCCAATAACGATATGGGCGACTTGGAAAGACAATTAAAGCAAGCCAATACAGATGGTGCCCGGTTTAAAATTATAGTAAGCGATGGTGTCTTTTCTATGGACGGCCTATTAGCCCCATTGGATAAAATATGTGACTTAGCGGATGAATACGACGCTTTGGTCATGATAGATGAATGCCACGCGGCAGGTTTTATCGGTGAGAAAGGTAGGGGAACTTTGGAAGAAAAGGGGGTAATGGGCCGTATAGATATTATTACGGGAACCTTGGGAAAGGCTCTTGGAGGAGCCATGGGTGGGTACACCACGGGGAAGAAGGAAATAATTGAAATATTGCGGCAGCGTTCCCGGCCCTATCTATTTTCAAATTCCTTGGCACCTGCTATCGTTGGAGCCTCCATAAAGGTCTTTGAGATGTTGGATAAGGACACCGCCCTGCGGGATAAACTCCAAAGGAATACGGAATATTTCAAAAAAGGGATGAAAAATGCAGGTTTTGATATTATCGAAGGGGATTCTGCAATAGTTCCGGTAATGCTCTATGATGCCAAATTATCACAAAAAATGGCAAACATGCTTTTAGAGAAAGGAATCTACGTAATCGGCTTCTTTTACCCTGTGGTTCCGAAGGGACGCGCAAGAATTAGGGTGCAGTTATCCGCGGCTCACGAATTGGAACATTTGGACCGGGCACTTACCGCTTTTAAGGAGGTAGGACAGGTATTAAAAATCGTTTAACGGTGTTATTTTTTCCATAAACTGCGTTAAAAAAAATAGAAAATTGATTTTGTTAATAATATTTAACAACTTACATTTGCAGCTAATAAACACTTAAACTTAAAATTTTGAACATGAAACATCTTAGCAAATTATTGGTTGTTGCCCTACTTGTTGTAGGATTCAACAGCATACAAGCGCAAGACGAGAATAACCCTTGGCAGGTTCAGTTTGGGGTAAATGCCATAGACGTATATCCAACCGGTGATGTAAGTTCCTTTGGCAATGAGTTCTTCAATGCGAACGACCACTGGAATGTCCTTCCATCTATTTCCTTCGTAGGTGTATCCAAGTCAGTGGGTAGTGGATTTTCTGTTGGGGTTAGAGGTTCCTTGAACAAGATAAGCAAGTTTGGTGACACGAGGGTAAATGATCTCTCCCATTATGCCATAGATGGTACTATTAAATATGCATTCCTTCCAGATAGATTTATAGATCCTTTTGTAGAAGTAGGTGGTGGTTATACCTGGGTTGACGAAATAGGTGCCGGTACCGCAAATGGTGGTGTAGGTATCAATTTCTGGTTTACCGAAAATTTAGGTCTAACCGTTCAGACTTCATACAAGCACGCATTTGAGGATTATGGGGTAACCCACTGGCAGCACTTGGCCGGTATTTCCGTTAAATTCGGGGGAACCGACACGGATGGTGATGGTATATATGACAAAGACGATGCTTGTCCGGAAGTTGCAGGTCTTGAGGCTTTCAATGGTTGTCCAGATGCTGACGGCGATGGTATAGAAGATAGCAAGGATAGCTGTCCAAACGAAGCTGGATCTAAGGAAATGAACGGATGTCCCGACGCAGATGGCGACGGTATTGCCGATAAAGATGATGCCTGTCCTAACGAAGCTGGTCTTGCAGCCTTGGCAGGATGTCCTGATGCAGATGGTGATGGTGTTGCCGATAAAGATGATGAGTGTCCAAATGAGGCAGGTCCCGCAGAAAACAAAGGATGCCCATGGCCAGACAAAGACGGTGACGGTGTTTTGGATAAGGATGACCAATGTCCTGATGTTGCCGGTACTGTAGCAAACCAAGGTTGCCCTGAAGTAACTGAGGAAGTTCAAAAACAATTGAACGACTACGCAAGGACCATTTTGTTCGATACAGGTAAAGCTAGCATCAAAGCAGAATCTACTTCTGTGATGGTAGACATCATTCAAATTTTGAACGAGTATCCTACAGCCAAGTTTACGGTTGAAGGACATACCGATAGCGTTGGTAGTGCTAAACTTAACCAAGGCCTATCCGAGAAAAGAGCACTTTCCGTAAAAGAGTTCTTGGTAGACAAAGGTATAGATGAGTTCAGATTATCGGCCATAGGTTATGGTGAGGAAAAACCAATAGCCACAAACAATACAAGAGCTGGTAGAAAGCAAAACAGAAGGGTAGAGATTAACTTGGTAAAGTAAACTCTAACCAATAATACTGGGATAATTTAAGTTTAAAGCCCTGACAATTATGTCAGGGCTTTTTATATTTTTAGCCATGCAAAGTTTTTTGGAAGAAATCATTCACAAGACATGGCAGAAGTATGATTCCCTCGAGGGTTTGGTTTTTATTCTCCCCAGTATTCGGGCCGGGACTTTTCTAAAGCACACAATAGCAAAAACAAGTGAAAAACCTATCTTCCTTCCGGAAATCTATAGTATTGAGGGGTTTATTGAAAAAGTTTCCGGGCTCAATTTGGTCAAGCCCGTACAACAACTCTTTGAACTTTACGGTGCTTACCAAAAAACCTCGTACCCCAATAAAGATGATTTTCTTACCTTTTCAAAGTGGGGGAGGACTTTGCTCCAAGATATTAACGAAATTGACCGCTATGTAATTGATGCCAAAGAACTTTTTTCCAGCTTATCCAGCATTCAGCAATTAAACCATTGGTCATTGGATACGGGAAAAACCCAAATCATGAAGGAGCATCTGAAATTTTGGGATGGGCTACATGAGCTTTACAACCTATTCAACTCAGCTCTATTGGAAAAAGGATTGGGTCACCAAGGTCTACTATACAGGACGGCCTATTTATGTTTGGATGAATATATTGACGCTATTGGAAGCCAAACTCACATTTTTATAGGTTTTAATGCTTTAAATACCGCTGAAAGCCAAATCATCCAAAAAATTCTTTCAGCAACAAAATCCGAAATTTATTGGGATTTGGACAGCTATTTTCTAGAAGATTCCATGCATGACGCCAGTCATTTCATTAGGTATCATCTTCGTAAATGGCCGTATTTTCAAAAGAATTCTCCAAAAGGCATTGGTTCCAATTACAATTCCAAAAAGAAAATTCAAATTATCGGGGCTCCCAAAAATGTGGCACAGGCCAAATACGTAGGACGCATTTTACGGGAATTGCATGAAACCGATTTAAAAGGATTAAAGAATACAGCTGTTATACTTTCGGATGAAACACTCCTAAATCCCTTGTTGAATTCCATTCCGAAAGAAATCGAGCGCGTAAATATTACCATGGGCTATCCCCTACAAAAAACATCGGTAGCGTCCCTTTTTTTGCAACTTCTGAACCTCAATATCCGTAAAACCCAAAAAGGTTGGTATTATCAGGATATCTTGGATTTACTTTCCCATCCTTATGTTCAAAAAGCGCTGGAACATCATTTAGACGACCCGGCCATTTCCTTACCAGAAGAAATCAAGAAAAAAAACTGGATATATCTAGATTCAGATAAAATGGCATCCATATTGGATACGAGAAAAACGATCATTTCCTACTCGTTTTCAGACAAGGCGGCTTCCCCAAAAGGGTTTGTCAAAAGCTGCTTACACATTATCGAACTGTTAAAGGACAACTTACAGGATTCCAATGACCTACTATCCCTGGAATACCTCTATCGGTTCTACAATCTTTTTAACCAGATATCGGAGCTGCTTGCCAAATATGATTTCATAAAGGATTTAAAATCGCTTCAAGGTCTCTATCAGGACCTATTATCCGTTGAGAATTTGGATTTTAAGGGGGAGCCCTTGGAAGGGCTTCAAGTAATGGGTATGTTGGAAAGTCGGAATTTGGATTTTGAGAACGTAATTATTACTTCCGTCAACGAAGGTATCCTACCTTCGGGAAAATCCAACAATTCCTTTATTCCCTTCGATCTTAAACTATATCATGGCCTACCTACCTACAAAGAAAAGGACGCCGTGTATACGTATCATTTTTATCGCTTGCTCCAGCGGGCAAAGCAAATTTTTATATTATACAATACGGAACCGGATGTCTTGGAAGGTGGGGAGCGAAGTAGATTAATTGCGCAACTTTTAACGGATGAACATAAGAAGGGTGATATTCTTAAAAAGACCGCTACACCATTGGTGATAGCCCCTTCAAAGAAGGTGAATGCCATCGAAAAGGATGAAAACCTATTAAATCTCATAAGGGACCATGCCGGCAGGGGATTCTCACCTACATCATTAAGTAATTACATCAGAAATCCGCTGGACTTTTACAAAAGAAATTTACTCGGCATTGATGATAGAGCCGAAGTTGAAGAAACCGTAGCCGTCAACACATTTGGAACGATTATCCATGATACTCTGGAACAAATTTACGCGCCTTGTATTGGCCAATATCTTTCCAAGGAATATCTCAGATCCGCATTATTGGATGTAGAAAGTTCCGTAAGGCTCAATTTTGCAAATAGCTATCCGGGCAGTGATATTAACACGGGAAAGAATCTTATCGCCTTTAATGTAATGGTAAGGTACATTAACAACTTCATAAACCTGGAAATTGAACAACTTAAGCATCATCAAGTTAAAATTGTCGCTTTGGAAACCAAACTGGAAGCCCAATTGGATATCGTTGAGACAGGCTTTCCTATAGTGCTAAAAGGAAAGATCGATCGTATTGACGAAGTGGATGGCACCACTCGAATCATTGACTACAAGACCGGAACGGTATCACCATCACAGGTAGAAATAATCAATTGGGACGAGCTGATCGAAGACTATAAATATAGCAAGGCCTTTCAGTTATTGTGCTATACCTTGTTGTATCAGCAAAAAAAACCGTTAAATTCTTTCCAAGCCGGTATCATTTCCTTTAAAAATCTGGGTGCCGGACTTCTTCAATTTGCTGTTAAGGATACAAGGAACAGCAGAAAAAAGGAAAGGGAAATCACGGAAAAAACAATGGAGGCCTTTACGGTCCAATTGAAAAAATTGGTAATGGAAATCTGCAATCCTGATGTGCCTTTTACAGAAAAAGAAGTTTAGCGCTACTTTTTATCCGGTCTACTAGGTCTTACCTCAACCTTGCTGGGCAAAGTCCTTGGGTGCATTTTAAGCAAGTCAAGAACCAGTTCTCCTATATCTTCGGGTTGTATTTTCCAGGCATCCTTTTGATCGGGTTCATTACCGTTAAAATGAGTTGCCACGGATCCGGGCATAATAGTAGACACCTTGATATCATACTTCCGTAAATCCAACATAGCGGCCTGGGTAAAACCGACCACCCCAAACTTGGTGGCGTTGTAGCCTGCACCTGAAGCAAAAAAATTGGTGCCAGCCAGACTAGCAAGTGTCATATAATACCCTTTCGTCGCCTTCAAGGCTTCTACAGATGCCTTCAAGGTGTGGAAGACCCCATTTAGGTTGGTATTTATCATCTGATGCCATTGTTCTTCGGACATTTCATCCACAGGAGCAAAATGACCTACTCCAGCGTTCGCCAGAACAACATCCAAGTGCCCCCAACGATTCAAAATACTACGTATGGCGGCTTCTTCGTTACCATGTTTGGTTACATCGGACTGTAGGGCCAAGACATTTTCCTCGCTGCCCAAACCTTGGGCTGCCTTTTGAACGGTTTCCAAGGTTCTACCGCTAATGGCAACTTTTAAACCTGCCGCTATCAACCTTTCGGCCACTCCGTATCCTATTCCTTTTGACCCTCCGGTTATATAGGCCACTTTATTTTTTAAGTCCATTATTTAATTTTCTCAAAAAATACTATACCGCAAATTAAATTTAAAAGAGAAAGCGTTATTGTTTTCTTAAAAAAACAAACCACCGCCTTCGCGGTGGTTTTGGTGAAGAATACCGGAGTCGAACCGGTGACCTTCCCGAAACATCTCGGGACGCTCTATCCGGCTTGATTTTCGGAAATCAGCCATTAGATATACTTTCTGCTTTTTTCCTTTTGATGGCCCATTCCAGTTCAGCTGCTTCACCCCTTGTTTCAAAACCCTTGCTGTATTTCACCCGCCAATCCTTTGTTCTTTTTGTGTAGGAAGCACCATTGCCCTGGTTGTGCCGGCGAAGTCTTTCCTCCATATCCTGGCAATGGCCGATATAATATCTGTCCAGGGACGGACTATAGATAATGTAGGCATAGTATTCCATATCCCTTGAAAACAAAAAAAGCACCGAACACTTCGGTGCTTTGGTGGAGAATACCGGAGTCGAACCGGTGACCTCTTGCCTGCCAGGCAAGCGCTCTAGCCAGCTGAGCTAATCCCCCAAAAAATTAGGCAGCAAAGGAACTACTTTTTAAGAAAGTATCAAAATGCAAATCAATCTTTCTTAACGCTTAGAACCAATACTGGGATAGGAACTGAAAATTCAGATTTCAATATGGTATTCTTCTCCCATAGTTTCTTAAAGAAGCCTCGCTTTCTTCTAAAAACGCATAGCAAATCAGGTTTTATGGATTGAAAATGCTCCAGTACGCCATGATATGTGGTTGCATTTTCCGTAATGGTCAAATTGGAGCAAATGTCCATCAAAGCCGTGTTTACCTGTAAGTCTTCATCCGAATATCCCGGAGTCTTCACCAGTAACAAATTTACCTTAGCCCTGTGTCTCTTCTTTATGGCGATAAGCGGATCTAAAATACGGTTTCTTTTCAGAACCCCGGATTTAAATGCAGTCAATATATTTTTAAAGGCCTTGTATTGGGTTCCTTTGGGAATAATCAAAGTGGGTATATCAGTTCTTTTAATTATTCGCCCAGAAACGTTTCCTAAATATAATTCTTCCTTAATATCCGAACTGCGGGGTGCAATAATAATAAAGTCTATCCCCAATTCAGCGTCGATTTCCTTGATGCCATCAATGATATCGCCGTTATAGGTCACTATCTTTATGGAAATTCCCTTGGCATCTACCTTTGCCACTACTTCCTTTAGACGTTCCTTGCCGCTTTCGGCCAACTTTTCCTTAACATTTCCTAAATTGCCCGTTTTGGTCGTTGCGCTAAACGCCTCCATAACGCAAATATCGAAAGAAAACTTTACGGCAAAATCCACTGCATATTGCAATGTTTCATGAGAATCAGGAGAGGTACCAATGGGTACCAGAATTTTGTCCATGTTCCTACTATTATGATTATTCCTCTAAATTTACAACAAATAAAGTAACTGTGATAAAACGTGCAAAAATAGAGGAAATACCTGAAATCCTCGCAATAACCAAAGCCTGCGCCGCTCATATGATCAAGAAGGGAATCTTCCAATGGAACGAGCACTATCCCTCACAAAATGCTTTTGAAAAGGATATTGAAAGAGAGGAGCTCTATATACTGGAATCTGACAATTCCATACTGGGTACTGTGGTAATCTCTACCTTCATGGACGAAGAATATCTACCCATAACATGGTTGACCCCTAGTGGGAACAATGTCTATATCCATAGACTATCCGTACATCCACGATACCAGGGAAAGGGGTATGCACAACAACTAATGGATTTTGCCGAAAAACATGCCAAGGAAAATGGGTTTATCTCCGTACGCCTTGATACATTTAGCCAAAATACACGCAATCAAAAATTCTACGAAACAAGAGGCTATCAGAAATTAGGAGATATTTACTTTCCCAAACAAAGTAAGTATCCTTTTCATTGTTATGAACTTCTTCTATAACTTCGAAACCTATCTTGAAAACCACCATTAGCTTTAAGACCATTAACAAACTGGCAATCCCAGCAACCATCGCCGGAATTGCAGAGCCCATTTTATCGATTACAGATACTGCCATTGTCGGGAACATCCCCGTAGACGGACTGGAATCTCTGGCCGCGGCTGGAATAGTAGGCTCGTTTCTTTCTATGCTGATTTGGGTACTGGGACAGACCCGTAGCGCAATTTCGGCCCTTATTGCCCAATATCTGGGAGCAGAACGATTGGACGAGATAAAAACATTGCCAGCACAGGTCATTTACTTGAACATTGCGCTTAGTATCCTTATTTTGTTATCAACAGTTTTTTTCGTCGATGATATTTTTCGTTTAATGAACGCTTCGGGGAAGATACTGCAGTACTGCATCTCCTACTACTCCATTCGGGTATGGGGATTTCCTTTAACGCTCTTCGTCTTTGCGGTAATTGGCATTTTCACGGGGCTGCAAAACACCTTCTGGCCCATGCTTATTGCTATAACAGGGGCAATGCTCAATATTGTTCTTGATTTTATCCTGGTCTTTGGTGTAGACGGTATCTTGGAACCTCTTTATTTGGAAGGAGCAGCATGGGCCAGCCTTATCGCCCAAAGTATAATGGCCCTAATGGCATTTGTTCTCCTGCTAATGAAGACCGATATTCGATTAAGGCTTCAATTCCCGGTACATCAGGAACTGCGAAGGATCATTGGAATGAGCCTTAACCTTTTTGTTCGGGCAATAGCCCTTAATGTTGCCCTAATTTTGGCGGTACGTGAGGCCACCGATTTGGGTGACAAATATATTGGGGCTCATACCATAGCAATCAATCTTTGGCTGTTTTCCGCCTTTTTTATCGATGGGTACGCAGCAGCAGGAAACATTATGGGAGGACGACTTTTAGGAGCAAAGGATTATCACGGCTTGTGGCGATTGACCAAAAAAATAACGCAATACGGCCTAATGGTTTCTTTAATTTTGGTCTTGATCGGTTGTCTTTTTTATAAGCCTTTGGGCGATATTTTTTCCAATGATACGGTCGTCCTAGAGACTTTTTATAGCATCTTTTTTATCTTGATCATCGGATTACCGATAAATTCTACAGCGTTTGTATTGGATGGCCTTTTTAAAGGTCTAGGCGAAATGGAGTATTTAAGAAATGTGTTGTTGTACGCTACCTTTTTAGGCTTTATTCCTATGCTCTATTTTGGCAAATATTTAGGTTGGGGGTTGTACGGTATTTGGATTGCCCTTACCGTTTGGATGATTATTCGCGGAGGGGCCCTTATTATCAAGTTTCGGCAAAAGTTTCGGCCCCTGACCCAAAACGACTAATTTTGGGTAAAATCAAGAAATATGGGCACAAAAAGGGAAAACGGGAGTCTATATACCAAAATAGATGGTAAGGTAGCCATCGTGGAATTTGGGCATCCTGCCGGAAATTCCTTTGTGGCCGAGCTTTTGGACCGGCTAGCCGATGCGTTTCATACCCTTTCCGAAAATCAAAATATCGCTATCATTGTATTAAAATCGGAAGGTGACAGGGTCTTTTGTGGAGGAGCTTCCTTTAACGAATTGACCGCTATCACAACCTTAGAGGAGGGAAAACTTTTTTTTAGCGGTTTTGCCCATGTCATCAACGCCATGCGTAGCTGTAAAAAGCCAATTATCGGTCGTGTACAAGGCAAGATCGTAGGTGGAGGTGTAGGCCTTGCAGCCGCGTGTGATTATGTTTTTGCTTCGGTAAATGCATCCATACGACTTTCTGAAATCTCCATCGGTATTGCGCCTCTAGTCATTGGCCCGGCACTGGAGCGAAAGATGGGAAAGGCCGCAATTTCAGAACTGTCCTTTTCCCCTACCGAATGGAAAAATGCCTACTGGGCCAACGAAAAAGGACTTTTCTCCAAAGTCTTTGATACCATTGGGGAAATGGACAAGGAACTGGAGTTTTTTACAAGTGAACTTGCCAGGTATAATCCAAAAGCCCTTCAGGATTGGAAAAAAGTACTCTGGGAAGGCACCTCACACTGGGATACATTATTATTGGAGCGGGCAGCCATAACCGGAAAATTAGTCCTCTCCGAATTTACTAAAAACGCTTTATCAAAATTCAAAAAATGAGCGGTGGACAATTCCATTGGGAATGTCATACATGCAATGGCAAAGACCGAGCCGATGCTTAAATCCGATGACTTCAAAAAACATCTAAGGAAAGGTAGTCGATTAAACCGTACCGTACAATTGAAGGAATTAAATTCCAATAATACCTGAAGGAACGCGTTTCCTTATTTAAAATACTTCCTATGAATCTCTTTAATTTTCTGAATAGTGATTTGATTTTTCCTATACTGGCACTTTTTGTGGTAATCCTTTATTTTATTAATCGGATAAGAATGCGGAGAAAGTATAAGCGCTAGCATTGCCCATTAGAAACGGCGTCATTTACGGGGTAAACTAAAAAATTTTCTCTCCGGATAGCGCAACTTTTTTCAAAATGCCTATCTATGCTATAAAAGATGCTATGAAAACAATACGTATAATTCCGGTATTATTTGCAATTGTCACATGTTTGTCGGGTTGTTCTGACGATGATGATAATGGATTAGAAAGAAGCGATTGTAACGAAGTGGTTTGTACTTTGCAATTTGTGACCCTAAACGTAACCATAAGGGACGCCTCTGGTGTAGTTATTCCCCTGGATGCTTTCGAAGTGACCATAGTCAAAAGCGGTGAAGACATCACCCGAGAGGTTTCCGGTCAGGAATTTGAAAATTTAAGGCAAAATGGCATTTATCCACTTTTTGGTGATGAATTTGCAGACAGATATAGAAACAATACGGAAATAATTAATTTTAAGGGTTTTATAGAGGGTAAAGAAGTGGTAAACAACAATTATGAAGTAGGCGCGGATTGCTGTCATGTGCTATTGGTCCACGGGGACCTCAACATTATAATAGATTAACCTATTCCCTAGGACTATTCTCTTTTTTAGAATCCCTACCTTTGTCCAATTAATTTAGGAGATGGGTAAAATACGTATCACAAAACAATTTACTTTTGAGATGGGCCATGCCCTTTACGGGCACGATGGCAAATGCCGAAACATTCATGGGCATAGTTATAAATTGTCGGTAACCGTTATCGGCGAGCCTATTACGGATACTTCCCATGCAAAATTGGGAATGGTGATAGATTTTGGGGATCTAAAAGAAATCGTGAAGGAAGAGATCGTAGACCCTTTTGACCATGCTTCGGTTTTCAACAAAAACACGCCTCACGGGGATTTGGCCAATGTACTTCAAAAAGAGGGGCATAAAGTGATACTGACCGATTACCAACCCACCAGTGAGAACATGGTCATTGATTTTGCCCAAAAAATAAGGTCAAGACTCCCGAAAGGTTTAACACTTTATTCCTTAAAGCTACGGGAAACCGAAACCGCATTTGCCGAATGGTACGCAGAGGATAACCCCTCTCCAACAGAATGAAGGCCCGTAGGGGCTTTTTCCTATCTTTACGACCTAATGACTATCATAAACATTCCACAAGGCAAAAAGGTCTATTTTGCCAGTGATAACCATTTAGGTGCACCGACACGGGAGCAAAGCCTCCCTCGTGAAAAAAAATTTGTCGCGTGGTTGGAAGGCGTAAAAAAAGATGCAGCCGCCATTTTTCTTTTGGGAGATTTGTTCGATTTTTGGATGGAATACAAAACGGTCGTTCCCAAAGGTTTTACACGAACCTTGGGAAAATTGGCCGAAATATCCGATGCCGGAATCCCCATTTACTATTTTGTGGGCAATCACGACCTTTGGATGAACGGTTATTTTGAGGAAGAGCTCAATATTCCCGTCTTTCACAAACCCCAAAAGTTTAAGCTAAACGATACATCATTTTTTATTGGCCATGGCGATGGTCTGGGTCCTGGGGACAAGGGCTACAAACGTATGAAAAAAGTGTTTACCAACCCTTTGGCCAAATGGCTCTATCGTTGGTTACATCCAGATTGGGGGGTTCGGCTTGCCCAGTACTTTTCAGTAAAGAACAAGTTGATTTCGGGTGACGAAGATATCAAATTCTTGGGTGAGGATAAGGAATGGTTGGTGCAATATGCCAAACGAAAGCTGGAACAGGAGCATTATGACCATTTTGTTTTTGGCCATCGTCATCTCCCTTTGGAAATCGATTTAAATGGGAAATCCACCTATACCAATTTGGGAGATTGGATTTCATACTTTACCTATGCGGTTTTTGACGGTAAAAAGCTTGCATTGGAGAAGTTTGAGCCAAAGACCTAAGTCATCTCAAATCCCTTAGTTTCAATTGCAAGCTCACCGTACCCTGCCACTCGTTTTCATCCAACGAAAAAACGGCATCAAAGGAATTTCTATTGGCAGCAACAGACATTTTTTTACCAAGATTAAATCCAATAGCCCCTATAGGACCTATACCATTTTGGACGATGGATAACTTTAGATGCTTTTCATCTTCCCCCACGCCTTTTACATAACCTGTGTCCCGAAGGTTTTCCGCCATAAAAATCGGGGTCATATTGCCCGGTCCAAAAGGTGCAAACTGTTTGATAATCCGCAATAGTTTAGGTGTAATATCCGTGAAATCTATCTGGGCATCCACTTTAATTTCCGGGGTGAGCAGATTAGGGTCTATGGTTTCTGAGACCACCCTCTCAAATTGTTCCTTAAAAGCTTCGTATTGTCCTTCCAAAAGTGTAAGTCCGGCAGCATATTTGTGCCCGCCAAATTGCTCGATATACTTGGAGCATCCCTCCAAAGCGTTGTATACATCAAATCCCTTTACGGAACGCGCAGAAGCGGCCAACCGATTACCACTTTTGGTAAAGACCAAGGTTGGGCGGTAGTAGGTTTCGGTTAGTCGGGAAGCCACGATTCCGATTACCCCTTTATGCCAGGTATCTTTATAGACTACTGAAGTGAACTTTTCTTCTTCCTTGTTTTCCCGAATCTGTAGAAGCGCTTCCTGTGTAATTTCTTGATCCAGATTTCTTCGATCCAAGTTAAACTGCTCAATTTCTGACGCAAATTTCCGTGCTTGTCCCAGATCGGTCTCTGTCAATAGGCTTACCGCATGTTGGCCATGCTTCATGCGCCCCGCAGCATTAATTCGGGGGGCAATGATAAAGACCACATCGGTAATAGTCAATTCCTTTTTTTTGATGTGCTCGATAATCGCCTTAAAACCGATCCGTGGATCTGAATTAATGACTTGTAATCCGTAATAGGCCAACACCCGATTTTCACCCGTTATGGGTACAATATCCGCCCCAATGGCTGTAGCCACTAAATCAAGATGAGGGAACAAATCCTCTACTTTACTTTCCCTATTGGATGCCAAGGCCTGAATTAGTTTAAACCCTATGCCGCAACCGCAAAGTTCGTCATACGGATAATTGCAGTCATCACGTTTAGGGTCAAGAATGGCAATGGCTTCCGGTAATTCGTTCCCGGGTCTATGATGGTCACAAATAATAAAATCAATTCCCTTTTCCTTGGCATAGGCCACCTTATCAATAGCCTTTACCCCGCAATCCAAGGCAATAATCAATGAAAAGCCGTTGTCCTCCGCAAAATCGATACCTTGAAAGGATACTCCATAACCCTCGGTATATCTATCCGGTATATAGGTGGCTATATTAGGATAGAATTCCAATATATACGAAGAGACCAATGCAACGGCCGTGGTACCATCTACGTCATAATCCCCGAAAACCAAAATGTTTTCGTTATCGGTTATCGCCTTTTCGATTCGGTTTACGGCCACATCCATATCTTTCATAAGAAAGGGATCGTGCAGATCGGAAGGTAGGGGCCTAAAAAATTGTTTGGCCTCCTCATAACTGGTAATTCCACGTTGCAACAAAAGTTGGGCCACTAGACCGTTTACCCCTAAGGCATCTGAAAGCCTATGGATATCCTCTTGCTTAGGTTTGGGTTTTAATGTCCAGCGCATGACAGAAATTCAAATACAAAAATCAAATATTGACGGAAAGTTGGAACTTGGTCGAAAGGGAAGTTAAGACGTTTATTTTAAATTATCGACTATATTCTATAAATTTTTTGATTGTTTGGCCTGGACTCTAATTTTTGTGAAAGACCGTTTTAATCTCCAACTTCGCAAACTGTCGGAACATTTCCATAACGCCACAGTACTTTTCAACGGAGAGCTCTACGGCACGGTCCAATTTTTTCTCGTTGAGATTACTCCCGTAAAAATGGTATTCTATGGTAACCTGATCATAGTATTTAGGATGCTCGTCCGTGAGGTTGGCAATGGTCTCTATATGAAAATTATCTACTTCCAATTTCATCTTTTTAAAAAGTCCCGCTACATCCAGTCCGGAGCATCCTGCCAAACTGGAAAGCATTAAGGCCTTGGGGCGCAATCCGTCCCCTTCTCCACCGTCATCGGGACTTGCATCGATTTTTATATTATGCCCGGAAAGGTTGTTGCTTTCAAAGGCCATTTTGCCCAGCCATTTGGTCGTGATATGATTTGTTGTGCCCATAAATTTTTGTTTCTTGTAAACTATAAATGTACGATAAAAGATACCTTTCAAAACATTAGATGTTTAGGATTCTCTCATTTTGCAATTCATATTCCGTAATTCAATATTCAGCATATGCCCTTAGTAACCCCTCTTGATCCCAATCACGATATCGAAACCAAAAAATTAGCCGAATTCTTTAACGAGACGCTCGGTTTTTGTCCCAATTCCGTGTTGACAATGCAACATAGGCCAGCCATCTCTAAAGCCTTCATCAACCTGAACAAGGCCGTAATGGCCAATGAAGGCAGGGTGACCTCGTCCCTAAAACGGATGATCGCTTGGGTCAGCAGCAATGCCACGGGATGCCGTTATTGCCAGGCCCATGCCATACGTGCCGCGGAGCGTTATGGAGCGGAACAGGGACAATTGGACAATATTTGGGACTACCGTACACACGCTTCCTTTTCCGAAGCGGAACGGGCAGCCTTGGATTTTTCCTTGGCCGCATCCCAAGTACCCAATGCGGTAAACGCTGAAATCAAGGCACGTTTGTACGAGTATTGGAACGAAGGGGAAATTGTGGAGATGCTGGGTGTTATTTCCCTGTTCGGGTACCTTAACCGTTGGAATGATTCTATGGGCACCTCCATTGAGGACGGGGCAGTGGAAAGTGCCAAACAGTATTTGGGAAAACACGGCTGGGAAAAAGGGAAACATGGGGGAGAAGTGTATTAAAGATTTCCTGGAGATTTAAAAATGCGACACATTAGAGAACATCTGGAATCCTTTGCTCCCCTTTCGGATCATGATTGGTTTGTCTTTAAATCAAAACTGGTCTTCCAAGATTATCCCAAAAACAGTGTAATCCTCAAGCAAGGAACTACCGAGAACTATTTGTCTTTCATCGAATCAGGAGTAGTCCGGTTGTACATTCCAAAAATTGATAACGATCTTACTTTTGGTTTTGTCTTTGCCCAGAGCTTTGTGAGCGCTTATGACTCTTTTTTAACACAGACCCCTTGTGTCTACCAAATCCAGTCCATAACCCAAACTAAACTTTGGAGGATAAGTTATCCCGATTTGCAAACGATATATAGGGAAACGGCAATTGGCAACGAGATTGGCCGAAAAAATGCTGAAAACCTATTTCTTATCAAATCCAAACGCGAACTGGCCCTTTTGAACAAATCGGCGAAAGAACGCTATTTGGAATTGTTTACGGAACGGCCCGAACTGATTCGGGAAATTCCTTTGAAACATATCGCCTCATATATTGGTATTACCCCACAGGCCTTGAGCCGAATACGTCGGCAAATTTCTTAACCTAGGTTCATTGCAAGGCATCATTTTAATGGGAATCTTTGCCCTATGAAACCATTACTAGTCTTACTGATAACTTTTCTTCTTTCTTTAATCCTGCTCAGGTTTATAAAAGGGCAGTTATCCCTGTCCTTAGCAGCACAAATTGCCATGGCCGCTATGCTGTTGTTTACGGCAATCGGTCACTTTGTCTTTACCGATGGAATGGCACAAATGCTGCCCAATTTCGTTCCTGCAAAAAAAGAATTGGTCTACCTTACCGGTGTCATGGAGATACTTTTCGCCATAGGCCTGCTTATTCCCAAGTATAGGGTTACCGTGGCCTGGCTACTAATCGTTTTCCTTATCCTGATTATTCCGGCGAACATTAAAGCGTCTTTGGAGAACATCAATTACCAGACCGGGCAGCTTGATGGAAAAGGAATATCCTACTTGTGGTTTAGAATTCCACTGCAGTTGTTTTTTATCCTCTGGGTTTATTTCTCAACGTTGAAGCAATAGTTGGTCAAGTGTTTTTTTAACTCGGGATCGCAACTCGGTGATGACTTCCTCTGCAAACCAGGGGTTTTTACTCAACCAAAATCGATTTCTGGGTGAAGGGTGTGGCAATACGAAATAACGTGGCAAGTAGTTTTTATAGGCCCTGACCGTTTCGGTCAGATTCTTTTCCATTTTTTCGCCCAAATAATAGCGTTGTGCATATTGCCCGATCAGGATAATCAATTGTAGGTTGGGCATTTGATCAAAAAGCGGTGTATGCCATAAAGGGGCGCACTCAGCTCGTGGTGGCAAATCACCACCTTTCCCCTTTCCTGGATAGCAGAAACCCATGGGAATCAGCGCAATTTTCTTTTCGTCATAAAAAACAGCATCCGTGACGCCGAGCCATTTCCGCAATTGCTTTCCACTGGGGTCGTCCCAAGGGATACCTGTCTTATGTACTTTGGTCCCCGGGGCCTGTCCGACTATAGCAATCCTGGATTGCGGATTTGCTGCAACAATGGGCCTTGGGCCCATGGGCAAATGAGCTTTGCATACTTCACAGTTTCGTATTTCAGCAAGTAAATTTTCCATGAATACTGAAGAAATTGTCGAAAACCATAAGATAAACTAACAGGGATCCTTCATCTTCCATTTTGTTTTTCTTGATACAAATCAATATTTCCAAAGGACAAAAGTCGGACTTTTGTTTCGAACAAAATCAGTTATGTATGCCTCCCTTATTGATTACGTCCGAAAATCAAATTCAACGTTTGAATCTCTTGATGAAGACCATAGGGCAACTTCAGGAATTGGATATCTCAAAGTTGACCACCCCTCCAAAACCCAAGGCTTGGAGTGTTTTGGAAATTATAGAACACCTAAGCATTGCATATACATTTTATGTTGAAAAAATAGATGCAGCCCTGGCAAAATCACCGGAACGTACTACTGAAAATGAAGTCCTAAAGGCGCGGGCATGGCAAAAACTAATAATTAAGGGGCAACGTCCCAAAGAGGGCAAACGCCAATGGAAAATGAAGACCCTACAGAAATTTGAACCTATCTTTTCCAATAACCTAAGCCAAGAACAAATCAATGAGGCATTCGAGAAATTTAACCATTTATATGATCATTTAAAACAGTCCATTCTTAACGGTCGGCAAAAAGAAGTCTCAAAGACCAAAGTCTCTTCTGCCATAGGCCCTATAGTAACCTTCTATTTACCCGAATGTTTTGAGTTTTTGTTGAGCCATGCTGAGCGACACCTTGTTCAAATTCAAGAAACTTTGGATTCACTATCTTAAAAGGGGTTATAGGTTACTTTTACTTGAGTAAACCTTATTTTTATGACCCATACGCCAAATAGTTTCCATGGAAGACGTTACTTATCAAAAACTGAAAGCCTTTTTTCCACAGGTTCATTTGGGTGCCGTAGAAGAATCAAAATTCCGTTCACTCTGGGTTCTCAAATCTTTTAATCGATCAGAGCTCATTACCGAAGCGGGTACTACCGAGCGCTACTTTTATTTTGTTCTGGAGGGTGTACAGGCCCTATATATACTCAATGAAAAAGGGGAAAAAGTGGTTTTGGGGTTTTCCTATTCAGGAAGTCCTTCGGGAGTATTCGATTCCTTTATGTATAAGACTCCATCATTTACTTTTTTGGAAGCCCTAAAACCCTCCAAAATGTTGGCCATTAATTGGGAAAACTATCAGAGCCTTTTTGAGCTTTATCCGGATTTCCAGACTTGGGGACATCATTTTTTTAGGGACATCCTTATCGGACGCTTATATCGTGAGGTGGAGTTGCTTACCCTATCGGCAGAAGAACGTTATATACAATTTATGCAGCGTTGTCCCAAAGAACTGCGAGTAATTCCCCAAAAATATTTAGCCTCCTATTTGAATATGCAACCGGAAACCTTTAGCCGTCTTCGAAAATCGACCCACTATTAAAATGCTATTTTTTCCCGGCGACCACGATAACAATTTCACCTTTAGGCGGCTTATCGGAATAATACGCCAAAACCTCGGCAACCGTTCCTCGTATTATTTCCTCGTACACTTTTGTCAGTTCCCGGGAAACAGAAACGGCCCGATCTTCCCCGAAATACACTACGAACTGGGCCAAGGTCCTTACTAGTTTATGGGGTGACTCATAGAATACCATGGTACGGGTCTCCGTAGCCAAAAACTCCAATCGGGTTTGGCGACCCTTTTTTAAGGGAAGAAATCCCTCAAAAACAAATTTATCATTGGGGAGCCCACTATTCACCAATGCCGGTATCAAGGCGGTCGCTCCTGGAAGACATTCCACAGCGATGTCATTTTCAATGCACGCCCGTGTCAACAAAAATCCGGGATCGGAAATCGCGGGGGTACCTGCGTCGGAAATAAGGGCAATGGTTTCTCCGGACACCATTCTCTTAACGATGGCATCTACCGTTTTGTGCTCATTATGCATGTGATGGGATTGCATTGGGGTAACAATGTTGTAATGCTGTAACAACTTCCCACTGGTTCTGGTATCTTCAGCTAGAATGGTGTCCGCTTTTTTTAAAATGCTAATGGCCCTTAAGGTAATATCCTCAAGATTTCCTATAGGTGTAGGTACAATATAAAGCTTTCCCATTTCTGAAAAAATCAAAAGCCGGAAATTGATTCCACAACTTCCGGCATCCTGTTTTGATAATTATGTAAGGATTTTATAAAAATCTTCGTTGGATCAAAGCCATAAATCGATCCTCATATTCTTCTTTTCCCTCCCAATGGTCATAATCTGGTTTTACCATGTTGGTGATAAAAGAAATGGAACGTTCCTCGGAGTCTATGGTATTCAGTTGGGAAATGACCCTGTTGAAATCCTCCGTGCTTTCGTTAAAAAGATGTTTCACGAAGGCCAATCGGTCATTGAGATCCACTTTGATATCGGTATTCCCAAATTTGTCATTTAAGGATTTTGGTCTTATCTCCCGTTTTGCCCCGTTCTCCTTGGAAGGCATAAAGAGTTCCTTGTCGTTCTTCACATATTCCGGCTTCGTCATAAACTCGGCCAAAACCTCATCTACCGGTGTTTCATTGGGCATTTCGGAAACCATGTCCTTTATGGTATCTATTCCCGGCGTCATGATATCCTCACTATGGGGATTGCTCTCCGGAACTGATGAGTTGGCATTCAGCACGGCGTTTGCCATTTTCTCAAACTTGGTAGCCATAGCGCTTTTGGAAACGTCCACTTCTACATCGTTCAACTCGTTTTCTATAAACTTCAATACAGCCAGTTTCTCGTAAAGGCCTTTGGCTGCTTCATAGAGGTCGGTGATTTCATTTAAGTTCCTGGAGGTAATGATATCTGTAGATAGCTTTCGCAGTTCCTCCTTTAATTTTCGTTTCATTGCTTTTATTTTATCCTTTCGGAAAAGGTGTCCCTTTTTTAGTAATTTTAATGCTCCCTAGAATTAGGAACGAAGAAACCCCTTATTTTCGTCTAAAATTACAAAATGTTTCTCGAAAATACCGTTAATAACAAAGAACAATTCGGCTGGATAGAGGTCATCTGCGGCTCCATGTTTTCTGGTAAAACCGAGGAACTTATCCGTAGATTGAAGCGAGCACAGTTCGCAAAGCTCAAGGTAGAAATATTTAAGCCTATTGTGGACAATCGGTATCATGAGGATAAGGTAATCTCCCATGATGCCAACGAAATCCGTTCCACCCCGGTACCGGCAGCAGCGAATATTCGTATTTTGGCAGACACATGTGATGTCGTGGGTATAGATGAGGCCCAGTTCTTTGATGATGAAATAGTGACCGTTTGCAATGATTTGGCCAACAAAGGTGTTCGGGTGGTGGTAGCCGGGCTGGATATGGACTTCAAAGGAAATCCCTTCGGGCCAATGCCTGCGTTAATGGCCACTGCGGAATATGTGACTAAAGTACATGCTATATGTACCCGTACGGGAAACCTCGCGAATTATAGTTTTCGAAAATCGAACAACAATGATTTGGTAATGCTTGGAGAGGTTGAAGAATATGAACCTTTGAGCAGGGCCGCTTTTTTTAAGGCAATGCTACGGGAAAAGATAAAAAAGATGGACGTGGAAGCCGAAGAGCTCCGATCAAATGCTAAAAGTCCCGATGCTTAAAACCAACGAAACCGTTCTTGAAATCGATTTAGATGCCCTAGAGCACAACTACACCTATCTAAAATCCAAATTACGACCTACCACAAAATTCCTGGCCGTGGTAAAAGCATTTGCCTATGGTAGTGACGCAACAAAAATTGCACGAAAGTTGGAAGGCCTGGGAGTGGACTATTTTGCAGTGGCCTATGTAAAAGAAGGCGCAGTCTTGCGGGATGGAGGCATAAAAACCCCTATTTTGGTATTACATCCCCAGCCCTCAAATTTTGATGCCCTCATACAAAAAGGCCTGGAACCCAGCTTATATTCCCCAAAAATTCTTAGGGAGTTTCTTGAAATGGCCAAAAAAAACAAGCAAAAGGATTATCCAGTACATATTAAATTCAATACAGGTCTAAATCGCCTGGGGTTCTGGGAGAATGATGTGGATTATATTATAGAGCAATTGGTTGGGCGGAACGAGATTAAGATAGTTTCTATTTTCTCCCATTTGGCGGCGTCCGAGGATTTGAAGGAAGCTACTTTTACAAATGGTCAAATCAATACGTTTCAAAAAATTGCAGCTCAGGTGGACAAAAAACTGGATCCTGCCCCTTTTCGGCATTTATTGAATACCTCAGGCATCATCAATTATTCAGAATCCCAATTCGATATGGTCCGAAGTGGGATAGGTCTGTACGGTTATGGAAACGAAAAGAATATCGATGCTAGGTTAAGACCCGTTGCCCGCCTTAAGACCATTATTTCACAAATCCATAAAATTGAACCCAATGAAACTGTGGGATACAACAGGGCCTACGTATCCGATGGGTATCGGGTTACCGCCACACTTCCTCTAGGACATGCTGATGGGATTGGCAGGCAGTACGGCAATGGAAATACGTATGTAATGGTACACGGTAAAAAGGCACCTATCATTGGAAATGTCTGTATGGATATGATTATGATAGACATTACAGGAATTGATTGTCGAGAAGGAGATGAAGTTGTCATCTTTGGGGAAGACCCAACTGCAGAAGAATTTGCATCCACTGCAAATACCATCTCCTATGAGCTTCTAACGGGTATTTCACAAAGAGTAAAGCGCGTTTTTGTTGGAGATTGTTTTGATAATTAACGTTTCATTAACAGTGTTTTTTTGGCTATATTGCGTGCAAACACGAACAAATAGTAACTAAAAGCACTAAAACCATGTGGAAAGAATTTAAGAACTTTATCATGACGGGGAACGTCATTGATTTGGCGGTAGCCGTTATACTTGCAGGAGCCGTTGGGCTTGTGGTAAACGGATTTGTAAACGATATAATGATGCCCATTGTCGGGCATTTTGCCGGTGGAATGGATTTTGCCGATATGAAAGTTATACTTTCCGAAGCCGTAATCGCTGCTGATGGAACTGTAGAAAAACCTGAAAGTGCCATTAGATATGGTGCCTGGATAAACACAATCATCAATTTGATCATTGTAGGTTTTGTCCTTTTCATGATTGTACGATCCTACAACAAGGTTCGGGCACCGAAACCAAAGCCTGCCCCATCAGGACCTACCCAAGAGGAACTCTTGGCCGAAATCCGGGACTTATTAAAAAAGCAATAACGATATCCGGTCTTGTAAAAGACCCCGCTACATCACAATCAAAAACCATTAGCCCCTGCATAAACAGGGGTTTTTCTTTTTTAAAACTAATTGTATTTTTATAACATTTTGTTATATTTTTTTAATTTGGTCTTCTTTACTTGTACAGTCCAGGTTCATGGAGTACATTTGCCCTTCCAAATTCATTGGTAATGAAAGTAGCTGTAGTAGGCGCCACAGGTATGGTAGGCGAAGTGATGTTAAAGGTATTGGCGGAACGTAATTTTCCTATAACCGAATTGTTATTGGTAGCATCGGAACGTTCCGTAGGTAAAAAATTGACCTTTAAGGGAGAGGAACATACAGTTGTAGGTCTTAACGAAGCAGTAGCCGCAAAACCCGATATTGCCATTTTCTCGGCAGGAGGGGATACTTCCTTGGAATGGGCTCCCAAGTTTGCAGAGGCCGGTACTACGGTCGTTGACAATTCCTCTGCCTGGCGTATGGATCCAACCAAAAAGTTGGTCGTTCCTGAAATCAATGCCCATGAATTAAAGGCGACGGACAAAATCATTGCCAACCCTAATTGTTCTACCATACAAATGGTTATGGCACTGGCACCGCTGCATCAGAAGTATCGGATGAAGCGTGTGGTGGTCTCTACCTATCAATCCGTGTCTGGAACGGGTGTAAAAGCCGTAAAACAACTCGAAAACGAAATGGCCGGCGTTCCGGGTGAAATGGCCTATCCCTATCCCATTAATAGAAATGCATTACCACATTGCGATGTCTTTATGGAAAACGGATATACCAAGGAAGAAATGAAACTAGCCCGTGAGCCACAAAAGATATTGGACGACCGTACTTTTTCGGTAAGTGCCACGGCAGTGCGTATTCCCACAGCTGGAGGGCATTCAGAATCTGTAAATGTGGAATTCGAAAACGATTTTGAGCTCAATGAAGTTCGAAAATTATTAAACGAAACCCCTGGGGTAACAGTACAGGACAATCCGGATACCAATACCTATCCCATGCCCATTTATGCTCATGACAAGGACGAAGTTTTTGTTGGTCGTATCCGTAGGGACGAAACCCAGCGCAACACATTGAATATGTGGATAGTTTCCGACAATCTTAGAAAAGGAGCGGCAACCAATGCCGTTCAAATTGCGGAGTATTTAGTGGAAAACCAGTTGGTGTAGGCATCTGGAAGTAATCAAAGTTCTAACTTTTGTAAAGCCCTGCTTAAAGGGTACAAGCGGACCAGTGGCTACCCAATTCCGAACATCTCTCCCGCAGCTTCCTTAAATAAAGTTAAATCTTTCCAAATCCATTGATTTCACATGCTTTTGGGATATTTTTATCAGATTTAATTCCAATTGAAATGAGAAAAATCGTCGTCTTTTTCCTAGTGCCTATCTTTACTGCTTGTAACATCAAAAAAGAGAGAAATCCTATCATAGTGAACTATCCTAATACAAAAAAGGTAGATACCATAGATACCTACTTTGGAACCGAAGTAAAAGATTCTTACCGCTGGTTGGAAGACGACCGAAGTGCGGAAACTGAAGATTGGGTAAAGGCACAGAACAAAACTACCTTTGGTTATTTGGACAGTATCCCGTTTCGGGACGACCTTAGAAATCGTCTTGAGAAGCTTTGGAATTATGAAAAGTTGGGCTCCCCCTTTAAAGAAGGTGAATATACCTATTTCTATAAGAACGACGGGTTACAAAATCAATATGTGGTTTATCGCAAAAAAGATGAAGGAGAGGAAGAGGTTTTCCTAGACCCAAATACTTTTTCCAAAGATGGAACTACTTCATTAATGGGCCTTAGCTTTACCAAAGACGGTTCAATGGCCGCATACCTCATATCCGAAGGAGGGAGCGACTGGCGTAAAGGGATAGTTATCGATACAGAGACCAGGGAAATTGTGGAGGATACTTTGGTTGATATCAAATTCAGCAGTATTTCATGGAAGGGCAATGAAGGTTTCTTCTATTCCAGCTATGACAAACCCAAAGGCAGCGAACTTTCCGCCAAAACTGACCAACATAAATTATACTATCACAGATTGGGTACCTCCCAAGTTGAGGACAAAATTGTTTTTGGCGGAACATTGGCCCAAAAACATCGTTATGTAAGCGGTTATGTTTCCGAAGATGAACGCTACCTTTTTATTTCCGCATCGACCTCGACCTCGGGCAACAAATTGTATTTGAAAGATTTAACGGATCCCTATTCCAAATTGGTAACCGTATTGGATGATACGGAATCGGATACCAATGTTATAGAAAATGTAGGAACTCAATTGTACTTGGTCACTAACCGGAATGCCCCCAATAAGAAAATTGTTGTGACGGATGCAGCCGACCCGGTTCCAAACAATTGGAAAGACTTTATTCCGGAAACAGAAAATGTACTGACCGCGGGTACCGGAGGTGGGTATTTTTTTACCGAATATATGGTAGATGCGATTTCCAAGGTCTTACAATACGATTATGAAGGAAATTTGATTCGGGAAGTAGGACTCCCAGGTGTTGGTAGTGCCGGTGGATTTGGGGGCAAGAAGGAAGATAGGGAATTTTATTTTTCTTTTACGAACTATAACACTCCAGGTTCATCCTACAAGTATAATGTGGATACTGGAAAATATGACCAATACTGGAAGCCGGAAATTGATTTCAATCCTTCTGATTACGAATCCAAACAAGTATTCTATAATTCGAAGGATGGTACAGAAGTACCCATGATCATTACTCATAAAAAAGGAATTGAATACAACGGAAAAAACCCCACTATCCTATACGGTTATGGAGGGTTCAACATTAGCCTCACTCCCTCGTTCAGCATTGTCAACGCAATTTGGATGGAACAGGGAGGCATTTATGCCGTTCCCAACCTTCGCGGTGGTGGCGAATATGGTAAAGCGTGGCATATTGCCGGAACGAAACTAAAAAAACAAAATGTTTTTGATGATTTTATAGCTGCAGCGGAATATCTCATCAACAACAACTACACTTCCAAAGAATACCTTGCCGTTAGAGGCGGCTCCAATGGAGGGCTTTTGGTGGGGGCTACCATGACCCAACGACCGGATTTAATGCAGGTAGCCTTGCCAGCAGTAGGGGTCTTGGACATGTTGCGCTATCATACATTTACAGCTGGTGCCGGATGGGCCTATGATTATGGAACCGCTGAGGAGAGTAAGGAAATGTTTGCTTATTTAAAGGGTTATTCTCCACTACATAACGTAAAGACAGGAACGGAATATCCCGCTACCTTAATAACCACCGGAGACCATGATGACCGTGTGGTTCCTGCCCATAGCTTTAAATTTGCAGCGGAGCTACAGGAAAAGCAGATCGGGGAAAATCCCACATTGATTCGTATAGAGACCAAGGCAGGGCACGGAGCGGGTACCCCGGTAAGCAAAATTATTGAGCAGTACGCGGATATTTTTGGATTTACCCTTTACAATATGGGCTTTAAGGAATTGCCCAACCAAAGCGTGCTTAAAGAATTTAAGGATTAATCCCGGAGACTATCAATATTTCATAGGAAAATCCGTTTCTTAATTTGGGAACGGATTTTATTTTCCCTTGAACGACACTTCATATGCTTCAAGTAGATCACGTATCATTTGCCTATGACGAAACATCGGTGTTGGAGGACATAAACCTAAAGGTCTCCAAAGGTGAACACGTTTCCATTATTGGGGAAAGCGGTTGTGGAAAAAGCACCTTGCTAAAGATTATCTACGGCCTTCTGCATATTAAGGTAGGCGAAATCTATTGGGATGAAAACCAAATAAAGGGGCCTTTGTACAATTTGGTTCCAGGTGAACCCTATATGAAATATCTGGCTCAGGATTTTGATCTGATGCCTTATACAACCGTTTTTGAAAATATAAGCCAATACCTTTCCGTTTTTGAACCCAAGGAACTCAAGGCCCGTACTTGGGAGCTTATGGAAATGATAGAAATGACCCATTTGGCCCAGACCAAGGTACGCTACCTAAGCGGTGGGCAGCAACAACGGGTTGCCTTGGCCAGGGTACTTGCCCAGCAACCCCAAATTCTTTTGTTGGACGAGCCGTTTAGCCATATCGATAATTTTAGGAAAAACACCTTGAGAAGGAATTTGTTCACCTTTCTAAAAAAAGAGGGCATAACCGTTTTAACGGCAACCCATGATCATAATGATATGCTTCCCTTTGCCGATCGGGTAATCGTTTTGAAGGACCGAAAGATTATTGCCAAGGATACCCCCAAAAACTTATACGAACATCCCAAGGACCTATACATCGCCTCGTTGTTCGGTGAGGCCAATAGAATCCCCATAAATGTTATTAAATCATATGCGGATACCAAACGTCGCATTATCGTGTATGCCCATGAGTTTAAGGTCTCGGAAAAATCGGGTTTGGAAGTCCTTGTAAAAGAATCATATTATATGGGGGGACATTATATGATATTAGGAACCTATGAAGACCAAAACATTTACTTTAATCATCATTCGGCTCTGGAGGACGGGAAGAACGTTTTTCTGAACATTTCCTTAGAAACCATAAATCAGCGATTAAACAGCTAGTCTTCATGGATAAGGGGCAACTGATAAGGGAACTTCGATTTAAGGCCATTCGCAGTAGTGGTGCTGGCGGACAGCATGTGAACAAGGTATCCACTAAAATTGAATTGACTTTTGATCTTATGCGCTCCGCCGCCTTTATGGATTCGGAAAAGGAGCGTCTGTTACACAAATTAAAATCTAGATTAACGAACAATGGCCTATTGCTTTTACATTGCGACGCCACACGGAGTCAACATAAAAACAAGGAACTTGTAATCCATCGTTTTTTGGATATTATGGCATCTGCATTAAAGGTTCCAAAAAAAAGAAAAAGAACAAAGCCTTCCCAAGCCGCAAAAGAAAAAAGATTAAAGACCAAAAAAATGACCTCCCAGAAAAAAGCAAGTCGCGGGAAACCCATTTTGGACTAATCCTTTAACCCATATCGGGTACGTCATAAAAGAATTGCGCTTTTTTAATTTTACCATTTTCAACTTGGTACAAACACAGTTCTTCCATTTTCCACCTGCCCTGCCCTTTGAAAGTGGCATCACTCATCATTGGGAGCATAAAGTGATTCCCGGCAACCACAGGTTCTCCCACTGAACCTCCATGAACCTCTTCAATACTATTGGCCCATTGATAATATCCGTCAATAATTTTTTCCTTGCCCTGGGTCACTTCATCCCCTGGCATACCCGGCATTTCAATACTTACCGCATCATCTGCATAAAGCTCGTAGGCTTCATCATATTTTCCCTCCTTGCAAAGGCTTACTAACTTGTCAGCAACTTCTTGTGTAGACATTCCTTAAATTTTAATTGGTTAATAGTTTTAAATTTATAAAGAATACCGGTTCCTTTTCTTAATTTATGGTTAATTATAGATGGAGTAGTCGTTTGGATATTCCGATATTCGTTATCACTTATGACCGATTGTTTGCGTATTACGTCCAATTTATCGTTGCATTTCAAAATGAAAAAGCTATTACTAATTTTAGTAGCCTTACTAGTAGGACAAGGTCATGCACAGAAACCCAATAAGACCGAGATCGTAAACGTAAATGGTATTGAGTTGTACTATGAACAATACGGCAAAGGTGAACCGTTGCTTCTTCTTCATGGCTGGACACAATCTTCCCAATTTTGGTCGGAATACATTTCCACCTATGCCCAAAGTTATGAAGTATACGTCGTAGACTTAAGGGGACATGGTAAAACCACGCCATTGACCAAGGATTTTTCCATACAAAAATCGGCCAATGATATCATAGCCCTAACTGATTATTTAAGCTTAAAAGGGGTCAAGGCCATTGGTCTGAGTTATGGCGGACTGGTTTTGCTTCAAATTGGCGGTTTACTTCCGGATCGGCTGGAATCCGTAATACTTATTGGTGCTTCCCATAATTATAGCGGCGGGGATAACAAAGCGCTTGATAATCAATTCACCTTTGACGACCTCCCTCCCTCCTTTGTGGAGCAACTTCGGGAACTACATCCTCAGGGAGACCAACAAATCAGGGCCTTGTTCAATCCTAACTTGAATTACGAAATTAGACTTGAGGAAGAAGATTTAATGGCAATGCGCACCCGAACATTGGTTATTAATGGTGACCGTGATGAGATATTGGGCGTGGACGCGGCGCTTGCACTTCATAAGAATTTGCCCGATTCGGAATTGTGGATCATTCCCAATTCCGGGCATATCCCAATTGACGGTACAAATAAATCCCAATTTCTGGATATCTCCATTGAATTTCTGAATCGGAAAAAAGCGAAGTAAGCTATTCCATCCAAGTACAAATGTGACACATCTTGGAAATGTTTTAAAAGGCAATAAAATCAAACCGTATTTTGTCGGCTATTCAATTGCCAAAATTTCGATTTTTTGCCCATTGAAAACAACGGTATCCCCAACAGTCTTCCCTAACAACAACCTTCCAATAGGTGTCCCAATAGAGATACAAAAAACGGATAAATCCTTTTTTGTAAAAGCCCCTGCGGAAATAGCCAAAAAGTAGTTCCCCTTTGAGGTAGTAATACAGCTACCAAGACCTATGGTTTCCATGCTGTCCTTTAAATTTATCCTGGCCACCACATATTTCATTTCCTCTGCTTTCGCCAATTGGCGGCCTAGTTTTTCGCGTTCTAGCTGTAACATGGACCTGGCAGTTTCATGTTTGTCGCCTGCACTGCTTTTAGTTTCCGAGTCCAACGCTTCTCGAATATTTAACATATTCTTCCGGATACGGGTAATGCGATCTACTACAAAAGCCTCGCAAAACGCCAATAGCTCCTCTTTGGTAATTCCTTTCATTAAAAAACTAATTGGAAAATAGTAAAGAAATGGGTATTTAAATCCTTAACTCGATTTCAGATAAGTATATATGGCACTAAAGATAAAGTAAAGCCTATTCCTCAAAATGATACAGGTCTGCCAACCGATATATCAAAAGGTTTACAATTGCACTATCTTCTTTGCCTGTATTGAACATTTGCTTTACCTCATCCCTATTTTCATTTTTAAAGAACCGCAGGTCGTCCGATCTATATTCGCTTAAAATATTCCAGGATTTAAGACCTTTGAGCATCTTTTGGTGTGCGGAATATCGTCGATTTATCAAGTTGAGTTGCTTCCTGAACGCAACGTTCCCTTTATTGCCCGCTTCAAATTTCTTGGCATTCCATTCCTCATATTCTTTCTTGAGACGATGATCCGCCTTTTCAGCTTCGGCAATAATTTTGAAATACGCCCGGGAAACTAGAGTGTTATATTTTTCCTCAAACGCCACTTCTTCCTCCATCAATGGGTTGTAGGAATCTTCCCTCCCTATTCCCGCATCTAAAATACTTGTATAAAAATCCATTTCCTCCTTCGGTTTTACCGTTCGATCGGCCAATAGAGAATTCTTCCATGCCTCGGATTTCACCATTTCCTTCCATACTTTGTTGTACTCCCTTTTAAAATTCATTTTCGATGAGGAACATCCAACACAAAAAGACACCATGAGGACTGTTATACAAACTAAACCAAATTTTCTCGGGACACCGTTTTTCATAAATCATAGTTTTAGTATACTCCCTAATCGTTACCCATCCGATTGTCTAAAAATGGACGACATGGATATCTACCAAAGCAAATAGTTCATATCCCCTAAGGTGAAGGATATGGGGTTCAGTTCATAAAAAAGGTGGATTAAGCTCTGGGGAAGCTAATGAAAAAGTTAAGGTCTCAATATAAGAAGAAAATATTACTTGTACAGTAAAACCAACGGCTTTATTCAGCTGAATGGAACGTATTAATACTAGCCTTGACCTAGTAAATGCGACCTGGTCTTTAGACAAGATCAGCCAACTCCTTTCCTACCAAACTACCTATAGCAATCCCCATGCCACCCAAACGAACGGCTCCGTACACATTTTTGGAAACCTGTTTTACAATAGGTCTTTTTTCCTTGCCTACCCCCATAATTCCGCTCCATCTCTGGTCAACTTCAAAGGTGGTATTGGGAAGTATGACCTGTTCCAGTAGTTCTTCCAATCGATTTTGAATCAATTCGGTTTGGCCGAAAAAAAATGTTTCCTCTCCTTCAATATCAAGGTTTCTGCCCCCTCCTAGTAGTATGCGATTATCAATATTCCGAAAATAATAATACCCTTCATCCAGGTGGAATGTACCTTTAATTTCCAAGTTTTGAATAGGTTTGGTAATTACTACCTGAGAGCGGGCGGGTCTTACATTTTCGTTTAATAGTTGGGATGCAAACCCATTGGTGGCTATGAACAACTTTTGGCTATCGCATTCAAAAGCGTTGGTTTGAAGTGATACGCTTCCCTGATTTTCCACAAAATCATTGACGGTTATCGAGTTTAAAACAATAATCCCTTTTTGTTGTGCCAGTTGCAAAAGGGCCATCATCATTTTACCCGTGTCCAATTGTCCCTCGAAGGAGTGCGCAATATAGCTTTCCTTTATTTTTTTGAAATTAAGGGAATTGGCATTTAGGCTAAAGGGTTTGGCACCAAATATCGGTTTTAATAGGGCATTGATCTTCGCCATATGGTCTAGACAATTCTCGTAAAGTGCTGTCTGTTCCTCCAAAAAAAGTTCGTATCCCCCATTTTGTTGGAACCCGATTTGCCTATCCCCTAAAATGCTACGAAGTAATTGTATCCCTTTCCATCTTTGCCTTACAAGACGAAATACTTGTTCATCGGAATGGGCTTGTAAATCGGCCAAAATTTCGGAAATACTACCAAAGCAGGCAAACCCGGCATTTTTAGTACTGGCTCCCTGCGGCAGAACACCTCTTTCTAGAACTACTATTTTGGATTTGGGGTGGGCATGCTTTAGCCTAAGCGCACAATTAAGCCCAACTATCCCACTTCCTATAATCGCAAAGTCTATATTGGACAGCCACGTTTTATATTCCCAATAGCTGAGGTTCATCTTACTGAATTCGTATGACCGACGAGTTTAGAAGAACTGTCAGGACCCGTCAGTTCATCCTTCGGGCTGCGCTTCCATCCTAAAATCTTCCATAAACTTGGTGGTATAATTCCCTGCCAAATAATCAGGGTGCTCCATAAGCTGTCTATGGAAAGGAATTGTGGTTTTGATGCCTTCTATCACAAATTCATCCAATGCACGTTTCATTTTGTTTATGGCTTCTTCACGCGTCTGCGCCGTGGTAATCAACTTGGCAATCATGGAATCGTAGTTTGGCGGAATCACATAACCACTATATACATGGGTGTCCATTCTTACCCCATGCCCTCCCGGAGTGTGCAAAGTGGTTATCCTACCGGGTGAAGGTCTAAAATCATTATAAGGGTCTTCCGCATTGATACGGCATTCTATGGAATGCAGTTTTGGAATATAGTTCTTGCCTGAGATAGGTACACCTCCTGCAACCAAAATCTGTTCCCGAATTAGATCATAATCCACTACCTGTTCGGTTATGGGATGCTCTACCTGTATACGGGTATTCATTTCCATAAAATAGAAGTTGCGATGTTTGTCCACTAAAAACTCTATGGTACCGGCTCCCTCATATTTAATAAATTCTGCTGCCTTTATGGCGGCCTTCCCCATTTCATCCCTTAGCTTATCGGTCATAAAGGGAGAGGGGGTTTCTTCGGTCAATTTTTGATGACGCCGTTGGACGGAGCAATCCCTTTCAGAAAGGTGGCATGCCTTCCCATATTGATCTCCCACTACCTGTATCTCAATGTGGCGGGGCTCTTCGATGAGTTTCTCCATGTACATACCCCCATTGCCAAAAGCCGCAGTAGCTTCCTTAACGGCACTTTCAAAGTTACTCTCCATTTGATCTTCGGACCAGATAGCGCGCATTCCCTTGCCTCCACCCCCGGCAGTAGCCTTGATCATAACCGGATAACCCATCTTCTTTGCAGTTTTTTTGGCATCGGCAACATCCTTTAAAAGTCCATCTGATCCTGGAATGGTAGGTACCCCAGCTCTTTTCATGGTGGCCTTGGCCGTAGCCTTGTCCCCCATTTGATCAATTTGTTCTCCAGAAGCACCTATAAATTTTATCTCATGTTCGGCACAAATCTTAGAAAATTTTGAATTCTCGGACAGAAATCCATATCCGGGGTGAATGGCATCCGCATTGGTAATCTCCGCGGCAGCTATGATATTGGGGATTTTTAAATAGGATTCGTTACTGGGAGCGGGACCTATACAGACTGCCTCGTCGGCAAATCTAACATGTAGACTTTCCTCATCTGCCTTAGAATAGACAGCAACGGTTTTGATACCCATTTCCTTACACGTCCGGATAATCCTAAGGGCGATTTCCCCCCTATTTGCAATCAATACTTTTTTGAACATAATACCTTAAAATTTCAAATCTCACATTCCAATACGATTTTGGCGTTTGGAGTTTGGGTATTGTAATTTAACCTAGGATGGATCTACCAAAAACAGAGGTTGATCAAATTCTACCGGTGAGGAGTCCTCCACCAAAACCTTTACGATTTTACCGGACACCTCGGATTCTATGTCATTAAAAAGTTTCATAGCCTCTATGACACAGAGAACATCCCCTTTAGCGATGTTACTACCTACCTCTACAAATGCCGGTTTATCCGGTGAAGGTTTCCTATAAAAAGTTCCTATAATGGGCGATTTTATAGTGATATATTTGGCATCCTCTTCCGGAGTCTCCTTAGTGTTCGCTTCCGTAGACGGAGTAGGGGTTTCCGCAGGGGTTTGGGGAATTGGTGCAATTGGAGCTTGCGGAACAGGAATTTGCTGTACATACGTTGTATCAGGTACAGATCCTACAGTTCCGGTCCGAATGGTGATTTTAATATCGTCCGTCTCAAGTTTTACTTCGCTGGCACCGGATTTTGCCACGAATTTGATTAGGCTTTGAATTTCCTTGATATCCATTACATTTCAGTTTTATAGTTTTAGTTATAGGCCCACTTTAAATAAATGGATCCCCATGTAAAGCCTCCGCCAAAAGCAGCAAAAATCAGGTTGTCACCCTTTTTTAGTTGGTCCTCATAATCCCTCAACAGAAGTGGAAGAGTAGCAGCGGTGGTATTGCCATAACGGTGTATATTTATCATCACCTTGGAATCCTCCAGGCCCATTCTTTTGGCTGTTGCATTAATGATTCGTTTATTGGCCTGATGGGGTACAAGCCATGACACATCTTCATTATTCAAATTATTCCGTTCCATAATCCTTACCGCCACATCCGCCATATTAGAGACGGCAAATTTAAATACCGTTTTGCCATCTTGATAAATAAAATGCTTTCGGTCCCTTACCGTTTCCTCCGAGGCGGGAAGCAATGAACCTCCGGCATCCATCCCTAAAAACTGTCTTCCTGAGCCATCCGCCCTAAGATACTCATCCTGTATTCCAAGGTTTTCCGTATTTGGTTCAAAAAGAACGGCCCCGGCCCCATCACCGAAAATAATACAGGTAGTTCTATCCGTATAATCAATAATCGACGACATTTTATCCGCCCCTATTAATAAAACCTTTTTATAACGGCCAGATTGGATATAGCTCGCCGCCGTGGACATCCCGAACAGAAAACTGGAACAGGCCGCCAGTAAATCATAGGCAAAGGCATTGGTAGCCCCAATTTCCGAGGCAACAAAGGCCGCCGTAGAAGCGACCAAACTATCCGGAGTGGCGGTGGCAACCATAACCAAGTCGATTTCCTCGGGGTCTATTTTTCTTTTTTCCAGAAGATTTTTTGCTGCTTTAATGGCCAAATAGGATGATCCTTCACCTTCCTCAGGTTTTAGTATTCTCCTTTCCTTGATGCCGGTTCTGGTAACAATCCATTCATCGTTGGTATCCACCATGCCTTCCAGCATTTTATTGGTCAACACAAAGTTTGGAACGTAAGCTCCTACAGCTGTAATGGCTGCCGTTAATTTACCCATCCTAAAGTTGATTTTACATCAAAAAAACTTCTAAAATGCATCAAAATTCGTGAAAAATACTGATTTTCTGCGACTTTTTTGAAAATTAAAGGGATTTAGAGAATTTGAAGATTATATGTTTCGGTTTTAATCCTACCCATTCCCTGGTAGTAGGGCATTTGAAGTAATCCTTGAAGTTGTTATTTGCTCTTGACCAAATGCCATTTTCATGTTTAAAAAATAGGCGCCTACAAAAAAACCTGCCCATTAAGGACAGGAATTCAAGAATAGTGTAGATATCGTTTTTAAGCCTCTGTTTCCTCGGTCTTGTCCATAAGAACCTGACCTTTATAATACAATTTGCCTTCATGCCAATGTGCCCTATGGTACAGATGCATTTCCCCTGTCGTGGGATCCGTGGCCAAGGTAGGAGCAACGGCCTTGTAATGGGTTCTTCTCTTATCCCTTCTAGTTCGGGATATTTTTCTTTTAGGATGTGCCATTTTTATATATTATTTATCCGTTAAAAACTGTTTTAATGCATCCCACCGCGGGTCATTTTTTTCAGAATTCTCTTTAATCTCCTTAGGTTGCAACTCCTTAAGCTTATCCAGCGTGTCGGATTTTAGGGTTCCATCCAAGACGCCTGGATGTATACGCTTTTGCGGGACAGCTAGCACCAACATTTCGTAGGCGTATTGTGCTATATTAATTTGGTGTTCCCCATGGGGAATAATCAATATCTCATCGTCCTCATTATTGAAATCTTCTCCAAACTTGACCACTAATTCCAATTGGGCAGAAATAGGTTGGTCATAAGGTTCACTTGTTAAGTCGCAATCCACATTTACTATGCCGTTGCCCTTTAACCGCAATTCGAGCATAGTACTCATCTTGTTCAGTTCCGCCGAGAAATCTATTTGGGCTTCATTGAACTCCTCGTACCCAAAGGAATCAAAGAACGTATTGTTAATAGTATAGGTAAACTCATGCTTTCCCTGCTTCAATCCCGAGAAAGGAATAGTAAATTCCTTATGCTTCATCGTACCAATACTTTTTGACCAATGCCCTTGAGGGGGACCAAACGTTTCCGTTATGGCGGGTGCAAAGATACTATTATTTTAATAAAAGCCAATAGTTGCCGGTCAAATGTTCAGGGCACCAACAGACTGTAAAACTTGCTGTTAAATTGTGTCGGTCTATCGCCTAACCTTTTGTTTTTGTAGAGGATTCTCGTTCAGTTCCTTGAATTCCAATCTGTTCCTAAAAATGTGCAGGGCGGTAAATACCGCCTCCTTAAAAGAGCTATGGTCCGCCTTACCCTTTCCGGCAATTTCATAGGCCGTACCATGATCCGGGGACGTACGGACTTTTGAAAGACCTGCGGTATAATTGACCCCTTTACCAAAGGAAAGCGTCTTGAAGGGAATTAAGCCTTGGTCGTGATAGGCCGCCAAAACCGCATCAAAGTTCTTATAGGAATCCGAGCCGAAAAAACTATCTGCGGAATATGGGCCAAAGACCAGATGTCCGGCATCTGACATTTCCTTGATAACAGGCTTTAACACTTCATCGTCTTCCTTTCCAATAACTCCATTATCCCCACTATGGGGATTAATGCCCAAAAGGGCAATTTTTGGCCTTCGAATCCCAAAATCCATCTGTAAGGATTTTTCAATTGTACGCACCTTGGTCCTAACCAAGATGGGATTTATGGTAGCCGGTGCGTCCTTCACGGCAACGTGATCAGTAAGCAATCCTACTTTTAAGGTATCCGTAACCATAAACATAAGACTCTCTCCTTCCAATTCTTGCGTCAGATAATCCGTATGTCCCGGAAATTTAAAATCCTCGGACTGAATATTGGTTTTGTTGATCGGAGCGGTGACCAAGACATCAATAGCATCCTCTTTAAGAGATTTTACAGCCGCCCGCAACGATCTTAGGGCATATTTACCCGCTTCTTGGGTCTCCTTTCCAAATTCTACCTGCGGTATTTCTTTCCAGACATTCACCACATTAATCTTGTCGTCAATAGTTTTGGAGGCATCATGGATGCCATGATACTTAATAGCAATCCCTAATTCATTTTTCTGGAAGGAAACGGTTTTATTGGAGGCAAAAATTACAGGTGTACAGAAATCCAACATACGGGAATCCTCAAAGGTTTTAAGAATCACCTCACATCCAATTCCGTTGAGGTCCCCTATTGAAATCCCTAGCCGTATTTTTCGATTTTCCTGCATATTTTCTTTGGCTTTATCCCTAAATTTATCGCACAAAATTACTTAATTTAAGCGGAACATGTTTACAGGAATAATCGAATCCTTAGGGGAGGTATCGCACTTGGAAAAGGAGGGCGGAAATTTACATATTACCATAGCTTCACCTGTTGCGAAAGAGCTACAAATAGATCAGAGTATGGCCCATAACGGTGTTTGCCTCACCGTAGTTTCCCTGGATGAGAATGAATATACGGTTACCGCTATAGAAGAGACCCTTCAAAAAACCAATCTTGGTGGACTAAAATTAAGGGATACTGTAAATCTGGAGCGTGCCATGATTCTAGGATCACGTTTGGATGGCCATATTGTTCAAGGTCATGTAGATCAAACAGGGACCTGTACATCTGTTGAAGAAAAGGATGGCAGTTGGATGTTTTCATTCGAGTATGATGTTTCGCTCAACAATCCGACCATTGAAAAGGGATCTATAACTATTGATGGGGTAAGTTTAACCGTGGTCGATTCTGGTACAAATACGTTTAGTGTGGCCATCATACCGTACACCTATGAAAACACCCGATTTCATTCCTATGAGGTTGGGTCAAAAGTGAACCTGGAATTTGATGTTATCGGGAAATACGTGGCCAAACTACTACATTGGGGTTCACACGGCACTAATGACGAATGACTGTCCGTAGTTAATTAACCGATTTTCAGTATGTTATCTGGGTTAAACAATGCGCCTATTGTCTTTTATATGTACAAAAAAGCTGGTGCGCCATCAAAATTAGAGGAATGGTCAAAAGTCTTTATTCCAAAAACTTGTACTTGGCCAAAAGCTCTATATCCGTATACTCCAAAGCCTTTTCATTGGTAGAGCCAAAAATGATGGGAGGGGCCATGCCCGCACTTTCCGCCTCTAACCATCGCAAAATACAAAGGCACCACTTGTCGCCGGCTTTTAGCCCAGGAAATTGCCATTCTGGCCTCGGTGTACTTAAATCGTTACCCTTGGATCTGGTGAATTTTAAGAATTCATCGGTCATTACGGCACATACGATATGGGTACCCACATCTTCTCGACCAGTCGCACAGAAACCATCCCTATAGAATCCGGTCAGGGGATCAAAACAACAAGATTCCAAGGTTGTGCCTAAAAGGTTTTTAGGAGCAGTTTCCATGGATACAAAGCTATGATTTACAACATGGATACAAAACAATATATAGAAAAATGGAAACCATGTCACTAAATATATGTTTTAAAAAATCCCCAAGGATTTCCATTTTTCCAATCATCATAAAATTGGGGCATTAGCAGGAAAAAAGAGAGATAAAGGGGAAAAGAGCAATAATCAACTACTTAGCGAAATCGCTACTAAACCTTAATAAAGATTTTCCTTTGATATAAAACATAGGCCAGAAGGCAATAAAATGCAACTACCGAAAGACCATAAAGCAAGGAGGACATTTGCATGGACATGAAATCATGGACATAGATGGTATCAAAGAGCCATGCATGAAGTGAGCTGTCCTCGCCCACTTTAATCGAATAAAAAATCTTGGAAATAAAACTGGATAAAAAATACACGATTATGGCATTGGCACCGGCATAGCGAAAAATACTTCCGAATTCAATACCTTTAACATCCGTCATGTAGTAAATCAATGCCAAGAGCATATTGGCCCAGCCTGCCGTAACCACTACAAAACTACTGGTCCAAAGCGCTTTGTTTATCGGGAAGATTAAATCCCATAAATGTCCAAGTATTAGCAACGACCCCCCTATACCGACCATAAGGGTCACTTTTTTGGGCTGTTTTGATGTTAAGACCAATCCGGTAAAGATGCCCAGCAAAGAACTGCAAATAGCGGGTATAGTACTCAAAAGACCTTCCGGATCATAATCCTCCTTCCACATATGGGTCCCTAAAATGTTTAAATCTACGTAATTGGCCAGATTGTTCGGAGCCCTTTCAAAGGTGGATTCCATACCATTTACGGGCACAAAACCCATTAACAGCCAATAGCCGATCAAAAGAAAGGCACATATACCGACCAGCGTCCTCCACTTAAGGTTGAGAAATAAAATCGCAGCAAAAAAGAATACTACCCCAATACGCTGTAAAACACCGGGAAACCGAATCTCTGCAAAATCCTTTATAAAGGGAAAGCTAATGGTAAACGCTCCAAGAAAAAGCCCAAGGCCAATCAGCTTCAAGGCACGTACAGTAATCTTTTTATAAGTCTTTGCATTAACGGGCTTGTTTTTATAGGCAAACACGATTGAGGTTCCCACGATAAAGAGGAAAAATGGGAATACTAAATCCGTAGGTGTATAGCCATGCCAATCTGCATGTAAAAAAGGCGCATATACGGCTGACCATGTTCCCGGAGTATTTACCAAAATCATAAGGACTATGGTCAATCCCCTAAAAATATCCACTGAAATAATCCTGTCCTTCATGGTAAAACTATAGTATATTGTCTTTCATACGGTTCCATGCTTTAATGAGCATAACACCGGAAATAGCAGCAACACCTGTTAAAATCAATGCTAAAGTGGTCTTTCCATAAATCCAATAGCCCGTAGCGAACATTGTGGAATAGACCAATACAACGCCCAATAGCATGGCCGATACACCGGAAGGTACACTCCACTTTTCATTTTCCAAGACTACCTCATCATTATCCTCCTGGGCCTCTTTGACAACTTTTGACCAGCCCGGACCTCCTGGTTGGATCTTTTTATAAAAATCGCGTAGCACTTGTTTTGATTCCGGTTGGGTCATGTACGTGGCCGACAGCCAAATTACCGAAGTCACCAGCATAATAAATGGTAGTTCACCCCATTCCGGCAATACCCCGGTATCCGAATCGAACAAGATGGGCCGTAATGAAGTTGTTTCCAGTAAAATAGCCAGAATACCGGAAGAGAACATGGCCGAAATTTCACTCCATGAGTTAATACGCCACCAAAACCATCGGAGAATGAAAATAAGCCCGGTACCGGCTCCAAACGACAGCAAAAGATTGAAAATACCCATAGCATTTTGCATGGCCAAGGCCAAAAAGGCACTTAAAATCATCAAAACGACTGTAGACAAACGCCCCACGGCTACCATCTGTTTTTCAGTGGCATTTGGATTTATTTGCTGTTTATAAAAGTCAAAGACCATATAGGAGGATCCCCAGTTCAATTGGGTAGAGATGGTACTCATATAGGCCGCTATCAAAGATGCCAATACAACGCCCAATAGGCCACTAGGCAGTTTGGTCAACATGGCGGAATAGGCCAAATCGTGCCCCAATTTATCCGCGGGCACATTTGGGAAAGCCTCTGAAATGCTCGCCACATCGGGATAAACGACCAATGAGGCCAAGGCTACCAAAATCCAGGGCCAAGGTCGCAAGGCGTAATGCATAATATTAAAGAAAAAAGTTGCGCCAATAGCATGATTTTCATTTTTCGCAGCCAGCATTCGTTGTGCGATATAGCCTCCACCGCCGGGTTCACCACCTGGGTACCAGGAACTCCACCACTGTACCGCCAAAGGAATTACCAAAATGGTCACTACCGCCTTGGTATCGCTTAAGTCTGGGAGGATATTAAGCTTGTCCTTGACATTTTCACTTTCAATAATGGCCTGTATCCCTCCAACCTCCGGAATGTTTACTAAGTAATAGGCCGCCCCAATAGCCCCCGCCATTGCTACAAAAAACAGTAAAAAATCAGTATAGACCACACCCTTAAATCCCCCCAACGCACTAAAGATTACCGTTATCAGACCGGCACCTATTACCGTTTCCCAAGGTTCCAGTCCCAACATAATTCCCCCTATCTTGATGGCCGCCAATGTTACCGCTGACATAGTGATAACATTGAACAAAATGCCCAAATATACGGCCCGGAACTTTCTTAGGAAACTGGCCGGGGCACCACCGTAGCGCAGCTCGTAAAATTCAAGATCGGTCTTTACGTTCGATTTTCTCCATAATTTGGCATAGACAAAAACCGTGAGCATCCCCGTAAGCAAAAAGCACCACCAACCCCAGTTGCCCGATACACCATTGGTACGAACGAGGTCCGTCACCAAATTGGGCGTGTCCGTGGAAAAGGTAGTAGCTACCATAGAAAGGCCCAACAACCACCAAGGCATCGTTCTACCTGACAAAAAATATTCTGAGGAGTTTTTTCCCGATTTTTTCGAAACATAAATCCCAATTCCTAGGACTATCGAGAAGAAAACAACAATAAAACTATAATCCAGTGTACTGAGTTCCATAGATTGGTTTTGGTTAATGGATAAAGATATTATTTTTTAGGATACTTTTGTGGTTCCACTGTTAATCTACCTTAGTGCTACCGACCCTAGTATCCGAAATTCCAATTACTTCCTGGACCTTGGCTTATATTGCAGCCTTCGTCATCGGTGTCTCCAAAAGTGGCATTAAGGGAATAGCCATCATCATCGTAACATTTATGGCTTTGGCCTTTGGTGCTAAGGAGTCTACAGGTCTTATCGTGCCCCTTCTGATAGTTGGGGATATTTTTGCCGTAATCTATTACAATAGACATACCCAATGGAAATACATTGCCCGCTTTCTACCATGGATGATGGCCGGTGTGCTTATCGGGGTCTTGATAGGTAAGGATTTGGATGAAGATACCTTTAAGATCGGAATGGCCTTCATTATCTTGGGAAGTGTGATTATGATGTATTGGTGGGATCGAAGAAAGTCCAAAACGGTTCCTGATCACTGGGCATTTGCTGGATTCATGGGTGTTATGGCCGGGATTACCACGATGATAGGAAATTTGGCTGGGGCCTTCGCCAATATCTTTTTCTTGGCCATGCGTTTACCCAAAAACGAGTTTATCGGGACCGCTGCCTGGTTGTTCCTGATCATCAACGTGTTTAAGCTTCCCTTTCATATATGGTCTTGGGGAACCATTACTTGGGAATCCGTACTCATAGATTTAAGGTTAGTCCCTGGGATTTTTATAGGCTTATACGTTGGGGTACGCCTAGTAAAAATAATACGGGAGGGTTTTTATAGAAAGATGATATTGATACTGACTGCCCTTGGGGCCGTATTGATTCTATTCCGTTAATTGCTATCCATTTATCAAGAAATATAAGTAGCTTTATGTCTCTTAGAACGAAGCTAATGTTTAGCCCGATTTCCAACAAGTACATAAGTCTAAAGCCGGCATTCCTTTTATCCGTAATGCTCTTGGTTTCTTGTGGAACGGAGAAGGCCAAACCAGTGCCGGATAGAGGACTATTATCTGAAATTGAGGTTTCCTTGGATACACTGGTTGAGATCTGGTACCCCAAAACCGTGGACAATAGTAATGGCGGGTTTTGGTCCGATTTCGATTACAAATGGGAAAAAGAAGGTCCGCAGAACAAAATGCTGGTAAGCCAGGCACGTCATATCTGGACAGCCTCGACCTTGGCTCTTTTTTATAAGGATAAAAAGTACGAAGAAATCGCAGCGCATGGATATCGCTTCCTAAGAGATGTAATGTGGGACGGAACCAATGGTGGCTTCCACACCCTGCTACATGTAAAGAACGATTCTTCAAGAATCTTGTCCAAAACCAAGAGCACCTATGGTAACTCCTTTGCCATCTATGGGCTCGCCACCTATTACAAAGCTTCCAAGGATACAGCTGCCCTAAATCTGGCAAAAAAAACCTTTTTATGGTTAGAGGAACATGCACATGACCCCATACACAAAGGCTATTTCGATGTCCTTCAGCTCGATGGCTCTTGGTTTTTGGATGTCAAAACAAATGATGCCGATTATGACAATTTTGTACGAAAGGATTGGAAGGATCAAAACTCCTCCATTCACCTTTTGGAGAGTTTTACCGCCCTGTACGAGGTATGGCGGAATCCCCTATTGAAAGAACGCTTGGAAGAAATGCTAGGATTAATACGGGATACCATTACTACCCCAAAGGGTCACCTTAATTTGTACCTGGAACGTGACTGGAAGCCAATATCACTACAGGATTCAACAGATGCCTATAGAAAGCAAAATTTGTGGATGGATCATGTTTCCTTTGGTCATGATGTGGAAACCGCCTTCCTTATGTTGGAGGCCTCCCATATACTTGGAAGGAAAAAAGATTCCATCACCTTGGGAAAAGCAAAAAATATGGTAGATCATGCCTTGGAATGGGGCTGGGATCGAGAGAGCGGAGGATTTTATTACGAGGGCGCTTATTGGGATAAAGTGGGCAGGCGTACTATTGAAAACGAGGCAAAAGTATGGTGGACGCAAGCGGAGGGGCTTAATTCCCTTTTGCTATTTTCCAAATTGTTTCCGGATGAATCGAGGTATCTCGAATTGTTTGAAAAACAATGGGACCATATAATTACACATATGATCGATTACGAATACGGCGGTTGGTTCCACGAAGGATTGGACACCAATCCGGAGGCCAAATATGACGCAAAGGCCCACAATTGGAAAGTAAACTATCATAATATCCGGGCTTTGGTGAACACTATACAAATGCTAAAGGGTGAATTCCCTTTGACCGATACGAAACATTGAAAGTAGTAATTTGTCGTTTTCCTAACGGGTATACTTTTCCATGGTGTACAACTCCGGTTCCCCTCCTCGATTTCCACAACCAGAGGCAACATACAAATTCCCTTCATATTCCAACACCCCGGTACCATGCCTTCCTTCAATCATTGAGGGGAGAGATCGCCAAGTATTGCTACCAAAAGCAAGTGCTTCTACATGGGCATGCGCCTTTTCCTGGTTGCTGGACTCTCCTCCCAACACCAAAATCTCATTCCCCTGCAAAATTGCCATGTTACCTGCACGTTGGGTAGGTATATCATTAGGAAGGGTATTCCAACTATTACTGGCAATGTCATATACATCAACCTTTCCTAAAGTACTTCCAAAAGGCTCATCGGATGCTCCGGTATTTCGTCCGGCCAGCACGTAAATCTTTCCGTTGGCTTCAACGGACTGAAAGTGATCCCTTGGTCTCGGGGCATCGGCCAGAACCTTCCATTCACCTGTATTCAGGTCATAGCTATCCATCCAATTCTTATGATCTCCGATATGGCCGTTCTTTATTCCGCAGGAGACATATATTTTTCCATCATAAATAACATTTCCTGTGGAACCCCTTAACCGTTCCGAAGGAATTTCATCTCCTTTGGACCAGTTATCGGCCAGAGGGTCGTAAATGTAAATCGTCCTTACAGGTGTTTCATTAGGCCATGCTCCAGTAAATGCCCCAACGATATATATCCGATTTTTGTGGACAACAGGTTGAAAATGATGGATCTCTATGGGTGGCTCCATACCTTGGGTCCATTTTTGAGTTTGCGTATCGTAGATACTTACAGGACGTATGCCCCGTCCTCCAAGCAGATAAAATTTGTCCTCAACCTTTACAAAAGCCGCCTCATGGCGTTGTACCGGTTTACTTCCATCCTTGGAAACAACTGATCCCCATGAGGATTCCACTACCTGTTTTTGATTGGTCATCCCTTCAGTACTTTTTGGCGCTTCCCTGCATGCCCCAATAATCAATAGAAAGCAGGTGAGAGCAAATGTATTTTTCATGTGTTTAAAATTTTTAAATGCCTATAAATAAACTATATAAAAATTTAAGAACCCATGCAACCACTCGTTGCAGTCGTTCTCTCATGAATTTATTTTAATCATTTCACTGTGTGTAGTTTTTGATTAAAAAATTCATGTTCGTTTCATCTGATGTTGAATTAATTTCTTGAGATGATCAAATGTACTAAAACTAAAAATTCATCTTTGGCGATTTCCGTTGGCTGAATTCTGTGCGATTTCAGGTACAAGTTTAAAATTCCATAAATACTTGGTAAGCATTTCTTAACTTCAAAAAATTTACATATGGTAAAAAATTACAGAATATTGTCCTTAAAAAATTTACCATTTGTAAACCCATCCCAAGTTTTTGAAACTTAGCAAAAAAGATAGCCGCGTTTTGTTTTTTGGAGCGTTCGCCTCTTTTGGGGTGTACTTTTGCATGTATGCATTTCGAAAACCATTTACAGTAGCGACCTATGAAAACTATTTTCTCTGGGGGGTGAATTACAAAATAATGCTAATCATCCTGCAGGTGCTTGGGTATATGCTTTCCAAGTTTGTTGGCATCAAAGTGATTTCAGGTCTACGGGTAAAAAGCAGGTTCGGATACCTCATTGGAATGATCGTGATGGCAGAGTTAAGTCTTATTTTATTCGGACTCGTTCCCAACCCCTATAACTCGGTTTTTATGTTCACAAACGGTTTGTCGCTTGGCATGATATGGGGTGTAGTATTTTCATATTTGGAAGGGCGCCGGTTTACGGAAATTCTTGGGGTAGCCCTATGTTCCAGTTTTATAGTTTCCAGCGGAGCCGTAAAGTCGGCAGGGCTTTTGGTCATAAAGTATTTTGGTGTTTCCGAATTTTGGATGCCGGCAGTGACAGGGCTTATATTTATGCCTCCCTTCCTCGTTTTTGCCATGCTTCTGGAAAAAATCCCCAGGCCTGATGCAGAAGACAGGTTGTTGCGAAAGGAAAGAAAGCCTATGAATACCGAAGATCGCCTAAAAACAGTTCGGAATTTTTTTCTCCCTTTGGTCATTTTGGTTTTTTTCTATATCTGTTTGACGGCGTTGCGGGATTTCCGCGATAATTTTTCCCGAGAAATTTGGGACTCCGTAGGTTTCGAAGATAACGCCTCCATCTATACCTTAACCGAAGTTCCTGTGGCCTTATTGGTACTGCTATTGATAGGACTTTTCTTTTTTATTAAAAAGAATTATAGAGCCTTTGTTTCCTATCATTACTTACTTATCGGTGGTAGTTTATTCATTGGCTTGTCCTCCTTGCTTTATCAGACCAATGTGGTCGGCCCAGTTTTTTGGATGATAAGCATAGGGCTGGGATTATACGCATGTTACGTCCCCTTCAATTGTTTGTTTTTTGATAGAATGATCGCGACCTTTCGCATAAACGGTAATGCCGGATTTCTTATTTACATTGCCGATGCCTTTGGTTACCTGGGCAGTGTGGCGGTGTTACTTTATAAGAATTTTGGAAGGACGGATATATCTTGGTTGGAATTTTTTGTAGAGGGCACTTACGTTGTTGCCATCATAGGTTTTGTCGTCTCGGTTTTGTCCTTGGCCTACTTTAAGAAAAAATACAATAGCGGGGTCTATGATCCCCCACAGAAAATCTCCATTGTTGAATTATGAGAAATGTTTATGACTTAATTGTAATAGGCGGAGGGGTATTGGGAACATTTCACGCCTACCACGCCATAAAAAAAGGGTTGGCGGTGGCCCTCATCGAAAAAAATGAGACTCCCCAAGGGGCCACGGTACGCAATTTTGGTCAGGTAGTCCCTTCGGGAATGAATGGCAAATGGCAAAAGTTTGGGAGGGAAAGCCTTAAAATCTATAAAGACATCCAATCAAAATTTGATGTTTCGGTAAGACAAGAAGGCACGGTCTATCTGGCTTCAAATGAAGACGAGATTCGATTACTTGAAGAACTTTCCGAAATAAATAAAAAAAACGACTATTCCTCCCGGTTATTGACCAAAAAGGAATGCTTGCAAAATTATCCAACCCTAAGGGAAGATTATGTAAAAGCCGGACTGTTCTTTCCTGAGGAGGTAATCGTTGAACCGAGGTTGATGATCAATCGTTTACACGCCTATTTAGTGGAGCTCGGTTTGGAACTATACACGAATACGGAAGCTATTGAATGTCATAGTCTAGTTGACTATGTTAGTGTCCATACTGCCAAAGGGGACACTTTTTCCGCAGGTGAAGTGATTATTTGCAATGGTAGTGATTTCAAGACCTTATATCCATTGCTGTTCAACGAAAGTGATTTGGAAATTTCAAAATTGCAGATGATGCAGACCAAATCCCAAGGAACTTCTTGTGTAAAAGGCTCTGTTTTGACCGGACTTTCCATTAGACGTTATGAGGCATTCGCCGAATGTCCTTCATTCAAAGCAGTAAAGGCCAAGGAGGAGCCAAATTCATTTGAGAAAAAGTGGGGTGTCCATATTCTTTTTAAGCAGGCTGTCGATGGTTCTATCATTTTAGGAGATTCCCATGAATATGCCCCTGCGGAACATATGGACGACCTTGGATTCGATATCAACATGGATATAGATCGTTTTATTTTGAACGAGGCCCAAAAAATAATGGATCTCCCAACCTATGAAATTCAGAACCGCTGGACAGGGCGGTATTCCCAATGCAAAAATTCCGATATTTATCAAAGAACAATAGACAACAACATCCACATTGTAACCGGAATCGGAGGCAAAGGAATGACGGGCAGTGCCGGTTTCGCAAAGGAAAATATAAATTCAATATTTCATTTTAAGCATGCATAAGATAGAATTGGCCGTTTTTGATATGGCGGGAACTGTGGTAGATGAGGACAACGTAGTATACAAAACATTACAAAAGGCCATTAACAAAAAAGGATACCTTTTAACCTTAGACTTTGTACTGGAACATGGGGCAGGAAAGGAAAAACATCAGGCCATAAAGGACATCCTTCGTATTGAGGAAGGTTATGATCAAGATGAGACTGCGAAGGAAATTTTTAAGGACTTCAAAAAAATGTTGGGAAAGGCCTATCAGGATTTGAGTGTAACCACCTATGCGGGAGTCGAAGATTTACTCGATACCTTAAAAAAGCTAAATATTAAAGTGGCCTTAAACACAGGTTACGACAAGAACACGGCACAATTGCTCCTGGACAAAATGAATTGGACCATGGGAATTCACTATGATATATTGATTACGGCGGACGATGTAAAAAGAGGAAGACCAAATCCCGATATGATTTTTGAGGCCATGGACATTCTTCAAATCAACAATCCTTCCAAAGTCTTAAAAGCCGGTGACTCGATCATTGACATCCAAGAAGGTAAAAATGCAAGATGTGGTATGACTATTGGCGTTACCACAGGAGCCCACACCAGGGAACAGTTAAGTTCCGCAAAGCCCACCTATGTTTTGGATTCGTTGATAGAACTGGAAGAAATCCTGACTTCGAACTAAAACCAGACGGGCACTACGTCATATAAAAAAATAAAGCACCAGCATTGTAGTGGAAATATTTCCGCGATTTACGGGAACATGGGGAATTCGCCCATCAAAGAAGATGGAGTCCCCAGCCCTAAGACCAATCTCGTCCTCTCCAATAACGTAATTGCATTCCCCGGATAAAACGTATTTAAATTCAAAAGCGTCCGTGGTTACCTTTCCTCTTTTGGAATTAGGCTCTATTTCCAAAAGGACCGTCTCAAAACCTAAAGAAGATAGTTGCTTTCCAAAAATATGGGTATAGGTAAAGCCCAAGGCATCATCCTCTTTTTCAATTACGCTGTTCTCCTCTTTTCTAGAAATTATATACCCAGCGCCATTCGTTTGTGGCATCCCCTTGAAAAAATCGGTTACCTCAATTTCAAGTGAACTTATAATCTTCAAAAGCACTGGTAGGGAAGGTATGGTACGTCCGTTTTCAATACGGGAAATCAACCCGCCGGTAACACCTGCTTTTTCGGCAATCTCACTTATAGTGCTATTCCCGTTCTTGCGTATCTCCTTTATTCGTTTTCCGATTCCGATAAGATAATCTTCCATACCTTGAATTAACCTTGCAAACATAGTACTAATATCGTTTTCCAACATCGCAAATGTTAAAAACAACCCAGTATCCCCATCTATATCGGCCCTCTAAAAGTCTTGAACCAATTAACTAACAATTTGAATATTTGTAAATAATACAGATGTAACCTTTTCGTAATACTTTTAATCTAAACCTAGTAATCATTTAACTTTAAAAGGAAGTTAGCCTAACCTCTCCTCGTGATATTTGTTTCGTAATAATTAACCAAAGTTTACAAATACGAAAAAAATGGAGAGAACACGATTTTTAGTACTACTTACTTTCTTAGTAAGTTTTGTAGGCTATTCCCAAACTATTTTTTCGGGAACCGTCTTGGATGAGAACAACGTTCCCCTGCCTGGGGCATCGGTTTTAGTACAGGGAAGCAACATCGGGGTGGCAACCGATTTTGATGGTAATTTTGAAATTGAATTGCCCGACGGAAACCCTTTATAACGAAGGGGTTCGTTTATCCTTTGAATACTGGGAAGTATCGCAAGACGTAACTGCGTATTTAGCCCAGGATGGAGTAACTTATGATGGGGAGTTGGAAACCATAATCACCCAGAAATGGCTGGCTTCCTTCTTGGTGGGCTTTGAAGGTTGGTACGACTTTAGAAGGACCGGACTACCAACGGTAATCGTTCCTGGACCTGACAATGTAAACGATGATCGCGTTCCCGTACGGTTCCTATACCCAGATTCGGAACAAACTTTGAACAGTGAGAATTTTGACGCCGCGGTTTCTGAAATCGGGGCAAATGATATTAATATAAAGGGTTGGTGGGAAGAATAAGACTCAAACGATTTAAGTATCTTGGGATGACGACATGGTAAGGCGAAATCTATACTAAAAAAGGAGACTTGGATCAGATACAAGAGAAGCATACTACTGGTTTGGACCATGGGGCTATCTGTCCTGTGGTCCTATCCGGTTAAGGGAAGGGCAAAGGTAGCCCACATATTGCCTACGTTGTGGTCGTGGGTTGCAATGATCTAAGTCTTGATGACATACCGACTTAATAACGCCGATATCATGGTTGAAAAGGAATTAATATGATTTTCACAAGACGTCCATCTTTTGAACTATACCAAAATACGGGCGGATATCTCAAAACACGGACCTTATGCATCCAAATAATCCGGACAACATAAACGTCAACAAACGTACCGAAGGCGATATCAATAGTACACCAGCACGTAACCATTGGTTGAAAAATGAAGTGGACGATGCCACCAAGGAATTATTGACCAAGGATGCCCGGTACTTTCTGCATCAGGCACTTTCTACACCTTGTTTGGATGTCCTGAAAAATTGTTCGGGCCCACATATTGAAAATATTTCCGGCAAAAAATATCTCGATTTTCATGGCAACAACGTGCACCAAATCGGTTTCTCCCATCCAAAACTGACACAAAGGCTAACAGAACAATTAAATTCCCTGACCTTTTCCACGCGGCGCTACACAAACGAGATCGCGATCAACTTTGCCGAAAAATTGGCTTCTCTTTTGCCTTCGGACCTAAATCGTGTGTTATTGACCCCGAACGGTAGTTCGTCCATTGGCATTGCATTGAAATTGGCGCGTGCGGTAACTGGACGACATAAAGTGGTTTCCTTTTGGGATTCCTTTCATGGTGCCTCCTTGGATGCCATTAGCGTGGGTGGCGAATCCGTATTTCGGGAACATATGGGTCCCTTAATGCCCGGTGTGGAACGCATACCGCCACCTGTCTCCTATCGCGGTATCTTTGAAGGGGATGAATCCAAATGTCTGCAGCATTTGGAATATGTGTTTGCCAAAGAGGGTGACATTGGGGCGTTTTTAGCGGAGACCGTCCGTAACACGGACGTTCAGATTCCCTCAAAGGAATTCTGGAAAGAGGCACGCAATTTATGTGACAAGTATCGTGTGGTACTGATTTTGGATGAAATCCCTATAGCACTGGGAAGGACAGGAAAACTTTTCGCCTTTGAACATTATGGTATTGAACCGGATATTTTGTGTTTGGGTAAAGGACTTGGAGGAGGTGTTATTCCACAAGCGGCAATCGTGACTCGGGACGAATACAACCGTTTCGGTGCGATTTCCCTAGGGCATTATACCCATGAAAAGAGTCCCATGGGGGCTATGGCCGGACTGACTACCTTGGAAATTTTGGAGGAAGAAAAGATTCTGGAAAAAGTAAGGGAAGATGAGGTCTTTATGTGCAAGGCCATGAGCAAATTGCAAAATGAACATCATTGCATTGGAGATGTCCGTGGTTTGGGACTCCTATGGGGCATTGAACTGGTAAAGGATAGAAAAACCAAGGAAAAAGCCATTCTTGAAGCGGAAAGAGTAATGTACGAATGCCTTAAAAATGGCCTGAGTTTTAAGGTATCTGCGGGTAACGTACTGCAATTGGCCCCAGCACTCACCATTTCCAAAACCGAACTGGAAAAGGCGGTACAAATACTAAATGACGCAATCTTAAAAGTAAATAGCATAGCACCATGAGAAAAGTGAATTTAATATGGATTTGTTGCCTTGTATGGAGTGGTATCGAGGCACAAGATAAAATCCAATTTGTGGTGCAACCTTACATTCAGGATGCCGAACCGAATTCCATTAAAATAATGTGGGAAACCAATGAAGGCGATGAAAGTATCGTGGAATGGGGTACCACACCCAGATTGGGCAAAAAATCCAGGGGAAGGGCTTTTGATGTCAACTTTGGTCCTTCGCGGCTACATGAGGTACAATTGACAGGTTTAAAACGCTTTACCGCCTATTACTATCGGGTACGGACCCAGAATTTACGCTCCGATATTTTTCAGTTCAAAACACCCCCTTTTGCCAACGATGACGAATCCTTTAGCATGGTGGCTATGAGCGATATGCAATACGACCACAACTACCCCAATAAGTTTCAAGAAATTGTCAATGATGGGCTTTTGACCTATTTGCAAAATGAGCACGGAGGAGAGCTTTCAGATAACTTGGCGTTGGTGATGATTCCGGGTGATTTGGTCGAAAACGGGGGTAAGTATTACCAATGGAAGGAGCATTTCTTTAATCCCGCACAGAAATTGTTTGCCGAGGTGCCGGTGTATCCTGTATTGGGCAATCATGAAAGGAATTCGACTTTTTATTTCAAATATTTTAGCCTGCCCAAGAATGGCACCCCCGCCTATGCCGAACATTGGTGGTACAAGGATTATGGCAATACCCGGATTATCGGGCTCAATTCCAACGAGGGCTACGAGGATATCAAAGAGCAGTTTACTTGGTTGAAAGACCTCCTGGAGGACACGGCCAAAAACCCGGATATTGACTTTGTCTTTGCGCAACTGCACCATCCCCACAAATCCGAGCTCTGGATTCCCGGGGAACGGGAGTCCACGGGAAAGGTGGTACAACTGTTAGAAGAGTTCTCCACCAAGACAGGAAAGCCCAGTCTCCACTTTTTTGGGCACACGCATGGATATTCCCGAGGACAATCCAAAGACCATAAACATCTCTGGATCAATGTGGCCTCCGCAGGTGGGGCCATTGATAATTGGGGCGAATTTGAAGGTAGGGATTATGATGAGTTCAGCGTTACCCAGGACGAATACGGATTTGTAATGGTGGAGGTTGATGGAAATCCTGAAAATCCAAAGTTCACCATTAAACGGATAAGTAGAGGAAATGAAGAGAGATTTAGGGCCAATGAACTTCGCGATAGTATTACTATATGGAAGAACGATAAAAAACCAAAACCGCCAAAACCCATTTCGCCCATAGGGAATGAGCCAAGGGCATTTACCAATGTGGGCCTCAAAGCCAGTGAATTTACAAGTCGATTTAAGGGCGCCTTCCATGCCGCATCCCAATGGCAGGTGGCCACCTCCTCGGATTTTGAAAAACCCATAGTAGATCGTTGGAAACAACATGAAAATTGGTATTATCAAGAGAATCGGCAAAAGGATGATGACCTCACCGATGAAAAAACAGGCCGATTGAAACCCAATACCACCTATTATTGGCGGGTACGTTATAGAGATCAAAACTTGAATTGGAGCGATTGGTCCGAAACCGCATCGTTCAAAACCGGACAAAAATAAAAAACCCAAGAGGGGCAACAAGGCCCAAAAAACAAGGCCACAGTTCCCAAATAGCTTCTGCCATATTGAAATTATAAGAGATAGGGGAAAAACCACAAACGGAAATCCTCTTCAAATTATGGAGAATTAAGAAATGGATTATTATGATGTTTCCTTCATATTATTTTAACCCTCAATACAAGTTGAACCACGAGTTTTGCAATGTGATTATTTGAGTTAGTCTAGTTTGAGTTAGTTTGTTGAAACCGGTGTGTCTCGCGCACCGGTTTTTTTAACGCCTGTTTTGATAGTATCAAAAATAGACTCTTAGATAAAACTACTTGATCATCCTTCCGTCCAGTAGGTTAATGATCCGTGATCCATAGGCCGCATTTTTTTCGGAATGCGTCACTTGGATAATGGTTACGCCCTCGGAATTCAATTGCTTAAAGAGTTCCATAATTTCCTCGCTTTGCGAGGAGTTCAGGTTGCCTGTAGGCTCATCGGCCAAAATCAGTTTGGGGTTGGCAATCAATGCTCGGGCCACCCCGACCAGTTGTTGTTGGCCCCCGCTTAATTGCGTAGGGAAAAGATCTTTCTTTCCAACAATATTAAAACGGTCTAACATATCCGCAACCATAGCCTTACGCTCCGTTCCTTTGAATTTTTTGTACAATAAGGGCATTTCCAGATTTTCCTTAACGGTGAGCTCATCCAACAAATGATAGGATTGAAACACAAAACCAATGTATTCCTTATATAGATTGGCCCGATGCTTTTCCTTTAGGGTATGAACGGATTCATGGAGAAACTCATACTCTCCCTCATCAAAATTATCCAACATTCCAATGACGTTGAGCAAGGTAGATTTTCCGGAACCCGATGGACCCATGACCGAGATAAATTCCCCTTCCTCCACATCGAGATTGATATCCTTTAACAGGAAAAGACGTTGTCCGCCTGAGTTTACCCATTTAAAGATGTTCTTTAGTTGTAACAGCATAGTATTCGTTTTTATTTAAGATTTATTCTATTCTTCTTTTAAGGCATATATCGGATTGGCCAATGCCGCTTTTATGGATTGGAAGCTACAAGTCAATATAGCGATAATTAGGGTTATTGACCCTCCACTTAAAAACATCCAAAAAGACAATTCTATACGATAGGTAAAACCTTCCAGCCATTGATTCATGAAATAATACACCAAAGGTGCCGCAATTACAAAGGCCAAGGCAACCAAGCCTATGTATTCTTTCGTAAAAAGGGAAAGGTTTTCGAACAGTGTTGCCCCTAGGACTTTTCGTATCCCGATTTCCTTTGCCTTCTTTGAAATCATAAAGGACATTAATCCAAAAAGACCCAAACATCCAATGCTGATGGCCAAAATGGAAAAAATTCCAAAGCCCCTGAACATTAAATTCTCAACCATGTACTCCTTTTCGATGGAATCCTCCAAAAAATGATAATCATAGATTGAATTGCTAAAAGTCTGTTCCCAAACATTTTTGATCGTTCCCAATGACCCATAGTTGCCATCCGATAATTTTATAAACGCATTGTTTTGATAGTAGGTCCAATTTAATAGGATACATGGTGAAATTTCATACTGTAATGAATTATTGTTGAAGTCTCTTACCACACCAACGATCGTCGCCTGTCCTTCATTTATCTGGATTCTTTTCCCAATAGCCTCATCGGCATTCCAACCATAGGATTTTAGGAGCGTCTCGTTTACAATGAATTCGTCAAAAGCTTCCTTATTGCCCAAAAAGTTGCGTCCGGCAATCAACTCCATGTCATAAAAATCCAAATAGTGGATATCCGCAATTTTCATTTCGGCGTCCATAGCTTCTTCCTGGGATTGCTCTGGTAAACGATATGTAGTACCCAGTTGAAAACCATCCACGGCCATAGGAGGAGTGGAACCAAAGGCAACCTTGTCGATTCCCGTGTCCGCTAAAAGCCTTTCCCTATAGACTTCCAATTTCTCAAAGTCCGGGGTTTCCGTAATGACCACGGCATCCGAAGAAAAACCGGGATCCACCTTCCTAAAATGGTCCATTTGTATGGCCAAAACAATCGCTGCAATAATAAAAAGCTGTACAATTCCAAATTGAAAAGTAACCAATGATTTCCTAAGACTAAATCCATTCCCTCCCAAGAACCGCTTGCTGTTCCTCAAGGCTTGTATCGGTCTAAACGCCGAAACCACAAAAGCCGGATAAACCGCTGCCAATATTAGGGTAAGGCCTCCTATCAACAGAAGCATGCCTATATGGCTCCAACCCAATTCAAGTTGCAGGTCGATAATGGATAAATTTGTATTGAGAAGATTCAACAAAATACGGACGATAAATACAGAAAGCAGCAAAACACCGATGATGACAAGGCTATTTTCAAAGATGAACTGAACGATCAGATCAAAACGCCCGCCTCCCATTACTTTTCGCATACCTACCTCCTTTGATCGTGAATTGGACTGTGCCGTTAATAGGTTTACAAAGTTGATGATGGCAATAAGAAGAATAAATAATGCCACTGCAGAGGCCGTGTAAAGAATATTGGCCGGCATAATATAGCCCCCCGGACTATTGCCATACAAGGTTTCATTATGGATTTCCTTTAAAGGTTGAAGCACATATGAGATTCGCTTATCGTCCTGTGGGTTTAGGTATTTTTTCTTCCAACCGGCAATCTTCTTCTCCAAGGACCCTTTAATTTTGGTATCCCCTAAAACAATAAAAGTAGTCCCCTGATAATTGCCGGACCAATTTGTAGAAAAATATTCGTTATTGATCTTATAGAACTCGTAGGGAATAAGCATGGAATATTGATGGTCGGAATTCCCTGGAGGACTTGCCACCACTCCTGTTACTGTTAGAGGGTCTTTATTCTGTAAAAAAAGGGTCCTCCCCAAAATTGAATTATAGTTATCCTTTTCCAGTCCAAAAAACTTTTTCGCTATTTCCGCTGTCAGCACCACAGAATTTGTCCCGGAAAGCGCGGAATTTGAATCACCGGCCAACCACCGTACATCGAATACCCTGGGATATTCCGCATCTGCAAACAATACCTGTGATTCTTCAAACCGCTGGATATTCCCAAAGTTATCGGTTACCTGAAACTCTCGGCTAACGGGTCCGGAGATTTGGGTAACAACATCAATTTCGGGAAAATCATTACGCAATGCTTCCGCCAAAGGATAGGCCGTAGTATTCCAATACGTTGTCTGATCGGGCAAGGTATTGTGTTGCACCACTCGATAGGTCAAGTCCACATTGGAATGATGTGCATCAAAGGTAGATTCGTACCGCACAAAAATTAGGATTACCATACAGGCGCTGATTCCCAGGGTCAACCCCACGACATTGATAAAAGAACTCAGCTTGTTTTTCAACAAGTTTCTCCAGGCAATTTTAAAATAGTTTCTTAGCATAATCCGTTCCTTTTTATTCCTCTCTTAAACCTTTTATGGGATTGTTCATAGCTGCCCAGACCGTTTGTGATAAAACACTCCCCGAGCCCAGGAAAAACATAATCCCAATTCCAACAATTAGTATCCAGAGACTGAAATTTACATGATATGAAAATTCCTGTAACCAAAGCATATTTACAAAATAGGCTATTGGTGCCGTCACCAAAATTGCCAGGACGAACAACCATAGATACCCATTGGATAACCAAAAGGCTATTTGTTTGACCCCGGCGCCATGTACTTTTCGTATTCCAATTTCCTTTTTCTTTGACTCAGCGGTAAAGGCCGACATTCCCAAAAGGCCCAGTGATGCAATGGTAATGGCCAAAAAGGAAATAAACCCTAGAACATACATCATATCGGCAAATATGGAGTTTGTCGTTTTCAGTTCCTCTTCATAGAGTTCATACTTGAAAGAGTGCACCTTATCCAACTTCTTCCATTGCTCCTCCATGGACAAAAGCATTGGACCAATATCCGTGGTGGGATGGTAACGTACGTTCATATAAGCAAATTCATCAGGAAGGTACCGCATCAAAAGGGGCTCATCTTGATCTGCCTCGGTCAGCAAATCGAATATATAGTTCTTGGTCAGGCCAATGACTTGCACCGCAGTTTGGTCCTCACCGATTATTAGGAACTCTCCCACAATGTTCTTGGGTTCCTTGTATCCCAATAATTGGGCTAGGGCTTCATTAACAATGACCACAGTTTCCTCCTTTTTAGGTATAGATTCAGGAAAATTAGCCCCGGCGATCAATGGTAGTTTTAAATTGGGAATAAAATGCTGATCTATACCGATGTAACTGGATGATAAATCGGCTTCCGGCATTTGAGGGATCCTAATCTTTGTACTTCCACTATAGCCTCCCGTACCGGGAACGAACGAACTGGCGGATATGGTCTGAACGGCGGGATTTTGACCCAACTCATAGGCCAGGGTCCCATACGAGATCCCCTGAAGCTTTATGTTGACCACATTACCCTGATCAAAACCATATTCCTTTTCCAATAGATAATTCAACTGTGCGAAAATCAAGAGCGTGGTGATGATAAAAAACAAGGAGGCACAAAACTGTGCCAAAACCAAGCCTTTTCTTAACATAATACGTTTGCCATTGCCCAACGATATTCCTGAAAAACTCCGTAACGCCCTGATGGGGGAGAAGGAGGAAAGAAAAGAAGCAGGTAGCAATCCGGCTAGGCCACCGACCAAAACACTAAATCCAATAAATAGTACAAAGAGCATCAGGTCCGGAGTGAAATCCAAAATCAAAAACTGATTGATCCAAAGGCCCAAAAAGACTATGCTAAGTCCCTGAAGTATCCCAATGGCGACCGCCGAGGATAGGAGTGCAATTAGGACGGATTCAATGATGAACTGCACAAACACCTGGTAACGGGCAGCTCCCATGGTCTTTCTTACACCAACTTCCTTGGAACGGGTCAAAGATCTTGCAAAGGAGAGGTTTACGTAATTAAAACATGCGGAAAATAGGACCACCAATCCCAAAAACGACAGGAAATAAATGACCTCGATCGGCATGCGAAGGCTAATGGGATTTTGACGAAATGCGCCCGGGGTAATCTGTGAAAGGCGTTCCGGCTCAAAGGAAATGTTCACATTATCAAGAGCCTCATATTTTTCTTTGGAAATGTCCGCTAAAATAGGGGTCAAATCCATATCGGTCTTACCTTCCTGCAACAGGACATAGAGATAACCGTCAGAATAATTCTCCCAGTTATCAAAAGTCGCCTGGCTTTTGCCTTGTTTTACTAAAGAGGGAATAGTAGACATGGAGATCAAAAACTCAAATTGGATGTGGGAGGACAAGGTATTGTCCACAACACCGGTTACCACTAAATCGTTGATCAAGGTCTCTGTATTCTCTGTGGGAATCAAAGCAATGTCCATTGTATTTAGACCAATATCATTGAGTTTGACCGATTTTCCGATAGGATCTTCCTTCCCAAAAATTTTTTCGGAAGATTCTTTTGTCAATACTAGGGAGAAGGGTGCTTCCAATACTGTGGCAGGGTCTCCTTTTATTAGCTCAAAACTGAATATTTTGAAAAAACTGTCATCCGCATAGCGACCCGCCAAGGGGATTCGCTTGGTATCGTAAATCATATCCCCTCCCACAAAACTGGATTTAATGCGTACGGCATCTTCTATTATATGGGGATACCCCTCCAACAAAGTTGAAGCAAGGGGTAAGGGGGTGGAGGCAAAGGAGCCATTGTCCGTCTCGCTCAGAACACGAACGATGCGATCTCCTTTTTCGTGAAAATTGTCTATCCTTTTTTGCCCATATACCAACAGGATAATGAGTAGACAGGTAGCGATGCTTACGGATAGACCAAAAATATTGATCAAGGAAAACATTTTATGTTTCATTATGTTCCGTAACGCAACTTTTAAATAATTCCTTAGCATGGTATCACTATCTTAGTTATTCCGTTCGCAAACTCTTCACTGGGTTTTGCCTTGCGGCCTTAACCGTGCGTGTACCCACAGTCAAAAAGGCAATGACCATGGCCAACATTCCCGCACCTATAAAAAACCATATGTTCAATTCTATCCGGAACGCATACCCTTTAAGCCATTCGTTCATGGACCACCAGGCAATAGGGGAAGCAATTAAAAAAGCTATCACCACCAATTTTAGAAAATCCTTGGTCAGCATAAACGTTATGGACGAGATACTGGCACCTATCACCTTTCGGATACCGATCTCCTTGGTACGCTGATTGACCACGAGCAATGAAATGGCAAAAAGGCCGATACAACTCAACACTATGGCAATGACCGAGCCACTGGTGATCAAAGTAGCCATAACTTTTTCCCTACGAAACGTCCTATCCACATTTTCATCCAAAAAAGAGCCCAAGAATTCAGCGTTGGCCTCAATACGAGCCCAAGCTTGCTGTACGGCATCCATGGTTTCTACCACATCTCCAGGAGCGACCTTTACATAGGCGTAATAAAGATCCCAATTGCTATTGATGAACATGGTTAAGGGCTCGATTGTTTTATCCAATCGCTCAAAGTTGTAATCCTTTACCACTCCGATAACGGGATATTGAATGCTATCATTCATCATCACGTATCCGGTCAGTGGGTTGTCCTCACCGAGTTCCCTTGCCATTGCCTCGTTAATCACTACGCTCAAACTATCATTTGCAAAACCTCGCTGAAAACTTCTTCCGGCAACCATTTGGAGGCCCAAAGTCTCTACGTAATCGTAATCCACAGTTAAAAAATTGGTCCCTACAGTGCGGCCCTTATACTCAAACCCGTACAAACTTTTGGATGCGCTACCGTCCAGACCAAATCCCAAATTGTTATCGGCCGCCGTTACACTTAGGACGTCTGGATTGCCCCTTAATTCATGGCGTAACAATTGGACGGCCTCATAACTGTTCTTTTTCCCGTCCAAAGGAAAGGAAATTACCTGTTCCTTGTTAAAGCCTAGGTTTTTATTGCGCATAAAATCCAATTGACCCCATAGTACCAAAGTACCGCTTATTAATAGAATGGCGATGCTAAACTGAACTACCATTAGAATATCCCGGACCCTATTTTTTCCAGAAGCATCCAGCTTACCCTTTAAGGATTGTATGGTGCCCAATTTGCTCATCAACAGTGCGGGATACCCTCCCACAATAAACGTAATGAGAAGTACAACACTTAAAAAACCTGATATCATCCATGGCGAAGTAACCATGTCCAATGATACATCGGTACGGAAAATAGTCCTAAAATCATTGAGCAACAGCATGCTCATAACAATCCCTATGCCCGCGGAAGCCATAAACACAAAGAAACTCTCACTGCAAAATTGAAAGAAAAGTTGCGGTTTCTGAGCACCTAGGGTCTTTCGCATTCCAATTTCACGTAAGCGCTGTGTACTCTTGGCTATACTCATGTTGATGAAATTGACACAGGCGATAAAGAGAATGAGGAAGGCAATTCCTAAAACAACGTAGGGCTCCATTCGGCTTACTTTTAAAAATCCGTCGGGAAAACTCGCAAAATGCACATCCACCATAGGTAGCAGCCCAATTTGCCAATACAATCCATCTGCATTGGCCCGTGCGCCATCACGTTTTGCATTCTCTATCTGTTCTTGGTGGTGAAGTGCAATTAAGGGTCGACTACTTTTCTCAAATTGTTCTGGTGCAACGCCACTTTGCAATTGTACATAAATATCGTGATACCGATTATCCCAAGACTCCCGGTTTCCATTATATTCATAGTGTTTTTCAAAACGAACGGCCACATCAAACTCCAACGTGCTCTGAGAAGGATTATCTGCTACCACACTTGACACCGTAAAAGGTTGTTCCTCACCACTGATAAGGATGTTTACGGTTTGCCCAATCGCTTCCATTTGCCCGAACAATTTCTTCGCCGTGCTTTCCGTAATCACAATTGAAGATTGATTTTCCAAGGGATCATCCATACTACCCTTCAAGGCTGGGAAAGAGAACATGGCAAAAAAGTCCTTATCGACCCAAACGGCGTCCAAATTCAATTCGGTATCGCCATAAATGGTCAGAGCATCGTCTTGAACGCAACGTGAAATCCTTTCCACCCCTGGCACTTCAGCTTTTAGGGCTTCTGCAAAAGGAGCAGGGTGACTTACGCTTGCCGCGGTCCCCTTAGCGGTTTGTTCGGAAGAATATATCCTGTAAATATTGTCTGCATTCACATGAAATTTGTCATAGGTCAAATCAAAAAAGGCGGCCATCGACAACAAAATAGCCACGCCAAAGGCCACTGAAAGACCCAGTACATTCAAAAAGGTGAACGTCTTATCCTTCATTAAGTTCCTCCAACCGATTGTTAGATAGTTTTTAAGCATATTCTATACATTTAATTCTCTATTTTCTACTTTCTTTAGTTATACTTTCCATTCTTTTTTGCCGACTAAAGAGCCCTAAAAAGCATAAGAAAAGTGACAACAATTTTTTTTGATATTCATTTTTTAATTTGTTCTACTGATCCCTAAGGGCATTTACCGGATTTCTATTCGCCGCCTGAATGGCCTGTGAACCTACAGTAAGTAAAGCCACAACTAGGGCCGCCAACCCCGCCCCCAAAAAATACCATGCCCGCAAAGGAATACGGTAGGCAAATCCGGATAACCAGTTGTTGGTCAAAATGTAGGCCATAGGCAGCGCAACACAAACAGAAACCAAAACAAGTTTCGCAAATTGGCCGGAGAGCATCATCGTTACCTGTGCGGTACTTTGCCCCAATACCTTTCGGATACCAATTTCTTTTCTACGTCGTTCGGCATTGAAGGTGGCCAACCCAAAGAGGCCCAGGCAGGAAATCAGTATGGCAAGGCCCGCAAAATATTTGGATAGGACGGCGACCCTGCTCTCGGATTCGTAAAGGGTCTGGTAATCATCGTCCATAAAGGTAAATTCAAAGGGATATTCCGCTAGAAAACCTTGATAGAACTTTTCCAGACGCTCAAGAGTGGCCCTTTCCGTTCCGGCCTTGATTTTGACCATGATGTTCCTCCCGTGCGGATCCAACCTGAATATGAGCGGTTCCACTTGATTATGAAGTGACCCATAATGAAAATCTCCGACGACCCCTATAATCTGACTGCCACCGTTCATATCGATAGTTTGGCCCACGGGATCTTGCAGTCCCATTTTTTTTACTGCGGCCTCGTTCAATATAATCTTCGAGTAATCGTCATGGTAATCCCCAGAAAAAGTCCTTCCCTCCTTTAACGCAATGCCCAAGGTCTCGATAAAGTCGTAGCCGACCACTGGGGACTGAAAAAGGAAATCCCTATCCGAATCCTCTCCCCTCCAGGAAATACCACTTTGCCCATAAATCTCGTTTAGGATGTTCCCCGTCATGTTTGTGGCGTGTACGACTCCAGGCACTTCCCTTAACTCCGACATAAAGACATAGAATCTTTCATTGGATTTACCTTCCAATAGCCCGTTCCATTGATCGTATAACGCACCCTTCCATTGGAAACTAATAATATGGTCACGGTCATAGCCCATATTCTTGGTCTGGGTGTATTTGATCTGGTCATCTATCACCAATAAGCCAATGATAAAAATAATCGATAGGGCAAATTGAAAAATGACCAGTCCTTTTCTCGCCCATACCTCTTCTAAAGAGGTTTTGAATTTCCCCTTTAAGACCGTGACGGTCTTGAAGCCGGAAAGGTAAAATGCCGGGTAGATACCCGAAACAAGTCCGGTAAGCAATACAATACCGACGATAAACAATACCTGGTAAAAATCCATATTTAAATGAAGTTGTTTTCCTGCAATTTCATTGAACTGGGGAAGGAACAGGACTACAAAAAGGATAGCGACTACTAAGGACAGAACCACCATGAGCATGGATTCTCCCAAAAACTGAACTATCAACGTCCCCTTATTCGCCCCTACGGTCTTTTTTATCCCGATCTCCTTCATTTTACGGGATGCCAATGCCGTGGACAAGTTGATAAAATTAATACAGGCTATTAGGAGTATGAACAGGGCAATAATTGAAAACAACCGCACATAGGCTATTCTGCCGCCAACCGGCACACCGTTTTCATATTGTCCATAAAGATACTTTTTGGAGTATTGTTGGACGAACAGGGTGGCGTTGTCGTCCGAGTTATCCTTGGTATTTAGGAAACCTTCTATCTTCTTGTTGAACTGTTCGACGTCTGTACCTTTTTTTAGGGTCAAAAAAGTCTCTGCATAGCTACTGCCCCATCCTTTGGCCCACCGATCTTTTTCCAACAAGATTTCCATACTGATCAAGAAATCGAACTGAGCGGTAGCGTTGGCAGGTGGATTCTCAAAAACACCGGTGACCTGATATGCGCCCTCAAAGGAGGGATGTTTCCACTCAAGGGTTTTCCCGATGATGTTGTCTTGAGTACCGAAAACTCTCTTTGCCAAACTTTGTGATAGGACGATACCATTCTTCCCGGCCAGTACCTCATCCTTATCCCCTTGGAGAAGTTTATGGGAAAAGACGTCGAAAAAATCGGAACCCGCATGCCACCCAACAGCCTTTATATGATTGTCCCCGTCCGAAAGGATTCCTTCCCTGCTACGCCAAGAAAAAAAATCGTTAATGGCAACTGCATGTTCTACCTCCGGCATTTCCGCCAATAGGGCTTCCCCCAAAGGAACGGGTGTTCTGCCCTCTGTCTCGATGTCATCATCAAATTGGAAATTCTGCATGACCTGGTACAGTTGGGCATCTTTCTTATGGAACTTATCCACACGGAGCTCATCAAAAACCCATAAGCCAATCAACAACGTACAGGCTAATCCTGTGGACAGCCCAATCGTATTGATTAAAAAGGAGCTTTGGTTCTTTTTGATGTTCCTAAAAAAAAGTACGATGTTGTGTCTTAGCATTGTTTTTATTTTTTTGATAATGATATTTATCAGACCTGTCAGGTTTCAGAAACCTGACAGGTCTAAGAAGAACGGGTCATTCTTCCCGTAGTCCTTCCACAGGATTTTTATTCGCCGCCCCAATAGCCTGGCTACCTACCGTAAGCATTGCAATACCCAAGGCTACCAATCCTGCTGCCAGGAAATACCAAACATCTAGTGAAATGCGATAGGCAAATCCGGATAACCAATTTTTGACCAATAGGTAAGCCAAAGGCAGTGCAACCAATATGGAGACCAAAACTAGCTTTGCAAACTCGCTGGACAGCATAACCGTAACCTGGGTAGCACTTTGTCCCAATACCTTTCGGATACTGATTTCCTTCCGCCTACGCTCCGCGGTAAAAATGGCCAGCCCGAACAGTCCCAAACAGGAAATCAAAATGGCCATCCCGGCAAAGTATTTAGATAGCGTGGCCACGCGCTGTTCGGATTCATAAAGGGCTTTATAATTGTCATCCAAGAATTCAAACTCAAAGGGAAAGCCGGGATTAAACGTACCATAAAAATCCTGGAGCGCTGCTATCGCCTCCTTTTCCCTCCCGGCTTCTATACGCACCATGGCCTTGTTTAAAGCATCTGGCATCATGACCAGGAACAAAGGTTCTACCTTATCATGCAAGGACTTAAAATGGAAATCCTCTATGACACCTATTATCGTTCTTGGCCCAATGGCCTTACCAATGGGATTTTCAAACCCCATGGCCTTAATGGCAGTCTCGTTAAATATAATCCCTGTACTATCCGTTCCAAATTCACGACTAAAACCACGGCCTGTTTTCATTTTCATACCCATGGTCTCGATAAAATCAAAGTCCACGCCTACGATTTGAAACGAGATTTGGTCATTGGGATCCTTTCCTTCCCAATTGAGGCCTGTGGACCAGTTATGCCCGATCATACTATGGGTTGTCCCCGCAGCGTTCTTTACCCCAGGCAGTTGTTCAACTTCGGACATAAAGGTTTGCAGTTGATCTTTAACCTTACCTTCCAACTTAAAATACACCACATTGTCCCGTTCATATCCCAAATTCCGACTTTGGGTAAATTCTATTTGTTGATAGATGACCAATACGGAAACAATCAATATGATAGAGAGGGCAAACTGCACGACCACCAATCCCTTCCGGGTCCATAACTCTCCCAAGGAGCGGTTCAATTTTCCTCGAAGTACCGTAATGGCCTTAAATCCAGAAAGGTACAATGCGGGGTAGCTTCCAGCCAACAGTCCGGCCGTAATAGTTACCACCAACATAATCAGGATAAAACCAGGGTCCAAATCAAGAATCAATTGTTTTCCTATGATTGTATTGAACCTAGGAAGAAAAAGAATCACTAGCAATAGGGCAAGGGACAGTGCCATAAAGGCCATTAAAACGGATTCACTCAGAAACTGAAGGACAAATGCATCCCGCTTTGCGCCCACTGCTTTTTTTACACCAATTTCCTTTAAACGTTTGGAAGCCCTTGCCGTAGATAGGTTCATGAAATTGATACAGGCAATGACCAGGATTATACAGGCGATGATAGAGAATAACCGGACGTACTCAATCCTTCCCCCGACTTGTTTTCCATTTTCGTAGGTTCCATGCAGATAGTGTTCCGAATAGGGTACCAGGGTAGCGGTTCTAATAGTATTCTCGTTCCTATTTTTCCGAATCATGCGGACTTTGGCATCCAGGGCGGCCACATCGGCTCCCTCTTTGACCAACACATACACCTTTGGACCACTGCTGTTCCAGGTATGTAAGGAATTCCATGGGGACTCCACCCTTGAGGCCTCGGAAGATAGGGCAAAATCGAACTGTATGGTGGAATTGGAAGGTGTTCCCTCAAAAACCCCAGATACCCGGAACTGCCGGTCCTTTTCAAATTCTACCATCCTTCCGATAATATTTTCGGTTGTGTTGAACAGGTTCATGGCAAGCTTTTTGGAGAGTACAATCGAATTTGGATCGGACATAGCCTGGGCCCTGTCCCCTTGGAGCCATCCGTAGGAAAAAATGGAAAAGTAATCCTCCCCTACCAGTTGTCCCACAGCCTTAAGGTTTTTTTCACCTACGGAAAGCGTATGTTTCCCGAACCAGTCCGGTTGAATCGTTGCCGTGGCGTGCTCCACCTCAGGCATCTCCTCGACCAAAAGCTCGGCCATAGGTCCCGATGTCTCCATAAAGGTTTGAATGCCATCGCTAAATTCCAAATGTTCAATGACCTGGTAGATACGGTCGTGATTCTCGTGAAATTTGTCCACGTTCAATTCGTCCATGACCCAGAGGGCGATCAACAGTACACAGGCCAACCCCGTGGAAAGCCCAATGATATTGATCATGAAGGTGCTCTTGTTCTTTTTGATATTCCTAAAAAAAAGTAAGATATTCTGTTTTAACATGACATTATTGTTTTTTGATGAATCCTTCAATAACTCCTCTTCCATAGGGGTTTACTCCTCCCGTAACCCCTCAACGGGATTATGATTCGCGGCCCGTATGGCCTGCGAGCCAACGGTAAGCATGGCTATGGCAATTGCAGCGATTCCGGCCACCAAGAAATACGATACTTGCAACGGAATGCGATATGCAAAGCCGGACAACCAGTTTTGGGCCAATACATAGGCTATCGGAAGGCCAATGAGAACGGATATCAGAACCAATTTGGTGAATTCGCTGGAAAGCATTACTGCTACTTGTGCGGCACTTTGCCCCAACACCTTACGGATACTGATTTCCTTCTTTCTTCGTTCCGAGGTAAAAATTGCCAGCCCAAAGAGACCCAAACAAGAGATTAATATGGCCAGACCTGCAAAATATTTGGATAGCGCGGCCACACGCTTTTCCGATTCATATAACGACTGATAATTCTGATCCAGAAAACTGAACTCAAAAGGCATTTCCGAAATAAAATAGTCCCGATATACCTGCTTTATGCGCTCTAGGGTTGCGGTCGTTGTTCCTGGTTCCATTCGTACCACAATTTTGGAAGCAAATCCTGTATCGCTCAAGGTCATAAATACAGGCAAGATTTTTTTATACAGTTTGTCAATATGAAAATTCTTCACTACTCCGATAATCTCTCGATCCTCTCCCCAAAGATTAATGACTTTTCCTATCGGATCTTCTATGCCCATTTGGGCGATGGCCGCCTCGTTGAAAATGATTTTTTCCTTTTCTGTTTTAAAATTTCTGGAATACGTTCTTCCCTCCTTCAATTCCATTTGTAACGTCTCTATAAAATCGTACCCTCCGGCAATTTGGGCAAAAAGTGCATCTCTCTCCGTATCCTTTCCGGGCCAATCGATTCCAGTAGTGGTTCCAAAATCGGCCATCATCGTATGCCTAAAATTCGAGGCGTTAAGGACACCAGGGGTATTTCTTAATAGTTGTACAAAGCCTTCAATATGGACGGTGGACATCTCCTTAACATCTTCAGCCTTGCCGGTATCGGCGCCAAGAACACCCGATGAGAACCAGATGACATTGTTCCGATTAAATCCTAAATTTTTGTCTTGGATAAAATCCATTTGTTTATAAACGATGATTACGGATACTATGAGGATTACCGATGTTACAAACTGGAATATTACAAGGCCTTTTCGGGCAAAATTGCCGCTAAAACTTTTGAGCAACTGCCCTTTTAGTCCATTGAGTGCAGAAAGACCCGATAGGTATAGGGCAGGATACGCCCCGGCAGCAATACCCGTTGCCAAGGTAATAATCACCATGCCCAATATCAGGCCGGTATTAAAGGATAGGGTTAGTTCTTTTCCGGAAATACCATTAAACTGAGGCAATACTAATTTAACGACCACCAATGCCATTAGAATGGAAACGGTTACCATCATAATCGATTCCATTACAAATTGAAGCATCAAACTTTTTCGTTTGGCCCCTACCGATTTTTTAACGCCAATTTCCTTCATTCGTGTCGAAGCCGTTGCCGTTGCCATATTGATGAAGTTGACGCAGGCAATAATCAATATTAAAAGGGCAATTAAGGAAAACAGTCGAACATATTGGATTCTTCCCCCTGCTACCGTCCCATTTTCATAATTACCATATAAATACCTTTCGGAATAGCGCTGTACCAGATAGGTTTCCGGAAAATTTTCGTTCCTGGTCTTTAGAAAATTCTTGATTTTCGCATTGAATGCGGGGAGATCGGTGTTTGACTCCAGCAGAACATACGTCTTTGCATCACTATCACGCCAGTCCCGTAAATCTTCGTTCTGCGCAATAAAGACTTCCATATTGAACACAGCATCAAACTGTGCCGTGGAGTTCTTAGGTAATTTCTTAAAAACCCCAGAAACTGTGTAGGAGCCTCCATATTCATCATGCAACCATTCCAATGTCTTGCCTACCGCATTTTTAGTTAGGAATAACTTCTCTGCCATTTCCTCCGAAATGACTACAGAGTTGGTGTGGGCAAGTACCTCATCTGGATTTCCATGGCGCAAGGGAAAGGTAAACATGTTGAAATAGTCTTTGCCAGCAAATTGATTTATTGCCTTGAAAAATCTATTTCCTCCATCGGACAACAAAAACTTTTCACCCTCAAACCATGAATTATCCAGTACAGTAGTCGATTGTACCACCTCCGGGAATTCATCAAGAAGCGCCTTGGCCAATGGCCCTTGGGTTGCCTCGTCTGTTTCTATACCATTAGGCGTGGGCAGATTTTGCAGTATTTGGACCAAGCTGTCCCTATTTTCATGGAAACGGTCCACGCTCAATTCGTCCACTACCCATATGGCGATAAGCAAGGTGCAGGCCAATCCCGAAGACATACCTATAACATTGATCAAAAAGGTGTTTCTATGTTTCCTTATATTTCGGAGAAACAGTTTTAGATTGTGCTTTAGCATAATTTGTTGTTTTCTTGGTTGACCCAAATGACCACCGGGGCGGTTTCAACATGTATTCAACATTTGGTTTTGCTCCTTTTTACCCCAATGGTCATTGGATTTTTCTTCCCTAAGCCACAAATTGGGCACATGTTATGGAGCATGCCGATTGCATCATTCCCAAGGGAAGTAAACATATCCTTACTTCTTGGATACTGATCCCGAGCCGGAAATCTGATTAAGCACTTTACTGGGATTACCCCGATATTGGATATTCCCGGAGCCGGACACTCTTGATGTCAGGGATTCGTTTACCGTCACCTCAACATCGGAGGAGCCGGAGAGCTCCAATGTAGCCTCATCGACTACCAGTTCATAGGCCCTCACATTGGAAGATCCTGAAGACCGTATCCTAAGCTCTTCGCTGTTGCCTTTTAAATCGATGTCGCTGGAACCTGAGGTCGCCACCGTAATATTCGCTGCATCTATCGTTAAATCAATATGTTTTGCGCCCGATACTTGGATGTCCATATCATCGGTTCTAAGTGTCTTCGTTCCAATAAAATCACCAGATCCCGAAAGGCGGATCTTATCGATTTCGTCGACGGAAACCGTTATGAAAACGCCTTCGCCACGGGAAGGAATAAGTTGCTTATTATCCCTTGATTTTATATGCAACGTACCTCTCCTGACCTCTGTTTCGATATTGTCCAAGATATTCTCCTCCCCCTTGAGCGTTAGTTCCCCTTCCTTACCATCGATTAGCTGAATATCATAAAATCCACTTGCAGAAATACCATTATAGGTATCCGTAGTTCTCTCTACGGTCACTACATGGCCATTTCCTTTGATTTTTTTGCCACGCTGGGCATGGGTTATGGTTATACAAACGATTAAGGCAATAAGTGTGATTACATTTTTCATTTTCTATGTTTTTTCATTTTTTAATTAAATTGATTATTTGGCAATCACTCTTCCCGCAACGCCTCTACCGGGTTCATACTTGCCGCTTTAAAACTCTGCCAACTTACTGTAAACAAGGCAATGGTAAATGTGGTGAGACCGGCCAAGGCAAATATCCACCAGCTAATGCTCGTTTTATAGGCAAACCCTTCCAACCACTTCTCCAAACCGTACCATGCCAAGGGAACAGCGATTAAAAATGCTAGTACTACCCACTTTAAAAAGTCCTTGTTCAAGAGTGAAAGAATTTGTGCGATAGTCGCACCATTTACCTTTCGGATACCAATTTCCTTGGTTCTCTGGGCCATGGCATATGACGAAAGTGCAAAGAGACCGATGCAGGAGAGGATAATGGCCAAGATGGAAAACCAGGTAATGAGCGTGTTTACCCTTTCGTATTCCTTATAATATTCATTAAGCTTGCTATCCGCAAAGTAATGGTTCAGGACACCATCGGGTAGCATCTGCTTCCATTTTTCCTGCAACAGCCTTATTACTTGGAGACCAGAACCTTTTTTTGCCCGTATCGTCAAGTAGTCCCAGTCCATAAAATTCTCCCGCTCCGAGTAAAAATGAGCCAAGGGTTGATTTTCATGTTGAGATCCCTGATAGCTAAAATCATCTATTACGCCTATTATGCGGTAAGATCGACCACTTTCGGAACCCTCGCGCAAAATCTGTCCCTCCGCTTTTTCAAATCCGAGTTCTTTCATGGCGGTCTTGTTTAGGACAACGGTATTCCCCAAGGATGTTGGAGGTTGGTCAAAACCATGGCCGCTTACTACAGGAATGCCCATGGTCTTAAAATAGTTCTCTCCTACGTAGGACTTTCTGAGATATATATTGGGCACCGTGCTTTTGGCTTCGGGGTAAAATGTATTGTAGTTTTCATCATAATCCCCAGGGACACTCCCGGTAAAGCCAACGGATAGCACATAAGGACTGGCACTAAGTTCCTTGGAAATTACCTCGAGGTTTTGTGATGCAACGGCCAAATCCTGATGTTGCCAATAATCCGTCTGGGCAACAATGACATTTTCATTATCAAATTTTGGGTCTTTTTCAATCATGTAATCGATCTGCTTGCGAATTAAAAGTGTGCCTGAAATCAATACAATGGCAATGGCGAATTGCACAACAATTGAGGAGTATTTTGAAAATACGGGCCTATTTCCTGAAAAAACCTTTCCTTTGAGACTATCTATCAACTTCCCTTTGGCCCATAAAAGGGACGGTACCGTTCCTGAAACCAGACCTACAACAATCCAGATTCCAAGTAGAGTGCCTCCCAAATAGATGGGTTGTACCGATTGAAATTTTAAGCTTGAGTCGAATAAGGTATTGAACATAGGAAGTAAAAAAGTAATCGCAAGTACTACGCCCAATGCCAAGGCCATTAGACCAACAAAAAACGATTCGACCATAATCTGGTACATTAAATGGCCTTTGGCAGCTCCATGTACTTTTTTAATCCCGATTTCCTTAGTACGGGAGAGGGCTTGGGTAATAGTAAGGTTAATGAAGTTTACGATGGCAATTCCAAGAATCCCCAAAGCCACCAAGGCCAAAATTATGATCAATGCCTTGTTGGATTCTATTTCGGAATGGTAATCACCAAGGGGCAAAAGATTAAGGATGGTCTTGTTCTGACCTACTGGAAGAAAGTTTTCCCTAACGATGTCCTGTAACTTGGATTGGATGCTCTTTGGTGAAATACCATCCTGAAGAACCAGGTAGGTTTCGGAAAAGGTATTGTACCAATCATGTACGTCCTTGATCCATGGCGAGATTTCCTCTCCTGTTTCGTATGAGGTTACAATATCAAATGTTACGGACGAATTTTCGGGAATGTCCACCACACCGGTTACGGTAAGGAACATGTCCTCAAAACCTATCTGCAACTTTTTTCCAAAGGCCGGAGTATCTCCAAAATACTTTTTAGCGAAGGGCTTGCTAATGACCGCGCTATATTTTTCATGAAGTACGTAGGGTGATGTGCCTTGGATAAAAGGAAAGGTAAATACCGAGAAAAAATCTTTGTCCACATAAAGGACATTTTCCTGAAATGCCACATCCCCATTACTTAATCTGTATGCATCCCAATCAAAAATTCGAGTCCCTTTTTCCACTTCCGGGACATCTTCCAATAGTTTGGGCAGCAAAGGTCCCTTGGTCTGGATACTTTCTCCTTCGCGGACCCTATAAATATTGGCCAAATTTTCATTGAATTGATTGTATGTAAAATCATTGTAAACATATAGGGCCAAGACCAAAAACGAAGCGATTCCTATACCCAGCCCTGTTGTATTGATTAAAAAAGTGCCTTTGTTCCTTTTGATATTTCGAAGAAATAATAATACGTTCTGTTTTAGCATGCGTCGTTATTTTAGAGGTCTATCCAATACATTTTGTTCTCCTGAACATAACCGTTTTTTGAAGGTCCAGAACCAAGGCTGCAACTACGTTTGAAGCCAAATCGATTTTTATGCCAAAAACATAAATTTCTTACAATCAATATTTTACGATTAAAAATCGAAATTTTCGATGTGTAGTATGTAAAATATTTGGACAGTCTTTGTCCAAATATTTTACGGTCGGAGCTTTACGATCTTTATCCGAATATCCTGGAATATTGTTTTGGGAAAGTGCCTTATTCGTCCTTTAAGGTATCCACGGGATTCGCCACGGCAGCCTGAAAACTTTGCCAGCTTACGGTAAGCAACGCAATAGTAAGGGCAGTGAGCCCGGCTAGGGCAAAAATCCACCAACTGATGTTCGTCTTATAGGCAAAGCCTGCTAACCATTGGTTCATGGTATACCAGGAAATGGGTATGGCCATTACAAAGGCCAAACCAACCCATTTTACAAAGTCTTTGTTCAGCAACGATAAAATTTGTGCTATGGTTGCACCATTTACTTTTCGGATACCTATCTCCTTTTTTCTTTGGATACAGGTGTAGGAAGTCAATCCAAAAAGGCCCAAGGACGCTATCAGTATGGCCAAAATAGTAAAAATTTGGAAGGCGGAACCAAAGGCCCTGTCCTCGTTATATTGTGCCTCATATTTCTGGTCCAAAAAAGTATAGTTAAAGGTACTTTGGGGAAACAATTCGGTCCACTTGGCCTCAATTTGGGCAATTGCAGCTCTCATGCCCGAAGTTGTCGAAACATTATCATTAAATCGTACAAGGAGATTATCCCCATTGGACCTGTGCATCAGCATCATTGGTTCAATTCCAGTCTTTAACCCAAAATGATGATAGTCCTCTATCACCCCGGAGATCACCCAGTCCAGTCCTCCAAACTTTACAGTTTTGTTAACGGCATCTTCCATTTTGGAAATCCCCATATGTCTTACAAACTTTTCATTCAGGACAATTTGTTGGCTTTCGCCTTTAGCCGTTTTTTTGAAGGGTTCCCCAGCGACAAATTCCAGTTGCATCAATTCAAAATAATCAGGGGCCACACTGTAGTTGTACGTTATTCTTTTGTCATCACGTGTTCCATCCGGGAATGTAATTCCAACACTTGAGTTTAAAGCATCATAACCTCCTCCCGGATAGGTCCTTGCCCCAGCCGTCCGCTGTACAAAGGGGAAGTTTTCCAATTCATTCTTAAAAGTCCGTAACTTATTTACAAATAGGGAATCTGGCATGGTATTTAGTACTTGCCCACTAAAAGCTACTACTTGGTCCAAGTTTGCACCAATGGGTTGATTCTGCAAAAACTTGATTTGTTGCGTTACCACAATGGTGCCCATAAGCAAAATAATGGTGGCCAAAAACTGGCCCGTAATCAAGGCCTTTCTTATGGTCAAACCATTTTTGGAAGTCCTGATCTTTCCTTTTAGGGCCTTAGCGGGAGTATAATTACTTAACATAAAAGCTGGGTAGAGGCCGGATACCAAAGTCCCCATAACAATAAATCCGATTATTGGTAGAAATGCTTTAACCGTTGAAAAATCCAAGGTCAATTCCATTCCGATGTAGCTATTGAAAAGGGGCAGCACGATCAATATGATGACTGTTGCTATGGTTATGGCAATGAAGTTCAATAAAAACGATTCCAAAAGCGACTGCAGGACAATTTGTGGCTTTTGGGCCCCGGCTACCTTTCGTATTCCCATTTCCTTTGCTCTCTCCAAGGATTTGGCCGTTGAAAGATTTACATAATTCAACCAAGAAAGAATAATGATAATCAAGGCGATGGCCATTAAAAACCGTACCCTGCTTACACTTCCATTAGCCTCTGCTTCATAGGGTTTGTCCGAATAGAGATGAATATCCTCCAGAGGTTCAATATTATGCCTTTCATAGGGAAGGGCTTCTACTTTAAAATCCTTGATCTTTTCCTTTAGCTGACTTGCATCTGCCATGGGATCCAGTTTCAGGTAAGTGAAATACATATTCTGGTTCCAGGTATAGTCCCAATCACCTTTAAACGATTCCCAACTATAAAAAGACGTGAAGGAAATCAAAAAGTCGTTTTTTATATGTGTATTTCGAGTATCGTCCCCAAGGATTCCGGTAACGGAAAAACTTGGACTTCTTCCGTCAAATACCTTTAAGGTCTTACCTATGGCATCCTCATTGCCAAATATTTTTTCGGCCAATGATTGGGTCAACACTATGGAGTAAGGTTCGCTCAATGCCTTTTCTACATCTCCCTTGCTGAGACTTCGATTAAAAATCTCAAAGTAGGAAGGGTCGGCGAGAGATCCGACATTTTCACCATAGATGGAATTGCCTTGTAGGAGTACAACCTCACTCATCCGCCTAAGTCGTACAAAATCCAATATTTCAGGAAATTCCTCCTTTAGTGTAGGGCCACTTACGATATAGGCATTTGCGTCCCCGGGAACCCACTCACCCCCTTCCAAGTAGTCCATAAACAAACGCTGCACATTTTCAGAACCTTTGAATTTATCATAACTACGCTCATGATTTACATACAGCATGATTAAAACGAAAGAGGCAATGCCAATAGCCAGACCAAAAATGTTGATGAAGGAATACAGCTTGTTTTTAAACAGGTAACGGGTTGCAATTTTTAGGAATAGTTTGTACATAGCTCTGATTCTTAACAGGACCTGCCGGTCTATTTTTTATTCGGTTCTTAAACTCTTCACAGGATCGGCATTGGCTGATTTTAGCGATTGCCAACCTACGGTCAGTAAGGTAATCAATATGGCACAGCCTCCGGTTATTACAAATACGCTCCAGTGGATTTGGATTTTATAGGCAAAACCTTGTAGCCAGTTATTCATAAAGTAATAAGCAACTGGTGATGCTATCAATACCGCCAACAAAACCAGTTTCATTAAATCCTTGGAAATAAGTGTTATAATACTTCCCACACTTGCGCCAAGCACTTTTCGGATGCCGATCTCCTTGGTCCTTTGTTTGGCCATAAACGTAGCGAGGCCAAAAAGACCTAAACATGAAATAAGTATGGAAATAATGGCGAAATAGTAGGCCAAAATCCCAGTCAGGGTCTCACTTCTATAGGCGGCCGCGTATTTCTCATCCACAAATTCATAGTGTAAGGGCAAATCCGGTAAGGTTTCTGTAAATACGGTTTGCAACGAAGCCAAGGCCTCCTTGGTCTTTCCGGCTTGCAACTTTACAAACATATTCCCGGCATTGTCAGGATCTAAAAGAAAAACCGCTGGTTGTATAGGTTCGTACAACGATCGGTTATGAAAATCCGTGAGTACCCCGATTATCTGCCGGGGTTTACGCCATAGCTGAATGCTTTTTCCTATAGGATCTTCAATCCCCATAATCTCAATGGCCTTTTCGTTAAGAACAATATTCAAAGTATCCGTACTACCCTCCTGATAATAACTACCCTCTTTTAACGGAATATCGAATACATCTGCAAAATTATGCGCTGTCCATAACAGGGAAAATTCAATGTTTTCCTGTTCCAAAGTCTTGCCCGGCCAACTGACCCCACTGGAAGAAGCCACCATATTTAAGGGGGAGGGACCGGCCAAGGTAACATCCTCAATGGCATTGGAAGTAAGCAGTTCATTACGTACCACCTCATACTTTGCGGTCAGAGCTTTATCCTGATGGATCGATACCAATTGTTCCTTCGCAATTCCCAAATCCTTTTGATCGATATACTCGATCTGCAATCGTACCACCAGGGCTGCCACGATGAGAATTGAGGCCAATCCGAATTGTAGTACAACCAAAGCCTTTCTTAAGGATATGGTATTTTTCTGTTCCTGGCCCTGACCCTTTAATGCGGTGATAGGCCTAAAGGACGAAATGACCAGGGCCGGATAGATTCCGGAAAGCAAGGTGGCACCTACAAAAACCACAAAAACACCCAACCAAATGAGCGGTTCCGCAAAGTTCAATGAAAGTTGTTTTTCTGCCAAACCATTAACGCTTGGTAAAAGCAACAGGGTGAACATATAGGCAATCAAAAACGATATCCCGGTAATCAGGGACGTTTCGGTAAGGAATTGCCCCATAAGGTTGTTTCTTTTTGCCCCTATTACCTTGCGCACCCCTATTTCACCTGCTCTTTTGGTGGCATGGGCCGTGGATAGGTTTACAAAATTAATACATGAAATAATCAAAAGAAAAATAGCGGCCAGGGTAAATATCCTTACATATTCTACACGGCCCCCACTCACCTGAGCCTTTTCATCAAACTGATTATAGAGGTAATTGTCCGAGAATTTTTGAAGAAAACAACCCTCTTTGAATTCTCCCTTTATGTTGGCTTGAAAGAGTTTGTTCAATTTTACGGAGACTTCCCCTGGATCAGCATCGGGTCGCAATAAAAAGGCGCCTTGCATTCCGTTGTTGCCCCACTCCAGCATCCAATCATTATCATTTAGGTATTTATCAAAGCTGTAATAAAAATCATTTTGAATGGAGGATTGTTTCGGAAAATCTTGGTATACAGCCTCGACGGTAAAGTCGCCATTATCTAAAATGGTTATGCTGCTTCCTATAGCTTTTTTGCGCCAACTAGAACCCCAAAATCGTTTTGCCAGATTTTCTGAAATGGCCAGGGCCTCAGGTTTTTTATCCAATTGGGTAATATCCCCCAATAGTATCGGAAAAGAGAAACTAGAAAAGAAATCGGCATTGGCAAAGGTGCCCGAAGCCCTAAAATCAACATTATCCAACTTTAGGTTATCCTCAAAACTACGGCCTAGGGTAATGTACTTCTCAATTTCGGGCAATTGTTCCTTGGCCGTCCTAAGAAGGGGGTAGGATATTCCGGCGTATACATCCAAAATTCCTTCTTCCAAGGGAATAGTGCGTTTTACCCGGTATAGTTGATCGTCATTGGCATGAAACTTATCCATACTGAATTCATCCTGTACCCAAAGCAACATAAGAAAGGATACTGTTAAGGCAATGGAAAGCCCCAATACATTAATCGAGAAATAACCTTTATTTTTAAGGAGACTTCTCCACGCTATTTTTAGATAGTTTTTAAACATAATGCACCTTTATTCTTCTTTTAAATTATCGACAGGATTGGTCCAGACCAATTTCAACGTTTGTGTGCCCACGGAAAACCATACTAGTGCCAAAAGAAGCGCCATAGGCAAGGCAAAGAAGTACCAGTTTAAGTCAAAACGATAGGCAAATTCCTGTAGCCATTGTCCTCCTAAGTAGTAAGAAACAGGAATAGCGATGCCAAAACCAATCAATACCGGAATACTAAAGCTTTTTAAGAGCTTCCATACAAGCAGCAAGGCACTGGCCCCTAAAACCTTGCGTATGGATATTTCCTTTTTGCGTCTCTCGCACCAAAATCTGACGTAGGCGATCAACCCTAAAATCCCTATGCAGATGGAAATCATCGTAAACATATTGATGATAGCAGCAAATTGTCGGTCCTTATCATATTGGGCCTTAAAGTTGTCATCTACAAAATAGTGGTTGAAGGGGATACTGGGATACAATGTAGCCCATTTGCTTTCCAGTTTTCCCAATGTTTCTTTTACGCTGTTGGGGGCAATGGTAAGCGTAATTTTCATAAACTGTTCCGGCCATATTTTTAAGGATAATAACCCTACTTCCTCATGAAGGGATAAATAGTTAAAATCGTTCACTACCCCGATTACCGTACCATTGCCGCCCCATTGTTCAAAGGAGGCCCCCAAGATATCTTCGGGATTTTCATATCCAAAGGCCTTGACGGCAGCCTCGTTTAGGATAAGTGCCGAGGTCTCGTCCCCAGGTCCCTTTCTAAAATCCCTACCTGCTACAAGCTGCAGCCCATAGTTCTCGACAAAGCTGTAGTCTACGAGATTTAAATTTATTTCACCGTTGCTGCTCCGTCCGTTTACATCCAAAAGTTGTGTTGCTACCCCATTTGGTGTCTGTCCTGGGACATGGGAACTAAAGGTTACTGCCTCCACTCCAGGAATAGCCCCAAGTTCTTGTTTTAGAGACTCAAAGGCTGTTCCTACTGTCGAATTAGGGCCATAATCCAGCACGATTTTATGGTCGGTATCCATGCCTAAATCTTGATTTTGGATATAATTCAACTGATAATAAATGATACATGACCCTATAACCAGGGCACTGGTTATGGTAAATTGAAATACCAGTAAAGATGTCCTTGTATTCAAGATGCTGTTGTACTTACCATCCGGCTTGGGTTTATGGATGGTTGAAATCCTGGCAAACTTTATTGCTGGATAAATGCCTCCGAGTAAGGTCAATGCCAAAGGAATCAAGGGAAGTGCGGAAATAAAAAAGGGGTTCAAAAGGAAATCCGTGTCAAAATGGCCTCCCATAAGTTCTTCAAAAAATGGAAATGTCAGGAAGGCCAAAACCAGGGAAAGTACCGTAGCTAATGCCGTAAGTAACAGCGATTCTACAAAAAATTGCTTGAAAATATCGGGTTTGGAGGCCCCAATGGTCTTCTTCACGGAAACGTCCTTTGCCTCCACAGTAAGTTGTGCGGTCGTGAGATTTATAAAATTGGAGACCGCCAATAAAAGTATCATAATGCCAATGGCAAATAGGATATACAGGTTAGAACGCTTTCCTTTTGGTCCAAGTTCACCCAGCTTTGGGGAACTAAAATGTAATCCATCCAGAGGTTCGAATGAAAGTGTGTAACGATCATTGGTATTGCTCTCCTCAAGATACTGGGGAACGGTCCGTAATACTTGCTCCAAATTGGTGTTCCCTTCGTTTAACAATAGGTATGTGTTCATTGGAAACCACTCCCAATTCTCATTTACATTGGGCCTATTTTTGAGGAACGTTGCCATTGAAATCAAAAAATCAAACTGTAAGTGCGAATTAGAGGGAAGATTGCGGATTACGCCCGAAACCGTAAATGGCACATCGTCATAAAGCAAAACCTTATTCAGGGCGTTTACACTTCCAAAGTATTTTTCGGCTGTACCTTCCGTAAGAATTATTTTATCCGGACCATCCAAGGCAGCTGATGGGTTTCCTGCAACCCAATCAAAATCGAACACCTCAAAAAATGAAGGGTCTGCATAGTAAATGTTCTCGCTCTCTGAGAAGAGTTTGTTCCCATATTTAATGGCATGACTTCCATATTCCTTGTTGATACGGACAAATTCCTCCACCGTCGGGGATTGAGCCTTCACATAAGGGCCTACCGGAACGGCGCTAAGACCCAACGAAAGGTTTCCGGTCGGAGAATCAATAGTGGTATTGATCTTAACTATTTTTGCGTAATTCGCGTGAAAAGTATCATAATTCAACTCCTGATAAAGATAGATGGCAATATAAAAAAGGCTTACTATTCCTATGGCTAGGCTAAACAGTTTGGTAAAAGTGCTTCCTTTTTTGTTCCATAATTTGCGACGTGCGATTTTAATGAAGTTGAACAACATAATTTCCGTTTTTTGATGATTTTCCTTTTAGGAGATTCGTACTATGACTTTGCCAATTTGTCTAATATTTAATTGTATTTATAGTACCGATGAGGGGGCCAAGATGGCCCCCGTCTCAAGACACGCTATAAAGTGATGGAATCGAAGCCCTTAACTTTTCCTTCGATCTTCATGCCACATCCACAACATACTAACAATCAGTCTATTGCAAAATAGATTAAAAGAAAAAAGCGGCTATATGTAAAATATTTGGACAAAAGGTGTATAATATATTTACAAGGTTTGGGCGATACAATTGAGACTATGTTCTTAAAGGCAATAGGAATGGTTGGATTAATGACCCCAAAAGCAATAGTCCCATGATATGGGACTATGTTCATCATAAGATTTGGAAAAGGGATAGGAAACGAGTTTATGTTCTTCGCGAAAAATGGAATTTCAGTACCAACCTGGTTATCGGGAACCGTTTGCCCATGCTCGAGAGGTTGGAATACTTAAAAATCCTGTCAAATTATCTTTTCAAACCAACTGGTTCTTGAGAAGAAAGGGCCAAAGATGGAGACTGTACAATAAGGTTGAAAGCTACTTCCTTATAACAACCTGGATCTTTTGGACGGGCCACCCGGGCCGTAATGGTTTCTGTGCCAACATCAAGATTACTCATGTGGCTAGGGAGTGGATTACCCTTCTCATCAAAATAGGAAACAACTAGACCGCTCTGTCCGCCAAGAATGGTGGATTCAACTAAGGAGGTATCAAAAGCATAGGAGGTACCCGTATCGGTAGTGGTTTCAAAGGCAAATAGATCGTCCACAGGGTATACCGTAATACTGTCCGTAACGCTTAAGGTTGTTGTGACCTTTACTTCGCGCCATGCCTTCGTTGTAATTTTGGCCGTAATGGTATAGGTGCCTCCCGATGAAAATTCATGGTCCGGGTTGAGATCAGTAGAGTTGTTGTCTTCCGCAGAATCAGGATCTCCAAAATCCCAGGCTACAGTGGCGATTTGCTGACTATCGGTAAGATCAAAACTTGCCGATAGATCGGAGCAGGCGGAAATATAGTTGATTCGATAGTCGGAAATTCTATTGAGGGTGCCGAAAGCCTTTAAATAGTAATTGGGGGAAATTTCGCGCTGTGATACTGCCATGGTATATTCAGAAGTGGCATAATCCTTAAAGTAGGCCGAATCGGTTTCTCCCTTGGTAAAAGCCGCTTGAAGGAAATGCCCCTCTGACACAAGGGGAGTAACTTCAATAAATACTTTTTTAATTAGGGAAGGGATAATCACGGGGGCATCGAAATTGATTTGTAATTTTTGTAGGGGTGTGGGCTTTGTAAAAGGTGAGGGCATCTCGGTGAGAGTGACATCCTGACTCGATCCTATCAATTTGGCAGGGTCAAAGGACTTTGGAAAATCCCCATCAATTTCGTAAACGTTGATACGGATCATTCCTAGGGCATTCTGACCATACCATTGTCTGAATGCAATTTCTACCGAATCAAGTATAAGTTGGTCGTTTTCAGTGATGCCAAAATCTTCTAGCACAAAGGCCCTTCCGTAAGAAATACCAGGCTCATTGGACGGAGAACATTCTCCCGTTGTTTCCCCAATATTTTGGTTCAAGGTGATTTGCGCTTGGATTGAACAAGAAGTAAGTGCTAGAGTCAATGCGAAGATGAAGCAAAAGTAGTTTTGAGTTTTCATAACAGCTTGTATTTTTTGAAGTTAGTTCAAGTGAAGCCCATCTAGGGCACCACTTGTTGCTTATGGTATTGCAAGGTCTAAATTAGGGGCAAGGTCTCCGTTCTCCATGTTTCGTCATGTAAACGGCGTATGTCATCTTTTAACCGGTTAGAATACTTTCCCTGAGGTAGGGGTATTTAAGACCGCTATTTAGCACAGGGGTGATAAAAGGAATGTTCGGTAAGTTCTATCGGATAAATATTCCGGATTATTTTCGAAGCCCAATATTTTCCCTATCAATGGTTTTTTCGTAGTCATAGACATCCTTTACCTGGTCTTCGTTATTGGCAGTCTCCAGCCAATTGGACCATATCATGAACCAGGACCATTGGGGTTGTGCCTTCAGGACGTTGATTTTGGGAAGTGTCCCTACCTCCCCCAGAGCGATAGGTTTGCCCTCTGCCAAGGTCAATAATTGCTCGTAATCCTTCTGTTCATAGTCGGAATGGTATACGTCCGTGGCCAGAATATCAACATATTCATGTCCGGGATAGTAGTCCTTATAATCAAAGGCCTCATCTTCAGGAATGTCCCTAGGGCCATTGGCATTCCATACCCATATAAGATTGTTCAACTTATGGTGCTCTACCAAGCGCATAAACAGTTGTTTCCAAAGCTTGGAGAACCCTTCCGGGCCTTTTTTATCGCCCCACCAAAACCAAACCCCGTTCATTTCATGATAAGGTCGCCACAATACTGGGATATTGGCCTCTTGCAGCTTTTTAAGACTATGGGCCACATGATCCACCTGTGCCAACCATCTCTTGTGCAAGTTAGTTCCAGGGGTGGTCAAGTCTTTCCATTCGATATCTGAAATTTCGCCCTGCACGCTTTTTTTCCATGGAAATGGGGCATCGTCCGTAGGTTTGCCCACGTGCCACATTAGCGTAATTATAGCGCCTTCCTTATACTTTCGTATCGCTTCCTGGACTACCCCTTCCCCCGGGTCCTCAGAACCGCTCCAATAGAAATCGGTTCCCCACACGGCCGGGTATTTTCCACTGATCTCCCGGGCCCGATCATAATACCGCTTCGGTTCGTGATTGTAACTATGTTGTCCGGATAGGATCTTCCCATCCAGGGTGTGGATATACTGCAAAAGGGCCTTGGCTTCCTTAGTGGCATTTTTATTTACCGGTGGTATTTGCCCAAGGGCCGTGAAAGTAGATAAAACCAATATTTCGAAAACTATTTTTTGTATAAATCGCGTACACATCCTCGTTCACTTTTTAACCGGACAGGTTCATAGGATTAACGCAACTAATTTCGGCATTTCTGTCTAGAGCTACAAGGTGTCCCGCTATGTTTTTATGGCTTTATTCGGCCTTCAAACTCTTTACAGGGCTTGTACTGGCCGCCTTTATAGCTTGAAAACTTACGGTTACCGTACCAATACATATCGATATTGCTCCTGCCAAGACCAACAACCCAAATGACAACTCTATACGATATGCGAAATTTTGAAGCCATGAATCGGCCATTAACCAAGCGATAGGAGCCGCAATTACAAAAGCAATACCAATCAATCTCAGGAAATTGGTCGTTTGAAGCCCCACGATTTGTGAAACCGTTGCCCCTAAAACTTTTCTAATCCCAATTTCCTTAATACGTTGATTTATTGACAAGCGGGCCATACCCAACAATCCAATGCAACAAATGATCAGGGACAGAACGGTGGCTATATTGACCAGTTTTTGCCATTGCTGCTCCCTTTTGTACTGTTCTGCGTTCAAATCACTCAAAAAATCATAGGTAAAGACGGCATCCGGCATAATGGTCTTGTACCCCTTTTCCAATGCCTGAATAGCCTCCTGTTGCCTTGACTGTTGAAATTTGACCAAAATTTTCCCATATGGGGCTTGCAGCATGGACATAACCATTGGTTTGATAGGCTCCCTGAGCGAACCAAAATGAAAGTCCTTCACCACCCCGATTATGGTTTTCCTCTGTTGACCTTCATCATTCTCAATTAAGCTTATCGATTTTCCCACTGGATCGGATAAATTGCTCTCCTGTACAAATGTCTCGTTTACAATAACTGATTTTGTCGGGTCGGTCGTGAAATCAGGAGAGAAATTCCGCCCCAAGAGAATTGGAATTTCAACATCCGGCAAATAGTTTTCATCGACCCTCCTAAACTGAGTTTCCAATTGTCTATTATTTACAAGTACACCCCCAGAAAAATAATTATGACGATACGAGATTGATTGTATTGCCGATTCTTTGGACAATTCTTGTTTCAATACCTTGCCGATAGCGGCATGATCCCTGTTCCCTGAAATGGAAGTGGTAACGATTTGGTTGGGATTATAGCCCAAATCCTTGGTTCGTATATAATCCATTTGGTCATGGAATACAATGGCCGCAATGAGCAAAAATATACCCAATGAGAATTGAAAAACAACCAATCCACGTCCGGCTAAATTCCTGCTGCTCCATTTCAATTTGTTATAAAGCACCTCCGAAGGATTTAATTTGGAAAGGACAAAAGCCGGATAGAGTCCGGTAAGTAAAACAATCGATCCAAAAATTAAAATTAAAAAGATCCCCGCGTGGAGATTCAGTATTTCCGCAAATACAAACTGCTTATCCGTAAGCGTGTTAAAAAATGGGGTCAACACTTTTAGGACACATAGGGAAAGTAGCAATGACATTCCACAAAGCAGGCCCGATTCCATAAGGAACTGTGTAATAATTTGAGTCTTGTTGCCACCGGTTATTTTTCTAACCCCAATTTCTTTGGCCCTGTTTATGGCCGAAGCAATGTTTATATTTATAAAATTAATGGCCGCCATGAATACGATCAACAAGGCAATGGCAATAAAAACAATGGAATATAAGGGGTTGCTTGTATTAACAATCCCGGATTCACCATTGAAATCATTGTCGCTCAGGAGCGGGGTCAGGTGAACGTCCAGCATATTCTGCAAGCCATAATTGATTTTGGAATCGAAGCCATAGCGCGCAATGTTCTGTTCCACCTGATCCTTGGCGTGGATGGCAAATACACGATTAAATTTTTGTTGTATCGCTTTGAAATCCGCCGAAGGTTCCAAAACAACAAAGGTTCCCAAATACGCATTTAGCCAGTTTGTGTCTACAAAAGCAAGTTCAAGAAAGCTGAATGGCAGTAAAATATCAAATTGAATGGAAGAGTTTTTGGGAGGATTCCTTGCTACTGCCGAAATAACCAACGGTTTTTTTAATCGCTGATAGGAAGGGTTTGATTTCATATGTAGCACTTTGCCCACTACATCCGTAGTATTGAAAAGTCGCAATGCCGTAGTTTCAGAAAGTACAACAGCGTTTACCTCGTTCAACGCGGTTTGCATGTCTCCATCTAATAAGGGAAAAGTAAAGACCTCAAAAAAATTGGTGTCAACAAAAAGTGTGTTAAGGCCAAGGGTTTTCTCCCCTGCAGAAACTTCACTGCTAATTTGACCCCCCATGACACGGGCATACTTTTTGATTTCAGGTATGGCCTCCTTGAATGCCCGTCCCTGTACTTGACCCGTTGTACCTACGGTTTGGGCAATGGCCCCTTTATGTTCGACTAAGTTTGTGGTGATTCGATATAAGTTTGGATTATGGGTATGAAAATCATCGAAACTACGCTCATCGTTCCAGTAAATCAATGCAAAAAGTAAACAGGTAATAGCGACCGTAATCCCCACAATATTTATAGCGGAATAGAACCTGTTTTTCCAAAGGTTACGCCAAGCGATTTTTAGATAGTTTCTAAACATAATCCTTAATTCTATTGCCTAGGTTTTCCTGGTATACTTTGTCCCTACTCTCAAAATACGGGCCCCTGGTTTTATATCTTAAATCTTGTTTATTCCGTCCTCAAACTCTTTATGGGGTCAGCATTGGCAGCGGCAATCGTACGAATTCTGATAATTGCCATAGCAATGAACAGCATAGTGATTCCGCCCAGAAAAAAGACCCACCAACTTAGGGCCGTCTTATAGGCAAAACCCTGTAACCAATAGTCCAGGCCCCACCAAGCTATGGGTGTGGCTATGGCGAAGGCAATACCTACCAAGACTAAAAATTCCTTACAAAGCAACAGGTTTAACTGCGCCAATGAGGCACCCAATACTTTCCGAATTCCTATTTCCTTTGTCCGGCGCTCCGTTGTGTGGATGACAAGGCCCAAGAGGCCTAAACAACTGATTAGGATAGTAAGGCCGGTGGCCCATTTTAATAAGGCTGAGGTTTTGCGTTCCTGTTCATAGAACCTTGAAACGGTATCATCTATAAACCTAGGATCAAAATCGTAATCGGGATAAATGGATTTCCAAGCCTTTTCGACTAAGGCGATGTCACTGGTCAAGTCTGATGACTTGTTCCCTCCAATGGAAAAATGAATCGTGTTGAACTGTGAATGTCTGCTCCGTTCCCAATCACCGATCAAGGCCATGGGTTTAATGGCGGTTCGTAAGGAACGTTGGTAAAAGTCTTTCATCACCCCAACTATAGGATATGGCTCTCTTCCCAATATCAAGGATTGGCCTATTGCCTCCATAGGTTTCTTAAAGCCTAAAAGCTTCATATAGGTTTCATTGATGACATACTCCTTAATGGTATCGTTCAACACATCCCTCCCTGCCAATAAAGGTATTTCATAGAGTCGTCTGTAGTCGCTGTCTCCATAAAGCAATTGTATACTGGCCTGCACTTCATTTTCCCTATCCCGATAAACAATCGAGGAAGAAAAAGTGCTTCCAGAGGCCGGTGGATTTCCAGCCAAGACAACGTCCTGTATATGAGGGTCTGTTTTTAGCTTTTCCAAAAGGCGGATTCTTTTGTCGATTGAAGGCTCATTGTAAGGCGTCCTCAAATATGCAATGGCCTCGGTCTTAAATCCCATGTCCTTGGTCATCAAATAGTGGATCTGTTTACCGACCAATGCCGTAGCAATGATAAAGACTTGTGCAATAACGAATTGAAAGACGGTAAGATACTTTCGGAGGGAAGTTTTATCGCTACTTGGTAAAACTTGATTTTTAAGCACTGACACCGGTTTAAAACGGGAAAGCACCAAGGCAGGATAAAATCCGGATAACAAGGTTAATACGAACATTAAAAGGATCGCCGAAACAATCAATACCGGACTTTTAAAAAGTCCAAAGCTCACCCCTTCGGGAATAAAGTCGGAAAATACCCGTATTAACCAAGATGAAAAAAACAAGGACACAACGGCGGCGGTAACGGTCAATAGAAAAGTCTCTCCCAAAAACTGGAAAACCAGTTGTTTTTTAGAACCTCCAAGGGTTTTGCGAATACCGATTTCCTTGGCACGTTGTGTGGCTTGGGCCGTATTCAAATTAATGAAATTGATACAGCCTAAAAGAAGTAGGAACAAAGCAACAAAGGCTAAACTAATCAAAACGGGCTTACTGGCCTGGCTTCTGGTATAGTCATATGTTCCATAATTGGGGTTAAAATGGATATCGGCCAAAGGTTGTAGATAAAATCTCCTTTTCTGGCCGAATGCCACCATTTCTTCATCAAGATGTTCCGCAGCCAAAAGATCTAGCTGTCTTTGAACAGATACCACATCTGCATTTTTGTTTAGTTTTACAAATAGCTGTGATGCGCTGTTCGTACTGTTCCAGTTTGTGCTCCCCAATCTATTCTTCAGTCCATTGTCCCCTATCGTCTTGTACGAAATAAACTCCTCAAAAATGAGGTCGCTCCGGTCCTTAAAATTCTCAACAATACCACTGACATTTAAAGGTATGGTGTCATTATATATCAATACTTTACCCACAATTTCATTGGGTGATAGGTCTGGGAAATACTTTTTGGCCCTGTTTTTTGTCAACACTACTTCATTTGGGTTTGACAGGATTTTGTTTACATCTCCTGCCAACCACTTATACTGAAACAACTGAAAGTAATTGCTGTCTGTATGAATTACATTTTCAGGGTCTTTAAATAGTGTTTCGGTTTCGACATTCTCCACCTGATGCATGGAAATTGTATACAAGGGGCTTACGGTTTCTATACCGGTCAGCTCCTCCTTGAGGGCCTGCCCCAGCGGCACGGATACACCCGGATTGTAAAAATTGCCATCCGGCGAAGTGAACTCAGTGGTAACCCGATAAATACGATTACCATCCGGATGGAATTTATCAAAGGTTAAATCGAAATAGATGATTGTCCCAATAACAAAAGCGGCACTTAACCCAATGGAAAGTCCTACAATATTGATCAAGGAAAATACTTTGTTTTTCCAAAGGTTACGCCAAGCTATTTTTAAATAGTTTCTAAACATGGCTCTCGTTCTCTTAATAAATCCAATCTTTAGTTTTTAGTACAATCCCCTTTTCCCTTCGACTGCGCTCAGGGTGATACGGGGTTTATTCCGTCCGCAGACTTTTTATGGGATTGGCATTTGCCGCTTTTAGGGCCTGTAAACTAACGGTCAATAGGGCAATACAAATGGCAATGCAACCGGCAATCAAAAACACCCATCCATTAATTTCAATGCGATAAGCAAACCCTTCCAGCCACTTTTGCATCATCCACCAGGCGAATGGTCCGGAGATAAGCAGGGCTATAAATACCAGCCCTATGAAATCCTTTGATAACAATTTGACGATTCCAGCCACACTACTTCCCAAGACCTTGCGTACTCCAATTTCCTTTCGTCGCTGTTCAGCCGTATAGGACGACAATCCAAAAAGGCCCAAACAGGAAATGATGATAGCAAGAAGAGCGAACGATCGTGAAAGATTGCCTACAAGTTGTTCACTAGTGAAGATAGCATTAAAGGTGTCTTCCACAAATTCATATTCAAAGGGAAAGGCCGGGTTCTGTCTTTTCATTACGTCTTCCATTGCTGCAAGGGCCTTGGCCATAGGAACACCGGACTTGATTCTCACGTACATATTCCCGGTATATTCGGGATTGTTATAGAACATGACCGGATCGCTCGACCCGTACATATCCCCATATAAATAATCCTTTACTACCCCAATCACGGTGTATTCGGTATCGTTCCTACGTATTCGCTTGCCAATGGCACTTCCCGTGCCCATTAGTTTTGAAAAGGATTGGGTAATCAAGACGTTTTCACTATCCGTTCCAATATCGTTAGTAAAACCACGACCTTCCAAAATTTCCATCCCCGCGGTATCGAAAAAGTGAGCACTTATATATCTTTGGGAAATAAGTACGTCCCCGGTATCCTTGCCGCCCTCCCATTGAAGGCCGGAGCTGTTATTACCCCCAAAAAGTATGTTACTATTCATCAAGGCTACGTTTTCAACAGCACCAGTGGATATCATTTCCTGTCTAATGGGTCCAAAATTCATTAGTACATCCCCATTTACCGGAAGTTGAACAAGATTCTCCAGTTCATACCCCATTTCCCTACTTTTTACGTGTCGTACTTGTTGGTAGACCACAATGGTGCCAATAATAAATACTATGGAAGCCGTAAATTGGGCAATGACTAGTCCTTTACGTAGCAGGGGAGCGCTTCCTTCCTGGGCTTTCACTCCTTTCATGGTTTCAACAGGCTTAAAAGAGGATAGATAAAATGCCGGGTACCAGCCCGAAGTGAGACCACAAATAAAGGTAATGCCCAAAAGTGGAAGTAAATGGGCTACATCAAACAGAGGAAGTTGAAGTTGTTTTCCAATGAGAGTGTTGAACTCGGGCAGCAGGATCCAAATGAACAGGATGCTGGCCAGGGCCGCCAAGGATGTGGTAATCAGTGCCTCGGCCATAAATTGGACCATTAGCTTCCTCCTACCAGAACCCAAAACTTTGCGAACCCCTACCTCTTTGGCTCTTTTCTCACTTCTTGCCGTGGAAAGGTTCATAAAATTGATACAGGCAATCAATAAAATAATCAGGGCGATAAAGGAAAACAACCGGACATAGACAATTTGACCACCTACTTTTTTCCCATTCTCAAAATTAGATCTTAAACGCCAATCCTTCATGGGATGGAGAAAGGCATATCTGTCCTCTTCCCCTATTTTTGAGGGAATTAATTCGCGTACTTTGGCATCTACCATTTCAAAATCGGCTTTCGGCGAAAGCTCTACAAAAGTGTCGGCAAAACCGTTCCGGTATTCCTTCATCCACTCCTTGCCCAGCGCATACCTTTCAAAAGGAGCCGCCCATTGAAAACCAAAGGACACGTTATTGGGCAAATTTTCGTAAACCCCTGTAATACGGTAATTTGTATCGTTGTTCACCCGGACCACTCTGCCCAGGGCAGTAGTATTCCGTCCATAAAGTTGCTCGGCCGTCTCCCTGGAAATCACAATGGCATCAAAATCATCAAAGGCGGTGGCGGCATCCCCCTCAATAAAGGAAAGGCTGAACATGTCCAAAAAATCGGGGTCCACAAATCTACCGAACCTGTTAATGCCCTTTTCGCCAACCGTGAACAAAAGATTTTCCCCAGTTGTCCTAGCACTACCTACTATTCCGGGAATCTCATCTTTCATTGCCTGTGCCAAAGGTCCGGGGGTGGATTGATAAAATGTACGCCACTGACCTTCAAACCGATTGTTTGTGGGCACGTAGTACACAAGTTCCTGTTTGGGGAAAACACTATCGAAGTTTATTTCGTCCTCCACCCAAAGCAATATCAAGCCGGCACAGGTGATTCCAATGGCCAAACCAAAAATATTCAATGCACTATACCCTCTGTTTTTCCAAAGGTTGCGCCAAGCAATTTTTAGATAATTTCTATACATACTCCTTGTTTTTATTTCCTAGGTCCCCCAATTGTACTTTACCTTTGTTCCCAAATGACAAACCTGCGATCTTACGTCTTAAATCTATGATCTTACGTCCGTATTTATTCCGTCCGTAAACTTTTCACAGGATTGGCATTTGCCGCCTTTATGGCCTGAAAGCTTACAGTCAATAAGGTAATCAGCAGCGCTCCAAATATGGCAAGACCAAATACCTCCCAAGAAAGATTTACCCGGTATTCGTAGCCCTGTAGCCATCTTCCCATAAAATGATACGCAACAGGTATGGCAATGAAACAGGAAATAAGTACCAAGGCCACAAAATCCTTGGAAAGCATATGCCATAGATTGTATACAGAAGCCCCCAGCACTTTCCGTACCCCGATTTCCTTGGTCCGTTGTTCGGCCATAAACGAAGCCAAACCAAAAAGGCCCAAACCACTGATGAAAATGGCCAAAAGGGTAAAGACACCGGCCAGATTGCCCAACCGTTGTTCGGATTCGAATTTGCGCCCATATTCCTGGTCTACAAATTTGTAGTCAAAGTTTGCCGAGGGAACTATCTGGCCAAATACCGATGCGATCCGAGCGATGGCAGATTGGGTTCCTACATCAGGTTTTATTTTGATATGGACAAAATTGGTATTCGTATAATTGAGGAAAAATACGGCCTGTTTTACAGGGTTATAGGGAGAATCCGTAATCATATTCTTGGTAACGCCAATAATCTGTAGAGGTTGGCCCTGCCTAGAAATGTAGGTGCCGACAGGATTTTCCAGATCCATATACTCCACCGCACGTTCATTGATGACAATGGCAGTGGAATCCGAGGCGAATTCCCTTGAAAAATCCCGGCCCTCCACAAATTCCCATCCTATGGTTTCCCCATAATCATGGGTCACTTGAAAGACATTGAAATTTGTATCCCTGTCTGGATCTTTGCCTTGCCAATCAAATCCACCCCAGCTTGTATACGATGCAGAAAGCGGGGAGGAACATTGTGCCATTTCCTCTACTACTCCTGTATTTTTTAGTTCGGTACGTAGTAAATTGTATTTTCCGTCGTAATCCGGATTGTTCATATCCACGGTAATTAAATGGCTATGATCATAACCAATGGGCCTATCCTGAGTAAATTGAATTTGGCCAAAAACAATTATAGTCCCAATGGCCAGGACAATGGATACCGAAAGCTGAAATACTACCAAAACCTTGCGTGGCACAAAGGTGTACGAGCCAGCCTTAAATGCTCCCCTAAATGCCTTTAACGGAGTAAATGAGGATAAATACAAGGCAGGGTAACTTCCAGCCAATAAGCCTGTTAAAAGTGTAAAGGCCAAGACTATAGACCAAAACCAAGGACTACCCCATAGAATCCCCACGTTCTTATCCGCAATTTCATTGAACCAGGGAAGGGAAATCGATACAAATACGACGGCACATAGCAGGGCCATTGCGGAAACCAAAAGGGATTCTCCCAAAAATTGCCATATCAAATGTTTTCTCCCAGACCCTACTGCTTTTCTGACCCCTATTTCCTTGGCTCGTTTTTCGGACCGAGCTGTGCTGAGATTCATAAAATTGATGCAGGCCAAAAAAAGTACAAATACAGCTATCCCGATAAAAAGCCAAACAAAGGTAATGCGACCCTTGGTGGCCTTACCTTGTTCAAATTCCGCGTAGAGGTGCCACTTGTCCATGGTATGCATGAACAATTTAGGATGATACTTCTCCAACCTGGTAAATTCCTTTGGGGCATAATCGATAAAGAAATGATTAAGAGCTTTGTCCACTACTTCAAAATTGGACTCGGGTTTCAGTTCAACATACAGATTATAGGAATAATTGTCCCAGGTATCCCTGGAAGTTGCTATGCCTTGATCCTGAGCCTCAAATAAATCCCAATTCGCAAAGAACTGTACATTTTCAAAACTGGTGTTTTTGGGTAGGTCCTCATAGATGCCGGTCACTACAGCATCCATGCTGTTGTTTATTTTTATGGGCTTCCCCATAGGGTCCTCTTTCCCAAAAAGGGTCAAGGCCGCGGATTCGGATAAGACCAGTGCATTGGTTTTCTCCAAACTGGTGTGTGTACCTTCGACCATGGTAAGGGAAAGCATTTCCAAGGCCCCATCTTCTATAAATTCCCCGGTTTGGGTAAATGTCATGCCATCGGTGCCCAGTGTATAATCAAGAACCCAAAAAGCTCTTAAAATATGTTTGAAGTGGTCCTGGTAATTCTCCTTTAAAACGGTTCCGGTTACATGCATCATGGCATTACTTACCTGGATTTCACCGTTATCCTGATTTTCGGCACGTTCATAAATTTGGGCAATTCGATCATTGTTTTTATGGTAGCTATTAAAGGTAAATTCATCATGGACCCATAATCCTATTAGCATAACCACAGCCATGCCCATGGCCAAGCCGCCAATGTTTATAGCCGAATACCCTTTGTTGCGCAAAAGGTTCCTCCAAGCCATTTTTATGTGATGTTTTAACATGTAGCTCCCGTCTATTTAAAAATTTCGTTGCCTTGATTGATGTCCTTGACCAGGCCTTCGATATAGGATAGGAACATCTGATTCGTGGTTTTTCCCCGTGCCGATTTACAAAATTTCAAGGCCTTCTTTTTATCGCCCAGATGATAGTGGGCACTCACCATCCCCAAATGGGCATACACATCCTCGGGGTTTTGATCATAATTTGTTTTGGAAATTTCTAAGGCCTTTTCATGTTGTTCCATTTTATTTAGACCAATGCCGTACGAAAACAAATCCTGGGCCGTACCCATGGGCAAGGCTTTTTGCATGATTGAATCCGCCTCCTGTTCCCGGCCCAGCTTTCCAAGCAAGCCGGCATAGGTGGACAAAGTCTTAAAATTGGATTCCCCAAAATAGGAGTTTATGGAGCGATCGGCCCAATCCAGGGCCTCTTCCAAATTGATATTGTTTACGAGACAATAATTGGCCGCCATGTGTAGGTTTTGCCAATAGCGATAAAAAATACCGGAATCCACCTCTCTTCTAAAAGTCTCTACTTGCACTTCATTCAAGTCAACGGAGACCTTAAAGGGAATCTTTACCTTTTCCCATTGCAAGGAAACCACGGCACTATTCTTGGTCTGGTCGTTAAATTCGTACTTTAACCATTCCACGCTTTCATCCAGCTTTTGCACCGGAACCTCAACGCGAAGGGCATCGTCCTTTTCCTTATAATAAAAACTACCCCAAGCGGTATTGAATTTTGAAAAGATCAGAGTGCCTTTTTCCTGGCCCATAGCGATAAAAAATCCATATTTGCCTTTTGCCAAGGGCTGGTCCTCTATGAACACGTCCGAGGAAAATTCAATGGTGGTATTTTCGTTGGCCCCTGCACGCCAAGGTGCCGCCTTACTGGTACCATATCCCAAATCTGCAAATCCGTAATGGACCAGAGTGCCCCAAATCTTACCTTCCCGGCCTTTTACCCCGGGCCGGGAATACGTGATTTTGACTTCGGTAATCCCAATAAACTCCGAGACGGAGGCTTTCTTGTTCCCATCTGCGGGAAAGGTTATTTGGGCCTTCAGTCCAATCGTACAAAAGACCAATACAAGGGCGGCTAGTTGTTTTGTTTTCATTTTCTATTATTTTGTGTTTTCCAATTGTTTGGTTTCAATGTATACACTATCTATTCGGTACGCAAACTTTTAACGGGGTTTGCATTGGCCGCTTTAATCGCTTGAAAGCTTATGGTAAGCATTGCTATGGATATGGCCAAAATGCCGGATACCGCAAAGGCCCACCAACCCACCGTAATCCTATAGGCAAACTGTAACAACCAATCATTCATAGCGTACCATGCAATGGGTATTGCGAGGACAATGGCCCATATAATCAATTTCATAAAATCAGTGGACAGCAGTTTTAAAATTCCGAGCGAAGAAGATCCCAATACTTTACGAATTCCGATTTCCTTAGTCCTTAATTCCGTATTGAATGCGGCAAGGCCAAACAAGCCCAGACAGGAAATAAAAATAGCCAAAAAGGCAAAATATCTGGAGAGGCTTAAAATACGTTGTTCCGTAAGATATTGTGCATTTACCGATTGGTCTTGAAAGCCAAAGCTAAAATTGAAACCGGGGTTAAAGCTAGTGTAGATTTGCTTAAGGCTTTCAATGGTCTTTGCCGCAGTGCCCGGCCGTATTCTGACCATGGCCAAATCGAGATTGGAACCGTACCTAAATACCACAGGGGAAATGGGCTGCATTACCGAAGCCGTATGGAAGTTTTTCATTACCCCTAAAATGGTCTTATCCTCGCCCCATAGCTGTATTTTTTTGCCCACGGGATCTTTTAGGCCCATTAATCGTATGGCTTCCTCGTTAAGTACAAGATAGGTTTCAGGAGATCCCAATTCAGCCGTAAATGCACCCCCTTCCAACATTTCAATGTTCATGGTCTGTATCAGATTTTCATCTATCCGGCGAAGTACAAAATCAATTTCCAGGTTTTCCGCTTTCCCGGGCCAATCAATACCATACGTAGAAGAGCCGCCATCCTCACTAATAAGGGATTCGCTTAGGCCACCTATACTTTCTACCCCCTCAATTTTTTCAATCTCATCAAACAATACCGGTGCATTCTCATAGGCTTTTCCTTCAAGATCGAAATGAATCAAATTATCCTTTTGATACCCCATGGGTTTGCTAAGGGCAAAATTTATTTGGTCGTTAATGATCAATACCGATATGATCAATACCAAGGATGCCATAAATTGAAAGACCACCAAGCCCTTACGGGCAAATAGTTCCGTGCCTTTCCCCTGAAATTTACCCTTTAAGGTTGCCAACGGACTAAAACCGGACAAATAAAATGCAGGGTAGCTACCGGATATAAATCCTGTTGCTAGTGTACCCAAAAGAAGGATGGACATATGTTGGAAAATCAAATTCATGCCAAGCTCTTTTCCCGTAATAAAGTTAAAGACCGGTATAAGTAAAATGACCAATAACAGAGCCAATACCAATGAAAGAAAGGTAATGAAGATGGACTCCGCCAAAAACTGAATGACCAAATTTCTTTGGGTACTCCCCAAGGTCTTCTTGATCCCTATTTCCTTAAACCTACGGGAGACCCTTGCCGTGGAAAGGTTCATAAAATTGATACAGGCAATGAGCAAAACCAACATGGCAACAAAGGAAAATAGCTTTACGTAGGTAATCCTCCCTCCGCTTTGAACCCCATTCTCATAGTTCCCTTTAAGATATGTATCGGAGAACTTTCTAGAAAAAAGACTGAACGTGTTATATTCATCATATTTGTCTATGAATCTTTCGATTTTTAAATTAAAGGTGGTAATATCAACATTTGGTTTCAAAAATACATAGGTGTCCGGTCCGGTATTGGTCCATACCTGGCCATTGGTCCAAATGTCCTCCAGCAGTTTTTTACGGGTGGCCACAAAATTGAATTGCAAAGTTGAATTGTTGGGAACATTTTTAAATACACCGGTTACCTTAGCAGAATGTCCATTCCCAAAAATATTATATTCCATTGGGCGATTCATAGCGTTTTCGACCGATCCGAATAGTTTTATGGCAAAATTCTCGGAAATGACAACCGCATCTTTGTCGGATAGTACCTGAGAGGCAGTGCCACGGATCAGCGGAAAAGTAAAGGCGTCAAAAAAAGTTTTACTGGCAAAGAGCCCCTCGGTTTTAAACAGATTTTCTTCGTTTTTAAAGCTAATACTCATCCCCAACTTTCCACCATCCATAACGGTTAGGGCGTGCTCCACTTCGGGCAAATCTTTTTCCAAGGCCTCAGCAAGAGGTCCCTGTGTTCCGTCCAATACCCTGACAATACCGTTCTCTTCGCTCCTCATCATGATTTGATAAAGGTTGGGCTCGTTTGCATGAAACCTATCCACCATAGTTTCGTCCGTGACCCAAAAATAGATGAGGAAAGCGCTGGCCATTCCCGTAGAAAGTCCCAGGATATTGATTAATGAGAACAGGGGATTTCTTTTTAGGTTCCGCCATGCGATTTTTAGTTGATTTCTGAACATTACTGTTTTTTAAAAAAGGGTTCAACGACGGCCCAAACGGCGTTCCAATTGCAATAGAAAACTACATGGCCACATCCAGGGACGATGGACAAGGACGATTCCTTTATGAATCCATGTGCCTTTAACAGGGTTTCCGGATTTGAGTATTGATCTTTATCCCCTGCCATAAGCAATACGGGACATTCAATTTTTTTGAAAATCTTTTCGCTCACCACTTCATTTTCATAAAGTGCATTGAGCCATTGTAGGCTTTCGTTCCATCGTTCCGGTTCCGGCATGGCGGCTAGGCGTTTTTTGAAATATCCTCCGGCCTCCTTCATTAATTTCTCTTCGGAATATCCATAATTTACCCCGGATCCCTCTGGGCTATCTCCTGCTCCTATTACGACCATCCTTTCAACCGATTCAGGATAATCGGCCGCCATTCTGTAGGCCGTGAAGCCTCCGTCCGAAAACCCAATGACCTTTGCTTTTTCGATTTTCAAATGTTCCATAAGTTTTTTGGCATCCCTGGCGCGCTGCTCATAGGTAAATGGCTCATGTCCAATATCGGATTTTACATGTCCCCTGGTAGCCAGACAAATAACTTGATAGTTCTTTGAAAGTGAGTCGATAAAAAATTCAAACTCATTAATATAACCATAGACCCCTCCATGAAGCATAAGGATCGGTTCGCCCTCCCCGTAAATTTCATAATACAGTTTGGTATCCGTGGCGACTTCAAAATATTGGCCAACACTCTCATTGTAACCGTAGGGCACTTTAGTCCCATCCTGAGCAATTACGATAGAAAAACAGATGCCAAATAAGGCTGTAAACAGTATATTCTTCATAGGATGATCTTTATTCGGTTCGCAAACTTTTTACAGGGTTGGCAATTGCGGATTTTATGGATTGGAAACCGACGGTAAGCAATGTAATGAATAGGGCAAAACCCCCAGCCAGGATAAATACCCAGAACTCAATCTCGATTTTATAGGTAAAGCCCTCCAGCCAGCGTTGCATAAAATAATAGGCAATAGGTGAGCCTATCAGAAAAGCAATCCCGACCAGCTTTAGAAAATCCCTGGTCAAGAGCTGTACCACGGATTTCACACTGGCCCCCAGTACTTTTCGTATACCGATTTCCTTCTTTTTCTGTTCGGCAACATAGGATACTAGACCAAAAAGGCCCAAGCAGCTGATCACTATGGCCAACAGCGTAAATACAAAGGAAATTTGACCCAACCGTTTCTCCTCGGCGAACAATTTTTCAACTTCCTTATCGATAAAGGTATAGACGAAAGGGGTATTGGGCGTAATAGATCTCCAAGCCTGCTCCAAATGAGCCAACGTGGTTTTAAAATCCTTGGTTTCCGTTTTTAGGACCAACCAATCTGGGCTGGTGTCATTGTACAATAGAATAGGATCAATAGCCGATTTCAAGGTAGCGAAATGATAATTTTCGACAACGCCAACAATTTCATAGGTGGAACTTATCCCCTCGTAGGTTTGTACCAGTTTTGATGCCAAGGCATCCTCCAACTTGATGTTGAACTCATCCAAAGTGGCCTTGTTTACGACCACTTGGCTGCTGTCATTTTTCCGAAGAGGTCTACCGGACAACAGTTTTGTACCTACCGTATTGAAATAGTTCGGGGTAATACCACTGTAGAACACAGCGGTCTGATTGGTATCGTCCTGTCCAGGCAGGTGTATGCCCAGATCACGCATTATTATGGCCGAAGGATAATCATTGGTACCCGCTACCTGAGAAACTCCGGAAATGGATGCCACTTGGGATTGGATGGCATCAAATTTGGTCTGTGCATCTTCAGTACCCAGACGTATGGCCAACAAGTTTTCCCTATCAAAGCCCATATCCTTGGTCTGGGCATATTTTAATTGTTGGGTTACAATAATTACAGCCGTAACCAAGGTTATGGAAACCACAAACTGAAACACCACCAAGGCCCTTCTAAAATTCCCATTTCCGGATTTGATGTCGATAATTCCCTTAAGGACCTTTACCGGTTTTATGGCCGAAAGCACTAGGGCGGGGTAAAATCCGGCTAAAAGGCCTGTTACAAGACCAACCCCAAAGAGGAGGATTAGTATCCTTAAGTTCAGGACATCTGAAAAAACCAAGTTACCCTCGGTCAAGGCATTCATAAAGGGCAACAAGAAAATAGTTATGGGGATACAAATAAACACGGCAATAAAAGACAACAGTACAGACTCCCCCAAAAACTGTTTGATAAGGGATCCCTTTTCGGCACCAACCGTTTTCCGTACGCCTATTTCCTTGGCCCGTTTTCCTGCCCTGGCCGTGCTAAGATTCACAAAATTAATGCAAGCGACCAACTGGATGATTCCAGCCAACAACAGAAGAGCATACAAATATTCAATGTTGGAAACGGTATGAATCTGCATTTCAATACCCTTGGAATATAAATGAATGTCCTTTACGGGCTGTAACAACAAGGTTTTGTCAAAGCCTGCCGCAGCCAAATCATTAGAGCCCCTGTCCTGTAAAAAATCCGGGAGCTTTTTCTCCAAGGCTACGGCATCTGATCCGGGAGCGAGTTTTACATAACTATGTACAAAATTCTGTGTCGCATAGTTCTCCACACTTCTTACATAGGCCCCTAATCCGGGAGAGGTCATGCTTAGGATATAATTGGGATCAAGGTGCGTCTTATGGATGCCTTCTTGGAAGACTCCGGTCACGGTAATATTCATTTGCCCCTCTCCTGCTCCCAAAACCAATGTTTTATTCAATGCGCTTTCGGTCCCAAAGAGCTTTTGGGCCAAGCTAGAGGAAAGTACCATACTGCTCGGCGCTTTTAAGGCCTCGTTCCCATTGCCTTCCAAAAGAGGATATTTAAATAATTTAAAAAAAGTAGAATCGGCCACATATCCCCTAGGTTCAAAATACCCTTCTTCGCTGTCCGAAACCCGCAACAATTGCTCATTGCCTTCTCCAAAATAAACGATGCGGCATACTTCGGATACTTCCGGGAAATCCTCTTTTAGGGCGAACGCTATTGGGGGACTGGCCGTACCAAAATCAGAATCTATGCTATTGTTCTGTATGCTTTTGGTCTTTGTTCTTACCCGATACAGATCGGAAGCGTTTTCATGATGGGTATCGTACCCGAATTGTGCATTTACATGGGCCAAGATACTGAGGCAACACACCGTACCCACGGTTAGGCCTAAAAGATTTATAATCGTTTGAAGCCTATTTTTAATGAGACTTCTCCAAGCTGTCTTTAGATAATTTCGAAACATGGTCGTATTGTTTTTTAATCCGCCAAAGGGGGACAAATTGATGATTTATTCCGTACGCAAACTCTTTACAGGATTGGCAACGGCCGATTTTATGGATTGAAAGCCTACCGTTAGCAAAGTGATGATAAGGGCAAAACATCCGGCCAGGACAAATACCCATACATTAATTTGGATCTTATACGTAAAATCCTCAAGCCAGCGTTGCATACAATAATAGGCTATGGGAGAGGCGATCAAAAAGGCAATCCCTACCAATTTTAGGAAGTCCTTGGTCAACAGTTGTACCACTGAATTGATACTAGCTCCTAATACCTTTCGAATACCGATTTCCTTTTTCTTTTGTTCCGCTATATAGGAAACCAGGCCAAAGAGACCCAGGCAACTAATGATTATGGCCAGGATGGTAAACAAAGCGGCGATTTGGCCTACACGCTTTTCCTCATCGTATAGTTTCTCCACTTCCTTATCTATAAATGCCGGGACAAACGGTGAATCCTTGACATTTGCCTTCCAAATGCCCTCCAAATTGGCCATCAGTTCCCCATAATTGGATGTCTCGAAACGCAGCAACAACCGATGTGGGTCACCATCCCTAAAAAGTACCAAAGGCTGAATGGCTTCTTTGAGAGAGGAAAAATGAAAATCACTCATTACCCCTACAATTTCAAATTCATTCTCTCCTCCTGTTAGCAGTCTTGAGGTCAGTGCATCTTCCGGTTCAATATTAAAGGCCCTTAGCGTAGCCTCGTTCACGATTATTTGTGTACTATCCGATTCCCGGAAATCCCGACCTTTGGAAAGAATGATCCCCATGGTATTTATATAGTTCTTCCCTACAAGATTCACTTGTACCTGGGTACGATCTTCAGGATTCCGTCCCGGCATATAAAAACTAGCCCCGTTAATGATGTCCTCCGAGGGTGAAACCCTACTCCCGGAAATTTCGGTAACCCCGGGGACCTTTAGAAATTCAGATTTTAATCCTTCAAATTTATCGCGCGCGTTACGTGTATTCAATTGAATGCCGATCAGATTGTTCTTTTCGTACCCGAGATTCTTTTGTTGGGTATAATTAAACTGCTGGATAACTATGATGACCGTGCTTATCAGGGTAATTGATATCACAAATTGAAAAACCACCAACCCTTTTCGTAGCCCACTATTTCCAGACTGTAGATTTATGGTACTCTTAATGGCTGATACAGGTTTTATGGAAGATAGCACCAATGCCGGATAAATACCGGCCGTGAACCCTGTTAAAAATCCTATCCCCAAAAGGGAGTACACGATTTCTGGACGAAATAAGTCTATATAGGTAAGGTCGCTTTGTGCCAATTCGTTTATAAAGGGCAACAATACCAACGTAATCGGAATACTTATCAAAATAGAGAAAAAGGACAATAAGAGTGATTCTCCTAAAAATTGCGAGACCAAGGATTTCCTATTCGCCCCAACCACCTTTCGTACCCCAATTTCCTTAGCTCTCTTGTTGGCCCGGGCTGTACTTAGATTAATGAAGTTGATGCAGGCCACAAGCTGAATGAAAAATGCCAAGGTCAACAACAGATACAGGTATTGAATATCCGATACCCTATCAATCTGTCCGTTGATGCCTTGGGAATACAAGTGTATGTCCGTTACTTTTTGAAGTAACAGTTCCTTCTTCATATTTATGTCCGCAAGATCGCTCCCTCCCCGTTCCTGTAAGAAATTTGGGAATTTTTGTTCCAACTCCTTTGCACTGGTACCTGGCTTCAATTTCAAATAGGTGTAGGCAAAGTTATTCTGCGCGTAATTGTCGTTACCCTTTACCCACTCGCCCAGGCCCGGAGTGTTCATACTAATGATATAATTGGGTTTCAAATGTGATTTTCCAAAAGTCTCATCAAAAACCCCCTTTACAGTAAGCTTCAAAGGGTCGCCGTCATAACCAGAAATCTCGACCGTTTTGTCCAAGGCCTTTTGATTTCCAAACAATTTTTTCGCCAAAGACGAGGAAAGAATCAAAGTACTTGGTTCGTTTAGGGCAGTAGGGCCCCCTTCCAATAACCTATAATTGAATACCTTGAACAAGGTAGAATCGGCCAAATAGGCCTTGGACTCGTAAAACCCACTCTCCTCACCTGCCGCTCGTATGATATCAACATTGAAGAGATCTACCAAAACCACTCTAGTGACCTCCTCTATTTCCGGAAAGTCCTCCTTGGCCGCAAAGGCAATGGGAGGTGATGATCCTGCAACACGCGCTCCATCCGAGCCTGTACCTGCCCCCTCTATGTTGGTCTGTATCCTATAAATGGAATCTGCATTTTCATGATGTACATCGTAACCCGTTTGGTCAAAAACGTATAATAAAATAGTTAGGCAACTTACAGTACCAATGGTTAGTCCCAATAGGTTAATAATGGTCTGTTGTTTATTCTTGGTCAGATTCCGCCAAGCAATTTTTAGATAATTCTTTAACATGATTCTCGTTTTTTGATGTAGACCTTTCAGGCCTTCCGCCCCGACTTCATCCTCTGGTCTGGGCATGCTTGGAAAACCTTACCGATCCAAGTTGTTCTATTCTGTACGTAAACTGTTGACCGGATTTGCATTTGCTGCCCTAATGGCTATAAAGCTCACCGTTAGAATTGTAATGGCCAGGGCCCCGATAACCGCCAAGGCAAAAATCCACCACTCCAGGATTACGCGATATGGATATTCCTGCAACCATCCATTCATTACATAGTAGGAAATGGGAATGGCAATAAAACTGGAGATGGACACTAGTTTTAAAAAGTCCTTTGAAAGCATATTCCAAACATTGAACACTGATGCTCCAAGCACTTTCCTCACCCCAATTTCCTTGGTACGCTGTTCGGCGACAAAGGAGGTAAGCCCAAATAGTCCTAGACAGCTTATGAGTATGGCCAGAGCGGTAAAAATGGCCGACAGGCTTCCTATCCGCTCCTCCGCAGCAAATTTTTCGCCGTATTCGTCGTCCACAAAATCATACTGAAAAGGGATATTGGGAAAATGTGTTCGGAAGACTCTTTCAATTGTGGCTATACTTTGATTTGCACTTTGATTGGGATTTAACCTAAGATTGTAATAACTGCCATTGCCATGCTTGTCGAAAACATAAACCCCTTGTTTTACGGGTTCATAAGGTGATTGTGCGATCATGTCCTCCACCACTCCTATGATCTTCAAGGGCGGGTCTGGATCCTCGTCATCGTTATCCTTTAGGAATTTACCGATAGGGTCGGTCAATCCCATATACTTTACAGCAGTTTGGTTCAGCAACACGGCATTGGAATCCGAAGGAAATTCCCTGGAAAAATCGCGCCCTTGTACAATTTTCAAATTCAGGGATTTGGCATACTCCCAGGACACCTCTGTCCAGGCCAAATCCTCCTGAAATCCTTCGGGCTTGCCCTCCCAGTCAAATCCATTACGATTGGACCAAATTCGGGTAGTAGGGCTACTGGACGATGACATTTCCACAACGGCACCGGAAGCCAGGAATTCATTTCGCATCAAGTCATATTTCCCGGAAAAATCTTGACTAAATGTCGGTATTTGGACCAGCCCCTCCTTGTCATAGCCGATAGGGCGATTCTTGGCGTGGTTTATCTGCTGCATTACAATGACCGTCCCAATAATAAAGGCCACGGAAACCGTAAATTGCAGTACCACCAAAATCTTCCGCGGTAATCCTGCATATTTTCCGGCTTTAAAGGTTCCTTTCAGTACATCTACCGGTCTAAAGGAGGAGAGGTAAAGCGCCGGATAGCTTCCCGCCAGAAGCGCGGTAAATGCAATAAAAATTATAGAAATACCCCAAAAACTGGTACTTGTCCAAGGAAACTCGATTTCCTTTCTGGCCAATTCATTGAAACCGTTCAAGGACAACAACACAATTATGATAGATAGAAAAAATGCAAACAAAACTACCAGGAACGATTCGCTCAAAAATTGGTTGATCAACTGATTTCGCTGAGAGCCTATCGATTTTCGGATGCCTACTTCTTTGCTTCTTTTTTCGGAACGGGCGGTACTAAGGTTCATAAAGTTGATACATGCTAAAAGCAGAACAAAGGCCCCAATGATGCCAAAAAGCCAGACGTACTTTATGCGCCCGCCAACTTGCTTTCCATTTTCAAAATTCCCCCGCAAATACCATTCGGTCATAGGAAAAAGAAAAAGTTGCGGGTTAAATTCGGCATTGTCCTCGTCCGCATTCTTTTTTACATCCCTAATGTTAGCGGTCACTTTCTCCATAGAGGTATTATCCGCAATTTGAACAAACATCTGAAAGGAGTTATTGCCCCAAAAGTTAATGGCATTCTTCACCCATTCCTGGGTAGTGATATATTTTTCCCAAGGCATCACGAACTGGGTATCATGAAACGAATTATTTGCCGGGATATCCTCATAAACACTCGTAACCATCATATCATACTGGCTATTGACCTCAATAATTTTCCCTATGGGATCCTCCTCGCCAAAAAGGGCTTCCGCCGCGGACTGGGACAACATAATGGAGTTAATCTCCCGCAGACCATCCTTTTCTCCTTTTAGAATGGTAAGATCTAGCATTTCAGGAGCATCGGCCTGCATGAAATTACCGGAACGGGAAAGACTGGTCTCCTTATATTTCAGATATTGGCTAGTGGTCCAGGACGACATGACCAAATACTTGAAGTTATCCGCGTAACCGTCCCTAAAAGCCATTTCCAAGGGTCTGGGTATGGCCGGACCTGTACCTATTTGTCCATTAAAGGTCTGTGATTGGAATACCTGCGCTATCCTGTTCTTGTTCTTAAAATAATCGTTATGGGTAAGCTCGTCCTGTATCCATAATCCAATTGTTAGGGTAACGGCCATTCCCAAGGCGAGGCCACCAATGTTTATGGTAGAATACCCTTTGTTCTTTTTTAAATTGCGCCAAGCGATTTTTAAATAGTTTCTAAACATTATGTTCTTTTTTATACTGAAACAGCTTCAGTGTGGATTGATGAATTACTCTGTTCGCAAACTTTTTACTGGATTGGCCAGAGAGGCTTTGATCGATTGAAAACTTACGGTAACCAAAGCGATGACCACTATGGCCACAAAGGGCCATGCAAAAAATGTCCAATGAATTGATATGTGGAATGCATATCCCTGCAACCAATTGCTAGCCATATACCAAGCCAGAGGAATGGAAATTAAAAAAGCAATGGCCAACAAAAGCGCATATTCTCGGTACAACAGTTTTAAAATACCCTGTACCGACGCACCCAAAACTTTTCGTATCCCTATTTCCTTGGTGCGTTGTAACGTGGTGAACGAAGCTAGGCCAAAAAGACCCAGACAGGCCACGAAGATGGCCAATACCGTAAAAAGCCCAAACACTTGGCCAAATCTGTGATCTGCCTTGTACTGCTTATCAAATTGTTCATCCAGGAAAAAATACTCGAAAGTATTTCCCGGAAAAAAAGTATCCCATTCCGTTTGTACTTGGGCAAGGGTTTGGGATATTTGGGCCATATCCGTTTTTATGGAAAAATATCCATATACCCCGGGGTTCAGGGTGAGAATAAGCGGCTCATAAGCATCTCGAAGCGATTGTTGATGGAAGTTCTCTACAACACCGACAATGGTACATTGATCGCCCCAAAACTCAATTTGCTTTCCAATAGCTTCCTCTGGGTCATCAAAGCCTAATTGCTCGATTCCCTTTCGGTTAAAAACAACATTGACGGCATCGGCCCCAAAATCTTCCGAAAACGTTCGGCCGGCAATCAACTTGGTATCGTACAGGTCCAAAAAATCATAGTCCACCCGAATAAACCGGTATTGCTTTTGTTCCGAGTCGTCTTGGGTCACCAACCGTATTCCCCCGGCATTGTCCCCTGTCCCCTCACCGGGAACTACAGAGGAAACCGCTACATTTTTTATGGCAGGGTACTGCAAAAGTGTTTCCTTTAGGGCTTGTTTTTGTGCCGCAAAGGTGGAATCTGTTGCAATAGGAGGTCGTAGCACTACGGTTTGGTCAATGTCTATACCCAAAGACTGATCTCGCATAAACTGTATTTGTTGATATACCACCAGGGAACCAATCAATAAAAACAGGGAGGCCGTAAACTGAAGTACAACAAGCCCTTTGCGTAATAATGCTCCTTGTTGGGCACCTCCCATATTTCCCTTAAGTACTTCAACAGGTCTAAATTTGGAAAGCACAATAGCCGGGTATAATCCGGATAATAGCACCCCGGAAATGAACAGGGCGGTGAGGCCCATCCAAAAATTGGTTCTAGTTAATAGCTCATAGGATACTGGCTGGCCAGAGATTTGATTAAAGGCGGGAAGGGCAATGATCATGATAATCAATGCCAATAACAGGGCCAAACCATTGAACAATCCGGATTCAAAAAAGAATTGGGTAATCAACTGTTTACGATTGGATCCTACGGTCTTACGCACACCAACCTCCTTGGCCCGCCCCACGGCCCGGGCCGTAGCCAGATTGATATAATTGACCCACGCAATCACGATGATAAAGAAAGCAATTCCCAATAAGAGAAGCACAGTTTTGGCATCTCCGTTGGGAGCAGGTTCGTCTATATAATTTGCCTCCAAATGTATGTCGGTTAAGGGCTGGAGCCTGTAGGTTACCGAAGCGTTAAAGCGCCGCAAGAGCTCGCCCACCCCTGCTTCGACCACGGGAGCAAATTTTGCCTCGACCTGACTCGGGTTCACCCCTTTTTGAAGCAAAACATAGGTTAGGCAACCGTCCCATGCCCATGCCTCGTCAGGATCGTTCGTCCCATTTGAATTTGTTTTTACCTGTTCCACAAAACTGGCATAGGATGCCAAAAAGTTAGGTTGCAGTTGGGTGTTCACCGGCATATCCTTAAAGACACCGGTAATCCGATAGTTTTTATTTCCACTAATGGGCAGGATTTTATCTACCACATCCGTAGTGCCAAATATTTTACGTGCCGTACTTTCCGAAATAGCGGCTGTATACGGTTCATCCAAAAGATTATCCTTTTTACCATGGAGCAACGGGTAGGAAAAAACAGTAAAAAAGGAACTGGTGGCAAAGTACACTTCTTCAATTTTTAGTGGCCGATTATCTACCTCAACAATAATATCCCCGGTTTTGGAGACTTTTACATACTCCTCTATTTCCGGTATGGCCTCCTTAAAGGAATTTCCAACGGCATATGCCCCTGCCGCCCACTGGGTGGAAAGTTTCCCATTGTCATACCGGTCTTGTTGTACCCGATAAATCCGGTCTTCCTTTTCATGAAAATTCTCGTAGCTGTATTCAAAGGCTACGTATTGCAGAATAAGCAAGCAGGCCACGATGCCGATGGCCAACCCTCCGATATTGATCCAAGAATAGATTTTGTTCTTGATCAAGTTTCGCCAAGCGATTTTTAAATAGTTTTTAAACATAGCGTATGTGATTGATGATTTTAATTTTTCATTCTGTCCGTAAACTCTTTACGGGATTGGCATTTGCGGCCCTCAAACTTTGAAAGCTTACCGTGGATAAGGCAATGAACAAAACTGAAAGTCCTGCCAGACCAAACATCCACCACCGGATTTCGATGCGAAAGGCGAATTCCCGCAACCATTCATGCATGGCGTACCATGATATAGGTATGGCAAGAACAAAAGCTATAAAGACCAATCTTATAAAATCCTGTGAAAGCATGTTGACCAAGCGAAGGGCACTGGCCCCCAAAACTTTGCGAATACCAATCTCCTTGAAGCGTTGCTCGGTCATAAAAGCGGAGAGACCATATAGCCCCAAACAGGAAATAAAAATGGCCAATAGGGCAAAAATATTGAATATGGCCCCCATCTGTTGTTCTCCTTTATATTGTGCATCCAAATTGGTATCCACAAAGTTGTATGTCAAGGGATAGGCCGGATTTAAGGCCCCGTAAATCCCTTCCAATGCAGCTATGGTATTTTCAGTACGCCCCGGAGCAGTCCTGACCACAGCCAGGGACCCTCTTTTTCTGTGCTGTAGGATCAGAGGTTCAATGGCATATTGAAGCGGCTTGTAGTTAAAGTCCTTTACCACACCGATAATAGTCCCTTTGTTGCCCCTAAAGGTTAAGCTATTACCTACGGCATTTTCCACATCCATTTTCATTACTTTGGCGGCGGTCTCGTTAATTAGGTAGTCGTGATTGTCCGATGAGGTCCTGGAAAACCCTCTACCCTCCAAAAGTGTCATCTGAAAGACATTCAAGAAATTTTCATCTGCGTCAATATGTGGAAAAAGCACTTGGGAGTTGGGATCTTTACCTTCCCAATAAATATCAAAATCCCCAGTTACCAGATTGGCGGGCAAGTCGGAAATTATGGAAAAATCACGGGTCAATACATTTTGTTCCAAGGCCGTTTTCAAAGCTTCCTGTTTATCCCACAGCTCACCTTCCATGGGAATATAAATCAAGTTAGACTTGTCATATCCCAAATTCTTATTCCGGATGAAATTCAGTTGGGTATAGATTACGGTGGTACCGATGAGTAATAAAATGGAAACTACAAATTGGGAAATTACCAATCCGTTTCTAAAAAAAAGGTTGGAACCGGAAAGCTTTATTTTCCCTTTCAACACTTTTATGGGCTTAAATCCGGATAGAAAGAGTGCCGGGTAACTTCCTGAAACGAGGCCGGTAATCAAAGCTATAGCCAATAACCCGATCCAGATGTTGGCATCCCCTAAATGCAATTGAAGTTGCTTTTGTGCCAAATCATTAAAGGCCGGCAAAGCCAGATACACCAACCCTATAGCAAGAATCAGGGAAAAGAAGGCTATCATCAACGATTCCCCAAAAAACTGGAATATCAGTTGGTTTCTGCCTGCCCCGATTACTTTTCGTAAACCTACCTCTTTGGCTCTCCGGGAAGAGCGCGCCGTAGCCAAGTTCATATAATTGATGCAGGCTACAATTAAAATGATAAAGGCCACTATAAAAAAGATGTTTACATATTGAATGTTTCCATGGCCTGGGACATCGATCTGTAAATTTGAATGCAGGTGGATGTCCGTTAAAGGTTGTAGGTTAAACGTAATTTCAAACTCGGTCATTCTAGTGGCATAAATCTGGTTGATTTTTTCAACAGCCGCTAAAAGATCTTTCTCCGAGGTAATCGCTCCCTTTTTAAATTGGAAATAGCCATAAAAATTGAAAGAATCCCATACCCTGTTCATCAAATCGTAGTTGGTTTTAGCATGATAGGTCATGGGAAGAATGGCGTTGAACTGCAGATGCGAGTTTGAAGGGACATCCGCCATTACCCCGCTTACGGTAAACGTATCGGTATTGTTGATTTTGATGGTTTTACCCAATGCCTTTTCGGTACCAAAGAACTTCCGGGCCGTAGTCTCGGTTAGCAAGATTCCGTCCGGTCGGGAAAGTGCGGTCTTGCGATTCCCTTCGCTTAAGGGAAAAGTGAATACATCCAAAAAGTTAGTGTCGGCAAAAAAGATGAAATCCTCCTTGAATTTTTGGCCGTCCACTTCGAACAGTTCTTCAAAGGGATGGCCTAGTCTAAGGCTGGATTCTATTTCAGGCATTAATTGCGGAAGTTCCTCAACCATTCCAGCAGGGCTCACCGCTGCTTTGAAATCTTCATTGGCCTTGGCCGTCAGTCGATAAATTTGGTCCGCATTGGCATGGAAGGTATCATAACTCGATTCATGCCGTACCCAAAGAAGAATTAGGATACTACAGGCCATTCCAATTGCGAGACCGCCCATATTTAAAAGGGAGTACCATTTCTGTAGTATGAAATTCCTCCACGCAATCTTTAGATAGTTTTTAAACATGACTCTTACTTTTTATACCGCCCTTGATCAACATCAAGTTTTTCACGGAATTTGATACTACTTATTCATTCTGTCCGCAAACTTTTTATGGGGTTCTGTCTTGCGGCCCTCATGGATTGGAAACTCACTGTAAAAAGTGTTATCAACAAGGCACCAAAGACGACGACTAAAAAAATCCAATATGGCATTTTTGCCCGATATTCATAGTTTTCCAACCATCGGCCCATAAAATAAACCGCAATGGGTACCGCAACCAAACAGGCGAAAGACACCAGTACCAAAAATTCCTTGGAAAGCATTTTCCAAAGTTCCAGTATTGACGCGCCCAATACCTTGCGGATTCCTATTTCCTTTGTACGTCTTTCGGCCATAAACGAAGCCAGACCAAATAGGCCCAAACAACTGATGAAAATGGCCAAAACGGAGAACATTCCGGATAACTTCCCAATACGTTCCTCGGCCCTGAATTTTTTGGCAAACGCGTCGTCCACAAAATGATAATCAAAAGGGACATTGGGGACGTGTCTTTTGAATATCGAAGCAATCCCGGCCAAGGATTCCGAAACGCTTCTTTTAGGTAATAATGAAAGTACCATCCAATTGGTATTGTCATAATTTATGGTGTACACTGCTGGTTTAACCGCCTCAAAAGGAGACTCCGTTACTATATTCCCAACTATCCCTATTACCTCATGGTCTTGATCTCCCCAACGAATGGTTTTCCCAACGGGGTTATCCAATCCCATGTAGGCCAACGCCGCCTCGTTTAAGATAAATGCGGTTGAGTCCGAGGCAAAACTTCTGGAAAAATCCCGTCCTTCCAGTATGTCCCAGCCCACGGCTTTCCCGTAATCGTGGGAAACAAAAAAAGTGACTAGATTGATGGAAAGATCTGGGTCCTTTCCTTCCCAATCAAATCCTCCATTACTATTCCATACCTCGGTCAATGGGCTTGAAGACTCAGCCACCTCTGCGACAATTTTGTTGGTTTTTAATTGCTGCCGAAGTAGATTGTATTTACCTTCGTAATCCTCAGTCTTCTTTTCCATCATTACCAATTGCTCCTTATCATAGCCTATCGGGCGATCTTTGGTATGTTGAATTTGTTGCACTATGACCAAGGTGCCCAGAACAAGGAGTACCGAAATCGTAAATTGTAGCACTACTAATCCTTTTCTTATCGTTAAGGTAGACTTTGCGGATAGTTGCTTTCCCTTCAGCACTTTCACTGGTCTAAAAGCGGATAAATAAAGTGCTGGATAGCTCCCTGCTAGGATACTGGTAATCATAATAAAAAGTAGGCAAAGGGACCAAAACGATAGGCTTAACATCGGAAAGACTATTTGCTTATTGGCCAGTTGATTAAAGGAGGACAAGCCCAAAAGGACTAAAACAACCGCCAAAAGGAACGCAAAAAAGGTGGTCAATAAGGACTCCGTTAAAAACTGGCCGATTAACTGCCTTTTATTGGACCCCACCACCTTGCGCACTCCTACTTCCTTTGCTCGCTTCAAGGACCGTGCAGTGGATAGATTCATGAAATTAATGCATGCCAGGAGCAATACAAAAATCCCAATAAGGCCAAACAGCCATACGTATAGGATGGGGCCGTTGGTCTGGACACCATTTTTCCAGCTTGATTTCAAATGCCAGTCCTTCATGGGATGTAAGAATAGCTCCGGACGACTACGTCTCGATCTTTTGGGTAAATTATCGTAAACGGCATTGCGGATCCTTAGACTTACTTGATCCATTACGGATTTAGGAGAAATCTGCGCAAACAATTGATACGAATTGTTGTCCCATAAATTTTCATCCCTAGCCCTTCTTACCCAATCCGTGGACGAGACATAGAGTTCCCAAGGTGCAATAAATTTAAGATCCCTTAGTTCGGAGTTGAACGGTAAATCCTCAAAAACCCCGGTAACCAAGACGTCCAGAGCGTTATTTATCCTTATTTGTTGCCCTATGGGATTATCGTTGCCCAAAAGCATCCGTGCTGTGGCCCGCGATAGTACGATGGAGTTGGGCTCCATTAAACCATTCCAATTTCCACTTACCATGGGCAAGGAAAACATTCGCATCGCATCCTCCTCCATGAAGGCACCATTACGGATCAATTGTTTTTCATCCTTGGATAATACATAGTTACTAGGGGAAGAACTCATAACCACATGTTCAAAATGGTCTCCATATATATTTCTAAGCTCATCTCCCAAGGGATAAGGTATAATGTGCCGGGTTCTTTTTTCTCCATTAATGGTTTTGTTCATGAGGACTTTTGCTACATGGTCATAGTTCTTGTGAACAGTATTAAATGTCAGCTCATCATGCACCCAAAGACCAATGAGCAAAACCACGGCGATCCCAACCCCTAGCCCACCTATGTGTATGGCCGAGTAACCCTTGTTCTTCCACAAATTCCTCCACGCAATCTTTAGATAGTTTTTAAACATGACTCTTACTTTTTATACCGCCCCTGATCGACATCAAATTTTTCTGGCCATTTGATACTACTCTTTTATTCTGTCCGCAAGCTTTTTACCGGAGGTGTCAGAGCGGCTCCCACGGATTGATAACTAATGGTGACCAAGGCAATAATCAAGGCAATAATCGTAGCCCCTAAAAACACTTCCCAACCCAAGTTGATCTTATAGCTAAAATCCTCCAACCAACGGCTCATCATATACCACCCAATAGGTAGGGCCAACAAAATGGAAATCCCGACCAGTTTTAAATAATTAATGCTCAATAACTTGTAAATACTCTGAAAAGACGCCCCCAGCACCATACGGATACTAATCTCCTTCTTTCGTTGTTCTACCATGAAGGCGGAAAGCGCAAAAAGACCCAAGCAGGCTACAAAAATGGCCAGAATGGCAAAGACTAGGAAAATAGTCCGAATACGACTTACATTATTGTACATTTTGGCGAAGGAGTCATTCATAAAGGCATAGCGAAAGGCCATATTGGGCATAAATTCCCGCCACTTGCCTTCAATGGAAGACAAAAGCGCGGGCATATCTCCGGTATCCGCCTTTACCGAAACAATAGATGGACTGATTCCCCTGAAAAAGCACAAGGGTTGTATCTCTTGTTTCATAGTATTGAAATTGAAGTTTTCCACTACCCCAATAACCTCATACAATTGGCCAAACCTGGATATTCGTTTCCCAACAGGATCTTCCAAATTCAATTTCTCCACCATGGCCTGATTGATAATCGTTGCTTCATCGTCCGAGCTGCGTTCTTCCGAAAAATTACGTCCTTCCACCAACTTCATTCCCAAGGTCTCCAAATAGTTTTCGTCAATAACCCAGGCCTGTCCACCAACCGTTTGGTCAATATTTTCCCTTCCTTCATTCACAAAGCTATTGCCGTTCCGTTTGGTACCTTCAATAGGTAGGTAGTCACTGATACTGACGCTGCTTACCCCGTTCAAGTTTTCCAGTTCATCCTTAAAGGTTGCTACCCTATCGTCCAGCATGTTGGTCCCATACAGTTGTATTACCTGTTCTTTTTCGAATCCAATCTTTGAGTTTAGGATAAAATCCATTTGTTGGTTTACAATAAGCGTCCCTACTATGAGGATAATGGAGATCGTAAACTGGAACACAACCAATCCGCTACGCAATCCACTGGTTTTTTTGCTTTGGCCCATCATCCCTTTAAGTACCTTGGCCGGATTGAACCTGGACAAATAGAAAGAGGGGTAGAGACCGGCCAAGGTGCCCACTAAAAAGGCCGCCACCAAAACTAGTGGGATAAAGACCGGACTGTCCCAGGGAAAGGTCAAGGCCTTTCCGGACATTTCCCTAAAAAGAGGCATCAACAACCCCGACAATACAATACCAATAACAAATGCAATGATCGTAATGAGAATGGATTCCGTTAAAAATTGCCCTACCAGATACATACGGGAAGAGCCTACAGCTTTCCGTACTCCTACTTCCTTGGCCCGGTTAACGGATTTGGCTGTTGAAAGATTTACAAAATTGATACTGGCTATTATAAGAATGAAAAGGGCGATAATGCCAAAAATCCAGATAATCTTGATGTCGTTGCGGTAACTTGATTCAAAATCAATTTGGGCAGAATATAGGTTGATGTCCGTCAACTTTTGCAAGGACATACTCAGTTGATCCTCCAGGGTTTCTCCCTGCACGAATCCCGCAGCCAAAAAGGCAGGCTTCATATAGGTATGAATGAGCGTATTGGACATCTTTTCTTCAAAAGCGGCCACATCCGTATCCGGTCGCAAAACCAAGTAGGTGAAATAATTGTTCTGGAACCATCGGGTTTGCTCCCCTTCACCAAATTCAACTCCCTCCAGGGTAATAAAGAAGTCATAATCCAGGTGGGAATCGCTTGGAAAATCTTTCATGACCCCGTTAATCCTAAAGGGGTCTTCATTGTTTCCATTCAAATACATGACCTTGCCCACGGGATTTCCCGTATTGAAGTGTTTTTGGGCCATAGTCTCGGAAATCACGATGGTTTTGGGTTCCGAAAGGGCCGTAGATGCATCACCGTGTACCATAGGAATACCCATAATGTCCAATATGGATTGATCCGCATAGGCAAAGCCTTCCTCATGATGCTGCATGGATCTACCTTCAAAACGGATTTCATTGCTTCCAGCCCCATAGAACAACCCATTGGCCATAAGCCGTCCCGAATTCTCCACCTCGGCAAAATCTTCCAGAACGGTAGGTGCCGTATTGGCGGAAAAATGAATTCCGGTCTCTAGCCGACCATCATCGATATAGGTTCCTATCATTCGATATACATTTGCCGAATTGGGCACCTGTTTATCATAACTCACCTCGTGAAGAATGTAGATGGAAATCAGGATACAGGCCGCAACGCCTATACTAAGTCCAACAATATTAATAAAGGTAAACCCTTTGTTCTTCAACAGGTTTCGCCAAGCGATTTTTAAATAATTCTTTATCATGATTTCCGTTTTCTTAATTCATTACTATTTAAAGACCTTCCCTTTGATTCCGCTACGGGTCACAAGAGAGGCTTTTATTCCATACGTAAACTCTTTACCGGATTTACTATGGCTGCTTTTATGGCCTGAAAACTTACCGTGAGTAAAGTAATGGCCAAGGCACCTAGTATTGCAGCGGCAAAAATCCACCAACTTATTTCAGCCCTATAAGCGTATTTCTCTATCCACCCGTTCATATAATAATAGCCGATGGGAATAGCGATACAGCAGGATATAAAGACCAACACTACAAAATCCTTGGATAACAATTTCCATAAGCTATAGACTGATGCTCCCAGAACTTTACGTATGCCTATTTCCTTGGTTCGCTGTTCCGCTACAAAGGCAGAAAGCCCAAAGATTCCCAGAGAACTTATGCAAATGGCCAATAGTGCAAAAAAGCCGGCCAGTTTGCCCGTACGCTCCTCATCAATAAAATTGCGGGCATATTCATCATCTAAAAAATTGTAGGTGAACAAACTCTTGGGGTCGTGCTTGTTAAATACCTTTTCAATATGGGCAAGTGCAGTTTTGGTATTACCCCCCTTACCAATTTTTACGTTGATGAAACTTAGAAACTCCCCATAATGTAGCGTGAAAATTGTGGGTCTAACTTGTTCATAGGGTGACCGCGTTACCATATCCTTGGCCACACCAACAATTTTAAAAGAACCATTTTCGCCCCATTTTACAAATTCTCCCACAGGATTTTCCAATCCCATATAACGTACAGCCGTTTCATTGATGATAAAGGCCAGGGAATCACTCTTAAAGTCACGCGAAAAGTTGCGTCCCTCCTTGATTTCCCAATTGATCATTTCCCCAAAGCCGTGCGTTGCCCTCAAGGTATTGAACTCCTCGCTCATTGCAGGGTCCTTGCCCTTCCAATCGAAACCGCTATTGGTCACAAAGGTCCCCGTAACCAACACATCGGAAGCCGCTACTTCCTTAATATCATTGGATTGTAAAATTTCGCTGCGTATTGCTTCAAAACTGTTACGGACTTGGGGATCATTGATGGGCACATAAAGCAATCGCTCCTTGTCATATCCTGCCGGTCTTTCCTTTGCATATTGTATTTGATTATAAATAACGATGGTGCCAATAATAAGGACCACGGAAATGGTAAACTGGAATACGACCAAGGCCCTGCGCAGGCCAGAAGCACCTTTTCCACTGTTAAAGGTTCCTTTTAGCACGTTAACGGGATTAAAGGACGAGAGGTAAAAGGCCGGATAACTTCCCGCAATAAATGCGGTACAGAACATAAAGAAAAGGCACGATACCCAAAACCAAAGGTTGTTATACGGCATTGACATGGCCTTATCCGTAAGGTCGTTAAAAAACGGTAAGGCCAACAAAACCAAGACCAAAGAAATTACAAAGGCCAGGGAAACCACTAAGAAAGATTCGTTCAGAAATTGAAAAATCAATTGGTTTTTGACCGAGCCAATTGTCTTTCGGATACCTACTTCCTTGGCCCTCTTGACCGATTTGGCCGTACTGAGGTTCATAAAGTTGATACAGGCCAACAGTACTATAAAAATGCCAATAACACCAAACAACCAGACACGTTCAATGGCACCACCTGTATTTATGCCGTTTTCAAAACGGGAATACAGATGCCATTTTTTCATGGGATGCAAATGAATCACAGGCTTGGTTTTTGCGCCTCCATCCGCATTCTTTTCATGATTGTACTTTACATCCTTGATCAAAGTGGAAACCGCGGCGATATCCGCTCCCTCCGTTAACTGTACATAGGTTTGGAACCAATTGTTGCCCCATCCCACACGTTCCTCAAAATTAGCCGTGGTCTTTAATAGTTCCCAAGGAGCTATAAAGCTCAGGTCGGCAAAATCCGAATTCCGGGGAAGATCCTGATAAATCCCGGCCACCTGGGCTTCCATCATGGTGCCGATCTTTACATTTTGGCCCATCGGGTTTAAATTTCCGAACAAGGCCATGGCCGTGGACTCTGATAGCAGCATGGAGGTCGGGTCTTTTAAGGCATCTCTTTTTCCCCTTAACATCTTTAGGGATAGCATATGTGCAATACCCGGTTCCATAAAATTTCCTGTGCGGGTAACTTTGGTTTCATCTTTTTCGCCTACGGTCAAGAGTTCATTATTTGTAAACGAACTGGTTATCACATGTTTAAAATGATCTCGATACATTGTTCGGAGCACCGGGGCCAGTTGCATAGGTTGATTGACCCCTGTCTTTATCCCATCGCTGAAGTTTTGGGTTTGCATTACCTGTGCAATGGAATTATAATTTTCAAAGCCTTTGTTATAGGAAAGCTCATCATAGACCCAAATACCGATAAGCAGTGTAGCGGCCATGCCCAGTGCCAGGCCACCAATATTTAAAAATGAATGGCCTTTTTTCTTAAGTAGACTCCGCCAAGCGATCTTTAGATAGTTTTTAAACATGATTTTTCTTTTTTAATCGACAACTATTTTTACTCAGAGCGTAATGAATTTGCAGGATTGGCCCGGGCCACCCTAAACGATTGTGAACTGATGGTCAAAAAAGCCACACCAAATGCTATGACACCTGTTAAGGCGAAAATCCACCAAGAAAGGTTTATTTTATAGGCAAAGCCCTCCAACCAGCCGTCCATCACCAGCCATCCTACAGGGGCGGCAATCAAAAAAGAAAAACCTACAAGCCTTAAAATATCCTTGGAAAACAAATTGATAATCGCAGTGGTCGAGGCACCCAATACTTTCCGTACGGCTATCTCCTTAACACGTTGTTGTGCCGAGAACATGGCAAGCCCCAATAGTCCCAAACAGGAAATAATGATGGCAAAAACGGAAAAGATATTGGACAACTTGGCAACCACCTGCTCATTTTTGTAGAGTGCTTGATATTCACTATCAGCAAACTGATAATCAAAGGGACGCAAAGGGTTTAGTTTTGCGTACAGGGTCTTTAATTGGGCCAAGGCCTCCTTGGTCTTACCTGCCTCGGTCCGAATTAGGATAAACCCAAAGTTGAGATTTTCCTTCACATCTACGATAACCGGTTTTATCCTTTGGTGCAGGGAAGCGGTATGATAATCTTCCAAAATACCTATAATACGCCCTTTTTTATCCCAGGCGGAGACCCATTTCCCCAAAGGATCGGTGATTCCCATTTGTCGGACAGCCTCTCGATTCACCATAAAGGCATCCGTGGAATCCGAAGCGATTTTTTTTGAAAACCCTCTGCCATCGGCAATTTTTAAGTCCATAATCCTTAAAAAATCAAACCCTACGGACTTGGGCATAAATCCTATGGAAACTCCCTCTCCCTTGCCTTCCCAATTGATGGGGTTGGCCACTTCAAATTCCATGGCGTGTGGAGCTTCACTACTGCGATCTACCAGGGCAACCCCTGGCAATCTAGAGGCCTCATCTTTGAATACCGCATATCTTTCGGCATTGGCCAAGGTTCCTTCAATACGGATGTATATCAAGTTCTCCCTGTTGTATCCCAAATTGGAATGCTGAACAAAATCCGTTTGCCGTGAAACGACCATCGCGGCTATCAACAGCAAAATGGAGAGCCCGAATTGGAAAATTGTCAATCCCCTCCTTAGCCATTCCGAAGAACCCGTAAACCTAAAAGTTCCTTTTAAAACTTGAACTGGTTTTAGTGAAGACAGAAAAAGAGCGGGATAGCTACCGGCAAAAAAACCAGTAAAGACGATCAGGCCAAGGACCACCATCCAATAGTAAACATTGTCGAACGGCAAGGCAATTTCCTTCCCGGTAAAGGAATTTACCGCAGGAAGAAGTAGTCCCGTTAATAGCACCGAAACAAAAACGGCGAAGAACGCAAGCAAAATCGATTCCAATATAAACTGATTTATCAAATGCCCCTTTAAAGAGCCTACGGCTTTCCTCACCCCGACTTCCTTGGCCCTTTTTACCGATCTGGCCGTGGAAAGGTTCATATAATTGATGCAGGCAATCACCAAAATGAAGATGGCCACACCGGCAAAAAGTTTGGTATATTCCATACGCCCATCGACCGGCTTGCCATTTTCAAAACGCCCTTTGAGATATTTATCCGTAAAGGGCTGTAAATGGGCCTCCATTCGAATGGGGTTATTGGGATCCAATCGGGTTTGTAGATACGTATTGATATTTTGTTCAACCTGAAAAGGGTCTGCCGTAGTAGAAATTTGTACCGTTGAAAGTACATTATGGGAGGCTATAAGTATTCTTGATTTGGCATAGGACTCCCAATCGACCAAAAAGTCAAAGGAAAGAGAGCTATTTGTCGTTAAGTCCTCAAAAACAGCGGTAACCCTAAGATCTAGGTTGTTTTCATACCGTATCGTCTTACCTACTGCATTTTGCGGGCCATCAAAAAATAGTTCCGCCATTTTTCTAGAAATGGCAATGGTGTTTATTTCACTTAGGGGCATAGAGGTATCACCTGCAATAATGGGATAATCGAACATTTCAAAAAAGTCCTTACCGGCCCTTGCCCCTTCCATTTTGTACATTCTATCCCCGACCTCAAATGTTTCCGGATATCCCCAGGGAAGCTCATAGCCCGTTACATAGAAATTGGAACGTTCTATGCCATCTATGCTTTGCTGCATTCCCTCCAAGAGTGGGAAATAGCGTTGTTGTTCTGCATCGTAATTTGTAGGTGTTGTATAGGTTCCATCGGTTTTACCCTCGGAAACTACTGTATAATAGACATTATAGAGCGTATCAGAATTTCCATGAAACGCATCCACTGCTTTTTCGTCCTGTATCCATAAAAAAATCAGAAGAAAGCTTACCATTCCCAATACCAAGCCCGAGAGGTTAATGATTGAAAACGCCTTGTTCCTTATAATGTTCCTAAACCCAACTATCAAATAATTCCTTAACATAAATGTTCATTTTCGATGATATAATGTGTCATTTGTCTCACTCCGTGCGCAAACTTCTTACAGGATTTGCGTTGGCAGCCTTTATAATCCGATAACCAATTGTGGCCAATGTTATCAAAACAACTCCGCCAATGGCGGCTGCAAAAACCCACCAGCTTAATACTGTCTTATACAAGAAGCCTTCCAGCCAATTGTTCATAAAATACCAGGTGAGGGGGGACGCAATAAGGCCGGCTATCAGGATGAGTTTGAAAAAATCAATGGTAAACAGGCCGAGAATATGCCCTATTGTTCCCCCCAACACTCTACGTATTCCTATTTCCCTTGTTCGCTGTGCCACGAAAAATGATATGATACCATATAACCCTAAGCAGCATATGAAAATGGCCAGAACGGAAAATACTTTGGACAAAGCCAGCAAACGTTGTTCGGATTCATACTGTTCGGCAACACGATCATCCATAAAACGATAGTCATAGATGTATTTGGGAAATACGGCCTGCCAACGTTCCGTAATGGCATCCAAGGTGCTTTTTACATTTTGGCCATTTATTTTAATCGCCAATTCGCTGTAAGCATCTTTGTTGGGCGCAATAAAAATTGGACTAATGGCTTCATGAAAGTTTTTGTCATGAAAATCGGCTACTACCCCCACTATGGAAGCATTTGTCCCTGATACCGTCAACTTTTTACCCAAAAGTTCCTCAACCGAAGCCAAGCCCAACTTTTTGGCCAAGGTCTGGTTCACTACTACTTCCTGAATGGAATCCGAAGCGTAAAAATTTCGCCCTGCTATAAGTTCAAGGCCAAATACATTTAGATAATCTTTATCGGCCAGTTTGGCCTGAATGGAAAATTCTTCATTTTCGGCCCTATTGTGATAGCGAATAGAAGTACCCCAGTCATTTTTGGCCGCCCCTGGGCTGGACAAACAAGCTGTTATCTTGGTAACCCCCGAAATTCCCAAAATCCGTTCTTTTAATCCATTGAGCCTTTCCGTTTCCAATTCCTCAGGAATATCCACCATGAGTATTGCCTCTTTATCAAAGCCCAAGTCGGCATTTACCGCGTAGTTAATTTGTTTGGCAATGACCAATGTGGCCACAATAAGCGCAATGGAAATTGCAAACTGTACCGTAACCAATACTTTTCTTGTTACCTGACCGCCAGCGTCCCTCTGGTCGAGCTTTCCTTTTAGGGCCAAAACGGGTACGATCCGGGCCAATAAAACCCCAGGATAGCTTCCGGAAACAAATGAAACCGCGAGCAACAGGAACAATAGGAACGCCATTGTCCTAAAATCAAGTAGACTATCCAAAGACAGCTGTAAATCAAAAAGATCATTTAGATAGGGCAAGGTCATTATGGCAATGACCACCCCAACCAACATGGCAAAAAGCCCGATAAGGAATGTTTCTGAAATAAATTGCCAGAAAAGATGCCTCTTATGACTTCCCAAAACCCTTCTGATTCCGATTTCCTTAGAACGTATAAGCGATTGTGCCGAGGAGATATTGATAAAGTTGATACAGGCTATTCCTATCAAAAAGAATCCGATCATTACAAAAATCCACAACAGATTCGAATCGATACTTCCCGGGTAGTTGGCATTAAAATGGATATCCGCCAAGGGTTGTAGTTTATAATGGTGTACATTTTTCCTACCAGATCTATGCTTTTCGACCAATTCTGGCAATACCGCCTCGATATCAGCAGGGTTTTGACCTGGATGTAACAACGCAAAACACTGCAAACTTGACATGATACCACCCCAAGTACCACTGGCCAAAAAATCGTTGTAGCCGGCCACGGTCTTATACGACAGAAATATGTCGGTGTTGATTACCGTATTCTTGGGAAGGTCTTTCAGTACCCCGATTACCTGAATAGTTTCCAAATTATTAAAAACAAAGGTCTCACCCAACGGGCTTTTATCGCCATACAGTCTTTGGGCAGCACTTTGTGTTATAAATGCGGTATTGGGCTCTAATAGGCTTCTTTCCGTGAGTCGCTCTTGTAGGGGGAAATTCAAAATATCAAAAAAATGCGGTTCGGTAAAAGCAATGTTTTCTTGGAACCGTCCTTCGCCGGACTGTGATACATCGCTTATTAGCTGATCTTCCCAACTCACAATGTTTGCCACTTTCTCCGCATAGTCGTAGTCGGTTCTAAATGCTTCGGCAAACCCTGGAGGAACACTGGCCCTATAACCGATATTGTCCCTATGAAGTTCCGTAACAACCCGATAAACACGATCTGGGTTTTTGTGAAAATTATCATATTGAAGATGGTGGGATACAAAAAGGAAAATTAGAATACTAGAGCTAAAGCCAATTGCTAATCCTATGACATTAATCAATGTAGAGCCTTTTCTTTTTCTTAGACTCCGCCAAGCGATTTTTAAATAGTTCCTAAACATGGTTCCCGTTCTCTTAATTCATTTAATATTTAATTCTTCCTATAACCTCCTTTCCCTTTTGACCACCTGCCCGACAACGTCATTCAGGCAGATACTTCGGGCTACATCAGGGATTCACTCCATCCGTAAACTCTTTATAGGATTGGTGTTGGCGGCCTTTATGGCCTGAAAACTTACCGTAATGACCGTGATGAACAAGGCCCCAAAAATTGCTGCGGCAAATAGCATCCAGGACAGGTCTATCCTATAGGTATAATTTTGCAACCATCCTCGCATTACATAAAAGGCTATAGGTACAGCGACTGCGCATGCTATGAGGACCAGCACCAAAAAATCCTTGGAAAGCATTTTCCAAAGGCCAAATACGGAAGCACCGAGAACCTTACGTACCCCTATTTCCTTGGTACGCCGTTCGGCCACAAAAGCAGTAAGTCCAAAGAGTCCCAAACAACTTATGAAGATGGCCAAGACTGTGAAGATGCCGGCCAAACTGGCCACACGTTCCTCCGATTGGAACTTGATGGCATATTGATTGTCAACAAACTGATAGTCGAAAGGAGTTTTGGGGAAGTGCTCCTTAAATACACCCTCTATCCTGGCAAGATTTTCTTCCGTACTTTTTTGTGGATTTAACCGAAGATTGTAGAAATTGGTTATACCAAACTTATCGAATGCGTACACCCCTTGTCTTACCGGTTCAAAAGGAGATTGCACAATCATATCCTCGATGACCCCGATAATTTGTAAGGGAGGACCAGGGTTTTCACTATCCGATTCCCTTAGGAATTTGCCGATCGGATCAGTAAGGCCCATATATTTCATAGCTGCCCTATTGATGAGGACGGCATTGGAATCCGTAGGAAACTCCTTGGAGAAATCCCTTCCCATGATTATCTGCAATCCCAGGGATTTGGCATATTGAGGGGATACGAAAGTCCAAGCCAAACTTACTTGAAAATCGTCCGGTTTTCCATCCCAGGTATAATTGCCCGTATTGGACCAAATTTCCGTAGTGGGGGCACTGGAGGTCGACATTTCGGTTACGGCACCCGACGCCAGGAATTCATTGCGGACAAGATCTCTTTTTTCCGAAAACTCCCGCCCGGCCGCGGGAATTTGTATAAGCCCTTCCTTAGTATAACCAGCCGGCCTGTCCTTTACAAAACGAATCTGTTGCAGTACTACAAGGGTGCCGATGATAAATGCCGCCGAGGCCGTAAATTGTACTACCACCAAAACCTTTCTGGGCAGCACTGAAAGCTTTCCGGTCTTGAGCGTACCCTTTAAAGCCTCTACAGGCTTAAAAGAAGATAGATATAGTGCAGGGTAACTCCCCGATAGCAGTGATGTTATGCCTATGAACAATATTGAGGCTATCCAGAATAAAGGGCTATTCCATGGGAAATGTACCTCTTTTCCGGACAGCTGGTTAAAACCGTCCAAGAAGATTAACACCAAGATAACCGCCAAAAAGAAAGCCAATAAAGTTACCATAAAGGATTCCCCAAGAAACTGATGTATCAAATGGCGTTTATTGGAGCCGATCGTTTTTCGAAGTCCAACCTCCTTGGCCCTCTTTTCGGATCGCGCCGTACTAAGGTTCATAAAATTGATGCATGCCAGCACTAATACCAAAATACCGATAAACCCAAATAGTTTAACATAGGTAATCCGACCGCCTACTTGGCGACCTTCTTCAAAATCGCCACGCAAATACCAATCTTTCATAGGTAAAAGGAGGAGTTGGGGATTGCTTTCGGTCTCGGGAAGTTGATCTTTTTTGGCATCTTTAATTACGGCGGTAACCTCGTCCATATTCATATTGTCTGCAATTTGAACCAACATCTGGAAGGAGTTATTATTCCAACTATCCCTAGCCTCGGCGACCCATTCGCGCCATGAAACGTATCGTTCCCAAGGCAGTAAAAATTGGAGGCCATGGAACGAATTGTTGAAAGGTATATCTTCAAACACCCCGGTAACCGTTGCCTCAATTTCATTATTGATCCTAACAACCTTTCCTATGGGGTCTTCCAATCCAAAAAGAGCCTGGGAAGTGGATTCGTCCAACATGATACCATCAATGTCCTGAAGGCCATTTTTCTGGCCGTTCACCATTTTCAGGTCCAACATATCCGCGATACCGGCCTGCATGTAATTCCCCATGCGGGATATAATGTTGTTATTGTACTCCAAGCTTTGTTTCCATTGCCAAGACGCCATTACGATATGTTTAAAATAGTCTCCATATTGTTCCCGGAGAACAAACTCCAAGGGCCTGGGAATGGCATTTCCGGTATCGATACTTCCGTTTCTAGTCCGGTTTTGATAAACTTGGGCAATTTGGTCTTTCTTGCCAAAATAATTGTCTCGGCTCAATTCGTCCGCCACCCAAAGTCCTATCATCAGGGCAACAGCCATTCCAATGGCCAATCCGCCCACATTGATGACCGAATAAATCTTATGCTTCCATAAATTCCGCCAAGCGATTTTTAGATAGTTCCTAAACATAATCTTTTGTTTTTAACCCTTCTTTTTACTTCGACCTCGCTCCGTAAAATCCACAGGGCCAATTGATGATTTATTATTCATTTCGCAACACCTCAACAGGGTTCGTCGTTGCGGCTTTAAAGCTTTGCCACCCTACAGTGATAAAAGCTATAACTAAGGCAGAACTTCCTGCCAAGACAAACACCCACCAGCCAATAGTTGTTTTATAGGCAAAGCCTTCCAACCACTTGGTCATCATCCACCACCCTATGGGCGTAGCGATTCCAACGGCAATTAATACAAGTTTTATGAAGCCGGATGTGAGCAAGCCCACTATTCCTGTCACAGAGGAACCCAATACTTTACGTATGCCAATTTCATTAAGCCTTTGTGTTGCCGTAAACGCAGTTATTCCCAGCAACCCAAGACAAGCGATAACAATGGCGATGATCGAAAAATATTGGAAAAGCGCACCGATCAGTGCCTCTCTTTCATACAATTGTTCAAATGCCTCATCCAGAAAGAAAAACTCAAAGGGCCTGCCCGGGGCATACGCTTTCAATTGTGCCTCAACCTCCCTAATCGTGGAAGATAGATTTGCACCCGACAATTGGATTACGATATTATCCAGAAAATAGCTTTCCGGTGCAACGGTAAGAATTAGGGGTTGGATCTTTTCATGCAAGGACTGTAGATGAAAGTTTTTTACGATACCTATTAAACCTCCTTCCTTGGTGGCCGAAGAGGAAACGCCTTTCATGGCCAATTTAACGTTTTCCAAATCCTCAATTCCAAACTTTAGGGCTGCCGCCTCATTCATAACATAAGCCATAGTGGAATCGGTACCGTATTCCCTTGAAAAGCCCCTTCCCTTAACAAGGGTCATATCCAGTGTATTTATGATACTCTCGTCCACTAGGAGGGTGTTTGCATTGGCTTTGGTGACCTGACCCTTATTGTTTACCGTAGTCTCAAAGTCGTAAAAGCCCTTTTCCCATGGAAAGTTAGAAATAGCGGAAACTTCCTTTACCCCGTTCAACCGGAGGATTTGGTTTTTCAAAGCATTGAATCTATTTTGAATAGCGGCATCACGAACGGGAACCACCAAAACTTGATCCTGTTGAATTCCCAAGTTCTTGTCCCGTATGTAATGCATCTGGGATTGCATGATAACCGTGGAAATAATAAGCGTTATGGCAACTACAAATTGAAAGACCAACAAGGAAGATTGAATGTAAGAGGACTTTTTCCCTTTGAACAGGGATGTTCCCCTTCCTTTCAGAAAGGCCATAAGCCTATATTTGGAAATAACCCATAGTGGTGTAAAAGAGACCAATACACTTATTAGCAACAATAGTCCACATAAGTAAAGGATTACTCCGTTGTTGAAAACCGAAAATAGGCTTAATTGGGTTTTCATTAGCGAATTGAACCCAGGAAGAAACAACACTCCCCAAACAAATGCCAATACCAGTGAGACAAAGAGAAAAGCAAGGCTTTCCAACAATAAATGCTTCCCAATACTGCCATTATCCGCTCCAAGAACCTTCCGGATTCCCAAGGTTTTCAGGTGTAGTACTATTTTAGTGAGAAAAAGATTTACAAAATTGAATGCGGCCACCAGCAGTATAACAATACCCACCGCTATGAACAGGTAAAGCACGTTTTTGTCTATGGAAGGCTGCAACTCATTTTCCAAACTGGAAAAGTGCACATCGGTCACATTCTGAAGAGAATGGGAACGTTTGTCCGCAACATGGTTCGGAAGGAATTGTTTTTCAACACTTTTAACGTACTGGGTAGCTTCTTCAACGGCAACTTGCGTATTGAGTTTTGCAAAACTATATACAGGAGGATAGTACCATGTGCGGTTTGGGTCGGCTATCCAGGGGCCCCATATTTCTTCAGCTGCCGCCATAGGGACTATAAAGTCAACCTTTACGCTGGATTGTTCGGGTATGTCGGCAAGTATGCCAGCTACCTTAAACGCATAGTCTTGTTCCACATGAAGCACTTTTCCCAATGCTTCCTCTTCACCGAAGTACTTTTTTGCGACAGATTGCGTAATCAATATGTTATCCGGTGCTTCTAGTGCAGTTGTCCTGTTCCCTTGGACAAGAGGAAAGGAAAAGACTTCCAGAAAAGTAGGGTCTGCATAAAAAAACCGCGGTTCTTGGAAAACATTCAATTTTTTGTCATCGCTTACGCTAACGCTTTGTGGCAGCAAGCGCGCCGTTTTCGCAATGGAGGAAAACTTGGATTCCAACAAGGGGGCATACGGCATAAAAGAGTTTGCATAGTTTCTGACTGTCCCATTTTCCGTAGTCTCATGGGTGGTAATTCTGTAGATTTTATCGGCATCCTTATGGAACCCATCGTAGTTGAGTTCGTTATCAACAAATAAAAAAATAATCAAACAGCTGGCTATAGCCACAGAAAGCCCAAAAAGGTTGATCGATGTGTTTAATCGGTCCCTGATGGCCCTGCGAAAAATAGTTTTCAGATAGTTCTTGAACATGGTCGTATGTTTTGGTTTCCTAATCGGACATTGTCCGAATGATGAAATGAAAAACCTCTAGTCTTTTTTTATCCATCATCCTACATCGCTGTTTATTCTGTTCGCAAGCTTTTTATCGGATTAACCACCGCAGCCTTGATGCTTTGATAACTAACCGTTACTATGGCAATTCCCAGGGCCAAAAAGGCTGCAAATGCCAGTATCCACCAATTGACTTCTATGCGATACGAAAAATCCTGAAGCCACTGATCCATGGCATACCAACCAATGGGCAAAGAGATAAGTATGCCTATGCCCACGAGCTTGATGAAATCCAAAGTGAGTCGATATGAAATTTGTCCCACACTGGCACCCAACACCTTTCTCACACCGATTTCCTTAGTTCTTTTTTCAGCGTTAAAAGCCGCCAATCCAAATAAGCCAAGGCAAGCGATTAAAATGGATAGTGTGGTAAATATGATGAAAATGCGACCCAAGCGTTGTTCGGACTTATAGGTATCGTTAAATGATTCTTCCATGAAGTAGTAATCAAAGGGTTGGCCAGGAGCCACTTTGTTCCAAATCCCCTCTATACCTGCAATTGCATTTGAAAAATTATCGGTTTCGAGCTTTACGGCCATGGAACCCGCCCAGTCGCTCAAATGAAGGCTCAAGGCCTCTATTTCTTCCCTAAAAGGGGAGAAATGGAAGTTCTTTACCACGCCGATAATTGTAAAATATTTTGGGTTTTCTTGACCCAGACCCTGAGTAAAGCGCATGCCAATGACATCTTCGGGAGAAACCCCGATGGTGGCCACTGCGGATTCATTGATAATTATACTTGTTGAATCATTTTTGAACGCCCGGTCAAAATTTCTCCCGGCAACAACCTCAAGACCCATGGTAGATACATAATCATGGTCCACGCCCCACGTCTGCATACTTACGGCATTTTCCTGATCTGTAGCCCCTTCCTCTGGGGCAAAAACAGTATCAGATCTACCCGAGGGGGTTGGAAAAAAACTGCTAAGGGTAGCGTTCTCGACAAACGCCAATTTTTTCACTTCTTCCTTAAAAGAAGCCACTTGATTTTCAGCGGTAAAGACATCGTCGACGATGAGCACTTGGTCCTTGGAAAAACCAAGATCTTTATTCTGAATATATTGTAATTGCTGATACACGACCAATGTACCGATTATCAAAAAAACGGAAATTGCAAATTGAAATATCACCAACCCGTTTCGTATTCCTCCTCCTCCTAAATTATTGCCCGTTATGCCTTTGAGCACTTTTACCGGGACAAATTTCGAGATAAAAAATGCTGGATAGCTCCCTGAAAAAAGTGCCAGCACCGCTCCCGAAACCAACAAAACCAACCAAAAGAAAGGATTTGCATAGGGCATGGAAATATCCTTATCCGCCAAGGTATTGAAATAGGGCAAAACCAGGATGGCCAGTATAAAAGCGACCAAAAGAGAACCGAAAGAAACCAGACCCGACTCGATTAAAAATTGACGGATAAGCTCTCTTCTATTGGAACCCAGTGTTTTTCGTATACCCACTTCCTTGGCTCTTTTTAAGGAGTGGGCGGTGCTTAGATTCATGAAGTTTACACTGGCCAGAACAATCAGGAATATGGCAATAAAAGATAGGATGTATATACTTTGAATATCGTTGTTACCGCTTATTTCCGCTACCCTATCGGATTTTAAATGTATATCGGTAAGTGGAATGGTGCTATAGATCAAATGGTTGCCGGCGGCCTTGAACTGTTCCTCGGTAATGCCCGGCATAAATTGTTGCACCCCCGGAATTACATATTTACCCAAAAAGTCCCGTAAGGGCGCTTGTAAATTCTCGATGTTGGCCGATGGAATTAACTTAATGAACGTTTGATAGTTGTTACTGCCCCAGTTCACTACACGGGAATCATCGTAACCGGCCATAGCCATAAAAATCGAATGGTCCCTTAGGAATGAGTTTTTGGGGAAATCGTCAATTACTCCGGTAACCGTATAGGTTTCCGTATTGTTCAAAAGCAGGTTTTGACCCAAGGCATCTTGGATGCCAAAGTGTTTTTCCGCCGCCGATTTGGTCATTACCAAGGTATTGGGAGATTTTAAGGCTGTTTTTATATCGCCCGCCAAAAGCGCTACATCGAACATTTCAAAAAAGGTGGAATCCACAAAAGTGGACTGTAGTTCCTTAACATTGACCTCGGTACCCGATTTTCTGATCAACATACTACCCCTTGTACGAAATCTGGTGCTCAGCTCCACTTCAGAAAAGTCCCTGTCCAGTGCCTCTGCCATGGGGGCAGGAGTAACGGCAAACTTGCGGTCCTCACCTCCAAACTTTATATCCGCATTAACCCGGTGGATACGATCGGCATCGGGGAACATGGTATCATAGCTCAATTCGTCATGGATGTACAGGGCGATAAGAAGTCCGCCTGCCATACCAATGGCCAGTCCAAATGTGTTGAGAAAGGTGAAAAAAGGTTGCTTCTTAAGGCTCCTCCATCCGATTTTTAAATAGTTTTTAAGCATAACAGTTCTTTTATGATAAATACAGTTTATTCGTCCCGCAGGATTTGTGCGGGGTCCATATTCGCCGCTTTTAGAGTCTGCGAACCAATCATCACCAAAGCTAAAAGCAACACCCCAAGGAAACCTAAGGTAAGCTCACCAAATGCAATGGCCTTGTGATAGGCAAAATGGACCAAAATGAGCTTGTCGAACAATAAATAAGTAATTGGCAGCGCAATAAGAGCGGCTATGGTAAGCAAAGACAGGTAACTCTTGCCCAATACATACACAAGGTTTGTTTTGGCCGCACCCAGGACTTTGCGGATACTTATCTCCCTTAACCTTGTTTCGGTGGTAAATACCACCATTCCCAATAGCCCCAAGGAAGAAATACAAATGGCCAGGAATGATAGAAAACCTATGACCTTAACAATCATCGAAATGGGACTGAACGCCCTTTCTATGGCATCTACATAGAGCTTGGCTTCTAACGGGCGTACTGCGTCAACCTCTTTCCAGGCACTTTCAATAGCCGCCAAGGTCTCCGGCCAATCCTTGGTCGTTACCTTTGCATTGATAAACCCTCCCGGTGCCGCGGAATAGGTAAGCGCAGTAGGCTTTATGGCACTTTCTACTCTTTCATAATGAAAATCCTTAAGCACTCCCGTAATTGTTCGGTGCTTGCCATCTACTAAAATACGCTCCCCTATGGCCTCATTAGGGTCTCCCTTTGCAATATTGAACCTTTTCAACACCTTTTCATTGACAATTACCTCATCGGTAGCCGTTGCCCTAAAATTGCTACCAGACAAGAACTCATGCCCGTGCAAGGGCAAATACTTTTCATCCACCCTATTGGCCAAAGCCGAAACCGAATCATTTGGGTCTTTGTATTTTAATAGCATTCTGTTGTTCTGCCCAAGACTGGTAACTATACGTGATTGGGATATCTCGCCAATTGCGGGTATCTTGGAAAGTTTTTCGGCCAAAATATCGGCCTTATGCCCCTGAAGGTGTATGTTAACGATGTTCTCTGTATGAAACCCAAGATCAAAAGACACAAAACTCCTGTATTGGGCGTATCCTATTATTGTAGTAGTAATAAAAATGAGTGAAAAGGTATATTGCACCACTACAAGGGTCTTTCTAAGATTCACTCTTTTAAAAAGTCTTAGGGAGGATGCTCCTTTTAAAACCTTATACGCTTTGATCTTTGAAAAGAAAAAGGCGGGGAACAGCCCGGCAAAGGTGCCTATACCCATGGCAAGTAAAACAAAACCGATCATTAATTTGGGAGATACCTCCATAACCGCCAGATGGTCTATATAAGAGTGCAGGGAAATAAATTCTTCTCTTAAGAAAAGAAACAGTAGAACTGCCAAAGGAAGTGAAACCAATGCTATGGCGATCGACTCCACCATAAATTGTGTGATTAGCTGCCCTTTATTGGCCCCGACCACCTTTCTGACGCCCACTTCCCTAGACCGTTTTAACGCCCGTGCAATGGACAAATTGGTATAATTAAAACATGCCGAGGCAATTACGATCAATGCCAATGCCACCAATACCCAAATGGCAACATTGTTAATGGTAGGACCTATTTCATTGGCAATGGATTTTCCTATTGAAATTTCGGTGAGTGGCTGCAAGGCCAGGGTAATTTCCCTGTTCTTAAGTTTGGAGTTTTCCAACTGGGCCAGTTGATCAAGATTTTGTTGTAAGGCCTCCAAATCATGCTTGGGAGGAAGGAGGATATAGGTATAATTCTGGTAGATATTGTCCCAGTCCGCAAAACCGCTTTCCGGATTTTCAAATTGAAGTTCCGCAGTGGAAAAAGAAATCAACGCCTCAAAACTGAGGTGCGACAGTTTTGGAATATCCTTCATAACCCCAGTAACCTTATATATATGGGTATCCAATGTGAGGGTATTACCAAGAACATCAGCTGTACCGAACATTTTTTCGGCCCATTTTTCGGTCAAAACCAAAGAATACGGATCTTCCAAAGCCGATCCGAAATCCCCATCTAAAAGGGGGTAGGTAAACATCTTTAGAAATGAATTGTCCGCCCAATACGCTTGTAAAGGCAAGGCTTTATCCTCTGTTGAGGCTACACCGTTAAATCCGTTGTGTAATACCGTAACATCCCCTACCTGGGAAAGTGTTTCTTTAATACTACGCCCGGTTTGCAGAGAGGAAGAGGCAAGATACTCTGAGGGCGCATTGGCTTTTTGATCTAGGGTAAGCACCCTAAATATGTTGTCCTTGTTTTTGTGGAAGCTGTCATAGGACATCAAATCGGTAACAAAGGTCATGATTAAAAGACCGACGGACATGCTAACGGCAAGGCCAATAAGATTGATTCCCGTAAAGAGCTTGCTACGGGCCATACCTCGTATTGCTATTTTAATATAGTTTTTTAACATCATTCACCGTTTTAAGTCATATCCGCAAAAGTGGAAATCTATATATTATTCTCAATGGCTCACCTGTCTCTCGATTTCTGTCAATATCCCGCCACTTGTGGTTGTTCAAATCGTTACTCCTTCGATATAGGTAGAGTCTCGTAAATCTGGTTTCAACTTTCCGTTCTAGAACTAGAAGGCCCTTGGCTTGCCTTCAACTTCCTACCCTTTCGGTTCAATATCTTTTGCCCATTGTCTATCATCTATTTCATTCCGTGCGCAAGCTTGTTACCGGATTGGAAAGCGCAGTTTTTACACTTTGATACATTATGGTCATCAGTGCAATTAAAATGGCTATGCATCCTGCCATGAAAAATATGGACCACTTTAAATTTATGCGGTAAGCAAAATCTTCCAACCACCTATTCATAATATATCCGCCTATTGGGACCGCTATTGTAATAGCAATTAAAACGAGCCCAAGAAATTCCTTTGAGATTAGGGCTGTAACGCTCGTTACGGAAGCACCTAAAACCTTTCTTATACCAATTTCTTTCCTACGTCGTTCCGCGATAAACGTGGTTAGGCTAAATAAGCCAAGGCATGCTATGGCTATGGCAAGTATCGCAAAAGCATTGAATAGTTTTCCCGTGCCTTCAATCTCCTTATGCATTGCTACAAAGCGCTCATCCAAAAAATCATAGCGAAATTGAAATGTTGGGTTCATAACATCCCATACTTCTTTTATTGAAGATAGTGCCGACTCTAGGTTGCTAGCCTCCATTTTGACGGAAATCATCGAGTTGGATTGGCCTAGAATCAATGCAGATGAAGAGATTTGATGCTTTAAGGATTCAAAGTGAAAATCCTCAAAAACGCCAATAACTTTCCAAGATTTTTCCTTGTTCGTAATCCTCGTACCAATGACATTGTCCACACCTAATTTCTCTGAAAATGTCTTGCTAACGAGTATTGCCGTTGAATCCGAAACCAGTTTCTCATTGAAATTTCGTCCTTCGACCATGGTAATTCCCAAGGTGGGAACGTAATCATGATCAACACTCCATATTTGCGAGTTTATGCCCTGCTCCATACTTTGTCTTCCTTGTTTCCAAAAAGAATCCGAATAGCGCCTTGCACCTTCCACAGGTAAGTAATCACTTATGGAAGCATTGTTTACTTCATTTAATCGCAAAATCCTTTCTTTAAAAGTGGAAATTCTTGGTCCAAGACCATCAGTACCTTTTATGGCCAAAACCTGTTCCTTATCAAATCCCAGATTCTTGTCGGAAACAAATTTCATTTGCCGGTACACCACTATGGTACAAATAATCAGGACTATGGAAACCACAAATTGAAAGACCACCAGGGAATTCCTAAAAGAGATGTTTACTTTTACCCCGGTGGAATTTGATTTTCCGCTTGAACCCATTTTAAGTTTTGACAAATACAAGGATGGATACAGGCCGGTAATAATCCCAAGGAAAATAGCACTTGCAAAAAGAATAGAGATTCCCCCAATTGTCCAATTGGGAAATTCCAATGATTTTGCCATAATCCCGTTAACAAAGGGAAGAAGCGCATAGGCCAGCAAAACCCCTATGAGCAGTGACAGTATGCTAAACAATATAGATTCTACCAAAAATTGTGAAACCACCTGTTTTTTACTTGCTCCGATTACTCTTCTTAATCCAATTTCCTTGGATCTTATAGTATAGCGGGCTGTGGATAGGTTGATAAAATTTATGCAGGCAATTAAGATTATCAACAGGCCGGAAAAAGCAAAAAGCCACAACATTTGCTTATTGCCATGGGGAAGATTATCCCTAATCGCTTCAGAACCCAAATAAATCTCCTCTATAGGCTGTAGTTCATGCTTTATGTTATTGGCGATATCTTGTGGATTTGAGAAATCCCTCTCGATCCAACTTGGCAGAAAGTACTTTGTGGTGATATTGGATAATTTGTCATTGAACCCGTTAACATTTGCCCTTGGGTCCAACTTTAGGTAAACGTCATACATATTGGCTCCCCAATATTCCTGTTCACCGGGCCAAAATTCAACTCCGCCCAAAGAAACCAAAAAATCAGCATCAAGATGGGAATTGGTGGGGAAGTCCTTAAACACGCCCGCTATATTATACAGTATTTCTTCATTGTTGTTTATGACAAGCTTTTGTCCTACGGGATTTGTATTTGAAAAGTATTTGTGGGCCTTACTTTCGGATATTAAGATAGTATTGGGCTCGCCCATGGTATTTTCATACGTGCCCCTTACAATGGGAATATCCAATATGCTTAGAAGGTCCAGATCTACATAGGCAAACCCTTCTTCAAAATAGTTTTCTTGTTGATTGCTCGGTCTTATTTGGTTAAACCAACTTATGGGCATAAACCTTCCCGTTGCTTCAACCTCGGGAAAGTTGTTCACCAATACCTTGGAAAAAGGTGCCGGATAATCGACCCCATAGAAACCTTCTTCCAAATATTTTGTGGTTACCCTGTAGATTCTATCCTTATCAGGATAAAAGTTATCATAACTGAGCTCATGTTTTAGATATAGGGCAAGCAATAGGAACGCCGATATTCCCATTGCCAAACCAACAATTTTGATGAGGGACAACCCTTTATGCTTCCAGATATGCCTCAACGAAATTTTCAAATAGTTTTTAAACATGGCCCTTTCGCCTTTTGATACTGACCCTCCTCTGGGGTTCCAGTATCCGATGATTGATGAATAAACTCCTTAATCCTCAGCTGTTAAGCCTTGGACAAGTCTAGACCGTGGCCCCGATAGCCCTATTTTGGCTTTCGGTTACGATCTGCCCGTCAAAGAGGTTTACGATACGATGGGCATAATGCGAATCGCGATTAGAGTGGGTTACCATTACTATGGTAGTACCCTCTTGGTTGAGTTCCGTGAGCAGGTTCATGACCTCGAGTCCATTTTTGGAATCGAGATTCCCTGTGGGCTCATCCGCCAATATCAATTTGGGGGTAGTTACCACGGCTCGTGCAATGGCCACACGTTGCTGCTGCCCTCCAGATAATTGATGTGGGAAATGCTTTTCGCGGTGCGCAATCTTCATTCGTTCCAATACCTTCATTACCTTTTCTCGGCGTTCGCTTTTTCCCATTTTAAGATAGATTAACGGAAGCTCTACATTTTCGAAGACCGTAAGCTCATCGATAAGGTTAAAGCTTTGGAATACAAACCCAAGATTTCCCTTTCGTAGTTGGGTCCGCTGGCTTTCCCGCAGTCCGGCTACTTCATGGCCTGCAAATTGGTAACTGCCCTCTGTAGGGTTATCCAGCATGCCGATGATGTTCAGCAAGGTGGATTTCCCACAACCGGAAGGCCCCATTACGGCTACGAATTCGCCTTCCTCCACTTTGAGGTCTACCTTGTTTAAGGCCAGGGTCTCCACTTCCTCGGTTCTAAAACTCTTTTTTAATTCTTTAATCTGTATCATCATTTCCTGATTGGGTTTTACGCGTTATAATTAATGACTTCAATATTTCGTTTTGGTGACAGTATTTCTTTATTTTTTCTGTTCATAATTCTAAACTGGTTTTGTCCAATGCGGGCTCTGGAAATTATTTCAATACAATCCGTTCCGCTTCCCCAAAGCTGTCATAATTACTGGTTATGACACTCTCACCATCCTGTAACCCTTCCAACACCTCATAGAATCTTGAATTCTGTTTCCCGATTCGAATGTTACGCTTTATAGCCTCGCCCCCATTGGATCCTACGACAAAAATCCATTGACCTCCGGTGCTTTGGAAAAAGCTTCCCTTAGGCAACAACAGGGCGTCCGATGATTCTCCTAACTGCAATTTGATGTTATAGCTCTGCCCGGTCCGTATAGTTTCCGGTTTTTCTTCCGTAAATACCAGATCCACCTTGAATTTTCCATTTCGTACCTCGGGATAGACCTTGCGCAGGCGCAATGGATATTCCTTGCCGGTCCTTTCCAAAATGGCTGTCAAATCGCGTTGTACCCGATCTATATAGTGCTCATCAATAGAGGCCTCGATTTTGTAATCCGTCAATACATTGATCTGGCCAATACGCTCTCCTTGGGCGATGCTCTGTCCTATCTCTGCATCCAAAAAGCCCAATTGCCCATCTGCAGGTGCACGAACATTCAAATGATCCAAGCGTTCATACACCATGGAAAGGGTTTTCTTCATCCGCTCCAAATCGGTATCCAGGCCGGCAAGGGAGGTCTTTCTGAGTTCATCGTCCTGTTCGGTCTGGAGCTTTACGATGTCATACTGCTTTTGGGAGAGTTCGTAGTTCTCCTTGGAGACCAGGTATGCCTCTTGCGAGATAAGCTCTTCTTCATAAAGGGCCTTGTTCTGTTCATAATTCCGTTTTGTCCGAGTCAGGTCGTTTTGGGCTGTGGCTAAATTTCTTCGCCCATCGACCTGACGCGAATCAAAATTCAAACGGGTAGAGCGGAGGTCATTCTGCTTTAAGGCCAAATTACTCTCACTCTGCAATATCTGCTCATATAGCCCCATGTTTTCCAACTTCAAAATAATCTCCCCTTTTTTTACCATGGCACCTTCCTCTATCAATTTTTCGGATACCCTACCTCCTTCATAGGCATCCATATAAATTGTGGTGATCGGGGCCACAAAGCCATTAATGGTGATGTAGTCATCAAATTTTCCTTGGGTGACCTGGGCTATGGAAAGTTTATCCTTTTCGGTACGGAAGGTGGAAACGGAACTGGCAAACAGTAGTTGATACGCCGTAAAAAGTAACAATACCCCTAGGGCAATATAGCCGTAATGTTTTGGTCGTAGTCCCTTTTTCTTTTCGAGTTGTATGTCCATAAATCGTATTTCCTTTAGTTAATATCGAATACCGGCAGGCCCCTATAAAAATCCAATGTGCTTTTATTGACTTCCAAACGTAGCCTCACCTGTAAGTTTGTATTTTGGGCGCTGGCAAACAGGTTTTTTGCCGTAAATAGTTCCAATGCATTGATCAATCCTTTTTCGAATCGTTTTTGGGCAATGGTAAAGGCCAGGTTCTGCGCCTCCACATTTTGGCCGCTTTGCTCATACTCTGCCTGAAGGGCCTTATATTCCTGGACCAATTGTTGAATGGTTTGAAAAAGCACCTGTTTTTGTACGTCCAAATTGTTCTCCGCCCTAAGACGTTCAATCTTATTTTGTTTTACCCTGGACCGGTTGGACCATCTATTGCTAATGGGTATATTAAGGCCAACCCCAACAAATTGAAACGTATTATCCCTGAATTGTTGACGAAATGGAATGGTGTTTTCTAAGGAGTCCCGGGTAGTTTCAAAATATCCGGTACCTATGCCCCAAAATAAGTTCAGTGAAGGAGATAAAGCCCCCCTGGCCACCGCAACTTGCTTTTTTGCAGCTTTTGCCCGAAGTTCCTGCGCCTTGATCAAAGGCAAAAAGCTTTGGGCCGTGGCAAAAATGGAATCGGACTGGATTTGTACTGATTTATTGGAAGTCTCTTTTTTTGCCATTACGGGTTGTATGCTGATATCATCCGTATCTTCCAGGTTCATTTCCTGAATCAGTTGCAGTTTTGCCGTCACCAGCTGATTTTCACTTTGGGTAAGGTTCAGTTTATCTGCCAATAAAAGGGATTCCGCTTCATAGAGGTCGGCACCCGCCATAAGGCCTAATTCTATCTGTTTCTTTACCAAGTCCAAATTGGATTGGGATACGGCCACCTGTTCCTTGGAAATGGCGACCAATCCTTCAAAAAACTGAATGTCATAAAATGCCTGCATTACTCGGAATGCCAAAAGATATTTTTGCTGTAGGGCTTCCTCTTGAGTGGCCTTATACAAAAATTTGGAAGCCTTTATGGAGTTCAACTTTTGAAAGCCTTGAAATAAATCTATGGAAGCGTCCAAATTATAACTGTTGGAGAAGAATTCCGTAGTGACCACATCATTGGTAAAGGGATCTGTACTTCGTCCAAAATTGATGACGTAGTTTGTCCGTGCGCTAATGTCGGGCAACAGATTACGAATGGATTGCCTATAGGTTTCCTTATTGGATTGGGCGGTATATTCAAAATCATTAAGGGGTAAGTTGTGCTCCAAGGCATAAGATACACATTCATCCAACGACCACTTCTGTTGGGCCGATAGATGTATGGAAATAAAGCCTATAAGGAACATGATGATTTTTACTTTCAAATTCATACGATATTCATTGTGCCAAAATGTACACTATTGTTGTGCCAAATATGTATGGTGTTGAAAATCAATATGTTATAGTTCTTTTTTGTATCAATGTATTTTCTAACTGTAAAAAAGTTATACAGATAGTGTCCAAAAAATTGACACTAATTTACGCTACTGAATTTCAAATTGTAGCTTTATAAAGTCTTTTCTCGGTTTGGGTTGATCCGCGCTGCCTTGTATACAAGTATTGTTGGTTGGCTTTCCCGAACCCAAGAGGTTTTTGAATCTAAATTGTAATTTATGCCCTGCCATAGGGCTCTTTATTTTTTCCCATGCTGGACGCCAATATTTTAGTAATCGATGACAATAAAAGTGTTTTGAGCGCCTTGGAAATATTGCTTCAATTTGAATACAAGAACGTAGCGACCATTTCCAATCCCAATCAGATTTCCTCCTTTCCGGGGTTTCGGGATTTGGATATTGTACTATTGGACATGAATTTTTCCGCTGGGGTAAACACCGGAAACGAGGGCCTGTTTTGGCTCAAGGAAATTAAAAAGAAAGCGCCCCATATTTCCGTAATCATGATGACTGCCTACGGAGCGGTAGATTTGGCCGTAAAGGCCATAAAGGAGGGAGCTTCGGATTTTATTTTAAAGCCTTGGAACAATGAACGATTGTTGACCACCGTAAAATCCGCCTATGCACTGCGAAAATCCCAAAAGCAAGTCAAGGAGCTAAAGCAAAGACAGGATAATCTAAAGCAGGTCATCAACCAAAAGAAGCATTACATTATTGGAAATTCTAAGGCCTTGCATTCCGTTCTCAACTTGACCCGAAAGGTTGCCAAAACCGATGTAAACGTTTTAATTACCGGTGAAAACGGAACCGGTAAGGAATTGATCGCCCGTGAACTACATCGAATGTCCCTTCGCAATCAAGAGGTATTTATTTCCGTGGATATGGGCTCCATATCCGAGTCCCTTTTTGAAAGTGAGCTTTTTGGACATCTTAAGGGGGCGTTTACGGATGCCAAGGAAGACCGCGCGGGAAAGTTCGAGGCTGCCAACGGAGGCACCCTTTTTCTGGATGAAATTGGAAACCTATCCCTACAGACCCAGGCCAAATTGTTATCCGCTATTCAACATAAGACCATAGTACGGGTAGGGTCCAACAAATCCATTCCGGTGGATATCCGTCTTATATGTGCCACCAATAGTGATTTGGAGAAAATGGTCGCCGATGGTCTTTTTAGGGAGGATTTGCTCTACCGCATCAATACCATTCAAATCAATGTCCCACCCCTACGGGAAAGGGAAGGCGATATTTTGGTTTTGGCCGATTTTTATCTCAATAGATTTATGTCCAAGTATGGGAAACAGGGCTTACGTATCAATCAGGCTGCACAGGAAAAACTAATGGCCTATAATTGGCCGGGGAATGTGCGTGAGCTACAACACACCATGGAACGCGCGGTCATCCTTTCGGAGGGTAGCGTATTAAAACCTGAGGATTTTTTATTGACCGCCGCCACACCCATTTCCATGGAAACCGGTCCAAACACCTTGGAGGAAATGGAGCTTCTTATGATCAATAACGCCTTAAAACAAAACAATGGAAATTACAGTGCGGCAGCGGATCAATTGGGAATTTCCAGGCAGACCCTTTATAATAAACTGAAAAAACTGGGCAAATAAATGGCAAGTCGTAATTTTTACTTTCAGCTTATCCTGCGGGTGCTGCTTATTACCTTTACCTCCATTGCTTTGGCTATTTCATTCGTGAACCAATGGTACTTGGCCACCGGTATTCTGGGCATACTCTTGGTATCCCAGACCTATTTTTTAATTACATTCATCAACTCGACCAACCGAAAAATCGCTTATTTTTTTGATGCTATAAAAAATGAGGATTTTACCCTACGCTTCCCTGAAAAGGTTTCCATTAAATCCTTCAAGGAACTTAACCGAAGCCTAAACCGAGTAAATGGACTTATTCAGGAAGTGCATCTTCAATTGCAAATCCGGGAACAGTATTATCAGCAGATTTTGAAACAGGCCAATATTGGTATCATGACCTTCAACAAGAAGGGCCACATTCTATTTTCCAACCCTACCTTGGAAAAACTGTTGAACTATAAACCCTTGAACCATATTAAACAATTGGCCCAGGTAGACCAAGGTCTTTATGAAATTTTTGAAAGGTTGGAACCATTTGATCGAGAGCTCGTTCAATTGACCAACGAACGGGAAAAGACCCATTTGGCGGTAAAAGCGACTTCAATGTCCTTGGACAGGCAATCCCTTTTGTTGGTTACCGTTCAGGATATCCATAAGGAACTGGACGAAAAGGAAACCGATTCATGGATACGCCTTATTCGGGTATTGAACCATGAAATTATGAACACCATTACTCCCATAACCTCCATTTCAGAGTCCATCCTTAAGTACTATCAGATTAAAGATGGCTTGGCACCTTCCGAATATATTACCGAGGATTTGGTGAAAAATACCGCCAAAGGTTTGGGAGTAATCCAAGAGCAAGGTAGAAACCTCATGGATTTTGTACATTCCTATCGTAGTTTTTTGAGTTTACCGCCGCCGGACAAAACTTTGGTTCCGGCACAAAAGTTATTGGACAATGTAAAAACCTTAATGGACCAACAGAGCCAAAGCAATGCCGTTTACTTTGAAGCAAAGGCAGACCCTGAAGATCTGGAGCTTTTTATTGATGAAAAACAGATTTCCCAAATACTGATCAATCTTTGCAAGAATGCCCTGCAATCGTTGGAAGGCAAGGAAAAAGGAACCATTAAAATCTTATCCGGGACCAACGAAATTGGTAAAAAGTTTATCGAAGTATGGGATAACGGCCCCGGAATTCCGGAAGATCTTATTGACGAAATCTTTGTGCCCTTCTTTACCACCAAGAATGCGGGAACCGGTATTGGCCTTAGTCTATCCAAACAGATTATGCATTTGCATGGCGGAAATATCAAGGTACGTTCCGTGCCAAATAGGGAAACGTCCTTTCAGCTTACTTTTTAGGGTTTCCCATGGATGCAGATTCAGGTGCCTTGGTGTAATTCTAAAGTGAAGTATCCTTGCAATTCAATACGCTTTTCTTAAAAATCATAACGTTAAGTTAACAATGGCATATCCTAGGGCTGATTATCTTTCGACTATCTCCCGATTTTTTAGATTGCACCACAGAATTCAAATGCATAATCTAGGCAATGATAAAAACCTATTTTGCCGTTGTATTTTTCTTCATTTCCTTGGTGTCAATAGGCCAAGAAAGCGGAATGCCATTTTATCGCGTATACGAGCCTCAGGAATACAGGGGCCATCGGCAAAATTGGGCCGCTGCGCAAGATAAACAGGGCATAATGTACTTTGCCAACGAAGGGCTATTAAGCTTCAATGGTGAGGAGTGGAATTTGAATATGGTTCCCAATCAAAGGGCCCTTAGGTCATTGGCCACAGGGCATGATAGAATCTATGTGGGTGGGAACAACGAACTAGGTTTTTTTAAAAATCGGGCGGGCTACTTTGAATTTACCTCTTATTTGCAACATGTCCCCGATAGCTTGAAGAATTTTGACAGGGTTTGGACCACACTGGTCCATAAAGAACATGTATATTATCAAACGGATGTTTTTGTGCTTCGCATTTCTTTAGATGGGGAATTCAAATTATGGGAGTTCACCGATAACAATGTCTGGAAACTGTTGCTTCTCGATGGAACTTTATACATAGATGTCCCTAAGGAAGGGCTCATGGCACTAAACGACAAAGACGAGTTTGAACTTGTTCCGAACGGTGAAAAATTAAAGTTCGTCGGAATGGAGTTTTTGCTCCCTATTGACAGAGGATGGATAATTGAGAAAAGAGATACGCTTCGGTTGTTTGATGGCAAGGAGCTCGTAGAGTTTAAAAATGAAGCTTCAGAGATTCTTCAGGAATACGGCGTGGACAACGGTCTGAAAACGGTTTCGGGTGATTTAATTTTCACGACCCGGAAAAAGGGTGGAGTAGTTATCTTGGACGAGGAAGGAAAACTAAAAAAGCACTTGACCTCGGATAATGGCTTCAGCAATGAAATAGTCCGAAATCTTTTTGAGGACAGTTCTGGTTCGATATGGTTTGCGCTAAATACCGGAATATCGCGATTGGATTTGTCAGCCCCTCTGCGCTACTATGATTCGGATATGGGTCTAAACGGTACCACTACGGCCGTTCAAAGATTCAACAATAAATTATATGTGGGAACTACCGACGGCTTAAAGGTTTTGGAACAGAAGGGCTTTGAGTATGTAGGTTCCATAACTTCCCTTATACAGGATTTGGACACCATTCAAAACCATCTTATCGTCGCAACGAGCAGGGACAGTTTATACGCTATTGATTTTCGGAAAAGAATAACTACAATAAATCATTCAAAAACCAAGTCCCGGGGGATATTCTTGGAAATTCTTAGACCGGCAGAAGATGATGATTCTTTTATTTGCCTGTATGAAGAGGGCCTTTTTCAGGTTAGGTATGAGGGAGACAAATGGATTTTAAAGCAGGAGTTGACCGGTTTTTTCCAAGATGCCGAGCATCTGATCCAGGAAAGGCCCGGTAAAATTTGGGTAGACACCGGGGTAAATGGATTTTATGCCATAACCTATACGCTTGCCGATTCAGGTATTTTCGATTTTGAAAATGCCAAGGTCAAAAAGTACTTTCTGGAGGAGGGCATTCCAAACGGCAGGACCACAATGTTTCCAATGCATGGAGAACTGATCGTTACGAAGGACCAGGAATTCTTCTTACGTTACAATTCTGAAAAAGATAGGTTCGAGAAAACGGCCAATATCTGGCAATTTATGGATTATGAAAGAAAAAATGATTCCATTACCGATTTTTGGAAGGATGGACGGAAGTCCGATACTTGGATGGAAATCGAGAAAAACGGCCGCCCGTTTCTATTGAATTCCAAAAAAGAAGAAAACAAATACGAACACTATTCTTATCCGTTGAACACCTATACGACCCGGTTTGGCGATATAAGGGGAGCGAGAACCTTTCAGGTGGAAAAAGGAAAGGTATATTACGGTGGTATCAAAGGTCTCGTAGAATACAACATTGAAAACGCGGATGAAATTGCCCAAACGGTCAATGTTCATATAACCAAAATGTCAACTTCCGATACCACCTATTTCAATCCTCCGGTATCAGGGCGACTCGAAAATATTGGATACAATAATCGGGCCTTGGTTTTCGAGTTTTCCTCCACAAGCTATAAGGATACTGAAAATAAAAGATACCAATATCTGCTAGAAGGTTTTGATACGGATTGGTCTGAACCCTCCCGCAGCCATACAAAGGAGTATACAAGCCTGCCCCCTGGCGATTACACCTTTAAGGTCAAGGCATTGAACGATTATTTCATCCAGAGCCCCGTGGCATCCATAGGTTTTACGGTAAACCGTCCTTGGTATTGGAATATGGTTTCAATAGCAACCTATATGCTATTGATAGGGGTTATGACCTACCTCTTCAGTCAATGGCGTACCAAAAACTTGAAAAGAAAAAATCTTCGGTTACAAGAAACCATCAATAATGCCGTAGCCGAAACCCAAAGACAAGCAGATGAAATAGCAGAGCTTTATGAGGTGAAGAATCGTTTCTTTGCCAATATTTCCCATGAACTCCGTACCCCTTTAACTCTAATTTTAGGCCCATCATCAGATTTAATGGAGGATGATAGCCTTAGGCCCCTACAAAAAAATAAGCTCGCTTTTATAAACAATAATGCCAAACGATTACTTCGGTTGATCAATCAATTGCTAGATCTATCCAAATTGGAAGCCGGCAAACTGGATTTGAAGGTGAGTCAGCAAAACATTATCAAAACGGTCTCCATGTTGACCGAGTCCTTTGATTCCATGGCCGTTTCAAGAAAAATCAAATTGGAATTTTCATCGGATTTAAAGGAGCTCCATGTTTTTTATGATATGGATAAAATGGAACAGGTATTAATAAATCTGCTTTCAAATGCAATGAAATTCACGAAAGAAGGCGGTAAAGTTCAGGTTTCAGTTGAAAAGCAGGAAGGTAAATGCTTGATAGAAGTGAAGGATTCAGGAATCGGTATCAATGAGGAACAATTACCATACATCTTTGATCGTTTTTACCAAGCCGACAATAGTGAATCCAGAGAGCATGAAGGTACAGGTATTGGTCTTTCGCTTACCAAGGAATTGGTAGAAGCACATGGCGGCAAAATATATGTTGAAAGCAAGACCGGCCAAGGAACCATTTTTCAAATTGTTCTGCTTCTGGGCAAGGCTCATTTTGAAGAATATCAACTGACCAAATTGACCCCCGTCCCTCCGGAATCAAAAACGAATATTGCCAAAACTTTGTTGGTAGAAGAAGTTTTAGATGGAGAAAGTAGAGATTTTGAAGAAGTAGTACTTGTAGTGGAGGATAATTCCGAAATGCGGGCATACATCAAAGGCCAGATGCAAAAACATTACAAAATACTTGAGGCCGAGAATGGGCAAATAGGCTTTGAAATTGCTCAAAGTAAAGTCCCGGACCTTATTATTTCTGATGTAATGATGCCAAAAATGGATGGTACCCAGTTGTGCCAAAAAATAAAAAATACTGAGGTCACTTCACATATCCCGGTAATTCTCCTTACCGCAAAAGCTTCCGAAGAGGATAAAATCAAAGGATTGAGCATTGAGGCAGATGCCTATTTGGCCAAACCCTTCAACAAAGAAGAGTTGAACGTGAGGGTAAAAAATTTGATCCTAAATCGAAAAAAATTACAAAAACGATTTGCCCAAAGTACTTTAATCAGTCCTAAAGAGATTGCAGTTACCTCAATGGAAGAGGCTTTTTTGGAAAAATTGGTCAATCAAATTGAGGAAAACTTGGGTGACGAAACTTTTGGTGTTGAGCAATTGGCCAATGCCATTAACCTTAGTCGTTCACAACTACATCGCAAAATGCTTTCCATCCTAGACCAAACCCCAAGTCTTTTTATCCGTAAATATCGTTTGGAACGTGCTAAGCAACTACTCAAAAAGCATTCCGGAAGGGTTTCTGATATTGCCTTTCAAGTTGGTTTCTCCAGTCCTTCATATTTCACCAAATGTTTCGTTGAGGAATTTGGCTATCCTCCAAAGGACATCCATAAAAATAAGGCCTAAGACATCATTGATAGTTTTTGCGACATCATTTGCATTTTTCCTCTTTTAGACTTTCCCAAGCGACAAGAGTCATTGTTTTTGCTCAAATCCTTATAGTAAAAAAATAGTACCTGCCATTCCTTTGTACCCGAAAAATAAATAAGCCTTTGTGCTTTAAAACACTCATCCAGTAAATACATACTAAAAAAGCAAAGACATGAAAACAACATTCAGGAAAATGCCAACACGCAAAAAGAGAATCTCAACGTTATCCAAGTTGTCCGAAAGTAAAAGGGTCCATTGGGTGGCACAAAGGAGGTATGACTGTTCATCTTTCTTTAACTAGAAAGCATTACAAGTAAATTAGAATCAAAACTATTATTAAAAAAACAAAAATGAGACTTTTAAACACAATGGTAGGACTGGTATTCCTATCTATGACAGTTGCAAATGCCCAAAAAAAGGAGCCAAAATTTGAAGTTTTAAGCGATACCATGGTAAAAGCAATCTATTATCATAGTAATGGGGAAATCTCCCAAATAGGTTGTTTTAAAAACGGAAGACTTCAAGGGGAGTGGATTATGTTCGATGAAAATGGGAAGAAAATTGCTTTAGGCGAGTATAAGGAAGGTAAAAGAATAGGGGAATGGTTCTACTGGAACCCTAACGGGGAAGCCTTAAGGGAAGTTACGTATTCCAACGGAAAGCTGATCAATGTTATTGAATGGAAAAATTCCAGGGCGCTTTTTTAGGCCAACATTTTACTTGATAAAAAAAGGAGGCGATACTCGCCTCCTTTTTAAATTCATAATAGAGCGAATGACTTTGTAGTCAACAGATACTCCTTTCTTTATTGTTTTTATTCCGGCCTGTGGAACTACGATACCCTCCTAGCAAGTGGAGGGTGGGATTCCCTATAGCTTGGACGCTTAATTTTCTTAGCTTTCCCTTTTAAAGAAGGTTGTGCCAGGCTTTCACGGACTCTGGCCAAGAAAACGATGCTCAGGATAAAACTACAAGCTAGGAGCTTATCTAGGAAAAGAGCCCCATTTATAAAGGAAATCAAGTTTAAAAGTACCAGAAATACCATGCCTAAAAGAGGCAAAAAAATAGATTTTGTCTGCTGTTGCATTTTAAATTATTTTAAGTTTAATTTACTGATATTCAAATAAAACCGTTTAAAAGGGAGCTCTAAATTTGGTATTTGGAATTGATTGGATTTTTGGGTTCACCATCTCTTTCGAACATATCCCCAAGGCTGGATATTTTTTAAATAGAAACTCCCTTGTTATTCTTTTTTCTTTTTCATATTTCTTATCGCGGCCATCGAGCTCACTGGTCTCCCTACCATAATCTTCTTTTCGGATTCGAAGCTTTTGGTCATTGAGAAAATCAATATTTTCATCTACACAAACATTCATAAAAAAAGGAGTCCCGAACCTAGTACGCTCTCCTTTGACCCCTAGAATGTTTTGTTCTGTTTTGCGAACTTTTCCCAATTCTTTTAATTCTATTGTATTTTTTCGGCAGGTTTTTATAACCTTGATACAAAGGTTATGCTTTTTTCCTATTTATTTATATTTATATTTATTATGGAATACATTATTATTTTTTATGATAATTGGTTCAACTCACCGTAAAATTCGAAGAGAGTTTAATAAGGGTATCATTACCTCCTGAAGGATCAAGGTGTGAATTTCGCTTTTCGATGCAATCTCAAAACGAACGGGTACATGGCTCATTTCACTTATAAAAGTTGTGTGTATCCCAATCTCTCCCTTTTTTGAATTTAAGATACTTTGGTGCTTCCAAACGAACTCTCCCTTCCGTAGACTAAACCATTGACTTTGATTGGATTCAGCGTCCGAAATAACATTGGACCGAGTATCGATGTCCCCACTTTTGCTCGTGTCTTTTACATATCCCTGTATTCGGGTACTGGCATTTTCCGGATCATTGACCACAAAACCATAGGGGGTTTCTTGCAGTTCCCAGGTATTGGGTATGGAGAGGTTTATAGAGTCCTTTATGTTTACGCTTTTAAAATGCTGCCTACGTTGTTCATTAATTCGACTATACTCCGTTCCTGAACAGAAAAGACCTTTGACCTTCCCATTAGGCGTCAACTTAAATTGTAACCTCTGAGGAATGGCCATATTGCGCCCTATTGCGGCGGATGGTGAGGCAAAATCCAATTCAAAATGAGTTATGGTGTCCTTACCTCGCGTCACTATAGCCTCTAGACCCTGGCCACTTTGGCGCTTGATATGCAGTGAAAGTCCAAAATTCACCCAGAAATCCCCTCCCGCAATCTGAACAAAATCACCTAGGTATTTCTCCACTTCAGCCGGCTCAAGCTCAAAATCATTTTGTGAAGGGTCGGCTATAGTTGGCCGTCCAAAGGATGTAGCGGAGCCTCCCGTGGTAATATGCAGTATGTTGTTTGCAATATGGTATATGGTAGGATACTGATATTGGTCAATGAAAGTTAGGTCAAGGTTGGCCAATACCGTCACGGCAATTTGGTTTGTTAAATCGATCATGGTCATTGAGGACATTTTGCCCGTGCTTCCCCCATGATGCACAATTTTTCTGCTTTCAATTTCGGATAGCATCCACCCAAGACCATAGTGTATTGGTTGATCATCCCCACCTTCTTCCAAGGTCAGTCCTGGGAACGAAATGTTTGGGGACCATATTTCGTTAATACTTTCGCTGGACAGTACCTGAATATTTCCATATCTCCCTTCATTAAGTAGGGCAATCAGGTACTTTCCAATATCCTCGGCGGTCGAGCGGGTAAATGAACCCGCAGGAATATATTCCCCGGACTCAAACTGTCTTTCCCTGGATGCCGGATAAGCATGCTCAATTCCATGATAGTGGCCTTCCAATGCTCCCATGGCATCAAACCTTGCCGGGTCGGTAGACGTATTCTTCATTCCAAGAGGACTAAATATTCGCTTATCGAGATATTCCGCATAAGGAAGCCCGGACACTTCACTCAACAGATAACCCGCAATACTAAACCCTAGGTTGCTGTATTCATATGCCATTCCAGGTTCTTTTGTGATAAAGGTACTTTGTAGGTCCTGCACCAATTTTTCCAACGCTCTATCCGAAACGTCATAAATAGGTTCTGGGCTTGCCTTAAGTCCACTGGTATTGTTAAGCAGCATACGAACGGTGATTTTATCGCTCATACTTTTATTGGCCGTTCTAAACCAAGGGAGGTACTGGACCACCGGAACATCCAACTCCAGATCTCCTTGTTCCACCAACTGCATGATGCCCAATGCAGTCAATGACTTTGTAAGCGACCCTATGGCGTTCACGGACGTCTTGGTAAAAGGAGTTGCTAAATTTAATCGCTCCTTGCCGAACCCCTTTGCATACAAGTATCCCTCCGAGTTGACCACGACCACGGAAAACCCGGGAATTACATGGTTGTGATAGACTTCGTTCAAGTAATGGTCCAACGCCCGAAGTTCCTGGGCGCTTCCATTTTTGGTTGTCCAGAAAAAAAACGTTATAAAAAAGATAAGTTTTAATAACAGTGAACTTTTTAACATCTTAAGATAATTTATACATTCGAGATTATTCTAAAATCTAGTTTTCGAAAGGCGTTAGCGGCAAACCATACTGATAATGACCCTAACACGAAAAGGACTACTATAGAAACTATCATTCCTATTGGGTAAGGGATAAAAGGGAAACGGACCAGACCAATGTCAGCTGTGAGGATATTCATTATCGAAGGGCCTAACCAAAGGGATAGAGGAATACCTATGAACATCCCAATAACTAAATTCAAGGCTGTCTTCCAAAGCAATACCATTCTTAAGTCCCTCATAGTAAATCCTAGGGATTTAAGCTTTACAAAGGATATTTTCTTTTGCCGGATATAAATGTTCTGATCATTGTAAATGATCAAGACCAGGACTAGAACAAAAAATAGGGAAATGGTAAAAACAGCTATACGCACATTCGAAATCATGGATACTATGGCCTTTCTATCTTCTATGCCCAGCTCTGTTCGGATGGTTTCACCAAATTGATTCTCCAACCGTGATCTAAATACGTCCCGCTCTACATTAGGGTATAGTTCAAGACCATAAAATTGGGGTTCAAATAGTGGATTCAGGGCTAATAGTGCCTTCTCTTGTAAACGAAAGCCCTGTCCAAAATTTCCAACATCCTGATAGATACCCGTTATAGTAAAGACTTTATTTTGCCCCTCGATAAAAACTGGAATCTTATCCCCAACTTTCCTGTGAAATTCCTGGGCGGTGCCTATGCAGAGTGAAATCTCATCTGCGGAGGCAGGATGATGCCCTGTTATATTTTCCAGTCCTGTTTTGGAAATAGCATCGGAATAGACCTTACCCTGTATTTCCTTTACCGCTTTGTTCTCGCGGGATAGCAGAAAAAGATTGGCGTAATTATACGGGGTTATAGTGCGAATTTCATCATCGTAGTTCTGGAGCATTTCCATCAGTTGGCCGTGTTTCAGAGGTAGGACGATGAAGCTATTGCGATTGACTACCACATCGGCCTTATCAAAACCCCAGGCAGTCCGGTCCGCATGTATGTTGTCAAAGGAATTGGCAATATTCACACAAAAAATGACCACAAATACAATTCCGGCCATGTTGATTCCCATGAAAGCCAGGTTCTTTCTTTGACCGCTTAAAAAACGCTCGCCCAATAACAGGGACAGCGGGAGCCATAAGGAAGAAAAGGCTTTGGGTACTTTTCTTGAGCGACGCCCCTTTCGCTGAAAAGAGTTCCGAATAGCCTCCACGGGCTTTACAAGACCCGCTTTTCTAGCAGAAAAAAAAGAAACTGCAAAAATTAAGAAGAGCGTAATCCCAAAAGAGATCAAGACCGGTGTAGTTAAATCGTAGGTAAAGTCCGGTATTCCCATAGGTTCGGTTATCCAGTTGACCACAGCTCGAACCACAAACCATGAAACGAACAAACCCACTGGAAGAGCTAACAGGGCAAGAAAGCACATTTGCAGGAGGTATAGGGTAACCATGTTCCCAGGGGTAAATCCTAAACCTTTTAATACCCCGATTTGCTTGTAATCTGAAAAAACATGGCTTGAGATCGTATGATTGATTATTAAAAGGGATATCAAAAGGCCCATAACCGAAAAAATTAACAGTACGGAACTCAACAAGGTATAAAAGCTTGTAAAAGCCCTTTTGAAAATGGGGTATTGCAAGCTTTTGCCGGCATACTCGAAACTTTCGTTGAAGCGCTTCCAAAAAGCATCCAACCGATCTCTGTCCTTAAGCCTGATTCCCATCACATTGTTGTTCAATTCGGAAAGGGGGGCCAAAAAAGGGAGTTCGCCCGGAGCGACCCAAGCTCGGGTGGGATTAAAAATAGCGCTCAAATAGTGGGGGTCAACCACAAATGCCGAAACCCTCAACTCTCGTAACGTTCCATTTATGTTTAACCCGAGGGTATCGCCTAAATGTAGATCAAAGCTTCTTTCAAAATGACTTGGAAGCCATATTTCCCCATGATTTGGATGTTCCGTGAGCGTTCCCTTTAAAATTCGGGTCTGGTCCTGGGTCAATTGGCCCATATGGTGTTCCGTTAACTGAACACTAAGGTCTATTTCGCTTTCCCCATAAATTAGCGGGGCATTTACCATAATGTAAGGACTAGGAGCCGATACATCCAAAACCTCATCCTGTTTGGAAAACCATCGGGTAATTTCATCCTTGTCATCGTTTCGATGATCGAATAGCAAAAGAATTTCAGAGGCCCTAAGGTTGTTGAACGTAATATCAAAAGGTTCCCCAATAATACGCAGTAGGCTTAGGGCAATGCTTAGTAAAAGAATGGTCAAGATCAGACTGAATCCTACTAAAAGGAACTCCCTCTTGCGTTTGATGAGGTAGCTTAGCTGTATGAGTAATAGACTTTTCATATCGATTTCTTTTTATAGGTTAAGCTTACCACCCCAATGACCTTAACCACTGTATTAAGGTTTCATTACGTTCTTCCAAATCGTCATTTATTCCAAATTTGCAGGAGTCTACCACCATTCCATCCCGAATAAAAAGGACCCTGTCGCCGTAACAGGCCGACTTTGGATTATGCGTGACCATAAGTATGGTTTGCCTCTCTTCATGAACCTTTTTAAAACAAGAAAGCACTTTTTTGGAGGCCGAGGAATTCAAGCTGCCTGTAGGTTCATCCGCCATAAGAATCTTCGGATTATTGACCAGGGCCCTTGCAATGGCGCAACGCTGGCGTTCCCCACCCGAGACTTGGGAGGGCATTCTATCTGCAAGATCATCCAATTCCAGTTCCTTTAGAAGAAGGGATGTCCTTGTTTGAACTACCTTCCTGTCTTGCTTGGACAAGTACCCTACAATAAGAATGTTCTCCCTTAAGCTAAGCTCGGAAATAAGATTATAGTCTTGAAAAACAAACCCGATATGATTTCTCCTAAAAAGGGCCATGGCCTTTTCACCAAGCTTATGAATTGGGGTATTGTTCAGGAAAATCTGTCCTTTGGAGGGTTGGTCAAGTCCACTCAGCAAATACAGGAGTGTTGATTTCCCCGATCCGGAATTTCCCATGATAACGGTAAATTCCCCTTCATTGATTTCAATACTTATATTGGTGATTCCGGTATGATTTTTTGCCCCTTCATCAAATGATTTGCTCAAGGCTTCAGTCTTTACAATGGGAACGGCATTCATGCTATGGAGTTTTTTAATTTTATCGGCAAAGCAAGAATGATCGGGGACGTTAAGCGCTGCACCGTGAAGGTTGGTACCCTTTCCCTGGGACATGAGACGAAATCCTGTAAAGTGATCCGTCGTTCTTTTTACAAATCTCTACCTTTAATAAAAAAACAATGCAGTACCTCTTTGTGGCCAGTGGCAGCTTGACCCTTTTTATCATAGCATTGATTCTTGGAAAGCAGAACAAATACTTGGCGAACCGAATTCTTGTGGTTTGGCTCATCCTGTTCGTGGCCAACCTGATTTCCCTTTTCGTGCTATATGAGGCAACTCTTCCCTTTTCATTGGGTCAGCATTTAATCCTGGAGTTTAGTGAAGTTTCCATTTTTGCCCATGGACCGTTACTTTGGCTGTACACTAAATCCCTGACCGAGGAAAGTTTTTACCTAAAGTGGGAACACTCCTATCATTTTGTTCCCTTCGGCATTGGGTATACCCTTTTTTTGATCCAAATATTTTCCGGTACTGAAATGGCCTCAATACTGAGAAATTCAATAACCATCTTAAAAATGGGGAGTCTCTTGGTCTATCTGGTATTGGTACTGGTTAAGTTGAAGGGCCACAGGGCCCGTGTGGCCCATATTTTTTCCAATGTAGAACACAAGAATTTAGGTTGGATCAGCTTTTTAAGTTGGGGTATCCTTATGATATGGTTTATCGCAGGGTCCGGTTTATTGTTAGATCGGTTTACGGCAATAGTTATCCCACAATACGGTGGGATGATCGCCCATATTGCCATATGCCTGTTCATTTTCCTGATGGGGTATTTCGGTCTCCACCAGCCTTCCGTATTCATGGAGCATACATATCCTGATTCTGATTCCGCCAATGTGTCGAAAAGGGAAACAACGGTGGCCAATTCCTCGAAGTACCGGAATTCTGGCTTGGATGCCAAGGGGTCAAAACAGATACAGCAAGCCCTGTTGGAGTTGATTAAAACCACAAGGCCCTATTTGGACAAGGAGCTCACTTTGTACAATCTGGCCGAAAGGTTAAAAGTACAACCCAATCATTTGTCCCAAGTAATCAATAGTCTTGAGGGGAAAAACTTTTTCGATTTTATAAATATGTATCGCGTGGAGGCCGCAAAGGAAAAAATACAACTGGGGGACCACAGGAATCTTACCCTTTTAGGGATAGCGTTTGAAAGTGGGTTTAACTCCAAAGCCTCGTTCAACAGGGCCTTTAAGAAGTTTACGGGCCAAACTCCTACGGAATTTAAAAAGCATACATCTTAGCCCGGGAAGCCATTGGTACAAAAGGATTCCACTATACCAATTTTGGATTCGGGTAATTATCGGATTGGTCCTCTATGGTATTGTCCAAACACGTAAAGTCCTTTTCCACCAAAAGCGAAAGTGCGCTGCTATCGTTCCATTCCACCGAATTGGCATAGCCAACACGGTCGTTGTTGGCCCAAGTTAAGAGTTCCTCTTGGGGAAGATAAAGGGTAATCGTGTCCTCCGTAAAATCAGCCTCCAATTCTTTAATTCCCGTTTTACCTTCAAGGGCGTAGATCAGGGTTTTTGTGCCAAAGTTTGTTGTTTCCTCATAGCGGCCATTTTGGCAAAATGCCGCTACTTCCGGTTTGGTCAATCGATAACGTACCGAGTTTCCTTTAATACGTATTTTCATGTGTTCAAAATTTTTAAATGCCCGAAAAAAAGCCGTATAAAATTTAAGGCCCCGTACCACCATGCCCGTGGCGGGCAGGTAATCCTTGCACTCGTTCTCTTATGAATTTATTTCAATCATTCCGCTGTGTGCCGTTTTGATCAAAAAAATCAGTTTACTCCATTCAAGACAGCTTCCCGTGCATTGTTTTGCAAATTGATACGGCTGACTGCACACCGAAAAACACAACAAAATTATGCTGGATTTTAAATGAACATATTGACGTTTAAATATAGTCATATCAAATTCCAATTTAAATTAAGAGCTAAGAATGCCTTTATAATTAACTAGTGCATTTATCAATGATTAAAAATAAGCATGTTCCCCTAAAAGCAAGAGGCATCATGATTTCTCGCCTCCCCAATCGTATTCCATATAGGTAGCGGTTCGATTTGCTGACTCTTCTCCTAGAAGTTTTGCCACAATATGAAAGGACAAATCGATTCCGGCGGAAATACCGCCCGAAGTATAGATGTTTCCGGTGCTTACAAACCGTTTTTCTTGCTGTGGATCGCCCGTTGGCACAAGCTCTTGCATATGTTCATATACCTGATGGTGCGTACAATACGGCTTATCGTCCAACAGCCCCAATACACCCAATAAACGGGATCCTGAGCAAATGCTCAGGGTCAATTCCGTTTTTTGGTAAACTTGACTGATCCAATTCAAAACAGCATTATTTTTCATCAATTTTCGGGTTCCTGAGCCTCCGGCAATTATGAGGATATCAATAGTAGGGCAATTCTTGAAATCATATTTTGGGTTTACCGACAGCCCATTAACAGCGCTTATCGATTCTAAACTCTCACCTACGGTGAATACGTCAAATGGTTCAAAATTATTCAGTTCGGAAGTGACGGAAAACACTTCAAACGGACCCGCAAAATCTAGAACTTCCGCGTGGTCAAAAATTAGAATGCCAATATTTCTTTTTTTATTCATTTATGTTGATTTACACTGTTGTCCCTTCGCGGTTATTGCTTATACAATCCCCTTTGCGTACAATACTTTCTTAAGTCTTCATTCTTATGGCGCTCCTACAGTTCTTCCAAAACGGAATTCCCTTTGGATTTGTCACCTGAGGTCCACACCCAATTCTCATACAAACGGATTTTACCATTTTCCATAAGTTCCGGGGATGAAGTACAGATGCCGGTCATCAATTTACCTTGAGTATTGACTTGATGATAGCGCATGTCTATATTGCCTTCCGAATCGACCAACCCCAAGAGATGACCAATCACTATAGTACTGTTTTGATACCGACAGGTCACTACATTTCCTTTCTGTTGGTATTCAAAAACGAGGTCTTCGGACACCTCCCCATTGGACGTATTTGTTATAGGCCTAAATTTTTTGTTATGGTAATTCAATTAGGTATCCATTATTTGAATTCTTTAAAATAACTGATTTTCAATTCTTCCCAATCTTCTCGAATGATGCTGTAGTATACATCGTGTTTGCTTTTGCCATTGGAGTCAATATAATTGTTCCTGAAGATGCCCTCCTTTTTCGCCCCTAACTTTTCAATGGCCTTTTGTGATCGTATGTTTTCTAGGTCGGCACTAAACTGAATGCGCCTAAATCCGATGGCTTCAAACCCATATTTTAAGAGTTCATACTTGCAGGCTTTGTTTAAGCCAGTGCCCTGAAAATGAGTGCCGTACCATGTCCATCCGATTTCACATTTCTCGCTGGTCCAGTCTATATTTCCAAAACGAGTGCAGCCCGCAACAGCATCTTTCATTTTATCAATAATGATAAATGGGTAACTAATACCGTCTTCTTTTGATTTTATTGTGCTCTTTTTGTACGCCTTAAAATCTTTTTCGTTTCGGATATACAAACCCATGTATTTCCAAATGTCATCATTAAAAATAATTTGTTTGAGCTCCTTGTTTCGGATATCCTCAAAGGGTACCAAAAGAGCTTGGTTATTCTCCAACTTTATTGGAGCGTCTAGCAGTTCCTTGTTTAGTTTTTGATGCGACATCATTACGCTCTTTCCCAATTTTGTAATTCAATAAGATTTCCTTCCGGGTCTCTGGCATAGACAAAGGTGAGTTTTCCAACACCTTCCACTTCTTTTTCAGTGACTTCCCCGGCCGTTTTGCCGCCATTAGTAATTAGGGTTTTAAGCAATTCTTCCACATCTTCAACTTCAAAGGCTATGTGCCCATATCCCCTAGTATTCGGAGTTTTAACTCCCCCGTTATCCATGAGTCCATACTCATAAATTTCTAATGTGGGCCCATTTTCACCATATCCTGGAAGTAACAGGTGAGCACCCTGCAAATGTGCATCCTTTAATCCTGTCCCCTTATCCAACCATAAGCCTGACTGTTTCCGAATAGGTGGGACAAGCTTACAATTAAACGTTTTAATGTAAAAGTCCGAGAGCCTCCTCCAATCAGTGCTGGCTATATTGATATGTGCAAATCTCACAGGTGACTATTAGATTTTGTTTAAATCTGAGACGGTCAGATGGTTATCCACATTTCCCGTGTTAAGGGTAGAGGAAGGTTCAAATAACATTACATGAGCTTCTTTGGGCGCATAAGGTTTATGGTCAATTCCCTTTGGAATAATTACAAATTCCCCTGAATTTAAATACAAGGTTTTATGCTTCAACTCAATATAGAGCTCACCAGAAATCACATAAAAAAATTCATCCTCTTCTTTGTGATGATGCATGACAAATTCGCCTTTGAATTTTGCAATTTTCACTTGTTGATGATTCAGTTCACCTAAGACCTTTGGGGACCAATAATCCCTGAATTCTTGGAATTTCTGATTAATGTTTACTTTTTCTATTTCCATGTATTTTGGTTAAGCGTTCAATTACGCAGCAAGCGATATGTCAAAATTGCATCAACTCTTATAGTTCTGTTATTTGGTTCAATGAGCTCTTTAAATAGGTTTCAATTAAGCACCTCGGTTTTGGGTTGATGTTTGATTGTAAAATTGCAGGAGTTCGCGATGAAGCAAAGGCGATTTGCTCTTTCATGCAAGGTATTGGCTTTCTCTATCATGCTTGAATCTTTAACCTTTACATACGGGTGAAGTGTGACTTCCGTGAAGCGTCCACCGCCGTTTTTATCTTCCTCCATAACCCCGGTAGCATGATCCAAGTACTCCAAAACAATGATGTGATTGGTCGCGCATAGATGTAAATACCACAACATATGACAGTTAGCGATAGAAGCGAGGAATAATTCTTCGGGATTATAGCGCGAAGGATCACCTCGAAAAGAGGAATCCGAGGAACCCAAAATGGAATGCTGCTTTCCTTCAATGGTGACGCTATGGTCTCTACTGTAGGATGTATAGTCTTGGGTTCCGTTATTTCGGCTTCCCGTCCACTCTAACAACGTTTGATAATAATGTTTTTTCATAACGGATTCTTTTTAAGTTCTTCAGCAATGCGTTCACCAAAAGACGCTTTATGAAGATTGGCTTCTAAGCGCTCTAGATGCTCCATAATCTCAATGTTTTGGTCCAGGAGCTCTAGCATGACTTTCTTTCCTATCTCCCATATTTTGGTAAATAGAGGCAAATTATTTTCGGCTTTTTCGGTCAACTTAAAAATGGTTTTTCTCTTATCAATTTTGTCTTTTTCGCTTTTGAGATACCCTTTGTCAATCATCTTGTTCGTTATGGTCATAACGGATTGATGGGTAAATTTTAGTCTTTCAGCGATTTCCATTACAGAAACATTGGGCTGTTCCCTGACTATGAATAATACCAAATACCAATTGGGCTCGGTATCCATTTGTAAGTTTCGATACATGGCCCGGAGACTATGGGACATATGGTCGCTAATTCGTTTTAACCGAGTATCCAGGTTGGCGTAACCCAGCTGTCGGACCAAATCTTTGTGCATAGAAACAAGTTTGAGCAAATATATAAAAAATACGCAGTTAACTGCGTATTTTTTATGGTTGATTAGCTGCACAGCTTGCTGTTGACTTTGGAAGTATGCTTAGGCCTAAAATCCTCACACGCTGTAGAAGTCGCCGAGAAGCAGGCTGTTGTCTTAAAGCCATTCCAGTACCCAGCCTACTTTTTGGTCTCTTTTAGGATCCAATGCACTAGCTCAATTTTATTTATTCTATCCCAAGTTGATTGTGTGTTCTTTTCTTCTGATGGATTGTCCTCGGATTGTAAGATGATTAATTCTGTATTTTTATTCCCTTGTAGTTCTAATTCGGCCAAAAAACCAACCACATCGGTTGAATTGTTTTCATACATTGTCCTGAGATACTTTTTAAGCCTATATTTTATGGCGGGCTCTATGTAAGCTCTGACAACAAAGTTTTTGTAAATCCCGATATTTCTATTCTTTTCATCATAGTAGCTATAGGATGAAAAACTGTGATAATTCTCCGGTGCAGTTTTAGGAGTTCCTTTCAAATTCGTCTCCAACATATAATTTATGAATGTCGGTTCCCAAAGGTCAATATGGTTGATTCTAATATCACGTGTGTGCTGATGCCATTTCCTTGTCCAGTCCAATGTGAAGTTGCAGATAACGATCCCTTTAATATTCAGCCAAAACCCGTCACTTCCCCTTTTCATGGATTCGATGTATTTAAGCGCCCTATGCCCTACTAGACCTGCACCTAAAAAGAATATATTTTCATTGGGTAAATTATACTTGGAAAAGGCTTTTTGAATTAGCTCATTTGTTGAGCGTATAGATATTTCGGAAAAGTAAAAGTCGAAAGGGATTTCGGTAGAAACCGATAATACCGCAAAGCCTTTTTTGGAAGCCTCATCATACATCTGCCTTGCGCTTCGATTCTTTTTGTCATATCCAGAATCCTCTAGAAAAACAAGTACCCCTTTAACAGCTTTATCCTCCGGAAGTGTTAGCGTATAGCCCCTCTGAATATAGGGTAAAAAGTCCTTTTCCCCTTTTCCGATTTTGAGGCTATCCCTTTTCACTGGTTCGTAATATTCTACCGTTTCCTGTGCAAAAGATGTTGTGCTGAAAACAGTAAGAAAGAATAAAAAAAATAACTTAAAAGGCATTTTGAATATTATTAGTTTTAAATGTCACGGTAAGTACCCCTTAATTAGCTACGATTGTATTTGTACAATTTAAGTTTATTTTCATTGAACAACGTGTTCTCCTCTAGAGAGACTTTTCCTAAATAATTCCCATAAACTATTCTGTCTTCTTTGATAACCGCCAAAGCCAATTCAGTAATATTATTCAATGTTTCGTTTGAGCATTCCCTGTTTTATTCATCTGAATCCAGGCTTTTTGCCTTATCAAATAGAGACTTGGCTTTCTCATGTTCCCCAGCTTTTAAATAAGCATCGGCTAAGTTTCTCCATGCACTGGCAGAAGTTGGAAACAACCGGGTAACAAAAGAAAAAACGCCAATCCCGGTTTGTATGGCGGGCGGTCTACCACTCCTCACCAAATGCTGCCCCGCCTTACTAATTTCTGCTTCAAAATCAAAAAAATCATATCTAGAATCCTTAATCATTTGAGGGACCTCTTCATCCAATTGTTGTATTTCGCCCCTTACAAACAAATCCGTAATGAATCTCATGGGGTTCGGTTTAAAATGGGTGTCGGAAAAAGCTAGGGCAGCATCAAGCACAGGATCCCTATTTGTTGAATATTCCGAAAAACTCATATCCACAGGAATAGCGGGTATAAGCCATTCCGCATTTTGCCATGCAGGTTTGTCCTGCCACCATGCAAACGATAAATAGACTGGGTGATGGGTGTTTGGTAAAATTACGGGGCGACTATCTCCATAAAAATTCACATTCTCGGCGGTAGGCTCTCCTAGGAATATCACATTGGTATAGTTATCCAGCTCGTTTACGAGATTTTGACATGCAGAAAATGTTCTTCTACCAATGATAACAAAAAGACTGCCAACGGTATTTATCTTCTTGTTCTCAATAATTTTTGTGACTAACGTCCTATTCTTAAAGTTATTTCCTCCTCCATTTAATCTAACATCAATGATCAACTTCTCAACCTTATTTTTTTGAATAAAATCAAATAATCGGGAATAAAAGGTTTCCATTCTTTCATTAGGGTCATCCTCTATTTGACTGAGTCTAACGAATACTGCTTTTTCCTTTGGCAGATATCTGAAGAAATATATTTTGTCCAATTGCTCTAGATAAAGGGGAATAATATCTTGTTCCCTTGCCTCGGACCAGTTTTCATCTTGAAACACATAACCATATTTACGGGGTACTTCTTGGCCCACAGGCAAGGCAGAAAATTCTTTTTTGATGATTTTCCCACCCCTTTCAAGAGTGAACTCAACCGAACTCTCAAGATTTTCAGTAATTCTTTGGGCATGAAGCACTTCCATTACTGTTAGAAAATTTATGCCATGGCTTTTAAAGAATTGCGTGTTCTCCGCGCTAACTACAGGATAAACCATATCTAGCGCATCCCTAATGGGTATTCCATTGACTTCAATCACTTTTGCGCCAACAACATCTTGGTAATCCTTATGCACTCCTTGTAGGTAAATGCCATCGGAAAACTGATATAGGTTTAGGGGCAGATAATGGAACTTAAAGGGTTCTATATTAAATCCAACAGCCATATGGCCATATTTAAAAAGTCCAATAATTCGGGATAGCCCCACAATTATTTCATGAGGTTCTAAAGACGGGATACGGTTATACAACTTTTCTACCTCAGCATCAAAAGTTGCCTTAGTCGTTTTGACAAATAAAAAGGAGTACTCTTCATGTACTGTTTTTTGCAAAAATCTTAGGTCTTTTTGCCAATCTTTTGCAGTCGGTATTTCCTGAGCGGATACCACTAAGGATAATAAGATAAAATATAGGATACTTAGCTTTTTCATGATTTGTTCAATTGCTTGTTGTAGATCGCGTTCGCATTCAGTTCGTTTTTAGTTGACTCTATTTTTCAAAAAAGACGAAAAATAGTTTACGCCATATTTTATAACTTCTTCATCTACTTCGAACTCCGAAGTATGTGGTAACGCCTTTATTCCTTTGTCTTTGTTTGAAGCTCCCAAAAGAAACATAACCCCAGGCACTTCATATTGATAGTAAATAAAGTCCTCATTGAAATAAGGTGCTTGCCCATAAAAGTGTTTGACATTTTCTGTACCATGCATGTCCTTCAACACGGATAGGCATTCTTCGGTCAACTTTGGGTCATTGATAACGGTAGGCCTCTCCGCTGTAAATGATGTCTCGATATAAAACTCACCATATTTTGATTGGATGACACGATCCGTAATTTGTTTTGAAATGGTATTTAACCTTGTAAAGTCAGTTTCGTAATAGGTATATTCAAAAGAAGTGGTTTCATTTTCGTGACGGATAGCAGTACTGGATTCCAATATGAAATAATCGTCATACATCGTGTTCGGATTCATCAGGCCATATTCAGGATGGGTCAAATAATCCAGAGACCAGGGTTCGCCGTTAGGTTTATGGCGAACCAGTTGTTGCATGACTTCTTGGAAAAAATCCCTGAAGCCCTCTTCGTCAATAGTACGGTCAAAAGTTAACTTTATTCTCCTCTGATAAGCGAACAGTTCATTGGGTTTGGAACTGATGGTCCCTATTTCTGTTGGAAAAACGTGAAGACCAAAAATTTCATCTGGTTGGATTTCTTCGAACAGTCCATCTTCAATCATTGATTTTGCCCCTTTGAAAGACTCCTCAGCGGGTTGGAAAATGAAATATACTGTGCCTTCAATACTATCTTTTAATTTTGAAAGCACATTTGCCATGCCAAGACCTATTGTGGTATGCACATCATGTCCACAAATGTGGGCAACTTGAGGTTTAAAGTTGAGTTTATTGTCAAATACATGTAGGGCGGCGTCCATATCGGCCCGCCAAGCAACTTTTTTGCCTTTTTTGTCCCCTCTTAAAATCCCGACCACGCCATATCCTCCAAAACCCGTTTTTACTTCCAAGCCCAAATCCAATAAATAGTCTTCCACTATTTGGGAAGTTCTCTTTTCATTTCCCGCAAGTTCTGGATGTTTGTGCAGGTCATTTCGTATGGCTACGAGTTCATCAAAAATCTCATCGGAGAGATAGATCAAGTTCTCCTGGTCCAAGTTGTGTTTCGTCGCGCCTTTTGGAACAAGGGACAAGAGTAAAGAAAAAGTAACGACCAGTTTAAGTTTCATCTTTATTGATTTAAATTGCCGGCCGACGGTCCGCTTTTTCTTCGGTTAAGGATCAGACAGAAAAGCCCGCGTTTAGAAAATACCTTCCAAAGAGAATTCAAAAATTCAAACGCCATGAAAAAGAGTGACGAGTAGGTATTTTTGTTGATGAAACGATACGCAATGGGCCCAAATGGTAGATTTTAGGGCTAAACGGATAAGGAGGATTTTACCTTCTTGTAGTAGGTCTTTGATAATGGAATCTGTAGATTATGGCGAAATTCAATTTTTGCATTTTGTGAATTTCCTCTTATTTGTTTTATGCTAGAGGTGTTGACGAGATACGATCGATGACAATAACTTAAAAATGGGGCCTGTTCGTTAATGGCGGTCAGTGTATTTCTAAAAATAGCATGATGTACGCTATTTTCCTTTTCATAAAAAATCTCAACGTAATTCTCCGATGATTTGACAAACAATAGCTTATGTTTTTGAATGTTGATTTTTTCTCCCCTATTGGTGCCAAATAACTCAATTTCCTTTAAGGAATCTGACGTATCTAGTTGTCCAAACGTATTCCTGAAATAAATAAAAAAGGGCAACAGGGCCAACATTATGGGAATCATGGAACTTCTAAAAAACCATAGTCCATGGCGAATGTATTCATTGGCCCCATAGCCCTGACTAAAGAAATCATTAAGAAAAATCTGGTTGTAAAAATGAATGGGGATACTTGTAATGATCACCAAAGAAATGAATGCTATAATTTCAAACTTAATTGTCCATTTTCTATTTTGGTAATGATACCACCAAGTCTCAATCCTTGAATTGACCAAATAAAATATCGACAACAAAACTCCGAATCCCCCTAAAATTAAGTGCTTATAACTTGATTGGAACCGATCCGTGTCGAAAGGTCCTAAAAAGATCATAATCAGGGCGAGTATGCACCCTAGAACAAGGGCAATCACCAATTGATTGGTAAAGCCGAAGTTAAAGGGAATCTTTTTATTTAAAAATGTTAGCATTACTACCTACTCTAAACTGCCCATGGATTGTTAGACCATCACTTTTACGAAATGATGAATATAACCTTTTATCAAAATATGGTGAAAATGGCGTGTTAGGTGAAGCATTTTATGCATCGTTAATCATTTGAAATAGGACTTCATTCTATTATAGATTATGTGCTTTCCCTAATTTCCATTTCAACATAGTCCCGATTTTGGTAGTGAATGCACAAAATGTCGGTTTCGATTTTTGAGCTATAATCACAAGTTAAAAGATGTTACATTTGGTGGGGTCTTAATCGCTTTACTTCATCAGTACCCAAAATAATTTTCCAGCCCTTTGGTGAATTCACTTCGTTTATTACAGTTGATAAAATAAACATATCCTATATTTCAATCAATATAAAATTCAATCCCCACAGCGAGGCAATAACGAAGGAATAAAAGGCTTTATGTACTTTCATGTCCGTACTAGTTATTAAAGATTAGGGGTGATTGCCTTCAACTTTCATTAATTTGCCTTCAAATTCATCCAGGGTGTACCAAATATCATAAAATTCGGCCACGCCTTTTTCCGAGCCACGGACAGAAGTATTGATCATTATAAGTTTCCCCGTTTTTGTCGTAGGCTTAAAAAACATAAAGGTGGCGATACCTGGGTCTCCTCCGGTATGTCCAATATACCCTTTGGGTGAAAAGCCCATAAAAATTCCAGTATTGTACTCGTCATCATATTCGTTGTCCGTATCCCTTTCCTCTTGGAAGTGATGGGCTTGTAGTTGTTCACGAAACAGTTCCCGGTAGCTCTCCGGGTTGAGTAAAGTGCCTTCTCCTGTATATCCCTTGATCAATTCCGATAGATACTTGGCCAGGTCTGAGCTGCTCGTGATCAAGCCACCATCCGGATAGGTGATAAGCGAATAAAATGGCAGTTTGGCCTTGGGCCCTATATATAAGGTGGAATGCTTTGAAAATTCGATATCGTCGAACGACCATCCAGAAGATGCCATTTCCAATGGTTTCAAGATATGCTCCGTAGCAAACTGATTGAAAGATGCACCGGTGGCCCTCTCCAAAACCGCCGCAGCCAGGGTAGCTCCCACATTGCTGTATTCATAGAATTCGCCAGGTTTCGCTTTTAGAAACCCTTCCTCTTCATACCATTCCCCGTTTTCCTTCAATATCTTCTCCAGGAATTCGATGACACTAATGGACGAACTTGGTGGATTGAACACCTCAGAAGCTGCCATTAGGGAGTCAGAAACTACAACATCCTCTTTAAGGATATAGCATTGTTCATCAAACGTATCCGTATCCAATAGTGTGGATGTATGCGTGGCCAAGTGTCGGATGGTAATTGGTACTTCTGGAAATTGCGGATTTCTGACCGCAAAGGGAAGGTACTTGGATATCGGGTCGTCCAAATGCAATTGTTTAAGCTCTTGGGCCTTGAGCAAGGCAACCCCAATAAAGGTTTTGGAAACCGAACCGATATTATGGATACTATTCTCGGTATATTCCTTTTTTGCAGCTGCATCGGCGTAACCTATTCCGTTAGAATACAATGTGCCATGCTCATTGACTATAGCGACACCGAATCCGTTAATAGCGCCCTTGGAATGAATAGTTTGGAGTTTGTGCGTTAGCGAGTCCTTCGTTTGATTGATCGCAACATTTTCTTTGGGTTTGGTTTTAGGTTGACAGGAGCAAAGGGCAATAATAAATAGTACAAAAAATTGGTTTTTCATTTTTAAGAAATTAAACGTTTGTTGGTTATTTTTCTGTTCTGTGCATGAAGTATGTATACTATTGTGCCAATCTGTATTTATTTGAATAACAATGGATTAAAATAAAATCTATTTTTTATAGTGTAAAATTATTTGACGTTTTTTGTCAATATTTTTTACACCTTACTATTGTCCTAGGTTTTGGCTTAGAGTGTCCCTATGGTACTTTTAAGCAGATACCGTCAGTGGTCCCAGTCCGCCTTCATTTCATTTCGGACGGGCAGGCTGGGTTAAACTGCTACACTCTTAAGCCATAAAAGTCCCGCTACGGCAAATATAAAACCTGTACTGAAGAATATTCGGCAAGTAGTGTATAAGCCTTTCCTTTATTCATACCCTTAATTAGGCTACAACTTAATTTGTTTCGGTAAAAAATTACGTAACCCTTGATTCTGGACATAAATTCTAAACAAGACCCTATTCCCATATTCCTGTGGGGTCGTATAGAAAAGAATTATATCAAGGAAGAAATATGTCCAAGATTGTTAATATCTTGTTGGAGTGATTGCTCAATCTTTTTTTGCCGGAATTTTGGCCTCCGTACTACATGTGGTATCTGGGCCGGACCATCTCGCCGCGATAACTCCTTTGGCCATTGAAACCCGAAAAAAGGTATGGCGTATTGGCCTGTTTTGGGGATTTGGCCATCTTACAGGAATGTTAGTCATTGGGCTACTCTTTTTGGCATTTAAAGAAGTAATTCCGGTAGAGCTGATATCCAAATACAGTGAGCAGCTAGTGGGTATTGTACTTATTGGGGTTGGGATATGGGCTATTTTCAGACTTTTCTTCAAAGTACAGGGACACAATCATCCTCATATCCATGGCGGAGAAAAACCTTATATCCATGTGCATGACCACAATCATGATAACAATACCCTTAACCATGAACACATGCACTCCAAAGCATTGCAACAAAATAGTTGGTCTTCATTTGTTATAGGGGTTTTACATGGATTGGCGGGGATAGCGCACTTTTTACTGCTACTTCCTGTATTGGGGTTCCAAAACCAATTTGAAGGAGTGCTCTATATCATTGGATTTGCCTTAGGTACGGTACTTGCAATGGTCGTTTACGCTTATATTTTGGGACGAATCTCCAATGGCTCCCAAAAACTTCAAAGTCCAAACACCTTTCAAAGTATTCGATTGGCAGGAGGGCTTTTTGCCATTGTCATTGGGGTATATTGGATTTATCTGGGTTTCTAAAACAACAGGTCCATAATCGCCAAACGGTGGTTCCCCGTGTCTGCGACTACCAGTTTTTCTTCTTGCGTGCAAATAGAAAAAGGCCAATATAAAGAACTTTCTGTTCCGACGATGGTATCCTTATTCTCACTTCCTGTCTTGAAATCGCGCTTGCCAATAACAGTATCAGCAGTTTTATTGTTGGTTTTGGGGATTTTTTCAAAATAGAGCAGTCGGCTATTTCCAGTATCATTGACCAACAATCCCTTTTTATAAAAACAGACATCATAGGTCCAGTTTAAGGTGTGGGCATCTGGGAAAAGTCCAAATTGATTTTGTCCGCATGCATCAAAATCAGGTTGACCAATAATGATGTCCGCGGAAGTATTGAGCGCGGCTTCCCAATTGTTCCATAGTAAAGTTCGATAAAACTGGGTGTCGGCCACGGCCAACACCCCATCAGCATTGATTTTTAGGGAATACGGCCAAATAGGCTGATTGCTTTCGTAGTCCCGAGTAAAAAAGTCAGGTTTTCCAATCACCTTATCCGCCGGGATATAATTTTCCAGAGGTAGGGTTTTGTAATATAAAATTCTTCGATTTCCCGTATCTGCCACCCATAGTTGCCTTCCGTTGGAAAAAACGCCGTAGGGCCAATGCATACTTCTTGCCGAAGGATTTTTGGAGATCCCTTCCACGTTCACATTATTCGATTCAAAATCTGGCTGTCCTAGAACCACGTCGGCAGCTTGTCCATGTTTAGATGGCAAATGATGCCAAATAAGCACGCGATGGTTCCATGCATCCGCGACAATCAATCGTTGTCCGTCACTCCAAATTCCTGAGGGATAATGTAGGCTTTGAGAGGTCACGGTTCCCCCAGAATTTCTTTCCGAACCTCCCACATCTTGTTGGCCCAAAACAACATCTGGTTCTTGGTGTAATGACGTAGGCAATTGATACCAAATGAACACTCGATTTTGACCTGTATCGGAAACAAAAAGCATATTGTTGAACAGGTGAACACCTCTAGGAGCCAAAAATGGTTTTTGTTCGGAGCCTTTAAAAATGTGCGGATTGGAAACCTGCGTGCCCAGTGTAGTAAAATCCATACTAACAGATTCGTGGTAATTGTTCCCCTGGCAACATGCTCACCACTCGTTTTCCACCAATTGCGCTTTCCAGAATCACCTGTCTAGGATGTTCTTCCGTCACCGTACCTATTATTTGGGCATGTAATCCATTCTCATCCTTTTGCAATTCTAACAGGAAGTCCTCTGCAACTTCTTCTGCAACAAAGGCAATAAAAAGACCTTCATTGGCCACATACAATGGATCAAGTCCCAATAGTTCACACGCACTAGCCACTTGATCGTTTAGAGGAAGGTCTTTTTGAAAAATATCGATTCCCAGATCGATAGACTGAGCTGTTTCCTTTAACACCGTTGCCACTCCGCCACGGGTAGGGTCGGTCAACAAATGAATAGCTCCTCCAAACTGGCCCAAAAGCTTTATGATGGAATGGTTTAGATTGGTCGTATCACTTTGTATTTCCGAATCAAACTCAAGTCCTTCGCGAACGGACATTATCGCCATACCATGAGTGGCCACTTGTCCACTGATGATGATTTTATCTCCCTTTTTGATATTACCTGCCGCTATATCGGCTTTTGGATGAACTTTTCCGATGCCCGATGTATTGATAAAGATTTTGTCACCCTTCCCTTTTTCAACCACTTTAGTGTCTCCCGTTACCACTTGTACCCCAGCTCTTTCACAGGCAAATTTCACGGCTACCAAAACCTCCCAAAACTCCGAAACCTTAAGCCCCTCTTCGATAATAAAGCTAAGCGACAAATATTCTGGAACCGCACCACACATCGCCAAATCGTTCACCGTACCGTTTACTGCCAATTCGCCAATATTCCCTCCAGGAAAAAAGATGGGAGATACCAAAAAACTATCCGTAGAAAATGCAGTTTTTCCTTCAAGTTCCAAAAAAGCCCCATCATGACGGGCGTCTAAAATGGGATTTGATAGTAAATCAAAAACTCCGCTATCCAACAATTTGTTGGTTAACAATCCGCCACTTCCGTGGCCCAAGGTAATCACATCGAAATCCATTTTGGGCATGGGACATTGCAATTGCATGCGTAATTTTTTCTCCTCTGACATTCAACAATATTAAGCTTCAACCATCCCTGAAAAATGATAATACGCAGCGCAAGCACCCTCACTACTTACCATTGGAGCTCCCAATGGATTTGAAGGCTTACACTTTTTGCCAAACTGTGCACATTCAAAAGGTTTTTTGATGCCCTTCATAATCTGACCTGAGATACATTCCGGATTTTCTGGGGCTTCCGCAATAGACACCTCGTATTTTTTAGTAGCGTCGAAATTTGCATATTTTGGTTTAACACCATAGCCGCTAAGGGGTATTTCCCCTATACCACGCCACATTTGATTTTGTACTTCAAAGACTTCATGAATCACTTTTTGCGCCGCTACATTTCCTTCTTCACGAACAATGCGGGCATACTGGTTCTCCACCTCTGATTGACGCTGTTCCAATTGGCGGATTACCATTAAAATACCTTGAAGCACATCCAAGGGCTCAAAACCGGTTACCACAATGGGAACCTTATATTCTGCAGAAAGCGGATGGTATTCCGCATTTCCCATGATAGTACAGACGTGGCCGGCAGCCAAAAAGCCATCGATTCGACTCTCTTCATCGTCTATAACCGCTTTTATAGCAGGAGGAACCAAAACGTGAGAGGCTAGAATAGAATAGTTTTTCAATCCCTTACGGTGCGCATGGATTACCGAAAGGGCATTGGCCGGTGCCGTAGTTTCAAAGCCAACTGCAAAAAAGACCACTTCCTTCTTAGGATGGTCCTCGGCAATCTTCACGGCTTCCAAAGGTGAGTATAGGACACGTACATCTGCACCTTCCGCTTTTGCTTCCAATAGACTTTTTTCAGAACCCGGTACGCGAAGCATGTCTCCAAACGAACAGAGAACAACCCCTTTTTCCAAAGCTAAATGCACCGCTTTATCAATAAGATTTAAGGGCGTAACACAAACGGGACAACCTGGGCCATGAATCATTGTAATCTCCTTGGGCAGCATCTCAATAATACCGTTCTTGACCAAGCTGTGGGTTTGTCCACCACAAACTTCCATTATTGACCATGGTCTTGAAACTGTATTTTTGATTTCTTCCAAATACTTTTTCGCCAGCTCAGGGTCTCTATATTCTGATAGATATTTCATCTTCTACTCGTTTTTCGGTAAATATTCGTCCACATCTTCCAACTCGCCCAGCTCTCCTATTTCTTCCAAATAGCTAAAGGTTTTTTTCGCTTCCTCTTCATCCACTTTGCTTATGGCCACTCCTACATGAACCAATACATAATCATCGACCTCGGCGTCCGGTAACATTTCTAAACTAGCTTCTTTGGTAATGCCCCCGAAGGAAACCTTGGCCATACGCACTAGACCGTTATGTAGGGTTTCGATACTTTTGATTTTTCCTGGAATCGCTAAACACATAACTTATTCTTTTATGTTTTGATAATAGGCCAATTGACCGAATGAAATATTTTCGTCATTACTAGACATCTCCTTATGAAACAAGAGGGTAATATCATCTTCTTCGGCTAGACCAATTAAGGTTTGGACCAAAAATCGATTTTGAAACACACCCCCACTGCAAGCAATTGTGCCGATCTCCATAGCATTGGCCACTTTAAGAATTCCTTTGGCAAGTGTATGGATGAAACTGGCCGCTAATTTCGTTTGGGGTTCTCCTTGATTTTTCAAGGTGACAAGGCGCTCTATGATGTTTTTTGAAGGAATGTTTTCAAAGGATAGCCCTTCCAACAAATCAATGTATTCCCCTTGATACTGCCACGCCAGATTCTCCAAAAGCAAAGCGGCTTCACTTTCATAGGTAGAAATATCCAATACATCCAATAGGGAGGCGACCGCATCGAACAAACGACCAACGGACGATGTTTTTAAAGTTGTATTTTCCTTTAACTTTTGATAAACCTTAAATTCGGCTTTTGAAAATTTATCTTCAATTATAGTTCCCGACCTGACCAAGCTAAATAATGAAAGTCGGGGTTCCTTTGCCATTTTATCCCCAGCCAATGAATGGAAGTATTCAAAAGACGCCTTTCTTTCCATTTGACGATTCTGATACACGAAAAACTCTCCGCCCCAAATCATGCCATCATCACCAAGGCCTGTTCCATCCCAAATGACCCCTAAAACAGGAGTCTTGGTTTCAAATAAATCTTGTTCAGCCAGTACACTTGCAAAATGCGCCTTGTGATGTTGCACCTCAACCACGGGAATCTTCCAATTCTTAGCCAATTCCTTTCCTAAAATTGCACTTTGGTATGAAGGATGCTTATCGACCAAAACCACTTCCGGTAATTCTTCAAATAGCTGGGTGTACCGTTGCAGGGTATCCGTATAGCGTTGGAGCACCTCATAGGAATCCAAATTCCCAAAATAAGGACTCACATAAGTATTCCCATTTGGGGTAAAGGCTAGGGTGCTTTTTAAATGTGCCCCCATGGCCAACACCTTCTCATTTGTTTTTGGAGTATACCCTATTAGGTTGGGTGCCAATCCTCTGGAACGACGCAATAAAATTCGTTGCTCATGGGCAAAATGGCACACAGAATCATCTTGAGGAAAGGTAATTTCCAAGTTATGACTCAAAAAGTAATCCACTACGGGGCCCAATTTTTCTTTGGCCTCTTTTTCAGAGGAAAGGATGGGTGAACCATGAATATTACCACTAGTAGCCACTAAAGGGATTTCCACTTCTATGGACAATAAGGTCAACAGAGCGCTTGAGGGCAACATAACCCCATAGCGGTCCAATCCAGGCGCTACTGATTCCGCTAGGCTTTCTTTTGTACGCTGCTTGGCATCCAAGAGTACAATAGGACAGACTCTTGATTCGAGAGCCTCCTGTTCATAGTCGGATACCTCAAAGTCTTCATGGATTCTTTCCATGTTGGGATAGAGCAATGCAAATGGTTTGGCAGGGCGCTGTTTTCGTTGCCGTAGCTGTTTGACCGCTTTATCATTCGTGGCATCCACACATAACAGGTAACCACTGGTATTTTTCAAAGCAACCACCGCCCCTTCCTTTAGGAAATGCGCCACCTTTCCCAGTACCGCTTTTTCATTCTCGATCTGTACGGGTTCCCCGGAATTCTTTAACAACTGCAACCTAATCCCACAATCGGCACAACTATTGGTTTGAGAATGAAATCTGGAGTCCTTTGGGTTTTCATATTCGGTTACACAACTCTTACACATAATGAATTGGCTCATTGTGGTATGTGCCCTTTCAAAGGGAAACTTTTGTGTTATGGCATACCTTGGACCACACTGCGTACAAGTGGTAAAGGCGTACCGATATCTTCGATTGCTTGGGTTCTGAATTTCTTTTTTACAGGAAGTACAGATGGCAAAATCCGCTGTAAGCGGTATAGCTACCTTAGCCGTTTTTTGGGAGGGAGCAATGGAAAAGCCCTCAAATTCCATGGGTTCGATTTCATCTATAGAATGGCTTTGGATGATAGCGGCATCCGGTGCTTTTTCTAAAATATCTTCCATAAAATTCATCAGCGTTGCGCTTATACCATTCACATAAATCAACACACCCCTGGCGTTGTTGCCTACCGTACCCTTTAATTGATGCGTTTGGGCCAAATTAAAGATGAAAGGACGAAACCCGACTCCCTGGACTTGACCGCCTATTTGTATTTTAAAGGTTTTAAGCATTCGGCTTAAAAGCCTTTTTTGTCATTTATTTTTTCCAATAACCAATCGCACCATTGATCCACGCCTTCATCGGTTAAGGAAGAAATCTGAATGACTTCGAGCTCATGATTTACCTCCAGAGCATCCTTTGTAACCGCTTCCAAAGTAAAGGGTAAATAAGGCAATAAGTCTGCCTTTGATACCAACATCAAATCAGTAGTCAAGAACATTTTGGGGTACTTTTTCGGTTTATCGTCGCCCTCGGTGGTGGCCAATAAGGTCACGCGGAAATCCTCACCCAAATCAAATGAAGCAGGGCAAACCAAATTCCCAACATTCTCAATGAACAATAAATCCAAGTTTTCCAAATCAAACCTATCCAAGACCTGATGCACCATCTGGGCCTCCAAGTGACATATTCCTCCTGTAACGATTTGTAGTGCATGAATTCCTGTTTCCCGAATACGTTCAGCATCGCGCTCGGTTTCCAAATCTCCGACCATCACGGCCATGTTGATTTTGTCTTTCAACTTTTCAGCCGTCTTTTGCATCAAAGTGGTCTTACCACTTCCAGGGGAAGAGGTAACGTTGATCAAAAGGGTTTTGGTCTTAGCGACTTCTTTACGTATAATGTCTGCTACAAAGTCATTGGCCTTTAATAAATGTATGTTGGTGTTTTCACATTGTACGGTACCCCTAGCGGTTTTTGGTGACTTTTCTATCATGATTTAATCTTCAAATTCAACTTTATGTATTAACAATTCTTCTCCTTGGATTATATTCTTGCTCGGTCGTCCACAGTTTTCGCAGATGAACCGGTAATTCTTTATTCGAGTCACATGGTTGCACACCTCACATTGAATCTTAAGTGCTGTAGATTCTATGTTCAATTGCACTCCGCTATACTGAGGATTCATCATGTGATATGCACTATATGCATTATGAAGCAGCCTAGGTTCTATATTTGAGAGGATACCCACTTTGAGATGAATGGACTTCATCTTATCCAGTTTCTCCTTTTCAAACTCAATTTCCAAGGTTCTCATAATGCTGTTTACAATGGATGTCTCGTGCATAGGTTCAGATTATGGTCTTTAGTTTTTCTAATTTTTCCAATTGTTCCTTGGCTCTATTCAATAGATGCCCATCGGTGACCAAGGATTTAATTTCTTCTGCCTTAGCCCGCATGGACCGGAGTCTTTTTTCCTCTTCTTTTTCATCCGAATTGTGCATTAACCAACATAGCTCCAATTGATTCAACAAAGTCAAAGCACGTTCTGTAGGATACTTTTCGGCCGTTCTGATTTGTAGGGCCTCCTCTAAAAGCTCATGTGCCTTTTCGTGATTGTTGTGGAGTTTTGCAGGAGGGAAATCCATCAAGGCCGTGGCATAGTTATGACAGACCATAGCGCGTTCATAAGGATAGAGCTCTTTGGTATAAAACGTCAAAGCTTCTTTAAAGGCCGATGCACAAAATGCGGTCCACATGGGTTTTTCATCAGGTGGCGCCGGAATTTCGGAATATATCAATGCCAAAGAATGTTGAATTTCCGCAAAATAATCGGGATAGGCATCTTTCTTAAATACCTTTAAGGTATCTTGGAAAGCATTTATTGCCGCTTTGTAATATTGAGGACTACCATTCTTGGACCAATGGTACAGCAAGTGCGCTTTTTTTAGTCCTGCCTCACCCAAAAATTCCATAGCACCTTCTTCCTTAAAAGTTTTGATGGCCATATTGATGTATTCTTTGGCCAAAGGAAAGTCTCCCAAAAAATTGGCCACATCACAGGCTTCCATGGCCAATAGGGCAGCGTTCAAATGCAATTCATGCAATTGAAGGTATTGTATACATTCTTCTTGTTTTACCAAGATGGTCTTAAGTGTATCTGAATCGTATGGCACTCGCAAATTTTTGTAGCTGGCCGTGCACCATTGAATCCATAAAGCTATTTGGGCAGCCTTGGATTCTGCTTCCTTAAGGAAGGATTTGCTAGCTGCTATTGTTTCATCGAACAGTTGTGCATCCAACAACAGATTCAGGTAGTGTTTGGCGGTGTAACTTCTTATAGCATTGCCACTTGCCCGTTGCAGTGCATCTGCATAGCATTGTCGTAATTCGTTAAAGCTAATTCTTGGGGAAAGGTTGCCATAGTGATGCAGGATGGCTTTGTTATGCCCGCTCAAATCTGACGATTCTTCCGTTTCGATTTCATACCCGAACTTCAGCTTTGTAGCCAACAATAAATGTGTATACAAGGAATCTGACTCTGATAGATAGTGAAAGGCTTGTTGCTCGTTTCCAATTTTATAAAAGAGCAATGCCAATAAATTGTTCTCGGTTAAATCCACCGATGGAAACATATAAGGTGGCTCGGTATCGAACCAATCGATGGTCGCATGAATTCCAGATGCCTCAACATAGAGGACCTTATCTCCTTTACGTGGGGAGGCAGCATCCAAAGAAATTTGAACCAATTCGTTTAAGCGGTCCACGCCACTAATGATTTCCTTAATTCGGAATTCGTGTTCAGTTGTCGTTAATATCGTAATCATCCTTGTTTACTTTTTGAATGCCCCTAGGGTCTTTTTCCGCGGTTCGCTTCATATTCAAAGCCGCGATCTCGGCTAAACGTTTTGAGCGATAATCCGCAATTTCATTGACCAAAATCCGAGAAGGGTCCTTGGTGTCAATAAAAACCAGTGATACCGCCCATCTTCCCTTCTCTTCAACAATTCTTGTTTGTACTTCGGCGTCCAATAACCAATCGTCATTATCATCGGTCTTGTTCCTCACATTGCTACCTTAATGAGATTTGTTTTTTCAATCCATTCATATTCCAAATTGCGATCCGTACTATCCAGTTCATTGTCAATGAAGATTTCCCGCAAGGCTAAGGTTTTATCTCCCTTTAGATTTCGCTCCTTGAGCAAAAACTGAGTGGGTTCATACATTTTTACAAACCATTGACTACTTACAGGCGTTATCAACAAATGTCCCTGTTCTTTCGCATAGGTGACATAGGCATAATGCACTTGTTGAAATACCTTTTTGGCTAATTCTGCTGTGAAATAAACATGCGAGGATCGTATAGAAAGACCTGAACTCATGATACTTTCAATTGCCTTAATTCATCAAGAATATACTCAACTACCTTATCCCCAGCATCCTTGACCGGGGCACTCAAATCAATTTCCAATTTTGTGTTGTCAATGGCTATCAGATACACACTAATATCTTTTGGATAGGACTCCCCTAATATTTTCTTGGCATATGAAAGTGCTTGATCCCATTTCATTCCGTGTAGAAAAACGAGGGGGTCATCCTGCGGGGCACTCAAAACTTCTTCAGCCGGAACCTTAAACAAAGTTCCAACAGGTTCATTAGAGTTAATTACCGCATCGACCATAATGATTTTGTCATGTCCCTTAAGTCCGAACAAGACCTCAAAAGCGGAAGTGCCCATATCAAAAATGCTGACTTCCTCAGTATTTACAGCGGTTTTGCTCAGCTCTTCAATCACATAAATACCAATGGCATCATCACTTCTTACCGGGTTTCCAAAGCCCATAATGGCTGTTTTCATAGCTTACGGTTAAAATCGGTTTTTGAAAAGCGAGACCTGTTGGGTCAATTCTTCCCAACAGGTCTCAAAATATTCTTGTTTTGTTTAACCTTTAAAGTCCTATAGTTTGAATTTCGAAAGTTCCACACCGCTTTTTTCATCATGGGCATGTACCGTACATACCAAACAAGAGTCAAATGAACGGGCAACGATTCCCACTTCTACGGGATCTAGAGGGTCTTCAATAGTTGTGCCCATCAAGGCACTTTCTATAGGTCCAGGGTTGTCATTACCATCTTGTGGCCCAACATTCCACGTAGTGGGTGCCATAACTTGATAGTTTTTAATGACTCCATTTTCAATTTCAATCCAGTGAGCCAATGCGCCTCTTGCAGCTTCAGTTGCACCAAAGCCTTTTCCATCCTTTTCTTCCGGTTTGATGTAAAACTCGCCATCCAGATCAATCTCCGACAACCACTGTTCGATGAATTTATAAATACGGGGAGCTTCATGGACCCTTGCTAAAACACGGGTAAACACACTTGGTCCCATTTTCTTGATGATATCTCCAAACAAAGGATCTTGAATCTGATGTTCTTTATTATTCGGATTGGCATTCATCACACAACGCGCCAATGGTCCCGTTTCGCAAGCATGCCCATCATATCTTGGAGATTTGGCCCAACTATACTTCCCGCCGAAGTCCGTATGCTCCAAAGGGCTGGATTCAACTGGGGTGGGGATAGGCTCATCCCATGGGTGCAAGCCGTCTTCCTGATCACCAAACCACGAATGCTTTACATGCTCACTTACTTTTAAGTGGTCGAATTCGTGCCAATTTTCCCCATCAAAATAACCACTGGGACAAATCAATGCATGGTTCCTACCTTCAATGGTCGGGTTGTTGTATAGGTCTTTATGCAAGTACGTACCTGTGGTCAGAAATTTGCCCACGCCTTGTCCAAATTTGTCCAATCCGAATTCTATTCCGGCTCTAATCAACAAACCGAGATCACTGTTCTTTTGGGATTCATTTTCTTCAACCCAGGCCAGCATATCGTCCCAGGATTTGATTTCCATGTAACGTTCGATGGAACAGCCCAACCAAACGGGTTCCAACCAATCATTCTTGAACTGCTTCAAAATGGCATAGGCTCTTGTGATATCCTTTAAGGTAGGTGCACACATTACGCCACCTGGCACCATGTAGCTGGAATGCGGCCATTGTCCACCGAAAAGGGCATAGATTTGAACCGGAAGTGCACTTGCCGTAAGTCCGATTTGAAAGGTTTCCCCAACATAGGCAGACCAGCGTTTTACCACTTCCTTGTACAAAGGCTTGTTGGCGAATTTTTTATTCGCCATATCGGTAGCAAAAATGGCATAGTACCATCTAGGAATACTTTGCAGGGTTTCTGATGCCTGACCAATAGCTCTTAACAACAGGGCATTGGGAGAGAGTTTTGTTCCCCAGGCGGTATCCAAAGCAGAGGAAGCACAATAGAGATGCGAACCGCCGCAAATTCCACATATTCTAGGGGTTACAATTAAGCCCGATTGAGGATCTTTGCCCGCCATTATTTTTTCGAAGCCCCTGAACATCGCAGCTTGGGTATGTGCCCTGGTCACTTTGCCCTCATCGATGTAAACCTTTACATCTAGGTCTCCCTCGACCCGACCGACGGGGGATATGTTTAATTCTTTAACAGCCATTTTTATTTGTTCTAGTTTATTTTCAATTATTTGGAAGCTTCCATTACCCTGTGGTTCTTGGGAAGCACTTTTTGGAAACCGGCCTCAATATAGTATGCAAGTTTTGTTCTTCCTGTCGGAACTTCCCGCGGCATAAAACCAAGGTATTTCATCGTGTTGAACACACTTCCTTTTTTCAGGTCGTGATGTGGGAAACCGGGTTCCGTACAGCCGAGACAAGGGTGGTTGGCACGCGTCTTACTGGATTGTCTGTTCCATAGGATGTTATTACAGCTTGCTCTAGTCATTGGTCCTCTACAACCTACTTCATAGAAAAGACATCCACCTCTCCTGCCAAATCCCCCATCAACCTTTTGTGCAAAATTTGTTACGTTGGTACAGCCGTCCTGAACGAAATTGGTAAAGAAGGTTTTGGGCCTGTGATATTCATCGATTAAAACATCTCCTATTCTTCCTACGGCGATAGCCACCAAAATTTGGGTAATCCAATCCGGGTGTGCCGGACATCCGGGAATATTGATAACTGGGAGTCCTCCTTTGGAAACATAATCCGCTCCCAAGAAACCTCCTTTGGCTTTTTTGTGGAATTGCAGCCCAGTGGATTCACTCGGATTTGGTGGTACTGCGGGGATACCCCCCCAAGTGGCACAATCTCCTATGGCCACCACATAACCGGCCACTTCGGAAAGCTCCTTGATCCAATCCATCATGGGTCTATCCGCAAAATAATTCATGGTTCCGGTACCATTTGGTCCTTGAATCAAGGAGCCTTCGTACACAAGAATATCCATTTGGACTTTCCCATCTAGAATATCCTTTAATAAGTCTTGCACTTGATCCCCAATTTGAAGACCCGTAGTAGGATGCCAAAGAATGTTCAGTCCAAAATCCGTGATCAATTCGACTACGGTAGGTTCTTCAGCATTCAAAAAGGACATGGTGTTGCCACTACATGCACCCCCTTGTAACCATAAAACGTTTGCCATAATTTATGAGTTAAGATGTTTCGCGACTTTCTGAAATCTTTAAACAAAATTGCGTTTTGTTCAATATTTTTTGAATTTTGATTACACAGAATGCCAAATTTTGTTAATTTCTTAATAAGTTGACAATTTTTTGGTTTTAATCAAAGAATCTGCACCTATTTATAATTAGTCTATTTTAAAGCAGGTTAGGTGGAGGCGGCCGATAGATTTGGAACATAAAGATTGGCCCAAATCCTTATCGCAAAACTTTGGGCCTGGTCCGTATCCGATTTTGGAAGCGTTGGGGAAGAAAAACGCAAAGCAAAAATCGGATAGTACTTATAATGTTGAGCGAAGTAGCTATTCAATAATCCCTTTTCATTTTGTTTTTAAGTAGGGCCTATTCCTTTGTGTCCTTATCAACGACCCAATAAGAGTTACTGAACCTAGACTTGATCAATCTTACTTTTTTAAGAGAATTTCCAATATTTCACGTGGTCCCACCCCGCCTTCATTTCAGACGGGCAGGCTGGGCTTGCTTCGACCGAGCTCAGCGTAAACTTCTCGCCCAGGGTTTGCTCCACAAAAAAAGTCCTAGCTCTAGCTAAGACTTTTGGTGCCAGATGGACGGGTTGCTTCCTCCAACGTCGGAAGCGACCAGAGAAGTCCCGCTACTGCAAATGCAAAACCCGCGGCCTATGCCCGTTGTGTTTTATTTTTTTAATACTGAAGAAAATCAAGGGTCTTCTCCTCTTCAAAAAAATAAAACCCGGCCTCCTAGCGGAGCACGGGTTTTGCGCTTGATGTGGTCCCACCTGGGACTGAACTATTCTTTTATTTGACTCATTTTCAGCGCTTTACAAATCAGCGAGATTGATTACTCACCGAAAAACGCACCAAAACTATGTAGGATTTTAAATGAACTTATTCTGTTTCAAATGTCTTGAAATTATATCGAATAATCTTAAATCGCCTTAACTTTTAGGCAACTTAGTGTCAATTAACAAACAATGAATTTTTATCTTCCTTAAAGCGGTATCAGATTTTACTTGTATTATTTATTAAAATCCTACATAAGATTTTTATTGTACTGATGCTTTTACGAGCCATCCATTAAAAGCAAGAAATATTACCGTAGCAATGATTGCTGCAACTATGTTCAACAATACATACCGCATCACCCTTTTTCTTATATCCATTATTTCAAACTTTAGCTGTCCAGCTAAGGATACATTAATCAAATAGCCAAAAAAACGGACAAAGCCCCACATCATGACACTCCCGACTATAGTCTTCGCTGTTGGCTCCAAGAACCGTCTTATTTTTGAGAAAGGCTTTGTGGGAAACAATATTACTCTCAGTATTTTCCAATTTGTACGATTGAGGAATTCCAAAAACCGATGAATCGTACCCCAAAACCATCCCTCACTCCTCCACATCTCATTTCTTTGTTTATCGCTTAGACTTTTCATAGCTGCTTCCCTTTTTGGGTGAGGAATCAATAGATCAACACTCGAAAATGCTTTAGTCAAGGCTACCGAAATAAGTGCAAAATCTACATACAGGCCAGCGACTTTGATTTTGGGCCATATGGGTTCTATGGGTAATACCAGTGACCCTAACCAACTAATGGCATAGATAATCGATTCGAGCAGAGGGACCGCCCAAGAGAAAACAATCTTCTCTAAGATAATTCTGCAAAACGAATGGAATGCCTCAAATGATTTGGCGTAGAAAGGCAAAAGGGGGGGCTCAAATAGATTTATGGAAATATTGCTTATCGTCAAACATAATCCTAGGAATGAACCCAAGATGGTCAATTGTACCAAATATTCCTTTACACGATTTTTGATATATTTTATAACCTGTGCCATCTATTACCTTATTAAAAACTACTTATTCAATGCTATTTTAAAGCTATACTCAAGAACACCAAACAACCCTGCCTTTTACAATCCAAAAGTGACTTTTACATCCTTTGAGTCGATGAATTGATGGAGCTATGTTTATTTTATTCCTCCGCAAGAGGAATTGCCATCTCGGAGATTCCTCTTGCATTAGATTTAAATAGATTTCCTTTTTGCAACCGCAGGGACATCGAAAGTACAATAGCCACTGATTTCCCTTGCTACCTATCACATATATGATTCGGCGTACCGAATTGTCTGGAATGTCATCGCTAAAACGAACTCTATACCTGTTCCAAGGGAAATGAGATAAAATCCTCCTCGCTATTTTTGACCAATGTTTCATAGACCCGGGATATCCAAGAACGGTTTGTAATCACCTAATCCCACCTTCTTCGCTAGATACGCATCCGGAGTTCCGTCTGAATCATGAAAAATCATGTCCTCTGATAGTGATAACCAGGTCACTGCCCTTTCACAAGGATTGTAACCCTTATATGGATGCACCCGGTTCAGAAAATCATTGATACCAAAACTGGAAACAAACATATTGACACTGATCACCGCAGGACTGTCGACACGAACATTTACAATATATTTTTCTTCGAGTCTTTTTTCATATTCCTCCTCATTCTCGCGCCTTAAGGTTGCCGATTCTAATCCCTCAACGCTATATACACCTCTGGACATTAAGGACGACCCACAAGGTTGGATGTAATGTACAGCTCCATTGATTTGATTTATACCACCACGGCCATCTGCCTCCAATTTTATGCCAATATCGAAGTAGGGCACACAATAAAATGTACCTATTTGGTTCAACAAGTGCCGGCCGTCTATACTGTCTACACAACCGAATATAACATCGCATCTTATCAATGCCTTAATAGCGTCTCTAGAATCATATAGGTTATCAGTGAAGGAATAGACTTTGGTGTTGAAACCCATGTCCTCAATTGAAGACTTAAGCATTTTTGCTTTATATATCTTCTGCGCTGCATGTTGTTTTTTGGAGTTGAGAATCCTATTCAGATTCTTTTCCTCGATGATATCCGGATCTATAATCACTAGTTCACCTACTCCAAGCCTTGCAAGCTGCTCTAGTATGGGTGATCCCGTTCCAGAAGCACCAACCACTCCTATCGCCATGTTCTTAAGTAGTCGGGTCGTACCCGGCCCAAAGGATTGTATATTTCTCAGGGATACCTTTTGGTCCACTTCTACTTCAGTATGGTTGAAAATGGAAATAGTATCTCCCACTACCATTATTTGATTCATAACATGGAAGTTACCAGAGCTATCGACTACACGTCCAAAGAACTTTCCATTCGGAAGTGCTACCACACTGGCATGTAGCTGGTAACCATCGATCCAACCATATAAAGAGGGAAATAGCTTTTTGTCAGAAACATCGTCCAATTCAGAGAAACGGCCATAGCCGCCGGGATGACTGTGAAATTTGACAATACTTAATCCCAATTTCGCGGCTTTTTCAATAGCAGGAATAATTATCTCCGTCTGCCAATGAACATATCCGTGAGTCCTATCACATAAATCATACGGGATATTGACAACCTCGTGGACGCAAATGATAAATTCGTCTTTCCCCCTATGGTGACCGCATAAAGCAATGGACACAGCCTCCAATTCATCTCCAGGAAACAGATGGTTCTTTATTTTATTGGCATCTCTACCAGAAATTCTAAGCCGGTACTTCATACGGGATTTTATTAAATTCTCTTTGTAACCAATTTTCAATAAGTGCAAAGTGCGTCGAAATATTGTCGACGTCCTCACGCCATGGGTTATTCCTTGTCCGATGTCTCGACCATCGCTGCCAGGTTTTGTTATCCATTACCAAATTTGTCAAAGCTCCTATTCGATATCCATCCTTTCTACTAATGGAAGGATAGAAATATACCATGTCCAATTGCGCCCGTGGATATGACGACGGGATATTGATGGCTATTGAAACAACTTTTTGTGCATAACCTAAAGGTGGCTCATAGTTATGAATCAAAACCCATAACTGCCCTCTTTCTTTGATGGTCTCCCAAGGAAGACCAAGGGCTTCCAAAAACCCTTGGTCCTCATCTGATAAATCGAATTCTTGTCTTGCTTCCATTATCCTTCGGTCTGATCTAAAGGAATAGTAATGAACTTCTCAACACCGGGCTCAGTGAAATCAACAACTTCATCCAATCCAACTTTTTTTACGGATCCTCCTCGAAACTTTTGCCTAAGCTGATACTGTGAAGCTGGGATTTTTCCGGCCAGTTCCAAAATTTCCCGCCCTGTCATGGATTCCTTGTTCACTACAAACTTGTCACGGTCAACCTTAATCCTGTACCGTCTGCGTCTCGGGGGCCTTAGGTTGTCCTTGCAATATTCCTCTAGGTCAATAATCTCAATATTTTTAATCATAACATATTGAATTTAAAAGTTTAATAATGTGCTTCTATTTTCTAGTGTTGAGAATTGACCTTTTCTTTCAATTCTGTTTTTTTTAGTTAGGACTGTTATTTTTTTGAACTTTACAACATTAGTATGTAAATAATAACACTATATGGATTCTGAGACGAGAAAATTGTTTGAAAAACAAGATTGGGAATACATAATAAAGGACTTGACGTATTATGCGTATTCAAGATTTAAATTTTGGAATTTGCTTTACGAAAAAGGAATTAAAGGCTATTCCCCTGAAGAAATTACATATGAGGCTATAGAAGCTGTATTGTCGGGAAAATGGAAGTGGAATCCAAAAAAAGCAGACTTACTCAGTTACCTAAAATTTCATGTTGTTAGGGGTATGGTAGCCAATTTAGCACGCAATGAAGAAGTCAAGACAAGCAACCCAATTGATATTCTCGAAGTAAATCATGATGATGATTATTCGGCTGAGGAAAATTTTAATGCTAATCAGATATTGGGCATAATTAAAAATGAACTAGATAAAGAAACAGTGCTATACGACCTTTTTATTCTTATGAACGAGGGGATGAAAAGAAAAGATATCTGTGAAGAGCTTAAAATATCCAACAGGGAGTATAATAATTTAATCAGAAAGTTGAAATCTCGATTAGAAAAAATGGACAAGAAACAAATATTTGATTCACTAAAGAAATAATCATGGCAAAAGAGAGCAAGGGTAAAATACTTAACAGGATATTCGAAGAGTTAGAAAATTGCACGCATACATCTGAGGAGCTGGATAAGAAATTAGAACAACTAGGCGTAAATCCAGAGACATTGTCTAAGGATGGATTAAATATTGTGGAAAGATACTTAAGCAAAAAAGACAATTCATCTTCAAAAACAAGAAGTATTTCCATGGGTAGTAATATTAGAAGATATCCTATAGCTGCAGCTAAAAAAAGAAATAAGAACGACTTGAAAAATAAGATTCAAGATATTATTAAATCAAATAAAAATATTTCTAAGAATGATGAAAATTTGGAAAACAATGACTAATTTCTTTACTTTCGTAAAGTTCTTATTCTTTTCTTGTTTAAAAAGAACAAGAAAAGTATGCTATTTTCCGTTATACCTGATAAGATTAGTCGTAAACTATATGTCAAATTCCAAACAGGCAAAATTCCTTACTGAAGAAAAAAACGCCAATAAGATTAAAGAAGAGGATTTAATCGAAGCGTTAAAGAAGGTTAAAGCAGCTAATGATAGGATTAGAGAGAGTTTTAAATATGACAGGAAAGCACTATCTGTAAGAGCTGGCAGATACACTTCTAATGGAATATGAAATTTTAGAATATTCGAGTGATAACTTACTTATTGCTCTTAACAATAAAAAAATTTCATCTGAAAATTTAGAGAATAAACATCACTTAGAATATTTCGAAAACTATTTGGGCGCCAAAGGAATTGGCGCCCAATCTATTTTGATAGAAAAAAAATATATTTCGAAAGCCTACTTAATTGATTATTCCAATTACTATTCAACTTGTTTTCAGAATTACAAACGTATCTGTAAACGGATTCATTTCTTCAAAGAGAGAATTACTGAAGAACGGTTTGAGAAAGAACTATTTGACAATAATTCTAACTATTTGAACGAAAATTACCTTGGCTATATCGTTTTAAAACCCCTTCCCGAAAGTATTATAGGCCCAACATTGCTAAAGACATATCCATCTGATCACGAGAAAGGAACTAGATATTATCCAGCATGCAGAAATTATGATGTTAATCTTTTTGGCAAGAAGCTATCATTGGAAACATTAGCATTCCAAGAACAAGACTATACTGTTGCTGCGTGTGCCTCAGTAGCTATATGGAGTGCATTTCATAAAACCTCTAAGTTATTTGACACACACTTACCATCTCCAAGCGAAATAACCAAAAGCGCAGGGAATACATATTTAAATAATGGAAGAACCTTTCCAACCCCTGGTTTAGACATATTTCAAATATGCGAGGCGATTGCTGCACTCGGTATTGATCCTGAACTGGAAATATCTTGGCAGTTCAGAAAGGATTCACAATTGGCTAAAAGATTGATATACGCTTATAGTAAAGCTGGATTGCCCGTTTTATTGTTCTTCAATTTTGCAAATAGTATTCCGCAAGAAAAAGATAGATCAGTAGAGGATGAAAAGTCTGATGACGGAGTAGAAGATGATAAGTTGTCCAAACAGTCCACGGAAAAATCATCTGACCGTACTGATGAAGAACAACAGGATACAACAGATTATGATTTAGACATTGATGATGAAAATGGCCATCTAATTACTATTGTTGGATATTCTGATGAAAATCGAGAATTGGAAAAAACAGATGAGATTTCTCTTTTTGCCGATAGAATAAAAAAGTTCTATGCTCATGACGACCAAGTAGGGCCGTTCGCCAGAATGGAATTTGATGGCAATGAAAATATTACTACATCCTGGGAGGATGGAGACACATCAACAAAAGGAGCTATTTACTCAGTAATTATCCCCATTTATAAAAAAGTAAGGATAAAGTTTATTGATGTGTTCACAACAATAAGTAGTATAGACCAAATTTTGTTTCAAGCCAATATATTTACTGGCGAATTAGAATGGGATATCTTTTTGCAGGACAGTAACACATATAAAAGTACTGTCTGTAATTCAGAATTTGAAAATGACATTAAGAGGAAAGTCCAGTTTAGTAGTTATCCAAAATATATTTGGATTGGTAGTGCAACAATTGCAGGGGAAAAATTATTCGATTTTATCTTTGATTCTACTGATATAGCCTCAGGCTACTATTGTATTGATTTTGTTTTGTTTTTTACAAAGGATGGTTTTCCAGAAAGATTGAAAAAACATTTTGAGCTGTTTGAGAATATCTATTGTGAAGAACTTAATGGGCCTAGGTTGGGGGAAAAATTATACAATAAGATAATCCAAAACTTCGAATAATATTGACGTAACACATCTTATCAGCACATGGTATTCTTTCAATAGTCTCGAAATTGAAACTTCTGTCTACAATATTTCTTCTTTATACAAGAATTAATTTGTCCCAAATACTTACACAAACTAATACTACTGAGCGAGGCAGTATTTTTAGTAGTCCCTGCTCATTTTGTCTTTAAGTAAGGCAAGTTCGTTGGCGTTAGTTTCCATACTCCAATAAGGTTTCCCAAATCTTGGCTTTATCAACTTCACTTTCAAAAGGAATTCCAGTACCTCCTCTTTTTCCCTTTTATGCCTTTCCTTTAGTTTGTCATAGCGTTCTCGTGAAATCACTCCCTCCAACTTATTCCACTCCTCTTTTGTCATTTTTTGAAACTTTTTTTCAACCCGTTTAGGCTCCCTCCTTTTCTTTACGATTTCATGTTGGCCAAAAAGTGCCAATAACATTTCGTTGGTTGGTAATGTTTGCGTTTTCTCAATGTCCCTTACAATAGCAATAAGCGCATTAATCCTTTTGCGGGTCTTTTCGCCATCCTTATCAACTCGTTTTGGGAACTTGCTTGATGGTGATATTCCATGCCATTCAAAGAAGTCCATGACCGACTCCAAAGTTTCGGAATAGGACTTTGTTATTTTCCTTGAAAATCGCCTGAACCTCTTAATGGTTCTATGATGTAATCGTATTGTACCAAATCCATCCATTTTCTTCATTTTTATCGTTCAATTGTTACAATCTAAAGCCCTGTTTATAAAGGCTGTAGGCTAAATTGTTACAATTTCAAATTTTCCTTTTCATTTTATCTTCTTTATAAAATATTAATAATCAATATTTTATAATCGTTTAATGAAACGTAACGTCGCTTTAGCGCGTTACCCTCTTGCTATTCAAATCAGGTCTACTTCGTATCCCAAATTTTGAATACGGCAAACCCGCCTTAAATTCCAAAAAGTAAGTTGTACCCTATGAAATTTTCCCTTAACGTTTTTCTTCCCAAACACTAGAAAAATTCCACAGGAACCATGTGCAAAAGTCAAGGGTAAGATTTGGGAATAAACTTTGGTCAATATCTACCTGCCACCAATTCCATGTCCTTGCTCAACTTATGGTCAAGCACCTTGGCATATATCTGAGTAGTTCGCATGGATTGATGTCCTAGCATTTTACTTACAGATTCGATAGGCACTCCATTAGACAAAGTCACCGTAGTAGCAAATGTGTGACGGGATAAATGGAACGTCATTCGCTTATTGATGCCGCACGCCTTCGATATTTCTTTTAAATACTGGTTCATCTTTTGATTGCTTAAAACAGGAAGCAATCGTTCCCCCACTTGCCCAATTGCTGACACTCTATATTTCTCAAGGATTGCTTCCGCTATGGGCAAAAGAGGAATAGTACTTTGTACTTTCGTTTTTGTCCGCAGAATCCTTATCCATTTTTTATTCCCAATGCTATGGATGTTCTCTTCACCCAAATTTTTGACATCGATATAGGCCAACCCTGTAAAGCAGCAAAAGACAAAGACATCCTTTGTCCGTTCCAATCGAGTAGACTTGAATTCCTTCTCAATCAGTAATCGTAGTTCTATCTCGGTCAACACCTCCCGATACGTTTTTTTCCATCTTGCTTTCCAGTGGTAGAAAGGGTTTGTTTTCATCCAATTATTGGCAAGAGCTATCCGCACTATTTTCTTGAAATTGGTCACATACTTGACAATGGTATTGTGACTTCCCGCTCTGTTCAATTTCAAATAATGTTCAAATCCAATGACAAACTTTAAATCCACATTGGTAACAAAAAAGTCTCTTCCACCATATTCATGAAAGATGAACTTTCCCAAATGGTTTCGGGTTCTTACATGCCTCCTATAGGTGCTATAGGTATACTCAACTCCCAAAAGGGCTTGCATGTTATCGTTATGGTCATCGTAAATAGAAAGCACAGTTTTAATCTTGCTTCCTTTATTTAAAAGTTTGTTCTTGATGATACGCGCTGAATACGGCTGTCCTTGTGAAACATACTCCGCTTGGATTCGGCGGATACGAACCTTTAAGTCGTCTAAATGATAGTTGATTTCATCTGCTTTGGGGTCTTTGCCAATTACCTTGTTCGAAATGGGACACCAGTCCTTGGGTTTGATTTTCCTTTTTAGACTGAGTTCAGCCCTCTTAGAATCGACCGTGATTCGAAGGAAAAGAGGGGACATTCCGTGCTTGTCAGAATCACTGGTTTTTGGGTAAAAAAGGATGGAAAATGTGTTTTTTGCCTCCATAACTGTGCTTTTTGGATTATTAATATCACTTGCAAATCCGAACAAAGAATTGAATATCAATTCTTTAACATAGTTTGGGCGGCATTTTTGCGAATAAAAAAGTACTCACCGAATCACTCACCAGAACGGTTGATTTCATATGATTTTATATGAAATCAATAAAAATGAAAAAGCCTGAAAACAGTTCATTTTCAGGCTTTTAGGGAATATTTAAAATTTCCCAGTGGTCCCACCTGGGCTCGAACCAGGGACCCCCTGATTATGAGTCAGGTGCTCTAACCAACTGAGCTATAGGACCATTTTGATGTTGCGGTTTCTAGAAAACTTTTTGCCTTCACAAAAAAGAGTGTGCAATATTACTACTATTTTCCCGAGGATGCAACTGACCCGGTCCTATTCTTAACTCCAATAACATACTACCCGCATCCTTCATTTTCCAATCCTGATAGGAGCGCACTTATATCCCATTATGTTAACATTGATGTTACGCGTACACCGCATAATTCCCTTACCTTCACTCCCCAAGGTTGGGGAATTATTCTTCAAAAAGGTATACGCTTGTAAAAAGAATCAAAACGATGGAAACAGGAATATCAAATTATTGCTATCTTGGTTTTTTTGGGGACGTTCACCTACCCTCGCTTAATACAATTATGTTCGACGTTTTTACTAAATGCCTGTTTCCAAATACCAATCCATTTAAGGACAATTCACCCAATGGCACGGTAAAAAGATTGAGTCTTGGCGAGCGGGTAAAAATGGAACATACGTGATAAAGAAAAAGATTACACTTCCTCCAGAGCATATTTATCCTTTGGATGATTGGAAAATCATCCAACAGAAGTTTGCGCCTAAATATCTCGCCCAAGATGAGACGGTATTTGCCACGGGTAACGGCTACCTAGGTTTTCGGGGCAATCACGAGGAAGGCACACCGGTAATCCAAAGGGGCACCTATATCAATGGCTTTCACGAACAATGGCCTATTCAATATGGGGAAAGTGCCTATGGTTTTGCCAAAACAGGCCAGACCATGCTGAATGTTACCGATAGTAAGGTAATCAGGCTATATGTAGATGACGAGCCATTTTACCTTCCGACGGCCGATCTTAAATCTTACAGACGGGTACTTGATATGAAGGAGGGCGCACTACATCGGGAAATCCTTTGGGAGACGGCCTCCGGTAAACAGGTTTCCATCAATACTACCCGAATCGTCTCCTTTGAACATCGCCACGTAGCTGCGATTTGCTATGAGGTAAAGGTTCTCAATACCCCTGCCAAATTAATTGTTTCCTCCAAAATGCGTTGCCCCACCGAGGATATGGGTGAAAATGATGGGAAGGATCCCAGGAAGTCCCGCAAATTCAATCACAACGTTTTGCTACCTCGCGTAAACCGGGTGGACCAGCAAAGAGTGCTCCTTGGGCACGAGGTACATACGAGCAAAATGACTATTGCCTGTGGTGTGGACCACGAGATTCAAACTAAAAACAGCTATTCGTACAAAAGTGAATGTTACGAAGATTCGGCAAAAATCGTCTATACGGTGCATGCACAAGCACAAGAGTCATTCCGCCTAATTAAGTATATGGTGTACCATTCCTCGCGAAGTTCACCGGTTACCGAGCTCTGTGGGCGCTCCGAACGTACCTTGGACTCCCTAATGCAGGAAGGGTTTGATAAATTAATCCAGGGGCAACAACACTTTATGGATGGCTTTTGGTCGCGTTGCGACCTTAAGGCGAACATGTATAATGACAAGCGGACACAACAATGCCTCCGCTTTAATCTCTTTCATATCCTCCAGGCTTCTGCACGTGTGGAAGGTACTGGGATTGGGGCCCGGGGGCTTACCGGAGAGGCCTATGAAGGGCATTATTTCTGGGATACGGAAATTTACCTCATGCCCTTTTTGATATATACCTCCCCCAAAGTCGCAAAGAATCTGCTGCGTTTTCGGTACAGCCTCCTTGATAAGGCGAGAAAGCGTGCCAGGGAATTAAACCAGAAAGGCGCACTCTTTCCGTGGAGAACGATTACCGGAGATGAGGCCTCGGCCTTTTTTGCGGCAGGAACGGCGCAATACCATATCAATGCCGATATTATATATGCCTTGAGGAAATATGTTGAAGTTACGGGTGATGAGGAATTTCTTTTTGAATATGGTGCGGAAATGTTGATCGAGACAGCGCGCCTATGGGCCGATTTGGGTTTTTATTCCCAAAATGGCAAGGATGAGTTTCATATCCATGGGGTTACGGGGCCCGATGAGTATACCGCCATCGTAAATAACAATGCCTTTACAAATATGATGGCTCGCGAGAATTTGCGATACGCCGTGGAGAGCTTGAAACTGCTGCAAGGAAAGCGCCCGGAGCGTTTTGAGGCCCTGGCCCAAGAAACCGGACTAGCAAATGCCGAAATCGATGAATGGGAAAAAATTGCAGAAAAAATGTATATCCCTTATGACATGGAAAAAGGGATACATCCCCAAGACGACGAATTTCTTAAAAAGGAGATATGGGACTTTGAAAACACGCCCACATCGCATTATCCCCTGTTGCTCCATTACCACCCTTTGGTCATATACCGGTTCCAGGTGATTAAACAGGCGGATGTGGTAATGGGTATGTTTCTTCTGGGGCACGAATTTTCCCAAGCACAGAAAAAACGGAATTTTGATTACTATGACCCCTTGACCACTGGGGATTCCTCCCTATCTTCTTGTGTCTACAGTATCCTGGCATTTGAGCTGGGTTATTTGGACCGGGCTATGGAACTCATAAAATATGCCGCGTGGATGGACCTGGCGGATGTGGGAGGCAATGTCAAGGACGGGGCACATATTGCATCTATGGGCGGTACTTGGATGGCAATCGTGTACGGTTTGGCCGGTTTGCGGGATTATGGCGGAAAGATATCCTTCAATCCCAAGTTGCCTCCAAAAGCCCAAGAGGTTCGTTTTCCACTAACGATCCGAGGACAAATGCTTGAACTAATACTCCAGAAGGATGCGGTAACGTATTTACTCAAAAAAGGAGACGACCTCACCATCTATCATACTGGGGAGGCGGTACATCTAACTAAAAAGCACCCTTCCAAGACCAAATCCCTGATCGCAAATGCATCCGAATAATCGAGTGGAGGTTTAGGGTATTGTTTAATCTTAATTTCGTTTAATCAGCTGTGGCATCCTGGCATAACTCCACCAAAACCCCATTGGAGGTCTTGGGGTGCAAGAATGCCACAAGTTTATTATCGGCTCCCTTTTTTGGGGTTTCGTTCAGTACAATAAACCCTTCTTCCTTTAAACGGGCTATCTCGGAAACGATATCATCCACGGCAAAGGCAATGTGATGTATGCCTTCCCCCTTTTTTTCAATGAATTTGGTAATGGGACTGTTTTCGTTGGTTCCCTCCAACAGTTCAATTTTATTGGGGCCCGATTCAAAAAAAGAGGTACGTACGCCCTCCGAGGCCACTTCTTCCAGCTTATAGGCCGGTTTGCCAAAAAGTTTCTTGAAAAGTTCGTTGGAGTGGTTCAAATCCTTTACCGCAATACCAATATGTTCTATTTTGTCCATCATGACACAAATGATTTTGTTAACCCATTTTTTTACTCTAGAGGCCAAAATTAGGGGTTCTAAAGGTACCAAATGATGAGGAAAGTCATAAAAGGCCTACTTTTGCATCATGGAATCACAGCGTCAGAAAAAAATTGCGGGTATTATCCAAAAGGATATCGCCGATATCCTGCAACGTGCGGCTATGGATGGCGGATTGAACGGTGTTCTTATTTCGGTAACCAAGGTGTCCGTTACGGTAGATCTTTCCGTGGCCAAGGTGTATTTGAGCATTTTTCCGAATACGGATTCCGAAGAATTGCTGGAAGGCATCAAATCCAATGAGCCTTTGATCAAACATGAGCTGGCCCAACGTACCCGCCATCAGTTACGCAGAATCCCCGAATTATCATTTTTTGTGGACGATTCCCTGGATTATATCGAAAAGATTGACAAATCCCTCAAACATGGCGAAAATCCCATAGAAAACAGGGACTTATTGGATAAGCGCAAAAAACTATAGGATTGAACTTTCCGCTTTATATCGCCAAACGCTATATCCGTTCAAAAAGTAGCCAAAATGCCGTGAACATCATCAATTTCATCACCTTCTTGGTTATTGTCATCGGTTCTGCGGCCTTGTTCATTGTGCTTTCCGGTTTTGCCGGCTTAAAAACCTTTAGCCTCTCCTTTAGCGATACTTTTGATCCGGACCTAAAGGCGGTTCCGGCCTACGGGAAATTCTTTTCAATCTCAACCGAACAGGAAAGGGCCCTAGAAGAAATCAACGGAATAGTGGCCTTCTCCAAGGAACTGGAAGAGCAAGTATTGTTGACCCATAAGGAAAAATTCACCACCGCTTCGGTGAAAGGAGTGGATTCCAATTATACCAAAGTAACCGATGTGGATAGCACTGTTTATTATGGGAATTGGGCCCTTGACCAACAACGGGGCGTGGCCGGATTAGGAATCGTCAATCAGTTGGGCGTAACAATCAACCAGTTTCGGAACCCCATGGAAATCATTGCCTTTAAACCTGGAAAGGGGGGTATATCCCAATCGAGACCCGAAAATCTGTACAATGCCCTGCCCTTCTTTTTAAGCGGTACGTATAGTGTGGAGGAAAATCTGGACAACACCTATGTCTTTACCGACCTATCCTTGGCACAGGCACTTTTTGAAAAGGACAGCACACAAATTTCAGGTGTGAATTTTAGAATTGATCCAAAGGTGGATGTTTCTGAAGTACGAAAAAAAATTACTGCGCTTATGGGTCCGGAAATTCTTGTCAAGAACCGCCAAGAGCTCCACACCACCTTACACCGTATGCTGAATACCGAAAATTTGGCGACTTACCTCATCTTCACCTTAGTGTTGATCATTGCACTTTTTAATGTGGTTGGAGCCATTATTATGATGATTTTAGACAAGCAACAGAATTCAAAGACCCTTTTTAGTTTGGGGACCACCCTAAAGGAACTCCGTCACATCTACTTTGTACAAGGGGTTATCGTTACCACTGCAGGTGGATTGATTGGCGTGCTGCTGGGATCCCTGTTAATTTGGTCCCAGCTCATCTTTGGATGGTTAAAAATTACGCCTTCGCTGGCATACCCTGTAGAATACAATATGATGAATGTAGTTGTGGTCCTGGCCACCATAACGGTCTTGGGAATCATCGCCTCCAAAATTGCCAGTAGCCGGATTACCAAAAAGCTTATCGCGCCTTAGTGGGCAAATTCAAAGTCGCCAAATTTTTCCAGTACCTCATCGAATGCAGCGAAGACATCGGCAGAATCATCACTGGTCACCATCTTCATACGATATTCCTTAAAATGGGGAATGCCCCTAAAGTAATTCGTATAGTGGCGTCGGGTCTCAAAAACGCCCAATTTCTCCCCTTTCCAATCTATGGCCATCTGCAAATGGCGACGGGCCGCATTCACACGCTCTACCATGGTAGGTGGCATGAGGTGCGTTCCCGTTTTAAAGTAGTGCTTCACTTCCTTAAAAAACCAGGGATAGCCAATACTGGCCCTTCCAATCATAGCCCCGTCCAAACCAAATTCATCCCGCATACGCACAGCAGCTTCGGGGGAATCCACATCCCCGTTACCAAAAACAGGAATATACATTCGGGGATTGTTCTTCACTTCGGCGATAGGTCGCCAGTCCGCCTCGCCCTTGTACATTTGTGCCCTTGTGCGTCCATGAATGGCAATGGCCTTACAGCCCACATCCTGTAAGCGCTCCGCAACTTCAACTATTTTAATAGAGTCGTGGTCCCAGCCCAGACGGGTCTTTACGGTAACGGGAAGTTTCGTGTGCTGTACCATAGCCTTGGTAAGGGACACCATTTTATCAATATCCTTAAGAATACCTGCCCCGGCACCTTTGCAGACCACTTTCTTTACGGGACAGCCAAAATTAATGTCGATAATATCCGGACGGGACTGCTCCACAATCTCTACGGAGCGCAGCATGGAATCCAGGTTGGCCCCAAAAATCTGGATGCCCACGGGACGTTCCTTCTCGTAAATATCCAACTTCATGACACTTTTGGCGGCATCACGGATCAAGCCCTCGGAGGAAATGAATTCGGTATACACCACATCGGCTCCCTGTTCCTTACACAGCGCACGAAAAGGCGGGTCGCTCACATCCTCCATGGGAGCAAGCAACAAGGGAAAGTGCGGCAATTGTATGTCTCCTATTTTGGGCAATTTTCTGGTATTAGATCTGCAAAAATACGAAATACCGGGTATACGTTACATATCCCTATTCTGGAGCAAGCCGATCCCGTTCCATTTTATCGATTTCACGTTGGTTGTCCTCCAATCTAAAATTCCCGAAATTAAGGGTAAGTCCCAAGCGGACATATTGCGTTTCGGGCCTCGCAAAATAGCTATTATCCTGATTAAGATATCTCGAGGTAACCCTGCTGTTGAACTTGTTCAAAATATCATTGAACTGCAAACTAAGCAACATCCTTTTTTCCCAAAACGATTTTCTAAGCCCCAAGGTAAGGTTGGTACTTTCTTCCTGCACATAGGACCCTTGTAGAAATCCGGACAAGTAGGTGAATCCCAATTCTCCCTTAAAGGTTCCATCCTTGGAAAGCGTAAGGTAATTGGTAAGGTCTATATAGATGCCATCAACTTTATTGGTGGCGATCTGATCATCGCTTTCCAAGGCTATAAAGGTTTCATCTTCATAAAAAATGGAAATATAACTGTACAAATACCACCAATCCAAGACGGATTTGCCGTAATTAAAATCAAATCCATAGGAGGTACTTTCCAATACATTTTGCGTTACATCCCGTAAAATCAAGTTGTCATTGTCCTGAAAGCTTAATGTGGAAATATAACGGCCATTGTCACGGTAATAAACATCAAAGAAGTATTCACCCTTAAGGGTGTAGTTTACATTAAAATTGTGGCTAAAGCTAGGAATCAGTTCCGGGTTTCCTTCAATAAAATTGTTTTCGTTGATAAAGTATCTAAAAGGATTCAAATCCTCATATCTTGGCCGGTTTACTTTCCTTGAGTAATCAAAGGCAAAGCTATGGTTGTCATTTGCAGTGTACAGGACATACAATGAAGGGAAAAGCTCAAAATACTCCAAATCGTTAATTTCGGAAAGCGTTCGGGAAAAGCCGGAACTCTGGGTATGCTCCGCACGCAATCCAGATTTTATACTCCATTTTTCCCAGTCCTTGGACAGATCCAAATAGGCGGCATATACGTTTTCATCATAGAGGTAATCATCGGATAGTCCGGGGTTTGGTATGGGAACGCCGTTGTCTATGTCAAAGTATTCCTGCCCGCTTTGGGAGTCGATAAAGGACCCCTTTATACCTGTCTCCAGATTAACGGTACCCAAAGTAGAGGTAAGGTCAGCTTGGACTGTATAAATCTTTACCAGCTGTTCGGCCTCGGTAAAAAAGGAGAACCTTCGTATAAACTGTCCTTGGGGATCAAAATAATCCGATTGCGCATCTTGGGTCCTGTCCAGGCTAAACCGGGTATAATGACCATTCACTTTAAAATTTCCATAGTTTTTAAAGTTATGGGTATAGGTCAAATCCCCTGAAAAATTGTCTTGGTTTTCCAATAAATCGCTTTGGGTCGTAAAGGTCGAATCCAAAACCCGGGCAGCATTCCGAATTTCAGTACGCTGAAAATTATCGAAACGCTTATCTGGGGACTTTAAAAAAGATCCGGCAAAGCTTAACTCGTTCTGAGAGTCAAAGCTATAATCTACATTGAGCAAGGCATTATGCGTTGTGACCCTATTGGTCCGGTCAAAATCCGTGTCCCATCTGGAAAAAATACCATTGGAGTCAATAAAATTAATTTGATTTTCCAAGCCCTTGAAATCTTTTCTGGGATTTATGGAATACGAGGTAAATATGTTGAGTTTTTCCGTTTTGTAGAAATGGGATGTGCCCAGGGTATATTTAGGGAAAACCGCTTGTGTATAACTGCCATTGATATTTCCCTTATATCCGAGGGATATGTTTTTGCTAGTAACGATATTAATGACCGGTCCGCCTTCAGCATCGTACCTTGCAGGAGGGTTGTTGATGATTTCAACAGATTTTATGTGCTGCCCGGGATAATTCTCCAATAGGTCTTTTAGTTCATCCGTGCCCAAACGAGACCTTCGGTCATTGATGTACACTACAGCTTGCTGATTTCGGACCTGAAGTTCCTCCTGTACCGTAATGACACCGGGAGTGCGTTGTAAGACCTCCCAGGAGCTCCCCTGTGATACCACGGTATTCTTAACATTGAATACCAAACGATCCGCTTTTCGCTCCAGTACCGGTTGTTTGGAAGTTACGACTACCTCCTGCAAAACTTCAACATTTTGATCAATGATCAGGGCCCCGATTTTAATATCCTTCGAGATATCTATTCCTATGGGTCTTGAGACATTTCCGATATAACTTGCCTTTAAAAGATAGGTTCCAGAGGATACGTCGTTCAAGATAAATTGGCCTTTCTCATCTGCGGAGGTTCCCTTTAAAATGGTAGAATCCGATGGTTGCAAAAGAAAAACATTGGCGTAGGATACCACTTGGCCATTCCCATCCCTAACCGTACCGGAAACGGAATGCTCCTGTGCCAAAAAGGGAACATGGCACAGCAGAAACAATACCAAAAGAAGGGGTGCACGTTTCACTTAAAGTTTGGGTTGAATATCAAATCTACTAAAATATTGTGCGCTACTTCACAAAAAATAGAATCTTTTGTACCCTTTGTAAGCGGTATACGGCCCTTTGAATTAATGCAGTATGCATGAATTAAGCTGTATAAATTAAGCTATATTTGCAGCTGTTTTGGGCTCGTTTTTTGCCCATATTGGTAAAAAGAGGAAACGTATCTTTAAAAACCCCGATTGCTCAAGGAATCTTGCAAATGAAGCATATTAGAAACTTCTGTATCATTGCCCATATAGATCATGGTAAAAGTACCTTGGCGGATAGGTTATTGGACTTCACCGGATCGGTAACCGAACGTGAAAAAAAGGAGCAATTGTTGGATAACATGGATTTGGAGCGCGAACGCGGCATTACGATTAAAAGCCATGCCATACAGATGGAATACGGATATGAAGGCGAAAATTATATTTTAAATTTGATCGACACTCCGGGCCATGTGGACTTTTCCTATGAGGTTTCGCGATCCATCGCGGCCTGTGAAGGGGCGCTATTGGTGGTGGATGCGGCACAGAGCATCCAGGCACAGACCATTAGCAATTTGTATTTGGCCTTGGAGAACGACCTAGAGATTATTCCGGTTTTGAACAAGGTGGATCTTCCAAGTGCCAATCCGGAGGAAGTAACGGATGATATCGTGGACCTGCTGGGCTGTAGGGCCGAAGAAGTAATTCCGGCAAGTGCAAAGACCGGAATTGGAATAAAGGACATTTTAGATGCCGTCATTGAGCGCGTTCCTGCCCCTGAAGGTAATCCTACCGACCCTTTACAAGCCTTGGTTTTTGATTCGGTCTATAATCCCTTTAGAGGGGTAGAGACCTATTTCAGGATTATGAATGGTGAAATCAAAAAAGGACAAAAAATAAAGTTTGTTGCCACGGACAAGGACTACTTTGCGGATGAGATAGGCACCCTAAAATTGACCCAACATCCAAAACCGATCATTAAGACAGGAGATGTAGGTTATTTGATTACCGGGATAAAGGATGCCCGTGAGGTAAAGGTGGGGGACACTATAACTGATGCCGCCAACCCTACGAAAAATGCCATTGCCGGCTTTGAGGATGTAAAGCCCATGGTTTTTGCGGGAATCTATCCTGTGGACACCGAGGATTTTGAGGAATTACGCTCTTCCATGGAAAAATTGCAGTTGAACGATGCCTCCCTGGTCTTTACCCCGGAGAGCAGCGCGGCTCTGGGATTCGGTTTCCGCTGTGGATTTTTGGGTATGCTTCATATGGAAATTATCCAGGAGCGTCTGGAACGTGAGTTTGATATGACAGTCATTACGACGGTCCCGAACGTAAGCTATTATGCCTTTACGACAAAGGATAGGGAAACCCCGATTATCGTAAACAATCCCTCGGATTTACCTGATCCCTCTACCTTGGACCGAGTTGAGGAGCCTTACATTAAGGCCACAATAATTACCAAATCCGATTTTGTGGGCAACGTTATGAGCCTATGTATCGAAAAGAGGGGACAGATTACCAATCAGACCTATTTGACCACGGAACGTGTGGAATTAACCTTTGACATGCCCTTGGCCGAAATTGTTTTTGATTTTTACGATCGCCTAAAAACCGTTTCCAAAGGGTACGCCTCATTTGACTACGCGCCCATAGGAATGCGGGTCTCCAAATTGGTGCGTGTGGATATTCTTTTGAATGCCCAGCCTGTGGATGCCCTATCCGCATTGATCCATTTTGACAATGCACAGCACATCGGGAAAAAAATGTGCGAAAAATTAAAGGAGCTTATCCCGAGACAACAATTCGATATTCCGATACAGGCGGCCATTGGATCAAAGATCATTTCACGCGAGACCGTTAAGGCACTGCGAAAGGACGTAACCGCCAAATGCTACGGCGGGGACATTTCCCGTAAACGAAAACTATTGGAAAAACAGAAAAAAGGGAAAAAGCGTATGAGACAGGTAGGCAATGTTGAAATTCCCCAGCAAGCATTTATGGCCGTATTGAAGCTTAACGATTAGCCCATTTCCTTCAACTGTCGGCTTCTCGATTTGCAACAGCTTCGATGCCTTTGTCAACATTTAACATGGTAAATCGCAATTTTTGCCGGGAATTCCTGTTTTGAATGAAGAAAATCTAAACCCATGTTCCCCAATCATGACCACGTATATCGCACAATTTACAGCAAGGCACCGCCTTATTCAAATTGAACAAAACTCCATATTTACCTGGCGCCAGGAAGGTGGTGAAATAGACGAATCCTTGTTGGAGGACAAAATAAAGCGGGAATCCTCGATACATTTTTATCGCATGGTTGCCGGAGGTAATTACGAAATTCTCCCTGAGGACATTTCGATTACCACTTGGAAAGTCCAGCCTTTCTCCGGATAATAAAGCCGTTGTTTTTTCATAACTTCATGCCTTTTAAATCAATTGGTATGAGACTTCCGTTAGTGTTGACTTTGCAATTTTTCTTTGTCGTTGTCCTAAATGCCCAAGAGGAGTTGCAACTCGTCCAGCAATGGACTACGTATGAAATAACCTTAAAATCGGAGTCAAATTATGAAAACCCATACACAGACGTGGAGGTTTGGGCCGTTTTTACCGACCAAAACAAGGATTCCCTAAAAAGACCTGCATTTTGGGATGGCGGCAATACCTGGAAAATACGGTTCGCCCCACCCCATGCCGATACGGGTTGGCAGTGGAAATCATATGCCTCCAACCTTATGGACGGTGGTCTGCATGGCCAAACAGGAGATTTTCATTCCGTTCCCTATGCCGGGGAGAACCAGCTTTTGACAAATGGGCTTCTAAAGATGTCCAAGGGATATCGCAATGTTGTCCATCAATCCGGAAAATCATTTTTGGTGGTGGCAGATACCCCCTGGGGTATTCCTTTTAGAGCTACCAAAGAGCAAGTGGAGACCTATGCCAAGGATAGGCGCGCAAAGGGGTTTAATACAGCCCTTATGATGACGCTTCAACCGGACATGAAGGCCGAAGGGCCCAACGCCCGCAATACGGACCAAGGTTTTAAACGTGCTTTCCAGGATTTATCCGAAGGTCATATCAATCTTATGAATCCTGATTATTTTCAATATTACGATGATATTGTCCAGATTCTATTGGACCATGAAATAGTTCCTGTCCATCAGCCCGTTTTTCATGGTTTTGGTTGGAAAGGAAAACAAGTTCTGGGCACAAAAATAAACCCGGACGAGTATGTGCGTTACGTAAAATATGTATTGGCACGCTATGGGACCTATCCGGCATTTTGGCTCATTGCCGGGGATCATGATGCCAAAGATCCCGGAGTAAAGGAAAGCGGGGAAATGCTTGAGCTTTGGGATAGTTACCAACAACCCACCGGGCTACATTACAATCCGTGTGATGACTACTTGGCCTCATGGGCCAAAAATGACCCGGATAAACATTGTATGCATTATAACAAGAGCCATCAGGCTGAGAAATGGCTGGATTTTCAATGGGCCCAAACCGGGCATAGTGGCGAGCATCTGTACCATAAAGTAGAGCGGATGTACCAAAACCGCCCCATTAAGGCGGTGGCCAATGGAGAACCTACCTACGAAGGGATGAATGCCGGGCAAAACGGACTCGGTTGGTGGCAAGGGGAAGAAGCCTGGATGCAACTGATGCATGGAGGTACCATGGGGGTTGTGTACGGTGCGGCCAGTCTTTGGCAGTGGAAGGTAACGCCCAATGAAGAAGGCTGGGAGGCTTGGACAGACCAACCTCTATCCTGGAAAGGAGCCTTACGACTAAAAGGATCGGAATATGTCGGTTTAGTTGGAAAAATACTCCAAGGCCTTGATATGACGGATATCCAAAAAAGATGGGATTTGGCAAATGGCAAGCCTATGTTGGCCAAGGAGGGCCAACTCTATCTTTCCTATTTGAATGACGGTGGGGAAATTCAAATCCCAAATGTTCCCATTACCTTAAATTATCGATGGGTAAACCCCAAAACGGGAGCTACAAAACAATTGGGGAAGGCCACCAAAACAACGTTCAAAGCACCAAGCAAAGAACCTTGGGTGCTGATCATCACCGAGAATTGACCCCAACAACACTGGGCGCGGCATCAAACTTTTTGCCCAGATATGCCAGTTTATATCCCTTTTTCACATTATTGATTTCCTTGCTAAAGGATGATATAATTTCAAGATTGCCATCCGGTGTTTTTAAAAATATGGGTACAATGTACTTGTCTGCCTTGGTAATCTCTATGAGGTCTTCATAGTGTTCCTGATCTTTGAGATCTATTTCCTGAATGGACGGATACTCCCTAGCCGTTTCCATGAGTTTAATGAAGTCGTCGGTATGTGAAAAAAGCCCTTCCTTAGGGTTGTTTCCGGGATCGTTCATCTCATCGGAATTTACCAAACGAAATGAGCCGTTCTCACCAAACTGTTTTTTGAACTTTTCAATGGCATAGTTGTTAATGTCCGAGTTACCGGTAAGGGCCATCAAATAACCCACATCGTTCAACTCAATATTGTCGGTAAGCGTGTCCGAAAAAATATCGGCGACCATAGCTTCCAAGCCAGATTTCTTGGCCTTCTCTATATTGGTCTGGTTGTTATCTATAAGCACTACATGCCTGTTGTTCTTCTGCAGATAGTTGGCAATGAGCCTGGAGAATTTGGAAGACCCTATAATAAGAATCCCTTCGGATTTCGTTAAAAAAACACCGGCCAATTTTGCAAAAAGCCGTGCCGTTGTCGCATTGAGTAGCACAGTCCCCAAAACAATCATAAATACTAAGGGGGTAATATACTCCGCCCCCGGTTCTCCCCTAAAAATAAGCTTAGATCCAAAAAGTGAGGCGATACCTGCCGCTACGATACCTCGCGGACCCACCCAGCCGATGAACATCTTTTCATTGAGCCGTAAATTGGACCCTAAGGTACTTAGATAGACCCCCAAGGGCCTTACAACGAAAACGATGACCAAGAAAAGAATGGCTGTTTTCCAGTTGTAAATAAGCTCCATATCAGAGATGTCGATGTTCGCTGCCAAAAGAATAAAAAGGATGGATATCAAAAGAACACTCAAGGACTCCTTAAAATAAAGCAGTTCCTTGAGATTGGGAAGATCCATGTTACCCATGACCATACCCATAACGACTACGGCCAAAAGTCCGGATTCGTGTGCAAATACATCGGATTCTACAAAGACCAAGAGTACCACGGACAGCGAGACAACATTCAATAAATAATGGGGTATAAAATTCTTTTTGATGGCAAAGGCCAAGCCGTGCGCAAACGTAAAACCAAAGGTAACACCAAAAAGAAGGATCTTACCAAACTCCACCAATGCCGTCTTCGTAAATGCCTGTCCTTCCCCTACACTAATAAATTCAAATACCAAAACGGCCACCAAGGCTCCAATAGGATCTATAAGAATACCTTCCCACTTTAAGATGGCGGACAAATCTTTTTTTAAGGGAATATTCCTTAGGATTGGTGTAATGACCGTTGGTCCCGTAACAATAATCAATGAGGAGAACAGAAATGAAATTTGCCAGCTTAGATCAAAAATATAATGTGCGGCGAGACCTGCGCCAAAAAAAGTAACAGTAGAACCCAACGTAATCAACTTTGTGATTACAGGCCCTACATTTCTGATCTCGGAACGTTTTAGGGTCAACCCCCCTTCAAAAAGGATGATACTAATGGCCAATGAAACAAAGTAATACAACCCCTCGCCTGGAAAAAGTCCATTTTTCCCGTTCCAAATAGGTTCAATGAGCTTGCTTCCATCTTCGGTAAATAAAGTGGCAATAGGACCAACCAAAAGACCTATAAGAATTAAAGGAAGGATGGCCGGCAATTTTAGACGCCAAGCTACCCATTGCGCAATAATTCCCAGTATGATAATCCCCGCGAGTTCTAGCATTCAACCGGTTTTGGGCTAAAATACTAATTTATATGGGAGGAAGCCCATAAACTTTGACATCCGAGCAATTATAGCAGGGCACATTGTTTTCTCGTATGACATATAATTCCTTGCTCCGTAATGGACTTCTCCAAAAGGGAAATACGGTAATGCCCTCTCACATTTGGTTCATTAATATGTACTTACATAGGGGCGCCAGATCTGTAATTGGTATTTCAAGACCCTTAATATGCCGAAGTTTTCTATTTTTGGCATCACAAAAGACCTATCCCGTTCCAAAGCAGAAGGCAAAATGGTCCGGAAAATTTGTTTTGATGAGAATTTACCCTATAGAAACGGGAAACTTTAAATTGGACGGTGGTGCCATGTTCGGAGTGGTACCCAAATCACTTTGGAACCGGACCAACCCTGCCGATTCCAATAACATGATCGATATTGCGGCGCGAAGCCTTTTGATCGAAGATCACAATCAATTGACTTTGATAGACACGGGAATGGGCAACAAGCAATCCGATAAGTTTTTTAGTTACTATCATCGCTGGGGCGATCACAACCTGGACAAATCCCTAAAGAAGCTGGGGTTCCATCGGGACGATATTACCGATGTTTTCCTAACCCATCTCCATTTTGACCATTGTGGCGGGTGTGTCCAATGGAATAAGGAGGGTACCGGTTATGAACCGTCCTTTAAAAACGCAGTCTTTTGGACCAACAAAAGGCATTGGGAATGGGCCATGAAACCCAACGATCGAGAAAAAGCCTCCTTTCTCAAGGAAAATCTAGTGCCTATGGAAGAGAGTGGGCAGTTGCAATTTGTCCGGCATGATCAAAGTAAATTCACACCACGCTCCGAATTTGGTTTCGGCATCCTTTTTGTAGATGGACATACGGAAAAGCAAATGATTCCTCATATAAAGTACAAGGAGAAAATTTTGATATTTGCGGCCGATCTTATTCCCACGGCAGGCCATATTCCCTTACCCTATGTAATGGGCTATGATACCAGGCCGTTGCTTACCTTGAAGGAAAAGAAAAGCGTTTTGGAAACAGCCGCTGAAATGGGGTATTATTTGTTCTTTGAGCACGATGCCCACAATGAAATTTGTACCTTACGATCCACGGAAAAGGGGATTCGTTTAGATAAAACATATAGATTTGAGGAAGTTTTTGATTAAGGCCGTTTTTTCCATTTTATGCCTCCACGATGCTAGCAGGTTATTTTATCCGGTATGGGGCTAGGAATTGAAAATGAGAAATATAAAAATGAAATATCGTTAAAGTACACTAACTTAAAATTAAATATATGACTATAGATTTTTCCAAATCCATTTTAGGGTTTTTACTGGCAACCTTGATTATGGGCTGTGGTGCCACAAGTATGGTATCCACGCCGATCGAAAACATAGATACCATTCCCTTAAAGATATCCGAGCTTTCGGAACAAGAAAAGAAGACATGGGGTCATGCCGACCTTGTAACCGATACTATTCCGGGTATGAGCGTGGACAAGGCTTATGAGGAAATCATCCGAAACAAAAAGGGAAAAACGGTTATCGTTGCGGTGGTTGACTCGGGTATGGACCTGAAGCATGAGGATTTGGATGATGTTCTTTGGGTCAACACCGATGAAAAACCCGGAAATGGTAAGGATGATGACAAAAATGGGTATGTGGATGATATTCACGGTTATAATTTTTTAGGCGAATCCTATAATGAACAGTTGGAATTTGCCCGTATCCTAAGGCTCAAAGTTGGAGATTCCGATCTGCAGGCCAAAGCCAAGACCAAATTGGACGGGGAATACCAGGAGGCATTGGGAAACAAACAGCGTTACGAGCAAATTCTTCAAGCTGTGAAAAATGCGGATGAAGTCGTAAAAAAACACTTGAATAAAGATACCTATTCCAAGAAAGACATTGTTGCCATAAAAACCGAGGATGAAAACCTAAAACAGAGCATAGGCATACTCATGCAAATGTACAATTATGACGACAGTATCCCTAAGGTAATGGAAGACTTACAGGAAGGCATAAAGCACTTCACGGACCAAGTAAACTATAACCTCAACAAGGACTTTAACGGAAGGGATATTGTGGGGGACGATCCCTATGACATCAATGATCGGGGCTATGGAAACGGAAATCCGCAAAATCGGTTGGAGGATGAAAGCCATGGAACCCATGTAGCCGGAATTATCGCAGCGGAGCGCAACAATGGAAAAGGGATGAATGGCGTTGCGAATAATGTACAGCTTATGAGTATTAGGGCGGTCCCCAATGGGGATGAATACGATAAGGACATTGCTTTGGCCATACGGTATGCCGTGGACAATGGGGCCAAAATTATTAACGCCAGTTTTGGGAAGTCATTTTCACCAAATGCCGACTGGGTATATGAAGCCATAAAATATGCGGCACAGAACGACGTCCTAATTGTACATGCCGCTGGGAACGATGGTGCCGATTTGGACGACCCCAGCAATCCTAACTATCCCAATGATCAAATCGGTAATGGTCCAGAAATGGCGGATAACATGATTACGGTGGGTGCACTGAATTCAGGATACGGCTCGGAAATGGTGGCCTCCTTTTCCAACTATGGCAAAAGCAACGTAGATATTTTTGCCCCTGGAGGTAAAATATACTCCACCATGCCAAATAATGAATATGATTTCAACGGAGGTACTTCAATGGCTGCTCCCGCTGTGGCAGGTATCGCAGCTTTGATTCGGTCCAGATATCCAAAATTAAAGGCCAGTCAGGTAAAAAATATCATTCTAGAGTCAGGGCTTCCCGTAAAAACCGCTGTTATTCTAGGAGGAGATACCGAAAAATCGGCTAAACTAGGCGAAATCTCAACTTCGGGAAAAATAGCCAACGCCTATAACGCCCTAATTATGGCCGAAGGTGTTTCCAAGGGAAAAATTAACCTATGAGACTACTATTGAAAAAAAAAGAACGGTATTTCGGTTTTCTTTTCTTCCTGATAAGTTCCGGAAGTTTTATGGTCGCCCAGAGTACTTCCTGCTATTGGCAGCAACATGTAGACTATACCATGGAGGTAGCCATGGAAGTTGAAAACTACCAATATTCGGGCACCCAAAAACTTGTGTACACCAACAATTCACCAGATACCCTAAACAGGGTCTATTACCATCTGTACTTCAATGCATTCCAACCGGGAAGCGAAATGGATATGCGTCTTCAGAACATAAGCGATCCGGATGGCAGAATGACCACAACGGATAAGAAAAGTCGCATTGCGACCCTTTCCGAAAGTGAAATGGGTTATTTACACACGGTATCCTTAAGTCAGGATGGAGCCGAGCTACGGTACAAGGAGGAAGGGACCGTTTTGGAGGTAGATTTGGCCAAACCGCTCTTCCCCGGGGCGAAAACGACTTTTGAGATGGAATTCAAAGGTCAGGTTCCCGTCATGATTCGGCGTGCAGGAAGAAACAGCAAAGAGGGTGTGGCTCTATCCATGAGCCAATGGTATCCTAAAATGGCTGAGTACGATTTTGAAGGCTGGCACGCTGATCCATATATAGCGCGTGAATTTCATGGGGTGTGGGGCGATTTTGATGTTAAGTTGACCATAGATAAGAACTTCGTAGTAGGGGGATCAGGATATTTACAGAATCCAGAGGAAGTAGGCCATGGTTATGAAGCACCCGGCACAAAGGTGGGCAAAACAAAAGGCAAAACCCTTACTTGGCATTTTAAGGCACCTATGGTTCATGATTTTACCTGGGCGGCCGATCCGGATTATATCCATGACATACTCCCTATGGAAAATGGGCCAACTTTGCATTTCCTTTACAAAAATGATCCGGGAATCCTCGAAAACTGGAAAAAGCTACAACCCAAGACCGAAGAAGCCATGGATTTCTACAATAAAAATATTGGGGCATATCCCTATGACCAGTACTCTGTAATACAAGGCGGTGACGGAGGCATGGAATATGCCATGTGTACCTTAATAACAGGGAAGCGTACGTTTGGAAGCCTAGTAGGGGTAATGACACATGAGTTGGCACATTCCTGGTTTCAGCATGCGTTGGCCACCAATGAGTCTAAATACGAGTGGATGGACGAGGGCTTTACCACTTTTATTTCGACCTTGTGCATGAATGAAATCATGGGAACCAAAAAAGAAAATCCGCTTCAAGACTCGTATAACGGATATTACAGCTTGGCCTTGTCCGGTAAGGAACAACCACAGACCACCCATGCCGACCGATATGACCTTAATTATGCCTATGGGATTTCGGCCTACAGTAAAGGCTCCGTGTTTTTATCCCAATTGGGCTATATTATAGGGCAGGATAAATTGATGGAAACGATCCGAAGGTTTTATACTGATTTTAAATTTAAGCATCCGTTTCCCAATGATATCAAAAGAACAGCCGAAAAAGTATCCGGTATGGAACTGGATTGGTATTTAACAGACTGGACACAAACAACGAACACCATCGACTATGGCGTAAAAAGCGTAACCGAGGAGGACGGAAAGACCAAAATAGTTCTGGAGCGCATCGGAAATATGCCCATGCCTTTGGATATTCTAGTTGTATATACAGACGAAACGCAAGAAACATTCTACACCCCTCTTAGAATGATGAGGGGTGAAAAAGAAAATCCCTATGCCCATCTGAATCGGACCGTTCTTCGAGATTGGCCTTGGGCTTTTCCTAGCTATGAGTTTACTGTGGATAAGCCAATCTCCTCGATCAAGGGAATTATGATAGACCCTTCACAACTAATGGCGGATATCAATGGCGAAAATAATGTTTGGACCGCCGATGCCCCCTAGGATAAAGGTATACCTGTAGTTTAAACTATGGGGTAGCATCCAAATTTGGATGCTACCCCATAGTTTTATACCACCACTCGTTCCTGTAAATTTCATTTTTGGCCGTACGTTCCCTATTCTGCATGAGTATCCGGTTTTTATCAAGCCTCCTGTTGCGATAGCCCAGCAGGTGAAAAAAGGGTTTTGTCAAAAACTTGGCTACGCTGAGGTCTACCAGAAGAACCTGTTTTTGTTCATCTTTCCATGAAATCCCTGGCAAGTAGGATAAAAAAGCCTGCACTCTAATTTTTCGTAGAAATGCGGACCAGGCCAGTGCCCATTTTGGAATTCTACGAATAAGAAAAAAGCCCTCTTCTCCCTGTTCCTGATAAAGGGGCATAAAGATAATGGCGTCCTTAATCGCCCTTAATTCCCTTTCCCCTTCCTTGGCCAAAAGTGTGCCCTTTGACACTTCCTCAAAACTTCGAAATCCTTGTTGCATATGAAATCCGTCCTCTCTCCGTATGGCATGGCGATGTATTACTTCATAAAAATCCGTGTTGTTTTGGGCGCTTTTTTGCAATTGCCTAAAATGCTCCTTAAAATCAGGGGCGGCCTGCTTATCCAGGGCTCCACTGAAAACCAAGGAAAGCCAAAGAAAGGAAATACTATTCTTTATGGCCTCCAACTCGTTATGTTGTCCTGATTCAAAGCCTAACGAAACATAGCCCTTTTCATTAATATAACTTAATAGGGGGCCTTCCAAATATTCCTCTATGCCCAAGATAATCGGAACGGGAAAGAGCCTCGAAAACTTCCTGTTGATCAAGGCATCATTTATGGTAATGAAAGGAAGGGTCTTGCTCGAGGTGGTATGGAGATCCACAAAATAAAATGGGGCTTCCTTGGTGGTTAGAATATCGGAAACGATTGCCAATACCTTCAATAATTCCTTCTCCTCTATGGTCCGCTCCGATTTCGGCTTCTGTTGAATTTCAAGGATTTTAGATTTGATCCACATTCGATTCAAATCCTTCTCAATATATCTTTTTTCTTCTAGTAGTGCCGGAATATTGCCCCGGATACCGAACAGATTGCCCTTAATAGGGTATGACCCCTCAATCAATTTTTGGAAAACATGTTCCAATGCTAGAACACCGGAATGCTCATTACCGTGTATCCCACCAAAAAAAAGGAGTGTAGGCCCCTTTTCTTTTCCTTCAATGTGGCCAATAATCCTTTTTACTTGGGTTTTATGTTCCGGTTTAAGGACTTGGATCATTGATTAAAGGTCGTTGGATGTTATAATACCGATTAATTTTTTGCCTTTTACCACAGGCAGGCAGTTAATCTGGTTGGATTCGATAATGTTTTTTGCCTCCTTTAAGGGGGTGTCCGCTGTGGTGGTGATCAAATCACGCTCCATAATACTTTCAATACGTTCTTCCAGTTTATCCGGCTCATCGAGAAAATGCCCCACATCTGTCCAGGTCAACAAACCACTCAAATCCATGTTCGAATTTAAAATAGGGACATGGTGAATATTCTTCCATTCCATCATGCGGAGCACCAGTTCGGCACTATCGCTTTGTTGGGCCGTAATAATCTTGGCGCTCATGATATCTCCAACCGTTCTGTGTTTCTTTCGGGTTCTATACTCGTCTCCCCGTGGAAGCTGCCAGGCATCAATATCGTACCCTTTTTCCTGTCGTTCGTACATAGTCGCCGTCAAAATCCTAAGGGCATCGGGTGTTTTATGGTCCTTCTTCAATTTTCGAAAACCTTCCACCATCCAACGGGATCCATTTTTGGAGCGTATTCTTCTTTCGATTACGGAAAGGTAGCGCTCGGCGTCCGCAGGTTCAACTTTCATGCTGTAAAGCCCCCTAAATGCCATAGGCAACAAGTGGTCCAGCAATAGGTCATGGCTAGATATCCGTTCCCCGTTCCAATAGAACTGTGCGGCCATTCCATATCGGGCCGCATTGAAAAAATTGCCCTTAACATCTTTAAAATCCATTTTAGTGTGGATGTTATCGAATGTTTTGGGTCTCCCCATCATAAGTCCAACCCATAACATCATATTGGCAATCTCGTCCTCGGTAGTGGGCCCTGACGGTAAATATCTATTTTCTATACGAATGTGAGGTAGGCCATCATTGGTTCCATAACACAGTCTGTTCCATTTATAGACGGTACCATTATGTAACTTCAAAGCCTTAAGCCTAGGAACTTTTCCGGCCTCTATTTCAGCCAGACTATCCGATTCGAACGAAGTCGTCAAAAGACTTCTAAATCGGATAACGGAATCCTTAAAAAAGTCGGCAACGGAGCCCCTGGCCCAGTCGTTCCCAAAGCCAACCCGGGCTTCCTTCTCATTTAATATGAATGTACTGGCCCTGGTATCCACGCTCTGGGCAAAAAGTGCTATTCGCGTCTCCTCCCAAAGTTCCCGGCCCATGAGCAATGGAGAATTCGTGCAAATGGACAATACGGGACCCGCAATGGCCTGCGCCCAATTATAGGTGTTCGCAAAGTCGTCCGGGTCAATTTGCAAATGAGCTTGAAAACTCGTGTTGCAACCCTCATAAAGTATGGAGTCGTGCCGAAGGTTCAGTTCATCCACGCCTTTGATATGAAGTTCTATATCGTCCTTGCGAATATCCTTTATGGCCTCGTTAAGCACCTTATATCTTTTAAGGGGAGTCATATACTCCAATTTTAGATGTCGAGTTCCAATTGTAGGCAAAATGCCCGTAAGCATTACTTTGTTCTTATATTTCTCTGCAACCTTTTTTACTTTTTCCAAATGTGCTTCCAGATCTTGGTGCAATTCGGAAAAGCAAGTGTTCCTCAATTCCAGGGGGTCCAAGTTGATTTCCAGATTATACAGTGCTAGCTCGGAAGTAAAATAGTTGTTGTCCAACTCCTTTAGTATCTCCAAGGCTTTATCGGAAGGCCCCCAATGTTTGTTCACCAAACAAAACTCCTGCTCCACCCCTATTCGTGTAACTTTCTTTTCGAAAGCGTCATTTTCCAGAAGCTTCTCCAGAGCATGGATGTCCTTGATCAGTTGATTTATATATTGGATTTTATCGGGGTTTCCCGACAATTTTTCTACCTGTAATTCTCCCATTAGTATTTGTTTTGGTGTGCAATATGGCTACGCATACGAGTAAAAGTAGCACAATATAAGACCCTTTCCTACCCCTGGGTATGACAAATGTCATAAAATTTAGGCTGTAGATTTTCTTTTTACATTTACAGGATCATGTCCTTCACATTCCCAAAAGAAGAAAAGCTAAAAAGCAGGAAATTGTTCAATACCTTGTTTACGCAAGGCAAGAGCATTACCAAATATCCTGTAAAACTGATATATCTTAAAACAGAATTGCCCAAAGATGTTAAAATACAGATGGGGGTCGCGGTACCCAAAAAAAGTTTCAAAAGTGCCGTTAAACGCAATCGCATAAAACGACTACTCCGTGAAGCCTACCGGTTGAACAAACCCATGGTTTTTAACAATAGTGAGGGAAACTTTGCGTTTCTATTTTTATATCTTGGGAAGGAAATGCCGAATTACGATCTGGTGGAAAACAGTATCCGGACAATACTTCAAAAATTTAACAACACAACAATCAATGAATAATTTGATGAAAAGGAAAATTCTAATACCGGTATTGGCCCTGGTCATTTTGTTTGTAGGGAGCAGCTTTAAAAGTGACTTTTTCGAAATTGCGAAACAAATCGAAATCTTTACCACCTTGTTCAAGGAGCTAAACATGAACTATGTGGATGAAACCAATCCGGCAGAGTTAATGGACACCGCCATCAAAAATATGTTGGACGAACTGGACCCCTACACCAAATTCCTGAACGAGCAGGATGTAGAGGCCTTTAGAATCAACAATGCCGGGGAATATTCCGGGATTGGGGCCTTGGTGCGTTCCTATAAGGACAAGTTACTCGTTGTTGAACCCTACAAGGGTTATCCTGCGGACAAGGCAGGTCTAAAAGCTGGGGACGAAATCATAAAAATTGGCGACATAACTGTTGCAGATTTTGACGACAATGCCAGTGAGCTTCTCAAAGGAGCGAACAATACCTCCGTTAAAGTAACCTATAAGAGACAAGGGGAAACCATGTCGGCCACCATAGAAAGGGGAGCGGTGGAAGTGGATGCCGTACCCTTTTACAAAATGGTGGATGATAAAATCGGGTATATTGTGTTAGCCAAGTTCAATGCCAAGGCATCCGGTCAAACCAAGGAAGCCTTGATTGAATTAAAGGACAAGGGAGCAGAAAAGATTATTTTGGATCTCCGAGGTAATCCCGGCGGATTGCTTTCGGAAGCCATTAACGTAACCAACCTTTTTGTGGATAAGGGTGAGCTTATCGTGACCACAAAAAGTAAAGTGAAAAAATTCAATAGGGAATATAAGACCAAGAATAATCCGGTGGACACCGAAATTCCCTTAGTGGTATTGGTCGATGGAGGTAGTGCCTCTGCCAGCGAAATTGTTTCCGGTGGATTACAGGATTTGGACCGGGCCGTAATCATGGGCGCACGAAGTTTTGGCAAAGGTTTGGTGCAGCGGCCGTTGAAATTGACTTATGGCACCCAACTAAAAGTAACCATTAGCCGGTATTATACCCCTTCCGGAAGGTGTATCCAATCCTTGGATTATTGGAATCGGGACGAGGCCGGTAATGCCGTGCGAAATACTACGTTCAATGAATTTACCACGCGAAACGGGCGTAAGGTGAAGGATGGCGGCGGTGTTATGCCCGATGTTGAAATAGCGGCCACCAAGGCCAATGAACTTACTTCCGCCCTATTGGGAGACCATGTTATCTTCGACTTTGCCACGGACTATTATTACAAGAACAAAGTGGATAATGTGGATGCCTTTACATTTTCCGGCACTGATTATCGGAATTTTATGGAATACGTACAACAAAGTAACTTCACTTTTGAGACCAAAACGGAAAAAGTATTGAAGGAGGCGATGACCGACCGAGAGGAGACGGTTTACAATACTACCATCGAAAATGATTTCAAGACACTTTTACTGGATATTGAAAAGAGTAAAATCGCGGCCTTGGAGACCTTTCAAAATGAAATCCAGAAAAAATTGGAGGACGAAATCATAAAACGCTATTTCTATCGCGAAGGGTTGTACGATTATTACCTACATCATGACGAGGCCATTCTAACGGCTACGGAATTGTTGGGGAACGTCAGCAAATACCAGGGTGTTTTGGAATAGAAGGTGCACACGTTTCCCTATAAGGGTCTATACCCGATAAACCAAAGCCGGTATTTAGTGAGATGTACCCCTCCGATATTTTGAGGAAAGCGTTTTTAGAGAAGCCTACATCAATGAAAAACTACACATGAAATGAAAAAAACGATTTGTTTTGCCTTAGTAGTACTGGTATTGGCTTCTTGTAACAATTCTAAAAAATCGAATAGCATGACCGAGCCTAAAAAAGATTGGGTCATACTTTTCGATGGCTCCTCAACCGATGCATTTCGGGGCTATGGGATAAAAGAATTCCCCAGAGGTGTATGGAATGTGGAAAATGGCATATTGATTGCCAATCCGGATACGGCCAACCGGGATTTAATTACCAAGAAAAGATACAGGGATTTTGAATTGGAGTATGAATGGGCTGTGGATACAGCGGCCAACTCCGGTGTTTTCTTTCATATGCAGGAAAATTTATCGATGGAATCGAATAACGGTAACAGCCCCAATTGGTTGGATAATTTTGAACTACAAGTCCTGGATGACCAACATTTTTACGATACATTGGCAGTCCGCTCGGCAGGGGCGGTCTATGATCTGATAGCGCCAAAAAACAAGAAGTTGAAGCCCATTGGACAGTTCAATGAGGCCAAACTATGGCATAAGAACGGCCATGTGGTGCATTGGCTCAATGGAAATAAAGTAATTGACTTCGAAATGAACAGTCTGGAAGTAAAAGCATTGCTTTCAGAAAGTAAGTTTAAGGAAAACCCGGACTTTCACTCGGATGAAGAAGGTCACATCATGTTTCAACACCATGGGCAAAGGGTCTATTATCGCAACATCCGTATAAAAGAACTTTAAAACATTTTTTATTCTGTTGGCATAAAGAAATTTCAGGATTTCTTCCGCTATAAAAGGCTTAAAGGTGATTTCCCATGGTCGCAAGATTCAATTCCGCGGCATCCATCCCGTCCATCATAATCCGATATATTTCAGACAAAATCGTATTTCCAAATTCCGTAACTTCTCGGTAAATTGCCTATATGCAAGGACCCGGAATTTTTTTGGCCCAGTTCGCGGATGAAACCCCTCCATTTAACACAATTGAAGGCCTGGCGACATGGGCTTCCGACTTAGGGTATACGGGTATTCAAATCCCAACATGGGACCGCCGTCTGTTCAATTTGGATAAAGCCGCCTCTTCCAAAACCTATGCTGATGAATACCTTGGCAAATTAAAGGAACAGGGGTTAGCGGTCTGTGAACTTGCTTCCTATCTCCAAGGGCAGGTACTGGCTATGCATCCCGCTTACCAAAAGTTATTTCAGGGCTTTTATCCAAAAGGATTGAACGCCCAAGAATGTGTGGTCTGGGCGACGGAGCAATTGAAAAAAACCGTCAAGGCTTCCCTGAATTTTGGCACGACCAATATTTCCGTAATGTCGGGTGGCCTAGCTTGGCCTTACATCTATCCATGGCCCCAACGTTCGGCGGGCCTTATTGATGATGCTTTTGGGGAATTGACGAAAAGATGGTTACCCATCCTGGATTTTGCCCACGAAAATGGCGTTACTTTTGGCTATGAGCTACATCCCGGTTCCGATCTCTATGATGGTGCTACCTACCAACGTTTTCTAGAAGAGACCAAAGGACATCCTTCCGCTTGCCTTACCTACGACGCTAGCCATTTTTTGCTACAGCAACTGGATTATATAGATTTCATCAAAATCTTTAAAGATCGCATCAAGGCATTTCATGTTAAGGATGCCGAATTTTTACCGGATGGCATGACGGGTGTCTATGGGGGTTATATGGACTGGAAACAGCGTGCCGGCCGGTTTCGTTCGCTTGGGGACGGCCAGGTAGATTTTAAACGCATCTTCACTTTGTTGACCCTCAATGGGTTTGAGGGTTGGGCCATTATGGAATGGGAGTGCTGTGTTAAAAGTTCGGAGCAAGGTGCCAAGGAAGGAGTGCCCTTTATCAAAGAACATCTCATTAAGGCCTCGGAACGTTCCTTTGACGATTTTGCCAAAAGTGAAACAGATAAAGACCTCAACAAAACAATTTTAGGTATTTAATGGTAAAGGAAATCAACATTGGTATCGTGGGAACCCAGTTTATGGGCAAGGCCCATTCAAATGGATATTTACGACTACCCCATTTTTTTGATTTACAGGCCACTCCCATTTTACATACCGCTTCTAGCATCAATGAAAAGCAACTTGCCGAATTTTCCTTAAAATACGGATGGAAAAACCGGGAATCTGATTGGAAGCGACTGGTACGGAATGAAGCGTTGGATTTAGTGGACATCTGTGCCCCCAATAATCTGCACGCTCCTGTTGCCTTGGAGGCCATAAGGGCAGGAAAGCATGTGTTGTGCGAAAAGCCCATGGCCATGAACGTGGTGGAGGCCAAGAGGATGTACGAGGAAGCAGAAATGGCGGGAATCGTACACATGATGATTTTTAATTACCGTTTTTTGCCCGCTTTGTCCTTGGCAAAAGAGTTGATCAGCAATGGAAAATTGGGGAAGATATACCATTTCAATGCGGTTTACCTCCAAGACTGGTTGGTTGACCCAAAGTTCCCCATGGTCTGGCGACACGATGTGAAAACTACAGGCTCTGGCGCCCATGGCGATATGAATGCCCATATTGTTGATTTGGCCAGATACCTATTGGGCGAATTTGAGGCCGTAACAGGCCTACAAAAAGTCTTCATCAAGGAACGACCCTTTGCCCATGGTAAGGGTACGGGAACAGTAACAGCGGACGACGCCACCTTGTTTATGGCTCGATTTCAAAATGGAGCGGTAGGCTCCTTCAATGCAACACGTTTTGCCAATGGACGAAAGAACTATATGGGTCTTGAAATTTTCGGGAGCGAGGGTAGCCTTGTTTTCAATCTAGAGCGATTGAACGAGCTTCAGTATTTTTCCCTGAACGCTCCCAAGGAAGAACAGGGCTTTAAAAACATCCTGGTCACCGAAAATAGTCATCCCTATATTGATGCTTGGTGGCCCCCCGGACATATCATTGGGTGGGAACATACCTTTGTACACCAATTTTCCACGTTGATAAATGGCATTGCCCTAAATACTCCCGTGACGCCCAATTTTTATGACGGACTAAAATGCCAGGAAGTATTGGATGCCGCAGTAAAATCGGCAAAAGAAGAAAAGTGGATAACCCTTTAACTTTCCGGAGGCGATAAAACAAGAAATGATACCCATGCTAAATCAAGAAAAACATGAATTCCTAAAGAACAAGGCCCGTGAAATCCGCATGGAAATTGTATCCATGGTCCATCGGGCCAACAGCGGACATGTAGGCGGTAGCCTCGGCGCGGCGGACATCTTAACCGCCCTGTATTACCATGTTATGAAACACAATCCAAAAAATCCCGAGTGGGAGGAGCGCGATCGTTTTATACTTTCTAAAGGGCACTGTACTCCGGTTATTTATGCCGTGTTAGCGGATTGTGGTTATTTCCCCAAGGAAGATTTGTTGGAATTCCGCCGTCCCGGGAGCCACCTTCAGGGTCATCCTTACCAGCCCAAAACGCCTGGAATCGATGCTTGTACAGGTACTCTGGGCATTGGTATTTCTACAGGAGTGGGCATGGCTTTGGGAGCTAAGCTTAAAAAGCAAGACCACTATTACTATATCCTTTGTGGAGATGGTGAAATCCAAGAAGGACAGGTGTGGGAGGCGGCTATGTTCGCCAACAAATATAAGTTGGACAATGTTATCGGGTTCGTGGATCGAAATTACTTACAAACAGATGGGTATTCCGAAAAAGTGATGCCCCTGGATCCCTTGATTCCCAAATGGGAAAGTTTCGGATGGAAAGTCTTCGAAATCGATGGACACGATTTTGAGACCATCATCACTACTATTGAAGAAGCTAAAAAGGAGGATAGACCTGTAATGATAATTGCAAACACCATTAAGGGCAAAGGGGTGCCTTTTATGGAAGGTAAGGCCGAGTGGCACGGCAAACCTCCGGGTAAAGAGGATTTTGAAAAGGCCATACTGGAGTTGGAATAGGTTGAAGAAATTCCAAATTCCAAATTCCAAATCTCAAAAAAGACAAAATAACAGGATTGCTGAGTAACTTAAAACATGGAATACAAACAAACAAGACAAGGTTATGCCGATGCGCTGATAGAACTTGGTAAGAAGAACGAAAAGGTATTGGTCCTTGATGCGGATGTGGCCAAAGCAACCTTGACCGAACAATTCGAGGCCGTTTTCCCCGACCGTTTTTTTAACTGTGGCGTTCAGGAACAGAATATGCTCTCTGCGGCCGCGGGTCTGGCATTGGAAGGCTTTATTCCCTTTGCCTCTACCTTTGGGGTATTTGCCACCTGCAGGGCAGGAGATCAAATGCGAAGCAGTATAGCTTATCCGAAGTTGAATGTCAAAATCGGAGTAACGCATTGCGGAATCACCACGGGGGGGGATGGGGCTTCCCACCAATCCAATGAAGATATCGGAATGGCTAGAACATTACCCAACATGACCGTAATCGTTCCAGGGGATTATGAGGAATCCCGTTTGGCCACCCATGCCGCAGCAAATATGAACGGTCCGGTATATCTGCGCTTCGGACGGGATAAATACCCCGTAGTTCCCGAGATTCATAAAGGTTTTGAAATTGGAAAGGCAAAATTATTACGGCAGGGATCCGATGTTACTATAATCACTACAGGAATTATGGTCAGTGAAGGACTACAGGCTGCAGATTTGCTCCATAAGAAAGGGTATTCCACAAGGGTGCTGCATATGCATACTATCAAGCCATTGGATGAGTCCGCCATCATCCAGGCAGCCAAGCAAACCAAGGGTATTGTAACCGCCGAGGAACATTCCATCCTTGCGGGTCTCGGAGAGGCCGTCGCCGGTGTTGTTTCAGAAAACCATCCTTGCCCGGTGCACCGCGTAGGAGTAATGGATACCTTTGGGGAATCAGGTCAGAGCCAAGAGTTAATGGACCTCTATGGCCTCAGGGCAAAGAATATTGTAGAAAAAGCAATTAAAATTCTTACGTGATGGAAGCACTTGTAAAATATGACAAAGGTCAAGGCAATGTTCGTCTCCAGTATATGCCAGACCCAAAAGTGAAAAAGGGCCAAGTGATTTTAGAAGTCAATTCTTGTGGTGTTTGTGGAACAGACCTACACGTTTACCACGACACTTTTAAAAACTACCCTCCTGTAATTTTGGGACATGAATTTTCCGGACAGGTCGTTGAAAAAGGACCTAATACGGATGGTATTGATCTTGGGGGACGTTTTAGTGTGCTTGGAGCCCTTACCGTTGTATGCAATGATTGTGAATATTGCCACAGCGGTGACTTCATGTTCTGTAGGACCAGACGGGGTATGGGACATGGTGTTAATGGTGCCTTTACCAAATATGTAGCCGCACGTCCAGACCAATTATATGCAACAGCCGACCATGTTAGCGATGATGTTTCGGCTTTGGTAGAACCTTTTGCTGTTGCCGTGCACGCCGTGGGCGAAATCGCCAATGTGCAATTCGGGGATACCGTTTTGCTCTCCGGTCCCGGTCCTATTGGCATGCTCTTGTTGAAATTGTTATTGGCCCAAGGTTTAAAGACCATTGTTGCCGGTACTCGTGAGGACGAGCATAAACTCAAAACCGCTTTGGAGTGGGGCGCACATGCTACCGTAATGGTCGATGTTGAGGACTTACAGGAAGTTGTACAACAGGAGACCAAAGGAAAAGGGGTTGACATTGCCTTTGAAACTGCCGGGGCACAAGGTTCGGTGGCCAATTGTCTTACCGCCTTAAGACCATTGGGTCAATATGTTCAAGTAGGCCACTTTGGCAAGGAAATTACCATCCCTTTTGACTTGACGGCATTTCGGCAACTAAACATCAAAGGTTCCGTAGGCTATACCCGGGCCACATGGGATCGGGCGGTGGAAATCATTAATCAGGGAAACATTAATTTGGAAGATACTATTTCTCATCGTATGCCGCTCAGTGATTGGCAAAAGGGGTTTGACTTGATGGAGCAAAAAAAATCATTAAAGATATTATTGTATCCTTCCTAATTTTAGAAAGTGCTATGAAAATCGCCAATGCCCGTTTATTATTGGATTCCCGATCCGTTTTGGGAGAAGGCCCTGTTTGGGACTGGAAAAAACAACATCTGCTCTGGGTAGATATCGAGGGCAACAGCCTACTTTTTTTTAATCCGAATGATAGTAAACAAAAACAGTGGACGTTTGACGGAATGTTGGGAGCTGCGGTCCCTGTTGAGAACGGAACTGTACTCCTGGCCCTGGAATCCGGGTTGGCTACTTTTAATTTGGACAACGAAGAATTGATTAGACTTCCCGTGCTTAAGAATTCCAATCCTGAAATGCGGTATAACGATGGTAAAGTTGATCCCAATGGCAATTTTTGGATAGGGAGCATGTGTAAAAACGCCGCCCAAAAAATGGGCAACCTTTATCGAGTGGATACTCTAATGAATACTACCCAACATATTGCCGATACTTCAATTTCCAACGGTATGGCATGGACATCCGATCAAAAAACATTTTACTATATAGATACCACCGCATATGAGGTTTGGCGATATGGTTACGATATCGCTACCAGTGAAATTACGAACAAACAGGTTGCTTTTTCTATTCCCCGGGATTTTGGCGGACCGGATGGGATGAGTATTGATAGCGAGGATATGCTTTGGATTGCCCATTGGGGTGGAAATTGCGTTCGTAGATGGAATCCAAATACCGGTGAAGTATTGGAACAGGTAGACGTTGAAGCTCCTCACGTGACTTCCTGTTGTTTTGGTGGAAATGATTTAAAAACCTTGTATATTACTACGGCAAGGAGCGGTCTTTCGCAAAATCAGCTGGAAGAATTCCCTTTAAGTGGTGGGCTCTTTGTCCATGAATCCCAGGTAAAGGGTATGCCCATAACCTATTTTAAAAACAGTTCATGAAATACTCGGGTTTACGAAACAAGGTAGCCATTGTAACCGGTGCAGGTGAGGGTATTGGATATGCCATTGTAGAGCTTTTGGCGGCTGCCGAATCGAGAATCATTTTAAACGATATCCATGAGGATAAGGCTCAAGCCGCCTCCGATAAAATTAATGCCAAATATCCCTATAGCTGTCTTCCCTTTCCGGGGGATGCCGGAGATGTAGTCTTTATCAACGAAATGGTCGATTTTACCATTGAGCGATTCGGAAAAATTGATTTTATCGTACCAAATGCGGGAATCACACTTTTTGGTGATTTTCTGGACTTTACACCAGAATCTTTTCAAAAGGTAACGCGTCTCAATATGCAGGGCGCCTTCTTCCTGGTACAACGCGCGGCCAAGGAAATGATCAAACAAGGAAAGGGGGGCAAAGTGGTTTTGATGTCGTCCCAAGTAGGGATACGGGCCTATCGTAATTTGACAACCTACGCCATGACCAAAGCCGCCCTGCGAATGATGGCTATTAACTTGGCCTATGAACTTGCAGAACATCGCATTCTGATAAACGTTGTAGCCCCAGGGGCTACCTTAACGGAGCGGACCAAGGAAGAACAGCCGGACTACGAAGGAACCTGGTCCCAATTGAATCCCAACGGTCGTGTGGGTACCCCTGAGGATATTGCAAAAACCTGTCTTTTTCTTCTTTCGGATGAAGCTTCCCATATCAACGGCCTAACTATCAATGTAGATGGTGGTTGGATGACGGCCGGCAAATATCCCGAGGATTTGTGCTAAATCAGTTTTAATATACACACTTTTTATTATCCGGCTTGATGTAGTGTTTCCCAAAATTCTTGGCCTTGGGATTCATACATCCTTTTAAATTTTTTATCCTTATATTTCTAAAATCAATAGGCTGGCCCTCGCTTTGTAAGGCAATAAGGCCCTCCTTTAAAAGTTGTCCGTCCTTCTTTATTTTCGGATCGAATCCTTCAACGACTCCACCTCCTATCTGAGGTTGGGTATATTCCAAGACCTTTTTGCCATTAATAATATGGGTGACTAAAGAGTCTCCAAGTACAATAAGCTCAGCCCTTACCCATTGGTCACCGTAATACGTCTTGGAACTGGAATTCAAACAGTGTCCAGGATAAAGCTCCCCTTCAAAAATCACTTCGGTGCCCGGTGAGCACATATTACCCGTAGGTCTGGATTGCCCGGCTTCAATACCTGCCAAAAATTGCATCTCTACCGAAATGGGCCAGTTTTGCTCCTTCAGCATTGTTCTGGGATCTTGCGAATGGAACATTACACCGCTATTCTTCAAGGTATAGCTCGGAGCCCCAGGATGGAGTTCGCCTACAAAACGATAATCGAGCTGTAAATGAAAATACGAGTACGGGGTATCATAGTACAAGTGTCCAAAACGGTCATTAAAATCCCCTTCATATTGGTCATATCGCACTTTTATGATGCTATCCTCCACACGAAAGGTATCGCCATGGTTGTCCCCTACCTCGTAATGATGGATCTTGGTCGTCCAACCCTTCAAATTTTTCCCATTGAACAAGGTTTTCCAACCCTTATCCGAAGTTGCTTTTTTTTGCGTGGCACAGGAAGAAAATAGCAAAAAACTTAGGGCAAGATATGAAATGCTTAAGGTACAACGGGTCATCGCATATAATTTAACGTTTCTATGGAATGAAAAGTTTTCTTGGGGTAATGGCATTATACTTTAAAATACACCTTCTTTTTATCCAAAAAATAGGTAAGATACCAAAAGATAAAAAGAACAAACACTGAATTGATAACCATTATCCAATTTTGGGGTATGCCCAGGGGGGCCAAAAGACCTTCCGTCCATATTTTTCCAAAATCTCGGAACCATTGATGGCCTACCGTTTCTGCAAAAAGATAGATAAAAATTGAATTGGTCCCCACTACCGAAAAAGTCCTAAGCCATTTTTTATGGTTGTCCTTCATATCTATCGCCCAATAAAAAAGGGCCAAGGTGAGAATGGCAAACCCACCAGAGGCCAAGGTAAAGGAAGACGTGGCGATACGTTTTATTATGGGGGTAACATTAAGCCAATCCAAGGCAAACCCCAAAGCTAGAATTACCGTCCCCCATAGTAAAAAAGGTTTTATTTTATCTCTTTCGGGAATTTTTGAAAGCAACACCTGTCCGCAAATTACACCCCATATGGTATGCGCCGCCGTTGGTATAAAATTCACAAAAACCCAATAACCTCCGTTGGTCTTGCCCATGACCAACATATCCACAAAGGAACCAAAACTATCATGGCCCTTTATATATGGGGCAGATGGGTTATATGTACGATATAGTATTTCAATCAAAATCAAGAGCAAAATCGACATGCCGATTTGGAACCTATGTGGAAGGTGCATAATGGCATAAGCGATCAGTATTGTGAAGGCCAATTGCACCAAAACGTTCCAAAGCTCCCAAACAAGGGCATGTGCATAGACACAGTGCAATAATGCCCCAAAACTAAACAGCAAAAAACAGCGCTTAAGGATGTGCTTATTCGCATCTGCACGGCTTCCGGAAGCCAATCGTTTCCGTAGAGAAAAAGGCATGGCTACCCCCACAATAAACATGAAAAAAGGTTGTATTAGATCCCAAAACCGAAGACCGTTCCACGGATGATGTTCCAATTGATGCGCAAGACCGGAAAAAGCAGTTCCCTCCGTTAGTTCCACAAAACTATGATGGAAACCTGCGGCCTCGGCAATCAAGAGAAACATGGTAAGCCCTCTAAAAACATCCAAGGAGAAGAGGCGTTTTGATACATTTTCGGCAAATTGCGACATTGTTGGTTTTTATGAACTTACAATATAGTTAATAATTGGCTGAGGATTCAAAAGGAACATACTCCTGAAATTTTCTATTTGGCCAGCTTCCGAGCAAAGACTAGCCCGTATTTTTTGATTAGTCTGGAATAGGTCTCAAAAGAATCAAAATGATCTTAAATTTACAGATATGCAAAAATCGTTAAAAGCACATATTGAATATCTGCTTTGCATAAACATTGAAAAGGTCCGTTCACTTTCAGGCGGTGATATTTCTCAAGCTTATCTCTTGGAAACGGAAAACGAGCATTTCTTTTGTAAAGTGAATCATGGCAGTAATGCCCACAAAATGTTTTTGGCCGAAAGGATGGGTTTGGAAGCGATTTCCAAGACCAAGGCCGTGGCTGCGCCAAATGTCTTGCTCTGTGAACCTTTGGAAAAAGGCGCTTTTCTGATTATGGAATATATCAAGCCTACCAGGGCTTCCCAAAAAGATATGGCAAAATTGGGACATCAATTGGCAGCATTGCATCGGGCTTCCCCATCCGATTTCTATGGGTGGGAGACCGATAATTTTATTGGAAGCCTGCCTCAAGAAAATAGCGCACATTCCCAATGGTCCGAGTTTTACGTTCATGAGCGGCTCCTCCCCCAGATTAAAATGGCTATGGATAACAAGCAGCTTGGTGTATCGGATGTCCCGTCCGAAACAAAGCTTTCCGCTACCTGCCAAAATCTTTTCCCAAAAACCCAACCGGCCCTATTGCATGGTGATTTGTGGGGCGGAAATTATCTTATCTCGCAGGATGGAAAGCCTTATTTGATCGATCCGGCCGTATACTATGGTCATCATGAAGTGGATATTGCCATGACCCGACTTTTCGGAGGATTTCATTCCGCTTTTTATGATGCCTATTGGGAGCATTTTTCCAAACAACCTTTTGAGAATGAACGAACTGACATATATCAGCTTTATTACTTACTAGTGCACCTAAATTTGTTCGGCAGATCGTACTACGAGTCGGTACGGTCCATTTTAAAACGGTATTTTTAAGTTTTAAACGGCACATCTTTAAAAAATTCTTCTCGTCATGAAAAAGATTAGTTTCTATCTTCGAACGCTCTTATTTCTGTCTTTGCTCATTCCACCTTTGGGTTTAGCTCAGCAACACGATTTCCAAAATCCAGCACTTTCTATGGATGAGCGGGTGAATAACCTCATTTCGCTAATGACCCTAGAGGAAAAAATAAATCAACTTCGTTATAATTCCCCGGCCATAGAGCGTTTGGGTATACCGGAATACAATTGGTGGAACGAATGCTTACATGGTGTTGCCCGCAACGGTAGAGCCACGGTGTTTCCACAAGCGATAGGCCTTGCCGCTACTTGGGATACCGATTTGATTCATAGAATTGGGGATGTTATTGGTACGGAAGCCCGAGCCAAATACAATGCGAACTCGGCCCATGGTCGTCGCGGGATCTACCAGGGTTTGACTTTTTGGTCACCCAACGTGAACATTTTTCGGGATCCCCGCTGGGGAAGAGGTCAGGAAACCTATGGGGAAGACCCCTATTTGACCGCTCAAATAGGTACGGCTTTTGTCAAAGGACTTCAGGGCGACCATCCCAAATATTTAAAAGCGGCCGGAATGGCCAAACATTACGCCGTACATAACGGTCCGGAAAAATTGCGGCATGTCTTTGATGCTACCGTAAGCCAAAAAGACCTTTGGGAAACCTACCTGCCCGCATTTGAAGCATTGGTCAAGGATGCCAATGTAGAGGGCGTAATGGGTGCCTACAATCGAGTAAATGGTGACCCGGCCTGTGCACATCCCTATCTGATGGAAGATGTACTACGCCAGCAATGGGGTTTTAAGGGCTATTTCACATCGGATTGTTGGGCCATTCGGGACTTTTTTAATGGGCATAATATTGTCGGAACCGCACCGGAAGCAGCCGCCTTAGCCATAAATGAGGGTTGCAACCTCAATTGCGGAGATACGTACCCTGAACTTTTAAATGCTATAAGTCAGGGGTTTACCACAGAGGCGGAAATAGATAACAACCTTCGCGAACTGTTACCCACCCGTTTTAAACTAGGGCTTTTTGATCCTGTGGGCAGTACGCCCTTTGATGCCATTGGCCCCGAGGAAATACGTAGCAAAGAACATATAGCCTTGACCAAGGAAGCAGCTACGAAATCCATTGTGCTACTTAAGAACAAAAATAAGGCCCTGCCCTTGGACAAGGATATCAATGGCATTTTCGTTACTGGTCCTACAGCCACACATGCCCAAGCCTTATTGGCCAACTATTATGGACTAAGCGACGATCTAAAAACTTTCTTGGAAGGAATCGTAGGTAAGGTAAGTCCACAAACATCGGTACTCTATCGCCAGGGTGCTTTGTTAGATCGTCCTAATAACAATCCTATGGACTGGTTTTCCGGTGAGGCGGAACGTATGGAGGTAACCATTGCCTTTATGGGTATTTCCCAACTTATCGAAGGCGAGGAAGGCGAATCCATACTCTCGAACCATTTGGGCGATCGGAAGGAAATAAAGCTGCCCCAAAACCAAATCGATTATTTAAAAAAAATAAGGGCCAAGGCTAAAAAATTGATTGTCGTACTAACGGCGGGGAGTGCCTTGGCCGTTCCCGAAGTTTATGAAATGGCGGATGCCCTCGTTTATGCCTGGTACCCTGGAGAACAAGGTGGTGAGGCCATGGCAGATATTCTATTTGGAGATGCGGTTCCGTCCGGGAGATCACCTTTGACCTTCGTTAAGGTCTTGGAAGACCTTCCTCCTTTTGAAGACTACGCATTAAAGGGACGTACCTATCGCTACTTGGAAAAAGAACCGTTGTTTCCCTTTGGTTTTGGATTATCCTATACCTCATTTGAATATGGTCCCATCACTCTGGAAAAGAATACAATAAAAAGAGGTAAATCGGTAAACGTACAACTTGAGGTGACCAATACCGGAACATATGCGGCCGAGGAGGTAATACAACTCTATATATCGGATGTGGAAGCGTCGGTTGAAGTACCCTTTCATGCCTTAAAAGGGTTCCAGCGAATACGACTAAATCCTGGAGAATCGCAATCCATAGCCTTTACTATTACCCCGGAAATGATGGAACTGGTAAATAACGAAGGAAAAAAAGTACTTGAAAAAGGAAAATTCAAAATACATATAGGAGGAACATCCCCATCCGCCAGAAATAAGGCCTTAGGGGCTTCGGCCATGGTGGAATCGGTATTTGCAGTACGCTAACAAACAACCATTCGTCCACTAGTATTCTTTAATAGCTCCTTTGTGAAAAGTGGAATTGCCGGCGGAATTCAAGGTCTTGGTTTTTCTTGAATATGCTAAGCGCAAAAAATACTTTGTTTTTCCGTATTTTTAGAAAAACTAATTCCCGCGTATCGATGCCGTCCAAACTTCTTCGTTCCCTCTTTTCCACAATCATAATCGCACTACTTCTTTTTACAAGTTGCGAGCCTTCCGAAAAAACAAATCGCTCTAGTAACCCATACGTCACTTGGTCCTCCTATTTAGGAGATCCAGGACGGAGCCACTACTCCACCCTATCCCAAATAACCGCGGAGAATGTAAGGGATTTAAAGGTAGCCTGGTCATATGAGGCTGCGGATTGGGGTCAGATGCAAATGAACCCTATTGTTGCCGATACCATTCTCTATGGAGTTACGGCGGCCATGCGGGTTGTGGCCCTACATGCCGCAACAGGAGAGGAAATATGGCAATTTGGAGATTCCGTAAAAGTTTGGCATTCCACAAGCCGTGGCGTTTCCTATTGGGAAAAGGAAGAGGACAAGCGCATTTTATATACCCGGGGTTCCGATTTATATGCTTTGAATGCCTTAACCGGAAAGCCAGTACCAACTTTTGGGGATAACGGCAAGGTAGACATGCGTTCAGGATTACCTGAATCCGCTCAAAGTAAATTTGTGATTTCAAATACCCCAGGGACCGTTTACAAGGATATTATTGTAATGCCTTTACGATTATCCGAGGGTCCTGGAGCACCACCAGGAGATGTTATGGCCTTTAATATAATTACCGGGGCCGTAGAATGGGTATTCCATACCATTCCTGAAGCGGATGAAGAAGGGTATGATTCCTGGGGTGAAGAAGACCCTAGGGAGAGTCCGCTGGTTGGTGCTGCGAATAATTGGGCCGGCATGGCCGTAGACGAGGAAGCAGGAATCATTTATGTACCCACGGGATCGGCCGCTCCAGACTTTTATGGGGGTGTTCGAAAAGGGAGCAATTTGTATGCCAATAGTCTGGTGGCCTTGAATGGTGATACGGGCGATCGGATTTGGCATTTTCAATTTACACATCATGATATTTGGGATCGAGACCTCCCCGCCCCACCCAATCTCCTTACAGTTGAGCGGGATGGCAAAAAAGTTCCTGCTGTCGCCCAAATCACCAAGCAAGGTTTTGTCTATGTTTTTGATCGAAGGACAGGCGAACCCTTGTTCGACATTGAGGAACACCCCGTGCCCCAAACCATTTTGGAGGGCGAGGAAACTTGGCCCACTCAACCTTTTCCCATAAAACCAAAGCCCTTTGCGCGTCAATCCACAGAATTGTCCGAGAATAGTGTAAGCCCTTATGCAGAAAACCAAGAAGAACTGCGGGAACTTCTAAGAACCGCCGACAAACGTATCTATGCCCCTCCAAGTTTGGACCCTGTGATTCTTTTACCTGGATATGACGGAGCCGCTGAATGGGGAGGGGCCGGAGCGGATCCCCATAACGGAATTCTCTATGTGAATTCGAACGAGATGCCACGCATGCTACAAATGAGTATTGCCCAAAATGATTATGCCGGATTGCCTTTGGGCCAAGGTGTATACAACAAATATTGTGTTACTTGCCATCAGGCAGACAGAAAAGGGATGGAAGTCAGTGGTTTTCCTTCGTTGCTAAACCTACAATTCGAAAAGGACAAAGAGGAAGTTTCCGCCATTATTGCAAAAGGAAAGGGCATGATGACAGGTTTCCCGCAGATTCCAAAGGAAGAGATGGATGCGCTTTTACGATTTCTATTCGATGAGGAAGTACAGCATAGTGTTGCCGAGGAAACGGCCCAAAATGATTCTATAGCTATTCCATATAAACATTTGGGCTATAACAAATTTGTAGATGCCAACGGGTTGCCGGCAATAAAGCCCCCTTGGGGAACAATGCATGCCATTGACTTGAACACCGGGGAATACATTTGGTCCATCCCCTTCGGAAACACCCCGGAGTTGGGTGACGAAGGAATCGGTATCGGCACGGAAAACTACGGAGGACCTGTTGTAACCGAAAATGGCCTTTTATTTATCGGTGCTACCCGAGACGGGTATTTTAGGGTGTTCCATAAACATACCGGGGAACTGCTTTGGGAGTACAAGCTACCCGCAGCCGCCTTTGCAACACCTGCTATGTATGAGGTAAACGGGAAACAGTATATTGCCATTGCCTGTGGAGGTGAAAAATTAGGAACGGAAAAAGGCAACCAGATTATAGCGTTTGCCCTAGAATGACCTAAACTTAGTTAATACAGGGAGCTTCCTTAAATGTGCCCCGGTCCCTTAACAACATGCGATACGCTCTGATTTTTTCGTCTAAATCATAGTTCTTCATTTGGTAATCAGGGGTGTAGAATACGTTGTCCCAATAGGTGGTTTGCGGTTCCTTGGCCCTCAAATCGTTGGTATGCTCCATCCAGTTTTTGAGTTCTTTGCTCAATTCATCCCGTATCTTTTTGTATTTCGGGTTGTCAACTTCATTTTTTAAGTTATAGGGGTCATCGGCCAATACATATAATTCTTCCATGGGTCGTTTGCCAAAGGCCAAGTGAAAATAGTCCTCGTCAGATGGCTTTCCTTCCATGGCCATAATCTGGAATTTGGAGATGGAGTTGTCCACATCCCCATACTGCCCCACGGACTGATGTACTTCCGGGTCTCCTGCGGGCCAACGATCGGGTTCGAAATTCTTGATGTATAGAAACTCCTTAGTGCGAATCGCTCGTGACGGATAGCTTAAATCCCCCTTGCGAACATTGGCATGTCGTTCCCGTTCCACAAAGACTTTGCTGCGGTCAGTTTTCGGTCCATTGCCCTCATCAAATAGTTCTAGCAAACTATTCCCACTAAAAGCCTCAGGGATTTCCAATCCAGCGGCATCCAAAAAAGTGGGGCCAAAATCGATAAAGTTCATAAAATCGCCAATACGTTTTCCTCCTTCTATATGATCTTTCCAATACAGGGCCAGCGGCATCCGTGTACCATAATCATAGAGCGTGGCCTTGGCGCGGGGGAAGGGCATGCCATTATCGCTGGTCATAACGATAATCGTGTTATCCAATAGCCCTTGCTGTTCCAAAACTTCGATGATATTTCCTGATTCCCGATCAAAGCGTTCCACTTCAAAATAATAATCGAGGATGTCATTGCGCACACAGGGTGTATCAGGCAAAAATCCCGGAACATTGACCCTGTCTTGGTCCATTCCAGATCTTACTCCCGTATTCGTTTCATAGATCCGATGCGGATCACCACTGCCGAACCAATAGGCGAAAGGCTGATTGTCTTTTCTATCTTTCAGGAAAGTCTTAAAGTCAGGATAATCCTTCCCGGCAGGATTGTGTTCATATCCCCCAGCTTTAAAATCACCTGGTCCCCAGCCTTTGCGACTCTTCCCGGTAAGGTACCCGGATTGCTTTAAGAGCGACATCCAATTGGGGAATTTATCCGGAATTATGGACCATAGATTGCCGGCACTTTCCAATTGGTGGGGATACCTGCCCAACAAAATACTGGCCCGCGATGGAGAACAGGAGGGTGCGGCACAATAGGCATTTTCAAAAACCGCTCCCTCGTTTGCCAAAAAGTCGAACGTAGGAGTACGGACAACCGAATTGCCATACGCCCCGGCATGTGGATAGGACCAATCATCGGCAATTAAAAAAAGGATGTTAGGTCGTCCAGATGGTGTGCTTATTTCTTCTCCTTCGGGAAAGGTTGCTGCCGCAAACAACGCAGCGGTACCGAGAATCAAAACGATTCCTAAAAACTTACTTACGGTAGGGGTTGTCAATTTCATCAGGTTTGTTAACTTTCCAATAAATATAGCACTCAAAAATCGAAAAATGGACAAAATAAAAGTTTTGGTCGTGGGTTGTGGCCATATGGGAACCAGTCATGCCCGGGCCTATCACCAAATAGAGGGTTTTGAAATTGTTGGTCTGGTAAGTAGAAAGCCCGAGAGCAGGGAACGGTTATCCCAAGAATTGGGAGGATATCCTACCTATGGAGATTATGCCAAGGCCTTGGAAGAAGCCAAACCAGATGCCGTATCCATAAATACCTATCCGGATACACATGGCGAATATATCCAGATGGCCTTAAACGCGAACGCTCATGTGTTCGTAGAAAAGCCTTTGGCCTTAACCGTAGAAGAAGCGCAAAGTTTGGTAGATCTGGCCCAAGAAAAAGGGAAGAAAATGGTGGTTGGTTATATCCTTCGGGTACATCCGGCCTGGGCAAAATTTGTAGAAGTAGCCAGGTCCCTTGGAAAACCTTTGGTGATGCGCATGAACCTGAACCAACAGAGTTCCGGTAGCAACTGGTACACCCATAAACAATTGATGAATAGCATGTCGCCTATTGTGGATTGTGGGGTACACTATGTAGATGTTATGTGTTTGATGACGGAGTCCGTTCCTGTAAGCGTTAGTGCAATCGGAGCTAGGCTTTCCGATGAAATCGATACCCAAATGTACAATTACGGACAGCTACAAGTACGGTTTCAAGATGGTTCCGTCGGTTGGTACGAGGCCGGTTGGGGGCCTATGATGAGTGAGACCGCCTTTTTTGTCAAGGACGTAATTGGACCTAAGGGATGTGTCTCGATTGTGGACGAAGCCAAAGGGGATAGTGACAGTGTTGATGATCATTCCAAGACAGGGGCCTTAAAACTTCATCATGCGGCCACGGACGAAAACGGAAATTTTGCGAAAGCGGACGAAATAATTGACACCTCGGACGAGCCTGATCATGATGGGCTTTGCCTTTTGGAACAGGAATACTTTCTTAGGGCCATAACCGAAGACATGGATTTGAGCAATCATTTGCGCGATGCCGTAAACAGTCTACGTATTGTACTTGCCGCAGACGAGTCGTTTCGAACAGGGAAAACAGTAGAATTGTAAAATTGATTCACTTGTAGATGCATTGCTATCTATGAAAGACGGCCAACAGGATGTTGTTGCACTACGATTAACTTATAAATGATTCAACTTATAGAAAGAGCCAAAAGCTTTACCAATCGAGAAGCTTTGGTTTCCAATGGAAGCTCTTATACATACGGCCAATTATTGGAGTCGGCGCACAGGGTTGCAACGAATCTTTTGGACGGAAGAGGCCATTTGGGAGAGGCCCGTATTACCTTCCTTGTACCTCCTTCCTTTGAGTACACAGCGGTGCAGTGGGGTATTTGGATGGCGGGAGGTATCGCTGTTCCACTTTGTGTGCTACACCCATTACCTTCCATTCAATATGTGTTGGAGGATACACAGCCCGAAATGGTAATCGCCCATCCGGATTATATCGATTTCCTATCCCCATTGGAAAAACAGATTGGTGTTTCCTTAGTTGCCTTGGAATCCATTTTCCAAAATCGATCAACAACGCTTCCGGATGTCCGTATGGAACAAAGGGCTATGATTCTTTATACCAGTGGTACCACTAGCAAGCCCAAAGGGGTGGTTACCACACATGCCAATATTCAAGCACAAATTACCACCTTGGTAACTGCTTGGGAATGGCAACAGGACGATTATATCCTAAATATACTTCCCCTACATCATGTGCATGGCATTATCAACGTGATGAGCTGCGCATTATGGAGCGGGGCCTGTTGCGAATTTCTACCCAAATTTGAAGCCGAAAGTGTATGGAACGTTATTATATCTGGTCGATTAACTTTATTTATGGCAGTACCGACAATCTACCATAAACTTATCGCTTTTTGGGATAACGCCTCCGAGATGGCACAAGAAGAAATGTCCGGGGCCGCATCCCAACTTCGGTTAATGGTTTCCGGATCCGCAGCATTACCCATACCCGTTTTGGAGAAGTGGCTAAAAATAACGGGGCAGACCTTGTTGGAGCGCTATGGGATGACGGAAATTGGAATGGGCCTTTCAAATTCCTATCGCGGGGAAAGAAGGCCAGGGCATGTCGGCTTACCCTTACCCGGCGTTGAAATGCGTATGGTTGATAGTAAAGATAAAATCGTAGGTGAAAACGAGGCCGGCGCATTTCAAATCAAAGGTCCCAGTGTTTTTAAGGAGTATTGGCAAAAACCGGAAGCAACAAAAAAGGCGTTTACCAAGGATGGCTGGTTTATTACAGGAGATATCGGCATGTTGAACAACGGGTTATATAAAATTCTAGGACGCGATAGTGTGGATATCATTAAATCCGGGGGTTACAAAATATCGGCCTTAGAGATTGAGGATGTTTTACGAAAACACCCCATGGTTCAGGATAGTGCGGTTGTAGGCTTGCCCGATGAGGAATGGGGCGAGGTAGTATCCGCCTGTTTGGTTACCAAGGGCGAAGCTATCGACACCAAAAAAATTTCCGAATGGTTGAAGGAACAATTACCAGGGTATAAGATTCCCAGAAATTATATCGTTAGAAAGACCTTGCCTCGAAATGTTTTGGGTAAGGTAACCAAGAATGAGCTAAAGAAAATGTTTTAAGTTCCTTTGCCTTTAGAACATATTTCAAAAGTTTTAATGGTAAAACAAAAACTGGAATTAAACTATGAATTTCCTGACCCTTCTCCCCTACATCGGGATTATTGTTTTAGTGATCATCAATGCTTTGTTGGTGCTAAAGCGAGATATCACCGTAGATGAAAGTGACCATAACCCAGAGCATTGATGGCTTATTTTCAAGAGCATTTTGTAACCTTGTTCCTCACGACATTTTATGTCTTGGGCTGTTTGTATATCGGCTGGTATTTTAAGAAAAAAGCCAATCAAGGCGTGGCGGGGTATTACGTGGCAAAACGCGAAATCCCGGGATGGGTGATTTCCTTGGCTTTCTTTTCTACTTCGGCCAGTACAAATACGTATATAGGTCAGGCGGGGAAATCCTTTGAATATGGTCTTTCTTGGGCTTGGATGGGGTTAATATGGACCTTTTTCTGTATCATCTCCTGGCAATTATTAGGGCCCAGAATGCGTTTTCAGACGGCACGTTTAAAATCCTTTACCATTCCGGATTACTTTCATTTGCGTTACAAGAGTTCGCTGGCCAAAAGTATTCGTGTGCTTTCGGCTCTAATCATCCTATTCGCAACGTTGTGGTATATGGTGGGCATTGCCAAAGGATGTGCCCATGTGCTTACTTCGGTTCTGGATATTCCTTATGAATATGGGGCCTTTGCCATTATCGCCATTACTTGCGCCTACACCATTTGGGGCGGAATGTATAGCGTGCTTTGGACAGATGCCATCCAGGGCATAATCATGTTCGGGGTGGCCATTTTAATGCTGTCCATTCCGTTTTTCTATGCCGGGGGTTTGGACAACCTTATGGAATCCATCGGTCAAACCTATCACTTGACGAAAGCCGGTGCACCCATGAAATCCGGGTTGGTCACTTTCGGCGAACTGGTTTCATTCCTATATATTTTAGGCATAGGGTTGGCTGTCGGCATGAAACAGATTTCGGAACCTAAAAATCTTATTCGGTTTTATTCGGTGAACAATGCCAAAAGTATGCGTTTCGCCATGATATGGACTCCCGTTTTCCTAGGTGTTTCCTTGGTCTGTGTTATGGGTCTTGGGGCCCTTGTCCATGGAATGGCATCAACTACGGAAGCCGCATATTTAATACAGGATACGGATGAGGTTGTAGGCTTTATGTTGGACAAGTTTGATAACAAATGGGTCAGTGGTATTTGTGTTGCCGGTCTATTTGCAGCGGGAATGTCTTCCTTGGCATCGGTCATAATTATCATAGGAACCGCTTTTGTAAAGGACATTTGGCATGTGGTAAAGCCTATGCCTGAAGCTAAGATTATTCCCAGGACTAAATGGTTTATGGCCGTTTATTGTGTTCTAGTGTATCTCTTTACCCTGTATCCCATGGCCGGTATCGTGGAGTTGACCGCCTTTGCGGGCGCCGTTTTCGCCGCCAGTTTTTTTCCAGCCATTTTTGGCGGTCTGTATTTAAAATGGGGCACGGATTTGGGGGCACTTAGCTCTATGGTCGTGGGAATGGTAGTCAACGTTGTTTGGCGTTTTGCCTTTAGATTCAACTTTGAGGGCTGGGAAGACATTCATGAAATTATCCCGGCATTTTTAGTCTCAATGCTTACCTATATTGTTGTAAGCTTATTTGGTAAAAACCGAAGGCCAGATGCGACGCATTTGAAGGTGGTCTTTGGTTCGGGCTCTTAGGTAATCGGATAATCCTTCCTATAAAAAATGCTTAAGATCTTTTTTTTTGCATTGGAGTATTCAGAAATCTCCTTCTCCATAAAAGCGATATCTCTAAATTCTAGTCTTTGAATAATGGCGTTTGGACAAGGTTTATCAATCCTTCATCTTCCTGCTTTAAAACGCGTTGGGTTCTGAGATATCGGCTATGGTTCCATTCATCAAAATTCGGGGCATCTTTGTCCATACTACTAATACGGACCATTTCCGAGGCGTGAATAAATTCGTTGTTGCCTATCCACATACCAACATGTACTACTTTTTCTGAGGTGGAATCTGTTGCCTTTCTTCCAAAGAAAAGTAAATCGCCTTTTTTCAGATTATCAAAGTTCTGAGTAGAATCTATGGGCTCCCCAGTGCGGACCTGCTGTGAAGCATCCCTTGGGATTACCATACCATTCAGGAAATAAACTGTTTTGGTAAACCCGCTACAATCCATCCCCTTGGTAGAGGTACCGCCCCATAGGTATGGGACTCCCATAAAGGTTCGGGAAGTATTCACCAAATCTTCTATAGTAGGATTCAGGTTTTCCAGCCATTCCTCATAATCTTGTGCCTCGTTCTTTGGAATATAGGCCTGTCTGCCATCAGGATAGGCTACCGTGTAAAACTTATCCGTATCCCCCAGAGCCTCCAAAACATTGCCGGCCACCAAATCGGATACCATTTGTTGCTTATCACGGTCTTTATACGAATGTCCGTAGATTTCCTTATAAATAATTTTGTCGTTGGCCATCCATTGATCGACACGCTCAGGGTCCATCAATTCAATACCTCCGTCATCTACCCAGGACAGATATTTGTCCGGTGTTTGTACATAATACCAACTTCCCTGTTTTTTCAACACTTTTACCGGGGTACCCAAAGTAGCCTGGGTCACTAGTTCTGCCGAATGCTTCGGTTCACTACGAAGGTTGGCTACCGATATGTTGATTACCGCCCTGGTTTTCTTTCCCAAATCCAGAGCGGGTAATAGTTGTATACTATCCAAAAACTCAATGTTTTCCTTGGTTAATTGCTCTTTAAGTGCGGCGATGGCATCAGGCAAATCGCTCTCTCCTTTTAAAACAAGGTCATCGTTTTCTCTTAGTGCTTTTACATTGAACAAAGCGACACGTTTATCCGGGGCAAATTTTGATTTAACTGCGGATATTTGTTCTTGAAGGGGTGCTTTTTCTTCATTAGGTACTTCACAGGCTCCTAAAAAAGCAAGTGCCAAAGCCGTTATAAAGATGTTGGTCTTGAAATTCATTCCGTTAGTTTTCTGTAAAAATAAGGATATTGTCCAATCCCTATTTCCTGATATGTTTGGAAGCTAATCTTAATTTATCCTTTTTGTCTAATTTTAGCCTCAATGAAAAAGCTTAAGGTTATAGAACTCTTTGCTGGAGTTGGCGGTTTTAGATTGGGGCTAGAAAAAACCGGGGTTTATGAAGTGGTCTGGAGCAACCAATGGGAACCCGGAACCAAAATACAGCATGCTTCCAAGGTATATGAAGCGCGCTTCGGAAGCAAAAATCATAGTAACCAGGATATCGCCGAAGTGCCTATCTCGGATATTCCCGATGCCGATGTATTGGTTGGTGGATTTCCCTGTCAAGATTATTCCGTTGCAACTACACTTCAAAATTCCAAAGGGCTTATTGGAAAAAAGGGGGTTTTATGGTGGAGCATCCACCGTATACTGTCGGAGAAGAAAAAAAAGCCCAAGTATCTATTTTTTGAAAATGTGGATCGTTTGTTGAAATCCCCTTCTTCGCAGCGCGGAAGAGATTTTGCCATTATGCTCAAAAGTTTAGAGGAACTTGGTTATGCCGTAGAATGGCGAATCATCAATGCTGCAGATTACGGCATGCCCCAAAGAAGAAGAAGGGTTTTCTTTGTTGGGTATCATGAATCATCCCCAATTTTTACATCTTTGAAGAATGCGGAGAAAACCGAATGGCTGCATTACACAGGAACCATGGCCCGGGCTTTTCCCGTTAAGAAGCCTGCCCAAATAACTAGCTCTTTTGTTATGGAGGAAAGTCTAATTTCAATCTCCAATACCTTTAATAAAAATGGAAAGTTATCCCCTTTTCAGAACACTGGATTTTTTGCAAAGGGACAAGTAATTACCTGTAAAACCTTCCCAAATTATGATGGTAAACGCGTGTTGCTAGGCGATGTGCTTCAGAATGGCGATGTTACCAAGGAATTTTTTATTTCCCAACAAAATCTTCCGAAGTGGGAATACCTCAAAGGTGCCAAAAAAGAAGTTAGAACCGCCAAAAATGGATTTACTTATGAGTACAGTGAGGGAGGAATGGTTTTTCCTGACGTATTGGACAATGCGTCACGCACCATTATAACAGGCGAAGGGGGCAAAAGCCCATCGCGATTTAAGCATGTAATACATACCTCTAAGGGATTGAGAAGATTAACTCCCATAGAATTGGAACGATTGAACATGTTTCCGGATAATCACACCTTATTAGAAGGTGTTTCCGATACCAAAAGGGCTTTTTTTATGGGCAATGCGCTCGTGGTCGGGGTGGTAATGAAAATTGGGGAATCTCTCAATTATCAACATAGACAAACCTAAAAATCTGAAATTTTAATAATTATCAAATCATGGGCAACAGTCAATTAACCGTTATCGCAAGAATTTTGGTCAAACCTGGGAAGAAGGAATTTGTTAAAAATGAACTTCTCAAATTAATTGATATTACTCATAGGGAAGAGGGTTGTATCAACTATGACCTTCATCAGGATAATGATAATGAAAATCTATTCCTTTTCTATGAAAACTGGACCACTCGGGAACTATGGCAAAAACACATTAATAATTCCCATATTTCCGATTATAGAAAAGCTACCGAAGGTGCTATCGAAGAATTTACGCTAAACGAAATGACCGTTATTGGCTAGTCTTTACATTATTCCCGTGTATTCGATCAGAAAAAAATATGGGTGAACAACAATTGGTTTTTTATGTTTTGAAATCATAAGTTACTGTTAATCAGTACGTAAAATTTGGTGTTGCCGATTTTTTCCATTATTTTATCTCTTATGATACGTTTGGAAAAATTAGAGAACAGAAAGTTTTTGGAAAAATCCATCCATTATTTAGAGGCTACAGGTTATGAGAATATCAAAGCCGACTTAGAAGGTTACGAATGCCCAAAATCCTATCTTAGAAAAGAGAGTGGAAACCGGATTACACCGGATATCGTTGCCGTTAAAAATGGCATGAAATATTTCTTTGACATTAGCCTAAAATCGGAAAAACCTCGTCTGCTGAAAACGAAATGGCTATTTTTAGATACCCTTACCCGTATGAAATCAGATAGGTTCCGAATTATAACCACAAAAGGGCACTATAAATTTACGGATACCCTTTTGGAGGAAATTAATCTCACCAACAAAAAGCCTATAAAAATTTAAGAAAACAAAACACATAGGTCAAGAACCACTAACCCTTTTTGTTCATTGCCGTAACATGCCAATGTGTGGAATTCCATCTTCCAGATATCCTTTCCCTATCTGTTCGAATCCCAGTTCATGATAAAAGCGTTCCAAATATAACTGAGCCGAAACATGTATTATTCTTTCACCAAAATGCTCCTCGATAGCCTGAATGGACGCTCTCATAATTTCCTTTCCATAACCGTATTTACGTTCCAATGACCTAACCACCACCCTGCCGATGCTAGCGGTTTCTACGTAATCTCCCGGTCTAAATATGCGTGTATAGGCTACAATACTTCCTCTGTTATGACCTATTACATGAAGTGCTTTTTGGTCTTTTTCGTCTAAATCTTGATAAACACATTGTTGCTCAACAACGAAAACCTCGGAACGCAATTGCAAAATCCCGTATAATTCGGTATTGGAAAGCTCTTGAAAACTTTTTACTGAGATATGTAACATTAATCCTGAACGATTACATTTTTACTGTCGCACTTACCAAATTCTGGTTGAATATTTACATGGTTGATACCATATTTATGGTACATCTCCTCCTCTATCCGTTCCAAAATAATATCAAATTCGGATAATTTTATATCTTCCTTGAAATCAATATGGGCTTCAAGATGTACCTCTTCCTCGTTCAATTGCCAAATATGCACATGGTGTACATTTCGTACGGGTTTTATCCGCTTAATGGTTTCCACAATTTTTTGGACCTGAATCGTATGGGGCGTAAACAACATCAATACCCGTGTTGAATTCTTAAGAAGATCGTATCCCATATAAATAAGATATAGCGCTATCGCCAAAGTTAGGGCGGTATCTACCCAATATACCCGATAAAATTTCATGAGCAGCCCACCGATTAAAACGGCGATTGAAGCCATCATATCCGTCAATAAGTGCAAATAGGCCGATTTCATATTCATATTGTTGCTTGTGGTGCCTTTCAAAAGGAAAACACTGAAGCCGTTTGCTGCAATTCCCAATAACGATAACCAGATTACTAAGTCGGATTCTATATCCTGGGGACTTAAGAAACGTTCTATGGCCTCTTTTATCAAAACAATGGCAACAATAATAAGTGCAGCAGAGTTTACGAATGCCGCAATTATTTCGGCCCGTTTATAGCCAAAAGTCTTGTTTGTGGAGGCCTCCTTTTTGGAAAGTACGTTCGCAATATAGCTTATAACCAAGGACATCACATCACTAAAGTTGTGAAGTGCATCGGAAAGTAAAGCGAGACTTCCCGATACCAAGCCTCCTATAACTTGTGAAACGGTAATAAGTACATTGAGAAATATGGAAATAATCAGGTTTCTTCCCTTTACATCAGGATGGGAGTGATTGTGATGTATATGCCCCATTGCTGCCGTTCAAAAGACCTATAGTCCAATTGATTATTTACAAGGAATCTTTTCTATTCTCCTTTCGTGACGTCCACCGGCAAATTCCGTACTAAAAAAAGTCCTTACCATCTGTAATGCCTGGGGTAATGAAATAAAACGCGCGGGCAAGCTGAGGATGTTGGCATCATTATGTTCCCTGGCCAACTCCACAATTTCTTTGGTCCAACACAGGGCACAGCGTATTTTTTGATGCTTGTTGGCGGTCATGGACGCACCGTTACCACTTCCGCAGACCACAATGCCATAATCCGCCTTGCCGTTTTCAACATCTTCCGCCACTGGATGTACAAAATCCGGATAATCTACACCATCGGCCCCGTCCGTTCCATGATTTATCACCTCTTTGCCCATTGATTTTAAAAGCCCGATTATAGCCAATTTATACTCGGTACCTGCGTGGTCGTTTCCTATGGATATCTTCATGGTATAGCAATTTGATTTGTAAACAAATGTACAAAATACGGAGCTAGCACAGTAAATCTAAAGCGTTTCTCCATTTGTTCATTACCCGTAATTATCAATTCATTATCTGTTAATAAGATTCGTAAAAAATATACTTCTAAAATTTTGCCGTCTATCATGAAAGTTGCTTTACAAAACAATTACTAGAACGAGCAAATAACATTTAAAAAAATAAAAGCATGCTATTACCACTATTCCTCATCTAATTAACATTAAAATAACATTAAATTTTCAAAAAAAACATGTTGAGATAAGTTATCAACCTAGTTTGATAACTAGGATAAACCATTGATTTTTAAAAAAAAGGCGATGGTAAAAAATGTATACAAAAAAATAATTCGGTTCAAAGCAAATTTTATCCATTTAATTTTTACCCACTATTAACATCCTATAATTACTACCAAATTTATTTTAATACAAAAAAATAAAAATGATTATTATATAATACTGTTAATAAACGTATATAGTTTTTTTGAATGAATTTGGAAAGTGGGTAGTGGATTATAATTCGTAATTTTCGATGCAAATAAAAATGAATGTCAAAGAGAAAAAAGAAGGCTAGAAATCATCGCAGAAATGAAATTACCAAAGGTATTTTTACAGTGCTTGAAAGAGAACCCAAGAAGAGCTTCAACTATAAGCAAATAGCTGCCAAAATAGGGGTTATCGATACCCAAGACAGAAATGCACTAATCAAAAGGCTGGGACAGCTGAAGGAAAAAAAAAGAATTTTAGAAGTAGGCCGGGGCAGTTACAGAGCCATGGAAAACTCTAAATCCCATTTTACGGGAATTGTTGATATTACTGGAAGGGGTAATGCCTACGTGATAAGCGAAGAAAGCGATGAAGATATCTTTGTTCCCTATAATAAATTGAACAAGGCCTTTCATAAGGATAAAGTGGAAGTATTTGTTTCTCCCAGTAGAAAGGGAAAAAAATTAGAGGGGGAAATAATAAGGATATTGGAACGCCATAAAACCGAATTTGTCGGGATAGCGGATATCCAGCGAAATTTTGCATTTGTACGTCCAAAGGACACTGGCATGTATACGGACATCTTCGTACCCAAGGAACGGCTAAAGAACTTGCCGGTCAACAATGGGGATAAAGTAATTGTAGAAATGACCGATTGGCCGGAGGAAGCGGATTCACCTTATGGTAGGATTATCGATGTGTTGGGAAAACCAGGCGAACACCATACGGAAATTCATTCGATTCTGGCTGAATACGGTCTTCCCTACGAATTTCCCAGTGAGGTGGAACACTATTCGAAGAAGTTGGACACCGCTATAAAAGTAGAGGAGATTGCAAGGCGACGGGATATGAGGGATGTCCTGACTTTTACAATAGACCCAAAAGATGCAAAAGATTTTGATGACGCCCTATCCTTTAGGGTTTTGGAAAATGGAAACTATGAAATTGGTGTGCACATTGCCGATGTTTCGCATTACGTAAAACCAAATACCATTTTGGATGATGAGGCTTACGAAAGGGCGACATCCGTGTATTTGGTGGACAGAGTAGTCCCCATGCTTCCGGAAATATTATCCAACAATGCCTGTTCCCTTCGACCGAATGAAGAAAAATATACCTTCTCCGCTGTTTTTGAAATTACAAAAAAGGCAGAGTTAAGGAGCCAATGGTTTGGGCGTACGGTAATAAATTCCAATGAGCGGTTTGCCTATGAGGAGGCACAACATATTATTGAAAACAAAGAAGGCCATATTCCCAAAGAAATATCGATACGGGAAAAGGAATATACGGTCTCCCGTGAAATAGTAGAAGCGGTTCTTGTTTTGGACGATTTGGCCAAAATAATGCGAAAAAAACGAATGAACGAGGGAGCCATTTCATTTGATAAGGTAGAAGTACGATTTAACCTCACCGAAAATAACGAACCGGAGAGCGTATTTTTCAAGGAAGCAAAGGATGCCAATAAACTTATTGAGGAATTTATGTTATTGGCCAATAAAAAGGTGGCCGAATATATAGGAAAACATAAACCCAAAAGGACTTTTGTATATAGGGTGCACGATAATCCAGACGAAGATAAATTATTGGCCTTGAACGGTATTATCTCTAGATTTGGACATAAGTTAAATTTTAAGGATAAAAAGTCCATTAGCGCTTCTTTGAATAAACTTCTGGAAGATGTAAAGGGAAAAAAGGAACAAAATTTAGTGGATACCTTGGCCATACGAAGCATGAGCAAAGCGATTTACACTACGGAAAACATTGGACATTATGGCTTGGCCTTCGATTATTATACCCATTTTACTTCGCCTATAAGGAGATATCCGGACGTAATGGTGCATCGGCTTTTGCAACACTATTTGGATAAAGGCAAATCTTTAAATTCCGAGCTCTATGAGGAGCGTTGCAAACATTCATCGGACATGGAAAACCTGGCGGCAAATGCAGAACGGGATTCTATTAAATATATGCAGATCAAGTTTATGCAAGATCATCAGGACCAAGAATTTATTGGCGTAATTAGCGGCGTAACGGAATGGGGTATTTATGTGGAGATTATCGAGAATAAATGTGAGGGAATGGTACGTATACGGGATATAAAAGGTGATTATTATATCTTTGATGAAAAGGAGTATGCATTGGTGGGAGAGCGGACCAAGGAAATGTACCAATTGGGTGACGAAGTGGTTGTAATGGTGAAGAAAACAGATTTGATAAAGAGGCATTTGGACTTTTCACTTCTAGGTAAGTATGAACATGGATTGTATTTGGAATAGATTTTGTTTTAGAGGAAACAATTGTACCTAAAAACTGATATCATGAAAAAGTCGATATGGCTAATGGTACTAGTATGTAATTTTCAATTGATAAGTGCTCAAAATGAGAAGCTTACAAAAGAATTGGATAAATTTACCCAAATAAAGGCCTTTGATGGATTGTCGGTAAATCTCATCAAATCAGATGAAAACAAGGCGGTTATTACCGGGGCCAATACCGAAAAAGTGGCGGTTGTGAACAATGGAGGTACCTTAAAACTACGAATGCAAATAGATAAGATTTTCAGTGGATACCGAACTTTTATAGATTTATATTATACAGAGAAATTGGTCGTTATCGACGTAAATGAAGATGCCCGTATCACTTCACAAGAAACCATAAAACAGAACGTTTTAGAGCTTAGGGCCCAGGAAGGCGGAGAGCTGTCCATACAAGCAGAATTGGAGCAGCTACTTGTAAAAGCCGTAACCGGTGGTGTCATTGAAGCCAATGGTTCATCTGATTTACAGGATGTGGCCATTAACACAGGAGGGGTATATGAAGGGAAGGATTTAAAAACCGGATTTTCCACGGTTAACGTAAATGCAGGATCAAGAGCGGAAATATATGCATCGAACTATGTAAAAGCTACCGTAAAAGCTGGAGGAGAAGTACTGGTTCATGGAAATCCGACAAAAATGGACGAAAAAACGGTGTTTGGTGGCAAGATAACCCGAATGTAAGCAAATTTCATGTTTGAAGATGTACAGGCTGCTATCCCTTTGGGCTTTTTATTAAGCTTTATGATTGGCCCCGTTTTCTTTGTGCTTTTGGAAACAAGCGCCATAAAAGGTTTTAGGGCGGCTCTTTCCTTTGATATGGGTGTCATTGTTGCGGACATCCTTTTTCTTACCATTGCCTATTTTAGTAGTTTTCAATTGCTGGAAAACCTAAGCAATCAACCTGGCCTTTATGTCTTTGGAGGTATGATTTTGTTGGTTTATGGTATCCGGGTCTTTGCAAAGAGGGAAAACAAAGAGGCCAAACCCGACTTTAGGGTAAGCAAAGGGGATTATTTGGGACTTTTTGTAAAAGGCTTTTTATTGAATTTCATCAACATTGGGGTCTTGATTTTTTGGCTTGGGGTGATGATAATTATAGGTCCTTCCTTGGATAATGACCCAAATCGTATATTGATTTTCTTGGCCACCATGTTAACAGCTTATTTGATTACGGATATTTTCAAGATTTTATTGGCCAAACAACTAAAAAGAAAACTCACACACAAACGGATTCATTTAATAAAAAAAGGTCTAGGCATCATATTGATTCTTTGTGCACTTGTGTTGATCATTAAAGGTTTTTTACCTAAGGACAAATTTGACCTAGAAAAAGGCATCGAGCGTATAGAGCAAATTAGGTAACTGACAAAACCATTTTTCGGAAAAATCAAAAACCCTCCTGACCAAGGAGGGTTTTTGTTGAGGCATCGAGCGGATTCGAACCGCTGTACAAGCTTTTGCAGAGCTGTGCCTAGCCACTCGGCCACGATGCCGATACGAACTGCAAAGGTAAGACGTTTTTGACTATTGAAAAATTTAAGGCACTCTTTTTTCGGTCAAAACAACGGTAACCATTTCCACATCCCCGCCTATTGGAGGATTTATTTTGGATACGGAAACCGTGGCTTCCAGCACCATCTGCAATTCCATCAAAATACGTTTTAAGATGCGCATGCCCACATGTTCCAAAAGTTTGGAAGGAACCTTCATTTCCTCTACTACAATGCGGTTGATATGAACATAATCCACAGTGTCGGAAAGACGATCCGATAAAGCGGGTTTTGAAAGATCCGCATCGATTGAGACATCAACACGATACTCACTACCAATTGCGGTTTCTTCCTTTAGGCAACCATGATGACCATACACCCTTATATTTTCTACTTTGACTTTTCCCACAGGACCACATTTAAAATGAGTGCAAATTTAAGGGATTCCCCGAGAAAAAGGATTAAGTATACACACCTCAAATACTTCTGTAAAACTACCAGGATTTTTAATACGTGCACCTACAATTGCTGATACCTTGGAAAAGATCTATCCCTAGGGTTACCACGTGGGTTCCCGTGCTGTAACCCAGTAGTTCGTTAAGAATTACCTGATAGGAATATCCGAAGTAGAAATTATTCTTTTTAAGCCCTACTATTGGGGCGATATATAGTGGATCTCCAATTTGATCGTTCAAAAATCTATAGGTGACACCAGCATAGTAATAATCTTCAAAATCATACCATCGAAACTTGACATTCAAATCGGTAACGGACCTTCCATCACTTTCAAAGAGCTGAAAAAACACGGAAGGTTCTATTTCTAATCGGCTATTTTTGTTTTTGGTATATCGGTAACCTGTGTATACATAATAATTTCTTAGCCTATTGGGCTCAAAAACAGGATTAAACCTTTCCAAATCCTTATTCAGTAGGTTGGAGGCATTTGCACTAAAGTAGAATTTATCATAACGATACATTACCCCAACATCAAAGTTATGGTTGGTTGTGGCCCGGTCATCCGTAACGTTGGGATCTAAGGCATCAAAGTTCTCAATATCAATACGGAATTGGTTAAAATTATAGGAAACGCCAAAAGACAGAAACTCATCGTCATAACGGTCCAGAGTTAAATGGTGTGCAAAGGAAACCCTGGCACCTCTTTGTTTGGTCTCTCCATTACTGTCATTATATAACAGCATTCCAATACCGGATTTTTCGCCTATTCGCATATCGGCCGCTAGAGATTGCGTATCCGGGGCGTCCTTGATGCCCACCCATTGGGTAAGTCCATTGATTCGAATTTTTACGTGATCTCCAATTCCGGCATAGGTAGGGGACATCACAAAAGGATTATCCGCCAGATACTGCGAAAGTTGGGGTATGGTAAGCTCCTGACCTTTCAAGGCTATCGTACCGAGCAACAGTAACAAGGTCAAAAATCTATTACGCATGTGTTTGTAGGTTAAGATTATCTATATAAGGTAAAATGTCCAATAAACTCCCTGTCGTCACTCTCCCCGCGGAGTTTTATAACATACCAGTAATCCCCGGTTGGGAGCTCACTTTGCTGATAAATTCCATCCCATGGATCATCATTAAGGCCCATTCTGTATACCTCTCTACCATAACGATCAAATATGATGGTTAGTATCTGTGGGAAGGCCTCTTGGTTCCTTGGGGTCCAGAAATCATTAAGGCCGTCTCCATCCGGTGTAAAAAAGTTGGGGATTTCAATATCTATGAATTCCATAAAGATATCCGCAACGGCCTCACATCCATTTTCATCTACAACGGTAACGGTATAGGTATCCGTTCTGTTGATGTAAAAGGTATTGTCCGTTCCATTATCCACGTCGCCAAAGTAGAATGTATAATTCTCGAGTCCACCGTCGGCAAGGGCCGTTATTTCGTTGATGTTGTTCTGTTCCAGGGCCAAGGTCAATGGTTCAAAACCTTCTATTTCGAAATCTATGGTACGTAGGCAACCGTTTGCATGGGCTATGGCAATATAATGGCTTCCAGGGGCGATATCCCTAAAATCTGGGTTTAATTGCATATCTAGGGGATCTGTGGAATCCATGGCATATAAAATGTCTCCTAGTACGGAAGAGTCTTCCAACGTGATGTTCACATAATTGTTGGGCGTGTCTCCGGTACATTCATAAACAGGCTCTACAGCAGCGTTTAGGTTGGCGCCTGCGTCAACCGTAATAGAGACGTTGGCTTCACAACCATTGGCATCACGTACAAATACAATGTAGCCTCCGGCCGCCAATCCTGTAATTGAGGATTGATCTGAGGTGAAATTGACTTCACTGCTCAACCGAGAACTATACGGGGCCGTACCACCTTGAATGGTCAAATCAATAATTCCATTCATATCGCCTGCACAGACTTCTGGGGTAGCTACAGCGGTGACCTCCAATAAAGTGGGCTCGGATATGGTGTATTCCAACTGTTCAAAACATCCATTTTGATCTTGGGCGATAACCGTATAAGTGCCTGGTGCCAAATCAGCGAAGGTGTTTACGGTATCAAATTGATTCAGATTAGGTGAAATGGCATATTGATATCCACCGGCACCACCCGAAAGGGTTACCGTAATGGTACCGTCATCTTCTCCAAAACAGCTTACATCTACCACGCTCTCAGTATAAGTAAGAGGTGTAGGTTCGGTTATATTTACTTGTTGAGGCTCTGCAGTACAATCACCGCTGGTCACATTTACCCAATAGGTGCCCACACCTAATCCGGTGAATTCACCATCAGGTCTGGGCCCATCAATGCGATCGGCAAGATTTAAGGCTGTTCCATTATAATTGCTGTACAGCTCATACCTATAATTGCCCAAACCACCGTCCGCATCTGCATAAATGCTCGCTGTGCTTTCTCCATTACAGTTGATATATGCTGCACTTTGGTCAAGTATCAAGGTCAATGGAATTATTGGGTCTTCCTCAATTTCGTTGGAGGCTACGGAAACACAACCGTTTACGGCATCCCGAACGTAGTACTGATACGTTCCGGCACCGAAAACACCACTTTGGGGTAGATTTATACTGTTTCCAGCCATTGGGATGAAAGTGACATTGTCCGCGCTGTATTCATAGGTGCCACCACCTCCGGTTGCCGAAAGTTCAAATTCTACGCCTGTGATACAGGTCAAAGGATCGGTTCTAACTAAGAATGCCTCTACCTCTACGGGGTTAATGATTTCAACAATGGACGTTTCAACACTACAGCCCACATCATCGGTAACGGTAACACTATAAAATCCTGCGGAAAGTCCACCAAAAGTTTGGGATGCCTGCGCGGAAGAAGTCTGCAAAAGGTTGCTTCCCGCCAAATCATCATATCGGTTTAATCGGTATTCATATACCGGAGTTACATTCCTCACATTGACCAAGGCTGTAACACTGGCCGTATTTTCATTAAAACAAGTCAATGGGGTGTTTGCTATGGTAGCCACGATATCGTCTGGTCTTATTAAGGTAATGGCATCAGTATATAAACAGCTCATAGTGTCCGCAATCGATACGCTAAAAGTACCTGCTGCCAAGCCTGGGAAAATGTAAGCTTCTACTCCGGTTTGGGTAAATGTCTGCGATGGGGAGGTAATGGTAATGGTATAAGGACCTATTCCCCCTTCCGGATCCACCAGGATGCTCCCGTGGTCATTTGAACAGGACACACTAGTCTCTTCGGTTATGGTAGCCGTAATCGGTGCATCAGGGGCCGTGATGGTTATCCTATTGGAGTCTTCCACGCAGAACGGGGCCTCCGTTTCCGTAATACGGATATAGTAAACACCTTCAGGAAGATTTGATATAGGAGCCAATGGTACAGCCCCATTTCCACTTCCGGCGAACCCTGCAACAGGGTTATCATTCACGTCATATACTTGATAGTCATAATTACCAGTGTAATTATTGATGGCAACGGCAAAACTTCCGTCATCGACACCATTGTTCAAGCATTCCTCATCGGTCAATTTGGTGGCAATGACCTCGATGATATCCGGATCTTCAATGGTATGTACGGTTTCCAGCGCACAACCCGTATCCAAATTGGTTATGGAAACACTATAATTGCCAACGCCAAGACCTGTAAAGGTTTCAGGATTGTTGGTAGAAGCAATCGTATGATTGTACACTACATTGATTCCGGTTACGGTGTATTCAAAATTGGGGGTCGCTGTACCCGGATTTACCGTAACGCCAACTTCAATCTGGGCATCATCCCCGGGATTACAAGTCACATCAACTGTAGTATTCACCACGGGATTACTTATACCTTCGAATGGCAGGATGGTAGCCGTTGTAGTTCCTAAACAACCGTTCTCATCATAAACATTGATGTCATAGTTTCCTCCCGCAAGATCGGTCTCGGTATAGGTGGTGTTGGTGCCATCTTGAACAACACTTCCATTACGGACAAACTCAAAACGCACAAAGTTGGTAGTGCCACCAGTGGCACCGACGAATGTTAAGGTGGCGTGGTCAGTGTTATTGCCTGTGGTACAGCCATAGGGTACAGGAACAATAGCATTCACGACTATGGCATCCGGTTGGGTAATCGACTGATTTACGCTGGCAGAACAATCGTTGGCTGCGGTAGCCGTGATGGTATAATCGTTACCTCCGCTAGTACCTTGCAGGCCTGTAAAAATTGCCGTGAAGTTGGTATTTGTTGTTGGGTTTATCGGGGTGCCCAAGGGCGCTCCGTTCAATGCGGTAATTTGGAAAACATAGGGACCCACACCGTTATCGACAACACTTACCGAGATAGTTCCGTCATCGGCGCCGTTACAGGTTACATTTGTAAAGGTGTCAATAACAGGCAGTGGAAGAACAGGGTCTTCCAACCGTTGGGTTATCGTAGTACTACAGGCATGGCCCACGGTTTGATCGGTAATGGTAAACGTATAGTCGCCCGTTTGGTTCAATCCCGTGAAAACACCTGTTGTATTATTGTCCGTAGTGAATCCATCCGGATAGGTTACATCGTAATCAAAATTACCTGAACCTCCAGTTTGCGTTATCGTAATTTCACCTTCGGGAGATACGGAACAATCCCTGGTCTTTACAATGGTCGCTTGGGGAACTATAGGTGCAAACAATACTACAGGAGTTGTCGTAAAGGTACATGTCCATTGGTCGGTTACCTGAACTTGATAGCTTCCGGCATCCAAACCAGAGAATACCCGAGTGTTTTGTAGGGTTCCGGTAGGCGTCCCGTTTTTAATCAGTTGGTAGGTATAATTGCTCCCTTGACCGTTTGCGACACTGACTATTTCAATTTCTCCTTCGAAGTCTGTACAGTTAGGCTGATTGATTTGTAAGGATGCACTAATTGGTGTTGGATCCGCCAGCACAATGCTATTCTGCACACGTTGTGGGCAGCTGTTTGCATCGAGTACCCAAGCTTCATATGTACCTGGAGGAAGGTTTTCAAATCGGCGATTAACTCCATAGTCACCGGCGCCCGTCGGAGCCGAAGTACCCACATAATAGCTATAACCACCCCATCCGCCGAGGACATCAATAATTTCGATAACGCCATCGTTGCCTACGCAAGTAATTGGGGTTACGTCAGTGTTTGCCGTAATTGTTGCACTAGGTCCGGCGATAGTGAAGAACTCGTTGCCCACACAGTTGGGATCGGCTGTTTGAGTGATTTCTACACGATATTCACCCGCACCTATATTAAACGGAGTCGTAGGCCCTGCATTGAGCGAGGTTCCATTTGCACCAGCAATGATAGTATCATCCGCCAAGGTAGACGTACCCTGGGAGTCATAAATTTGCCAAGTAAAACCTCCCATATATGGATTTACGGGGTCATTCACCGTGAAGCTTACGGAACCGTCAGTTCCAAAACAAATGACATCTACTGTGGTTGGAACAATTTCAAAGTTGTTTGGATCTTCTATTTCAAAAGCAGTCTGTACAAAGCATCCCGTATCCGTGTTGGTCACGGTAGCTGCGTAATTGCCCACACCTAATGCCGTAAACACGTTCGTGGGCTGGTTAAGCACACTGTAGGCGTTATCTGTACCAACTACTGAATACTCCAAATTTGGGGTAGCGGCCAATGGATTTAAGGTAATACCCAAAGTAACTTCGGCGTCATTCCCAGGATTACAAGTGATGTTTTGGGTGATATTAGCAATCGGATTGGAGATTTCAACAAAAGGTGCAATTGTGGCCGTGGTACTTCCAACACACCCATTATCATCATAGACATTGATGATATAGGAACCTCCATTGATATCGGTTTCCACATAGGAGGTGTTTGTTCCGTCCTGCACAACAACGTCGTCTCCAGTACCTACTGTGCCCTGATTGTTGATAAACTCATACCTGACATAAGAGGTAGATCCGCCATTTACCGCATTGATGCTTATACTGGCATTATTCGGATTGTTACCGGAGGTACAGGCAAATTCTACAACCGGATTCAATGTAATGCTAATCGGAGCAGGCTCGCCTATGATGATTCCAGAAATATCGAAGGTACAATTGTTCGTACCTGTTCCGGTTACGGTATAGGTGCCATCCGGAAGATTTTCAAAGGTTTGGGTAGCGGCGTTGAAACTTCCCGCCACTGGAGCAATAGTGTATGTCAATGGATTGATGCCATTAGGGGTTTCGGTAAGTGTGATGGTTCCATCCGAAGCACCATTACAGGAAACATCGGTATGCGTTTCTGTAAAGGCAGGTATCACCGCAGGCTCAACGGTTATTGGGAAAACCCTGCTACATTCCGGACCGGAAGTATTATTATCATAAATCGTAATCACATAATCTTCGGGCGCTGTAGTATTGAATACAAAAGGATTGCTCGGTAAGACGGCCCTGGCTACCACGGTTCCCCCACTATCCGTTATTTGGTAATCGTAACTTCCGGATCCAGAGGTAACATCAATCGTGATCTGTGCATCTGGTGTACCTGTACAATCCAGAAGCTTGCTGAGGTCAACATCGGCCTCCAATACGGGATGTACGTCAATAGTATCCGTATCCGTACAACCATTACTATCTATGATAGCCACATTGTAGGTCCCGGGGGTCACATTAGTGAAAACACCGCCGTTACTTATATAAGATGTGCCTCCATCTATGGAATAGAGGTATGGAGCGGTTCCACCACTTGCACTTATAGATACCGAAAATGGAATAGTACAATTCGAAGTAGCTATGCCGGTTATACTTGGGTTTTGTGATATATTCATTGAAACGGTGCCCAAGGCATTTGAACAACCATATTGATCGGTCACACTTACATCCACATTAAACGGAGTAGCTGTTGCGTCTACCAAATTGGAGATAGGCACCTCCACAGGATTATCCGTGGTTATGATGTCCGACACAAAATTGGTACTGGTCAAGGTATAAGTGTAGGTTCCTCCTCCTCCGAAAACGGACTGGATTTCGACCAAACCGGGATTCGCGCAGGTAATGTGGGTCAATACATTTGGAGTTCCCGTTATGGGGTCCAATTCTTCCACAAGAACATTCTCGCTGCCAATCACACAATTATTGGGAGCAGGACCGGTAATTTCCACAAAGTATTCTCCAGGGGCCAGAATTGCCGTACTCGGCGCGGCAAATGAGTCCCCGGTAGTAAAGGCAGGAACGCTACCTGTGGCAATGGAAGTGTGCGCTGGAGTTCCTACAAGGAACAACTCCCAATTAAAACTACCACCAAGTTCTCCTGGAGTGGTTTCTGTGACCGTAAAAGTTATTTGGCCGTTTGTCTGCCCATCACAAGTTGGTGTTACGGCGGCATCTATTTGAACGGGAGGCGGAGCCTCTACATTGACGTTTACACTACTCTGGCGGACACACGCCGGAGGACCGGACGAATCGCGCACATAAAAAACATAGGTCCTTCCAGGCACAAGCCCCGTCCACGTATACCTTCCATGACCTGCTGGAACCGGATTATTGGAAGTGTCCAATGTGCCCCCGGGTTGCCATACCGCTGTAGTCGGGTCAAAGTTTGCCGGGTCTTCGGAATAGGCGTACTCATATCCCGGCAAACCGGCAGTACCTTGTACGGCTACCTCCAAAGTGTTACAGTCTATTACTATGGGTATTACATTGATGTCCAAATCATCCAACGGATAAGGAATGATAAATGGAGGCAAATCAGTTTGGCATACGGTATTTGATGAGCCATCAATCGTTCGAAGCGATGGAAATACGGTGTCTCCGGGATTAAATCCTGTAATCTGATCTGATGTTCCGGGAACGGAATTATCAGCTGGCCATGATGTTCCGCCATCGGCACTAAACTGGATGGTTCCCAAGGTGGTCGGATAGCCGCTAAACTCAATTCCAAAATCATTGATGTTTCCCGTACAATTTCCAGGAACAATGCCCTGAACGGTTGCCGTTAGTTCATCGGGATTGTTTATGGAGATTGGCGTATCGGCGACCAGACATCCGTTAGCATCGGTTACATTAATGGTATAGTCTCCCGGAGCCAGATTAAAATAGGTCTGGTTTGTGGTAACCACATTGGTATCGGTTTGATTGGAAGCACCCCCATTGTCCAAATCGATGATTTCAATAGTATAAGGGCCTTCTCCAGAGGTTATAGAAACGGCTATTGAACCGGTTCCGTCATAACAATCTGGATCAGTTGGCGTTGCTGTGAAGGTCAGTGGAACTGCAGGATCGACGGTCACAGTTTCCAGAAATTCACAATGCGGATTGGCAGCATTGTTGTCCCAAACGTAGACATCGTACATGCCATCATTTCCTGTAGTAACCGTATAGGTATTGCCTGGCCCAAAATCTCCCGAGGTAACGGGGGTTCCATTGGAAACGAATGCATAGACCAAGTTGCCATCACCTCCCGATGCATTTACGGTAATGCTTCCATTCGCGCAGGAGCTAATATCCACAACATCAACAGTAGCGGTTATTGCTGGATTTATGGTCAGATTTTGAGGCGTACCGATACATCCGTAAGCATCCCTGACATTAATGGTATACGAGCCGTTGGTTAAATTTTCAAACAGATGGGTAGTTGCATTTACCGATGGAGGTGCGACCCAAGGTCCGCCATTGATGCTTAACTCATAGTTGCCGTTTCCAGCTGTAATATCTACCTGAATCGAAGCATTGTTATCCCCTAAATAGCAAGGCGTGGGTGTAAGATTGAATGTAACGGCAGTAGTGCCGACGACCGTTAGTGCCGTATTAATGGCATCCTCACAATTGTTGATATCCCTTGCCCGGACGATATAATCGCCTGCGGCAAGACCTGAAAATACGGTATTGGCACCGTTTGTTGCGAAATCATAGCTGCCAATTACTGTTCCAGTGTTATCTTCCAATTGGTACACATAGGTAGGCGTTCCGCCTGAAGCACTGGCGGTAATGGTGGCCCCTCCGTTATCACATGTAAGGGGCTCCGTAATGCTTGCGGAAGCTGTGATTTGGGTCGGTTCCGTCAAAGTTTGGTTCAAGGTAACAGAACAACCCGCAATTGGATTGTCCACATCGCGAACTACAATAGTATAGGCCTGTGCGGAGAGTCCGGTAATCTGCTCATCCGTGGTAAAGGGACCTACAAAAGCCCCTCCGTTCAAATTATATTCGTATCCTCCGGCACCGAAATTGTTGGCCGAAATTGTAATCGTACCCGAACCATCCAGATTACAATCCAGATTATCAAATGCAATAACCGAGGCTTCAAAAGCGTTCCCATTTGCCACGATTACCGACGTATCAACCGAGCAACTGCTACCATAATCAACAGTAATGGTATGACTGCCTACCGCTACATTGTTAAACACGTTACTTCCTGCACCCGTTTGTCCCGGTAAGACCCCATTAAGAATATAAGTGTACGAGGCATCGAACGGGGTTACGGTTATATTTCCGCTACCATCGCAGTTATAGCTTATTGAAGTGCTTAATACGGGCTCTGTGGGCAATGGATTGATTGTAACATCCGGAAGTGTAATTTCGCAAGAGATGGCATTGGCGTCCCGAACACGTATACTGTATGTGCCATCGGTCAAATCGATAAAGGTATGGCCACCGGTTGTTGTTGTGGTCCAGGCCCCTCCATTAATACTGTATTGGTAATCTCCTGAACCACCAGAGGTAGCCGTAACATTTCCCACGGTAATCTGACCCAATTGGGCACAGGTATAGTTTTGTGTTACTGTAGCTTCCCCTGTAAGCTGAGTAGGTTCCGTTACTACCGTATTATTTATGGGTGTCTCACAACCATTGGCATCACGAACACGAACGGGATAGGTTCCTGCGGCTAAATTTGGGAAACTACTGCCGGGCACATAGGTGGTGCCGCCATCAATGCTATAGGTGAAAGGAGCACTTCCCCCTGAATTTACTACAATGGAAATAGCACCATCCGTTCCGCCAAAACAGCTTACGGCCGTTGGGGTGGCAGTAATATTTAGGGCCGGATCTTGTACAACGGTCAAGGGGTGCATGGCCGTACAATATCCTGGATTACCATTATTATCCCTTACGTAAATATCATAGGCTCCTGCTGCGGTGACCGTCACAGTATTTGCGGGACCAAAATCACCATCGGCAACAACTGTTCCATTGGTAACGACAGCATAGACGAAATTAGTATCCCCACCACTCGCGGAGATGGTTATGTCGGTGTCGGTACCACAGGCCGTAATGTTCGGGGCCGATGCGGTAACTGTTAGTTGTGGGTCTATGGTAATGCTTTGTTGTACCCCGACACAACCAAAACCGTCTTGTACATCTACGGTATATGTGCCGTTGGCCAAGTTTTGAAAAGTATAGGTGGTTGCTGTTGTTGGTGATGGTGTCAACCACGGTCCACTATTGATACTAAATTGATAGTTGCCGTTTCCATCGGTTACATCTACTTGGATAGTGGCATCATTACTTCCAGAATAACAGGCTGTGGGAGTAAGATTAAATACCACATTGTTAGTAGGAGCAACGGTTAGCGCAGTATCAATAGCATCCTCACAGTTATTGGCATCCCGTGCACGGACAATGTAATCGCCCGCGGCAAGACCCGAAAAGACAGTATTGGTTGTGTTTGTGGCAAAATCAAAGCCGCCCACAACCACTCCACCGGTATCTTCCAACTGGTACACATAATTAGGAGTTCCACCAGAAGCACTGGCCGTGATGGTAGCCCCACCGTTTGTACAGGTCAGGACAGTTGTAATGCTGGCATTGGCAACAACAGAACTGGGTTCTGTAATGGTCTCCTCCACAAAGGTGGTACAGGTCGTTTCATCCGCCTTTCTAATATCTATGCGATGTGTGCCAACTCCGAAAATTGCCCCTGTAGTTACCGGAGAGGTAGTTGAGTTGATCCAATTTGTGCCGCCATCTACGGAATAATCGAATCCTGCAGTACCGTCAAAATTCTCTACTTCAAAGGTTATGGTTCCATCGGACAGCCCATTACAACTGGCATTGACCGATGCGGTTACATTGGCGGCAAAAATGTTGCCGGCGACAACTGTAACCGGAGTCTCCACGAATTGCGAGCAAACTTCCGGAATCTGGAAAATTTCAATATCGTCCAACGCGAAATCATTCCCTCCATTGCCCGAAATTTCCGACCGGATTACGAATTCTAAAGAGGTATTTGCTCCGGGGTTCAAGTCTACCGTACGAAATCTCCAGTCTGTATTGCCTGTATTCTTGGAAATCGTCCCTGTCCTTATGGATTGTACAACGTTTCCTGTCCCTACTTCCCGTATTTCAATGGTAAGATCGGGATCAAGGCCGGAAGTTCCCTGTCTCAGAAGATTCATGATGTACAATGAGACGGTTAAGTCGCGATTTGGAACAATATCATTGATTTCCTTGGAATAAATAATTTGGGTCGGTGTGGGCGTACCCACATTCATTACCAAATACCTTCCTTGGCTTGCCCGGGTCCCCGTGGTATGGTCAATTGGGCTTACCCACGTCCCAAAGGGAGCTACAACATCGCTGGTTACCGAATACTCAAAATCATTAATATTGCTATTGGCATCTCCTGGAGGATTGTTGGTTTGATCCTCATAGTTGTAGCCATTTGTGTTGGGACTTGGAATTGTTGCTCCTGCTCCAAAATCTTCACTTAGTAACAGACTAGGTGTTGGTGGGGTCTGGGAGGTATAAATTGTCCTTACTGTGTATGTTCCTGGGCCGATATTGGGAAAAACATTGCTCGTAGGCGGCGTGTTCGGAACGCCATCCAATTCATAGGTATAATCGTAGGTAGCGATATCTGGTGTGGCGGTAATGTTTCCGGTACCGTTACAGTTATAGTCCACCGCAGGGGTCAAGGTGACCACTGGGGGCATTGGCTCATTGTCGACAGTAACTGCCATGGGGAAAGTACAATTATTGGCATCCCTAACAATGACCGTATAGTTTCCTGGCGGCAAAACCGCAATACTTGTGGCTCCATAGTTGGCACCACCGTCAAAACTATATTGATATGGAGCGGTACCCCCTGTAACATTGGTCACACGGACTTCAGCACCATTAGGGTCGCACGTGGCATCCCGGGAGACTCCCGCTGAGGCGGATAACGGAAAAGGTTCATTGATGGTATGCGTAAAGGTTACCTCACACCCTGAATCATCTTGAACCACTACATCATAGTTTCCTACAGGAAGGTTCACGAATGAAGCTGTGGTCACAAAATTTGTTCCTCCATCGATACTGTATTGATAAGGGGGTATTCCATTTACCGCTACAATATTGATTTCACCATCACTACCCCCTCCACAGGAAACATCTATAGGCGCGGGTACAGAGGCAGTCATTGTGCCGTTGTCATTTATAGTGACCGGATTGGATATGGCAGAACAATTGTTGGCATCGATGATTATGAATTCGTAGGTTCCATCTTCATTGGGGATGTATTCATCCGTTCCGTCGCCATCGTCATCGCGCCATCCAAAGTAAAAAGTGGAGCCTACCTGGTAGGCATCCGCAGGAATGGATGCGATATCCGCATACCGATCCACCCCATCCTTGCTCCAAATGGCATACAGGAAGTCCGGGTTTCCTTGTCCTCCGGTACGGGTTAATTCTATGGTACCTGCCGTACACCCGATATCCGCCGTAGTCAGAGCTGAGAGTGTGGGGTCTGGGATTCTACCCACGGTTACATTTTGGGTATCGGAACAACCATCATCCGTAGAAGTTTCTATGATATAATCTCCGGGGTTTACGGTAAAGGTATGCGTATTATCCGGTTGTGCAGTCTCATCGTCAATAAAGGTCCCGTCCGACCTTCTTAGCACGTAACTGTAATTAGGCAGAACGTTAAGTACGTCTATCTTTATGGTGCCCTGATCGTTGCAATTTGCCGGCGTTGTCTCAATATCCACGGTAAAATTACGATCAAGAATCCCTATTGGCGGTGTGCTGAAAATACAAGCTCCCGGAATCGGGTCGCCCGCGGTATCCAATTGTACCACTTCTACCCTATAGGAACCATTCTGACCGGAAGTGAAGTCAAAACTCCCTGTGGTGTTTGTCCCAAAAGGAACTAGAATGGCACTATTGGCGTGGTCTATCAATTGGTAGCCGTAGTTGTTCCCTAAATTTGTAATAGTGATATTCCCATCCGTGGCACAGACAATATCACTGCTATTGTACTGAATATCCAGATTGTTCTGGAACACGTCAAAGTAAAAGCGACTAAAACAACCGTTTTGATAATTAATGACCAAGCGATATTTTCCTTCGGCGTTTGCCGTGAAGTTATTGCCCGTGGCCACTTGATTCCAAGTACAAGTGAGGTTCTTATTGGCACAATCGTCAGGTGCGGCGGCACAGCTTCCTTCGTCCAACTGCTCCCATATTAGACTTTGGGCGTCTGTTATGTTTATCTGAATAAGCTGGGAGTCGTTGGAGCCGCATAGGAAAATTTTTGGCAATATGTCCCCATCAATACTACATTGTACAATTTCGCCCTGTACATCATTGGTAGGGTCGGCATCGTTATTGAGAGCATTGAAGTAATCTACTATGGGATTGGTCTGAGTAGTTCCAAATCGCTCTACCGTAATTATTTCCTTAAATCCCTTACAAGGGTCGGCCACCTGTTTGTCAACGATGTAGGTGCCAATATCATCAACCAAAAAGGTACTGGGATCATTGTCTGGATCGCCGTCGTTCAATACCGTGTCCGTGGGATCCAACTGGCCATTTCCATTGTCATCCCGTACCCATATATAGGCATCAAAACCATCTCCGGCATCCAATACTACGTCCGCCCCACAAAGTTCAACGGTTCGGGTAAAATTACAATCGGAAAGATCATCCAATAAAAAGTTAGTGGCCCCAGGGGTTACAAAGCCACAATTATCAAAATCGGAAACACTGGGATCATCCGTAATAATTGCGCTATTGATATCACCGCGATAAGTGGAATAACCTAAGTTTTCAATAAGGTCTGTACAGGCATCTACAAAATCAAAACAGTTTTCTGCCACCGTAACGCGTAAACGAATGGTATACACAGGATCCCCAATTTCCACAAGGTTATCGGGAATGTTGAAGGTTACCGCGTTAGTGGCAACATCATGGGAGTGTGTAACTCCGGGAGCCCCACTTAGGTCAACACTGACGAAAGTAGTATTTACAGGGAGTACGTCCCGTATGGTATATCCGGTGGCGTCATCGTTTCCCAGGTTTCTGAACGATAATACGTAATCCAGGGTCTGTCCCAGATTTACGCCCATACCTGTGATATCGTTACCTCCAATGTCCTCTACCCTTTTTTCCAAAACGATGTTCGGCTCAATAATTTCGACGGAAAATGTGGCCAAAAATGCACCATAACCATCCCCTGTGGAGGTGAATCGCAAAGTGGCGCCAGATTCATCGTTGGGTAGCACAGATTCATTGGGATTGTTCAGGTTAAAAAGATCTAAGTCCGTTCCCAAGGTATTTGTCCCGTACGGTGTTCTTGTAGGAACTTCGAGACCGTTTGTGGTTATGGTAGAATTGAAAAAGTTGTTGGCGGGATTTAAACCTGTGGACAAATTGGTAAATGCGCCAACGGAATTGGCACGTATGAAAAATCGATCATTCCGAATACCTCTATCTCCTTCAAGGCTACCTACACCAATACGGGCCCTGACGGGGAAGGGTGCGGGCAAGGTCCTAAAACCGTTTACGGCTACATCTACGTTGCCCACTGAGCCCGACAGTCCGGCATAACCATCAAAAGTAGAAATGAACTTTCCGGATTCATTGGGGTTTTCATAAATAACGACCATGACCCAGCCGGCTGAACTGGAACCGTTTCTTCGTCCTTTGGTGGCCCGGACATTGGCAACGGTATATTCCCCATTGGGATTGGTGTTGGAACGCACTAAATCCGTTACATTCTTATAACAAATGTAGGGTGAATCCTTAAAAGAATTGTTGATATTGGTGTAGTCGTATCCATCAAAGATGATGTCATCTTCCTGCCCTACGGGATCGGCCGCGGTATCTGCGGTCAAATCAACGTATGTGCCGCCTGGTATTTGGAATTTGATGTTAAACCAATCCTCTATTCTCGGGGTTCCGTTAAAGGGTTGGCTACTATCGCTTCGCTCATTGGGGTAAGTGGCGGCCCAATACAAACCCGCGTACCGTACTTGGGAACATGAGGGATCGGCAATGTTCAACTCCGCACTACTGGAGCTAAAGGTCGAAGGATCGCTATCAATATCAATATACTCCATCCAAAGGGAGTTGTTGTTCGCCGAACCATTATATGGGGTATTGGCTTCGCTCGGATTGGCTTCCGATGCCCGGTTAAGAATATTGTTGCCCACAAAAATGATATCCCCGCGGATTTCAATGTTTCCCCCATCCAATCTGGGGGAAAAAGGAACAGCCTCTTGAGCACTCGAGTAAAAAAGAGCACCTAAGAAGAAGTAATAAAATGGTAGAATTTTCTTCTTTAAAGAGAATTTTTGGTTCATTAAGTAATTAGGTTTGGTGTTACGCGCATGATCCACATTTTGTCGTCATATGCGTCATTTAGTTTGGAATAGTAAGATATTAGGGCATTGTTCCAGGATTCATGTCGTTTTAAGTATACGTACCTCCAGTTATTTTCAGGGTTGATAAAATAGCTGGCGCTCAATCCATAGGAATTTAGAAGTTTAACAAACCGATTGGCATTTTTCGGATTGGCAAACACGTTGGCTATGAGGTAATAGCCTGCACCTATGCCCTTGGATCTAAGGGTTTTGGGGGAAGTTTCGTTGGCGGCTAGGTTATCCCTTACCACCACATTTTTTTGAAGGACATCCGTTCCATATCGGGATGATTTTTCCTTGATCTTATTTACGTTTTCTGCATATGCTTCATTGGAGTATCGATTGTCCACGTTCATAATCCACATGGCTTGATCGTAATTCCCGTTCAAGCTGCTTTCATACGCCGCGACCGCCTGATCCCATGTATCGTATCGTTTTAGAAACACATATTTAAGCCCATTATTAGGATTGTCTATATAATCAGGCTCAAGCCCTTGTTTTTGAAGCCTGTCCATAAATTTTTCCATATAGGCGGTGCCCTTATAAACGTTGGCAACTACGTAATACCCATCCGAAACACCATCAAGATTGTTGAACTTTCTACTTTTCACGGGTTCCTTGCTTCCCACGGCCGAACTCTTGGTTTGAGTTTTACTTGTGCGATCGGTAAGCGGCTTATCCTGTGCGGCTCTGGTGGCCAAAGCATCTTTTTTTGATGGATTGTTCAAGGTTGTTGAAGCAATGGCTTGCTGTGTTTCCCGAGTATTTGTGCTATTCGGTATATTTTGACCGTTCCCGGTATTTTGGGCTAGGCTGGTAGGTTTGTCCCGGCCCGTTAGGAAGAGTTCCTCTGCCCTTTTTTCCAAATCTGGCCGCTCCCCTTTCGTTTCATTGCGGACCATACGCATGACCATTTCAAAACGGCGCTCCAAATCTTTCTGCCGATTGGCCTCCAAAGAGTCCTGGCGGAACATCAACTCCTCGATGATGGCATCGTTCTCGGCAAGCTTTCTTTTAAGCTCATCGATTTCATCATTGGAAGCAACGGCATTCTCTGTTTGTGGGTCAAAATTTTCCACAAGTTCATTCCCATTGTCTTCGAGCATTACACGGTCTTCTGTCAGGTTCGGGGTAAAAGAGTACGCAAACGAGATTTCATGGGTCAACCCCAGGTTATCGAAATCCGTGGTCAGTCCCTTTTCCATAGTATATCCTAGGGATAATCGTCGGTTTAAGTTGAAACCGATACCCGCAGACGCCCCATAAAAGCTATCATAACCTCCTTGCAGCCACCCGATTCTTGGCAAATCCAGAATTAGACTACCCCCAAAGGTCAGATCTTCCCCATCTACCAAACGTGTGCGCGCCAAAGGCATTAGCCTTCCATTTTCGAAAAGCCCGTCGCCATTTTCAAACTCATGGGTATATTGTAGATGTCCTGAAAATGTCTTTTCATTAAATTCTGTGATAGAAGAATTGGTTTTAAGATTATAGTCAAAAAGGTTTTCGGCAAAAGCACCGATATCAAACTGCCCAAAAGAGATATTGAATCCCGGCTGAAATGACAATAGGCTCTCGTTCTGGAAACCGTTAAGAAATGGATCATCTTCAACGGTGGAAGTTCTATTCCGATTAAGACCACTATTGTAATAGGCCACATTGGCGCCAAAAGTAAAGTTGCTTTTATCACTCAACTTTACCCCATAGGCATAATTGGCCAAGACACCAACATTATCTATAGGCCCTACCCTCTGGGAGTATAGGCTTAAACCCAAACCGGTACGATCGCTGATCCGACCACTATAACTCAGAAAGTAATTTTGGAGGTTATCATCAAACTGTACCGATTGGTTTCGATGTAATAGATTAATGTATGATTTATCCTCCCGAACCGTGGAAAAGGTTGGGTTGATCAAAAATCGATTAAAGCGCAAAAGGTTTTGGGAAGGTACCTCGTACGTAAGTACTGGGTTTTCTTCCTGCGCGCTGATTTTTGTTAACGCCATCAAGACAATAAAGAATGATACAAGTAATCTATTAATTCTCATTTTCGGTTATCGAATAACAGTTATCGTACCCTGTTTAAGGGTTTCGTTTGCGTTTCTTATGATATAATAAAATACCATGTTCTGTTTTGGAAAACTCATTGAAGATGAAGGCCAATCGTTCTGGTAGCCAAGCTCATTTATGAGTTCAATCCCTTTATCATTATAGATAATAACGCTTACATCGGACTGATTTGCGTAGGAATTGGGAAGTATCCATTGATCATTAAATCCATCTGCATTTGGAGTAATTACATTGGGTACTTTAAAAGTATCGAGATACTCTACGGTAACCTCCCTGGTTACTTCACAATTGTCTATGTTGGCCATGAGCATATAGGTCCCTTCTGTAGTAAATGTCACGGAAGCGCCGCTACTTATTTCCACATTGTTGGAATCGTACCAGCGATATGCAGTACCCCCACTTGCCGTTACTGTTCTTGAGGTCCCTTCTGGGAAGATGACATCCCCGGAAGGATCCAAAGTAATTAGGTCGGGATCTAAAGGTGAAATGGTAATCTCATTGGAGGTCAATGGACAACCATCACGATTCAGTACCAAACGGTATGTTCCTGGTTGGGCTATGTCCAATGACGTATTTGTGGTATTTACCCCATTGCCATCCCTTTGCCATTCGAAGCTCTCCCCGGTAAGGTCGGTTGTGGTACTTAGGGTTATTTGCTCCGAGCCGCTGCAAAAGACAGTGTTTGTTGTGCTTATTTCTAGGATTTCGGAAGATAACAGCTGTACTGAAAGCGCTTCGGTGAAAATGGTATTATCATCTAAGGCTCCTTCTAGTGTATAACTTCCATTTTCCGAAGGATCGGTAAGGCTGATGTTTCTAGAAATCTCGCCAGAGAGCAATACACCATCCCTGCGCCAGCGATATACAAATTGGGATGCCAATTGTGAGGTGACATCTAGGGTACTACTGTCGGCCAGAACGGCATTAATGCTACTAATGTCTAGAACGACACTAGTGTTTTCACAGGCGGTATAGGCATCGGCATAGTCGATTGTTGCCTCAAAGGAAACGGGAGAGACCAAGGTGCTGGAAGCACTGCTTATGGTCGTTGAGGCGCATGCCCCTCCGGTTTGGGTGACCTCGACATAATAGCTCCCGGTTTCATCGGCATCGAAAGAACTATTTGTGGCCCCACTAATAGGGCTACCATCCCTAAACCATTGAAATGTTGGGGTATTGGCATCTGTGGTAACACTCAAGGTCTGAGTCTGGCCGGGTAGTATGATCATATTGGCCGGATTATCCCTAGTAACCGTAAATGCGCCAATGTTAGTCATTGTGACCGACGAAGATAACTCGGTACAGATTCCAGCCCCTGAAACTTCAATTTGATAATCCCCTTCAAAACCAGTGGCTGAAGCGTCTACCGTATACGATGTAGAAGTAGCCCCTGATAGTGCTACGCCGTCTTTATACCATTGATAGGAGTAGGTTCCATCGGTGATGGTAGAAGTCAAGGTTTCCGTTTCCCCACTACATAAAGCTGTTTTGGATGGCGGATTAATGGCGATACCTGGACTGCTTCCAGTATTGATCATGATAATATTGGACTCGGTACTGGCAGCTCCCGAACATTCGGGACCATAATCTATTAGTACAAAGAATGCGGCGTTAGTCGAAGTTGTGAGAGACGGCCCTCTTTCACCAATGATCGGTGAGCCACTTCGATACCAAATATACTGATAGGTGTTTAGCAATGCAGGTGCAATATTGTCTACGGTCAAGGTCACTGAATCTCCATCACAAACTTGCAAGGTGCCTGGTGTTGAACCATCACCATTGGGGCTAATGTGAAGATTGGATGTAAAGTCCATATAGTACATATTGTAAGGGTCGGAGGGCGGACTTGTACTAACTGGATTGGTGCTCCTTACCCGGATTCTGTATCCCTGGCCTCTGGTATCCGTTGGAATGGAAAATTCAAATCCAGGATCTTGAACCTCCGCTTCATCGGCACTGCGAGCCAATTCCACTGGGCTGCTAAAATCACCGGTCGAATCAGAAAGTTCCAGGATAAATTCGTTGCCCGCATTGGGGCTACCGGCCCAGCTTACATTGGCGAAAAATTGGTTAAAACCGGCATTTGCACATATAGTGTAACCTTTAGAGTCGCCAGGTAGGTTGGGATTGTCGGCCGGTTCGGGGGCGTTGATTACAATTTGGGCCGAGACTTGCGATGCACACAGTAATAGAAATGCAGCCAGTAGGCTAAACGGATGGGACAAAAGTTTGCGTTTCATAAGTAGTTGTCGTTTTAGGGGATTTCGGAACTTATCGGCACTTGTAATACTCAATAAACTCCCGGCATCCATAGTTAATAAACCATGGTCTTGGCGCTGCCCCGTATTTCTGACAATTCCATAGTATTCAACAACAAATATGTCATATAATTGAGTGGTGGGGAATTTAATGTTGTAGGGAGGATTAAATATGTTGTGAAACATGATATTCGCAAGGTGATCGCTTTTAATGCCCTGTTCTAAAGGCATTTTTCCTAATTTTGTGCTTCCAAAATGAGCATGGTATGGACGAGACGACCAAATCCCTGAACTTTATAGAGCATATCATCGAAGAAGACCTAGAAAAAGGCTTCCCCAGCGAAGCCTTGCGCTTTCGGTTCCCACCGGAACCCAATGGATACCTCCATATTGGGCATGCCAGCTCCATCTGCCTTAATTTTGGACTGGGACTTCGATACAATGCTCCGGTCAACTTGAGATTCGATGACACGAACCCTACAAAGGAGGAACAGGAATATGTAGACGCCATAAAACGGGATGTAGAATGGTTAGGATATAAGTGGGATACCGAACGGTATGCCTCTGACTACTTCCAACAACTATATGATTGGGCCGTGCAACTGATAGGAGAAGGAAAGGCTTATGTAGATAGTCAGTCTTCCGAGGAAATGGCAATTCAAAAAGGCACTCCTACGGAGCCGGGAGTCAACAGTCCATATCGAGACCGATCGGTTGAGGAGAATTTGGAGCTATTTGAAGGAATGAAACGTGGTGATTTTGAAGAAGGCACCCATGTACTAAGGGCAAAGATTGACATGGCCTCTTCCAATATGCTCATGCGTGACCCCATTATGTATCGAATACTACATAAAGCACACCACAGAACAAATACCGATTGGTGTATTTATCCTATGTACGATTGGACGCATGGTGAGAGCGATTATGTTGAACAGGTTTCGCATTCCCTATGTACCCTGGAATTTCTGCCACATCGTGAACTCTATGATTGGTTTTTGGACCAAGTTGTGGATTCCAACAAATTCCGCCCGAAACAACGTGAGTTTGCCCGTAGGAATTTAAGTCATACAGTTGTGAGCAAAAGGAAGTTGTTGCAATTGGTGGAAAATGGAGTAGTGGATGGATGGAATGATCCTAGGATGCCTACGATTTCAGGATTGCGTAGGAGAGGCTATACCCCAGAATCCATTCGAAACTTCGCTGAGACTATTGGCATTGCAAAAAGGGATAATTTGGTCGATGTGTCTTTATTGGAATTTCATGTCAGGGAACACCTAAACAAGATTGCACCAAGAGTAATGGCCGTTTTGGATCCTTTGAAAGTGGTAATTACTAATTATCCAGAGGGCAACGAGGAGTGGTTAGATGCCGAAAATAATCCTGAGGATACATCTGCCGGCAGTAGAAAGGTTCCGTTTTCAAAAGAGATTTACATAGAAAGAGCAGATTTCCGTGAAGAGGCTAATAGAAAGTTCTTTAGACTAAAACTGGGAGGGGAAGTACGCCTAAAGAACGCCTATATCATTAAGGCCGAAAGTTGTACGAAGGACGCTGCAGGCAATATCACCGAAGTTCAGTGTACTTATGATTCCAAGAGCAAAAGCGGTAGCGATACAGAGGAGAGCTTGCGAAAAGTAAAAGGGACGCTTCATTGGGTCTCCATACAACATGCAGTAGACGCAGAGGTGCGTTTATATGACCGTCTCTTTACTCATGAAAGTCCGGATACCCAAAAGGACAAGGATTTTATGGATTTCATCAATCCTGATTCACTTCAAAAGGTGACCGGCTTTCTCGAACCAAGCCTAAGGGATGTTGTGGTTGGCGACAGGTTCCAGTTCCAACGCCTAGGCTATTTTAATGTGGATTCTGATTCCACCCCGGAAAATTTGGTATTTAACAGAACAGTTCCGTTGCGGGATACTTGGGCAAAAATTAACCAGGACAAATAACATAGAAGTTTCTTATCCCAACGAATATATCAATTGGTATTTTCGATGAAAACCTACTTATTTTAAGGATGTTTAAAGACGTTGTGGAATCTTCCGGTATACTTTCCTTTGACCGTCCTCGAACCTTGCTCTTTAGCCGTTTAATTGAAGATTCTAATAAAATCTTTTGAATTTTGTATGGAATACTCGTTTCACTCGTCTTAGTGATACATGGGCATACATTTTCTGGCTGTCCACGTACATATCTTTACGATGAAAAGGATACTACTGTTGTTATTTTTTGCGGGCACCGCCTTGGGAAATGCCCAGGACCTATTGGTAACGGAACTTGATTTCATGGGGTTACAACGGACTAAGGAATCCTTTTTGCGACGTCTGGTAAAAGTGAAACCTGGTACTCCGTATGATTCGCTCAAAGTCGTTGGCGATATTGAGCGTTTGAAACGGCTTCCGGGAATTGCCAATGCCACCCATAAGTTAAAGGTTGAAGATCATAATGTAATCATTACCTATATTATTGAAGAAAACTTTACACTTATTCCTGGGCTTAGAATCGCTACCGCAAACGACGGTAGCTTTGCCTATAGGATTTCTGCTTTTGAGTTCAATCTGTTCGGAAACAATCAGTTGCTTGGAGGATTTTATGAAAGAAACGTTTTTGATTCTTACGGTTTTTTCTGGGAGCATCCCTTTCTATTTAGTGATAAAGTGGGTATCGGGTTCAGCTATCAGGATGTAACTACACAAGAGCCCATTTTTTTTGAAGAGGGCACTAAGGACTATCGTTTCAATTCTGAAATGTTCGAGGGAAAGTTCATTTTCTCTTTTAATTTTAACCATGAGGCGGAATTAGGAGCGAGTTGGGTAAGGGAATCGTATCTATTTGAGGGAGAGGATGCTATACCCAATAGACCCCTTGAACTTGATGCGGACAAGATAAACTATCGGTTGGCGTACAGATATGTGGATTTGGATATCGACTATCAATATTTTGATGGGGTTCTGAACGAGTTTACCGGACAGTATATTCAGTTTTTAAGCGGGGATGAGCCTGCAGAGAATTTTCTAAGATCATTCCTGTCCCTCAGGAACGACTTTATTTACTATAAGAAACTGGGAAAAGGAGGAAATTGGGCCAGTAGGTTTCGCTTGGCGGCTGCCATTGGCAATGAGGATTCGCCATTCGCCCCTTTTACTTTGGACAATCAGCTCAATATTCGTGGGGTTGGAAACACTGTGGATCGGGGTACTGCCGCTATTGTATTGAACACGGAGTATAGACACACATTTTATGAACGAGGCTGGTTTGTGGTGCAAGGAAATGCTTTTATCGATGCTGGGTCATGGAGGACCCCGGGAGAGGATTTCTCACAATTGTTTGATGGATCTTCAACTAGACTATACCCAGGATTGGGTTTTCGTTTAATTCACAAACGAATTTTTAATGCCGTATTCCGATTGGATTATGGTTTTGGTATAGGAAATAATGCTACCAACGGTATTGTATTTGGCATTGGCCAATATTTTTAAAATCGAGTTGGAAGTATTATAAAAATGGCCAGGACTTTATCCTGACCATTTTTATAGGGTATTCTTTTATTCTTTATTAGTCCTCCCTCTTTTTTGGATTTGTCTTTTTCATTTGCTCACCGATCATATTGCTGGCCGTGAAAGAGGCTACCATATTATTCAGCATATCACTACCTGCTTGTGGGGAATTGGGCAATAGGATAAGATTGGTGTTCGTCTCTTCACCGATAGATTGTAGGGTGTCATAATGTTGCGTAACCACAATCAGTGCGGAAGCTTCCTGTGAATTGATGCCCACCTTATTCAAAACCTCTACGGACTCCTCAAGACCACGCGCAATTTCCCGACGCTGATCGGCGATACCTTGACCCTGAAGGCGTTTGCTCTCGGCTTCGGCCTTGGCTTTTTCAACAATCAATATCCGAGCGGCATCCCCTTCGAATTGAGCCGCGATTTTTTCGCGCTCCGAGGCATTGATTCGGTTCATGGCCTCCTTTACTTGAGAATCCGGATCAATATCGGTGACTAAGGTCTTGATAATGTCATAACCATATTCGGACATATATTCCTGTAGCTCGCGCTTTACGGCGATGGCAATGTCGTCTTTTTTTACAAACACATCGTCCAACTTCATTTTGGGAACCTCGGCCCGAACAACGTCAAAGACAAAGGAAGTGATTTGATCATGGGGATATTCCAGTTTATAGAAGGCATCATAAACTTTATCGCGTATTACTACATATTGTACGGACACCTTAATCTTTACAAAAACATCATCCAAGGTCTTGGTTTCAATGATGACATCGAGTTGTTGGATTTTAAGACTTAACCGTCCGGCAATGCGGTCAACCAAGGGAATCTTCATTTGCAAACCCGAATTTCGAATACTTTGAAAGCGCCCAAAACGCTCAATGACCACGGAGGTCTGTTGCTTGACGATAAAAAAAGAGGAAAAAAGGATGATGAGTCCAACAAATACTAATGGAATGAATAGGAAACTGCCCATGGTGGTAGATTTTAGTTAATGGATTGAATTTACAAAAAACGTTGTGTTTATATGTAGGTTTTTCACGAAGATTGTTACAAACCATAGTTCTCTACAGAAAAGGTTTGATTGTAAATGAAGCCCCAAATATGAATTACCAAAATTTGATTTGGATTAACTACAAGCTTGAAATTGCATGTTGGATTCTATCCGCAGTTTCCACCTTGCCAATAAGCTCCATAATATCAAATAAATGCGGCCCTTTTAGGTCTCCAACGAGGGCCAGGCGAAGAGGTGCCATTACTTGCCCAAAGGACAGGCCCTCCTTGGTAATCCAAGTTTTTACGGAGCTTTCTATCTTTTCTGAATTGAAATCATCAACAGATTCAATAACAGGTACCAAACGGCCCATAATTTGCGGGGTATTTTCTTTCCACTGCTTTCTCGAGGCCTTTTCATCGTAGGTCTTAGGAGCTTCAAAAAAATAATTGCCCAATTCCCAGAAGTCCGAAATAAAAGATGCCCGTTCCTTGATGAGGGAAATCACTTTTTGTAGGTACGCTTCGGATTTGCCAAAATCTGCGCCCTTTTTGACAATAAGTGCCTCCCGGAATAAGCCGACCAATGCTGCATCTTTTGTTTTTTGAAGGTATTGTTGATTGTACCACTTGGTCTTTTCAGGGTCAAAACGCGCTCCGGATTTATTTACGCGCTCCAAGCTAAAGGCATCCACCAATTCCTTTAAAGAAAAAAGCTCCTGTTCCGTACCGGGATTCCAGCCTAACAGAGCCAAAAAGTTAATGACCGCCTCTGGAAAATAACCTCCTTCCCTATAGCCGACAGATTCGTTCCAGGACAAGGGAAAAACAGGAAAACCCATTTTCTCCCCATCTCTTTTACTAAGCTTCCCCTTGCCCACAGGTTTCATAATTAAGGGCAAATGCGCAAACTGTGGAGCCTCCCACTGGAAGGCATTGTAGAGCAATTGATGCAGTGCCATGGAGGGTAGCCACTCCTCTCCACGGATAACATGGGAGATTTCCATTAAATGGTCATCTACAATGTTGGCCAGATGGTAGGTGGGCATACCATCGCTTTTGAAGAGGACCTTATCATCCAAAACGTTGGTATCTATCTCAATTTCACCGCGAATTGTATCTTTAAGTATCAGTTTTTCGTTTTGGGGCGATAAAAACCGAATCACATAATCCCTTCCGGAACTTAGATTTTTTTGGACTTTTTCTGGGGTCATGGATAATGAATTACTCAATTTAAGGCGATTATGCCAATTGTAGATGAACGTTTTTCCTTTGGCTTCATGATCCTTCCGATGGAAATCCAATGCTTCAGATGTGTCAAAGGCATAATACGCCTTTCCTTTTTGGATAAGCTCCTCCGCATACTTTTTATAAGTGGATTTTCGCTCACTTTGACGATAGGGACCGAAACCACCATTTTTTCCGGGACCTTCATCAAAGGGGATGCCGCACCAATTCAAGGCCTCCACAATGTAGTCCTCCGCCCCTTTTACAAAACGATTTTGATCGGTATCCTCAATGCGAAGGATAAAATCGCCTTTGTGTTTTTTGGCAAATAAATAGTTGAATAGAGCGGTGCGTACACCGCCGATATGAAGCGGTCCCGTGGGACTGGGTGCAAAGCGGACGCGGATTCTTTTTTCCATCCATCAAAGGTATAAAAAGAGGGATAGTCACCAAAGAGGTATATAATCTTGTAGGGAATATTGGAAGGTGGAATTTTAAATCGGCATAGAAGTGAATTAAATGTGGCTTACTGCGAAATATCGGAAATCATTAGAAATGAATTTTTGGGAATTTTTAGGGCTCGCGGATGAAAATACCAATAACCTTATTTTGTTATAATCATATTTGAAGAGGTAGTGGATATGTCCGGAAGTGTAAATGAGGGCGTACATGTTTTACCTTTTAACAAATTTTTGATGACAAAATTTCGGATAACAAGTATCTTGGTGGTATATATAGTAGTTTGAGTACATATCAGAACATATTGGAAAAGCTGAACCAGTTTACAAAACGGTTCTATACCAAAATGTTGATACAAGGCAGTTTGGTATTCCTGGCACTTGGACTTCTGTTTCTTATGGTGATTTTGGCCGTAGAGTATTTTCTATGGCTGGGTTCCACAGGCCGTTTTGTACTGTTTTTCATCTTTTTGGGCATAGAGCTCTTTCTATTTTATAGATTTATGTTTATGCCTTTGCTTTATTTGTTGCGATTAAAAAGGGGAATAAGCAACAAGGAAGCTTCCTTGTTGATTGGAAAGCATTTTCCGGACGTAGATGACAAGCTATACAATTTGTTGGATTTGGCCGAGAACAGGGCCCAATCTGAGCTGCTTTTGGCGAGTATTGAGCAGCGCTCCCAGAGTTTGAAGCCTATACCCTTTGTTGCTGCGTTGGATTTTAGGGAGAGCTTTAGATATGCCAAGTATTTGATATTGCCTGCTTTAATCTTTGGGTTAATATGGCTGTCCGGGAACCTCTCGGAGTTTTTTGGGTCTTATAAAAGAATGGTCAATTATGATATGGCGTATGAACCTCCTGCTCCTTTTGTATTCCAACTGCTCTCTGATGATTTAAACGTTTTGGAAAACGAGGCTTTTACTGTAAGGGTGAGTACTGAAGGAAACGTAAGGCCAGAGAATGTTCAAATTGTAATAGATGGAAGGGAGATGCTTTTACAGGAAGTGGATGGGATGTTCCAATATGAGTTCTTTCCCCCTTTGAGGCAGACAGAGTTTTATTTTACAGCCAATAATGTAAAGTCTAGGACATATACGCTTAATGTATTGGAAGTTCCAGCGATTCAGGATTTTAAAATGGTTTTGGATTATCCGGGTTATACGGGCAAGGCATCGGAGACCGTAAAAAGCACAGGGAATGCAACCTTTCCAGAGGGAACTAAGGTTACGTGGAGTATTACATCTGAGAACACGGAGCAAATAGACCTGCATATTTCGGATACTAACCTAACCCTTGCAAAATCGGAGGATGACTTTAGTTTATCCAAAAGAGTGTATCATAATTTGTCGTATCAACTTTCTACATCCAATGGAAATATTAGGGATTTCGAAACTCTGGAGTATCGTTTTAGGGTGGTTAGGGACGCTTATCCGGAGATTAGGGTCAACCAGGTGTTGGATTCATTGAATCCTAATATTTCCTATTATTTTGGGGAGGTGACGGATGATTATAAGGTGACGGACATCACCCTTGTGTGTTATCCTGATGATGATACTAAGAAAAGAACGATTTTGGAACTTGTTAAGCCGAACGCTGACTTCGAGCAATTTTATTATACTTTCCCATCGGGTCTCGCATTAGAACCAGGCAAGGCCTATAGTTTTTATTTTGAGGCTACGGATAACGATGCCATTCACAAGGGTAAATCCACTAAAAGCCAAATTTTCTCTACAGTAGTTTTGAACCAAGACGAGTTGAGAAACAAGGAATTGGAGTCCCAGCAAGCTATCATACGGAACTTGGACACTTCATTGGAGGAATTTAAAGAACAGAAGGAGGTTTTAAGGGATTTGAGTAAGGAGCAAAAGGAAAAGCAAGAGCTAAATTTCAACGATCAAAACCAAGTTAGGGATTTTCTTAAAAAGCAGCAGCAGCAGGAAGCTCTGATGAATAAGTTCAGTAGGCAACTTAAGGAAAATTTGGAAAAGGATGAAAAGGATAACGGGTTGAAAGAGCTGTTGAAAGAGCGATTGGAGCGACAGGAACTGGAAGCTAAAAGGAATGAGAAGCTTTTGGAAGAGCTTTCCAAGATTTCGGATAAAATCAAAAAAGAAGAGTTGACCAAACGCTTGGAAGAGCTAGGCAAGAAACAACGGAACAGTGAGCGGAATCTGGAGCAGTTGTTAGAACTGACCAAACGCTATTACGTCACGGAAAAGGTGAGGCAATTAGCCAAGGATTTGAGGCAATTAGCCAAGGAACAGGACACGTTGAGTGATTTGGAGATAGGCAAGGATTTCTCCAAAGAGGAGCAGAGGTCTTTGAATGAGGAGTTTGAAAGGTTGGCCGAGGATATGGATGAGATTAAACGGGACAATGAGGACTTGAAAAAACCGTTGAAACTGAATTTTGATGAAAAGGGCAAAGAGTCCGTCAAAGAAGATCAGAAGGACGCCTTGAGGGAAATGGAAAAACTAGGGGAAGAGAATAAACCTGCGGATCAAGGGGCTGATGCACAAAGCGCAAAAAATGCCAAGAAAAAGCAAAAATCGGCAGCTAGAAAAATAAGGGAAATGAGTCAGGCATTGGAACAATCGGCGTCTGGGGCAGGGGGTTCTACCATTACCGAGGATGCTGAAATGTTACGCCAAATTTTGGACAATTTGGTAACATTTTCGTTTAAGCAAGAGAGCTTACATGACGCATTGGAGGAATCCGAATCTGAAATAGCACAGTTCGGCAGTACCATTAGAAAACAACGGGAATTACGAAATTTATTCGAGCACGTGGATGATAGTCTGTTTGCACTTTCCTTGAGACGCGCGGAGCTATCGGAGTTTGTTAACGAGCAAATTACGGAGGTGTACTACAATATGGACCGAACTTTGGAGAGTATTTCCGAAAATCAAATCTACCAGGGTGTATCCTATCAGAAGTATGTATTGAACGCGTCAAATGGTTTGGCAGATTTTTTGGCGAAGCTATTGGATAATATGCAGGAAAGCATGATGTCTGGGTCTGGTTCGGGACAGGGAAATGATTTTCAGTTACCCGATATCATAAAGGGTCAGGGCGAATTGAAGGAGAAAATGGAAGGAATGGGGAAGTCAGGTCAGGGTAAATCGCAACAAGGAGAGGGCGAAGGGGAAAAGGGCGAAGGCCAAAATGGAGAAGGGAGGGAGCCTGGTGAAGGGGAATCGGAATCCGAAGGCCGTTCTGGAAAATCTTCGCAGAATTCCGAAAAAGGGGGAAGTAGGAACGGTAATGGGAAGGGTGACAATGAGGGCAATGGAAAGCAGGGTGATGCATTGGGAGAAGAGGAGTTGCGTGAAATTTATGAAATCTATAAGGAACAACAGCTTCTACGGGAGCAGTTGGAGAAGCAGTTGGAGAATATGATTAATAACAGCGATAGAAGGTTGGGGGAGAAGCTACTGAAGCAAATGGAGGATTTTGAAAATGACCTGTTGAGAAATGGAATTACGGAACGGACAATAGACAAAGCCAACACATTGGAATATGAGCTTTTGAAATTGGAAAATGCGGCCCTTAAGCAGGGTAAGAAAGAAACGAGGGAAGGTAGGACCAATCGAGAGTCGTTTAGTAACCCAAAATTGGCAAGACCTAATTTGCCTGAGAATTATAATAACGAAATAGAAATATTAAATCGCCAAGCCTTACCTTTGCGCCGCAATTTTCAGAACAAGGTTAGGGAGTATTTTAAAAGCGATGATTGAGTTTTATTTTGAGACGGATTTTGAGCTTGAGGATAGAGATCGATATGCCAGGTGGGTGGACCAGATTGCAAATTCGGAAGATAGAGAGATAGGAGAGCTTTCCTTTGTATTTTGTAACGATAATTATTTGTTGGAGATTAACCAGAAGTTTTTGCATCATGACACGTTCACAGATGTGATTACTTTTGATTATTCCGATGGAGTCTCCGTGTCAGGGGATATTTTTATTTCAATCGAAAGACTGAAAGAAAATTCCTATAAATTTAAGGTTTCTTTGGAAGAGGAATTACAAAGGGTAATGGCCCACGGAGTATTGCATTTATTGGGATATGATGACAAGACCGACGAGGATTTTAAAAGAATGCAAGGGAAGGAAGACGAAAAAATAAAATTGTTTCACGTGGAACAATGGTAGAGTATGTTTCAGGAAAGATATGATATAATAGTAGTGGGGGGTGGCCATGCCGGGGCAGAAGCTGCCGCCGCCGCTGCTAACATGGGTTCTGCCACGTTGTTGGTGACCATGAACCTACAGACTATAGGACAGATGTCCTGTAACCCGGCAATGGGAGGTATTGCCAAGGGCCAGATAGTCAGGGAAATTGATGCCTTGGGCGGATATAGCGGAGTAGTAACTGATAAATCCGCTATTCAGTTCAAGATGTTGAATAAGTCTAAGGGTCCCGCCATGTGGAGCCCTAGAGCACAGAACGATCGAATGCGATTTGCAGAGGAATGGCGCCTTGCATTGGAGGCAACACCTAATTTGGATTTTTACCAGGAAATGGTTCAGGGACTTTTGGTAGAAGAAAATAAGGTTGTGGGTGTAAGGACTTCGTTGGGCATTGATATTAAGGGAAGGGCGGTTGTTTTGACAAACGGAACATTCCTAAATGGGCTTATTCACATTGGGGACAAACAATTTGGTGGTGGAAGGGCCGGAGAAAGAGCCGCTACTGGAATAACGGAGCAATTGACCGATTTTGGTTTCGATAGCGGACGTATGAAGACGGGCACGCCACCAAGGGTAGATGGACGATCTTTGGATTATTCCAAGATGATTGTCCAACCCGGAGATTCCGATCCTGAGAAGTTCTCATATTTAGATACCCGATCGTTGGAGACGCAAAGGGACTGTCATATGACATACACCAGTCAGAAGGTTCATAATTTATTGCGGGAGGGTTTTGATCGATCTCCAATGTTCAATGGGCGAATTAAAAGTATTGGACCGAGGTACTGTCCTTCTATTGAGGACAAAATCAATCGATTTGCCGGAAAGGATAGGCATCAAATTTTCGTGGAACCTGAGGGCTGGCATACAGTGGAGGTTTATGTCAACGGATTTTCTACGTCCTTGCCTGAAGACATTCAATATAGGGCCTTGAAATTGGTTGAGGGTTTTGAAGATGTTAAATTTTTCAGGCCGGGATATGCTATTGAGTATGATTATTTTCCACCGACGCAATTACGGCACACTTTGGAAACAAAGATTTGTGAGAATCTTTATTTTGCTGGACAGATTAATGGAACTACCGGATATGAGGAGGCCGCCTCACAGGGGCTCATGGCGGGAATCAACGCCCATTTAAAGATTTCTGAAAAGGAACCGTTGGTATTAAAAAGAGATGAAGCCTATATTGGGGTATTGATTGATGATTTGATTACAAAAGGTACGGAAGAGCCGTATCGTATGTTTACCTCGCGTGCTGAATACCGAACCTTATTACGTCAGGATAATGCGGATTTACGGTTGACTCCCAAAGGATATTCCATTGGTCTTGCCAAGGAGAATCGTCTACGCAGAATGGAAGAAAAGCGGAATAAATCCAGTGCCTTTGTCTCATTTTTTCAGGATACAAGTGTAAAACCAGAAGACATCAACCCTATCTTAGAGGTTTTAGATTCGGCACCCGTCAAGCAATCGGATAAGATGTTCAAGGTTTTCTCAAGGCCTAAGGTCACTATGAATCACATGCTGCAATTGGACGCTGTCTCGGATTTTGTTGTAGAGAACAATTTGGATAGGGAAGTTTTGGAACAAACCGAAATTCAGGTAAAATACTCGGGATACATTGCCAAGGAAAAGAACAATGCCGACAAATTAAATCGACTGGAAAACGTTCGGATTCCTGAGAATTTTGATTATTCCAAGTTAAAATCACTGTCTTTTGAGGCCCGAGAGAAACTGGAATTTATTCGTCCCGTAACCATATCGCAAGCATCTCGCATCAGTGGAGTGTCGCCATCGGACATAAGCGTTTTATTAGTGTTTCTAGGGCGTTGACTCACAAATGTTCCACGTGGAACATTTTGAAGAAACAATGGTTTTTCAAAAACTTGCTTCAGATTCAGATTTCCTAAGAAGTGGTCTTGGGACGGATTCCATAGAATGTAGAATTGTATTTCCTCTTTTTTGCAAAGTGTAAAGTTTTGTGATTAAATTGGCGTAGTGTTTGATGGTCTTTATGACAATTAAGCCAACTGCATATGTCTCGGATAGTTCCTTTTATTGTCATTTCGCTCCTTTTCTGTTCCTGTATTCCGCTTCGTGTAGCACCGAACATTGATGATTACAAAATAACCCAGGGGAAAAAATTTAGAAAGGGACTTCCCAAACGTGAAATGTTCATTTTTGAGGACCCAAAAGACGCTGATCAATTTTACCATTATGTGAATACAAAGTTCGCATTAAATGATGAAAATGTCTACGACGATATCCCATTTGAAATTGCGGGGCAACAGTATTTCTTTTCATTCTATGAAGTAGAAATACCGACGAAGACAATTAATTTGATTCCACTGGTAATCGATGGACTTTTGAATAGTGCGGACATGGACCCCATTTTAGAGGACGCCCATTCCTCTAGAATTGGGAATTGGTATATTGCTATTGAGTCTTATGCTGATTTTGATAGAGATTGTCTCCAAGAGAATTCTCTTTCAAGAGAAGCTGTTTTAAAGTATCTTCGGTCGATAAAACAGGAATATCTGTCCACTCATAACTACAATGAAGTTGTATTTAAAAACTAAGGATTACGCCGTTTCCCAGGAAGAATTTCATTTACTGCATGATGCGGATATGGATATGTTGATAACGGAGCCCAGTCCGGATGCACTGGGCAAATACTATCAAAGTGAAGCCTATATTTCACATACCGACGCGAACAAAAGCTTAATCGAAAAGCTCTATCAAGCGGTCAAGAAATACAACTTAGCCAAAAAAGTGAAATTGATAGAACGCTATGGGCAAGGGGAGAGAACACTCTTGGATTTCGGTTCGGGTACGGGGGACTTTTTAGTTGCTTCCAAAAATTGTGACTGGTTGGCCATGGGCGTAGAACCTAATCCTAGGGCAAGGAAACTTGCCGAAGCCAAGGGAGTACATGTTTGTTCCGAGATGGACAGGCTTAAAAACGGTAAATTCAAAGTGATTACCTTATGGCATGTGTTGGAGCATCTTCCTAATTTGGAGGAACAAATTACACAACTGATTTCTAAATTGGATAATACAGGTATTCTGGTAATAGCAGTTCCAAATTTCCGTTCGTATGATGCGAAACACTACGGACAATGCTGGGCAGCCTATGATGTTCCAAGGCATCTTTGGCATTTTTCTAGGAACGCAATGGAGAAGTTGTTTTCCCGGCACAAGATGAAGATTATAGAAATAAGGCCAATGTTCTTTGATGCATTTTATGTGGCCATGCTTTCAGAAAAGTACAAAACCGGCAGGACCAATTTTATAAAGGCGTGTTGCATAGGTTTATGGTCCAATATTAAAGCCCTGGGTTCTGGAGAGTATTCTTCGCTCATTTACATCCTTCAAAATGCTTAAAACTTGTTTTAAGAGGATTTTAGGGCTTTTTGAGATAGACAAGGAGCATTGGATATATCTTTTTGTTTTGCGCGTTGTTTCGCATCCATTTCAAGCGGACCCCAATAGTTTTAATTGATTGAAAACAAAAATAAAAATAGATTTTATCTATTTTTTCATATACTATTGCATCTGACCATGATGGTAAACGGTAATCGCTGAAATACTTTTCCTTTTTATCCAAAAAGCTTTCCTATTTTTGCCCAACTTAAAAAATCACTTCAGAGTTGGATATGAGTATCCAATTTGAATACAGAAACGTAAACCTATGAAGAAAATAGCAATTGTATATATCGCATTGATTGCCCTTTCTTGTAAGCAAGAAAAAATTGGGTTTGTAGACAATGTAAAGTTAATGGATGAATATCAAGAGAAGATTGATGTTGAATCCAAGTTTAAGATCAAAGTAGAGGCACTTACCAAAAAAAGGGACAGTATTTCACAGGCTTTTCAATTGGAGGCGCAGGCCTTTCAAACGAAGGCACAAAGCATGTCACAAAAAAAGGCTCAGGAAGAATATGCTTTAATGCAGCAACGCGGCCAATTTATAGGGCAACAGTTGCAGCAAGAAGACCAACAATTACAAGCTCAAGGACAGACTGAAATGGATAGTGTAGTAAGCAAGGTGAAAAAGGAAATTAAGGCTTATGGTAAAACTCAAGGGTATACCTATATCCTTGGCGGTGGTGAAGGCGGCAGTGTACTTTATGGCGTCGATGCCAATGACCTTACTGACGAAATCATCAAAATCCTAAACGACAAGTACAAGAAATAGTGAATTACGATAGCACCTCGATTGAAAATCGAGGCCTTCTAACCCTGTAACAAAAAGACTAAAAATATAGCCGGTATAAAGTATATCGCAATGGTCTTGGCCCCGTCATAATCCTTGGCAGTTCGTTGTCCGAACAGAAGCATTAACAAGGAAATACAGGACATAATGGCCCCATAAAATGCGACTGTGCCATCTCCCAAGACTACGATTTGGTAGAGGCCTACAGCGCACAATATTCCGGCCGCGGTTTCAGATAGCAAAACTGTCCCTAAAAGTACTGGCACTAGATTTTGTAAGGGGGTACCGGCAAAATGTTCCTTGAGCCAAGTTAAGTTTCCCTTCCAATCAAACACCTTATCGATTCCGCTTTGTAAAAATGTGATAATCAGGAAGAGCAACAAAAGAATTTCCGTAGCATAATTAAGAATACCCTGCATAAAATAAGATTTTAGGCCGCTTTTTTGTGCAATAAGCGTGTAAGTTTAATGGAAAGATCGGTAAGAATAATTTTTGAATTACCATTGCGCTCTATATGAAAATGTGCTTCTTCCAACTCTTCAACAATTTCTAGGACATTGTTTTCATGGACAAAGGGAGCAAATTTATCCAATTGAAATCCGTCCACATGAATTTTCATATAGGCCAATGGCTTTGCATTGTAATTGATCATCAGTGCCTGCCGCATTACGGACAGGCAATACAATAAGAACTTCTTTTGTGTTTCCCTACCAGTCTTGGCCAGTTCATCACTCCAAAGAATAAGCTCGTGAATGGCAGATTTGTTGCCCTTGGCCTTAAACGCACTGCGAACCCATTGCACAAACCATTTTTCAAAGACCAGGTCCTCCGAATCGCGGTTCTTTAGATCCAACGCTTTATTAAAATTACCATTGGCTTCCTGGGCGAGTTGTAGCGCTTCTTCCCTTACCAATCCCCTTTCTACCAAACCATCGGCTATAATTTGCTCGGCCAGGGGAGGGAAATGAAGAATCTGACAGCGTGAACGTATGGTTTGGATAATTTGCTCCTCGTCCTCCGCGATTAATAAAAAAACTGTTTTCGCGGGGGGCTCCTCAATGAGTTTGAGCAATTTATTGGCCGCTGCCGTATTCATTTTTTCGGCCATCCAAATAAGCATCACCTTATAACCGCCTTCATATGATTTTAAGGATAATTTTTTGACAATATCCTGAGCTTCATCCACACCGATTTGCCCCTGTTTTTTCTCAATACCAATTAGGCGATACCAGTCAAAAAGATTTCCATAAGGCTGTTCCAATAGAAACTTACGCCATTCTTCCAAATAATGATCGCTTACGGCGTGGCTTTTCACCTTATCTGTATTGGCCACGGGAAAGGCAAAATGCATGTCTGGGTGTGACAATGCCTTAAACTTTAAATTGCTGCTGTTTATGCCCTCCTCGTTTTCTCCGTTTTTGTTGGAACAGATAATATATTGTGCATAGGCCAAGGCCATGGGCAAAGTTCCACATCCTTCTGGACCAACAAACAATTGCGCGTGCGGAATACGGCCGGCATCGGCACTTTTTGCCAAGTGGCGTTTAATATGGTCAAGGCCCAAAATTTCCCGGAACAGCATAGTTCAAAGATAACCATTCGTTTACAAATCAGGGGATTCAAATCAGACGGTTCATAGTTAACCTAAATAAAACCGGCAGCCCTTTATCCGAAGCATAGAAATCTTTACATTTGCCACTCTCTAAACCCTTTCCACATGAAGACTATTGATGATTTTGACTTCGAAAACAAAAAAGCCCTGATTCGGGTAGATTTTAATGTTCCTTTGGACTCGGATTTTAATGTAACGGATACCAATCGAATCGAAGCGGCCAAACCCACTATCATAAAAGTACTTGAAGATGGCGGCAGTGCAGTTTTAATGAGCCATTTGGGAAGACCCAAGGGGCAGCGCAATCCTGGACTTTCGCTAAAACACATCTGCTCCAGGGTTTCCGAGATTATTGGAGTTCAAGTAAAGTTTGTGGACGATAGTGTTGGGGATAATGTCGAATCAGCTGTTTCGGAATTGCAGCCAGGTGAAGTGCTCCTTTTGGAAAACCTTCGGTTTTATGCAGAAGAGGAAAAGGGAGATTTAGGATTTGCAGAAAAGCTTTCAAAGCTAGGGGACATCTACGTGAACGATGCTTTCGGAACGGCACACCGTGCACATGCCTCAACCACAATAGTGGCCCAGTTTTTTAAAGGCGAAAAGTGTTTTGGATATTTACTAGCAAAGGAAATCGATGCTATTGAAAAAGTAATGCGAACCGGAGAAAAACCAGTTTTAGGTATCTTGGGCGGTGCAAAAGTATCCAGTAAAATTACCATTATAGAAAATATCTTGGACAAGGTGGACCACCTGATTATAGGTGGTGGAATGACCTATACCTTTGTAAAGGCACGAGGTGGCCAAGTTGGTGATTCCATCTGCGAGGATGACAAGATGGAACTTGCCTTGGAGATTTTGGACCAGGCCGAAAAAAAAGGAGTGGAACTACATTTACCTTTCGATGTTTTGGCGGCAAATGATTTTGCCAACGAAGCCGATACCCAGGTGGTGGATGTAGATAAAATACCCATGGGATGGCAGGGTTTGGATGCTGGACCGAAAACTTTGGAGCTTTTTGGGGAAGTTATTTTAAAATGCAGGACCATTTTATGGAACGGCCCTGTGGGGGTCTTTGAAATGGAAAATTTTGCCAAAGGAACCATAGCTGTCGGGAATTATATAGATGAGGCCACACAAAATGGTGCATTTTCCTTAGTTGGCGGTGGAGATTCCGTGGCCGCGGTAAAGCAATTCGGTTTTGAGGACAAAGTTAGTTATGTTTCCACTGGGGGCGGCGCAATGTTGGAAAGCCTGGAGGGGAAAACCTTACCAGGAATAGCTGCAATAATCGGCGAATAAGGGCGTTATCGATTAACGGGCATTGAAGTCCGAAGGTGCGGCTTTAACATTGCAAAATTTTATTCTTTGCAAAAAAAAAGCGATTTTAGCTGGCCCCTCCTTAACTTTTAGCTTAGTCCATGATGTCAAAAGGAAACAGTTGCCTCGCTTTTTTAACCTTCTTTTCATGTATTTATTGGTTATACGCCCAAGAAACGGATAGCATTAGCACCCCAGTCGTAATTACGGATACCACAGCTTTGGACTTACAAGGCTTTGAACAAAAAGACCGGACAGATTCCAAGTTGATATTAAAAGACAATCCTCTTGTATTGATTACGGAGGAAGGTGAACCAAGATTCAATTTAAAAGATAATAGCGCTGCCGCCAGATATGATAGTCTTTGGATGAAGGAGCTTTATGAGAATGCAGCACTTTCTGATGAGATGTACCATGAGGTATCTACACAAAGTTTGGAGGCTGTTTCTGAAGAAGAGGAACAACAATATATCTATAACTTACCGACGGACAGCCTTAAAGCCAGACTGGCTAAATTAAACCAGAAAACACCCTTCAACGTAGTTTACAATCCATCTTTGGAAAACGTCATCAAATCCTTTCTAACCCGCAAAAGGAACCTGATGCAACGAATGCTAACCACCAGCCAATTCTATTTCCCACTTTTTGAGCAGCAATTTGACAATTACGATATTCCCCTAGAGATGAAATATTTATCTATTGTGGAATCTGCTTTAAACCCGAAGGCGAGATCGCGAGTGGGAGCAACCGGTCTTTGGCAGTTTATGTATGGAACCGGAAAAATGTACAAGCTTAATGTCACCAGCTATGTGGATGAGCGAAGTGACCCTATTAAATCCACCGAAGCTGCATGTAAATACCTGTCCAAACTCTATGACATCTTTGGTGATTGGGATTTGGCCCTAGCAGCCTACAATTCGGGTCCTGGAAATGTAAACAAGGCGATACGGAGGTCTGGTGGCTACAGGAATTACTGGAATATTCGACGTAACCTTCCCAGGGAGACCGCAGGTTATCTGCCCGCTTTCCTAGCAACAATGTATATTTTTGAATATGCCGAGGAACATGACCTTATCAGGAAAAAAATTGAGCGACCTTATTTTGAAACAGATACAATACACGTAAAAAGCCTTATTACTTTTGACCAGATTTCCGAGCTTATTGATGTAAGTACGGAAGATCTGAAAATTTTGAACCCTTCCTATAAACTAAACGTAATCCCATATATTGATGGTAAACCTCATATTCTGCGTCTACCCAAATCCGTTATGGGCAAATTCGTGGCCAATGAGGAAGCCATTTACGCCCATGTTGAAAAAGAATTGAAAAGTAAGGAAAGTCCATTACCAAGATTAGTAAAGGAAGCCGCGAACAATAGGATCCGTTACCGGGTAAGGAGTGGCGATTACCTTGGAAAGATAGCCGAAAGATATGGGGTAGGCGTAAGCCAAATAAAAAGATGGAATGGTCTTCGAAGTAATAACCTTAGGATAGGACAGCGGCTGACCATTTTCCCCAGAAGAACGCCCGGAGCGGCGGTCGCCACCAAACCTACCAACACGACTTCAACAGCACAAAACCAGAGTTTTCCTCCCGGCACAAAAGTGCATACGGTACGTAGTGGGGACTCACTCTGGACAATATCCCGGAAATACCCTGGTGTTAGTGTCGATAAGCTAAAGCAATGGAACGGACTTAATAGCAATAGTCTTAAGCCGGGAACCAAGCTCAAGCTTTGTGAGTGCCCTTCCTAATCTTGGAAAAGGGTTAAATTCTTGTGCCAGTTTAGCAATTATGGAACGATTTTGGTAGCTAGCTACATTGTATTTTCCTATATTGGGGACACGCTCAGAAGCATTAATCCGGACATAAAATGAAAAAACTGCAAGTACTATTTCTGCTTTTCATAGCAGTATCCGTCAACTCATGCAAGAATGCGAACAAGAACGACTATAAACCCAACTCAGTAGGTGCTATAAACTCTTTGGCGGTGGTGATGGACAACGAGTTGTGGAAGGGAAAAGTTGGGGATGAAGTGCGACGACATTTTGCGGCACCTGTGGTAGGCCTTATTTGGGACGAGCCACTTTTTACGATCCAACACCTGCCTCCTAGCGTTTTTACAGGCACCACAAGACATAGACGTTCCACATTGTACGTTCAAAAGGATTCTTTGGATATCGCCCATATAAAGACGGATATGTATGCCTCTCCCCAAAAAGTTGCGGTTATTAAGGGAAGGACAGAAGATGAAATCATAGAGAATTTAAACGAAAAGTCAAATCAGATCATAGCTGAATTCAAGAACCAGGAAGTAAAGGAAGCACAGAAACGATTCTTGCGTTCCTTAAACAAGGAACAAGTTTTGCAGGAAGAATTCGGAATTTCCCTAACCATTCCATCCATTTACAAAGTAGGGAAACACGAAGATAATTTTGTTTGGATAGATAGGCAAGTTCCAAAGGGAACCATGAATATTATTGCTTATGAGGTGGCTTACAATAGCTTCTTAAACGATTCAACTTTGGTAAGGGATATCGTTAGTATGCGCGATTCCGTAGGCAGTAAATACATTCCTGGACCGGATGTGCCTGGCAAAAGAACCCATATGCGTACAGAGCCGGCATTTGCCCCCTCCGTATATCATACCGTTATCAATGAAAAGAAGGTAATAGAAGTTAGAGGTATTTGGGACATCAAGAACTATCCAATGGCAGGGCCCTTTGTAACATATATTGTTGATGACACTAAAAACTCAAGAAAAATGGTTTTGGAGGGTTTCACTTTTGCCCCCGCAACGGAAAAAAGAGATTATATGTTTGAGCTGGAGGCTATTTTAAAAACACTAAGATTTGAAACACAATAAGAATCAATCCCTTCGAACATGGTTTTGCGTATAAAAAGTGCCCCTTATGGACAACACCTAAGGGGCACTTCTTTTTTTGGCCAAATTATATTTGTCATCCGAAGGCAAAGCCAGTGGAAATTCTATAAACAAGGGCATAAGCCGCAATTGCCAGCAACGCAAAACAAAACCAAGAAAAGGCTCTAAAATACCTATTAAGAATTTTATAGGTCCAGTCCCTGAATGCTTCCACATAAATTTCCTTTACAAGTAGTAATTTGTTCATATGCTTTCTCTTTTTCAAGTTAATTAGGAAGCTAAGTTCAAAATTTATCAAGTCAACCTTAAACTTTTTGGATAAAAGCCTGCAAATTATGGTTGTGTAAAACAGGGTATTTTTCTGGCTCGGCAAAACGTATTTCTTTTTCGGTAAAAGACACGATGAAACGCTGTAAAGCATTTACAAAAGCGGGATTTCCGAAGAGACATATACCCGCAATGCCATAGAAATTTTGTGCGACAAAAAAAGCGTCCCCTAAAGGACGCTCTAATCAAAAGTTAGGTTGGTATTATACGATCAGTCAAAGGCAAAACCTGTTGAAATTCTAAATAAAAAAGCATAAAGAACAATTAAGAAGCTGGCGAAACAGAACCAGGAAAAAGCCTTAAAATAAGACTTCACTAAATAGTGGCCGAGGTTTCTAAAAGCTTCCAGATAAATTTCTCTAATAAGTAGGAAGTTTTTCATGATGTTGGGATTTTAGTTAAATAGGTTATATGTATAACTAAAAAACGAACATTTTTGTATTTCATCGAACACCTTTTGTTGTAAAGGGCCTCAGAGCTGTTGTGAAATTTGTTTTTCCTATGAATGGAGCTTCTTAGTGCTGCCCAGCGATTAATGGCCTATATCAAATTTACGAACAAAAAAGGCCGTGGCTTGATTTTCCCAAGCCACGGCCTTTTTTATGCATTATGTCTTCACCTACATGCTTACAATAATAAATTCGGACCTACGATTCAGGTAGTGATTGGCTTCGCTACATCTAACCGTACCGTCACACTCATTGAGCAATTGACTTTCTCCAAAACCTTTGGCACTTTCAATACGTTCTGGTGCAATCCCCCTTGAAATTAAATAATCTCTTGAAGATTTGGCCCTTTTGTCGGATAGGTATTCATTATATACCCTACTACCCCTAGAATCTGTATGGGATTCAATTTTGATGACCATATCGGGGTATTCGTTCATAACCTCTACTAGTTTGTCCAATTCTTGAGCGGCATCCTTTCGTATATAGGATTTATCAAAGTCAAAATGTATCATATCCGTCTTCAACTTTTTAATGCCATCTTCAATCGCGATCATTTCTTTTAATCTCCGCATTGAAATGCCTACCTCCAAACGCTCGTTCTCTTTAGTACTTAACTCCAATGTATTGTCAAAAAACTCTCCCCGTGTTGTCTTAAGCGTGTATTTGGTATTTCCGTCCAAATCCTCAAAAACAAAAGATCCATCATCTTCGGTGATGACTTCCTTAAGCTTTATTCCGTTTTCGTCCAATAGTTGTATCAGAGCCTTAGGCATAACCTCTCCGGTAATCATTTCGGTAACCACACCTGCTATTGCGTTGAGATTTTCCGGAACCTCCTCTACGACCAACCGCTTGAAGGAATAGATATCATCATCCCCTTTGCCTCCGGGCCGATTGGAGGCAAAGAAACCTTCTAGGGTACCTTCGTTTACAATATAGGAGAAATCATCCTTATTGCTATTAATGGGCTTGCCGAGGTTCACTACCTCCCCAAAACCTTCCTCAGGCTCATATGCTGCCTCATATATGTCCAATCCACCAAGGCCGACATGGCCATCTGAGGAAAAGTATAGTTTTTCGGCACTGATGAAAGGGAACATTTCCTTTCTTTCCGTATTTATGGTAGGGCCTAAATTCCGAGGCTCTGAAAAATCCCCATCTCCCAATACATCTACAACGAAAATATCAGTTTGGCCGATGCTTCCTGGCATATCGGAGACAAAATACAATTGTTTGCCGTCCGGGCTTAACGCTGGGTGGCCAGTAGAATAATTATCGCTATTAAACGGAACCTCCACCGCCTCGGTCCAATCTCCATTAACTTTTTTGGACATATATATTTTTAAGTGATTGACTCCATTTTTATCGCGCTTCAACTTTTTGCCATAATTATTTCGTGTGAAGTACATGGTAGAGTTGTCGGGCGAAAAGGTTACGGAGGCTTCATGGTATTTGGTATTGATTTTCTTTGAATATTTTACGGCATTCCGAAGGTCCTGGGATTCTTCATTCATTTTAGCCACATAAAGATCCAAATAAGGCTGATTGTTCCATTTATATCGCCTGGTGGTAAAAAAAGACGAGTCCATTGAGGAGGCAAAGACAACCTGGTTTGAATCCATGAACATGGGGGAAAATTCCGAATATTTTGAATTGATGGACAAATTATGAATATCCACTTTTTCCTCCGCACCTAAAATCTTGTCCAAGACCATTTCATTACGGGTCTGTGCTCCATCATCCATGACCTTTGCGAAATCACCTTTTTTCATTTTACGGCCGTACAATCGCATCAACCGTTTGGAGCGTGCATATTTACCCGTCCCCTTTAAAGAATGCGCATATTTGAAGATGTTGTCAGCTGACATTTCATCCTTATAATTCTTGTAAAGTAAGTCGTACCAATGGAATGCCTTTTCCATATTGGTGTTGAAATAATGGGCATCCCCTGCTTTTTGGATAATATCAAAAGAGTAGTTGTCCTTTCCTTTTTTTAATGCCTCTTCATAAAGTTCCGCTGCCTCGGCATACCACATTTTGTCAAAGTATTGATCGGCCTTTTGAATGAGCAGGGTTTTTCTTGGGGTGTTGATTTCCTTTTGCAAGGAGGTCTGTGAACCGGCATTGCTATTATTGAGCATTTCATAATCCACCTTTTCCAAGGCTATGGTCTCTTCTGTAAAAACTTCCTTTTCTGCCTCCAAAATCCACATATCCCCTTTGTACCTTCCATTTAATTTGGACGAACAGGCATCAACAGCTTCCAATCCAAAAGGATGGTATTCCAGATAAACATAATTTAGGCCGTTTTCGGAATTGGTTATGTATCCTGCCGCAAATCCTTTTCGGGTAAATTTTCTAACGGTTTTTTTAAGATTCTCCTTTCTACTAAAAATACCTGCAATAATATAATAACCGTCTTCGACATCCTGAAGGTTAGTAAGTTTTCTATGGGCGATTTTGTTTCTTTTGGCAGCTTCTTCAAAGGTTTCGCTAAAAGCAATGGAAGACATGCCATCATTGGCCGGATAAGCGTTCTGGCCAATTTCCCGATCAATATCCGCAAGGCCCACCTGGGAGTCGTTTTGGGCGACTAAACCAAGGGAAACCAGGAATACATGGATTAAAATCAGTTTTTTCATGTGAAGAGGGGGGTAGGTCGATTTCATTTTCAACGTATGTTGTGCCTCTGTCAAAGTCACACGCGTACATGCCTTTTAACGTTGAAAGTCCGCCTTACTGTATGCTCCGGTCCTTTTTTGTTGTAAAAGAATGGATTTTTGTCGTGTAGATGAAAGTTAGCTTGGTCTACAATAGGACTTCCTTGAAAAACCAAATGGTATATAAAGTGTGGCAAACACAAAAAAGCCTAGTGGACCCACTAGGCTTGGAATACATATTACAAATGATTTTCTATTCTTTTTTCTCTTCCAATTTATCATCTTCCTTGGAAGCATCCTTGAATTCTTTGATACCACTGCCAAGGCCGCGCATCAGCTCCGGTATTTTTTTGCCCCCGAAAAGAAGAAGAACTACCATAACAATTATAGCTATTTGCCAAGGGCCAATGGCCAAAAATATATGTAAAGCTGTCATAGTTTATGAGTTATATGGATAACAAATGTACTAAATAAAGTAATTAGTTCATTGTTAATATCAACGAAAGCGTAACAATTAAATTGTATGGACTTTTATCCGCATTTTCCCGTATCTATAGGAAAGCCCAATTTTTAAATTGGAACCGAACAAAATTCATTTGCATCCTTATCTTTGTATACTATGGCCAAAAAAGTCAAAAAACGTAAGGAAATAAGAAGAAAACTTCTGCACAAGTATCGTTTGGTGATACTTAATGAGAGCACCTTTGAAGAAAAGATTTCCTTCAAGTTGAGCCGCCTTAATGTTTTCGTTACGGGATCTCTTTGTATCATAGGATTAATAGGACTAACTACCCTGCTTATTGCATTTACCCCGTTACGCGAATATATACCAGGGTATTCCTCTACCAAACTTAAGCGGCAGGCAACCGAACTTACCTATAAAACAGATTCCTTGGTGAGAACACTGGATTATACCAATAGGTACTTAAATAACATCAGAATGGTTCTAAGGGGAGATGTCGAGAACAACGAAGTTAATAGAGATTCGCTTTTTGAACAATTCAAACTAGATCCATCTACAATAGACCTTACACCAATACGTGAAGATTCCATGCTTCGGGCGGAGGTAGCCTTGGAAGACAAGTATAATTTGTTTGAGCGGAATATGGACAAATCCAACCTAGTACTTTTCCCTCCGGTCAACGGTACCATCACACAGCGATATGATACAGAAATCAGGCATTTTGCCGTTGATGTGGCGGCCCCCAAGGACACTCCGGTAAAAGCAGCGGCCAATGGCATGGTTATTTTTTCGGAATGGACTGCGGACACAGGGTATGTTATTATTTTGGAGCACGATGATGGGCTTTTGAGCGTCTACAAGCACAATGGATCCCTGAGTAAGGTTCAGGGCGATATCGTAAGGGCAGGAGAGGTAATCGCATCCGTCGGAAATACTGGTGAGTTAACCACGGGCCCCCATCTTCACTTTGAAATCTGGGACAATGGAACCCCGATAAATCCTATGAACTTCATAGACTTTAATTAATCCAAATGTCCTTAAAAGCGTTTGCCGCCAAAATATTCGCTAAGCAAGTGGCCAAGAAAACGGCAAAATGGGTAAAACATCCCATTGCCGCCCAAGAAAGCGTTTTCAGGGAAATTATCAAAAAAGCTTCAAAAACACAATTTGGCAAGGACCATGGTTTTGAGACCATCAGATCACACCAGGATTTTGTAGAAAAAGTACCTATTCGGGACTACGAGGAAATCAAGGATTATGTGGAAAAAGTGGTAGATGGGCAAGAAGATGTGCTTTGGCCGGGAAAACCTATTTATTTTGCAAAGACTTCAGGTACTACTTCCGGAGCCAAGTATATTCCAATTACCAAAGAATCTATCAAATACCAGGTCATGGCCTCGCGCAATGCCATTTTAAATTATATTCAAGAAACCGGAAACGCGGATTTTGTCGATGGCCGATGGATTTTTTTGCAAGGAAGCCCTGAGCTACAGGAGAAGAATGGCATAAAACTGGGGCGGTTATCCGGGATATCGGCCCATTACGTCCCCAATTACCTTCAAAGAAATCGCTTGCCTAGCTGGAAAACCAACTGTATCGATGATTGGGAGACCAAAGTAAATGCTATCGTAGAAGAGACGGTAGATGAGAATATGACTTTAATCGCTGGTATTCCTTCTTGGGTTCAGATGTATTTTGAGAAACTCCATGAAAAAACGAATCAGGATATTGGGGATTTGTTCCCCAATTTTAAATTGTTCATCTATGGAGGCCTGAATTATGAGCCATATCGGGCAAAATTTGAAAACCTAATGGGGCGTAAAGTAGATAGCATAGAGCTTTTTCCCGCTAGCGAAGGATTTTTCGCCTACCAAGATTCCCAAAAAGAAAAAGGAATGTTGCTTTTATTGGATTCAGGGGTTTTTTATGAGTTTGTAAAAGCTGACGATTTTTTTGAAAAAGACGCAAAACGAATCACGATCAAGGATGTGGAAATTGGAATTAACTATGTGATGATCGTTTCCACAAATGCCGGGTTATGGGCATATAACCTAGGCGATACCGTTCAGTTTATTTCTATCAGGCCCTATAAGGTAATTGTTTCGGGGCGAATAAAACATTTCTTGTCCGCCTTTGGAGAGCACGTTATTGCGAAAGAAGTGGAAGAAGCCATGCAAGAGGCCATCAAGGCAACCGATGCAAGTATAAACGAGTTCACGGTGGCCCCGCAAATAACTCCTTTAGAGGACGAGCTTCCCTATCATGAATGGTTGGTAGAGTTTGAGAACGAACCATCGGAAATGGAAAAATTCATTGAAACCCTTGACAACTCGCTGCAGAAACAGAATAGTTACTATTTTGACCTAATCGATGGGAAAATTCTTCAACCTTTGAAAATTACCCAAATCCAAAAAGGTGGATTTCAAGAATACATGAAATCCATTGGAAGGTTGGGAGGTCAAAACAAAGTACAGCGCCTGGCCAATGACCGAAAAGTCGCTGACCCATTATCGGCATACAAGAAAGCCCTCAACAATTAAATCCACATTAATTTTAAATTGTAATTTTGTTTGAAATTCCGCAATGGGCAAAACAACCGTTACAACCAGGGCTCAAGAATCTACGAATGCCATAGAGCGGCTTTACATTACCATGCGCCATCTGTTCAACAGAGGGTTTTATAAACCGGGAGGAGTTTCTGGGGAGTCCTTAAAAAATGCCTTATTACTTTTACGTCCGGAGATATATGGCTCCATAGCCGAGGAAAAAGCTGAACTGAACGGACTCATCTATGTTTTGGAGCGCTTGCCGGAGGGCATAGAACAATGCCGATTTATAAATCTTACCTCTAACGAAGGCTATGGGAAATCGCACTTCAAAGCGATAGTACCCCCAAAGAGAAGGCGTAATTGTTATCGTATCGATGACGAGCAGATGAATATTGAGATTACGCGAGGCCGTTCAGATATTTATGATATCCTTACACATCTTACGTTCCTTTTTATTGAATCTGAAAAGATATGCAAGCGCGTTTTAATCGAAGATACGGATAAGACCGTTCGTGATTGGGTAAAACTTGAGGAAGCGGTTAAAAAAGAAAAACTAAATCAGGTAGAAAGAGAGGTAGCCTTGATTCATACGGCACAAATTTTAGGTCGCTCCTTTGCAGAGATACTTGAGGTATATACGGAACTGGCCACCAGTAAAAACCCTAACCGATTTTTGCAAATTATCTATTGGCTGGGAAAATTGGCTATCGAAGAAGAAATTACAGGCAACAAACGCGCTATCACTTTTAGTTCTTTGCTGAGGGAAAGGCTTGGACATCATATCCATGGGGAGCAATGGGCCAATACAATCAAGGAAATTCTGGCAAAACATTCCCTTTTAAAAAGGCCCATTCATATTATAAGCGCCAATATGCATAGTGTTATGAACACGCTTTTTGCACGCAATGCCCTAAAAAAAGAGTTTCCGGACGCAACAGATTCCTTGGAAATATATGAAACTTTGAGCTTGCCCGCTAACCAAAAGCTAAGGGATAAAGTCAATGCCTTGGCCAAAACAAATGGGATGCTGTCTATGGATGATACATCGGGAACGAACATTGATGTTCAAGTTTTTGATTTGGCAAAGTTAGGCACGGATGCCTGTTGTTATGAACTTGCGGAAGACACCCCGGATAATGAAAAACCTGTTATCTTTGTCATGGACTATGCCTTTGGGGAACAAGCCTATGAAACTATAGACGAGTTTTTGAAGCCTTATAAGGCCAAAAAAAAGAAACCCGTTTTTTTGAACATTGCATCCGTATCCATTATGGGAAAGGCCGGTATACTGGAGGGCGGTAAGGGCGATTTGATGATTCCATCCGCACATATCTTTGAAGGTACGGCGGACAATTACCCCTTTAAGAACGAACTTTGCAAGGAAGATTTTGAAGGGCATGGATTACAGGTTTTTGAAGGTGCCATGGTAACGGTTCTGGGCACATCCCTTCAAAATAAAGATATTCTCAAGTTTTTCAATCAATCTACCTGGAATGTCATAGGTTTGGAAATGGAAGGCGTACACTATCAAAAGGCCATTCAATCTGCCTCTAAAATAAGAAATAGTATAAGGGAAAATGTAAAAGTGCGCTATGCCTATTATGCCTCGGACAATCCTTTGGAAACGGGAAGCACCCTTGCTTCAGGAGGTCTGGGCACTACAGGAGTAAAGCCCACTTACCTCATCACGGACCGGATTTTAAAACAGATTTTCAATTCATAAATATATGGCAGACAAACAACCACAAAATAATCAAAACTCCTCTGACGAAATAGATTTGGGGCAATTGTTCCAAATGATTCAAAAAGGTTTTAGCAGAATCTTTAGGGGTTTCCTTAGGCTGTTTATATATCTCAAAAATAACGCCTTTGTTTTAATCGGTTTAGCAGTTTTGGGAGCAGGAGCCGGTTTTGGTCTAAATCAAATAGTAACTAAAAAAATGAAGACCGAAATAATCGTTAAGCCCAATCTTGAAAGTAAGAATTACCTATATAGCGTTGTTGAAGAAATCGAATCCAATATTAAAGCCAAAGACACCTCGTTTTTTCAACCAATGGGCATACCTATTGACCGGTTGAAGGAGTTCAAAATCGAAATAGGTCCTTTAGAAGGAGACCTGAAAGGCAAAAATTTAGAGGATCAGATGAAGTATTTGGAAACCTTACAGAATTTTCAAAATACGTCCATTATCTCAGAAGTAATACGTGATGAAATCATGAACAATAGTTCTCTCAATCATCGGATAAGTTTTTTCTATAAAGATCCAGTCTACGGGCAGGAATGTGCAAAAAAGCTAATGGATTACATTAATTCTAACCCTTATTTTGAAGAGTTAATCCATATTTATCAGGAAAATGCCAAGGAGCGGATAGAAAAGAATGAAGCCGTAATACGCCAATTGGATGATTTAATCACCAATTATTCAGAAAAAATAGGAGAAAAAGAGAATTCCGTTGAAAAAGGCAGAATAGTACTGGATAGTGAAGAGAGTCTTGATATGAAAGGTCTTTTTGAATTAAAAAATAGTTTAATAAGGGATACCGAACGAAAAAAACTTGAACTTTGGGAGCAGACAAACGTAATAAGCATTATTAATTTTGGAAAACCACAACAAGTCCAAAAGGCTTTCTTTGGCAAGAACATTGTGTTGCTTCCTACTATTTTAATCACCACATTCTTTTTATGGTCCATAGTAAAGTATTTGAACAAAAAATCCACTGAAATAGACAAACCCTGATATCACTAAAATTATGGATATTTCGTTTTGGTTACCATGGGTACAGGTTTTATTGGCATCTACTTTTCAACAATAAAGTAGTAAAAATCACCAAAGGGAATTACAACCTTGTAAAAGAGGTAAACAGAAATACATTAAGTTTATCGGAACTGATGAGAGTTAAAGGCTGGAACTTTCGGTTGAGGAACTGCTCACTTGGAAAAGGGAGCCTTTACCTCCTTGGCGACAGGACCACAATGCGAAGAGGTAATATAGAGGTAAGACAAGGTTTGAAAATGCAAGCCATCGGAAGTAACCTATAAACTTGGTTGTATTGCGAAAAAACAATTACGTTTGTCGGCCAACCCTTTTTAAAGTATGGGAAATGTAAATATTTAGTGCAATTTTAATAAAAAAAAGGTGAAAATTATTCGCACAAAATTGGACGGTTGCTTTATAGTGAAACCAAAAACATTTATAGATTACAGGGGTGCTTTTTTGGAATCGTACCATAAAGACCGTTTTTTGGAGACCACCGGATTGGACATAGATTTTGTTCAGGACAATTTATCATTTTCCAAAAAAGGTGTGCTCAGAGGCCTTCATTTCCAGGCAGGAGAATTTGCCCAAGCAAAATTGATTCGGGTAGTAAAAGGAGAGATATTGGATGTAATTGTTGATTTGAGAAAGGAAAGCCCGACTTATGGTGAACATGTAAAGTTGAAGATGATAGAAGAAGAAAACCGCTCCGTTTTTATACCAAAAGGTATGGCCCATGGTTTTTTAGCGCTGTCGGATGATGTAATCTTCGCTTACAAATGTGATCGCTATTACACTCCCAAGGCAGAGAAAGGAATAGCTTTTAACGATTCTGTTTTGGGGATAGACTGGGAATATCCTAAAGACGATATTATCCTATCAGAAAAGGATAAAAACCTTCCAAGCTTTAGATCACTGCAGTAATTGTTTAAACATTGGTGACCATTGCTGATGGAGAACTGGGAATTACCCTTCAGGAAATGGCTGCCGATTACCCAGCCATTACCCCTAGTTTTAAGAAAAAAATTGGACAAAGCAATAGTCAAAAGGTCAACTTAATTTTTGGCAATGCCAAAATCATTTTGTGATATCTTTGACTTATGAAAGGAGATGTATTTTATATTTTAAGAAAAATGGTAAAAGCAAGTTTACCATTAGTCAGATAATCTAGATGCCCAATGCACTAAACTGGTTTAATTTCATCCCTAACATTAACAAAACATGTAAACACCATATGAAAAAGATTGATTACGATGACCCTAAGTCGTTTGCGCTTAAGGCAAGAAAAGCAAGATTTAAGTTCTTTTTGGAGCAACTTGACAAGTTAAATAGGCCTCTAAAAATTTTGGATGTGGGCGGAACTGAAAAGTATTGGGAAATGATAGATTTTTTGGAACATGTGGATATGGAAACTCAGGGAATAGAAATTTACCTTTTAAACTTAACCCACCAAAAGGTTACAAAGCCAAATTTCGTTTCATTAAAAGGTACCGCGACAAATCTTAGTGAATATGAAAATGGTTTTTTTGATTTGGTTTTTTCTAACTCCGTAATTGAGCATTTATTTACTTGGGAAAATCAACTTAAAATGGCTAAAGAAGTCAGGAGGGTGGGGAAGAGTTATTTCATACAAACTCCAAATTTCTGGTTTCCTATTGAACCTCATTATGTAATGCCTTTGATTCAATATTTTCCCAAGAAAGTAAGAACTCAATTGCTTTTGTTATTTCATAGTGGCTATAATGACAAAAATACAGCATTTCAAAAAGTAGAGGAAATTAGATTATTGACCATTAAACAAATGAAGGAACTATTTCCAGACGGAAAGACCTATCTCGAAAAATTTATGGGACTAAACAAGTCTATTATCATGTATAAAATAGAATGATTTAGAAAACTGCCGGACATTTTCTCTATTCAATTGTCGTGCGCATCGGATGGCTCTCTACAAAATATGAGTGTTAAACGGAAATATCCGAACTTACATAAAAATAGATGATAGATTACAACTTTTATTTTTAAAGAGATTCTTTTCTAAACGACAAGAAATTATAGATTTAAATTGGATCAGTCCTGTTTTATGATAAAATTCTCTAGTAAGATTTGAAGGGAACAAAAAGGAAAATAAAAGAGAAGGCGTTTAATCTTGTTTGGGGCGTTTTAGCAAAGTTCTTTGCTGGTGCAAAATTATCATTATTAAGTATTGTAGTAGCTCGCTTTTTAGGTCCGGAAGACTTTGGACTTTTGAGTTATGTAGTGAGTTTTGTCTCATTATTTTCTGTGTTGGCCGAATTCAGACTGCAGAATATCCTAGTTCGGGAGTTCAGCGAGAAGAAAGCAAGTAAACAAGATTTGTTAGGTACTTCTTTACTTATATGCGTTTTTTTTGCCTTTGTAGGCTATTCGGTATTAACAATTATAGTCTTATTGATAGAAGATGACTTTATTGTAAAATGTTTTATTCTCATTTACGGACTAAGTTATTTCTTTCAATGCTTTAGGTTTTTAAGAGCTTTTTTTATTTCGTCCTACAATAACAAATTCATTATAAGAGCCGAAAGCATAACTGCCCTGTTGGTTCTGATCCTGGCGGTTATACTTGTATATTTTAATTCTTCTGTGACAGCCTTTGTCGTTCTAAGAACGATTGATTTTTTAATTTTCTCGGTGTTATTAGTTTTCATCTACCAAAACAAGCATGGAAATGTGTTTAAATGGTCTATAAACAATAGATTAAAATGGAAGCTTATTAAAGATTCTTCTCCATTGGTATTATCTGGGTTTGCGGTAGTTTTGATTCAAAGGGTAGATCAAGTTATGATTAGGAATTTTATCGATGATTTTGCAGTGGGTCAGTATTCGGCAGCTGTATCCCTAGTTAGTGCTATTGTTTTTGTGCCAATTATATTGTCTGAATCTTTGGCACCTACTTTGGTCGAGAAGAAAGCAAGACATGATGAAGATTATTTAGCGTTTAAACAGAAATTCTCCGATTACTTAATATGGGGGAGTTTGTTAGTTTCTTTTTTGATAATGTTGACTTCTGACATCATTATCAAATTAATTTATGGGCCTGAATATCAGCCAGCAATAGGCATCATGAAAATTTTTGCATATAAAGGATTTTTGGTTGCAATGGGAGCGGTTGCCGGTCAGATAATGATTGTTGAAAACACACATCAAATTGCCTATATCAAGAGTATAATTTCTGGCGCTGTCAATATATTGCTTAATTATATTTTGATTATCCAATTTGGTATGGTAGGAGCAGTATGGGCCTCTATAATAGCTTTTATTCTGTCTTCTTACCTACTTCATTTTTTCATGAAAAGATATAGGGATATTTTTTGGATACAGACTAAAAGCTTAATGTTTGGTTGGCTAACTATCGCGAAAGACTTATCAAATCGAATTACAAAATAAAAGGAATGGATTTATTTGAGAATTATTCACTCAAAAAGTATAACACCTTTGGAATAGATGTTAAAGCATCTGAATTTTTCAGTTTCGTCAATATTGGCGAGCTGGAAGAATTTGTAGAAAAGAGGTCTGACAGCTCAAAACCATTTTTTATTTTGGGAGGAGGGAGTAACGTTTTGTTTACACAAGATTTTAAGGGACTTGTATTGCATTCAAAAATAGAAAACATCGAGGTTATTGAAGAAAATGACCGAACAGTCACTCTAAGAGTAGGTTCTGGACTTGAGTGGGACAAGTTTGTAGCTTATTGTGTTGAAAGATCGCTTTATGGCATTGAAAACCTGTCCTTGATACCAGGAAATGTAGGCGCTGCCCCGGTCCAGAACATTGGAGCATATGGAACTGAAGTAGAGGAGGTTATTGTTGGTGTCTGTGCCTTTGATTTTGGAAAATCAGAAAGAGTTTATCTTACTAATGATGAATGTTGCTTTAGGTATAGGGATAGTATCTTCAAAAGAAAAACACATGAGCATATGCTCATTACTTATGTAGACTTTAAACTGAATAAGATTCCTCCACACCGAAGAAAACTAATGGGGTATAGAGGGAACATTTTAAAAAAACGTCTTAAGCATTATACCAACATCGTATTGGACTTAATAGGTGCACTAAGAACACTGAAATTCAACAGAAAGAAAAAGAGCATAGGGATTGATTATAGAATCTTGAGAAATCTAATGGAAAACCTTGGGTTCATTTCCCTAAAGAAAGTCAGGCAAACGATTATTAACAAAAGAAACTCTAAAATCCCAAGTCCAAAACAAATCGGGAATGTTGGTAGTTTTTTTAAGAATCCAATAGTATGTATGGAAAAAGCCAATAAAATTAAAAGGGAGTTTGCCGGCGCAGTCATTTATCCTTATGATACTAAAAATGTAAAAATATCCGCAGGTTGGTTGATTAAAAATATAGAACTCCCTAAAGGCTATCATAAGGTTGGACTATACAAAGATCAGACTTTAATAATTGTAAATAAAGCTAACGCCAGCGGGCGGGAAATCTTCGACTATTCTCAAAAGATATTGGAAAAAGTACAAGAAAAGTTTCAAATATCGTTAGAGCGTGAGGTAGTGGTCATTTAAAAGGAATATGTTATTTAATTCAATTGAATTTTTACTCTTTTTCCCAGTTGTTGTTATAGTTTTATTTCTATTACCTAAGAGGATACAATGGTTATGGCTTCTTGTTTCAAGCTATTACTTCTACATGAGCTGGAATCCTAAATATGCGTTATTGATATTTAGTTCTACTGTAATTACATTTACTACAAGCCTGTTGATTGTAAGGTCCAATTCGATTCGCAAAAGAAGGTTATGGGTATTTTTAAGTTTCTTTTCTAACCTGTTTATTCTAGGGTTTTTCAAATATTCGAATTTTGTAATGGAACTACTTTCGGATTTGGGAAGTGGTTTTGGAATACAGAAAGGTTTTCCAAGATTGGATATACTTTTACCTGTTGGAATTTCGTTCTATACTTTTCAGGCTTTAAGCTATACGGTAGATGTTTTCCGAAATGATATTGAACCCACAAAGCATTTTGGCAAATATGCGCTGTTTGTTTCTTTTTTCCCACAATTAGTTGCCGGGCCAATTGAACGGACGACTAATTTACTTCCTCAATTTAATAAGAATTTGCGCTTTGATTATCAAAGGTTTAGGAATGGAATTTTGTTGGTTTCATGGGGTTTTTTTAAAAAGGTTGTTATTGCCGACAGAATAGCAGTATTGGTGGACCACATATACAATAACCCAGTAGAAGATGATGGATTCGGATCCTTAATCGCTATGTTGTCTTTTTCTGTCCAGATTTATTGCGATTTTTCTGCTTACACCGATATCGCAATTGGAATTGCCAAAATAATGGGCTTTGATCTTAAAAAGAATTTTGATAACCCTTACTTGGCCAAATCCATCACTGAATTTTGGAGAAGGTGGCACATTTCGTTATCCACTTGGTTTAGGGATTACTTATATATTCCTCTTGGCGGAAACAAAAAAGGGAAACCAAGAATGTTAATTAATTTATTTATTGTTTTTCTGATTAGTGGATTATGGCATGGGGCTTCTTCTACCTTCATAATTTGGGGTGGAATACATGGCTTACTAATAATTGTAGAAAAGATCTATCATAAAAGCCAGCTAAGACTATATGAAGAATTGAGATGGAGTATAGAAAAGTTTTCCTTTAAGTTGTACAGAGTTTTGGTAACTTTTACAATTGTTACTATTGCATGGGTCTTTTTTAGGGCCGAAACGTTCTCTGGAGCAATTGAGTTATTATCAAACCTTGAACATCTTAAAATCCAAAACTTTTTTGACAATAAGATTTACGAATATGGATTGGGGAAACAAGAAATTACAACCTTACTGATTAGTGTTCCATTTCTGTTCGTTGCAGAGTTTTTGAATACAAAATTGAATTTTAAGAGTTGGCTGTATCAGCAGAATTTAGTGTTCAGATGGATCGTTTATCTTTTTATTGTTTTCTTTTTGCTGATTTTTGGTTATTATAGTAATGAACAAGCAAATTTTATATATTTTCAATTTTAAAGTACTCAATATTGTTCTGTTTACGATTGTGGTTAGCATCCTATCGAATTTGTTGGTTCCGCGGTTTGTAAAACCCAGTTGGGATGAAGTACTTAAGGTCAACTTGCAATCTATTGAAAGCAAAAATTTTGATGTCCTGTTCCTTAGTAATTCTTACTTGTATACCGCCTATGACCCACTATTATTAAAAAGCTTAACGGGATTAAGTTCGATACATTTGGGAACTTCGGCAAGAAGGTTTTGTCTTGAGCCTTTTATTCTTAAAAGGGCACTTGAAACCCAAAAACCCAAATTGATTGTTATCGATATATCGAGCACAACAATTACAAAACCAGACTCTGATAAATCCTGGTACTTTAACAATAAGGCTTTATCTAATTATAATCTGTCAATGGATAAACTTGTGTTGTTGAATGATATAATACCTAGCAATAGGTATGAATTATGGCTTCAAGGGCTTTCTTCGACCACTAGAAATCTCTATAACCTTACAGTTGAACAGAAATTACAATATTATGAGCAAAAAAAGAGTGTTATATCAGGAAGGGTTTTAGGTTTTGAACCAAAAAGACAACAAAATGAAAAGAGTTTAGAGAAGTATAAGGAGATGTTCGAAACATTTTATAAAACGTTGCCCAGCATTAGAAGAACAAAGTATAACAGGATTGATGAGGTAACTTTAGAAAAACTAGAAGAACTACTAACTTTAGCTGAAAAGAAACCAAAAATTGAATTTCTACTGGTAAATAATGTTAAAATCGATGCCAGTTCAGAAAATATATTGACCATAGAATCCATTAAAAAATTGATTAGGAATTATAAAAATGTAAGCATTTTAGAATTGAACACAATTGAAGCCAAAACAGACCTTGACCTTAGGTTTGAGGACTTTTACGATCCTGTGCATGTAACTCAATCTGGTGCAGCCAAAATTACTTCTTACTTTTCCAGGTTCTTAGAGAGGAATTACAACTTTGTGGGTTCAAATATAGAACAAGAACCTTTTCATGTTTTTAAAATAGGGAATACAAGGAAAACAGTTACCGTAAGGGACGTGCGATTATTAGTAGGAGATGATTACAAAACGGATATTAGGATAATAATGGACTCTATTCCGGTCGGCTATGATGAGGTTAGTACGGTCATAAGTATATTTCCCAAAAAGGGTTTTGAACATTTACTGGAGGAAAAGTCCAAAAAGCACAAATGGAAATCTGATAATGCTTACAGGAAACTTAAGAATTATATAAAAATTAGTGAAGGCTATGTGGGGAAACTAAATAGCTGGTCAAAATTAAAGCCTAGTAACATAGATAGAATTGAAATAAGGTTTATTGAAAAATCATTTTCGTCTCAGAAATTTATCTTACCAATGAATGAGGTTAATATCTTAAATTGAATGGTGAAAAAGGCTTGCGCCCTACCTTTTAATACGTACTTAATTATGGTATCGTTATAAGCCTACAAGTAAATATTGTGTGGGGGTGAAAATGAAGTCACCATAGAGATTTTTTAAACTTACTGGCTCACAAAGTTGTTTGTCAATGGCATGGCAACAGCAGGTCATCCTGCATAAATACAAAAATGCTATTATCTATAAGAGAATTTTTTAAGAACGGTTTTTTAATGGGGCCGAAACTATTTTATGATATCTTTGGCTTGCTAGAATGGGGCGTTTTAAACGATGGGAAAAATGCGGAGGAGAAGTTTCATAAGAGGTGGATTATCGATATGTTCAAACATTAAAAGTTCAAGCCATAATAAATCAATTGGGAGGATAAGGAACGTTGGTATAGTCATTACTCTTTGTCCATTGTGAAATTATTCAGGTTTTTATGACATATTTAATTCATTACATTAGGTCAATTTCACGCTTTTTGTCAGCATATTTTGTGAATGTCAAAACGTCCGTAAAGAAGCTTTGAAAAGTCATTCTAGGGGTATTGCCAAAGGAAAGATAAAGATATCGGTATTATCTAATTTGGGGATAAAGAGGGTTTTTGTTCCCATAAAAAAAATCAACGTATTTTCTAGAACTAAATGAAGCAGAACCAACCCAAAACAATATACATAATCACCTTTCATCATGTCCTTAACTATGGTGCCGTACTCCAAGCCTATGCATTAAGCAGGTTCCTAAAGGAGAATAACTACAGAACGAAAATTATTGATTACCGCCCGGTATATTTCATGTATCGAACCTACCGCCCAGCCAAGGGCTTATTGAAAAGTCTACAGAAGGTAAGGAAGAATATTCGTTTTCATCGCTTCAGAAAAAACTTTTTACCCCTGACAACTAAGGTGTTTTTTGACATTAGGATGCTTGAAAAAGGGTTTAAGAATGTTGAGGGCGTTTTTATTTGTGGAAGTGATCAAATTTGGAATACCCAAATAACAGGAGGCAAAATAGATAGAGGGTATTTTTTGGACTTTTTGTCGTCAAAAAATCAAAAAAGAATTGCTTATGCGGCCAGTATAGGAAATACTCCTTTCAAAAACGACGATACCAATAAAATTAAAACTATTCTAAATAGATTTTCAAAAATCTTAATGAGAGAAGACTTTGGAAAAAAAGAACTCGGTTTAATTACCAATGATGAGATTAAAAGTGAAATAGTTGTTGATCCTTCACTTTTGATTCAAGACTACAACGAGATTCTGGATTTTACTCTTGTGCCTGAACAGCCTTATATGATTTCATATCTTACCGAAGACAGCCCTTCCGTTAGGTTATATATAAAAGAAATTCAAGAAAGGGTACAATTGCCCTTGATAAATCTCGGGCATCACAGAATTGACTGGGCAGACAAAAATTACCTGATTGAGTCGCCTTCAAAATGGTTGGCGGTTTTTTCAAGGGCCAGTGTGGTTTGTACAAATTCATTCCACGGCACGGCTTACTCGCTTATATTCAAGAGAAATTTTACAGTTTTCTCAAGAGAAACAAAGAAAAAGTTAAATCGACGACAATTGACACTTCTTGAGAATCTTGATTTAAAAGGCAGATTTATTTATGAAGTATCCGACATTAGAGAGATGCATCTACTGTCTATAGATTACAAGGATATCAACTATAAATATTCCTCATTAATTTCGAAAAGCCAAAAAATGCTTATAAGTGCCATTGAAAATTAATTATATATTCGGCTATCAAACTCTTATAAGGCTCGTTTATTTGAGTTTTGCATTTGACTCCTTATTAAAAATAAATGTCGGGATACGAATTCATATAGGAATACTACTAATATTTTTATTAAACACGTATTACTTTCTTTTCAGGGGGAAAAGCGCTGTGATTCGTTTAAAAACCGCTAATATTTGGCTTTTGATTTTTGGCATTTACATTTTTTTTAGCGGCGCCATAAAAGTTGGTTTCACAAGTCTTTTTATTCTGGTATATTTCTTTTTGGCAATGAACGTATTTTTTTTTGTAAAGAAGAATTTTCATCTTATCAATGAAACTGTCTTTAAACAATTTCAGATTATTTTGATTATTACTGGATTAATCCAGTTTTTTGTGTTTTTGTTTTTTGATCACCAGATTAATTTTTTAGATACCGACCACTACAGTAAGGTAAGTTCTGTGGCCATTAGGCTTCGCGGGTTTTTTATAGAACCAAATTGGTATGCTATTGCCATTTCTTTTAACACTTTTTTACTAATAGGAAAAAACTTGAGTGCATTTATCAAAAAGCACCTAACTCTTTTTATAGTAACAATTCTTGTAATGTTGTTGAATGGAACTTTTGGCACATTGATTATACTCCTGGCGGTTTACGGATACAAGTATTTGAAGAAAAATTTTGTTATAGCATTTTTTTTATTGATTATAGGTGCGCTTACCATTAACTATATTTTGGAGGGAAGGGCCTCAATAAAAAAAGGGAAATCTGGTATTGAACTTTTTAATTATGGTTCAAGGGTAAGACCTTTCCAAAAGGTGGTAGACTACTTAAATGAGCAAGGTAATTGGAAATGGATGTTTGGAGAAGGGCTTGGTTCTTGGGGTACTTTGGGGATTGAAAACAAATTAAGCGTATTAAGATTTGAAGCAGACCCCAAGTTTAGGGACAGTAGTGAGTTGCACGTTTTCTTATTTGAACTCGGACTAGTGGGGACTCTGGTCTTCTTTCTAGATTTTTTGACTATTTGGTTCAAAGGCAATCGCGAAGATTTTCATTTGCGTGGTGCACTTCTATTGTTTGTGGCAGCATTTTTATTATATCCAATCTTTAAATTTTGGATGTACATGCCCTATTATTTTTATGTAAGGGAAAGTATCATAAAAAGTAAACCTGAGCGAATATGATTCCGGAGAATAAAGATGTAGCACTTTTCCACATTGTTAATCATATGCATCACGGTGGATGCCAAAAAATAGTATATGAGATTCTAAAGGGAATAGACATTAAAGACTTAAGAAAAGTTTTAATAGCAAGACCGGGACACTATTCCAATTTATTGTCCAATGAAAAGGATATTTCTTTTATAAACCGCAAAAATTTTGGGTTTTTTGGTGTGATTAAATTGTTGTTTCAGGCAAGAAAAACCTCAAAAAAAATCATCTTGCATACACATGCCAGAAAGGATATTGTTTTTGGCTTTTTTTTAAGGAAAATGGACACACATATTCATACTTATCATAGTACTTATTTGAAAAAAAATAAGTTAATGGGTTATCTTAAAGCGGACATATCAATAAGCATATCGGAAACAGTAAAAAGATATCTTGACAAGTTCAATATTTCTAGTCAGATTATCTTTAACGGCATTGACAAACCAATACAGTCCTATTCAAAGAACCAAGATAACATAAAGTGCCCAAAATTAGTATATATTGGGAGGTTGAGTAGTGAGAAGGGTATTTATGAATTAATAAATGACTTGTTTGCCATCGATGGGTTACATCTCAACAAACTTTATTTAGATGTTATCGGTGGGGGGGACTTAATGGACAAGTGCATTGAACGGGTATCAAAAACCACGAGTTACTCGTGTGAGATTAGTTTTTTTGGTTTTCAGAACAAGCCATGGGAAAAATTAAGTCAGTATGACATACTTGTTATACCATCCATGTACGAAGGTTTTTGTTTAGTGGGAGTTGAAGCTTCCATCCGCGGCATTCCAATAATTGCAAACGACATTCCTGCTTTGAGAGAAATACTATATTTTCTTCCAGAGCAGTGTTTTTTCCATACAGGAGATCCAGAATCGTTAAATAGAGCATTAAATTACACCGTTAATAATTGGCATGCCTTGGTAAAACTATGTAAAAAAAAGCGCAAAGAATTTGAGTTGCGTTTCGGTCTGGAGTCTATGATAAAAAAACATGAACAGATATACGATGCTGTTATCTAAAAAAGGGTATAAAGGCTTAATTAATATACTTATTGGTTTAATCCCTATATCATTGCTTTTATCACCAGCATTTAACAGTCTACTTCTTGCAATAACACTTGTTTTTACTCTTCTGCATCATAAATATTTGATAGGTTGGACTACGGTGAAAGAAAGTGCTAAAATTCGTTTGTTCATAATAATCACATTACTGTATTTTCTTTTTCATCTAATTGGTTTGCTTTATACCGAAAACTTGTACGAGGGTATTTCAATAATAAGAATAAGAATAGGGTTCTTTGTAGTTCTACTAATTCTTGTTCCAAATGCAAAAATGTTGGATTTTCAAAACATAATGAAATTATTTCTTTTCGGGGTTCTAATGAGTTGTCTATTCGTTAACATCAACGCAATCCATCAAATAATAGTATCGAATGGCTCATTAAGTGATTTCTTTAACCACTACATAAGATTTGAATATGAAAAGTTGATGTTATATCCAATACATCCACCTTATTTCGGTATATATATCAACTTAGGGTTAGTAATGGCATACTACCTCAGGCAAAAAAAGGTGATAAAACGCAGAGCCCTGTTTTATGCCGTTATAATGTTGTTATTGGTAAATCTATGGTTAATAGCTAGTAAGATGGCTCTTTTGATATTTTTAATATTGGCATCCACTATTGTATTGCATTTATTGTTCCGATTATTATCCTTGAAGGCTTTTTTTTCCATGATGCTAACCCTTGCAGTGCTTATGGGTTATACTTTGTTCAATTACAACACTATTTTGAACAAAACTATTGACCTGTTTCAAATTGAAAACAAGGACAATATTATTGGTCGATTTAACAACTTAAACAAGTTTGGTGATTTGACAAGAAGGAGGAACTGGGAATCCGGTCTAAAAGCATTTCATAACAATTTTTGGTTTGGCGCGGGAACGGGTGATGCCGTGGATGAAATGCTAAAGTATAGGCATGAAAAGTCTTGGATTTATCAAGCTAAAGTTAATGTCCATAATCAATACATAGAAGAAGCGGTTAAGTTTGGAGTCTTTGGATTCTTAAGTTTTCTTATCTGTATCGTGATTTTAGGTATTCTGGCCTTTAAGAGAAAGTGGACATTATTTTTTTATATTGTAATTATATTATCAATGTCCACGGAATCTGTTTTGAACAGACATGTTGGCTCCGTAGTTTTGGGATTCGCCATTGGAATGATTGTTGCAAAAGAGTCCAATACCTCCTCTGTAGATAAAAAAATCCATGATAACTTTTAACACTCTTGACAGATTTTCAAACTCAATTTGCTCCTTTTTTAATCGGAAACTACATTCGGAAACAACTCTTTCAAGCTAATTTAATGTGAAGCATAGAATTTTTTTCCTTAAAGTCGCCGTGGACAACTTGACAATGTCAGAAACTATCGGAGCAATAGAAAATGCTATTACCACAGAAAAGCAGATTCACCATGTCGTAGTCAATGCTGCGAAAATAGTTGCGATGCAATCTGATTTAGTTCTACGTCAAAGTGTAAATGAAGCAGATTTAATAAATGCTGATGGGCAAGCTGTTGTTTGGGCTTCAATTTTTTTAGGTAAGCCCCTAAAAGAAAGGGTAGCTGGCATTGACTTGATGGAAAACCTTGTGAATCTTGCGTATGCCAATCAATATAAGATATATTTTCTTGGAGCCAGGGAAGGGGTAATAAAAAAAGTATTGGGTATATACTCAAAAAAGTACTCCCCAAACATTATAGCAGGTTATCGAAATGGTTATTTTGAAAAGAGAGAAGAACGTATAATTGCGGAAGAAATTGCTGATAGTAAAGCTAACATGCTGTTCGTGGGTATAAGCTCGCCTAAGAAAGAAAACTTTTTATATGAAAATAGATCTATATTACATAATGTAAATTTTATTATGGGTGTGGGAGGAAGTTTTGATGTTGTATCCGGTAAAATAGAAAGAGCTCCTCTTTGGATGCAAAAAATTGGATTAGAATGGTTTTATCGATTTTTACAGGAACCCAAAAGGATGTGGAAAAGATATTTTATAGGCAACACAAAGTTTATTTGGCTTGTGCTCAAGGAACGTTTTAAAAGTTAATATCTTTAACATCTTTTGAGGTTGTTATGCTCTTTAAACAAGGAAGATATTCCGGATTCATTACTCCCATTTCTTATGTGATAGATTTGTTGGTCATAAATCTTTTTGCCCACTACCTCCCCATTCAGTTGCAATCTCCGATTCTTTTCCATGGCTACGTCTCCTTGGCGTGGACGGTCATTTCTTTTCGCAACGAATTTTATAAAGTTCATAGATACACAAAAGTTGTTCATGTCTTAAAGTTGCTTTTTGTACAGTTCGTGTTTTTTTTTCTTGTCCTCTATGCGTTTATAGGGTTTTTTAAACAACCCAATATCAGCAGACTTGCCTTGGGCCAATACTTCGTTTTCACTTTTGTAGCCGTATTTTCCATAAAATTCCTGAACTATATCCTATTAATGAAATATAGGCGATTAGTTAAGGGCAACATCAGGAGAGTAGTGGTAATAGGGAAGAATAAAAAAACAGACCAGTTGATTAAGGTTTTTAATGAAAGAACGGAATTTGGATATCAATTCGTAATGCAATTCAGTCCTGAATCCTCGAAATTTAACACCACTAATTGCTTTGTATATATTGTGGAGAACAATGTTGACGAAATATATTGCTCGGTCTCAGAATTAACGGATTCGGAAATTGCCGAATTCATTGATTTTGCGGATAATAACCTTAAGACGCTGAAATTTTTGCCTGACAATAAGAAGATATTCTCAAAAAAGTTGAAGTTTGAATACTATGACTACCTTCCTATACTATCATTAAGGGACATACCGTTGCATAACAGCTTGAATGCATTTTTCAAAAGGGCTTTTGACATAGGTTTTTCCTTGACTATGATATTCGGCATTTTATTATGGCTGGGCCCTCTTCTGGCCATATTGATCCGTTTGGAATCTAAGGGCCCCATCTTTTTTATACAACGGCGAACAGGTTTTGACAATAGAGAGTTTCAATGCTTTAAGTTTCGATCAATGACTATGAATAATAGGGCGGATGCAGTTCAGGCAGGGAAGAACGATGCTCGGGTAACCAAAATAGGCAAGTTTATACGTCGAACGAGCATTGACGAACTACCGCAGTTCTATAATGTACTCTTCGGCAATATGTCCGTAGTCGGTCCTCGCCCCCATATGTTGAAACATACAGATGAATATGCAAGTAAAGTAGATAAATATATGCTTCGTCATTTTGTAAAGCCAGGAATCACGGGTTTAGCCCAGGTAAGGGGATATAGAGGCGAGATTGAAAAGGACAGTGATATTCAGAACAGGATTAAGTTCGATATCTTTTATGTAGAGAACTGGTCGTTCTTTTTGGATGTAAAGATTATTGTCCAGACGATTATCAACGCCTTTTCAGGGGAGGAGAAGGCCTATTGACCCTTTTTAAATGTTTCTTTGATGTATATTTTGTTTGAAAATCACTAATTGAAAAATGAATTGATGAAAAAAGTGCTAATAACCGGCGGAGCTGGATTTTTGGGATCCCACCTTTGTGATCGTTTTATAGAGGAAGGATTTTATGTCATTGCCATGGACAATCTCATAACCGGAGATCGCAAAAACATAGAACACCTTTTTCCTTTGAAACAATTCGAGTTTTATTACCATGATGTAACAAAGTTTGTGCACATTCCTGGCAAGTTGGATTATATCCTCCATTTTGCCTCTCCAGCAAGCCCTATTGATTATTTGAAAATCCCTATCCAAACACTAAAAGTTGGATCTTTGGGCGCATTAAACCTTTTAGGTTTGGCTAAGGAGAAGAAGGCCACAATTTTGGTGGCATCTACCTCGGAAGTTTACGGAGATCCTTTGGTTCATCCTCAAAATGAGGACTACTATGGTAATGTAAGTCCGGTGGGCCCAAGAGGAGTATATGATGAAGCCAAGCGTTTTATGGAGTCGATTACAATGGCCTACCATCGTTTTCATGGACTGGACACACGAATAGCGCGCATTTTCAATACCTACGGGCCTCGAATGCGTTTAAATGATGGCCGTGTTGTTCCTGCCTTTATGGGTCAGGCTTTACGCGGAGAAGATTTAACGATTTTTGGGGATGGCTCCCAAACGCGATCCTTTTGTTTTATAGACGATCAAGTCGAAGGAATATACCGACTATTGTTCAGCGACTATGTAGACCCTATTAATATTGGAAACCCTCATGAGGTTACGATTAAAGAGTTTGCAGAGGAAATCATTAAACTGACCGGGACCAATCAAAAAATTGTCTACAGGCCATTACCTGAAGATGACCCTCTACAAAGACAACCTGAGATTACCAAGGCCAAAGAGATATTGGGATGGGAGCCTAAAGTAATGCGAGAGGAGGGTTTAAAAATCGTATACGATTATTTTAAGTCCCTAAACCCCAATGAGCTACAAAAGAGGGAACATAGGAATTTTTTATAATAGGCAACAAATTAGGGAAACATTTTTCAGCCTTTAAGACAATCGTGAACGGCCGCGAAATAATGGAAAAAAGAGCTTTAGGGCTTTCAAAATATACCGAAATGTTTTTTGGTTTCAGTCATAAAAGTAATCGATATGACCTGATTGAGTATATCCGAAGAACAAACCTATATTTAAGTGTTTGAAAACCGTAAATATTTGTAATATTTTCAAATTATTCATTGAGGGTTAAAATATTGAAGGCGGCATTTATTATCAAGTTATAATTAGGATGCAAAAAATAGGAATTTCTAAGTTTTTTGATATGTTCTATACAGAAGGTGATTGGGTAATAAAGACCTTTTGGAATAGTCTCTTCGTTGCTTTTTTCCTAATGCCTTGCGGAATTAATCTTCCCTCCCCCTTTTTTATTATTTCCATGGGCTTTGGGATGGGCATAGTTGTGAGGGATAGAGAAAAATTCGTTTTTGAGCCTGCTATGCTCCTATTCCCATTGTATTTCGTGCTCATGTGTACCGGGCTCTTGTACACCGAGAATTTACACAATGGTATAGATTTGATACAACGTTCACTTTCTTTATTGTTGTTTCCTGTTATTTTCATGTTTGTTAAAGAGGATGCCGCAACGGTAAAAAGGTTGTTCGATTTCCTACTTGCCGGGCTCCTGATTTCATTTTGTATAAACTTTTTTAACGCAACCCTGGGTTTTGTATCCCACATTTTGGAGAATACTTCTACTATGGGAATATTTCCAATTTTCGATTTGGCAATTAACGAATGGCATACGTTTTATTTGGGTTCCGCGTTTTCAAAATGGGTTAACCCTAATTACATTTCCATTTACATACTGCTGGTACTGGGATATTATCTCAAAAATAAATTGGTTTCTAGGAACCGTCTCTTAGTAGTACTACTACTATTTGCCTATATCTTTTTGTTGGCATCTATTGCAGCCTACGTAATATTGGGTTTGATGTCCATATTGTTGCTTATTGATGTAGATGACAAACAGAGGAAATACACCGGTATTATTATTTTCATCTTGGGGGTTACCATATTTCTAAACAATCCAAGAGTGTACGGATTTTATGAACTCGTAAAGGATTTTAATGGAGTTGCCGACCAGGAAGTCGGGGTTTTGGGAAAAGCCAAAGTATTATCTTGGGACGCCAGCATAAAATTAATTCTGGAAGCCCCTATCCTTGGATATGGTACAGGTGATGCCAATGATGCCTTAATGGAAAAATACGAGGAGTTGGGATATGGGTTTAACTTTCAAAACCAATATAATGCTCACAATCAATTCCTTCAGACCTACCTACAGACAGGTTTTGCAGGTTTTGCGGTTTTATTGGTAATCTTTGTTCTTTTGGCATTGCGATTAAAAGGCGGTCGCCATGAATTTTCAGTTTTCTTGATTCTTTTTATTTCACTGTTGGCGGAATCCATGTTGGTACGCTTCAACGGTATCGTGTTCTTTTCCATTGTGGTTCCCCTACTACTAAAGAAAAGGAGCATTTTGGGGGGGCGGGTAATTAGGAACACCGAAAAGGTCATTCCACTAAAATTATAGATTTTTGTCCAGTCAAAGAAAGATTGAAAACGAGATGAAGAAGGTTTTTGGTTAGCTTGTTTTTCTGGGCGGGAATTGGTTATACATTGGGGGAATAGGTTATTTTTGACACGTATATCAATATTGGAGTTTTATGAATATTTTGATTCTTGGCTCGGGAGGCCGCGAACATACCTTTACCTGGAAGCTAGCACAAAGCCCCAAAGTATCCCAGCTTTTTGTAGCTCCAGGAAATGCTGGAACAGCTGCTTTGGCCAAAAACATACCGATTGGTGTAAATGACTTTGAAGCCATTAAGGAAGTCGTATTGTCCAAGGGAATACACATGGTTGTTGTTGGTCCTGAAGATCCTTTGGTCAATGGTGTTCATGATTTTTTCCTTAATGACCCGGAACTGAGGGATATTCAGGTTATAGGACCCCAAAAATTAGCGGCAAATTTGGAAGGCAGCAAAGAATTCGCAAAGCAGTTCATGCATCGCCATAATATCCCTACCGCGGCCTATCAAAGTTTTACGGTAGAACAACTCGAAAATGGATTGGCCTTTTTGGAAACGATGCCTCCCCCTTACGTTTTAAAAGCTGATGGCTTGGCAGCCGGCAAGGGAGTGGTCATCTTGAGTGATTTGGAGAAGGCGAAGCAAGAACTCACTTCCATGTTAAAGGAGGCAAAGTTTGGAGCAGCGAGCAGCAGAGTGGTCGTAGAGGAATTTTTGACAGGGATAGAGTTAAGTGTTTTTGTCTTGACCGATGGGAAGAATTTCAAGGTCCTCCCTACGGCAAAGGACTATAAACGCATTGGTGAAGGCGATACAGGATTGAATACCGGCGGAATGGGAGCTATTTCCCCGGTCCCTTTCGCCAATAAGGATTTTATGGATAAGGTACATGCCAGAATCATTAAACCTACGGTAGAAGGCCTTAGAACAGATGGTTTACCTTACAAGGGTTTCATTTTCATAGGATTGATTAAAGTAGGCAATGATCCCTATGTTATTGAATACAATGTGCGTATGGGAGATCCAGAGACCGAAGTGGTCGTTCCGAGAATCGAAACCGATTTGGCAGAAGTCTTTCAAGCGGTTGCGGATCAGGCTTTGGACAAGGTAGATCTTCAAATAGATGAGCGCTCGGCCACAACAGTTATGACTGTCTCTGGAGGTTATCCTGAAGCCTATGAAAAGGGACACACGATTTTTGGTCTGGAAGACGTTTTCGATTCATTGATTTTCCACGCCGGCACAAAATTGGAGAATGGTAATGTAGTCACTAATGGAGGTAGGGTGATGGCATTTACCTCTTTTGGAACCAACTTTCGGGACGCATTGGCCAAATCTTACAAAAGCATAGAAAAAATAGATTTCGATAAGATGAATTACAGAAAGGATATTGGTTTTGATTTATAAATAAGAGTGGGAGGTAATACTCTTGTCCTCCTCATTATTGTCATTGAACTTTTTCAACTGTAACATCCAGTAAACAAATGCCACGGCCCCAATAATGAACAATAACCAATTTAAAATATTCGCTAACCACCAACTATCCAGTTCACGAAGAATATCATAAGGCGCAAAAAGGTAATCAACGAACAAAGTCTCTATCCCTCTGAAAAATGAAGTCATCTTACTGTATATTTAACCACAAAAGTATAAAAAGTCGGAATGATTTCAAGCATTTTTGAAAAAACAAAACCTATAAACTACCTAATCGTTTTTGGTGTTCTGTTCCTTTTTTATTGGTTGGCTCATTTTCTACTTTTCAAAAGAGCATACGCCCCAGAGGAATTGGTCGGGAAAATTTTTGTTTTGGGAGTGCTTTTATTCAGCCTATTCGTGGTCAATTTCATATGTCACAGGAATAAGATTACCGCTACAAGTTCCTATGCCTTGTTATTTTATGCCCTGTTACTTTTGGTTTTTCCTGAAACAATGACTGACAGTGGCGCTATATTTTGCAGCTTTTTTTTGCTTTTGGCAACACGAAGGATAATAAGTCTTAAGTCCCTAAAAAATATAAAATTAAAGATTTTTGATGCTACGATCTGGATAATGGTTTCTAGCCTTTTCTATAATTGGGCTATTCTTTACTTGTTTCTCGTTTTAGCGGCAATATACATCTATGAGCCCAAGAATATCCGGAATTGGCTGGTTCCGTTTGCCGGAATTTTTACGGTTTTTGCGATTGCCTATTGTGTTTTGGCCTTGATTGAAAAGCCAAATCTGTTACTTATGCACTATGAGTTTTCTCCTAATTTCAATTCACAGTATTTTTTTAATTGGAGTAATAGCACCAGGTTGGTCATTTATATTCTGGTAACCTCTTTGGCCGCATTGTTGGCCTTTATAAAGTTGGGAAAATCCGGGCTTGGCAAGGTAATTACCATACGACTTATAGCGCTCTCGTTCGGCATTGGTATTGTTCTCAAGGTTTTGACCACTTCCAACAATACCTATCCGGTAATCTTGACCTTCTTTCCTGCGGCAGTTTTTATGACCAACTATTTGGAATCCATAAAACGACCGAACATAAAGGAAATCATTCTTATGCTTTCCGTATTTATACCCATTATGGTCTTTTTTATCAGTTTGATCTTATAATGGGGTATATTTGAAAAAAGCCTAGAATTATGTTCAGTGAGTTCGCCTTTGGAATTTTTGAGGAAAGTATCCAAAACTATCATATTGAAGACCAGGTTGAACAACCTTTTGAAAATCGGTATCCCAATGATGACATCACGCATCTGCTATATCGAAAAAACTGGATAGATACCGTACAGTGGCATTATGAGGATATTATTCGCGACCCGGATATCGAACCAAAAAAAGCCTTGGAAATAAAGCGAAAAATCGATGCTAGCAACCAGGACCGAACGGACTTGGTAGAGTATATCGATAGTTATTTCCTAGAAAAATACCAGTCAGTTGAAATCTTGAAGGATGCAACTATCAATACCGAAAGTCCGGCATGGGCTTTGGACAGGCTTTCTATTTTGGCCCTTAAAATCTATCATATGCAGGTTGAGGTAAATCGCAAGGATGCTGCACCCGAACATATCGAAAAATGCACCGATAAATTGAGGGTTTTGCTGGAGCAGAAAAAAGATCTTTCCATGGCAATAGACCAATTATTGGCCGATATCGAGGCCGGACGAAAATATATGAAGGTCTACAAGCAAATGAAGATGTACAATGACGAGGAACTAAACCCGGTCCTTCGTGCCCAAAAATAAAATCAGACATATTCTAGTTATCCGCTTTTCCGCAATGGGCGATGTAGCGATGACCGTTCCTGTACTTTTCGCTTTAATTCGGCAATATCCTAATCTAAGAATAACGGTATTGACCCGTACTTTTTTTACACCGATGTTCACTACATTGCCAAATGTGGAAGTGTTTAGAGCAGACTTGAAGGGAAAGCATAAGGGATTCTTGGGATTATGGGGCCTGTTTGGGGAAATAAAAGGTAAAGGAATAGATGTGGTGGCCGATCTCCATAACGTTTTGAGAACTCAAGTCCTTAAACGGTTCTTCGTTTTAAGTGGAATACCTTTTTACCAAATAGACAAGGGGAGACAGGAAAAAAAAGCATTGACTAAGGAAGTAGGCAAAGACTTTAGACCCTTAAAAACCACACATGAACGTTATGCAGATGTATTTGGGAGGCTAGGTTTTTCACTGGACTTGTCCCATGAATTCACAATTAATAAGGGAAAGCTATCGAAAAAAGTAGTAGGGCTTACCGGTGCCAAAACACGGAAATGGTTGGGGATAGCCCCATTTGCCACTTTTCCAGGGAAACAATACCCTTCAGATTTAATGGAAGAAGTAATAAGCCGAGTTTCCAAAACCGAAAGGTACAAAATCATGCTTTTTGGTGGAGGTCAGCAAGAAATCCAACTTTTGGATACTTGGGCGAATATGTACGACGGTTGCATTAACGTGGCTGGCAAGCTTTCCTTTGGGGGCGAACTGGCCTTAATCTCCAACCTGGACGCAATGGTTTCCATGGATAGTGGTAATGGCCATCTTGCCGCCATGTACGGTGTTCCCGTAATCACACTGTGGGGCGTTACCCATCCCTATGCCGGGTTCGCTCCCTTTGAGCAGGACATCAACAACTCCCTATTATCCGATAGGGAGCGTTATCCAAGTATTCCAACTTCGGTATACGGGAATAAATGTCCAGCAGGCTATCAGCAAGTTATGCGCACAATTGAAGCCGAGACTGTAGTGGAAAAAATAGAATACGTATGCTTTAAAAAGTAGTCTTGGTTATACAGTTTGCGGCTTGGGTTGAATAGATTTAAAATACTGGCGCAATTGTGCCATAAAACGATATTTACGGGCACTCGGGGCCATTTCTACCATTAAGGTGCGGATACCGATAAAAGAACTTATTAAATAAATCGCTACGCCCTCGGCATCCACGTGTCTATCAATATACCCATTAAATTTACCTTTTTGTATGGAAGAAACCAGGTTTACTTCCCATATTTTAAGGATATCGCTCAAGTGTTTCATGATTTTCGGATTCCTCCCATTAAACTCATTGATGAAGTTGCTCAAAACAAAGCCATAATCCAGTTCGTTATGAACGGCCGTTTCAAGGGCATCCTCAAAACAATGTGTTATGAGATCCAGAGGGTTTTCATGTCCCTCAATGGGCTCTATGAGCATACTATAAATTTTTCGGACCACTAGATTTTCCACTATTTGAATGAAAAAGTCTTCCTTGGAACTAAAATGATAGTAAAATGCACCTTTGGAAAGGGAAAGTTCTTTAAGAATGTCATCTACACTAGTATTGTAATATCCTTTTTTGTAAAACAATTCCAAGCCAGTGACTTGCATCCGTTGCATGGTGGCCATACGTTTTAGGTTTTTGTCCATAAGATTTGTGTTTTGGGTTTAAAAAGACCGTTGAGTCTAGAACAAAGAACCCCCGGACACTACTTTAGCTCAATATTTAAGGACAAAGCCGTGGAAAAAATCGTTCAAATGACAAAACCTCGATGAACGTACCGTTTTCAAAAAAAATTAACCCACCAAACGGTCGGTTTAAGTGTACTAATTTTCTGTTCAACAACATAGCTATGGGAATTCATATTGAACAAGTGGCCGCTAAAACAGAGAAATATACCCCGTATTTAACAGCACCCCCCACCGTCATAATGATACGTCGACTTGCTGATGAAAATATCATCCCTTTTCAAAGCAGCCAAAGCAGCAGCTGTTTTATCGCAAACTGCTAAGGGTTGATTTTTTAACAAGACATGCCCTTTTTTGTCATCATAATAGTCTTGGCTACCGTAGTAGATCGCCGCCTTACCGGTAAACACACAAGGACCATCGTTGGGTATAGGGTCTTTAATTGCCGCTACCTCAATCGATTCTATGTAGATCAATTCATTCGTGGGATAATTTTTTGGATCTAAGATACGGTATGGCTTCCTAGCCCTTATTTCAATGGTACCGAAACCTACATCGGTCAATGCCTTAATATATCTATCCATAGACAAACTCCCGCTTAGACATAAGGCCCTTAATCGGTCATCATTTCTCAAATCAAAACTCATCTCCTGCTCGCAAATGGGGTCGCTCATCACGAGTCTACCCTGGGGTTTCAACACGCGGTACATTTCCTCTATGGCCCGTTTTAAGTCATCTTCCTTAAAGATATTGAACAGGCAATTCTGGGCGGCTACATCCATACTACCGTCTTCTACCGGAAGGTTTAACGCATCTCCCTTGCGTAAGGTTACAAATTCGGATTTGAACCAATCGTTTTCTTCTTCGGCAACAGCAAAGTTTTTTCGACTGGCTGCCAGCATTTCATCAACGACATCTACGCCGATGACCCCTGATTTTTGTCGACTGAAATAGGAAAACTGCAACAATTCCATTCCGCCGCCGACCCCAACATATAATATTTTTGGACTGTTGGTCAAATCCCGGGCATGTACCGTACTGCCGCAGCCGTAGTTCATTTCCTGCATGATTTTTGGAACGGTCAGCCCCGGTAGTTCCCATATGGGATTGGTGGTACAACACAGGCCTACATCAGGTGTCAGTGCAGCTTCCTTATAAAGGTCGTTTGTGGCTTGTAAATAACTCATAGTATTCTCTTTTTTGAATATCCTCCGCCTTTCGCAGAGCTTAATTATTGAAATAGTATTGCCGATAAAAGCCTTACTAGGTCACCGTACCCTGGCAACTACTTCCCGCACCGGCGGTACACCCGTAACAATGTTGAGAAATGATAATGTTTCGGTCATTTAATATGTCCTCATTGTACTCCTTGATGTGCTTTATTTTGCTGTTGACCTTAAGCCCTAACATTTGATTGAAGTCGCAGTCGTAAAGCCATCCATCCCAACTTACCGAAATGGTATTGGTACACATTACATTCTCCACCGCTGCAGGATTATAGGCCTCTACCAGGGCATACATATAATCTTCATAGTTTTCGGAGGCGATGAGGTAATCCAAAAAACGTGAGATAGGCAGGTTTGTAATGGTGAACAGATTATGGAACTGAATGCCGAAATCCTCATCTAGTGCTTTTTTGAAGTCCTTTTCCAATGCTGCTTGATCTCCAGGAAGATAGGCTCCTGATGGATTATACACCAGATCCAGTCGCAAATCCTGGCTGGGCATACCATATCCAACGGCATTCAATTCCTGTAGGGCTTTGATACTTTTGTCAAAAACTCCATCACCACGTTGTTTGTCGGTCTTTCCACGGGTGTAGTGCGGCATGGAAGAGACCACATGCACATTGTGTTTCTTAAAAAATTCGGGCAAGTCATAGTATTTCTTGTTAGCACGAATAATCGTTAAATTGGATCGAACGATAAAATCTTGAATCCCAGCCTTGGCAGCTTCTTCGACAAACCATCGAAAATTTGGGTTCATTTCCGGGGCTCCTCCCGTAAGATCTAGAGTATGCGCACCTGTATTGCGAATAACATCCAAGCATTGCTCCATGGTCTCGCGCGTCATGATTTCCTTTCGGTCAGGGCCAGCGTTCACATGGCAATGCTCACAAATTTGATTGCACATATACCCTACATTGATTTGTAAGATTTCCAGTTTTTTGGGTCGCAATGGGTAATGTCCAATGTTGGCGAGCTTGTCTTTAAAATAAGGAAGCTCTCCTTCGGCGAAGATACCACCGTTCAAAAATTCCAGTTGTTTATTGGTTTCAGCTAGGTCCTTCTGCCTAGCCTTTAATGATTTTGTGGCCATTAGATTCCTTTTAATTAACTATTGGTCGTTGATTGTTAGGTATCGGACAAGATTACTTTCTACGAGCAACAGTCAACAGTTTTACATACTTAGTTTGTTGTATTTGTTCATCATTTGCACACCGTGTACCAAGGTGGCACCACTTTCAATGGCCGCTCCCACATGTACGGCTTCCATCATTTCTTCTTTGGTGATACCGCGTTGTAGGCTATCCTTGGTATAGGCATCGATGCAATAGGGGCATTTGACCACATGTGCAACAGCCAATGCAATCAATGATTTCTCGCGTGCACTTAAGGCACCTTCCTCAAACACTTTTCCGTAATACTCAAAAAACTTGTTTCCCAGTTCCTCGCTCCATTCCGTAATTTTTCCGAATTTTCTTAAATCCGCTGGATCATAATACGTATTTGCCATGATAATTTTTTATATAGATATGTGTTGAATATGGAATCCAAGAATAGGCCGGTCAAAGCCACGGACCTGCTCCCATAATTTTATTTAAGAATGATTTTTGGTGATGAAAGCGCAGTAACGCTTACCGAACCCCTACTGCTAACAAAGCTGGAGACCCCTTATTAAAAGGAATAGGAAGAAAATGAAAATCAATAAAATCAAGTACAAAACCATAATTTTGTACTCTTCGGTATAGGATTTGGACAAGTAATCGAAGAACGGCCTTTGAGAAAGTACGGAAACGGGATAGCAGCCGCACATCATGAAATTGATCTAAATCGATCAAAGGCTGTAACTGGATCAATTCCTCTTCACCAATATCTACCCAATCGATAATCGCTTTAAGCAGCTTGGAGGTCTGCCAGGGCAAATTGGCAAAGGAAACGGCACGAAACTGTGACCGGTGTATGCCCATAAGATAAAACCCGCCATCCAAAGAGGGCCCAAGGACCAGCTTTTTGGATTTGAGTTGTGCATTTGCCTCTAAAATGTGGTTAGCACGAAGGTGCGGAGTATCGTTCCCAAGCGTAATAATAGTATCATAGCCCTTATCAAAAATTACTTGAATGGCTTGGGTAAAACGTTCCCCAAAGGAATTTCCGTTTTGTTGCTTTTCGGTAAGATGAAAAAAAGGCAAGCCCGTTTTTTCGATTTCGCCCAAAGTGTATTTTGTCAGCTCATCAAAGAGATTGGACCCCTTTTCAACAGACTTATGTTTCAACTCTTCCTTGCCGGAATTGGCAAAGAGGAGTACTGCTGTTTTTTGATGGATAACGCCTGCCATTATTTTATTTACCGTGATAAACTTACAATAAAAAGTATTCTTGCTATCAGTCGAAGCGGAAAAAGGTTAATTACAACGCTTCAAATATTTTAGTGGACCAAATGGTTGGTAAAGGTCATGTTACGCAAAACTTGAAAAAGACAACAATAGAGGCAATTGACCTTGATAAACGACAAAACGCAAGAATTCCTTGAAAATACGGCAAGCCATATCCATAACATACCGGACAGTTGGTTTGGAAAGCCTATGAATAAACAAAATTTTAGAAAATTTTTAATAAAAATACCTCCACTTATGGCATAGGATTTGTCCATTCCAATCCGACTATTGTGTTCATTATATACTATTAAATTGTGAAAATGTAAGTGTCTGATTTATCATTTTTGATGTTCTAAAGTTTTACTTTTTAGTACGTCAAGGTTAAAAAAGATATTTAGTGATAGGATATGTAAACGAAAATTTGCTCTTGTTGAAACCGACAAATATGTGCAGGATGCGATTAAAACGGGGGCTTGACATTTTGTCATGCATGATGACAGGATTTCGGTCAATTCCCGTCCGCGTCCCGAAATACCTAAGGATAGTCAATTGATAACGATGAATACGAACAAGTAATTAAAACAATATCGAATTATGAAAAATAAAAATCGTCATCGAACAGAATTGAAAATATACTTTTTCGCTGCCTTTATAGCATTGGTAGTTAGCTTTGGAGCCATAGGAAGCTATCTTTTGGTCCAGGAGAAACCAGTGACCATACAGCAGATACAGGGAACTGAAGGTAAAACTGTATTGTATACGGCAGACAAGGAGGGCAATCTTAAACCTTTGGACTTCACGGTAACGGTCGATAGGGTCTTGGACGCCGTAGTAAATATTAAGTCTACCCAAAGTACATCCAGATATCAAGGACAAGGGGAATACCGCCAATTGCCGGACCCCTTTAAGGATTTCTTCGGGGATATGTTCAAGGATTTGCCCCAAGGTGAAGGCAAAGGATCACGTCCTCAGCCCATGTATGGAACCGGATCTGGTGTTATTATTAATGAACAGGGGTACATTGTTACCAACAACCATGTAATCGCCAATGCAGATGAAATAGAAGTTACCTTACATGATAATGGTACATATAAGGCAAGTGTAATTGGAACAGATCCAACCACGGATTTGGCACTTATCCAGATTAAGGCAGAAGGCTTAAACCCTTTGGCCTTGGTAAATTCGGATGATGTTCAAATTGGGGAATGGGTCCTGGCCGTGGGCAATCCCTTTAGTCTTACCTCAACGGTCACTGCCGGAATTGTAAGCGCCAAAGGCCGAAATATCAATATCAACCGGGAAAAATTTGCAGTGGAGAGCTTCATCCAAACGGATGCAGCCATTAACCCCGGAAATAGTGGCGGTGCCTTGGTCAATTTAGAGGGGCACCTTATTGGCATCAATACGGCTATTGCCAGCAGAACAGGCACCTATAATGGTTATGGCTTTGCGGTGCCCAGTAATATCGTATCCAAAGTAGTGGAAGATCTTTTAAAATATGGAAGTGTGCAGAGAGGAATGTTAGGGGTATCTATCCGAACCATGGACGGTAACTTAGCCAAGGAAAAGGGTGTAGATTTTACCAAAGGAGTTTGGGTAGAAAATGTTGGAGAAGATAGTGGTGCTGAAAAAGCAGGTATCGAAAGAGGCGATATCATCATAAAGGTAGATGAAAACGAAACCTTGACCTCGCCAAGACTTCAAGAAATCATTGCCCGCCATAGGCCTGGCGACAAAGTTATGGTTACGGTCAATAGGGACGGTAAGGAGAGGGAATTTGAAGTGGTTTTGAAAAATGCCAACGGAAGCACCGAAATTATAAAAAAGGAAAAGAAAGAAGTTTTAAACCTTTTGGGCGCCGATTTTGAGAACCTTGGGAAGGAAGAAGCCAAAAAATTGGATTTGGATGGAGGTGTTAAGGTAACCAATCTTTACGCCGGTAAGTTGCGAAAGGAAACTCAAATGCAGGAAGGTTTTATAATTACCCATATAAATGGTACAAAAGTGGTTGATATAAAAGATGTGGCCAAAGCCCTGGAAAACAAGGAGGGGGGCATAATGATGGAGGGAGTCTACGAAGACCGTCCCGGAAAACACTACTATGCCTTCGGAATGGGCTCATAATAAAAGGGGGCATTTTTGCCCCCTTTTTAATTTCCCAACATGATGGAGGTCATAGGTAAGGAAGCAAAATATCAGGTACTTTGGCCAATTAATCCGTTAGAGATATATGAAGTTCAAGGAGTATTACAACATATTAAAAGTGAGCAGGGATGCCAGTGATAAGGATATTAAAAAAGCCTATCGCAAACTTGCCACGCAATATCATCCAGATAAAACGAAGGCAGATAAGGCATCAGAAGAAAAATTTAAGGAGATTTCGGAGGCTTATCAGGTGTTGGGAAATACCGAAAAGCGGAAACAATATGATGCCTTAGGCTCGGATTGGGAACAATTTCAACGGTCCGGTGCTAGCTATGATGAATTTATGCAGCAACGTAGCCAATACCAGCGCTCTAGAAATCGACAACGATATGCATATACAAATGCAGATTCCGGTTTTGGGAACGGAAGTGGTTTTTCGGATTTTTTTGAAGCTTTTTTCGGTAGCGGTGCGGGGAACAGGGGAGCATATGGGTTTCCAGGAGGGGATGTATCAGGTAAGGTAATTATAGACCTTACTGAAGCCTATCATGGAACAGAGCGATTACTTGAATGGGGCGGACAAAGGATAAAACTAAAAATTAAGCCTGGAGCCTATACTGGACTGCAATTGCGGGCCAAGGGCAGAGGTCAAAAAGGAAGCCAGGGACAAGCTGGAGATCTTTATGTTGATATAGAGGTACGGGAACATGCCATCTATAAAAGGGAAGGAGATCACCTGCATATGAACTTGTCCGTGGATGTTTTCAAAGCTCTTTTGGGAGGCAAACAAGATGTGATAACCCTATCCGGCAAGGTTAAGATTCCAATCAAGGAAGGTACCCAAAATGGCAAAACTATCCGTTTAAGGGGCAAAGGGATGCCCAAATATGGCAAACTAGGACAGTATGGAGATTTGTTCGTAACCATCAATATACAACTACCGAACAAGCTTTCCCCAAGACAAAAAGAATTGATAAGGGAAATTCAAAATAGCCGTTAAAGGCCCAAAATTGACAAAAATGAAAGGAAACTTTTCGAACTTAATACAATCGGAAAAACCGGTTTTGGTCGACTTCCATGCAGATTGGTGCGGACCCTGCAAAATGCAGACCCCTATTCTGAAGGAGGTAGCCGCACAAGTGGGGGAAAAGGCCAAGATCATAAAAATTGATGTGGACAAGAACCAAAATATCGCCAATAGATTTCAGGTAAGGGGAGTGCCCACGCTGATACTCTTTAAAAATGGGGAAATAATCTGGAGGCATTCCGGTGTAACTGACAAAGCACAACTGGTAGGACTTATAGATAGGAATTCAGGATAATGGAAAGGATCATTCCACTTGATTATAGGGCAATACGTTTCACTTGGCTTTTAAGTAGCTTTGCACTAAAACCAGAGGTTTGGCAAAAAAATGGTTAATGAACCATTCTCCCATAGGATTGGTACTCTCGGGAGGTGGTGTACGGGGCATGGCACATATAGGGCTTATACGGGCTATGCAAGAATTGGGCATTTCTGCTCAAGTAGTCAGCGGAAGTAGTGTTGGTGCGTTGGTTGGGGCATTGTATGCCAATGGAAATTCGGTTTCTGAAATGCTTTCCTTTTTTAAGGAGACCCCTTTGTTCAAATACAATTTTTTGACCATCCTCAAGCCGGGATTTATCGATACGGATCGTTATTTTGAAATTTTTAAAGAATACTTTCCCCGAGATAGTTTCGCTTCATTGGAAAAAGATTTGCATGTGGTGGCCACCGACCTTCAAAAAGGGGAGCAACAATTTTTTTCTGAAGGCGAACTTATCCGCCCACTACTGGCTTCCGCGGCTTTGCCTCCGGTTTTTAGCCCTGTGGAGCTCAACGGGAAACTATACGCAGATGGTGGCATAATGAATAACTTTCCTTCAGAACCCATAAAGAGCAGTGCAGATTATGTAATCGGGAGTAACGTATCCGCTGTGGGAGAACTTCATAAAAACGCCCTTAAAAACTCCATACAACTCACGGGAAGGGTTACTAGCCTTATGATTTATGCCATTAACAGGAAAAAATTATATTCCTGTGACTTATTGTTGGAATATAAAGAACTGGAAAAAATAGGTGTGTTGGACCGCACGGGAATCGAAAAGGCCTACACAATGGGATATGACTTGGCCATGGAAACCCTGGAAAGGGAACTAAGGCAAACCGACTAAACGGTCACCCGCTACAAGATTCGAAATCTCCTTATTTGTTAAAAATAGGGAATATTGCCAAAGGTCTCGATGAAATGCACAAACTCGAATCAAGGCAACATAATGTAAATAGCGTACCGACCCAATGGTTTTTTTTACAACAGTGTTTTTGGGTTGGACTTTTTGGCTAAAGTCAGGTTTAGGCCCAAATCTTGGTTTTTCTTCTACTTTTTTAAGGGAACTTTTCAGAAGAAAAGAAAAAGGCAACCCACTATTTCTAGACGTCGTCGTAATCTACGGTTAAGGTAGGGGTTGTGGGATGTGCTTGGCAAGTAAGGATAAACCCCTCTTCAATTTCACCGTCCGTTAAGATCTGATTCTTTACCATTTCCGCCTTACCTTCGGTTATTCTGGCAATACAACTACTGCATACGCCGCCTTGACAGGAGTAGGGCGCGTCTATATTCTCTTTAAGAACGGCGTCCAATACCAGGGTTTTCTTGTCCATTGTTAGCGTAAATTCCTCATCTTCCAGGACTACGGTAAGTTGGGTTTGCCCTTCAATGGTTTCGGGTATCTCATCCAAAATCTCAGTAGTGGTAAACAGCTCAAAATGGATTTTGTCCTTAGGAACTTCCCTATCCTTGAGGGTATCGCTGACAAGATTGATCATAGCCTCCGGTCCACAAAGATAATAGGCATCAAAATCAACATTCTTGTGTTTGTTTTTTAACACATAGTTAACGGTGGAGACATCGATACGTCCAAATAGGGAATCGTTCTCATGGGTTCGGCTATTGATGAAATACATAAAAAACCGATTGGCATAATCCAATTGTAGTTTTACCAGGTCCGTATAGAACATGGTTTCTTCGTATGAACGATTCCCGTAGACCAATACAAACCGATTCTTGGGATGACTCTCCAAGACTGTGCGCACAATGCTCATAATTGGAGTTATACCGCTACCAGCGGCAAACGCAACTATATTTTTCGGATTATCCGAAGGCTTAAACACAAACCGACCCTCCGGTGGCATAACTTCCAAAATATCCCCGATGGACAATTTAGTGTTGGCATAGTCCGAAAACCCGCCCTTATCCACTTTTTTTACCCCAATGGTAATTGTGTCTTTTTTGGGTACAGAACTAATGGAGTAGGCCCTGCGTAGCTCTTTTCCCTTTATTTCCTTTTTTATGGTAATGTATTGCCCGGAAATAAAATGGTAGGTCTGCAATAAGTCCTTGGGAATTTCCAAGGTGATCGCAACCGAATTAGGGGTTAATGATTTTATTTGTTTTACAACTAGAGGATGGAAATTGGGCATATTCAAAAAAATTTGTGCAAAATTACTAAAGCAATCTCCATTTTAGACCGAAATGTTAAAAAAATAACAGCATATTGTAACAAACATGGACTTTACCGCACTAACTTGCCATAAAGAACACTGACCGGAATGTTTAGATATTTCATCAACCTGCAATGGAAGTCTTTTTTTAGGTCGGCCTCCCTAGGTAAAGGGCTTGCCCTAAAAGTTTTGATGGTTTTCTTTGCCTTGTATATGATGGTTTCGTTGATTTTGGCGGGATCGGGCCTTTTTTTTCTTCTACAAAAGATTTTTCCTGGAACGGACCCTTTGCACAAATTGAGCGAGTTTATGCCCTACTGGTTGATTACAGAACTTTTTATCCGATATTTTATGCAAAAACTTCCGGTAATGGAAGTGAAGCCCTTTCTTGCGTTGCCCATAAAGAAAAGCGCTATTGTTCATTACATCCTAGGGAGGTCCGGAATATCGTTTTACAATTTCATGGGGCTGTTTATATTCGTTCCTTTCGCTATAGTGCTTTTGACTCAGGGATACCCATTATTAAATGTTGGCTTTTGGTTACTTGCGATTGCATTCCTGGTGCTTATGGTGAACTATGTAAATTTCATCATCAATAAAAGTGATAAGGCGTTCCTAATTTTGGCCGGATTACTGATTGCATTCTATGCTTTGGAGCAGTTTACCATTCTTCCTATTACCGACTACGCTGGTACAATCTTTTACGCCCTTTATGAATATGAATTCCTTTTTACGGTTCCACTATTCCTATCTTTTTTAGCATACTTTTTTAATTATGCATATTTAAGAAAAAGGATTTTTTTGGATGATTCATTGGGTAAAAGGACCAAAACGGCAGCTACTTCGGACTTGGCATGGACCAAGCATTTTGGGAGTATCGCTCCATTTTTACAATTGGATTTGCGAATGATATGGCGCAACAAACGCACAAAAACACAGGTATTTATTTCCTTGGCCATGATTTTATACGGATTGGTCTTTTATACAATGGGTGATTTTGCCCTTACCTCCAGTATGATGGTATTTGTAGGGATTTTTATTACAGGTATTTTTTTGACGAATTTTGGCCAATTCGTTCCTGCATGGGATAGTGCATACTACAGTATGCTCATGTCCCAGAACATCCCATTACGGAAATATTTAGATTCCAAGGCAGGGCTGATTTCCGTAAGTGTTGTTGTTATGTTCTTACTTTCAATTCCTTATGTATATTTTGGATGGCAAGCTTTGGCAATTAATTTTAGTGCGGCACTTTATAATTTAGGGATAAATATCCCGATGATACTACTTTTTGGTTCTTTAAATAAAAAGCGGATTGATTTGAAAAAAAGTGCCTTTTCCAACATGCAGGGTACGGGAGCTGCGCAATTTTTGGTTATTATACCCCTGTTGGGACTTCCTATACTAATTTTTACCCTCTTAAAGTTTTTGGTTTCTTTTGAGGCCGGGCTGTTGGCATTAGCGGTTCTGGGCCTATTAGGCTTTTTCCTCCGAAATAGACTTTTGGATGGTATCACGGAGCTTTACCGAAAAAAGAAGTACGGCATGATTGCCGGATTTAAACAACAAAATAGTTAGGTAAAAAAAGATACTTGTACCATGATTACTGCACAAAAACTAACCAAGAGATACGGAAACCAAATCGTTTTAAATTTGGAACGACTGGAAATTCCTAAAGGACAAAGTTTTGGATTGGTTGGGAACAATGGGGCAGGGAAAACTACCTTTTTTAGTCTGATATTGGATTTGATTAGCCCCACCACTGGCTACATCATTAATAACGATGTTCGTGTAGATACCAGTGAAGCCTGGAAACCCTTTACTGCTTCATTTATTGATGAAACCTTTTTGATCGGATACCTTACTCCTGAGGAATACTTTTACTTTATTGGGGAGCTTCGCAATCGGAATAAGGCCGATGTAGATATGCTTTTGTCCCAATTTGAGAATTTCTTTCACGGTGAGATTCTGGGCCAGAATAAATACTTAAGGGATTTGTCCAAAGGCAATCAAAAAAAGGCCGGTATTGTGGCCTCATTCATCGGAGACCCTGAAGTTGTCATATTGGACGAACCCTTCGCCAATCTTGATCCGACCACCCAGATCCGTTTAAAAAGAATTATTAAGGACCTAACGGATAATAGGGAGATTACTGTCTTGATTTCAAGCCATGACCTCATTCATGTTACCGAAGTTTGTGAACGGATCGTAGTACTGGACAAGGGAGAAATAGTAAAGGATATCCAAACCTCCACCGAAACCTTACAGGAATTGGAGCATTTCTTTGCAGGGGAATAGTATAAAGGGCTTCCATAAAATCAATGAAAACCCTCTTTTGAAAGTGCAAATCAATTTTTTGGACTATCCCTGGGGCCCCATTGGCGTAAAGAAAAATTCCTCATAGGTTATTTTTCCATCTTCCACCTTATAGAGACATATTTCTTCCATGGTACTCCTAGGTGCTCCTTTGAAGGTAACATCCATTTTCATGGTACACGAAAAGAATTTGTCCGCTACCAAGGGGTCTGAAACTTCCATGCCATGCACTTCTTCTACCATATTGTTAAAATCTTGCATTTTCTGTTTTACACCTTCTAGCCCGTGGACTTCCTTGGCGGGTGACCCATCCGGCTCTATGCTTGTAATATCCTGCCCGTAAAGCTCTTCTACAGCTTCTGAAAATCGTCCATGCCTGCAATACGCTACTAATTTGTCCGCTACTTCTTGTGTGCTCATTTGTCTTCTTTTTTATGATTAAAAATTGGATTTTATTCAAACGACTGGTCTAAATAGGAATTCAAGGGTTTTATGGCCTTAAAATGGCTCAGAATCTCGTCGGTCAATCCATCGGAACCAAAGAAGGGCTCAATTGGAAACTCAGCGAAGGCATAAAATTGTTTGTTATAAATATGTTCGGTTTTCTCCGCAGTTGAGATTAGGCTTTTGTCCAAACGTTTCGCTTTTTCACCCTTAAGTTGACCAAAGGCATTTTTAAATTCCTGGTTTGCAAGAATATCCAAAAAATCCCCTGTTCTCGATGCGATAAGGTTCCTTATCCTTTTGAGCTGAGGGGTACGTATCATGAAAAGTCCGCCACCCACATGAATATTTTCCGCATCGATACCTAGATAGTAACCGGGGAGTTCCGATTTTTTTCCATTGGGGGAAAACCCGGCCTTCATGATAAGGTTGTAAGGCGATTTATCCTTTGAAAAGCGTACATCACGATTAATTCGGAACATCGCTTTCTTGGAATCTGTTGGAATACGGTCGTCCCATTGCGTGAGTACGGGAAGTATTTCATCAAGCAAACTTAAGAACGGTGCCTTAACGTCATTTTCATACCTTTTTTTATTGGTATGGAACCATTCCTTATGATTGTTTTTTTGAAGTTCCTTAAAAAAAGAGATGTAAGCGGGAGTAATCATTCTTAGAAGTTTTACGGTTTCTTGTGTTAATGACGATCGTGCTTCTGTTTTATGGACAAAGCGGCACAAATAATTTAGGGTATCAACCTTTTTCTTTTATTAACTGCAGGGCTATCTCGGTAAGATTCTCCCACTTTTGATTCTTATCGAAGTCTACCTCATACCAACCTTTCAAAGGCTTCTTGGTTTTGAAAGGGCTGAATTCCTGCATCTGCACATCGAGACGGTGAATAGGATAATCCTTTCCGAATTTGAACACCATTTTATTTTTTCTCGACAAAAAGGCGAATACCTTTTTCTTATAATGAATTGCGGGGGAACGCATCATTTTGCCTTCGGTTACATCTGCATATCTGGCACAGACCTGAGTCCTTATTTCCTCGAATTTTTCCAACTCCATGAAATCAAAGCTACAAAAGCAGTGGATATGTGGATGAGGTAAAATCCGCCACTTTTAAGGGTTGTTTGTGCCAAGCAGTATCATTACATTTATGGTATGGTAATTCGCAAAAACAAATTGAACTCCCATAAGGATTTGATACAGGTTAGATTTCAACACGGGACTATGGAATTTGTGGGAAATCCCTAAAAACAGCGTATGAAACACGTAAGTATTTTGGTTCCAAAGGGCAATGCCATTCTGAGCAATGTAGTGGGAACTTTTAAGGTTTTGTTGGCCACCAATCAGTTTTTAAAACAGACCCGTGCCAGGGAAGATGATTTTTTTGATGTGCATTTGGTTGGTCTGGAAAAGGACCTATCGCTGTACAACGGATTGTTCAGCATACATTGCGATAGTACAATAGATGATATAAAAAGAACGGATTTGATTTTGATCCCGGCGCTAAGGCCAGACAAATTGAACGAAGATCTGGAACAGAATCAAGGCTTCGTGTCCTGGATATTGGAACAGCGTAATAAGTACCAGGCCGAGGTCGCCAGTATGTGCATGGGCGCTTTTGTACTGGCACGGACCGGGTTGGTGGATGGTAAGCAATGTGCCACGCATTGGGCGGGTATGGAACTGTTCAGAAAAATGTATCCACAAGTAAATTTGGTTTCCAACAAAGTGGTAACGGACGAAGATGGAATTTATTCCAGTGGCGGGGCGTTTTCATTCTTAAATCTTATGCTCCACTTAATCGAAAAATATTGTGGCCGAGGACCGGCCATTTATATCTCCAAATTTTTCGAAATCGACTTTGACCGCGAGAATCAAAACCAGTTTGCCATATTCCAAGCGCAAAAAGATCATGAGGATGAGGCCATACGGCAAGCCCAAAAATATATTGAAGGCAATGTGGCCGAGAAAATTTCGGTTGAGGAACTAGCCAAGAAGTATGCCATTAGTAGGCGCAATTTTGTACGTCGATTCAAAAAAGCTACGCAGAACACCCCTTTGGAGTATATTCAACGGGTTAAAATTGAGTGGGCAAAACGAAGTTTTGAATCTACTCAGCACAATGTGAACGAGGTTATGTACCAAGTGGGTTACGTTGATCAAAAGGCTTTTCGAACTATTTTTAAAAAATATGTAGGTCTTTCACCTATCGCATACAAGAATAAATACAACAGAAGCTTTTCCAATTTCAATAGTCCTACGGCCTGGTGATTGTTATATTGGGCAAGCAGTGTTGAAAATACACTTTTGTGATTTTTTTCAGAAAAAGACTACCCGGTTCGTTAGGTATTTGGTTATGATATTGGAAATGTGCTTTCCCTCGATGTTCTTCAATGGATTTCCTTCAACGGTCTATGTATTGGCCTAATCCAAAACAAAGGCACTATAGTACAAACTATGTAGTCTGTATGATTTACACTTTCTCTAACATGACGAGATGTGCCTTTGGTTTTTCTCAGCAGGCATGGGTAATTTACAGACCTGGGCCAACCCCTTTCTTTTTAACTTTTTATCGACCAACTACATAATAATCCCGTTGTTTTTAAGTTAACCTTATGTAAGTACAAACGGAATTTTGAAACTTCACTATAAGCTTATTCTTTTTACATCTTTGGCGGGCATGGTTTTTAGCGCTTGCTCTACCAAAAAAGATGCCTTTGTCAACCGCAATTGGCATGCACTTAATACAAAATACAATGTGCTGTACAATGGCAATATTGCGTTTGAGCAAGGGAGGGAAGAGCTCAATGCTACTTACAAGGACGATTATTGGGAAATTCTGCCCATTGAACGTTTAGAGGTTACCGATGCTATAAAACTGGATTCCGAAGACAACAATCCCAATTTTATCATAGCTGAGGATAAGGCTACCAAGGCGATTCAGAAGCACAGCATGGACATTAAGGATGAGGAGCGCAATCCGCAGACGGACGAGGCCTTTCTTTTATTGGGCAAGGCACGTTATTTTGACCAGCGTTACATTCCGGCTTTGGAGGCATTTAACTATGTCATTAAAAAATATACGTATAGCGATAAACTGAACGAAGCCCATATTTGGCGGGAAAAGGTCAACATACGTCTGGAAAACGAAGAGCTGGCCATAAAGAACCTTAAACGTTTGCTTAAATTGGAGGAGCTTAAAGATCAGGACTATGCTGATGCCAGGGCAATGATGGCACAGGCCTACTTCAATCTTAATGCGCCGGATACGGCGATTCAACAACTTAAGATAGCATCTTACTATACCAAAAAGAATCCTGAAAAGGGACGCTATTACTATATCATCGGACAATTGTACAATCAATTAGGCCATAAGGACAGTGCCAATTACGCGTTCGACAAGGTCATAGAATTGAATAGAAAATCGCCCAGGGTCTATATGATCAATGCTGAAATCCAGAAAATCCGAAATATAGAAATCAATTCGGAAAACGAGGAAGAGCTCTTGGAGTATCTAACGGATTTGGAGGAAAACAGGGAAAACAGACCATTTCTGGATAAGATTTATAGGCAGGTTGCCGAATTTCATTTGGATAGAGGTTCGGATAGCCTTGCTTTGGTGTACTTTAACAAATCGCTTCGCGCCACACAGAATGAACCGAAGTTGAACGCGCTTAATTACGAAAACCTGGCGGAATATAATTTTGATGGCAACAAGTATAAAGTAGCCGGGGCATATTATGATAGTGTCTTGACCAACCTACAGGAAAACACCAAGAAGTACCGTTCCATCAAGAAGAAACTGGATAATTTGGAAGATGTAGTTGCGTATGAGGATGTGGTGCAGTATGCAGATAGTGTCATTACCTTGTTTAGGATGTCCAAGGAGGAACGAATAACCTATTTTGAGAATTACATCGCGGAGATTAAAAAAGCCGAGGAAGAGGCGGCCAAAAAGGAAGAGGAACGGATAACCGCTGGTTTCGCTTCTTTTGTTAAGAGCAAGGGTGGCAAAGAAAACAAAGGGAAGTTCTATTTTTACAACATCACAAGTCTGGGCTATGGCAAAAACGATTTTACCACCAAATGGGGGAATCGCCAACTGGAGGATGACTGGCGCTGGAGCAATAAAAGTCGGGCCCTGCCATCAGAGGCCACAGGAGAATTGTTGGCGGACGGGGCCATGATTTCCGATGAGCCCATTGGAGATGAAAAATATGACCTTGATTTCTACATGGAGCGGGTTCCCAAAGATGTTTCTGTTATTGACAGCCTTAGTAATGAAAGGAACTTTGCCAATTATCAATTAGGTCTTATTTATAAGGAAAAGTTTAAAGAGAACCTTTTAGCGGCCGGAAAATTGGAGGATGTATTAAAATCCAATCCTGAGGAAAGGTTGATTCTTCCTTCAAAATACAATTTGTACAAGATTTATGAGGAAGAAGGGAGTACTTTGGCCGCTGAGATGAAACAGAATATTATCCAAAATCATGGGGATTCCAGATACGCTGAGATTCTATTGAATCCACAGGCTATTTTGACCGGAAGTTCGGATAGCCCGGATGCCCGCTACGCCGCCTTGTACAAACAATATCAAAATCAAGAATTCTTAAAAGTAATTACCGGGGCCGAAGAAAATATCAATCGATATACCGGAGACCCCATAGTTCCAAAATTTGAAATGCTCAAGGCCAATGCCATAGGGAGGCTACAGGGATTTGAACCCTTTAAGGAAGCCTTGAATTATGTAGCCTTGACCTATCCCAACAATCCAGAGGGCAAAAAGGCGGAACAAATGGTGGCCGAACAATTGCCCAAACTGGAACCTAAGGAATTTTCCTCGGAAACAGGGTCCACCGGGACTGGAAATTGGAAGGTGGTCTTTCCCTTTAAACGGAAAAACGATGAAGCGGCCCAAAAACTACTGGAAAAGTTAAAGAAATCAATTAAGGATTTGAAGTATAGGAATATCGTTTCCAAGGATGTATACAATTTGGAAGATCAGTTTGTAGTGGTACACGGTTTTAAATCCAAGGACTTTGCCTTGGGCTATGTGGAACTACTAAATATTAACAAGGATTATAGGGTTGATAATGAGAATTTTGTAATTTTATCTTCTAACTATAAAATCCTTCAAGTACACAAGAACGTACAGGAATACAGAAATAAATTGTTAACCCCAAAACCATAGAACAACAATGTTTTCAGACAACAAAAAACCTAGAACTATGAATGAAATCAGCGGACAACCTAACAGAATCGAGAAAAACACCAGAATCAAGGGAGACATCGTATCCGAAGCGGATTTTAGAATCGATGGCAAACTGGATGGAAATGTAAAGACATCCGGAAAAGTGGTCATTGGAAAAGATGGCCTCATTAAAGGGAAAGTAGAGTGTGTAAATGCAGATATAGAAGGAAGCTTCAATGGGGAACTTCTTGTTTCCGATTTACTTTCATTAAAATCTTCCGCGGTTATAGAAGGTACGGTTTCCGTTTCCAAATTGGCCGTTGAACCTGGAGCTGCCTTTAATGCCTCTTGTAGCATGAAAGGAAAGAGCGGTGCCTTTAGTGGTAGCCCTAGTTCCAACAGCAGTAGTTCCAGTACAAGTAGTACTTCTTCTAACGGATATAAGTCCACGGTAGGTAGTTCCAGCACAAGCAATGAGCGGGCAAAAGCTTCCTAAGAAGAAAAACAATTTAAGGAACATAGCGGTACTTTCAGGTATTGCCTTTCAAATGGGGGTCATTATTTTTTTGGCGGCCAAAGGAGGTATTTGGTTGGATCAGCACTATGGAAATGAAAAAAGAATTTTTACGGCAATATCCACAATTTTTGGAGTTGCCGTTTCAATTTGGGTAGTTTTGCGGCAATTAAAACGGATCGATTATTGAATATGTCCAAAACCAACCCTATAGTTCAATTTCTTACAGTCCTAATACTTGTGTTGGGACTTATTTTTTTTGCCCATGTCGCCTTGTTAAGAAAAGGAGGATTTCTGCCTTATGGTAATATGTTGGTATGGTCCTATGGCATAAATGGCCTTTTGGCCGCGGCTATATTTATTCTTCTTTATTCTTTTCGAAAAAGGCTAAAAAACAGTATTGGTTTTCTTTTTATGGCCGGCAGTTTTTTGAAATTCATTGTTTTCTTCATTGTCTTTTACCCCCCCTATAAGACCGATGGGGATATGGATAAATTGGAGTTTGCCGCTTTCTTTGTCCCTTATGTGATTTGTTTGGTTATGGAAACTGTTTTTACGGCTAAAATGCTTCAAAAAATGTCTTGATTTTCTTTTCTTAAGGGAGTCCGAAATAAACGCTCAAAAGCTTTTTTCTTTTTAATGGAATGCCTTACATTTGCACCGATTTTTAGGGACCGATACTTTAGAGCTTTATGCAAAAGACATACTTTGCAAACTTTCTTTTGGCAACGGCACTTTCATTGAGTGCCAACATGTTCGGAAAAGATAAGGAGCAACACTCGGATGAGCCGCAGAAAGACCTTAAGACTGAGATTAAGGAATACATTCATCATCATTTACTGGATTCCCATGATTTTTCATTGTTTTCTTATACCAATGACAATGGCGAACATGTATATGTTGGACTGCCATTGCCGGTCATTTTATGGGACAATGGGCTTAAGGTATTCTCTTCGTCCAAATTTCATCACGGGGAAGAGCTTGCCCAGGTAGACGGAAACTATTACAGGCTTTACCACGGTAAAATATACAAGACCGATGCTCAGGGAACCATTGATTATGATGAGGAGGAACACCCTGCCAACACAAAACCCATGGACTTTTCCATTACGAAGAACGTGGTCATGATATTTATTACGGGACTTTTGATGTTTTGGCTGTTTACCAGTTTGGCGAGGTCATACGCCAAAAATGGTGGAATTCCTAAGGGAGCAGGTCGTTTCTTTGAGCCCATAGTGCTTTACATAAGGGATGATATCGCAAGACCGAACATTGGGGAGAAACACTACAGAAAGTATATGCCCTTTCTGCTGACGATATTCTTTTTTATCTGGTTTTTGAATATTTTTGGCTTAACCCCATTAGGGATTAATGTTACTGGGAATATCGCCATCACCTTTGGTTTGGCCCTGCTGACCTTTTTGATTACAAATTTTACAGGAACAAAGGATTATTGGAAACACCTATTCGATCCTTTGGGAGATACCATGCCTTGGTATGCAAAAATACCCTTGTATATTATATTGGTGCCCATAGAATTATTGGGATTGATCATTAAGCCCTTTTCACTTTTAATTCGTTTGTATGCCAATATGCAGGCAGGCCACATTGTTTTGATGAGCTTAATTGGGCTTATGTTCCTTTTTAAAAGCTGGTTGGGGAGTCCGTTGTCCTTTGCGTTGGCATTTGCTATTTCACTGATAGAGGTTCTTGTGGCGTTGCTACAAGCATATATTTTCACCATGTTGTCGGCTTTATATTTTGGCTTTGCCTCCGAGGAACATGATCATCATGAACATGAAGACGAGCCGGAGTTGGCCCATTTATAAAAAGTAGTATGTAATTCCCCATGACGGGGTCTTTAAGTTGAATTTTTAATTTTTAAACTAGATAGATTATGGAAATTCCAATTATGGTAGGTGCAGGTTTGGTGGTTATCGGTGTTGGTCTTGGTATTGGTAGGATCGGTGGATCCGCCATGGAGGCTATTGCCCGTCAGCCCGAAGCTTACGGAAAAATTCAAACGGCGATGTTGATTGCAGCGGCGCTTATTGAAGGTATTGGTTTTGCTGCCTTATTTGCAGTCTAAATCTACAAATTTTGCAAAGGCCGTAACGGTTGGTTACGGCCTAAGCTTTAAGTTTAAAAATTGCTTTAAAACAAGAGTATGGAGAAATTGATAAATGAGTTTTCGCTGGGATTGTTCGTTTGGTTGACCCTACTGTTCATCCTATTGCTGTTATTGCTCCGCAAATATGCATGGAAACCTATTTTGAATGCGGTCAATGAACGCGAGGAAGGCATTAAGAATGCCTTGGCCGCTGCCGAAGAGGCTAAAAAGGAAATGCAAAATGTAACGGCGGACAGTGAAAAACTTTTACAGGAGGCACGAAATGAGCGGGAGGCCATGTTGAAGGAGGCCAGGGAAATCAAGGATAGGATGATTGCCGATTCCAAAGAGCAGGCCCAGATAGAGGGTGATAAGATGATCAAGCAGGCGCAGGCTACCATTGAGAGTGAGAAAAAAGCGGCGGTTGCCGACATCAAGAACCAAGTGGCTGAGCTGTCCGTTGAAATCGCTGAAAAAGTAATCAAGGAGCAACTTTCCAACAAAGACAAGCAATTAAAGATGGTTGACGATATGTTGGGTGATATAAAACTGAATTAGTCCATAATGAACGACTCTAGAGCAGCCATTCGTTATGCCAAGGCGATTTTGGATTTGGCAGTGGAAAATAAAGCTACGGACGCCTTGGAAAAGGATATGCGGGTAGTAGTGCAGACCATTTCCGAGAGTAAAGAGCTAAGGGATATATTGACCAGCCCTATTATTAAGGGTGAAGCCAAAAAGAAAGCGGTTTTATCTGTTTTTAAGGATAGCCACCATATCACTGAGGGCTTAATGAACCTATTGGTGGACAATCGGCGAATTGATATGCTCAATGAAGTGGCACTTAAATATATCATTCTAAATGAAAAGCTCAAGGGGGAGGACGTAGCCTACGTTACTACTGCAGTTCCCTTGACGAAAGCCCTGGAAAAAAAGGTATTGAAACAGCTTGGGGAAATTACCGGTAATAAGGTAACCCTTAAGAATACGGTTGATGAAAGCATTATTGGAGGATTTGTCCTTCGCGTTGGCGATTTGCAATATGATGCCAGTATCGCCAATAAATTGAGCAATATTAAACGAGAATTTACGAATAGTCTATAAAACGAAGTTAAGGCAACAGGCATCCATTGTCTCTTGTCTTACATTTTACATCTAGAACAAATGGCAGGAGTAAAAGCCGCAGAAGTATCGGCAATATTAAAGAAACAATTATCAGGATTTGAAGCTACCGCCACCTTGGACGAGGTGGGAACCGTACTGCAGGTCGGTGATGGTATCGCACGTGTATATGGGCTCTCTAACGCCCAATACGGGGAATTGGTAGAATTCGAAGGCGGATTGGAAGGTATTGTTTTAAACTTGGAAGAGGATAACGTGGGGGTCGTATTGCTAGGACCTTCAAAGCAAATTAAGGAAGGTGCCACAGTAAAGAGGACCCAGCGAATTGCTTCCATCAATGTAGGAGAAGGCATTGTAGGGAGAGTTGTGGATACCTTGGGATTGCCTATTGATGGTAAGGGAGCTATTTCCGGCGAGTTGTATGAAATGCCTTTGGAAAGAAAAGCACCTGGGGTTATTTTCCGACAACCAGTTAACGAACCACTCCAAACAGGGGTCAAGGCTGTTGATGCCATGATTCCTATTGGCCGTGGACAACGGGAATTGGTCATTGGTGACCGCCAAACCGGAAAAACCACGGTTTGTATAGATACCATCATCAACCAGAAGGAGTTTTACGATGCAGGCGAACCGGTGTATTGTATCTATGTGGCCATCGGCCAGAAGGCCTCTACTGTTGCAGCTATAGCGAAAACTTTGGAAGATAAAGGCGCTTTGGCTTATACTACTATTGTAGCGGCCAATGCTTCTGACCCCGCACCCATGCAAGTGTATGCACCTTTTGCAGGGGCAGCCATCGGTGAATATTTTAGGGATACGGGACGCCCGGCTTTGATTATATATGACGACCTTTCTAAACAGGCCGTGGCTTATCGCGAGGTTTCCCTGTTGTTGAGAAGACCCCCGGGACGAGAGGCTTATCCCGGTGATGTATTTTATCTGCACTCAAGATTGCTGGAGCGTGCTGCGAAGGTCATCAATGATGATGCCATTGCACAAAACATGAACGATTTACCGGAACCATTAAAACCAATGGTAAAGGGAGGAGGTTCCTTAACGGCATTGCCCATCATAGAAACTCAGGCAGGGGACGTATCCGCTTATATCCCCACCAATGTAATTTCCATCACGGATGGGCAGATATTCTTGGAGCAAGATCTTTTTAATCAAGGTGTACGCCCGGCGATTAACGTAGGTATTTCGGTTTCTCGTGTAGGGGGTTCGGCGCAGATCAAATCCATGAAAAAAGTTGCCGGAACCTTAAAGTTAGATCAAGCGCAATTCCGGGAATTGGAGGCTTTTGCCAAATTCGGATCTGACTTGGATGCCGCTACCTTAAATGTTATTGGAAAAGGGCGTAGAAACGTTGAGATATTAAAACAGGCACAAAACGATCCATTTACCGTGGAGAATCAGGTGGCAATTATCTACGTAGGCTCAAAGAACTTGCTAAGGGATGTTCCCGTTGAAAAAGTAAAAGAGTTTGAAAGGGATTATCTGGAACTTTTGAATGCAAAGCATCGAGATGTCCTGGATACCCTTAAAGCCGGTAAATTAACCGATGAGGTTACAGATACGTTAACGGCCTTGGCCAAGGATTTGTCTGGAAAATATAAAAGCTAGATAACAAAAGAGTGAAGAACTGGCACGAATTATAGTAGCTATCTTAAAAATCCATAGTCCAATACTCTGAACCCAGAACCCAAAGAATGGCGAACTTAAAGGAAATACGCAATAGAATTGGAACGGTATCTTCGACCATGCAGATTACCAGTGCCATGAAAATGGTATCGGCGGCCAAGTTGAAGAAAGCCCAGGATGCCATTACCCAAATGCGGCCTTATGCAGATAAGCTTACGGAACTTTTACAAAGTTTAAGTGCGAATCTAGATGCCGATGCCGGGGGGAAATTCTCTGACGACAGAGAGATCCAAAAAGTATTGGTGGTGGCCATAACCTCAAATCGGGGCCTATGTGGCGCTTTTAATTCCAACATAATCAAGCAATGTGTTTCCTTGTCTCGTGAGAGGTATGGGGACAAGCAGGTAGATTTCATGGCCATTGGAAAGAAGGGTAATGATATCTTGGGAAAAAAGAACAATGTAATCGCCAATCACAGTGAAGTCTATGACACGCTAACATTCGATACGGTAACCGTCATCGCAGAAGAACTTATGGAGCACTTTACCAACGGTTCATATGATAGGATAGAATTGGTGTATAACAAATTCAAAAACGCCGCTACACAGTTCGTAATGACAGAACAGTTTTTACCAATTCTCCCCGCTCAGGAAGGCGCTACATCAGTTACGGATTACATCTTTGAGCCTTCCAAGGAGGAAATAGTGGAACAGTTGATTCCTAAATCTCTAAAAACACAGTTGTACAAGGCCATTCGGGATTCCTTTGCCAGTGAGCACGGGGCGCGTATGACGGCCATGCACAAGGCTACGGATAATGCGACCGAATTGCGTGACCAATTAAAACTTACCTATAACAAAGCCAGGCAGGCTGCTATCACCAACGAAATCTTGGAAATTGTGGGAGGTGCGGAAGCACTCAACAATTAGGCGACGCGTCAGCGGAGCCAAATCCCAACGGTGCGGAAGCACTCAACAATTGGGCGACGCGTCAGCGGAGGCAAATCCCAACGGTGCGGAAGCACTCAACAATTGGGCGACGCAATTCATATTTTCTACGTATAAAGAACTCAAAAAATTAGGAAACTTTATATTTGTGAGGTTTTCCCTTTTTGTAAACTTTTTTAGAGCACCTCCATATGTTGAATATCAAGATCAATGTATAGGTCTATTACCAATGCACCTATGAAACGTCTAATCTGTGGTTTGATTGCTGTAGTTTTTATCCTGTTCGGATGTGCATCCAAAAAGGAATCAAAGGCCGGACTACCCTTTCAATTGGGGCAGGTTTATGCCCAAAGATGGATTGTGGAAGAGAACCTGGAAGAAGTAGGGTACGATGTAATAATCCCCATTCGCAGTTTGGATACGAAAAGGGCTACCTTACAAAAACTATATCATAGAGGTCAAGTTGTCGATGTGAAAATTAAGCTTCAGAAAATTGGTGCGGTGGCTGTTGCGGAATATCCGATGAACATTTTGAAAGAAGCGGCGGCCACTGGCAACGATGGCTCTTGGAATACTGGGCCAGGTGTTTTTAATGGGCCTTCCTTGCCTTTTGAACTAACAGGGACACAGGCCGCACTAACATATCTTGAAGGCGGGAAAATCAAGTATTTTAAAATCGAGTACATAAGGCAAAACCCTATTATGTCCTATCCATCGTTACCTTTTCGAAATTTTGAGTAATTAAGGAAATGTTCCCATAAAAATGACAAGCCTTTTATACAAAAAGGGAAATGGGTATTTTTGAATTTTAATCATCGATTCCTTGAATCCACTTAAAAAACTATTTAAGCAAACTGCAATTTATGGCTTGGCCACAGTATTGCCTCGGATGCTTTCCTTTCTGTTATTACCGCTTTATACGGCGCTTTTGAATACCGCCGGCTATGGTGAGGTTTCCGTTATTTTTGCATGGTTCGCCATATTCAATGTATTGTTGGCCTATGGTATGGAAACGGCCTTTTTCCGCTTTTATAGTCAAGAGGAGGATAAGAACAAGGTCATCTCCACATCGTTGCTTTCCATTCTGGGAACGACAGGTTTTTTTGTTTTTGTGGCACTACTTTTTCAGGAGAGCATGGCCGAAATTACCGGAATAGCGGTCCAATATATTCGGTATGCCATTTTTATTCTTGCCTTGGATGCCTTGGTCATTGTTCCGTTCGCATGGCTTAGAGCCAACGAGAGGCCGACACGATATGCCGTTATAAAGATTTTGAACGTATCCTTGAACTTTGGGTTAAATGTTTTCTTTCTTTTGTTCCTACCCAAAATTGTCCATGGGAATCCTGGCGGTCTTCTAAGTGGGTTATACAGGGAAAATTTTGAGATTTCGTATATATTCATATCAAATTTAATAGCAAGCGGCGTGACACTCACGCTAATGTCCCATCTTTACTTGCGACAGCCCTTCTTTTTTGACAAACCATTATGGCATAAAATGATTCGGTATTCCATGCCCATAATGATTGCCGGAGTTGCATTTACCGTCAATGAAGTTTTTGATAGGATTCTTTTGGAATGGTTGTTACCGGAAGATATCGCTAAAAGCGAAGTGGGAAAGTATTCCGCCTGTTATAAATTAGCTCTTTTTATGACCTTGTTCGCAACTGCCTTCCGTATGGGAATTGAACCCTTCTTTTTTAATCATTTTAAGACAGAAAACCCGCAAAAAGCCTATGCGCAAGTAACTAATTATTTTGTTGTCTTGGGGAGCATTATTTTGTTGTCCGTAGTCGTTTTTGCCGATGTATTAAAGGTTATTTTTGTTCGCAATGAGGCCTATTGGGAAGCCATGTCCATAGTGCCCCTTATTGTCCTGGCCAGTTTTTTCCTAGGAATCTATCATAATTTGTCCGTGTGGTATAAAGTAACGGATAAAACAAAGATTGGGGCCTACATATCATTAATAGGCGCCTTGCTCACCATAGTTATCAATATGGCATTCATTCCTCGTTTTGGATATACTGCATCGGCTGTTGCTACCTTGGTAGCTTACGGCTCTATGATGACAATGTCTTTCTTTTTTGGACGTATGTATTATCCCATTCCTTATAACTTCAGGAAAATTATATTTTATTTAGGACTATCAATCCTATTTTCCGTGCTATCTTTTTATGTTTTTAATAGAGACTTGATTTTGGGATCAATTTTGCTACTGCTGTTTTTGGGATTGATCTACAAGATGGAAAATGATAAATTAAAACAGATATTTTTTAAAAAATGAAAATAAGGATTATCAATAAATCTGCTCATCCCCTACCTCATTATGAAACTGATGCATCTGCGGGAATGGATTTAAGGGCCAATATTTCGGAACCCATTACGTTACAACCTTTGGGGCGGGCCATTGTGCCAACCGGCCTTTTTCTTGAACTTCCGCTGGGCGTTGAGGCTCAAGTACGCCCTAGAAGCGGGTTGGCCGCCAAAAAAGGAATTACCGTATTGAACGCACCAGGAACTATTGACGCGGACTATAGGGGGGAGATTGGCGTGATTCTTGTAAATCTTTCGGATGTACCTTTTATAATTGAAAATGGGGAACGGATTGCACAATTGGTGGTTGCCAAACACGAGCGTGCGGATTGGAAAGAAGTTGCAGAATTGTCTGAAACCGAACGTGGGGCAGGAGGTTTTGGAAGTACGGGTACTAAATAATGCTCCACAATAAATCAGTTTGAAAATACAATAATGTCCGTATATAACATCTATCATTATTTCTGTTTACCAGGCATCCCAAAGGCAAAGTTTGATATATGAAACCAATGTTTTGCATAGTGTACTTTTTTATGGGCTTTCTTTTGGCTCCTATCCAAACTTATGCTCAAGAAGATACTATAGAAGCAGAGGAGAGCGCCGAGGTTTTCTTGGAAGAATATTCGGATACTTTTCAGGAAAAGTTCTTTGAAGCATTAAAGCAAAAAGGTATCGAGAATTATGACAAGGCTATTAACCTTTTGTTGGAGTGTAGACAAATGGACACTGATGCCCATGTCATAAATCATGAGCTTGCCAAGGTATATCTGGCTAATAAAGAATATGACCTGGCCCAGGAACATGGCACAAATGCGTTGAATGCAAAGCCTGAAAACCTTTGGTATCTGGATACTTTGGTAAATATAGTCCTAAAGCAAGGAAGTTCAATAAATACGATAAAATCGAATATTCCCTATGCAAACAATGCATTGAGGGAGAATTTGGCTTTGATTTATTTTAAACAAAAAAACTTCGAAGATGCACTGGACGTATTGGATGAAATCCGTGTATCAACATTTTCAGAGGAATTGAGATCTAAACTCAAAGACTCTATCGAGAAGCAAAAATTACATAAGACCAAGGCACCTAAGGAGACCACCAAGACCGTAGTTTCGGACCCTCTTCTGGACTTTAAGACACAAATAGAGAATCTTATCCAGTCCAATGACTTGTTGGCCCTTGAGGAGATGGCGAAGGAAGCTTTGGAAAGCTATCCATTGCAACCCTATTTCTATTATGCCTTGGCACATGCCTTAAACAAAAAGGGCGAACATATACGGGCCGCAGAGGAATTGGAATCTGCGTTGGACTATATTTTGGATGATGTTGTTTTGGCCAACAAGTTCTATGAAGAATTGGTTATCGCATACACGGCTTTGAAAGATACTTCTAAGGCAAATATGTATCTTCGTAAGATAAAACCCGGATTTTAGCTATGGATTTGCAATCGATGAGGTCACGAACAGGTGTAGGCTTTCTGGTGTTCGTGTGTTTATTTCTTTCCTGTAAGTCGGCCAAAGTAGCAGGAGACAGTAGCATAGACGAGAATTTATCGGCAAAAAATGTAATCCGCAGGCATTATCAGAACCAAACAAACTTCAACACGCTTAGTGGAAAGGCTAAAATAGACTACTCGGACGGGGAGTCATCCCAAAGCGTCAATGTAAGCCTGCGAATGCAAAAGGACAGGGCCATATGGATAAGTGCCCCTTTGGGGTTGGTCAAGGCCTATATTACACCAACTAGGGTTTCCTTCTACAACAAACTGCAAAACGAATATTTTGATGGGGATTTTTCCTATTTAAGTGAGCTTTTAGGAACCGAGTTGAATTATGATAATCTTCAGAACCTATTATTGGGCCACGCTCTTTTTGATTTGCGCAAAGAGAAATTTGATGTTTCCATCGCTCATGAGAACTACCAACTTAAACCCAAGCAAGCCTTATCAATTTTTAAGACCTTGTTTCAAATAGAACCGATAAATTTTAAGATGGCCACTCAGCAATTATCCCAGCCTTCAAAAAAGAGGATGTTGGAAATTGACTATACGGACTATCAAAAAGTAAGTGCTTGGATCTTACCTCAAAAAATCAAGATTGCTGCTACGGACAGTACCCAGACCAATAGTATTGATATCGAATATCGCAATGTGGAGTTCAACAAACGACTAAACTTTCCCTATAAAATACCAAAAGGTTTTACTGAAATAGTTTTGAACAAGAATGACATATAGCCGGCTATATAGGATTTGTTTTGTATTGTTTTCGTTTTTCAGCTTGGTACAGGCCAATGCCCAAACCAATGAACAAAAACTGTTGGAAGCAAAACGTGAAAGACTTCAGAATGAAATACGGGAAATAAATCGCCTATTGTTTGCGGAAAAGAAGCAGAGAGGAACTGTTTTGGACCAGATGGAAGCCCTTGATAAAAAAATCAACGTCCGCCAACAGTTAATTCAGGTGACGAATCAGCAGACCAATTTGTTGAACCGGAAAATCAATGCCAATATCCGGAATATTGCCAAGCTTAAGGACGATTTGCAGACTTTAAAGGAAGAATACGGTACTATGATTCGGAAGTCCTATCAGAACAGGGCCCAGCGGAACCGGTTGATGTTCCTGCTTTCTGCAGAGAATTTTTTTCAGGCATTCAAGCGATTTCAGTATATGAAGCAATATACCGATTACCGCAGGCAACAGGGAGAAATGATACTTGAAAAGACCGATGAGCTGACCCGGTTGAACAAAGATCTCACCGAAGAACGAAAAGTGAAGGAAGTGCTTCTGGCACAAAATAGAAAGGCCAAGAATCAATTAATGCAGGAGATAAAAGCCCAAAAGGAGCTTTTGGGTTCGATTCGAAAGAATGAAAGCAAATATGCGGCAGCTATTGAAAGCAAGCAACGGGAGGCCCGAAAAATAGACAAACAGATAGAAGAACTGATACGCAACGCGATTGTCGCATCCAATAAAAGAACCGGCAAGACGGGTAAAAGCGTTAATAAATTTGTGTTGACCCCCGAAGCAACCATAGTGGCGAACAACTTTTCTGCCAACAAGGGAAAGCTTATCTGGCCCGTTGAAAAAGGTATAAAGAGCCAAGGGTTTGGGATATACAAGGACGCCGTTTATCCTGGAATTAAGCATGAGAGCAATGGCGTAATCATAACTACCGAACAGGGAGCAAAGGCAAGGGCCATCTTTGAAGGGGAGGTTATTGCCATTCTTTCCGTTCCTGGTGGAAACAAAGGGGTTCAAATAAAACACGGCAATTTTATAAGTACATATTACAACCTTTCCGATCTTTTTGTTCGCAAAGGGGACAAAGTCGCCGCAAAAACGGAATTGGGAACGGTTTATACCAATCGATCCAATGGACAGACCCGTTTAAAGTTTTATTTATACAAGGACACCTCAAAACTAAATCCCGAAGACTGGGTATACAGATTATAAAACCAAAATTCATAACATGAGGACTATTACGGATATACAGGGAACTTTTGAATTACATAACGGGGTGCGTATGCCTTATTTTGGATTGGGGACATATCAGTCCGATAACGACCAAGAGGCTATAGATGCCGTCCGATGGGCGTTGGACGCTGGTTACCGTCATGTGGATACGGCGGCCGTCTATGAAAATGAAGAAGGTGTGGGCCAGGGGATACAGCAAAGTTCGGTAGAAAGGGAAGAGGTTTTCGTGGTCAGTAAGGTCTGGAACTCTGATCAAGGCTACGAAAGTACGCTTAAGGCATTTGAGGATAGTCTCAAACGATTACAACTTGAATATCTTGATTTGTATCTGGTGCATTGGCCGGTAGCCGGCAGCTTTAAGGATACCTGGCGTGCCATGGAAGAATTATATGCTGAGGGAAAGGTAAGGGCCATTGGAGTTAGTAATTTTTTACAGCATCATTTGGAAGACCTATTACAAACCGCCCAAGTTTTGCCTATGGTTAATCAAATGGAATTCCACCCCTATTTGGTCCAACAGGACCTGATCGATTTCTGTGCATCTAAAGACATTCAATACGAGGCATGGTCTCCATTTATGCAAGGGAAATTATTTCGGCTTGACATATGTAAGGAATTAGAACGGAAATATAACAAATCCGCTGCCCAGATAATATTGAGGTGGGACTTACAGAAAGGGGTGGTCACCATACCCAAATCGGCCAAAAAGGAACGAATCCTTACTAATGCTGCAATTTTTGATTTTGAACTTACGGCGGATGAAGTCGCTTTTTTGGATAGTTTTGATCGCGGGGAACGTATCGGTCCAGATCCGGATAATTTCGACTTATAGGGTTTTTTATGGCCAAACGCTTATTTCATAAATAAAGCTCTCAACTCAGTAGCTTCCTTTGGTTTCATTTTACCGGCCAACACCAAACTCAATTGTTTGCGCCGCAATGCTGCTTCAAAACGTTCCTTTTCCAATGGAGTTTCCGGCGTAAGTCGAGGTACTTCGGTAGGTTTTCCGGTTTCATCTACGGCAACAAAGGTATAAATCGCCTCATTGGCCTTGGTCCTTTTTCCGTTATAACGATCTTCCATCCAAACATCAATATAGACCTCCATTGAAGTAGTAAAGGCCCTGGAAACTGCGGCCTCCACAGTAAGCACGCTACCCAACGGAACGGATTGATTAAAGGCAACATGATTGACCGAAGCGGTAACGGTAATACGCCGGCTATGACGGCGTGCGGCGATACTGGCAGCTCTATCCATTCGGGCCAACAACTCGCCCCCAAAAAGATTGTTCAGCGGATTGGTCTCACTGGGGAGCACCATATCAGTCATTATAGTTCTGGATTCAGAAGGTTTTTTGGCCTGCATTTGCAAAAATTTAGCGCTGTGGAACTAAATACAACACAAAGATACGTTCAATATAAAGGGGAAGAAAGGACTAAGACTTATTTTATGGACTTTAACCAAGCATCACTTGAATGGGTCCGCCTTACATGTTTTAAGGCATTCAAAGCTTCTTTGGGATCATCGTGGCTGCTATAAGCTACCATATGTAAACCAAAGTCATTGGCACCCAAATAGGAAGCCTCAAAGCCCAAGCGGTTCAATTGCCGGATTTTTCTATCCGCATTGGCCTTAACCCGAAAAGCGCCGGCGATAACATGATGTGTTCCTTTCTCAAGGTCTTTTTTGGCGATAACATCTAAAGTAAACGTAGGTAATTCCATAGGTCTATTACCAAAAAAAGTAGCCTCCTGGATTTGTTTGGAGATTTTTTGCTGCGCTTCCTCCTTCACCAATTGTTGTTGCCCTTGTATTTCCTGATATGCACGAAAACCCGTTAGTCCTGTGGCAAGTGCCAATAAGAACAGCGCGGCGTATTTGAGATAGGGCCTAAAGGAATACTCCTTTCGTTTTTCCGGGGTAAATGCAAAAGGTACTTTTTCTTCCAAAACAACAACACGTTCTTTTAGGTTCTCGCGTAGTGTAGGCGAAGATGGTAACGATGAAAAACCAAAGGAAGTGGTAAGGTAATTGACCTGTGCGGAAGGTTGAAATTGCACCTTGCTATTTTCGTTCAACCATAATTCTCCAATATGGGGCAATTCCAATTTCTCATTATTTCTTAAACGCCTTTTCCATTCTGTCGAAACGTGATCCACTTTTTGAGACATCACTTCATAAGAAGTTTTTTCTACCTTGGAGATATAAGAAACCAAAAGCCCGTCATTGGACGTGAGCTGTTCGTTAAAGGAAAGCATCTTTGTTGGTGGATGCAACGTATGGGTATCGGTATCGAGAACGGAAGATTTGGTCTGTGTTAGAAATGCCCCAAAGCCAGGTATCACGACACAAGTGTAGCGATAAAGTAACTCCGTTATGTAGTGTTCCAATGCCATATGGAACAAATATTAAAAAAAAACGTAGCCCTATAAAGCGCCTGCATAACTTTTTATTAACATTGTATTTTAGGTATTTTGTGGATAACTCAAAGGTCTTTTTAAATGATTAACAACGAATTGATTGCGTTGCTCCGTCTCCAAAATGCCCCCTATATTGGGGACGTTACGGCCAAGAAACTTATTGCGCATTGTGGGGGGGCCGAAGCTGTTTTTGATGATAAACTGCACCATTTAAAAAAAATTGATGGTATTGGTTCGGCAAAGCTCAGAGGTCTTTTCGATACCGAACATTTGGAGGCCGCCCAATCGGAATATGAGTTTATACAGGAAAATGAGATATCCTACTCCTACTTTATGGATTCAGCTTATCCGTCATATCTGAAGCATTGTATAGATGGGCCCATTTTACTTTTTATGAGGGGGAATCTAGATTGGGAGGCAAGGAGAATAATCAGTGTTGTAGGCACACGAAATATAACAAGTTACGGTATGGCCTTTTGCGAGAGCTTTGTAGCCGATATCGCCCCGCTAAATCCTATTATCGTTAGCGGCTTTGCCTATGGGGTGGATATTTGTATCCAAAAAGCAGCCATGAAGTATGGACTGCAGACAATAGGTTGCCTTGCACACGGTTTGAACCAGATCTATCCCAAGATACATTCCAGATATATGGCCGATGTTGAAAGGAACGGCGGATTCCTCACCGAATTTTGGAGTTCCCAAAACCCGGATCGCGAAAATTTTTTAAAGCGTAATCGGATTATTGCAGGGATGAGCGAAGCAACGGTAGTTGTAGAATCTGCTGAAAAAGGGGGCAGTTTGGTCACAGCGGATATAGCGTATGGGTATAATCGTGATGTTTTTGCGGTTCCTGGTCGTGCAGGAGACAAGTTCAGTTCGGGCTGCAATAATTTGATAAAACAACAAAAGGCACATTTGCTTACTTCGGCAGCGGATTTGGTGTATCTACTGGGTTGGGAAGTGAAAAAGGTAGAGTCCAAGGCGGTACAGAAGCAGCTTTTTACGGAGCTGGACGAAACGGAAAGGTCTATTTACACCTATTTGCAAAAAGAGGGCAAACAGTTGTTGGACAACATTGCCCTGGAATGCAGTCTGCCCATTTTCAAAGTATCCTCAACCTTGTTGAACATGGAAATGAAGGGCATGATTCGCCCGCTCCCAGGAAAATTGTTCGAGGCCATTTAGGATTTCCTAGACCAATAGGTCTGTATGGCCTGAAAAAGAACGAGGGAAACAGTGCTTTTGGCATTTTGTCGATGAAAAGAAAGCCCATGGCCGGGCCAGAACCCTAGGAAAAACCAATGACCGGCCTTTACAACCGACCCTGGGGTCGGTACATTAAAGATTTAATCGGGTCACATTTTAGAGTCTTCGTCGGTTACCGTAAAGCGGGAAATCCCCTCGACAGGTCTTCCGTCCCGGGTAATTCCCTCTACCTTTATGATATATTCCCCCGTGCTATCCCCTGTATGGAATGAAAAAGAACCTAACCCATTATTTGAAATAGTAAGTCTGGGTACCCAATGCAATGTAGTCCTATAATCCGGTTTTTCATGTTCCTTTTTGGGAACGGCATAGTTAGGGGAATAGAATTCCCTCGCCTTATAAACCCCGGAAACGGTAAAGTGAGCTACCCCGGGGTAGCGTTTGAGTCTGGGCGGAGGAAGTTGCAAAGAACTTTTGGTGTAAATGGCAACGACTGCGGCCCCGCCACGTGCACCATAGACCGCGGCCCCACCACCTTGAACTAAATCCAGAAAGAGCACTTGGCTTGCCGACATGGATCTGGCAAATTCCCAAGAAACCGGAACGCCATCTACAACATAACGGGGCTCAAGTCTTGTAAACCCGCCTTCGGCCCGAAAAGTAACGCTTTGATAGGGATAAATTCCCAACACACGAGAGCCGGGTAATAGGCGTAGCATATCCATCATACTGGCTCCTTGGAAACCCGGAAGGGAATCCGTAAATAATCGTCGGGTCGGCATATAATGTAATGTCATCTCGTCCGCCTTTTCCTGAATAAGACTTGCCTTGGTCTTTTTCACTCCTATAACCGTGACCTCTTCCAATTGAGTTATTTTAGGGTCAAATTCAAAGTCAGTTTTCTTTTTCTTCTCAACGGTTTCGAGATAGTCTTGAACATTTCTTGAGAGAGTAAATTTGCCCTTCGGCCCGGTATATGGGCTGAGGGGAATTGAAAAAGCTGTAGAATCCAGATAAATTGCGACTTCCGGCTTTCTCTTTTTTCCTATGGCAACAGCCTCAATGATGCCTCTAGCACTGTCTTTTAGGATAAAAGGTCCAAAACTAAATTCTCCATTGGCATTGGTTGGGCTTTGCTCTTGATAGACACCATCTTCGAAGAGGGTAAACCTTATTTGGGACATTAATGATTTACTATTGTTATTGAAAAAAGTGGTTTTCCCTAGTATTTCGAGCCCCTTTTCAGGCTCTAATCGTACTGCCTTGGAAACCAAAGTATCTCGAAAATCTTTCCATACGAACCGACGCCAGCCATGGGTAAGCATCAACAGGTCCAAGATTTGTTTTCTGGATGACGATTCATCCTTAAAAAAATAATCCGGATTTGGCATCTTACCACCTAGATCTGAATCCAATAACAACCAGCTTCTAATGCTCGTTCCCCTTTTCCATTTAAGGTTGTTATTGCTGCTGACCACACTTACCGAAAGCTCGCCCTGGACGGGTTCCCCTGTTTTGTCCTTTAGCGCTATCGTTGTGGATACAGGTTCGCGGATGCCATAATCAATAAATTCCGTGCTTGTGACAAGTTCTAGGTTTTCAATAGTATCCAAGAATACCAGACGTTCGCAGAGAGGTTCTCCATCATGGGCGAAAAGGGTAAATTCTGCAACACCACTCTTTAAATTCTTGGTTGATAATTTTATCTGATATACATCATTGGAGTACGACTTCTCCAAATAATTTTCGTAAATGATTTCACCTCGAAGATGGCCCAACAAAAGCAAACCTTGCAACCCTTTTTCGTTATTGGTGGTAACCTTGACAAGAATGTGGTCTCCCTTGTTTCTAAGATTGAGCATATACCCTTTGGCCAATGGCTTGGGAAGGGGAAAAGACATATTAGTTTCTTCATTATCAATTCGGGCAAAATATTTTTTTCCGATCTCTGGAGTTAGATGCACCTGTCCAAGTCCAAATTCGAAAGTTTTGAGGAAAGCTACGGGATTACCGCTTTCATCCAATATCTTACCCTGTATTTGAAGTCCATTCCCCTCCTTGTCAGTAGCTTTTATCCCCATAATATTTTCCAATCCACAAACCAAATCCCCTCCTTCGGGGAAGAATTCGATGTTTGGGTGGTCCATAGCCGATTCTGGTAATCTTATGAAACCATCACCCACAATGGATTGTTGCGGCTCGGTTGTAATTTTTGAGGAATCCCAAATAGGAATTTGCTTATGGAACAAAAGGGGTTCTTTTTCGTTCATCATATACTTGGTGTAGGCCCTTATGGTATAGATTCCCCCTTGTAAGTTGCTATTTAACTTAATATCTCCGGCTGCACCAAAATCTTGCATGTGAAGTTTTCTTAGGGCAACTAAGCTATCCTTTTCATTCCAAAGTTCTACATATGCAATCTTGCTTTTAGTGCTTTGTGTATGGCTTATTCCATCCACCAAATATGTCTTGAACCAAATGGTCTCTCCAATGGCATAAAACTCCTTATCCGTATGGACATAGACCTTTTCCGGTCCACCAGTGGCCGCATAATGGCGCAATTCCTTCAATATGGTTTCGTGGTTGGGGTTTTCGCTTTGTTGTGAATGGAGATTGGAATATTGGAGTATTGGGAAAAGAAGGAAAACGAAGAAACCATGTTTCATTTTCTTCATAAGGGGGAGAAAGTAATGAGTCATGATCAAAAAGCTGAAGAATGCTTTAAGGTACAAATTAATGCTCTATCCTCTCACAGAGCCTGTACAAAACTTCATCCGTTAGTCGTTATTAGTATGTACAAAATACAAATATTACCTATTCCTGTCTGCAAAAAAGGATAAACAATTAATGGATAACAGGGCACTGGAATGCAGCTTACCCATTTTCAGATTTCTTCCACTTTATTGGATATGAAATGAAGGGCATGATCTGCCCGCTCTCGGAAAATTGTTCGAGGGCATTTAGGATTTCCTAAACCAATAGATCCGTATGACCGGAAAAAGAACGAGGGAAACAGTGCTTTTGGAATTTTGTCGATGAAAAGAAAGCCTATGGCCGGGCCAGAACCCTAGGAAAAACCAATGACCGACCTTTAGAACCGACCCCAGGGTCGGTACATCAAAGATTTAAATCGGGTCACATTTTGGAATCTTCGTCGGTTACCGTAAAGCGGGAGAGCCCTTCGACGGGTCTTCCATCCCTGGTCATTCCCTCTACCTTTATGATATATTCCCCGGTGCCATCGCCCGTGTGGAACAAAAGGGAATAGGTGCCTTTTTCCGTTGCTAGAAGTTTGGGTTCCCAATGTAATGTTGTCCTGTAATCCGGTTTTTCATGTTCCTTCTTGGGTACGGCATAATTTGGGGAATAAAATTCCCTAGCCTTATAGACCCCTGAAACATTAAAACTAGTCACCCCTGGAATGCGCTTAGGCTTAGGAGGCGGAACAAGCAACGAACCCTTTGTGTAGATGACCACGACCCCGGTACCACCACGCACACCATAGATAGCCGCCGCACCTCCCCTAAGGACATCCATGAACACCACTTGGCTGGCCATCATGAATCTGACAAATTCCCAAGTAGCCGGCGCGCCATCCACAACATAAAGGGGTTCAAGGGGTTTAAAGGAGCTTGTAACACGCAAAATGGCTTTTTGGTCAGGATATGTCCCAAAGACCTGTGCGCCGGGTACCCGGCGTAGCATGTCCATCATACTGGCCCCTTGGATGCCCGGAAGGGAATCCGTGAACAACCGCATGGTAGGCTCTTTGTATATCGCATACTCAGTTGCCTTTTCCTGTATTAGCTGTGCCCTGGTCTTTTCTTCTCCAATTACGGTAACCTCCTCAAGCTGGGTTATCTTGGGATCATATGTAAAATCGGCTTCCCTCTTTTTCCGAGCCTTCTCGAGATAGTCTTGCAGGCTTTGTGTAAGATTTAAGGAGCCACTTTGTACGGCAGGGTGTTTAAAAGGGACCGAAAAACTAATGGAGTCTGTATAAATAGCCACTTTCGGCTTTCTCTTTTTCCCTAGGACAAAGGCCTCAAGGACCCCTTGAATACTGTCTTGGAAGATAAACGGGCCAAAACTGAACTCTCCTTCCGGATTGGTGTCCCCCTGTTCCTGATAAGCGCCATTATCCAGGATGGTAAACCTTACCTGGGACTTCAACGGTTTACTGCTATTGTAGAAAGCCGTGGTCCTGCCGCGTATTACAACTCCCTTTTCTGGGGCATGTGCCAATACTTTGGTCGTTAAGGTATCGCGAAGATCCTTCCAGACAAACCTGCGCCAACCGTGGGTAAGCATCAAAAGGTCCAACAATTGTTTCCTGGAAGAGGAATTGTCCATAAAAAAATAGTCAGGGTCCGGGACGGTACCGCCTATATCCGAATCCAACAGCAACCAACTTTTGATGTTAGTTCCCCTATTACCTTTAAAATTGTTGTCACCGCTGAACACACTCACCGAAAGCTCACCTATCATGGGTTCCCCGGTTTGGTCCTTTAGCGCTATTGTGGTGGATACAGGTTCACGGAGGTCATAGTCCATGAATTCCGTACTTATGGCAAGTTCCAGGTTTGCAGGAGAATCCAAGAATACCAGACGTTCGCAGAGCGGCTCCCCGTCCTCGGCGAACAAGGTGAACTGTGCCACACCATCTCTGAGCCCTTCCGTGGACAGTTTAAAAACGGCATTGCCCTTGGCGTTAGGCCTGTCAATATGGTGCTTGTAGATAATCTCACCCCTTAAATGGCCCAATAAGAATAGTCCCTGAAGCCCACTTTCGTGATTGGAAGTGACATTTATGAGAATATGGTCTCCCTTGTTTTTAAGATTGAGCACATAACCCTTGGGCAGGGGCTTTGGTAGGGGAGACGACACACTGATTTCCCCGTCATCAATCCGAGCGAAATAGGTTTTGCCAGTCTCCGGAGTAAAGTTCACACTACCTAGCCCAAAATCAAAGGTTCGGAAAAAGGCGACGGGGGTGCCGTTTTCGTCCACTAAGCTTCCCTGTACCGGAAGGCCGTTTCCCTGTTTATCGGTGACCTTTAGGCCCATGACGTTATAGAGTCCTTCGACCAAATGCCCTCCCTCGGGGAAAAACTCGATATTAGGTCGGACCATGGTCGCTTGCAAAGGGATATCTGTATCACCTTCCTCGGTGGACAGTCCCGGTTCGGCTACGATTTTTTCGGAATCCCATATTGGGACCTGCTTAAAGAAAAAGGCGGGTTCTTTCTCGTTCAGCATATACTTGGTATAGGCCCTTAAGGTATAGGTCCCCCCTTGCAGGCTATTATCGATTTTGATATCCCCGGCCGCGCCGAAATCTTCCACATAGAGTTTTCTTAGGGCGATCAGGCTGTCCTTTTCGTTCCAAAGCTCTACATATGCAATCTTGCTCCTAGTGCTTTGGGTATGGGTAATGCCATCCACCAGATAGGCCTTGAACCAAATGGTCTCCCCATTGAGATAAAACTCCTTGTCCGTTTGGACATAGATTTTTTCCGGTCCACCGGTGGCCGCATAATGGCGCAATTCCTTCAAAATGGTCTGGTGGTGGAGGTTTTCGACCTCTTGAGAATTGAGATCCGGACTTTGGAGTAATGTGAACAGTAGGGAAACGAAAAGACCGAAAGGTATTTTATTCGTAGGGGGGGAGATGTAATGGACCATGGATAAAGCGTTGAAGGACGCTTTAATATACGAATTAATACCCTAATTTCCCACGTACCCTGTACAAAACTTCGTCCGCCACTTTCTTGGCCTTTTCAGCCCCAAGTGCCAGGGCTTTATCTACCTCGTCCAGATGGGCCATATAATAGTCGAATTTTTCGCGGGCATCGCCGAACTTTTCTAGAATAAGCTCAAATAAAGCTTGTTTGGCATGCCCGTACCCATAATCGCCTGCCAAATAGTTCGCGCTCATTTCCTCGATCTGTTCCACGCTGGCCAATAATTTGTACAGTGCGAACACATTGTCCGTTGAAGGGTCTTTGGGCTCTTCGAGAGCCTTGCTGTCCGTGACAATGCCCATTAATTGTTTGCGTAGTTTTTTGTCCGGTTGAAAGATATCGATAAGGTTACCCTTGCTTTTGCTCATCTTTTCCCCATCCGTACCAGGAACATACATGGTTTCTTCTTGGACCTCGGCTTCCGGTAACACAAAGGTTTCCCCCAATTGGGCATGAAAACGGGAGGCTACGTCCCGAGTCATTTCCAAGTGTTGTAATTGATCTTTCCCCACGGGAACGATATCGGCATCATACAATAAGATATCAGCCGCCATCAACATGGGGTAGGTAAAAAGACCGGCATTTACATCCTCCAATCGATTTGCCTTGTCTTTAAAGGAATGGGCCAAGGTCAATCTTTGATAAGGGAAAAAACAACTGAGGTACCATGCCAGTTCAGTGACCTGTGGCACATCACTTTGCCGATAAAAGACTGTTTTTTCTACATCCAGTCCAAAGGCCAACCAAGCCGCTGCGGTAGCAAAGGTGTTGTTGCGCAATCGCGTACCATCCTTTATCTGGGTAAGCGAATGCATATCCGCAATAAAAAGGAAAGATTCATTGTTGGGGTCGGCGGCCATTTCTATAGCTGGAATTATCGCCCCAAGAATATTTCCCAAATGTGGAGTACCTGTACTCTGTATGCCTGTTAAGATTCGCGCCATAAGCTTAGTTCAAAGAGAAGCAAAGGTAACAGAAATCGGAAAAAACAAGGCCAAAATAGCTATTTTTGGCGCTATGCTTCCGCTGCTAAGAAAAATAGGTCAGGCGCTTTACCGTATGTGGTTCTATGTTTTGGTCGCAATCCCGATTCTTGTCTTTTTTCCGTTTCTCTTAGTGTTCACTTTCTCGGAAAAAACCTATCCCCATTTTTTTTGGATGGCCCGAAATTTATGGGCTCTGCCTATCTTATATGGCATGGGCTGTCCGCCTCGAATAATCCGCGAACAAAAAATGGAAAAAGGCAAAAGCTATATGCTCGTGGCCAATCATACTAGTATGTTGGACATTATGCTTATGCTTTGGGCAAGTCCAAATCCCTTTGTTTTTGTGGGTAAGAAGGAATTGGTTAAAATTCCACTATTCGGATTTTTTTATAAGCGGGTCTGTATCATGGTTGATCGAGAGGATACACGGAGCAGGACCGGCGTTTATAGAAGGGCACAACGACGTTTAAACCAGAGGCTTAGCATTTGCATCTTTCCAGAAGGGGGTGTTCCAGAGGAACACGTTGTTTTGGATGAATTTAAGGACGGGGCATTCAAAATGGCCATTGCCCATAGTATTCCCGTAGTGCCGATGACCTTTTTTGACGGGAAAAAGAGGTTTCCATTTACCTTTTTTAGTGGGGGTCCGGGTCCTCTACGGGTCCGGGTCCATCCTTTTTTTGAAACCGGATTGTTGTCCGAAGAGGATAAAGCGAACTTAAGGGAACAGGTAAGGGGATTGATTTTAAAGGATCTGCAAAAATGAAAAACGCCTCGACAAAGTCATCGAGGCGAATTAGTAGTCGTTGAGGGTACAACGACTTACCTAACCAACATTGTTAGAATCTAAAGCTCAAACCACTATAGACGCCTACCGAAAACGGTTGGAAATTCCCGGCAGTTTCCGAGAAGGTATTCAATTGATACTTAAAAATAGGCTCCAGGTTAAATCGTATTTTAGGTGTGAATCTATAGTTAAGGCCAAAACCTACGTTGGTACTGAAGTTTACATTGTTGATGTTGTTGGCCTCTCCCATTTCAGTAGTAAGTCCATCTGCGTTCAGGGTAACCGTATTATCAACCAAAAACAGGGAACTTACCCCTCCTATTAAATTTATCCCAAATTTCCGGTCCAGAAGCGCATAGTTAAGTTCCACGGGCACTTCAAGATATCCAAATTGTTGGGCCATGGTACCGTTTCGTGACGGATCCTGTGCCGTTAAATCTATAAGGGCCGCCTCCGGATCGGCCACAGCACTGGAAATACCGTTTGCCTTGCTTTGCACTACCAAGGTTTTGGAAGTCGCCGTATAATTTATGTTATCTATTTGTCCATCGGCTGATGCTTGTAAGGAAGAGGAAAATTCCACATCATTGGTATCATAGCCGTAATCCACCCTATGAAGTCCTGAACGGATACTTAAGCGATCACTAATTTCATAAGCGACCGTAAGACCATAGCTCAGATTAATCTCCCCGGACTTTGAGTTGGGTACGAAAATGGAATGCACGGGGGACCCCTCACCAATGGCATTATAATAAACCGGGGCGATGCTGGGTCCTGCAGACCACCTACTACCTTTGACCTCCGCTAGGGCCTCCTCTTCTTGCTGCTCCTGAATTTCATCAAAAATTGATTTTCCGCCGTTGGCCTGCTCAATTTCTTTGGATGTCTTTTCCCCGGTTTCGGTAATAGCTTCCTCGGATGCATGCCTTGGGTTGTCTTTGGAAGATATTTTAGTATAATCAGTTTCCGTATCAGGGATAAGTTTCGTTTCGTCCTTTTTTCCGCTTTCCAAACCAGCGTCGGAAACTGCAACAGCTTCATTTTCATTTTTGGGAACCAGACCGGGATTGGGTAGGGAATTATCTGTAGCGGCCTCATTTGGAGCCCCATCTTTTTGGGAATCTACAATTTGAATGGCTTCACCTAGGGGACTTTTTTCCGGTACGAGACTATTTTCTTCCGTATTTCTAGTATTGTCCAGAGGGTAACTTTGAGTATCTTTTCGAGTATCGGCAATGGCTGGGCTGTTATCCTCAGTCTGAAGAATTGGATCTATGTTTTCTTTTTTATCAATGGTATCGACATCTACAACTTCCGTTTCAACGGAACTTTGTGGAATGGAGGAATCTTTTTCCTTTATATCCTCGCCTTGTTCTACATCTTGTCCATCTACATTTTCAATATCCGTGATTATCACATCCTGTTCAGGTGTACTATCACCTAATGGATTCACTACATAAATGAGTATGGCCAATACGGCGGCCGCACCCCCCAATTTCCACCAGAGAGGAACTGGTTTTCGGGATTTTTCCTTTTTGTCCAATGTGGCTTCAATGGATGCCCAGACTTTCTCGTCCGGTTTTTCCTTGAAATCCTTGAATTTTCCTTGGAACAATGTGTCTAAGTTCTTTTTGCTCATCTTACAATAACTTAAGCAATGTTCATGTTTTCTTTTTCAAAATCCGGCTCATAGTTTCTTTATAGGGTGCCCACTAATGCAATAATCAATACACCGATTATTGACCGGATAGTTTCGGTTTCAATTTTTTCTTTTAAAATGGTCCTTGCACGGGCAAGGTTTGATTTTGATGTTCCTGTTGACGTTCCCAAAAGCTTACTGATTTCTTTGTGGGAATAGCCATCCAATACATATAAATTAAAGGTTATTCTATATTTGTTCGGGAGCTCTTGGATGTATTTCAGCAACGTCTGTAAGCCAATATCCGCATAACCCTCAGATTCAAACTCCATTTCTTCCCCAATGTTTTCGGTAACCACTTTTAGGTATTCCTCCTTACGGTATTTTTGCAATACGGTATTCACGGTAATACGTTTTATCCATCCCTCAAAGGAGCCTTTGGATCGGTATTGGCCAATTTTGTCAAAAATGGTAATAAAACTGTCATGAAGGCTGTCTTCCGCTTCAGTCCTATTACGGGAATATTTAAGACATATTCCGAACAGTATATCAGAATATTTGTGATATAATTGCTCTTGTGCCTTTCTATTTCCCTTTTTGCAACTGGCTATGAGTTCTTCCAGACTCAAAATGTTGGTTAGATTTTATTGCTTCTATTAATTAACGGGTACCTCTACTTCAAAATACTCGTCCATACCATCCTCAGTTCCTTGCCAAAATCTAAATGTGTACGGTTCATCGAACAGTACGACAAATATAAAGGTAGCTTCCTCCTCCTCAACGGCTGCGGTACAGGTTTGATCTGTTCTCACTGAGCCTATGGCTACTACATTACGAACGGTGACGTCCGGCTTGGCAAGGTCAAAACCTTCAAAAAAAGTACAACCATCCGGCCTCACATAGGTAACCTTGATTTCGTAAGTCTCGTTAAGATTAAATGATTCCGGAAGTTCCGCACTTGTAATCTGTAAGGCCGTAAAATGAAAGTTTGGGCCGTCGTCTCCCAAGTTGCAAGAACTTAGACCAAGCACTGCCAAAAGGGAATACAAAATTACTAAATACCTCTTCATTGGCAATTGGGTTTTCTCCTAAGATGTAAAGAAAAGGCAAAGGTTGCGTAAATACACCTTATGACGGATAAAATAGTCTTTAATTCGGCCCTATGGCTTCAAAACGTTCAGAAATCATCAAAAGAAAGGGAACCTAAGACTTTTGGTAGAAAGAGAAATCGAATATTACTTCAAGGTGTTTATCGCTTCTCGTATTTTGCCTTCCAATTCTTCAAAAAGTTCGGGATTATCAATGAGCAGAACTTTTACGGCGTCCCTTCCCTGACCTAACTTGGTGTCGCCATAGCTGAACCATGAGCCGCTCTTTTTTATAATCTCATATTCCACGCCCAAATCTATAATTTCACCAACTTTGGAAATTCCTTCGCCATACATGATGTCAAATTCCGCCGTCTTAAAAGGTGGGGCTACTTTGTTCTTTACTACTTTCACCCGCGTCTTATTGCCCTGTACCGAACCATCGGTATCCTTAATTTGGGTGGATCTACGGATATCCAAACGGACGGAAGCATAAAATTTTAATGCGTTGCCCCCTGTGGTAGTCTCCGGATTACCAAACATAACCCCGATTTTTTCACGTAATTGATTGATGAAGATAACAGTACAGTGGGTTTTGCTTATAGATCCCGTTAATTTTCGCAAGGCTTGCGACATTAGTCTAGCATGTAGTCCCATTTTAGAATCCCCCATTTCACCCTCAATTTCACTCTTTGGGGTAAGTGCGGCAACAGAGTCCACAATCACGATGTCAATGGCACCGGAGCGGATAAGATTATCTGCAATCTCCAAGGCTTGCTCCCCATTATCCGGTTGAGATATGATAAGGTTGTCAATATCCACACCTAATTTTTGGGCATAGAAACGATCAAAGGCATGTTCTGCATCTATAAAGGCTGCGATTCCACCATTTTTTTGAGCCTCTGCTATGGCATGTAATGTTAAAGTGGTCTTTCCTGACGACTCTGGGCCATAGATTTCAATGACCCTCCCCCTTGGATAACCTCCAACCCCCAGGGCAACATCCAGACCCAATGAACCTGACGGAATTACCTCGACTTCTTCGACTACGTTATCACCCATTTTCATTACGGTGCCCTTGCCGTAGGTCTTGTCCAGTTTATCCAGGGTAAGTTTCAAAGCTTTTAATTTGGCGTCTTTTTCGGAGCTCATATTCTATGGAATTAGGGTCGCTAAAATACCATTTCTTTTTGCATATCGCAATCGGGACGCAACCTTTTTGGAAAACCTGCATCTAGTTAAAAATCGACGGTGCTAACTCAATATATAATCCATTGTTTTTAGTGGCAATGGGCAGTGGTGGTCATTTCCTTTTCGCATTTGTTTTTTTAAAAGGATGCTATGAAAAAGAAAAATGGGATGGCCAATGAAGAGTCTTGATCAATTCAAGGCTCTTTTTTATTAATGCTGTACTTACCTTAATAAACTCTGTTGGTGCAAAGGTTTCCCGTTTTCCAACAGCACCATTTCCAATTGTCTCGGAGTTCTGCATATTATCTTACCTTTGCCCTTTAAATAAATCATTCTTTTAACTTAAACTATTCGTATAGCATGCAACTGTACAATACCTTAAGTGCAAAGGAAAGAGCTACGCTTATTGAAGAAGCCGGTCAAGAACGGTTGACCATCTCTTTTTACACCTATGCACATATTGGCAATCCCTTCATTTTTAGAAACCATTTGTTTATTCATTGGAACGAGCTGGACGTTTTAGGTAGGATTTATGTGGCCAATGAGGGCATCAATGCCCAACTATCGGTTCCTGCGGAAAATTTCGAAACATTCAAGGCACATTTGGATAGCATTTCATTCTTAGAAAATGTACGTCTTAACATTGCGATAGAACAGGACAACAAATCGTTTCTCAAATTAAAGATAAAGGTCCGCAAAAAAATTGTTGCCGATGGCTTAAACGACCATACTTTTGATGTAACGGATAAGGGTATCCATGTGGACGCGGAACTGTTTAATGAACTCATTGAAGATCCGGATACGTTGCTAGTGGACATGCGCAACCATTACGAAAGTGAAATAGGCCATTTTAAGAACGCCATAACCCCGGATGTGGATACCTTCCGCGATTCCTTGGATATTATAGAGAGGGATTTAGCGGCTCATAAGGAAGATAAAAAGTTGGTTATGTATTGTACTGGGGGTATTCGTTGCGAAAAAGCCAGTGCATATTACAAACACAAGGGATTTAAGCAGGTCTATCAGTTGGAGGGAGGAATCATTGATTATGCCAGACAGGTAAAGAAAAAAGGATTGGAGAACAAATTTCTGGGCAAGAATTTTGTTTTTGACCATCGAAGGGGCGAACGCATTTCCGAGGATATTATCGCCAAGTGCCATCAGTGTGGCAAACCATGTGATGACCATGTCAATTGTGCTAATGAGGCCTGCCATCTTTTGTTCATTCAGTGTGATGAGTGCGCCCAAAAAATGGATGGTTGTTGTTCGGACTCTTGTAAGGAAGTCCATAACCTTCCTTACGAAGAGCAAAAAAAACTTCGCAAGGGGAAAGTAGTAAGCAATAAAATTTTCAAAAAAGGACGCTCAGAGGTGTTGAAGTTCAAGAGATGACCCCCATTGTGCTTTGAAGCTTCAAGGCGAAGGGTATATAAAATCATGAAAGGTAGTCGCCTAATTTTATGATTTTCCAGGGACGGCATAGGCTTTATAACTTTAATCAAATTAAAAAATCACTACCTTTACGTTTAAGTTAAATATGAACCTTTTTTGACCGGGAATTCCCATAATTCTAGTATTATAAGGGTATTTTCGATCAAATCAAGATATTAAATATGGGGTGTAGCAGTTGTTCGACCGCTAAGGACGGACAGCCACGTGGATGCAAGAACAATGGGACCTGCGGTACGGATGGCTGTAATAAATTAACGGTTTTCGATTGGCTTTCCAATATGTCGCTTCCCAATGGCGCAAAACCGTTTGACTGTGTGGAAGTCCGATTTAAAAATAGTAGAAAGGAGTTCTTTAGGAATACCGAAAACCTAACCCTTTCAATAGGTGATGTTGTGGCTACCCAAGCACAATCTGGTCATGATGTTGGTATGGTAACCCTTACAGGTGAGTTGGTAAAAGTGCAGATGAAAAAGAAAAAGGAGGACTATCATTCACCGGATCTCCCTAAAATTTATCGCCGAGCCACCCAAAAGGATATTGATAAATGGCAAAAATGTAGGGGAAGGGAGGAGGAAATTAAGAAAAGATCTAGGGAAATTGCCATTATCTTGGGTCTTCAAATGAAAATTTCCGATGTTGAATTCCAGGGAGATGGTTCCAAGGCTACATTTTATTATACGGCGGAGGAGCGCGTAGATTTTCGGCAATTGATAAAGGATATGGCCAAGGCCTTTGGTATTCGCATAGAAATGCGTCAAATCGGATATCGGCAAGAAGCCCAACGGCTTGGAGGAATTGGCTCTTGTGGCCGGGAGTTATGCTGCTCTACATGGTTGACCGACTTTAGATCGGTAAGTACTTCGTCCGCACGTTATCAACAACTATCCTTGAATCCCCAAAAATTGGCAGGCCAATGTGGTAAGCTCAAGTGTTGCCTAAATTATGAATTGGATATGTATCTAGAGGCTTTGAAGGATTTCCCTTCCTCGGATACCAAACTTCATACAGAAAAAGGATTGGCCTTTTGCCAAAAAGCGGACATCTTTAAATCGACCCTCTGGTTTTCTTATCGAAATGAACCTTCCAATTGGCATGCTCTTTCCAAGGACCAGGTAGTGGAAATTATCCAGAAGAACAAAAAAAAGGAAAAAGTAGCCAGTTTGGAAGAATATGTAGCGGATAATTCCGTTGAGGAAGAAAAGGTGTTCGAGAATGTTGTGGGCCAGGATAGTCTTACCCGTTTTGATAGGCCAAAGCGAAGGAAAAAAAGAAACAGGAAATCAAGAAAGAACCAGAAAAGACGCCCAAAAAATGTTTAGGAGGTTATTTGCCCTAACAATTGTGCCGCTCTTTGTTTCCTGTAATGATGCTTTGATAAAGGCGGAATACAAGGCTACCGACAAGGGTTCCTGGAACAAGGAAAACACCATTGAGTTTACGTTTTCGGAAATGGATACTTTACATTCCCACAATCTGTTCATCAATATAAGGAATGACGAAACTTTTCGCTACAGCAACCTTTTTCTGATAGCGGAACTTGATTTTCCTTCCGGACAGACCATAAAGGACACATTGGAATATGAAATGGCCAGACCAGATGGTAGTTGGTTGGGAAAAGGTTCTGGTAGTGTAAAGGAAAACAAGTTATGGTATAAGGAGAACATCGTTTTTCCTACTTCCGGCGTATATACTTTACGTGTATCCCATGCCATGCGAAAAAATGGAAAGGTCGAGGGTATCATGAACTTGCAGGGAATAACCGATGTTGGTTTTCAAATTGAAAAAAGCGACCCATAAATAATGGCAAAAAAAACAGTAAAGAAAAAGAACAACAAAGGATTTTTTAAGTTCATAAAATGGTTCTGGATACTCTTTGCAACGGGAATTGTTTCAGTTGCGTTTCTTTTTTTGCTGGCCTCATGGGGTTTCTTGGGAGAAATGCCCACCTTTGAGCGTCTGGAGAACCCACAGACCAATTTGGCCTCAGAAATTATCTCTTCGGACGGCAAGACTTTGGGAAAATTCTATTTGGACGATAATCGTACTCCGGTGCCCTTCGATAGTCTTCCACAAAATTTGGTCGATGCGTTGGTCGCTACCGAGGATGCCCGCTATTTTAAACACTCGGGAATTGATGCCCGAGGTACACTTCGAGCCCTTGTCTTCTTGGGAAAAAAAGGAGGAGCCAGTACCATTACACAGCAACTTTCTAAACTGCTTTTTACGAAAAAACCCTCCGGAGGAGTGGACCGTATCCTTCAAAAAATAAAGGAGTGGGTTATCGCCACACGTTTGGAACGGCAATATACCAAGGAAGAGATCATTAAAATGTACATGGATCAATATGACTTTGGGTACGCTGCCGATGGCATACGATCGGCGTCCAGAATATATTTTGGTAAGGAACCCAATGAGCTTAGAACCGAAGAGTCTGCAGTATTGGTAGGAATGTTAAAAAATTCATCGCTCTATAACCCCATTCGCCGCGAGGAACTTGTGTTGAATCGAAGAAATACCGTGTTGGGGCAAATGGCCAAATACGGTTACCTTACCGAAGCGGAAAAAGATTCGTTGCAGGCTTTGGAAATGGGCATCAATTTTAACCCGGAATCACATCGTGAAGGAATTGCCACGTATTTCAGAATGTACCTGCAGGGATTCATGAACCGGTGGATAAAGAAAAACCCAAAGCCTATCTCGGACGACGGAAGAGATCAATGGAATATTTATTTGGATGGCCTAAAAATTTACACCACGATAGACTCTCGTATGCAACAAAATGCAGAGGATGCTGTGGCAGAACACATGAAAAATCTACAGGCCGAGTTCTTTCATCAGAATACACCTGAGAGAAATCCAACAGCCCCCTTCCTAGAGCTTTCCCAGGAAGAAATAGATGGCATTATGGAGCGTGCCATGAAAAATTCGGCACGATGGAAGAAAATGAAGGCAGCAGGATCTTCGGAAAAGGAAATCAGGGAGTCGTTTACAAAACCTGCCGAAATGACGGTCTTTGATTGGAATAGCGATTCTCAGGAAAAGGATACCATAATGACGCCCTTGGATTCTATCCAATACTATAAAACCTTTCTAAGGGCAGCTATGATGTCCATGGAACCTCAAACCGGCCATGTAAAAGCTTGGGTAGGGGGAGTTGATTACAAGCATTTTCAATATGACAATGTCATCCAAGGGGCGAGACAGGCGGGGTCTACCTTTAAGCCATTTGTTTACGCTGCCGCCATAGATCAACTTCGATTATCGCCTTGTGATTCCTTGCCGGATACCCAATATTGCATTGAAACCCTGAAACATGGGAACATGGAACCATGGTGCCCTAAGAATTCGGATGGAAAATACTCTGGACGGATGCATACCCTGAAACATGCTCTGGCCAATTCCATTAATACGGTTACTGCACAATTGATCGATCGGGTCGGTCCCAAATCAGTTGTGTCCATAGTTAAGAATTTGGGACTTACCAAGGAGATTCCGGAAGTTCCATCCATTGCTTTGGGAACACCGGACTTCAATGTGTACGAAATGGTCGGGGCGTACGGTACCTTTGTAAATGAGGGGGTTTATGTAAAACCGGTAATGGTTACCCGAATCGAGGACAAAAATGGTACCGTGTTATACGAGTATGTTCCTGAGACCAAAGATGTGCTCAGTAAGGATGTGGCCTATGCCATGGTGGATTTAATGAAAGGGGTTACCGAAGGAGGCTCAGGAACACGGTTGCGCCATACTTTTGCCACAAACCAAACGGTATATAAAGAGATTGTCACAGGATATCCATATGAATTTGCCAATCCAATAGCTGGTAAAACCGGCACCACACAGAATCAAAGTGATGGTTGGTTTATGGGGATGGTGCCCAATTTGGTCACTGGCGTTTGGGTCGGTGGTGAAGAACGCTCCGTTCATTTTAAGGGCCTAAAGTATGGACAAGGGGCTTCTATGGCCCTACCTATTTGGGGGCTCTATATGAGAAAAAACTATGCCAATAAGGAACTGGGAATATCCGAGGAGGATTTTATAGAACCCGAAGAATTGTCAATTAATGTGGATTGCACCAAGGTAATAGAGGAATTGGAGAAGGAGATTGATTCCGAGGACGACTTGGACGATCTTGACTTTTAAAAAGGGGATTGTTATTTACTTCGAAATCTACAGCACTTTGGGGTTTTGAACTTTCCTATTTCCCAAATATCAAGTAACTTCATACATCAATACCTACAACATGATACGTAAGACCGTAACTGATGCAAAAGAAGCCTTGGAGGGGGTGGAGCATGGGATGACCTTTATGCTTGGAGGTTTTGGCCTCTGTGGAATTCCTGAGAATGCCATTGCAGAACTAGTACGTTTGGAAGTCACCAATATTACCTGTATTTCCAACAACGCCGGAGTTGATGATTTTGGTTTGGGTTTATTACTGCAAAAGCATCAGATTAAAAAAATGATTTCCTCCTATGTGGGCGAGAACGATGAGTTTGAACGACAAATGTTGAGCGGTGAGTTGGAGGTAGAGCTTACGCCACAAGGAACCTTGGCCGAAAAGTGTAGGGCGGCACAAGCCGGATTTCCCGCGTTCTATACCCCGGCCGGTTATGGAACGGAAGTGGCCCAAGGAAAGGAAACTCGGGAATTCAACGGCAAAATGTACGTACTGGAAAAAGCCTTTTCTGCGGATTTTGCTTTTGTAAAGGCTTGGAAAGGTGATGAGGCTGGGAATCTTGTGTTTAAAGGGACGGCACGTAACTTTAATCCCTGCATGTGCGGGGCGGCAAACATTACAGTAGCCGAGGTAGAGGAATTGCTTCCCGCCGGCAGTTTAGATCCCAATCAGATTCATGTTCCGGGAATATTCGTGCAACGAATATTTCAAGGAGAAAATTATGAAAAGCGAATTGAGCAGCGAACGGTCCGTGTTAAAATTGATTAATGACTCAATTAAACAATGAAGCAATGTCAAAGAGGAAGAATCCCGTTGTGGAGAAATCCATTGATTTTGCACTTATGATTATTGAATTTTGTGAACTTCTTGAAGAAAAGAGAAAATTCACAATAGCCAATCAACTATTAAAGTCGGGCACAAGTATTGGAGCTAATGTACATGAGGCACAAAATGCGGAGAGCATGGCTGACTTCATCCATAAGATAAAGATTGCCCTTAAGGAATTGGAAGAAACCAAGTACTGGCTTGAACTATGTGAGAAAGCAAAATCATATCCGTACAATATGGATTTAAGGACAAACATTGACGAATTGGGACTCATCCTCTACAAAATAGTGAGTACTAGTAAGAAGAAATTCAAGAAGTAGTTGGATGGCCCAACTTTAGAATACAGCTTTATTGATATATTGTTTAATTGTTACATTTAAAAGTTTTGGGATAGCCTGATTGTAAAGATTTCAGATTAAATTTCACACTGACTTAAGATGTTAAATAAAGAAGGAATAGCAAAACGGATAGCAAAAGAAGTAGAGGATGGTTTCTACGTAAATCTAGGGATTGGCATTCCCACTCTGGTCGCCAATTTTGTACGTAATGATATTAATGTAGAATTCCAAAGTGAAAATGGAGTATTGGGTATGGGCCCCTTTCCGTATGAGGGCTATGAGGATGCAGATATCATCAACGCTGGAAAACAGACCATTACCACTTTACCCGGAGCGTCCTTTTTTGATTCGGCCACTAGTTTTGGGATGATTCGCGGCCAGCATGTAGACCTCACTATTCTCGGCGCCATGGAAGTGGCGGAAAACGGTGACATCGCCAATTGGAAGATTCCTGGAAAAATGGTCAAGGGAATGGGAGGTGCCATGGACTTGGTGGCAAGCGCGGAAAACATCATTGTAGCCATGATGCACACCAACAAGGCTGGCAAATCCAAGCTTCTCAAAAGATGTACTCTTCCGCTAACTGGGGTAGGTTGTGTCACCAAAATAGTGACAAACCTAGCGGTACTGGAAGTAACCTCAAAAGGTTTTAAGTTGCTGGAACGAGCGCCGGGAGTTGACGTTGAGCAAATAAAAATGGCTACCGAAGGCGCTTTAATTCTTGAGAGCGATGTCCCGGAAATGGCACTATGAGCTCTGGGATTGCAGATGAGTCCGAGCTGAGAAACGAAGCGATGTTTACTCAAAAAAATTTGGGGGTATATCTTGAATTTTCACCCTTGTTTCCAAGATTTTTTTCAAAACTAGGCCGTTCCACCAGGCATTTCATCGAAGAAAATGACCGTTCATCCTTTTCACAACATTTTGTGAAGACTTCACAACAATAGTTTCCATTTCGGAAAGCTCTAAAGTACTTTTACAAAACAAATCAATACAAAGTTTCAGATCCCAAATCTGGCTTTATCAAAACCCACAGATCTATGGAAGCCCCAATGAACCACGCCCCAACCAAAGAAGAAATTCAAGTGTACAAAAACGACTTTTTTAGCGGTATTGTCATGTTGACCAAGAAACTGTTTATGCTATAGCATTTTGGTAAAAATTCTAAAAAAGGAGCAGTATAACCTACACTGCTCCTTTTCTTTTTTCTAATTTTGGGTATGGGCCCAAGCCAAAGGCATTTAATTCTCCGAAAATGCGATCAAACCAATCTGGACGAACTTGTTGAACTGTCGTTAAGAACATTCAAGGATGCCTTTGAGGCGGACAACGACCCAGACGACTTTAAGGACTATCTTCGTATTGCATTTCATAGGGATACCTTGTTTGCCGAGCTGCAGGATAAGGACGTGAGCTTCTACTTTGTTAAGGTTGATAACAGGACGGCGGGTTATTTTAAGTTGAATGAAAACTTGGCCCAGACCGAAGTAAAGTCGAACAGTAGTATTGAATTGGAACGCATCTATGTTCTAAATATCTTTCAAGGCTCAGGAATAGGTGCATGGATGCTTACCGAGATAAAACGAATTGCCTCTGAAAAAGGGAAACACTTTCTTTGGCTGGGCGTATGGGAAAAAAACCATAAGGCTATTCGGTTTTATCAAAGGCTGGGATTTACAAAATTCGGGACGCATCCCTATTTCATAGGAAAGGATAAGCAAACGGATTGGCTTATGCGGCTTGATTTGATTAATTTGGATTCTGAATACATTCCTTTAAAATGAAGTATCCCACGATCATTCTTTTTTATCTCTTTTCTTTGGGCACTCTTTTCGCCCAGGAGGATTATTATTTTCCGGAAAGAAATGAGGTGTGGGAGATTAAGGCTCCTTCTGCCTTTAAAATAGATGAAAGGAAACTTCAAGAAGTTGTTGATTTTGCCCGACGGAATGAATATTCGGGTTCAAGGGACCTCCGAATCGCCATTCTTAAAGGGTTCGAACGGGAACCTTTTCATGAAGTCCTTGGCCCTACCAAGAAACGTGGCGGTCCGGCCGGAATGATTTTGAAAAATGGGTATGCCATAGCCCAATGGGGGGAAACAAAAAGGGTAGACATGACCTTTAGTGTTACCAAGAGCTTTTTGAGCACGGTGGCTGGACTCGCTGTGGACCAGGGTATAATTGCAGAAACCAGTGATAGGGTGGTAAACTATATTTGGGATGGGACTTTCGATGGGGAACATAATGGAAAGATTACTTGGGAGCATTTGTTGCAACAGAATTCCGATTGGTCCGGGGAACTCTGGGGAGGAAAGGATTGGGCTGACCGACCGCCTCGGGAAGGTGGTTTGGATGACTGGAAATTCCGAAAGCTCAATGAACCGGGAACCGTAATGGAATATAATGACGTCCGCGTTAATGTGTTGGCCTACGCGCTGACCCATGTATGGCGAAAACCCTTGCCCATGGTACTTAAGGAGAACCTAATGGACAAAATTAGCGCTTCTACCACTTGGAGATGGCATGGGTATTACGATGCATGGACGGAAATTGATGGTGTTCAAATGAAATCGGTAACCGGTGGAGGACATTCCGGTGCCGGAATGTTTATTAGTACGGAAGACATGGCCCGCTTTGGATTGGTGTTTCTCAATAAAGGAAAATGGAAAGATCGGCAACTCATTAGCCGGGATTGGATAAAAAGAGCCCTTGAACCCTCCAAACCCAATGTGAATTATGGTTTTATGTGGTGGTTGAATAAAAAAGGCGACCGACACTGGGAAGGGCTTTCGGAAAATTTATACTATGCCGCAGGCTTTGGAGGTAACTACATTGTTGTTGATGACGACAATGATCTGGTCGTGGTAACACGTTGGTTAGAGCCTAGCAAATTAGGTGAGTTTATGACTATGCTAAACACAGCCCTGAAATAAGGCTACCTTATCGAAAGTTCCTAAGAATTTCAGTGGCTTTTTCTAAGGTTTCCTCGGTCTTGGCAAAACAAAATCGTAAAACTTTATCGTCTCGGTTATCCAAATTGAAGGAGGATATGGCGATACTCGCTAATTTATAATCCACTATCAACCGCTTTGCCAAAACCTCGTCCGGTTCATGGGTTATTCCGGAATAATCCAGCAATTGAAAATAAGTGCCTTGCGAAGGCGTGAACCTAAATTTGGAACCACTAAGCCTACTCAGGAAATAATCTCTTTTCTGTTGATAGAAGTCCTTTAAATCCAAATAATGTGATTCGTTTTTTAAGTAGACCGCCATAGCCCGTTGCACAGGATGATCCACACAAAAAACGGCAAATTGATGTGTTTTTCGGAATTCGTGCATCAATTCGGCCGGTGCGGCACAGTAACCCATTTTCCAACCGGTAACGTGAAACGTCTTTCCAAAAGAGGCACAGACAAAACTGCGCGAAGCCAAGTCATCCAAGCGGGAAGCACTTTCGTGTTCCTTTCCATCAAAAACAATATGCTCGTATACCTCATCACTGACCAAAATGATACGGGTGTCCCGTAGAATTTCCTGGAGTTGAAGCATATCGGTTTTGGAGAAAATCCGTCCGCTCGGATTGTGTGGGGTATTAATGACGACCATTCGAGTCTTCGTAGTAATCCTGGTTCGGAATTCTTCCCAGTCCACATGATAATCCTTTCCTTTTAATTGTACTGGGACAGGAATACCACCATTCACTTCAATGGCCGGTTCATAACAGTCGTAAGCGGGTTTCAAAACGATGACCTCGTCACCAGGATGGACAAAAGCCGTAATTGCCGTAAAAATGGCCTGAGTGGCCCCTACAGTTATTGTAATTTCTTTTTCGGGATCGTAAATCCGGTCATGCAGCTTTTCTGTTTTCTCCGCGATGATTTCCCGAAGGCCATAATAGCCTTGCATAGCGGCATATTGGTTATGGCCTTTTAACATGGCATCGGAGACCAAACCCATTAACTTTCTATCGGCTTCAAAGTTGGGAAAGCCTTGGGAAAGATCAATGGCCTTATGTTTTCTCGCCAGGTTACCTACTGTAGTGAAAATGGTAGTTTTTATATTGGGGAGTTTAGAAGGGATATTGGTCTTTAGATTAGCCATGGACAAGAGTATTACCTTAAAATTAGGCAATTTAGCACTTCCTGCTTTGGATCAGGTGTAATCTTTACTTTGGAGTTTGTAAAAATTTGTTGAGGTAGTGCTTATCTCCCTCGGCTAAAAGCTGTCTGGCCAAAGAGTTGTCAAACGCGATCCGTAAGAGTTCTTCGATGGCCCTAGCGTTTGATTTTGTGAGGCTATTTGTTCTGTAGACCACATCTCTAATGGTCGAAAAACTTACACCGGTAAAAGTGGCCACATTGGCAAAGTCATCTTTGGTGGTGTTTCTTCTAAGCGTTAGCGATAATTTCTCATTGATAGGTCTTCCGTAGTCCTGTTCCGTAAACATGGGTTGCACTGTATTAAGGATTTAGTTAAACTTTTATGTTTTGCAATATGTTGGTGCTTTTCTTTTAAACATTCCAAGGCTCTGGAACAAACACTATTAAATCTCCTTGCGTATTTTGCTATATTTGCCTGTAAACCGTATACAAGTAACGCATCTTAATTGCGTTTTTCAACAAAATATGTAAGATTATTACGCAATAATACAAACTTATGTTTATATTAAAGCAATTAAGGCGTAAAAAAAATATAAATCAGACCGATTTGGCCAAGGCCATAGGGGTGAGTTTGCGCACTATTCAGCTTTATGAGAAAAAAGATGCTAATATTCCTATAAAAAACCTTACAAAGATTGCGCAATATTTTGATGTCACTATCGCTGAGCTGTATTCCCATGAAAGTGTAAATGAAACCGAAATGGAATATGACGCCGCGGAGCAACTTGGCAAAGGACACACAATTACAAAGTTGGCCCCGGGTAAATATCTAATTTTGGCTCCCTTGGTGCTTACTGAACAATATGGCAAATTCTCAAAGCAATTTGCCAAAAAAGTATTTGTGCATACTTTACCTAGAACGGGATTTATCGTGGATCGTGTGTCGGTGGCACAGTATATGGCCTTTGAGATTTCCAACGACTCCATGGATGATGGTTCCTTAAAAAGTATTCCGTCCAAGTCCATTGTTTTGGGTAAGTTGATACCCCACGAGAGGCTACAAGGCCATATACAGAACAACCCCGAGAGTCCTTCGATATTTGTATACAAAGGAAATCTAATGTGCAAATTGATAGGGGATTACAATAGAAGGAACAAGACCGTAGTATGCAAAAGCCTTAAGGATTCGCCGGAGTATGCCGATTTTGAGATAAAGATTAAGGAGATAGAGCAGTTGTATGCCATTTTGGGGAAACAAGTTACCTACATATAAAAAGAGATGGTCAATGCATATCTTAACCTTAAAAAAGTGTAGATTCTTTTTTTAATGAAGAAATATCGAGCCTAGCTCGGGAAGCTGTTTACGGATTCTAAATGGGAAATGACCTGTTCTAGACAGGCATCAAGCTCTTTTTTAATTTTACTCTCCCAAAAACGAAAAACGGTATAGCCAGATTTTTTTAGCTCAAGATTTACCTCCTTGTCCCGCTGCATATTGCGTTCTATCTTGGCAATCCAAAATTCCCGATTGGTCTTTATTTTTGGTTTTCGTTCTTCCCAGTTATGGCCATGCCAATATTCCCCATCTATAAAAATTACCGTCTTGTATTTTTTTAGGGCGATATCAGGTTTGCCGATTAATTTCTTGTAATCTACTCGATAGCGGTATCCTGCAGCCCATAGTGCTTTTCGAAAGGCTAGCTCGGGTTTGGTATTCTTACCCCGAATCTTCCCCATAATCTTGGAGCGCTCAGGGGTTGTATAGAATCCGGATTCCTCATTGAATCGGGGTACCTTAATGCGTTCTTCAGCGTAGTTTTCTGGCATGGTCTAAAAATACCAAAAGTGTTTTGCAAAGGAAAGTATCCGTAAAGTTTAACGAATCTTGCGACATTTGAACCTGCTCAACTTTCTCTGGGAGAATCTCTTATTTTTAGAAGAAAATTTACGTGGGCATGGAAAAAGGGAACCAACAACAGTTACTATATATCCATAGAATTAATAAGGTTGTGGAGTATATCGAAAACAATCTGGATGCGGACTTATCCTTGGAAGAACTTTCCAAAATAGCCTGTTTTTCGGCTTTTCATTTCCATCGTATTTTCTCGGCGCTATTGGGTGAGACGCCGAACGGCTACATAACCCGAAGGCGTATTGAAAAGATAGCCGGGCGGTTATTCTATCCTGGGAAAAGGGAATCATTGACCCAGTTGGCCCACCAGTATGGCTTCAAAAGTATATATTCCTTCTCAAGGGCCTTTCGCAAATTTTATGGAATGAGCGCTACCGAGTTTCAGAAAAAGGGGCAAAGCGAGTTCAGCAAGATTGGCAAAATCGAAAACAAGAAAGGAGAAAGCAAAGTGTCTTTCCAGAAATACTTTTACAGCATGGATAATCTAAAAAACTGGTTACGAATGAAAACAAAAGTAGAAGTAAAGGAAATGCCCGAATTGAAATTGGTTCACCTAAGACATCAGGGAGCTTATTCGGAGATTGGAAAGGCCTATGAAAAATTGATGGAATGGGCTGGCCCTAGGGGTCTTTTGAACTTTCCCAAAACCAAAATGGTGGGAATCTATTATGATAGTCCAAGGGTCACCGATGAATCAAAAATGCAGTCCAGTGCCTGTTTGACCGTTGATATGGATGTGGAAACCAACGGCGAGATAGGCAAACTTACCATTCCCAAGGGAAAGTTTGCAGTAGGTAGCTTCCAGATTGCGTTGGAGGAATTTGAAAGGGCATGGAACAGCATGACGTTATGGATTCCGGAAAACAACTTCGAGCTTAGGGAAGGTCATTATCATGAAATTTATCATAACAATGGTAAACAACATCCTGAGGGACTGTTCTTTGTGGATATCTGTATCCCGGTAAAATAAAGCAAAAATCCCGTATTCTACTGGATAGAATGCGGGATTCACTTTAAAATTTGAAAAACTTTTATCCTTTTACAGCCGCGCTTAAATATTCCCGGTTCATACGAGCGATATTTTCCAGGGAAATTCCCTTAGGGCATTCTACCTCACAGGCACCTGTGTTGGTACAGTTTCCAAAACCTTCAAGATCCATTTGCCGCACCATGTTCTCTACACGTTCAGCAGCTTCTACCTTACCCTGTGGCAATAGGGCAAATTGGGATACCTTGGCAGAGGTAAATAACATGGCACTTGCATTTTTACAGGCGGCAACACAGGCACCACAACCAATACAAGTAGCTGCATCCATGGCTTTATCGGCAATATGTTTCTCAATTGGGATAGCGTTCGCATCCACTGGATTACCTGAGGTATTTACGGAAATATAACCTCCGGCCTGTTGAATACGGTCAAAAGCGGAGCGATCAACGATCAAGTCCTTGATTACGGGAAAAGCTTTGGCCCTAAATGGCTCTATTACGATAGTATCCCCGTCATTAAAGCTTCGCATGTGCAGTTGACAAACGGTGATTAATCTATCGGGGCCATGAGGTTGTCCGTTAATCATAAGCGAACAAGTTCCGCAGATACCTTCCCTACAATCATGATCAAACTCTACGGGCTCTTCGCCTTTGGCTACCAAATCTTCATTGAGCACGTCTAGCATTTCTAGAAAAGACATATCGGATTCTACCTGGTCCAAGGTATAATCAACAATTTTTCCTTTAGAACTCGCATCTTTTTGACGCCATATTTTTAAATATATTTTCATAGCTATTTTGCTTATTCTTCTTGTGTTGTTTGTTGCTTACAAAGACTTGTTGCAATGTCAACTAACAACAATTATCTATTTATAACTCCTTGTTTTCACCTTAATATTTTCGTAGACCAAATCCTCCTTGTGCAATTTTGCGTCCTTGGGGTCGCCCATATATTCCCAGGCGGCAACGTATTTGAAATTCTTATCGTCTCGTAGGGCTTCGCCCTCCGGAGTCTGGTATTCTTCCCGAAAATGTCCGCCGCAGGATTCGTTCCTCTGTAGGGCATCTTTGGCAAAGAGTTCACCAAGTTCCAAAAAGTCGGCCACACGTCCGGCTTTTTCCAATTCTTGATTTTTATCGTCCGGTTTTCCGGGTACCTTTACGTTTTCCCAAAAATCCTTTCGCAACTCGGCAATTTCCGTGATGGCCTCCTTTAATTCTTTTTCATTTCTGGACATACCACATTTGTTCCACATAATCTTGCCCAATTTTTTGTGATAATAGTCTACTGAGTTTTCGCCTTTGGCCGACATCAATTTCGTAATTCGATCCTTAACGGCTTCTTCAGCGGCATCAAATTCTGGAGTATCCGTAGAAATGGGGCCTGTACGAATATCATCGGACAAATAATCGCCTATCGTATAGGGTAGGACGAAGTAACCGTCCGCCAAGCCCTGCATCAATGCGGAAGCTCCCAAGCGATTGGCGCCATGGTCGCTAAAATTGGCCTCTCCAGCGGCATAGCAGCCGGGTATGGTGGTCTGCAGATTGTAATCCACCCAAAGTCCGCCCATGGTATAGTGGACCGCCGGATAAATCATCATCGGGGTCTCATATGGGTTCTCGTCAACTATTTTTTCGTACATCTGGAAAAGATTGCCATATTTAGCGGCTACAATTTCCTTACCCAATTTGCGCATGGTTTCCTTATCTGGATCTTTAATACCGGAGGTATAGGCTTTTTCCTTACCGTAACGCATAATGGCAGCCTCAAAATCGAGATAAACGGCTTCCCCTGTTTTATTTACGCCATGACCTGCATCACAACGTTCCTTTGCCGCCCTTGAGGCAACATCTCGGGGAACTAGGTTTCCGAATGCCGGATATCTTCTCTCCAAATAGTAGTCCCTGTCCTCTTCTTTTAATTGGGTAGGTTTCAATTTGCCTTCCCGGATGGCCTGCGCGTCTTCCAAGCGTTTGGGTACCCAGATTCTTCCATCGTTTCGCAGGGATTCCGACATCAAGGTCAATTTGGATTGGTGATCTCCGGAAACGGGAATACAGGTAGGATGTATTTGTGTAAAACATGGGTTGGCAAAGAAGGCCCCTTTTTTATGGGCTCTCCAAGCGGCCATGACGTTGGCGCCCATACAATAGGTGGACAGGAAGAATAGATTACCATAACCTCCACTGGCCAATACTACGGCATGTGCGGCATGTCGTTCAATTTCCCCGGTAACCAGGTCCCTTGCAATTATTCCGCGTGCTTTTCCATCAACTAGGACCAAATCCAACATTTCATGTCGGGTATACGATTTAATCTTTCCCCTTTGAATTTGACGGTTCATCGCGGCATAAGCACCCAGTAACAACTGTTGCCCGGTTTGGCCTTTGGCATAGAATGTACGGGATACTAGTACACCTCCAAAAGAGCGGTTGTCCAATAAACCCCCATATTCCCTAGCGAACGGTACCCCTTGGGCAACACATTGATCGATAATATTGGAAGACACCTCGGCCAACCGGTATACATTGGCCTCTCTGGAACGATAATCGCCCCCTTTGACGGTATCATAGAAAAGACGGTACACGCTGTCACCATCACCTTGATAGTTCTTGGCCGCATTTACTCCTCCTTGGGCCGCAATGGAATGGGCCCTTCTTGGGGAATCTTGGTAACAGAACGTTTTTACATTATAGCCAAGCTCGGCAAGGGTAGCCGAAGCGGAACCTCCCGCTAGACCTGTTCCCACTACTATAACATCAATGTTTCGTTTATTCGCAGGATTTACAAGGTCGATTTCATTTTTATGTTTGGCCCACTTTTCGGCCAATGGCCCCGAAGGAATTTTGGAATCCAATACGCCCATAATTAATGTGTTATTGGGTTAAGATGATGGTAGATAGCAATGAATGCAAATGCTAAGGGAACGACCACCGCAAATAGTTTTGTAAATGATTTTATGGCAGGGGTGTATTTGTTATTAACACCCATACTTTGTAGAGATGAGGCAAAGCCGTGCCATAAATGGAGGCTTAGCAACAGAAAGGATACCACGTAGATGATGGTGCGCCAAAAGGGAACGAATTTTTCAACCGTTTCCGCATAATATCGGGTGGAATCTTCAGGTTTTGCCTCTACATATTTATAGGCCATTTCATGAATCCAAAAATCGTAAAAATGAAGACCAAGAAAAGCCAAAATCACCAATCCTGAATAAATCATGTTCCTTGAGACCCACGGGGCGTTGGCACCACCCTTATATTTTACGTAACCTATGCCACGGGCCGCCTTGTTCTGCAATTCCAGGACAAAACCCATAACAAAATGGACAATTACTCCTGCAATCAAAATAGGTTGCATAACAAATTGTACCAGAGGATTATATCCCATGAAATGGGAAGCTTCATTGAAAAACTCTGGAGAAATGACAGAGGCAAGGTTTATCGTTACATGTAGTACCAAAAAAATCACTAAAAATAGACCCGAAAGCGCCATCACAGCTTTTCGGGCAATTGAAGACTTTATCAATCCACTCATTAGTAGCCGGTTTTATTCACAAATTTACTGTACGGGGAAGTTTTTAACAAGCTTTCAACAATCCAATATCGCTTATTTAGAAGTATTATAAGTAAGCTTAAAACCGTTTGAGGAGTATGCCATCCATACATTAACTTTTGTCTAAAATCTTAAACAAAATTTTATATGAAGAAGGTTTCTCTTTTGTAAAATAGCCTCAATTATACATGTATAATTTGTTGCCTTTGAAAGGGGGCAGATTTCGCTCAATGCCCTTTTGGGTATAAATTAGGGTCTAATAACTTCTAAAAAACAAACAGGCAAGATCAGGTCAAATGTAGCGGTAGTTTTGTTACAAATACACTATAAGAAACAACATTAGTTCTTAGGGGTTGGTGGAAGTCCTTTTTTTACCCGATATTACAATCTGGAACATGGTACCCGTACGACTTTTAAAATGGATATTGGACTTCTTTCTGTCAGTATGAACGTCTATTCGACGAAACGAATAGCCGAAGAGGCGGAAAAGCTGGGTCATTATATTGAACTTATCGATCACACTAAATGTTCCGTAAAATTAGGTTTGGGTAAACCCCAGATTTATTTGCGAGACGAGAACATTACCCAGGAATTTCATGCCATTATACCCCGGATTGGTGCTAAAGTGACACGGCATGGAGCGGCGATAGTAAAACAATTTGAAATGAACGGCGTGTTCAGTACAGCGCGCTCGCTGGGCATAACAAGGGCCAGAAATAAAGTGCGGACCTTACAGATTATGGCCAGAAAAGGGATTCCCATACCAGAGACCCTATTTTCCATAAACCCGGACAACATAGAGGAACAAATAAAAATTTTAGGGGGTACCCCCGTCATCATAAAACTACAGGAAGGCACTCAGGGTTTGGGAGTGATTTTAGCAGAGACCCAAAAATCGGCTAAATCCATTATCGATACTTTTTACAAGATGGATACCAGTATCCTTATCCAAAAATATATAGAGGAATCCAATGGTGAGGACATACGGATTATCGTTATCGGCAACAAAATAGTGGCCGCTATGAAACGAACCAGTGAAGTAGGTGAATTCCGATCTAATGTACATCGCGGTGGCACCACCGAATCGATCAGACCTACAGCAAAAGAACAGGTTATCGCACTGAATGCCGCGAAACATTTGGGACTTGGGGTTGCCGGAGTAGATTTGATTCGCTCCAAAAAAGGGCCTTTGTTGATTGAGGTCAATGCCTCTCCGGGATTACGTGGTATAGAGGCCGCTACAGGGATAAATGTTGCCAAGGAAATCATTTTATTTGTTGAGAGAAATGGACGTAGAAGAAGGAAATAGAGAAATCATCATCGGTGGAGAGACCGTTGTTCCCGGGGAAAACAAGCTTTTAAAAATTAATATTGACCGCTTGCCTACGGGAACATTGATTGACATTCCCATTTACGTATTCAATGCCAAAAAACCAGGACCTGTTTTGTTGGTACAGGCTGGGTTGCACGGGGACGAGATCAATGGCATTGAAATTGTTCGCCGTATGCTAAAACAAAAGGAATTTAAAGTTAAAAAGGGAGCCGTCATCGCGGTACCTATTCTCAACATTTTTGGATTCATTCACTTTTCCAGGGATGTCCCAGACGGAAAGGATGTTAACCGAAGCTTTCCAGGAACAAAAACGGGATCAATGGCCAGTAGAATAGCCTATCATTATGTCACTGAGATTATGCACCAGATGGATTTTGCCATTGACCTCCATACGGGGGGTGCCCAACGGCACAATTTCCCACAGATTCGTTTTACCGAAGAGGATGAAAGGAGCAAGAATTTAGCTGAAATTTTTGACGCACCGATTTCCTTCGCATCGCGATTGATAAAAGGGTCGTTTCGAAATACCGCTTATCGCATGGGGAAACCTACCATTGTTTTTGAGTCCGGGGAAAGTATGCGTTTTGATGATCATGCTATTTTGGAAGGCAGGCAAGGCATTTTAAATGTATTGAAACACTTTGGGATGATATCCAAAAACGAGCCACTATTTGTGGAACGTGAAGAGTCCATTCTTCTTAAAGATCGTAAGTGGCTACGTGCACCCACAGCTGGAATGTTCATTCCGGAGATTATCAATGGCAGTGAATTGAAGAAGGGACAATTAATGGGAATCGTAACGGATACTTATGCCCAACATACGAAAAGGATTAAAGCTCCATTTGATGGTTTTGTAATTAGTGTAAATCATCAGGCAGTGGTTAATCAAGGAGATGCCTTATTTCATTTGGGGAGGGCTGTTTTATAAATACTCGCCAGGCATTTTAATGATTCGGTAGTCTATGCTTTTGACAAGCCAAAAAGGTCAACCGATAATCGTAAATTTCAAATGGGAAGAACCCTAATCGCGTATTTGGCGCCTTTCCCTAGGGTAAACTCGATCCCTTCCAGAAGTTGGGTTCCTTTATATTTTGTAGACATACCATTGGTCATATCTCTTATCTCGTAGACTTTTTTTGGGTCAATTGTGAACCATTCAGGAAACTGATTGATTCGTGGCCAATCAGCAGGCATTTGCATAATAGTCCGATGTCTTGGGGCATCAAATCTTAATATCCCTGTCCAATCCTTATCTGCCTTAAGGCTAAGGATTATCCCGTTATCAATAGTAACGGCCCCTAATTCAATATCTGATCGCCAGGGTTGAACGGAGAGGCCCTGGGTCTTCCATAGACAATACATAATCGTGGTTCGCGCAAAATTGCCATCCCCATGCCAACCTTCTATAATCCCGGAGCCCTTCCATTTTTGGGCATTTTTTCGATGGCTGGAATCCTGTAGGGACCACATAACCTGGATTTCACTCTCAATCCAATCCCTAGTGGATGAAAGAGGTTCTCGGGCATATAAATTTAGGGCACCCTCAATGGCATCTGCATATCCATCGGCAGATCCATTTTCCCAGTCATAATTCCGGTACTTTTGATTGAGTATTTCGAGTGCCTTTACCGTGGCCTTCCTGTAAGCCTCAACGGAATCTATTTGAAAAACTGTATAGAAACCATTTAGGGTATACCCAAAATTGTCTGCCGTTCCTTCCCATTGTACAACTCCGTTTACAGGGTCAACGGCATTGTAAAAAAGGCCGTCTTCATTTCGACCCACAGCTAAGATTCGGTTAAGCATCTCATGGATGTGAGGTTGATAGGCCTCTTTTTTTGCAGGGTCGGCCAGGCTTAATGTAGCATAAAGCTCACATAATCCAGATACTATTTCACAACCATGATCTCGGAGCCTGAGAATCTCAAAATTTCGCGTGGGATGTTGGTCCCCCAATAGGTAGTAATTTCCCAACCGTATGGCCCACTCCAAATATTTCCCTTCTCCGGTCATCCAATATACCCGGGAAAGCACTTGTAACATTTCACCGTTCAACTCTACATTGGTGGATGGGATATTTCCATAGGCGGTCTCAAAGGGGGCGTATTTCCAGATATCGTCCAAAATAGTAACCATTCTTTCAGACCACGGACTGGGGCCTAGCCATTCGGTAAGGGGCAAAAGACCATCCTTAATATATTCCGAAGCGCCAAACAACAATTTGAACAAATCGTATTCCTCGGAGTCAAAGCCTTTTTTGCGGAACGAATAGGTATCGGGGAGATTTCCAAGACGAGAGGTAAGTTGGGTCTCCATGCGCAACATATCAAGCATACGTCCTTTGAAAAGATTTTGATCTGTTAAGGCTGCGGTCAACACCATAAATGGATAATTATCCGCAGCAGCGTCCTGGGCATTCCATATGTCTAAGCTTTCATCAAGATTTCTGGGAATGAGGCCGGTGGTCGAATCTGCCTTGGCCAGCCAATCCATAACAAACCACTGGCAGCGCTGAAGTCCTTCGTTAGCCAATAAACCATTGATTTCTGCCTGCTCAAGGGCAAGACTATCCACTTTGGACAAGTCTCCCCGATTTTTGGTAGGTTGTGAACAGGATACCGCCAGGATAAGGTAGATTACAAAATAGTTTCTCATGGTTGTTCCTTTGGGAAAATACTACTCAATGGTCTCTCCGCAATTGATCAATGTTTGATTCAATGCCATTCCAATGAACATGGGATAGGACCAGTTTTTATAACGCCCCCATACATCACCGGCTATTTTCGGAAATACCTTTTCTTTGATTATCGGCAACAATGGGGTGGCTTTTTCGCCTAGGTTCCTGACATTTACAGCAGTATGGAGCAGCACAACTTCATTTTCGGGATTTTGTAGTAAATCCCCAAGAACTTGCAAAGCCTCTTTGGGTCGATTTAGTTTGTTGATTAGAATCTCCGCAGCCAAACCCCTATTGGGAGGCGAAGCATCATTTAATGCTATTAGCAAATTCTCCCTTTGTGAGCTTATATTCCCCTCAAAGGCATCGATAGCGTTAAGTGCCCAAAACCGAACCGATGGGTCCCGATCATGAATATATTTGTCTAATGTGTTCAGATCCTGTATTTTGCCCACCAATTCCGCAACCTCCAATACATATCCCGGCCTGTATTGGCTGGTATCTCTTGCCATTTGATAAACAGAACTGTTTTCTCCCGATATCATCATTTGGCCTTCGGCCATAAATCCTGTATCGCTTGTTTTTATGATATGGTCTTTTACTTTTTTATAAAGGATATTTTTAACTTCCTCGTATTGAGTTTCGCCAATCAGGTTGTGCAATTCATTGGGATCTTGTTGCAGGTCATACAATTCTTCAGGAGCTTTGGGAAAGAACATTTTTAGGGATTCCTCTGAAAGTTCTCCCAAATTCTTCATTCGGAAGAGTTCGTCATACGACCTTTTTCCTTCATTAAATATCCTGGCATTTTGAATATAGGGTTTGTGGGGAAGATAATTTCGGATATATAGATGCCTGCCGTCAAATACGGACCTACTGACATCAAAGACATCATCAGCCCTGTCCCTATAACCAAAGATCTCTGTTTTTGCTTGGGCATTTGGAGCCAGGAAATTCCTTCCCTCCATAATCTCTGGAACGTCTGCTCCTGCAAGACCTAAGACAGTTGGGGCAAAATCCACAAAACCGACCATGGTATCGACATTTCCTGGATTAAGATTGGAGACCAAATGCTTGTACTTCCCCGGTGCGTGCAACACAAAGGGTACCCGTAAGCCGGTATCATATAACCATCTTTTATAGCGGGGCAATCCAAAACCATGGTCAGAGAATATGAAAACGATGGTGTTTTCGAACAGGCCATCTTCTTTAAGTTGTGTTATCAGTTTGCCTACTTCTTGATCAAAGACACTAATGAGGTCATATTGGTGTGCAAGAATTTTTCGGAATTCCTCGGTATCCGGAAAATAGGGGGGTACTATCATATCCCCTGGGACATGCTTTTTAACCAAGGATTTTGTATCCTCCGGATTGTATCTGTTGGCATGCCCTTCATGGGTAATCCCAAAATTGAAAACGCTGAAAAAAGGCTGCCCAGGTTTTCTATTTCTCCAGTTTGCTTCGCTCCCCAATTCGTCCCATTTGCCGTCCGGGCTAAAATTATAATCGGTCTTGGCATTATTGGAAGTGAAATATCCTTTTTCCGATAGGAGTTGGGGAAGGATTTTTAAGTCTTTTGGCATGGGAATGGCAGACCTTAGGTTTTGTGTGCCTGTACTGGTAGCATACATTCCAGTAATCAAAGTAGCCCTGGCCGGGGCACAAATAGGAGCATTGGAAAAAGCCTGGGTAAAAATATAACCTTGGCCGGCCAGTTTGTCTATGTTTGGTGTGGTTGCCCTGCTATCTCCATAACAACCCCAAGCCGGGCTAATATCCTCTGCGGATATCCATAAGATATTAGGGGATTCTACCGGCTCTTTTTTTTCTTTTTTGCAGGAAATTGTAGCCGTAATACACACGACAATGAATAGAAGGATTCTCATAGAAACGGGCATTTGGGACAAGATACGAATAACCCAAAAATGAGCCGCTCCCAATTTTAGGTCATGGGCAGAACTTAATTTTTGAACACAACAAAACCTTTGTGCTTGGAAAAAAGCGTTTCACTTTAAAGATAAGCGTACCAGCTACTAATTTTTAGGGAAATCCAAGAAAAGCCCTGGTATCCATCAGATTGAATGTTATTGCGGCACAATACCGATTTTTTTGTTTCGGCTATTGATTTTGTTTACACTCCATTCCACGGCACTTTCCAAGTCGGTAAACTGATTAATGGAATTTTGAAAGAACATGCGCTCCAGGACTAGGCTTGCAAAGCTGCCCTGTGTACTGCCTACAACGGAATAAAAATCGAGCTGGTGCCTGTTGCTATAAAATTTTACCCAATCTGCCGGCACTACCGTATAACTGTTAATCCGGTTGGATATGTATGCGATAGGTTGGTCTTCGCCAAAGATTTCATGGGCGGCCTTAATGGCTTTTTGGGCCATTTTCCAATTGAAGAGGGCACCTTCTTTCATCTCAGAAATCACCAAGCCCTCAAAATAATAGAACACTCCGAATTCGAATTCCCGTATTTCGCGAATGTTTTTAAAGAAATCAAGATCTCTTACCCGTTTCATAGCAATGTTAGTTTGTGAGGTGTAAATGCTAAATATATTATTTTTTTTGGGTTTTTACTGCAAGTAAAAGAAGACTGCCGTACATGAAGTTTCTTACGAAATGTGATCAACAATTTTTTCATATACTCTTTTAGAGGGGCAGTAAAAGAATCGATTCAATACCGGTACTGTACAATGCGGATTATTTTTCCATATTGTTCAATTGAATACTCAAGGCCTTGGTTGATAATTGTACCTCTATCAAGGAAAGTAAAAGGGAAACCATTAAGAACACCAAACTGATACCAAAAATAATATTGGCCAAAATCTCTTTCTCCACATAAATCAAGAACATAGTTATAGCTGACAGCAAAAAGCTCACAATAGCACTGGCCTGCATGTTTTTTATTATTCCCAAACGCTTGCGCAATTGTTGAATCTGCCGTTTCAAAGGAGACGAGGAGGATTCCTCAAACTGTTTGTGCAATTGACGAATCAAGGCCGCAATAGCCAAATACCGGGCATTATAGGCCAACATAGTCAATGAAATGGCAGGGAAAAGCAGGGCTGGAATGCTCAGGGTCAATTGCATGACATCTTATTTTTTGAATGCCTTGGAGTAGGCCTTATTCTCAGTCGGAAAATCCTTAGGAATTTCCTGTGTTACCTTCCCAGTGGCAGCCCATTCCGTACCCCTTAACATTGAGGTGATAAAACCAAGGCATTCCACGGAATAGTCGGCATGCCCCATGATGTTATGGAAAATACGTCCTTGGCCATAGTTCAAAACCATTAGGGCAGGTTCGTGCCGTCCAGAACCCTTCATTTCCGGGGAAGCATAGGCCGTAGCCAAAATTTCCATTTTTTCGGCGGGGCCCCGAAGGCGTTCGTAGAGTTCATCCTTAGTGTGCAACCATTTGGTCGGCATTCCCTTTGTAATTGGGTGCTCGGCATTTCTAACTTGGATTACATATTCATGCTGGGGACCATGCGCCCCGGCTTTGCCTGGAGAAGTGTCCCGAACAAGCTCATCCTTATCATTGAAATATACATAAGGGCCATCTTTTTCTGTGCGATCACCCCAACCCCCAATGCCGATCATTTTGTTATAAGCCTCCCATTTCGGAAAGGAGTTGTCCGCTGCATGAAAGACTACCAGTCCGCCTCCGTTTTCCATGTATTTTTCTAGGGCTTTTTGGGTCGATTCCGGCCAAGGAGCCGCATTCCATCCAAAATTGGAAATAATTACATCATAAGCGGAGAAGTTAGGATTGAATTCAGGATCGGATTTCGATTTCTCTAGGGCCTTGGTCTCTCCTACACCTTCGATTCCAAAATCTTCCAGATATTCGTCGCCTTCCCAAGTATAGGCAGATCTAACTACATCTACCTTAAATAAACCAGCATCTTCCAAGTAATACTTTAGCATAAAGGTAATTTTGGGCCATTGGTCATGATTGTTTTGGCCATCGACGATTAGAACGTTTATTTTACTTTTCTCCGATTCTGTTTGGGAAAAGAGGTTCCCTGTCATAGCGATAAGGAAACCAGCACATACCATACTTTTAAACCGCATTGTTTTCATTTTTTAAGTTATAATAGTTCATTCATTTTATTTCGGAGGCGTCCTTTACCTCAAATTCCACCTTCGCCTTTTGACCATTACCTTCAAGCTCTATTAAGTACTTTCCTTGGGGCAGATAGGTCTTTCCGTCCCGAGCCTCTTTGAGCTCTTTTTTGTTCTTCTTCAAGTAAGCCATTTTCCCGGATTTGGAGAAGGCCATATCATAGGAAAGGATGTTAAGGCCTTTGTTCGCTTGAATATCTGAACCGCTGATCGCTATGCCATCCAGTGTCTTGATGGCCGCTGAAAAATTAGCCGAGTTTGAACTATAAAAAACGATATCTAACCCAGGAGTGGTGGGTTTTGACCAAACCCCAGGAGAATTACCCCAATTTGAGGAATATGCAATAGGACTAATTTCAAAAATATGTAGGTCTTTTTCCAATATATTAGGCTTTAATTGTTGCAGATGGGCAATATCCGCTTTGTAAATGCTCCTACCGTGGGTACCCACCAAGAGATGCTTGGCTTTCGGTTGAACTACTAAGTCATGCACTGCCACGTTGGGCATCCCGTTTTGAAAAACCTCCCATGACTCGCCCCGGTCAAAAGAAACATAAAGTCCATTATCCGTGCCCAGGAACAAAAGGTTCTCATTTTCCGAATCTTCCAAAATCACATTTATCGGCGAAGCCGGAATACCTTTGGAAATATCTTTCCAGCTCTTGCCATAATCATCACTGACAAATACATACGAGGTAAAATCGTCCCAGCGATAACCGTTCAGAGCTACATACACTCGTTCCTTTTTATGTTTGGAAGCGGAAACTCGGCTTATCCATAAATCTTTGGGAAATGTATTGGATATAATTTCCCAACTGCCTCCTCCGTTTTTGGAAACATGGACCACACCGTCGTCACTTCCGGTATACAACAATCCAAAAGCGAACGGAGATTCTGAAATAGTGGTCAAGGTGCCATAGGCTACGTTACCTTTCCGCCCCCCCTGGGTAAGGTCTGCCGAAATAGGTTCCCAATCGTCCCCTTGGTTCATGGAACGATGCAATATGTTGCTTCCCATGTACAGAATATCCTGATTATGGGATGACAATAGAATAGGGGTTTGCCAATTGAAACGATACGGAGGGGTGCCCAATTCATGTTTGGGCATTATACCGATTTGTTGGTTTTTCTCCAGATCCAAGCGGTAATAATTTCCAAATTGATATCCTGTATACACGGTATTGGAGGTTCTATTATCGATCTGTACTTGCATCCCGTCACCACCCAAAATGGATTTCCAAGGATATTGCCCCGTTTGATGCCAAAGATTGCTTTCCTGTGTATTATGGGGTCCTTTCCAAACCCCATTGTCCTGCAATCCGCCATAGATATTGTAGGGCTCTTCGTTATCCACATTTATAGCATAGAACTGGCCTACTGAAGGGGAATTGTTTTTGATCCAATTTTCTCCGTCATCGTAGGTGATATTTACCCCGCCATCGTTTCCGTTGATCAGGTGCCCGTTACGGTTAGGATTTATCCAAAGGGCATGGTGGTCCGCGTGAACGTTTTTGTCGCTAATGGAAGTATAGGTCTTGCCCCCATCTTCCGATTTTAATATAGGGACCCCACCTAAATAAATCTTTTCCCAGTCGTTTGGGTCCACCCGAATTTGGGCAAAGTAATATCCATAACTATAGAAAAGGTCATCGATATAGTTTTCATTCTGTTTGGTCCAGGTCTTGCCGCCGTCATTACTTCTGTAGACCTCCGCCCCGATTACCGGCGTATCGAAAAGGAGCGCATTGGCATCTTCCAAATATTTGGCCAGGTCCATAGGTTTTACCGACCCACTACGAACAAGTTGTTTTACATTTTCGGCCCTATACTTTTCCTGAAAGTTGTTCGTCTTCAGAAAGTCATTGAGTTTTTGATTATCCAGATTTAAAAAATGCTCTACAGACATGGTCTTAAAATCATCTTTGTCCAATTTGCGCGATTTCTTTCTGGCTTTCTTTGGTTTTTCACGACGAAATTGGCTATCATGTACGGCATATACAACATTCTCGTCATAAACGGCCAGACCGATTCGCCCAACACCCTCACCGGTAGGAAACCCACTTTCCGGTGTCGAAATTTTGCTCCAGGTGGTTCCGCCATCCTCACTTTTATAAATACCTGAAGAATCGCCGTTGCCTATAAAGTTCCATGCCTTTCGATCTTTCTTCCACGTTGCTGCATAAAGGATATTGAAATTATCGGGTACACGTGACACATCTATGATTCCTGTTTCATTATCCAAGAAAAGGGTTTTTTGCCAAGATTTCCCCCCATCCGTGGTTTTAAATACACCGCGTTCGGAATTCGGAGAGTATAGGTGACCGGTAACGCCCACTACCACTTCATCAGGGTTATTGGGATTTAAAAGAATCCGCCCTATATGATGTGAATCGGCAAGGCCCATATGTTGCCAGGTTTGGCCTTTGTCCTCGGATTTAAGGATTCCAATACCTGCATATGAAGATCTGGAGGCATTGTTTTCGCCCGAACCCACCCAAATAGTGCCTAAATTCCAATCTACCGCAATATCACCGACATTCTGGGTTTCGGAAGAATCCAAAACCGGGACAAAAGATGTGCCGTTGTTCTTGGTGTACCAAAGCCCGCCTGAAGCATAACCTACGTAAAACTCCGCAGGATTTACCGGATTTACATCCAAGTCTACCACACGACCGCTCATCACCGAAGGCCCCACGTTTTTTAAAGGAATGTTTTTTACCAACGAGTTCTGGGCCATCTGATTTTTTTGGTGAAGTGCCTCCATAACCTTTTGGGGAGGAGTGGGAGCAAGTTGTCCGAAAATCGAAGAATGAAGAAATAACAGACTTATTACTACAAATCCACGCATAAAATTCAACATTTAAAATATCACATTGTGAAAGTTAAGGAAACTTCACCAGAAATTGTAGTAACATAAGTTCAGTTGAGGTTTAAGCCTTAAAAGAGCTTGGCGAATATCAAAATGCCAAATAAAAAGCCGTTTTGTTGCGCGTTAACTTAAATTTTTGTTAATTTATTGAACGCTTAATAATGCAATAGAAAGATAACAACGATAACATAACCAACGTAAACTCTGACCCCAAAGGCTTCCAAAGCCTTTGGGGTCTCTATTTTTATGACTTCGATCTTTGGGGAAATCCTTATTTTTGGTCAAAGCATACCTTAAAATGAAATACGACCAAATTCCCAGAACACTTTTTGTAAAGAACCGCAAAAAATTCATGGACCAAATGCTGCCGAAAAGCATTGCGGTGTTCAATTCCAATGATATCTATCCGATTAGTGCGGACAGCACAATGCCTTTTCAACAACATCGCGATATTTTCTATCTAAGCGGTGCGGATCAAGAAGAAACGATTCTAGTGCTGTTTCCGGACGCCTTGGACAAAAAGCATTGCGAGGTGCTGTTCGTAAGGGAAACCAATGCCCATATTGCTATCTGGGAAGGGGCCAAATTGACCAAGGAAAAAGCCAAGGAAGTCTCCGGAATCAAAACCGTTCATTGGTTGTCCGATTTTGATAAGGTGTTTTTTGACCTGATGACAGAGTCTGAGACCATTTATTTCAATACCAATGAACATTATCGGCAAGCGGTAGAGACCCAGACCCGTGAGGATCGATTTATTCGGGAATGCAAACGAAAATTCCCAGCACATAATGTAGCCAAAAGTAATCCTATATTACAACAGATCCGCGGGGTAAAGGAACCCGAGGAAATAGAACTTATTCAAAAGGCATGTAATATTACCGAAAAAGGCTTCCGACGTGTATTGGAATTTGTGCGACCGGGTGTCTGGGAATATGAGATCGAAGCGGAACTTCTTCATGAATTTATACGGAACCGTTCAAAAGGGTTTGCTTATACTCCCATTATAGCCTCTGGCAACAATGCCAACGTACTCCATTATATAGAAAACAACCAACAATGTAACGAGGGTGAGCTCATTTTAATGGATGTCGCTGCTGAATATGCTAATTATTCGAGCGACCTTACCCGTACGATTCCCGTAAGTGGAAGATTTGTTGAGCGCCAAAAAGCAGTATATGAAGCTGTTCTTCGTGTTAAAAAGGAGGCCACCCAAATGTTGACTCCCGGAACAATTTGGGCAGAATACCACAAGGAAGTAGGGAAGGTGATGACTTCCGAGCTTTTGGGATTAAACCTTTTGGACAAGGCGGATGTACAAAATGAGGACAAAGACTGGCCGGCCTACAAAAAGTACTTTATGCATGGTACCAGCCACCATATTGGATTGGATACTCACGATTATGGGGAACTCAAAACCCCTATGAAAGCCAATATGGTATTTACCGTTGAGCCTGGCATCTATATTCCTGAGGAAAAAATGGGGGTAAGATTGGAGGACGATGTGGTGATTCAAGAAGGTGGGGAACCATTTAATCTTATGCGGGATATTCCTATAGAAGTGGAAGAAATTGAGGATTTGATGCACACATAACCAATATTCCAATCCCTAAAAGGGATTGGGCGAACATGGACCGGTTTTGTTAATGTTGGTTAGACCCAATAAATGAAACAATTCTAAGAAGGTTGGTGAAATTGAATCTTCATGTTTATAAGGATGAAAGTAATCAAAGCAGGCAATGCCCATCCCATATGAAATTGGCCTAATGGAATCCGTCCGGAGATCCAGGCAATGGATTCTCCAAGACCAATACTTTCGAGGAAATCGGGGATACTAAAAAACAGAGTTGCCAGCACGACCCATTTAAAGACTTTTGGCGGCGCAAACTTTTGGGGAACCACATTAAGTAGAATTAAAACTATGGTAATCGGGTAAATAAACATGAGAGCCGGCAAGGCCACGGCAATGATATACCCTACATTGAACTGTCCCATGGCCACTCCAAGAACGCACCCGATTATTGCCGTTAGGGTATAGACCTTTTGTGAATTTTTAAAACGATACTTTATAAAATCGGCGGTTCCCGTAATGATGCCAACGGCCGTAGTAAAACAGGCCAATCCCACTAAAACGCCAAGAAACAGATTAGCTGTACTACCTAAGGTATACTTGCCGATACCGCTCAATAATGCGGTTCGGGTAATAGCGTCATCGAATTCGGAATGCATCAGGGCACCGGTAAGGATTAGCCCTGCATAGATAAGGAACAGTCCTAATCCCGCCAACCATCCGGCATTCGCAATTAGGGCTTTCTTTTCATCGTAAGCGGCATGGGCCATCTTAAGGTTTATGGAGACGATGATCACTCCACCCACAACAACGGCCCCCATGGCATCGAACGTTTGGTAACCTTCCAAGACGCCATCGGTAAAAGGATTATTAAAGTTGATATTTCCAAAATTGAATTCGAACGAAAAGAAGGTCGTAGAGATAATTCCCAAAAGGATAAGAATAATGACCGGGGTTAACCACTTTCCGATCACATTAAGGCTTTTGGACCGGTTCATAACAAAAATGAAGACCAGCATAAAATAGATAGAGCTGGTCAAAATAGAGGGAGTTTGAAACAAAGGTTCAATGGCAATTTCATGAGTAACAGCAGCCGTTCTGGGAGAAGGTAAACTAATGGCGATGGCATAAATCAAAAAAGAATAGACCCAACTAAAGGTAGGGGATACCTTTTTTCCAAAATCGAAAAGAGTACCCTGCAATCTGGCATGGGCCAAGATTCCCAAGATTGGAATCAAAACCGCCGAAAGACAAAACCCGAGGGCCACCAACCACCAAAGTTCTCCAGATCGAAAACCCAATAAGGGTGGAAGAATAAGATTGCCAGCACCAAAGAATAGTGAGAACAAGGCAAATGCCGTTATGAGGGTTTCTTTGGTTACGCTCACTTTATCGATGTTTTGGAAATTGGAAAGATAACCCAAAATTGCACTTTGTCCCAAGCATAGTGCCTTTTAGCTTTGTTCCGGATCTTCCAAAAAAATGCACTTTGTCGAATTTTTGAAAAGAAATGTCCGTCATACCCAATAAAAAACAGTGCTAAGGCGTTGTAAGCTATATAATGTTCAGCAGACATTGTGAGCAGTTAACCCAAATCCTGAATTTCGTATTCTTTTGAGCCCCAATCATCGAGTACGACTTGATAAACCTACAAGTATGAAAAAGTTTTTTTGCAGTGTTTTTGGCCATCATTACGTTGTGTCCAAGAAAATTACCCATCACATAAAAGAATACAAATGTATCCATTGTGGTAAGGAAGTCACCACGGATGTTAGTGGAAATCTTTCGACCCTGACTCCGGAATTGCAGGATATCAACAAGACCTTGGAAGATCTTTATCAAAAAAGACATAGGGCTGCACAGCAGGTAGCTTAACTATGCTTTGGCAAAAAGGTTCCGTGCCCAAGGGGCAAACGGAATTATAAGTTATTCCTGGAAATTGAGTAAGCGCCCTTATTCTCCACTGTCGTTTGCCCCACAACAGTTAATAGGGAATGCCCTTGATTTTCGGGAATTTTTTTGAAATTAATCGAACCGGCCCTAGGGCCGGTTTTTTTCTTAGGTTTTTTTTAGGCGAAAATATAGGATGGATCCTATGGCAAGCAAAGTTCCAAAAATGGAAGGTAGAAACTGACTATAGGGATGATATTGCGGCAAAACAGTGCCTATAAAAGCAGCTAGCAATGCGGTGAACGCAGCTATCATTTTGTAGATATGCTCGTAAAGCCAAAAATTCTTATAGTGTTCCGCCTTAAATAGATAACGAAGAAAATCATAGGCTATAATAATAAACAATGCACCCACCGTGCTATAAATAATCATGGGAGACCAAATCATCCCGATAGCATCTAGGTAGTACAAAAAGTAGAGCCCTGAACTTAAGGTTAACAAGGCGACCAAGATGTCCAATGTTTTCGGCTTGTTGGATTTTGATTTCAAAACACGATAACCGGAAAATGCCTGATACCCGCTCAACATGGTCAACGCTATCAAAAACTCGTTGGCGCCAAATGCGAGGACACCCATTAGGGCGGTTACAATTACTAGGGCTATAAAAAAAAGGAAGATGAGTCCACTTCTTTTGTGTACTCTCCCGCCTTTTTTGGATAGCAGTGCCACAACTCCCAACAAAAGGGCTGCAGTTCCTGTGGTAACATGAATACCAATATTAAGCTGATGTAAAAATGTGTAGTCGCCCATGATCATAAAGTTTTCACAAATGTGGAAATGGGTTATGGATTGCACGACCTAACCCATGGGCTGAAACCTATTTTACTATTTTTTCTTGAATTCTGAAGGGGCCGTTCCTGTATATTTTTTAAAGTAACGATTAAAGGAAGATTTTGATTTGAAGCCACAATCAAATGCAAGTCCCAATATGGACAAATGGCGGTAATCCGGTGATAACAATCTTTTCTTTGCCTCTTCTACCCGATATTGATTAATGAAATCATAAAAGTTTTTCTGAAAGTATTGGTTGATGACCTGTGAAAGATGGGGAGGCGAAATTTGAATTTCCTCGGCAAGGCGGGTCAGGTTGAGGTCTTCGTTCAAGAAAGGTTTTTCTTGCGCCATATAAGAGCTCAATTGATTTGCCAAGACTTCTATCTTTTCCGAGGTGAGCCCCGATTTAGAGTATGAGGCCTTTTCCGATGTAGTACTATTTGAATCACTCGCCACTCCAAAATCCACATCGGAAAAAACCGCAGTCTGTCGAAATCCATAAAACCCAAAAGCGATCAACATTAGAGATAACGTTATTCCAACAAGGGCAAAGGCATTTGCAATAGGCAAAAGTTGAAAATGGATAGCTCCAAAAATCAGGAAAGAAGCTACCAAAAAAAGCAAAAAATAGGAGTAAACAATATAGTTCACCCACTTAAGGTTTACCTTTTCATGGAACGAGAAGAATTCCATTATGTTTTTACCATGTTTTCTGAGCAGAGCCAAATCCCAAATACAATAGAAAAGTCCAGATAAGGCCAAGGGCACCGCATAGTACTGCATCCATAGGGAAGGATTTTTTGGAAGTCGAAAAAGTCCCTCAGAAGCAATAAGCACTATTTTATCGTGCTCTTGTAGTAAAAACAGCAAAAGGACATAAACAGGATAAACACTAAGATGTATAAAAATGGTTTTCCATGCCACGGAACGCCCTGTCAACGCCAGAATATAAAGAAATAGTAGAGGTGCACCCAATAATGGTAATCCAAAGGAGGCGATGGCCCAGACACTTTGGAGTTCAAACCGGTAAATAGTAACCCCATAAAAGGCGATTTGGCCCAGTGTAACCACTATCCAAAACAAAAAAAAATAGTCCTCTCGTTTTTTACCCCTTTTAAATAACAAGAGCAAAAACATTAGGGCGCCAATACCCAAGCCCGCGTTCAGGATGATTTCCATAAAAGTATATTAATCCAGACCACAAACTAACATATTCTAAGATAGGGTAAGGGGGTTATTATCCGGAAAAGGAATTCCATCCTTGTGCTGTTAAAGGAATTTGGCTTTCACCTCTTGTAATTAATTGGGCACCTAAAGCATCATCGGTCATATGTCCAATGACGGTCAAACTTGGATTGCCTTTGATTTTGTCGAAGTCCTTTTGGTCAATGGTAAAAAGCAGTTCATAATCCTCACCACCACTAAGGGCCACTAAAGTACTGTCCATTTTGAACTCCTCACAAGCCGAAATGACCGTAGGGTCCAAAGGAATTTTATCCTCGAACAACTTACATCCTACCTTGCTCTGTTTACAGAGATGCAGTATTTCCGAAGATAGACCATCACTAATATCTATCATTGCCGTTGGCCTAACATGCAGGTTTTCCAGAAGTTCAATTATATCCTTACGTGCCTCAGGTTTCAATTGGCGTTCCACGATATAGGAATAGGGCTCCAAATCAGGTTGGTTATTGGGGTTTACCTTAAAAACTTCCTTTTCCCGCTCAAGCACTTGCAACCCCATATACGCTCCACCCAAATCTCCGGTAACAACAAGTAGATCGTTAGGTTTTGCCCCGTTACGGTAAACAAGGTTCTCTTTCTTCACCGCTCCGATTGCGGTAACACTAATAAGCATACCTTTTGTGGAAGAAGTGGTGTCCCCTCCGGCCAAATCCACATTATAAAAATTACAGGCCAGGGCAATACCTTCGTAAAGTTCTTCGAGTGCTTCCAAGGGAAATCTGTTGGAGACCGCAATGGAAACCAAAATTTGGGAAGCCTTGGCATTCATAGCGTACACGTCCGATAAATTTACTACTACCGCCTTATATCCTAGATGTTTTAGGGGCATATAGCTGAGGTCAAAATGAACTCCCTCGACTAACAAATCATTCGTAACTATGGTTTTGGCATCCCCAAAATCGAGTACTGCGGCATCATCCCCTATACCTTTTACCGTCGATTTTAAATTCTTGGGGAAGTCCTTTGTCAAATGATCTATGAGTCCAAATTCCCCCAATTGATCTAGGGAAGTACGTTCCTGATTCTTGTTTTCCAGCATTCTGCAAAAGTAAGGAGGATATAATATAAATAGTATCTTTACTAGAAAAGAACTTGAACTAGGCTATGAATCGGTTCTTCACACTTTTATTTTATACTCTAGTTTTTTCCGGTTGTTCCAATGGTGACGACAGCAACAATTCGGATAATCCGGCACCGCAGGAGAACATTGGGGACACGGTTGGTTTTACCCCTTGTGAGAATGGTGCTGCTGGCCCTTTTGCATGTGATGGGTATGATTTATTAGGGAGAATCCCGTTATCCGATTTTGGGGCAAGTTCCGGAAATGATATTTGGGGGTGGACGGACAGTTCCACAGCCAGGGAATATGCTTTAATGGGTTTGGACAACGGAACCGCCTTTGTAGATATATCGGATACCGAAAATTTGGTGTATTTGGGAAAACTGCCCACCGCAACGGTTGCTAGCAACTGGCGTGATATTAAGGTATACCACGACCATGCATATATCGTCTCCGAAGCCAATGGACATGGTATGCAGGTTTTTGACCTTACTAGGTTGCGAAATGTGACCGATCCACCACAGACTTTTGACGAGGATGCACTATATATCGGTTTTGGCAATGCACACAACGTCGTAGTCAATGAAGATACCGGATTTGTCTATCCCGTAGGTACGGCCCGGGACGATGCTTTTAACGGCGGGGCCCATTTTGTAGATGTCCAGGACCCTAAAAGCCCGGTTTCGGCAGGAGGTTATGGTGCCAACGGATATTCTCATGATGCGCAAGTAGTTACGTATACTGGTCCCGACCTTGATTATACAGGCCGGGAAATCTATGTCGGTTCGAACGAAGATATCATAATAATCGCCGATGTTACGGATAAGGCAAATCCTTTTGAAATAGCGACCATCCAGTATAGTAATATTGGTTATACCCATCAAGGATGGTTCACGGAAGATCAGAGCTACTTTATACTTGGAGACGAAACGGACGAAATAAGTTTTGGTTTCCAGTCCCGAACACTAATTTTTGATTTTACGGATTTGGATCAACCCGTATTGCACCATACTTATCTGGGGCCAACCAGTGCCACGGATCACAATGGATATGTAAAAGGGAATCAATTTTTCCTGGCCAATTATACGGCAGGAATCCGTGTTCTTGATATTTCGGACATAGCAAACAGGAACATTATTGAGGAAGGTTTTTTTGATTCCTATCCCGAAAACGACACGCCGGGTTTTGAAGGTGTCTGGAGTGTGTACCCCTATTTTGAAAGCGGTAAGATCGTCATCAGCGATATTAACTCAGGACTCTTTGTACTCGAAAAATCGAATTGACCCTCATAATGATATAACAGATAAAGAATACATGAAGCGGGTGATTTTTTTATTTTTTTTAGTTGGCTTTATCAACTGTTCTACGGATTCTGAAAATGAGTTTGGGGAAAATCAACCTATGGAAACGGAGGAAGAAAACAGTTTTGAGGGTGAAATTGATTGGATAAGAAATTTTGGCGGATCGGGGGAGGACACCCCAAGAACCCTAGTAGCTACATTGGATGGAGGTTATGCCATATTAGGTTATACCAATAGTATCGATGGGGATCTTACGAACAGAACCTTGGAGGTAAACGATTACTGGTTGTTGAAATTGGATGTTGATGGTAACCTGCAATGGAGCAAAACCTATGGGGGTAGTATGGATGATAGGGGACAATCCGTGGTACAGACCATGGACGGCGGTTACGCCATTACCGGCTATGCCATGAGCAGCGACGGGGATGGTACAAAAAATGAGGGTTTTCATGATAATTGGATCGTTAAGTTGGATGCCACGGGAAATATTGAGTGGGAACGGAGTTATGGATTTTCAGGGCACGATCATTCCTATGACTTAGTACAGACCAGTGATGGGGGGTATTTTTTTATTGGTTTTTTGGACATTACGGCCGCAAGGGCAGATGGATATGAAGAAAAGAGTCGTTTCCTTACACGACATGGTGTAGGTGAATTTTGGGGAACCAAGATCGATGCACAGGGGAACATAGAATGGCGCAGATATTTTGGAGGAAGCAACAATGATAGGGCCCATGCAGTTGTGCAGGCTGATGATGGGGGTTTTGTAATGGCCGGTTTTTCCGAAAGCGATGATTTTGACATTTCCAATACGAAAGGGAGTTATGATTTTTGGGTACTAAAAATCGACTCCCAAGGCGATTTGGTTTGGGAGCGTTCATTTGGCGGAACAGGCATTGAGGTTTCGCAGGACATTGTAAAGACAAATGATGGGAACTATGTAGTTACTGGGCATACCTTTAGTACAGATACCGATATCTCCAAAAATAACGGGGAGGCCGATATTTGGCTAATAAAAATTGATGATTCAGGAAATCTTTTATGGGAAAAGACTTTTGGAGGTTCCCAGTTTGATGCTGCCGAAAATGTGAGTCTAGCGCAGGATGGAGGGTTTATTATTTCCGGAAATTCCAAAAGCTTGGATACGGACGTTAATAGCAATAATGGAGAAAACGATATTTGGGTCATTAAGACCGATGCCAAAGGCATACTGACATGGCAGGAAAACTATGGAGGAGCGGGATTAGATTTTGGATTTGACGCCCTTCAAAATCAGGATGGAAGTATTCTACTTGTCGGTGAAATGGAAGAACTTGATTTTCAAGGACTTCAGAGCAAAGGAAAGACTGATTTGGTCTTAATTAAAATTAAGTGATTTTCTTTTCCCTGGAAACTGACCCTATAAGTTAATCTTATACTTTTATACGTTATAATAATGTTAGGAAATGTGGTAAAAACCCCACGATACCCTATATTTGTAAACTATTTAGAATAAATCCATTTAAGATGATTCAAGTATCGGAAACGGCTAAGCAAAAGGTTGTCATGCTAATGACGGAAGAAGGTTTTGATGCTTCCAAGGACTATGTCCGTGTAGGCGTTAAAAGTGGGGGATGTAGTGGATTGTCCTACGAATTGAATTTTGATAATAAGGTAGATGAAGCGGATAAGGTTTTTGAGGACAATGATGTTCGCATCATCGTAGACAAAAAGAGCTTTTTATACCTAGTGGGCACTACGCTCGAGTATTCAGGGGGATTAAACGGCAAGGGCTTTGTGTTCAACAATCCCAATGCCCAAAGGACCTGTGGATGTGGTGAGAGTTTTTCACTATAACTTGAAGATGGCACGGCCTTCAAATTGACACATCCAAAACTAACTAATCGAAAAAGATGGCATATACTGAAGAGGAATTAAAAAAAGAATTGGAAACCAAGGAATATGAGTATGGTTTCTACACTGATATTGAATCGGATACCCTTCCCAAGGGTCTAAGTGAGGAAATCGTAATAGCCATTTCCAAGAAAAAGGAAGAACCCGACTGGATGACGGAATGGCGCTTGGAATCCTATAGGTATTGGAAGGAAATGGTTGAGCCGGAATGGGCCAACATTCGATACAAAAAACCAGAATTTCAAGATATATCCTATTATTCTGCCCCGAATAAAAAACCGAAATACAATAGTTTGGACGAAGTGGACCCGGAATTATTGGAGACTTTCAAAAAATTGGGGATTTCCCTTGAGGAGCAGAAAAAGTTGGCTGGTGTTGCAGTAGATATCGTTATGGACTCCGTTTCCGTGGCCACCACCTTTAAAAAGACCCTTGCGGAAAAAGGTATCATTTTTTGTTCCATTTCGGAAGCCATACAGGAACATCCGGAACTCGTTAAGAAATATATAGGTACCGTTGTTCCACAAAAAGATAACTTCTATGCCGCCCTTAATTCGGCGGTATTTTCGGATGGGAGTTTCTGCTACATTCCCAAAGGGGTAAAATGCCCTATGGAACTCTCCACGTACTTTCGGATAAACCAAGCAGGAACAGGTCAGTTTGAACGTACTTTGGTCATCGCGGATGAGGGTAGTTATGTCAGTTATCTAGAAGGTTGTACGGCCCCATCCCGAGATGAAAACCAATTGCACGCGGCAGTTGTTGAACTTATTGCATTGGAAAATGCCGAAATAAAATATTCAACGGTCCAAAATTGGTTTCCCGGAGACAAAGAGGGTAAGGGAGGCGTTTATAATTTTGTTACCAAGCGAGGGCTATGCGAAAAAAATGCAAAGATTTCTTGGACTCAAGTAGAAACCGGTTCCGCGATAACCTGGAAATATCCCTCCTGTGTCCTAAAAGGGGATAATTCCATTGGGGAGTTTTATTCCATTGCCGTAACCAACAACTTCCAACAGGCGGATACGGGAACTAAAATGGTACATTTGGGCAAGAATACCCGAAGCACCATAATTTCCAAGGGCATCTCAGCAGGACGGTCACAGAACAGTTACAGAGGGTTGGTACAGGTCAATAGCAGGGCTGAAAATGCACGAAATTTTTCGCAGTGCGATTCCCTTTTGATGGGGAATGAATGTGGGGCGCATACATTTCCCTACATAGAGGCTAAGAATAAATCGGCCCAAATAGAGCATGAGGCAACTACAAGTAAAATTGGTGAAGATCAAATTTTTTATTGCAACCAAAGGGGCATTGACACCGAAAAGGCCATTGCTCTCATCGTAAATGGCTTTAGCAAAGAGGTGTTGAACAAATTACCCATGGAATTTGCCGTGGAGGCCCAAAAATTATTGGAAATAAGTTTAGAAGGATCGGTAGGATAAAAAATAGTAAAAAAGGAACACAATGTTAAAGATAAATAACCTGCACGCAGGTGTGGAAGGAAATGAAATATTGAACGGTATCAACCTCGAAGTGAATGCTGGGGAAGTACATGCCATTATGGGCCCCAACGGTTCCGGTAAAAGTACCTTGGCCGCAGTGATTGCAGGTAAGGAAGAATTTGAGGTTACCGAAGGTACCGTAGCTTTGGACGGGGAGGATTTGGAGGATTACGCCCCGGAAGAACGTGCTCACAAGGGAATTTTTCTATCTTTTCAATATCCTGTTGAAATTCCGGGCGTGACCGTTACCAACTTCATGAAAACGGCTATCAACGAATCTAGAAAGGCAAAAGGCTTAGAGGACATGCCTGCCAATCAAATGTTGAAATTGATCCGTGAGAAGTCAGAGCTGCTGGATATCAATCGAAAGTTCTTGTCCAGATCCCTGAACGAAGGTTTCTCCGGAGGCGAAAAAAAGAGGAATGAAATCTTTCAAATGGCCATGTTAAATCCCAAATTGGCCATTCTGGACGAGACGGATTCCGGTTTGGACATCGATGCGCTTCGTATTGTAGCAAATGGGGTGAACAAACTAAGAAGTAAGGATAACGCGGTTATTGTGATAACACACTACCAGCGTCTATTGGAGTACATCGTGCCGGATTTTGTACATGTACTTCATGAAGGAAAGATTGTTAAGTCCGGTCCTAAGGAATTGGCCTTGGAGTTGGAAGAAAAAGGATACGACTGGATCAAAAATGAAGCTGTGGTTTAATTGTAATCTGTTAAGGCTGTCTGGAATAAGGTACAGGGCTTACCGCATACCGATTACTATTTACTGAATACTAAAAGATGGATTTAAAAGATAAACTCATATCGTCCTTCATGGCATTTGAAAACAACGTGGATATTGATCATCCTGTTCACGATGTTCGAGTTGAGGCAATGAAGAATTTTGAGATGAAGGGGTTCCCTACCAAAAAGCAGGAAGCTTGGAAATATACCTCCTTGAACAGTTTGCAAAAGGTAGACTTCAGCATTTTTCCCAAGGAAGTCAATGCCCTGGAATATAAGGACGTTAAAAAATATTTCCTGCACGAAATCGATACGTATAAAATAGTATTTATCGATGGGATTTATAGTTCTTTTTTATCGGAGACTACCCATGACGGCGTGGATATTTGTTTAATGAGTTCCGCGCTTACCAAACCCATGTATCAGCCGGTAATAGATGTTTACTTTAATAAAGTGGCGTCCAAAGATGAATCTCTGACTACCTTGAATACCGCGTTCAGTAGGGAGGGGGCCTATATTTACATTCCAAAGAACAAAATGCCCAAAAAACCGGTGGAAATCGTGCATTTTGCGACTGGAAATGAAGCATCTTTAATGTTGCAACCCCGTAACTTAATCGTCGTAGAGGAGAATGCGGAATTACAGATAATAGAGCGGCATCAAAGCTTAACCAGCAATGAGGTATTGACCAATTGTGTTACGGAGATTTTTGCCGGGGACAATGCTATCGTAGATTATTACAAAGTACAGAACGATACGGCTTCCTCTTCACTAATAGATAATACCTACATCGATCAAAAGGACAAAAGTGTAGTTAAGGTACATACCTTTTCTTTTGGTGGAAAGCTAACTAGGAACAATCTTAACTTCTATCAAAACGGGGAATATATAGACTCTACCATGAAAGGGGTTACCATATTGGGAGAAAAACAACATGTGGATCATCATACCTTGGTACATCACATAGAACCGAATTGCGAAAGCCATCAAGACTATAAGGGCATTTATGGGGAAAATTCCACAGGGGTATTCAATGGAAAGATTATCGTGGACAAAGTGGCCCAAAAGACAAACGCCTTCCAACAGAACAATAATATCCTTGTAAGCGACAAGGCTACTATCAACACAAAGCCCCAGTTGGAGATTTTCGCGGACGATGTAAAATGCTCCCATGGGTGTACCATTGGCCAGTTGGATGAGGAGGCACTTTTTTATCTGCAGTCCAGAGGTATTCCCAAAAAAGAGGCTAGGGCATTACTTATGTATGCCTTTGCCAACAATGTTTTGGAAAGCGTGCGCATTCCCGAACTAAAGACAAGAATCAACAAATTGATTGCCAACAAGTTGGGTGTCCGCCTCGGGTTCGATTTATAAAGTTTATTCAGATGCTACGGACCTCCTTGGATATAGCAACAATAAGGCAGGATTTTCCCATACTAAGCCGAAAAGTCAATGGTAAACCTTTGGTTTATCTGGATAATGCGGCTACCTCACAAACTCCCCAACAAGTAATTGATGTTATTGTAGATTACTATGGGAACTATAATGCCAACATTCATAGAGGGGTTCATGCACTGTCCCAGGAAGCTACGGACAAGTATGAGGAGGCCCGAAAAAAGATTCAGGATCACTTCAATATCGCCAAGCCCCATGAAATTATTTTTACATCTGGGACCACTCATGCCATAAACCTGGTCGCTAATGGATTTTCCTCATTTCTAAGGCAAGGGGATGAAATATTGGTTTCGGCCATGGAACACCATTCCAATATAGTGCCCTGGCAAATGTTGGCCGAAAGAACAGGGGCGGTTCTAAAAGTAATTCCCATGAGCTTAAATGGGGAATTGGAAATGATTGCCTACCAACAACTGCTTTCAAACAGCACTAAGTTGGTTTTTTGCAATCATGTTTCCAACGCTTTGGGGACCATAAACCCGATTCGGGAAATTATTGAAAAGGCTCATGAAGTAGGGGCTGCAGTTTTGATTGACGGTGCTCAGGCGGCTCCACATGTCAAATCAGATCTTCAAGCACTGAACGTAGATTTTTACACGGTATCCGCGCATAAGATGTGTGGTCCTACAGGGGTAGGGATGCTCTACGGAAAGGAAGAATGGCTCAACGCGCTGCCTCCTTACCAAGGTGGTGGAGAAATGATAGCCGAGGTCACTTTTGAAAAGACTACCTATGCGGATTTGCCCCATAAGTTTGAGGCAGGGACTCCCAACATTTGTGGCGGAATTGCTTTTGGAGCGGCCTTGGACTATATGAACGCCATTGGATTTGAGGCCATAGCCGAGTATGAAAATGAGCTATTGGACTACGCTACCAGGACGTTAATGGAAATCGAGGGACTTAAAATTTATGGTACTGCTAAGGATAAGACTTCCGTAATATCCTTTAATATTGATGGAATCCATCCTTATGACATAGGAACCATTTTGGATAAACTGGGTATTGCAGTACGCACAGGTCATCACTGTGCCCAACCCATAATGGATTTTTACAAAATCCCTGGAACGGTACGTGCCAGCTTTAGTTTTTATAATACCAAGGAAGAAGTTGATGTTTTGGTGGAAGGGGTTCAACGGGCCAAATCCATGTTGTTGTAAATAGCCCAAGTTATCATTCTCTTAAATTGTTGATAACCATCGATTCTTATCGTATTTTTACCAAAAATCAATATATGACCATTGAAGAAATTCAGGAGGAAATTGTGGACGAATTCTCTATGTTCGATGATTGGATGCAACGTTACGAATACATGATAGAATTAGGGAAGTCGCTTCCTTTGATAGATGAAAAATACAAGACCGAAGATAATATCATCAAGGGCTGTCAAAGTAAGGTATGGGTACATGCCGAGTTGGAGGATGATAAACTGGTATTTACGGCGGACAGTGACGCCATTATCACCAAGGGTATCATAGCTATTTTGATACGATCGTTCAGCAATCAAAAACCACAGGATATTATAAATGCGGACACTGATTTTGTTGATGAAATTGGTCTTAAGGAACATTTATCGCCCACCCGTGCCAATGGATTGGTCAGCATGATTAAGCAGCTGAAATTATATGCGGTGGCCTATCAAACGCAATTAAACTAGGAAAAATGAGTGAGGAAACCACTAAAATAGACACCCAAGAGTTGGGAGAGAAAATAGTAAAGATCCTAAAGACCATTTATGATCCTGAAATTCCGGTGGATATCTATGAATTGGGCCTGATATATGACGTTTTTGTAAACGAGGATAATGAGGTAAAGATTTTAATGACCTTAACGTCACCTAACTGCCCGGTAGCCGAGACTTTACCGGTTGAAGTAGAGGAAAAAGTAAAATCCCTGGATATGATAAGCGATGCGGAGGTGGAAATTACTTTTGACCCTCCTTGGACCCAGGACCTAATGAGTGAGGAAGCTAAGTTGGAACTAGGATTGCTCTAAGTAGGAAATATAAGTTTGACAGTACAAAATTTTCGGTCTTAAGAACCTGGAATTTGAATTTTCTTGGCTCAGCATTTGAATAACTATTTGAGGATAATAACATGAAACTTAAAGAAGATCCCATAGTAAACCGTGTGGCCCAGAGCAAATTGGTCACTTTGGATTTGGAGGATTTTTATCCAGAAGGCAAAAGGGTACTTTTGGATATCAAGGACTGGCTATACGAGGGGTTCATCCTTAGGGAAAAGGAATTTAGGGCCCAGGTCGCGGACCATTCATGGGAGCAATATCAGAACTCCTATGTCGCATTAACCTGCTCAACGGATGCCATAATCCCTGGATGGGCTTATATGTTGGTAATGACCCATTTGCAACCTTATGCCAAAAAGGTGGTGCAAGGAACCTTAACGGATTTGGAAACCATCCTCTTCCATTCCGTAATCGAAAATCTGGATTTGGATGATTTCAAGGATAAACCGGTCATTGTTAAGGGGTGTGCCGCCAAGCCCGTTCCCCCGAACGCTTATTTGTGGATTACTGCCAAACTGCAGACAGTGGCAAAAAGCGTTATGTATGGAGAAGCCTGCTCTTCTGTCCCTCTTTTTAAGCGCAAATAATTGTTGACAACCTTGTTCATTATATGTTTACATGTTTAAATTTGTAGTTCATAAACTATAACTAAACACTAGACATTATGAAAAAGTTAGTATTTGCACTAGCAGCATCCCTTATGATATCTTTTGTTTCGGCACAGACGCTTGAAGAACTCAAGACCGAACAGAAGGCCAAAAAGGATTCCATAGCTGATATTCAGGGAAGGGTCGATGGCCTACAAGCGCAGATCGATGCCTTTCCAGGTTGGAAAAAGGGTGCCTTTGGTACCATTGGTGCCAACATTTCAGGATTCAACAACTGGTATGCCCAGGGAACACCTAATAACTCCTCCGGTAACATTGGGGTTACCCTTAATGCCTTTGCCAATCTGAACCAGGAAAAGTTTTTTTGGAGAAATTCGGGAAACATTAACCTACAATGGGTAAAGTTGGACGATAAGGATAGTGATACGGATGATGAGAGCTTCAACGGAACTACGGATGTCTTTAATCTTACTTCCCTTTACGGATACAAATTGAGCGAAAAATTCGCGATTTCGGCTTTAGGGGAATATCGAACCACGATTATAAACAACTTCAATGATCCTGGTTATTTGGATTTGGGAATTGGGGCCACCTGGACGCCTATTGCGGATATGGTCGTGGTTATTCACCCGTTCAACTATAATTTTGTGTTCAGTAGTGAGGAGGACATTTATGAATCTTCTTCGGGGGCCAAAATCTTAGTGGATTATACCCGTCAAATTGGGAATGTTAACTTTAAGACCAATTTTTCTACCTTCCAAAGCTATGAGAATGGGGATCTTTCCAACTGGACATGGATCAATTCTTTCGGATATACTTTGTGGAACGGGATAGGGCTTGGCTTTGAATTTGGTCTTAGGAACAACAAACAGGAAGCCTTGGATTATGCCATAAACAAAGCACCTACGCCAGATCCTGATGCGACCTTTGATAGCATTGATAACGATTTGCAGACCTATTGGATTTTTGGACTCAATTATTCCTTTTAAAATACAAGGTTTTTCAGTATAACGTAAAAGGCCCGACAATTTTGTCGGGCCTTTTCTGGTAAGTAGGGTACATTTAATTTGTTTGCACAGTCAAATAAAATCGAACTCAATATTCGGTAAAGATTAGGGCGGTGCCATCCCAATAACTATCGGGACCAATTTTCGTTAAGTTACGTTCTCTTCTGGGACAATAAGTAAACCTTTAAATACCCTGCTAAAGTAGCTTCATAGTGTACCACGCTTAAATTTTTGTTGTGAAAAGGATACTATTTGTTGTGAACAACGTTAAAATGAGTGGTATCATCGATGAAATGCTCAAAAAGCACTTCAATTGTTACCAAATAAAAAAAGCCCGGACTGTGGGGTACGGGCCATTTTTTTAGTTAAGTAGGCTATTGTAAAATCTGGTCTAAGCTTTGTAGGTTCGAATTTTGGTTTTGGGGAAACCTCCATTCTTTTTCAGTTAAGTTCAAGGTGTCGGTTTGGGGTCAACACTATCACTTAATTACACTGTAAATGTAGTACGGATATCCAACAGTTCTAAATTATTGTTGTGAACCGGTCTTAATTTGTTGTGAAAAAAATGAACGGCCAATTTCATCGATGAACGGTATACTTTCCCAACAAAAAACCCCGCTATTGGTAATCTAGATTTTCTGGATATAGGAAATTATTGTAGGGGAATCGGCTGATGTGGATTTCCCGCACGGCCTGATATACCTTGCTACGAAACTCATCCAGATTATCCTTGTTTAGTGCAGAAATAAAAAGCACATTGTCGCCCAAACGCTGCATCCATGTCCGCTTCCACTCCTCCATTGTAAAATGTCTTGAGGTTTTTTCGGTAATTAAATCGTCTTCATCCAAGGTCTCATGTGAATATTGGTCTATTTTGTTGAAAACCATGATCACAGGTTTTTCGGCGCTATTGATTTCGTCTAAAATCTGGTTTACGGAATCTATGTGCTCCTCAAATTGGGAGTGGGAGATGTCCACTACATGTAGTAATAGATCTGCTTCCCGTACTTCGTCCAAGGTACTTTTAAAACTCTCTACCAATTGGGTCGGAAGTTTCCGGATAAATCCAACGGTATCGCTCAACAAAAAAGGAAGATTACCGATGACTACTTTCCGTACCGTGGTATCCAAGGTGGCAAAAAGTTTGTTCTCGGCAAAAACATCACTTTTACTTATCACGTTCATTAAGGTAGATTTACCCACATTGGTATAGCCCACGAGTGCCGCACGGACCAAGGAACCTCGGTTGCCGCGTTGGGTCTCCATTTGTTTATCTATCTTGGCAAGCTTCTTTTTTAACAAGGAAATCCGGTCTCGAACAATACGACGGTCAGTCTCAATTTCCGTTTCCCCGGGTCCACGCATCCCAATACCCCCGCGCTGACGCTCCAAATGGGTCCATAGACCGGTCAATCGCGGTAGTAGATATTCATATTGCGCAAGTTCTACCTGGGTACGGGCATAACTGGTCTGTGCACGTTGGGCAAAAATATCCAGTATAAGTCCGGTGCGATCGAGGATTTTGCAACGCAACAGCTTTTCAATGTTGTTTTGTTGTGCCGGGGAGAGCTCGTCATCAAAAATCACGGACCCTATTTCATGCTGTTTAACATAGGCCTCAACCTCCTTCATCTTTCCGCTACCAATGTAGGTTTTGGGATTGGGGATTTCTACACGTTGTACAAAACGTTTGGTGACTTCTCCGCCGGCCGTATAGGTCAAAAACTCCAGTTCATCCAAATATTCGGTTACCTTTTCCTCGTTTTGTCCCCTATTGATAACCCCGATTAAAACGGCCTGCTCATACTCTATGTGCTGTTTTTCTAACATATGAAATCGCAAAGTGCAAATTTAAGCAATACGGGCCAAGCTATTTTCGTAAATTAAGCTCCCCAAAAAGAGAATGTATGCTTTTTTCATTTTTTAAGAGAAAGAAAGGCAAACGGCTACATACCATAGCGTTTTATAATCTGGAAAATTTATTTGACACGGTAGATGACCCGGACACCTTGGACGATGACTTTACGCCAAAAGGAACCAAAAAATGGTCGGATAAGCGATATCAAAAGAAAGTGGGCAAGTTGGCCAAGACTATTTCCGAAATTGGAAACGAATCTGCCCAAAACCCACCCGTTTTGGTAGGGGTCGCCGAAGTGGAGAACAAAACGGTTATGGACGACCTTATTACTTCGGAACCTTTACGGCATATCGACTATGGCTATGTACATTATGACTCACCGGATGAACGTGGTATCGATACGGCATTGATTTATCACAAAGGGAGTTTTGAAGTAATGCATTCTGAACCTATTGCTCTGCTGGTCTACGAATTGGATGGGTTGCGGGATACCACAAGAGATATTCTATATGTTCATGGAAAGTTGAATGGAGAAGAGGTCCATATTTTTGTAAACCACTGGCCTTCCCGCAGAAGCGGTAAGGTAGAGACCGGATACAAACGGGTACAGGCGGCTGAAACTATACGGGAATTTATGACTGCCCTGGAAATGAAAATCCCCAATCCCAATTATATCGTCATGGGAGATTTTAATGACGACCCTTCTTCCGAAAGTATACAGACCTTGATGCAATCCACTACTTTATATAATCCTATGGAAAAGCTACATTCGCCGGAAAGGGGCAGTGCCAATTATAAGCGCAGTTGGAGCCTTTTTGATCAGATTATGGTCTCGCACAATTTCTTCAACTATGAAAAAGGGACCCATAGCTTTGCCCATGCCAATATCTTTGATGACCGTTTTCTGACCGAATGGACTGGAAAATACAAGGGAAGTCCGTATAGAACTTACGTGGGGCGCAAATATTTAGGAGGTTACAGCGATCATTTTCCGGTTTACATACAATTAAAGTATAATAGATGAGGATTTTAAATCTTTGTGATTTCGGTTTCTTCCAACAAATCCTCATTTCGTAAGCGAAGAAAAACCTGTGCCGTAGTCACCACATCACCTTCGCAATACAAAACAATCCTATCCAGGTCGTTATCCTCATAATAAACCTCGCGCACCTTGCTTCCGTCAATATCTTCCTTGGGTGAGGGAATACCCAAAACATGGGCCAATAACTTTAAAGAAGTATAGTGCTTATAATCCCCAAACTTCCATAGCTCCATGGTATCCAAATGCGGAACTTCCCAGGGCTTTTTACCAAAAAGATTCAGTTTATAAGGCAATGGAATACCATGGACAATCATGCGCCTCGCGATATAGGGAAAATCGAACTCCTTACCATTATGCCCACAAAGTAGATGTTTTGGCGAACTAAAATGAGCGTCCAAAAGGTTTTTAAAATTCCGAAGGATTTTTAGCTCTTCCCCGTGAAAAGAGGTTACCCTAAAATTTCGAATGTCCCCTTTTAGGTTAAAATAACCTACAGAAATACAGATAATCCTTCCAAATTCAGCCCATATTCCGGCACTATCATAAAACTCCTCTGCCGTAATCCCTTCCTTTCGTTGGTATTGGGACTTTTGCTCCCAAAGTTCTTGCTCGGTATGTTCCAGTTCTTCAAAGGCTGCCTTTTGGGGAACGGTCTCTATATCAAGGAACAAGACATGTTCCAAATTAATTTTTTGTAACATCTTAGGGTAGCTTTAGGAAAAGGTAAATGTTGGAATGATTTATTTCAATGGAGTCCTTTTTAACATAAAAGCCCAAATCGATGAAGACAACTTTAGCAAGCACGTCATCATTTTTGAGATCTATAACCAGTTTTTCCGGATTAATGGAATACAGATTTCTTCCGTACTTGGATAGCTCCTTGAGCTTTGGTTCTAGGGGTATTTCCAAGAGGGTTTTACCATTTCCCTTTTCGTGTAAGGTCAATAAAGGAGATTTTGACCGATATTGTACAAAACAGCGACCTAGTGGAATACTATCCGGCGTACTTGGATTGATACTCAGTTTCGTAAAGAGGGTATAGTCAGAAATATCAAAACTGAAATCGGTATTATCTTGTTGATAATAATTATGATAGTTTCCATAGATACTCTCTTGGTTTTTATCTTTTGGATCCAGGGTAATCCCTAGGGAATCCAATATTTTTTCAGTATCAAGCCAACCATACGTTCTTAATGTTCCGCTTAGAGTGTCCTTGAGGATTCCTAACGAGGACATATCGGCATTGTTAATAATGTCCAGTTGGAATAATGCATTTCGATCATCCAAATAGGAGAGAATGGATTTCAACTGCTCATACTCTTGCAAATTTGCCATATTGCCTTTGGATTCAACATCTCCATACACATTTTGGAACTCCTGGATTTGGCTATTTTTTGAAATACTGAACGCGCCCCAAAAACCAAATGAAGTGAGGATGGCCAGAATAAAAAGTGAAATAGGTAGAACTTTTAAACGCTTCTTGGAATTAAGGAGAAGGTACAGGGCCATACCCAAAATCCAGAAGGCAATGATTAAAACGAAATAACGGTTTTCCGTAAACCCATAGTCCCCGATACGCCTAAAAATGGCTACAAATAGGAGGAGAACTAAAGGAAGCAATAAAACATAAAACCATGGATAAAAATAATTTATCATCCATGATTTGAGGGTTTTCTGTACGGGATTGATGATAGCTTGGACCAAAAAACCCAATAACGCCAAGGCCGTTACCAAATAAGATACCCAACCCTTAGGGAGTTCCCATTGGATTAAAATCTTTAGGCCATATGCATACAGTATTAGGATGTAGAGAAGTACCAAGGGTATTAAAATATATTTCACAAATACTTCCAAGGCTTTGTTAAATGTTAGTGTTACATTTTCCAGTACTTCCTTTGGAAAATCCGATAAGTAGATCCACGTGTTTACGATTCCCAAACAAAAGACAAATAATTGCCCGTAGCGTTCACCTTTAATATCAACGTTGAACAAGGAATCTATGGCCAATAAAGCCAGGACAAGGCCTAAATACAGTATCCCTGAAAAAAAAGCACTACGTACAATGGCATATCCTACGGATTTCAAATAGTTCCAATAGGCCGTTTTATTCCATTGTATTGCGAAGGGTGCGAAAAGCACCAATAGATGTCCGGCTATGAAGTAAAGGAAGAATCGGATAAAGTAGATTGGGCTTACATCTGATGCGCTTAAATCTGGTAAGTGCCAGTAAAAAAGGAATAGCAGCACCAAAACTATCAACTTTAGAGCAATCCATTTTTTACGGTTTTTTACTTGCTCCAAGAAGAACTGCGTTCCTATAAGCCAACTTACTCCCAATACAAGCGTCAACAGAACATCTGAGTACTTTTCAAATAGTTGACCTGAGTTATCTTCGAGAAGAAAAATACAAAAAAAAGACCCCAGCATTACCCAAACCAAGGTAACGGGAAAGCGTTTAAAGGCACTTTGTGCCTTATTTGCAATATCTAGTACTGAGGGGAACTTCATTAGAAATTGTCTTGAACTCAATATACGAACAAATTTGCAAAGGCTAGGATTATGATATCACCCAACTTGCGAAGGACACTTAACAGGAAATTCCTTGGAATAAACCGAAAACCGACCCTTAGGTCGGTTTTTTACTTTAAAGAATGATAGGTTAAGGCCAAAATCTCCTCCAAATAAATACTTTATCGATGAAATGCATACTATTTCAAACGACATTAAGTAGTATCTGGATGACAGACCAATCAGTCTTAAGGAATTAAAATAACGATTGCTGCTTTACAGGATTCTCATGGTCTAAAAGCCATTTTTTCCGATAAAGACCACCCGCATAGCCGATCAGGGAACCATCACTTCCGATTACTCGATGGCAAGGTATTACTATCCATAACGGATTTTTTCCGTTGGCTGCTGCTACAGCTCGAATGGCCTTTACATCACCCAAGGTTTTGGAGAGCTCTAAATAGGAAACAGTCTTTCCATAAGAGATTTCCTGAAGTGCAGCCCAAACTTTTTTTTGAAAATCGGTTCCCTGCGGATTTAGACTTAGGTTAAAGCACTTTCGTTTTCCCTCAAAATATTCATGAAGTTGATATGTAGCCTCCTCAAGAATTTCTGGAACAACGTCGGTTGTTTTGTGGTCCGGATCCAGAACGGTAATACTGGAAAGTCCCTCGGCATCACCTTCTAGTTTGGCTACTCCCAAAGGCGTTTCTATATAACATTCTTCCATAATCTCGAAATGGTGTTTTAAAGGGAAAAGGTTACTCGGCCGGCGGCGAATCAGGTGGTTGGGTTTGCTGTTCTATTACACCACTTCGTTTGGCCCTGCGCTCCCAGTTCTTCCGGGCCAAAAGTTGTAAGTCTGCTATGTTGTCACTTTCGTCCATGATTTCAAGGCCGAGAAGGGTCTCAATAACATCCTCCATAGTAACAATACCACTTACCGATCCATATTCGTCCACCACTAGGGCAATATGTTCGCGCTTGGCGATCAAGGTATCAAACAACCGTGGAATGGGAGTATCCCTTTTGGTAATCAATAAGTCCCTGCGAATTTCTGATAATGGGATATCCGCATTGTCATTTATAATCTCCTCCAACACATTATCCTTGAGCACAAAGCCCGTAATATTATCCACTTTGCTATCATAAACGGGAATACGGGAGAACCGAAGTTTGGGGTTTTCATCAAAAAACTCCTGAACAGTACTCTGCTCAGAAGCTATTTTTACCACAGCCCTTGGGGTCATGATGTCCTTTACCAGTACCTCATCAAAACGGAGCAAATTTTTGATAACTGTAGATTCCGATTCTTCAAAAACCCCCTCTTCTTGGGCAATATCAGCCATGGCAGTAAAGTCTTCCCGGCTTAGCACACTCCCATGATGCCCCTTACCTCCAACCAATTTGGTAAAAAGCTGCAACAACCATAGGAGCCCGGTCCATTTTAGTATCAAAACCATTATTTTGAGCGATTTGGCCGTAAAATTCGCCAATTGCCGCCAATAGGTTGCGCCTATGGTCTTTGGAATAATCTCCGAAGCAACTAAAATTAATATGGTCATAACCGTTGAAACTACGCCCACCATAACGTCCTCTGTAAACGCCATGCCCAAAACCTTGTGCTGTGTGCTGCCATATAGGTCGGCATAAGCCACTTTGGCCTGCACCCCAACCAAAATGGCACCTACAGTATGGGCTATAGTGTTTAGGGTGAGGATGGCAATCAATGGTTTATCCACATCCTTTTTTAATCCCTCAAGGGTTTGGGCATAGGACTTGCCCTCCTTTTTTTTGAGATTGACAAAGGTTGGTGTAATGCTCAAAAGAACGGCCTCCAAGATTGAGCAGAGAAAGGAAAAAAATATGGAAACAAGGGCATAAAAGAGTAATAATCCCATGAATGAAGTTTTACCAAATCAAAGATACCAATTAAAATTAGTGAAACCCATATTCGATAAGCAGCAGATACAGAGCCAATACAAACAATTTTAACTGACTTAAAAAATGCGTTGCCCGGAGAGGCACATTTCCGAGCAGTACCACGGTCTTAATTCAAAGGTAAATTAGCCTGATAGAACACCTGCTGCAATGCTGATCGAATATGCAAACTATACAGATTGCGATTCTCCCTAGTAGGGTTGACCCTGTTGGAAAGAAAAACAAATACCAATTGGTTTTTTGGGTCGGCCCAGACAAATGTCCCTGTAAAACCACTATGTCCAAAGCTTTCTGGACTTGCCTCTGGTGCTGGATAGGCTTCATCGATTGATAGCTCGGCATTGTCCAAAAGAGGTTTGTCGAAACCCAGGCCACGTCGATTTTCATTATCCGGATATTGCACTTTTATGAATTCCTTCACCGTGGCTTCTGAAAAGTATCGCCTGCCTTCATAACTACCATAATTTTGATAGAGTTGCATAATCTTGGCCAAATCAATCGCAGAACTAAAAAGACCGGCATTGCCCGATACGCCTCCTAAAAGCGACGCATTTTCATCGTGTACCCACCCCTGGGTCAACGTATGGCGGAATAGTGTATCCTGCTCTGTAGGAACAATTAGGTTGGGGAGATTTTTTGGTTTTGGGTTAAATCCGAGGGTAACGGCACCCAAAGGCAGGTAAAAATTCTTTTCCAAATAATATTCATAGGATTCACCCGTCAATTGTTCAATAAGTTTGGGAAATATTAAAAAAGTAAGCCCTGAGTAACGATATTTCTTTTCATCGGAAACTTTTGAGCGGTTGATCATACGATACATTTTCCGATTAAATCGGTTGTTTACATAAAGCCCCTCGTAGGCCTTGTTCTGAAATCGATTTTTCTTTGTTTTCCTTACGAATCGACTTTTAAGTTTTCCATTTTTTTTAATGACCTCGTTGAGGAAAATGATATAAGGCTCCAACCCCGCTTGGTGTGCCAGAATCTCCCGCAAGGTTAAATCTTTTTTGTCCTTTATATTGCGCCAGGGTTTCCAATAGGTGCTAAAAGGTTTGTCCAAATCCAATTTTCCCTCATCAACCAATTTCATAAGGGCGGGTAAAGGTCCTGTTATCTTGGTAACCGATGCCAAGTCATAAATGTCATTTAATGTAACGGATTGTACGCTATCATAGGTATGGAAACCATAGGCTTTATGAAAAATAATTCGAGAATTTTTGGCTACCAGTACTTGGGCCCCCGGAAAGGCCTCCATTTTTATACCATTCGTTATAATAGAATCGACTTTGGTATGTATATACGATGAATCAAGGCCCACCTCAGAAGGGAAACCATAAGTGAGTTTCTCTTGATGAGGAATGTTTAAGGCTGTGGTAGCCCCTTCTTGCGCCAAGACCATCCCAAAAAGTAAACCAAAAACGATAAAAAGCAACTTTTTCATAAGTATCATAGATTCATTCTAAAAAGAAGAAATTGGTTATCATTAGGTAACATTGGTGTCAATTTCATGCGGACGATTGAAAACTATGAAATCAACCGTACGGCATCCTTGGCAAAATAACTTGCTATAATATCCGCACCTGCTCTTTTTATGGCGACCAGTTGTTCCATCAGTACCGCGTCGTGTTCCAACCATCCTTTCTCCGCCGCCGCCTTGAGCATGGCGTACTCCCCGGAGACTTGATATACGGCCACTGGGACCTCTACGTCATTTCGTATTTCCCGGACAATATCCAGATAACACAATCCGGGTTTTACCATGACGATATCGGCACCTTCATCAATATCCATTTGGGTTTCCTTTAAGGCTTCCAAACGATTGGCGTAATCCATTTGGTAGGTTTTTTTGTCCTTAGGAATATTTTTCATATCCACTGGAGCGGAATCCAGGGCATCCCGAAACGGTCCATAAAAGGCACTGGCGTATTTGGCACTATAACTCATGATGCCCGTTTCGGTAAATCCTTCTTCTTCCAAGGTTTCTCGTATAGTAAGAATACGCCCGTCCATCATATCGCTAGGTGCCACAAAATCGGCTCCCGCTTGGGCATGACTAACGCTCATTTCCGCCAAAACCTCCGAAGTTTCATCGTTTAAGATTCGGCCGTTTTCAACGATGCCATCATGGCCGTAGGAAGAATAGGGGTCCAAGGCAACATCGGTCATTACCAACATATCCGGACATGCATTTTTTACATGTTGTATGGCGAGCTGCATAAGTCCGTTCGGATTCAATGCTTCTGAACCTTTATTATCTTTTAGATTATCCGGTACTTTTACGAAGAGCAATACGGCACAGAGGCCCATACTCCAAAGTTCCTTAACCTCTTTTTCCAAGTTATCCAAGCTAAGTCGGTAATATTGCGGCATGGAAGGAATCTCCTGCTTTATGCCATTACCTTCCACCACAAAAAGCGGGACCAAAAAATCATGGGGCGTAAGAATGGTTTCCCTAACCAGGTTCCGAAGGGTCTCAGAGCTTCGGAGTCGTCTATTTCGTATTAATGGATGCATGGTATATATTCTGCTTCAAGTTTGGAGTCCCTAAAGATAATTAATCGCCAACGGTTGGTATTCCTTTCAATGGAATTATATCAACATTTCCAAAGGTAATATCGGTATTGTGGGCAATAAGGAGGCAAGAACCACCGGGGTGTTTTAGCTTCGAGGTCTCCACGGCCTGGAAATCCCATTCTTTGGGCTCTTTTTGATTCGCTTCCCAAAGCTTTACGGAATATTGTACGCTATTATTAGGAAGGTCCTGTACACGATGTTTCATTGCGTAAGTTATACCTTCCTTAATATCGCGGTACTGATCCTCTTTTTGCTCCTCATAAAAATTATCACCATCAAAGATTCGCCATCTACAATTTTTATAGCCATCGGTAATCCTAAATTCGGCCGTTGCGCCTAAAGGATGCCATTTCCTATTGGGTTGTAGGCTGTCCCTATCATGTCCCGGCCATAGGGTAGCCAAGGCCGCATGGGATACATTATACGTTGGCGGGCCTTCCTCGGGCGGAGTATATCCGTGAAAAGTAACTGTAGTAGTCACCTCATAGTCTCTCCAAGAAGCATCTCCGATGGCCAGAACCCGGTCATAATAGACATCTTGGGTGCGAATACCTTGAGGCGTTATTTTCCAATGGCCGTCTACCACTTGTACCACATCCTGAATATTCTCAACCTCTGCCCAGTTTACGGAATAGGGCAAAGGCCATTCCGTTTTAGGATTGTAGTGTATCCCAATTTCTTTTGATTCCAGTACTTTTCCATCTTTAGTGACATAAAGATTTACGCTATTAGCACCATTCTTTAGGTTATCCCTATAAATTTCAATATTAAAATCGCCCTGGGCGGCCAATCGGTGGAGGTCGGAACCTAAGGTAAGTACATGTTTTTCTTGGGAGTCATTAAGCTTATAATATGCGGTTATTCCGGCACTATCCGCCTGGATATTGCCCAGTATATTGATTTGGGCCTGAGGTTGGCCTACATTCCCAAAATATTGTTCATGGCCATACCATACGGAAATGGTCACTTTGGGACTTGGTGTTTTGGTCTTTTTGCAGCCTAACAACAAAATACCGTTAAGTATAATAACTAAATATATACCTTTAAAAAAGAATCGTGCCGTCATCATTATATATTTTATTACGAAATAGACGGGTTCCATTTGTATGCTTGTTTAAATCAAGGCAAAGACCCTTGGATTTCAATTTCACCGATTAAATAAGGCACTGCCTTTCCAGTTATTTTAATACGTTCCCCCAAGTCTTCGCAAAAAAGATCACCGCCTCTTTTGGACAACTGCTTGGCACTCAATTTTGTTTTGCCCAATTGTTTTGACCAATAAGGGGTAAGCGTTGTATGGGCGGAACCTGTTACGGGATCTTCATCGATTCCCGAACCAGGAGCAAAAAACCTAGAGACAAAATCTACTTTTATTCCTTTGGCAGAAACAATAACGCCCCGTACATTGGCCTTGCCAAGTACATGAAAATTGGGTGCAATGTCCTCTATATCCTGTTGAGATTCATAGATTAACAAATAGTCCGTTTTTCCCTTAAAAGTCTGTATGGGCACTTTTCCTATGGCTTCGTTCAGCGTATCCTGAGGTTGGACTTCGACTATGGCATCTACGGGAAAATCTAAGGTCAAAAGCCCATCCTTTCCTTTTTCGACCGATAGGGCCCCACGGCTTTGCGAATAAAAATTAATTTTGTCCGTGGTGACGTCATAGTAATTAAAAAGTACAAAGGCCGAGGCCAAGGTAGCGTGTCCGCATAAGGCAACTTCAATGGATGGTGTAAACCAACGTATGGCAAAACCTTCCCTATGTTTTACTAGAAATGCGGTTTCCGCCAGATTATTCTCGGCTGCTATCCGTTGCATGGTTGTATCATCCAGCCAACTTTCGAGAATACAGACCGCAGCCGGGTTACCGGAAAAAACCTGGTCGGTAAAGGCATCTATCTGATACATTTTGAGTTTCATAATTCAAGTGGATTTTTTCCTTTTTTCCCAAATTTGAAAATTTCCATCCCTTATTACAATATCAAAACCTATGGAACTAAGGATATCCTCACATTCTTGGGCTTCTTCCTCAGTCAATATATTGGCAAAGGGATGTACTTCCATAAAAATTTGGTCAAATTCCGCTATTCCGTTTTTATAGTTTCGAAATAAATCCAGTTCGCCCCCTTCAATATCCATAATCAGGGTATCGAAATCGATAGCATATTTTTTGCGCAGTCCTTGAAACGTTTCGCCGTTTATTTGGATTTTATTTGGGGTCTTGCGTTTGGCACTTCCTCCCACAATGAGGTGATGAATGTAAAAATCGTTGACTTCCTCATCGGAAATGATACTATTTTCAATGGCAAATCCACAATGGTTTTCTTGTTTATTCTTTTCTATCCAAGGGATTAAATTTGGATTGGCTTCCAACACCAAATGTGCCGAATTATCGGAAAGCAACTTATTGGTCAAACAGGAAACGTAACCCAAACAGGAACCCAGCTCCAACACTTTGGCATCCGGGGAAAGATATTCCTTCAAATATCTAGATTCCTCTTCTTCATAGGTGCCTAGAACAAACCGCCCACGAAACTTAAAGTCCGTTAAATGGAAGGGAATATGAATGGTGAGCCCATCATTTCTAAATACTTTCTTGAAATAGGTAAAGTAAACTCCGGCAAGGAACAGTCGTGGCTTTTTTAACATTCAAACTTTTTTAACGGTGAAGAGGCCTTTCAGATAAATTTAGGAAAATATCCAACATAATTTGGGCGATTATTTTTAGTCCAGACCGAATTTACGATTAAACTTGTCCGCCTTTTGTATCCATTTTTTTGGAGCATCTAGGCGGTACCCAATATACAACTCCACAAAGGTAATGGTATCGTCCAATTGCGTGTTTTGGTCTGTCCCGTATTCCAATACCTGGGCGTTTAGATTAATGCCTGTAAAAAACCGCTCAGAGTTATAACCAATAGCGTTTCTGAAAATTATCTGGGCCAGACTGGAGGTAAATGTCTCTCCCTCGGAACGCGTGAAATTAGCCCCTAGTCCAACTGTGGCACCCGCGGAAAGCAAAAAGTGCTTTCCGATGACCAAATTGTAATAATACCCGGGTCCGATGGCCAAATTAAAGGAATGGTCGTCACCAGTTTGAATACTGGCATCTTCCAACCTAAATCGGGTATAATAAAATGTAAATCTGGGAATAAAACTGCCCGCACTTTTTTTCTGCCATTCATTTTGAAATCCTATGGCCCTGAACGAAAAATTTCTGTTGAAAATAAAACTGGTTGTACCGCCTATTTTTAAAGTACGTAATTCCGGAAAGGGTATTACTTCGTTATTAAATTGGGTAAAAAACCCCTTTTGTCTATAGAAGTCCAGCGTCTGCATCCAACGTCCCAGAAACATTCTAAAGTTTAAAGTAAAGAGTTTGGATCCGCTATTGTCCCGGTTTTCGGAGAAGAAATTAGGGGCATAGCCCAAATCCACTTCAACGGAACGGAATAAGGCCGAAAGCCCGAGGTAGGTCTTATCATTAGGAACAATCTCGGTTTGTTCACCGGTTTCATTATCGGTTATTATGAAGCTATTCGATGTGTTTTGCACACCAAGTCTCAAAGTGACCTTCTCTGGAAATCTACGGATATATAAGCTGTCATTTTGTGATAGAACGCTCCAATGAGCTAATACCAAGAAAAAGAAAAAAATCCATTTTATACCCATTCTTTGGGCTTTTGAAGAATTTTGACCAAACGCTCCTCTTCGCTCCCTGCCTTGGGATGATGGTCATAGCGCCATTGTACATGCGGAGGAAGGCTCATCAGGATACTTTCAATACGGCCATTGGTCCTTAGTCCGAACAGGGTGCCTTTATCGTGCACAAGATTGAATTCTACGTAGCGTCCACGTCTAATTTCTTGCCAGTCCCTTTGTTCTTGGTTGTAGTTCATCCCCCTGCGTTTTATAACGATTGGTACATAGGCTTCTAAAAAGCTATTGCCTACCTCGGTAACAAAAGCATACCAATCCTGCATGGACATCTTTTCCGAAGTTCTGCAATAGTCAAAAAACAATCCTCCCACGCCACGGGCCTCATTCCTATGTGCATTCCAAAAGTAGGTATCGCACTTTTTCTTATACGACGCATAAAACAGCGGATCGTGAACGTCACAAGCCTTTTTGCAGACGGAATGGAAATGAATCGCATCTTCATCGAAAAGATAATAGGGGGTAAGGTCTTGTCCTCCTCCGAACCATTGATCTACGATGTTCCCTTTTTTATCGTACATTTCAAAATATCGCCAATTGGCATGTACCGTTGGTATCATGGGACTTTTTGGGTGAATGACCAAACTAAGGCCACAGGCAAAAAAATCGGCATCCTTGACCCCAAAGTAATTTTGCATACTCTGAGGCAGTTCCCCATGAACCGCTGAGATATTTACCCCCCCCTTTTCAAAAATCGCCCCATTTTCGATAATCCTGGAACGACCTCCGCCACCTTCCGGCCGGCTCCAATAATCTTCCCTAAATAAGGATTTGCCATCTATTTTCTCCAGTTCGGAAGTTATAGTATCCTGAAGCTTTTGAATATAAGCGTAGAATGTGTCTTTCATAAACAATGCCTTACGATTCCAATCCCCAGGGACGGGACAGGAGATTTAATGGGTTAACGATCAAGTTCATACAACTCCATATCCAATGCGGGCTCGTTGGGAGGCGTATATTCCTTTTTTAATGTAGTTCGCCATTGGTAGCCACATTTTTGCGCTACTTTTATACTTGCCTTATTTGTATGATGGGCAATGATTTGAAGGGTTTCCAACCCCAATACCTCAAAGGCATAGTTTGATAGTGCCTTGACGGTTTGCGACATCCAACCTTTTCCTTCAAATTGATAACCAATGCAATAGGCCAATTCGGCCTGACTTTTATTGTAATTCAGTTCCTTTATGTATACCAGGCCGATAATTGTCCGATGCTCTTTATGCTTTAGTTTGAATAGCAATTCTTCTTTTGCCAGGAATTGCTTTACCTTTTTTTCTACAAAATACCTGGACAAATCGGGCGTGAGATTCTGCTCAAGTGTTTTTGGGAAGTATCGCTTTAACCTATCCGAGTTGGAAACCACAAAATCGCACAATTTCCAAGAGTCCTTTTCTTGGATAGGTTCAATAAAATAATGGTCAAAATCCAACACCACTTTTTGTTTTGTTCTAATCCCTCATATCGAGTTGGGGTATTCCTTTACAGCATCAATAAATGCCTTTGCGTTTTCCAATGGAATATTGGGAAGTATCCCATGCCCTAAATTTACAATGTATTTATCCTTCCCAAACTCGTTGATCATTTGGGTAACCTTACTTTTAATATGTGATGGGGGTGATAACAGGCGAGCAGGATCAAAATTGCCCTGTAATGTAATGTTACCCCCTGAAAGGTATCTTGCATTCCTGGCGGAACACGTCCAATCCACACCTATAGCGGAAGCTCCAGACTTTGCCATTTCCCCTAAGGCAAACCAACACCCTTTTCCAAATACGATTACTGGAGTATCTTCTTTTAGGGCATCCACGATCTGTTGTATGTATTGCCAAGAAAATTCCTGATAATCGGTCGGGGAAAGCATACCGCCCCAAGAGTCGAATAGTTGAACGGCATTTACCCCGGCATTCACCTTGGCCTTGAGATAAGCTATAGTAGTATCAGTGATTTTTTGTAGCATTTCATGTGCAGTCCGCGGTTGTGTAAAACAAAATCCCTTGGCCTTATCAAAAGTTTTGCTCCCCTGTCCTTGTACGCAATAGCAGAGTATGGTCCAAGGGGTGCCCGCAAAACCGATAAGGGGTACTTCGTTGTTCAATTTTTCCTTGGTCATGCCAATGGCTTGCATAACGTAGTCCAATTCCTGATTTACATCGGGAACTATTACGGAATCCACATCTTTTTGCGATCTGATGGGATTGGGGAGATAGGGGCCAAAATTGGGTTTCATCTGTACCTCAATATTCATGGCCTGAGGGATTACCAAAATATCACTAAAAAGAATAGCCGCATCCATGCCAAATCTTCGTATCGGTTGTACGGTAATTTCGGATGCCAATTCCGGAGTCTGGCAACGGGTAAAGAAATCATACTTTTCCCGGATTTCCATAAATTCGGGTAAATATCTACCGGCTTGGCGCATCATCCATACAGGGGGCCTATCTACCGTTTCGCCCCGCAGGGCTTTTAAGAATAAATCGTTGGTAATGCTGCTCATATTTTTAGTTCGCTCGTCGCTGCTGGGATTATGACTAGAAATCATAAGTCGGTTTTTAATTCGGATTTACTGGAAAATCCATGGTTCACTACCTTATCAAGTATTTTCCAGAAGTCTTTTGGCGTGCTACCACATCTGACATCTAGACTTTGCTGTAATACTCATTTACTTTATCTATTACACTTTCAATAGTAGGTATTCGCGCTACACGAACATCTGTAAAATGTTTCCTGGCCAGTTTGGCCGTAGTTTCGCCAATACAGTAAGCAATTTTATTGGTTGGGTTCCGTAAAAGATAGCTTTCTATTCCAGAAGGGCTAAAAAACAGAACGCTTTCCACTTCGTTAGCTATCCCAATAGGTGAAAATTTGGTTCTATACGCCTCCACTTCGTTAACGGTGATGTTATTTTGCATAAGGATGTTAGGGAGGTCATCCAGTCTTTGGTCACTACAGAAATAAGTCACTTCCAGACCATCCATATATTCCACTAAATATTGGGCCAGCTTTGTTGCATTTTTCTCTTGACGTTTTACAGGGCCTATACGTTGTTCAATGAGGCGTTTTGTCTTGCGTCCTACACAATAAATATTTTCAAACCGTAGTGTATCTGCAGTGCTATGGGTCAAAAGTGCTTCGACCGCATTTTGACTGGTTATGATAACATTTTGAATATTGGACTTTAGGACTACAGAAGGAATCCTGGACGGATTCACTTGAATAAAATCCTCGGAATCTACGGATATCGAATCGCCAAACCGCATAAGTTGGTCTGCAGTAAGTTTTTTCGTAGCGAATATGGTAGTGTTTTTGATTACATCTCCCTGTATTTCGGACATAAGGCGTTTTCCACCCCGGGCCAAAATGCTATTGGCACAGTCCCGGCCAAGATTGTGATGCTCACCAACTCTTGCGGAGAGCTCCGATTCCAATTTTTTGCTACCATCGATGCTCAATAAAACACCTTGTAGAACGACCCGGTCTTCTTCTATTTTTGCCAAAGCTCCGATTGGAGCGGTACAACCGCCTTCCAATTTATTAAGGAATTGACGCTCCACATTGGTGCAAATTTCGGTGGATTCGTGATTCAGTTCCTGGCAGGCATCCAATATTGTAACATCTCCTTTTCGAGCTACCACCATAATGGCTCCTTGCGCAGGCGCTGGTAACATCCACGTCAACCCAATGGTGTTTTTGTGCTTTATTCCGATACGTTCCAGACCCGCCGCAGCAAATATGGCACCGTTCCAATCGCTATCTCTTAATTTTTGGATTCTTGTATTTACATTACCCCGAAGATCTGTAATGGTGTGGGTAGGGTAACGATTGAGCCATTGTGCTTTTCGGCGCAGGCTTCCGGTTGCTATCATAGCATCTTCTTGGGCCAAAAACTCCTGATTGTCCTTGTAGGCCAGGATATCCAAAAAATTGCCCCGTTCCAAAATAGCGGCGGATACAATGTCGTTGGGCAATAGCGTAGGTACATCTTTCATGGAATGTACCGCAATATCGATTTCCCCTTTTAACAGGGCAACGTCCAAGGTTTTGGTAAAGATTCCGGTTATTCCAAGTTCGTGTAATGGCTTGTCTAATACTAAATCGCCTGTAGATTTAACGGGAACCAGAGCGGTCTTATGACCCAAAGCTTCCAGTCTGTCCTTAACCGTATTTGCCTGCCATAGCGCAAGCTGGCTATCGCGTGTCCCGATTCGGATGATTTTGCTCATCACGATTTCACTTCCAATTGAAACACTTTTTGAATGAGCTCCAAACTATCATCAGCATCGGTATGGGTCTCTTTGAGGTGATTGGCGAATTGCTTTGTTATTTTTTGGATGATTCTATTGGTAATTACATCTGCCTGCTCTTCGTTGAAATCGGACATCTTTTTCGCTTGGTAATCCAATTCCTCATCCTTCATGGTCTTTAGTTTCTTCTTAAGCGCACTAATTACCGGTGCGAATTTGCGCGTTTCCAACCATTGGATGAAATCATGCTTAACGTCCTCTATAATGGCCTCGGCATGAGGAATAAACTGCTTCCTGCGCTCCAAGGTTTCATCGGTCATTTGCGAGAGTTGGTCTAGATGGATCAGGGTAACATTGTCTAGCACCTTAACATCATCGGCCACGTTCTTGGGAACGGAAAGATCCAATATCAATAATGGCTTTTTGGTGTAGATAAGTTCCTTGGAAACCGTGGGATGATGTGCTCCTGTGGCTACAACGAATATATCCGCACTTCGTATCTCACTTTGCAGATCCCCATAGTCTTTTACGGTCAAATTGAATTTACCGGCAATTTTTTCCGCCTTGTTCTTGGTACGGTTTATTAAGGTAATATGTGGGTTTTTTGTGTGTTTGATGAGGTTTTCGCAGGTGTTCCGACCAATTTTCCCAGTACCAAAAAGGAGAATGTTCTTTTCCGAAATATTGGGAACATTTTTTAAAATATAATGTACAGAGGCAAATGCCACAGATGTGGCACCTGATGAAAGTTCCGTCTCATTCTTAATACGTTTACTGGCTTGGATAACCGAATTACAAAGCCGCTCAACGAATGGATTGGCCATGTTGTGCTTCTTTGAACGATTAAAAGCCTTTCTAAGTTGGCTGATGATTTCAAAATCTCCTAAGATCTGGCTGTCCAGTCCCGTGCCTACCCGAAATAAGTGCCCTATAGCGTCGTTGTTCTTATATACATAGGCCACTTCCTGAAACTCTTCTACAGTGCCCTGAGTGCTGTCACACAGTAATTTTATCAATTGAAAGGGATGTTGGGCAAAGCCATGCAGTTCGGTACGATTACAGGTAGAGGTAACGAGAAGACCATCTATACCCATTGCTTTGGCCTCCATTAAAAGTGTATCCATGGCCGTCTCTTCCAAACTGAATTTGCCACGCACCTCGGCATCTGCCTTTTTATAATTAAGGCCTATAGTATAAAACGAATTGTGTTTGGAAATATGGTAGTCTTTCATACAAACCCGAGAATCGAAAGCAAAAATAGAAGCATAGCCCCAATAAAAATAACGCCAGAGGTTCTTTTAATAACGTTTGAAGTGTTTTTGGACCAATTTCGATAGTAATCCGGCCAAAACCCTTAGTTTTGTAGCAAACAAAGGGCTTTCGCTCTATTTTATTTAGAACCATTCTAAATAGAAAAATACATAACCATTATTATATGCAACAGAAAAATGTCGTTCAAGGTTCTTATGATGAAGTCCTTATAGAAAGCGGATTTTATGTGTTGAAAATTCAAAACGATACTTCTGATTTTCAAAAACTTACCCGTGAAATCGACAGTTCATTCATACAATTTCACTTCTGTCTTAAAGGGCATGCCAAGTTTGTTTTTAGTGAAGGCAGGTATGCGTTGGATGTCTCTGAGGAGAACTCCCTATTACTCTATAACACCCAATTGGATTTGCCCATGAATGTGCTGTTGGATCCTAATTCATGGATGGTATCCATTGTGATGACCATACGCAAGTTTCATTCGCTCTTCTCAAAGGAGGCGGATTATATTCCCTTTCTTAGTCCGGAAAACAAGGAAAAAAAATATTATTCCCAGGAAGCGGTGTCCCCCGCGATAGCGGTGGTTTTGAGCCAGATAATGAATTACAACCTACATCCCTCCGTAAAGGAACTATATATCCATGGCAAAGTCTACGAACTGGTCTCACTTTATTTCAACAGAAATACCGATGCCGATGTAGAGCAGTGCCCCTTTTTAGTGGACGAAGATAATGTTAGACGCATTCGCCAGGCCAAGGAAATCATTATTTCCCAAATGGCCGAACCTCCTAGTTTACAAGCTTTGGCCGAGGAAATAGGACTACCGTTAAAAAAATTAAAGGAAGGATTTAAACAGATTTATGGTGATTCGGTCTATAGCTTTCTTTTCGACTATAAGATGGAACATGCTCGGCGATTGTTGGAAACAGGACAGAACAATGTTAATGAGGTAGGATTGAAAGTCGGCTATAGTACGGCCAGCCATTTTATAGCCGCCTTTAAAAAGAAATATGGTACCACTCCGAAAAAATACGTGATGTCCCTGGCCAATGGTTAGGGATTTGGTCTAGCCACCATAATACCCGTGTTTCTTTTTACTTTTTTTAAGTACTCCGATAATGGAAGTTTGGTTACCTCAACTTCCATGGAGCCCGTAGAGGCATGCAATAAATGAATCCTGCCATTTTTTTCACGGGTAGCAATACCTGTATGGGTAACGTCCAGGCCATCAATGGATGTGGCCAAGGCAATAATATCTCCGCTATGGATTAGATGCTCCTTTATCTCGATTTGGTCTTGGGGCAAAACGCAGATGGACTGGTCGTTGAGATAGTTTTCTGAAGCTTGTATTTTCTGGAAATTTCCGTCATCCTTTAAGAACGGATACAAATCCCTATGGGCGCTCATGAAATTGATAGCCTTGGTAATCTCAATACCTCCTATTTCCGAGGTAACATCCTTCAACAACCCTTTCTTTTCATTGTTGGCAATCCATTCTGAAAAATAGTGAAGGCGGGATGCATAGCCTTCCAACCTGCCATCTTTATACCGAACGGTTTCCAAGGTTTGGGTAAAATTGTCAAAGTCGCTCTGCCCATTTTTAAGGAGTATACCAAAGGTCAATACATTTTCTACAAAAGTGGTACAATCCAAACCATGGAGATTAACGACCAAGGTTTCAACATCGCCCACTTCCAAGGTTTTGGCCACGTAGGGTGTGCCCATAAAGGTTTTGCCAATAGCCACCATGGTCTTTCCAAAATCGTTTTCCAACAATCCATCAATCGCTATGGTCTTATCCCTAAATGTTTTTTTGTCGGCAGGGGAACAGGTGATTTGTTGCGATATTGCGTAATAACCGTTCGAAATGAATAGGACTATAAAAAAGACTTTCACAGGATATATTTTAAAGTCAAATATAGCCATTTAATACCCAAGATACCCATAGCCTCCATAACCTATAGGCCGATAAACCTGTGCACGTTTTCTGTCCTTGAGGTAAAACTCCTCCGTGGCATAAGTAATTGCGTCCTCTTCCGTGTCCGTGTCCTCAACGCGTAATCCTTCGTTTTTATAATAAGGCTTCGCAGTAAGTCCTTCCCCCGCCTTAAACACCACTAGGCGCATGGTAAAGTTGGTATCGTAATCCAGATTGTTCCTCGTCTTAAAATAATATCCAGTATACGTCTCATCACGATACTGTAGAGTACGTTCTGCTACAAAATGAACGGAATCCTTGTTTTGCATGAAAGGCCGTTGTTCAAAAAGAAGGGATTCCGCCAAAAACCTTTCAGTTTTGTACATTTTGGGAAATATGTTCAACTTATTGATTTCCTTGAGTTTATTGAACAATAATAACCGACTGTTCACGTTTTTGGCCAGACCGATTAACATGGCCTGGGGAATCGGTGATTCTTCCTGGGCCATTAGCATGGCGTAGGTAGTACGTATTCTTCGGTCCTTCACCCATTGCAAACGATCAAAAAACTGGGCGACTTCTTTTTCCTTGCGAAATGGGTATAGCAAAATGGCATAATTTTCGAGTACACCATTATTTTGATTGCGGATTTTTTTAAGGTAACCGTTTTGTAAACCATTGCCAGATAGGCCCATCTGCCGTTTTAATTGTATTTTGGCATCATTCAGGATTTGTTTCCGGTATTTTTGATAACTCTTGGGTTTAATCAGACCTTTTGCCTTTAGTTTTGCGAGAAGTGAAAAGATGCTAGGCTTGTACTCGGCAATAGCACTATAATCCATTAGTTCCGGGAATAATTTCTTGGCCAAAGGAAGACTATCCTTATAGGGCTTGAATATTTTGTGGATTTCCAACGTATTGGAAACCAAAGGCAAATCCTTTGATAAAAGTTCCAGTAGAACAGCCGCCGACTCATCATCTGCCTTTTTCGTCAATGCCTGCAAGATTTTGGTCTGAGCATTGGAGTTGTTATAAGAGCTAACATAGAATTCCGTTAAAAAGGGTATCACCCTAGGGTCATCCAATTTTCCCAGTTGCTGTATCAAATAGGCCTGCAGGTATCTTTTGTCCTCAGGGTAGGTAAACTTGGAGATGTAATACTTTAGGGAGTCTATATGTTTTTTGTGGAATTTCACAAACTTATGACCTTCCATAACCATACTATCGTTGGCCCGTAGAGCCTTAAAAAAAGCAGGCGTCTTATCCTCTAGAATACTCTTTCCAATAAGGGTGTCATAAGGTTCAAAGTGTTCGAAGAATTGAGCAACGAAAGGACTGGGCCCCAGTAGGGTATCCGTCTGTGCTTTCAATTCGTAGAACAAACCTCCCTTAACTATATTTTTCACAAGGATGCCCCGCGTACTGGCCGTATCCGTCAATACCATTTCCAGTTCATAGTACCCTTTTTGAAGGAGCGTGTCTTTTTCCTCCAAAATAGTAAGTCCGTTTTTGGTTTGCAGTTTTTTTCGGAACGCCCAAACGGAATCGATGTTGGAATACATCATTAAATCATGGGACTTGTTCAGTTCCAAGGTAACCGCTTCATTGTTTTTGTTTTGGTAAATTGTTTTTTTGGTGTAGGCTTCGTAAGCCTTGGGCCTGTAACGTCCATTTCGGTACATTTTGCTGTTTTCGACAAACTTTGGTGGTTTTACCGTGGTCACCGTGGTAAAAAACAATGCGGTATCCCGTACCTTTTTAAAGTTCTTGTTCTCCATATTTTCCTTTACTTGGAAGGAGTCAAAAAAGGCGATGGCCTTATCGGGATTTCTGGTCAGGCATCCCATCAAATAATAATCACCTCGGTTGAACACGGTTTTTAAATGGAGTTCCTTTTCGGTTACGGAATCCAAAACGGCTTTAGAGAGTAAACTGTTTCCTTGGGGTTTCTGGTAGGTAGGGTACAACTTTAATTCCCTATAGAACCGCTGTTGGATTTTTTTTAGTTCGAAGGAGTCTTCCTCAATAAAATTAAAATCGTTTAAGGTGACTTTCCGCAAGAAATAATAAGAATTGGTAATGGAATCGAATCCCTGGACAAAACGGTCTCCTTTGCGATATCGGTTCGGGAAACTGTATAAAGATGGCATCCTTACCTGAAAATCATCAAAGCCAGAGACGACCCTGTTATTTTTTAGGGTTGCTCTTTTAAACTGAATACTATTAAAAATGGTGTCTGAATATTGGATGACATAATCGCCCTGACCGCCCATTTTAAATATGAAGATCTCCAGGGGGGTTACATAGATATGATAGCGTTGATGATCTCCGTTCTTTAGTTGGTTTTTGATATCCAGCCCATGGAACCCATTTCTATTGATTCGGCTCTTTTCCAATATCTTTCCAGGAATGTTTTCGAATAAAAGCTTATCTAAATCTTCCAGGGTATGGATGACATCCTGCTTTAAGTGCGAAAAAGTAGGGATACGGTTTACCATCACATAGCTTCCATTGGCAAGATCCGGTGAAACATAGGTGGTATTTATGGACCCTGCTACGGGATAAAGCTCATTAGGCAGTACTATACTAAAGAAACTGTCGTCCGGGACGCGGGTGACGTATTCGTTTTCCTTTATCGATTTTTCGAACTTTTCCTTTAATCTCCTCCCTTTGGCCGTGGATCGGGAGTTCAGGGGACAAACGGAGTAGCCCATCTCTCGAAGCATGGCAATGACCCCTTGTTCTCCAGGTAAATGGGCCGCTCCGATACCGGCGAAAACCTTTGCCTTCTGCATTATCGAATCTAGTTCCCTAACCATATTTCGATTCCGGATGAAGAGCATGTTCTTTAAGTAGTGGTCCGTATACATGGCCTTGTCCAACGAATCCAAGAGGTTGATGTTCCGATTGCGGTAAGCATCTTGCATTAGCGTCATTGGGTCCTGTAGTTGCATTTTCTTCTGCAACCACTCGTCCGGTTTTTGCTTCATGGCATTTAAACTCGCGCGGCCCACCAATGCTGTGGATTCCTCTAGGTCTTCCAAAGCAATGACTTTTTTATCGAATTTTTTTCCAGTCTGGTAAATGAACATATCCAGATAGGTCTCCTCCTCAAAATTCTGGGAATACGCATTGGTCCGATATAGGATGTTGTTCACGCGTTGATCCTCAAAAGCCAAATAACCTGCTATCTCTTCCTTTCTTGGGTTCCTTATTGCAAATGGATATCTATAAAAACCTTTAGGGTTAAAGCTACTGCCCTGCCCCATTGCCGTAAAACCGATATCCTCATCTGCTTCCAACCAAGTGCCCGGATCGGATTCCAAAGCTACTACTTCACTTTTGTCCAATGCTTCATAGAAAACATCGTCTAATCGGAAGGCTATGCGTTTGCTTACATGCATGGTTCCGTAGACATAGGAGCTTTGTTTTAATCCATTTCCGGATATCTCCCAAAGCAGGCTGTTTTCCTCTTGTGAAAAAATGGAAAAGGAAGAAATACTTACAAGAAAAGCGAAAAAGAGACGCATTATTATTTTTTGTTTAGCCCATTTCCTGCAGGGCACGCATCTATTTCTATAACAGATGCTCAATACGTTATGCAAGTTAGGATGCTGCTGCAAAATTAGGGAAGAGTATTCGGTGACCTATCCCTATAAACCGTTAAAACGGGCGACTAACTTGGATATAACGCTTTTTGGTATTCAGTATTTTTGCTTTATTCCTGTTTTTTGAGATAAATGCGGTTATGTGCCAAACTTTCCGGATAGTTTTGTTGTAAGAAGGAAATCAATTTTTCCCGCACCAATACTCGAAGTTCCCAGGCGGTACCGGAATCCCTGGCGCTCATTAGGGCCCTAACTTCAACATAATGGGCTTTGGAATCAGTGACTTGTATGTTGTTTACTTCTCCATCCCATAAATCGGAATTCTCCAAAATGCGGTTTAACTCCTTTCGGATTGCCTCAAAAGGTACCCGATAATCCAAATACAGGTATACAGTCCCCAAAATATCCGCAGAGGTCTTGGTCCAGTTCTGAAAAGGCTTTTCTATAAAATAGGTAGTGGGGACCACCAAACGGCGTTTATCCCAAATTTTTACGACCACATAGGTTAGCGTAATTTCTTCTATCCTGCCCCATTCGCCTTCCACGATTACCACATCATCAATTTTTATAGGTTGTGTTATGGCAATTTGAATACCGGCCAGGATAGTTCCTATCATCTTTTGGGCGGAGAACCCTATAATTATACCTGCCACACCAGCGGAAGCAAAGATGCTCACTCCTATCTCGCGGATACCTTCAAAGCTCATCAGGGCAATGCCCAGGGCCAGAATGATTACAATAAATATCACTATACGTTCTAAAATGTTGAATTGGGTGTAAACCTTTCGGGCCTGATAATTGTCAGAGGCCCCAACATCATATTTGGCAAGTATTAATAGCTTGATTACACCCAAAGCCCGAATCACAAGCCACGTAAAACTAAAAATGAATAGTAAGGCACTAGCTTTTTTAAACCAATAAGTATATTCGTCCAAACCCAATAATTGCCGTAACGATTGCATTCGTAGCAATAGAGAGAATAAAATTAAAATAAGAGGGAAGCTTATCTTTTTTACGGAATCTGTTGATACTAGATATTTGGGGTTTTTGCCATAGTGGTTCAGAATTCGTACGATAACAATATAGATTGCCAAAAGAAGCAAAAAGCCTCCGGCCAAAAAAAGTATGGACTCATAAGTCGTATTCCTTAAAATCTCATCTAACATTTTATATTTTTTTAAAAGGTCGTATCCTGACCTAAAATTTTATGAAGGGCTTTCTGAGTATGCTATAAAATATTGATTCTTTCTATAACAAAATTAGAAAACTATCCACGGAAAGGACGGGAAGTTCTTGTAACAAGCCTTATTTTTACTGGCGTTAAAAAAAATCTATGGCAAAAGGTGTTTTGTTGGTTAATTTGGGTTCTCCGGATAGCCCTACCCCAAAGGATGTAAAACCATATCTGGATGAGTTTTTAATGGATGGGCGGGTGATTGATGCACCCAAATGGCTGCGGACTATTTTGGTCCGTGGTATAATTCTCCGGACCAGGCCCAAAAAATCGGCTAGTGCTTATGCCAAAATTTGGTGGGAAGAAGGCTCACCCTTGATTGTTATTTCAGAACGTTTTGCGAATAAGGTACAAAAGCAATTGAAGATTCCGACTGCCCTAGGTATGCGATATGGTAGCATGAGCATTAAAAAGGCATTGGAAGAGCTTTCGGAAAAAGGAATCGATGAGGTTTTATTGGTTCCCCTCTATCCACATTATGCCATGTCTTCCTATGAAACGGTAGTGGTAAAAACAATGGAAGAGCAGCAAGCACATTTTCCTGAAATGAAATTAACTACTTTACCCGCCTTCTATAAAAGTCCCGAATACATCAAAGTACTTTCAGATAGCATTGCAGAGGGCCTAAAGGATTTTGAGTACGACCACATTTTGTTTTCCTACCACGGAATTCCTGAGCGGCATATCCGAAAGAGCGATCCTACCAAGTTTCATTGTAAGATTGATGGTTCCTGTTGCGGCATTAATTCGGTAGCCCACCATACCTGTTATCGCCATCAGTGCTATGATACCACAGAGTTGGTCAAATCCTACCTGAATTTGGATGAAAACAAGATAAGTTCTTCCTTTCAATCACGCTTGGCGGGCGACCCTTGGTTAAAGCCATATACCGATTTTGAGTTTGAGCGCCTAGCCAAGGAGGGTAAAAAACGTTTGGCCGTGATTACCCCGGCCTTTGTTTCCGATTGTTTGGAGACCTTGGAGGAAATTGCCATGGAAGGCAAGGAACAGTTTATGGAAGCGGGCGGAACAGCTTACAAGCACATTCCTTGTCTAAACGATAGTGAGGCATGGGTAGGGCTTATGGCGAAGTGGATAAATGAATGGCAGGCTTCCGATGCGTTGCCGGTTTAATAAAGCTCCATAGCGGTTTGGCGGACCGTTAAGAAGAATAACAATATATGAAATTGCTCTGTTTCCCTTTCCCAATTTGGGAGACGGGCAATAAAGAAAAAATGGCAAGAGTCTCATCGGAACAGCTGGGTACCGAACCTATAGGTAAACTATTGGTAAAGCAAGCAGTGCCTGCCAGTATCGGTATCCTGGTCATGTCGCTCAACATATTGGTCGATTCCATTTTTGTTGGAAATTGGATCGGTTCCATTGCCATTGCGGCCATCAATGTGGTTCTTCCCGTTTCATTTTTTATAGGGGCCTTGGGCATGGCCATTGGTATCGGAGGTTCCAGTATTATCTCACGTGCCTTGGGAGCCGAAAACAAGGAAAAGGCCCTGAAGACTTTCGGGAACCAGGTAACCTTAACGCTATTGGTCACCATATCCATGGTGGTGGTAGGTCTTTATTTTGTGGATGATCTTATTCCAGCGTTTGGCGGCAAAGGTGCGATTTTTGAACCAGCCAAGATTTATTATATCATTGTAGTCTATGGGGTCCCTATGTTGGCACTATGCATGATGGGCAATACGGTAATCCGAGCCGAGGGCAAACCCAAATTTGCCATGAATGCCATGATCATTCCTTCCGTCGGCAACTTGTTAATGGACTATATCTTTATCTATGAGTTGGACTGGGGCATGCATGGTGCTGCCTGGGCCACTACACTGGGCTATTTTTTCTGCCTGTGTTACATTGTCTGGTTCTTTCTTTCCAAAAACTCGGAACTCAAATTGCGTATAACCGATTTCGGATTAAATCGGTCCATTCTAAGGGAAATCGGATCTTTAGGTGTTGTGACCTTATCGCGTCAAGCCACCATTAGTATCATCTATTTATTGATGAACAATATTCTTTTTGGTCTGGGTGGGGAGGCCATGATTGCCGTCTATGCTATAATAGCAAGAATGCTGATGTTCGCCTTTTTTCCGGTATTTGGGGTAACCCAAGGCTTTTTGCCTATTGCAGGGTATAATTATGGAGCGAAAAAATATCAGAGGGTACGCGAAAGTATCAACACGGCCATTAAATATGCTGCTTTTATGGCCACCTTGGTCTTTATCTTTTTAATGGTTTTTCCTTCGGAAATAGCGGCTCTATTTTTGAGCGACAAGCCTGATATGTCCTCGGTAGAACTGGCGGCCAATGTTTTTGTTCTAGAGCACACGCCCTTTGCCATGCGCTGGGTCTTTGCGGCAACGCCCATTATTGCGTTGCAGTTGATAGGGGCCGCCTATTTTCAGGCAATAGGTAAGGCGGTACCTGCACTTTTGTTGACACTCCTACGTCAGGGCTTCTTCTTTATTCCCTTGATTTTGATTTTACCCAATTTTTTGGGCGAGCTCGGTGTATGGATTTCATTTCCAATTGCGGACGTACTCGCTACCATAGTTACAGGCTTTTACTTGAGGAAAGAGGTCAAGAGCACCTTGTTGACAGGGAGTAAGGAGTAGATATTTGATTACGACAAATGGTAACGGCCAACGGATTATTTTTTGAATATGGGCTAAGCCTTAATTTTTTGTTTCCCAGTAACTACCCATTTCAATTTTAGTCCCTATTTTTAATGTTCTTTTAAAATTGTTTCCATGGCCAAGAAGACTTTTGTTTCCGTTTGCTGCTTGTTTTTCGTTTTTTTAGGTTGTACCCCTGAGGCACCCAAGACCTATTCCCTTTTTGTAGGAACGTATACCAATGGGGATAGTGAAGGGATATATCGGTATACATTTAATGCGGATAGTGGAACTTTGGAAGACACGCGACTAATGGCCACCTTGATAAACCCATCTTTTTTAAAGATATCTCCGAACAAAGAATACCTCTATGCCGTAAATGATGCCCCGGAAAGAAAAGGAGCGATGACGGGATATCGCATAAAAGATGGGGTGTTGGAGGAAATCAACTCAGAAGTTACCAGTGGTCCACCCTTTTGTCATGTTGGGGTTTCAGGAAACGGGCGTACATTAACGGCTTCCAGCTACCCCGGGGGAAGTATCTCTGTTTTTCAGATTGATGAAAAGGGAAAATTGCTTCCCGATCCACAGCACATAGACCATAAAATCATTGACACAACGAAGACGTCTCATGCGCATGCCGCGAAATTTACTTCGAATGGGCTTTTTGTGGCGGATTTGGGACTGGATGCCGTAAAAAGATATTCGGAAGAGAAAGGACGGTTTGTCCCAGCAGATCAAGCTTCCCTAGATTTGCCCGAAAAGGCAGGACCTCGGCATTTTACGTTTAGTTCTGACGAAAAGTTTCTTTACGTAATTAACGAGTTGAATTCCACGATTACCGTATTTGAGCGAAAAGCCAATGGAGATTATACTGAGGTAGAGACTCAAAATACCTTAGCCATGGATTTTGATGGGAAGAGCTATTGTGCGGATATCCATTTGTCCAAGGACGGTCAGTTTCTGTATGGTTCAAATAGAGGGGAAAACACCATAGTCGTCTTTAAAGTGGATACAAATTCCGGAAAATTGAAACTTGCGGGTAGGGAAAGTGTCCACGGCGATTGGCCCCGTAATTTTGTAATTGACCCTACTGATGGGTTCCTTTTGGTGGCCAATCAAAAAAGCGATAATATCACCGTTTTCCAAAGGGATAAACAGACCGGGGAATTGGCCTATCTCCATGAAGCCAAATTGTCTAGCCCCGCATGTTTGGAGTTTTTGGATTTATAGGTATTCGACTTCTGGATACATTCATAGGGATGTATTATTGTGCACCGTAACCTGATGGAAATCGAATTGGAATTACTGCTGTATTATGTCGTTTAGGACTACCCTGAAATCGCTATCCGATTTTTTTTCGCAACCGTACCCTTTCTATTATCAGGGAAAAGACTTGTCCATCATCGTTTTTGCGGTTTTTGTGTTCGTGGTTCTTTTCAATTTTTTTGTAGAGCCTTTTAATGTGAGTCGTGATGAGCACATCATGCACTTTTTTTGGATTTCGGTCATCCATTCCCTGGTCCCCATACCGGTTTTGTTCTTGCTTGTGGTAGGCTTACGGTATTGGGATACGGCAAGCGATTCATGGAATGTGGGCAAGGAAACACTTTTGCTCCTAAGCTTTTTCCTTTTCACCGGTATTGGACAATTTCTGATTCGGGATATAATTTATGACAATCCCAATAACTGGTCATGGGGCTATTTTTTTGAGGAAATTCGGAACACCTTTATTGTGGGGATTATATTGATGCTGATATTGATTCCCTTAAACTTCAATCGGCTGTATCTGCGGAACCAACAAAGAGCTGCTCAATTTCAAGGGAAGGCCGAATCCGCTTTCGAGGAGGATAAAAAAGAGCGTTTCCAGTCACTCTTTATTAGAACACAGGTAAAAGGCGACGATTTTGAGTTCTATCCAAATGAGTTCATTTTTGCGCGATCGGATAAGAATTATCTGGAGATTTTCCTGAAGAAAGAAGGAAAATTGTCAAAACAAGTTAAACGGATGACCATAAAGGAGTTGGATGTGCAGTTGTCCCGACTTTCCTGTATTACCAGAATACACCGGTCCTATTTGGTAAATCTGAATCAAATTGTCAAAGTTTCCGGTAACGCCCAGGGATATCGTTTGAAACTAAGGGACGCGGCCGATATCCTTCCCGTTTCCCGGAACATGATTCCTCATTTTGAACAGCAAATGCGGCAAGTTTAAAGGAGTCTTGTCATCTGTAACAAAAACATGTTGTTCGTCCCAAGAAGATTTTATGCCTTTCGGGAAGCCTTACTTTTGGCCCAAAACGAACGGTAATGATACGACGATACGACTTGGATTGGTTGCGGGTCGGGGTATTTGCCCTCCTCATTTTTTATCATGTAGGTATGTTCTTTGTCCCTTGGGGCTGGCACATAAAGAACAACATTATTTATGAATGGCCTACCTATCCCATGTTATTCATTAACCAATGGCGCTTACCTATCCTCTTTGTAATCTCAGGGATGGGCACCTATTATGCATTGGGGAAACGTTCGGGAAAACAGTTTGCCTGGGAACGGATACGGAGGCTCTATATTCCATTGGCTTTTGGGATGTTGTTCATTGTGCCCCCACAGGTATACTTGGAACGTGTTGTAAATGGACAGTTTACCGGAGGTTTTTTCGGCTTTTGGCCGCAACATGCCTTTACATGGATTTATCCAGAAGGTAACCTGAGTTGGCACCACCTTTGGTTCCTACCCTATTTGTTGGTCTACTCCTTGATTCTATTACCTTTGTTTCTCAGATTACGGAATAATCCAAACAACCGATTGCTTTTATGGATACAAAAAACAATTAAAAAACCATTTGGTCTTTTTTTGTTCCTACCACCTCTCTATTTGGTTGAGGCCTTTATGGAGCCTTTCTTTCCGGTGACCCATGCATTGGTGGATGATTGGTTTACTTTTGTGAATTATCTGTTTTTTTTCTTTTTTGGCTTTATATTAATTTCTGTTCAGAAAGTCTTTTGGAACACAGTAGGCCGGTATAGGCGATACTATCTGTACTGTGGTATTTTTGGGTTCTTGGGGTGGCTATGCCTTCGATTGCTGTTGGAAGATTCTACTTTGGTTCACTTTACCGAAGCCTTTATAAAGGTCTTTAATCTATGGTCCTGGATTCTGGTACTTTTTGGATATGCGGCTACCTACCTTAACAAAAGAAGCAAGCTGCTTTCCTATTGCAATCAGGCCGTGTATCCCTTTTATATACTACATCAGACCCTAACCATTATCATCGGGTATTATGTAATGGACCTAGCATGGTCACTGTTGACGAAAATCACGATAATGGCCATAGGAACTTTCGGCGGATGTTGGGTACTGTACGAGTTCTTGATTCGACGATGGAAAATGACCCGGTTACTGTTCGGTCTTAAACCTAAATCACAATGATTTTAAATAGGACGCCATTTTCTCCCTACCTGAGCTATCGGGAAGGGCCCCATAGCCAGCCATCATATTATCGATGACATGATGGGGTTTGGAAGTCCCGGGAATGGCACAGGTGACCGCTTCATGGGAAAGGATGAACTTCAAGAAATATTGCCCCCAACTTTTAATGTCATAATCCACACTCCACTCGGGCAACGATTGCCCCTTTACCTTTCGGAAGAGTGAACCGCTATCGTAGGGCTGGTTGATAATGACAGCAGTCTGGTTCTGTTGACAGGTGGCCAAGAGCGACTTTTCTGCATGGCGCGATAGGATGGAATAATTGAACTGTACAAAATCCGGTTTTTCTTGTCGGATAATTTTTTCGAGGGTGCTATGGGCGGAATCTACATAATGCGTTAGACCCCAATACCTTATTTTTCTGGCCTCCTTCCAAGTGCGCAAAGTCTTTACATGGGTCTGCCAATCCACCAGATTATGGATTTGCATCAAGTCCATGGTGGAACGCCTCATTTTTCTAAAGGAACTGTTCATCTGATCGATGCCTGCCTGCCTGCCCGAAGTCCACACCTTGGTGGCATAAAAAAGGGAATTTTGACTTTCCAAGGCCGCCGATAACTTACCCACAACAGCCTCTGAACTCCCGTACATGGGTGAAGAATCTATGACCTTACCACCCAGTTGTTGCATTTCCGATAATACCTGTTGCCTTACTTTTAAGGCTTCCGAGGAATTCCCGACGTCAAACGTGAGCCATGTGCCCAGCCCGACTATGGGCAATGGTTCCCCGGAACTGGGAATAGCCCTTTGGCGCATACTTTTGTCTTGGGAAAATGAGAATAGAGAGGGTATCGCGGCTAGTCCCAGTCCGGTAAGGCCAGAGAGTTTCAAAATTTCCCGTCTTGAGTAGGGCATTGTGAAAAGTTTTTCGAAAGATGGACTTTAAGTTAAGCCTTTCTAGGCAAAGGCCATGTTAAGGGTTTGTGAATTGATGGCACTGCCCCAAAATTCAATGATGCGAAAATCGAACCATCAAGAACTCGCCCACCACCAAATGGAGTATACAATAAAAGCGGTTACACAGATGGCAATGAACCATATCGTCCGTGCTTCGCGCTTGTATTCCTTGATTCTCTTTTGAATCCGCTTCATATCCTGATCAGTGGACTCCTTAAGATTGAGTTTGGTAACACCCTCTTGTCCGTACACATCTCCTTTTTCGCGAAGTTTGCGTCTCTTTAAAAGTTTCCTATTGTTTTTTAAGCTTGTGTTTGCCCCAGCGATGCCACCTCCTGCCATGATACTATAGTGTTGGTTACTTTATAGGTAGTAAAAATGGAGGCTATGTTACACCAATGAAGAACTTGGGGCAATTCCAATAGTCAAGAATTTCAATACCCCGCTGCCTGTCCATCCTTACGGCTTTCCGAAGCTCCGTGATAGACTTGGTTCTCGGCATCCCATAAAATGGCTTGATACCCACCATAGGCACCCCGGGTAAACCCTACCTTATGCCCTTTGTCCATCAATCCGCGAACCGTGGAATACGGAATGCCGGACTCTACGCGAACTTGTCCTGTGCCCTCGGGAGTTTCCCCAGTGGGACTGTTCCCTCCAGTATGGTCCCAACGTGGGGCGTCCCCTGCCTCCTGTAAGTTCATACCAAAGTCGATAAGGTTCATTACAATTTGGGAATGGCCTTGGGGTTGGAAGTCACCGCCCATAACCCCAAAACTAACATAAGGCTTGCCATCCTTAGTGATAAAAGCGGGAATAATGGTATGGAAAGGGCGTTTTCCAGGCTCATAGGTGTTGGCTTGTCCACGCTTAAGGCTAAAAAGTTCCCCACGATCTTGTAACATAAAGCCCAATTTAGGGGGCGCCATTCCCGAACCCATTCCCCGGTAGTTGCTTTGGATCAATGAGATCATGGTCCCTTCCTTATCCGCTACGGTCATATAAATAGTTTCTCCAGCACTAATTTGCCCGGCCTCATAAGTACCGGCCCGTTCGCCAATGAGTTTTCTACGCTCTTCGGCATAGGTGTCGGACAGTAATTCCGCTACGGGGACGTTTACGAAATCCATATCCGCATAATACTTGGCCCGATCCTCGAAGGCCAATTTTTTCGCCTCTGTAAACAAATGCAGATGCTCCGTACTGCCAAATGCAACATTCGAAAAATCATATCCTTCCAAGATTTGTAACATTTGTAGGGCAGCAATGCCTTGGCCGTTGGGAGGGAGCTCCCAGACATCATACCCACGATAATTGACGGAGACAGGTTCCACCCATTCGGAGCGATGTGCTGCAAGATCTTTGGGGGAGAGGAATCCACCTTGTTCCTTGATGAACTTTCCAATGGTCTTTGCAATTTCTCCCTTGTAGAAGGCATCGCGTCCACCTTCGGCAATTTTCTTGTAGGTATTGGCTAGATAAGGGTTTTTATAGATTTCCCCTTCATTGGGAAGTCGGCCGCCATTTTGAGCCATGTAAGTGTCCTCGATATTGGGGAACCCTTGCGATTTATAATATGGGATGGAGCGTTGCATATAAAAAGCGATCAATTCCGTTAAGGGAAATCCCTTTTCCGCATAGGCGATCGCCGGTGCCAAAAGTTCGGCTATGGGCTTGGAACCAAACTTACCATGAAGCTCAAACCATCCATCCACAGCACCGGGCACACTTACCGGTAAGGGTCCAAGAGCTGGAATTTTCTCCATTTTTTCCTTTTCAAAATAATCCAAGGTAAGATCTTTAGGGGAACGTCCACTGGCATTAAGACCGTAGAGTTTTTGGGTCTTTCCGTCCCAAACAATAGCGAATAGGTCACCTCCGATACCACATCCAGTCGGCTCCATAAGTCCTAGGGCGGCATTGGCGGCAATAGCGGCATCAATGGCATTTCCCCCTTTTTTGAGAATGTCTACCCCAACTTGGGTCGCCAAGGGATGACTGGTGGCTACCATCCCGTTTTGGGCCAGCACCTCGGAACGGGTCGCAAAGGGCTCACCCGTAACCCGGTCCTGGGCATAACTGATGTTGAAAGTGGTAAACAGTGTAAAAACGCAAAGTAAAGAAGTTCTCATTCCGGCAATTTTTTGAATCGCTCTAAAGTACAAAAAGTTGCATTGGGTAATTTGTTTTTCTTTCTGATTTATCCAATGAAGGGCGCAGGCTTATTATTCACTTCTTATGGGTCCCCTAACACTTTTGACTTGGAATTTTTAATAATTTTCACATTACTTTTTATGGTTCCTGTTGGGAGGTATGTTTTCGTTTGTTTCTTTGTCTTCTCAAAGAAGCGAACCAAGGAAAGGGACACTTTCCCGCAAAAACGGTGTTAAAACTTAGCCAAAAATGACCAAGGCATTTTTGGTGCCATCCCAAGCTTTCTTCACCTTTTCTTCGGGAAAGATGACCCTGAAAAAGATACTTGTCAAATCATTCAATTCTAATTGTGAAGACATGGATAAATTCTAATGGAAAATTCCTAAACGCTCATGGTATAATGCCCTTTTCCGGTCCAAAATTCACCTGATGCCCGAGGGGGGTATTTGCCCCTTTTTCTACCGTTTCCCAACCCGTTTTCTTGTAGTCCTATTAATGTAACTAATTGAATAACAAACACATGTAATGATTCTGGCTATATGGCAAAACCTGCTTGTGGTTTTTTGGGCGCTTTTCTAAACTACATTAGCCTTGAATTTAAAAGCACAAATCATGGAAGCGACACTAGATGAAAAATTACTTCAAAGAATCCACTACGGATTAATTATTGCGGTAGCCATTATTGGTATCATATTAATATGTGCCAGTATATTTACCAATCTCTGATGGTGAGGATAAGCGAATGTCTCTAGAAGAATTCTATGTATCTTTAATAGACGAAGCTTTATCCGTTAGTTCAACGATATGGATTTAGAACGGCCCATTAGCAACAACTAAACTTTAAAACATCAAATATGGAAACCAACAGAAACGCACGAATCTTTATAGCGATTTTAATATTAATTATTATCTCCCTACTTATCAATAATTGTACAGATCGACCTTCTTTGAGAGAGGTACCACCCCCATCCCAGACCATTAGTCTAGAACAAGCCCAGAGATTACAAGAGGAATTTGTCCGCACTCGTAGTGGTATTGTTAACAAGACTTTGGGGTTTGAGGATACCCGCGATTTTTGGTTCTCCTTGGATAGCATGGAACAGTATATCCGTTATGTACGCAGCGAGAGCGCAAAGCAAGGGCTTGAAAATTTGGGACTACGTATTTTTTATGCCGCTTACCCTGAAGAGAGCAAAGAGCAATGGCCCGACCCGGGGTTCTCTACAGTTATCATTGTACCAACTCATGGGAAACTGGAATTGAGCAACGGGTTTTTCCCAGCACCACCATTACAAAGCACCTCTAATATGAGAGCATACAACTATGCACATGGTGGCAAGCCACCCAAAAAGGTGAAGTAAATCTTTTAATGGATCTTCAATATTTGCCTTATGTAGCAACTGTTGTACAACTTTCAACAGCAATTATCGGGACTATCCATTACCGTAAATATTCTAAAGCTAAAGAAAAGTTTTTCTTTTATTTTCTTTGGTTTGCAATTCTAGTGGAAATTGGTGGAGCGGTTTTAAGTGATGTTTTTGTTTTGCCTAATTTTTGGTTATACAATTTATATACACTTATAAGCTTTTCATTTTATTTTTTTTGGTACCATTCTATTTTGAAAAGGAGGGATTTCCAAAAAATGGTATTGACTTTTGCAGTACTTTTCGTTTGTCTAGCTTTTTGGAACTTCACCTTTCAGAGTTGGTCCTCATATCATAAATATACCTTTATAACAGGTGCTTTGTTAACTATGGTGTGTACAATTTTTCACTTTTGGCAACTGTTGAACAGCGATGAGATTTTGGAAGTGAAATACAAACTGAGTTTTTGGATATCGACAGGACTACTTCTATTTAATATGGGGATGATACCTCTTATGTTGCTCTCAAGTCATCTAAACTTTAGTGAAATACAATTTTATATTCTTATTATTACTTTAAATTTTATTCTGTACGGGTGTTATAGTATCGGATTTTTATGGACCAAGGAGAAGTACAATCGTTCCTGATCGTTTTTTCCGCCATCGCCTTAAGCTTGGCGGTAACGGTAGTAATTCTCTTTGTGCTGTTCCAAAAACGAAAGAATCGGCTTTTAAAGCAACGGGCCAGGGACAAGGAGGCCTTTGAGAAGGAACTTTCCGAGACCCAGATAGAAATCCGTGAAGAGACCTTACGCAATATAAGTTGGGAACTCCACGATAATATAGGGCAATTGATGACCTTAGCGAAAATCCAGGTCCAAATGGAAGAGAGCAAAAGTCCTCAATTGGAGGAAGCCTCAGAGACTATGGGCAAGGCCATACAGGAGTTGCGGGCCCTTTCCAAACTTATTAATCCCGAGGCCTTAAAGAGTCTTTCCTTGGCCGAAGCGGTACAACTGGAAATGGACCGTTTTAACCGGATGCAGTTCCTAAAGGCTTCGCTTAAGGTAGAGGGAGATACCAAACCTATCGATCCCAAAGAGGAAATTATCCTGTTTCGCATTTTGCAGGAGTTTTTTTCGAATACGGTAAAGCATTCCAAGGCCTCGGAACTTCTGGTTTTGTTGGACTATATGGATGGCTCCCTGGAAATTGTTGCCAAGGATAACGGTATCGGTTTTGAACAGAAAGCGGATGGGTATTCCGGTATCGGGCTAAAAAATATGCGCAACCGTGCCAAACTAGTCCATGCCCATCTGGAGCTTTTCTCTGAAAAAAATGAAGGCACGCAATTAAAGATGACGTATTATTTTGTAGATTGAACGTTCTTGCGCATGAAGATTATTCCAGCAAGTCGCATCCGCCCTACGTCTGTATGCCTTGATCTATAATTGGGCTAATACGCAGGTTTGGAGAGTATGGTAACGAACCCCAAACAGTAATGAGTTTACCAGGACATAAAAAAGTTCCCCTTGCACGTCTTAGGTCTTTTTCCCTTGAGCGAAGTGATTCTATCCCCATTTCCAAAAACTTGATCAAATGACCTACTCCGTAGTGATTGTGGACGACCATACCCTACTTTCACAAGCCATAGCAGGGCTAGTGGATAGTTTTGGCAAGTTTAAGGTATTGTACAACTGCAAAAACGGACAGGAACTGTTGGATCGTTTCGCAAGCCCCAAGAACATACCGGATATCGTATTGATGGACATCAATATGCCCATACTCAATGGTATTGAGACCACCCAAATCCTAAAGATCGATTTTTCCCAAGTAAAGGTATTGGCACTTTCCATTGAAGAAGACGAAGGAACCATTTTAAAAATGCTACGGGCCGGTGCCCGGGGCTATCTCATGAAGGACACCAAACGTGAGATTTTGGAAGAAGCGCTTTTGCATATTGCCGAGAAAGGCTACTACCATACCAATACGGTCACCCAGATCCTGGTAGGTACCCTGGAGAAAAAGGAACCCATCGTGGACCTAAAGGAGCGGGAACTGGAATTTTTGCGATTGGCCTGTTCCGAAATGACCTATAGGGAAATTGCCGATGCCATGCACCTAAGTCCAAAGACCATTGAGGGCTATCGTGATGCACTCCACGAAAAATTGCATATCAAAAACCGTATCGGTTTGGTCCTCTACGCCATTCGCAACAAGATTTTTGAGCCTTGAATCACCATAGGATAATCAAGAAAAGAGTAGTAAATTAATCCTGATATTAGATTGACGCATTGGGGTAGGAACAAGTAGGGAAACCTTGCTTTATCCGTACATTCCAATCGTTGGTATATTCAAAGAGAAAAGAAGTGAATAAGACCAAGTTCTTACGAAGTTTTTATGGTTTCGGCAAAGTACGGATTTTGTGTTTTGTCTTCTTCCTATTCTTCACTTCCTGTGCGCTATTGCGCATCGAAAGTGAACAAAAACCTTTGTCCATTAATGATTTAAACACCAGATTGTTAACGCAGTCATTCGTTACGGAAGCCATGCGTAGAACGGAAAATACGGCGGATAGTATTGCCAAATTGGCATTAGGGGATATCGAAATTCAGAAAAATGCGCTCCTATGGAAAATAAAGACCGGTGAAGAATTAAAGCGTATCGGGTTCCAAACCTCTCCTAAGGTAGCCCTTACCGATGTTTGGTCCTATATGTTGGAAGTGCAGGACCTTTTTGGACAAATAGATAGCCTATCCCAATTTGGTCCCTATCAACCCGCTGCTATCCGTGCCGCCTCCCAAAATGCAGCGGAAATAGAAAATATTGCCAGAAGCGTACTAAGCACGGGGGATTTTATGGCATACCAAGCTTTTGTAACCGAATATGCAAAGGCACATCCCCTAACCCGAGGAAGACTGGAGCACCAAACCATAAAACAAGATTTCCTTAGATTTAGGGATGTGCCGGATAGTCTTGGAATACAGACCGTGGGTACGCTGTCCGAGGTGGTGGCCGATGTTTCCAATAAAGTGGATTTTAGTTCGGACATTCTGGGGAAGCAGCTCAAATGGCATACCGAACTTTGGATGAAGGAGAAGGGAATGGATTCCATTGAATTTCAGAAACGCGTTGCAAACTTTAATGTACATGTAGATCGCTTGTTGGCGATAGCGGAAAATTCCCCGGAGACCTTGAAAAAGGCCATTGTCGATTTTGTTGAGGGCGTGGATCCTTTGTTCAAATCACTTAATCATGAACTTGGAATGGCCATGTTGAGCCTTTCTGAAGATCGGGCCGCGATAGACAGCATGGTAAAACGAGAGCGCATGGCCTTGGATTCAATAATAAAACGAGAACGCCTAGCCTTGGCGGAAGAAGCAAGGACCATTGCGGAAATCGGGGTCAAAAATACAATGATGGAAGTACGCAAGACCATTTCAACTACCCTGTTTTATCTACTGCTGATTATTATAGCGGTTTTGGGAATCCCTTTTTATTTAGGATTTCTCCTCGGGAAAAATCGGAAAGAAAAAACCAAATAGCGTTTTGTCCCAGATCGGGCTTGAGACCCATCGGGGATTCCCCTAAACTTTTGGGAAATCACTTTAAACGTATTTGTTTTGCCAAATTCAATCTAATCGGGAGCCGTCATTTTAAAGTTAATGAAAGTCATTTGGGATTGTTTCTTTTTCCCTACTTTTAAACTTGACGATATTCAAAAAACCTATGATGAGAACATTGCTTTTTAAAGCGTGCCTATGGCTATTGCTACTTTCCTTTTTTACACCTAACCTAGAAGCACAAAGAAGAAAAAAGACGACTCAAACCAAAACAGAGTATGATGAAGGGCTCTATTCCAGTTTATCCTATCGTTTGATTGGCCCTTTTCGAGGTGGCCGTTCTGCGGCGGTAACAGGGGTGCCCGGTAAACCTAATCTTTTTTACTTTGGAGCGACCGGAGGGGGCGTTTGGAAAACGATAAATGGCGGCCGTACCTGGGAAAATATCTCGGATGGCTATTTTGGGGGTAGTATCGGAGCAGTTGAGGTAGCCCAAAGCGATCCCAATGTCATCTATGTGGGAGGTGGGGAAAAGACGCTTCGGGGCAATGTTTCTTCCGGCTATGGTATTTGGAAGACCGAGGATGCAGGAAGGACCTGGAAATCGGTCGGGTTGGAAAAAAGTCGACATGTACCACGGATTCGTATCCATCCTAAAAACCACAATATAGTCTATGCAGCAGTTTTGGGCAATATCTATAAGCCTACCCAAGATCGCGGGGTCTACAAAAGTGTGGATGGCGGGAATACTTGGGAGAGGATACTTTTTGTAAATGACCAATCCGGGGCCGTAGACCTGACCTTTGATCCGAACAACCCGAGAACACTGTACGCCTCAACATGGCGTGCCAAGCGTACACCCTATAGTTTAAGAAGTGGCGGGGATGGCTCGGCATTATGGAAAAGCACGGATAGTGGGGAGACCTGGTCTGAAATTTCAAAGAATACCGGATTTCCCAAGGATACTTTGGGCATCATTGGAGTGACGGTTTCACCAAAAAATTCCGAACGGGTCTGGGCCATTGTTGAACAGAAAGAAAAAGGAGGTCTGTATCGAAGCGATGATGGAGGAAAAACATGGGAACAGGTAAACGATGAACGTAAACTGCGCCAACGTGCCTGGTACTATACCCGAGTCTATGCCGATACTGAAGATGAGGATGTGGTTTACGTTCTGAATGTTCGTTATCACAAGTCCACAGATGGAGGCAAAACCTTTAACACCTTCAATGCCCCTCATGGAGATCATCACGATTTATGGATAGCCCCGGAGAATTCAAAGCGAATGATTATCGGGGATGACGGTGGTGCCCAAGTTTCCTATGACGGGGGAGAGACTTGGAGTACCTATTACAATCAACCTACGGCACAGTTTTATCGGGTTACCACGGATAATGCCTTTCCTTATCGTATTTATGTGGCCCAGCAAGATAATTCCACCATTCGCATTAACCATAGAAGTGATGGAAGTGCCATTGGCGAGGATGATTGGGAAGAAACGGCCGGAGGTGAAAGTGCACATATTGCCGTAGATCCCACCAATAATGATATTGTGTATGGCGGAAGCTACGGTGGTTTTTTGACAAGGGTAAACCACAAGAAGAACACAACACGGGGCATTAATGTATGGCCGGATAATCCCATGGGGTACGGGGCAGAGGGGATGAGATATCGATTTCAATGGAATTTTCCCATTATCTTTAGTAAACACGACCCAAAAAAGTTGTATACGTTTTCCAATCATGTACACCGAAGTACCAACGAAGGTCAAAGTTGGGAATTGTTGAGTGATGACCTTACGCGTAACGACCCTTCCAAACTGGTTAGCAGCGGAGGGCCTATTACCCAGGACAATACAGGGGTAGAGTATTATTGTACCCTATTTGCTGCAAATGAAAGCCCAATAAAGGAGGGCCTGCTTTGGGTAGGCAGTGATGACGGATTGATTCATATTACCCAGGATGGGGGAGAAACCTGGGAAAATGTGACCCCTGGCATGATGCCCGAATGGACCATGATAAATAGTATTGAACCATCAGCTTTTGAGGAAGGTACCTGTTACGTGGCCGGTACACGTTATAAGTTGGGCGATTTTCAACCATACCTCTACAAAACTAAGGATTATGGAAAGACGTGGAATAAAATAACGAATGGTATAAAAAATGAGCATTTTACGCGTGTGCTCCGCGAAGACCCAAAAAGAAAGGGTTTACTGTACGCTGGTACGGAGACGGGCATGTATATTTCCTTTGACGACGGGGCCAATTGGCAATCATTTCAACGCAACCTGCCCGTGGTACCCATAACAGATTTAACAATAAAGGATGACAATCTTATTGTTGCTACCCAAGGTCGAAGTCTTTGGATCTTGGACGACCTTACGGTTCTCCACCAATTGCCGGATGCTGTCAAAAATAAAACGGCACATCTATTTAAACCCAAGGACAGCTATCGGACCAAGGGCAGTATTACCGCGAAGCCTTCCCTGACCGAAGGTGAAAATCACCCCAATGGGGTCGTCACCCATTTTTATCTAAAAAATGGGGTAGAAAAGGATAGCATACAGCTCACCTATTTGAGCAATTCAGGAGATACTTTGGCAGTATTCAAAAATTCGGCAAAGAAGAAAGACGAAAAGTTGGAAATAAAAAAAGGGGGAAATGTCCATATATGGGATACCAAGGGCAAAGGAGCGGAGAAACTGGAAGGGATGGTCCTTTGGTGGGCCAATCTTGATGGGCCCAAAGCAGTTCCCGGTACCTACAAGGTATCCCTGAATGTAAACGGTTCCGAACAATCACAACAGTTTACGATTTTACCCGATCCGCGATCGGAGTCAACCGTTGCCGATATGCAAAAGCAGTACGATTTTGTAAGTGATATAAATGCAACTGTCAACAAAGCACATGAATCCATCAAAAAAATCCGAAAAATTACCACGCAGCTGGAGGCCTTTTCAAAGCAATACGCTTCTACCCCGCTCGGCGCAAACAATGGGGAACAAATAGGAAAATTAGTCGAGCAAGCTAAAACCATGAAAGAGAGATTCGGTGAAGTGGAAAAGGCCTTGTATCAAACCAAAAATCGCAGTGCCCAGGATCCTTTGAATTTCCCCATTAAATTGACCAACAAGCTGGGGCATTTGAACAGTTTGGTTACTCTGGACGACTTTCCCCCTACAGATCAGGATATCGCCGTAAAAAATGAGTTGACTACCAAGATCAATGCACAACTGAAAGCCTTTGACACCCTAGTTGCCCAGGAAATCGAGGCTTTCAATTCGGCATTCAATAATTTGCAACTGGATTATTTATTTGTAGAAGATTAAGGATTATGAAAAGACCAATTCGGTATATATTGCTTTTTTGTACCATCTATTTGTGGCCTGCGTCGTCCATAGCACAGCAAAGGGAGAGCCCGAATATAGTTCTAATTATTACGGACGATCAGGGCTATGGCGATTTAGGTGTTACGGGTAACCCTCACGTGAAAACACCTACCTTGGATGCTTTTGCCAGGGAAAGTGTACGCTTCACCAATTTTTACGTTTCCCCGGTCTGCGCCCCCACAAGGGCCAGTTTAATGACAGGAAGGTATTCCTTACGTACCGGGATTAGGGACACCTATAACGGCGGAGCCATAATGGCCTCCAATGAGGTAACGATTGCCGAGATGCTAAAACAGGCAGACTACCGAACCGGGATTTTTGGGAAATGGCATTTGGGGGATAATTATCCCAGCAGGCCACAGGACCAGGGTTTTGATGAGTCCGTTATCCATTTGGCCGGCGGTATGGGGCAAGTAGGGGATTTTACTACTTACTTTAAAGGCGATCGGAGTTATTTTGATCCCGTTCTATGGCATAATGGTAAACAGGAGGCGTACACAGGGTATTGTAGCGATATTTTTACGAATCAAGCAATTCGTTTTATAGAAAAGAGCAAATCTGGTCCTTTCTTCTGCTATCTTTCCTTTAATGCCCCGCATACACCTTTGCAGGTTCCGCAGGAATACTATGACAGGTATAAGGACATTGATCCTTCTTCAGGATTTGAAAATGATAACCGACCCTTTGTGGAGATGACCGAAAAGGACAAAGAAGATGCCCGAAAGGTCTATGCCATGGTCAGTAATATTGATGATAACTTGACCCGATTGTTTCAAAAACTGAAAGAGCTAAAACTTGAAAAGAATACGATCGTTATCTTCATGACCGATAATGGTCCGCAACAGGTACGCTACGTTGCGGGAATGAAGGGGAGAAAAGGCAGTGTTTACCGCGGAGGGGTAAGAGTCCCTTTTTACCTTCGATATCCTGGAAAAATAAAAGGAAATCGGGATATAGCGACCATGGCAGCCCACATAGATGTGCTTCCTACATTATCTGAACTATGCAACCTAAAGAGCCCCGAAGACAGAAAATTGGATGGGCGAAGCCTTTTACCTCTAATCCAGAAAAAAGCAGGTTGGCAAGAGCGACCACTTTTTTTCTACTGGACCAGGAAATATCCCGTACGGTATATGAATATGGCGCTACAACAAGGACCCTATAAGTTGGTCGCCCAGACGAATTTCGATGCCTCGCCCAAGGATTTTGAACTGTACCATATTTTGAACGATCCCTACGAGCAACATAATTTGGCAACGGAAAATACGACCACGGTAGAGAACCTTAAAACCGAGATGGACAAAACGTACAAGGAGTTGATAGGCTCAAAGAACCTGTTGAATCCTCCGCCAATTGTAGTGGGAACCCAGAATGAGAATCCTATTTTTTTGAACAGGAACGACGCCGGCGGAGAGCGCGGTATTTGGAATCAAGAGGAAGTTTTTGGAAAATGGAACGTAGTACTGACGGAGGGGTTATATAACATAAAATTCAAGTTTGTGCAGCCCGTACAAAAAGGAGGCACCATGTTTTTGGAGACGGGCTCTTTGGTAAGTTCCATGGAAAACGATACGGACGGGATGGATAGTTTGGAAATGACAGGTGTGTCTCTACCGGATATGAAATGTGATCTGATTCCTTTCTATGCCATTGATGGCAGGCACATATTCCCTTTTTGGGTAGAAATGGAGCGCATTCAGTAAAAGTACTGCGCCCTTTATTTTAGTGATTAAAGGAGCGGGAATGTATAAATCCCTAACTTTGAACCTTAAACTTTAAAGCACAATTTTTCGGTGTCCGAATACTACAACTATATCAAGGCCCTTCACCTTATTTTTGTAGTCACTTGGTTTGCGGGGCTCTTTTACATTCCGCGTCTATTCATTTATCACATTGAAGCATCTCAAAAACCATCCCCTGAAAAGGAAATTCTGGGTAACCAATTAAAATTGATGACCAAAAGGCTGTGGTATATCATAACTTGGCCTTCGGCGTTGCTTTGTACATTTTTTGCGATTTGGCTGTTGGTCCTAATGCCGGGATGGTTACAACAAGGTTGGATGCATATAAAACTAGCGTTTGTTTTTCTATTGTTCATCTACCACCTTAAATGCCACCAGATCTTTAAGCAACTACAAAGGGACGAAGTAAAATACACCTCAAGATTTATGCGTATTTGGAACGAAGGTGCCACCTTAATTCTTTTCGCCGTAGTCTTTTTGGCGATTTTAAAGAACACATTTAGTTGGGTATTTGGGTTGGTGGGTATTCTAGGCCTCGGTATTTTTCTTATGATGGGGATTAAACTGTATAAAAGGATACGGGAAAAAAATCCAAATGCATAGATTTCGAAATCGGGAAAAGTCGGATGTTACCTGTTGATAATCCGTTGAGGTTCGCCATCTAAGATTTGGAATTTGAACGTTGAATTTTGCAATTTGAATCTTCTCAAATTGCCCTTGGTGCGATATTTGCTAAATTTGTTTAAACGCGGTATCTGTGTTCAAAAAACTCTCCCTTAGATCAAGAATCTTTGTGGCCATGATTCTCTTGGTAGTCATTCCCTCCGGATTGATAACCGCCGTGGCCATTTTTCAATATCGGGAACAACGGAAGGATTATCATACGGAGCGGTTGGCCCGTAAGGAAGAACAGATCAAACAGAGTGTAAATTACACCCTTCAGAATACTACCTATCCCATTACTACAGAGAATTTAGGGCTAATTTTTAAGGAAGACATCTATCAGATAGCGGATGTTCAGAACCAGAATTTCAATATTTATGATCTTTCCGGGGAGTTGATTAAAAGCTCAAGGCCAAAATTTGTAGTGGATTCGATAGCTATGTGTCTGGACGTGGAGGTATTGGATCAGCTGATAAAAAGTATTGACAAACGTTATATTGAGGAGAACTCAGCGGCTGGTGACGACTATCAATCCTCCTATACTTACGTTACCGACCTCAAATTTAAACCCATCGGTATATTGAACTTGCCCTACTTTGAGGATAATTCTTTCTATGATAATGAACTTCAGGAATTCCTAATGCGTCTAGGAGGCGTATATCTGCTTATGCTAATCACGGCGATAGGCTTTGCCTATTTTGTATCCAAATATACCACTAGATCCCTAGAGACAGTTTCCGATATGTTGGGCAGAACGGATTTGAACAAAAGAAACGAGAAAATTATAATCGATGATCCAAGCGAGGAAATTGAAAAATTGGTGACCTCATACAATGCGATGATCGACGAGTTGGAGCGTAGTGCGGCCAAATTGGCCAGGAGCGAGCGGGAACAGGCTTGGCGTGAGATGGCCAAGCAAGTAGCCCATGAAATTAAAAATCCCCTAACGCCGATGCGATTAAGTGTGCAGAGTTTTCAGCGCAAATTTGATCCCAAGGATCCGGATGTAGAAAACAAGATAAACGAATTCTCCAAAACCTTAATACAACAAATAGACACTATGAGTAGCATTGCCTCGGCCTTTTCGAACTTTGCCAAAATGCCAGCGCAGCAAAACGAGACCCTTAATGTTGTCACAATTGTGAAGCTTGCCTTGGATATCTTCAATGAGGACTACATTCATTTTATTTCCAACGAGGAGAAGATCATCGCCAAGTTAGATCGTACCCAACTCATCCGTGTAGTCACCAACCTGGTCAAAAACGCCATACAGGCCCTTCCTGAGGTTGAAACACCTCGTATTCTGGTCTCCGTATCTTCTGAGGGAGATTCCGTTAAGATTTCCGTGGCTGACAACGGGATTGGTATATCCGACAGTTTTCGGGAGAAGATTTTTGAGCCGAAATTTACAACAAAGACCAGCGGTATGGGCCTCGGCTTGGGGATGGTCAAAAATATTGTCGAAACATATAACGGAAGTATCGATTTTACCTCACAACCGGGCAAGGGTACGGTGTTTACGGTTAAATTCCCCAAGGCCTAACGTTTTCTTTTCGAAGATTAGTAGGGCAGTTAATTGGTTTCGTAGGAGGATTTTCAAGATGGGTTGTCGGAACAATTTGGCGGACATTGTTCCGGAAACGAAATAGATCATAATCATGGTATACATAATCGGGAAGATTCTTTGGAAGGCAAGGATTGCACCATTCCGAGTTATCTTGTTGGATTAACCATAATTATGGCTTTATTTTGACTTGACAGTTTTATTAATGCATTAATTGAAAATGAAGTATAAAAACATCAAAGTTGCAGAAGAAAATCCTGTTGCAATTGTTACCATCGATCGCCCCAAGAAATTAAATGCCCTAAATCAGGAAACCATTGGGGAGTTGAACGACGTCTTCAAAAATCTGGATACGAAAAAAGAAATAAAGGTAATTATCCTGACAGGAAGCGGTGAAAAAGCATTCGTTGCCGGGGCGGATATTTTGGAATTTGCTGATTTCACGGTAAAGGAAGGGCACAATCTAGCTTCAAAGGGCCAGGAATTGTTATTCAATTTTGTGGAAAATCTTTCTACTCCGGTAATTGCGGCCATTAATGGTTTTGCATTGGGCGGTGGTTTGGAATTGGCCTTGGCCTGTCATTTTCGTGTGGCCAGTCATAATGCAAGGATGGGTCTTCCCGAGGTTTCATTGGGATTGATTCCAGGTTATGGAGGTACCCAACGCCTCCCGCAATTGGTAGGTAAGGGACGGGCCATGGAAATGATCATGACTGCGGGTATGATCGACGTGGAACGTGCCGTGGAGTTTGGCCTCGTCAATCATGTAGTCTCCCAAGAAGAGCTTTTATCCCATTGTAAAAAACTGGCGAACAAAATAGCGAATAACTCCTCTGTTGCCATAGCTCATGCAATAAAAGCAATAAATGCCAGTTTTAAGAATACTATTAATGGATATGCCGTTGAAATTGAAGCCTTTGGTACCTGTTTCGGAACTGCCGATTTTGAAGAAGGAACTTCGGCCTTTTTGGAAAAGCGAAAGGCCGATTTCCCAGGCGAATAGCATACCTTAAATCCTACTTATGACCAAAAGAAAAAGTATTTCCTTTTGCTTTTTCCTGCTGTTTGCTTTGACCATCATAGCGCAGGAAATCCCCATACAACATGTACTGGGCGAAAAATATAACGACAGGTATAAATATTCCAATCTTTTGACCATCGCCAAGGACGGTGAGGGGGGCTCTGTTCTCGTACGCTCCTACTATCAGGGCATTGTACTTAGACCCAAAGGATATTTTGTGGAACGTTATGATGAGAACCTTCAATTGGTTTCTGAGTATAATTACAAGCTCAAAAATGCCAATTTTGTGGATGGCTATGTACGTAATGGTCAGGTATATCTTTTATTCTTGGACTATAACTATACAACACAAGCTTACGATTATACCATCCACCGAAGCCCAATTTCCGAATATCATTTCACCAAGGAAACCTTACTTTCCATTCCTTCCAAGGAGGTTAGAAATCCTTTGGATAAAAACTATTATAATCGAAATTTTTCCTCCGGATTTACTACTTCGGTGCTGTTTGATCAAACCAAGTCCGGTTTTGTGATTACGACCCATTTCAAAAAGGGAAAGAACAACAAACATCTCATCCATGTTTTTAATGCCAATTTAGAAAAATTAATGGAACACGATTTTTCAGCTGAGGTTGAAGAAAAGAACTATGCATTTGAGAATGTTGCGTTTTCCAAGAATATGGATAAAGCTTTTGTAATTGGAAAATCCTACTTCAAAAAACGAAGGTTCAATGCCTTGGAGCGAAAATTTCAATACGAACTCGTACAGGTTTCCCGGGAAGGAGGTAGAACACAGACTTTTGATTCTCCTGGAAAATTTTCAGAAGGTTTGATACCACTTGTCTCCGGAAACAAGATTCTATGCGTAGGGTTTTATGCAGACCGTAAAAACAATCGCTACAATGGCTTGGCATACTTTGAGCTCTTACCAGGAAACCTAGAGCTCGTAACCAAAAAGTATAACCCTTTTTCAGAACAATTTATGATGGACAAGTTTGGTCGTGATGATGATAAGGAAATTAAAAATCTTGTCTTTAAAAACGCGACGATTAACCCTGATGGTTCCATACTTTTCAACGCAGAGGAGTACTTTATGACTTCCAGCGTTCAGGCCAATTCAAGTGGCGGGCGTGTAAAGATTGAACGTTTTCATCACAACGATATCGTAAGTGCAAAGTTGGACGCCCAAGGAGATGTGGTCTGGACCCGGAACATCAACAAGTCCGAGGTTACCCAAGGTGACGGTGCCTATGCGTCCTATAGTTCTTATGTGCATGATGGTGACACCTATTTTTTCCTTAGCACCTCTTCGGAGAATCCACAACTTTTGAGCGGGGAACGTCTTTTGTTCAAGCAGGGACTTAGTCGCAATAGAAATGTTTTTGTCATTAAGTTGGATGCCAAAGGCCAGATTAGCTATGAAAAGCTCATCGATGATAAGGAAGCCCGTTTACCCTTAATGGTGTCCAAACCTTTGATAGATCAGTCAGATGATGCCTTATTGTTCTATGCCAAGCGGGGCTCCAAAAAACAACTTGCCAAGGTTTCCATTGAAGGACGTTGATTCGCAATTACCTTCTCCACATCTTTTTTGTTAATTAACAAATCTGCATGATCTAATAATTGGATTTAATCCATAAATTTGGAATAAATCCAATTTATGTGAAAGAAGAAGATTATATAAAAGGCCGTGGGGCCCAGCAAAACGTTCCCAACAGATTTTTACGGCACATTTATGAGACCCGGGATGATTTTCTAGAATTTTGTCGCATTGAGGGTGAAGAAGCAGAAAATAGGAAGACCCAATATATTCCTATCTTTCCCAAAACCATTGTGAACAAGGTAACTAGTCCGGATGTAGGGATGATGTACTCCATGAACCCCTATCAAGGTTGCGAACATGGCTGTATTTACTGTTACGCCCGTAATACCCATGAATTTTGGGGCTATAGCGCCGGACTCGATTTTGAACGCAGAATCCTGGTCAAGAAGGATGCCGCAAAATTGTTGGAGACCAAACTAAAGCATAAAAACTGGAAGGCGGAGACCATAGTGTTATCCGGAAATACGGATTGCTATCAACCTGCAGAGAAGAAATTCAAGATAACCCGGGATTGTTTGAAAGTGTTCCTAAAGTATAGGCACCCCGTAGGAATGATTACTAAAAATGCCCTAATTTTAAGGGACTTGGATATCCTTTCGGAACTAGCAAAGAACCAACTGGTGGCTATAAACATTTCAATCACTTCCCTTTCGGAGGAAACCAGAAGAATTCTCGAGCCCAGGACAGCCACAATTAAAAGGCGATTAGAGACCATAAAGGCCTTATCCGAGCACAATATTCCCGTAAATGCCATGTTAGCTCCCATTATTCCTGGAATCAATAGTCATGAAATCATGAATCTGGCTAAAACGGTTGCCGATTACGGTGCCCTGTCTTTTGCATTTACCGTGGTTCGCCTTAATGGAGCAATTGGACAAATTTTTACGGATTGGATAAAGAAAACCTTGCCGGATAGGGCCGAAAAAGTATTACACCAGATTCAACATTGCCACAACGGAACACTGAACGATAGTCGGTTTGGAATACGAGGTAGGGGTGAAGGTAAAATTGCCACCCAAATCCATGATTTGATGCGTTTGGCAAGATGCACCTATTTTAAGGACAAACCGCCTTTTCCAAAACTAAATACAGGACTACATGAGATCTACAAGCAAGGACAGATGAAATTATTTTAGAAATTTTTCCAGTTTTTGTCCAATTACACTAGCGGGAATACGTCTTAAGCATATACTAAACTTTAAAAGAACAGTTATGAGTAATTTTTTATTTTTATTTAGAGGAGGAGATAGGGCAAGAATGGAGCAATCTCCTGAGGCCATGCAAGAGCATATGCAAAAATGGGGCGCGTGGATGGGAGGATTAAAGGAAAAGGGACAACTTGTGGATGGTTTACCCTTATCCAAAGAAGGCAATGTAGTCCATAAGGCAGGAGAGGTGATAACCGATGGTCCTTTTGCGGAAGGTGCGGAAGTAGTGGGGGGGTATCTCATTGTTTCCGCGGATGGCCAAAATGAAGCCGTCGAGATTTCCAAGGGATGCCCCATTTTTGAGCATGATGGAAATGTAGAAGTTCGGGAGATTATGTCCATGGATATGTAGTTCCAATAGCAGTCTATCCTGGTAAAGTCCGATTATTCTATTCGGACTTTCTACTTTTACAGTATGGGGGAGCCGAAAAGAGAACAATTGGTGGAGCACGTATTCAGGCATGAATATGGAAAAATAATTTCGTTTCTGGTACATAAGTTTGGCCCGTTCCACCTGGAAAGGATAGAGGATGCCGTGCAGGAATCCCTTATCAAGGCAATGAACCTCTGGGGCTATAATAACCCACCGAATAATCCTACATCCTGGTTGTTACGGGTAGCCAACAATACGCTTATCGATACGCTAAGGAGGGATGCGAGGATGGATCAAAAGGAGGATATTTCAGATTTTGAACGGCAATATGCGGTTCAGGAAGAAGTCGTTTTGAATAGTCGTATCAACGACAGTCAACTACAAATGATTTTTGCCTGTTGCCACCCATCCTTATCCAAGGAATATCAAATAATTCTTAGCCTAAAACTGATTGGGGGTTTTGGTAATAAAGAAATAGCACGGGCATTGTTAAAGAAAGAGGATGCCATTGCCAAGTCTTTTACTCGGGCCAAGAAAAAACTAAAAGAACACGTAAAAACGCTGAACAGCCCGGTGGAGATAGGGCTGCGGTCTAGATTGGCCATCGTTTTGAAGGTCATCTATTTATTGTTTACCGAGGGTTATACGGCAAGTCACGGGGAAATCTTGATAAAAAAGGACATATGCCTTGAAGCAATACGCCTGGCACTCCTTCTTTGTGAAAACAAATATTGCAATCAACCAGAAGTACATGCCCTCATTGCCTTAATGTGCTTTCATACCTCAAGGTTTGAGGCCAGAATAGATCACAATGGCGATATGGTGGACCTGGAACACCAAGATAGAACGACCTACGACGTTGAATTAATACGAATTGGGATTGAGCATTTGGAGGCTGCCGCTGTAAATTCGAGCCCTTCCGACTATCATTTGCAGGCCGCTGTGGCATACTTCCACTGCACAGCCACCAAATTTGAGGATACGGACTGGAAAGGCATTTTACGACTATATGATTTACAGTTGGAACGGCAGTACTCCCCTATCATAGGCTTGAATAGGATAGTTCCTTACTACAAGGTTTTCGGGGCAAAAGCCGCGTTGTCTGAACTTCAAAATTTTGAAAATGGCCCCTACTACAATGAGAGCGCCTTGTTTTATGCCATTAAAGCTCAGTTGTTACATGATTTAAAAATATCTCGAGGGGCAAAAGACGCATTGCAGAAAGCTATTGATTTTACTACTAACCTATTGGAGAAAAAACATCTTTCCAAAAAATTGAAAACCTATTGAGCAATGGACTGCCTGCTTGTTCCTCTTTATTCAAGTTTTGGCAATGTACTTCTTTCTCAGTTCCTTTCGGCAAGCTGATCTTTTCCCATCACCATGTTCTCCTTATGGGCCTCTACCAAGGCGTTTATTTCTTGAATAATCTCAGGATGGCTTTGAGCGATATTAAAAGCTTCCGATGGGTCTTCGCTTAAATTGTACAACAATGGAACAGTATGATCCACCCGTTCCCCAAATTGTCCGTAGACCCCTTGCGTTGTATAATGTACCTTGTAATCCCCGGACCTTGCCGCATACAATTCGGTACCGCGGTAGTAGAACAAGGATTTACGGGGGCTAGTTGCCCCATTGAAAAGGGTTTGGCTCAAATCCACTCCATCCATGGGCCGATCTTTTGGAATTTCGACCCCTGCCAACTTGCTGAATGTCGTAAAGAAATCCATGGTGCTTCCCAAATCGGAAACAATGGCCGGTTTAACACGACCGGGACCCCAAAAAATACAAGGCTCCCGCATACCGCCCTCCCAGGTACTGCCCTTGCCCGCATAAAGCAATCCTGCACTACCACCGTGGGTGCCGAAGGGAAGCCAAGGTCCATTGTCCGAAGTAAATACTACGATGGTATTTTCGGCCAGCCCTTCTTCTTTAAGCGTATTCAAAATTTGGCCGACCCCATGATCTATTTCCTCTATGACATCCCCGTACAATCCCCTTTTGCTTTTCCCTACGAAATCCTTCGAGGCGAATAAGGGAATATGGGGTAGGTTATGAGCCAGATAAACAAAGAAAGGTTCATCCTTATTCTTTTTGATGAAGTCTACCGTTTCCTGGGCGTACCTTTTGGTTATTGTATTCTGGTCGGCCGGTCTTTCGATAATTTTTGTATTCCGAAGAAGGGGGACATTAAAGTCTTCGGTATCGATAAAATCATTATCGGACACGGTTTGTTTATATCCTTTTTTACCCTCGAAATCCATGTCATTGGAATAGGGAATTCCGAAATAATAATCAAAGCCGTTGTTGGTCGGAAGATACTGCTCTTTATGGCCCAGATGCCATTTCCCGATACAGGCGGTGGCATACCCCACCTTTTTTAACTGCTCAGCCAAGGTAATTTCACTCGCGGGCAAACCATTGACCGAATTGGGGAAAAGTACCCTGCTCTTATTGCTGGACATTCCACTACGCACGGGTAAACGTCCTGTAAGCAATGCAGCGCGACTAGGGGTACATACACTGGCGGCTACATAAAAGTTAGTCCATTTTTGACCTTCTATGGCCATTTGATCCAAATGTGGCGTCTTGATGGTGGGATGGCCATAGCAACCTAAATCGCCATAACCCAGGTCATCCGCAAAAATAATAATGAAATTAGGACGGCTTTGACCGGAATCCTGGGATAATATCCCATAGGAGAAAAACAGAAAAAAGACTATGGAAAGACTTAATCTAATTAAGGCGGATAAAGAATTCTTCATTGTCTTTCAATTTTAGGATATTTCCCAGCCTTTTCTATAACTTCCTTTGACCCATTCATTGGCTTTGTCCCAATTGGTTACTTTCATGTTGTTTCCGTCCCAAAGGATTTTACGCCTTCCCGGGTAGTTAAATCCTCGGCCGTTGGATCTCTTTTCCTTAAGCTGAAAAGCCCTTATAGCCAAATTGCCCATTAATACGGCTTCGGTTAACGGGCCAGATTTTTTGAAATCCGATGAAGTTTCCACGCCATTCAGGCAGCCCTCCACGAAATTGCGCTGATGCCCTCCGGTATCACCTTCTATTCGTTTTAAATAGGGCTTGGGCGCGTTGAACAATTCCATGTTTTTACTGGGCAGTAATCTTGCGTTTCGGGAATAGGTGTCCGCCACCAAGATACCCCGGGTGCCATAAAAAACACTACCTCCACCGCCGTCCCCAATGGTCTCGCCTTCACCTAGTTCATCGGGCAGATCAGGTTTCAACCCACCGTCATACCAGTTCAAGGCAATATCGCCATGTTCTTCGGTATGGAACTTCAATCGAACTATGGAGGAAGCGGGGCAAGACTGGCTATAGTCGGCCTCCACAAAATCACCGACCCAATTGGTAGTGCAACTGGCCTCCGCTTCAGAAGGATATCCCAGATCCAACACACCAAAGGGGGTCTCCATAATATGGCAGCCCATATCACCCAAGGCTCCGGTTCCAAAATCCCACCATCCGCGCCATTTAAAGGGTAGGTAGGAATCATTATAATCTCGCATTGCTGCTGGCCCAAGCCATAGGTCCCAATCCAGACCTTTTGGAATACTGTCCTTGCCTTTAGGTATAGGGACGCCCTGTGGCCAAACGGGACGATTGGTCCAACAATCTACCTTATACACCTTGCCTATAATGCCGGATTGAATCCACTCCTTGGCTTCACGACTCCCATCACTGGACGCCCCTTGATTACCCATTTGGGTTACGATACCGTTTTCTTTGGCCACGTTTGTCATCATTCTGGCCTCATTGATATTATGTGTCAAGGGTTTCTCCACATAGGCATGTTTTTTAGCTTTCATAAAAGGAAGTGCAATGGGGGCATGTGTATGATCGGGTGTGGCTACCATAATTGCATCGATTTCATTCAAATGCTGATCGTATACCTTTCTAAAATCTTTGTAACGTTTGGCTTTCGGATATTTTTTATAAGTGTCGGCAGCCCTTCTATCGTCAACATCGCAAAGTGCCACGAATTTTACTTTTTTGGTCTCGTCCAATCCCCTGATTACCCCAGATCCCCTTCCGCCTACGCCAAAAGCACCGATATACAGGGTGTCACTTGGTGGAACATGTGTTTTGCCAAGAACGTGGTTGGGAACAATGGAAAAAGCGGCCGAGGACGCCGCTACATTTTTGATGAATTTTCTTCTTTGCATCGTGTTGTTGGATTTATAAAATGGTCACGGAAGATACAAAAATTAAGAAAAGAATCGGTTTTCCAAATAGCCCTACTTCGTAAGATTTTTTTGACGGGAGGCTTGAATAACTAAACACGGAGATCCCATTCCTTATAAAACTGTTCCAGATAATCCAGCATAAATTGATGTCGCTCTTGGGCCAAACGTTTTCCGGTATTCGTATTCATTTTGTCCTTAAGTAGCAATAGTTTTTCATAAAAATGGTTGATGGTAGGCGCTTGGGAGTTTTTGTATTGTGTCTTGGTAAGTTTGGGGTTTGGGGCAATTGCCGGGTCATAAAGTCTTCTGTTTTTAAATCCACCATAATTAAAGGCGCGGGCAATACCAATGGCGCCAATGGCATCCAACCTATCGGCGTCCTGTACTACTTGCAACTCCTTGGAATTGAACAATGTGCCCTTGGTTTTGGCTAAACTATTCTTAAAGGAAACATTTTCAATAATCTGTACCACATGGGCAATGGTATCTTTGGGTGCGTCTAGCGATTGTAAAAAAGATGCTGCCAATTTAGGTCCCATAGTTTCATCGCCATTGTGGAATTTGGCATCCGCAATGTCATGTAGTAACGCTCCAAGGGAAACTACCAAAACATCTACTTCTTCCGTCTTGGCAATGTGCTGTACATTTTTAAAGACCCGTTGAATATGAAACCAATCATGGCCCCCTTCAGACTCCCTTAGGGTAGCCTTTACAAAAGCGATGGTCCGTTCTATTATTTCCACATTCCTCATGGATTTTAGACTATTCCAGCGTTTACCCGTTGCTCCGTTTGGGCGATTAACTCGTCGACATTTCCTTTATTCTCAATAGCCGAGTGTACCCTAAAAGTAAGATGGTTGCCAATACCATAAGGAAACTTGCCGTACTGCAACATCTTCCAGGAATTATTGATACTTATAGGAACTATATAAGCCGAGGGAGCGTTTCGCAATAATATTTTTAGGCCCATAGGTTGGAACTTTTTTGGTTTTCCAGTACGGCTTCGAGTCCCTTCCGGAAAAATAACCGCGCTTCGGTTGTGCTCCTCTATATATTTTCCCAATTTGGCTATCTGGGCCAAGGCCTGTCTACTGTCCTTTCTATCGATCAAGACCGAACCTCCGTGCCTAAGGTTAAAGGAAACACTGGGAATACCTTTGCCCAATTCTATTTTGCTCACAAATTTGGGATGGTATTTCCTCATGAACCAAATAATGGGAGGAATATCGTTCATGCTTTGGTGATTGGCAACAATAATTAATGGGGTATTCTCAGGAATGTCACTTGGGATTTTAAAGGAATAGGTAGTACCCAAAATATGGGTACATCGTACCAAACACCAATTTAGCAAACTAACGCTTCCTTTGTGGGCCGTGTACCCAAATAAGTTTAGGCATATCCATTGAATGGGGTGGAAAACCACAAGGGCTAACCCAAAGAAAACAAAATAAATAACCGTAAGGGGATATGCCAGAATTTTTCGCATGCTGCTAAATTAAAAAACCGCTTCTTAGGGAAACGGTTTTTCTTGTTATTTTAAGGAGCTACCGATGGGTATAGGTCCTAAGGAACGCTTTTAACAGAACTCATTATAGGCCTCTGTCAGATTCTCGGCAATGATTTCTGCAGGTCTACCCTCAATATGGTGGCGCTCGATCATATGTACTAACTCGCCATCCTTGAACAACGCCATACTAGGCGAGGATGGGGGAAAGGGAACCATAAGATTTCGCGCTGCGTTTACCGCTTCAGTGTCTACACCGGCAAATACGGTAACCGTCCGATCCGGTTTCTTGTCATTTTGCAAGCTTAGTTTTGCTGCCGGTCTTGCATTGGCAGCAGCACATCCGCAAACGGAATTTACTACAACAAGTACGGTACCGTCTTGGTTAATGGACTCTTCGACCGCATTGGCGGTATATAATTCTTCAAACCCGGCCAATGCCAGGTCATCTCTCATAGGCTTTACCAATTCTTCTGGATACATAGACTCATTTTTTTATTGAGAGACAAAGATAACCAATTCATACTTTTTTGCACAAGTGTTAACGTTTTATTGGGCGGATAGGGTTTCCCTTGTGGGGGAGTTGATGGCAGCTTATCTTTGCCAAAATTGAAGATAGACATGATCAAATGGTTCACGGCCATATTGGGATATTACCTCTTTCGCCTTCCAGGCGCCATATTGGGCTTCCTTTTGGGGAGCTTTATCGATAATTTGAACAGCAGTGGTGGAGGTGCCCGTACCATTTTTAGGGATATTTCGAGACAGCAGGTTTCCCCGGCCGATTTTGAGCTTAATCTGATATCCCTGTGCTCCCTGGTCATAAAGGCCGATGGAAATGTTACCCAAAAGGAGCTGGACTACGTTAGGCAATATTTTGTGAGCACTTATGGTAAGGAAAAGGCAAATGCCATATTTAGGACGTTCAACGAGATTAACAGGAGCAGGGAGATATCTGCCCAGCGAATTTGTGCCTATTTAAACCAGCGTACCCGATATGAAGTCCGGCTACAGTTGCTGCACTTCCTGTTCGGAATAGCTCAGGCCGATGGATCAGTTAGTACGGCCGAAGTCAATAAAATAAGGGAAATTGCGGGATATTTAAGGGTAGCGATGCGCGATTTTGAAAGCATCAAGGCCATGTTCATCAAATCCGCCGATAATGCCTATAAAATTCTGGAAATTGATAGATCCGCCACGAACGACGAGCTCAAAAAGGCTTATAGGACCATGGCAAAAAAATACCATCCGGATAGGGTAAATACTGAAGATGAGGCTATTAAAAAAGGGGCAGAGGAAAAGTTCAAACAAGTACAGAAGGCCTATGAGGAAATACAGGCCGAACGAGGAATTGGATAGTGGTCAATTGGAATGGTGTTGGAGCAAGGCCGGAATTCTTTGGAATTAAGAACACGTCAATAGCAATTAGATAATTATATACCAAACCTTAATTTTTAAATATGCAGGATTTTTGGTTCTACATAAAACTTGGGCTAGATCACGTATTGGACTTCTCGGCCTATGACCATATTCTTTTTTTGTGTGCTTTGGCCGTTCCATTCACATTCAAAAGTTGGAAAAAAGTGGTACTCTTGGCCACTATTTTTACCATTACCCATTGTCTGTCCCTGTCCCTCTCCGCTTATGAAGTGGTAGTTGTAGATGTAGCATGGATAGAGTTTCTTATACCGGTAACCATTTTGCTTACCGCTCTTTTTAACCTATTGTATGTGTGGACCTCAAAAGCAAATAATAACATGTGGCTCCACTTTGTGGCCACCGCTTTTTTCGGGCTAATTCATGGGTTTGGTTTTAGCAACTATTTTAAAATGTTGGTGGCTACTGAAGAAGAAAAACTTTCACCCTTGCTGGGATTCGCTACGGGAATAGAAATAGCCCAGGTTTTGATCGTACTTTCCGTCTTGGCTTTGGCCTATCTGTTTCAGTCAATTTTAAAGTTAGGTCAGCCCCTTTTCATAGGAATTGTGTCTATTTTAATTATCTGCATTACAATACCTATGTTGGTCAATACGTTTCCAATGTAGATTTTCACTTAAAATTAACCCAAATAAGGTTGTAGGGCTTTGGCAAAGCAGGTATCTTAGTGCTTTTCAGTACATATGAAGGAGAGCAAGCAAGAGAAATATGACAGGGCCTATTTGCGAATGGCCCAGGAATGGGGTAAGCTCTCCTATTGCAAACGCAAACAGGTAGGGGCGATTATCGTAAAGGACCGGATGATTATTTCCGATGGGTATAATGGAACACCTACAGGTTTTGAGAACATATGCGAGGACGACGAAGGATATACGAAATGGTATGTGCTGCACGCGGAGGCCAATGCCATTAGTAAAGTAGCCTCGTCGACACAGTCCTGTGAAGGGGCTACTTTGTACATTACCCTTTCCCCGTGTAGGGAATGTAGCAAGCTCATTCATCAGTCTGGTATAAAACGTGTAGTCTACCAGACGGAATACAAGGATAGCTCTGGATTGGAATTTTTGAAAAAGGCGGGAGTAGAATTGGTTCACATGGCCGCAATTGAAACGGTTACCTAAAGCAAAGAGGTTAAATGAGCAGAAAATATAGTTATATATGGCCGACCATTATCGCCGCGTCGCTGGCGCTGGGCATATTTGTAGGGGGCAAGCTTCATTTTAACGATACTCCGGAAAAGCTTTTCACCACAAATTCGAAGAAAGATAAGTTAAACCGACTTATTGATTATATCGATTATGAATATGTGGACGAAATCAACACGGACAGTATTGTGGATGTAACAGTCAACAATATCTTGGAAAAACTAGATCCGCATTCTGTTTATATCCCCAAACAAGAGATGAGCAAGGTATCGGAGAACATGAAAGGTGATTTTGTGGGTATCGGGGTAAATTTTTATTCCTATAGGGATACTATTTCCGTAATACGGACCATAGAGAAGGGGCCTAGTTTTTTAAAGGGGATCAAAGCCGGAGATCGAATCTTAATGGCCGATGATGATACGCTTTATGGGAGAAACCTGCCCAGTGACAGGATTGTGGAAAAATTAAGAGGTGAGAAGGGAACAAACGTGCAGTTAAAAGTCTATAGAAAAGCCGAGGAACGGATGTTTACCGTCAGCGTAAAACGGGACATCGTACCTATAAAAAGTGTACAATCCTATTATATGCTTACTCCAGATATGGGGTATATAAAAATAAACCGTTTTGCGGAATCGACATTTAAGGAATTTAAGGCCGCACTTAAGGAGTTGAGCGGGCGGGGTGCAAAGAAATTGACATTGGATCTAAGAGACAACCCTGGTGGTTATTTGGGCATAGCGGAACAATTGGCGGACGAGTTTTTGGAAGATGGCAAATTAATTCTCTTTACCAAGAACAAAAAGGGGAAAATAGATAGGATTTATGCCACGGACAACGGGAGTTTTGAGGACAAACCGGTTTTTGTATTGATTAACGAAAGGTCTGCCTCGGCAAGCGAAATCATTGCAGGTGCGCTGCAGGACAACGATATCGGCACCATCGTAGGCCGTCGTTCGTTTGGTAAAGGTTTGGTTCAACGGGAAATGGAGCTAGGCGATGGTTCAGCAGTACGGTTAACAGTTTCCAGATATTATACCCCTACTGGCCGGAGCATACAAAAGACCTATAAGAATGGAACCAAGGATTACTACAAGAAATTCACCGATCGTTACCATAATGGAGAACTGGTCTCCGTGGATAGCATAAAAGTAGCAGACTCCTTGAGATTTACAACTCCAAACGGTAAGGTGGTCTATGGTGGTGGTGGGATAATCCCCGATGTCTTTGTTCCAATAGGAACAAATGAAGAGGAAGCGGTTGAAAGTATGGATAGCCTTGGGTTCCTTTCCTTTTTTATTTTCGAATACTTGGATGAGGATAGACAACGTTATGTGGATTGGACCGAAGAAAGATTTATAAATGATTTTAGGGTCGATGATATTTTGTTCGAGCAATTTGTGGATTATTCCATCTCCCGAAACCTGAAAATGAACTTTTATGATTTTGAGGGCCGCATTAAGCTCTATCTGAAAGCGGCGCTTGGCGAACAGTTGTTCGGACCGAATGTTCATGCCAAAATCAAGGCCGATGCCGATGCTATGCTGCAAAAAGTATTGGAACTGGATAAACCTACCATAAGCCAGGGTGAGGCCGAAAAGATAGAAGCGCAGAACTAGTCTTTTTCGTTGAGTTTCTTTTGGATTTTTTTGGAGGTCATATAAATTAATAGCAACACTATGGCACATAAAGAAGCCAAAATACCAATAAGTGCAATAATGCTATCACCCTGAAAGGGATTTCCAAAATCTACTAAGGTTACATTATAGGCGATTAAACCTAAGGCCAGAATAATTAAAACAATAATCAAAGTTCTCTTCATAGTTAGTACAAATTAAGGAGCTAACAATTCATTGACATTCGAAGCGAATAATTTTACGGCTATGGCCAATATAATAACCCCGAATACCTTTCTGATAATACTTAGGCCACCTTTCCCCAAGACCCGCTCAATTTTCTTCGAGGATTTTAAAACGAGGTAGACGAAGATGGTATTTAAAATAATGGCAACAATAATATTCTCCACATAAAACTCCGCACGTATGGAAAGGATGGAGGTCATGGTTCCGGCCCCGGCTATAAGAGGAAATGCTATGGGCACAATGGAAGCACTTTTGGGTTCTTCATCCCTGTACAGGGTAATTCCCAGAATCATCTCTATGGCCAAAAAAAATAAGATAAAAGCACCGGCCACCGCAAAGGAATTTATATCGATCCCTATGAGATTAAGAATTTCCTCCCCAACAAATAGGAATGCTACCATAAGGCATGCTGCTACTATGGAAGCCTTCCCAGATTGTATATGTCCCACTTTGTTCCTTAGGCTTATGATAATGGGTATACTGCCCACAATATCGATAACGGCAAAAAGTATCATCGTGGCCGAGGCAATTTCCCTTATATTAAAATGAAATGACATGGCTGATAAATTTGTGCCAAATGTACGTTGAATCGGCAGTTTTTGGATGCCCATATTAAAAAATTATTACACAGGAAATATCCAAGAAAACCTATCTTTGAGTTCCTGAAAAAATCGGTCATGTTTCAACTTGGAAAAACCATTGTTTCCGAAGAAATATTGGAGAATGATTTTGTTTGTAACCTTACGGCATGTAAAGGGGGGTGTTGTGTGGATGGAGAGGCTGGGGCACCCTTGGAAGGGGTTGAGACCGAAATTCTGGTGGACATCTACAAACAGGTGAGGCCTTTTTTGCGAGAGAAGGGAATCGAAACAATTGAAAGGCAAGGGGCATTTGTAAAGGGAGAGGACGGTGAGTGGGAAACACCTTTGGTGAACAACAATGAGTGTGCCTATGTCATCTATTCCGAAAAAGGTATTGCCAAATGTGGTCTAGAAGAAGCCTATAATCAAGGAGCTACCCAATGGAGAAAGCCAGTTTCCTGTCATTTGTACCCCATTCGTATTAAGGAGTATACGGAGTTGACCGCTGTTAACTATCACAAGTGGCAGATTTGTGATCCAGCCTGTACCCTAGGGGAAGAACTGAAGGTCCCAATTTACAAATTTGTAAAGGAAGCGTTGATTCGAAAATTTGGTGAGGATTGGTATACAGAGTTAGAGGTAATTGCCAAAGAGTATCTTAAACCGTAGGAATATGCAGTATTACTTTGGTGCCGGAGGGTTTTCCATTTTCATCAAAAAGGTCTATTATCTCTACCTCAAATGAATTTTGATAGTCTCGGGAGAAATTGGCAAGACGTTCTTTGGTGATATCGATGCCAACAGATTTGCGTTTTAGCACTTTACCTTCCTTTATTTTTTCGGCGGCATCCCTTCCAACACCGTTGTCCATAATGGCAATATGTACAAATCCGTCCTTTCCCTTGCTTATGTGAAGACCAATCTTTTTTTCCCCTTCTTTGGAAGAAAGCCCATGCCATAGGGCATTTTCCAAAAAGGGTTGCAATATTAACGATGGAATCTTCACCTGATGCACGTCTATATCCCCGTCTACGATAATTTTAAAATCAATTTCATTGGAAAAACGAATATTCTCTATGTTCATGTAAAGTTCTACTGTTTCCAACTCCTCGGCCAAAGGTATTTCCTTTAGTGACGACGCTTCCAGAATTTTACGTATCAACTTGGAGAACTTATTCAAATAGTGAACCGCATTTTTTTGTTCATTATTTATGATATAGAGTTTAATGGAGTTAAGGGAGTTGAATAGAAAGTGAGGATTCATCTGACTGCGTAACATGCTCTGCTCCAGGGTAAGCAACTTTTTTTCGTTTTTAAGCTGATATTGCCGATAAAGAATGTAGAAAATACCGGCCAATAGGGCCAAAGCTATCCCACTGGCCAGAAGTGTTTGGTTGTTCTTTCTAAGCTTTAACCGGACAATTTCGTTTTCCTTGGCCAGGACTTCAATTTGGTTGCCCTTCTTTTCCGAGTCATACCTAAAAATTACATCGTTTACATAACGTACGGTACTTTCGTTCAGAATTTCATTATCCAGGTTTTCCGCTTTTATTTTGTAGTTCAGCGCCTGTCTATAATCACGGGTCTGCTGGAATAATTCGGATAAAAGATGACTGGCCTGGGCAGATTCTCTCCTTAAATTATATTTCTCGGCAATTTGCAGCCCTAGCAACATGTTTTCTTTAGCGTCTTTAATTTTCCCAGCTAACAATTGGGCCCATCCCAGTGTTATCCGGGCCGGTGATAGTAGAAAACCATCGCCTAACTGCTGCGCAACGGCTAAGGTAGGCTCAAGTAAGGCTATTGCTTCTTCGGATTTATCCTGTTTAATGTAAATCTGGGCTATACTGTTTTTGCAGATTACGCGCCCCATATCGTTATCTATCGTCTCGTTATGGGATAAAGATGTCCTGTAGTTCTGTAACGCCTTGTCTAGTTGGCCCTTTTCTTCCAGACACTCCCCGATGTTTTGGTAGTTAACGGCAAGCCCTAAGATGTTGCCCAGTTCGGTTTCCAGCCTAAGGGACCTTTCAAAGTGCTCTATGGCTTGATCATATTGCTTTAAAAGTTGGTATAAATTTCCAATACAATTTAGGGATACATTTATGTTTCGTTTAAGGCCCAAAGATGGATTCTCCACAGTTTCCGCCAGTTCCAAGGCCCTCTGGTTGTAATCCATTGCTGTTCGTATGGAAGAGGTTCTTCGGTAAGCTACCCCCAACATGTTTAGACTGGACACCTCAAACTCCAAATGTTTTGATTCAACCACTAAATCCAGGGCTTTCTGGTGTAACGCAATGGCTTTGGTATACTGGGATAAATTGCGATATCTTCTGCCCAATTGATTCAAGGCATAGGCTTGCCCTTTAATGTACCCATTTTCGGAAGCGGAATTTAGGAGGTGCCGCATTAATACGGTATCGTTTCTATGGGATCTTAATAAGGTATGTATTTCGGTGTAGCTTGGATCGGATTGCAATACATTATCAATGGTATTCTTGAAACTGGCGGGAACATATTGGGAAATACAACCATAGGAAACAAGAAATAGAAATATTGACCAATATAGTTTGGACTTGGTAAAAACCAAAAAAAAACCAATGGGCACTAATTGTTTGATTCCGGACCTCATATAGTGACCTATAATTTGCCCAAAAAATCGGATTTCTTTTGTCTTGAAACAGGAATTTTATGATTGGACTTTAATACAACGTAACCATCCGTTTTAAGGAACTCCTTTATTTTATTAAGATTGATGATGTAGGAATTGTGTATTCTAAAAAAAGAATCTTCCGGGAGAAGTTCGTTTACTTCCTTTAGTTTTTTGGTCAAGACTATCTTTTGTCCGTCTATCAGGTAAATGGTGCTATAATTGCCGTCGGATTCCGCATATAGGATTTCTTCGCTTTCCAAAAACAACAACTTTCCATCTGTATTAAAGGTAATCTTCTTATGTATTGGATTGGCATTGAAATTGAGCAATATGTTCTCCAATCTTTCCGCGGTAAAGTTCTTTGCGTTGTATTTTTTGATTTTAAAAATAGTATCCTTAAGATCGTCCGTGTCTATCGGTTTTAATAAATAATCTATAGCTTCGTTCTTTAAAGCTTTTATGGCATACTGGTTATAGGCCGTAGTGATGACCACCGGAAAACTTTTGTCGCCGAGTTTCTGAATAAATTGAAACCCATCCATGGTAGGCATCTCTATATCCAAAAAAAGGCAATCCGGGGAGTTTTTCCCCAGATATGTCAAAGCTTCCGTCGGATCGGTAAAGGAGGCCAAGACCTTTATCTCATCGCTTAAATTGGTAAGCTCCCAGGAGAGACTTTGGAGAGCTTTGGCTTCATCATCCACTATTACGGCTTCCAACATAATATCTAAAGGTAATTAAATCAAATATAAAACTCTAGATCATTTTATTGCAAAAAGATGTATTGATGGGGGCAATTTGAGTATAGCTGGTACAAATGGCCACAGGGATGGTAGATATTTGAAGCATTTGGAATACTGAACAAATGGTTTCACCAAAGAAATAAAATTGCCAAGATTACCATTCATACAGGAAATTTTACCGTTTATACAGAATAATTTTTTGAATGGCGCACCATGTTATAATTTAGAATCGTTACAATTCAGATTTGTTTACGTTCTCCCCACTAGATGTAAAAGTCGAACAAAAGAACCAAAAACAGAGTTATGAAAAAATGTATGCTTATGTTCGTCCTATTGGTCCTGGCCATCATTATCGCCACAATATCGGAGAAAAAGGATGAAAAAGAATTGAGTTACAGTTTAGCCGACAAGGAAGTTTCCTTGAACAATTCAGTTTTAAGCCAAAACAACAAAGATGTAGGAACTACTTATGAACAACCCTCCAATGAACCTCTGAAATGATTTCTTGGATGCCATGTCCCTATTCTTTATGAAAATGACCAAAATAGGCTTTCTGGCATTATTGCCGCTAGTTCTAATTTCCGGTTATTGCTAGATGACCCCTTTAAAGTAGCCAAGAATATAGATGTTTTGCTGATAGTTTCGATGGAATTTTTGGATATGCGAACTTCAAAACTTTTTGGACATAACTATGTATAATCCTAATGGTAGGGAAATTACTGTTTTAGGAAACTTCATGACCAGACAATTATCGAAATAAGGCGAATGTTGGGCTATCAAATTTGTTAACATAAGAACTGTTGAACTTAAATTTCTTATTTTTGCTACAATTCAATGTTGTCTTGGCCTATATTCAATTTCAAGTCATTTATATTTTTTAGCCCCTTCTTGTCCCAGTTGAATTCATTTATGCTCTAAATTTTGGTATGTAAAATAGTTTTGGTGTAATTTGATAAAGTGCTTAAGGCCACATCGAATATCTTCAAGATATGCGATAAATTAAATAATAACGAAAACATGAAAAGTTAAATAACACTGCCATTCCAGGATGTACGGCCTTTGGAAACATGTTGAAGATATACATGTTACTGTTTTCTAACAGCCAATCTAATGAATCGTCGCAAAATGGATACCGACCAACTCGTTGGTTTTTGCTCGATTATAGGTTTCGGGGGAACTACCTGAATCAGCATCCTTCGCGATGAGCATCAGTTCATGATGCATTAGAGGGCCGTACGGTTTGGCGGTATTATTATGACTAATGAGCTATTTCCCCTCGATATGGCTGAATGGGGCAAAGATAGTTGCCTATTTCTATCCAATTCAAAACAAAAAAGACGTAAAAGAGAGCTGGTTAGCATACAAGTTCCTTTTTACTCGCATTTCAACTACCTTATTTAATGGACCGGAAGGTATAAAAATGTATACTTTCCGGTCTATTTAATTTTGTTTAATCCCAATAACAAAAAACGCTAATTTTTGTTTTCAGATTAGGCCAGTGTTCATCACTTACGAGGATGGATTTCAACAACCTGTGTTAAAAACTTTGAACTGGTTTTGATAAAACAGTCTTTACAATTTCATAACATTTTTAAATCTTTGTTACTCCCTGCCGAGAGGTAATTTTATCTCAAATTAACTTTAAAAACTTCATAGATTATGTCAACTGCCGTGGAGCCTATCTTACAGGAAAATAAGGATAGATTTGTAATTTTCCCCATTGAACATCATGATTTATGGGAATGGTATAAGAAGTGTGAAGCCTGTTTTTGGACTGCCGAGGAGATTGATTTACATCAGGATTTATCCGATTGGAACAATAAATTGAGTGACGATGAACGTTACTTTATAAAACATATCTTAGCCTTTTTTGCCGCATCCGACGGAATTGTAAATGAGAATTTGGCCGAGAATTTTGTGAATGAAGTCCAATATTCCGAAGCTAAGTTCTTCTACGGATTCCAGATTATGATGGAGAATATCCACTCTGAGACCTACTCCCTGTTAATAGATACCTATGTGAAGGACGAAAAGGAAAAGAACATCCTTTTTCAAGCCATTGAGAACTTTCCGGCTATCAAGAAAAAGGCAGATTGGGCACTTAGGTGGATTGATTCGCCGAGCTTTGCCGAACGACTGATCGCCTTCGCCGCTGTAGAAGGAATTTTCTTTTCAGGGGCTTTTTGTTCTATTTTTTGGCTAAAGAAAAGAGGTTTGATGCCGGGATTGACCTTTTCCAATGAGCTAATTTCCCGCGATGAAGGGATGCACTGCGATTATGCCGTTCATCTACACAACCATCACTTGGTCAACAAGGTGCCCAAGGAAAGGATTACCCAGATTCTAACAAATGCCTTGGACATAGAGCGGGAGTTTATTACAGAATCCCTACCCGTTAGTCTCATTGGCATGAATGCTAAACTGATGACCCAATATTTGGAATTTGTAACCGATAGGTTATTGGTTGAACTCCAATGCGAAAAAGTATACAATTCTGCCAATCCATTTGATTTTATGGATATGATTTCACTACAGGGGAAGACCAATTTCTTTGAAAAAAGGGTGTCCGAGTACCAAAAAGCCGGCGTCCTCAACAAAGAAAAGGATGAAGATGCCCAAAAAATCAGTTTTGACGCTGATTTCTAAGTAGTGAATTATGCGGGTTTCTGGACCGGTTCCGTTAGGTATGTGAACATGGAGCCCAAAAAAATACAACACTCAATTTACCAACACATCACTAAAACAACAATAAGAAAATGTATGTAATAAAAAGGGACGGAAGAAAAGAGCCGATGATGTTCGATAAGATCACGGCTAGGGTCAGAAAACTATGTTACGGGCTCAACGAATTGGTAGACCCCATAAAAGTGGCCATGCGCGTAATAGAAGGGCTTTATGATGGCGTCACTACTTCGGAGCTGGATAATTTAGCCGCCGAACAAGCCGCTACCATGACCACCACACATCCAGATTATGCAAAGTTAGCCGCTCGTATTTCCGTTTCCAATTTACATAAGAATACAAAAAAATCCTTTTCCGAAACCATGAAGGATTTATACGAATATATAAATCCCAGAACTGGTAAAAAGGCTCCATTGCTATCTGATGAGGTCTACAAGGTAATTTCCGAAAATTCAGAAAAACTGGATTCAACCATTATATACAATCGTGATTTTGGATACGATTATTTTGGCTTTAAGACCTTGGAAAGATCCTATCTCCTTAAACTGAACGGGAAGATAGCCGAGCGGCCGCAACATATGTTGATGCGTGTTGCGGTCGGAATCCACTTGAATGATTTGGACTCCGCTATAGAAACCTATGAGCTGATGTCGAAAAAGTATTTTACCCACGCGACGCCTACCCTTTTCAACTCAGGAACGCCCAAGCCTCAGATGTCCTCCTGCTTCCTATTGGCCATGAAGGACGATAGTATCGATGGTATTTATGATACGTTGAAGCAGACCGCAAAAATATCGCAATCTGCTGGGGGTATCGGACTTTCGATACATAATGTTAGGGCCACGGGATCATATATAGCAGGCACCAATGGTACTTCCAATGGTATTGTCCCTATGTTACGGGTATTTAATGATACGGCCCGTTATGTTGATCAAGGGGGCGGAAAACGCAAAGGTAGTTTTGCCATTTATGTAGAGCCTTGGCATGCTGATATTTTTGATTTTTTGGAATTGAAGAAGAACCACGGAAAAGAAGAGATGCGCGCTCGCGATCTGTTCTATGCAATGTGGATTCCAGATTTGTTCATGAAACGCGTGGAGGCTAATGAAGACTGGACCTTAATGTGTCCTAATGAATGCCCAGGACTGTTTTCAAATCACAGTGAGGAATTTGAAAAGCTATATTTGAAGTATGAGGCAGAAAATAAAGGACGGAAAACCGTAAAAGCCAGGGATTTATGGGAAAAAATATTGGAATCCCAAATTGAAACGGGGACACCCTACATGCTTTATAAGGACGCCGCCAATCGCAAAAGTAATCAGAAAAACTTGGGTACCATCCGATCTTCCAATCTCTGTACCGAAATATTGGAATACACTTCCCCTGATGAAGTAGCTGTTTGTAACTTGGCCTCTATCGCGCTTCCCATGTTTGTTAAAGGGGGCAAATTTGATCACAAGGAATTGTTCAAGGTTACAAAACGTGTGACCAAGAATCTCAACAGGGTCATTGATAGAAATTACTACCCTGTAAAGGAAGCTGAAAATTCCAATATGCGCCATAGACCAATTGGTTTGGGAGTTCAAGGACTTGCAGACACCTTTATTATGTTACGTCTACCTTTTACAAGTGATGAGGCCAAGGAATTGAACCAAGATATTTTTGAAACCTTGTATTATGCCGCAGTTACCGCTTCTATGGAAGAAGCCAAGGAAGAAGGAGCTTATTCTTCCTTTAAAGGTTCCCCAATTTCAGAAGGGAAATTCCAACACAATCTTTGGGGTATTAAGGACGAAGAACTTTCAGGTCGATGGGACTGGGGTAAATTGCGCAAGCAGGTCACAAAAAATGGCGTTCGCAACTCCCTTTTGGTTGCCCCCATGCCAACCGCATCTACATCGCAAATACTTGGGAACAACGAGTGTTTTGAACCCTATACTTCCAACATTTATACCAGAAGGGTATTATCCGGGGAGTTTATCGTAGTGAATAAACATCTCTTGGAGGATTTGGTAAAACTCGGACTTTGGAATGAAAACCTTAAACAAGAGTTGATGCGCGCCAACGGCTCCATTCAACATATCGACATAATTCCCGATACTATTAAAGAGTTGTATAAAACGGTCTGGGAGCTCAGTATGAAAGATATTATTGATATGAGCCGTCAACGGGGTTATTTCATTGACCAGAGCCAATCGTTGAATTTGTTCATGGAAAATGCAAATTATTCCAAACTGACTTCCATGCATTTTTATGCTTGGAAAAGTGGCTTAAAGACAGGAATGTATTACTTAAGGACCAAAGCTGCGGTTGATGCCATCAAATTTACTTTGGACAATACAAAGAAAAAGGAAGTGCCTGTTAGTGTCGCGGCCGAGGCCGAGGTTGCAGCCGCTACACCCCCTGCCCCTGAAGAGGCCAAGGCAATTGAAGTTAAGCCTACTCCGATAGTTCAACAACAAGATTTGGATATACAACCAATGACGCCCGAAGAAATGAAGGAAATGATTGCACGGGCCAAAGAAGGCCAGGCAGATGATGATTGCCTTATGTGTGGATCATAATTTGTGCCGAAATCCCTTATTATTTTTATAGGGATTCAGCATTGTGATAGTGTTTATTGATTAAAAAGCCTTGGTATTAAAATGCCGGGGCTTTTTCAATATTTTTAAAAGGAGATTAAAAAAATAGGGGCACACGGATACCCTACAAAGAACGGGGAGTAGTCTAGACCGATCTAATCTTTAAAATACGGCTTTAAAGCTATAGAAAACATATAGGCCGCAAGGTAAATCATTAAAATAACGAGATAATTGTCCATTTCCCAGCAAGGATTACATAATATATACGCAAATGGAACGAAAAAAGATCACATTAATTTTACAAACGAAGTAAAAAATTTGTTAAAATGTTATGCAGCATTGACGTGAAGATTCATTATGCTAAAAAAGACGAAAAAATCATTACACAGAATCGCATAACAAGTCTCAAAGGATGGGTTAGGTCTTAGGTGCATTATTTGCGGGATTACAAAACAGGCTATTAATCCGTTCTCTTCTTTAAATAAAAAAGGTAAAGAGCCTTTGAAATCAGAAGCAAAAGTACATATACGCCAAGAAGGTAGATATAGGGGGACATAATAAATTAACGTAAATGTAAGCTAAAGCTTACGTATCTCTAGTGCAGTTTATCGAAAACCCAAATTTTTTCGACCAAATGCACCATTGCATAGAAGATATTATAAAGGTTAAGTAAGGTCAAATTTAGTTCAGTGAAAAGAATTTTGTTAAAACCTTTCGCTATATTTAAAACATAAGTAAAGCGAATATAAAACAGCAATTTGAAATAAATAGTAAACCCATGGGGCAACGCAAATTTACGCTAGAAGAAAATGAAATTCCGGAGAACTGGTACAATATCATCGCCGATATGCCCAACAAGCCTTTGCCTCCCCTCCATCCTGGAACTTTGGAACCTATCGGTCCGGAAGCCTTAGCCCCATTATTCCCTATGGCCCTCATTGAGCAGGAGGTGAGCATGGAAAAATGGATTACCATACCCGATGAGGTGCGTAATATTTATGGTTTATGGAGGCCTACACCTTTGTACAGGGCTTATGACCTGGAAAAGGTATTGGACACTCCGGCCAAGATTTACTATAAGTATGAAGGAGTAAGTCCTTCCGGGTCACACAAGCCTAACACCGCTGTAGCCCAAGCCTATTACAATAAGAAAGAAGGAGTAAAAAAGATTACCACCGAGACCGGTGCAGGGCAATGGGGAAGTGCATTGAGTTTTGCCTGCCAACACTTTAATATAGACTGCGAAGTATATATGGTTAAACTCTCCTATGATCATAAGCCTTACCGCAAATCTATGATGAATACCTGGGGCGCAACGGTCCATGCATCTCCCACCGAATTAACAGAGGCAGGCAAGAAAATTTTAGCCCTGGACCCTAATAGCCCGGGTTCTTTGGGAATAGCGATTTCCGAGGCCGTTGAAGCTGCCATGCGTGATGATCAGACCAAATACGCTTTAGGAAGTGTCCTTAACCACGTTAAACTCCATCAGACGGTAATTGGGCAGGAAGCCATAAAACAAATGGAGAAGGCGGGGATATGCCAGATATTGTGATTGCACCATTTGGTGGTGGATCTAATTTTGCTGGAATAACTTTTCCTTTCCTTCGATTGAATTTTGAAAAGGGGAAAAACATCCGCTGTATCTCCAGCGAACCTACCTCATGCCCTAAATTGACGCGAGGTGTTTTCAAATATGATTTTGGGGATACCGGGGGGATGACACCCCTGTTGCCCATGTATACCCTGGGACATGATTTTGTGCCTGCGCCCATACATGCGGGAGGACTCCGTTATCATGGAGCAGGGGTGATTGTAAGCCAATTGTTAAAAGATAAGTTGATCGAGGCGGTTGCCCACGATAATTTGGAAGTTTTTGAGGCCGGAGTACTCTTCGCAAAGGCGGAAGGAATAATCCCTGCTCCAGAGGCTACACATGGTATCGCCACAGTAATTGCCGAGGCCAATAAATGCAAAGAGGAAGGTGTTTCAAGAACCATTCTTTTTAACCTTTGTGGACACGGCAATTTTGACATGAAAGCCTATGACGATTATTTTGAGGGGAGAATAGTCAAACACGAATTGTCCCAAGAGCAAATCAACGCTTCCTTGGCAAGATTAAATACTCCGGACATACCTTAAAAAACCATATTTTAGATGTTGAAAAACTTCATTTTAGCCGCTGCTTTTATTACTATGACCAATTTGGTATTTGGTCAAGAGGTTTATAAGCCCACAAAAGAAAATTTAGAAAATCGACAGTGGTTTCAAGACGCCAAATTTGGCCTTTTTGTGCATTGGGGCGTGTACAGTGTAATGGGAGGGGGAGGTAATCCGGGTGTAGCGGAATGGTTTATGGAACAAAAAAAAATTCCTATTGCCAAATACGAAAAACTACCTGGATTTTTTAATCCTATAAACTTTGATGCCGCGGAGTGGGTCAAAATGGTGAAGGATTCCGGGATGAGGTATATTACCATTACAAGTAAGCATCACGATGGCTTTGCAATGTATGACTCGAATATTTCGGATTACAATATCGTAGATGCCACTCCTTATGGCAAGGATGTGCTAAAAATGTTGGCGGAAGAGTGCAAAAAACAGGGGATAAAGCTCTTCTTCTACTATTCGCAGTTGGATTGGCACCATCCGGATTACTACCCCCGTGGAAGAACAGGCCAAGGATACACAGGCCGCCCCGAAAGTGGTAGCTGGGGCAATTACATAGCGTATATGAATGCCCAATTAAGTGAGTTGTTGACCAATTATGGTGAGATTGGAGGTATATGGTTTGATGGCATGTGGGATAAAAAAGATGCCGATTGGCAACACATGGAGACCTATAAAATGATTCACAGACTTCAACCTGGGGCGCTTATTGGAAGTAACCACCATGTACACCCATTTCCTGGTGAGGATTTTCAAATGTTCGAGCAAGATTTGCCGGGTGAGAATACCGCTGGATTCAATAAAGGACCTATAAGCCAGTTGCCCCTGGAGATGTGCCTTACCATTAACGGTTCCTGGGGGTTTAACCTTCTGGACGATAACCACAAGTCGCCCAAGGAATTGGTGCATATGTTGGTGAAGTCGGCCGGTAGGAACGCCAATTTGTTGTTAAACGTTGGGCCTATGCCCAATGGGGAAATACAAGCGGAGCATAAGGCATCGCTTAAGGCCATGGGTGAATGGATGGCCAAAAACGGAGAAACCATTTATGGAACCCGTAAAGGAATCATAGCCCCCGAAGATTGGGGTGTTAGTACCCAAAAGGGAAAGACACTATATATCCATGTTTTGGATTGGGACAAGGAGGTCCTACTCATTAATCCATTTAAAGAAAAAATAAAATCGGTAACGTTCTATAAGGATAAAACCACAGTAGGCCATCGTTTGGATAAATATGGCCTTCTGCTGGAAATCCCAAAAAACAAAAAAGACGATATTGATACGATTATAGAGGTAGTCCTAAAATAGCAACAGGGACTATAGAAAACTATCCACTTCTTTGTAGGCATCAATAACGGCCTGTTCACCAGCTTTACCTTGCTTGGAGTTTCCATGTTCCATACCCAGTACACCATCAAACCCTTTCTCATGAATCCACTTAAAGACGTTTTTATAATTGATTTCACCTGTGGTGGGTTCTTTTCGTCCTGGATTGTCACCAATCTGAATATAAGCGATCTCATCCCAAGTGAGCTGCATGTTATGGATGAGGTGGCCTTCATTTTTCTGCATGTGATAGATATCGTACAATATCTTGCAAGATGGGCTATCCACTCCCTTGCAAACTAAATACGTTTGTTCCGATGTCCTTAAATAAAGGTCCGGGGAATCTGATAGCGGCTCAAGTACCATAACCAAACCATGGGGCTCAAAAATTTCTGCCCCTCGGCGCAAGGCTTCAATAACGTTTGCATTTTGCACACCAATGGGAAGATTTCGTTCAAACCCACCAGGAACAACGGTCATCCATTTTGCATTTACCCTTTTGGCCACTTCAACAGCTTTTTTACAGCCATCCAAAAATATGTCCAGATATTCTTGTTTGCCCGCAGCCAAGGTATTTGCCATATTCCCACCCTTGTCTACCACGAAGACGCCCATGGTCATATTGCGTTTGGCAAGGGTTTCTCCCATTTTGGTCTGTAAGGCCACGTCACGTTTCATCATGCCATTGTCCTCAAAAGCCGTGAACCCTTGATCCGCCATAAAATTGATTTGATCTATGGGGTCTTCTCCGGCAAGTCCTTTGAACATACCCAGATGAGGGGCATATTTCAGGTTAAATTCATGGGGAGCATTTGATTTGTTGTCTTTGGCATAAGCCATTGCCCCACTCACAGTAATGGCCCCAGAGGTTAATGCGGTTTTCTGTAGAAAACTTCGTCTTTTCATAAATATAGTTTTATAAGGACCAGGCCTTACCTCCTGTTAGTTCATTCACGTCACCACAACCAATATACTCACCGGGGACAGGAAGGTATTCCAAAACCTGTTCCCCTACATATTCAGAGGTTTTATAGCCCCAAATCGTTATATCCCTTAAACTTTTGGCAAAGGCGAAACGAGAAACAGCGTTGTCTAAACTTGCTTCTTTTCCTTCGGCCATGGCTTCATTGTACTGTTGAACTGCTTCAAGGTTCTTCATTTCATCAGCTTTGGTAACTTTTAGAGCCTCTGCGAGGACAGGTTCCAAATCCTCGGAGCTAAGATCCCCCGCCTTGCCCTTGCCTGAATCCGTCAAAGCCTTTTCAAGGAAATGAGCCATGGACATTTTTGTAAAATCCTGTTCCTTCTTTTCCATAACTTGATCCACAAATCGGTCAATAAAGATATGTACCTGAACTTCGGATGCTGATGGAGTGTCCGTTTTTGGAAGAATAATATCGACTAATTTGGTCAATGCAGCCCCTTCATCCTGGGTAAAGAAATCAGGTGTCCATTCCAAGGCCACCTCGCCTTTACAACTCTGCATTAAACTAATCAGTGTTGGTGTAGCCACGGAATAGCCCATGGCCAGCCCCATATTTTTAAGTGCTTTTCTTCTATCCATTATATATTTCCTTTTTTTAGTTCTTTTGCTGCATGATCGGCCGCCCGGGCGGTAAAGGCCATATAGGTCAAGGATGGGTTTACACAACTTGCCGAGGTCATAAAAGCACCATCCGTTACATAGACATTGGGAACGGCATGGACCTGGTTATTTCCATTAAGCACCGATGTTTTTGGGTTTCGTCCCATACGGGCAGTTCCCATTTCATGGATGCCAAGGCCTAAGGCACCAGGGCTATCAAAGGGTTCCACATCGCGAAGCCCTGCTTTTTCCAACATATCAACGGCCGAGTCTTTCATGTCTTTTCGCATCTCATATTCATTCTCCCGTAGTTCCGCATCAAAAGTCAACGTCGGCAGTCCCCACTGATCCTTTTTATCGTAGTCCAAAGTAAATCTATTATCTTCATAGGGCAAGACCTCTCCGAAACCTCCCATGCCAAATGTCCAACCCCCAGGTCTTAAAATAGCATCCTTCATTGTTTTTCCATAACCCAGTTCTGCAATGCTATCGTCCCAATTACCCCTACTGGCCCCACCTTGATATCCGAAGCCTCTCTTATATTCCTTGCGGTTGGAGTCTCCTCCCAAATTTCTAAAGCGTGGGATATATATGCCATTCGGTTTTCTTCCCTTGTAATATTTATCTTCAAAACCATCAAACTTTCCTTGAGCGCCTACCCTTAAATGATGATCCATAATGTTACGACCCAATTGATCGGAATCGTTGCCCAGACCATTGGGGAATCTATCCGACTTGGACTGCATCAAAATTGCGGTGGATGCCATGGCGGAAGCACAGAGGAAAATAACCTTGGCCTTAAATTCATGGCTTTCCTTGGTAACACGGTCCATGACCTTGACGCCAATGGCCCTTTTTGTATCCGGATCGTACATTATTTCATGAACAATGGAATCTGGACGTAAAGTCATATTCCCCGTACGTTCCGCTGCGGGAAGGGTAGAGGATAGACTGCTGAAATACCCGCCAAAAGGGCATCCACGGATACATCGGTTTCTAAACTGGCATTTAGTACGCCCATCAAACTTTTTATCGCCTGTTATGTGGGCCACCCGCCCTGCGGTTATAACCCTGCCATCGAAATTTTCAGCGACTTTTTCCCGAACATGTTGTTCTAGACAATTCAGTTCCATCATGGGTAGAAACTGTCCATCAGGTAATTGCGAGAGCCCTAGAGGTTCGCCACTTACCCCAATATAGGATTCTACCTTGTCATACCATGGAGCTATATCTTTGTAACGTACGGGCCAATCCACCCCAATCCCCTCGCGTTTGTTCGCCTCAAAATCAATATCACTCCAACGGTAACTATGACGACCCCACTGCAATGAACGTCCTCCCAAGTGATACCCTCTCATCCAGTCGAAACGTTTGATTTCATTATAGGGGTGCTCCAAGTCGTTTACAAACCACATACGGCTGGCCGCTTTGGTGGTATAACCCGTTCGTGCTTGTTTCAATTGTTGTGCCTTCTGCTCAGGAGTAGGTTGGCCCCCATTAGGAAAATCCCAAGGGTCTAAATTGGCGGTCTCATAGTCTTGGATATGTTTCACCATTCTACCGCGTTCCAGAACCAATGTTTTTAATCCTTTTTCGCACAATTCTTTTGCGGCCCAGCCTCCACTGATACCAGTTCCGACGACAATGGCGTCATATGACGCCTGTTCGTCGTTGTAATAAAATTTGCTCATGTACCTGATTGTTTATGCCCTAAATGTATTAAATATAAAATTAATTTTCTACATTTAAACGCTATACTCCTTGCGGTATAGTCTACTATATCGATGTAGAAAATCAGCGGCGATTCATAAGCAAACAACTAATCCAAATACCATGAGAAGAAGACATTTTATTCAAAATGGCTCCCGGGCGGGCCTTGCATTGTCCGTTTTAGGGTTTCATGCCTGTAAGCAAGAAAAGAAAAAAGATTCCGAAGAGACCGAAGGAAATACTATGATCGAAGAAACAGGCCCTTTCTTTAAATTATCCTTGGCCCAATGGTCCATCCATAAAATGATCCGGGAAGACGGAGTGGATCCCTACACTTTTGCCGAGAAAGCCAAGAAGTGGGGGTTTACCGGTATAGAATATGTAAATCAATTGTACAACAAGGAATTGGAAGCGGCCAACTACTCCGATGAGGCTATGGCCGCCTTTGTGGAAAAATGTAACGCAGAAGCCAAAAAACACGGGGTTGAAAATGTATTGATAATGGTGGATGGAGAAGGCGGAATGGCTGTACCCGATGCCAACGAACGCAAACAAACGGTGGAGAACCATTATAAATGGGTAGACGCGGCCGCAGCTATGGGGTGCCACGCCATACGGGTAAATCTGTACGGAACGGACGATCCAAAAGTTTGGAAGGAGGCCTCCGTGGATTCCCTTACCCAATTATCAACTTATGCCAAGGATAAAAATATAAACGTAATTGTGGAGAATCATGGCGGACTTTCTTCCAATGGGGCCATGGTAGCTGATGTTATGGAAACCGTAAACATGGATAATTGTGGTACGCTACCGGATTTTGGAAATTTTTGTATCCGGAGGAACGACCCCAAGGATTATACAAAGGGCTGTGCAGAAATGTATGATATTTATCAAGGTGTCACTGAATTGATGCAACATGCCAAAGCGGTGAGCGCCAAATCCCATGAGTTCGACTCTAATGGGAACGAGACCCATATAGATTATACAAGAATGCTTCAAATTGTAAAGGATGCCGGGTATACCGGATACATTGGGGTAGAATATGAAGGCAGCGCACTGAGCGAGGAAGAAGGTATTTTGGCCACTAGGAAATTGATGCTCAATGCGGTCAAAAAATTAGGCTGATACCAAAGCAATATGATTTATGAAAGTCTTTTTTAACCAGCTTTTCGATTACAATTTTTATTGCAATAAAAAGTTTATTGAGCGATGCAGTGCAATGGAGACCGTCCCCGAGAAAAGTATCCAACTCTTTAGCCATATTCTCAATGCCCATCATATTTGGAATGCCAGAATTCTTGGGAAATCTCCTGAATATTCGGTTTGGCAATCCCATGACATCAAGGATTGGGGCGATTTGCATTACGAGAATCAAAGGAGTTCTTTTGAGATTACCACCAACTCGGAGGACTTTGAAAAACGGATAGACTATGAGAATACCGAAGGACGCTTGTTTGCCAATACTTTGCAAGATATTCTATTCCATATTATCAATCACTCCTCACATCATCGGGGTCAGATAGCCATGGATTTCAGGGCTAACAACTTGGAGCCGTTACCCTTGGATTACATTCATTACAAACGTTAACAAAGAGTATAGGCGCTATGAGAATAGGAGTTCGTTTGCAGTTGTCTCTAATGATGTTTTTGGAGTTTTTTGTATGGGGCAGTTGGTATGTCACCATGGGAATCTATCTGCCCAATACATTGGGATCTGATGGTGCCGAAATAGCGATGGCATATTCCACTCAGTCCTGGGGCGCCATTTTGGCCCCGTTTATTATTGGACTCATTGCGGATCGATTTTTTAATGCAGAACGTATTTTGGGTGTACTGCATCTTTTGGGGGCCATATTGATGTACCTCTTGTACCAAACCACGGACTTTACGTTATTCTTCCCCTATCTTTTGGTGTATATGATTTTATACATGTCCAGCTTGGCCCTGGTCAATTCGGTTTCCTTTAATCAAATGAGGAATCCTGCCAAGGAATTTGCCCAAGTTCGCGTTTTTGGAACCATTGGATGGATAGCGGCCGGTCTTCTTATCAGTTATTTGAATTGGGATTCCCAAGAAGGAATTTCGGAAGGCATCTTAAGAAACACTTTTCTAATGGCCGCAATTTCATCGGCCCTACTTGGGGTTTTTTGCTTTACCCTTCCCAAAACACCTCCTAGAATGGACAAAACGAAGAAAGTAAGTATTTCGGATATTCTGGGACTAGAAGCGTTGGGACTATTAAAGGACCGCAATTTTTTGATTTTCTTCATAGCATCTGTTCTTATATGCATTCCCTTGGCCTTTTATTACCAACATGCAGGACAGTTTCTAGGTGAAATTGGGGTAGCCAATCCCGCGGGAAAAATGACTATCGGACAGATTTCGGAAATTCTCTTTATGTTGCTACTTCCCTTCTTTTTCAAAAAATATGGATTTAAAAAGACCATGTTGGTGGCCATGTTGGCCTGGGCCTTGCGCTATGTTCTATTCGCCTATGGTAATCCGGGAGAGTTGGCGTTCTTATTGTTATTGGGGATAGCCTTACACGGTATTTGTTACGATTTTTTCTTCGTCTCCGGACAGATTTACACCGATAGCAAGGCAGGTACCCATATAAAAAGTGCCGCTCAAGGATTGATTACCTTGGCCACCTACGGCCTTGGCATGCTTATCGGTTTTTGGATCGCAGGCAAAATCACCGACACCTACGTTTCCAATGAAGGCGCCCATTCATGGGAGGTTATTTGGATATATCCGGCGGCATTTGCCCTTTTGGTATTTTTTCTGTTTTTCATTTTCTTCAAGAACGAAAAAATCGTCTATAAAGCTTAGATATTTTCTATATATTAAACACATAAAAATCAACACCTATTTTAAAGTATTACCATTATGCCAAAGAAGATTAGATTAGGAATTTTAGGAGGGGGCGGGGATTCTCTCATAGGAGTTT
>NZ_JANQOO010000018.1 GCF_028285715.1 Ulvibacterium sp.
ACCGCGTTTTTATTATATAAAAACGCAAGTCATGAAAACGCTAGTAACTTTAATTTTTGTTCTCTTCATCGGAATCGCCGCCCAAGCCCAGGATACTACCTCCGAAGTAAAGGTTGAGACTATTGAAATGGGAATCGTTACCGAGACTGTTGAAGAAGGGATTTCTTTCGAAAACACCACTGAGGTTGCCCGTTTGTACAAGCGTTCCAATAGCAAGGTAAAGAAAGCCTTGTCTTTTACTACCAAAAGAAACCGCGCTAAATTGGCTTAATCCTTTCTTTTAAGGTACTACCGATATTTCCCAGGAACTTCCGAAATCTGTTTTATATATAAGTCCTTATAAAAAACCTCGGCGCCCTCGGATTGCAATATAATTTTTCCTGAATCGAGTTTTTCCTGGGTGGACCTTTTTCTGGAATTGAAAAGTCGCATAACCACCTTCCCATTTACAATATGGATACTGGAATCCCCAAGGGCTATCAGTTCCACATCATTCCATTCACCGTGGGGTCTTTCCGCATCAAAGGCCTTGAATACACGTCGCTTTGCCAAACTATCATGGGTGGCTGTCTTAAGTGTTTCGGCAAAATAATAGGAGCGCAAAGGCGCATTGTCCTTATAGATATGATATATGCTGTCCTTTAGAACGCTCGGGATATCGATTTCCACATCGCCCACAGGCCAGTAATCACCCATGTCGCCCTGTTGTACCTGCAGTTCCTGCGAATCCATCCAATTATGTACAGAACCGGGCACCCCAAAGCCATGATATAGTAAGCCACTGTCCCTGGGTCCATTTTCCCTAGGGGAATGCATACCCTCTCCCCATTTTGTCTTTAGCTTTAGGTGGTAATTCCGATAATCCTGTGCTGTATAGATCATACCCCAGGCCACACCGGAAATCCGGATGGCATTTCCATCCCCGGTGTCTACTAGGGTAATTACCCCTAAGGGGTCGTTATCCCGGCCAAAAGGGGTAAGGGTGTTGCCCAGGCTATCGGTTTGTACTTGGTATGGGGTTCCCAAATAACTATGCCAGCCGCTTAAATCCTTGCCATTCCAGAGAGCGGTCCATTGTTCTGCGGTCTCCGTTTTCTTTTTTTCGGATGTACAGGAGTAGAGTGCAATGATTAGGAATAGGACAAAAAACCTTTTCATGGTATGGATCTTTTAGGTTGCCGCCTTAAGATACTATAAATTAATTCATTGCTGTAACACACCCTCCAAAACGGCCCATACGTTGTCGGCTACGATTTTTTGGCCTTCAACGGTTGGATGTATGCCGTCCTCTTGGTTCAATTCGGGATTGCCCGCTACGCCCTCCAACAAAAAGGGTATCAAGGGTAATGTATTCTTTTCCGCCAGCTCAGGAAAAATTTTGCGGAATTCCGAGGTGTAGTCCTGTCCCATATTCGGTGGTATTTGCATACCGGCAAGCACAATTTGTGTATTGGGATTTTTTTCCAGTACGGCATCAATAATGGCCTGTAAATTGGTTCGGGTCTCCTCCAAGGGAATCCCCCGTAACCCATCATTGGCACCCAATTCCAGAATAAAAATATCGGCCTTTTGGTTCAATACCCAATCCAGGCGGTTTCTTCCACTGGCCGTGGTCTCCCCACTAAGTCCTGAATTGATGACCGTATAATCCATACCCAAGGAATCCAGGGTACCTTGAATAAGGGCAGGGAAGGCCTCTTGGGGATCCAGGCCCAGTCCCGCGGTAAGGCTATCACCAAAGAAAATAATGGCCTTATTGTCCTTCTTGTTGATCTCCTCCGTTGACGTATCTGCCGATTCAGTAGCGGCATCTTCCGATTTTTGGGTGGATTTGCCTCCACAGGATAACAAAAGGAGAAGGGAGAAAAAATAACAAAGTTTTAAGAGTGTATGCATGCTGCCGAGGTCTAAATATCAAAATCATTTCCTTATTTTGTTCTTTTGGCCCATGGGCATTTCAGTAAAGAACTATGACAAAGATATTAAACGTTAGTCACCTTGGGAAGACCTATACCAGTGGTTCCAAAGAATTAACGGTATTGGACGATATATCCTTTACAATAGACGAAGGGGATACCTTTGCTATCGTAGGACCTTCAGGAAGCGGAAAGACTACCTTGTTAGGGCTTTGCGCGGGGCTGGACAAGCCGGGTACTGGTAGCATTGAACTATGTGGCACCGAACTTCAATCCCTCAATGAGGATGAAAGGGCATTGTTGCGTAATCAAAAAGTAGGGTTCATTTTTCAGGATTTTCAACTGTTACCTACCTTGACCGCCCTGGAGAACGTAAGCGTGCCCCTTGAATTGCAAGGGGCTAAAAATGCAGGCATTGTGGCGCGGGAGCTTTTGGAGAAAGTCGGATTGGCCGGTCGTGTAAACCATTACCCCTCACAACTTTCCGGGGGGGAGCAACAGCGTGTGGCCTTGGCCCGTGCCTTTTCCAATAGCCCCTCGATTCTGTTTGCCGATGAACCTACGGGAAATCTGGATGAGGAGACTGGCGAGAAAGTGGTACAACTACTTTTTGAACTCAACAAGGAGGCCGGTACCACTCTGGTAATCGTAACCCACGATTTGGACCTTGCCCGGAAAACACAGCATATCCTTAGACTAAAGGGCGGAAAAATATTGGCAGAGGAAAAAGCACCGGCATTGTGAGCAATAACGACCGAAATTTGAAGACTACCGCCGGTACCCGTTGGTTGTTGAAGATGGCTTGGCGGGACAGTAAGGCCAGTGGGAAACGGTTGCTACTTTTTATGGCCTCCATTATTCTAGGTATTGCAGCGGTAGTTTCCATCCAATCCTTTAGCGAAAGTCTTAAAGAGAATATCGCCCTACAATCCAAGGCCCTTATGGGTGCCGATTTTACCATAGAAACCAAGCAATTGCCTACTGAAAAAGTCCAGGCTCTTATTGATTCCCTAGGCGCCGAGGCGATGGAAGTGAAATTTGTTTCCATGGCCGCCTTCCCCAAGAGCGGGTCCACCAAATTGGTGGAAGTTCGCGGAATAGAAGGGGGGTATCCGTTATATGGTGATCTAGAAACCTATCCCGAGAATGCCGGGGATACCTATCAAGAACAGAAGGGGGCCCTGGTAGACGCCACTGTGATGCTGCAGTTTAACCTTGAAGTAGGGGATGATATAAAAATTGGGGATGTTACCTTTCCCATTACGGGACGTTTGGATTCCGGTCCCGGAACTACGGGTGTTTTTAGTTCGATAGCCCCACCGGTCTGGGTACCTTATGGATCCATTGAGGCTACAGGGCTGCTACAGACCGGAAGTCGTATAGAGTACAATTATTTTTTTGAGGCCGATCCGGATACCGATTTAGAGAAATTAAATGATGCGCTAGATCCCATGCTCGATGCCGAAAAGGCCGACCTGGATGTGCATACGGTAACGAGTCGACGCATGGGACGTAGATTCGGGAATGTAGGTAAGTTTTTGAATTTGGTGGCGTTTATCGCCTTGTTGTTAGGCTGTGTGGGCATCGCCAGTTCGGTACATATTTATATCAAGGAAAAATTACGTTCTATCGCGGTACTGAAATGCATCGGGGCTACCCGAAAACAGACGTTTTTGATCTATCTCCTACAAATTGCGGGATTGGGACTTTTGGGTGGAATTATCGGGACCGTAGCGGGCTTGATCCTTCAGCAATCCTTTCCGTTGTTGCTGCAGGATTTTCTGCCTTTTGAAGTAGTGCTTTCGCTTTCGCCAAGGCCCGTTATTATGGGATTGTTGCTCGGTATTTTGATGTCCGTCCTCTTTGCGCTGTTACCATTGTTGGGTACATGGTTCGTCTCGCCCTTACAGGTTCTCCGTATTCAGGAAGGTACTCCGGTTCGTTCTCGAAGAGCCGTAGTATTGGTCATGGGGGGCATTCTTTTGTTTGTTCTGGGGTTTGCCCAATGGTTGTTGGATAATTGGAGATATTCCCTCTATTTTGTGCTGAGCGTCTTGGCCGTATTTTCAATTTTGGGGGGACTGGCCAACTTGCTAATGCGCGGGGTAAAAAAATATTTTCCTACCTCTTGGGGCTTCACCGCCCGTCAAAGTCTACTGAATCTCTTTCGCCCGAATAACCAGACCTTGGTCTTGATCTTGGCCATTGGGGTAGGGGCTTTCCTGATCAGTACGCTTTATTTTAGCAAAGATATCCTATTGGCCAAGGCTAGGGTGGAGGATAGTTCACAGAGTCCGAATATCATTCTCTTGGATGTACAAACCGAGCAAAAGGATTCCGTGGCCGAGAGTATATTGCCCAAAGGGCTTCCGGTCATTGACAATATTCCTATTGTTACGATGCGTATCCATAGTATAAAGGGCAGAGGCGTAAATGAACTTCGCCAAGATACCGTCTTGAATATGAACAAATGGATCCTTAACCATGAGTTTAGGGTTACCTATCGCGACTCATTGATCGATTCGGAGATGCTTACTGATGGTGAATGGATTTCCCAAGCCGATACGGACACTCCTATCCCTATCTCTTTGGCCGATAATATTGCCAGGGATGCCAAGGTGGTGGTCGGGGATACTATATTATTCAATGTTCAGGGCGTATTGATGAAGACTTTTGTGGGGAGCGTACGGGCGGTGGACTGGGGCCGTATGCAACCCAACTTTTCCATACTCTTTCCCCAGGGCATCTTGGAAAACGCGCCCCAATTTCATGTTTTGACCACCAGGGCGCCGGATGAGGCGGTTTCTGCGCAATTGCAGCGGGAACTGGTCCGCAAGTTTCCCAATGTTTCCATTTTGGACCTGCGTCAGCTCCTCGGGATATTGGAGAGTATTCTGGACAAGATTTCGTGGGTTATCAACTTTATGGCCTTTTTTAGTATCCTTACAGGTATCATTGTGCTCATTGGTTCGGTACGAACCAGTAAGTATCAACGTATTCGGGAAAATGTTTTGTTGCGAACCTTGGGAGCCAAGAGTCCCCAAATCTTAAGAATTACCGCTTTGGAATACCTGTATTTGGGCGTTTTGGGAAGTACCATGGGTATCTTGCTCTCCCTGTTCGGGGCACAATTACTGGCACGTTTTGTATTTGAGGTGCCCTTTGTACCCTCATGGGCGCCTTTCCTGATTTTATTGCCCGGAATTACGGCCCTTGTTTTGTTGATCGGATTGGGCAATAGCCGTAGTGTTATCCAAAGTCCACCTCTGGAAGTGCTACGGAAGGAGGGAGGTTAAACAACCCTATATTTTGGAGCGGCAAAAAACCGAAAATGATTCAATTAAATTCCAACTAAGACCTATTATGAATTACAGAAATATCCCCAAAACTGATTTAAAGGTGTCCGAAATTTGTCTGGGTACTTGGGCCATGGGCAATGATTTCTGGGGTGATGTAGATGACAATGCTTCCATAAAGACCATACAGGCGGCGCTGGACTCGGGCATCAATTTTATCGATACGGCACCGGCTTATGGTGCCGGACACGCGGAAAGTGTGGTAGGCCAAGCTATAAAGGGAAATCGCGATAAGATAATCCTCGGAACAAAAACCGGGGTTACCCGTACTTCGGACAGTTTTTTGCGAGACCTTAGACCCGAGACCATTCTTAGGGAAATCGATGAATCGCTCTCACGTTTGGGAACGGATTATATCGATCTATATCAGATACATTGGCCAGATGTCAATACTCCTTTGGAGGATTCCCTGGAGACCCTTTTAAAACTTCAAGAGCAAGGCAAATTCCGTTATTTGGGGGTTTCCAATTTTACTGTGGAGCTGATGGAACAGGCCAAGGACTTGGTCAACATTGTAAGTTTGCAGCCCAATTATTCCATGCTCCAACGAAAGATAGAAGAAACTTTGGTTCCCTATTGCGTTAAAAACGAAGTTGGACTTGTCACCTACGGTACCCTTTCAGGCGGCTTGTTGACCGGGAAGTATCGGGAACTCCCTAATTTTGAGGAAAATGATAATCGCAGTCGCTTTTACAATTATTATCGGCCCGAAATTTGGCCTCAGATCCAGGGGCTTTTGTCACTTCTGGATGTTTTGGCGGAAAAACACGAATGCCCCGTTTCCTATATTGCCATCGCCTGGGCCCTACAAAAACCGGGCATTGTTTCAGTACTGGTCGGTGCCAAGAATGAAGGTCAAGTAATTTCCAATGCGGCCGCATCCAACATCCGGTTAACCAAAGACGAAGTTCTGGAAATTGACCGCTATATTCGAAAGGAATTGGGAGATGTTGCTTTTTAGCAACAAAGATTTAAGGGGTCAAGGAGTAGGCTTTCAAAGGATTTTTGATAGTTATTAGTTCTATTTCGGCTTGGGTAAACCCCAACTGTTGAAGCCTTGGAAGTAATAAATTATATATGGTTTGGTAAGGCACATTTTTTCCCTTATCGAATGGAACGAGCTTGATAACACCCTTTTCATCTTCCACGCCCCAACCATTGTCATGGGAAATCATAAGTTGGGAAAGTAGCTGGTTTTCCCTTAACACGCGTATCATATTTACGTAACTGTCCAGTTTTTCGGAACTTACGCCATCCAAACTGATCCATACCCCTTTCTGGGCAAGGGCCAGTCTTTCGTCGTCCTTTCCATTTTGGGCATGGACCCATATCATATTTTTTCCATCTACGCCTGCCGCCGCAATAATTTGGTATTGCGAAAGGGCCGCCTCACCATCACCGGTATGCATGGCCATTTGTAGACCACTTTTTTTATGGAGGATGATTGCAGCCTGTAACAACTTCTCCTCAATGGTATCCAAGGGCCCCTTTCCAACGCCCAGTTTTATAAATCCAGGCCGGATACCGGTATCCCCGATACCTTTTCGCCATTCTTGTTCCCAGCGTTTCGCCAAGGCCTCGCTACTTTCGGTATAAGCGTGTTTGGGCAGGAATTTCTTGTTAACTGCGGCGTAGTATCCCGTATTGGTAACGATTTTAAGACCTGAAAGTTCAGAAAGCGCTTTGAGCAATTCCACATCCCGGCCAATATAGTTTGGGGTACATTCAAAGAACAGACCATAGCCTCTTTCCTTTAGTTTTTTAAGATAGGGCAAGATGGAAGTTATGGCCATATGCCTGGGATAACGTGGTTGGGGTGCGATTTCCGCGCCCAAAAAATCCGTGGTAACATGTTCATGAGGTAAAACATTCCCCAGATTTTCCAAACCAACCTTCCCGGTGACCGTCATGATAAAGGCATCTTTAGGTTCCTCTTGAGACCACAAATGACTGAGGCTTATCATTAATACTACAGCAAAAAGAAATACTATCGGTCTCATGACTATCTCATAGTTCTAGTCGTTCAGTTGTCTATACAGCCAGGCGTTACGCAATTCCCTTTGTTCGGGAAAAGTCCAATGTTGGGTTTCCTGAAAAACATGCAGTTCCTTTTTGGCATCGATCAGGTTATAGGCGGCATACATAGAAGCCGGCGGGCAAACATTATCATTGTACCCCCAGCTGTACCATCCGGGGACCTTTACAAAACGGGCGAAGTTCACCACATCAAAGTATTTGGAGGTTTCTATTTTCTCCGGTTTATTGGTATACTCATCCACAAAGATTTGGGGCCAACCTCCGGCACGGCCGTGCAAAAACCCGGTCAAATCGGAAAGGGCGGGATAAAATGCCGCCAAATAATCGATGCGATCATCCAAGCCTGCGGTGATAATGGAAAGTGCTCCTCCCTGACTTCCTCCAGTGACTCCAATATCCTCACCATTAAAGCTTTCAAGACTTTCAATAAAATCCACGGCCCGGACACAACCTAAATAAACCCGTTTGTAATAGGCATTGTCCTTATCGTCCAGATTGGTGGTCCAATAGCTGTTCAAAGCCCCTTGCATAAGATTGTCATACACTTTCTTCTCCATATTTACAGGTATCCCATGGATACCAATGGTAAAGGATAGGAATCCGGCCTCGGCATCGGAAACCTCACCATAGTAAGGTCGGATTCCGGCACCGGGTACCCGAAGGATAGCCGGATGTTTTCCTTCCTTTTTTGGTCTACATAGTATTCCGTAGATTTTACCTTTAATGTTGTTTAATTCTACATGATAGACATCTACTTTATCCGTACATCTTTCCGGTAGTAAGGTCATGATTGGGTTTATGGGAATCTCTGCCAAGGCTTTCTTGCCTTGGTTCCAGAATTCCTCAAAATCCTTGGGTAGGGTAGTGGTCGGTTCTATTTTATGAGGGGCAAAACCCACCGTGGTATACGAGGAATATTCTTTGCCATCCACGGTTACGGTGGCCGTACAGCGTAGAAAACCGGGCTCATCCATTTTCCCGGCCTTTACTTTTGCGCTCCCATTTTTTAGGGATACGGTACCCTTGTCCCAAATTTTTAACGTCCGATACCCAGGATCAGGTTGTATGGTGTAGCTGATTTGAATGCCTTCCATGGGCATATTGTTCCGCAATACGGAAATGGAGAATTCGGGTCGATCTCCAATAGCATAAGTCCAGTCGGTTTGGTCTGGGGAAACGATCACCTTTACCAATTTCCTTTGGGGCTGGGCATGTACATAAAGGGAAAGGAGTGCAATACAAATAAGGGAGAGATATAGTCTAGTATTCATGCGGTATACTTTAAATGATGATTTGATCAAGTCCTTTGGAAATATACTAAAATGAACGGATACTTGGGAAGTTATAGGTGGAAGGTTTACATAGACTTGGAAATTTGTTTGCTTTCCATTGTCCGAAGACCGGCCCTTTGGTTGCAGGAGGGTTATTTTTTAATTCTAGACGGTCTTTTGCCGATGATAAATACATAATCCCCTAAGTCATTTCTGCCTTTCGCGTAGGGTCATAATCGCAACCAATGGTATTGTACATTACTTCCATAAACTTTTGGCAAAGGTAATGCTGTAGATCGATTAGGAAGGCGCTTTCTCGCAATTTTGTTTCCTTCTTTCCTTGCAGCGATGGGGACTAAAAGCCATTTGGTTTGGCAACATTTGGCACACACCAAGCACCAAAAGAAGCTAATGACTACTTAAATCGAAAATACATCTATTTCACGACAAAAGTGGATTGCAACAGATCGCCTTCCGCGGATGAACTACCCACATAAACTTCATAGGCCATATTTTCGACCTCCCAGTTTTTCGTGTCCGGATTATACCAGGCCAGGTCCTTTGTGGGCACATCAAGCATTACCTTTTTGGTCTCACCGGCTTTTAGATGCACTTTTTTGAACCCTCGCAACAGTTTTACCGGACGATCAACTGCCGAATTGGAGAAACCCACATACAGTTGAACTACCTCCTTGCCGTCTACCGCACCTGTATTGGAAACGTTTACTTCAACTTCCAAGGGTTCGGTTGTTGAAAGCTCATGGGTTTTGACGACAAGTGAATCATAGGCAAAGTCGGTATAGCTTAAACCATAGCCAAAGGGATATGCCGGGGTTGTCCCTTTTTTGTCGAAAAGGGTATACCCATGATAATACCCGTACTCGAATTTTTTGGTGTAGGGTGTAAAAGGAGGGTAATCCTTTTGCTCCTTGGCAATTGAAAAAGGCAGTTTTCCACTTGGATTTGCATCCCCATAGAGAATATTTGCCAAAGCCGTGCCCCCTTCCATACCGGCATACCAAGAAAATAATATGGCCGGTACATCATCTTCCCAGGCAGACATGTCAATGGCACTACCGCCTACATACACCACTACTAAGTCGTCGTTCATGGGATGTAGGGCCTTGATCAGCCTTTCGTCTTGCTCCAACAAGCTTAAATCCTTCCTGTCACCACCTATGGTAACTTTCCCCAGGGATTTACCTGCCTCTGCCGCCTCTTCCATCTGTTCCCGGCTGAAGATAATGTATTCGCCCTCATCCTCATGGGTAAAACCGACCACCAGAATGACTTCGTCAGCATTTTGAGCCAGTTCTTTTGCTCTTTCAAGGTTACTTCCATCGTCCAGGACCACTTTGTTTCCTTGGGCTTCTTGCTGCTTTTTTATACCTTCGAAAGGGGTTTCTACATACAGAGGTGTGGAGTCGCTACTTCCGCGATCCCCTGTGTTTTCCAGGTCCGCCAATCTCCCAATTACCGCAATGGTTTTCCCTCCTTGTTTTTTAAAGGGGAGTACCCCCTCGTTTTTTAGCAATACCATGCTTTCCTCTGCCGCTTCCCGGGCAAGTGCTATGCTGGAAGGTTTGCCGATATCACTTGTTGGATAGTTGACCTGGTCATTCACCAATGCGTACTTTAATCTCGTGGTCAGGGATCGGGTCACGATTTTATCAATATCCGCCTTCGATATCTCGCCATTATCCAAACCTTCTTGTATGACCTCCGGAGTATAAACCTGCTGAAATGGCATTTCAACGTCCAGTCCGGCTTGTACTCCTTTAACACCATCATATACACCCATCAACCAATCCGTGGTCACAAAGCCCTCAAACCCCCAATCATCCCGTAAAATATGGGTCAGCAGTTCCTTATTGCTTCCGCAGAACTCCCCGTTGACTGAATTGTAGGCACTCATTATGGATGCGGGTTTACCTTCCTGGACCGTTTTTTTAAAATGTGGAAGGTATACTTCGCGCAGGGTTCTTTCATCTACTTCCACATCGACGACCCATCTGGAATTCTCGATACTATTCAACGCAAAATGTTTGGGACATGCCATTACGTTGTGTTTTTCCAAACCTTTGACCGCTGCAACCCCGAACTCACCCAACAACCAGGGATCTTCCCCATAGGTTTCCTGTGCCCTTCCCCATCCGGGATGTCGCAGCAGATTAATACAGGGTGTCGCCGCATAGTTCACTTTGTTGGCTCGCATTTCAGAGGCAATGACCTGGTTAATGCGATATTCCAGATCCGTGTTCCAACTTGCCCCACGGGCCATACCTACGGGAAAGGTGGTAACTCCTTCAACGTCCTCGCCCAACACCCGGGCTCCACGGGGTCCATCGGACAGTACCCAAGGCGGTATTCCCAGTCTCTCGTTTTCACCAACATAAATGTGGGCAAATCGCTTCTTGACCAAAAAATTGGTCGCCAACTTTGCCATTCCACTACCATAGGGTTCTCCATACATTTGCGCTATTTTTTCATCCAAACTCATCTGTGCAACCAAGTTTTGGGCAATTACTTGGGTATCGGTACCGGCATATTCCTTTTGAAGATACTCTTTGGAGACATAAAGAGAAGGTCTATCGTAGTTGAGGTTAACGATTACGACAATGCTAAGCACAACCAAAATTAGGGCAATTGTGATACCGAACCATTTGAGCAGTTTTAAAGCGATTCTTTTAAATTTAGATCGGGCCATATTTGTGTCATTTTGCCACAAATATATAAAATGTGGCGTTTTGCCACAAATTTTTACTTTTGTATTTATGGACGTGCAAAAATTTTTAGATCAGGGGGAAGAACTGTATCTGCCCAATGTTTCCGTGGATGTGGTTATTCTCGGTTTTAAGGATGGGGAGTTAAAGGTTTTATTGTTGGAATTCGAAGGAAGTTGGGCCCTGCCCGGAGGCTATGTGGGAAAGGACGAATCCGTATCCGATGCGGCCGTAAGGGTATTGGAGGAAAGGACCGGGTTGCAACAGCCCTATTTGCGCCTTTTTCAGGTATTCGGGGATAGGGATCGAAATTTTGCGTCGGAATTTGAGCGATTGTTAAAGGCGGCAGGGTATAACTGGAAAAAGGATTTATGGATCAATAAGCGCTTTATATCGTTGGCCTACTATGCATTGATCCATATTGAGGATGCCCGGCCTACGGGCGGCATTTTTTCCCAACCCTGTGCCTGGCACAATCTGGATGATCTGCCCCCAATGTTGATGGACCACGCCAAGATTGCACTTGAATCCCGCACACAGTTAAAAAGGGATATCGGGATGGAGCAGATTTCCTTTAATCTCTTGCCCGAGGAGTTCACCATGCCCCAATTGCACAAACTGCACGAACGTATTCTTGAGAGGAAACTGGAGCGAAGCCGATTTCAAAAGAAAATGTTGTCCCTGGATATATTTGAACGGTTATCGGAACCTAAGGCAGACGCCCCTCGACGTAAGCCTTTTTTATATCGGTTTAAAAAAGAGGAATAGGTACTTATGAAAGGCAGTATTGAATCTAGGGAGAAATTAGGTACTTGTAACTTAAATAAAATATAATCACTATGACCACAATCTGGAATAACCACCCAATTCTGGAATTCTTCTTCAATTGCTTGACATTGTAAAAGGTATCAAATTTCCTTTGCCCCAAATGCCATAAATATCGGATTATGGCCCCAAACCATTCAGTGGCATTTCGTTCGTGCTCTGCCGGGGTCAATATTCTAAACTCTTCATCTTTGTCCGGCCCTTGAGTGTTTGGATCTTGGTTCATAATAGAAATAGTGTGGAACACTTTTATTAAAGACAAAAGCCTTTAAGTACGTATTATACAATTTACATAAAAGAAGGGGGTAGGCCTTACTTTATCCAATCAAGTCGTATAACTAAAATAAATTGGGCTCGGTTCCTTACAAAATAGATGGGCCTATTAATTACTTAAATTTTACTTTACCTACTATTTCATCACCATAATATAGAATTCCCGAGGTACTACTCTTGGGAAATGGAAAAAAGAAATTCAATTTTTTTGTTTTGAACTTTCGCGGTTTAAAATAAATAACTTGATTTTCCCGTTTGCCCCAGCCATCATAGTCCAAGGGTATTTCCAAGTTGTCGTAATCTTCAAAGGTATATTCCGAAAAACTATCCTTTATCTCGGGATTGTAGGGTAAAACACTGTTTTTCTTTTTCGGAGGATGTTTTAGCAGCTTGACGAAATTCTCAAAAGCGGTAAAGGTTTGACAGGAAATGTCCATTGGCCTGCTTCGGATTCTATGGGTTTCGTCGATAAGAGAGAATTTATTGATATCGAAAAGTTGTCTCTTTCCATTTTTTGCCGTCATTCTCAATTTTACAAAGATTGTTTTCAATTTATCCGATTTGAGAATAATCGATGTATTGGCTTGTATTTTACTAAGCTTCCTGGCATGAATTAATTCCAGTTCAAACTTTCCTTTTTCTACTGTCGCGTTTTGGGCATGGAAAACCGTATGAACAAGCCATAAAAGAAAAATCCATGATTTAGGTTTGAAAAATGACATGCAGTTAGAACATCGTTTTAAGAGTTTTAGTATAAATACCCAGTACCAAATATCCGTGTAGGAGACTTTCATTAAATAAGGGTACAAGGAGTATTCCAAAACATAAGCAGAAAACAAGATAAAAGTACGGGTATATTTTAACCGCCGATGTCTGTAACAGCATGGAGCCACTGCAAAACTATCGATAAAAACCGCATTTTTTTCGGTAAGTTGAGTTGGGGTTGGATTCCGTTCAACGGACCTTTTTCACACTTCATCCATAAAAGGTCCACTAACCGAAAATCCGTGTCGTTCAGCGGTTTACAGAGCATCTCAGCTTGCTATCGGGGTTATCTTTATGTAACCCAATCGCACTGACATGAAGTCTATTTTAACCTTGCTTATCGTCCTTCTCTTCGGAGCTATGGCTTTGGCACAAAACACACAAACCGATGTTAAAGTGGAGTCTATTGAAATGGGTGTTGTTCTGGATGGTAGCCTTGCTGTTCCTGTCGCTACTTTCCAAGGTACGCAACCCGGCCAAGATCAAGTCGCGCGTTTATACAAATTCCGAAATTCAAGAGTAAAGAAAGCCCTGTCTTTCCGCACCAAAAAAAATAAAGCCAAATTGGCCTAAAGGTTCCCCAATACCTTAACCCTAAATCTATTAGCTATGATCTTTGCATTTATTACCGTTTCAATTCTTTTGGTAGTCACTTATGTTGCTGTATTTCCCAAGTCCAAAGGTGCTTTGCGACCTTTAAAGGTACCGGTACGTAAATGAAGAATGGAAGTACACTAAACAAATTCTACCCCTATTCCCGGGACACCGGAATGGCGTTGGAAGAATTTAAAGAAACAGGAATGTATATCAAATAATGTTTCCAGCCATCACTTTCTCATGTTAACCGCATGATTTTTTCCCCTTCCTTTTAAGGAAGGGGATTTTTGTTATAAAATGACGCCTTTGCGATTAGCGATTTTGTCTATATTCAATTCAGTCGACTAATCGCCTGGCACGTTGATTTTATCCCCCAAAAACAGGGCGTTCAAAAACAATCGATTGGTACCATACCAGGAACCTCTAAAGTTGGGATTGTCCGCAAATAGGACCACACGTCCATTGCCCAGTTTACTGACCAACAACGAGGCTGAAGCTTTTGCAAACTCCTCCATATTCTTTTTGGTAATGAACCCATCTATATGGGGTGCATCAGTATATTGGGCTACGGTAGCATAGGCATTCTTGCTGGGCGAGAGCCATACTTCGTTATTCTTGTAAATCGGAATCTGTTGATTTTGGTAGCCAAAACCTAAGGGATGGGTAGTATCCAGGTCTACTTTAAGAATAATGCCACCTATTTGTTCCTTGCCGATGTTTTCGGGCGCGTTCACATAGGGTTTTCGTTCTACCACGGCCGTAGAGTCCTTTTTGGATTTGGTCAATTTTTCGAGCACTAGTTTCTTCTCAATGGCCCACTGGGCAGCGGTGCCAATCGTAATCAAGGTATTTCCCTTGCTTACCCAGTCCTTGATTTTATCCAGTTGTTTCTGGGTCAGGTCATAGCTCCCCGAGACCATGACCAAGATATTGTAGTTATCGATGTTTGCCCTATTAAAATTACGCATCGGGATTTTGGTAATGGGCATGCCCACACGCGTATCCAATAAATGCCAGACCTCTCCAGCCTCGTAGGACCGTACTCCCTGACCTATAAGCATGGCGGCCCTGGGAGTTTTTAAGGCCTTTATATTACGACTTCCCAAGTCGATACCTTTTAGGTTATAACCCGTGGAGATCCCATAGGTGGGAACCTGAAATTTTCGCTGGGCCTGCTGGATAATCCGATATACTTCATCCACCGATTTCTTCTGTAGGGATACAGGAACTACCAGGGCGCCATAGTTGAATTGCTTTCCCTTGGGGCCTAGTTTTGCAGTAAAAGGTTTAAAGGCCGAGGAAACTATTAGGCCGTTTTGCTGTATCTGATTGAGTAGGGCCGGGGCGTTGTAATCATCCCAATCGATAACATAAGCGTAGTCTGATTTTTGTACGGGAGCCAGAGCGGTCAAATTATCTGTCGATTCCACTTTTTCGCCTAAATTCAGGGAATTTACTGGCCGATACCGCATGTTATAAAAATTGGCCACGGACCAGGCGGAAGCATCGTAGTATACACTGTCCCGATACTTTTCATAGGTCTCGAACATGGTCTGTACCATTCTATATTGGGGTTGTGCCGTAGGTACCACATAGTTTTCCCCTGATTTAAATACCTCTATTTTATGCAGTAAAAGCTTATCGATAAAAGCTTTGGTACGGTTGGCATCATAGGCATCTCCAAAGGAATACCCCCTAATTTTGCCTTTGCCCGCATTGGTCAGGGCACTTTTAAAGAAATCCTGCTGGTACTTGCGCAGATAAGCCTTGTTTTCTACGGCCGCCTTTATGGTGGCCATGCTCGTTACATATTGGTTGCGAATGGTAAATGGGAAGGTAATTTCACCAAAAGCGGTTTTTTGTCGATGGCCACGGCTACTGGCCTGCTCAAAAAGTAGTCCCAGACCGCCTTGTAGATCCGGGTAGGAGGAACCATAGCCTGGGTACGTACCATCAAAGGCCTCTTTGGTAAAATAAAAGGAACCGATACTGTCCAGCGCTTGGGCAAAATAGTTCCCGAACATTTCGTTGAGGTCCTCATAATTTTCCTTTGGCATAATTGGGTCTAACGACCCATTGGACTTCATAGGCTCAAAAAAGTAACTGCTCTGCGTTCCCATTTCATGATAGTCCGTCACCACATTAGGATACCATTGGTGGTACCAAAGGAGTTTTCCGCGACTTTCCGGATTAATGCCCAAGAGCCAGTCACGGTTTAGATCAAACCAATAGTGATTGGTTCGTCCTCCAGGCCAGTATTCATTATGTTCGGCATCCTGGGGATCGGCCACTTCGGGGTTGCCTTGGTACATATTGGCCCATTGCGTATGCCGGTCACGACCGTCCGGGTTGAGGGTAGGGTCTATAAATAGGACGGCATTTTTACGATAGCTTTGGATTTCGGGATGGTTCGAGGCCACTAGGGTATAGGCCGTCAACAAAGCCGACTCCGAGGTTGAAGGCTCATTGCCATGTACGCTATAACCTAAATTGATAAAGATGGGAACCTCGGCATAATTGGAAACATTTTTGGACGGGTCGGTAAAGGCCAAATGTTGCTGTTTCAAAGCACTTAGGTTAGAGAGATTCTCCGGGTCGGTAACCGTTAAGATGACCAACTTGCGTCCCTCATGGGTTTTTCCGTATTCCTGTAAAGAGGCGCGATCGGATACCTCGGCCAATTTTTGCAAATAAGCAACGATGAGATCATGGCGGGTATGATGCTCCCCAATACCGTAGCCTAGAAATTCCTGGGGTGAGGGAATATCGGCAGCAAACGGATGGAACTTTTTATAGAAGTAATCCTGTGCCTGAAGGGCACCACTGCACAACAGCAGCAAAAAAAGAGTCTTTTTGAGCATGAAGCAATATTTTTGAATTAGTCGCTTAAATATAGGGATAATGGTGCAGAATGCCCTTACAAGATGTGGAGATAGCTGGATTATTGTAGATGTCCTAAAATACAGGAATTTTTGTTGTATTGGTGGTGATTTTATGCAGAAAATCCGAGGTTTTGGCAATTATGCCAAGGACGGCACCTTTTGATGGATTTCCCGAAACTTCACGATGTAATAGGTGCCCTTTTTGGTGACATCCCGTATTATGGAACCCCGTAGTTGACGGGCCAGATTATGGATAAGTTTTAGTCCTAGGGATTTGGTCGTCTTGTGATTCATGGTTTCCGGAAATCCAATGCCGTTATCGCCAATGTTAAGTTGGTATTCACCATCATCCCCCCTTCGTAACTTAATAAAGATTTCCCCTTTGGAATCATCCACAATACCATATTTAAGGGCATTTGTTACCGCTTCATTGATCAACAATCCTAAGGGTATCGCAGTATCGATATTTAGTTTTATATCCGGAATATCAATATCCAAGGTAATATTGCTACTGGTTCCCTTAATGGAGCGTACCAGATATTCGGCCAATTCCTCCACATAGGATTTATATTCTATTTTGGAAAGATCTTCGCGCATGTATAGCATCTCGTGTACCATAGCCATGGAGATGACCCGGTTCTGACTGTTTTTTAAAAGATCTTTGGTCTGCTTGTCGTCAATGTTCCGTGATTGAAGGCTTAATAAGCTGGATACCGTTTGCAAGTTGTTCTTTACCCGGTGATGTACCTCTTTCAACAAGGTTTCTTTTTCCTTAATTTTTTCCTCCACCTCATTTTTGGTCTTGTAGAGTTTATGATGGACACGCAATAGGTTTTTTCCGAACACCCCACCCAAGAGGTAGACAGAAAACAATATGCTCAATAAGGCAAATAGATCCTTGGAACCTTCCGGAACTACATTGGCCGCAAATCTAAAATCGGCAATACTTTGTGCATAAATCAGTAGAATAATCGATAAAATAAGGTATAGATATAGGGCACCATACGTCTTTGTACTCACATAGCCAGCTACAACAACCAATGCCAACACAAATATAAACGGACTATTGATGCCGCCACTGTACAAAGTGATAAGAGTTGCCCCACCCAATGCCATGATAGAAACGATATTATAGGCAAGGGCCAGGTTTTTGTGATACCTATAAAGAAAAGTGTTTATCAAGTTGAGTACACCAAATACCAAAAAAACATAGGGAATAACCTTGGTGATATTGAGCACAAAGAAGCAGAGCAAACAGAAAATCAGGGAACAAATGGAAGTGAAGTAGTTTACTTTGAGTACCAGTCTGGCCTTGTCCCGTAATCTTTCTTCCATTCCCTTAGTGTACTGCATATCCAAGCGTATTAGATACCGATGCTGTTGGCGGATGCCATAGAAAGGGTAGGTCAGGTTAGGGTTACGCTGTAAAACTAACCATGTTTTGGTATATCTTCCAAATGGTGCCGCTACTATTTTGGGCACAAGGAAGTTTTTTTGCCTTTTGTCCAAACCTACGCTCGCTATATTATTGGAGGCCTGTTCGGGTTTTATAAGCTTGTCCCTTAACTTCTTTTAATTTTGGGCTTCAAATCGGTAAGGTCTGCAATTTTAATGGGCTTGCCTCCTTCAATGCTGCGCCGGGCACCTACTCCGATAAGAATGGACATGGCCCCATCCCTAACACCTGCCGTGCGTCCAAATTCGTCCTCGGTTTCCGGGGTCTTGAAGATTTTATCGTGCAGTCTTTTGTCGCCACCACCGTGACCACTTTTCTCCATGGGGACTTGTACCGTTTCATGGGTCTTCCAAAGCTTATGTAGGATTACTGGCTCGTAGTAGATTTCATCTTTACTGGTCTGTTCCATTTCCTTGGCATGTTTTTCGGCCTCATCCGTAGTTTCATTCTTAAAATATGGAATATCCTGCCAAGCCTCGATCCTACCTTCGGTACCATTAATACCAACACGCCAACCCTCATACGGTGAATAGGTGGTTAAGGAATAGTTTAGAATGGTATTGTCCGCATACTTTACCTGGGCCGACATTTTATCATAGATGTCGATTTCTTTTCGGAATAGACAGTTGTCACGGATATATCCATCTTCGTGTTCATGGTCCACATAAAGCTTTTTGCTGAATTCGTCCTTAGTGATGTCCCAGTAAAAATCACATTTGGATTGATGCTCACAGCTGCGGCACTTATCGCCTCTAAAAGGACCATTCTTTCCATAAAATTCCAAATCCCCATAGGCAAATACTTCCTCGGGCTCAGAGTCTATCCACCAGTTGAGAAGATCAAAATGATGGGTTGCCTTGTGTACCCAAAGGGAACCTCCGCTTTCCATCTGTCCGTGCCATCTTCTAAAGTATGAGGCCCCATGATAGGTGTTGAGGTACCAGTGAAAATCTACGGAAACCAATTTTCCAATAGCATTGTTGGCCAAAAGTTCCTTCACCTTGGTGGCGTAGGGGCTCCATCTATAATTGAAACCGACGATAAGGTTTTTGTCGGACTTCTTTTCAGCATCCAAAATCGCCTGACATTTCGTTTCGTCCGTGGTCAATGGCTTTTCCGTAAGTACATCACAGCCCATTTCCAATCCCTTGATAATAAACTCATGGTGTGTGGAATCCTTGGTGGTGACAATGACCAAATCCGGTTTTGTAGTTGACACCATTTTCCCAAAGTCCGTAAAGGTGGGGCAAGAGGTACCAATGTACCCTTTTCCGTATTCCAACCTACTCGGATTGATATCACAGAGTCCCACAAACTCCAAAATATCGGAGTACTCGTCTACCAAGCGTTTGCCCCAAAAGGTGATGCCCCGAATGCCTGTGCCCACCAAGGCTACTTTAAGCTTTTTGGCAGTGCCAAAATCAAAAGCGTGTAGGGGCAGTGCGGAACTTGCCGCTAACATGCTGATGGAGGAAAGGAATTTGCGTCTGGATGTTGTCATTTTTTTAAGGAGCTAAGGTTTGTTTTAAAGATATTGATTTTTTGGATTATCTGGATTACAGCCTATTGGAATTGAATAAAATAGACTGGTTTTTGAGTTTTTAGCATAGAAAACGGCGGCCAATTGGCCGCCGTAAGTCCTATTATAAAGACGAAACTTTTTAATCTTCAGTAAGGACCCATTCCCCTTTGTTGATAAGAGGTTCGGCCTGCTTATACTTCACCGTTTTGCTTTCCCCGGACATGATGTTCTTTATGGTAACCCTTTCGTTTCTACCAATCTTAGGTCGTTCGCGAACAATGGTCTCCGTAACCTGGGGTCTTTGACCTTGGGTCTGTCCGGCTGCTCTGTTTCTGGCGGCCAACTCATCACTATTGGGAATTTCTTCCTTGCTGGTCTGAAGATTTTCCTTAGGTCTACGAACGTTTCGCGCCTCCTGTATCTCATTGGGGTTTGCTGTTGGCAGTTCTCCTTTGAACAGGAACGAGACCACCTCTCGGTTTACCTTATCGATAATACTTTTGAAAAGTTCAAAAGCTTCGAACTTATAGATCAGCAAGGGGTCTTTCTGTTCATGGACCGCCAGTTGTACGGACTGTTTCAATTCGTCCATCTTGCGGAGGTGGGTCTTCCAGGAATCATCTATTATGGCCAGGGTGATGTTCTTTTCAAAGTCGGTCACCAATTGCTTACCATCACTTTCATAGGCATCCTTAAGATTGGTGACCACATTTAAGCTTTTTACACCATCCGTAAACGGCACAACGATACGCTCAAATTTATTGGCATTGTCCTCATATACCTGTTTGATTACCGGAAATGCAGCTGCGGCATTACGCTCCATTTTATTTTGATAGTACTCATAGGCGGCGGAATACACCTTGTTCGCGATTTCCTGCACCCCCATTTTCGTAAACTCCTCCTCGGATATTGGAGAAGTAATGGAAAAATATTTGATGAGTTCGAATTCAAAATTTTTGTAGTCATTGGCCGCCTTATTGGTGTCCGCTATAACCTCACAGGTATCATAGACCATATTGGCGATGTCTACCTTTAGGCGCTCACCCTGCAGGGCGTGCCGTCTCCTTTTATAGACTACCTCTCGCTGGGCGTTCATGACATCGTCATACTCCAACAAACGTTTTCGAACACCAAAATTGTTTTCCTCTACTTTTTTCTGGGCTCTTTCTATAGATTTGGTCATCATGGAATGCTGGATGACCTCACCTTCTTCCAATCCCATCCTATCCATCATTTTGGCTACACGTTCCGAACCAAAAAGGCGCATTAGATTATCTTCCAAAGAGACATAGAACTGTGAACTTCCCGGATCTCCCTGACGACCGGAACGCCCTCTTAGCTGTCTATCCACCCGTCGGGAATCATGACGTTCCGTGCCCACGATGGCCAATCCACCCGCCTGCTTAACGGCATCTGTTAGTTTAATGTCCGTTCCCCGGCCCGCCATGTTGGTGGCAATGGTCACTACACCAGGCTTACCTGCTTCGGCCACAACGTCGGCCTCTTTTTTATGTAGTTTGGCATTGAGTACATTATGCTCTACCTTTCTAATGGTCAACATTCGGGAAAGTAGTTCCGAAATCTCGACCGAGGTGGTACCGATCAAAACCGGTCTACCCTGCTGTGAGAGTTTGGTGACCTCATCGATGATGGCATTGTACTTTTCTCTTTTGGTCTTGTAAATAAGGTCGTTTCTATCGTCACGTGCTATAGGTCGGTTCGTGGGGATTTCGACAACATCCAATTTATAGATTTCCCAGAACTCTCCGGCCTCCGTAACGGCAGTTCCCGTCATACCGGCCAATTTGCGGTACATCCTAAAGTAGTTTTGTAAGGTAACCGTGGCAAAGGTTTGGGTAAGGGCCTCTATCTTTACATTTTCCTTGGCCTCGATAGCCTGATGCAATCCATCCGAGTAGCGGCGTCCATCCATAATTCGGCCCGTCTGCTCGTCTACAATGAGCACCTTGTTGTCAATAACCACATATTCCACGTCCTTTTCAAAGAGCGTATAGGCCTTTAACAACTGGGTCAAGGTATGGATGCGCTCACTTTTTACGGTAAAATCTTTAAATAGATCTTCCTTTAGCTCGGCCTCTTTTTCGATTTCCAAATTTTGGCTTTCGATCTTGGCGATTTCACTGCCGATATCCGGCATCACGAAAAAATCCCTATTCTGCTCCCCGGACAGGTAATCGATTCCCTTATCCGTGAGTTCTATTTGGTTGTTCTTTTCTTCAATGACAAAGAGTAGGTCCTCATCTACTTTTGGCATTTCCCTGTTGTTGTCCTGCATATAGAAATTCTCTGTCTTTTGCAGCAACTGTTTTATGCCTTCCTCACTCAGAAATTTGATTAAGGCCTTATTCTTGGGCAAGCCGCGGTGTACACGAAGCAATAAAAAGCCACCTTCCTTGGTATCGCCCTCGGCAATCAATTTTTTGGCCTCTGCCAAAACCCCGGTCAGATGTTGACGTTGTTTTTGGACGATTTCCGAAATCTTTGGCTTTAGCTCATTGAATTCGTGGCGGTCGCCTTCGGGAACAGGTCCCGAAATGATCAAGGGGGTACGGGCATCATCGATCAAAACGGAATCTACTTCATCCACAATGGCATAGTGGTGAGGACGTTGTACCAGATCCTTCGGGGTGTGGGCCATATTATCCCTTAGGTAGTCAAAACCAAATTCATTATTGGTACCGTAGGTGATATCCGCATTGTAGGCAGCCCTCCTTCCGTCCGAGTTGGGACGGTGGTGGTCGATACAATCTACGGAAAGCCCATGGAATTCAAAGAGGGGCCCCATCCATGCACTATCCCGTTTGGCCAGATAGTCGTTTACGGTTACCAAATGTGCCCCTTTTCCGGCCAGGGCATTAAGATATAAGGGCAATGTGGCCACCAGGGTTTTTCCCTCCCCAGTCTGCATTTCCGCAATTTTTCCTTGATGTAGGGCTATGCCCCCAATGAGCTGCACATCATAGTGCACCATGTCCCAAGTGACTTCCTTCCCCGCGGCATCCCAAGAATTTTTCCATACGGCATCATCACCGTCCAGGGATACATAATCCTTCCTTCCGGAAAGCTCGCGGTCAAATTCCGTGGCTTTTACGGTGATGGTCTCGTTTTTAACAAATCGCTTGGCAGTTTCTTTTACCACAGCAAAGGCTTCGGGCAAGATATCATTCAAGGTATTCTCCGATAGTTTGTAAACCTCTTCCCTAAGTTTATCTATTTCCGAATAAATTTCCTCGTTCTTATCAATATCATTGGAGGCCTGTACCTCTTCCTCCAATTGCGCTATTTTATCAGTGGCATCCTTACTATCGTCTTGAATTCTTTTTTTGAATTCCACAGTCTTGTTCCGTAACTCATCGTGGCTCAGCCCCTCCAACTGCGATTCGAAGGATTTTATCTTAACGACCAAAGGCTGTAGCTCCTTGACGTCCTTTTTGGATTTATCGCCCACAAAGGCTTTTAGAACTGAATTTAACAAACTCATACTAGATGGTATTACTATCAAAAATCACGGCAAAATCAAAAAAGTACAAGCAGCCATGATTTGTATTAAACGTGTCTTTCTCTTGGCACACCTACTGTGTCAACAAAAGGCATTCCAGTTTTTAAAATCGCCTAAAATGCAGGCGATTTGCTGCCAAAATTACATAAAAAAAAAGCCTCGTTAGAGACTTTTTTGTTGCAATTGCGTTAATGTTATCAATATTCGTCCTCGTTCCAGAGGTAATCTTCCTCGGTAGGATAATCTGGCCATATCTCTTCAATGGATTCATATATTTCCCCACCTTCCTCTTCCATAGATTGAAGGTTTTCCACAACCTCCAAAGGAGCACCGGTACGGATGGAGTAATCTATTAATTCATCCTTGGTAGCTGGCCATGGCGCATCACTCAAATAGGATGCTAATTCTAATGTCCAATACATGGTAATAGTTTGATTTTAAATTTTTTGCAAAAATAAATTTTAAAACGACATTGTCAAGTTATTTCACAAGTATTTCAGCCGTTTTCACCATTTATTTTTGTATTGATAGTTTGATAACGAAGAAATAATGAAATTATTAGAGAAAGACAAATTTAACCGATGAAAGTGCAACTTTTAGGCCAACCCTGATCGTCTTTCATTCTCCCTTTTCAGGAATCCACTTAACCTCTTCTGCCAGTAAATCCTTTGACAACTTTCGTGCCAATACGAAGAGATAATCGGAAAGTCTATTTATATACGACAAAACTTGGTCATCAAACGGTTCTTTTTCATATAATTGAACCGCCAAGCGCTCCGCTCGCCTGCAGATGGTTCTGGCAATATGGCAGTATGACACTGTTGTATGACCCCCCGGAAGTATAAAATGAGTCATTGGTGGAAGTGTTTCATCCATTTTATCCATCTCTTTTTCCAAGAGTTCAATATCCTTACTTCCTATCTTTTGAATATTTAATCGTTCCCGCCCACTCTTCAATTGGGCCTTTTTAGGATCTGTGGCCAAAATAGCGCCGACGGTAAACAATTTATCCTGAATCTTTGCCAATACCTGTTTGGTATTTTCATCTATCTTTTGGTCCCGAATCAGTCCTAGCCAGGAATTGAGTTCATCCACCGTTCCATAACTGTCAATTCTAATATGGTGCTTTGCGACCCGTGTCCCCCCGTATAATGCCGTGGTACCATCATCGCCTGTCTTGGTATATATTTTCATGTGTTTGAAATTTCTAAATGCTTAAAAAAAGCCATATAAAATTTAGGAACCCAAGCAACCCTGCCTGAGGCAGGCAAGCACGCGTTGTACTCGTTCTTTCATGAATTTATTTTAAGCACTCCACTATATACAATTCCTGATTAAAAAATTCATGTTCGTTTCAGTTCATAAATCCGGTTTCAAGCCCTTGGTAAGGCCCATATTGTACTTTTGGTGCCTAGTTTTTTTCGTCTTCTTCCTTTTTTCTATGCCGCCCATAGCCATCCATAAATTTTTTATCCCTTCGGCGTCTGGATTGTTTCTTATTGTAAATCGTAATGAAAAGATAGACCACAAAAAGTATCCCAAGTACGGTATAAATTGAATAATCCATAATGTTTTTCTTGATATTTAAAATTACGCGATCATATCCGAATTTTAAAATGCTCCTCTGCCTGTTCCTTTCTAAAGAATACAGCTCCGCAGTGGAAGAAATCTATGGTTACGGTAACGTGTTCCCATTTTTTTATGTTTTCCCAATGCGTCTCCGCTTTTCTGTTCTTATGGATGGAATTGATCAATACCATACTATCATTCTGAATTGCATTTCCAAGTGAACCGTAGTCTTGAAAGGGGTCTTCTTCAGGATGCTCCAAGTAGATAATGTCATAAGGCTTTCCCTTGAATACCGTTTTTGGGAAACTCTCCTGTATTACATCCTTTAAAACACTATTTTCTGTAGGAAAATGGACTATCCGGGCGTTAAAATAGCCAATACTCTTTAGCAGTATATCAAAGACCTTGTTGCCTTTGTACCTGGGTTTGGTATACAGAGATCGGGTAATAAAATTATAGACAAACGGGGAATGCACCCCGTGCTGATTGCAGGAAGTAAACAGGAATTTTAGGTATTTGAAAAAGCTTACTGACACGGTTAGTATTCAATTGGACCACTACCCTTAAAGACGGGACCAGTTTCTAAATATGGTGGGCCTACTTGGACAAACTTAAGTTTAACCTGCTTCATAGGGGCTACTCCAACATCGCCGATAGTTCGAACCAACGTTCGGTTTTTTGGTCTATGCTATCCGTTATTTTCTGTAACGCAATGGATAGTTCGTCTATTTCTTCACCACTAAGGGAGGTATCCATAAACTTTTGTTCTATCTCAACTTTTTCACGCTCTAATTTTTGAATGTCCTTTTCCAACTTTTTGTACTCCTTTTGTTCCAGGTAGGAGATTTTGGTCCTATTGTCTTCCGTCTTCCACGATTTTTTTGGCCCAGATTCGGAAGGGGCTCCCTTTTCTTGCCTTGCCTCACTAGTTTTACTGTCCTCATAGGCCCTATAGTCGGAATAATTCCCCGGAAAGTCTTCTATAATGGCACTGCCCTTGAAAACAAAAAGGTGATCTACGATTTTATCCATAAAATAGCGGTCATGGGATACTACGATCAAACATCCTGGAAAATCGAGTAAAAAATTCTCCAATACATTGAGCGTTATAATATCCAGATCGTTGGTCGGTTCGTCCAAAATCAAAAAATTGGGGTTTTGGATAAGCACAGTACATAGATAAAGTCGTTTCCGCTCCCCTCCACTCAGTTTTTCGACAAAATCATACTGCTTTTTACGATCAAAAAGGAAGCGTTCCAATAGCTGTTGAGCCGAGATTTGCCTACCTTTTTTCAAGGGGATATAGTCGCCAAACTCCCGAATGACATCAATAACCTTCTGTCCCTCTTTAATGGTGATTCCGGCTTGTGTGTAGTAGCCGAATTTAATGGTGTCCCCGACTACTATTTTCCCGCTGTCGGGTCTATCCGTCCCGGTAATAATATTGAGGAATGTAGATTTTCCCGTACCATTTTTTCCAATGATTCCAACACGTTCACCTTTGGTGAAGGTATAATCGAACCTTTCCAAAATAGGCTTTTCAGGGTAGCTTTTGGAAACCTTATGAAGTTCCAGGATTTTGCTGCCCATCCGCTCCATATTCAGTTCCAATTGTATTTCATGTTCTTTCCTACGTTGGTGGGCCTTTTCCTTTATGGTGTGGAAATCATCGGTACGGGATTTGGATTTCGTGGTGCGGGCCTTGGGCTGCCTTCGCATCCAATCCAGCTCCTTTTTGTACAGCCGTTGGGACTTGTGTCGTTCCACCGATTCCTGCTCCAAACGAGCTTCCTTTTTTTGCAAATAATAGGAATAGTTGCCTTTGTACCCATATAGCTTTCCGTTATCCAGCTCCAAAATTTCATTGCAAACCCGTTCTAGGAAATAACGGTCATGGGTAACCATAAATAGCGTTATATTTTCTTTAATGAAATACTGTTCCAACCACTCTATCATTTCCAGGTCCAAATGGTTGGTGGGTTCATCCAAAATGAGCAGGTCAGGTCTATTGATTAGGGCATTGGCCAATGCCAAACGCTTTTTCTGCCCTCCGGAGAGGAGCCCGATCTTTGTATCCAAATTTTCCAGTTTCAGTTTAAAAAGAATCTGTTTGTATTGGGTTTCAAAATCCCAGGCCCCATAGCGTTCCATAGCTTCAAATGCCTTTTGATAGGCGTCTTGATTATCGGAATATTGTAATGCCCTTTCATAATCCGCAATTATTTGGATTACTTCGTTATCCGATGCAAGGATAGTCTGCTCTATGGTGAGTTGTGGATTTAAGTCAGGTTCCTGTTCCAAATACGAGATACGAAGTCCTTTCCGGTAATTTACCTGTCCGGAGTCAGGAGTGTCCTGTCCGGAAAGAATGTTAAGGATCGAAGTCTTTCCAGTCCCATTTTTAGCGATCAGGGCTATCTTTTGATCTTTGTTGATGCCAAAGGATATATTTTGGAAAAGTACGAGTTCCCCATACGACTTCACTATATTTTCTACTGTGGTCAGATTCATCCTTTAAAATGCCCTGGAATTTCGAATTTGCAGCAGTAAATAAAAATAACGGGTCCCCAAGGCCAATAGAATGGGCAGGAGCAAAGGTGAGAATATTTGGATCTTAAAAAGCCCCAAAATAATCATCAAGACCAAAAGCCCCATAAGCACTTTTAAATATCCGGTCAGCCATTTTGGGGCTTTTGTTTTTCGAATCAGGTAAACAGATAGGACTAAATTTATAGGGAACGCCCACAATATATTAAAGTTGCCGACCGTAGCGGTATGATCCGTTAAAAACCATAGGTAAAAAATAAGGCACCCCGCCAATCCGGTAATACTAAAAAGTGTAAAATCAAGCCAACGATTTCTTTTATTCTTTTTAAAGTCGACATAGGTGATGATCCAAACTATGGCCAGTACGATCAAAAGCCAAAATAAGGGTGTCAGGAAAAAATTGTTACCCTTTTTGATAGGGAGCGTCTGCAAGAGCGTTTTGGTGGCATAGGCAAGGGGTTTTTTTCCCAACTGGGAACCCTCCAATTGCCGCATTACATAAATAGGCAAAAACATATGCTCTTTGGGAGAAGCCGTTTTATCAATAACCGATCCCAAGGCCAAATCAATTCCGAAAGCCGACCAAGAATTCGTCTCTAAATGTTGATGGATCAATTCCCGAAATGTGTATAGATTTTTTAAATAGTTTTCCTTTAATTGCAATTGTTCGCCATAGACCTCTTTAAGTATATCCCAAATTTTTGAAGCGCAATTATCATAGAAAAAATCATATTTATATGTTCTGTTTTTTGGCCGATTGTTCACTTCCAAAAATCGGAACAGTTCCTGGCGCTGCGGTAGGGTGAGATTTAGGATTTGTTCCTTTACCCAGCGGTTTTCGTACTTGTAGACATTTAGAAAACGACCCATGTCCTGTCTACTTAACGAATACAACAATTTGCCTTGTGCAAACTCAAAATAGAATTTTGGAGGGTTAAAATCAAAGGTTCCATAGTTATATACTACATCAATTCCAATTGATGGATCATTTACCCTAAAGGCGCTATGGCCAAAGGTCGTATATAAATCACTCCCAGGGCCACAGGTAAGAATGCTTATCCTGGATAGTTGTGAAAGTTGTACCTCTTGGGAAACGCCCCAAAAGGACAAACCAAAAGATAGCGCTAACAACAGTGCTCTTGATCGCATAATTTACCGAGTAATGGTACTTGAGCAAATATCCGAATAAAATATGGACTAATCCGATTGCCCAAAAATTGTCTTATTTTTACGAAAACCGACAATAATGAAACGGCATATTCCGAATGTGATTACCCTATTGAACGTTCTTTGCGGCTGCATAGCGACCGTGTTTGCTGTGGCCAATGTGTTGGAAATGGCCGCCCTTTTTGTCTGTTTGGGGATTTTCTTTGACTTTTTGGATGGATTGGCCGCTCGACTTCTACGCGTAAAAAGTGAATTAGGTGTTCAATTGGATTCTTTGGCAGACATGATTACAAGTGGTTTGGTGCCAGGTATTATTATGTTCCAGCTGTTGAATATGTCGGCCCTGGGCGGTTCGAACACAGCTTCCACGATTTCTTGGGATAGTATTACCAACATTTCTTTTTTACCTTTTTTTGGGTTTCTGATTACTTTGGCCTCTGCCTACCGTTTGGCCAAGTTCAATATTGATGAAAATCAAGCGACCTCGTTTATCGGCTTACCGACACCTGCCAATGCCTTGTTGATTATTTCACTTCCGCTGATTCTTTTATATCAGAATAATGATGTGCTGAACCAAGTTATTCTAAATCAATGGTTTTTAATAAGTGTAACTCTTTTAAGTGGATTTTTGCTAAATTCAAGGATTGAACTTTTCGCCCTTAAATTTGAAAATTGGAGTTTCAAGGATAATGCCTTGCGCTACATTTTTATCATTATAAGTTTGGTCTTATTGATCACCATGCGGTTTTTGGGCATACCGATTATTATTGTCTTTTATATCTTGGAATCTTGGACCGGGAATATAACCGCCAAAAACAAGTAGAAATTGGATAACATTGCATATATAAGGTTCAATAAGGCGCATTTTGACGAATGGCGCAAAATGTCTTTGGAGTTGTTTCCAGGGTACGCAATGGATCATTTGGAAAGGGATTTGCACCAGGTTATGGAATCGGATAACCAGGAGACTTTCTTTGCCAAAAGTAAGGAAGGCATAATCGGTTTTATCAATGTATCCATACGCCATGACTATGTGGAAGGTTCCAATTCCACACCCGTAGGTTATATTGAGGCCATTTTTATAAAACCCGACTACAGAAAACATGGTGTTGCCCGAAAATTGGTAGATTTAGGCGAGCAATGGATCTTGCAAAAGGGATGTACGCAAATGGGTTCGGATACATGGGCTTCCAATGAGCAATCACGTAAATTTCATTTAGGTCTCGGTTTTAGGGAAGAAGATACCTTGGTCCATTATATAAAGGATTTGAAAAAGGGCCCGTAGTATTCTTTTCCATGCTAGCCGCTTTTAAAAATCCAGTTTTTTCTTTCGAAGTTCGAAATTTTGACCCAGATAGACTTTGCGAACCATTTCATCAGCGGCCAAATCTTCAGGAATCCCCGATTTTAGGATACCTCCTTCAAACATAAGGTACGATCGTTCCGTAATGGCAAGGGTCTCTTGTACATTGTGGTCCGTAATAAGTATACCTATATTTTTGTTCTTCAATTGGGCCACGATGCGCTGTATGTCCTCAACGGCAACGGGATCGACACCGGCAAAGGGTTCGTCCAAAAGAATAAATTTGGGATCCGTAGCTAGTGCCCTTGCTATTTCCGTACGTCTGCGCTCCCCGCCAGAAAGTAGGTCCCCACGGTTTTTTCGAATATGTCCAAGACCGAATTCCTCGATTAAGGATTCCATCTTCATGAGTTGCTCCTTTTTGCTCAATTTAGTGAGCTGCAATACACTTAGAATGTTCTTTTCTATGCTTAGTTTGCGAAATACGGAAGCTTCCTGTGCCAAATAGCCAATACCGTTCTGGGCTCTCTTGTACATGGGAAATTTGGTGATTTCCATATCGTTAAGGAATATGCGCCCGTCATTGGGTTTAATAAGGCCCACGATCATATAAAAGCATGTGGTCTTTCCTGCCCCATTCGGCCCCAACAGACCAACGATTTCACCTTGGTTTACTTCCAGTGAAATCCCCTTTACCACTTTTCGGCCCCTGTAGGCCTTCATGATGTTTTCGGCTCTTAGCTTCATTTCCTATATATCACCTTTCCCGTTTCCGTTCACAATTTTATGCTTTTACATTTTAATATAACCAAGACAAAAGAAACAAGAAACTTTTGAAACACTTTAGCATTTAGGTCTTTTTTAACCCTGAGGCCTCGGCTTTTTGTTTCGCTTCCTTTTTTGCCTCCCGTTTTAGGACCACCTTGGAAATATAGATGCTCACCTGGTACAAAATCAATACCGGCACCGCCACTATGATTTGGCTGGTTACGTCCGGGGGCGTGATTACCGCAGAAAGAATCAGGACGATTACCAAAGCAATTTTTCGGTACTTCTTCATGATTTCAGGGGTCACCAGGCCTACTTTGGTCAAAAAGTAGATGACTATAGGCAATTCAAAAAGAACACCGCAGGCAATAACAGATGTTCTTACGCTACCTATAAAGGAACTAATGTCAAATTCGTTAAGGACCAGTTCGCTCACCTGATAGGTACCCAAGAAGTTTATGGACAAGGGAGCCACTACATAATATCCGAATAGTACGCCCATAAAGAAAAGGGCGGAGGCAATAAGAATAAATCCGCGGGAGTGCTTACGCTCGTTGGGATGAAGCCCCGGGCTTATAAATTTCCACATTTCGTACAGCACATAAGGGAAGCCCACAATAAAACCTACCCAGATGGCTGTCCAGATATCAGCGGAAAACTGCCCACCCATGGTACGGCTTTGAATGGTAAAGGGAAGCTTGTCCGCACAAAAATCCGATTCAATCCCAATAAAGGTGGCCGCCCTACAGAAGAATCTATAGGTCGGAAAATCCATTTGCGATGGGGCAAAGATAATGGAGTCAAATACAAAGCCACTAAAAACAAATGCCACGCATCCAATGATAACTATCGCTAGGGTAGAGCGTATCAAATGCCATCGCAACTCTTCCAAATGATCCAAAAAGGACATTTCATTAGGGTCTTTACTTACCTTTTTTGCCATTAGAGTATTCCTTCATTGATTAGATTATGCAAATGTACTACACCCACATACTTTTTCCCTTCCACCGCCAACACTTGGGATATTCCCTTATCTTGCATTAATTCCAATGCTTTAATGGCCAACACATCGGATTCTATGGTCTTTGGATTCGATGTCATGATGTCCTTTGCAGTAAGTCCGTTGATGTTATCGTATTTATTCAACATTCTTCGAACATCGCCATCCGTAACGATTCCCACGATCTCTTCATCCTTTATGACCGCGCTGGCACCGAGCATTTTTTCGGAAATCTCCACAATAACCCTTTTCACATCCGTATCCATTTCCACCTGTGGACGTTGATTGTTTTGGGCAATATCCGCTACCCGTAAATAGAGGCGCTTTCCTAAAGATCCCCCGGGGTGGTACTTGGCAAAATCAGTACTGCTAAAACCTTTGAGTTCCAGTAGGCATATGGCCAGGGCGTCTCCCATGACCAATTGGGCCGTTGTACTTGTGGTCGGGGCCAGGTTGTTTGGGCAGGCCTCCTTGGTAACAAAAGTATTTAGGACAAAGTCGGACTGTTTGGCCAAAAATGAATCTGGATTACCGGTCATTCCGATCAATTTGTTTTTACCCCGCTTTATGAGGGGAACCAGCATTTTAATTTCGGGAGTGCTGCCACTTTTTGAAATGCAGATGACCACATCGTTTTCCTGTATGGTGCCCAAATCCCCGTGAATGGCATCACCGGCATGCATAAATACGGCCGGGGTACCGGTGGAATTTAAAGTTGCCGAAATTTTAGAGGCGATAATAGCACTCTTACCGATGCCGGAGACAATTACCCTTCCTTTGGATTTTATAACACATTCAACCGCACTTGGGAAATCGTCGTTCAATAAAGAGGCAAGATGTCCAATGGACTTACTTTCCGTTTCAAAAGTTTTTTTTGCCAAGGCAAGTATGGCTTCGTTTTTGCTCAACCTATAAATGTCTAAATTGTGGATAGTATTCCTAAAAGAGTGCTATATTTAAGTTTACAAAACTACGTAAACTTAATTTTATGGGATACTTTATGTTTTAATAAAGTTAAATTGAACAAAAAGCGTTTTAAATTTTAAAAATACGTATCTTAAGTAATTAAAATTTTGACTGCGCTCTAATTCAACAGATATAAAATGCAAAAAAACGGTAGGGTTTCGAATGGACTGGACCTTCATGCCTCTTTAAAAAAATACTTCGGTTTTTCGCACTTCAAAGGACTTCAGGAAGGGGTCATAAAAAATATAATCCAAGGAAATAATACTTTTGTAATCATGCCCACCGGTGGCGGCAAATCATTATGCTACCAACTCCCTGCATTGATGCAAGAAGGAACGGCCATAGTGGTGTCACCACTCATTGCGCTGATGAAAAATCAAGTGGACGCCCTACGGGGCGTTTCTTCCAATAATGGGGTGGCCCATGTGCTCAATTCCTCCTTGACGAAAAATGAGGTAAAACAGGTAAAGTTGGATATTACCCAAGGTGTGACAAAATTATTGTACGTGGCTCCCGAATCCTTGACTAAGGATGAATATGTGGATTTTTTACAATCGGTAAAGATTTCTTTTGTTGCCGTGGACGAGGCGCACTGCATCTCGGAATGGGGACACGATTTTAGGCCGGAATATCGAAACCTTAAAACTATTGTAAACCGCTTGGGCAATGACATACCTATGATAGGGCTTACCGCAACGGCTACTCCAAAGGTACAGGAGGATATTATAAAGAATTTGGGGATTATGGATGCCAAGGTCTTTAAGGCTTCCTTCAATAGACCCAATCTCTTTTATGAAGTACGGCCCAAGACCGAAAATGTGGATGCGGACATTATCCGATTTGTAAAACAGAATACCGGGAAATCTGGAATCATTTATTGTCTGAGCAGGAAACGTGTGGAAGAACTGGCGCAGGTGTTGCAGGTAAATGGCATTAGCGCAGTGCCGTATCATGCTGGATTTGATGCAAAAACCCGTTCCAAGTACCAGGACATGTTTTTAATGGAGGAGGTAGATGTGGTGGTAGCTACCATAGCCTTTGGAATGGGCATTGACAAACCAGATGTGCGTTTTGTTATCCATCATGACATTCCTAAGAGCATTGAAAGTTATTATCAGGAAACCGGCCGTGCCGGTAGGGATGGAGGAGAAGGCCATTGCCTTGCCTTTTATTCGTACAAGGACATTGAAAAACTTGAAAAGTTCATGTCCGGAAAGCCGGTTGCCGAACAGGAGATAGGAAACGCGCTTTTACAGGAGGTGGTGGCTTATGCGGAGACCTCCATGTCCCGAAGAAAATTTATGCTACATTATTTTGGAGAAGAGTTTGATGAAATAAATGGGGACGGGGCGGAGATGGATGATAATACCAGAAACCCCAAGGAGAAACAAGAGGCCAAGGAAGATGTAATAAAACTTTTAAAGGTGGTCCAGGGAACGAATGAAAAATTCAAATCGAAGGAAATCGTCAATACCCTGCGCGGTAAGGTAAATGCCTTGATATCCTCCCATAAGACGGATGAGAAACCAGTTTTCGGCATTGGTTCGGACAAGGATAAAAATCACTGGATGGCATTAATACGCCAGGTCTTGGTTGCCGGACTCCTAAAAAAGGAAATTGAGCAATACGGGATTTTACATGTAACCCAAAAAGGTAAGAATTTTCTGGAGTCGCCCGTATCCTTTATGATGACCAAGGACCATGTGTACAATAAGGCCACTGACAATGCAATCGTAAGTGCGGCGAACAAGGGCGGTATAGCCGATGAAAAACTACTAAAACAATTAAAAGGCCTAAGGAAGTCCCAGGCAGGAAAGCTGGGAGTTCCCCCTTTTGTCGTCTTTCAGGATCCCTCCCTACAGGATATGGCCTTAAAATATCCCATTTCCATGGAAGAGTTGCTGAATATCCATGGTGTAGGGGAAGGGAAGGCCAAAAAGTATGGGAAGCCTTTTGTGGAAATGATAGCCGCCTATGTAGCGGAAAATGATATCGTTCGTCCAGAAGATTTGGTCGTAAAAAGCACTGGGGCCAATTCCGGCCTAAAACTTTACATCATTCAAAATATAGACCGCAAATTACCTTTGAACGATATTGCATCGGCCAAGGGTCTTGAAATTCCGGACCTGATCAAGGAAATGGAACAGATTGTATTTAGTGGCACTAAATTGAGCTTGGGTTACTGGATCGACGAAATTTTGGATGAGGACCAGCAAGAGGAAATACACGACTATTTCCTAGAGGCGGAGACTGATAACATAGATGATGCCATGGAAGAGTTTGACGGGGATTATGAGGATGACGAATTGCGCCTCTATCGCTTAAAGTTTATAAGTGAAGTGGCCAACTAACCTTTTTGGGGAAAGTGTTATCCCAAAGGTCTTTCCAAGAGCTGTAACGTCATATCCTCCGTGTTCAATCGGGCCTTAACCCCAATGGGAAAGGTAAAGTTTTGGGCTACATGGCCAAAGCTCATGCCGTATACCGAGGGTATTTTCAAAGGCCCTATTCTATCCATAATCACCTCTTTTAAACTAAAGGAATCCGGATTGGTAGATGAATTGCAGCCCGCACTTACACCAAAAAGTATACCTGCGGCCTTGGAAAATGACTGGCCTGCCAGTAACTGTGTCAACATGCGGTCGATACGATAGGGTGCTTCTTCAACATCTTCTATACAGACAAGGGAATCTGTAAAATCAATTTCATGCGGCGTTCCGATGAGTGCATTGATAAGGGTTAAACTACCACCTAAAAGTCTACCCTCTCCTATACCAGGAGTGATGACATAACGTTCATATTCAGGATTCTCCCTTATTCGTTGATTTTTGATTTTGGCATTTTGGATGAGCAGTTGATCTTGGGGATGCATTACCACTTTTTGTAATTGCTCAATACTATAAGGGTCGTTGAGTGTACTCCCCACAGGACCATGAAAGGTAATAAGTCCGGTTTCCGTAAAGATACCGTTCAGAAGTGCCGTAATATCGCTAAAACCGATAAAAACCTTAGGGTTTTTTTTAATGCTTTCATAGTCCACCAGATGCATGATTCGGGTGCAACCATACCCTCCTCTGGCGCATAGAATACCGTCTACGTCAGGATTGGCGAACATATGATTTACATCTTTGACCCTTTGGGCATCGGTATTACTAAAATAGCCATGCTTTGACAAGATACGTTCCGTATGATAGGGAACAAGACCCATTGCCCTTAGCGCAGTTTTTGCCTCTTCCAGAACTTCTTCATTTATGGCATATCCAGGGGCGATTAAGCCCACAACATTGCCTTTACGTAATTGTGGGGGGAAAATACGTTCGTTCTCAAAAATGGAATTACCGTTACCGAAAGCGTCATTTGGGAGCATCATTGTAGCCGAAATACCAAGAACCGAGCCGATAAATTGTCTTCTTTTTTGCATGGGTCTGTATAAAAACAACCTGAAAATAATAAATTTAAACAAGACCAAATATGCAAAAAATATACTTTTAAAATCCCTAAAGGCGGGCATGGATAAATGCAATATAGCCCCCTACATTTGCGAAAAAATAACACTTTGATTATAAGTCAACTTTGAAAAATAGAAAAGCCGTTGAAAAATGTATTCCTCAACGGCTTTGCATATGTATTACTATTATCCGATAGTATTAAGGAGCGGATGCCCCACCTCTGGACTTGGCTCTTTTCAGTTGCCGTTGTATCTTTTTAATAGCGGATTCAATGGATTTTTCCGGTTCTATTATATTGTACTCCCCCCAGAAATCGGGATCCGAAAAACCACTGGCAGCCTCCGCCAAAATAATGGAAGACCTGATTCTTTCCTTTGATTTTGGGAATTCACTGGACAAGTTTTTCTCCCAATCCGTAACGGCCATTTCACAGGTCATACTATAAACTGAATTGAACAGCCTTTTATCCCAATTGACTTTGAACTCCAGAAGCACATTGCTATAACCGTAGTACCATTTGCCATTTTTTTCCCGATAGTCTACCCTGTATGCCACTTCATTGGGCCATACCCTGGCATTTGAAGGCTTCTTTCTGACGAACATTCTGGAAGCCAAATTCTTATCCGTTATGTTTAGTGAGAATATGGCACTGGTAAGAATCCTGTTCTGGACGTCTATATAAAGTTTTCCCTTATATAGTGGTTCCGGAATACTACTGTGCTGTTCAAAGTTAACCACATAAATTAGCTTGTCGTTGACCCGGGTCGAACGATCAAACTCGAATACGTACTTATCTATGGACTGCTCCGTAAAGATATACTCAGGATATTTCATTACATCCACAAAAAGGGTGTTGAAGGGACCGCCCTGAAGTTTTAGGGCTACCGTATCCAACTTGCTATAGTCCGTACTTTTTCTGGACTTATACAATTGTACAGCGTCCCTACGTGGTGATGTATAGGGGGTTTTATAGATATTGACCACTGCTTCGGACAAGGAAACATTTTTTCTTCTTTTTTTTATGGTCTCCCTATAAAAGGCTGTCATTAAAGTAGGATCATCAAAATAATTGTCCCCTTTTCTTTTTAAGGTCTGCCTGACCAATTCACCGGCGCTCTTTGGGATTTCGATATTCACCTCGGAGAGTTCCGTTACGGAAACCTCCATGAGTATCTTATTGTTATTGCTTTCAAATTGGGCTAAAGGTACTATCTTGTCCTTGTACCCCAAGAAAGAGACCGTAACGTTACCCTCTGTTATGTCCTTAGGTACTTTAAGGGCAAACTCGCCCTCCGTATTGGTAATGGTACTTATATTGGTTCCCTCAATGGTCAGGGTGGCGAATACCAACGGTTTTTTGTTGGATGCATCCATTACTTCTCCCTTATATTGATTAAAGGAAATCTCCTGTTGTTGATCGTTTTGGAAAAAAGCGGATGCCCTATGTGTTCCGATTACCCCAATGAGAAACACTATCAATAATGCCGCCACTAGGGATTTGTTGGGTAATTGTATAAAATTCTGCATTGCGATTAATATTTGGCACTCAACGAATTAAGTTAACTCTAAGGTACGCATTTTTAACGAAATACTTTGTTAAAAAGATGGTAATAAACCCTATTTGTTCGTATCTTTTCAGGATTGTGCATGGTATTCTTCCATTTTACTTTTTGTATTGAAATTGAACCACGGGACAACCGCATTTGCACTATGCAAACCTCTGCATCCTTAAAAAATGAAACCTGGGAAATAGTCGTCGGTACTATAATAGTTGGGGTTTTCAATCATCTTTTTATCTCCTGTGGCCGGCATCATGGGTCTTGGAAGAGGCCTTGACCAGTCGATGGATTTCGTTGAGCTCGGTTTGGCTTAGATACCGCCATTGCCCCGTCGGGACGTCCAATTTGATATTCATAATACGGACACGTTTCAAACTTCTTACCCGGTATCCCAGGTATTCGCACATACGGCGTATCTGCCGATTTAAGCCTTGCGTCAACACGATCCTGAATTCCCGTTGACCAGTTTGCTCCACTTTACATTTGCGCGTCACCGTGTTCAATATAGGTATGCCATTAGACATTTTGTACACGAAATCGTAGTCTATAGGCTTGTTGATGGTAACGAGATATTCCTTCTCATGCCGGTTTCTTGCCCTTAGGATTTTGTTGACAATATCCCCATCGTTGGTCAGAAAGATGAGGCCCTCGCTCATTTTGTCCAAGCGGCCTATAGGAAAAATACGTTTAGGGTAACCAATATAATCTATAATATTGTCCTTCTCTACCCGGGTATCCGTGGTACAAACGACACCAATAGGTTTATTGAAGGCCAAATAGACCGGTTTTTCCTTGGGTTCTGAAATAAGTTCCCCATCCACATGAACGGTATCGTTTTCCGAAACCTTGGAACCCATTTCGGGGATTTGCCCGTTTACAGTAACACGGCCCTGCCCAATAAGCTTATCTGCCTCACGACGTGAGCAATAACCGACTTCGCTTAGGAACTTGTTGATTCGAATGGATTTTGGGTCGGACACTTCTAATTATTTGGAATTTGCAAAGATAGCCTTTTTGATCGGGCCCCCTTATAAATATGTGCATACGGTCATTGTCAATTTCAATGCAAGATGACCTTGGGGACGCTTTCCTCTAAATACGATACACCTTTGTTTCCAATGTTTTTGAATCAAGTATAAGAAAGGTGGCCGGAATGGTCTTTAAATTACCGCCATGGAATCCCATAAGCGTCCCTGGATTGATAAAAAGCGTGTCGTTGAGGGTTTCGTGGGCTACCAAGTTGTGGTTATGTCCGTAGCACACCACGTCGAACGCCCCATGCTCGGCCAATATTCTAGCTTTTTCCGGATAGTGGTTCATGGCGAAGGATTTCCCGCCCAATTCTCCCCGAAAGTATTCCCCGTGTATGGTAATATTTGGGTACTCCTTTGATACACCGATCAAGGAGGCGACATCGCCATCATTGTTGCCCAGTACAATATGGATGGGTTGTGAATAGGCCCGTCCAAGCAGTTTAATAATAAAAGGTGAACAGAGATCTCCACAGCATAACAGGGTTTCCGTAGTTTGCAACTCAGGTTCGGCAAGGGCCTTCTGAAGATTGTCTGTATGATCATGAATGTCTGAAAGGATGGCAATTTTCATGGTAAGGAAGATTAAGCTTTTGGGATTAAAACCCTTTGCGAATTTAACAATATTAAACCATAAAAACTTGTACGTACAAGTTGCTTTGGCTATCTTTAGCCAGTCCCAAATTAATTCGCGTCAATCTACCTTTTCTCAACATGGAAAAAATGAATAGAAGAAGTTTTGTTCAAAAATCAAGTTTGGGCTCCGCGGGCCTGTTATTATCGCCAAGTAGTCTACTAGGTTCATTCAAACAATATACGGTCCAAAACAAAATTCCCATTAGCGCCCATCTCTGGATTTATGCCAGTAAATTTCCTCCGAATTGGGATTGCACCCCTGTTTTGGATACCGTTTTTTCTGATTTGAGCTATGCGGGTATGGCAGGTGTGGAAATTATGGAGGGTCAGTTGCGTCATGACGATTCCGTGCAACGCTTAAGCGCACTCATAGAAAAATATAAGCTACCTGTTTCAGGATCTTCCTATGGGGTGGGTATTCGGATGTGGGATATTACACGTCATAAAGCTATCATGAAAGACATTGAGACTGTGGTTCCACGATTGGCCCAGGTCGGCGGCAAAACATTTGGTATATCCGTGGGGGCCAAGAAAGATGGTCTTAAAACAGAGGCCGAACTCGATGCGCAAGCAGCACTTTTAAAAAAAGTTAGGTCCGTATGTGAAGACAATGGTATAGAGGCCAATTTGCACAATCATACGTATGAGGTGGAAAACGACCTTCACGATTTAAAGGGAACCTTGGACAGGATTCCCGATTTTGTGCTGGGTCCGGATCTCAATTGGCTGATAAGAGGAGGTGTAGATCCGGTAGATTTTATCAATACCTACGGGTCGCAAATTGTATACCTCCATATTCGGGATCAGTACAAAGATGGCACTTGGTCGGAATATGTGGGTCAAGGTGATACGGATTTTGTACCCATAGCGGCCGCCCTTAAAGCCCAGAGTTTTATGGGAAAAGCCGCAATAGAATTGGCATTTCCCAATGATTTTGTGCCAAAAAACGAGTTAAGGGAGGATTGGAAAATGAGCCGGGAATTTGTGGAAAATACTTTTGATTGGTAAAGTAATAACAAAGTTCTATTTTCAAGCGTACTAATTTTTGAAATTGGGTAATCGCGCCAAGATAGAGTAATATCGTAATAATTATCTTTAAGGTCCCTTCCAATGAATTAGTAAACCTAAACAATACTACAATCATGAAAATCGCCATGCTGGGTTCGGGCTTTATCGCCCGTTTTTATGCGGAATCGCTACATGCACAAAGACGCAAAGATCATGTAGTCATGGTCTATTCAAGAAACGAGGCCAATGCCGAACGTTTTGCCAAGGACTATGGGCTACCCTTTTATAGCACCTCCATGGAAGAGGCTATTTTGCACCCGGAAGTGGATGTAGTCTTGATTTCCTTGCCCAATCACTTGCATGAAACCGCCGTACTGGCCTGTGCCAAGGCTAAAAAACATGTTATTTGTACGAAGCCGCTCGGACGCAATGCCCAAGAGGCCAAACGAATGCTTGATGCAGTGGAAGAGGCAGGAATTTTCGGGGGTTATCTCGAAGATCTTTGTTATACCCCAAAATTCTTGAAATCGATGGAGAGTATTAACCGTGGGGATATTGGTCGCGTACTTTGGACAAAATCCCGGGAAGCCCATCCCGGTCCCCACAGCGATTGGTTCTGGGACAAGGAAAAATCGGGAGGTGGGGCCATTATCGATCTCGGTTGCCACTGTGTGGAAATAAGCCGGAACTTTATAGGGAAGAATATAAAACCCATTGAGGTTATGTGCTGGGCGGATACGCAGGTACACCCTATAGATGCCGAGGACCACGCCATTGGTCTGGTGAAGTATGCCAACGGAGCCATTGGACAGTTCGAGGTGAGTTGGACGTTCAGGGGCGGAATGGACCTAAGGGATGAGGTCATGGGTACCGAAGGTACTATATGGGTCAATAGTTTTTTGCGAACAGGTTTTGAAATGTTCACTACCGGAAAAGGTGGGGATGGTTACGTGGCGGAAAAAGCGGAATCGAACACGGGCTGGTTGTTTCCGGTCGGTGACGAGGCCCATGAATTGGGATATCCGCACATGTTTACGGATATGTTCACGGCCATTGAGGAAAATCGGGACCCCTTGGAAACCTTTTACGATGGCTACGTGGTCAACGCTATCTTGGATGCGGCCTTTAAATCGGCGGAAAGCAAGACCTGGGAACCCGTAATTCTAGAGGACTGGCGGGGAGATGAACCTGAAGACCATCAAGAAGACTGGGAATCCTATGACGATGACCATTATCTGATCAAGCAGGAAATTTTGCCTAATGGGGATGTCACCATAATATTAAAACACAAAAAAACAGGAAAGGTTTCTAGAAAAGTTACTCTATCCTAATATATACAATCTTGTGACTAACGTCTCAAATCTAACATCTTAACATGTACATCAACGGAAAGGCAACTGCCAACAATACCTACGACGCCATTGTCATAGGTTCCGGTATAAGCGGAGGTTGGGCCGCTAAGGAATTATGCGAAAAGGGATTGAAAACGCTGGTTCTGGAACGTGGCCGAATGGTAAGGCATATAGAGGATTATGTTACGGCCAGCAAGCATCCATGGGAGTTCAAACATCGCGGGACCCTTCCACAAAAAATCAAGGAGGAAAACCCGGTGGTGAGTCGTTGCTATGCTTTCAATGAAGGTACAGAGCATTTTTTCGTAAAGGACACCGAACATCCCTACGAACAGTCCAAACCCTTTGATTGGATACGCGGCTATCAGGTGGGCGGTAAGTCCTTACTTTGGGCACGATGGACACAACGCTGGAGTGATCTTGATTTTGAGGCCAATGCCAAGGAAGGTATTGCGGTCGATTGGCCCATACGGTACAAGGACATCGCTCCCTGGTACAGCTATGTAGAAAGGTTTGTGGGCATTAGTGGGAACAGGGATGGGCTTTCGGTCATTCCAGATGGTGAATTTCTACCACCCATGGAAATGAACTGTCTTGAAAAACATGTAAAGGAGCAATTGGCAAAACATTACGATGATCGCCACCTAGTGATTTCCAGAACTGCCAACCTTACTACAAGGCATGAGGGTCGCGGCCCTTGCCAATACCGCAGCTTATGTAATCGTGGTTGCCCTTTTGGGGGGTATTTTAGTAGCAATTCCTCCACGCTTCCAGCCGCGGAGAAAACAGGAAACCTTACCATCCGACCTTTTTCCGTAGCACAATCCATAATTTACGACGAAGCTTCCGGGAAGGCTAGTGGTGTACGCATCGTAGATGGCAATACCAAGGAAAGCATAGAATATTTTGCCAAAATCCTCTTTGTAAACGGTTCTACCCTAAATTCTACTCTTTTGCTCATGAATTCCACTTCTTCCCGTTTTCCAAACGGTATGGGCAATGATTGTGGTGAATTGGGCCACAACTTAATGGACCACAATTACAACTGTAAAGTCCAAGGAGAGTATAATGGTTTCAAGGATAAGTACTACTCCGGAAGACGGCCGACCGGAACCTATCTGGCCCGGTTTAGAAATTTTGGTAGGGACAAACAGAAAGATTTCAAACGTGGCTATGCCTATGCTGCCGGAGGTTCAAGGTCAGCCCAGACCGAGCTGAGCAAAACGGTCATTGGGGAACCCTTAAAGACCGATTTGACACATTTGGGACCTTGGAAGTTTGGTTTTAGTGGTATGGGCGAATGTCTTCCTTATCACGAAAACAAAGTAACCTTAAGTAAGGACAAGACCGATGAATGGGGTATGCCTTTATTGAACATTGATGCAGAATACAAGGAGAACGAGGGTGCTATGACCAAGGACATGGTCAATACGGCTATGGAAATGTTGGATGCCATGAACTTTAAGAATATAGAGGATAAGAAGCAGGTTCGAAATATAGGTCTGAACATTCACGAAATGGGAACTGCCCGAATGGGGCGTGACCCGAAGACCTCCGTACTTAATGGTAATAATCAGGTTTGGGGTGCCAAAAACGTTTTTGTGACGGATGGTGCCTGTATGACCTCGAGCGCCTGCCAAAATCCATCGTTGACCTATATGGCGCTAACGGCCCGAGCTACGGATTTTGCCGTTGGTGAATTAAAGAAAATGAATATCTAAGCTATACCAATGCTACGAAAAACGTTTATCAATCGGTTGGCCCTAGGAAGCGGAAGTACCCTTTTGCTTCCGGCTACAAGCTTACTACAGGGATGTGAATATCAACCGACCCGAAGAACAGTCCTATCCGATACCGATATTCCACTTCTGGATGAATTGGGGAATACCATTATTCCGGATACCACTTCTTCTCCTGGCGCCAAAGCGGCAAAGATTGGAGAATATATACTGCTTATGTATTCGGATTGCATGCCGAAGGAGGAGCAAAATATCTTTCTAAACGGAATCAATGAATTGGATTCGAGGGCAGCAAAGACTTTTTCAAGCTCTTTTATTCAGGCCGATTCCTCCCAAAAACTTCAATTATTGGAAGTTGTGCAGACCGAGGCAACAGCGTATCGTCTTAAAATGGAAAAGGAGGAAAAGGCATTGCCCCATTATTTTGACCTTTTAAAGGGTTTGACGATTTCGGGATACTTTTCCTCGGAAATTGGAATGACCCAGGCTAGAAATTATCTCCCAATTCCGGGAAAATTTGAAGCCTGTATGCCATATGATCAGGATGATAAACCTTGGGCAACATGAGCGTTATGAACTTTAAGAGCACCTCGTATATCATAATGGGAGGCACCACAGGAATGGGTCTTGCGGCGGCCAAAGCGTTAAAAGACAGTGGGGCTGTCGTTCTCGTTGTCGGGAGAAATCCCGATAATTGTAAAAAGGCGGAAAAAGCCCTGGGGCAAGGCAGTCTTTCCTTGAGTGGAGATGCTTCGGACCCCAAAACCATAAAAAAAGCCATTCAAATGGCCCACAGGGCTTTTGGAAGCATTACCGGTTTATTTCACGTAGCAGGGGGGAGTGGCCGCAAATGGGGCGATGGCCCTTTGGACGAAATGACCTTGGATGGTTGGAACAAGACCTTGGAACTAAATCTAACTTCCTTGATGCTTTCCAACCGGGCAATGATCCAGTATTTTCTTGATCAGAAAAAGGAAGGTGTTATCTTGAACATGGGATCTGTATTGGGTTTTTCCCCGTCTCCAAAGTACTTTGTTACCCATGCCTATGCCGCGGCTAAATCGGCTACTATCGGTTTTTCAAAATCTATTGCAGCCTACTATGCCCGGCATAACATTCGCATTAACGTCATTGCTCCGAGCCTATTTATTACGCCCATGGCAAAACGGGCCGCGGAGGACAAGGAGATATTACAATTTCTAAAAACGAAACAACCATTGGATGGAGGACGTGCAGGGGTATCCGAGGATATCGGTACTGCCGTACTCATGTTTTTACACCCGGATTCCAAATTCATTACTGGACAAGTCTTGTCCGTCGATGGCGGTTGGACACTTAGTGAGGGACAGTATACTTAAGTCTTTGAAAAAATGACAAGGCACTATTTGGGTATCGATATCGGAGGGACAAAAATTAAGACTGTTGTACTTAATGAGCAGGGTAAAATTTTGGAGCAAAATGAGGTTTTGACCGAGGATGGTTCAACGGACGTGGAACTTTGGAAGAAAAAAATATTTGCCCAAATTACTGAAAAGACCCGCAAATATGGCGGAAGGGGTGAAAGAGTACTACACTGCGCCATCTCTGCTCCCGGTTTGGTCGACAAAAAAAATCAGATGATTCTCCACATGCCCGAACGCCTACAGGGCATAGAGAATTTCAATTGGTCCGAAGAATTACAGCAAGATATCAAAATCATCAATGATGGACATGCGGCCTGCCTGGCCGAATATGAGTCCTTTTACAAGGAGCAGGAAGTGCAACACATGCTGATGCTGACCTTGGGTACAGGAGTTGGTGGAGGCATTGTCATCAATGGGAAATTGTATCAGGGAAACCTACAACGTGCGGGCCATGTAGGTCATATGACCGTGGACTACGATGGTGTTCCTACTATGACGAATATGCCGGGTAGTTTGGAACATGCCATCGGCAACTTTTCGGTTTCCGAGCGGACCCAGGGACAATACAAAAGTGTTCGTGAATTGGTGGATGCCTATAGAACCGGGGAAGAAAATGCCATAAGATGGTGGTTGGAATCCGTTCAAAAATTGGCGGTGGCATTGGCTTCCTTGACCAACATACTTTCCCCGGAACTTATCGTTTTGGGAGGCGGTATTACCGCAGGTGCCAAGGATGCGCTAATGGAACCCCTAAGGGATTTCATGGCCCGCTTCGAATGGCGGCCCAAAGGACATACAATAAAATTGGAGGCAGCGCGGCACGGTAGTTTTGCCGGTGCCATTGGTGCGGCCTTTTTTGCCAGGAACAACAACAGCTAATTAAGAGATAAATGAGCGTTACAAAACAGTATTTGGAAAAAGGAAGGGACATTATTTCCATGATAGAAAAACAAGAGTCTATAATTAAAGAAGTGGCACAGTTGTTCGCCAAGTCCATTTTAGATGGCAGAATGGTACACTTGTTCGGATCAGGCCATAGTCGTATAATGGTCGAGGAGATGTGGCCACGTTATGGGTCTTTCCCTGGTTTTAATCCAATAGTAGAATTATCCCTCTCCTTTCATAATCTGGTGGTCGGTGCCAATGGACAACGACAGGCCATGTTCCTTGAAAATGTTCCGGGACTTGCGGCGCGAATCCTTCGAAACTTCGATACAAGTCCAATGGACACGGCACTCATTATCTCCTCTAGCGGTTGTAACGTGGTTCCCATAGAAATGGCAGAGGAATTCCAAAAACGAAATATCAAGGTGGTAGCTTTGGTGAGTACCCTTCACTTGGAGGGTAGTACCTCTAAAAAAGCGGATGGAAAAAAGTTGACCGATTTTGCCGATTATGTTCTCGATACGGGTGCTCCTCTAGGTGATGCCATGATTTATCTGGACGGGCTCGACTCCCCCGTAGCACCAGGTTCCACTTTGGGAGGGGTTTTGATCATAAACTCGATTAAGGCGGAAATAGCCAATATTCTCCATAAAAATGGAAAAACACCCAAGGTCTTGAGTAGCGGAAAAGTCATTGGGGAGAAACGGGCAAAGGAACTCTTCGAAGCGGCCTATGACGAGCATTCCCATTTAATGGCAAAATTGTATGAAAATATAGGGCCTCAAAACTAATCCTATGCACTTTACCTCAAAAATCGCTAAAAACTATACAACGGATATTCTTATAATCGGTAGTGGAAGCGCTGGATCGACGGCGGCAATCGCCGCTTCCCAAGGAAGGTACAAAGTAACCCTTGTGGAACGCTACGGGTTTCCCGGGGGTACCTCCACGCAAATGCTCGATACGTTCTACGGTTTTTTTACCCCCTCGGATAATCCAAAAAAAATTGTAGGAGGTATACCGGACAAAATTGTCGATATCTTAAATGCCTCCGGAAATATATTTCTAAGACCTAATACGTATGGAGCTGGGACAGGGGTTAATTACAATCCCGAAAAACTGAAACAGGTTTGGGACAATATGTTGGTAAAAAATGGTGTGGATGTCTTTTATCATACCACCTTGGTAGGCGTGGAAAGTGTTGGGGAAACGTCTACCTGTGTCTTTTTTCATAAGGGAATGGGCTTTTTTTCCATAAGTGCAAAGCGCGTTATAGATGCATCCGGTGATGCAGATTACTGCCATTGGGCCGATATTCCTTATGAGCTTGCCGGAGAAAAGGAGCCTGCACAAAGCATGACGACTACCTTTCGCATGTCAAATGTGGAACATGAGGTTTATGAAGCGGCCGGGGGTAAAAAAATGCTTAAGGAAAAAATGGCGGCTGCTTATGAAAAAGGTGTATATCCTCTTCCCCGAAAGGAAGGTTCCGCCCATGAAATGTGCCAACCGAAATGTATATCTACAGTAGCCGTAAAGGTAGTTGACCTTAATCCCTTGGATGTGGAGGGTATTACCAAGGCCGAAATCGAGGGGCGCAAACAAGCCTTTATTTTTGAGGATTTCTTTAGGGCCGAGGTTCCAGGGTATGAAAATGCCAAAATAATAGGACTTTCCCATCAAATTGGTGTTCGGGAAACCCGGCGAGTCTATGGGGAGTATCGATTAACCAAGGCGGATTGTATGTCCGCAAAAATGTTTGACGACCAGATTTTTCTTTGTGGTGCGCCTATAGAGGACCATCGTAAGTCCGATGATGGCACGTCGGAGACCTTTTGGCAATATGTTCCCGATGGAGGAACCTACGGTGTTCCGTATGGTACCATTGTCCCAAAGGAAAGTACAAATACCTGGGTAGTGGGTCGATGCTTTTCCGCTACCCACGATGCCCATGCCTCCTGTCGTTCCATGGCGCAGACTATGAGCATGGGACAGGCTGCCGGGGTTGCGGCGGTACTTTCTTTGAGCTTCGATCAAGAACCGAAACATGTAGAAATCCCGATACTACAGGATTCCCTAATTGAACTGGGAGCAGTTTTGGAAACACCCAGTAAGATTGCGGATATTTCCCGCAATGGATGGGCCAAAAATTAGAATTATGAAGCAGGATTTTTTTAGAACCGTGTTAGGTGATAGGCCCGTTTCGGAAATGGGGCTTACCTACGCCCACGAGCATATTGTGATTGAGGATTGCTATGTTACCGCTAAACATCCGGAGTTTTTGCTGAACGATGTTCCTAGAATTTCCAACGAACTTGCTGGTTTTTACAATTCCGGGGGCAGAACCGTGGTGGATACCATGCCAGCCAATAGCGGCCGAAATGTCTTAAAATCGGTACAGGTGAGCAAAAATAGTGGAGTAAATATCATTGTGCCCACAGGCCTTCACTTGGAAATTTATTATCCAGGGAATCATTGGCGCTATAACAGTACTGAAGACGAGTTGACCCGGCTCTTTATTGCGGATATTGAGGAGGGCATTGATCAGTTCGACTATTCCGGTCCCTTGGTCAAAAGAACACCTCATAAAGCGGGACTCATTAAACTGGCCACCGGGGATGATCCCTTTTCAAAACACCAGGAGCTGATTTTTAGGGCCGTGGTCAATGCACATCTGGAGACCGGTGCCCCGATATTGACACACACCAATTTTGGTAAGCAGGCATTGGAGCAAGCCCTACTTTTTGAAAAGCTAGGAGCAAAGTTACAACACGTTGTATTATCTCATGTAGACCGCGCCATTAATGTTGACTATAACAGGGCCGTCCTGGACGTGGGTGTTCGAGTTGAATACGACAGTGCTTTTCGATGGAAAAAAGGACAACCCAATTATACCCACAATCTTTTGGAAAAATTGCTGCCAGATTATCCTGAGCAGATTACCATGGGCATGGATATGGCCAAAAACGCCTATTGGAAAAGTTATGGTGGCCAACCTGGGTTAAACTACCTTATAGAAACCATTCCTGATTTTCTCAGGTCCAGGGGATTGGAGGAATACTTTCAAAAAATATTTTTTGAAAACCCAAAGATGTTGTACGCATTTTTTATTCCCTCCTAGGGCAATTATAGGAAGTAACTGTTTCGAATAGGATATTCCTTAGTGTTACAATACAAATCTCCATAAAGGTTAAGGCCTGCCCTGCTAGTTCTAAATCGAACTGAAATATGCAAAATGGAATTCCCTTTGGAGATTCCTAGATTATGTGCGATATCCTTTGTGGCGGGTATTGATCGCAATTCCTGTTCCGCACCCATTATTTCGATGAGATATTCTTGACTCAGTGTCTTAAAAAAGGAACCTTCCACAAATTTGTTGGGCGTAATGATTCCCAAGGCGTTGAGGGAATACCAATTATTCTCCAAGACTACAGGTTTATCGTTAATGTGACGTACCCGCTGGAAATAGACGCACTTGGATTTTTGTTCCTCCTTTGTTAAGGAAAATGCTATGGATGGGTCCCAATCCGTTACTTTGGGCTCCTTGGTGAGTATTGTTTTCACCTCATAATCGATAGCGCCGGAAAACCCTTTTACCGTTAATAATCCCAAGGATTTTCGCCGTTCCAGGACTTTACTGCCCTTCCCGTGTTCCTTTTCAATAAAACCTTCCTTCATCAGTTCATCAAGTGCCTTCCGTACCGTGGTCCGGGTCGTATTGAACTGGTGACAAAAACTGTGTTCGGAAGGCAGATAACTTCCAACGGGGTGTTTGCCCGTTTGTATCCGCTTCTTTATATATTCCTGAATCCGTTGGTATTTTTTCGTTTTCTTCAACCGTAACGTTTCACGCTTTGCAGGGCAATATACGGCATATTACAAACTTCGGCCAATCCTGTAAATCTGTAATCGTATCTTGTTTGAATTGTTTTGGTCGAAGGTTGCTTACAATTCCTATTGGCATTTTCCAGGAAAGATACGCCTTGAATGATAGGAACGTCCCTGCCAAAAACAGCAGTAGCAAGACCAGGTTGGAGAACAAGGATTTTTCAAGTTGTTTTTGGGTAGGGAAAAACATTCTGGCGAGTCCGAGCAGTATAAACAACCAACCGAAAATTGTAATTGCAAGTGTCCAGTCCAAAGTCCAATAATTGTGCATTCGAATGACGATCAGTCCGCCTATCAATAGTACCAGCCCATTAAGATATACTACGGTGGGGTGGACATTTCTCCAAATTTTGAAATTTAAATATTCGGATATGGCGATTGCCATTACTATTGGTCCAATTATCGCAGCAAGGTTTATAGATGTGTCCATTTTCAAAAGATTCGGTCCTTTTTGAGCTTACGGTTTATTTCGAGGAAACCTTCTAAAGGTTGGCCTATAGGATATAAGGAATTCATGCTAGAAAAATATGTATAAAGGTCATTTGTTGGGTATGTAAATATCCCTAAAATCCGATTACCTAGGACGTGTAAACGGTCTCTTTTTTAATCCCAAGACGTTTCATCTTGGCGAAAAGTGTTTTGTCCTTCATATCTAAAATTACGGCCGCCCCCTGAGGACCACTCACACGGCCCTTGGTATGTTGTAGCACTTTTATAATATGGTCACGCTGAACTTCCTCAAAGGTTTTCAAAGCAGGGTCTTCCTGAATTTTTGGCTTTCCATTTGGAAGCCAATTTCCGGGAAAAAGAGTGGTTCCTTCTCCCAGGATTACGGCCCTTTCTATTAAGTTTTCCAACTCGCGAATATTGCCGGGAAAGGAATATCGCATGAGCGCCTCCAAGGTTTTTTTGGATATTTTACGAAATGCCTTTCCCGCTTTGGTTGCATATTTTTCCAAGAAATACTGGGCCAGCAGGGGAATATCCTCTTTGCGATCTCGTAGTGGGATATTGTAGATGGGAAAGACATTGAGCCTGTAGTATAAATCTTCCCTAAATTTTCCATTTTTGACCATCTCTTCCAAGTCCCTATTCGTAGCGGCGATAACACGAACGTCGGCTTTTTCCGTTTTTGTACTTCCCAAAGGGTCGAACTCCCCTTCTTGAAGTACCCTTAACAACTTAGGTTGCAGTTCTAAGGGCATTTCACCGATTTCATCCAAAAACATGGTACCACCATCAGCCAACCTAAATTTTCCAACCTTGTCCGAAGTGGCCCCGGTAAATGCCCCTTTTTTATGGCCGAAGAGCTCACTTTCGATAAGCTCGTTAGGCAAGGTGGCCACATTCACCTTAATTAGGGGGCGTTCGTTGCGTTTGCTGTTTTGATGGATTCCATTGGCCAATAACTCCTTTCCTGTACCGGACTCTCCAGTAATCAATACCGAGGTATCTGTTGGGGCCACTTTCTCCACTTCCTTCAATACTTTTGCATAGCTCTCACTGGTACATATGATATCATCAAAATTGATGTTTCGTTTTATCTCGGTCTGTAAGTACTCGTTTTCTTGTTCCAATTGCTGTTGTAGCGACTTAATCTCCCCAAAGGCCTGGAAAAGCTGTTCCTCCTTCTTCTTTCGTTCCGTGATGTCCCTGACGATGGCACAATTCAAATCCTCCCCCTGATAACAAATGTGGTTGGCCGTGATATCGGCCTGGAACTTTGTGCCATCCTTTCGGGTGACCAACCATTCAAAACGTAGTACTTTGTTCTTGGCAATATCATCCATATGCTCTCCCCACCACTCCTTGGTGATGGATGAATCCAAATCAAAAATGAAAAAACGTTCCAGTTCCTTTGGACTAAAACCCAGATGCTTGGCAACGGAATTACTGAAATGTAACAGCTTGCCCTCCCTGTTGTACACGTATACCAGATCCTCGGCATTGTCCAAGATTTCCTTGTATAGTTTAAGGGCGTTTTCACGCTCTTTTTGCTCGGTCACATCTTCATAGGCCCCAATAACCTTAAAAATCTTTTCCCCTTTCAAAATAGCTTGGCCCTGACATCGGATAAAGCGCGATGGGTTCTCCCTGGTTTCTAGAATCTCATCGTAGGGTTTCGCTCGGCGCATGGTTTCCTTGAGCAGTGTTTTTAACCGTTCCGGTTCCTTGAATTGATGGATGATAGTTCCTGGAAGAAGATTTTCCTTCTCGGTGGTACCAAATAGTTGTAGCGCTTCCGTGGTTACAATGAGCGACCCATCCTGAAGATTCAGCTTCCATCCACCCACTTGGGTCATTCGCTCCACATGCCCTAAAAGATTTTTGTAAAAACTGGAATCGGAAATGTCATTGACCAACGCACTGATCAGATTTTTTCCATTATTTGAGAAAAACTGTGCAAAAACTTCAACTTCGTATAGTTTTCCATCCTTTCTTTTATGGGTATCCTTAAAGTTGACCACCTTCATTTTTCTGACACCTCTCCAATGTTTTTCCCATTCTTTTTGGGTCACGGTAGGGTTTAAATCAAAGATGCTGAGCTTGCCCATTTGTGACCTGCTATAACCTAACCGTTTAAAAAACAAGGCATTGGCATATACTATTTGCCCCTTTTTATTGAACCAAATCACTTCGTACGGAAGCTCTTCCACCAACCATTGGTTGATGATTTCATAAGCCACGGAATCGGACATTTTTTAAAGTTTTTGCACCTTAAAAATAGGTTAAAAATTCTCATATATCAGAAAAATCTAAAAAAATAGCAACGCATTTTTTGGCACGATGCCTGAAAACCTCTGTAAATGAAGCTGTTAATGTTTTGGTACGGAAATGGTTTTTAAAAGAACGATTATAAATCAAATCAATGAAACGAAAAGAATTCATAAAAAACACAGTATTGGGAGGGTTGGCCTCTACCACAGGAATTGTGGTATCGGCAGAACCAAAGGAAAAACAACACTCCCTGGAAATTTCAAAACAAGTAGGATTTAATCACATAAAAACCATGGAAACAAAAACTAGAACTACCGTATTGCATAAAGCGGAAACAAGAGGTAAGGCCAATCACGGTTGGTTAAACTCACATCATTCTTTCAGCTTCGCAAATTATTATAATCCCGAACGAATGAATTTCGGGGTGTTACGGGTATTGAATGACGATGTGGTCGCGGCAGGAATGGGTTTTGGTACCCACCCGCACAACAATATGGAAATCATTTCCATTCCCTTGGAAGGTGACTTGGAGCACAAAGACAGTATGGGTACTTCCGCTGTAATCAAGCAAGGTGATATTCAAGTCATGAGCGCTGGTACAGGAATTTTGCATAGCGAGTATAATGCCAATGCGGATAGGAAAGTAAAATTTTTGCAAATATGGGTCGTGCCCAATGAAAAAGGTGTTGAACCCCGTTATGATCAGATTAGCTTAAATCTAGAGGATAGGAAGAACAAGCTACAACAGGTGCTTTCTCCAAATGCGGACGACACCGGGGTTTGGATTCACCAAAATGCATGGTTCAATATGACTTCTTTGGAAAAAGAAAAAACATTGAATTACCCATTGAACGATGCCTCAAATAATGGGGTCTATGCCTTCGTCATCGAAGGTAACGTAACCATCAATGGTCAACCATTGGAGCGAAGGGACGGGTTTGGACTTTGGGATGTAGAAAACCTTGAGATTACAGCCGATTCCAATGCCGAGCTATTGTTGATGGAAGTGCCCATGAATATCGAATAATTGAATATTTAATCAAGTAATAACCGTCTAAAATGACACTTAATACATCTAAAATGAGAACTTTTAATTTATCTATGCTGACACTATTCGCAAGTGCCTTAACCTTTGGACAATGGACGCAGTACGCTCCAAATCCTATTAACGATCCTGCCAACGCCGCGGAGCAAGTATTACATCCTGGCAACCATGCCCTGCTGCTTATTGATCATGAGGGGCAGATGGCTTTCGCCGTAGAGTCACAACCTATTGAAGAATTACGCAACAATGCTGGTTTGATCGCCGGTGCCTCAAAACTTTTCGAAATACCCACAATTATTACAACAGTAGCCGAAAGACAATTCTCGGGTCCAATATTTCCTGAAATCAGGGAGTATTACCCGGATGAGTCGACCTACATCGATAGAACGACCATGAACTCTTGGGAAGACAAGAATTTTGTGAAGGCCGTAGAAGCTATTGGCAAGAAAAAACTGGTAATGGCGGGCCTTTGGACAGAAGTATGTATAAATCTTGCGGCATTGTCCGCTCTTGAAGATGGTTATGAAGTATATGTCATCTCCGACGCCTCTGGGGCCGTATCACAAGAGGCTCATGATATGGCCATGACAAGAATGATTCAGGCCGGGGTAATTCCGATGACTTCAATGCAATACATGTTGGAAGTCTATAGGGATTGGGCACGTTCTGACCAATACATTGAAGTAAACGAGCTTGCAAAAAGATATGGTGGGGCCTATGGTCTTGGTATTGACTACATCAAGACCATGCAAAAGTGGGCCAAGGAAGCGGAAAAGAAAAACTAAATCACATCCCGCTATCGCAATACCTATATCGGTAGCGGGGAATTTGGCAGATTACAATTTTTCTACAAGAACTCTGCTTACGAACAATTGCGTTGATCATAACAATTATTAAAAAACACCATGGAAAAATTTGACAAGAACAATATCGATCGCAGGAACTTTCTGAAAAGATCCCTCACTGCTGGAGCCTCTACACTGGTCATGCCTTCTTTATTTGGGAATGGATTTTCTCAAATCAAAGGGTCGGCAGATGTAGTGGTTCGAAACGCCAAAGTAACAACAGTTGATCCCAAAATACCTTCTGCGGAGGCTTTTGCCATTAAAGATGGACGATATTACCGGGTAGGTTCCAACAACACGGTATCTGAATTGATAGGGAAAAACACAAAAGTTATTGATGCAAAAAATCATAGGGTCATTCCCGGATTAAATGATTCCCATACCCATGGTGTTCGCGAAGGTCTTCATTACGGCCTGGAATTGAGATGGGATTGGGTGACTTCTATAGAGGAAGCCTTGGCAATGCTGGCAGAAGAAGTAAAGCATACCCCAAAAGGACAATGGATAAGGGTTGTTGGGGGCTTTTCCTGGGAACAGTTCAAGGAAAAACGAATGCCTACTTTGGAAGAAATCAACAAGGTAGCCCCTAACCATCCGGTTTACATCTTTTACCTCTATGCCTACGGCATGCTGAACAGAAAGGCTGTAGAGGTATTGAACTATGATAAGGAACCTATTGACCTATACTACAAAGGAAGGATAGAAAAGGACAGATATGGTAGGGCTACGGGTATCATTACAGCTGCCCCTTCTGGCTTGATTATGTATAAAACACTGACCAAGTTACCGGCGAAATCCAAAGAACAACAAATACTGGGCACCCGTCATTTTATGAATGAAATGAATGTATTAGGGCTTACTTCTATTTCGGATGCCGGTGGTGGTGGCATGCAATATCCTGATGCGTATGATGTGATAGGTGATGTTCACAGGCAAGGTTTATCAACGGTTAGGGTTGGTATTCACACTTTTCCACAAGTTGGAGGGCGTGAATATGATGACTACAAAAAATGGATAGGGATGATAAAACCGGGAGATGGTGATGATATGTACCGATTCATCGGCGGTGGCGAGAACATAGCCTGGGCAGCTTATGATTATGAAATTTTTGCCCAAGAACGCCCTAACCTGGAATCCAACGTAAAGGAAGTGGCCCTGCCTATTTATAAGCTCTTGGCCGAAAACAACTGGCCTTGGAGACAGCATATCACCTACAACGAATCAGCGGAGATTCTTTTGGATATTTATGAAGAGGTAGCCGCTGCCGGAGATGGTAAACTTCCAAAAGGCACATTTATAGATCACGGTGAGACCTTTTCGGAAAAGACTCTGGAGCGCATTGCTAAACTTAATATGGGCGTGGCGATTCAAAATAGAATTGCCTACCAAGCCGAAGATTTCGTCAAAAGATATGGGGCGGCCAAATTGGCCCAAACGCCACCAATCAAGAAAATGTTGAAAATGGGTATACCGGTCGGTGGTGGAACTGATGCCACCCGTGTTAGTTCATACAACCCATGGTACTCAATTCACTGGCTGGCCACAGGTCAATCTAGGGGTGGAAGACAGATGTATGGTGAAGACAATATTTTAACTAGGGAAGAAGCCATAAAATTATGGACCACAGGTTCTGCTTGGTTTACCGGTGATGAAGGGCAAAAAGGAGCCATTAAAGAAGGGCAATTGGCCGATTTTACCATCCTTAACCAGGACGTTATGGAAGTACCTGATGCCTTGATCCCACGCACACATGCAAAACTGACCGCCGTTGGTGGGAACATAGTGCACGCGTACGATTCCTTTGAACGATATGCACCGGCACCGCTACCTGAAGTTGCACCTGATTGGTCGCCGCTCTATCGTACGGGTGACTTTAGAAAATTGTATTTGAGTTAAGACCTATGCCCTAAAAATAGTAACTGATAAAAACTAAAAACAAAAATAGATATGGAAACAGCAGTAAAAACAAAATGGAATTTAGATACCGCCCATTCGGAAATTGGGTTTAAGGTAAAGCACATGATGATTTCTACGGTAACGGGTCACTTTGAGGATTTCAATGCCACAGTTACCGCCGAATCAGATGACTTCACAAATGCGGATTTTGATTTCGTGGCTTCCGTTGCGAGCATTAATACAAAAAATGCAGACCGTGACAACCATTTAAAGTCAGACGACTTTTTCAATGCAAAAGTACATCCCGAAATGACTTTTAAGTCCACTTCATTTGATGGTAAAAAAATGACCGGGGATTTAACCATTCGTAATATTACCAGAAGTATTGAACTGGACGTCGATTTTAACGGTATAGCGGTTGACCCATATGGGCAGACCAAAGCAGGATTTGAAATGAATGCTACGCTTAATCGCAAAGATTTTGGCCTTACTTGGAGTGCCGTTACGGAAGCGGGAAGCGTTGTGGTTGCCGATGCCGTGAAATTGGTGGTGGCCTTACAATTTATAAGGCAGTAATCTAAATAAAAAGGCCGTCTAAGGCATACTCGGACAGCCTTTTTCACTACTTGGTCCCTAAAAATCCAAACATATGAAAACACAAATACTCTTTATTGGTTTAGCCGTTGCTGCCGGGGCCATGCTACCCATACAGGCCGGGTTGAACGTACAATTGGGGAAATCCGTGCACCAACCCATCTTTGCGGCATTCGCGTCCTTTTTGATCGGTTCATTGGGACTATTGGTGTACCTGTTCCTTTTGAAATTTGACTTTGGAACGGTATCCCAGGCTAGGACCGTATCCCCAATGGTCTGGGTCGCCGGGATTTTGGGAGCTTTTTATGTTGCAGCGGTCATTATTCTTGCACCAAAGCTAGGTACGGCCCTTACCTTTTCGCTAGTGGTCACCGGTCAGATGGCCATTTCACTGCTATTGGACCATTATGGGTTATTGGGCCTACCGGTAAGACATATCAACTGGCAACGGCTTCTGGGGGTTGCGTTCTTGATTACCGGAGTGTTGTTGATACGGAAGTTTTAAATGAAAAAATGGCATTTCATAGTACTTTTTTTAGTAGTTGAATTTGCCGCCCGTGGGCAACGGGAAAATCTTGATTTTAGTTTACTTCGGCAGAACGACGATGTGTCTACATGGCAGGAAAAACAGGACAAGAACCTGTATGAGGGAATGAAATGGGTTGATCTGGGAGAAAATAGGAGTTTAAGTTTTGGTGGAAGCTATCGATTCCAGATAGAGGCCTTTGTGAATGAACAGTTCAGTAGGGAGGAAGACCAAACCGATGTCTGGTTCCTGAATCGGTTTATGCTTCATTCCCATCTAAGACTTGGGAATCATGTGGAGCTCTTCGCCGAACTGAACTCTAGTACCATTGCCAGTAAGCGGAACCTTTCGCCTGTGGATAGGGATGAGCTATCCATGAATCAATTTTTTGCCACGTACGAGTGGAACGACTCATGGAGCCTTAGGGTAGGAAGGCAGAATTTACGTCTGGGCAGTGGCCGTTTGGTAGATATACGGGAAGGCCCCAATGTGCGCCTTTCCTTTGATATGGCTTCCTTGGATTTTGATAATGGAAAGACGGCCGTAAAAACTTTCTTTGGTTTACCCGTACAACAGCGACCGGGTGTATTCGACAATGATTTTTTAGCTTTTACGGAACAGTTTGGTGGGCTCTACGTTACAAGGACCTGGGGTGCCGACTTCAATTTTGATGTCTACGTCCTTTATAAAAGGGAAGATGCCAAGACCTGGAATCTAGGGATTGCAGACGACCGCAGGACTTCCCTTGGGTTCAGGCAGGCCGGTAAATGGAAAAATTGGCGGTTTAACAATGAGTTCGTCTACCAATTGGGTGGTTTTGGCAATCAGGATATCCGGGCTTGGACGGCCTCTTTTAATATTGAAAAGTCCATTCAATGGTTCGACCTAGACCTTGATCTCGGTCTTAAGACCGAGGTTATCAGTGGAGATAACGACCCGAATGATGATACTTTGAACACCTTTGATGCCTTATATCCTAGAGGGGCTTACTTTGGTAGGGTAGCTCGTTTTGGACCTTCCAATCTTATCGACATTCATCCGTACCTCAGTGGAAATTTCGGAAAATTCTCGATGGAACTGGATTATGTGGCTTTTTGGCGATTTTCAAGACAAGATGGCGTTTATGGTCCAGCTCTCAATTTACAGTATCCCTCGGTCAACGAGGAGCGATTTATCGGTCATCAAATAGGAACCATTACGGGTTTTAGGTTTACTGCAAACTTCGCTCTGGAATTGGAGACCAATCTAATTTTTCCTGGAGCTTTCCTTAAGGCAAGCAATTTGGACGATCTGTTGTTCCATACGGTATTGACGGCTGAATTCAAATTTTAATATGGCCCTACAATGCTTGCCGTTAAAAGTCGATTCTTTCCCATAAACACTTTGGGTAAAGAAAGAAATGAACGCTAATTTTCATTCAAATACTTGTGCACCAAGCTGATGGACATGGACCCTTCTCCCACGGCCGACGCTACGCGATTCATGGCACCACTGCGAACATCACCAGCGGCAAAAACACCGGGCACACTGGTCTCCAAAAGATAGGGTTCCTGGTTTTTCCTCCAAGTCAAGGTCCCATTTTGGTGATCCAAAACTTCCCTTCCGGTGACCAAAAAACCTTTTTTGTCCTTTAGGAATAGGTTTCCAGTCCACTCCGTATACGGTTTGGCCCCAATAAAGATAAAAATGGCACGTGCCTCTAGCTCTTGTTCCGTATTGGTTTGGTTGTTTCGAACTACCACTGCTTCCAAATGGGAGTTTCCTTGGGCCTCCACAATTTCTGAATGGGTGACAACCTCAATATTCGCCGTATTGTTAATTTGATCGATCAAATAGGAACTCATGGTAGACACCAAGGAATCCCTACGGATAACAATATGGACCTTCTTGGCATATTTTGAAAGGTACATGGCCCCTTGTCCGGCACTATTTCCGCCTCCCACGACATATACGTTGCCATTTTTACAGGTATGTGCCTCAGTGGTCGCCGCACCATAATACACTCCTGCCCCGGTCAATTGCTCCATTCCTTTGTTGGCAAGTTTACGGTAATCCACTCCTGTAGCGATGACCACTGTCTTACTTTTCACCTCACTATCATTGGAAAGTGTCAAAGTCTTATAGGAATCTTGTATGTTGATGGCCTTGACTTCTACGGGAGATAAAAACTCGATACCGAAACGTGTGGCCTGTGTAATGGCCCGTCTTGCCAAATCGGAACCGCTCAACCCTTTAGGAAAACCTAAATAGTTCTCAATACGTGAGCTAGTGCCCGCTTGGCCCCCTGGGGCCTTTCTATCGATAAGTAGGGTTTTTAACCCTTCGCTTCCACCATATACCGCAGCCGCCAAACCTGCCGGTCCCGCTCCAATAATCACCACATCGTACAAATCTTCCCGGGCTTTGACATTAAGCCCCAATTTTTCTGCGATAGCGGTAAGTGCCGGATTTTTTAAAAGGCTCCCGTCCTCAAAGAATACCGTAGGAAAGTCCTTGTCCTCTAAATGGTTGCTTTGTGCCAATTCTTGGGCCACATCTTCGTTTTCTATGTTGAGAAATTGATACGGGAACATGTTTCCTGCCAAAAAATCCTTGATGTAGTGGGTATTGGGCGAAAACTGATAGCCTACGATGCGCAATCCTGAAAATGGTGGGGAATAATGTGCCAACCAATCTTGGAGCACATCATCTATAACGGGGAACAATTTCTCTTCAGGCGGGTTCCAGGGTTTCAACAGATAATAATCCAACTGTACGTCGTTGATAGCCTTGATGGCTGCATCCGTATCCGAATAGGCCGTAAGCAAAACCCGTTTGGCCTGGGGAAAGGAAGCCAGGGCTTGCTCCAAAAAATCTACCCCCAACATTTCCGGCATCCTTTGATCCGATAGTAAAAGTGCCACTTCCTCGCCCTTGTTCTTTAAGGATGTAATTGCTTCCAATGCCTCTTTGGCAGAGGTAGTGGCCATTATTCGGTAATCGTTTCGATAACGCGATCGCAGGTCGCTACGGATGGCGGACAACACCTGTGCATCGTCATCAACAGCAAGTATAATCGGTTTTTTCATGTATTCTCCTCTTCTGAATTCTGGCCAATGGGCAAACAGACCTCAAAAATAGTCTCCCCCGGTTTTGAAGTAACCTTCACCTGTCCATTGTGTTGTTTTATAATTTTTTGCGTTACATCCAATCCCAATCCCGTACCTTTTCCCACTTCCTTGGTGGTAAAAAAAGGCTCAAAGATGCGGTTGGCATATTCTTCTGGGATACCATGTCCATTGTCCTGAATATAAACATTGGCAAAATTTCCCCGGCCTTTGGTCCAAATGGTCAATTTCCCGTCCTTGTCGGGTAGCGCATCAATGGCATTATCGATCAAATTGGTCCAGACCTGGTTTAATTCCCCAGGCAGTCCTTTTATTTTTGGAAGGTTTTGGTCAAACTTTGTAATCACCTCATGACCTACCTTGCCAATCTTATGGTTAAGTACGTTCAAGGTACTTTGAAGCCCTTGATGAAGGTCCAATAATTGAAAATCAAGACTTTGATCCATATAGGAGTAGGTCTTCACGGACTGCACCAATGTCTCGATCCTTGAGGAGGCCTCCTTAATATCGGTTACGGTCTTGTGTGTGGTCATGTTCTGTACGATCCACTTCAGGACCGGATTAAAATCTTCCTCCCGAAGCAGGGACTTCACAAATTGCAGATCCTCAGTATTGAATTGATATTCAACAAGTAAGGGCACCAAATCATACTTATCGTCCAAGCTACAATCGGAGAACCAATCGTATAAGTCATCCTCCAGGGTGTTTTTTTCCAATAAAGTAAGTTCAGTAGGTTTCTCCTCCAATTTCTGGTACATGAAGCGATTGACCTCATCAATGGCTTCATCTTCCGTTTTTATCTTGATGACCTGCTTGAAATCGGCAGGTAACCCCATCAAATGTTGTTGCAAAAGAGCCGCGCTACGGACCATGGCGGAGGCCGGGTTATTTAATTCGTGGGCCAGACCTGCAGACAGTTTTCCCAAGGCGATCAACTTTTCATTTTGAACTTCAATTTGAGTGATGTTCCGGATTCGGTTGTTCATTTCATGTACCAAAACCTCGGTCAATTCGTAGTGTCCCTGTATCAGTTCCTTAAGGTGATTTCGATGCAGCCTGCCTACCTTCCCGGGCTTTATTGCAACGGCAAAACCTGAGGCCTCCTTGGCGCGTGAAAAGGGCAAAAGTCCTGAGATATCGTACTTTTGGAGCCTACCAAATGCCTTGCGATTGTTGTTCTGCAGTAGGTAAAGCTCAAAATCACCTTCGAAAATAAGCAACAGATGATCAATTGGGCTTCCCCTTTCAAAGAGGTACCCTCCTTTTGGAACTTCAGCGATTTCCAAATGTTCACCGAGCCATTGGAGTTGTTTTTCCGGGATACTTTGTAAAAGGGGGAATTTTTGGAGTCCCTCAATTATTTTGTTGTTTTTCATAACCAAAAAAATCCTTTCTTTTCCATACAGGAAAGATAGCGAACTTATTAGAAAATTGGGGTTTTGTTACAGGCAATTTACACTTTGCCGGTCCTTGGTCGCCAAATTGATTTTTACACTATCCATTATTGATTGTAAAATACTGATATACAAAACTTTGTGAGTCAAAATCGTTAAGATGCAATTCTGAATTTTGGACTAACCCAATCCTACTGCAAGTAGTGCCATATTCTTTAAAATATGGTTTTGTCCATAGATTTTTAGTAGCCTCTATAGGTTTACAAACTCAAACCCGGCCAAAGGAATGTCGCGAAGATCCCTTTCCGTTTCATTAAGTAGAATGCCATGTTCCAGATAGGCCTTTAAGTTGGCCAGCCAAAAGGTCCAGCCATTGCTACAACCATAATGGATATTCAACCTGCTCTGCTCATCCGTTGGAATATCATATTGCCTTAAGGTAAGTAGACAAACCTTGCCTTGATTTTCTATGTGTACGGATACCTTGCTGTCCGTAAAGGAAATCTCTAGGAAATCCGAGCCATTGGCCTGCATTACCTTTCCCTTTTCCAGTGCGTCCCAATTGTGCCATCCCCAAATATAATCATCACCGGTTTGCATAGAAGCTTCGGCCTTACGCGGTTGACCTTCCGGTGAGATATATTCGGCTTCCCTAAGGAACCAGGAACAGATGCCTTCCGAAGTCGCCCAGCACCAATAGAGTTTTTGTGGCGTAGTTTTTATGTAGATTTTCTTAGTGAAGGAATCAAAACTTAGCTTTTCCATTGTGTTTATTTATCGCGTTTCAGCTCATAATCATAGAGTAGCCTCCCTAATTCCGCCAAAAAGGGAATACCAATAGCATCATATTCGTATTGGTTATCGTTAAAGATATCATCCTTATTGACCAGGATTGTAGCCGAAAGCATAAACTCTACATCATTTTTGGTGTCCACAATATAGGCGCAGTCCGTAAGCGTGCCATAAGCAAAACCTACCTTATTATAGATTTTGATATGATCGGGAATGTCCTCCTTGGTATCACCGTACAAAAAGAATTTACAATAGCCATCATAATACGTTATAGGGTCGTAACCTACCGCCTTAGGCAGGGTATGCATTGTACCTAGTAGATATTCCCGTTGCGACTCGGTGAGTTGGAATTTTTCTTTTTCGGAAAACTTCTCCGGAAAAATGACCCTTTTCAAAACCCCATGCTGGGCATCTATGGGATAGTAGTTCTTAAGGCTAAAGTCAAAAGGTCCCTCCATTAAGGAATCTTCTTCATAGAAGCCGGTTCCTTTCCTTATTTTATTCAATTGTAAGGGCCTTGGGGCCGTATTTACGCTTCCCTCCAAAGTAGCGGTAGTACTATCGTTGAGATAGATTACCAAGGGCTTGGTCGTGACATCGTCGGAGTGGTAGCCCAAGCGGTGGGAAATCCGTACGGGATCAATACCCTTATTTCTCAACCGACCATTAATCGCATCCTGACCTAAAAACTCCACCAAACGATTATTGGCATGATTGTCACTTACCGCAAAAATTTCAGAAACGGCTTTCGCAAAAGTGGTCTCAACGGAATCGCCTTCCACATAAAAACGGGTGTTCCGGTTCAGTGTATCTATTTCATTCAGTTTTTCCAGGGCCAAGACGGCTATAGGAAATTTTACCGTGCTTGCCGGATAGAAATAATCTTCCCTATCCACCTGAAAATCATAATCCGTAAAAAGGACGCTATCCTTACCCCTGTCTATTTGGGTATAGCGTATCTGTACTTCATATTGATCCACGCTATCCATAACCCTTTTTATGTTGGGATTTTTGGAGGAAAGCACTTTTTTCAATGGATTTTCCAAAACTTGGGCATTGGAACAAGCGGTCAAAACACCGCACATGGCAAGTAAAAAAATGAGTATTCTCATGCTGATTTTTGGTTTGTTGGCTATCTTGATTATAAAAAAGCAGTTTTTCCTACTTGGGTAACTATCCCTCTTTTGAGGTTTTTTGGGAATCCTCTTCATAAATCTCCCCGCGATGGGGTTTTAAGGCGTCCCTTACCTTGATCATTTTCGATTCCGGGACCACTATATAGGCTATACTATTGACTTCATTAAGATGTTGAAAGCCGGTAAAGGTTTCTCCCAACCCTTCCAGGACACTATATTGCTCCAAATGTTTTTCATGATGTTCCGCCGTCTTATCGGCCACTGGCCCCCTAAAGTCCCAAATAAGTTTAATTCTTCTGCTCATTTTTCCATTCTAAAGAACTATGACTCCGCTACGGAGATACCTTTTTCCGCAAAAGCCTTAAAATCTTCGGCATATTTTTGGGATTGTTTTTTAAAGGCACCGGGCATAAGGAAACCCATCAGTTTCATCATGAAACTGGAAAACTGGAATTCCGATTCGGATATCCATTGGGTGCCATGCCCTTCCAAATCCTTAAAATAATTTTTCTGAATATTATGAACTCCCTTGGTATCATATGTGGCATGAAATTCGTTCGGAAAGTTGCTTCTAATAATCGTTTCGATGAGCACCATGTCCCGCTTCCCCATTTTATAGCGTAGTTCCGTTTGGGCTCCTTCCTCACCCGGTGTCTCTGAGAGATGTGCATAGCTCACAAGGCCCCGTTGCCAATGCTTCATATTATCAGGATTGTCCAATTTCCGAACAAATTCATCCAAGGGGATATCAATGGTGATTTCAGTAGTGTATTTCATGGTCAGTATGGTTGTTTCTTTTGCCTCGCTAATGTACTAAAATAATGAAGGGGTCTCGACTAAAAATGTGTTAATCCAAGGTTTGTAACTTGTTAAGCACACTTTAATTTTTATTTTTGCTGGATGTGTATTCTTTTAAGCAATGCAAGGACAAAAGTGTTCCTTTGCTTCTTTGTAGTGCTCCTGGCATTGTCCTGCGGTTCTTATCTAAAGGAAAACGAGGAGAAAGAACCACTGGCAAGAGTAGGAGAACGTTACTTGTACAAGGAGGATATCCTGCCCTTGTTGAGAAAGGGAATCTCCGTTGAGGACAGTGCTTCCTTTGTAACCAATTATATCAATAATTGGGCTTCCAAGCAACTATTGTTGGACAAGGCAAAAATTAATTTGCAGGAAGAAAAATTGGCGGAGTTCGATGCTTTGGTTGCCGATTATCGCACAGACTTATATACCAGGGCCTATAAGGAAGCGTTGATAGGTCAAGGAAGCGATTCCTTGGTCAGCTCATCCCAACTGAAAAGTTTTTATGAACGCGAAAAGGAAAACTTTAAGTTGAAGGAGAAGCTTGTACAACTTCGTTTTATTGAACTGCCTACCGAATTTCTAAACAAAGGGGAAGTCATAAAACGATTAAAGAGCTTTAATGAAGAGGATATGGCCTATTTGGATTCCATCGGGGTGCAATTTCGAAAGTTAAACTTCAACGATTCCATTTGGATAAGAGCCGCCAGGGTCATCGAGGAAATTCCCCCCTTGACCCCTGAAAATCAGGATAGATACTTAAAAAAATCACAATTTTTTGAATTGGAGGATTCAGTAGGGGTATATTTGGCTAGGATAAATGATGTTCGTCAGGTCAATGAAATAGCACCTTTATCCTTTATAGAGCCAACCATCAAGCAAGTACTCCTTAGTAGGCGGAAACTGGATTATATACGGAAATTAGAAACAGAAATATTAGATGAAGCCATTAAAGAAAATGAATTCGAGGTTTATGCACAAGATAACTAAGTTCCTGGTTCTTGGGGCATTTATATTTGCGCTGGAAATGATATCGGCCCAAAACACCGGTACATCCGATTCCCAAAAAGAGTCTACGGCATCGGCTATGCAGGCTGAGGCCGAAATCAAAAAAGACTCTTCAGAGAATTCTAAAAGAATAAAATTGGACGGTATTGCAGCCGTGGTAGGGGACTACGTAATCTTGGATTCGGATATCGACAAAACGCTGATAGACTTAAAAAGTCAAGGTGCATCCACGGAGGATATCACCCGCTGTGGCCTTTTGGGCAAACTTATGGAAGACCGCCTTTATGCGCATCAAGCCGTGCAGGATAGTCTTCTGGTATCCGACGATGAGGTTGCCGCCACTACCGAGGCACAAATTCAGGAATTGGTCTCAAGAACCGGTTCCATGGCCAAGCTGCTAAGATTTTACAGAAAGGACAATGAGGCCAGTTTGCGGGAGGAAATTAGCAAAATCAACAAGCTCCGTATGCTATCCGAAAAAATGCAGCGCGATATTATTTCCGAAATTGAGATTACCCCGGAAGAAGTTCGGCAGTTTTTTAATAAGATTCCTAAGGATGAACGTCCTGTATTTGGAGCCGAACTTGAGATTTCGCAGATTGTAAAGCAGCCAAAGCCCACTGATGTGGAGAAGCAGAAGGTTGTAGACAAACTCAACACCATAAAGGCAGATGTTGAGGATAATGATGCCAGCTTTAGTGTAAAGGCCATTCTCTATTCCCAAGATCCCGGTTCCAAGGCAAAAGGTGGACTGTACACAGGTATTACCAAGAAATCCGGATTTGACAAGACATTCAAGGATGTTGCTTTTAGTCTGCGCCAGGGCGAAGTTTCTGATCCCTTTGAAACCATGTTCGGTTTCCATATCATTTATATCGAGAAAATTAGGGGCCAGGAATTGGACCTTCGCCACATTCTTATCCAACCGGAAATTTCACAAGATGCTTTGGATGAGGCCAAGGCCGAGCTGGATAGTATAAGGCAGAACGTTCTTGATGGAAAATTTACTTTCGCCGAAGCCGCATTGAATTTTTCCGATGAAAAAGAAACCAAATTTGACGGTGGGCTGCTGCGGAATCCTACCAATTTTGATTCAAAATTTGAATTGACCAAAATGGATCCTACCCTGTACAATCAGGTTCGAAATTTAAAGGACAATGAAATTTCCTTCCCGCTTTTTGAAGAAGACCCACGTGGAGGCGGTCCTAAGTATAAGATTTTAAAGGTTACCAACCGATATGATGAACATGTAGCGGATTTTGCCAGGGATTATACAAAGATCCAACAGTTGGCACTTACCGAGAAGCAGTATAAGGCCATAAAAAAATGGATGGACAAACACATTCAGGACACTTACATTAGCGTAAACGACAACAATAGGGATTGCAATTTTGCCAACAACTGGGTAAAGAACTAAACTAAACGAATGTCAGACGTTACGGCAATCAATCAACTTGTAGAAAAACATAGTGCCCTAAAAAAGGAAATCGCCAAGATCATTGTTGGTCAAGAAAAGGTCATAGACCAGATTTTATTGTCCATTTATACCGGAGGCCATTCATTGTTAATAGGTGTTCCCGGATTGGCCAAGACCTTAATGGTAAATACCATAGCCCAAACTTTGGGGCTGGATTTTAAGCGTATCCAATTCACACCAGATCTTATGCCCAGTGATATTCTGGGAAGTGAGATTTTGGATCAAAACCGAAATTTTAAGTTTATTAAGGGGCCGGTGTTCGCCAATATCATTTTGGCGGACGAGATAAACCGTACACCACCCAAGACACAGGCTGCCCTTTTGGAAGCCATGCAAGAGCGTGCCGTTACCATAGCTGGGCAACAGTATAAACTGGAATTGCCCTACTTTGTTCTGGCCACACAAAACCCAATAGAACAGGAAGGTACCTATCCTTTGCCCGAAGCGCAATTGGATCGTTTTATGTTCGCCATAGAACTTAAATACCCATCCATTGAAGAAGAGGTGCGCGTGGTAAAGACTACCACCAATGACGAATTTCCAAAGGTAAGGGCACTCTTTAATGCCCAGGAGATATTGGAGACACAGCATCTGATTCGCAGGATTCCGGTGCCGGATAATGTTGTGGGGTATGCGGTTAATTTGGTCAACAGTACTCGGCCGGTGCTGTCCTCGGCCTCGGATTTTGTACAGCAATACATTGATTGGGGGGCCGGTCCAAGGGCCTCACAAAACCTAATTTTGGCTGCCAAGGCCAATGCTGCGGTGAAGGGTAAGTTTTCTCCGGATATAGAGGATGTCCGCGCCGTGGCCATGGGAATTCTCAGGCATCGGATTATAAAGAATTACAAGGCAGAGGCCGAAGGCATTTCCGAAGAGGATATAATAACAAAGCTTCTTTAAGGATATTTTCCAACCTTTCAGGATGAAAAGGCCAAAGGACAAATTTTCAAAACAATCCGAAGCATACAAAAAATTCCGCCCGACATATCCCCACGCCCTATACAGCGAAATATTGAAATGGGTACAAAACCGAGACACATGCTGGGATTGCGGCACCGGTAGTGGACAGGTTGCCTCGGAACTTTCCCCGTATTTCCGAACGGTTTTTGCTACGGACATCAGCCAAAAACAATTGCAAAATGCCGGAAACAGGGATAATGTTATTTTTAAGGTCGAAAGGTCCGAAAATACAAGCTTTGCAGATAATCAATTTGATCTGATAACCGTTGCCCAGGCTATTCATTGGTTTGATATGGCAGCATTCCATAAAGAAGTAAGGAGAGTGGCCAAAAACGGTTGTGTCCTTGCCGTATGGGGTTATGGACTACTGCGCATTTCCCCCGCCGTTGATAGACTCATGGATTATTTCTATAAGGAAGTCATAGGTCCCTATTGGGATAAGGAAAGAAAGCATATCGATGCGTCATATAAGACCATTGATTTGGACTTTAAACCCATTACTATTGCTACTGACTTTGCTATAACCGTTACATGGGATTTTGAACATTTGGAAGGATATCTCAATACCTGGTCCAGTGTTCAAAATTATAGGGATCGCAATGATGGCAAAAATCCAGTGAATGCTTTCATGGACAGCGTAAGATCGGTTTGGGATGAGACCGAGCAAAGGAATGTAAACTTTCCGATTTTTATCAGGGCCTTACGAGTTGAAAAATAACTGCCATTCCCTTGTTTTTCTTATGCTTTTTTGGGTAGACGAACCAAATAATAAGCAAACTTGTAAATTTTTGATAATTCCCTTAAAATAGTTGCCTTAGGCGTTCAAAAAATTTCTTTTGCCCCTTGGATTTTCTTAATTTTACTGAATTACAACAATTAAAACCAAGAATAGAATGGCATTTGATATTGACATGATAAAAACGGTGTATGCCAACATCGCTGAAAAGGTAGAAGCTGCACGAAAAATCGTTGATAAACCGCTTACGCTTTCGGAAAAAATATTGTATTCCCACTTATGGGATGGCAAAGCGACCAAAGCTTTTGTCAGGGGTAAGGATTATGTGGATTTTGCTCCGGATAGGGTAGCATGTCAAGATGCTACGGCCCAGATGGCGTTATTGCAGTTTATGCATGCAGGAAAGCCCAAGGTAGCGGTTCCCACTACGGTGCATTGTGATCACTTAATTCAAGCCAAGGTGGGCGCTGAGGCAGATTTGAAAAGGGCAAACCAGACCAGTAATGAAGTATTCGATTTTTTGGAATCCGTATCCAATAAATATGGAATCGGTTTTTGGAAGCCGGGTGCCGGGATTATACATCAAGTAGTTCTGGAAAACTATGCCTTTCCCGGAGGAATGATGATTGGGACGGATTCCCATACGGTAAATGCCGGAGGATTGGGTATGGTGGCCATTGGTGTTGGAGGTGCCGATGCGGTTGATGTAATGGCCGGCATGGCATGGGAATTGAAGTTTCCTAAACTTATTGGGGTCAAGTTGACCGGAAAACTATCCGGATGGACAGCACCCAAAGACGTCATTCTTAAGGTGGCGGATATTCTTACCGTAAAAGGGGGTACCGGAGCTATTGTGGAATATTTTGGGGAAGGAGCAACGTCCATGTCCTGTACCGGAAAGGGTACCATATGTAATATGGGTGCAGAGGTAGGGGCTACCACCTCCACCTTCGGATATGACGACTCCATGGACCGATATCTAAGGGCAACGGATCGGACCGATGTGGCCGATGCGGCTTTGGAAGTAAAGGAGCATTTGACCGCTGATCCTGAAGTTTATGCAAATCCCGAACAGTTTTTTGACCAGGTCATTGAAATAAACCTTTCGGAATTGGAGCCGCATCTTAACGGTCCCTTTACTCCGGATTTGGCTACGCCCATTTCGAAAATGAGCGAGGCTGCCAAGGAAAACGATTGGCCGCTGAATGTTGAGGTGGGATTGATCGGTTCATGTACCAACTCGTCATACGAGGATATCTCTAGGGCCGCATCTCTGGCCAAACAGGTAGCCAATAAGGATTTAAAAATGAAATCCGAATTTACGATTACACCAGGTTCCGAACAGGTACGGTATACCATAGAACGCGATGGATTTATCGATACCTTTAATAATATTGGCGCCACGGTTTTTGCCAATGCCTGTGGTCCATGTATAGGAATGTGGGATCGGTATGGGGATAAGGCGGCCAATGGGCCTCGAAATACCATTGTACATTCCTTTAACCGGAATTTTGCGAAACGTGCAGACGGAAATCCAAATACATTGGCCTTTGTAGGCTCCCCGGAATTGGTGACCGCCATCGCCATCGCCGGAAGATTGGATTTTAATCCCGTTACAGACACACTGATCAATGAAGAAGGGGAAGAGGTTATGTTGGATGAACCGAGGGGGTATGAGCTTCCCCCTGAGGGTTTTGCCGTAGAGGATGCTGGGTATATAGCTCCCAAGGAAGATGGATCTGATGTTCAGGTAAAAGTTAGTCCCACTTCGGAGAGGTTACAATTATTGGCTCCCTTTGAGCCCATAAAGCCTGAGCAATTGCAGGGTATGAAGTTGTTGATCAAGGCCTTTGGAAAATGTACCACGGATCACATTTCCATGGCGGGACCTTGGTTACGCTATAGGGGGCATTTGGATAATATTGCCAATAATACCTTGATCGGAGCGGTAAATGCGTATAACAAGAAGACCAACTTTGTAAAAAATCAGTTGGAAGGCGAGTATGGCGGCGTTCCGGATACCCAAAGGGCCTATAAGGCACAGGGAATCAAAACTATCGTGGTGGGAGATCACAACTATGGTGAGGGTTCTTCCCGGGAACATGCGGCCATGCAGCCCAGACATTTGGGAGTCGCTGCGGTATTGGTGAAATCCTTTGCTCGTATCCATGAAACGAACCTTAAGAAGCAGGGCATGCTTGCGTTGACTTTTGCCAATGAGAGCGATTATGATCGTATTCAAGAAGATGATACCTTCAATTTTGTGGATATCGCCGATTTTGCGCCGGATAAACCACTTACCATTGAGGTAGTTCATGCGGATGGAAGCAAAGAGAACATAATGGCGAATCATTCCTATAATGATGCTCAGATAGGATGGTTTAAGGAGGGCTCCGCTTTAAATGTGATCAAGCGGGAAAATGCCTGAATTAAACTAATGTGAATACAAAACTCCCGATGACAAGGGAGTTTTTTATTGGGACGTAATATGAAACGAAGTACAATACTTACACTTTTGGTCATTTCCCTGGTGTTGGCATTGTTCGTAACACCCTTAGGTTATCACAGCAAGGTATGGCTGAATCAGTTGTTTTCGGGCGCCCCTGATATCATCCCCACCTCCAAGCGGGACAAGTTGAAAGATTACGATTGGAAGCTTAAGGATGACCAATGGGACTTCTTCAGTTTTGAGAAATCCAAGGGTAATGTAGTCTTTATCAATTTTTGGGCCTCATGGCGATTGCCTTGCGCAGCCGAACTCAAGGGTATTCAGCAGTTGTACAATGTCTATGGGGACAAAATGGACTTTTATATCATAACCGATGAAGAACGGCCCCCAGTAGAGGAGTTTATGGATGTAAAAGGCTTTACCTTTCCCGTTACCTATTTGATTATTGGCGAGCGTTCGCCAATTCAGGTTTTGGAACCTCCGGCCTCTTATGTCATTGATAGGGACGGTTACGTGGTAGTAAAGGAAGATGATATTACGGATTGGGATACAGCAGCGGTTCACCGATTGTTGGATGAACTACTAAAAACAGGGACTTAGTGAGATACTCCAAACAGCATGTTTTTTTTCGCCTTTTGGTCCTAGGTACCTTGGTTTTTTTGTTTTTTACCCCTGTAGGATCTAAGGTCATGACGAAATTCAATGGATGGGTCGCTGAAAGCGCTACAGTGGCAAAAGTAAAAATACCGACCCCTTTGGATACCTATACATGGGAATTGGAGGATATGAATTCCAACGCCTTTCATTTTGAAACCCAAAAAGGAAAAGTGGTATTTGTTAATTTTTGGGCAACTTGGTGTCCGCCCTGCGTTGCGGAAATGCCCAGTCTTCAGAAATTGCACGATGCCTATAAGGACAAGGTTACCTTTATGTTCGTTGCCCGGGATGAACCGGAACGGGTATCCAAATTCTTGAAAAAGAAGGGCTATGACCTACCGGTTTATTATTCCAAGACCCAAAGGCCAGATGTCTTGGCATCAAAGTTACTCCCTACTACCTACATCGTTGACCGTTATGGAAAAGTAATCCTTACCGAAACAGGTGCTATGGATTGGTACAGTGAAAAAGTCAGGGAAGAATTGGAACGTTTGATTACGGTAGAATGAGTATGGGTGCCGATCAGATAACTACACTTACCTTTTTCAAATATTCCAATGTAAAGCAAAAACTTTGGGCCTTCTGGATGATGCAATTTGCCCATAGTCCCTTGTCCCGTACCAAAGGGCTTCATTTCTATAAATTATTCGGTAGTGGAAGGGTAGGCTTTAACCCATTACCGGATTGGTCCGTATATGGTCTTTTGCAGGTTTGGGATAATGAGGAAAAGGCGAATTTCTTTTTTGCCCATTCCAATTTAATGGAACGCTATCGAAAAAATAGTACCGAACAATGGACATTGTATATGGGCAATATTAGCGCCAAAGGCAAGTGGGCCGGAAGCAACCCCTTCATTAAAAGCAGTGCACAGAACAAAAACAACCCCTTTATTTCGGTAATCACCCGTGCTACGATCAAACTGCGATGGCTGATCAAGTTTTGGAAATACGTTCCTACCTCACGGCAGCCTTTGGCGAACAATAAAGGGCTGATCTTTACCAAAGGTATTGGCGAAGCTCCTTTTTTTCAAATGGCTACCTTTAGTATCTGGCAGGACAAGCAGTCGCTTATGGATTTTGCCTATCATAGCAAGGCACACCGCAAGGCGATTGAAAAGACACGACAACTGGATTGGTACAGCGAAGAAATGTTCTGTAGGTTTCAGCCTTATAAATCTTTCGGGACTTGGAACGGCACGGATCCGTTACCTGAATTGAAGACTTATCTCAGATAAAAGAAAAGGAAAAATACCAGCTGGGATAGGTAGATGTGAATGGAAAAAAGCCTATTTCCCTTAATATCCAGAGCCCTAAGAATCAACTGAAGTGCCAAGGCCAAAAGGAACCAGGTCACATAATTGGGGTAGGAGGCCAAATTATTTTCGAAGGTCCAAAAGTCCAAAAGGTGAGCGCTTTGTTCCATAAAAAAATCAAGTACTACCATCAATAACGCCGCAAAGAATATTTTTAACGTTTTTGATATGGAGAAGTAATCCATTATTCCCGCACAGACAAAGGTGAGCAGTGCCCATAACGCCCCGATAAGATAGGGCACCCCATCCAATTTTGGACCAAGATTGTTCCCATATTCATAGTTCCCGAAAAGTATTCCATGGTTTACGCCCAACCATTCCGCAAATATTCCGCATGAAAAGAAAATGAGAAAGGCCAGTAGCCTTTTTACCGTGTGTACGGGGTACACCCAAAAAAAGAGCACCAAAAAGATGATAAGGTTCAAGGGCGTCTTTTCGATAAACCATTGAAAATAGCCCAATGCAATGCCAATAATGGCCGAGGTGTGAAAGAGCCAGATAATGCCAATGGCCAGTTCTACCTTATTTTTTTCCAACCTTTTAAGCATGGCTCAGTGGTTTTGGTGCCATATCCCCTACGATCTTGGCAGAAAGTAGACAAAGTGGAATACCTCCTCCGGGATGTACCGAGCCCCCACAAAAAAAGAGGTTTTTAATGGAAGATGTAAAGTTCGGGTGCCGTAAAAAAGCAGCAAATTTGGAATTACTGGCGGCTCCATACAAGGCACCTCTATAGGAACTGGTATTGGATTCTATACCTATCGGGTCAAGAACATGCTCAACGGTAATCAAAGATTCCAAATCTACCTGTAAACGGGCACTCAGTTTTTCCAAAATCCAACGGCGGGCTTTTTTCTTTAAGGAATCCCAATCCTGACCATAATCTCCGGGTGCGTTGATCATCACGAACCAATTTTCATGGCCTTTGGGTGCATCGGATAGTTGCTCCTTACTAGTGACATTGATATAGACCGTGGGATCTTCGCATAGCGTTCTGTCTTTAAAAATAGCCTTAAACTCCTGGAAATAGGAATTGCTGAAAAAGATATTGTGAAGGTCCAATTCTGGAAAGCTCCTGGAGATTCCCCAGTAAAAAATAAGGGCCGAACTGGAGCGTTCCTGCTGTAGTACCCGTTTGGGTTGTTTTTGTTCCGGTAATAGATTTTTATAGGTGGGATATACGTCCATATTGGAAACCACCAGATCTGCCTTATGGAAACCCGAAGGGGATTCCACTCCACCAGCTTTTCCCCGGGATACATTGATACGCAGCACCTTGGAGTTAAAATTGAAGCGAACACCCTGTGAAACCGCCAAATGGTAGAGGCTTGTGGCTATGGTATGCATCCCACCTTTGGGAAAATAGGTGCCATAATGCATTTCCAAATGGGGAATCATAGACATAATACCCGGTGTTTTAAAGGGAGATGAGCCATTATACGTAGCATATCTATTGAAAAGCTGTACCAGTTTAGGATGTTCAAAAAATGTTTTGTTCACCTTATCCAAAGAGGTATTGATGTCCAGCTTTCCTAATTGGTAAACGGCCTTTATCGTGTCCTTGGAGATATAGGAAGATACTTTGTGCAACGATTTTTCCAAAAAGAGTGGAGCTGTCAATTCATATTTTTTACGATTTTGTTTGAGGTATTCCTTCAAGGACTTTTGGGAGGTGCCAAAAGCCTTGGAAGCGTCCTTTACAAAAGTGTCCATATCCGAGTTTACGGTAAATTGGGTGCCGTCGTTCCAGAAATAGTTGCATACGGTCTCTTTTCGGGAATATGAAAAATAAGGTTCTGGCCTAACATCAAAAAGTTCAAAAAGTTCGGTTACCAAATGTGGCATGGTAAAAAGGGAGGGGCCCAGGTCAAAACGATAGCCGTTGTTTTCCATGGCGTGAAGCTTGCCCCCAGGGTAAGGATTGGCTTCCATTACCGTAACCGCATATCCTTTTTTCCGTAACCGAAGTGAGGTAGCAATACCGGCAATGCCGGATCCAATAACAATGGCATGCGCCATGGGTTATTTTTTGAAGTACTTAAAGGGAACGAAGAGCATTCCAAAACATTCACCGTCCTCTTTGCCCAAATGCTTGTGGTGTATCTTATGGGCACGTCGTATGCCGCGTGCATACCAATTATTGGCATTCCTAAAGAGTTTAAAACGCTGGTGTATAAAGATGTCGTGAACCAGAAAATACGTGGCACCGTATGCCATAATGCCAAAACCTATGGGCCATCCATACCAAAACCAACTGGATGTGGCTATCATAATGAAAGACATGCTTACCACGGCATAAAAAATAAAAAAGGCATCATTTCGTTCAAACCAGGAGTCGTGATCTTTTTTATGATGATCCTTATGCAGGCTCCATAAAAATCCATGCATTATGTATTTATGGGTAAACCAGGCCATGAATTCCATGAAGCAAAAAGTTCCAATAAAAATAATGATCCAAATTAGAGCTGTCATCTTATACCAAATGTAATTTATAGTTCACATAAGATTTGGCCAACAAGCCTATTTTTTGATAATTGGGAACCCGTATCCGCGTGTTTTTGATTTCCAGGGATGGCGTGTTTTGTAACTTTTTTAGAAGTTTATAATAGTATTTATAGGCCGTATATACACCAAATTTAGCTTCTTGTGGTAACTGAAGGATTCCTTCATATCCTTTTTGAAAATCTTCCTTGATGTCCTCCACTATTTCGTTTTTGGATGCTTCATCCAATGCGTTGAGGTCGGTATTTGGAAAATAAGTGCGATTTAGGGTCTCAAAATCTTCCTTTAGATCTCTTAAAAAATTCACTTTTTGAAAAGCGGAACCCAAGGCCATGGCCGAATCCTTCAACTGCTCGTACATTTGCTCATCACCCTTTACGAATACCCTTAAGCACATAAGCCCCACCACATCTGCCGACCCATAGATATAGGCTTTGTACTCCTCATCCGAAAGATAGGTGTTTTTGGTTAGGTCCATGCGCATACTCTTCATAAACGAGGCTACCAAATGATAGGGAATTCCATACTTGTGATAAGTATGCTGAAAGGAGTTCAAAATGGGGTTAAGGCTTATTTTGCTTTTCAGTGCATCGTCCAAACTACTTTCAAAATTATCAAAAAGTGTTCGCTTTTCATAATCATGGAACGTATCCACAATCTCATCCGAAAAACGAACAAAACCATAAATATTGTAGATATCCGAGCGTATAGAAGAGTCCAACATCTTTGTGGCCAGCGCAAAAGAGGTACTGTATGACTCTGTTACAATTTTGCTGCAGCTATAGGAAACTTTGTCAAAAATTGCTTTCATCCTCCTATCATTTCTGTTTAGCGATTAATTCGGATACTAATTTCCCCGATATCAACGAAGGAGGTACACCCGGCCCGGGGACCGTAAGTTGCCCTGTAAAGTAAAGATTCCTCACTTTTTTGCTTTTTAAACCAGGTCTAAGAAAAGCCGTTTGCAGTAATGTATTGGCCATACCATAGGCGTTTCCTTTATACGAGTTATAGGCTTCCACAAAATCCTTTACGCAAAAGGACTCCTTAAAAATAATGTTCTTATCAACCTGTTGTTGGGTGATTTTTTGAAACCGCTGCATGATAAGATCAAAGTATTGGCTCCTCAACTCTGGGGTATCTTCCAGACCTGGCGCAATCGGAACCAAAAAGAAACCGGTCTCACATCCTTCCGGAGCCATACTGTTATCCGTAACGGATGGAAAATTGGCATAAAATAGTGGGTCCGAAGGCCATTGGGGTTCATCATATATTTCTTGGGCATGCCGTTCAAAATCGGTATCAAAAAACAAATTGTGATGCTCCACGTTTTGCAGTTTCCTATTGAACCCTATGTAGAACAACAAAGATGATGGTGCAAAGGTCTTTTGTTCCCAGTAATTTTCGGAATATTGTCTGTATGCCTTATCCAGAAGGGATTCGGAATGATGATAATCCGCACCGCTCAATACAAAATCACTATCAACCTTTTTTCCCTTACTTACAATGCCCAGGCATTTCCTGTCTTTAACACGAATTTTTTCAACTGGGCTATCTGTAAATATCCGTACACCCAATTCTTCCGCCAAACTGCGCATTGCCTTTATGATTTCGAACATTCCACCTTTAGGGTGCCAAGTGCCCAGTCCAAAATCGGCAAAGTTCATAAAATTGTAAAAAGAAGGGGTTTTACTAGGTTTTGCACCTAAAAATAAAACTGGAAATTCCAGGGTTGAGACCAACTTGGGGTTTTTAAAATTCTTTCTTACTTCCCCACTTATGGTTTTAAAAAATTGATCTACCCGTAGAACGGTTTCCTTGGTGACCAATTCAAAAGGTGAGATTCCGGGGCGCAACACCACATTGTTTATGGCTATTTCGTAGTTCTCCTGCGCTTTATGGATAAATTTGCGCAGGGGTGCCGAGCTTCCGTTTTCCACACGCTCAAATTCGGCGCAAATTTTATCCATGGTATCGCCAATGGTAATTACATCATCGGAAAAAAAGATTTTGTAGGCCGGACTTAACTTTTCCAATTGATAGAAGTCCGATGTTTTTTTTCCAAAGTCGGCGAAGAACTTATTAAAGATACCCGGCATCCAGTACCAACTAGGTCCAATATCAAAGGTGAAACCATCGCGCACCAATTGCCTTGCCCTGCCGCCCACGGTGCTGTTTTTTTCGTAGATTTCAACATCGTAACCTTGTTTAGCCAAATAACAGGAGGCCGAAAGGGAGGAGAAACCAGAACCGATTATGATGACCTTTTTATTCATTGCAATGGGGGATTGGGGGCTCCAGTTCAGTTATAATTCGTTAACCACTTGTTCTATGGAGGTAAATGTTTCAATAAAATCAGGATGACCACCCTCCCTCAAGTATCGGGTTTGATGGCCCAACAACCATAACTTTGGATTTTCATATCCGGCTACCACTTCAGTAAAATCCTCAACGTATTTTTGAAGTTTATCCTTGGAGGGGGCTACGGTAAAGTAGGAAACAAAGTAGAGGTCATTAAAATACTTTAAAACATCCTTCAAGGTTTCCAAGGGTACGGTCTGTCCGAGATAAATAGATTTGTAACCTCGTAAAACAATTTCATAATTGAGGTATAATAGGCCTATCTCATGAATTTCATTTTCCGGTAAAAAGGGGACGAAAATTTTATCGGTTTTGGTCGGCTCCAAATGCTGGAGTTTTTCCGTGTTGATCAGAATCTTCTGTTTGATAAGACTGGTGATAAAATGCTCATGTGCCGGACTTATGGTATCCGTTTGCCACAGTAGCCCCAACTCGTTCAGCAGTGGTATGAAAACGTCATAAAAAATTTCCCTAAAGGATTTTTCGACCAATAGACCATTATACGTATTTAAAAAGAGGGTTTGATCAAAATTTACCATGGCCAGTTTAAAGGCATTTATGGCATGGTTCTTCACACTGTTTTTAGCAACGATTTCCTTAACCTTCAAGGGAATATCCTGCTCTTCTAGCTTGGCAATTTTGGATATTTTATACCCATTGTTGTACAACAAAGTGACGTTCAACAATTTTTGAAGGCTACTAAGACTGTAGGTTCTGATGTTGGTACTTGTCCTTTCCGGTGATAACAATCCGTATCGTTTTTCCCAAATACGTATGGTATGCGCTTTTATTCCGGAAAGGTTTTCCAAATCCCTTATACTAAAGAACTTCTTAACATTGTTCATGATTTACGTAAAAAGTTTAAACAAATTTACAATTAAATATAAGTAGTTGTACTGTTGGATTGTTAAAATTTCAGTTAAAAAGCGCCCATTTTGATAAAATAGTCCGAAAGAAGTTTATATGGTAGTCCATTTTTTCAATAATTTGATATATTTAGCTTGTCTGTACAACTTTGGTAAATCTTGTCGTATGAAGGTACATTTCCGGTATTGTGTAGAGCACTTTTTGCAGAAGGATGTTAAAAAAGGAAATAGAACATAAATTCTTAAAAATGAATAGGATACTCGGTTTGATTTTCTCGGGAATATTAATAACGGTTTCCTGCAAACAAGAGAAGAAAGACAAAGAATCGCAGGAGGGCACCCAGGAAATGACCTTGGAGAATGACGAATGGATTTCTTTGATGGACGCCAGCTTGTGGAAGGGTTACAATGAGAATTCCCTTCCGGACAATTGGAAGTTTCAGGACGATATTATCGAATGCTATGGAACAGGAGGGGATATTGGTGGGGATATCATTACCAGGGCTACCTATGATAATTTTGAGTTGAGCTTGGAATGGAAGATAACGGACGGAGGTAATAGTGGCATTTTTTACCATGTGGTAGAGGATACTATATATAAGGCACCTTACGAAACCGGAGCCGAATATCAATTGTTGGATGATGCGGGGTTTTCGGGGCCCGTGGAGGATTGGCAAAAAAGCGGGGCGAACTATGCCATGCATATTGCCGATAAGGACAAGAAGCAATTAAAACCTGTAGGGGAGTGGAATTCCTCAAAGATAATTTTCAACAAAGGAGAGGTAGAGCATTGGCTTAATGGTCAAAAAATCGTGACCTTCAATAAGTTCTCGGAAGATTGGAAGGAAAAGAGGAATAGTGGCAAGTGGAACGATTATCCAGATTATGGAAAGGCCAGTGATGGTTACCTAGGTTTACAGGACCATGGCGCAGGAGTTTGGTTTAGGAATGTAAAGGTCAGAAAATTGTAGGCAGGGCAGGCGGGAATTAAAAAATGCCGCGGCAAATATTGCCACGGCACTTAAGGTGCGCACGAGAAGACTCGAACTTCCACGACCTAATGGCCACTAGCCCCTCAAGCTAGCGCGTCTACCAATTCCGCCACGTGCGCTCGGTTAAAAATGAAGGGCAAATATAGCAAAGTATTTCCATAGATTGTCCGGATAAATGGATTTGGTTTTTGACAATTATGGAATGTTGGAATTATGCCGATTTTGGAAATATTGATACTTGATTACGTTGATCAATGGAAAATGTAAAGGAGAAATATTGGGGAAAAGTATATGTAATACTCTTGTTCGTTGGTTCACTTGTTACGGGCTGTGGGGTAGATAAACCCGATGCAGTGGAAATGGCCGAAGCCAAGCTTCCCGAGGTCATCGATTTCAATTATCATATTAAACCTATTCTTTCGGACCGATGTTTTGCCTGTCACGGGCCGGACAAGAATAATCAGAAAGCCAGTTTAAGGTTGGATATAGCGGATTCGGCTTATGCAGCCCTGCGTTCCGGAGCCGGAGTTGCCATCAAACCTGGTAGCTTGGGAAAGAGTGAGGTTTATCACCGAATGGTGTCGACCGATCCAGATCAGGTCATGCCCCCACCGGAATCAAACCTTACCCTTAGCCCAACGGAGATTGCGTATATCAGCAAGTGGATAGAACAAGGTGCCGAATACAAACCGCATTGGGCCTTTACCAAACCTGAAAAAAAGAAAGTTCCCAAAGTAGGTAAGGGTTGGGCTACGAATGAAATAGATCATTTTATCGTGGCCAAACTGGAGGAAAACGATATTGAACCTTCCCCAATGGCGCAACGGGAAGTACTGATACGCAGGTTGTATTTTGATCTTACCGGTTTGCCGCCCGCCGTAGAAGAAGTAAAACGTATCATGGCCGATAGTGCTCCGGATTACTATGAAAGATTGGTCGATAGCCTATTGGCATTGCCCACATACGGGGAACGTATGGCAGCCCATTGGTTGGATGTGGCCCGTTTTGCGGATAGTGAAGGGTATTTGGATGACTTCCACCATGAGATGTGGCCCTATCGCGATTGGGTCATCGATGCCTATAATGAAAATTTGCCTTACGATGATTTTGTCCTTTGGCAGGTTGGGGGAGACCAAATTCCTGAAAGTACCCATGAGCAAAAGTTGGCCACGGCTTTTAATCGTTTGCACAAACAAAATTCCGAAGGCGGGGTCATACCGGAGGAGTTCCGAGTGGAATACGTTGCCGACCGCACCAACACGGTAGGTACGGCCTTTATGGGCTTAACAGTCGCTTGTGCCCGTTGCCATGATCACAAATACGACCCCATATCCCAAAAGGACTATTTTGAGCTTTTTAGTTTCTTCAATAGTACGGTGGAGCGGGGGGATGCCATATTCGCATATAACTCCATCGAGAATGGAAATGATGCCCCACCCGAACTTTCTATGAACGCGGGACCCGTAATGCCCGTACCCGGGGAAGAAAGTGTCGCGAAACTATGGGAATTCCTAAAGCGTGAGATCAAGACGAAATCGTCACGTATTCAGGAGGAAGTAGGGAAAAGGAAACCATTGGCCCTGGAGTGGGCAGGTTCCAATCCCTCACCTAAAGTCATGGAAAGCCTAGTGGATCATGCCACCATGGTGCATCTTGATTTTGACCAATCGGCAAATGGAATTAGCAAAGACCGTGCTAAAGGTTCCAAGGACGCAAAGTACCACGGGCATGCGTTTGTGCCAGGAAAGAAAGGTATGGCCCTAGAATATCAGGAAGGGCAATTGATAGCCGATGGAAGTAGGATCAGTTTTGAGCGAACGGAACCCTTTACCGTAAGCTTTTGGATCAAAACCCCAAAGCAATTTGACGAGGCCCGTGTTTTTTATAACGGCAACGGCCGTATACAGGGCTATCGGGGCTGGGACGTGGTTTTGGATAGTACAAGGTTGTCTTTTAGGCTAAGTCATGCACATCCCTATCAATCCCTGGATCTTCGCTTAAAGGAAGAGTTGCCGTTGAACCAATGGCAGCATTTTGTTTGGACCTATGACGGCTCCAGTGATGCCAAGGGCATGAAAATCTATCAAAATGGGCAATTAATGGATCCGGAAATTCTCCGGAACAATGTACTCCGATCCACAAAACCCTACACCGATAAACGTGCTACGGTGTATATGCATTATCAAGGCCTTATTTTAGGGGCCAGCCATTACGACCAGCACTTTGATGGAGGTTTCTTGGATGATGTCCGTATCCTGAATATAGAGGCTGGAGAGTTAATGGCCCAATATTTATATGATGCAGAAGTGGGACGGCAATCGTTCCAACAAGCTATGACTTCCACTTCGGAGGCGGCAACGGAGTTTTATGTTTTGCACCTGGACGAAAAGCTCAGACAGGAACGGGACGCTTTGCGTGAAATGCAATTGCGCGAGGTCCAGACGATGGACACCGTTCAGGAAATTATGGTGATGGGCGACTTGGATACGGAACGACCCACCTATATTTTAGATCGCGGGATGTATGACGCCCCGACCGATAGAGTAGGGCGGGATGTCCCCGAAACCATTTTACCATGGCCGGAAGATTTGCCCCGAAATAGATACGGTCTTGGAAAATGGCTGGTACATGAAGACAATCCCTTGACGGCCCGTGTAGCCGTAAACCAAATATGGTATTTAATGTTTGGCCAAGGATTGGTCTCTACCAATGAGGATTTTGGCAATCAGGGTGCCTTGCCCAGTCATCCCGAGCTTTTGGATTGGTTGGCCGTTGATTTTATGGAAAACGGATGGAACGTAAAACGATTGGTCCGGCAAATGGTGACATCGGCTACATACAAGCAATCCTCGGTTGTACGGGAGGATTTAAAGGATATTGATCCGGACAACTTACTTTTGGCAAGAAGTCCTAGATACCGGAGGTCTGCGGAAATGGTAAGGGATAATGTCTTGGCGGCCAGTGGCCTTCTTGAGCCAAAGATAGGTGGGAAATCGGTGTTCCCATACCAACCCGAAGGCCTATGGCGGGAAACAATAACCCACGCGTTTTTCCCGGATTATGAGGTGGATTATGAAAATGGATTATATAGACGTAGCCTATACACTTTTTGGAAGCGAAATGTCCCTGCGCCTGGCATGCTGGTTTTTGATGCCTCCAACCGTAGTGAATGCCAAGTGGAGAGGCAGCGCAGTAATACGCCGCTTCAGGCACTCGTATTGTTGAACAGTCCACAGGTTATCGAAGCATGTAGGGTACTCTCCGAAAAAATCTGGAAAGAAACTTCTTCTGATCTCACTAGCGCAATTGATGGAGTTTTTCTGGCATTGATCGGAAGAGTGCCCACACAAAACGAAAGAAACATATTGACTCAGCAGTATCATGAAGAGAAAGATTATTTTGCCTCCAAGCCCATAGAAGCAAAGAAATTTCTAAGTATCGGGGCGATGCAACCTGCTCCCGAAATTCCCATGATAGAAAACGCGGCATTGGCTCGGGTGGCCAATACGGTCTTAAATTCCACGGAGGCTTATTATAAAAATTAGAACTATGGATTATAGCAAGGACATCCAAAAAGCGAAATACCTGCAGAACCGAAGGGAATTTCTTCGTACCACAAGTCGAGGATTGGGCAGTCTTGCCCTAGGTAGCTTAATTTTTCCAGATCTAATGGCCTCCCCGAGCCCCAAGGATATCGAAGCGGCTAGTTTAAACAATGGCGTAGTCCTTTCAGGTCCACATCATACACCAAGAGCCAAAAGGGTTATTTACCTCTTTCAAAGTGGTGGGCCAAGTCAGTTTGAGCTTTTTGACTATAAGCCCGAGCTTATGACACGCTGGGGGGAGGAAATTCCGGACTCCGTTAGAAACGGTCAACGTGTATCCGGTATGTTGGCCGCACAATCCAGCTTTCCGCTGGTGGGCTCTAAGTTTAAATTTCACCAACATTCAAAGACAGGGGGATATTTTAGTGAATTGATGAAGCATACCTCCGGGATTGCCGAGGATATCTGCATGATCAATTCCATGTACACCGAAGCGATCAACCACGAACCTGCCGTCATTTTTATGCAGACCGGCTCACAGCAGGTAGGAAGACCCAGTATGGGTTCCTGGATGAGCTATGGTTTGGGAAGTTCCAATGATAATATGCCTTCATTTATTGTACTACTGTCCAGAGGAAAGGACAGTGCCCAAAATCTGAACATGCAGGCTTGGAATAGTGGATTTTTACCATCGCATCACCAAGGAGTACAATTCAGGTCCGGTTCTGATCCGGTATTGTATTTGAGCAATCCCTTGGGAATAGATAAAAAGAGTAGAAGGCGCGAGTTGGATTACCTTTCCCGACTGGAAGCCGAGCAAAAAAAGGTATGGGGCGACCCTGAGATCGATTCAAAGATCAGCCAATATGAAATGGCCTATCGCATGCAGGCCAGTGTTCCCGAAATTGCCGATCTTTCCCAAGAACCGGATTACATCTTTGATATGTATGGCGAGGATGCCCGTATTCCCGGTACCTATGCCTACAATTGCCTCATGGCCAGAAGATTGGCGGAACGCGATGTTAATTTCATCCAACTGTATCATATGGGTTGGGATCAGCATGGTAATCTCCCTACAGAAATCGTCAAAATGGCCCGATCATCAGATCAGGCATCCGCTGCATTAGTAAAGGATTTAAAACAGCGCGGCCTTTTGGAAGATACCTTGGTAGTCTGGGGTGGTGAGTTTGGCAGGACCAGTTTTTCCCAAGGAAAGTTAACGAAGGATAACTACGGCAGGGACCATCATCCACGGAGTTTTAGCATGTGGATGGCCGGGGGGGGCATAAAGCCTGGAATGGTGTATGGAAAGACCGATCCCTTCGGCTATAACATTGAAGAAAATCCGGTCCATGTACATGATTTTCAAGCTACCCTTCTCAATCAATTGGGGATTGATCATGAGCGATTGGTCTTTAAGCATCAGGGAAGAAGATATCGCCTTACCGATGTACACGGACATGTGGTAAAGGATATTCTTGCATAACCCTAGATATTTCGGTTTTAAATGACCTCTGATATTAAAGGGATGGAGGTGAAGTGGATTAACTTCATCCAAGTCCTTAATACTTGTTTTCCATTTTTTAATTCACCTAAACCTATCTACCATTCGTCTACAGTTATGGGTCATCCGTCTACACGGCGAGGATAAGGGGATTTAAAATTTTAACATTTGTCATGGAATTCCAAAGCACAAAAACATGAATATCCTATTTATAGAAGATGACAATATTGAGCTTATGAAGTTGAGACGGACGGTTTCAAAGCTTAAGCTCAAGCACGTAATCACCGAAGCAAGGAATGGTGAAGAAGCTTTACAAAAACTAGGTTCGGAAGATGCACTTCCCGATATTATTCTCCTAGACCTGAATATGCCCAGAATGAGTGGCATCGAATTCCTAAAAATTCTTAAGGCACACGATACCTTAAAATACCTGCCCACAATCATCCTTACAACTTCCGAAAACCGGGCCGATTTGCTGGAATGTTACAGGATTGGAATTGCCGGTTACGTCATAAAGCCCCTAAAATACGAGGAATATCAATCCAAACTTCAGAAGGTTTTAGCGTATTGGGAAGCCAATGAATTGGTAAAAGGCTAACAGAAAACCTCGTTTCACAACAAATTTTCTGTCATAGGTGATACTTTTCTTACTTTTATTTTTGAAATTAAACCAGAATGAAAGGAATTGTTTTTACAGAATTTTTGGAAATGGTGGAATCCAAATTCGGTCTGGAAACGGTAGATACCATTATTGAAAAGGCGGATTTGACTTCGGAAGGTATTTATACTTCGGTAGGCACCTATGATTTTAATGAAATGGTAAGCCTAATTACCGGTCTTAGCCAGGAAGTGGATATCCCTGCGGGAGATCTTATTTACGCTTTCGGGCTTTATCTTTTTAGCAGTCTTGGCAAGGCCCATCCAGAGGTGATACAGAGCTACAAGTCGCCCTTGGGACTTTTGTATTCCATTGAAGACCACATCCACGTACATGTAAAAAAGCTATATCCGGATGCTGAATTGCCCGCCTTCAAAATTTTGGAAAAGACGGATAATTCAATTTCCATGATCTATTCCTCTTCTAGGGGCCTGTATAGGTTGGCCCATGGCCTGATCGAAAAAACTTTTGAACACTTTAACGGCAAAGCGGATATCACCTATCAACTCTTAAAGGAAGATGGCACTGAAGTCAAATTCGACATTGTCCAAAATGGACAGTAAGGAGGTAGCTCTTCTAAAAAAAGCGCTTGAACGTCAAAAAAAGGCACGCCAGCAAGCGGAACGGATTTTGGAAGAGAAATCCAAGGAGCTCTATGATGTAACCCACCACTTAAAACAGGCCAACAGCAAGCTAGAAAACCTTCTTTCCGAAAAGGCCTCTGAAATGGACCGCGTTTTTATCAACATCATTGATCCCTATGTGGTTATGGATTTACAGGGCAATGTAATCAATATGAATACATCGGCACGGGATTTTCTGGGGTACAACGAGCAAAAGGAACCCATTGATCTTTCGAAACTGGTACATCCAGATTACGTTCAGTATACGGCGGAGTCCTTTAAGTCCTTGTTGGAGGTGGGTACCCTTAAAAACTACCGGTCTAAAATACGGATCAAGGACCAATCCGAAAAATGGGTACAGATCAATAGCAGTCTTATTTATGACAAGGCGCATAAACCCATAGCGGCCCAAGGTATCATAAGGGACATTACCCGGGAAATGGAAATCAATGAACTGCTCGGGGAACAGCGAAAACAACTCGATATCATTGTAGAGAATTCTCCGTTGGGTATTGTACTTGCGGATAAGGGGAAAATCATTAAGGCCAATACCACCTTTAGCGAGTTATTGGGTTATGATGCCGATGAATTGAACAGCATGTCCATACGGGATATTTCGGTTCCCGATAGTGATGATGACACCCAGAAAATGATGGAGAAGATGAATCAGGGCAATTTGGACAAGTTTGTGATCATTAAAAAATACCGCAAAAAGGATGGTTCGGTTTTATTGGCCAAGACTTCGGTAAGTGCCGTTAAGGATTCCCACGGGAATATGGAGTACCAAGTGGCCTTGATCGAGGATATTTCCAAGGAAGTAGAGGCAGAGGAACAACTGAGAGCCTCGGAAAATAGGCTTTCTACCTTAATTGCCAACCTACAGACCGGGGTATTATTGGAAGATGAAAATCGAAAAATAGCCTTGACCAATCAAATGTTCTGTTCCCTTTTCAAAATATCCGTATCCCCTGAAAACTTGAAAGGTGCGGATTGTAACGATGCCGCGGAACAGAGTAAGATACATTTTAAGGATCCAAAAGGTTTTGTGTCAAGGATCCAGGATATCTTGAAGCAACGGAAACTTGTATTGTCCGATGAATTGGAAATGGTGGACGGAAGAATTTTGGAACGTGATTATATCCCCATCTTCAATAATGGCGTGTACAAAGGACATTTATGGACCTATCAAGATGTTACCATACGCAAGAATTTCAAGAAAAACTTGGAAGCCGAAAAGGAAAAATACAGCAATATCATCGCCAATATGAACCTGGGGTTGATCGAGGTGGACAATAACGGAATTATTCAACTGACCAATCAGAGTTTTTCCCAGATGAGCGGATTTACGGAAGAGGAACTTTTAGGACAGCCGGCCATAGATGTGTTGAAGGTACGGAATAAGGAAATTGTGGAGGAAAGAACGGACAAACGCCTTAAAGGGGTTTCGGATTCCTACGAAATAGAGGTATTGCATAAAAACGGGTCAATCCGGCATTGGCTCATAAGTGGGGCACCCCGTTATGACGATGCCAAAAATGTTATCGGCTCCATTGGGATTCACTTGGATATTACGAATCAAAAGCAATTGGAGCTTCAAAAGGAAAAGCTGTTGCGGGAACTGGAAAAGAGTAACCAGGGACTGCAGGAGTATGCCCATATCGTATCCCACGATCTGAAATCCCCGCTTCGCAGTATCAGTGCCCTTTCCAGTTGGTTAACGGAAGACTATCATGATATTCTGGATGATAACGGAAAGTTCAATCTTCAGCAAATACAGGAAAAGATTGAGGGTATGGATAATCTGATCGATGGTATTTTGAAATACTCCAGTATCAATAGCGATACCTTGGATACCACGGCGGTGGATCTTAATACCGTGGTACAGGAAATACGGGAAATTATTTTTGTACCCGAGAATGTGAGTATAATCATCATGAATCTCTTGCCAACGATTACAGCGGATAAGACCCAAATCCATCAGCTTTTTCAAAATCTGATCAGTAATGCCGTGGTCAATATTGAAGAGGAGGAAGGTCTGGTGGAAATAAGCTCCGTGGATAGAAACACCCACTGGGAATTTAGTATTAAAGATAATGGTGTGGGCATTCCCGAGGAATACCACGAAAAGATTTTCAAGATTTTCCAGTCCATTGGGGACGAGGAACGTTCTACGGGAATTGGCCTCTCCATTGTAAAAAAGATAATAGACCTTCATGAAGGAAAAATTTGGCTGGACAGTGAAGTCGGTTGTGGCACCACCTTTTATTTTACCCTAAAGAAATGATATGCCGGAGAAACCCAATCTTACCTACATAAAAGAACTTGCCGGAGATGATTCGGACTTTGAGCAAAAATTCATTGATATTTTAAAGAATGAATTCCCCGAAGAAATGGCTATCTATATGAGCCATATCCAGAATAATGAGCCTAGGGCAGCGGCTGAGATCGTACATAAACTCAAACACAAGTTTAACATTCTTAGTATGGAGGAGGCCTATAAGGTAGCGGTAGAATATGAGGAAGAGCTTAGGGCAGGTCGTACCGAGACGCATCATAGGTTCCAAAGGATACTATATACCATTAAGGACTTTCTAAATACCATCTAGCATGAACTGTATAATAATTGATGATGAAGCGGCCGCGCGCGCCATTGTAAACCAACTTTGTTCTAAAATTCCGGAATTGGACGTTATTGAAGAGTTCGACAATGCCATTGACGCCATTAAATTTTTAAATCAACAGGATATCGATGTGGTTTTTCTGGATATCCATATGCCCGGATTTAGCGGAATAGATTTTGTACAGACCTTAAAGAATCCACCTAAGGTAGTCTTGACCACTTCGGATACCGACTTCGCCATTGCTTCTTATGAATACGAAGCCATTGTAGATTATCTGGTCAAACCGATAACTAGCGAACGTTTTGAAAAGTGTATCACCAAGGTCAAGAATTCCTTGACCCAACAACCCAAGGTGTCGGCTTCTGAACCATCTCCGGAAATCGGGGATGATCTCTATATCAACATTGACCGGAGGCTGATCAAACTAAAGTTGGGCGAGATTTTGATGGTTGAGGCCAAGGGGGATTATATCGACATTAAGACCGAAAAGGAAGAGTACCATGTACATACTACACTGAAAAAGATAAAGGAAAAATTGCCCGATCATCTCTTTTTGCAGATTCACAGATCCTATATCATCAACTTTACCAGAATTATTGATATTGAGGATAATAGCGTCCTTATCGAAAAGAACGTCATTCCCATTAGCCGCTCCAATAGGCCCGAGTTGATGCGCCGATTGAACCTTCTGTAAATCTGTTCCCCTTACCTAAATTACGGTTCGTCCATAGTTAAATGCCACTGGCCTATCTTGGACATACCAAGGTCGTTTTCATGGGTATATTTGAGGTAGAAAAAGAAGTATAACCCTAAATATTTGACCTATGAAAACTTTTATACTTGTATTTGCATTGAAAGCATTGGTAACCGGACTTAAAACTGTTATAAGCTCTGTGGTGGTAGGAGTAGCCTTGTCCATGGCAGGCTTACTATAAATCGCTTTCGTTGTAAAAAAAGCGCCTTCATTGGCGCTTTTTTTATACCCGAAAATCTGCGCGGAGCGCTTGCGAATGTCTTGTCTACAAAGACAAACGGTTCAACTACAGCAAATGACCATCCACCGAAGTTCACCATAAAACCCTTGTTTTCGTTCGGATATTTGTCCCATAAACTAAAACCTACTTCGGATGAAAAATTTTTTACTTCTAATGGCAACGTTGACCTTGCTCGGTACGGGTTACGGTCAAGACTATAATTTTTTGGGGGAATATACCTCGGATGGTACCCCAAAGTATTTTGACGAAAAGGATGAGGTTTCCCAAGAGACCTTGGATTTAATAGCGGATGCCCTCCCCGAGGGATTTCCCGTTCCGGATTATAATCCGCAGTACATTACATCAGGCTACGATACGGATATTGTAATCAAGGAAACCGCCGATGTTTGGGTAACATTTGTAGGCGAGGGTGCCGGGTATAAGAACGTACTCGGATTTTATACCTATAACACGTCCAACCCATCACCGGAAGCACCTAGTCCTGAGGAGATTACCATTGTTTTCCCCAATGTCTCGGCGAAATACAGTGGAGGTAGCTTGGAGGTGGGCCATAAGGTAAAACTGGGCCGTTTCGCTCCAGGTACTTCAATAGGTTGGGTATTGTTGGCCAACGGTTGGAAGGGAAGAGTTACCTCCGGTCTGTGGCAATTGTATTCCGGTACACAATACAATCCAGAGCGTGAGGAAAACCTTCGCTATCATAATGTGTTATTGAACGACCCGGACAACGAGCGTATTATTTTGGGGTTTGAGGATATCCGAAGGGATTATGCCAGTTGCGATCAGGATTTTAATGACGCCTTGTTCTATATTACGGCCAATCCCTATACAGCCATTGAGACTACCAATTACAACAAGATTACGGACCATGCCCCTGTAAGTTCGGGAAATGACGGAGGTCTGGAAAGTAATGGGGATTTGGCCCGTTTGATCGCAAAGCGAAATTTTGACCGTAACAAGACCAATAGCTTTAAGAATACCAAGAAAAGACAAAGCAAATACGACAAAAAGACGTACAAATCCCTAGGGGCGAAATCCGGGGAATTGGACGCCTATTTCCCTGCCTCAGGGATGTTCGGTACGGAAACCACCTATGTATCAAGTCCGGAGGATTTGTTGAACATTACCAATGCGGAGAACATCTTTTCCATTGACTATTATGAGGGATCCAGTCGTGTTTCCGCGGCCTTGGCCACCGAGACCAAGGGTAAGGTATATAACCATACAAAGACCATTTGTGATCGTTTGAACGACTCCCAATTATTGGATGTCCGTACGGTAACCCTTCAAGGTCATGAACTTGCGTATTCACAACTGCAACGGGCTAATGGATCCGTAGAGTATGCCTTGACCTTTTCGGTTAAAAATGAAGGCGGCTCGCAGCGCCTCTATAGTCTATGGAATTTGGATGCCTACCCCATAGGGGACTATCGCAACTTCCAGGTATGGGGTAATAGCATGGGTCAGGTGACTACCTTGGTGAACCACATACTAAATACTTTGTCCCAACAAAAAGAATTGAAAACGTTTAAGGGAACGGATATTCTCCCTACGGTCTTTATCAAAAATGGCTACTACAAAGCGGGGAAGCTACATCTTAATGTAGTGAATAAAGTAGGGGCAAGTTGGTTGAATATTGATGGAAATTATAAAGTAAGCGAACAGGAGCGCGAACACAATCTCAACAAGATGATTACCCTAAGCGGTGCCTGGGAAGAAGAAGTAATTGTGGATACTGGATATCTGTTCGATATAGGCATATCCATATTGGCCGAGAATTCCTATCAGCATGATGCCATGTATTTGGCGGATGGTCCTTGGGGTGCCGATATGAACCCCAATGTAGATGCTATTGCCACCTTTGAAATCAAGGAGCATACGGAGACCATACCCAAGGACGGTCATTCCATAGAGCGTAGTGTAAGTGCCAAAGGCGAAGTAAAGGAAACTATAAATATTTTCCGAAACCTATTGGCCGGGGATTTGCAACTGTATGTAACTGATTATGACTTTCTACGGTTCCATATCCAAAACGATAGGCCCATAGAGGTAAGCTTGGTCACGGATGCCACGGATCAGTGGGAGGAGCGATTGCGATTTACTCTGGAACCAAATACCGAAATTACGGCTCAAAGTATTGCCTTGGCCGACTTCAAAAACCACGAAGGCAAATCCATGGATTTTACCCAAGTTAAGACCATTGTATTTTCTGTACAGGGGGATTACCAGACTTATGCACCCTTTACTTTGGAAATTGAGGACATGGCTTTGACTACTTCCGGTATCCCTGAAGAAGATGAGCAGGAGGAAGAAGAAACGTATGAAACGGTTATCATAACGAATTTTGATTCCGTGGAAAGTGTATGGGTCGATCCGATAATCGAGGAAGTGGAGCTAAAACACTATCCCAACCCCTTTATCGCATATACCGTGGTGACCCTACCCGCCAAAACGGATAGGGTAGCTGTAAGCTTAACCAATCTTGGCGGACAGATGGTATACCAAGATAATTTGGTTACCCAACACAATAATAGTGCGGTACGTTTGGAGGTGCCAGGGTTGCATCCGGGAATGTATGTATATACCATCATGGACATCCAAAATGGAAGAACCTACCGCGGAAAACTGATTAAGGAATAGGCAAGCGACAAATTGCACCTCGTATTTATTTGGGATCAGGAGTGTTTTTTTTAGTGCGATTCGGCCCCGTCTTAGGACGGGGTCGTTTTTTTCTGTTGATTATCAATTCATTGAAAAGCTATTGAAAAGGTTCCCCCCTTTTTAAGAGGAGCCCGCCTGAACGGAACGGGCAGGATGCTGAAAGCAGAGAGGTCGAACTGGACACCTAGCCCGAAAAACCTATCCCATGGAAAGACGAAAATGTGCTTTTGAGGACTTTTTTTTGGATACGAAGCAAACGCCTACTTATGTCAAGGAGGGCAGAAGTAGCAATAAATTGTGGTATTTTGCTAAGTGCTTTGAAGTCAATGTGTATATTTCCCAAATCGATAGTGTACGTGTAGTTATGCTGGAATAAACCAGATAATCCATCTTTACAGTCTTGATAAACTCAAAATCCATAGCGGTACTACCTTTTTCCAATACGAGCAACGATCCCGAGAATGAAAGTTTTTCGGACGGATTGACCGAAGAAATTATCAATTCCCTAACTGGAGTTTCTGGTTTAAAAGTGATAGCAAGAACTTCATCTTTTGCGTATAAAAATGTGAATGAGGATGTTCGGAAAATAGGGGAGCAACTGAATGTCAGCCTCATTTTAGAAGGTAGTATACGAAGGTCCCAGGATAAAATTCGGATTGCGGCACAACTCATTAGAACCTCGGATGGATTTCATATCTGGTCTGAAACCTTTGATAGGCAAATTATCGAGATATTCGAACTACAGGATGAAATAAGCCTTTTAATAGCGGAAAAAATCCGGGAGAACTACGGTCATCTGGATGTAGGTGAACAACTCTTTAAAGTTAGCACCAAGAATGTTGCCGCCTATCAGCATTACCTAAAGGCCAAACAATTCTACAATACATGGGATATGACAGGTTTTGCCAATGCCGCCAAGGAGTATGAAAAGAGTATAGCCGCAGACCCGACCTTTGACCTACCGTATTTTGGAGCCGGATTAAGCTATAGTTTTTTAGGTTCTTGGGGAACCATGAAAAAAGAAGAGGCCTTTAAGCGGGTGAATCATTTTTTTGGTGCCGGGAATATGCTCAATGTCGCGTCCAGTACGCGATACTACAGTACAGCCAAACATTTGTTTTGGGGATTGTGGGAGTTTGACAAAGCCTATAAAGCATTGTCAAAGGCTTATGAAATGCTCCCTCAAGACGCCTCCAACAATGAGTTTATGAGTGAAATAAATGCCTTGGTCGGTAATTTCCTTTTGGCCAAAAAACATATTGAGGCCAGCATTGAGATCAATCCTTTATCACCAACACATTACTACACCAAGGCGCAAATTTTATTTTTACAAGACCAACTATCGGAAGCCATAGCTATTTTGGACAAGGGTATCGCCATAGACCCAACATTTTCAATATCGCAAGAGTTGCGCATATCCTGTTCCATCTTATTGGGTCATGAAGATACATTTAGGAGGGCACTGGACTCCTTCGATTCAGACTCCGGCGAATTGTTTCAGGCCCTATATCGGTTGGTACAGTACAATCAGGATTTTGATGATGATTTGCTGCAAAATGCGTACACCTCCCAGTTTAAACCCCTGCTCGCATGGGACCTTTACGTATTGGTACACAAGAAAAAATACAATGAAGCACTGGAACTTCTTCGAAAAAAGGTCAAAAATAGAATGGGCCAGGTCCTCTATTTAAAATATGACCCTTGGCTAAAGCCACTTTACGGAAATGAAACATTTCGGGAAATCGTGCTAAGCAGCTGCCCTAAACACAGTATCATAACCGCACGTCCCAATACAACCAAAAGTATCCAACTCACAAGACAGGAGACGGAAGAATTTAGGGAGAAACTAATGACCGTAATGGAGTCGGCTAAGCTATATCTGGAACCAAAATTGGGTCTTAAGGATGTGGCGTTCAAGGTAGGTCTACATCCTAATAAATTGTCCTGGCTTCTCAATGAAATACTCCATAAAAACTTCTATGAATTTGTAAACGAATACAGACTCAAGGATTTTCAAGCTAGGGCTATGGATCCAAAGAATAAGCACTTAAACATCCTAGGCCTGGCATTGGAAAGTGGATTTAACTCAAAATCCGTGTTCAATGATTTTTTCAAAAAAACGGTCGGTCGGACGCCCAAGGACTGGCTAAAACAACAACAATCTTAATGACCCAAAAGTCCTGATGCGCATTCATACCTCTTAGCAAATTAAAAGGACGACCGATACCCCATGTGTTTTGCAGTTTTGCTGCGTATAATTTTAAAACACAAAATCATGAAAGGTGTACAATTAAAAAACGTTCTAGTGTCTGGATGTATCGCTTACGCCATTGGAGTGGCGGCATTTTTAACTTCGTTCTTTATTCCTGTGATGTCTAACCCGGAACATCAAGCCAATGTGGTATTGGCATTTGCCATAATTCCGGCTGCCATTGTCGGGGCAACCTATTATTTGAAAAGAGACCAGGGAACAAGTGGGATCGTATTGGGAATCGGTATGTTTTTGACGACCATGCTCTTGGATGCACTGATTACGGTACCATTTTTTGTGATTCCCCAGGGGGGCGACCACATCAGTTTTTTTGCCGATCCCGGTTTTTGGGGTATCGCATTGCTTTATATAGCTGCCGTGATCATTTACGTAAAAAGCAAAAGAAAATCCGCATGGGCCAAAAAATGAAGCTATGAAGAAGTTAGTAATACTAACCCATCCCAATATTGATACATCCATAGTGAACAAAGCCTGGAAAACAATGTTGGAAAAGAATGCCCATACATTTGTGGTGCATGCCTTATACAAGGTCTATCCAAACCTAAAATTCGATATAGCGCGAGAACAAGAAGTATTGGAGGCATTTGATGAAATCATTTTTCAATTTCCCATTCATTGGTATGGTACCCCCTTTGCCTTAAAAAAATATATAGACCTGGTATTTGCGTACGGTTGGGCCTTTGGTCCCGGTGGGGACCGACTTAAAGGGAAAAAAATAGGCTTTGCGGTTTCAACCGGTGGCCCGGAGGAGTCCTATAATGCACCAACAGGTATTTCGGTAAAAGGTCTTCTCAATGACCTGCATTTGACTTTTGAATATTGTGGTTGTGAGGTAACGCACCTCCATGTGTTTTATGGAGCGATGTTCAACTATAAAGCCAAGTTACTGGAAGAAAATACGGAACGCTATTTGAAGACATTCGCAAATAGCAATTGAGTCGGATAGCTACTGTAATCTTCACAGCAGTTTGGAGGGACCCCTTCGTGCACAAGTCCCGGACACTTACCTTGTCCAAAAAAGACCCTGCTATTTATTTCGGTAGTCCTTAAACCTTTAACTGTATTGAGAACGGCAAATAGGGGTATACAGGATGATAGATTGCCTATCCCCGTGATGGATATAGAATCAATGATGATATTCAATTGTTTTATGTAATTTTCTTTACCATTTGCAAAACATGAATTTCAAAATTTCCTTGCATCTAATTTATTGCTTGCCCATACTGCTTTTAAGCTGCGGTGAAAAAGCGGATGTCAAAGAGCGAACTACTACGGAGTTGATCAGGGAAGTGAAAGGACAGGTCAATGCCTTTCAAAAGGCCGATACCACATTGAGTTCAGAAGGAGTTTTGGATTTGTTATGGCCGGAATTTACGATGTTAGCAGACGGCAATCGTATTACCTATAAAAAGGTCAAGGAAAGTTCAAGGGACTTTATGTTATCCTTGGAAAGTTTTAACACGGAATGGGATAGTTTAAGAATCATTCCGCTTGGAAATGACTATGCCATTTCGTCATTCTTCTTTACTGATTCGATCGTTGCCAAAGATGGAACCATTACGCAATCCAAAGGTCCAAATACTTTTGTATGGGAAAGACGGGAAGGAAAATGGAAAGTGCTATATGCGGATGCGGACCATTATCCAATAGAATAGAATGAATTATAGCCAAACCCTTGTAAATGATGAAACTAAAAACCATGATTTCAACCAAAAAGCTTCAACATTGTATAGTAGTTCTAAGTATATGTTTTACCAACATCATATTTGCCCAAAAAATAAAACCCACGGATTCTGGATATGTTAAGACGAATGGTGCTACCATTTTTTATCAAATCTATGGCGATGGCGAGCCTCTGCTACTATTGCATCATTTTCAGTCTACAGGAACCGATTCCTGGTCCCCGTTTATAGCCGAATTTTCAGAATCCTTTAAGTTGGTTATTCCAGACCTTAGAGGTCATGGCCAATCCACTGAACCAAACCCAGACCTACCTTACGCTATTGAGCCCGCGGCAGATGACATGATTACCTTGCTCGACTCTTTGAAATTGAAAAATGTTAAAAGCATCGGAAGTAGTGTCGGTGGTGCCATTTTGTACAGTGCGGCCCTCAAACGTCCTGAACTGTTTAGCGATATGGTTACCATTGGAGGGATTGTCTTTAGGCCCCAGGTCTTTAGACAATGGATTAAGAATCATCCAGACGATCAGGTAACTCCTGAATTGATCAAGTTACATGGAGCAGAAAAGGCAGCAACCTTAATTTCACAATTCAACCAGGCCGCGGATTTTTATGGAGATCATGAATTGACACCAGATCTTTTGGCCAAAATCACCACAAGGACACTGATTATTAATTCGGACAAGGACCCTTTGGTTCCTGTTGAACATGCGTGGCACATTTATCAATCCGTTCCGAACGGGCATTTGTGGGTCGTGCCCCATTTGAGTCATCTGCCCCATTTATATCCTGAGATTCAAGATGAATTTAGAAAACGTGTCCTGGACTTTTTAAAGGCTCGGTAAATCCCAAAGTCCAGCAAATCGTTTCGTTCGCTGATCAATCTTTTTATGGAATATCTAAAGGTCTTAACGAATTTTTCAATGTTTCGAGTTCAATACTAAATCTGTGGACCACATACCAATAGTTATGTCAAATCAAAAAAGACACATAAAAGCATTTAGAATGAAGGGTATATGGGCATTGGTAGCAGGGGCCTTACTTTTTTTCGGGTGTAAGGGGACAAATACCTCCTTGAAAAGGGTGGTGTCTCCGGAAGAAATGGAGCGCATATACAGTGAGGTAAAAACGCCCTTTAAATATGGTGTGGTCTTTAAACATCCCGATTCCACAAAGATGATAGACTCCCCGACTATATTTCGCGAAAAGGATACCTGGTACATGACCTATATTGTTTTTGATGGTCAAGGCTATGAAACGTGGTTGGCACATAGCGATGATCTGCTGAACTGGGAATCGAAGGGAAAAATACTCTCGTTTACGGAAAATACCTGGGATGCCAATCAAAAAGCGGGTTATGTATCGTTAGTACAAACGGAATGGGGCGGGGATTATTCGGTAGAGCATTATAAGGATAATTACTGGATGACCTATTTAGGGGGAGCCACAGAGGGATATGAATCCGGTACCTTAAAAATCGGGTTGGCCAATTCCACAAGCTTAACGGAAGCCAAGCAATGGCATACTGGGAATACGCCACTTTTGTCTCCGGATGATGAAGATGCGCGTTGGTTTGAAAATAAAACGATATATAAAAGTTTGGTGATTCGTGATAGAAAAAAGCATACCGGGTATCCTTTTGTGATGTACTATAACGCCAAGGGCGATACGGCTGACTATGAGAGTATTGCAATGGCCGTATCCGACGATATGCTTACATGGAAACGCTATGGGGAAAACCCCGTTATTACCAGGAAAAAGGGTATTTGTGGTGATGCACAGATCGCAAAAATCGGGAATCTCTATGTGATGTTCTATTTTGGGGCATTCTGGAAACCCGGTGCTTTTGAACGGTTTGCCTGTTCCTACGATTTAATACACTGGACGGATTGGGAGGGTGAGGACCTGATAGCTCCCTCGGAAGATTATGATCAAAAATATGCCCATAAACCTTGGGTGATACAATGGAAGGGTGTGGTTTATCATTTCTATAATGCCGTAGGCAATAGGGGTAGGGTGATCGCTTTGGCCACATCAAAAAAACTGACCAAATGACTTGCCACAGCTTGGTGTCCTATGAAAAGCACCAAGGAAGATTCTCTTAAACCTAAGTACCACTTCCATTTTTTGCGGGAAGTCCTTTTGTAGAGGACAAACCCGTAACTTTGTGTAACACGCAAAATAGGGTTATGCCTACGGGCAAGGGACTAGTTTCCATTATGGTTATGTGCTCAATAATCATATCCGCCCGAAATTGGTGATGACTCTATACGCTTATTGGCAAGTATTTATATGAAAAAGTCAAGTCCATACTTTCTTTTGATGTGTCTTGTAATGGCAGGTTGTCGTATTGATGATGGACCGGAAATTATTACGTTGGAATGTAGTGGGTTTGATTTTGAAATTGCGCAGAGTGAATGGATTATACTTCCTGAAGGCCGGGAATATACCTTTGAAGGACAGGGAAAAACCATTGAACTTAATTCAGAGTACCAAATAAGTGAACCTTTTACAATTGAGTTTGATAACCCGGGATTAAGGGCTTTAATTCCAATTGGGCTTCCAAATAGGGAATGTTTTAGTTCATATCTCTCATTTCACGAATCCAATGACGGAAATACCAGCTTCTTCAATGAAATTCGAAATATTAACAATGGTGAATTGGTTTTCAATTCATTTGCCATTGATGATTTGGGTTTCGATTTAGAAATCATAAATGACGCTATCTCTATTACAAGAATTGGGGCTTCAAACGTTGCATCGGAAACTTTAGCTTTTCAAACCTTTCAATCTTTATCACTAGAGGGTAGAGTTTTTGAAAATATTTTACAGATAACAAATCTAGACCTTCAACCAGACCAAATTTACATTGCAAGAAATTTAGGTCTAGTCGCATTTAAAAAGAATGATACGCTTTGGTTACGAAATTAAAAACATTTGCAAACAGGGGCTATGATTCATCCCAATACCGAGCGCTTGCTAGGGACGAAATCATAGCCGGGAACTTTATATATTAGTACTACTGTAACAAAAGCAAGGCTTGGTTGTCTTTCAATAGAATATTGAAAACAACCGACCATGAAATCCTTTTTTCTCCTTTGTATTCCTTTGTTTTTTTTCGGCTGTACAGAAAAAAACCCTGAAAATAAATCAAGCGATAAGGTCAGTCCGCTAAAAGCTAGACTTGACAAGCTCATTCAAACCCAGAGGCAATCCTTTGATGTACCGGGCTTGGCCGTTGGCGTCATGAAAGAGGGAGAGATTATATATGCCCATGGGTCAGGGGTCCAGTCATTGGACAAAGGCGATACACTTACCACGAAATCACTTTTTCATATGGCTTCGGTTTCCAAACCGTTTGTGGCGACCGCCATTATGCAACTCGTGGAGCAAAACAAAATTGAGCTGGATAAAAAATTGACCGATTATCTGCCTTATTTCAAAATGAACGATCAACGTTATACGGAAATCACCATCGGTCAAATGCTAAATCATACCTCGGGCATTCCGGATGTGGAGGACTATGAATGGGACAAACCCCAATATGATGAGGGAGCGGCAGAACGGTACGTTAGGACTTTCAATTCGGAAAAACTGGATTTTTCCCCGGGAACAAAATACAACTACAGCAATGCTGCCTTTGATATCCTCGCGGATGTTATTGCGAAAGTTTCCGGGATGGCCTTTGAAACCTATATGGTAAAACACCTATTTGAGCCCATTGGTATGACCCACAGTACGTTTTACAAACCCGATGTCCCAGAAGAATTGGCTACGGCACCGCATGTTATGGGAGAGGAACTAAAAATTACGAAGGGAAATACCTATCCCTACAACAGAATCCATGCGCCAAGTTCAACATTGCATTCCAACGTGGAAGATATGCTATTATGGGCCAAGGTAAACCTTAACCAAGGAACCATCAATGGGAAAAAAATATATGTCCAAGATTCCTATAAAGTATTGACATCGGGCCAAATACCAGTTTGGGAAAAAGATAGTGTCTGCCTCAGTTGGTTTACCGGGCGTGTCGGGGATTTCAGGATGCTTAGACATAGTGGTGGTGATGAAGGGTACAGCACATTTTTTGGGTTTATCCCGGAAAGGAAATCAGCTGTGGTATTGATGACCAATACAGATCTCTTTTGGAGTGCAAATGCAGCCACTCACATCTTGGAAACTGTGCTTTTGGACGAAACCAAGCCTTGGAAGGGCCCCATTCACTTTAAACTAAAGGATTACATCCTAAATGCCGGAATAGAAAAATGCAAAGAGGTCTATTTTAGCGAAAAGGAAAACTCCCCGGAAAAATACATCTATGAGGGTTGGTGTTTGGATGACCTTGGCTATTGGTTGTTGGATAGGGGCTATCCTGAAAAAGCCCTGGACGTATTTCAATTTAATCTGGAACTGGAACCCGATGATTCCGGTTGGGTGGATAGTGTTGGCGATGCCTATCGCGCTTTGAATGACAAGGAAATGGCCATACAGTGGTATAAAAAGGCCTTGGAAATGAATCCCGATCAAGACTTTTCTCGAGAGAAACTGAATGCATTGACCAAGAAGTAGCATCCTACTTTTAAATGCTCAGTTCCGCAACATGCCTAAACAACGCAGAACAACGACTTCCGCGAATTTTGCGCTATAAGACCGTTGGCGATAAACGTAAGGTACAGCCCAACTTAAATTACAAGGGCTGGAATATCTAAAGCTCACCTTTTACAATTCAACCCGCCTTGACGATAGTCCAGCATGAACCGCTTTCCAAGCCGATGGATTAGTTTGATTTTGCACCCATACTAATCTAAAAACTGGAAAGATGAACAAACTGACTTTAAAACAAATCGCAATTCCACTGGTTACTCTCGCCATAATTTGTTTCATGTACTTTGGGCCTATCACTAGGACCATATTTGAAAACCTTATTATTTCTGTAGTAATAATTATCGCTAACTATATTGAATACAACGGAAAACCCTTTGCTGCAATTGGGTTTTATCGCGAAAAATTCAATGTAAAAAACCTATTGGTTTTTGCCCCATTGACCGCATTTGGCCTATTTGTGTTCTACGTCTTTGTTTTGGTTCCTGGAATCGAGATGCTTACTGGAGTTCCTATTACCTATACAAACACGGCCCAATTGAAAGGTGATCTTCCGACTACGATCACCTGGCTATTGGTAATTTGGGCCACTGCAGCCTTTGGAGAAGAAATTATTTTCCGTGGCTATTTTGTGCGACAGTTCATCAAATTCTTTGGGGATAGTAAAATCAGTCTTCTTATTAACATGCTCATCTTTTGTAGCTTCTTTGGATACATGCATATGCAGCAAGGAATCACGGGACAAATTGTGGCAACAACCATAGGAGCGCTCTTTTTTATCATATTTTACCTGCGTAAATACGATTTATGGTTTATGGTTATGATACATGGTTTTTTTAATACCCTAGGGATACTCAGTTTTTACTTTGGATTGGCTTAACCTTAGTGATCAATTGAGTTACCCATGTTGATGTATCGCCATTGTTTGGCAACCTAATGGAAACATATAAATCCAGTTGCCAGCAAAGACTCCTATGAAAAGTACTAGGGGAGTTTCTCTGAAACCGAAAGACAACCGTACCATTTTTGTAGGAGGGTTCTTTTGTATAGGACAAACCTTTAACTTTATGTAGCACATATTTGATTTGCCTACATTTATAACAAAATCACGGATATTGAATAACATTACCGCTTATGAAACTGAATTACTGGATACGGGTACTAAGAAACTCCAGTATCTTTTTGAAAGCAAAGGAAATAAATCAATAATCAAAGCTATTGAGTATACCCCTGTTGCTAAAAGAGATGGTAGGACTGTCTACAATTTAGGTTTCGGAGATTATGATGAAAATACTGGTACAATTCTTGACGATGTTAATAGTAATAATGGGGATATGTGGAAAGTTTTTAGCACTGTACTCAATACAGTACTAAAATTTTTTCGCGAGAATAAGAACTCGGCCATTTGGGTTCAAGGAAGTGATAGTGCAGAGGATTTTATGGCACTCTGTCAACCAACTTGTACGAAGAATTGTAATGAGAAGTGCCGTAACTTTAATAGGAGAATCAAGACATATAGATACTATGTCAATAAGAATTTCGTTGAATTAAGTAAAGAATATATCTTTTTTGGATTAACGAATGGAGAAAACCCTGTTTTTGTTCAATATATACCTGAAAATGAGTATATTGGAATCTTGGTTTTTAAGAAAAAATAGGCTACCTTTGTAATATATACATGAGAAAAACATGTTTTTCTCATGTATATATTACAGGAGCAATAAAGAATGAAACGAAAAAAAGAAATATTAAAAGCAGAAAAAGTTCTCTCTATGTCAAAATCGACAAAGAAGAGAATTTCTATTATTGCCAAAGATATTAAAGGAAAAGAATTGTTCCCTGAAAAAGTTGATTTGGCAAAAAAATCATTAGGCAATCTTAAATCTCTTCCGATTTAAAAACATTTGCCAACAACATATATAAAAAATAGCGAGACAAGCGCATTCCTTAAGGTTTGCGCTTTTTAATTTACTGTAATAATCAATTTCAAATTGATGAATATAACTACTAAAGCTACTTTTCATATAAAAAACCGTTGTCAATAATTATGAATATTATCAAATACTTACTCCTTTTGCTTTTTATTTCAAGTTGGTTTGAAGTCACTGCTCAAGACACCTTGGATATGAAGGAAGTCTATATTGATAATGATTTGGTGTACAAATACTCAGATAATGAGCGATTTACTGGAGTAGCACAGATAAAACGTAGAAACGGACAGGTTACTTACGAGGAAATATACAAAGACGGTGTAATACTGATGGACTATCAATATTACAGAGGAGAAGGTAAAAAAGTTTGTTATAAAACAGTCTATAACAGATATAAATTATGGGTGAAAGAAAAAGAGTACTACTACCCCAAATCTGGCAAGTGGACTGAAATGACAAGTTTTGATGGGAATGGAAGTAAGATTTTAGTTGAGCAATTTGAAAAGGACAAACTGACCTATAGTTGTCAGTATTCTGGCAAAAAGAAACATGGACGAGAGTTTTGTTACGATGACGATGGAAATGAATTGATTTTCCAATATGTGAATGGGAAAAAGCAGAAAAAAACAAATCCAACTCAGTAAAGGAGTAACTATTGCCAACAAAATCTATAGTCTGGGCGGATTTCACAAAAGGAAATCCTTGTGCTCAACTATCTTTCGTACTTGCAGATAATTTCTGCTATCTTTTATTTTCTTCTCCCTGCCAATTGGCCGTTCGTTGAAGGTAATAACAGGAGTGGTCGAACCGCAAAACCTAAACACCCTTTCCCACGGCCAACCTGGACACCCATCTTCCCCAAGAACAACCGTACAATTTTTGTAAGGAAGTTCTTTTATATAAAGCAAACCTGTAACTTTGTGTAGCACAGACAATAAGGATACACTGGATAGCGAATTAACCTATTTTCATGACGGATATATGATCAATAATCATACCCACCTAAAATAGTTAATGATCTTATATAATTGTTATGTGCAAGCTGAATAATGAAAACCGACAAATCAATCAGAAATATTACAATTGCTTCGATTAACAGAAAGGCAATGGATATTGATTCTTGGAATCATTCACGAATAGCGGATGAAAATGATAAAGAATTGATTGAAAAATTCGAGTTGTCCGAAAATGAATTACCTGTTTTTGAAATTAAAAGTGAACTCGCTCATACTTTAATTTCCACTCGCCAAATAATAGAACGAAATAAAGATAAAATTCAACGTCTAAATTTTGAATTTTTAGATGATGTAGTTTACGGGAATTTTAAAGGACGACCAAATAAACCTGAATTGTCGATTTTTAGAGTTGTAGATATTCACGGAGACGAACTTGATTTTCAAATGGAAACTGGAAAAGCATCAATCGGACTTATTTATTCCGTTAACACTATTAGAAAATTAAAAGCTGATGATTGATAATGCAGATTTCATAGCAGAATTGAAATATAGAACGACTGAACAAGGTGGACGCAGAACACCTGCGAAATCTGGATATCGTCCACAACTGAAATTTGATTTTACAGAAATGCAAACTTCTGGTCATCAATTTTTTATCGGAACAGATTCTGTAATGCCTGGAGAAACAGTTTTGGCTCAAATTGGAATGAATTCGACTCAATTTTCTGAAAACAAATTAGAAATCGGAATGGAGTTTGAATTTCTAGAAGGAGCAACAATTATCGGAATTGGAAAAATAACTGAAATAATAAATAAATCGCTGGAAAAGAAAAAAGCCAGCACATAACAACACCTATAATGCATTGCTTCTCACCTGCCAAATTTGAATTTTATTCCTACATTTAATCAACAATTAAAGCATGAATATTTGCGCAATGCAACGCGCTTCGCTACCGGTTAGAAAAAACCAATCTCACCGGATTGGCTCTACGCTGCGCTGCTAAACGCAAAGCATCATAGCCAAACCGTTGTCATTAATTTAAATCAGTAGAAATAAGTTCAATATTCACTCCATTATTTGTCCTTTTATTTTTGTTCGTAAATTTGATGGGCGGAATTACAGATACTAAATATTCTACAGGGAAACGGACCGAAAACCGGACTTGTGGAACCAAAAAAGTTACTCTCAAAACGGAAAGGACTGAAAGGGAACATAAATTCTTATTCTGGAGTTTATCTAGAAAAAAAGTTACCGTAATCGACATAGTTCTGGATTCAAACGGAAATAGAATCTTCAAAGAAAAGTCTGTATATATATGCTCTATGGACGCTTGCGATGATAGAAGATTTAGGAGAATTAAAATTGTGGATAAAGAGATATGGCTATTCCATTCAAACAAGACCAATTTTGAAAAAGCTTATATCAAGCGATACGATTTTTGCGGAAATTATCTCGGGAAAAAGGACTGGGAAAATTGGGATTACTACACAGAACCGGAATAAAACTAATGACAACAAAGCCTAAATGTAATGCGGGCTTCAGGGCGGAACCGAAAGGTCTATGTATATTTATGAAGTCCCTAAATCTTATGGATTTAGCTTTGGATAAAAAAAGAAAAAGCAAAACGATAAGCTTAGCCCAGCCGTTACCCAACATTTTGAAAAACTCATAAAATGACCAAAACTGACCTATTCAGAGTTGTTATCAAAACCTTTGGAATCTATTGTTTCATTAATACACTATTCAGTTTAATTCCTAATTTTACTTCTTCAGGTGGATTTTCATCAATCAGTCTTTCTATCAATATTTTCTATTTGCTGATAAATGGGCTAATTGCTTACCTACTGGTTTTTCAGACAGACAGATTAATAAGATTATTTCGAATTGGAAAAGGGTTCGATACCGAAACGATAGATACCCGAAACCTAAAAACGGAAGGACTTTTTAAAATTGCACTGATTTTCATAGGACTTTTAATGATTACAAATAACATAGCACAGTTTTTGGACTTTTGTTATTTGGCGTTCAAAAAACAAATCTCTGCACACGGACTTGGCGAAATTGATGGAGCAATGCTACAACAACAATTTGACTATCATTGGTGGATTATAAATGGACTGAACATTCTGTTTGGAATCATCATTTTGACCAATTACAAATGGGTTGCAAAACTGTTTTCAGAAAAAGAGGAAAACGTTGGGTAACATTGTATAGCTCATTGTGGTCGGAATTTCCAAATGGAAATTCCATCCTGACTCGCTAGCTTTGGGCTGTGGCCGGAAAAGTCCAGTGGACGTTTTCCGTAACGAAGCCATACACTAACCGTTAGCTGCAAGTTTAAAAAACGTATTACAATTTGGGAAGACACAAAATGATAAGAGGGATTTGCCGATTATGTGGTGAGGAAACCGATTTATCATTCGAACATGTGCCACCTAGAACAACTTTCAACAAGAATACCAGATACACCTCAATTGATTTTGAAGAATATATAAAGATTAAAAACCCACTTAAAGAAACTCCAAAAGGGAAGAAAAAACAGGGTGGAATTGGGTATAACTCATTTTGCAAATCATGTAATAGTTTTCTAGGGTCCAATTACGTTCCAGCATATAAAAGATGGGTACAGGGTGGATTTGAAATCCTAAAGAACGCGGAGTTTTATTCTCACAAATACGTAATTAAAGAAATAGAACCATTAAAAATTCTTAAACATATAATTTCAATGTTTTTAGCTATTAACGGGGAATGGTATCTAGAATCTTATCCAGAACTAGCGGATTTTGTATCAAAACCTGAATCCAAGAGTTTACCTGATAATTATAAAATCTTTAGCTACATAACCAGAGCTGAAAAATTAAGATATATGGGCCATGTTATGCATGGCAATTTAGCATTAGGGACTTCAATCAATTGCTCAGAAATTGCATTTCCACCATACGGTTACGTTTTAACCATAGATTTTGGAGATAAAATTCAATATCTGAATGACATTACTAAGTTTAAAGAATTCGATTTGACTCAGAAAACGGACTTGAAAATAAATATGTTTCAATTACCAACATATATACCTTTTCCATTAGACTATAGGACACAGAAACAGGTCGAAAAAGACATTGAAAAGAACGTAAAAATATCTGAGAGAATGGAAAGAGAATTGGAATCTAAAAATAAAAACAAAACCAGCAGCTAACATTGTGTATAGTTCATTGAGGTCGGAATTTCCATACGGAAATTCGAGCCTGATTCTCTAACTCGGGGTTACGGAGGAAAGTAGGTTAGACGTTTTCCACTACGAAGCCATATATAAAATGGTTAATCCCCAACCTTCGCATAAAACACCGGTTTTTTCGTAAACAACCATTTCAGTTTCAACCCAATTTCGGTAAACTCAAAACCGGCGGCTGTAGCCGAGGCAATATTGCTATACTTTCCATAGAGGTCGGCGCTCAAATGTTTGGAGAATTGGTGTTGTAGTCCGGCTTCGGCCCTAAATAGCGTCGTATTCGGGTCTTCCTCTACTTTTTGTAGGCCCGTTGCCGCACTGGCCCTATACCGGGTCTTTTCCGAAATGTTTCCATGGATATCCGCAAACACCTCCACCGCCCGGTATTGTTCCGGGCTAAAATAGACCGTGGGCAACTGCTCTCTAAAGGTGATATACTGGTAATTGACCCCCAATTTTAAGGCAGGCTTTTGAAACAGCGTATAGTACAGGGAGGTAAACAACAAGTCCCGGCTATTGGCATCACTCTGCTCCGTATGGATCAACTGGGTATACCAGCCCAAATTAAAATTAGTTCCCAAATTGTAATTGAGGCCATAATGGTTTTGTACGATCTCCCGTTCGATCAAATCCGCATTAAAATTCTGTACTTCCCTTTGGTAACCCAAGGTCAGGTTTTGCAATTTTAAAGGCTGTAACTGCAATTTGGCCTCCAGGACAGGTTGTGTATAGGTATCGGCCAAAAAACGGGAATTGTTGAATCCCACTACGGTTTTTAATAGCGTTTTGGGGAACAGTTTATAATCCAGCCCCGCCAGTACCACATGGGAATTGGCCGTATTCCCCGTTACCGTATTCTCGGTAGTGCGATAGAAATAGGAAACCCGGGTCCTAAATTTGGTGGATACCGGAACATCCGTTGTAGTATTTGTATAGAAGGCCACATTGTTACCATTATCAAAGGTATAGGCGGCATGCTCCTCAACACTGGGGGTATATAGCAAATTTAGCTTTTCGATAAACCCAAGGGCATCCTTTTGGTCTTCATAAATGGCCAAGGTCTGGAAAGCCGCCTTATAGGCCGGAAGGATCTTATCCCTGGCAAACAGAGCATTGGCCCTGCCCAAATTGCCATCAAAGGAAGTACTGTCCTTCGCTAAAATAGCATTATAATTTTCTTCGCTGGTCTTTGCATCACCGGTATACAGGCCTAAGGTCGCTTTTAGGGCATAGATCCAGTTGCGATCTGGATATACCTGGGCCAGACTATCGATCTGTTTCCGGGCCTTTCCAAATTTCCGGTTCCAGATCAGGGCCTGTACATAGCGGTCATAAGTGCGTTCGGTCAGTTCAAAGTCGGTAAAACGGGCTACTTTGGCCTTGGCCGTTTCGGCCACTTGTAAGGCCGCTTTTTCATTTTCCCCAATATGTTCGGCCAGAGCGATACCGTTTAAAGCGGTAATGGAATCCTTGGGGGTGGTGGCATATCTTGTATAGGTGGCCTTGGCATTGTCTACCTGTTTGGTGATCAAATACAGGTTGGCCAGATTCAAGAGCACGTCCTTGTCTTCCGGGAAATCGGTAAAGATATCCTGCAATAGCGCCTTTCCTTGCGTATAATTCTGGGCGTTCACGAATGCATTGGCATACCCTAATAGGATATATTTCCTGGAAATCTTGGCGCTCCCATTTTCCGGGGCCAAGGCGATGGCCTTATTGATCCAAAACAGGGCGGCCTTGTATTCCTTCAGATTACTTAAGGTATTGGCGTAGCCCAAAACGGCCTCGAACCGTTCCGGGTAATCGGCCACCAATTTTTCAAACAAGGGTTTGGCGGCCTCATAATCCCCGGCCCACAACAGGGATTCGTTATAATTTACGGCGATTTCGAAATCCTGGGGGTAGGTTTTGAGCAAGCCCCCGAACAGGGCCTTGGCCTTTTGGGGTGCCCCGTTGAGTCCCACGGCCCTTCCATAACAAATCTGTGCGGTCCTATTTTCGGGATTCGTATCCAAGTAGGCCTTAAAAAAAGTTTCGGCCTGTTCGAATTTTCCATTCTCCAAATAGGCAAATCCGTTTTCCAGGGATTCCTGGGCTCGCCCTATCAGGCTAAAAAGGAATACTAAGGTTATTAATCTTACGGTTTTCATAGGCTAAGTTTTTGAGGATACAAGGCTTGATTTGGTTTGCCTTATATCCTGTTTATTAAGCTGTTGTAAAGTTACGGCGGACCTTTCCGTACCGGAAGTACGATACCCGCCATTCGTCTACAGTAAACCGCCATCCACCTAAATCGGGGGTTCTGGAACGGCAATCTGTGGGATATTTGCCTTGATAATGCAACAAAAAAGCTTAACCTTAAAACCTTATAAAATGGCTTTACAAATCACAGAAACCCGTAGAATGTTCTCAGTACACGGTGTACTTAACCGGAGCAATGCAGCAATTCTCAAACGTCATATGAGCAGATTTCTGCATCCGAACCAACCGCTGATCTTAAACTTGGAACGCGTATTGGACATCGATACAACCGCTGCAGAAATCTTGCAAGAATTGTACCTCCATGCCATGCGCTCCAATCAGATCTTATCCATAATCGGTATGGAGAACGGGAATATCCTTCCTACGTTAAAGGCAACAAAAACCGCATATATCTTAAGTCATGACCGCGTTTAGGATAGCTCTTAAAAAGGTGTCCCCGGAACAATTGTTTATGGGGAGTGTACTTCTGGTAAACGGGGGCAACTACCTGTACAACTTGTTATTGGGTAGGTTATTGGGACCCGAGGTCTTTGCTGAGGCCGCCCTATTGGTGACCTTGTTGTTGGTACTGTCCTTTTTGGGGATGACCTTTCAACTGGCAACGGCCAAATTTGCCGTTTTGTTTTCGGATACGGACTGGGAGGCCTTTCAGAATATGATGTACCGGTATGCTTTGGGTTTCGGATTATTAATCGGGATAGGGCTTTTTGCCTTTGCCGGGAACTTGCAACAGCTGTTCCAGACGGAGTCCGACTTGCTGTTCAAAACCTTTGCCGCCGGGATACCCTTGTACTTTTTTATGTCCGTGAGTCGTGGGAAATACCAGGGACGGCAAGATTACAGGAATCTTTCGGTAACGTACCAAACGGAGATGTGGAGTAGGTTGTTGCTTACCTTGGGCCTACTTTGGTTGGTACCTTTGTCTCCTGCATTCCTGGTGGCCTTGGGTATTGCCTTATCCTTTGTTTTTGGATTGGTTCCGTCCAATTTCAGATTAGGTTCCCTATTTCAAAAGATATCCCTCTCCACTGACCGTAAAAAACAAGTCACCCGATTTATGGTCTTGACCGCCTGCTATGAATTCACACAGATCATCATCAACAATAGTGACATCCTGCTAGTAAAGCATTACTTTGAGGCCTTGGATGCCGGATTGTACGCCTCTTTAGCCTTGATCGGTCGGGTAGTCTATTTTGTGGCTTGGATGTTCGTAATGTTGTTGTTGCCGGCCGTAGTCCAAAAACAAAAGGACGGAGAAGCCACGGCCCCCGTGCTTTTCAAATATGTCGGTTATATTTCGGTATTGTCCTTTTCCATTGTGTGTTGCTGTGCTCTTTTTCCCGAATGGATCATCCAAATGATGTTTGGGGAAGCCTATCTTTCCATGGCACCTTTGTTATGGCAATATGCCTTGGCGACTTCGCTGTTCGCCATCTCCAATATTTTTGCCTACTATTTTTTGTCCTTGGACCATTACGTTCCGGTCATGTTTTCAGGAATCCTGGGAATCTCCCAAATTGCCTTGATTACCATTTTCCACAGCAGTCTGTATATGGTGGTACAGGTTCAGATTATAGCCATGATCGCCTTATTGGTGGCCCAAATCATCTACTTTGCCCATAAGAGTATTATGCAATAACCAACCCATACGGAAATTGGTTGATAAAGCCCAGAGGACATCCCCCATCCCTGGGCTTTTGTTTTGCGCCTATCGGCACCGGTGTACTCCCAGCCCTCCAGCGAAGATTTTTGGACCGGAGCTAAAGGACCACTTTTCGCTCGGATAATTTAGCTCATCCGTTCATTATTCCCATTCACCTACAGCAATCTTCCATCCACCGTAAAACACCTTTAAAATACAGGGTTTCGAAGGATATTTGTATCAAATACTTAACCGAATATCAATTTAAAACTTAACCTTATGCGACTAGCAATTGTAACGGCCTATCCGCCGAGTAAAGTAACCTTGACCGAATATGGATACCATTTGGTAAAACATTTTAGGCTTCAGGAAGAAGTCACTGAAATTATTCTCATTACGGACAAAACGGAAGGTGAAAAGGACCTCTCTTTTGAGGAAGAGGGATGTACGATCACCGTAAAGGATTGTTGGAACTTTAACGACTATCTAAACCTGTTCAAAATCAACAAGGCCATTTCGGAAACCCGACCGGATGCCGTATTGTTTAACCTGCAATTTTTGAAGTTTGGTGATAAAAAGGTACCGGCCGCTCTTGGCCTTATGTTACCGTTGATCTGTAAGCTAAAAGGTATCCCTACCATTTCCTTGTTGCACAATATCCTGGAACAGGTAGATTTGGATAACGCGGGGATTACGACCAACAAATGGCTTCAGAAAATCTATAATTTTATTGGAAGCACCTTAACGCGATTCGTCTTGGCTTCCGATATTTTGGCGGTAACCATAAGCAAATACAAGACCATTTTGGAAAAGAAGTACAAGTCCAGAAATGTGGCCTTGGTTCCCCATGGGGCCTTTGAAACGCCACCGGAACCGGACTATAGGCTTCCTGAGGGTCCAAAACAGGTCATGGCTTTTGGCAAGTTTGGCACCTACAAAAAGGTAGAGATTATGATTGAGGCGGTGGAACTGATCCGCAAACGGACTGGCGAGGACATCGAAATCGTGATTGCAGGTACGGACAGCCCTAATACCCCTGGGTATTTGAATGCCGTAAAAGAAAAATATAGCGATGTTGGGCAAATCCGGTTTACCGGTTATGTGGCCGAGGAAGATGTACCCAAAATTTTTGGTGAGAGTGCCGTAGTGGTCTTTCCGTATACCTCTACCACAGGAAGTTCGGGTGTTCTGCATCAAGCGGGAAGCTACGGTAAGGCCGTGGCCTTGCCAGACTTGGGAGATTTGAGTATCCTGGTTCGGGAAGAAGGGTATCAAGGCGAATTTTTTGACCCTGAAAGTGCCGAATCCCTGGCCGATGCCATAGCATGTGTTTTGTTGGACGATTCCTATCGGATTCACTTGGGCATGACCAACTATAAGGCGGCCTGCTCGTTGTCCATGTCGGACATTACACAGATGTACGTAGACTATTTTAAGGCAATCCAACTTTCAAAATCGAACGGATTTACTTTGGATATTCCAAGCATCGAAGAAAAAACATCGGTTTAAAATATAGGTTAGGTTAAGTAAAAGGGGAGTGGCCTGGTTAGCTGCTCCCTTTTTTTGTTCTTGTTTTACGAATATGCTTCGGATAAATAGTATACAGGGAACTATGGGAATACTTGTCTAATCTCTATCTTTATAGCCTGATTTACGATTACTAACATACCATACGTGTCTTTCTCTAAGACCTAAGCCTTTTTAGGCATGTATTCGATCGGGGGAACTTTTCGTTTCCCTGAATGGTTATCCCATTTTTAGCATCCTATTTTATAAAAACGATCGCCTTCGGTCGTAAAATCAAATGCTTTATCCAATATGTGATAAAGTCGTAATCGCAGTAAAATGAACAGTAAATCGTTAATTAGTAGAGATATAGAACTATTTTATAACCGAGCCTCTGAAGAAACCCGATTGGACAAGGGCATTGGGGTCTTCGAATTCGAGCGAGTGAAATCGCTCATTTCCACGTATGTGCCATTTCCATCTTCCGAAATTGTTGACGTGGGCGGGGGTACCGGGAAATATGCCGAATGGCTTGCCAAAAAAGGACATACCGTTCATTTGGTGGAACCTGTTAAAAAACATTGCGTACTGGCCCAAAATCGCGCGGACCGGCTAAGGAAGCCGTTTATGGTCCATAGGGGAGAGGCCCGAAATTTGAACTTTTCCGACAACTTTGCAGATGTTGTCATATTACATGGACCGCTGTACCATCTTCAGAAAAAGGAAGATCGGGCACGTGCCATTCGGGAAGCAAAACGCGTGATACGGAAAAACGGTATTGTTTTGGGTTTTGCCATAAATTATACGGCCTCCACTTTGGCCGGCCTTTTCAATGGTTTGATCCATAAACCTGCTTTTTTTGATATGTGCCGATTAGAATTGACCACCAGTATCCATAATCGACCCGATACCTTTCCCTGGCTTTTACCGGAAGGGTTTTATCATAAGCCGGATAAATTGAAAGCGGAATTTTTGGAGCAGGGATTGGCGTGTCTAAATATGCATGCTGTTGAGGGAATGGTCTGGTTGGATAAGGATTATTTTGCAAGTTTGAACCATGAAAAGAAGCGGGAAAACTTGATGAGACTTTTAGAAATTACAGAAAATGATATGGGACTCTTGCCCTTTAGTCCACATATAATGATTGCTGCAAAGAACACACCATGATGGACCAATTGAAATACTACGAGGCCTTGAAATTGGATAATGGTCGCTTGGATGAAATCGAGTTGGGTGAAAGATTGGGCATCAGTGAAACTAGAACCCGGGAATTGATCGCTATCCTATTATCCGAATATAGGATAATGTACGCGTCAAATGGATATTGTAATTATCGCATTTTTTCTAAGGCGGGGGCCAGGCACAATAGTTGGCAGGAAACAAAAAGTTAGTCGGTAGGGCCAAAGACGGAATAGGCCTTTTTGGGTCGGCCTTCTTTGTCGATAATTCCGAAATGTCGTTGTTTTCCCTTACGCCAGGGCAAGCTTCCGACAACGGCCTTAGGGATGGTTTCAAAATCGTACAAGGTCCAGAACATAAAGGGAAGGTCCTGTGCTTTTAGCGTTTCCTGCATTTGGGTCAAATAGGTCGCCTGATCTTTCTCCGACCCCAAATAGAGGTTCCACAATCCGTTATAGGAAGAATAGCCGTATTCCTGTAATAGAACGGGTTTATCGGGAACCGAGGTTTTAAGCTGGGCAAATGCTTCTGAAAAATCCTCGGGTTCCAAATAGTAATGAAAGGATACGAAATCTACCATTTCGGACAAATGTTCCGCAGCAACCGGATTGGACCATCCAATGGTAACCGGATGCTCGCTGTCCCAGGTTTTGATTTCCGAAATCATTTGACCCAACCAGGCCATGACCCTTTCCTTGCCACGAGTCTTAAAATCCAGATCGGGTTCATTTTTGATGTCCCAGGCGAGGAGTGCTTTATGGTATTTTAAGGCGTTTACGATTTGCTCGGCATGTCTATGGGTAAGCGTCCAGTTGTGGATGGTATAGTCCCCATAAAAATCAAAGAGCGTTACCATGACCTTCAAGCTATTCTTTTCGGCTAGGTCCAGGGTTCGCTGTAATCGTTCCAATCTATAATTCCGTGTGGTTGCCTCACTAAAATCGCCATAGGGTACAAAAATACGGATGGTATTTAGGCCCAACTTTTGTATTCGCAAAAAGTCGGTATCGATAATACTATCATTGAACTGCTCCCCGAACATACGCCATGGGGTCTGTTGCGGATAATAATTGATGCCTCTAATTTCTGATATGGAGCTTACCGATGGTACATTATTTAAGGATGATGCAGCATCTTCTTCGATCGAGGCTTGTTCTACCATATGTCGGATTCTCCAAAATCCATCTTCCAATAGCAGCATCACCTGATAGGAAGCTGTGCTTTTTTGATTGGACAGTACCTTCTCCTCAAGGTAGATTTTTTCATAGCGTTCTACATTTTTATCGGTCAACACGACCATTTTGCCATCGGCACTATAAAATTCCAATTTGGGGTGGTGTCGTAAAGTAGTCGTCTTTAGGGTTGTGCTGTTGGCCTTGTTCAAATCAAGTATCTGATATAATTTTACACGGGCGCTGTCCGTGTAGTAATCCGCTAAACCGTAGGGGTTATTCGTTTCCAGTGCCAGGTTCCGTACAAGCCAGGCCTTTAGATAATCGTGTTCTATCTCCTTTAAAGTTTGTGTTTCCATGGGTCGACCTTCATAGGATGAGGTATCCCATATCATCTTGGGAAGGTAATCGGTGGAGAGTTCTTCGGATACATGTAACATGGCAGAACGATCGGCCCCCGTATTCAAGTAGGACCATACGGCACCTATACCGAAAAGGATTAAGCCGTTCACCGCCAAAAAAGACAGGATCAGCAGAATGCGATATAGGGTACGGTTTACTTTCATTTTAAGTTCACATTCATTTTTTTGTTCATCCCGGCTAACTCAAGGGTTAGGGTATAGGAGCCATTGGGATAAAAATCCTTCGACATGGTGAATTGGGCTTTTCCCAGTCTAGAGGTCGTTCTTTTGGAATCCAAGAGTGTCCCTTTTTCGTCATGTATGCTTATGCTAATTGGCATCCCATCTGGTATCCATTGCCCCATAAAACTTTGCATTTCCTCAATGTTGAGTGTTCTTCCATTTTCGGAAAGGGAAAGAGTAAAATCCTTAAGGGCCGCTTCAAAATCTACGGTAATAGTGTTGCTTTTTGCGGCTCCTGTGATATAGGCGGTTACCTTCCAGGTCTCGGCCTCCGTGGGGTGCAACAACAGCGCCTCTGCCACTCCGTTAATAGTAGTCCCTATAGTCTGGAGTACCCTACCTTTTGTATCCGTAATTGAAAATGAAACCAGCGTACCATCACTTTGGATATTCCCGAATTCATCTAGTATCGCATCAGTGGAAAAAGTGATGATCTGATTTCCATCGGCGTACGGATGGATTCGCTTATACGCTATTTGAAAATCGACGGGATTGGCAGGGTTTACCAAGGTGGAAAGTTCCTTGCTATTGCTGTGGTTGCAGGTGGCGGTTACCAAAATACGTCCTGATTTTTCAGTACTATGGATATTTTTCCAACCTATCAGGTTTTTTAAGTGGACGGACTCCTGCTCTGCGCTATCCATGCGTTGATAGTAATACTTGATTTCGGTGCTATCGGACAGGGGATTATCATAAATATCGGTAGGGGAGGTAACGAACATGGAAAAATCGGCTTTCCCCGCAATTATACTTTGGGGTCCCAAATAGGATTCCATAGCGGTTCCTTTTTTGGGATTGGGACGGATAAAAATTTCTCCTTTATCATAGATAATCCCATTTTTTACCAATGCCCAATGACAGTTCCCTGCTCTTTGACCGAACGCTTTAGGGAACCGAAAGGTTAATTCGTTATCTTTCCATGTAGGGGTAAGGACCGTACTTCCCCAGGCATTGGAAACGACCAAATGGACAGGATCCGTTATGTTTCCCTTGAAATGAATTAGGATGGAATCCCCGGCGAAAAATTCACTTTTTAAGGGCATCTGTTCATAAGAAATAAGGGCTGATGGGTTTTCGGTATCCGCTTCCCTACATCCGAACCAGAGCATTAAAAAGACAAATATGTATGGTATGTGTTTCAAATCATCTGGGATTTCCGATATAACCGTTTATATCAATTTTCAAAAATTCAAAGGCATCCCCTGGATAAGGCTGTAATTGTTCTTGGGCATGGGAAGGGAATCGATTCGGAAACACTTTCTCGGTAATGGCTGCATTAGGCAATCCATTTACGAAACAGAGGTCCAGACTACTATGGATAACGTCCAAATCGGTCAACTTCAATGGGGAATAGTTGAACATTTGTTTACGTTGTATACGCACTCCCTCCTCCAAAAAATAATGGTCTACCCATAGCAATTCCTTGTCCTTGGAGTAGTAGGAGAACAAGAGCTGGGGTACGGTCACCTCCTGTATTCCGGAATTGAAGAGTACACCACTCATACCACTTTCCGTAAACTCTAGGTCTTGCAGGCCAATATGTTTGTATAGATCGGTTACCACTACATTTCCGGCACATTGCAGATTGAATTGAGTAGGTTGTTCTGCCAAGGCCACCGGAGTAAACTCATCGGGGTCAAAGGTAGGCGGCAGGGTATCTTGGGTAGACGACCAAGCAATTCCCTCAAAATCGATTCGAAAAGGCGTGGTTTCCTTGGGCATCAATTTATGCTTCATATGATACTTGGCGTTGAAGTTGGCCAATTCGTTGTCCTCATCATTGTACAAGGTGGCCTTGATGACGACATCTGCCGGAATATTGTCTACATTTTGTAGCTCGCCCACAATACTATAACTCCCTTGGTACTTGACCAGTTTGGCTTGGAGCACTTCTAGGACGGGTTGCTTTAATACATCCTCATGATGAGTTTGTTGGGTGGTTATCCGCCGCCTACCCTGATTGTAAAAGGCGGTTCCATTTGAGGAAAACAACTGATCTGGCGGCAGGTCATTGTCAAAAGCAGAAGGAACGATATACCACTTGCCTCCATTTTTTAAGAGGGTGTGATAAAAGGTCTTTTTTACCTTTTCCAAGGGTGTGATCCATTGCGTATACACTTTGGCCCTTGCACTGGTCGGGTTCTCGCCCAGAAGCTCAACACCTATGGAGTCCAATTTTGCATAGGAACTAAGGATTCCATCGGTTACCGAAACTTCCAGCATATATTGGGACAGGCTTACATCGTCCTCCGGGTTCAAGTAGGAGTGCGCTCTCTCGAACTCCTTAAAGTCCAGCGCATCATAATAGGCCATTACCACATTTTTGGGTGTTATTTGCGTGGCATTGTCCAAGTAAAAATGATACCCTCCGTAACCCAGCGTACCTATTAAGAGAATTGCCCAAATATGATTGACCGTAACCAATGGCCTTGAAAATCCGTTATAGGAAACGGCGTAGTTGAGAAATTCCCCTTGGGGTAAAGGTTTGGATTTTAGCATACGATAGCCCACCCATTGTATGTTGATCAAGAAAGCTAATAGTACGGTAAGAAACGGAAGAGTACCCCACATGATTTTTAGATAGGTAGGCACATCCTCTTTGGGTAGTATGGCCGGTAGGGGCGGAACATTCAATTTCTCCCATACCATAATGCCGTTTTCCAATTGTTGCAGACGTTGCCAACCACAGAAATACAAAATAGGGTCATAAAATTTGTCGTTGGAAAATATGTACTTTAAATTATATTTTTCTGGTACGGTCAAGAACTGTTGCAAGGAACCAATACCCTCTACGCCCCTAAATTTTGAGTTTTCCAAGCGTTCTATAGCCCGGGTTGTCAATTCGGGAAGCCTACGGGCCGAGTGGTAGTTCCCATCCACTGTCATGGCATTGGTCTGTGCGGATAGCCAGGCCATTTGGTCCCCAAATCCCAAAGGCAGATACCGCCACTGGTCGTGTTGATCTTGGTTTAAAAAATTGACAATGGGCAACATCTTAATTTTTTGAGGTTGCGACGGCCTAAAATAGTTGAGGCTCATGGTAAAAATGACCATGAGCAAAATTCCCGTTGCGATGCCCCCTCCAAGAATACGGTGATATACGGGACCCAAGCGATTTTGTAAATAGCTTTTTAAATCCCCCTCTACCAAACGATAGGCAAACTCGCCAAAAATGGGCAGTGCCATTATGGTGGCCCAAAGTGTAAAACGGTCCAAAGTCAAGATGTTGAAGGCCGTTTCCCCGAGCACAATCCTTGGGATAGGGGTAGTACCACCGGTACCTAAGAGCGTAAGTGCGGCAAAGGATAATCCAAAAAAGAGATAGCGTTTGCTAAAGTATCGGTACAGGATATAGGGCAAGACAAAGAGTAATATGCCCCAGGGTACCAAAAAGAAGACCAAACCGGAGGAGGCTACCTCCAGAAAATCATCTCGGGAACCGTGGGGAATGGGTACCTGTGTAATGGGATTTTCCTTGGAGTTGATCCAGTACGGCAATATGCAGACCACAATGAGTACCAGTGATGACAGGCCAAAGCCCATAATTCTCCAAATCCCTTTTTTAAACTGTACAAGGAATACTCTAAACGTTATGGCCTTTGTAGTTGACACCTGATCTTTAGCCGCGTCCATAAGCACCATACCGATCAATGGAAAAATGAAGAATACCATACCAAAGATTGGTGTTACATGGTGTGAGGTAACGGTAACGGCTATCAATGAGAGACTGGTGGCCAAATAGCGGTATTTTCCAGTCTTTATCCAAAGGTAGATTTCCGGGAGAGCGTGAAGCAGCACGGACAGTCCAATAATACTGGGTAACTGGCCAAAGATGTGCAAGGTTTCTATAAAGGTGGATGAAAACACGGCCAAAAGCGCCGTATAGCCCGCGACTCTTCGATTTCCTGTTATCAATAGTCCAAACCGATAAGCCCCTGTGATAAAAAGTAGCACCCCCAACAAGGCTATGGCAAACATTCCAAATTTTAGACCGCCGATGTACGACAGGATTGCAATGGACTGATGCACCAAAGGTGGATAGGCCTGTACCGTAAAACCGGTATACCAACGATAATCCCAAGGTTCGAACCAAGTTTGGGCATAGTGATCGGCAAAGAAGAGATGGATCAATGCATCATAGGTGGTCTCCAGCGTAAAGAATATGCTGGAACCATGGAAGGCCACCCCTATAAAAAGAGCCAAAATAAGCAGGATATTGGTTCGTTGTACTGGCATAGTTATGTAAGAAAATATAACATTATAAAAGTAGATATATTGTGGATTACTACCGTAATCACCTATCGGACAATAGAATCCATTCGTCTACAGAAAACTGCCATCCGTCTTTCGTCCGTTCCAAAAGGCGTCAAATGCCACTACATTTGGCCTGTGAATTGTAAAAATCATAACCGAATTTTTATTTAAATCTTAACCTATGAAAATCTTAGCAATAGACGACCAGCAATTGATCCTGCTTTCCGTGGAAAAGCGGTTAACCGAATTGGGATATGAAGTGGCCATCGCAAACTGTGGCCAGACCGGAATAGACCTTTACGAATCATTTCAACCGGATTTGGTGTTGGTGGATATCAACATGCCCGATATGTCCGGCCTACAGGTGGTGAAGCATATCCGTTTTATCAGAGACTCAAAAACGCCCATCTTGGTGATGTCCGGAAATACGAACGAAAGTGTAATTATGGACGGCTTTACCTTGGGAATTGACGATTATATGAAGAAACCGGTAAGTTTGGATGAAATGGCGGCCCGTATAAAACGTATCATTGGGGTGCCCAAATCGTCGGGAACCGCAATAAACGAGTATGGTGATACCCGAATGCTGCAAAGGAACTGTGTTGGTGTGGTCATTCCCTGCTACAATGAGGAAGAGCGACTTTTAAGTTCCGAATTCAAGGCGTTTGCCCATAAAAATCTAGGTTATCATCTCTGTTTTGTAAATGATGGTAGTACAGACAATACCTTGGCCGTCCTGGAGGAGTTAAAGCAGGCCAATCCTACCAACATCAGTGTGTACAACTGTGAGAAAAATGGGGGTAAGGCCGAAGCGGTTAGGCAGGGGATGCTACATTTGATCAAGGACCAACAATTTGATTATGTCGGTTTTCTGGACGCCGACCTATCTACGGACTTTTGGGATTTCGATGATTTGGTAAAGACCATTGAAAACTCGGATTTCAAAATAGTAAGCGGTTCGCGGATCAGTCGAATGGGTGCAGATATTACCAAGGAATCCGCCCGAAAAATAATCAGTAAAACCATAAACCTCATCATCCAAACCATCTTGGGCATGCCTTTTAAGGACACGCAATGTGGTGCGAAGATTATGGATAGGGAAATTGCCGCTACCGTATTCCAAAAAAGGTTTATTACCAAATGGTTGTTCGATGTGGAAATCTTTATGCGTATGCGCAAATTCTATGGTAAGGACGAAGCAAAACGATTAATATGTGAACAACCCTTAAAACGATGGATACACGCGGATGGTTCCAAATTATCCATGAAGGACTCTATCAAAATTGTGGGGCAATTGGGTCAGATAGCCTTGCATTACCATCGATAAATCTTAAACCCATCCATCGAAAAAAGGTCAAAAGCTTTACGTTTTTGGCCTTTTTGCATGTATTACCTCCGAATTCTTTGGAACATTTCCACATAATGATCGGATGGTTTAAAAATCCCTGCACTTTGCGTATAAAATTCCTTTTCAATAGGATAGATACCATTTTGGGTCTTTGTCCAACTCGCCTGAGCCATGGGGTGGTGTTCCATCATAGTATTCCAGTTTTTGTAATACTGATGGCCATTGGTTTCCTGTAGGCCCAGATCCATTTCGGGAAAGGGAGGGAGTCTCGCCGCAATGGATTTGTTCCAATCCACCAGTATGGGATTTACGGTAAGATCGGCACAGAAACACGGAATATTTTGTTCAAAGGCCAATTGGGTAATTTTTAGGGTCATGCTCAAGGTCTTGGCTATGGCCTTGACGGCGATGGATTTATACCCCTGTTTTATACGTTTGGCAGCATCTTGGGCCGTATGGGCACTTTCATCCGCTGCAATGCGAACGCCAAGATCACCCACAAAAGCATCATTGAACTCGTCAAAGGGTTCCTCCAAAACAGCGATTTGATCCAAAGCCTTTATTTTGTCCGCATGGTCCAGAAAGCGCTTCAGGGTATCCTTGTGCTCATATCTTCCATTGGCATCAAAATAATAGGGTATTTTGCCATTTTTGGTATACGGGGTTTCATAGTTACCGATCGCCTTATGCAGGTCCGTAAGGAAATCTATATCCTTTTTGATCATTTCCTCTTGCGTTCCGGATGATCCTGTTTTCAATTTCATGATGAAGTAGCCCTTATCGGCGGCAGCCTTAATTTCGGAAACCGGGGTGCCGACGCTAAAGGAAGGAATACTGGCAACCTTGGTATGCCTATGGGACAACCCTGGGCGGTATTCCTCAGGGATCATGGCGTCAAAATCCGTAAATCCATTATGGTCAAAATAGAGCTTCCATAGGGCGTTATCCACGCACACTAGGGAATTGAGCGCAAATGTCTTGCGCATATCTGGATTTCCTGAAATTTTCTTGCCATAGGCCAAAATTTCAGGAAGCAACTCATCCAGGACTTCCACGGGATTGGTAAAGGAGACCCCTTTCAACATTTGGATGGCCCTTTCGCTCATGGCATACATAATGGCATTACCTCCATTTTCGGAATGACCGAAAAATACTTTGGAATCCGACCAGAGCACACCTTGTGTACCCAGACCTATTGCCGTGCGTCCGGCATTGCTTTTAAAATAACAGACCGTTTGCCAAATCTCGGAAACCCCACTTCCCTTAAATCGATAGGGCTTTATAAGCGGTTCCCGCTCAAAGTTGGAGTCTACTTCCTCAATTTTGATTTTTACCGGTTGCGTATTCAATGGAGTATTTTTTGAATTTGAAAAAGAAGGTATCGTTGTGAATCCCAAGGCAGCGGTAGTACCGCTAGTAATAAATTTTCTACGCGACATTTTTCCAGAATCCTTGGGCATGATGTGTTGGTTTTATTACAATGTCAAATTAATGAAATTATCGGACTTGCCCTGGGCTTGCATTAGGATCGCTTAAAAATCCTTAGAAAGCCCTTTACGACCAGTAATGCAATCAATCCGACGACCAGACCTATGATAAATTCTCGAAGCAATGATGGAAGATCGGGTAAAAAATGATGTAAGAAGTCAATATTATGGACAAAGATTCCCCCGGCGACCAAAAGCAGGGCAATTGTACCGATAACGGATAAACCTTTGATGACTTTGGGCAATGCGTTTACCAATAGTTTCCCAATGACATCAGAAATACTATTACTTCGTGTATTAAGATTGATCAACCGGATTCCAAATTCGTCCATACGGACAATAAGGGCTACAATGCCGTAGACACCTACGGTTGCGATAATCGCAACCACGGAAACAACGATGATTCGGGTGACGAGGGGTTCTTCCAAAACCGTACCCAAGGCAATGATTACAATTTCCACGGATAAGATGAAATCCGTTATTATGGCCTCCTTGACCCGTTTTTTTTCCAGTGCCAGGATTTCACTTTCCGGTCTTTCCTTTACGTAGACTTTTTCATGGGATTTTTTATGCGGAAAAAAGTACTCGTAAATTTTTTCCCCGCCCTCATAGGCCAGGTAGATGGCTCCCAAAACCAAAATAAGGGTAATGGCCCAGGGTAGAAAGGTGCTGAGCAAAAATGCTGCTGGGAGAATAATAAGCTTGTTTAAAAAGGATCCCTTGGTGATGGCCCATAGGACCGGAATTTCCCGTGAAGAAACAAATCCTGATGCTTTTTCCGCGTTTACGGCCAAATCATCGCCTAAGATACCTGCTGTCTTTTTGGTCGCAATTTTACTCATGGAGGCAACATCATCCATAAGAGTTGCGATGTCGTCCAGTATTGCAAAAAAACCTGATGCCATTTGATTTCGATAATTCTAAATAAAACGTATTTTCACCGTAAAAGTAAATCAACCTTGGCGAACGATGGGTTTAATCGAAAAAAATAATATCACACGCTAGTTTGGACCAAATCTTGGAGATAGCCTGTAATATTTTTTTAAACAGAAAAACCAATTCCTTAACTTAGGATTAATCTATTTTTTTAGGAACCTCATAATTTTGTGATGCCCATTTGGGAAACGTTCTTACTATTTGAGTCAGTATTAAAAGCCGATACCCCACTATCGGCTTTTTTAAAATAGCTTGGGGCGAAAAAAACCGCCTTTTCTACCTTTTTTTTGGCCTACCGTGCTCCATAAGAATCAAATCCTGAAACCGACAACCAAATTGGTCTCCTTTTGTGTAAGTAGTAGTGAGAACTTAAAACCTAATGGGCTGGATCGATTACAAGAAATAACCCTTTGGATTAAGACGTTGATAGTCAGCCCATGATTAAATTTTTATAAAAATGCGTCTTTTATACAAAATATAGAGGAAGAGCCAAACCAAACCCGCAGCTCCAAAGGCAATAAGCACTTCATGCCATTTCTCGGGAAAGATTTTGAAAACCCCTCCAAACAATGTGGATGAGGTATATGAAAAATCAATGAAGCGATAGGCCAAATATACGGTAAGGGAATTCAGCCCAATGACCTTAAAAAAGAAGGCCCATTTTTTGAATCCTTTTACATCGATGATATAGTAGAAAAGGGCCAATATCAAACAGGACAAGCCGCTGGTAAGCATAATGAATGAACTGCTCCATAATCTTTTATTGATAGGAAAATGTAGGTTCCAGATAAGCCCGATGATGACACCCACCACTCCAATTAGAACCAAGTTCAAAGTCTTTTTGTTTGCGGTCGCATTGCCGCGCAGCGTATCCCCGGCCAAGCTTCCAAAAAGAGTAATGCAGAGTGCCGGGAATTGGGTGAGTAGACCCAACTCATCATAGTCTCCCTGCTTAAGACGTCCTGGCAGGAAGGTACGATCAAACCATCCCACCAAGTTACCCTCCAAGGATAGATCGCCAGCCCCGTAACCAGGTACAGGTACAAGGAATAGGGCCGCATAGTAAGCTATAAGGATACCAGCGATCCAATACAGTCTTTGAAGTTTGGAAAAACTCAGGTACAATAGCGCAGTGATAAAACAGGCAAATCCAATACGCCCCAGAACACTACCTAGGCGTATTTCGGATGGTTCAGAGAAAGGAAATGGACTGTTCTTGTAAAGAATTCCCAATCCGATCAGAATCAACATCCGCAGGAACACTTTTTTGTACAGGTTGGCCTTGGTGAGTCCCATTGTGAGTCCTTTATTCAAAGAGTAGGAAAGCGAGACCCCGGCAATGAATAGGAAAAGGGGAAAAATGAAATCGTAGAAGACAAAACCGTTCCAGGGTACATGTTTCAGTTGATCTGCTAGGACATCTACCCATGGCATTTCGGTCTTTCCCTTTAGAAGTACCAAAAAGGTTCCACCACCGGAGATAAAGAACATGTCAAAACCCCGTAGGGCATCCAATGAGAGTAGACGCTGGTTTTTTTTGGCGGTCATAAGTATAACTTATCTTAGCTATGAAGATATGACGTTTTTTCTTAGAATCGTTGAGATTGGTTTTTGTTGGATCCATGTTCCTCCTAACCTTTGTAATTCCGTGTGGCTGTAACAAATAGAATTGGTGCTACTCTATTCAACGTAGTTTAAACTTCCTCAAAAAAAATCTTATGAGCAGATTTTTTAGTACTCTGATGGCCGTATTTTTCGTTTTGGGATGTTCCGATTCCAGAAAGGCCGATACGATTAAGGATACCCATTTTTCAGAAGAACTTTCGGAACTCAAGGAATACTTTCAGATACCGGGACTAAGTGTTTTGGTGGGTCAGGGAGATGAAATTATCTATGAAGATTATAGGGGAATGGCCGATATCGGCCAACAACTTCCTATGGATTCCAGTACGACACTTCCCATGGCCTCTTTGACCAAGACCTTTTCAGCCATAATGCTGTTACAATTGGTCGATGAAGGAAAATTATCCTTGAACGAGCCCTTGAGAAACTATTCAGGGAACTTAACCATAGGCGACTCCATAAAAGTGAAGCACGCCCTGTCCCACACTTCTCAAGGCATTCCAGGACAACATTTTTACTACAACAATAGTCGCTTTATGCTTCTGGGTGATGTCATGGAAAAAGCAAGTGGGGAGGATTTTGAAACAAACATGTATGGAAGGATCATCAATCCCTTGCAACTTAAAAACACCTATTTGTTACAAGATTCCCTGCAACTGGTGAAGGAAAAAAGAAAGGTGGCCCAGCCCTATTTTTTGGGTGGGGAGCCACAGGGCGGTTATATGACCAAGGAGTCGAATCCCGGATTCATCGATTATGGATATTCTACGGCGGCCGGAATTTCGTCTACGGTTCGAGATTTGTTCAAATTGAGTAGGGCCCTAGATAAGAATACCCTGATTTCGGAGGCTTCCAAGAATAGCATGTTCCGTCCATTTCATTCTGGCCTGCCTTATGGCCTGGGAGCCTTTACTCAAGAATTTATGGGTGAAAAACTAGTATGGGGCTACGGTCAATACGATTGTTATTCCAGTTTATTCTTAAAAGTACCCAAGCGGGATTTAACCTTTATCATTGCCGCGAACAATAATCTTATGAGCGACCCGGCCCGGCTAATTGCCGGCGATGTCACCTATTCGTTATTTGCATTGAGCTTTCTAAAGAATTTTGTCCTTGACTTGGAGGAAGCCCACCTTTTTGAGGACCGAACCACCCTGAAATCTCTGAAAAATAGAATGGCCGAAAAAAGGAGACGGGAATTCATTCGCAAGAAATTAATGGCCCAATCCTTGGCGGCGACCTTTATGAGTAGATATGACGAACAGGAAAGTGAATTGAGTAAGCAAATCCTAAATCAACTGTTTATACATTTCCCCGATTACCGAGATTATGGAGATTTGGTCCTGTTGCGAAATCTGTATATGCTCAAGTTCATGGACCATATGCGGGATAAGGATGAATTCACCGATTTCGACAATCAAATTGAGGAGGCAGGCGAACTCCTGTTGGAAGCGGACAAAAACAATCCCTATGCCAATTTCTACATGGCCAACTTTTTTCAAATACAGGGAGCGCTGGACAAAAGTCGGGAATACTACAAAAACATTGTGGAAGCCAAAAACTTTTCCCCCTGGTGGTACACACGCGAGGCAGAACAATGGATTGAAGAGCATGCCCCTAAAGACTAAAAGACTAAATTTGGGGGTAAACGCGGTTCATCATGGTTATTTGAACAAATTGGAATTTTAATGTGTTTCAGAATACCATGGTATTAAGCCTTATTCTTTACTAAAGACCATACAATGTTGCCAAGGGAGGTTGGCAATGTTCCGTTCCAATTTTAGGCCTGCTGCCTGCATTTCCTTAACGGCCTGTGCCTGGGTCATTTTATGTAACCTTTTGATGGGTACCCGATCATCTTCGCCGCGATATTCGATCAGAAACACTTTTCCATTGGGCCGTAACGCCCTTTTTAGGGAAGCTATCATTTCAACGGGATAATTGAATTCATGGTAAACATCCACAAGGAGTGCCTTATCCACTGAATTTTTTGGCAGGTTCACACTTTTTTCGCTGCCCTTTATGAGTCTAACATTTTGGACCTTGCCCTTTTCCTTTTTCCTCCGCATCTCGGCCAACATTTCATCTTGAATATCCACGGCATAGATAAGACCTTTCTTGGCCATGGCCGCCATTCTAAATACATGGTAGCCCGATCCGGCACCGATATCGGCTATGGTATCACCGGCTTGGATGTCCATATTCTCCAAGAGTTTGGAGGTGTTTTCCTCGTCTTCCCGCACGGTGCGATCTAGCCACCTCATGCCTTGGAAACCCATAACATGGGCAATTTCGCGTCCCATATACCATTTCCCGATTCCGTTGGGATCTCCTTTTTTATGGGTATAACTTTCGTTGGGTTCAGTATCCTGGCCATGACATAGGTACAACAAGGATGTTGCAATGAAGAGAAATGCCAAGCAGCTAACTTTTTTCATGGATATTCTTGATTATTCCCAAGATAAGGATTTTGAGTTAGTGCCCCTTTCGAAAAAAGCGGATCTTAAAATATAGCAGTATTTTAACGAATTAGTTGACCGTACATCCAATTTCTGCAAGATTCCCTAATGTCTTACTGTTCTCACTATCCCAAACTAACTTAAAACTTACTTGTTATGTCATTGAACATCATTGTAATCGACGATTCCCCAATGCAACTTTTGATGTCCACCAATTTGATACAACAAAATAGGCAGTTGAACCTGTTAGGTGCCTTTACCAATCCTTTTTTGGGATTGAAAGCAATAAATGCCATGGATGTGGATATTGTGCTTTTGGATGTTGAAATGCCCGAAATAGATGGGTTTTCGCTCAAAAAATTGTTAGGTGACCCTATAAAGGTGATCATGTACTCCTCAAGGTCGTTATTTGAATTCCAGGCCTATGCGCAAGGAGCGATTGATTTTATACACAAACCCTTGAATACCGAACGATTGGATAACTCGGTTGCCAAAGTATTGCAGGAGGAAATCGCTTCGCAACACCAGGAAAAGGAATTTTCGGCACTTGCCAGTTAGCATATTGACTTGCTCAATAAAGAAAATCTCTTCCTATGGGCGATTACTACGTTGTTTGGAACAGCCCAGTTATGAAGTGATGATAAAAAAAACCGGCGACGAAACGTACACCGGCTTTTCCAAACTAACTCAAACTAAACTAACTACAACAAGATAATTTGTATTTTAATTTTGTCCATGGGCAACTATGTCCCATTTCCTTACATTTAATACCCAGGATTTTGGACCAACTCGGGGTTTGTTTGTATCTCGGAATCCGAAATAGGCAATAGCAAATGCTTTTCCTCAAAGGTCTGGCCGAAGGTATTCTGCCTTCCTACCAAATCGACGAAGGTAACATCACCATCGGCCCCAGCAGGATACTTTCGTGTCCGTACCATATCGAACCAAAGTTTTGAGTCGAAAATCAGCTCCCGATTTCTTTCCTTCCAGACCTCTTCTACAAAATCACCTACCGAAAGTCCAGCAAGTTCCGCTCGTATGGTTTCGGGATCCGTAGTCCAGTAGGCCCTTGCCCGTATCTGGGTAAGATAATCAACGGCCTCGGCGGTCACACCTTCCGATTGTGCTATGGCTTCGGCAGCGACCAATAGGGCCTCTGGGTAGCTGTACACCCTTAAATTCTTGGCAGACTGTGCCGTGGTAAAAAAGACCTCCTCGTCCAACCAGATATAGGGAGTCACCGGGAACGTAATTTCATCGCCACCCGTAGTGGTAAATGTGGTATGGAAATACTGTTTTTCTTGTGCCCTAAGGTCCAGAGTCTGGTCATATTGTGCGTAGAGTTCGGGCCTTGGCCCATACGCGTTATTGATATTCGCATAGGCCGATCCCACGCTACCACTGGTGGAAGCGGGAAATGACCATTGCGGATAGGGAAATGAACGGATACCGACCTCATATTCAATTTGGTAGATATAGTCTTCGGGCAAGGTTTTTGCCCTACGCATTTTGTTGTAGGCACTATTTTCCAAGATAACATTCCCATCCCCGTCCGTATCGTGGGGGATAAGGGAGAATGCACCACTATTGATTACCGCTCGTGCCGCTTCCGCTGCATTGGCATAGCGATTATCGGACAGTGGCGCCCCGCTCATGGTCAAATAAACATCCGACAAGAGCATTAGGGCAGTTTCCCGGGTGATGCGAAAACCGTTGTTCACCATATTACCATTCGGAAGGCTTCCTGCCGCCGTGGCTATGTTTAAATCTGAAACGATAAGGTTATACACCTCCGAAACCGGGGAGCGGGGTACAAAAACCTCTTCCAAACCACCCACGGGTTCGGTAATCAAGGGAACATCACCGAACATACGTACCAGATAAAAATAAGCAAACGCTCTAAAGAAACTGGCTTGTGCAATAAGGTTATTGCTTTCTGCCTCAGAAAGACCTGGCGTGTCCGGAATATTGGCAATCGCCAGGTTGGCCCCTGAGATACTTTGATAAAGATTCTGCCATATGCGGTTCAAGGTAGCATCTATCTCAGTAGGCGAGATGGCCAATTGCTGTGCAAGATCTACCTGACGTTCCTGCCCGCTGAACTCATTGTCAAAAAAACCGGAGAGATACTGAAGATACATGGCGTCAGAACCTCTAAATACCCCTTGCTGGAGATACATATCGGGAGCTCCGTTCTGATACAGAAAGTTTACGGCACTTTCAGCTTGGCCAGGCTCCGAAAAAAATTGATCAACACTTTGCTGGTCTCGTGGTTCCTCCTCCAAAAAATCGGAACAGGACACCGTGAATAGCATGAGACTTAAAAATCCTATTATTTTTAGATACTTCATAGCCATTAAAATTTAAGATTAAAACCTAGGGTAAAAGTTCTGGGCCTTGGATATTGAAAAAAGAAAATGTTCTGTCCGAATTGATTGGTATTCGAAGATCCCTCGGGATCGAATCCTTGAAAACTGTCGGACTGGAGTACAAATGCGTTGTCCACACTTCCATAAATCCTAAGCATATTAAGGCCTATGGAGTTTACGAAGTTATCAGGTAACGTATACCCCAAGGTGAACAAGTTCCCACGAAGATAGGATCCATCGGCTACCCAACGGCTATCTACCTGACTATTCTGGCCAGAAGTCCCTTGATTGCGAATTTCCTGTACCTGCGTATTCTGGTTCTGGGGCGTCCAGCCTTCCGTAAGGATGGTGCGCAAACCGTTGGCAATACCCGATCGATCCTCTGTGGAATGGTGTGCCTGTTGTAAGATGTCCACATCAAAGACGAACTGAAGGTCAGCCGTAAAGTCGAACCGCCCGATACGGAAGTTGTTGATAAAACTTCCGGTCCATTTGGGTAGGCCATTCCCAATAATGGTACGTTCCGCGGAACGTTTGGCCTCCCCGGGTAGGGCACCAACGGCTGCTGCTTCTGCTGCTTCATCCGTACCCCAGATACCTAAGCGTTCCAGCCCCCAAAAAGAGGCAACGGGTTCCCCAACACGAAGTATGGTATTACTCCCGGAAACAAAGCCTGGACCTGGAAAGATATCCTCGTCATTGGCGCCCAATTCTTCTATTCGGTTTACGTTGTAGTTCATGTTCAGGACCGATTCCCAAGAGAAATTCTCTTTTGAGTAAACAGAGCTTATCGATATATCGGCACCTCTATTGGAAATGGAACCAATGTTATCACGGATTTCATCAAAACCAGTAGAACGGGGTATCGGTCTTTCCAATAGTAAGTCCTCGGTCAGCTTATAGTAATAATCCAGTTCCAGATTGATTTGGGGATTGGTATTGGTACTTACTTCTACTCCCACGTCAAATTGAGTCGTGGTTTCCCAGCCTACATTTGGGTTGGGGATACGGGTTACAAAACTAGAGTTGGCCCGTTGTCCATTGATCAAGGCGGTACCCGATTCTATGGTAGCCAAGGTTACATAGGGATCTATTTCCGTATTCCCCGTAACCCCATAACTGGTCCTCAATTTTAACTGATTTACAAAAGAGGATTCCGATAGAAAGTCCTCCTCGGACAGCACCCAGCCCAAACCTACGGATGGAAAGAATCCATATTTGTTATTTTCACCGAAACGGGAGGAGCCATCGACACGCCCAGTTAAGGTCACCAGATATCTGTCCTTATGGGTATACCCTACTCGCGCAAAATAGGAGTTGATAGACCAGTCGTTGTATTCGGATCGGGGTTCCCCAAAGATGCTGCCTGATTCAAGGCGATAAAAGGACAAGGAATTGTCCGGAAACCCTTCCGATCTAGCACTGAATTCAAAGAATTCACGTTGCTGCCAACTGGCTCCGAGGACCGCATTGATCCGGGAATTTTCAAAGGACTTGTTATAGGTAAGGAAATTTTCCTGTTGCCAAAAGGTCACTTTTTGTTCTACGACCTCGGCCCTGCCCAAGGGTGCCGAAATATTTAGCAGATCGTTGGGTTGAAAATTTTGAAACGTACGGTCCTGTTTGTCAATACCAAATTGGGTCTTAAAGGTGAGCCCCTCGGCAATGTTGAACTCAAAGAAGACATTCCCGAATATTTGGTTTCGTAATCTACGCCGTACTTCGGTTTCCAGAACATGTACCGGATTGGCCATGGCCTCCAAATTAAAGTTATCCGTAATGGTACGGCTATTGGACCAGCTACCATCAGGGAAGCGCACAGGAAAAATCGGCGGCATTTCGATCATGGTCCGTCTCGGCATTTGGTTTCCCCCATCTTCTTGGTACGCATTTTCCTTGGTATAGTTTACCAATAGATTGGCCCCAAAGGATAGCCAATCCTTAATTTTGGTATCATAGGTTAATTTTCCGTTCCAGCGCTCCAGGTCGTTGTTGAGCATTATGCCTTCAATGTCGGCAAAGTTCAAAAAGACCCCCGCGGAAGAGTTCCCGTTTCTTTGCTGAATGGAGAGTTGATGGTTATGCGTAATGGCCGTACGCGTGGCCTCTTCTTGCCAATCCGTGTCGTACAAGGGATTTCCCTGGGCATCAAAAAGCCGGGGATCGTCCCGGGTCAAAATAGGTGCCACGGTTACATCATCACGATATTTTGGGGTGTTGGCAAAACCGGTCTCTACCACTTCCAGAAACTCCTCGGCATTGAGCAGGTCCATCTTTTTCCGTAATGTCCCGGCACTCATAAAACTATCATAGGAAACCGTTATCCCATCGGTCTTTGCGCCACGTCTTGTGGTCACCAATATGACGCCGTTGGCCCCTCGTGCCCCATAAATAGCCGTTGAGGAAGCATCCTTCAACACTTCCATACTAGCTATATCGTTTGGATTGAGAAATTGGAAATCTTCCATGACCACCCCATCTACAACAAAAAGGGGATCAGAACTGGAGTTTATGGTTCCCAATCCGCGAATTATGATTCGCGGAACTGCGGTAGGACTTCCAGAATTTAGATATACATTGGCACCGGCAACACGGCCCTGTAGACCTTGTATCGCATTGGCAACGGGTCTTCTTAACAAATCTTCCCCGGCTACACTGGAGACCGATCCGGTAACATCTGATTTTCGTTGTACCCCGTAACCCACCAATACCACTTCCTCAAGCTGCGCGGTATCCGTAGTGAGCTGAATTGACATTTCCTCACCTGGGGTGGCGGCCACCTCTTTGGTGACAAAACCAATATAGGATACCGTTAGTACGGCATCACTGTCTTCTATGGAAATCGTAAACTTTCCATCGAAATCCGTGACTACACCATTTTGCGTGCCTTTTTCAATGACATTCGCTCCAGGTAGGGGATCTCCATTGACATCGGTTACCGTACCGGATACCTGAAGTTGTTGATCCTCCTCTGCCTTTTCAGGCGGGGGAACTACCTTAACGGATTTCGGGACCGGAAGTGAACGAAGGATGATTAATTTTCGCCTTAGTTTATAGGAGATATCCGTTTGTCCGAATAACCTTTTTAAAACGCTGGACAATTTTTCATTCTCAGCGGTAACCGAAACCCGTTGATCGGCATCAATTTCGTTGTTCGTATACACAAACTTGAAGTCTGTAATAGCCTCAATTTCCTCCAGTACTTGCTGCATGGTGGCATTTTCAAAGCTTAAGCTTACCTTGGTCCGTTGTGAGTAGGCATTTGCATGCACGGACAGGATGGAGGCTAGTAAAAGAAAGAACGTAAGCTTCAACGCTAAACTTATTTTAATGGAATTGAACGTAAAAAGTCGAATTCCTTTTAATTTTTCCATATTTTTAAAGGATTTT
>NZ_JANQOO010000029.1 GCF_028285715.1 Ulvibacterium sp.
GAGAAAGAGGAAAAGAGTCGGCGAAAGGATCTGGAGTTGCAACAAAAGATGTTCGACCATTCCTTGAGAAGGGACAAAGTGACCCAGTATGACAATTATATGCTAAAGGAGAATTGGAAAGATGAGCGTAAAAGGGTTTTGAAACTATTGGACCAAATCAAATTGGAAAAACCCCGGTTTGGAAAATCGTACTACAAAATTGAAATCGGAGAAAGTGATTTGGAAAAGTTGAAACAAGATTTGAATCAAGAACTTTGATCTGCCTCACAAAAAGATAGGATGAAGTTTGGTAAGGATTTGGGGCTTGCAGCACGAAACTGCGTTTCGCTCGCTTTAACTTTAAGTTTATCGTCAATAAAGCTGTCCTGTACATGGTCTATTAACGAAACTACTAAATGAGACCAAGAATGGGACACTTTTTAGAGAGCAAGTCTGCCCTTATATTGTTGTCCCTTTAAATGGCCGTTTCAGGCAAATCCTCAATTCTTTTTCATAATGTGAGTGAACGGATTCGTTATTTTTGTTATGGTTAATGATTAAAAATGAAATTCCAAATAGTCAAGGGACATTCAAAACACTTATCCGAACTTCTATTACTGTATAAAAAAGTTGCTGAAATGTCTCACGGAATAATCAGAAATAGAGATGAAATAAACGAAGACTACATTTCTTCATTCTTAAACAGTTCAATAGAGAACGGTCTTATATTGGTTGCCATTCTAGAGGGAAGAATAATTGGGGAAATCCACGCCTACACTCCAAAGATTTATGCTTTTCAACATATTCTGACGGATTTGACCATAGTTGTTAATCCAAAAAAACAGGGCATTGGGATTGGACGAAAGTTGTTCGAAAGATTTTTGGAAATAGTTGATAAAGATTTATCACACATCAAAAGGATTGAATTGTACACTAGGGAGCACAACTTAAGGAACGTTAAATTTTATGAAAGTCTGGGGTTTGTAAATGAGGGGCGACAGAAAGACAAGATATTCATTTCCCCATCACGGTTTGAAACTCCGTTACACATGGCGAGAATGGCCTCGGATTCCAACAAATGAAAAACTATAAATAAGTCTTTTAGAAAATTCACTATGGATTGGCAAAACCAACATTTTAAGAGAATTCTCCTGTTTTCAATAATCTGTCTCGCAAACTCTACGTTTTTTGGAGCAAAGGTTGTTCTTTATATTACTCGTAAAAAAATATATTTATGATAAAGGGCGTAATCTTTGATTTTAATGGGACTTTGTTCTATGACACCCATTTGCACGATAGGGCTTGGGATTTATTTTTGGCTAACCGAAGACTGGAGTTGAGCAATTCTGAAAAAAGTTCAAAGATGCATGGCAAAAACAATTCCCAAATATTCAAAGGATTATTCGAAGAAGAACTTTCCAAAGAGGAAATAAAAAACCTTATCCTTGAAAAAGAAAACCTATATCAGGAGCTTTGTCTGCAAGGTCCAATGGAACTGGCACCAGGGGCCATTGAGTTTTTGGAATTCCTAGGGGACCAAGAGATTCCTTTTACGATAGCAACAGCTTCTGACCGGTACAATGTTGATTTCTATTTTAAGAATCTTCCTTTGACTAAGTATTTTGAATTCGACAAGGTAATTTATAATGATGGCACCATACCAAGCAAACCGAGTCCCGAGATTTTTATGAGGGCGATGCAAGTTTTAAATATTCTGCCTGAAGAAACAATGATTTTGGAAGATTCCATTTCCGGTATTAAGGCAGCCGAAAATTCAAACGCCAAAACGATAATAATTGCGGACTCCGCAGAACACGATTATGAAGAAATGTCGCATCAACGGATAAAACACTTTGACGAGATCAACAGAGGTCTTTTTAAAATTTAAGTTCTATTAGTGTCTTTTCAAATCAACTTTTAGGTTACTGTCACTATGCTTGATTGAAGTGCTATTTGACTCAAAGTCAGGAAACAAAAAATACGTGTCAATTTTTCGGTTGCAAAGGAATGAGGAAGCCAATTCTTTTGCATTATGGAATTAAGACAATTTGTAACCTATTCGGTATTTTTTATTCTATCTCCAATCACCTTGTTTAATCAGGAGAATAAGCTAAAGACCAATGTCTTTGTAAAGACACCCCAAATTGTAAATTACAATTTTGAACAAAATGGAATTAACAACAGTCCGTTCGTATCTATTGGAACAGGACTTTCCCATGAATCCAAGTTCATTGAATTAGCCACTTTCATAAATGATTCGGATACTTATGGATTCTATACTCTTTTTGGGACAACATTACATACAAAACCTCTGTCCAAAAAAATAAATTTATTCACCAACTGGTTCGATGAGGTGACCTATGTGCCAAGTCCGGCCGGAGATTCTGACTATTTTATTTACACGACTGGAATTTGCTACTTTCTCAACCATTCTTTTGAATGGGGCTCCATTGGAATCCCCTTATGTGTCGGGATTGCACACAGTAACAATCAGTTGAGCTTGAATACAAGAACGATATTAAATCTCTCAAACAACTTAAATTAGACAATGAATTTTAAACGCTTACACCAAAAAGAGATTCCACTTCTAATAAGCAATGTATGGGATGTGGCCAGTGCAAAGGCGGCAGAGAATCTGGGTTTTGAAGCAATTGGCACTTCGAGTGGAGCCATCGCAACAATGTTGGGGTATGAAGATGGAGAAGAAATTTCATTCATTGAATTGAAATATATCATTGAAAGAATTGTCAAGAGTGTAGACATACCAATATCAGTTGATCTTGAGGCAGGATATGGTTCAAGCTCAAAAGAAATTGCTCGTAATATATTGGAAATATCGGACTTGGGTGTTGTAGGAATCAATATAGAGGATAGCGCGGTAGTCAATGGACACAGATCTTTAATAAGCGATATCGATTTTAGCGGATTATTGAAAAGAATTACATCGGAACTCAAGTCGACTAGACGAGAAATATTTGTCAATGTCCGAACTGATACTTACCTAATGAATATAGACAATGCCCTTCAAGAAACTTTAATTAGAGCTAAGCAGTATGAAAAAGCAGGAGTAGATGGCCTATTCGTCCCTTGTATCGAAAAACAAGTGGACATAGAAAGAGTTGTCAAAGGGATAGGCTTGCCATTAAATGTTATGTGCATGCCGAACCTTCCAAATTTTCGCATTCTTAAAGATTTAGGCGTAAGCCGCATCTCAATGGGTAACTTTGTATTCAATCGAATGAAAGTAGAATTAAAAAATATCCTTTATGAAATAACGTCCAATCAAAGTTTTGCGTCGCTATTTTGAAAGTCACAATAAAAAATACAAGCAAATTCGAGGAATATTATCAGGCATTGCTCGATAGAAATCCTCAGTATATAGGGGTCTTCTTTGTGGGGGTCAAAACAACTTCTGTTTTTTGTATTGCAACCTGTAGGGCACGTAAACCAAAGAAAGAAAATGTCGAATTCTACTCGTCGTTTAAAGAGGCCTTGGTAAATGGTTTTCGCCCGTGCAAAGTTTGTAAACCTACTGAAAATGCAAGTCAAGCCCCATCAAATGCTGTGATGGCAATTGAGATGGTAAAAAAGAACCCAAAAAAAAAAATAAGCGATAAAATCCTTCGAAAAAATGGCCTGAATCCATACGCGATTAGAAGGTGGTTCAAAAAGAATTACGGAATGACTTTTCAGGCATATCAAAGAATGTATCGTATAAACAATGCTTTCAAAGAACTTAAAGATGGTAATTCTCCTACGTCTACGGCGTTTGATTCGGGCTACGAGTCGTTGAGTGGATTTGGCTATACCTACAAGAAACTAATAGGAAAGTCTCCTATCAACAGCAACGAAAGGAATATAATTTTGATTGACCGTATTACAACTCCGTTGGGGCCCATGTTCGTATGTGCTACGGTAAATGGCATTTGTCTATTGGAATTTACTGATAGAAAAATGCTTGAAACCGAATTCAGTGACTTACAAAGAAGGTTAAATGCTGTGATTTTGTCCGGTGAAAATGAACATACAAAACAACTGAAAAAGGAGTTGGAAGAATACTTCCAAGGAAAACGAAAGAACTTCAATGTTCTTCTTGATACACCGGGCACTTCCTTTCAAAAAGGGGTTTGGGAAATTCTTGGAGAAATACCCTTTGGACAAACTTCTACATATCAAAAGCAGGCAATTAAATTGAAAAACAAAAATGCCGTACGGGCGGTAGCACGTGCCAATGGTATGAACAGAGTTTCCATTATAATTCCTTGCCACTGAGTTATTGCAAAAGATGGCGCATTGACTGGATATGGTGGTGGTTTGCCAAGAAAAAAGTGGCTGTTGGATTTTGAGAAAAATCTAATAAGCTGATTTAATTGTCTACCAATAGCTTACAATTAATATGAGTTAGAAAAAACCAAGAATTGCAAAAACTCTGGTTGAAGAGCTCTTTCTGAGTATGGGATTTAACGTTTTCAGACATGGGATAGGTTTTATTCCCCATCTCTATTTCACCACTGATGTAAGTTTACTTACCATGTGCAATGGCGCTTTGCGAAACCAATTGATCGGCTATATGGTCCTTCATGCTGTAAACTCCTTGGTGAAAATATCTTTTCCCATATTGGCAAGGGTATAAACATAGACAATATCTTAATTGATTGATAGGACTCCCGTACTGTAAATTCCGATATATCAATTTTTAGATACCTGCTTCTTGAAAACATGACACCTGTCTACATTTCGAAATCCATATTTTTTTTTAAATTTATTGCCAACTCTTCATTAACCCAATGTTAAGAATATCGAATACTCAAGAATTGTTGCGTAGAATCGCTTCGGACGATGTCGATGCCTTTGAGGAAATCTATAAGACCTATTCCGGCAAAATGTTGTTATATGGCCTCAATGTTCTAAAAAAGCGTGAGATAATTGAGGATATAGTTCAGAACATTTTTACAGACCTTTGGGTAAAGCGTAGGGATGTAAATATATCCAATTTGCAGTCCTATTTATTCAGGGCGGTGAAGTATCAGATTTTTAACCACCTTAGAAGTAATAAACTCTCCCAGAAAGACCTTACTCGATTTAACATCATTGACCTTTCTATGAACATATCGCGCGATTTGGAATATTCCGAGTTGGAAGAAATCATACAGGATTGTGTTGGCAAACTACCCGATCGGTGTCAACAGATTTTTGTCTTGAGTAGATATCAGCATAAATCGAACAAGGAGATTGCGACTGCCTTGGATATTTCCATACAGGCGGTAAAGAATCAGATTTCAAAGGCAATCGGAATTATTCGATACAGCCTACAGCAGGAAGAATTGATTCTACCTGTACTACTGCTAAACTTCCCTTTTTTTAGCTAGATACATAAATAATTGTCCACTATAAGGGAAGAGGTCAAACCTACCATCACATTTTGGTGACCACTTGGTGCCAGGTCGATTACGGGCCGATAAACCCTTTGTCCGATTTTTTTTAGTCTCAACGTGTACCATTCTGCAAATTTGGTTACTTAATACTACAAAGGGGTTTCTTTTTAATCAATTTTCCAAAAGGGATTTAATGGACAACAAGGAGATCAAAGCGCTTTTTGATAAGTACATCAGAAATGAATGCACCGATGAGGAAATAGCATTGCTCGAAAAATTTTTGGAGTCGTATCAGAAGAAAGGATCGGATTATGATGCCGATACGCTGGAAACCCTCGAGGTTTCAAAAGACAAGGTTTGGAACAGGGTAAGGTCCGGTATTGAAAAGGAGGAGAGACATAGACCCGTTTTCCCCCTATTGAAATATGCTGCGGTAATCGTGCTTTTTATAGGTTCGGCACTCTATTTTTTCTACGGTACCCATAAAGTGGATGACGGTGGGCAAGTCTTGCAAATAGAGGAAAATGCAATTATTCTGAAGACCGGGGACCATACGGGACAAAAGCTGAACATTTTGGGAAAACAACCCATAAAAAACCAACATGGAAAAACCATAGCTACCCAAAGCGGTACGCGATTGGTATACAATTCATCAGAAGATGTTTCCGAACCGACATATAATGAAATAATGGTGCCCTATGGAAAAAAGTTTCAATTGGAACTTTCGGACGGTACCGTGGTACATCTAAATTCCGGAACATCCCTGCGATTTCCCGAACAGTTTATTGAAGGAAGCGAAAGGGAAGTCTTTCTTGACGGCGAAGCCTATTTTGAAGTGACCAAGCGTAAACATCAACCCTTTTTTGTTCATGCAGATGATATGAAAGTTGCTGTATTGGGCACCCGGTTCGTTGCCAATTCCTATGAGGGCAATAAAAATTATACGGTGCTGATGGAAGGTAGCGTCTCCATAAGCGATAAAACAACAAGGACCAAACCACAACTGATGATTCCCGGGCAAAAGGCCGTGTTTTTGGAAAACGAAATTGGTATCAGCGAGGTAAATGCCAATGATTACATACGATGGTTACAGGGAGAGTTATCTTTCAACAATCAGCCCTTTCCTGAAATAATCCAGAAAATAGAGCGCAAGTATAACGTCACCATTAAAAACGAATATGAGCGGTTGAACGACCTCAAGTTCAGGGGTAGGTTCAATGACGAAACCATTTTGGACCTTATGGATGTTTTTAAGGAGACCGCAGGATTCGAATATAAAATTGAAGCCAATGAAATAATAATCACAACACCTTAATACCAAAAAAAATCAGAGGTACGCGGCAACGTACCTCTGATATAAATTGATTTCGAAAGTCAACACAATTAACTAATCAAAATCCTCTAAAATTATGGAAAAAAACACTTTGTTTTTCAGATTCCTGAGAAACATCTTCAAAAAAAATCTAAAAATGAAGCTTTCGGTTCTGTTCTTTACACTGGCGCTATTTCATGTACATGCCGGTTCGTATGCCCAGAACAAGAAGCTGACCCTATCGATGCAAAATACCTCTGTCGAAAGCATTTTGATCAAAATAGAGTCCGAGAGCAAATTCAGGTTTTTCTATATCACATCGGAGGTCGATGTAGCCAGGGAGACTTCCATTGATGTACGGGATACCTCGATTGCCGATATATTGGAGTTGTTGTTTCCTAATGGTTCCGTGGACTATTCCGTGAAAAAAAAGCAGATAATCCTCAAACCCGGAAAGGGCCCCGATCCGGTACCCGGCGATACGGATATTCAAATTTCCGAAACAACCGATGTTCAGGGAATAACGGTAAGCGGTACGGTGACCGATAACAATGGAATACCTATTGGGGGGGTCAATATCCTGGAAAGGAATACCAATAATGGGGTGGCCTCTGATTTTGATGGAAACTACACTATTACCGTTGAAAACAGTGAGTCGATTTTGGTTTTCAGCTACTTAGGGTTTGATACCAAGGAAATTCCGGTCGGGGAACAGCAAGTTATTGATGTGGCAATGGAGGAAAATAACCAAGGACTCGAAGAAGTAGTAGTCATTGGATATGGTTCTAGAAAGAAAAAAGATATTACAGGTGCTATTTCTACAATAGACTCCGATGATTTTGCCGATCAGGTAAATTCAAGTGCTGAATTCGCAATTCAAGGAAAGTTGCCAGGGGTTTTCATATCTAACCCAGGCTCCAATCCTAATAGCCGACCCGATGTTCGGATCCGAGGGGTATCAACCTTAGGGTTCAATGACCCGCTATACGTTATAGACGGGGTTCCTGTTATAGAAGGGGGTGCTGCGTCCACCAACGATCGCGATCAGGATAATCGGGGAGGAGTAAACATACTCAACCTAATAAACCCAAACGACATCGAATCTATCTCTGTTTTGAAAGATGCTTCGGCCACGGCAATTTACGGGGTTAGGGCTTCCAACGGGGTTATCCTAATCGAAACAAAACGAGGCAGGTCTGGTAAAACCAACATCAATTTCACACAGCGGTACGGTATTTCACAATTAAATAAGCGGTACAACACGTTGAACACACAGCAATATGCTGCTATTGCCAACCAGGCGTGGGACAATAGTATATCCGAATCTAGGGACGATGAAGACTTCGGGATACTGTTTGACCCAGCGTCTGCAGAATATTTGGGAGACAGCCCCACCTTTGATTGGCTTGAAAGAGGGCTGCGTAATACTGCAGTATTACAAGAATACAATGTGTCCGTAACTGGTGGATCTGAAAAAAGTAATTTCGCTTTTAGTGCAGGTTATGCCGGTCAAGAAGATGTGCTTTTTGACACCTCTTTCAAAAGGTACTCCATGAGTATTAATTCGGATCACAAAATAACCGATTGGTTGACCATTGGTGAATCTTATCGATTGGCAATTACCGAAAGTCCTGATGAACAGGTGTTCAATGGTGACTTGTTCAGAAGACTATCTTTAGCGGCACCTTGGCAGCCCTTTTTAAATCCAAACGGTTTAAATGGCTACCAAGAGATCGGAAGAGACATTGACGGAAGTTTCGTTGAACAAGGATATGGTCCGGGAACAACAGCCAACTACTTTGGTTATGCTGATTTTTGGCAGCAAGAATCGACACTCGTCCGTAATCTAGGTTCGGCCTATGTGGAACTAAAACCATTTGAGGGTTTTCGTTTGAGGGGAACGATCAGTGTTGACTATTTTACGAACCAAAGAGACCAATTTAGATTGGCGGAATCTGGCCTGTTTCGAGACGGTGAACTAGACCCAAGTAGTACCAGGGTCAGTAGAAGAGAGACCAAAAACTTTAATCTTACCACCGAATTTTTGGCAGGATACAACAAGAGTTTCGGAAATCATAATATTGATTTAACCTTCAATTTTATGGACCAAAAGGCAAAATGGGACATCCTCAACATCGATGCAATCAATACCGGGCTTACTTCTTACGATCAACGCAGAATTGAAACGGCTCTGGCCGCGGAAAATAAAATAGCGGCATTGAACAGAAATGAATCGGGCCTTATAGGGTATTTAGGTAGGGTAAGCTATAATTATGACAGTAAATACTACATAGACGGTACTATACGCCGCGATGGCTCCTCCAAATTTGCAGAGGGCTTTAAATATGGAACTTTTCCGGCCGTTGGCATAGCATGGCGTGTATCTTCCGAAAAGTTTTTGGAAAATGTTAGTTGGTTGAACGATTTAAAGTTTAGGGCGGGTTGGGGTCAAACTGGTAATCAAGAGACTAGGGACTTTGCATATCTATCTTTAGTAAATCCAGGGCCTTCTTACCCGACAGGAAATGGCAACTTAAATTCCGGAGCGGTATTGGGCGATTTTCCTATAATTGATACGACTTGGGAGACCGTAACCAGCACCAATTTTGGGCTGGATGCGACCTTGTTCAATAATAAAGTGAGCCTTACGGCGGAATATTACGATAGAAAGACCGAAGATATCCTTCAAGCGATCAATATTCCACAGGTTATAGGTGCATTAACGCAGCCTGTGGTAAATCTGGCTACTGTCGAAAACTCGGGTTTTGAATTTGACTTCAATTATAATGACCAGTTTGGAGCACTGGGCTTCAGCGCAGGGTTTAATTTTACGACTGTGGAAAATAACGTAACCCGTCTTTTTAACAATAATCCACAGGGGACACAGGAAGAACGAATAGAAATAGGATTCCCAATCGGTTATATCTATGGTTATCAAACCGATGGTATATTACAGAACGATGCAGAAGTAGATGCCTATCTGGCAGAAATTGAAGATCCTGGTAATACTGGACAGTTGGCACCCGGGGACTACCGGTTTAAAGACCTATTTGGAGAGCCGACCGAGGCCGATGGTGAATTTGCCTACCGCAGCGAAGGTGCTGACGGAACTATTAATGGACTTGACAGAACGTATTTAGGAAAGACAATCCCCGGATACTATTATGGTCTCAACCTAGGTTTGGACTATAAAGGATTTGATTTGAGGTTAACTTTCCGTGGCGTTGGGGACGTACAACGATATAATCAGGAGAAACAAGTAGGAGAATCCGTGAACACTCCAGGATCCACTAACTACTTCGCTACTTTGTTGGATAGTTGGACACCTAGTAATCCTTCAACCACCCAACCAAGGGTAGTCTCTGGTGACCCATCGGGCAATAATCGGTTCTCTGATCGCTGGATTGAAGATGCGGATTTCCTTAGATTGCAGAATCTTCAATTTGGATATTCGTTCAAACCACAAATACTTGAACAGCTCAGGGCTTCCAACTTACGTATTTATACGACACTGACAAACGTCTTCGTTATCACGCCCTATTCCGGTCTAGACCCTGAAGATGACACCACGCCCTTTACCTTTACAATGGGCTTGAATATTGGTTTTTAATTAAAAATATTAGCAAAAGATGAAGAGAATAACAAATTATATGATTAGTGGGGCAATGTTGCTGGCATTGTCCTGCAACGATGATACTATCGATTTAAATCCAATCGGTGAAACCGAGGCAGATTTCTTTCAAAGTGAAGCACAGATGCAACAGGCCGTTTTTGGGGTTTATCAAAAATTAGGTTTTTTTTATCAATGGAACGCACAGGCTTATGTACACAGAGCAGATCTTCTCCCTTCCGATGACCTTACAAGAACAGGTAGCGGTCCTTTTGAGAATTTCGAGGCTTTGGACGGAAATAATGGTATTGTAGGTGACATCTATCAGTACTCCTACGAATTGTTGGCGCGTGCAAATACTCTATTAACGAAGATAGAGGAAAATGGAGAGTTTGCCTATTCCATTGAGCCAGATCTAAAAGAAGTACACAGAGGGGAAGCACTGTTTCTGCGTTCTTATGTAAATTTTAGGTTATGGAATACATTTGGCACGGCGCCCTTGGTAACAGAACGGATTACGGTTTTGGAGGATGCCTTTCCACCCAATACTACTGGAACTGAACTCCTTGATCAGGCTGTACTGGATTTAAGGGAAGCTATTAATGGCCTTCCGGAAGCTTGGGATGAAGAAAACGTTGGGCGAGCAACGAAAAATTCCGCGCGTGGACTGCTTCAAAAAATATTGGTATTTCGTGGAACCGTCAACAATGACAATGCAGATTTTACGGAAGCCATAAATGTTTTTAATAGTATAAATTCGGTAAGCTTGATGCCCAATTATATTGATAATTTTGATGTTCAGAAGGAAAATAATGCAGAATCGCTTTTTGAATTGCAAGCGGAAGACAATGTTGGCAACCTAAACGGTTGGCTGCCAATTGCTACCGACGATCCAGAATTTGCGGCCATTGGCGAAATAAACGCGTATTATGGTTACTACATAGGCACTTTCGTTGCTGGAACTACATATTTGGCCACTCCCTCTTTGTTAAACGCTTATGAAACTGGGGATCCTAGATTGAATTTGGCTTTTGATCCAGCGGATGAAAATCAAAATGTACGTAAGTATGTAAGTACAGATGAGGAGATACCTGGGGCAAACCCAAACCAGCTATCTGCGAACAATACACGTATTCTACGATATGCGGATGCCTTACTTTTAAATGCAGAAGCCATAGTGCGCACCGGTGGTAGTCTATCCGATGCCATCGCTTTGGTAAACCAAGTTCGCGAAAGGGCCCGTAATTCTGCCGAAACACCGTCCGCAGTTCCTGCTGATTTGACTGTTCCTGCAACAGCGGATGAAGCGTTGGAACTCATTTTTAACGAGAGAAGATTGGAGCTGGCGGCAGAAGAAGGTCATAGATGGCACGATTTAAGAAGGAGACATATAGCGGGCGAGATCGATTTAACGAACTGGGACTTCAGTTCTCCTGACCCCACATTCAATTTTCAACCGTTTAATGTCTATTTCCCGTTACCTGAAAACGAAGTAATTCAAAGCCCGAATTTAAACCAAAATGAGGGGTACTAAGAAAGTTGTTTTAGTTAGTTTGTTGAATTTGGGATGGACACTTTTAGTGTCCGTCCCTTTTAGATGCCCTAGTAAATGCGGTTTGTTCTAATTATTGTTGTATTTGCATCGACCTTGTACTCTTGTTCGGAAAAGGATGGCACTCTTTTCAATTTCATTCCTCCTGAAACAAGTGGGATCGACTTCAACAATATTGTAATTGGAAACGATAGTCTGAACGTTATGGATTACGACTATTTTTATAATGGCGGTGGCGTGGGAATCGGTGACTTTAATTTGGATGGATTACCGGATATCTTCTTTTCCGGAAATATGACCTCCTCAAAACTGTATTTGAACAAGGGCAACTTAAAATTCGAGGACATCACGGAATCTGCTGGAACATCCACCGATGATTGGTGTACCGGGGTATCTATTATCGATATTAATCAAGACGGCCGGCCCGATATACATGTTGCCACGGGATCCAACACCGATAAGGCATCACAAGGAAACTACTTCTTTATCAACGTTACGACCGGGGACGATGGGGTTCGGTTTGAAGAAAAGTCCCTGGAAATGGGTTTGAAGGATTCCATCTATGGCATGCAGGCCGCTTGGCTGGATTATGACAAGGACAATGATCTAGATCTCTTTATTATTCACAATGCATTGGAGGACTATCAGAAAAATATCCCCCTAGGTCAACGTAAGGATGGCAGCGGCAAAAGCACAGATAAACTCTATCGCAACGAAGGCCTTCAAAATGGACTACCTTATTTTACCGATGTTTCCAGGGAAGCAGGCATACTCATAGAGGGTTGGAGTTTGGGTGTGGCCGTATCGGATTTTAATGGGGATAATTTCCCCGACCTTTATGTCGCCAATGATTTTTTGTCCAATGATATTCTATACATTAACAATACAGACGGGACATTTAGCAATAAAATTGGGAGCTACATAAGACATCAAAGCCATAACAGTATGGGTATTGATGTGGCCGACCTGAACAATGATGCCGCTCCGGATATTGTAGTTTTGGATATGCTCCCAGAGGATAACCTAAGGCATAAGACTATGTTTCCCGATATAGCCTTTAACAATTCAAAAAATGTTTTATCCAAAGGATATCAGCAACAATATGTGCGCAACGTATTACAACTTAATAACGGAAATAGGACTTTTAGTGAAATAGGTTATTTGGCCGGTATCTCCGCTACCGATTGGAGCTGGTCGCCTTTAATTGCGGATTTTGACAATGATGGCCATCGGGACCTATATGTTACCAATGGCTATGTAAAGGAGATTACCGATCTGGATTTTGTGGACAACTATAACAAGGGAAGTATATTCGGAACAAAAGAGACGAAACGGAAAAGACTGGTGGAGCAATTGAATGCGATGAAAGGGGTCAAAAAGTCCAATCGCTTTTTCAGGAATTCAGGGGAACTGATCTTTATCGACGAAACCGAGCTGTCCGGGCTGCAACGGCCTTCGTTCTCCAACGGTGCGGTATACGCAGATCTTGATGTGGATGGAGATCTCGATATAATCGTCAACAATATAAACGACCCTGCTTTTGTCTTGGAGAATACCACGATTCAAAAGGAAAAAATCCGGAATAACTTCTTGAAACTACGTTTCACACCGCAACACAGGGCCTTAGGGGCCAAAATCCACCTTTATGCCAATGGGGAAAGACAATTTTCGGAATATTATCCGTCACGGGGCTACCTTTCTTCAGTGGGGCCTGCCGTTCACTTTGGTCTCAAAAACGCCGGAAAGGTAGATTCGTTAAAAATCATATGGTCTACGGATTCGTTGTCCGTTTTGAAGGATGTTCAAGTAAATCAGGAGCTTTTAATATCCATAGGGCATATGCCCAAACAGGAAACTTCAAAAGTAGACACTCTGACCGAAACCGTGTTTCACAGTGTCCCAGTCAATGGAATTTCGTACGTGCATAAGGAAAATGGCTTTAATGATTTTGACCATTGGCCCTTGCACTTTAGATCTTACGACAAACTTGGCCCGGCGATAACTACCGGCGATATCAATGGCGATTATATGGATGATATTATAGTCGGGGGTGCCGCAGGGGAAAGCGGCCGAATTTATTTTGGTGACGAAAGCGGAAACTTTACAGAATCCAAAAGTTTTGATGAAATCAGCAAGGAGTTTGAGGATACGGAATTGGTGCTGTTCGATGCCGACGGTGATGGCGACCTTGATCTATATTGCGCTAGCGGTACTTCGGAACACTTTTCAAGGGCAGACCTTTTACAAGATCGTTTTTATTTCAACGACGGGAGAGGTGCTTTCAAGTATAGAAAGAGTGCTTTACCGGAAATCAACGAGATTACCGCTACCGTTGCTCCCCTGGACTATGATAGGGATGGGGATTTAGATCTTTTCATAGGGGGGAGGGTACGGCCGAACGCCTATCCGGAATCTCCCCGTTCCTATTTGCTGCAGAACGACGGCAAAGGTAATTTCAAAGATGTGACGAAGTCGCACTCCAGGGAGCTCCTATATCCAGGGATGGTTACCTCTGCAGCGATAGCGGATATCGACAAAGATGGCTGGGACGATTTAGTGCTGGTCGGTGAATGGATGCCGGTCGACATCTATTATAACAAAAAAGGGGTCTTAAAAAAGCAAAAAGGCCCTAACGGTCTTGAGGCATCCAATGGTTGGTGGAATTGTATAGCGGTTGCCGACCTGGACAACGATGGAGATCAAGATTTTTTGCTGGGTAATTGGGGACTTAATAACCCTTTTAAAGCGAATAGGAAAGAACCTTTAAGGATTTATGCAAAGGACTACGACAATAATGGTACCATTGAGGCCATAATGACCTATTACAATCAAGGTGAGGAATATATTGTACACCCTAGAAATACGTTGACCAAACAATTACCTGTATTACGCCAACGTGTAAAGGACTACAAAACATATGGTGAAACTCCTTTTCATGGTATATTTGGGAAAGCGGACATCAAGGGAGCAAAAGTTTTGGAGGCTATGGAGTTGGCCTCTGGTTTCATTGAGAATCTGGGGGGCTGTCAATTTAGGTTTCATGCATTTCCCATTGAGGCACAGTGGGCGCCTATCTTGGATTTTGAAATTACCGATCTCAATAAAGATGTTTTTCCTGATGTCTTGGGGGTCGGTAACTTTTACGGTACCGAAGTATTGACGGGAAATTATGATGCCGGTAACGGGATCTGTATGTTGGGGCAAAAGAATGGAGGGTTTAAAGTGGTCCGTATGTCGGAAAGTGGCTTTTACTTTGGCAGGGAAGCCCGTAAAATAGATATCTTGAACAATGTCCATGGTAAAAGGATACCAAAACGATTTATTATCGTGTCACAAAACGACAGTTTGCAGTTCCTAGAAAATAGCGGGGGCTTCAATTTTATCGACCCTAATCCAACTGATTAGAATTATAATGATACATATTAACACAAAATTCCGCGCGGAAGTAACCTACGATGCCATAGTTGTAGGAACAGGGGTTTCAGGTGGCTGGGCGGCCAAGGAGCTCTGCGAGGGAGGGCTAAGAACTTTAGTTCTGGAGCGTGGAAGGAATGTAAGCCATATTCAAGATTACCCAACAATGAACGATGACCAATGGGATATGGAGTGCAAAGGCAACCTCACCCAGGAAGAATTGAAAAGCAAGCCCAAACAGTCTCGCTCTGGTGCCGGGCGAAGAAAAGAAACGGCCCATTTTTTTGTCAATGATCTAGAGAACCCCTATAACGAGGACAAACCGTTCGACTGGATCCGTGGATATCAGGTAGGGGGTCGTTCCCTCATCTGGGGGAGAAAATGTTTTCGCCTAAGCGACCTTGATTTTGAGGCCAATAAAAGGGACGGACATGGTGTTGATTGGCCCATCCGCTACAAGGATATCGCCCCTTGGTACTCCTATGTGGAAAAGCATGCGGGTATTGCAGGAAATCGGGATGGAATCCCCCATTTGCCCGATGGCGAGTTTATGCCGCCGTTTGAACTGAATTGTGTGGAGCAACATGCGAAGGAGCGGATTGAGGCAACATTTCCGGACCGCTATCTAATTACTACGCGAACTGCCAACATTACCGAACCGAAGGACCACCGAGGCAAATGTATGAGCCGGCACAGATGTGATCGTGGTTGTCCGTTTGGTGCCTCGTTCAGCAGCCAGTCGGCAACTCTGCCCTATGCCGAAGCTACGGGAAATATGACTTTAAGGCCTAACTCCATCGTGTCACAAGTACTTTATGATGCCGATTTAAAAAGAGCAATCGGGGTTAGGGTCATCGACACCCAGACCAAAGATCAAATAGACTATTATGCCAGGATAATTTTTCTGAATGCCTCGGCAATGGCTTCAGCCGCTATATTGTTGAATTCAAGATCAGACCGTTTTCCTGATGGTATGGGCAACGATTCCGGAGAGTTGGGCCATAATGTCATGGATCATGCAATGGGAGCCGGGGCGGGTGGTACCATGGAAGGATTCGAGGACAAGTATTATAAGGGGAGAAAACCAGGAGGCTTTTACGTACCCCGTTTTCGGAATACAAACAAAAATACTGTCACCGATAAATTTATTCGAGGCTACGGCTATCAGGGCGGGGCAAAGCGATCAGGTTGGCAAAGAGGGCAAAATGATTTCGGATTTGGGGGCGATTTCAAGGACAACCTTCTAGAACCGGGACCTTGGGGAATAGGCATGGGCGGTTTTGTGGAATGTCTTCCCTATCATGAAAATCGGATGTATCTCAATTATGATATGTTGGATAAATGGGATCAGCCTACCATCACCTTTGATGCGGAGTTCAAGGAAAACGAAAAAAAGATGTGTGAGGATGCCGCGGTGATGGCCGCGGAAATGTTGGAAGCAGCGGGAGCCAGAAATGTGGGGTCAAACTGCAAAATCACGAATATTGGTCTGGGTATTCATGAAATGGGTACGGCAAGAATGGGTCGTGACCCTAAAACCTCGGTGTTGAACGCATTCAATCAAATACATGCCGTGCCCAATGTTTTTCTAACAGATGGTGCTTGTATGACCTCATCTGCCTGTCAGAACCCCTCATTGACCTATATGGCCTTAACGGCACGTGCTGCGAGCTATGCCATAAAACAATTTAGAAACCGTATACTGTAATTATGAAAAGAAGGAAGGCAATACAGTCCTTATCCGCGGCACTGGGATATACCTTGACCCCGGGCACGGTAACCGGTTTGCTCTTGTCCTGTGAGGCAAAAAAGAGCGAACCCTTTTGGGAACCCATGTTTTTCGAACAAAAAGACGCGAACCTGGTGGCACAATTAGGGGAGGCTTTTTTACCTCGCACCCAAACGCCGGGAGCCAAAGATGTTGGGGCGCATATTTTTGTAGATGTATTTATGGGGAAAGTATCCGGTTCGGAAGATCAGGAACTATTCCGAAAAGGTGTAAAGGCACTACGTTCAAAATTCGAGAAAATTACCCAAAAGCCCATAATTGATGGAGGTACCATGGATTATTCAAAAGTATTGCATACCCTTTATGGCGTACCCAAGGACAAGCAGCCAACCATAACCCAACTTTTGGATGGAGGCGTCCCGGAAGGTAAAGAAGAAAAAGAGAACTTCTACACGTATTCCTTCTTGAGAATTTTCAAAAAAATACTAATGATGGGCTACTATGCCTCAAAAGAAATCGGGGAAAACGTACTCTCCTATCTTCCGGTGCCCGGGGATTATGAGGGCTGTATTCCGGTTGAATCGGTTGGCCGTGCATGGTCGATTACCTAGAAATGGATATCAAATGAACAGACGTCGATTTTCAAAAAAACTAGGATTGGGAACAGCTTCCTTGGTGCTCGCCCCCAGTGTTGTAGGTTGTTTGGCAACGGTTCCATCAAAGCGGTTCGGTATTATCCTAAATACCGTCAAGGATGCCATGGCCCACGATTTCGAAGCTACGTTACGGGCATTGAAGGAAATGGGGTATCGCTATGTAGAAGGCGGGTTTTATGGGGATTCGTTAAAATCTTATGCAAAAACCTTAAAGGGTATTGGATTGAAGGGAATTGGCCACGGATCTTCAATGGGTGAATTAAAAAAGGACTTTGCCCGTTATGTGGAGATTGCCGAAACCTTAGAGCATCAATACATCATATGCTATTATCCATGGATGGTAGGCAATGACCAAATTGATGAAAAGAGAACTTTTGAAACCGTGGAACGTTTAAACGGATTGGGGAAAAGAATAAAAGATCGGGGATTCCAATTTTGCTGGCATCCCCACAATTTTGAATTCAAGACCCTTAAGGATGGAAGACGACCTTTTGACATCATCATGGACAACACCGACCCGGAATTGGTACAACTACAATTGGATACCTACTGGTTTCAAAAGGGGGGCGGTTCGGTAATAGAGTATATCAACGCTTACAAACGCCGCATACCTCTTTTTCATCTAAAGGATATGGCCAGGGACGGTTCTATCAGCTGCCCGGGACAAGGTATTATGCCCATTCAAAAAATTTTGGCCTCCAACGCGGCAGCTGACAGTATGTGGATCGTAGAAGTAGAGAATATACCTAACGGATTGACCTGTGCCGGTGAAGCTATTGATTTCCTGAAGCACTAAAATGGCCTAAGCCCTACATAACTTAGGTAACCTAAGTTTTAGGTTTTGAGCGAACGGGCCTCAATTGATAACCTTGTGTTTCTTTAAAAAACCAGGGGCGATTTCAACACCCAACCCGGGCCCTGTGGGAACCTTAAACTTCCCATTTTCAACATTCAGGGATGATGAATCCGAATATACGGGCACAATGGGATCGTTCGTATTTTTTGTACATGGGTTATATGCGCCCCCATTTGGAATGGCCGATAAAAAGTGCATGGCATACAGATATCCAACACCCGATCCGCTCAAATGGGGTATGCACTTGACCCCTACCGCATCTGCCATACGTGCCACTTTGATGGACCTGATCATCCCTCCGAAATAGAACATATCTGGTCGTACTATCTGTAAAATGTCATCACCCAACATCCAGCGAAAGTTTCGCATACTCGCTTCCTGCTCACCCCCCGCGATAGGAACTTTTAGGGCATCGGCCACTTCCTGGGTCGCGTGGTACCAATCAAAAGGCAGAGGTTCTTCGTACATCGCATAATTGTAATCTTCCAAGATGTTTCCTATACGGATGGCCTCTTTCACATCATACCCGCCATTGGCATCGACACCTAGCCACATAGCATCTCCAAGTTCCTTTCGAGCCATGGCGATAATCCGTTCAGACCTGCCTTTTACTTTTTCCGAATTCCCGCCCATTTTCCCACCAATCTTAAACTTAACTGCGTTGTATCCTGTGGCGTCCAAAATCCTTTTGGTTTCCGCTATTGATTTTTCAGGCGAAAGATGTCGGAATCTCGTAGGCAAATACACTTTGGGTTCCGGGTTGTGAATTTTACCTATCAACTTCCCTATGGGTTTCCCGATACGTTTCCCCAACATATCCAATATAGCGAACTCTACCGTCGCTACCGGCACCCATAGGGCATAGCTTTGGAATTTGTAATTGCTCTTGTATTTGTAGACGTCTTCAATTAATCTATCGAGATTCAATGCATCTTTTCCAATAAAAAAGGGTGCAATTCTTTTTGTGAAGATGGGATAGAGATAATCCATTCTCAGGTTATTGCAAATACTGAGTCCCTCTGCTCCATCGGACGAGGTAACCCTACATATAAAGGAATTCTCATGTTCTAAAAGTGTTACGTTCGCAATACGTACGGGCCCATCAAAAAAATTTGTTTTAAGTACTGGCAGGGCCAAGGCTTTATCTATTTTGTCATAACGTGAAGGGTCTTTCCCCTTTGACCTTGGGAGCCACGAAGAAAATCCGTAAAGAAAGGGTACGCTTCCGGCCGCTGTAATTCTTTGTATAAAACTTCTTCTTGATGTCATCTTAGGCATGTGACCCTTAGCGCTTAAAAAAATGTCGTATCACCAATTCCATCTTAATATCAAGATACACAAAAATTAGCTGACATTTAGACTTCATTAAGAAAGAACAAGGCAATCCGATTTGTAAGTTTTTGATTGCAACAATGGTATGGGGCAGGATCTTATGGCAAACGGTTTTCAAACAGCTTTCCCAAAGCTCGCCGATTGTCCAAAAGCCGTCACCTAAATAGAGTATACCTCGCCAAGATTGGACATTAAAAATCCTGTTTTTAGGGCCAAGTATTCGTTCTAGGCGTTTTGTTATGTCCGGACATAAAACGCATTTATTTGAAAATCTGGATTTATGCTATTTCCGAAAGTGCCTATGGAGGTATAGGACAAAAAACTAATAATTGACAAGCAAGACCCAATCTTCCTCACTAGGTGGAACTATGAAACCTTTCTTCGACAAAATATTGCTTCGCTCTCCGGTTCTGGGATTGTACCATTTTAAAGAGTTTATGGGCCGACTCAATGAGGTACTATTTAGTTTTAACCGTCTTTTTGATGGGACATAAACCACAGCGCCGGTCCGCTCCCTTGTAAAAGCTGAGATGGCGTAGTTGTTAGAGGCATATTCTCCTGCCGAATCCCCGAGGAGGGTCCCCAACCAATCCGGTTCCAAGGTTTCAAAACCAACATGTTCCATAAGGTTGGCTAGATGAATAAGACTTAGGGCTCCTTCAAGTTCTAGAACCTCTTTCCAATTTTCGGGAATTTTCCAATTTACACTACCGTAGGCGTGACCTGCAGAACCACTTAAAGCCGCCCAATAGGCCTGTTTACGGATCTGTGTCGGATTTCCCCAATCATCGTGTTCTCGTTCATAATTGCTTTCTCCCAAAAAGAAAGGCATTTTGTTCTTCCTGTACTCATCATAGGCAACTTCATATACGTCTGGTTGGATTTTGTTCCATGCTTTGTTAAACCCTCGAAAATAGGTGTAAATCATACTTACATCCAACCAATTTGCGCCGGGATAGACATCGGTACTGGAATGCGTGCTAGCGGCATGGTATGTAAATAATTGATCGGTGGTTGTTTCCATTAACCCTTTTACCAAGGCTCCATATTCCTCGATAGCATTGAAGGGGTCGTTGTCTCCCCCAATGATCCACATGATATTCGGATACTTACCATAACGGTTTCCAAGCCATTTACCGAACTCATATGTTTTCTTTGCGCCATTGACCATCATGGGCAATGGATTGCCGTCGACATCATTTCCGGCCATATCACCCCTACAACAACCTGACCACAAGGGTACAATGGCTATATACATGTTATGGTTCTTGGCAATTTCTAAAACGGCATCCACTCTTTCGAAAAATTTTTCGTTAGGTCTGGAAAAATCATGGTCTCCCAGCCATGGGCTTTCCCCATTAAAATCCAGTTGGCCCTTTGATCCCGTTAACATAATCTGTAGTGCATTGAACCCCTGTTCCTTTCGTCTTTCAACATAGTATTCCGCTTCCATGGGTTTCAAATCGAAAAAAAGGTGCCAAGGGGTATCCGCCTGGTAAAAAAAAGGTACTGAATCCATATCTATAAGGTGCCTTTCATTTTTACTCACGGACAGTGGAAAGGACACTTGGGCTAATGCGGATGAAAAAAAGAATAAAATAAGTGAAGCCAAGAGTAAGGTAGTCTTCATAATCAATAATAGTATTGTTTGTTATTTGGAACCGCTAACTATAGCATCCGTTCCCTAATCTGTATCTTCGGAAACATTGCGTCTTGACGTAAAGTTAAGAAAGGTGTAAATAATACGTTATAACCATTTACTACAAGTTTTTCCACATAAGTTTCAGTTAGAATTAAAAACCACTTATCATCATAATAATTGCAAAAGACCTTTCAATTGGAGCAAGTGTTTCGTTCTATATGGAAATTGACGGAATTAGCGGATTTTACGAACAGATAAAAGACAAAGGTTTGAACCCAACCGAACTGAAAACAGCTTGGTATGGTATGAGTGAATTTTATATAAAGGACAATAACGGCTACATACTTGGATTTGCTGAAAAAAGCGCGGAATAATAAAAAACGGCACGCAACACAGTGTATACAAAATAGCGGTTTGGGTGCTAACTTGAACTGCTTTTTCTTTCAATTGAACTATATTATAAATCGAAAAGCAGTTGCATAAAATCTGCTACTGTTCATATACCAAACCTTTAGCCACAATATTTCCTTGCCCCTTAAAACCAACATGTTTTGGGAATCCAACTCTCCCAACCAATCTGGCTTATAAATTCGCCGGTTAATAAGACCCTTAGCCAGCGGAGTAAGTTCTTAGGGCAAGGTCCTTCGATTTGCCTGGATTTACGACCTTAGATACATTGATAAATCTTTCATTCCTACCTAGCGAAAATGCTGGGAGAGCGAACATTGCCCTAAATTTCAATAACATATTCGATACACATTTCTACACTGTTGATTCCTGCGAGTTCATCATCTTTCCTGGTCAACCGTTCAATGCGAAGCTCGCGTTGTCATACCACTTTAGATGTGATTTGTACCATAGGAAACGTAATTGACAATATGCTATCTGTGATTAATATCAATAATTTTGCAGTAATCTTTTGGAAGACGATATAGTAAAAGTAATTGAACAGAATAGCAAGTCTAAAATAGCTGTGAAAAGTGCCATTGATCGCAGAATGTTTAACAAGCAGTTCGCATTCGCGAACGCAGGCATTGGCCTAATGCCTTACACATCATTTGGTTCAACTAAAATAAAATTGGAAAAAGATATGTACGATGTAATTATCATTGGAGGTAGTTATTCCGGTCTCGCCGCGGCAATGACAATGGGGCGTTCTATCCGTAAGACTTTGGTAATCGATAGCGGTAAACCTTGCAATGCCCAAACCCCACACTCACATAACTTCATTACCCAAGACGGCGCAGCACCAAGTCATATTTCGACACTTGCTAAAGAACAGGTCTTGGAATATCCCACCGTATCTTTTAAAAATGATGAAGTAACCAATGTTGAGGGTAGTGATGGAAACTTTGAGGTAAGTACGCTTTCCCAAAACCGCTATAAAACTGAAAAATTAATTTTTGCTACGGGTGTAAAGGATTTAATGCCTGCAATTGAAGGGTTCGCGGATTGCTGGGGTATCACGGCTATTCATTGCCCGTATTGTCATGGATACGAAGTAAAATCAAAGAACACGGGAATATTCGTCAATGACGAGAGCGCAGCGGATTTTGCAAAACTCATTCTGAATTGGACAGGTGATTTGACCATTTATTCAAACGGTACCGCTGTTTTTGATAAAGAGGAAGTAAGTAAACTGGGTGTTTACGTAGTTGAAGAGGAAATCTCATTAATTCAGCACAAGAATGGGTATATGACCCAACTTGATTTTAAGGACGGTACATCTGCAGATATCGATGCGCTTTATCATCGTACCAAATATGAGCAGCATTGCAAAATACCTGAGCAATTGGGTTGTGAATTAACTGAAACGGGGCATATTCAGGTAAATGATTTTCAGCAAACAAATGTTCCAGGAATATATGCGGTAGGCGATGCTACAACACCATTTAGAGCAGTATCCATTGCCAATGCTTCGGGTGCTAAAGCGGCTTTTATCCTTAATCACGAATTGATAACACAGCAATATCAATGAAAGCAAGTTCAATGAATATCATAGCGTTTGCATTGCTATTTATTGCTTGCAATGAACAAACTAAAGAAACTCAATTTGTGATGAAGAAAGAAATGAATTTACACCACTTTAATTACAGGGGAGCCTTTATGTCAGGATATTATGAAGGTACATTTCCTCTAAGTGCTGTCGTCGGAAATGGCGATTTTGGCCTGGGTACCTTTAATAATTTGGACGGCGAGATGGTGGTTCTAAACGGAACCATTTACCGTGCAAAACCTGACGGTTCTGCTGAGGTTGTCCAGGACCTTTCAGAAAACACGCCATCTGCAATCGTCACGTATTTCAGGTCAGAACGAGAAGTTTCTTTTGAAAGCCTATCTACGGATAGTCTTAAATCCTGGATTGCAGAAAATCTAGATACTGAAAAGAAGATGTATGCGCTAAAGGTTCACGGCACTTTTAGTGAACTGACGGCCCGCAGTCAAGAAAAAGTAACGGAACGACCTTTTCCACCTATTAATAAGATTGTGGATGATATGATTTATCACGACCTCAAGGATGTACAGGGAACATTAGTTGGTTTTCAATTACCGCCCTATTTGGGTAACATAAATTACCCCGGTTTGCACTTTCACTTTGTGAGTGATACGATGAATCAGAAACAAAATGCCGGCTGTGCACCTCGTTATGTGCTTAAACAAGGAACACTTGAAATTATGGAAATGACCTCATTTTCGGTAGATATTCCAACCGATGCGGCCTATGATAAAATGAAAATTATACCAGAAAAAACAGTATCCATGTAATGCAGAAATCCAATTATATCAAAATTGAGCGCTTTTCTGCCTCAGAGGGAATTACACTCAATTCGTACAGCACGAATGCAAAAGACGAATACCGCATTGCCTTCATACAGCAAGGCGGTTTGTCATTAAGAATAAGTGACAAAACACACGAAGTAAATGCCAAAAACATTTATTTTTTAGCACCTGGTCAGTCATTTCAGGTTCTTGAACATTCGGCCGACATCAGCGGATTTAAACTCATTTTTGATACGGATTATTTCCTGTTATGCTTGAAAAATCAAGTCAAGTTATGTTTTTACCCTTTCTTTCAACTCAACCGTCTTCCGGTTCTA
>NZ_JANQOO010000024.1 GCF_028285715.1 Ulvibacterium sp.
GCCGCCCAAATGATTGGAGTTATGGAGTGTTAGCTCAGCTGGTTTAGAGCACCGCCTTGACAGGGCGGGGGTCGTTGGTTCGAATCCAATACACTCCACTTGAAGGGCTATATTTGCCTATCGATATGGCAGACCGGGGGTACCGTCTGTTATAATGAAGGAACTATGGCCATCATTAGAATCCGTTGTGGCCCTCAGAATATTCGTCTTTTCTGCCACAAGGGTTGCTGTTTTTCTATTCAATAAAATCCAACAATCGTTCCAACGCCATACCTCTTGAACCTTTGATGAGAAATGTTTTGTTTTTAGGGAGTGGCTTACTTTTTAGAAAACCTACGATTTCATCCACCGAGGTGAATTTCTTAAATGGGGTTTGGGCAGCATAAAAGTTTTCCCCGATGAAATAGGCATCTTCCAAGTCCATTTCCAAAACCATATCCACAATTTTTTGATGTTCCTTGTTGGCGACCTCCCCCAGTTCGAACATATCTCCTAAAAGGACAATCTTTGGATTCTCGTCCATCCCCTCGAAACTTTCAAGGGCTGCTTTCATGCTTGTGGGATTGGCATTATAGGCGTCCAAAACTATAATCGATTCACGTTTTTCAATAATCTGGGAGCGATTATTTTGTGGTATGTACGCTTCAATGGCCATCTTTATAGTCGGAAGATTCACATTAAAGTATTTTCCCATACAAATGGCAATAGCGCAATTGGTATAGTTATAGCCCCCGATCAATTGGGAATTAATTACAATATCCTCAACCTTTAATCGTACAAAAGGATTGGCCCCTAGGAACTCTATTTTATAATAGGCTTGCTTATCCTTACTGAAACCATATTTTTGAATATAACTTCCCATTTTTTGAAGTTGAATGGGATCGTCGGCATTGAGGAAAACAGATTTATGGTTTGTACGGAGGTAATCATATAGTTCGCTTTTCCCTATTATGACGCCTTCTACACCACCAAAACCCTCTAAGTGTGCTTTTCCGAAATTCGTAATGTACCCAAAATCTGGCTGGGCGATTTCACTCAAAAGGGCAATTTCCTTTTGATGGTTGGCGCCCATCTCCACTATTGCAATTTCGGTGTCCTCTTGAATGGAAAGTAAGGTCAATGGTACCCCAATATGGTTGTTGAGGTTTCCTTGTGTGGCTATGGTTCTATATTTTTTGGAAAGTACGGCATGTATCAACTCCTTGGTAGTGGTCTTTCCGTTGCTCCCGGTTAAACCTATGACCTTGGCCGAACTATAATTTCGGTGGTACGTGGCTAGATCTTGCAGCGTTTTTAATACGTCATTTACTAAAATATGTTTATCGGAAATAGCGTATTCCCCTTCATCGATTACGGCATAGGCTGCTCCTTTTTCAAGGGCCTCTTTCGCATACCTGTTGCCATTGAAATTATCTCCTTTTAAGGCAAAGAAGATACAATTATCTGTCATTCTTCGGGTATCCGTAGATACACTGGAAAACTCCAAAAAGCGTTGGTGTAGGTCTCTTATATGCATGAATCGAAGATAAAAAAAGTCCCGGCATTTGTGCCGGGACTTTCATAAGAATTTTATGCTCCGATCTGTTTTATTTTACTTTTTTGCCTCTAGGAGTCTTGTTCTTTGTCTTCGATTTTGAACCAACCCTGGACATGGCACATCTAAAACCAATATAATCCGTGGCCATGTATTGAGGCAGATATCTACGTTGGGCAGGATCCAGCCAGTAGGCCCTATCTCTCCAAGAGCCACCTTTGAATACCCGAACCTCATCGTTGATCAGTGTAGTTCTATTATTAGACGTATCGTACTGACGAATCAAGTTTCCGATAGAGTCCCTTTCCACTTTGTGCTTGGGAGAGTTGTACATTTTTTTGCCGTCTTCTTCCTGTTCTTCATCACTAAAGCGATCAAAGAATCTTGAAGAGCCTGGATCACCGTCCCGATACCCTCTATTGTCGCTTTTGGAGAAATTGGTTCTTAGATAGGTTTCCTTTTCATCAATAGGAACCATGGCAATTTCGCCGGGAAGGTTTACGGCCACAATTTTACCGTTTGGCAGGGTATCATAAACAATGGAATCTCGGAGGATATTTACTTTCCCATCCTCGCCAATAGCGGTTTTCATGTAGATATTTCCCCTATAGTAATTAAAGTCGCTCACTTCGTCGTCCACTATGGGTCTATATACATCAGAAACCCATTCCGCTACGTTACCGGCCATATCATACAAGCCAAGGTCATTAGGTTTGTAGGACTTCACTTCGGCCGTGATATCGGCACCATCATCGGACCATCCTGCAATTCCGCCGTAATCTCCCTTTCCTTGTTTAAAATTGGCCAATTGGTCGCCACGGCCAACACGTTGTCCATTTCGGGTATAATCTCCTTCCCATGGATATTTTTTTCTTCCCCTATAGTTGTTGTATTCACGGGAACCTTGATTTGCCTGGGCTGCATATTCCCATTCTGTTTCGGTAGGTAAACGATATTCCGGCATAATCACACCACTACTTCTTTTGGCATAACTAGGTACACTATCTTTCTTCTTACTTCCCTGCAAGGAATCAATTTGTCCATTATAAACGGATTCCGGTCTGTTAAGATAGGCTTCGGTGCTAAAAGTCCCTTCCACTTCTCCGGTAACAGCTTGATATTTTGCATCCTTTGCCAAATACCCTTCCCTTTCCAACATAATTTCGTTAACACGATCGGTACGCCATTCCGCAAATTGCGTAGCTTGTATCCAATTAACACCTACCACCGGGTATTCCGCATAGGCAGGGTGTCTTAAATAGTTATTGGTCATTGTCTCATTGAATCCCAATCTATTTCTCCATACCAATGTGTCCGGCAGTGCCCCGGTATAGATATTGGTATACTTTGGATTTTCGGGAGGATAAACACTTTTTAAATAGTCCAGATATTCCAAGTACATGACATTGGTTACCTCGGTTTCGTCCATATAAAAGGACTGAACGTGCTGGGCTGTGGGAGTATTGTTCCAATCATGCATTACATCATCTTGAACCTTTCCCTTGGTAAAAGTACCTCCTTCAACAAAAACAAGACCTGGAGCGGTTTCTTGCTCCTTAAAATCCGTATTGTATTGGAAACCGCCTTCCTTCGCATTTATCTTCCAACCGGTAGCTCTTGATACATTTTTGGAGGAAGAAGAGGATTTTTTACAACTGGTAACCGTAAAACCTCCTGCAATCACCGCAAAGGAAAGTACAATTTTTAAAAACTGTTTTTTCATCATAATTAGGACTTGAGTTCAAATTGTTAAATCGCCGGAAAGCAATGTTAACAGGTCTTTTGATTTATTAAATGGTTGCTTTTCGGCTAATAGAACGAGGTTTTGCACATAATATTTTGTCACCTAAAAAATATTTTCAACATGTACAATCCTTAGGCCGCAAGCGTTTTCTAAAAACATAACGAAGTAATGCTTGTTATAGTATGGACTTTCCCTTCTTTTTCACGATTAGGGCAATTTGCAAACCTTTGACAGAAACAGGTTCAGGTGTCCCCAAGAAAATCCTGTTGACTTAAGTTCAATCTCAAAATTATTCGCTTTCAATACAAGATATTCTTAAAAACCCCGTTTAAGTGTGAATAAGGTGTGAAAGTTTATTTACGTCGGGGCACATGTATTAATAAAATCCAGATTGTTAAGAGATGAAGAAATTAGCCTTACTCGTTTTGTTTGCATTGGTTTTTAAGGTGTCCGCCCAGGAAGACCAAAGGGTTATTACTACTGCAGTTCCCTTTTTGACCATTGCCGCGGATGCCAGGTCTGCAGGTATGGGAGATATTGGGGTGGCTACTTCCACGGACGCATTTTCCCAACAGTGGAACCCGGCAAAATTTGCCTTTGCGGAACGTAAAATGGGTATCGGTTTAAGTTATACCCCTTACTTGGAAAGTATAATTACCGACATATCCCTTTTAAATGCCAGTTTTTATAATAAAATTAATGATCAGAGTGCCTTTGCCCTTAGTTTGCGTTACTTCACTTTGGGAGAGATAGAACTGAGACAATTTGCAAACGATCCCGGAACTTTGGCCAAACCTAACGAACTGGCTTTGGATGGGTCATATTCGCTTAAACTGAGCCCTACATTTTCAATGGCCGTGGGAGGTAGGTTTATCCGTTCAAATCTTAGATTACCACAGCAAGGAGATGTAGACTCACAGGCGGCTAGTTCATTTGCGGTTGATATTGCAGGATTTTATAGATCTAGGGAAATTGCATATAGCAAATTTGATGGACGCTGGCGAGCAGGTTTCAATATTTCTAACTTAGGAGGCAAAATACAGTACGATGAAGGTGGACAGGAAAACTTTTTGCCCACCAACCTGAAATTTGGATTTGGATTTGATTTCATTCTAGACCAGGATAATGTTATTGGCCTTACCTCAGAGTTTAATAAGTTATTGGTGCCCACGCCAAGGGATTTCGATGGTGATGGCGATGTAGATTCAGCGGATAATGATGAGTACCAGAACATCGGGTTCTTTAATGGTGTTTTTGAATCGTTTGGCGATGCTCCGGATGGTTTTAGCGAAGAGTTGAAAGAATTTACTTGGGCCTTAGGCGCCGAATATGTATATCAGGATGCATTTATGGTACGTACAGGTTACTTCAATGAAAGTGAGGAAAAAGGTTCCAGGAAGTTCTTTACCTTGGGTGCGGGGTTTCGCTTTAAAGCTGCCCAAATAGATTTATCCTATCTTTTTTCCACATCACAAGTAAGAAACCCTTTGGAGAACACCTTGCGGTTTTCACTCACCTTCAATTTAGGAGAGGAATATCTTAATGACTAAAGAATTCATTTTCGATACAAATAATAACACAAAACCTGCTTTTGAGCAGGTTTTGTTATTTTTATGGAAGGTCTACTCATCGCTTACCTATGAAGAAAAAGAGAGTGTGTTTTGAATTGCAGGTGTTCGACACAATTGATGAGCTTTCCCAAGAAGGCCAAGAATTAATGCAAAAGGCGGTAGCGGCTCGAAAAAATGCCTATGCACCCTATTCCAATTTTCAGGTCGGTGCAGCGGTTCTTTTGGAAAATGGTAAAGTGGTTATCGGCAACAATCAGGAAAATGCCTCTTTTCCCTCGGGCCTATGTGCGGAACGTGTGGCCGTATTTCAAGCTGGCGCCAAATACCCTGGGGAGACTATCAAGGCCATTGCAATTTCGGCGGCCTCAAATAAATACACCGTGGACAAACCTGCCGCCCCATGTGGCAATTGCAGGCAATCCATATCTGAATATGAGGTGAGGCAGAAGAGCCCCATCGAACTCTTCCTAATGGGAGAAATAGGGCAAATAATATGGTGTGCGTCCATTGCCGATATTCTTCCCTTGGCTTTTGATACCTCTTTTTTATAGGAGTTCATTTTTCATCAACAATATAGTGCTTGGGCCATGAAGGTTTCCCCGCTCTGATTAGAGGTTGCCTTTTGCTTCAATTTTTTTTATCCATTCATTTATATGTGTATTTTTGTTTTTCTTTGAATGCCCCAATTTTTTCAAAAAGATCGGGACTGGGCTGATAGAAGTATCAATAAAAAATCGGTTAATGGAAAAAATCACTAAGGAAACCTATCTGAAATGGTATGAAGACATGCTTTTTTGGAGGAAATTTGAGGATAAGCTTGCAGCTGTTTATATACAACAAAAGGTCAGGGGTTTTCTTCATCTGTATAATGGACAGGAGGCGGTATTGGCTGGAGCGCTACACGCAATGGACCTTACAAAGGACAAGATGATTACGGCCTATCGAAACCATGTGCAACCTATTGGCATGGGCGTTGACCCTAAATTGGTAATGGCGGAGCTTTATGGTAAAGTAACCGGTACATCAAGAGGAATGGGGGGATCCATGCACATTTTTTCAAAGGAACATCGGTTTTATGGTGGTCATGGTATTGTAGGAGGTCAGATACCTTTGGGTACCGGACTTGCATTTGCCGACAAATATTTTAAGCGGGATGCCGTAACCTTATGCTATATGGGAGACGGTGCCGTAAGACAGGGTTCGCTGCATGAAAGCTTTAATTTGGCCATGCTTTGGCAACTTCCAGTGGTCTTTGTGTGCGAAAACAATGGATATGCCATGGGTACCTCGGTCGCGCGTACATCCCATAGTACGGAGATTTGGAAGCTTGGATTGGGTTATGAAATGCCTTGTGGTCCCGTGGATGGAATGGACCCTGTGACCGTGGCAAAAGAAATGCATAAGGCCATTGAAAGAGCCAGAAAAGGCGACGGTCCTACCTTTTTGGAAATGAAAACTTATAGATACAGAGGGCATTCCATGTCCGACGCACAGCACTACCGAACCAAAGATGAGGTAGAGGAATATAAAAAGATAGATCCCATTACCCAGGTCTTGGATGTCATTAAGGAAAACGAATATGCCACGGAAGACCAGATCAAAGAAATCGACAAACGGGTTAAGGACAAGGTTCGGGAATGTGAAAAGTTTGCTGAGGAATCGGAATATCCACCCGTGAGTCAGTTATATGATGTAGTATATGAGCAGGAAGATTATCCATTTGTACAACATAAACAATAGTTAAATGGCGGAAGTGATAAATATGCCCCGTTTGAGCGATACCATGGAAGAGGGTACCGTGGCCAAATGGTTAAAAAAAGTAGGCGACAAAGTTGAGGAAGGTGACATACTTGCCGAAATCGAGACCGACAAGGCCACCATGGAGTTTGAATCGTTTCATGAGGGGACATTACTACATATTGGTATCCAAGAAGGAGACGGAGCTCCCGTGGATACTCTTTTGGCCATTATCGGTGATGAAGGTGAGGATATTTCGGGATTTTTGAACGGTACTTCCCAGGCTGCTGCAACGGAGGATTCCTCTTCCGGTGAGACGTCCAAGACGGATGATATTTCGGAAAGTGCTGCCATGGAAGTTTCCGGGGAAATACCAGAAGGGGTCGAAATTATAAAAATGCCCCGTTTAAGTGACACTATGGAAGAAGGTACGGTCGCCACTTGGTTAAAAAAAGTAGGCGATACTGTAGAGGAAGGCGATATTTTAGCGGAAATTGAAACGGACAAGGCCACTATGGAGTTTGAGTCGTTTTACTCCGGTACATTATTGTACATAGGAATCGAAGAAGGAGGTTCTGCTCCGGTTGACGAGGTTTTAGCCGTCATTGGACCCGAAGGAACTGATGTAGATACGGTCTTAAATGCCAAGCCTTCTACGGGGATGGCTAAAGAGGAGGCAAAGTCTGTTACAAATGAGGAAACGGTTTCGGAACTAAAGGCGGAGGGCACAACAGAAATAATATCGGCAAGCGATGGACAACGTATTTTCGCGTCGCCCTTGGCTAAAAAAATGGCCCAGGAAAAAGGGATAGACCTGAGCGCGGTAAATGGCAGTGGGGATCACGGGCGAATCATTAAGCGCGATATTGAGAACTACCAACCTTCGCAATCCCCTCAACCTGTTACACAACCGGTTACAAGTACATCAGAGGAAGTTCCAGCGAAACAGCCCGTAGTACCGATTAATCTTCCGGTAGGGGAAGAAAGTAGTGAAGAGATCAAGAACTCCCAGATGCGGAAGGTGATTGCCAAACGTTTGGGAGAGTCCAAATTTACGGCGCCTCACTACTATTTGACCATTGAGGTGGATATGGACAATGCAATGGCCTCAAGAAAACAGATTAATGATTTGCCGGATACCAAGGTCTCTTTCAACGACATGGTGGTCAAAGCTTGCGCCATGGCTCTGAAAAAGCATCCACAGGTAAATACCACATGGGGCGGGGATACTACAATTTATAAGCATCATGTACATATTGGAGTAGCTGTTGCCGTAGATGAAGGCTTGGTAGTACCTGTACTTAAGTTTACCGACCAAATGAGCCTCACACAGATTGGAGCCTCAGTGAAAGATTTGGCAGGTAGGGCTAGAAACAAAAAATTGACTCCGGCAGAAATGGAAGGTAGCACTTTTACCGTTTCTAATTTGGGGATGTTTGGAATTGTGGAGTTTACTTCCATTATCAATCAACCTAATTCGGCCATCCTATCTGTTGGCGCCATAGTTCAAAAACCAGTGGTCAAGAACGGTGAAATTGTAGTAGGAAATACTATGAAGGTCACCTTGGCCTGCGACCATAGAACAGTTGATGGGGCGACGGGAGCACAATATTTATTGACCCTACGCTCATATTTGGAGAATCCGGTCACCATGTTGGCTTAATTTGAACCCTTCTTTGTTTGAAGGAAAGCTTTCAAAAAATTTGGCACCCGTTTTTGCGGGTGCTTTTTTTATCTTTATGGTCAAAATTATTTCATATGAAATTTTTCTTTCGGCTTGTGGTCTTGTCTATTCTAATGGGTTGTGGGGCCAAAAAGCTTCAAGAAATTGATGCTGATGCCATTCGAAAAGCACCAGAATCTACCGAAGCAAATGTAGCTGTCCCATCAACTGATGTCAAATCCACCGATTTGAAAATCCGGTTTTCGGACGCTACCCGGGTAAAGGGGATTTTGAATTATTTAGCTTCAGATGAATTGGAGGGGCGAGATCCGGGAAGCGAGGGCATGGAAAAGGCGGCACAATTCATTGAGGGGATATTTATCCAAAACAAACTTGCGCCCTATTTTAACTCTTATAGGGATACGCTTACCAATTTTAAGCCTACTTCGTATAATATGGTGGGCTGGATAGAAGGGAGCGATCCCGTACTTAAAAATGAATTCATCCTCATAGGGGCACATTACGATCACATCGGGAGAATTGAGCCGGAAGGTGGGGATTCCATAGCCAATGGAGCCAATGATAATGCTTCGGGGACCACTACGGTCCTAGAATTGGCCCGCTACTTTGGAAATACCAAAACCAACAAACGCAGTCTTATTTTTGTACTGTTCACTGCTGAGGAAAAAGGGCTTTTGGGATCAAAACATTTGGCCGAAAAATTAAAGGCGCAAAATCTAAACCTATATCTGGTCCTTAACTATGAAATGGTGGGTGTGCCTTTGGTGGATAAAGAATATCTTACTTATGCCAGTGGATATGAGAAATCTAACCTGGCCCAAGTATGCAATACCTATGCCGGAAAGGAATTGGTCGGATTTTTGCCCACGGCCCAGAAATTCGGTTTATTCAAACGATCGGACAACTATCCTTTTTATGAAGCGTTCAATGTACCTGCACATACCTTTTGTACCTTTGACTTCACCAATTTTGATCAATATCATAAAGTTGGGGACGAAGCCGATCTCATGGACTTCCAACACATGGCCCATTTGGTGAATCTATTCATACCGGTTGTGGAAGGAGTGGCCAACGCACCTCAAAAGGAAATACAATACAATTAATGGCAAATGTTATCATTACCGGATGTAGCCGGGGTATCGGATTTGAGCTGGCCCGTTTATTTTCGGACAAGGGGCATCAGGTTTTGGCCCTTTCGCGAAATTCAGATCCGATACTTGATTTAGGCCATTCCAATATTTCCGCATTCCCTTTTGATCTTTGTGAACAGAACGATTTGCAAAAATTGGACGAGTTTTTAAGGGAAAGGGAGGTGGTTGATATTCTCATAAATAACGCCGGAATGTTAGTGAACAAGCCCTTTTTGAAAACTACCTCCGAAGAATTTGAAAAAATCTACAAAGTGAATGTGTTTGGAGTAGCGGAAATTGTAAAAGTCGTTCTTCCTAAGATGCCTAAAAATGGGCATGTAGTAAATATCAGTTCCATGGGAGGCGTTCAAGGGAGTGTAAAGTTTCCCGGGCTTTCCGCCTACAGTTCCAGTAAAGGGGCGTTAATTACCTTAACGGAACTTTGGGCAGAGGAATTCAAGGAAACCGGACCATCCTTTAATGTTTTGGCTTTGGGCGCCGTTCAGACCGAAATGTTGGAAGAGGCTTTTCCAGGCTATCAAGCCCCGACCACCCCTTTGGAAATGGCTACCTACATCAAGGAATTTGCCTTAACCGGGCACAAGCTCTATAATGGGAAAATATTACAGGTGAGCACTAGTACCCCTTGATTTTTTACTTTATAAAATGGAGTTCTCAATTTCCAAATCGGCATGTTTCCAAGCATTTTCAAATTCCTCTTTAATTTTGCCTGCTTCATCCATTTTGCCTTGGGCCTTTAAACTTTGGTATAGCCCCATTAATGACCACCCATTTTGTCTGAGTTCCTGTAGGTCCTCTTTGTAGATTTTCTCGGCTTCTTCATACTTTTCTGCCTTCATCAAAGCGAACCCTAAGGTTTGACGTGATGGAATATGCCACGGGGAAGGTTCACTATATATCAGCTGGTCTTCCAGGACCACGGCCTTTTCAAGATGTTCAATAGCCTTTGAATCGTTTCCCTCATACAAGGCAATTTCACCGGCTACTACCGCATGGGCCACCTTGGCAATACTTGAAGTTGGATTGGTGTAATTCGCGATTACATTCTCAAGTTCAGGGTCATCCTTCATAACGGCAATGGCCTGTAACTCCTCTTTGGCTTCTTTTAGGTTGTTCTTTCTAAGAAAAGCTATGCCACGGGCGTAATGCCATATCAGTTTCAGATGTTTGTAATCGTCCCCTTGATTGGGAATGGTCAGTACTTCATTCCATTTTCCAAATCGGGTATAAGCCAGAAGTGGAGTCGATGCAAAATCCTGTAGGAAAGGTAAGGTCCTTAATTCCGAAATAGGAACTTTCTCCGCAGTTTTTTGGGCGGCTTCTATGGCCATTTCGCTATTCCCGAGCAAACTTGCTGCGGACCATAAAAAATGTAGGTTATGTGGATAATATCCCAAAGGATACATCCCTTGCGAATAACATTGTGAGATATAATCCTCATCTGCAAGTATAGCCTTTTGGTTTGATTTTACAGCATCAAGATACCGACCAACACGAATGTAAATATGAGAGGGCATATGCACGAGATGTCCTGCGGCCGGCATGAGCCTACCCAGTCTGTCCGCACTGGGAATCGCTAAGTCAGGTTGGGGCAACTCTACCATGTGAATATAGTAATGGTGCGCCCCCGGATGGTCAGGATTAATGTTTATGGCCTTTTCCAGGGCGGCCTTTCCCCTTAGGGTATTTGGGGCAGGATTTCCATCGGTATCCCAATAGTTCCAGGGCATGGTGTTCATAATGGCGGCCGCATATAAGGTTTGGATATCGGCATCTTGGGGAAACCTCTCGGCTACCTTGGCCATAGCGTTCATATAGTCCTTGTTCAATTCAACGATATCCTCCTCTAAATCGGCACTATAACGGGAGGCCAAAGCTGAAATGAGTTCCTGTTCTTTTGAGCTTGCCCGGCCGGCTAATTTTTGTGCATGCTGCAACGCTTCAAAGGCCTTCGTCTTTCGTTCATCATCGGGTAGGGCATCATTGATGTTAGGGCCAAGGGCATAGGCCTGTCCCCAAAAGGCCATGGCCGCATTGGGATCCAAACGAGCAGCTTCCATGAAGGATCGATGGGCCTCTGCATGGTTAAAAGCATAGGTTAGGCGTAGACCTTGGTCAAAAAAATCCTGTGCCTTGTCTACGGAGGTAGAAATTTCATAACTGTGATTTCCCAAATTTTCGAAAAGTGGGGCAATCTGTTGGGTAGTGTCAACGGTACTCAACATAAACTTGGCAACGGTACACTTCATAAAGTTCATTGAAGCCATTTGTGGAACTGGCTCGTCTTCTTGCTTGGTTTCTGAAAAAATGAAAGTGGCAACCGCCAAAACGCCCATTGCCCCCAAAATCATGATTTGTCCTTTTTTCATGGTAATGGTAATATATTGAAATTGCTGTAATAAATTGGATGTATAATCCTTTCCGGGGAGAACTGCTTGAAAAGCTCTGTATTTGAGACCTTTAAATATAGGAAAATTTGATGAATTTTGCTTTGGAGAGAACCCAATGGAAAATTCCTATTTTTGTGCCAATGGATAACCCCCTTCGTAAATATCTACCAGAACGCGCGGTAGAACCTTGTTTTGAACTTATCAGAACCTACAGGGTACAGCTTAAAATTGTAAACCATCGCGTTACACGTCACGGAGACTATAGGATGCTACCCAACGGATTGCACCAAATTACGGTAAATGCTACCTTGAATCCCTATCGTTTTTTGATTACTTTGGTCCATGAGATTGCTCATTTAGTAGCTTTTGAAAAACATGGTAGACGAATAAAGCCCCACGGTCCGGAATGGAAGCATACTTTCCAATATTTGATGCTGCCCTTTATTCGCCCGGAAATTTTTCCCTCCAAATTATTGCCGTTATTGGCCAAACACTTCAAAAACCCCAAGGCCAGTAGTGATACGGACACCCATCTGTCCTTGGCCCTCAAGCAATTTGATGTTGGGCATTCAGATAAGACCTACATTTTTCAGTTACCTTTGGGAAGTGTTTTTCGCATTTATAACGGTAAATTGTTCAAAAAAGGAAATAAACGCGTAAAACGCTATGAATGTGTAGAAATTGCTACCGGTAAGGTATATTTATTTCAGCCCAATGCCGAGGTGGAATTGATTACCGATTAAACGGTAATCGTGCACAGTAAGTAAAACTGATTTTTGATTGATACTATGAATACAAACTATTACGCCGTATTGATGGCCGGAGGTGTGGGGTCTCGTTTTTGGCCGATAAGTACGTCCACTTATCCCAAACAATTCCATGATATGTTGGGTACCGGGGACACCCTCATTCAAAAGACTTTTAAACGTCTTAATACCTTTATACCCAAGGAGAATATCCTTGTTCTAACCAATGAAAGGTATAATGATTTAGTATTGGAGCAATTACCTTTGGTAAAGCCGGAGCAGGTAGTGCTGGAACCGGCCATGCGCAATACGGCCCCTTGCATATTATATGCCGCATTAAAGATTCAAAAGATGAATCCCAATGCCGTAATGGTAGTGGCTCCCAGTGATCATTGGATAGAGGATGAAGAGGCCTTTGCCCAGGATGTCATTGCATGCTTTGATAAGTGTGAAAAAGAAACTGCCCTATGTACGCTGGGAATTGTACCAACCTTTCCGAATACGGGATTTGGTTATATAGAATATGAGAAGGAAACGAATGGAAAATTAAAAAAAGTCCATCAATTCCGGGAAAAACCGGATTATGAAACCGCCAAGGAATTCTTGAACCAAGGCAATTTTCTCTGGAATGCCGGAATTTTCATTTGGAGCGTAGATACTATAATAAAGGCTTTTCAGGAGTATCAGCCTACACAATATGAATTGTTTTCCGAGGGTATTTCCTGTTATAACACGGCCGATGAAAAGAGCTTTATTGCCAATAATTATGCAAAAGCCGAAAATATCTCCATTGATTATGCTATTTTAGAGCGTTCCAAAGCCATTTATGTACTACCAGCCTCATTTGATTGGAACGACTTAGGTACTTGGGGTTCCCTGTTCGATAAACTGGACAAGGACGAAAACAACAATGCCCTTGTAAATTGCCAAGTGATATGCGAGGACGCATCGGGGAATATGATTCGGTCCCCAAAGGGAAAGATTGTGGTGGTGGACGGATTAAAGGAATATATTATCGTAGATAAAGAAGAAGTGCTATTGATTTATCCCAAATCCAAGGAGCAGGACATTAAAACGGTGTTGTCTAGAGTAAAGGATACCTACGGGGATAAATATGCATAACAATGAACAACAATCAGAACCAAGAAAATAGCGCTCCCATAGGAAAACCGCAGGACAGTGGAGACGATGTAAAAAAGAATTTTCAAGGACTGTTGGGGAGCACCAAAAAGTTCCTTTTTGAATTGCTGGACATCCGGAGCAATACGGATCAGAGCGCAACAAAGGAAGCCATTATTGCTGATATTCCTTTCAAGGGGCATACATCATGGATTTTGATATGTTCCATTTTTATTGCCTCGGTAGGCCTCAATGCCAATTCTACCGCTGTCGTCATCGGAGCCATGTTAATTTCCCCACTAATGGGCCCTATTTTGGGTATTGGTATGTCCGTAGCAATCAATGATATTGATACCTTAAGGCGTTCTCTCAAGAATTTTGCGGTTATGGTGGTCCTGAGTGTACTTACGGCATATCTGTTTTTTAGGTTCTTTCCACTCCGCGATGAATCCTCCGAACTTTTGGCTCGCACCGCTCCGGATATTAGAGATGTATTGATTGCTTTTTTTGGAGGTCTCGCGTTGGTAATCGCACGGGCAAAGAAAGGAACTATAGCCTCCGTAATTTTCGGCGTTGCCATAGCCACGGCCCTGATGCCTCCTTTGTGTACCGTTGGCTTTGGTTTGGCCATTGGAAATTGGCAATACGCCTGGGGCGCCATGTACCTCTTTATCATCAACACGATTTTTATCGCTTTGGCCACTTTTTTGGTGCTGAAATTACTGCGTTTTCCAATGGTTCGGTATGTGAATTCCAGAAGGCGCAGACTGGTTTCCAGGGTCGCTTCCATTATTGCCATCTTGGTCATGGTACCCGCAGGATTCACATTTTATGATGTCTTTCAAGAATCATTATTTCGGAATCAGGCCAACCAATTTATTACCGAAAAAATAGCGCCATACCAATTTTCAGGTGAAGGTCGCTTCCTGGAGGATTTTTCCGATATAGAATTCAACCATGGCGAAAACCCTTCCATAGAGTTGGTGTTTATGGGCAATGAGACGGTGCCGGACAATATCATAGCAACTTGGAATTCCCAAAAGAATGAATTTTCAAAATTGCAAAACTGTGAATTACGCATTATCCAAGGTTCCAAAAATGACGAATTCGATCAATTGAAATATGTAAACGAACTATATGAATCCCAAAAAGAGGCCTTATTGGGTAAGGATGAAAAGATAGAGCTGTTGGAGTTGGAAGTAAATCGATTAAAACAGTCGGCCACGCAGCAAGTTCCCTTTCGCGAAATCAGTGCAGAAGCAAAGACCAACTATGAGAACCTTTCCACTATGGGCTTTTCATACCTTATAACAACTGACTTCAGTAAAACAGATACTATCCCTATTTTTGAAGTAAAATGGAAGCAAGGCATTTCCACCAATCAAAAAACTAAGGACACCAAAAAACTAACGGATTGGTTAAAACTCCGATTGAACAATAAGAACATTCAGCTGAGGGAAGCTGCCCAAGACTGATTTTTATCGTTTTCGCGAAAACGAATCATCACTAATAAGTTAGTTACGTTCCTCAATATACATCTGCCGCACCTTCTTAAAAAGTTCCGAGGAGTACACAAAATTGGTCACGGCCTCATTATCCGTCTTAAAAATCTCCTTATTGGTCCCCTCCCATTCCTTAATGCCATTTTTCAAGAAAATAATCTTCTCCCCAATTTCCATAACGGAATTCATGTCATGGGAGTTTATTACTGTGGTAATATTGTATTCCTGGGTGATTTCTTGGATAAGATTATCAATCAATATGGCCGTTTTCGGATCAAGCCCGGAATTGGGCTCATCACAGAATAGGTATTTGGGATTCATAACAATGGCTCTGGCAATGGCCACCCTTTTTTGCATTCCACCCGAAATTTCGGAAGGATATTTGTGATGGGCGTCTACCAAGTTCACCCGCCTAAGCACAAAATCTACACGATCTTGCATTTCGGAAACGGACTGTTTCGTAAACATTTCCAAGGGAAACCTTACATTGCCTTCCACGGTCATGGAATCAAAAAGGGCACTTCCCTGGAATACCATCCCCATTTCTTGTCTTAAATTCCGCTGTTCACTGATTGACAATTCGGAATATATCTTACCGTCATAGCTTATGGTACCCTCCTCGGGGGTGAACAGCCCTAACAGACATTTTATAAAAACGGTCTTTCCCGAACCGCTTTGGCCTATAATAAGATTGGTCTTTCCTTTATCAAAGCATGTAGTAATTCCTTTCAATACATGGGCATCACCAAAAGATTTATATATGTTGTCCACTTCAATCATTAGCCCAGCAAAAGTTGTGTTAGGATATAATTTAGAATTATGATAACCACACTGGTCCAAACAAAGGACGTAGTAGCCGCTTTGCCCACTTCCAAGGCGCCTCCCTTCATGTAAAATCCGTGAAAAGAGGGAATAGTGGCCAGTATAAAGGCAAACACCAAGGTTTTGATAAAGGAATAGGTTACATGGAAGGGCCTAAAATCCAGTTGGAGACCTTCCACGAAATCCGCACTGGTACTAAATCCCCCAAAGACTCCAGCTACCCAACCCCCTAAAATTCCAATGTACATGGATATGGCTATGATAAAGGGATAAAACAACATGGCAATAATTTTAGGGAATACCAGATAGTTTAATGCATTGACGCCCATAACCTCCAAGGCATCGATTTGTTCGGTCACCCGCATGGTACCTATGCTTGAGGTGATATAGGAACCCACTTTCCCGGCCATAATTATGGAACAGAAAGTAGGGGCAAATTCTAAGATAATGGATTGTCTGGTGGCAAAACCCACCAAGTACTTGGGAATGATTTCACTAGTAATATTTAAGGCCGTTTGTATGGCCACTACCCCTCCAATAAAAAACGAGATAAAAATAAGGATGCCTAAAGATCCATAGATAAGTTCGTCTATTTCCTTTAAGATCAACGACTTCATTATGCTCCACTTTGTCGGCTTTTTAAAAACCTCCTTTACCATAATTGCATAACTGCCGATCGATGCTATATAATTCATGGATTAAAAATAGACTTCTCGTCGTAAAAATAACAATAAAGGAGTTCATTTCACCTGTATTTAAAGTTTTAAGGGGTATTTTACATACTTTTGTTTTTTGAAAAATATAGGTATGCTTCTGAAAAAAAATCGTCCTTTTTTATGCCTCCTTTTCGTAATTTTTGTATCCACAACTACTCTTGGCCAAAGAAAATCCAAAGCTGTCCCTAAGCAAAAACAGCAGGTGGAGTCGCAAACTTTGCCGAGACTTGTGGTAGGTATAGTGGTGGATCAGATGCGCTATGATTATCTTACCCGATTTTGGAACCATTTTGAGGAAGGCGGTTTTAAAAGAATGATTAGGGGAGGGTTTAATTGTAAGAACAACCATTTCAACTATGCACCTACAAATACCGGTCCTGGGCATACATCGGTCTATACCGGGACCACGCCCGCCACGCATGGCATTATTGGAAATGATTGGTACGATAAGGAATCTGAATTAATGGTGTATTGTGCCGGTGATACAAATTATACATCCATTGGTACAATCTCCAATGCTGGACAAATGTCCCCTCACCATATGAATGTAACTACCATAACGGATGAACTGCGCTTACATACCCAAATGAGAGGAAAGACCATTGCAATTGCCCTAAAGGACAGGGGAGCCGTATTGCCCGGGGGCCATACCGCAAATGCCGCTTATTGGTTTCAAGGTGGAGACGAGGGCAAATGGATCAGCAGTTCATATTATATGCCGGAACTTCCAAATTGGGTCAATGATTTCAATACATCCGGGAAAGCACAAGACTATAAAAGGGCCTGGACTACACTAAAGGACATAAATCTGTATGTGGAAAGTGGTCTGGACAATACGGACCACGAAGGCTTATTTGAGGATGAGACCGCTCCTATTTTTCCACATAGCACACCGAATCTATTGGACAAGAACAAGGATTTTGAAATTATAAAGACTACGCCCTATGGTAACAGCATTACTATTGATTTTGCTATGGAGGCCATAAAACATGAGAATCTAGGCGAGGATACGATAACAGATTTTTTGGCGATTAGTTTTTCCAGTACCGATTATATTGGGCACAAGTATGGGGTTAATTCAAAGGAAGTTCAGGATACCTATTTGAGATTGGACCGGGATTTGATTCGACTTTTCAACGCTTTGGACGAGAATGTCGGAATCGGTGAATATACCCTGTTTTTAACAGCTGATCATGGGGCTATTGATGTACCATCTTATTTAATAGATCAAAAGATTCCTGCTGGTTATTTGGGATGGGAGAATTTAAAACCGGACTTTGAGCAATTTTTGGAGTTTACCTATGGAACAAGCGACATCGTCAAAAACTTTTCCAACTACCAGTTTTTTTTGGACCATAAGATTATTTCCAACTTGGATCTGGATTTACGGGAGGTTCAAGAGACAATCGGGAGGGAACTATTGGGATATGAACCAATTGACGGGGTATATACGGGCTATCAAATGTGGCAGAATCAATACACTTCGGGGATTCCCTATATTCTGCAAAATGGATATCATCAAAAACGATCAGGGGATATTCTGCTAGTATTGAAGCCGGGATATATTGGTTCGCCTAGAAAAGGTTCTACCCATGGATCCCCACAAATTTATGATACCCATGTTCCTTTGTTGTTCTACGGTAAGGGAATTAAAAAGGGTACTACGGTGAAAAGGACCGAAATCCCTGATATAGCTCCAACTTTGGCCGCTTTACTTGGGGTTGCCTTTCCTAACGGCAGTACAGGAAAACCAATTGAAGAGGTTTTGGAATAATCCTTTTGAAATGCAAGATAGTCCAATAGGTATTTTTGATTCTGGAGTTGGGGGGACTTCCATTTGGAAGGAAATTCAAAAGTTACTTCCCAATGAAGATACCCTATATCTTGCTGATAGCAAAAATGCTCCCTACGGCGAAAAACCTAAGGAGGAAATCGTTCGATTGAGCCGAAAAAACACGGAATTCCTTTTACGGAAAAAGTGTAAATTAATCGTAGTTGCCTGTAACACGGCTACCACAAATGCGATTACCCACCTAAGGGAAAATTATGACCTTCCGTTTATCGGCATTGAACCGGCCATAAAACCCGCTGCCCTGAACTCAAAATCCAAAACAGTGGGAGTTTTGGCTACAAAAGGCACATTGGCCAGTAGTCTTTTCCACAGTACCTCGGAAAACCATGCCTACGGTATTCAGGTAATGGAACAGGAGGGTACCGGGTTAGTAGAGTTGATCGAAAGGGGAGAGCTCCAGACTGCAAAAACAAGAGATTTGCTTAAAAAATTTCTAGATCCCATGCTGGATAAGGGAATCGACTATTTGGTTTTGGGTTGTAGCCATTACCCCTATCTGATTCCTCTAATGGAGGAATTACTTCCGCCACATGTAAGGATTATTGATTCCGGGGAAGCCGTGGCCCGGCAGACCAATGCAATTTTGTTGGAACGTAACTTATTGAATGCCAAAAGTGGCCCGGTAAGGCATCAGTTTCTCAGTAATACGGATAACACTGTCTTAAAAAATTTGCTCTTTAATGTGGATGCTGAAATGGAGTTTTCTTGTTTGACTTTTTGATGGCAAATTAAAAAATGTCTTTTAGGAAACCTTAGGTAAACGGTGAATTTGCTTTATGGACAGAGCCATTAATTATTCCTAATATAAGTCAAATAGGTAAAATCAAACTTGTGTTTGGCATCCTTGGGATGATATTCCTGGGAGGTTAATTTCCAGATGTTTTCATCGATTTCCGGGAAAAAGGTATCTGCATCAGGAAAGGTAGTGTGGATTAGGGTCAATTCTATTTTATTGGCAAATTGTTCTCCCTGCCTGTATATTTCGCCTCCTCCAATAATAAAGGACAGCGTATCATCCTTTACCAGAGCAATAGCCTCTTCCATACCGTGTACCGTGATACAATTTTCATACGGGGTCTTATAGTCTTTATCCCGGGTAACAATGATATGCAATCGATTAGGTAGGGGTTTGGGGAAACTCTCAAAAGTTTTTCGCCCCATAATTATTTTATGGCCCGTAGTTAGATTCTTGAAGCGTTTAAAATCATCGGGAAGATGCCATAGCAAATCATTATCCTTTCCAAGGGCTTTGTTTTCGCCTATGGCCGCTATCATGGCAATGGTATTCACAATTCTTTTTTTTTGTTGATTTTGGAAAGTGGAAAATCTGTTTCAATTTCCTTTTGGAGTTCAGCTATCCGTTCTTTCTGTTTAGCTACCAATTTTTCACGTTGTTTTCGCTCCCAGTCCCTTCCCATGAATTTTTGGGTCACAAGGACATTGAAAGCATGTAGGGCAAACAAAAAGGCCCAAAAAGTAATGCCCCATAAAAACCAATCATATTCTTCCCAATATTTTAAGATTTTATTGATCAGTATCAAAAAAACACTCCCGATCAAAAAAACTACAAAATGGGCATACAACCTTTTCTTCTGCTTTATGCGGTGCTGTGCCGTTTCCAAAAGCTCGTGCTGTTCCTGGTCCAAATGCCCCTTGTTTTTATTTTTGGAGAACATGCGAATAGCTATCTTTAACAACAAAGATACGGTAATTGTGGCGTATCTGAAGTTATCGGCAATGGAGAACATACGCAAGGACTTTCCCATATTGAACACCTGTGTTTACCTCAACACGGCTACCTCAGGACTATTGTCCAGGAGTCTCCTGGATTGGAGACATCAGCATGATCGATCTTTTTTTGAGGAGGGAAGTGCAATGAAAGTAAGGGCCATGATGGGTCTTATTCCTGAAACGCGGAGTACGATTGCACATTTTTTTAGTTGCAAAACGGACAATGTTGCCTTGACACCCAATTTTTCACTAGGAATGAACCTTCTGTTGGATGGATTGGACAAAAAACACAAAGTGCTGCTTTTGGAAGAGGACTATCCATCTGTAAATTGGCCTTTTGAAAAAAGAGGTTTCCAAATTGATTATGTTGAGATCGATGAGCATTTGGAAGAGAAAATCTACAAAGAAGTAAAGTCCAAGAAGATTTCCATATTGGCCTTAAGTATTGTTCAATGGTTAGATGGAATTCAAGTCGATCTGGATTTTTTAAAAAACCTAAAAAAGGAATTCCCCGATCTTTGCATAATTGCTGATGGCACACAGTTTTTGGGTATTAGCGATTTCGATTTTGAGGCATCGGCGATTGACGTATTGGGTACAAGTACCTATAAATGGTTGCTATCGGGCTATGGAAACGGTTTTTTTCTTTTCAAGAATAGGGCAAAGGAACTGTTTTCGGTGAGTTCCCTAGGATTCAATTCCGTGAGTGGTGACCTTTCCAGGAAAGGAAAAGTAGAATTTGCAAAACATCTAGAACCAGGTCATTTGGATACCTTCAATTTTGGAAGCTTAAAATTTTCTCTGGAATCCATGAAACGTATTGGAATGCATACTATTGAAGATCAAAATCGACGACTTCGAAAAAAGGCAATGGATGAACTTGGTGGTTTGGGGTTGTTAAAGGAAAGTATTCTTAATAGGAAAAATCATGGAAATATCCTTAACATTTTGGGTGATGAAAGATGCTTTCAAGAATTGACATATAACGGGATCGTTTGTGCACAAAGGGGAGACGGAATCCGATTGAGCTTTCATTATTACAATAACGAAAACGATATAGAGACAGTCATAAATGTCTTAAAAACAAGGGCATAGGATTGGTTCTTTTAAAAATACGTTGCCCTTTTTTATTGAACCTCGTTAAATAGTACTAAAATATTAAGAAAATGATAAAAATGATTTTCATCATTGTAAATGAGCATTTTATTGCATTAGTTTTGCGCCAAACTTAAAACAGAATATCATGGCGATTGCAAAACAATACCTAAAGACCAAGCCGATTTGTAAAGTAACCTTTACCGTACCGGCAGAAAATGCTAAAAAAGTAGCTGTTGTTGGAGATTTCAACAACTGGAATCCTAAAGGAAGTACGTTAAAAAAATTGAAGAACGGTACCTTTAAGGGTACTTTTGATTTGCCCAAGGAAAATGCTTATGAATTTAAGTATTTGGTAGATGGCAACTACGTAAGCGAAACCGAGGCCGATCGTTTCCAGTGGAACGATTTTGCCGGGTCTGAGAATCCAGTATTGGAGGTTTAGAACAAAAAGGAATTATAAGGGCAGTGAAACTCAAAGTGTTTTCACTGCCTTTTTTATTTTGTAACGGTCACACCCTTCCAAAAGGCCACATGACCTTTTATAGCTTTGGCCAGTTCGCTTACCTCTGGGTAGTACCAGGCCGCGTCCTTGTTTTCGGCCCCGTTGACACTTACGGTATAGTACGAAGCTTGGCCTTTCCAAGGGCAAGTGGTGTGGGTCTTACTTTCCTTAAAGAATTCTTTTTTTATACTTTGTGGAGGGAAATAGTGATTGTTCTCCACTACAATAGTATCATCACTTTCCGCAATTACGGTATCGTTCCAAATGGCTTTCACGATCTTTCTTTTTTAAATAAATAGTCTTTGTAAAGATTGGCTTGGTCGCTAAATTGAGCCACAATTTGTAGCCCGGCCTTTTCCGCAAGCCAATTAACGACTTCGTCATCATATTTTTGTGATATCTCCGTATGTATGGTCTCCCAAGGTTTAAAATCAATTTTCACGTTCAATTTTTCAATACACACGGATTGTTTTTCCTTGGACACCAAATAACTCTTGGCCGTACCTGTTTCAGGGTCGTATACTTCCCAATGCAAAAACTTTTCTAAATCAAAATCGGCCCCTAGCTCCCTGTTAATACGGGCCAAAATGTTCTTGTTAAAGGCCTCTGTAATTCCAGTTTTGTCGTTATAAGCGTCCAAGATGGTTTGTGGGTTCTTTTTTTGGTCAAAACCGACAAAAAAAAGATCATCCTCATTCATCAGATTTTGAACACTTTTTAAAAAATCAACGGCCTGAGGATGTAGAAGATTGCCAATATTGGAACCTAAAAAAAGAATAACCTTTCTGGACCCGTTATCGGAATGGATGTCCGCCAAAGTCTCAAAATAGGTTCCCTGCCTAGGCTCCATAGAAAGATCAGGCAGTTCCTCATGCAAGGATTTTTCGAGCTGATCCAAGACATTTTGACTAATATCAATAGGCTTATAAGTGAAATTGACGTTATTGCCTATTAAGTATTTCAATAAGATCTTGGTCTTTTTGCCATCACCGGCACCCAGTTCAATAAGGTTAAAACTCTCTTTTTCTGAAGAAAACCATTGGGCAATTTTATCCTTATAGGTATCCAGAATTTCAAACTCCGAATCCGTCAAATAATATTCGGGCATATTCATGATGTCCTGAAACAGCTTGTCTCCTTTGGCATCGTAAAAATATTTGGACGATAAATGTTTTGGGAAATCGGTAAGGCCTCTATAGACTTCCTCTTCAAATAATGTCTCAAAAATAGTGTCTGTTTGTTCTTGCATGTAGCCTAAGTCGAAATTAGAGGGGATACCCTACATTGAAGTTAAAGGATTATTTTGCCAATCGAAGACCGGTAAATTGCCAACGTAGTTGGGCATGGAAAAAATTGCGGTACGTAGGCCGCGTATGTTTTTTGGGTGTCGCCACCGAGCCTCCGCGAAGCACCTTTTGGTTTACCATGAATTTGCCGTTGTATTCGCCCAGGGCTCCCTCCGCTTTTTGGTAATTGGGGTAGGGTAAATAGGCACTTTCCGTCCATTCCCAACGGTTGCCCCAAGGAAAATAGGCTTGGGCAACTTCCCATTCAAATTCCGTAGGTAGTCTACAGCCCTTGAATTGGGCAAAGGCAAAGGCTTCAAAATAGGATATATGGGTCAACGGGGTGTTCGGATTTACTTTTTGTAGCCCGTTTAGGGTATACTGATGCCATTCACCATCCATTTTGTGCCAGTACAGGGGAGCGGAAATGGCATTCTGGTTTACCCAATCCCAACCTTCTGCATGCCAAAGGTCAAATATTTTATACCCTCCGGCCTCCATGAATTCCAAGTACTCGGAATTAAAGGTCAATACATTGGATATCTGGAAAGGATGTAAGTATATCTTGTGCCTACCCAGCTCATTATCATAACAGAAACCATCGGATTTATGCCCTATTTCGTAAATTCCCTCTTCAATGGAGATCCATTCCCTAGGATGTGCCTCCGGCACATGTTCTTCCAAATGGACCGAGTACACCGGAAGTAATGGATTGTTTCCCAAAATATATTTGATATCCGTCAACAGGAGTTCTTGATGTTGCTTTTCGTGGTGGATGCCAATTTCAAGTAGACCATACAATTCTTGACCCTCATTTTCCTCAAATAGTTTTTTTATGGCCTTGGTCACATAACTGCGATATGCATATACTTTCTGCACGGACGGTCTTGAAAGATTACCCCTGTCCGAGCGGATTACCCGTTTTCCAACAGTTTCATAATAGCTATTAAAGACGAATGCAAAATCGTCATCGAAGATTTGGTAATTCTTTGCATAAGGCTTTAGGATAAACTCCTCAAAAAACCAGGTAGAGTGTCCCAAATGCCATTTAGGTGGCGAGACATCCACAATGGGTTGAACCACATAATCCTCAATTTCAAGAGGCGCACATAGTTCTTCTGTATACTTTCGGGTTTCCAGAAAAAAATCCAGGAGGGAATCGGTAAGTAGCATAGTATATGAATTAGGCTAAAGATACGAAATAAGATGTTTAGCCTTTGCCCCTATTTGGGCAAAAATTGTTTTTAAACGGCTACAGCTCCCTTAATGTGAGGGTGTGGATTATAATCAAGTAATGTAAAGTCCGCAAAGGTAAAATCAAAGATGTCCTTGACCCCGGGGTTCAACAACATTTTGGGTAAAGGGCGGGGTTCCCGACTTAATTGGAGTGTTACCTGTTCCATATGATTGGTGTAGATATGGGCATCTCCAAATGTATGGACGAATTCACCGGGTTCGTAACCACAGACTTGGGCCATCATTAGGGTGAACAAGGCGTAGGAGGCAATATTAAAAGGTACCCCCAAAAAAATATCAGCACTACGTTGATAGAGTTGACAGGATAATTTTCCATCTGCCACATAGAATTGGAAAAATGCATGACAAGGGGGTAGGGCCGCCTTGCCACGCGCCACGTTTTCCGAGAATGACTTGGACGTATCCGGTAGTACACTGGGGTTCCAGGCCGAGACCAACATGCGCCTGCTGTCCGGATTGTTTTTTAACGCCTGGACCACTTCCTTGATTTGGTCAATTTCCTCGTTGTTCCAATTGCGCCATTGGTGACCATATACCGGGCCCAGGTCTCCATTTTCATCGGCCCATTCGTTCCAGATGCGTACCCCGTTTTCTTGGAGGTATCCAATATTGGTATCGCCCTTAAGAAACCAAAGAAGTTCATGGACTATCGATTTCAAATGCAATTTTTTGGTGGTTACCATCGGAAAGCCTTTACTCAACTCAAACCGCATCTGATAACCAAATACACTTAGGGTTCCAGTGCCGGTTCTATCCTGTTTTTCGTTGCCGTTTTCAAGAACGTGCCGCAATAAGTCGTGGTATTGTTTCATGACGTCATACCGTATCCTCCCTATAGGGAAAAGGAACTTTTTAAAAGTTAATCAACAATAGTAAAAATAAATAAACACTTTGTTTGCCCATAGACTCTTTCCCGTATAATTATCAAAAAATTATTAACGTAGGATTTTAGGCTGCCTTTTCAGAAATGTAGCGGTAACTATCCCAAAATCATTCCAGCTATGGTTGCGGATAGTAGTGATGCCAGAGTGCCGCCCAGAACAGCCTGCAGCCCAAATTCTGAAAGTGTTTTGCGTTGTCCCGGAGCAAGAGATCCGATTCCGCCGATCTGGATGCCAATTGACGCAAAATTGGCAAATCCGCATAACATGTAGGTGGCCATTATTACGGATTTGTTAAAAGTGAAATGCGTGCTATTAGCCATATCCTTTAATTGGGTAAGTTGTACATATCCTACAAATTCACTAGCCGCCAGTTTTATGCCCAATAATTGCCCCATTAGCATGATATCCTCTTTTGCCACGCCAATAAGCCACATTAGGGGTGCAAATAGGGTTCCCAGTATAGCTTCCAAGGAAAGCTTTTCATATATCGTATTAAGTGCTATCCATTCATTGAGCGAACCAATATTACCGGTCCACTCCAATATGCCATTTATCATGGCGATAACGGCCAGAAACACCAATAGCATGGCCCCCACATTCACCGCAAGTTTAAGACCTTCGGTGGTTCCATTCGCTATGGCGTCCAATAGATTGGAGCCAATTCTTTCGGATGAGACACGGACATCGGTATTTACGGCTTCGGTCTGTGGATAGAGTATTTTAGAAACCACTATGGCCCCTGGTGCGGCCATTACCGAGGCGGCCAGTAGATGTTTGGCGAACAAGAGCTTTAAGGCTTCGCTTTCGCCTCCCAAGAAGTCAATATAGGCCCCTAACACAGCACCGGCTACTGTTGCCATGCCCCCTATCATAACCAAGAGTATCTCCGATTTGTTCATTCGATCCAAATAAGCCTTGATCAATAATGGGGCTTCGGTCTGACCCAAGAAAATGTTGCCGGCAACGCTTAGACTTTCTGCACCTGAAATTCCAAAGCTTTTTGTCAATAGCCATGCCAAGGCTTGGACAACTTTTTGGATAATGCCCAAGTAAAAAAGCAATGAGGTCAAAGCTGAAAAGAAGATAATGGTTGGCAAAACCTGAAATGCAAAAATGTAACCAAAGGTATTGGTGTCTACCACCAGACCTTCAAAAAGGAATTTGCTACCTACTTTGGTAAATTCCAATATTTTTATGAAAACCTTGCCAATTTGTTCAAATACAATTTGAACGAAAGGTACTTTTAAAACTCCTACGGCTATCAATAACTGCAATGAAAGACCGATACCTACGGTTTTCCAATTGATGGCATTTCTGTTAGCGCTAAACAGGAAAGCGATCAGGATTACGACGCACATTCCCAATACTCCCCGCCATAGGCTATGTATTGTGAATCCCTGATTGGGTGTAATATCTACGGTTTCCTTGGATACAAGATCATTGACCAGGGCAGTATCCAAAATCGGGGCGATAGTATCCTGGGCATTAAGGTGTTGGGTGAGAAAAGGAAAGGAAAAAAGACAAACAAACAGAAGTACCCAACTACTTTTTCGCATAAAAGAGTCTTATCTGTTCCGTTTGGAAATCTCATCTCGAAGTTTGGCAGCCTTTTCGTAGTCTTCGTTCGCAACTGCTTTATCCAATTCCTTGTGCAGTTCTTCCAAGCTAAGTTCCTTATAGGCTTCGGAAGCCCCGGTGTCTATTTCCACGGTTTCCCCTTCCTGTAGGATTTCATCCACCATAATACTATCGTCATTCTCATCCTTATCCTTTTCCTTGGATGAGAATTTTAAAAAAATACCCGCTTTGTCCAAAATGGTCTTATAGGTAAATATTGGCGCATTAAATCGCAGTGCAAGGGCTATGGCATCGCTGGTGCGGGCATCAATAATTTCTTCTATTTTATCCCGCTCACAAATAATGCTGGAATAGAATACACCATCGACCAACTTGTGTATGATTACCTGTTTAACTACGATATCGAATCGGTCGGCAAAATTTTTAAAAAGATCATGTGTTAGGGGCCTTGGGGGCTTTATTTCCTTTTCCAAGGCTATGGCTATGGATTGTGCCTCAAAAGCACCGATAACAATGGGAAGCTTACGGTCACCTTCAACCTCATTTAAAATGAGGGCATAGGCCCCATTTTGTGTTTGGCTGTACGATATTCCCTTTATTTTTAACCGAACTAAACTCATATATGGTCATTAAGCCATAAAAGGCTGTTCAAACAAAGGGACAACCTAGTTTTGAACAGCCCTTTAAAGGTCACAAATTAACAAAAATTAAGTGTTTAGGCCTTAAAATCCTTCAATTTTTCGATGAGTTTGGGAACCACCTCAAAGGCATCCCCGACTATTCCATAGTCTGCAGCCCTAAAAAATGGAGCTTCTGGATCTGTATTGATAACCACTTTGGTCTTGGAGGCACTGACACCGGCTAGATGTTGAATGGCACCCGAAATTCCTATGGCGATGTATAAATTACTCGCAACCGGTTTACCGGTTTGTCCCACATGTTCCCCGTGAGGTCTCCATCCCAAGTCCGATACCGGCTTGGAACAAGCCGTTGCAGCGCCAAGTACTTCGGCCAGTTCTTCTATCATTCCCCAATTTTCAGGACCCTTTAGTCCCCTGCCACCGGAGACCACAATGTCTGCATCGGCAATAGTTGCCTTTCCGACCACTTTGTCCACTTCAAAAGATTTTACCGAGAAGCATGATTCGTCTATCTCAGGATTAAAACCTTCTATTTCAAGATTCAATTTCTTTTCGTGTTGGCCAAATGCATTGTTGGATACACCTACAATTTTAATGTCGGTATTGATTTGCGTGTGGGCAAAACCTTTGTTACTAAAGGCTGTTCTTTTTACGGTAAAAGGGTCTACGTTTTCCGGTGCGGAGACAACGTTTGGAACATATCCCGCCTTAAGTTTTGCCGCCAATAAGGGTGCCATAAATTTGGTGTCGGCGCTGGAACTGACAATGACCGCCTTGGCATTTTCCTTTTTAACAGCTTGGGCAATTGCATCCGCAAATGCCTTTGCACTAAACGTTTTAAGATGTTCATTGGAAACCTTCAATACCTTGGAAATTCCATATTCCCCCAAACGCTCATCATCCTGAACATTAAATGATATTGCTATCGCAGAAGTGCCTAGTTGACTTGCCACCTCATTGGCATAAGAAGCTACCTCAAAGGCGTTTTTTTTGAATTTACCGTTTTCGGACTCTGTATATACTAAGACTGACATATTCTTTAACAAATTTCAATTATAAAATTATAAATCCAATAGCGAGCAGGTTATTAAATGACTTTGGCCTCGTTGTGCAATAAATCTATCAATTCTTCAATGTTATCGGAATCTACCAGTTTTACTGCACCCTTGGGGGTAGGCCTTTCAAATTTGATGTCTTCCGTACCTCGTAAAGCATTTACGGGTTCTACTACATTCAACACTTTTTTCCGTGCCATCATAATACCGCGCATGTTGGGGATTCTTAGGTCACTTTCCTCTACCAGCCCTTTCTGTCCTCCTACCACTAAAGGTAGGGTTGTGGTCAGTGTCTCTTTTCCGCCATCAATTTCCCGAATAGCGGTGACCGCATCCCCATCAATTTCCAAACCTATACAGGTATTTACAAAGTTCATATCCAGCAATGTGGCCAGAATTCCAGGTACCATACCTCCGTTATAATCAATGGATTCCCTACCGGCTATAACGAGATTATATTGCCCATCTTTCACTACCTCGGCCAATTGTTGAGCCACAAAAAGCCCATCCGTAGGGGTAGCGTTTATGCGAATGGCCTCATCGGCACCTATGGCCAACGCTTTCCTTAGGGTAGGTTCCACGGAGGCTTCACCCACGCTGGCAACATGAATTACAGCTCCTTGCTTTTCCTTAAGCCACATGGCACGTGTTAACCCAAATTCATCGTTTGGATTAATGACAAATTGAACCCCATTGGTATCAAATTTGGTGTCATTTTCCGTAAAGTTTATCTTGGAAGTTGTGTCGGGAACGTTACTTATACAGACTAAAATTTTCATTAGTAAAAGTCATTTTAAATATGGGCACGAAGATACATATTAATTTCCAAATTTACTATGCGCGCATAGTAAATTTTTGCTTCTTTTTTTGATTCCATAGTTCCTTGGTTTGCCATATATTTTCCTATTTTTGCTTGCATTTGAAATTTGACTTGATGAAAACATTACAGTTTAGGGAAGCTATTGCCGAGGCCATGTCCGAGGAGATGCGCAGGGACGAAACCATTTATCTGATGGGCGAAGAAGTTGCGGAGTATAATGGCGCTTATAAGGCCTCTAAGGGCATGTTGGACGAGTTTGGTCCCGAGCGGGTTATTGATACCCCTATTTCAGAATTGGGCTTTGCCGGAGTAGGAGTTGGATCGGCCATGAACGGTAACCGACCGATTATAGAATTCATGACGTTCAATTTTGCATTGGTCGGAATTGATCAGATAATAAACAATGCAGCGAAAATCAGGCAAATGTCGGGTGGACAATTTAACTGTCCTATAGTATTTAGAGGACCTACTGCATCTGCAGGTCAACTGGCGGCTACACATTCCCAAGCTTTTGAAAGCTGGTATGCCAATTGTCCGGGTCTTAAGGTAGTGGTGCCCTCCAATCCAAATGATGCAAAAGGATTGCTAAAATCGGCCATACGGGATGATGACCCGGTTATTTTTATGGAGTCCGAACAAATGTATGGGGACAAAGGTGAAGTGCCCGAGGGCGAATATACAATTCCCTTGGGAGTAGCGGATATTCGGAGGGAAGGAACGGACGTTACTATCGTTTCTTTCGGAAAAATCATCAAGGAGGCCGATAAGGCCGCTGACGAACTTGCCAAAGAGAATATCAGCTGTGAAATCATTGATTTGAGGACCGTTAAACCCATGGATTCCGAAGCCATTTTTAAATCCGTAAAAAAGACCAATAGACTGGTCGTTCTTGAAGAGGCCTGGCCTTTCGGTAATGTGGCCACGGAAATCACCTATCAGGTGCAATCCACTATTTTTGATTATCTGGACGCTCCCATTGTAAAGATCAATACTGCGGATACTCCGGCACCGTACTCTCCCGTTTTATTGGAAGAATGGCTTCCTAGCTACAAGGACGTCGTAGAGGCCGTTAAAAAAGTGTTATATAAATAAGGTAAACCATATTGTAAAGGTATATTAGCTTCCTCGACTAAAATCGGCGAAGCTTTTTTATTGGTACGCTATTTGATTTAGGAACAGTTGCGAATATTCCACTGCATGAAAAAAAACCTTTTCCTACTCTTCTTCCTTTTCTCCTTTATCGCTATTTCACAAACCAAGGTCGGGGGTGTTGTTCTGGATGAATCCGGAAAACCTGTAGCATTTGCCAACGTACTGTTTAAAGACTCTATGGAAGGGACCATTACCAATGACAATGGTCGTTTTTATATGGAATCGGATAGTAATTACGAAGTACTGACCGTGTCTTTTATTGGATACGATACTCAAGAGATTCCATTGACTTCCAGTGTCAGTTATAATATGGAGGTGATGCTAAAGGAATCCACCGAACAACTGGATGAGGTAGTCGTATATTCCGGGAAACAGTCGAAAAAGAATAATCCCGCCGTAGAAATTCTAAAGAAGATTTGGGCCAAAAAAAGGGAAAACGGCGTACGAAAGTTCAGACAATATCGATATGATAAATATGAAAAGGTAGAGTTCGACCTTAATACCATAGATAGTGCCCTTATGAAAAGTAAGATTTTTAGGGGGCTGGAATTTGTTTTTAAGGATTTGGATACCTCTCGCATTACCGGCAAAACCTATCTTCCCATTTTTTTGAACGAAACATTTTCCAAGGTCCATGGCGATAATCTTTTGAACGAGGAAAAGGAAGTGGTGCTGGGAAACAAAAATTCGGGCTTTGATAATAATCAGGCCATCATCGCATTCGTAAAAGATCTCTACCAGAACTATGATATCTATGACAACTACCTTAAGTTTTTTGATAAAAGCTTTACCAGCCCTTTATCTAGAACAGGTGTAGATACCTATAATTATGTTCTGCGGGACAGTGCTTTCATAGAAAGTAAATGGTGCTACAATATAGTCTACTATCCCAGGAGGAAGAACGAACTTACCTTTAAGGGGGATTTTTGGGTAAACGATTCTACCTATGCCATAAAGAACATTAATCTGGAGGTCACCAAAAGTGCCAATATCAACTGGGTCAAGGAAATTTATATTGAGCAGGATTTTGACGTTGTCAACGATTCTGTATTCCTCTTAAAACGGGATTATATGTTAAGTGACTTCAGTTTTCAGAAAAAAGAGGAATCCCGTGGAATCTATGGAAAACGCACAACGGTTTATGACAATTATGAATTCGATCTCCCAAAACCAAAAAATTTCTATAGAGCTGAAGGGAATCCCTTCGATCCTCAAATTTTGGACCGCGACAGCATTTTTTGGAAGAATAATAGGCTAGAGGCACTAAATAAGGATGAAAAAGGCATCTATCAACTATTGGACACCTTGAAAACCGTTCCCAAGTTTAAGACCTACTACAATTTGGTAAGTGTGCTGGGATCGGGATATATCGAAATTGATAAATGGAATCTGGATATAGGGGATGTCTACAGCATTTTTGGTTTTAACGATGCGGAAGGTGTACGCTTACGGGGTGGAGCCCGTACCTATTTTGGACAAAATGATCCTTGGCGTCTGGAAGGGTATATGGCCTATGGTTTCATGGATAAAAAAGTAAAACATGGATTCTCGGCCAAGTTTTTATTGGATAAGAAAAGTAGATTAATCGTTTCAGGTGGTAATAGGAGAGATATTGAACAACTAGGTATTAGCCTAACCTCTACCAACGATGTTCTAGGTAGAAGCGTGGCCTCGTCCGCCATTTTTACCGTAGGTGCCAATGATAGATTGACGAATATTAATCTGAGCACCTTTAATCTGGAAATAGAGCCATTGACCAATTTTAGGATACGTCTGGGCAGTTCTTTCCGGACATTGAGTTCAGCATTACCAGATGCCTTTAGCTTGGAATATGTAGATAGCGAATCACCAACAGGAATTTCATCGGAAATAAAACAATTTGACCTCAGTACCCTGCTTATTTACACCCCGGGTAAAAGGACCATAGGTTATGGGGTGGAACGTAAGGATATCAATGATAACTATAGTACCTTGCTTTTGAACTATACCCGAGGAATCGATGGTTTTTTGGAGAGCGACTTCAATTACAGTAAAATTCAATTTTCGTATACCCAACCTTGGCAATTGGGAGGATTTGGAAGATTGTTCAGCACCATTGAAATTGGGAAGACCTTTGGAGAGGTTCCGTTAGGGTTGTTAAATGTAGTACCTGGTAATCAGACTTTGTTTTCTATATACAATACCTTTCCTAATTTGGATTTTTACGAGTTTGTTACAGATACCTACGCATCGGTTCATTTGGAGCATAATTTTAATGGACGTTTGTTTTCTAGAATACCTTTATTGAGAAAATGGAATCTTCGGGAAATTGTAGGGTTACGCGGAGTATGGGGCGAGCTTTCCGATGAAAACATAGCCTTGAGCGCTCCTACGAACATTCCGCTTCAGGCACCTGATGAAAGAATCTACTATGAATATTCCGTGGGGATAGGAAACATCTTCAAAATATTTAGGATCGACTTCAATTTTCGTGGAAATTATTTGGATAACCCTAATGCCCGACCTTTTAGCGTCACGGGGACTTTTGGATTTAATTTCTGATTTTCCGTAACACCATTGCCTATATTCGGGAAGTCCATTTTTGTAGTTTTGTACGTCTAAAACCCATGTTATTATGAAACCCGAAGAAGTATCTTCTTTTGATGTTTTGATAGAAATTCCCAAAGGGAGCAGAAACAAATATGAATATGATTTTAAGCTCAAAAAAATTCGATATGATCGCATGATATTTTCTTCGATGATGTATCCTGCGGATTACGGCTTCATTCCAGAAACCTTGGCTTTGGACGGGGACCCATTGGATGTCCTGGTTTTGGTTACCGAACCTACTTTTCCAGGATGTGTTATGGAAGTAAAACCTATTGGTGTGTTCCATATGGCCGATGAGAAGGGACCCGATGAAAAGGTCATTTGCGTTCCTATTTCAGACCCTATTGGCAACAAGACCAAGGACTTAAGTGATTTAAACCCCCACTTGATAAAGGAGATTGAACATTTTTTTAAGGTCTATAAAGATTTGGAGAAGAAAAAAGTAGATGTTGGTGGTTGGGGCAATGTCGATCAAGCCAAGGATATCGTGGCCAAATGTATCAATAGATTTGTGGAAAGCGATATTCCTACAAAGCAGGTCAGCATTAAATGAAAACTACTCTTTATAACTGCTTAAATAATAGCAATATCCGGTAGAAGATATTGCTTTTTTATTCTGTTCTATTTTACTACTTTTGCCCCCGTTCTAAAAAATTATAAACAACTAAACAAAATGGAATTAATCGTAAAGTTTTTACCTGTTTTTGGAGTACTGGCTCTATTGTTCGTGTTTATTAAAAACATGTGGGTATCCAAACAAGAAGTCGGCGATGCCAAAATGGCGAGAATCGCTAAAAATATTGCCGATGGGGCTATGTCCTTCTTAAAGGCGGAGTACAAAATTCTTTCGATTTTCGTTGTAGCCGTCGCTGTACTTCTCTTCTTTAAAGGGAGCAATGAGGAAGGATCAAATGGAATGGTTGCCATATCCTTTATTGTTGGTGCCATTTGTTCAGCTTTGGCCGGATTTATTGGGATGCGAGTTGCAACAAAGGCAAATGTAAGAACCACACAGGCCGCACGAACTTCTTTGGGAAAAGCCCTGGAAGTGGCTTTTGCTGGAGGGTCTGTTATGGGATTAGGCGTCGTAGGTTTAGGTGTTTTGGGTCTCAGCGCCCTTTTTATGGTTTATAGTGGACAAGGATGGGAAATTGGTGAAGTCTTGAATGTGCTTTCGGGATTTTCTCTGGGGGCCTCCTCAATTGCCCTATTTGCCCGTGTAGGTGGCGGTATTTATACCAAGGCTGCGGACGTCGGAGCTGATTTGGTAGGAAAAGTGGAAGCCGGAATTCCAGAAGATCATCCTCTTAATCCTGCCACCATTGCGGATAATGTAGGTGATAATGTGGGTGACGTTGCGGGTATGGGAGCCGATCTTTTTGAATCTTATGTGGGGTCAATTATCGGTACAATGGTTCTGGGAGCTGCATTTACCCAAATCCCTGCTTTTACCGATGCCTTTGATGGTTTGGGAGCAGTGTATCTCCCATTGGTTCTGGCCGCAGTGGGAATTATCATGTCCATTATTGGTTCGTTTTTTGTAAAGGTAAAGGACGGTGGAAATCCCCAAACGGCCTTGAACATAGGGGAATTTGGGTCGGCTGGCCTTATGTTGGTGGCTTCCTACTTTATTATTACGCAAATGCTTCCCGAAAGTTGGACTTTCGGGGGTGCCGAATATACATCCTTGGGGGTTTTCTTGGCAGTTCTTGCCGGGTTAATTGCAGGTCTCGCCGTAGGTAAGGTAACGGAATATTACACGGGTACGGGAACAAAACCCGTTAATGCCATTGTAAGACAATCCGAGACTGGTGCGGCTACCAATATTATTTCCGGTCTGGGTGTAGGAATGATGTCCACGATGTTTCCTATTTTATTGATTGCCGGCGCCATCTTGGTATCTCATCATTTTGCCGGATTGTATGGTATTGCCATTGCAGCCGTCGGGATGTTGGCCAATACCGGAATCCAATTGGCCGTTGACGCCTACGGACCAATATCCGATAATGCTGGGGGAATAGCTGAAATGGCCGAGTTGCCAAGTGAGGTCCGTGAGCGCACCGATAAATTGGATGCGGTTGGGAACACAACAGCGGCCATAGGTAAAGGTTTTGCCATTGCATCGGCCGCCTTAACGGCATTAGCGCTTTTTGCAGCCTTTATGCAAACGGCCAACGTAACAGCAATAGATGTTTCAAAACCAACAGTAATGGCCGGTCTTTTGGTAGGAGGAATGCTGCCTTTTGTGTTTTCGGCCCTTTCCATGAATGCCGTAGGTAGGGCGGCCATGGCGATGATTGAGGAGGTGCGACGTCAGTTTAGGGATATTCCCCAATTAAAAGCCGCCCTGGAAGTAATGCGCGCGGTGGATTCGGATATGTCCAAAGCTACTCCGGAGCAACGTGATGTCTTCGACAAAGCGGATGGTCTTGCCGAATACGAAAAGTGCGTTGCTATTTCTACAACTGCTTCCATCAAGGAAATGGTATTGCCCGGCCTTTTGGCCATTGCGGTTCCTGTAGCCGTAGGGTTCATTGGTGGAGCAGAAATGCTAGGAGGGCTTCTGGCCGGTGTTACTACGGCAGGGGTATTAATGGCTATCTTTCAATCAAATGCCGGTGGTGCTTGGGACAACGCCAAGAAAATGATCGAGGAGCAGGGACGCAAGGGAACCGATGCTCACAAAGCGGCTGTTGTGGGAGATACCGTTGGCGACCCTTTTAAGGATACCTCTGGACCATCTTTGAACATTCTTTTAAAGTTGATGTCCGTTGTGGCTTTGGTAATAGCACCCAGCATTGCCCTAAATGTTAGTGGTGTGGCCACCAAGGCGGATACAAAGGAAATAAAAATGGGAATGAGTACGGAAAATATGGATTTGGCAAAGGCTACTATCACTTACACCGATGCGGTGAACAGTGAAAAGGCGAACGAGGAAAAAACGCTTAAGGGAACCCAGGCTGAAATAGGGACTCAATTGGAGGATTTGGAAAACGGCACAACGGAGACACAGGCCATAACTATTAAGGCTACAGCGGAGGAAGGCGATAGTAGAGAATAGAAAAAATCTTGAAAATAAAGAAAAGGCAAACCGCAATGGCTTGCCTTTTTTGTTTGCCATCATCGCAATTTAAAAGCTATGGGAATACTGAAGGGTACTCTTACCGGATTCCCAGCTTGCTCTCCAGGGATCATTCTAGGCAATTCATTAATAATTCTTGTGGCTTCTGCACCTAAGTTCTTATCTGGACTCCTGGCAATTTTCACTTCTCCGATACTTCCATCTTTTTGAATGACAAAATTCATGTATACCTTTCCTTGTATACCCATTTTTTGTGATATTTCAGGATACCGAAAGGTCTTTTTAACATGTTTTAGAATCATTCTGTTAAAGCATGCCCTCTTGTCTTTTTCCTGTTCGCATCCTGGAAAGATGGGAACAATTTCAACGACCGAAATAGGAATGGGGATATCTTCTTCAATTTCTTCATATACCACATCTTTAACTTCATAGATTTCTTTGTACTCATTGCTTTCCGTTGATTCAATTATAATATCCTCAATAGGATTGTCATCTTTAACTATCTCTATAATATCAGGAGTAACAGCGGGCGGCGGAGGTGGAGGTGTAAAATGTATCGTAAGGGGGACTTCTTCGATTAGCTCATCGGTTAGGTTCATTCCCTCCAAATTGTAGTCAATTGTATCATAACTCTTCCATTCCAAAGCGATATAGGTCAACAGTAAAATTAGGGTAAGACCGGCTACAAAAAACATCGCGCTGTCTTTGTTCAAATCGATTTTTGGGTTCTTTTTTGATTTCATCATATTGCCATTTATAGTTTCCCTAAATCTATTGCCTGTGTATCATCTATAAAAGGAGTAATGCGTGAAAGTGGCCTTTGATCGAGGGAAAGGATTTTTTGCTTAAAAAACCATAACAATTTATTGCCAATGAATGGGTTTTGATCCGTACGGATATTGCCTATTTTTGGGTTATGGCCCTATTTTCAAAAAAGGATAAGCTTCAAATCATTGCCTTTCAAACCTACGGCACCAATGAACATTTGTACGCCAGGGGTAGGGCATTGGAAGATGAGCAAATCGATCTTTCCGAAAAAGGTTTTCTTAGCCTGTTAAGGAACACATATAAACGTTTCGAGACGGATGAAATCCGTAATACTTCAATTACCTTAACCCTTCCTGATCAAAGAACAGTAAGTTGGCAAACCGATAATGAGGGCTATTATCTTATTGACGAGTCTTTTGAAAACTTAGGAAACCTTACCAATGACGAGGGCTGGTTAAAGTATAGAATTTCATATTCGGACACCAATCTTAAAAGGGAGATATTGCATCAGAACCAGTTTCCCGGAGAAGTTTTGATACCTTCCCAAGATGCCGATTTTGGTGTTGTCAGCGACATTGACGATACCATTCTTCATACAGGCGTGGTCTCATCTTTAAAGTGGCGGGTTATATTGAATACCGTTTTTAGGAATGCCGTTCATCGGAAACCTCTCGAAGGTACGGCCGACTTTTACAATCTTTTACACACAGGAGCATCCGGGCAAAAGGCGAACCCCATTTTTTACGTGAGCCATAGTCCATGGAATTTATATAGGTATCTGGAATTGTTCCTGAGGACCAACAATTTTCCTAAGGGCCCCATAATTTTACGAAGGATGTCCAGTTTTAACCTCAATAAATCCAAAGCCGGCAAGCCCCAAAAGCAAAAAGAGATTGCAAATATTCTTGAAACCTACCCAAATCTTCCTTTCATTCTCATTGGGGACAGTGGTGAACGCGATGCCGATATCTATATTAATATTGCTAAACGTTATCCGAACCGAATAGCTGCCATTTACCTTCAGAGCGTTCCGGATAGAAAACGAATGCTACGGGTTAATGAGCTACTCGAAAAATTCAGGGCTACACCAACCTTAGTGGTCCGCAAAAGTGAAGAGGCCATAACGCATGCGCGTAAGAACGGATTTATCCAGTAGTCAATTCTAGAACAGTCCGTTGATTTCCGCATCTATTTTATGGATGACCTGTCCCAAATCCTCTGGCTTATCCACAAAATTAAGCTGGTCTACATTGATAATAAGCAAATTTCCTTTCTCATAGCCATGAATCCAGGCTTCATATCTTTCGTTGAGTCGGCTGAGATAGTCAATGGAGATGGAATTCTCATATTCCCGTCCCCGTTTATGTATCTGTTCCACCAAATTTGGAATGGAACTACGCAGATAAATAAGAAGTTCAGGGGGTTGTACTAGGCTTTCCATCAACTCGAAAAGACTCTGGTAGTTCGTGAAATCGCGATTGGTCATTAGTCCCATCGCGTGAAGGTTAGGTGCAAAGATGTAAGCATCCTCATAAATGGTACGGTCCTGGATTACTTTTTTGCCACTTTCCCTGATTTTTAAAATTTGCCTATACCGGTGGTTTAAAAAGTAGATTTGGAGATTGAAGCTCCACCGTTCCATTTGAGTATAAAAATCGTCCAGATAAGGATTGTCTACGACATCTTCAAAATGAGCTTCCCACTTGTAGTGTTTAGCCAATAATTTAGTTAAGGTAGTCTTTCCGGCACCTATGTTTCCTGCTACGGCTATGTGCATTTAGATTGCGATTTCGATTAGGCTTTTTAAAAGGTAATGCCTCACAATATACAAAGTATAAAAGGTTTGCAAAAGAAATCATTGTTGAAATGCCCAATGAAATAAGTAATCCGTCGAGTAGTATTCTTCCATTGGAAGCTTCTCGTTTGCAGTTCAACGTTTTTTTTTACAATTCCCTGATCTATTGTTAATCGGACAAAACAATTTTGCTATTTTCGCCTTCGCAAACAACAGAGGAAAGATTTGACTGATTGCAACCTCCAAATCCCAAACAAGTTTAGGGATAAAAATGCTAAAACAGGAAATGTCTTCTTTTAGGCACCTAGTTTCTGGTTAGGTTACAATCTCTCCTCCTCTGACTTAATATAATACACATGTCATATTTATTTACTTCAGAATCCGTTAGTGAAGGCCATCCCGATAAGATTGCTGATCAAATCAGTGATGCATTGTTGGACAATTTTTTAGCTTTTGACCCAGAAAGCAAAGTAGCTTGTGAAACATTGGTCACTACAGGCCAAGTAGTTTTGGCAGGGGAGGTTAAAAGTCATACCTATTTGGATGTGCAGAACATTGCGCGTGAGGTAATCAATACAATTGGCTATACAAAAGGGGAATACCAATTCAGCGGGGATTCATGTGGTGTTATTTCCCTTATCCATGAACAATCGCAGGATATTAATCAAGGGGTGGATAGAGAGACAAAAGAGGAGCAGGGTGCCGGAGATCAAGGGATGATGTTTGGTTATGCCACTAAGGAAACGGAAAATTACATGCCCCTGGCCTTGGATATTTCGCATAAAATACTTCAGGTTCTGGCCGATTTTCGGAGAGAAAATACTGAAATAACATATTTGCGTCCTGATGCAAAGGCACAGGTGACCATAGAATATTCAGATGAAAATGTACCACAACGTATAGATACCATTGTTGTTTCCACCCAACATGATGCCTTTGATACCGATGACGATAAGATGTTGGCAAAAATAAAAGATGATATTATTCAAATTGTATTGCCCAAAGTAATCGAACAATTGCCAAAAGAAATACAGGCTTTATTCGATGAACAGATACAATATCACATTAACCCTACTGGAAAATTTGTAATTGGAGGACCACATGGAGACACCGGTCTAACTGGAAGAAAGATAATTGTGGATACTTACGGTGGAAAAGGAGCCCATGGAGGTGGTGCATTTAGTGGGAAGGATCCCAGCAAGGTAGATCGGAGTGCGGCTTATGCCTCTAGGCATGCTGCAAAAAATTTGGTTGCGGCCGGTGTGGCCGATGAAATTTTGGTTCAAGTAAGCTATGCCATTGGCGTAGTGGAACCTACTTCGATATTCGTGGATACCTTTGGTACTGCCAATGTTGATCTCACGGATGGCGAAATCGCTGAAAAAGTTTCTCAATTGTTCGATATGCGTCCTTTTGCCATAGAAGACCGCTTAAAACTAAGGAACCCGATTTATCTGGAATCTGCTGCCTACGGACATATGGGAAAACAACCCAAAACTGTGACCAAAGTCTTTGAATCGCCTTATAATGGCAGGATAGAAAAGGAGGTGGAACTCTTTACATGGGAAAAGCTGGATAGCATTGAGCAAATAAAATCAGCTTTCAGTTTGTAATTTTTAATTAATTATTAGGATAATCCAAACGTCCCTCCTTATATTTGTGTCTCAAAGTTCAAACACGTATTGAAAAGTTATCAAGAAAGGTGGAGGGAATAGACCCTTTGAAGCCTTAGCAACCCTTTGTTCCCCGATTGCTAAATCCCAACAAAGAAGGTGCTAAATTCTACCTGTGCAGAACCCGTTCGGCATCTTGGCAGATAACTCGAACAATTACTTCCGTAATTTTCTTTCTTCTTAACTCTTTGATTGTATCCGATTGCAAAATTGGCAATGGATTTTCGTGTTGTAATTTGTCCTAATTAATAACTTAAAAAAATTAGAATCATGAGCGATCAAAAGTTTTCTACCAATGCCTTACATGCCGGACACGACACAACTATCAATGGAGGTACAAGAGCTGTTCCCATTTATCAGAGTACGGCCTATGTATTCAACGATTCCGACCATGCGGCAAATCTTTTTGGCTTAGCTGAATTTGGTAACATTTACACCCGGATAAACAATCCTACCAATGATATTTTGGAGCAACGCCTTGCGGCCTTGGAAGGTGGAGTTGCCGGTCTGGTGACAGCCTCTGGCACAGCAGCTGTAGCCAATACGCTTTTGGTATTGTTGAAAACTGGGGATCATATTGTGGCTTCCAATAGTTTATATGGAGGTACCTATAATCTTTTAAGTGTAACCCTGCCCCGATTGGGAATAACGACTACCTTTGTCGATCCTTCCGATCCGACCAACTTTGGAAAAGCGGTACAGGACAATACAAGGGCCATTTTTGTAGAATCACTGGGCAACCCCAAGTTGGACGTATTAGACTTAAAGGCAATTTCTGCTGAGGCAAAAAAGGCCCAAATTCCCTTTATTGTGGACAATACCGTGGCTACTCCGGCATTATTGAAACCCATTGAACATGGCGCAAATATTGTAATCCATTCGCTGACGAAATACATAAACGGAAATGGAACGGCCTTGGGCGGGGCTATCATCGATGCCGGGACATTTGACTGGGCCAATGGTAAGTTCCCGGAGTTTACGGAACCTTCGCCGGGATATCATGGCTTAGTTTATCATGAAGCCGTAGGCCCTATAGCATTTATTATTAAGGCGCGGATAGAAGGGCTGCGAGACTATGGAGGGGCCTTGAGTCCGTTTAACGCATTTCAGATACTGCAAGGATTGGAAACACTGACCGTACGGATGAAACAACATAGTGAAAATGCACTGGCCTTGGCCCAATGGTTAGAGGACAGGGAGGAAGTAAGTTGGGTAAACTATCCCGGACTTAAATCAAGCAAATATCATTCCCTGGCAGCGGATTACCTACCTAACGGCCAAAGTGGTATAGTGACATTCGGCGTAAAAGGTGGGTTCGAATCGGCCAAAAAAGTTGTGGATGCCACAAAAATATTTTCGCTCTTGGCCAATATTGGAGATACCAAATCGCTAGTTATCCATCCGGCCAGTACAACACATCAACAATTGGATGATGCTGAACAGGAATCTACCGGAGTAACCAAGGATTTGATACGGTTATCCGTTGGATTGGAGGATTTGGAGGACTTAAAAGCGGATTTGGAACAGGCCTTTGCGACTATTTAGCTTAGAGTACGAAAGAGTTGAAGCCCTTCCCCTAAAATTGGGGAAGGTGCTCCAATGTAATGTGAAGAATGCCCCAAGAATTTAAAATAAAGATCCAAAAAATAATTACCCAGGCTCTCCCATGCTAAAGCATCTAAAGTTAAATACGTTCACTACCCTTAGTGGTGTTTCCCAGGATATCCAGTTGTCCTATCAGTTATTTGGAAAACCATTACATAGTGCACCTATTGTGTTGGTCAACCATGCATTAACGGGAAATTCCAATGTAACAGGTGACAACGGTTGGTGGTCCGCCCTTATCGGCGAAGGGAAGTGTATTGATACGCTTAACTATACCATACTTTCATTCAATATCCCAGGGAATGGGTATGATGGATTTGTAATAGACAATTATAAGGATTTCGTGGCCGGGGATGTTGCCCGAATGTTTCTGTTGGGCTTGGAACAGCTCAAGATAAAAAAATTGTTTGCTATTATTGGCGGCTCACTGGGTGGCGGTATCGCCTGGGAAATGGCTGCGATAGATCCGGCAATTACTACACATTTGATTCCCGTCGCCTCCGATTGGAAATCAACCGATTGGTTAATTGCCAATTGCCAAATACAGGAACAATTTTTGGTGAACTCCAAACAGCCGGTACACGACGCCCGAATGCATGCTATGCTTTGTTACCGTACCCCGGAATCCTTCAAGGTGCGGTTTCAAAGGAGTACTAATGAGGAGCTTCAGGTTTTTAATGTGGAAAGTTGGCTGATGCACCATGGAAAGAAGTTACAGGAACGGTTTCAATTATCGGCCTATAAATTGATGAACCAGTTACTGAAGACCATAGACATCACCCGCGGGGATGACAAGGCTTTTAAAGAATTGGAGAACAGCGAGACCAATATCCATATCATCGGAGTGGATTCTGATTTATTCTTTACGGCTAAAGAGAATAAGGAAACGTTTAAGCGCTTGGCACAGGCCAATAGTAATGTCACCTATGGGGAGGTACAATCCCTTCATGGGCACGATGCCTTTTTAATAGAGTTTGAGCAAATGCAAAAATTGCTCAACGGAATCTTTAGCAAGAACGGAAAATCAAAAAAAATCAAAATCCTAAAGTTTGGAGGTAAGTCGCTTAGCAATGGTGAAGGTTTGGGGCGTGTGTTGGAAATTATCACTACCAAAGTAAAGGCTGGTGATAACGTTGCCGTTGTACTTTCAGCAAGGGAAAAAGCTACGGATCAACTTGAGACTATTTTGGAGAAGGCAGCCGCCAATACCGATTATCAGGAAGATTTTGAAGCTTTTGAAAGGTACCAGAAACACACTTTTGCGAATGTAAACCTGTCTACGGAATTTAAGGAATTGGCCAAGTTATTCGAAGGAGTTTCGCTTCTTGGGGATTACAGTGCCAAAATTAAGGATGAAGTATTGGCCTATGGGGAATTGATTTCGGCCAAATTGATAACCAAACTACTTATCGGTAAGGGAGTGGCAGCACAGCTGCTAGATTCCAGAACCCTGATTAAGACTGATGATACCTTTGGTGATGCCAAACTTTTGGAAGATGTTTCAAGGGAAAACGTGCTTCTTCGGTTTTCGGAATTGAATAGGGACAATGTGCCCGTTATTACGGGATTTATCGCTTCAACGGTTGATGGGGAAACCACAACATTAGGAAGAAACGGAAGCAATTATACGGCGGCTTTGCTGGCCAATTTTTTGGACGCGGAAGAACTTCAAAATTACACACATGTTGATGGAATTTTTACCGCCAATCCAGATTTGGTCCCAGAAGCTAGGCGTATAGCCAATCTTTCCTATTCGGAGGCCAATGAATTGGCCAATTTTGGAGCTACCATTTTGCACGCCAAAACTATTATCCCCTTAATTGAAAAAAATATTCCGTTACGCATACTCAATACATACAAGGATGATAACGAGGGCACATTGATCAGTGCCCTATCCAGCAAGGAGGGAATTAAGTCGCTTTCGGTGATAGAGGATGTTTCACTTATCAATTTGGAAGGTAGGGGCCTTTTGGGAAAAATTGGAATAGACGCCCGTATCTTCAAAACTTTGGAACAACACAATGTCAACGTAAGTATTATTTCCCAAGGATCTTCGGAGAGGGGAATTGGCCTGGTAGTCAAAAGAAATAAGGCACAAAAGGCAAAAAAAGCCTTGGATGAGGAATTTAAAAGTGATTACAAGTCAAAGGATATTAATACGATAACCGTTGTAGATGATGTTTCCGTGGTATCCATAGTGGGTCAGGATTTGAGCACATTCCACAAACCATATAACGCACTGATAAAAAACCAAATTGTCCCACTTCTTTTTAACAACACCATTTCCGGAAAGAATGTAAGTCTGGTGGTAAAAAAATCGGACTTAAACAAGGCATTGAACGTAATGCATGGTCAGGTTTTTGGCATCAGTAAAAAGGTTAATCTGGCCATTTTTGGGCATGGCAATGTTGGAGGAACATTGATAGACCAGATTTTAGAATCCGCAAAGAACATCGAAAAACGAAAAGGAATTGATTTAAAGGTATTCGCCGTAGCCAATTCCCGAAAAATTCTGCTGAACAAAAAAGGAGTTCCAAAAAGTTGGAAAACAGCCATAAAGGAGAAGGGTAAGAAATACGTGTTGTCGGATGTTTTTGAATTCGCCAAAAAAAATCATTTGGAAAACTTAATTACGGTAGACAATACGGCAAGTGAGGAATTTGTAGCGAATTATTTTGATTTTGTGGACAATGGGTTTGACTTGGTTTCATCCAACAAAATAGCGAACACCCTGGGATTTGATTATTATCAATTATTGCGCGAGGAATTGGCCAAAAACCAAAAACAGTATCTATACGAGACTAATGTAGGAGCAGGTCTTCCACTTATCGATACCATAAAATTGTTGCACCTATCCGGAGAAAACATTACTCGGATAAAAGGAGTTTTTTCAGGCTCGTTGAGTTACATTTTTAACACGCTTTCGGATGTTGAGGCTCCCTTTTCCAACATCCTTAAGGACGCTATTCGAAAGGGATTTACCGAGCCTGATCCTCGTGAGGACCTTTCCGGAAACGATGTTGGAAGAAAACTTCTGATTTTGGCGCGGGAACTGGAATTAAGTAATGAATTCTCGGATATTAAAATCCAAAATCTAATCCCGGAGATATTACAAAAAGGGACAGTGGAGGAGTTCCTGAAGCATTTGGATGTCTTGGACGATAAATTCAATGAGATCAAGAAAAATCAGAAAAAGGGCCACGTACTCCGTTATGTAGGGGATCTTCATGGAGACCTGCAGAAGGAAAAAGGTATCTTGGATGTAAAACTGATTTCTGTTTCCAAGGAGAGCGCACTGGGCCAAGTAAAAGGTTCCGATTCCATAATTGAGATTTATACGGAGTCCTACGGCAAACACCCATTGGTAATTCAAGGCGCCGGAGCTGGAGCCGCGGTTACCGCCCGAGGTGTTTTTGGCGATATTTTACGTATTGCCGAAAAGGGATAGGTTACCATGAACAAATGAACGAGAGTCGTTAAAATGATGAAGAAAAAATTTGAGACCAATGCTATTCGCACACAAGTTGCGCGTTCGCAATTTCTAGAACATTCCAATCCAATATACTTGACTTCGAGCTTCGTTTTCGAGGATGCAGAGGATATGAGAGCTTCCTTTGCGGAGGAAAAGGATAGGAACATATATTCTCGGTATTCCAACCCCAATTCTTCGGAGTTTATTGACAAGGTTTGTGGAATGGAAGGGGCAGAAGACGGTTTTGCATTTGCCTCGGGTATGGCGGCTGTCTTTTCTACCTTTGCCGCTTTGCTGGATAGTGGGGACCACATCCTTTCGGCACGGAGTATTTTTGGATCTACCCATTCCTTATTCACCAATTTTTTTCCAAGGTGGAATATTGACCATAGTTATTTTAAATTTGATGCGCTGGATCAAGTCGAAAAATTGATTACCCCCAAGACTAAATTGATTTACGCTGAATCACCGACAAACCCCGGGGTAGACATTTTGGATTTGGAAGCCCTAGGCATCATAGCCAAAAAACACAACCTCATTTTTGTTGTGGACAACTGTTTTGCCACACCCTATCTGCAGCGTCCTATTCAATTTGGAGCGGATTTGGTGATTCATTCAGGCACTAAACTTATGGATGGCCAAGGAAGGGTCATGGCTGGGATAACGGTTGGGAAAAAAGAGCTTGTGGATAATATTTATCAATTCTCAAGAATAACCGGTCCGGCCCTTTCCCCTTTCAATGCATGGGTATTGTCCAAAAGTTTGGAAACTTTGGCTGTAAGGGTAGACCGGCATTGCTCCAATGCATTGCGACTGGCAGAGTTTTTGGAAGGACATGAAAAAGTGAATTGGGTAAAATATCCTTTCCTAAAATCGCATCCCAACCATGAACTGGCAAAAAAGCAAATGAGCGCTGGGGGCTGTGTCGTTGCGTTTGAAGTAAAGGGGGGGCTAAAGGAGGGACAAAGATTTTTCGATGCTATCCAATTACTTTCCTTGTCGGCAAATCTAGGGGATTCAAGAAGTATAGTGACCCACCCAGCTTCCACCACCCATAGCAAGCTCTCCAGTGAAGAACGATTGGAAACGGGCATTACGGATGGTACGGTACGGATATCCGTGGGATTGGAGCATATAGATGATATCATTTCCGATATCGGCCAGGCATTGGGGTAATCCGGCAACTGTCGTTTTCTCCCTTGGGCTTGCCCCATTAGGCTAGGGAATCCCGAAATGTTAAATTTCCCTATCTTCGTACTATGCTCTCCAAAAAAACAAAATATGGACTAAAAGCACTGGCATATTTGGCATCCCAAGGGGATAATGACCCAGTACAGATTGCCGAAATAGCAAAGCAAGAGAACATTTCACAGAAGTTTTTGGAGAGTATTTTACTCACTTTACGAAAGACTGGATTTTTGGGCTCCAAAAAGGGTAAGGGGGGCGGTTATTATTTGATCAAAAAACCCTCTGACATTTTAATGACCGATGTGATGCGTGTTCTAGAGGGGCCCATTGCCATGGTTCCCTGTGTTAGCCTTAATTTCTACGAAAAATGTTCCGACTGCCCAGATGAGAATGCCTGCTCCGTGAATAAACTGATGCTGCAGGTGAGGGACGCCAATCTGGAAGTATATCGTAACAATACTCTGGCGGATATTCTGGTATAAAGACAAAAAGGCCAAAGCCTCCTTATTCTAAATTCTTAAAACTTCAATGATTTGATCTGGATTTGTTCAAAATATAGAGCAAATCACGAATAATCTACTAAATCGATGGGGTAAAAGTAATATTTAGCAACTTTTAACGTCTTAGTTAAGGAAATAATCTTATTTTTGAATTCCTATTAAATCACTAGACTAATTCGAAAAGTACTTTTTTCATGATTGCAGACCAATTGATTTTAGATAAGAAGTCCACCAAGACCAATTACAAGGAGGACAGAAAATCGGAGAAACCGATTCGAAGTATTGCTAAAGCCATAAGTTGGCGCATTATTGGTACTTTGGATACACTTTTGGTCTCCTACCTTTTTACTGGAAAGGTTGTATTGGCGGCATCCATTGCGTCTATTGATTTTGTGACCAAGATGGTTTTGTATTTTTTTCATGAAAGAATTTGGAACCGGATTGGCTGGGGAAAGTAATGCTTATAACTTATGGCTTTTACGCAACAACAAATAAAAAATCTAAACGTGCAATTTAAAGGCATTCCGCCAGAGGAAATTATTTCCTGGGCCATTAAGAATGCCGAAAAACCCGTGGTAACTACTAATTTCCGCCCATATGAAGTTGCCATCCTCAATGCGGTTACCGAGGTAAAGGACAGTATCCCCGTAGTTTGGTGCGACACGGGATATAACACACCGAATACCTACAAGCATGCGGAAGAATTGATTCAAAGGCTGGGCCTTAACATCGACTTGTACGTTCCAAAACAAACATCGGCATATCGAGATGTGATAATGGGAATTCCTCAAATCGATGACCCACGGCACCAGGAATTCACAGAGCAGGTAAAGTTGGAGCCGTTCCGTAGGGCCATGGAGATTCATAAACCAGATGTGTGGTTTACCAACTTGAGGAAAGGTCAGACAGCACTTAGGGATAGTTTGGATATCCTAAGTTTAAGCAAGGATGGAGTTTTGAAGGTTAGTCCCTTTTACTATTGGAGCGACACCCAGCTCGATGCGTATTTGGAGGAAAGAAATTTACCTAATGAACATAAGTATTTTGATCCGACCAAGGTTTTGGAAAACCGGGAATGTGGATTGCATACCTAACTTAAGAATATACAAATGCTACCTCTTAATGCTATTGAGAGGTCTTTAAAAAAGTTGATTTGGAAACAGTACTAGAAGAAATACAACCGACAGGAACATTTAAGAATGGGGATAGACCCAATGCAAATGCCCTGGAACACGAGGCCATATACATTATGAGGGAGGTGGCCGCCCAATTTGAACGCCCTGTGTTGTTGTTTTCCGGTGGAAAAGACTCCATAACCTTGGTGCGTTTGGCGCAGAAAGCTTTCTGGCCTGCGAAAATTCCCTTTCCGTTAATGCATATAGACACTGGACATAATTTTCCCGAGACCATCGAATTTCGTGATAGATTGGTCAGGGAATTAGGTGTGGAATTGATTGTACGAAATGTGCAGGACTCCATTGATCAGGGCAAAGTGGTGGAGGAGACCGGTAAGTACGCCAGTCGTAATATTTTACAGACAACAACACTTTTGGATGCCATTGAAGAATTTAAGTTTGATGCTTGTATAGGTGGTGCCCGAAGGGATGAGGAAAAGGCACGCGCTAAAGAGCGTATTTTCTCAGTTCGGGACGATTTTGGCCAATGGGATGAAAAAAACCAGCGCCCTGAACTGTTCGACATGTTGAACGGTCAGATTGAAATGGGACAAAACGTTCGGGTGTTTCCCATAAGTAATTGGACCGAATTGGATGTATGGAGCTATATCCAAAAGGAAAATATTGAAATTCCATCCATTTATTTTGCACATAAACGCAATACTTTCTTAAGGGATGGTCTTATTTGGTCTGCAGAGGACGATGTGGTCTTCCGCGCAGAAGATGAAACCGTGGAGGAACGTATGGTCCGTTTTAGAACTGTTGGAGACATGAGTTGTACGGCAGCTGTTGAGTCGCATGCGGATACCATTGATAAAGTGGTATCTGAAATACGGGATTCCAAGATTTCAGAAAGAGGTGCCCGGATAGACGATAAGAGGTCCGAAGCGGCTATGGAAAAAAGAAAACAACAAGGGTATTTTTAAAATTGTCGTAAGCTCCTTGTGTTTACGCACGAGTAGCTATCGATTATCAATTAAAAAAATGGAAGTACTAAAAATAGCAACGGCAGGAAGTGTAGATGACGGTAAAAGTACCTTGATCGGTAGATTATTGTATGATACCAAATCGTTGACAGACGATAAGCTCGAAGCCATAGAAAAAACCAGTAAACTAAAAGGTTACGATTATCTGGATTTTTCCCTGGCAACGGATGGTCTCGTGGCCGAACGTGAGCAGGGAATAACAATAGATGTGGCCCATATCTACTTTTCTACCGCATCTAAAAGTTATATCATTGCTGATACTCCGGGGCATGTAGAGTATACACGGAATATGGTTACGGGTGCTTCCACCTCACAAGCTGCTATTATTTTGATAGATGCACGAAAAGGAGTCATAGAACAAACCAATCGACACTTCTTCATCAACAATTTGTTACGTGTAAAAGATGTTGTGGTCGCTATAAACAAAATGGATTTGGTGGATTTTTCGGAAGAACGATACAATCAAATTAAATCCGATTTTGAACGGCTTATGGAAAAAAGGGATTATGAAGATCAGAAAATAACCTTTATTCCGGTAAGCGCCCTTAAGGGTGATAATGTCGTGAATCATTCGGATAACACCCCATGGTATACCGGGCAAACACTTTTGGAGCATTTGGAAGAGTTGGACTTGCAGGATATTTATAACGTAGGTACACCTCGTTTCCCAGTGCAATATGTCATTCGGCCAAAAACGGATGATTTTCACGATTTTCGAGGATTTGCAGGTAAAGTTTATGGAGGGGAACTCAACGTTGGTGATGAGGTAGTAATTTTGCCGTCTATGACTAAATCCAGGATTAAGGGTATTTACTTCTATGACAAAGAATATAAAACCGCTCCAAGACGCTCTTCAGTTACCATTACGTTGGAAGATGAAGTGAATGTAAGTAGAGGGGACATGTTGGTAAAGGCGGGTGATTTGCCAACCATTGATAAGCAATTTACGGCAACGGTTTCATGGATGGATTCGGAGAAGTTAACGACCGGGGGTAAATACGTTGTGCAACATGGTATCAACAAAGTATTGGCAAAAGTAGATAGTATAGAGCATAAGATTCTTCCGGACTATTCAGGTATAGAAGAAGGAGTGGTCGCATTGGACATGAACGATATTGCTCAAGTGAAATTTAGATTGAACAGACCTATATTTTATGATGCCTTTAAGGCGCATAGGACCAATGGTTCGTTCATCCTACTGGATACCCGGACCAATAATACGGCCGGAGTAGGATTCATCAATTGATAAAACTGATTTTTCCTGGCAATACGGTAAAGTTCTATGGGAAGTATTTAGTTTTTAATGATTGTAAAAACAGTTTTAATTCCTATAAATCCTATAGGTATTATAGAAAGAAATTCAGATTGGAATAGACGAACATCATAACTTAAAGATATGCAAAGCTTTAGAACGGAAATAGAGAATCCGGTTGTAGAAAAAGACATTATAGAACTGGAGAAAAAGATTAGGGAGTTCAAGGAAGGAAACATGGATGAAGAGAAGTTCCGCAGTCTACGCTTGGCAAGGGGAGTCTATGGCCAAAGACAGCAAGGCGTCCAGATGGTCCGTATTAAGCTACCTTACGGAAAAGTAACCTCCAATCAATTGCATAGGATTTCCGATGTTTCGGATGAGTATTCCCGAGGCCGTTTGCATATCACTACCCGTCAGGATATCCAGATTCATTATGTGGATTTGGAACGCACCCCGGAACTTTGGGCAGAGTTGGAAAAAGACGATGTAACACTACGCGAGGCTTGTGGTAATACGGTTCGGAACGTTACGGCCAGTGAAACCGCAGGAATAGATGTGGACGAACCTTTTGACGTGTCTCCATATGCCCATTCCCTTTTTGAGTATTTTCTTCGAAATCCAATAGGTCAGGAAATGGGGCGCAAGTTCAAGGTTTCATTTTCGGCAAGCGATGCGGATACGGGACTTTCCTACATGCACGATCTTGGTTTTATCGCGAAAGTTCAGGAAGGTGTAAGAGGTTTTAAGGTATTGATCGGTGGTGGATTGGGCTCTCAACCAAGGCATGGTGATGTGTTGTTCGAGTTTCTTCCCTCGGACAGGATTATTCCCTTAATGGATGGTGTAATACGAGTTTTCGACCGTTATGGTGAACGTAGAAGTAGGGCCAAGGCTCGGATGAAATTCTTGTTAAAGGATGTTGGCCTGGACGGATTTAAGGAATTACTGCAAGCAGAACAAAAAGCTGTTCCCCATAAGTCGTATCCCATTGATGCACAATCTTATCCCAAGATTGTAGTTTCGGAAAAATCGGCTCCAGAAGTAATAATTCAGGATAAAGAGGCCTTTGAAAAATGGAAGTCCACCAATTTGGTTCCTCAAAAACAAGAAGGTTTTGTGGCTATTGGCATCAAGGTTTTGTTAGGCGATTTTTATACGGATAAGGCAAGATTATTGGCGGATTTGGTCGAAAATTATGCCGCTGGTGAAATTCGGTTATCGCTGCGTCAAAATATCCTTATTCCCTTTGTAAAAGAGGAATCGGTCCCATTTTTCTACACTGAATTAGAAAAATTAGGATTTACCGAAATAGGTTACAACAAAGCCGCGGATATTACCGCCTGTCCTGGAACGGATACATGTAATTTAGGGATTGCAAGTAGTACGGGAATTGCCGAAGAGCTAGAAAGGATAATTAAAAAGGAATACCCTAACTATATTCAGAATCCTGATGTGGTCATAAAAATTAGTGGATGTATGAATGCGTGCGGTCAACATAATATGGCCAATATCGGATTTCAAGGCATGAGTATCCGTACCAAGGATAAATTGGTGGCGCCTGCATTGCAAGTTCTGCTAGGAGGTGGAAACGATGGTAATGGTAATGGACGGTTTGCCGATAAAGTAATAAAGATACCTAGCAAAAGGGGTCCTGAAGCATTAAGACTTATTCTAGATGATTTTGATGCAAATGGCAAGGGCGCTCCCTTTGCGGATTATTATGCCGAGAAGGGTCAGATATATTTCTACGACTTTCTAAAGCCCTTGACAGAAATAGATAACCTTACCCCGGAAGATTTTATTGATTGGGGAGCAACGGAACGTTATAAAAAGGCAATTGGTGTAGGAGAATGTGCGGGAGTTGTCATCGATTTAGTGGCGACCTTGCTTTTTGAAAGTGAGGAAAAAATTCAAAATGCAAAGGATACTTTTGACCAAGGAAAATGGGCCGCCAGTATTTATTACTCCTATACCTCCATGGTAAATTCGGCAAAGGCCTTGCTCACTGCGGAGAATACCAAGGTGAATACCCATTCCGGTATCATAAAGGATTTCGATGAAAAATTTGTGTCATCAGGAAGGATTAATCTGGGTAAGGGATTTGAGGAATTAGTCCTGCAACTAAACCAAAACGAACCTTCGGAATCGTTTGCCAAAAACTATTTGGAAGATGCCAAAGGCTTTTTAAAGGAAGTGGAGCAACTCAGGGAGTTGGAATTGGCCCAAGTATCGTAGAGAAATGAATTTAGAAAATAACATATCAAAAGAGGTTTATACCAAAGTTCTTCCTTTAACTGGGAAAGCGCCCCTTCTTACGGTAATTGGTGCGGGTCCTGGAGATTTGGAACTCATAACCGTAAAGGCCATCAAAGCCCTGGGTATGGCAGATGTGGTATTGTATGATGCCTTGGTAAATCCGGAATTATTGGAATATTCCCCTAAAGCCGAGCATATTTTTGTGGGCAAGCGTAAAGGATGTTATGCCTATCAACAGGAACAAATCAATGAATTGATCGTTAACAGGGCCAGAACGCACGGGCATGTGGTTAGGTTAAAGGGAGGTGACCCTTTTGTTTTTGGTAGAGGTGCAGAGGAAATGAAATACGCTGCGGATCATGGGATTCCGACCAAAATGGTACCAGGTATTTCTTCCTGTATTGCAGTGCCATCGGCTCAGAACATACCGGTAACAAAGCGAAATTCGGCCGAAAGTTTTTGGGTTATTACAGGGACCACCAAAGAGCATAAATTGTCCCAAGATGTATATTTGGCCGCTAAATCAAGTGCCACGGTGGTTATTCTAATGGGAATGTCCAAACTTCCTGAAATTGTTAACCTCTTCAAAAATGAAGAAAAATGGGATACTCCCGTTGCCATTATTCAAAATGGGACCAGAGAGGACGAAAAAATAGGGATTGGGACAATCGATACTATTTTGGAGGTCGTTCAGAAGGAAGAATTGGCCAATCCGGCCATTATTATCATTGGTGAAGTAGTAAATCATAGGGCGTCCGTACGAAAGGTCGTTGAAAATAATATACACGAGTTAAGTTCAGAATTATGATTAAAACAGATATAATTATTATAGGAGCAGGTCCCACGGGACTGTTCACGGTATTCGAGGCCGGATTACTAAAGCTTAAAACCCACCTTATCGATGCGTTGCCGCAACCGGGAGGCCAATGTTCGGAAATATACCCGAAAAAACCCATCTATGATATTCCGGCCTTTCCAGAAATTTTGGCGGGCGAATTGGTAGATAATCTTATGGAACAGATAAAACCTTTTGCGCCAGGATTTACTCTGGGTGAACGTGCAGAAACCTTGGATAAGCAGGAAGACGGTTCGTTTATCGTAACTACAAATAAAGGGACAAAACATCAGGCGCCCGTAGTAGTTATTGCCGGTGGATTAGGCTCTTTTGAGCCCCGTAAACCTCCTATCGAGAATATTACGGATTTTGAGGACAAAGGGGTTGCTTATATGGTTAAAGACCCTGAAGTTTATCGGAATAAAAAAGTAGTTATCGCCGGGGGTGGTGATTCTGCCTTGGATTGGGCCATTTTCTTGTCCGATATTGCCTCTGAAGTCTCTCTGGTTCATCGTAGAAATGAATTCAGAGGGGCATTGGATTCCGTTGAAAAAGCATCGGAATTGGCCAAACTTGGAAAAATAAAGCTCTATACCGAAGCCGAGGTAAAAAAATTATATGGGGACGAACATTTGGAAGCCGTGGTTATAAAGCATAACGATGCGTCCAAAGGCGAAACCTACGTGGAGACGGACAATTTTATCCCTCTCTTTGGCTTGTCGCCAAAATTGGGGCCTATTGGGGATTGGGGCCTTGAAATTGAAAAAAACGCCATTAAGGTAAACAATGCCAAGGACTACCAAACCAACATTCCCGGGGTATTTGCTATTGGCGATGTCAATACGTATGAGGGCAAATTAAAGTTGATTCTGTCCGGTTTCCACGAGGCGGCGGTTATGTGCCAATATGCCTATCAGATTATAAATCCGGATAAGCGTTATGTAATGAAGTATACAACAGTAGGCGGGGTTCAAGGTTTTGACGGGACCAAAAAAGAAGCCAAAAAAGAAGTGGTCCAGAGCATATTATAGTATCGATTTTCCGTTCTTATTTGAATTTTAACCCTCTTACAAAATTTGTTAGAGGGTTTTTCGTTAAGGCTATATGTTAAAAAAACAAGGGATTGTTTGCATTTAAGAGTACCTTGACGTTACTTTGCACCAGTTCATTAAAAAATTGAAATCGTTATCAAGAAAGGTGGAGGGACTAGACCCTATGAAACCTTGGCAACCCTTTCCTGTAAAGAAGGTGCTACATTCTATCACTCTATCATGAGGTGGCAGATAACAAGGATCAAGTTTTCGTCCAACATTCCCTTTCTTAGTTAACATTAAATCTGTGCAGCTTTTAATATTGCACATAGGGGTTAATATGAAAAAAATTCAAGACATACTTCAGGAGCGTATTCTGGTATTGGATGGGGCCATGGGAACAATGCTCCAGCGCTACAAGTTTACCGAATCCGATTTTCGTGGAGAACGCTTTAAGGATTGGGAACATCCATTACAAGGCAACAATGACCTATTGTCCATAACACAACCGGATGCTATCGCGGAGGTCCATGGAAAATACTTCGCGGCTGGTGCCGATATCGTGGAAACCAATACATTTTCGGGTACCTCAATCGCCATGGCGGATTACCATATGGAAGAACTGGTCTATGAACTTAATTATGAATCGGCTAAAATAGCGAAAAAAGTAGCAGAAGAGTTTACTGGCTTGGAACCGCATAAACCTAGGTTCGTTGCGGGCAGTATTGGTCCCACCAATAAAACGGCTAGCATGTCCCCGGATGTGAACGACCCTGGATTTCGCGCCATCTCCTTTGACGAACTTCGCCTTGCCTATAAAGAACAAATAGAGGCGTTGTTGGACGGTGGAGCGGACATTCTATTGGTCGAAACCATTTTTGATACGCTAAATGCCAAAGCGGCCTTATTTGCGATAGAGGAGGTAAAGGAAGAAAGGAAAATAGATGTTCCCATAATGGTCAGCGGTACCATTACCGATGCTTCTGGACGAACATTATCCGGGCAGACTGCGGAAGCCTTTTTGATATCCGTTTCGCACATCCCCATTTTATCCGTCGGGTTCAACTGTGCTCTGGGAGCCAGTCAATTGGTACCACATCTTGAGGTAATTTCCGGTAGATCGGAACATTTTATTTCCGCCCATCCCAATGCCGGCTTACCCAATGCTTTTGGTGAGTATGATGAATCCCCGGAACAAATGGCAGCCCAGATCAAGGAATATGTGGAAAAGGGACTTGTAAACATTGTGGGTGGATGTTGCGGGACCACACCGAAGCATATATCGGCAATTGCCGAATTGGTAAAGGAATATGGCCCTAGAAAATTGAAAGTAGCATCTGTATCGGTATGATTTTGGAAGTGACCATTTTAAATATAGGGCAAGGCTTATCAAAAGAATTTGAACAAAGTCTTGCTCAAGCCACTTCAACAATTACTAAGACAAAGGGGTATGGCGCACATGAACTTGGAAGATGTATTGAAACAAAAGACCAGTATATTTCATTAATGAATTGCGACACCTTGGAAAATAAGGAATTTGATTTTCAACAATCTCCGGATTATCATAATGGGAAGAATGCCCTACGCCGTTCTTATAAATTTTTTCCAGAAGTATTATATCATTAGTAATGACGGAAACAAAACCAAAATATCTTAAACTATCAGGTCTTGAACCTTTGATCGTAACCCCGGAAAGTAATTTTATCAATGTGGGTGAACGTACTAATGTGGCCGGTTCAAGGAAGTTTCTTCGGTTGATTAAGGAGGAAAAGTATGAGGAGGCTCTGGAAGTAGCTAGGGATCAAGTGGAAGGTGGTGCCCAGATTATAGACATCAATATGGATGATGGTCTTATCGATGGGAAAGAGGCCATGGTAAGGTTCCTTAATTTGATAGTCGCTGAACCGGACATTGCCAGGGTACCCATTATGATAGATAGTTCCAAATGGGAAATTATAGAGGCCGGGTTGCAGGTAGTCCAGGGAAAATGTGTGGTAAATTCCATTAGCTTAAAGGAAGGCGAGGCTGAGTTTATACAGCATGCAAAATTAATAAAACGGTACGGGGCCGCCGTTATCGTCATGGCCTTTGATGAGGTGGGGCAAGCGGACAACTACGATCGCCGTGTAGAAATTTCCAAAAGATCCTATGATATTTTGGTAAAGGAGGTGGCATTTCCCCCGGAGGATATCATTTTTGACCTCAACATATTCCCGGTCGCCACGGGAATGGATGAACACAAACGCAATGCATTGGATTTTATCGAAGCCACCAAGTGGGTGCGCGAGAATCTACCCCATTGCAGCGTTAGTGGAGGGGTAAGCAACGTTTCATTTTCGTTTCGGGGCAATAACCCGGTCCGGGAAGCCATGCACTCCGTGTTCCTGTATCATGCCATAAAATCTGGTATGAACATGGGTATTGTAAACCCGACGATGCTTGAGGTCTATGACGATATTCCCAAGGACTTACTCGAATATGTAGAGGATGTCGTTTTAAATAGAAGGGATGATGCCACGGAACGTTTGTTGGATTTTGCCGAAACCGTTGTCGGCAAGGCCAAGGAGAGTAAGGTAGATTTATCTTGGCGTGAAGAACCCTTACAGGAAAGGATTACAAGGGCATTGGTAAAGGGCATCGACCAATACATAGAAGCCGATGTAGAGGAGGCCCGGCAGAGTGTCGATAAACCTATTGAAGTAATCGAAGGTCATTTGATGACAGGAATGAATGTGGTAGGCGATCTCTTTGGAAGCGGAAAGATGTTCTTGCCGCAAGTAGTGAAATCTGCCAGGGTCATGAAAAAAGCGGTGGCTTATCTACTCCCATTTATTGAGGAGGAGAAATTGAAAAACCCTCAAGTCGGGAACTCCAGTTCTGCAGGTAAAATATTGATGGCAACCGTTAAGGGTGATGTACACGATATAGGAAAAAACATTGTAAGTGTAGTTCTGGCGTGTAACAATTATGAAATAGTGGATTTGGGTGTTATGGTCCCTCCGGAGAAAATAATCAAAACGGCTGTAGATGAAAAGGTAGACGCCATTGGACTAAGCGGATTGATTACGCCATCATTGGATGAAATGGTGCATCTCGCCAAGGAAATGGAACGTCAGGATTTTAAGGTTCCCCTGCTGATAGGAGGTGCTACTACGAGCAAGGCACATACGGCGGTTAAAATTGATCCGCAATATAAAAATGCTGTGGTCCATGTCAATGACGCATCCCGTGCAGTTACCGTTGTGGGCGATTTGTTGCAAAAAGAAACTTCGGAAGCTTATATAAACGGTATCAAGGAAGATTATGAACAATTCCGGGATAAATTTCTAAAGCGCACCAAACAAAAAGAGTATTTGACCCTAAAAGAAGCAAGGGACAACAGGTTCCAAATCAATTGGTCGGAAACTGGAATAATTGAACCAAACAATATGGGAATACAAATCATCGAGAGCTTGGATTTGTCCCTTTTGGTGGATTATATCGATTGGACTCCTTTTTTCCGAAGTTGGGATTTACATGGAAAGTATCCAAATATTTTGACTGATGATGTTGTCGGCGAACAGGCTACCGAGTTGTTTGAAGATGCCCAGAAAATGTTGAAGAGAATTGTGGACGAAAAACTACTGGAAGCAAAGGCGATTTTTGGACTTTTTGCAGCGAACACGATCAACCACGATGATATTGAAGTATTGGCCCAGAATCGAAAGTTTGTTTTTAGGACACTACGGCAACAATTAAAAAAGCGTGACGGTGTTCCCAATTTTGCATTATCCGATTTTATTGCTCCCAAAGAAACCGGGAGGCAGGATTATATGGGCTGTTTTTGTGTAAGCACGGGCTTTGGCACATCGGAATTGGCAGCAGCTTATGAAAAAGAGCACGACGATTACAATTCGATTATGGTAAAGGCATTGGCCGATCGTTTTGCGGAAGCGTTCGCGGAATACCTGCACAAGCAAATACGGATTACCCATTGGGGCTATGCCCATAATGAAGATTTAAGCAACGAAGAGTTGATCAAGGAATCATATAAGGGAATACGTCCGGCACCTGGCTATCCCGCATGTCCTGACCATCTGGAAAAATTGACCATTTGGGACCTACTGGATGTCGAGGAGAAAATAGGGGTAAAATTGACGGAAAGTTTGGCAATGTGGCCGGCGGCATCGGTCAGTGGATATTACTTTGGGCATCCGGAAGCCCGATATTTTGGGCTTGGAAAAATAAAGGAAGATCAGGTGGGCGATTTTACCAAGAGAAAGGGCATTCCTTTGGAAGAGGCCACAAAATGGTTGGCGCCTAACATTGTGGAAGACTGATGTAAAACAATATTGTGAGGAGAATGCCCGGTAGGCTTATTAACTCTTTGTCCTGCCTTGTCATAGTGAGTGCCCGAGCAAAATATAAAAGAGACTAAATAGTACGACTACCTGTTCGACAAAGTCGATCGGGTACAAAACCTAGGAAGACAATACTACAAAATGAAAGTAACCGATCATATTCAAGAAGCTCAAGGAAAAACCTTGTTTTCCTTTGAAATTATACCCCCGGTAAAAGGGAAGAACATTCAGGAGCTGTACAACAACATTAGTCCTTTGATGGAGTTTGAACCCCCATTTATAGACGTAACTACATCCAGGGAGGAATACGTATATATTGACCGAGATGGTCTGTTGGATAAAAAACTCACACGTATGAGGCCAGGTACCGTAGGTATTTGCGCATCCATAAAGCACAAATACGATGTGGATACGGTTCCCCATGTGCTTTGTGGAGGATTCACCAAGGAGGAAACCGAGTATCTCTTAGTGGACTGTCACTACTTGGGCATAGACAACGTTATGGCATTACGTGGAGATGCCATGAAGGAGGAAAAACACTTTAGACCTACCAAAGGAGGCCATCCTTACGCCATTGACTTGATTAAGCAAATTCATAATTTAAATTGCGGGGAATATCTACACGAAGTGGTGGAAACGGATAATTGTGCCGATTTCTGTATTGGTGTGGCCGGATATCCTGAAAAACATCTGGAAGCCCCGTCCCTAAAAACGGACTTAAGGCGTTTAAAGGAAAAGGTAGACGCGGGAGGGGACTATGTGGTTACCCAAATGTTCTTTGATAACAAAAAATATTTTGAATTTGTAAAGGAAGCCAGGGCAATGGGTATTGATGTACCGATAATTCCGGGGATTAAACCTATTGCAGTAAAGAGGCATTTGCAACTATTGCCCCCTATATTCCGGATAGACTTACCGCAAGATCTCATCGATGCCGTAGAGGCTTGCAAAGATAACAAGGCCGTACGGCAAGTTGGTATAGAATGGGCCATAGAACAATCCAAGGAGCTAAAAGCTGCAGGTGTTCCTGTATTACATTATTACTCCATGGGAAAATCTGACAATATTAAGGCTATAGCAGAAGCGGTCTTTTAGTTTTGCTAGATACTTAGGGATGGAAAGTAAAGACTTTAACGTCCTGTGCTTACTTTTTCTCACCCTATACGCCTTATTTTGTTTGAGCACTTCTAACTTCGCGCTTCGTCTCTTGTGTGGAGGTATTTCATACTTCCAATTCCGTATTTCCTATTTGGTACTTACCTTTACATTCCATGAACCGAAGTTTATTCCCCATTTTTCTGTTTTTGATCTCGTTTTCATTTGCTCAAAATACGGATGCCACCAAGAGATTTGTCTTGGATGTCAGCCCGTTTTATGGTTCCATTCTCCTTCATAATCCGGATATAAGCCATTTAATAACCGAACATCCCTCAGGTTTCATTCTCGGATATAATCAAAAAACTTTTGGAGCCAAAGAATGGGAACAGCTCTATAACTATCCTGATATAGGGTATTCTTTTGTATATCAGAATATGAACAACAGCACCTTGGGGGAAAATTACGGGGTATACGCCCACTATAATTTCTATTTTTTCAAACGGAACTTACAGTTCCGGATTGGACAAGGGATTGCCTACAATACCAATCCCTACGACAAAAATCAAAATTTTAGGAACAATGCCTATGGGTCCCATTTTTTGAGTTCTACTTACCTCATGTTAAACTATTACAAGGAAAATATATTCAAGCGATTGGGTTTTAAGGTAGGAATTTCGCTTGTACATTATTCCAATGCCAATTTCAAGGCGCCCAATACGTCTACCAACACCTTTGCTTTTAATGCGGGACTTACATATACTTTGGGGAATATGGAAGAAGTGGAGTACATCCATAGGGAAAAGGAAAAGGTTACCGAACCTATCCGATACAATATCGCGTTTCGAGCGGGACTAAATGAAAGTGACGTAATCGATTTAGGTCAATACGGATTTTTTATAATTTCAGGCTATGCCGATAAACGTCTTGGAAGAAAAAGTGCCATCCAACTGGGTGCTGATTTGTTCTTTTCCAACTTCCTAAAGGAATTGATTCGATTTCAGAGTACTTCCTTCCCAGAAATGGAAGTCGAGGAAGATACCGATTATAAACGAGCAGGCCTATTTTTGGGGCATGAACTATTCATTAATAAAATGTCCGTCATCACTCAATTGGGATATTATGTTTATTATCCATTCGATTTTGAAGGGCGCATATACAATCGAATAGGTTTAAAACGCTATTTTGGGAAAAAAATCTTTAGTGCGTTGACCTTAAAATCACATGGTGCCAAGGCAGAGGCATTGGAGTTTGGCGTAGGGATTCGATTGTGAAATGTGGAGTGTGGAATAAAGTGATATAGAAAATCAAAGTTTTGAAATTGAGAATTTGGAACCCGGAATTTTTAAAAAATCGAACACTTGGTTTAGGGTTGTTACCGGTTTTGGTATGTTGTATTTTTCAATTTGCCTGCAATACCGAAAATGCACCGGATTGCCTTCAAAATGCAGGAGAAATTATTCGAGAGGAGATACTGCTTCCCAGCTTTTCCAAGATTACCGTTTTTGAGAATGTGAGTTTAATAATAAGACAAGGCAATACGCAAAAAGTTGAAATAGAGACGGGTGAATTTCTTCAAGACGAGGTGACGGCTACCTTGGAAGGCGACCGGTTACTACTACGTAATGGCAATGGCTGTAACCTTTTTCGAGAGTACGGATTGACCACGGTCCATGTCACCTCGCCCAACATCACAGAGATTCGAAGTAGCACCGGCTTGCCCATTCAAAGTGACGGGGTACTTGCATATCCAACGCTCACCTTATTGTCCGAAAGTTTTATAAATCCCGAGACTGAAACCACAGATGGTGAATTTGACCTAGAAGTTGATTCGGAAAACCTAAGTATTGCTTCTAACGGCATAGCTTACTTTAAATTAAGAGGAACCGTACAGAACCTGAATCTTACGATAGCAGCGGGAGACTCGAGAATCGAGGCGGAAAACCTTATCGCCGAGAACGTCAATTTAAACCATAGAGGTTCCAATGATATGTTCATCAATCCGCAACAGTCCTTGACCGGCTTAATTCGTGGTACGGGAGATGTTATCAGTTTCAATCGACCTTCTGAGGTGGATGTAGAGGAAATTTTTAATGGAAGATTGATTTTTCAATAGCTATTGAATGAAAGCTATCCTTACACGGTTAAAAGACTTTTTGACAAAAAAAAGGATGGTCGGGAATGCTGCCGAGTTGCAAGGTCTGGCCAAAGCAGATTACATCTTGGCCTCTTTGGTAAATGAATATAAAGTACCGGGTATTTCAATTACCGTGCTGGGGCAAGGAAAAGTACTGTTGCAAAAAGGATATGGATATTCCGATTTGGACCAAAGAATCCTTTTAGAACCTACAAAAACCATTTTCCGTATTGCCAGTGTATCCAAACCTATTGCCGCTACGGCCTTGGCCTTAATGGTCAATGATGGTCTAATGGACCTGGATACTTCATTTTATAAGTATGTACCCTATTTCCCTAAAAAGCAATGGGATTTTACCATTCGGCAATTGGCCAGCCACACCGCTGGTATTCGCGGATATCGCGGTAAGGAGTATGGACTCAACAAAGCATATTCCATAAGGGAAAGTATTGTAATTTTCAAGGATGACGATTTACTCTTCCGACCTGGGACCGCTTATCACTATAACAGTTTTGATTGGGTATTGATCTCATTGGCCATGCAAGAGGCCAGTGGTATGCCCTTTGAGGATTACGTGAGGCAAAGGGTTTTAGTACCTTTGGGAATGGGTCGTACATTTGCGGAATATCCATCGAATCACGGTTTTTGGACAACTGATAAGGGAATTTCAGGTAATTTCAATCGTACTGCGTTCTACTCTAAAAATCGCCATGGTTTTCGAAAGTCAATTCCAGTGAACAATTATTATAAAATGGCAGGAGGAGGTTATCTCTCAACTTCTGAGGACATTGCCAAGTTGGGTCAGGCTTATTTGGATGGAAAAATAGCACACAAAGAAGTACTATCGCAATTTTTGACTTCTCGAAAAATAAAGGGCAATCCCACGTATTATGGTTTAGGCTGGGAAGTAAGTATGGATAAAGGAGGCAGGCCTTTTTATGGCCATATCGGTAGTGGTATAGGAGGGTATTCCAACTTTTTTGTTTATCCCGAGTTACAGATGGTATTCGCCATTTTAATAAACTGTACGGACCCTAAGGTACAAACGGAGCTGGATGAGGTGGTGGATATATTATCAAATTTGCATGCCTCCCGGATTTTATAGACATTTAGGTAAATTAATTTTGAGGATTTGAGGTTTTCAGCTATTTATGGTATTGTTTTTGGCTTGTGGGCAACGGTAAATTTATATGCCCAAGCAGATACTTTGTATTTGGACAATCGTTCGGTACAAACTAAGGATGATTACGGTAATCTTGAAATCAGGGAATGGAAAAAATTAAAGTACTTTGAAGCACAACTAAATACTCCGACGTCTACTCAAGAAGGAACGGAGTCTGAATTTAGGGATTACGCGCGCGATTCGATCAGAATATTAAAGGTAAAGTTGTTGGCCATCCAGATTTTGGATAGCAAAAACCTACTCGATTTGGATATTACCGAGAATCCCGATTACTATATGCAGCTGCTTACAAAACTTAAGAAAAGCGACATAAACCGTTCGGATTATCTTTTTTTGGAGAACAAACTGGCCTTCTTAACCACGGAGGTAGTGGAAAGCAAATACAAGACCAGTAAGTTGATTATTGGGTTTTTAGGATTCACTATTATAGGGTTGGTGTTGTTTTTCTTCTGGATACGCCGTGAAAGAAACGGTTTGCCCAAGGTAGGTCTAAGTAGGCAGGAAAGGAATATACAGGGCCTAATTCTGCAAGGCAAGAGCAATAAGGAGATTGCCAATGAGCTTTTTATTAGCCTCAGTACCGTAAAAACACATATTACCAATATCTATAGTAAGTTGCACGTATCCAGTCGTGAGGAGTTATTGCAAAAAATACGGAATTAGTACGGGTACTAGCACCAAAATCCAACCACTTTTAAAACCATTTTGTCTCTATCTAGAAGTTCTTTGTATGAAACTTTTGGATGACCTCAAAGCAATTTGATACATGGAACGTCCTTTTGGGCTGGACTGTTTTTCTGATAGCCCTAATCGTTTATGGACTTACCGTTGAGCCTACAGTAAGCTTTTGGGACGCCGGCGAATATGTAGCCACTTCGGCCAAATTACAAATTGCCCACCCCCCTGGAGCACCCCTCCTCCAGATGATAGGATCCTTTTTCGCATTATTTGCGACGGCTCCCGATCAAGTAGCGCTTATGGTGAATTACGTGTCCGTTGTATGCAGTGCGTTTACCATCTTATTTCTCTTTTGGACCATTACGAATCTTGCCCAAAAGTTGGTTTTGAATTCCGGTATCATTGCCCAAAATAGATATATCGGCATTCTAGGCTCTGGCGTGGTGGGATCCTTGGCCTTTACCTTTTCGGATAGTTTTTGGTTCAATGCGACCGAGACCGAGGTTTATTCCATGGCCAGTTTGGTTATGGCATTGTTATTATGGATGGGAATTCGATGGACTGACAGTTTACATACCTCGAGGGGAAATAGGTGGCTTATTCTAATTTCCTTTGTCACCGGCCTTACCTTTGGAATTCAGTTTATGGGTTTTTTGGCCATTCCATCCATTGTACTACTGTTTTATTTTAAACGATATAAGTTCATTACGATTAAAAAATTTATTGTGGCCAATATCGTGGCCGTGGTCATATTGCTACTGGTTTTTAAGTTCTCCTTGACCTATATGTTAAAACTTTTTGGATGGAGCGAGGTATTTTTCGTCAATTCATTGGGCTTGCCCTTTAACTCTGGGAGCATTGGTATGGGCGTTTTTTTGGCACTCTTTTTCTATCTCGCTCTGAGATATACCCAGAGGAATAACTATCGGTCTGCAAATACTGTAATACTATCCGTCCTCTTTTTGGTACTTGGTTTTTCTTCCTGGTTTCTACTGCCGATAAGGGCAAGTGCCGATGTGGTAATCAATGAAAATGACCCCTCCGATGCTCGTTCCCTGTTGGCCTATTACAATAGGGAACAATACCCGAGTACGGATAGTCCGTTTTATGGTGCGTACTATTCCGATATGTTCGCTACCGACCACCCTTCCAAGGATGATAGTCCAAAATATGAGCAGAACGCAAAGCTTGGAAAATATGAAATTGTGAATCGTTACAAAGGTGCTTCACAAGGTTCAAGTCCAGAGCACACCGGTTTTTTGCCTAGAATGTGGAGCCAACAGAATGCGGAGAATTATATACGGTATTATGGTGCATTGGATTTTACGGTAAAGCCAGAATTCCAATCGAATGTTGAGTTACAGGAGGTTGTCCGGGAATTTCGGGAAAAAAATGCGGAAGGAGACATAGAGGCGAGCCAATATTTGGGTTTTCTTCGGGAAATGAACGATTGGATTATTGTGAAGCCTCCCACGCTGTGGCAAAACATCGGGTATTTATTTCATTTTCAGTTGGGCTATATGTACTGGCGTTATTTTATGTGGAATTTTGTGGGAAAGCAGAACGATCAACAGGGCCGTTTTGATGGCAATGGGGAATGGCTAAGTGGAATTAACCTAATTGATAGCTTCCGGTTGGGCAGTCAAGAAAACTTGCCTTCCGAAACCATATCGAACAAGGGCCGAAACACCTATTTCTTTTTGCCATTGCTTTTGGGACTAATTGGCCTGGTGTTCCAGATCTCTAAAAATCCCAAACAATTTTGGGTGTTATTTGTTTTTTTTATGTTCACGGGAATGGCCATACAATTTTATACCAATCCTCCAATTTTTCAGCCCCGGGAACGGGATTATTCACTTGTTGGATCCTTTTACGTTTTTGCCATTTGGATCGGTCTTGGGGTATACGGACTTCTTGAAGAAGTTGGAAAGTATGTCCGACCCAAAATTGGCCTGCCCTTTCTTCTCGGTATTTGCCTTATGGCAGTTCCTGTTCTTATGGCCCAACAGAATTGGGATGATCACGATCGTTCTGACCGGTATACGGCCTTGGCTATGGCCAAAGCCTATTTTGATTCTACACAAGAAAATGTGGGGGCCATTTTATTCACCATAGGGGATATGGATACCTTTCCGCTTTGGTACGCCCAGGAAATAGAGAACTACAGAACGGATACTCGTACAATTATATCCGGGTATTTGAATTTTTCGTGGTATATAGATCAAATGAAACGTAAGGCCTATGGAAGTGATCCCATTCCTTCCCAACTAACACATGAAAAATATACATATGGTTCCAGGGAAGTTCTGTATTATGCCCCGATAACGGATAAAAGATGGCCTATTAAGGATTTTTTGAAATGGGTGGCCAGTGACCACCCCCGTACCAAAGTAAAAAACCTGCTTGAAAAACAAGGAAGGGATATCAGTGATTTTTCCGAAGGATATTTGGATGCCGTATTCTATCCTACGAACAAAATACGAGTTCCGGTAGATAAGGAAATGGTTTTGGCCACTGGTTTGGTAGCTGCAAAGGATTCTTCCCGGATAGTGGATTATATAGATATTGATCTTCCGGAAACGGGAATTAGAAAAAGTAATTTGATGATGTTGGATATCTTGGCCAATAACAATTGGAAACGGCCTATTTATTTTTCAGGGGGAAGTTTTGACGAAGAGGAATACATATGGATGAGTGATTATCTTCAGTTGGACGGACTGGTCTACAAACTGGTTCCGATTGAGACTAAAAATGAAAGCATTTTTGATAAGGGTCGAGTAGATTCGGAACTGATGTACTCTATTGTCAAAAAGTGGGAATGGGGCAATTCGGGAAGCCCAAAAATATACCATGACCCCCAAACACGAAAACAATTTGGGGTAACAAACCGTGTGGTACTCTCCCGCCTGTTGGAAAACCTGTTAAAGGAAGATAAATTAGAAAAGGCCAAGGAAATTATTGATATGGCCATGATTCATATTCCTGTGGAACATTTTGCATATTACACCTTCGTAGAACCATTTTTGGATGGGTATTACAAAGTGGGCGACCCTCAAAAGGCCCAAAAACTATATGCCAAACTAAAGAGGGTCTATCAAGAAAGGTTGTATTATTACTTAGCGCTACCGTCCCATGAAAAATATGATAACCTAGAAGAAATACTTATGGATTTACAAGCCTATCAGAGACTTCTTGATATTCTTGAACAAAATGGAGATTCTAATATCCATGAATACGAAACGTTGGAATTCAATGAATATGTAAACAAGCTTCAGGATTTGTTAGATCAAGGTTAATTCATTTTTTGTTCAATGGAAAATATATATCTTTAAACAAAAAAAAGAAATGAAAAATTTACGACTAACCCTTTCCCTTTTGATTTTAGGTATTTGTGGAGCAAACTTGTCCGCCCAGGAAATTACTTCCTTTTCCGGAATGTGGGGCGAAAAATTTTACCAGGACAAGGAGCCACTTACCTGGAAGGAAATCGACGCCATTATGAAAGAAAATCAGGCTTCGGCCCTACATTGGCAAAAATCCAAAAAGAATATGGTGGGAGCCTTGATTGCCGGCACCGCTAATTTTGGGTCCGCTATCTGGTTGATTTCAAATTTGGATGACAACGAGCCCCTTACAGGTCCAATTATTGCCGTTGCCGGTACGGGCATTATTAGTTCTATATTTTTCCATTCGGCCACGAAAAATAAAAAGATGGCAATTCTGGAATACAATGATAGTCTTGGCAAAAAAACATCCCTATATCTAACCCCTACAAGTAACGAAAATGGGGTGGGATTGGCTTTAAAATTTTAGGTTTTTTAGGCAGAAATTGGAAGGTCCAATTCGGAATTAAGTAGTGAGTTCTGTGAACAAACTTTCCAAATTTCTATTCTTCCGGCTTAGCTGTAATGTTTTGAGTTGATTGTCGTGGGCGAAATCGAAAATGGCCGGTCGCATATCCTTGGAAGTGCTAAAAGTAACCTCATACACAAAACCCCCCGTGTTTTTTACCTGGGAAACATGGGGAAGTTTTTGTAAAAAAGCTTCTTCTACCCGATAATCGAATTCTACCTCGATGACTTGTTCCTCCTCATCCCGCAAATCGTTCAGTTTTTTATCGGCCACCAAAACCCCCTTATTCAAAATTAAAACCCTATCACAAACAGCTTCTACCTCCTTCATAATATGGGTTGATAGCAATATGGTCTTCTCTTTTCCAATTTCCTTGATGAGCCTCCGAATTTCCAACAGTTGATTGGGATCAAGTCCGGTAGTAGGCTCATCCAAAATAAGTACCTCCGGATCATGTAATAGGGCTGCCGCCAACCCTACCCGTTGACGATATCCTTTGGAAAGTTGTCCTATTTTTTTGTAGGCCTCTGGTCTAAGTCCCGTTCGTTCTATAATTTCTTCTATACGATTCTTATCAACTTTATGGACATCGGCATTAAAGGCTAGGTACTCCTTTACATAAAGGTCCAGATACAAAGGGTTGTGTTCAGGTAGATACCCAATACTCTTTTGGACAGATCTCTTAGCCGTGCGCACATTAAAATCATTCACCACCGCTTCTCCCTCATCCGCTTGGTGGTAAGTGGTCAAAATCTTCATCAAAGTAGACTTACCTGCACCATTTGGCCCCAAAAACCCAACAATTTCACCCTTTTTAACATCAAACGAAACATTGTCCAGAGCTTTTTGGTTTCCGAATGTTTTGCTAATGTTTTTTACGGCAATGGACACGGTTTCTAATGATTTTCACCAAAAATATGGCAAATACTATAAAGACCCATATATCTCCGAAGAATATTGAAAAAACAATTCTGTAGGGTTGAAAATGGGGTACATTGTCCTTTATCCGAAGTACATACGGTGTGCGTAATTCGTATTAAAATTGGGTTTTGAAAAATAAATGGACAAGGATTGGCGTTAATTCTTGGAAAATCAAAAAAAGTAGACCCTAAAACTTAATTTATAAATTTAATTAGTACATTAGCCAAAGTTTTAAAGCACAATGATAAAGCAATATTTCTTTAACGGTTTTTATTTCTACTTCTTTTTCAAGGGAAGAATGGGACTGTTGTAGTGTATTGAAAACAAGATATAGTATGAAGTCCCGTGAAAAACGGGACTTTTTTATTTGCCATTTTTTGTAGCATAATGGGTTTAAAGATAGCCATACAGGGAATAAAGGGATCCAACCATCATCAGGTTGTAAGGGAGTATTTTGACGATAAGGTAGATTTAGTGGAATGTCTGTCCTTTCACGGATTGGTGGATCGTTTGTTGGATGGTTCCGCCGATAAGGGCGTTATGGCCATTGAGAACTCCATCGCGGGATCCATTATTCCCAATTATGCCTTAGTATATGACAATGGCTTATATATTATAGGGGAGCACTATTTGAACATACACCACCATTTAATGGCTTTAAGGGGACAACGCATTGAGGATATTACCGAAGTGCGCACCCATCCTATGGCCTTATTGCAGTGTAGGGAATTTTTAAAGACCCAACCCCACATTAAGATGGTGGAAGACGTGGATACTGCGGAAACGGCCAAACAAATCGAAGAACATCAATTAAAAGGTATTGCGGCCATTGCACCTCGGGTTGCCGCAGAATTATATGGTTTGGAGATTATTGCCAAGGAAATACAGACCATAAAGAACAATGCCACAAGATTTATTGTCATAAAAACCAAGAACAAGGAACTTCCCAAGGACGAAATCAATAAAGCGTCCCTTCGATTTGAAACGGATCATAAAAGGGGCAGTTTGGCGACGGTGCTCAATGTAATGAGCGATTGTAACTTGAATTTGACCAAAATTCAGTCCTTGCCCATTATAGAAACTCCTTGGAAATATGCCTTTTTTGTAGATGTTACTTTTGGACAATATGATAATTTTGCCAAGGCCAAATCGCTTCTGGAAATTATGTCCGAAAATTTCAAGGTCATAGGAGAATATAAAAATGCCATGTTATGATACAAACGGCAGAAAGACTTAATACGGTACAAGAATATTACTTCTCTAAAAAGTTAAGGGAGGTGCGTCAACTTGTTGCGGAGGGTAGGCCCATTATCAATATGGGGATTGGGAGCCCCGATTTGGACCCATCTCCCGAGGTGGTGGACACCTTGCAGAATGTGCTTGGGGAATCCGGTGCACACCAATATCAAAGTTACCAAGGCTTACCCGAATTAAGGGGTGCCATGGCGGATTTCTACCAATCCAAATTTGGGGTTGCCCTAGATGGTCTAAATGAGATTTTACCCTTAATGGGCTCCAAAGAAGGAATAATGCACATTAGTCTTGCTTTTTTGAACTCGGGAGACAAAGTCTTGATTCCGGATCCCGGATATCCTACCTATACTTCGGTAACCAAATTGGTGGGTGCCGTTCCCATAAAGTACGACCTTACAGAATCTGGAGAATGGTTGCCCGATTTGAAGACACTGGCGGGTCATGATCTTTCCAAGGTTAAATTAATGTGGATAAGCTATCCGAACATGCCCACCGGTGCAACTATTACACATCAAAAAATGCAGGAATTGGTGGCGTTTGCCAAGGAAAATCAAATTCTATTGGTCAACGACAATCCATATAGTTTTGTGCTGAATGAACATCCCACAAGTATTTTACAGGTGGAAGGTGCCAAAGAAGTTGCCCTTGAACTAAATTCACTGAGCAAAACCTTTAATATGGCAGGTTGGCGTGTCGGTATGGTCATGGGCAATGAAAGTCATATAAATGCCGTATTGAAGATAAAGAGCAATATGGACTCGGGAATGTTCTATGGAATACAGCAAGGTGCTGTAACGGCATTACGAAGTGGGGGGGCATGGTTCAAAAAGCTGGACGCCGTTTATGCATCAAGGCGTCAATTGATGTTCGCCTTGGTAGACAAGTTAAATTGCACCTATGATAAGAATGCAGCAGGCATGTTTGTATGGGCTAAATTACCAGAAGGAAGTAAATCTTCTGAAGAATTCATTGATGAGGTATTGTACGATAAGGATGTTTTTATAGCACCGGGCACCATTTTTGGGGGTAATGGGGAAGGTTATATCCGGTTTTCACTTTGCGTGAAAGAGGATAAGATCAAGGAAGCAATAGCTAGGTTTTAACAATGCATTTCATATGAGTTTTAGAAATCCAATATCCAAATCTATCATCCAACGTCAGTGAAATGAACATATTCGTCATAGGTATAGGTCTAATTGGAGGCTCCTTTGCAAAGGACATAAAAAGGTTGCGTCCTGACTCGAAACTATTCGGAGTAGATATCAATTCATCCCATTTGGATGAAGCGCTATCCTTGGGCATTATCGACATAAAATCCGGTTATCAGGATTTATCGTTAGCGGAAATGGTCATTGTAACCATTCCGGTTGATGTTCTAGTTACTGAACTACCTAAAATTTTGGATGCCGTTAACGATGATTGCGTGGTCTTCGATGGTGGATCTACCAAAGGTCAGATTTGCAAAAGCTTGGAGCATCATCCGAAGCGTAGGAACTTTTTGGCCTGTCATCCTATTGCCGGGACAGAATATTCGGGTCCATCGGCGGCTTTGGAGGGTTTGTATAATGGTAAGACCAATATTATTTGTGAAGTGGAAAAGACCGCTTTTAAATTACAGGAACGGGCTTTAGGGCTGTTTCAGGAGATGGGTATGCGAATTCGTTATATGAATCCGGTGGCACACGACAGGCATATTGCCTATGTATCCCATTTATCGCATATTAGCTCTTTCATGTTGGGGAAAACAGTTATTGAAAAAGAAAAAAACGAAAGGGACATTTTTGATATGGCCGGTAGTGGATTTGAAAGTACGGTCCGTCTGGCCAAAAGCTCTCCGGCCATGTGGACCCCTATTTTTGAACAGAATAAGGAAAATGTAGTTGAGATATTAGAGGATTACATCCAAAACTTGGAAGCGTTCAAAACACTTCTTTTGGAGAACGACTATGAGGGCATTTATAGCGAAATGGACAATACGAATAAAATAAAGGAAATATTAAAAGGAATACCACTTAATAAACAATAAAATGGAGAATACAAAGGAATTGAGAAAATGGCTGGATGATATGGATTTGCCGCATCCATTGGTGATAGCAGGGCCCTGTAGTGCAGAAACCGAGGAACAGGTATTACAGATTGCCCATGACTTAAAGGACACGGATGTAAATTATTATCGTGCGGGTATATGGAAGCCTCGTACCCGTCCGGGAAATTTTGAGGGTGTCGGTGCCTTGGGTCTAAAATGGTTACAGAAAGTAAAGGAGGAGACCGGATTAAAAACCGCTACTGAAGTTGCCAACAGAAACCATGTAGAACTGGCCCTGGAACATGATGTTGATCTACTGTGGATCGGTGCCCGTTCAACTGTAAGCCCATTTATTGTTCAGGACATTGCCGATGCCTTAGAGGGTACCGAAAAGATCGTTTTGATAAAGAATCCGGTAAACCCGGATCTTTCCTTATGGTTGGGTGCCGTGGAGCGCTTGCATACGGCCAATATTAAAAAATTAGGAGTTATCCATCGTGGTTTTTCAACTTACGAAAAATCCAAGTACCGAAATATTCCGGAGTGGCAGCTGGCCATTGAGTTACAGACCAAATTTCCAGACTTGCCCATTATCAATGATCCCTCGCACATTACGGGAAAAAGGGACATGATCTTTGATGTATCACAGACGGCCTTGGATTTGAATTTTGATGGACTTATGATCGAAACGCACCATGACCCGGACAATGCATGGAGCGATGCGGCACAGCAAGTTACACCCAAACGATTGGTTCAAATTATGGAAGATCTAAGAATTAGAAAAGAAACCGATAAGGAAGCAGAGTACAATAGCAAGTTGAACAACCTTAGAGCCCAAATAGATATTATTGACAATCAGTTGATTGATATGCTCGGAAAGCGCATGAAGGTCTCTGACGGTATTGGAGAGCTCAAAAAGGAACGCAATGTAGCCGTACTGCAGACCAACCGGTGGAACGCCATTTTAGGAAAAATGATTTTGGAGGGCGAGTCCAAAGGGTTGAGCGAGGAGTTCGTCTTGAAAATGTTCAAGGCTATCCATCAAGAATCCATTAACCATCAGGAAAAGATTATCAATGCCTAAAGGGTTGAATATAATAGAAGCGATCCGTTCCAATTTAAATGGAACGGATCGCTTTGTTTTGAGAACTTCCTTTCTTGAATCAATTTCAAAATGTCAATTGCTTAGGAAAGGCACCGGATTCCACTAATCTTTCTTAAAGACATAACGCGTAATAAAGATACCCTGACCGTCTTTATCTCCGGCATCGGATTCTACGGCACTTGTTACAAATACAAGTTCCCATCCATCCGCAGCCATTGCGGTCAATTTAGAGGAAACGACCGCATCATTGGCGGCAATGTTCTGAAATCGGATTCCGGCGATATTATAAAAATTCAAGAGTTTGGTTTCCTCAAAGTTCTTTACCCGGATATTCCCTCTTTTGGATTTGTTCCTTGTGTTGTCTTCCTCCGTCTGCTCCGAAGTATACTCCTCAAAATCCTTTTCCTCTTGGGCATCAATGATTCGGGATCTACCAATTCCACTAGGGACAATGGATTCCACACTAGTAATTACCTTAAATTGCTGGGCATGGATTTCAAAGGTGCCGGCGATGGTAAGGCAGATAATAAATAGAATTCTTTTCATTGTTTTCGCGATTTACTTGTTAGAATTGGCCCAAAGATACCGCGATTCTTAAAAAGAAAAATAGGTATTTTTGCGTCGACCTTAGCTATAACGCATTATTAAATGGAATGACGGGAGTCGTATACAAATCCACGGGTAGTTGGTATACCGTAAAAACGGATAGCGGAGAATTCTACGAATGTAGGATTAAGGGAAAATTTCGTATTAAAGGTATTAAAAGTACAAATCCTGTTGCGGTCGGGGACAAGGTGAAATTCGAGATTGAACAAATTGGGGACGAGACCATTGGGGTTATCTCCGAAATAGAAGATCGTAAAAATTACATTATTCGGAAGTCGGTAAACCTTTCCAAACAGACCCATATCATTGCTGCTAACCTAGACCAGGTATTTTTGATAGTTACCTTGAATAACCCGGTGACCCACACCATTTTTATAGACCGTTTTTTGGCTACTGCCGAAGCCTATGATATTCCAACCGTTTTGTTGTTTAATAAAATGGACGCCTACGGTAGGGAAGAGTTGGTCCGGGTAAAAGGTTTGATGGACCTTTATTCAAATGTGGGATATACCTCTATGGACATATCTGCAAAGACCGGGAGGAATGTAGACCAGGTAAAGGAATTGATGCTCCATAAAACCAGTATGTTTTCAGGCCATTCTGGGGTAGGCAAATCCACCTTGGTCAATAAACTGGAACCTTTTTTGGACCTTAAGACTGCGGAAATATCTGAACAACACCTACAAGGACAACATACTACTACATTTGCCGAGATGTTCGATCTAAGCTTTGACGCACGGATTATAGATACACCAGGAATAAAAGGATTTGGTATGGTAGATATGGATAAGGACGAAATAGGGGATTATTTTCCCGAATTTTTTAGGCTGAAGAAGAATTGTAAATTTAACAACTGCCTACATTTGGATGAACCAAAATGTGCGGTTAAGGAGGCCTTGGAAAGGGGTGAAGTGTCTTGGAGCAGGTATCGAAGTTATGTACAAATGGTAACTGACCAAGAAGAAACATACAGAATGGATAACTATGGTAAAACGGATTAAACACAACATATCTTCTCCCGATAGGAAGTCGGGCATTGCATTATGCGAGCGGTGATTCAAAGAGTATCGAAGGCAAGTGTGGCGGTAGAGGGAAAGGTAGTTTCCAAAATCAACAATGGGCTTCTCATTTTATTGGGGATTGAGGATGCCGACGGCGGAGAAGACATTGAATGGCTCTCACGAAAAATCGTGAACCTACGCATTTTTAATGACTTGGAAGGCATAATGAATCTTTCTTTATTGGACATTGATGGTAGCGCTCTTGTGGTTAGTCAGTTTACCCTACATGCCTCTACCAAAAAAGGAAACAGACCCTCTTATATAAAGGCCGCAAAACCCGATGTTTCCATTCCCTTGTATGAAAAATTTATAGAACAATTGGAAATCGACTCGGGTAAAAGTGTAGGGACGGGAGTTTTTGGTGCCGATATGAAAGTGGAATTATTAAATGATGGCCCGGTGACCATAGTCATGGATACAAAAAACCGGGAATAAGTCATATTCATCGATTTTGTAACCATAAAATGTAAGAAATCTTCGTACTTTACGTTGTAAGTTTCAACCCCGACCTAAACCAATGCGACTACTCCTAGTTTTTACCACACTTTTTCTGGTATATTTCTGTTCTGCCCAAGAACGCGATTATCAAGCCTTTTTGTTGGATAAAGATCTTGTCGAAAATGCCAATGCAGTTGTTCGATTGGATGAAATGCGTATACACCTTGAGGCCAGAAACAAGATGGTGTATACCGTAAGGCAAGTGGTAACGGTTTTGAACAAGTTAGGTAATCGATATGCCAACCCCCGGGTTTTTTATGACGGCGATAAAAAAATAAAGCACATAGAAGCTTATGTGTACAATAAAATGGGGAAGGAAATTGAACACATAAAGAAAAGGGATTTTAGTGACATTAGCGCAGCAGACGGTATATCCCTTTACATAGATGATAGATTACTCACTTATTCCTATACCCCTGTACAGTATCCGTATACCATGGAATTTTCCTATGAGGTGGAAACTAGTGATACAGGACTTTTTCCTCCATGGTATTTTTTATCGGGATACTTGGCAAGTGTGGAAAGGAGCCACTATGAGATTACGTATGCCACAAATGACTTAAAACCGATAATAAAGGAGCACAATCTGGGTGGTTTTTCTATTGAAAAAGAAGAAAGAGCAGGTCGTATAGTGTATACCGGCCATAAACTTCCCGCGGTAAAAAGTGAGGCGCATAGTCCGGATTATGGTAGCTTGGCACCAAAACTTTCGGTACGATTGACCCATTTTCACTATAAAGGCTTTGATGGCGATGTGGATGATTGGAACCAATTGGGATCGTGGGTCAATAACTCTCTTTTGAAGGGACGCACGGAACTTTCGGAGGCAACTAAGAACCTTGCGAGAAATCTGGTAAAGGGTATCGAGGATGACCTCGAAAAAGCGAAAGTGATTTACAAATATGTACAGAACAATACCAGGTACATAAGCGTTCAGATAGGTATTGGAGGTTTCAGGCCCATAAGTGCCATTGAGGTTGATCGTGTTAAATATGGAGATTGTAAGGGACTTTCCAATTATACAAAGGCCCTGTTGGAGGCGGTAAATGTAGAATCATATTATACCGTTGTTGAGGCGGGTAGCAGAAAAGTAGATTTTAAGGAGGATTTTGCAGACTTAAGACAAGGCAATCATGTTATTTTGGCCATTCCATACAAAGACAGGTACTATTGGATTGATTGCACTTCCCAAATCCATCCTTTTGGTTTTGTTGGAGACTTTACGGATGATCGTAAGGTCTTGGTCGTAAAACCGGAAGGAGGCGAACTTGTATCCACGGTAGCATACAATAATGAGCAGAACCATCAATTGACACGCGCACAATTCAACGTTTTGGAAAACGGCGAAATATCCGGTGAAGTGACCATAACCACGAAAGGGATACAATATGACAATCGCTTTTCCCTTGAGGAAAAATCAGTGGACAATATCAGCAAGCATTATAAGGATTACTGGGGTGAAGTAAATAACCTTAATGTACATGGTTATAAATTTGACAATGATAGGGAGGAAATTTTGTTTACCGAAGTTGTTGAGGTTTCTGCCAAAAATTATGCTTCCCTAAGCGGGGAAAGAGTTTTATTTGCGCCCAACGCCTTCAACAAAAGTACTTATGTGCCACAACGCTATAGAAACAGGAAATTGCCCTTGGAAATACAACGCGGTTTTTTGGATGAGGATATATTTGAAATAACAATACCCAATGGATACAAAGTTGAAGCCCTTCCGGACAATGTTAGCCTGGAGACCCGATTCGGCACGTATACCATGGAACTTGATTACGATTCGGAAACCAATGCCTTAACGTATAAACGTAGTTTTTTTCTAAAGAAAGGGACACATCCCAAAGAGGAATATACCAATTACCGCAATTTTAGAAAAAAGATTGCTTCAGCGGATAAAGCCCAAGCCGTAATCATCAAAGCCGACCTATAAACCCACCCAATAAATAATTGAACCATGAAAAACCTCAAAATTATTTTATGTCTGTTTACTTGTGTCATTACTCAAGCCATTTCGGCACAGGAAGTTAAATTCGGAAAGGTAACCGAAGCCGAGCTAAAGCAAGAGGTGTATGAAAAAGATTCTTCAGCCGTTGCCGCAGTATTGTATCGGAATAAAAGTATTCGTTTTGAATATAAGCAATCCATAGGCTTTCAATTGGTTACCTATGTACACGAGCGTGTTAAGATTTATAAGCCGGAAGGCTTTGAGTATGCAACAGTAGCTGAACAACTATATAAGGAGGATAGTGATAAGGAGACCATAAGCGGTCTTAAGGCATTTACCTATAATTTGGAAAACGGTCAGGTCAAAAAACATAAATTGTCCAAGGAGAGTGAATTCAGAACTAAATTGAACGAGTACTACAGTGAAGAAAAATTTACCATGCCCAACGTAAAGGTCGGGAGTATTGTTGAATACGAATATCAGATCTATTCCCCTTTTTATTGGAGTATTGATGAAATAGAAATGCAATATGACATCCCTATCAAGTATCAGGAAGTCTCCATTAAAACCCCGGAATATTTTGTGTTTCAACCCACCATGAAGGGATATCTTCCGCTTAACCCACAAAAGGGTACGGAAGGTGGAACAATTACCTTTACCGATAAGCAGAGAACTGGAAAATATACCACAACCACTACGTATAGCAATTCTAAGCTGAACTATATGATCAATGTCACCAACTACACAATGCATAATGTGCCGGCCTTAAAGCAGGAGCCTTATGTGAACAATATGGACAACTATAGAAGTGCTATTTTGTATGAATTGCAGTATACCAAGTTTCCCCAATCCCCGATAAAAAGCTATACTACCACATGGGAAAAGGTAGTTAAGACCATTTACGAGAACCGTAGTTTTGGCGGTCAACTGGCTCAAAAAAGATATTTCAAGGAAGCACTTCAAAACCTGGTCGGGGATAAAACCGATGATATAGAAAAGGCTGCAGCTATTTTTCAATTTGTTCAAAGTCACATGAACTGGAATGGTATGGTCGGGTTTTATGCCGAGAAAGGAGTTAAGAAAGCGTATGAGGATCGTAGCGGTAATATAGCGGACATTAACTTGATGCTGACCACAATGCTAAGTGAGGCTGGTTTGGAAGCCAATCCGGTACTCATAAGTACCAGGGACCACGGAGTGCCCATGTTTCCTACAAGGAAAGGCTTTAATTATGTGGTTGCCTCCGTTTCTTTAAACAATAACATTGTTCTTTTGGATGCCTCTAACAAATATACCAAACCCAATGTATTACCCATCCATGCATTGAACTGGTATGGAAAGCTGGTAAAAAAAGACGGAAGTTTTAGCACCGTTTCAGTAATGCCCAAAAGAGTTTCAAAAGAAAATTCCAATTGTACCGTATCTGTGGACCAGGATGGCCTAATTAGTGGTAGGATGCGGAAAACGTACACCGATTTTAAGGCTTACGAATTTAGAAACAAATTTAATGGTATAGAGGAAAATTCTTATTTAGAAAAATTGGAATCTTCCCATGTTGGAATGGAAATTGGGGAATATGGGGTGAAAAATAACAATGTTGTAGGTAAATCGGTAATGGAAAATATGGATTTTGCCCTAGAAGGTCAAGTGGCAATGGTCGGGGACAAGATGTACTTTAATCCCTTGTTGAGCAGTACAATTAATGAAAATCCTTTTAAATTGAAAGAACGGAACTACCCAGTAGATTACGCCTACCCATGGGAACAAAAAATGGTTATCAATATTTCCATACCTGAAGGCTACAAGGTTGAGACATTACCCGAAGATATTAAGTTGGGCCTACCCAATAAAGCAGCTAGTTTTATTTATAAAGTCGTAGCCCAGGACAATACCATACAGGTTTTGGCCGATTTAAAAATGAATACTGCCATCATTCCTGCAGTGGACTATCCAGACTTAAAAGAATTGTACAAAAAAATAGTGGAAAAAGAGGCAGAAAAAGTAGTTTTATCCAAAATTACGGCAGATGGCTCTCAAGAAACTCCAGCAGGAAGTAGATAATTGGATAAAGCAACACGGCGTACGCTATTTTAACGAACTCACAAACATGGCCCAACTCACCGAGGAAGTGGGGGAGGTGGCCCGTATTATCGCACGGAGATACGGCGAACAGAGTGAAAAGGAATCCGATAAGGAAAGAGATCTAGGTGAGGAATTGGCAGATGTTCTCTTTGTAGTTCTTTGTTTGGCCAACCAGACAGGCGTGGATTTGCAGGGAGCCTTTGATCAAAAATTGGCTTTAAAGACCCAACGTGATCATGATAGGCACCAAAACAATCAAAAGCTCAAATAATGCTATCTTTGGGTTTCACTATTAGAACCCCAATAGATTGAAACTATACCTGTCTCCTCCGTCAACCAAATTACTAAATTCGAACATACGGATTACGGGCTCAAAAAGTGAGTCTAATCGTTTGCTACTACTGCGAGCCTTGTATCCGAATATTACGATTGATAATCTTTCCAATTCGGATGATGCCGATGTCATGCAAAAAGGACTGGGCGTAAGCAAGGGAGTGGTAGATATCCATCATGCAGGTACCGCTATGCGCTTTCTAACGAGCTACTTTGCCTCACAGGAAGATAAGGAGGTTCTCCTAACGGGTTCGCAGCGTATGACCGAACGTCCCATAGAAGTTTTGGTGGATGCGCTACGTGATTTGGGTGCCGAAATTGAATATGAAAAAAATGCGGGATATCCGCCTATACGAATTAAGGGGAATACGCTTACCAAAAATAGGGTAAGCCTTCCAGCAAATATAAGCAGCCAATATATCTCCTCATTATTGCTGGTTGCACCTGGTTTGGAAAATGGCCTGGAAGTAGAACTAAAAGGCAAGATAACCTCTGTTCCATATATAAGGATGACCTTGGCCTTATTGGAACAAATTGGTATTCAAACTTTTTTTGAAGGGAATACGATAAAGGTTTATCCCAAGGAATCCATGCCCCCCAAAACCCTAGTGGTAGAATCCGATTGGAGCTCTGCCTCTTATTTTTACAGCATAGTTGCCCTCGGAGATGTAGGTTCCAAAGTTGTGCTATCATCATATAAAAAGAATAGCTTGCAGGGTGATAGTGTCCTTGCCGAAATTTACAAAAATTGGGGAGTGGAGACCGATTTTGGAGAAAACGAAATTAGCCTAAGGAAAACAGCCCTCCTTAGCCCCAAAGGTTTGGACTTGGACCTTTCCAATGCCCCGGATACCGCCCAGACCATTGCGGTTACCTGTTTTGGACTTGGCGTTGGATGCCATCTTACGGGATTACACACCTTAAAAATCAAGGAAACGGATAGATTGGAGGCCTTAAACACGGAGCTGTCCAAATTGGGTGCCGATATTACGGTATCGGATAAGGATTTGATACTACGGCCATCGAATCAAATAAATAGAGACGTGGCCATCGACACCTATAACGATCATAGGATGGCCATGGCCTTTGCTCCCTTGGCCATGAATACTTCACTGCAAATCAACGATGCCGAAGTGGTCTCAAAATCCTACCCTGATTTTTGGAAGGACCTTGAAATACTCGGGTTTGGGATAGGAAAACCTTAATTCGTATTTAATCCCTCTTTTACTTGACAACCCCTATGGCCACATTGTATATTTGCAGCCGCAAAAATCGCTAACTTAATTTACTTATGAAATTATCACATTTTAACTTTGAGCTTCCCAAGGATTTATTGGCAGAGTACCCAACCGAGAATAGAGATGAATCCAAATTAATGGTTATTCATCGGGATTCTGGTAAAATAGAGCACAGGATGTTCAAGGATCTTATTGATTATTTTGACGAGGGCGATGTAATGGTTCTGAACAATACAAAGGTCTTTCCAGCGAGGTTATATGGCAACAAGGAAAAAACAGGGGCACGTATCGAGGTTTTTTTATTGAGGGAACTGAATGAGGAACAAAGACTATGGGACGTTCTGGTGGATCCGGCACGGAAAATCAGAATTGGCAATAAATTATATTTTGGGGATGATGAGAGCCTTGTGGCCGAAGTTATCGATAATACCACTTCCCGAGGGAGGACGCTGCGTTTTTTGTATGACGGAGCCTATATTGACTTTAGAAGGAAGCTAAGGGAATTGGGAGAGACACCCTTGCCAAAATACATAAAGCGAAATGTGGAACCAGAGGATGAGGAACGCTATCAGACCATTTACGCCAAGCATGAAGGAGCGGTGGCAGCTCCTACCGCCGGGCTCCACTTCTCCAAACATCTATTGAAACGTTTGGAAATAAAAGGAGTGAATTTTTCGGAATTGACCTTGCACGTTGGTTTGGGAACTTTTAACCCCGTAGAAGTGGAAGACCTTTCCAAACATAAAATGGATAGCGAAGAATTGATTATAGACGAAAAGGCAACCGAGGTGGTTAACCGGGCCAAGGAAACCAGAAAAAAAGTATGTGCGGTGGGCACCACGGCAATGCGGGGATTGGAAAGTGCAGTTTCTTCCGAACAGACGTTGAATACATTTGATGGATGGACCAACAAATTCATTTTCCCCCCTTATGATTTTAGCATTGCCAATTGTATGATTACTAATTTTCATTTACCCAAATCCACTTTGCTTATGATGGTATCCGCCTTTATAGGACACGATCTCATGAAAAGGGCCTATAAAGAAGCCATTTTGGAAGGATATCGCTTTTATTCCTATGGGGATGCCATGTTGATTTTATAGGAAGGTTACAACAGATCATGAAAATCCTGCCTACCAAATCAAAGGTGCGGCAGGATTTTTTATCGTTTTATGTTTTGGAAACAAAAAAGAAGGACATACGGGCCCTTACCAAGGAACAATTACGTAGGTTTTTTGTGGACCAGGGCGATAAGGCTTTCCGCGGTAATCAGGTTTATGAATGGCTTTGGCAGAAATCCGCTCATTCCTTTGATGTGATGACCAATCTTTCCAAAGAGACCCGAAGGTTGCTGGAAGGGAACTTTGTTATCAATCACATTCATGTGGATCAGATGCAACGGAGCAAGGATGGTACCATAAAAAATGCTGTACGATTGCATGACGGTTTGGTAGTGGAATCTGTTTTGATACCAACGGCTAATCGGACCACGGCCTGTGTTTCAAGCCAAGTAGGCTGCAGTCTGGACTGTAAGTTCTGTGCCACGGCCCGTTTGAAACGGATGCGCAATTTGAATCCCGATGAAATTTACGATCAAGTAGTGGCCATTGATAACGAAAGCAGACTCTATTTTGATCGACCTTTGAGCAACATCGTTTTTATGGGAATGGGCGAACCTTTGATGAACTATAACAATGTACTCAAGGCTATCGATAAGATAACCTCACCAGCTGGACTTGGCATGTCCCCAAAGCGTATTACCGTATCTACTTCGGGGGTTCCTAAAATGATAAAAAAAATAGCTGACGATGGGGTTAAATTCAAGTTGGCGGTATCCCTTCATTCGGCTATTGATGAAATACGCACGTCTATAATGCCATTTAATGCCACATTTACCTTGTTAGACTTGCGGGAGGCCCTACAATATTGGTATAACAAGACCAAAAGTAGAATTACCTATGAGTATGTAGTCTGGGAAGGGATTAACGATACAAAACGGGATGTGGATGCCTTGGTGGACTTCTGCAAATTTGCACCTTCCAAAGTGAATCTTATCGAGTATAACCCAATTGATGACGGTCAATTTCAACAAGCCACAAAAGGGGCATTAGATCAATATGTGAGTACTTTGGAGGAAAATGGGATTGTGGTTACCGTTAGGCGTTCCAGGGGCAAGGATATCGATGCGGCCTGTGGTCAACTGGCTAATAAACATTAGCCGAAGCAGATAGTATTCAATAGCCCCTTCCTATCCATACTACCCACGAATTATCCCTTCTTTTCCTTATTTTTATCTTTCCAAATCCAACGCGATAGAAAACAGAACTTCTTGAAAACAGTATCCCGAATTAAGGAACCTATTGACCATGAAATGGAACTTTTTGAGAAGAAGTTCCATGATTCCATGTCCTCTCAGGTCGCACTTCTCAATCGCATTACCTACTATATTGTAAACCGAAAGGGCAAACAAATGCGGCCAATGTTCGTTTTTTTGACCGCAAAATTGCTGAACAACGGTATGGTAAATGAACGTACGTATCGGGGTGCCTCCGTTATAGAACTTATCCATACGGCCACTTTGGTCCATGATGACGTAGTGGACGAAAGCAATAAACGCCGTGGTTTTTTTTCCATCAATGCCTTGTGGAAAAATAAGATTGCCGTTTTGGTAGGCGATTACCTCTTATCAAAAGGATTATTATTGTCCATCGATAATGGCGATTTTGATTTACTCCGGATTATTTCGGTGGCAGTCCGGGAAATGAGCGAGGGAGAGTTATTGCAGATTGAAAAGGCTAGACGTTTGGACATTACCGAGGAAGTCTATTACGATATCATTCGCCAAAAGACGGCTACCTTAATTGCGGCATGTTGCAGCTTGGGCGCGTGTTCCGTAAAACCCGATTCACAGGATGTAGAAACCTTTAGAAAATTTGGTGAACTCTGCGGTATGGCCTTTCAAATAAAGGATGATCTCTTCGATTATGGGGAGCAGAAAATAGGAAAACCTACCGGAATAGATATCAAGGAACAAAAGATGACCCTACCTCTTATTTATGCACTTAATAACTGCTCCAAATCTGAAAAAGGATGGTTGGTCAATTCCGTAAAAAACCATAATAAGGATAAAATCCGGGTAAAACAGGTAATAGCTTTTGTAAAGGAAAAAGGGGGGTTGGACTATGCCGAACAAAAAATGCTTGATTTTAAGGAGAAAGCCTTAAAACTTTTGGACGCGTATCCACCATCGGAATACAAGAATTCCCTTGAGCTGATGGTAAATTATGTGGTGGATAGAAAAAAGTAAGGTAAAGAGGTGTAGCTCTTATGGCAAAATGGCCTATTTACGGCTCTTCCGAAAAGCTTCAAAAAAAAATCAACGCTCCAGGCAACGTTTTCTCGTACTGAATCGTCTATAGAAATAACGGATAACCAAAACTACTTTTATAAAATTGAAAATCATTTCTTTTTATAAAAACGAAAAGCAGCTTATCGAAAGGGCTACCTCCGGCAATCGAGATGCCCAACAACGTCTTTATGAGAAATTTGCTCCCAAGATGCTTGGAGTTTGCAGAAGGTACATCAAAGACTTGCAATTTGCGGAAGACGTTATGGTCAATGGTTTTGTAAAAGTTTTTCAGGGACTTGAAACCTTTCGTCATCAAGGCAGTTTTGAAGGATGGATTAAAAAGATTATGGTGAGGGAGAGTATTTCTTATTTGCGTAAACAACAATTCGTAGTCTATGATGATGCGGTGTTTGAGAGGCACAATGAAAAATCCATTTCGGATACCTCGGCCAAATTGGACACCGAATATATACAGACCATGATCGACGCCTTACCGGAAGGCTATAGAACCGTGTTCGTGTTGTATGCCGTGGAAGGTTACAAACATCAGGAGATCGCCGAAATGCTGGCCATAACGGAGAGTACCTCAAAATCACAATTGTTCAAGGCCAGAAAGTTGTTACAACAAGGTTTAAAGAAACAAAATATCATAGGGTATGGAACCGAATAATTTTGAAAAGCATATCAAAAAACAGCTGGAGAATAGAGAAATACAACCTTCTTCGGAGTCCTGGCAAAAGGTGGTAGATCGTTTGGACATTACTCCTAGAGCAAAATCAAATCGTTTTTTTTGGTATGGCATAGCAGCAAGCTTTGCAGGTCTTTTGGTAATCTATTTGGTGTATTTGGGCTCTCAAAGACCAGTGGTGAATTCTGATATGGAAATTGTAGATACCGATAAAGATACCATCAAAGTTGAGAATGCAATAATAAAGGCAACGGATAAAAAAACCTTTCAAAAGGAACATCAGATGGTTGGAACAGATCAAAATCCGAACGCTGAAGAACTTCGAGAAGAACCGATACATTCTCTAAAGGAAAAGAGAATAATAGAGGAAGATACTTTGGAAGATATGGTGACAATCATTGCTTCTTCGGGTACAATGGGGGATGCGGAAATTAACGATGGAGATTTAGATAAGGATTCAGAAGCTATCATTAACGCCAAAATTGCAGAAGTTATGGCACAGGTAGACGTACTGGAGCAGACAAATAGAACAGTATCCGATGCCGAGGTGGATTCGCTGTTGTATAAGGCGCAAAGGGAAATAATCGCGGAAAAACTTTTCCTGGAGAATGGCAAGGTAGATGCCATGGCTTTGTTAATGGAGGTAGAGGACGAGCTAGATCAGTCCTTTAGGGATCAGATTTTCGAAAAATTGAAAACCGGTTTTGTTAGGGTGCGTACGGCCGTGGCGGATCGAAATAATTAATTCATCAATCATTAATGGATTTCCTTCTTCCCTCCCCGCGAATGTCGGGGAGGCAGGGAGGGAACATTTCAAAAACAAACAAGTATGAGGACCATTGTTTTTTATTTGACCTTGATTTTAATCTCCTTAATTATGAATCATGCCGCTGCTCAGGAGCAGAATAAGGAAAAAATCGAAGCTCTAAGGGAACAAAAGATTAAAATTACAGAGCAAGAGAAGGAAGCATTAAAATTAGAAATAGAGCACATCAACAAAAGATTGGATGATGGTGATTTAAACGCTGAAGAAGCTAGGATTCTCAAGGAAAATGCGGCAAAGCTGAGGGCATTGAACATTGAGAACAAGCACGCTATTATCGATAACAAAATAGCATTGTTGGAGCGTAACCAAAGCACTGTGCTCGAGGAAGAAAAGGGATTTTCCATCATTGATGATGGAACGGGAATAAGCATCAATGTTGATGGGGAACCCTGGCATTTTTTCGAAAAAAGGGACAAGCCTCCCAAGTATGATCGCCGTACCTATTCCGACCCGGTGGTAGCCATAGGATTTAACAATGCTATTATTGAGGGGCAATCCCTGGACGATTCGCCCTATAAAATTGGAGGGAGCCGATTTTTTGAATTGGGATGGGTATGGCGCACCAGGGTTTTTGATAATTCCAATTTTATGCGTTTTACCTACGGTTTTTCCTTCCAATTCAATGGCCTAAAACCCAAGGACAATCAATATTTTGTTATCAATGACGAAGGTCAGGCAGAATTACAGGAATTTGAATTTGAACTGAGCAAATCCAAATTCCGGATGGACAATCTCGTTTTTCCCATTCATTTTGAATTTGGCCCTTCAAGATTTAGGCAAACGGAAAATACCATTCGATACTCCATTCAAAACCAATTTCGACTGGGTATCGGCGGCTATGGAGGATTCAACCTTAGTAGTCGCCAGAAGTTGAAATATGATCGGGCCGGGGAAAACGTAAAGGACAAGCTGAAAAGGGGGTATAACACCACAAATTTTGTATATGGACTAAGTGCGTACGCAGGATTCGATGGCATACTTCTTTATATAAAATACGACCTGAATCCAATTTTTAAGGACGCTTTGGTAGAACAACGAAATATTTCTTTGGGCCTTCGGTGCGACTTGTGACGAGGTAAAGTAAGGTTCGCCTCTTTTACTTAAGGCGAATCTTAACTCTCCATGTTTGGCCAATTATCCATGGCACTTTCCATTTCCGGGGTAAATTCATTCTTGTAAAAAACACCTTTGCAATGCGAACATTCCGCAAGCCTTGCGGTGTAAATCTTAAACAATTTGATCCAAAACAAATGAAAAAAGTTGGATGCCCTGGAAAGGGTCAAAGTTCCAATCCGATTGCAATGAGGGCACCGAACATTGGTTAGGCGCTTCATTTCGGCTTTTCCAGGACGAGTACCAAAGAAGAGTATCATTGTGTGCGGATATCCAACTAAAATTCAACCCAATTTAGTAAAAGAAATAAAAACAGTAACCTATGGAACCCACAAAACGAACCGCAAGAATTGCTGGGATATTTTATTTAATACTCATATTGAGTGGCATGTTTAGTTTACTTTATGTCCCCTCAGAGCTTATCGTCTGGGAAGACTCTGTAACAACCATTGAAAATATCAAAGCTTCTGAAAATTTGTTCCGATTGGGGGTACTAAGTGGCTTACTATGTTTCACCTGCTTTATATTCTTACCGTTAACGCTATACAAACTACTTGGGACAGTAAATACTGCTCACGCTATGGCAATGGTAATCCTTGCCCTTGTCAGTGTACCCATTTCATACATTAGTATAGCGTATCAAGTAGATGTACTTACATTGATCTATGATTCCGGCTCCTTAGAAGCTTTTACTTCCGATGAGCTAGGGGCGAAAGCAATGCTGCTACTTAAATCCAGTAATAATCGAAGTTTGGTAGCCCATATATTTTGGGGGTTATGGTTGTTTCCCTTTGGATATTTGGTGTACAATTCGGGCTTTCTCCCTAAATTTTTGGGAATCATGTTAATGCTTGGTTGCTTTGGATACCTCATAGACTTTCTGGGTTTTTTTCTTTGCGAGGACTATGGAGAAACTCGGGTTGCCAGCCTAGTGGGCCTACCTGCTGCCATAGGGGAAATCGGAATTTGCCTCTGGCTTTTAATTATAGGGATAAAGGAGTTTAAAGCTCCGCAGGATTAAATCATAAAGCCTTCTTTTAAAAAGCTACATTTTGACTTATATTTATGGATACAGGTTATATTTGCCAGCCATATTTCGTTTGTTTTGATTTCAAAATCTACCATAGATCAAGTATATGAAACCGCCCGCTTGGAAGAGGTTATCGGTGATTTTGTGCAATTGAAGAAATCGGGATCCAATTTTAAGGGGCTGAGTCCATTTACCGATGAGCGTACACCAAGTTTTATGGTTTCGCCAGTAAAGCAGATTTGGAAGGACTTTAGTAGCGGAAAAGGAGGCAATGTGGTGGCCTTTCTTATGGAACACGAGCATTTTACCTATCCCGAGGCCATAAAATACCTGGCCAAAAAATACAATATAGAAGTTGAGGAAACCGAGCGTACTGATGAACAGAAGGCTGAGGCCAATGAGCGCGAAAGCATGTATCTGGTCTCCGAATTTGCCCGGAAACACTTTTCGGAAATGCTCTGGGAAACAGAGTTGGGCAAGGCCATAGGACTAAGCTACTTTAAAGAACGTGGTTTTACGGATGAGACCATTAAAAAGTTTGGTTTGGGCTATTGCTTGGATCAATGGGACGGATTTACCAAAGCTGCCCTTGAAAATGGGTATAAGTTGATGTATTTGGAAAAAACGGGATTGACCATAGTCAAGCAAGACACACAAAATCCCGATAATTCCAAAAAATTCGATCGATTCAAAGGACGGGTCATGTTCCCTATTCACTCTATGAGCGGTAGGGTTCTCGGTTTTGGAGGTCGTATTTTGGTCAACGATAAGAAAGCAGCCAAATACCTGAATTCCCCTGAGAGCGAAATATATCACAAAAGCAAAGTACTCTATGGTATTTACTTTGCCAAGCAGGTCATTGCGAAGGAGGACAACTGTTATCTAGTAGAAGGTTATACGGATGTTATTCAATTTTACCAAAGGGGTATCCGTAATGTGGTATCCTCCAGCGGTACCGCCCTTACTCCGGAACAGATTCGGTTGATCAATAGGCTTACAAAAAATATCACCGTTCTGTTCGATGGGGATGCGGCGGGATTAAGGGCTTCCCTAAGAGGTATCGACCTGATCTTGGAACAAGGCATGAACGTAAAGGTATGTACCTTTCCGGAAGGTGAGGATCCAGACAGTTTTGCCAAGAATAACGAGTTAGAGGAGATTTTACATTATCTAAGGGATAACGCAAAGGATTTTATTCAGTTTAAGGCGAATTTATTGGCGGTAGAGGCATCCGATGATCCAATTAAAAGGGCTGAGACGGTCCGTGATATCGTAAATAGCATAGCCAAGATTCCCGATGCCATTAAGCGCGAAATCTATATACAGGAATGTGCGCAGATTATGAACGTTTCCGAAAACGTCTTGTTCAGTACATTGGCCCAAATCGGAAAAAAGGAGATTGCCGATGCCGCAAAGAAAGCCAAACCGGAACAAAAGGCCTTCGATATTGTAAAAAATCAGGTTGCTGTTGAAAAGGTAGACGTGCAATACGAATTGGAGCGCAAGATTATTGAAGTACTCTTACTTTACGGGAATGAAAGACAAGAATTTGAAGACCTTATTCTAAAGGAAAACGATGAGGGAGACTTGATTTTGGAACCGGAGTCCCTGGAGGCCAAGGTCTACGAAAAGATTTATTTGGACCTTCAGGAAGATGAGATAGAACTGACTAACGAACAGTTTCGAAATATATATTACAAATTGATCGAACAGCTAAATGAAAATGAAGACTTTTCCATAAGTACTTTTATCTCTGACCTTGACCAAAAGATGGTAGAGGAGATCTCATCGATTCTTATGGAAGAAGAAAAGTACGCCTTACACAATTGGGAGCGGAAGGATATTTACCCTAAGGACAAAAAGACCGGGGTAGGTCAATTGGTAAGTGAGACTATACTTACCCTGCGCTGCTATTTGATCAAAAAACGAATGGAGACCCTCCAGAACAATACCCACGAAAACTACGGAAACAATAGCGAGACCCTTGAGGAGATTATGAACTATCTGCAGTTGAACAAATTGTTGAACAAGAAACTGAATCGGGTACTTTCATAAAAAAATAGAGGCCCCAAAGGTTATGCCTTTGGGGCCTCTATTATATAAATATGGATAAAGTCTACTAATACAGTTCCAAAGCCTTGGCCTGTTGTAAGAGATCTACCATGTTGTCCACATTCAATTTTTTCATTAAACGTGCCTTGTAGGTACTAACGGTCTTTTCATTTAAGTTAAGACCAATAGCAACATCCTTGTTTCGTTTTCCACTCGCCAACAGTTTAAGCACTTCCACTTCCCGAGTAGAGAGCTTCCTGAAGAACCTCCTTGGTCTTTGGGTCCCTTCATCAAATGCAAGTCTTTGGGCAAGTTCATTGGTGATGAACATATTCCCCTCACTCACTTTTCGAACTGCGGAAATGATGTAATCTATATCCGAAGCTTTTGATAAATAACCGAACGCACCGGCCCTAATACTACTAAGTGCATATACATCTTCGGACTGTCCGCTGTACATTAACACTTTAACGTCTGGATATTCTTTCTTAATCTTTCGTAAGGTAGCGATACCGTTTATTTCTGGAATGTCCATTTCCAACATAACGACATCAGGAGTGATTCTTTCCAGTTTTTCAAAAAGTTCGGATGTCGTGGAAACATCTTCTACCACCTCAAAACCAGAGGCGGATTCCAACACATGTTTTACGCCCATCCGGATGATAGGGTGGTTATCAGCAATTAATACTTTGATCATTTCGCTAGTTTTAGTCTAAAAATATACCCAAATATGCAGAAGTCCAAAAAAACTGACATGCAATGTAAGGTTTAATTATCTGAATTCGTAAACAAAAATGGTTTTTTTTTATCAAAAAGCCCTATTTTTTGAATATTATTCGATTTATCTACTTGATTATTAGTTGAGTGGTCTATTTTAACATTTCGGGAATCTCGCATACGGGTATCGGCTTCATTTTATGTTGATTGGCCGAGTTTAATCGCTTAAATATAGTAAAAACTTCCTTTTCCCGACCAGAAAAGTCCGAAACGGTCTTTCCCTCATCGTTCATTTTCATGGCCCATTCCAATTCTGGATAGGAAGCACCTATCTGATCTTCATCAGTTCTATTATCTCCCCAAAGGCCGTCCGTAGGTGCCGCTTGGATGATTTCCTCGTTAACGCCCAAATAATCCGCAATTTCATAGACTTCGGTCTTCAATAGGTCCGCAATGGGGCTTAAATCCACTCCACCATCACCATATTTGGTATAGAAACCTACACCAAAATCCTCTACCTTGTTGCCCGTACCGGCCACTAAATAGCCTCTTAAGGCGGCGAAATAGTACAAGGTGGTCATACGAAGGCGTGCTCGTGTATTGGCCAATGACATGAAACGGCTTTCCTCATTGGCCACATCTGGCAGTACTTCAATAAGGCTATCGAATACCGAAGTAAGGTTTACAGGCTGTCTTTGCACATTTGGGTAATGCTCCTGTAACCAATCGATATGGTTGGCTGCCCTGTTTACCTGTTTCTCGGACTGATGAATAGGCATTTCCAAACAAAGTACATCCAAACTGGTCCTTGCACATAAAGTGGAAGTTACTGCGGAATCGATACCTCCTGATACGCCTACCACAAACCCCTTCATTTTGGCATTTATGGTATAATCCTTTAACCACTTTACAATATGGTCTACTACCTTTTCAGTCTGCATACTGCTCTTTATTGACGAAACGATTAACTTTGCCCGATAAAAATAAAGCCTTGATGTCTAAAAATGAAATGGAAACAGGATTACTTTATACTGGAAAGTACATTTTTACTTTTTTCTTAATTTCTTTCCTCCTTTTAGGCTGCAATGACAATGACAAGATAACCGAGGCGATTGACAAAATAGATATAAGCTTACAGATCTCTCGTTTTGACCGTGAATTTGCCAAGGCGCAACCATCGGAATTGTCCTTGCTCAAGAAAGAGTACCCCTATCTATTTCCTGCCCAATACCCGGACAGTGTTTGGATAGCCAAATTAAAGGATACCATTCAGCTTGCACTTTTGAGGGAAGTGGATACTGAGTTTTCCGACTTCCAAGCCGTGGAAGCCGATTTGCAGCTACTCTTTAAACATATTACGTATTACTTTCCCCGGTATAATGTACCTAATATTGTTACGGTCACTTCCGATGTGGATTATGAGAACCGCATAGTCCTTACAGATAGCCTACTTTTAATAGGGCTTGATAACTATCTGGGCCCGGAGCATAAGTTCTACGAGCGGATATCCAATTACATTGCATTAGGCATGGACAAACAATATTTGGTCAGTGATGTAGCCAGTGCCTTTGCAAAGCAAGTGGTTCCAAAAGCAAATGATCGAACCTTTTTGGCACAAGTGGTCTATTATGGAAAGGAATTATATCTAAAGGACAAGTTAATCCCGTTTTTATCGGAAGCCCAGCGCATTGGTTATTCCGAGGACGATTTGGACTGGGCCCGTGCCAATGAGGAGCCTATGTGGCGCTATTTCATTGAACGCGAGCTGCTATTTGCAACGGATACCAAATTAGGACCACGTTTTCTGGACCCGGCCCCCTTTTCCAAGTTTGGCTTGGAATTGGACAACGAATCTCCAGGACGTATAGGTCGCTATTTAGGTTGGCAAATCGTAAGAGCCTTTATGGAACGAAATACGGTTTCCTTACAACAGATGCTCGGTCTGCCCGCTGAGGAAATTTTCAAAAAAAGTAATTACAAACCCGAAAAATAAATTATGCCTAAACTCCATACTTCGGAAATTACCCTAAAAGTAGGGTTGGATGAAAACCGGGTTCCAGAGGAGCTCTCCTGGTCCGCGCAGGATGGGGGTATCCATAATGAAGAGGCCAAGGCCATGTTGCTGTCGGTGTGGGACAGTAAGAACAAGGAATCCCTAAAGATTGATCTTTGGACCAAGGATATGCCTGTGGATGAGATGAAGATTTTTTTTCATCAAACTTTGGTTTCCCTATCGGACACTTTTATGAAGGCTACACAGGATGAAAAAATGACGGCTACCATGAAAGATTTTTGCGACTATTTTGCGGAGAAGCTGGAATTAAAAAAATAGGCTTCATTCTTTAGTGTATTATTATTTGGTGCAGTAGGTTTATGAACATTTGGTATTTCACCCAAATTTCATTGTTTATCTTATTGATTTAGCCTTAAATTTAACGTCCTAAATACGACTAAAGCAAGACTTTTTATGGCATCCACTAAAAAATTCGATATTGAAAACTTGGGCATACCCACTTTCCCATCCCCACTCCATTTGAGTAAGACAAAGGGAGACAAAGTTTTCAATTTTGTCCGGGACAAGGATCGACTACTCTATAATATTTCCCTAAGTGAATTTAATCGTTGTGTGGCCGAAGATGAGGAACCTCTTTGCCTTGAAAAGGCAGGACCCCGGGAAAAACTCCTTTTCGATCCTACAAAAACTACGGCGGCTATTGTTACCTGTGGTGGACTTTGCCCGGGAATCAACAATGTCATCCGTAGTCTGGTTATGGGGCTCTATTACTTTTATGGTGTTAAGAATATCTTGGGGGTACCTTACGGTTATGAAGGACTTATCCCTCGCTATGGACATGAATTAAAACATTTAACACCGGATATCGTAAAGGATATCCACGAATTCGGGGGTACGGTTTTGGGTTCGTCACGCGGAGGCCAGATTGTTTCGGATATGGTGGATACTTTGGAGGATAATCAAGTGGATATGCTTTTTGCCATTGGCGGGGACGGAACCTTAAAAGGGGCCAATGCCATAGGTGAGGAAATTCAGAGACGGGGGCTAAAAATCTCGGTGGTCGGTATTCCCAAGACTATTGACAACGATATCAATTTAATTGATAAGTCCTTTGGTTTCGAAACGGCCTTTGATATGGCCAGTCCTATTATCCGGGACGCCCATAATGAGGCCACAGGTGCCTACAATGGGGTTTCCATTGTAAAATTGATGGGACGCGATAGCGGGTTTATCGCGGCTTGCGCCGCTATGTCCATGCCGGTGGTTAATTTTGTTCTCGTACCCGAAATGGAATTTGGACTACATGGCGAAAATGGGTTCTTGGAAAATCTTAAGGACCGATTGGAGGCTAAGCACCATGCGGTCATTGTAGTGGCCGAAGGAGCGGGCCAGCATCTTTTTAAGGAAGACGGTACAGAGACCAAGGACGCCTCGGGTAACGTAAAACATAAGGATATCGGTCCGTTCCTGAAATCCGAAATAGCAAATTACTTCAAGGCCATGGACAAGGAAGTTACCATTAAATACATAGATCCCAGTTACATAATCCGTAGTGCACCGGCCAACGCAGGCGATAGCATTTTTTGTAGCCGATTGGCCCATTATGCCATTCATGGGGCCATGGCGGGCAAGACTAAATTCGTTGTAGGCCGATTGAACAACAAATTTGTGTATTTGCCGATATCCGAGGTTACCAATAGGCGTAAAAAGATCGACTTGGAGGGAGAGTTTTGGTTTGCGGTACTGGAAAGTACAGGTCAACCCTTTCTAATGAGCTAACCTGTTTTTTAGGGGCTTACCTGGGTTTAGGTAAATACATTGCAAAAAACTACAATGCTATTTGATGTTCAGGACAATCCATACGCAAATCTTTTTGGTATAGGCGCTTTTCCAATAACCTGCAATAATCATTTTCCGCCCCGGATTCATAAAAACGGCATGAGGTACACATACGTTGTACGTTGATGACGTCCGCTTTATTCAATTTCCCGATCAATTGCAAAAGACTTTGAAAGAGGATTTCTTTCTGCTCTTCGGAGAAGGAATGGATGGGTTTTTCAATAGGCTGGGCAAAGGAACTTGTCCGTAAGACTATCGCCCTACCTTTTTCGGTAAGGTATATAAAGTAACTTCGGGTATCGGAAGGATCGGTCTCCTTCAGAATGAGATCTTTTTTCAACAATAATCGTATAGATTCACTGATTGTTGCCTTGGTAACATTAAATTCCTTGGCCAAATAGTTGACTTTGCACTTTTCGGGCAAGTGAAAATTGACAAATAACAAGATTTGCAATTGTAAAGGTGTAAGTGCATTTTCCTTGCCTTTTTGCCAAAGTAGGACCTTAAAGGCTTCGGAGATGCGCTCAAGGGCCACCACAATTTTACTTTCAATGTGTTGGTTCTGATATTTAGGATCAAAGGTTTCCATACCACAAAAATAACCCCAAGAAATTAGTTTACCTAACTACTTGGGGTGAAAACTAGTTGTCGGATACCGTATAAGGCAAGGATAAGTCTCCTGAAGCCACACTATATACGGAATAGACACCCAACAAAGGAGCATCCGTATTTGAAGTATTGACCTGCATATATGCGGTTACCGCATCAAAATTGAATTGTTTGCGGTGGTTCATTCGGTATAGGGGAACTATCACTTTTATAGCTTTTCCTTGTATAATCACGGGAAAACCGGGAGAATCCATATACATGGGCATACCTGGATTGGTTGGGGGCAACTTTACTTTGGGATCTCCCTGGCGGAATTGTTTTACACTTAATCCGCCAGGAACACGCTTGTCCTCGTTTAAGATGACCCAATGGGGATGCCAAACCACCCCATCGTCGTCATAAATGGCATTTGCATTTTCATCCCAAAGAGGGGTGTCATCAAAATCGGGATGGGAAGTCAATGCCAGTGCCACTATACCATCTGTTTGGGAAAACCCAACATCCGTAGGGGAGAGGTTGGTTGGAAAAACATAACCTAAAACAGGGGCACCGTCCATCTGCCCGACTTTTTTGGGAACACTGCCCCCGCCAAGACCTTTTACCGTTATCGTAAACACCAACTGTTGCAATTCAGTATCATGAACAACGGATGCACTTTGGATGATCAAGTTTTCCGAATCCTTGAAATCGGCGGACTCGTTAAGCGTCTGTCCTTTGCAAGCCAAAGTGCTAAAGAGAAAGCCGCAAAGTATGAATAGCATATGTTTCATCGTTAAAATAATTAGTTAAACTAACAATTTAGATTAATTTTTTTTAAGATTTTACCTCTTCAATGGTGGCACCATGATTAATATGCAATACGTTGCCATTATCCAGTACCAGTGCGGGAACCGATTGGACACCAGCATTTTCAGCATTGGAAATCTTGTCTTTCTGCTCGCCTAGGTGAATGATGTCTACCTGCACTTTGGTGGAATCTATCAAGTTAAGAAATTCCTGTTCCGCATTGACGCAAACAGGACAGCCTGCGTGGTAAAAAGTTACTTTTTTCATTTTTGTAAATTTTGATTAAGGCACTATTGCCGAAACAAATATAGTAAGTTTAACTAACTAAATAATAGAATTTTTAATTATTTTTGTTTTTTGCTCAAATTAGGGATTAATACAGCTCTTCGTAGTATTGCCGAGCCATCCTTTCGCTGGTGAATTCCGGAACCACATCCGCAATGGCCTGAAAAACGATTTCCTGCCAAACCTCGGGTTTATCATAATAAATTGGAAGTACTTTATCCTCCAATACCTTATACAGATGTGCACTATCCAATTTATCCTGCTCTTCTATGGGTAGTGTATGCTTAAGTTCGGGCAAAACAAAACTGTTTTTCCCGTCCTTGGCAAATTCTGGAATCCACCCGTCATTGGTTGTTAGGTTTACCGAGCCGTTCATGGCAGCTGTCATTCCACTGGTACCCGAAGCTTCCCGCGTAATCCTGGGCGTGTTAAGCCAAACATCGGACCCCATTTTTAGTTTTTTGGACAACGCTATCTCATATCCGGTCAATACCGCCAAATTAGCCTCGTTCTTACTAAAACTTACGAGATAATTAAAGGTGTCGATAGCCGAAAAATCCATGGGATAAGGCTTCCCTGCCCAAATGATCTGTACGGGATACTTCTGGTTTTTCAAGATATTTTGAAATCGTTGCATATCATGCAACAACAAATCGGCCCTTTTGTAACCGGCAAAGCGCCTGGCCCAAACAATAGTCAATACATTAGGATCAAAAAGTTTTCCCGTTTGGTCCAGAACAAGTTCAAACAATTCTTTCTTAAGGGCTATTTTTCTTTTGACAAAGGCCTTTGCATCCTTCTTCTTCCATGCCTTTTGGAAGTCTTTGTCCTGCCAAAATTCCAGGTTTTGGGCATTGGTGATAGGAATGATCTTATTTGCACCTCCATACCCGTTCCACATGGATTTGGATACTTTAGCATGTAATTTGGATACTGCATTCGCCTTTTTCGCCATCCGCAATGCAGATACGGTATAGCTGATGGTATTCCCGTTCACCATTTCTTTTTGAAGCTCGGATTCCTCGAGTGTCCTTCCAAAAAATCCAAAACGATTCAAATGATAGCCATCGCGTTCCTCGTTCCCCCCTTTTTCCGGGGTATGGGTAGTGAAGACCATTTGTGATTTTTTTATCCCTTTATCCCTTAGATAATAAAAAGCGGGTAGGGCATGACCTTCATTGAGATGGTAGACGTCGGCACCTCCCAAAAGCTCAACTATTTTGGCACCACCGATACCTAAAACAATACTTTGTGCAACACGGGTCTGCTCATTGGCGTCGTACAAATAATCCGTAATAGTCCTGGATAGATAATCGTTGCCTTCCACATCGGTGGTCAAAAGATAGATGGGGGCCGATCGAAAGGTATCGGGCCTCAAAACCATGGCCCTCACTTTTACAGAAGAATTGCCATTTATTGCCACTTCTACCTCTAATCCGCTGTCTTCCAGAAAATGGTAGTTCTTTTCTATGGAATTGGTTTGTAGAGTCTGGTCCTTGTTTCTTCCCTGATCATAATATCCATATTTCCACAACATACCAACACCAATGATATTTTGCTTTAAATCATATGCCGATCGCATATGTGAGCCTGCTAAAAAACCAAGTCCACCGGAATATATTTTAAGACCTTGATGGATGGCAAACTCCATGCTGAAGTAAGCCGTTCTTTTCTTGAATTCCTTTGCGGGGGCATAAGGATGATGCCAAGTACTGTATTTTGAAAGGGTTTCCATCGCTACCATAGATTTCTTTTTTGCCGTAAAAATAGGTGGATAAACTATTCTACCCAATTTATTTACGAAAAGTTAATGTTTATAACAACTTATGAGTCTTTGCAATAAACCCCCACACTCCCAGGCGAGGGGAGATGAATCTACATTGACCTTGGTTGAAATAAACATTTGGGTAATCATTCATAAGGTTAATGATCTTTCGGTCCGACACTTTCCAGGAATTCAGAGTAGATATTCCGAACTTTCCTAATTTCATTTTGTTCGGCTATGTTCTGTATTTGTGTCAAAAGTCTTTCCTTGGAATCGATATCGATAAGATGCCAGATTTTTTCAATATGCTCCGAAAATGTCCGGGCCAATGCTATCTTGTCCTCCGAATTATATTTAAAATGGTCTTGGTGATTTTCAAGCGTAGCTTCCAGCACGGTGAGCACCCCATTTTGGAAGGTTGCACTATTGGCGTTCATTTGATCGGCATACTCTGGGGAAGCTTGTTCAATGAAATCGTAATACAAAAGGGTCATCTTCGCCACTTCTTCCAAAACAAGTTTGTTTAAGGCCATAAACTCATTGCTGTAATACTTCTGCTCTTTTTCGGAAGTGCCGTAAACCTGGACGAACCGCTGGACCATTTTCTGCATAAAATTAAAATCCCTCGCCTTGCGCCTATAGCTTAAGGAATCCTTCAGTGATAAGCGTGGCATTGCCGAAAGGATCTTTTCGAAATACTTAGATGATTTCCTGCTGTTCAATTTAGGTAGGGGAAAGGAATCCTTTTGCTTCATTCTACCCAAAAGTTTTGCGGAAATTTCCAATTCCTCGTATGACCAATTTCTTTCAATTTTTGGTAATCCAAAATCGTAATACTCTTGAAGTGTCTTGGAAAAATCGGGTTCTCTTTCACAGGAGAACAGGCAACAAACAAAAAGTATTGGAAGCAATAGGTTTTTCTTCATATTTTTTGAAATATCGTTACTACTATCTATTTGACATCGTCCGAAAAGTGGCCGCCATGTTTACCCTTGGAAAATTTGGTCGTATTGAATTCGGACGATTTTCCCTTAGGGATGGTCAAGCTTTTCCATGTGTTTCCCTTTACCATTCGCCCTATATAGGCAATTTGCCCGACGTGGTAGGCATAATGGGCCAATTGTCGATTGATGGCCTCAATTAGGGTATGAGCCTGATTTCGGATAAAAATTTCAGTGTTGAAATTTTCTGTGCTTACCGAATGTAGCGCATCGAACAGGCAATCCCAACCGACATCCCATTTGGTCATCATTTCCGCTTTGGTCCGAATAACGGACTCAAACTCCAAATCCCGATTCCTCCATTCTTTTTCCCCATCTGATGTTAGAAAGTCGGTCCAGCGCGATTTCATATTGCCCCAAAGATGGTTGACGATGATGGCAATAGAATTGGATTCGGTATTGAATTGCCAAAAGAGATGCTCCTCATCCAGTTGGTCAAACGTGCGTTCCCCCACCGATTTATAGTATTTAAACTGTTTGATGGCACTTTGTATATAATCCAATTCCATAGGCATTCGGCAAAAGTAAAACATAGGACCTAATTTTACACCATGGAATCCGCTTTGACCTGGACTGCCGTACCTAATAGGTCCAGTAGGAAGAGCCGCAATCCACATAATGGATGGGGATGTCCGTAATAAATTCGCCCAGCCAATCCGCGCAGTATTCCATCCCTCCCGCCTCTGAGTTGAAATGTCCAATAAAAACGACAGCCTTATTTCTTCCTTGATCAACGGCGTCACGTACATATTGATAAGTTTCCCATTGTGGTACTTCCCCAGCTACTACCACGTCTACCTCTGGTTTGCGCAGTTGCGCAATATGGGCCTTGGTACCGGGTGCACCCGCAACGAACATAACGGTAGATAATTTCATTTCGGGCTTTCCCACAACATAGAACCCGTTTTCCGGAAAAGTGCCCTTTATATCCTTTAACAAGGCATCCAAGGTTATTTCAGGAAATATAAATTTCTTGGGATTCTCCGTGTCCTGGTTTTTTTCCCATCCTAACTTGTGGGCCATTCCCGTAACGATTCCATCCGGTTTCAAACGATGGATGTAATCATGGAAACGCCAGACCACGAGTTTATGATCTTTGATAAATTTTTGTTTTTCTAGAAATACGGAATCTTTTTGAAACGGTTTGGTTTCGTCCAAATGGTTATAGTAGGTGGGTTCATGGGTAATGATAAGATTGCAATTCTTCTCCACTGCAACCTTTAGGACCTCCATAGTGGCGAACATACAAGTTATGATGCCCTTAACGGCAGTATCAGGGTGGCCTTCGATAATGACATCCACGGTATGGGGTACCTCCGTTGCCCCAGTCTTTTTTATAATAGTACGGGTAAGTTCTTTTGCGGACGTATAGGACTGGCAAAAGGTCAATGGTCCCACCAGCAAAAAAATGCATAAACTAAACATGCGATAATGATCGGTTTTTTTCATGGTCTGTTCTTTAAATTATGGAGCGTGTCCCCGTTTGGCTATTAGGGTGTTCAATTCGTTGGCAAACAAGACGGTGACACCCGATTTTAAACTAACAAAATGGTGATTGGTGCCCGTGTTGGTTTCCGTCCATTTACATCCCTTGTCCGCATCAAAATGGAGGTATCCCTTGGTTGAGATGTTAAAATACTTTTTTTGGTCTTCAACGGCAAAATAGACGGCCAACAAGTCCCAACTAGGTCGTTGGTCCGCCAGTTTCTTTTGTTCCACGTTCCAGAGCCAATCCCTGTAGGCCGTACGAACAATGTTACCATTGGGTGTATGAATCAGGGATTCGCCCGTCATGACGTCCGAACCCCCGGATATGAAAAACACGGGCTTGGGAAAATTTTCAACCAAATAATGGGTGTAGGGTGCCGTGCCGTTGAAAAAGAAGTTCCAATCCTTGGTGTAATGCCCGTCCTCATTATCGGCCTTAAGTGCCCCTAAAGCAATCCAACAGGATAGTTTCTTTTTTGCCAAATCCATTCCGGATAGATGGGAAATGGTATCCGGTTGGGAAACCAATAAGTCATGGAGAGCCTTAGTATGGCCTATGGTAACGTAGCTTACGCTATTGTCCTCTTGTTGGGCCAAAAGTTTCCTAAGAAATGTGGTTTGTTCCGGTACATCGGTGTTGTAGATTACCCGATTTTTGAAGGCAATGGTATCCTGGGCCAGTTTTTCGGCCTGCATTTTATCCACAGGATCTCCAAATTCCGTATCGTAGCTGGCTCCTATAGGGATACTGTCATTACCATAATATCTGTTTATGGCATCGATGATGCCTATCCCATAGGGAACAGCTCCAGAGCTATAGACCACACCCAAAATTTCGGCCTTTCCGGAATTGGCATATTCGTTTAGGAGGGCCAGTGCTCCCACATCATCACAGTCCGATCCCATATCCGTGTCCAGTACTATCTTTTTTACGGGATTGGAGATGGTCTTTTTATCCTGGCCAAAGAGGTTATGGGCCATCAGAAAAACTAGAAAAAGTTGGGTTAACGAGCGTATCACGATGTTAATTTAGACAATTCCTGGAAATGTTCAAGACATCATTTGACCTGAGTGTAATCCATTCCTTTTTTGCTGATTTCCACGGAATTTAACCAGGCCGATAATTCTGCCTTTAACTGCTCGGCAATTTCCGGATATTTCCGGATCACATTTTCCGTCTCGGATGGGTCATAAAGCAAATCGTACAATTCCAGATGCTCCAAATGTTCATCGCCGATAAGCTTATATCGGTCGGTAACCCAGGATATTCGTCGACCATACATAAATCCAATAGGTTTGGATCTTTGGCGCTCTTTACCATTCAGTGCATCTAAAACACTTGTACCATCCAGGGGCCGTTGATCGGGAAAGGGAATGCCCTGAATATCTAGGAGGGTGGGCAAATAGTCACTGGTCACCATGGGAAAGTCCACGCGCTTCCCACCTTCCAAACCGTTTTTCCAAACGACAAAGGCCGGTACCCGTACGCCCCCTTCATGAAGGCTTCTCTTACGTTCCCGAAAAACGCCTGCACTACCGGGCGTTCCCCGCTCAGGACCATTGTCGCTACAAAAGAATAGAATGGTCTCTTTCTCAACACCCGAGGCTTCCAGGGTTTGCCATAGTCGTCCCATTTGCTCATCCAGGGCCGTAATGGTGCCATAATACAATTGTTCCATCAAACCCATCTTGGAATAATAGGCCCTATGTACGCTGTCGCTTACCACAGGCAGGTGGGGGGTATGGAACCAAAGGGTAGTAAAAAACGGCTTGTTTTCCTGTAAAGCATTTTCAATAAATGGAAGTACCCGATCCATAATAATTCGAGAATCATCGCCCTTTAGATTCCGGGTCTCCCTTTGGTTTTCAGCAGTCCAATAGGCGGTACCATAGGCTTGGGCGGAATCCGGATGTAGAATCGCCTTCCATCCATAGCGTTTACTTTCCCCTACATCATAAGTGGGCGGATAGATTATAGGGTCAAAGGTAGGTACCTTGGATTCTGTACAGAAGTAACTATCATAGCCATGTTGGGTGGGGATACTATAGTCCGCACGGAACTTTTCTTGGCCTCCCCGGTTGGCATCTAGTACGGATCGGGTCAAGGTACCCAGGTGCCATTTGCCAAAATGCCCTGTGGCATATCCTGCTTTCTTGAGTAGTTCTGGAAGGGTAATTTCCCCGTCCTTCAAATGTCCGGAATTTGCGGTGGGAATGTCCATTCGCAACGGATTTCTACCCGTAAGTACGCTTGCCCGGGTAGGAGAACAGACCGGGGAAGCCGAATAAAACCGATTCAAGATTATCCCTTGGGAAGCCAGGGAATCCAACCATGGGGTTTTTACTACGGCGTTCCCATTGAACCCTACATCGTACCAGCCCAGGTCATCGGTCATAACCAAGATGATATTTGGTCTTTTAGGTGTTGGGGTACAGGAGTAAGTACCCAGGGCGAGAACCCATACTACTTTTAGTAACGTTTTCATAAATTTCTGGTGGTATCCCCTTAGTCCATGGAAACTGTTATCGGCCAGCCCTCAAACTGGGCTGCGTCGGCTTGGGTTACATCCACATAACGGGGCCAGCATTCAAAAGTCGCTGTGCGATTTGTTTTGTTCAAACGGACCAGGCCATAACCCCCGCCCCTAGAGGAGCTTTCCGGGTTTACATAGGCCATCATCCGTATCTTGTTGTTAAACCCATCCAGATAGTCCCCGGTCCAGGGGAGGGAGGTATCCAGATTGGGATGGGCTCCTGGCTTTTCATCCTCCGGCCACCACCAGCGGCTATAATAGTCATTTACAATAGCCGGGACCACAAAGGCCCAGGGGCCGTCCCCAAATTCGTCAATGCCCTGGTGGATTACCGTGGCCAAATGTTGATCGCCCGCAATATGTATTGCCCCGGCCTCTTTGATCAATCGTAAGGCCTTGTTCCGTCCAGTCTGCGGCCAACCGTTACTGTCCAGATCGGCATGGAGGCGATTGTCCAAAGAACCATGGATATGCGCCCCACCACAGAAACCGGTCTGGGAAAGTACCACTTTCAGCGCCTCCGGGTTTTGACTGCCCCATTCATCCAAGAATTTTAGCTGACGATCACCCAAAAGCGTAAGTCCGGGTAGGTCTATGGAGGCCGGGTCATAATCCGGATTACGAATATGATCAGGTCGGGGGCCCTGTTGCGGGATTTTCCCCTCGGGACCCGACTTGAACTTTCGGTCTTCGATAATGGCAAAATCTATGCCTCCGAGTTCTAAATTGGTATAATATACCCCAATTCCTTGTTCTATAGGTGTGGCCTCATAAGGATCCGGCAGATGGGCCGTTTGGCAACGCTCTACCATTTTTACGTATTCCGGATGATAGGTATACCCACCATCCGGTCCCCCGGGAGAGGTGGAAACCTTGCCATTCTCACCCCAAAGATTGCCCTGCCCCACGTCATGATCATCGGGAATGGCAATACAGGGCCGGTTCCGGAACAGTTCCCTGAACTGCAGGCCAAATTTTAACCAGGCCGCCGTATGTTCGGTATGGTCATAGGACTGATCCCCGGCAAAAAACAGGATATCGGGATCCTGATGGTCGACGTTTCGTACATAGTTTTCACGCATCCCCCGATCTTTGTTGGAATTACAGGAAAAGGCTGCGATACTGATTTCTGTTTTGTCCGTTGGATTTTTACGGACGAGCCCTTCAAAAGAGGCGTTTACTCCATGGCGGATTCGATATGGGGTGTCTTGGGTATCGTCCCAATCTTCTACCCGAAACAAGGTGGACCAACCGATATCATTTACTTTTTGTTTCTGGATTTCCATCCATTTGCCATCTTTTTTAATTTCCAGACGTACCTCACGGGTCTCATCGGGATATAGTGGATATAATTGGGCCGATAGTTTTAAAATCTGATTATGCACGGTATAAATGCCAAAGGCCACTACACTGTCCCGACCAACCTTAAGATTGACTATAGGATTCCCCCCCCGATTCCACCAGTCGTTGATGGCCAGGGTGTCCAAATCGGAAAAGGGTGCCGAGATAGGCGGGATTTGCTCTTCGGGTTTCTCGGCACAGGAAAAGAACGAACAGGCTAAGATAAGGCTAATGAGTAATCTATACATCGGTCTTTGTTTTTTGATATATTGGCTATTGAATAATTCTTGGGTACACTCCAGAAGTCGAACCCCGCTGGGATTCTCTAAACTGAAATCACGGTTTACATATTGGGATAGGTTTTCTTGTACTTTAAAAAAAGAATTCATATCCTATAAATATAGATCTTTACCCTTCAATTCGAATGTTATGCAACTTGAAAAACTCATCTTTATTTACAATGCCGATTCTGGACTACGGAACCTATTGATTGATGGGGCTCATAAGATTTTGAGTCCGGACACCTATGAATGCAACCTCTGCGATATTACCTACGGCGCTTTTACCGAGAATAAGGTTTGGAAGGATTTCCGAAAGAATTCCGATTTGGAACTAGAGTTTTTGCATAAGGACGAGTTCGCCAAGGCGTATAGATCAAAATTCGGTTATAAGTTTACTTTCCCCATTGTTTTGGCGTTGGTAGACCAAGATTTGGAGGTTTTCATAAAGACTGAGGAATTGAATGCATTGGAGGATGCAAGGGCCCTGATTGGCGTGATTCAAGAGCGAAAAAATGTGTTTTTGTAAAATCCCAAAAATTCAAATTCCAAATCTCAAAATTCAGACTCCAGACGCAACACTTATTCTAATTTACCTGCTTGCGAAATTCTTGGTTGATATCCTGGATATAGGCCAAGACCGCCTCCCGCCCGATTCCCTGGGTGGACGAAGTGATAAAATGTGTGGGCGCTTCCTCCCAGATACCCTCCAGAAGCTTTTGGATATAAACAGCGGCCCTAGATTCTAGGTCCTGTGGTTTCAACTTATCCGCCTTGGTGAAAATAATGGCAAAGGGAATGGCATTTTCCCCCATCCATTGCATAAATTCCAAATCGATTTTTTGGGGTTCGTGACGAATATCGATCAATACAAAGGCGCAGACCAATTGCCGGCGCTTACGGAAATAATCCGTGATGTATTTCTGGAACGTTTTCTTTTCCTTTTTTGAAACACGGGCATAGCCATAACCCGGAAGGTCTACCAAAAACCAATTGTCATTAATCTTAAAGTGATTGATCAGTTGGGTTTTACCCGGTCGCCCGGAAGTCTTGGCAAGGCTTTTCCGCTGTACCAACATATTGATCAGGGAAGACTTACCGACGTTAGATCGACCAATAAAGGCGTATTCTGGTAACGGTTCATTAGGGCATTGGGCCACCTTGGAGTTGCTCATCACAAAATGGGCCGACTTTATTTTCATGGGACAGACCTTTTAGAAATCGCGTTTTTCCAGCCAGGCATCAAGGATTTTGTTGAATTCCTCCGGATGCTCCATCATGGGGGCATGGCCACATTTCTTGATCCAGAATAATTCGGAATCCGGTAAGAGCTCATGGAACTCCTTAGCTACATTGGGTGGGGTAACGTTATCGTCCTCCCCCCATATAATGCAGGTTGGGGTGTGCATTTTTGGAAGGTCCTTTGCCATATTGTGGCGTATGGCACTTTTGGCAATGGCCAAAGTCTTTACGATTTTATTTCGATCATTGACCGTGGCAAAGACTTCATCCACGATTTCCTTGGTGGCTACTTTTGGGTCGTAGAACACATTTTGGGCCTTCTTTTTGATGAATTCATAGTCCCCCCGTCTTGGGTAACCATCGCCCATGGCACTTTCATATAGCCCTGAACTTCCGGTAATCACCAATGCCTTTATTCTTTCTGGATACAATTTCGTGTACAGAAGACCTATATGCCCCCCTAAGGAGTTTCCCAAAAGAATGACCTCCTTTAGTCCCTTAAACTGTATGAACCCGTCCAAAAATTTCGCAAACTGCTTTACATTGGTTTTAAGGAGCGGCATATCGTAAATGGGCAATTCAGGAACCAATACCTTGTATCCTTTTTTGGGAAAATGGTCGGTAACACCATGGAAATTACTCAACCCTCCCATAAGACCATGTAATATAATAATAGGGGCACCTTCCCCCACTTCAATATACCGGTATTTTCCTTCTTTTGTAAGCTTTTCTTCCATTCAGGATACTTCGGATGCTTGCAGGCAAATATAGACATTTCCATACAATAGCTATGAATCCGTATATCCACCAATCATATTTAACTCCCGACTTAAAATTTTCGGGTACCTCTGGCTATTTCCTATCAAATATAAAAAATGGGAAGTCACTTTTTTAATAAAAAAGAATTTGAAAGAAAGTGAATAATGGTGTAACCATGGATGATTTTTTACCAAGAAGGGCTTGGAAACAAGACAGATTCCCACCCTTTTGCCTAAACTCTAAATCTATTTTTTCATTCCTCCCAAAAATCGGGTATGGTCTCGGTTCCCAACGCCGTGCAATCCCCACATACCCTGGGTTGTACAAAATATCTTCCTTGTCCAGGGGGGGGTGGTCTTTCATTGAAATTATTGAAACTTATAAGGTTTCCCCTTATCAATAGTGCCAATTCTTCATCTTCTGGCGCAAAAGTTACTGACGGGGGGCACTCATCCACAAAAGGAGGGAGGTCCTCATCCGGAAAAAAATCGGAATAGTTGAAAAACACCCTTTGCTCTGAAACGGACGACACCTCAAAAATACCAACTACCTGGTCATTGCCGTCATCCTGAGGGAAGATGTTTCCTACAATGAAACCAGGTTGGCTATCCGAAAATAGACTTTCGACTCCAGAAAAATCCTGAAGCGTTTCATAAAACTCAAAAGCCTGCCTAGACAATACAAACTGTTTTACCAATAAACTGTACCGATGTGAGATAATGTAGTTGTCTCGATTGATGAACCGTACGTTAAAGCCCGTAATCCGATCTTCCCCCACCCCTGAAGTATTGTTTAAGATAAGGGTATTTGACTTTTCCGTGGCAAAGCAGGTTTTTTGCCCATCCCTTTGAAAATCCGTTATCACTAAAGGATCCTCATTGGCAATCACCAACCCATGCGGCACCCATCTGGGCGCTATGATTTTATAGGTTTCCTCATATTCATATTTATAATAGATAGAGTTTCCATTAGCATCAAAACTATTCACAAAGATGCCCATACCGTCCAAGCCACTATCGGTCGTAGTCCTTTCCGCATAAACATCTGTCATTTCAGCAGTGAGGGGAGGTAGTATAGCAGGGCTAGAGGCGTATTCGCGCCCGCTGGCGGTCGTAATCCGTAAACGGTAGGATCGGTCAGGCTCTGCGCTGAACATAACGTCAGAAACATAGGTACCAGGTTCCGTTTCGGTATATGGATACTGTTGTTGATTATCATCAACGATACGGACTGTGGCGTTTGATTCTACGGTGGGTTCCTCATCCCCTTGGGTAGTTCTGCTTAAAAAAACCTTATGGTTCTTTAATTCATTGGTAAGCGTGGCATCCACAACCAAAAGACTATCCGAGGGAGGTATTTCCGGAGAGAAAGGTTCCGTGCAACTCCCCAAAATGATGCATACCCCAAAAAGGGTAAAAATCATTTGCTTATATTTTGAGAGTTTCCGGTTCATAGATACAGTAGATTCAAAATTTAAAGTTAGGGGTTAAGACGGGCTCGGAAATTACGAAAACAGAACTCACATGCAGTTTTACAATCTGTACACGACATTCCGTGCAAATGCCTTATTACTATCTAAAACATTGTTCTCATAGTGTTATGGGTAAAATATTCGATTTTATGATTTTCTCCAAGTATTGACTATAACCAAACTGTTCCATTAAAGGACTTAATTAGTTGTATTCTAAATGTTTGAACCAAAGTTGGTCAATTGAATTGATCATTCTACAAGTATATAGTCTGAAATTGATACAGGTTTTCCCCCTTGGGTAAACCCTTCAAGCGATATTTCATATTCACCCGTATTGTCCGAGGTGTAGAAAACCAAGGTGGTTTCTTCTTTTTTTAGTTCCAAATCAGGTTTCCATAATAGTTGGTGCCTATAATCTGGTAAGTGTTTTGTTTCCATCTGATCGACATAATCCTGAAAAAAATACTGTTTTAAGGAAATGGGACTAGCAATTTTTAATTGCTGCACATGATTTGGGTTTGTTTTGGATAAAAAATCATTTTCCTTGGTAGTAACGGACACAATACCTTTATAAAGCTTTGGACCCATATAATATTCATGCCTAGAAATACCGATACGTTCAATTCCCTCAACACCATAGGAAACTAAATCGGACAGATCCTCCAATAGCAAGCCATCCACCAAAACCAAGGGAGTATCATCAGGGGTAAGGAGATAACTGTCGTCGCTCCTTACCTGAAATTTGAACTTACCTTTGACTTTCCTTAGCAATACACCATTGATTATTTCCACTACGGTTTCTTTTAAAGTTGGAAATCTTGTATAATCATCCAAAATATAGGTTTCCTCCAGCGCATGGTAAACGGGCAATTCTGAATCGATGCCTGCCGTACTATCCGGTTTTTGTTCAAAATAGGCGTTCTCTACTTGATTGTAAATACTACGCTTAAGAAGCAAGGGATTTAAGTTAGGGGAAATGGATAATTCCTGAAAATTGAGATTATCATGTTCCGGTCGGGGTAGGGAATCCAGCAATATAAGCCATTGATCTTTGTCAACTCCCAATACTTGTAGGGTAGTAAGATTCCTTCTGTCCATCTGGTTTAGACCAGAATAAAAAACACCTTTTCCGTTTGTATTTACGATCTGTACGTTAGGATGGTCACCAAAATAAGAAAGACTCAATTTTCCATGTCGCATCGGGCTGTTGTCCGCTTTGGAAACTACCTTGCCCGATATGAGCTCACCACGTAGTTCCGGCAAATAAATACGATTATTTATAGTTGTTACATACGGTTTCTCACTGGTACCGGGATTGAGGGAGAATTGGGTCGCCGTGACTTTGGTATTAGGTATTTCAGCATACCTTTTCCTCACGGAAAGCGAGAAATTTCCATGAAACTGGCTATCCGGTCCAGTACTGATTTTTAAGGACACTCTTTCCCGTCTTCCATATTTGGCCCTATCCGTTTTTATTTTTGGAAAAGGGGATTTCTCGTGTATTCCGATGGAATCCGTAATGCTGGACTCATCTGTATTGCGGGCAGGAGACCCTCCGATTTCAATTTTGGAAGATTCGGTTTTGGGAAGTTCCTGATAGGGGTTTATGATGTTGATGTCAGCGGTGAAAAAATTCTTATGTTCGGCATTGAACATCCATCTGGTATAGCCGATTAATTTATAATTCCCTGTTGGAACGGTAGTGGGGATAAAGAAGTCTCCTTGGCCCATGCCAGAGATAAGCGGGACCTTATGTCTAAAGACTATTTTTTTATCCTTGCCCACTAATTCAACATAACCTATTTTACTGATCGGACTCGGTATTAAATCGGCTGCCTGTAGGCAGTATATTTTATAGTACAAATACTCTCCTACTAGAAGTAATGATTCATTGTAATGCACAAAAACAGTTTCGCTTGGGATGCTTTTGAACCCTTCAATTTCCTCCTTTGAGCTTATTTGATATTGCCCATGGTTGAAATTTGGCAGCAAAAAGAGCAGCGTAAAAAGAAGAACTAATGGTTGTATGTGTTTTCTTGTATTCATTCTTCCCAAAAATCGGGTATAACATTACTCCCCAATACTGTACAATCACCGCATACTCTAGGGACAACTATATATGCTTCCAAGGCTCCCAATTCGTTACGGATCTCGTCCGAATAGCTCACTCTGTTCGTTTTGACCAAATCATGTAATATCGGACTAAACCCGCTCGGAAAAGTAACTTGTCCGCAATCGTCAACAAAGGGAGGTAGGTCTTCACCCGGGAAAAAGTCGGAATAATTGAAAAAGACCCTTTTTTCGGAAACGGATGAAACCTCAAAAATACCGACAACCTGATCTTCCCCATTGTCCTCAGGGAAGATGTTTCCTACAATGAAACCAGGTTGGCTATCCGAAAATAGACTTTCTACGCCAGAAAAATCCTGAAGCGTTTCATAAAACTCAAAGGCCTGCCTAGACAATACAAACTGTTTTACCAATAAACTGTACCGATGTGAGATAATGTAGTTGTCTCGATTGATAAATCTTACATTGAAATCCGAAACCCTATCTTCCCCGACCCTGGAGGTATTGGTTAGGCTAAACGTATTCGATTTTTCTGTAGCATAACAGGTTCGTTCCTCATTATCCGGATCTCTTCCTACCACACGTACCGTTTGACTTTCGTCGGAATTGGCTACCAGTTGGCTAGAACTCCATTTTGGTGCGATAATTTTGTATGTTGCTTCATATTCATATTTATAATAAATCGAATTTCCTGTAGGGTCAAAACTATTCACAAAGATGCCCATACCGTCCAAGCCACTATCGGTCGTAGTCCTTTCCGCATAAACATCGGTTATTTCGGCAGTGAGGGGAGGCAGTTCCGTAGGGCTTGAGGCATATTCCCGCCCGTCGGCCGTTGTAATCAATAAGCGGTAGGATTGGTTAGGTTGGGCACCGAACATAACATCCGAAACATAGGTGCCTGCATCTGTTTCCGTAAATGGATATTGTTGTTGGTTGTCATCGACAATACGGACGGCGGCGTTGGATTCTACCTTGGGTTCATTATCCCCTTGGGTGGATCTGCTCAAAAAAACCTCATGGTTCTTTAACTCATTGGTAAGCGTAGCATCAACAACCAAAAGGCTATCCGAGGGAGGTATTTCCGGTGAAAAAGGTTCTATACAGCCCCCCAAAATGATGCATACCCCAAAAAGGGTAAAAATCATTTGCTTATATATTGAGAGCTTCCGGTTCATGGATATAGTAGGTTCAAAATTTAAAGTTATAGGTTATGGTAGGTACCGGTATCGCAAAAATGGAGCTTTTAAAGGCCTGCAACGATCCATCCTCGGTGACGAAAAAGACGGAAAATGGATTGTTTCTGCCCAAAACGTTGTACACTGATATATTCCAAAAGCTATGGGCAAATTTTTTGATTTTGTGGTTTCCTTCCACATTAAAACTAAGGTCCAGCCTATAGAAGTCCGGAATCCGAAATTTGTTTCTTTCACTGAACAAGGCATATTCCGCACCATCCAGGAAATATGAACCTATAGGAAAGGTAACCGGTCTTCCCGTTTGGTATACAAAATTGGCCGAGAAACTAAAACGCTTGGTCAGCTTATAATTGGTCACCAAACTAATGTCATGGGGTTTGTCAAAATTAGCCGGAAAGTACTCCCCATTATTGATCCGTTCCTCGGGAAATTCACTATCTAACCTTATGAAGGAACGTGAATAGGTGTAGCCCAGCCATCCATTTAAACGGCCTTCCTTTTTCTTCAATAGGAATTCCACGCCATAGGCCTTTCCCTCACCTTGTAATACTTCCGTCTCAATGGACTCATTAAGCAGCAATTGCGCCCCTACCTTGTAGTCCAGAATATTTTTGGATCTTTTATAATAACTTTCCAAGCTCAATTCATAACGATTATCATCAAAATTCTTGAACAGCCCCAAAGAAACCTGATTGGCCCTTTGAGGCTCAATATTGATGTCCGATAACTTCCAGGTATCGGTAGGCGATACCGTAGTATTACTGGATAGGGTGTGTATATATTGAAGTGTGTTATTGTAACTAGCCTTAATGGAAAAATCCGGGGTTAAAAAATAACGACCGGATATCCTGGCTTCAGGTCCGCCGTAGGTCTCTATAATCTCATTATTGCCAAATTCCCTTATCTCTACCAAAGTTCCTTCGCTTTTGGGCAGCCCGGCTTCATAAATTTTTTGGGACGAAGCTCCAAGTGCGGCATAGAAAGAATAACGCAGGCCTATATCAAAGGATAATTTTGGGCTTACGGTAAAATTATCCGAAATGAAAAGAGCGGATTCCAATCCCTTTTCCCTTTGCAAACTGAGCGGTTCAATAATGGACTGGCTGCCCACGGGTTCAATATCCCCAGGGTCAACAAGATATAATTTGCTAGATAGGCCATAGTTGATCTTATGGGATTTCCCCAGGAGTTTTAGCATATTCAATTTGAGCTCCGTCTCGTTGATACGATATCCCAAATCAAAATCCCTATTGGAATTGGCCTCAAAATCAATACCGAACCCATATTCACTATTTGAAAGCGATACATTGGCAGAGTTTTTTTCATTGATTTGATGGTTCCATTTTAAGGATAGTAATCGATTGCTGTAGCTAAATATGGAGTCTGACGTAATACTAAAGGCATCCCTACTAAAATATGCGGTGGCCGAAATGTTGTTCCTTTCGTTGATACGGTCATTGTATTTTGCCACGACATCATAAAATGAGGCCTGGCTGTTTTTCAATGATTCATCATCCAGCGACCTTAATATCCAGTTGGAGTAAGTGGTTCTTCCCCCAACCATTATGCCCGATTTGTCCTTTACCAGGGGCACTTCCAGGACAAGATTGCTGGTAACCGGTCCGAGAGAAGCTTCCCCCGAAAACTTTTGGGTGTTGGCGTCTTTGGTGGTAATGTCAAAGACTGAGGATAAGCGTCCACCATATTCTGCAGGGATACTTCCTTTATAAATGGTAATCGCACCCGTGGTAAAAGGATTCAATGCGGAAAAAATACCAAAAAAGTGAGCCGGATTATAGAGTACGGCATTATCCAGTAAGATAAGGTTTTGATCGGTGCCTCCTCCCCTTACATTATATCCTGCCGCACCTTCCCCGGCATTAGTGATACCGGGCAATGTTATTGCCGTTTTAAGAATATCACGTTCGCCCAGCACCAAGGGAATGGTTTTTATTTCGGCAATGTCTATTTCCACTACTCCGGTCACCACCTTTTCCACATTTCTTAGCCGGTTGCTTTCGACGACAACCTCGTCCAACTGCTCCGCGCTTTCCCCAGGGTTAAAATCCAATTGCCCATTGTTATACATAATCACCCGTTTTTCCAAAGTTTCTATACCAATACCTTTGGTTTGGAGTATGTTTACTCCGGTAGGCAGCACTATTTCGTAAAAACCATTGGCATCCGTGCTTACCCCCTTGGAACCTCCCTTGACCACTATGGCTAAGTTTTGGATAGGTTTTCCGGTAGTCTTGTCCTTCACATGACCGGATAAGGTATATGTTCGTCGACCGATATTTTTTCGCTCCCGTCCAATACGTACGGTTTCTATATCCGGCCTGGTATCTTGTTTTTCTTCCAAGTAAAAATAGGAGGGAGTTTCTGTTATTTCCGTGGTGTCCTCTGGTATCGAAGTGGTAGTTTCATAAAAACTAGGATGGAGTTCATCCCGTATTATGGTATTCCGGGTCAATATAATTGTGCGGTTATCCAGAATGAAAAAATTAATAATGGTTTCCTTAAAAACATCTTGAAGAACGGTATTCAAAGAAGAGTTTTGATACGTGCCCGAAATTAAATCGTTGCCCAACCATTGTTCTACAAAGTAAAAATGGTATCCAGAAATTTCCTCTATTTTCTCCAAGACCTCCAATCGAGTGGCATTGGTAAAAACAAGATTTATTTGTGTTGTATCTGTCTGTGCCACGGACCATTGAAAAGAAAGGAATAGCCATATGGAAAAGAAAAAAAACCTCATTTATTCATGGTTTTATCCTTTGTTTCATTCAGTAGGGTATCCATAAATGAGAAAACCGATTTCAACCTGTCCTCAAAACTTAGATTCGAGGGTAGATTCTTTAAGTAATCGTTTAATTCTGGTACATTTTGTGGAAATAGAACTTTTACATCCTGCATTTTTTTGAGGCGATGATAGGAATCGGTATACCTAACTATAAATTCTGAATCCAATTCCTCGAATTCGTAAAAAATCAAGTCTGCACCTAGTTGTTCGGTCAATAGTCTCCGGTGTTTCTTTAACAAAGTAAAAGAAGGCTTTTCCAAAATGACCTCGTAAAAACCCGAACTAATGTGAGTTTTTTGGGCCTCGACACCATCGATTTTTGTAAACCAATGACCGGCTATGGTGAAGCTACTAATCTTATCTTTATGAAGTTGTAAGATCTTACCCCCAAGGTTGTTCGCCACCTGCATTAAGAGTTCGTCTTCGTATACATTATATTTGAGTTCGAGTGAATAATAGGGTAGATTATCAATAACCACATCGCCCTTTGTAAAGTAAGGGGAAGGAAAAAATTTCGATTTTTTGCTTTTTGCCCTATGCTTTTCCGAATAAACGGCTCCATAATGTATTTCCTGGTTTTCAATGCCGATTGCAGTATCGAACCAATTATAATAGGGGCCCAAATTTTCTTTGGTCTGTGCCTTACAAGTAGAGGTGAATAGAACTGAAATGACAAGGAGGCAAAGTATTCCAAAACTACCAGTTTTTGGCAATGGAACATGGAAGCGATTATGATTGCGGCGGAGGAAACACATGCTCTATAAAACTAAAAATCGCAAAGCCCGAATTGCTTGTGATTCATCCATTAAATATAGACTATTTATTCATAAGCACCTCACAAAAAGCATAGCTTAACAAATACCACGGTCACCCCTCAAAATCCAATAGATTTTTAGAATAAAATCTTCAAATACGGCTTTCCCAAAGAAGTTTAGTATCCATTCTTGAAGCGCCGTAATAAAATTCCATTGCTCTTTTTACAATGAATTACTGGGAAATAAGATGATTTTGCTCCAAAAAATGCCAATTTTATTAACAAAGTGGTTTTTTGTGGTAAATTGTGGTAATAATTTCTATATATTTGAGTTGTTAAAAGTAGAACCGGCCATACTTTGGAGATTTATTTTTTTGGGACATATGACTGCAAGGCAGATGCCAAGGGTAGGGTAAAACTCCCTGTTACCTTATTGAACCAGATGACGCCTATACGAAATGAGGGTTTTGTCATTAAACGTTCCATGTATGATAATTGTTTGGAATTATATCCTATGGGAGAGTGGAATACGGTCATGAAGGAATTGAATACCAAGAGTAGGTACGAACCGGAGAACTTGGAGTTTATACGAAAATATACGGCAGGATTGCGGCCAGTGGAAATAGATAGTACGGGAAGGTTGTTGATACCTAAAAATTTGATTACCACCGTGGGAATCACCAAAGATGTGGTCCTCGCCTCCATAAATAAGAATTTGGAGATATGGGATAAGGCGTTATACGAAGAGTCCATAAAAGCGCCTGCGGAGGAGAATGCAAAATTGGCCAGGAAGGTCATGGGCAATGAAAAGCCCAAGGAAGATGTATCATAACCCGGTTCTCTTGAAGGAGTCCGTGGACGGGCTCAATATTAAAGAGAGTGGCGTATATGTGGATGTAACCTTTGGTGGCGGGGGGCATTCCAAAGAGATATTGAAGCGGTTAGGGGATGAGGGAAAGTTGTATGCATTTGATCAGGACGAGGATGCTTTGGAGAATAAGATCGATGACGAAAGATGTGTTCTGATCAATGAGAATTTTCGATACATCAAGCAATTTTTAAAGTTCTATGGCATTCGGAAAGTAGATGGAATTCTTGGGGATTTCGGAGTTTCATCACATCAATTTGATCAGGCCGAACGGGGGTTTTCAACGCGTTTCGATTCGGATTTGGATATGCGGATGAGCAAACGCAATCAACTGACTGCATATGATGTGATTAACACCTATGATTCGTCGGGATTGCAAAGGGTGTTGTTTCAATATGGCGATTTGCGAAACGCCAAGGCCATTGTAAGTGCATTGATGACGTACCGGCAAAAGGAACGGATTCAAACTACGGTACAATTAAAAAGTGCTTTACAGCGATTCCTGCCCAAACACAAGGAACATAAGATTCTGGCGCAGATTTATCAAGGCATTCGAATAGAGGTGAATCAGGAAATAGAGGCGATCAAGGAATTTTTGGCGCAGACGCCACAACTATTGGACAGGGGTGGAAGGCTAAGTATCATAAGTTACCATTCTCTGGAGGATCGTCCGGTAAAACGATTTATACGTACCGGACAGTTTGAGGGAGAGCCCGAAAAGGATTTTTATGGTAATGTAAATGTGCCATTTAAAAAAGTGGGCGGCCTAGTAGTGCCATCCCAAGAAGAAATTGAACTGAACAACAGGGCACGAAGTGCCAAACTGCGAATAGCAGAAAGAATTTGATATAGAAAATCAATTTTAGGACACTGATGAAAAAGGGAATACTGGACATATTAAAAGGGAAGTTTTTGGTGAGCGGCGATGCCCCAAAAAACTGGCTCTTTATCATTTTTGCTTCCTTTCTGGCCACCGTAATGATCGGAAGCTCGCATAGTGCCGATAAGAAAGTGCATCAGATTGCAGCCTTGAATGAGGAGGTAAAGGAATTGCGAAGCGAGTTTGTGGATGTTCGGTCCGATGTGCAACGCCTAAAATTGGAATCTACCGTAATGAATATCGTAGAGGAAAAGGAGCTCTATCCATCTGAAGTCCCGCCCAAAAAAATAAAGGTAACCTCCCATAAAGAAAACTAGTGGCCGTAACCGAAAAGACCATACTTAAGCGACTCTATTTTGTAACAGGATTCCTTTTTCTGTTCGCGGGCGCCGTCTTGTTCAAATTGGTGAATATACAGATGGTACAAGGGGAGAAATATAGAAAGTTGGCCCATAAACGTACTGAAAAGCTATTTACCATAGAACCCAATAGAGGCAATCTTTATTCGGATGATGGAAGTCTTTTGGCTACGTCCGTATCCAAATATACCATTCGCTTTGACGCGCTTACCGTAAAGGATACTGATTTTAAGGAGAACGTAAAGCCGTTGTCCGATGCTCTCTCCCAATTATTAGGGGAAACATCTTCCCACTATCAACAGCTTTTACGAAAGGCCAAGGCCAACAAGAATAGATATGCCCTAGTGGCCCGCAATTTGGATTATTCCGAGTATATGGCCATAAAGGAATTCCCGTTATTTCGGAAAGGTCCCTATAAGGGAGGGCTTATTATAGAACAAAAAATCGTTCGCGAACACCCATTGGGCAAAATTGCCGAGCGCAGCGTAGGTTATGAACGCGTGGATGAAAACGGTTACTACACCCGTGTTGGGCTCGAAGGTGCCTTCGGGCAATACCTTCGTGGGGTAGAGGGCAAACGTTTAAAGCAGAAAATAGCAAAAGGACAGTGGAAGCCCATTGGTTTCGATAACATCATAGAACCCAAGGATGGCTATGATGTGGTTTCCACAATTGATATCAATATACAGGATATTGCCCACCATGCCCTTTTGGGTCAATTGGAAAAATACAAGGCCGATCATGGGTGCGTCATAGTTATGGAAACTGCAACGGGTGAAGTAAAGGCTATTTCCAATTTAGGACGAACGGATGCGGGAAAATACTATGAGCGATTGAACTATGCTATTGGAGAATCCCATGAACCTGGTTCTACTTTCAAATTGATGAATCTGGTTGCGGCACTCGAGGACAAAGTCATCGATACAAGCGATGTATATGATACTGAAAAAGGGTCTTGGCGTATTTACAGACATAGGATAAGAGATTCCAAAAGAGGAGGGTATGGCAAGATTTCCTTGGCCAAGGCCTTTGAGGTCTCGTCCAATACGGCCTTTGCGAAAATGGTCCACAACAGCTACAAGGAAAATCCTGAAAAATATGTAGACCGGCTGTACGGCATGCAACTGAATCAAGAATTGGGACTTCCCATTAAAGGTGAAGGTGCCCCCGTAATTCGATATCCTTACGAAAAGGGATGGTCCGGTCTTTCCTTGGCCCAGATGGCCTATGGCTATGAAGTATCCATGACGCCTTTGCAAGTGCTCTCATTCTACAATGCCATTGCCAATGATGGGGAAATGGTAAGACCACGATTGATCAAAGAGGTGAAGGAATGGAATACGACTATTCAAAAGTTTGATAAGGAAGTCATAAATCCGGCTGTATGTTCCCGGGAAACCATTGAAAAAGTGCAGCATTTATTGGCCAATGTAGTGTCGCAAAAACATGGCACAGGTCACGGATTATATTCCCCTAATTTTTCCATGGCAGGAAAAACGGGTACGGCCCAAAAAAATTACGCATCCAAGGATCCGGATAAACTGCGGTATATCTCTTCTTTTGCTGGATATTTCCCTGCCGAGAACCCAAAATACTCCTGCATTGTGGTGATACACGAGCCGGATAAAAGCGTGGGATACTATGGAGCCGATGTTTCCGGTCCTGTATTCAAATCCGTTGCCCAAAAGGTATATGCCTCCTCCCCATTGATCGATGAGGTAAATATGCAAAAAGTTGAGGATCAAACACTAGAGAATTCTTATCAAAGGTATTTTGCGGAAGCTCAGAAAAAGTATAATAAAGTACCTGATGTAAAAGGTATGTGCGGAATGGATGCCGTTTCCATTTTGGAGAATTTGGGAATAGAGGTGGAGGTTAAAGGAAATGGGAAGGTCAGGAAACAATCCGTTTCCCACGGTACGGATTTAAATAAGGTGGACAAAATAGTGCTGGAACTTTCATGAAATTACTGAAGGACATATTATATGGGGTAGGGCTAACAGCAGTAAGTGGTAGCACCCATATTAAGGTAAATGCTATTTGCTTTGATTCCAGGAAGGTGGGAAAGGACGATGTATTCGTTGCCATCAAGGGTTCCGTTACGGATGGTCATCAGTTTATAGATAAGGCCTTATCGGCTGGGGCCCGAGCGATAATCTGTGAGGAACTTCCCCAGAATATCGTCAATGAAGTGACCTATGTGGAAGTAAAAAACGGGAACAGTGCCTTGGCCATAATGGCGGCCAATTACTATGACAACCCATCAAAGAACCTGAAACTGGTTGGAGTTACCGGCACCAATGGAAAAACTACAGTAAGCAGCCTTCTGTATCAGTTGTTCAAAAAGGCCGGGTACAAAGTAGGGTTGATATCTACCATTAAGATTATGGTGGATGATGAGGAATACCCCACATCCCTTACCACACCGGATGCCCTAACAATCAATAAACATTTGGCCTTGATGAACGATGTTGGGGTCGAGTTCTGTTTTATGGAAGTCAGTTCACACGGCATCCACCAGAAAAGATCTGAAGGATTGGTTTTTGAAGGAGCCCTATTTACGAATTTGTCCCATGATCATTTGGATTATCACAAGACCTTTGCGGAATACCGGGATACCAAGAAAAAACTCTTCGATGACCTTTCCAAAAAGGCGTTTGCCTTGACCAATATCGACGATAAAAATGGTCTATACATGTTGCAGAACACAAAGGCCAGAAAATATACTTATGCCCTAAGGACCTACGCGGATTATAGGGCCCAGATCTTGGAGAATCAGTTTGATGGGCAATTATTAAAAATTGAGGACAACGAGGTATGGTCCAAACTCATAGGCCATTTTAACGCCTACAACATGCTGGCCATTTACACTACAGCTGATCTTTTGGGATTGGAGAAATTGGAGACACTGCGCTTATTGAGCGAATTGGAAAATGTGGATGGCAGGTTCCAATATTATAAATCGAAAAAAAATATAACGGCCATTGTTGATTATGCCCATACGCCGGACGCACTTAAAAACGTGCTTGATACCATCAACACGTTGAGGACTGGAAATGAAAACGTCATCACTATTGTGGGGTGTGGTGGCGACAGAGACAAGTCTAAGCGTCCG
>NZ_JANQOO010000025.1 GCF_028285715.1 Ulvibacterium sp.
GGAGCTAAATAAGAAGGACTAATTAGCGAAGCTGATTAGTCCTTTTTTTATGAGTGTGAATTATTTCTTATACATATTGCAATCAGAAGTAAAAGAAACTTTCTATATTGGTAGTTCGGATGACCTGGTTAGGCGATTGGGATATCATAACTCAAAAAGCAAGTTATTTACTTATCAAAGAAATCAATTATTATTAGATAAAATAATTGTTAAGTAAGGTAGGTATGCGAAAAAAGTTCTCAGGTTCGGTTATCACACAGGTCGATCAAATCATTCAACATGCTATTGAGCTTGGTGCGAGTGATATCCATTTAGAACCCTTTGAAACTCAGTACCGTCTGCGTTATCGAATTGATGGGGTGCTGCAGGAAATGGCTGTACTTCAAATGAATCAGAAGGAAGCCATTATTTCCCGTTTAAAGATCATGGCGGAACTGGACATAGCCGAGAAAAGACGCCCTCAGGATGGAAGAATAAAGATAAGAGCTGCTAAAGGGTCAGATATAGACCTCAGGGTTTCCACTTTACCTACTCAGTATGGTGAAAAAATTGTAATGCGGATTTTAGATAAGGGCTCTTTGGAATTAAAGTTAGAGACACTGGGATTTTCAGAAGAAGAACTAACCACATTCAGGAAAGAAATCAGTAATCCTTATGGAATGATTTTGGTAACCGGGCCAACGGGATCAGGAAAAACAACCACGCTTTATTCTGCCTTAAATGAGATCAATTCCACAGATGTAAACATCACCACTATTGAAGATCCCATTGAGTATAACCTGGAAGGGATTAATCAAACACAAGTACACGAAGAAATTGATCTGACTTTTGTAAATATTCTCCGTGCTATTTTAAGACAGGATCCAAACATTATTATGGTGGGTGAGATCCGGGATCGCGAGACTGCAGAAATTGCTATACGGGCAGCATTAACAGGTCATCTGGTATTTTCTACACTCCACACCAATGATGCGGCATCCGCAGTTTCCAGGTTGGTGGAAATGGGGATTGAACCCTTTTTGGTTTCATCATCGGTACGTTTGGTAATTGCTCAGCGTTTGGTACGGAAAGTCTGTATGCATTGCAAGAAAGAATATAGTCCTGATAAAGCCATTCTTAAAGAATTGAACATATCTGAGGGTCAACTTCTGTACAAAGGAGAAGGTTGTGATGAATGTAATCAAACAGGGTATAGAGGCAGAACCGCACTTATTGAACTGCTTAAGATAGATGATGCCATTTCCAATAAGATATCTCAACAAGCGAATGCTTCTGAAATCAAGTCAAGCGCAGTGTTATCCGGAATGAAAACACTCAGGGAAATGGGTATTGAGAAGTTAAAGCAGGGGTTAACAACGGTTGAAGAAGTGTACAGAGAAACATCGCAGTAAACTTAATAGTGTAAGTTCAGTAAAAATTTTCTATTCTGTGAAAGAAAAATACTATAGTATGCTACAGGTAAGAAAGGGGATTGTAATTGGTTTCCTTTTTATGTTATCGGGAAGTCTGCAGGCACAAGATTTGGCCGGGCAAGCAGATACTTCCTCCACAGATTCATTGCAAAGAATTGAATACCTAAAGTCTATTATCGATTCGAACAAGGTTCAGTTAAATTTTGATTACCTGCCTGAAAACGCATTCGAACAAACCGAAGATATAGATACAAAGAATATAGATGCCCGTGATTTCCTGAGGGGTTTTGGACGTGTATATGGCCTCAATATTATCGTTGATAACCGGCTTAGTAAGCGAATAACACTTAGTTTAAGCAATGTTCCTATCATTGAGGCTTTGATTATTATTTGCCAGGATAATGGATTGAGGCTGGTGCAATCGGGGCAGATTTTCCGGGTTTCCGAGTATATCGAGGCAGAGCCTGAGCCCGAAGTTATAGAACCGGAAGTTTCATTCAGCAATGGAATGCTCAATCTGGATTTGGCAAATGTTGAACTGGAAACGTTTATAAAAAAGCTGGCTCAGGAAACCAACCAAAATATTCTTATCAGAAATGGAGTAAGAGGAACTGTTAGTGGATATTTACAGAATATAGAATTTGAAGCAGGCTTAAATACAATTCTGGCAAATAATGGTTTTTCATTAAGAGAAAACGATGGTGTTTTTGTTGTAGATCGGATTGGTTTCCGGGCAGGAGAGGGAGACCAAAATTCTTCCGGAACCTTTTGGATTTCCATTGATGAGGAAAATAAAATTTCAATGGATGTGGTAGATGCAAATATCGTTGACATCATCCGAGAGATTGGTTATCAAACCGATGTAAGTATGATTACTTATGGTTTGCCCGACAACAGGATTACTGCAAAAACCAATAATCTTTCCATAGACCAAACCCTCAATTATTTATTCAGAGGAACATCGTTTACATACCGAAAAGAAGGGGAAATTTATATTATCGGTGGAAAGGAAACCAGCGGGATCGCTTCGAATAAATTAATCCGGTTAAAGCACATCCGCTCGGATGTTGTTATAGAATTGGTTCCGGAATCCATAAAGCGTGATGCCTCCATTCAAGTGGTAAAGGAGCAAAACGGGCTAATGGTAATCGGCACCAATGACATTATTTTGGAGTTGGAAAGTTTCATAGCAGAAATAGATTTTCCAAGCCCCCAGATTTTGATTGAAGCACTGGTTGTTGATGTACGAACTTCGGATATGTATCAGCTCGGGCTTTCGTTGGCCCAGGGGGTAGCTCCTGATTCCAGCTATATAAATAATCCGTTTACAGCATTTTTTGGACAAGGTGGAGATCAGCAGGGCGGATTCTCTGCTCAGGGAAGAGGAAACGATGTGAACAATGCACTTGCCTCAGGAGGTAATCTTTTTGGGATTGCAAACCTTGGGGTACTTCCCAATGACTTTTTCTTCCGGATTCAGGCATTAAATCAGGAAGGGGTGGTCAACATCCGTTCCCGTCCTCAGATTTCAACCCTTAACGGATATACAGCAAGTATAGAAGTAGGGACTACTCAGTATTTTCTTCTTACAACCACTACTCCGCTTCAATCACCCAATCAAATTGTAACACAGGAGACTCAACGGTTTGAAGAAATAGAGGCCAATGTTTCGTTGGAAATTACTCCATGGGTAAGTGCGTCAGGGGAAGTAACTACAGAAATTCGCCCGGAGTTTAACACTCCTGTTGGGGGATTCAACTCCGATGTGCCGCCAACTATAAACAGCAGGGTGCTAGATTCAACAGTACGGCTCAAAGATGGAGAAACCATTATATTAGGCGGGCTTATACAAGAGTCGGAAAGCGAGAATATTAACAAAGTTCCTATTCTCGGCAGCATACCTTTAATCGGAAGGCTGTTTCGAAATAAGAGTACCAGTCTGATTAAGTCTGAGTTAGTAATTTTTATTACTCCACATGTGTTTTATGGAGACGGTAATGACAAGGAAAGATGGAAAAACCTGCGTGACGATCTCGATCTTAGCATAGACAAAGACAACTAAAGAAGTATGAATATTCCCTATCTGGAGAATACTACGGTTGGTATTGATGTCTCAGAAAAAACATTAAAATGGGTTGAGGCGAACAAGTTTGGGAACAATATCAGTGTAAAATCTTCCGGAACTTTAAGCTATGATAGTTCCGAAGGAAGCCTGAAGAGGGCTTTGGAAGAAATGAAAGGATTCATTAAAGCCGATGTTTTTAAAATAGCTGTTTCCAGCTCTAATATTCTTTTATCAGTTTTAACCGAAGATATTCCCTTTTTTGATAGTGAAGAAGAACGTTTTGATTGGGTAGAAAAAAGAGTACACGAGATTGAGGCGGATCAGGATAAGCCTGTACATATACTGTCTCAGGTTTACGAAATAGATGAAGACTATGCCCGGTGTATTTTCCAGATAGCAGACCAGAAAAAAATACAACGATTAGAAACCGTTTTTCGGGAAGCAGGCTTAGGCGTACATTTTGTGTATTCAGGTTGTTTGGAGGGAGCATATACGCAAATTAAAGAACCGGATTTTACAGACGGACTCTCTTTTGTACTGATGCCGGAGGCAGATCGTTCTTATTTGAGTTGTTACAGTAACGGGATGCTTAGCAACTTTTTTATTTTGGATGCAGGCTTTAATGAACACCCGGAGCGGTTAATCAAAGATGCAGAATCGATTGCACAAACAGAAAGTCTCAGCCTTAACAAAGAAGAGACCATACCTCTGATTTCGGTACCTGAATACCATAAGAAATTCTTTTTAGAGGGAGGAAAAGAAGAGAGCGTTGAGTTTATAAATCCCCGGATTAGTAAGAACGCTAATCTTGAAAATGAATACGTAACGGCATTGGGACTTTGCATCAAATCATTTTATGAAGGCCTGGATAGATTTGACTTTATAGCAGGATCTGAGAAAGCAAACTCGTTGGTTCGATTTTATAAAAAAGCGTGTATAAAAGTAGCGGTTTTGCTTTTTGTTCCACTACTAATAATAATGCTGCTGAGCTATTCGGTGCATTCGTACCTGGATTATGAGTTAAGAGAAATAAATCAAATCACAGAAAAGGTCGCTGACAAACTTGAACTGGTTCGTGAAAAAAGAGTGCATTTAGTAAGTACGTATGACGACTTTAACCAGGTCAAAAACCTGATTGAACAAAGAGTACATTCAGCCCGGATTTTTGAAGTCATCAATAAGTCTGTTTCATCTAATATCTGGTTGACTTCGATGGATGTAAAGAAGAGTAGAGAAGGGTATTCACTTGTGCTGGTTGGCGAAGCAAATAGCTCTGAAGCGGTTACCGCAATGATGCGCAAACTTGAACAGAATAATGCAATCAGTTCGGTGCAATTAATTTCATCCGCCGCTATTAATGATCGCTCTCGCGGCAACACAGAAGAACAAACCGGAGCTTTGGGCTATGAATTAAGAGCTACATTCAAATCATGACTAATCAACAAAGCATACAAATATGGAAAATAAGTAGCGCTGCGGTATTAGTCGGCTGCATAGCTCTGGTTGTATATGTGGTATTGCCTTATATCTCAAATACATTAGAAAAGTATCAAATTTACAGCAGCCAAAAAGAAAGCCTGGAACTTGTCGGGGATTGGTCGGAGCAGTTAGAAGGATTAGAGGAGAAGCAAAAAGTTCTTGATGAGAGCTTAACATCTATGTACATCGGGCTTCCGAAAGAGCAGGAATTTTCTACCGTAATTGCCTCGTTATTTTCAAAGGCAAGAACATCCAACGTAAACATTGTAAAAATTGAACCCTCCGAAAGTCAGCCCCACCAAGGGCAATTAAAGAAAAAGTTCAGTTTGGAATTGCAATCAGAATATCATCAGCTGGCGAGGTTTATCAACCGTGTTGAGCAGGGAGATTACTTAATCAATCTTCAGCAGATGAGTATTAGCAGTAATCCACAATCAGGTACTGTTTTGGAAAGCCGGGTTGAATTTGAACTAACCATGCAGGGGGAATAGTGATGAAAGAATTCCTTGAAACTGCACCGGGTAAAATCTTATTATTTGTTGTTGTAATTGGCGTATGGAGTGTAAATTTTCTCAACTTTTCAGAGATTATAAGCTCTGGTAACGAAACGGTGAATCGCGATATCAGAGAGATATCCATCGATGATTTAGTAATGCCTGTTTCGAATGTGTACCGGTACAGGCCTGTATCCAGAGATCCTTTTAGTCCCAATAACAGAGTTATAGTTTCATCGCCAGTCAGAGAAGAACAGCGGCAACCTCAGGAACAACCGTTCAGAAGACCCGATCTTTCCCTCGCAGGAATTATTGGAGAAGTTGCGGTGATAACCGATGCAAGAGGGGAAAGTTACTTTGTATCCAGGGGTGATAGTTTGGTAAGTTCCTTAGTAGTAGATGTAAAACGAGATTCCGTGATATTAACCAGCAGAAATAACAGATTTGTGTTAACATTAAACACTTCAAAGCAATGAAAAAGATATTCTATCAATTTAAAAACGAAGAAGACGGGTTTTCATTAACCGAGCTACTCATCGTGCTAGCCATTATCGGAATATTGATAATGATTGCCGTTCCCATTTATCAAAACGTAACAACCCGTGCAAAAACAACAGAAGCAAAAACACAGCTTAATTTCCTGCATACCTTACAGCGAGTATATCATTTAGAGAACGATACCTATGCCACAGAATTTGAAGCTATCGGATTTGAACAGGAGAAAATGATCACAGAAGGAGGGAAAGCCAGGTACACCATAGAAATTGAGTCTGCGGGCCCGCAAAGTTATGTAGCTACGGCCACTTCCATTATCGATTTTGATGGAGATGGAGTATACAACAAATGGCAGGTTGATGAAGAAGGAAAAGTGGAACAAGTAGTTCCCGATTAATTTTCTGAATTGAGTTATTCTTTTTTAATAGCCGTTTTACTGGGAGTTGCGGGAAGCTATCTTTGTTATTTCAGGTCTTCATTGCTTTCACACAATATTCATGAATTAGCCACTGAAAAGTTAAAATGGGTGTGGAGTATTTGTACGTGTATTGTAGTTCTGGCTTTGTGGTGGTTGTTTGATGTATATCTTGAAGCCTCGTTACCACTTTTATTTTTTTCTATTCTGGTTTTTTTCATTGCCTGTATTGATGCCTACAGCTATATCATTCCTGACCGTTTGCTTATCATAGGGGCAATTATTCCGGTTATCAGCTTAATCCGGAATGTTGAGTTCGAACCTATACTTTCAGCAATATCTGTGATCATAATTGGAGGGTTAGTGTACTACCTTTCAAAAAGATTCTGGGATAAGACAGCATTTGGTATCGGAGATATAAAACTCATTGCAGTGATCGCATTATTTTCAGGATGGGAGTTTTTATGGATCCTTTACTTCGCGATAATTTTAGGTGGTTTATTTGCCTTGACAGGAATTCTTTTTAACAAATTAAAACGCAGCTCAAAAATTCCTTTTGCTCCCTTTTTATTTTTGGCATTTGTAATCCATTATTTAGCACCAGGTCTGTTGCATCTCTGTATTCGTTAAGCTAATTTTGTTAGCTTTTTTTAACAATCTTATTGTTTTAGCTGGCTATGGCATCCACGAGAGTTCTTTTTCCTGCCAAGGGAAAGTCGATGGATCAGATAGGTGGTTTATTAGGGAGAAAATTCAACTTAAAGTTACTAATTAAGAACACACACGTAGCAACACTATGATAAACCTGAGTATGTTTTATCGAATCCGAAACAAATACACATTACTATTAATTATGGCCATGAGCTTTATGCTATACTCGCAGGATGCGAAAGGCCAGCAACACGACACGATTGATTTGTTAGACATTTCGATGGGTTCGCCGGAAACCTCAGAGTTGGCCAAATATGGAAACTTGCAGGTAAGCATGTATAAAGGAGTTCCCGACATCTCTGTTCCCATTCATACCCTTCAGCTAAAAGGATTTAGCCTGCCCATTGCGTTAAGCTACGATAACAGCGGAATTAAAGTAGATCAGATTGCCACCAATATTGGGCTGGGGTGGTCGCTGCAAGCCGGGGGGCAGATCACCAGTGCCATCTACAGCATGAACGATATAGATAATTCCTTAGAAACAATGGTTACCAACCCCTCTAATTTGAATAACTTTGATCCCAATGAATGGATTGGAGGTACCTCCACAATAGGTAAAAGCGATTACGATTTTGCTTATGGTATCTTTGCCGGGCCATTAGGAGGCCCCGGGGTCGAAAAAAATATCAAGCCCGATGTATTCTACTTTAATTACCCCGGCGCCAGTGGAAAATTCCTTATGAATGGGACTGCCTACTCGGTACCCTATAACAATCATGACATCGACTTTAACGGGAAGAGTTCGGGGTTTACGGTCACCGATATGCATGGCAATGAATATATTTTTGATAAGCTCGAAGAAAGCACGAGCCTGCAAGACCTCAACGCCTGTTTTGGAGGGCTGGGTAGCGGTAACCCCGATCCCGACATCGGGATCAATGTACACTACACCTGGCATTTAGGTAAGATTATAACCGCCAGCGGCGATGAGGTTGTGTTCACTTACGATAACTCGCAAACCGCCTATACCTACCACGATGGAGAAATAGAACAGTTATTTGAAGAACGCACCCTGGGGGGAGCTACCTGTCCGTCTGTGAACAGCTCCAACGACTCTCACTACTCTTGTAAGACTAAGAAAACCGTGCAACCATTGCGCCTGGAAAAGATTGAGCATGTACGTTCCGGGCAATCGGTAGAATTTAAGTACAATAGCACGGCCCGGGCCGACTTTGGAAACAGTACCTACACCAAAATGGACTCCATTATTGTAAAGCAGCACGGAAACACTTTTAAGAGATTTGCCCTGGATAACGCTGCCTACTTCTCCACAGGATCTACCAAGGAAAAGAAACGTCTAAAACTGGAAGGTATCACCCAGGTAGGTATGCCCGGGTATGAATTTGACTACAACACCTCCGGTAATCTGCCCGAACGGCTGTCTCGTAATCAGGACCACTGGGGCTATTACAATGGAGCCTTCAACACAACAATGGTACAGGATTTTGCCGGCATTAGCGGTGGAGACCGCAGCGTAGATACTTCAAAGGTCGGTTACTGGTCAATGGAAAAAATGACCTATCCCACCGGAGGCAGCACTGTGTTCGATATGGAAGGCATCCCCACCGGGGGCGGACAGCGAGTAAAAACTATTTACGATCTTGATGTCATGGGCAGTATCGTTGACGCCCGCCACTACAGCTATGAGATCCAAACCTTTGGCAGCTTCGACTATCAGGAAGACTACGAAGTGTACCTGGATACTGATTCCTACGGCAGCCCTTCCTGTACTTACTACATGTATACCTCCAACAATATTTTACCTGTGCATGTGATGGATGCACCTGATTTCGGGTTTAGCAAAGTAACTGTGGAATACGGCAATAGTGGAGTAAACGGGAAAACCATCTACGAATACGCTACTACCCTGAGCGACTTAACAACCTCCGGAGTAGGCGATGAAGGTGCTCTTTCCTGGGGGCGGGGAGAGCTGATCAAAACCACCCATTATAACGCTTCTGATAATCCTTTAACCGAGACCGAACGTGAGTTTGAAGTAAAACGCACGGCTAACTCCCTGTTTAATACCACCACCACCACCAACGAAAAATATTTTTATGGACTTGATATACAGCTTAAGCGTCCCGAACGTGAAGTGAGCAGTGGAGGAGAAGGAGGAGAGGGTGAAGGAGGAGTCATTGGTTCCGGGGTATCTACTACGCTTCCCGCCCGCTTTGAGGTAGAGAAATACCGGATTGTTTCTGCCTGGTATCACCCCAGCAAAACTACAAAAACGGTGTACGACCCAGCCAACTTCGCCAACTACATCACCACAACCACCGAATACCAATATTTAAACAACGATATGGTGTCCCAAACCACGGAGACCAATTCCCGGTCTTTGGAGGTACGCACCACCCACTACGCCTACGCCCACCAGCAGTACCCGGGCATGGCCACGGCGAATATGCTCGCCCAGCCCTACTCGGTAGAAGTAAAGAACGGAAGCGCCACCCTGGCCAAGAACTGGACGCAGTGGACCAACTCCTCCTCCATCTCCCCGGGCTCTAAATGGAGACTGCATAAAACCTGGCAATGGGAAGGCTCCTCGCCCGCCGATGGCAGCGCCCCGGCCGCCCCCACCAGCGAAGCGGTGCTCCTGTCCGAGGTAAAAACCTACGACGCCTACGGCAATCCAGTTGAAGTGCAGGATGCCGGGGGAATACAAACCTCCTACGACTGGAGCGAAGAAGCCACCACGCCGGTAGGCGTGTTCCGCAATGCTGCCAAAGAACACGTATTCGCCCACAGCTTTGCCTTAGAAGGGCTGGACGGGTGGCAAACATACGATGCTTCCAACAGCGTGGCTACCACATGGAGCCTCGAAGGCGGCAAGCTCAAAATGCACCACCCCGGCAACACCGGTTCCAACTGGAGCACCGACTATGTAAAAGAAAGCTTAGTGAATGAGATCACATCAAGAGCTGTGATAGAAATGGACGTCACCGCAGGCCCGAGTGATCAGTGGTCCTTCATAATAGGAGCCGGGGGGAACTCTTACTCAGGAGGAAATGGAGGCAGCGAAAACCTCATCTGGGCAGGATTTTACTATGGTTCCTGGAGAGCCTATAACGGGTCCTCCTGGGTTGTAATCAAATCCGGATTTGTGGAAGGGGAAACCTATCATTTAAAAATAGTCGCCGACCCGGCCACAGACAAAGTGGACTACTTCGTAGATGGTGAAAAACTACAAACAGCCCTATCCGGCCGAACAAACACCTCTGGTATTAGTGTACTCAGCTTGGGTAATTATGGTCGCCCTTCCAGTGTATCCGATTGGTACATCGACAATGTGCGGGTGTATCCCGAAGCCGCTCAGGCCGCCAGCCAGGAAATCGACCCGCTGTTCCGGGTTCCGGTAGCGATGAAAGACGCTGCAGGCGCCACTAGTCGCTACGACTACGACAACTTTGGCCGGCTTACCAAAGTATATAATGCCCACGGAGAACTAATCACCACCAACAGCTACCACTACTCCCTGGATAGCCACTCCAGCTACACCGCCAGCGACCCCAACCGGGTAGAAAGCTGGACCCACTACGATCCCGCCAACCCCTCCAACGTCACCAAATCCGTGCAATATATGGACGGGCTGGGCCGTCCGATCCAAACCCAGCTGCGGGCCGCCAACGGCACAGCCATCCTCACCGACACCCGCTACAACAACCGTGGGCTCCCTGAGGTA
>NZ_JANQOO010000026.1 GCF_028285715.1 Ulvibacterium sp.
TCGCGACGTTGACGACGACGGCGACGGCATCGATACCCCCGACGAGGACGCCGACGGGGACGGCGACCCTACCGACGACGACACTGACGATGACGGCACACCTAACTATTTGGATCCTGACAACAAAGTAGAGGTAAACCAGTTGGTTACTCCCAATCAGGATGGGGATAACGACTTCCTTTTTATACGTGGACTTGAGTTAGTGGATAATAACTCATTACAGATCTTCAATAGATGGGGAGTAAAAGTATATGAAGGCTCCAATTACAACAATCAAAACAACGTTTTTGATGGGAGGTCAAAGGGACGGTCTACACTAAGTGTAAACGACTATCTTCCGGCGGGGGTATATTTTTATATATTTGAATACCAATTGACAGGGTCCCAAAGCCGTACTGTCGAGGATGGTTACATATACATTAGCAAATGATATTGAGACTGAATATGACTAAACTTAAGAGTTTCCTGGCAAGTGGTTTTTTTATCTTCATTTTTGTACATGAAGTGGTTGGGCAACAAGATGCACAATACACCCAGTACATGTATAACACGATGACCGTAAACCCCGGATATGCAGGATCGAGAGGTCAACTTAGTTTAGCTGCATTATATCGCTCCCAATGGGTTGGATTGGACGGAGCCCCAGAGACGTTTACATTAAACCTTCATTCACCAATTCGCAATAGTAAATTGGGTTATGGTATCTCTATTGTAAATGATAATATCGGCGACGGCGTTGTTTCCGAGACCTATTTGGATGCTATGGTATCCTATACCATAGATGTATCCTTGGATGCAAAACTATCCTTTGGATTGAAATTGGGTGGAAACTTTCTTAGTTTGGATTTTAATGGTTTGAATAATTTTGATGATGAACCAATTACCGGGGATAATATAGATAATAGGTTTTCTCCAAATTTTGGTTTAGGGGTATATTACCATACGGACAGATTTTATGCGGGCCTGTCAGCCCCAAATGTATTGGAAACCGATTACTTCGACAATTCGCAAAGAGACGCCAATTCCGTACAGTTTCTTTCTCAGGAAAGAATTAATTTTTATTTGATAACCGGATACGTTTTCGACTTAAATAGCAACCTTAAGTTTAAACCTGCTTTGTTGACCAAAGTCGTGGGAGGAGCTCCCTTGCAATTGGACCTTTCGGCTAGTTTTTTGTTCAATGAAAAGTTTTCGTTTGGGGCCGCATATCGCTGGGATGCCGCTTTGAGCGGTTTAGTCGGGTTTCAGATAACGGACCAACTCATGTTGGGACTGGCATATGATAGGGAAACCACGGATTTGGGAGGTACTCAGTTCAATGATGGATCTTTTGAAGTATTTTTGAGGGTTGAGTTGGTGAAATCCTTCCAAAGATTAGTATCACCCCGCTTCTTTTAAAACCGGACAAATGGTAAAAAAAATACTATCACTACTTTTTATTACGGTGCTTTCTTTGGGAGTTAGAAGTACTGCTCAGGAAAGATTGGTTACCAAAGCCAATGCTAATTACGAGGAATATTCCTTTAGCCCTGCAATAGATATTTACAAAAGAGTTTTGGAAAAGGGTTACGTTTCGGCCGATTTGCTCAAAAAGTTGGGCAATTCATACTATTTCAATGCCGACTATGCAGATGCCGCCAAAACTTATGAAAGGTTGGTAAACGAATATCCATCTACCGTGGGGCCTGAGTATTACTTTAGATACGCGCAAACCCTAAAAACTTTAGGCAATTACGATGGAGCAGATAAAATTATGGCAAAGTTTACTGAAAGTACCGGGGATGACCTAAGGGCTTCGGTATATCGTGATGAGAAAAATTATTTGGAAAAAATTAAGGAGAACTCCGGGAGATATGATATTGCCCAATTTGAGTATAACTCTCCATACTCGGATTTTGCACCATCATTTTATAAAGATGGACTCATTTTTTCTTCGGATAGGGACACCGGGAATTTTGCACGATATAGGCATACGTGGAACGCCAAGGATTTTTTGGATTTGTACAAGATAAATGCAGATAGCATTTCAACAAATTACGTAACAAAGCTGGGCGATGACGTAAATACAAGATTGCACGAATCCACATCGATTACCAATAAGGATGGTAGTATCCTGTATTTCACAAGGAACAACTTTGTTGAAGGCAAATACAAAAAGGACGAAAAAGGAGTAATACGGTTAAAGATTTTTAAAGCGGAGCTTGTTGACGGAATTTGGACCAATATCGAGGAGCTTCCTTTTAATAGCGATGCCTATTCCGTGGCGAATCCTGCTTTAAGTCCTGATGAAAAGACGTTATTCTTTGCTTCGGATATGCCCGGTACACTAGGAGAATCCGACCTTTTTAAAGTTTCAATCAACGAAGACGGTACCTACGGAACACCACAAAATTTGGGAACTCCCATAAATACGGAAGCAAGGGAAACATTTCCGTTTATCACAAGTGAAGAGGTACTTTACTTTTCCTCGGACGGTCATCCTGGATTAGGTGGTTTGGACATATTTGCTACAAAAATCGCAGAGAATAGATTAACAGGTTCGGTGGTAAATGTGGGTGAACCGGTAAATAGTCAAAAAGATGATTTTACCTTTATTTTCAATGAAGATACCCGAGAAGGTTATTTCGCTTCAAACAGATCTGAAGGACAGGGGGCAGATGATATCTATAGCTTTTTGGAAACCATTCCGCTGATTTTGGATTGTAATCAACAGGTTACAGGAACAGTGAGGGACAAAATATCCAATGAAGTCCTTGTTGGCGCCACGATCAAAGTGATCAATGAGAACAATGAAGAAGTCTTGACTACCATTACCGATTCTGATGGAAACTATTCGATAATCATTGATTGTAACCAAGGGAACTTTGTCAGGGCCTCAATGGAAGGTTATGTACCTTCGGAAGAGTATTTGGGCAAGTCTGATGGCAAACCAAGAATAATGGACTTTTATCTGGAAAGAGATAGGATTACCGCCGGTTTTGGTGATGATTTGGCTAAATTATTACAGTTAAGTACCATTTACTTTGATTTTGACAAATACAATATCCGTAAGGATTCAGAGGTTGAAGTGGAAAAAGTGATAGCGGCGATGGAGAAATACCCAAGTCTTAAGATCAAGGTAAATTCACATACGGACAGTAGGGGAAAGGATTCATATAACCTATGGTTATCTCAAAAGAGAGCTGAGTCTACGGTAAATTATATGATTTCAAAAGGAATTGCCGCGGATCGCCTAGAGGGTGAAGGTTTCGGGGAGACCAAATTGGTAAACCAGTGTGAAAATGGAGTAAGATGTTCCAATGCGGAACATGAATTGAACCGGAGATCGGAATTTATTATATTGGAATAATAACCAACCAAACTAATGCGTAAATGCAGTTCCTATAGAGAACTGCATTTTTGTTTTTTAGACCTTTGGAATATTCTTGATTGGGTAGCATCACATCGGCAGAATATCCTACTTTTAAGTGTTTTTGTTGTAGGACTTTAAAGGGTAGACACCAATATTTGCAATCTTCACAGGTACATTACTGATCTACACAACAATTTTTAGGAGCATAGATTCCGCACACCTTATTTTTATTCAAATTTTGCTGATATCTAGCGAAATTCATGATTCCGACACCAAACTTTGGTATGAGATTAGTTGGTCGAAGTGTTTTATTCTTGTTGCTTATTTTCCCAGCTGTACAGGTTTTAGGGCAGGATACTTATTTGGACAATTTCAACACGGTATCCTATTCCAATAACAATGGTACCTTAAATTATTCTACCAATTGGGTAGAGGCCAACGATAATAATAATCCCAGTTCGGGCAGGATACGGATTACCGGGAATGAGCTCCGTTTTGAGGATATATCAACAAACAATCGAAGGATAACAAGGTCGGCCGACTTAAGCGCACACAGTTCTGCAATTTTAACCTTTGATTGGCAAACATCGGGTTTGGATGGAGGTTCTTCCGGTGAACAGTTAAACATACAAGTATCCAACAATGGAACAAGTTTTACAACGATAGGTACGTTCACGGGAAGCCAAAGTGGAAGCTTCACCCAAGACATTTCGGCATATATCTCAGCATTTACCACCATACGTTTTATCAATGTAGGAACATGTTCGTATTGTAACTGGGAATCCGGTGAGTTTGTCTACATTGATAATGTCCAAATTGAAGTTCCTTCTTCGAATGCAGCACCAGTTTTAACCGGTACGGGAAATCAAACCTATTGCCCGGGAAGTTCTCTTCCCATAGCAGAAACCATTGGCATCACGGATGTGGACGACACGTCCACGAACGCCGTGTATATTCAGATTTCATCGGGTTATGTCAATGGGGAGGATCTATTGACCTTGACAGGGACTCATCCAAATATTACTTCAAGTTGGGATGCCGTGCAAGGAGAATTGACCCTCTCAGGCCCTGCTCCGTATACTGAATTCGAGACGGCCATTTTGGCCGTGGAGTATTCCAGTAGTGCCGCGAACCCAACAGGGACACGACAATTTTCTATAACTGTAGGCGAGGCCAATTATTTACCGGCCACGGGGCACTATTATGAATATGTTCCAAATTTGGGAATCACCTGGACCGCTGCCAATACCGCGGCGAGTGCAAGGACCTATTTTGGGTTACAGGGGTATTTGGCTACTTTGACCTCGCAGGCAGAAGCCGATTTCTCAGGTTCCCAGGCGGTCGGGGTAGGATGGATAGGAGGAAGCGATGCCGCTACGGAAGGGGTCTGGCAGTGGGTGACCGGACCGGAGGCAGGCACTGTGTTTTGGAATGGAACAGCAGGTGGGAGTACGCCTAACTTTGCATTTTGGAACACTGGAGAACCTAACCAGTCCGGAAATGAGGATTACGCCCACATTACGCACCCCAATGTAAACCCCAATGGATCTTGGAACGATTTATCGAATACAGGAGCTGCGTCTGGAAATTATCAGCCTCAGGGATATGTCGTGGAGTATGGAGGAACACCTGGAGATCCTGTGCTTAATATTACCGTAATCACCACTATTACCATAGAACCCATACCTACCATTACCAGTACTACACCAGGATCTCGTTGTGGACCCGGTACTGTAACTTTAGGGGCTACTGCTTCGGCCGGAACCATTAACTGGTATGCAAGTGCAGTGGGAGGTAGCTCATTGGGTACTGGAACAAGTTTTGTTACCCCCAGTATTTCAAGCACAACTACATATTATGTTGATGCCACGAGTAGCGGATGTACCACGGCGGCCAGAACTGCGATTACAGCTACTGTAAATACTGGTCCATCTATTACCTCGCAACCCGTAAATAGCACAATTTGTCCGGGATGTAGCACCACCTTTACCGTTACAACATTAAATGTAGATACCTATCAATGGCAGCTTTTTAATGGTTTTAGCTGGGTGGATTTGACCGATACGGGCATTTACAGTGGTACAACAACGAATACACTCACCGTTACCAATGCCGCACCCACCGATAATGGAAATCAATACAGGGTACAGGTTTCCAATTCCGCACTTCCTTGCAGTGCCGTAGCCTCTACTATAGCGGTTTTGACCGTGAATGTATCTGAAATAATTACAAATAGGAGAATAACTTATCGAGTCGATAAAAATTAAGTGGATTGGCAAGTTTTACCTACTCTCAATTTATTTTTATAGGTAGTATACTCTTTTGTTGTACACTATTCGGACAAAATACACCTCCTGTAGCCACGGATGATGTATACCCTGGATATTTAAATAGAAACATTACAATAGATGCATTAAACGGTGTTCTTACCAATGACACCGATCCGGATGGAGGTAGCTTAACGGTTAATCCAACGCCTGTCGTTTCGCCCGTTAACGGTATATTGACTTTGGGAAATGACGGAAGTTTCACTTTTGTTCCCCAAGCGGGTTTTGTTGGGAATGTAAATTTCGATTACGAAGTTTGTGATGATGGTACGGCGAACGAATTGGTCTCCCAATTTGATTTTGATACATCCACATTGACCGCTGCGACCGTTGGTCCGGATGCGACTAGCATAAATTCAAATGCAGTGCAGACAGCATGCGGTGTACGGATAGGTTCGGGAGCAGGAGGTAGTACAGGTTTGGATATCACCATTCCCAATACGGGAAGTATTTTCGACTTCACAAGTTTTAGAATAGAATTTGATTATCAGGACAATGAAGGTACGGCGGATATCATCACAGGAGGAAACTTTAGGATATATCATATTACAAGTAATGAACTGGGTGTGTCGATTACGGTAATAAATGGGAGTACCGGACTTAGTACAAGTTATACTAGAACCTTAGGGAGTTTTCTAAGTGGAAATGTCACCTACATCGTGGAATATGATGAACTAACCGGAGATATTACGTACACGGCAAATGGAACTACAACGACCATAAGCAATGTGGCCCCGGATTATTCCCCCTTGGATACCAGTTTGGTAACTGCACCCATTGTAGGCAGATTCATGGATAATTCCGGAGGGCCCGATCCATCCCTTTGTAAAATCGCCATTACGGATACCAGTAAATTATGTGACATTGGTACGGTAAATATCAACATTACAACTTCGTTGATTACCAACAAACGTATTACATATAGGGTAAATCCAGACTAAAATTTTCTAAATAATAATCTAGATTTTTTAAGTTTTTTCCCACAGCATGCTATGCTGAAAGTACCACTCTGATTGACGTGATCGACCAATGAATTTCTTGAAAAAAAGGAAAACCAATTGATAAAGACTTCAGCTTTTCGAATCTATGCATTGCAATTTAACACTTACACAACATTTATTTTCCTGAGGTATACGTTGGGTTAATTTTGTAAAGTGTAAAAAAACCATCATGTCTCTTAGGGACTAAATAGCGAAGGTTTGTCACACCCCAAACATGAATAGCTTGACCAAAATTTATGAAAAAGTTTCGCCAAGGAGAAACCACAATGGCGCTTTGGGCAAAAATCAACCCAACCAACCCATTTCATTTTCTTTCCAGCAAGACTTTTGTACCTAACCGAAAATAGCGGTGCAAAAGGTTTATTCTATTTAAATCATGGGGCAACATGTACAAAAGATCAATCCGTCAATTAAAAAAGGCTTTAAAAAAGTCCTTGAACGTATTATAAAACATTTTAAGTAAAGATATTATCATGGATAAGAGAATCTTACTGCTCATTTTTCTGATATCCGGATTTGTATATTCGCAAACCACGGTTACACTTCAAGATCAGTGTAATTGCGAGGTCTTAAGTGGTACGGCCGTTACGAGTCCGGGATCAATATCCCCGGGCGGGGCGGACACCGGTGATATCTATGTAAACACAAATACAGGTACCATCTACTTCTGGGATGGAGATTCATGGGAATTGACTTCAACGGATAGCCAGCAAATTTTGGATTTTAGTTTTAATCCGGCAACCCGGGAACTTACTCTGGAATTGGAGAATGGTGGTGCACCCATTACAGTTACTCTACCTTCCGATGCATTGACCTCCTTAACCCTAAACGGGAACAACCTGGAATATGTGGACGAGGACAACAATACGAACGTCATCCCTCTGAACGTGGGCAACCTGGCCCTCGGGGCCGACGGGAACAGCCTGGACTACACGGACGAGGCGGGCCTTCTGACGAACATCCCTCTCAACGTGGGGGGTCTGGCCTTCAACCCAGCCACCCGTGAGCTGACCTATACGGACGAGGAGGGCACCGCAACGGTTATCACCTTGCCTGCGGA
>NZ_JANQOO010000027.1 GCF_028285715.1 Ulvibacterium sp.
AGAACCATCCCAGGTGCCAATCATATCGCCACTCGGGCCAATAAGATTTATAAATTCACGGGAACCGTTTTCATACACAGCAATGGTCTCTCCTGCTGCTCCGCGAATGTAGTGGGTGGTCGTTCCTCCCACTAAGTCTTTCTTCACGCGGTTCCCGTCAGCATCGTAGGTGTGTTTTATCATTCTGGATCGAGCTTAATCCATTTAACTGCTTATTAACTGGGTCTTCTAAGCTTTCCAACTCCAGAAAAAACTAAGCCAATAACAGTTGTTCCAATTAATATAATGAACCACCAATAAGGCAAAACCCATAAAAAGTAGTATTTAAAAGAGGCGATAATCCCATCATACCAATTATCAAATTGATACACTTGCCTAAAAGCATCATCAAATAATCCAAGTATGTAGGTAAACAGCAACATGACTAAAAAGCCAATTAAAAAATATTTTATCCTTTTTTTCATAATTATTTAATTTCCGTGTGGGTTAGCATTTTCAAAGAAACTGTTCCACTCTTCCAGGGTATATCGTTTATCATTAAAGGTTACCCCGGTAAAGTTTCCGTCCTTATTAGTGTGGATTGTTAAGTTAAACTCGGCAATATTTCTCCTATTTTTTCCTGCTAAACTGCTAAAGGGGCTGCCTTCATAAAACCCAACACCCAAGAACAGGGAAGCTCCACTTGCATCCTGAACAAAAGCCTCGGTAGATGGGAAGTTATCTCCGGTTAACGCCCCTGAGATAGTCAGTGTCCCATTCTTGGTATCTTCTACAATGGATAGCGAGGAGAATACATCTATATCTGGCGAGCCTGGTATAAACGGATTGGCTCCGGCATATTCCGCTCCAACTCCTATGCTGTTAAAATCATCCGTAAAGTTTGTTCGGGTTACATCTACACTCCCGGATGGATCTGCTGTTGGATTGCCATAAAAAACTAAGTGTCCTGATGGGTCGCTTGTTGTACTAATATCGCTAAGTCCACCCGTAGAAGTTTCAAGCGTGAATGATTGCTTTACCCGTGAAGTTACGCTTTGCGACCTGCTAAATCCTCGATTTGCTCCATCACCATGAAACAGACCACCAAAATAATTAAACGGAGCAAATGAACGAATGTGAAACGTAATTGGAATCCGACCATCTGGATCTAAAAAGGCTAGTGGATTATTCAGTGCATAAACATACGGGCTGACATTCGGAAACTTGGCCGCATAGGGATCAATCTGCAAGAACCGTCCGGTTACCGGATCGTAGCTTCTTGCATTGGCATGGTACAGATTCAAATCCGTTCCAGCCACTTGATCGAGTTCGTGCCCGGTGAATTTGTAATTATCCGCAGGATTGGCGGAGTTCGAAGAACGCCCCGGCATAACCAGCCCAAACGCATAATAATCATCATAGCCATCCACATTACCGGATTGATCTACCGTTGTTCGAATACTTCCCAAATGGTCTTTAAGGAAGTAGCGTCTCTGGCTGCCATCCCAGGTGCCAATCATATCGCCACCCGGGCCAATAAGATTTATAAATTCACGGGAACCGTTTTCATACACAGCAATGGTCTCTCCTGCTGCCCCGCGAATGTAATGGGTAGTCGTTCCTCCCAC
>NZ_JANQOO010000011.1 GCF_028285715.1 Ulvibacterium sp.
ATCAAAGGCCTCGCTCCGCGTCTCCACAATATGTTAATGAACTTCATCAAAGCCCCGGGACTTACCCCCAAAGCGGCTGCAAATATAAACCGGTTTTTTAAATTAAAAATGGTTTTTTTATTTTTTTTACAGCTTATTTTTTCAATCCTTTAGCTACCAATAAATTAGAATATTTTGCAGCCAAAAAAAGAATTTTGAATTTACTACTTTTAGTTTGTTTATCCAAATAATCCGCCTATTCCTTATACAATAGTTTTCAGCATTTAAACAACATTTCCAAGCACCACAAAAAACGATTCCCAAGGGTTGACCACGACCCCCAAGGTAATCCATTAGGCCATTGGAAATACGGAAACCACGGCACAAGGCATAAAAAAGCAAACACCCAAAAACATGTCCATATATTGTTAGCCTGACCATAAGATATTATCTTTGCGGATCTATTGCCAAAAATTAGATATGATCAAGATCACGCTACCGGACGGAGGTATAAAGGAATATGCCAATGGGAGTACCCCCATGGACGTTGCAAAGAGTATAAGCGAAGGACTGGCCCGAAATGTTATTTCCGCAAAATTCAATAATACCATTGTTGAAACAACCACACCATTGCAAGAGGACGGCTCTTTGGTTTTATATACTTGGAACAACCCGGAAGGAAAAAGAGCGTTTTGGCATTCCACATCACATATTGTCGCCCAGGCCTTGGAAAATTTGTATCCCGGTATAAAATTGACCATTGGACCGGCCATTGAAAATGGATTTTATTATGATGTAGACTTTGGAGAACATACCATTTCCGAAAAGGATTTCCCAATGATAGAAAAACGGGCCCTGGAAATTGCACGAGGTAAGCACGACTATAAAATGCGCCCCGTATCCAAGGCCGATGCATTGGCATTTTACAAATCACAAAACAATGCGTACAAAGTAGAGCTTATAGAAAATCTGGAGGATGGAACCATAACGTTCTGTGACCATGATACGTTTACGGACCTCTGCCGTGGAGGGCATATCCCCAATACAGGCATCGTAAAGGCCATAAAGATTCTAAGTGTTGCAGGAGCTTATTGGCGCGGTGATGAAAACAACCCCCAACTTACCCGGGTATATGGTATATCCTTTCCCAAACAAAAGGAATTGACCGAATACCTGGAACTTTTGGAGGAGGCCAAAAAAAGGGATCACAGGAAGCTAGGCAAGGAACTAGGACTATTTACTTTTTCCAAAAAGGTAGGTCCAGGATTACCACTATGGCTTCCAAAAGGAACGGCCCTACGTGAGCGATTGGAAGACTTTCTTAAAAAGGCACAAAAAAAAGCCGGATATGAAATGGTGTCGACCCCCCATATCGGTCAAAAGGAGCTTTATGTAACCTCTGGTCATTATGCCAAATATGGAAAGGACAGCTTTCAACCGATTCACACGCCAAAGGAAGATGAGGAGTTTTTGTTGAAACCCATGAACTGCCCGCACCATTGTGAAATATACAATTACGCGCCTCATAGTTACCGGGATCTACCCATACGCTATGCAGAATTCGGTACCGTCTACAGGTACGAACAGAGCGGTGAGTTACACGGACTTACCAGAGTTCGTGGATTTACACAAGACGACGCGCATATTTTTTGTACTCCCGACCAACTAGATCAAGAGTTCAAAAATGTAATCGATTTGTCCCTTTATGTTCTGGAATCCTTAGGCTTTGATGATTTTACCGCCCAAGTATCCATACGGGATTTAGATACGCCGGAAAAATACATTGGTTCGGTGGAAAACTGGGAAAGAGCGGAAAAGGCGATAATAAATGCGGCAGAGGCAAAAGGGTTGGATTTTGTAATAGAAAAAGGCGAAGCTGCTTTTTACGGTCCAAAATTGGATTTTATGATCAAGGATGCCCTGGGAAGAAGCTGGCAGTTAGGTACAATTCAAGTGGATTACAATCTGCCGGAGCGTTTTGAACTTACTTATAAGGGAAGTGACAACGAAGAACACAGGCCCGTTATGATTCATAGAGCTCCCTTTGGAAGCATGGAACGTTTTATAGCCCTCTTGCTGGAACATACTGGCGGAAACTTCCCCTTATGGTTAACACCCGAACAGGCTATTGTGCTTCCTGTTAGTGAGAAACATGAAAAATATGCCGAAAAAGTTTTAAATTCCTTGGAAAATAACGAAATTCGCGCGCTCATTGATAATAGGAACGAAACTGTAGGGAAAAAGATACGTGAAGCAGAAATGAACAAAATTCCATTTATGCTTATCGTAGGCGATAGTGAGGAGAGGGATGAGACCATATCGGTCAGAAAACATGGAGGGGACGATTTGGGAACCATCCAAATCAGTGATTTTGCCCACTTGGTAACTAAAGAAATAAATAGTACCTTAAAGTCGTTTTAGTAAATTTTACGTTTAATCAAAAAGTACAAGTCATAGCAATACGAAAGAGATTTAGGCCCCAACCTAGAAGGGAGAATAAAAACCCCCATAGAATCAATGAAAAAATTTTAGCCCCCGAGGTACGATTGGTAGGCGACAACGTGGACATTGGAATTTATCCTATCCGAAAGGCACTGGACAAAGCCGAGGAAATGGGGCTTGATTTAGTGGAAATATCGCCAAAGGCAGAGCCTCCCGTTTGCAAAATAATGGAATACAAAAAGTTCCTGTATGAGCAGAAGAAACGCGAGAAGGCCATGAAGGCCAAAGCCTCAAAGGTTATTGTAAAGGAAATACGGTTCGGTCCCAATACGGACGACCACGATTACGAGTTTAAAAAGAAACATGCGGAGAAGTTTTTAAAGGATGGGGCAAAATTAAAGGCCTATGTTTTCTTTAAGGGACGATCAATTGTATACAAGGACAAAGGCGAAATATTATTGTTGAAACTAGCTTCGGAGCTGGAGGAAGTAGGCAAGGTTGAGCAAATGCCCCGATTGGAAGGGAAGCGAATGACCATGTTCATCGCTCCCAAAACGAAGAAATAAAAAATAACTGCCGTTTTTTGCGGTATTGAACGGATACTGAATCAAGCCCTTGGGGGCTTGTTCAGCATAAACAAGTGAGATTATTGTTAACAGCCTTTTTACCACACTCGGAAAGGCAAAATTAAATCAACGAGAGTGCATTTAAATTAAATAGGAAGAAGATGCCTAAAATGAAAACAAAGTCCAGTGCCAAAAAGCGGTTTAAGCTGACCGGTACGGGAAAGATTAAAAGAAAGCATGCTTTTAAGAGTCATATTTTGACCAAAAAATCCAAAAAGCGAAAGCTTGCCCTAACACATTCTACATTGGTACACGATTCGGATGTGAGTAATATCAAAGAACAATTGCGTTTAAAATAATCCGCAATTAGAGGTAAATTAATATTAACCCTGGAGCCAGGCAATACAAAGAGTTTTAAGTTATAGTTCATAGATGCTGGGATAAAAAGTAATTCAACATTTAGAACATTACATGTAATTTTAGACCGCCTGCTACAAAAAATTAAAAATTATGCCAAGATCAGTAAATTCAGTTGCTTCCAGAGCCCGAAGAAAAAAGGTGATGAAGCAGGCCAAAGGATACTTTGGACGACGTAAAAACGTTTGGACTGTCGCTAAGAATGCGGTGGAAAAAGCCATGCTTTACGCTTATAGGGACCGCAGAAACAAAAAAAGAAATTTTCGCTCCCTGTGGATTACCCGTATCAATGCGGGTGCACGCCTACATGGAATGTCCTACTCCCAGTTCATGGGCAAGGTAAAGGCAAATAATATTGAGCTAAACCGAAAAGTGTTGGCCGATTTGGCCATGAACCACCCCGAAGCTTTTAAAGCCATAGTGGACAAGGTAAAATAGTCTAAACAAAATATCTCACTTTAAAAACCGGTCTGTTAAGACCGGTTTTTTTATGTCCCCATTAGCGTAATCACCAAGCTTCTTCCCGAGGCACGGTCGCGATGTTCACAAAGATAGATGCCTTGCCAAATGCCTAAGTTCAACCTTCCATCGGTAACGGGTATTTGTACCGAGGACCCCATTAAGGATGCTTTTATATGGGCGGGCATATCATCAGGCCCCTCATAGGTATGGATATAATAGGGCATATCTTCCGGTACCATGACATTCATGTGACTTTCAAAATCCGTTCGGACCGTGGGATCGGCATTTTCATTTATCGTCAAACTTGCCGAGGTATGTTTTATAAAAACCTGTAGGGTACCAATTTTTATATCCTTGAGCTGTGGTACCGCATGCAACACCCTGGCCGTAATTAAGTGGAATCCTCTTGGGAATGCCGGTAGCCGTACTTCTTTCTGGTAAGACTTCATAAATTCGCGAATATCAATTAAATGTAAAACTTTATGGTCACAAAGCATAATGTGAATCCTTTGGAATACCTTTGCGGCTTTACTATATAAGACTTATGGATTTTTCACAGATTAAGATGGTGGTTACCGATATGGATGGCACCTTGCTAAACTCCAATCATGAGGTCAGTGATTACTTTTTTGACCTTTTCAAGGAATTGCGAAAAAGGGACATCGTATTTGTAGCGGCAAGCGGGAGACAATACAACAGCATTGTGGATAAATTGGATATCATTAAGGATGATATTGTTGTAATTGCGGAAAATGGTGGCTTTGCCATGCAAAACGGAACCGAATTGGTATCCACTCCCTTACAGCAAGATGCCAAAAATGAAGTGCTCGGTATTCTGGAAAACGTTAAAGATATTCATCCTGTCCTTTGCGGTAAACAAAATGCCTACTTATTGGGAGATTCACGGGAGTTTGAAAGCAAGCTCAGTGAATACTACACGGCCTACGAAGTATTGGAAGACCTAAAATCATTTACAGGCGAGGTCATGAAAATAGCCATTTATCACTCCGTGAGTTCCGAAGAATACATTTATCCGTCCGTAAAACATTTGGAAACCTATTTGAAGGTAAAGGTATCCGGAGAGAATTGGGTGGACGTGTCCGATCAAAATGCCCATAAAGGGTATGCCCTTCAAAAGGTACAGGAACAATATGCGGTAAGCCCGGACCAGACCATCGTATTTGGGGATTACAACAATGATCTTGAAATGTTGGCCCTGGCGGATTATAGTTTTGCTATGGCCAATGCGCATCCCAATGTCAAAAAAGCTGCGAATTATATGACGGCAAGCAATGACGATTTTGGAGTGGAAAAGGTGTTGGAAAAACTTTTGGATGCCTAGGTTTTCTGCTTTTTCTTTCTCGCGGCCGGGAACAATACATTATTCAAAATAAGGCGATATCCCGGTGAGTTAGGATGTAGCTCCAATTCGGTCTTGGGATCTCCCACACGGTGCTGATAGTCCTCAGGATCATGCCCTCCGTAAAATGTAAAAAAGCCTTTACCCTTTATTCCATGGATATACCGGGCTTCCCCGTTTATCTTATTCTCACCCAATACCAAGACTGTTGACTTTACTTCTTTTCTGGTAAATGCCGTGGTTTGCCCCATGAATCCCTTTACCAATGCTGTATGGTTCTGGCAGAGCATTGTAGGTACGGGATCCCATTTTGCCGAGAAATCCATCAGGGAAAAATAATCGGATTCCTTGGGAACGTTGCCCCGCTTATTGGTCATATCTATTGATGAAAATTCATAGCGCAAAGGGTTACGTTCCAAAGTAAAATCCTTAAACGCAAAGGTTTTGCCAAAATCCAGTTTGCTCTGATAATTGGCATCGGAGGGGTCGCCATCGAACATGGGTTCACAAATATCGGTCTCATCGGCCGCAAGGGCAATATCAAAACTGTCCGTCGCGGAACACATGGCAAACATAAAACCTCCACCAATTACATATCTCCTAATTTTAAGGGCCACCGCCCTCTTCGCCTCTGAAACTTTAGAAAACCCCAGTTTAGATGCCAACGATTCCGCTTCCTTTTTTTGTTCAATATACCAGGGTGCAGCCCGATATGCCCCGTAAAATTTACCGTATTGCCCGGTAAAATCCTCATGGTGCAGATGGAGCCAATCATATAGGGCCAGTTTATCGCCCAAGACTTCTTCATCGTAAACGGTCACATAAGGAATTTCCGCATAGGTAAGCACCATGGTAACCGCATCATCCCATGGTTGGTTTCCCTTTGGGGAATACACCGCAATTTTAGGTGCCTTTTCGAGTATAACCGCCTCCTGATTTTGGGAAGGACTACTTATGTCATCTAAAATAGCCTGGGCCTGGCCATCGGAAAGAATCTCAAAAGATACTCCCCGAATCTGACATTCCTTACGTATGCTTTCCCCATCGGGCAGAAGAAAGGATCCCCCCCTATAATTCAAAAGCCATTGTACTTTTTGCTGTTTGGTAAGGACCCAATAGGTTATTCCATATGCCTTTAAGTGGTTTTTTTGACCTTCGGCATCCATAGGAATGAGAATGGACGAGGCTGAAATTTGAAAAGATGCAAGAATGAAAACAAGGAAAAATAGAATCCTATGCATAAAAAAGGATGTTAGATTCCTATCAAAGTTAAGCGAAAAATTAGGGATTTCCCCGAAGTAATACGTTAATCATTCCTGAAAAGACTTCTTGAATAGGTCCTGGGACCGTAATTTTTGTTTAAAACGGAACATCATTATCCTCCTCCGGATCGAGGGTATCGTTCATGGAACTTCCAAACGCTTCATTGGCATCGGGTAGATTTTTGGTCAAAAATGGATTTTCCTCGTCCGCGTTCATTTTGGATTGGAACTCAAAGGGCGAATCAAAATCGTCCAAGTTATCAAACTTACCTAACTGTCCGATGAACTTTAAGCGAATGTTGTCCAATCCACCGTTTCGGTGCTTGGCCACGATAAATTCGGCCTGACCCTGTGTAGGGGTACGTTCCTCGTCATCCCATTCATCAATTTTGTAGTATTCCGGCCTGTAGATGAACGATACGATATCCGCATCCTGCTCTATGGCCCCGGATTCCCTTAAATCGGAAAGTATAGGTCTTTTGCTACCTCCCCGAGTCTCAACAGCCCTGGAGAGCTGTGATAGAGCAATGACAGGCACGTCCAATTCTTTGGCCAGGGCTTTTAAATTTCTGGAAATGGTAGAAATCTCTTGCTCCCGGTTTCCTCCTTTTTGGCTTCCGCCAGCTGTCATTAATTGGAGGTAATCGATAATAATCAGCTTTATCTTATGCTGTGACGATAACCTTCTCGCCTTGGCCCTTAAGTCGAAAATAGAAAGTGAAGGGGTATCATCAATAAACAATGGGGCTTTTTCCAAGGCTTTGACCTTTACGTTCAATTGCTCCCATTCATGTTTTTCCAGCCTTCCGGTCCGTAATTTTTCCGAGGACAATCCGGTCTCAGAAGATATTAATCTTGTAATCAATTGTACGGAAGACATTTCCAAGGAAAAGAAGGCCACGGGGACATCTGCATTAACGGCAATATTACGGGCCATGGAAAGTACCAGGGCCGTTTTACCCATACCCGGTCTGGCGGCAATGATTACCAAATCACTGGGTTGCCACCCGGAGGTCAGTTTGTCTACCTTGTCAAAACCTGAAGGAATACCACTTAATCCTTCCTTATTGGCAATCTCCTCAATTCGTTTTTTGGCTTGTATGACCAAATTTTGTGCGGTTTCCGCAGAACGTTTTAGGTTGCCTTGGGTAACATCGTACAACTTGGATTCCGCGTTGTCCAAGAGGTCAAATACATCCGTGCCGTCATCATAGGCCTCCTCAATAATTTCATTGGATATTTTGATTAGACTGCGTTGAATATACTTTTGAAGGATAATTCTTGCATGGAATTCAATATGGGCGGAAGAGGCCACCTTTTGGGTCAATTTTATAAGGTAAAAATCCCCTCCAATGGACTCTAACCTTCCATCTTTTCGTAATTGCGTGGAAACGGTTAATAAATCCACAGGTTCGGAGGTTTCGAACAATTTAAAGATGGCTTCGTAAATGAACCTGTGGGCGTCCTTATAAAAAACCTCAGGATGTAGGATATCGATTACTTCATCCACACCTTTTTTATCAATCATCATAGCACCAAGAACAACTTCCTCTAAATCAACTGATTGAGGCGGTATTTTACCCCGTTCCAAATTGATTATGGTAGATTTGTCTATTTTACGTCCGATGATCGGATTCGGTTTTTCCATGGATACGAAAATATAGAATTAACCTTAAGTTAACTTTACAAATGGAGAAACGATATTCACCATTGGTTAACATTTATCGTGTTTATAAGTTACGAAAAACTGTTGATAAGAAATAAAAAACGGAGATAGGAATCTCCGTTTTTTATTGAGCATTATAAATCAGCGTATCAGCCATTGAAGACACCCATATTCGCGTATTTTTCCATGCGTAGTTTTACCAAGTCCTTTGGTGATAACTTTTCCAATTCCTGATAATGGGATGCGATTTTATTTTTTACGATTTCAAAGGCCTTATCCCGATTGCTATGCGCGCCTCCAGCAGGCTCCCTTACGATTTCATCTATGAGTTTTAGCTTTTTCATATCTGTGGCGGTAAGCTTTAGGGCTTCTGCGGCCTGCTCCTTATATTCCCAACTTCTCCAAAGAATGGAGGAACAGGATTCCGGGGATATGACCGAATACCAGGTATTCTCCAGCATTAAGACCTTGTCCCCTACTCCAATGCCCAACGCACCTCCCGAGGCACCTTCGCCTATGATTACCACAATGATCGGAACTTTAAGTCGGGTCATTTCCAGAATATTCCGGGCTATGGCTTCCCCTTGTCCCCGTTGCTCCGCCTCAATACCAGGGTATGCCCCGGGTGTGTCTATAAAACAAACTACCGGGATGCCGAATTTTTCCGCGGATTTCATCAATCGAAGTGCCTTCCGATATCCTTCCGGGTTGGCCATACCAAAATTTCGATATTGCCGGGTCTTTGTGTTGTAACCTTTCTGTTGGCCAATGAACATAAAACTTTGATCTCCGATCTTTCCCAGACCACCTATCATGGCCTTGTCATCCTTTACAGTACGATCTCCGTGTAATTCCAGAAAGGTATCCCCGCAAATAGCCCGGATGTAATCCAAGGTATAGGGTCTATTGGGGTGTCTGGATAATTGTACCCGCTGCCAAGCGGTAAGGTTCTTGTAGATATCCCTACGGGTCTCATTCAGCTTTTTTTCAATTTGCTTGCAGGTTTCACTGACATCAACATCGCTCTCCTCCCCAATTACCAGGCACTTGTCCAACTGTTCTTCAAGTTCCTTGATCGGAAGTTCAAAATCCAAATACTCCATGATTTTAGTTTAGTTTGAGAGGCAAATATAAAGTTTTATGGGCTATAGTTTTGAAATAGATCCATTTTTGAACAGCACTAAAAAAATTGCACCAATGGTTATCTTTTGGCCTTTTGCAACAAATAAACCGCCAAAATCCCAAAAAGTAGATTAGGGATGATTACGGCCAAAATGGGTGAAAATCCAGATTGCTCGGCCAGGGTACCGAATACCCTATCAAAAAAAATGTAGATGAAAGCCACACCAATACCAAAAGCTAGGTTAACCCCCATACCTCCCCTCCGCTTTACCGAAGAAACGGCCACAGCTATAAGGGTAAGGATAAAAGCGCTAATGGGCATGGCCCATCGTTTGTATTTTACCAGAATGTAGGAATTGATGTTCGAGGCCCCCTTTCTTCTTTGATCATCGATAAATTTATTCAACTCTGCCAAGTTCTTGGTCTCGGCGATGTAGGATACCGGAGTCAAATCATCGATCTTAAAGGTAAAAAGGGTGTCCAATCTTCGTTTTGATTCTATGATGGCTGTATCTCCTTTTATTGTCCTTTTTTTATAGGAGGTCAACCGATATAAACTATCTATCCACCTTATATTGGCGGAGGAGATTTTAAAATCCAATTGATCATTATCATCAAATCTTTCAAAGGTAAAATTGTAGCCAATTTTTCGCGCCGGATCAAAACTACTTACATAGATAAAATCATTTTCATTCAATTGATTAAATATATTGCTCGTTACCCTATCCTTTTTCCCCTTTTTTAGGTATTTGAATTTGAACTCGTTAAACCCTTGACTGGCATTGGGTACCAGAAACATTCCCATGGTCAACATTACAAAAGCTATAATACTGGCCCCGATCAAATAGGGTCGTAGAAATCTTCCATAGGATACTCCCGAGCTTAAAATGGCCACTATTTCCGTATTGCTGGCCAACTTGGAAGTAAAGAAGATGATGGAAAGAAATAGGAAAATGGGAAAAAGGAGATTGCCAATATAAATCGTGAAATTGAGATAGTAGATCAAAATCTCGTTCAGCGGAGCCTCATTGTCTATCATCTTGCCGATTTGTTCCGCCAAATTCGCCATAATGCCAATAGGGATAAACAATAAGAGCATCACTGCAAAAGTGACCAAATACCGTTTGAGTATGTATCTGTCAATTATCGTCACCCTATAATCTTTTATCCATTTGTTGCACCATTTTGGTCTTCCATTCCATAAAATTTCCTTCCAAAATATGCCTTCTCGCCTCACGTACCAACCATAAATAAAATCCCAAGTTATGAATGGTCGCGATTTGCTTGCCCAAATACTCGTTGGCCGCAAACAAATGCCGTAGATAGGCCTTTGAATATTCCAAATCTACAAATGTAATTCCCATCTCATCTATAGGGGAAAAATCATCCTCCCATTTTTTGTTCTTGATATTGATAGTGCCCTGTGCCGTAAAAAGCATCCCATTCCTGGCATTTCGGGTGGGCATAACACAATCAAACATATCAACACCCAAAGCTATATTCTCCAAAATGTTTATGGGGGTACCTACGCCCATAAGATATCGAGGCTTATCCTCAGGAAGAATATCGCAGACTATCCCGGCCATTTCATACATCTCCTCGGCAGGTTCCCCGACCGAAAGTCCACCGATGGCATTGCCCGGGGCATTGACATTGGCTATATATTCAGCGGATTGCCTACGCAGATCTTTATAGGTGGAGCCTTGTACGATAGGAAAAAAAGCTTGCTCAAAACCGTATTCCAAGGGAATTTTTTCCAAATGTGCCATACAGCGGTCCAACCATCTATGGGTCATTTTCATGGAACGTTTGGCATATCCGTATTCACAAGGGTATGGCGTACATTCATCAAAGGCCATGATAATATCCGCACCTATGGTCCGTTGGATTTCCATGACGTTTTCCGGTGTAAAAAAATGTAGGGATCCATCTATATGGGACTTGAACTTTACGCCTTCCTCATTTATCTTCCTATTGGCCGCAAGTGAATAGACCTGGTACCCCCCACTATCCGTAAGAATATTTCTATCCCATCCCATAAACTTATGAAGTCCCCCGGCTTCCTTTAAAATATGGGTCTTGGGCCGTAAAAAAAGATGATAGGTATTTCCAAGTATAATATCTGGATCTATATCCTGTCTTAATTCCCTTTGGTGCACTCCCTTTACCGAAGCGACAGTACCCACCGGCATAAAAATCGGGGTCTCAATGGCCCCGTGGAATGTGGTTATCGTACCGGCCCTAGCCTTACTTTGGGAATCGGTATCATGTAAAGTAAACTCCAAAATTCACCTTTAAAGTGGCAAATATAGTCAACTGCCTTGCATAATGTCCTTAACAAAAAAATAAAGTTCTCTTGGATTGGTGCTGGTTGATAAAATATTATAAGTACCGTTTGGATACCCAGAAGATAGCCCCTACTTTTGAAATCATTAAAAACAAAACTATGCCAAACATAGAAGCTTTACAGGATATCGTTGGCCAGACCCGTAGGGATATCCTTCGGATGGTACATAAAGTTAATTCCGGGCATCCCGGTGGTTCCTTGGGGTGTACCGAATTTTTTGTGGCCCTATACCATGAAATCATGGAACTCAAGGATGGGTTTGACATGGATGGTGCGGACGAAGATCTTTTCTTTTTATCCAACGGGCATATTTCACCGGTTTTTTACAGCGTTCTTGCCCGCAAAGGCTATTTTCCCATAGAAGAATTGAATACGTTCCGTTTGATAGATTCCCGTTTGCAAGGGCATCCCACTACCCATGAAGGACTTCCTGGCGTACGCGTGGCTTCGGGATCTCTGGGACAGGGGATGTCGGTAGCCATTGGCGCTGCCCTGGCCAAAAAATTGAACAAGGACGATCATCTGGTCTATAGTCTACATGGTGACGGCGAATTACAGGAAGGCCAAAACTGGGAGGCCATTATGTACGCTGCAGGAAACAAAGTAGACAATTTGATCGCTACGGTAGACCGTAACGGACAGCAGATCGATGGGCCCACGGCAGAAGTTCTCCCCTTGGGCAATCTCACCGAAAAGTTCACTTCCTTTGGTTGGGATGTGCTGGAAATAAAAAACGGCAACAATTTGGAGGAAGTTATTGCCGGACTACAGGAAGCCAAAAGCAGGACCGGAAAAGGAAAACCTGTTGGTATCATAATGCATACGATAATGGGCCACGGGGTCGATTTTATGATGCACACCCACGCCTGGCACGGAAAGGCACCCAATGATGATCAATTGGAAACGGCATTGGCGCAAAACCCGGAGACGTTGGGCGATTATTAAAGGGGAATCCCTAGTATTAAAATTCCCTTTTTTCGGGAACCACAAAACCAAAATTAGATGAAAAAATACATAGACCAAGGTAAAAACGACACGAGAAGTGGTTATGGTGCAGGAATGACCGAGTTGGGAAGGAGCAATCCCAATGTAGTGGCCCTATGCGCCGATTTGGTCGGGTCGTTAAAAATAGATACGTTTATTGCAGAGAACCCGGAACGCTTCTTTCAAATTGGCATTGCCGAGGCCAATATGATGGGGATAGCAGCCGGACTCACCATTGGCGGTAAAATACCTTTTGCCAGCACCTTCGCCAACTTTGCCACGGGTAGGGTTTATGATCAAATACGGCAATCCATTGCCTATTCTGGCAAAAACGTAAAAATCTGTGCCTCACATGCCGGGATTACCTTGGGCGAAGATGGAGCCACCCACCAAATATTGGAAGACATCGGTTTGATGAAAATGCTTCCTGGGATGACCGTTATAAATCCTTGTGATTATAACCAGACCAAAGCGGCTACAATAGCCATAGCCGAGCACAAGGGTCCCGTTTATTTGAGGTTTGGTCGACCCAAGGTGGCCAATTTTACCCCGGCCGACCAAAAGTTTGAAATTGGTAAGGCCCTGCTGTTAAACGAGGGAACGGATGTCACAATTCTGGCCACCGGTCATTTGGTATGGCAAGCTTTAATTGCTGCTGAAAGCTTGGAAAATCAGGGTATCTCCGCCGAGGTCATCAATATCCACACCATAAAACCCTTGGACGAGGAAGCCGTGTTAAAATCTGTTAAAAAAACAGGCTGTGTGGTTTCAGCGGAGGAACATAATTACTTGGGTGGCCTTGGTGAGAGCATTGCGCGAACCCTTGCTATGCACTATCCTGCGCCACAGGAATTCGTTGCCACAAAGGATACTTTTGGTGAAAGTGGCACTCCGGACCAACTCATGGACAAATATGGACTAAACAATAAAGCCATTGAGGACGCCGTTTTGAAAGTGTTGAAAAGAAAGTAACAGTGGTATCGTTTTTGATATCACTTGGATATTAAAAACGAACACTATGAAACATCTACTTCTTTGCGCAACCTGTCTATTTTTTGGCACGGTTGCATTTGCACAAAAAGGTTCCGGTCTGGGTATAAAGGCTGGATTAAACTACAATGCCAACGGAGATTATTTTGAATCCGTTGGAGATGCCGCCCGCAATCCGGATAGAAACGTAGGATACCACATTGGGCTTTTCGGTAAGTTGGAAATCAGCCGACTCTATTTGAGACCGGAATTGGTCTACACCAAAACAAAGTCAGACTACGACGGTAATGACTTTGATATGAGCAAGCTGGATGTACCTGTACTCCTTGGGGCTAAAATTATAGGACCATTGCATGTTTTTGCGGGCCCCTCTTTTCAATATATCCTGAACACGGAATTCGACGGCATCGATATCGATGATGTGGAAAACGATTTTACAGTGGGACTCAATATCGGTGCCGGTGTAAATTTGGGAAAACTAGGTGTTGATATAAGATATGAGAGAGGATTTAGCAATAATGAAGCCGAATTCGTCAATACCAATATCACATCAGTGGGCCCCAGTAGAATAGATACCCGTCCCGACCAGCTTATCGTAAGTCTCTCTTTAAAACTATAACAACGAAAATATCATCAAAAAAGGCCCGCAAATTCGAATTTGCGGGCCTTTTTTCACTTCCCTTGAGAGAGCAGTGATTTGGACTAATTATCATTGTCCAAATGGTCCCATATCCCATCACCATCCGTATCGCGAAAGGTCACATTCCCTTCCTCATCAATATCGATTTCTTCACGGGTAGGTATACCATCCGCATCATCATCCGTATCGTTATGGTTCGCCAAGAATACACCTAAGGGCTCGGTATCCTCATCCGTGTTATCATTGTTCAAGTCGCCATCCCCATTTAAATCTTCCAAAATCGAGGGGATACCATCCCCGTCAAAGTCGGTATCAGGCTCAAAGGACAACAAATCAATTTTAAAAATCAAAGGTTCATAGGAAGGAATACCCGAACCTAGCGGGGGTCTGTCAAAATAACCCAAGCCCGAAGGGATAAAAAGTATGCCGATACCATAATCCTCAAAACTAACTGTACCATCCCCATTATCAAAAGGCCCCTCCCCTGCATTAAAATTTTCAACGCCCATGGCATACCCAGGAATGAGGTTCCCGGAGAGGTATTGATTTACGGGGGAATTGGCGGCATCAAAGGCATCCCCGTTTAATAAGGAACCTTCGTATTGAAGTACCGTATTGTCCGCAAATGTGGGGCTTCCACCCACACCATCCCTAACCACCACGTAATATAGGGTATGCTCAATTTCTTCCCCATCGTCCAATCCAAAATTTGAGGATTCTACAATAGCACTTTCTGTTTGCACATCTTCCCACAACGGTCTTTTGTCGGCGTTGTCCCCCGCAATGGTATCGATCCGTACGATCATATCAAAACCGGGATCGATCGGTTCCTCAAAATCTTCGTAGTTGTAAAAATGGGACTTTAGAAATTCCTGCAACTCCTCATCATCCTCGGCGGCCACTTCGCTTAAAAGCCTGGGTGGCACCAGTTCCGCCTCCGGCCCATTGTCGTCGTTCTTGCAAGACCCCAGAAGAATCAGCATTAACAATGGAACTACAAGTAGAATTCTTTTCATTAGGCAATCTTTAAGGGCGGCAAGATACAATTTTCCCGTATTTTTGCGGGAATCGTTAACAAACAATTTTGAAGGTAGATGCGTATCGATAAGTTCCTTTGGAGTACCCGTTATTTTAAAACGCGGAACTTGGCATCCAATGCTTGTAAAAAGGGTCAGGTGAAGGTCAATGGTCATTCGGCAAAGCCTTCCAAAGAAGTGTACCCTACAGATAGCGTTACAGTGCGAAAAAATCAAATCGATTATCAGTTGCACGTACTGGAACTTCCCCCTTCCAGGGTCGGGGCAAAATTAGTAGATATGTATCGAAAGGATACCACGCCGAAAGAAGCCTTTGTGCATAATGAACTGTTACAGTATTCCAAGGACTATTATCGCAAGAAAGGAACGGGTAGGCCTACAAAAAAAGATCGAAGGGAAATTGAGGATTATTTGGATGCCCCCTCCCCTTTCGACGAAAATGATGAAGATGAGAATTAAGATTCCAGGTACGTACGGTTTTTTTATCTTTGAATCATAAGCTAGTTTTTATGCAAAACAATATCCTTTCCCATCTTCAAATACAACATAAAATACGGCGAATTGCCTTCCAAATCTATGAGGCCAATGTAGACGAACAGGAAATCATAGTAGCTGGTATTGAAGGTGGTGGACTCGATTTTGCCAAAAAAATCCAGACCGTCCTAAAAAAGATAACCTCGGCAGAGATACTTTTGTGTAAGGTGCAGATGGATAAGAGTGACCCCTTAAAAAGTGGAGTTACCACTTCCATCCCGGAAGAAGAGTACACACAAAAATCCGTGGTTTTGGTAGATGACGTTTTGAACTCTGGGACTACCTTGATCTATGGAGTACAACACTTTCTCAAAACCCCGTTAAAACAGTTGAAAACAGCGGTCTTGGTAAATCGCAACCATAAAAAATACCCTGTAAAGGCCGATTATAAGGGTATTTCGCTTTCCACATCCTTGCAGGAACACGTCCATGTTAAATTTGAAAGGCAAAATGACCGGGTTTATCTAGACTAGAAAGGTCCGGATTTCTTGAGCAATCTCTTGGGTATCCTTACCGTCACATACAATCGTTTGCCAAGCTTTTTCATAAAAAAAACCTCTTTCGAACAAGTGCTTGCCGATAAATTCGAGCAAATCCGAATCCGGGATATTTTTGATCAAAGGGCGCTCGGACTTTTGAGTGGCCAATCGTCTTACCAACTCGCCTATGGATACCTTGAGATAAAAGACATTTTTCGTTCCCCTTAGTATGATTTCCATGTTGTTCCCATAGCACGGGGCGCCACCCCCGGTGGAGAGTACAAAATTGTGTTCTTTTTGCAGTATTTGCCGTAGATACTCATTTTCCTTTTTGCGAAAGTAAATCTCTCCCTTTTTCTTGAACAATTCCGGTATGGTAACCCCTTCCGATTGCTCGATATAGCTATCCAAATCCAAAAAATCCAACCCCAGTCCATCGGCCAATATTTTGCCAATGGTGGACTTGCCGCTACCCATATAGCCTACTAAAACTATTTTCATTTGGACTGTTATTTATTAAAAATGAAAGATTTGCTTATAAGGGCAAAGAAAAGATAAATTTCTGCCAAAATCGACTTGTTAAATAAATTAATGATCTTATATTTGCACCCGCCTACACGGTACCTCTGGTATTGCTTTGGCGGGCATGCCCACCAAACGAACAAATTATGACCTGGTAGCTCAGTTGGTAGAGCATCTCCCTTTTAAGGAGAGGGTCCTGGGTTCGAGCCCCAGCCAGGTCACGCAGTGACATGTAAACCCGACCAAAAAGTCGGGTTTTTTATGCAATAAAACCGGGGCGGGACGCTTGTCCCGAGCGAAGATGAGGGAAGCCCTGGCCAGGTCACAATCAAGCGCAAAACCCTGCCTATTTGGGCAAGATTTTTTGTTTTAGAAGACGTCGGTTTGTTTGTGTTTTAAAAAAGCAGGGGCACGAGCCTAGCGAAGTTTACCCCAACCCGATTGCGGAAAACATCCTGGGAATATCCAAAAGAGGTTTAAGCTTATACTGGATTCCTCAAGTAGGCAATTAAATTGGCCATGGACTTCTCGTCTATAATACGTTCATATCCTTCCGGCATTATGGACTGCTCTATATGTGACCTTTTTTTAATGTTTTCCTTGAGTATGGAATGCTCCTTTCCGTCGGATTGTTTTATGGTAATGCTGGTAATCGTTTCCGCAGAGACCATTCCGGAATATACTTTCCCGCTTTTGGTAGTAATGACCTGTAATTTCAGTTCCCAGGACACCATTCTACTTGGGTCTAAAATACTGGTAAGCAATATCTCGTCAGAGCGACTCCCGATATTGGTCAGGTCTGGCCCAAGATTGCCCCCTTTGCCATTTATGGAATGGCACAAGGTGCAATTGGTGTTGAAAACAGCGGCACCTGATTCAAGGTCCACAGCAAGGTTTTTGATTGCGGATTCATATCTTTTTACCAAGGCATCACGATCCGCATTCACGGAACCGGACAAAAGTGTTTCCGCCTTCTCGCTCACATCGGCAACATCATGATATAATAGCGCGTATCTTAGTTCTTCTGAAATTTCCGAGACCTGTACCGTTTCCTCTTGAATGGCATTTAAAAGACTATGGCTGGCTGCCGTAGAATTCCGTGCACTGACGATAAGCGCCTTCCGGGCCTTGGGATCCAATGTCTGTATGTTTTCGAATAGCCGTTTCGTATATTTTGGATCCTTTAGGTTGCTGAACATTTGGATGGCTACAATCTGCAAATCCAGGTTTTGGGTATTTATCAAAATATCCATTACTTCTTGATAGGTGTTTTCGGAGGATGTATATCGAAGAAGTTCTGTACCGAGAAGGGCAATTGGGCTTTCCGGGATTTGCCTCAAATTTTCGACAGCGTATGCGAAGATCTTGTCGTCTAGTTTCGGCGTGGGTTTACTCAATTCTTCCATGGCGGTCATATATCCAACGACCAAGGCCCATCCACTACAATCCGTTTTTGATGTTTTGTTGATTACCGTACGTACCCAACGGTTTATATTCTTGTCCTCCGAATAGGCCATCAGATCGCCAATTTGCCTAAAGAAATTCAGTTTTTCATCACAATTTTTGGATCCGGCATGTACGGCAAGCATCTCCTGGGCAAATCGTAGCGGCCACTGCGCCACACTACTTAAAATGGCTGTTTGGGTCCATTTATCCGCATATTGGGTAGCACTGCTTATCAATCCATCTTGAACATATCGGTCCTTAGAGTCCCCAAGGGCAAGAATAGCTTTGAATCTTAGGTCTCCGTCCCTGCTGTTAGCCAGTGAAATCATCTTTTCTAGGATTTCGTCGGATATGGATGCATGCTTTTTGGCCAACTCTATCCCTTGAAGTACCACCTCGTTGTTTTTGTCCCCCAGGGCCTGTACGATATGTTTGGTGGTTAGGAGCCCTAATCCGTCCAGTGTCCAGTAGGCATGAACCCTGGCATAGGCAGATGTAGCATCGAGCATTTTTTCAAGCTCGCCTGCTGCCTCCTTTTTTTGACCCTCTACCAGTAACTGCTGTGCCATATCCCTACGCCAACCGGCACCGCTCTCAAGTTGACCGACCAAAGTAGAAATATCCACCTCATTAAAATTGGGTCTCATTTCTTCCGGTTCAAGTGGGTTAGCTTTTCGGGCAATTCTCCAAATACGGCCGTGGTTCTGTCCCTGGTTCCAATCAATACCTTCCTCTTTCTCATCGTAGGCCCATTCCGGATGTTCTACAAATCTGCGGTAAAAATCAACCAAATAAAGTGCCCCATCCGGGCCATTGGAAAAGTTGACGGGATGGAACCAGTCATCGGTAGACGTCAAAAATTCGGCATCCTTCTCCATATCCGTTGCCCTAAAGACAGCCCCATCCTTTTCCATATGTCTTCGGATTACCGCTGCCTGTACAGACTCGCCCGCGAAGAGACTTCCTTCATATGCGGGACCAAGAAGATTTCCGCGGTACGCCTCCAAACCGGATAAGGAAGTGAAATAACCTATGGGGTCTCTATTAAAACGCATGGCGTTGGTAAGCAAGGTCCATACCCTTCTATCGTGTTCATCCTTGTAAGTATCAAAGATGGCATCCTTGGTCAGGGCCGGGTTGCGCGATAAATGGGGTTGTTCCAACATCACTTGCCGAGCAAACCGATTGTTGACGGAAATGAACCGATTTCCCCAGTTGTCCATAGCCAATCCAAATTGACTAAGTCCACTGATCGCTTTAATTTGTGTGTTGCGGGGATTAATCTTAAAATCCCTACTTGCAATGGAAACTTGAGTTGTATCGTCACTAAATCTTAGTGTGCCGCCCGCTCGGCCATTGGCACCATAAATCCAATTATCACGGCCCCATTGTAGGGAATTCGCCCTAAATTGTTGGTTTCCCGGCTCGAAGCCTGTAATGAACACTTCTTTTTTATCGGCCACACCATCTCCATCCGAATCGTAGAGGTAAAGTATATCGGGTGCATCGGCCACTAGGAGTCCACCTTTATAATACATGGCGCTTGCCGGAAAGTTGAGATTGTCCGCAAAAATACTTTCCAAGGTGTAATGGCCATCACCGTCAGGATCCGTCAGCTTTTTAACTTTCCCATGGTTTTCTGTGATTGGATATCCGGTCATTTCAACCACATATAAACTTCCATCGGGCGCCCAGGCCATGTCCACCGGACTGATGATATCCGGTTCACTGGCGATAAGGGATATTTCCAGTTCGGGGTCTGCAAACCTAAAGGTGGCCTGCTCCGCCATTGGATGACGGGCATCGTATTCCGCTGGGCCACAGGCAGCCATTAAGAGCAAGATTAGAAAAAGTAATGCAGTAATTGGTCTAGTTTTCATCTCAAACGCTTCTTTCAATTTCTCCCGATACATGTTTGGGTTGTTGGTATGTAGGACTTGGCTTTTAAAAATAGTAAGCCGATGTTTTGACTCCATGTACAAGTTACGGAAAACGGCCGATGCAAGGAACAAAGGGTGGCTTATTTAAAAACGCTCTAAAATGGATATCCCGCTTATTTACGCTGTGTTCTTTGAAGATATGCGGAAAACATTCTCTGACGGACCCTATGTGGTTTTGAGGCTTATTTGATATGCTCTTCTCAACTTGGTTCGAAACCAGGAAATCCATGTTATTCCTTCGGCTTGGGTTACTAGGCCAGGAATTGAACAGTTTCCATCAACTATTTGAATTCTTTCAATGTGTGAATTGCTAATTAACTCTTTGTATTTTAGAAGCTTACATGTTCAAACCATTAGGGGAAATTATGACGGGGATAAATGGGCATTTGTCCAGTTATTTCAGATTCAAATAAGAAACATCACAAGGATTTTGCTATGAACTCCTGGAATAAAATGGTTGTTTCCCCACCAACCGAGTTATCCTAAATTGCCGTACAGTTTTTGTAAACTAGGTAATTTACAACTAAGTCCGAGTAACTGTTATGGGGTATCGTCCATTTTTTGGACCTGTTGCACCAAGTTAAGAAGTTGTTTTGCTCCTATCCGCCGCAATTGCTTGGAGGCATCTTCCAATAGTACTCTTGCCCTTTTCCTATCCGCAGTGAAAAGCATTTTAGCTTCAACTAATTTGGCTAAAATCCTAGCTTCAACGGAAATGTATTCACTTCTTGGGTTTTCAAAGACTGCCAGTTGTTTTTTGGCTTCATCATAATCGTTTGTTTCATAACTGTAGGTAGCCAAAAATGCACGCCCTAGCATTTCATAGAACACTTCGCTGGTCTCTAGAAATGTAATAGCCTTTTTAAGGAGTTTTAGTGCCTCTGCCTTATCGCCTTTTTGCCATAGGTATCTGGAATAATATACATCAAAGACATATTTGTCCCTGTCTTGGTTTTGTTCGGCCCATTTCAAGGCTTCCACGTAATATGGAGCGGCCTCTTCAAGTTTGTTTTGATGCAGTAAGGTTTCCCCAAAATTGGTATTCGCCTCTACAATAGCGTGCCTATCATTGTCCTCTTTGGCCCGTTTAGCGGATAATTTTCCAAAGTAGGCCGACTTTTCCAAATCGTTCTTTAACCGATATTGCCAAGTGAGGTTCATCAAGGTGTACCATCTTCCTTTATTATTTTCTGTTTTGGCGTAATGATTATTCGCAAATTGCATCAAGGTAATGGCGCTGTCCAAAGCAATACTCCCGGAAACGGTGGTGTCATAGCCGTAGTTGTTGTATGCAGATGCCTTGGCGCCCTCATCCTCCAACTGATTTACCACATAGAGCTGGCGTTCCTGATGTTCCAGAATTTTAAAAAAGTCCTTATCCAGGGCAAAGTAGGCCCAGCTTAAAGTATTGTTAATCTTGTATTCCATTGCATAGTTTTCCTTGAGCAGACAAAGTTTTTTCCCCTTTTCTCCATAGGGTATTGCATGTTCAAAATCACCGGATAAAGCGGAAGCCCTAGCCATGATGTATAGAGACTCCACAATTCCCAATGTGTCCTTGTTTTTCTCAAAAATGGTTTTGGCCAGCCGGGCCTTATCAATGGCCTGCGGATATTCTTCTGCATCCAATGATACGGAAGCCTCATCTTTTAATTTGTAGGCTTCGCCCATTTTATTCTGTGCACAGGAAAACAACGTTTCGAAGCAAAGGAAAATCAATAGTCTTTTCATGACGGATATCTTTTTGAAGGTTTTTTAGGCTAAGGGTACAGGAGGCCGCTTTGTTTGAATAGGCAATATCAAATTAAATGGACGAAAACCTGGAAAAGAATTGCCCAAATGTTTCCACTTTTGCGAATGTGGAAGAAGTTACCGCTTGAATTTAGCAGGTGTAACGCCCTTTAACTTTTTAAACGTCTTATAAAAGGCCGAAACGGTATTGTATCCACTTTCCCTAGCTATACCCTCCATGGATAGATGTTCCGAAGCCTTGGACCGAATTAGTTGGGCCGCATGTTCTATGCGATACTGATTCAGGACTTCCGGGAAACTTTTTCTGAAGTAAGCATTTATGGACCGGGAGACCATATATTCGGGTTCTGATAGGATATCGCTTATTTTTTTGATGTTCAGTTTTGAATCTTTGAACAACAGCTTTTCCGTAAACAGTTGCTCAATGCTCTTGCCCATATCCTCAAGATGGCCCAGTAGCTCCTTGTTCAACTCTTTCTTGGGTTCCATAAAAAGATTTCGCTTCTTTCCGGCCCAGAGGCTTAAACCGTAGATTACGATGGAAGCCGCCACCGTAACGGATAGGTAGGTACCGAAACTTTCAACCAGCAACTGTGCAAAAAAGGTCGACCATATCAAGAATGTTGCACCCACCAGTAATTGTAACCAACGCGCTTCCGTAGCGCCGTATTTGTTTCGACTTTTTATCAATTGAAGCAGTGATACCAAAAGATAGCCGAGCATATGGGCTACTGAAATACAATACGCCAAATACATTTGGGGTTCACTCAAAACAGGTATCGCCGGAACCAACAATAAGGCCCAAGCATAGTGTCCTATATGTTTCTTTTTGAATTTGAATCTCAAGTTTTTGTAGGCTTGCAGATAGAGCCACAATGAGGGGCCAATCGCGGATAGGCCTACTAGGCCTATTGCGGGAACAGCAAAGGGGCTATTGGGGACTAGAATTACGATAACGGATTTTAGAATACGTACAATGAGGGCCGAGAGCAACAGTGCCAGAAAGAAATTACTCGGACTTTTAGTAACAGGCGTCCAAAAATAGTGTGCCAGAAATAGACTATGGCCCAGGGCCAAAGCACTAAAAATAGCCATCACCGATGTTGAATCCATACCAGAAAACTTTCAATCAAAAATATAGATTTATTTTCCCCGAGGGAAGGTGAAAACAACGGGATATTATCTAAAAGCAATTACTTCAAGTGGTATTAAGTTAAATCTTAAGCCGGATATTTCTTTTTTCCAATAGCCTTACCAGTAGTATAATCACCAGGGAAAAAAGAAGCGATTTTACAATACCCATGAAACCGTCCGATAGGAATTTCGGCCATTGAAAACCGACCAGTACTATGGTGGGATAGATAAAATAAGGCATGAGGTAGCAAGTCAACGTACTGGTACCGGCCGCTTTAATGGGATCTGCCCATTTGGCATACCCCCACCGATCCACCAAAATGTAGAGTAAAACATAGGACAGCAAGCTTATCCCAATACAAATGACCGTCCAGGAAGGTGTGGCCAAAATTTTTGATATAGGGAAGGCAGGCCGAATCCAGAATCCAAAGAGAACAAAAAGACCGCTGGCCAGGGCCACAATACTTAAGAATTGCGGTAATTTCCCTCCCCCTGACTTGAACTTCAAATAAAAGACGGTACACAACAGGCCAGCCATAACCAACACATGATTGGATGCACTAATGACCAGTTTAAAGCTAGGAAGGGATTCAAAATAGTTATTTTCCTGTATGTTCATAAACAGTAGCAAGAGAAAAATTGGCACCCAGTAGATAACCCTTTTTCGGATAACCAAGTAGAGTAACCCGTTCAGCAAATAAGCCCATCCGATCAAGCCTAAAATCCCCCACCATCGCGGTTGCATCCAATGTATATCCTCCAATGCCCCACCCCTGTAAATCCAGGCTAAATACAACAGAATCAACAGGCCCAAAGCCTGTAATCCCCAAACCAACCCCTTTCGCAGATTGAACAATTTCCTGTAGTCTAGCCAAATCAAAAAGATAGCGGTGGCCATAAGAATTTGCCATATGTTTTTATCCAATCCAGTGGCTTCCTCATTGATTACCCCATAATTGACCATATAAAAACCCATGACCAGAAGGGCGATCGTTCTCACAAGAATATGACCCAGGACGGCGGTGTTGGTTTCCTTCCTATTAAACCGTACATCAATGGCCAACGGAATGGACAGCCCTACAATAAACAAAAAAAGTGGAAAAATTACATCCGAAAATCCCATGCCGTCCTCCTCCGCCAAAGTGTGCTCCAACCATTTTGGAACTCCGGTAAGCGACCAAAGATCGTTGACAAAAATCATCAAGAACATGGTAAGGGCGCGTAGCACGTCTATGGTCCTGATGCGAAGATTCGGTGATGCCGTGCCGGTGTTTTTCATTTCTCTTTTTTTGTTGCGCTACCCTTTTTAGGATCGGGCCAATACTCTAGTTTTTTAAGCTCAAAAGGTTTTCCAAGGTGTCGAATTTATAACCACGTTCTTTGAGGGTCGTTATCAGCTCATCCAATCTGGAATAGAACTTATCGGTGCGATCGTCCTCCGTACCGATATGCGAGAGCAACATAAACCCGTTTAATCCCTCTTTTTCCTCAAAGGTTAAAATAGATTGCATAATACGATCCGTACTTCGGTAATTATCCATTTTAGGGGTAGTGTAGTCCGCATGTGAAAGTGTCCCCGGAGTATAATTGATAACGGCAATTTCCATTTGATCGGCCCACTGGGTAATGATTTCATCGTTCCACTCATAGGGGGGCAAGAAATACGGCGCCTCCTTGATGCCGTATTTTTCCATTTCCTTGTAATTGGCCTTCAAATCGGCTTTAAATTCTTCCTGGCTTACCAGTCGCTTCTTTTCCTCCCAGTCGTTATACAGTAGATGCTTATCAGAATGCGCCCCAAGATAGTGCCCCTGATCTTTTGCTTTTTCAATAAGGGGAGCAAAATTCTTGTTTCTATAAAAGTTTCCGGTAAAGAAGAACGAGGCTTTAATGCCATGCTTTTCGAGGACCTCAAGAATTTCCTCCCCTCCATCGGCATATTCATCACCGGAGAACATCAAATTTATTTTTCTTTCCGACTTATCCCCTCGAATAATCGCCCCGCTTTGATCATAGGTATACTGCTTTTTCAGGTGACCTCCTATGATACTTGCATTTTCCAGGGACGAAAGATAATAGACCAAACAGGCTGTACCATCCATAGTGGGTTCGTTGGTGGAAAAACTACCCACATCATCCTGATAAACTACCAAATCCGATTGAAATTCGGCATACTCATCCTCATCATGAAGTTCAACCCCAATGAGGCTGTTGGCAATGGAACCATAAACCGGTCCATCGATCAGGCCCCCATAGGTTTGATATCCCTCTAAATGATTCAAGGAAGAATGGGGATCTATGGGGTAATCTCCGTCCCTGGGAAGCCCAACGACCATAGAGGTACCCCAAATATTACAGCCAAAAAGCCAATCGCGTAAGGCCGCTTCCATTTCCAGATACGTGTCATCTCCGGTCAACTGATGATATAATTTGCATTGGGTAACGGCTGCGGTCACCAAATTATTGGAGCACCATACAAAGGGAACACCAATATAGAAGGGGTTGTCCTTCCCTCGTTCATGCAGTAAACGAAGCCCCATGTCATAATACGAAGCTACGGTCTCCTTTTCCTGTGATTTTAAGGCCGTCGCCAATTCGTTGTGACCAGCATTCAAGAATGGATAATACTGATAGTGCACTACCGTATCACGTCCTATCCAGGGTGTAATCTTTTCTTCGGATGCATAATGCAAGGCCTTTTTCTTATAGTTTTCGTCTTGGGTCAGCTTGTACAGACTGCTTGCCGCCAGTTCCATATCATCCATCCAGTTGTCCTCTTCATAAAAATAGGGTGCACTGCCCGGTGCGGTCTGGCTAACCCCCGGATTTTTTTCACCAAAATCATAAGCATCCTTAGCACGCTTCGGCAGGTCATCCGTATATCCCGGGTAAAAATCATTCAAGACCGAGGCACCCAAGGCAAAGGCCGAAGCATACTTACCGGCCGTGGATGCTACACCGGTAGAACGGTTTTTATATTGTAATACGCCTTGTTTTTGGCCACTGGCCAAGTATACGGGTCGCCCCTTTCGTTTCGGATTATACACCACGGAATCCTCATTGGGCAATCGGAAACCGACATGATCCCGATCATCTGCAATTTGATTGTAAAACTCTGTGGGAGACGGGTTCATCTTTTTAAGCCAATCCATCCCCCATTTGGCCTCATCAATAATATCCGGAATGCCGTTGGGCCCCGGCAAGCCATTGGCCCTATGGGCATCGCCAAAAGCTTCTGGATTGTCCCGGTACGATAGCAGCAATTGGAAAACGGCGTTGGCGGAGGTAGCCGTATATTGCAGATAATCCGTGGCATCATGCCATCCTCCGGTCACATCAATTCGTTCTCCCTCCCTTTTGGGGTTATACAGGATGTATCCGTCATCCAAATGACAAGAGTCGGTCAAAAACGGGTTGTATCCGCAACGCTGCTGACGCATGTATTCCAATAGGAAATCCGCAGAATGGTCATAGACATCCGCATTGATCCGAAATATCGGGGATTGCGTACCATTTACTTTAAGATAGTAGGTGCCCGGTGTTTGGTATTCACTAAAATTTAAGCGGTAAGCGCTTTCAAAGGGTCCGTAGGCACCTTTGGACACCGGTGTGGTTGATACAAATACCTCTTTGTCCGTCTCGGCATCGTGCAGCGAGAACGAATTGACCGAAGTAGCCTCCTTTGCCGCGAAAACCGCCACTTTAATACTTTCCGGTAAATATCCCAATTGATTTATCCGAACGACGGCCACTCCCGATTTTTCGGTAGTGCGGTTCTGAACACAGGATATGATCAGGATTACGCCAAGGAGGACAACATACTTTTTCATAATGAGTTGAAATTTAGAGATGCGGTTTTTAATGGTATGAGCTATGATCTTATGCTTGAATGATTTAATGCATTTTGTACGTTATACTAAACAGAGGCAACTCTTCTTTTGTACTCCTTTAGGGCATCTGCCAATCGTTGTTTTGAGGTGGAATCGCCCGGGATGTTGTGAGACGGGTGAATGTGCAATGTAACACCCCTTTCCGCCAATATTTCGGCTACTGTGGTCACGGTCATCCATACGGTGGTGACAAAGGCCATGGTGGAAACCGGTCCAATTTTATCGATATGATTCTTTAGGTGCACCGTTGCATCCTCAGAGGGTGCACAAGAATCCACTACCAAATCCGCCAATTCGAACAAGGTCTTTCCACAGGAATGTTTTGTGGTCTTTCCCTGGGCCTCCGCCGCGGAGCCGAAGACGATTACTTTCATTCCTTTTTCCTTGGCCTCCAGAGCAATATCGATATTTACGGCGTTAACACCGGTATGTGAAAACAGCCACATGGTATCCTCTTCGTCAAAATTATGGCCCTTCATAATTTCCCGTCCATAGCCTTCCACCCTTTCCAGGAAAATAAACTGGTCCACCCCCATTTGTCCCGTAATGTTGGTAAAGAATGTCAATGGCAGTTCAACAATAGGGTGAAACCCGACGAAACCACCAATCCTAGGGTACATTTCCTCGATGGGGAGGGTGGCATGGCCACATCCGAAGGTATGTACCCATTTTCCTTTTTCTATGGAATCGGCCATAATAGTGGCAGCCTTTTTAATGTTTTCCATTTGGGTACTTTCTATTTTATCCATTACGTTTCTGGCATTATCCAGCCATTGTTTTGCTAACATAAATTTGAATTTTAACTTATTTTGGAATTATATTTCTTGTTCGTGATATACAGTAAGACGAGCACCATAAATACAGAGGTCAGAATAAGATAGGGGAACACTCCAGTACCTTGATATTGTGAAATTTGGCCCATCAAATAATTGGTTAGGACGTTTCCGATAAGGGCAATAGTAATCACAATGCTGAAGGCCGTACCTGAAAGGTGGGTATATAGCTGGCCGATATAGCCCAGAATAACAGGGAATCCTGCTGCCAAGCCTACCCCCATGGCCACCATTCCGGCTATAAATAGGGCATATGAAGCTCCATATTGTAGTATTAGGCCCCCTATAAAGACAATGACAAAACCTACGACCATTACCTTTAAAGGAGGGAACATGCGGAGAATTTTACCCAGCGCGATTCGGGTAATTGTAATGGCCCCAACGAACGAGGACAATATAAATAGTGCGTTGGAGGACTTCATTTCCTTTATGGTTTCCAGATAGGTGGTAGTCCAGTTATTGGTCAATCCCTCGATGCCACTCTGAAAAAAAAGGATAAAGCCGAATAATAGCAATACGGGATCTTTTGCCATTTTCAACCCTTCCTTGATAGGGAGTCCCTTAGTTTCGGCCGATTTTGGAAAACGAATCATCAAAAAGAAAATGAGCGGCAGGGTAATAAGGGCACCTAGCAGGGCGAAAATGGTCTCAAAGGAATACAGCCCTTTCCATATACCCAAAACAACAGGGGTCCCCAAGGCCCCGATCCCAAAAAAAACACCCAAAAGGCTAAGATTTGCGCTATGGTTCTCTTCGCTAATCTCCGAAACAATGGCATTGGTGGTACCGTTCAGTACTCCCCCACCCAGACCGATACAGAAAACGGATGCCTGCAAGAAAATCATGCTTTTGGCGAACACAATACCTTCAAGTCCCAGCAAGGTGAGAATACTACCTGCGATTAAGATTTTTTTGTAGGACAACCAATCAATCAACGGTCCAAAGATCAGGGAGCCCACCAAAATACCCAAGGGCAGCAGGGTAGTCAAAAAACCGGTTTGGGCTTCGTTCAATACAAACTTCCCGGTAACTTCAGGTAGAATGGATCCCAGGGATATCATCACCACTCCAAAAAGCAACATCCCAATGCAGGCTGCGGTAAATACGTAACTTTTGTGATACCCCTTATTCGTCATGCACTTGGTCGTTTAGGGTAGTAAGGGCCAAGTATCCAGCACCGATTAAACCTGCGTCACCCCCTAGGGCCGAAGTTTCCAATTGGATTTCTTGAATGGAAAGGGGTTGTGCCCACTGCTTTGCCTCCTCTACTATGCGGTCCAAAAATTGGTCGGCAGGTCCAAAGACCCCGCCACCAAAAATTACCTTTCTGGGATTGAATATGCTCACCAAGTTGGCCAATGCCATCCCCCAATACCCAATAACTTTTTCGATTACCTCAACAGCCACTAGATCTTGTTTTTCATACGCATCGAAAACGTGATGTGCGGTAATCTGGTCCGTTGGAATGGCATCCAAAAGACTGGTTGACGTTCGTTTTTTTTCCAATAGTTCTACGGCACTCCGTGCGATACCGTCACCGGATGCATAGTGCTCCAAGTTACCCCAGGCATCATACTTTTTATCGTAAGGGGGTTCCAACGCCATCCAGCCAATGGCTCCTGCAATACCTCCACTACCATTGATAATTCTCCCACCTGATAGTATTCCGGCACCTATACCCGTGCCTACCGCGATAAAAATTGCATCGGCACAATCTTTGGCGCAACCTTTCCAGACCTCTCCCAGGATGTAGCAAGATCGGTCGCTCTCCAAAACGATATTTATGGATTGATCGCCCAGGTACTTCTTAAGCGCATCCTGAAGAGGAATATGGTTCCAATCCGGAATGTTGGGGGCCCACACGGTTTTCTTGATAGCATCGTAGATGCCGGGGACACAGGCCCCAATAGCGACTACCTTGTAAGCCCTACCTTTTGCATAATCCATCAGCGATTGGATCATGGTACCGATTAAGGCAATGACCTCTCCCCCTTCTCTTTCGGCCAAGGGCTGCACTTCCTTATGCAATAGGTCCCCATGATGATGAAACAAGGCGGCCGAAATCTTCGTTCCACCAATATCAATACCGATTACCGTAGGTGTTCTTTTCATGAAATTGCAACGAATTCGATATAAATATATTCAATAATGAATATAAAATGCAAAATATATTTATAAACATGCAAAAAAACGGCATATATAAGATAGGTAAGTTACCTATTACCATTGGGGCAGCAACCATGGCGTAGAAAGAAATACGATTTGATCAGCTTAATTGAATCCCCGCTTCGGCAAATTCGACCAACTTGTCGTCCGTTGGATCCAATTCCGTAATCAGCAATCCAATTTCAGAAGGTTTGCAAATGGTATAGGGCTGTCGCCGACCCAATTTACTTGACGTAGCTAAGGAGATGACCCTATCGGATGCGGTTATAATGGCTCTCTTGATTAGGGAAACTTCATACGAACCTTCGGTTATTCCCTCAAGAGGTCCTATGCTCCCCGTACCCAGAAAGCATAAATCCACATGAATATTGGAGAATTTGTTCACGACTTCATTTCCTAAACTCACCATGGATTTTTTCTCGATTTTCCCACCCAAAAAAATAATCTCGATTCCCGGATGTTCCGTTAGTTCCATGGCTATAGGCAAACAATAGGTAAAGACCGTGGCCTTTAAATCCTTTGGAATACTCCGGGCAAAAGCGAGATTGGTGGTGCCATCACTTATTATGATCGTCATTCCATTTTGCAATAGGCCCGAGGCCTTTTTGGCAATACGATTTTTTTCCTCCTGATGTTTTACGACGTTGTCGTTGTAGTAATATAATTTTTGAATGGAGGAAATTGCGCCGCCATGCACTTTGGAAAGCAGTCCTTTTTGCGCCATTTCATTAAGGTCCCTGCGAATCGTATCCTCAGATACCAAGAGTTTTTCGGCCAATTGTAGGGTAGCCACCTTACCTTCCAACTGGAGTTTTTCGAGAATTACCTCCTGTCTTTTGTCTTTCTGCATGTATACGAAGTAAGGCTTCAAATGTACGATTTTGCATGAAAATGTAGAAAACATGCAGAAAAATTGGGAAATAGTGCAAAAAAGACGTACACAAACAAGATGCATTCAACTTGAAGTGCGCCTGTTCAAAGTGGCCCGGATAATTGAATTGTTCATTTGCGGTTTCTATGGATAGTTCGCCTGGCTTCATCAAAAAGTCTCGTAATCCCCTGTGTTTTAGATTGAATTTCATCGAATGTTGCCATGTTTGAACAATATGGATTTTGCTTTAGGCGTTTTCCAGTCAAAATCCAGATCATGAGAACCGTATTTATCCTATGCTTTATCATTGTATTTGCCTTCCCATCCTGTAGCAATGATGCAACGACTTTGGAGGAGCGACTGGCCGAAGACAATATGATACAAGAAGATGGACAGGAGCCCGAACAACCTGGAAGTGACTGTCCCAGTTCAGTTGGATTCGTTTTTGAGGAAAAAGACGGCATCATATCCATTGAATTTGAGGACAACAGTTTCCCAGAAGGTTGGGTTTTGAAAAATGATGCAAATGATGTTTCCGGTGACGGCTATATGCAATGGGAGGGCGACCCCAGTATGGGCAATCCTGGTAATGGCATGATAAGCTTTCCTGTTAGGATAAGCGATACCGGTACCTATCGCTTCACATGGAATTCCTCATATAGAAAAGGAGACAATGGAACGGAACACAATGATTCCTGGTTGCGTTTTCCGGATGCCCAGGACTTTTTTGGAATGAAAGATGGTGGCAGCAGGGTTTATCCCGATGGTTCCGGGAAGGAACCTAACCCCAATGGAGCTTCCAAGGATGGTTGGTTCAAGGTATACCGGAGCGGGGATGACAACGCTTTCAAATGGCAAGCCCGGACTTCGGACCACGATGCCCATGATATTTACGTAACTTTCGAAACACCTGGTGTGTATCTCATGGAAATCGCCGCCCGTTCGGATTTTCATGCCATAGACCGGATATTGCTGCATAAAGAAAGTATTTCCGAAAACGAGGCACTGTCCCAAGCGGATAACTTTAGTATAAAGGAAACCTGCAACTAGGACGTTTGCACCTCATCGGCAACCTACCGCAAAAAGGGCTTTTGTTCTTACATTTTCCCTTGCAATCCCGTACCCATTTTAACGCAAGCTGTTGGGGCTTCCAAAATGGAAATACCACCATGGCACTCTTTTCAGTTTTTTAATTCCTTCGAAAATTGAATGATCTCTTTACAAATCATATCTGCATTTTCCTTTTGAATAAAAATGGTAAAATGACCTCCATCCATAAAGAATACTTTGCCATTTTTAGAAAAAGAGGCCATTTCTTCTTGCATCTTTCGCCGATTGGTTCTCATCTTTTCCGGGTCCCTGCCCATTTTCCGAAGCGCTTTTTCGTTGAGATGTGTCCCGGCAAAAATCCGAATTGGTAAGCTATCCGTTACCATTATTTTTTTGGACATTTCTTCCAATGCTATATGCCACTCTTCTTCTTTTATATAACCCCAAAGATATTTTCCGTTCAAAAAGTAATCTTGATAACGATCGGTAATTTCCTTGGGCAGACCTGGCGCAGGCATGATCGTATTCCCGAAAATTGTCACATATAAATCCAAAACGCCTAAATCCCCTAAAACAGCTCCAATGTAATATATTGAGTTTAACCAACTAGGAGAAGGCGGCCAGGGCAATCGTTCACGTTCATCTGGATGCCCAGAGTCCAACAAAACCAAACCGGCCACTTCGTTTGGATAGCGTTGTCCAAATACTCGGATATAATGGCCTCCATGGGAATGGCCGGCGAGAATATAAGGTGGTGATTCCCCTGTCTTTTCCAATAAGGTGTGTAATTCATCTGCAATGGTCTCGGGATCTCTCGGGCCATCACTAAGTTCGCTATAGCCAATACCGGCCCTATCATATCGAACCACACGCAGACTATCCTTCAGTCCTTCACTCAACCAATGATAGTATTCGCTATGCCCACCTGCCCCTGCCTCAATAACCAAAGTGGGTTTCTCGTTTTTTTCCCCGGTACTATGGACATGTAATTTAAAACCTCCAATATCAACCAGTTTTCCAGGGGGTACAGGTTTGTCCCTGAACAGTCGAAAGCCCAATCCTACCAAAATAAGTAATAGTAGTAATGAAGTAATCGACAAGCCAATCCACTTTAATATCTTCAAGACCATCCGTAACATAATATGGTTTTTAGTTAATTCCATCCAAACCTAGATTCACTTGAAAACATCATGAAATTATTTTGATGAACCCACCAAAAAACGATACACTTATCGGTAAATCGCAGACCTATACGATTCGATCAAAAAAACATAGTGTTCGACACAAAATGTGTGGTGTTGGTCAAAGAGATTATAAGGCGCGTATCAATAATGCTAAGTTTGCACCATGAAGGGTTTTATTCAAAAAAATCATAAGGCTTTGATCAAAGGGGGAATCCTTGTTATTTTCCTAGCCGTAATGTTTGTTATACCCCATTATACCGGCATTTGGGATAGTCCCATTACCGTTCCGTTGTTGATCCTATTCTGGTTGGGTGTGGCTTACCTCATTTTGCCTGAATTTTTTAAAAAATATCGGGTCGTCATTCTTTCCGTATACCTATCGGTTATTGCCTATCATTTTTTCTTTTTTACTACGGCACCTGATCACGTACAGGATTATCGCTTGAATTTGATAAATTTTATGCTCCTTCCCATTCCTGTATTTGTGGCTTTGTGGGGATATGAACAGTGGCGCTGGTTAAAAATGCTAAAAGCAGATAAGGCAAGGGCAGAATTGGCGTTACTCACCAGTCAGATCAATCCTCACTTTTTCTTCAATACGTTGAATAATCTTTATGGCTTGGTCGTGGAAAAATCCGAACAAGCCCCGGAAGTCGTTTTAAAACTGTCCGACATGATGCGGTACACTATTTATCAGGGAAAAGAAGATTCGGTGTTACTAAAGGACGAAATCAATTATCTCGAAAATTACATTGAACTACATAAAATCCGTTATCAAAAAAAAGTTGAAATTCGATTTGACCATGATACTAAGGAAGGCGTAAAAGTCGCCCCGTTGCTTTTTATTATTTTACTGGAAAATGCGTTGAAGCACGGGGTTGAACCATTGACGGAAAACGCCTATGTTCATTTGAATCTAAAAACGCAAGGCAGTCAGATATTTTTTACCATTGCCAATAATTATGAACCCAACACCCCTAACGAAAACGCAGGTATAGGGCTGGATAATTTGAAGAAACGCCTAGCGCATATCTATCCGAATCGACATGAATTGAAGATTGAAAATAGAGATGCTACATATAAAGCCCACTTGAACCTATTTCCAAACCCATAACCGCAGGCATGATAACCTATTGTATTATTGACGACGAACCCATAGCACATCGTATCATTGAAGGCTATTGTGCGGAATTGCCCTACTTAAAAAAAATCGGTAATGCTTATAACCCTATGGAAGCTTCTGTAATTGTCACCCGGGAAAAAATAGATTTGATTTTTTTAGATCTTAATATGCCCAAAATGACCGGCTTCGAGTGGCTAAAAACATTACCAAAGCCTCCCAAGATCATCGTGACAACGGCACATAAGGAATATGCTTTAGAGGGTTACGAATTGGATATATTGGACTATCTGCTCAAGCCTTTTTCTTTTCCGCGTTTCCTAAAGGCGGTCAATAAGGTGCATGCCTACGAACAAGCAAGCTCAGTAAAATCTGCAGGAAACCTTAGCTTGGAGAACAGTCGTTTTTTCTTGAAAGGGGATAAAACATACCATCAAATTCGCACCGATGACATTCTATTCATTGAGGCCTATGGCAATTATACAAAGGTCTTTTTAACCGAGGAAATGATAGTTAGCCATGAAAAAATATCAGCCTTTGAGGATTTACTGCCCAAAGAAAACTTTTTACGGATTCATAAATCCTTTATGGTCGCCACCAACAAAATTGAACGTATCCAAGGCAATCAAATCTTTCTAAACGAACATAAAATTCCTATTGGTCAGACTTATAAGAGTAGGATAAATCATTTATTGGGAGGAAACTAATTTTTTAGGTCTATTTAAACTATGAAGTTTATTTAGAAAATTGTATTCACTAAATTCATACGATAAAAATATTTCGATATAGACAGGTTCTTTTCTTTTATGGTAGAGAAAACGGACGGAAGCCACCTTGGAGCATACGGAATACATAATACTATTTGACAGGTTTCGTAATCCAACTAAAGCACCAGGGTTACAAAAATTCAGTTAAATGATGAATCGCATTCAGGAAAATACATGATCAATCTTATGAGGTACAGAAAATATTGCTGGATACTAATTTTTATATCGGTTTTGGCGATGCATTCGCAAGAAGTCAAGCAAAAGGCAAGTATTGGGTTTTTGGGAACCTTCCATTTTGCAGGCACTTCGGATCTTATGAGCCTCCAACCCGGCGATATTATGGGCCAACAAAGACAAAAAGAAATTGATTCCGTCATTGCATACTTGGCCCAATATAAACCTACTAAAATTGTTCTGGAATTTCCCTTTGGGAATTATGAACTGGATTCTATTTACGGACAATATTTGAAAGGAAAACACAAGCTTACGATCAACGAACGTCAGCAGCTAGGTTTTAAGCTGGCAGCCTATTTGGGACACAAGCACATATATATGGCGGACCACCCTATGGACCTTCCCTTTGGGGACCTTCAGAACTATCTTGTTGAGATTGACCAAGCTGATTTTTTTCCCAATTTTCTTTCCAAAATGAAAACCGAGGTAATCGATGTCCTTCAAGAGAAATATGACGCTTCTACGATATCGCAATTTCTTGTCTTCATGAATCAGGAGAAATACGACCGACTTAATACAGGGTTTTATTTACAACATCTAAACCAAATAGGAACAGATAAAAAGCCGGTCGGGGTCGACCTCAACTCAAAATGGTGGGAGCGGAATATGCATATTATGCGGAATATTGACAAACTGACGGAAGAGGGAGATAGAATATTGATCCTATTCGGCCAAGGACATACGGCACTGCTTAAAGATTTTTATGCTTCCAGAACCGATGTTGTCCTTCACAACGTTTTGCAATATTTGGACCAAAACCCGTAATACAAAAAATGGGTATAAAGTGCCCATAATTTCGTAATTTGTACTGACCGTAAGAACACTTTAAAATGGCCAGAAAAAATCGTAAGGACAAAAACTTGACAGTCTTTCTCCTGGCCCTTTCGGTAGTCGTTTTAATAGCATGCTCAAATTCAGATGATGAATCCGGAAATCCTGACCCGGATGAAACGCTTCTATCCCAATGTCTTGAGAACGGTGGATTAGGTAATATATCAGAAAATCATGGCCATTCGCTGACCATACCCAAGGAAGACATACTTGCTGCCGAAGAAAAAACATATGACATTCAGGGGTTTTCTGATCATACGCATACAATTACCTTAACTGTACAAGATTTCACCGCTTTGAAGGATGTGAATCCTTCTAGAGCAGTTGATATATACACTTCAACAGAAAACGATCACAGGCATTCCGTTATCATTGTCTGTGCTCCATAATACTCCATTGAAACTGGTAGCTATCCAACATAAACTCCATTTTCTGAAGAACATGGCGATAAATGGCCCAAAATACCGAATTATGAAGTAATCATCCCTTGGCCGAAAATTCTTCCTCGTTCCCTTTTGACAGGGACACCAATCCGCCCACGGCCCCTAGGTTCATGGAATCCAATGCCGAGCTTGGTACAATGACCATGGATCCCTTTTCTTTTAAACCCTCGAACAACATATTCATTCCCCTAAGGTGCAAGGCAACGGGATTCTTTTTGTAGCGTTCACTGGCCTCTGAAAATTTATGGGCGATTTCGGTTTCGGCCGTTCCGAGAATTACTCGTGCCCTACGCTCACGCTCCGCCTGGGCCTCCTTGCTCATGGCGTCCGCCAAAACCTGAGGGATTATTATATCCTTTATCCCAACCGTTTGGCAAGTAATGCCCCAGGGATTGGTGTTGTGGTCCAAAACCTTCTGTAAATCATCAGCTATCTTTTCCCTTTCTTGCAGTATGTCCGCTAACTCATGCTTCCCGATGATATCCCGTAATCCGGTCTGTGCTATGTAGAAAATGGCCCGTTCATATTCCTGTACCTCAAGGGCCGCCTTTTCAACATCCCAGACCGTCCAATAGACCACGGCATCCACATTTACGGGAACCGTATCCTTCGTCAAGGTCTGTTCGGCCTTAAAATCGGTGACCCGGACGCGCTGGTCAATATACTTATCTATTTGATCGATGATGGGAATAATGAAAAATAGGCCAGGTCCCCTAAGGCCCCGGAATTTTCCCATCCGCAAAACCACCGCTTTTTCCCACTGATCGGCTATATGTATAGATCTTGCGACCAACAAACTGGCCAACAATAGAAGTGCCAACTGTTGGGAGTTAACGAGGTCAAAGTAATACAGTGCTATACAAATACTTGATGTGGCTATCATTACGGTCCCGGAAATGGGGTTCCAAAACTTTTTGGTAATCGCTTTCATATTATTTTTGATTTTGTAGTTGATCGATTATCTCGTCTATGGTAAACCCATAGCTATAGGCAATGGAAGAAAACTCGTTGCATATTTCACCCAGTTTTTGTGCCCTTTCCTTCTCTGATATCCTAATCTTGTTTTCGTTGATAAAAGTGCCTGTACCCTGATGGGTTTCCAGTATATTTTGAATCTCCAGCTCCCTATAGGCTTTGGCCACTGTATTTAAATTAACCTTTAAATCTACGGCCAAGGACCGAACTGTAGGGAGTTGCTCGCCTGTTTTTAAGTTTCCGGAAGCAATACCAAATTTAATCTGGTCAATGATTTGCCTATAAAATGGAATTCCGGTCTTGGGGTCCAATCTAAACTTGATCATTATACTATAAAACTATTGTACTATACATATAGTACAAACATACAAAAAAAATTTAACTCCCCGCGGACAAAAAGCGTAAATACTTCATTGGCCATAGGAAACTAAGACCGTAAATTCATTTACACGTTGAAACAAACTCAAAAAGAATAGTTTTCCTTACATCATGCACTTATCTTGCAATACAGCGTATAGAATGTGATAAAATACCTATGGAAACGAAGTAAGTTTACCTCTGCAAGTTAAGCTACCTTTTTTAGCCGCTCTAATTTAGGTATGTAGTATTTGCCAACTCTCGTATGATTTTCCGTAGGCCCCAAATGGGACGCTACATATTACCTTTTATACGCCCCCGAGTATTCAGGTCTGCCACCATGTTCTTTTACGAACAGCCCGTATTTTGGATCGTCCTTCCAGAAATGGGGTATCGGATGATTTTCATCTACCTCCTTTTCCGGGTAATCCAGTCCCGCAACACTGCGATTAACTGAATCATACCAGCCCATAAACGCTCTTTTCAGGGTTTCCATCTTTTTCGGGTTCAACGTGGAAACATCTGTAGCTTCCGTTTTGTCCTTTTCTAGATTGAACAACTGAAAGGTCTGTTCCTGAATGCTGGTGGCTACCAGTTTAAATTGGTTGTCGATTAGGGCACCTTGACCCCTGAAAATAAATGGAATCGGCTTTTTCCGGATCTTCGCCCCGCGATTTTCGAGCAAGGGCTTCAGACTTTCACCGTCCGTAGGGTTTAGCATCGTTTTTGGGGGCAGGTCCAACATATCCACGATGGTCGGAAAAATATCCATGGTAGAGGCCGGATACGTACTGATCTTGGGAGCAATCCTTCCCTCCCATTCGATAATACATGGTACACGGATACCGCCCTCCCAAAGCGTTCCCTTGTTGCCGCGCAAACCACCGACCGTTTGCGGTGTTATACGTGGCAATCCCCCATTATCACTACAGTACCAAACCATTGTATTTTCCGCAATCTGTAGCTGTCGCAATTTTTTTCGCAGTTTGCCTAGGCTACGGTCAAAGGCGACCAATTCCCCATAGTGATTTTTGCTTCGGGAATCTAAATGTTCAAACCCTTTCATGTCCTCTTCCCGGGCCACAAAGGGATCGTGTGGGGAGCCGTCCCAGATTACGGTGAAGGATGGCCTATTCTCGGCCACCGCCTTTTCGATAAACTTTAAGGCCTCGTCCACAATGATTTCCGATGATGTCCCCCGGAATTCCTCAAATACGCCACTCCTGCTCATTATCGGGTCTATGTCGAAGAAATTGGAAACAGTTATCCAGGAGTCGAATCCAAATGCGCCGGGCGAATGGGTATCCTCCTTAAAAACGGGAACTCCCGGACCACGCAAACCGTTTAAGTGCCACTTCCCAAAATGTCCGGTAGCATAGCCAACCTCCTTTAGGGCTTGTGACAGTACCTTTTCCTGTCTTCGCAATGCATAACCATGTTCTGGCACTCCGGCACGGACACAGGATCTCCCCGTTAATACACTGGCCCGCGTGGGCGAACAAACGGGTGCTCCAGCGTAAAAACGATCGAGACGTAGCCCATTTTTGGCCATTTTGTCTAAGTTGGGCGTTTTCAGCAACGGATGTCCATAATATCCGGTCTGTCCCCACCCCTGATCGTCGGTCATAATCAATATGATGTTTGGACGTTCCTGTGCCGACGCTGCAAAGGAAAAAATGCATCCAAGTAAAATCGCTATGCGTTTAGTCATGGTAAAATCTTAGCTAATTTAAATGGTAAAGACTATTTTATGGACTTTTCCGACTAATTAACCCGTACCTATTTTCATGAGGTATACAGGTTTCCTTAAAAAGTTTCTGAAACATTTCGGATATATCTCCGCTGAGTTTCGACTCTTTTATACACCAAAAAACACCACCTCCTAAAATTACTAAGAAAATGAAGGCCTCAAGACGATTTCGCCATGAAGTTGGTATTCGAAGAGCACTTTTAGGGCTGCTCTTTTTCACGAAGATTCCCAAGAAGGTGAAGGGACAATCCTTTTGGGTCCAAAACAACGGATTGAAATCGCATTTCATGAATCAATCCCTCCGAGGTCGGCAGATATCCCAAACGATGTACAAAGGGAATTGAGACCCCATCTACTTCCCTAAAATCATCAAAGACAACAAATCCTACAGCGCTGGGATCTACAACCCGTACTGTGTATTGCACAATTTCCAGCAATTTGGTCTTCTGGTTTATCCAATACACATACTGATCAAACCTAGGGTTGACCTTGGGGGTTTCCCAGGTCCCAAAAACCAAATGATAGGGTTGGCCCTGATGCACGGTGTCCTTTACATAGGCTACTAAGGGAACCTTTTTTGTCCAATAGGGTAACTGGATAAAATATTCCTTTCCGACCAAGGCCGGAACCATATTTGAATCTTCTACACGGTTCATCTCCCCGTTGATTATCTTGTAGGGCATAGCATGGTCAATACCCCATATTTCACCCTTGGAGGGGCCATTAAGCAATTGGGCACGGGAATGCCCCAACTTAAAAGAAAGAAAATCGTGTTGCAAAGCTTGCTTTAAATATGGCCAGTTATTGTACCTACGCAAAGGTTCCGGTGCCACGGACCAATCATCGATATAAGTGGCGGAAATAGTGCTCGAATTCCCCGCTACCCATCCATGTGCATCAAAACATTCATTCAAAAGCTGCCTTCCTCTTTTGTTCCTATCCCGGATTTCCAAAGTAGCATCGCCTACCCAATCCCTAATTTCCCTTGGTCTAATATCTACAGGGTCAGGGACGGACTGTGCAGGGGCATTGATCAAAATGCACGTTGCCAATACCCAGAAAAATACTAGCCCCTTATGCGTTTGAATCTTATTTTTCATGGGATGACTTCGCTAAGTACCATTTTTGAATTTTCTACCGGGTAATCGTTTTTAGCGATTTTCTATACCTGATCATTCCAATGGTTTGAAAAATGGCAAATAGGGCAACCATGACATTCGTCGCCAAAATCAATAGCTTACCACTTGTGCTGATCTCGGAGACTAGGGCGAAAAGATTGTAAAATCCAAGCGAAACATATAAAATGTCCAGAACAATTATTATCCAAACCAGAATAGTCGACACCTTTTTTCTATGGGCCGTGATTAAAACCACGATAGCAAATACAGCTAATTGAATTGAAAAAGCCATGGGTTGTCCATTGGCCATTTCATTGACGGCCTTAACCGAATGGCCCAATACCAATGTGAGTATGGCCGATGCTAACGAGAAAATACCATTTCCTTTAAGAGCGGTGCGCAATAGGGTCAATCCTTCCATAAGATTTTAATTTATGGAGCAAGATTATGTCAAATGCATAAGTTTATGGTATCCATAGATTGAGCGTGACCCATTTTATGGGCCCACCTTAAGCAATGTATACGAAGACGTTACATTTGTATTTTGAAGATGTATTTTTGAGTATGGGGCACCCAACCGATATCACTTTTGACGCCTGGTCGGCGCTTCTCCTTTTTGGGCTTTTACAGGGCTTGTTTCTCAGTATTTTGCTTGCAACCGGGGTTTCCAAGAAAAAATCCAAATACTTCTTGGTATCACTTATCGTCATTCTCTCGCTAAACTTGCTCAACTACTTGGTCATTAACTCCACCCTGTACACCATGATTCCCCATTTTACCCACTTGAGCCTCCCTTTCCTTTTTCTAATAGGGCCTCTGTTCCTGTATTATATAAAATCTATCTTAAGTGCTCGTTTTATATTGAAGCTCTCCGATTTATTACATACCCTGCCCTTTCTACTGGCAGTTATATACATGCTCCCATTTTTTATACTCACGGGTGACGGAAAAATTACCTTAATTCAAAATCAAATCCGCTCCGATGGTCAAGCTTTTGATATGGGAACCCAAGTATTTACCGTAGCGCAGATTCTACAGTGCTTAATTTATGGAATTGTGACATTGCAATTGCTCTCCAAAAAATTCAGTAAAGACTTGGATAAGGCTTATAAAACCAAATTAATGTGGCTCAAGAGATTCGTTATAGGATTTCTAGTCTTTTGGATGATAGATTTTTTGGCCCTGCTCTGGTACTTTCAAAAAGGATTTATAGATATTAGGGCATATTATCTCACCATGTTTTGTTGCGCCCTAGCCATTCATACCTTGGTGGTCCTAGCCATTAAGAACAACAAGGCCTTTACCGAGGTTTTCCTGGATACGGCCAGGGAAAAATACCAAAGCTCAAGTCTTTTGGAATCCGATTTAAAGAGACATCTTTCGGAAATCCTGGTTTACATGGAGAATGAAAAGCCTTATTTAGATCATGACCTTTCCCTTTCCCAACTTTCCAAAAAACTCAACCGGCCCAAGTATTTGGTATCCCAAGTATTGAACGTTGCATTGGGAAAGAGCTTTTATGAGTTCCTCAACGAATATCGTTTTAAGGAGGTCAAATCTCGATTGGCTAATCCGGAATATCGCCATCTTACCATATTGGCGATAGCCTATGATTCCGGTTTCAGCAATAAAAACACTTTCAATAAGGTGTTTAAAAAGCTCTCGGGCACTACACCTTCTGAATTTCTAAAATCCACTTCAGCGGAAAACAGTTAACCGAATATGGGTTAACTTTAGGATGTGGTAGTTTAGGGGATTTTTTTTGATTCGATTACCGATAGTTCCTACTAGATTTTCGCCTTTATGGTTACGGTCACATCAACCCGGATGGCCACCTTAAAGTCCACAGGGTTTCTTGAAATCCTTCCAAAATATTGAAATATAATGGTACCATTTGGGCTACCCAAAAGAGCTTTCTCAATTGTACTAAAATCATCTCGATGGGTAAACTGGATATTTCTTTGATCGGCATCCGCAATGGCTATACCATTTTCCAAAAAAGAGTTCAGCGCGGCCAAATTGCCCGTGACAATCGAAAAACCGGCCTGAACGACCACTGCTTCCTCGTTACCTTCAAAATCTTTGTAGGTATATCGGATCTCATTGATCTTTATTTTCGTTATTTCGGCATTATCATCCTCAATTAAGGATGCTATGTCCGGATCCGAAGTTATCCGATACACGCCAGCATCGGTTGCCACATCAATGTCATCATCTATGGACGCAACCGGAGATTTTTCCACGACTTCCAGTTCTCCATCAAATGTTATGGACTCTTCAAATTCCTGTTCCACCAATTCCTCCAACGCATCACAATTGGTCAAGGGAACCAGTATTAGAAGTAGTATATACGATTTTATTTTTTTCATTCCTGCTCTCTTTAATCAATTACAGTTTCCCGATCCGGACCAGCTTGCCTTTCTTGTACTTCCATTCTCCGTCCAAAAGCCGGTAAATGAACTGGCCGATGTAAATTTAAATTCTACCTTTCCTGATCGCGAACTGTTTGTCCTGCCCCAGGTTCCCCTATATACCCACGCACCTCCTTCCTGAAACAGCTTACCGGAAATGGTATTGGTACTTTTTCCATAATAGCCCTTACCCCAGTGAATGCTGCCGTAAGAGGAAGACCAAGCACAAGAAAGATCGGGTCTGGGAACTTCGCAAGGTGTGCATTTGTAGATTCCGTCCGGCTCATCATCATAATACCTACCATATCTTCTTTGAAGGGCAGTGGCCTCTCGCCAGGTAATATTGGTGGATATGGCGCCCATAGTGCCGTATCCCAAATTGGCGACAATGTTCGGGTCCGTGGTAAGGGCTACCGTATAGGTCACCCAACAGGGATCCATACAGTTGGACAACCTATCCCCCACCCCGGATGCATAAATGCCCCAAATGGGTGCATTTGGGTCTTGGGAAAAACAGATACTACTACTAAATAGACTGGCGAGGGTAATGAAAATCGATAGTTTTTTAAAAATCATGGGTATTGGTTTTGTTTTCGGGTCCAAACTATACACTCCCCAATCCAAATAAAATACCTAATGCTAGGTATTTGTTCCATATCAAAAGGGAGGTAGGTTTGATCTAACCTTAAAAACCAACAATCATGAGAAAAACTTTAGTAATTCTTTTATGGCCCATTTTTTCCGTTGGGCAATCCATTGGGTTTATTGATGTAGTACATGAGAAAAAAAATGAACCCTATATCGAAGTAAGTGCCAATAAAAATGGCGGGACCGCGGTTTTTAATCGAACGTATCGTTCAGGTTGTATAGGATCTTACGAAATTAGATGGACATTTTCAAAAGATTTAAGTTTGCTCCAACCTGGTGAGACCTTTGGAGTTACCCTTCAATGTGCAAGTTGCCGCACTCCCTGCGGTTATAAATGGGGTATAGCCGACGTTTTGGGATCCAACAACGTGCTGAAGATACCGAGCTATCCGGAGTACACCTATAATGGCAATATCACTCTCACAAGTAGATCCGGTGGTAGTTCCGGGGTTTTCGACTGGCAGCCCAGCCAGCTCTCAAATACATATAACTTTACCTATCAGCCCAAGAAGCCAGCAAAATTAACCGCAATTGCATTCTCCATTGCCGGACATCGCATCTACTATGTTTTTGGTGAAGCTAAAAGGCCTACTTCAAATAGCATAAACTGCCATAGCCTCCTTGGTCTGGGCAAACTGGTTAACAGTCTGGAGCTTGGTGCCTATGAGGGCTACCCCTGGGATTGGATGGATAAGACCATAGACTATGCCCTAAATCACATAGCGGCCTCAAATTGCCTTGGTAACACCTATCTTAAAAATCTAAAATCAAGAATGTACCAGGCGGGTGATACCCGTGTTTTTTATTCAGAAATACAGTCCTATTCACGAAAGCTTGAATCGGAGGTGGCATCCTCATGTGCGGCCTGTTCTAGCTGCACCCGATAAAGGACACCTTTGCCGCATCAACTGTAACTAAAAAAGGGGTTGAAATATTCGACCGGTCAAAAAATAGGATAGCTTGTAAAGCAAAAATTTGATAACTTTAAAGTAATGACCACCAAGCAACTGTACATCATTACCGTTCTTCTATGCCTATTTATGCCGATTCAGGTTTTTGGTCAGAAAGCCCAGATAGACAGCCTCTTAGCCATTTTGCAGCAGTCCGATTCTAAAAAGGAAAAAGCCAAATTGCAAATACTTCTATCGAAAATGTTTGAACGTACGGACATTACGGAAAGCAAAAAGTTTGCAGAAAAAACATTACTTTTTGACAACGACTCCTTAAAAAGTGAGGCGCATAACCAGTTGGGCAGGGCCTACTTCTATCAAAATCAGTTGGATTCCGCGTCCTATCATTTCATGGAGTCCGTTCATCTGCTCAATGGACTGGACTACCAAGACCAGGCCGCGTCGGTTAAAATTAGCCTTGGCGCCGTACATCTTAGAAAAGGGGACTATAAAAACGCAGTGGCCACCTTGATTCAAAGTGCGCAGTATTTTGAAAAGAAAGGCGACAGCGTAAATATGGCCAAATGTTATAGCAACGTATCCTCTGCATTTGGTGAACTGGGGGACTCCAAAAAGGCCATCGCCTATGGTGAGCGCGCACTGGCCATCTTTACCCAAAAAAATATGCTTCCTTTCAAGGCCGTTACATTACCAAACCTTGCCGGTGAATTTTTAAAATTAGGGGATACCCTAAAGGCCAAATCCTATTTTTTACAAGCGGAAGCCCTGGCAAAGGAACGTAACGATCTATTCTCTCTGGCCAGAATTTACAACAACCTGGGCAATATGTACCTAGAAACCGATTACCCCCAGTCCGAAAACTATTTAACGAGGGCGCTTAGCCTTCGGAAGGAGACCAAGAGCAATGACGGAATCGGGACTTTGTACAACAATCTGGGCTATCTACAACTAAAAAAAGGAAATGCACAAAAAGCCATCCCTTATTTGGAAACCGCTCTACAGTATGGCAAAGGGTCCAACGCAAGTACTACATACAACAACTTGGCAGATGCCCATCGACAATTAAGGGATTACAAGACTGCTCTGTTCTTTGAAGAAAAGAAAAACGCCCTAAACGACAGTATTCTGAAGGTAGAAAATCAAAAGGCCATTGCCGAGATCTCGACCAAATACGAAACTGAAAAAAAGGAAAAAGAAATCCTAAACCTACAGCATAGCAATCTACAGACCAACATTAAAAGAAGGCAAAGTAGAAACCTGATGTATGCGGCCTTTGCCCTGCTGTTCATCGGTGGTGTCCTAACCTATGCCTATGTGAAAAACATAAGAAAAAGAAGAATCATTGCCGAGCAATTGCAGGAATTGGAAAGTCAAAAAGTTGAAAAACTACTCAAGGAGCAAGAATTGATAGGAATCGATGCCATGATCGAGGGGCAGGAAAAAGAACGGCAGCGTATAGCCGAAGACCTGCACGACAGCCTAGGCGGAAAACTTTCGGCCCTAAAGTTATTCGTTGAGGATATCAAAAAAAACGATCAGGCCTTGTATGATAAAATAAAGGCCGTTTTGGACGAATCCTATAACGATGTGCGTCATATTTCGCATCAAAGGAATGCATCGGCCATGATAGAAAAGGGGCTTATCCCCGCGGTCAATCGGGTGGCCGACCGATTGAAATCAACGGAAAGACTTCAAGTTGAGGTTACCAATATCGATTTTAAAAAGAAGATTCAGAACTTCATCGAACTACAACTTTTTAGGATTATTCAGGAGCTGCTCACCAATACCATAAAACATGCCAAGGCCAAAAACGTAAACATCCAATTTTCAGAAGAGGATAACACCCTTAATGTGGTATATGAGGATGACGGCATAGGTTTCGATACCCAAAAAACGGATTCTGGCGTCGGTCTGAAAAACATGGGAAACCGAATACAAAAAATTGGTGGCGCACTTACTATCGATTCAAAACCCGGTAACGGCACCACTATCATCTTAAATGTCCCGATATGAGCGTGAAGGTAATTCTGGTGGACGATCACAAATTGTTCTTGAATGGGCTGGAATCCATTTTAAAGAACGAACTGGGTATCGATGTCATCGGCACAGCGACCAACGGCCTCGAATTACTGGAGCTTATGGAAAGTCTTGACCCGAAAATTATCCTTACCGATATCCGAATGCCGGTTATGGATGGTATTGCCATTGCCAAACTCTTCCAAAAAAAATACCCAAGGATATCGATTATAGCCTTAAGTATGTACGACCAAGAAGATGATGTTGTTGAAATGCTGGATGCCGGAGCCAAGGGCTACCTTATAAAGAATGCCGAGAAGGAGGAACTGTTGGAAGCTATACATGCCGTTTCCAGGGGGATGCATTATTTTAGTCCGAAGTTCAAGGGAATCCATGAGAAGTGGACGGCCCTAGAAAGGCAAAACAAGGACTTGAAGCTTACCCGAAGGGAGCGACAAATATTAACCCTTCTTTCCGAGGGAAAAACCAGTCAGCAAATGGCCCAAGAATTAAACCTAAGCCGATTCACCGTGGACACCCACAGAAAGAATATCCATAAAAAACTGGGGATAAAAAGCAATCTGATCCTGGCCAAAGAAGCGAACAGATATCTAGGTAATGGTTAGCAGCAAGGTAAATAGGCTTTTCCACCCATTTTTGCCCTAAAAAGTAGGGCGAAGATATTAAAATCCTTAATTGCCCATATACAGATTATCATATAAATCCTGGGAGGATTTGATATACTTGGGCTGGGCAGTAACCGCCTTCCATCGCTTACTTATGGAATCACTTAAGTGAAGGCGGGCATCAATTCTTTTAAACGTTGGATTTTCATACCACATAGGGTGCGAATCCCAGTGACAATTGATATAGTGTACCGCTTTTACTACATCCGGATTATCATCAATAGTCTTAAAAAAAGGGATAAACCATTTTTGCCAAGCCTCTTCGGCCTGCTGGGGATTATCCAATTGTGTTTCCAGGGTGTTTCCCGTAGTCTTGGCATCAACATCCGAAATGGTTGGTGAGGCTTCCGCTATAAAAACGGGTTTTCCTTTTTTCCTTGCGAAAGGAATCATTTTTTGGTCCGCCCACCGATTGAAAAATGAAAAGCCCAACCAGTCCACATAGTCATCCCCCGGGTACCATGATTCCAAATCACCGGCATTGGGAGACATGAAACCTGTGGATTGCCATACGTATGCCGTGTTGGTAACGCCCTTTGCCCTGCACCTATCTACAATTCTTTTGTAGGCCTTTATGGTACTTTCCTTATCATAATGGTTCCATGGTTCGCCATCAAATTCATAGGCTATACGCAAAAAAACCGGTCGTTTCCCAAGGGATAAAAGAAAATCGGCCAATCGGTCAATGTACGCATCGTGCGTGCCATCGGCAACCTTCTCTTCATGATTCACGAACTGTAGTCCAATGGCCAAGGCCATGTTCGCATAATCTGGGTCGTTCAATTGCAATGTAGCATTGTAATCGTTATCCCCCCAATCATGGGTTTCATATAGGCCATCCAGCCCTTCCATAACGCGGCCAAAAGAATTTTCACCGGGGTTAATATTGGTATAAGTGGTCCAACCGGCCGGCCTATCAAAATGATCCAAATAACCATCGCTATATTCATCCAAACCGCCAACGGCTTCAAGCTCTTGCCCCACAAAGAGCAGTACCTCACCATCCTTGGGTTCAAATTTGGCCCGCTTTCGGACCTGTTTTTTTTCAGTTTCCAATGGCATAGCATCCATCTTCCTTTGTTGCTTTTCGCCACATGCCAGTAGTAGGGTCAAGCAACCTATAATTCCTATTTTCATTTTCTTTAGTTGATTTCTTTATACTCGAACCACTCAAAATCGGCATGATGGGTATTCCTGGCAAGGTCTTGACAACAAATACCGACAAAGCTTCCCGTAAAGGCAGGACGATACCGATTGCTACCCTCCCTTACATAGTCGTCCGACAAGATACTCGCATCCAGTTCAACGCCTAATTTTTCAAATTTGTCTTCCCCAAGTCCGAAAAAAAACTGCAGCTTATCCCGATCCATTTCGCCGCGTAACACAATCGATTCCTGATTTGTGACATCCACCAATTCCTCTTGAAAGCTCATTTTGAAATTATCCGAAGTAATAACACACAAGTACTTCCGGGTTCCCTCATAATTGGAGGTAATACAGGCATAATGGTAATGACCGGTATTGTAATAGAATACCAGACCGGCCATATGTAGCATATGATCGGGATGAAAATCAATAGAAGTCGTTACACGAACATGAAAATCCTGGATTCTTCTTGCGAGTAGACTTTGTTGATGCAAGGAAGTTAAAGATTCCTTGCCATACAATCTTAAAAACCCTCTTCTGTCCATAAGGCTACACCAACTTTCGGCAATCGGTATACGTAGGGATTGAAAATCCATAGGGATTTCCTTTTGATCAAAACTGATTCTTATGGAAGTTGTTTCGTGAAGGAATTGGGGTAAATCGGGACAAGAGATTTCCAAACGGGGCACTCGACTTCCTCCCTTTAAATAAGGCCAGCCTTCTTTCCAAATGACTTCTTCAATAGCTGTCTCCCGTCCCAAAATGCAATTGCCATGAGTCGTCAAAGGTCGCCCTACCAAAAAAACGGTAAACCAGTCGCCGTTTTGGGTCTGTACCAAATCCCCATGTCCACACTTCTGTAGCGGGTGGTTCTTCTTAGCGGCTGCGGATACAAAGGGATTTTCAGGGTGAAATTCATATGGACCAAAAATATCACTACTACGCCCAATGCTCATGGCATGACCATACTCCGTACCTCCTTCTGCCAATATAAGATAGTAATATCCATCTTTCCAGTACAGATGGGGGCCCTCGGAAAGACCCAAAGCCGTGCCCTCCGTAAGGTAATGCACTTCACCTATCAGCTTTTGGCCCACCGGGTCATATTCCTGCATTTCTATCCCTCCAAAAAATTTACCGCCACGATGATCGACCAACATGCTGAGGAACCACTTTTTTCCATCGGTATCGTGAAAGAGAGAACCGTCAAAACCGCGCGAAGACAAATAAATCGGTTCGCTCCAGTCGCCGGTAACGTCCTTTGTCGTTACCAGATAATTGGGAGTATCCTTCCAAATACTATCAAAAGACCGTACATTGGAGTACACCAGATAAAAAGTACCTTTATCATAGGAGAGACATGGTGCCCATACCCCACAGGAATCCGGGTTACCCCGCATATCCAACTGAGAAAGACGATTCAACGGTCGGGCAATCAGCTTCCAGTTTTTGAGGTCCCTGGAATGATGGATCTGCACGCCTGGAAACCATTCAAAGGTAGATGTGGCAATATAATAGTCCTCGCCTACCCTACAAATGGAGGGATCTGGGTTGAATCCCCGTAATATCGGATTTTGTATATAATTCATCGTCCTATCAATTCCTTTTCCAGCTGTTCCAAAGACTTTCCCTTGGTTTCCGGCAATATTCTAAATAGCACAAAGAATCCGATAACGGCTATCATACCAAAAATGAAAAAGCTTAGGGCATTGCCTAAGTTGGATAGTTCCCAAGGAAACACTTGCTGCACCAACCAACTGGCAAAACTATTTACGAAACCAATTACCCCTATGGCCAAACCTCTGTATTTGTTAGGGTACATTTCCGACAGCAGGACCCACATTACGGGACCTAGGGAAAAAGCGAAACAGGCAATAAATCCCAAAATTCCTATCAAGATCAAGGTAGCATTCATTTCAGTAGCCGCTTCAATCAAGGTGCCTTCATTTTTTGCATAAACCTGAGTTCCCAAAGCCGATTTCATGGCATTTTTGAAATCGACATCGTTTTCGAATTTTTTGTCGGCAAATTGGGCCAAAGCATCTTTATCAATATTTTCGAGCTGCGCAATTTCCGTGGATTTCAGTTCGTAGGTGGCGTTGTTGAATCCATAAGCACATAGAAGCATACTAATCGCAATACCTGCCATACCAAAAAGTAATAAGGGCCTTCTTCCAAGCCTATCGATCAAAAACATGGCAACAATAGTGAAAACCACTGTGGTAAAACTGAGAAAAACTCCTGAAGTAAAGGCCGCATCCGTACCAATACCCGTTTGCTTAAAGATGGATGTGGCATAAAAGTATATCGCATTTATACCGGTAAATTGCTGCAGAATTCCTATGGTAAGACCCACCAAAAAGATAAAGCGCAAGGTGGGCTTTACCAATTCCCCAATGGATACCTTTACCGTGCTTTTTTGATCACGAATGCTCTTTTCAATCGAATTGATCTCTTCCTTGGCATTTTCATCCCCGTGCAACTGCCTTAAAACCCGGTTGGCATCCGCGACCTTGCCTCGCATATACAACCAACGTGGACTCCTGGGGACAAAGAACATAAATAAAAAATAGAGCAGGGCCGGCACCAACTCAACACCTAACATCCATCGCCAAACCGTGCCTTCCGTAAGAAACGAATCCCCCGAACTGTAAACTTTATTGAAGTAATAATTACTTAAAAATGCGGCAAAAAAACCGAGAACGATATTCAATTGCTGAATGGAAACCAACTTTCCACGGTTTTCTGCATTAGAAATCTCGGCAATATAGGTGGGTGCCAATATCAGGGCGGCCCCAAAGGCCAAACCACCTATCATACGTGCAATATACAGCATTTCATAGGATAGTGCATAAGCGGAAAAAAGTGCCGAAACGGCATATAAAAAGGCTACTATGATCAATATCTTTTTTCTCCCGACCCTATCACTTAACCGGCCGGAGATCAGCATGGCAATCATTGCGGAAAAAGAAGGCGAACTTACCGCCCAACCGGTCTGGGCATCGTTTAAATCAAATTCGGGACCGGCATAGGACATGACGCCCGAGATAATACCGGCATCAAAGCCAAATAAAAATCCTCCTAGGGAGACGACAAAGGCTATAAACAAGGTTCTTTTGGTCATATGTTGGAATGTTTAGGAATGAATCACATTACATGGGTCAAAATTTGAGAGTGTATACTTGGTTTTCTTCAGTGCATATATTAGAATTGTGTATCGTGCTTAACGGGGAATTGGTCCGGAATTTTTTCGTCCGGCTCTCCCAAGTTCTGTCGTAGGTCAATTTCAATACCTCTGGCAATTGTTGAAATGGGGACATCGTTTGCGGTTCCTTCAAATGGATTCTCACCCGTTCGCCCAATTCTTTCCATCGTATGGAATATCCAGGCTACGATGATATAGAAAGGGATGGACAACCAAGCGAACAAATCACTTACCAAGGGATGGGCATTCAAAAAACCATTGCCAATCTCAATGAATTGTGGTACCATGGCCAAAGGAAGGAGTAAAATAAAAATCCACATAAAAAAATGATTTAGGGTAGCGAATTGTCTAGGATACGGAAAATTTTTGATACGTTCACTTTTACCCTGAAGTGTAAACAATTCCTGAAGTATGGCCTCGAGTTCCAAAAAGGAGAACTCCCATAGTACTCCTTGCTCCTTGAGCTTTCTTAAGTGATGGGACTGCAAGTACAATAAAGCAGTCTGCTTGTTGTTCTTATCCATTACATAAGCCAGATCCCTTTCTGAAATATAAGGCTTTAAATCATCTACCAGATCGCAATCCAGCTCGGGTGGCCGCACGTTCCATTCTTGATTGGTCCTGTGGCCTATACTGGTTTCCCACGGTCTGGGCATACGCATGGCATGCCGCAAGGCGTTCATCCAAGCGATATGGCGATATGTCAGAACCTTTATTTCACGGTGTAGCTCATTTTCGGCCAAGGGAGATGGGGCGTTTTCGTTCGATACCATGTCCTGCACGAACATACCAAAGGTTCTCGAGGTGTTGACAATGCCTCCCCAAATTTTGCGTGCCTCCCAAATTCTTCCGTAAGCCGAATTATTCTGAAATCCAATAACGAAGGCCACGGCCGTACCGATCAGGGCCAAAGGGGTCCAGGGAATCTTTATCCAGCCCAAATCAAAAAAGTAATATATGGCCACCCAAACCACTATTATCAGAAGAAAAAGAAGAGTTTCAAATCGGGTCCATAGTGCCATTTCAAGGGCGGTATATTTCTTTTTAATATGCATGACTGATAGTATTAGAAGTTCATTGAATCTATGTATTTGTTTGGCTATTCCCGTAGCAATCCGTTTTGCCAGCAAATCCAACAACGTAAATCTTCGAATCTCCAAAAGGGATAGTTGTGCAATGTATGAATATTTGGGGGTATCCGGATAAATTAAAGCTGTCCCATTGAAAAACCGAGAAGTAATAAGGTCTTGGTAATCCCAATATTTATAGGGTTTAGGTTTACTTCAAACGGTGAAAATAGTATCTCCAAAAACCCTTTTATAAAAACCAAAATTTGAACTCTACCCAGTTCCGTGATCAAAAAAAACTGGATTATTTCGTATCTTGGCCTTACTTGGATTTGGAACCAGCGATTCTGTGTTAAAAGTAATTTCAAATGCGCAAAATCGTTTTTTTATTCATAACATTAGGGGTTGATGTGAATTAGGTTTTTGAATTAATGTATATGGATCATCAGTGGCTGGTTAGGGTAGAGAAGCTGTTTAAAAGGCATTATCAAGAGCTTTGTTTAATTGCCTATAGCTTTGTTTCCGATCTTGATGAAGCCGAGGATATTGTACAGGATGTATTTATTTCCCTACTAAGACGGCAAGATCATAACATACTAAATATGGAAGGGTATGTGAAAAAATCGGTCAGAAATGCCAGCCTCAATAAAATTAGGCAATCAAAAAAGCTGGAGCCTATCTCCGAGAAAGTACTGAAACTCCCCCAATATGAAAGTCCGCAACGGATTGACCATGATGAGGAAATCAAGATTGCCATAGAAAACCTACCTCTGCAATGCAAGAGGGTATTTGAGCTCTGTGCCCTGGAAGGTAAAAAGTATAGTACCGCGGCCGAAACCCTGAACATCTCCGTAAACACGGTTAAATCGCACATGAAAAAGGCCTACAAAATCCTTCGCGTGGAGCTACAGGACACACAATTGTTTCTGTTATTGTTGTTAATTTCGCATTTACGGTAGCCTTTTTTTAACTTTTTTCAATTTTAACATCACCCTTTTTACGTTTTTCCGTGTCTTTATAGTATAGGCTATGAAAACCATCTATGGAAATAACTAAACTAATTGTAAAAAAACTGACCACAAACCTTTCGGAGACCGAAGCTAAAGAATTTGATTCCTGGTTGCACGCGTCTCATGAAAATAAGGAAATCTTTGACCGGATATCTTCAATTCAGAAATCAGGTAAGGACATCAGCGAATTGGAAAATTTGGACGAAGTCACTGCCTGGGACAAAATACTTCAAAAAGTGGGGCCCGATAAAGTGTCACAAAAAAGGACACTTTGGACAAGAGCGGTTCTTAGATATGCGGCTATTTTTGTTGGTCTGCTCGGTTTGGCTTTCTGGTATTTGCACAACTCTGTCCAAACGCCTGAAAATATGTTATCACAACCCGATAAAAACGCAATTACATTACAACTGGAAAATGGGGAGGTAAAAGTCTTATCTGAAGATGGGTCTTCCCAAATTAAGGATAAGGAGGGAAACTTGGTGGTTACCAAAAAGGGATCCAACTTGGCGTATTCCAACTCGGCAACCATAGAAAAGCTGGTTTACAATACCTTAACCGTACCCTATGCCAAACGATTTGGCATTCAGCTTTCCGATGGGACCCGGGTACATCTCAATTCAGGCTCTTCCATAAAGTATCCTGTTAAATTCATGGAAGGAGCGGACAGAGAGGTATTTTTGACCGGTGAGGCCTTTTTTGAAGTAACCGAGGATGCCGAGCGTCCTTTTAGGGTTAGTAGTAATGATTTGGTGGTAACCGTACTGGGCACCACCTTTAACGTAAAAGCGTATCCTGAGGACAGGGAAATAAACACGGTACTGGTCTCGGGATCTGTAGGTCTTTCCAATGCGGACAATCCGACTACGGACCCCACACTATTGGAGCCCGGTCACATGGCTACTTGGGACAAGTCCAACAATACCATGGCCATGGAAGCTGTGGATACGGAGATTCACACTTCTTGGATCCATGGGAGATTGGTGCTAAAACGCACGCCCTTTGCCCAAATAATTCCCAAACTACAACGGCACTATAATATTTCCATTACAAATAATTATCCAACCTTAAACGATAAGGTGTTTACGGCCAGCTATGATATTGAGACCATAGGGGAAGTCATGGCGTCGCTCAGCGAGATTATTCCCTTCTATTTTGAAGTAGATGGAAATGAAGTTATAATAAACAAACCCGAAAATTAGACTAACATAAAAAAACAACAGCCAATGAAATAGATGTGAAGAAAATAAAAAAATCGGGAAATGCTGGTACCATTCCCCGATAGATTAGTAATCAACTGATACGAGTTAACTAAAATCCTTTAAAAATATGGAAAAATTAAAAGGA
>NZ_JANQOO010000021.1 GCF_028285715.1 Ulvibacterium sp.
GTAGATGGATTTGTCCGTATGCACATACACTTTTTCGGGGCTATGCTTCATGGCATAGGACGCCAGTTTCCCCAAGATTTTTTGATTATACGGATTTTCTTGGGTTTGGGAATATCCACATAGTAGGGAAAAACACAATACAAGTATGAGTGATGTATTCTTGAAATTATCCATGGCGTTTTCCAATCGTGCCGCTGTCATATATCGAATTATCTTAAAATTCGATTTTAACGTTTCTTCCCCTAAAGTGTTGTTCTAATTTCGGTTACGGGGTTCTTTGTACAAGTTAATCATCTTTTTCCTTCAAAAAAATCTTGGAATAGTTAAGGTTTTAAAAATTCATTTGTTCGGAAAAAGACTCTTGTCCAGACCCGGTATCAGTTTTAGCGCATTTTTGTAATATACCTTTTTTAATATTTCATCCGGTAGGTCGAGACCATACATGGACCAAAAGGCATGGTATCTCTTGTAATAGGGAAAGTATTCGTCGTCAGTCTCCAAAACCCGAAAATAGGTAGGAAATTCATTCGGATTCCAGGCATCCTTGCCAAAAAGTATACGGTCTTGGTATTTGGTAAAGAACTTTTTGGCATTCCGCGGTTGTCTTCCCAATTCTTGGATCACAGCTCCTATGCCTACATACATATTGGGCATTTCATCCAAAAGTTCGCCCAATTTGCCCAGATTATTAGCATACCAGCCCATGTGGGCATTTATGAATTTGGTATTGGGATGTTTTTTGAACATACGATGTTGCTCATCTATTATCTGCTGCCAAGGGGCTGGATTGGTATCGGAACGTTTTCTTCCAGGACGTGTCTTAAGTTCCAACCATCGTTCATTTCTACTGCCCATTGGCGCCCAAAAAGGTTTTGGATCGGCAGCATGTATCAATACTGGGATTCCCAATTCGCCACACTTGGCCCAAATGGCATCCAAATGTGGGTCGTCTATGGCCAATCGATTACCGTTGACATCCCTATTTCTTAGCACAAGGCTCTTATAGACCTTTAGTCCTTTTGCACCTGCCTTGATATCCTCTTCCAACTGGGCGACCGCATTTTCGGTCCATCCCTGTGCCCCTGCCCCATCGAAGTCCACATTGGCGAATACCACAAAACGATTGGGGTAATGCTCCGAAACGTTGTCCAACATACGTTGCAGGCCATCCCCGGAGCCACCACTAAGATTTACCATAATGGCCATATTCATTTGATCCATGGGATTCACTAGATTGGACAGATTTTGGGAACCCATACGAAACTGATGGCTATGGACATCTATAAATGGGAATTTCGCTTTATGGATCTTCGTTTCAGGTACCACTAGCGTAGAAACAGGTTTGTACTCCTCAAAACCCATTTCTTGTGAGATGACCGAGGTATACATAAGAAAAAATAGGGCGAGGAAAGGCAGTATCTTCTTCATGGCTAAAAGTGAATTTAATCCTGATGTATTAAAAGGTATTACATCTTGGTCAATTTTTGATAATCTTCCAAGGTATCTATATCCAATGTTTTTCCCGATGGGTTCAGCGAAAGGGTATCGTTTTTAAATTTCCGTATAATCTCCTTTGCCCCAACGTCCTTGTTAAGTTGCGCCAAGTTGGAAAAATAACTTTTGCCAAAAATCGCAGGTACGCCTGCCCCTTTTTCATATTCCGTGGCGACTATTCCCTTGCCCGAATTTTTATAGGTTTGGATTTTTTGGTCCAAATATTTCGAATCGATTAGTGGCTGATCACAAAGTAAGATTAGAATAGCCTTAGTATTCGGTAGTGAATTTTGAATGAAATCGACTCCATAGGCAATGGAAGAGCCCAGGCCCAAATCCCAATTTTTATGAAAAACAAACCGTACGTCAGCACTGCTGCTGCATTTTTCCTTGATTTTATCTGCATTTGCTCCGAGAACCACAACAACACGTTCAGGGCAAACCTCCGAGGCATTCTTTATAGCATTATCCAATAGGTTTGTCCCGTTCCAGGGCAAGAGCTGCTTTGGAGTTCCCATTCGGGTCGATGCTCCAGCTGCCAAGATAAGAACGGTAATATTCCCAACGGTCTTCCCCATTAGCTATGAATAGATCCTTCCTTGTTCTTTAAGCTTATAGGTTTTTTGCCCCGAACTACGGATAATATTTCCGCAAGAATGGCAATGGCTATCTCTTGGGCGGTTTCCGCTCCGATGTCCAGACCGGTAGGGCCATGTATATTTTCCAAAAAGTTTTCGTCAATTTCTGGAACTCGCTCCATAAGTTCCCCAAGTATTTTCTCCCTTCTTCCCGCAGGACCTAAAAGACCTAAATATATGGGACGAGTTGTTTTTAGGGCCAGCAAATATGTTAAATCCTTTACAAAGCTGTGGGTCATGACTACAATAGCCGTCTTGTCATCGATGGCATGATCGGATAGAGCCCCAGGTTCCATGATGAGTAATTCCTGGGCACCAGGAAAGTCCTTGAGTGATTTTTCCTCCGACGGGGAGGCTAGAATGGTTACTTCCCAACCCGTTAATGTGGCATAGGAACATAGCTGTACGGCATCATGTTCGGCGCCAATAATCAACAACTTAAAACAAGGTGCCATTTTTTGTTCAAATACTTGCATTCCCTTGTCTTGGTTTAAGTTAGGTCTTAAGGGTAAAAACGTTTCGCCTAGCTGAAATACGGATCCAAGGGCGGCACTTTCAACATCCTTTTCCATAAAATAGGACACCATTTTGAAAGTCTTCCGTTTTTTCAGGGTCTGGAAAAACCCAGTAATCAGTTCACCAGATGGGCGAAAAGGTTCAATAAGAATATACAAAATCCCCTCGCAACCCAATCTATATCGGCCATCATAGGTCATAACCTTGGCGATATCCGTTTTAAAAACACTGTCCGATTGCCTAAAAACCTCCTTCTCTACACAACCACCACTTACCGCTCCGATCATTTTGCCATCTTCCCTGATCAACATGGAAACCCCCGGCCTACGATATGAAGATCCCTTTAAAGCCACAACGGTAGCCAATACTGTTTTAACCCCTTGGGCATCCGCGTCAATATGGGCTTCTATAATCTTTTTTAACTCATGTGTCATTAGGCCTTCAATATATCAAAAAATAAGGCCAATGGGATTTGGTTTAACAATTTGTTACAGTACTTTATCTATTGAACCAATATGTAAATTTTAGGGTAAGGGCCCAGTTTCTGCCTTCAAAGGGTTGTATAAAATGGTTATTGGTATAGACCAAAAACAAATCCGAAGCCGGACTGTAACGCCACTGGAACCTGGAATTGATGTTCAGATTCCTGGTTTGTTCATTGTATTGGAACAAATTGGCAAAGAAAATCTTGTTGGTAAACGTAATGTCAATTTCGGAGCCTATTAACCAAAAATCATTGGTAAACCATGGTTCGGGCAGCGTTATATGATTGTAGTTGAGATTGGCGCTCAAGCTCACATAAGGCTGAAAGCGATATCCCAATTCCGTGGAAAGCCGAATCCTTTCGCCGTCTGCATAATACCCTCCAACCCTACCCTCAAAGGCATAGGTAAACAAGCTCTGGGGCCGTGAGGCAAACTCCCAGCCAAATGCGTTCCAACGGTGTTTTGTACCGGTAGCCAGTTCCTCCAATCCCAGCTGTGTGGGGTCAAAAGGGTCCAATAGCTCAACATAATCGTCCGAAATGAAGAAATTAAGACTGCTCCTGTTGCGAAAATCGATCAAGTATTCCAAAAAGGTGGTATGATCGGTCTGCTTAAACTGCTCATTGAAAAAATAGATAGCGTTCAATCTTGGACCATGGCTAACGACCTTGCCGCGTTTTGGGAAAAAAAGGTGGCCTAGAAAGGAATTGAATTTCACATAGCCCCTTCTTGGAACAAAACCTACCTCCGCCGTGTACTCCTCTCCTACCCATTCTTGTTGGATGCGCCAGTTCCATTTTCGGCTTTTGTATTCCAAATGGGCAGCCTGGGTAACGCCATTACCTACTTGTTGGGGGGCAAAGGATTTCAGAAAAAACGCCTTGCCGTTCCACAGGTTATTGGAAGAGGCCAGATTGTATTCCACTCCCAAATTTCTATTGAATTTTGGGAATTGCGTTCTTAGGGAATCGGCCTCATTGGGATAGTTGATGGATTGCTTGTTTACAAACATAAGCCCGATACTAGATCGACTGAATACCTTCCTTTGCAAGGTAACTACACCAAAGTTCTGACTAGGCAAACCAGTGGCCTCTATCCGGGCCGTTTGCATGTCCATGATTCCAAGCCGCCAATTGTTGTCTAAATTTCCACTTACCCTGGCACCGGCCCTAATGGGAACGCCCAAGCCTATCCGTCTTGAAAAGAAAGGTCGAATGGTGGGATAGCCAAAATCCGCGAACAAATCACTATTTTCCAAAAAGAATTGACGACGTTCCGGGAAGAACAGTTCAAAACGATCTAAATTGGTTATTTGACGATCCACCTCTACTTGGGAGAAATCCGGATTTACCGTTAAATCGAGGTTTAAGGAAGAAGTAAGACTGAATTTGACATCCCCGCCGATTTTGGTGTCGGTTTCCGTTTCCCCTTCTGCTTCAAAATCCTTTCCAACACTTCCAAGCACATAAGGTATGATGGAAAAATTAGTTCTCGGGGCGGGTGGCGGGTTGTCCCATACCAAAGTCCCTGTATAGGCCAAGGAAGCAGTGGGGAATTGTCTGGGAATAGGTGTCCAACTCGATTTTTCACTAGACTTCAAATCCAATCGGCTAAAATTGATACCCCATTCGGTCACCCCGTCCTTATAGCGAATGGATTTAAAGGGCAATGCCATTTCAAAGACCCACTTTTCTTCATCCCTAGTTACTTTTGACACCCATTTGGTATCCCAATTCAAATCCACGCTCCCGCCGGCAAACATGGTACCATCCCATTGCGCACCGGCTGCATTGGACCCAAATGAGAATCCAGTCGTTTGATTGTTGAAGGGATCTAGAAAAAGTAAAAAATTATCGTTCTTTCCAAACGAAAAGTCGCGCCGCAGGGATTCCACAAAGTTGGTTCCCTTGGTACTATTGTAAAAGGTGGCCAATAAATAAATATTCCGATCGTCATAGGTCATACGGATTTCGGATTTTTCATTGGCCATGTCCGTGTCCATCGGCAGGACCATAAAGAAATCCTTGGCTACATCGGTAGTTTGCCAGGCAGCATCATCACCGATGCCATCAATGGTAATGGGCAGCGTTGTTTTTTTGATGTAATAGCGGTACGACGCGTTCTTTTTTTGTGCGTTGGAAGAGAGCGCAATACAAAGTATTGCAAAATACATAAGGAATTTTTGCATCACTAAACTGGTCCGGTAGTTATTTTGCCCTGGTAATCTTGTCCCTGATTTCCCGCCATGTTACAAGCACAATATCATTTTCCTTAATGAGTCTCGTGCATTCATCACTCATAAAAAAATCAAGGTCGGCCTGTCTCCAAGCGGAACCCCACTCCGGATGATCCACGGCTATACCTTGCATCTCGGCATCGTCGTAAGCCAAGTGAATCAATAGGCACGTGATTCCAGGTTTAAGGGTTTTTAAAAGTTGGGTGTAATACTGCTTACTCCCCTTTTCAAAATCCGCAGGTAAAATGCTATGGATATAATCCATAACCACGGTATTATCGTCCATGAGCGTTTTTATGGCAGGATCCTCAGTGGTGTATATTCTAGAATCCAATAAGACGGGAAGTTGAAATTCCTTACCCAACTTCATATAGCTCACAATGTGTTCGGGAGTACTGGCAGCGGCTCCCATGTGGGTATCCAAATGGGTGATATCCAAGCCAGAACTATATGCTCTCTTTATCTGATTTCGCAATTCCAGGGTTACTTCTTCCGGTTGGGCATGGGCGACAAAATCAGGTATTAAAGGGTAGAAGTAGCCATCTTCCCCGATTAAACTGGTAACCGAATCCTTAGAAGTGATAGGGCCCCATTTGAAATACTTCCATTCACTGGTCAGGGTAAGATGTACTCCCAAATCCATTCCGGGATTCTTCTGGGCATACGCCGCAATTTCAGGAAACCAAGGACAAGGCACCATAATGCTGGCCGAGTTTACGGAACCCTTTTCCAGAGCGCGTATACTGGCCCTATTTTCTGAATGGGCAAGCCCAAGGTCATCTGCATGGATAATCAATAATTTGCTATCTGCCGGATATCCCAGCCTCTCGGCAATGGTCTTTTCCTGTCCCGAAAGCAATAGCCCTTGGAAAATCCATACCAAAGAAATAAGAATGCGTAAATGCATAAATCAGGTATTTCAAAATCAAAAAAATAATCACGAAAGCTACAAAATTCCAAGTTTCCCTCTTTAACAATGTTTAACATATTTTTTTTTAGATCTTATACTTTTCATCCATTTCCCCCGTTCTGTGTGTTGAACCTAATACAGATGAAAATGAAATCTAACTTCAGATTCCTAGCTCTTTTTTCCATTGCCTTTCTTTTATTCTCCTGCGGTAATGCCGATGATGACGTTAACCTTGATCTTAACCTTGGAGACGGGCTTGGTAAGGGAAAACCCGTAGATGAATGTCTAGATCTCGGTGAAAACGATTTGGTCTTATCCATTCAAGAACAGTTTACCACCCTTCCAGGAAAAGTATCCATATTTTTTAGAGTATCCGATGCCGATAATAATCCGGTTCCCGGACTCACTGCGGACCAATTTACCATTTATGAACAAGGACGGAACGATGATTGTTTTAACACCATTTCCACTTCTGAATCTCTGGCGCGAATATCTCCCAATTCGCAAATTTTTACTAATAATACACTACTGGTACTGGATTTGAGTAACAGTGTGCTCAGCGGTAGTTTGGAAGAATTGAAATCGGCCAGTATCAGTTTTATCGATAATGTAATGCCGGCCACGCCTGAGGATTCCTTTAAAATGGCCATTTACTGGTTTGATGGGGAGAACGAACTTCATTTATTGAATGCACCTACATCTTCCAAACAAGAACTTACCTTAGCTATCGAAGGAATTACGGAAGATATCAGCAACGACCCTTCTACCGATCTCTACGGTGCCGTAATAAAATCGACCGATATCGCTACAGAACTTTTAAACGCAAGTACGTCCGATGGAAAAATAGGGGCCGCTTCTGTTGTTATTTTTACCGATGGTACAGATCAGGCCTCCCGTTTTACAGAGGAAGCAGCCTTGAAAAAAGTAAATGATGCCAATTCCAATATCTCATTTTTCACTATAGGACTTGGGGGTGAGATCGATACTCAGGTGTTGACCGATATCGGAAAGACCTTTAGCGTTTTTGCCGGGAACAAAGAGGAATTGGAAACGACGTTTAACGACATTTCCTTTAGGGTATCCCAACGGGCCAATAGCTTCTACCTCTTTGAATATTGTAGCCCAAAACGTGATGGCAGTGGGGAAAGCAATCTAGCCATACAAGTAAAGGATGGGAGTAGACAAGGTGCAGTGCAGACCAAATTTAGCGCCCAAGGATTTACTGGTGGGTGTGAATGACCTATAGTACTAAGTTTATACCATTAGGGAGAATTCGGTGGATTCTCCCTTTTTTTATGCGTTTTATCGAGAACTGGGGAAATGTGTTAGGGTTTTTGGCCCGAATATTGTTATTGAAATAACTAACGACTCCAATTTTATATTGACCACCTACATCCTAAAAACTATGAAGATGTGTAACTATGCCCGGTTACAACTGGGCCCAAAGAATGAAAGTCATGGATGTAATCAACGAAATTATTCAAAACAGTGCCATAGGCCCCTTATCCAAGTGGTATAAAAGCTTGGTCCTTCTATTATTCTCCTCCATTGTGACCACCTTACTCGTAATGATGGTGATTCTGCTCAAATACGGGCCATATATGAACATTCAGTTCGGGTACTAAAGAAGAAATTATCGATAAATCATCCCGTTTTTCCCTTGGAAATAGGAATTTATCGATTTTCCTGCTTTGTCCATTTCTATAAGGAATCCATTGATAACGGCGTACACAGTCTTTGTGTCCCTCTCCAAAATAAAAGTAGGATTGATTCCTACTTCCAAATTAAATTGGGGTACCTCATACTTTTCACTGATGATATTTACAGGGTATGGGGATTCCAATTGTTCCGGGGCAATTTCTTTCACCCGGATATAGGTATATCCCTGTTTAAGGGCTGTACTAAAATCAAATGCTTCCAAATTTTGTAGGCTTCCAAAGACTTCTGGGTACACCTTTCCATCTTTGAGGGTATAGCCGTTGGCATTTAGGGTTTCATAGCCGTAATACGTGGAAAGATCTCCCAAGTCAAGAATCCGACTGCTATACCAAAAATCAGTATTACCCTGCTTATCCACTTCCAATTGATTGATGCCAATATCGAGTATATAGTCGGTGTCTAGTAAATTGTAGGTAGCATTTTCAATTTTTAAGTCGAATAACTTACGATCGTTTTCGGGGATTTTGTCATAATCCTCCAACGAAATATCCGTATAACTACCATTCGCAATCGTATAGATTGCCGACAAAATGGAAACATAGTTCAGTTTTCGTATCTCTTGCTTTTCAATATCATTGGGATATCCACCTGATTCAATTAAAATGGCACTGGTGCCCCATTTCTGGATATTATCCCCAAAAGCCCTCGGTTCAAAATCATCATTGTACTTACCCACTTGCCCAGGAGCATATTTTTGAATGATATCGTTCATGAAAGCAATGACTTTCATGGCGTTGCTTCTTACTTCATTGACTTCCTTTTCGTAATTGTAGGCGGGTGCCAAATAGGAAATGGTCGCAGGTTTCTCCGTGCGCTCGGCGTTGTAATAGGTGCTTTGATCGTGAAGGTTGAAACCGAAATCAGCTTCCAGGCTATCCCGCATTCTTTTCAACGTACTCCCCTCGGGCGATTGCAATCGCAACGCATCCCTATTAATATCTATACCCAATCGGTTTCTGCGTTGATATACTTCAGCCCCGTCCGGATTCAGCATAGGTAAAAAGTGAAGCGTTGTATTATCCAAAATTTCCTTTTTTTCAGCTTTAAAATCATCGCTATCCAAGAAGTTTAGAATGTCAAAAATTGCTAGGGTAGCCGTGGGTTCATTTCCATGCATTTGGGACCAAAGGAAAACACTGATTTCCCCTTTACCAATACTGATAAGATTAAGGTCCCGACCTTCTATGGAGGTGCCTACGGTCTTAACGGTAAATTTCGGATTCTTCCTATATTCCGTAATAAGAGGTTGGATCTCATGATACTTGATCCTCCTTTTGTCTAGACTCGGTTCTTTATACGCCTCATAGGTTTCATAGAGCTTGGACGTAATCTCCTTTTCTTGTGAGTACACAGAAAACATTATCAAAAAGAGGAAAAAAAACGGGGAAAATTTAATTTGCATCGCTACTGGGTTTTGTGGGAATAGGTTTAAAATTAAGGTCTTTGGTCGCTTTTCGGACTTTTTCCGTAAAATCTTTGCCGGGATCGGTTTTTTGGGTACGATATCCATCATCTTTTTCCAGCCACAGGGGATGTCCCTCAAAAAGCCTGTATTCATAATGTCCGATTACATAATCAATATCATATTTCCCTTTTAAATATCGAACCAACCAAATGTTTGATTTTAGTTGCGCCTTGGTTAAAGGCAGGTCTTTGGACCCCCCTATATTTTCTATCCCTATGGCGCAATGGTTAAGTCCTATAACGTGCCTGGCCATAGTGGTTTCTGGCATCAAGCGATATATGGTACCATCGCGGTCCACCATGAATTGTGAGGATACATTGAGTCCACTTACCGAGGTGATGTCCGGTCGCCAATCGGGAAGTGTGGCCTTGTTGAATGCTTCGAAGGATTTTTCAAAAGTAGGGATGACCGTCCAATGCATTACGATCATTTTTGGGCGTATTATGGGTTCTTCCTGCTCTAAGCCGTAACGATTGGATAGGTATTCCAAGGTCAATGCTTTGCGCTCATCATCAAAAACAATGGGCTTGTCCACAATCTCCCTTGAAACCGAACAGGAAGTTAACAAAAGTACAACAAGGATTCCTGACATTAGTCTCATTTTCTTTGAATTTATTCGTTTTTTATACTATCCATTTTCTCTAGGCCATAGGTAATCCGTACTTTTTGCCTGCCCCATTCCTTGGCCTTTTTATAATCCTCCCCCATATAGATATCGATTCGTTTTTTCCACCTTTTATGCATTTTATCCATAACATAAAAGGTATCCGCAAAACCCTGAATTTGAACAGGTGTATTGTGTTTTAGACCCATATCCAGTAAATCCCTTGAAATGGCAATGGCCTTTTTCCCAGGTTCAAGGGTGTCTCCCCAGGCCGTAATGGAAGGGTCGCCTAATGTTTGGGAGGGAAGTGAGTTGTATGCCGTAGCCGTAACTTCCAAAGGTATCCAATCATACTTTTTCTCCACCGACGGTTGGCTACAGGAATGTAAGATCACGGTAAAAATCCCCAACCATAGTATTTGGGAAGCGCTGTAGTTGGCAACGGGTCCTTTAATTGATATTTTTAGGGTCAACTTTTCTCTTTTTCAAGTTTTTTTTCATTTCATTGGGCAAAGGGATAAATTTTTAGGGCTTTCCTTATAGCAAATTCTTAAGGGAATCGCTTCTTGGATACCGAGTTCCAATTCGGTCACAACTGGCCCATTACTATTTATTAGGGGCCACTTTTTTGTTCTAGGAATACTATGGATTTAGAAAAACAAAATGGAATATAAGGATACCGAAACTTATGCCAAAATAATTTTTTGCTTTTCGTAATTTTGACGTCTATGAAAAAAGAGAAAAAACCGGACGCCGTAGTTTTTGACGACAAAACCGAGGAGTATCATTCCAAACTATTACCCTATGCCAGTGGGGTCAGTGCGCCTAGAATAACACCTCCGGATGTCACAAGTTGGAAAAATACCAATATTGTTACGGCCAACCATCAGTTTAAATCAAGGTATGATTCCATAAAGGAAGCCTATCAAAAACTGATGGAACAATACGAGTACAATAATTTGGTATACAATGCCAAATTCAATTTTGAACCCATTACGGGAGAAACCTACTATCTCTATAAAGCAAAGGACGAAAGTACCTTTTTGTCCCTAATATCCCCGGATGAGTGTAGTTTTAGTCATTTAGGCAGTTTCAGATTGGGGCCGGACAAAATGTGGGAAAAACTATGATCCTGGAAGAGGTACATAGGTCTTGTCATTAGGCATCATCGGAAAGGTTTTTTGGGCCCAATCGGTTTTTGCCTTTTCAATCCTTTCCTTGTTGGAGGAAACAAAATTCCAGTAGATATGACGTTCTTCCGGGAAGGGTTCGCCGCCGAACAACAATAGGTGGGTGTTGGGCTTAAGGTTTATTTTACAAGTATCCTCCACTTTGGAAACTACTATATTGCCTTTAGCTATGGTTTCACCACAGGCCTCGATGCTCCCCTCCACGATACAAATGCCGACCTCGCCCCGTACCTTATCCTTAATATCCAAAAAATAGTTGTCCGTTGTGGTAATTTCAATCATAAATAGCGGGGAATGTACTGGAACTGGGGACTTTTGTCCATACCCTTCTCCAGCTACTAATTTGAATGATGCCGAACCTTCCGTCCACTTTGGGATTTCGCTCGGACCAATATGATGGAATTCAGGGTTTGTTTCTTCCAACCCTTTAGGCAGGGCTACCCAAATCTGATATCCATGGGCCTTGGAAATCTTTCCGTTTCTCAAGTTTTCTGGAGTCCTTTCCGTATGCGAAACGCCTTTACCGGCCACCATCCAATTTACCGATCCAGGTTGAATGCGCTGTTGGGTTCCCAAGCTATCCGCATGCATAATTTCACCTTCCAGGAGATAGGTCAAGGTAGAAAGGCCAATATGGGGATGTTGATCCACATCCATATATTTCTTAGGCCCTACTTGCGTAGGCCCCATATGGTCTATAAAAATGAAAGGTCCTATCATGCGCTTTTTACGAAAGGGAATTAATCTACCTACCAGAAAATCCCCGATATCACGACTTCTTTCCTCAATGACCAATCCAATATTTGACATAACTATAGGTGTTTTTATGTGACCTGGTATGGGATTTTCTCTCCTTTATGCAAGGCAATAATATTCTCGGCGGCATACACCGACATTCGATTCCTGGCCGTAACCGTGGCAGACCCAATATGGGGAGTCACAGCAACATTTTCCATATCCAACAAAGGGTTAAGGGGATCCATAGGTTCCGGGTCGGTAACATCCAAACCAGCTCCCCATATTTCCATATTCTTTAAGGCCTGTATTAAATCGGCTTCATTGTGAACGGCACCCCGAGCCGTATTCAAAAAAATTGCACTTGTCTTCATACGCTCAAATGCCCTTCTATTAAACATATTTTTGGTTTCATCGGTCAAGGCACAATGCACCGAAATTACATCACTCTCCAAGAGTAATTCATCAAAGCTTACCTTTTTGGCATTCAATTCATTTTCGGCTTGTTGATTTCTAGTCCGATTGCAGTAGAAGACTTTCATTTGATAGGCGCCTTGGCATCGCTTGGCAAATTCCAGACCAATAGTTCCCAAACCGAATATACCCAAGGTCCTGTTTTTAAGTTCTATGCCCAAATGGGCTTGGGGTCTAAAATGTTGCCATTCCCTTTTGGCGATCGTTTTGTGCATAAAAAACATTTTTCGCGAAACCACCAATAATAATCCAAAGGCGATATCGGCCGTGGCATCGGTCATGGCATTGGGTGCATTTGCTATGGGAATGCCGTAATGTATGGCCGCTTCCACATCTATATTATCATATCCCACTGCATATTGGGAAATAATTTGTAGATGTTGGTTATCCCGCAAAAAATCCGAATCGATTATGTAATTGCTGGTCGTTAATAGCGCATCATACTTTTTTGCCTCCGCATTCAATGTATTCTGGGTCATGGGAAGATCCTTAGCCCATTTTACAACTTCCAGACCCGCTTCCTTCATTTGGTCTATACCTATATCGGGAATGTTAAGACAAACCAGTACCTTCATAATCACAGACAAATTTCCTACCCACAATTTATAAAATAAGATAGAACTAATTGTTATATTCGATTCACTTAATATCGCAAAGATGAAATGGATTAAACGCGCATTGGCATTGATACTTGTACTCCTCGTTATTGGAGTATGGCTCAACTACCCTAAACTCAATATCATTTCCGGTTACGCCTCTAAAAATATGGCTTCTACATTGGCTATTGCCCAACGTAGCGAAGCTTCCGTTGTCCTCAATGACAACAACGTGCCTTTGATAAAACTGGCTGATGTTACCGTGGAAGAAAACTCCGCAACAGCTACAGTTTTCGGTCTTATGCCAAGAAAGACCGTTTGCCGGCCCGGACTGGGTTGTACATTGGTAAATGACGCGTATAACGATGATTTTAACCTGCCTGGACCACGGCGTTCCTTTACCCGGGATACCATCCCTTTCCCATTTGGAAATGGCGCTGCCAAGGATACATTGTTCCAGGAAGTGGATTACCAGGTTTTGGAACATGCGCTTCACAATGCCTTTGCCAATCCCGATGTACAAAAAACACGCTCCGTACTTGTGGTCTACAAAAACCACATCATTGCTGAACGCTACACGGACGGGTTCACAAAGGATACCCCTATTTTGGGATGGTCCATGACCAAGAGCGTTTTGGCCACTTTATTCGGTATCCTTGAATTTGAGGGTAAAATCGATTTGGGTAAGACCGGGATGGTGAAGGCCTGGGAAAACGATGCACGTAAAGAAATTACGCTTAACCATTTATTGCGTATGCAAAGTGGACTGGAATGGGACGAAGACTATTCAGGAATCTCGGACGTTACCAAAATGCTCTTTTTAGCTACGGATATGACCGAGGTGCAGGCCGAAAAGAAAGCCTTGGCGAAACCTACCGAAATTTGGAATTATTCTTCGGGAACATCCAATCTACTTTCCGGAATTCTTAGAGATCAGTTCAATACCTACCAGGATTACATAAACTTTCCCTATTCGGCTTTGATCGATAGAATCGGAATGCATTCCATGTTAATCGAGACCGATATGGCGGGGAACTTTGTGGGATCGTCCTATGCCTGGGCCAATACCCGTGATTGGGCCAAATTTGGGTTACTTTACCTAAACAACGGAAATTGGAATGGGGAACAATTGTTCGATCAGTCTTGGGTAGATTATGTAACCGAACCCACAGATCTGTCGGATGGTACTTATGGAGGGCATTTTTGGTTGAATGCACATGGCAAATATCCGGATGCTCCAAAGGACCTGTATTCTGCCAATGGCTATCAAGGTCAGCGTGTCTTTATTATTCCCTCAAAGGATTTGGTCATTGTGAGAACAGGATTGGCCGAAGCCCCGGAATTTGATTTTAATGGATTTTTGAAGGATGTTCTCCAGGCCATTCCCTAAGTAGATGCCTTTAATTGGTCTACATGCTGCAATCTTCCCACTACCGAGCCCGGGGTCAATAGGGTGCCCGGATTCAATACCGCATTAGCCCCTACCCTACCGTAATCCCCGATTAAGGAACCGAATTTGGTTATTCCAGTGTCCACAATGGCATCGTCCAATACTACACGTATAGTCCTATTTTTATATTCATTAAAATGATTGGCCAAAACGGAGCCTGCTTCCAGATTTACATCATTTCCAATAATTGAATTTCCCACATAATTTAAATGCGCAATGCGCGACTTGGAAAAAATAATACTTTGTTTTATCTCACAATTGGCCCCAATACCCACATCCGAGCACAGATAAACCCCATTTCTAAAATACGAGCCTGCCTTCACCGTACAATCTTTTCCGATAATTGCAGGCTTCTTAAAGGTTACCCCATTTTCAACATAGGCAGATTTATGGACGGCCACCTCATCGGTGAAGTTGTATTCCTCCTTAGAAAGTGCCCCAAGCATATTCCTAAGTATATCATCTAGTTTTTCAATAATATGCCATGGGCTTTCGTGCTTTGCAATATGGGGGAATTCCCTATAAAATTGGGGAATGAAAGCGCATATGTCCATTTTATCCATAAATATAAGGGTCTATTTAAAAGTGCTTTTACGGGCCATATATCAAAAAGTGCCACTTACACCACAAATCTCCCTCATCACACAACAATAATTTCCAACAGGCAGATGTTGGTCGTATGTTTACAGTGTAATTAAAAACAAGGAGTTAATTTTTTCATTTTCATATAGTGTTCTCGTAAAAGAGCCTTGATCGTAAAGACAGGGCTCTTTTTAGTTCTCTTCCTATCCCAAGGAAACGCTCTCCCATCCGTTCTTTCGTTAAATCTTGAACCTGAAACTTAAATTCCAAATCCCAAATCCCAAATATCAAATACCAAATTCCAAAACCTTAAACTTGAGACCTCAGACCTGAAGCCCCTAGGGAATCCAATTGTTTTTTCCAAAGTTGGGTTTTCGTTTCTCCAAAAAGGCATCCCTGCCCTCTTTGGCCTCATCGGTCATATAGGCGAGTCGTGTCGCTTCCCCGGCAAAGACCTGTTGTCCTACCATGCCGTCGTCCGTAAGGTTCATGGCAAACTTCAACATCTTTATGGAAGTGGGAGATTTTTCCAAAATTTCCTGTGCCCATTCATAGGCCGTATCTTCCAATTCCTCATGGGGAACCACCGCATTTACCATACCCATTTCATAAGCGGCCTGCGCGGTATAGCTGCGGCCCAAAAAGAAAATTTCCCGGGCTTTCTTTTGCCCCACCATTTTGGCCAGATAAGCAGAACCGTAACCCCCATCAAAACTGGTGACATCTGCATCTGTCTGTTTAAAAAGGGCATGTTCCTTACTGGCCAGGGTAAGATCGCACACCACATGAAGACTATGACCGCCACCTACGGCCCAACCTGGGACCACGGCAATAACCACTTTGGGCATAAAACGAATCAACCGCTGCACTTCCAAAATATTTAGGCGGTGCATGCCATCATCGCCTACATAGCCCTGATGTCCCCTTGCCTTTTGGTCTCCTCCACTACAAAAGGAATAGACCCCATCCTTGGTTGAAGGGCCTTCTGCGGAAAGGAGTACCACCCCAATGGAAGTATCTTCCTGGGCATCATAAAAGGCTTCATATAGCTCGCTCGTGGTCCTTGGACGAAAGGCATTGCGCACATTGGGACGGTTAAAGGCGATACGTGCCACCCCATCCGATTTCTTATACGTGATATCCTCAAATTCCTTGACTGTTTTCCAGTTAGGTGTTTTCATACTCCGACTTTTTACTACTGCAAAATACGGGATTTTTAAGTATCCTAGAAGCTAGGTGGGTCACCATTTGCCAAAGAAAAGCCTTGGGCCAATATGAATACTTACCGATAGCGATTTATTGCTTTTGTGGTAGTTCTACTGTACTCCACTCAAAATGTTTGGCTTTTTTGCAAAAGCATAACAAAGATATTGGGAATTAGGGCTTTATCCTGTTTACCTTAAGTAATCCAAATGATTTCAATCAATTAAGCCATTGATTCAAAAAATTCAATACCATTGGTTTTAGGGAAGTATAAAAACAAACTTTATATTAGAGGTAGGTCTTAGTACAAACAATCCGTGATGCTAAAATTCTTCCAGGACCGAACGTATAGAAAATGTCTGGCAGACATTTTTAGTGAAGGGGCCAGCCCGAAGCGTTGGAATTATAAATAAACAGGTATGTTAAAGTTCTTTAGACACGTTAGAAAACAATTACTTACCGAAAAAAAATTCAGTAAGTATCTGCTCTATGCCATAGGGGAAATCGTTTTGGTGGTCATTGGTATTTTAATAGCATTGCAATTAAACAACTACAGTGAGTATAAAAAAGAGCGTGAAAAAGAAATTACACTTTTGGTAAACCTTTCCAACGAAATAGGATTGGACATTCTACAAATAGATAACAATACCCGACTTTCCCAGGAACGCCTAAGCAGGTTGGATAGTACTTTACAACTATTACAACAAACCGATACTATTGACAAATCGAGTTTTATCCTGGAATCCTTCGAGTTTGTTGTGGATCAGTATTTTAAAAGCAATAGCGGAATCTTTGATGAAGCGGTTTCCTCGGGTAAAATGACTTATGTGCAAAATGAAGGTTTACGACAAAGTATTTTTGACTATTACCGCAACGCCAAGGAAAGTGATACTGACGGCACAACCCGGCAAATAACTGATGAATCCATCACCCCTCTTTTTATAGAAACCCTTTTTATGAATCACGAAGGATTTTCATCATTGGGGCTCAATGTCCAAAACATTTCCGACTTACAAAGTATCGATTTGGAAGTACTCAAGACCAATAGGGATTTCTGGAAAATGGTGCTGCTAAAGTTTGGTAGTAATCGTGAACAGATGGCACGATGGGAACAAATCAGAATACAGGCCCTGGAGGTAAAGGAGGAAATAGGCAAAGAACTGAAGAACCTGGATTAAGGACTAGCTACTCCCCTAATTTTAGTTCTTTTTGAAACAAGGGTTTCACCAATTTCCCGTATTTTCATTCTATGACTTACGAAAAGAATCGAGAACATTTTTCTAATCGTTATCCTACGCTAATGGACTTGGCCGAAAGGGCAAAAAAAAGAGTGCCCCAGGTGGCATGGGCCTATTTGGAAGGGGGTACCGGTGATGAGGAATTACTACAACGGAATCGCAATGCTTTTCAGCAGATTTCCTTTGTACCGCGCTTTTGTTTGGGTCCTTTAAAAGTAGATATGGAAACCAAGCTATTTGGCAAGACCTATACAGCTCCCATAGGCATGGCACCTGTAGGATTGACCGGATTGATGTGGCCCAAGGCAGAGCACTATTTGGCGGCTACGGCCAATCGTCTCCAAATCCCGTTTTGCCTTAGCACCGTAGCCACGGAAACTCCTGAAACTATCGGAAAAGATGTTGGTGATATGGGCTGGTTTCAACTCTACCCACCTAAGGATACACCTTTGCTGCAATCGCTTTTGCAACGCGCACGAGATACTGGTTTTCATACACTTGTAGTCACCGCGGATGTTCCCATGGCCAGTAGGCGGGAACGTAGTAAACGGGCCGGGCTATCCATGCCTCCCAAGATCACGCCCAAAATGTTATGGCAAGGGCTGACCCACCCTAGTTGGACCTATCGTACTTTATTACATGGACTCCCCCGATTACGAACCGTAGAGCACTATACGAACAACAATGACATGAAATTTGTGAGCGGTTTTGTCGGCAACCGCTTGGGGGGTACCTTGGACTGGGACTATTGCCGGAAATTGAAGGATATTTGGAAAGGGCCTATGGTCTTAAAGGGAATTTTGCATCCGAAGGATGCCGAGAAAGCCGTGGAAATAGGTCTAGATGGTATTTACGTATCCAACCATGGCGGTCGTCAATTTAATGGTGCCCTAACTGCCTTGGAAGCGCTGCCCCATATCGTAAAGCAGGTACAGGGAAAGGTGCCTATACTCTTTGATAGTGGCATCCGTACGGGTCTGGATGCGATGCGCGCCCTGTACCTCGGGGCCGATTTTGTTTTGGTAGGGCGCCCCTTTATATGGGGGGTGGCGGCCTTAGGCAAATACGGAGGGGACCATACCGCCCAAATTTTAATCGACGATCTGCAAAACAATATGGTACAATTGGGTGTAGAAACGATAGCCGAACTCCGAAAATCGCAAATTACATTGAGTTAAACCTTATCCCGCTTCGCTTCTATCCATTTGGCCATATATCTGGTACTGTTTAGGGTATGGTGCATTAACAGACTGCCCGTAAAATTGTTGTTGCGATGTTTTTCCAAGTTCTTTTGGATTTCCAACAAGCGTTCAACTAAACACCGGGCATGTTTCTCTTGGCTATAGAATGTATTTACCAATTCTATTCCATTTTCCTGGGCCAGAACCCATTCTGCTTTATGTTGGTAAAGGGAAATGGCCGCTTCCGCCAAATCATTCGTATCCTTCGCTATTTTACCCGGCCACATATGGTCCCCCTGCATGCCTTCGGCTCCAATGGGCGTGCTAATACTTGGTGTTCCATTTCGCATGGCGGTGATTAGTTTTCCTTTGGCTCCTGCCCCAAAACGCAAGGGTGCAAGGACGAGCCGTGCATTCCGTACCACCACATCCATATCCTCAACCCAACCTTCGACCCAGACTCCTTTATTGGGATTGTGCAATTGCCGTATCTTTTGAGGGAAATAGGCCCCATAAATCTTAAGATTAACTTTTGGAAGTTCCTCTCGGATTAAGGGCCATATCTCTCGTATCGTCCATTTTAGGGCATCTACGTTCGGTGTATGTTTACCATTTCCGATACAAATGATGTCGTTTCTACTATCGAAATTAGGCCATCTCCGTACTTCTTGGACATCGATAGGTTTCAGCATAAAGGGTACGTAACACAATAAGTCCGAATCGATATTTAAAACCTCTTCCAACAATTTTATCTCATAATCGGAAATAATCAAGGACAGGTCGCAGCGATAGATACTGGCTATTTCCCGTTTCGTTACGTCGTCCTGTTTCCACAGGGAAAAAGAGAATTCCTTTGTGGCTTTTAGGCATTTTTCCCGGACATGGCGGAGGGAATGCAAATCTTCCGTATCTAAAAGACGAAGCGCATTCGGGGCAAAATCCGCTACCCGCCATCCAAACTGTTCCTCTGTTAGGAAACGGTCATAGAGAACTATCCCGGGATTCAATTCCTTTACGAAAACATCAAAACTGGAATCATTCAATACTAAGGGAATCGTATGGACCCCTAACGATTCCAAATCCATGGAGTAGTCGGTTTGCTTCGCCGTGCTGCCAAATGTAATGTGATAATCATGCCGTAGAAAAAAACGGATAAGCTGAAGCATACGATGGCCTGCAGCGGTAGTAGTAGGCTCTGGCCATGTGAAGCCAATTATGAGGATTGTTTTACCATTCACGTCCTAGGTCTCAACTTTATAAAGGAATTGGTTAAAAATTCAAATCACAAGCACCAAATCACAAACCTGTATTAGGTATTCCTTTTTCCCACTTCGCATTTCTATTTTTGAGAAATCAAAGCAGGCTCCGGTTTGAAATACCTCTAAGCCTATTTACAACTTAGTACTTCCAAATTTGTATTTTGAAAAGTTACATTTTTGCCGCAAATCTCCGGGAAATGCTGGAACGGAGCTTTCGTTCGTAATCCTCTTCCAACCACTCTTTGTAATTCTTGGTGTTGTTCATGATGCAATAGGAATATTGGCGAACGCGGTACGCTATTTCTTCCTTAAGTTCTTTAGCTAAAATTCGGGCATCAAAGACATCCTCCGCATTTTCCACGCATATCTGTGCGTGCTGTTCTATACTTCGCTCCAGGACGGTCTTGGATTTAAGACCCTGGGCAAATACTTTTTTATACTCTTCCTTAATATCGAATTCGATTTCTTCCGATTTGGAGAATTTGGCTCGAAGTTCCGTTGGCATTTCGTAAACGAACTCGCGTTCTATTTCCTCATCGTTCTTGATGTTCTCCAAATAAAAATCCGGAAAATGGAAAATCTCCTGCCAATCAATGGGCGCATCCCATGGACCAAAGCGGGCTATGTTGTTCCCTAGATCTACTACGGTAAATTCATTTTTACTGGGCAAGATCCGAGAACCCCTACCGATCATCTGAAAATAGAGGGTCAAAGACCGTGTGGCTCGGTTCAGGATTATAGTATCCACCGTGGGTTCATCAAAACCCGTGGTAAGGATACTGACCGACGTTAATATAGCATTGGGGGTGTTGGAAAACCAATCCAATATTTCGCGCCTTTCGGAGGGGCTGTTCTTATTGTCCAAATGGCGAATATCATATCCAGCCTTCTTAAAGGTCTCATAGACATAGCGGGATGTGTTGATACCATTGTTAAAAATCAAGGTCTTGGTTCCCAGTGCAATCTCCTGATAGGCCGTGAGCAACTTCCCTAGCATATTTTGGTTGCTATAGAGCTCATCCGAAGATTTAACGGTATAGTCGCCACTAATTCCAAGTTTAAGGCTTTGCAGACCCACATCGTAATGATAGAGGTTAGCTCTGGCCAAAAACTTTTTTTCAATTAAGGAAGCAATGGATTCTCCTACGATCAACTTTTGATAGTGATCTTTCATGGGGAGTTTAATGTTGGAGCTCAAAGGGGTGGCCGTAACTCCAAGAATAGTAGACTGCTCAAAATATTTGAACAACTTGCGAAAGGAGTTATAGTGCGCTTCATCAATGATGACCAAACCGATATTCTTGATCTCTACTTTTTCTTCCTGTAGCCTATTGTTCAACGTCTCCACCATGGCCACAAAGCACATGTACTCGTCCTGATCACTAAATTCCTTAACCTCACTATTGATGATTTTATTTTTTACCCCGAAGCCGGTCAACATCCGTGAAGTTTGGAGACTTAATTCTATACGATGGGTAAGCACCACCACTTTTTTTTGTGAATGGCTGATGTATCTCTTGGCAATCTCGGAAAAAACGACGGTCTTTCCGCCCCCTGTAGGGAGCTGGTACAACAGGTTTGACCCTTGTGGCATTTCGCCCAAATACTTAAAAATTGTATTTAGGTCCTCTCTTTGGTAATCATAAAGTGTTTTCTCCGTAGTTTGGTTTTCCAACGAGGTAAAATCTTAGGGGTTTAGTGTGCTTCTTCCATTGGGAGGATTGCCATCGGCCCAATTGTGCAAAATTAGTAGAATTTTGTCCTTAGATAAAATTTATTCCATGAAATCAAAAGAATTAGTATCCCCTTTCCTTGGATACCAAGTTCAATAGTGGTTCCCCTGCCCGAAGTCTTCTATAGTTTTCCAGAATTTGTGGAACCACGGATCGGGTATCGGATACACTGGCATAATGTGGTGTCATGTGTATTTTGGGATGCTCCCAAAAAGGATGGGAAATAGGTAAGGGTTCCTTGTGGTACACATCCAATCCGGCTCCGGATAGATGCCCATTATCCAACATTTCCAGTAAATCTTCGTCCACCAAATGCCCACCTCTGGCCACATTGATTACGAATGCATCCTTGGGCAATTGTTGGAAAAGGGCTTTATTCAAAATACCAGCGGTACTCTGGGTCAATGGCAAAAGGCATACCAGCACTTGTGTAGTGCCCAAAAAATCCGGTAATTCACCCTGCCCGACGAATGACTTAACCGTTTCGACCTTTTTTCGGGAATTGGACCAACCTTGAACCTTGAACCCGAAGCGAACCAGATCTTTGGCCAGGACGATCCCCAACGCCCCCATTCCCAGGATACCTACGGTGTAGTCCTCTATGCGTTTGTAAGGTAATGGTTTCCAAGTTCGATTTGCCTGGTCTACCTTATAGGTATACAGATTTTTTAAATATGCCAAAATAACACCGATAACGTGCTCGGACATATCCTGGGCAAGTACTTGGTCCACTACACGGGTAATGGGCAAGTGCAATGGAGCTTCCTTGTCCTCAAAAATAAAATCTACCCCGGCACCGGATCCCGAAATGCATTTTAGATTCGGATACGCTCGCAATGTACCTGGGGGATGTTTCCATACCAAGGCCATATCAATGGCTTCCTTGGGATGTTCTTCCAAATAACTATAAATGGGAACATGGGAAGAGGCGGCGGATAATGCCTCCTTCCATTCGGGAATTTTCCCGTCCTGTCTTATTATCACAATTGCCATTACTATTCCACTATATCCAAAGTCCGTGAAAAATCTTCGGCATAGGGCCAATGATTGTCCTGAACAGTTTGGTAAATCTTTACTATTCTTTGCTTAAAATCGGATATCATTCCATTCAATACCAGAAACTGTATAACCTCCCTGAACGAATTTAGCATGCTTTTGTAAAAGGCATCGGGAACATTTTTTTCCAATTCAAAGGTTTGGGCCACTTCCAAATTGTACAACATTACATCAGCAACAAGATGAGGTTCCACTCCTAGTTTTATGAAATGTTTAATGAGCTTTTGGGCAACCGACCGACGCGCTTTGGGCCGCTTTCGTTTTAAGGGAAAATACTCGTTGGAGATTTTGGCCTTGGCATCTTGTATAAGCTTTTCCTCCTTGGGGTTGAATACAAAATCATAGTACTCCTTTACTACCGGGAAACGTATATAAAGATCCAGTAACTGTTCCTCCAACTCCTTTTTAGGAAGGTCGGCTATGTACTTCACAAGGGCTCTTTTGCCCATAAAATAGGGATTTAAAGTCAAAAATAGGAGAACTCGGCACAATTAACCAAGATTCGCAAAACAAATCACAAACTTCTCATAAATTCTGTATAAGAATTCTCTTAGGCCTTTGGAAAAGACGCAATAAAAATGTATAATGATAGCTTGTAGAACATCAAAATCCAAAAGACATATATGAGGCAGTTAAAGATTATCAAGCAGGTCACCAATAGAGAATCAAAATCATTGGACAAGTATCTGCAGGATATCAGTAAAATTGATCTGATCAATGCAAATGAAGAAGTAGAATTAGCGCAACGCATCCGGGCCGGGGACCAAGCTGCGTTGGAAAAATTGACCAATGCCAATTTGCGGTTCGTGGTATCCGTTGCCAAACAATATCAAAATCAGGGACTAAAACTGCCCGACCTGATAAACGAAGGTAACCTTGGCCTTGTTAAAGCGGCCAAACGATTTGATGAAACCCGTGGTTTCAAGTTTATTTCTTATGCGGTATGGTGGATCAGGCAGTCTATCCTGCAAGCATTGGCGGAGCAGTCCAGGGTAGTTAGGTTACCCCTAAACAAAATCGGTTCCATTAATAAAATCAAAAAGACATTTTCTTATTTGGAACAGGCACATGAACGACCACCTTCTGCAGAGGAAATAGCCAAGGAATTGGAAATGACGGTTACCGAAGTAAAACAATCCATGAAAAACTCCGGCAGACATGTTTCCATGGATGCCCCGTTGCGTGAAGGAGAGGATTCCAATTTATACGATGTGCTACGTTCCGGGGAATCTCCAAGACCTGATAAGATTTTGATGCAGCAATCCCTGAACACGGAAATCAATCGGGCATTGGATACGTTATCGCCTAGAGAGGCCGATGTCGTAAAGTTGTACTATGGCATTGGAGACCAACAATCAATGACCTTGGCAGAAATAGGGCAGACTTTTGATCTTACTCGGGAAAGGGTACGTCAAATACGGGAAAAAGCTATTCGCAAGCTTCGGCATAATTCCAGAAGCAAGCTTCTAAAAGCTTATTTGGGATAATATCAAAGTACCCTTAAAGAACAAACCCCATAAGTATTAACCTATGGGGTTTTTTACAACTAATACACTAAACACTTAAGAATAACTTAGTTTGTTGATATTGAAATCTCCTAGAATTTCATTTAAATCCTCGATAAAATTCAAATACGCTGCGTTGTCTGGATTTTGATTTGCCATAAGATTTGGTTTTAAATGTGGACTTCATGCGATGTTACATATAGTCCAGTTCGGTCAATTCATTTAGACTTAAAATTTCGTTTAGTTCTTGTAGAAAGGTTAGGTACTCCTCTCCATATGTATCGTAAAGCATGATGATTTGGGTTAAGTTTTTCCGGTAACCACCGGCATAGATTTGGGCTTTTTCGTTTTATGATATAAACATACTATTAACGTATTTTAAAATCAATTAATTGTGGTATAAACTCAAATTTTCGTTGTATAACTTGTTAAACCCGGAGATACAACCATTTTACCCCTTTTTTGACATGAACCGTTCATCGGAATAATTGGTATTTCATCGATGCCTGTTGCTCAAAATTTGACCTGGTAGGCAATCCCTGCAGATACCACCCAAAAAAATCGCCCGGATTCAAAAACCAGTTCTTGGCGTCCCAATCCAAGGTTGGCCCTATATAGGTTGGGGTTCTTCTTTCCCGAAAACTGATATTCCAATATAGCCTGCTGCGACTCAATGTATAATACGGTTTCCGCTAAAAGTTCATCTCCATCCTGCAATTGTCTCAGTTCTGGGGAATAGCCCATTCCAATATTGATTCCTAAGAAATTTGATCCATCCTTAAAGTATTTTCGGGCCAAAAGGTTGCCTGAAAATCCACTGCCTTTGTTTACATTGGGTAGAAAATAAGGTCTAATCGAAAAATAATAATTGCCATGATATAGTGCGGCACTAGCCGTAATTATATTGGCCTTTACGTTATCGAAATCCAAATAACGCATACCAAGGGAAATTTCCATGTGCTTTGGCCAATTCACAAACAGTTCTGCCCCTACCCTATGATTAGGGAAAATGACAGACTTTGAGATACCATAGTTCAAGTATCCGTAGAATTTTTTTGAAAACCTGGGATAGAAGTCCACCTCATATTGCAACCCTTGAATTTCAAAACGGTTGCCATAATTTAAGCGCGGGATTATCTTTCCCGCCCGTGTTTCCCTTTGATATTCCAAGCTGGTATATAACATGGGTTCATAGACAATGTCAAAAATCTCAAAGGCGTTGGAAATTCCAAAGGCATTGTTAAAAGCGGTATTTTCCGAAGTCTCTTCCAGTGTTTTTGTTTCTTTTGATGCCATAGGGCTTTCTGATGTAGTACCCTTTAGGGCCTGTTGTCGCAATGCTTCCAAATCCGAATCCTTGGGAAGATATATCAGAGCTTTATTCGCTAAACCTAAAGCGATATAGTATTCCTGGGCATACAACTCATTTTTTATGGTCGCCACCCATACCTCCTTGTTTTTACGCTCTACGGATGTAATTTTATTGAATTCCCTTCGGGCGTCATTATATTTTTTGTCCCAACTTAAGGTTTTGGCCAAGAGGTTTCGTACGTCCGTGTAATTCGGATACTTGGTGAGAATATGGCGTAAAGTATCACGGGCCACGGTTCCATTGCCCCCGAACGCCAAATCCCTTGCCGTGAAAAAGGAGGTATCCGGATTACCATTGTAAGCCAAATCCTGACACTGAGATGACAACCCATATAGGCAGGTGATTAAAAAGGCTATGTTTTTAAGATACTTCAATTTTCCGTGAATGTGGTTTCCGCCATGGCATCTTCCTTAACGTTAGTGTCCTTTTCTTCCGTTTCGGATTTCAACTTTTTCCTTGCCCGCAAAATCTTGTTTTCGATTTCATCGGAAACGATACCGCTCTGTTCTATTCTTTTGGATAGGTCTATCGCTTTTTTATGCTGACCTGACCAAAAGAAAGTGTCTAGAAGTGCAGCATATCCATCGGCATACTCAGGATATTTCCGAATGGCCTCCTCCAAAATCGCTATGGATTCGGTGTATTTTTTTTGCCAGGCATAGATTCGGCCAGTCAAAATTTCAGTGTCCGCATGTCGAGGTATTTCTTTTAAAATATACCTACATAATAATAGAGCCCTGTCCCAATCCTCGTCATGTGCCAGATTTCGCGCTGTTTCGTAAGCTCGATCAAAATCGTTGCCATTAAAAACACTTTGTATCCAGACCATATCGTGCTTACTAAAATCTGCCTTCAAAGGCGTAAAAATGGTCCCTTCCTCAGGGATAATCCGATTGTTTCCCATCACATATTTGTTTACGGATTTGAAATATCTAAAGTTGCCCTTTATTTGTTCTTCTACGCTATCATCGTCCAATTCCGTTAAGCCTAGGTTTTCATCCAGCGCATATATGGAATTGTCAGTCATGTAATGGGAGCCACTAATGAAATCCTGAATATTATGCTTGCCCCTTAAAAGTGGAATCTGTTTTGCGTCATTAAAAGTGTCGGGGTATAAAAGACTTTCTCCAAGCCAAGCCACTTGATCCGGTACTTTGAACTTGAATTCCTTCTCCAACAGGGAAACCAGCGAAGGCATTATATCCATATGAGAAGCCAAAGACCTAATTCTTTTTGGGGAATTGATCAAGGGACTGAAAATCATTAGGGGAACCCTGTATCTGCTCAGCTCATCTTTTTGTGGCAAATCAGTGAGATTGTGTGTTCCGGTAAGGATAAAAATTGTGTTGGCATACTCCCGTGTTTTCCTATAATTTTTGATAAAGGCTTCTACGGCTTCATCCGTGTATTTGAGACTTGCAAAAATCTCCTTATGGTTTCGTACCAGTTTGCGTTGCCGCTTGCCCATGGATGACTCTTTCACTATACGATCTACCCTATCCTCATAGAATTCCCGATTTGGAACAAGGTACGGTGATTTGGTGCTTAAGGTGAAGAACACATCCATTCTTGGGCCATTAAAAGAGTTCGGCAAGGGGGTTCCTTTTTTAAATAGTGCCTTGTCCGGATAGCCTAAGGAAATACCAGCAGCATCTTTCTCCTGCTGCCTATGTTCATCCCCAAAATTGTTTTTGTCCAATATCCGGTCCACACGTTCCTCATCCAAAAATCGATCAAAATGATCTAGGGCACTATTTCCCCCATAATTGAACGAAGTGGTGTATCCGTTATCCTTAAGAATCCCAAAGAGGGTATGCCGGTGGACAAAACTGTCCATATGGGTAAACCCAGAATCTCCAAATGGCAATGAGCCCATTATCGTGGAAAGTGCAGCGGCACTTTCTCCGGTGTTGCTTACGAAATTTTCCCAGACCAAAGCGTTGTTCCGGAGGGAATTCAGAAAAGGGGTAAATCCCGGATAAAGGGGGTCTAGGTCAACAAAATCGGATCCGAGACCTTCTACGATCAGAAATACGATGTGGGGCTTCTGTTGCTTGAAATTGAAATAAGGACTAAGGTCATCCTTTTGTTCATAAGACCTTAATAAGGGATATTCCTCATCCCCTTCATAGGCATTAAATTCAAAAGAGTTTTTAGCCAAACTGACTATCAAGTGTTGGGCCTTGTTTTCATTTATGGGTTTTTTGTTAGAATTGAGTGTAGCCAAAAAAAGGCTGAAAAGGATTATGGTAAAAGGGTACATTTTACCAATGGGCCCATAAACGGATACGAAACGCTTGGCTAAATAGTAGAATGATGCAACGATCAAAGGCAATGTTATTAATAGGGGAATGGAAGAAAAATGAGAACCGTCCGATCTTAAGGTGGCGTTAATTCCAAATGCCAGTATAGTGTAATTCTGCACATAATACTCGATAAGTAGTCCTTCCAGTACCAGAAAAGCCAAGAAAACAATCCGGATGGTCTTAAGTCCCAAACCAAACATTCTCCGTTCCAAAAAATTAAATAGGAACGCTGAGCATAAAGCCAAGACCGCTGTGAACCCAATATGGTGCATTACCAGAAGAAAAAAGCTCTTATTCAAAAAACCGTCCAATGCTCCGGAGAAGTATAGCCGGATGTTCTGGTATAGGGACCATACTACCAAACAACTAAAAAAGCTGAAGACCAAAGGAATGAAATCCTTGAGTGTCTTCCCATTTTCCGAAATAGTTGATATGTTTGAATCGTTCTGCATTTTAAGAGGCTTTTGCAAATCCCTTACGGACTTGGGACCCCCAGCCCGATTTTACTTTAAACAATTTTTTATAGTTGCCCCGAATAGCGGACCAGACCACTATGGGATGAAAAACAAAAGGCTCTATCAGGGCGCACAGCATTAAGGTTAAAATGTCCTTTGTCTTCTTATACTCATTATAAGAGTAAACATCCCATAGAATGGCATAGAAAGAAAACATAATGGAAAACATATATACTGTAGCCGTTATAGCCAAGAAAAACTCCCAATTGAGTATGCCCAAATAATAGAATAAAATGATGGAGAAGAAGCCGAAGAACTCTAAAATTGGAGCTAGCCACTCGTAAAAAAACCAGTACGGATAACTAAGCATACCCAAACGGCCAAATTTGGGGTTAAAGAACATATCCTTATGCTTATACAAGGTTTCCAAATTGCCCCGGGCCCAACGATCTCTTTGATTTATCAATATTTTGGTATCCTCCGGTACTTCGGTCCAACACAAAGGATCAGGTATATACTCCACCGTATACGGTTCTTTGCGTTCGTGCATGTAGCGTCGCATTTTAAATACGATTTCCATGTCTTCACCCACAGTATTGGTGTCGTACCCTCCCACGGCCAAAGCGATTTCACGGTCAAAAAATCCGAAGGCCCCGGAAATAATAAGCAGACTGTCTATACGGCCCCATGCCATACGCCCCAAAATAAAGGAACGCGTATACTCCAACAATTGGAATTTGGCCAACCAGTTTTTGGGCAACCGGATTTCTTCCAATTGACCGCCTTGGATAATACAGGAGTTTGCAATCCGGATAACGCCACCAACCGCTATCACTCGCTTTTTCGATCGTTGATAGAAGGATTTTACAACATGTAAAAGCGCATCCGGCAACAATAGGCAATCCACGTCTATGCAACCCACATATTTGTTGTTGGAGAGTGCCATGCCCGTATTTAACGCGTCGGACTTACCCCCATTCTCCTTATCTATTACCGTGAGTTTGGAAAATGAGCGATGTTTGGATTTATAAATCCCTCGGATAGGCTTAGAGCGCCAATTGGGGTCTATCTCCTGTTCTATTTTCACGAGGTCGTATGCAGCTATCATTTTCTCCAAAGTATCGTCCTTGCTGCCGTCATTGACCACCATTACCTCATAGTTTACATAACGAAGCGACAAAAGGGAACGAATATTTTCCACAATGGTCATGCCTTCATTGTATGCCGGTGCTATAATGGTGATACTTGGCGCCAAAGGCGATGCCATAATCTTGGAAATGTCGCCAAAACTATTTTTGTTTCTATAATGGATGGAATTCCTTGTAGATAGATAACCCATTGCGGTGAACATGGAGAACAATACCACCGTAAACGTTAGAAATACAATGTTTATGTATTCAAGGATAATATGTAGTAGTCCACTATCCATTAAACCTACCCGATTTTTCTTTGAGGGTCGTTTTGAGAGGGATTGGAATCATTGCCATCGCCATACGGTACTTCATTTAAAAATGCATGCTCCAATGGGAGGGAGTCCGTTTTATGTTTTATTGTATTCCCTGCTTGCTTCTGACATTCCCTTGCTTCGCGAGACAATCGTTCCTGCAATTGCCCCAATACCTTTTTTGCTGCATTCCTAATTTTCTGTTCTGGCTCCTCATGGAGTAGTTTTCTCAAGAATCTTACTTCCTTTTCATCTCCTACCACCAACATTTCCTTCAGTAAAATAATTTTGGAATCCGAATCACAAGTTGTGAACAATTCCTCAAAAACATTGTATTCCACAATATTGTCCTGGAAGGTGTCCAGTTCCCAATCCACTTCATAAATATCATCTTTACGGGAAAATCTCTTAATGAGTTCCCGCGCCCGTTCTTTGATAAAGTCCATTTTTGATTGTTCCATAATGTCATTTAATAAGGGTATTTCACGTTGGTCCCCCAATTCTTCTATTAAATCGAGTGATTCGATTACGGAGAGAATTTCATTGCTGTAGTAGCGGGGTTTAGGAATATGTTGGAGGAGATCCTCTAATTCCTGGAAGGATTCCTTTCCGAAATCGTAAGTTTGGTCTGTATTTGGAACGTCAAGTCCATCCAATGGCCAATCATAGTACTGTTCTTCTGTGTCATGCCTCTCTTTGTCCTGTGGCGACACCTCCAGAACTTGGTATTGCAATTCTAGATTTCGTATGTATTTCCAGTTTACTTCACCCAAGGACATTGGCTTTTGAGGATTCGGTTTTTTCGCTATGGATACCATAGTTTCAGTGTTATCGGAGATTTCTGAATGATTTTTTGTCCTCGATTTTTGTGGTGGGTCTTTATGAGGTAATACGTCCTCATAGTGGACTATGAGGTCCTTGGTTTCCAATGTTCCGTGGTAATCTTCTCCTATGTCTACTTTGCCCTGCCCAATATCGTTATCAATTACAATGGGCAAAAAATTCAATTCGGACAAATTCCTTTTTTCCCAAATATTCTTCTCTTCTTCCACTTCAATCCCGTCCACATGGGATGTAACAGCTGTTATTTCTTCAAAATCTACCTGTAGCCGTAACGGGTCTTCAATACGCGTTGTTTCATTGTCCGTAACGTTGATTCGGAAATCTTGGCTTTGTGGCGGAAGATTTTTTTCCTTAGACTTTGGAGCTACCACAAGAGGCAGAAAATCAAGGTTTACCGATGTTTCTTCTACTTCTGGAATAGGAATATCGTCCGTAGCAATTTCCTTTTTTTCAGTCATCTCATGCTCCACGGAGAATTCTAGTTTTTCCTCCTTCGTTTCTTCGTCCAAGGTGATTTGACCGGTTTCCTTTTCATCAAATTCAACCGATCCATTACTGTCAGTGTCCGAAATTGTGCTCGTTTTATCCTGTGTTTCTTGGTTTTCTTGGACTATAGGGGCTGTAATCTCGTTTTTCCAATCATGCTTCAATCGGTTATCTATATCTTCCGTAGGCATTATACTTTCCGGTACAATCCTATTTATTACACTAATAGCCTTGCTCTTAATGGCAAAGTCGGAATATTTGGCTTCTACGTGTTTTAGGAATTCCATTTCCTCGGTACTCCCCAAAATTGCCATGGCATCCAAAATGGAAATTTTAACATCCAAGTTCCCTTTTTGGAAAACCAGTTTAAGTGTATCCATGGCCTCCACGATATGAAACTCCTTGATGCATTGGATAGCTTCCTGTTTAATTTGATTGTTACGGTGTTTCAGTAATTCTATCAAAGAAGAGCTGGCATCGTTCTGATTGTAAAACTTGATCAACCGTATGGCAAAAAGTACCACATCCCTGTTTTTGGAAGTAAGCCAAGCTTTAAAACGGGGCGGTTGATAATCCTCCAAGTTCCGGACGACATTTAATAGTTTTAGCTGTTGCCATTCGGATATTCTGTATTTCGTAGTATCCAAAAAATAGTTGAGGCCCTCATGCTTTAAGCTTACCGTAGCTATCTCCGCCTGTTTGCGTATGGTACTTCTTTTGTCATTGATGAATTTTATAATGAAACTATAGGATTCCGTTACCTGCATCTGGGTGAGTTCCAAAATACCTTTTGAAACGACTTCCCAACGCAAGCTTTTTAATTTGTGAAAGGCATCCTTATCCAAGTCCAGGTCTTGATATAGTCTGAACAATTTTTTTTTGGTATCTCCGGAAACGTCCCTGCTTAAGTCCAATAGTATTTCCGACAGTACCACCCTGTTCAAATTGATCCTTAGCAATTCCCTTACCTCAATTTTAAGGTTTAGATACTTCGTCTTCTCCTCGGTATCCGCATCTTCCTGATGAAACAGGAATTTGTTTATCATGGGAGAAAGTTCCTTTTTACGTTGTCTTACTCTAGCCGCCTTATCAGTTAGTCTATTTCGAAAAAAGAATATGCCAATAAAATAGAGTACAGCCAGCCCAACGAACAAAAAGGTTAAATCCCACAAAAGATCCGTATGGATCTTTGGGGCGCTTATCAACGTTATGTTTTGATATGTTAACTCTTTGCTAATCAAATTTTTGCATTGTTCAGCTCTCTATTAACCCGTACCATCAATTCGGAAGGGCTCACTGGTTTAGAAATAAAGTCATTAGCTCCCAATTCAAATGCAGTCAGTACATTTTCCTCGTTTCCGGCAGAGGAAATAATTATAATCGGCGTTTTGGAACCCAGTTCATTACGTACAAAATCTATAAGTTCCATTCCAGAGAAATAGGGCATCATAATATCACTGACAATTATATCGGGAATCTCCTCCGCCAGGTATTCCTTCACTTCTTTCCCATCTTTACTTAGACTTACCTCATATCCCCCTTTTTCCAGACGGTACCTAAGTAAAGAGGCCAGGAGATTATCATCTTCTGCCAACAGCAATTTTTTTCCGGCTATCATTTCCCTTTTCGTTTTATTTCCAGGAAGGCTTGGTCTATATTCAACTCCGTTTTTGAGTATTCGTCCACAAAACAGCTGTAGAGCGATTGTAGTTTTTTTACATCCCCTTGCGTCTTACAGGCTTCCTGAATTTGGACGATTATGGCATGGAGTTCATGGGACTGCATCATAGCAAGTCCCGCCTTTATCTTATGGGCGGCAAGTCCCAACTCTTCAAAATCACCATATCTTATATGGGTCTTGGCCGAACCTATAAACTCCAAGGCATTTTGCTTATACAGTTGAATCAACTCCTGTAAAAGGTCTACATCACCCATACAATCCTTTAGGATGGGAGCCAGATCTAACCGCTTGGAGTGTTGGTTTCTATTTACCACCGTTTTTTTAAGCGCTTCTGTAAGCTCCATATTTTTACCTCTATTTTTAAGCAAGGTGAACATGAGTTCATCAGGGTTATAAGGTTTTAGAATACAATCGTTGATACCGTATTCCTTGCACTTATTCTTGTCTCCTAAGGAAAAATCGGCGGTAAGGGCAATAATCGGGATTTCCCGTATGGTCGCATCTTTATTCTGGCGAATTTGCCGGGTCACTTCAAATCCATCCATCTCGGGCATTCGCAAGTCCATTAAAATGGCATCCAGTCCCGTTTTTTCAAGAATATCGAGACCATAACGGGCATTCTCCGTAATGAATGTGGTACAACCCCATGATTTTAGGCGCTCTTCTATCAAACGTTGATTGAGCAAATTATCTTCAAAAACCAGAATCCGCATGCCTTTGATGGATTGTCGTACTTTTTCCTTTTTAATTTTAGGCTCCTGAGCTTGACCAGCCTTTTTGCCATTACCGAGCCCATAGGGAATATCAAATTTGAACGTTGTACCGACCCCCAAAGTACTGGATACCGAAATGTCCCCTCCCAGGTTTTCAATGAGTTGCTTTACTATACTCAAACCTAATCCTGAACCACCGTATTTAAGAAACGTGCTATCCGTAGCTTGCTCAAATGCATTAAAAATATTGGGCAACTTGCTTTCGGGAATTCCGATGCCCGTGTCCGCAATGGCAAACTCTAAGCGTATTTGGTGTTTAACTTTTTGCTTCACTGCAATACGCAATCGAATGCTGCCCTTTTCCACAAATTTTATGGCGTTGCCCAAAAGATTTAAAAGAATTTGAGAAAGTTTTGAGGGGTCACCGACCAAAATTCCAGGTATATCCGGATCAATTTCCGTTTCCAAAGTCACCTTCTTGTCGGTAATAAGCGTCTTGCACAAGTATGTTACCTCCTTTATTACATTTTGAAAGTTAAAGTCTATGGTATCAAAATCCTCTAAGCCGGTAGATAACTTGGAGTATTCCAAAAGTTCGTTTATTATTTCCAGCAGCGAGTACGATGCCGATTGTATGGCATTGACCTTTTCCAATTGCTTGGAAGTGAGTCCATCTTCCTTTAATAAATCGGTAAACCCGACAATACCATTTAATGGAGTCCGAATTTCGTGACTCACCTTTGCAATAAGCATGTTTGGGGAGGGACCCAAATTTCCTTTCGAATTCCCGTTCGTGGATTCCTTCTTAACCTTAACAGCTACGGAACCGGGTTCTCCGAATACTTTTTGTTCCAAATCGTTCTTGAAAGCTTGGAATGATCGTTTTAAATGGGAAGCCTCCGCAGTACTTAGTTCCTCAAATGAAAAGCTATTGAGCATGGACTCCATGTTCTCCAAAGAGCAAAGTAGATTTTTGGGATTCAATGGTTTTGATTTGGTTATTGAGAAATACAGAGCGAAAAATCCTTCAATTATTCTGTATTTTCTTATTTTGTTTTAACAGTCTGATTCTAACTAGGTTAAAACTCACCAATTCACATATCGTACACAATTAAATGTTACCTAGGCTCCCTATTATGTTGTCAAACAGCTTTATTTGTAGGTCTAAAATTTTCATTGGATATATAATGTGATTTGTCTTTTTGGCCCTGTCCCTTTATTCTCCAATCAAAGGGAAAAAAATAAGCAATGGAAAGTTTTGAAAACGGCGTTCGCGGAGTATGCCGCTAACTACTTTAGCATTAAGACAGATCTTGGGTTAAATCTTGGGTTTTACTCCAGTTATTGGTGGAAATGCTCCTAGAAAAGATAAAACCCGGACTAATCCCAAATAAAGCAAAACTGAAAACGTGATTGCCCAATTGCGGGAGGTAATGTCTTCTAGGTTACGTAGATGTTTCAGAAAACAGCAAAGAAAACGAAGTTAATCTCCTCCCTCCAACCTATCCTTGACGAATTCAATTTTGGTCTTTCCATGGGGTACGGGTTTTCCCTTTTCATCCAAATTTACCATAATGATATTGTCCACCGTAACTATAGTTTCCCGGGTCATTTTGTTGCGGACTTCGCAATTAAGCGTCAAGGAAGATATGCCAAATTTTACAACTTCAATGCCTATTTCTACGATGTCCCCTTGTACCGCGGTACTCATAAAATTGATTTCGGAAATATACTTTGTGACTACCCTTTTATTCTCCAACTGGATAATGCTATATAATGCGGCTTCCTCATCGATCCAGGCCAGTACACGGCCTCCGAACAATGTTTGATTGGCATTTAGGTCCTCGGGTTTTACCCATTTCCTGGTGTGGAATCTCATAGCTCAGCCATTTTTACAGGTGTAAAATTAAGGAAGAAACTACGGCAAAATCCATAAATTCAATACAATCCCTCTGTTTTTTCAATTTGCAAATCTTGCACCTACTTTATGAGGTTTTTGACGATATGTATCGTCCCAAAATGAACATATCGCATTAAATACATACCCGGTTTGCCGTGGAAATTGATTTTCAATTTTAACAGATGTGACGAACAACCCATAAAATATGTTAAGCTTAGAATAAACTTTTCTTAATTGACTTTCTCTTTGGGCCGTAATGAAATACATTTATCCTTCACCTAATCCGCCTTCGCATGACGACAATCGTAAAATTTCTTCTTCTGCTTATCCTATCCTTATTTTCATTTATGGGATTGGCCCAAGTTTCTGATGAAAAGGCTATTGAACTGGCTGCAACGGACTATATGGAAAACCATTATCATAACGGTCAAGTACCCACAAAAAGGGTAGTTCGTTACAAGATGGCGGAGCTGGGGATTGAGAACGATGAAGTTTCCCGAACCCTAAAAGATGGTGGCTATAAAAAATTGGACCCTTACTCACAATTGGAAAGTGGGAATAGGGCTGAAAGACCTAACAAGTTTTCGACGGTAACGGTTGAAATCCTTGATATGGATGAAGATATGGCTAGTATTGGTGTGCGCACCAATATGCCTGATTATTATGACTATATGCATTTGACCAAGACAGATGGTCAATGGGAAATAGTAAATGTGTTATGGGATAACCGAAGGGTGGAATAAAACAAATGGAGGCCGCTACCTACCGAGAAGACGATTATTATTCCGATCCGCATTTTACGATATTTAAGGTTCCGGAATGGCGGGCCAAACTATATACCTTTCTTTCGGTGAATGTTTGGGGCGGTATGCCCAGTACCGTACAGCGAAAATTATCTTCCAAATACGCTTCGGTATACGATAAACCTTTTTCCAAAAATTTCATTAAGACCTATATTCGTATCAATTATTCGGATAAAAATTACCTGGATAAATTTAAACCTCCTTTTGGGAAAAGGGACTTTGAAAGCTTTCAGGACTTTTTCATCCGCGAGTTTAAGGAACTACCAAAAAATAATGCTCCCTTTGTGTGGCCCTGTGAAGGCCTGTTGTGCGACCAGGGCGAGGTGTCCCAAATAGAAACGTCACGGGTTAAAAGCGACGTACGATCTATCGCCACAATTTTTGGGACACAGCGTAATGCTATTCCCAGGGAATACACGTTTACCAACGTGTTTCTGCACAATAAAAACTATCACCGGATACATGCCCCGGTACATGGTACCATATCCCGCATACAACATATCCCCGGGGATTTAATAGTCCTTCGCCCCTGGATATACAAACAAAACCCTTCCTTACCGGCCTTTAGGAACGAACGTTACAATGTGGATATCCGGGACGATAAAGGTCGCACTTGGTATTTGTCCATAGTCGGAGGTCCCGCCGTACGGACCATAGAACTGGCCCAATCTATAAAAGTGGGTCAATCTATAAAAAAAATGGAGGAAATCGCTTTGTTCTATCTGGGCTCCACCTGCTGCATGGCTTCCCCTGAAGCCCCAAAGCGACACTCAAAAAACTCCTTTGTGGAAGTGGGGGCAACCTATTAAAAGAGGGTTTTAGGCTGTACCAAAGTGGCAGGAACCTTTAAATCCAATGCTAATTTTTTATTGAGTTTTTCGATAAAATATACTGAGAGCAAGGGAGATTCCAATTCCAAATTTTGATGGACAAAAAAGTGGATGTTCTTTAGGCCTTTTTGTTGCCAATCATACAACCTATCCACCCAATCATCCAACCGGGCATAATCACTTTCATGATTGGCCCCCACATAACGGATAAAGGCTTCGTTATTGGTAAGTCGCATGTGCATAATATCCCTTCGTCCAGCGGTATCGACCAGAATATTGGCAATTTGGTTTTCTTCCAACAGATGATAGAGTTCCTGTGCCACCTTTTCGTCATTGAACCAGTCCGTATGCCTAAACTCCATGGCCAGGGAGAATTCCTTGGGCCAGTTTTCAACAAAACGCACTACCCTATCCCAATCCTTGGGACTAAAATTGTTATGCATTTGCAAAAATAGGGTCCCCAGTTTTTCCTTGAGATTGGCCGTAACATTTAGGTATTCCTCCAAAATAGGATAAGCCTGCTCATTAAGCCTGCGCAAATGACTTACATTCTGCACGATTTTGGGAAAGAACTTAAAATCCTCCGGGGTCTTCCCATACCAGCCCTCATAGGTCTTGGCCGGGAAGATGCGGTAAAAGGTCGCATTGAGTTCTATGCAATTAAATTGGGAAGCATAATAGGCCAATTCGTCCTTTGTGCCTCTGGGATAGAAGTTCTTCAAATCCTGGCGGTTCCATTTGGCACAACCAACTTTTACATGAAAAGGTTCTTTTTCTCCCTTGTATTTTGTTAACAAGACCTCCGTACCGGGATGGTCGTGCGGAATGCTAAAATCAATAAGCTCAGGTTGATCTACCTTACCAAATTTCATAGTGTCTCGTATTAAATTTTGTCGTGTTTTTGATTGAGAACCAAAAGGCCTACGATTAACTTTTTATATAAACGGTTTTTCTGTTCATGAATTCCCTAATGCCATGTGCCGAAAGCTCCCTACCATAACCTGATGTCTTTATCCCTCCGAAAGGTAAGCGGGGATCACTCTTCACCAATTCATTTACAAAAACGGCACCTTCATTGCATTTGGGTATTAACCTCTGAATCCTATTTCTATCGGAAGTAAATAAAGATATTCCCAATCCAAACTCCGAATCATTGGCCAGGCCTATTGCTTCCTCCTCGGTGTCAAAAATAGTTATTCCAAGGACCGGACCAAAGGTCTCTTCCTTAAAAACAGGCATGTTCCTCGTCACATCCAGCAATATTGTGGGCTCAAAATAGGTTCCATTGCGCTTTCCCCCTAAAATTACCTTTGCCCCCATTTTAATAGATCTCTTCATTTGTTTTTCAAGCTCTATAGCCAAATCTTCCCGGGCCAAGACGCCTACAAAGGTATCCTTGTCCATGGGGTCTCCGCTCTTAAGCTTAGCTACCCTATTTCTAAAACCGTGAATAAATCTCGGCGCAATACCGCTTTGTACTAGGAGGCGCTTGCCAGCAATGCAACTCTGCCCTGTGTTTTGAAATCGAGCTTGGATACAGATATCCAATGTCCGTTCCAGTTGGGCATCATCAAAAACGACAAGGGCATTATTGCCACCAAGTTCCAGAACGGTTTTCTTTATATGGTATCCGGCTGTAGCGGCCACGGATGCCCCAACCGGCGTACTGCCGGTAAGTGTTACCGCTTTTACAGCGCTATTCCCGATGACCGTTTTTACCTGATCATTGGATATGACCAAATTTTGAAAACATCCTTTTAGGAACCCAGCTTTTTCAAAAATTTGTTGAATGGTTTCCGCGGATTTCATCACATTGGAGGCATGTTTCAGCAGCCCAACATTACCGGCCATCAAATTGGGTGCGGCGAAGCGAAAAACCTGCCAGAAAGGATAGTTCCAGGGCATAATGGCCAGAACCGGACCCAAGGGTTCATAACGGACAAAACTTTCCTCCGCCTCAGTCTTGATAATTTCATCCTTAAGATGGTTTTCTGCATGGGTAGCGTAGTATTCACATACCCAGGCACATTTTTCGATTTCAGCAATGGACTGGACAATGGGCTTTCCCATTTCCAATGTGATGATTTCCGCATATTTTTCTGAATTCTCCATTAAAACCCTACCTGCGGTGCGCATTAATTTGGCGCGTTCGCCAAATGATGTTGTTTTCCACTCTAGAAATGCGCTTTGGGCCCTGGCAATCCTTTCTCTTAGCCCCGAATCATTCAATTCCTGAAATTCAAAGAGGTTTTCGCCGTTAAATGGGTTAGTGGATGTCTTCATAGATGTTTTTACCGATTTAAATTGCACAAAAATCCTTCTCGATAAGATAGAAGTTTATCGGTTCATTTAAAATTATGAATTTTTGGAAGTAAATAAGTCCAATTGGGCCAATAACCATGAATACAGGAAATTCACAAATCGCTATCCACCCTGTCTTATTCATCAAGTTGTGCCAATTCCTTTAGTAAATTGAAGGACAACTTCGAAATATTGGGGCTATCGGCCGAATAATTTTTCATTAGGACAACCCCATTGCCCCGGTCTTTGTCGAATGCCAGGTTGGCCCGGTATCCTGCAACCCCTCCCGAATGACCGATTACGGTTAATACGGAATCCTGTTGTATTCCAAAGCCCAATCCGTATGCCTGCCCCTCACCTTTTGGGGTCTGGATTGTCTGCATGCGAGATAAATTATTTCTTGAAAGTAATTTGACCGAAAGTCCCAGATTGCATAGGATGAATTTAGCCAAATCGTTCGGGGTTGAATAGATGCCCCCGTTGGGGACTTTATAGCCACGCCCCATATGCTCCCTTTGTGGTTTTTCCCGGTCTAGTTTACCATCGGGTCCCGTTTCCAAACCTTTGGAAAGCCTAAAAATTTGGTCTTCCGGCACAATAAAATAACTATTGTCCATTTGCAGGGGTTCAAATATTTTCTCTTCTATCAACTCCATAAACGGCTTGTCGGCAGCCCTGGAAAGGGCCAACCCCAAAATACCGTATCCAATGTTTGAATAACTAAATCTTTCTTCAGGATCATACTGAAAACTTGTATTGGCAATGGATTCCAATACTTTGGCTTCCCATTCGGCTATTGGTCCAGCTGCCGCATCTTTTTGTTTTGGCTCCCTTATAAGCCCGGAAGTATGGGCCGCCAAATGTTGAAAAGTGATTCGTCTTGCGTCGGAATACCCATCCAGTTTTTTAATTTCGGGAAGATAAAGTTCAACAGGGTCACTTAGGGTAATTGTCCCTTCCTGTACCAACTGCATCATCAAAAATGCGGTAATCGGTTTTGATATGGAACCTGTTCGATAAATTGTGGTCGTATCCGCTTTAGTTGCTTTGTCCGAATCGGAAACACCAAAGGCTTTGGACCAAATAACTTGGTTATCTACAACAATAGCCCCGGATATACTTCCATAATTTTCGAGTTCATTGTTGAGTTGATCTTCAAATTTCGCAATGACTGATTCCAAAGTCTCGGTTCGTACGGTGTTCTCCCTGGTTTGGGAATTACATCCTAGAATCACCAAAACATACCACAGGATAAGTACGCTATTTTTCATCGTTTACTTGAACTTTCTTTTCTCAAAATATAGCGGTCTTAAACGAACCGACAATCAAAAAAAAATTGATTTTCTTGCAATTTATACGATAAGGATAGCACTTTATACAATTGTAGACCTCAAATACATGATAAGTAGCTAGATTCACATTAAAATAAGAGCCATACCAGCTACACGAATTGTCTTTTCATTAAAAAACGAGTAACCTATGAATCCTCTTGTATCCTATATCGCAGCCGCAGCCATACTTTTTGCTTTAAGTGTTCTTGTTTTTATTTTGACCGGGCTTATGAAAAGTAGACCTGGCCGGTAATTGCCCTACTACCTTCACGGAAATCATCCCGTATTTGAACTTTGGGAGCAGTCCCCTAAAGGTCATTTCAGTCACGAACTACAGGATGCCGCTACTTTCCGTCACATCCAGGTTTGGCATCGATATCCGATTCCAAGCGAATATGGCTTAGTCCAATATCTACACCTTCCCCAGCTGTAATGATTAGGGCAGAACTGATCTGGGTCATATCTACACCAAGATCGGCAAAGCAACTTAGGCTTATTCGATATTCGTCCCAGTCATTCGCCGCAATGCTGACTTCAAGAAATTGATCGCAAGAGGCATTTTCGCTGCACATCCCTATTTGGACAAGTGCCTCGCCGGCTTCAAATGATTTCGCTGAGAACGTCAATTCCATGGCGCCATTTGCCTGACGGGACAAATCAATCTGTGAAGCTGAATTGATCCGCATTTCATCATGGTCAGATTTGGTCCATTTTATCCTCAAAGCATCTTCCTGGGCCTTGTGATCGGTCTTACTAACAATCAACCCTCCTACGGATGTTGGATAGCTCGCAATTTGTTTATTCAAATCGCCGGAACTCAACCATAATCCCCAAGGTGCAACAGGGATTCCCTTGCTGAAAAACTCACCCGTAAATGCAATAGCGCTATTTTCCAACCCTGAATTTTCCGTAAGCTGATCGACGGTTGTATCGTTCTTGTAGGTAAGGCCATACCCTAACTTAAATAACGGTTCGGCATCTTTCGAAACTACGGCACTGGATGGCCAAGAGAAAGATAAACGACCTGTAAAATCAAAGGAAGGATCCCTTTGAAACAATAGGTCCGAAATACCTCCTCCTTCACTACCAGGCAACCATGCTGCGATAAAGGCATCAGAGACGTTGATTTCAGGATTGGTCCATAAAGGTCGGCCCGATAAAAAGACGGATACAATGGGAATACCTTTACTTTGAAACTCCGCCAATGTATTCACGTCAAAACCATTGGGAACGAAATCGAGATTTTCACGATCCCCCTGGAACTCCGCGTAGGGGTCCTCACCATAAATGGCGACCACCACATCGGCTTCCATAGCTATAGCACCATCGGCGGAAAATACGACCTTACCCCCAGCTTTTTGCACCGCTTCCTGTATACCATCCAGTATGGACTCACCATTGGGAAACTCTTCGTTGGTATGTCCTACCCCTTGCCAGGAAAGCGTCCAACCCCCACTGGCTTTGGATATACTTTCTGCTCCATCACCCACTACCAGAATTGTTTTTGAGGCATCCAAGGGTAACACGTTACTGTTGTTCTTAAGTAAAACCATCGACTCTCGAACGGCTTGGCGTGCTATGGCCCTGTTTTCAGGGAGCCCCAAAAGACTTTCATCCCCGGCATTTTTTCGTGTGCTCGGCGCACCTTTGGTAAATATCCCTGATGCTATTTTCACGCGCAGGATACGACGCACGGCATCATCTAATCGTGTCATGGGAATAGTACCGTCCTTTACATGCTTCAAGGTGCTTTCATACAAGCCCTTCCAACTGTCCGGGGCCATAAACATATCGAGACCTGCATTTAGCGACTGCGCACAATCGGTATTCGTACAGCCGGTAACCTGGCCATGACCGTTCCAGTCACCTACCACAAAGCCGTTGAAGCCAAGTTGGCCTTTTAAGACATCGGTCAATAAATCCTTGTCGCCGTGAAGTTTTCTACCTTGCCAGCTGGAAAAAGAAGCCATCACCGTCTGTACGCCTGCGGGAATGGCGGTGTAGTATCCGGCCGCATGTATCTTGTATAAGTCCTCTTCGCTAATACGGGCATCGCCCTGATCGACCCCTTTTTCCGTAGCCCCGTCAGCGAGAAAGTGCTTGGCGCTGGATATAACACGGCCGGCCCCCATAAAATCCTCTTCGCCAAAACGGCCCTGTAGCCCGTAGACAACGCGATCTGCATATGAATGGACTATCTTCGGATCCTCAGAAAATCCTTCATAGCTCCTCCCCCAGCGTACGTCCTGTGGAACCGCCAAAGTTGGGGCAAAGGTCCAATCATGGCCGGATACCGTAAGCTCATGGGCGGTAACCGCTGCAATTTGTTCGATCAGATCCGGATTGTTCATCGCACCGAGTCCAATATTATGCGGAAAGACAATAGCCCCGCTAAGGTTGGCATGCCCATGTACCGCATCTATGCCCCATATACAGGGAATGGCCACTTCAACACCTTCGTCATCGATGGATGCATTGTAATATTTATCGGCCAATTCCAACCAAGCTTTTGTATCTGCATAAGGCAATGGCCCAGGTGCGGAATTTCCGCCGCTCAATACGGCACCCAAGCGATATTGCTTCACCTCCTCCGGCGTTACCGAAGCATTGTCCGCCTGGATAACCTGACCTACTTTTTGTTCCAACGTCAGTTTTGGTAAAAGATCATCTATTTGCGCTTCTATCGCCGGATCCAAGGGTAGCGGTCTAATGTTGGGCCAATCTTCCGGATGTACAAGATTCGTTGATTTTTCTATTGCCATAGTATTCTTTTTTTGCGTACAGCCTAAGACTAGGAGGGACAAAATACAATATAGGGAGACGGGCACGGTAAACGGCTTTACAATACGCATATTACAATTGATGTTAGTTTAGTTTTATAGTACATAAGGATCCCTTTGAATCCTAAACCGACCTGTAAGTTACATTATTTCTTGTTGTGTTTGGGAATGTCTTTTGCCGTTGTTTTGTAATGGTGCCTAATTATCATTTTTGATTCTTTTTAGCTTGCTTTCTTAAACGTCTTTTTCGTTCCGCTTTGGTTTCAATATGAAAATTGATTGGAAGCAAAACGCGGCTCTGGCGGATACGCCATCTTTCAATAGAGGATCTATTTTTGGGACTTGTTTAATATTTCGACGGGCTCATTCTCGAGAAATTCATGCGGCCCCCTTACCTTAGTATCAACAAATTCTCCACTTTCATTAACTGCAAACCTTGTAAGAACGAGAAGATTGTCGCCTGATTTGTAATTCAAAACTTGGACAATACTGTCGTTTTATCGTGATTTGGCTCTCTGTTCTGAATAGTTTGGGATATTAATTCAGCATTCTAACTTCGCAAATGGATTGCAGAAATCAATATTGTAGCCAAAATAAAATCCTTCGTTATCACAGTTATCCTTTTTTTGAACTTTTCGAAAAGTTATTCGATTAAAACGCCTTTCAACGCAGACTTCTCAATTGGCCCTATGTATCTAGAATCCTCAGATTGATCACGATTATCTCCCATAATAAAAACCTTTCCCAAAGGAATTTTGAATGGACCAAAATTGTCCTTGCTCCAATTCTGACCATACATGGCCTTTATAGTTTGGTTCAACTTACTTGCAGCATCAACAACTTTTCGTTTTTTTAAATTTAATTTTTCCGCGACTCTATCATCAATAAACTTTGAAATAGTATCTTGGGGCTTCATCCACCAGTAGTCTTCACCGACTTCTCTTCTTATGACATCAAATTTATTAAACTCCTCAATTGAGATTTTATACTCATGAGCAAGTGCATATTTATTATCAAAGTTTTTCCCATTAATAAATAAAACCCCATCTTTAATTTCAAGAATATCATTCTCCACCGCAACCAATCGATGAATTCTATAATGAGAATGGAGACTATCAGGATACTTAAATCTATAACTTACAAAATCCCCAGGTTTTGGGGATATAAGATTGGTTGTTATGACAATTTCCCCTTCTTTGATGTTTGGTTCATTCGACCAGGTAGAATTCCTGAAAACAGCTAACAATCCAGAAAAATAAAGCATATGGTAAATGACAAAAATAGAACCAATAATTATTAATGTTATCATCTTCCACCTTTTCATTTGTCATCGTTTAATTGAACTTTTAGCCAGTTATTTTGCGTAACAACATTTCAGCCTCAATATTTTCCTTATCCATTTGTAGTGCCAACTCCAGGAACTTGATTGCCTTTTCATTCTCCTTTTCGTAAAAATAGCTTCTTCCAAGCAGGAAATTGAGATAAGACGATTCAATTTTATCCGATTTCAGCCGGTGGGCCAATGTTATGACCTCCAATTCCCGTCCAAGATTGCTCAACATATGTAGAGCGGCCTCCCAATCTTTTGTGGTAAATGTACTTGGATTGATCAATCCCTTCATTTCAGGGTGATCTTTTAAAAAATGGAATGCTGGTAGATACATCGACCAATTCGGATTTTCTGAAATCCCTTTCTTGATCCATTTAATAGCACTTTCTTCATCACCCAATGCAATGTTGGCCGAAGCGATTCTCGAATACATCCCGGTCCATCCGTCAAGCATTTTCTCTGACTCTGACAATTTTTCCAATGCCCTTGAGCGGTTTCCTTCGCTATGTGCATAGAGCGCTTGGTTCAACCTAATCCTTCCATAGTGGAAATCCAGGAGTGTCCGTAGGTCGTCTATTGGATTGCTGGAATGATCGACACGTAGGTCTATCTGATTGTACCACTCATTGTTGGTGCCTTTTACCACAAGCGCCGCAGACTGTTTCCCGGAAATCTGTCCTCCCGATGCTTCACCGGCCATAAGGCTTTCCAGGAGTCTTTGTGCAAGTGTTCCGGTGGCGGTTTCAAATGTTTTGGACATATTGGTGAGCACGCTGTCTGCCAATTGGTTACCCATTACCACATAGTTCTTTCCCACAATTTGGGAAGCTTTTCCATTCCAAAATTTCAATGATTTTCCGGTAAAGGCATAAACGTTTCCATCTTTATCCATTCCCGAAACTTGCCGATAGTTTGCGTGCCCGTCTTCGTTCTTGGTGTACAGGATGGCGTCCGTGATGGACTTTCCTTCCCTTAACTTTTCGAAGCCTGCCTGCGCATATCTGGGTTCCGTTTCGGCGATTACCGAAAATGCACCCAGTCCCGGTTCTATATAAATGGTCGAATTTCCCACATAGATGTTGTTGGTGGCAACAGCAATGCCCCATTCCTGTGCATTTTCATCATACGCCAAAATTGAAAAGGTGGAGTTGATATTCTTTCCCTTTAACAGGGATTGCAAATTCTGGGAAAATGAAATGATTGAAAAGAAAAAAAGGGCAAGGGTCGTAATAATGGGTCTCATCGTATTTCGTTTTGATTGATTAATGGTTAGATGAAAACCACTCTAATTTGTTACATACCCTGAAAACAAATTGCGCCACCTACGGCGAAGAATCCTTTTATTGCACTTTAGAATACATAGCAAAACCAATTAAAAGGATGATAATCAAAATTGAAAGGACTATCATCAGCTTTTTCTGATCTTTTAAAATCTCTATGACTAAACCCAATATTTGTTCAAGCATCGTTTTTTTGAACTTTTAATTATTAATGAATTTAAGAAAAGTCCATATTAAATAAATGAAAAACCCAAACCCGGCAATGTAGACCAAAATCACCAGAAGCAACGATAGTCCGGTCAAGCCCATCATAAATTTCTTTAATTTCTCCATTTAGATAATCGTTTATTTGAACTTTATTATTTGTTAGGAATAGAATTTCTATAGGCTGCCCATTTTTTCATATCCTTCTTAAATTTTTCTACATCAAAAAAGTCAGGAGTAAATCCATCTGCTGCCTTTAAGTCAAGTGAGTCCAAAATGTTACCTATGCATGGGATTGCTAGCTCATTACCACGAACATGCATGACAAAGCCGTCGGACAATTCAGAATCTCCCATGTTAAACTCAATTGAGAAGAATTCATTTTCCAAAAGACCCCAAGATGGATTCGTAAAATCCACAGTCGGTTCAGCTACTTTAATTTTATCAATTAGTTCGCTTCTGTTGCCAATTGGTTTAGGTTCAAAATCATCAGGTATTTGTTCTAATGAATCAAAATCTCCCCAATCTTGTACATATAAATCCCAACTCATTTAATCGTTTATTCGAACTTTAAAGTTTAGGCCCAAGATTTTTCATTAATCAATTTTGGGAACTTTTCTATAGTTGAAACCATATTCCTTCTGAAGTCTATGGTTCATATAATGGTCTGGGGGATAAACTGAAACCTTGATTTTGTCATTCTTGGATTTAAGCCACTTGACAAAATCTATGAACTCATCTCCACGGGCTATCGTTTTAAATCTAATTGTTTCCTGCTTTTCCCCGTAATTGAATATCATCTTGTTGAATGTGGGGCTTTTATTTACGGATATGAATTGTAATTCAATTATGTTTTCATACAGAATCCTTGCATTGTCAGGTTTGAAGACATGGTCAACAACTATGAATTGCTCCTTAAATTCAACATCGAATATCCTATTCCTACTGCGGTGGGCAATCCATAGGGAAATGAAAAGTACCACCATCGCAACACTAATTTGAGCTGCAATATTATTCGTGGTGGCTATAACAGCATAACCTATTCCTATAAACATTAGGGTGGCAACTACCGTGTCGAAAATTTTGAATCTAGAAGAAGAACGGTATTTATACATTGAATCCTTTTGGGGAGATTTATTGGTGCCAATCATGAAAACAAAACCTACATTGTTTAGATTTTGGGGTTCTTGTTAATTTGCCACATTTAGGACAATAATTGAAAACTATTTCATTTCCATTATCCGATAATATTCTTTTGGCCGTATTTTCCCTAAAAACCTCTATACCCTCTTTAAGTAAAATAAGTATTTCGGGGTCATCCGTTATCCAATTATTTCTCAAAAGCATTTCTCTTCGAGAGTGAGAAAACTCAGAAACGTTTTCCTTGTCCTGTTTAAACAATGTTGAATAATGCCTCCATGCCTTTTTCTCTTCTAGCGTCATCAAATGAGATGAGTATCGCAATATATAATCAACTTCATTCTTATCCATAAAAACTAATAAGTAAAGAATATTGTGAGAATCGTTTTATTTAAACTTTTGCTTTCTCATCATCCATCAGTTTTAGACGGACCAGCGTATCTAAAATAATATTGACTTTCTCGCAATTTATGCGATAAGTACAGCACGTCATACAATTATATTCCTTAAATCCATGATCAGTCGCTAGATTCTCCTTAAAATAAGAATCACACGCCGCCTGTACGAATTGTCCTTTAATTGTAAAACGAGTAACCTATAAATTCTCTTGTATCTTACATCACGGCTTTAGCCCTACTTTTTGCCCTAAACGACTTTGTTTTTATTCTGATCGGGCTAATCAAAGATCGACATGGTCAGTAAATTCTCCAATGTGAAGGCCTTCCTATCACCACCAATTCTTTTTACTGTTATAAATGTATCTATTTTTCTGGTTCTCTTCTAGAATAGATAAGTGCGAAAAAAAAGGTATTAGTTTTTCATAAATTGTATAACCATGCGGATGTATCGATTTAACCAACATCATTTTTTCTTTACAATTCATGTATCTCTTGTACCATGTACGGCTTGTATTTTGTTTGTAATCTGCTTTTGACCTCATTTTTATTTTATTAGCCTCAACAAGTTTTTTTTCTTCCATTAGTTTTTTATAACGACTTGGTTCGATAAACTCCGGATAAGCGTTGCCGTATAACTCATGTCCCAACGTATTTACATCCCTCTTTAATTCTTTATAAAAAATATTAAGCCAATTGCGTCCAATATAGTTTTCATTAAAAATTAGTTTCTCATGTAGAAACGGCATAATACTAAAGACTAAAAACCAAAATCTTTCCTTGCCCCTGTTTTTCCTTAAGATATGGCCTAACTCGTCTTGCTTGAAAAAAGTCTTGAATCCCAGATTTTCATTAAAAAAAATACCTCTGACATTTTTAAAAAATGTTCCTAAAAGATCCATTGAGTCATCTGCCATATTCTTTAAGCTCTTCTTTTTTAAAGACTCTAACATACTTTCAAGAATATCTTTATATTTTAAGTTATAATTTACTTGAAAGAAAACAGATCTATCTGGTTCTTTCAACCAACTAAACACACCGTTTATATTATTTAAATCCACAGACGGATTTGATATGAATCTTTCAAAACCAATTGTCAGATTTGAAACGTCTTCCTCCTCTATCGATATTTTGCTTTTGCCATAACTTTTGCGGAAGCCGGACATAAATAACAAGTCTGTATTAATATTTTTAAACAGAATATTTCTATAAGACAACAAATCTTGATTAATATATTGAATGAAAAATTCGGCCATTGAAGGATGATAAAACCAATATCTACCCATTATATTACTTAAAAGGCTACCCCTTAACAATTCCAGTTCTTCATTTATTAAAATCAATTTTTTAGGTGCATCCAAATCTTCATGGATGTAATTGTAACAGTAAGCTATAGATTCTATTCTTTTATTAGAGGAAAGAAATATGGACAACAACAGTATTTTTTTGTTGTCATCAAGATTTATGAAGATCTTCTTCAAATAATTATCTGGAAAATCAACATGTTTTAAGAACTCGGTATAATCAAAGTCCTTATTATTTTCAAAGTAAGATCTAACAACCTCTGGTGTAAAATTAGCTTTATTTATAAGAGGAGCTAAATCAAATTTGATGTCCGATAAACCCGTATTAAGCTTAAAGTACCTAAAGAATATGCTCTCTTTTTCTATCTGGCTTAGCATATTGACATCGACGTTGATCCTTTCGATTATTGACTTAATTTCCTTGTCGGAATAATTTATGAAAGCTCTGAATATATATTCTCGACTTGTAAAAATGAACTTATGGTTGTTGTCTGATAAATCAAAAATGAATTCTAGTTTTCTATTAATTAAATCAGCTCGATTAAAATCCAATTCATACTTTCCGAAAGTGTCGTCAAAAAGGAATATCTGTTTTTTGCTCGTATCATAAAACCTGTCAAAATCATGGATATCGATGATGTTATAGGGAATAAATTCTTCAAGAAAATGCTTATTGAAAATAATCATTTCAGCGGTAAAAGTCTTTCCAGATTTTGGTGGGCCAGATAACAAAAGAATATTGTTATTTTCAATTTTTTCTAGGGCGTTATTAAAAATACTTGTGTAAACAAATCTGGTTCTGTTCTTTTCAAATAGATGGACGAAGCTCCTAGAATTGTTCTCCTCTACTTTGTTTATTATTCTATCGAGCAAAATTTTAAAATCAGCATTTTTAATAATGGCTGGAAATAAAATTTTAATCTCGTCATTGTTATCGATACACGATTCAAAATGCCTATAACTGTATATCTTAAACTCTAACTTAAACTGCAGTTCATTATTAAGTACAAAGTTGTTAAAGATTTCAGATAGGTCATCATGTTGATTCCCGGTGAGACTGATATTGGTTACAAGGCAATAAATATCAGAAACTAGTTTGTTCTTTAAATAGACTTTGTCAAGTTCACTCTTCAAATCCTGTTTCAGAGAATTGAAATCAAGTTTGGATTTGTGCTTTGATTGAAATATGTATTTTCGGGTTTTTCCATCACTTGAAAAAAAGTTTGTCACCCCCTCGTAGACAAATTCTCGTCCTTTGTCATTACCCCCTTCCATTGGTTCAATCGATTTGGAAACATCAACCTGTAAACATTTAAAGGACAAAAGTTCAAATTGTTGCCAATCCAGGTTTTCTATATTGTATTTGTAGTTCAAAGTCAGCTATATTTATCGGCTATGTTTACCAGTATATGGTCTAAGTTTCCCAGAAAGCCCTTGGTGTCTAAGATATTTATAGTACGTAGCTCTAGAAATATCCAATAGTTCACATATTTCAGAAACCGTCGATTTTCCTTCTTTAAAATACTACTTACAAAGTACAGCTTTTTGGTGATTTTTCTTACTAATTCCTCTAGGAGCACATAAAACTTTTCCCCTTGTTCATAACCCCGTTGAAAACTTCGAAATTTTCCAAAATTGGGATGCACAATAACCGCTAACTTTATACAAACTTCTCGACATGAGCGATAGGTCCCATTCTCTTTTAAACATTCGTCCTAACATTCCAAAAGCCAAAATCACCCTTGAAATGACCGATGCCGAGCGTTTCCAGAACGAAACCTTGCGGCCCATTATCAAGTTCCAAAACCCGCTGCTTTTGGCGGCTTTTGCCAATTATATAACAAAACACAAAAATCGTTTCCACGATCTGGTCTTGGAAAAGCGTTTGGAATACCTAGAAAATGCCATCCAAAAGGATATCAAATTCAGGAATTCCCTTAAAGGGATGATTATCGGTCAATTTACTTTGGAGGAATACCAAAAGTACATTCAAAATTCCTCGGCATTGAACAAGCGCATGATGGGCATGGTCATTGACCGCTTAAAGGACCAGATACAATTTTTTGAGGAGCCTGTCCTAGTCTAAAATCGATTCACCGTTGAGATTGGTGGTCAAGATATCGCTCATCAGATCAAAATAAGGCCGAATGGCCTTGAACGCGTCATCAACGGTTTTTGAAAAACCATCGGATATCACTTCATCGTCCGAGAAATTGCGGACAAATATGAACTGTTTCCTTTTTATCAGGTCAATATCCGGGTGTTCCTTATCAAAACCCTTGGGTGCGGTTTTTACACCATCTCCGACAAGATCTCCCCAGATTTTTTTAAAATCCGTATCGTTGATGATCTTTCTGAATTCCGAGGCATCGAGTTCAAATTCCTTGCGTATCCGAAACAAATCCTCCTTATTGGGGTCCCAAAAACCGGTTGCGAGAAAACTTCCGCCAGGTTTTAGCTGTATATAATATCCACCGCGTAAACGTGCACCGGCACGGGAAAAAGAACAGGCAAAATGGGATTTATAGGGACTCTTATCCTTGGAAAAACGGACATCCCGATAAATTCGGAACATTTTCATTTTGTCTATATCGTCATGCAGCTTAAGATTTTCCATCACCCCGGAGAAAAAGGTTTTTGCATCCATTTCATGCTGCTTAAACTCCGGTTTGTTTTCAGTAAACCATTCCCTATTGTTATTTTTTTCCAACTTTTTTAGAAAACCCAGGGATTTCTTGGTAATTGATGGCTGTAACATACGACCTAGCAGTTGTTATTTTAAGCTAAAGTTAACCATTTAGGGGTTACCGCTTTTGAAATATTGGTTAATTTTGAACGTATAAGAATTTTCCCATGGATTATCGTCCCATAATTGAAAAAATCAATCTTCATAAAAAACAGCCCAATCTCAGGTATGTTTTAAAGGAAAAGGTGGAGCAGTTTACCGACCGACTTTTTTACACACTCTTTGATAGTGATACGCCGGTAGCCGAGAATCTGGAATATCTCGAAAAGGAATTCGATGCGATGGTGAATTTGGCGTGTTGGGAGGTGGACCAACCGTGTAAAATGCTTTGGGACAATTATGTTGTTAAACTACCGGATATATTGGAGCGTCTAAATCTTGATGCCGAGGCCATTGTGAGTTGTGACCCTGCCACCTTATCCATTGAGGAAGTATATATGGCATATCCCGGGTTTTATGCTATTGCCATCTATCGTTTGGCCCATGAGCTTTACACCATGGGTTTCCCCTTGGTTCCCCGGTTAATGACCGAATACGCACACCGACGGACCGGTGTGGACATAAATCCCGGTGCTCAAATCGGTAAGTCTTTCTTTATCGATCACGCCACGGGTGTTGTTATCGGCGAAACCGCTTTGATCATGGACAACGTTAAGATTTATCAGGGGGTTACCCTTGGGGCCTTATATGTAGCCAAGGATTTGCAAAGAACAAAACGTCACCCAACCATTGAGGACAATGTAACCATCTATGCCAATGCCACCATTTTAGGGGGCGACACGGTTATTGGGGCACATAGTGTTATTGGCGGTAACGCTTGGTTAACTTCCTCCATTCCTCCGCATTCCACGGTCTTTCACACCCCTGAAATTAAGATCAAAACTTCTTCCAATGTCTAAGAGCATACTGGATTTGATCGGGAATACCCCCCTTGTGGAATCCCGTGTACTGAATCAAAATCCCAATGTGACCCTTTTTTTCAAACTGGAGGGGCACAATCCGGGCGGTAGTGTAAAGGATCGCGCGGCCTACAATATGATAAAAAGTGGTCTGGAACGGGGTGATATCTCAAAAGAATCCAGATTGATAGAGGCAACCAGTGGCAACACGGGTATTGCGCTAGCCATGATTGCAGGAATTTATGGACTTACTATTGAACTTGTGATGCCCGAAAATGCAACCAAGGAAAGGGTACAGACCATGAGGGCATATGGCGCCAAGGTCACCCTAACCTCTTCTGAGACCGGGATTGAAGGTGCCCGGGATTATGCCGAGGCAAAGGTGAGGGACGAAGGATTTACCATGGTCAACCAGTTTGCCAATGACGACAATTGGAAGGCCCATTTTAAGACGACCGGACCGGAGATATGGAGAGATACCCAAGGCCAAATCACCCATTTTATTTCGGCCATGGGGACTACCGGTACTATTATGGGCACTTCTACCTATTTAAAGGAGCAGAACAAGGCCATAGAAATTGTTGGGGTGCAACCTACTGATAATTCCAGTATTCCTGGTATCCGGAAGTGGCCGGAGGAATACCTCCCCAAGATTTTTGATGCTTCCAAGGTAGATCGGATCATGGAGGTAAGCCAGGATGAGGCAAAGGCTATGGCAAAGCGCCTGGCCAAGGAAGAGGGTATCTTTTCGGGTATGAGCAGCGGCGGCGCGGCGACGGTAGCCTTGCGCTTGGCGGAAACCTTGGAAAGCGGAACCTTGGTTTCCATTGTCTGTGACCGGGGCGATCGCTACCTATCCTCGGATTTGTTTGAATAGCCTATCGCAGTGCTTCCCCCATCCCTTGTCGAAATGCCTGGAAAGCCTGTAAGTAATTATGTCCTCCCCCCTCTATGGTAACCATTTTTTTTGCGTTGCCCGGAATGGATTCGTACAATTTTTTTGCAGAATCATAAGGTATTACCGCGTCTTCGGTGCCATGAAAGATAAAAATCGGACAATTTACCTCCCTTAGGTATTCATGGGATGGAAATCTGTATCGGGAAAGTAGGGATATGGGCAAAAACGGGAAACGATGCTTTCCGAGGTCCAGCGCACTATAAAAAGGGGATTCCAGAACCAAACGGCAGGGGTTGTTCCTCGCCGCCAATCGAGAGGCAATTCCTGTACCAAAGGAACGCCCGTACACTATGATTTCATTTTCCTCGTAATGCTGTAACGTATACTCATAAAACAGCTGGGCATCCTTGTTCAGGGCTTCTTCGCTTAAAGCTCCCGTACTTTTGCCGTATGTTCTATAGTCTACAAAAATGGCATCATACCCCTTATCGGAAATGCGATTGGCGACATGGTACAAATTGGAAATATTTCCGGAATTGCCATGAAAGTAGAGTACTACCCCTTTTTCACTACTATTTTTAATATGCACCGCATTTAACTTTGCACCGTCATCAGTCTCCAGAAAAAACTCGTCAAAAGATTGACAAAAATCGTAGGTGTGTTCTGAAGGCATTTTTGTGGGGAAAAAAATCAAACGTTCTTGGAAGATGTAGGCCAAAAAAGTCAATCCTAAATAGAGAACGCCCAAAATTATACCGGCTTTCTTAAGTCTACGCATTTATTCTTTTGGTTGAATGTCTGAGGTTTATGCTGGAACCTTCCAAATTTACTTCCTTAGGCTTAGTAGTTATAATTTCAGTCAATATTTTATGATAGGATTCAAAAGTGTTCAAATTTTTATGGCCTCCCCCAATTATGGTGTGCAGCGTGGTTAATTTCGGTTGTATCTTGGAAAGTTTAACGCTCGTTTTATAGGGAATTAACCGATCGTCCGTCCCATGGATAATATGGATGGGGCATTTTACGTATTTTAACCATTTATTGGTCGGCATGGGGAACTTGATCAATAAGGACAGTGGCATAAAGGGAAGATAACGTTTGGCCACCTTACTCAGACTGTAATAGGGTGCGTCTAAAATGAGCATTCTGGGGTTGTTCATGGAAGCCAATTTGGCCGCAAATCCAGAGCCTAAGGACCGTCCATACAGAATAATATATTTCTCATGGACGTTTTCCTTTACCTTATTATAGATAACCTGTAAGTCCCTTTTTATGGCCTTTTGGGTACGGCGTCCGGTACTTTTGCCGAACCCTCGGTAATCTACCATGAGTACATCATACCCGTGTCTGGTGAAATCAACGGCAAACTTTCCCCACCCCCGAATACTTTTTGAATTACCTTTAAGATAAAAGACCAGGCCTTTGGGGTTTTTTGCCTTAAAGCGTAATCCATTAATGGTGGCCCCGTCCCTGGTTTCGATATTGTATTCCTCGGTCTCTTGATTTTCGTAGTGGAACTGAAAATCCTTTGGAAGTTTTTCGGGTTTGAACATTAAATAATCCTGAAGGAAATACAGCAAAATGCTAATGACCAGGTATGCTCCAAGAACAAAACATAGAATATATAACCAAAAAGGCATACTATGTGTTTTTCAACAATGTACAAAAAATGCCATAAACCCATTTTACCAACTCGGTAGGGTCGACACCACAATGGCCCCACTCCATCTCTACTTGAATTTAATCGATACTTAATTATGGGGCCTAATCAGTTCGGTACTTGCCATTTTTTTTACTTGCTTGATCAGAAAGTCGGTCAAAAGCCATTTAAACGGCATCTTTTACAAATTCCAATTCGTTCAATATAAGACCCGATCCAGGTGCCACATAGGTAAACTGCACCTCAGAACCCGAGGCTAATGATAAACGTATATCTTCTAGGCTAAGCGCTCCTTTGCCCAATTGGACCAATGCCCCCATCATCATTCTGATCTGATAGCGCATAAAACCGGCTCCACTGACGCGAAATGCATAACTGGTTTTAGGGAAGAAGTTGGCCTTGAGCAAGTTATTTGGTCCTATGCCACAAGAGGTAATGGTACGGACAGTTTTTGTATTTTGCTGTAATCTGGAAGTATATGCTGAAAAATCGTGTGTTCCCACAAATAGCTTGGCTGCCTTCTCCATCAATTGAATATCCAAGTGCTCCAAAAAATTAGCCATGAAAGGCGCACAAAAAGGATGGTTTTTTCGTCCAAAGGAAAACAGATACACATACTCCTTGATCTTTGCATCTTGAATAATGTTGAAGTCGGATTTTGTTTCCTCCAAAGATACGATCCGTATATCCGGTGGCAGATTTTCATTGAAGAGCCTTATAAAATTGTTCTTATCCTGAATGGGTGACTCCTTGAGGGTTAACGTAAATGCCGCCGACAATGCGGACACCTTGGCATCCGTTCTTCCCGCTCCCAGTATTTTAAATGACAAACGGGGAATTATAAATTTCAGCGTTTTGATCAGCATCCCCTCCACGGTCTTTAGGTTGGGTTGTTTTTGCCATCCACTGTATCTAAAACCTAGGAACTGTACCTTTACTATATACACAAATTTTTCCTTCATAATGTATTTGTATCCATGATTTTATACGCTGTACAAACTACTGCTTTTTTTGTATTTTGTAAGGTATTTAACCGCCAAACCTTTGGAATCATGAGCACCGAATCGCTTGAAAAACCACCCCTATGGTTCTGGATAGTTGGCATAATAGCATTGCTCTGGAACGCAATGGGGGTTATGGCCTATCTACAACAGGCCTTTATGATTGAAGAGACCCTTATGACACTGTCGGAACCTGAGAGAGTGGTGTTGGAAGCAAGACCGGCCTGGGCTACTGCCGCCTTTGCCTTAGCCGTATGGGGTGGTTTTTTAGGCTGTATTGCCCTATTGCTTCGAAAAAAATGGGCAAGGCCTATATTATTAATTTCCCTATTTGGTATACTTGTACAAATGTTCCATTCTTTTTTTATCGGCAAAAACCTAGAGGTTTATGGACCTGGGGAAATCAGTATGCCCATACTTATTATTTTGATTGGTGTGGGCTTGGTAATTTTCGCACGGATTTCCACCAAGAAGCTTTGGCTTAGATGATGGAATAAGGACTTTTTTTGCCGAATTTTATGTTCCAAATAGGATGGAATAGTTGTACATTTGGGAGAAAGCGGAAAAGATTGACGAATTTATGTCATTCATCTTAAGATAGATTTGATATAGTTCCTTTTAGTTCCTAACGTTTCCGGTGAAGCAAAAGAATACCACACTTTTTTTACATTTGGCAACATAATTTGCCCTTCATCGAAAATTTGAAATAAACGACAACGAGACCTCGTTGTAGACTTTGAATTACGGTTCCCCGAAACCTTAAAACTAGCATAATGAATTCGATTTCGCGATTGATGTCTTGGAAATTTTGCATATACTTTTCCATTGCGGTACTTGCTGCGTTGATTGTTTTTAGCTTTTATGGACTTTATACCAATAAATTCTATTTCCTAAAACCGGACAATTATATTTTCCCGTTACTTACCGTGGCCCATTTTACATTTTTATATGTGCTTTGGTTCAAAATTACCGAGAATGAAATGACGGATCCCCAAATGCGGAATTTGGAATACGCACTTTATATCATTTTTCTGCTCTATGTCTTTAAGTTCTTGGAGTCCATTTATATTTTGATGAGCTACAATCTGTATGAAAACCATATAATTCCCAAAACATTTCTCCCCATCGGGGTACTAATCCTCTTCTTGCACCTAATGCTGTTAGGGCTTACCTTATTGGCATTTTATTACCGAAAAATCCTTATAGGTAACTATAGATTTGATGACATTAACCGACAAATCGATTCTTGGGAATAGCAACTGAAATGCGCCTAAAATACTATAAAAGACCCTGGACAACTCACCGGCCTTTTCTATTCCAATGCCCCCAATAAATGCCTATTGAACAATCTTGGCAAAAAATGTTGCCAACAATTGTAAGGCTCACAAAAAAAATACGGCTATAGGTGAAATGAAGGATTCTCTAAATTCATAGGTATACTTTATGGGGTCCAAAAAAATGAAAGTACATTTTTGAATTACCCGTGATATCTATGTGATATTTTTTGATTTTTTTCGTATTCAACTAACTATGAAACAACTATTGATTATTGAGGATGATCTTGAGATAGTGCAGCTACTCGAGATACATTTGGCAGATTTGAACTATGTTACCTCAAAGGCAGCCGATGGTAATTTAGGTTATCAAATGGCATTGGACAATGATTATGACCTAATTTTATTGGACTTGACCTTGCCCGGTATGGATGGTACTGAAATTTGCAAAAAGTTACGAGCCGAGAAAAGTACGCCCATAATAATGTTGACGGCAAAGTCCGAGGAGATAGACCGGGTGTTGGGACTGGAAATCGGAGCTGACGATTATATTACCAAGCCCTTTAGCATACGGGAGCTTTTGGCCAGAATAAAAGCGGTATTGCGTAGGACGGATATGATCCACACGGATAAACAGGATACTTCCACGATTTCCGCCGAGGGGCTTTTTATCGATATCGATAAACGAAAAGTGCTCTTGAAGGACAAAAAAGTGGAACTGTCCCCAAAGGAATTTGAGTTACTTACCCTAATGGCTTCCAATCCAGGACGCAATTACACACGAACCGAATTATTGAACATGATATGGGGCTATAATTTTGAGGGCTATGAACATACCGTAAATTCACATATCAATCGACTACGTGCCAAGATTGAGTCGGACATGGCCCGCCCGAATTATATCCTGACCACTTGGGGCGTGGGTTATAAATTTAACGAAGACATCGCGGTATGAGCAATCAGCAAAAGACCCTTACACCAAGGTTGGTAAAGAAGTTGTGGCTTGTATTTGTCTTTCTAATACTTCTAATGGGCGTGTCCTATATTGTTATTACAGGATATTTTGCCAACAAATACTATCAAGAGACCACCCAACGTCTGAATGCCGAATTGGCCAATCATGTCATCGAGGAAAAATTTCAAAGTGCTTCGCCATTTCTTGAGGACGGTAGCGTCAATAAGGCCCTATTTGGGGATTTGATGCATGATATGATGGCCGTAAACCGCGGAATAGAGGTATATCTTTTAAATAAAACTGGGCAGATTTTATATTCCGTTGTGCTAGATCATGGCGACAATGCCCCGGAACAAAGTGTCTCCCTGGCTCCTATTACATCCTTTATACAAAATGACGGGAAAGACTTTGTATTGGGGGATGATCCCAGAAATCCTGGCGAACAGAAGATTTTTTCCGCGGCTCAATTTAATATTGATGGACGTGAGGGATATATTTACATTGTTCTTGAAGGTGTGGAATTTCAATTGGTAAGCAGTAATCTTTTAGGTCAATATTTCGCTAAATTGGGCATACGTGCAGTAATTTTGACCACTTTTTTTACCGCCCTTGTAGGACTGTTGAGCATTTGGTTTCTGACCAAAAATCTACGCCTGATTACAGGCACCATTCGAAGGTTTCAAGAAGGAGATCTTGAAGCAAGGGTCGAAAATCCTGAAAAATCGGATATTGAGGTTTTTGCCAAATCGTTCAATGATATGGCCGATACCATTGTCGGCAATTTGGATAAGATGAAATCCGTGGATTTGCTACGAAGGGAACTTATTGCCAATGTATCCCATGACCTAAGAACTCCATTAGCCGTTCTAAAGGGTTATATCGAAACACTTCAAATGAAAAGGGATTCCCTTACGGAAAACGAAAAGCAGGAATATCTTAAGATTACACATGGCAATGTGAACAAGCTTTCCAAACTTATTGACCAACTATTCGAATACTCCAAACTTGAGGCGGAACAGGTTACCCCGATCAAAGAACCCTTTTCGATAACGGAACTGTCCCATGATCTTATTGCCAAGTTCAAGGTATTGGCCGATCAAAAGAAAATAGACCTTCATTTGGAAAACCCAAAAGAGAACAGTATGGTCTTTGCCGACGTAAGTTTAGTGGAGAGAGCGTTGCAAAACCTCATTGAAAATGCCTTGAAATATACCCCGGCCAATGGCAAGGTGACCCTTTCAATACAACGGAAGGATAAAAATGTTGAAATCAATATTACGGATACGGGAAATGGCATACCGATAAACGAGCAACCTTTTATTTTTGACCGATACAAACAGGTGGTGAACAAGGATACCAAAAAACAAGGTTACGGCCTGGGACTCGCCATTGTAAAAAAGATAATGGATTTGCACGATACCACGATAACCGTGTTAAGCAAACCCAGGGAAGGGAGCTCCTTTATTTTTAATTTACCGGCTTATCAGATTTGACGGGAAAACTGTTGCTATGAAAAGAAGTGCCCTAATTGGACTTGTAGTCCGTTGGGGCGTTTTCTTTTTTTAGGGTCAATAAAAGGACCCCGTAATATTCCCTAAGAAAGGACTTATTTAAAGACCGCTGATAAAACTTCCATACAGATCCTTGAATTGATAGCCCTCCGTAAATCGGTGCTTGCTCAATTTTTTGAAAGCAACGAGTCCCCAAAGCAACAGCTCTTTAAGAAAATAAACGTCCTTCCCCGGGAAATCCGGTTGGTATTCCCTTATCAATTGATTTAATGCAGGAATACTGTCCAAGGCGCGTTTGTATTCTTCGTCCGTATAATCGTCCAACAGTTCAAAGCCTTCACCTTCAAAAAACCAGTGTGCCAGATTATCATAAGGAGTCTCTTCGTTCTTTCGTTCCAATTTATTGATCTTTGGAAAGTATTCCGGGAATAAAGATTTCACCGCATCATCAATAAGTTTTTCCGCAACGGCATCCGCTCCTTCCTGTTCGCCCTCATATACGAGTTCTATTTTTCCCGTAATGGACGGGATAACTCCCAAGAAATCACTTAGCCTAACATTGGTTTTATCCGCGCCGGATAGCAGGGCTCGCCGTTCTGCTGTGCTTAACAAATTTTCAAAAGCGGTGATACTGGCCCTGGCACTTACCCCGCTTTTAAAATCCACATATTCACTTTCCCTAGCCTCAAAACTGATTTGTTCCAACAAATCCTTGGCCAAATCCGGTACGTAAACCAGATTTGTTTGTCGGGCATCCAAATTGGACTCTTGTTCCGTAATTTTACGCGCCGTTTCTATATCTTCCGGGTAATGCGTCAAAATTTGGGACCCTATCCTATCCTTTAACGGGGTTACTATACTACCCCTGTTGGTATAATCCTCAGGATTTGCCGTAAACACAAACTGAATATCCAAGGGCAATCGTAATTTGAAGCCCCGTATTTGGATATCCCCTTCTTGAAGGATATTAAAAAGTGAGACCTGGATTCTAGCTTGTAGATCAGGAAGTTCGTTGATAACAAAAATTGAGCGATTGGCCCTAGGAATCATCCCAAAATGGATGACTCGATCATCGGCATAGGACAACTTTAAATTAGCCGCCTTTATGGGGTCTACATCACCGATCAAATCCGCTACCGTAACATCAGGGGTAGCTAATTTTTCGTAAAACCGATCATTCCTGTGCAACCATGAAATAGGAGTGGCATCCCCAAGTTCTGCAATGCGTTGTTTGGCATAACGGGATATTGGGTTAAACGGGTCATCATTGATTTCGGAACCTTCCACAATGGGAATCCATTCGTCCAAAAGGTTTACCATGAGTCTGGCCAGTCTCGTCTTGGCCTGCCCCCGCAACCCTAACAAGTTGATATTGTGTCTGGATAGGATAGCCCTTTCCAACTCTGGTATTACCGAGTTCTCATAGCCCCATACCCCGGTAAACGTTTCTTCCCCTGTTTTGATTTTTTCACGCAAATTGTCGCGCAATTCATCTTTAATACTTTTTCCTTGGTACCCTGCCTTTTTGAGTTCGCCAAGTGTAGTGGTCTCTTTATAATTCAATTTCATAGATTTTTCCTGCTTTTAACCTTTTAATCTTTTGCGTCGGTTCGACTCATAATCCTCGAAAATCATTTCGCCCAATCCCTTTAATCCTGTAAAAAACGCCTTCCCCTTGTTCGCCTCCGTGAAATGACGCACGAATCGCATAAGATAGGGATCCTGGGCAATCATAAATGTCGTAATGGGAATATGTAGTTTTCTTGCCTGCCTGGCCATATTGTAGCATTTCTCCACAATGTAATCGTCCAAACCTACGCTGTTTTTATAATATGTCCCATCCGGCAACCGTAAACAACTGGGTTTACCATCGGTAATCATAAAGATTTGTTTATTGGTATTCCGCTTTCTACGGAGCATGTCCATAGCCAATTGTAGACCTGCAACGGTATTGGTATGATAGGGCCCTACTTTTAAATAGGGTAAATCCTTTATCGGAATGGGCCAGGCATCATTTCCAAAAACGAGTATGTCCAAGGTGTCTTTTGGGTACCTTGTGGTAATCAATTCCGCTAGGGCCATGGCCACCTTTTTTGCGGGTGTGATGCGATCTTCGCCATACAAAATCATACTATGGCTAATATCTATCATGAGTACCGTGCTCATTTGCGCCTTATAATGGGTATCCTCCACCACTAGGTCTTCCTCGCTGAGGGAAAAATTGCCGATACCATGATTTATCTGGGCATTTTTTAGGCTCTCGGTCATTGAAATATGTTCCAGCGCATCGCCATAGCGGTATTCCCTGAAATCCCCGGTATGTTCGTCCCCTCGGCCGGAAGAACCCGTTTTGTGACTACCGGCGCCCCTTCTTTTAAGTTTACCAAAAATCTGGTCTAGAGCTCTACGTCGGATGATCCGTTCCATCTTCGCAGTAATGGAAATGGTACCGTTTCCATTGCCATCTTCTCCATCTTGTCCATCTTCCCCGTCATTGGACTGCCCGTCCCCATCTTCAAATTCTTCACGGATATATCCCTTGGCCTTTAGATCTTCAATAAAATCGTCAATGGTGTAGTTCTCGTCGGTAAGTTCGTATTCCTTATCCAATTCACGTAACCAATCGATTGCCTCGTCAAAATCCCCCGAGGTGTGTGTAATAAGTTCTTGGAAAATATCAAAGAGTTTTTCAAAGGGAGTCTGTTCCGGAGCTTCGTAGGGAACAAAGCGAAAACCTTTTCTTGTCATCATAGCCATTATATAAAATTAACACATTTGGCAGAATCCATTCCGGTTTTAAAGAAAACTTAACTTTATGGGGTTCAAACCCCGGTGCATGTCCCAACTCAAAGAAATGGCTCATGTTCATTGGTAGCACTGGTAATTCTTTCAAAAAAAATGGATCAAAAACAATTTTATGGTTTTTTGAACACCCCTCCGCTTTGGCAGAATGTACAATTTGGTATACAACAGTTTACTTTTCCCAAAATAGACCTGAACCATTTTTCGACGCAACCCATTCCCAAAAGAATACGATTAGGACATCAGATGGAACATGTTTTTAAACAATTCATGGCACATTCCGATTCCTACGAAATCCTGTTGCACGGGGTACCCGTCAAAAGGGGCAACCGAACTATAGGGGAAATCGACTTTATCCTAATGGAAGTTCAAATCCAAAAGTTGATCCATGTAGAACTCACCTATAAATTCTACCTTATTGACCCGGAAATATCCGAACCCATACATCGTTTAATAGGCCCCAATAGAAGGGATATGTTTTTTACCAAAATAGAAAAAATAAAGGACCAGCAATTCCCCTTGCTACATTCCCATGAAGGAATAATTGCTTTGTCCGGTAAGGCCATCGATTCCAAAAAAATTGAACATCAGGTATGCTTCAAGGCACAGTTGTTTGCCCCGTATCGAAATACAGAAGTCCATATTAGGCCATTAAATCAGGGATGCATTTTTGGGTACTGGCTTCGCTTCGATGATTTCAATACCAAAGATTTTTGGTCCAATACCTACTATATTCCTTTTAAGTCCGAGTGGGTCGTGGTACCACACAAAGACGTCCCATGGTCATCGCACCATCAAATCCTAATGGAACTCAATCTTGGCATGCTCAGCAAAAACGCTCCTATGGTCTGGATGAAAAAACCTAACGGCCAATTTGACAAGTTCTTCGTAGTATGGTGGTAAAAAGCCGCCTAAATTGAACCTACCTCTTCTACAAAGGTAACTTCTTTAGACGGCCCTTGAAAACCCAAAAATCAGCAACCAAGATTTTCAGTTATTCAAACTCATAACTGGCCCTTACCACTTGTGTCAAACGAAAATAGCCATGGGCGTAATTATCCGGATTGGTCAGATTTATGCAGTTTCCCCTCAGGTCTACGGGAATGGTGGCAAAAAGGTCGACACCTCCGGATTGTTCAATAAGGATACGGATGTAATTGTAGTAATCTTCAGAAATTCCGTAGAGGGCAATATCGATTATATCGCCAGGTACGAACTCCTCGGTATCATCATCATCGTCTTTTTCATAGTACCAAGGGATTTCGTTTCCGTTTACAAACTCATCATCCAAATCCTCAAAATCCGGTAGCAAATCCCCTCGTTCCTGAAACCTAAAAAGATAATAGTTGTCCTCATCCTCGGGATCGGTAAAGAAAATATTGACCTCGAGTGCCTCATCGTCAAAACCATCCTCGCGGGATTGGTTGATTTCGGTGATGTCCGTCACTGACATCAAAGTCTCGGTGGCGCTATAGGTTTCCCCATCATATTGTATTTCCAGGGTATAGGACTGATCGATTATGGGAACAAAGGAACTCGTACGATACTCCCCGTTGCCCTGATCCGCAAAAATAAACTCGGTACCACTGGAATCATTGGTGACCTTTACGGAAGCTCCGGTTACAGCGGTGTTTGTTGTGGTATCAAAAAAAGCGGTGGACATCCTCAACTTAATAGTCTGCTCATTTCCAGTGGTTCCCTTTTCCCAGTCCAGGGAGGCCTCAACGGTTAATCTTGAGGGAGCGGTCTGTACATCCACATCTATTACATCTTCACAGGATATAAAGGTTAGGGTCAGAAACAATATTGCGGTTTTAAAAAGAGTCTTCATTTTAATTAAAATTTAAAGTTATAGGTTACGGAGGGCACCATTCCAAAAATTGCTACTCGGGTGGCTTGGTTGGCCCCTGTCTCTATATTCTGCCCGAATGAAATCGCGGCGGCATTTTTACGGTTATATAGGTTATAGATACTAAAGACCCACTCCCCTTTCCACCGTTTGTCTGGCCGCCTGTTGGGGATATAGGTTGCCGAAACATCCAATCTATGGTAAGCCGGCAATCGATCCGAATTCCTATCCGAATAACTGGCAATGGATAGGCCCTCATACTCATACTGACCATTGGGATAGGTAACGGGTCTACCGGTCTGGAATACCAGATTGGTTCCAAAGCTCCATTTGTCGCTTAATCGATATGCTCCGGTAAGGGAAAGATCATGGGTACGATCAAAAGGTGTGTTGTACCATTTACCATCGTTTATTCCCGGGCCTCCTGCTTTACCCCCGGGTGTCCTTTGCTCCGATTTTGACAAAGTATAGGCCAGCCAACCGGTTAGCCTACCTTCGGTTTTTCGTACCAAAAATTCCAGTCCATAGGCACGGGATTCCCCATTTAGGATTTCGGTCTCAATAGTATTGTTTCCAATAAGATCTGACCCATCTATATAGTCGATGCGGTTGGAAGTTGTCTTATAATATGCTTCTACTTCCAGAGAAAAGGTCTTGTCCATAAAATTTCTAAAATAACCCAAGGCATATTGGTCGGACAATTGTGGCTCGATAAATTGGCCACTTGGCGTCCAAACATCCAATGGGGTTACTGTAGTGGTATTGGACAGCAAATGAATGTATTGGGCTACCCTGGAATATCCGGCTTTTACCGAGGAAACATCGTTCAATTGGTACGCAAGGGATACCCTCGGCTCCAAATTGCCGAAACTTTTTATGGTCTCACCTTTTTCAAAGTCCGTTTCCCCGATTTCCGTACCCCGCTGATAAATACCCAGGGTGCTGTTATACACCACGGGCTGATCGTTGGCATAATCTACCATAGCCTGCCCGCCCAAACGATTAAAGACGCTATAACGCAGCCCGTACTGTGCAGTCAAATTATCTGTAAGTTTGTATTCGGCGTCAATATACGCCGCACTTTCAAGGGCTTTTTTACGATCTAATGATAGCGGGTTTATGGCCGATGTTTCCGAAGTGGGTCGTACCTGGCCAGGGTCAAAGTCATAATATATGCTACTTGCCCCAAAGTCCAATTTAAACCTGTCGTTTACGTAATAGGCAAGGTCATACTTTATATTGTAGTTATTGATGGAGGAAATCCATTCAAATTCCTCGATCTTTATCCCAAGATCATAGTCGTATTTGCTATAGATAAGGGAGAGGTTGGAAAAGAGGCGGTCATTAAAAATATGGTTCCAACGCAGGTTTCCGGATAGATTACCGTAGCTGCTATCAAAGCTATCCCCGAAATCAAAAGCATCCCTCCCAAAGTACCCGGAAAGAAAGAGTCTATTGTTCTGGTTTAGGTTGTAGTTGGTCTTAAGGTTCAGGTCATAAAAGTAAGCGCTGTTCTTTTCACCGGCTGCCTTTAACAAAAGATGGGCATAGGAACCTCTTCCTGCTACCAAAAAGGAACCCTTGTCCTTGAACATGGGACCCTCGGCCGCCAATCTACTTGAAATTGCCCCGATTCCTCCGGTAAGGAAAAAGTTTTTACTGTTCCCATCCTTTTGTCGAATATCCAAGACCGAGGAAACCCTTCCCCCGAAACGGGCAGGGATCCCCCCTTTATATAATTTCATGTCCTTTATGGCATCCGCATTGAACACCGAAAAGAAACCTAACAAGTGGGAAGTGTTATAAATTATGGCCTCATCCAACAATACCAAGTTTTGGTCAACGGCCCCGCCCCTAACATTGAATCCACTGGATCCTTCCCCGTTATTTGTAACGCCGGGTAATAGTTGAATCGATTTTAAGATATCCACCTCGCCCAATACCACGGGCATTTGTTTTACCGTTTTGATATTGAGTTTGGCAATACTCATTTCGGGTTTTTTAAGACTTATCCGTTCCGGTTCCTCGGCGGTCACGACAATCTCGTCCAATCGGGTCGTATATTCCTGGACTTCGAAATCCAGTTTTTGGTTCTTATCCAATTGTATGTCTTGATTTATTTCCAAATAGCCCATATAGGATATTACTAAAACATAGTTCCCTTTAGGGGCCGTAATGGAATAAAAACCATATTCATTGGTGACTACACCTATGTTCGTATCTTTTAGAAATACGGAGGCACCGAACAACGTTTCCCCGTTATTCTTATCGGTAACCTTACCATTGATCGTGAAGCTTTCCTGACCAAAAACAAAGGCATTGACCATAAGCATGCCTAGAAGGATAAGGAAGATATTGGTCCTTTTTTTCGGGAGATTTTTTGACCTCGAATTAATGAGCATATTCAAATTTTTTTGGGTTCTAAATTCTTACGCTCTATTGACAGTTTAAAAAATCAAGGGTTGCACATAGCTTTAAAAACTTTGCGTTTTTAGCAATATTTAACACATTCATATGGAATAAATTCTCCGTATGGGTTTTAATAAAAAATTGATTCTCAATCTATTTCATTGAAGAATTCGAAAACTTAAAGAATATCAAGACAGGTTGGGATTTTCATAGCCGTAAGCCGGAGACCCTGCTTCGAGTGCCAAATCGCGTTGTTGAAATACTTTACATTTGATAAAAATATTTCATTAAATGCAACCCTTTTAATTTCCACTTGTCTTTAGCAATGTAGTCGGCTTGATTTTAGGAAGTTAAACAACCATTTCAATTTAATTGGAAACCAATATTCGCTTTACACATAAAGAGCTTGTTGAAAGGAGCAAGTCTGGTGATAGGAACTCGCAATATCAATTATACGAGCTCTATGTAGATGCCATGTACAACATTGGCATGCGTATGCTGGGAATAAAGGAAGATGCAGAAGATATTGTACAGGAAAGTTTTGTAGATGCCTTTAAGAATCTTGGGAGCTTCAAATATGAAAGTACATTCGGATCTTGGCTAAAAAGAATTGTTGTCAACAAGAGTATTAATCATTTAAAGCTAAAAAAGATTCCCATTGCACCTATTGAGGACCATGAGTTCTACTTAAAGGAAGAGTCTGAAGAGAATGTTGAGGCCGTCGATATAAAAAAAGTAAAAATGGGATTGAAAAAGCTTCCGGCCGGATACCAGCAAATTATAAGCCTATACCTCATTGAAGGTTATGATCATTTGGAGATTGGAGAGATATTGGATATCTCAACGTCCACTTCAAAATCGCAATATCACAGGGCAAAGAAAAAATTAGTTGAAATTATAAACACCTTATAATGGACAATTTTGAAAAGCACATTAGGGAAAATAAAGCGCTGTTCGACGAACATAAAGCAGATAAGGCCAAACTCTGGGCCAATATCGCCTCAGATTTGGAGGAACCAGGGCCGAAAGTCGTGCCTCTATGGCGATCTCCATTAATACGGGTGGCCGCTGGTGTTCTTTTACTTTTCGGAATTGCCGGAATTACCGGTGTGTTCTTGATGAAAAAAGCCGATTACAATATGCAAGAAACTATTGTTTCCCAAGAATTGTTGGATATCGATATGCATTATAAGAGCTTGGTTTCCTATCAGGTACAACTTGTTAAGGATAACCCTAAACTATCTGATGGGGATAAGGAGGAGTTTTTATTGTTCATGGATGAATTGGACAAGGAATATGAGCTGTTAAAATTGGAAATGAAAAAAAACCTGGACAATGAGCGTATTCTAGAAGCCATTATTGCCAACTACAAAAAAAGAATTGAACTCATTGAGAATCTGTTGCATCAGATCAATGATTCTAAAATAACAAATGAAGATTATGATGGATACATTTTATAAAAAACTGTTTGTTGTATTGGTCCTCGTGCTATGTGGCCATTCTTCACATGCACAGGAGGAGGTATCGAAACAGCTTAGGGAAACCTACGAAATGACCAATTCCGGGGAGCTGTATTTGGAAAACAAGTACGGGGACGTAACCGTTACTGGATGGGATAGGGACAATGTCTCCATTACGGTAGATATCACGGTATCGCACAGGAAACTGGACAACGCAAAAAACCTTCTGGACCGCATTTCACTGGACATTCGGGAAATTGAGGATTTTATAACGGTTACTTCAGAAATTGCGGAGAAAAGTACCGGTTTTTTTGCCCGGTACTTCAATAAGGCAAACCCTTTTGATTTTGATAGAAGTAATGTCCAAATAGACTATACGATTCAATTACCGGAAAATGCGGAACTGGATATTACCAACAAATTTGGAGACGTGATCATCGGTGATTGGTCCGGAAAATTGAAAGCTACCGTTGAGCATGGCGATGTTTGGGTCAATAAGGATATCAACAATGCAGATGTAACCTTAAAGTATGGAAAACTGAGGACCAAAAACATCAACTATGGGAATATTCGCGTAAAAAATGGAAGTGTGGATGTGGAAGAGTCCAAGGATTTACGGATCAATAGTAGTGGTACGGATATCGAAATAGACCGGGTATCTTCCCTGGAGATATACTCCAGTAAGGACGAAATCACAATTGGGGAGGTAAGTGGTATAAACGGGGATTTGCGATTTACCAATATGCAACTGAATGCTGTTGGGGACCAAGTTAATCTTACCATGAAAATTGCAGATTTTAGAGTGTCCAAAGTAACTAATCCGGATGCCACCATTGTCATCGATCAGGAATCTTCCGAAGTGAGTCTTGCCATCTCCGACTTCTCCTTTCGATTTGATGCCACTTTGGAAGAAGGCCTATTACGGCTTCCCAAGTCCTTTAAGAATGTTGAGACCAAAATGTTGAACAAGGGACAAAGGATCCGAGAAATAACGGCAACATACGGTAAGGGGCTCTCGGGCGAGATTTCCATTACGGGGGTAAAGGGCGTCATACTTTTAAAGGAATTTTAGCTCCGAAAACAAATTCTGCCTGTTTGGAGTCAACCTCGAATGGGTAATATATTCGACACAAAAACTTCGTTCAAAAAAAAAATTGGAAAATATGCAACCTTTTCCCAATTGGATTGTCTTTTGAATTAGACAATCAAAAAACAATAAAGCATGGTACATCAAAAATCTTTTTTCTTATTTATTATTCTACTTTTTGCAGGGCTTACCTATGCACAGGAAGACGATCAGGAAGACGAGGAGTATCTTGAATTCAACGATCGCAAAAATGTGGTCCACGGCGTATACTTGGGAATAAACGCCCAATTCGGTGAAATTGATGGGGAGCCAACCTATCAAGGCGGTCTCAAAGTGGCCTATGTAGCCAATCAACAATTTGAAGTGGGGTTCTCGGGAACTTTTTTCTATTCCGTTCAGGATGTCTTCAATAGCGACCTGGCCAGGGATCAGGACTTGATCGGGGCCTATGGCGGCTTACATTTGGAGCCCATTTTTTTTAGCAAGTCTGTGGTAAACCTATCATTTCCCCTCTTAATAGGCGCAGGTGCCGTTGGTTACGTTGATGATAATTTCGATGATGACGATTATGAGCTTACTGAGGATGATGTAGATGCCATTTTTGTTTTGGAACCGGGAGTAAGTATGTTGTTCAATGTTTCCCGATATCTACAGCTTGAAGCCGGTGTAAAATATCGTTTTTCCAACAAGATAGACCTTGATTTCAGCCCAGTTTCGCGAATCAATGGTTTTTCAGCCGGCATTGGGGTTAAGATAGGTGTTTTTAATATGGGTAGAAACCGTTATAAAAAGAATATATAAAATGAAAAATAATTCGTTTACCGGTCTTTGTGCGGTATGCCATGAAGTAATTGAGACCCAACATGTCTTTTCGGAAAACAATCAAGTATACCTAAAAAAAGGAAATACATCACACTCCATCACTTTGAAGAACCATGAGCAATGGTTTCCGGTCAACTTTCAATGGATCCCGGTCATGGAGTTGAAAAACAATCTTGAAAATCAATTAGAAAAATTATCAAAATGAAAAGCGTACTAGTATTTGCAGTTCTTATCGTTTTAAGCTTGCAAATGGTTTCCTGTGATTACGAAACGATACGAGCCTCAGATAGGATTTCCACAGTAGGTTATGGTTTTACGGATTACTCTCGTCTACAGGTATCCAATGCCTTTAATGTTTATATTAGGTTTTCGGATGTAGAGGAAAGCATAGAGGTAGAGGCCAATGATAATATTCAGGACCGGATTATTATCCAAAAGGAAGGAAACACCTTAAGGGTAAGGTTAAAGAACCACACTAATTTAAGGGGAAATGTAACCCTTAACGTCTTTATAACCACCAGGGAAATCTCCGATTTTGATATTTCCGGTGCTTCCAACGTTACCCTGGAGAGTCCATTAAGTACAAGGGAGGTGGACTTAGAAGTCTCGGGGGCATCTTCGTTCTCCGGTGAAATGAATCTTACCGATTTGGATATCAGGGCATCAGGCGCCTCCCATATCGATGTGTTTGGAAACACGGAATCGTTAAGGGCCCGTCTTTCTGGTAGTAGTGACCTTAAGGATTATGACCTGGAGATAGCGGAATTAGATATAGATCTAAGCGGCGCCAGCGATGCGTATTTGACCGTAACGGAATCCATAGATATAGAGGCCTCGGGCGCGAGTACCCTAAGGTACAGAGGAGATGCCACCGTAAATCTCAGAAGATTATCGGGTGCTTCCGAAATAATTAAAACAGACTGATTTTTAGTAGTGTTGACTGTTGTTTTTGATAAATATGGGTGTCCTTGGGACACCCATATTTGTTTTGTGGCAAGGTAGGTTCAATGTCTCTCCCTTAATACACTCTCAATGTCCTTCAAGGTAAAACCCTTGGCTTGGAGTAAAATCAAATAATGAAACAATAGATCCGCACCTTCATTCAAGAAAAGTTCATCATTGTTGTCCTTGGCCTCAATGACAGTTTCAATAGCTTCTTCGCCTACTTTCTGTGCGATCTTGTTTATTCCTTTTTCAAATAACGAGGCGACATAGGAGGTTTCACCGTCCGCTGAGTTCCTCCTTTGCGCTATCACCTTTTCCAACTTTGAAAGAAACCCAAAATTGGTCGTGTTCTCCTCTCCCCAACAGGTATCGCTCCCGGTATGACAAGTTGGGCCAGCTGGCTTTACTGTAATCAACAACGTATCGTTGTCACAGTCATTCTTAATATCCTTTACATGCAGGAAATTGCCACTCTCCTCCCCTTTGGTCCACAAGCGTTGTTTGGACCTGCTAAAAAAGGTTACTTTACCCGTCTCATGGGTCTTATCAAAAGCTTCTTGGTTCATATAGCCCAACATCAGGACGTTTTTGGTAACGTCATCCTGAATAACTACCGGTACCAACCCATCTTCATTTTTTTTAAAATCTATTTCCATCTATTCCTCTCTTGATCATTAGTATTAAAGCCTTACGGGAATCCCGGATTTCCTCAGCTCTTTTTTTAAATCCCTTATCCTCATTTCCTTAAAATGAAAAACACTGGCGGCCAATGCGGCATCCGCCTTGCCATTTATAAAGGTGTCCGCAAAATGTTGCATATTTCCTGCCCCTCCGGAGGCAATAACCGGAATATTTCTTTCCGCGGACATTCTACCCAAGGCTTCATCTGCAAATCCATTTTTAGTGCCGTCATGGTCCATGGATGTAAATAGGATTTCTCCGGCCCCACGTTCTTCTACTTCCTTTGCCCATGCAAATAACTCTACCTCCGTGGGCACCTTTCCACCGACAAGGTGCACTTTCCATTCTCCGTTTAGCTGTTTGGCATCAATGGCCACAACAATACATTGTGAACCAAATTTTGCTACCAGGTCATTGATCAATTGTGGATTTTTAACCGCTGACGAATTGATAGACACCTTGTCCGCTCCATTTTTAAGTAGAATATCCACATCTTCCACCGAGGAGATACCGCCACCTACGGTAAAGGGGATATTCACTTTTTCCGCCACATGATAGACCAGTTCCGCCAGGGTCTTGCGTTTTTCCTCTGTGGCTGAAATGTCCAGGAACACCAATTCATCAGCACCTTCCTCGGCATAGAATGCGGCGAGTTCTACAGGGTCTCCAGCATCACGCAAATCCAGAAAATTTATACCTTTTACCGTGCGACCATCCTTTATATCCAAACATGGGATAATTCTTTTTGTTAGCATTCTAGTCTTCGTTTTTAACCGTGAGATCTATTCCATCATAAAAACCCAAATCCATATTTTTCAACATCTTGGTCCACTGTGCAATCTGGCCCACATGATATGAGTAATGTTCAACAACATGAATAATTATCCCCATTCCCGAAAAGTAAAAACCTTGAACGTTACGCTTGCGCATCAGATTTTGCACATTGGAACCGTCCATCACCCTTTTTGCCCTTTCCACAGTATCGACGAGCATGTGAACCAGTTGGGATTTTGAATACCCGGAACGTGCCTCAAACTCTTTGTCACGGTCCCTGGAATCCGCTGCTTGGCCCAAGGCCGCTATGGCATACTGCGTTATATTTCCACATAAATGCAAGATTTGATTGCCAATACTGTTGGAAGATTCATTATGTCTTCTCCAAATTTCTTCCTCGGACAACTGTTCCATACATATGTGGACCATTCTAGTACTTTCATCCATTCTATATATGGACTGGGCTATAAATTCCTCTGCCAACTGCGATACCCTATCTTTCATGGCTATATATTTAAGGATTCCAACTGTTTTAAGCTAATTCTATTTTCATAAATGGCCTTACCGATTATAACACCCTCACAACCAATTTCTCTCAATTGAGGCAAGTCCTCAAACCGGGCAACACCTCCCGATGCAATAAGATGAATCCCGGGCACTTCAATATCTTCTACACCACTCATAGTGATACGTGTTTCGGTTCGTTTGGTATGTGAAAGAATCTTTTTATACAAATCCAATGAAGGTCCTTCCAACATGCCATCCTTGCTTATATCGGTACATATCACATAGGCAACTCCCTCTTTTTGATAGGACTTTATAAAAGGAACCAAGTCCAAATCCGATTCTTCCTGCCAACCGGAAACAGCTATTTTTTCGTTCTGGGCATCCGCACCCAAGATGATTTTTTCCGACCCATACTTTTCCAACCATCCCATAAAGGTCGCTTTATCCTTTACTGCGATACTGCCTCCTGTTACCTGTTTGGCCCCATTTTCAAAAGCTACCCGTACATCCTCATCCGTTTTCAGCCCTCCGCCAAAATCTATTTTCAAATCCGTTTTGGACGCAATTTGATATAAAACCTTATGATTGACAATATGTTTGGATTTGGCACCATCCAAATCCACCAAATGTAAATATTGGATACCATGGGCCTCGAATGCCTTGGCAACCTCAAGCGGGTTTTCGTTGTATATCTTTTTGGTATTGTAATCACCTTTTGATAGGCGGACACATTTCCCTTCAATAATATCTATGGCCGGAACAATTCTCATTTAGTTTTTTTTAGCATCCAAGTTTTTGGTTCCGCTATCTTTTCAAAACCGAACTTTTCATAAAACCCCTGGGCATCGTTGGTGCGCAGTCCAATGCCATTAACACTCCGTAACTCTGGAAGTTGGAGAATATGCCCTACCAACATTTTTCCTATCCCTTGTCCCCCATAGTCCGGATGTACAAAAACATCCATTAGCCAAGCAAAAACCACATAGTCCGTTACCAAACGTGCAAAGGCCACCTGTTGGCCCATCTTATTGAAAACCCCAAAACAGGAGGAGTTCTCCATAGATTTTAAAACCAACTCCATGGTCCTGCCCTTTGCCCAATAGGAAGTCTCGGATAGGTAGTTATGGATAAAGGAGATGTCCATTTTTTTTCTTTCCGTTACTATGTAAAAGTCCTCCTTCATTACATCCCAAGAAAATTTTGCAATATCCTTTCCCCTCCATTACTACTCTTCTCCGGATGGAATTGCGTACCATAAAAATTGTCCCTGCCCAAAGCCGCACTATAGTTCAGTTCATATTCCGAAACGGCAATGGTATCATTACAAACCGGGGCATAATAACTATGCACCAAATAGATGTATTCACTTTCTTCTATGCCCTGGAACAAATCTGATTTTAATCGAGTTATTTCGTTCCAACCAATCTGGGGTACCTTTACCCGGTTCGAAAACCGAATGACATCTACATCAAATATTCCGAGCCCTTCAGTATTTCCTTCCTCCGATGAATTGCACATAAGTTGCATGCCCAGGCAAATGCCCAAAACCGGTTGTTTTAGATTCGGTATTAGATTGTCCAATCCACTGGCCCGTAGTTTTTTCATGGCACTACTGGCCTCACCAACACCGGGAAATATCACCTTATCCGCAGTTTTGATGTCTTCCGAATCGCTGCTAAGGCTAGCTCCGTATCCCAATCTTTGAATGGCAAAACGGATGCTTTGAATATTTCCTGCCCCGTAATCAATAATTACAATCTTCATAACACTCCTTTCGTAGAGGGTAGGACCATTTTTTCCTTATCCCGTTTTATGGCCATCTTTATCGATTTGGCGAACGCCTTAAAAATAGCCTCAATCTTATGGTGTTCGTTCGTACCTTCGGCCCGTATGTTTAAATTTGCCTTTGCCCCATCGGTGAAGGATTTAAAGAAATGGTGGAACATCTCGGTGGGCATATCCCCAACTTTTTCCCTTTTGAAATCCGCTTCCCAGACCAGCCAGTTACGTCCCCCGAAATCTAGGGCCACTTGGGCCAGGCAATCATCCATTGGTAAACAAAAGCCATATCTTTCAATCCCTAACTTGGCTCCCAGGGCTTGATAGAACACTTCGCCCAAGGCAATGCCCGTGTCCTCTATGGTATGATGCTCGTCTACTTCCAAATCCCCATTCACGGTGATATCCAGATCCATTTGCCCGTGTCTCGCCAATTGATCCAGCATATGGTCAAAGAAGGCCAATCCAGTAGCGATGTTTCCTTGTCCAGTGCCGTCCAAAGTGAGGGTGATATGAATATCCGTTTCATTGGTCTTTCTGTGGATTTCAGCTGTTCTATCCCTTAGTTTCAGAAATCCATAAATTTCTTCCCAATCATTGGTATCCAAGGCTATGTACTTTTCCAGTTCCTTGGTATCCGTACTGATTTCCGAAGTGCCCAATTGTGTATGATTATTGATAAAAATTCCTCTAGAACCTAAATTTTTGGCCAACTCCATATCCGTAAGCCTATCCCCTATTACAAAAGAGTTTTCCAAATCGTATGAGACCGAGAAATACTTAGTCAACAATCCTGTTTTTGGTTTTCGTGTTTCCGCGTTGTCCTCCGGGAATGTTTTATCAATCAAAACCTCGTCAAAGACCACCCCTTCGTTTTCAAAGGACTTCAGTATAAAATTATGCACTGGCCAAAAGGTATGCTCCGGAAAGACATCTGTGCCCAACCCATCCTGATTGGTAATCATTACCAGTTCATAATCCAATTCCTTGGAAATTCTTCCTAGATAGCCCATGGCCCTTGGATAGAATTCCAATTTGCCAAAACTATCTATTTGTTCATCTGCAGGCTCCTGGATCAAGGTACCGTCTCGGTCGATAAAAAGTACTTTACGTTTCTTATCTCCTCGGGAAGAATTATTTGTACTGTCCACGTTCATGTCTTATCTAATTTAGGCTTTCCAAGGCCTCTATTAATTTCTTATTTTCTTCTTGCGTCCCAACGGTCAATCGCAATGTGTTTTCACAAAGTGGTTGGGTACTTCGGTTTCGAACCACAATCCCTTTACCCAAAAGCTGGCTGTATCTTTTATGGGCATCGTCTACCTTTACCAAAATAAAATTAGCATCCGTGGGATATATCTTAACGACAAAATCGAATTCAGGTAGCACTTTCATCAATTCGTGTCTTTCGTATAAAATACTCCGTACTTCCCTCTGTACAGCTTCTTTTTGTAACACTTGTTGTAAAGCTCTTTGTTGGGTCAGTTCATTAACATTATATGGAGGCTTTATCTTATTAAGTACCGCAATAATTTCAGGGGAGGCGCAACAAATGCCCAAACGTATCCCCGCCATACCATATGCCTTGGACAGGGTCTGCGTTACAATAAGATTAGGATAATCCCGTAATTGGACTATCCAACTTTCCGCCTCCGAAAAATCAATATAGGCCTCATCAATAACCACAAGGCCATTGAAACTATCCAAAAGATCCGTAATTCGTTTTTTTGAAAAACGATTTCCCGTCGGATTATTGGGTGAGCACAGAAATAATAGTTTGGTATTTTGATCTGTATTTTTTAAGGTTCTATCTACATCAGGCTCAAAATCAGGAGTTAAGAAGACTTCCCTATTCTCAATATCATTTACTTCGGCCAAGACCTTGTACATGCCATAAGTAGGCGGCAAAGTGATGATATTATCCGTTTTTGGTTCGCAAAAGGCCCTAAAAATCAAGTCCAAAACCTCATCGCTGCCATTGCCCAAAAGCAAATTTTCCGTAGCTACTCCTCTCTGTTCGGCCAGAAGTGCCTTTAGGTTCCTTTGTTGTGGATCTGGGTACCGATTGACCCCGTTGTTAAAAGGATTTTCGTTGGCATCCAAAAAAACCATTTCCGAGCCATCGGACACATATTCGTCCCGGGCAGAGGAATACGGTCTTAATTCCCTTACACTTTCCCGAACCAATTCATGTATATTGAATTTCCCTTTCATTAGTATTCCCTATTATAATCGAATCTCTCTAATCCTAATCTATACTTTGTAAGCGCAATGACATGGCATTTTTATGGGCTTCCAAACCTTCCGCCTCGGCCATAAGCTCAACAGCATGCCCAATATTACGAATCCCTTCCTTAGTTATTTTTTGGAAGGTTATGCTTTTCATGAAGCTATCTAAATTTACCCCACTGTACTGTTTGGCATAGCCATTGGTAGGCAAGGTATGATTGGTGCCCGAAGCATAGTCTCCCGCGCTTTCCGGAGTATAATTCCCAATAAAGACCGACCCGGCATTCATCGTATTTTTAAGATAGAAATCCTCGTTATCCATACATACTATAAAGTGCTCAGGGCCATATTCATTGATCAATTCAATAGCTGTTTCATCATCATTTACATAAAGCAATCTGCTGTTCGCAATGGATTTTCTGGCGATTTCCCTTCTTGGTAGGTCTTCTAACTGTACTTTTATTTCCTGTTCAACTTTGTCGATCAGGGTCTTTGAAGTCGATACCAAAATAACCTGACTATCCGCGCCATGTTCTGCTTGACTCAAAAGATCTGAAGCCACGAAGGCCGCATTGGCCGTTTCATCGGCAACCACCAGTAATTCACTGGGGCCTGCCGGCATATCTATGGCTATGCCATATTTAGTTGCTATTTGCTTGGCAACAGTGACATATTGGTTGCCAGGTCCAAATATCTTATACACCTTTGGAATGGTTTCAGTTCCGAATGTCATTCCCGCAATAGCCTGAATACCTCCGACCTTAAAAATTTGAGTTATCCCACAGAGGTGTGCCGTATACAAGATGGCAGGATGTATTCGTCCCTCAGCATTGGGTGGCGAGCAGAGTACAATTTCATTACAACCGGCGATAGACGCGGGCACCGCCAACATCAATATGGTAGAAAATAGAGGTGCAGTACCTCCAGGGATATAGAGACCCACTCTTTGGATAGGACGTTTTTCCTGCCAACATTGTACTCCTTTCATAGTTTCCACAGTAACGCGATTTGTTTTCTGTGCTAGGTGAAACTTTTCAATATTGTCTTTGGCCAATTGAATAGCAGACTTTAATTCATTGGAAATCAAATCTTTGGAGTCATTCACCTCTTGTGGAGATACCCTTATGCTTTCTAAATTGGCACCATCGAATTTCCGGGTATATCGTTTTATCGCCTCATCTCCACTTTGCCCTACCGTTTTAAAAATGTCTCCCACTACATTTTCGATATCAGATACCGTTTGGGTAGGCCTTTCCAAAATAAGACTCCAGTCTTCTCGCTTTGGATTGTGTATTCTTTTCATATTTTAAAATTTCTAAATACCTGTAAATAAGCTATATAAAAATTCAAATTCGTTTCATTAGAGCACCATTTTTTCTATAGGGCATACCAAAATACCTTCTGCCCCAGCTTGTTTTAATTCATGGATTACCTCCCAAAATTTGTCCTGATTGAGCACTGTATGCACCGAGCTCCAGCCTTTTTCCGCCAGAGGCAGGACCGTTGGACTCCGCATTCCAGGTAATAGTTCAATAATAGCATCTAACTTGTCGTTTGGGGCATTCAATAGTATATACTTGGATTGCCGGGCCTGTAAAACGGATTGTATCCTAAACTGTAATTGCTTTAAAATTTCCTGTCGCTCTTCCGAGATTTTTGGAGAAACGGCCAATACCGCCTCACTCTTAAGAATTACTTCTACCTCTTCCAAGTTATTTTTGAAAAGGGTACTACCACTGGATACAATATCGCAAATGGCATCCGCCAAACCGATATTTGGGGCTATTTCCACGGAGCCATTGATAATATGCAAATCGGCCTTGATTCCTTTTTCCCTAAAATATTCGATGACCGTATTGGGATAGGAGGTCGCTATGCGTTTCCCTTCAAAGTCCTTGATTGTTTTATAGGTTACGGTTTTGGGAACGGCCAAGGATACCCTACACTTGGAAAACCCAAGCTTTTCGGCCTTTCTTATGTCCTGCCCCTTTTCCACCAATACATTTTCACCGATAATGGCCACATCCACCACACCATCCCTTAAATACTGCGGTATATCTCCATTCCGAAGGTAAAACACTTCCAGTGGAAAATTACGTGCCGAGGCTTTTAACTGGTCTTTTCCGTTATTAATGGAAATGCCACAGTCCTTTAATATTTTAAGAGAATCCTCATTAAGACGACCGCTTTTTTGTATGGCTATTCTAATATTTGTCATTACTAAAAATTATGGTTTCTTCCCCTAGATGAAAGCTACAACCCGATTTAACCAAAAAACCCGCTTGATTTCTCAAACGGGTTCGAATATTGCATAACTACAATACATTTCTACCTCGCTTGAGAGCAAGTATAAAAATGATGATGTGTAGTATAATTTCTCATTTCAGGATGTAAAAATAGAACTTATTTTGATTCGACAAAAATTTAAATCGCTTAATCGCGTATCGCGGATTACACTCCACCTTGCTTTTAAAAGATTCAATTCAAAGGTTCTTCAAGAGGTAGAATACACTAATTATTGCCCAATATTAACGGAAGACCATCACCGCTGGAACCCACCACCACCACCTTGGCATTGGGGGATTGGGACAACTGTAGGGTTGCCTCTATACCTTTGTCCTGCAATATCTTATCCGTTAGTGAAGCACTTAAAATTCTATTGGCGTCCGCCTTGCCCTGAGCTTCTATGCGTTGACGTTGTGCTTCTTTTTCCGCTTTTTCCAATCGAAACTCATATTCCAAAGACTCCTGTTCTTGTTTTAGTTTCCGTTCAATGGCCTCTTTTATTGTTGGTGGAAGCGTCACATCCCTTACCAAAATTTCGTCCAATATGATATATTGGTTGTCCACAATTTTTTTGGTCTCCTCAAAAATCTCCTGTTGGATGGCATCCCGCTTACTAGAATACAATTGCTCCGGAGTATATCTCCCCACCACCGACCTGGCTGCTGAACGTATCGTAGGCAAAAGGATACGATCCAAGTAGTTGTCCCCAATTTTTTGATGCAACTTCCCTAGTTCCTCTGCCTTTGGCATATACCATGCCGAGGCATCCAATTGAATGTCCAATCCATTTGAAGAAAGCACCTTCATTTTTTCAAAGATTTCTTGCCTTCTCACTTCGTAAATATACACTTTGTTCCAAGGTGCCACAATGTGGAAACCTTCACCCAAAGGCGGCTTGTCCGTGACGACACCGCCCGCAAACCGCTTCCATAATACCCCTGCTTCACCAGCTCCGATATTGACAAAGGCGTTGGAAAACAGTAAAAAAAGTACAATGAACCCAAAAATTACTGGTACCGCTATTTTTGGTAATCTATCCATAGTTATTCGTATTAAATTAATCCGTTATATTTTCTGATAAACCATTCCACAGAAAGTGCAGCGGCTATTAGCATTAGGAGTATCCTAAAATCGATTAAAGATACAACATTTTCCTTGCTCTTTTGAACCGGGGAAAATCGTGGATCTTCCATAAGTTCTTTGACCAAGGCACCTATATTTGATGGGAAAAACAATTTCCCTTGGCTATCCACCGCCAGCTGATTTAATTTTTTATAATCACTGGAAAGAAATTGTTGTTCAACGTTAAAATCCAAAATAGTAAAGCTTCCGGAAGAAGAAAGGTTTTCATCGGCAACCAATACGGTAAATATATATTCTCCGGGAGGGAGATCGCTCAAATCCGCCTCATAAAAACTATCCTTCAGCAACATTGGAATTTCCTTGATCAGGTTATTTCCTTTCCCTTGTATTTTTAGAATTAAACTCGCATTTCGATCCATTTCAAAGGCCTCATCGAAATATCTGGCCGATATCCTTGCGCCATCACTCCCCTGATATATCAAGTCATGGTCTACATCCAATCGATTTCGGGAAGTATTCGATGAAAGATACAGGATGATTTTTCCAATGATCCCATCAAAGTTTTGAAAATTTTTGTTGTCCCTGTAACTCTGCATCCTCCATTTCCACAAATTTTCACCAAAGAGCACCACCTCTTTGGCCTGATCTTTGAAAATAACGGCCAACAAGGGTTCATCCAATTCCACTCCCTTTATATTTTGCCCTAATACTACCTCATGGGGGGAGCTAATTAGTATCTCTCCCAATTCACCCTCCAAGGGAGGAAGGTTCTCGACTATAAATTCCGAGATATCGAAAATACCGAAGCCTTTGTTCAAAACTGGAAGTATTTCTTCCTGCTCCCCATAGGCATCCTTGGAATAATTGGCTTGTATTTCGTTTAGAAAATTCCAATCCGTATTTGCACCACAAACCGTAAAACAATTCGTTTTTCGCTGCTGGATATACTTGTATATGGGAAGAAATGATGAATTAGGTTCATACAAGATAAATACATTCGTATTGTCTAGCTCATTAATAGGTACCTCAGGTTTTCTTATGGAAACGGAACGCTGCTCGTTACTTTCAATGGCCTTTTTCAGTGTTCCGATATCCGGGTGATTTTTGGCGGAAACAATCGTAACGTTTGTTTTTTCATCAATAACCTCCAGCCCAAGACTCTTTTTGTTGTTAAATCTGTTTCTTTCGTTTTCCAAGGGGTCTATTTCAATTTCAATGGTCTTGGCCCCGACTGTTTCCGCTGTGGCTAAAACGGTAATAACTTTTGTATTGTTCAAAGGCGTGAATTCTACATTTTCCCTATGGGCCTTTTTTCCATTTATAGAAACGTTCAAGGTTGATTCTACTGTTCTAGACCCTTCGTAGGTAATATACAGTTCTATAGGATATTTGTTTTTTAGAAAAGCGAAAGTATTTGCATTTGCACGTTCTATCCTCAAATCTTCATATCTTGTTGTATCCCCGATAACAATCGGGTAAATAGGTACTTTATCATTTTCAAGGAGATAGCCGTAATCCTCACCTTTGGTCTGGTTTCCATCCGTAGTCAGCAGTATGACCATATTTTTGTCAGAGCCCTTATAAATATCCTTCAAGGAGGCAATGGCCTTACCAATATCCGTATGGGTTTCTGTGAAAGACAGGGAATCGGAGGCTGCCAAGGCAGTACCGAAACCAAAAGGCATTACCCGAAATTTATCTGAAATTCCCTTGTTTTCAGAAATGGTCTTTGTCACCGATAGCACGGTATCTGCCGAGGCCCGCACGGACATTGAATTGTCGCTCAATAGGACAAGATCGGTCTTTTCCAGATTATACTCCTCCTTGGTAAACTTTGGGTTTATAAGCAATACCAGAACTCCGAACAATGCAATGAATCGTAGTAGGGCCAATGGAAAATACAAGTTATTACTTTCCTTAAATCCACTTCTATATTGAAACAGGACAATTACCAGTGCCAATATAACGGCAGCAATAACCAGGAGTGCTGTTCGGGTATTCATAAAATTAGGGATAAGGGTTAAGGGCTAGACACAAAAAGTGAGGTTAGTTACATTTTAGGTCAGCATTCCGCCATTGACATTCAAAACCTGCCCGGTGATATAGGAAGACATATCCGAAGCCAAGAAAACACAGGCGTTGGCAATATCCTCGGGGGTACCTCCCCTTTTTAAGGGAATACCATCTCTCCAGCCTTGCACAACCTTTTCATCCAGCTTTTCGGTCATTTCGGTTTCTATGAACCCTGGTGCAATAGCATTGCAACGAATATTTCGAGAGCCTAATTCCAGGGCAATTGATTTCGTAAAGCCGTTTATACCGGCTTTTGAAGCTGCGTAATTGGCCTGGCCTGCATTTCCCTTTACTCCTACCACGCTACTCATATTTATTATGGATCCCTTTCGTTGTTTTAGGAGGGTGCGCTGTACGGCTTTCGTCATATTGAATACTGATTTTAGATTGATGTCAATTACGGCATCGAAATCCGCCTCGCCCATACGAATCAAAAGGTTGTCCTTGGTAATCCCGGCATTGTTTATTAAAACATCTATTCCCCCAAAGTCCTCCAAAACTTGTGCTACCAAAGCCTCGGATTCCTGAAAACTGGCCGCATTACTTTTATAGGCCTTGGCCTTGACTCCCTTTTCATTCAATTCCTTTTCCAATTTCAAAGCAGGTGCCTCGCTAGAACTATACGTAAATGCCACATCGGCTCCGTGTTCTGCAAACGTCCTTGCTATCCCCGTTCCAATTCCCCTGCTGGCACCTGTGATAATTACCTTCTTTCCTTCTAAAAGTTTCATCTGATTTTGTCTTTGTTCAGCCGTTTTTCAAATATAAGGCATGTTTCACATAAAGATGAAAAAAATCCCGCTTATACCATAATAGCGGGATTTATCTTAACACCGATTTATGTATTTTGGAAAAGCGTCTTAAGCCATTACCTCTTTTACCTTTTTCCCTATTTCCGCAGGAGAATCCACGACATGGATACCGCACTCTTTCATAATACGTTTTTTTGCCTGTGCCGTGTCGTCACTTCCTCCTACAATGGCACCCGCATGCCCCATGGTCCTTCCAGCAGGAGCAGTTTCCCCGGCAATAAAACCAATAATCGGTTTTTTACTTCCGCTTTCCTGGTACCATTTAGCGGCATCGGCTTCCAATTGTCCCCCAATTTCGCCTATCATTACCACACATTCCGTATCCGGGTCGTTAATGAGAAGCTCCACAGCCTCTTTTGTCGTAGTTCCTATTATGGGATCACCCCCTATTCCTATCGCCGTAGTGATTCCAAGTCCCTGGCGGACCACTTGATCAGCGGCCTCATAAGTCAGGGTTCCCGATTTTGATACAATACCTACTTTCCCTTTCTTGAAAACAAAACCGGGCATTATTCCAACTTTGGCCTCCTCCGGGGTAATGACTCCAGGACAATTGGGCCCTATCAATCGGCAATCCTTATCTTTTAGGTAGTTGTTGGCCTTTACCATGTCCGCTACCGGAATTCCTTCGGTAATGGTTATGATGACCCTTATTCCCGCATTGGCCGCCTCCATAATAGCATCTGCGGCAAAAGCAGGTGGCACGAAGATTATGGTGGTGTCGGCATCCACTTTTTCAACAGCCTCCTCTACCGTATTAAAAACAGGTCTTCCCAAATGTTCCTGTCCTCCTTTGCCCGGGGTTACACCGCCAACTACGTTAGTTCCATAGGCAATCATTTGCTCCGCATGGAAAGTTCCTTCACTCCCGGTGAAGCCTTGGACTATAATCTTGGAATCTTTATTGACTAGAACACTCATGTTGTATGAATTACTTTAAGCTGCACAAAAATATAAGTTTGGAGCCAAACTTACGGGGTTAAAAGGTATATTATTCATTTAATTTTTTGAGTATTTCGGGAATCTGTTTCAATTGGGCCAATTGTTTTAACTTTTCCCTGGACTCAACCACTGGAGAGCCGAAGTAACTCTTGCCTCCGGGAAGCGATTTACTGACTCCCGATTGTCCCATAATTACTGCTCCTTTTCCAATGGTAATTGCACTATTAACACCAACCTGTCCCCAAATAGTAACTTCATCCTCGATAATCACACAGCCTGCAATCCCTGTTTGGGAAGCGATTTGACACCGTTCCCCAATTACCGTATCATGCCCTATTTGCACTTGATTATCGATCTTTGTGCCTTTTCCTATTGTAGTATCTCCGGTAACCCCCTTGTCAATAGAACAAAGTGACCCTATTTCCACATCATCTTCCAAAATTACCCTGCCACAAGAAATTAATTTATCCAATACATCGGGTCTCTTCTTGTAATAAAACGCATCCGAACCAATAACTGTCCCAGCATGTATTATAACGTTATCACCAATAATGCAGTTATCATAAATGGAAACATTGGAATGGATAAGGCATCCTTTGCCGATTTTCACATTATTTCCTATAAAAACATTGGGCTGCACCGTGGTGTCCTTGCCAATTTTTGCAGAAGGCGAAATTGGGTTCTCGGATTTTTCAAACGCGGAGAAAAAATTGGTGAGTCTGTTAAAATCGCCAAAGGGGTCCTCAGAAATTAAAAGTGCCTTGCCTTCCGGACATTCTACTTCCTTATTGATCAACACTATAGTGGCCTGGCAACTTAAGGCCTTATCATAATATTTGGGGTGGTCCACAAAAACTATGTCCCCGGGTTGTACCACATGAATTTCGTTCATGCCTAACACCGGAAAATTGTCCGGCCCTACATATTTACTTCCAATAATAGCGGCAATTTGCCCGAGTGTATGTGGTACTGGAAATTTCAATAAAAAGGGTTCAAGTTAAATTCTGCGTTTCATATTTCCATTTAAGAATATGCTAATCCTTTACCCGTTCCAAATAATTTCCTTTCTCGGTATCGATCTTTATCTTATCTCCTTCATTGATAAAAAGTGGAACGTTTACCCGAGCACCAGTTTCTACAGTAGCCGGTTTCGTTGCGTTGGTAGCCGTATTGCCTTTTACACCAGGTTCGGCATGTGTTACCTCAAGGATAACACTGGCCGGCATGTCCACGGACAAAGGCATACTGTCCTCGGTATTGAAAAGTATAGTGACCACTTCCCCCTCCTTAAGTAGTCCAGGAGCATCCAAGGTACTTTCCTGAAGGGTAATCTGATTGTAATCATCGGTATTCATAAAATGGTAGGTCTCACCTTCGGAATACAAATACTGATAGGATCGTGTTTCTACCCTTACATCATCTATCTTATGCCCTGCGGAAAAGGTGTTGTCCACCACTTTTCCTGTGGTAACACTTTTCAATTTTGTCCTGACAAATGCAGGACCTTTACCAGGTTTTACGTGCAAAAACTCGATAATTTTATAAATATCGTTATTGTAACGGATACATAATCCCTTTCTTATATCGGAAGTAGAAGCCATAATAATTTAATTTGTACTAAAATAACCTTTCATGATACCGCGCTGGGAGTCCCGAATAAACTGAAGAATCTCGTCCCTTTCGGGGGTTGCCTCCATTTCGGCCTCGATAATCTGTACGGCCTGAGTGTTATTATAATTCTTTTGATAAAGGATACGATAAATATTCTGTATCTCCTTTATTTTTTCCGATTGATACCCCCTACGTCTCAGACCTATAGAATTTATTCCCACATAGGAAAGGGGCTCTCTTGCCGCCTTTACATAGGGCGGTACGTCCTTACGCACCAATGATCCACCGGTGACGAAGGCATGATTGCCAATGGCGACAAATTGGTTTACCGCCACAAGGCCTGCCAAAGTTACATTATCTCCTATGGTAACATGTCCGGCCAAGGTTGAATTATTGGAAAAAATACAGTTATTGCCTACCAGACAGTCATGGGCTACATGGCAATACGCCATTATTAAGCAATTTTTACCAATGACCGTTTTGTTCCTATCCGAAGTACCTTTATGTATAGTGGCACATTCCCGGATTGTGGTATTGTTCCCAACAATCACAGTAGTTTCTTCCCCTTCGTATTTCAAATCCTGTGGAGGTGCCGATATTACGGCCCCAGGAAATATATTGCAGTTTTTTCCAATCCTGGCCCCTTCCATAATGGTTACATTGGACCCGATCCAAGTTCCGTCGCCAATAGTAACATTGTTATGGATTGTCGCAAAGGGTTCTACCACAACATTTTTGGCAATCTTCGCCCCAGGATGGATGTACGCCAGCGGTTGGTTCATTCTTCCTTTCTTTTAACAATTTGGGCCATCATCTCAGCTTCGGAGACCAATTTATTGTTAGCGTAGGCGTAGGCCTGCATATGACAGATTCCCCTGCGTATGGGAGAAATCAAATCACACTTAAAAATCAAGGTATCACCGGGAACGACTTGTTGCTTAAATTTCACCTTATCGATCTTCATGAATAGCGTAAGGTAGTTCTCGGGGTCCGGAACCGTGCTAAGCACTAGAATGCCCCCTGTTTGGGCCATCGCTTCAACCTGTAAAACCCCTGGCATAACGGGCGCTCCCGGAAAATGCCCCACGAAAAAGGGTTCGTTCATGGTGACATTTTTCATACCTACCACATGTTTGTCGGACAGCTCCAAAATCCTATCTATTAAAAGAAAAGGTGGTCTATGGGGCAGCATGGCCATGATTTGATGAATATCCATCAAAGGCGGAAGGTTCAAATCATATTTGGGAACATTATTTCGTTTTTCAAGCTTTATAAGCTTAGCTAATTTCTTGGCAAATTGTGTATTTACATAATGGCCAGGCTTATTGGCAATTACTTTTCCGCGTATTCTAGTACCGGTCAATGCCAAATCCCCAACAACATCCAATAACTTATGCCTTGCCGCCTCATTGGGCTGATGCAGCGTAAGATTATCCAAAATACCATTTGGCTTTACGGATAACTTTTCCTTGTTAAAGGCTTTTTCCAGCCGTTTCATGGTCTCTTCAGAAATTTCCTTATCCACGTATACAATGGCATTGTTAAGGTCACCTCCCTTAATGAGGCCATTCTCTAGAAGCATCTCCAATTCATGAAGGAAACTAAAGGTCCTGGCATCGGCCACCTCATCCTTGAAATCGGAGATATCCTCCAAAGTTGCATTTTGTGTGCCCAGAACCTTGGTCCCAAAATCGACCATAGCCGTTACCTTATAACTATCCGAAGGTATTACCGTTATCTCGCTTCCGGTGGCCTCGTCCTTATAGGAAATTACATCCTTCACCACGTATTCTTCACGTTCGGCCTCCTGTTCCACAATACCTGCCTTTTCCAACGCAGCAACAAAGTATTTGGATGACCCGTCCATTATAGGGGGTTCAGGAGAATCCAATTCGATCAGAACATTATCGATTTCCATTCCCACAAGTGCGGCGAGTACGTGTTCCGAGGTTTGTATCTTAACGCCCCTTTTTTCTAAATTGGTACCTCGTTGCGTATTTACGACATAATTGGCATCAGCTTCTATTATGGGTTCGCCTTCAAGGTCAACACGTTTAAAGGCATATCCATGATTTTCCGGGGCGGGCAAAAACTTAAGTGTAACATTTTCACCAGTATGCAGGCCTACACCCTTAAGAGTCACCTCTTTTTCAATGGTTCGCTGTTTTTGATTTGTTTTTGTCACCGTCAATCTCTTTTTTCCAATTGGTCGATTCTATTTACTATTCTCGGCAAATTTTTAAAGTGTACGTAGGATTTGTTATAATCCCCATAATTTAGGGCGGGGGAGCCTTGAAGCACTTCATTATCCTTTACATTTCTCCCGATTCCGGATTGTGCCTGAATCTTAACGTTATCACCAATGGTGATATGCCCTACTATACCCACTTGGCCTCCGATCATACAGCGCTTACCTATCTTTGCAGAACCTGCAATGCCAGTTTGAGCGGCTATTACGGTATGTTCCCCTATCTCTACATTGTGGGCTATTTGGATTTGATTATCCAGTTTTACTCCCTTTCTAAGAATTGTAGATCCTAACGTGGCACGGTCAATAGTGGTGCCGGCCCCAACGTCTACATTTTCCTCCAAAACAACATTGCCCGTTTGGGGAACTTTCTTAAACTCTCCATTTTTATCCGGAGTAAACCCAAAGCCATCGGCACCTATGATAACCCCGCTATGTACCACACAGTTATTACCAATTATGGATTCCGAATAAATTTTCGCTCCCGCAAATATGATTACGTTATCGGCTATGGTAACATTGTCACCAATGTATACGTTGGGATAGATCTTCACATTATCGCCAATTTTCACATTGTTGCCCAAATACGAAAAGGCACCCAGATAAAAGTTTGCCCCATAAGTGGCCGTGTCGGATTGATATACGGGTTTTTCAATTCCGGTTTTGTTGCTCTTTACTTGATTATAATACTCCAAAAGCTTGGAGAATGATTCATAAGCGTCCTCTACCTTAATGAGGGTGGTTTCTACATTTTGTTCAGGGATAAAATCCTTGTTGACTATGGTAATGGATGCTTTGGTGGTATAGATAAAGGAAGTGTATTTCGGGTTGGCCAAAAAGGTCAAGGAACCTTTTTCTCCCTCTTCAATCTTAGCCAGTTTATGGACTGCTATCTCTGGATTCCCCTCTACTTCGCCCTCCAAAATACCGGCAATCTGACCTGCTGTAAATACCATGAGCACAAAAGTAAGAAAAATTGTTAAACAGAATATTTGGGGTAACACATATAATATTTGGTCACCGTTTTTGCCAGGGTCCTCAAGTTGAGATGATCGGATGCCTTGGCCACATCCTGTAATTTTCCGTTCTTTCTTAAAATATTGATATTCTGTTGCCGTTGGTCATAGGCCCTATTTTCAATCTTCCCTGAAAAAACGAAGTAAGCGGTCTCCTTGTCGGAAAGTTGGTGTTCTGCCTTGAAACGATCAAAGTGCTTGTTCAATTTTTTTGAATCTATTTCCTTGTTCTTCAACTTTATGGTGAACAACCTTCTATTGATCAGCATTTGACAAAGTTTGGAAAGCACAAAATCCCCATTGCCTTGCCATTCCTTTATTGCTGCCAGGACATCTACATCATCCAATTTTGAAAAGGATTCCAAAACGTCACGGTCAAAATTATCCTTGGTGATTTTTTGGTTAAGAAAGAAAAGTAATATTGGGCTGCATTCAACTTTTTTGTTTTCCCTAAGAAGTTCCTTGGCCCTTTTAAGGATACGGATCAATAATTGCTCGGCCACCAATCCTGTTTTATGAAGGTATACCTGCCAGTACATGAAACGACGGGCCATTAAGAATTTTTCTACGGAGTAAACCCCCTTTTCTTCCACTACCAATTCATTACCGGATACATTTAGCATAGTAATCAGTCGTTCCGCATTGATATTCCCTTCGGCTACACCCGTATAAAAACTATCGCGCTTTAGATAGTCCATTCTGTCCATGTCCAATTGACTGGAAACTAGTTGGTTCAAGAATTTCTTAGGATATTTACCGGTAAAGATTTCCAAGGCGATCGCTAAACTTCCGTTAAACTTTTGATTTAGTTCCTCCATAAACAAAAGCGAAATATATTCATGCCCAATGCCGTTCACAATGCTGTTTTCCATGGCATGTGAAAACGGGCCGTGACCAATGTCATGCAACAAAATAGCACATAACAATCCGTCTTCCTCCTCTTTGGTAATTTCAACTCCCTTAAAACGAAGCACTTGAATTGCCCGCTGTGTTAAATGCATGCTTCCCAAGGCATGATGAAATCGGGTATGGTGCGCCCCTGGATACACTAAATAGGAAAGCCCCATTTGGGAAATTCTACGTAATCTCTGAAAATAGGGGTCTGCAATAAGATCAAAAATGAGTGCGTTGGGGATTCTAATAAATCCGTAAATTGGATCATTGAAGATTTTCAGCTTGTTGGATTTAGGCAAAATAGATGTCTGATTTGATAAGAATTCAAATTTAGACAATTGCGTTGAAACCTAATTCGAAACGTGGACTTATCCACGGGAAAAGGGAACGATAAATCCTAAATATCAGACGGGCCGGAATTAAAACTTGAGAACTAGAATGAGCAAGATAACCATCTTATGGGTCGATGACGAAATTGATCTATTGAAGCCCCATGTCCTTTTCCTGGAAAATAAGGATTACAGCGTAATAACCTGTAAAAGTGGGCAAGAAGCCCTGGAAGAATTGATGCGTTCCCGGGTGGACATCGTCTTTCTGGATGAAAATATGCCGGGCATTTCAGGATTGGACACCTTAAATGAAATTAAATCAATGGCCTCTTCCCTACCTGTGGTTATGATCACTAAAAGTGAGGAGGAATCCATAATGGAAGAGGCCATAGGCTCCAAAATTGCGGATTATCTCATTAAACCAGTGAACCCAAATCAAATTCTACTGTCCTTAAAGAAGAATCTGGATCACTCCCGTTTGGTATCCGAGAAGACAACGGCCAACTATCAGCAAGAATTTCGAAAAATATCTATGGATCTGTCCATGGTAAATTCCTGGGAAGAATGGGTGGACCTCTATAAAAGACTCATCTATTGGGAACTGCAGTTGGAGGAAATTGAGGACAGCGGTATGTTTGAGATTTTGGAATCGCAAAAAGTGGAAGCCAACAATCAATTTGGAAAATTTGTGGACAAAAACTATCTGGACTGGTTTACCTCTACAGACGGACCTGTAATGTCCCATACGCTCTTCAGAGAATGGGTTCAACCGAGAATCGTGGAGTCCCCCACTCTTTTGGTGGTAATAGACAATCTTAGGTATGACCAATGGTATGCCTTTGAGGATACGGTGACATCCTTCTACAAGAAAACCTCCGAAGCTGCCTATTTTAGCATTCTCCCTACGGCTACGCAGTATGCCCGAAATTCCATCTTCTCGGGCCTAACCCCTTTGGACATGGAAAGGAAATATTCCCATTGGTGGAAAAATGATACCGACGAAGGTGGGAAAAACCTATTTGAGGATAGATTTTTGGATGAGCAAATCAAACGACTAGGGCTTAATTTAAAATGGGAGTATCACAAAATCAGTAGTCTAAAACAGGGCAAACAGCTCTCTCAAAATTTTAGGTCTCAAAAAGATAACGACCTTACCGTAATTGTCTACAATTTTGTGGACATGCTCTCACATGCCAAAACGGAAATGGAGGTCATTAAGGAATTAGCCTCCAATGATAAGGCTTACCGATCGTTGACCCAGAGTTGGTTCAAAAATTCCCCTTTATTGGAAATTATACAGCAAGCCCAAACGCTTGGCCTAAAATTGATCATTACCACGGATCACGGCACCATTAACGTAAAGCACCCCTCCAAGGTTATCGGGGATAAGGAAACCAGCCTCAATCTTAGGTACAAGACCGGGAGGAGCCTTACCTATGAGGATAAGGATGTATTGGAAGCCCAAAATCCTGGAAAAATACACCTGCCTAGTATAAATATGAGCAGTTCCTATATTTTTGCCAAGAACGATCTCTTCTTTGCCTATCCCAACAACTACAACCATTATGTTAGTTATTACCGAAATACCTATCAGCACGGTGGGGTTTCCTTAGAAGAAATGATCATCCCTTTTGTGGTTTTGGAACCAAAGTAATCCAAAGCTCTATTGGCAGTTTTTTATATTGAGTTCTGTTGGTGTTTAAAAAAATTAAAATAATGGGCCTTCTTACTTAAAAGGAATTCGGGTGAACCTTCTTCTAGGACCTTACCTCTATGCAAAACTACTACTTTATCCACATTGACAATCGTACTTAGGCGATGCGCAATGATTATAACTGTCTTGCCCTGCCTCCTAAGGTTTTCTGTAGCACTTCGGACAAAACTTTCCGAAGAACTATCTAAAGAAGAAGTGGCCTCATCCAATATTAGAACTTCTGGATTTTTGTACAAAGCCCTAGCGATGGCAATTCGCTGTTTTTGCCCTCCCGATAATATGGCTCCATTTTCTCCTAAATAAGTATTGAATCCGTGGGGCAAACTTTCCACGAACTCCAAAATATTTAAGGATTTACATACCTCGTTTATACGTTCCATTTTAGGGGCAAACTCCCCTATAGCAATATTTTCAATTACATTTCCAGCAAAAAGATCAATCTTTTGTGGAACGACTGCTATCAAATTTCTTAAACTAGAGCGGTCAACATATTTTAAATCCAAATCTCCAATACTAATATTACCTTTTTGGATTGGATAGATGTTCTGCAAGAGAGATGCCAAGGTAGACTTTCCAGATCCGCTTTCCCCAACTATAGCCGTAATTTTTTCTTTTGGGATGCTAAGATTAAAATCCTTAAAAATTTCTAATCTTGTCCCATACCTGAACGCGACATTCCTGAACTGGATATCTCCGATTATTTTCTTTTTAAGTACAATTTTATGTTCGCATTCCTCTCTCTCCAAATCCATAATTTCAAATAATCTATCTGCAGCAATTAGAGCGTTTTGAACTTCTCGATTAGCCTCAATTAAACCAGATATAGGGCCAGTGAAATAAGCGATAATTGAATAGAAAGACATGAGCTCCCCAGGTGAAAGTTCCTTATCTATAACAAAACATGAACCACACCATAATAGTATTATGCTAAACAACCTGGAAATAAACCCAGCACTAGTTCCAGAGAATATACTATTTAAGGATGATTTGTATCCAGTTTTTAATAAATCAATAAAACGAGTTTCTATTTTTATTGTGGTCAAACCTTCCAAACCGAAGCGCTTAATGGTACCTATGGTATGTAATGATTCTACCAATTGACTTTCGAGCTCGGCCGAATTCTCCATTAACCTACGTTCTGTTCTTCTATTTAAATAATTGGTTAAAGCGTAAATGCATATATATAACGGAATTACACACATCATTATCAATGCAAGTTTCCAATAATAGGAAAACATCAAAACAAAAGAAAAAATAACAATAAGTACATTAACAGTAAGGTCAAGGGAAACTCCATTTATAAATGTTCGTATCTTAACTGCATCATTGATTCTAGAAACAATTTCGCCAACCCTCATATGATCGAAAAATTGCTGAGGTAATTCCATAAGATGTTTATAATAACCCATAATTAAACGCAAATCAATTAGTTGACCGGACTTCACTAAGAATACATTCTTTAAATAACCTATGTTTATTTGAATCAGCAATAGTATTAACATAACTATGCTTAAGAGATTTAATAATTTGGTATTACTGCCAACCAAAACAAAATCTGTTACCTTCTGTATGTAAATGGCAGATGAAAACCCTAATAACGTATAGACAATAGCTCCCACAAAGGCTTGCAGCAAAACAAAGCGATGAGGTTTTAACAATACCCAAAATCGTTTGTATACCGAAATTTTTTCATTCCCCATGGAAAAGTCCTTTTTGGGTAAAAGCAAGACAAGCACACCAGTCCATTCTTTTCTGAATTCTTCATGTGTCTTTTTACACATTGTACCATAGTTAGGGTCCATAATGCTTATGTAAGTTCTTGTCACTTTGTAAATAACAACGTAGTGATATAAAGTTTTTTTTATTAGCATATGGGCTATTGCGGGTTTTGGAATTTCAAAAAGACTATTAAACTCACCACGTACCCCTTTACCTTCAAAGCCAATTTTCCGAGCAGCCTCAAGTAATCCAAACACGTTTGTCCCTCTTTTATCAGTACAGGCGAATTGACGTATTTTTACATAGGGGAGTTGTAAATGGTAGTGTGCAGCAATCGAAGCCAAACAGGCGGCTCCGCAATCAGTGATGTCATGCTGTTTAATTGTAATCTTAGCCATAATTTTGTGTTAATAGCAGTAACAATAGAAGGGCAACCGCAAAAATCTATAGTACTTATGGAAACAAATATCGTTTTGTTGTAGGAAATCGGAATTAATACCTGGTAAGGAAAGTGCTAAAGAAGTTTATTTACCATATCAAAGAGATTTGAATGGGCAGTTACAAATTAAAACACCCCTTCTGAATCTACCCTTTTAATAAGGGAAAGTGTTAACTTATATTGCTCATAAAGCTTTCTTTCGTCCACTAGTTTAATGTTATCCCGAAAACCATGAATGGTCCCAATAGGCATTAAGAGTGCGCTTCCTATATAATCCCCGGTATCCAAAACATCGCAAGAAGAAAAATTGATGATTTCATTTTGTCTTTTCTTGGCAGAATAGCTTCTCTGCGGCAAAAATGCTCCTGTTAGATTAAATTGGAAACTGCGACCAAAATCCTTCAAGAAACTTGTCTTTTTAAAAGCAGCATAATCACTACTTCCTAGAAAAGGTATTTTCCCCTTACCTAATTCAATATTAAGATCTTCGGCAATTTCTAACGAAAGTTTGGTCAATTCCCTATTGCCGACATTAGTAGTAACACAATTGGCCTTATTTTTTACCCCTACCATATCGATATTGATTACATATAAAATCTTGTTGGCTATACTATCCGAGAGCCTTGCAACATGTGACCTTGAACCTCTAAGTCCAGTTTCCTCGGAACCCACCAATAGTATTCTATAGGTAAGCTCTAAATCCGACTGAAAAAGTTCTTTTGCCAGTTCCAAGGATACTGCCACTCCAGTGGCATTGTCAATTGCTCCATCCGAAAGAAAAGCCCAAGACAATAAAGGGTCTAAAAAACCGTCCAAAAGCAGACTTATCATTGTAAATGGGTTGATGTCCGTCTTATCGTAATGTGAAACTATATATACTATACTATCTGTTCTTCCTTTTACTTCAATAAGAATATTTTTCTGAAAACTTAACCAATCTATACTTTCTTTAACCGTATTTTCGACAAGTCCAAAGTCATCTATTCGCTCCAAAATAGCTTTGCCCCTTCTAATATTACCCCCGGATTGCACCAATTTTTCTACAGTCTTGTTCAATGATTTTACTGTCCTTTTTTCTTGGAATGACCAAAGGTTTTCAACTGATGGGTCATCAAGGGATGATGGCACTAATTTTTTTGAACATGAACCTAAAACAAAAAAAGAGACCAACAGGATGAGAAGCACTAAAACCCTTAGCATAAAATTGATAATCATGAAAATAAAAATTGATAATACCTTTTAATTAATAAAATCAAGTTTAGTAGGAAATGACTTTTAAGATAGTTCTAAACCAATTAAAACAAATGAACATTGCTAACTTTCATTAACAATGTCATAGATGTGATGATAAAGTATTGTCTAATATAGTCCAACTAAATAATCTGAACTGCTACCTCCTCCACCAGGTCGTTGATCTGCTCTATCTTTCCTTTGTTTTCTTTGAATTGCCAAGCCAACTCCTGCAAGTATTGAAACGGCTATAAAGGTTCCCAAAAACCCACCCCCGTTTAATTCATCAATTTCCATTCTGCTTAATTCAGTAGTCCCATAAATTTCCAACTCTTTCATAATTCTTAATTTTTAGGTTAAACAATATTTAAAAAACCAGAACTCAATTAGTCCAATAATTTTTTATCAATGCAATGTAAAGGTATCCACTGCACTAACCTTGCAGGAAAACAAAAACTACTAATAATTTAGATCTTTGATGTTCTAGAATCCTTTAGACGATGATAAATTCTAGACAAGTTCATTAAAAGTTTCAGCGGAATAAGAGTATTCTTTACCCAAAAGAGATATTTAATATTTCTATAGTATTCCCTTTTTAATTGCAATTCGTCTGTACCCAATGTTTTTAAGAATATAAGTACTGAATTAAAGGCTAAACGTCCCATTAAATCAGATTTTCTAAAGGAGAAAAGTTTACTCCTAAAAATCAAATCCTTTCTTTCACTTAGTGGCAATAAAAAATACATCTTGAAACATCTGCTCAGGCCAAAAACCAAAAAACGGATGACTAACGCAGCTTGATACTTTTCTAAAACATCTTCACCTTCCAAAAAATCTTTGAGTAGGTCGTAGGTTTTCAACAAGTCAAGTATTTTTTTTTTCGAAAAGGATCGTGTTATCGCGTTTTGGTTGTTTCTGTTGTAAACATAAAAGACCTCAGGCAAAACTTTGATTTTTCTAGAATAATAAATGGCCTTTGAGGTGAATAGAATATCTTCAAAGTAGACTTTTTCTGGAAATTCTAGATTATTCATCAACAAAAAATCACGGGAAAAAACATATATAAAAGGCATGCTTCGAAATCCTTTGCGCAAAAACAGAAAGTGAATAAATATGTCTTCTGTACTGGCTATTCTTTTAGGAAGTTGTACGTTTTGTTCATTTTCACTTTCAGAATAATGCTCGATATATCCAAATAGTATTAAATCAATACCGGGTTCTCGTTTCAGAATTGATACTAGCTCAAAAATGGAATTTGAATTGAGCCAATCATCGGCATCTACAAACCAAATATAATTTCCGGCAGCTTTCCTTATTCCTAAATTCCGAGAAGCACCAACAAGACTGTTTTGTGCATTCCTAAAAACTCTAACCCGATCATCACTTTTTTGGAATTTTTCGATTATTTGATAGGAGTTATCAGTGGAACAGTCGTCTATTACAATAACTTCCAGATTCTTATAGGATTGTTTCAATATTGAGGTCAAACACAAACCCAAATATTCCGCAGCATTATATACAGGTATGACAAAACTTATTAGCATGATACTTTTGTACTACGTATGCAGTTCGCAAAAACAAAGTTCAATAGGTTAGGTGTTAGATAGCATGTTATCAATCAAGCTAGAATCCCAATTAGATAATTTGATGAAATAATTTTTTCAGTCTCAGTCAGTAACTACCTAGATATTTTAGTAATTTCATTATTACTAATAACGGCTATAGAAATATTCACTTTCAATTGAAAATCTTCATGGTAATAATAGGTTTTTCTTCCCCTATCGTAAAAAATAGAAGCATTTAGATCTCTCAACTGTTCAATTAAATTGTAAACAGAGCGTTCACTTATACTTAAGTTTTTGGCCAGTTCCGAGGGTGTACCTGTACATTCACATTTAATTAATTCATGTGTTTTCTGCAGACGCTGGAGATTCTTTATTGTTTTCATTTACGGGATTCTAAAAACTGTGATTTTGATGTTTCGGTTTTAGTAGGGTTAAACCAATCATCCATTTTATCATAAAGTAAGTCGTAAAGAGATCGCTCAATCAGTTTAAAATTGGCGTTAAAGGTCATACCTTTTCTTAATGTTCCTCTAAAACCATTTTTTAGCTCAAGATAATTGTTATCGATACTGCAACGCACTTTAAAAACTGGGATATCCCCTAAAAACTCTACGTCCTTTCCTATTTCCAAAATCTCTCCGGTAGCAAATCCCCATTGATTATAGTTGTATGCATCTATCTTAAGTTCAACCTTGCCTTTTTCCCTTAAAAGTCCGATTTCGGAAGAATTTATATAACACTCCGCCAATAATTCGCCATTTGGTGATATTTCCCCCAATTGAGTCCCAGCTGATATAAAGTATTCTGGTTCAAAGGCCATCTCGGTAAATAGAGTTCCATTTACTGGGGCAGTTACTACGAATTGTGTCTTCTTTTTTATCAATTCTTCGTGGTAACTCTTTAACTCCTCAATTGTGTTCCTGTACCTAACAAGATCTGACTGTAATAAATTTTTTTGCTCTTCTCTAAATTGATGAATGTTGCTCAATGCAATATCAAAATCAAATTCTTTTCTCTCATACTCAGATTTCGAGATAACACCTTTATCATACAAAATCTTGTAACGATTAAAATCACGCTCTGCATTTTGAAATCTTTTCTTTAGTTCCAGTAGATTTTGATGGTAGTAGGACTGTTTTCTTTGATATAAGGAAGATTTTATTCGCTGGTCCTTAAAGGATTTGGGGTCTAAAAGTAGTTCTATATCTCTTATAAAATCGGTAGTTTCGCGTAATTGGTAATTGAATAATTCGAGCTTACTATCGACATCGTTATAATCCATAAGCAACAAAGTGTCTCCTTGAGCAACATTTGTATTGTTTTTTAGTTTATTAAAAATAATCTTTCCAGAGTTGATTACTGTAAGTGGAACCCTATCCTTATTCGACTTTAAAATTCCTCTAGCGTTGGTATATATGTCTATTTTAAAAAATTTCAGGGAGCCAAATAGAAAAATAGGTATGGCAAGGATGAGGAGATAGATAATTTTACTATTTACAGTTTGCCGGAGATAATAAACCTCTTCAGTGCTTTCTAAGATTTCTTTCGGGAAAACTTGCTTCACAAAACTATATTTATATCAAATATAGTTTATTTTCTACAAATTTGTAATTTTGATTAACTTTTTTTCTAATTAATCTTCTTAACATAGAATATATCCTATTTTGAAGCCCGTAATAATATCCTATATTTGTATTAACAGCTAGCTAGAACACATTCATACATATGCTTAAGACTATAGACCGTTTAATGCAATTTATCAAGTATGCGGGTTTGAGTGCCCGGAAATTTGATATCTCCATCGGGGCGAGTAATGGCTATACGCTTCGAATGAAAAAGAACAATGCCTCCATAGGTAGTGATGTAATCGAAAACATTGTTCGGGTATATCCACAACTCAATGTGGTTTGGCTCATTACGGGAGAGGGCAAAATGCTTAAGGACAGGGAAGAACTCATGGCCACCATGGACAAATTGCCCATTGAGAAACAGCAGGAAATCGAAGAAATCATTGAACGAAAAATCAGGGAACGCCAAGAGGAAGAGCTAAGGCGACTTTTAAAGGAGATTACGGAAGAAATTGAACAGACGCAAAAAAATTTAGGGAATAAGGATTAATTACAATCTGTTTTTTAGGGCGTATTCCTTCAACAATTCTTCACGTAAATCCATAAGTAAGTCCATACGCTGCTTTTCCTGCATCCCCTTGTTATTTTCCTTTAAATCCTTGAACTTCGCTTCTTTTTCGGAAAACAGTTCGGTGTGCGTACTTATCTTTGATAGTATGTCCTCTATTTCCTGAGTAATGATATCATATAGTTCCAGGAGTTTCGTCTTCCGTCTTATAATATGGGCTGCCCATGCTAGAAAACAAACAATAGCAATTATTAAGGGTAATGCTTTAAAAAAGGAAGTTTCATCCGTGATTTTTTGTGGTGCAATGCCTTCCAACAACTGATAGAATATTAAGACTATGGGGGAAAGAATAGCGTAACGCCACCAGTTTAGGGAAGTAAGGAACCATAAGACCATCGGCAGGAAAATTCCTAGCTTTATGCATACGTACCAGTAAAAGGTGTGTACATCTACAAAACCATGGTTATGAAGTGTAAACCACAAAATCTTGTATTCCTGAACGTTTTCCGGAATAAATTTATAAGAGTTGAGCAAAAAAAGGGTGAAAATCAACAATGCCACAACAAGTAGGTCCCATTTAATTTTTGGTTTTGGGCCACTGTTTTGAGAGTTGGATTGATCTAGGGATTTTTTTATGAAGGTCTTTATGATTACTAATTTCCTTAAATACTCATTTTTTGGCAAAACCCGCTTGGCCTCAGTTAAGGACCTGGCTTCTTTGTCAATAGCCTTTTGAAGCCTTGGGTATTTTGGGGTCAACTCATTTTGTTTTAACCTAAATACAGTTGAAGAATCACTCTTTCTAATGGACTTTTGTCGCAAAAATACCAACAGACAAATAATGGCTATGTTAATGAAAATTGAAAAAGACACCAGATTGTTTTCTATTACTTCATTGAAAATAAAAATCTCTGTAGCAAGAGAATCTGTCCAATAAATCAGAGGTGCAAAAATGAAATAACGCCACCAATAGGGATTGGTCAAAAACCATACAATATATAACAAAAAAGGGATAAGTCTGGTTAGTAAGTCCCAAAGAAATAGTCCACTATTTACTAGATTATGGTGATATTCAAAACCAAAGAAACGAATGGATTGGGCATCATCATTAAAATAAAGGTGGGTATAGATAGAAAAAGGAAGTAAGACTATAATAATTGCCAATAAGACTTCCAATATGTACTTTCGTTGCCAAAAGGATTTCATCGCTTCCTACTTTTCAAGCCCCTAAACTACGAAATACATCGGAATTGTCCGATTTTTATCTATATCATGAAGGAAATAATCTATACCAATAATCAAATTGCGCAAGTGGCACAACAACTTTTGCATCAGGTTCAATCCAAAACGTTGTGCTTTTATGGAGCAATGGGAGCCGGTAAAACTACCTTGATCAAGGTATTGGTCAAAGAGCTTGGAGGAGTGGGTACAACGAACAGCCCTACTTTTGGCATTGTAAACGAATATCATTTGGAAAATGGAGCCGTTTTGGGATATCACTTTGATTTTTATCGATTGAAACACGAAACTGAAGTCTTGGATTTGGGCCTGGAAGACTATTTAAGTCAGGATGTGTGGATTTTTATGGAATGGCCTGAAAAAATTAATTCTTTTCTTCCAAGGGATATTTCAAAAATCAATATCGAGGTTTTGGATACCCAAACCCGAAAAATCATTTTTTAATACCAATCTAAGCCTCATTACGGCGTTGTAACCAGTTCAATATCAAGGGATACTTTGGCCAAATCGCGTTAAGGTTTTCAGAGCCAATTTTTTATTGTATTTTTTCGATGAAATGCAAGATTTTCGATAAAACGACTATTTTTTACGACCAAATACTTAATTTTAACATTTCACAACAGTTTCTTACCCCTATTTTTCCTACTTTTGTAATAGAGCATTTGTCCAATTTCTAACTAAAAACCTCGAGAACCATGAAAATGAAGAAATTTGTATTTGGCTTATTGGCCGTTGTGGCTTTATTGGCCTTTTCAGCTGAAGCCTATAGTAACGCTGACGGAGACCAAACAACTGAGCAAGGTATAGAGAAAAGAAAATTGACTAAAAAGATTTAGTAATTTCTTCGCACAATAGAACGAGGGACAATGGAAGTTGTCCCTTTTTTTATACTATTTCCTTCATTCCTTCGTTAGCGATTTATAGATAGAAATACTTGATGAAGGATACAATTAAAAAGAGGAGGGCCAAAAAAAAGATTTTGATAGAGTCTTGTTTTGTCTTTTTTATAGCGATAACTCCTTTTCTATACAAGCTTTACGATTACTTACCTGAGAATCCTGAGGCTACCTTCTCCTTGTTAGGGTTTACTATAGATAACAATGGATTCCCAGACATATCTACTTATGTGTGGTTCATGATGGGCAAAATAATCCCCCTTTACCTATTAATCTTCTGGTTTTTGACTTCTAAGGACTGGTGGTATCATATTATTTTGATTCCAATTGCAATGTATTCCTTCCAAGTCTTTGAAGTGCTCTTTGATTCCGATGACAATATAGACACGGAAAATATCTGGTGGATTATTCCTATCTGTTTACTTGTAATTCCCTTTGTCTATTTCATCAGAATTAAGTTATACGACAAATATGTAAATGGAATTGATCTGGAAGCCATGGAAGCGGAATTACAGAACTACCGCGAAAAAGGTATGGTCCCCGAAAAAGAGCCGGAGGATTTGCCCATGGAAGACCCTGTCGATTTTGAAAATGAAACCCTTTCGGAACAAATAGACCGCGTGCTTTCCACACGGAATCTGGAGTACCAATTCAAACAATTGCAGCACAATCTTAAAAATTGGCTTCATCCAAGATCATAATGACTGCCTAAGCGTGTGTTCCTAGATTTCAGTAAATTATTGTAATTTTACCCCCAATTTCAATCCAACAACGATTTGGATAGAAGTCATTTCATGAATCAACCAACCTCTCCCTTTAGTAAACAACAATTGCTTCCCCAGGAAGAAAAATTGGAAGTCCTGCAACAAAAGGGGGAATTGTTCATAGGCATTCCCAAAGAAAACCAATATCAGGAAAAACGTATCTGCCTTACACCCGATGCGGTAAATGCCATTACGGCCCATGGCCATCGTGTGCTGATAGAATCCGGTGCGGGAGAGGGCGCCCATTTTTCCGATATGGATTATACCAATGCGGGAGCGGAAATTACCAGGGATACCAAAAAAATATTCTCCTGCCCCCTACTTTTAAAGGTAGAGCCCCCGAGCCTTTCGGAAATTGCCCTGCTTAACCCACAGTCCACCGTAATTTCGGCACTACAGATTAAAACGCAATCCAAGAGCTACTTTGAGGAGATGGCCAAAAAAAGGATTACGGCCATCGCCTTTGAATACATACGGGACGAGGACGGTAAATATCCAGCAGTACGATCACTTAGTGAAATTGCCGGGATTTCCTCGGTGCTCATCGCTTCCGAGATTATGGCGGCCACCAATAAGGGAAATGGCCTTATGTTCGGGAACATCAGTGGAGTACCCCCTGTAGAAGTGGTGATAATCGGCGCCGGTACGGTAGGTGAATTTGCGGCCCGATCTGCTTTGGGGTTGGGAGCCAATGTAAAGGTATTCGATAATTCCATTACCAAATTGCGCAACATACAGACCAACCTAAAGCAAACGGTCTATACCTCTACCATTCAACCCAAGAATTTATTGAAGGCCCTTAAAAGATGTGATGTAGCCATTGGTGCTACTCGGGGCAAAGATCGCTCACCGGTGGTCGTAACCAGTACCATGGTAGAACACATGAAAAAGGGTGCCGTAATCATCGATGTAAGTATTGACATGGGCGGATGTTTTGAAACCAGTGAAATTACCTCCCATAACAAACCCACCATTGAAAAATACGGGGTCATACATTATGGCGTCCCCAATATACCTTCGCGTTACCCAAAAACGGCCTCCATTTCCATAAGCAATATCTTTACGCCTTATCTGCTAAAACTTGGTGAAGATGGAGGACTGGAAAATTCATTAAGATTCGATAAAGGGTTGCGTAATGGTCTGTATTTGTACCATGGGATACTTACCAATAAGTCCGTTGGGGAATGGTTTGATCTTCAATATAGCGATATCAATTTCCTGATTTTTTAATATGCCGTTCTTAAAACGTTTGGGATTCTATTTATTGGGCCTATCCGTTGGGTTGGTATTTTTGACCTTTTTTCTGAAGAAAAAAACCGATGGCACGGGAGCCGAGTTTTGTTACTTCCCAAATTGTAGAACCCTAAAGGATATACGTTCCAAACCTATTTCCTATTCCGAAGAAATAAATGAGCTCCTGATCTCCCGAGCATTGGATTCAATGGATATCGATTATTTTTTGAACGATGGAAACGTCGACTTTGAAAAAAGCGATACAAAAGCCGAGCCCTGTAAAGTCTATTTTATAGAGGGAATCGCAAAAGGGAAAAATGCCATTCTAAGGGTGCGCAACTGTAGGGATGAGGCCATTCTTGAAAACGTCTTGTTCTAGATTTTTCTGCGTTTCCGTTCTTTTTTCAATAATTCCAATTCCCGGTTCGTCTGCCCCACAACGGAAGTATTTTCCTCTGCACGACGTATTAAATAGGGCATTACATCCCTTACGGGCCCAAAGGGCAAGTATTTGGCTACATTATAACCGTCGTTTCCCAAATTAAACGTGATGTGATCGCTCATTCCGAACAACTGCCCAAACCATACACGCGAATCGGAATTAGAGACACCTTGCTTTTGCATCAGCGCCAATAGTTTATAATTACTTTCTTCATTGTGCGTTCCCGAGAATATGGAAATGGTGTTTAGATGATGTAGTATATAGCCCACCGCAGTATCAAAATTTAGGTCGGTCTCTTTTTTTGAAGCGCAAATCGGACTGGGATATCCCAGATTTTCCGCACGCTCATTTTCCTTTTCCATATACGCGCCCCGTACGACTTTGACGCCGATTTTGAAGTTATCCTTTTCCGCCCTTTTTTGAAGTCCTTTTAAATAGTCCATCCTGTCCCAACGATACATCTGCAACGTATTGAAAACAAGTGGTCTTTCCTTGTTGAATTTTCGCATCATATCCTCCGCAAGACGATCTGCCGCATCCTGCATCCAACTTTCCTCCGCATCTATCAAAAGGGACACCCCGAGATCATGCGCTTTTTTGCAAATTGTCTCATAACGACCCACTACCCGTTCCCATTCCGCTTTTTCGGTCTTGGTAAGGGGTTTGCCTTCGCTGATTTTTTGAAAAAGTGCAAAACGACCAAATCCTGTTGGTTTAAAAACGGCAAAGGGAATGGCATCCTTTTCTTTTACAAAATCCAAAACGTTCATGACCTTGGCCAGCGCATTGTCCAAGGGGTCCTCCTCGTCCTTCCCTTCAACTGAGTAATCAAGCACCGAACAGACGCCCTTTTCCCACATTTTATCCACTATGGGCATACAATCTTGCTCACTGACCCCTCCACAAAAGTGGTCAAAAACGGTAGCACGGATTAAACCCTCAACAGGTAAATGTGCCTTTATTGCAAAGTTGGTTACCGCTGTCCCTATTTTTACTAATGGCTCGTTGGCAATCAGCTTAAAGAGGAAAAAGGCCCGTTCCAATTCGGAGTCTGTTTTTAGGGCAAAGGCCTTCTCCGTATTCTCAAAAATTCGATCCATTTTCATAGATTTCAAAAGGAATCAAATATAAAGACAGAAATTGTATTCCATTGATAAAAAATAACCTTTATTTTGTACCCCTGAAAGCATAAAAATTTTCGTGTCACCGGAAATTAATATCCGACTTCTGATGGAATCCATTGTAACTTCTTCCTATGCCGTACATTTTAACCGAAAGGCCTATGACGCATTGGAAGAACACTTATCCAAGGTTCGGTATTCCAAGATTTTTATCCTTGTTGACGAGAATACCCGAGAACATTGTCTGCCTCGATTTTATGAAGGTCTTGGTGGGGAGTTGCATTCCGAGGTCTTGGAAATCGAATCCGGGGAGGCAAATAAAGACATCCAGACTTGTGTGAAGGTCTGGAACGCCTTATCGGAATTAGACGGGGACAGAAAAAGTTTGCTTATCAATTTAGGAGGGGGCGTACTTACGGATCTAGGCGGATTTGTGGCCTCTACCTTTAAAAGAGGTATTGATTTTATAAATGTACCCACTACCCTATTGTCCATGGTGGATGCTTCTGTGGGAGGAAAGACCGGTGTTGATCTGGGATCTCTTAAAAATCAGATCGGAGTAATCAATCAGCCTAAAATGGTCCTAGTACTACCGGATTTTCTAAAAACCTTGGAAGAAAGACAATTGCAAAGTGGTTTTGCCGAAATGTTGAAACACGGACTCATACAGGATGCCAGGTACTGGGATACTTTAAAATCCGTTTCCGATTTCGATACAATGGATACCTTGATCCATACATCGGTGGTCATTAAGAACAATGTAGTTCTGCAAGACCCTACGGAACAGAACCTACGAAAAATACTGAACTTTGGCCATACCCTTGGTCATGCCATCGAATCCTATTTTTTGGAAAGCCAAACACATCAAACACTTTTGCATGGTGAATCCATTGCCATTGGGATGATCTTGGAGGCCTATCTTTCCTATAAACTGACCGGACTCCCAAAAAACCAACTGGAGGACATAAAGGCCGTTTTTCTCTCCAAGTACCCCAGACCGGAATTTTCCAACGAGGATATGGACAACATCTTGAATTTACTGAAGTTCGACAAAAAAAACGCCTACGGCCATATCAACTTTGTACTGTTGCGACGTATAGGCGAACCGGTTGTGGATGTTAAAATTCCGAACGACCTATTCCATTCTGCTTTCTCTTACTTCAAAGAATAGGACATACGTATACTAAAAATAAGCATTGACAACTCTTCATGTTTTCCAATTAAAAAAATATATAGTTTAGGTCCTGTTTAATGCCCAAATTTAATTTGACCTAATTATGATACGAAAATTGGTTGATTACAAAAAATTGGATCACGCTTTGGCTGCCCTGCTTATCGAAACATATCCGGACGGTTACGGGGACGATGACATCATCACCTTTAAAAACGCCCATGGCGAAATTGTGGAAGCCGTTGAGCTAAGGACCCAGGACGTCCTTTATTTGGTAAAGATAAGCAAGTCCCTTTCTAGCTTCATTTCCAACTTTGAAGATACAATAGAAAAGGAATTGGAATCGAAATCGGAACCCGTACTAGAGGAAGTGGATGCCCAGGAAATGGATACCGAACCAAGCCTGGACAACGAATTGGATGACGACAGGGATTTTGATTGATTCCTATAAATAACGCTCCCTTAGCACATTGCGATGATGCTTTTGATGCCCGCAAATCACAAATCCCAGGGCAGCAACGCTCCAGGACATAGTACTTGCCCTACCTTTTGCATTAAGTCTCTGCCTGTCCAAACTACTAAAAAGCGCTATTGAGGAACGCCTTACAACCCTGTATTCCTCAATAAGACTTTCCTTGGATCTTCTATCCGCTCCTGAAAATTTTACATATAAATCTTGTTCAAAACCAGGTAATTCCGTTTTGTCACCGCGCGCAAAGCGCAAAGCCCTATACTGGAAAACCCGTTCGGCATCAATTATGTGCAATAAGACCTCGGCGACGGTCCACTTTTGGTCTGCGTAGGCATAATGCCATTTGCTATCCGGAATGCTTTGGATGAATTGGGGAAAGTTTTCCAACTGTTTTTGTAGAAAATCGATCAGTTCCACCTCCCCTAAAACGTCGATATAGGTTTTATATAGTACTTCGCTATCCGGTATTTCTATTTCGGACGTTTTCATAGGTCCAGTGCAAATAGGTTATGCGCTTGGGTCGCGGAAAAAGCCTTTCCTCCTCTTATAATTCGTTGAAGATGGTGTGCATCAACCGTTTTTTATCATTAAAGCTTTCCTCCAAGGAAATCATGGTCTCGGTTCTACTGATACCATCTATATCGTCGATTCTAAATATGATATTTTTAGCATGTGTGGTATCCTTTGCGCGGATTTTGCAGAAAATATTAAACTTACCCGTAGTGATATGGGCAATGGTAACATTGGGTATTTGCTCCAAACGTTCGATTACAAATTTGGTCTGATGTGTTTTTTCAAGAAATATTCCTACATAGGCAATAAAAGCATAGCCTAATTGTACGTAGTCCAGAGTAAGCGAAGATCCTTTAATGATACCTGCCTCTTCCATTTTTTTAACCCTAACGTGCACCGTTCCCGCAGAAATCAAAAGTTTTTTGGCAATATCCGTAAAAGGCGTTCTGGTGTTGTCAATCAACATATCCAAAATCTGGTGATCTATTTCATCCAATTTAACTTTACCCATATCTATTAATTTTATGCCAAAAGTAAAAAATTAAGAAATTAAACGCAGTAAAACTTATGTTTTTTTAACGAAAACGTAATAAAAGTATAATTTTTGACAAATTCCTATAAAACTAACCCGTAATGTCCTTCCAAAAAGGTTGCTGTCTTAAAAGCCTTAAGTCCTTGTCATGTAAACAATTGTACGTTTTATGTCCAAAATAACCCTCCAAATCACCTATCATTTCAATTTTTGGAACAAAGTGTATTTTTCCATTTTCCAACACCTCCTTATACAAAAGGCCAATGCCATCATTTCCACTTACCGCTGTGTTTATGTGCCCTGCATTATGGATCAGTACATCAAAAAACAACTTGTTGTTTTCCGGTATTTTAAAGTAATCCGCTTCGGTTACTTCCTGGAACCTTTCTTCGGAGATGGCGTCCAAGGCCGAAAATAGGGCGTAAAAGATATACATTCTGGTCTGTTCCCGTTCATAATCGTCCGGAAAGTGCCCTGCTTCGAATAAAACGGTTGGCGTTTTCAGGGTTTGAAAGGTGTCCCCGACACAGTTGGCATTGTAGGTGTCGTCATACCTCCCAATTTGCCCTGGGATATAGGAATGTAAACTATGGTCAATAGCACCAATAAGCAACATACTTTTTCGACGGGATTCCGTAACGCTCCGTTGATCGTCACTAGCCGGGGCAAGAAAGGAAACCGTGGCGGGTTTTTGGGTGCTGCCTACATTAAAAAGGGTACGTTGATCATGTAGATTCAAACAATAATGGGGTTGGAAGTCATCGTAGACCTTTCGCAATGACCTGCTCTCAGGCTGGGTAAGCAATTTGGCATCCCTGTTAAGGTCAACTTCATTTGCGTTAACTCGGGTATAGGCCTGGGCACCGTCCGGATTAAGCATCGGAATAATCTTAACGGTACACTTTTTTAAAATCTGCAAAGCCTCTATTTCCTCGGAAGCCAAAAAATTCATAAGGTCTAAAACGGCCTTGGTCGTAGTAGATTCGTTACCATGCATTTGCGACCACATCAACACACGATGCTGGCCATTCCCCAAGGTGATACTTTCAATGGAACGTCCCTTAACCGATTGGCCAATAGTATCTACTTGAAAAGATTCGTGAATTTTATTCAAGAAACTGGCTATTTGGTCATGGGTCACATAGCGACCCAAAATACTTTTTTCCTTGATTTTAACAGGATATAAATTCTGAAAATGCATAGGGGACTACTTGGTACCCTACAAAGGTAATATCATTCATAGTTACAATTGTATTTATATATATTACATTTATATACAACTAATAGCTTTAGGTTTGTACATTTGTATACAAATGTAGGATGTGATTTATGTTTTGCTAATAAAAGTCTATAGATCAATTGTTTGAATTATTCTATATAAACTATAGATAGTAGTGTTTTGAGAGGATATAGTATGCTTTGTCGTTATTTTATTTCGAAGGCTGCGGTAAACAATTAAAATTGATTACAATGGTAAATCAAGAGGATTTCATGAAACGATTACGGAAGTTATTGCGCTATTACGATCTTTCCGCCTCGGCGTTTGCAGATAAGATCGGTGTGCAGCGCTCCAGTATTTCCCATTTGCTCACGGGGCGCAATAAGCCAAGTCTGGAATTTGTACTCAAGGTTATCGATACTTTCCCTGAAGTGGATTTGTATTGGCTTGTAAGGGGAAAGGGAAATTTCCCCTCCACATCTGTAGAAAAGGACATCCTTAAGGCCCATACCCCATCGCCAGTCGCAAAACCACAAAACATTAAAAAGGACAATGGCCCTAAAACCGTTGACAAAGTCATTGTTCTGTATTCCCATGGAAGTTTCGAAATCTATAATAGGGACTAGCCATTAATTTCCTTAATTTGTGTCCATGTTCAAAAAGCCAATATCTATCTTGCCTATTTTATTCCTGATAACCTCTTGCTACGGACCACAACGGGATTGTTCACATTTTAGGGAGGGCCGCTTTTCCTTTACCGCCCGTATTGATGGGAAGGATGTTTCTACTACTTTCGTCCGTAACGATTCCATTGAAATCGACTACTTTGACGGTAAAATCGATACATCATCCGTCCGCTGGATAAATGACTGTGAGTACATCGTAAAGAAGATAAATCCCAAGAACAAGTCCGAGGAGAAGTCCATACATATGAAAATACTATCGACCACGGATAATTCTTATACATTTGAGTATGGAATCGTTGGCCAAAGTCAAAAATCTAGGGGAACCGCACTAAAAACCAACTGAATATGTTCGAATTTTTTGCAAGCCCGGATGCATGGATCGCGTTATTGACCTTAACATTTTTGGAAATAGTACTTGGAATAGACAATATTGTATTTATTTCCATAGTAGCCAATAAGCTACCCCAAAACCAGCGGAAAAAGGCCACCAATATAGGCTTGCTCCTGGCCATGGTGCAGCGGATAATCCTATTATTCGCCGTTTCGTTTTTAATAGGCCTAAAAAATCCTTTTTATTATATAAATACTTCTTGGCTCAGTACGGGAATAAGTGGCCAGGCATTGATATTGTTTTTCGGGGGATTGTTCCTTCTTTACAAAAGTACCTCGGAAATACATGAAAAAGTGGAGTTACCGACACATGATGAGGATGAAATAGGCGCAAAAAAAATCACGAGCTTTTCTAACGCCATAGTTCAAATTGTACTTATTGATTTTATATTTTCCATTGATTCCATTCTTACGGCCGTGGGCATGACCAATGGTATTGGCAATAGTCCCATGGATGCTTTAATGGTGATGATTATTGCGGTTGTTATTTCCATTGTAATAATGATGGTCTTTGCCAATCCCATACGGGTCTTCATCAACAAGCATCCTTCCATGCAACTTTTGGCCCTCTCCTTTCTAATACTTATTGGATTTATGTTGATTGCAGAAGCTGCGCATTTGAGTCACACCAAAATTTTTGATCAGGAAATTGGGGCTATTCCCAAAGGGTATCTATACTTTGCCATTGCCTTCTCCTTACTCATAGAATTTTTAAACATGAAGTTGCGAAAAAAAGAGGAAGTTTTGGAAAGCCAACAAAGCGATTAGTACGATCCTTTCCGTACTACTTTAATTGGGCCTACTAAAGGCCAGTTTGGGGTTCGCTTTTTTCTGTTCCTCAAAAAGGCGTTGCTGCTGGCGTACGGTCAATGTACTCCCATCATGGCTCCACCCCGGGGGTCCAAAAATATACATTAACTTATGGGAAAGTTTTTTCGACTTCTTAAGGTCTCTCCAGATATCCTTATATTCATGGGTAAGGATTACCATTGGATTATAGGACTCCGGAGAATGGATTACCCCATACTTTACATCAATGTCATCGTCCAATTCCTTCCAGGTCCCAAATAGCTTATCAAATATATTCAGAAAGCCTCCATGGTTCTTGTCCAGATATTCAACGTTCTGCGCATGATGTACCTGATGCATCGTATGGGTATTGAAAATCTTCTCGATCCAACCCATCTTCGGGACATATACGGAATGTAATTGAAATTGCCATAAAGCCTCTATGCCCAGACACACCATCACCATTTCCGGTGGAAAGCCAATGGCGGGCATCCACATATAGAACAAAGGTTTATACACTATGGTAAACCAACCGTTGCGCACAGCGGTCCCCAGGTTAAAATTATCCGAGGAGTGATGCACAATGTGCGCGGCCCAAAGTACCCTAACCTCATGGTTGGCCCTGTGAAACCAATAATAGGTAAAATCATCGGCCAATTGGCAGAGTAACCAAACATACCAAGCGTAGCTAAAGGATGTATACCCCATGATGTTGGTCCGAATCCCATTGACCTCCGGATTAAAAAGTTCATAGGTATACTCAAACAGTACAATGGCAAATATCACCTTGAACAAAGGGCCTAAAATTGCCGACCCGACCCCCATAAAACCGCTAGCAAACAAATCTTTCCAATCGTACAGATCGTCATCCCCGTGGGTCTTGCTATATGTTAATTCTAGTAAAATAAATGCGATAAAACAAGGTACACCGTACACCAGGGGGTTGGTAAAATCCATCTAATAGTCAGTTTGGGCTAAATATAAGGTTATAAATTTCAAAAAAAGAAAATGTTCGTTTTTTATGGGCTTATAATGGATATTTCTTACTTTTCTTAAACAATATATCCCAAGTTATCCCGGTTTCCCTGCCCATATTACTTCCAAAAAGATTGTATTCGTTGAAATTTATCCGGAAGGGACTAGAAAAGCGTAGTCTGCTCATTGTCATTTTTGCCCTTATCCTCCCCGTTTTCATCTGTTGTGGCCTTTGCCGTTCCGGAAGCTACATTTTCCTCGTCCACCACTTCTATATCCAAGGTGTCCTTGGGTTTGGGTGGTTCATAGGGCAATGGGTCCAAAGCATTGATTTCAAGAACTTTTTCCTTGGTCAGTTGGTTTCCGGTTGCGGTAATCCCCTTTACGGATATGAATTCCTCCAAATTGATTACCAGATTGTCCCTACGGTCCTGCCCCCGTTTCTTAGAGAAAACTATTTCCGCCCTAGGGCGATAATCCGTAAAGATTTTTTCCAAATAAGACTTTGCATGGTCTGTAATTATGATTTCTTCCTTATCGGGGTTATCGATCAAAAATCGTTTTACATAGAATAGCTCCTTCTCACCTTCCCAATGGATAGCCGAAAGTGGTTTATTGGGATCCCATTTTTCCAGTACGATCATATCGTCATCAAACCTGAGGGTGAGTTCGGGGATAACCGTCCTTACCCGACCATTTTGATTGACCAGTAACAAACGATCTTCCCCGGTAAATTCCCCTAGGAATTCCCCGCGTTCATCCATATTTAATCGTTGTACGGTTTCATCGAACCAAAGCTTTCGGGGCTTTAAGGTAGACAATCCTTTTTCCTTAAGTTCTATGCGTTTTACGGAGTATTTGGTAACAATGTTCCCTTTGGAGGCCCTGCCCTTTATCAATACATCGGCAAAGTCTACGTCCCATTTTAATTTTTTGATACTTCCGACCTGCCGTAGATTTACGGTGACCACCTCCGCCTCCCCATTGGGATTGGCGGAAAAATAGGATACATCGGTACCGGCCTTGCCAATGGTTAAATCATAGGCCTTATCCCTTGTAATACTGGTTACGGCGAAACGCTTTATATATGTGGCACCCCCCCTACCATCTTTATAGATCATATTGTAAATGGTACGTTTGTCCTTTTTCTTGAATACGGCCACATGGATTATATTCTTGCCCACAAAGGTTTTGGTGTCCACTTTGGTCACCATCATTTTCCCGTCCTTGGTAAAAACGATAATGTCATCTATATCGCTGCAATCCGTAACATATTCATCGCGACGGAGCGAGGTGCCTACAAAACCCTCTTCCCGGTTTACATAGAGTTTGGTATTGCGAATAACGACCTTGGTGGCTTCAATATCGTCAAAAATTCGAATTTCCGATTTCCGCTCGCGTCCCTTCCCGTATTTGGATTTCAGGTCCTTGAAATAATCAATCGCAAAATCCACCAAATTATCCAGATGATGTTGGGTCTGAGCGATTTTCTCCTCCAAACTCTCCAAATGTTGCTGGGCCTTGTCCAGATCAAATTTGGAAATACGTTTTATTCGAATTTCGGTCAACCGTACAATATCCTCTTCCGTTACCGCCCTTTTTAAATGGGCAACATGGGGCTTTAGCCCTTTGTCAATAGCGGAGATTACCCCTTCCCAGGTTTCCTCTTCCTCAATATCCCTATAGATACGGTTTTCGATAAATATACGTTCCAACGAAGCAAAATGCCATTGCTCCTGAAGTTCTGAAAGCTGAATTTCCAGCTCTTGTCGCAACAATTCAACGGTCGCATCCGTAGAGCGCCTCAACATCTCTGTGATACCAATAAACAAAGGTTTATTATCCTCGATGATGCAAGCCAAAGGTGAAATGGACGATTCACATGAGGTGAATGCATATAGGGCATCAATGGTCTTGTCCGGCGAGATACCGCTGGGCAAGTGTACCAAAATCTCTACTTCCGCAGCGGTGTTGTCCTCTATCTTTTTAATCTTGATCTTTCCTTTATCGTTCGCCTTTAAAATGGAATCGATCAGGGAGGAGGTGTTGGTACCAAAGGGAATTTCATTAATGATCAAAGTGTTTTTATCCCTTTGGGAAATTTTGGCCCGGACCCGTATTTTACCTCCGCGAAGGCCATCGTTGTAATTGCCCACGTCAATAATACCCGCCGTAGGAAAATCGGGAAATAGCTTAAAGCGTTGTCCTTTTAAATGTTTTATGGAAGCATCGATAAGCTCATTGAAATTGTGGGGCAATATTTTGGTGGAAAGACCAACGGCAATACCTTCGGCCCCCTGGGCCAACAGCAATGGAAACTTTACGGGAAGGTTTACGGGCTCCTTTTTTCTGCCATCATAGGAAAGCTGCCATTCCGTAATCTTGGGGCTAAATACGACCTCCAAGGCAAATTTGGAAAGACGGGCCTCGATATATCGAGAGGCGGCCGCACTATCTCCAGTTAGGATATTACCCCAATTTCCCTGGGTGTCGATCAAAAGATCTTTTTGACCGATCTGTACCATGGCATCCGCAATACTGGCATCCCCATGGGGATGGTATTGCATCGTATGCCCAACCACATTGGCCACTTTGTTGTAGCGACCATCATCCAACTCCTTTAAGGCATGCATTATACGTCGCTGTACCGGTTTAAATCCGTCCTCTATGGCAGGCACCGCACGTTCTAAAATAACATAGGAAGCATAGTCCAAAAACCAATCCTTATACATGCCCGTCACCCGTGTTAGGGCATCCTGGGAGCCATCCGGATTTTGTTCATGAGCTTCGTTCACTTCTTCATTTTCTTCCATTCAGAACAGCTACGTATATTTTAATATTACAATTGGTTATCCTCAACTAGGTCAACTTCTACTTTAAGATTGTTGATAATGAACTTTTGACGGTCTGGGGTGTTCTTGCCCATATAGAAATTCAATAATTGTTCAATGGACATCGCCTTATCCAGCATTACGGGTTCCAATCGGATATCATCGCCGATAAAATGCTTGAACTCGTCCGGGGATATTTCTCCCAAACCCTTAAATCTTGTAATTTCAGGTTTTCCGGATAGTTTTTCAATGGCTTGCGACTTTTCTTCATCGCTATAACAGTAAATCGTTTCTTTTTTATTCCTGACCCGAAACAAGGGGGTCTGTAGAATATACAAATGCCCTTCTTTTATCAGTTCCGGGAAGAACTGGAGAAAGAAGGTGATCAACAACAATCGTATGTGCATCCCATCTACATCGGCATCCGTGGCGATTACAATATTGTTGTAGCGCAATTCCTCCATTGAATCCTCTATGTTCAATGCCGCCTGTAAGAGATTGAACTCCTCGTTCTCGTAAACAATTTTTTTGGACATGCCATAGGAATTCAACGGCTTGCCACGGAGACTGAAAACCGCCTGGGTATTCACGTCCCTGGATTTGGTTATGGATCCGGAAGCAGAATCCCCTTCGGTAATGAACAGGGTACTTTCCAGTCTCCTATCATTCTTCATGTTATCCAGGTGCACGCGGCAGTCCCGAAGCTTTTTATTATGTAGGCTGGCCTTTTTTGCCCTTTCCCGAGCCAATTTTCGGATACCTGAAAGTTCCTTACGTTCTTTTTCGGCCTGCATGATCTTACGTTGCAGCTTTTCCGCGGTATCTGGGTTTTTGTGGAGATAATTGTCCAACTGCCTACCTACAAAATCATTGATATAGGTCCGTACCGTGGGTAGGCCTCCTCCCATATCCGTGGAGCCCAACTTGGTCTTGGTCTGGCTTTCGAATACGGGCTCCATGACTTTAATGGAAATCGCTGAAATTATGGATTTTCTAATATCCGAGGGGTCATAATTTTTTCCATAGAAATCGCGAATGGTCTTTACAATAGCCTCGCGAAACGCCGATTGATGCGTACCTCCCTGGGTAGTATGCTGCCCATTCACAAAAGAATGGTATTCCTCGCTGTATTGGGTCTTACTATGGGTAATGGCAATCTCTATATCACTTCCCTTTAAATGAACAATGGGATACAACATGTCCTCTACATTGTTGTTATCCTCCAGCAAATCCTTCAATCCGTTTTCGGAATGGAATTTTTGGCCGTTGAAGACAATGGTCAGCCCAGGATTTAGATACACATAGTTCTTTACCATGCGCTCTACATATTCATTGCGGTATTTATATTTTTTGAAGATGGATTCATCCGGGACAAAGGTAACTTTGGTCCCGCGTCTTCGGGCCGTCTCTTCCAACAACTCTTCTTTTTTGAGCTCCCCTATTTCAAATTCCGCGGATTTGGATTTGCCATCCCTTGTGGATTCTACCTTAAAAAAGGTGGAAAGGGCGTTTACGGCCTTGGTACCCACACCATTAAGGCCAACCGATTTCTTAAAGGCCCGGGTGTCATATTTTCCGCCTGTATTCATTTTGGATACAACGTCCACCACTTTCCCTAAAGGAATGCCACGGCCATAATCCCGAACGATTACCCGCTCGCCCTGAATGGAAATTTCAATAGTCTTGCCGGCTCCCATGACAAATTCATCGATGCAGTTGTCCAACACCTCTTTGAGAAGAATATAGATGCCATCATCCGCAGAAGAGCCATCTCCCAATTTACCAATGTACATACCGGGACGCATTCGGATGTGCTCTTTCCAATCCAGTGAGCGAATATTGTCCTCGGTATATTGTGTTTGGGCCATTTAATGCGGGTTTATCCTTGCTAATATAAAATTTCGGGGCAAAAATCAAAATGGGTGCAGGCGAAAGTAATTAACAATGAAAGTACGGAATTTGTTGATAGCCGGGGCCAAAGGATTTAGGTCACAGTCCAGAAACCGGACTCAAAATGGGCCGTTTCCAAATCCTATTCCCTTTGCTTTTTAGTGTTTTGCTTTGCGTTTTACGGACACTAAGCTTACCCCTCCAATTACGATTATCATTCCAAAAATTTGGAGGGCACTTATCCGTTCGTCCAAAAAGAAATAGGCCAGGACGATGGTGGAAATGGGGCCCAAACTTCCAAAAATTGAAAAGGTGGACGCCCCAAGCCTTTCAATGGCCGCAGAAACCAGGAAAGAGGGAATCAAGGTCGCAAAAAGGGCCATGGCCAACCCCAAGGCATATACCTGCCATGGGTAATGGGTCAGTTCAAAATTACCCGAGAAAGCATAATGCACGCCTACACAAAGGGTAGATGCAATCATGGCATAGGAAGTAAACTGAAGCACGCCGAATTTTGGAATCAGCCAACCGCTGCCTACCAAATAGGCCGCATAGGTAATAGCACTTAGAAAAATCAAAAATCCGCCCCATACCGCAGCTTCGCCCTGTATTTGAATCTCATCCCAAAACGTTATGACCACACCAAGATACGTAACCAAAATGGCCCATGTTTGAGACCTGGTAATACCTTTTTTAAAGAAAAGCCAGGACAGCAGCACAACAACCGTGGGATAAATGAATAGAATAATGCGTTCCAGTCCGGCCTTTATATACTGCAGCCCCATAAAATCGAAGAGACTGGCAAGGTAGTAACCTACAAACCCGAAAAATAGGACCCAAACATAATCTTTTATCCTGATTTCCTTGGGGTGCAGGGGTTTCTTCCAAAACGCTATGGAAATATAGAAAGGGAGCGCAAAACCCATCCGAAACAGAAGCAGGGTCACATGATCTACTTGGTATTCATAGGCCAACTTTACCATGACCGCTTTCGTAGAAAACAGTACTACGCCTAAAATGGCCAGTAGGATTCCGATGCCTGTTGCGGATGATTTTTTGAACATCCCGTAAAAATAGAATGGACGGAATATGGGCTCAAATCCATTTTAAATGGATTACGATGGTCATTCGTCACTATTTGAAGAAATATTCCATTTTACGAAGCAATTCTTTAGACATTGAATCGGAAATGCATAACATCCCCGTCCTGTACAACATAGTCCTTCCCCTCTACCCGCATTTTGCCAGCCTCCTTTACCTTTTGCTCGCTCCCATAGCTCACATAGTCCGAAAAGGAGATGACCTCGGCACGGATAAAGCCCTTTTCAAAATCGGTGTGGATAACTCCGGCAGCTTGAGGTGCCGTTGCCCCGATGGGAATGGTCCAAGCCCGAACCTCCTTTTCCCCTGCGGTAAAATACGTTTCCAGATTTAATAATTTGTAGGCCCCTCGTATCAGTTTGGCGGAACCCGGTTCGTCCAGGCCTAAATCTTCCAAGAACATTTGCCGTTCCTCATAGGTTTCCAGTTCCGTAATATCCGCTTCGGTACCTACGGCCAAAACAAGAATGGCCGCCTCCTCGTGGGCCACGGCATTCCGAACTTTTTCCACATAGGAGTTCCCCGAGACCGCAGACCCCTCATCCACATTGCATACATATAGTACGGGTTTGTCCGTTATAAATTGTAAGGGTTTTACATATTCCTTATGCGCTTCCTTTTCGATTGAAATAGCCCGAACGGATACACCGGCCTCCAAGCCTTCCTTTATTAGTACCAGAACGGCCTCTTCCTTCTGGGCCTCTTTATTGCCGGTTTTTGCCGCACGTTTTACCTTGTCCAATTTTTTCTCTACGGTTTCCAAATCCTTCAACTGCAATTCCATATCAATGGTTTCCTTGTCCCGGATGGGATCTACGGAACCGTCTACATGAACCACATTATCATTGTCAAAACAGCGAAGTACATGTAGGATGGCATCGGTCTCCCGAATGTTTCCCAAGAACTGGTTGCCCAAGCCTTCTCCTTTACTGGCTCCCTTTACAAGCCCGGCGATATCGACGATTTCCACAGTAGCGGGTATCACGCGTTCCGGGTTTACCAATGCTTCCAATTTTTCCAATCTGGGATCGGGAACGTTGACTACCCCAATATTGGGTTCGATCGTGCAAAATGGAAAATTGGCACTTTGTGCCTTGGCATTGGACAGACAGTTAAAAAGGGTGGACTTGCCTACATTGGGCAGACCTACGATACCTGCTTTCATTTACGGAAGACGTTAAATTTACAGTTCTGGAAAAGGTTTCCATTTTCAAATTCGCGTGCAAAGATAGTTTTTCAAAATGGTTTTAAGGCCCAAAAAGAGGAAACAAAAAAACCCGATAATACTACCGGGTCTGTATTCTATTTCTGCTTCTTCAGTTACATGGTTCACCTAATCATCCGGGTGCATAAAGCGCTGTTTGGTGAGCAAGGTCTCTTCGGACTCTACCCTATCCTCATCCGGGACACAGCAATCCACCGGGCAGACCGCAGCGCACTGCGGCTCCTCATGGAACCCCATACATTCGGTACATTTATCCGGGGAAATGTAATAGATCTCATCGCTTATCGGTTCCTGTACGTCATCGGCATTCACGGCCTTTCCATCCGGCAAGACCACATCGCCCTTTAGGGAAGTCCCATCACTGTAGCGCCATTCATCCGCTCCTTCATAAATAGCGGTATTGGGGCACTCGGGCTCACAGGCCCCACAGTTTATACATTCATCGGTTATTATAATAGCCATAACTTTCTTTTTTAGACTGAACTTATTTTGCCTTCAAAACGTATTCAGCAGCAATTTTAGTTTTGTTGTGTATTTTTGCAATCTCCTAAAACAAAGATAAACCCTAGGTAATTACTAGACAAATATAATGACAGACCTCAAACGCAGATTAGAAGCTTTTGTTAAACTTGGAAAATTCTTGGGGGAATTTTGCGAAAATCCCAATAAACCACCCTCCGACAGATACCCAAGTGGACGGTGGATTAACCAATTGGGTCAAAAGATCCGTTCGGCCGAGGCGTCCAATGGCTGGTTTACGAGAGCTAATATGCTGTTTGCCCTAAGGGCCTGGAAAGAGCTATTGACCGAGCATCATTTGGCGGGGTGGCTGTCTTCCTATGACCTCGAAAAAAATACAAAAAAGGATATCGCGCTCATTATGGCCGGAAATATTCCCTTGGTGGGTTTTCACGATTTTTTGGCGGTACTCCTGACGGGAAATTCCGCTTTGGTAAAGCTTTCCTCCAATGATACTATCCTACTTCCGTTTTTGGCGGGATATCTATGTGAAATGGATTCCTCCTTAAAAAATGCCATCCGCTTTACGGAAGGGAAATTGGATGCCTTTGATGCCGTTATAGCAACGGGTAGCAACAACACGGCTCGATATTTTGAATACTACTTCGCTCAAAGACCCCATTTGATCCGAAGAAATAGAAATTCGGTCGCGGTCCTTACCGGAAAGGAATCTCCGGACCAGTTAAAGGCTTTGGGAGAGGATATTTTTAGATACTATGGTCTGGGCTGCCGAAGCGTGTCCAAACTTCTTGTCCCGATGGATTATGATTTTGATGCATTCTTTACTGCCATTTATCCCTATAGCGCTATTATAGATCATCAAAAATATGCCAATAACTATGATTACAACAAGGCTATTTATCTTATGAGCGAGTTTAAGATCTTGGACAATGGGTTCCTTATGCTCAAAGCGGATGAAAGTTACGGTTCGCCCATCGCCACCTTGTTTTATGAACGGTATGAATCCCTGGAGAATGTTGCACTACAGTTGGAACGGGATGAAGAAAAAATTCAGTGTGTGGTGTCCAAGGGGTTCTTATCTAACGAGATTCCTTTTGGAAAGACCCAAAGACCGAGTCTTACAGATTATGCCGATGGGGTGGACACTGTTGACTTCCTGTTAAAAACATAACAGAATTATTTGTTTTCCATGAGGATGATTCCCTATAATTTTATGACCTTTAACGGCTCAATTCAAATAACCCATCTGGAATACCGAATGATTTGTCGGAACCTAATAAATTTGGACATCATATGAAAAAACATAATTTTAGCGCAGGGCCCTGTATTCTTCCTCAAGAGGTATTTTTAAAGGCCTCCGAGGCCGTTATGGATTTTAACGGTTCCGGATTGTCATTGATCGAGATATCCCACAGAAGCAAGGAATTTGTTGCCGTAATGGAGAAAACAAGGGCCTTGGCCTTGGAGCTTTTGGGGCTGGAAGGAAAAGGGTACCAAGCCTTGTTTTTACAAGGAGGGGCCAGTCTGGAATTTTTGATGGTGGCCTACAACCTGCTGGACAAAAAGGCAGGATACCTCAATACCGGTGCATGGAGCGAAAAGGCCATTAAGGAAGCCAAGATTTTCGGGGAGGTAATGGAAGTGGGCTCATCAAAGGATGAAAACTTCAATTATATCCCAAAAGGCTATACGGTGCCCAATGATCTTGACTATTTGCACCTCACATCGAACAATACGATTTTTGGAACCCAGGTAAAAAAATTCCCAAAGACCACGGTTCCCTTGGTCTGCGATATGAGTTCCGATATTTTTTCGAGACAATTGGATTTTTCCCAATTTGATCTGATCTATGCCGGAGCCCAAAAGAATATGGGGGCTGCCGGTACCACCATGGTCGTCGTTAAGGAAGATGTCCTAGGTAAGGTTTCCCGAAAAATTCCGTCCATGTTGGACTACCAAGTTCATATTTCCAAGGACAGCATGTTCAACACCCCTGCCGTCTTTGCGGTATATACCTGTATGCTCACCTTGGAATGGCTTAAAAATTTGGGGGGAATCCCGGCCATAGCGGAAATCAATGAAAAAAAGGCACAATTACTGTATTCGGAAATTGATTTGAATCCCGTTTTTGAGGGCTTTGCCAAAGTAGAAGACCGTTCCCATATGAATGCGACCTTTAACCTGGCCGATGAAAGGTTAAGGGAGACTTTTGATACCATGTGGAAGGAAGCCGGTATCAATGGCCTCAACGGGCACAGATCGGTAGGTGGGTACAGAGCCTCTATGTACAATGCCATGTCCTTGGAGAGCGTAGGGATACTGGTGGATGTTATGAGCGAAATGGAACGGAAAGGCTGATATTTAAGTTCTAAATTTCAAGTATTAAATTTTGATTGAAGAAAGGAGTTTTCAATTTTCCCTGAAAATCAGTGAAGTTGTTAGAATTCTCCGAAAGAATAACGAATATGTTTTTGCCGATCAACTCTTAAAGTGTTCGACCAGTATTGGGGCCAATGTTTCTGAAGCTGGGGCGGGCCAGTAAAAAAAGATTTCATTTCCAAGATGTCACTAGCTTCGAAGGAAGCCAGGGAAACAAGGTATTGGTTGAGATTGATTAAGGAGGCCAACATTATTTAGAAGTTGGATGAGGCTTATCTGGATGAAATAGAACAAATAATTAAAATTCTTACCAAAATAGTCAAAACGAGTCAGGAGAATTCCAAAACTTAAAACTCAACCTTTAATACTTAGACCTATGCGAATACTTGCCAACGACGGAATAGCACAATCAGGAATACAAGCCCTGGAAAAAGAGGGTTTTGAGGTCTTAACCACTACTGTAGCCCAGGAACAATTGATTTCCTTTATCAATGGCAATGAAATTGTTGGGCTCTTGGTCCGGAGTGCCACACAAGTACGAAAAGACCTTATTGATGCCTGTCCCGGTCTAAAGTTAATCGGCCGTGGCGGTGTAGGCATGGATAACATTGATGTTGCCTATGCCAAGGAAAAAGGGCTACATGTAATCAATACACCTGCCGCTTCCTCGGAATCGGTAGCGGAACTGGTATTTGCACATTTATTCGGAGGTGTCCGTTACCTATATGATGCCAACAGACAAATGCCATTGGAAGGGGACAGTAAATTTAAAAAGCTCAAAAAATCCTATGCCGGAGGAACGGAACTTAGGGGAAAGACCTTAGGGGTAATCGGTTTTGGACGTATTGGTCGGGCTACGGCAAAAATCGCTTTGGGAGTTGGTATGAAAGTTATCTATTTTGATCCCTTTTTGGAAAAGTCCTCGCTTGAAGTCGCATTCTTCGATGGTCAATCGGTCTCCTTTGACTTCGTTTCCCAAAGCAAGGAAGAAGTGTTGCAGGCTTCGGATTTCATCACCCTTCATGTTCCGGCCCAAAAAGAATACGTTATTGGCAAGAAGGAATTTGATATCATGAAGGATGGGGTTGGTATTGTAAATGCGGCCAGAGGCGGTGTGGTAGACGAAGTGGCCCTTATGGGAGCACTTGAAAGCGGAAAGGTCTCCTTTGCCGGATTGGATGTCTTCGAATCCGAACCCAGCCCGGAAATCAAGGTTTTAATGCACCCTAGAATTTCATTGACCCCACATATTGGAGCAGCGACCGGGGAAGCGCAGGACCGGATAGGGACCGAATTGGCCACACAGATAATTTCACTCTTGAAGTAGGTTTATTTTCCCGAAAGACCAGTTGTATTACTACAGTTTTTGTACATTACAACTCCATTTTAAAATTAACTATAACATGTCTGGATTATTAGATTTACTAAACAGCCCTATGGGCAAACAATTAATTAATGGAGTGGCCGGGCAAACCGGACAGGCCGAAAACAAGACCGCCGATGTGTTGAGCATGGCCATGCCCCTTTTATTGGGAGCAATGAAGAAAAATGCCTCTTCGCCCCAAGGTGCGGAAGGTCTTATGAACGCACTATCCAACAAACACGATGGCAGTATCCTGGATGACCTGGGAGGTCTTTTCGGGGGAGGTGTAGACCAGTCCGTAATGGACGACGGCGCCGGGATTTTGGGCCACGTACTCGGAAACAAACAGCCGCAGGTAGAGAATGCTTTGAGCCAAAAATCCGGTTTGGATGTAGGTGCCATTGCCAATATCCTTAAAATAGCGGCCCCTATTGTAATGGGGTACCTTGGTAGGGAACGAAATAGCGGTAATGTGAACGATGCCAGTGGCATGAACAGCTTGTTGGGAAGTATGTTGGGCGGTCAGCCGCAACAAAACCAAAGCCTGATCATGAGCCTTATTGATGCCGATGGTGATGGAAGTGTATTGGACGATGTAGCGGGAATGGTTATGGGCAGTAGTAAAAAAAGTGGTGGACTCGGAGGATTGCTGGGAGGCCTTTTCAAAAAATGATTTTGATCGTATTGACCTTATTTCATAAAAGTCGCTTGTATGGACAAGCGACTTTTTTTATATCTTTTTAATAGGTTTTAAAAAAAATGCATGATCCTAAAAAAACTGATTTTTCAATTTGGCCTTTTAATTTTTGTCATAGGCGTAGTTTTCACCAGTTGCCAGAGCTCAAAAAAATCGCTTGAGATTACGGATGAGGAAAAGATCGCCTTTAGTCAAAAAGTTGGGGATACCATAGCCATAAAAAACGATAGTACGGAGTATGAAATAATAATCATTGAACCCGGATTCAATTTTTGGCTCAATAGTATTGCCAGACCCGTGGGATATTATTCACAATCCTTTCTAGAAAACCGCAATTTAATACTGGTAACCAACTGGAACCAAAGGGTATTGACGCCGCTACGCTTTAATCCTAACCTGTATGAGCTTCAAATCAACTATGATCCAAATATAGATTACGGGTATGAGGTGAATTATAAATTGTACAATTACTTCATCTATTTTCAACGGAAGTACGCGCAACGTTTGGGACCTTGGTTGCCTCGGATTTAAGAATTATATTTGTCCCTTATGCTAGATTTATGGAGAAATTAAAAAAGCGCTGGGGCATCCATTCCAATTTTCAGTTGCTAATAATTTTTATCGTATTTGCCATTACAGGCTCAGCAGCGGCAAAACTTGCCGAACCCCTTACAAGCTTTATAGGCCTTCAACAAGAAACAACCAATCCTTGGATCTATTGGACGGTCCGTATTTTACTAATTTTTCCCGTTTACCAAGTTTTACTCATAGCATTTGGGTGGTTGTTCGGACAGTTTAAATTCTTCTGGAACTTTGAAAAGAAAATGTTGGTGCGCCTTGGACTTGGTTTTCTTTTCAAGTAGTTACGGGTTTTTCAACAAATTTTTGTGTTACACTGTTTTTTGAATTATTCTTTCCCTAGGTTTTTACGTTTAAGGAACCCATAAAAGAACTGCCCCAAGAATCCTTTGGGAACACTTTCATCGCCCTTAAAACCTAAGGGAATCAACCCACTGTCTTCGGGAAGATAATTACTTTTAAACAGGTAGTCCCAAATACTTAGGCTAATCCCAAAATTCACGCCATATTTACCTTGAGGCAAAGTGTGGGCATGATGGTACAAATGCATTACCGGGTTGTTGAGGACATATTTTAACGGGCCCCATGTAAGTTTTAGGTTTGCATGGTTTAAGTGACCAATGCTTATGGCCGCAAAATGTACTATATAGGCTTGATCCGGCTCAAACCCGCCCAAAAGCATAATCCCAAACGTTTTCAACGGCTTGTAAAGAAGATTCTCCATCCAATGATATCGCATATGAGCTGCAAACCCCATTTCATTTACACTATGGTGTATTTTATGGAATTGCCATAGAAAGTCATACCTATGCAAAAGGATATGGGTAAACCACTGTACAAAATCCAAGACAATAAAGAAGACCACTAATTGAGCCCATGAAGGCAATGTATCGAGCTTTATTAGGGTAAGGTCTTTTATTGATACACCCAAATCCAAAAATAATAACTCCAATATTTTGTAGAAGCCGCTTATGGCAATGGTAAAAATGAAAAAGTTGAAAAAAATGTAAAAGGCATCCAACCAGAAATCCTTTCTAAAAATTGATTGCTCCTTACGCCAGGGGAATAGAATTTCAAGTATCCATACCAAAACCGAAATCACTAGTATTCCCCAAAAGAAATTGATATACCAAGGGACTTCAAATTTGATGGATTTCCATGTCCATTCCAAAGTTCCCAAAAAGGAGTTCACAAATGCATCTCCATACTTTTCCATGCTGCTATTTATATGGCCAACAGTTCAGGGTTTATTTATTCCTTCAATATATACCACGCCTCCACCTTCAGGTTCTCCCGCCTACCCTTTTCTTGCGGGGCGTAGTTAATGGCCAGGTACTCCAAAATGATAGGTTCATTATCACCTAAGTCCCACAGGTTTTGGGTCTCTTGCATCCATCGAATTGTAGAAAGCCAACCTTCCTTTGTCATGCGGTTTTGGGTAACCAGTTGGGCGGAATGACAGGGCGTGCAATGCGTAATGGTCTCCTGCATTCCCGGGGCCTGAATAAATCCCGTGATGGAATCCAAACTTTTCGCGATTTGTCCTTCTTCCAATTTTTTGGGAGGTACAATATACTCGGAATTGTGCCGGTCCCCATAAAAATAGAATGCACCAATAGCGGTAATTAGGGCCAGGACGCTTACCACGATCAGTATACGATAGAGTCTCCGAGCACGCTTCCTGTATGTTTTATGAGCATTTCCCATTAAACTACTTTTACGGCTATTCTATGACAGGCATTGTTCAAATAACCCTTGGGATTCCATCCCGGAAGAAGCATGGGTTGGGAAGTTCCTTTGGCATCCGTGGCCCTGGCCCATATCTCATAGTAGCCCTTTTTTGGAAAATCGATGCTTGCGGAGAAATGTTGCCATGCCAATCGATTCGCCGGTTTTTCCAAAGCACAGGTTTCCCAGGTAGATCCAAAATCAATGGAATACTCCATTTTTTTCACCTCCAGTTCCCCTGCCCAGGTATGGCCGCGAATATTCAGTTTTTTTCCCTCGGAAATCATTGCCCCCGATTTTGGATAGGTTATCAGTGATTTTACGGGCATGGACTCAATAATACACATATCCTCGTCCGCAACTTTTTCTCCGGGGGCCACCGGATTGCAAGGTACTCGGTAAGAGCTGCCACCCATTTTAGGGCCGTCGTGTATTTTATTGCGAATACTCAGGCGATTTACCCATTTTCCCGAGGCGGAAGCCGGCCAACCTCCAGCTACCAAGCGCAAGGGGTGACCATGGACCATAGGGATATCCCTTCCGTTCATGGCAAAGGCCAATAACGTCTCGTCTTGCATAGCCTTGTCCATAGGTACTCCTCTGGAGATGGGTTCTTTTTCCGGATTGCGGCTTAGATGAAGGTCAGCGGCATGATATGCCACATATACTGCAGTATCCTTTAGGCCTACATCTTCCAAAATGTCCCGGAGTCGCACCCCCGTCCATTCTGCACAGGAAACCGCACCTATGGTCCATTGATTTCCTTTGGCCGGAGGATTGAACTCGCTTCGTCCATTCCCTCCACATTCCAAGGTTAACTGGTAAGTATGATGGGCAAATTTGGATTTTAAATCCTGCAGGGTGTAGCGCTTTTTTTGTTGTACGGATTCCCCGTCCACGGTTAAAACCCAATTCTCTACGGCAATATCCTCAGGAATCAACCCGTTGTTACGGATAAACATGTATTTGGAAGGCGTAATCCTATCATCCAATAGATGGACCCTTGCCTCCATATTCCAAGGTCTGTCGTTTAAAACGACCATCCCCCTGTCCTTATCGAATAAGGTAAAGGGATCTGGATCCTGAAGCGAAAGTGGCACGTATCCCCGAGGCATAACCGTACCAAACACAATATCACAACCAACCACACCCGTCATTGCGGCCAAAGTGGTCTTTTTTACAAACTTTCTCCTATTCATGGAACCATTGGATTTACAGCAGGCATAAAGTTAGGACTTTTGCCGTGGAAAAGGTAACTTTTAATACTTCCGGGAAACGGCACATTTAACGGGGATGCCTGCGCCTATTGGCCCTTCAACTGAATAACGTATTTCCCTATTCGGTTTCGATTACCTTTGGCTTTCCCTTAAAGACATAGGTATACACCCACATTATGGTAAATGAGGGAATGACATCCATTCCGGGAATGATTTCTTCAATAAAATTAAAAACCGCAGCCGCCTGACCAATTTTTCCCTTATACATTCGGGTCATGAGCCAGGCCGAAACCGGGGCCCAGATAATATCCGAAAAGTCGCCGACCAGGGGAACGGCAAAGGAAAGCATTCCTATACCGTCGAACAGTAAGCCTAAGAGCAGTGTCTTGTATTTTTTATCCTTGATTTTTGACATGACTTAAAAATAAACATTACCTATTCCAAAGCAATAAAGATGCCAAGGAAAATAAAGTAAATTTTATTTAAAATGTCAGGTTTGGTATCAGGAAAGATTGGAACTGATCAATTTTAGGAATTCATTTCGGGTCTCCTCGTTCTTAAAAGATCCCCGAAAGCCCGAGGTAGTGGTCACCGAATTTTGTTTTTGGACACCACGCATCATCATACACATATGCGCCGCTTCAATTACCACGGCTACTCCCTGAGGTTTTAAGGTATCATTGATGCAATCCAATACCTGTTCGGTGAGACGCTCCTGGACCTGCAACCTACGGGCAAAAACATCCACAATACGGGGTAGTTTACTCAATCCCACAATATGTCCGTCCGGGATGTAGGCAATGTGGGCCTTTCCAAAAAAGGGAAGCATATGATGCTCGCACAACGAATAGATTTCTATGTCCTTTACAATGACCATTTCATTGTATGATTCCTTGAACATTGCACTTTTGAGGATGGCTGCCGCATCCTGTTTGTACCCTTGGGTAAGAAACAACATGGCCTTGGCCGCTCGTTCCGGGGTCTTTACCAGGCCTTCGCGTTCAACATCCTCCCCTATTTCGGAAATAATCTTTGAAAAGCGTTCCTTTACATCATTCGTTATTTCCAAGTTGTATTCCTCCAAGTTCTGATAAGGCGCCATATTTATCTAAGTTTTGTTTAATTTTTCATTCAAAAATATAAACAAAAGTATTTTTTGAACTTTCCGAATGGCAAATTAACGTATTATTAGCGTTTCGAAAATAAAAATTGTCGTTCTTCCCAATTTGTGCCCCCATCTTACACTTAAGCTTCGGTATTAAGGCCCCACGGCTTTTGCATTGTTATGGTTAATGTTTACTTTCGAGCAGCGTTTAGACAATAGCCATGATCAAAGCGGTCCACATCCAAAAATCTTATGGAAAACTTCAAGTTTTAAAGGGGGTTGACCTCAGTATCCAAAAAGGAGAAATCGTTTCCATTGTAGGTGCCTCCGGTGCCGGTAAAACTACTTTATTGCAGATATTGGGGACATTGGACGAACAATCCAATAAAAAGGACAGCAAGCTATGGATTAATGGCGTGGAGACCACAAACCTGTCGGACAAGGAACTTGCCAAGTTCCGCAACGAACATATTGGTTTTATTTTCCAGTTTCATCAACTGCTTCCCGAGTTCACCGCACTTGAAAATGTCTGCATTCCTGCCTTCATCAAAGACACCCCCAAAACAATGGCGGAGAAAAAGGCAAAAGAACTTTTGGACTTTCTTGGGCTTTCCGATAGATATCACCACAAACCCAATGAACTTTCCGGAGGTGAGCAGCAACGGGTAGCCGTGGCCCGTTCGCTCATAAACGATCCCTCCATTATTTTTGCGGACGAACCTAGCGGAAATTTGGATTCCGAAAGCGCGGACAATCTGCACCAACTGTTTTTTGAGTTGCGGGATAAATTTAACCAAACCTTTGTAATCGTAACCCATAACAAGGAACTTGCGGATATGGCCGATCGTAAGCTCACCATGGTGGATGGGCGTATTACCGATTCCCAAAAAGCTGTATTTCCGGAATAACCGAATGCCGACCGACCGTAGGTGCGCTTGGTCTAACTGTTTATTTTTATGTTCCACGAACTCTTAGTCTTTCTAAAGAACCCGGTCTACCAAACCGATGAAAACCGGGATTTCAAGTATCGGTTTGGCATTTTTCTGCGATTACTGGGCGTTTCCCTTGTTCTGACCTTTGTTTTAGGATGGTCTATACGCGGGATTCAGGTCATTTTTGATTTGGATTTTGGAAAACATGCCGTTGATGATTTTATTGAGCGCTTTTCTTTTTTATGGGTGTTGCTGGGAACGGTAATCGCTGCCCCTATTTTGGAAGAGCTCATTTTCAGGGCACCCTTGCGTCTTTTTAGGAAAAAAAGACGGTTTTCTTGGTTCTTTTATGGCTTTACCTTGATTTTTGGGTTTTATCATATCACCAATTTTGAGATGCGCCCGACCATTCTCTTACTTTCTCCTGTTCTTGTTGCCCCACAATTGGTAGCAGGTATCATTTTGGGATATATTAGGATACGATTTGGTCTACTTTGGGCCATAGCGCTCCATGCCTGTTATAACCTTATATTGGTAGGGCCTGTAATCCTGGCAAAAGCACTTAACCTCCCAATATCATGAAAAAATCCGAGCTAAAGGAGTTTTTGGATGCTAAGGTAGAATACTATAACCATCCTCGATTTTTAGAGTCGGACCCACTTCAAATCCCTCATCGGTTTTCCAAAAAAGAGGATATTGAAATCAGTGCTTTTCTGACGGCAACAATTGCTTGGGGAAATCGTAAAAGTATCATCAACAATGCTACTTCCATGATGGAGCTTCTGGACAACGCCCCGTCCGATTTCGTAAAAAACCACCAGGAAATCGATTTGGAAAGACTTTCGAATTTTGTCCATAGAACTTTTAATGGAGACGATTTTATCTACTTCATCAAAGGCCTTCAAAATATTTACGTGCAACATGGCGGACTGGAACAGGTATTCAACAAAGCCGTAAAAAAGTCGTTGCAATCGTCCATCTCCAATTTTAAACGGGTCTTCTTTGAACTTCCCCACCTGAACCGAACTACAAAACATATTAGCGATCCAGAAAAAGGTTCGGCGGCAAAGCGTATCAATATGTTTCTGAGATGGATGGTACGGGATAACAGTACTGCAGTCGATTTTGGACTATGGCAAACCTTGAATCCATCGCAGTTGTCCTGCCCTTTGGATGTACATTCCGGTAACGTGGCCCGAAAACTGGGGTTATTGACCCGTAAACAGAACGACGCAAAAGCCGTATCCGAATTGGATACAAACCTTCGCAGGTTAGACCCCCTAGATCCCGTAAAATACGATTTCGCATTGTTTGGACTAGGGGTCTTTGAAAAGTTTTAGGACGAAAGGGCTGTTAAAATTTCTTGGGGTAATAAAACCTTGTCAATGATGTGGATAACCCCATTCAATACTTCGGCATCGGGAGAGGTTACTTTGGCCGGGCTACCGGACTTGTCCAAAATATATACCCCGCCGTCTATCTTCACCATTACTTCCTCACCCTGTAAGGTAGCTGCGGATTGACCATCACTTAGGTCTCCAGAGGTCAATGTCGCATTTGGGATAAAGTGATAGGATAAAATAGTCGCTAGAATCTCCAAATCTTCGGCGGTGTTAAAATCCGCCAAGGAATCATAACCGTCCAGGGAACCGAAAAGTTCCAAAAAGGCCTGATTTGTTGGTAAAAAGAAGGTAAATTCTTCTTGTAGAATATCACAGAAAAGTTGGTTAAAGCGTACCAGTAGACAGTGTGCATAATCCAATTCCTCTTCATCCAAGGAGTCCACAAATTCCATTACCACACTGGCCGCCTCTGTAGCAATATCCTCTATAACGGAGTGTGGAATCAGCACGCGGTCTATGGTATGTATTACCCCGTTTTCGGCAGGAATATCAGTTACAATAAAATTAGCTGGAAAACCCGTGGCATCGACCAATCCGAACCCCTCTTCAGTGGAAACGATGTTGAGGGAATTTCCGTCGGAAAAGGTATCCGCGGTACTGACCCCAAGATCAGCTGAAGTCACAATTCCGGGAAGCACGTGATACAATAGCACATCCCGCAACAGATTTATTTCAAATTCGGAATCAAAATCCTCTATACTGCCCAAACCCTCCCCTAAAAGGGCCAACAATCCAAAAAGTGCTTCATCGGAAGGGGCAAAAACCGTGAATGGTCCCTCCTCTCCCAGAGTATCCAAAAGCCCTGTAAGCTCCAAAGCCTCTTTTAGAAAGGAAAAACCTTCGGTTTCCTCTACCAATTCGGCAATAGTCTTAGCGCTACTATCCCCTGAAAGGCCCAATAAATCGTAAACCTCCTGGGGAATAAGAATCTTATCAATGATATGTACGGTACCATTGGAGGCTTCCTTATCCGCATCAAGGATATTGGCATCGGTCTCGGAGGCGTCTCCGATTACAAATGTTTCACCGGATGCAATTACCTCTATACTGTTGTCGGTAAGCAGGGTGGGTACGGTTCCCGGGGCCAGATCAGTGGAGCCCACATTTCCCATTACCACATGGTACAGCAGAATTTGTTCCAATATCTGAAGCTCAATGATGTTATCAAAATCGTCAAAACTAGCATAATCATCTCCCAATAGATCAAACAGTTCCTGTATGGCCGCATTGGAAGGTGCGAATACAGTAAAGGGACCTTCTGCGTTAAGGGCGTCCACCAGATTGGCCTTTACAACAGCGTCCCTCAAAAGCGATAATTCATCGGTTGTACTTACCAGTTCCACGATAGTAGGTTTTGGAAATAGAATATCCAAAACAGCCTGGGGGAGGAGAACCTTATCTACAATATGTACCACTCCATTGGAAGCTTCATTATCCGCGGCCACCACTTCAGCCTCTTCCTCGGTCTTGTCCTGCACAAATACCGTGGCATCAACTTTAATCCCTAATTCCTCTGTTTGAAGCGTTTCCAAGACAGTGCCATCCGAAAGTTCATCGGAAAATGCCGAGGTCCCCCCGATTACATGGTACTTTAATATTTCGGCCAAAAGTTCCTTTTCGGCCGTTTCGTCAAAATCCTCCACATTCTCAAGGCCATCCAGTTGGGCGAGTAAAGCCTTAAAGGCATCGTTGGTCGGGGCAAAAACGGTGTTTTCACCAGCTTCGGAAAGCGCTTCCACCAATCCAGCATCAGCTTGGACCAAAGCATCGACCAAATATTCCAGAACATCCACGGACTGGGCCAACTCTACGATATTGGGTAATGTTTCCTCTTGATTTTCCCCATCGTTCATCGCATCGGTATTGCCATCGGTATCCGTGGCATCATCGTTTTTGCTACATGCAAAGACTAAAAAAGACAAAAATAGGGGAAGTATGAAACGACGGAGGTTGGAAATAGTGTGGGTTCTTTTCATTTTTTAGTGTTCTTAAATTTTCTTTGAAATTAAGGGTTTACCACACCTTTAATGTGAATCAAGCTTTAACGATGTGTTAGGTATTCTTTAAGTTTTAAAAGATTCGATCTAATGGTTTACAAGGCATTATCCGGTTGCACATAGGCTTCGTTTGATGATACCTCGGTATCCGTTAAGGTCTTCATGAAGGCAATGATCGCATTTTGTTCGCTTGGGGTAAGATTCAACTCATCAAAGGGTAAGGTCTGGTATTCCAGATCAAAGCCCATTCCTCCTCCCCCACCTTTATTGTAGAAATCCATAACCTCTTCCAAAGTCCGATATACCCCGTTATGCATGTAAGGCGCGGTAAGTTCAGCATTACGTACCGTGGGTGTTTTAAACATTCCACGATGCACTTCCAATTTTTTTTCGTGCCGCCAATAAAATCCCAGATCATCATCCAATTTTTGGTTGGCCCCCGTTTCCGGTACCCCGATCACTTCTTTTTCATGATCGTTGAAAAATGGCGGTACGGTACCATTGGTCAAGGGGATAAAATGACATGTGGCGCAAAGGGCCTTGCCCATATAAAGATTGAATCCCTGTTTTTCCTCTTTTGTAAAAGTGTCTTCCTCTCCCCTAATATTTCTATCAAACTTGGAATTAAAACCGTTTAATGTTGAGATATAGGATGAAATAGCTCGAATAATTTCAGTGTTTCTACCAGAAATACCACCATACGCTTCCTTAAAGAGGGAAATATAAGTGGTGTCCGTTAGAATCTCCGTAGAAAATTGATGTACGGAGCTATCGAATTCTTTATCGTTAGTAAAAACCGACGTAATTTGGTCTAAGAGATTTGGAGAACGACCGTCCCAAAAGAAGCTTTTTTGGAAAGCCGAATTAACCAATGTTGGTGTATTTCGTTCTAACGGATTTCCGTTCTTATCATAATTTACAACCAAGCCGTCTGCCCAAGCCTTACTAGGATTATGACAAGTAACGCAGGCCATTTTACCGTTTTCGGAGAGGTTAGGGTCAAAAAACAGTTTTTTGCCCAGTGCAATTCTTTTATCAGTGGCATTTCTGTTGATAGGAGGGGTAAAAAACTCTATGTTAAAGGAATTATCCTCAAAGAAGGTAGGGGCATCGAAATTAAAAGGTTTGTTGTTTACCGGTTTCCAAATATCGGCAGTTTCTCTAATCCGTACCCAGTTTCGGGTAACAGGGTTCATGTAATCCCGTATAAAAGTAAAACGGTCAAAGGACTCAAAATCCGGGTTGGCATTTATAAAGTCCTGTGCTTTTTTTATACCTTCCAGGAACTGGTGGTCCAAACGGATATCTTTTTCCAAGATTGTTTTTTGAAGGCTAAGCGTATATACTTCTTTTAGGCTTTCTAAAGAAACCAAGGTTTCCTCAAGACCCAACAGGCTTACAGGGGTGTCGAATCCGGAAATACTTAAGCTAATAATGCGCATTAATTGCTGATGGGTAGCGATAAAAAAGCGTTGTGCTGTTACTTCCCGTTTTTTGACCCCATTGAGCAGATTCTGAAAGAGTCCCTTCATAATGGAAATTTCTTCTCTGTAGCGCTGTTCGGTCTCCCCTCCTTCATAAATGCTTTCCTCCAATTTCTGGAGTCCTATAGGCAGTAACACACGTTGCGTATCATCCGTAACTATGGGCAATGCCGGTCCGTTGGTCCTATGCCCGACCTCGGGATTTAAATAAGAGGCATATGGTTCGGCCTGTTTGAATTCCCTTCGGATCTGTGCAAAGATTTCACGGGTCCTATTCCCGGTCATGGGAAGTGTCTCAAGGCTGTCCAATAAGGAAAATGCCTTGGTAATATGATCCAAATAGTAATCCTGGACCGGTTTCCAGACTATTCCATCTTCCATGGCTAAGGCCACCGTGTTTTGTTTATTTTCTTTGCAGCCAAAAAGTTGGGACAAGATGAGAATTGAAAGCAACAATCTATTCATTTAAGCAATTTTTTGAATAACACAAAGACCTCCATTGTTTAATGGAGGTCTTTATCTATGTTGGTTAATGCTTATCTAGGTAATCCTCGTAATATGACGATTTGTCCACCTTGATTGTCCTCCCTGGCGAAACCTCCTGGCTCCCACTCGGGACGAGTTTCAAAGTTATGCCCATCAACATTTTTGAAATCATCACTTTGCCAGTAGTGCGGCTGTAAGTTCAACAAGAATGTATTGGGTTCCCCGACTTTGTCGGAGATGTCTTCCAAGGCACCATATTCACCGCTAAAGCTTGTGCTTCCGGTGGGGTCCAAATCCTGGCGTACTACAAATTCCAATACCTCCTTGATATTGTTACCACTAAGATCGGACTGATAGATATAAGCAGTATGACCTCTAGAGAAAGAGTTTGGATCCTCTTGAACGTACACAAAGTTTTCAGTGACAGTGATGTTATCGGGACTTTGCAATGTAGCCAAGTTACCATCCATGTTATTGGTATCGGTATTCCCAGAGATAATCTGTGTCAATTTACCGGTCATGGGCGAATCTGCATCCAATTCCAATTTGTAAACGGTTCCCCAATCGTTATACGTGCCTCTTCCAGGACCTCGCCCTGTAACTGCAAAATATAGGTTTCTGTTGGCAGCGGAATCTCCTTTTTGGTAATCTACGTCCTCAACACGCATAAAGGCAGTAGCCTGAACGGCAACACAGGCATCTTCCATTTCATCTTTTGTCAAGGCCTCTCCACCTTCAATCTCTACAAATTCTACAGCATAGGTTTCCCCAAAGACCAAGTTACTTTCGTTGTATAGAACACCGGGCTCTACGTCCATGGCGATTGGATTACCATCAGCATCTACCTCACCGGAATCTACTTGCTTCAAACGAAGTACATATATCTTACCTCCTGTAAGATCTGCATCTCCGTTTTCCGAGTAGTACAGGGTAACCTGACCTTCAGAACCACTGGAATCATCGTCTCCACCTATGATGACAGTCTTACCAATATAAGCTCCTTGAGGTAATGGTACAGCGTTCTCCCAAGCAAACTCACCCAAGGCATCCATGCCAAAATCGGCGGTTGGTGTTGGAACAGCCTGATATGGATCAATTCCTTTTACATCATAATTGAAACTTTCCGAAGCGGAAAGAAACAAATCCATACTTCCACCATGGATATCGGCCTCCCACATGGTTCCAGAACACTGTCGAGCAAAGTCGGCAACACCGGAGTTTAACATCCAATCTCCACCCGTTGGATTCAAATATTTATCTAATTCGATTCTAGCGACAGCGTAGTCATCCTCGGCATTTACCAAGTAGAGATACCCATCACTATTTGGATCCCTAACCAATCCGGCGCCATCGGTTGCTCCTACAAAACGGAAGCCATCCTCCAATACGTCCGAAGAACTAATCAAGGAATACGCATCAACAAAGTTAAATTGAGGTTTTAACGCTACAAGGGGCTCTAGGTTCGATTTGTTCTCGAACATTGTTCCCATTGGCTCGCCATCTCCGCCGCCATCTCCAATAAAATCATCCAATCTGTCACAAGCGGACATTGCAATGATTCCTGAACATAGCAATACATTTTTAAGTGTTCTCATGTTGTTTTAAAGCTTTTAGTGTTATTACTTATCCAAAGGTATCGGTAGAGTTGACAAACTACGTTAACTGAGATTGGTCATTATTTTAGGATATGTTTAACCTTATGTTAAAGTGGTTAACTAAATGTTACTATTTAGGATAGGTCTAATTAAAGATTTCTTTAACAAAGGTGATTTGGCATTTCCAAATGAATGGTACACTTGATCCCTACGCCTTAAATAAAGATAAACGAGTATGTTTGGGACCATTGAAGACCTATGCCCACCCCATTCAATATGGTGCAGGTGTCATTTTTCCAACATTGGAGAAGGTAATGAAGTAGAAGGTGTATTTCCGGCTATTGACTACTTGTCTTTTTTAACTAGACCCATATCCCCTAAATCCAAAGGGATGCGTTTTCCGCCCTCGGCAATCGATTTGTAAATAGCCTCTACGATAACCATGTCCCTTTTGCCCATTTCCCCAGGGACCACATTTGGGGTGCCGAATAGAATGTGTTTGGCAAAATCTTCCATTTGTACTTTTTGCTGACTCTGATGGGGGTACTCAATCTCCGTTCCTTCCGAGGTTCGCCCAGATATTGGCCCATAACTATGGCAGGGATTAAGCTCTACCCATCCTTTCTCAAAGGAAACAAAAAGGCGGTTGGCATTGGCATTATGTGATGTGAACAAATGGCCCACCTCCCCATTGGGAAATTCCATTTGGGCCGTAATCGATTCATCGGTATCCTTAAAATATTCGGGACGGGTACTAAATTCCTGGGCAGAGATCGAAATGGGATTATGTCCCACACCATATATATTGCTTTGTATGGAGTAGACTCCCATATTCATCAAGGCTCCTCCTCCCGATAAGGTCCGATCCAATCGCCATTGGTCCGGATTGCCCCTGGAAATGTAGCCGGCATCCGAGGATACATACATAACCTTGCCATATGGCCTTTCGCTTACCAGCCGTTTAATCTCATTGGTATAGGGATCGGATTGCATGCGATACCCCACACTTAACTTCACTCCGGATTTCTTGCAAGCGTCAATAATAGCATCACATTCCGCAACACTCATAGCCATGGGCTTTTCACAAATAACATGTTTCCCCGCCCTGGCCGCTCTAATACTGAAATCCGCGTGCATGCTATTCGGCAGCACTACATACACAATATCAATGGAATCATTTTTGGCAATGGAATCGAAGTTCTCATAGTTGTAGACATTTTCCTTGGGTATTCCGTACTTGTCCATCCAAACGTTTTCCTTTTCAGGGGTACCCGTAACGATGCCCGCCAAATAGCAATGTTCGGCATCCTGAAGTCCCGGTGCCAATTGGTAGGTACTATAGCTTCCCAATCCTACAAGGGCAATGCCCAATTTCTTTTTATTCTGTGCCCCACCTATGGCGCTTACTAAAGGCATTCCACTTAGCAAGGCCGTTCCGGCCATGCTCTGGGACAATTTACTGTTAAAGGTTCTTCTATCCATGTCTTTGGAATTTCAGTTACTCGCGTTTTAAAAGTATAAATAAACTGCCCAAATTATGTACGCCAAACGTAAAATTTAGAAATAGTACGTTAAGAAATTGCTTCTCGACTAAAACTACTATTTTAGTACGTATCAATACGAAACGACAAAAAGGTCTGTTGCCTGGACATTTATGCAAATTAAATCCTTTTTACGCACCCTTACGCTGCTTCATGGCTCTTTGATTTTTGGGCTCATAGTCTTTGCCCTGTTCGTTTACTTTCAGAACCGTTCTTTCAAGGTTGGGACGGATTCCCATGATTACTACCTTTACATAGTTCCTACAATTGCCCTTCTAGGCTATTTTCTAGGCAAGTATTTGTTCCAAAAACAACTACAAAGTGTAAATCGAAAAGATGATTTGACGAGCAAGTTGACCCGTTACCTTACTGCTTCCATTATACAATACGCGCTCTTGGAAGGTCCGGCTCTTTTTGCCTTGGCCAGCTATTATATTAATGGAAATGCCTTGCACCTGGTTATAGGTCTGTCCCTATTGGCCTATTTAATAAAGCTACGCCCTAAAATCGACACAGTGATAAAAGCCTTACCTTTAAGTCAAACGGAGGAACAACAATTGAAACGAAGCGAACACTAGAAAAAAATTACATTGGAGGAAACAACAAGAAGACAATTTATAAAAACAACCACCTGCGCCCTAGGTGCCGTGCCATTTTTACATTCTTGGCCGACCTTATCCCAAGCAGCTTTGGATGGTGAGGGGAAGTTACCCATTTATTTATTTTCAAAACACTTGCAATTTTTGGACTATCGGACCGCTGGGGAGAAAGCGGCTGAAATGGGTTTTGCAGGCTTGGACCTTACGGTCAGACCCGGAGGTCATGTGCTTCCTGAAAATGTGGCGGAGGATTTACCCAAAGCCATAGCGGAAATAAAGAAAGGAGGTTCAAAATGTCATTTAATGACAACAGCGGTGGACAACGCCCATGATGCTTTGGATGCCGAGGTATTGAAGGTAGCTTCACAACAGGGTATTACCCATTATCGCTGTAATTGGCTGCGGTATGACGAAAACCGTTCCATGCCAGATACGCTTAAGGAACATGCCCAGATCATCAAATCCCTTAGCGAGCTTAATCGGTCCTTGGGATTAAAGGGTTGTTACCAAAATCACTCGGGCACCTGGGTCGGAGCTTCCATTTGGGAAATAAAGACCTTGTTGGAAAAAGCGGACAAGGATTACTTTGGTGCACAATATGATATACGACATGCCATGGTTGAGGGCGGTCTATCCTGGGAAAACGGTCTAAGGCTTATCAAGGATCATATTAAATCCATCGCTATAAAAGATTATAAATGGGAAAAAATCGGTGGTCGGTGGAAAGTAATGAACGTTCCCTTGGGCGAAGGAATGGTAGACTTCAAAAAGTATTTTGGTTTATTGAAAAAATACAAGATCAACGTTCCGGTAATTCTACATGCCGAATATCCCTTGGGCGGTGCCTCACACGGAAAATCGGAAATCTCGGTCGCGCCGGAAGTTGTGTTTACCGCTTTGCAAAAAGATTTAAAAAAGGCAGAACAACTATGGGAAGAGGCTTAATATTTAGTGTAGTAAGCTGTTGCGCAATGCTAATCCTGGCCTGTTCAACATCCTCCGAACCTCGTTGGAACGGAAAAAACTATCTGGCCCACGTAAAATTGGACTCTTCGATGTTGCTAGTGACCGAAGTAGCCCAAAATCTAGAGGTGCCTTGGGACTTGGTACCCGGTCCGGATGGATGGTTGTATTTTACGGAACAAAAGGGTACAATTAATCGGGTCGACATTGAAACAGGAGAAATTCAGAATCTGGCCATTTTGGATGATCTTTTCTACAGAAAATCGTCCGGGTTGTTCAGCATGGCCCTGCATCCTAATTTTGATATCCATCCGCTTGTGTATATCCATTACGCCGTGGCGGAAAAGGACAGCAATTTTCTGGATCTCATTTCTTCCAAAGTTGTCCAGTATGCCTTGGAAGGGGATAGTTTGATAAATCCAAAGGTGATTTTAAAAAATATTCCTGGGAACACCTATCACAACGGAAGTCGCATGCTCATTTTTGAGGATAAGCTTTGGATCGGCACCGGGGATGCCGGGGATACCCGAACCGTTCAGGAAATCGGGACCTTGAACGGAAAGGTCTTGCGAATTCATCTAGACGGTAGTATACCCGATGACAATCCCTACCCCAACAATCCCGTTTGGAGCACAGGGCATAGAAACATCCAGGGTATAACTGTGGGGAACGGCAAACTCTATGCTTCGGAACATGGCCCCAACAATGATGACGAGGTAAACCTCATACAAAAAGGTTCAAACTATGGTTGGCCGGATGTCCATGGCTTTATCGATCTGGAAAACGAAACGGCCTATAGTAAGGATTCGGTTACCCAGGAGCCCCTTATGGCATGGACACCCACCATCGCAACGGCGGGATTAGAGTACTATAATCATGATCAAATTCCCGAGTGGAAAAACAGTTTGCTATTGACTACCCTAAAAGGCCGTTCTTTTCGGGTTTTGTCCCTAAACGAAGAAGGCGATGAAATCAGTAAGGAGCATCTCTTTTTTCAAAAATTCTTTGGAAGGTTACGGGATGTAGCTGTGGGCAAAGAAGGAGAGGTTTATTTGGCTACAAGCAATATGGATTGGCACCAGGGACATCAGCCTTGGTTGTACGACTCCTTGCCCAAATCCAATGGTGATCGCATTCTTAAGATTCAAATAGCAAATGGAGGCATACAACGACAGTTGGCGACTTTGGAAAAACCCCTTCTGCTACAGGAAGAATTTGTTCCCATAAGTCTAAGTCCGGAAATTGCAAAATCCAATACATCCGATAAGGATCTGGATAACGGTGCCAAACTATATGGCACGCATTGTGCGGCCTGTCATGCCCCGGACGGTAAAGGAAATGTGGGGCAGATTCCACCTTTAGTCGATAGTGAGTGGGTATCGGGCAACGTAGCCAGACTCATAGATGTTACCTTAGGAGGGCTTAACCAACCCATAGAGGTTAACGGTGTTCAGTACCAAGGTGAGATGCCGGCCTACAAAAATTTAGGGGACAATGAAATAAGGGATATTTTGAATTATATTCGAACCGAGTTTGGAAAAACCAAAGGAAATATTGTGGCCGCTGATATTGTACATCAACGTAAAGGCTTAAAGTAAATAACAGAATGTATGAAAAATACGATTATAATGATAGTGCTGTTTGGCATTATGACTTCAAGTAGCGCTCAGGATTGGGCCGATTTGGGTCATTTTAAAGAGGCAAACGAAAAATTGGCCGCTCCTGCAGAGGACGAGGACCGCGTGGTCTTTATGGGGAACTCCATAACTATCGGATGGCTTAACTCACGACCGGATTTTTTCGAGGACAAGCCGTATGTAAACAGGGGCATCAGTGGTCAGACCACCCCTCAGATGTTACTCCGCTTTAGACAGGACGTGATCGAATTAAAGCCAAAAGTGGTCGTAATCTTGGCGGGCACAAATGATATTGCCGGAAATACGGGACCATCTACATTGGATATGATTTCCGATAATATCATTTCCATGGCCGAATTGGCAAAGGTCAATGGCATTAAAGTTGTGCTCTCCTCTACCCTACCGGCCTATGACTATCCATGGAAACCCGGTATGGAACCTGCAAAGAAAATTGTTGCACTCAATCAAATGATCAAAACCTATGCAGAGTTAAACGATATCGTTTATCTGGACTACTTTTCCGCCATGGCGGATGAACGTGATGGATTGCCCGAGAAATACGCTCATGATGGTGTGCATCCAACAGTGGAGGGCTACCAGGTCATGGAACCTTTGGTAGAAACCGCTATCTCGCAGGCTTTAAGTTCCGAAAAATGAGGAGTTCATTTCTAAAGTTTCTGGGTCTACTAGTGCTTGTTTCCATCTGCTCGTCGGTAGAGGCTCATGATAAAAATATGCAATTGAATAAAATGGAAAAAATCCAAAAACCGCTACGCGTCGGCGTGGTAGGACTGGTCCATACCCACGTACATTGGATTCTGGGCAGGGAAAAACTGGGTGATATCGAAATTGTTGGGATTGTGGAACCCAATAGGGAGCTTGCCCAACAATATGCCGACCAACATGGATATTCCATGAATATTGTTTTCGCTTCCTTGGATGAGATGGTCAAAGCGGTAAAACCTGAAGCTGTAACCGCATTCAACTCCATTTACGATCATTTGGAAACCGTGAAATATTGCGCTCCCTTGGGTATACACGTTATGGTAGAAAAACCTTTGGCTGTTAGTTGGGAACATGCCCAGGAAATGATCGCTTTGGCCAAAAAACACAAAATCCATTTGCTTACCAATTATGAGACCTCTTGGTACGGGAGTAATCGAAAGGCCTATGAGCTAATTAATTCCGAGAACAAAATTGGGAACATCCGCCGGATGGTTTTCCATACAGGTCATTTTGGTCCCATTGAAATAGGGTGTAATCCGGAGTTTTTGGAATGGCTTACCGATCCTGTTTTAAATGGTGGCGGTGCCTTAACGGATTTTGGTTGCTATGGTGCCAATTTGGCGACTTGGTTTATGCAAGGACAAGCACCCGAATCCGTTACCTGCATCACCCAACAATTAAAGCCCCATTTTTATCCCAAAGTGGACGACGATGCTACCATAATACTGGACTACCCGGAAAATCAAGTCATCATACAAGCTTCTTGGAATTGGCCACATCATGTAAAGGACATGGAAATCTACGGAACCACAGGTTATGTAATTTGCAAAAATGCAAATGCCATGAAAATCATGACAGGCAGAAAGCAAGAGTCCACCTCCCTTGAGGCAGATCCCCTCCCAAAAGGTTTTCATGATCCTTTCGCCCTGTTGCAAAAAGTAGTACAGGAGCAACACCAATTACCGGAATATGATGTCTCGTCCCTAGAAAATAACAAAATAGTCATGCAGATATTGGAAGCTGCAAAACACTCGGCGGAGACCCACAAAACCATCATTTGGAAAGACATGTTTCCAAAGACGGCCTCAGGCAAGTGAAAATTCGATGAAGCAGGGAGGCTGGGACCAACAAAGTAAAAGGAATGGGAAAAACTATTGAAATCGATAACGCCGTGTCCCATAAAAGTCCGGACCTCGCGGATAACACTAAGTGGGATACGATTGTCATCGGTTCCGGTGCAGGAGGGCTGGCAACGGCGATTTGTTTGGCCAGGGCCGGACAAAACGTCTTGGTACTGGAGCAACACGATGTCCCCGGTGGATGGTGTCATAGTTTTTATTTGGATGGCCATAGATTTACCCCTGGAGTACATTATGTAGGGCTTTTGGCTGAAGGTGAGGCTACGAACGACCTTTACAGAGGTCTGGGTATAGCCAATGATCTAGTATTTTTTAGGATGAATCCCGATGCCTACGAACATGCCTGGATCGGGGAAGAGCGATTTGACTTTCCCTCGAACCTTGAACAATTGATCGATAGGCTTTCGGAACGTTTTCCGGAGGAAAGAAAATCCATTCATACCTATTTGAATTTGGTCCGGAACGTAAGTGTACAATTGTATTCCTTACCTTATTTCAAAGGTTTTTGGCAAAAACTTACCATTCCGTACAAAACAAGGCATATGGGTAAATATGGACTTTTTAGTGTAAGAAAGGTCATTAATTGGCATATCAAAAATCCGTTGCTCAAAAATATCCTTAACATCCAATGCGGTGACCATGGCCTTCAACCTAAAAAAGCAGCCTTTCCATTGCATTGTGCATTAATGAGCCACTATTTCAATGGGGCCTATTATCCTATGGGTGGCGGTGGTGCCTTGATAAAGGCCATGACAAATGCGTTGAAAAAACACGGAGGATGTCTACAGACTAGCACAACCGTAAGTCGAGTCTTGACCCAAGGCCATAGGAAAAAGCAAGCGATAGGAGTAGAATTGGAAAACGGCCAAATTCTATATGCAGATACCATAGTTTCCAACGCGGATCCGGGAATTACGTACTTGAATTTGGTGGGAAGGGAAAACCTAAGTTCCAAACTTCAAAAGAAACTGTCAAGGACCAAATACTCCTGCACATCGCTGATGCTTTTTTTGACCGTTGCAATGGATTTACGCAAGGCCGGTCTGGATTCTGGGAACATCTGGTTGATGCCCAATAAGGATACGGATGATCTTTACAATGACCTTATGACCCCAAATCTTTCCGATGGGGAAGCTTTTGAAGCTATGTTCATCAGCTGTACCTCCTTAAAAGACCCCGTTAGTTATGATGGAAAGCATCATACCATAGAGGCCATCACTTTGATCGATTACTGCACCTTCGAGAAATACAAGGAAGAGACCGATCCGCGATCCAAGGACTATCTTAAATTTAAGGAACGACTTACCCAAAAAATGCTCAATGGCCTTTCAAAGGCCATCCCAGGAATTAGAGATCATATTGTGCAGATGGAATTGGGAACCCCGATTACCAATGAGTATTATATCAATACTACACGCGGCAATGTTTATGGAACCGAGAAAAGCCTAAGGCATATAGGCCCCTTCGCCTTTAAGGCGAAAAGCGAAATTGAAAATCTATATTTATGTGGGGCAAGTATTCTATCCCATGGAGTGGCAGGCGCTTCCCATTCCGGGGTGGATACGGCGGCAATTATTTTGGGACGCGATGCGGATGAACTAAAAAAGCCGCAAGAGGATCAACATGTAAGGGTTTATGAGGCGGAATGCCCCGACAATTATCCGGATTGGATGTTGAAAAAAATGGAGGTAAAAAGAGCTAGGGCAATTTCTAAAACAACCCAAGAGTCCGTTTAGCCCCCTCATTAAAACTATTGCACATATTTTGTTTCCTTTAGGGCAATATTGTTCGGAATTATGTGCCATTTGCTGACCTGACCCAATCGTTTTGTCTAGTTGAATTTATTGAATAAATTACCGTGTATTTGACGATATCCTGCGTTATGAAAAAAAGTATTCCATTAGGTTTTGCGGTATTGATGCTAGGTGCCTGTGGCGAGATCAAAAGAGAGCAGCCTGAAGCCCCTGAAGTTAGCCAACTCCCCAATATAATCTATATCCTGGCAGATGATTTGGGATACGGGGATCTTGGAAGTTATGGACAAGAAAAAATACGTACCCCGCGGCTAGATCTAATGGCACAAAATGGTATCCGTTTCACCAACCACTATGCGGGTAATACGGTATGCGCCCCATCAAGGGCTTCTTTAATGACCGGTTTGCACCAAGGTCATGCACCGGTGCGGGGAAATAGCAATAATGTATTGATTTCCGATGATTTTACCTTGGCGGAAATGTTCCAAAAAACCGGGTATGCCACGGCCCTAATGGGAAAATGGGGCCTAGGCGAAGTAGGTTCCACAGGAGAACCTTCCGCACAAGGATTCGATACCTATTTTGGTTACTTGAATCAGATACATGCACACAATTATTATCCCGATCATCTGATAAAGGACGGAAAAAAAACACCTTTGAATAACAAGGTAATCTTCGCTCAGGAAGGCTATGCCAAGGGAATAGGCAGTGCTGCGACCGAAAAGAATGCATATTCACATTCCCTAATCATCAAAGAGGCGTTACAGTTTTTGGCTGCCCCAAGACAAAGACCTTTTTTTCTGTATCTCCCCTTGACCATTCCCCACGCCAATAATGAGGGAGAATTAACGGCCGATCATGGTATGGAGGTACCGGATTTAGGTATTTACGAGGAAAGAGACTGGCCAGAGGCCGAAAAGGCCAAAGCGGCCATGATAAGTCTCCTGGATGCCGATGTGGGTAGAATATTGGATAAATTAAAGGATTTGAAACTGGATAAAAATACCTTGGTAATCTTTACCAGTGATAATGGGCCCCACAAGGAAGGGGGTGTAGACCCGGAGTTTTTCGATAGCAACGGTACCTTAAAGGGCACCAAACGGGATTTGTATGAAGGGGGCATCCGAGTTCCGTTTATTGCCCAATGGCCCGGAAAAATAGCGCCGAATACCGTATCCGACCTTCCGAGCGCTTTTTGGGATATGTTACCCACCTATGCAGACGTAATTGGGTATTCTTTGGACGCCAAAACGGATGGTATCTCCTTTCTCCCTACCCTTTTAGGACAATCCGATGCGCAAAAAGAACACAATTATTTATACTGGGAATTTGCGGAAAGTAACCATGACGCTCAGGCCATACGTAGCGGAAAATGGAAGTTACTCTATATCTACAAGTCGGACTCATGGGAACTCTATGACCTATCCATAGACTTGGGAGAGGAAAATAATCTTATTGAAGAACATCCGGCCGTTGCCAAAAAACTGAAAGCATATATGGAGGAGGCGCATGTTTATGATTCGGATTACCCTTTGGAGGGCGAGCTTGAACCCGCAACCAGTTTATAAAATTCAGTTGTCACTTTTTGGCTTTAAAATTTCAATAGATTTAAGTTCTCCGCTCAAAAGTTTCCCGTCTTTTCCAACGGATTTTCGGCTTCAAGATCAACTGGATGATGTGGCCTTCCTAAAACCAAAATCAAATTCCTGGAATACCATATAAAGTATGTAACCCGGTTGAGGCTACTTCCTTTGAATCCAAACTACCCAATCCTTGTCCCGCTCCCGCTTTACAGGGGGTTTGCCAAGGGATTGCTTTCCGGAACCGGATATGGATATTACCTTTCCCTGCTGTAGGGTTCCACCCAGACGAGGATTGTACCAAGAAACCTCGTAATCGCCATTAGAAGCTCCTAAATCCAAAATGGACTCACCTCCATTTTTTAAATACACCACATAGTTTTCCCCAGTTTGTGACAAAACGTAATCTCCTTCCGAGGAGATAAGGGAATCATCGGATGCCATGTTCCAAAAGGGAATGTTGTTTTCCTTAAAAAAATCAAGGCATATTTTGCCTTGGTCCCAGAAAAGATCTCTGGAGCGATAATCCTCACAGGTTAAATCGGAATGTGGATGTTCATAGCCAAAATACCATTCCGTGCCCCATGCACCTGCCATCATAGCTCCCCAAAGACCATTTTTTCGGGCATTATCATGTTCAGGGTCTTCTGCATCGGGAATCAAGGAATGTTTATGATCCCCAGGTTCATCACAGGCCACGGCCCAAATTTTACCAGCTTTCCCGGATTCGTTCAGAATCCTTAAAACAGATTTATGCACATTGCTAAAATCAGCTTTATTGGTCTGTAAGGAAGCCCCGGTAAACTTTGTGTTAGGCCCATAAATCCCATCGTACCAAGCCCCATTGTGAATTACCAGATGGTGTTTATAGGGATCCATGGAGAACACATATTCAGCCAATCGAATTCTTTCGGCCGCATCCAAGGGAAAGGTTGGCGGGGTCTCGGTCCAGTCACCGGTTTCCTCGGCCAAGTTCCAATTCATGGCCAAATGATGTCCAAAACGTGCAATGAGCTCACGATAATACAATTTAGTGTACAGTCCGGTACCACCATTGTCCAACAAACCTTGGTTTTCAAACTCCAAGGTTTTAAAATGTAAAAACATACCTAATTTATCGGCATGTTCAAAAAGGATTTCCCATTGATCCAATTTTGAAGTATCAAACCGATCCCAAGTGTCATAGTCTACATAGGGAAAAACGTTTTGATCGTCACCGCCAATATTCATCGTCAAAAATGAGAAAGCGTTCATTCCCTTTGAGGCCAAATAATTAATTGCGCCTATGATTTCCTTTCCTTTCCCGTTTTTCCATGTAGGGTCTCCTTCTTTCCAATCTTGCCTATGTGCCTCCCATTTCTTGACCAATTCGTCCTTATGGCCATCATCTTTAAAAGTGCCATCAAACTGATCATAGGCCAATAGGTTTTCAGGAGCATCAGATCCACATTTTAAGAAATACTCCCCATTTTGAAACCTTAGATAGCGTTCACTAATGTATTGCAATCTTCCCTTTCCCCTAAAATCCCTCCCGGTCTTGTCCGTTTCACCTATGCGAATACTCCCCGTTTTGCCATCCATATATTCTGCACTCTTGATCTTTTCCGATGTACGTACTGCGGCCCATTTTCCTTTTTTAAAATCCACCTCGTATGTCCACTCCCCTTCTTTATCAGGTGCAAAGTGGACTTTCCAAATGTTTCCGGCTTCCGCACCGGTATTGGCGGCGTTCCCGTCAGAAGCAAAGTACCCAGGAACTACGAGCTTTTCCTGAGACGCGGAATGTGTAAACGTAACGTTCAAACGATAGTTCAAAAAGGGATTTTCCTCGGCGCTTTCAGAAGTTTGTGGTCCATCAAAGACCAGTGTTACCTTATGCCATTTTTTAAGTTCACCTTGAACTATCTGGGCATGTAGCCATGACAAGGACATAAACAAAACAACGAAAATGGATAATGATAGTCTGTTCATCGTATTTTTTTAAAATTTAGCAAATCAGTCCGATGGGTACTCCTACTTTAATTCCAGTTGCTGGATTTCCGTATCTCCCATACCCCGAACAGCTTCAAAAGCAGTAATCATCTCCTGCAATTTTTCGGGCTCCTTTTCTGCCAGGTTATTTTGCTGTCCGATATCATCCTTGAGGTTGTAAAGTTGATAGTCATCCGCATTGGCCAATTCAATATTTACATTTTCACTGATCGCCGGCCCCTCATAGGGCGGAATCATTGCCCAATCGCCTTTGCGAAAAGCCGTTCTGGAAGTAGCTTCTATAACGAGTTCATCCCGACCGGTTTGGGTTTTACCCAATAAAACATCCGATAAATTCTTGCTGTCATCGGTGCTTTCATCGCTGCCTACCAAAGCGGCCAAGGACGAAAATAAATCCAGTTGGGATACCATGGCACCCGAAACTCCAGGATTAATTTTCCCTTTCCAATAGGTAAGGAATGGGACGCGGGTTCCCGCTTCGAACAGACTATACTTTCCTCCTCTTAAGTCACCTGCCGGTTTGTGATTTCCTAATTTTTCGACTGAATCGTCATAATATCCATCATTGACCACCGGACCATTATCACTGGAGAATATAATCAGGGTATTTTCCAATAATCCTTCGGTCTCCAATGTTTTTATGAACTCACCGATTGCCCAATCCGCTTCAACGATAACATCTCCCCTTGGCCCCATTCCGGATTTACCCACGAATCTAGGATGTGGGGTACGGGGTACATGCGGTTGTTGTAAGGCATAGTACAAGAAAAAGGGAGTGTCTTTATGTTGCTTTACAAAGTCTTGGGCTTTGGCCAAAAAATAGTCGGCCATATCCTCGTCTATCCATTTGGCCGCTTCCCCACCTTTCATAAAACCAATACGGGGAATTCCGTTCACAATACTGTTGTTATGTCCATGGTGCCATTTCATTTTTAGCATTTCAGGGTTTTCAAGGCCAGTGGGTTCGCCAGGGAAATTTTTTGTATAATCCACCTCTATAGGGTCATTGGGATCCAAATTTACTACATGACCATTTTCAATGTAGACGGTGGGCACCCTATCTTGGGTAGCTGCCAAGATATTGCTATAATCAAAACCAATTTCATTTGGACCTGGGGCGATTCGTTTGTTCCAATCTACATTTCCATTTCCCAGTCCCAAATGCCATTTTCCAACGATACCCGTTTGGTAACCCTGTTCTTTCAACATCCTTGGAATGGTAGCTTGTGTCGTATCGATTATCAACGGGGCCGTCCCGGGAAGGATTTTTGCTCTTTTGTTACGCCAAGGGTAAATCCCTGTCAACAAAGCATACCTACTAGGGGTACAGGTTGCGGAGGAAGCATATCCATGGGTAAATCGAAGGCCACCATTGGCCAATTTATCCAAATTGGGTGTTTTTAATTCAGTGGCACCGTAGGCCCCCATTTCTCCATAACCTAAATCATCCGCATATAGTATAATGATATTCGGTTTTGAGATTTCGTTCCCCGTTATTTTTTCCTTCTTCTGCTCTCGCTTGCAAGCCAGTATACCGACCAATACCAATAAATAGATAGAAATGAAGTGTCTTTTTTTAATATAGGCCATATTGATGGTTTTATTTCTTTGGATTTTTATGTTATTGTTCCTGTTCCTCCAGATAATTTTTAACCAAATAGGAATACGCTTCGCTTTCCGAATCGGCAAAAGAGCGCAAGTTCTTGAGCAATTCCGGGGTGTGCTTTTTCGGTGAAAGAAATTCCAGAAATACTGTTATTTGATTCTTTGTCAATGCCCCAAGTCTGGTAGAAACAATATCCGTCACAAATGGCGGAGCACTTTCCAAATGTCGCAATAACAAACTGCGACTGCCAATATCTATCTCAGAAAAAGCCTCCCAAAATGGTTTTTGCAAGTCTGGTGAGTTTTGGTATTTATCCGGTAGCTCCTTGGCCATAATACTTCGTACCAATGGAACCGCCGTTTTAAAAATATGCACTAGCTGCGAGTGATGTTCAATGAATTGGCTTGGATCCATTTCCTTCAAGGCAAAGAGTTGATAGCTGGTATTTTTGCTATAGAGCATGCCCATCAACATATCAGTATTCAAAATCGAAAGGGTATAGGCCTTTATTTTGTCCCGAATATTCCCATGGGCCAAATGCCAGGCCACATAACAGGAATAGAGTGCACCGGAAACCACGGATTCCTTTACTTCGGCCACCGTTGCACCGGAAAGTGCATCCACCCCGTTTACATTCCGCATGATAGGCTTTTCTACCAGCTGATCCAGCTTTCTCCTTTTTAATACTGATTTATCATCGGTCAATAGTTTATGGAGTTTCTCATAATCCGCCTTTTGGAATTCGTCATGGTCGTGCTTGGTCAGTGGAAGTTCCGGATATGTATCAAAACCGGCGTATTCACCCAATAAGGTCCAATATAGGCGAATATGCATCAATTTACATTCCCCATCGGCACAGACCGGAGTAGCGATATCTGAAGCATAGAGGACAGGATCTTCGTTCTCGTTAATCATGGCCGCAACTTCCTGTGCATTGAAGGAATCGACCTCAATGAACAAATCCGCTTTTTTTTTCAACAATCTTGTGCCCGATTTCCATTCCAACAGATAATACTCCGGAGCCCTATCCAAAACCTCATTGTATGTTTCAGTTGGGAATGACTTTTGAAATTCCCTTCCCCCATTGGATAAAAAGAGGGTGAAAACAAATAGGAAGGTCAACAAAAATTTCATCTTTTCGTTTCCGGGATTTTTTCAAATTTCTGTTCTTCTATTAGGGCCAAATACTCATTTAGATAGCCTGTATATATTTCTCGAGGACCCACATTGTATTTCTTACACAAGGCGGCAGCCAATCCCACGGCAGCTCCCATTTGCCCAGTGGTACGCATTACTCGAGGACCTCCCAGTCCTGCATGGGAACAACTAAAATTTCTTCCTGCCATAAAGAGATTGGCAATGTTGCGGGAATATAGACTTCTGTAGGGAATATAATATTCCGGAGTTTTGTAAAATAAGGCCTCGGAGATAAAATCAGGATTTTCCTCATCCTCCAATACCGTTTGATAATGGATATCAACGTCCCTGGTCTCTATGACCACCCCATCTGGAAATTTCCGACCTTCCTTGGCATCCTTGAATGTAAAAATATGGTCTCCCACCAGTCGTCTTGATTCCCTCTTCCCAACCAAATAGGATACCCATTCCAACTTGCGATTGGCATTGGCCGTATCCTGTTTGGCATTATAAAACGCACCATAAATTGCGCGGAGCATGTGATCTCGTATCTCTTCGGCATCATGGATTTGGTGTAAATCCGGTCTACTGAACTCCCATTGCCACTCTCCCGCTACCTTAGCATACCGCTTGGCCACCGGCATTGCCCATGGCACTTCCGGGAACACATGTTCCCGATCTGTTTTTTTGGAACCCCATAGTACCGACGAACCCATAACGGCATTGTCCGGTTCTTTTGGGCTCCAAAGTTCACCGTGTTCCGCCCAATCTTCCCCATAGGTATCTACACTTTCTCGACCATACGAGAATTCGGCTCCTGCCCAATAGCCAATCCAGCCATCCCCAGTGGAGTCTACAAATCGCGGTGCAACAAACCGGATACGTTCCCCTGTGGATGTATGTCGGGCATCAACATATTGAATGGTATCACCCTCGGCTTTGGCCTCATAGGCCCTATGATTGAGAAACAATGCAATGTTTTCATAACTTTTTACGTTGTCATCCCGCTTTTTCTGGTCCAATTTGGCATCGACACTTCCATTGGGATAATGCTCCGTATCCAGCTTTTTTAAAATCCGTTCAAAATTCCCATAGATACCCAATGTATGTACCCGAATTTCCTCACTAGCATTGCCGCCCAGGAATGGGCGATCATGGATCAAAGCAACGCGCAAGCCCTGTTCCGCAGCGGCTATGGAAGCGGCGCAACCTGCAATTCCTCCTCCCACCACCACAAGATCATATGATTCCGTCCTAGGGGGTTCATTGGGTTCGGCTTTAATCGATTTTCTCCACTCGGCCAATTTCTTCAAAGAGGCCGGGGGTTCCTTCTTTACCGTAGAAAAATAAATGGCATCCACCCGTCCGTTAAAACCGGTCAAATCCACCAATTCCAAATCAATTTCCCTGGAAGTGACCAAAACACTATCCACGTATTCCCAGCCCCAGCCAGAACGAAGTCCTAAGGTCTTTCCGATAAATGTGCCACCCACTTTCAATTGAAATCTCCCGGGAGCCTTCCATTTACCGGGTACCCAGTTCTTCGTGCGGACCCAGATATGATAGCCTCCCGCTGTATCCAAAGTTATCTTGGTCTTCGCATTCTGTACAGGTTGGCCCATACCATGGGCCAATAAATATGGAGAGCCCATTTGTTGTTCAAATTGGGGGTCTATGACCCATCCGCCCGGATCGTCAAAGCTTTCGGCCTCTATCAGTATCTCCTGACCATATACCATGCAAAAATGGAGTACGAAACTTAATAGTAGTAGTTTTCTGAATCTAAACGGATGCATGATACACTGAATTAAAAAGTTCTGTACTTGCCTGAAATAGAGGCTTTATTCAAAATAGATCTCTTAAATGTACGCAATCTCACTCTTGAAATTGTCTAATTGAATTAGATAAAATAGGAACAAACCCTTTAAAACCCAAGAATTTAAAAATATGGGGCGAAGGAGCTCAATGGAAAAAGTCCTCCAGTTGGCACTTAAGGAAGTTAAAGTGGTCCTTTAAACCTTCATAATCCTTGTTTTTTATCAATTCCTTAGGGAAGAGTGAACCGCCCATACCTACGCCATAAGCCCCTACTTGAAAAAAGGACTGGATATTGTCCTTGGAAACCCCACCCGTAGGCATCAACTTAATTTCATTCAAAGGAGCTAGAATATCCTTTATATATTGTGGGCCAAGCTGCGTGGCGGGGAATACTTTTACCGCCGAGGCTCCGAGATTCCAGGCCCTATATATTTCCGTAGGCGTAAACGCTCCGGGGAAAATAGGGATATTTTGATCTACACAGTTTTTTATCACTTCTTCATCCAAAACAGGGGTAACAATGAATTGCGACCCAACTTCTAATGCAGTTTCCAGGTCATTTCGGGAACATACGGTACCTGCGCCAATATTAAGTTTTGGAAATTCTTTTCTTAACGTTGAAATAATCTTTGTAGCACTAGGCGTATTCATAGTAACCTCTAGCGTAGTAAGTCCCGCCTCTTTATATACTTTGGCCACATAAAAGATGGTCTCCATATCCCAACCCCTCATAATCCCAACAATTGGAACTTTTTGAAATTCATCCCACGAAAAAAGTGTACTATTTTGCATGCAGCAGAAGCATTTTTCTTTGGCCGATCAATAAGGCTCGTTCAAGTATAGGGTCTTCCAAAAGTATCAATTTATCAGAGGGCACAAAAGTTTCAAGGCCCATTTTGTATAATTCGAAAATGTGCTTTGGGGCCGCTAAAAAAACATGTTTCCCAATATCTCTTAAATAGGATAGTTCATCCCCAATAAGGAGTCCGCTCAGTCTAAAATAATTACCTTTTGTACCCATGTCCTCCACAACGTGCCTAGTACGTATGGTCAATAAATTAGGGGTCAAGCCATTTTTAAAGCCCCAATCGAACCCTTCAAGAAAAGCATTTTTTCCGTCGGAATCCAACATTTCAAATTCTATGGAATTTGCCAAAATGCTTTTGTTCATCAAAACCTCAAAAAGCTCTCCTGTCATAAAGTTCTTTAAGGTATAAAAGTTCCCGTTCCGATACGAAATATGTTTACTGTGTGTACCGGGCAATAGCAGTGTTCCCTCTAGATAAGGACTTAAACGATCTTCCAAGCCCATAGCCTGTACCTCTTCCCCGCGCATCATACCCGTCTTGCTTCGTATTCCGGATACCAACAACAGGGTTTGACCATCTTTCAAGGGCATTTTCTCGCAAATAAGACGGGTACCTTTCTTACCAAAAGGAAGTTCGGCATAAGGCAGTTCTTTTAAGCCTAGATTGGAAGAGGCCATTCCGGACGTGACAATCGGTACATTTCCATGGACCTTAGGAAGTCTTTCGATTTCCCCTTCCAAATAGTTCAGGTAAAACTCCTGCCGCCCCAACGCGGTTTGCGCCATGAATGCCGCATGACATTCTTTTACCCCATAATTGGTCTTATGTTCACCGATTATCCGGAGTGTGGCGGTTTCGACCAATCGCAACCTGAAATTGGTCGTACCCCAATCGCAACTAACAAAATGGGAGACTGAATCCATGTTTTGCAATATACGGTATTAGTCCATCGCGCATTACGGATTCCTTTTTAAATCTGGCGCAAATCTTATTTGTTCCACTCCCCAAAATGGCTTTCAGAGTACAAAATGGCCTTGCGGCTTCAGAAGACCAATCGCAATAATTTCGCTATTTGGTATCTCCGTCAAATAGTAAAGGAAAAAATTTGCCTTCCATTTTATGTCCTTTTGGTATTTGAGGCACCCCTGCCAGAAGTTCATCATTGGTATTACTAATTGTACCGTCTGCAAAGACGTTCAGAACAAAGGCTCTGCGGCTTATGTCCGATTTGTTCTCGTAGGAGCCGTGTACCATTAAAGGATGATGAAAAGTGGCATACCCCTTTTTGAGTTCAATGGCCACGGGATTTTTAAACTGTTCTTTTTGCTCCTCACTTAAGTATTCCATCAGTCCATCCATATCTCCCGCCAAGGCCGGGGCATCCAATAACCCCCATTTATGACTTTTAGGAATATAGTGTAGACATCCATTTTCTACGGAAGCATCATCCAGCCCTGTCCAGCAAGTTAAGTGTTGCATGGCCACTGTTCTTGTCCAATATGAATAATCCTGATGCCATGCCACTACCCCACCATGTTTTGCCGGCTTACAGAACAGTTGATCATGCCAGAAGCGAACAGGCTTGTTTTCCAATAGTTGATAGGCTGCCATAATAAAAGCAGGGTTCCATAGGATATCATGAAATCCCGGAGTAATACGCCAATGACCCAAGGAATGGAACAAAACTGAATTTGGGTCTTCCGATTCATTACTTTGGAACTCATAAAACAAATGATTGGCAGGATGGTTGGGGTCAACTACTTCTGCCAATTCCTGGCGCAAGACTTCTAATTGCTGATCATCAAGCATTTTGATATTAGCCAAATATCCATATTCATGAAAATGAGAAACCTGTTCCTCGCTTAATCTATATTGGTCCCATTCTTCCAATGTTTGCGGCAGCTTAAAAAGATCTGATATTAATCTATGCTCCTCTGCCAAATCCTTCACCGATTCCATAATTTTTAATTTTTATGATGTTAACTATTTGATTTTGATTTATTTAAATTATATACTAATCAATTGTACCTCCAAAAAAACGAAGGGTGTCCTTAATATGTTCGCTCCAATATTCCCATTGATGTCCTCCGGGAAATTCTTCATAAATATGATCTATCCGCTTATCCTGTAGTTGTTGATGTAATTTTCGATTGTATTCCAAAAGCAAATCTTCGGTCCCACAATCGAACCTCAATTTTGGCAAATTGTTTGGATTGTCCTGAATTAAGGACCAAACCGAGTTTTCCCTTTCATCCTCTTGCAGATATCCCTCCAAAGGCTCTTCAACAAACAGTGCCATCTGGTCAAGATCCGTAATGGAAGAATGCGCCGAAATAGCTTTGAACTTCTCCCGGTACTTCACGCCAAGACGCAATGCACCAAAACCACCCATGGACAATCCGGAAATAAACAAAGGAGATTTTTTCCCGACCGAAGTTACATTTGCCATTACCGCCTTAGGGACATCTTCAATAATCCATTTTTCAAAGTTGTGTCCGTTATGAGGTACGTAACCGGAACCATCACCCCACAATCCATCCGAGGGCATGGCTATGGCCATAGGAGGAATATCACCATCTTCCATCATTTGCCAAGCGGACAGATGCACACCCGCTTTTTGCGTCCACACCCAGGCACCACCATAAACCCCGTGTAGGAGTAAGACCAAGGGAAGATTAGCTACAGTATCCAATGGGGGCACGAATACGCAAATATCCCCACGGCCCTTTAAATTTGGTGTTTTAACGGTTATGTACCTTAGGTTCCCAGTCTCAAAACGCGGGTCGGATAATTCGGTGGTTCTGAACATCTGTTTTCTTTTCTAGTTAAAAAGGATTACGCCTTTGGCATTCTTTCCGGCCAACATATCATCAAAAGCCTGTTGTAGGTCTTCCAAGGGATAGGTTCGGGTAATCATTTCATCCAACTTAAGGACTCCCGATTCGTAGTGGGAAATGATCCTTGGAAAATCACGTTCGGGATTACATCCCCCGTATAAAGGATTAATGTACACTTTGTCCCATTCGAATAGATTCATATCAAATACAATTTCTTGTTCTATTCCACTTACTTGAACGGCGGTACCCGCATTTCGGATCATGGCCAAGGGAGCAGCACCGAGTTCAGGTATGGCAGTACATTCAAAGGCATAGTCGGCACCTCGCCCATCGGTCATTTGTTTTACCTTTTCAGCGGCTTCCAATAATCCCTTATCGCTTTTATCCGCCTTTAGCAAATGCGTAGCTCCAAAAGTCTGGGCCATTTGCAATCGGTGCTCATTGACGTCAATGGCTATAATTTTGGAGGCCTTGTTAATTTTTGCACCTTGGATGACATTAAGTCCTACCCCTCCCGTGCCCAAGACTACAACGGAACTATTTTCCTTTACTTTTGCCGAATTCACTACCGAACCGTATCCGGTCATAACCCCGCAACTGATAATGCTGGCCGCAGGAAAGGAAAGTTCCTTTGAAGTGTTCTTTACCACGGCGGAGGCCTTTACTAGAGCATATTCGGATAAGGTCCCAAGGTTAAAGGAACGTTCTATGGGGGTATTCTTCCAGATGGTGCCCTCCAAATGGGCATGGCCTTCGGTATATCCATTGGCCCCGGCCACTACTGGGGAGTTCTTCTCACATATATGTTCATTCCCTTCCTTGCATTGAAAGCACTTTCTACAGGGTGTTGCCCAATTCAAAATCACGGAATCACCTACCACAACATGTTCCACCTGGGCACCAATTTCCGCAACAATCCCTGAGCCTTCGTGACCCATTACTATGGGCTTTCCCCAATTTAGGGAATCATAGTCCGTATGGCAAAGGCCTGCCGCCTTTATCTTAACCAGGACTTCGTCCGGTTTGGGACTGGCCAAGGTAACATGGTCTATCATAAAATTACCATCTCCTGTGGCAATTGCACTTTTCGAAAAAATGGGCATTTGTCGCTATTTGAAAATTTATTGAAATTAACCGCTTTGTACGTAGTTCTAAATTACTTCATTCTAAACATACAAAATAGTATTTCACCGATTGGGCCCTACGTCCAAAAATTCCTTAATGTCCTTCTGAAGCAAAAAAAGCCAGAAAAAGCTCTCCATGCTTCTCTTTTTTTAACCAATAAATAAACTATTCTGTTTATATTATTCATTTTTTTATATTTTGGCGATAAAATAAAGTAGTAATTGGGTTAAATTAGCGTCTTAGACCGTTATTATGGTTTAATGACAGAGGACACATGTTATCCATTTAGCATCTCAAAATCCGGTAATGAAACCCATTTTAGAACCTATCCATCTAGATCAACAAAGGACCATTACGGGATTCTGCTTTGCAAAGAAAAATTTTGGGACGCCCTGGCATTTTCATCCACAACATGAGCTGACCTATATTGAAGAAAGTGTGGGGACCAAATTTATTGGTGACTATGTAGGGCCCTACGAGCCCGGTGAATTGGTTTTGATCCGTTCTAATTTACCGCATTGTTGGAAAAATCAGGTTCAACAAAATGGACAGTCCAAATCGGTAGTGGCGCAATGGGACAAAGGCATTTTCGCAAAAATACCTGAATTGGACCCGATTTTTAAAATGTTAAGAACAGCTTCCAAGGGCATCATCTTTGATAAAAAGGAAATCGCCCCGTTAATCGCTCCATTCCAAGAGTTGCCCCAGTTAACCGGGCAAGAGCTGTACATCCGTTTGTTGACCTTGTTGGCAGCACTGTCAAAATGCAAATATGAAACACTTTCCGAGGCCAGTTTTACCGATGATATTCCCACCGAGTACGGTAGTCGTATGGCGAAGGTCCATGATTTTGTCAGTACCCATTTCAATCGGAAAATCTATCTCAAGGAATTGGCCGGGCTTGTAAATATGTCCGAACAATCCTTTTCCCGTTTTTTCAGCAAAATGATGGGGCGCCCCTTTTTTACATTCCTCAACGAGTACCGCATTAATATGGCGGCACGCATGTTACTCGATACGGACTATTCCATTTCGCAAATCGGTTTTGCCTGTGGGTATGAAAGTCTTCCTTTCTTTTATAGGCAATTCAAAAAAACAATGGGGTCTTCACCCTTGGTGTATCAGAAAAACTTTTCCCCAAGCTCAACCCGGTAATAGGCCCAGAACCAATACACCTGCTATACATCATCCATAAATGTGCACAAATAATCATTTTTGGTCCAACTAAAAAACTTGGGCGATGGACCCAACGAAATGTATCAATGTCATACTAATGAAGGGTCTTGGCAAACCATGAAATATACGCTTTGCACAAAAGGAAGGTAGATTACGCCATTATTTGGTATTGCTTGTGGAAAGAAAAATAATATAAAAACTTTGGGTGCGGATAGTGGATATATCAAGGACATGGATATTAAAGGTGTACACCTTTTGGAAGGCAGCTCCAAGTTGGAGTCTAGTTAAAAAAAGGACGGACTTTAAGTTTCCAATATGGGAGGGAAAACCGAAAACTTCACCTATTATTTGGAAATTAGGATATAAGCGGATAAAGTAGTTAATTGAGTTAGTTTTTTTTAATTTCGGAGCGCGCACCATTTGGTGCGCTCTTTTCGATGTTGAATTTTAGACCTGAGAATGGATTATATTGTGTGTGAAAAGCCGGGTGAGTTTGTTCTGAAGAAAAAAGACGAACCTAAAAAGCAGGCTGGCGAGGCGCTTCTTAAAGTTAAGAAAGTAGGTATCTGCGGTACTGATCTGCATGCCTACATGGGTAATCAGGCATTTTTTACATATCCACGGATTTTAGGTCATGAATTGGCGACGCAGGTTATCGAAATCGGTGAAAATCCACAGGGCATAAAACCGGGTGATAATGTGGTAATCATGCCGTATGTGAGCTGTAAAAAATGTATAGCCTGTAGAAATGGTAAGCCTAATTGTTGTACCAACATCAAAGTCTTGGGCATACATACCGATGGCGGCATGCAGGAACGCATTTCCGTTCCGGTAGACCTTGTGATACCTGCGAAAAATTTAAGCGACAACCAAATGGCCGTGGTGGAACCGTTGGCGATAAGTGCACATGCCATTAGAAGGGCACAATTGGAAATAGGCGAAACTATTGTTGTAGTGGGTTGCGGGCCCATAGGCATAGGCATTATGAAACTGGCCCAAATAGCGGGGGCTCGTGTAATCGCTATTGATATGAATCGACAACGACTGGATTATGCCAAGGAGAAAATAGGAATTGATCATATATTATTAGGCGGACCCGATGCCGTTCAAGAAGTTTCTAAAATCACAAATGGCGATATGGCCACCATCGTTTTTGATGCCACAGGCCATAAGGGAGCATTGGAATCCGGCACGGATTATATGGCCCATGGGGGGAAATATGTGCTCGTGGGCCTTTCTAAAGGAGAACTTACTTTTTCGCACCCTGCTATCCACGCCAAGGAAACTACGTTATTGTGTAGTAGAAATGCTACTCTGGAAGATTTTGAGTATGTTATTTCCATTTTGGAAAGGGGTGAATTTCCCATTGATTCCTTTATTACCCATAATGTAAGTTATGAAAATATGATAGCCCATTTCGATAGCTGGCTTAATCCTGAAAATGGCGTAATTAAAGCCACCGTGGATTTTCAATCGTAATAAATAACGGATTATTGAACTTATGTCAAACACCTTTATACAGATACATCCAAAGGACAATATTCTGGCTGCCCTGACCGACTTGCCAAAAGGGACGGCAATCGAACACAACGGTAGTCCTTTTCACCTTATAGGGGAGACGAAGGCGAAACATAAGTTTGCCACCGAGGATCTTCAGGTAGGTGATGAAATCTTTATGTATGGCACTTTGGTGGGCAAGGCCATTAAACCTATTGCCCAAGGAGAGACCATAACTACCGAAAATGTGGTGCACGCTTCATTCGAATATGCGGTAGGCAAGGAAAAGATTAGTTGGAAGGCGCCGGACGTCTCCAAATGGAGAGATCGGACTTTTAATGGTTACCACAGGGCCGAGGGCAGCGTGGGCACCGCCAATTATTGGCTGGTCATTCCTATGGTCTTTTGTGAGAACCGAAATGTAGAGGTTTTGAAATCATCGTTGTCCAAATCCCTTGGTTATCATACTTCTACGGATTTTATAGTTGATACCCAAACATTGATAAATCAATACAAAAAAGGAGCTTCTTCCGATGATCTGCTAGCCGCGGAAATCATGAAAAGCCCGGAAGATGTTAAACGTACACGCACTTTTCCCAATGTGGACGGGATTAAATTTTTGACCCACGAAGGAGGATGCGGCGGATTTCGTCTGGACTCCGATACGCTTTGTAACCTACTGGCCGGGTACATTACCAATCCCAATGTGGCCGGTGCAACCGTTCTAAGCTTGGGCTGCCAGAACGCAGAGGTGAAATTGTTGCAGGAAGCCATAGAAAGGAATAGTCCCAACTTTTCAAAACCCTTATATATCCTGGAGCAGCAAAAAAGTGAGAGCGAACGTCATTTTATCGAGGAAGCGGTCAAAAAGACTTTTCTGGGATTGATCGAAGCCAATAAAACAGAACGAAAGCCCGCCCCTTTGCACCACTTGGTCCTTGGGTTGGAATGTGGCGGCTCCGACGGTTTTTCGGGAATATCAGCCAACCCTGCCCTAGGGTATGCGTCGGATTTATTGGTCGCCCTGAAGGGTACCACGGTATTGTCCGAATTTCCAGAACTCAATGGGGTGGAACAAGAACTTATCAACCGATGTGAAACACCGGAGAGTGCCAAAAAGTTTGCAGACTTAATGGATTCTTACTCGGCCAAGGCAGTTGCCTTGGGATCCGGTTTTAAGAACAATCCCTCACCGGGAAACATCAAGGATGGATTGATAACCGACGCCATGAAATCCGCCGGAGCCGCAAAAAAGGGAGGCACTTCACCGGTAACAGATGTTTTGGACTATACTGAAAAAGTAACCAAAAAAGGGCTTAATCTATTGTGTACTCCGGGGAACGATGTTGAAAGTACCACAGGTCTGGCAGGTTCCGGTTGCAATGTAATCTGCTTTACCACAGGATTAGGGACACCCACAGGAAACCCTGTGGCCCCGGTAATCAAAATATCCAGTAACAATACCCTGAGCGAACGTATGAAGGATATCATAGATTTTAACACGGGAAGCATCATCACGGGTGAAGCTACTATTGAAAGTATAGGCGAGGAACTCCTGGAATATATTATCGAGGTTGCCAATGGAGAGGTCGTTCCGGCAGCGGTTCGCTTAGGCCAGGAGGATTTCATCCCATGGAAAAGGGGGATTTCCCTATAACACGCATGTAAATGAATTCATTGAACAGAAGCACATTTTCGGGAAACTCCTACACGGAAAGAATACTACAATTTGGAGAAGGAAACTTTCTAAGGGCATTTGCCGACTGGATGATCCATGAAATGAACCGAAAAGCGGATTTTAACGGCGGTGTAGTGGTGGTACAGCCCATAGAACAGGGTTTGGTACAAATGCTCAATGATCAGGATGGACTGTACACCCTTTATTTGAATGGTATTAGGCATGGAAAAGCAATTAGTGAACATCAAGTTATTGACTGTATTCAAAGAGGAATAAATCCTTATGAAAATTATACCGATTACTTGGTCAATGCCGATAATCCCAATTTGCGGTTTATTATTTCCAACACTACGGAGGCAGGAATAGCCTACTCCAAAACGGACAGATTGGAAGATACTCCACAAAAAAGTTTCCCAGGCAAACTGACCGCATTTCTGTACCGAAGGTATCAAACTTTTGAAGGAGATCTTAATAAAGGCCTTATCCTAATTCCCTGTGAACTAATCGATAGAAATGGGGATAATTTGAAAAGAATTGTATTGCAACACGCCAACGATTGGGGTTTGGATAACGGATTTATCAATTGGATAGAAGAAGCCAATATCTTTTGTAATACCCTGGTAGACCGTATTGTACCCGGCTACCCAAAGGATAAAGTAGAAACCTTGACCCAAGAACTTGGATATAAGGATAATCTAATCGTTGAAGGAGAACAGTTCCATTTATGGGTCATAGAAGGACCGGAATCCGTGCAACAGGAATTTCCGGCCAAAGCCTGTGGGTTGAACGTCGTTTTTACCGACAATATGGAACCCTATCGTACCCGGAAGGTGCGTATATTGAACGGTGCACATACCTCATTGGTCCCGGTCGGTTATTTATATGGAATAGATAAAGTTCGCGAATCCTTGGAGGACCCTGTAGTAGGGACTTTCCTAAGAGATGCTATTTTCAATGAGATCTGCCTTACCTTGGATTTACCCCAAAAAGAGTTGGATCAGTTTGCCAATGATGTTTTGGACCGATTTAGAAATCCCTATTTGGAACATGCCCTGCTAAGCATTTCATTGAATTCGGTTTCCAAATTCAAGACCAGGGTATTACCGTCTATTTTGGAATATATAAAGCGACAAAACAAGTTGCCCAAAAGGTTATTGTTTTCGTTGGCCGCGTTGATCGCTTTTTACAAAGGAGAAAGAAATGGAACGTCCATTCCCTTAAGGGATGATAGAGAAGTCCTAGACTTTTTTGAATCCCAATGGGCTTCGGGGGATATTTCTTCAGTAACCAATAGTACATTGGCGAATACGGCCTTTTGGGGAAAAAATCTTACAGACTTTAATGGGTTACAGGAAGTAGTAGAAACTTATTTAGAAGATATCGTCTCCCGTGGTATGGTAACGGCATTGACAGCGCAACTCAAATCATACGAATAGCCTAATCCCGGTACTATCAACAAAATAGATTGGGGAATTGGTTTTTTATAGTAGCAACTTAAAAACGTTTAGATGAGTGTCCTTATCTACTTGGCAAACAAAGTATATGACCGGGCAAAGCAATAAATTCAAATACATGAAAAGTTCAAAATTTAGATTTTTCACCTTTTTGGTTGCAATTGGGATATTGGGTTGTGCTGAAAAAAAAGAGGCGGATTCTACCGCTTTAAAAGATGCCTTAATCGTTGAAAAAGAGCAATATACTGAAGATTGGGCCTCCCTTGGCAAACATAACGAATCACCAGAATGGTTTGAAAATGCCAAATTGGGTATCTATTTCCATTGGGGCCTATATTCGGTCCCCGCATTCAAAAACGAATGGTATCCACGTTGGATGCACTTCAAGGACAATGAAATCTACAAACATCATGTGGAAAAATATGGTGAACCCTCGGAATTTGGATATCATGATTTTGCACCGATGTTCAAGGCCGAAAAATTCGATGCCGATTCCTGGGCCCAACTTTTTAAGGATGCCGGTGCCAAATTCGCGGGACCTGTTGCGGAGCATCATGATGGGTATGCCATGTGGGACAGTAAAATTACACCTTGGAATGTAATGGATACCGGACCAAAACGGGATATTACCGGTGAGTTGGAAAAGGCCATCAAGGCCAAGGGCATGAAATTCATTACCGCCTTTCACCACGCCAAAAACCTACAGCGAAGTTCGGAATTGGGAAAAGAGGAACAGCTAAGTCATTATCCTTATTTTGAAGGGATGCCCCCAAGTTCCGACGACCCAAATTTGCAACTGATGTATGGAAACATGGAACATGAAAAATGGTATAGGGAAGTCTGGTTGGGCAAACTTAAGGAAGTCGTGGACAACTATCATCCCGATATTGTATGGTTCGACTATGTTTTGGGAAATATTCCACAGGAGTATCGCAAGGATTTTGCAGCCTATTATTTGAATGAGGCCAAAGATAAAGACCAGGAGGTGGTCATTGTTCGGAAGCAGCACGACCTTCCTTTGAGCATGAGTGTAGAAGATTTGGAACAGGCCAGAAAAAATGAGATAGGGACAAAACCTTGGATGACCGATGCCACGATCAGTGATGGCAGTTGGTGCTATACCGAAAACCTTGGGGTAAAACCGGCCAAGGATGTACTCCATATGCTCATTGATATTGTAAGTAAAAATGGTGTGCTACTTTTGAACGTCTCCCCAAAATCGGATGGAACCATTCCCGATAATCAAAAAGATGGCCTATTACAAATGGGCCATTGGCTCAAAAGATATGGAGAGGCCATTTACGACACGGAGGCATGGTATACTTTTGGAGAAGGACCTACTAAGGAACCCGAAGGTCATTTTGAGAACCATAAGGCCTTTATGAAACTTACGTATTCCAACAAGGACATTCGCTATACCACAAAGGACTACACCATTTATGGCATTGTTCTGGGCTCTATTGAACCCGTTAAGGAACTTATCCTGGAATCCTTCGCCAAAAAGAATATCTTGGATGTGCCCAGTATAGAAAATGTCTCAGTTCTAGGGAGTGACGAGAAAATCGTTTGGAAGTATGACCCGGAAAGAGGGCTGACGCTCAAAACACCTGCGGAACCATTGGACGAGCTGGCAACCGTAATTAAAGTAACCATATCCCAATAAAATGACTATTGACGCACATCAACATTTTTGGAAGTACGAACCGGTAAAGCATTCTTGGATAGATGAAAGTATGTCTGCCATACGAAGGGATTTCATGCCTTCCGACCTAAAAAAGATTTATGAGGAAAACGGCGTGGATGGTTGTGTGGCCGTACAAGCAGATCAAACTTTGGAAGAGACCAATTTCCTATTGGGATTGGCCAAGGAGCATTCGTTTATCAAAGGAGTCGTTGGATGGGTAGACCTACGTTCCGATGCTGTGGACGAGACCTTGGAAAAATATAAGCAATATGAAAAGATAAAGGGTTTCCGGCATATCGTCCAGGGAGAACCGGACCATAATTTTTTGTTGAGGGCCGATTTTTTGCGGGGCATCTCGTTTTTGGAAAAATACGATTACGTATATGACATCCTTATTTTCCCGCACCAGCTTGGTGCCGCTTTGGAGTTTGTGAAACGGTTTCCCCATCAAAAATTCGTAATAGATCATATCGCCAAGCCCTACATTAAAGATGGTTTTTATGAAGGTTGGTCAGTTCTTATGAAAGAAATCGCAAAATATGATAACGTCCATTGTAAACTATCGGGAATGGTTACAGAATCCGGTTATTCAACCTGGAGCCCTCAACAGATAACCCCTTATATGGATTTGGTACTTGAGGCCTTTGGCCCCTCCAAACTTATGTATGGTTCGGATTGGCCGGTCTGCTTGGTTGCGGGTACTTATGGGCAGGTAAAAAATTTAGTAAGCGATTTTGTTTCCAAACTCAGCCCTGCCGAACAGGAGGCCGTAATGGGTTTGAACGCAATACAGTTTTATAATTTAAAGTAAGAATCAATGGATTTAGGCTTAACAAACAAGGTCGTAGTAGTTACCGGTGCCGCCGGTTTAAAAGGTAGTATTGGAGAAACCATAGTCCAGGCCTTGGCCAATGAAGGCGCCATACCTGTTATAGTTTGTCGTAATGACCGTGGTTATGGTTATGAGTCGGCTTTGCAGGAAAGAGGTATCGATTCCATTTTTGTTAAAACCGATTTATCGGATCCGGCACAAGTAGAAAGCGCCGCAAAGAAAATCGGAGATAAATACGGACAAATCGATGCTTTGATAAATAATGTCGGCGTTAATGATGGGGCAGGTTTGGATGCTTCTATTGAAGACTTTATGTATTCCTTGAAATTAAACCTGGTCAGTTTTTTTACCATGACCAAATATTGCCTGCCCTATATCAAAAAGGCAAAAGGAAATATTTTAAATATCGGATCTAAGGTGGCATTGACCGGACAAGGAAATACTTCGGGCTATGCAGCGGCAAAAGGCGGTGTTTTGGGGTTGACCCGGGAATGGGCCGTTGATCTGATCAAGGAAGGCATCCGTTCCAATGCCATAATCATTGCGGAAAGCTGGACCCCTTCCTATGATTCCTGGATAAAAACGTTGGACAGTGGCGAAGAGAAACTAAAATCCATCATCAAAAAAATTCCTTTGGGAAATCGAATGACCACCCCACAGGAAATTGCGGACCTCTGTTTATTTACCATCTCTGAAAAATCGTCGCATACCACAGGACAATTTATTACCGTAGATGGCGGATATGTACATTTGGACCGGGCATTGTTGACGGAATGACAAGGAAATATAGCATAAGCCAAATAAACATACCAAGGAAAACCACTAAACCACCTATATGAATACCACCCATAAAATACCCGTAGTCTCAAAATCGGTACTCGTCCCTTTTATTTTGATTACCTCTCTGTTTGCGTTATGGGGCTTGGCCAATGACATGACCAATCCTATGGTTCGGGGTTTCCAAAAGGTGTTGGAACTAAGCAACACGCAGGCGTCTTTGGTACAGTTGGCATTTTACGGAGGCTATTTTACCATGGCCATCCCCGCGGCCTTATTTGTAAATCGATTTTCCTATAAAAAAGGGGTGCTAATGGGTCTGGTTTTATACGCGGTTGGGGCTCTTTTGTTTTATCCCGCTGCCGCCAAGGAAAGTTACGGCTTCTTTTTGGCTGCACTTTATATCTTGACTTTTGGGCTGGCCTTTTTGGAAACGACCTCGAACCCATACATTCTATCCATGGGCGCAGAAGAAACGGCCACCCAACGTTTGAACTTTGCCCAGATGTTTAACCCTGTGGGTTCCATCACCGGTTTGTTGATAGCACAAAATTTTGTGCTGGGAGCCCTGAGATCTGATGATACCGATGCTGATGGAACTCCCATTTTCGACACCTTATCCGAAAGCGCCAAAGCAGTGATAAGGACATCCGACCTTGAAATTATTCGAAATCCCTATGTCATTTTAGGAATTGTCGTTACCTTCTTCTTTGTACTGATCAGTGTGATCAAGATGCCGCAAAACAAGCACCAAGAAACCAAGGTTAACTTTATGGATTCCCTACGAAGGTTATGGAAACAACCCAAATTTGCCTTTGGTGTCATTGCCCAAGCCTTTTATGTAGGCGCCCAAATCATGTGTTGGACCTTTGTTTACCAGTATGCGGAAACTTTGGGTATCGATGCGAAATCCGCGGTTTGGTACGGATTAGCTGGTTACGTGGTTTTTCTTACGGGTAGAACCATTGGTACCGCGCTAATGAGTAAAATAGATTCTGGCAAATTGTTGATGTTGTTCGGTATCGGAGGAATGCTTACCCTTATCGGCGCCATTTTTTTACCGGGTATGTTGGGGATTTATTCCCTGGTGGCCACTTCCCTATTTATGTCGATCATGTTCCCTACTATCTATGGAATTGCCCTTGAAGGTCAAGGCGAGGATGCCAAATTTGGCGCGGCTTTTTTGGTAATGGCTATTGTCGGGGGAGCTTTATTGCCCTATGTACAGGGATATATGCTCGATTTTGGTGGGTTTGGTTATGAGGATGTTAGGTTTCTTGGGGTAAGTGAAATGCGTTTTTCCTTTGTACTTTCGTTGATATGCCTCTTGGTTGTAGCCATTTACGGTCACAGGACCTATAAAATCTACCATCGCTAAACAAATCCCAATCCATGCAAATGGCCTAGAAATCACTTTGGTTTAATACCAAAACTTCTTTCCGCTTCACTATCGGCCGTATAGCGTAGCACCTTAGGAAAACCTTTACCCCTTGCGTATTGTATTTCCTTTTTCCAAATAACTTGCATTTCAACAAGCTTTTTGGCATATAAGGCTTTATCGGCCAAGTTCGTGGTCTCATCTGGATCTGCGCTTAAATCAAAAAGCTCCTCATATACTGCAGTCTCCCCTTGCAATGGCCCTTCCACATAGTTGCGATAGATGGCTATATCCGAGTCGTGTATCTCGTAAAGCATACCGGTTGGCGAAATATTCATTTCCTGGGCCGTTTCTATTATTTTACGAGCCGGGAGGTTCTCATTCCTATAATAACGAATATATTTCCACTCCTTGTTTTGCACGGACTCGCATCTAGGATTGCCAAAGTGCGTAGACCATAAGTTTTCCGTATACAGGTAGTTCCGAACAGAAGTTTTCGTTCCGGACAGAATATCCGTCAAATCCCTTCCCTGATAACTTTTCGGGATGGGAATACCGGCCATGGAAAGCAATGTAGGTGCTATATCGACGCTTTGAACAAGAGCATCTGATTTTCTTCTTCTCGTCGACTTTTTTGAGGTTGGGTCATAAATAATCAAGGGAACATGAGTGGTTATTTCGTAACACAAGGCCTTACCGCCCAAACCAAATTGTCCCATGAAAAGACCATGGTCCGAAGTAAAAACAATAATCGTATTTCGGTCCAAATTTTGTTCTCCTAACATTTTGCGTAATCGTCCCACAAGACGGTCTATTCCCGTCATAGCCTGTAGCTGCCGTACGTATCGCTCTTTGGTATCTGAAGGCGTATCTACAAATGCATATGAGGTTTGCCTATCCTCGGCCCTATGTATAGCGGGGGGAAGTTTCGGGTTTTTTATATCTTTTTTGGCCACATAATGATCCGGAAGCGGCATCTCAATATCACGATATAAGGACTTATATATGGTATCGTCCGTTTCTCTCATTTCCATAGTTGAAGTACCAGCACTGTGCGGAAGATTAAAACAAACCGACAGCATAAAAGGTCGGTTTTCAGGTCGGTTTTCCACAAATCTCAATGCACCCTGAAGCTTTTCTTCGTTGGATAAAAAATCAGACACTCCTTCCGATATTACCTCTACTTGGGTTTCCGATTTGGCCCCGTTAAAAATCCTATGACGCTCCTTTGGATAGAAACCCAAGTGACCATGACCGGCATACCAGTAATCAAAACTGCCTTCCATTATACCGCTTTTATAACCTCCCTCTCCAACGGGTACATGGTTTTTTCCAATCCAACCCGTGTAATAGCCATTCCCTCGCATAAGCATGGGATAGGTTTGCTCCCAGGCTTCTTCCGCCATACTGGTGCCTGAATTGAAATTGATGCCATGTTTCCGCTCAAATTGACTCGTTAAAATACTGGCGCGGCTTGGGGTACAGATTGCACTGGTAATGTGGGCATTGGTAAATAGGATTCCTTCTTGGGCCAAAGCATCCAGATTGGGTGTCTTTACAATCGGGTTACCTGTACAGCGCATATAGCCATAGGACTGGTCATCCGTTAGGATAAAAATAAAATTTGGCCTTTCTTGAGCGAATGTGGTCAATATCCCAATGGCATTGAAAAAGACAATACCAAGAATGAAGCCTAAAGCACTTTTAAAATGTTCAATCTTCCCAATGCGCATCAATAATCTTTTGAATATGCGGATAGTTCGCGTCGGTTTCGTTCAAGTCCTTCCGTATTTTTGTCAATTGTAGTTTCAGGTCTGCAATGACCTCAGCATATTGGGGATTGCTATATGCATTGTTCATTTCCTTGGGGTCCTTTTTCAAATCATAGAATTCCCAGGCCGGTGGTGTATGGTTCGCAAAATCGTTTCCCCAGCTCTTTTTATTCCAAGTAGCATTGGGATCATCCGTATCCACCCAATATTTCCCGTAAAAGAAAATCAATTTGTAGTCCTTGGTACGGATACCAAAATGGGCCGGATTCTGATGCTTATGGGCCAAGTGCATCCAATACCGATAATAGGTGGCCTTTTGCCAATTCTCGGGCTCCTCCCCTGTTTCCAAAATGGATTTAAAACTCTTTCCTTGCATATAATCAGGACTTTTGCCACCGGCCAGTTCTATAAGGGTCGGTGCAAAATCCGTATTGTTGATAATAGCGTCCGTTCTGATTCCACCCTTAATGGATTTTGGATAACGTACAAAAAAGGGCATACGCATGGATTCCTCATACATCCATCGTTTGTCGATATAGTCGTGCTCACCCAGCATAAAACCTTGGTCTCCCGTATAGACAATGATTGTATTTTCCAGCAGGCCTTCTTCCTTCAAATAGTCCATTAAACGCCGTATATTATCATCTACGCCCTTAACGCAACGCAAGTATTTCTTTAGGTAATCCTGGTATACTTGGCTAGCATACTCCTTTTCCAACTGATTCATCTCCCACTTTTCAAACTCATGGGGTTCAATATCCTTGGCATCCCTGTATTTTGTGTAAATCGTACTATCATTCCAGTAAATGTTCATGGCCTGATTCCGAATAAGATTCCTTCGCGAAACCGAAGAACCTATAATGCGGGTCAAGGAATCGTTTTTTCCACGAGTTGCCGACGAACCATTGTTCCCATTGTCATACAAGCTTTCCGGCTCAGGAATAAAGGTTTCCGATAGGTAATCCTCATATCTTGGCGCATATTCAAAGTCGTCATGGGGTGCCTTAAAATGGTGCATCAGAAAAAAGGGTTTGGAAGGGTCCCGTTGGTTCCTTAAATAATCCAATGTAATATCCATAATCTTGTCGGACGAATGCCCTTGGGTCTTAACGACATTTTCCGGCCAGGGCTTATCGCCGCGTACACGAAATTCTGGATCGAAATACTTCCCTTGAGAAGGTAATACTTGATAAAAATCAAAAGCTACGGGTTCCTTTTTCAAATGCCATTTCCCTACTATTGCTGTATGATATCCCAATTTTTTCATCTCTTTGGGTAGATATTGTCTTTCCGGATCTATGTAACCTTCAAGATCTATTACACCATTGGTTTGTGCTCTTTGCCCCGTAATAATAGCTGCCCTACTGGGTACGCAAATGGAATTGTTCACAAAACAGTTATCGAAAATCATTCCTTCTTTCGCTATCTTGTCCAAATTGGGGGTAGGATCCAAATCCGCCAATTGACTTCCATAAACCCCCAATGCCTGAGTGGTGTGGTCATCGGACATAATGAAAATTATGTTGGGTTTCTGCTTCACGTGAGACGTTTCCTTGCTGGAACATGCCAAAATTAGGATGAAGGAAAGAATGGAAATGGGAAAGGACAGGCTTCTAAAAAAAAGTGACATTAGGTTGGATTTTGGTATCTAAAAATAGGGAATACTGAAGAGTTACACGAAAATCGTGAACTATAATCTTTGACAAATAATCCAATGTTTTAGATTCGCTCCAGTTTTATCGGAGGCGTATGGTGTGCGTTCCATTGGCAGACATATACATTTTTGTCCGCATCAATGCATACATCATGCCCATGATTGAAAACGGGAATCTTTGACTGATACATTTTTTGTAACTGGCCATTTTTATATAGGGGTGCTTCCCCACCAGGATTGGAGACCACTTTATTGTCCCCGTCCAGGATAGTTACAAAACCGGTATCCCTAACATAGTCCTTCCCTTCCCGGGTCTGGGACCAGCATACACCGGAATAGATGTTGGAATCGTCCATAACCGGCCTGCAGACAAACGCACCGGGCAGCTTCACCGTTTTGATGTATTGCCCGCTCAGGGTGAAAAATTTAAAGCTATTGGTAGCTCTGGACGTAACGATCAGAACCGGATTTTTCGTATCGCGATAGTCCACGGCTACGCCATGGGCATTTCTTAAGTTCAAGTTTTCATCCTCATGGTCATGCCCACCCCATTTTCTAACAAACTCCCCTTTGGCATTGAATTGCAAGATGTAATCGGAACCATAGCCATCGGCAACATAAATGTCCCCGTTGGGACCTATTGCCGTTTCCGTGGGAAGGTAATCTTGATCTTTTGAGTACACCCCAATAGTACGCGGGTCCGGTAACATAAACAACAACTTGCCATCCACGGTCGTCTTACTTACCGTACCTGACTGTTTGGTCCATTTACCCGATCTGTCTTGAAACCATCCACAATCCACTATGTACAGCATGTCCTCTCCGCCTTCATCATGTAGGGTCAATCCATGACCCCCTGGATATCTGGTACCCCAATAATCCAAAAGTTTTCCCGATTTATCAAAAATCAGAATATTATTATCCGTATGGTCCCCCAACATGATCAGACGGCCTTTGCTATCCATTTGCATCTCATGGCAATTGAGAATCGGGTTGTGGCCTACGGTCATTTTGGCCCAATCCTTATGAACCTTATACCTAAAATCCCCATGCCCTATTATATCATCCTCAGCTGTTCTATTCTTGACAATTCCAAATGTGAAAGAGGGAAGCGCGGCCACAGCCGTACCTGCTACCGTAGTTTTTTTCAAGAAACTTCTTCTGCTGTTCATAATTGGGTCATGGTTTAGTTTGTTAATCAAAAATTTCCTTAGGCCAAAATATCCTTTACCACATGACCGTGCACATCGGTGAGGCGGTAACGCCTACCTTGGTGCTTAAAGGTCAATCTTTCATGGTCAATACCAAAAAGGTGCAGCAATGTAGCATGAAAATCATGTACATGTACTGGATCTTTTACTACGTTGTAACTGAAGTCATCGGTTTCCCCGTACGTGAAACCAGGTTTTACCCCGGCACCGGCCATCCACATGGTAAATGCTTTTGGATGATGGTCACGTCCATAGTCTTCCGTGGTTAGCTGTCCCTGGGAATATACGGTACGTCCAAACTCCCCGCCCCAGATTACTAGGGTATCCTCTAGCATTCCCCGTTGCTTTAAATCCTTTATCAAAGCGGCATTGGCCTGATCGGTAAGCTTGCATTGGCTTCGGACACCTCCTGGGCAACCTATATGCTGATCCCATCCTTGGTGATATAACTGCACAAACTTCACATCCTTTTCCAATAACTTTCGGGCCATAAGACAATTGGCTGCATAGGTACCCGGATCTCTACTGTCTTTCCCGTACATATCAAAGATATAATCCGGCTCATCGGAAATGTCGGTCACCTCCGGTACTGATGTTTGCATTCGGAAGGCCATTTCATATTGCGTCATTCGGGCCATTATTTCGGGATCCCCGTAGGCATCATGTTGCAGTTGGTTGAGTTTGCCCAAATAATCCAACATTTTCCTTCGATCATTCCCATCGTAATTTTTTGGGTCGCTTAAGTACAAAACCGGATCTTTACCCGATCGAAATTGGACTCCCTGATGTTCCGTAGGCAAAAAACCATTGCCCCACAGGCGAGAATACAAAGGTTGGCCACCCATACCTTTGGTTATCAAAGTAATAAAAGTGGGTAGATTATCATTGTCCGATCCAAGCCCATAGCTCAACCACGCCCCAATGGACGGCCTGCCGGGCAGTTGATTTCCCGTTTGCAGAAAGGTGATAGCGGGATCATGATTAATGGCATCCGTTTGCATGGATTTTATAAAACATAGATCATCGACCACTTGGGCGGTATATGGCATTAATTCACTCACCCAAGCCCGTGATTCACCATACTGTTTAAAATCCATGATCGATGGTGCAATCGGAAAAGTAGTCTGTTCGGCACTCATCGCCGTAAGGCGTTGTCCCTGTCGCACGGAATCCGGTAAATCCTTCCCGAACATATCCCTTAATTTGGGTTTGTAATCGAACATATCCAGTTGCGAAGGTCCACCACTTTGAAAAAGGTAAACGATGCGTTTGGCTTTGGGCAAATAATGGGGAAGCCCTAAACCGTTCCTGTCAAATGCCATGGTACCTTGCTGGCCGATTCCTTCTATTGCACCAAAGGCTTTTTCAGTATTCAAAAGGGAACTCAAGGCCAAGGCTCCCAGACCCAGCGAGGTCTTGGTCAAAAAATTCCTTCTATCCCATTGCCGCTCTACCTGTTGCAGATCTTTATTGTTGGATTTTAAAATGTCGTGATGGTGACACATAACTTTGGTCTGTTTTTATCTTTTTGTAATGGTTGCATCCAGGTTCATAATCGTACTGGCCACTACGGCGTTGGCCGCTATCAGGGCAGCATCATCCGTGGAATCGATACGAAACTCCCCGGTATTCAACCACCCATCTTTTTTGGGTGGATTATGTTTGAAATTTTCGAGTTCATCCTTTTGCAGGTCCATCAATAACTTCAATTCATCTGACCGTATCTTTCTTCCGGTCAGTTGTCTAAAAACAATAGATATTCCCTCCTGAACTGTCTGTTGTTCCGTTATACTTTTCCCCAGCACCCGAGAAGCTTCCACATAAGTGGGGTCATTGAGGAGTACCAGTGCCTGTAATGGCGTATTGGTTTCTTGTCTACGCACAGTGCATATGGAACGTTCGGGCGCATCAAAAGTGGCCAATGTTGGATGGGGTACCGAACGCTTCCAAATCGTATACATGCTTTTTCGGTACAGTTTCTCTCCTTTGTCCTCGGTATAACTTGCCCCATTTATCTTCCAAAGCCCTTCAGGTTGATAAGGTTTAACACTTTTACCGCCTATTTTCCTATTGAGTAATCCGGAAGCGGAAAGGGCATTATTTCGCAGCATTTCACCCGTCAATCGTTTTGATGGCCCCCTGGCCAACAAACGATTATCCCCATCCATATCCATCAATTCTTCGCCAGCCAAAGAGGACTGTTGATAGGTATGGGACATGACCATCAATTTATGTAGGGATTTTACATCCCAACCGGATTGCACAAATTGTAGGGCCAACCAGTCCAACAATTCAGGATGACTGGGCAATTCTCCTTGATTTCCAAAATCCTCAGCCGTCTTTACGATTCCGGTACCAAATAGATTTTGCCAATATCGGTTTACCGCAACACGGGCGGTAAGGGGATTCTTTTCATGGGTTACCCATTTGGCCAGTCCCAATCGATTTTTGGGAAGGCTATCCGGGTAGGGAAATATCTTTTCAGGTGCACCGGGGTAGACCTGTTCCCCATATGCATCATACTGCCCGCGTTCCAGGACGAAGGTTTCCCGAGGTTGGTCCATCTCCTTCATCACCATAATTTCCTGTACGCGTTCTACGCTGTCCACGTATATTTTTCGGGTCTTTTCCAGTGCTTTCAACGCGTTTCGATACGCCTTGGAATACTTGGCAAGATGATACCGGGTCAAATGGATTTTTTCGTTCTGGGAGAGTTGATCGGGTGATTTTGAAAGCAATCCCGTCAGTGCATCCCTATTGGAAATTTGCAATACCTCAACATAGGTCAGTTCCTTATCGAACACCAAAATATCATCGACTATGGCCCCACCTATTCCCTTTCCTCTCCAACGGGCACCAATCTGCAAGCCGGGTTCAACAGGTTTCCCATTGGTGAAATCATCAGGGGTATCAAAGATGATATCCTTGTATAAATTATCTACCTCAACTTCGGTCCTAAGCTCATGGCCATCCATAAAAACTTTAAGTCCGTCCGATGTACTGGAACCATCATAGGTCATGGTTAGTTGTACCCATGTATTTTTCGGAATCTCATCAAGACTCAATTCTACTATGGCATTATCTGGCCATACATGAGCCAACATTGCCTCCAATTTGTTTTCTTTTAAGGCCAAATGATACCCGCGGTAATTGTACAATCGTGTACCGTGATTCTTATGGAAAATAACCCCATTTTCCAATTCCTCCGGAATATTAATAGCAATACTGATGCTAAAAGGTTGATATCGCTGAAAAATTCCGATTTTACCTAAATCCAACCAAGCATCCCCATCCAATTTCAAGCCTTTCCCTGATTTACCCTCAACAATGTGTGCCACTTGTTTTGGGGCGTATTGGCGCTTCATGGTTCCTTTCTGGGATGGGTTTAACCTATTGTGCAATTGCCCTTGGAAAAAGTCAATTTTGGCCTTAAGATTATCTGGAGTTCCTTGGACATTGATTTTTTTGTAGCCTTCGGATCTTATCCATCTTTCCGTAGCACTACTTTCACTTGCTGTGGCGTATTCAACACCTTCCTTGTTCCCACTAATGAGTTCCTCCACATAGGTTAAAAAATCCTCTTGCTCCTGGGTTGGAAGCATCAAGGTAGGTACGGGCATGGATAAATCCCAAGAAATTTGACCTGACTCATTGACATTGTTGAAAAAACTATACATCTCAAAATAGTCTTTTTGGGTGATGGGATCATACTTGTGATCATGACACTTGGCACAAGCCATAGTAAGCCCCATAAGACCTTCGCCCAAAACGTTGGCCCTATCCGAAACATACTCCGAACGGAACTCTTCATCTACTATGCCGCCCTCCATATTTTGGGGATGCAACCGGTTAAATGTAGTGGCCAAAATTTGTTCCTTTGTCGCATTGGGCAACATATCTCCGGCCAATTGCCATTCCAGAAATTGGTCATAAGGCATGTTTTTCGAAAAGGCTTCGATTACCCAATCCCGCCAAACAGATACATCGCGATAGCGATCTACGGTGTACCCATGTGTGTCCGCATACCGGGCCAGATCCATCCAATCCAAGGCCATCTGTTCCCCATAATGCGGAGAATCCAACAATCGATTTACGGCCTTTTCATAGGCCTTGGGGGATCTATCCTCTAAAAAGGAATTCATTTCTTCCAAGGAGGGTGGTAATCCCGTTAGGTCAAAGGTAACCCTACGCAACAGGGTTTCCTTGTCGGCTTTCTTTGTAGGTTGTAATCCTTTCTGTTGCAATTTATATTGTATAAAATTGTCAATGGAATTTTCAATATGTTCTTCTTCTTCAAGAATCGGAATCTCAGGTTTTTCTGGTGGAATAAAGGCCCAATGATCCTTGTATTCGGCACCCTCTTCTATCCATCGAATCAACATTGCCTTTTCATAATCGGTTAAGGTAAGGTGTGATTCCGGTTGTGGCATTACCATTTGAGGGTCCTCCGAAAGAATACGGGTTACCACCTCGCTTTTCCCCGGATTTCCAGGTTTAATGGAAAAGATTCCAGGGGTATTCGTCGATTCGGCATAGGCCAGTTCAGGGAGATGTAGTTGTAGCCCAGCCTTCGCTTTTGTCTTATCCGGACCATGACAGATAAAACACTTGTCCGAAAGGATTGGTTTTACATGTTGGTTAAAGTTAACTTCCTTGGGAAGCCTTTCATATTCCTGTCGCACTGATTCCGGCAAAACGGGGCCGCCACAGGAGGAGAGAATTATACATCCCAAAAGCGAAATCGCATACCGCATCCTTACCATTCCATCCGTTTGTTTAACCCATATCAAAATTAGTGCTTCACCATCATCTATTCTTGTACAAATCAGGCTATGGGTTGTACTTTTCCGACTTTTTAATATTATACAAAATTGCCATGACTTATAATGCGATCTCTTTCTTTAACATATTTAATGGGCTTTTATAGCAAAGGACTATTAAAAAACAGTAAATTGGCAATGTATCAAATCCGATAATTTGTATGGTTCAAAAAATGCAGAAAACTTTGCAATCCTTAAAGTTGACATTGCTCAACATCGGTTATGCCCAACTGGATACCTCTTGGGACTATGATAATGTCATCAGTCCATTTTCACGCCTGTATTTGATAACCAAGGGTACCGCAAAGATTTATCACAGTTATAAAGAATTCGATTTTAAGGCGGGTTACCTGTATTTAGTGCCAAGTTTTACATACAGTCGCTATCATTGCAATACGTATCACGAACAATACTATATTAGTTTTTTGGAAGAGATAGGTAATGGCCTGTCCGTTTACAACTTAAAACATTTCATCTACGAATCGAAGGCTACCGAGATGGATATCCATTATTTCAAAAGGCTGCTGGAACTTAACCCGGACCGTTCATTGAAGGATGATAATCCCAAGGTCTATGACAACCGGAAGTCATTATCACGTTTTGAGAAAATGAACGAAAACCTTTCCACTCCGGCGTTTATGGAGACACAAGCCTTATTACTGCTTTTATTCTCGCGGTTTATCCGCAATGCCAACAGTACCAGAATCGCGGCGAAAAACAATTTAAACGATGTTCTAAGTTATATCGGGGAACATCTACACGAAGATCTTGGAGTTGCAGACCTGGCCGCTTTTTGCCACCTGAGCCCAGACCACTTTTCAAGGGTATTTCAACAACGGTATGGGATACGCCCCAGCCGGTATCTGCAGAGCAAAAGGGTTGAGCGCGCCGAAACCTTGTTATTGACAACAAAAAACTCCATTAAGGAAATCGCGGAAAAAACAGGTTGGGGCAATACATCCTATTTTACACGAATCTTTAAAAAAACCACGGGAAAAACACCTGCGGAATTCCGTCGGAACGTTCCCTGATCTAGTCCCTATTCAGATTAAAAATCCCTGTTTGCACGATGCATCAAGGCATTTGCCTCCGCATCACCCTTAAAATGTTGCTCCACAGGATCCCATTCCATGGTACGACCTATATCATATGCAATATTACAAATATTACCTATGGTCGCCGAACGGTGGCCGGTCTCAACGTCGCAGATAGGTTGAGTACGATTTTTAATGGCATCCAGCCAATCTTGATAGTGATTGTCATTGGAATTGTAAAGTCGGGTATCGGAATCCTTAAGTTCAGCCGTAAGAATAGAGCCAGGATCGGTCTCCAAATAGCTTCTGCTTACGTCTAGGGTTCCTTCACTTCCTATAAAGCGAACGCCCCATCCTTTTTCAAAATCCTCATGAACCATTTCGACCCCATTTTCATAGAACATACGCATTCCTCGAACGGCAGAACGGTCCTTAGGCGGAATATAACGTACCGGACCGGTATGGTCCATACCTAAAGCCCACTGGGCAATATCGAACATATGAGCCCCCCAATCCGTCAATATACCGCCACCGGTTTCCTCGAATTTACGCCAATCCGGAAAGAAAGGATCACTAGTGGGTGGGGATAGTCTGTGATTGTAGGGCAACAACGGTGCCGGACCACACCACGCATTCCAATCTACCTCTTTAGGCGTAGGTTCGGCTTTCATGTTAAAGGGAATAGCCGGATCACCAACATTCACCAAGACCTTTGAGATTTCACCCACGTAACCGTTCCTGACCAGTTCACAAGCCCTCCTGAATTTTTCCCAAGAACGTTGCATACTTCCGACCTGTACAACTCTTCCGGTGCTCTTGGCCGTTTCCACCATATCAATTCCTTCTTTGATACGCTGGGTCATCGGTTTTTCACAAAAAATATCCTTTCCTGCGTTCATGGCGTCGATTGCCTGGATGGCATGCCAATGATCCGGAGTGGCAATAATAACCGCATCTATATCCTTCCTATCCAGAATTTCCTTATAATATCCGGTAGTTCTCACTCCTTTATAGCCCGTCTGCTGTCTTTTCTCGGCATACATCTGTTCCACATAACCCTTGAACCAATCATTTTTAGTGGTCCAGACATCAGAACCGGCAACTATTTGCGCATCTTTTGTGTTTTCCAAAAAAACACGGGCCAAACCTATGGTCTGTTTCCCTAAACCTATAAAGCCCAGATTTATTCTATCACTGGGGGCAACAAAACCTCTTCCTAGTACATGACGTGGAACAATACTGACAGCTCCAGCGGCTAAAGCGGTTCTGGAGATAAAACTTCTACGGGAAATTTGGTAGTCGGATTTTTGACTTTTCTTTGAGGGAGAATTTGATTTTTGCATGGGTAATCGTATCGGTTGTTTGTTTTGATTAAAGATACGTATTTGTAAAAAATCATACCATAAAAACCAGAAAAGAATTTGCTTTAAACCTGTTGATAAAATAGGCGTTACGCCCTAATATGGGATAGGTCCAAGGTGTCCTTCATCTCTTTCTGCAATTTCAACAACTCTTGAAATAACTCATCGACTTTCTCCTTGTTTTTTTCTTCTTCAGCTATGTCGTGCATCTCCTCGGGATCGTTCCGTAAATCGAAAAGCAACACCTTGTTCAGCTTGGGGTAGACCATTAGCTTAAAGCCATCTTTGCGAATCATCCTTTGGGTATCTACGTAGCTACCATAGATAGATGGATACTGGATTTCTTTTTCATCGTGAAGCAAAGGCAGTACACTATTAAAAAAAACATATTGTGGTTTTTTAATTCCTGCCAAATCCAAGCTTGTGGCCATGGCATCCTGTAAATAGATATCGGCCTCAACCTTTTTACGCTTGGGAATATCAGGTCCTACAATGATAAAAGGAGTCCGGACGCTATGATCAAATTGGGATTGCTTGCCCAAAAGACCATGCCGTCCAACGGATAACCCATGATCTGCCGTAAAGATGATATAGGTTTTATCCGCTTTTCCTGTGGCTTCCAATCCTTCCAAAATTTGTCCGATTTGGTCGTCCAAATGGGTAATAAGGGCATAATATTCCTGGATGTGCTTTTTAACGGCATATTCCGTTCGGGGAAAAGGAGCCAAAGCCTCATCCCGAAGATCGGGACCATTGCCTATACTGTCCTTGAAGGGGTATTCAGGTAAAAAGCTTTTGGGCACACTGATATTCTCGAGTGGGTATTTATCCAAATATTCTTGGGGAGCCTGTCTGGGATCATGGGGCGCATTGAAAGCGAGATACATGAAAAAAGGCTTTTCGCTCCTACCAGCTTTATTTAAGAAATCCAACGCATCCTCCTTGAGCACTTCGCTCCAGTGTTTCCCACCTTGCCAAAAACCTCCGTATTTTTTATCGACAGGAGACCATAGCGTATCGTTTTCGTTTAAAGGTCTGTTATAGCCCACTGACCGAATTTCCGATTCGGAACTTCCATTGTTGAGCATTTCGTTTATGAAAGGAATGGTACCCTGGTGGCTCCAGGAATCACGTGGCATTCCGGGACGGACATGTACCACATTCTGAAAAACACTGTCGGCCGGCGCCTTCACGTGCCATTTTCCGGTCATATAGGTTTCGTAACCAGACCTTTGCATCAATCGTCCCCATGTCTTTTTCATTTCCCTACCTTGGGACCAACTTGTTGCCATTTTTTGGGCATCCCAAATACTTCGCCCTGAAATAATCATGGATCGGGACGCCACGCAAATGGCTCCGTTCCATCCACCCATATTGAAGGCATGCGTAAAACTGGTGCCATTCTTCACCAAGCGGTCCAAATTTGGAGTTTCCACCTCGTCATTGCCCCAGGCATGCAGAGCGGAATATGTCATATCATCAGCAAAGATGAAAATAATATTGGGTTGAGGGGATTCTCCTTTTTGTTCGGTTTTACAAGCAAATATCAGAGCACACAGAACTAAGCTCAGCAGTTTTTTCATGGGCATTACAGTTTTTCAATTTGGGTGTAGTACGATGGAATCATAACACCCTGGGCATCGGTAAAATTACTTTTCAGTTTATAGCTTCCTTTTTTCAATTTTCCCTTTACGATGACAAAGGGGCTATCCTCATCCACATCGGCCGTCAAAACCAAATCCCCTAACTCTACTATTGCCTTGGACGGATATATTTTTTTTCCCTCTGGCAATCCATCCCTATAGGGTGTTCCAGGAATTTCTTTTGCGGCAGCATTCAATGACAAATCAGACTCCGATGGATAACGATACAATTGAAATTGGTAATCACCATCATCCACTACTTTTACATTATAGAATCCGTTTGGGGAAAGTTCGCCCTTGCGAATCTGAACTTGGTTCCAGGGAAGTCCGTCAGTGGTATGCATATCGTGAATGGTCATCAACACTGGGTTTGCGTCAGAATTGCCCAAGGGAATTTCGGCATATTTAATATCCGGTTCCACTGTTGACCACCAAACGTCATAGAACGCCTGCATTTTGGAAACTACATTGGGATACTGTTCGGCAACATCGGTTTGTTGACCGGGATCATCCAAGATATTATATAGCTCCACTCCATTGACCAAACGCCATTCGGTAGACATGACACAAGGATACCTCCCTTTTAGAGGCCATTGGTTGCGCTGGGTATCCACAACTAGCATCCGGTCCTTGGACTGCTCCTCACCAGACAGGATTTTTGCCATACTAGTGCCGTCCAATGGATTTTTAGGGGTGTAGGGAATATTGGCCAAATCGGTCAGTGTCGGTAGTAAATCTACATGCGATACCAACTCATTGGAGGTTGTTCCCTTAAGAATGTTCCCGTTGGGCCAGCCCATAAAAAAAGGCACTTTATGCCCTCCATCATAATTGCTTCCCTTAATTCCCCTAAGGCCGGCATTAAAACCCAGTATTTTGTCATCGCTCGTTCTGGATATGCCCAAGGCGGTCCCATTGTCGGTGGTAAAAATTAAAATGGTATTGTCGAAGAGTTTCTCTTCCTTAAGATATGTGACCAATTTTCCAAAATTATCATCGATATTGGAAACCATGCCGTAAAAACGTTTTTGTTTTTCGGTTAAGTTGGCCTCCTCATACATTTTAGCGTATTTTTCAGGGACATTAAAAGGCCCATGGGCGGCATTCGGGGCCAAATATAGAAAGAAGGGACTTTTGGCATCGTGTTCCCGTAAAAAGTCCATCGCTTCATTGAACCATACATCCGTACAATACCCCTCAAATTTTTGGGGAACCCCGTTTCGGAAATAGGTGTCGTCAAAATAATCATTGTTCCAATAATCCGGTGTTTGTCCCACTCCGCCGCCGCCATGATAAATGGCATGTGCAAATCCCCGGTCCTGTGGTCGAAAGGGATAGTTATCCCCTAAGTGCCATTTTCCAAACATAGCGGTGTCATATCCGTTATCGGTAAAAACTTCTGCAATGGTCTCTTCGGTTTCCAATAAAATAGAGCATCCGGCTATGGTATGCCAAGCGTTATTGCGATTGGCGTTACGGCCTGTCATAACACCTGCCCTGGTGGGGGCACAAGTGGTACCTACGTGAAAATTGGTCAACTCCAGGGATTCGGAGGCAAAACGATCTAAATGTGGCGTTTTTGTATAGGGATTGCCATGATATCCTAAATCGCCATATCCCTGATCATCGGTCACAATGAGTATGACATTGGGGTTTTTGGATAAGGGGTCGGACACAGATACCTTGTCCTTACATCCTGTTGCAATTGTTAAAAAAGAAAAAACTAAAAACCTTGCCGTAAGGCCTAAATATTTCATGAAATTATACGTATTAATTGCTTAGGTTCCAACTCTGACCATCTTAAAGGTCAATACATTGGGAAATAACCCACGGGTTTCAATCGGGTCATTGGCCCACAAAATTGACCAAGGTTCCGATATGATCAATGCTAATCCGAATCTCGTCCTCTACCAATAAGGTAAATTCATCAGGAGGAATAATGCCCGTTCCGGTCATCAGGAAACAACCCTTAGGAAAACTACACTCCCGAAAAAGAAAATCGACCAATTCCGAATGCTTTCGTTTCATTTGATCAATTGTGATTTCGGAAGAAAACACCGTTGAACCTTTGCGCAATATCTCAAGCTTTATTTTTGAGTTTGAATGTATAGGTTTATTCGGTACATAAAGACAAGGTCCCAAGCCGGCGCAACCTTCATAGGTCTTGGCTTGTGGAAGATATAGCGGGTTTTCGCCCTCAATACTCCGGGAACTCATGTCATTGCCTATGGTATATCCTTCGATAGTTCCCTCGGAAGAGATAAAGAGGGTAAGTTCCGGCTCCGGCACATCCCAACCTGAGTCCTTTCGAATGCGTACCATGCCCCCGTCCCCCACAGTGCGCTGGGGAGTCGCCTTAAAAAATAGCTCTGGCCGATCCGCATCATACACCCGGTCATAGAATGTTCCTCCACCGGCTTTTTTGGATTCCTCCATACGCGCTTCCTTACTTCGCATATAGGTAACCCCTGAAGCCCATATTTCCTGTGAGCCCATTGGAGTGATAGTATTCTGTAAAACATCCCCATCCACAATTGAAAAATTCTTGAGGTCTTCCAACAAAGCCTTGTGAAGATTTTTTCGGTTGATAAAGGCATCCCAATCTTCTGTTTTCTTAAAATAAAATGAGTCCTCTGTTTTGATTACGGCACCCTTCTCCGTCTTGTAAATTTGCATCTAAACTGATTTGTAGTATTCCCCCTAAATTTAATTGTTTTTTGGATACTTCCATTTCAAACAACGTCTTTGTTTAGTTTTTAGGCCATATTGTTTTATCTTGGGCGCCTAATCCATTGGAACATGATGTTCAACATTGCAAAAAAAGTGGCCGTTATCACTGGTGCAAGTGGTGCCCTGGCGGGAAGTATTGCCACTAGCCTCGCCCGAGCCGGTGTAAAACTGGCTTTATTGACCAGAAACAATGAAGCCCTATGGACGCTTGTGAAGGAAATTCGCACCCATGGCGGAGTAGCCCAGAGTTATGAGGTAGATGTGCTTTCCGAAGCGTCCCTAGAGTCCGTTAAGGAAGAAATACTGAAAGATTTTGGAGGAATCGACATACTCCTGAATATTGCGGGGGGTAACCTTCCTGGGGCGACCATTGCACCGGATAAAACCATTTTTGACATGTCCATGAGCGATTTCAAAAAGGTGACGGACCTAAACCTCAACGGAACGGTGCTTCCATCCTTAATATTCGGGCAAATAATGGCGAAACGGAAAGAAGGGGTAATCATCAACTATTCCTCTATGGCCGTGGACAGGGTAATAACGCGGGTAGCCGGATATTCCGCCTCCAAAGCCGCCATGGAAAATTTTACACGATGGCTGGCCGTTGAAATGGCAACAAAATTTGGTGACAAAATTCGTGTCAATGCCATTGCACCCGGATTTTTTATTGGTAACCAAAATAAAGCATTGTTGACCAATCCCGATGGCTCTTATACAGAACGTGGAAACGCGATTATCCGCAATACTCCTATGGGACGTTTTGGAGAAGCCGAAGAATTGAACGGTGCCGTGCATTTTTTATGTAGCGATGCGGCACGATTCATTACTGGAGTAGTTTTGCCCATAGATGGCGGTTTTAGCGCTTTTAGCGGGGTTTAAGGTTTGGAAGTTAAAGCAATCAACCAACAATAAAATAACATATGTTACAAACATGGCGGTGGTACGGGCCAAGCGATCCCGTTAGCCTTCAGGATATCAAACAGGCCGGTGTACAGGGCATTGTCACCGCATTACACCAAATTCCCAACGGAGAGGTTTGGCCGATGGAAGAAATCGTGGGTCGAAAAAAGGAAATTGAGAAATCCGGGCTTGTATGGTCCGTGGTAGAGTCCTTACCCATTCATGAAAGTATTAAGACCCAAACAGGCGATTACAAACTGCACATAGAGAACTACAAAAAGAGTTTGGTGAATCTGGCGCAAAACCAAATCAAGATTGTTTGTTACAATTTTATGCCGGTGTTGGACTGGACCCGTACTAGCTTGGATTATCGCGTTTCGGACGACTCAAAGGCCTTGGCCTTTGAGCACGACGCCCTTGCCGCCTTTGATTTGTTTGTGTTAAAACGACCCAATGCGGAAAAAACCTATACCGATGCCCAGATCGACCGTGCCAAAACCTATTTTGATAAAATGTCGGAAACGGATATCTGGGAACTGGTAAAGACTATAATAGCGGGGCTGCCAGGTTCCTCCGAGGGTTATCCAGTCCCCGAAAAAGGATATGACCTTAAAAAGTTTCAGGGTATTTTGGATACATATCGTGATATCGGTGAGACAGAAATGCGAAATCACTTGGTATATTTTTTACAGGAAGTGGTGCCGATTGCCGAGGAACATGGAATTTTGATGTGCATCCATCCGGACGACCCACCGTTTTCCATTTTAGGACTGCCCAGAATTATGGGTACGGAAGCGGATTATGCCCATATTTTTGAGAAAGTGCCATCTGTGCACAACGGAATCACATTCTGTACGGGTTCTTTGGGTGCACGGGGTGATAACGATTTGGTACATATGATGGGGCGTTTTGCAGACCGCGTCCATTTTCTGCATTTGCGAAGTACGCAAAGGGACGAAACCGGCAATTTCTTTGAAGCCAACCATTTGGAAGGGAATGTAGATATGTATGGTATGGTCAAAAGCATACTTACTGAGGAAAAAAGAAGGAAATTGATCGGAAGGAGCGATTTTCAAATACCGATGCGACCCGATCATGGCCATCAAATGCTGGACGATTTACACAAGAAAACCAATCCGGGATACTCAGCTATAGGGCGCCTGAGAGGATTGGCCGAACTTCGCGGGCTTGAAATGGGAATCAAAAAATCAATTCCTGAGTTGATGGACTAGTCTAATCGGGGAAGTTGAAATAATCCTTCGCGTTTTGATAGCAAATATCGGTTACAATTTTTCCCAACCATTTTTCATCAGCGGGAAGCTCTCCATTGGTAACGTCCTGACCGATAAGGTTGCATAAAATGCGTCTGAAGTATTCATGTCTTGGGAAGGAAAGAAAACTTCGGGAATCGGTAAGCATGCCCACAAAACAGCTTAAAAGGCCCATATTGGAAAGAGCGTTCATCTGCTTTTCCATGCCATCCTTTTGATCGAGAAACCACCAGCCGGAACCGAATTGCATTTTCCCTTTCATTGATCCATCATTAAAATTGCCCACCATGGTCGCCAATACTTCATTATCCGCGGGATTTAAATTGTATGCCACGGTCTTGGCCAATTCGTCCGTACTGTCCAAATCGTTTAAAAATTCCCTGAGGGTCTTGGCCTGCGAAAAATCCCCAATGGAATCAAAACCTGAATTCGGTCCCAACCGGGTCAACAAACGTTGGTTGTTATCGCGAATGGCCCCTAAGTGAAATTGTTGGGTCCAGCCTTTTCTATGGTAGGAACGACAAAGAAACAACAGGGTGCGACATTTAAAATATCTTACTTCATCATCGGTGAGCGATTTACCTTCTTTTACTTTAGAAAAGAGTGTTTCGCAATCATATACACCCTCTTGATAAAAATACATTTGCTCCAGTCCATGATCGGAAATCCGACATCCATTTTCGTGAAAGTAATCGATCCGGTCCCGTAAGGTATCCAACAAAGCGGAATAGGAACTTATCGGTTTCCCTGTAGTGTCTTCCAACTTTTCCAGATAGGCCAAAAAAGCAGCTCCATCTTCAACCGCAAAGGTTTTATCCGGACGGAATGCGGGAAATACCTTAATCTTGGTAACATTTCGTTCCAAAATACTTTGATGATGCTCCAGGGAATCCACGGGTTCATCCGTAGTACAGACAACCTCAACATTTTGTTGCTCCAACAAAGGTATGGTGTAATGTGACGGTTCTTGAAGCATTGCAGTGGTCTGCTCATAGATGGATGTGGCACTCTCCGCGGTCAATAGCTCCGTTATGCCAAAATAGCGTTCCAATTCCAAATGCGTCCAGTGGTATAACGGATTTCGGACGGTGTATGGCGTGGTCTCACCCCATTTTAAAAACTTATCCTTGTCCGATGCGCTGCCCGTAATGTATTTTTCGTCGATTCCAAGTGTCCGCATGGCCCGCCATTTGTAATGGTCCCCCGCAAGCCAAACCTGACTTATGTTTTCAAAAGCCCTGTTTTGGGCAATTTCATGGGGAGGAAGGTGATTGTGGTAATCCAGTATCGGGAGTTTTTTGGCATAGTCGTGATATAAAATCTTTGCAAAATCATTGTTCAGCAAAAAATCATCGGTAATAAAGGTTTTCATATGCAATTAACTTCTCAACTTTTTAATCAAATCCAATGTTTTGCGAACACTGTTCTGTAGTTCCCCAAAATTCTTGGTGGCCAATATTTCCTTGCTTATGAGTTTGGAGCCCATACCCACACAGGTCACTCCAGCATCGAACCAAGCCTTGAGGTTCGATTCTTCCGTGCTTACTCCTCCGGTAGGCATGATGCTGGTCCAAGGTTGAGGGCCTTTGATTGCCTTTACAAAACCTGGACCATACGTAGAGCCCGGAAAGAGCTTAATGATCTCGCAACCCATTTCTTCGGCTCTATTTATTTCCGTAAGTGATCCACAACCGGGAGACCACAATACTTTGCGTCGATTACAGACCAAGGCAATATCTTCCCGTAATGATGGTGTAACAATAAAATTGGCTCCCATCTGCATAAATTGGGACGCTGCCGCGGCATCGGTTATGGAACCCACGCCCATGATCATTCCCGGTAATTCCTTTACGGCATATTTATTCAGTTCCAAAAAAACCTCAAAAGCAAAATCACCCCTCGCTGTAAATTCCAACAAACGGGCACCACCCTCATAACATGCTTTGAGCACCTGTTTCCCCAACTCCACATCAGGATGGTAAAACAAGGGGACCATTCCGGTCCCTTGCATTACACCTGCTACTTCTATTCTTGTATGTTGTGCCATTTTTTCGGTTAATGGTTAGGCAAAAACTATTAAATAAATCTACTCAAAAATTCCTTGGTATTACTTATTATCTAGCTACTCTTCCAGATGCATCCCCACCCATCAATTTTTGCACCTCGGCAACGGTAACCAAATTGGCATCGCCCTTAATGGTATGCTTTAGACAGGATGCCGCCACGGCAAAATTCAATGCATTCTGATCGTCATCGGGATATTGTAACAGACCGTAAATCAAACCACCCATAAAGGAGTCGCCACCCCCTACTCTATCTACAATATGCGTAATTTGATATTCGGGTGATTTATACATGGTCTCTCCATCGTACAGTACTCCCGCCCACGTATTGTGGGAAGCCGAAATAGATCCCCTCAACGTGGTAATTACCTTTTTGGCATTGGGAAATTTTTTCATCATCTGCTGACAGACGGATAGAAATGCCTCTGCCTTAACATGTTCGCCTTGAGTGGTAATATCCAATCCTTCCGGTTTTATGCCAAAATGTTTCTCGGCATCTTCCTCATTGCCCAAAATGATGTCGCAATAAGAGGTCAATTCTGTCATAATTCCTTCAGGTTCAACGCCATATTTCCATAACTTGGCGCGATAGTTTAAGTCTGTCGAAACTGTTACGCCATGTTTTTTGGCGGCTTTAACGGCTTCTAGGCAAACGTCGGCAGCACCCTGGGAGATGGCCGGGGTTATCCCTGTCCAATGAAACCATTCTACTCCCTCAAAAACAGCATCCCAATCTATCATACCTTTCTCTATTTCGGCCATTGCCGAATGTGCTCGATCATAGACAACTTTGCTGCCTCGACTTACTGCACCGGTCTCCAAGAAATAGATACCCAGACGGTCGCCACCAAAAATAATCTTATCCGTTCCAACTCCTCTTTTCCGCATTTCCATAAGGGCACATTCCCCAATATCATTTTTTGGCAAACGGGTAACAAAATCCACCGGAACGCCATAATTGGCAAGAGATACAGCAACGTTAGACTCTCCACCGCCATAGACGACATCAAAGCTAGTTGTTTGTGAAAACCTTAAAAATCCGGGGGGCGATAAGCGAAGCATAATTTCGCCGAATGTTACTACTTTCTTCATGTATTCAATCGATTTTAACCGCTAGTAAAAATGGACTATTTAAACAAGAAATCAAAATTACGATTTGTAAAAAATCTGAACGTATTATCTGGCCCATAAAATAGAATTAAAAGGCGGAACCAACAGTTTTTATCTTTTGAAATTTAAGACCTGGGACAGGATTCATAATTTATAAGCCTGTCTGGCAAGCAACAACAAGCGTCCGTCTTTTTTTTTGAAAACCAACATAATTCCGATGTTCACATCCACAGGTTGCCCATTGTTGGCCCCTTTGGCGGTCATGATATGACGCGCTATGGCCGTATCACCATAAATTGTAATCTGATCCTGGGAGGTGTCTATGGACAGAAAATCAAAGGGACCACTTAGAAGCGCTTGTATAAATTCATTTTGATTTTCCAGAATTCCGCTAGAATGTCCATAGGTCAGATTTTTGGAAGTAATCTTTTGTAATTTTTCCTTTTCAGGATGAACCAGGGCCTCATTTAGTATTTCTACGGCCCTTGCAACCTCATCTTGGTTGATTATGTCTTGGCCTCTGGAGCAATTTAAAGTGACTAATGCCAAAAAGAAGGACAGATAAAAAATAGATGTTCTCATTTTATTAAAAAATTGAAATTGTATGTTTTTAAATATGCAAAGTAATTTCACTAATCTTCTGGAGCTTTACTCAATGGGCCAAAAAACAAGTCCTATCGTTTCCAAATGACCGCGGATGGAAGAACCCCAAAACCCCATCAAACGACCGAGATACTCGCCCGTAGGTTTTTTATTAAGCACCAACCTAAAATTTAGATCCCCTCTAATACCACCATATTTTGGGGTTGTGCTCCCATCATCAAAAATAAAGGCCAAACTGTCAACAAGCCAACCTGAAGCCCCGCTAATTCCAACCAGTTTTCGATTATCCGAGACCATGTACTTCTGTTGGGCCACTCCCTTTAGACTTCCAAATGAGAATGTTTTGACCTCTCCTTTGCGGTCTATCTCAAATTGGAAACCGGCTATGGTCTCAAAACCGGGGGCTGGTGGATTCTCGCTTAGAAATACCTGAATACTTTTTAGCACATCATCCGGTTCAAAGGCGATTACCTGCACTGATGTACCTTCCTGAGCTTGAATACCCCCGACCCTATTGCCATAGTGCACCTCGCCCAGAAGGGGTTTATGGTCTTGAAGCACAACTTCTTGCTGACCAAAAACAACCTCGGTGCCGAACAATAAAAGGTATACCGCGAAAAGTACACTGGGCACTTTCATGAAATTCACTACTGCGTTAAAGTGGGATTTAAGGAACTCCATAGCTCTGGCAAAAAAGTCAACATAAAGTTTAGCGTTGTGAATTCATGTAATTGTCCAATTCCTTTCGGGTCATGGGAAGCTTGCTATCAGGATACGCCTTGAGCCACTTTTTAAAATCAGCCTTGATAGCATCGGTCCATTTGGTATCTATTTGACCAGGGGTATATGTTTTTTCCCGTAGACGTTGAAAGCCAAATTGATCGCGCAAACTGACCACTTCGGATGCCAATACCAAATTCGCCACCAAATGCGAGGGAATAAAAATCGTACCATATCTATTGGCAAGTACAACATCCCCGGGCAATACGATGGCCCTGCCAATTCGTATGGGGGCATTAATAGAAGTCAACATTTGTTCTTTGATAAAAGAAGGGTCATCACCACGGGTCCAGCCATTGAACCCTTCAATATCGCGAAGTCCCTTTAGGTCCCTCACTCCACCATCAAAGATTACCCCATTCTGGGAATTGGCATAGATGGCATTTCCCAAATTAGATCCTATTAAGGTACCATCTATAACACGTCCATACCCGTCTGCGACATAAACATCACCAGCTTGCAAAATCTCGATGGGCCAAGAATTGCTACCGCCGATCGTATCGCGGTTTTCTTTGGCCCCCTTAATTTTTATCAATTGTTTGAAGTCGGGACGTAAAGGCATATATTGGGCCGTAACCACCCGACCTGTCATGATGCTATCCGGATGGATAATCTGCCAGTTGCCTTCATATTGGTTGTGATAACCATGGCCTCTTAAATAGCCCCAGGCCTCTTCCATTTGAATTCCTTTCAATCGCTTCAATAGGGCATCCGAGACCTTGGGTCTTCCATCATCAAAACGTTCGCCAGTCCAACTGGAAGTCAACTCTTTAATGTATTCAGGTGTGGATGCTACCCCTTGTGGGCGCACAAGTGCGAAGGAACAAAGAAGTAGCAGGGTAAAAACAAGATTTTTGTTTGTCATGATTTCTGTGTGTATTTAAGTTGGAGAGGTACCTAAGGTACCCCTCGAAAATAAGCTAAAAATATGATATTAAATGAAAAAAGTTGAACTCCCCCAAACTTCTGGTTTGGAGGAGTCAACGACAACCAAACTAACTCTAACAACTAGTATTTTAATTTATAATTCCCATTCTATTGATCCCACCAAACCTGGGTGTCCAAATTATCCGGTCCCATACGGGCTACGGCCTCTGCCAAATTATCCCCGTTTACCGCTATTTCGTCATTGGGATAGGTATGCCTATTTATAAAATCACCTGAAATGTCCTGTGCCGGAAAGGGATTTGGCGTTAAAACAGGAAAACCTGATCTCCGGAAGTTGGCAAAAGCCTCTGGTCCATTTAAAAAGGAAGCCACCCAATACTGTGTATTGATTTGTTCCAAAGCATTACCGGCATCAAATGGGTTTGCCACTAAATAGGCGTCGATATCCGAAGTAGGGATTTCCATACCGGCATCATGAAGTGCCATTTGATCCATATGGGCCCGTACACCAGCCTCATAAAAATCGGCTGCGGCACCACTAACCCAACCTCTAGTAGCCGCCTCAGCAAGCAATAGCTGCGTTTGGCCATAGGTGATAATAAACATGGGACCATTTATTTTTGCAATTCGGGTCCGGTCTGCCTGACTGTAATCATAAAAGCTTGCCAAACCATCGGCCTCGGCTTGCGGTACAATGGAACCGTTATCAAAGCCCATAGGCATCCCTATTTGAACTGCAGGGTCATTGGAGGCAATATCCGATACCTGCTCGGGACCGGATGCAGCGCCTACATAGCGCACCGCAATGGAGGCTAATCTAGGGTCGGACGTATCGGAAAGGTAATCCACAAAGGAGTCTACCAAATAGAAATTGTTCGCCTCACTGCCATTAAGGGTGTTACCCGCTGAATTAACATAATTAAAATCGTGCCGAATAACATAATTATCATCGTTGGATTCCATAAGTCCCCCGGCAACAGCGGCGGTAACCGTTTGTTGTGCCAATGCAGGATCTACTTCGGTAAGTCGCATTCCCAATCTCAACAATAAAGTGTAACCCATCTTTTTCCATTGGGCAATATCCCCACCATACAATACTTCTCCTGGGTAAGTGTCACCCGAAGGGTTTAAGGCCGCGGCAGATGTGCTCACTACATTGATCAAATCTTGGTAAATTGCTTCTTGGGCATCATATCTGGGAAATACGATTTGTTCGGAAATCCCTACACCTGCCTCAAAATATGGAATGTCCCCGTAGGTATCCGTCAAGAGTGCAAAGGCATGCGCTTGGATAAGGGTGGTCATGTGTAACAAATTGCTTTTATCCGGTTGATCGGCCAATTGCGCCAAAATATCGCCCGTATGCTTGATTACATTTTGATAATAAATGTTCCAGTGCTGCTGCGTGGAATTCCTGTTATCCTGATTGTAATTACCACCCGTGAGCACCCCGGAATTAGGTGAAACCATCTGTTGTACAATGGCCATGTCATAAATCAATTGGCCATTGGAGAAGGAGGTTCCTATGATAGCATTGTTCAACAAAAAAACTTCATCTACGCTTGTGGGATCCACGAGATTGGTGTTCAGTTCGTCCAAATCCTCCTCACAGGAAAGTGTAACGCAGAGTAGCATTAAAACATATATGTATTTATATAGATTGTCCATTATCATCATCTTTAAAATTTACAGTTCAAGTTAAATCCTATAGCCCGAGTGGTCGGTACTCCCGTAGATTCCAATCCCGATACATTATCCGAAGTAAATCCAAACGAATCGGGATCAATATTGGGTACCCACTTCTTGAGTATAAGCACATTATTGGCTACAAGACTAAGCTTGGCACTTTTAAGGAAGAATTTTTCTGGAATAAGTTTACTAAAATCATAACCCAGTGTTATCTGTCGTAGTTTCCAGTAGCCCGCATTGTACACTATCGGTTCTATGAGCTGTTGCGAACGTACTACTTCCCAATAGCGTTGTGATTCCGTGGCTACAGTATTCACCTCTCCTGCTTGGTTTACGCCTACGCCCACCACGCCGGTTTCCCTACCCGGAAGTGTCATTTTATGTAGGCCGTGCCGTGTTGCATTAAAGTTGGTACCGGAAATCATATCGTTACCTAATCTGAAGTCTATAAGAAAGGAGAAATCAAAATCCTTATACCGGAAACTATTGGTAATACCACCGATATAGTTTGGAATAGCACTTCCAAAGAACACAATATCATCAGTACGTAAGGGCCGGCCATCATCGGCAAAGACTTGTCTGCCTTGATCATCCCTTTGAAAACCAAAACCGGCCAATTGCCCAATTTCCTCTCCCACAACTTGATACAGGAAGCCATTGAATACATGTCTACCAACCAATATTCGTTCTCCCGGCTCGTCCGTAAGTAGACTAATTACCTTGGTCTTATTGTAAGCTATATTGAAGGAAGCATCCCATTGGAAATCCTCGGTTTGAACAGGTACCACATTTAACAAGGCCTCCACACCATCGTTTCTGCTCTCTCCACTATTGATAAGTTGATTTACAAAACCGGAGGAATTTGAAATTTGCGCTGTTACGATTTGGTCAAAGGTCGTCTTCCGGTAAACGGCCAAATCCAAACGCAGTCTATTATCCAAAAATCTAAGGTCTAGACCAATCTCGGTCTCCTTGACGCGCATTGGCCTAAGATCCGGATTAGGCAATATATTTCCGTCCGCCCCTGCAACAGGACTGAGGTTGCCATTGGGAGTTGGAAACAAATTGGCATCGATATTATAGAACAATTGATCGGAAAAAGGTCGTACATCCGTATCGCTGCCCACTTCGGCATAGGCTGCACGTATTTTCCCAAAAGTCAGCCAGTCCACGTTTAAATTATTGGAGAAGATATAACTCCCCGTAACGGAGGGATACAAAATGCTTCTATTATCGGGGGATAAGGTAGAGAACCAGTCATTGCGCAATGTAGCATTCAAATAATAGGTATCCTTATAGGAAAGTTCTGCCGCACCATATAACGAATTGACCCCTCTAGTAAAAAGATCATAAGTGGGATCTTTTATTCGGGCATTTTGTACCGTATATAAATCACGTATAACAAAATCCGTACCGACTACTCTGTTGATTTGGGATTTTTGTTCCATGAGGTTACCTCCCACATTAACATCCACCCCAAAATCGCCAAATTGCCTTGTTGCCGTTAGGAGAAAGTCAATGTTGGTTTCCCTAAATCTTCTGGATTCCTGGGTATACCTACCATTTACAAAACCTTCCGGAGCGGGTTGTCTGGAAGCCTGTCCCGTAGGATAGTTATTATAATCCTGATCCCGGGACCAGTAATCCTGGCCGACCCTTCCTTGCAAAGAAAGCCATGGTAGTATTTTATATCGCAAAGCAATATTACCGAAAATACGATCTCGCTCAATATTGTTAAACTGCTCGGAGAGTGTAAAATAGGGATTGGTCCTATTCCGGAAACGGGAATAGACAAATTCGTTCCCTTCTGCATTAAATTTGTTTGCGTCCAACAAATCCAACGGCATGGAGTTGGCCATATTATACAAGGCCACTGGAATGGTATTGTCCTGTTGGGCCACGTTGGGAGGATTGGTATTTTGTTCATTGGAATAGTTGACGGTGGTGGTGACGTTCAATTCATCGGACAGATCATAGCTTAGCCCTAAGTTCACAGTTCTTCGTTCAAATTCGTTATTGGGGGTTATACCCTGACTTGCCAGATTGGAAAGTGAGAGATTGAATCCACCTTTTTCATTGCCCCCGGACATAGCTATAGAATGGGTAACGTCCAAACCATCGCGGTAGAACTTCTTTATTCGATCAAATTGCGGGACATAGGGTACCTCGATGCCATCAAATAAAATCTGTGTCATCCCCGGTTGAAATCGCTCTCCAAAAGACCATTGTCCAGAAGTAGGATTTGCAGAGGTAGGCCGTACCCCGTTTTCCCCTTGACCGTATTCATATTGATAGTCCGTGAAATCTAGCGGGGTTTGATTTACAATATTGAGATTATAGGTTACTCCAATACCTTGGCCTTCGCCTCTAGTCTTGGTGGTTATCATGATTACGCCATCCTTGGCCCGCGACCCATAGAGCGCAGCGGCAGCGGCACCCTTTAAGACGGTCATACTTTCAATATCATCCGGGTTTATACTGGAAAAACCGTCTCCACCGTCAGAGGTAATGCCTCCACCACTAGTAGCACTATTTTCACCTCCTGTACTTCTTGGATTTGTTCCAAAAGAAGTGTTATCGACAGGTACGCCGTTGACTACCAATAAAGGTGTATTTGTTCCTCCAATGGAGGACTGACCCCGTAACCTCACCTTGGTAGATCCACCAGGCCCCGTACCCAGAGAGGAGACATTGACACCTGCCACTTTACCTTGCAGGGTGCTCATAAAATTGGTGGTCCTATTTACATTCAATTCTTCGCCGTCTACCTTTGAAACGGCATACCCTAATTTTCTGGCATCTTTCCGAATACCAAGGGCAGTAACCACAACCTCATCCAATTCTTCGGAATCCTCTGATAGGGAAACATTAATGGTACTGGACCCACCTACGGGAATTTCCTTTGTTGCATAGCCCAATCCGCTAAAAACCAAAACTGCATTATCCTCTAAGAGTTCAATGGTATAATTTCCGTCAAAATCGGTTGCGACCCCATTTGTCGTATTTTTTTCAACCACTGAGATTCCAGGAATCGGTGAGCCATTCGTATCCGTAACTGTCCCTGTAACCAATTGTTGCAGGGGAGGGATCGAAACCTTTATATCCACAATGTCCAATGGTTTCTTTTTGGTCAATATGATTTGGGTTTCAAAGACCTCGAACTTCGTAAAGGTTCCCTCGAACAAATCGGTTAGCACATAGGTTACAGGTTCCTCTATATAGTTGACCGTAACCTTCCGTTCATAATCCACCTGGTCATCACTGTATAATACCTTGAATTCCGTAAGCGACTCTATTTCCTTCAATACCTTTTCAACACTTACATCTTGAAGTTGCAGGGTGATTTTGGTGTCCAAGGCGTCGTACATACCTCCTTGGGCCTGAAAAAAGGAAACGACAAAAAGGTATAGGGCAAGTTTCATTTTGAGATGGAGCTTCAATGAATAGGGAGTTGCCCTCCCTATTCTCTTCATCGGGATTTTCATATCTTTGCTGTAATTTAGATGGTTAACGTAAGTTTTAAATCACTCTAAATCCAATCGGGAAATGTGCCAGCATTTTCCGATTTTCTTTTTTTGAGTTAGTTGTCAAGAGTTTTGTTTCATAGGCATTCCAATTTCTTAAGGTTCTATAATTATCTGATTGTCTTCCCTTATTTCAAAATGTAAGGGATGGCTCTTATTGAAGGCATTGAGAATCTGTGCCATGGTTTCTGTATCGAAACTAGCGGTGAAGCGCACATCGTCCAAAGCCTTGTTGTTATTTATTATCCTAACATCATAGTTCCGTTCCAATTTTTTTAAAATGTCCTTAAAAGGGATATGTTTGAAGATTATTTTACCGTCCATCCAACCTGTGTAGATATGAGTATCTACCTCCTTATAAGCTATAGATCTGTCTTCCTTTTGCCATGTGGCCATAAAACCAGGTTGTAGACTAATATGATCCTTTTCATCAAAATCCTGCCCCGTTTCAAAAAAACCGACCGACCCCTCTACCAATACGGTCTTTACCATCTCATCTTCGGGATAGGCGGAAAGGTTGAATCGGGTTCCCAAAACTTGAATGTTGAGCTCATCTACATTTATCAAAAAAGGACGTTTCTCATCTTTGGCCACATCAAAATAAGCTTCGCCTTCCAAGAACACCTGTCTATTTGTGCCCCTTATAAATTCTACTGGATATCGCAAGGTGGTACCGGCGTTGAGATGAACCTTGGTACCATCGGACAGTACTAGCATAAACCTTTTCCCATAGGGTACCTTAAGGGTATTGAATACCAACTTTTTCCCAGCCGAGGATTTATGATAAACCAGTTGGTTGCCATTCTGCAACCCAATGCGATACCCTTTTTTATCCAACACGGAAGTAGTCCCTTCGCCCGAGAGCACTTTTGTACTGCCATCTGATAGTTGCAAGGTAATCTTATCGGTAGAATCCATTTCGGGTTCTACATCTTTATTGGAAGTAGAAACCTGTTTATACACTAACCCAATTCCCAAAAACACCATGGCAACGGCAGCATACTTTAACAACCTTCCAAGTCTAAATTTTTGATAGGCGCTTTTGTCCTTTTTGATCTTCTCTAGCAAACGTTTTTTCGTCCTATCGGAATTGTACTGCCCCATGGCGTAGTTTATTGTATAGTTGATTTCTACAAAAGACCTGAAGGTCTTTAGATTGCCTTTCTTTTCCAACCATGATATCAAGGAATCCAGTTCCTCGGAAGTAATAGATTGGGTGAAGTAGTTTGTTATTATGTTCTTTATCTCCGATTTACCCATGGCGTATACTTCGTTTACGAACTCATTTTTCAAAACCCTAAATTTTTCATAAAATTTTTATACATTGTGGGAAAAATATCTCATAAAAATGTCATTTTCTTATTTATGATGGTCGATTTTGATAATAATGCAAGCTTGATACAATGTTTAAAGGATGGAAATGAAAAGGCCTATTCCTTCTTGGTTGATAAGTACCACCATAGGTTATGTGTCTATGTCAATAGTTTGGTGAACGACAAGGATCAAGCCGAGGATATCGTACAAAACGTGTTTATACGGACTTGGGAAAGACGGAAAAATCTGAACGCCGAATACACAATTAAAAGCTTCCTTTACAAATCCGCACACAATGAGTTCATCGATCAGTATAGAAAACGGAAGTCAGTTACCGCCTTGGAAAAAAAGTACATTGAGGAACTGGACAGACTCGTAACAAGGGACGAGGCTTTTTTTGAAAAACTGCTTTTTAGGGTACAACGGGAAATTCAAAACCTTCCGCCCAAATGCAAGGAAATATTCCTTATGAGCAAACAGGACGGTCTGAGCAATATTGAAATAGCGGAATATCTAAATGTCTCCAAAAAGACTATAGAGTATCACATGACCAAAGCATTTGCCATACTCAGGAAAAGGGCCAACAGCGACGTGGAACCCACTTTGTTTTTGTTATTCGGCCCACCGGTACTAAAGCGATGAGTATTTTGGTCTGAGGCTCCGATAGCGTACTTGGCGCAATGACTTTTTTTGTAATGAATTCAATCATATAGCACCGGCAGAAATCCTTTGAAGCCATGTCGCAGCATACCTTTCCTACCCTATTGGTTTTGTTGGGGTTAAACTTCTGTTCGCTATATTTTCACTATTTTTGATGGATTTTGGATATTACTCTGTAAAACATGATTAAAAATACAGTTTTTGCAATTTTAGGCCTATTCATGGCCTGTAATTCTTCACAGAAAACTATAGTGGAAAACGTACAGGATTCGACACTGGAGATCAATTCGATTTCCTTTGCGGAGACTATTACGGAAGCGGAGTTAAAGGAGCATCTCTACACCTATGCGTCCGATGAATTCGAGGGTAGGGAAACCGGAAGGCCCGGCCAGAAAAAAGCAGTGGAGTATTTAAAGACGGAGTATACAAAACTAGGCATTCCCGCTGCCAAGGGAGATGGTAGTTATTTTCAGGATGTGCCCCTGGAAATTACCCAATTGCCCACGGGGAGTGTTGTCCTTAATTCCCAGGAATACCCTATTGGTACACATATCCTAACCTTTAATGCAGCTGATGGTTCCCATGCGGAAATCGTCTATGCGGGATATGGTATTGAGGAAGAGCAATATTCCGATTATGATGGATTGGACGTTGCTGGAAAAATGGTTTTGGTGAAATCCGGCGAGCCTAAGAATAGGGACGGTTCCTATACGATTTCCGGTACCAAGGAAAAGTCTATTTGGAGTAATCTTTCGGAATCGCTGGGCAAGCGAATGAAACTGGCTTCGGACAAGGGGGCCAAAGGTATTTTGTATTATGACCCCGGGAATTTTAGCAGGTTTAAAAGCCAGTTTCGATATATGAAAAACAATGATAATGGAAGAATGGGCCTGCGATCCAATGCCGATCAAGCGTTTTTAAAATTTTTTATAAATACGGATTTTGCCAAAGTCTTATTTCCTGAAATCGAGAATGAGTCGACTTCAAAGACAATTCCCGTTCAATTGGAATTTAAGGTAAAGAGCCAAAACGAAATAATAAATTCCGAAAATGTGATCGCCATTCTCAAAGGGTCGGAAAAACCGGATGAATATGTTATCATTTCATCACATTTGGATCACATTGGAGTTGCTCCGGATGGTGATATCAACAATGGTGCGGACGATGATGGTTCCGGAACGGTAGCCATGTTAGAGATTGCTGAAGCCTTTAAAAAAGCGGCCGATGTGGGCATGGGCCCTAAACGTTCCATTGTTTTCCTGCATGTTACGGGTGAGGAAAAAGGGCTTTTAGGATCTTTGTACTATACCGATTTTGAACCTATTTTTCCCTTGAAACAGACTGTGGCCAACTTAAACATAGATATGATAGGTAGAATAGATCCCAAACGGGAAGGGAATAGAAATTACATCTATCTCATAGGTTCTGACAAATTAAGCACCGATCTTCACCAACTTTCAGAGGATGTAAACAAAAAATATACAAATCTGGAACTGGATTACACCTACAATGACGAGAACGATCCAAATCGATTTTACTACAGAAGTGATCACTATAATTTCGCCAAAAACAATATTCCCATAATCTTTTACTTCAATGGTACGCATAATGATTACCATAGGCCTAGTGATACCCCGGATAAAATCAACTACGATCTGCTAAAGAACCGATCAAGGTTGATTTTTCATACGGCATGGGAAGTGGCCAACAGAGATCAAAAGGTAATCGTGGACAAGGTCAGTAAATAAAAAGTCCCATCTCAGAGAGGCAGGACTTTTTGAACTAAAAATCGGGTGGAAGACCGGGTTCGAACCGGCGACCTCTGGAACCACAATCCAGCGCTCTAACCAGCTGAGCTACAACCACCATTTACAAAGCGGTTGCAAAGGTAATTTTTTTTGATCGATCTTTCAAAATCTGACTGGGCTATTTTAAGGTTTAATCACCTTTCGGAATGGCTCATTTCTAGGAATAATCGATGAAATACCCATTTGCACCGACAAACACACAAAAAATGCCGTTTCACAACATTAATTAGACTGGCTGGCCATGAGAAATTAATTTTAAGTCGTTATAAGAGAATCCAGCATGTTACGGCTCATTGCCTACTTTCCTTTCCTATCATTTCACTGGAAATCGCACGTATTGTTGTGTATGGCCGGAATTTTCTCCATACAATGTATTCTGGCCCAACCCACTAAACGGGAACATATTGAAACTGAAATTGGCAAAATACAGGGCAAGGCAGACTTTAACCCCAAAGATACGGTATACATTAATCTGCTCAATGATCTGGCCAGAGAATTGAGGTTCTACGATCTGGACAGTCTTTTACTTCTTTCCAAGAAAGCATTTTCCCTAAGCGAATCCATAGATTATAAAAAGGGAAAAACCATTTCCATTATGGGTATGGGCTATTATTACTCTGACCGAGGAGAGCACAAAAAGGGAATATGTCGTTATGAGGATGCCTTACTATTGGCGGAAGAAATAAACAAACCGGGACTCATACTCCGATTAAAGAATAATTTGGCCGGTGAGTATGGTTATATGGGCGATTACGCCAAGGCCCTCAGCGGATATCTGGAGAGTATTCAAATTGCCAAGCGCGTGGATAACAAGCTTATGTTATCCATCCTAAATGAAAACATAGCAAATTTATATGTGTCGCAAAAGGACTATAAACAGGCCCTAGAGTTTTATGAGATCGTTAAAAAAATAAATCAAAAAATTGGCAATGAAGTGACTTCTGCGGAGACCATGAGCAACATGGCTTCTGCTTACGCCGACATGGGGAAATTGGATTATGCCATGTTTAACATAAACAGCAGCATTACTGTTTTTGAAAAACATGACATTAGGGATTGGCTTGCCTTTGCCTATGAAATAAAAGGAAAGACCTACTTGAAGCAAAAAAAATACAAGTGGGCCTTATACTGGTATAATCAAGCTGAAATGCTTCATAAAAAATTGGATGATGACCGAGGGGAAATTGACTTATTGAATGGAATGGCCGAAGCACATCTTGGTCTTAAAAATGATAGTATTTCACAATACTACGCCCTTAGGGCCTATGAAGTTTCCACAAAAATCAATTTTATGGAAGGGGCCCAAAAATGTGCTAGGACCCTATACAAAATCAATAAAAACAAGAAGGATTACGCCGTTGCTTTAAAGTATCATGAAATCTACCAAAGGTTTTCGGATACACTTTCCCGTAACGAAAACCAAAAAAGCCTTACGATGCTAAAGGCCAAGGTTGAGCATGAGAAACAAAAACTGGCCTTGGTCCGTGAAAATGAGATTGCATTGGCTACCCAGCAAAACTATGTCAATGCTGCACTTGCCATTCTTTTGATCTTTGTGGTAGTCACCTTCCTTGTACATCGAGGGGAAAAAATTCAGAAAAAACTCAACAAAGCATTGCAGGTAAAAGCGCAGGAATTGGAACAAAATGATTCCAAGCTACGGGAAATCAACGAGACCAAGGATAAACTCTTTTCAATTATTGGTCACGATCTAAGGGGCCCCATTGGGGCTTTCCAGGGGTTGTTAAAGCTTTTCAAGGAAAAGGAAATCGACCAAACCGAGTTCTTAAGTTTCATCCCAAAATTGCGCACGGATATAGATCATATCGCCTTCACCTTAAACAATCTTCTCTCTTGGGGCCAGTCCCAAATGAACGGTGCAACCACAAAACCTCGGATCATACCCCTGGAAAATATAGTTGAGGAAAATATAAATCTGCTTTCCGAAATTGCCACGAACAAATCCATTAAGATTACAAGTCAACTTACCCCGAACACCATGGTATGGTCAGATGCGAACCAAATAGACATCGTTATCCGGAACCTGATAAGCAATGCACTAAAATTCACCCCTAAAGATGGAATGATAACCATTAAGGCAACGGAAAAGAACGAACATTGGGAAATCTCGGTGCGCGACTCAGGTGTCGGAATGGATCGGGAGACCCAGAAAAAAATATTTGAGGATAACCACAACGTAACTACCTACGGCACAAACAATGAAAAAGGTACGGGTCTTGGGCTCTCCCTATGTAAGGAAATGGTGGAAAAAAATGGCGGGACCATTTGGGTGGAAAGCTACCTTAGAAAAGGGTCGACCTTCTTTTTTACGGTCCCCAAAGCCAGTAAGGAATACCAAAAAGCGGTTTAAATAAGGGCGTGTAAGTCCCTTACCGCCAAAGGCCGCTCTACCGTAAATCCTTCGGCATGTTCAACGCCTATCAATCTTCCCAAATCCCTTGCTCTATAATTGACGCTATCCAAAAAATTCTTACTGCTTATTGGCGTTTCGGGATCTTTGCTTTTTGGGTCGTGAAACTGTGAACCATAGGCCAAAATGGCCTCATTCTTTTTTTCAATGAACCCAGATACATCCACTGCAAAATCGGGTTTTAGATTTTTCCATTGGATGAAGTGATACACTTGCTTAGGCCTCCAAGGGGCTTGCCATATATCATCACCTTCCGCTTTAGTATTAATTTTTATCAACCCACTTAAGAAACAGGCATCGCTTACTAATTTGCTTCCTTTGGCATGATCGATATGACGATCGTCTATTGCGTTGCAGAGCACAATTTCCGGTTGATATTTTCGAATCATGCGGATTATGGCCAATTGATGGGCCTTGTCGTTTACAAAGAAACCGTCTGCAAATTCCATGTTTTCCCGTATCGCTACCCCTAGAATCTCCGCTGCCTTGGCGGCCTCTCTGTCACGTATTTCTGCGGACCCCCTAGTTCCAAGTTCTCCTCTGGTAAGGTCTATAATACCAACTTTCTTACCATTGGCAATCTCTTTTGCGATAGTGGCTCCGGCACCTAATTCAGCATCATCTGGATGGGCCCCGAACACGAGTATGTCTAATTTCATTTTTATAGTTTAGTTAAAAAACAAGCCTATTGCTGCCTTAATTGTCCCTTTCATTATTGCAACTGGCCTTTATGTACTTTTTTCACCTTTTTCAGGGCCTCCTCTATATCCGCTATTAAATCCTCCGTCTCCTCTATGCCAACCGAAAATCGTATGAGGGCGTTGGAGATTCCTTGTCTTTTTCGCTCTTCGGCACCTAAAAGGGCATGCGACGTAAGCGCCGGTGACAAGACCGTACTTTCCACTCCCGCCAAGCTCATGGAAGATTTGATCAAACCCAATGCTTTTTGAAATTGCCGGGCATCCAAACTTTCATTGAGCTCAAAGGAAAGCATCCCTCCAAAGCCTTTCATTTGGGATTTTGCAATAGTATGATCTGGATGGTCCGGTAAGCCTGGGTAATAGACTTTCTGGATATCACCATGTGAGGCAAGGAACTCGGCCATCCGCCGTGCATTTTCGTTCTGTGCCTTCACCCGGATACCCATGGTTTTTATACTTCGTTCCAACAACCAGACGGTATAGTCGCTCAAACTTCCACCCAAATTCTTGGCCAAACCAAAGATAGGGGCAATGTTTTCCTGGGTAGATGCCACAACACCGGCACAAATATCGGAATGCCCGCCCATGTACTTGGTAGCACTATGGATAACGATATCAATTCCAAAATCAATCGGATTTTGATTTACGGGACTCGCAAAGGTATTGTCTATCATTGAAATGAGACCGTACTTTTTTGCAATTCCGGCTATCCTTGATAAATCCGTAATGGTCAGCAGTGGATTGGAAGGGGTTTCGACATAAATTACCCTAGTGTTTTCCTTAACTAGGTCTTCAAAGTCTTCCGGTCGCCATCCTTGGGTAAATGAATATTCAATACCGAATTTATTAAATTCCTCGACAATGAGGTGGTAGGTACCCCCATACAAAGTTTGTTGGAGTACAACATGATCGCCAGATTTCAAAAAGGCCAACATGGTAGTGCTTATAGCGGCCATTCCACTGCCAAAAATCAAAGCTGCTTCGGTATGCTCCAAAGCAGCTATTTTTTTGCCTAGCGCTTCCTGGTTGGGCGTATTGAAATACCGGGGATATCGTTTTACATCCACATCGTCAAAAGCGTAGGACGTGCTCATATACAACGGGGCGATGGCACCTTTGAATTCATTGTCCCTTAGTTCGCCCGCGTGGGTACAAATAGTATTGAGTCCATTTTTCTTCTTGTCCATTTCCAATTGCATTGAAAGTAATCAAAGTTAAGAAAACGGTTCAAACCTCTACCCGCTTCCAATTGCCTTTTTTAAACCAAACAATTGCTATTATGGCGAGCAAAACCTCGGCGGTGGTAATGGCAATAAAAACGCCAGTGGCACCCAGATTAAACGTAAAGGCGCCTAAATAGGCCACGGGTAATTGAAACAGCCAAAAAGACATGAAATTGATCTTTGTAGGCGTGCCGGTATCCCCGGCACCGTTAAAGGCCTGGGTAATAACCATACCATAGGCGTAAAAAATATACCCTGCCGCAATTATTTGCAAACACAAGCCTCCATTCTCAACCACTACGGGATTATCATTGAACCAACCTACAATGGTCTTTGCAAAAAGCAAATAGATAATGGAAACAAGAGCCATAAAATAGGCATTGTACTTTCCAGTTTTCCATACGGAAGTTTCTGCACGATCAGGTTGTTTTGCCCCAAGGTTTTGACCTACCAAAGTTGCTGCCGCATTGCTCATCCCCCAAGAGGGCATCAAGGTAAACAGCATTACACGAATCGCGATGGTGTATCCGGCCAATACCTCACTTCCAAATTCGGAAATAATCCGCATTAAGAATACCCAGCTTGAAGTTCCTATCAGAAATTGGGCAATACCTCCCAAAGACACTTTTACAAGGTTGAACATCACCTTGAGATTCAGTACAATATCCTTGGCTACAAGCTTTATACGGCCCCAGCCAAAAAATAGTATCCCCAATTGGAATAAAACCGCTGTTCCTCTACCAATATTGGTAGCTATGGCAGCCCCCATGACCCCGAATTCCGGAATAGGCCCCAATCCAAAGATAAATATAGGATCAAGGATAATATTCAAGCCGTTGGACAAAACCAGTGTCCACATGGCGATAGAAGCATCACCGGCTCCCCTAAAAATAGCATTGATCAAGAACAGCAACAAAATAGTGATATTGCCGCCAATGAGCCATTTGGTATATCCATATCCCTCATCGATAAGGTCCTGTTCGGCCCCCATTAGCGCCAAAATTTCCCGGGCGTACAGGAATCCTATTATACCTACTAAAACAGCTACCAAAATACCTAACAAGATTGCCTGTACTGCCGATTGCCTTGCACCCTGAATGTCCTGTTCGCCTATTCTCCTAGCCACCACCGCCGTCGCCGCCATACTAAGACCAATGGCTACTGCATATACCAAAGTGATAACCGATTCAGTGAGACCAATCGTTGCCACGGCGTTTACACTGACTTGCGAAACGTAGGCAATATCCACGATGGCAAAAATGGATTCCATCATCATCTCCAGTATCATGGGGATGGAAAGCATAAATATGGCCTTTCGAATACTTCCTGTAGTAAATTCAGTCTCCTTGCCGGTTACTGCAGTTATAAAATATTGAAAAAGCTTTTTTAAAGTAAGTGTATTATTGTGTGTCATTATGTAAAGAAATTATGTTGAAAGAAGAATGAAGATGTCCAGCAAATCGAATGGAAAATCGATTACTTTTTTGGCCTAAACCCTATGACATCTATGGTGTACATAATTTCTATAACTTCATAATGGCGCAAATATCGTAATTTTTATTATTTGGCCTATAAAAAAATGAAAAAAAAGTGATTGGGTTTTCAGGCCTTGGCTCTATAAATAAAATCTAGTAAACCTATTATTTTATTCAAGCCCAAGGGTAAATACAATTATTTGACATAATTCACCCTATAGCGCCAATAGCTGATACTTCCTAAAATCAGAGCCCCTAATACCATGTGCCAAACGTAATCCGGGGTTATGGCGGCAGCCCCACTTTGCCCATAACTGTGCAGACCGACCAGATAATAATTTACCCCAAAATAGGTCATCATAATACTTCCAATGGCAACTAAGCTCAGAAAGTTAAATAGCCAACGGTTACGTAAGAAGGGTACCAGGCGCGTATGGATTACGAAGGCATAAATCATAATGGATATCAATGCCCAAGTTTCTTTGGGATCCCAACCCCAATAGCGCCCCCAACTTTCATTGGCCCATTGACCGCCAAGGAAGTTGCCTATGGTAAGCATAACCAATCCTACGGTGAGGGCCAATTCATTGATAATGGTCAATTCCTTTAAATTGATTTCCATCCGCTCCTTATTCTTTTTGGTAGTGAGTATTATCAGCAGCAAACTCACTAGACCCAGTATCCCCCCCACAATCAAGGGTCCATAGCTTGCCACAATAACCGCTACGTGAATCATTAACCAATAACTATCCAGTACGGGCACCAAATTTCCTATCGCCGGGTCCACCCAATTCCAACTGGCAATCAACAACAACATACCTCCCACAAAAGTGGAGGCCGCTATGGTCATTTCACTTTTTCTTCCAAACGCCAATCCGATGGCAATGGTAGCCCAGGACACATACAGAATACTTTCATAGGCATTGCTCCAAGGGGCATGGCCAGAGATATACCACCGTAATATCAATCCTGCGGTATGCCAAAGGAACAAAAGGATAATAGTTCCTTTTAAGAAATACGCACCCGCTTTCCAAATTTCCCTTTCCTTGAAAATCTTAAAAATCAGAACCAAGAACAGGAACAACCCAACCATTAAATACAGCCACCACAAACGACCGAAAATGTGCAGACTGTTATAGATTATTTCAACGTCAATTTTTTGTTCCGAAGGCAGCACTTCACTTCCGTGATTCAATTGATTTTGTTTGAAGGCGGCCAAAAGCTTGTCCGCCTCGGTATAATCCCCTGTCTGTTTGGCCCTTTGTAGGGTGCCCAAATAATATGGAAGTGCATTCTGGATGAAATTGGCATAGAGCGAATCGGCCACCTGGAATTGTCCACTGCGATATTCAACAGCAGAAATCCATTTGTTATTTTCATCATTTAACAGTGGGAAAATTTTGATAATCTGTCCACTTAATGCTTGATTCAGCAAACTCACCCGAATATGGGCATCCTTAAAATCCTGTTCAAATTTATTGGGAATATTGGTAGCAGTGGCATCTCTTAAAACGGGTTCCAATTTGTAATTTCCATTGCCATCAAAAAAGTCGGTGGCCTTTACATATTTTTGTTTCTCCGAAACTCCGATGACATTCCTGATACTATCATTTTTTACATCCTTGGAAAGACGTATGAATTCCGTGTTGTACCAAGCCACCGGACTTAACATCATGGACAAAAACACTTGATCGGCATTCATGTTCCCGTAGGAATCCTTTCCGCTCAACTTGCGCAACAGTTCCGATGAGAAGGTATTGATAGGTTTCATCCTTCCTCCCTCGTCCTGAATAACCAATTTTCCGAACTTTTTGGCATGTTCCTTGGATACCATAGTCGCCTCCAAAACAGAATCTATGCGCTTTTGATCAGGTCCAACGCTGTGGTCATGCCCATCTTTTGTCGAGTTTTCCTGTCCCTGTAAGGATATGGAGAATCCCAGCAATAGGATAACGGTCATTGCCGCTTTCTTTAACCTTAACTTTTCCAGGGATTGGGCCAAGTCCTTGAATCGGGTCTTGCCAAAAAACATAATTGCCAATAAGCCCATATATAACAGAAAGTACCCAATATAAGTAATCCAGGTACCCCAAAGGTCATGGTTTACGGATAATATGGTTCCTTTTTCATCCGGATGGAAACTAGATTGGAAAAATCGATATCCCTTATGATCCAATACATGGTTCATAAAGATATCATAGTCGAACGGTCGTTCGTCCTTGACAGTAATCTTACTCATGAATGAGGCATATCCTTTTTCGGTACCCGGATATTTCTCGGCAATAAAATCATTCAATTGTATACTAAATGGAAGCTCGTGTACCTTGGAGCCATAACCTAGCATAAAATCGAGTCCTCCCACATTGAATTTCTCCGTAAAATTCGAAGTGCCCTTACCTCCCAATAATTTCTTTTCCACAGTTTCTCCCCCTGAAGAAACCTCAACCACCAAGGCGTCCAAGGTAGCTTCCGTGATTTGGGATTCCGGAACTTTTACTATGCCATAGGAACCCTTGACCACAGGTTCCGGAATTACGAATTGCATACCGGCCGTATTGTAGAGCGAGCGCAATTGCAGGTCTTGTAAACTATCCTTTAAAATTACTCCCTGTAATTGATCGGCCATCCTTAGAAAATTGCCTTCAAATGGAGAACGAATTTGATAGGTGTTTTCCGTAGTGAAAATGTTTATGGCGCCCTCGGTCTCTTTATTCAAGGCGAACAGTACATTGTGGATATTGGACACTTTACCACTCTCCAAATAGTGTTCGTGTCGTTGCCCATCGCCGGCCTCCACAATCTTTAAATACTCCTTGCCACTTTCATCCGCTATTAATCCTTCCTTGGCACCCTCGATGAAATCCACATAGGAAATGGTAAAAGGCTGTCCATTAAAATCCAACTTCCAAGGAAGGTTGGATTTTAGGGCCTCGGCGGTGACTATCAAATCATCCTCAAGTACCTTTCGCTTAGGTTCTCCATTAATTTCACCATCCACGTATGCCTTAAGATAAGTTTTGTCCGAATAAAAGATATTCTCGGAACTCCCTTCTCGAATGGGCATCATACCTTCATAACTGATATAACGTGTAACAAAGGCTCCAAGGATAATGAGAATCCAGGAAAGGTGAAGTACGAGCACAGGCCACTTTTTCCATCGTAACAACTTGTATCGAAATATGTTACCAACGAAATTAATAACAAAGAAGACCATAATGACTTCAAACCACCAGGCGTTGTAAATCCATATTCTTGCGGTCTCAGTGCTGTACCGACTTTCGATGAAGGTACCGAAAGCCATTGCCGTTGCAAAAACAAGGAATAGAACGGCCATAAGACGTGTAGAAAAGAAAATTTCCTTTAGCAATTTTGTCATTTGACCGAGTAATTTACATTTTAAGAAGGCAAAAATACGGCCTTTTTATGATTTTAAAGAGGCAACACCGAATTAAAAACTTAAACAAAACTGTTAAAGGTAAATGAATTAAAGGTGCAATAATATCTCTACATTTGTGTATGGTTTCAATCTCCATTCTTGGTACCGGAAATGTGGCCGAACATCTATGCGAAGCTTTTATCAGCCAGAAGGAAATCAAAGTGAACCAAGTCATAGGACGCAATCCGGATTCACTGGCTAATTTTAAAAATAAGGTCGATACCGTTCTTGGTTTCAAATCGATCTCGGATTCAGATGTTTATATCATTGCGGTAAGTGACGATGCCATCTCCACGGTATCCCAGCTTCTTCAAAATAAGAAAGGGCTTATTGTTCATACGTCAGGGAACGTGCCTTTACACGTTTTACCGACAAATTTAAGAACCGGGGTCTTTTACCCCCTGCAGACCTTTACCAAAGGGCAACCACTAAATTTTAAGAGAGTTCCCGTTTGTTTGGAAGCTAAAAGAGAACCTGATCTGGAGCTATTGCATTCATTGGCCTCCCTTATTTCTAGCAGGGTTTATTTTGTCGATTCAGAGCAGCGCAAAAGGCTTCATTTAAGTGCTGTTTTTGTGAATAATTTTTCAAATCACATGTTCCATATTGCCCATGAAATCTGTAAAGACAACAACCTTTCTTTCGATATCTTGAAGCCCTTGATTCTTGAGACAACAAAAAAAATTGAAACGCTTTCACCTTATGAATCACAGACCGGACCCGCTCGTAGAAAGGATACCGGCACCATGCAAACACATATTGATCTATTAACGCAAGAAAACTACAAAGAAATATACCGATTATTGAGTCGGTCCATACAAAAGACCTATGGAAAAGAATTATAAGGAAATTTTAAAGGATATTACAACTTTTGTCTTTGATGTAGACGGAGTATTTACGGACGGTACACTTTTGGTGACCACTTCGGGTGAAATGCTAAGACGAATGAATGTGAGGGACGGATACGCCCTTAGGGCCGCCATCAACAAAGGTTACAATGTGTGTATTATAACAGCGGGTAGCAATGAAGGGGTGCGAGAGCGTCTGAAGGGCTTAGGAGTAAATCACATTTATATGGGAGCGCACTTTAAAACGGGCCCTCTGGAAGAGTACTTGACAATGCAGGGGATACATCCGGATAATGTACTGTATATGGGAGATGATTTGCCGGATATTCCCCCCTTGCAAAAGGTAGCCCTGCCTGCCTGCCCACAAAACGCCGTACAGGAAGTAAAGGCCATTTGTAGGTATGTTTCGCACAAAAATGGGGGCGATGGTTGCGTTCGCGATGTAATAGAACAGGTATTAAAAGTGAAGGGGGACTGGTATAGTCCCGTTGAAACCCAAAAGGCCTAAGCCTGATGTTGCCGGAAAAACTTAACAGGTATTCATTGATTTTGGCTTCGGGCTCTCCAAGGCGACAGCAATTTTTTAAAGAACTTGGACTGGATTTCAAATTCTCGCCAAGACCGGTCGAAGAAAATTATCCCGAACAGTTAAAGGGCCCCGAAATTTCAAACTATTTGGCCCGGTTAAAGGCATCCGCCTTTTACGGTGAGCTCAAACCCAACGAAATTCTAATAACCTCGGATACTATTGTATGGCACAATGAAAAATCCCTGGCCAAACCGGCTCATACAAACGAGGCGGTTGCTATGCTCAAAACACTTTCCGGTGATTGGCATAAGGTCATCACCTCGGTTTGTTTTACAACCGTCACAGAACAGCGAACCATAGCTGAGACAACCGAGGTCAAGTTCAAAAGGCTTACCGATGAGGAAATCCGATTTTATGTAAATACTTATGAACCTTTTGATAAGGCAGGAGGTTATGGCATACAGGATTGGATCGGTTTGATCGGCATTGAAAAAATAAAGGGATCTTATGCAAATGTAGTAGGCCTGCCTACCCATGTAGTCTACAAAACGCTGACTGATATGGTAGGTTGAAGCTTTTTCGGTAATTTTGAAAAAACCATCATAATGAAAAAATGGATTACGTTTAACTTGGCCTTAGTGTTATTCGCTATACTAATGACCACCTTAGGGTCATGTAAGGGAAAGGGCATGGCAGAAAACAAGGATATAGCCTTGAACGAAAGTGCAAAAACTATAACCGAAAATCCCAAAAAGAAGCTTTCCCAAGAATTTAGGGATTATTGGTATGCCGGCGAGGCAGAGATAACCTCATATGCCCTGGAACAGCCTAGATATGGGCAAATGCGTGATGGACATGCCGTCCTGGTTTTTGTAACGGAACCTTTTTCGGCAGATAAACAGGTAAAAGCAGATGCCCATAAATCGGACAATATTCCAGTGTTAAAACTAAACAGCACCAAAAAATACCTTACCGGTATTTATCCATATTCCATAATGAGTAGTAGTTTTTATCCCGTTCATGACAACGGGCATTCGTTAAAAGTGACATTTTCAGCACAGGAATGGTGTGGACAGGTTTATGCCCAATTAAACAATAGGGATCAATTTGAAATTATGTCGCACTCTTATTTCGAATCGGAGGCGGACCAAAATTTAACTCTGGACAAGGTTACTTTGGAAAACGAAATATGGAACAAAATTCGAATTGATCCAAAAGGTTTACCGGTAGGGGATGTTAAGATCATACCCGCCCTGGAATACATCAGACTATCCCACAAAGAATTGAAATCCTATGATGCCAACGCCCGTTTGACCGATGACGGTGAAGAAAGTACTTATATTATTACATATCCCGAATTGGCACGAACACTTAAAATCAAATTTTCATCAAGTTTTCCGTATACTATTGAAGGTTGGACGGAAACTTTTATCAGTGGATACGGCCCAAATGCAAAAACAATGACCTCAAGGGCCAAGAAAATCAAGTCTATAACATCGCCATACTGGCAAAGAAATGGAAATGAGCACGTATCCTTGCGGGATAGTCTAGGACTGTAATCTATTTATGGAAAATATTTTTTTAGACTACAAGACGGAATTAATAGGCACCTTGGCTACTTTGGTTATCCTACTGGTGTTAAGGTTTGTTTTTGAGAAAACCATACGGAAGGTAGGTAAAATAAGCGACCTTAATAGAGCCCGTACCTTGCTCATAGTCAAATATGTATCTATAGCTATCGCAATAATTGGTGTAGTAGCACTGACTTTGATATGGGGAGTGAACATAAAAGACTTAGGGCTTATATTTTCTTCCGTTTTTGCCGTAATCGGGGTTGCGCTTTTTGCACAATGGTCCATAATCAGTAATATAACGGCAGGAGTCATCCTGTTTTTTTCCTTTCCCTACAAAATTGGTGACCGAATAAAAATATTGGATAAGGATATTGCCGATGGCGAGGCAAATTACGAGGTATATCTTATAGAGGACATCAAAGCCTATCATATGTACTTGAGAAAGAACAACGGTGAGCTATTGACCTATCCGAATAATCTTCTTCTTCAAAAAGCCGTGGCTCTTATCGATGCCACCAAGAAAATTAAGGCAGAATAGGAGGCGCTCCTTATTGTTAAAGAATTTCTAAATGTAATTCTATCCCATTTTAATCTTTCTATATTTGGTTGCCAACAAAACCCTGTGATATGCGCCATTTTTTGGTATTTCTTGCTTTTCTGCTGCTTAGTCCTTCCAAAGGCCATGTCCAAACCCCAAAAAAATCATCTTCTTCCGAAATTTTTCAGTCTCTCCAAAAGCTAAACTTTTTGGGATCTGTCCTATATGTGGCGGCACACCCCGATGATGAAAACACGAGGCTTATCTCTTATTTTGCCAATGAGAAAAAGGCCAGAACGGGCTATTTATCGCTTACGCGGGGCGACGGAGGGCAAAATATGATAGGCCCGGAACTTAGGGAACTTTTAGGCGTACTTCGTACCCAAGAGCTGCTGGCCGCCCGCCGAATTGATGGCGGGGAACAAATTTTTTCCCGGGCCAATGATTTTGGATATTCCAAGCACCCTCGGGAGACCTTAAAAATATGGGATAAAGAGGAGGTTTTGGCCGATGTAGTATGGGCCATTCGCAATTTTAAGCCGGATATCATCATCAACCGTTTTGATCATAGAACCCCGGGAACTACCCATGGCCACCACACCTCGGCTTCCCAGTTGAGTGTGGAAGCATTTGATTTAGTGGGAAATGCTACTAAATTTCCGGAACAGCTGAATCTCACGGAAACCTGGCAACCTAAAAGATTGTTCTTTAATACGTTTTGGTGGTTCTATGGAAGTAGGGAGAAGTTTGAAAAGGCGGATAAATCCAAAATGCTGACGGCGGACATCGGCACCTTTTATCCTTTATTGGGCGCTTCCAATAATGAAATAGCCGCCCGGTCTAGAAGTCAACATAGATCTCAAGGATTTGGTACTTTGTCCGTACGGGGATCGGAAAAAGAATATCTTGAGCTAATAAAGGGGACATTACCCAAGGATAAGACCAATATTTTTGACGGGGTGGATACGAGCTGGTCTCGTTTGGAAGGTGGAGCAGCCATCGGCGCTATCCTGAACCAGGTGGAAAAAAACTTCAATTTTAGGAATCCTTCGGAACACATCGATGAAATTTTACAGGCTTATAAGTTGATTCAAGGGCTAAAGGATACACATTGGCGGAAAATTAAGTCCAAGGAAATCAAAAACCTCATCTTGGCCATTACCGGGCTCTATCTTGAGGCTTCGGCCGCTGAATCCTATACAAATCCGGGCAAATCGGTTAAAATTAATGTAGAGGCCGTAAACCGAAGTAATGTGGATGTAATACTTAAATCACTGTCACTTTCCGGTAAAATGGCGAGTGAAAAAGATATCGCCTTAAAGGAAAATCAAAAGTTAAATTTAGCCATCGACCTTAATGTTCCCCAAAATGCCACATATACCAGCCCCTATTGGTTGAATGAAAAAGGAAGTTTGGGCATGTATTCCGTGAAAAACCAACAATGGATCGGAAAGCCGGAAACCCCAAAACCCTTTGAAGCTAGTTTTCTACTCGACTTCAGTGGGACTTCCATAAGCTTCCAAAAGCCCGTGGTACATCGCTACGCGGAAAGGGATAAGGGAGAACTTTATCGGCCTTTTGAAATTTTACCCGAGGCTACGGCGCGTTTTGATGACAAAGTCTTGATTTTTGCTAATGCCGAACCAAAGAAAATTCCAATAACCGTAAAAGCTCATTCCGACGATGTTGAAGGAGAGGTGCAGCTTCTGTTTTCTAAAGGATGGACGGTTGAACAAGAAATCAAATCCTTTAAAATTGCAAAAAAAGGAGACGAGCAGACATTGGTCTTTTCATTGATCCCACCTTCCTATGAGGATGAGAGCTATATTACGCCTTTGGTCAAAATCAATGGGAATGAAATCTCCAAGGAATTGGTTACCATTTCCTATGATCATATTCCTACCCAATCCGTACTACTGCCATCCGAGGCCAAGGTAGTTCGATTAAACATTCAAAAAATCGGGGAAAACATTGGGTATATTATGGGTGCCGGGGACAAGGTTCCCGAGAGTTTGGAACAAATCGGTTACACTGTGCATCTTATAGACCCAAAGGATATTACCTCGGAGAGCCTAAGGAAATTTGATGCCTTAGTGGTAGGCATCCGGGCTTATAATGTTGTGGACGAATTGAAGTTTAAACAACGATACCTTTTGGAATATGCTAAAAATGGGGGGAACCTTATTGTGCAGTACAATACTTCGGGAAGATGGGATTCACAATTTCCAAACATTGCCCCCTACCCTATAACACTATCACGGGACAGGGTCACCGACGAGAATTCAAATGTAGAGATTTTGGCCAAGAACCACCCCTTAGTAAACTTTCCCAACCCTATAACCAATGAGGATTTTAACGGATGGGTACAGGAACGCGGCCTTTACTTTCCTAAAAAATGGTCTAAGGAGTTTACCCCTATCCTATCCATGAACGATCAGGGCGAACCAAAGGCCAACGGTAGTCTAATTGTGGCCCCACATGGCAAAGGTTACTATATTTATACCGGTTTAAGCTTTTTCAGGGAGTTGCCGGCCGGGGTCTCCGGAGCTTATAAATTGTTCTCGAACATGCTTTCTTTAGGAAGGGAAAAGATTGATACGGATACCCAGGTAAAAGGATAAACGATGCTGGAAAAATTAGTTTGGAAAAAAGAATACTCCTTGGTCTTGGTCCTTAATCTGCTATATGTTCTTTTCTTTTACTACATAATGACAGCCTATATCTAAATGGGAACCTTAGATTGGATTATACTATCTGGAACTTTACTGTTCATTGTTGCTTATGGGGTTTGGAAAACTAGAGGTAGTGCCAGCGTAAACGACTATGTTCGCGGTGGCAATGAGGCCAAATGGTGGACCATTGGCCTTTCCGTAATGGCCACCCAGGCCAGTGCCATAACTTTTCTATCCACTCCCGGGCAAGCTTTTCATGACGGAATGGGGTTTGTTCAATTTTACTTTGGCCTGCCCATAGCTATGGTCATTATCTGTCTGGTCTTTGTACCACTCTATCATAAGTTAAAGGTCTACACGGCTTATGAGTTTTTGGAAAATCGTTTTGACCTAAAGACCCGAACACTGGCCGCGGTACTTTTTTTGATACAACGAGGTTTGGCAGCTGGTATCACCATCTTTGCTCCATCCATAATTTTATCGGCCGTTCTGGGTTGGGACCTACGTACCCTTAACATCATCATTGGCATATTAGTCATTATTTATACCGTTTCCGGAGGCACGAAAGCCGTAAGCGTTACCCAGAAACAACAAATGTTCGTGATAATGCTGGGCATGTTTATTACTTTTTTCTTTATCCTGGGGTATCTCCCTGCGGACATTTCGTTCAATAAAGCCATGAAAGTGGCGGGTGCCAGCAATAAACTGGAAATCCTGGATTTTAGCCTTAATCCCAGAAGTAGATATACCTTTTGGAGCGGCCTTACCGGTGGGTTGTTTTTGGCACTGGCCTATTTTGGCACGGATCAAAGTCAGGTTCAGCGCTATTTATCAGGTAAATCTTTACGGGAAAGTCAGTTAGGACTTGTTTTCAATGGTATCTTTAAGATTCCAATGCAATTCTTCATTCTTCTTGTAGGTGTAATGGTCTTTGTGTTTTATCAATACAATCCTTCGCCGTTAAACTTTAATCCGTCCGCCACACAAGCGGTAATGGAATCAGAATATGCCGAGGATTATACATTGCTTCAAGAGGGTCAAAAAAAATTGGAGGATGAAAAAAGAATGGCCCAAAACAAATTCTCCATGGCATTGGAACTAAAGGAGTATACCGCAGTTGAGGAAGCCGAGCGCCAAATCATGAACATCAATAAAAAGGACAGTACCAATAGGGCAACGGCAAGAGCTTTGATACAGCAGGCGGATAGTGCCGTAGAAACCAACGATAAGGATTACGTTTTTATTCATTTTATCTTAAATAATCTACCCACAGGTTTGATCGGTCTTCTCTTGGCGGTCATTCTTTCGGCGGCCATGTCCTCCACGGCTTCCGAGCTCAACGCCCTTGGTACTATTACGGCCCTTGATCTTTACAAGCGTAATAAAAATGGGGATTTCACCCAAAAACATTATGTTACCGTTTCAAAATTGTTTACACTTCTCTGGGGAATCATTGCAATCCTCATCGCTAGTATTGCCAACCTTTTCGATAACTTGATCCAGTTGGTAAATATTATCGGGTCTATATTCTACGGTAATGTGCTGGGCATATTTTTACTGGCTTTTTTCTTGAAATTTGTGAAGGGGAATGCGGTCTTCTTTGCGGCTCTACTAACGCAATTGATTATTTTTGTTCTGTATTACAACTTGATACATATTCAGCTCCCCGGCGAAGAAAAATTGGGTTATTTGTGGTTAAATTTCATTGGTTCTGCCCTTGTTATTCTAATCGCCATTATTTTTGAGGCGTTTGATAGGATGTTGAAAAATCCATCCATGAAATTACCCTAACAAATTCAAAAGCTTAAAAATGAGATTGACCGCGCTTTTCATTTTTTTTATACTTGCCCTTGTTTCTTGTTCCGAAAAAAAAATTGAAGTCGACGAACGACCCAATATTTTGTTCTGTATCGCAGACGATGCTTCCTTTCCGCACATGGGGGCCTACGGGACAAATTGGGCAAAAACCCCAGCGTTTGATAGGGTGGCCAAGGAAGGGCTTCTTTTTATGAATGCCTATACGCCCAATGCAAAATGTGCCCCTTCCCGTTCTGCAATTCTTACCGGACGTAATTCATGGCAATTGGAGGAAGCTGCCAATCATTGGAATAATTTTCCCTTAAAATTCAAAAGTTATGTTGAGGTTTTGGGAGAAAGTGGATATACCACCGGATTTACTGGGAAAGGCTGGGGACCAGGCAAGGCCGTATCCTCGGACGGAACGCCCCGGGAGCTTACCGGAAAGGTATATAAGGCTAGAAAAATAGAGCCGCCGACAACCAAAATTTCCGGAAATGATTACAGTGCCAATTTCAATGTTTTTCTGGATAGCGCTTCCACCAATAGTCCTTGGTGCTTTTGGTACGGAGGTTTTGAACCCCATAGGGCATACGAATATGGCACAGGTGTTGGAAAGGGGAAAAAGGAATTGTCAGACATCACAGAGGTACCCGATTTTTGGCCCGATACCGAAACGGTAAGGACAGATATATTGGATTATGCCTACGAACTGGAATATTTCGATTTTCATCTGGAAAAGATAATCGCCACTTTGGAAGCCCATGGTCAATTGGAAAATACCATTATTGTAGTGACTGCAGACAACGGCATGCCCTTTCCACGCATAAAAGGTCAGGAATACGAGCTTTCCAATCATTTGCCGTTGGCCATTATGTGGCCCAAAGGAATCAAGAATCCTGGGAGGGTGGTGAACGAGTATGTTAGCTTCATTGACTTTGCCCCTACCTTTGTGGAAGTCGCGGGATTGGAATGGGAAAAGACACAAATGGCTCCTACACCTGGTAGAAGCCTTGCCGACATTTTTAATGATTCGCAAGATGGGAAGGAAGAGAAAATTAGGGATTTTGTCGTTTTTGGAAAGGAACGTCATGATGTGGGTAGACCGGGGGATCAGGGTTATCCTATCCGTGGAATCGTAAAAGGTAACTATTTGTACGTGAAAAATTTTGAGCCTACGAGGTGGCCTGCCGGAAACCCGGAAACGGGCTACCTCAACACGGACGGTTCGCCTACAAAAACGGTTATTTTGGATTTGCGCCGCAGTGGGGAAAACACGGAATACTGGCAAATGAACTTTGGAAAGCGACCCGAAGAGGAACTCTATCAAATCAAGAAAGACCCTTTCTGTATTGAAAATCTGGTCCACATAGAGGAAATGCAAGCTATAAAGGCCGAACTTTCGGAATTGTTGGTCGCAACCTTGGAGGCACAGCAGGACCCACGGATTTTGGGAAATGGCGAAATTTTCGAAAGTTATCCCTACATCGGCAAGGAGAGCAACTTCTACGAACGATTCATGAACGGAGAGGAAATGGACACGGGTTGGGTTAACGATTCCGATTTTGAAAAGGGAAAACTGGATTAGTACGGAAAAACCTATGGGAAAAAATAGTTTGACCTTGGCTATTATCTGCTCCCTTCTTTTGTTAGGATGTGGAGAACAAAGCAAAAAAGGAGAGGATAAATCCTTTGAAGCTTCAAAACCCAATATCGTTTACATTTTGGCCGATGATTTGGGCTATGGCGATTTAGGTGTATATGGGCAGAAAAAATTCAGTACACCCAATATCGACAAACTGGCAAAACAGGGTTTACTGTTTACACAACATTATTCCGGAAGCACGGTCTGTGCACCTTCCAGATCCGCATTAATGACAGGAATGCATACGGGGCATACCCCCATACGAGGAAATAAAAGCAATACGGAAGAGGGTCAATTTCCGTTAAGGGCGGAAGCCCTGACCATGGCAGAAGTACTAAAAAAAGTCGGATACACTACTGGGGCTTTTGGAAAATGGGGACTTGGTTTTATTGGTAGCGAGGGAGATCCCAATAAACAAGGGTTTGATCAGTTCTATGGTTACAATTGCCAAGGACAGGCGCATCGCTATTATCCTACCCATTTATGGGATAACGAGCAAAAAGTAGTTCTTGATGGTAACGACACTAAACATACAATGCACTACGCCCCAGATCTAATCCATAGGAAAGCCCTTGATTTTATTAGGAGTAATGCCGACGGGCCTTTCTTTTTGTACGTACCCTCCGTGATTCCCCATGCAGAATTAATCGTGCCTAAAGATTCCATTTGGGCTACATTTGAAAACACTTTTGAAGAAAAACCCTGGGGAGAGGACAACAGCTCCGGTTCTAGATGGAAGGGCAATGATTATGGTTCCAAAGACTACCACCCAAAAGGATATGCCTCCCAAGAAAAACCGAGAGCCACATTTGCAGCTATGGTATCCCGTCTAGACCAACAAGTTGGCGAAATAGTGCTGCTCCTGGAACAACTGGGAATTGAAGAAAATACATTGGTCATCTTTACAAGTGATAATGGTCCGCATATGGAAGGCGGTGCCGATCCGAATTTTTTTAATAGTTCAGGAATTGTCCGAGGGCGGAAAAGGGATTTGTACGAGGGCGGTATCCGTGTACCTATGATAGCCAAATGGCCCGGGACCATTGAACCCAATCGTGAGACGGACCATATTTCAGCATTTTGGGATATCCTGCCTACATTGGCAGAGCTGTCTGGGGCGGAAATTCCTAAAAACATCGATGGTATTTCAATAGTGCCCACCTTAAAGAATACAGAAGGACAACAGAAACACAACCATCTTTACTGGGAATTTCACGAACAAAATGGAAAACAGGCCGTCCGCTTCGATGATTGGAAAGGAGTCCGACTAAATGTTTATGATAATCCCAATGCCCTTATAGAATTATACAACCTCTCCAATGATGTAAAAGAATTACAGAATGTGGCCGGGGAACATCCCGAAATTGTTTTGAAAATGGAAACTTTAATGACTACCTCGAGAACGGATAATCCGGATTTTCCCTTTACCAAGGACTAGTTTTAAGGTTAGGCGGTATTGATTGCAGTTCATTAAGCATCGGAAAGTTCCATTCAAAAATCTCCGAAGGGCTAAAATTTGGAAACCAATGGCTTTTCAAGTTTTTTTCGATATACCGTAGGAGTACATCCTTTTATTGCCTTAAAATGCCTATTAAAGTTCGATAGGTTTTCAAAACCGGACTCATAGGCCACCTGTGAAATATTATTGCTAGGTTCGGCCAGTAAGCGGCAGGCATACCCTATCCGCAATTTTAGCAAATAGCTTTTGAACGGCATACGGTACATTTTTTTAAAAGCCAGAAAAAACTGGGTATTGGACATATTGGCAATTTCCAATACATCCCGCAATTTAATATCCTCCCGAAAGTTCTTCAAAATAAACTCTACTACATCCCGCATGGGACCGCTTTCCGACATATGGTCCGTTTCCCTAAAAACGGGACTACAGATAAATTCATATTCCTCCGTTGTGGCCAGTATCTCAAATATGCCGAACAAGGAATAAAAACGTTGCGTGGGATTCATGTGTTGCATTCTTAGGATAATTTGGGTAAGGCTTTCCTTGGTCTTTCCAAAGAACCTGCATCCCCTTGAAGCATGTGAAAAGAATGCCTTAAGTCCCCTATTTTCTGGTAGATCAAAGAATTGTTCGCCAATGAACTCCTCCAAAAACTGAATAACGTACCCTTTTCCGGTGAATGTCCCGTCTGCTTTGTTGTATGATGTATCACAACGCCAGACATGAGGCAAATATGAACCTAAAAAAACGAGATCCCCTTCCTTGAATTCGCTGATGTTGTCGCCCACAATACGAACCCCACTTCCGCTTTTAATATATACCAGTTCATACTCAGGATGATGGTGGTAGATGCTAAAAGCCTTCTCCTCTATGTGATAAATAAAAGATTGATTGGACTCTTTGAACAATCGGATCTCTGTCGTTTCCATTAGTAACCCCTAATTTTGATTGATACTCTTCTTCAAGTTTTCCCTGCAAAAACCTCTTTTTTAATGGCTAAATATAATTATTTGTATTAGATTATCGGTTTTTGATATTATTAAATTTGAAGGTATACGGATACATTTGAAAGAAAATCTCACAAAAAAGCCATTATAATTGAATTTTATTTGACTTTTTTAGTAAATCTTAAAAAATATCACAAACCACGGATATCATGGACAAGATAAAAATCACGCACCCGCAACGAGATCCCAATTTTGTGACCGGGGCATACTCGGACGGGGTAGTCTTTAACGGAATGCTATTTTTAAGCGGGCAGGCGTCCGTAGATTTTGCGACATCCCAATTTGTATTGGGAAGTATTGAAGAGGAGACTAGGCGAACATTGGATAACATCAAGGCCATTGTGGAAACGGCCGGCGGTACAATGGACGATGCCCTAAAAAGTACCGTGCATTTAAAGGATATCAACGATTTTGATAAATTCAATACGGTTTACGCGACCTATTTTACGGGCATAAAACCAGCCCGGACCACGGTGCAGTCCGTTTTGGGAGAGAACATCAAGATTGAGATCGATATCGTTTTCAAATTGCCGAACGGTCAATAATGATCCGTAGTGAGCCATATCATACTCAGGCCATCCACGCCATAGATTCCCCGGCCCTTCTCGTATTTCCGGATCTAATACACCGCAACATCCAAAACGCATGTGGTTTAGTAAAGGGCAAAAACACCGTACTAAGACCCCACGTGAAAACCGTAAAATGTTTGGAAGTAATAGAGATGGCGCTACAACAAGGTATAGACCGTTTTAAGAGCAGTACTATTTCTGAATCGGAACTTTTGGCCATGGCCGGGGTTCATGATGTGTTACTATGTTATCAACTATCTGAAATAAAGGCCCTACGGTTCGATGCACTTCGAAAAATGTATCCAAGGACTATCTTTTCCTCACTCATCGACAATATAGTATCAGCGAAGCTTTTGTCCTCTTTATTCAAGGATAATCCCATGGATGTTTTCATGGACATTAACCTGGGGATGGACCGTACCGGAATCCCTCCTGAACAGACTCTGGATTTGATAAAGGCATGTTCCGATTTAAAAGGGCTCAACATTATGGGGTTACATGGCTATGATGGGCATGTACATGCACCCGAGTCGGAAACTCGAAAGGCCGAATCAAACCAAATGTTTGGACAAATGAAACGCTTAAGACAAGAAGTTCAATCCTTTCTAAAGCGGGAAATCAAAGTGGTAATGGGCGGTTCCCCTTCATTTGCATATTATGCTCAAAAGGATGGAATAGAATGTAGCCCCGGGACCATTTTCTTTTGGGATGCCGGGTATCAATATAATTATCCGGAGTTGCCTTTTGTCCCGGCAGCGGCTCTATTGACGAGAATCGTATCCGTAATCAATAAAAATATATTGTGTTTTGACCTAGGCAGCAAGGCCGTTGCCGCGGATCCTTCTCAGCCTCGGGTAGAAATCCTTGATTTGGAAAATCAAAGCATCGTTGGTCACTATGAGGAACATTTGGTAGTAGAAGTCCCGGATACCTCCAAATATCGGGTGGGCCAACCTTTTTATGCAATTCCTTATCACATCTGCCCTACTGTGAACCTGTACGAAACCCTGGAAGTAATTAGGGAAGGTAAACTTGTAGAAAACTGGACAGTGGCCGCGCGAAATAGAAAAATCACGGTGTAAGATGCTAGAACTGGATATTAAGTTAAAACATGCTAAGTCCGCCGAGTTGCTGCAACGATCCAAAAAAGTTTTAGCTGGTGGTGTTTCGTCCGAATTTCGGAAATATAATCACCCCCATGCCTTATTTTACGACCGCGCAGAAGGGGTTTATCTCTATGATGTTGACGGAAACAGATATCTTGATTTTACCCTGAGCCAAGGTCCGATGATCGTTGGGCATTCTCATCCTTATATAGCGAAGCGGATTCGGGAATATAGCCAAAAAGGACAGCTTTATGCCGGTCAGCACCTTTTGGAAATTGAGTTGGCCGAAAAATTGAATGCACATATCCCATCGGCCGAATTAATGCGTTTTTGCCTCGATGGTTCCACAGCGGTACAAACCGCTTTTCGCGTGGCGCGTGCAAAGACCGGGCGTAACAAATTCATCCGTTTTGAGGGGCACTATCATGGATGGTTGGACAATGTTTCATGGGGTCTCACCTTGGATGAAGAAAAAATGGGTGCTAAGACCACTCCTATTCCATTGCCTTGGACTTCAGGCATGGCACAAGGTGTTGTTAATGAGTTTATAGTCTTGCCCTGGAACGATTTGGAATTGGTGAAAAAGACCTTCGAAATGCATCATGATACAATTGCGGCCATAATAACGGAGCCTATCATGTGCAATAGTGGCTGTATACTTCCGGAAGAAGGCTTTTTGGAAGGTCTTCGTGAATTATGTGACGACTATGGTGCGGCCTTGATTTTTGATGAGGTTATCACGGGTTTTCGTACAGGGTTGGGGGGTGCCCAAAAATTCTTGAACGTAACTCCTGATCTGTCCATTTTTGCCAAGGCCATGGCCAGTGGCTATCCTATTTCAGCAGTAGTCGGTAAAAAGGAATGGATGCATTTGATTGCCGAAGGCAAGGTTATCCATGCAGGTACAATGAACTCCGCCTGCCCATTAGTTGCTGCCGCATTGGCCACTATTGAAATCTTGGAAGAGGAAGGCACCTATGAACGGATTTATGATCTTGGCCTACAATTGATAGAGGGACTTAGGAATGCGGCTCATAAAACCGGACAGAATCTATTGGTCCAAGGGTTGGGACCAATGTTCCATACCGGTTTTACCGATAAAGACAAGGTCAGGGAATTTAGGGATCTTGGAGCGTATGAACAGCCTAAGTCCAAAAAGTTCGTGTATGGTCTCCAACAAAAGGGTGTGCGAGTCATCGGCAGAGGACTGTGGTACATATCGGCCGTACATCAAAAGAAACATATTGAGCATGCCATAAAAATGGCAGAAGAAGTATTATTGGATCTTAAAAAATAATCGGGCAAAAATCTTCCCATACATTGTCGGAAGAATGCAGGCCTTGTCTTAATCCAAAGAATATGGAGTTAAATGGGAATGCCAAGGTAGGTATTGTAGGCCTGGGTCTCATGGGAACCAGCATAGCTACGGCCCTCTTAATAAACGGTCAAGAGGTGATGGCGGTATCGCCTGTACTCTCCGAAACCGACCAAACGGCCCCAGATCGCATACGGCATGCCCTGGAGGAATGTTATGCGGAAGGACTTAGTACGGCCAGGGCCGATGATTTGTTTCAAAATATTACGTTCACCTCGAAGTATACAGATTTAAAATCCTGTTGGCTGGTCATGGAATGCGTCTTGGAAGATCTAAAGGTAAAGCAGGATGTTTACAGGAAAATAGAATCCAGTGTCCCGGATGAGGTAATTATTGCTACCAATACATCGGCCATACCCATAAGTATGTTACAAAACTATCTCAATGTCCCGGAACGTTTTTTTGGGATACATTGGGCCGAGCCTGCCTATACCTCAAAATTTTTGGAAATTATTTGCGGAGAAAAGAGCCTATTGGAAATAGGCGAACAATTGTATGCCATTACAAAAAAATGGGGGAAGGAACCTACATTGGTACGTAAGGACATCCGCGGATTTATTACCAATCGGATAATGTACGCCATGTACCGCGAAGCGTTCTATTTGGTAGAAAACGGATACGCTACCATAGAGGACGTAGACCGGGCCTGTAAGAATGATGGCGGCCATTGGATGACCTTCTGTGGGCTTTTCCGTTATATGGATCTTACGGGGCTACAGGCCTACCACTCCGTGATGAAAGATCTTTTTCCCGAACTGAGTAATCAAACTACCGTACCCAAGTTGATAGACGATATTGCCAAGGAAGGCGGAAACGGGATTTTTAATGGAAAAGGGTTTTATGAATACTCTTCTGAAGAAGCCAAGGTATGGGAAAGCACTTTTGAAAAATTTAAATTTGACATTAACCGGTTGTCCTCAACATATACGGATAAAACAAAGGATATTTCATCCCTTAAAACAAAGAAATGAGTTCCAAATCCAAATTCCCCTTTATTATAGATGGTCATTTGGATCTAGCCACCAATGCCATGTACATGAACCGGGACCTTACGAAAAGTGTTGGGGTAATCCGGAAAAAGGAGAAAGATCTGGGATGGACGGATTTTCAAGATCGGGGAAAAGGTACCGTAGCTTTGCCTGAGCTTCGGGGAGGTAACATCGGCCTAGTCATTACGACCATAATTTCCCGTTTTTCAGAAGTCGGTGACTCCTTGGATACTATGGCTTTACCTGGATGGCACTCACCGCAACAGGCCTATGCCCATGCACAATGTCAATTGGCCTGGTACCGGGAAATGGAGGAGTTGGGGGAAATGATTCAAATTGGAAGTCTAAAGGATTTGAACGAACATTTGGATCTATGGAGGAATGAAAACCCGGACAAGACAAAAAAGCCAATTGGCTATCTTCTTGCATTGGAAGGTGCGGACTCCATTGTAAATCTGGATTATCTATATCGGTATCACGAACAGGGATTGCGTTCCATAGGCATCTCCCATTTTGGGCCTGGGCGATATGCGGCAGGTACACACTCCAATGGCAGTGGACTCACTTCTCTGGGGAAAGAACTGTTAAAAGAGATGAATACGCTTGACCTGATGCTAGATCTTACGCATCAGACCGATCAAGGGTTTTATGAGGCTTTGGATATTTTTCAGGGTCAGGTTATTGCAAGTCATCAAAATTGCAGAGTATTGGTGCCCGGAGAACGTCAATTTACGGATGACCAAATTAAATGTGTTCTGGAACGGGATGGTGTCATTGGAGGTTCTTTGGACACTTGGATGTTGCACCCTAATTTTAGGATGAACGTAGATAATCCCAAGCAACTCGGCATTGCTATGGAACGCTTGGTAGATCATTTTGATCATATATGCCAAATGGCCGGAGATTGCACGCATATTGGATTTGGAACCGATCTTGATGGCCTATTCGGCCTAGAACAAACACCCTACGACATGGACTCCATAGCGGACCTACACAAATTTGAAGATATTCTTTCAAAAAGAGGATATACCGAAATAGATATTGAGCACATCATGTACAAAAATTGGCTGCGAATCCTAAATACCATTTTAAAATGAAAACAAAAACATATAGCCGGGCATTGGTCTCGAAAGCCACATTGATTCTTTTTATGGGCGCCTTTATACTTTTATCTTGCGAAACTATGACTGATACTAAAAATCCCAAAAACTCCGGTTTACAAATTGGTTATGCGGAAGTTAACTATACACCCCGTGTGGGCCTAAACCTAGTAGGCAATTATCGAGGGGACGATTACGCCTCACGTGGTGTTCACGATTCACTCTATGGCAAGGCCATGGTGGCAAAAGGAGGTAACGGAGAAAAAATCGCTATCCTCTCGGTTGACATTTGTTACATTCACAAGGAGTCCGTAGATATGATGCGTAATCATATAGCCGCAAATTCTGACATTAAGGCCGAAAACATCTTGATCCATGCCACCCATACCCATAGTGGACCGGAATCGGAATTGGAGGCTCCGGAAGCCAAGGAATACCTTCAAAAAGCAGCGAATGCAATTCTAGAGGCCAATAAGAATTTAGCACCTGCCGAACTTCGGTTGGGTCGCTCTACGGAAGAGCGCATTTCCCATAACAGACGATTAAAAGCGATAGATGGCACTACGCATATGGTCTGGGAGAAATTTGAACCCGGTTATATTGAAGAGGTTTTGGGCGATAAAGATCCTGAGGTTATTGCCTTAAGTATTATGCGAGAAGGAAAGGTGGTCAACAGCATTGTTAATTTTGGATGCCACCCCACAACACTTACCGGAAACAATTGGCTTTACTCTGCGGATTATCCGGGTTATCTGACCGAATCCATACAAAAAGTTAAGGGAAAGGACTTTGGCGTACTTTTTTTAAATGCGCCCAGCGGCAATGTTACCCAGGTGGATTATAAGGTAGGTTTTTTGGACACGTATCAGGAATGCCAACGTATCGGATATCTATTGGGCGTAGCTGCTATGGAGGCTATGGGAAATGTCGAAACGGTTTCGGGGAATGGTACTATAAAAGTTTCAAGGGAGCGGGTACCCCTAAAAAAAATGACCATCACCGAGGAGCAATATGAATGGGCAAAAAGAGTAATGAAGCGGGTGGAAAAGGAAGGTATGCCGGAACTGCAACCTGATGGAATTCCCAACGAACTATATGCCAAGTGGTGGTTGGAGATGTACGAAGTACAAAATGAAACGGACGAACTTGAGGTCATGGTCATGCAAATAGGTGATATGGCCATAGTAGGGTTACCAGGCGAAATCTTCAATGAGTTCGGAATACATATCAAAGAGAATTCTCCCTATGAAAACACTATAGTCGTTAGTTTGGCCAATGGGAACTACAAGTATTTCCCGACCAAGATTTCCTTTAGTCAAGGTCCGGAAGGATTTTTGCCTATGATAACCGGCTATGAGACCACCCCAGGTACTACAGCCTATGACATAGGTGCCGGAGAGCGATTGGCGGAATCCGCGGTAAACCAATTAAAAAAAATGTACGGATCCTAATTAATACCCAGCGGAGCATAAAAAATGTCATAATCAACAACCTGGTTATTCCAACTGGACAAATGACAAATCACTTCTTTTGGTATTTATTGCGTGCAATCATCGACTTGTAATAGCGGTATAAAAAATCATAGCAAACCAGTTCGTGCACTCGGTTTTTGGATTTAAACAAGCGATTCATGTGCATATGAAGATAGCTTGCCATCAAATCGTCCAGCCTTAATTCCATGATTCCTTCATCAAAGCATTCCAGTATTTGTAAGGCAAGAGGTTGAACCTCCTTTTCCTTTGTATGAATGACGTTTAAAATTGGGGCATAGTCCGGTTGATCGGTAGCATCAAAGCTCATGAACTCCTCAATTTTTTTTCGTTCTTCACGATACTTGGAGTCGAGCTGTTTCTTCAAAGGCCTAGACATTCCAAATTCGTTCCCAAATCCGGTTTTTAGCCGATCCAAAAGCCGTAGTTTGTCATAGTCCAAATAGCCAAAATCATTGAGATGCGAGTCCATAGCACGAAGTGAGAACAACCAACGGAGCATCTCTCCCTCCTCACCTTCTATCAAGTCCAGAAAGTCGACTATCATTTTACTATCGCAATGGAAAAAGGCTTCCGATAATTCCATGGTAGGCTCTCCATATCGCTCGATTTCTCTTTGATAGGTATCCAGTTGAATTTTCCAGATAAGGTCCTGATCCATAAATTGTTTTAAATACGGATAAAGTCCGTTTATGATCTCTCCTACCCTTTCTGTATTCGAATAATGCAAGCGAACCCTAACATGGTGTCTGGTATCCGCATATCTAATGAAAAACCATTTGTCGATAACTCCTTTTTCTTTTAGCTTTTCGACAACAGGTTTAATGACTTCGGTAAGGACTACATCGGATGTTTTGTGACCTGTATAGATTTTATAATACAACCAACTATCACCCAAAATGTAATTCCGCTGTACCTTTTTTTGCGCTATTGCTGCTGTTGATATCATAACCTAATTTTTCTTCATTAAAAAATGATACGATCACTTGATTGGTATAATACGCTTTTTCATGTTTCACAACCCCATCTTCTGCAAACAAAAATTCCGTGAGCTTAAATTCCGTTCTTTTCTCTACGGTATCCAAGAACATCCTAACCGAAGTCAGATTCTGAAAATTTATCAATAATTCGTTATCCCCATCGGCCAACATGGCGAATTGCGGAATCTTTAGAGATTCCCTAAAAGAGTTTACTTCTTCGGATAATTGCTCGTCATTGTCCTTTATCCTTAAAAGTGTAGTGATACGATGCTTACTGAGATGCCATGTGGCATTCTGCAAAATCAGGTTATGATATTCGACCCTCGGAAGAAACTCGTAGTTTTCGGCAAACGGACTTAGGTTAATTCCTACTCTACTTCTAAATCCCTGGGTTTGCATGTCGGCCAGAAAGTGATAAATGGGAAGTGAATTCCGGGAATAGTTATGGGCATTGGTCAAACGTGGAATTACCTGCTTATCATATTTCTTGGACCTCAACACTATAGTGTTGTTTTTGATGGATATCATCAAATCATCAAGTGTCAACTGAAATGCCTTTGCCTTCAAGGACTTGGCCAAATATGGGATTTCATATTTGCGAAAATCGGGACGCATTAGAATGTTACCTACCCTTGATTCCGGGAGATGCACGATTTCCGCCAAAATTTTATCGGTATTCATGTTAGTTTCCGCTCCGATTATTTCCATGGTGTACTCGTGAAGTTCCTTGTCCCCGTGACAAAAACGACCTAAAAGATTAGCCGCACTGGAGCCTCCACTGCCGCTAAACTTTATTTTTTGTTGGCCATTTTCAATTATAATCTCTAGCATACAGGACATCGTGTCCGGCAAGTCATCCCATTTCGCTTCGTATTCCTGGAAATCTTCATTATTCAGTGTAATGGTATATGCGTTTTGCTTAAAGGCCTCATTGAGTTTCTTTTGAAATATGGAATCCAGGGCAGTCCATTGTACATTAAAAATCGATTGTCTAGAGTCCCCTTCAGGAAGCGCAATGCCATCTACCAATGGATTTATATCACCTGAGCCCTGGTTTTGAACATACCCCAAGCCCACTTCTACATCCAGGGCGGTTGCCAAGGGAACCTCCCTTTCTTCATACCTTTCATAAAAGGCTTCCATGAATTTGGAAAGGAAAGTCTCTTGGGGCGGTATGGAGATTCTGTTCAGGAACATAAATCCCTTCTTTAAATCATCAATTACGTTTTCGCTCAGGGTATTGGTCTTAACACCCAATGCCATATCGGTCTGGAACATAAACCTGGGGTCAAAGTCCGTTCCTAATTCCCCTAGGGTTTCCGTTACGTCAAGATATTCTTCAGGGGTATTGCCCATGGTTGAATCTATGAGGAGCATTTTTTTTTCCGCTTCCTGTAATGTGCGCAATACGTCTTCCGAATTCTCAAGCTTTTCAAGTACGGAACAGATCTGTTCTAAAAACTCAGGTCCGGAAACCGAGGGTTCCAACTCACTGATCAATAATTGACTATCTACCAGTTCTTCTATGAAGGAAGAAGCTTCTTGGACGGAAATCTCATCGTTTACCAAAACATTGACCAAATCAAGAAGCAATGCACCCTTATTAGCTTTGCCCAATACAACATCCAGATACCTTGTATCATCTACGGCTACAATGTTATGGTGCCTTTTGCTATTGACGTATTCATATTCCACATACCGTAACTGATTCCCTGCTTTATAAATACTGGTATTGGGGAAAAAAAGCAGTTGATGCTTTATTTCAGGTCTTTTTATCAAATCCTGCGAAAGCGCTACCAGATAGTTCATGTCCAATCTCGTGTGCCGGCAATTCCTATCCATCTTCTCCAATGCAATGTCCGTTTTAGTAGCAAACCTTCCTACGGAACATCCCGCAAATAAACCGAACGGGGTACACCTTGAGGACATTCTTGTAAGATATTTGAGCATAGAAAATCTGAGTTTTTCTATCTTCTTTTTATCCGTTAGTTCGCCATTTACCCATCTCGCAATTTCCGTGGACAAGGAGGGTGATGCCAAGAATAGAGCCTCCTTGATTATGGGGTCATTAAAGGCCATTCTAAATTCGTCATCAGGGATGTTTTTTTTTGAGGTAAAGGCCAAGTACCGGTCCATGGAAAATAAAGGAGTCCTCAACACATACTTGGAAAAATTTTTATAGGGATTACTTCCGGCCATACTCGGTTTAGCTTATCATTAAACACTCGTCCCAGGTTGTTTCAAAATCGGCCAAATAATCGATGATGACCAATCCCATTCCAGAAATTCCTTCCAATAGGGAAACCTCGGCCACCCATTCGTTTACATCCCTCCACCGCTTGTAACCGGCATAACCATCTTTATGTATTGCTTTGTTTATGCCGTCCTGAATCCAGAATTCCGTGATGTCCCTGAACATTGGAATTTTGGTCTCTTTATAAACTCTGGAAAAAATCTGGGCGATTCCGTATGATCCATGGCATACTATGGCATCCTTAACCAAGCTTTTGTCCGGCGTGGTTCGGTCTGCAGCATGTTTAAGAATGGAAATCGATTCTCTCCGCAGTTTTTCATCCCTCAAAACCTTTGAAGCGTAGTACAATTGCAGTCCAATGCCTAATTCTCCATAACACCATCCCAGTCTACTATTGCCACCGGTCTCCCCATTCAGCAGTACACGGTTGGGAAAAAGGGAGAAAGCGTTGTTTTCTTTTTTAAAACTGATGACATAACCAACCGCTCCTTTAAGCATAGATAGGGTAAGCGGCTTAAACTCATCATATTGGCACAACTTGACTAAAATTCCAATAATACCTGAAATCCCGTGGGATAAGCCGAGATTATAGTTTTTTTCTTGACTACGCGGATGTATGGAAATCCATTTTAAATGAATGCCCTCGTCTTTTTCAGATAATTCATCCAGAAAAGAAATGAATTCCAAAAGATAGGCCCTGTATCTTTTTTTGAGTTTCCCCGATTTTGTGCATTTATATCGATTCAGAAAATAGAGGGCATAACCAATGGCTCCATGTAAAAAATCATAATTTCCCAACTTCATATCGGAAACCATGGCGGTATGCAAATACCCGTCCAATTGCGATAGAAGGTCGTCAGTTTCTATTTCCATAAGCTCAGCATGTTCCAAATGGTCCAAAACCCATCCTGCACCGGCAATTCCATCGCAGAATGTAGGATAGCCGTAACCATCGTCAATACCCTCTATTACCTGGGATAGCAATGCTACACCAAAATTCGCATTGGAGTTGACATCCAAATATTTGGAATAGTAAAACTGGAATAGGGAAACTCCGGATAATCCCACGAGCACCCCGGCATTTTTTTCTTCCTTATAGTGTTTTCGAATAGCGGCGTCAATCTTTATCAAATGTTCTTCCAAAATTTCTTTGTGCGTTGCTCGATTTTTATGTACTCGTGTAGTATCCAACATCTTGCCTTTCAAGTTTAATAGTGTTACTCAGCCAAGTTTATTTTGCCAAGAACCATATTTAATATTTTATAGCACATTATGGATAGGCACATCCATAAGTGAAACGGAGACATAACAGAAAAACCATCAGTAAGGTTTGACGACTGATGGTTAGGTGAAAAAACAACTCTTCATGCACAATTCAACAACAGGAAATTACGATGGAAGTTCCCGAAGTACAGTTGTTATTTGTAGTGTCCGTAGGACAATTTAGTGAACAAGTGTAATCATAAAGCGTAGCTTGTGCTCCGCCGGTAATTGCCTTGGAAGTCAAATTCGAAATCTTCTTCTTACTGAGGGAAAGCTTCCCTGAAAATTTGGCTTTTTTCATGATAAATACTTAAAGATTAATACCTATTAAATGTAAGAATTTATTTATAATAATAAAATTTTTGTTTTGTTAAAGTTGGGAAGATTTTCTAGCAAAAAAATGGGTTTCCATAAAAAAACCATTGGCCATATTGCATAACCAATGGTAAAAAAACTAACAAAAATAGCTTCTAACAACAAGAAATGACAACAGAAGTAGCTGAAGTACAGTTGTTATTGGTTGTGTCCGTCGGACAACCTATGGAACAACTATTCGCATAACTTGATCCACCGCCACCCACTACAGATTGCGCTGCCAAATTGGAAATCTTCTTTTTGCTAAGGGAAAGCTTCCCTGAAAACTTTGCTTTTTTCATGATAATTCCATTAAGGGTTAATACGTCTTAAATGTAAGAAAATAATTACAAATAAAGAATACCCATTTTGTTAAATATTTCTTTTTGACTTTGCCGCAACCATTTTTTCCTAAAGGTTCTTACGAACATTTAAAACCGGTTTCATTGATTTTTTTAGGTGTCTCAAACTACCAATGGGATATCCTGATTTTAATAAAATCATATTATTAATGAAATGATTCCTACTACACATTTTGTCCGCATAACTTTAACTTTAGCACAATTGTTAGCAATCTTGTCTTGCCATTGGGTTGACGCAGTTAATTTTGAGTTAGTTATCCATTAAGATAGATTCCCCTGTTCTTCCCAATGGCTTTTTGTTCAACCGCCTTTGTTGCTATTTTTACCGCGCTTTTAAAACTTCACAATTTTCAAGTTTAATGGATAACTAATCGTATGGTTTCTGAACTCCTTTCAAATATGCATTATATTTATCGTTCGAAATATTGGATTCCATCCATTGTCAGATGAACAAAAAAAAATATACAATCAAGGACATCGCCCAATTTGCCGGGGTTTCCAAAGGCACAGTAGACAGGGTGCTTCATAAACGCGGCAGGGTTTCCAAAGATGCCTATCAAAAGGTAGATCGTGTATTGAAAAAAATCGATTATCGGCCAAATCCCATAGCACGGAACCTCAAAATCAATAAGACCTACAAAATTTGTGTACTGATACCTGATTCCGAAATAGACCCATATTGGCTCCCGGCCATGGAAGGTGTCCGAATTGCCGCAAAGGAATTTGGCCCTTTCGGTGTAATAGTCGAGGAATATCCCTATCACCCAAACAAGACGACTCATTTCTCGGAGCAGTCCAATGTGGCCATTGATTCCAAACCTGATGCCCTTTTGATGGTTCCGATTTTTCACAAGGAATCACTCAAGGTATTTCAGAACTGTAGGCAAAAGGGAATATTTCTGGCATCGTTCAATAATCATATAGATTCATTAAGTATAGAAAATTTTATTGGTCAAGATTTGGTACAAACTGGCAGGGTAGCGGCGAATCTAATAGACAAGGTAACAAGTGAAGGCACTCATATTGCCATAATACACATTGACGAGGAGCTGCATATGCGGCAAAAAGAAATTGGTTTTAGGGATTACTTCAAAGAGAAAAAACGAAATACCAAAAAAATAATTACCTATAACCTTAGAACGGATGATCCAGATCGTTTTAAAACAGCGTTTACCTTATTTTTGGAAAGTCACCCTTGGATTACCGGGTTTTTTGTTACAAATTCCAAGGCTCACTTGCTCATTGAATTTCTTCAAAAGGATGCTCGGAAATTTACGATGGTGGGCTATGACCTTCTGGAACAAAACCTTAAGCATTTACGAAAAGGAAAAATAGATTTTCTCATTCACCAAAAACCCAAAAGGCAGGCTTATCTGGGAGTTGGGTATCTGGCGGAGCACTTTCTATTTGAAAAGGAAATGCCTTCCCAAGAACTGCTGCCCATTGATATTGTGACCGCGGAGAACGTAAAATATTATGTGAATTGAGAACCGCGGAGAGTACTATTTGTTCTTGGCATTTCTGGGAATAACATTTAACAGAAAAACTCCATAATATATAGTTTCACTTATATACCGCGGTTTTAGGGCCTGTTTAACGAGAATTTTCATCGGTGTGTTCGAGCACATTTTTCCCAAGACATCTTGTTTTATAGAAAAAATAGTTTAAATTCACATTTTATAATAAAATGTTAAACTAACTTACATTATCAAAAAACTAACATTATGACTAGAAAATTGATTGTATTTCTTGTGTTGGTACTGGGGGCCTTTCCTTTGCTTGCACAGAACAAAACCGTTTCAGGAACGGTAACAGATTCCTCGGATGGGTCACCGTTACCCGGGGTAAACGTTCTGGTTCAAGGGACCACGAACGGAACACAAACTGACTTTGACGGTAACTATTCCATTGATGTGGCCGAAGGAAATGTTTTGGTTTTTTCCTATATAGGAATGATGTCCCAAAGTATTACAGTTGGTGCTTCCAATACCGTTGATGTACAAATGGTGGTGGATGAAAATCAATTGGATGAGGTTGTGGTCACGGCCTTAGGTCTTGAGCGTTCGGAAAAATCCCTTTCCTATGCCAACCAACAAGTGAGTACGGAAGAACTTACCCAGGCAAGACCGGTGAACGTCTTGGAAGGTCTAAGTGGTAAGGTGGCCGGTCTTTCGGTAACCCAATCCTCTGCCGGTGTGGGGGCACCTACCAAGGTGTTACTTAGGGGTAACCGTTCCATTGATGGAAGTAGCCAACCTTTATATGTAGTGGATGGTATTCTCTTAAATGGGGACATCAATAACATAAGCCCAGATGATATTCAGGAAATTTCGGTACTTCGAGGAGCTAACGCCGCTGCACTTTATGGTAGTAGGGCGGCCAACGGGGCCATCGTAATTACGACCAAATCCGGTAAGGGAGCCCGCGAAGGGGTTTCCACTTCCATAGGGTTTGTCTCTACCTTTAATAGTGCCATCAATCTTTTGGAATTACAAAATGAATATGGACAAGGTGCAGGAGGCGTATATGGAGCGCAAGCCACTACCTCTTGGGGACCTCGTTTTGATGGAAGTCAGGTAGCCCACTGGTCCAACAATCCGGAATATCCGCTCTTTGGACAGACTTACACGTATGAAGCCCAACCGGACAATGTAGATGATTTTTTCCAGCTGGGACATAATATAGCGACGAATATCGGAGTCAATATGAATAGTGAAAAGTCCAATGTCTTTTTGGGTTACACCTTTACCGATGCAGCAGGTATTGTTCCGGGGAATGATTTGAATCGACACAGCATCTCTACGCGAATAAACTCTAAGATTACGGATAAATTGACGGTGGATGCCAAATTGAATTATATTCGCGACGATTTTGCAAACCAATTGGCTACCGGTGAAAACTTTGACAACCCCGTACGCTACCTCTACAAAACGCCTAGAAATATTCGTACCGAGGATTTTGAGAACTTCAGCTTTGTCAACGAGGCAGGAAATACGCGGCAACACTATTTCTTACCCCAGTTTAACGGGGGAGGTAACCCCTATTGGACCATTAACAATGTATTACGCCCAAGGTTGCAAGAACGGGTGTTGGGCCTGTTGTCCCTGAAATACCAAATTACGGACGACCTCTACATTTTAGGCCGTTCAGCCATAGACAGGGATAGTTATCGATCTGAAGTACGGCGATCTAATGATACCTATACCGTGGCCCAGTTTGGGAGCTATCGAAATGAACAGCAAGTGCTATCCGATTGGAACAGTGATGTCTTGATCAACTACAACAAACAGATTACCGATGATTTTAAGATAGATTTGAATGCGGGCGCCAACCTTAGGGTCTTCCAGCGGGACCGACTTTGGGGTGAAGGCACTAATTTCACCATTGAAAACTTCTTTGCGCTGAGCAATACCCAACAACCTTTGGCTTTTGAGCAATTCGAGGCTTTTGAACAACAATCCGTCTATGGTTTGGCAGAGATTTCCTATAAAAACGCGATTTTCCTTAATTTAACAGCTAGGAACGATTGGAGTTCCACGCTTCCTGAGGACAATCGCTCCTATTTCTATCCTTCCGTAGGTTTGACCGCGGTAGTCACTGATTTAGTTGATTTAAGCAGTTCACCCCTTAGCTTTTTAAAGTTGCGAACTAACTGGGCCGAGGTGGGTAACGATACTGAAGCCTTCCGATTATCCAGAAGGGCGGATATTAGCTTTGGAACCGCAGAACTTAATCCAGAACTGCCAAATCCCGATTTGCGACCAGAGACCACACGTTCTTTGGAACTAGGATTTGATTCGCGATGGTTGGATAACCGCCTGCGTTTTGACTTCACTTGGTTCAGGACAAATACATTTGATCAGTTATTTGCCACGCCAACCCCGGTTGCGTCTGGAATCGGTAGTCGTTTCCAAAATGGGGCTGATATTCAAAACTCCGGAGTGGAAATCTTATTGGGGGCTACCATTATAGAAACCCCGGATTTTTCTTGGGACCTCGATGTCAACTTCGGTACCAATGAGAGCGAGGTTTTGGAAATTGCTGAAGGCTTTGACCGATTGACCATCAATAGTGACTTTATTAGAGACTACACCTTGGTTGTTGGAGGTGAATTTGGGGATATCTATTCCCGAGGCTACCAAAGGGACGACCAAGGAAGGGTACTTGTTGATGACTTCGGACTTCCTTTGATTACACCGGGAAGGGATGAAGTTTTGGTGGCCAACTTTAACCCGGATTGGTTGGGTGGTATACGCAATTCCTTGCGTTACAAGAACTTTAACTTTAGCGCTTTGATCGATATTCGTCAGGGAGGTACAGCTACGAACTTTACGGACGCGATCTTGGCCCGGGACGGGGTTTTGGAGTCTACACTTCAAGGTCGTGAAGGCGGATTGGTTTTTGGAGACAACTTTATTTCGGGCGAGACTGCCATTGTACAATCTACTGGACAACCGAATACCATAGCAGTTAGTGCAGAGGAATATTGGAACCGTGTAGGGGGTAGAAATACTCCTGTAGGAGAGGCCTTTGTAACAGAGCTGTCCAACGTTCGTCTTCGGGAATTGGTGATCGGATATACCGTACCCCAAAGTTTTCTCGCAAAGACATTTTTAACGTCGGCCAATATATCCCTGGTAGGTAGAAATTTATTCTTTATCTCCAATAAGGCTGAGAGTTTTGACCCGGACCTGCTCGCGAGTATTGAGAACACGGCCGAAGGACGAGTGGCGTTTCCTTTACCAACCACCCGCCAGATCGGGGTATCGATAAACTTTGGATTCTAAAAAAAATTGTAATTTTAAAGAAAAAAACATGAAAAGAATTGTAACAAGATTATGTATGGCTTTGGTTCTGGGAGGATTCCTACTAAGCTGTACGGATGATTTTACGGAACTGAATACAGATCCGAAAAACTTTACGGTGGATGCAGTTACGGCTGCGGAGTATCCGCTCTTCGTTAAGCGGGCCTTGTATACACCTAACTTTATGCCTTTTAATAGGGCTAGGGGACCCTTTCAGTTGTTCCATTCCTTATTTTCGGATGTCTATGCCAACTATTTTGCAACCACGGCACCTAACTTTGATAGCGATCAGTTTGTTCTAGTGGGTGGATGGTTAAATGGTGCTTATCGCTATTTTTATACAAGAGCGGCACCTAATATTAAGGCTGCGGAGGACATCGCTGCTGAACAAGGTTTTGATTTAGAGAATGCTATGATGAAGGTATGGCGGGTATATGCCTACCATAGGATTACCGATTATTGGGGGCCTATTCCCTACTCCAACTTTGGGAACTTTGAAAATGAAGTAGCTTATGATTCCCAACAGGATATTTATAATGACTTTTTCACTTCATTGGCCGAAGCCTTAACCGTATTGCAGGCCAATGCCGGGGGAACTTCATTTTTAGGAGGGAACGACGTAGTCTTTTCCGGAGATGTAGACAAATGGATAAAATTTGCCAATACATTGCGCTTGCGATTGGCCATGCGCGTGAAGTATGTAGATCCAGCACTTTCCCAATCCAATGCCGAAGCGGCTATTGCAGGTGGGGTAATGACTTCAAATGATGACAATGCATTGATTCAGACCGATCTCAACTTCACCAATAGTTACACCACCATTACCCAATGGGGGGAGTTCCGGATGAGTGGGGATATGGAAAGTGTGCTTAAGGGGTATCAAGATCCTCGGGTCGCTACCTATTATGCGCCCGCCGCTACTCCGGATGCCACGGATGATCCCGCTGGGGTGGACTTTCCTTACGAAGGAATGCGCAATGGGCAGACCGCCGAGTCCAAGGCAACTACACCATTTAATGACTTGGCTTCCAATATGGCCGGTCCATATACCCTAGGAGGTGATCCAGGGCCAGCATGGATAGTAATGGCCGCTTCGGAGGCTTACTTCCTTAGGGCCGAGGCAGCTTTGGAAGGATGGGCGGCAGGCGGAAGCGCTGAGGATTTGTACAACCAAGGAATTACGCAATCCCATTTGCAACATGGATATGATGGTACCAACCTATCCGGGGACGATTATGTTACCAGTACTTTGACCCCAGCGGCCATCGATGGTTCTAATCCCGCTGTATCCACAGTTCCCGTTGCCTATAATGCTGCAGGCAGTGCAGAAGAGCAATTGGAGCAAATCATTACCCAAAAGTGGATTGCGCTTTGGCCGGATAGTGAAGAAGCGTATGCAGAACGCCGAAGAACAGGATATCCTATCTTATACGACAGACTGAATACGTTGAATCCTAACATTGCAGTAGATGAACTGCCAAGAAGGATGACTTATGTCGCAACCGAAATTGCAGATAATACCGCTGAGGTAAATGCGGCTATAGATAATCTGTTGGGCGGTCCAGATTTGGGCACCACAAAATTGTGGTGGGACGCCAAAAATTAAAATTCTCAATTTTGATTCAAAAAAAGGCCGCAATACTATTGCGGTCTTTTTTATACTTATTTTATTCTGTTTAAGCTTTATAAGGCGCTCTATCATGCAGGTTTCTACTCGATTCCTTTTAATTGCAGCAATTTTTCTCTTCATTTCGTGCAACCCTGAGGACAATAGCAAGATGTTTACGTTATTGTCATCCAATACCACGGGCATTACCTTCAAGAATGTCTTACGGGAAACCCAGGAATTTAATGTGTTGGAATACAGTTATTTGTACAATGGTGGCGGTATTGCCATTGGTGATGTAAATAATGATGGCCTTTCCGACATTTATTTTACGGGAAATATGGTCGGTAGTCATTTGTACATTAACCAAGGTAATTTCAATTTTAAGGAAATTGCCGAGGAGGCGGGTGTCTTTGCCGAAGGCTTATGGAATACTGGGACTACCATGGCCGATGTAAACGGCGACGGTTTTTTGGATATCTATGTTTGTCGTTCGGCCACACCTTCGGCAAACCAACGAAAAAATTTACTTTTCATCAATAACGGCCCTTCTACAGGCTCAGGGCAAGTAACCTTTACCGAAAAAGGAGCTGAATATGGTGTGGATGATTCCGGTTATTCTACCCAAGCTTCTTTTTTTGATTACGATAAGGACGGTGATCTTGATCTCTATGTCTTGAATCACTCTTCACAACAATATGCCGGTTTTGGACAAATAACGGCATCTTTAAAAAATAAAAAAAATCCAGCCTTCTCCGATAAGCTATACCGTAATGACAATGGCAAGTTCACAAATATGAGCGATGAGGCCGGTCTGGTCTCCAATGTCCTTGGCTTTGGATTGGGCGTGGCCATATCCGATATCAACAACGATGGTTGGTTGGATATCTATGTCTCCAATGATTATAATGAACAGGATTACCTCTATATCAACAATCAAAACGGGACTTTCTCCGAAAGCTTGGAAGAATTCATAGGACATACCTCTTTGTTTTCCATGGGCTCGGATATTGCGGATGTCAACAATGACGGGTATATGGATATCATGAGCTTGGACATGTTACCCGAGGGCAACTATCGCCAAAAAATGGTATCCGGACCCGATAATTACGACAAATACCAACTTTTGGTGAACTCCGGATTTTACAATCAGACCATGCGCAATATGCTACAGCTCAACAATCAGGGCACTTCGTTTTCCGAAATTGGGCAATTTTCGGGCATTTCTAATACAGATTGGAGCTGGGCCGCACTTTTTGCCGATTTGGACCTGGATGGATACAAGGATCTTTTTGTAACCAACGGTTATAAAAGGGACTACACCAACATGGATTTTATGAACTATGCCGTTCAGGAAAAGCTTAAAGAAAACAAGACCGGGCAACAAACGGCCATTATGGACCTGATAGAAAAAATCCCATCTACGGTCGAGGAAAACTACACCTATAGAAATAAAGGTGACCTAACCTTTGAAAAGGTGAATGCCTCTTGGGGTTTGGATCAAAAATCGCTTTCCAACGGCGCCGCATATGCAGATCTGGACAATGATGGTGACCTGGATTTGGTGGTAAACAACATTGATGCGGAGGCCTTTGTATATCGCAATAACAGTGAGACCTTAACCACACATAACTATCTAAAAGTCCATTTAAAGGGAGAGGGCAAAAACACTATGGGTATTGGGGCCAAAGTCATAGTACACAATGCGGGTAAAAAATTGACTCAGGAAATGATTCCGACAAGAGGGTATCAATCCTCTATGGGATATTATCTTACTTTCGGACTTGGGGAAGCGGCTATAGATAGCCTCACGGTTTTTTGGCCGGATAACCGCGTACAGACCATACAAAATATCGCTCCAAACCAAGCACTGACCCTTTTTCAAAAGGAAGCGCAAACACAATCTGAGCAATCCAAAAGCACAAAGTCTACCCATTTCGTGGATGTCGGCGCAGATAGTATTTTATCTTTTGTACATCGTGAAAATAATTTCATCGATTTTAAACGGGAGCAGTTATTACCGCATAAACTTTCCACACAAGGTCCAAAAATGGCCAAAGCCGATGTGAACGGCGATGGCCTGGAGGATGTTTTCATCGGAGGAGCTAAAGGAAGTTCCGGCCAGCTATTCGTGCAAACCAAAACTGGAAGTTTCCAAAAGTCTAACTTTCAGGTTTTTGAAGAGGATATAAATTCCGAGGATCTTGGTGTGCTGTTCTTTGATGCGGATAATGATAGTGATATGGATCTGTATGTGGTCAGTGGCGGAAGTGACTTTGATATAGAATCCACTGATTTACAAGATCGTATCTATTTCAACTCTGGAAAAGGTTTTTTTAAAAAAAACGGAAATGCCCTGCCACAGATGTATATCAGCGGCTCTTCCGTAGCGGCAGGCGATTACGATGCCGATGGCGATCTTGACTTGTTCGTAGGTGGCAGATTGACTCCCGGAAAATATCCTGTTGCTCCCCGAAGCTATATTTTAGAAAACGATGGTAAGGGAAGTTTTACCGATGTCACCCAGCAGGTAAACCCTGATCTTCTAAATCCGGGTATGGTCACCGACGCACTTTGGACAGATTTCAACGGGGACGGCAAAGTAGACCTCATAGTTATCGGTGAGTTTATGGGAGTCCGCCTTTTTGAAAATTCAAATGGTATACTGGAAGAAATTACGGAATCGGCTGGTCTAAAGGATTCCGAAGGATGGTGGAATACCATAGAGCAAGCAGATTTTGATGCGGATGGTGATATGGATTATGTCTTGGGCAATTTTGGTCTAAATTCCCAATTGAAAGCCACACCCCAGGAACCTGCAGAACTTTATTTTAAGGACTTTGACAATAATGGTTCCTTGGATCCCATTCTATGTTCCTATGTGATGGGGGAAAGTTATCCTGTCTTTTCCAAGGACGATTTGGTGGGACAATTGAGCGGACTTAAGAACAGATACATCAATTATTCGGATTACGCAGACCAAAAAATCACTGATATTTTTGCACCTGAAGAATTGGCAGATGCCCAAATTCTTAAATCCAAAAACTTTGCCTCTAGTTATTTGGAAAACTTGGGCAATGGAAAATTCAAATTGGTACCTCTGCCCTATTCCGCCCAATTTGCACCGGTTTATGGAATATTGATACTTGATTTCAATAAAGACAATAGACTAGATTTGTTATTGGCCGGTAATTTCTTTGGTACCCGTGTAAAATATGGAAGATACGATGCCAATAGAGGCGTACTTCTTTTAGGAAACGGAAACGGAGATTTTAATCCGGTACCCCACTCCAAAAGTGGACTTAATATTGCGGGAGAAGTGAGGGATATCCTAAATGTGGAACTTCCCGAAAATGAACGGCTCATTTTGTTGGCCAGAAATAATGATACACTACTGACCTATAAAATAGATTTCGGAAAATGAAAAACATGAAGCACCTTAAACGTTGCATATCCTTCATCATAGTATTGTTTATCAGTCTATCAACAGTACAGGCCCAATCCGTAAGTATAAAAGATGAAGTCCTCATGTTGGATACCTATGGGTTCCAAGATCCCGATCCCGTGCCCATATTAGCGGATAATCCGAAGATTTTTCCCTATTTCAAGTTTTATGGTTATGATCAGGTTTCCAAAAAAAGACCATGGAAAGTAGTTACCTTGGAAAATGACTATATCCAAGTCTTTGTACTTCCGGAGGTCGGGGGTAAGATATGGGGAGCCATCGATAAGGGTACAGGGGAAGAATTCCTCTACAAAAATGAGGTGATGAAGTTCAGGAACATTGCTATGCGTGGACCCTGGACTTCTGGGGGCATAGAGTTTAATTTTGGATTGATTGGACATAGTCCGGACACCGCCACCCCCGTGGATTACATAACCCGGGAAAATGAAGATGGCAGCGTAAGTTGTATCGTGGGTACTATGGATTTGACAGCCCGGACCAATTGGGGGGTTGAAATCCGATTGGAGGCGGACAAGGCCTATGTGGAGACCAAGGCGTATTGGTACAATGGAACTTCCGTGAACCAATCCTACTACAATTGGATGACCGCCGCCGCAGTTGTGGCCGATGATTTGGAATTTATTTATCCCGGCGACCAGTATCTGGAACACAATGGAACCGCCCGGCCATGGCCCTTTGATAGCGAAGGGAGAAATACGGCCTTTTATAAAAACAACCGCTATGGAAGCTCAAAATCGAAACATGTGGTCGGGGAATTCGAAGATTTCTTTGGAGGCTATTATCACGATAAAAAATTCGGATTTGGCCATTGGGCCCCCTATGAAGAGATGCCCGGTCAAAAACTATGGTTATGGGCCTTATCTAGATACGGTGGTATTTGGGAAGATCTATTAACGGATACCGATGGGCAATACATGGAATTTCAAGCAGGCCGATTGTTCAATCAGTTCTCCCCTGCACAAGTGGCAAATCCTATTACTCAGGCAAATTTTGATCCCTATGTAATGGATCGCTGGCGCGAGATATGGTTCCCCTTTAAGGAAATTGGGGGGATGGTAGATGCTTCTGAAGATGGTGTCCTTAATGTAACCCAGCAGGGCGATGAAATGTATGTTGGGGTGAACGCATTGCAGGATTTGAATAAAACGATTCAAATTATTGTCAATGACAAGGAGGTGTATTCAGAACAGCTGAGTTTGAAGCCAATGCAAATTTTCTCCCAAAAGGTAGCCGCAAAGTCTTCCGACAAAATAGAGGTTAAAATACAAGGCAGTGAGCTACATTTTATCAATGATGCAGAAAGGAATCGAATTAAAAGACCTTTTGATTCAGATGCAAAGGCAAGACTCTCGGAAACAGAACAACTTTATACGGATGGTTGGGAAGCCATGAAGTATAGGGATTATGCCCAGGCACACGAGCTTTTCTCCAAACTTTTGGAAGTTGACCCTTATCATCAAGATGGGTTGGTAAAGCTATCGGAACTAGAGCTTCGAAGAACCAATTTTGAAAAAGCGCTCGGCCATGCCAATACCGTGTTGCGGTTGGATACCTATAACGCAGATGCCAATTACTTTGCCGGCCTTGCCTACCAAGCCCTTAAAGATACCATCAACGCCTTGGAATCATTGGGTTGGGCCGCCCGCGACATCAAATATAGAAATGCCGCCTTTTACAAGATGGCAGAGATTTATTTGGCATCCAAAAATTATGACCGGGCAAAAATGTATGCCGAAAAGGCCTTGGATTTTAACCGCTACAGTTTGCACGCCCAATATGTCCTAACCCTTGTTTCTAGAAAAGAAAAGAAAACCGATGAATTCAAGCGCCATATCGAGACCATCCTTAGGATCGATCCATTGAACCAATTTACATTGACGGAAAAGGCATTTATGGCTTCCGTTGATACTATCGATTTGGAAATTCATAATGAATTCCCTGAAGAAACTTTATTGGAATTGGCGCTGCTTTATTACGGTTACGGGATGGAGGATGAGGCCCTTGCCATCCTAGGAAAAAGCAAAACAACCAAAAATAAGCTTTGGATTGCCTATTTGTTACGAAATAAGGATGATGCACAAAGTAAATCTTTATTAAATGAATTGACGCTAGAGCCCATAGATTTTGTATTTCCATACCGCGGTGAGACCTTGGCTGTTCTGAAATGGGCCGTAACCCAGACGGATTACTGGAAATTAAAGTATTATTTGGCGCAAAACTATTTGGCCGTAGGTCTTAAGCAACAGGGCAAGGAGCTACTAAATTCCCTAAAAGAAAAGCCAGATAATGATATTTTTTATCGCTTTCGTGCTGAAATAATGGACGAGAATCCATATGCCCAACGATTGAGCGATTTCAAAAAGGCTTTGGATCTCAATTCTTCAAATTGGAGGGTATGGGAAGAAAACATTCAATTCTATCTGCAGCATAAGAAATATGAGGAAGCCTATGGCCTATCCAAAAAAGCATATCGAAAATTCCCGGGCAACTATGGTATTGGTCTTTCCCATGCCAAGGCATCGGTAAACACCAATAGACATGCCGAAGTGCTTAAAGTTCTGGAAAAAATTCAAATTTTACCTTATGAACATGCACAGGAAAGCAGGTATATTTATGAAAGGGCGCATATGGCCGTGGCCTTGGAGCATTACAAAAAAGGTAGATTTGCCAAGACTAAGGAGGTCCTGGAAAAATCCAAGGAATGGCCTGAAAATATTGGGGTGGGAAAACCGTATGACCCCGATGAACGCGAGCAGGATTTTCTTTTGGCATTGACCCTGCAAAAACTGGGTAAATCGCAAGAAAGTAAATCCCTTTTGGAAAATATCGTTTCCTATACCCAAAGTTCGGAGCAAAAAAATACCATCAACCACCTCTATGGACTCCTGGCGGCAAAAAAACTTGACAACGATAGTTTCGCCAGCGTTAAGGAATATCTGAAAGGACTTATTGGCGAAAACCATGGTGTAGGCCAGTCGGCCCTAAAGTTGGCACAAGATCCAAATACAGGCAAAAACGGGAACACTATTCCAACAGATGTTTGGGAGCTTGCGCAATGGTCTGCGAAGCAGGTATCCCCATAAATAAAACTATGTTTTTATCGAATTGGTTTTATGATATAACTGTAGGACAAATTGGTCGCTGGAATTTGATATTTTTCCAAGGCCATTAGGCCCCAGCTATTATCACCCCCTACCCCCATTTGGCGGTGGTCTATATTAATGTTGACCAAATCCCGTACCACAATATCATACGTATGTCTTTGTTGTTTGGTTTCCCCGGCATCAAAATCGGTATTGTATTGGTGGTGTGCGCTGAAGCTAAATAGTTCAGGGGCATAAATCTCGATACCCTTTCCTTGATTATCAACGAACTGGACCCAACGAATATCGGAACGGTTACCGTTTTCCTGAGGACGAATATAAGGGAAATACAAATCGGCTACTTGAGCCATATACCTACCGACCAAAGCTGAAGTTTTCCTATCTTCATAATTCTCATGAGGCCCGCGACCATACCAGGTTACTTGATCGTATTTTTTGTTGATAATAAAATTGTTTCCATAGCGTGGCAGTACAGGTAGGTCATCCTTGATATCCATAAGTTGATTTGTAACCCGTATCTCACCCTTATCATTGACATCATAGGTAATTTCTACCTTCCCGCCAACAGAGGCCATTGCGAAAGTAGTGGTTATTGTAAGTGTATCATCGTTGATCTCAAATGGATTTTCTGCAAGCTTTACCACATCAATGGAGGTTTTGTTTTTGTCGGAAGATACACGAAGTCCCATGAAATCCTGGTTTTCCGAGGCATCTTTCCATTTACCAAGCTTTTCAGGCATATTATAGCCAAAATCATTGTCGGTTGTCGGTCGCCAGAAATTGGCACGCATCCCTTGCAGCAATATATTTCCATTACCATAATCCAGGGATATTAATTCTCCTTTACCACTGTTGAACTTCATTTCAAAACCCTTTCCGGAAATGACAAGGATATCTTCTTGTGAAGTAATGGAAAAACCGTTTCCTGAATCCCTAGTCTCAAAAACTTTGGGAACATAGTCAGAAATGGAAAACTGTTCATAGGCCACCAAATGGCCCTTGGGAATCAAGGCAGTTTTTGAATTGGTCCTGGCGTATACATTCAGCAAATACTCGGCTTCATTATTATCCAACTTGGGCAGGTCTATGTTCCATTCCATTGATTCCGAAGGGCTTAACCCAATTCCAAGAAGGTCTCCAGAAGCCACTTTTACACCCTCTTCCAATAATTCCCAACCAAAGTGATATTCGCTTAAATTCGTAAAATCGTAACCGTTGGTAACCTCTATTGTTCCAGATTTTGCATTTTCCCCCCTAAACTTTATGTACTGATATACCTTCTTAAGTTCATGTAATAGGGGTTGGGACGATCTATCCGGATTTACTACCCCGTTCAAACAAAAATTTGCATCATTTTGTAGGTCTTGTCCCCCAAGATCTCCACCATAGGCCCAGTAGGCCTCGCCACTTTTAGTTTTGGTCAACAAACCCTGATCTACCCAGTCCCAGATAAATCCACCTTGCAAAACATCGTATTTTTCGATTACGTCCCAATACTCTTTAAGATTTCCAAGGCTATTGCCCATAGCATGGGCATACTCGCACTGAATCAACGGCCGTCCGGGGTCACTTTCGGCATAAGAAATCATATCGGTAATGCGCATATACATCGGCGCTTGAATATCCGTATTTTCATAAGCGGTAGCCCCTTCATACTGCACGGGACGGGTTGTATCCTTAGATTTTAACCAATCATAGGTGGCAAAAAAGTTTTGGCCATTCCCAGCCTCATTCCCCAAAGACCAGGTAACGATCGAAGTAAAGTTTTTGTCCCTTTCAAACATGCGTTTTGTACGATCCAAATGCATGGCTTTCCATTGCGGCAAATAGGCTGGATGTATTGACTGGGCCTCTTCGTTATCATCCAGTCCCTGGTTGGTGGCCCCCATACCATGGATCTCAATGTTCGCTTCGTCGATGACATAAAATCCATATTCATCGCACATACGATAAAAATGGGGATTCTTGGGGTAGTGGCTACAGCGAATGGCATTAAGGTTATTTTGTTTCATCAATGTAAGGTCCTTTAACGTTAGGGCTTCGGTTACCACATGACCCGTTACATCGCTGTGGTCATGAAGATTGGCCCCCTTGATCAGCACAGGTTTCCCGTTGACCAGAAATTGATTGTCCTTAATCTCTATCTTTCGAAAACCGGTCTTAAAACTAACCGCTTCCATTAGGGTTCCATCAGCATCTTTTAGTTTCAATAACAGCGTATACAAATAAGGCTTTTCGGCATTCCAAGTTTGTACATCGGGAAGTGTCCGCTCAAAGGTAATGGGTGATATATCCTTTCCAGAGGTTACTTTTTTGGAACTTCGAAATACTTGGGTATCGCCGTCCAAAAGTTGTAGCTCCAATTCCTGATCCCCAGGATTTGCAATTTCTACGGAAAGCCGAAATAATCCGTCGGTATATCCATTTTCCAAATCCGCTATTACCCTAAAGTCCTTAATGGTGGTCTTATTGGTGGCGTACAAGTATACATTCCTGTCAATACCGCTCAAACGCCAGAAATCCTGATCCTCCAAATAACTGGCATCGGACCAGCGCAGTACTTGTACGGCAACTGAGTTTTCACCTGGAACCACATAATCCGTAATATTAAAAACTGCAGGGGTCTTGCTCCCTTCATTGTACCCCACTTTTTGCCCGTTTACCCATATGTACATAGCTCCACTCACACCTTCAAAATGAAGATAAATGTCTTTACCTTCCCACTCTTGGGGAACCTCAAACTGGCGTTTGTAGCTGCCTACTGGGTTGGTTTCATGGGGAATAAAAGGCGGATCGGGAGGAAACATGTAGGTGATGTTGGTATAAACAGGAATTCCGTGGCCTTGTACTTCCCAATTGGAGGGAACAATTATGGTATCCCAAGCTGAAACGTCAAATCCCTTTTCATAAAAGTCTTGAGGGCGGGCTTGTGGATTTTTAGCCCAGTAAAAATCCCAGGTTCCATTTAATGAACGGTACAAAGGGGAGTTCTCCCAACTTTGGTTTCCTAGGGCCCCGGCCACGCTCACGTATCTGTAGAAAGAGGCGGTAGGTTCTTCTCTATTGATTTGAAAGATTTCCGGATTTTCCCATTCGGGATTTTCCCATTTTTCTGCCGTATAAACAGGTTGCTCAACAGTATTATTACATGAGATTAAAAGAACGAAAAACGCCAGACAAAAAAGCACCTTATACATAACCCGAAATATTCTACAGTTGTTAGGCTAAAGATAGTACAAAGCACAAAAAAGCCCGTGGCAAACACGGGCTTAAAACTACTTTCAATTTTATTTTAAAGGGCTCCCCACTCCCTAAGGGAAGCTTTGTTCATTTTTACATAGTCCGCATTATTTGCTTCCTCTGCCTTGGCCAAAGATTTCTTCGCAGTTGCAATGGCACCTTTTTTATCCCCGGCTTTCGCCAAAATCAATGATTGCTGACGTAGTTGCCAGAATGCGGGCTCTTTGGTCATTGACATGGCCTTGTCCATCCACTCCTTAGCCTTGTTAATATCCTTTCCTTCCATAAGGTAGTAAACGGCAGAGGCATAATAGTCTCCTGCCGATGGACCGTTCAATGCGCGTTCAATACTCTCGGTAACAGCGGCATCAGTAGGTACCTCAATAGGTACGGCAACATAGGTCTTTTCCCAAAGAAGGCCCAAATTGGCCGAATTTGTCTTTAAGTCGTCCAAGGTAATAGTAAAGGTTTCCACTTCCATAGGCATTGGATATACCGGAGCGGTAACTTGGGCCACTACCTTACTGTCATCCCAATTTCTTGGTGTACCTCCACCTTGGGTATCCGTATAAAAAAATACTTCCCACGATTCCTTGCCTGGTTTTGTAAAAATGGAATAGGTCCCTGCTTTTACCGCATTACCAGCTATTTTAACATCATCGCCAAAAGAGACCAAAGTATACGCGTTGGCTCCTGTGCGCCACAGTTTATCATACGGTACCAAATCGCCAAAAATGGTTCTTCCCCTCATAGAAGGTCGGGAATATTCAACGGCAATATCGGTCAATCCCACTTTTTGTTCCAATCGGGAAAAAGGACTCGGCGCCGGTGTATTTACTTGCGCCTCCAAAGGAAATGAAAGGGCCGCAATAAAAAGAAGAGCTATTAATTCTTTCATCGATATAAAGTTTTTGAGTTACGCACAAAACTAAATATAAACCTGAGCGATGTTTGTTAAGGAAGTCTTAAATAAGATATGTACCGATTTTAGTTACAAATAAATGGCCTAGTGGAGGATTTGTTGCCAAAATAAAAGGTAAGGTAATAGATGGAAGATTTCAAAGTGGATACATCGATTGTGGATTCTGGGATTCCAGGTCGAATTTTATGTTGGACCCGCCTACCCGCGGTATCAAAAATGGAATACCCATAAACGGATTCCGAGGTTACCAATCTATATTCCAACATATTTGACCCAAACCTTTTAAAAAGGAGAAGCTCTTCCCTAATATCTAGAAGATTATCTCCTGAGTCTACCGCATCATCCACGGGAATCCCTTCACTGCCCTCCATAATCTTGGTATTAAAGGAGAAAAGAAGGGGCTCCAAAGTCATTGAAGGGTCGTTTCCTGGGAACATTTCCGAAGAGAGAAAATAGGAATCGTTGTTGATATAGGTAATACCCTCCACTTGGGTCGGGCCTATATCCAAATTTAAGCGTTCCATATACCCAGTGAAAATAGAGGTCTGTGTTACTTGCTTGATACCAACCAAAAAAGGACTTAGGGTAAATGAATGCCCTATTAAATACAGTTCGTTGGTATTTGGATTTAAAGTAGCTGCCGTTACCAAACCATTTATTGGATATTCGTCCAACTTCTTGGCAACATACTCCCCTGGGTTCTTGGGAATTCCATAAGCCGAAGTTCCGTAGGCCAGCCATTGTTTGGTAAGTACCACAAGTTCATCGCCTAGAACAAATAGGGCTTCTGCGTCCCAATCACTGTGTCCATTGTTTGAGAAATCCTCTTGATCCTCATATTCGAAAGAAATGACTCCTGCCTTGACCCTATCAGACGAATTATAATCTTCCTTGGAAACACGGTAGACTTTCAAATCCCGACGTATGCCCAAATTGTTTCCAAAATCCCCTATGTAGATATAGAGTTCGTCCTGGGCCATATCTTCCCAATCCACGTTTTGGGCATTGGAAATGGCCACCTGTCGAACAACCTGCAGGGTGGTCGTGTCTATTTCAAATAGTTTCGCCTCATTACCGGAGTCATTGTGTGTAATCAATCTCCCATTATAAAAAATAAGTCCAGAGGTTTCCGAAACTGTTCCCGGAAGTTGGCCAAGTGTTCTTACACTCTCCTGCGCAATGAAAAGACACGGCATAAAAAGAAGGTAATATGAAAATAGGGCCCTATACAAGAGTTTTATTTTCAATGTACAAAAAAGTACGGAATTATTTGATTATACTAATTGATATTCAATGAATTAGGTAGCTAAATTGGTATTTTTATTATTTGTTTAACCTTTTTATTTTTTTGTTAAACAATTTTGATTTTATATTTGTACAAATTCCTTTATGAAACTGTATCAACTACATTCCAAGCAAGCTTTGCCCATTACAAAAAAAGAAGCTTGGGATTTTTTATCAAGTCCCGCCAATCTTAAAGTGATTACCCCGAATCATATGGGGTTCCATATACTTTCGGGAGCGGAACGTCCCATGTTTCCTGGTCAGATAATACAATACACCGTGACTCCTTTTCCAGGATATACCACCAAATGGGTGACTGAAATTACCCATGTAATCGAAGGGGAGTATTTTGTGGATGAACAACGTTTTGGTCCGTATGCCCTTTGGCACCATAAACACTTTTTGAAAAGCATAGAAAAGGGTGTGGAGATGGAGGATATCATTGATTATAAGTTACCGTTGGGCATTTTTGGCCAGATGGCTCATCCCTTACTGGTCAAAAAACAGCTAACACAAATTTTCAAGTACCGAGAACAAAAGCTCGTAGAACTTTTTGGAAAGGTGGAAAATCTGCCCAATGAATTATCCCTAAAATCCTTTTGAATTGAAGAAAAATATCCTTTTAATAGGGGGTTCCCATGGCATTGGAAGGTCTATAGCCCAGCAACTCCATGAAACCCGTGCGCTTTTTATAGCATCCCGTTCCCAAGAAGGTTTGGAAGACATCCAGTGCCAATATATTCCATTTGACGTTACCAAGGATAATCTTGACTTATCCGTTCTACCAGAAGTACTACATGGTTTCGTATATTGCCCTGGGAGCATAAACTTAAAGCCTTTCAAAATGATGAACCTAGAGGTCTTTGAAGAGGATATGAAGGTGAATTTTCTTGGGCTGGTGAAGGTGGTCAAGGAAATCATACCAAAAATGGATGAAAATGCCAGCATGGTATTCTTCAGCACAGTGGCCGTGGCAAAAGGGATGGCATTTCATACCAGCGTGGCCGGTTCCAAAGGGGCGATAGAGGGTTTCGCAAAATCCTTGGCAGCGGAATATGCCCCTAAACTAAGAGTCAATGTAATAGCCCCGTCCCTAGTAGATACCCCGCTGGCCGCCAAATTGCTCAATAATGAGCGAAAAATAGAGAATATGGCCGGGCGGCATCCGCTAAAACGTGTAGGCCACGCGGAAGATATTGCCCATATGGCCGTCTTCCTTTTGAGCGAAAGAAGCAATTGGATGACAGGTCAGGTTGTCCGGGTCGATGGAGGAATGTCTACTTTGAGTATTTCGTAGTATGAATTCCAAAGTTTCAATTTTTTGGTTTCGAAGAGATTTACGTTTAGATGATAATGTTGGTTTCTTAGAGGCCTTGAAAGGCAATCTTCCCGTACTTCCAATCTTCATCTTCGATACCGAAATCCTGGACAGACTACCCAGGGATGACGCACGTGTCGCCTTTATCCACCAAAGGCTTCAATACCTACGTAGCTTACTTCAAAAGGATTTCGGAAGCTCCTTGGCCATGTATCACGGAAAACCTGAGACCATCCTCAAAGGTCTACTCGGCAAATATGATATCCGGGCGGTATATACAAATCATGATTATGAACCTTATGCAAGGGAACGGGACAGGCTTATCCAAAAGCTTTTGGAAAGGAAAAACATTCAATTGAAGACCTTTAAAGATCAGGTCATTTTTGAAAGGAACGAGATTGTCAAGGATGATGGTAACCCCTACGTAGTGTATACCCCATACATGAGGAAATGGAAGGAAAAGTTTGATGCTGGCCAGCACATCACGCCTCATGACACGCTTCCTCATCTCCAAAATCTGATAAACCAAACTGATCTACCCAATCTCTCCCTTGCCGATATTGGCTTCAGGGAATCGGCCATAAAAGTTCCTGATTATAATGTCTCTTCCGACCTAATTCGGCAATATGAAGCTACCCGTAATTATCCCGCAAAAGAAAACGGCACATCGCGTCTTGGACCGCATTTACGTTTTGGCACGGTCTCCATTCGGAAGATGCTTAAAAAGGCGATTGCGGAAAAAAACGAAGTGTTTTGGAACGAACTTATTTGGCGGGAGTTCTTCATGCAAATCCTTTGGCACTATCCGAGAACGGTGACCGAAGCCTTTAAATTAAAATACGATCGCATCGCATGGCGAAATAACGAAAAGGAGTTCGAAAAATGGAAGAAGGGAGAAACCGGTTACAAGTTAGTGGATGCTGGAATGCGGGAACTCAATGAGACCGGATACATGCATAACCGGGTACGCATGTTGGTTGCCAGCTTTTTGTGCAAACATTTGTTGATCGACTGGCGTTGGGGGGAAGCTTATTTTGCCGAAAAATTGTTGGACTATGAGATGAGCAGCAATGTGGGGAATTGGCAATGGGCCGCTGGCAGTGGAGTGGACGCGGCGCCCTATTTTAGAATTTTTAATCCAATGACCCAGGTCACCAAATTTGATCTGGATGAAAAATATATTACGAGATGGGCTCCGGAGTATAATACAAGAACATATCCCGATAAGATGGTTGAGCATAAGGAAGCCCGGGAACGCTGCCTTAAGGTCTACAAGGTTGCCGTAGGATGATTTCCCTTTTTTAGTATCTTTAGAGGACGACCAAAAACCAAAGAAATGTCCAATAACAAGACCGTACCCACCAATGCTTCCGTCCAGGAGTTTTTAGATAAAATTGAAGATGGGAACAAAAGAAACGATAGTTATACATTGCTAAATTTAATGGAGAAAATCTCAGGTGAACCTCCTGTTATGTGGGGTCCTAGTATTATCGGTTTTGGAAGTTACCATTACAAATACGATTCCGGAAGGGAAGGTGATATGCTCAGTATCGGTTTTTCCCCACGTAAGCATAATTTTTCATTGTATGTTGGTGCAGGTGTAAAATACAATCAAGGCTTTTTGGCCAAATTAGGCAAACATACCATGGGCAAATCCTGTCTTTATATCAAACGGTTGTCGGACATAGACATGGAAGTCCTTGAAGCACTGATTCGCTCCACATACGAACACGACAAGAAGAAATACAATAGCTAATCCAATCCCATGAAAATACCAACTGTACTCATAATGTTTCTTTTTCTTGGAGTTGCCGTGAACGGTCAAAAGTTAACCTCCAGCAAAAAGGCCATAATTGCATCCGTTGAAAAGCATCAAGCCGAACTGATAGCAATAAGCGATTCTATCTGGGCCTTGGCCGAGACCGCATTTGAGGAGGACGATTCCTCACGAATTTTGGCAGATTATGCGGAGAAAAATGGTTTTAACGTAGAAAGAGGTGTAGCAGGTATGCCGACTGCCTTTGTGGCCACCTATGGTTCTGGAAGTCCCGTAATAAGTGTTTTGGGCGAGTTCGATGCCCTACCTGGAATTTCCCAAAAAGTGAAGCCCACCAAGGAGCCTTTACAGGAAGGTGACTCGGGGCATGGGTGCGGGCATAATTTGTTTGGAGCCGCAAGCTTGGGTTCCGCTATAGCCGTAAAGGAATTAATGGAACAAGGAAAGATCAAGGGCACCATTAAATTTTTTGGGACTCCCTCCGAGGAGAAGTATTTTGGCAAAATATGGATGGTTAGGGAAGGATTATGGGACGGTGTGGACGTAAATTTAAGCTGGCACCCTTCAGCGGTGACCGAGGCCGATGTGCAGAGTTCCCTGGCTTTGGTCGATTTTAAGGTCGAGTTTTTTGGCCAAGCGGCCCATGCCTCCAGCGATCCTTGGAATGGGCGTAGTGCTTCAGATGCATTGGAACTCTACACTACTGGGATCAACTACTACCGTGAACATGTAAAACCTACAGTCCGAATCCATTATCATATCCAAGATGGCGGTCAAGTGGTCAATGTAGTTCCCGACTATGCCAGACTATGGGTGCGGGTCCGTGATACCAAACGCAAGGGGATGTTGCCCGTATACGAACATGTCCAAAAAATGGCCGAGGGTGCGGCAATCATGGCCAATGTGGATTATAAAATTTCTCTTATTTCCGGCATTTACGAAGTTTTGGTCAACCGGGCCGGTGGCGAGATTATGCAAAATAATCTTGAGCTCCTAAACCCTTTAACCTACACCGAAGATGAAATCGCATTTGGTAAAAAAATACAGGAAGCGACTGGCAAGCCCCAGGTAGGCATGGACAGTACCCTAAAGCCTTTTGCGGAGACCAAGGAGCATCCGGGAGGAGGTTCTACGGATGTAGGCGATGTTAGCTGGAATGTGCCCAATATCAATTTAAAGGTTACCACGGCACCAATGGGTACTCCATGGCACTCGTGGGCGGTGGTGGCGTGTGGCGGCATGAGTATTGGACACAAGGGAATGGTTCATGCTACCAAAGCGTTGGGTATGACCGCGGTTGATCTTTTTGAAAATCCAAAACTGGTGGAAAAAGTGAAAACCGAATTCAAACAACGCAAAGGCAACGAGGTATACAAACCTATGGTACCGGAAGGACCACCACCTATTGGAACGAAATAATATGAGAAATAAAAAATGAAAGATCTACAATTAAAAGATAACCCGGAAGCCAAGCGATATGAGGTTCATATTGATGGGCTTGTCCCTAGAATAGAATACATAAAGGTCAAGGATAAAATTTATCTAACGCACACTGAGGTTCCCAAAGGCCTGGAGGGCCAAGGAATTGGTACGTCCCTGGTCAAAGCGGTTTTAGAGGATATTGAAAAAAAGGACTTGACCTTGGTGCCTATGTGCCCATTCGTGGCCATGTACATTAAGCGTCATCCCGAATGGAAAAAATTGGTATTAAAAGGAATTAATATTGCTTGATTATGGCCGAACGAGAAATTGTAAAGAAGTATTCCAATGGAGAGTTGACCGTAGTTTGGAAACCCAAACTTTGTATACATTCGGCGATTTGCGTTAATACGTTACCCAATGTGTACAACCCCAATGAAAAGCCATGGATCAAGGCTGAAAACGGAAGTACGGTAGAATTAAAAGCCCAGATTTCGAAATGTCCTTCTGGAGCCTTAAGCTATGAAATGGATAATGCCGACGAAAAAGAGGGCAATGAAACGGAATCCGGGATACAAGTACAGGTTTCGCCCAATGGTCCTTTGTTGATCCAAGGCGACTTGTCCGTTATGTTGGCGGATGGGAGTGTTGAAGGGAAAAAGCGGACAACAGCATTTTGCAGGTGTGGGGCATCGGCCAACAAGCCATACTGCGACGGTACACATTCAAAAATTGATTTTAAGGATTAAAAAATGTTTGGACTATTTAAGAAGAAATCGGAGGTAGAAAAACTACAGGAAAAATATCAAAAATTAATGAAGGAAGCTTTTGATCTTTCCAAAAGTAATCGCTCCGCCAGCGATACCAAATATGCGGAAGCGGATGAAGTTCAAAAGAAAATCGAGGCATTGACCACTTCTTCCAAAACCCGTTCATGACCGAAAAGGAAAAAATGCTCTCAGGTCAAAATTACGATTCAAGAAGTCCTGAGTTGATCGATCAATATCACAGGGCGAGGAAGATTTTCCAAGAATATAATCGATTGGAATCCACGGAAATCCTGAGGCGAGACACACTTTTGGGGGAGCTTTTTCAATATTTGGGGAAGGGCGTTTGGATAGAGACTCCCTTTTTTTGTGACTATGGGGAACATATCTCCATTGGTGAAAATACCTTTATTAATGCCAACTGTTTTCTTTTGGACAATAATCGGATTACGATAGGCAAAAACGGTCTTATTGGGCCTTATGTGCAAATTTATACGGCCCTTCATCCCTTGAGGGCCTCGGAAAGGATTGTGGAAAACAAAGAAAAAGGAACATCCTATTTAACGTCTACACTTCCTGTAGTAGTCGGTGACAATGTTTGGATTGGCGGAAATTCGGTTTTAATGCCGGGAGTCACCATAGGCGATAATACGACTATTGGGGCAGGCTCAGTCGTCACCAAAAGTATTCCGGAAAATGTACTTGCCTTTGGCAATCCCTGTAAAGTAATCCGGGAACTGTAAACCCGTTATTTTCCACTATCTTTAGAATCTTGCTAAATTGATTCGACCCATGAAGATGAAGCTTTTCAATTTTCCGTTAATCTTGCTCCCTTTGTTTATGAGTGCCCAATCAGAACAAATCCAATCAACACTTGAGATATTTGACATTGAAACAAATGAAAGAAAAATAATACTGCGGGAGCAAGCCCATTTTGAAGCCCCAAATTGGAGTCCTAGCGGCGACTATTTTATCATTAACCAAAAAGGCTTGCTGTATAAAGTATCTGTGGATGGCGATAAAAAGGAATTACTCCCCACGGGAAATCTTAAAAATTGTAACAACGACCACGGTATTTCCTTTGATGGGAAATTACTGGCCATTAGTAACAATGACAGGATTGAAGGCGCTACTTCAGGCACCTCCCGCATTTATACCATGCCCATTGCCGGGGGTATCCCAAAATTGATCACCCTCAATTATCCTTCGTATTGGCATGGTTGGTCACCGGACGGTAAGACCTTGGTCTATACGGCAAAACGAAACGATAACTTCGACATTTTTAGCGTTCCCTCCAAGGGAGGAGAAGAAAAAAGATTAACCGATTCGCCAGGATTGGATGATGGTCCCGAATATTCCCCAGATGGAAAGTTTATTTATTACAACTCCATGCAATCCGGAAAAATGGAAATATGGCGAATGAAAGCCGATGGCAGTGTTCCCAGACAACTCACAGATGATTCCTATTCCAATTGGTTCGCCCACCCCTCCCCCAATGGAAAATATTTTGTGTTCATTTCGTATTTGGAAGATCAGGGGGATCGGCATCCCCCCATGAAAAGGGTCGCCTTGCGCCTTTATAATATGGAGAGTGGGAAGATAAGGACTCTATGCAAATTTACCGGAGGCCAAGGCACCATAAATGTACCTTCATGGGCACCGGATAGTAGACGATTTGCCTTTGTATCCTATGAGGAAATTAAAGAATAAATGTAGCCTTCCTATTTTTAAAAAACAGGTGAATAGAAGTAAATGTCGCAAAACCTTGGCTACTGAAATTCAAAATCTCAAATTTCAAAACCGTTATTCATGAAAAGTCCTATAAGAAACAGTTTTCCTTTAGGTTTTCCCTGGAAGACCCAAGATCCGTTTTTATTCTGTGTGTATCATCTGGACCATTATCCCAAAGGAAAGGAAGACATGTCTCCGGCGGCCTCTCTGGAAGGAAGGAATTTGGGGAACGACTTTACCTTAAAAGATGGTTGGCGCATGTACCACGGGCAGACTATTCCAGGTTTTCCGTCCCATCCCCACAGGGGTTTTGAAACCATAACCATAGTGAACAAAGGGTATTGTGACCATTCCGATTCCCTAGGTGCCGCCGGTCGTTTCGGGCAAGGCGATGTACAGTGGATGACGGCTGGTAGAGGTGTACAACATTCAGAGATGTTCCCTCTGTTGCATACGGAAAAGGAAAATCCGCTAGAGCTTTTTCAGATATGGCTAAACCTTCCCCAAGCCAATAAGTTTGTGGATCCTCACTTTAGGATGTTATGGCATGAGGACATTCCGGTTATTGAATTTGAGGGAGGAACGGTAAAGATAGTTGCCGGATCCTACAGAAATGTCATGGCGCCAAAACCAGCACCGGATTCATGGGCGGCAAATACCGAAAACGAAGTCGCTATCTGGAACATTCATTTAAACGCCAATGCTTCCTATACCATTCCAAAAACGGATACTCCCATAAACAGGACCTTGTATTTTTATGAAGGTTCTGAACTCAAGGTTGGAGGAGACACGATCTCGAAAAACTTTGGGATGGAATTGGAAACTTCCCATGACGTACTTATCAAAAATGGGGAGAAAGAGGCATCACTTCTGATGTTACAAGGTAGGCCCCTAGGGGAGCCCGTGGTACAATATGGGCCCTTTGTTATGAACACTGAGGAAGAAATTCAGAAGGCAATGCAGGAATATCGTATCACCCAATTTGGCGGTTGGCCGTGGCCCTATCCGGACAATGTGCACCCTAAGGAGAAGGGAAGATTTGCTCAATATCCCGATGGGTCTTTGGTGGAAAAATGATTATACCCGCACGATTTTGGCCCCAATGGCCCGAAGCCTGGTGTCAATATCCTCATAACCTCTATCGATCTGTTCAATATTGTGAATGGTAGAGGTACCCTTTGCCGATAAAGCCGCAATCAGTAGGGAAACTCCGGCCCTAATATCAGGAGAAACCATGGTAGTGGCCTTTAAAGTAGATTTAAAATCGTGGCCTATGACCGTAGCCCTGTGGGGGTCGCAAAGAATGATTTTCGCTCCCATATCTATTAATTTGTCCACAAAGAACAAACGACTTTCAAACATCTTTTGATGTATAAGCACTTCTCCCCTAGCCTGTGTTGATACCACAAGAATAATACTCAATAAATCAGGGGTAAGTCCTGGCCAAGGCGCATCTGCAATAGTAAGGATGGAACCGTCAATAAAATTCTGGATTTGATACCCATCCTCGTGTTTAGGAATAAAAATATCATCGCCCCGACGTTCAATTTGGATACCCAATTTTCCAAAAACAGAAGGAATAAGACCCAGGTCTTTCCAACTCACATTCTTTATGGTCAATTCACTTTTGGTCATAGCTGCAAGACCGATCCAACTTCCGATTTCGATCATATCCGGAAGCATGGTGTGTTCGGTACCGGCCAGTTGGTCAACCCCTTGTATGGTCAACATATTCGATCCAATTCCCGAAATCTTGGCCCCCATCCGGTTCAGCATTTTACAAAGTTGCTGTAGATAGGGTTCACATGCCGCATTATATATGGTAGTTTCCCCCTCGGCAAGAACCGCAGCCATAACAATATTGGCAGTTCCGGTTACGGAGGCCTCATCCAAGAGCATATAAGTTCCCTTTAACTTTTTGGCTTCAACACCATAAAAATGTTCCTCCCTGTTGTAGCGGAATTTGGCCCCTAGATTAATGAAGCCTTCGAAATGGGTATCCAGTCTTCGACGTCCTATCTTATCCCCCCCAGGTTTGGGAATATATCCCTTTCCAAAACGGGACAATAATGGACCCACTAGCATAATGGATCCCCTAAGTCCCCTACCATCCCTTTTAAAATCGTCTGATTGCAAATAATCCAAATTCACATCGTCCGACTTAAAGGTATAGGAGCCTTTTCCTTTCTTTTGAATCTTTACACCCAGGTCTTCCAACAACAATATCAGTTTGTTGACATCCACGATATCCGGAATATTATGGATGGTCACTTTTTCAGGGGTCAAAAGGACAGCGCATAGAATCTGAAGGGCCTCGTTCTTTGCCCCTTGGGGCGTTATTTCACCAGAAAGTTGATGGCCTCCTTCAATTTTAAATGTTCCCATGTAGGTTCAGGAATGTTAATATCGTTTTTTACCGCGATTGTTTCTTTGGTTTTTCTTATTGGAACCGCCACGACCTGTCTTGGATACTCTGTTCTTGAGGAACTGCCCACTTTCAGTGAGGTTTTCGTCTACCAAATTTATTTGACCATCGCTCAACTCATACAAGTGTTTGAATATTACCTTATCGTCTACGGTATCCTTGTTCCAATTTAAGTAGCATTTTTTCATGTGGTTGGCAATGGCGTATTCAAGACCATCTCGCATATCGCCCTTTTCCCATTTCACGGCCACATCGATCATTCTCTTGATATTGTTGCCATAAAATCGGTATTTAGGATGATTCTGGGGATACTCCAGGGGTTCCGGCCTTTGTTGCAGTACTTCTTTGGAAGTGATGGGAAATGGTGATTGGACATCGAGCTTAAAGTCGGACATGATAAACAATTGGTCCCAGAGCTTATGTTGAAAATCCGGTACATCCCTTAAATGGGGTTGCAAATTCCCCATAACACTAATTATGGCTTTGGCCACTCGGTTTCTTTCGGAATCGTCTTTAATGGAAACCGCATGATCCACCATCTTTTGGAAGTGACGGCCGTATTCCGGTATGATCAACTTGGGGCGTTCCGTGTTGTATTCTAAATTTTCTACTGGATTCAAATTAAAAATTTTAGCTTAAAAATTAGTATGGAGTCGTTCTTCAGGTATATGTGCAAAATAACAAAAATAACCCAAATACGCGTCCTATAGGGAAATTACGCCCTCCACCGCACCGACTTCCTTATATTTTTGGATAACCTCATCCGGGTTTTTTCTGTTTACGGTTATGGAGATACTGGTATACTTTCCTTTTTTTGATTTCTTGGATTCAATAACCGCCCCGGTGTTGTCAAAAATGCCGTGTATCTTGTCTATCTTCTCGGTATCCGTTGGAACAATGAACTTGTACAAGTAGTTGGAAGGCCAGTTAGTGCTTTCCTGAAGTTGTTCCTTTAAACGGCTATAGAACTCATCGGATTTCTCGTTATTCATGAAGCATGTTTTTGCAAAGATAAGGCTTCGGAAACAGATTTCTTAACCTAAGGGGTATTGATTATTTTTGTGCGTACCATATACATAACTATTGAATCCAAAAAAAATTGTAATCACCGGTGGGCCAAGTACCGGAAAGACTTCAGTAATCGAAAGCTTGGAAAAAATGGGGTTCACTTGTTTGCATGAAGTAATCAGAAGCATGACCTTGGCCGAGAAGGAACAAGCTGGATTGGAATCCTTTGTCATAAATCCCATTATCTCGGTAGAGGATCCCATCCAATTCAATACGCAACTACTCCAACAACGGATTGCCCAATATCAATCGGTCACGGGGAGCAATAAGGATATTGTTTTTTTTGATAGGGGCATCCCGGATGTGCTTGCCTATATGGATTGTTTTGGCCAGGACTATGACGAAACATTTACAGAGGCCTGTAAAATGTTTCGCTATGATATGGTATTGATAATGCCGCCCTGGCCCGAAATCCATGTTGTGGATAGCGCACGTTTTGAGAGTTATGAGGAGTCCCTTAGCGTACATGAGTGTCTACAGAATACCTATCGACATTTTGGGTATACACTCCATAGTGTTCCTAAGGGTTCGGTGGAGGAAAGAAGGAACCATATACTAAATCTGCTAAACCCGGAATGATGGAAAACCGTCCAAATGAGCTTTTGCAACGGTATTGGGGTTTTTCAGAATTTAGAGGTTCCCAAAAGAACATTATTGAAGGTGTCCTAAATGGAGCGGATATACTTGCGCTCTTACCTACAGGAGGTGGTAAATCCATCTGTTTTCAAGTACCGACCCTGGCCAGGGAAGGCATCTGCATTGTGGTTTCTCCCCTAATCGCCCTGATGAAAGACCAAGTGGACAACCTTAAAAAAAAGGGTATCAAGGCCATTGCGCTTACTGGGGGAATCCGATTGGAGGAGCTAAGCGATTTACTGGATAATTGTATTTACGGAAATTATAAGTTCCTTTACCTTTCCCCCGAGCGCTTAAAGCAGGAAATGGTATTGGAAAGGATACAACGGATGAATGTAAGTCTGATTGCCATAGACGAGGCGCATTGTATCTCACAATGGGGGCATGATTTTAGACCCGCATATCTGGAATGCTCTAAGTTAAGAGATTTGCATCCTGATGTTCCCTTTTTGGCCCTTACCGCCACGGCCACGGAAAAAGTAGCCGCGGATATTGTTGAAAACTTACGGTTTAAAAAACACTCGGTATTCAAGGATTCCTTTGCCAGGGACAATATTGCCTTTAGCGTACTATGGGAAGAAGACAAACTTTATAGGCTCAAGCAACTTTGTGCCAAGGTTCAAAAAAGTTCCATAGTCTATGTCCGCACGCGACGTGCGGCAGAAGAGCTCTCCAATTATTTGAATGCAAACCGTGTTAGCGCAACTTTTTTTCACGGCGGAATTTCCAATACGGAAAAGGAAAAAAAGCTGAGTTTATGGCTTACAAACAAGGTAAAGACCATAGTGGCCACCAATGCCTTTGGAATGGGGATAGACAAACCGGATGTAGAGCTGGTATTACATTACCAAATACCGGATTGTCTGGAAAACTATTTCCAAGAAGCTGGGAGAGCAGGTAGGGACGGTAAGCCTGCAAAAGCCATACTCATCACCAACAAAAAGGATGAAAAACAACTAAGGAACCAGTTTTTAAGTGTACTACCGGATGTTTCTTTCCTTAAAAAAATATATAACCGACTCAACAACTATTTTCAGATACCCTATGGAGGTGGAAATAACGAATCCTATCCATTAAACTTCAATGTATTTTGTTCGACGTATCAATTGAACACGATCTTGGCCTACAATGCCCTACGCATCCTAGACCTAAATTCAGTGATATCATTGTCCGAATTCTTTTTCAGAACAAGTACAGTACGTTTTTTAGCGAACAAACAGCAAATTTTTGAGTATTTGGAAAAAAATCGTACCCTGCAAGAGGTTGTACAAACGTTACTACGGACCTATGGGGGAGTTTTCGATTTTGACACGAAAATAAATACCGGTCTTATCGCCAAAAAATCAGGACAAAAGGAAGAAAATATTATCCAAATACTGCTTCGATTGGAAAAAGACGGCATCATCGAATATAATGCTGTCAATCAAGACTTGAATATACTATTTCTAGTACCCAGGGAAGATGATAGTACCATCCATGGATTTGCTAAAAATGTACAAGAGCAAAACCGGATCAAACAGGAAAATGTAGCCCATATGCTCCGCTATATCAATACGGATTCCCGGTGTAGGAACAGGCAAATTTTGGCATATTTTGGTGAGAAATGTAAAAAGGATTGTGGTATATGTGATGTTTGCTTAGGGAGGGCTTCCGGAGCTATTGAAAGTTTGGAATCGCTTTCCGAAAAGGTATTGACCTTATTAAGGGAAAAGAAAAGAACGTCAAGACAATTGATCGAAATCCTGACGCATGAAGAAGATAGGGTCTTAAAAGTGATAGCATATCTACTGGAAGATGGGGAAATACGAATAAATACCAAAAACGAATACGAATTGCTTTAATATGGGAAAATTACGGATCATATTTATGGGGACACCCGATTTTGCCGTCGCCTCATTGGCCAAATTGGTAGAAAGCGGTTATACACCAGTGGGTGTAATCACTGCTCCGGATAGGCCGGCCGGTAGGGGGCGCAAGCTTCAGGAATCGGCTGTAAAAAAATATGCCCAACGGCACGATATTAAAATTCTACAACCGACCAATTTAAAAAATCCGTCCTTTTTATCAGAATTAAAAGCCTTGAATGCCAATCTACAGGTAGTGGTCGCTTTTCGGATGCTTCCCAAAGAAGTATGGCAAATGCCGGAATATGGCACCTTTAACCTACATGCCTCCCTTTTGCCTCAATATAGGGGGGCGGCACCTATTAATTGGGCCATTATCAACGGGGAAACGGAAACCGGGGTCACTACATTTTTTTTGGACGAAAAAATAGATACTGGTGAAGTAATCCTTCAAGAAAAGGTTATCATCAAAGAAACCGACAACGCGGGAACACTTCATGACAGATTAATGCATATGGGAGCGGATTTGGTAGTAAAGACGGTCGTGCAAATCGAGAACCATTCCGTAAAAAGGCAGCAACAAAGCAACTCCCAAAATCTAAAAAAGGCCCCAAAAATACACAAAGAGACATGTAATATAAATTGGGATAATGGTATACAGGAAATCCACGACCACATTCGTGGGCTAAGTCCCTATCCGGCAGCATGGAGTACCCTAATCAATGATACGGAAACTATACTGGTAAAGATTTATACCGCTACCATGGAGAAGGAAAATCATTCCCATAAAAACGGCCAGGTCCTATTTGACAAAAAGGAAATTCGAGTTGCCGTCCCGGGTGGCTATATTCAAATTTTGGAAATGCAATTATCGGGGAAACGGAAAATGAAGACCCAAGAAATCCTAAACGGCCTAAAATTATCCAAAACTGCCTATATGGCCTGAGGCCCCGCCGTTATTGGGCTGCGAGAAACGTAAAAATCGCCCTACTTTATCAACAAACGTCTCGAGTTATCAACAAAAACGGGGATTTCCCTCCATTTTACTTGTGTTCGTGGCAAATCCATATAAATTTGTTATTAGGTTTTAAAATTATTTTAACAACAATTAATTTAATTACATTATGAACAAAACAGAATTAATCGACGCTATGGCAGCGGATGCTGGCATCACAAAAGCAGCGGCAAAAAAGGCATTGGAATCCTTCTTGGGAAATGTAGAAGGATCTCTTAAAAGTGGAAACCGGGTTTCTCTAGTTGGTTTTGGATCTTGGTCCGTATCTAGGAGAAATGCAAGGGAAGGTAGAAATCCTTCTACAGGCAAAACCATCCAAATTGCAGCTAAAAATGTTGTTAAGTTTAAGGCAGGAGCCGATTTAGGCAACGCGGTAAACTAGTTTATACGATTTTACTATATAATAGGGCATCCTTAACCAAGAAGTTAAGGATGCCTTTTTGTATCCGGGCTTTTGGTATTTTGGGGAATTGTTTTATTTTAGATAAACAAGTCCATACTATTATGCTAGGTCTAAAACCTAAAAAAGGTAAACTCCTTATTGCAGAACCCTCGTTAACAGGGGACGTTTCGTTCAATCGTTCCGTTGTGCTACTTGCCGAACATAACGAAGAAGGTTCGGTAGGGTTTATTCTCAACAAGCCTTTGGAATACCATATCAACGATTTGATTACCGAAATTACAATTCCTTTTCAGGTATACAATGGCGGCCCCGTGGAGCAAGACAACCTTTATTTCATTCATAAGGTACCCCACCTCATCAACGATAGTATAGAGATTTCGGATGGTATTTACTGGGGCGGGGATTTTGAGAAGACCATTAGTCTCATAAATCAAAAAATAATTTCCGAAAACGATATCCGCTTCTTTTTGGGCTATTCCGGGTGGTCTTCCCTTCAATTGGACCAAGAACTGTCTTCAAAATCCTGGATTGTGGTCAAGAACAAATATGAAAGCGCCATTATCCAAAAATCCTCTGTGGCCTTTTGGAAAGAGAAAATGATCGAATTGGGTGGCAATTACCTTTTATGGTCCAACGCTCCCGAAAATCCAAGTCTCAACTAATCCACAGCGCCCAATCGTATCACAGCATTCAGTTTTCCGACCAGGTCCCTCGCTACTTGCGCCGTGTATTCCTTTTTTCTGTATTTGGTAACGGATACAATACCCGAAATAGAATTTGTAATAAACAGTTCGTCGGACTTTTGAAGCTCAAAAGGGGAAATGGACACTTCTTCCAAACTATAATGGTTTAGGTTACCGATAATCTCCAAAAGTTTCTTCCGGATAATCCCATTAAGACAACCATCGCTTAATGGCGGGGTCTTGATGGTAGTTCCCTGTACCAGAAAAATATTTCCGTTCAAGGCCTCGACCACCATTTTGTTCTGGTTTAGCAATAAGCAATTGTCATAGCCATTTTCTTGGGCATAGATGCTCCCTGTTACATTAATAAGCCTATGGCTGGTCTTTAAGGTGGAAAGCAGGCCGGCATTCACATAAAAATCCTTAAAAAGCTCCACCACAATGGATTTTTCCTCCAAGACATAAAAGGGACTGGTCAGTTCCTTACATTCTACAACATAGGAAACTGCATTGCTTTTGGGTAAATATAGCCCCCCGTTATTCCTAAAAACGGTAAAACGGACTCTCCAGTTTTTAGTGGATGGATCGGCGTGAATCGTTTTAAGTATTTCAGCTTCCAGGAATTCCATGGTAAACTCCATAGGAATTTCCATACGTAATATGCGCATGGAGGCCATAAGTCGTAGATAATGGTCCTCCCAAAGCAAGATTTGCCCATCTACGGCACGTAGGGTCTCAAAAAGGGAGTCGCCATAGCGTAGTCCTCTATTTTCATGATTTAAGAAAAAAGCATTTTCGGGAAGGAGCTTACCGTTAAAATTGACCATAAAAAAACCTTGAAAAAAATCAAGGTCAAATATAGAATTAAAATAAGAAATCGTTATTGGGATCCCAAAACGTGTTTTAAATCGGAGACTTGATTTTCCCAAAGCATTTTGGCCTCGTCCACCTCATCCTCTTCCGCAAAATCCGTAATAAACAGGGAAACGTCCTTTGTGATTTCATCCACAATGATCTTCATTTCAAAATACGAATCATCCTCGTTTTCCTCCCAGGCAAATTTTACGAATTCATCGCTTTTGCGTTTTAGCAGTTTGGCAACCTCCTCGGAACCGTCCCAAATAAAACTGAACATCTCCCCACGGGAGTTTACGTTGTCCGCAAACCATTCCGAAAGTCCGGATGGGGTGGACAGGTATTGATACAGTAATTGGGGAGAGGACTGTATCACAAATTCAAGTTCAAATTTTATTTTATCGTCCATTACGATGATTTTTTCTTCGGGCAATATATATATTTCCAAATGATAAAAAAATAAAACCGATGGAATAATTTGAACTGCCAGAGTTGATAGGCACAAAATTAAACTTTATATTTGCAGCCGTTTTAATCAAATGGCGAGGTAGCTCAGGTGGTTAGAGCGCAGGATTCATAACCCTGAGGTCGGGAGTTCAAGTCTCCCTCTCGCTACAAGCCCTTCCATATTCCAGGAGGGGTTTTTGTTTTAGTGTCAAAGATTAGGAAAGGGGGTGGTTGACATCAAGTCCTAGGATATACTGACATCCCACTATCTTTTCAAGGCAAAATGCCCCGTGAAGGACCATCCCTCGATAAGATCATAGCGGAACCAGTAGTCCGATGAGGGCATGGCAACCCCACGAAAGGTACTGTCCCAACCCAACCCTGCCTGGTGAACTTAGGACCTACTTTAAGGAGTACAGGCCCAAGGAATACTTATTCGAGGGACCAGGGAATCGTCCCTATTCCTCATCAAGTGCTTTAAGAATAATTGTAAAAGCTGTCAACAAAGCAGGTGTCCCAAAAAAGGTAACCCCCATATGCTGCGACATAGTTTTGCCACCCATTTATTGGAAAATGGTACAGATTTAAGATTTATTCAAGAACTTTTGGGGCACAATAGCCCAAAAACAACAATGATTTATACCCATGTTAGCACCACGAGTTTGGACAAAATAAAAAACCCTTTCGATGATTTTGAACTTTGAAATAAGGAACAACCCTTTTCATCGGTTTTATTCCTATTTTAGGTGTATATAGATGTATTTTACATCCATATAAGCAAGTTGTGCTTAATTTAAAAAGGCAAAATATTTGGAAAACTGGTGGACATTAATCGGAACTCTTTTAGGAGCAATTATAGCTGGACTTGCAGTGATTCTAAATTCACGTTATACAGCAAAAACGACTTTGAAAAGAGAAAACCGCAATAGACTGATTGATGAAAAAGAAAGAGATGTTCAGGAATTGGAGAAGCTTTACCAAGACATTTTACACCTTCTGGATAAACTAATTAGGAGTCTGGGCTCATTGACCGAATCTGAACTTGAAAAATATTACAAACTAGAGATTCGATTGGATTTACTTTCAACCAAAGAGATTACCGAAAAGCTTAACGATGTTTCTAGTGCTATTTCAAAAATGGTATCTGAATTAACAAAGATGCCAGAAGAATTTATTCCAAAATTTGAGGAGGATAGCGAACGTAAATGGAGACTGAATGAAAGGAAAAAAGCGAAAGAAAAACGCGAAAAAGAATCGAAAAAATACACACCTGATATTGGTAGCAAATACAATGAACTAAGTGAATTGATGAAAATCGATTTACAGAAAAGAAGGATTTTAGATATTGATGAATATCTAGAATATCGTAAAAAAAACTAAGCACAACATTGGCTATAATTCAGCTTTCCCTTCTGCCCTATTTGAAAATCTATATCTTTAAATTGGCTGGATTTTTTAGCTGGAAAATCCCGTTGGGATTTCCCAAGTCGACCTGCCTGCTGGGGGCAGGAATCATAGCCGAGATCGTTAGCAAACATTTAAATCAAATTGATGAAAAGTAAGAAAGCTCTTTTGGTAATTGATATGCAAAAGGGTTCTTTCACGCCCAAAACCCCTCGATTTGACACGAGTGGAGTCGTAAACCGAATAAACGGACTGGCGGACTTGTTCCGCAAAATGGACTTTCCGGTAATTTTTATCCAACACGATGGAAATGGTACTGGAAAGTTTGAAAAGAACTCTTGGGAATGGGAATTGTTGGACGAACTTAAAATCAAACCGACTGACATTCGACTGGACAAATATGCAAACGATGTTTTTTACAAATCTGGACTTCAGGACAAACTTGCGGAATTGAAAACGCAAGAATTGTTAATTACTGGTTGTGCAACGGATTTTTGCGTAGAATCTACGATTCAATCTGCCCTGACAAAAGATTATGACATAACCGTGGTTGCAGACGGACATACAACAGGTGAAAGGCCTCATTTAAGTGCGGAAAAAGTAATTGGACACTATAATTGGGTGTGGCAAAACATGATTCCAACAAACGGAAAAATAAAAGTGGAAAACTACGCTGGAATAATAAAAACGTTTGCTAACACGGTGTATAATTAATTGCGGGCGGAATTTCCACATTGGAAATTCCTGCAATCAATTATCTTTAAAGTCAAGCGGACATTTTCCACGGGAAAAGTCCGCAACCAATCATACACATGACCGTTAGGGCACAATGTAAGTACATGAAATACCGACCAACGATTCTAAACATTGCTTCTTTAGGTCTAATGGTTTGGAGCCATTATACTTATTGGACTTCTAAAAGTACGGATGTTGAAGGCTGGGGAATGTTGGCTCTAATTGTATTGACTGGTGCTGGAATTTTAGGATTGGTAATTGACGCCATAATACAGAGATTTTCAAATAATTGGCTTCTGACCAATGTAATTGGTATTCTAATCTTGGCTGGACATTATATTTTCAATCTTTGGCACTCAAGAGAAAAAATTATAATTCTACCTGATAATTACAAAGGACATATCACAATTGTTTATGGTGTTGAGAATACAGAACCTCTTTTTAAATCAAACTTGAACTTTGGATACGAGGTCAAAATCCCAACATCAGGCATATTGTTTACTTCTACCAAAGAAAATAATGATGTCTCTAGAACAAAAGTAATAATGCGCAATGGAGTAAAGTTAAATACTTCAAGTGACCCTAAAGCACTTCATGCCCTTCTAAGTGGAAGAGGAAATTTTGACTGTAATGGAAAAAATTGGGAATATAGAAGTTGGCATATTTCAAATAAAAACTGGTGGAGTAGCAATTCGGATTCCGATACGACTTCAGTAAAAAAAATTAAAAACTATTGTGCTGGAATTAAATAAAAAACTTTGCCCAACAAGGGCTATAATTCATTGCTTCCCTAAAATTTACTGCTTACTAATGCTGGCCGGCAATAACAGACTGTCGGTAAAGGAAGTTTTGTCGCAGTAGTACAACCTTGCCTATGGTGAGTACTGCGGAGAGGGAGATATTACCCTTATTTGGAGTATTGCCACTAATTTCATAAGTCCATTTCGCTATTGTCCATTCCTACTCGATTTTTATCAATTATAAAAATATATTCTTTTCCTTCTTTAAATATTGAATAATAATTTGAATTAACTTTTTTAAAAATAGTATCACCGATTGCCACATGCTGTATTGAAAAATCATCCGAATTTTCACTATTAAAAGAGCAACTTAGAAATGTACTTTCATTTTCATTAATTCCAATGCTGATATAAACAATGTCATTCACGTATACATCGGATATTTTCTCATAATCATATTCGCTTGTGTATGAAAATTCAAATCTCTCTTTAGACCCTAGACAAAATCTTTGATCAGTAAAGATTTTTTTGTAAAGCATTGGTAAATAAAGTACTATGAGCATCAAAATCATTGTAACAATAATAGCTGCCACTGGCTTTAATATAAAATTTTTAGTCTTTTTAAAATCATTTTTCATAACTAATGATACTCCAAATTATTCTTCTGGCGTTTCTACCCATTTGATAACACTAGTTTTACTTCTAATGCCTTTCATGAAACATATTAAAAATTAAATAAATCTATCCAGGTAAGGTGAAAAACCTCCCTGCTTATCCACTAAAATACAAAAGCATAAAGAACCAAAAATTATAGTCGTTTTTTCTTTTCCAAATCATGAAGTAACTTTAGCTATAAAACCGCGGTATGCAAAATACCATCTCGGAAAGGGTGGCCGATTTTCTGGAAAACTTCCCCCCATTTAATGCATTGGAAAAATCCAAATTGGATAAACTATCCCAAGAGGTTTCCATCGCCTATCATGAAAAAGGTGGCTTGGTCTTTTCGGAAGACGAGACCCCGCACGATTTTTTTTACATCGTGCACGAAGGGGCCATTGCCCTTCGCAAAATTGCCAACAATGAAATTGTTGACATCTGTGATGAAGGGGATATTTTTGGCTTACGGCCCTTAATGGCTCATGAAAATTACAAATTGGAGGCCCGGGCACACGAAGAAAGTATCTTATACGGTATCCCGATCGCTATATTCAAACCCTACGCCAAGGAGAATGAAGAGGTAGGAAATTTTCTTATCGAAAGTTTTGCATCCAATACCCGCAATCCCTACTCCAAGGTACATCGTGGAAAACTCTACGGGAATGAAAATGCCCAAAACATAAACCCCGAGGTAAAGTTGTTGGACTTACAACCCGTAAGCTATTCCAAAAAAGTGGTGAGCTGTACCCCAGGTACCAGCATGAAAAAGGTGGCCGAGACCATGACAAAACACCGAATCGGCTCAATTTTAGTATTGGAAAACGAGCTGCCCATTGGTGTTATCACCGACAAGGATCTGAGGAACAAAATTGTAACGGGCCTGTTTTCCATAGACAGTCCGGCTTCGGAAATAATGTCGCATCCTGTGATTACCTATCCCAGAAAAATGACGGTGACCCAGGCCCAAATGGCCATGATGAAAAGCAACATCAGTCATTTGGTACTCACCCACGATGGCACACCGCATACCAAGGCTGTGGGAATCCTCTCCAAACATGACGTAATGGTATCCCTAGGGGACAATCCCGCGGTATTGGTAAAGGCGATTAAACGGGCAAAAAAATACAAGCAGATAAAGCCCTTGCGCAAAAGCATACAACATCTCTTACAGGGCTATTTAGATCAGAATATTCCTATGGGACTGATTGCCAAAATACTATCCGAGCTTAACGATACCTGTATTAAACAGGTCATTGCCATTTCATTACAAAAAATGAAGAGACCCCCACCGGTCAAATTTGCCTGGTTGTCCATGGGCAGTCAGGGGCGCAGTGAGCAAATGTTGCATACGGACCAGGACAATGCCCTACTTTTTGAAGATGTTGCGGAAAGTCAAAAGGCCAAGGTTACCAAATATTTCCTGACCCTCGCCAAGCATGTGACCCATGGACTCCATGTTATAGGGTTCGATTACTGCCCAGCCGAGATGATGGCCTCCAACCCCAAATGGTGCCTAAGTTTGCAGGAATGGAAGGATAAGGTATCCCACTGGATTACGAATCCCGGACCGGACGAAGTACTCATGTCCTCCATTTTTTTTGATTACAATGTTTCCTATGGGGACAAAGAGGTGGTAAATACGTTATCGGAGCATATTTTTCAATGTACCGAAACCTATCCGATCTTTTTTCTACATCTTGCCAGTGGTGCTTTGCAAAACCCAAGTCCAACAGGATTCTTCCGCCAATTTTTGGTGGAACAAGACGGGGCGCACAAGGATTTCTTTGACCTTAAACGAAGGGCGTTGATGCCCCTTATCGATGCAGCGCGAGTGCTCATTTTGTCTCATTCCGTAAAGGGAATCGGCAATACCTGGGAGCGTTATGAAAAATTAGCGGAATTGGAACCTAAGAATAGTGAGCTTTTTTTGGCCTGTTCCTATGCGACCAAGGCGCTCTTAAAGTTTAGGACAAAACAGGGGTTGTTGCATCACGACTCCGGGAGGTATATTGCGCTGGAAAAATTGAACAAGGAAGAAAGGATAAAATTGAAACGAACCTTCAAAACGATTAAGGAAATACAAGAATTGCTTTCCGTTCGGTTCCAAGTCTCCAATTTATTACGGTAATGGGACTTTTCAGCAAAAAAAAGAGAGGTAACTTTCCTTCGTATTGGGAGGAATACGAAGCTTTGTTCCAAAAAAAACAAACCGAAAATCTCCAAGAAGTCCGTTTTGTGGTTCTGGATACGGAAACTACCGGTTTTGATTATAACAAAGACCGTATCCTGTCCATCGGGGCCTTGACCTTGCAACACAAAAAGATCAAGGTAGCCGAAAGCTTTTCAGCTTATCTGGAACAAGAGGTCCATTCCAAGGAAACGGTTAAAATACATGGTATCCGCAAAGAGGGAAGAAAGGATACCATTCCGGAAGAGGAGGCCTTACAAAAGTTTTTGGCTTTTTTGGGAAATGCCGTTATAATCGCCCATCATGCCCTATTCGACATCCATATGATCAATGCCGCCCTAGACCGTTTGCACCTGCCCGATTTAAAGAACCGATATTTGGATACCTCCTCATTATACAAAAAAACACGCCTTAGATCCAATCTCATTCAACAGCAGGAAAGCTATACCCTGGACGAACTCGCGGATATGTTCAATATCTCAAAAAAAGATCGACATACGGCTTTGGGCGATGCCTACATTACGGCTATTGCCTTCCTTAAGATATTGGCAAAACTGCGGGAGAAAAGAGAGGTGACCTTAAAATGGTTATTAAAGTAAAATCAGGATTTGTTGAGATATTCCAAAACGTTGCTTTCAATCCGCTCCTGAATATTGCCTAAATCGGCTTTTACAAAAGTCTCTCCGATAATATTTTCGTACAGTTCTATATAGCGTTCGGATACTGTTTGAATGTAATCATCCGTCATTTCGGGGACGGTCTGTCCTTCCAATCCCTGAAAACCGTTCTGTATTAGCCATTGTCGTACAAATTCCTTGGACAACTGCTTTTGGGTCTCCCCCCTATCCTGTCGTTCTTTATATCCCTCGGCATAAAAATAACGGGAAGAGTCCGGCGTATGAATTTCGTCTATCAACACTATTTTGCCTTCCTTGGTCTTTCCAAATTCATATTTGGTATCTACCAATAACAGCCCTCTTTGGGCTGCAATTTCAGTCCCTCTTTGGAACAACGCCCTGGTGTACTCTTCGAGAATTTGATAGTCCTCCTCACCGACAATTCCCTTTTTCAGGATGTCTTCACGGGCAATATCCTCATCATGGTCTCCTTTTTCGGCCTTGGTAGCCGGAGTGATGATAGGCTCTGGAAACCTGTCATTTTCTTTCATTTTTTCGGGCATAGGTACTCCACAGAGGGTGCGCTTTCCCTTTTTGTATTCCCTTGCTGCATGACCGGAAAGGTAACCTCGAATCACCATTTCTACCTTAAAGGGTTCACAGGCATGACCGATGGCTACATTGGGGTCGGGAGTGCCCATTAGCCAATTCGGTACAATATCTTGGGTAGCCTCCATCATTTTGGTCGCGATCTGATTCAAGATCTGCCCTTTGTAGGGAATCCCCTTGGGCATGACTACATCAAAAGCGGAAAGGCGGTCTGTGGCTACCATGACCAATACATTCCCTTCCAGTGCATATACCTCTCGGACCTTGCCCTTATAGACACTTTGTTGACCTGGAAAATTGAAATCGGTGGTGGTAATCGTATTGGCCATTCTATTAATTCTGATGTTCTATATTCTTGTAGGCCTCTATTACTTGCTTGACCAATTTGTGCCGGATAACATCCTTGTCGTCCAGATATATCATTTCTATCCCCTTTACATTCTTAAGAATAAGAAGGGCTTCCTTTAAACCGGAAATCACCCTACGGGGTAAATCTATCTGACCCGGATCGCCCGTTATCAAAAACTTAGCGCTTTTGCCCATTCGGGTGAGGAACATTTTCATCTGGGCATGGGTAGTATTCTGGGCCTCGTCCAGGATTACAAAGGCATGGTCCAGTGTACGGCCCCGCATAAAGGCCATAGGTGCAATTTGTATGGTACCGTTTTCAAGGTAGTGGGCCAGCTTTTCGGAGGGGATCATATCTCGTAAGGCATCGTATAAGGGCTGCATGTAGGGATCTAGTTTTTCCTTGAGGTCCCCAGGTAAAAAGCCCAGGTTTTCACCGGCCTCCACGGCGGGCCTTGTTAAGATAATGCGCTTTACTTGCTTTTCTTTTAATGCCTTTACGGCCAGGGCTACCCCGGTATAGGTCTTACCCGTTCCGGCCGGACCAATGGCAAAGACCATATCATTTGCGTTTACCGCATCTACCAATTTGCGTTGGTTTGCGGTCTGCGCTTTGATAAGTCTTCCGCTAACACCATGTACCAGAACATCTCCACTCTTATCCGACGATTTGTAATCTTCCTCGGTAGTGCTTGTAAGCACCCGTTCAATCACGTTCTCGTCCAATTTGTTGTATTTGGCAAAATGCGCGGCCAGCATGTCAAAACGCCGATCAAACTCCTCAAGCCGTTCTTCGTCCCCGTAAACCTTGATCTTATTGCCCCTAGCCACAATTTTCAACTGAGGGAAATACTTTTTTAATATGTCTATATTTTCATTTTGCCGCCCAAAAAACTCTCTGGGGCTTATTTCGGTAAGTTCTAGGATAAGTTCGTTCAAAAATTAGTGGTATTTAAAGAATTAAGGGTAGAAAAATTATAATTTCGCAAGGCTGTTTTTTTGTTTAATTTTGCTCAACAAACTTAAGTAAAATTTCAGTTTGCCTAACCAAAAACATATCAACATTGCTGCATGGCAATCATTACCCTCACTACAGATTTTGGACTAAAAGACCATTTTTCCGGTATCTTAAAGGGTGCCATCTACAAGGAACTGCCGGATGCCATAATTGTTGATATTTCGCACCAAATAAGCCCTTTCAATATTCAGGAGTGCGCCTATATCCTGGCAAACTCCTACAGAAATTTTCCTGAAGGGAGCATTCACATTGTTGGGGTGGATGCAGAACCCACCCAAGAAAACCAGCATATTGCGGTCTTGGTGGATGGGCATTATTTCGTAACTGCGAATACTGGGGTAATCGGTCTTATCACTTCTGAGATGAGGCCAGAAAAAGCCGTAGAGATACAACTACCCAATCTAACTTCGGGCCCGTTCCCTACTTTGGATGTCTTGGTTCAAGTGGCTTGTCATATTGCTCGTGGAGGCACTTTGGAGGTAGTGGGCAAACCGTTTGGGCAACTCAAGGAATTACGGGATTTTTCACCAAGGACAAGTGAGGATGGCAAAAAAATTATGGGTAGTGTAATCTATATTGATAATTACGGGAACGTAGTTACAAACATCCATAAAAAGTTTTTTTTGGGGTACAAAAAGGGAAGGGATTTTGAAATCCAAGCCAGAACCACAAAGCTAAAGGACATCCATGATAATTATAGCGACATCATAAATTTTAATCTTGATAAAAACAGGCGCAAAGGTGCAGGGGATTTGCTGGCCATCTTTAATTCGGCCGGGTATATTGAACTGGCCATTTACAAAAGTAACCTCAGCACTGTAGGAGGAGCCTCTACCCTTTTGGGATTGGATTATAGGGATACCATAACCATTAATTTTCTCTAAATGTTGGTACGCATTGTAAAATTGACTTTCAAAAAAGAAAATATTGCTAGTTTTGAGCGGATTTTTGCCGAAACCCGACAAAAAATTCAGGCTTTCAAAGGTTGTACATTGTTGGAACTTTATCAAGACATGGATAATCCCGCCGTTTTTTTCACCCAGAGTCATTGGGAAGATGCCAAGTGCTTGGACGACTATAGACAATCCAATCTTTTTAGGGAGACTTGGAACAAGACCAAGGTCCTTTTCGATGCAAAACCGGAAGCATGGAGCTTATCTAAAAAAATGGGATGACCTAGACATATGTTGGCAATTTTTAAAAGAGAAATACAATCCTTCTTTACCTCTTCCATAGGTTATCTGGTCATTGGATTGTTCTTTTTACTCAATGGTCTTTTCCTATGGGTCTTCCAAGGCCCCTTCAATATTTTTGACTATGGCTTTGCGGATTTGGGAAACTTTTTTCTTTTGGCTCCCTGGATATTTTTGTTGTTGATTCCGGCTCTGACGATGCGAAGTTTCTCCGAAGAAAAGAAATTGGGCACCTTGGAACTACAACTCATTAAACCCATAACCCATTGGCAACTGGTTATGGGAAAGTTTTTGGGAACCTTTGCTTTGGTGCTCACCACTTTATTGCCAACCTTCCTCTATGTACATACCATCTCACAATTGGGGGTTACCCCTGGGAATCTGGATTTAGGATTGGTCTATGGGTCATATATAGGCCTTTTATTTTTGGCGGCGACTTACAACGCCATTGGCTTGTTTACCTCGGTCCTGAACGAAAATCAGATCATGGCCTTTATGCTCTCTACGGTATTATGCTTTTTTATGTACTATGGTTTTGAAGCTTTGGCTACCCTGATTCCTGATAGCAGGTTGGGGCTTTTTATTAAGGAATTGGGCATGAAAGCCCATTTTGAAAGCGTGGCCAGAGGGGTCCTGGATAGTAGGGATTTGATTTATTTCATTAGCCTTACGGGGTTCTTCCTAGGTATGATTGTAATTCAACTTAAGTACGGAAAACGATAATGAGAAAAGGTGCTACATCCATTATAAAGGGAATTATCCTTGTCATAGCCCTAAACCTTGTTGCCAGCTTGTTCTATATCCGTTTAGATCTTACGGAAGATGGGAGGTATACCCTATCCCAACCTTCGATCAATACCGTAAGCCATTTTGAAAGCCCTGTAATCGTGGATATTCTTTTGGAAGGTAACCTCACTCCCGAGTTTTTAAAGCTACAAACCGAAACAAGATCCCTATTGGAGGAATTTGCGGAAGAAAACCCCAATCTAAAGTTTAATTTTGTAAATCCCTTGGAGGGAGAAGAGCAAGTTGATGGTGTCATCACCGACCTCCAGTCCCTGGGGCTCACCCCCACCCGGGTTACCATGGAGGATAATGCATCCTTTTCCCAGGATATTGTTTTTCCTTGGGCCATGGTGAATTATAGAAATGCGACGGTAAAAGTGCCCCTGCTAAAAAATAGGCTGGGAGCCACTACCGAAGATCGCATCAATAATTCCGTACAGCACTTGGAATATGCCTTCGCTGACGCCTTTACCAAGATTACATTAAAGGAGAAAAAGCGGATTGCAGTCATTAAAGGAAATGGCGAACTGGAGGATATCTACATGGCGGATTTCCTAACCACGATCCGGGACTATTATAATTTGGGGGCTATTACGTTGGATTCGGTGACCTCAAATCCGCAAAAAACATTGGATGACCTTAAGCAATACGATTTAGCGCTAATTGCCAAACCAACAGAGGCCTTTTCCGATGCGGAAAAATATATCTTAGACCAATTTATTGTCAATGGCGGAAAGTCGGTTTGGCTCATTGACCAGGTGGCCATGGAACTGGATAGTCTCTTCAATGAAAGCGGTACGGCTATGGCCCTACCCCGGGATTTAAATCTTAACGACTTCTTTTTTAGCTATGGTGTCCGCATAAACCCCGTTTTGATCAATGATCTGTATTTTACCCAAATTGTTTTGGCCAGTGGAGAGGGTAATAACTCCCAATACGATCCGGTGCCCTGGTACTATAACCCAATGGTTTTCTCTCAAAACAATCATCCGATTACCCACAATTTAGAAGCCCTACGATTCCAGTTTGCCAATGCCATGGATACCTTGTCCAACTCCAATACAAAAACTATACTCTATCGTAGTTCGCCCCTTTCCAGAATGGAAGGTACCCCTAAGCAAATAAGCCTGGATGTTTTAAACGCCCCCCCGAACAAAGATTTATATAACGACGGAAATAAGGCACTGGCCGTTCTGATCCATGGGAAGTTTAAATCTGCCTTTGCCAATCGTATAAAACCGGTTACACTGAAGGGAGCCCTGGAACAAGGAAATGAAAATAAAATGCTGGTAATAGCCGATGGAGACTTGATAAAAAATCAATTGCGAAATGGTAGGCCTCTGGAATTGGGATATGACAAATGGACCAATAATTTTTATGGCAACAAGGAATTTTTAGTCAATGCCTTTAATTACTTATTGGATGATACCGGACTTATAAACATCCGAAGCAAGAAAGTAGCTATTCCTTTGTTAGATGCCCAAAAAATAGCAGCGGAAAAAACGAAATGGCAGCTAATAAATATAGGTGTTCCCATACTCCTGACCTTAATTTTTGGTCTTGTTTTCAATTACTGGAGAAGACGAAAATACGGCTCCTAGATGTTAATAAGTTTGTTTCGGTAAAAAATACATTTAAAATATCTTTGTTTGATTGCCATTGGTCGATGTTGGCCCCATTTAAATAGGGCCGGGAAGTATTTTCCCGATAAGCATCGCTAAGGGTATGGTCTAAAAGTAAAAAAGCAGCGAATGAAATTTATAGTATCCAGCACTTATTTATTAAAACACCTACAGGTGTTGGGCGGAGTGATCAATAATAGTAATACCCTTCCTATCTTGGATAATTTTCTCTTTGACCTAAAACAAAATGAATTGACGGTCTCGGCCTCCGATTTGGAAACTACCATGAGTTCCAAATTACAGGTAGATTCAGAAAATGAGGGCACCATCGCCGTCCCTGCGCGATTGCTACTTGAAACCTTAAAGACCTTTCCAGAACAACCTTTGACCTTTATCGTAGAGGATAACAATACCGTTGAGATCAGCTCCAATCACGGTAAGTACGCCTTGGCCTATGCAGATGGGGCCGAATTTCCAAAAGCGGTAGAATTGGCAAATCCCAGCTCAACCGTGGTCATGGGCGATATTTTGGCCACTGCGATCACCAAGACCATATTTGCTGCCGGAAATGATGATTTGCGACCTGTAATGAGCGGCGTATTCTTCCAATTTTCATCGGAGAATCTTACTTTCGTCGCCACGGATGCCCATAAACTAGTGAAGTATCAACGTTCCGATGTTTCCGCGTCCCAGGTAGCGGAATTCATTATGCCCAAGAAACCCTTAAACCTCTTAAAGGGGATTTTATCGGGAAGTGAATCCGAGGTAACCATAGAATATAACGATAGCAATGCCAAATTCAGTTTTGAGGATACGGAATTGATATGTAGGTTGATCGATGGTAAGTATCCAAATTACGAAGCGGTAATACCCAAGGAAAATCCCAATAAATTGACCATCTCCAGAAATCAATTTTTGAGTTCCGTTCGCAGGGTTTCCATATTTTCCAATAAGACGACACACCAAATTAGGTTAAAGATTGCCGGGGCCGAATTGAATATATCCGCCGAGGATATTGATTACAGCAACAAGGCCGAGGAACGGCTTACCTGTTCCTATCAAGGTGATGATATGCAAATAGGATTTAACTCCCGTTTTCTAACCGAAATGTTGAATAGCCTTAATTCGGATGACGTTTCCCTGGAAATGAGCCTCCCTAACCGTGCTGGGATACTTACCCCGGTGGACGGGCTGGACGAGGGAGAAAACATCACCATGTTGGTAATGCCCGTAATGCTTAATAGTTAGTTTTTACAAGTACATAAAAGGTGCTTTGAAATTCCAAGGACCTTTTTCCTTCAATACATAGGGTATCACGAAAAAAACCGAATGGTCATAAAGTAACTCGGGGATTCCCCATTACTCGCCCTTATGGCATTGACTATAGGCAATACGAAACTCACTATTCCAACGAATATGAGCGACAGTATTCCCAATCCGAATAATAGGATAGCCGGAATGCTAAGGATAATATAAAGAATGATGCTCAATTGAAAATTAATGATGGATTTGCCGTGCTCATCCATCCCAATGACCTTATCCTTTGAGGTCAACCAGATAAAGAGCGGCACTATCAGCCCTCCAAAACCGGTAACATAGGTGAGTAACTGTGACAAATGTGTGATGGCCAGTAGAGAGTTATCACTCCGTAAAGCTGCTTTTTGATTAACGATTTCCATTTTTTTTTGATTTTTTTGATTGATGTACCTATGTGACGCCAAAAATGCATTTTCGTTACAAACTCAAAGCTTCGTTGGTCCTTGGACCGGATAGGTTTCCAATCGTTCAGATTGCTGTATCTCCTGCTCCATTTTAACTATTTTTGCAAGAAATTGAATTGATGCCATATCACGACACCATAGTAGCTCTGGCAACACCTTCAGGAGCCGGGGCCATAGCGGTAATCCGTATTTCGGGACCAGAATCCATTGCCCTATCCGCAAAACAGTTCCGCTCCGTTTCCAAAAAAGACTTGGCAAAACAGAAGAGCCATAGTATCCATTTGGGGCATGTCATGGATGGGGAAAGGGTGCTGGATGAAGTCTTGGTATCCCTTTTTAGGAATCCACATTCCTATACCGGGGAAGATGTTATCGAGATTTCGTGTCATGGTTCACCATATATCCAACAGGAAATCCTTCAATTGTTCATAAGAAAGGGCTGTAGAATGGCAGAGGCCGGGGAATTTACCCTGCGCGCCTTTTTGAATGGAAAAATGGACCTTAGCCAGGCCGAAGCCGTTGCCGATCTTATTTCCTCCGAGAATGAGGCCAGCCATCAAATTGCCATACAGCAAATGCGTGGTGGCTTTAGCAATGAAATCAAAAGGCTACGGGAAGAGTTATTGCATTTTGCTTCCTTGGTAGAATTGGAATTGGATTTCGCGGAGGAAGATGTAGAATTTGCCAATAGGGAACAATTCAAGGATTTGTTGGGTAGAATCCAGCGGGTCCTAAAACGTTTGATCGATTCGTTCGCGGTAGGCAACGTCATAAAAAATGGCATTCCGGTTGCTATCGTAGGTGAACCGAATGTAGGGAAATCTACCCTCTTAAATGCATTGTTAAACGAGGACAGGGCTTTGGTCTCGGAAATTCCCGGTACTACCCGGGATACCGTTGAGGACGAAATCAATATTGGTGGGATTGGTTTCCGCTTCATCGATACGGCAGGGATACGGCAGACCCAGGACGTGGTAGAAGGTATGGGTATTCAACGGACATTTGAAAAGATAGAGGCGGCCCAAGTTATCCTGTACCTCATAGAAGCAGTAAAATTCGATGCACAGGGTACACGTTTTAAGTTGGAAATCGAAAAATTGCGGAACAAGTACCCTGGGACACCTTTGGTAGTGGTGGCCAACAAAAAGGATTTGCTGGATGCGGAACGTATTGACCACATCAAAACTGAGAATGAGGATGTACTCCTGCTTTCCGCCAAAAGGGGCGTTGGTGTTGAGGCATTGAAATCTAGACTTTTGGAATTTGTAAATACCGGTGCACTGCGCAACAATGAGACCATTGTGACCAATACCCGCCATTACAATGCCCTTTTAAAAGCCTTAGAGGAAGTGGAGAAGGTACAAGAGGGTATGGAAAGTGGAATCTCGGGGGATTTACTGGCCATTGATATCCGTCAGGCTCTATACCATTTTGGCGAGATAACCGGCGAAATCTCTTCGGACGATCTCTTGGGGAATATTTTTGCCAATTTTTGCATCGGAAAATGAAAGAAGCCGCTAATATGATTCCTGAATTGGACATGTGATAAATCCCTTCCTTTATTTGTTAAAAAATGTACCATAAAGGGTCAATATAAATCTTTGTTTCTAATTTGACAGATTTTGATATACTTCAATCCCAATAATCGAATATCCTTTTTCCATTGGATTAAATGCCATCCAAGAGTTCCAGAGATTCCGAAATGTTTTCTCTCACTTTTCTTTTTACCAAAGGTTCCAGTATCCGACCAAAAATGGACCATTTCATGGTCCAATATACCTCTACCTCAAGCTTGCAGTGAATATCGGATATCGGGGTGATGATATAAATCTGGTAGTACCTTTTGAAAGGGCTGGCGTCGGTTGTATGCTCACCATAGACCAACTGCGAAGGTTCTACCGCTTTTTTGATGGTGGTGAAACTTAGATTTTTCCCATTAATTACACAAAGGTGCTGTGTACCCATCCGATTTACCTCGTTCCCATCAAAAACAAACCGGTCCACCCCTTTTACCCATTGTGGGCGAATGGAAAAGTCCGTGATCAACGAATGTAGTTTTGCCGCCGAACGGTTCATTCGCTTATGCAAGTGAATGTTGGGCTTTTTGTCCGGCACAAGAGTTTTTACCATGGGAACAGGTTTTAGATTCAGTTTCAGGGGATCAATGAACGAATAAATATATTCCAAGTTCTTACCGTCATATTTATTTTCACCCTCCTTGAAATGAAAAATCTTGCTGAAATAATAAAACGACAGGTCCACTTCCTGAGCCAATTCCTTCGTGAGCAATGCATAGCTGTCACCTTTAACCGTGTTCTTCAGGAGCCGGTGGGCCTCAATGACCTTTCTGCCAAAGGGCTTGCGTTTTCCCTTCACGACAATATGTTCGACCTCCCCACAATGCGCAATGATCTTGAGTTTAAGGTCAGGGGCCTTAGCACAGGCATTGCATGGGCATATCCTATTTTCCCTGAAAAGGTCAAGGTGGCTATAGAACGCGGTGAACATACTGGTGATTTGGGCAAGTAGGATTTCCTGGGAGGGTATCGATTCTTCGGAATAGAAGAAAAGGGCATCCCCTTCTATCTCGGCCAGTTCCATCTCGGCGATGTTCGACTCGATCAAGATTTCCAAAAGTTCTGCTATCACATGCTGGCTATGATTTACCTCGGTCTCTTCCACAAACTCTGTAAAACCCGAAATATCTGGAAGGAACAAAATTGATTTGGCCATTTTAGCAACGCTGTTGTAGACTTTTATTAGTCATTAATTGATTATTTTCCTATCAAGGGATTTTACCTATCCCCTTATACTTTTCCAACCTGGCATTTAAGTCCCGCAACCAGATATTTGCGAACGGTCTTAAAAAAAAGCAGTAAATATTTTGATATACACGATTGACAAAACCATGTTTTTTCCTTGAATTCCCATTGGCCAAGAAAACCGTAACCCTGACTCCCTGGACAATGGATCTGTTTTCCGATATTTTGATTATTATGAACAGCTTTGCAGATATGTTGAAAAACATGGGAGTCGCTAACCTTGCTTTGCAGGTACTAAAGGAATCATCAAAGGAAAATCTTTTGATTTTACCCGAGCTGACGTACAACTGGAGGATTTCCCTTATCCCGATTCGGACCAAATGTTTTGGGCCTTGAACATGGGCCCCGGTCAAATATTCCACTTCTTATAAATTTTAAGGGAATTGTAAATATCCCCTTCAATCTGAGCCCTTTATTTCGTGAGCAGGAAGCCCAATACATGCTTCCATTGTCCGTTCCAGTTCTCAAAATCATGTTGCCCGTTGGTCTCAATGGTAGAAAGTGTATGGCCCTTTGATTTGTATATCCCTTCCAGTTCGTCCACATATCGCTCCGCATCGTTCTTGCCCGTGGAGAGGACAATTTTTAGTTCCTTACTCGCCGAAAAGGATATATCGGCAATCACATCTTTACAGGGATAGGTCACGGGCGAGAGCAGGGCGTAGTTTCCAAAAAGGTCGGTCATGGCCGAAAAATAGGCGGCGTTCAGCCCACCAAAGGAAATGCCCACCAGGCTTCTTTCGGAAGGAGTCCGAAGGCCCCCATGTTTGGCTTCTGAAAAGGGAATAAGTTCGGTCTCGAAAAACCTCAGATAATCCGGATTGCAGAAGAAGAACTGGTTGCGCAGGTCCTTTTCCGATGCCCTATTGATGGTACTCACCAGCACATAGGTCGCCTCAGGGATCATGCCCTTCCGTGTGAGGTCCAATATCGTATCCATGGCTCCATTATCGAGCAACTTTTTACCATCCGTCAGGTAGACAATGGGCTTTTCACTCCTATTGGAACCTGCACCGTAAATCTTCACGTCAACCAATAGCCCCAGGACCTCACTGTGCAATGATGTCCAATCCTGCTGTTGGGCTCCAAGTGAGGTCCAGAAGCCCAATAACAGAAAGAATGGTAAAACGGTCAACAACCTCGTACCCATCAGCATGTCCTTACATTGGAGTGGAAGTGGCGGCCTCACCTATTTTTTGCAGGGTCTCTTTGGATGCCGATTCCATGAAGGCCATGAACTCATCTTCGGTCATATTGGGGTTTTCCATGAACTGTTCAAAGTTTGACGACCATATGAGCGCACTTTTGCCGTAGCCAAGGTTCGCCACCTTAAAGGTGTTTACCATTCCCTGCACCGGAACCCCTTCCACCAAGGAATAGGAGTAAGTTCGGAACCTGTCATCAAAGGCCACGATCTTTTCCTTGAAGAACCCTTTTCCATCAGGTGAGGTACAGACCCTTTCCCCACCTACGCCTTTATTTCCAGTAAATTCCACCTTGGCAACGTTTGAGGAATATTTGTCCACATCATCCAGTTCTCGCAACAAACCCCATACCCGGTCCGCACCAGCATCAATGATAAGGGTCTGCGTCAACCGGGCATCCTCTCCTATGGAATAAACTTCGGTGCTTGGTTCATTCATATCCATGTCCTGTTCCATATCACCGTTCTTTTCAGATTTTTTGCAGCCCATGAGCAGGATAGCGGCCATGGCTAAATACGTTGTCAATTTCATAATTTTGGTTTTTATTAAATATTATGTTTACCGCTTTGATTCCAATTTCGGTATGGTGTTACAAATTCGATGGAACTTTGCTCCTCGGTCTTAAATTTTTTCTATCTTAAAGTGAATGTCAAAAGCGATGATATGACCGATTTAGGTTGTCCCAAGAAAATGAAATAGTGCAATGGAATACACTTTTGTAACACCTCGGTCCAAAATGCATCTAAATTTTAAAGAATATTATGAGTCCACTAGGTGAAAACTATTCAGAAAACCAGAACATTGAATTGGTCAGAGCATCCTTGAAGGGTGATAAGTATGCCTTGAACGAATTGATAAAATTACATCGGCCCTACATCTACAATGTCGCCTGGAAATTCACCTTTGACCCTATGGACGCGGAGGATCTCACTCAAGAGGCCCTCATCAAGGTGATCACCAAACTGTCACAGTTCAAGTTTGAGAGCCAGTTCAGAACATGGCTGTACCGTATCGTGTTCAACGAGTTCCTACAGTCCAAACGAAGGAGGGGGGAAAAACAGTTTACCAACTTCGAGGACCAAGCGGAACGATTGGATTCCATCGAGAACACCGTCGTTAGCGAGCAGGAGGAAAGGGATCTTGAGGAGAAAATAAAGGAATTGCGCTACAGGTGTCTTTCGGGAATGATCATGTGCCTGACCCGGGAGCAACGGTTGTTGTTCATTGTGGGGGAGACCTTCGGTGTCGATCATAATATCGGTGCCGAGATATTTAATCTTTCCAAGCAGAATTACAGAATAAAACTCCACAGGGCCAGAAAGGACATCATCAACTTTATGCAGGACAAATGCGGGCTCATGAATCCCAAAAACCCATGTCGATGTGCCAAAAAGACCAAGACCATGCACCAAAGGGGATATTTGACCGATGATAAGCACATGTTCAATGTCGGCTATCGTAAAAAGGTCGCTGACTATGTGGAAGAGAACCTTGACCTGGTCGCAGATATCGTGGACGATAAGCACTTGAAGCTATTGCGTGACGTTCCTGCCAAAGACAATTTTGACAGCACGACTGTTTTGGATGAGATACTGGGGGATAAGGAACTCCTTGATTTTTTTGAACTCAACTGATTTATCTCAGAATTCAAATAAAGGCCCGAAGATGTTTTCTTCGGGTTTTTGTTTTGTAACACATGGTCACTCTTTGCATCAAAGGGACAACAATAAATTTTAAACCTATGGAAATATTCAAAGAGATAGTGGTGGATAAACCTATCGAGGAGGCTTGGGACGTTCTTGGAAACCAGTTCAGCAATGCCTATAAATGGGCAAGGGGCCTGGACCATTCAAAGGGATATGGGGAGCCCACTTTCGAGGGGGCCAGCTGTAACAACCGTACTTGTGAAGTGCCTGGTTTCGGAACCATACAGGAAGAGATCCGAATGTTCGATACCAACAACCATGTGCTGTCCTACGAGGTCGTGAAAGGTTTTCCCGGTTTCATTTCCTCTGCCATCAATACATGGAAACTTGAGGAACTTGGCAACGGGACCAAGGTCAGCATGCACCTAAAAATGGAGACCAAGGGGATTATGGGAATTCTTATGGGCCCAATGATGAAAATGAAGCTCAACAAGACCATTGAGGGCGTCATCAAAGACTTCAAACACTACGTGGAAAAGGGCATCCCAAGTCCCGAAAAGGAAAAGGAACTGTTAAAACTCTCCAAAAAGGCGGCCTAGTTCTGTAACACCTCCTTCATCCATGTATCGAAAAGGTGAAACAAAAATGTATTAACTAAAATCTATTTAAAGAAATCATGAAAAGAACACTTGCTTTAATGTTGTTCATGACCGTGGGGCTCACCATTTCGGCCCAGAATATGGACAAGAAGTACAAATCGGTAGAAGTGGCAATCGACATCGACGCCCCGGCCGAAAAGGTTTGGAAGGCGATGGTACAGGACTATGGGGCCATATCCAATTGGTCTCCCTATATCTATGCCGCCAATTACGAGAACGGTTCCCTATCCGGTGTTAAAGGGGCCGAGCGAAAATGTAATCTCAATGCCAATGGCACCCGATGGGTACACGAAAGGATAGCGGACATTGATGAGAAAAAAATGGAAATGCGGAACATTATTCTGGACGGGGCCAAGTTTCCATTGGATGCAGACAACACCCAGGCCTATTACCGTGTAAAGGACAACGGCAATGGAACCTCCACGGCCTCCTATCTCATGCAGTTCCGCGGAAAACCCGCATTTATGACCGGTATGATGAAGGGAAGCTTCAAAAAGACCTTGGCCAACAACCTAAAAGGATTGAAGCACTATGTGGAGACTGGGGAACAGGTGACCCCTTTCAACAAGAAAATCAAGGAAATCAGAAAGGATTACGAGGTAACATTTGCGAAATAACAACGATGAAAGAAACAATCAGAGGTTTTAAAATGGATGAAGCATCCAATGAGCCGGAAGAGGTAAAGGAAGTGTTTGACTGGTATAAGGAGAATTTTGGTTTTGTGCCAAACCTTACAAAGGTGTTGAGCGCTGCTCCGGCGGCTTTGAGGTCCTATTGGCTCAGCCAGATCCAATTGACCCAGTATGGGCTTCTTACACCGGAGGAACATAACATCGTGCAAATGTCCATAGCCGTTGAGAACCAGTGTAGATACTGTGTGTCTGCCCACCAGATGGCGGGTGGTGCTTTCTTTGGGTCGGACGAAAAGGACCTTGAGGCCATTAGGAACAAGGGTACCATTCCAAGCGAAAAATTCGATGCGCTCCGTTCCTTTACGCTTGACGTTTATCAGAATAAGGGAAGGGTTTCCGACAAGGTATTGGAAGGTTTCCTATCAGTAGGATACAATAAGGCACAGGCCATTGAAGTGATTACCAATATTGGGGTCAAAGTAATGTCCAATCTGACCAATCAATTGGCGATGTCCGAGGTGGATGAACCGTTCGCCCCCTTAGCGGAAGGTCTGTTTGAAACCGAATCCGTATATCGGTAAGACCCAAAATCATTTTTGAAATAGTAAATAACAATTAAATAATAGAAACAAAATGAAAATCAAAAAATCAATTTTTTCGCTAGCTGTAACAGTTGTATTTGCCTTAAGCTTTAGCAACGTTGAGGCCCAAAGTGCCGATGCCAACAAAACGTATACCAAGGTGGTGGACGCCTCCGCGGATAAAGTATGGACCGTTTTGAGAAAGATGGACGAAATCCAGAACTATTCCAAGGGTATTGCAAGATTGGAATGGACAGGCCCCAAGGATGTTGGTGGCCAGCGGGTTTGCTATGCACCGGACAACCAAGGGTTCTTTAAGGAGAACATTGTTGATTACAGCGATGCCAATAGAACTTACAGTTATTCCGTTATTGAAGGCGTACCAATCAAAGGAATGGTCAATACCTGGAACGTGGTAGACCTCGGCTATAACAAGTCGATGATTGTATGGACCTCCAAGTTCGATGAGTTCATGGAGAACCCTCAGATGACCAAAGAACAGTTCTTTGGATTTATTGATCAGAGTTTGAATGAGATGGTTGGGAATGTTATTGCCGAGGCGAAAATGGAAGCTAAAATGTGATGACAATTTTCTGGCCATACGAATGATGAATGGTTTTTTTATTGATTGGTAGTGTTTGCATGCCGAGGAATTTTGTATGGCTATGAAAATGATAGCGCAGGTCTCTGGCCTGCGCTTTTTTTAAATCCTCTAAAATCATTCTGTCACGGAAGTCTGCATTCACAAATTCAAGGTACAATTCCAAACCAGCCCAAATGTCCATGAAAACAGCAATACTAAAGACTATAATACGAGCTAGATTTTGGATTCATGGGGTTTTACGGTATTGGCTGCGGTTGAAAAGAACGTTGAAGACCAGGCGTTAAAACATATTATTTGCAGTTTCTTCGAAAAAGAATAGGGTTGGAAATAATGGAGAATTTCAATGAGTCTTCTAAAACTAACGTTTATAGGGAATCCACTAATTCACTTCGAAAAGTCTCAATAACTCGTCTATTTAAGGAATATAAACTTGCATAGAAGTGAGACATATAAATGGTATATAATCAATGATTATATATTCCTATATTAGTTGATAACTATATTCCCCTGTTGTACGCAATTTAAGACAACCGAAATCTATCAATGAAAATTCACGATTTTGACATAAAAAAAGGGATTTACAGCTTTGAGTTCAATGAACTGAATGCAGAAAGCCATTCCCATCCTGTTGTCGAAATTATAAGTACTACAGATGGAACTTTTTCAATACAATCAAACGGACAGATAGATGAGAATTTGGAGTTTGCAATTATCGACTCGAATACTGAACACAAAGTGTTTTCTAAGAACAGTTCTATTAGAATTTTAATGATAGAAAGCCATAATTTAAGATTAACCGATTTTTTTGAAAATAATGGATTAAAGTATAAAAATGGAATTTTTTCAAAGACCAATTTTGATAAGAAAAATGAGCTGTTTTCAGAAGTTAAAAATCTCGCAAGAGCAATTGACTTAAAAACACCAACGGACAAACGAATTACCGAAAGCATCAAATTCATTGAGGAAAATGAACTTGAATACAAAAATCTAATTTCGGAATTGACCTCAAAAGTATCTTTGTCAAACAGTAGACTTTCACATCTTTTCAAAGAACATATCGGAATTTCAATCAAAAAGTATCTTGTTTGGAACAGATTGCGACAAGCAATAAATACTTACTTAAGTGAGAACACCAACTTGACTGACGTTTCCCTACAAAGTGGATTTTTTGACCAGGCTCATTTGACCAATTCCTTTAAAAACGTTTTGGGTGTAAGTCCTACAAAAGCCTACAATAGCAGAATCTTACAATCATAGCAAATTGATCAATTTTACTTTTGTCCTCAAAAACAAAGAAAATGAACGGACAAATTAGAAAAGTAAAGAAAGAGGACATCCCAGAATTAAAGAAAGTGCTTGATTCGAGCGAATTGTTTCCATCCTACTTGCTCGATGATATGATAAACGATTATCTGAACAACGAAAAATCAACGGATATTTGGTTTACGACAATCGACCAAGGCAAGCCGATTTCGATTGGCTACTGCGCCCCCGAAAGATTGACCGAAGGAACTTATAATCTCTATGCGATTGCAGTGCTTAAAAGTCAACAAGGCAGTGGAATTGGAAAGAAAATGATGCAATACATAGAAAACGAGTTGAGGAAAAACGGCAACCGAATTTTGATCGTAGAAACATCAGGAAAACCTGAATTTGAATTAACAAGGGAATTTTACATTAAGTGTGACTATACAAAACAAGCTGTAATCCCTGAATTTTATGAAAAAGGCGATGACAAAATCGTGTTTTGGAAGAAACTGACGGAATAAAAACTGCGTACAACACGGTGCATAAGTAACAGCGGTTTGAGTACTAACTCGAACCGTTTTTTCGTTTAATTAAAGTATATTCTAATCTGAATAGTAGTAATATAAAAACCCACAACTAGGCATACACGAGATCGTTGCGCACAAGCTCGGAAAAATGGACGAAGTCGAAATAAAAGTATATCACAATAAGGAAAAAGTAACAACTACTCTTTATGTTGAACAATTATCTGAAAAGAAATAATAAGGAAGACCTGCCAAAAAGGCTAGTATCCTAATTTTTTAAGGGGATTTATCGTTATTCTTTTTATTGTTTACTTTGTTTTATTACATCTTTGCCAGATACACATTTTTACACTTCTTCAAATTTAAATGCTCGGGGTACATTAGTATTAACTTCTTCAATATTTTCCGAATTACACGATAATACTTCAAGGCTTAAGATGAATTTGGAAGCTCCCTTGTTTTTACCCATCGTTTTCACCTTTTAGATTTTCAATACATTCTATTGCTTCGATCAATTAAGCACTAAGGTGTTTTGGCTGCGCAACTTTGGGCTTAATACCGATATGATGAAAAAAAGAATTTTGATGCCTTTTAGTTTTGGGGGTTTTTAATCCCAGGGGGTTGTTTTGTAGTTCCCCCATAAAACAGGTATTTACCCAGTGCTTGACCAAGCTTGTGTCCGGTATTGCTGTTGGTAAAAATCACAAAACCATTCCTTGATTCTGGATAGAGTACAAACTCACTTTGAAAATCATAATTGCTACCACCATGCATTATGGCCTTTCCCACAACGGTCTCTTGGACGAAAAAGCCAAGTCCAATACCCAAGTCCCAATAATTGTACTCTGGCGAAGTGGGATAGTCAGGAGACAAAACCGCTTTATAGAACATAGCATCATATTGTTCCGCAGACATTCCCTGCCTGTTGGCCAAGGCAACAACGAACTTAGCGAAGTCACTTGCGTTGGTCAACATACTATGGGCTACTCCAGGTTCGGTCCCATATTCTGCCCAATAGGTGGGGTTGGATTGTAAATGTCCTTGGGCAAACTCCAGGTTTTCATTGCCGACGAAATAAATAGGTTCTATTTCAAGTGCATTGATTACTTCTTCTTGTAAAAGTCGATTGATACCTTTGCCCGTAACCTTTTCTATGACACGGGCCAAATACTCAAAAGCTTCCCCCGAATATCCAAACTGTGTTCCTGGATCAAAATTTAGTTTTCCTTCCGCTCCTGAGACGTGTCCTCCTGGGCCACCAAAAGCCCAGTTGGGCATTCCACTGGTATGGTTTAAAACCATTCTTCCCGTTATTTTTTTGTATCGGGAATCATTTTCATAGTTTGGAAAGTGAAGTAAGGTGTACAACGGTATATCCAAATCAAATTCCTTTTGGTCAACCAATCTATTTACAATAAATGCAAATACACTTTTAGTAACAGAGGCCGCCTGAAATTTGGTTTGCTTGGTAATAGGAACATGGGTTAAAAGGCTTTTATGGCCAAAGACCTTATCGTAAGCTACTTTTCCATCTTTGATTATAGCGACCGAAGCCCCTGGAACGTTATAATACGCCATTTGAGCCCTAATAAATGCATCAATTTCAAAAGCATTTAAATCTTCACCGGAAACTACGATACCCTTTTCCTTGAATAGGTAATTTGACTCTTTAAAAACTGGAATTACCACCTCTCCTAAATCGGAGGGCTTTGCCCTTTCTATTGAAAAAAAATTTCGAAAATGGGTATCAACCCTAAATTGATTGCCATAACCATCCCCGGCAAAAGGATGGGTCAGTTCATAGGAAGGTGATAAATAGTAGGCCCCTTCCGGTAATTCTGCCTCAAAATTTCCAATTGAATCCAACTTGACTTCAATCCAAAACTCTGGTTTTTTTCTATCCGTTATGCGTACTGTTTTTTGAGCCAGTAGCTCTTGATTTTCAAAAACAATAAGGCCTGTAACCTTTTGGAGCGGATTTTTTTCCGGTAGTAAAACTATATCCCCAAGTTGTCCTGAATTGAATTCTTTCCAAAAACCATTATATCCAATACCCCAATTGAAATAGGTTTTTTCCACATTCCCGAAATCCACATCCACTATGAAATGATCGATGCCTATGGTCTTGGTGTTTTCTAAAATATTGGGCAAGATTATTCGAGCCTCAATGGTTTGGATATGGCCTTTTCTTCTTGATTTGAATTGAACACGATCTTCCGTGATTTGAGCGTGAATCGGATCTTTATGTTTTCCGTGTATTCTTAATTGCAATTCCTTATTCCTGAAAATCAAGGAAGCCACACCACCTCCTCCTTTACTATGGATTCCATTGATGTAGAATTCGTAGTAGTCCTCGGGTGAATATTGGTCATCCGTTATTTCAGTAAAAAAATACAAAGCACTTTCATCTAGGTTATAGGCGATCTTAAACCGTGCTTTCAAATCTGCTTCGGAATCTAGGGGCTTACCAAAGTGCTCTTGTATAACATTCCACTTTTCAACGTTCCAATCATCTGCCTTTGCATCAATTTTCTTAGAGGTACAAGGATAGGCGTAGGCTACTTTTCCGTTATGGGAATATGCCAGTATCGAATATAGCATACACAGCAAGGGAAGTAATCCTTTCATAGTCCATTGGATTTTAATTCGATATCACCACTGGTAGTCTCAAATCTAAAAGTCCCCTCATTGTCACCGATATTGAATGATTTCATCACCTTTTGTTTTCTCATAAACCTTTCTTCAATTGGGAAATCGGTAGAAAAAGAACCATCGCCGGCCTTTTGATCAATTTTGCCGGAAAATGTTTTCGGATAGGCAATGCTTAAATTTCCACTGATGGTCTTAAATGAGGATACTCCGGTTGGAACCGAAGAAAATGAGGCCTTGATGTCCCCACTTACTGTTTCCAAATCGGCATTTCCGGATACGCTTTCCAAAGCAATAGAACCCGTAATATGTTTAACTCTAATATTATGGGCTCTAATGGACTCAATACGGACCTCACCTCCATTAACATTTTGAACAACAAGGTTAGTGTTTCTTGGGAGTTTAATGGTATAGTCTATCCTAAACGTATAGGAGAAACAAGGGGCTCCGCCACAATTTTCATTATAACTAAAAGAATCTTCTTCCTCATTGAATTTTGAGTAGGGGGAATCCAGGTAAATTGCAAAGTAATCGTCGGTGGCCAACTTCCCAACCTTAATCTCCTCCACACCTTTGTTTATCTGTTCTTCAGTTGGGGCACTAATGGATTTAAAGGCAGAAACTTGAATGTCCTCTTTATCATGACCAATTATTTCCACTTTCCCGGTGATATTGGCCAAAACGAAGGTGTTCTCCGTATTTCGATTCTTGAAGGAACCTTCTATTCTAATGGCCTCTTCATGGTCATAGTCATACATAAAGGATTCTTTTGGTGAAATAGCATCATTGTCCCCACCGATTATCGGATTGAATGAAAATATGGTCAGACTAAATATGGGGAGTATCAATAGGTACCTCCAACTGGAACTCATCGAGGACTTTTTGGAATTCATCATTTCAATTCTTTTTTCCAATAAGGTTTGGTTGTAATTATTGGTGAAACTCAACGGATGAATCCGAGCCGAAACCTTTAACAAGCTCATTTGATAGGATTCCCTATCAATACCAGAATGTAACATTTCATCATCCACTTGATACTCCATATTATTGCTGATTTGATTTCTTATTCCCCAAACAAAGGGATTGAACCAAAAGAGGACCAGCAGTAACTCACCCAGCAATTTGTCCAGATAATGCTTTTGATCAACATGAAGTTTCTCATGCAATACTATTTGTTCATAGGTGTCGTAATCGTATAGGGACGGATTTATATAGATATTCCTGAAAAAGGAAAATGGAGGGGATTCCCTTTGTAATTCGTAAATCCTATAGTTGCCATCACGGATAAATTCCAAGCGGGACGATTTCAATCGTAGTACAACTAGTTGTACTAGAAAGCTGGATAAAAAAACGAGCACTCCAGCCAAATATACTCCCAATGCCATTTTTGGCCACTTTGGGTCATCTTTAAAAACAACAAGCTGTGTTTTATGTTGCCGTTTTTGGGAAATCCGGTCTGCAAGTTTAGAATCTTTTGCTTTTCTTATAGATGGTCTAGTAGGCACTATAATCTCAGCTAAGTTTTTTGACCCATTACGTAGTGACCAATCTTGAGGTATCTCTATCAACGGAAGTGAAACCGAAATCAAGATCATTACGAGCAGAGCGAATCGATTGAATTTGAAGAATGTTTCCCGACTCAACAAAAAGCGAAAGACCACATAAGTCAAAAGAAATAACAATGAAACATGGAAAAAATAGTTAATCATACTATTGTCTTGATTTTATGCGTTTTAGGATTCTCTTCAGATCCGCTTCCGTAATCTTTTCTTCCTTGGCAAAATGGGCTATCATTTTTGAGTAGGACTTATCGAAGTATTTATCCACTACGGAATTGACAAGCAAATCTTTATACCTATCTTCAGAGACTATGGGAAAGTATTGAAAGGTTTTACCAAAAGTATGATGGTCCAAAAACCCTTTTTCCTCTAAAATTCTTACCATTGTGGCAACAGAATTGTAATGGGGTTTGGGCTCGGGCAACTCGGCGACCACCTCTTTGACGAATGCCTTTTTTATCTTCCAAAAGACCCTCATAATTTGCTCTTCTCGTTTTGCTAGTTTTTCCATATTGATCCAGGTTATGAGCCAAATATATAACTAATACATTAGTTTTACAACTAATCGATTAGTTAATAATGGCATTTTATTACAATAGAGGCTTTATGGAAAACAAAGCACTACCAAAAGAAAACAGAGGTTTTCACCGATTTCTGTACCGAAAACACCCCCTACTCTCTTGTTTAGGGGCATTGTAAAATTGCATCGGGAAATAAACGTTTTGTCTGGCGATGAGCCGATACCCTTCTAAGGTTAGACAACTTCCTTTTATAAAAGTTGTGCATCAGGACTTTGTCAATATCCGTATTTCTTCTGCAATCAGGTGTAAGGGAGCATACGTTTCGATTTCTTGCTTTAAACCCTGGGCGCTTTTTTTGAATCTTGTATTTTCCAATACGGTTTTAACTGCTGATTTTATTTCCTTTGGTTTTGGCCTCAACTTGTTGAGATTGATACCACAACCCGAGTGGGCCACCCTGGCCGAGACTTCCATCTTATCCTCACTTCCGCCAGAGGAGACCAAAGGAATGCCATGTGCCAATGCCATGTGGGTAGCCCCGAAGCCTCCATTTGTTACCATGACATCCACATAGGGCAACAAGTTTCCAAAGGGAATGAATTCCGCAGTTTTTACATGACTTGGTAAATCTTTGATTTCTGTTTTAACGGGCAGAGCAATCAACAGGACATTCTCACGCTTAAAGGCTTCGATCGTTGGGAGAATAAGCTCTGTGATATCATTTGCAATGGTGCCTTGGTTCACCAAAATCACTTTTCGTTCATCTTGCAATTCAGCCCACCACTCCGGCTCGGTAAAATCGGTTTTACGATCGGGCAGGATTGGGCCTAAATATTTAATGTTTTTGGGCATATCGCTTCGCTGGTAATCAAGTCCTGGAATGGTCGTGGCAAAAACGGTGGAGGCACTTTGTAGAAAACTGTTAAAAATATGGTCATAGGGCTTCAGTCCCATCCCATTTCTAAGCTTATTACAATAACTTTTTAAATCCCTGAACACTATTTTCTCGGCCAAAAAATTCAAGAAAAGTATTCTTAATCTTTCCAAAAATGAATCCGCGGGCCCAATGCCGGTACCAAATGGACCATGGTCCCTGCTAGATAAAGTAAGTGGAATAACGTGAAGATTTATACTGGGAGTATTGTATTTTTCTGTGAAAAAATAAGGCCCATACACCATAGGGTCACTAATATACAAATCGGGTTCAAAGTCCTTTCTTAATGCATCAATAATCCCAATGGTAGGAATAGCCATATCATAGCACCACGTCTTGATGTAGAATTTTATTTGAGCAATGCCCTTAAGTTTCTTTAATTCGGGCTTAAACTCATAAATATCCATACCTTTGGGATCAAAATCTTCGGGCAAGCCTATAAATTTGGCTCCAACGGCTTCTATCTTGTTTTGATAGGCTCTTCCACAAAGCCAGACCACCTCATGCTCGCGCTTGACCAAATGATCGACTACAGGTACAAATGGATTGACATGGCCATCCGCGGCGGCACAAGCTACTAGGATTTTTGACATGTTTTTTTATTTGAAGTGTTAATATACTCGTAATATTACAATTACAGGACACTACCCTAATTTTTAAGACCTTAACCTTTCAAAAGCACCTATTTTTACGTTAAGAATCGCCTTACATCTTAGAGTTTTATCTGCCAATACGTTTTTAATGGATAACTTAACCTATATTTCTTTACCCAAAAAATGAGATAAATCAAAAATTCGAGACCTTCTTCGTTTCCAATTCCAGGGTTAAAACCTCCCATTGCCAAACAGATAGTTTGGCAGGAATTATTTATCAATCGATTCAAACTGTCCGGTTACGATCTCTGCCTGGAAAGAGGGCCGTACCTCGCCTAATATTTGTATGAGCGGATCCAGGGAAAACGGTATTCCTAAGGAATTATGCTTACATTTAAGCATGGCCAGAATCCAAATTTTAATTCTTTTTTTCATTTCGGTATGTGCCTATCCGCAATCAAGGGTTGATAGTCTAGAGCAAAAGCTTCGAATTGAAAAAGTGGATTCGACAAGGGTAAGTCTATTACTCGACTTGGCCGACGAATACCGTTATGAAAATCCCAAAAAAGCGGAACAGAATGTTCTCGATGCTTTAACACTTGCCGCTTCAATAGACGAGAAAAGGCATGAGGTCTCAGGATTGATTGTTCATGCAGACCTATTGACGGATCGTGCCAGTTATGATTCTGCGATTGTCTTATTTCAAAAGGCCCTTTCTATATCGGAACGAATAAAATTCGATGACGGCAAGAGTGCGGCCCTAATTGGCCTAGGTAATACAAATACTAGAAAGGGGAATCTAGACAAAGGCGAGGAATATCTACTGTTGAATATTGCTTTCGCTACTGAAACTGAAGACCTGGTAGGAGTGGCCAGCGCCTATAACAACCTGGGCAATATTTACAACGAACAAGGGGAATACAAAAAAGCGATGGAAGCCTACACAGAGGCAGCAAAAATGAATACACAAATTGGGCATGAAAAACATACAGCCATCAACATGGCCAATATAGGCATGATCTATCAAAAACTTGAAAATTATGATAGCGCAATTGCCTATTTCCAAAAGAGTGACAGTCTTTTCGTGAAACTGGACTTTCAAGCGGGGCGGGTGTTCGTAATGGAAAACATGGGCATCATTTTTAGAAATCAAGATAGGCCGGATGAAGCTCTTGAATTGTATCAAGAAGTCCTGGAAAGCTATAACAAATTGGGTAGAAAGCGAGAGCTATCACAGACCTATAACAAAATCGGAAATATTTATTCGGACAAGGAACAATCAGATAAAGCCATTGAAAACTTTCGCCTATCCTTATCGCTAGCCGAGGAAATCAATGATTCCATCAACATGGCCATGGCCAATCGAGCCTTGGGTCAACAATTCCTTTATTTCAAAAAAATTGATAGTTCAGTGCATTATGCTGAACAAGCCTTGAGAATAGCCAACGCCACTGGCGTCGAATTGACGGTAATGGATAGCTATGAAACCCTTTCTGAAGTTAACTATGCCAAAAACAACTACAAAAGCGCTTACGATTTCAGGATCAAATATGAGGCACTTAAAGACAGCTTATACACCTTGGAAAAGCGCGACATGGCCGAAGAGATAGAGGCCAAGTACCAAAACGAGCAACAGGCAAAGGAAATTGCTCTTTTGGCTTCCGAAAAAGAGCTGCAGGAATTGCAGTTAAGTAAACGGAAAAACGAACGAAATGGCATTATTGTGGTGGCTATTTTTATGTTGTTATTGACTGGTTTGTTGTATAACCAATACCGTATCAAACAAAAGTCGAATAGGGAGCTCAAGGAACTGAATACCCTAAAATCCAACTTTTTCGCTAACATTTCACATGAGTTCAGAACCCCCCTCACCTTAATACAGGGGCCCATTGAAAATCTGGAACAAAATCCGGAAGAACAACTGGATCGGAAGGATGTGAAGATGATCCGAAGGAACACTAATAAAGTGCTGGGACTGGTAAACCAATTGTTGGATCTCTCCAAAATCGATGAGGGTAAATTAGAGCTCAAGTCCTCAGAAGGTGACCTGTTTAAATGTCTCCGTACCGCGGCGGCATCTTTCAATTCCCATGCTGCGCAACGGAACATGGACTATCGGGTATCCGTACCCAACGAAGTACTTTGGGCGGCATTTGACCGGGACAAACTGGAAAAAGTGGTGTACAACGTGTTAAGCAACGCCTTTAAGTTTAGCGAGGATGGAGAATCGGTTGCTTTTAAGGTATCCTACACCGGCCAAGAGTTATGTATTCATGTATCGGATTCGGGTCGTGGTATTTCCGAAGAAAAACTACCCTTTATTTTTGATCGCTTCTACCAGGTGGATAGTAGTATTACCAAAGATCAGGAAGGTTCGGGCATTGGATTATCCCTTTCCAAAGATCTTATAGAATTAATGGATGGGACCATAACCGTTTCCAGTGAGAAAGGAATGGGTACTTTTTTTACTATTCAGGTTCCTATTGAAAAGATCAAGATACCAGAGATCCGCACAGATCTTGTCCCATCCACGCCTGCGGATAAAGCTTTCGGGGCAAAGGCCTACGAGTTTCCAAAAGCGGAAGTTAACGGGGCTTCAAAAATTCTAGTGATAGAGGACAATGAAGACATGCGCCAGTACATCAAAAAGCAACTTTTACTTAGCTATAATGTTATCGAGGCCAAGCATGGAGAACAAGGCGTGAAATTGGCAGACTCGGATACACCAGACCTGGTTATAACCGATTTGATGATGCCCAAGATGGACGGTATGGAGGTTTGCAGAAGATTGAAGTCTGATATCCATACCAGTCATATCCCAATTATTATGCTTACCGCACGAGCAGGCGAAGCAAATAAAATTGAAGGTTTGGAAACAGGGGCCGATGATTACCTCACGAAACCCTTTAGTGCCAAGGAGCTTATGGCCAGGGTCAAGAACCTGATCGAGCAGCGAAAACGTTTGTTAGAGCACTATAAACAAAGTGAACGCACCTTAATCCCCGAAAAAATCACGACCACCTCATTGGACAAAAAATTTTTGGAGCGGGTACTCGATTTATTGGAAAAAAACCATTCAAACCCAGATTTTGGTGTACCACAAATGCAGCAAGAACTGGCCATGAGCAAGACCCAGCTCAACAGAAAACTAAAGGCCCTGACCCAAGAATCCCCTCGCGATATCCTTAGGAATTTCCGTTTAAAACGCGCAGCGCAGTTGTTGTCGCGAAAATCCGACACGGTTACCCAAATCGCTTATCAGGTGGGCTTTGAAAATCTTTCCTATTTCGCCAAATGTTTTAAGGAACAATACGGTGTTTCTCCTTCTTCCTATTAAAAACACCCTCGGTTCTGGTATGATTTGGTTCGCCAGTGTTACTTTTTGGTTCTGAATTGTCAGTCCTGAAAAAGCTTGGAAATTACTTTTGATGGTAGTGTTAAAGTTCCGGCCTTTTACAAATAAAACTTGATAATCATGAAAACAAATGGTGCCACCCCGTTTCTTCTTAGCTGTATTTTCTTATTCCTATGTGCCTGCGAATCCGATGATGGTGATATGGAAACACCCGATCTGGATACGGTGGGTTTTACTATCAATGTCTCCGGAGACCTTTCCAGAAACATGCAAGGTACCAATGCTTATTACAGGTTTCAAGAGTTGCCCAGTTCATTGACCACTACCCACCAGTTATCCATTTATTTATCCGATGGCGAAGGGTATACAGTAACCGCCATTATTGGAGTGAACGGGGCATCGGCACCCCCACCGGGCAACTATCCCGCGCTTAACCTTACGGCTAATGGATATAACGGCGACGACCCGGGGACTGCGACTTTTTTATTTGGGCAAAACGGAGGAATTAGCCATTCCAGTAATCTACAGGGCCAGGGCGGACTCTCCATTACCACAACAAGCGACGGTGTTTTGAGTGGCACTTTGGAAACACCATTGGTACCCACCTCAAATGGGTCGGGAAACATTGTTGTCAGTGGCACTTTTACCGTGGAGTTCAGGCCTTAGCTTGAGCAATCGTGATATAGAGGACGTCACGGAATGTAACGATTTTGCAACAGGATTGGCAATAGACCTACTTCATATGCTGGCCAATGTCAGTTGTTTCATGATATTATGAGGGTGACAAAATTAAAAATGATTCCTAAGCGAAGCGATATATTAATTTAAACTAGAAGTTATGAAAAATGGTGCATACAGGTATTTGGTAAAGGGCCTCACTATGTTTTTGATCTTGGGCATGGTAATGGGTTGCAGTAAGGACGACAACGAAGCGACAAGTAATCTTGTTGTGGGCGAATTGAGTAGCGAGTTCAAAGGGTTCTGTGATCATAGTAGTGGCCTTCCAGGCGTCTTTTATGAAATTCAAGTGCCTGTTACTTACGATGGCACGGAAGATGACGGTCCAAGCCAATTATTGGTAACTTTAACTTCTGATGGTGGAAATGTCAGTGAAGACACTACGGACCTGAGCGACTTCGGTCCATTCATTGACTCCAATTCATATCGATGGAGCGGCTGTTTGGTGTTTTTAGGGGATTGGATAGATTTTGAGGTACAAATGGAGAGCACTGGCGGAGAAACCAGCAATACCTCCAAAATTAGGTTGAATATAACCGATGTAGTTAACTAAATAAAAAATCGTTATACTATAGATTATTTAATGATCTGTTCAATAAATTAAACTTTTGGTCTAATTATTCGTTAAAAAAAGATTTTATACAAAGTTCGAATGTTGTGACAATGAACTCTGTTTTTAAGCTGCCATCTGTTCCTTTTCCATGGCGAGAAAATGGGTCACTTCCCTTCTGGAATTGAAGAGGGGCAACACATCAATACAGCATAAATATGCCTCCCCGTTTTTTCTATAGTTGATCAGTGTCCTGGAAAACCTTTTTTGCTGCTTCAGCAACTTTCTTATTTCCTTTTTTGTTTCCAAGGATGTATTCCTGCCCTGTAAGAAAGTAGGACTCTTGCCAATAGCAAAGCTTTTCGGATAGCCGGTCATTTCAGGAAAGCCTTTGTTGGTCCAGATAATTTTCTTTTCAACATCGGTGACCACCAAAGCTTCATAACTTGAATCTTGTAGCACTTTAACGATCGACGTATCCACATCCCTTTTCAAAACATCCCTTAACTCGACTAAATCGCGGTCCAGTCTAAGCTTTTTGCAAAGGGTTCTGTAATTTTGAAGATAAAAATCCAAACTCTGAATAGGCGATAAATACCCTTTCTTATTCTCTTTCATGCTATCTTTGGTCAATTGCTTTGTCAAAAGTAATATATAGCCGATTGTGACAATATGAGATTTATCATATCGCAACCCATAATGAAAAGGTTAGGCAAAAAATTGATTTTCCCTGCATTCTCTTAGTGCCACGATTCTTTCAACCTTAGCCCGGGGAATACGACATCCGTTTCTATAAAAAGAACATTTTCTTGGAATTCTTTCTTTTTCCAAGACGAGAAGTAAAAGGCACTACCCTATTTGGGCGGTACGAAAATGGAAAATAGAATAACATTTGAAGTAGGTAGTGATGGTACTACTCCGTTTCAGGTTTTCCGTACCAAACACTGGAACCAAAAGTAGTAAGGTATACATTCTCGGAATTGGCATCATCCACGATGACCCGGTGTCCCCAGTGAAAGTCATAATCTTTGATCTTTTTCCAGGTTTTACCCCAATCATTGCTTACGTACGCCCCTTGGTTAAAGGTATTGCAATACACTCTACCTGGAGTGGAACTGTCCACGGTAACGTCATATACATATTGATTTTCATCAAATACTCTAGTCCAGGTATCCCCTCCATCCTCGGACATAAGGATTCCGCCATCTAAATCCAACAAGGCATTACCTCCTGTCTTTTCGGCAAGTTTACCACCTACCAAATCACTTAAATGGATATCCGACCAAGAGCCCAGATACAGTTTGCTGGGGTCTTCTTCATCATACGCCAAACCGTTCGGAAACTGTGTCTTTTCACCCACATTTAACCGTTTCCAGGAAAGCGCTTCGTCCGTTGATCTGTATACCGCACCCATAAACACTTCCCTTCCTTCCTCGTCATGGGTATGCTGTGGGGTGGGGCTGGTAATCAGATACAATGTTCCATCCGGGAGAATGGTAAGCTCAAAGGCGGCCATGCTTCCTTTTATCCCATTGTTATGGAGCTTCCAAGTCTTTCCATCATCAATGGATTTAAATACGCCCTTACCGTAGGCGGCCACGTATAATGTTCTTTTGCCAACAGGAGAGTTCTTATCCAGTACAATGGACGTGGCCGGTGTATCAAAACCCATTCCTTCCACAGTAGGGCTCCATGATAACCCGCCATCCGTGGAAACCGCCACACCCCCTTTACCGTTTTGTTTCCATTTTGGGTTTCTGGTCATTTTCCCTCGTGGAAAATCGTGTAATGATGACCAAACCGACCATAGCTTATTTTTTATATTGGGATCAAACTGAATCCAATAACAGGTATTTTGCCATTCAACGGGGATACCTTTGATGGATCTAAACCAGCTCTTTCCCTGATTAAAGGAATGATGGTATCCAATATCCGTATAGCTAATGGCAATATGGGTAGAATCAAATGGGTCGAAATGAACACCATAGGCCGTGGTGACATCCAATCCGTTGGAAGTGTAACTTCCGTCTTTTTGTCGTGAGGAATAAATTGCGTTCCAATTCTTTCCACCATCAACTGTTTTCATGCTTCGGTACCAGTCCGTTACAATGGCCACATTACCATTATTTGGCGATACCCCTACATCAATCAATCTAATGAAGTCCTTTCCGAACGCCTCATGCACCCAGGCATCCTTTAGGTTTGACGCATCTTTCCCATCCCGAACACCATATTTGCCCGATCCTCCCCCACCTTTCCAGACCCATTCCCAGGAATCTCCGGAATCGGAAGATTTCAACGTTCCATACCAAACGGCCTCAGTGCTGTCATTTTTCTTTTCCTCATAATGGCTAGTAACTACATAGACGGTTACAGCATCGTTCTCAGCTGCCGCTAAGGTGGAATAGGTGGGCAATGGATCTGAGCCATTGGTAATCACCTTACCCTCATTTCGTCGCCAAGTTTTTCCCTGGTCTTTTGATATCCAGAGTTCTGTTGGTGCCGAAATACCATGGCTTGGATCCGGCTCATCGTTGTGAAGCCCATAAAATACAGAGCTTTTTCCTTCAAGAACAGTACCTCCGGTAATTGAAAAGGCTGGTTGCATTTTTGAGGGATACCCGTTTACGGAAGCCTTCCAAGATTTTTTATCTACAACGTTGACGCTTGAAGCAGTAAACACTAAAACTTTATCCTTGGCATCACTGGAATTGGTATATATGTAGTCAATCTTATCACCCATTTTTAGTCTTCGCCATGATTTTCCCCCATTTTGGGTATGGAAAAAAAAGTCGTCAAAACTGAAATAAATAAAATTGGAATCGATCGGGTCCACTTTAATATTGGTTATTGCGGGACTATTGGTAAATGCAACGCTATTGGAATCGACATTGTAAAGGGAGTTTTCCTTGGTCCTTATCGAGTAATCCGCATGATCTCCGCTAAAACTTTCTTTTATAATATCTTCTTCAAATGGATACATTATTTCCCAGGTTTTTCCACCATCAACAGATCTATTGAGTGTATTTGCACCTATATACAAAACATTTGGATTGTTAGGATCATACGCAAATGAACGGGATCCATTAGGATAATTGATCTCTCTATACGAACTCCCCCCATTTTTGGTATGATAGGCTCCTGTCATATCACAACGAATAAAAAATTCTTTCTCACTGTGGTATGAAAACGTGGGAATAAAGGTAGAACCTCCACCTCCAGGACCAAGGCGCGTCCAATTGCGCGGCACCTCGGAATGGGAACCCTCCATATTATTTTTGGCCAAAGGATCTTCACATGCAACTTGGATCAAGACCATTAGGAAAATACTACAAATCTTGGCTTGCATATCCTTGGATAAAATAAGTCTCATTAAGTTCATGATGTGCCTTTTGATGTGTCTGCAAACTTTCCCAAAGGTATACAGTCTTAAACGAATGTGAACTGACGTGATTTAAAGTCGAGTTATGTTTCCAATTCCAGTGTTGGCTACCCTTTTCGGTATCAATATACAGTTTTTCCATCTTTTATCCGGCCTAAAACATATGCCTGTAAATAGCAGGTTTACTACGGATGTATTGGTACTTGACAAAGTAGAATTGGATAGGCTTCATTTTCCCTATCGGTACGCCGAAATGTCATGACCCGCATCGCCGCATTAACGCGTGTAGAAACGGGGTGTTCCCCTTGGGCCCCTACTTAGAACCTATCCAACATCGAATATTTAGTCTATTGTTGGTCGGTGCAACAATGCGCATCTTCGCAGTGACAATAACGGCGATTGTAGAAATGAAGTAAGACCAAGCCCACTGTAGGAAAATAAATAGCTTCTTCGACCAGATGCCACAATGCCCATTTCTCGTTTAAAATAATAAGAGCCAATAAGCCCCACAATATCCAAAAAGTATACACAATCCATTTTTTTGAGGTGTTCTTGACGGACCAATAAACTGCTAGAAACGAGAGTAGTAGAAAAGCAACATCCATAAAACCCCACCAAAACGGATGGCCGTCCGCATGGAGCTCCATATTGGCATGGGCCACAAAGAGAAAAGGTGTGGCCAAACAGTGCAAAAGACAAAGGCCACTGGCAAAAATGCCGATATAGTCAGACTTATTAATTACTTTAACCAGAGTCATTTATAAAATGGTTTGAAATTCTTTTGCCTAAAGATACCTCTGACAAACCTGTCAAAAAAAGAAGCCAAGATTTCGATAAATTTAGCTTAAATTTTCAAATGCAACTTAGTTGCATTTTTATTTCTTTTTATTTTTGTAAAAACGTTTGGATGGTAAAGACTCTGAATTTGGCGTATTCCTACGTAAATGGGGCAGAAATCGCGTTTCCTGATATAGAACTCACCCCAGGGGAGCACTTGCTGGTAATTGGACCCTCCGGTGTTGGAAAGACCACCCTTTTGTATCTTTTGGCAGGACTATTGCCACCGTTACGCGGCACAATATCCATCGCCGGGACTGAGTTGAATTCCTTGACACGTAAAGAACTGGACAATTTTCGAGGCAAACACATTGGTATAGTATTTCAACAATATCACTTCATCAAATCCCTAAATGTTTCGGATAATCTTAGATTACGGCAAAGCTTCCCCGAAAACGCGAACGACAAACAAAGAAGACATGAACTTTCCGAAAGATTGGGGCTTACGGAATATCTCAACGAAAAAGTAATGTCATTGAGCCAAGGGCAACAACAGCGACTTTCCATTGCATTAGGGATGATTCACAGACCTCAGCTTATCTTGGCGGACGAACCTACTTCCAATTTAGATGATATGAACTGTGTAAAGGTCATTGACCTGCTCAAGGAAGAGGCCGAAATCTGCAAAAGCAGCCTTTTAATCATTACACATGACCTCCGGGTGATGTCCCATTTTCAAAATCGGGTGATGTTATGAAGCTTAGCTATCTCGCATATAGGAATATGGTTTCGAAACCGCTCAACCTTCTTTTGAGTCTTCTATTGCTATTGTTGAGCGTTTCATTGGTCACGTTCGTTATACAGGTAAGCAAGCAATTGGACGGACAGTTGAGCAAGAACATTGCGCCTTTTGATATGGTGGTGGGTGCAAAGGGAAGCCCTTTGCAACTTGTTTTATCTTCGGTACTCCATATTGACGTGCCTACTGGAAATATTAAGTTGAAGGAAGTCGCCGCAATCCAAAGGCATCCTTTTATCCAAACGACCATTCCGGTTTCCTACGGGGACAACTATAAAGGCTATCGGATTTTGGGCACGGAAACTGGGTATCTAGACCTCTACAATGCCCAATTAATGGAAGGAAAGCTATATGAGAAGTCTTTTGAAGTAGTCGCCGGAAGTACCGTTGCCCAAAAACTGGGTCTTAAGGTAGGGGACAACTTCGTAAGTTCCCATGGACTGGCTTCTTCAGGCGGCGAAGCACACGATGACCACCCTTTTGTAATAACGGGGATATTAAAATCAACGGGGACCGTCGTAGATCAGTTGCTAATCTCTAACCTTGAAAGTATCTGGGAAGTCCACGATCATGGGGAAGATGGACATCAGGAAGGAGAAGGGGGTACTTTGGAAGAACAAGAGGAGGAAAAAGAGATAACGTCACTATTGGTAAAGTTCAAAAGCCCTCTGGGAATGGTACAATTACCAAGATTTATCAATGAGAACACCTCAATGCAGGCCGCCTTACCAGGTTTTGAGGTTCAACGACTAATGGGGCTCTTGGGTTCCGGGGCACAAACCGTAAATGGTATAGCTTTTGTTATCTTATTGGTTTCAGGATTAAGTATCTTTATAAGCCTATTAAAGACCATTCGGGAAAGAAGACAAGAACTTGCCTTATTGCGGATTTATGGGTTGCGAACAGGACAACTGCTTTGGCTGGCCCTTTTGGAAGGATTGCTTTTGGCAGCAATTGGCTTTTTATCGGGATGGTTTGTAGGGCGTTTGGGGATTTGGGCCGTGTCACGCTACACCCAGGATTCCTATGGCTACGGGCTACAAGTTACGGGACCGGATAAGATGGAATTCTTATTGTTAGGGTTAACCCTTGGTATAGCCCTCATGGCCGCCTTACTGGCATCGCGCTCTATATTTAAATTAAACGTAGCAAAAACATTATCAGATGCGTAAATCGATATTACTATTTTTATTCATAATCTTTTCCTGTTCTCTGGCCAAGGCGCAAGAGAAATTGACCTGGGAAGATTTTGCCGATGTCAGTTTTGAGCCCGTGTACAACAAGAAATACGATGTACATTTTTTAATGCCTAAGTTTGGTGAAAAGATTCAGAGCCACCAAGGCAAGCAAGTTAGCATCATAGGATATTTTTTGGACATTTCCGGTAGCGGCGAGATTTTTTTGGTATCTCAGAACCCTATGGCCTCCTGTTTTTTCTGTGGAGCAGCGGGACCGGAAACCATTATCGAAGTGGACTTTACAGAAAAGCCACCCTTTAAGACCGACCAAATAGTGACCGTAACCGGAGTTCTTGAATTGAATGCCAATAACGTGGATCATTGCAACTACATCCTGAAAAAGGCCTCGGGCCAGTTGGTGAACTAACATGAAATGAGAGTACCTCTTTGCATACTATGCTGTTGGATAGGAATAACCGCCCATGCGCAGACCATTCTGGATTGGTCCGACCTCTCCATGGGTATATCATGGGAACTTCCTTCTCCGGAAAATATCTTTCCGGGTTTCCAAGAGGCAAACTTCTCGCCTGAAATGAAGGCCTTGGAAGGAAAAAAAGTGGTAATAACGGGATATTTATTGATCTTGGATAGTAAGCAATCCGTATTTCTCCTTTCCAAAAATCCAATGGCCTCTTGTTTTTTCTGCGGTAACGGCGGCCCCGAAACCGTCGTAGATCTAATCTTTGACCAAAAACCATCCTTTGTAATGGACGAACTACTCTCCGTAGAAGGAACATTGTATTTGAACGAGAACAATCCAAATGCATGTTACTATCGGATCGAACATGCCGATGCCATAAGTTTCGAATAAACAAAAAGATATTAAAAAGGAGAGCTGAGAACATCGGTTCCCGTACAATCCATTGTTCCTAAACAACCGTAGGTACAACAATCGCATAGCATTACTGCGGGTATCCGTACCAATTGCTAAATGTTAAGAAGAAGTAGTAGTAGAAGAATTTCGAAGTTTTTAAATAATACATTTTCCCTGCACGAATACAATCCAAAAACAGAATAAAGTATTTTCGTAAAAAAATTTGAACATGCGTTTTATTCCAGTGCTTTTGGTGTTTTTAGTTGCCTATGCGCAAGCTTTGGGACAACGATCCTTTCCTTTTTCTAAAACAAGTGTACCACCAGGTAGTAAAAAACATTTTAAGATTCCCGTTTCCGATGGTAACAATAGCACATATATTCCAATTACCGTATTCCATGGTGCAAATCCGGGACCGGTATTGGGTATTACTGCCGGGATTCATGGCTACGAATATCCACCTATCCTTGCGGCACAGCGTTTAAATCAACAAATTGACCCGAATGGGTTGAGTGGCACCATTATTCTGGTGCAAATAGCAAATGTACCCGCATTTTTGGGCAGAAGTCCGTTTGTTAATCCAATTGATGGTAAAAACCTAAACCGATCGTTTCCCGGAAAAGAGGAAGGCTCCATTACTGAACGGATAGCCCATATTATTACCAAAGAAGTTATTGCCAAATCCAGTTTTTTTGTCGACATGCATGGCGGGGATGCACCAGAGGATTTACAACCTTACAATTCATGGTACCAATCCGACATCCTTTCGGAAACTTCTAAAAAAGGACAGGAAATGGCCTTGGCCATGGGTTTTGACTATGTTATTGTTTTTAATATTTCTAAAGAGAGACTTGAAAAACCAAGTCTCTTTTGTTCGCAGGAAGCGTTCCATCGCAACATTCCCTCCGTAGATATTGAGTGTGGTCGATTAGGCATGCCAGGAAATGAAGAAACCAATCAAATTGTGCAAGGCGTTTTTTCCCTTTTAGGGCATTTAAATATGATGTCCATAACCCGGACACCTAAAAAAACACCTATTATCGTAGCCAAACGTTCTACTATCAAAAGTAGGTCCACAGGGTTTTTCTGTACGGATAAAAAAGCAGGTGACACCATTAAAGCTGGAACGCAGGTAGGTTATATCACCGACTTTTTTGGTACTAAATTAGAAGATATTAGTTCTCCACAGGACGGAATAATCTTATATATGATAGGTACCCCGCCAATAAATGCGGGCGAAACCCTTATGAACATTGGAATCCTTCCTAACACCTTGAACCAGAAATAAAGTCTGTAGTCCTTCCTATTCAAAAATCCATGTGCTTTTCCAAATGGGTACCGGACACTTGACCACATATATATTTCAAATTCTGACATTCTGTATCTGTCTTTTGCCCGTCATCCTAAAACTGTTTTAAAAAGGTAATCTTGCTAATGAATTGTGTGCTCTGCTGTACAGGGTCGAAAATATCGGTTTGCGTGTCGTTAAATACCAAGTAAATAAAGGATAAAGGCATATATTCCCAACTAAAACGCACATTCCATCTACCTTGTTCATTAAAACTATTGTACTGATAAAAAGTAGATAGCTGTACCCTTGGATTTAAGGCTAGTCTAAGACTTGCCGTATACAGATTCGTGTCCAAATCCGTTTGTTCCAAACCAACACCATTAATATCATTATGCTCATAATTGAGCGAAAGTGTTGCATGGGGAATTGGCGCAAACCGGGCCGCAGCATTGATCGTAGTCCGGGAACCGTTATAAAAATCCCCAAAGTCAATACCTACATCACCGGACCATTTTTTGGATTGGTCCGTATTGTACTGGATTAAGTATCGCGTGTAGAAGTATCGGTCCTCTTCGATTTCCAAACCCAAGGGTGCAAAATCAAAATTGATGTTCTGCCATGTTGGGGTCATGGAAACTTCCAAAAAGCTATTGTCCTTGAACCATGTGAATACTGGAAAAATGTAAAGATTCGCTTGTTGGAAACTACTGGGATCCGTGGCATCATGATTATAATTCACGAACAGTCCCGGATCCCATCTTCTGATCCAATCGATTTTTTTAGGCCTCCAGATATAGTACCCACCGGGATTATGACGTATTACATCGTTTTGTCGTACAAAACCCATTCTAGGGTTATAGTTGGCATCTGTATATTCCGTAACCCACCCATAGTAATACTTGTTGGAATCATTACCAACAAAGATTCTTCCCGCAAAGCCGGTGTTACCGGTAAACTCATCTATAGAGGTAGATAGGAGGTACTGGATATCCCATTGACTGGTAGGACGTATTTGGCCATCCAAGGTAATGGTAGTATTGTTATTACTCTCCAAATCTAGTTCGTCATAGCTATCATCTAGCCGATGGGTAACCATAAGGCCCACATTGTTTTCCCTTCCATAGTTTTTCAAATACCGAAATACCCCAAAGTTGCCCCCTGCCGAGTTTTCGGTTTCCCGTTGACGTACAAAAAGCCCCGCCAAAGCGCTTTTCTCGGTTCGTTGAGTAAAACGAGCACCCACATCTATAGGCGCGGGTATGGCATTAAATTCCCCCTGGAGACCAATTCTTCGACTAAAAAAAGGGCGAATGGATTGTTGCAATCCACCTGCCCAAATACCAGAATTCTCCAAAAAGAACTGTCGCCTTTCGGGGAAAAAGATATTGAAACGTTCCAAGTTGTTCACGGCCAAATCCACATCGGCCTGTGCAAAGTCGGTATTCACAGTGAGGTCGAGCACCGTCTTCGGGTCGATGGCCCATTTGACATCCGCACCTATTTTTGGGTCGTTCAATTTATCGATCAATACAGTCCCCTCCTTATTTTCGTCATATTGGTACAACGCATACGGCTCCACCCTTATGTTAGTCGAAGGTGGGGGTGCTTCAATACCCGTTAGTTTGGCCGCATAGGTCATCCGATAGGGTGTGAACGACTGGGGGATGGCCGGAAAAGTGGAGACCTCGATATCCCTTCGGGCATAGCGTACCAAAGTAATCCCCAGCTCAATGGTGTTCCCGGACTCCGGAAGATTATATCGCAGGCTTTTAAAGGGAATGGCCATTTCTACGGTATATCCGGCATCGGTTCGTTGTGTTCTGACCCGCCAGAGGGTATTCCATCCCGTATCAAAATTATTGCCATTGAAATTCTGAAAATCACGTTGGTTACCATAAGGGGTAGTTTGAAAGCCTTGGGCGTATTGCTTTAAGTTTTGAGGATCAAGGGCTATGCCGAAAATATCATTTTCGCCCCAACTGAAATCCCTGCGCAAATCTTGAATGCGGATACCTTTTATACCAACGGAATCTATACAAAATGCTCCGATATACAGGTTTTTATCATCATAGAGAAAACGAACTTCCGTTTTGTATTTTAGGTTTCCACCTTGTCTGGGTTCCCTTCTAAAGAAATCGGAAGTAACTTTTACTTTTTCCCAATCGGCCTCGGCAAGTTCGCCATCCAATTTAATATCGCCCATCGCTTTTACCGCCTCAATGGTCAAAGGTGTTTCCGGTGGCGGGAAGTTCTGGTTTTCCTGTGATAAGGCCACTGCTGAACAAAAAAGTAATGGAACGAGGTGAAAAAATCTCATTTTGTCTAGTTTGAATCAATAAAGTCTTCTAACAATGCATTGAATTCTTCAGCTCTTTCCCAAAACATGGCATGGCTGGTGATTGGCTTTATTTTAGCCTTGGGGGCATAGGTTTTGAGCCAAGCACTGGCTTGGTCATACCAGGAAGCCCTTACCATAAAAACCGAAGGTATTTCCAGTTGACCAACTTCTTTTGTATAGTCCGATACCAGACCGTCTATGTAAAGGCTTAGGGCAATATTAGGAGGAGTCATCCGTATTTCCTTCCGCATCCAAGTTCTGGTTGTGTCATCTATCGAATCACGAAGCATCCAGTCAATAATGTCATCGGGTTCCGAAGGTTCGGAAATCATTCCTTTTAGGCTACTTCGGTAATCATCAAACGTCCCATAGACCCATTCTTTCTCCCTACTTCCAATCCACTTGGGAGGTTCATCGATAAACACCATCTTACGAATCCGATTCCCGCCAAATGCCCGCAGATATTCGTACATGGCAAGGCAGCCACTGGACCAGCCTACCAATACAATTTCATTTAGTTCCTTTTGTAAAATCAATTCCCTTAGATCCGCAGCGTGATGGGCGTACGTATTCTTGTAAGTAGTTTTGTCCGACCTACCCTGTCCCCTAGGGTCGTATAGGACAACATGATATCGCTCGGAGAAGTACTCCTTTTGCTTTTCAAAGAATCGATGGGTCATAGTCCAACCGGGAATGAAGAGAAGCGTTTCCCCATTGCCTGCTTCCTCAACATATAGGTTTGTGCCGTCTTTAAGCCCAAGGTAATTTCCCTGACCAAAAACGGGATAGGCGAAAAAGAATAGAATTAGAAAACTAAAAACTTTCATACGTTTTTTTAGGGATGGATTCCTTGTAATTGATTTGCAAATAGTTGTGCCCTTTTATGAGCTTGCCAAAGCCTTCCGGGGTAATTTCCGGCCGATCGGGACCGATCAAGGTAGCTACGTCCCCTACCTTAATTTTGGTCTTGAATCCTAGTGAAACATTGGTATGGCTCGCATTTACATTAACAACGGGATATAGCTCACCTCCCAATAAAACCAAGGCCCCGTTTTCTGCCTCACTATCATATCCGTCCGCCCAACCCACAGGTAGTGTAGCAATCCACTCCTCGTTTTTTATTTTGTAGAATCGGGAAAAACCAATAGTATCACCTGCCTTCAATTTTTCCAGACGAATTATTGGTGCTTTAAGGCGATACGGTACTTGAAGTGGATATTGTTTGGCCTCAGGCCTATTGACCATAGGAAATGAGCCATGGAGCAAAATACCAGGTCTTACGGCTTCTTGATGTGATTTGGGTAAGTCTAACAGCGAAAGTGACGGTGCCAAATGTTTTATCCCAGTGGTTATTCCTTTAGCATTCAATTCCTTTGTAATCTCCTCAAAACGCTGAATTTGCTTTTCCGCAAAGTCCTTTGGGGAAGTAAGGGTGGAGAAGGTATGGGTAATACGTAACTTATTGTTTTTGGCCACTTCTTCCCCGATATGTATCGCCTCCTTATAGGGAATACCCATTCTACCCAAACCAGTATCTATATAAAGTGCAACATTTATTGTTTTATGTGTACTTTCAACTAACTCACTTATTTTTTTGAACGAAGCTTTTGAAAAAATACTTAACGTTATTTCCTGTTCTACAAGGGCATTTGCCGTTGCGCTATCAAAATCTCCCATGAGCAGAACAGGTTTCGAAAATCCAGCGGTTTTGAGGGCAATGGCCCTTTCATCCTTCACCAAGGCCACTGCCACGACGCCAGGCGCGTTGTCCAAGATTTTGGCTACCTGAACATCCCCCAGGCCATAGGCGTTATTTTTCAATACAGCTATGATGGGCTTCCCTCCTACGATTTTATTGATTTGTAAAACATTGTGTAGATAAGCAGCCTTGGATAGTTCTATCCAAGGTTTGCTGTCATATAATCTATCAGCTAAAAAGTGATTACGACCAAATACATACGGACCCATAGTAAGGGTAGCCAATCCGGCAAAGGACTCATAGATAAATTGTCTTCTATTCTTTTTCATAAAATTGTATGTCGGGTCCTATGTAATATGGAATTGAACAACTTTAGTGTATTTTCCAGGGACATGGTCAAACTAGCCCTTAAAACAACCACTTCTACTAACACGTCAGGTAGTAAAAGACCTTGTACATAATTGTTTGGGTCATTTTTAATCATATTCCTTAATGGTTTGTAATAATTGATAAATAGAGGATGTTTCCTTTTCCATGGTCTTGGAATTGACCTTCCACAAAATTCCTTTTTCGACAGGTATTACTTTAACCGAAATAGCTGCATTATCCACTACCGCTATACGTTCACGCTCAAACGCTTTTTTAGTCCAAAGTAGACCATCCCCGCTGCCTTCTAGTTGAATACTTCTATTATAGGGTTCTTGCGCCTCAAAGGCTCCCTTTCCCATATCAAAATGGATACCCTCGCTTTCAAATGCCCTGGCAAAAGAGCCGTTCAAAACCAAATCCTCCGGAGCACCAATGACAAGTTTTCCGTTCTTAGGCTGAAGCCAGAGTTTGTCCGCATATTTTAAGGCGAGTTCCATATCATGCGTTGACATCAGGATACATTTGTTGTCCTTTTTGGCCAGTCGCCGCATCAATTGCATAATCTCTATGCGCCTAGGTAAATCTAGAAAAGCCGTTATCTCGTCGAGTATCATTACTTCTGTTTCTTGTGCCAAAGCCTTGGCCACCATGATTTTTTGACGCTCACCATCGCTCAGTTCCGACAACATTCGCCCAGCAAGTTCCTGCGCCCCCACCATGGCAATGGCCCATTGAACAACTTCATGGTCCTTGGGTTTCAGTTTTCCCGACCAGCCTGTATAAGGATATCTCCCTAGACCAACTACTTCATAACTACTAAGCATCCCGCCATGTACGCGTTCGGTGAGCACCAAACTTAATTTGGTAGCCAATTGACGCGATGCTATTTGAGAAACGTCGTTTCCTTCAAAAAGGACCTGTCCTTCCAAAGGCCTTTGTGAACCGGAGATGGTCCGTATTAATGTGGATTTTCCAGCACCATTAGGACCCAATAAACAAACTAGCTCTCCCTTTTTCAGGGTCTCCGTTATGTTTTCTGCAACTACTTTTTTTCCCGACCTATTTGAATAGCCAATTGACAACCGCCTTATATCCAAAACATCTTCCATAATCCTATAATTCAAATGTTCGCATTTTGCGGTTTCTCAACAGCACCCACATTACCACCGGGGCGCCAATCAATGCATTGACCGCATTTAAATGAAGAAAATGACGTTCCCACGGAAGGTGTACAAAAAGATCGGCTGCCATGGCCACTAGGCAACCCAATAACATTACAGCCGGTATCAAGATTCTGTGATCGGAAGTACTAAAAAGACCTCTTGCAAGGTGAGGAACGATTAATCCCAAAAAGAGAACAGGACCACAATAAGCGGTTGTGGGAGCTGCCAAAAGTACGGCACTGCCCAAGGTAACGATACGTGTACGTTTTACGGACATCCCCAGTGCCCTTGCATAATTCTCTCCCAATAAGAAGGCATTTAAGGGTTTGGCCATTAACCAACCACTAATCAGCCCAATGATCGTAAGCGGTATCAGGACCGGAAAATGTTCCCAATATACCCCTGCAAAGCTGCCATCGTTCCATCCGGCGAAAACCTTGGCTTGAGATTGATTGGTAAAGTGTAAAATTGCACTGATCAAACCTAGGGAAAAATAGCCCAGCATCAATCCAAAAATTAATAATGTGATGGTACTCACATAGCGGGCAACGAAGACCATCAACAACAGCACCAACAGACAGCCCAGCATGGCCCCGGCAACAATACCCAAGTTGCTCAAAATCTCCAAGTTTTCCAAAAAGCTAGACCCCACCACGGCCGCGGTGGTAACGACCAGGGCCACCCCCAATTGTGCCCCGGCCGTGAGACCCAGGGCCCAAGGTCCGGCCAAAGGATTTCGGAACATGGTCTGCAACTGAAGTCCCGCGGTACCCAATGCAGCCCCACCAATACCCGCAGCTATAGTGCGAGGCATCCTAAGTTCTTTGATAATGGTGCTATGGGTAGGGTCTGCACCCTCCAACCCGAACAAGGCCGCAATTATACCCTTAAAGTCTATGGCAACGGTTCCCACACCCAGCTCAAGTAAAATCAATATCAGGATTCCGATAATCAAAATAGGAAAAAGAAACATACGGGCCCTTGCAGGAAGCCTTACTGTAACGGGCAGGACAGCATCAGTTTCCTTTGCTGGCCCTATTCCTTTGTTTGACTGTTTTTGGGCTTGATACTTTACTTCCATCAGAATTCATTTTTAGTAAGTTCAATCCTTTCAAAATATTTGGGTACATGACCAGGTAGTAGTTCCGGATAAAAAATGAAAACTAAATCCTCCAAGACCAAATCGGGACGAACCTCCGGGGTTTCGTACCAATCATAGGCATTGTGTTCATAGCGTGTTCGCTTTTGGTAATGGAACACCTGACCGTTGCGATAGGCCTTAAAGGAGTCTAAATAATCAGCCGGAGGCCAGTTTTCATCAGAAGTGCTATTTGCTATCCAAAAGTCAGCATTCTTGGCTAGGGAAAGCATTTTTTCATTGTTCATACCGACTGCATGAGTCGGTCCATCATCGGCAAGTACATTAATGGCCCCAGCTGCTTCCAGAAAGGAGGCATAAAAATCGTTGCGATGGGCCGACCAATCGCTACTCTCGGATGGATGATACACCAAAAATGCGGTCTTTTTTTCTTCTTTTTGCCGTACTCTTTCCATCAAATGACCACAACGGGTAACCACTTTCTCGAACAGCTCGTTGGCCTCCCTCTCCTTGTTGAAGAAGAGTGCGCTAAACTTCAGCCATTCGGCTTTGCCTAAAAAGGAAGATTCTGCCCAAGCAAATTGAGGAATGGCATTGATACCTAATGCTCTCATTTTTTCAACCGAAGCCATTCTATCCTGATTAAAGGAATAAAGAATCAGCACATCCGGGTTTAGTGAAAGTATGACCTCCGGTAATGGCGGTCGGTGAAAACTATACCCAATGGAAGCAATTTTTTTTTCCTCCCATAGCTGTCTCAACTCTGGGTCATAAATAGCTCCCCCGCCCATAGCTATGATGTTGTTCTTCAATCCCAAGGCTTTTAGCCGTGTTATTTCACCATCGTCATTAGCGGCAACCGTATGAAGCGGTACTTCCATAATCCAAGCATTTTGAAGACCATTCCTTAACTCTGGAACAGGTGTGCCCCGCTGTACCAATAGGAGTTTTTGATTAATTACGATATCTCTGTTCGCACTATTAAAATGGATATCTACAACTTTGTAATTTGGTCCATAGGTTACCGAAAAATTCTCGGCATATTGAATATCTACCTTTGTTGGGAAACTGATATCCAACTCCGCGGATTCAATATCCAAGGTCTTTTTTTTAGTGGTTGATGGTCCACAACCCAATTGGGTCCCTCCAACAAGGCTTACCAAGAGCAATAGAAACAAGACACGAGGACCATTAAAGGCACAAAGTTGCAATGGACCTGAATTCTTAAAGGCAGCGGGACTTTCGCTCATTCGAATCGAGTTAATGATTTCAGTTTATAGGAGGACCTTCGGTGACCTTATTATAATGGCCCATAAAAACAAGAGAGTGGTCCGGCAATAATTGGGGGTAGACCAATCTTATTAAATCTTCCAATACAATATCTGGACGAACAATAGCCTTTGCATACCAATCGGAAGCATTTTCCTTAGGCTTGATTCTTTCCATATTATGATAGAGATTCCCAGTCCGCCAGGCCTCAAAATTATTCATGATGCTCTCTTTTGGTAGTGGACCTGCGTGTATATCCCCTATTACCCAATGCTCTACATCTTTTCCTTTTAAAAGCAATTCTTCCGTGGTCAATGTCTGCGCTCCATCCGCATTGGCCTTAGTATTGTCCAATAGCACATTTTTTAAACCAGCATCTACCATATACTGTGCTGGGATACTATTGATATGCATTTTCCAACGTTGCTTGCTGGTATAAAATCCCCACAGAGCACTTTCTTTTAACGCTACGCTTTGGGTTATTGATTTTAAGGTTTTTATTTTGTCCGCAATATTTTCAAAAACTTGGTTTGCCTCTTTTTCGGCATTGAAGAACAGTGCGTAGAACTTGATCCACTCGGCTCTGGCCAAATAATCGGACTCCGCCCAATCGAAAACGGCGGCAGTAGGGATTCCCAATTGTCGACACTTGTCTAGACTCTCCTTATGATCCAAGCTTGCCATAGTCATTAGAAATACTTCCGGCTTCCTTTTAAGCAATACCTCAAAATTAGGAGGACTATGCCAACTGTACCCTATCTGTCCCACGGTACCTTCAAGCGCTTTCTCCCGCATCTTGTCATTGTAGGAGTAAAGCCCTCCTATTGCCGCGATTCGGTTTTCAAGCCCAATTTCACGTAGATAGCTCTCAGAATGTTGAACATTTACTGCAACCGTCCCTGCAGGAACATAAATTATGGTTGCATTTGGAAGAGAGTCCCTTATTACCGGGGGATTTGTACCTCTTTGAACCAACACCATCACATCCTCAATATCCTGTGCTTCACCATTGGAAGAACTCCTATCGCCCAAGGTCGCACTAGTACGCACTACTTTGTAGTTTTTGTGGTAGGTAACTGAAAATTTTTGGGCGTATTGAACATCCACTTTAGCCGAAAAATAATCTTTAGCAGAACTGGTTTCCACCTTCTGGGTGCCAACAAGAGCAGGGTCATTTTGTGTTCCTTTTGATCTGTTCTGGCAAGCCAAAAGAAAAGCAACCAATATCGTTATGCCAACCATTTTATGCATCTCAGAAAGTTGTTAAAATGTTGCGTTCTTTTTGTCTTTTATAGATAAAGATCCCTATAAGATACACAAGTCCAGAAAGCACAAGTATTATAGCCAAACCGGACCAAGTGGAAGCTTGACTTTTTTGGTATATGAACTTTGGCAAATTCGGGTAATCCTTTTGAGAAAAATCCCGATTGTTGTATAAAAAAGGGGTTAAATGTCCCCGCCACGTCTCCGCAAAGGCAATCACTTGTTTTCTAAAGTCTTCGTAATTTTCGGTAGAAGTGCCTGCCATTTCATTCAAGGATTCCTGAGCAAGGATAGCTGGCGAAATCCACTTAAAACGGCCGATCCAATCCTGTTGCTTCTGTAGTTGTTCTTCGTACGCATTGACCGCAGGGGACAATTCTTCCCGTATCAACCTTTGGGAAGCCATATAGCGATGGTAAAACCCTCGGGATTGGGTGGTATCGTTCAAGGCATACTCCGGGTGATCCCGCAAGAAGTTGTCCAATATCTCATCCTGTTTTTTGGCGACCTCCTCTTTTAGACTGCGCATTTCATTGATCATTAAGGTGCGGGAGGGCATGGGATAAAAGGTGTTCCCCAATTGGTTTACGACAGAGGGAACAAAAAGTACGAACACCACCCAAAGCCCTAGCAAAGCGACAGCGTTCTTGGCCGAGCTACCCGCTTGAAGATTGATTAGAAATGCCAGGGCGAACCAAAAGAGCATATAAGCCAATACTAAGGCCAAAAAACTTAAAAATGAGGTAGCCTGTGCTACGATGTCCATACCAATGAGCAGAAATGCGAGGATAAGTGTAACGGTGACCAGTAAGGCCATCCAAAAAAAACGTAGCCCCAGTTTTTGCATCACCCATTCTTGGATTGTAATAGGCTGAGCAGCTAAAAGTCGGATGGAACCATTTTCCCTTTCGGCTGAAAGCACATTATACGAAAAGGCGATAATGAGCAGCGGTAATAGGTACACGATGACAAAGGCCAAGTCAAAACTACCGAACAAAAGCTGAACAGGACTGGTCATTTCCGTAAAGTTCAAGGCAAAGTCATCTCCGCTGACCGTTGGTTTTACATAATGGGTAAAAAGATCGGCTTGCCCGGTAGATAGAAAAGCCATAGGTTGAGGCTCCATGGCCGCCACCCGAGGATAATAGTTGCCCAATGCCATAGGGCTTGAAGGAATGGTCCAGTACGGCACACTTACCTCAAGGCCATGCTCCACCGAGTCGAGTAGCATGAGCATCATAGCATCATTCTCCCGCATTTCCAGATGGGCTTCGGCAATATCGCTTCGGCGTTTTTCTACTTTTTGTTGGCCATTAAAGGCAGAAAACCCAAAAAGGACCAACAACATTAGGCTCAGTAGTTGTATCCAGCGACTTCGCAAGAGTAGTTTCAACTCATATCTAAAATTGTACGTTAACATGGTCAGATAGTTTTGGTAGTGAACAATAACAGACCAAAAGAACCCACAAGCCAAAGACCTAAAATGCCAAGATTGGATGCGTTGTATGAGAGAACGGAATCCAATTCCGGCGGGTTATAATCGAAGGCGGGTAGATTCTTCCAGAAATCAGCATCAGCCCTATAGCCCCAATTTCCATACTCGGAATTCTCGGCAAAATTATCGTTCAGAAATTTTTGGGTGGCGATTCGGTATTCTTCTGCAGCATCGGCAAAGTCCCAATGCGTGGCATAATCTGTCTGGGCGATGGCCATACTTAGAAACCGAGTGGGCAAATAGGGTGAAATAGCTGCCAGCCCTCGATACACGTGGGATTGTTGTACGAACTGCTCTTTGAGGTAATTGTAATGTTTAAAATAGATTTCTGCCTCATGTTCCTCGCTTTTTTGCATCCGATAGCCATCAAAGTTAAAGGGAAGCTTATGGAGACTGTCCACGCCATATTCAGTGAGTACCTTTTCCTGCAATAGTTTGGCTTCCTTGCTCCAGGGATTGTGGCCATCCAGTCCTTCCTTTTTATCCTTTAACACATTGGCCGTAAATTCCTGACGGGTTGGATAGGGGTGTTTGGCCTCCGCTATATTACTTGCCGCCTTGGGTGCCGCCAGACATGCAATAATCCATACCCCAATTGAAATAACTAGGGAAACACCGGATTTCCTTGTCTTAGCGGAAATCAATAGGACTATGTTGATGAAAATGATGTAATATCCGACATATACCAAAAACATCACAACGAGGGCACTCCAATTGAATATACCAAAATTCTCTAGGCCACTTAGCAAAACACCCGCCACTAGAAACAGGAAGGCTGTCATTATAAGAATGGGGGTGAATAGGGCTGTCCACTTTCCCAATATCCATTTCCCCATTGAAATTCCTTGACTCTTCAACAAAGTAAGGGTGCCCATTTCCCGTTCCTTGGTAAAACTGTTGTATCCCAAAAGAATTATAAGTAGGGGAATAATGAACAGTAGAATAAAATCTGGCGTCAAATCCCCAAAACGGGCCAGACCTGTTTGGTCCGCCGCTGCACTAAACTGGGCCTCATTGCGATTGTGTGCTTCCAAAAAAATGGAGGTGCCGGCATACTTATCCACCCCTTGATCTACCAAGGATAAGGGATATTTAGGTTTAAAGGCGTAAGTACCGTAATGTGCTGCAGAATGGGGGTTCTTTTCACCCTGGTTCTCCCATATGGTGCGCTCGGCCATTTTAGCTGCTTCATATTGTTCATTTACATTTTCATATTGCCGGGCACTTATCCAAACGGCTAATCCCAATAATAGGATTACGATGAAAAAGGCAATTCGAACGCGTCCATCACGAAGCAGTTCCTTGGTTTCCTTTAAAAATGTCTTGGAAATCATATGGCAAGCTCTTTATACCCCATGGTATTTAGATAGGAATTCTCCAACTCCGAAAGGGAGATGTCATCTGCCTTAAACTGCTGCTTCAACCTACCATCCTTCATGATTCCAATATGGGTAGCCACATCCTTGGCCCTAAATAGGTCGTGCGTTGCCATTAAAGTGGCTACGCCTTTGGCGCGTAATTTTTGAAGCAACAAGCCAAATTCATTACTGGCCTTAGGGTCCAATCCAGAGGTAGGTTCGTCCAATAACAGCACTTTGGCATCCTTGGCAAGGGCAATTGCGATGCCTACCTTTTGGCGCATTCCTTTTGAAAAAGTCGAAATACGTTTGTCAAAAGCCTCAGGTTGTAGTCCGGCTTCCCCTAAAAATCCTTTCAAATCAGAATCAGATAGTCTTTTCCCACCGATTCCAGAAAAGTAATCCAAATTCTCCACAGCGGTAAGACTGGGATAAAGCATCAGGTTTTCTGGTATGTATGCCAAAAAAAGCTTTGTGGTCCTGGGATTTTCCTGGACGTTCAATTGGTTGATGAACGCACTTCCCGAGGTGGGTTCTATAAATCCCAACAACAGGTTTATCGTGGTTGTCTTTCCGGCACCGTTGGCCCCTAGTAGACAATAGATTTCGCCCTCTTTAACGTGAAGGTTCAGATGGTCCAATACCGTCTGGTCACCATATTTCTTTGTAAGGTTATCCGTAATTATCATTTTACATGAGATTTAAATACGACTATGATATCAAAGTCACTTTGTAACGCGTATAGGCGTTATAAAATGCTTGATGTTCAAATACAAGGAATCCACCTTGATTAAATGGGAATGTCTTCAGGAAAAAAAGTAAGGGGGGCCTCTTAGGGAACGAATCACCAAGGCTTCTAGCTTAAAAAAGAGACCTGGTACACTTACAATTAGTAAGGAAGCCAAAAACCCTAAAAAAATCTTTGCGTAGGGCCATAGGTAATTGCTTTGGCCCAATAATTTTGCGCACAGTTCACAACAGAAAGAGGGTTCCCCGATTTGGTTGTCAGATGTAGCATGTGAAACATGGGAATCCGGCATATGGCAAGTAAAGACGTGCAAGGTATGGTATGACAACCGAAATAAAAGTACGGTTACCAATAGTACTCCGAACCATTTTTTAGTCTTATTGCTTCTCATTTTTGCAATGAGCGGATGGCACCGCTCGCTCATTAATTGGGTCTGGATGAAAACCTTATCTTCGTTCGATGTTCAAATAAAACGTCTGCACCAGTTCAGTCTCTCTTCCCGTATTTGCAAAAGTGCAATCAAAGTGTTTTAGGTGATTCCATCTGGTGCCATAGTACCATTCCAGCGTTGAAAACGATGTTTTCCAAAAGCTTCAATATTAAAGTCCATAAACATTACCAAAGCAAACGTCATGAACCCTGATGGCCAATCGTCGATGGCCGAAACGCTTTAACGTTCCTTTCACAAATCTAAAACAATGGATTTAAGTTATCATGTTAAATATATCACAATATGTCCCTATTCATGTTAATTTACCAATACCATAGGCAGCTCATTAAACAATCATATGGCTCCTTAATTGATTGATTTACAACCTAGACTTTTTGCATACCCCTAAAATTCTCCCATTTCAGCCGTAAGAGTAGATGTTTTACGAATCTGGGATAGCTTTTTCAATAATTTTATATATTTAACAAGATTATACTTTCTTATTTTATTAATTTAACTTACAAAAAATATTAATGTAGAATACGATATCCGTGGCCTATAAATATCCATGGAACGGTGTACCGATGTGAAATGTAGGTAGACGTTGAAGCTATAAAAGCTTAGTGCAAAAAAGAGAGAATTACTTACTCCCATCACTTTCGTAGATGGTTATGAATTACCCTACCAATGCCATACTGCAAGGAACATAATGAAAATCTTGGGATACAATGAAAAGGCCCAAAGAAGAACTTTGGGCCAAGAACAATATTCTTTCGCGAAGAATGGACATAAACCTTGAGTGTCCTTAACTGTTCGAGGCAAATATAAATACTAAAGTTTGAGTGAATGAAAAATTTAAGTTTTAAGGGACTGAATCTGAAGGTAAATCGTGTTCTTCGGTCCGAGGAGTTGAAAAAGATTACGGGAGGTAGGCCTGTAGGTAGCTGTTTCATGGATCCCAATTGTGCTACCGGTTGTAGACAGCAGGAATATCTCGGCTCTCCAAACACTTTTTGTAGCACTTGTTGCCTCGGGCCCTATTGATAGTTAATCCACTACTGCGCGGAACAGTGCTTTTGCATCATGTTCCGCGCAGTTTTCAAGAAATATAAATCTACTTTATCCATTCTTTGTGTAGGCAACCAATACGAGGTAGCTATAACAGATTGCAGAACTTACTTGAGACTTAAATGAGTACAGGTCCAATTATTTTTTACATCGCGCAGAATATCGAATTTAAATCTATGGTAGGCTTTTGTAAGTGTTTCCGTATCATCAATAGCATCGATTAAATAGGAAACATAGACCATGCTTTTATCCGACATTATATCTGAAAGCAAGTACGATTGTAACAACTCCCCAAGTGCAATATCCTCCTGTTCATCTTTGCTTAGCTGACGATATATTTGGAAACAAGTCCCAAGGCCATGCAAAAGAAAGCGCATTACATACTGATCATTGTATTTTTTAATCAGGTTCTGATGCATTAAAAATTTGTAGAGCCTGTCATAGGCTGAAATAACATCGAGTATTTTTTCCTTGGAATATGTTCGTGTTATGGAATCGTGTGGTTCACAATTATAATGGTAAGAAGATTTGGAATAGATTCCAATTCCTTTTGCATTACACACCGCCATGGCAACAAAAGGTATGTCTTCATAGTATACATTTTCCGGAAAGCGAATATGGTATTTCAAAAGTAAACGCCGAGAATACAAGTAGAGAAAAGGGTAACTATAAAAGCCTTTGGTAAGGTTTAGAAAGTTCAAAATAGCCTCCTCGCTCCTCTTAAGATGTCGAGGAAGTCGTGTTCTGTCCCCAAATTCTGTATGATGGCCCCCAAAGCTCTGAGTATATCCCATGAGCAGAAGGTCTATTTCTTTTGGGGATTTGTTCAAATGCCGTACTAAACCCGAAATGGCTCCCTGTGGTAACCAGTCATCGGCATCAACGAACCATACGTATTCCCCTACGGCCGCTCGGAGTCCCTTATTGCGGGCATATCCTACACGACGATTTCTCGGATTACAGAACACTTTGACACGATCGTCCTTTCCTTCATATTCACGAATTATGGCCAAGGAGTCATCGGCTGAAAAATCATCCACAAGAATTATCTCTATATGCTCGTAGGTTTGATCAATAATGGAATCCAAACATCTCCTTAAATAAGGAGATGCATTGTAGACCGGAATTATGATACTTAAAAACATCAAAGAAAGTGTTTATAATCTAAAAATATAAGAATTATATTACAAATATATAAGTATTAGATTATAAAATAGATGTTCAGAATCGAAAAGTGGACTTCTCTTATAAGTATCTATAGTAATCCAGCGCAAACTCATCACTCTGCAAAGTCACATATGGATTTTTAATTGCCTCCAGAAAGAATAAATTCAAAGCATACAATATATTTGGCCATACCACCACGAATACGAGTCTATGATAAGCTTTTTATTCAAAAACATATGAAGTACGCCCTAAGTTTTAAGAAAAATGAATGACGTTATAGCATTCCCGGATTTCTCTAGAAAATTGGAACGATTCAAGGAAGGCATGTAAGCAAAACTATTTTAAGGACATCACTCTTTAAAACTTCGATTATGTTGGGTGCGGGCCTATAAAAATAGGGCAACGAAACCAATGACTATTTTAAAAATCCCCCTTCAATCCTAACAGAATAAGTATAGTCCTTTTTGCCAAGGTCGCTTACAAAAAGATTTTTCAGGTTCATGTTTTTTAGGAATCTCTCCATGATCTTATCTTAGATTCTAGACTTTTTCGGCCTATAAAATCGTGTGGTTTAAGAATAGGTTCTTTGCTCAAGTGCGCTTTCTGCCGGCGCTCGCCCTACCCTACTTTTCAATGGCTTTCATCTCAATATTTGACCTTTCTCGGTCAATGCCTTGCTCAGCATTTCGTACTTCACCTCCTGCACCGCAATATCTTGTTCTATGGCCATGGATGCGGCTACCGCGGCGGACTGGCCCAAAATCATAAATACCGGTTCCATACGTATGGATCCAAATGCAATATGGGTTGAAGAAACACAAACGGGCACCAAAAGATTAGTGCATTCTTTCTTTCTGGGGACCAAGGAACCAAAGGCTATGGCATAAGGGCCATTGGTGCTTACACCAATATCGCCCTCATTTTGTACAAAACCGTCCTCTTTAACATAGCGCTGAACGTTATGGGAATCCATGGTATAAGACCCCATACCCACTGAATTGGGGGTGGGCCGCTTTTTCAACAATTCATTTTCGGTCATAACAAACTCCCCGATCATACGTCGTGCTTCCCTAACATAGATTTGATGCGGCCAATTGTCATTGTCCGTAAACTCATCCTTGGCGAGCCCCCATTTTTGCATTTCCGTTCTAATGCCATCAGGAACCCTGGAATCATTGGCCACAAACCATAATAGTCCCTTTTGGTATTGTTCGTGTTCCTTGATAATCTCTTTACGACGTTCGTACGATGCTTCTGGATACTCATAGTTCATCCCAATGTTGTCACTACTAAAGGGTCCATGATTATTGGTATCCGTCTTATGGTTTGGAATGGCATCAAATTTATTGAACCATCCGTCCCAACCCGTATCAAAAACCCTTCCCAAAAGCTCATACTGCAAGGAATCGTAACCCTCAGGTTTTGGGAAAGGTACCCTGTTTGGTTCGTGGTCGGTCATGCACATACGAAAACAATACGCCTGTATTTTACCATCCCCGCTATACTTTTCTCCGGGATGTTCATCGGATATCTTGGGCAAGAGTCCACTGGATGGGTCACCGGGAACTATATAGGGTGATATATCCGATTCGAACCAGTGCTTATGATGTAATACTCCAGTCTGTACCCCGTTCCATTCCTCACCGTAGACATCCGCCGCCTCACGCCCCACATGATAGCTTATCCCTGCCGAGGCTATAAGGTCGCCTTCATAGGTAGCATCCAAGAACACTTTTCCAGTATAGGTCTCTCCGCTCAAAGTTGTAATCGATACGATTTTACCATCAACTTTTTTCACGCCATCATCCCTATTCAACCATTCGTCCCTGTCCACTCGGATATCGTATTCCTTCACCAAGTCTTCAAAAACCTTTTCAGCCACATGGGGCTCAAAGATCCACATGGTACGGTTCTCCCCGTCCATGGCGGGTGTACCTTGCCCTTTATTCCCGTATTCTTCCTTGGGCTGCCATTTCCAGGCAACATCCGTATTGTAATGTTGCCATACCCGATGATAAAACTCCCTGGCCAAACCACCGATTACACTTTTATCCCCGGTATCAGTAAAGCCTAGACCACCTGATGATAATCCGCCCAAATGTACATCCGGGGAAACTACAATAACTGATTTCCCCGATTTTTTGGCCTCTACCGCAGCAATAACGGCTGCTGAGGTTCCACCATAAACAATAATATCGGCCCTATTGGAATCTGCCGTTGTTTCCTGTTTTTGTCCACAGCTCCATAACAATGATATAGTCCCTACAAAAACTATGATAATCAAAGTGAGGTCTATTCTATTCTTTTTCATCACATTTATTTTTTGTTTTTACCATTGCCATAGCCCATGGACTAAGGATTTACACCTGTATTGGAAGTCTTGCCGTGAAGGATTGTTTCGAGATGCTCCTTAAGTTCCCGGGCCAATTCCGGTCGCTCGGCAAAGCGGTTTTTAGATTCCGAAATATCATCTTTTAGGTTATACAATTCACTATTGTCATCTTTATCCGTAGGTTCAATATATTTCCAATCACCCTTTCTTAGACCATATCGATTTCCTGAGGATTGTACAACGACCGACTTTCGTATGTTTTCATCTTTCCCCTCCAATACGGGAAGTTGATTATAGCTATCCACCCCCATGTCAGATGGAAGGTTATACCCAACAACGGAAGCAAGGGTTGCCATTACATCGTTTAGGGCAAAGATTCGGTGAGATTTGGTGCTATTGGGAAAATGGCCGGGCCATCGGGCGATGAAAGGGGTTCGCACCCCCCCTTCCCAAACTGTTCCTTTGGTGCCGCGCAACGCTCCATTTGGATAATGTCCAGTATCATAATGCTCTTTTTTTGGAATACTTTTCGCGCTATTGGTCGCTCTTGTCAAATCGATATCCGAGAGCGTAACTTCAAAATGCGAGCCATTGTCACTGGCGAACATCACAATGGTATTATCCGTTAGGTCTAAACTATCCAGGGTATCCAATAGTTTGCCAATATAAGTGTCCAACTCATTTACATAGTCGCCATAAAGCCCGCCCTTGGTAGTGCCCTGGAACTCTTTGCCCACTGCCAAGGGAACATGGGGTACATAAGGGGCAAAGTATAGGAAAAAAGGCCGGTCTTCATTTATCTGGTGATGTCTTTGTATAAACTGTATACTTTTGGTGGTAATCCTATCGAGATACTGGTTCGAGGGAATAATCTCGATATGATCCTTATTCGGAGCGGAGTCGATATTGTAAAACTCGTGCTGCAGGGCGGCCACGATTTGTTTTTTATCTATAATCCAACATTCACTGGCGCAACTAAACCCATACCAATGTTGAAAACCGTGGTCTATAGGTCCTCCCGAGATGGGAAGATTTAAATCTAGGTTTGCCCCATTGTCTCCTGCTTTGAATTTTCCATAACCTGCCGGTCTTTTATCGTCCATGGTAGAAAAAGATGCACCTAAATGCCATTTACCGTAACCTGCTGTGGTATAGCCTGAATTTTGCAACATTTGGGGAAGAGTAAGTTGACCTTCTGCCATCATAGAAGGTTCGTAATTGGCCAAAACACCTGTTTTTTTCCAACTTCTAAAAGGATAACTGCCGGTCATTAGTGCAAAGCGGGACGGGGAACATACCGCTACAGGACAATAGGCATCTGTCAACAAAATGCCTTCGGATGCCAACTTGTCCAAATTGGGTGTTGGCACTAAGGAGTTTTCGTTATAGGAACCCAAATCCCCATATCCAAGATCATCTGCCAAAATAATTATAATATTGGGAGACTGTTTAAGAGACTCTTTCTTTTTACAGGAGAATAGAAGTACCCATCCCATTAAAAAGAGTGTTCCAACCAAATTAAATCTGGTCTTTGGCATTGAAAACTATTTTAAGCGTTGCCCATCTTTCACTAATTCTTTCTGCAACTCCCGATACGGGATTTCCTGGATTGCCATCCCCATATCAATAGCCAATGAGGCCGCCGTCGCCGCTGATTGCCCCAATACCATAAATACGGGTTCCATACGTATGGACCCAAAAGCGATATGGGTTGCGCTCAAACAAACGGGCACCAACAGATTTGTGCATTCTTCCTTTTTGGGTACTATAGATTTATAACTTATGGGATAAGGTGCCTTTACCTTACATTCCACATTGCCCTCATTCTGTACGAAACCATTGGCATCCACGTAGCGTTGCGTATTATGGCTGTCCATTCCATAAGCACCCAGACCTATTGGATCATTAGGTACATGAAGCCCTTCACAATTATGTTGGGTCATCACATAATCACTAATCATACGCCTTGCCTCCCGGATATAGAGTTGTTGTTGCCAACCGTCGGGTCTTTCAAATTCATCCTTTGCCGTTCCCCAACGCGATACCTCCTTACGCACTTTTTCAGGAATCCGTGGATGGTTGGCCAAGGTCCACATGAGACCCATTTGGTACTTGCGATGCGCTGCCACTATCCTTTCCCTTTCCGAATATGAAGCTTCGGGATAATCATAGTTTTGGCCAATGAAATCCGTTGAAAAGCCATTTCTATTGTTTGTATCCGTTTTTCTATTGGGCATACTGGAATTGATCCAGGGTACCCCGGAGAAACCCGCCTCATAATTTCGAAACAACAATTCGTAATCCTTTTCATCGTACCCCTCTGGTTTAACAAATGGGATTCGATTTTCAGGATGGTCTGTAAGGCACATACGGAAACAATACGCCTGTATCTTTTTATCTCCCGAACCCTCAAGACCTGGGGTTTTGTTCAAATTGGGCAACAATCCACTCTTGGAATTTCCCTTTCTTATATAAGGATCCACAGCTTGGACAAAATTGTGGTTGAATCCATTTCTGGAGACCACCCCTAATAAAGACGTATTCTTAATGTTGGCCTGTACCCCATTGAGCGTTTCTCCATATTGGTCATTGCTTTCCCGCCCGTAGGTGTAGGTTACCCCAGCAGAAGCCAAAAGGTCGCCCTCATAGGTAGCATCAATAAACATACTTCCCGAAAAGACCTTCCCACTTTCCATCTGTAGGGATAAGATTTTCCCACTTGCTTTTTTCACCCCGTTCTTTCGGTTTAGACGTTCATTGTAGACCAAGGTAATATCCTCCGCAGAAATCATATCTTTATACACGTTAAGCGCTGCGGAAGGCTCAAAAGTCCACATGGAATTTTCCCCCTTTTCCGTTCGGGTCTGCCCTCCATCCAGATATTCCGATTTTTTTTGCCACTTCCAATTCTTGGGATTGTCGTAATATGTTCTAATGTTTTCATAAAATTCCCTGGAAATGCCTCCAATAGCTACTTTGTTGCCAATGTCCGTTTGGCCCAATCCCCCGGTGGTTAATCCTCCAATTCGGTTTGTAGACTCTATGAGGATAACTGATTTTCCCATACGGCTACTTTGAATGGCCGCAGCTATTCCTGCAGAGGTGCCTCCATACACGATAACATCTGCGCTATTTTTTTGTTTTTGAGCACATAAGGATTGGGTGTTGCCAAATACCAACAGTGCAATAGTGGCAATGAAAAGAACTGTACCTGTAATTGGTTTCATTGGAACTCGTATTTGGGTTTTATGACTAATTTCTTCCGAGGCACCCAAAGTTAATTCTCTTTCAAAAAGGATATTAAAAAAGAAGTTTGGGGTGATGATTCACCTCTTTTTCAAATTTAATCCAACTTAAACGAACTCCAATGATTAAAACTCTGGATTCTGTTGGCCGGGACTCAAGGTCTAAATTTTGAAGCGAAGTCCGGTTCTCAGATACGCCGTGCTATTCTTGTCTATTCCTATTACCCTTCTGTTTTTCGAGTCCTGCAATTCCGCATTGCTGAAGAACACATTGGCCAAGGTACAAAAGAGTTCAAAATTCCGACCAAACTTAAACTCATAACGAATTCCAGCCACCACTAAGGATAAATTAATTCTCTCTGCAATTTCGTCATTTTCTAGCAGGAGTGGCTCTTGTATGTTTGCCGTAAAACCATCTAACTCAGCAGTAAGTTTGACCCTTGATTTTCTTGAAATATGAAATTGAAGATTCGTCCGCGGTATTCCTAGATTATAGGACCATTTGGGATGAAATTTTCGATAATAGCTGACAAAGGGAATAGGATAGGAAAACCCTCGATTTTGCGAATAGGAAATGCCTAGAATGAGTCTAAATGGTTTTTTGGCTTCTGTATCTTTCGTTTTGTCCTTTATAAAAACCAGGTCCGCCGCGAAAACGGCATCATCCAGAGAAATGTTCCTTACCAGATTTGAACTGAATCCCGGAGTAAATCTGGCCCCGACCCGCCAATCGGAATTCAACTTAAAGGTATAGCCAAGATTAATATCGAGCAGCTGAAAGTCCTGTATCACCTCAGTATCAAAAGTATCGATGCTCGAATCAAAGGATAACTCGATGTTGCTATAATCCAAGCCCAATAACAGGTAATTTCCCTCACTTATTTTAACGGGATAGCTGAACAATCCCCTTACTCTATGATAACCCACATTGGAAGTTCCCTTAGGGAGATAGGTATACTCTACTCGGGCCAAATCGGAAAGCTGACCGCAGGCCAATACACCATATAAAAGCAAAAAGAACAACGGGAACTTATCCTTCATCCAGATAGGTTTTGTTTCCCGCTAACAAAATGATATTGCGCTGCTTTTGAAATAATCTTTTTTTGTTTAAAGGTTTCGTCACTTTTAAGTCTTCAAGACCTGTTCTTCAAAAAATTTCGGCATTTTGATGCCAAATTTTTTGTATACCTCTTTTGGAATTCCAATATCGGCAACAAAAATATCAGTTTCAGCTGGAAGTACGTCCAAAATTTTTTTTGGAGCTGCCAAAGTCAATACCGTATTGGCCTGGAACATAGGCTTCGAAGTATCAATTGAAATTCCCGTGGGAATATCCAACGAGATCCTATGGGTGGCCGAAGCATTTGCCAAGTCTATTTTTTCTAAAAAGATTTGTGATAAAGGTAGGTGTTGGGAAAAACCCAGATAAGCATCAATCCAAATATCCGTGTGGGCCGGGGTACCTTCTTTTGCCCCGAATAACAATGCCCTTTTCAACTGTACTTTGGGTAAGTTTTTGGTTACCGGCACAGCTAAATCAAGATAAACGTCATATCCCCAAGCTGCCAACCTTCTTGCGGCCACAAGACCTCCACCCCCATTGTTTCCATTTCCGACACCTATGGTAATCTTGGATTCCTTTGAAACCTTATATGAAGTTAAACGAGCCAATTGCAATCCTGCATTTTCCATCATAAGTTCAATGGGTAAGCTGTACTTCTTAACCGCTAGATAGTCCATTTCCTTAAATGATTTCAAGGATAAGGCTTCAGTTTTCATGGAGATTGTTATACAGTTTAAGGAACATCATAACTTACATGTTTACAAATATAAAGATGGTGCTCAGTGTTCATCCCAACAGAGATCAATAATTTAGGTTTCATTACAGAACCTAAATTCGCATTTAACTTAAATGCCTAACCTAGCAGCCAAATCCATACGTGATGCGAATTAATATCGCGAAAAGTAATCATAACATTTGAGATTGACCAAAATTGTTATGTTGGGTCATTTTGTTTTTATTAAAAATAAGTAGTCTAAAAGTCACACCTTAACTTTTTGGCAGAAGTGAGGTTAATAGAGTTTTTAGCGTAACTTTGGTGAAGACTTATTGTATCAACTTGATCAAGGAATGAAAATCATTCTCTCAGATTTTTAAAACAAAGGATTTCATCCTAATATCCAGAATGCCCATACCTAAATTTTTATATTTTATGAGTTTTCATTAGATCATTAAAAAATATGGCCAACTAGTAGAAGTATAATTTTTCCCAAACCCAATGCTATGTTCACTTTTTTTGCAAAAAAGAATTTTCTTGTTGACCACCTAGAGGGATTTATAGACATTCATAATCATATTTTACCGGGCATTGACGATGGTGCTAAAAATATTGAGGAATCCATTTCTTTAACTAAGGGATTTGCAGAGTTAGGCATTTCGAGCTTTATAGCCACCCCGCATATAATGCACAATTACTACGATAATAATCGGGAAACCATCAACGATTCACTGTCGATTCTAAAAAACGAGTTGTTAAAAGAGGACATGAAAGATATCTCCTTACGGGTAGCAGCTGAGCACATGATAGATGACAATTTTGAATCGATTTTGGAGAGCGGTGATATTATGCCAATAGAAAGTAGCTACTTATTAGTAGAAATGTCATACTTGCAAGCATCGATTAATTTTGACGAAGCCATACAAAAGATAAAAAAGCAGGGGTATTTTCCAATCCTAGCCCATCCGGAAAGATATTTATATTTACATGAAAACCTCATAAAACATAGCGAATACAAGAAGCAGGGGGTTTTGTATCAGTTGAATCTATTATCCCTTGGTATATATTATGGTAAACAAGTAAGGCGAATGGCCTTTAAATTGTTGGAAGAAGGCCTATTTGACTTTGTTGGTTCCGATATCCATAACCCTAGTCAATTGAACGGTCTGAAAGAAGTACAAGTAAATTCCAAAATAACAGAGATTTTGCAACCAATTCTGGAGAAAACCAACCTTCTTTTTAATGACTGTTAGAATTTCCACCAATTTTTGGAAGTCTTGCATTTATTATCCATTAATCAAAATGCAATGGTACCATATATTCCTTCCCACGTAAATGGAATAATGAAATTTTTATGAATTTAGCATTGTCCTAAAATGGGGAAAGCTCCATTTTTAGGGAAGGCCACACATAAATGGCCTCGATCATTATAACTAAGGGCAATTTATACTGTTGCGAAGAGTCTCAAATAATTTTTAAGATCAAAACATGGTTTAACTTTAAAAAATCATTTAAACGATTAAGCGGGAAAGAAGAATTTATAAGAAAATTGTGCAGATTATATTAATTTTTAAGTGTTTAGTCGAAAATTAAAGTACAAACCTCTTCAGGTACAATATCTTCGATTCAAGTTTTTAAAGTTTTTTTTAAGAAAATAAGTGTTTTTTAGGAGAAATGTAATTTAGGGAAGAAAGAAATATAATTCCGTCTAATTCATCCTTTTTACAAATAAATTTGATTAAAAAACGTTTGAAATAAAATCAAACTTACAGCGCTATAATGTATAATCCAACGAAATTGCACTAGAGATGATTGATAATACTAATTCAAAAAAGAACATATTGGTCACAGGCGGAGCCGGTTTTATTGGATCCCATGTTATCAGAAGATTTGTAAATAAGTACCCAGCATATCATATTTATAATTTAGACGCATTGACCTATGCTGGAAATTTGGAAAATCTAAAAGAAATAGAAGGAAGAGATAATTACACTTTTCTCAAGGGCAATATAACGGATGAAAATTATATTGAAACTATTTTCAGGAAGTATCGTTTTGATGGAGTTATTCATTTAGCTGCGGAATCACATGTTGACAGATCGATAAACGACCCTCTGGCCTTTGCAAAAACTAATATTTTGGGTACCATGACACTCCTAAATGCCTTTATTGAATTATGGAGGGAAAATTGGCAGGGGAAACGATTTTACCATATTAGTACGGATGAGGTTTACGGCACCCTAGGCGAATCCGGCTTATTTGAGGAAACTACCCCATATAATCCCAATTCACCTTACTCTGCCTCTAAGGCTAGTTCCGATCATTTTGTCAGGGCGTATGGAGAGACATACAATCTACCCTATGTAATTACCAATTGTTCAAATAACTACGGAGCCAACCATTTTCCCGAAAAGCTGATACCATTGTTCATAAATAATATTATACATAATAAGCCGTTACCAGTTTATGGAGATGGGAATTATACCCGAGATTGGTTGTATGTTGTTGACCACGCCATTGCCATCGATCTTGTTTTCCATAAAGGCATAGACAAGGAGACCTATAATATTGGCGGTTTCAACGAATGGAAAAATATTGATTTGGTAAAGCTGCTTTGCCGTCAGATGGACGAAAAACTAAATCGTGAAAAAGGGAGCAGTGAGAAACTGATAACTTATGTTAAAGACCGGCCGGGACATGACCTGCGCTACGCCATTGACGCCTCCAAAATTAATAGGGAATTGGGTTGGCGTCCAACGGTGACCTTTGAAGAGGGGCTTTCAAAGACCATTGATTGGTACTTGGTCAATGAGGAGTGGTTAGGTAATGTGACCAGCGGAGCGTACCAAGAATATTATGAATTACAGTACAAATAAGGTATGAAGGGAATAATTTTAGCAGGGGGGTCAGGTACAAGATTGCACCCATTGACATTGAGTGTCAGTAAGCAATTGCTGCCTATCTATGACAAGCCCATGATATATTATCCTTTGTCAGTCCTTATGCTTGCCGAAATAAGGGAGATATTGATAATTTCAACTCCAAAGGATTTACCAAACTTTAAAAAATTATTAGGGACTGGCAAACAGTTTGGTATTCAATTATCATATGCTGAGCAACCATCTCCGGACGGTTTGGCACAGGCGTTTACTATAGGGGAAGAGTTCATCGGCGATGATGATGTTTCATTAATCTTGGGGGATAATATATTTTATGGGGCAGGATTACAAAAATTGTTGCTTAAGGCCATAAAAATTGTGGAGGAACAAGATAAGGCAGTTGTTTATGGTAATTATGTAACGGATCCTGAGCGCTATGGTGTGGTGGAATTTAATGAAAACAAAGACGTTTTGAGTATTGAGGAAAAGCCGAAAAATCCTAAATCCAAATATGCAGTAGTTGGATTATATTTTTATCCTAACAGTGTGGTAGAAATTGCAAAGAATGTAAAACCAAGTGATAGGGGTGAGCTAGAAATTACTTCAATAAATCAGGAATATCTAGATCGGACACAATTAAAACTGGAAATTTTAAGTCGTGGTTTTGCCTGGTTGGATACAGGTACCCATGAGGCTTTAACCGAAGCCACAGAGTTTGTTAAAGCTGTTGAAAAAAGAACAGGACTAAAGATTGCCTGTTTGGAAGAGATTGCTTTAAATTATAAATGGATAGATAAAAAACAACTAAAGCAGAGGATTTTTAAACTTAAAGGTGAATATTACATTTATCTACAAAATTTACTGGATTAATGTCCTTAAAACAAAAAACAATATCCGGTGTCGTTTGGAGTTTTGCCGAGGCATTTTTTTTAAAAGGACTTTCTTTTATAACGATGATCTTTTTGGCTCGTTGGTTAGGGCCGATAGATTTTGGTCTTATGGGAATGATTGCGGTATTTATCCAGATTGGCACTTCTTTAGTTGATAGTGGGATGTCTTCCTCTCTTATTAGGACCAAAAATACAGATGATTCCGATTTTACTACGGTATTTTACATGAATATGGCAATTAGCCTGCTGGTATACACTCTTATGTTTTTCACGGCTCCATATATTTCATCTTTTTATGGACAAGTGGTCCTTATTGATATAATTAGAATTTATTGTTTAACCTTTATTGTATCAGCTTTTTCTGCAGTACAATTGGCAGTATTAACTAAGGAAATGCGTTTCAAAAGGATGATGTTATTAAATGCCCCGAGCATCATTATCGGCGTTAGTGTAGGCCTTTTCTTAGGCTATAATAATTATGGCGTTTGGAGTATTATAACTATGTATATGACCACGCAAATTATATTATCATTATTACTTTGGATAACTGGATCATGGAAGCCTAACATAAACTTTTCGATAGAAAAGTTAAAATATCATTATAATTTTGGCTACAAAATTATGTTAACGGGATTACTGGATGTAGTTTATAAAAATAGCTATAATATTATTATAGGAAAATATTTTCCTGTACAGACACTAGGTCATTATGAACGGGCTAGACGATTTACGCAATATCCTTCACAAACAATTACTGATATCGTAGGTAAAGTCACCTACCCAATGTTGGCTCAATTGCAAGATGACACAACAAAATTGTCAGTAATTTATAGGAGTTTACTTCGTATAGCTTTTTTCATTATTGCCCCTTTAATGTTGGGGTTGGCTGCTATGGGAGAACCATTGATTAACTTGGTACTAGGGAGCGAATGGCTACCTGCGGTTCCCTATTTCCAAGTATTGAGTTTGGCAGGGATGTTATTCCCTATTCATGCTTTTAATATTAATGTGTTAAAAGTATATGGTAGAAGCGACTTGTTTTTAAAGTTGGAAGTAATTAAAAAAACAATCCTTGCGATAGGCATAGTAATTGGTTTACAATTTGGGGTTATTGGCCTGGTTTGGAGTGGTGTAATTGTTTCCGTCATCGCTTTGCTTATCAATACATATTATAGTAGTAGATTAATAAACTATAGTACGAAGCGTCAATTATTGGATATGCTACCAATTTTACTAGTTGCTGGTCTTACTTTTTTATTGATGTACTATTCAGTTTATTTATTTATCGATTATAGCGATGTTGTACAAATGGCTTTCGCTTCGGTGATAGGAATTACATTTTACCTATTGATTCATTCTTTTTTTAAAGAAAGCCCTTTGTATGAGCTATTAACATTTATTAAAAACCGTAAGTTATGATACCCGTAACCTTACCCTTTTTACCACCCAAGGAGGACTATGATATTTTATTACATGGGATTTGGAAACGTCAATGGCTCACCAATATGGGTCCATTGGCGAGTGAATTGGAAATGAGCCTTAAAGAGTATCTTAATGTTAATCATATATTATTCGTCACCAATGGCACTATAGCGCTCCAAATGGCTATTAAGGCATTGGATTTGAAAGGTGAAATTATTACTACGCCCTTTACCTATGTGGCTACTACCAGTAGTATTGTTTGGGAAAATTGCCGCCCTGTTTTTGTAGATATCGATCAAAAAAGCTTGAATATTGATCCGGAAAAGATTGAAGCTGCTATTACTGCGAAAACTTCGGCAATTCTAGCAACCCATGTTTATGGTAATCCATGCGATGTAAAGGCTATTGAAAAGATAGCGACTAAACATAAACTTAAGGTAATATACGACGCTGCCCACGCCTTTGGAGTTCAAGTCAACGGTACATCTATTTTCAATTTTGGTGATATTTCAACATGCAGTTTACATGCAACAAAGTTATTTCATTCAGGTGAAGGTGGCTTGGTGATTACCAAGGATTCAAAGTTGTTAAAGGAAATGGCCCATATTCGCAATTTTGGGCATGATGGGCCAGAAAAGTTTTACAATTTGGGAATTAACGGAAAGAATTCAGAATTCCATGCTGCAATGGGATTGGCAAATTTTAATTTTATTCAAGCCATACACGATAAACGCAAATTGTTAACGGATCGCTATGATGAAAAATTAAGGAATTTCAAAGCAATTAAACCCTTATGGCATAAGGATTCTAAACCCAATTATGCATATTATCCGATTGTTTTTGAAAATGAAGAGTTGCTATTAAAGTGTATTGATTTCCTTAAAGCTAATGAAATATTTGGGAGACGTTACTTTTACCCGTCTTTACCATCCTCATTACCATATATAGAGACAAAACCACTTAAGTGGGCAAATGATATTTCTAAACGGGTATTTTGTTTGCCACTATACTTCAATCTTACGGTGGAGGAAGTGGATCTGATATGTAGACTGTTATTAAGGGTGCAAAATAACTAAGACATGAAGGTAGGTATGATGCAACCGTATCTATTCCCATATTTGGGATATTTCCAACTTGTGAATGCTGTTGATGTATTTATTTTTGCAGATGATGTAAATTTTATGAAGGGAGGTTTTGTCAATCGCAATAAAATTTTGTTCCATCAAGAGGAACGGTATGTAACTGTACCTTGTGTTCAAAGCCAAAATAGGCTAATAAAAGAAATACCTATTTTTAAAGAAGCGAAGAGATATCCTAAAAACATTCTTCGTACTATTCAACAAACCTATGCGAAAGCACCTTTTTATAGAGATGTTTTTCCAATAATTGAATCAATATTCAATTCGGATGTAGATAGCATATCCACATTGGCTTCATATTCAGTAGAATTGGTGTCAAAATATTTGAAAATAAACGTAAATTTTAAGTTTTCCGCTGCGTCATTTAATCATACAAAAGGTCAGGAAAAATCTATTCGATTAATAAATATAACCAAGGAATTGGGTGGTGACACTTATGTAAATCCAATTGGAGGAAAGAAATTATACGACAAGGAGTTTTTTGAAAACCAAGGTATTAAACTAGTTTTTTTGGAGTCTGAGGCAATAACTTATCCTCAGTTTCACGAAAATTTTATTCCAAATTTATCTATAATCGATGTTATAATGTTTAATTCTAAAGAAGATGTCAATAAGCTTCTTAATAAGTACAGACTTCTATGATTGCAGACCCTAAATATTTGGAATTAAAAAGATGATTTTAAGTAATGCATAGTATTCAAAAAATAACCGGACACAATACGTAATATAAGAATTGGGATTTAATAAGTTAGGCAATGGCTGTAGCTCGTATCGAATACATTGTAACATGGCTCAGAATTGCTCCTCAATCCCAAGCTTTTAATATTGCTACAGTTGTCCTAAAGAAATTATTTAAATAAATAAAAGAGTTATGAGTAGACTAACAAATTTATATTATACGTATTTCGTAAAACCTGTTGTAAAAAAAGTCAATACCAGAGTATCATCTGGAATTCCAATATTTGAACTCTCTAAAATTCATATCAAGAATACCAAATTGTTAACGACAAGAAAAGAATTGTTGGAACTCCTGCCCAAAGGTGGTATAGTAGCAGAGTTAGGTGTTGACGAAGGTGAATTTTCAGAATCAATTCTTAGAATTAATAAACCAAAAAAATTGCATCTTGTAGACTTTTGGGGAAGTAAACGATATAACCAAGATAAACGAAGAAAGGTTGAAACTCGTTTTAAAAAAAATATTGAAGCGAATAATTTGGAAATCAACTTGGGTTTTTCAACTGAGGTTGTCAAGGGATTTCAAGACAATTATTTTGATTGGATTTATATTGACACTTCACATTCCTATAAAACAACAATTGAAGAATTAGAGTTATATGGAAGTAAGATTAAATCAAATGGTTTTATTGCTGGGCACGACTATGTAATGGGCAATTGGAACGGAATGGTACGCTACGGTGTAATAGAAGCTGTTTATGAATTTTGCGTTAGGTATAACTGGGAAATAGTATTCTTGACAACTGAATTGAATGAGAGTCTAAGCTTTGCAATAAAAAGAATCACTTCAGACAGCAAAAGCTAAAAATGCATTAAAACGCATTTTACACAAAACGTTCGAATCGATTCACCTACGATTAACTTTAATCCCTTGGTGTGTAGCCTTCCCTAAAAATGAAGGCTTCCCTGTTATTCGGACAGTATAAAAATCAATTATTTTTATACCATGTATTATATGTGCCGCATTATAGGTTGTTAATCAAGAAAATGGCCGAAGTAAGCTTGAAAGAGTGTACATTAGTGTTCTTTTATATGGTTATTAAACAATTTTTAAACTTAATATATGAATGGATTCAACATTTCAATAGGTTCAATTGGCAAAATAGGTAAGTCAAGAGAAACTCAAACCAATAAGCATGACATTATAGCATATAAGGATATTAGACTTAATAATTTTTCGAATAACAAATTTGAAAATGATAATTTATTTGTGGAAACAATTGATTATATAATTGTTTTAAAAGGAGTCATTTTAAATAAAAAAGACCTATTAAAGCCATCCTTAAATTGGGAGGATACAGTCAAAGCATTGTACCTGAAAGAAGGAAATGGATTTTTCAAAAAGTTTAGGGGAAGTTTTTGCGGTGCATTTTACAATAAAAAGGAAGACAAATGGATTGTTTTTACGGATCACATCGGTTCAAAAGCACTTTATTACTATAAAAAGGGGGAAGTCTACTTTATTTCAAGTGAAATAAACGAAATATACGCTTTCTTAAAAGACAACAACCTTTCATATAACCTTAATATTGAATCTGCATATAATTTGTTGAGTTATGGTTTTATGTCAGGGGATAATACATTGTGTGATGATATTCATAAAATTATGGCTGGAAATTATCTCTGTATTCGAAAGGGCAGGGCTGAAATGATAAATTATTATAAACTACCTAAATCAAGACTTGAAGGGAATGTAAATGAAGATGAAATAATTGAAACGCTGGATATAAAATTTAGGGAAGCGATTCGTCTGCAATTTGAAAAGGACAGGGAATATTCATACAAGCATTTAGTCACCTTGAGTGGAGGTCTGGATTCTAGAATGACCTCTTGGGTTGCACATAAAATGGGCTATGTAGATCAACTTAATCTAACCTTTTCCCAAAGTGATTATTTGGATGAGACAATTGCAAAAAAAATTGCCACCGATTTAAAACATGAATGGATTTTTAAGGCACTGGATAATGGAACATTTTTAAAGGACATTGATGAAATCAATAGGCTCACGGGAGGTAGTATTCTATACTATGGGCTTGCCCATAGCAATAGTATATTGAAGTACATAAATTTTGACAATTTAGGATTAGTTCATACAGGGCTACTGGGAGAATATGTTATTGGTTGTTTTATTCCCCGTTTATACAAAGATGATTTGAAAACATTTGGAAGAAAATATTCCAGGACGCTGGAAAATAAATATTCTACTAGCGAATCTTTCAAATCATTTGAGGATCTTGAATTGGCACTTATATATCAAAGAGGATTTAATGGCACTAATGAAGGGAATAAGATTGTACAAATCAGTTCCGAAAGTTTGTCACCATTTTACAATGTGGATTTTTGGGAGTATTGTAGGTCAATACCTATTAAGAATAGGATGGATCATCGTATTTATCAAAAATGGATTTTATCAAAATATCCAGAAGCCGCGAACTATAAATGGGAAAAAATCAATGCTAAACCATCTATTAACCGATTATCAATCAATTATAAAGGCAAGCAAGTTCCGATAAAAAAACTCCCTTCGTCCATATTGCAGAAATTGGGCTTGAAATCACTTCCTAAATCAACTAAAAATCATATGAATCCTTTGGAATATTGGTACAACACAAATAATGATCTTAGGACTTTTCAGGATACTTATTTTGAAGAAAATATCCATCGTATAACCGATGCAGGTTTGAAATCTGATTGTCAAAATCTTTATAATTTAGGCAATGCTACTGAAAAGAACCAAGTACTGACGCTTCTCTCCGCAATAAAGCTAAATTTTTAAACGCAGTTAAAATTTGGTTATTTAAATAAATAATAAATTGTAGATTATTACGACCTATGAAAAAAGTTATCCATATTCACTCAGATATTAAATTCATATTAGATAACGAAAGGTATTTGGGCGATTTTTTTGATAACGAATTAATAATTTTGGATACTAAAAATTCAGTTAATAAGGAATATCATTACAAAGCCCTATTTTTTGAGCCTAGTCCAGAGAACTTAAACAAAATTGTAGCAATAGTCAATACCGTGGATATACTCGTCCTCTACAATTTAGACTTTTTTAAAAGTCAAATTGTGAATTGTGTGGATAAAAGAGTTAAGATTATCTGGCGTTTTTTTGGCACTGAGTTATATACGCGTAAACTCCATCTGTATCTTAGCCCAAAATCCAAACCTTTTATGATTTCCAAATTGATTAAGGGAAAGATAAAATATTTTTTTCGTTTCTTTTTTGGTAAAGAAAGAATGTTTTACAAAGCGGTAAGACGTTCAGACATTATTACGGGTATTTTTGAAGAAGAGTATGAATATTTAAAACAACATTTTAGTTATCTACCGAAGTTTATACCACTTTCTTTAGATAATCAAATACATTGTAAAAAGATTGATTTCGATTCGGAATATCCCAAAAAGAATTGTTTGGTCATAGGTAACAGTAGGTCATATTACAATAACCATTTAGACATTTTGGAATTGGCAGGGACATGTAATCAACATAAGAAAATAAATATTACATTACTATTTAATTATGGCGCAGAACAGGCCTATACCAATGAAGTACGGAGAAAGGCTGCTGTTTTGCCACAAGTTGATTTAATAGAATCTTTCATTCCATTTAATGAGTTTATAAGCTTTTATGGGCAAATAGCGGCCGTTGTTATCAATAGTTATCGGCAACTGGCTCTTGGAAATATTTTCTTGGCATTTTATAAAGGGGTTAAGGTTTATCTAAATAAAAATAATCCTACATATTTGTGGCTCAAAAAAGAGGGGATGTTTATCTATGAGGTAGAAGATCTTAAAAACGATTTAGAAACTGGACAGATTTACTTGGCCAAAAAGGAAATACTTCATAATCTAAATTGTATGAAAAATCTTGAAGACTCAAAAACTACTCTTAATTTCCAATCACAGATAATTCAGGTATTGGATAAATAGTATTTAGGAAGAATACAATAATTTTAATAAAAAAAGAGAAAATAAATAGTTCTACAAATTTAGGTTGGGGATATTGTTGAATATTTGCTTGTTACTTCTTTTGAAAATGAAAATTCATCCTGCAAATTATTGGATTTGAGTTACAAAAGAGGTAATGTCCTTATGGGTTGGGTAATTTTATACAAAAGAGTGAATTCTAATTCTCATTTCAGAGATAAAACTTAATATTTAGATGCATATAATCTTCAATCGGTTATTTTATTTTACGCTATTCCTAGGCCTTTTTTTACCCACGAATAGCACTTTCTTTTTGCCATTGCCTGGGGTGTTATTGAGTATTAATCATTTCGCCTTTATTTTATTGCCCATAATCAATTTATTCTGTTATTCTCAGAATAGTGCAATAGTCAGAAACATTCGGTTAAAAAGAAATATTGTTCTTTTGATTATAGTTACTGTCTTTACTGAAGTTATTGTTAAGAACCTTATGTACGGTCAGTCGTTTGGGGACAGTTTTAAGACCTTAAGGTGGGGATTGCCTATGTTTTCATCCCTAATTCTAATTACTCAAGGAATAAGGGCCGATATTAGAATCGTATGGAATACGCTATTATTTGCAATTAGTGCTTCCGTAATAATATCTGTCCTTTCTTTGGTTATTAATCTGCCTATTTACTACGAAATGGAAAGTGGCGCTGATGTATTAACGGAAACTCGTGGAAGATTGGGCAATGCGAACTTCTTTTTCGGGTTGATAGGCATGTATCTATTAATTCAAGACAGGAATAATTGGTATAGTAAGGGAAAGTTGGTTAAAATCACTGCCATTCTGAGCATATTTGCGCTTATTCTAACTTTTAACAGAACCTTCTTGGCCCTATTATTTCTTGAGACCATTTTTTTATTGTGGGTCAAATTTGATGCCAAGAAGTTTCGAAAAATCGTATCATATGGCATTCTGGTATTGCTGATTTTTTTTGGTGCATATTCCACTAATGAAACTATGAGAAATCAGATGGATAAAAGAATCTTCTCAATACTATTAGGAGAACAATCTATCGCCGAGGAAACTATCGAAGATAACAGAGACATAATATACTCCGCTGTGATAGAAAAAGTGACATCTGGATATTATGTTGTTGGATTGCCTTTTAAAACTCCAATATTTACTTGGCCCCCACGCTGGTCAACTGACGTAGAAAGGGATATTAGAGTCACCGATACGTCTGCTTTCACAATCCTGCTAAGATATGGTATCATACCTTTACTATTGAGTTTGCTTATTTTAAAGCAACTATATTCGTTTTCAAACAATCTGTTCTTTAGAACTATTCTGATCTTATACCTAATTGCTTCTTTAAACCTTGATATTATCTTACGGCTGAACTCAATTTTATTTATAGCATTAATTTTCTTTATCACAAGAGCTCAAATTCATGAACAAAATAGTATTCATAGCGAAGACGGATATTAATACGGACGGCAGAATTTTAAATGAATTAAGAATTCTAAAGGAATGGAACAAGAATATGGAAGTTGATCTTATTGTGTTTCCCGATAAAAAGGTGACCATTACTTTTGACGATTCCATTAGGTTACATCAAATTAACAACAGGCTAAGACATAATAAGTTTTTAAGGCTTTTTACCGTACTTGAATTTACTTATAAGGCTTTTAGATTATTAAGAAAATTGAAGCCTAGTATTATTCATGCCCAAGATTCTGCAATAATTCTTCCGGTACTATTGTACAAATTGTTATATCCCAAAAATCTATATTTAATTTATGATGATCATGAGGTGCCAAACGAAAACGAATCCTACTCTAAAAAAATCGTGGATGCGTTGGAAAATTTTTTGATACGAAATTCTGATGCGGTCATAATGGCAAACAAGGAGAGAATGGTCTATTTAAAAGAAAGGTTACAACTAACAAATAGTCTTTCATATTTTTTGAACCTACCCTATTTTGACTATAGTCCCGACATAGTCACGTCGTCATCATTGGAATCAAAATTGGGGGAACTGCAACAACTAAAAAAAGCGGGTACCCGTTTTATAATTCATCAGGGGCCCCTAAAAATTGAAAGGGGAAGACAAAAAATGGCGGAATTTTGCAAAAAACTGCCCGAACCTTATGTAATCCTCTTATTGGGAGGTACGGAAACGGACTTTATTAAATTTAAAGAGGAATATGGGCTACAAAATGATAAATTCCTTTTTATAGGTCAGGTTAACTACGAAGTATTACCTTTATTCTGGAAAAAAAGTTGTGCCAGCATCGTAATGTACCTGCCCACATACACGAACAATAGACTTTGTGCGCCCAATAGGATGTATTTATCCTATTTTCTGGGTCTTCCGATTATAGTGAATAAGGATAACCCAGTATTACATAGTTTTATAATCGATTATAGAGCAGGAGCATTTATTGAAGACTTTATGACAAATCCTGACATTGAATTTTTTAACCAATTGAATACCCTGGTAATTGAAGACACCTCCAAAGAAAGCCTTCTTACTAAAGAAAAGAACAAATTAATTGATTTGTATTCAGGTGTGATAGATAAAATGAACTCGGCCAAGCAAGAGAATTGGTTGACTGAGCGAAGCTAATTGCTTAAAATTTTGATTTGTACGCCGGGAATCTATAAAAGAATTTAGTAATATGGGCAGAACGAGATAAAATATGTGGGTGCAAGGAAAAATTGCATTCAATGAATAACTTATATTACAAAATGTCATCAAAAGAATATCTTGGTGGTATAAACACAGCTTAAGCCTATGATTTCCTATACAAATCATGTAAAAGTAGTATTGGACGTTTTAGTCGCATTTTTGCTCTTATCCATATTCAGTCCTATCCTGATTATTTTGACTATCGGGTTATATTTTGCTAACAACGGGTCTCCTTTTTTTTTCCAACTCCGTCCGGGGCAAAACGGAAAGCTTTTTAGTATCATCAAGTTTAAAACTATGACGGACGAACGAGATGCCCAAGGAAAGCTCCTGCCTGATTCAGAGCGGCTTACACGTTTAGGGAAATTGGTCCGTAAATCTTCTTTGGACGAACTTCCTCAGTTGCTCAACGTGCTTAAAAGTGATATGAGCGTTGTTGGCCCTAGACCTTTGCTGCCGGAGTATCTGCCCCTTTATACTAAAAATCAGGCTAGACGCCATGATGTACGGCCCGGTATTACCGGTTGGGCCCAAGTAAATGGTAGAAACGCCATAAGCTGGGAAGAAAAGTTTGATTTTGATGTTTGGTATGTAGAAAACCAATCTTTTACTTTGGATTTAAAAATACTTTTATTCACCATCAAAAAGGTGTTTGCCCGCGAAGGGGTAAACCAAACCGGGGAAGCGACCGCCACACCTTTTAAAGGAAACCTATGATCAATATTTATGCGGCTAGCGGGCATGCCAAAGTTGTACTCGATATTGCAAAATCTATAGATTTACCAGTAGTAGGGGTTTATGATGACGATGTCTCCCTTCAGCAGATTGCTGGGTTTCACATTCAACAACCTCAAAAAGGGGTAAAGATTCCTAATATCATCATTGCCATAGGTAACAACGCTGTAAGGAAAACGATTGCACAGGGAAAAGACCTTACTTTGGCAGCCGGTTTGGTGCATCTTTCCGCACAAGTAGGGGGTGCGGTCTTTATTGGTAAAGGCAGCGTAGTGATGGCCAATGTAGTCATTAACAATTCGGCAAAAATAGGTGAAAACTGTATCCTTAATACTTCATCTGTTGTTGAGCACGATTGTGAATTGGAAGACTTTGTGCATGTCTCCCCAAACGCTACCTTGGCGGGCGGGGTTAGCGTAGGGGAAGGCACCCATATAGGGGCAAATGCGGTCGTAATTCCCGGTATAAAAATCGGGAAATGGGCGGTTGTTGGAGCAGGTGCCGTTATCCTAAGGGATATTCCGGATTATGCAGTTGTGGTGGGCAACCCAGGAAAAATAATAAAATACGGGGGAGAAAAACGTGGATAACCCTAAATATGACTTTTTTATTCCCATAGGGGAAAGCAGTTAGGGTATGTAATAAAAGTCTTTCATACCAATTGGGCTGCTCCTTTGGAACTTAACATCCATGGGTTTGAAGAGGATTTGAAACATGTTTGGAAGTTAATATATTTAGTAAAGGTACTGCCTCTCTTCATCTGTGGTTGATTTATTCCTGCGTGGTACAAAATGATGAGGTTATCTAACGAACGTGCCTTTTGTGGTAGTGTAGCCTTCATCCTAAATGTAGTCTTCTCCTTCTCATATAAGACCCGTAATATCGGTTTAATCTATGGTTGGACATGCCTCAAAAGGCATATTTATTTCTGTATATGACATAGTCGAAGGTGCGAGCACCGTTGATTTGCCGTCCGCATAAGTATTATTTGTGTCCAACTTAAAAGTACCGCTTACGGAACCTAAAGCCTTAATGGTATTGGTAGTGCCAAAAGTAGTATTAGCTATGGTAAGGCTTTCTAGACCACCGAACGCGGTAATTCCGTTTGCTTTCCATCTTCCACCGTGTCCACCTGTAAATCTGCTGTTTCTTATCTCTGCACCGGCAGGGCCGTTTTGGTTCTGGATTAAAACCTGTGTATACCAAGAGTCAAAAGGGTCATCGGGATGTCCCTCAAAGCTGCATCCGCAGACCAGATTGTTTGTAGAACCGGTTGCACTACTGCTTGAAGCAATTACAAACAACCCTGCTGGATTTAAACCTCCCTTAGTAGCAGAAACCAGTTTTGGATTGTCATTTGCGGCCGAAACAAATGTTGAATTTATCCAAGTGGTATTACCTATAAAACTCTTTACAGTCCTTCTTTGAGCATCCCTTACGGAAATGTTCTCGAACCAAAAGGACAGGGGTGAGTTACTTGTATCAAAACCGGGCGAATTAAGGGTTATACCACCTGCATCCTCGCCCCAAAGCCTAAAGAGGTCAGAATTTTTATATACAATTTGCGTAGTTTGGCTTGGGGTTTCTTGTGCACTTACCAAAAATCCATGTACCATTCCGGGGTTATCACCCGAACTTCCGTTGCTATTAACACTTTCAAGATTATGGATGTTAACGTTATCGAACACAGATTGACCATATATACCTGGTTCATCGTATACAAGAATCCTTATTCCATTAGCATTGTCATGGATAACATCGTATATCTCTATGTTTTCAAAATGCACTCTCGACTTAATATCTATTGTACTGCCGGATTTATCGTTACCATCTATTTTTAGATTTCTTATAGTGGTCAATGAATTGCTATATTCTCTTTTATCAATGAAAAGCATCCAATGAACGTGCCCATTCCTGGTGATGGTGGAACCATTTAAATCGATGATCTGCGCCATGTTTTGGTCTAAGACAAGACTGCTGCTTATCAAATAGGTCTTATTAGGGTCCGAAGTAATGTCCGTTTCATTATCGAAGGCACTCTGTATTGCAGCAGTGTCATCGGTTATCCCATCCCCCACTGCACCGTATGATTGCAGGCTTGCTGCTTCGGGATTTTGCCTGGAGGAATTAACAATTACATCACCCTCTGACATTGTCGCAGTACCATCTCCATTATCCACCTCTACCGTATAAGTAAAAGTATCGGCGGTTTCCTCAGCATCGTTGCTGGTATCTGGGGAATTTGGAGTATCCGGCGTATAGGTAATTGTGCTATTGTCATTGAGGGTTACCGTACCATTATCGGGTTGGGTTACATCGGTTATTGTGGCAGAATCCTCTTCATCTATACCATCGTTGGCTAGAACATCCAACGTGGTACTTCCGCTGAGGGAAACAAAAAAGAAGTCGTCAACAACAAAACGACCCTGAATCCGGGTATCAGCAACTACGTACTCTGCCAACAAATCGGAGTCTTTGGAGCAAGACATACTTGACAATAAAATAATAAGAAGAGGTAACACTTTCAGTGGGGAGTTAGTGTCCAATATCATGATAGGTTAAGAATTTTGTAGGTTTATTTTTCTATTTGGGTTAGATAAATTTATTTAAAAATTCTACGTCCTCGATAAAATTCATTTTTTTTTCGATGAACTGCATTTTTTTATTACTACTGTACGGATGAACTTGTTGTTTTGGATGCCCAGATATTCTTTATTCGATGAACTGTAGTTTTTTTTAACATTTGTTTTACAAAACATGAAGTCCATGTCCGCTTTCTATGTACCCATTTATACGGTAATGTAATCTAGGTAGTCCCCTTTTTTTGAATTGAGGTAATTCAATTCATGACTTAAATTAAAAAGTTGATTTCTTGATTTAGCATCCCGAGGTCAGTAGGGAATCTTTGAAACAATATTTTAAGACAACCCAATAGGTGAGCCAAAGGAATGTTTTCCTACGATCTTTTTCAATTTGGAAAAAGTAATAGTTTGGGTGAAATTTCGGTATTAGCCCTACCAAACTTCTCAAATTTAAAACTTTACTTTATCTACCTGAACTACAGCTAAATTGGAAATGTTAGATCCCACACTCTTTTTAGGGAGGTAAAAGTGCTTTTTCAAATTTGGGTAATCAGTTATGAAGAAGTAAAACAAAAAAAGTAAATCAGTTTGAAATTAAACCATTTAATGAGGCTTCCAAATACTTGAACGTCTATATAAAAGTAGCCCTAGCTAGTTTGGACAAAGAAAGACGAGAATACTGGGGTATTATTTTAAATCTAGAATAAGGAAATTGCAATCATTGTGTGCCATTAAGATTACTCCCTATGCCCACTATACAAAAAACTGAAGCTTCAATTAATTTTAAAAGGAGTAACTCCCCAAAGTCTAGTTCTTCATTTTTTTGAATTCAGGAACAGTGTTTTTTTGAATGATTAATTCTTCAAAAAAGGACCTATTTATAGAAGCGGCATCAATAACCTTAGAACTTCCACCATTTTTTTATGGATTTATTATAGCCGTAGCCATATTTTCCTCCATATCCCAAATTGGAATCGTTAACTCCATTTACGATGAAAGATAATCCATTAAGTTTGCCCTCTTTATAAAGTCTAAGAGGATGCTCCAATACTTTCATTTCCGTCATTCCCGCTCTCGTCACATATAAAATCCGATCTGCATATTCACTTATCAATAGCGTGTCGGTCACTACCATTAATGGCGCTGTATCTACGATAATATAATCATACTGTAAGGACATGCATTCCAATAATTCTTTCATTCGGCCGTTCATCAAAAGTTCTGCCGGATTAGGTGGAATTTTTCCAGAATAGATTACATCAACCGTTTGATCATAAGCCAACATGGGAGAAATGATATCTTTTCCCTCCAAATTTTGATTTACCAAGTATTCGGTAAGTCCGTTGCCTTCTTTGTTCCTTGTAGCCCTACCTAATTTGTCAACATTCTTCCCGGAATAGAACTGATATATTTTTGGATTTCTAATATCGCCTCCAATCAACAATACCTTTTTATCTGTATTTGCAAAAATCATAGCTAAATTAGAGGCTACCAAAGTTTTGCCTTCACCTGAGACACTGGAAGTTACATAGACAATGTTGGCTCTATTCTCTTTTTTATTTTTGGATTTTAGCAGATAGTCGAGATTGGTCCTTAGGATACGTAAAGATTCCGCCAATACTGTTCGCTCCCCTGGTTTCACCAGTTTGCTTTCCTTTTTAGAAATTTTAGGGAGTTCGGCTAATACAGGAATATCCCCAGTCAATTTTTCCAAACCAATCTTGTTATGAACTTTGTTGTCCAATAAAGAATTTACATATATTACGGAAAATGGCACCAATAATCCAAGAAGTAAAGAAGCCAATAGTACAAGTTTCTTTTTCGGGGAAATTGGAAATTCACTTACGGCATAGGCATCATCAAGTATGTTGGACTTTGGTTCGGAAGATGCAAACGCTATCTGTGATTCCTCGCGTTTTTGCAACAAATATAAATATAGGGATTCGGTAGTTTCTTGCTGCCTTGATATATCCCTAAGAGCACGTTCGTTTTTTGGAGCTGAGTATATTCTTGAATTGATTCTGGATAATCGACTACTGAGATCATTGACTTGGAGGCCCAAACTATTGGTCATACCATCTAAACTTGTTCGCATGCTACGTTTAAGTCCGTCCAATTGTTGGTCCAAATTTACAATTATCGGATTTTTGTCATTGGAACTCTCTAACAGGCGCTTCCTTTCCAGAGCCAATTCATTATATCTCTGGGTGGTTGTTGCTATCGAACGGTCTTCCAGTCCAATATTCGAGGGAAGTAAATCATACCCGTCATCATTATCAATAATGTTCTTCATTGAAGAGGCAATATCCAATTGTATGGATGCATCTTGCAACTGTTGTTGATTTTGAGCCCCAAGATTTAAATTAAGGTTGGTTTGAGTGGCAATGTCAGTTAGACCCCTATCCGATTTAAACTCTACGGCCGATTCATCCGCGGTGGTCAAACTAGATGAAATTTGAGCTATTCTATCATCTATAAATTCAGATGTTCTATCGGCAAGGGCCTTTTTATCGTCAACGGCATTTTGGTTATATATTGATATTAAAGTGTTAATGATATCTTGCGCCCTAGGAACGATAGCATCGTTTAAGGAGAGTGTAAGAATCTTGGATCTATGATTCTCAACTGTGATTTCCAGAGCTTTTTGATAATTTGCCGCAACAGTGGATAAAGGATTGACAGATACTACATAATTTGTCCCAAACTTGTGAGAGTCTACATTATTTGGGGTTACAATGATATCTCCGACCGGAGAGGAAATTGTTTTTCCATACGAATGCAGTGTGGTCGGGCCCTTGTCGTCTTCAGCATATTCAAAAGTTGTTTTCGATGACAACGTAATGAAGAAACCTGCTCTTGAATTATGGACAAGGGAATCCGGAGCAAGAAAATTTATGTTGAATGGAGGGTCTGGATTACGATAAATAGGGGAATTCTTAATATTACCTAAAGCGGTAATATTTATGTTGAGCCCTAATTTCTCCACTAAGGCGATTAGGTTAGATCTTGATTTAATAATCTCGATTTCATCCTCTATTTCGATGCCTCCCTCACCTAAGATGCCCAAGTCCTCAAAAACATTAAGCTGGGAGGATCCTTGATTATTGTCCAATATTTGAATTTTAGCTTGTACAGCGTATTGCGGGACAGCATAACGGATATAAATGAATCCAAATATTAAGGCCATTAATCCCGATATTACAAACCATTTCCAGCTTTTTAGATACGGTTTCAGAATTTCTCTATAATCAGGACCTTCTTGAGAATGATTTAAGGGCTTCGAACTCATTTAATATTCATTTATAGGTCAATTTCTTATGAACGGGTAATCAAAATAATAGTCGAAGTAATTAAAATTGAGGCGATTGAAATGGCAATAGTAGTCCTTTGATCCAGACTCGTAGCAGAAATCCCAGATTTGTTGGGTTCTACATACACCACATCATTCTGAGTAAGATAATATACTGGAGACTTTACTACGTTCTTTGAAGTAAGGTCAATACGCGTATAAACTTTGGTACCGTTAAAATCCCGTATTACCAAAACATTGGTTCTGACACCCCTAATCGTCAAGTCGCCAGCAAATCCCAATGCCTCCAATATGGTGATTTGCTCTCCGTTAACGGGGTAGGTTCCTGGCCTTAACACCTCTCCTAAAACGGTAACCGTATAGTTCCTTAGTCTAATATTTATGATAGGATCCTTCAGATACTCCGATAATCTTTCTCTTAGAAGTATACGCAGTTCATCCGGAGAAAGCCCTTCCACTTTTAATTTACCGATAACTGGAAAATCAATCTCCCCTGCCTGATCCACTAAGTAATTCACTTGTTCCGGTTGACCTCCCATTCCTGGCATACCCCTGAACAAATTAAAAGGGCCACTGGCTTCAGGGTTTAACGAAGAAACATGAATATCTATAAGATCATCTACCTTGAACTTGGATATAAATCCACTGTTGTTTACCAAGGTCTCAAAGTCGCCAGTGTCCTGAAAGTATACCACCTCCTTCCTGGAAGCACAGGAGGCAACGAATATTGCAATGACACAAAAAAGGAAAACGACTCTGATAGAAATACCTGTCTTTAGCATTAGATAACTTTATTATTGGTTAAAGCTTCGCAAGTTAATGGATTTATTTTAGGATTCCACAACTTTTAAGGATGTAGCGTTCCCCACTTTTGAGTTCTCTTTTTCGTCCAATTCACAAAGCTTGGAATTTTTGGATATATATTCCGGTACAATGCTTTTCATAAGTCTAACCGTGTTTTTACTGAAGAACATATTGGTAATACAAAGTTCATCTATCTTGGACCTAAGATCAATGTAATCCAATTCTCGTGTTTTACTTATTTTGATTTTTTTATGATAGGTAGGCAATGTATTCTCGCCATTGGCCAATAATTCCTCATACAGTTTTTCGCCTGGCCTCAGCCCTGTAACTTTTATATCAATATCCTCCGGGTAACTCAATCCGGATAACTTAATCATATTTTTTGCCAAGTCGTAGATTTTGACCGATTCCCCCATGTCAAAAATAAAAATTTCACCACCCTTGCCCATAGCACCCGCTTCCAAGACAAGTTGTGAAGCTTCGGGAATGGTCATGAAGTATCGGGTAATCTCCTTATGGGTAAGCGTTATTGGACCCCCATTTTCAATTTGTTTCCGGAACAAGGGAATTACAGAACCATTGGAACCCAAAACATTTCCAAAACGTGTTGTAATAAATTTGGTATCGTTTTCTTGTTGCAAACAACTCACATAAATTTCGGCTATTCGCTTACTTGCCCCCATCACGTTGGTGGGATTAACCGCTTTATCTGTGGATATAAGCACAAACTTTTCAACATTATGATTAAGTGCTAGATCAGCAATAGTTTTTGTGCCTGCTATATTAATTTTTATGGCCTCATAGGAATTATATTCCATCAAAGGCACGTGTTTATAAGCGGCGGCATGAAAAACGATATCAGGTTTGTATTCCTGAAAAATACTGTTCATCCTATTTTTATCCCGTACATCTCCAACCAGTGGAACAAAATTATGATGCCCTTTTTGCTTCAACTCCTGTTGCAAATCATAAAGTGCTGATTCCGCTTGGTCTATAATTATAAGAGAACTATAATTATAATTACATATTTGTCTAACTATTTCGCTGCCTATGGAACCCGCACCGCCAGTGACAAATATTACTTTGTCTTTCACTTCCTCGCGTATCTTAGAGTTTGCAATATCAATAGGTGCCCTATTCAATAAATCCTCGATCTGGACTTTTTTGATTTGAGAGGCTTTTAATTCACCATTTATCCAATCTTCAACCGGAGGGACTATTTTTACCAACACTGGAAAATCTACCAACCCCTCGAGCAAGCTCTTTAGTCTTTTGTGATCTATATTCTGGATACAAAAGATTATCTCGGCAATACCCTTCTTCCGAATAAAAGCTTCTGTTAGGACTTCCGGGGCATAAACACTGACACCATTGATCAGTTTTCCAATCTTTTTCTTGTCCCTGTCAATATAACCGATAACCTTAACATTACTTTTGGAGTGGTTGGTAATAGCACCGTAAGTTAGTATTCCGGATTCCCCAGCACCATATATCAAAACGTTTTTGGTCGAGTTGAAGCTACTTTGACTTATTAAGTTCTGATACATCGTTTTAAAGATGTACCTGGAAGAAACCAATGCGATAAAACTTAATAAACTGTTGTAAATTATTATGGATAGAGGAATGGTAAAATCATCAACCAATTGAAACTTTCTATTCGCCAGAATCAAAAAAATTGACAAAATACTCGCTAGACATACAGCGTTGAAGATGTTATAAACATCCCGTAAACCAGTATGCCTTACTACCCCTTTATATGAGCCTACTAGTAAAAATGAACATAGTGCTATTAAAGACACCCATGGCAACTGCACGAACAACATATCTACGTCGAAATCAAAAGTAAGATTAAAGCGGATAAAATAAGACAGTACAAAGGAAATGGCCACGATAGCAATATCAATTCCCAATACCAACCATTTGGAAGCAAATCTTTCAACTGTACTGGTTAGATAGTTTTGTATCATTTTAGGGCAAGTTTAATGATTTCAACTATTCGCTCCAAATCCTCAAAGAGCAGATTGGAGCTACTAGGTAAACATAGTCCTGTTTGAAATAAGTCTTCGGAAATACCATTCGTAAAGTTAGGTTGTCCTTTAAAAACCGGTTGCAAATGCATCGGTTTCCACAGTGGTCTAGATTCGATGTTCTCATTTTCCAAAGCCAACCGAATTCTCTCGCGAACCTCGTATGAGGGGGTCAATATGCAACTCAGCCATCTATTGGAGAACATCCCATCCGGCTCGTTAAGAAATGAAATTCCGTCCAAGTCGCGCAATGCTTGTAAATAGTATTCATAATTTCTTCGTCTTGCTTTGACCCTCTCGTTCAAAACTTGCATTTGCCCTCTACCAATTCCAGCCAACACATTGCTCATGCGATAATTGTGACCAATTTCGGAATGTTGGTAATGAACCGCTTTGTCTCGAGCCTGGGTCGCCAAGAAAACGGCCTTATCCCTATACTCTTTGGTTTTGGACACCAAGGCCCCACCTCCTGAGGTAGTTATTATCTTATTGCCATTAAAAGAGAGTATTGAGATATCACCAAAAGTTCCGCATTTGCGATCCTTATAGGTACTGCCAAGAGCCTCGGCACTATCCTCTAAAATAGGAATTTGATACTTTTCGGCCAAAGTGTGAATTTCGTTAACTTTATAGGGCATTCCATAAAGATGCACCGCCACTATGGCTTTAGGTTTCTTACCCGTTCGAATTCTCTCCTTAATTGCTTCTTCCAGAAGTTCAGGACATATGTTCCATGTCTTGCTTTCACTATCAACAAAAATGGGCCGGGCACCTAGATAGGTAATTGGATTAGCGGACGCGGAAAAGGTAAAACTTTGGCAAAGCACCTCATCACCGTTGCTTACGCCTAATAATTTAAGTCCAAGATGGATTGCCGCTGTCCCAGAGCTCAAGGCCGCAACATGAGCTTCTTCTTGGAGGTAATATTCCAAATCGCCTTCAAAACCTGTCACATTTGGACCCAATGGAGCAATCCAATTGGTTCTAAATGCCTCATCAACGTAGTATTGCTCACTACTTCCAATATGAGGTGAAGAAAGCCAAATCTTAGTCAGTGTTTCCAAAAACAGTTAGGTTATAGTTCAACTACGATTTCATCATCAAAAGTAACCATAGTTTCATTTATACAATCAAAAACGGGTTATAATTCGTTTAAGAATTGAAAAACATCGGCTAAAAGACTTTTTTGGTACTTAAATCTCAATTTTTTGAACCTGAATCTATAACTTTCCTAAAATGCTCCAAAAAATACTTTTCATCGATAATATATTATTGGATATAGAGTTATTTACTAATCTTTGCAATCAAAAGTTGTAAACATCAATGAAAAAAATTACTGAAATTTGTTGTATTGGAGCAGGTTATGTAGGTGGGCCGACTATGTCGGTCATCGCTAATAGATGCCCGGAGATTAATGTCACTGTGGTAGACATTAATCAAGACCGTATTGATGACTGGAACCATGTGAACCTTGAGAATCTTCCGATATACGAACCGGGACTCAGGGAAATAGTTGCTCAAAGCAGGGGAAAAAATCTTTTCTTTTCTACAGAAATTGATAAGGCCATAGACAAGGCACAAATGATTTTCATTTCAGTAAATACGCCTACGAAAACCTATGGCAAAGGAAAGGGACAAGCTGCTGATTTAAAATACATAGAGCTTTGTGCAAGAAATATAGCCAGAGTAGCAAAAGATGACAAAATCGTTATTGAAAAATCAACGCTACCCGTCCGGACCGCCCAAGCTATTAAGAACATACTTCAGAATACTGGTAATCAGGTAAAATTTGAAATACTTTCCAATCCAGAGTTTTTGGCAGAAGGCACGGCTATTAACGATCTGTTAAACGCCGATCGCGTACTTATTGGAGGAGATGACACGCCATCAGGGCAAGAGGCTAAGGATGCCTTAAGCTCAGTTTATGAGCGTTGGCTTCCCAAGGAAAAAATCCTACAGACCAATGTGTGGTCCTCAGAACTGTCCAAACTGGTGGCCAATGCCTTCTTGGCTCAACGTGTATCTTCAATCAATTCTATATCCGCATTGTGTGAAAAAACAGATGCAAATATTCAAGAGGTAGCCCGGGCAATTGGTTTTGATAGTAGGATAGGCCCCAAGTTTTTAAAGTCATCCGTTGGGTTTGGCGGCTCTTGTTTTCAAAAGGACATTCTTAATCTGGTTTACATAGCTAGGAATTATGGACTGCATGAAGTAGCGGATTATTGGGAACAGGTAATCCTAATGAACGATTATCAAAAGCGACGTTTTGCAGATAATATCGTGACTACTTTATATAATACGGTTTCTGGAAAAAAATTGGTGTTTTATGGTTGGGCCTTTAAAAAGGACACCAACGATACAAGGGAATCTGCCGCCATTTATGTCGCGGATGCCCTTTTGGAGGAAAAGGCTGAGATTTTGGTGTATGACCCCAAAGTTTCCGAAAAGCGTATTTATGCCGACCTTGACTATTTAAACACCCGAGAACCAGAAGAGAACAGACGTTTGCTCAAAGTGGTCAAAAAACCTTATGAGGCCTCTAAGGATGCACATGCCATTGTAATTCTTACAGAATGGGATGAATTTAAGGGTTATGATTGGCAAGGGATTTTTGACAACATGTTGAAACCAGCATTTGTTTTTGACGGAAGACGCCTATTGGATACTATCAAGATGAACACCATTGGTTTCAAATATTATAAAATAGGGCAATCATGAACATATTGGTGACCGGGGCAGGCGGGTTTATCGGGTACCACGTTTGCCAGAAACTTCTTGAAAACGACCACACCGTAGTTGGAATGGACAATATTAACGACTACTACGATGTACGGTTGAAATATGACCGGCTTGCCCAGTTGGGCATTGATCAAAAATCTGCCGAGAAGCTCAGCCATAAAGTTCAAAGTAAAATCTATCCGTCATTTTCCTTTATACGCCTAACTTTGGAAGATCGACACAATTTATCCTCGCTTTTCAAAAAAGAAGCTTTTGATACCGTGTGTAATTTAGCGGCCCAAGCTGGGGTACGCTACAGTTTGAAGAATCCAGAGGTTTATGTGGATAGTAATGTTGTAGGGTTTTTGAATATTCTGGAAAACTGCAGAAATTATGGCATAAAACACTTGGTATATGCTAGTAGTTCCAGTGTTTATGGCAAGAATGAAAAAGTACCGTTCAAAACCTCAGATTCGGTTGACCACCCAATAAGCTTATATGCCGCTACAAAAAAAAGCAATGAACTGATGGCCCATACCTATAGCCATTTATACGGTTTTGCGACTACGGGCCTGCGCTTTTTCACTGTTTACGGTCCCTGGGGCAGGCCGGATATGGCCATATTTCTTTTCACGGATGCTATGGTAAAAGGCAACCTCATCAAGGTATTCAACAATGGCAACATGGAACGAGATTTCACCTATATTGATGATATCGTTGAAGGAGTTGTTCGTATCATTGAAAAGGACACCAAAGAAAGAATCATGAATAGCGAACAATACAAGCTCTATAATATTGGAAACAACAAGTCGGTAAAACTACTGGATTTTATTGAGGCTATAGAATCAAGCCTAGGGATTACCGCCAAAAAAGAGATGCTTCCCATGCAACCCGGGGATGTTACCGCTACCTGGGCCAATGTAGATACACTACTTGCGGACTACGATTATAGGCCCAATACGCCCATTAAAACTGGTATAAAGAAATTCGTGGATTGGTACAAAGGTTATTATGGTATGTAAAAGTCCATATTTTTTTGGGCACCGCAAAAGTTTAAGACATTTCTACCGGTCTTCAACTACCTTCATTGAACTCATTTGAAATCTATAGTATAGCCTGTCTTTAATAAATGTTCACTTATTTTTCAACTTAATATATTGAGGGACAAAGGAAAGGGATGTTCGCTTAAGTAGAATGACATAAGCTTCGGAATTAGCTGGTCATACGAAAATTGCTCAATTCAAATTTTTGCCAATTACTGGGGAAAAGGGTGAAATCCTTTTCTTTTAAAGTAGTAGATATGGTGTTTACACTAACATTTTACATCTTTGTTGCCAATAGTTAAGGGATTAAGATTCCTTGATAAGGTATTGGTATTTGAAGCAGTGGGCTAAAATTCGAATAATGGTCCCCTTGGCGTAACAAAGTTCGGCAAGATTTCTCGAACGCATTCTACATAACGGAAGAATGGATTATTAGTAAAAATAGACGACATACAATAAAGATTACTTATGCATTTAAAATATCTTGGTCTTGACCCCACATCTCTTGTTTTGGTCACCGGAGGTGCTGGATTTATAGGATCTAACCTTTGTGATGTCCTCTTGGAAAATGGTAATCGGGTACGCTGTCTTGATAATTTTGCTACTGGGAAAAGAGAAAATATTGAGCAATTACTGTCCAATCCTAATTTCGACTTATTGGTAGGAGACATTAGAGATTTAAAAGATTGTCACAAAGCTTGTACCGGTGTGGACTATGTCTTACATCAAGCAGCACTGGGTTCCGTTCCCCGCTCCATCAATGATCCCATAACGAGTAATGCCGTAAATGTGTCAGGCTTTCTGAATATGCTGTCTGCGGCTAGGGATGCAAAAGTTAAGCGTTTTACGTATGCGGCGAGTTCATCTACTTATGGAGATTCCAAAAACATGCCGAAAATTGAGGAGGTTATCGGTAAGCCATTATCACCGTATGCCATAACTAAGTATGTAAATGAGCTTTATGCCGATATTTTTAGCAAAACCTTTGGCATAGAAACTATAGGTCTTCGCTATTTCAACGTTTTTGGTAGGAAACAAGACCCTAATGGCGCTTATGCTGCAGTGATTCCTAAATTTGTTATGCAGTTAATGAAACATGAATCCCCAACAATCAACGGAGATGGTAGCTATTCCCGAGATTTTACCTACATAGATAATGTATTGGAAATGAATATCCGTTCAATGCTTGTTGACAAAAAAGAAGCGGTGAATACGGTTTACAATGTGGCTTATGGGGAACGAACCGATTTAAATGAACTCGTAACCCTGCTGAAAGAATATCTGAGTGAATTTGACACTAAAATAGCGGGTATACCTGTAAAATATGGTCCTAAACGTCAGGGTGATGTCCCGCATTCCCTAGCATCCATAGCCAAAGCCAAACGGCTTTTGGGATATGATCCTCAATTTGACATTAAAACAGGTTTGAGGGAGGCGGTGGGTTGGTATTGGGAAAATCTAAGGTAGTTCTCTTTGGTCATTTCTATGTCCAATGAAAAATAATTGGAAAACATGAATACAAAAATTGCTATAATAGGATTGGGCTACGTAGGCTTGCCGTTGGCGCGTCTATTTGCCACCAAATATCCTGTAGTAGGATTTGATATCAACAACGCCCGCGTCAAAGATTTGATGGCCGGCCATGATAGCACCTTAGAGGTAGAAGATACTATCCTTCAGGAAGTTTTGGTCACTGACCCCAACATGGATATGGGATTGTACTGTACGGATCAACTGAGCGAAATTGCAGACTGCAACTATTATATCATTACCGTACCCACGCCTGTTGATCACACCAACCGACCTATTTTGACGCCATTGTATATGGCAAGTGAAACGGTAGGGCGAGTATTGAAAAAAGGGGATATCGTAATTTATGAATCCACGGTATACCCTGGGGTTACCGAAGAAGAATGCGTCCCCGTGTTGGAAAAAATTAGTGGTTTAACATTTAACATCGATTTTTTTGTAGGATATTCACCAGAACGTGTAAATCCGGGAGACAAGGAACATACTATCGATAAAATATTAAAGGTCACCTCTGGTTCGACTCCTGAAATAGGTAAAAAAATTGATGGGCTCTATGCCTCTGTGATTACCGCCGGAACACATTTGGCACCCACCATAAAAGTGGCTGAAGCGGCTAAGGTCATTGAAAACTCTCAACGAGATATCAATATTGCCTTTGTGAACGAATTGGCTAAAATATTCAATCTTATGAACATAGATACCAATGCTGTTCTGGAGGCGGCAGGCACCAAATGGAATTTTTTGCCTTTTAGGCCCGGGTTGGTGGGAGGACATTGTATTGGTGTAGATCCCTACTATTTGGCACAAAAAGCACAACAATATGGGTATCACCCTGAAATTATCCTATCCGGTAGACGTATGAATGACGGAATGGGAAAATACGTAGCTTCTGAAGTTGTAAAATTAATGGTACAAAAGGATATTAAAATAAAGGGGGCTAAAATTTTGGTTTTAGGAATCACTTTTAAAGCAAACTGTCCAGATGTTCGGAATAGCAAGTCCGTTGATGTTATAAACAATTTAAAAAGCTATGGCACTGATATCACAATTTTTGACCCTTGGGCCTCGCGGGATGAAGTAAAACGCGAATATGATTTGGATACTATGGGCAAACTTCCTAGTGATACTTATGATGCCCTGGTGTTGACAGTTGCCCACGATGAGTTCCTGCAAATGAAGCTAAGGGATATGCTTTCGGCAAATGGGGTACTCTATGATGTAAAAGGAGTTTTAAAAGAGCAGGTGGATGCCAGGCTTTAGTTGCTCAAAGAGTAAATATAAGTTAAAGCACTAGTGCTCAACTTAAACTATTTTCCTTATAATTCTTTGCACTACGTATTTGCCGGGTGTTTCAGTTGCCTGACGCTTTAGATGGGAAAGTGGGGTTCTTGACATCTAACTTAGCCTTTCAGGAATGCAAATACGTTAAATACCCTGGTCGTTCGAATTGAATCTTCTGCCTGATATTCGCCGAAATGCTTTCAACTGATAGTTTGCACCGGATGAATGGATCTCAATCCATTACATAAATATTATTCTTTTGGGCCCAGGAATACCTTTTCACGCCGCATTCAGTACAGCGACTAAAAAAGTATCGGTTCTCACCAGAGTTTATTTAAGCTCAAATAATCAAGGCCGGAAAAATTTGTTATTGAGATAATGGGTAGACCGCCCCAAAATTACCATAATCACAATCCGTGCTCAAATTCTATATGTTTTCCATAACACACGGCAAATTAATCTTACCCTGGAATAAAAAAGTTTTTTCCACCGAACTAGTCTATTATGTTGATTTTTTGGGACAAATCATATCGTTTATCGAATTTATGTACAAAGTATTCGGTTTTTTATTTCCATTACACAAAATAGGCTAATATTGCCATCAAATTTAAGTAGCAATATTTATAAAATACTTAGATAATTGTGATGTCTTTGTGGATTTTTTGATATAGAAAAGGAGAGAAATAAAATCCGCTAAAATTAATTAGGCTCCAATGGCAGACTATATCCTTGAAAAAGAAATCGGTGCGACAAGTCCAAATTCAACATGTTTTAGCCTAAAACACTAAAATGAAAAAGACCAATTTTAAAAAATACCCACAATTTGTACAACAATAGCAACTTTAAACTGTTGTATGTATCCGTATAGAATTGAATTTAATGTTTCGTACAACTATTTTATAGCCAATGAATAAAATATTAGTCATATATCCAGGATTTCCGCATTATAGAGTTGGTATTATAGAAGCCCTTATGAATTCGACCCGTAACCGTTACATGTTTTTCGGGGATAAAAAAGGGTATAATAATGTAAAGCCGTATAATTTTAAGGATTCAGCCGATTTTAAGGATTTTCCGTCGTACAAAATTGGTCCCTTTTATTTTAGTAGGGGATTAGTCCGTTATGTGATTTCTCAAAAACCTGATGGTGCCATCGTACATTCCCCTCCCAATTGGATTTCCATTATTATTGCTGCTTTTATACTGAGAATAAAAGGAGTAAAAGTTTTTAATTGGACGCATGGAATTCTCACAAATCATAAAAATCTAAAGAATAGGATTTATTTCGTTTTTTACAAATATCTCTTTAATGGATTATTGCTCTATGGAAATTTAGCCAAACAAAATCTAATTAACTTAGGACTTAATAAAGAAAAAGTAAAGGTTATTTACAACTCTTTGGATTACAAAGAGCAAGTTAAATTAAGGGAAACACTAAGCGAGAACGAAAGACAGCGCATAAGGGCTAGTTTGTTCGACAGCCCAAACAATGACCAACTTGTTTTCATTGGCCGTCTAACGGTCCAAAAGAAATTAAATTTACTTATAGAGGCTATTAAATTACTAAAAGACGAAAATATTTATGTGAATCTACTATTTGTAGGAGATGGGGATCAAAAAAAAGAACTACAGTCTCAAATAGACCGGTATAAAATTGCCAACCAAATTTGTTTTTATGGCGCCTCCTACGATGAAACGCAAAATTACAAATTACTCTCATCAAGTGATTGCTGTGTTGCACCCGGAGAAATAGGTTTAACCGCAATGCATTCATTAATGTTTGGCGTTCCTGTCATTTCTCATAGCGACATGAATAGGCAAATGCCAGAGTTTGAGGCAATTTTGCCGAACGTCAACGGGGTCCTTTTTGAATACGGAAACGCTGAAGATTTAAAAGAACAAATAAAAAATATGATAAAACTTATTAAGGCTAAATCAAATCTGCAAATGAGAAAGGATTGCTATAAGATAATGGATGAGTACTATAATCCTAATTTTCAGGTAAATCTTATTGATAGCATTTTTAAGTGATAATTTTAAAAAGTAAAGACGCCATACGAGATTTTTACGTAAAGAAAGTATCGATTAAATAGAAAAGTTCATACGCGTACATTTAAAATAGGCCGACAAAAATTATGAAACAAATTATCCAATCATTCAAAACAGGAGAAACCATCCTGGAAGATGTACCAAAACCACAAGTGAAACCCGGTCATGTTTTAATTAGGACCACTAAAACCTTGGTCTCGTTAGGCACGGAAAAAATGTTGGTCGAATTCGGAAAAGCTAACCTTCTGCAAAAGGCCAAACAACAACCAGACAAAGTTAAGGAGGTTCTAAATAAAGTGAAGTCGGATGGTTTAATGCCAACAGTCAATGCCGTTTTCAACAAATTAAGTGAACCCCTTGCACTGGGCTATTGCAATGTGGGGATTGTAGAAGAGATTGGAAAAGGAGTCAGCGAGTTCAAAATTGGGGATAGGGTAGCATCGAACGGGGCGCATGCCGAATTTGTTTGTATCCCAAAAAATTTGGTGGTGCCCATTCCTAAGAATGTTACCGACGAGGAAGCTTGTTTTACGGTTATAGGATCTATTGGGTTGCAAGGAATTAGATTATTGAAGCCAACTTTTGGGGAAACTGTTGTTGTCATTGGTTTGGGTCTTATTGGACTTATAACTGCGCAATTGCTAAAGGCCAATGGTTGCGAGGTAATTGGATACGATTTGGATAAGGATAAGGTGAATTTGGCATCTTCTTTTGGTATCACGGCATTTAATCCTGGCGAAGGTTCAGAACCCGTAAAGTTTGTAATGGATAAAACAAATGGTATTGGATGTGATGGCGTTGTAATCACAGCATCGACAAAATCTGATGTTGTTATTTCCGATGCGGCCAAAATGAGCAGAAAAAAGGGTAAAATAGTTTTGGTCGGGGTAATAGGTCTTAATCTTTCAAGATCGGATTTCTACGAAAAAGAGCTTGATTTCCAGGTTTCATGTTCCTATGGTCCAGGGCGCTATGATAGTAGTTATGAAAATAAAGGTCAAGATTATCCCATAGCATATGTCCGTTGGACTGAAAAACGAAATTTTGAAGCAATACTAAAGGCAATTTCAAATAAATCAGTTGACGTTAAGTCCTTAATAACTCAACGGGTTCCTATTAAGGACTTTTCTGAAATCTATGATAATATGAAATCCAAGGAAGCTATAGCCAGTATTCTGGAATACAGCTCATCTCCTGACAGTGCAACCACTGTCGTGGTATCGGAACAAAGGGATTTTGGGAATTCAAAGGGAGTAATAGGAATTGTTGGTGCGGGAAACTTTACACGTATGACCTTATTGCCAATGCTCAAAAAGGCGAACGCAGAAATAAAATACATCGTAAGTTCCAAAGGCCTAAGTGGCACAGGTTTGGCTAAGAAATATGGGATATCTAGAAGCACGACCAGTTACTCGGATGTTTTGGAAGATTCTGAATTGGATGTTGTTATTATTACTACCCAACATAACCTGCATAGTGAAATGGTAATTGATGGTCTCAAGGCCAATAAGCATGTTTTTGTTGAAAAGCCATTGGCGATAAATCATGGTCAATTGGATTTAATTGAAAAGGCGTACAATAAGTCACAGGGAAGTTTGATGGTTGGGTTTAACCGCAGATTTTCACCCCATATCAGTAAAATGAAATCTTTGTTAGGTTCATCTGAAACGCCAATCAACGTAATCGCCACCATGAATGCAGGTTTTATTCCCGAAAATGTTTGGGTACATGATATGGAAATTGGTGGCGGAAGAATAATAGGTGAGGCGTGCCATTACATTGACCTTCTTGGCTATTTAACAGGGTCAAAAGTGACATCGGTCTGTCTGAACTCCATGGGTAAGCACCCCAAAGAAAATACGGATAACGCAAGCATACTTTTGAGATTTGAAAATGGCTCAAATGCAGTTATCAACTACTTTGCAAACGGCTCAAAGAGTTATTCAAAGGAAAGGCTGGAAGTGTATTCCCAGGAACGCACCCTCATTATGGATAACTTTATATCCACAAAAGGATACGGGTTCAAAGGCTTCGGTAAACTCAAAACCAAAATGAACAAAGGACATTTTTCCCAGTTCGAAAATTATATTAACAGCGTTAGTGAAGGAAATGGATCATTGATAGATTTTGAATCCATTATGAACACCTCCAGAGCTTCAATTGCGGCCATAGAGAGCTTGAAAACTAAATCTTGGATCTCTGTTTAAATCAGGTATTATGTACAAGTACCCATATTTTAAATCATCTATGCCCAAACAAAATCGAAACCGGATTTAATTCAGCGTAAATACCTGACTTAATCATATGTATCAAACGGATTTATGCTAGAGTCACATGCTCACTGATTACAAAGAAAATCAAGGTAGTTAACAATATATATATATTTAGGTCGCAATTGAAAATCCTTAGACTTCTCAATACAGTTCGAAACATGGGTATGCGTTATACTCGATTTCGCCTATTTTACGAAATGGCTGCAAAGATTGGGGTTTTGATAGTAAAGTTTCCCAGTAACCCGAATACTGTGAAAGTTTCGATGACAAGGGATCAATGGCGTAAAGAAGCTCCATTGTTCTTTTTTGATTCCAGGGAATCATTGGTTATTCCCAAAAGTAGAAATTCCGATTTGAAAAGGTCTTTTGATGAAATTAAGAATAATATCTATACCTATTTTGGTAAAACAAAAATTTCATTAGGTAAAAATTACGGTTGGTTGACCAACCCATCTACGAACTATAAATACCAATTGGAACATTGGTCAAAGATTAAGGACCTATCGAAAGAGGCCGGTGATATAAAGTATGTTTGGGAGAAAGCACGGTTCTCTTTTTTGTACGACCTAATTCGCTATGATTATCATTTTGAAGAAGATTGCGCTTCTCTCGTCTTCAAGGAAATCGACTCGTTTATAGACCATAATCCAATTAATCTGGGACCAAACTACAAGTGCAGCCAAGAAATAAGTCTAAGAATATTAAATTGGACGTTTGCATTATACTACTATAGAAATTCCGAGGAGTTGTCCGAAGAGCGGTTTAATAAGATCATGAACTGCATTTATTGGCAACTTCACCACGTATATCACAATATCCATTTTTCGAGGATAGCCGTACGGAATAATCATGCCTTAACCGAAACCCTTATGCTTTTCTTAAGCGGTTTGTTATTTCCTTTTCTACCAAACGTGAGCAAATGGTCCAAAAAGGGCAAAAAATGGTTCGAGGAAGAAATCGCTTATCAAATTTACAAGGATGGTACGTTCCTGCAATTCTCAATGAACTATCACCGGGTTGCTATTCAATTGCTTACATGGGGTATAAGACTTGCAGAAATTCATAAAGAACGCTTTGATTTAACCGTCTATGATAGAGCTAAAAAGTCGTTGCACTATTTATGGACATGCCATGACCAAAAAAGCGGGAGGCTACCAAATTATGGAGCCAACGATGGCGCACTTTTTTTCAAACTGACCGATGATGACTATCGCATATATACTTCCCAAATCAATGATTTAAGTGCCGTATTGCATCATGAAGTTTCCAAGCAGGATGAAAGCCAGTTGTGGTATGGAATTGACAATTGCCGAATAAAGTCCCCGGTCCAAGATAGATTGGCATCATTTCCTATGGGTGGTCATTACGTTATAAATGACGATTCTGCAAAAACTTTTGTCAAGTGCGCCAGATACAAGGACAGACCCGGACATGCGGACAATTTACATTTGGACATATGGTTAAATGGCCATAATTACATCTGGGACACTGGGTCTTATAAATATAATACCACAGAAGAGTATGGTGGATTTTTTGAACAATGTTTTGGACATAATACCGTTTCTGTTGGTAGCAAGGACCAAATGTTAAGGGGATCCAGGTTTATTTGGAATTATTGGACTAAAAAAGCAAACGCAACATTAACCGAAAAAGAAGATGATTTTGAATTTGATGGAGAGTACACGGGTTTTCCAGAACTAGGAAACAAAATTGTGCATAATAGAAGGGTGATTAAGACCAAGAAGAAAAACGAGTGGGTGATTCGCGACACCTTAAAAAATGCCAATAACCATGTCTCACAACAATATTGGCATTTTAATCCAAAAACGTATGACCAAATCCATGTCCATTGTGAAGATGGGAATGGGAAAATATTGAATCCAAAAATAGAGGAAAAATGGTGTTCCAATTATTATGGAGAAATTGAACCTTCCATTAGATATACCTATTTTTCGAAAACCGGATTTAAAACCATAATTAAAATAAAGTAAGTGTGAAAATCCTATTAATCCATCAATATTTTTTAGGTAAAAATCAAGGAGGTGGGTCACGTTTTAACGAGATGACAAAAATATGGTCGCATCAAGGCCATGAAGTAACCGTTATAGCCAGTTGGCCCAGTGTCGGAGGCAAAAAAAATCCACTTTATGAAGGAAAATATGTTTTTCATGAAAAGGATTATCACAAAAACATTGACGTTTTTCGCTGCCATGTATCCGAAGCCTATGACGTAAACTTCCTAGGTAGGTTCTGGGCATATTTCACTTTTGTCTTTTCCAGTATTTGGGCAGGTCTTTTCAAGGTTAAAGGCAAATATGACGTGCTTGTGGTAACCTCTCCGCCTTTGTTTGTCGGTATCTCTGCCTATGTTCTATCCGTGTTCAAAAGATTGCCATTGATATTCGAGGTAAGAGATCTTTGGCCAGAATCTGCCATAGATACTGGAGTTATCAGCAATCCGTGGCTTATAAAATTTTCATATTGGTTTGAAAAGACCATATATAAAAAGGCAAAACGGATCAATGTACTCACACCTGCATTTAGGGAAAAGTTAATACATAACAAAAACATCCCGGAGGACAAAATCATTTATATTCCCAACGCGGCCGACTTTTCCTTGGCCGAAGAGGTGGCGAAAAACTTTGACCCAAAAAAATTCAGAAGGGAAGAAGGGATTGATGACAAATTTGTCATAACCTATATTGGTGCCCATGGGGTTGCCAATCATCTTGTACAATTGATCGACGCAGCCGAAAAGCTACAGGAAACCAATGTCCTTTTCCAGTTGATAGGAGGCGGAATGAAAAAGGAGGATTTGGTGGCCGAGGCCCAGGCCAGAAAGCTTAAAAACATTCGATTCGTGGATTCCGTATCCAAAACCAAAGCATTCGAGTATATCCTTGCATCAGATCTTGGAACAGCGGTCCTTAAAAAAGTAGATACCTTTAAAACAATATATTCCAATAAAACTTTTGACTACATGTCCTGCAAAAAACCCATTTTGTTAGCCATAGACGGTATTTCCAGACAATTGGTGGTTGATGAGGCAAAGTGTGGGGTTTTTGCGGAGCCAGAGAATGCTGACGATATCGCAGAAAAGGTCAGACAGTATATTCGTGGGGATTTTGACTTGAAGGAACAAGGTGAAAATGGTTATAGATATGCTAAAGAACATTTTGATAGAGAAAAACTGGGAGATAAGTATTTGGAGGAAATGAAAAGAGTTTTGGCTTAATTGCAATTCATTGCAGTTGGGCCCAATTGTATTTTGATAATTTGGTTTCACATAATATTTCTATATAACAATTCAACAAAATCATAGAATGAAAAAGAAAAACCTAATCATATTTGGAACACGTCCCGAGGCTATAAAAATGGCGCCATTGGTCAAAGCCTTTTTAAAAAATGAAACTTTTGAAACCAAGGTGTGTGTTACCGCGCAGCACCGTGAAATGTTGGATCAGGTACTGGATTTTTTCGAAATTTCTCCGGATTACGACCTTAACCTTATGAAACCCGGTCAGAATTTATACGGATTGACCGCCGCTATCATTACGGGATTACAGCCCGTTCTTGAAGAATTCAAACCAGATTATGTTTATGTGCATGGGGACACCACTACAACAATGGGATCCAGTATCGCGGGATTCTATTCCGGTGCAAAGATATGTCATGTTGAAGCAGGACTACGTACCTTTAATAAATTGGCCCCTTTTCCGGAAGAAATAAACCGAACCATTACCGGGCATATTGCAGACTATCATTTTGCACCAACACAGACTTCGTTTGATAATTTGCGGAACGAAGGAATTCCAAAGGATAATATTTTAATTACCGGCAATACCGTAATTGATGCCCTTTTTGAGAGTGTTTCCAGAGTAGATACTATTGAGGACCATGAAATAACACAGTTGAAGAATGAGCTTGATTTCACAAAACGAATTGTTTTGGTTACGGGTCATCGAAGGGAAAATCATGGGCAGGGTTTTATCAATATTTGTGAAGCATTAAAGAAAATAGGGGAAGTAGTTGAAAATGTGCAAATCGTATATCCTGTGCATTTGAATCCCAAAGTACAAAAACCAGTATATGATATTCTTGGAGAGCAAAAAAGTATTAAACTAATTGCTCCCCTAGCCTATCCTGCATTTGTTTGGTTAATGAATAAATGTGAGCTCGTAATTACGGATAGCGGGGGCGTTCAGGAAGAAGCTCCCAGTCTTGGTAAACCGGTATTGGTAATGCGGGATACGACCGAAAGACCGGAGGCCGTTGATGCCGGTACGGTTATACTTGTTGGTACCGACAAAGCGAAAATTGTAAACGAAACCATAGATTTAATGGGGAACCCTGAACGTTATGGGAAAATGAGCAAATTGCACAACCCCTATGGGGATGGAAAAGCATGTCAACGAATTGTGAAATTTATAGAAAACTTAGATTAATGAACAATCCAGAAGTAGTAATGATAGGCCTAGGCTATATTGGCCTGCCTACAGCAGCATTGATTGCGGAAGGGGGAACCTATGTCCATGGCGTGGACATTAACCAGAAAGTTGTGGACACCATAAACCGAGGTGAAATTCATATTGTAGAACCTTCTTTGGATACTGCGGTTTCAAAAGCTGTGGGTGGAGGTTTTTTAAAAGCCGATACAACTCCTGTAGCGGCGGATAACTACCTGATAGTAGTACCCACGCCCTTTAAGGACAAAAATGAACCCGACATTTCTTTCGTCCATGCCGCAACGAAAGCGATACTACCCTTACTCAAGGAAGGTGATCTATATATCATTGAATCTACCTCGCCTGTTGGAACCACAGAGAAGATGATGCAGTACATTTATGAAGAACGTCCGGAACTAAATGGAAAGTTGCATATTGCATATTGTCCAGAACGTGTATTACCGGGTAATGTAATGTATGAATTAGTACATAATGATAGGGTCATTGGTGGAGTCGATGAGGCCTCAACTGAGAAGGCGGTAGCTTTTTATGCCAAATACGTTAAAGGTGAATTGCACAAGACCAATGCCCGGACCGCCGAAATGTGTAAATTGGTGGAAAATTCTTCTAGGGATGTACAAATCGCTTTTGCCAACGAGTTATCATTAATTTCAGACAAAGCCGATATTAATGTCTGGGAATTGATAAACTTGGCCAACAAGCACCCAAGAGTAAATATCTTGCAACCCGGATGCGGTGTGGGCGGCCATTGCATCGCAGTAGACCCTTATTTCATCGTTTCCGACTATCCTATGGAGTCCAAAATAATAGGTACGGCCAGGGAGGTGAACAACTATAAATCATTTTGGTGTGCGGAGAAGGTCCAAAATACCAAGCTACAATTTGAATTGCAACATGGGAGAAAGCCCAAAATTGCCTTAATGGGCTTGGCTTTTAAACCAAATATTGATGATTTAAGAGAGTCCCCGGCAAAATACATTGTTCAGCGCGTATTACAAAATGCGAATAACGAGCAATATTATATCGTGGAACCCAATATAAATGAGCATAATGTGTTCAAACTCACAGGCTATAAAACAGCATTTAAGAAGGCGGACATTGTTGTTTTTCTGGTCGCCCATGAAGAGTTTAAATCCTTACCTAAAAGTCCGGAGAAGGTTGTATTGGATTTTTGTGGAATCCTTAGGTAGATTTTTAACTTATTTGTAATTCATATTTTTGATAGCTGATCTTTTAGTAACTAAAGATTAGTCTTAACTCAACTATACTATTTGCTTGGAGAATTATATTATGGTTTGATATGGAATGTAAATGAATTCTCAATCCTTGATTCATCTTAATAGGACAAAAATGTTTTTTAGTCGAAAAAATAAGGTTTGAAAGTAAAGCCTCCATATCTTTATCTAAAGATAAATATTACTTGTGAACATTAACATCATTGATTATTTCAACCGCACTACAGATACATATCCCCAAAAAATTGCGGTAAAAGATATGGAGGGAGAGCTTAGTTTTTCTGAATTAAAGACTAGGGCGCAAAATCTTGGGCATAAAATTAATCAGAAATATGAAGGAGTTAATGCTCCTATAGCGATTTTCCTACCTAAATCTACGATTGCTATTACCGCCATACTTGGGACACTATATAGTGGGAATATCTATGCGCCACTGGATATTCACAATCCAGCTGATCGCATTCATGCAATTTGTGGGCAGCTACAACCAGCTTGTATTATCACTAATTCTCAAAACGAGTCAAAACTACATAACCTTAAAGATCAATTCCCTATTATTAATCTGGATCAACTCAATTTCAACAATGACGATGAGGCACCAGTTGGTTATATGGAATGCATTGATACTGACCCTGCATATATTATTCATACCTCTGGGTCGACAGGAGTACCGAAGGGTGTCGTCATTTCGCACCGTTCAATATTTGATTATATCAATTGGGCCATTGACACCTTTGACATCAGTCAGCAAGAGATAATTGGCAATCAGGCCCCACTGGTTTTTGACAATTCGACTTTGGATATCCATTTAATGGTATTTACGGGAGCAACCCTATGTCTTATTCCAGAACAACTCTTTGCGTTTCCTGCCAAATTGCTCGAATACATCAATGAACATAAGGTGAACTTTGTTTTCTGGGTACCTTCTGTCTTGATAAACGTAGCCAAAATGAGATTACTAGAGAGCATTAAAATACCTTCGCTTAGAAAATTGCTGTTTGCAGGAGAGGTAATGCCCATGAAACCCTTAAATTATTGGATATACAATACCGATGACGAAGTGCTCTTCGCAAACCTCTATGGCCCCACCGAAATCACGGTTGATTGTACTTTCTACATTGTAGATAGAAAGTTCGAAGATGACGAAGTCCTTCCCATAGGAAAGGCCTGTAAAAATAGTGATGTACTGATTTTAAACCAACAGAACAAACCATGTACTATCAATGAAGAGGGCGAATTATGCGTTCGAGGGTCTTCCCTTGCCCTGGGATATTGGAAAAATCCTGATAAGACGTCTTCAGTTTTTGTACAAAACCCCCTTAATACTTCCTATCCTGAAAAAATTTATAGAACCGGGGATGTGGTCTACAAAAACGATGCAGGGGAAATTATCTTTGTTGGGAGAATAGATAATCAAATCAAACATTTGGGATATCGCATCGAATTGGGTGAGATCGAGCACGCGATTTCAAGCAGTTTTGAAGGTATTATTGCCTGCGTGCTCTATGATTATGACTACAAAAAAATCATCTTGATTTACGAGTCCGAAAATGAGATCCCGGTCGCGGAATTCAGAAAACAACTCATTAAAGGACTTTCAAAGTACATGATTCCATCACAATATTTCAGATTGGAGAAAATGCCTTTGAACGCCAGTGGAAAAATTGATAGAAAAGCCTTGTCAAATAGACTTAAAAAAAAAGAATTTACATAAAACTTTAATATGAACACAGTAGAGGATAAGATTCTTACACTATTGCAAGAGGCCCGTCCAGAATTCGACTTTGAGGATTCTGAAGATTTCATTACCGATGGAATGTTGGATTCTTTCGATGTTGTGCAATTGGTTACCAGTCTGGACGAAACTTTTGGCATTTCCATCGATGGCACGGACATATTGCCTGAAAATTTCGGTTCCGTCGATAAGATAATGGCATTGTTACATAAAAATGGGGTTACCACATGAAACTGAAATTCAACAATAAAAAAATAACGGGAATACTAAACATTCTGCCCTCCAGAGAGGTACAGTTTGAAGATAATATTGACAACTACAATTTCTCTAGGGCTCAATCGATGAAGCTTAAGCTCATCATGGGTTATGACAAGAGAAGAATTGTAAAAGAAGAAACCGTATCAGATCTATGTATTTGTGGATTCAATTATCTTTTTCAGAAAGGGGTACTTAAAAAAGATGATTTGGATGCCTTGATTTTGGTCACACAATCCCCGGATTACTTTATGCCCCCAACCAGCCATGTGATCCATGGTGCTTTAGGGCTCAAACAAGATATGGTCTGTATGGATATCAATCAAGGTTGCTCAGGTTATGTAATTGGACTTAACCAAGCCTTTCAATTGCTCAATCAAGAGGAAATCAATAAGGTAGCGCTCCTTAATGCAGATACCCTAAGCAAAAAAGTTTCTCCCAAAGATCGCAACAACAACCCACAAATTGGGGACGGTGCTTCAATTACCATAATTGAAAAGGATCAGAAAGAAAGTACGATTTATGGTACTGTAAAGGTCGAAGGAAAAGGAGCTGACGTGCTAATCATTCCTGCAGGTGGCTATAAGACACCTTCAACGGCCGAGACGTCGTTGATGAAAGAGGACGATGCAGGTAATGTCAGATCTTTAGACCATCTTATGATGAAAGGAGATGAGGTGTTCAACTTTGTTCAAAGGGAGATTCCAACTATGGTTGAGGAACTCTTGGCCGAGGCAAATACCGAAAAAAGCGAAGTAGACTACTTCATGTTTCATCAACCCAATAAGTTCATGTTAAAAAAACTGGCTGACAAAATGAAAGTTGCCTATCAAAAAATGCCGAACAACATTGTAGAAAGATTTGGCAATTCAAGCGGTGTTTCGATTCCGACGACAATTGCATTCAATATTGGTGAAAAATTGGAAAAGGAGTCTTTTTCGATTTGTTTGGCCGGCTTTGGTGTTGGATTAAGTTGGGCATCGATCCTTTTACGTCTGGGGCCGTTAGATTTTTGTGAAATAATTGATTATAAATAATATAATGGAAGGTTTTGAAAACGCAATAGCAGAGTTGTTAGAGGTAGATTCTATTTCCCTCGAGGATGAACTTACTTCTTTTGAGGTATGGGATTCCCTAACAATTTTATCAATAATCGCCTACTGCGATTCGGAATTCAAGGTCGCATTATCCAACGATGAGATAAATGACTCTAATACAATAGGAGGCTTAAAGGAACTTATACAAAGTAAGATATAGGTCATTTGCAACAAGAGTAAAAACTACAATAGAGCTGTTTATGAAAATTACTAATATTAAGTATCAACAAACAAATTAACTAGCAATGAGAAATGTAGTAATTGTTGGAACCGGCGGATGCGCATCCGAGGTTACCTTCTATATCGAAGACAACAACTCCAAAGTGAATGCAGAAGAGCAAATAAACATTCTGGGATACCTAGAATATGAGGAAAACCTTACTAAATATTATAACAAATATCCCTACAAAGCAGCCATATTAGGGGATATAGATTCATACATCCCGGAATCTGGCCACGAAGTATTGATTTGTATTGCGGATGTTGATTTTAGAAAAAAAATTATTGAAATTTTGGAAAAAAAGAAGGCCCATATAGGAAGCTTTATACACTCTAGTTCTATTGTTCCGAAAAATGCCGATTTGGGAAAGGGAATCATAATGTATCCTTTTTGTGTCATTGAAGACCATGCCACTATAGGGGATTATAACATTTTGACCACCTACAGTTTCATTAGCCATGATTGTATAGTCGGAAGAAATAATTTCTTGTCGACTTCGGGTATAGCTGGACATGTCAAAATTGGGGATGACAACTATTTCGGAATTCGATCTACCGTGGTTCCTAGGGTTGAAATTGGAAATCACAATGTTATTCAGGCTGGCATGATCGTCAATAGAAGTGTAAAAGATGATACTACGGTCTTTTATCGATATAAAGAGCAAGTTTTGGCGATTCCAAAATAATATATGCCATAGTTTTATAAATCGAAATAAAAAATAATCAACACCCTGTAAATTGTAACCAAAAAATGGAAAATAAATATAAAGAAAATGTAAGTTCTATTGATGCAATCATAGAGACGTTATATTCCGTTATCAGCGGACAAAAAGGCGAGAAAAGAGACTGGGATCTCTTCAGATATCTTTTTCTTGAGGATGCAAAATGTGTACTTTACGAAAGAGACCTTGAAGGAATCGTGCGCCCGCGCTATTTGTCCCCTGACGATTACGTAAACGGCATTGGCGATTGGTTGGAAAATAAAAGAACCACGGATTTTTTTGAAAACGAACTTCATAAGACTGTTGAGGTTTTTGGTCCGATAGCCCACGGATGGAGTACCTATGAATCGTTTCACAGCAAAGAAGATGAAGTTCCTTACATGAGAGGCATTAATAGTTTTCAGTTGTTGTTCCATGACAATAGGTGGTGGATTGTTAATCTTTATTGGACACGCGAAACACCTCAAAACCCAATACCAAAAAAATACCTTCCCAAATAAAAGCCACTAAGGTGCATGCTTCAAAAGTTTTAGGTTATAATCATGCATTAGGAATTTGAATGGAAACATTAGCACCAACCTTTTCAAGGCAAAACTGGAGTTGAGATATAAATCCTTATAGGAAAACATTCTTACCAGGGAAGAAGGGTTATTTTTCGGATACTTTGGGGATAGTGTAAATTAAACTCTGTCAAATGTTTATAATTCCCCTCATCCTTAGGGCAGTTTTCTTTAAAAATAAATGTCTTGATGATGACCTCCTCCCATATTTAGGTACCAGTGCTAACTAGAGAATCCAAGCTATTTTGATTCATTTCAATGTACTCCATGGGACATATCCCCAACGAGCTGTGCGGTCTAAAACCATTGTAATCCTCTCTCCAAATATCGAACTTTTCCTATGCATCTTCCAAAGAAAAGAATCAGTTGGCATTCAAGCATTCGTCCCTGATTGAGCTATTGAAACTTTCTATGAATGGGTTTTCAGTAGGTATGCCTGGTCTTGAGAAGTCTAATTCCACGTCGTTCCAGTATGCCCACTTGTCCAATATTATACTGATGAACTCGCTCCCGTTATGCACTATGATGCGTTTAGGGAGTACTTCGTTCCCTAAACTAATGGTTTCCATCACCTATACGACATCACTTCCCTTAAGCGACTTTCCCACATGGGTCGCAAGACACCTGCGACTATAATTAGCCACTACGGCCAAGGCCCTGAAATGTCTACCATTATAGAGCTGGTAGCACACAAAATCCCCGTCTGCCGAGAGGTGGGCATGCTCCAACACTCGTTCAAACTTAAGGCGTTACCCTCATTTGGTCGTCTATGTAAGGCGGAACGGTTGCACTATGGGTTCTGGCGTATCCATATCCTTTTAAGGCGAGAAGGCTTTATGGACAATCTCAAGCGCATGTATACGGGTTTATTTGTGAGGAAGGACTGAATCTAAGGTCAAAACGTCCGAAACGCAATCGTACGGAAGCAATCTCGTTCATCCAAATACAAAAAAGTTCATCACTACCCCCCTTTGGCCTTATAATAGAACACGCTTTTGTGCAGCAATACGGGCTCACAGCAACGCTGAATGGAGATGTTGTACTTCATCCTGATGTTATTGACCATCCCGGGCTTTCGGGAAGGTTTCAGAACTTTCTTCAGCACGTCCTTCAAGATTTGTTTATCCAAACTCAGGTCGGCTACCAGTTTCTTTAACTGTGAATTCTCCTCTCTGAGGTTCTTCAACCTATGTAGTTCCGAGACCCCCAGGCCACCGTATTTCTTCTTCCAATCGTAGAACGTGGCCTCGCTGATACCCATCTTCCGACAGACCTGTTGGATACGCGTGTCTGTCTCCACCTGTTTGATCGCAAATACGATTTGCGACTCCGAATACTTTGATCGTTTCATAAGCAAATACTTGTTTAAAGTTAAACATTTATTCGCCCGGAATCCTCTAAATTAAAACTGTACGGTTTAAAGAGAGGGGGTCATTTTAGGGAGGGTTACACTTAGTTTAGCTTTAAAGCATTTGATTATTGTTACAAACTACAATGTTCTTATTCAAGTCGACATAAGTTTTTGGCACCTGTCTTTAGACTACCGTAATAATAATCGCTAAAACCGGCCCTTTTCATTAGTTGAAATACTTTTTCCATATCGTACTCAACACGATGCAATGATATAGAATCATCCTCGACAATAGCAAATGCCGCTTTTGGGTTATTATCCCGTGGCTGTCCTACGGACCCGGGATTACAATATGTTTTGTCTCCGTATTGTTGTAGTACTTGAATATGCGTATGGCCGGACATAAATACTTTACCAGCAATTTTTGAAAAATAGTCCTTGGAAGGTTCCCAGATATATTCGTCAATTGGATTGGACCAACCTCCATGTACCATATGAATGTTCCTAACAAATCTCTGAATTTGGCTTTTTCTCAACCAATCCATATTAGCCTTGGTGATTACCTTCTTCTGATACTCTAGGCAATCATTGACACTTCTACTTCTCGAACAAAAGCCACCACTGCACAAATACCAGTCATGATTGCCCATTAAATTTGGGATTTCACGTTTAATGAGTTCTTCACAACACTCATTGACTTGGGAAAAATAGCCTACTACGTCCCCTAAACTATAAACTTCCGACACTCCCAATCTGTCCAATTCACGCAATACCGATTTAAGTGCCTCGTAATTTCCATGTATGTCCGATATAACTCCTATTTTCATGAGTAAACTATGTAGTCTTCAATATATCTAATTGCCTTTCCGTTTCTAATTTTTGGTTGTCCCGGAATTTTTTCATCCAAAAAATATTCGATTGACATTAAGGCGTCATTATACCCAAAGGCATATCGCATTGATGTTGACGAGGAAAAACGCGGATTGATCTCTAATAGATAAACCGCTCCATTGTGTATCCTAAACTGAAAGTTTGTGGGACCAATGGGCTTCAAAATCTTGCAGATGTTACGAACAGCTGCTTTAATCTGATTGTTATCAACAACCTCTGCCAAATTGGTGTACCCTCCCTTGGACAATTCTCTCTTTAGGGTAATTATCGCATAATATCCGCCTTTTCCATCACAAAATGCGCTGGTTGTGAACTCCTCATCATCCTTGCCAATTAGGGGCTGGACCATTAAATTCTTGCCAATCTGCCCTTTGTGAAGTTCAAAATCCTCTTCCTTCAAAACCCTAACAATCCCCTTGGAAGCATTGCCCCTTCTTGGTTTTAATAGTAGTGGCAGACCAAATTTGCTCTCCAATTCCCTAAACTCAGAAGAAAGCGAACTAGGTATAACATGGGGACAAGCACTATTTTCCAATACTTGGTAAAATTCCCATTTGTCCTTACATAAACAAACCAAGTCTTGAGTATTCAGAACTAATTTCGCACCAGTTGACTCTATTTGTTCTCGATGGTCAGTTAGAAAAAAGACATCTTCTTCAAAACTGGGAATTACCAAATCTATATTATGGTCTTTAATTACTGAAATAACCCAGTCGATATAGCCGTCCGTACCGCTAAAAGGTGCTTTAATGCAAATATCCGTAAAAGCTGGTGCAATGGAGTCTTTATGAATTGTAGTACCGATTAATCTGTACGGTTTCTTTGTGCTCCTAATTGATTTTAAAATTCCATATCCTATAAGTGAACTCGCACCCGTTACCCAAATATTGGCCATGTATAATTCATTCGATTTACAAATTTATTTATAAACATGACATACACACGTTATAGTCCATAGAAAACCGACCATACATCATAAAAACAAGGTCTGCCAGTTATTAATAAAATATCAGAATGAATTCGGACCTCCTATTGATTCTGTGCTTCGCTTCGGGGCAATAGGTGTTATCATCACACTCATTTAGTAGATTGTCCTCACCATAGGCCTCTGTGGATAGTTTGGCAGCATCTATTCCTAAACTCAATAGATAGTCCCTGGTACTCGCAACACGTCTCTCGGAAAGTCCTAAATTGTAAGTAGATGGTCCCCTTGAGTCCGTACCCGAGGCGATTTTGATTTTAAGGTCAGGATTTTCCTTTAGAATATTTGCCAATCCTTCAAGGGCTTTTTTGGAATCGTTGTTTAGGGAGTGGGAATCAAAATTGAAATATACGTGCCCAAGTTCCTTTATTTTATCTTCTATGCGTTGCCTTCGCTGTTTCTCTGCCTCAATCCTCGCCTTTTCCGCTAAGGCCCTTTCTTTTTCCTCCGCCAATCGTTGGGCTAGTGCCGCTTCCTCCTTCGCCCGATTCGCTGCAGCTATGGAATCATTTACACGTTGTTTCTCTTTTTCCATTGCTTCAATGAGGGCTAGTTTTTCCAACCCTTTTTTGGACAATTCCTTTTTTATCCCAAATCTATAAACCACCGCCGCTGAATGCTGTAATTGTTTTGTAGACTCCTCTGGAATTCCCCATTTGCCCATAGTATTAAAATTTAAACCCCATCGATCGCTAAACCAAGTATTAAAGCCAAAACCGGCATTTGCCGTACTTCTCCCAACCGAGCCTATTGAGCTATAGCCGACACCAACATGAAGATAAGGGTCAAACCATCCGGTTTCTCCGATAATCTTGTTGACATCATAACTGATCTTTCCATCAATAGCAAAGTATTCCCTAAGACTGTTATTTATGGCACCATCCACAATCTTACCTTCCTTATATCTATTGTAGGTGCCAATAGCTTCTACGCCAATTCCATTTCTAAAAAACCTACCAATACTTATTCTGGAAGGATACGGAACCGTGTGCCAAGTATCACCAATATCCAAAATGCCTTCTCCAAAGGGTGTAGCGGAATCATCTACAATGTTAATGCCCAGACCTACCACCCAGGAACTAACGACAACGCTATCCTTAGAGGTGAGTTCCAGATTCTCTTCTTGTGAAAAAGCAGGATTAAAAACAAATGAGATTAGTACAAATAAATGTAGGGCATAGCATTTCATAGGTTCAAAAATTTAGGACTAATACTAAGGTAAAGGTATGGCAAACAGTTATTTACTAAAAGCCTTAGCCATGAAAAGCGATTTTTTTCGATGGACTACATGAGGGTTTTCGTTCATCGATTTTTTTGGAAGATAATCTTCTTTTGGGTAGAAGGTATTTTGTAAATGCTAAATGGGCTTGTAATGACGAGGGAAGCACCTTTTTTTTGCTTCTCTTCCAAAGTGGGAGTTATAATGATGGAATGGTCCGTTACATCCGCTATGGACAGTTTGGGCCGGACATGTTGATTTATTTCACCGCTACAATAAATTAGGACTGTCTCCTTTGAAAAATCAACTTCTGGCAGAGGAAGGCCCGGTTTTCTGGTTCTATTTACATTTACAAAAAAAGCTTGTAGTGTTTTGGTGTTGGTGATAATACTTGTTTCCTCAATATCCAAACCGCTGTAATCATCCTGCAACAATAAGGTAAGTATAGGGTCTGTATTTGATTTTTCCTGATCTTGCTCCAATGCTCTCTTTTGACCATAACAGGAAAGTAGAAACAAGGTTAAAAGAGCAATAAAGCTACTACCTAGTATCCTACATAAAGGAATTCTTGTATCTGCTTTTATAGGCTTTCTCATAAATGGCCTCATATAAGGGCAATACTTTTAGAATATCGAACTTCAACGCTACGTTATAAGCATTTTGTTTAAATTCCTCCAACCGTTTTTCATCCTCAAGGATTTTTATTGCATTCCTGGCCATGTCTTCCACATCACCCACCTCACTTAAAAAACCGGTTATACCATGCTGATTTACCTCGGGAATTCCACCAGTATTGCTAGAAATTATGGCCACTTTGTTGATCATAGCTTCCAAAGCGGCTAAACCAAAACTCTCCGACTTTGAAGGTAAAAGGAAGAGATCCGAAAAACAAAGTATCCTATCTATTTCGTGGCTATTCCCTAAAAAAATTACCTTTTCACTTATCCCAAGGCGATCACAAAGTAGTTCTGCATTCTCTTTTTCGGGTCCTTCTCCGACCATAATCAACTTTGCCGGCATTTCTTCCTGTATCCGATAAAAAATATGAATGACATCGGGGATATGCTTTACCTTTCTAAAGTTACTTATGTGCGTGATAATCTTTTCTTCATCCTTGGCCATCAAGGATCTTTGGCAATCCTTAAAAGAGACACTATACTTACTTTTATCAATAAAATTGGGGATTACTTCTATTTCCCTTTGGATATCAAAAAACTCCAGTGTACGTTGCTTTAAATTTTCAGAGACCGAAGTAACGACATCGGATTGATTGATACTAAAGGTTACCGCCGGCTTGTAAAACGGATGATTGCCTACCAAGGTAATGTCCGTGCCATGTAAAGTAGTAATCATAGGTACAAAAATACCCTCCTCTTCCAGCATCTTTTTGGCCATGTATCCGGCATAGGCATGCGGGATTGCATAATGTACATGCAATAGCTCTATGCCATATAATTTTATGGTATCCACCAGTTTACTGGATAGGGCCAGTTCATAAGGCTGGTAATGAAATAAGGGATATTCCGGAACATGGACTTCATGAAAGTGTATCCTATTGCCAAGAAGTTCCAAGCGTACCGGTTGTCTGTAAGTGACAAAATGTACCTCGTGGCCCCTTCCGGCCAAAGCTATTCCCAGTTCCGTGGCTACAACACCACTACCCCCAAAAGTAGGGTAACATACTATAGCGATTTTCATTTTTCAAATGTAATGAAAACGAAATTGTCGATTAGTATGGCAGTTGGTAATTAAGGAAAGTTTATGAGTTTAGAAATTAACGGTCCTTGAGTATTGCAGTATACCGATTTAAAACTTCAATTAATCGATAATGGCATCATAGATCGCTTGCTGAATTCTTGTTCTCAGTCCCGATTTGACCAAAAGGGTATTGGAGGCAGTTGGGTATGTCCTATTGGATAAAAAAACATATACCATTTCCTCCTCGGGATCGGCCCATGTATAAGTGCCTGTAAAACCACTATGGCCAAAGCTTTTTCGAGAAACACATCCGCAAGTAGGTCCCTTATCCTTTAGTTGAGGTTTATCAAAGCCCACTCCCCTACGTACGTCCTTATCACAAAAATAACAGGTATTAAATTTTTTGACCGTCCTTGAATCCAAGAATCTCGTTCCACCATAAAATCCGCCTTGCAAGTACATCTGCATTATCTTGGCTACATCATTAGCATTGCTAAAAAGCCCTGCATGTCCACCAATACCTCCCTGCATGGCAGCCCCCATATCGTGAACATACCCTTGTATTATTTGATAACGAAAATATTCATCGACTTCGGAAGGCACAACTCGGTTTCTGGGAAATCTATTTAAAGGATTAAAACTTGTATTAAAGGCTCCTAGGGGCCTATATAAGAAGTCATTGGCCAATTTGTCCAAGCGGGTTCGATAGGCCTCCTCGATGTATTTTTTCATTACAAAATAGGCCACGTCGCTATAGCGATATCTATTGGACTTTAATCTTTGTCTACCAATTCTATTATAAATGGAATCCTGATAGGCATCCGTTAGATAAAGATTATCCGAAACCTTAAAGGAAAAACCATCCGCAGGCTCATTTCTATAAAAATCCTTGGAAGGCTTCCTATCCTTGTCCAGTGTGTCTACATAAAAAGCTATCCATGCCGGAAGCCGCCCATAATGGGATAAAGCCTTTAAAACCGTGACGTTTTTCAGTTCTGTATCCGAATATTCCGGCACAAGCTCCTGAAAGGTGTTGTTCAAAGCAATTTTCCCCTCTTCCTCCATTTTCATTACCAAAGGCAAAGTAGCCAGTATCTTGGTAAGGGACGCCAAGTCATAGATATGGTCCGATGTAATATTCTCGGTAGATTTATAAGTTGGCCTTCCAAATCCTTTATTATAAATCACTTTACCCTTTCTTGCGATCAAAACTTGGGCTCCCGGATACATCAATGAGTCCAGACCATCCGATACCAATCTATCTATTTCGGCTAATTTCGTTGAACTCATACCCACACTTTCAGGGAAACTATATCCCAATCGCTTTAATGGCTCAAGACGGATAGAAGTATTTACCGGAAAATCCGGGTGCGCTGTTACTGGAAGGATTCCTTTGGCAGGTATGGCTCCAAAAATAAGTTGGGCGGTTTTTCTTTGGGCCATATCACTGTTCTGATAGGCAACTACTACCCCATCAATGCTCTTAAAAGATGGCACATCCATTAAGGCATAAGGTTTGGTAAAAACCGCCAAAATTGTATTTGATGTTCGCTGCTTTGCGATTTCCGACAACCATACGCGCTCTCTTTCCGAAAGTTTATAGGGTTTCCATGGACTATCATTGCTCCTATGATATCCGATGATGATCAAGTTATAATCCGTAAGTTTTCTTTTCAGAGTTACGATATCCTTCCCGTTGATCTGGGCTACCGAGGCATATTTATTCAATTCTTCAAAAAAGGGGTCACTATCAGCATCTCCAAATTTAACATAGGCTATCTTCTTGTTTTCCAATTTCTTGATGCCCATAAGGTGAAAATTATTCTTGACCACGGTAATGGCATTTTCGATGGCTTCCTCATAGACCAAATCATCTCTTAAGGAATTTAAATCCTTATAAAGGTTCTGTACCTGTACAGGTTCGTAGTTGTTTAGTCCCACCTTATATTTGGCCATCAGGATTTTTTTTACCGATGTCGATAGTCGCTTTTCCGTGATTCGACCCCTTTGATAGGCCTCCAAAAGCTTTTCCTTTGCTTTTATAATATTACCGGGCATTAATAGGATGTCATTGCCTGCCAAAAATGCTGCCAATTCCACTTCGCCCTCATCACGGGTAGCGGTTACCCCCTTCATATTCAGGGCATCGGTAAAAACCAATCCGTTGAATCCCATTTCCTCCTTTAGAAGGCCCGATATAATCTGTTCGGATAGGGATGAGGGAAGATTTTCTTTTATTTCCAGGGCCGGAACATTAAGATGGGCCACCATAACACTACTAAGACCTTCATCAATAAGCTTTTGAAAGGGATATAGTTCAATGCTATCCAATCTTTGCCGGGTGACATTAATAAGGGGTAGCGCATGATGTGAATCCGTGGCCGTATCCCCATGTCCTGGAAAATGTTTACCACTTGACAGTATCCCTGCCCTATGCATGCCCCTCATAAACATAATCCCCTTTTGGGCCACGTTTTCTTTGTCCTCACCAAAAGACCGATTGCCAATAATCGGGTTTTGTGGATTTATATTGATGTCCACATCCGGGGCAAAATTGATATGAACTCCTAACCGTTTTGCATGTAATCCTATCCGATAGCCCACCTTCTCCAAAATAGAGCTATCTCCAATGGCCCCCAAGGTCATGTTCCAGGGAAAGGCATATGTGGAATCCAAACGCATGGACAATCCCCATTCCGCATCCATACCCACAAGCAAAGGGAGTTCGGAAATAGCTTGATATTCGTTGGTAAGCTTGGCCTGCCTTTGCGGGCCTCCGGTAGAAAAAATAACACCCCCAATTCCATGTTCTTTTATGAAATCCTTTAGCTTGTCCGTACTCGTTTTACCTCGATTTGAAGCTACGCTTATCATGAACAATTGACCAATTTTTTCTTCCAAGGTCATCTTATTATATTGTTCATCTACCCAAGAAGATTGTGCCAAACTATCTTTTGCAACCAAAGGGTTCCTTTGTCCTTGGACATCTAAAACAACAAGAAAGAACAAAGAAATAACTAAGCAGAATCGCATATAAAAATATCTAAGGGGAAAAACTGAAAACCAAAAAAATTATTGCATTATATCTATTTGATGATATGGGCATCTTGCGCTTAGCACAACTTTTACACCAACCGGCAAATCACATAAATCGGGCATGCCAGCTCTCCGATGCCGGCACTTCCCAATGTTCTTTGTACTCCGCTTTGTTGGTTACCAAATTATTGAAAACAATAGTCTTTTCGGATACCGCCTTTTGCTTGGCCATTTTTTTGAAATCCATCAAAGGTTTGTAGGCTATATATTCCCCTTGTTTGTAGGACACGTTCATTTTATCCAATAACACCACGTTATATTTTTTTTCCAAATGTTGCATAAAGTGAACGGATGCATCTATAGAGCAGCCTGAAGCGGCATTTTTGGACTGATCCAAACCGATAACAATAAAACGGCCATAAGGAATCTCATAACCCGCCTTTAATTCACTGCCATGGGCTGTCCAATTCTGGATAAAATCGTCCATTTCCTGCTGTAGATGCTCCAACTCCTGTTGGCTAAAGCTCCTACTCGCTTGATAGATCCAGATTCTGGAGGTATTCGGCAAATCGTTGAAATGCACTAACATATTTTGTAGAATTACTGATTAAAAATATAAACTCCAAACCAAATCCCAAAGGGATTATTACAGTGCCCGAGGTTTAAGGGTCTTCCGAATTGGCAATTAATTCGGCTACATCCATAACCCTTATGGCACCTTCCTTTTCCTTATTCTTAACTCCGTCCGTCATCATAGTATTACAAAAAGGACAAGCCGCGGCAATGATATCCGGTTTTGTCTCGAGGGCCTGTTCCGTCCGCTCAATGTTCACATCCTTATCCCCTTTTTCCGGCTCCTTGAACATTTGCGCTCCACCCGCACCGCAACATAATCCTTTCTTTTTGCAATTTTTCATTTCGACCAATTCAGCGTCCAACTTCGCTATCAAATCCCTAGGTGCTTGATAAACGTTATTTGCCCTACCCAAATAACAGGGATCGTGATAGGTTATCCGTTTCCCTTTAAATTTCCCTCCTTCCAAGGTAATCTTGCCATTCTTTATCAATTCATCCAGAAATTGGGTATGGTGCATTACTTGGTAATTCCCTCCAAGTTCAGGATATTCGTTTTTCAGGGTGTTGAAACAGTGTGGGCAAGCGGTGACCACTTTTTTAATTTCGTACGCATTTAGGACTTCTATGTTGGACACGGCCTGCATTTGAAATAAAAATTCGTTGCCCGCCCTTTTGGCCGGATCTCCAGTACAGCTTTCCTCCGTCCCCAAAACGGCGAAGGATACTTGTGCCCGATTCAAGATTTTCACAAATGCCTTGGTTATTCTTTTGGCACGGTCATCAAAACTTCCGGCACACCCCACCCAAAATAGAACTTCCGGTTGTTGTCCTGTAGCAGATAGCTCTGCCATGGTAGGCACCTTTAATTCGCTTTCCATACTAATCTTCTTTTGCCCAATTGAGTCGATCCATTTGATTGAATGGCCATGGAGCTCCGTTATTCTCTATATTGCCCATCATATTGTTAAGTTCGGAGGGCGCCGCGGATTGCTCCATCACCAAGTATTGTCGCATGTCCATTATGATCGACAAAGGGTCTATACTTACGGGACAGGCCTCCACACATGCATTACAGGAAGTACAAGCCCAAAGTTCTTCTCGAGTTATATAATCGTCGAGCAATTGTTTTCCATCATTCTCGAATATCCCTTTGTTGGCATCCAAATTTTTTCCCACCTCTTCCAATCTATCCCGAGTATCCATCATGATTTTTCTTGGGGACAGTTTTTTACCGGTCTGATTGGCAGGGCACTCGTTGGTACAGCGGCCGCATTCGGTACAGGTGTAGGCATTTAACAACTGTATTCTTGTCAGGTCCATTACATCGGAGGCACCAAATTTAGGGACTTCCTCTCCAGTTTCAACTTCGGAGGAATTGGCATAGGGATCCGCTGAAGGGTCCATCATCAACCTTACTTCATTGGTAACAGACTCCAAATTATTAAACTTCCCTTTTGGGCCCAATTTACCAAAGTAGGTATTTGGAAAGGCTAACAGGATATGAAGATGCTTGGAATAATACAGATAATTTAAAAAGAAAAGGATTCCCAAAATATGGAGCCACCAAGCACTACGCTCAATCAAAATCAAAGAAGACATGGACATGCCATCAAAAAAAGTTGTGAAGAATTGACTTATGGGAAAAGCCCCTGCCTTGGTATAATGGGCAGCATCCAAATGCTGCAATTGATAATCCGCCCCGTTCATGGTCAAAAAGAGAACCATAAGAATCAACTCTATATAAAGAATCCAGTTTGCATCGGTCTTGGGCCAGCCAGTCATTTCCGGCTTTATAAAGCGTCTTAAACGGATAAGGTTTCTGCGTACCCAAAAAATAACTACGGCAATAATAACCAACAGGGCCAATATTTCAAAGGTGGCGATAAGAAAGTCGTAAATCCGTCCCAAAGAGGAAAAAATGCGATGGGTTCCCAAAACACCGTCAATAATGATTTCCAGGACTTCTATATTAATGATTATGAAACCTAAATAAACGATGATATGAAGCAATCCCGGAATCGGCCTAACGACCATCTTGGTCTGTCCGAGTGCTATCCTTAACATATTCTTCCAGCGCATGGAGGTATTGTCCGTTATAACCGCCTTTTTACCCAATTTTATATTCCGGGCCAATTTCTTAACATTTCGGATAAAAAATCCAATACCTGCTACCAAGGCAGCAACAAACAAAATATTGGGAAGATATTGCATTTATTGTTCATCTGTTTTCTCAGCAGGGTCGTTCTCCGGAACAGTATACTCCTTTTGCTTTTTACCGAATACGGAAACATTGACATAGCGTTTGGGATTTAACCGGAAATCCTGTAAAAGCAAATCCAATTCCCTTGAGGCATTGCTCAAATTAATGTACAACTCTTCGTTATTCATAAGTTTGCCCAAGGTTCCATCACCCTCCTCTATTTTGGACATTACCTTATCTAAACTGGCCATAGTGGATTCTAGATTGGCCAGGGTTCTTCCCAAACCTGCATTGTTCAGGGAATCTGAAAGTTTTGAGAAATTATGGGTAAGCTCCTTGAAATTGGTCAAAGAACTATCTAGCTTACCTTCATTATTCTTTAATAACCTGTTGAGCACCTCGGCACTTCCCTGAAGGCTATTTACCAAGCCGCTGAGGCCATGTATGGCATCCCTTAGATCACCTCTGGCCCTGTCATCCAGCACATCGTTTACATTCATTAGTACAGAATCCGCATCGGTAACCGCTGACTCAAACTTCTTGAATAATGGGGTTAGTTTTTGTTGTGCCAATTCCGTCAAGCCGGGCCTGGTCTTTGTGGGTAGCGTGTCATATTTGGTAACCATGGGAGCCCCATCAAAAATCGGGTTTATCTGCAAGCCCTTGCCCCCAATGATTCCGGTATCATAAAGTTCTACAGAGCTGTTTTTTGAAAACTCAAAATCACTTTTTACCGAAAAGGTAACCAATAATCTCCCTGAATCATCACTAAATCGAATGTCATTGACCGTTCCTACATTGTAACCGTTGATGGAAACAGGGGTCCCGGGCTGTAATCCACCAACATTGTCATAAATCGCGTAAAGCGTTATGTTGTCATCAAAAAGAGGAGTCGATTTTAAGTAACTAAATCCTAAGACAAACAACAGGATTCCGCCAATAACAATGATTCCTGTTTTGATTTCCCTAGACAGCTTCAAAAGGATAAATTTTCTATTGCCAACAAAATTAGAAATAAATTTTGAAGACGAGAGTTATTCGGAAACGTATTTTAAGGCTTCAGGAACAGAAATACGCTTCCCATCCTTATAGGCGACTATAAAGGATGTTGTGTACCCTTTTAAATCCGCATTAGATTTTAACATTTCTGCTTCTTTATAAGAATTAGTGCTGCCATACAAGTATCTAAAAAGGTTCAAGTAGGGTTCTTTGGAAATTTTATTAAGACCTTTAAAATTACCCGGTGTAGGGCTTAAGTCCTTTGAGCTTGCCATTAATTGTATCTTAAACACGATACTGGCCAAAGATTTAATGGACGTCTCCTTACTCTTAGGAGGCGTCATGCTCTTCGGATTTTCAATGGTACTGCTACTGCTATTCTGCTGAGGGGTTTCTTCTTGGGCAATCTCAATGGCCTTGGGAGTATCTTCCGGTGTTTTTGAGGGTGGGATATCCTTTTTTTGCGTTTCTCCCAATGGGGTACCTGATTCCTTTATATCGGACACATCCTCTTTAGTCTGTTCCATTTCTGCCTCCATAACAACCTCATTGTTTGATGGCGGTACTTCAGGTGTAGGTGTGGCTTGTACCTGTATTGGGACATTTGACGTATTGGCTTCTACGTTACCCTTGTATTTCAGGATGGCTTCAGCAATAGCCGTACCCATTTCGCTTTGTCCTTTTTGTGAATTTAGATAGGCTCCTTCGGACCTATTGGTTAAAAACCCGGTCTCCACCAATACACTGGGCATAAATGTTTGGTGCAATACAATGAATCCTGCTTGTTTAACTTTCCTATCATTTCTTTTTAGTTTCTCGGAAAACTTTTCCTGCATTATTTTGGCAAGTAATATACTTTGATCTAAAAATTCTTCCTGCATAATGGTCAATCCAATAATGGATTCGGGAGAATTGATATCGTAATCCGCATATCTCGTTTCATAATTATCCTCCAAATAGATTACCGAGTTTTCCTTTTTGGCTATTTCAAAGTTTTGTTTGTTGGCGTGTAATCCAAGTACAAAGGTCCCAGCTCCGTGGGCGTCTGAAGAATGTGAATCACAATGTACGGATACAAAAAGGTCCGCATTGGCTTTGTTGGCTATCTCACCTCTTACGAATAAATCTACAAACGTATCATCTTTCCGGGTGTATACCACCTTAATATCCGGATGGCGTTCCAACATCTCCCCAACCTTTAGGACAATTCCTAGGGCGATGTTTTTTTCCAAATATCCATTTCCTAGGTTTCCGGGATCATGGCCGCCATGACCGGCATCCAAAACAACAACAAATGGGTCATTATTATCCGGTTCGGTACTGTTCTTGTTGAAGGCAATAAGTAGTGGCGCCGACAATAAAAAAATGATAGGAAGAAACCGTTTTACTTTCATAATAACGTAGCGTTTTGATGCTCCCTACTTGGTTAAATTTATGGTAATACCCTATTAGGGGAACAAAAAATATATGTAAGTTTGATCTCCAATCCCAAAGCTAGGGGGAAGCCAAACCTTTACAAAAATAGGATATATAGCCTTGCAATCAAATAAACATTTTCTTTTCCTATTGCTGCTTTTGGTTGGTTCAATTTGGCTAAACGCCCAAGAAGACCAAATTATTCCATTGCCCATAAAAGCGCAAAAGGACACTATAATAGCCCCCCTATTTCCCATTACTGCCTTACAGGATAGTATCCCCAATGATTCTACCCAGACGGACTCCTTAAATAGGAAGGAATCCATTCTACTGGATCAAATTAAATATAAGGCCAAGGATTATGTTAAGTTGAGCCAAAAAGACCAAAAAATATATTTGTACAATGAAGCCGAAATCTACTATCAAGACACCGAACTAAAGGCGGGCATCATTATCCTGGATTACATAAAAAACGAGGTTTACGCCGGCCGCATTAAAGATTCCTTAGGCAATTACACGCAAATTCCTTTTTTTAAACAGGGAAGTAATGAGGTAATACCAGATTCTATCCGTTTTAACTTTGATACCCAAAAAGCATTGATATGGAATTCACGTACCGAGCAACAGGCCGGTCTAGGTCAATTGGGAAGTGATGCCATGAAGGTATACGCAGAGATTACCAAAAAGGAAAACGACTCTGTATATTTTTTAAACGAGGGAAAACTAACCACATCCAAGGACACCATAGATCCCGATTATTACATTAGGGTTAGAAAGGCCAAATTTGTACCCAAAAAAAAGGTTATTGCCGGGTTTAGCAACCTTTATATTGCGGATGTCCCCACACCCATAGCCTTGCCCTTTGCCTATTTCCCTCTTACTGTTGGCCGTACTGCAGGATTAATGATGCCTACCTTTGGAAATGATCCGGACCGTGGGTATTTTCTTCAAGGCGGTGGATATTATTTTCCCATAAGCGACTATGTAGATCTCACCCTTACAGGTGACTTTTATACCAATGGAAGTTATGGCTTTAGGGGTGTATCCATTTATTCCAAACGCTATAGATATCAGGGAAATATCAATTTCAGATATGAAAATCTAGTCACCAGTCAAAGAGGTTTCAGCGATTATAGCAGACAGACTATATATAATATTCAAATACGTCATTCCCAGGATGCCAAAGCCAATCCCAATTCGCGCCTCCAAGCCTCAGTGAACTTAGGGAGTAGCACCTATTTTCAGAACTCGTTATTACAACAAAACCTACCCAATACCCAGAATAATAGCTTAAATTCATCCATCTCGTATTCCAAGACTTTTCCGGAATATCCTTCGGTAAATTTAAGTCTTACGGCCACGCATAACCAGAATACGAGCCCTAATGCCCCTGAGGATAATATTCAAATGACCCTGCCCACGTTTCAAGGTAGTCTAGAGCGAATATTCCCCTTCGCCAAACGCGATGGAATTAAAAAAGGTGTAATCCAAAATATCAATTTTCAATACGATGTAAATGCGCGAAATAGCCTTACCACAAACGATGATGATTTTTTGACAGGGAGGATGTTCGACAATGCCAGGGTTGGGGCACGGCACAGGATTCCCATAAGCACTAACTTTAAGGTAGCCAAATTTTTTAGTGTAAGTGTAGGAGGAAATTATGAGGATGTATGGACCCTTGAGACCTTTAATCAGCGCTTTGATGCAGAGGAGGATCGTGTTGTACGTGATACGATAAGCGGATTTGACCGTTACAATACCTACAATTTTAGTGCAAGTATAGGTACTACGCTCTATGGAACATTCAATTTCGGGGAGGATAAAAAAATACAGGCCATCCGTCATGTCATGCGACCTTCACTAAGTTATGGTTTCGCTCCTTCCTTTGAACAGTTTTATGATGAGTATATAGATGGAGATGGAGAAGTAGTGCAATACAGTAGGTTTCAAGGGACCTTAAACGGAGCTCCTAGTTTGGGGAGATCTAATAATATAGGATTTTCACTGGCCAATGTCTTTGAGGCCAAGGTGAGGGATAAGGATTCGACGGCCACGGAACCTAAAAAGATTCCGCTACTTAGCAATCTAAACTTGTCCACAGGTTATAATTTTGAGGCAGATTCGTTACGATTAAGCCCTTTGAACATTAATGGGGGTACCAATATTCTGAACAATAAAATGGCCATTAACTTCTCAGCCGGCTTGGATCCTTATGCCATAGATAATAATGGTCGCCGGATAAACACCTTTAACATAGATAATGGGGGCAGTCTTTTTCGATTGACCAGGGCCAATGTTAACATTGGGTATTCCATTGACAGCGAGACATTTGGTAAAAAAAAGAAGGAGGAAGGTGAAGAGGATGATGAAAACCCTTATGATTATGTCGCTCAAAGTGGCGGTAGGACCGATGACCTTTTTGGTCGTGCGGATCAATTCAATGAACCGCCCAGGGGGGGAGACGAAAGGGAATCCGAAGATGTGGAAAATCCGGTTTACGGCACCAAAATTCCATGGAATTTTAGATTGGCCTATTCCGCCACATATGCGAACAACCAGCGCCAAAATGAATTTAGCAGTCATTCCCTTATGTTTTCTGGAGATATTCAATTATCCCCTAGGTGGAAGGTCGGTGGCTCCTCCGGATACGATTTTAAGAACAAAGGGTTTACCCTAACCCAGCTTCGTTTTGAACGGGATTTAAAAAGTTTCCAGCTCCGTTTTAACTGGACACCCTTTGGAAATTTTGAACGCTGGTATTTCTTTATCGGAATAAAAAGCTCCATACTCAGCGATTTAAAATGGGAAAACCGAAGTCAACCGCCTCCTAGATAAGGTGAAACAATATTCATTTTTTACAAAACGGCTTAAACCAAACTACAATGAAAAAAATCATAAGCACTTCCAAAGCTCCCGCCCCAATCGGTCCTTATAATCAGGCAATATTAAGTGGCGACACTTTGTATGTTTCCGGACAGATTCCGATAGACCCTAATACTGGACAATTGGTAAAAGGGGATATTTTTAAGGAAACCCATCAATCCATGAAAAATCTTGCGGCTATTTTGGACGAGGCCGGAATGAATTTTGAAAATGTAGTCAAAACCTCGATTTTTTTAAAGGACATGCATCAGTTCAAACAAGTTAATGAGGCATATGCATCCTATTTTAACGCGGATACCGCTCCAGCCCGAGAAACCGTGGAAGTTGCCAATCTGCCCAAATTTGTAAACGTAGAGATTTCTATGATAGCCGTTAAATAGTCTGTTTGTGAAATTCAACCAGTCCATCAATAGGACGCTGACGAATAACACCTAAAACCAAATCATTCCTTTCTACCACTGCTTTGAGTTCGTCCTTTAAATAATGGGCGATACTGCCAACAAAATGTACGGGAACTTTGGTAGCCAGCTCAAACTGCATTACATGGTTGTTAATAAACTGCTGAAATCCTTTGTCAATTACACCTTTACAATAGGGATGGTCCTTATTTTCCACTAAAAACCTTGCAAAAGTGGCCAGATATGTATTGGGATTGGGCTGTTTATACAAGTTTTCCTTAATGACATCCGCATCCAAGTTATATTCCGTAGAAAACTTCATGGCCAAATCTTGAGGCATTTTGTGATAATAATAATCACGTATCAATTTCCTACCAAAAAAATTACCACTTCCATCGTCCATAGGAATATAGCCAAGGGAAACTACCTTTTGAAACATTTGATGTCCATCGTAATAGCTACAATTAGAACCTGTCCCTAGAATGCAGACAATACCTTGATGCCCCACCTTTGTAGTGGAATAAATGGCCGCGTAAGTGTCCTCCCTTACCTCGGCTTTGGCATTGGGGAAAAACACCTTGAAAATTTTCTTTAGAAATCTTCTCATGCGCTCGGTCCCACATCCGGCCCCGTAAAAAAACAGGTGCTTTACCTTTTTGCTGTTCTTGGAAAGCTCAAAGTTATTGGCCAACCTATCCTCGATTACCTCACGTGTCAATACTTCGGGACTTAGTCCCAAAGTTTGCGTAAAAAACACCTGTTCCCCCTTATCGTCCAAAGCTATCCAGTCCGCTTTGGTAGCTCCACTGTCGACAATTACTACCATATATATCCTTTTAAAAAAAGAATCCTGAAAATACACAAAATACGGTATATTTTCAGGAAAACTTTTTTTGTATCAAAACTTAAAGACTGTGAACGTGCTGAGCCAAATCTATCAACTTATTGGAATATCCAGCTTCATTGTCGTACCATGAAACCAGCTTGAAAAATTTAGAATTCAATTCGATTCCAGCACCGGCATCAAAAATACTGGTACGTGCATCACCCACAAAATCCTGGGAAACAACAGCCTCTTCCGTATATCCCAAAATACCATTGAGTTCACCTTTTGAAGCTGACTTGAAAGCTTTCTTTATTTCCTCGTATGAAGTTTCCTTTTGTAATTTCGCCGTTAGATCCACTACGGAAACGTCAGCGGTAGGAACCCTAAATGCCATTCCGGTCAATTTGCCTTCCAATTCCGGTATTACCTTTGTGACAGCCTTGGCCGCTCCTGTAGAGGCGGGAATAATATTCAACAAAGCACTTCTACCTCCACGATAATCCTTTTTTGACGGACCATCAACGGTCATTTGTGTAGCCGTAGTGGCGTGCACCGTGGTCATCAATGCTTCCTCTATTCCAAAGTTATCATTGAGAACCTTGGCCAGTGGCGCCAGACAGTTTGTGGTACAGGAGGCATTGGATACAATGGTATCCGATGCTTTTACATCTTTATGGTTTACACCCATCACGAACATGGGCGCATCTTTGGACGGTGCCGAAATCACCACTTTTTTTGCACCACCATCAATGTGATATTGGGCAGTTTCCAAGGTTGTGAAAATACCGGTACATTCAGCTACTATTTCTGCACCCACTTCATCCCATTTCAAATTTTTGGGGTCCCTTTCAGCAGTGATTCGGACAGTCTTGCCGTTAACCACCAAGTGCCCATCCTTTACTTCTACAGTTCCATCAAATCTTCCATGTACGGAATCATATTCCAATAAGTAGGCAAGGTGTTCCACGTCCAAAAGATCATTGATGGCCACAACATCAACATCATCCCTTTTTACGGTAGATCGAAAAACCAATCTGCCTATTCTACCAAATCCGTTAATTCCTATTTTCAAGTTTGACATTTTTAGTGTTTTTAGATTAAAAATTATGTTGTCATTATTTCTGAGACCCGTATGAGTTCCTTGTCTATCTTTGTGTGTCCTTTAATCGCCTTGTTTATCGGTGTCAATATAAGTCTATTATCCTGTACGCCTACCATAAGACTAGTTTTGCCTTCCAATAAGGATTCCACCGCTTTAACCCCCATTCTACTTGCCAATACCCTATCATAGCAAGAAGGTGGCCCTCCACGTTGCATATGGCCCAAAACCGACACCCTCACATCATAGATCGGCAGGTGTTCCTCTACATACTCTTTTAGTTCAAATACGTTTTTCCCTGTTTTATCGCCTTCTGCCACTATCACTATACTGGAAGATTTACCGGATTCCTTGCTACGCTTTAGGGATTCCAAAAGACGATCTAATCCCAAGTTTTCCTCAGGAATCAAGATTTCCTCTGCACCGGCACCCACTCCGGCATTTAAAGCGATATGCCCTACGTCCCTTCCCATCACCTCAACAAAAAAGAGACGGTTGTGGGAGCTGGCCGTATCCCGAATCTTGTCCACAGCCTCCACAACCGTGTTCAGGGCCGTGTCAAAACCCAGGGTAAAGGTAGTACCAAAAATATCGTTGTCTATGGTACCGGGAATTCCTATGACCGGAAAATCAAATTCCTGATTAAAAATCATGGCTCCCGTAAAACTCCCATCCCCTCCGATAACGACAAAGGCGTCTATTCCTTCCGCCCGAAGCTGCTCGTAAGCTCTTTTTCTGCCTTCTTTGGTTCGAAATGGATTGCATCTGGCAGATTTTAAAATAGTACCTCCCTTATTGATGATATTGTTTACACTACGGGCATCCATAGGTTTAAAGTCACCCTCTATCATTCCTTCATAGCCTCTATAAATGCCTACGCAGTCCACACCCATAAAGGCGCAGGTACGTACCACAGATCGAATTGCCGCATTCATTCCCGGCGAATCCCCACCCGAGGTAAAAACACCGATTTTCTTTATTTCGGAAACCATCGAAAATTTTAAGCTAGCAAAATTAGCAAACTTATTTCAAATTAGGAATTGTTAATGTCCATAATTTAGGTAACGAAATTAGCTATATCGTTTTCGTGCATCCCCCATATTTTTGAAGTTTAAAATATAACATTGGGGCTTTTTTCCACGAGATATTTAACGGCGACCCTTGGTCTTTGGATAGAACCTTAACAAGCTGTCCTTGCCCATTACCGAACTGGGTAATCCATCGGTATCGGGAAATCTGTTTTCCTGCGTTTCCGTTTTGCCCACCACTTTTTTAAAAAGCTCTTTGAAACTGTTGAAATCAACTTCGTAGGAAAGACCCGCTCCTTGGGTATAGCCCTGTCTCTGAGCAAAAAATTCTTGGATTTCATTCTCCCTATTAAAGAATTTGGCACTTAGGGTACCTTCCTCGTTAAGAAGCAATTGAATTTCAAAATCACCGGCAACAACCGTTTCACTAGCCCCTCCTACCGGTACCCCTACCCTTCCGTTGAATAATATCCTTTCACTTATTTGGGTAGAGACCGTTACTCCTATCCTATTCTCCGTCTGCACATCTGCATTTCTATCGAGCACCCCTTGCTCATAGGAAAGTCCCAGGTTAAATTTATCGTTTTCACTGCCCAAAACCTGATTCAATAGTCCAGAGGCCGATTGTAACAAGTTACCCGTTACTGCTTGTCGGTTTATTCCGTTCTGATCACTCACAAAGGAGCCTTGTGCCAATAAAAAGAGAGCGTTTCTTTCTTCGACCGTAGGATCTTGCAATCGGTATTCCAGTTCTGATTGGACAATAGTATTGGTACCCGGAAACTCCACATTAAATTCAATATCAGGACTCTCCAATTCCCCGGTCAATTTGGTTACCACTTGTGTTGGAATGCGCCTGGTATACCCCGGGTCATCCAATAAGGGTGCAGGATTGGCATTCAAGGAATATACGGCCTCCAGTTGCAACTCGGCTTCTAAAGGTTCCCTATCCCATATAATGGTCCCGCCGGGCCTAACGGTAAACGTTTTATCTATTATTCCACCAAACCGATAGTTGTATTCCCCTGTTACCACGACAAAGTCCCCGAACATTTCAAATTTTCCACGAGTATTGATACGTATCAGTAAAATACCTTCCCCAGTTCCTTTAAGTGAACTACCTGTCTTTCGGTCGGTCACGATTTCAACCTCGGCATCCGGAGTGACTACTAAATCGAATTCTAGCTCCAATCCCTCAAAATCCTCTAAAACACGCTGTTCCTCTATTGTTTTTATGCTGTTGCGTTCTATGAAATTTATAAAGGAGTAATCGCCCACAGAAGCCACATCGCTCAATGGTATTTTAAGGGAAGTGCCCTCGGCCGTTTCTGCATCCACTTTAATCGTCAAAGCATTGGTAGGTCCAAAAATTCTGCCCTGACCATTTATAAAACCAGTACCGTAATAGAGTACTTCTTCCTCAAACGCCGTATCCAAAATCAAAAAGGGATTATTATTGGTATCGATATTCAAATCCAAAAACCAATCCTCGAAATATCTATGGGTTATAGTGCCGTCCAAGACCGCTTTTGTTCTTTTTGCGACATCGGTAATGCGGATTTGATCAAAATCAAAAGTCTGATCTCGTAAGTCTATCCTAGAATTGGGAGCAAAGCTATAATCCACGTTTAGGTAAGGAACGGCCAAACCGGCATTGTCCAAAGTAAGAATACCACTGAATTCCGGATTGTCTACACCCCCCCTTATTCTAGCACTTCCACTTAAATCGCCTCGAATATTGGTGATAACATCCTCTCCCAGGGGACTAAAGGGTTCAAGATCTAGTTTATTGAAGTTTATTAAAAGATTGGCCTGTGGAATCTCCCCTTCATTCTTAATATTCCCTACAATACCCAATTTTTCTATGCCGTTATCCGTAATCTGTGAATTGACCACAAAATCGGTCAAATCCCTATTCCCCACTATCCCAATGGTAAGATCTCCCATTCTCATATCATTGATGGCAAAATCGGCAATGGCCAAATTGGAGGAAGGCAAATAGACATCGTCTTTCTGTAATACGTTTAGCGTTCCGTTGACTTCACCCTGAAGTTTTAGGCTATCTATAGATGGGGTAATCTTGTTTAGGGAGACAATCTTAAATTGAAGTTCCAAATCTTTATAGGTAGAATCCGCCAGTTGGCCTTTGAGCCGTATTTGTTCCTGCTCATAATTGTTCATCACAATTTCCTCTATCCAAATACTGTCCAAGGTTCGATTGAGAATTACCTTATTTTGGCGATTTCCGTCTTTGTTCAAAATCCATTGGTTGCCCTTAAAACTTACATCCGATGTCTTTAGGCCGATGACGGATTTGTTTTCTTGATTGAATGTGTGATAAAAATTCAGGTTATAGCTATCATCAAATTCACTGCCTCCTTTAAATTCTGTCCTAAAAAAAAGGGTATCCTTTAAAGTGGTATTAATGAGACTAAAATCCCTAACATCATAATAGCTTGTTGAAAGATCTGCCACGGAGACATATGTATTGAACAACGGATTCTTATTATCGATTTTTATATCGATACTATCCGCAACGTTACCATAGGCCTGTATTTTGGGCGATTTGAAGTTCAATTTAAAATCGCCTTTGTCCGCAATTATATTTCCCCTAATAAAAGTATTCGGGTCAAACTGGACCTCAGGGAAAAAAACATCCACAATTTTGTTATATATCTTAAAGTTAAAGGACACCGTCTGCCCTTCGGAAATCTCAAAAGGCCTATAATTGGTATAAATACTTCCAATAGAATTCTGCATTAACCTACCGAGTTCCTTTACTTTGAAATTACCTTTCATGTAACCAGTAATGATATCCGGGGAGTTTATATCGATTACCCTAATGGAGTCATTTTCAAAAGTGGAGGAAACCTTAAAATCGTCAAAATAGTAGGTATCGTTCTTATTCTGAAAAATGGTCTTGGTAAACTTGATGTCACCTATCAAGTTGTCCAAGGTATTCCCAGTTACATCCATGTTTACGTTACCTTTAAAAATGGATATGCTATCATTTATAAAGTTCAATTTTTTGAGGTCGGCATAATCCACAGAGGCAATAAAATTGAAGTTGTTGCTTTCTTCACCAAAATCAGCCAGCCCCTTAAAATTAAATTGAAGGTTTTCATCATTGCTTACCAAGCTACCATCAAACAACTGTTCCTTTAAAATTCCAGAAACCTTAATGTCCTTATAGTCATACCCATTAAAATTCACGGAATAAATCTGCCCTATTACTTCGGTATTAATATCCTGAACAAAGCCCTGCCCCTCAACATTAAAATCCAGTGTTGTTTTTCCTAATTTCTTATTGTCCAAAAAATCCCCTAAGTCAAAGTCGATAAGGGACACAAAACCCTCATAGGTTGCATTGTCGATGTTATTGATATTGGTCAACTCCAAATCGGTATAGCTACTTCCAATGGCCGTATTGATATTCACCTTGGCATCAATGGAGGTTTCTGTAATATCTGCATCTCCGCGAATCGTAAACTGCCCCAATTTTTGAAATAAGGAGGGTATTGATTTACCAAGAATATCAGGCATCAATGATCTGAGTTCATAATAGCTGCTCGTTACGTTCTTCATATTGGCACGCATGGAGAACGTTTCCGATTTACTGAAAAGGTTCTTAAAATTAAAATCTCCGCGAATACCCGTATTATCCGATTGCAGAAAGAACTGTTCCGCATTCAAATCGTTTAGGACCCCATTGAAAGAAGAGGAAAAAATTGCTTCCTTTTCCTTTCCAAATTGATCGTATAATTGATTTATTTCGTTAAAGGCAACCTTGGAATCCTGAAAGCTGGCGACCAGGTTCACTTTGTCCGTAAAATCGGCAAAATCCTTTCGTTCATAGTTGAAAACTAAATTTCCTTTTAAGTCGGACCCGGGTGTTTTTATACGTAGGGAGTCAAAACGCATTTGTTGTTTGGTATATTTGAATACCGTGGCCAATTTTTCCACTTCCAGATTCCTCTTGCTTTTAAAAGACAGTGCCTCAATTTCAGTAGTTACCTCCGGCCCTAGTATCTGAAAATCGGAAGCGGATATATTTAAATCCTTAAAATCCAGGATTTTCCCTGTTTCTGTATTTTCATCTATAAGCTTAAAATTACTTTGGGAAATCTCTACATCGGAGGAAGAGAAAAAAAACGGCGGCGTTCCGGGTTTTCTTGGTTTGCCATCATCCAGCTTGTCAATAAAAACCTCCAAATTGGTATTCTTCTCATCTTTGTAAGTCTTTAGCTTAAAATTCAAGCGTTCCATATCTATTTCACCAAATTCCAATTTGCCATTGGCCAAATTTCTGATGCTCAGAATGGAGGTGGTAAGCTCATCTATAAAAAAAAGAGTATCCTTCCTATAGTCCTCAACGTAAACATGTTGTAATGAAGTATCCCAGGAAATAAGGGAGACCCTAAGACGATCTATGTTAATATTGGTCCCGAATTCATTGTTTATGGTTGTTGTGGCATACTGGGCAAATTGGGTCTGAACCACAGGCAAGGAAAGGATTATGGTGCCCAAAATGCATATTAAAATAAACACCAAGAGAATTCTAATCAGTATTTTCCTCAGTTTTTTGATAGGGCTTTATGTTTTACCTTTGTGTATCCAATTTTTGTTCCAAACCGGGTGGAAAACAAAACTATTTATATTCTGGCCATTGAATCTTCCTGTGATGATACTTCAGCTGCTGTACTAAAGAACAAAAAAGTACTGAGCAATATTGTGGCCTCTCAAAAAATACATCAGGAATACGGGGGTGTTGTTCCCGAACTTGCCTCCCGGGCACATCAACAGAACATCGTTCCTGTTGTGCACCAGGCATTAATGAGAGCAAATATCGATAAAAAACTACTATCGGCCATAGCATTCACACGGGGACCTGGACTATTGGGGTCTTTGTTGGTAGGTACCTCCTTTGCCAAGTCCTTGGCTTTGGGCTTACATATTCCCCTAATTGAGGTGAACCATATGCAAGCCCATATTTTGGCCCATTTTATAGAAGGACAAAATTACAGGCCTCCCAGTTTTCCTTTTCTGGCATTGACCCTTAGTGGGGGGCACACGCAAATTGTTTTGGTCAAAGATTATTTTGATATGGAAATCTTGGGTGAGACCCTGGATGATGCCGTTGGCGAAGCTTTTGATAAAAGTGCAAAAATATTGGGATTGCCTTATCCAGGAGGGCCTCTAATCGATACATACGCGCAATTGGGAAACCCTACGGCCTTTCCATTTCCAAAACCAAAAGTAGGTGGACTTAATTTTAGCTTTAGTGGATTAAAAACCAGTATCTTATATTTTATTCAAAAAGAAACCAAGACAAACCCTGACTTTATATTGGAAAATCGGAATGACATTTGTGCATCCATACAGCATACCATAATCAATATTTTGATAGATAAAATAAAAGAGGCCGTGAAATATGCCAGAGTGAAACAAATTGCGATTGGAGGTGGTGTTTCAGCAAACTCCGGGATACGTAATGCCTTGAAATCGGCCGAAAAAGAACTTGGTTGGCATACCTATTTGCCCAAACTCGAATATTGTACGGACAATGCCGCAATGATTGGAATAACCGGATATCTTAAGTTCAGGGAAAATAGGCTTACCAATCAAAACATATCAGCCAAGGCGCGATACAAAATATAAATGTATTTGATCAAGGGCAACAAAAATTGATACTTGCCATAAGTATTGGTCTTGGCCATAACTTAAAAACAACATCATCGGATTGACTATTTCCCAATCCTAAATAAGATGCCATGCAACTATTTTACAACCCCACTTTGGACACTAGTGTCTCGCAGTTTGTCCTTAACCAGGAAGAGAGTCGGCATATCGTTAAAGTACTTCGGAAAAAAGAAGGCGATATTTTGCAAATTACCAATGGTAAAGGGTATTTGTTCCAAGCTAAAATACTCCTTGCGGATTTAAAAAAATGTTCGGCCGAAATTGTTTCGACTACCAAAAAACATCCAAAAAGGTACGCGCTGCATTTAGCGGTAGCACCGACCAAGAATATCGATCGGTTTGAATGGTTTTTGGAAAAAGCCACGGAAATTGGTATCGATGAAATAACACCGATTCTTTGCAAGCGATCTGAACGGAAAGCGATCAAGCGAGAACGATTGGAAAAAATAATCATTTCGGCGATGAAGCAATCCTTACAGACCTATCTTCCTAAATTGAATGATCCCATGCCTTACGAAAATTTCATTGAAAGTACCCCTGAGGGGCTTCTTTTTATAGCGCATTGTGAAAATGAGGAAAAGCTGGACCTAAAAAGAAGGGTAGCTCCAGATAAGGATATTACCATATTGATAGGTCCGGAAGGGGATTTCTCTTCCTCCGAGATCAAACAGGCCTATGAAAAAGGATTTTTGCCCGTTTCACTTGGAAAGAATCGTTTGCGAACGGAGACCGCTGCCCTGGTAGGCTGTACTATAGTTACTACAATTAACAATGGTTAAAATAAAAAACCTCGCATGGAATTGTTACAATTCTCCCTACGAGGCTTTAAAAACAAACAACATCTTAATTCATCGAATGGCATTCTTGGCAGCTCCGGTTATTCCATAACTCGAATCTTGTACCAATGCTATTACGTATTTTTTTTCGTTGGGCTCAACGATTTTTGGAATAGATAAGGCCAGCCTTCCTTTTGAATCGGTAAGAGCGATTTTTTTCTCGGCCACAACGATGTTGCTATTGGTTAAGGTCCTATTCCTATTTTCCCCCCTGGGTACTTCCGTTCGGCGTTGATCCAAAACCAACAGGAGCCTGAGTTCTTTGTTTCCTAAATCACCTTCGATATCATATTCAAAAGAAACATTTTGTCCATCACGATCAATTTTAGATAATTTAACCCCGTTCTCTACCTTTCTCTCTTTGTATTGATCAATCTTGCTATAGAGCAAAGAGGCATTTGACCCAACAAAATGTTCCTTTCCATTAATAACCATTTGCGGGGTATAATTACTTCTATTGCGAAATTGTATATTGTATTCTTTTTGCTTTTTGGCATAATCAGGCTTGCTAAAGGGATCTTCCCAGCCTATATAATTCCAATAGTCCACGTGGTAGGAAAGTGCAAAGACTTCATTCGTGAATTCATTTTTGACCTTATTCAAAAGTGCGTCAGCAGGAGGGCAACTGGAACAACCCTGTGAAGTGAATAGTTCCAAAACAACAATGGGTTCAAAAGTCGCAATCGCACTATTGGTTTTGTCCGAATAATCATTTTCCAAAGAGTTGGTGTTTGTAAATGCCACAAAAACAAGACTGCCCAAAACTAATATCGTCGCTAAGATTTTTTTCAACATGGATAATACTTAAATTTGATACCGTTGCTTTTTAGTTCGATAGTTTATGAAGTTACTTACATCATTATTATTTATTTTTTACCTTGGTGTGTCTTCTTCTTTGATAGCACAAGAAATTGCCATACTAAAATATAATGGTGGTGGGGATTGGTATTCCAATCCAACCGCTTTGCCAAATCTCATTCGCTTTTGCAACGAGAACATAGGAACCAGCATCAAGGAAAAACCAGCGACCGTAAATGTGGGGGGCACAAATATTTTCCAATACCCCTTTTTATATATGACAGGGCATGGTAATGTGGTTTTTTCCAAAGAGGATGGGGATAATTTAAGAGCGTACTTATTATCGGGAGGTTTTTTGCATATTGATGATAACTATGGTATGGCACCCTATCTTAGAAAGGAGTTGGATAAGGTTTTTCCGAATATGGAGTTGGAAGAGTTGGGCAAAGATCATCCAATTTTTAAACAAGAGTACAATTTTCCGGAAGGACTTCCCAAAATACATGAACACGATGGGCAACGACCGCAAGCCTTGGGTATCTTCAACGAAAATAGGCTTATTCTCCTTTTTACTTTTGAAAGTGACTTGGGAGATGGCTGGGAAGACCCTAGCGTGCACAATAACCCAGAGGATATCCGGGAAAAGGCACTTCGGATGGGAGCGAATATCATTTCGTACGCATTCAGAAATTGAAAAAGTCTTTGGCAAATCACCAATTTGGACTTATCTCGATCTAGAATGAAAGCGTATGCGCAAAAGGAAGGGGATTCAATAAAGACTACGAAAAAATGAACGCAAGGATTATATCACAAGGTATATTAAGGGCCATCGGTATTCTAACGGGTATTGTGCTGGTTCTATTTTTTTTGTACAAAATACAATCCGTATTGGTCTATTTGGCCTTTGCCGCGGTCATTGCCCTTATTGGAAGGCCCATTGTACTTTTTCTTAGAAGAAAAATCAAATTACCGAACACTCTGGCGGTAATCCTTACCATGGTACTTATGATAAGTTTATTGGGCGGTATAATTGCACTGTTTATTCCCCTGATAACCGAACAGGGCAAGAATCTTTCTTTGTTGGATATCGATAAGTTACAACATAATTTAAATTCCCTCTACAAAGAGATTACCCTTTATTTTGGGGCTTCTCCAGAAGTCGTTACCGGAATAATCAAGGAAAGTGAATTGGAAAAAAACCTTCTGGAAGGTTTTGATATAGGTTTTATCCCCAACTTCCTGAATTCTTTTGTTGATGTGCTCAGTACATTTAGTATTGGGTTGTTTTCCGTTTTGTTCGTTTCCTTTTTCTTTCTCAAGGACAGCAAGCTTTTTCAAAAGGGTTTGTTGACCTTTGTTCCCAGGGACAAGGAGAGCGGCATGGTAAAGTCCATAGATAAAATAAACAATCTATTGTCCAGGTACTTTGTTGGGTTACTTTTACAGATATTTATCCTTTTTGTCATTTACACTATCGTGTTACTTATTGTAGGAATAGAAAATGCTGTTGTAATTGCGTTTTTGTGTGCTCTTTTTAACATTATTCCATACATAGGGCCTATTATTGGCGGGGTAATTATGATTCTGCTTACGATGACCAGCAATTTAGGTGCCGATTTCAGTACGGTAATATTGCCCAAAGCCGGTTATGTCTTAATTGGATTGGTCATTGGTCAGTTGATAGATAATTTTTTTTCCCAGCCCTTTATTTTTTCGAACAGTGTAAAATCCCATCCTTTAGAAATTTTTTTGGTCATCATCATTGCCGGACTCCTCTTTGGGGTTGTGGGAATGATCGTAGCGGTACCTGGTTATACCGCTATTAAGGTAATTTTAAAAGAGTTTTTATCAGAAAATAAAATTGTGAAATCTTTGACTGAAGACCTTTAGCAATATTTTGAACAAAAATCTACTAAACCCTGAAATACAGGAATTCATATCAAAAAATACCGATACGGATGTAGTATCCCTTTTATTGAAAAAGCCATTTTTTGTTGGGGCTTCGAACAAGGAACTGGCGCAGCAGATTGTTTCCAGGAAAAAAACAAAAACAAAACTTCCTACGTGGTATAATACACCAAACATTTATTTCCCGGATAAATTACATATTGAACAGGCTTCTTCCGAAATCACGGCCAAGTATAAAGCTACCCTGGTAAGCGGCAATTCCCTTGTGGATGTCACCGGCGGGTTCGGTGTGGACACCTATTTCTTTTCCCTCAAAATAGATAACGTTCAGCATTGTGAGACAAACAGGAATTTATCGGAAATAGTTGCCCATAATTTTAAAGTTTTTGGAAGAAAGAATATTAGTATCATACCCGGAGATGGATTGGTTTTTTTGGAGAAATCCCAATTTGGGTTCGATTGGGTATATCTAGATCCCTCCCGACGGAATGATCAAAAAGGAAAAGTCTTTTTCTTGAAAGATTGTTTCCCGAATGTTATCGAGCATTTGGATTTACTTTTTAAAAAATCCAATAATGTAATGCTAAAAACCTCCCCTATCCTGGATATGTCGGTCGGAATGAACGAACTCAGGTTCGTAAAGGAAATCCATATTGTAGCCCTCAAGAATGAGGTTAAGGAACTGTTATGGATTTTGCAGGCCGGCTTCGATGGGGAAACAACTATTAAGACGGTAAACTTTGATCAACAAAAAACAGATACTTTCAACTTTGCACTCCAAGAAGAAAAAAAGGCCGTTCCCAACTTTAGTGCACCACAAAACTATCTTTATGAGCCCAATTCGGCCATTTTAAAATCAGGAGCATTTTCACTTATAGCAGAGCGATATGCACTGGGTAAGATTCATAAGCATTCCCAGCTCTATACCTCAAAGGAATTGAAAGATTTCCCTGGAAGGGCATTTAGGATTGAAAAAGTATGGCCTTTTTCAAAAAAAACCATGAAAGCCCTGAAGCTTAAAAAGGCGAATATCACTGTTCGAAATTTTCCCCATAGTGTGGATGCTATCAGAAAACGATTTAACATTTTGTCCGGAGGGGCAGACTACCTTTTCTTCACTACTCATCACAATAGTGAGAAGATCATTATTCATTGTAAAAAGTAATACATCTGCAATGCATCAGTTCAAGGGGTCCATGCCTTTTTTTTACATAGAAAATTGCGCTGATATTTGTTAGCAAAACTTTGTGAAAGTTTAACGTTTTTTAAGTTAACAAACCCTAAAAATAGGGCTCAACTCCAACGTTATAGATTCCCCGTTTCCAGCGAGGTAATGAGAGAAAATACCTAACAAATTGGGTTTTGTTTGTGATTCCTGAAAATTCCAAATACTTGAAAAATCAGCTACCATAATTACCATTTTGCCAAATAAAACAGGGGCTTTATCGCAATAGTCCTTATATTTTAACATTTGCGAAAGCGGTGTCATTTGGGAAATTATTGCAAATTGGGTGTTTATAATTCACATAATTTTGTTATTATTACCCGGAATTTGGGTTTTCCTTAACATTTTGGTGTGCCGTCAAGTGTTGAAAAACCTGAAAAATCAAGATTAATTTAAACTAACAAACAACAAGGATTATGAATCAAAAACGAGATTACAATTCGTTAAGACCCCGGGGAAAGTTTTCTTTCTTCACTATAGGGTTTTTGTCGATGTTGATTTGTTTGGGAACACAAATGGCCCAGGCAAACGAAATTACTATTGAAGCGGAAAATATTTTCCAAACCACCGTTTCGGGTACAATTACAGATTCCGGTGGAGTGCCACTTCCTGGAGCCAACGTTGTTGAAAAAGGAACAACTAACGGAACCCAAACCGATTTTGATGGAAATTATACGTTAAATGTAGATTCCAATGCCACTTTGGTTGTCAGCTATCTGGGGTTTTTGACCCAAGAAGTTGCGGTTAATGGACGATCTACGGTTGATGTCACCTTGGCAGAAGACGCCGCGGCACTTGATGAGGTCATCGTTACGGGTTACCAAACAGAGAGCAAACGGGAAACTACTGCTGCCGTTTCCATTGTGAAGGCTGAGGAATTGGCGGCCATACCTTCCGGTAACGTAGAACAGCAATTGGCCGGTAGGGTCGCTGGGGTCACCGTTGTAACCAATGGTCAGCCGGGTACAACCTCCCAGATTCGGGTACGTGGTTTCGGAGCTTTTGGGGGTAATGAACCTTTATATGTTGTGGATGGGGTTCCTATCCTAAACATCGATTTCTTAAGCCCGGACGATATTGAGACGACCACAGTACTAAAAGACGCAGCCGCGGCTTCCATCTATGGAGCTAGGGCAGCGAATGGGGTAATCGTTTATACCACAAAACAAGGAAAAAAAGGAAAAAGGAAGACCAATGTAACCCTGAACATCCAAAGCGGGGTTACCGATCCCAATGTTGGTGGTTCGCCGGAGATGTTGAATCCTCAGGATATGGCCAGATATACGCACATCGCCTATGAAAACAATGCTGCGGCTACTGGCACGGCGCCTCAGTATACACATCCACAGTATGGATCTAATCCTACCCCTCGTTTTCCGGACTATTTGCATGCCGACGGTCTAAACGGAGTTTTTGAATCGGATGTAAATTTGGCGCAAATCCGTGCCAACTTTGAGGCGGATCCTGAAAATGTGTTTTTAATCCGACCTAATCTAGCAGGTACTAACTGGTATAAGGAAATTACACGGATTGCACCGATTAGCCGTATTAGTCTGGGCTTTGATGGAGGTACCGAGGACGGCCGTTACTATTTTGGTGTCGCCGCCCAAACTCAATCTGGTATTTTATTGGAAAATGAGCTTGAAAGATACACGGCCCGTTTCAACTCGGAATGGGATGTAACGCCTTGGTTGTCCATTGGAGAGAATTTCCAAGCCACCTATCGATCTGTGGTAGGTCAACAAGGTGCCGCCGGGGGTGCAGGTATCGCGGATGAAGAATCCGAGGTACTTTCCGCCTATCGGATGCCGACTATTATTCCGGTGTTCGATGAATTTGGTAGCTATGCCAGTACCCGAGCAGCCGGATTCAACAATCCACGGAATCCGGTAAGGCGTTTGGTACAGGATAATGGAAGTGATGTAGCTTTTTCAGTGGAGGCCTTTGGTAATATTTATGCCAATCTTAAACTGGCCGATGGCCTTTCGGTCCGCTCCAGCTTAGGTGGGCAATATTTTAATTTTACACGACAGAATTATAATTTCAGATATTTAGGGGATTCCGAGCCTCAGGCCAGTAATGGTTTTCAGGAAGAATGGCTCTACGGTTTCCAATGGGTTTTTTCCAATACGGTAAACTTTAAAAAGACCTATGGAAAGCATGGTATTACGGCATTGGCCGGTATTGAAGCTATCAACGGGGCCAGTTCCCCAAGAACTCCTTCAAGGGGGAGACGTATTTTTGGTTCAGGTATCAATCCTTTCTCAACGGATATTGATTTTATTACTATGTCCACGGTGCAAAGTCCTGTCGTCCAAGGAAATATTTTCACTGGGGTAAACTTCAGTTCGCTATTCGGAAAACTGGATTATAATTTTGATGAAAAATACTACGTGAGTGGTGTAATTCGTCGTGATGGTTCCTCCGTATTCGGTGAAAATAACCGATATGGGGTATTCCCGGCGGTATCGGGCGCATGGACGGTTAGCGGAGAACCTTTTATGCAAAACCAGAATTTCATTTCTGATTTGAGAATCCGCGCTGGTTGGGGTGAAATGGGTAACTCCAACAATGTGGATCCGAGTAATCAATTCTCCTTGGCCGCTGCTAATTTGGGCAGAACCTTTTATCCTATAGGTGGACAAAATAGTGGTGCAGACGAAGGGTTTGCCACGAGTCGAATCGGAAATCCAGATGCGAAGTGGGAAACCAGTACTACATTGAACATTGGTTTTGACCTTTCCCTTCTGGACAACAAAATAGAAGTACAGTTCGACTGGTGGAAAAAGGATACCGAAGATCTGTTGTTCCAGGTTCCTTTGGCCGGGGTTACAGGAAACGATGCCGATGCGCCTTCCGTAAACGTAGGATCCATGTTGAATCAAGGGGTTGATTTCCAGATTGTAGGCCGCGGTAATTTTACCGAAGATCTTTCTTTCCAAATCACTACCAACCACTCCTTCTTGAAAAATGAGGTGGTGGAATTTGCTCCAGGTATCGATTTCTTGGATGGTATTGGTTTTAGGGGAATTACCCCTACCCGAAACCAAATCGGGAGACCACTTTCCTCCTTCTTTGGTTACAATGTAATCGGTTATTTCAACTCACAGGCTGAGGTAGACAATTCTCCCGCTCAGGACGGTAAAGGGTTAGGACGTTTCCGCTACGAAGATGTAAACGGCGATGGTGCCATTACTCCGGATGACAGAACGTATTTGGGTGATCCCGTTCCTTCTTATACAGGTGGAGCTGTTTTTGAACTCAACTACAAACAACTTAAGATGGAAATGTTCTGGAATTGGTCCGTAGGAAATGAGATTTTCAACCAATCAAAATGGTTTAGAGATTTCTTTGGGACCTTTGAAGGTTCCGCCAAGGGGGTTGCTGCATTTAGATCTTGGACTCCGGAATTGGGGAACAATGCCGCCGCACCCATTTGGGAAAGTGTTTCCAACTTGAGTACTAGCGGCGCCTCCAACTCTTGGTATGTTGAGGACGGTTCTTACGCAAGATTACAACGTTTAGCTTTGGTATATTCTTTTGATGACAAAGTAAAGGATGCTTTAGGTCTAAGCAAATTTGAAGTAGGTATCTCTGCAAACAACATTTGGACCATTACTAATTATAGTGGTTTAGACCCCGTCGTTGGTGGTGATGTGGATACCCGCTTCGGAATCGATGTGGGGAACTACCCAGCCACACCGCAATACCTGCTTAACGTAAATTTAGGCTTGTGATAGCTTTGTGATATTTAAAAGAAAAATTATTTATATATTTAAGCAAAAATTAACTATGAAAACTATGTACAGATTAAGAAAATTACCTGTTTTTATAGCGATGGTCCTTATGATAGGGGTCTCCTGTAATGACGAATTTTTGGAAGTACCTCCGACAGGTTCCTTGGGAGCCGCCCAATTGGAAAATCAAGCTGGTGCTGACGGTTTATTAATAGGGGCCTATTCGGCCTTGAACGGTGTATTTGGTAACCGTTTCGAAGGTCCTAACCATTGGGTTACAGGGTCCATTTGTGGAGGAGAGGCCAACAAAGGAACTGATGCCGGGGATTATTCCGCTATCAATCCGGTACAACGATATGAAATAGATCCCACCAGTGGGGATATCAATAATTTTTGGAATGGTCGTTATGAAGGCGTTGTGCGCTGTAACAATGTAATTGCTACAGTACAATCGGCTGGTGACAATATAGTCGCAGCAGAGGCAACACGTATTATTGCCGAGGCAAGAATGCTTAGAGGACATTTCTATTTTGACCTCAAAAAGCACTTGAACAGTATCCCTTATTTCGATGAAACCGTTGCTCCAACCGATGTTGTTGCCATATCCAATACTCCAGATGTTTGGGGCAATATAGAAGCGGATTTCCAATTTGCTTATGATAACTTGGGAAGTGAAACCGGTGCAGGTCGCGTAAATAAATGGGCTGCCAGGGCTTATCTTGGTAAAGCACAATTATATCAAGGAAAATTTGCTGAAGCCAAAGCTTCATTTGACGATGTTATTGCCAATGGAGTTACTTCCAATGGTCTAAAATATGCATTGTTGGATGACTATGCCCAAATTTATAACGCGGAGAATGATAATCATGCGGAAGCGGTTATGGATGTTGAATCGGCCAATAATACGGGAAGCACCCAAAATGCTAACTATTTTGATGATTTGAATTACCCCTATAATACAGGACCGGATGGCCCAGGAAACTGCTGTGGCTTCTTCCAGCCTAGTATTGAGTTGGGCAATTCCTTTAGAACCACTCCAGAAGGCTTGCCATTATTGGACGGCTCCTACAATGACCCTGCCAACGAAGTTGCCAACAACTATGCATGGGTAGTGGTAGATGGAAACGCTGAAGAGGATTTTGTTGAGGATGCAGGCCCACTTGATCCACGTATTGACCATTCCATCGGACGTATAGGTATTCCTTATCTAGACTGGATAGATCACCCCGGGTCTGCTTGGATTCGAAGTTTTCCTTATGCGGGACCTTATTCACCTAAGAAATACATTTACTATAGGTCTCAGGAAAATAGCTTTACGGATGGTAGTTCTTGGACTCGAGGTTATGCTTTAATGAATTATACCATTATCCGGTATGCAGATGTATTGTTAATGGCTGCAGAAGCGGAAATTGAGGCAGGTTCTTTGGAGCAAGCTAGGACCTATGTAAACCAGGTTAGGGCACGAGCGGCCAATTCAGAACACTGGGTAAAAGAATACGATTCTGGTGAAGATGCCGCCAATTACGTAATTGCCGAATATCCACCTTCCCAATTTGCTTCTCAGGAAGATGCCCGTACCGCGGTACGCTTCGAACGTAAGTTGGAACTGTCAGGAGAAGGTCACCGTTTCTTTGACTTGGTACGATGGGGAATAGCCGCCGATGTTTTGAACGACTATTTGGCCTACGAATCCCAATACTTGGTAACAAAGTTTGGAGGGGCTAGCTTTACAGCTGGGAAGAATGAATATTTCCCTATCCCGCAAGCCCAAATAGATATTCAAGGTTCTGACGTATTGACACAAAACCCAGGATACTAAGTAATATACAATAGAAAAAGAAAGCAAAAAGAGCCGCTCAGTTGAGCGGCTCTTTTTTTGTGGTTATTTTTTATCTTTATTCCTTCGGAATTCGTTTTTCAATTAAGCTGGAATTACCATAAGTATACTACAAGTTACTCGTGCTTTATTCTATCGATTGTTGTCTTCAGATACCCGATTATTTCTTCCTTGGCCGATAACAGTTCCTTCAGTAAAGCCAGTTCATCTACCTCTGATGCAGATTTTGACTCCGGGATTTGTGAATCCATCAATTCCTTAATTCGCTCAAGATGCTTTCCGGAAGGACTCACTTTTTTCGACTCCCAGTTGGAAACAGTAGCCTGTTTTACACCCACCAATTTTCCAAAATCAGCCTGACTGATCCTTTTTTCCTTTCTGTACTTTAGAATCGAAATATCTATCTCTGCTTGGGGCATGACGGAACGGTATAAAAAGAAAAATATGTCAGGTTAATATAAGAAAAATATAATAATGTAGTATTAAACTTATAAATAATATAAGAAAATAATAATTATTGTTATTAAACAGGTTCAACCCGCTTAGAATACTTTATCCCACACATTTCCACTCGCATCAGGGTCCTTATGACTTTAATAAAGAAGATTATCAGCTTTATAAGTAAAATCCAGATATTCTAAAGCTCAATCTTATAAATTGATAACTGTAAATCATCTGTTTTAAATTCTTAAATCTAAGTACAATATAATTTATCAAGTTGAAGATGTATTTGATGATCACTCGCTTCGTACTCTTTGGGGGATACCGCCAGGAAGTTTTTATCCAAAATAGTAGAAGTAAAGTACTTAATCAACCTTCCTAAGGAACTATGAAACCAACGAATATTGGGTATGGATTTGCAAATCGTTCACAATAAATGAAGTATTAATCCAAAAATGAAAAAAAATGAAAAAAATCATTTCCAAGTTTTCGGACAAATTATTGTCCAAGGAACGTTTAAAAACCGTTAAGGGTGGAGCCACTCCTTATTGTTTTTGTGTAAGCAGTGGAGCTTATATTAATTGTCCATGGGGTTATGGACCGGGAAGTCAAGTACCTCATGGTGTAGGGGACTGTTGGTAGTTAAATTTAAAGGGGAATTGTCTACGGCAATTAAGTTATCCTTTTGTTTAACGAGATAGATTTCCGCCAGAAAAAGGTGTTACGGATTTTCAGACTTAAATTATTAATCTAATAAGTAGAGAAAATGAAAAAAATAATTTCAAAACTGTCCGACAAATTATTGTCAAAGGAACAATTAAAAACCGTTAAAGGCGGTACTCCATATTGTTTTTGCTGTGGTAGTCCTGTGGCTTGCCCCCCAGGATATCCGCCAGGAGGTGAAGCTCCATTTCCATGGTGCTGTGGTGGATGATATTAAAGAATAAAATATCAATATACTTATTTGACTTTTTTGGCCCCAAAAAAATTTGGGGCCAATTTTTATTACCACTTTTTATTCGTTTCTGATTTTAAACGTAGTTGAGTAATTATTTATCGTATATCACAGGATAACAGCTATATCTTAAGTCATCTACGAATCAAAAAAGGATAAGTCAACGTTATCCTTTAAATCTCATTCATAAATATTTCTAATGAGTATCATAAAAAGATCTCAATAGCCATTTAACAGAATTTTAAACATAATATTATAAAATTATTCATTACTTTATGTAAGTAAATTACTATTATATGAAATTTATGAGACTAGGAATTCATATAGAAATCCATCCGGATTCTTGATTCTGTACATTTTTTCATACAAGGGTAACAATGGTTAATGTCCATATTCCTAACAAGCGTAAAATTTGTCATAATGTGTTTCAAAATGTCCTATCCTAATAGCCAGTTCTTGGTGCAATTCATAACCAAGATACAGTAGGAGACGAATCAGATATAAAAAACAGGAAAATTATCGAATGTGAGATTACTTTCATTTCAAGTCGAAATTCCAATGAACTTCTATGCCAATTCGCAAGAAAATCGGTATACCAAAAAATTCGAAAAAGAAAGCCGCTAAAACAATGGTAAAAAAGGATTTTAAGACTAGGAACAACTGAGTTAACCAACTTTAAAACAGGTCGCAAATATAGGTTAAAAGAAGTTGATATTAATGGAGGTTATAAGATGTTTTGTAAGGTAAATCAGTACCTAAGTACAATTCAAGTGGAAGTTTTGATATCAGTGTTGACTTATTCAACAGTGATCGCCCATAACAATGGATTTGCAAATCAGTGTATATAATTTATGTTTTAATCTTTAAAAATTAAAAAAAATGAAAAAGCTCATTTCTCAATTTTCGGACAGATTACTGTCCAAAGAACAATTGAAGACCGTTAAAGGAGGTACCCAATACTGCACTTGTGATGGAACTCTACAACCACTTACATGGCCGACTTGCGAGCAGCAGTGCAGCGCAGGAGGTGGTGGATATGGTGAACTTTGCCAACAGCCAAATCCACCTTTCGGATGCTAGTTAAAATCTTATAATATCCATATTATCCTTTCATGGTAATCAAAGGATTGTGGTCAAAGATTTTGATTTTGTAATTGGCTCTGTCGAACACAGAGCCAAATTTCGTGAACGGATGAACTTATTTATAATACAACCCTTTCAAAGTCACTTGTATCCTGTATTTGGTTTGGCTCATAAGTTTGAGAGCCAAGGTAAAAAGGTGGTATTTACCACCACCCCCCAGCTCATTGGAATCTTAAAAAATGAAGGTTTCGAATATTGGGAATTTGCCTACCTATCCGAGTATATAATCAAGAACTATAAATCCTTTCTGGGTTTGCTCTTAAAAAGTTCGGTTTCAAAAGCGTTTTATAGGGAACGAAAAAAAGAGTTTGGAAATGCGTTTCGGCACACCCAAAAACTAATCGAGGAACTCAAGCCAACTCATGTATTTATAGATCAAAGTCTGGCTGAATACTATTTTTTCTTTAGACCTTTTGTCTCGAATATCACCATAGTACATACCAAAGTATACTCAGGAAAGACCAAAGGCATTCCCCCGATGAACTCAACGGTGATTCCAGAAACGAGCCTATTTTCAAAAATAAAAATTGAGCTTTTATGGATTAGGGAATTGTGGAAGCAACGATTTCGGGAACTAGTCTTAAAAACTGCTTTCTTAGGAAAGGATGAGACTTACTTCTGGAAAGAACATTGCAGGAAATATGGAATGCAATGGAACAGACAAGTAGATTTAAATCATTCCCTGAACAGAGGGGTTAAAAATGTTGATCACCTCTTACTCCTACCTAGGGAATTGGAATTCCCACGTTTTAAGAAACCCAAACATGTACGTTTTTTTGAAAAATTATCTCAAAAAAACGAAAGTGTTTACTATACCCCAACTTATTCTGACCTAAAAAGGAAATACCTTCTTGGAAACAGTTTAAAGGTAATATATATGGCTTTTGGCACCTTAGCCCAAGGGGCAAAGGTCACTAACTTCTTCAATACGGTAATTTCAGTAGTCGGGGAGTTCTCGGAAACCGTACTCATTATTTCCAAAGGCAATCACAAAATGGAGTTGAAAAAAGCGAATAATGCATTCTCTTTTGATTATCTCCCCCAACAGGACGTGTTGTCCCATGCCGATTTGTTCATTACCCATGGAGGGTTGGGTTCGGTGAAAGAGGCCTTCCACAATAATGTACCCATGCTCGTTGTCCCCATGAATAAATTTATAGACCAAAACGGCAATGCAGCTAGGGTAAAGGCCAATGGTCTTGGTGATTATATAAATATTGACAAGTATTCGAGGTCAGAGGTAATGAAAAAAATAAAAATGTTGTTGCCAGACCTCAAAGTTCAAATTGCCATTTAAAAAATGAAGTTTAAAATTTTGAAAACGGTCTATGCCCAAAAAGTTTCCACACTACACCCAACCCGATAGCAAGGACTGTGGACCTACATGTCTCAAGATTATTGCAAAACACTATGGTAAAACCGTTTCCCTGCCTCATATCCGGGAAATTAGTGAAACCACAAGATCCGGGAGCAGCCTCTTGGATCTAAGTGACGCCGCTGAACACCTAGGCTTTAAAAGCCTTGGTGTAAAACTTTCCTATAAAGATCTTTTAAAGGCACCCCTACCCTGTATCCTACACTGGAACAAGGTACACTTTGTGGTATTGTATGGCGCGGAAACCAGCAAAAAAAATGGGGAAATGTTAAAAACTTCAGATCCGGGTTATGGGCTATTGAACCACTCTAAAGAAGAATTGTTGAAATCATGGATTGGCAACAACGCCGACGAAAATACTGAAGAGGGTATAGCACTACTTTTGGAGCCTACTTCCAAATTCTATCAAAGTGAATTTAACGAAGGTCGGGTAAAACCTTTGGGACTATCCTTCCTAACAAGTTACTTGATTAAATATAAAAGGTTTATCTGGCAACTGGTCATTGGTCTTTTGGCCGGCAGCTTACTCCAGGTCATCTTCCCTTTCCTGACCCAAAGTATAGTAGATGTAGGAATCAAGAATCAGGACATTAATTTTGTTTATCTCATTTTATTCGCTCAACTAGCCTTATTCTTGGGCAGGACGGGAGTGGAGGTAATCAGGAGTTGGATACTGTTACACCTAAGCACGCGTATAAATATTTCCTTGGTATCCGATTTTTTCATCAAGCTTATGAAACTCCCGATATCATTTTTTGATACCCGAATGACCGGTGATATCCTTCAACGCATAAATGATCATAACCGTATTGAGCGAATACTAACAACTTCATCTTTGAACGTACTGTTTTCCATGATAAATGTGGTGGTATTTGGATTGGTCCTAGCCTACTATAGCCTTTTGATTTTCAGCATATTTTTGATAGGAAGCATTCTGTATTTCATTTGGATTATTGTTTTCTTGAAAAAACGGAGGGATTTGGACTATAAGCGATTTTCACAAATAAGCCAGGAACAAAGTAAAGTCATAGAGCTGATAAACGGGATGCAGACCATAAAACTGCATAATGCCGAGAAAAAGAAACGCTGGGGATGGGAGTTTCTTCAGGCCCGCCTGTTCAAAATTTCAATTGAAAGCCTGGCTTTGGAGCAGTATCAAAGCGTGGGTTCGGGTTTCATCAATGAATTAAAGAATATTCTAATTACAGTTCTTTCCGCCAAATTGGTCATTGATGGGGATATTACTTTGGGGATGATGTTAGCCATTTCCTATATCGTCGGTCAATTGAATTCCCCTATTTCCCAGCTGATTAATTTCATAAAAGAAATCCAAGATGCCAAAATATCATTGGAACGCCTTGGTGAAATACATAATAAAAAAGATGAGGAAGGTGACATCCGGGAAAAAATTAATGCTATTCCCGCTAATCTGGATTTTTTTATCAAGAATCTATCCTTCAGATATCGAGGTTCGGACAAGTTTGTCCTGCAAGGGTTGGATTTACATATTCCTTCTAATAAAGTAACAGCCATCGTAGGAACTAGCGGTAGTGGAAAGAGCACCCTAATGAAATTGCTTCTGCGGTTTTATGAGCCTTCTAAAGGCAAAATAAAATTTGGTACTTATGACACCAGGAATATATCCCAAAAAGTTTGGAGGGATAAATGCGGTGTGGTCATGCAAGAAGACTATATCTTCAATGATACCATTGCCAATAACATAGCTATAGGCGTAGACCATATTGATAAAAAACGCCTAAAATATGCTGTTGAAGTGGCTAATATTGAGGAATATATCGAAGAACTGCCATTATCCTATAACACAAAAATTGGAATGGAAGGAATCGGTTTAAGTACCGGACAGAAACAAAGGTTACTCATAGCCAGGGCAGTATATAAAAACCCGGATTATTTATTTTTTGATGAGGCAACATCAGCACTTGATGCAAACAATGAGAAGGTAATTATGGAAAAGTTGGATCGATTCTTTACCAACAAAACGGTTTTGGTTATCGCGCATAGATTAAGTACCGTAAAAAATGCCCATCAAATTGTGGTATTGGACAATGGCAAGATAGTGGAGATAGGAAATCATCGTGCTTTGGTAAAGCAACAGGGAGCATACTTTAATTTGGTAAAAAATCAATTGGAATTAGGAAATTAAATGGGTGATACTTTAGACAATATAAAATTACGGAGTGAAGAGGTTCAGGAGATACTTACCAGGGTTCCTCATTGGATGATACGCTGGGGCAGCACCTTGTTCTTATCCCTTATTGTTTTGGTATTGGCCATCTCATGGTTTATTAAATATCCCGATTTAATAATGTCCCAAGCGATCATCACCACCAAAACCCCTCCACAAAAGGAGTTTGCGATGGTTTCTGCAAAATTTGACTCAATACATGTGATTGAATCTCAAGAGGTAAATAAGAACTCTGTTTTGGCGGTCTTGGAAAATACGGCCAACACAGAAGATGTTCTATATCTACAATCCATACTTGATACCATTAAGATATCGGATAAATCCATTGAATTTCCTTTTGATAGTCTTCCTATTCTATTTTTAGGAGACATAAACCAAAGTTTTGCATTGTTCGAAAACAGCTATTTTCAATACAAATTGAATAAACGATTACAACCTTTTTCCAACGAGGCAATTGCCAATGAGATTTCCCTTGCGGAACTGAGAAAGAGGCTCTCCAGTTTGGAAGATCAATTTGCCCTTAGTAAATCTGAATTGGCTTTTAAGAAATCTGATCTGAATCGCCACGAGGGCTTGTACGAAAAAGGAGTAATCTCCCAACAGGAATTTGAAAACAAGAAGCTGGAAGTATTGTCCTCTGAAAGGAATACAAAAACACTTGGGGCCTCAATTTCCCAAATACGAGAGGCCATAGGAGGGGCCAAGAAAACATCAAAAGAAACCGAGATTTCAAGGACCAGAGAGGAAGTGCAATTGTTGAAGACTACTATCCAAGCCTTTAATCAATTAAAGCAGGCCATTAAGGATTGGGAAAACACCTTTGTATTCAAGTCAGAAATTAAGGGCAAGGTTTCCTTTATGAACTATTGGGACCAAAACCAGTCCGTATTTCAAGGAGATCTTGTCTTTACCATAATACCTTCCGACAATTTAGATTATGTGGCAAAATTGAAGACACCTTCTCAAAATTCGGGGAAAATTAAGTTAGGACAATCCGTTAATGTGAAACTTGAAAACTATCCAGAAACCGAATTTGGCATCTTAAAGGGAGAAGTTGAAAATATTTCCCTAACACCGGACAAGGACGGCTTTTATTTGGTGGACGTCTCCCTACCGAAGGAAATGATTACGAGCTATGGCAAGGAAATTGATTTTAAGCAGGAAATGCGCGGGGGAGCCGAGATCATTACAGAGGATTTGAGACTTCTAGAACGATTTTTTTATCAGTTTAAGGAAGCCTTCGAAAGATAATCCACATCCAAATTTCCCACCTAATTTCTTTGATGTAACCAGGAAAGCAATTTTCCAAGATTCCACAAATTAAGAGCGTCCTTTTTTGTTTCTTTCACTGTCTTCTTGCATCTTTGCATGCTGACCACTTTAGACCTCAACAATAAAGCTCATGAAGAATTTAACTTCCGGGAATTCCGTATCCCTAGGGATTACCCTCTTAATACTTCTTATATCTTGTGGACAAAAGGACACCCCTCCTACCCTTTTTTCTAAAATTGAACCCTCACAATCCGGAATCCATTTCCATAACCGACTCATGGAGAACGATTCTATAAATATTATAGACAATGAGTTTGTGTACAACGGGGCCGGGGTAGCTTTAGGCGACTTAAATGGCGACGGGTTGGATGATATTTTTTTTGCCGGAAACCAAGTGGACAATACACTGTTTTTAAATGAGGGTAATCTAAAATTCGAGGATATTTCCCAGGAGGCACAAATAGGAAAACCAGATTCACTTCTTTGGTCTTCTGGAGTATCCATAGTTGATATTAATGCTGATGGCAAAAAGGATATTTATATTTGTAATACCTTTTACAGGGACTCATTAAGACGAAAAAATCTACTTTATATCAATCAGGGATCAGATGGATCGGGCGTCCCTCGGTTTAAGGAAATGGGAGAGACTTATGGCGTTGACGACGAGACCTATTCTTCCCACTCCCAATTTTTTGATTACGACAATGATGGTGACCTAGACCTTTTTATAGGTGTGAATCGGATTGAGGGAATAGACCCAAGTGAGTTTCGTCCTTTGGAGGATGATGGCACCTCTATGAGTAAGGATAAACTCTATGAAAACCAATGGAACGACAGTTTGCAACATCCCATTTTTGTTGATGTCTCCGAAAAAGCGGGCATTCGCTACCACGGTTATAGCCACAGTACATTAATCAATGATTTTAATGAGGACGGTTGGTTGGATATTTACGTGGCCAACGATTTTTTGAGTAACGACCTGATGTATATCAATAATCAGGATGGCACCTTTACCAATCGTGCTGGAGAGGCCTTTCAACACTTCAGTCTTTCCTCTATGGGCAGTGATATTGCCGATATTGATAATGACGGACGTTTGGACATCTACATTACGGAAATGCAACCCTATTACAACAAACGAAAAAAATTATTTCAGGGTCCCAGTAGTTATCAAAAGGAAATTTTCACCAAAAGGTATGGGTATGAGAGTCAATATGCCAGAAATACCATGCAATTGAATTTGGGAATAAATCCCGAAACCGGAATCCCCATTTTTGGGGATATGGGTATGTATGCCGGAATCCAGGAAACGGATTGGAGCTGGGCACCACTTTTTGCGGATTTGGACAATGATGGCTGGCAGGATTTGTTTATTACAAACGGCTTCCCCAAGGACGTAACCGATAGGGATTTTGGCGATTTCAGGGTTACCGCTAGTCGCTTGGTGAGCAAAGAAACCTTGATTGCCGCTATCCCAGAGATAAAAATCCCAAATTTTGCCTTTAAGAATCAAGGAGACCTTGGATTTACGGATGCTACCCAGGAATGGGGTCTAAACTTTGGCACTTATTCCAGCGGAGCGGCTTACGGGGATTTGGATATGGACGGTGATCTGGACTTGGTCATTAACAACATTAATGAGCCAGCATTGTTGTTGCAGAATAACTTGGATTTGATGGCTACCAATAACCATTATCTGCGCATTGCCCTGGTTGGGGAAGAAAGCAATCCGGCAGCAATAGGTACGGTTGTTGCCCTTTATGCGGATGGGGCCGTTCAGAAGAAATCCGTATTGTCCGGAAGGGGGTATCTTTCTCAACCGGAACAAGTACTACATTTTGGATTGGGTGAAACTTCCATGGCAGATAGTATCATTATCCAGTGGCCAGGGAAAGCCAGACAAAAGTTGACCCAGATAGCCGCTGATTCAGTGCTTCGGATTACGTACCGGGCTTCGAGTTCACCAACAGGCTCTTCAAAGCAAAATATGGAAAAATCCATGTTTAAGGAGGTTTCCAAAGTATACGACCTTGACCACCTGAGTACGGATCATGATTTTATCGATTTTAATTTTCAGCGAACACTGCCGCATAAATTTTCCCAATATGGACCTTCCTTGGCTGTCGGGGATGTCAATAACGATGGCTTGGACGATATGTTCGTGGCAGCAAGTAGAGAATTCAAGCAAAAATGGTTCATACAGCAGAGAGATGGTTCATTTAAACAGAGCGAGGTTACCTATAAAAAGGACCTTGAATTACATGAGGAAGATGCAGGGACCTTGCTTTTTGATGCGGATAACGATGGTGACCTAGATTTGTATATTGCCCGCGGCTGCGGACAATATCCTGCTGGACACGAGTTTTATAAGGATATGCTTTTTATCAATGATGGAGAGGGCAATTTTTCGGAAAGTATCGAATCACTTCCAAGTATTACAGCAAATTCCTCAGCGGTAAAAGCAGCCGATTATGACCGTGACGGTGATTTGGATCTATTTGTGGGGAGTAGGGTTTTGCCTTTTTCCTATCCCTTGTCAGATCGTTCCTATATCCTACAAAATCAAAGCACACAGGGGAATCCAAAATTTGTTGATGTAACTAGTGATGTTTTCCCCGAAACCAGTCTGGGATTGATAAGTGATGCGCTTTGGACAGATTTCAATGGAGACTTCTGGCCAGATTTGATTTTGGCAGGAGAATGGATGCCTCTTCGTTTTTTTAGAAACGACAATGGAAAATTGATAGAAGTTACGAAGGAATCCGGTATCGCAGACAATACGGGTTGGTGGAACAGCCTTGCAGCAGCAGATCTGGACAATGATGGTGATACCGATTATATAGCGGGCAATTCCGGGAAAAATATATATTTCAAAGGTAGTGTGGACGAGCCTGTTCGTGTATATGCAAAGGATTTGGACAATAATGGCACTGTGGATCCCTTAATTTCCTATTATTTAAGGGATAGCCTCGGTACACGAAAGGAGTATTTATACCATCCGTGGCAAGACGTAACCAAGCAATTCGTAGGTATCCGTAAAAAGTTCAATTCGTTCGGTGAATTTGGAGAATCAACACTTCCCGAGATGTTTTCTGATGGTCTGTTGGATGATGCCACGGTTTTGTCCTTCAACTATATGCAATCCTCGTGGATAGAAAATCTAGGAAACGGAAAATTTAAAATCCATCCGCTGCCCACGGCCGCGCAACTGGCACCTATCTATGGAATAGTGCCAAAATATTTGGATGACGATAACTTCATAGATCTATTGTTGATAGGCAATGATTATGGTATGGAGGTGCAACAGGGTCCTGCGGATGCCCTGGTAGGTTTGGCTCTTAGAAACACAGGGAAAGGAGACTTCGTTCCTATTTCTTTGGAGAAAAGCCATTTTCTTGTGCCAGGTGATGGAAAAAGCTTGGTTACCTTAAACATTGCCAATGAAAAAATGCTTGTGGTGGCCTCGCAAAACAACGATTCCCTTCGGGTTTTCGAACCTAGAAAAAAGCTAATTAGGGAATTGATAAAACTGGAACCTACCGAAATAAAGACCCAAATCAAATTGAAGGATGGTTCCCAAAACGTTCAGGAGTTTTATTGGGGTAGTTCCTTCCAATCGCAGTCAAGCAGAACCTTGGTTATCAATCCCAAAGCTACAGAAGTACGCATTTTTGATTACCTAGGAAATGAGACACGCAAAATTGATTTTTGAAAGCAGTTTTCCCTTAGTATTCGTTTTCATGTTTATAATCGCCATAGCGATACTTAATGGTTCGTTTTAGGGGAATATTCATTCCTTGCGTTTCTTCCTGCCAATCATAAATGGCAGTAGCCATGGATTTTACAATTTCCTGCTTGTCGGGATCGGCTATGAGATTGTACATTTCATCGGGGTCGTTTTCCAAATCATAGAGTTCGTTTCTATCCCACAGCCCATGATACTTGATATATTTATATTTATCGGTGCGCATTCCAAATACCGTGGGCGTCATCGGAAAATCATATTCCCAATAGTATTCATAAAATACTTCTTTACGGGCGGGAGCATTCGAATCGCCGGTCAAAATGGGAATAAAGGAAACCCCGGGCATATTCTCCGGTTTTTGCACGCTGGCTACATCAAAAACTGTTGGGGCTATATCTATATTTTGTACCATCTGTTTTGGGGTCTTGCCCCCTTGGAATAATTCCGGGCAACGTACCAATAAAGGAACTTTAACGGATTCCTCATAGAAATGGCGCTTGTCTATCAACCCATGCTCGCCCCAACTAAAACCATTATCACCCATATAGATGACCAAGGTGGACTCATCCAGACCTTCCTTTTCCAAGTAGTCCATAACGGCACCGACGCTATCGTCCACCCCCAAAAGTGTTTCACAGTAGTCTACCACCATTGCATGTAAATCCCGGTTGTCATGATACATATAATCCACGCCATGCCAGCTTATGCGTTGATCGGCAACCCATTGTGGCCATTTGAGGTCTCTGTATTCTCCTGTCTTGGTCTGATCATAAGTTTTTGGTAAAGTGATTTTCCTTCCTTTGTACCGTCCTTTGTGACGTCTAGCTGGTTGAAAACCGGCATGCACAGCCTTGTGGGATAAATAGAGAAAAAAAGGTTTCTTTTTGTTCCGTTTCTTTAACCAATCCAACGCATGTTCGGTTAACAAATCGGTAATGTAGGTAGAGTCCTTATAAGCAACTCTAGTTCCGTTGATGTTCAAGGTGGGATTGTAATACACCCCTTGTCCTGGGAAGCTCTCCCAATGCGAAAAACCGGGCTGGGGTTCGTCCCCATGATCTCCCATATGCCATTTTCCAAAAAAACCGGTCTGATAGCCCGCTTTCTGTAAATATTGTGGGAAATAGGTAAGGTTTCCCGGGTCGGGCGCTTGGTTATCAACAATGGTATGGGAGTGTGAAAACTGTCCTGTAAGAATGGAGGCCCTACTAGGGGAGCATAACGATGTAGTTACAAAAGCATTGGGTAAATAGGCCCCTTCAGCGGCCAATCTGTCCATATTTGGGGTTTCCAACCACGGTACTTTCCCTGTGAAACCCATATAATCATATCTGTGATCATCCGTAAGAATAAAAATCACATTACGAGGTTTCTTTTTTATCGGTTCCTCGGGATTGTAATTGGCAAAAGTGCCTGAACTATAAGACATGAAGCCCAAGGCCACGCTCAAAAAAAGAATTGTGTTTTTCATGGGTTTAAAATTTATTCACTTTAGTATTCTATTTCGATTCCTGCTCAAGAAAACCAAGTACATAGGTCATAGGTGCGTTCCAATTTAAACAAATTTCATTGCTCGCATAACTGGGTTCTTGATCCACCCAGCTTTTCATGGGTGCAGGGTTTTTAGGATAAACCGCCCCTCCAACGGTATCCTGCAAACGGCTATTGGGTCCACCGGATAGCAACCCTGGAACTGGTTCTGGTATGCCATCGGCAGCACTTTGCCGATGATGGATAAACATTGGAGTTTTGTCCCCAAAACCGGTGAGGTAGCTAAGGCCCATGGCATTATGGCCCAAAACATAATCCATGGCTTGTTGTACACCGACCAAATACTCCTCCTTCTTTTCCAATCTATAGGCTTGTGCCATTATCATGGCGGCATTCAGTACATCGCTATTGGAGCCCCAATGAAAATCATCGATGGGTTGAAAATAGTCTAATTTTTTGGCTTTCTCCACCAATACGTTGGCTGATCCCATAATTCCGCTTCTTAATCTTTGATACAAATCTGGTGGAACCACTTCCCTATTCTCCAAAAGCGAGAACATTCCCAAAAAACGCATATATCCCGTCCAGCTTTCAGCTGGTTTAAATGTAAAATCAATCGAATCTGTATTTAAATGATCTAGATAGGATGGATTCTTTGTGGTGATGAAAAGTTCAGCATCCGCCCAAAACCATTCATCATCAAAATTTGTATCCCCATACTGTCCTGTGGAGATATCCAGAGGGTTTACAAACTCAATTTGGGGATTTTTCAAGGCCCAAGCATAGGCCCGTTTTGAAGCCTCCAGACATTTTGCCGCATAATCGGCATCCTGTTCCCTAAAAATACGATAGGCTTGTGCCGCACAAGCCGAAAAATCCAAGGTAGCGGCAGTTCCTTTACCAACAATATAACGCTGGCCAGTAGCTTCATGGGGCATTACCATGGGTTCAAAATTCTTTGTAGTCAGCTTATGAAACAATCCACCGTCGGTATCCTGCATGGTCAAAAGCCAATCCATTTCATATCGTAGCTCATCCAAATAATCACTAATGCCATTCCCACTTTCTGGAATAACAAGCTCTTTGTCCTCAATAATTCCGGGATATTGCTCTTCCAGCAGAAATAACTGTCCCAAGGGAAAACTACCATTCACTACATATTTATTATAGTCCCCGGCATCATACCATCCGCCTGGAGAGGAAAGGGACCCCTTAGTCCTACCGCTTGAAGGATGATAAAGCACGCTGTCGTCCGAATGCGCCATGGGTCTTTGCCATTGGCCCGCGTGTTCTTCGCGCAATGCAATACCCATCCTTTGGTAATACAATCCTTTTATAGAACCCAAAAACGTGCTATCCAAAACACTGTTACGAATTTCAAAAGGATATGAATATCCCAAACCTTCCACGAGTATCATATAAGTACCTGCGTCCTTAATACTGCTGAAATCGGCCACCCGAGCGGTTTCCCCTGCCAAGTCCCAATCATGGGGCTGCGAGAGTTTTCCAGTATGGATTACCTCCATCTTATACTTATCCACTATCTTGAATTCTTCTTTCCCTTCCCCTTGGAGAACAGTTGCCTTTTTAACCGCAGTGGGATAATATCCTATCTGGTTCAATCGGATATTTGGAGTATATTCATTGGCAAAGGGTGTCGCGGGGTCCACACATGAATCAGCAAGAAATAATACGGCTGAAGCTAAAAAAACAAAAGTCCTTCTAAATCGGTAATCCTTCATATTGATGCTAAATGAAAAAGGCTCAAAATAATTCTGCAATAAAAATATCCAAAGTTAGAATCACTAAAAAGTAGAAATACCTTTATTCTAGATATTAGTTCTCTCGTTCCTGCTCCATAAACCAATCGTACAGCTCATCCGTATTGTAGGCTTGAATCCACGAATTATGGCCTACCCCGGGATAACGGGTAAAGCGGACGTCGTAACCCATTTTCTGTAATGTATTGACCATATCCTCCGATTCGGATATAGGGATTGATTTATCTTCTTCGCCATGAAACACCCATATGGGCATTTTCCTATCTATCCAGGAGGCATAGGGCACTGGAGTCATACCACATACAACGGCCATGGCAGCAAATTTTCCAGGGTATTGCACGGCCATTTCCCAGGCTGCTCCCCCACCACGACTTAGTCCGGTTAAATAAATTCGATTTTTATCAACCCGATTGTTAAATACGATTGAATCCAACAATTGATTCACAGCACGTACGTTCCACCACTTTCTTTTATGGGGATTTTGGGGGGCCAATATCAAAAACGGAAACCGCTTTCCTTCCACAATAAGTTTGGGGGGACCATTCTTCTTTAGGGTTTGTAGGCTATCGCCGGATTCACCACCACCATGAAGGAATAACAAGAGCGGAAATTTTTCAGAGGGATTGGATTCATAACCTTCGGGGTAATAGAGATAGTAACTTAATTTCTCCTTGGTCACGGTTTCTTGTTCCGCATCCAAAAGCAATGATTTGGATTGTGCTCCGCAACCTTGAAGGAACAGCAAACTCAAAACCAGATAAATACTTCTTTTCAAAATAATTCGAATATCGAGTTTAATTTATTTGATTCTCCAAAATAAAAAAGTCCGTGGCCTCATGGTCCGGATATCGGAAGATATCCATATCACCATCCCCATCGTAATCAATGGCCTGTCCATTATAAATGCCATTGGTCTCGATTACCATTTCCTTGTAGTTCGTATAATCGCCTTCATTTAAAAATATGGAAACATCAAAATTCGTTTTGTCCAAATTTACGGCCCTGCCCTTATTAATACCGGCCATAATATCAAAATCTCCATCCAAATCGAAATCATGTACCTGTAATGTATGACATGCCGGAATGCTATCCGAAATGGTTACACTGTCCCAAGAATCCCCAGACCTCTTGTAGACCACTAAGGGATACCCTGCCCGTTCGGAATGCCCCATATAGATTTCCGCCGCTCCATCCCCATCTACATCCCGGACGAACGTTTTTGTTCCATTTCGGGACCAGTCCCCTTCTTGATTGTTCCATTGTTCGTCCAGATTCTCTTCTACCCAAGGTTGTGACAAATCCGAACCTGGGCTATAATAAATCATTCCTGTTGCTACAATATCGGGATGCCCGTCCTTATTTAAATCTCCTACATCCATACCCTCATGCAGTACTTCATTCTCAATAAATTGTACTCGTTGCCAAGTATCGCGGTCTTCTTGTCGAAAAATGCTCAAGGTATGCTCGTCAAAAGTTAAAAGTGCCATATCTAATTTGCCATCGGAATCAAAATCGGCAAAGCTTACATCCTTTATGGCATCGGGCGCCGTTCCTATGGTATGTGGTTTCCAAGTTCCATTACTATTTTCATACCAAAAAATCTCTGCGGTTGCGCCCGCATCCGCCCATTCACCAGGATGTTTCACTGCAAAGACATCCGTATCCCCATCACCATCCATATCGGCAGCCTCAAGTTCACCGCTCGCAAAAAGTCCTCCAGTAATAGGTTTTTCAGCTATAATCTCCAATTCCCAAAGTCCATCTTCCTTCTGTCCTTTGTAGTACCCCAAGTAACCTCCTCCGGAATTGTTGTTGATGAAAAGTAAGTCGGCAATCTCATCCCCTGTTATATCCACTGGTGTATGTGCCCACCAATATTTAGCACTATCCACAATTTTGCGCTGTTGAAAAGCTAGCTGCTTTTTTGCAACGGATTCGGTCGTAGCTTCCTTCTTTTTTTCTTGCTTACACGATTGGAAAATTCCTGTCATTGCCAAAAATCCTAATAGGAAAACATAGGTGACATCTTTTTTCATTACTTCTATTTAGTGATTATGGTCTTTGATTAATTTGTTGATGTATTCCGCTATTTTTTGATGATTCCTCTCATCGGTGACGGCAAAATTTTGCATCCCAATGATAAATGAGTTTTTTCCCTTTAAGAGTGGTGTAGTATTTTCTCCTCGACCAAAACCGAATACCGTCATTCCATCCTTGCTCTTTGCGCCTTCCGAGGTATTACCAAGATAGGACATCATATCCGTATGCCCATCCGCGTTGATTTGAGCCACGAAAAAGGTGGTGTCCAAACCTTTTTTATTGAAATAGGCCCAACGAAAGTTGTTAAAATCGATATCCCCTTTATAAAAATCAGGAATTTGTGAACTTGGCCCAGAGCGGTCTGTTCCATAGGTCGAAACTTCCGGTGAAAATGACCCACCCGGTGTTCCTTCATACAAAAACCAATACGGTGTGCCGTCCGTGCTCAAAACCTCCAAAACGGCATGGTCTTCCGAAAAAGTCCATTCCCATTCCCAAAAACCACTTTTTGTCCTTGTCCTGATCTTATTTTCCGATACAATCTCCGAGACGCATTTATCATGTCCAGGGTGACCTGCTCCTTTGTCGTTTTCCGATTTGAAGACTAGGTTGGGAAGTCCACGAAAGGCTGATGCTGCAGAAGCGGGGTATTGATCCCATGGTTCTGTCTTGTAGCTTACCCAGTCATTCCCATAGCTGTCCAATATTCTGGAAAACCCTCCACCCGCCTTATCGAAATAGTATGTGGCCCCTTTACCGTGTATAATAAAGTGTGGCCTATTTTCATAGATGCCCTCAGAGATTGCTATCGCATTTTTTAAAGGTATTTCCCTTCTGACCTTCACCATTATACCGGGCCACTGAACTTCCATACCGTGCACCATTTTTCCATTATGAAGGGGCGTTTTCAACGTTTTTAAACGATTTTCCCCACGCTTCAAGGAAGTCATATTCTTTAGCTTTTCAGTATGCCAATAGGCATCATAACAAGGTAAGTCCGCATTATTTTCTTGTACAATTCCATTAACTTCCATCCCTTCTGAATAGCAGGGACTCCAACTGGTCCAGTATAATTCCACATTATCGTCCTTGGATGTTTGAAAAGGAATATCAAATAGCTGGGAATGCTCCCCATCACGTGTTGTCCAAAAAGGTTCCTGGGCATAGGGCTTCGCCAAGAGAACGCTGTGTTCTCTTTTGAGAGAAAGGTTTTCAATAAACGGAAGAACATGTGTAAACCCCTTATTGTCTCCTACCAGGGCCGTTACCGTTAGAGGGCCGTTTTGATCGGGAATCCATTCCGTATTCCAAACGACTTCAAAAGGAGCTTTGGAAGAGCTTCCTATAGACTTACCAAGCTTTCCCCTATAGTGCTTATATTGCCACTGTCGATACCTTCCGTCCCCTTGCACGTTTACATCTTCAAAATGCCCTATGTAGTCCACAGAGGTGATTTCCCCAAGCTGTTCCCCGGCTAGGGAGAGGATGACGTTATTACCCAAAACTTCATTGGATCGTATCCCGGAAATCTTGGCTATAGGATTTTTTTTTTCGTCGGATGAGTAATACACTCGAAGTACGATGCCATATACCAAATTCTGGGGCCAATCCCAGGATTGTTCCTTGGCCACGGTAAGCTTGAAATGATTATCAAGTCCTTGCCTTAAATCGGAAAGTGGTATGGAAGCACGTACATTGGCATGGAACATGTAGTCCGTTGGAGGATTGGGAATGGTACCTGGTTCGGGTAACCTTAACGGTTTTCCATTGTTAAACTGTATTTTTAAATCCTTGGTGTCCTCATGGGATTGCACTCTTTCTACGATGACTTCAGCGCTTATAGCATTCTCAAGGTCCAATTCCTGATTTAGGGGAATAAAGCCATCTTTATGTCCATCTTCGGGAAAATGGTCCGCATTACTGGCATAATCCAATTTTCCACCAACACGTAGAAATTTACCACGGTCACCTACCATTTCTGGAACCCATGGATATTCCTTGAATAACATTCCCGATTTTAAGGATTTTACGGCATCATTTCTCCAGACATGCATATATTTATGTTGGTCCCAACCCGAACCTATAATGTCCAAATCGCCATCATTGTCCAAGTCTACGAATTGGGTTCCCAAATGATTTTCCTTTCCCGTATCGATTACAGTCTTCCTAAAATTTCCTTTTCCGTCATTTTTCCATAGTTGTAGTTCCAAATTTTCTCCCTTGTGTTCGGCAGTGAGCAAATCAATGTCCCCATCCCGATCGAGGTCCGTAATATCCAAATTGTTGATGGAAAATTGGGTAACTATTCTATGGCGCTCCCAATTACTTAGATCCTCTTGGGAGAACCACCAAAAATTAGCATCCGGTTCCAGTCCTGGATAACGTTCCTCCGTTACAACGATGTCTGTCTTGCCATCTCCATTCAAGTCAGCAACTTCAACCCTGTCTATGGGATGTTCACTGCGGCCCACTATGATCTCTTCCCAAAGTGTTTCAATACTTCCCGGATTTTCATACCAAACCAAAATTTTTGGTTCATCTTCGCCATCCGGCCTTCTACCGGCTGCAATATCCAAATCGCCATCTCCGTCTATATCCCCTACCCCTATGCCTTCATCCGAAGTATTCTCACAGATCATATGCACCTCCCAATTAACGGTATCGGCATTGGCTTCCGGTATTGAAATGGCGTAAATATTTCCATTTCCCGCAATAACAAACTCGGAACGCCCAGTAGCGACCAAATCTGCCTTTTCAAAACCTTGACTGTTAACATGGCTTGTAGCAGGCACCTTACCGATCAAACGTTTTTTATACTTAGTTCCTTCGGTATTCAGGGCTTCATACCAGTATAAATTCGGTAAGGCCATTGCGATGATGTCCCCATAGGGATCACCGTCCACGTCTAGATAAAGAATGGCATCCACATTATCATCCAGAACCGTCCGTTTCCAATGACCTTCCATTCCCTTTCCAGGATTATGATAAACGTACCTCCCGGATATGATATCTAGATTACCATCATTGTTTACATCCCCAGCATCCAATCCAAAGTATCGCAGCCAATTGGGTTCGTTCCAATCACCCCACATTTGTTTTGTACTGTCTATCTGAATATAGGTCCATCCTTCTAAAATATCTTGTTGTGAAAGGGAGTTCGTCGCGATATTAATTGTGCAAAGGATAAGAATGAATTTTTTGATTCTCATTTATCGGTGTTCAAAATTTGTTGCATTTCAGTTTGAAAAGGATTCCGTGTTCTATTCCTCTAAATCGGGCTAAAAGGCCCTTTCTCCAAAGAAGTATTTCAACAATGCCCTGATTAAGCCCGTAAAGCATTCCGTTAAAAACATTATATCGGTTTTTTTAATTTCAAAATACTTCGAAAAGATGAAAATACTAAAAACCACCTTGCAAGCTTGGTATCATTTTATCAAAATAAGATACGGAAAAATAAGAACAAAAAAGGTGGACATTTCAAAAATGCCCACCTGCAATTAGACTGTAGATTTTTTGGTAATAGCTATCTATATAGCGTAAAGTGTCCTACGTAGCGTGTGTTTCTGGCATCATTTTGATTTACGACATACCAGTAATCCCCTGTTGGAAGTTCACTGCCCTCGTAGGTGCCGTCCCAGTTTTTTACTTGATCTAAAATCGCTACTACCCTACCATAACGATCATAAATCTTGACCTCAATATTAGGGAAAAATTCCCGCCCATTGATTACCCATAGGTCATTGTTATTATCCCCGTCCGGTGTAAAGAAATTAGGGATTTCCAACATACCGGTAAATAGGAATGGGATCGGGGCCACGGCCACACAGCCGTTTTGATCTACCACGCGTACTTCCACTGTTCCGCTTACATTGGTCGTATAGATATTCTCAGTTCCGTAGGACTCCCCATCGAAAAAGAACTCGTATCCGCCAAAACCTCCCTCAGCCGTAGCTGTAATTTCATCTGGCCCAGTTTTTATAGCTGTAAGCGTCAATGGATCATAGGCATCGATACTAAATTCCACAAAATTAGTACAACCATTCTCGTGGTAGACATAAACGGTATGGTCTCCGGGTGGTAAATCGGCCCAGGTCCTAGTGGCATCCGCTTGGGTAATATCATCAACATCCAAAGCGAACAGCAACCTTGGCAACAAGCTGCTATCCTGCATTTCAACGGTAGCGGTACTGTTGGGGAAAATACCTTCACAACCATATTGCACTATGGGTTCCGCAGTAAGGTCCACACCAATACCGATAGTAAATACATCAGAAGTATCACATCCATTGGCATCCTGAATATATAGGGCATAGGAGGCACCTCCTTGAAGGTTCTGGATAATCCCACCGTCATAAGGCGCAAATACCCCAGTACCTGTTTCATTAACTGGATCTATCATTTCGATCTTATATTCAAAATATGGAGCAGGACTTATCAGTGGGTCATTAAATGGTGTACCTCCAACAATATTGAACACTACCGTGCCATCATTGGCCCCGATACAAAGTTCAGGGGTGGTCTGCAAATTACTTATTTGCAAAGTGGGTGGTTCCATTACCGAAATAACATCCTTCTCAAAACAACCATTTTCGTCCTGGATCAAAATCTCATAATCTCCTACGGCCAATTCGTCAAAAGTGTATATTCCCGGAGTAGCGGGGTCACTGAAGAATTCATTAAAATTAGGCTCTATGGCAAATTGTATCAATCCCACTCCACCACTGGTCACTTCAATGGTTACAGTTCCATCTTCCTCACCACTACAACTAACCGGCGTGGAATCCGCGGTAAACAGAATAGGATCAGGTCTAACGATTTCAAAGGGACCGGCAATATCACTACAGCTGGCTCCACTGGTAACAGCAATGTAATAATCCGTACCCTCCGGGAGACCTTCAAAAGTACCATTGCCCTGAGGTCCTCTAAACAAAGTTGCCGTGGCAGCCGGACTAAAAGCATCCTGAGGATCACCATTGTACAAATAGAACAAGTCATTGCCCACTCCACCATTTACGAAGGACTCAATCCTGCCGTCCAATTCCGAAGCACATGAAATATCGTCCGGCAAATTGGGCAATAAGGTAATGCCCGTGGCATCGGTCATAGTAATACCATTGGAGCGGACGGCCAAACAAGTGTTGGCGGCGTTCTTTTTGCGAACGTCAAATTGATACGTGATTCCAGCATCCCCGGGGAAACGTTGAGAGGTTCCCGTCATGTCCTGATAAGGTCCAACTACAACACCATTTTCAACCGGTTGAAATTCGTATGTAAATAAAGGATCTGGGTTTTCTATCCTTAGCTCTATCTCACCTTGACCCCCACAACCTGGTACTCTGGTTTGTACCAGTCTAGGTTCTACCGGTGGTGGAGGGCTTACAAAATAGGGAGGTGTAACGAAAATACAGTCATAACTGGATGATACCTCAATTGCGTACCAACCCCCACTGATGAAACCACCACTGGCCCCGATGAAAGTAGGGGAGCTTTGTAAACCACTGGTGGAGACTATATCCGTATTATCATTACTGTTCAAATACAACAACCTATAATTGTATCCTGCTCCTGCCACTCCACCGGTTGCACCGGCAATAGCGGTTGTGGCGTCTCCCGTACTGGGGTCGTAAGCCTCTAAAATGGCGTTGTTACCGTTGGGACAGACCAGGGCCTGAGGTTCCCGTATACCCGCATCGATTTGGGGAACCGCGGGTAGATTGATGTCAAAAGTATCCGTACAATTTTCAACATCTTGTATTTCTACCCTATAATCGCCACTGGACAGGTTTTGGAAATCGCTATTTGCCGAAAAAGCTACTACTTCTTGATAACCCGAACCGTCATCCCGTAATAAACGATATTGGTAGGGGGAGGAATCCCAACCTCCGGTTCCTGTGGCCTCTATTCTTCCTGTATTATCATTACAACTCACGTTGCCGACTTCAATGGCCGTAACATCCAAAACGCCATTGGGCGTTCTAATGGTGGCCGCATTACTATCCGCAGAGCAGAAAGGCATGGCTGTTGAAATAACCTCTACAAAGAAATTTCCACCAGGAAGTCCCGCAATGATTTCGGGGTTATTGGCCGTGTCCAAAGTTCCGGTTGCCAATATGGTAGTCTTCCCTGGATCACTTCCACTATATACATTATAGGTGTATTGTCCAGTATAATCGGTAACTTCGATAGAAAGCTCCCCATCGCTTGCACCAAAACAGCTTATCGGTTTCGCCTCTGCGATAACCACGGTTGGTGCAATAGGTTCGTTGACCGTATGTACCGGCATGGGGTACGCACAACCTCCGATGTTATCTTGAACCTCAAACAAATAATCACCCGTTGCCGGCAAGAATACATCTACGTAATCATTACCTGGAGTATTGGTCCATGGACCTGCGGCAACGGCAGAAATTGCACTTACGGTAAAATCCGTTGTCCCGATTACCTGAATTCTCACACGTTCATCATCCCTACAATTCAGAGGATCTATTTGAATTATTGTAGGTACCACATCGGTAGGAGGATTAATCGGTGGTAATGTAAACTCGTGCCTACATCCATTGCCATCAATGGCATATACCGTAATGTTTTGAACCGACCCATTATCCACAATTTCAAAAGTTGGCGAAGTTTGATAGTTGGAATGCCCCGTAATGCTGTATTGGTATCCGCTTCCAACAGTCCCCGGATCAACGACTGTAGTGGTGATGGTAGTTGAGCTAAATCGATTTGCACCGGGCTCACAGGCAAAATCGGGGGCACTGGCCGTTATGGAGAAAACAGGAGGCTCATCAATTTGAATATTCGGAGCCGTTACCGTACAATTTCGGGCAGAACGCACAACAACATCATAATTCCCCGGTGCTATTCCTGTAAACGAACCTGATCCGTTCTGCTGTATAATCGGAGTCGTTGTACCTGCATTATACAAGGTATACTCCATAGGGGCATCAGCGTCCGTCCCTGGTGCCAATATGATATCGATACTACCATCATTGGCCCCGTTACAGGATATATCGTTTTCCAAAACAGCACCAATTACGGGAACTATGGCCTGGTCCAGGTTAATATTGTTTACCGTAAAGAAACAGAAGATGGAACCATCAAATACGATATTGTCCGTTACGGTAACCTGATAGCTACCGGGCAGCATATTTGTAAATACCGGGTTATTGGTCTGTGTAATATTAACACCACCACCCAAATAGTCTGTTCCTGTAAGATCGAAATCAAAATCTCCACTTCCCCCTACAGTAGAAATCGTAATAACCCCATCTGCGGCATTACATGTAGACAGTGTGGAAAATCCGCCCGAGGCCGAGAGAAATTCATAAACCGTTGCCGTGCCCTGACTGGTACAGCCATCCGCATCTATGACATCCACTATATAATCCCCGGGAGTACTCACATTGAACGTGTATTCAAATAAAGTACCGGCCCCGTTCAATACCCCAAATTGAGTATCACCTCCCAAAGTAAACCTTGGCGTATCCACAGTGGACGGAACCTGTACAACAATATCAAATGAGGTGGAAGTAACATCGCACTGATTTTCAACGATAAAGGTCGGTGTAGGCAATGTCGGGGATAGGGGTATAATCTCCGCGATGGCAAAAGAAGTACATCCACTTACATCCATCACGTACACATCATAATTTCCGGCAGGCCCGGTAAAAGTTGTGGTTGTACCAAAATCGCCCGGGGTCGGGGAAACCGAAACAGGCATAAAGGCAAAGGTATAAGGGCCACCGGCCCCACCGCTTCCCTGTACCGTAATTGCACCATCCGCGTTACAGTTGGCAGGAGTTAGGTTCAAGATATCAATGGACGGTAAATTTTGATCAATAATCACACCCGTGGCATCCGTACAATTATCCGTTAAATTGGTCACAATAATTTGATAATCGCCTGGAAGTTGCAACGTGTTATCCACAAAAGGATCGGCCACAGTAGTTACTGGGTTGTGGAGATCTATTCTAGTACCATCACCATTGTTCAACAATTCGATTCGCAAATCATCTCCAATAGCAAACCCGGTAACGGTATAAATAATCTCACCGTTGCGATTTACATCACAAAATCCTGCGGTGGACACCGCGGATACATCCAAGGCAGTAGGACCATCAACTGGTGGTATTTCTACCAAATACACGCAGTTGGTGCCCAAGTCGGTTACTTCGACTGTATAGGTAACCCCATATTGCAATCCGGAAAAGGTATGTCTTCTTGGCGGCGAATTAGGGGTCACCGGCGGTAATGGATCATTCTCCAAACGGATTAGAAAGTTGGGCCCCACCCCTCCAATAATTTCGACCGTATTGCTGAAACCGCTGACGTCACAGACCGGGACAACGGGATCCGGAACAACATCCAAACTGGTCTGAACTACCGTTACCGTATCCGTATCCCGACAACCAAGGGCATCTACGGTTACCACAGTATAGACTCCCGGTATTAAATTGCTAAAAGTTTCGCTGGTGCTTGAGGTTGGGCCTATTCTGGAAAGTTCAAACCCAAACTGATCTTGTAATATGTAGGTAAAGTCCGGAGTACCTCCCGCTACGCCGGTAACTTGAACACCACCTTCTACTACTCCACTGGAACATGTAGCCAATACAGGCGATACTGTCGCGTCTGGTGGTGGGGTTCCGTCAAGTGGAATAAGCACCGAAGCAGGAAGCGTTTCACATCCTCGGGCATCCCTTACGATATAGGGATATGTATTTCCGGCAATAAGATTTGAAAAAGTGGACTGAGAACCAAAAGGTCCGCCATTAAAACTTATTTCATATGGGGGTATGCCACTTGTAGCATCCGGGATTATGGTAACGATACCGTTATCATTCTGTCCACAACTAGCCGGGGTAACATTAACCGTTGCCGGGTCGATGGATACCGGTGGATTAAGAATCACGGGGACTGATGAAGCCGTACAAGCACTATTTGTAGTATTGTTATCGGATACGCGGAACACATAGGTTCCAGGTGTAGTGGTATCATGTAGGAAATTATTGGATGCCAGTGGAATGGGAGCACCAAAACTTACCCCATTGTCCGAACTAACCTCATATTGCTTTGGACCGGCTCCAGAAGTGTAGCCTCCAGTTACCACCACCCTGATTTGACCAGGGGCACCGCCACAGGGAATTTCGGTCTCAATGCTTGCACTTACCCGTAACTGCGGATTGATGGTCATGCTAACCGTATCGCTACAATTGTTTCCATCCACTACCTCTACGGTGTAATTACCCGGTGCTATTCCTGTAAATACAGGACTTGCCTGTAACGGTCCGCCATTTATTCTATATTGGTGACTCGCAATTGGCGCGGTACCTGCCGTGGAGGTGACGGCGACCGTAGCTCCCGGACCCGGAACATAACAAAAGTCCGAAGCAACCGGATCCAATGCCAGTACCGGTGCGTCTATTGGGGTGAGGTCAAATTCAAAGGTAGCCGTACAACCTTCGGAATCTTCCACTATTAAAGTATAAACATCCAATGGGTCCAAGGCATCCGTTCCTTGGCTAAGATTTCCGAAAGTAGGTCCAGATTTTGGTCCTATGGTAGTCGCTCCTCCGGGGTATATTAGCGTATAACGATTACCTCCCCATCCACCTGATGGGTTGGCCACTACCCTTCCCAGGTTGTTATTGGCACAGCTCATTGGGGTAATCGTACCGGTCAAGGTCAACAAAGAAGATTCCTGTATATCGAAAGAAGCCGTATCGGTACAACCCGTGTCCACATCCGTTACCGTTATCGTATAAGTCCCGGCACCGGAGGGAGGTAGAATGACCTCTCCATCATTTTGGGGACCTCCGGTAAAAAGTCCTCCATTAATATCATATGTATAATTGTTGGCAAAACCGTCAATTAAAAAGGTACCCGAGCCATCCGTAGCTCCATTACAAACCCTTAAATCACCTCCAGATTTTACCCTGGCCCGAATAGAGCTTATCAGGGCTGGGCTAAATCCTTCCTGATAAATACAATTGTTGGCATCCGTTATCTGAAAAATATACGAAGTTGTTGTACTCAAGCCTACAAAGGTATCGCTGGCGCCGTTATCGAAGGTTACAGGGCTTATGATGGAGTAATTGACAATAGGTGCATTACTCGTGGGAACCAACTGCACGTCCGATGTACTAGTAGTACAGTTGCTATTACTTTGTACAAAATCAATATCCGTTGGAGGATCTACATCCAGAATGGTTATTGGCGTAAGTTCTACGCGACAACCGCCTCCATCTTCAATAATTGGGGTATAGGTTCCCGGTACCAAACCGGGATATGAAAGGGTTGCCGAAAAATTCAATCCATCTATACTGAACACATATCCACTTCCTGAACCTCCCGAAAATGGGCCGACAAAATCGATTTGTCCTCCATTTGTACCTCCGGAACCATCACAGGTACGGTCGGAAATCTTTATTGCAGAGCCCACAATAGGGCCTACTCCGGTCACCGTAATGCTATCAGGTGTACCATCATCATCGGAATCTATGTCCAAGATACAATCAAATGTACCTTGTTGATAACGTACTTGAGGGCTGTATGTACCATCTGGAACCGGCAGGATGGGATTCGTATCCCAAGGATCGGCCGGATCGGCCCTAAAGGAAAGATTATACCCATTAGCATCAATAACGTTAATATTTATCCGGTTTCCTCCGTTGGTACAATCACCATCCACTCCAGTAGCAGTAATATCAGGAGGGTCTAATTCTGCAACATTGGCCGATGCATTTATCGTACATCCATTACTGTCGGTAATGACAAAGTCATAGGTGCCGGCTGTAGTGACCCTAAATTCGGTCTGGGTGGTATAAGGATACGGTACTGGGGTAGGCACTGGCGCACCTCCATTTACCGTAAATGTATAAGGAGGAGAACCTCCCGATGTACGCACAATAATCGGAATATCGGCCGGGCTACAACTCGGATCGGTGTTAAAACTTTCATTGACCTCGGTGGAAGCGTCCAATGGTGTAAGTCCATTTCCAATGACTATAGGATTACCACCGGTGTCCAGACTTTGTCGTGGGGGATCAATACCATTTAATGGATCCCCGGTACATTGCTGCGTTTCCACCTGTACGATATAAGTTCCAAATCCTACTGCGGAAAAAGTATATGGATTATCCGGTATAAAAGCCGTAAACTCCTGGGCTACGCCACTGGAATTGAGCAAGGTATACTTGAAGGGTCCTGGAACATTGTTGGCCGTTACAGTAATAGTACCTGTGTCCCCCGCACAAAGGGCATCGGTAAAGGTAACATCGATATCAATGTCCAGTTGATCGATAGTAATTGGCTGATATGGGTATTCACATGTATTTGGGGTATTTCTCAATCGGGCCTTGACAATATAAGTTCCTGGGGTAAGATTATCGAAAATAGGGCCTTGCCATGGTCCAAACCCACCGCCGTCGTCTATACTAAATTCGTAGGCACTTGAAAGATTGGTAACTTGAATCCTTCCTGGTACCCCGCAGATAAAGTCATTTTTTACAAAGGTCTGGGTAATGGTACTTTTCTTTACTTTGAAGTAATAACTGGTACCATCTGCAACGACCCTGAACTCAGCTCCCGTAGTGGCAGGAATACTACTTGCCGTTAAATTAAAAGTGGAACCTGTGGCCACCTGGGTATAACAGCCCGTATTGGTATTTGGGCAATCTTCGTTAATATCCGGTGAACAGCCTCCGTTTAGAATTTGCCAAGAAACGGAACCTGGACTTCCAGCTAAGGAAATTGTTCTATCGTCAGAATCTCCACAAAGATTGAATCTGGCAACGGTCAATCCATTGGTACTACATCCTACCTCTTCATCCGCTCCTTGGATAATAGTCATAAACATGGGTGGAGCGGTCATTTCACCGGAATCGACATTCGTCGCGGCATAGGAATTGGAAGTCTTTAGCGTGGAGGTTTCAATTTTGGAATTCCCTTTCTCTGAAATGGGTTTTTCCAATACGGAGACAACATCACTTAGAAAACTATAAACTTTTGTGTTTGCTACGGCCGATGTACATACTATTGACAGCGCTATCAATAGTAGGGCATACAGGGTATGCCTTGGTTTTCTTGGGAGCATAGGTTAAGTAAAGTTTTGGCAAGAATATGCATGATTTGGGATCAGAATATTCTTCAGTGTAATTGTTTAAACTTATATTTTCTATTTATCTTTAGACAAAATTGGTACCTTATAATATTTCTTTTAACGTCAAAATATGAAAAATAGTATTGTATGCCTGTATTTAATCGTTGTATCGCTCAATTTTTCTTGTGCTCAGGATGCTGAAAATCAGGTAAATGTCCCTTCTGAAGTTCCCTTTACGGCCGAACTTTTAATCGATGGACTAGAGATTCCATGGGGCATGGCCTTCCTTCCTGATGGAAGTATGTTAGTTACTGAAAAATCCGGGGAACTGATTCACTTCAAGGACGGGAAAAAGACGGAAATCGGCAATGTGCCCAAGGTGTACCAAAGAGGTCAGGGTGGATTATTGGATATAGAACCCCATCCCAGCTATGAGGATAATGGATGGCTCTATATCACCTATTCCTCAGAGGAAGGTGGAGATAAAGGAGGGAATACCGCTTTGATTAGGGCCAAACTGACCAATAACGCGTTGACGGATATTGAATTGTTATACAAAGCGGTTCCAAATACGACTAAAGGACAACATTTCGGCTCGCGCATCGTGTTCGATGATGAGGGTTATCTCTATTTTTCGGTAGGTGATCGAGGTAATCGTGACGTAAACCCGCAGGATATTAAGCGGGATGGAGGCAAAATTTATCGCTTAAAGGATGATGGGAGCATTCCTAGTGACAATCCTTTTGTAAACAACAGTGGTGCCAAAACAGCTGTTTTTAGTTATGGTCACAGAAACCCACAGGGTTTGGTCAAACATCCAGAAACAGGGCAAATATGGGATAATGAGCATGGGCCTAAAGGTGGTGACGAAATCAATATGGTCCAAAAAGGGGCCAACTATGGATGGCCGGTAATAACCTATGGCATAAATTATAGCGGTACTCCAATTACGGATAAAACCGAAATGGAAGGCATGGAACAACCCGTGCATTATTGGGTGCCCAGCATAGGGCCGAGTGGGATGGCCTTTGTAAGCACTGACAATTACGGAAGTTGGAAAGGTAGTATATTGGTAGGTTCACTGGCCTTTCAATATTTGGAACGATTGGAACTCAACGGGAACAAAGTGGTAAATCGAGAGAAGTTAATGCCAGATATAGGTCGTGTTCGGGATGTAAAACAAGGACCAGATGGTTTAATATATGTCTCTGTTGAAGGTAAGGGAATTTACAAATTGGTGCCTAAAGGTAGTTGATCACATTTTCATCTTCCCACTGCGGCAGACAAACCCTTGACTACATTCGTTTTTTTCATGAAAACATTTCTTTTCGTATATCTTTTAGCCATTACAGGCCTAGCACTCTCTTTGTTTCAAGATAATGAGTTGAAAGAAAGTATGGAGCGTGGAGGCGAAATCTATCAGGATTTTTGCATTACCTGTCATCTAGGGACGGGTGAAGGTGTTGCCAACACCTTTCCTCCCTTGGACGGTTCCGATTACTTACTGACCTATCGTGAAGAAAGTATTCGTGGTATTAAATTTGGTCAACAAGGCGAACTTATGGTTAACGGCGTTATCTACAACAATGCCATGCCTCCCATGGGACTGGAAGATGAAGAAATTGCAGATGTCATGAATTTTATCTTAAATTCCTGGGGAAACACTTCGGATGAAATGGTTACTGTGAAAGAAGTCGAGTCAATCCTAGAGGATTAGTGCAAAGTAATCAGGCCGAGAGTAATAATCCATAATGCCCAGGCTTTTTTTAGCGCTCCCCTTCCAGTGCCTTCTTTACGGAACCGTATTTTTCAAGTAATTTTTTAGCTTCGTCATAACCCACACCCAACCCTTCGGATACATATCGAGTACCCCGATCTACCAACTTGTTGTTGCTAAGTTGCATATTTACCATCTTGTTTCCCTTTACCCTGCCAATTTTTATCATTAGCGCAGTCGAAATCATATTTAGGGCTAATTTTTGGGATGTACCACTTTTCATTCGTGTACTTCCCGTTACGAATTCAGGACCTACATTCATTTCAATCGGAATATCCGCCTCTACAGCCAAAGGTGAACCAGGATTATTAGTTATTCCAGCTGTCAAAAGACCATTGGTCTTCGCATCCTGTATACCCCCGATTACGTAAGGTGTAGTTCCAGAGGCGGCTATGCCCACAACCACATCATTTGTATTGATATCATGGACCATGAGATCTTTCCAGGCTTGTTGGGTGTCGTCTTCGGCATGTTCCACCGATTTTCGTATGGCAATATCCCCCCCGGCCATGAGACCAATCACACGTGAATGGGGCATTCCGTAGGTTGGCGGAATTTCGGAGGCATCCAAAATACCCAATCTTCCGCTGGTTCCGGCACCAATGTAAAAAAGTCGGCCTCCCTTTAAAAACCGTTCTGCCAATGCATCCACCAATTTGGAAATTTGGGGAATTGCCAAAGCGACCGCCTCGGCCACTTTTTGATCTTCTTTGTTCATATTGGTAAGGATGGATGTTGTATCCATTTGTTCCAGATGGTCGTAGTTCGAAGGCGTCTCCGTAATTTTTTTGTATTCCATGGTTTAAAGTATGCGTAAATCGTGGTTTCTAAAAAGGTTCAAAAGATTGTTTTCCGGATTTAACTCCGTAATCATGGTATTAATAGCGTTGATATCACATGTTTTGTAGCGATGCTGGGAATTCAACTTTTCGGAAATGGACAAAAGTACCGTTTTTTTTGAGGACTTTATCACTGCTTTTTTGACTTGTACAATATCCCAATCAAATTCAGTCAATCCATAAAGAGAATCGACATAGCCAGTGCCAATGAAGCTATAATCGACCTGAATTTCCGATAGACTATGAATGGCACTTGCCCCCATGGAAATCTGGGCATCCTTGGAGACCTCACCACCAATGAAAATAACGGTCGTATTAGGTTTGGAAATCAATTCCATGGCCACGGGAAGGCTTAGCGTAAAACAGGTCAATTGAAGCCTGGCCGGTATCAATCTCGCCAGTTCCATACAAGTAGTACCTCCATCAATAAAAATTACTCCTCCATCCCTTAGCAAGGTAACCGCTTTTTCAGCAATTTTGATTTTACGGTCAAGCGCATAGACATTTGTGCTTCGGGTACTGCTACCAATAAATCCCAGCGAAACAGCCCCGCCATGAACTTTTCTTAGCTTATTTTCGGCATCAAGTTCCTTAACATCCCTTCGCACCGTATCGATGGAAACGTCCAAAATCTCGGCTATATCCGTCAATTGTACCCTGTTGTGCAACTCAACTTCATTTAATATGGTCCGCTGTCTTTCCTCTTTTAGCATAAAAAGCAAGTGCAATTACATTATAAAGGCAAAGATAAGAAATAAAACGATATGCTGTTTTTTACTGTTTTTAAGGGTGTTCAATGTTAATAAACCGTAAATAAAGCATTAAATAGTATTGATTATGGCAAAAAACAGCAAAATAAATAGCAAAATACCGCATATATATGTTTTATTTATTACCTTTGCGGCAATATCCAAAAACTCTTGGCACATGGGTTGCCAATAAAGACAAAAAGCAAAAAATTGCAATTAAATGGACCTGAAAAATTAGCTGAAATCATGATAGAAATCAAAAAAAAGGATATATCCTACAAACCCGCGGGACAGTTTGAGGAAACACGTTTTGAAAAGATCCACAATGTGATTTTTGAAAGCTCCGATGAGGCCTCGGCCAATGTAGCTGAGGAAATTGCAGAGTTGATTCGAAAAAAACAATCCAAAGGCAAAGCCTGTGTATTAGGTCTTGCAACCGGATCTTCCCCAATCCGTGTTTACGATGAACTGGTGAGGATGCATCGGGAAGAAGGACTAAGTTTTAAAAACGTAATTACCTTCAACTTGGACGAGTATTTGCCTATGGACAAGGAGAATAGGCAGAGCTATTTCCACTTTATGCACGAACACTTGTTTCATCATGTGGATATATTGCCGGAAAACATCAATATTCCGGATGGGATGATATCATCGGAAAGAACCAAGGAATACTGTTTGGCCTATGAACGAAAAATAAAAGAGGCTGGAGGACTTGATTTTCAGTTACTTGGTATAGGCCGTACAGGGCACATAGGTTTTAACGAACCAGGCTCGCACTACAATTCCGGTACCCGCGTAATTACCTTGGACCATATTACAAGAGTGGATGCAGCCCCGGCATTTCTGGGTATTGATAATGTGCCCCGAAAAGCTATTACTATGGGAATTGCCACGGTTAGAAATGCACGGAGAATAGTTTTATTGGCCTGGGGTCAAAACAAAGCAGGTATTCTAAAAAAGACGATAGAAGGAGAAATATCCTCCCATGTTCCAGCGACTTATTTACAAGAACATGAGAACTGTACATTCGTCCTGGATCAAGCGGCAGGTAGCGAGCTTACCAGAAATAGGACACCTTGGTTAGTGGATGAGTCGTTGGATTGGACAGATGGCCTTACTGCCAAGGCAGTAGTCTGGTTGTGCAGTAAGACTGACAAATCAATTCTTCACCTTACCGACAAAGACTATAATGATAACGGCATGTCCGGTCTATTGGCCCAAGAGGATTCCTATGACTTGAACATACGTATGTTCAACCGACTTCAGCATACCATTACCGGATGGCCTGGAGGCAAACCTGATGCCGATGATACCAAAAGGCCAGAGCGAGCCATACCCGCCAAAAAAAGGGTCATTATCTTTAGCCCACACCCAGATGACGATGTGATTTCCATGGGCGGGACATTTGATCGATTGGTGGGCCAGGGCCATGAAGTTCATGTGGCATATCAAACTTCCGGTAACATAGCAGTTTCCGATAAAGATGCCTTGCGATATGCCGAAATTTCCAAAAGAATATCCCCTTCGCAAGAAGCACAGACCATTATCGACTCTATCAAATCCAAAAAAGAAAGTAGCATAGACTCTCTGGAAGTTAGAAAGTTAAAAGGTAACATCAGAAGGGGCGAATCCTATGCAGCTACTCGTTATTTAGGCTTGGACGACTCCAATGTTCATTTTTTGGATTTGCCGTTCTACGAGACGGGAACCATCAAAAAAAACAGTTTATCCGATGAGGATATTGAAATAATGATGGATATCATCAAGACAGTAAAACCGCACCAGATGTACGCGGCGGGAGATTTGGCCGATCCGCATGGCACACATAAAGTTTGTTTGGATGCCGTTTTTAAAGCTATGGAAAAGTTAAAATCAGAACCCTTCATGGAGGATTGTTGGTTATGGCTATATCGTGGTGCTTGGCATGAATGGGATGTGGACCAAATAGAAATGGCCGTTCCCATGAGCCCAGATCAGGTACTTCGTAAGCGTAATGCCATATTTTGCCATCAATCCCAAAAGGATGGTGTTATGTTCCAAGGTGAGGATTCAAGGGAGTTCTGGATGCGCGCTGAAGAACGCAACAAAGATACCGCGGCAAAATACAACGCTTTAGGCCTAGCAGATTACGCGGCCATGGAGGCTTTTGTCCGTTATAAAATGGAATAGGGTCTTTTGCCATAAAGCCCAGCATTTTTGTCATTCCGGGTATAATTGAGGATTTCCCAAACAGCTGCATATGTGAGGAAATCCCCAATGGCTCGGAATGGCAATTTCATCTATCAAAATCTTGTGAAAAACCACAATGCCAGGAAAAATATACTTTCTTCTTATTCCGCTATTGGTTACTTCCTGCAGTATCTTCAATCCGATTCCCCAACCTAAAAGGGAGTTTCGCGGTTTTTGGGTTGCCACCGTCGTTAATATAGACTGGCCCAAAAGTGGAAAGGACACCCTAGAAAAACAAAAAGAAGATTATTTGAACATTTTGGATTTCTACAAGGATCTTTCCTTCAATGCGGCCATTGTTCAGGTAAGGGCGGCTGGGGATGCCTTTTATGAATCGAGGCACGCACCGTGGTCTCGTTTTTTGAGCGGCCAGGAAGGCAAAGCACCTGGCACGGATATATTGGAATGGATGATAGAGGAGACCCACAAAAGGGGAATGGAATTCCATGCATGGCTCAACCCATACCGCGCCACCTTTGATCTTAATACGGAAATCCTAAGTCCTACCCATGATTATTATCTACATCCGGAATGGATGATACGTTATGGCAAAAAGTATTATTATAACCCTGGATTACCCCAAGTGCGGAAGCATCTCGTATCACTGATGGAAGAACTAGTCACGAAGTATGAAATTGATGCCATTCATTTTGACGATTATTTCTATCCCTATAAAGTTCCAGGTGAGGTGTTTAATGATTCGCTGTCCTATGCTTCCAATCACCTTGGTAATCAATCACTGGAAGATTGGCGAAGGAGCAATGTGGATTCCCTCATTAAGAATGTGCACCGATCTATTAAATCCAAAAAACCATGGATACAATTTGGCGTGAGTCCTTTTGGGGTTTGGAAAAACAAATCTACCGACCCACGGGGATCGGATACCAAGGCCGGACAGACCACCTACGAAGATTTATACGCGGATCCACTGCTTTGGATGGAGAAAGGTTGGATAGACTATCTTGTTCCGCAAGTGTATTGGAGTATGGAACTTCCCGTTGCATCACACAGCAAAATCGTAGATTGGTGGTCCCGCAATACGCAAAATTCCAATCTGTATATTGGAAATGGGGCTTATAAAATCCGTAATAATAGCGACGAGGCGTGGAACCGAAAAAAAGAGCTTCCCGATCAGTTATCACTGGCGCGAAAAAATGATGTTGTTGCAGGTAATGTGCTTTTCAGTGCCAAAAGCCTAATGCAAAATAACTTGGATGTGGTAGACTACCTCAAGAAAAAATACTATGCCTTGGACGCACTTACGCCAATCTCGCCTTGGGCAAATTTGCCTCCCAAAACTGAAATCCCCATAATTTCCACCAATAGTGGAAGAGGTACCCTCCGAATAAATCTTAGTAATTCAAAAGCATATCCTTTCTTGCTATGTTATGCTTCAGGAAAAAAGGCAGATTCAGAATATCCTATAAAGAAATTGTTGGCCAGAATTTATGTCGGCACTAAGAATCAAATTGAAATCGACAAGGAATTGGTAAAGGGAAGAAAACACATAGCGCTTACCTTTCTTGATAGATTCGGTAGGGAAAGCGAACCGATTGTCATACATTTAGACCAAACTGACCGAGATGATTCAAAAAGATAAACGGGCCTGGGCCTGGGTGCCTATTTTATACTTTACCCAAGGGCTACCTTACGTCATAGTAGTTACCGTATCGGTAATCATGTATAAAAAGCTAGGCATTAGCAATGACGATATAGGCCTGTATACCAGCTTGTTGTATTTACCTTGGGTAATAAAACCCTTGTGGAGCCCATTCGTTGACCTTAGGAGTACCAAACGAAATTGGTTTTTGGCCATGCAATTGGTCATCGCATTGGCACTTTTGGGTGTGGGCCTAAGTTTGCCCACCAATTTGTTCTTTGTAACCACCTTGGCCTGTTTTTGGATGGCGGCCTTTGCTTCCGCTACCAATGACATCGCCTCGGACGGTTATTATATGATTGGGCTTAGTGAAAAAAAACAGTCCTTCTTCGTAGGTATACGCAGCACTTTTTACAGATTGGCCATGGTTACCGGCGAAGGATTAATCGTTATTCTTGCCGGTTTTTTGGAAAATCATTACGGAGACAATACCAAGGCCTGGAGCATTACCATGACTGCTACTGCTTTTCTAATGCTGGCTTTGACTGTTTCCAATTTCCTGGTTACTCCGAAATACGAATCCTCATCCTCAATAGCCCTGGACAAACCCAAGGGATTCTTGGAGGTGTTCATATCCTTTTTTAAAAAGCCGAATATTGGTATTGCCTTGGCCTTTATACTCACCTATCGTTTGGGAGAGTCACAATTGGTAAAAATGGCCGCACCATTCTTACTGGATCCCCATGAAAAGGGAGGTTTGGGATATTCCACGGAACTATTGGGAACCATTTTCGGAACGGTAGGTGTAATAATGCTTTCTGCCGGTGGAATTTTGGGCGGAATCCTTATTTCTCGCGATGGTTTAAAGAAATGGATGCTCCCTATGGTGCTTTCCCTCAACATTCCGAACATACTCTATGCTATTTTAGCCTTCACCCATACCGATCATATTATCGCCGTTACGGCGACCGTGGTATTTGAGAAATTTGGCTATGGATTCGGCTTTGCAGCCTTTCTTATGTACCTCATATATATTGCCGAGGGGAAATCCAAAACTTCCCATTATGCCATTGCCACGGGGTTTATGGCCTTAGGCATGATGCTACCGGGGATGTTAAGTGGTTATATGCAGAGTTGGTTGGGCTATAGTGGTTTCTTTATTTGGGTAGTCATTGCGGCATTGCCCGCACTCTTTCTACTGAAATATCTAAAGTACCCTGCCGATTATGGTAAAAAAACTATGGGAAATGAGTAAAAAGGGTATTCATAAATGGGCTTCTGGACAACTTTCACAGACCGAAAAAATCGGTCAGTTATTCATGCCGGCGGCCTTTATCAATGATACGGAAGTCGAAATTCAAAAATTGGAAAGGCTCATAACGGAGCATAACATTGGTGGAATTTGCTTTTTCCATAGCCGTGCCAGTGCGGCGACCAACTATGAAGGCAAAAAAGAGGTCATCTATTATAAAGACAGCTTTGATACATTGAAGCAATTGATCTCTCGCTATCAAAAGGCAGCAAAATATCCTTTGCTTATTGCCATTGATGCCGAATGGGGGCTTGCCATGCGAATCGAAAATACCCCGCAATACCCTTATGCCATTACCTTGGGTGCCATTCAAGATAATGATGATTTGATTTTTGAGGTAGGCCAAAATATAGCCCGGGATTGCAAGGCAGCAGGTATTCATTGGAATTTGGCTCCAGTAGCGGACATCAACAACAATCCGGACAATCCAGTAATCGGGTATCGTTCTTTTGGGGAGAACAAGGACTCAGTCCTAGAGAAGACCATGGCCTTTATAAAAGGTTCGCAAAGTGAAGGTGTGCTCACTAGCATTAAACATTTTCCAGGTCATGGGGACACTGCCACGGACTCCCATTTAGGACTTCCACTTATTAATAAGTCAAAACAAGAACTCCTGGAGAACGAATTATATCCCTTTCAAAAGCTGATTGATGAAGGTGTAGATTCGGTAATGGTGGGTCATCTTTCGGTTCCCAGTTTGGCTCATGGCACGCCTATTCCCTCAAGCATATCCAAGGACATCATCAAAGGATTGCTTCGGGAAGAAATGGGATTTGAAGGTCTCGTTATCTCAGATGCACTGAATATGCATGCCGTTTCCAAAAACTATCCGAAACAAGGAGAATTGGAATGGTTGGCCTTTGATGCGGGAAACGATATCCTATGTTTTGCCGAACATCCCAAAGAGGGCATTGAAACCATTCTAGAAAATGCCACCCCCGATCAGATCCAGGAAAGTTTTGAGCGTATTTGGAAGCTAAAAAAGCGAGTTTTCAGCATTCACGAAACGAGCTCAAGCCCTAATCTTGAATCTAGTGTTGGACTTAACACAAGGTTGGCAAAGAAAAGTCTCACCTTGTTAAAGGGGACTGAATCTAAAATACGAGAATTTAGTGCCGCTAATTTTTTGGGGATTGAGATATCCCGTTCCACTGATAACTTGTTTTTTGAATTGATCGGTAAAGGCAAAGAATTCGATTACTCCACCTTTCCAAAATTTGAAAGAGTTGATGATACTAAGCTGATAACAGCCAAAAAAAATATTCTTTTGGCCCTTTTTCCACCTCAGATAAAGCCGACCAACAAATTTGGATTATCAAAGGAAGAGTTGGAATTCATCAATGAAATGATCGCTACTGAGAATACGATACTATATGTTTTTGGGAATCCATATGTTTTAAATCATATTGATAGTGAAAATGCAAATGCAGTTGTTATGGTCTACCAAGATTTTAAGGTGTTCCAAGAAGTGGCCGCACAACATTTCCTTGGTAATCTAGAGTCCAAGGGTAACCTGCCCATAACCCATAAGGAATTTCAAAAATGAATTTAGCCGTTGCCCAATTTCAACCTAAGGACGGGGATAAAGCCTATAACTTATCCATTATTGAGGAATTGACCCAAAAGGCAAAATCAAAGAAGGCCGATGTGATAAGTTTTCATGAGATGTCGGTTACGGCCTATACGTTTACCAAAGACCTGACCTTTGATGAAATAAATACATTGGCGGAGGAAGTACCCAATGGAGAAATTACCCGGAAGCTGATTCAGATTTCCAAAAATCACGATATTCCCCTTTTGGCTGGATTGGTAGAAAAAGAAAACGGTAAAATTTATAATACGTATATCTGTGTCACCAAGGAGGGCGTAATCGCTAAATATCGAAAGCTCCATCCCTTTATAAGTCAATACATGTCACCGGGGAATCAATATGTAGTATTTGATTTATTGGGATGGAAATGCGGAATCTTGATTTGTTACGATAACAACGTCATTGAAAATGTTAGGGCTACCTCACTCTTAGGTGCCGAACTCATATTTGCACCCCATGTAACAGGTTGTACACCTTCATCCATGCCCGGAAGGGGTTATGTTGACCATAAGTATTGGTCGAATAGGGAAGATGACCCGGTGTCCTTACGTTTGGAATTCGATGGTCCCAAAGGTAGGCAATGGCTGATGCGATGGTTACCAGCCCGGGCCTACGACAATGGGGTATATTATGCCTTCAGCAATCCCATTGGTTATGACGGTGAGCATCTAAAGAACGGAAACTCCATGATTATAGACCCTTATGGCGAGGTGCTATCCGAGATAAAATCTTTTGATGATGATATAACCATATCCAAAGTAACTAAGGAGAAGATAAAGCTATCAGCCGGATGGAGATATAAAAATGCAAGAAGACCAGAATTGTATAAGGAAATTATCGGATACGATCATAAATCGGAAACCAATCCCATTTGGATGAAATAATATGAAATGGGCACAGACAAAATTCATTTTTTGCTTACTAACCGAAGTAATGAATTCTGTTTGTGAGAACCTGCCCGCCAGCTGCGAAAATATTGATAGTAGCCGGTAGCGCTAGCGGTAGATCTAAGCAAAAAAGATAACTAGATGAAAATTCATAGAATAATCGGTCTCATGTCAGGGACCTCTTTGGACGGACTGGACCTGGCCTATTGCCATATTTGGTTACAAGAGGGCCATTGGGAGTTTGAAATCAGTGAAACCAGGAGCGTTTCCTATACCCCGGAAATGAAATCCAGACTTAAGGATTCCATCCATCTTTCGGCAGAAGAACTCTTGGTACTGCACAATGGGTACGGTACTTGGTTGGGAGAACAGACGAGATCATTTATCAATGCGTTTAATCTGGATGTAGATATCATAGCCAGTCATGGCCATACCACCCACCACAGGCCTGAAATAGGGTTGACATTTCAAATTGGTTCCGGGCAACATTTGGCCAACGCCAGTGGCCATAAGGTTATTTCCGATTTTCGGACGAATGATGTATCCATTGGTGGTCAAGGAGCTCCACTTGTCCCTATTGGCGACCGACTTTTCTTTGGTCAATATGACTTTTGCTTGAACTTAGGGGGCATTAGCAATGTTTCCTTTGAAAAGAATGGAGAGCGCATAGCCTATGATATTGGCCAGGCCAATATGGTTTTAAACCATATTACGCAGAAAATTGGACTAAATTATGATGCCGAAGGTAAAATGGCCAAAAAGGGAGCATTAAACTCTGGGATGCTACAAAAGCTCAATGCGCTGGAGTACTATCAGCTCCCGTATCCCAAATCCACAGGTTATGAATGGTTTATAGAAGAAATCGTTCCCATAATAGATGCTACAGAAGATAGCATCGAAAATCTGTTACACACGGCGATTCATCATAACTGTCAGCAAATTGCGAATCAGATACACGCCAATAAAACCAAAAAGCACAATACCCTTTTTGTAACCGGAGGAGGTGCCTTGAATACATTTTTTATGGAAGAGTTGCAAGTTCAATTGGGTCGCGATATCAAAGTAATAATACCTCCAAAAAAGCTTGTCGAGTTTAAGGAAGCCCTGGTCTTTTCGCTTATGGGTGTATTGCGTTTAAGGAATGAAGCAAATGTGTTGGGTTCGGTTACCGGGGCGCTACGGGATTCTTCGGGTGGTGTATTATTTATACCCAATTAAAAACCATAAACATTTTGGATGATCTTTCTTTGGATTTTTGGAAAGCAATCCTCAATATTCAATTTTTTCCGTGCCTTCCAGTCATTTCATTATTTCTTCAAATTACCTATAAACCATTGACAATAAGAGAAATAAAGCATATAAAAATATTGAATTATGTGAACCTTCATTAGAGCGAAAATTTTTAGGTTTTTTGTGAATTGTATCATAGATTGTAAAGTGTTTTACCACTAATAAATCGCAATTCAAAACACATTACCAACTTGACCAATGACGTGTAGATTCTTAATATGCCTTATCGTTTTTGGAACATTTGGTTCCACCTTTTCACAAGGCTCCCCAGATTATGAAGGCGGACTAAATATCGCATTTGATGAAAATGGCAAAAAGTACCTCAGAATCATTTCTTGGGCGCAGGTACAGGCCATTTACAATGGACAGGCGTCGGATGAAGAGGAGCAAACCAGCTTTAACTTGGCACGGGCCAGAATATTGATGTTCTCCCAAATCAACGAAAAATTCTTGATCCTGACCCATTTTGGTCTCAATAACTTAAACAGTAATTCAATGAGTCCAACCGGTTTATCAGACGCCTCCGAACTTTTTTTTCATGGAGTGTGGGCACAATACAATTTAGGAAAAAGGCATTCAGTGGGAGCTGGACTTCACTATTTCAACGGAATTTCAAGGCTCAACAATCAAAGTACCCTTAATATTATGACCTTGGATAACAACAGGCAATCGTGGTCCACGGTCGGGCTATCCGACCAATTTGGTCGTCATCTGGGAATTTATGCCAAGGGAAGTTTGGGGAAACTGCAATATAGAGTGGCAATAAATGATGCCATCACGAACGGTTTGGACGATAGGGACCCACAAAATGGTGGAAGTGCGGTGTATGCCGGAAAGCGATTATTAGGTTCGGCCGACTCAGGTAAGGTTTTTTCGGGATATTTTGAGTATAGTTTTTTTGATATGGAATCCGATATTTTGCCTTATAAAGTAGGTACCTATTTGGGTGGAAAGCGGATTTTTAATCTTGGCGTCGGTTTTTTTACCCATCCTTCAGGTTCCGTACGGGCAGATGTAAACGGTGTACTAGAGCCCGAAGATGTCAGGATTTTTGCGGTAGATGCTTTTTATGATGCACCTTGGGGAGATGACGGTAGTGCAATTACCGCCTACGCCACATATCAACATAACGACTATGGTGAAGATTATTTTTTTCTGGCCTATGGCACCGGAAACATGGCTTATGGGCATTTAGGTTACTTGCTTCCCGGGTCAGTTTTAAAAACAAGATTTCAACCATACGCGTCCTACGCCCTAAACACCTATGATGCTTTTGAAAATAATAGGACTATATTTGGTATTGGGGCCAACACCTACTTCAGCGGACATAATTCCAAGCTTACTTTGGAATACAGGCATGAAAGCTTTGGTGATGACAAACTGGGTACCGTTACGCTGCAAGCAATGATATATTTATAAAGAATCGATTATGAAAGAAAGACAAAAAAAAGCATCTTCCTACTGGAAGGAAAATGTAAGGTATCTTTTCATACTACTATCCATTTGGTTCCTAGTTTCTTATGGAGCCGGAATTTTATTCAAAGATGTGCTCGATAACATACAAATCGGAGGATTTAAACTCGGTTTTTGGTTCGCGCAGCAAGGTTCGATCTACATCTTCGTAATCCTCATTTTCATCTACGTACGGTTGATGAACAAATTAGACAAAAAATACGGATACGACACCTAAAACCCTAACCAACCTAAACTTTCAAAATTATGAGTGTTCAAGTATGGACGTATGTTTTAGTAGGAATCACGTTTGCCCTATACATTGGTATTGCCATTTGGTCCCGAGCGGGGTCAACCAAAGATTTCTATGTTGCCGGGGGCGGTGTATCCCCCCTTGCGAACGGAATGGCCACGGCTGCGGATTGGATGTCGGCGGCATCGTTTATTTCAATGGCCGGAATTATCGCCTTTGCGGGATATGACGGCTCGGTTTACCTTATGGGGTGGACGGGCGGTTATGTACTTCTTGCACTATTGCTAGCCCCCTATTTAAGGAAATTTGGGAAGTTTACGGTTCCTGACTTTATTGGGGATCGCTACTACTCAAAGACGGCTCGTATTGTTGCGGTTGTTTGTGCCCTTATTGTCTCCTTTACCTATGTGGCTGGACAGATGCGAGGTGTAGGTGTTGTCTTTTCCCGCTTCTTGGAAGTTGATATCGACACAGGTGTGGTCATCGGAATGGTCATTGTACTGTTTTACGCGGTCCTGGGGGGAATGAAGGGCATTACATATACTCAAGTCGCCCAATACTGCGTACTCATTTTTGCCTTTATGGTGCCCGCTATTTTTATTTCCATCCAGATGACAGGAAACCCTATTCCCCAATTGGGTATGGGATCTAAATTAAATGATGGTTCCGGTTTGTATCTCTTGGAAAAATTAAATGGTCTCTCCACGGAACTTGGGTTTGCCGAATATACCGAAGGTAAGAAATCAGTGATGGATGTATTTATGATAACATTGGCCTTAATGGTCGGTACTGCAGGGCTTCCCCATGTTATTGTGCGCTTTTTTACGGTAAAGCGCGTAAAGGATGCGCGAAAATCTGCAGGACTGGCGTTATTGCTTATCGCGATTTTGTATACTACCGCCCCTGCCGTGTCGGTATTTGCCAAAACGAATCTTATCAACACAGTCAATGAGGAAGAATACAAAAATATGCCAGCGTGGTTCAAGAATTGGGAAGGCACTGGATTACTAACTTTTAATGATAAAAACCAGGATGGGAAGATTCAATATCTCGCTGACAAAGAGGCTAACGAATTGGTCATAGACAATGATATCATGGTCCTGGCCAATCCCGAAATAGCAAATCTTCCAGCTTGGGTAATCGCCCTTGTGGCCGCTGGGGGCCTGGCAGCTGCACTCTCTACCGCAGCAGGATTGCTTTTGGTGATTTCGTCCTCTGTTTCCCATGATTTGATCAAAAAAGTGTTTCTCCCAAACATCTCCGATAAAGGGGAGCTTTGGGCTGCACGTGGAGCAGCGACCTTAGCTGTGGTAATTGCCGGTTATTTCGGCATCAATCCCCCGGGGTTCGTAGCTGCCGTAGTGGCATTGGCCTTTGGCTTGGCTGCAGCATCTTTTTTCCCTGCCATTGTTTTGGGCATATTTTACAAAAAAATGAACAAGGAAGGGGCAATCGCCGGTATGGTGGTAGGCATATCCTTAATGTTGTTCTACATGCTAAAATTCAAGTTTGGCATTTTTGATGGGGGAAAAGTTGCAGTAGCCGATCTTGAAAAAGATTGGTGGTTCGGTATTTCCCCGGAAGGCTTTGGAAGCGTGGCCATGATAGTAAACTTTGTTGTTTCCATCATCATCAACAAGCTTACCCCTGAACCCCCGGATGAGGTTCAGGAAATTGTTGAGGATATAAGAATTCCTAGTGGGGCTGGAGCGGCATCCAATCATTAAATTTTGTTATTTTTAAAAGAAATCTGAAGTACGCATGAGCAATTATCACATTAAGCATTTAGAGGAATATTACCAAGTCTATCGAAAATCCACACGTAACCCTGAAGGGTTCTGGGAAGAGATTGCCGAAGAGCATTTTGTATGGCGAAAAAAATGGAACAACGTCTTGCACTGGGATTTTAAAAAGCCGGAGATTAAATGGTTTGAAGGTGCAAAATTGAACATTACGGAAAACTGTATCGATAGACACTTGCCTACCCGGGGTGATAAGACCGCTATTCTTTTTGAGCCCAATGACCCGAATGAAAAAGCCGAACATATAACTTATCGTCAACTGCACAAAAGGGTCAGTAAAATGGCCTATGTACTGAAGGAAAAAGGTATCGAAAAAGGAGATCGGGTTTGTATTTATCTCCCTATGATACCGGAATTGGCCGTTGCGGTCTTAGCCTGTGCACGTATTGGTGCAATTCATTCTGTAGTTTTTGCAGGATTTTCTTCCAATGCCCTCTCTACCCGAATCAATGACTCCGATTGTAAAATGGTCATTACTTCGGACGGTTCCTATCGCGGTGCGAAGACGATCGATTTAAAGGGCATTGTCGACAAAGCACTCGAAGATTGCCCAAGTGTGGAGGCCGTTTTGGTGGTAAAGCGTATCGGAACTGAAGTTCATATGCAAAAAAATCGCGATTATTGGATACAACCCCTTCTAGATGACGCTTATGGCGATTTAGTAGCCGAAATTATGGATGCGGAAGACCCTTTGTTTATCTTATACACATCGGGCTCTACGGGCAAGCCCAAAGGAATGGTACACACCTGTGGCGGCTATATGGTATACACTGCCTATACCTTCAAAAACATTTTTCAATATAGGGAAGATGATATCTTTTGGTGCACCGCCGACATTGGTTGGATTACGGGTCACTCCTACATTCTTTATGGGCCATTGGCCAACGGTGCAACCACCGTCATGTTCGAAGGGGTTCCCTCCTACCCGGATTTTGGTCGTTTTTGGGAAATTGTGCAAAAGCATAAAATAACCCAATTTTATACGGCCCCAACAGCTATTAGGGCCCTAGCCAAGGAGAATTTGGACTTTGTGGAAAAATACGACCTAAGCAGTTTAAAAGTACTTGGTTCCGTGGGAGAACCGATTAATGAGGAGGCCTGGCATTGGTACAACAACAATGTGGGCAAAAAACACAGTCCCATTGTAGATACTTGGTGGCAAACGGAAACAGGAGGTATCATGATTTCTCCTATTCCCTATGTTACCCCGACTACCCCTACTTACGCCACGCTCCCTTTCATAGGGATACAACCTGCCCTGATGGACGAGGCAGGCAAAGAAATCCAGGGCAATCAAGTAGATGGTAGATTATGCATCAAATTCCCATGGCCTTCCATGGCACGGACCATTTGGGGAAATCACGAGCGCTACCGGGACACCTATTTTTCGGCCTATGAGAACAAGTACTTTACCGGCGACGGTGCCCATAGGGATGCAGTAGGTTACTATCGTATTACAGGCAGGGTAGATGACGTCATCATTGTTTCGGGTCACAATCTGGGAACTGCACCTATAGAAGACTCCATCAATGAACATCCCGCGGTGGCAGAATCTGCCATTGTGGGCTTCCCCCATGATGTAAAGGGCAACGCCCTATATGGGTATGTTATGCTAAAGGAGACTGGTGAAAGTAGGGATCGAGAGAATGTTCGAAAGGAAATTAACCAACAGATTACGGAACAAATCGGCCCCATCGCCAAATTAGATAAAATTCAATTTGTATCAGGGCTTCCCAAAACACGAAGTGGTAAGATTATGCGGCGAATACTGCGCAAGATAGCGAGCCAGGAGACCTCTAATTTAGGAGATACCAGTACATTATTAAATCCTGAAGTGGTAGATGAGATTATGGAGAATGTACTTTAATTGGAAATTTCCATTATAGACATTAAAGATTCTAGCAACATAAAATGGCGGAGTGTCTTTGACTGCGTTCAGACCAACCATAGCAGGTTCATCGGCTCAATCCTCTAGCAACGATGCTCCTTGGTTTTCGTACCCAAAGCATGATGCCTAGGGAAATCAGTCCACAAATTCCCAAACCGGCAAAAAGGGGCCAAACCGAATCCACAACAAAACCTCCTATGTACGTCGCGATGGGTATGGCAAGTAGTGTTGAAACAAAACCATTGATAGCGGCTGCAATTCCGGCAATATGGCCTACGGGTTCCATGGCAATGGACCGGAAATTGCCCCATAAGAATCCCAAACAGAAAAATTGAAAAGATAAAAAGGCAACCAGAACAAAAACTCCTGGATTGGGCTTATTCCAAAAAATAAAAACATAAAGCAGGGCGATTGCACAAAATGCCATAAGGGCCATGAGTGCTAATTTTCGCATTCCGAAACGAATCACAAGGGCCCCATTTAGAAACGTGGAAAGCCCTATTGAAATCGCCAAGCCGGCAAAGATATAGGGAAAAGCGTCCTTTAGGCCATATTGGGATTCAAATATTTGTTGGGATGCGCTCAAGTATACCAAAAATGCACCAGTAACCAAACCGGAGGTGAACGTAAAGGCAATGGTTTCCCGGAATTTTAAAAACTCCTTTAGCCCATCAACAAAAACATGATTGGAGAAAGGGATTTTATATTCCGGCTTAAGAGTCTCCGGTTGACGTTTCCAAAACCATATACCCACCACCAGGGCAAAAAATAATTGTATATAAAAGATAGCCTCCCACCCAAATGCATCCAGTATCCATTTCCCGATAGCAGGTGCCACTATGGGAACCAAAATAAAAAAAGCGGTAACAAAAGACATTACCCTGGCCATATAATCTCCTTTGTAGGTATCGCGGATAATGGAAATAGCAATGGTTCTAGGTGCGGAAAGTCCAACACCCTGCAAGATTCGCCCCAAAACCATGATTTCCAAGGAAGGGGCCAAAACGCAGGCTGCACTTGCAACGGCAAAAAGAGTAAAACCCGCATAAACAATCGGCTTTCGACCATAACAATCCGATAGCGGGCCAAAAAACAACTGGCCCACACCCAGACCCAAAAATATCATGGTAATGAGCATCTGATTGTCGGTTGCATTGAAGCTCTTTATAGACTGCCCTATCTCTGAAATAGCCGGTAACAGGGCATCGATGGCCAAGGCCACAATAGACATCAGGGAAGCCATTAGAACCAAAAACTCAAAATCAGGTTTTTCCGGTTTATTTTGCATTGGGCAAAATTAGGTATATGCCTCCTATTGTAATTCAAAAAACATTTGAATTTTCTGTTAAATTGAAAAAAAGGCCCCGAAGGTCCAAAAACCTCCGAGGCCTCAAATCTCGAAATCAATCCAGTTTACAAGGGAATATTCCCGTGTTTCTTTTTGGGCGGTTCCACAGTCTTGTTTTCGAGCATGGCAAAGGTTTTGATTAATTTCCTTCTGGTATTTTTAGGAAGAATCACCTCATCGATAAAGCCACGTCTGGCCGCCCGGTAGGGATTGGCGAACTTATCCGCATATTCCGCCTCCTTCTCTGCCAGTTTTTTCGCAGGGTCTTCCGCAGCCGCGATTTCCCTTCTAAAAATAATCTCACTGGCACCTTTGGCTCCCATAACCGCGATTTCCGCGGTTGGCCATGCATAGTTAAAGTCGGCCCCAATATGTTTGGAATTCATCACATCATAGGCCCCACCATAAGCCTTTCGGGTAATAACGGTAACCCTGGGCACCGTGGCCTCGCTAAAGGCATATAGCAATTTAGCTCCATGAACAATGATACCGTTCCATTCCTGATCGGTCCCAGGCAGGAACCCTGGCACATCTTCCAACACCAACATAGGAATATTAAAAGAGTCACAGAAACGAACAAAACGCGATGCTTTTCGGGAACTCTTGACTCCTAAAACACCAGCGAGGAACATGGGTTGGTTGGCAATGATTCCAATACTTCGACCGCCCAATCTGGCAAATCCTACAATAATGTTCTCCGCATAATCCTTATGGATTTCATAAAAGGAATCCTCATCGATTATGCCGTTGATTACGTCATGCATATCATACGGCTTATTAGGATTATCGGGAACAATATCAGTGAGCACGTCACGTACTTCCTCTTTCAATTCATAAGGCAATTTTTCTGGGGTTTCCTTATTGCTTTGAGGCAAATAGCTCAACAGCTTCTTAACGTCTTCCAGACAGGCTACGTCATTTGTAGAGGTCTTATGCGCCACCCCGGATTTTACGGCGTGGGTAGTGGCCCCTCCCAGTTCCTCTGCCGTTACCTCTTCATTGGTAACCGTTTTTACCACATTGGGACCTGTAACGAACATGTAGCTTGTTTGTTCTACCATAATCGTAAAGTCGGTCATGGCCGGTGAATATACGGCACCGCCGGCACATGGGCCCATAATGGCCGAAATCTGCGGTACCACACCCGAGGCCTGTACATTCCTAAAGAAAATATCCGCGTATCCCCCCAAGGATTTCACACCTTCCTGAATCCTGGCTCCACCCGAATCATTGAGTCCGATAACAGGCGCCCCTACTTTCATGGCTAAATCCATGACTTTGCATATTTTTTCTGCGTGTGTCTCGGACAGAGCTCCACCGAAAACAGTAAAATCCTGGGCATACACATAGACCAATCGCCCATCAATGGTTCCATAACCTGTAACCACCCCATCGCCAAAATAAATCTCCTTGTCCATGCCGAAGTCCGTGGTTCTATGCGTTACCAAAACCCCAGTTTCCTCAAACGAACCTTCATCAAGTAAGTAGTCTATACGCTCCCGAGCCGTCAGTTTTTTCTTTTGGTGTTGTTTATCTATCCGTTTCTGACCTCCACCCAAATGTGCGAGGGCCACTCTTTCTTTTAACTTTTCCAATTTTGGATCCATAATCTAATGTATTGGTGTTCTTAGTATTTTTTGATCTTCCTTGTATTGTTTCAATGCCATGATTGCGGCTATTTTGGCCTCCTCCTCAGTGCTTTCCTTTAGCGCCTCCGGGGAATAGTAATTCTTCACAAAGTGGGTATCAAAGTTTCCTGAACGGAAGGCTTCATGTTCGCATACGTATTTCCCAAAAGGTAGGGTGGTCTGAACCCCTTCGATATGATAATCCTCAATTGCCTTGATCATAAGTTGAATGGCCTCCTCACGGTTTTTACCATAGGTAATCAATTTCGAAAGCATAGGGTCGTAGTAAATGGGAACGTCCATTCCCTCCTCAAAACCATTATCCACTCGGACTCCGTCACCTGTTGGTAATTTATAAGTTTCCAAAGTCCCTACACTAGGCAGAAAATCGTTCAACGGGTCTTCCGCATACACCCTAAGTTCCAGGGCATGCCCATGTATTTTTAAATCTTCCTGCTTAATTTGAAGTGCTTCCCCTCTGGCAATATTGATCTGCAACTCTACGAGATCCACCCCAGCGATAATTTCACTCACAGGGTGTTCCACCTGTAGCCGTGTATTCATTTCCAGAAAGTAAAAGTTGTGGTCCGCATCCATAAGGAATTCCACGGTCCCAGCACCAAGATAGTCACATGCCTTGGCCACTTTAACTGCGGCATCCCCCATTTCGGCCCTTAGTTCGGGGGTTAAAATTGATGAAGGAGCCTCCTCTACAACCTTCTGATGCCTACGTTGTATGCTACATTCCCTTTCAAAAAAATGCAGGATATTTCCATGACTGTCCGCCATTACCTGAATTTCCACGTGTCTAGGAGAGGTTACATATTTTTCGATAAACACGGAACCATCGCCAAAGGCCGAAGTGGCCTCACTAATGGCCCTATTCATCTGCGATTCCAGATCCTTTTCCTTTTCCACGATCCGCATACCTTTTCCTCCTCCTCCGGCAGATGCCTTAATTAAAATGGGGAAACCGATTTCCTTCGCGATTTCCTTGGCCTTTTCTACATCGGTTATGGCCTCATCAATACCTGGGACCATAGGAATATTATACTGTTTTACCGCTTCTTTTGCAGCAAGCTTACTTCCCATAACTCGAATAGCCTTGGATTTGGGGCCAATGAAGATAAGGTTGTTCTTTTCCACCGCCTCTGCAAAATCAGCATTTTCGCTCAAAAATCCGTATCCGGGGTGAATGCCGTCAACATCCAAATTTTTCGCCACTTCAATAATCTTATCGCCTCTTAGATAGGACTGATTGGAAGGTGCTTCCCCAATACAGACCGCCTCGTCCGCAAATCTAACATGAGGCGCATTTCGGTCAACAACAGAATAAACGGCGACAGTCTTGATACCCATTTTCTGTGCCGTCTTCATAACTCTGATCGCTATCTCTCCCCTATTTGCTACTAATATTTTTTTCATCTGTTAATGTTTATTGTTTTAATACGGTCAGATGTAATTCACCAATCAACATCTCGGTTGGCACCAAGAAGTAGTATGGCTCATTTCATATTCCAGTTATTCAAATTCAATGAGTAAGTGTTTTTTCTCCACCGCATCCCCTTGCTTTACAGCCACGGATTTGATTACCCCGTTCCTTGGAGAGGTAATTACGTTCTCCATTTTCATAGCCTCCAAAATCAAAAGTTGATCATCTTCGTTTACTTCCTGACCTTCCTTTACATTAATTTCCAAAATTAGGCCCGGCATAGGAGCCTCAATGGAACCGATATCCTTGGTCGACGACAAGGAAAAGCCCATATCGTTGATCAAAAGGTCCAAATTATCGGCAATACGTACAGCATAGGAATTGTTGTTTACTTTTATTTCGTATGTCTTTTGATTGAAGTCGGAGTCTACAATTTCGACTGAAAAAGGTCTGTTCCCCTGAAGAATATGGTACTGGGTCCCACTGGTACGGAGGGCATCCACTTTTTGGATATCCTCATCGGTAAGGTCAAACGCAAGATTCTCGTTTACCGTTACCTTAAATGCATTGTCCATAGGCATGGTCATTTAGAGTTTAATTTCCGTTAATTTATATTCCAAATTAAAAATTCTTAAGTTAAGTAATCCTTATTTTTTTTCGCTGTCCACAACTCTTACCAAATTTCCACTTGTTCAAATCGGCACTTCACATTATGGCACAAAAGTATCCTGAAAAAACGCTTGGGAACATGAAATTTATCATGTTTTTATACAAAAGAAGGTGCTAATCTTGTATGCGGAAAAATTCAAGGGAAATAGTTGCTTTAGCACCAAATCCGTATTTTTGGATTAAAACCAAAACGCATGTTGATCATTGGAATAGCGGGGGGTACAGGCTGTGGTAAGACCACTGTGGTAAATCAAATAATTGATGAACTTCCTTCAGGGGAAGTGGGCATTATTTCCCAGGACTCCTATTATCGCGACCTTTCCCATTTGGGTATCGAAGAAAGGAAAAAAACCAATTTTGACCACCCACAATCCATAGATTTCGAATTGTTGGAAGAACATCTAAAATTATTGAAGACCGGCTCTTCCATTAAGCAGCCGGTATACTCTTTTTTGGAGTGTAACAGAACAACGGAAACCGTTACGGTAAACCCTAGTGAAGTACTCATTGTGGAAGGCATCCTAATACTGACAAATGCGTCTATCCGGGAAATGTTCGATATAAAGATCTTTGTACATGCCGATTCCGACGAAAGACTGATCCGTAGATTGAAACGTGATGTAAATGAAAGAGGTTGGAATCTGAACGAGACCTTGACCAATTACCAGACTACCATAAAACCGATGCACGATCAGTTTATTGAACCCACAAAAGAGTATGCGGATATCATAATACCGAACAATAACTATAACACGGTGGCCGTAGACATCGTTCGGACTATTATCAATGAAAAATTAGTTTAGCATTATGGGCCTAAAAGAACTTAAGCAGAAAAAATGGTTCGGAGTGCTGACCAATATTTACGTTTTAGTGCTCACCGTATTTGTGATTTGGATGTTGTTCTTCGATACAAATTCACTCTTGATACACATGGAGCTAAAAAAGGAAATTAAAAAATTGGAAAAACAGCAAGAGTTTTTACAGGAGGAAATCGCAAAGGACAAAAAAATTATAGAAAAACTGTCCGACCCTAAAGAGCTGGAAAAATTTGCACGTGAGCAATATTACCTCAAGAAGAAAAATGAAGAAATCTATCTCATAGAGTATGAAGATAGCCTTAAAACCAATAAAGATGAGTAACGCGAATTTGTTCGATGAGTTTGACCCCGTGTCGGCCAAGGCTTGGAAACAAAAAATCCAGGTAGATTTAAAAGGTGCGGACTATAACGAAACTTTGATTTGGAAATCGCCAGAGGGTATCAATGTAAAACCATTTTACCATTCCGAAGATGTTGAAGGGGTCATTCCAAGTGCTTCGGGACCTCCAAAAAAATGGTACATTACCCAAAGTTTGTATGCCCGGGATTCCAACCTTGCAAACCAAAAGGCGATCGAAGTCTTGGAGCGTGGCGCGGAATGCCTGCTAATCACCATACCTTCAGAAACCATATTGATCAGTGATTTACTGGCGAATATTGATCTGGAGAAAGTTCCTATTCATCTTAGGTTTACTTTTCTTTCGGCAAAGTATTTGAAGTCCCTTATAGATTACATAGGCGAAAAAAAGGCAAAAATCTTTCTTAACCTAGATGTTATTGGGAATCTGGCAAGAACCGGTAATTGGTACCATTCCATGGACAAGGATTACCAGATTTTAAAGGAAGTTCATGACTATGTTCAGGGAAATCCAAACATAAGCATTCTAGGAATCGACATCTCATTATATCAAAATGCAGGGGCCGATAAAGTGCAACAATTGGCCTACGCCCTGGCACATGTCAATGAATATCTCAATTTCTTCAAGGAATTGGATAAAGAATTGCCGAGTCTTGTTTTTAAGGTTAGTATCGGAACCAATTATTTCTTTGAAATAGCCAAATTACGGGCACTTAGGTTACTTTGGAAAACCTTGGCCCAAGAGTATGGAATAGAAGCCGATTGCCATATTTTGGCCTTTCCTACGAAGAGAAACAAAACCTTGTACGACTACAATGTAAATATGCTCCGTACGACTACGGAGAGTATGTCGGCCATTTTAGGAGGTGCCAATGCAGTATGCAATCTTTCCTATGATAGTATTTTTCATAAGGATAACGAATTTGGCGAACGAATAGCAAGGAATCAATTGTTGATTTTAAAGGGTGAAAGTTATTTTGAGAAAGTAGCCAACCCTGCGGATGGTTCATATTATATTGAAAGCCTCACCTATCAATTGGCGGAAAAGGCCCTTGAGCGCTTCAAATCGGTTGAAGCCGGTGGTGGATTCTTAAGACAATTAAAAGAACATCTTATTCAAAAGAAGATAAGGGAAAGTGCGGAAAAGGAGCAGTCACTTTTTGATGAAGGAAAGGAGGTACTATTGGGCACCAATAAATATCAGAACGATCAAGACCATATGAAAGAGGCTATGGAACTTTATCCCTTTCTAAAGACGGACAAACGTAAAACTTTGATAGAGCCAATCTTGGAAAAACGTCTAGCGGAATCCCTCGAACAAAAAAGGTTAAGTGATGAATAGAAGAGCAATGGCACATTTGGAATTAAAACAAATTCCAGTACCGGAAAACAATCTTGAAAAAGGAGATGTTTTTGAAACAGCGGAACATATTCCCTTAAAACCGATTTACGAAAAAAAGGAAGTGGAGAATCTGAAGCATATGAACTTTGTTGCCGGTATCGCTCCTAATTTAAGGGGACCGTATTCTACGATGTATGTTAGAAGACCTTGGACCATACGACAGTATGCCGGTTTTTCCACGGCCGAGGAAAGTAATGCCTTTTACAGACGAAACCTAGCCGCAGGTCAAAAAGGATTATCGGTGGCTTTTGACCTTCCTACACATAGGGGTTATGACAGTGACCATGAGCGTGTTGTGGGCGACGTGGGCAAGGCTGGAGTGGCTATAGATTCCGTTGAGGATATGAAAATTCTTTTTGACGGTATTCCTTTGGACAAAATGTCCGTTTCCATGACCATGAACGGAGCCGTACTTCCCATTATGGCCTTTTACATTGTGGCAGCACAGGAGCAAGGCGCAAAACCAGAGCAATTGGCGGGCACCATTCAAAATGATATCTTAAAGGAGTTTATGGTTCGGAATACCTACATTTATCCCCCTACCCCTTCTATGCAAATAATTGCCGATATTTTTGAATATACCAGTAAACATATGCCCCGGTTCAATAGCATAAGTATTTCCGGCTACCATATGCAGGAGGCTGGAGCCACAGCGGATATTGAGTTGGCCTATACTTTGGCGGATGGTCTTGAGTACATTAGGACAGGGCTAAAGGCTGGGTTAGGCATTGACCAATTTGCACCCAGGCTCTCATTCTTTTGGGCTATTGGGATGAACCATTTTATGGAAATAGCCAAAATGAGGGCCGGCCGGATGTTATGGGCCAAATTGGTAAAACAATTTAATCCGCAGAGCCCAAAATCCTTGGCGCTTCGTACCCATTGTCAAACCAGTGGATGGAGCCTTACGGAACAAGATCCCTTCAACAATGTAGCCCGTACGGCAATAGAGGCCGCTGCCGCTGCTTTTGGCGGTACCCAAAGCCTACATACCAACGCCCTTGATGAGGCTATTGCCCTGCCCACGGACTTTTCTGCAAGAATTGCCAGGAATACCCAAATCTTTTTACAGGAAGAGACCAAAATTACCAAGACCGTGGATCCCTGGGGAGGAAGTTATTACGTGGAAAGTCTTACCCATGATTTGGCAAATAAGGCTTGGAAGCTCATTGAAGAAATCGAGGAACTGGGTGGAATGACCAAAGCTATAGAGGCAGGTATTCCAAAAATGCGCATCGAGCAAGCAGCCGCGAGAAAACAGGCCCGCATTGATGGGGAACAGGATATCATTGTAGGCACCAATAAATATCAGCTCGAAGAAGAGGATGCCTTGCAGATTCTGGAAGTTGATAATGCCGAGGTACGAAGACAGCAAATAGAGCGCCTGGAAGCACTCAAAAAAAACAGGAACACCCTCGCTGTGGAAAAAGCACTTGAAAAATTGACGGAAGCTGCCAAAGGAAAATTCAATCCCCAAGAAACCTCGCAAGAAAACAATTTATTGGCTTTGGCGGTAGAAGCAGCAAAAGCCAGAGCTACATTGGGAGAGATCAGTGATGCCCTGGAGACCGCATTTGGGCGGTACAAAGCAAAAATCCAAACATTTACAGGTGTGTATTCAAAGGAGATAAAAGACGATAAGAGTTTCAAAAAGGCCAGGGAAATGGCCGATACATTTGCTGAAAAAGATGGTAGAAGACCACGTATTATGATTGCCAAAATGGGACAAGATGGCCATGATAGGGGAGCAAAGGTGGTAGCTACCGGTTATGCCGATCTAGGATTTGACGTGGATATTGGTCCTCTTTTCCAGACTCCGGCCGAAGCCGCCAAACAAGCCGTTGAAAACGATGTTCACATTTTAGGTGTTTCTTCTTTGGCGGCCGGTCACAAAACCTTGGTCCCCCAAGTTTTGGAAGAGCTTAAAGGCCACGGTAGGGAAGATATTATGGTAATCGTCGGTGGGGTAATCCCCCATCAGGATTACGAATTCTTATTTGATGCCGGGGCGGTGGCCGTTTTTGGACCTGGAACTAAAATTAGCGATGCGGCCATACAGATTTTGGAGATATTGCTCGACTAAACGCTAAAATTGGATTCGGTTTGATGCCCAGATTCGGTAGACTGACCCAATTTAACCAACTTTAACGCAAAGTACCATAGTTATTCACCTTGTGTTAACAAAATACATTTTCTGGTCGATGAAATAATCGTATTTTTAACCCCTAATTTATGATGATATAATGGGGAAGATTATTGCTATTGCCAATCAGAAAGGCGGGGTTGGGAAAACCACCACTACGGTCAATTTAGCGGCTTCTTTGGGGGTTCTTGAGAAAAAAGTCTTGCTCATAGATGCAGATCCACAGGCCAATGCCACTTCTGGATTGGGAATTGAGGTGGAATCGGTGGATTTTGGCACATATCAACTTCTGGAGCATACCAAAAATGCATCCGAAACGATTTTGGCAACGTCATCGCCCAATGTGGATTTGATTCCGGCCCATATCGATTTGGTGGCCATAGAGATTGAGTTGGTCGATAAAGAAGATCGGGAATATATGCTCAAGCAGGCAATTTCGGATCTCAGAAACACTTATGATTACATTCTAATAGATTGTGCGCCTTCACTAGGCCTATTGACTTTGAATGCTTTAACGGCGGCCGACTCGGTCATTATTCCCATCCAGTGTGAGTATTTTGCCCTGGAGGGCCTTGGAAAATTGCTCAACACCATTAAGAGCGTACAGAGGATACATAACCCTGATTTGGATATCGAAGGGATGCTACTAACCATGTACGACTCAAGATTGCGCCTTTCCAATCAGGTAGTGGAAGAAGTACGGAAACATTTTGCGGATATGGTTTTTGATACCATCATACAACGCAACGTTAGACTCAGTGAAGCACCAAGCTATGGTGAGAGTATCATTAAATACGATGCCAGTAGCAAAGGCGCGGCCAACTATCTCAATATGGCCAATGAACTGGTGAAGAAAAATATGGAAACCGTATAATGGCTAAGGCGACAAAAAAACAGGCTCTTGGGAGAGGATTGTCCGCACTGCTCAAAGATCCCGAAAATGACATACAATCGGCATCCGACAAAAACGCGGATAAGGTCGTTGGGAACATCGTGGAATTGGATTTGGAAACTATTACGGTAAATCCTTTCCAGCCGCGATCTAATTTTAACGATGACACCTTAAAAGAGTTGGCAAGTTCCATCAAGGAATTAGGTGTAATACAACCCATCACCGTGCGCAAATCGGGTTTCAATGCGTACCAATTGGTCTCTGGGGAGCGAAGGTTAAGGGCTTCCAAAATGATAGGTCTGGCCACTATTCCGGCATATATCCGTATTGCAAACGACCAAGAATCACTGGAAATGGCACTGGTAGAGAACATTCAGCGTCAGGACCTAGATCCTATTGAGATTGCCCTTTCCTATCAAAGATTGATCGATGAAATTGAACTAACCCAGGAAAGGTTAAGTGACAGGGTAGGCAAAAAACGTTCTACCATTACCAATTATTTACGCCTTTTACGTCTAGATCCCATAATCCAGACTGGGATTCGGGATGGATTTGTGAGCATGGGTCATGGAAGGGCATTGGTCAATATTGATAAGAAAAGGGACCAAATTTCTTTGTATGAAAAAATAGTTTCAAGAAATCTGTCGGTCAGGGATACGGAAAAAGCGGTAAGAGCATATCATGAAGGTAAGGATATAGCCAACGACTTAAATAAAAAGCCCATTGAAATACCCGATTTTGCAAAGGACCTAACGCAGGAACTTACGGATCACCTCTCGGCAAAGGTAATTATCAATGCATCAAAGGCCGGCAAAGGGAAGATTATCATTCCTTTTCATACCAAGGAAGAACTTGATCGGCTTAAAAAATTGATTCTTGTTGAATAGAACCCTTATCATAGTTATTTTTTTCAATCTTGCCGCGACAATAAGTTCCGCACAAGAAAAGAAACTTGAGAATCAAGAAGTGGATTCCCTAAAAATGGATTTGGAAGAGGAAGGTGTTATGGTAATGGACACCCTGGTAACCGAAAAAAAACGCATAAATCCATTGGCTCCCAGCAAAGCTGCCTTTTATTCGGCCGTGCTGCCAGGCCTGGGACAAGTTTATAATAAAAGGTATTGGAAGGTTCCCATTGTATACGCGGCCATTGGAACGGGTATTTACGCCTATACCTTCAACGATGGACGCTACGATCGTTTCAGGGCTGCCTTTAAAAGAAGACGGGCGGGTTTCACCGATGATGAATTTTATGATCTTGATGGAAGCGGGATAGACCCTGGAAATCCCGATTTTTCGGATGATGCCCTTGAGGATGCCCAAGAACGTTTTCAACGCGACCGGGATCTGGCCCTTTTGATTACCATTCTCCTTTACGCTCTTAATGTTGTAGATGCCAATGTAGACGCGCACCTAAAGCAATACAATATTGATGATGATTTAAGTTTTGATTTGGACATACAACCCTATATCGATCTAAATCCAATTACCACCGACCCCAATTATGGGTTGGCCTTAACCATTAAGTTTTAGTTTGTGAAAATCGCATTGTTCGGATACGGAAAAATGGGCAAGATGATAGAACGAATAGCCCTGCAAAGAGGGCATGTCATCACCACCAAAGTTGATATAGGAACAACGGATATTGACTTTTCCGACATGGAAGTAGCTATTGATTTTAGCACCCCTGACTCCGCCTTTGGTAATATATGTAGTTGTTTGGAACATGGGATACCCATTATTTCTGGCACAACAGGTTGGTTAATGGATTATGACAAAGTCGTGGATTTATGCCATAATAAAAATGGAGCCTTTATCTATGCTTCCAATTTTAGTTTGGGTGTCAACCTTTTTTTTGAACTAAATACCTATCTGGCCAAAATGATGCACAATCTCAAGGAATACAAAATAGCATTGGAGGAAATACACCATACCCAAAAGCTGGATGCTCCAAGCGGCACGGCTATTACTTTGGCCAAGGGAATAATAGAAAATACGGACTATCAGGATTGGAAGCTGGACGATGATGGAAAGAAAACCATACCCATCAAGTCAAAAAGAATAGATGCGGTTCCCGGCACACATACGGTGTCATATCACAGCGAAGTGGATAGTATCGAAATACGCCATACCGCACACAATAGGGAAGGATTTGCCCTAGGCGCGGTTATCGCGGCTGAATGGATTTTGGGAAGGACAGGGATATTTTCCATGAAAGATGTGTTAAATCTAGGTTAAGATATGTAACTTTTCCAAGTTTAAAGTACGTATCCTCGTGTATACTTTTACATGAACCCTTATGTAAAGAATTGATTTTTAAGCCAGCCAATAGCAACTAACACTATTTTCTATGAACGGATCGCAATGGATTATTTTTATTCTTCTTGTACAGGTAATACATTTTCTGGGCACATGGAAACTCTATGTGAAAGCAGGTAGAAAAGCTTGGGAAGCAGCCATTCCCGTGTATAATGCCATCGTTTTGATGCAAATCATCAATCGACCTAGATGGTGGGTCTTCTTACTATTTATTCCTATAATTAACCTGTTGATGTTTCCGGTTATCTGGGTAGAGACCATCCGAAGTTTTGGAAGGAACAATCTCCTGGAGACATGGTTGGTTATCCTTACTTTGGGATTTTATATCTTCTATATAAACTACGCGGTGGAAGTTCAATATGTGGAAGATCGAAGTCTTCATCCCAAGACCGGCCTTGGGGAATGGATAAGCTCTATAGTCTTCGCTATTGTGGCCGCGACTTTAGTACATACCTATTTTATTCAGCCCTATGTAATACCCACGGGATCTTTGGAGAGAACCCTACGTGTGGGGGATTTTCTGTTTGTTAGCAAATATCACTATGGGGCTAGGACACCCATGACAACGGTTGCTGCCCCTATGGTTCATGACACGCTCCCCTTGATCGGCACCCGTTCCTATTTAAACAAACCACAACTGCCCTATTTTAGATTACCAGGTTTTACAAAGGTAAAGCGCAACGATATAGTGGTGTTCAGCTGGCCTGCGGATACGGTCCGGGTCTTCTTTAAAAAGGAAAAAGGGGTTAAAAAACCTATTGATAAAAAATCGAACTACGTAAAGCGATGTGTAGGGGTACCTGGCGATTCTTTGGCCGTAATCGACGGTTTTGTCTATGTAAATGGAAAACAACTACAACTTTCCGATAGGGCCAAACCTCAGTACGATTATATGGCCTATGGTCAAAAAGGGGTGTCTTCCAGACTGCTTTCGGATTTAGGAATAAATGAGTTTAACAGGTTGTACGTAGCCCAGTCTTTGACTCAGGGTCAAAAAAGGGCTTTGCAATATGCAGGCCATAGGGTTTACGACAAATCCCAACCGATTCAAATTTTGACCGATAGTAAAGGCATCGATCCCACGCTGATAAGACAACAGCGGTTGGCTTTGAAGGAAATTGCCGATAGGCAAAGGGTTGTAACCTTAACAGATGAAATGGCAATCAGGCTGAGAAACAATTCCGGGATTGATTCGGTTATAAAGGTTATAGAACCTAAAGGAAGGCAGGGGATAAATCTATTTCCCCAAAATCCGGATTATCCTTGGAACTATGATAATATGGGGCCTATTTATATTCCTGCCAAAGGGACGACGATATCGCTAAATTTAAGAAGCCTACCACTTTACAAAAAAATCATTCGAGATTATGAGCATAACTCCATAGAAGTGTCCGGAAATCAAATATTAATAAATGGTGAAGCGGCCGATAGCTATACTTTTAAGCAGGACTACTATTGGATGATGGGAGACAATAGGGACCACTCCGAAGATAGTCGGGCGTGGGGCTATGTCCCTGAAGACCACATTGTGGGAACCCCAATTTTTATATGGATGAGTATCGAGAATTTTACTGATGGCCTGGCTAACTGGAAAATTCGCTGGGATAGAGTCTTTACCACGGTTCATGGTGAGGGAGAACCCTATTCGTATTTCAAATGGTTCTTGGTAGTCCTGGGCGCTTGGTTTGCATTCGACTTCTTTAGAAAAAGGAGAAAGAAGAGCACGGATTAAACTAGGGATATTTCATAGAAATTGTTTTATCTTTCCTCGGTTCTGAAATAGATTCCTTGATGTACACCCTCCTTCATCCTACTTACTTTCCGAACATAGCTATCTTTTCGGTTATAACAAGGGACAGGGTTCTTTGGGAAATTGAAGACAATTATCAAAAACAAACTTACCGTAATCGTTGTTATATTTCAACCGACCAGGGGAAACACATGTTGACTATCCCAATAAAGCATGTGGGTGGAAAAGAGGGAAGGCAAAAGTACAAGGAGGTACGGTTGGACAACTCTTATTCTTGGCAACGGCAACATTGGCGAACATTACAAACCGCTTATAGGACTTCTCCATTTTTTGAGTACTATGAAGATGATATTGCACCGCTATTTAGAGAAAAGCATTTTTCTTTGTTGGATTTCAACCTCAGGACCATAGAAACCGTCTGTAACTGTCTTCAAATTGAAATGCCCTTGGAAAAGACCGTGACTTACCATAAAAACGTTAAGACTCAAAATCCAATACCCAAAATATTGGACGCACGCCATTTAGTCAATGCCAAAAAAGAAATTCGGTTCGTTCAGGAAACATATACACAAGTTTTTGGAAGCCGTAATGGGTTTATAGAAAACCTAAGTGTGTTGGATCTCTTGTTCAATGAGGGACCCCATACCGTTTCTTTTTTGAAAAATCAAAATTTGGATTTTATCTATGCTTAGATCCGTTGCACATTATGGAATTCATTTTTTGGTTCCCATAGCTGTTGGCCTGCTTTTTTATAAAAGCAGGAAATGGCATATCATCTTAATACTTTTGGCGGGAATTCTTATAGATATTGACCATTTATGGGCCGATCCCATTTTTGATCCAAACCGATGCAGTATCAATTTTCATCCTTTACACAGCTATTGGGCGTTGGCGGGCTATTTTGTGCTACTGTTTTTTGAAAAGGTCAGAATTTTTGGAATTGCCGCATTGATACATATGTTGGCAGATGCCACGGACTGTTTATTCCTTGCCATCCAATCGGAATGACGCCATTACGGGTAAATGGTCAGAAAGTTGCACGTCATAATTCTTGTGTGCAGTAACTTCAAAACTTGGGTCAACCAGGATAAAATCTATTCGAAAGGGTAGAAACCTTAAATTATAGGTACTACCCAATCCCCCGCCTTTTTCCATAAAGGTATCTTTAAAATCGCCCTTCAGTGTACGGTAGATATGTGAGAATTGTGTGTTATTGAAATCTCCTGAAATAATTTTTTTATGTCTTACACCCTTAAAGTGGTCTACCAATATCCGGGCCTGGTCCTCTTGTTGAGCAAGTGCCTCTCCTAATCTTTGATATAAGCGTTGTGGCTCTTCCCTTTTTACTGAACCCAGTCGGAATCTTAAGGATTGTAGGTGCACATTATATAGTCGCACCGTATCTGAAGATATTGCTATATCAGCATAAATAGCGTTGTTCCGACTTTGGGGAAAATCCAATGATCCCTTGGCAATGATCGGATATTTTGAGTAAATGGCCTGATTTACTCGTCCTTCACTATTTTTAAAATTGAAATTAACATAACTATAGGGATACTTATCCAGAGCATCTCCCTTTATAGGACCGAACTCTTGAAAATTAATGATATCAGCATCTTGTTCTGCAAGAAAATCTAAAATTTCCTTACTGAAGGCTGAGTCCCTTGCCCATGTCAAACCATAAAAACTATGGACATTAAAAGTCAGAATACTAATGTCTTGCTCATCAATGGTAGAATTCGAATCAAAAAGCCTTAGAAAACTACCAAACATAAAATATCCCGGAATGAGAATAACAGTGGACAAAAGAAACTCCCTTTTCCTTAGAATAGCCCAGTAGATCAAAAATAAAACATTGATGCCCACCAAAAACGGAACCAACAAGTTTAGAAACGATATTAGAGAAAATGTCCCTACAAGGTTGAAGTAATCAATGTAAACCAGAAATAGGGCCAACGCAAAGATGACATTGAAAATAAAAACCAATTTATTGAAGAGAGATAAGCGTTTGGTCAAATTAGTCTTCTTTACCGGCTTTGAACAAAAAATCTTTTTCGGCCTTGGACAGGCTTTCATATCCTGACTTACTTATTTTATCCAAGATCGCATCTATTTTACGTTGATGTGCCTCCTTGCCATAGTCCTTTTTTGATTTTTCCGTCGCTTTCTTTTTTTTATATACCGTTTTCAAAGGTGCCTTCTTCTCTTTTTTCTTAAAAAGGTTGGCCATAGCGTCCATAAACTTTGAAAAACCTTCGCCAATATCCCTCCCGTTTAGCAATTGCCGTGCATATACATAACCCAACAATGCTCCTCCCAAGTGTGCCAAATGCCCCCCCGCATTACCTGTATATGGCATTTGGACAAGATCCATCAATACTACGAATACTCCGATATACCAAAGCTTGATATTGAAAAAAATAAGTCGAACTTCTTGATTTGGGATATAGGCACAAATAAAAATCAACACGGCACGTACCCCGGCTGAAGCTCCTATAAGCACCGCATTTACCCCAAAGAATGCTGGAAAGAGATTATAGCTCAACAAAAAAAACAATCCGCCCAAAATTACCCCCAACAAATAGACGTTCAGGAAGCGTTTCCCATCAAAAAGATTTAGGAAAATGCGGCCCGCAAAATACAACACCAACATATTCCAAAAAATATGGCCCAATCCCCCATGAAAAAAGGAGTAGGTAATTATGGACCAAGGCTGGGAAAGGAAATCGAAAAAGTCCTTGGGCAATTGAAACCATTGTACAATGCTGTTCTTAGGCAGACCGAGCAAAAAAGGAAACAGGCCGTTTATAATAAATACCACAACATTGATAGCAATAAGCTTTTCGGCTATACTAAGCCTGGCATACTGATATTTTAGATTTCCCCCGCTCATATTCAGTCCCAGCGATTTTTGTTAAACTGGTTTTTTTTCCAATACCACATCATAATAAACCCAAACAACGCACCTCCAATATGAGCAAAATGGGCTATGCCCTGTCCGAAAATGGATACTCCGGTAACTCCTGAAAAAAGATCCATTGCAATAAGTATAGGAATGAAGAATTTTGCTTTAATCGGAATGGGTAAAAATATGATGAAAAGTTCGCTATTAGGGTAGGACATTCCGAAGGCCACCAAAATACCATAAATAGCACCTGAGGCACCGACAGCTGGAGTGTTATAGGCCGAAAGGAAATTGTCTATGGTACTTTTTGAAGCCAAATTATACCAATCTGGACTATATTTCCCTTCGGAAATGATTTGGATAATCTGACTTTTGGAAATACCAGAATTGACAATGGCGTCAATTCCTGTATTGAAGTAATAATAGTTGACCCCTGTGTGTATCAAAGCGGCTCCCAATCCAGCTGAAAAATAGAAAAATAAAAATTTATTACGCCCCCACATACGTTCCAGAGGTGTTCCAAAGGCCCATAAAGCATACATGTTAAAGGCAATATGCATAAAGCCACCATGCATGAACATATGTGAAACAACTTGCCAAAACACGAAATTCTCATTTTTGGGGAACCATAACGAAAACCATTGATACATCTGGTCTCCGTAAATGGCCGTAGCCACAAAAAATAAAATATTGATTATAAGCAGATGTTTAATAGCTTCGGTCAATCTCCCCATCTAAATGAATTTTTTTTCAATATCTTGTTCGGTAAGCGTAACGTATATTGGTTTGTTAAACGGACTTACCCTGGATTCCTTACAAGCAAACAAATCATTGACCAAGGCCAATTGGGAACTACAATCCAAAACCTCCCCCGTTTTCACCGCCAACGATTTTGACAGGGTTTTCGACAAAATATCAGCCTGCGAAAAGCCTTCACCGGCAATCTCATGCCTGTAATCCGAAATCAATTGATCTAAGACCGTACCCACTTCGTTCTCAGGAATTAAGTACGGTACTCCCGTTATTTTTAGGGATTCCTTGTCCAAAGTTTCAAAAATAAAGCCAATATGGATAAGGTCCGTCCTTATTTCTTCCAAAATTGCCCTATCCGATTTGGTGAACGAGAGGGTCAATGGAAATAAAAGCTGTTGACTTACGGACTGTTTTACCGTGGTGTTTTTTAAGAGTTTTTCGTAAAGTACCCGTTGGTGTGCCCTATTTTGGTCAATGACCACCATTCCGGATTTAATGGAAGTCACTATATACTTTCGCCTAAGTTGAAACGTAGTGGCAACAGAATGCCCTACATCCAATTGGTCTTCAAAAATCGAACCTGTAATGCCATCAGATTCCAAGTGCACACTACTAAAACCGGTATCATCTCCTAAAGGTTGATCCATCCCAACATACAAACTCTCCCACTGGCCGGTTTTCCGCGCCGCGGTATATCCCTGTGCAGCGGAGGGTGATTTGCCCGAAGTCTCCAAAAAAGGATTGAATTGGGCATCTACGGTAACTTGCGGTTGTTTTGCCTCCTGGTCCTTATAGGCATAAGGCGTATCCAAATTCTGATTACGTTCAAAATCCAAGGTAGGAACTATATTGAATTGCCCTAGACTGTGCTTTATGGTAGACCTTAAAATTGCATAAAGGGTATGTTCATCATCAAATTTAACTTCGGTCTTGGTCGGGTGGATATTTATATCAATGGAGGACGGATCTACCTCCAAATACAAAAAATATCCAGGATAGGTATCCGTTTTAATAAGTCCTTCAAAAGCCGAGACGACCGCATGATGTAGATACGGGCTCTTGATAAATCTATGGTTCACGAAAAAAAACTGCTCTCCCCTGCTTCTTTTTGCAAATTCTGGTTTATGTATAAATCCTTGGATCTTTACCACATGGGTCTCCTCTCCGACGGGTACCAATTTCGCATTGGTCCTGGTTCCAAAAATATGCACGATTCGTTGGCGATAATTGCTTTTAGGCAGGTTGAAGAGCTCGCTTCCATTGTTATAAAAGTGAAACGTTATGCCAGGGTGTGCTAAGGCTACTCTATGAAATTCGTCCGTAATGTGTCGAAGTTCCACTTGATTCGACTTTAAAAAGTTACGACGCGCAGGAATATTAAAGAACAAATTTTTCACGGATAACGAAGTGCCCTTGGGAGTTACGCAGACTTCTTGGGATACCACCTCACTTCCTTCTATCCTCAATTGGGTGCCTACCTCCTCCCCTTCCGTGCGGGTGTGCATTTCTACATGGGCTATAGCGGCTATAGATGCCAAAGCCTCACCACGGAAACCTTTAGTATGTAGATTGAAAAGGTCTTCCGCTTTCTGAATTTTGGAAGTGGCATGTCTTTCAAAACTCAAACGAGCATCCGTAGTGCTCATACCTATACCGTCATCCACGACTTGGATAAGGCTTTTGCCGCCATCTTTTATAATAAGCTTTATGGTATTGGACCGAGCATCGATGGCATTCTCCAATAGTTCCTTTACCACGGAAGCAGGGCGTTGTACAACTTCACCTGCAGCGATTTGATTGGCCACATGGTCGGGCAGTAGTTTAATGATATCCGCCATTATCGCCCAAAGAATATAGAAAGATCAAAATCTATGATGTACAGAAAAATGAGGACCAATACGGCAATTATAATGACCATTCGGGTTTTGATATGGCGATCACCGGACCTTTGCATATCTTCTTTAACACTGCGGAATTTGCCTTTTAAGCCTCTGGGAGTGTTAACCGTAGTGCGATACTTGTCAAAACGATTTTCCAGTTTAAAGGGACTGCCCTCACCCTTATCATCATAGTAACGGGGTTGGTAACCGAACTCCTTGTTTTTACGCAATTTTGTGAATTTCCCAATAAAACCCATAGTTTCAAAGTTACTCAAAATCAAAAAATATGCCGTAAACGGATTCCCAAAATTTGTTAACAGGGCACAAAGCCATTGAGGTCGGAAAAAGCAAATAAAAATTTGAAAATCAATGATGCGGCAAAGAAGACTAATTTTTTCCCAAAGTCGCCATTTTTATAGCGGCTATGGCGGCTTCGGTACCTTTATTACCATGCTTGCCACCACTGCGCTCCCTGGCCTGTTGCAAATTATCATCGGTCAGTACACAGAAAATAACGGGAATCGCTAGTTGTAAGTTAAGGTCTTTTATGCCCTGTGCTGCGGCACTACAAACAAAATCAAAGTGTTTGGTCTCCCCCCTAATAACGCTACCTATGGCGACAATGGCATCCACGTCTGTTTCATTGGCCATTCTTTTGCAACCAAAGATCAACTCAAAGCTCCCAGGAACGTTCCATCTAGTTATCCTTTCGGACAGGGCACCACAGTCCAACAGGGCTTCCATAGCCCCCCTAAAAAGCCCTTCCGTAATCTCGGAATTCCATTCGGAGACCACCACACCAAACCTAAGATTCTTGGCATTCGGAATGGTTTCTTTTTGATAAACGGATAAGTTCTTATTTGCAGTGGCCATTACTTTCCACTTTTAGCCATTCCTATGAATGCGTCTATGGATTTTGCATCATCAGAATTTGGAAATTCCTTTTTTATACGTTCAAAATATTGAAGTGCTTTTTCATTTTGGCCCAGCTCCAATGCAGTAACACCCGATTTGAACAAAAATTTTGGGGTAGTATAGGCATTGGTACTATGGGTTAATGCCTTTTCGTAGTATCCCAGGGCCTCCTCTGGCTGCCCCAATTGCATAAATGCATCTCCAAGGCCACCTTTTGCCAGTGCGCCCAAAATATCATCATCTGACTTAAACTCTTCCAGATAATCAATGGCCTCCTGATATTTTTGGGTATTCAAATAAGCCATCCCAGCCGAGTAATTGGCTAAATTGGCCGCTTTTGTCCCTGGATATTCATCTACAATATCCAGAAAACCATATTTACCCTCTGCGCCGTTCAAGGCCAAATTATACAGGGAATCCTTTTCAGTTTCACTATTTAGAGCCTGATCAAAGTATTGTTGTGGGTAATACATTTCATTGGCGGCACTGGCCTCTTTCGGTTTTTGTACAAATTGCATATAAGCCAAGTAACCCAAAACCCCTACGGCAACGACCCCGATAATCCCTAAAATATAGTTCTGGTTCTTAGAGACCCATGCCTCGGTTCTCGAAGCACCTTGATCCAAGGTGCTAAAAACCTCGGCCGTTGTACTTTCCTGGGTATCGAACTGTTTGCCTTCTGCCTTGTTTTTGGGTTTAAAACCCCGCCTCTTGTATGTAGCCATCCCTCATTTTAATTGGTCGCGCAAAAATAAAGTTTTTATTGAAATCCCAGGGGGTATTTATTCGTTAATTTTCGATATTTTGCAGGTTCCCTAATGTTCGAGACTAAAAATATCCTGGAGTTTTTGATATGTTTTTGAAAAAATTATCGCTGATCAACTATAAAAACTTTGAATCACAAAATTTCGAATTCGATAGCAAAATCAATTGTTTTGTGGGTAGCAATGGAGTGGGAAAGACCAATATTTTGGATGCGGTGTACCATCTCTCCTTTGGAAAAAGCTATTTCAACCCCATAGCCACTCAAAACATACGCCATAAGGAGGATTTTTTTGTCCTCGATGGGGAGTTTGAAAAAAATCAAAGAGCAGAAAAAATTGTCTGTAGCTTCAAGAGAGGAACCAAAAAAATCATAAAACGCAATGGTAAAATCTATGATCGCCTATCTGATCATATTGGTCTATTACCCTTGGTCATCATATCGCCTGCGGATAGGGACCTTATCCTTGAAGGTAGTGATACACGAAGGAAATTCATGGACGGGGTCATCTCCCAATCCGATAAGGAATACCTCCACCAACTTATAAAGTACAATAAGGTCTTACTACAGCGGAATTCATTATTGAAATATTTTGCCGTAAACCAAACGTATGATTCCGGTACGCTTCAAATCTATAATGAGCAAATGCATGGCTTAGGTGCCGAAATTTTTAAAAAAAGACGAGCATTTATGGAGACCTTCATTCCGATATTTCAAGAACAATATGGCGAGATTTCGGGAGGAATGGAAATGGTGAACCTGATATACGAAAGTAAGCTACGAGAAAAGGGTCTGTTGGAACTTCTGGAGGAGAATCTAGAACGGGACAGGATGCTACAGTATACCAGTGTGGGCATCCATAAGGACGACCTGATTTTTAAAATTGCCGATTACCCAGTAAAGAAATTCGGGAGTCAAGGGCAGCAAAAATCTTTTTTAATCGCTTTAAAGTTTGCCCAGTTCCATTTTATAAAAAAGCAGGCAAAAGCAAAGCCGATTTTGGTATTGGACGACATCTTCGATAAATTGGATGAGACCCGGGTAGCCCATATTGTAGCTTTGGTAGACAATGAAAATTTTGGACAGATATTCATTAGTGACACCCATGCAGAGCGCACGGAAAACGTCGTTAAAAATATACATCAAACCTATAAAATCTTTAAATTGTAAGATGAGGGGAATCTATATCTTGGCTTTTGTCTTTTTTACAGTAGGATGTTCCGATACAATATCCGAAAAGGATTTGGACTTACTTAACGGCTACTGGGAAATTACCAAGGTTTCCCTTCAGGACGGAAATACAAAGGAGTATAAGGTAAGTACAAGTATAGATTTCATTAAAATTGATAGTCTCAAAGGTTTTCGAAAAAAGGTACAACCTAAATTTGATGGCACTTTTGACACCTCCAACGACGCGGAATTTTTCTCGATTTTTGAACATGATGGAGAGTTCATCTTCCATTATAAAAACGATTTAAGCGAATGGAAAGAGACCATTCTCAGGATTTCAGAGGACAACTTTTCCGTATCCAACGACGCGGGTGTAGAATATGCATATAAACGGTTTAATCCCATTAATGCTAAAGAGTAATGGCGAAAAGAAATAATTCGGGTCTTCCCATAGGCGATGCTATACGGGAGTTTATTAAGGAGAACCATCTAGAAAAGGGAATAGACCAGGTAAACGCAAGGGAAGCCTGGAAGAAAATAATGGGCAAGGGCGTAAACAATTACACTACCTCTGTTGAACTACGCAATGAAACACTTTTCGTAGGGCTTTCTTCCTCCGTACTCCGGGAGGAATTGAGCCTTGGAAAGTCAAGGATTATTCTAATGCTCAATGAAGAACTCGAAAAGAATATGGTAAAGAAGCTAGTGTTACGCTAAGGTGCCGAAAAGCACCTTTTTTGGTTGGTGCTACCATTTTTGATCAGTATATTTCCCTTCCCGAGAAATGGAATGCGCTTTCTATAGCCGCATTTTCGTCACTGTCCGAGCCATGGACCGCATTCTCGGCAATGTCCGTGGCAAATAGCCTTCGAATGGTTCCCTCCGCCGCCTCGGCCGGATTTGTTGCGCCTATAAGAGCCCTGAAATCCTCAACCGCGTTTTCTTTTTCCAAAATGGCCGAAACAATGGGACCTCGGGTCATAAAGTCGACCAATTCTCCAAAAAAAGGCCGTTCCTTGTGAATGGCATAAAATTCCTGGGCATCCCGTCTGCTCAATTGCGTATATTTCATGGCCACAATCTTAAAACCAGCAGAGGTAATCTTTTCAAGAATGGCACCTATGTGACCATTTTCCACCGCGTCCGGTTTAAGCATTGTAAAGGTTCTGTTCGAAGTCATTTGTAAAATTTTGCGCAAAAATACGCTTTTCCCACCAACCTACAACTTTTTAGGTTTTCATTACCATTCAAGTGGGGTTTCTTCAATATTATCGTATCTTTGCGCGCATGAATTTAGAGGATATAAATGCCATCAAGAAATTGTTGTCCGAGCCTCAAAAGATTGTAATCGTTCCCCATAAAAATCCGGATGGTGATGCTGTAGGATCTACTTTGGCCCTTTGGCATTTCTTACAAAATAAAGGGCAGCAGGCCACTATAATCTCCCCTAACGATTATCCAAAATTTTTGAAATGGATGCCAGGAAACGAGTACATCCTCAATTATGAAAAGGAAAACCGTCAGGCCAAAAGGAAAATAAACGAGGCCTCGCTAATATTTACCTTGGATTTTAATCATTTAGGAAGGGTTGGCCAATTGGAAGAACCCTTGGAAAGATCCAGTGCAAAATTCATAATGATCGATCATCATCAAGAACCAGCGGATTATGCGGACATCGCATATTCCGATGTTTCGATGAGTTCTACTTGTGAGATGGTCTACAACTTCATAGAATCCTTGGGAGACACCTCTAAAATTACCGTGGAAATCGCCAACTGTTTGTATACGGGTATCATGACCGATACGGGTTCCTTTGAATTTTCCTCTACCACTAGTCGCACCCATAGGATAGTTGCGGACCTTATTGACAGGGGCGCTGAGAATGCCCAAATACATAATGAAGTCTTTAATACGAACACACCTAGCAGATTGCATTTATTGGGTTGTGCCCTTAAAAACTTGGTTATCCTGCAGGAATACAAGACTGTTTATATTACCCTGAGCCAAGAGGAATTGGAAAAAAACAACTTTAAAAAAGGGGATACCGAAGGTTTTGTAAATTACGGACTAACCTTGGATGAAATTGTGTTCGCCGTTATTTTCATAGAGAATACGGAGGAAGGTATCATTAAAATTTCATTTCGTTCCAAGGGTTCTTTTCTGGTGAACGAATTTGCCCGCAAACATTTTAATGGAGGTGGTCATAACAATGCTGCAGGTGGAAGAAGTAATCTTTCCCTACAAGATACCGTTGCCCATTTTAAGTCCCTACTTGAAAATTATAAGAAGTCGCTTAATTCATGAAATACCTTTGGCTTATTCTCTTAGTGGTTGTCTTCTTTGGTTGCGGTGGTCCCGAACCCCGTAGACCTATACAGGCCAAAACCAGTAGTTTCTTCAAAGAGTCCATCGAGCGTAGTAAGAAACTTCTGGAAATTGAAGAAAAACTGATTGCCGATATTATTGCCAAGGACAGCTTTCATGATTATAATCAGAGTGCCAGCGGTTCTTGGTACTTTTATAAAACCTTGAACGAAAATACCGAATATACGCCCCAGTCGGATGATCTGGTTACAATGACATACGATATACTGAGTTTAAGCAACGATACCATTTACTCCGCTGAGGCAATTGGCATAGTTCAATACAAAGTAGACAAGCAAGAACTTTTTCCCGGGCTCCGCAACAGTGTAAAATTGTTAAAGGAAAAAGAAACAGCAACCTTTTTGTATCCTTCCTCATTGGCTTACGGTTACCATGGAGACAATAACAAGATAGGGATTAATGTACCCATAAAATCTACCCTATCCATACTCAAAATCCAAAAACAACAAGATAGTTTGAAGTGAAAATAAGAAATACTGGGTATTTAAGGATAAAAAGGGTACCGCTTACTGATTATTGATTACTGTTAAAAACCAAAATCCATAAAATGAAAAAAATCAATTTTTTAATAATCTTGGCCTTACTTCTGGCAAGTTGCAAAAGTCAATATGCTGATTTAGGTGATGGCCTCTTTGCCGATATCAAGACAAATAAAGGCGACATCATTGTAGAGCTGGAATATGAGAAAACACCGGTAACGGTCGCTAATTTTGTTTCCCTTGCCGAAGGTACAAGCCCCTTTGTGATTGACGCGTTCAAGGGAAAAAAATATTATGATGGGGTCATCTTTCATAGGGTCATCAAGGATTTTATGATTCAAGGCGGTGATCCTACCGGCCAGGGCAGTGGCAGTCCGGGATATAAGTTCAAAAATGAAATTCACGATTCCTTAAGTCATTATAAAGCAGGTATCCTCTCCATGGCCAACGCCGGGCCCGGAACCAACGGCAGCCAATTTTTTATAACCCATAAAGAAACGCCCTTTTTGGATGGAAGGCATACGGTATTCGGCGAGGTAACGGTGGGGATGGATGTTGTAGATTCCATTGCTAATGTTGAGACCACCACCGGACCACCACAAAAGGACAAACCCGTTGATGACATAATCATGAAGACCATTGAGATTATAAGGAATGGTAAGAAGGCCAAAAATTTTGATGCCGTACAAGTAATGACGGATTATTTTGAGGAAGAGGAAGCGAAAATTGCGGCATTTGAAAAGATGAAGACAGATTTTGCGGCTGAATTGGCCCAACAAAGGGAACAGGCAGAGGAATTACCCTCAGGTCTTAAGATTCTGACCCTAAAAGAAGGTGGGGGTGAAAAACCAAAGATTGGGCAAAAGGTGAATGTTTTCTATGCAGGTCACTTACAAAATGGCGACCTTTTTGATAGCAATTATGAAGACGTTGCCGTAAAGTTCAATAAGTTTGATCAGCGAAGAAAACTAGGCAGGGGGTATGACGCCATACCGATGGACTATAGCCCAGAAGCAAGATTAATCCCTGGGTTTAAGGAAGGCTTAATGACCATGAAAGTAGGCGATAAGATACGTTTGTTCATCCCTCCCCATTTGGGATATGGAGCAGCTGGGGCTGGAGGCACAATCCCGCCTAATGCAGATTTGGTCTTCGATCTGGAAATAACAGGAATAGTTCAGTAAATTGTAAATCCTCAGGGGTGTCCACAGATTTTCTATGGACACCTCCAAAGAACGATTGTATACTACTATTTCCCCCAGTTCTGCGATTTTAACCTTACCGTGGCCTTCAGAATATCCTTCTGGGAAATCTGGCCAACCAATTTACCATTTTCAACAATGGGGAACCGTCTTCTTTTCTCGTTTAGGAATTTATTGGCGGCGTCAAAAATATTCATGTTTCCATCTATCGTCTTCACCCCTTTGACCATACTGTGCTCTACCTTATTCTTTTCCAGGGGCATATTGTAATACCTACTATCACTAATATGTTTAATACAGTCGCCCTCGGAAATGATACCGACAAGTTCATTCTTTTCATTAACAACGGGGCCTCCTGATATTTTGTTCTTTATTAAGGCATCTATAACCTCTTCAACGGATTGTTCCGGTCTAAAGGTTATCAGTTTTCGGGTCATGTAATCACTAACTTTTAACGGAACACTCTCTTCTGATTTCTGATGCTTCCTCGCACCCTGAAAGCTCTTGATTCCCATGATATACGGCTTTTGGATTTACCTAAAGTTACTGAATTTCAACAAATTAAACAATACGGAATCTATATCAACCCACGTTTCTAATGTAGGCTGAAAATTTAGGAGTTCATTTCTTAGGGATATCTTTTAAGATTTCTTTTGTAAAACTCCAAAACTTCCCAACCGACGAAATGCTTACCCGTTCATCCGGTGAATGTGCTCCTTTTATTGTTGGTCCATAGCTTATCATATCCATATCCGGGTAATTCTGGCCTAAGATACCGCATTCCAATCCGGCATGGCAGGCAACAACTTCGGGCTTTTCGTTGAACAAGCTCCTGTATTTTTTGACCAATACCTTTAGGATTTCGGAATTGGGATTAGGTTGCCAACCGGGATAATTCCCTTGAAAGACTACCTTGCATCCGGCCAATTCAAAAGTTGCCCTTAGCGCATAGGCTAAATCCATCTTTGCGGAATCTATGGAAGAACGTGTTAGACACCCTATTTGAATTTGTCCATTTTTCACCTCCACATTGGCTATATTGTTGGAGGTCTCCGTTAAACCTTCAATTGCCGCACTCATCGCATATACCCCATTATGTGCAGCGTATATCCCCTTCAACAGTTTTTCCTGAGCTCCCAGGCCCATAACCTTTTTGGGCACAGTCTTTAGTCCGTGTAACCTAATCTGCAAATTTGGCTCATTGATCTGTAGTTCCTTAACAATCTGACGTTGCATTGTCTCAAATGTGATTTCAAAGTTCTCTGCCTGAGACTTGTCAACCACTATTTTTGCAAAACTTTCCCTAGGAATTGCATTTCGAAGCCCTCCTCCCTCTATTTCTGATATTCGGGTATGATACTGCTCCGAACTGTGGTATAGTAAGCGGTTCATTATCTTGTTGGCATTTCCAAGACCTCTGTGTATATCCATTCCACTGTGGCCACCTTGTAGGCCGTTCACTTCGATTTTGTAGGCTGTAACACCCCTTGGAACCGGTTTTTCATTATACCCCCTTGTTGCCGTAACATCAATGCCTCCTGCACAACCAATATCAATTTCATCATCTTCCTCCGTGTCCAAATTCAACAAAATCTCTCCCTGAAGAACACCCCCTTCCAAGGCCATGGCTCCGGTCATCCCCGTTTCCTCATCAATTGTAAAGAGTGCCTCTAACCTTGGGTGTGGAATATCCGTGCTTTCCATTAAGGCCATTATGGTGGCTACTCCAATACCATTATCCGCCCCAAGGGTGGTTCCCTTTGCCCTTACCCAATCTCCATCTACGAACATTTGAATCCCCTGCCTATTGAAATCAAAATTAATATCCGCATTTTTTTGATGGACCATATCCAAATGGGATTGTAGGGTTACCGTTTTTCGATCCTCCATTCCCCTTGTCGCCGGTTTTATTATTATAACATTGCCTATCCTATCCCTAAAGGTTTCCAACCCTAGGGAATCTCCAAAATCCAGCATAAACCGTATAATTTTATCCTCTTTTTTGGAAGGTCGCGGAATTGCGTTCAAATTGGCAAAATTGTTCCAAATTGAAAAAGGTTCCAATTGTCGTATCGGTTCACTCATAGCAATACATTGTTTAGTGTTCAAAAGTACATATAGAAAAAGGAATTCGCTACTTTTGACAGGATGAAGAATAGGTTAAAAAATGGTATTGCCATCGCTTTGATTCCCCAGATTGTTTTGGTTAAAGCGCTTGGTGCCAATTCGCAATTTATCGAGACCTATTACAGCGAGGGTATGTACCCCTGGATTTCCCAGTTTTTTCGATGGATATTTGGTTGGATTCCCTTCTCGGTCGGGGATATTCTCTATTTTTCATTGATTTTTTTTGCTGTTCGCTATCTCATCGTCCACCGAAAGTATATCAAAGACCATAAAAAGGGGTTCTTCCGGGATGTAATCATGGTACTTTCCACGGCCTACTTTACATTTCACCTACTTTGGGGGTTCAACTATTACCGACAACCCATCGGTGAGAAACTAGTTTTGCCTGAATCCCATACCCAGGAAGATCTTATTGATCTGACCGAAGCGCTTACCGCCAAAACCAACGCACTACAATTGGCCATCACCAAGGACTCGACTCAACGGGTGGAGATTCCATATACGAATCAGGAGATTTTTGGGAAGACCATTGAGGGGTATCAAAAATTGGAAAAATCACTACCCTTTCTGGCCTATAATAGGCCGAGTATCAAAACTTCTTTGTTCAGCACGGGATTGACTTACATGGGATACGGTGGTTATCTAAATCCCTTTACGAACGAAGGGCAGGTAAACGGCAGATTACCAAACTTTAGATTTCCCGTGGTAGCGGGGCATGAAATTGGTCATCAAGTGGGGTATTCTGCGGAGGACGAAACCAATTTTATCGGATACCTGGTTACGGCAAACAATGATGACCTTTATTTTCAATATTCCGCTTCGGCCTATGCCTTGGGCTATTGTCTATCCGAAATCAGAAGAAGGGATGATGCTGTTTTTAAAAGACTTTATGCGCAACTCCATACTGGTGTTCAAGGGAATTTTCGCGAAATTGTCGAATTCTGGAGACAATTCGAAAACCCATTGGAACCGGTTTTTAAGTCCATTTTTGATTCGTTCCTTAAGGCAAATAGCCAGGCTGAAGGTATTAAAAGCTACAATGCCGTGGTTTCATTGCTGGTCAATTATCATAAGGAAAACCCTTTATAGGTGTTTGGAAGTTCAAATTAAGAAACCGAAAAATAGCCATAAAAATGCAAAAGTATCCTTCAAAGATCAGTGCAGGACTCGTTGTTTTCCTCTTGGCTATAATTCTGGGTTCTTCTGTGGTAATGATAAGCATTCGGGAATGGATAGGATTGGGCATCAACATTTTAGTACTTGTATTTGTTGCCTACACTTTTATGACCACATACTACGTCATTGACCACGAAGTTCTAAAAATCAGATGCGGTCTGTTTGTTAATAAAACCGTTGCTATCAACACCATAAGCAAAATATCCGAAAGCCGCAATCCTGTAAGTGCCCCGGCCGTATCTTTGGACCGGCTTGAACTTTTTTATGGTCAAGACAAGTCAGTCTTGATTTCGCCTAAGGCAAAAAAGGAATTTATTGACCATCTTCTTCTGTTAAATCCAGGGATTGAATTTAAAACGCCATAGCCTTTATGTTTCATAAAAAGAAACCAACTCCCCTTTTTCATATTCTTGCTCCCTAGGTCTTAAGCAAACGAATCCATCGGATTTCGAGAGACTGGCCAAATCCCCGGAACCACCATCTGTAATAGGATTGGCGCATAGCTTTCCCTTTTCAAAATGCGTTTTGACCTGAACGAAACGGGTCAAAGGCAAATCATTACGAATAGGTTGATCCAAGATCACTTCCCTTTTTGGATATCTCAATCCCAAACATTGGTATAACCAGGGTACAAAATACACATGGTAGTTGGTAAAAGTAGACACCGGATTTCCCGGAAATGAAAACACTTGGGTATTATGCTGCTTTTGAACTCCGAACCAAAATGGCTTTCCAGGTCGTTGGGCTACCCGATGAAACACTTTTTCAACATGGAGAGACTTCATCACCTCAGGGATAAAATCGAATTTTCCCTTGGATACTCCCCCACTCAAGAGGATTACATCATTTTGCTGCAGTACCCTAACAATATTTTCTTCTATCGTCTTTTTGTCATCGGTTAGATGCAAAAGCTCCGGTGTTATATTGTCCTTGGACAAGGCAGCGTACAAGGATAAGGCATTCGATTTTCGAATCTGATGGGGAAGCGGCGTTTCCGAAACATCCACCAATTCGTTACCTGTGGAAATAACACAGACCTTAGGCAGTTTTTTTACGGATACGCGGGTTTTTCCGACAGTAGCCAAAACTCCGATTTCCGCCGCCGAAACGCTGCGGTCTGGCCGCAACAATATCGCACCGGTGCGTGCATCACTTCCCCTTTTATGGATGTTCTGTCCTTTTTTAGGGATGGATTTTACAATCGCATTACCATTTTCAAGAGTTGCTTCCTCGTACATGATAACGGTATCGGCGTTTTTGGGAACAATGGCCCCGGTCATGATTTCACAACAAAGTTCCGGTGAACTCAATTCTTTTTGTGGCATGCCCGCACTCAATACACTTTCAATTTGAAAAGTAGATCTTCCCTTTTCAAAAGCCGTGAAATCGATGGCTATTCCATCCCTGGTAGATCGATCAAAAGGAGGGAAATCCCGATCGGCCAAAACAGGTTCAGCTAAAACACGATCAGTACTCTCCAGCAAATCCACTGTCTCTACCCCCCAATTTTGGGTATGCTGTATTACCTTGTCAAAAGCTTCGTCAAATGAAATCATATTAGTTCCAATCCATTTTTTAACAATACCCTAATTCCGACAATGAAAACCAAAAGTGCGGTAACCCGCTTTATGCCATTGGCCGACATTTTTCTTAAACTAATTCGAATACCCAACTGCCCTCCTAAAAATACGGTCCCTGCCAAAATAAAAGTTTCTTTTAATGGAAGTTCCAAAGTATGGGCTACCATAAGTCCGCCGATTCCCGAGACTGAATTTACCAAAATAAAAAAACTGGCCAGGGCCGCAATTTTTATAGGAACGTCCCATCGCATGTGATTGAGCACAGGCGCCAGGAAAATACCTCCTCCAATACCTACCAGACCCGATAAAAACCCTATGGCAGCACCTATGAAATAATCGAAATACCCGGGATATTTCTTAATTCTGTCGGTATCGGCAATAAAAGTGTAGGTCTGCCAGGCCAAAAATATGGCAGATACAATTAAGGAACATCCTAAAATTATAAAAAACACCTGTTCCTTTAGGCGAAAGGAGGCTCCCAAAAAAGCCATGGGAATACTTGTGATTACAAATGGAATAAACTTGCTTAAACGGATATGTCCTTTTTTATAGTAGAGATACATACTTCCCGAAACTACCACCAGATTGCAGACAAGGGCCAAAGAACGTATAGCAAAGAAACTGGCAAAAAAAAGGGTCAGCAAGGCCAAATAGCTAGACCCACCTCCAAATCCAACGGAAGAATACAAGGTAGCGACCAAAAAAAAACCCAAGCAAAGTAGTACTAGGCTTTCAGCACTTAGCAACATAGGCCCTTAAATTGTTCATCCCGCCCTTGATATTGATCAATTCGAGTCCAAGAGTATATTCGCACAGTCTCTCGATGGCTTTTTGACTTCTTACTCCAGATTGACAGATGAAGTAGACAGGGCGTTCAAAATCAATTTCCGATTTGCGTTCGATCAACTCGGATAGCGGAATATGATGTGCCTTTTCCAAGTGGTCTGCTTTAAACTCCATTGGTGTTCGTACATCTATCAATTGAACGGAATCCGTTTTCATCAATTGTTCCAATTGTGAGCTCTCAATGGAAGTTACATGCGTGGTACATTCAAAATCGTAGGTGGATTTAAGTTTATCTATTTTCAGGTTATCCGGAACCACTGAAAATTTGATGTTTTGAAAGTTTTGGGACAGTCCGTCAAAAAGCAAAAGTTTTCCTGAAAGCACCTCTCCTACACCGGTCAACACTTTTACCACCTCCAAGGCCTGAAGATTTCCTACTATACCTGGGATTACGCCCAAAACGCCATTTGTATTACAGTCCGGAACCTCATCCGTTCCGGGCATTTTCGGGAAGAGACAACGGTAGGTGGGTCCATCATTGTGATTAAAAACGCTCACTTGACCTTCAAACCCGTGCAACGCCCCATAAACAAAAGGTTTTCTCAAAATAACACATGCATCGTTTACCAAATACCGGGTAGGAAAATTATCCGAGGCGTCCACAACAATATCATAATCCGAAATGATTCCCAGCGCATTCTGCCTTGTCAAAAACTGTTCAAAGGGGAGTAAGCGAGTATCGGAATTTTGGGCCTTTAGCTTTCGGATGGCAACCTGGACCTTGGACTTACCGACATCCTTCTCATCGTACAATACCTGACGATGAAGATTGGAACCCGAGACATTATCGCCATCTACAATGCCCAAAGTACCAACACCCATGGCATTAAGATAAGTCAATACCGGAATCCCTAGACCTCCAGCCCCAATTACAAGAACCTTGGATTTTGACAAACGTTCCTGTGCCTTTGGACCAAAATCCTTCAAAATGGTCTGCCGTACATAGCGTTCTCCGTTCATAGGGCTTCCAATTTCTCCAGGACTTCTTTATAATCCTCCATGGAATTTGCATTGAGCAGTACATCGGTGCTCTTTGGAAACACCAAATTAACTGCGTTTTCCATCAAAAATTTACGGGGACTGTTCCCATTTCCCTGTCCTACATACGACATGGAAGAACGCAGCCCTTGGGGTTCCCAGATAGCACAAAGTGGTTCGGGTAAGGAGTTTTCCAACTGCGCAAATGCGGTTGCCATTTTGTTAGAATCCCTTGCCAAAACTAATTGTCGTATTGCGTGTACATCCATCAAGGGCAAATCACAGGCCAAGACGAGCCAAGCGACATCCGGAAATTTGTTATGGGCGGATAACAAGCCGTTAAAGGGGCCCCTATACTTATCTTGATCTTGGATGCGATTATATCTCGTCCCAATCTCTCTTTCCTGTTCCCTTCGGATGCTCATATAAGTCTTCTCACAGACTTTATCCAACAAATGATAAAGATATTCACGTTGGGGTATTCCATGATATGCTATTTGACCCTTGTCCTTTCCCATCCGCGTACTTTTCCCACCGCAGAGGACCAGTCCATAGAGTCTATCCCTTAAAATCATGCTTGCCTCCAGTTTTTTCATTCAGCCGAATGTCCGTAATGCGAATATCATGGGACAACGCCTTGCACATATCATAAATGGTCAATGCACTCACCGAAACTCCGGTCAAAGCTTCCATTTCAACTCCGGTACGTTCGGTACATTTTACCATACAATTGATCTGCAGGGCATTATCCAAAGGTACAACAGTGATGTCTATCTTGGAAAGGTTCAATTGATGACATAACGGAATGAGCTCCCAAGTCTTCTTTACGGCTTGAATTCCAGCAATTATCGCGGTTTGTATGATACTCCCTTTTTTGCTTAGAAAATCCTTGCCGGACAAAATTTCAAAAACCTCTTGGGGAAATTCCACTTTTCCAGAAGCCATTGCCGACCGTACGGAAACATCCTTGTTGGATACATCTACCATCTTGGCTCTTCCCGTATCGTCCACATGTGAGAGTTCCCTGTTCATTATCCACCTATTGAAGTCATTGAGCTTTTGAAGAAACCGCTATTTTCCTGTTGTGCCTCAAAACCTGTCTTTGCCCTGTTGCCTATAGCAGACAGGATATGTTCCTTGACCCTTTCCTCCGAATTCTCCCCGCGGAGAACATCCCTAAGGTTCATTTTAGGTTTGCCATAAAGACACGTAATAACATCACCCGTAGCCGAAATCCGTAGTCTATTGCAGGTGCCACAAAACGTACGGCTAAATGAAGGTATTACCCCAAAGGTCCCTTTAAAACCTGGTATCTTATAATTAATGGAGGTGGATGTACTTGGCGATTCCAATTGATAATACTCCGGATGGGCATCCCCTATATGGGCAAGAATACGTTTATAATCCCAAGAAATCGTATTAAAGGCTCGACTCCCACCATTAAAAGGCATTTCCTCCAAAAAGCGCACGGCTACATCAAAATGTTTGGAAAGCTCCAAAATGGGCAGAATATCCTGGGTATTCTGACCATCCAAAGCAATAAAATTTATCCGTACATTAAAACCCTCCGTAATCAGTCTAAGCATGTTGTTATGTACCACATCATACTGATTCCTTCGGGTTATCCGTTCAAAGGTGTCTCTGTTGATGGCATCTAGACTTACATTTATATTTTTGATACCCAAATGCTTGAGTTCGTCTATGTGCGGCCCAATGAGGGTGGCGTTAGTGGTCACCGAAATTTCATTCAGACCCTCCAATTTCACCAAATGCCGCATTAGTACCATCAAGTTCTTGCGAACAAAGGGTTCTCCCCCGGTAATACGGATCTTGTCTATTCCCTGTGAAACCAAAATAGAGGCCAAGCGCCCCAATTCCTCTAGGGTAAACAGCTTATCGTTTTGTGCAAAATCGATACCCTCTGAGGGCATACAGTAATTGCAGCGTAGGTTGCAACGATCCGTCACCGCTAGTCGCAAATAATTTATTCTTCTATTATGATTGTCTACAAGCATCTTCCTCTGAAGTTCAAACCCAAATTTAAGCTATAAAAAATTGACATGTTTACCTGTATAAAAATTTTGAAAGTTTCTTGCTACCAATCTCATGGAATAACCATAGCACCATTAGATTTCTATCATCCATTACGGTTCAGAACCGATATTGCTTTTTGGTTTGGGTCACAACCCTTCTTATGGATGGGCCGATACCCAAACGGATTTATTTTTGAATATCTCCTTTTTCCAGATAGGTACTCTTTCTTTCAACGTGTCTATCAAAAACCGACAGGCTTCAAAACAATCATTCCTATGTGCCGATGATGCACCGACCACCACCACTGGCTCCTGGACACTTTTGACCCCTATGGCATGACGTATCACAATTTTATTTAATTCCCATTTATCCGAAGCCTCCGCAGCAATTTTTTTCATCTCTTTTATTGCCATTTTTGCATAGGTTTCAAATTCTAGGGAAACCACTTCCTCCTTATTGGTAAATTCCCGAACAGCACCCACAAAAACACAAATACCTCCGCTACCGGCGTGGGAAAGTTCCCCATACACCAGTGAGGTATCAATTATATCGACGATTTCAATAATCGGTTTCTCCATCAACCTCCACTTACAGGCGGAATTATGGCTATCTCGTCGCCAACTTCCAAAACAGCAGCGTCTTCGGCATATTCGCTATTCACCGCTACCGCTAACGAGGATAATCTGCCAAATTCAGGAAAAGAGTCACACAAAAAATCCTTTAGCTCACCAACCGACGATGGCCGGGATTTCAGTTCGGATAAGTCCATCTGCGCACTACCTACAATGTCTTTAGCAATTCCAAAAAGCAATATTTCCATCAAATACTATCCAATAATTTCCTTTTCCGCCATGTTGGCCACAAAGGGTTGTCGGTAAATTCGGTTACCTGTCGCCTTTTTCATCGCGATGGAAACTGCAGCCCCTGCAGGTGGCAATGTCGGTTCCCCAAGTCCGGTCGGGCTCAATGTGTTCTTCACGAAATGGGTCTCAACCTTAGGAGCTTCCTTCATACGAATAAGCCGATACCTATCATAATTATTCATTTCCGGAGTACCCTCCTTAAATGTAAAATTACCATACATGGAATGCCCTACCCCATCAACGACACCTCCTTCAATCTGATTCAATGCACCCAAAGGGTTAACTACAATTCCACAATCCACGGCTACTGTTACTTTCTTTACAACAGGCGTATTGTTTTCAATTACTACGTCCGCCACTTCGGCTACATGGGTATTATGACAATAATATGCGCAGAAGCCCTGATAGACCCCTTCCTTCGGGTTACGATATCCGGATTTCTCAACGGCGAGGTTAATAACATCCTCCATACGCTCAGCTGAGTATTGGATACGCTCATCCGTTGTACCCTTTACCTTCTGGAGCATATCCAGGCGCATTTGTACCGGATCTATTCCCAACGTTTCGGCAATCTCATCAAAAAAGCTCTGCTCGGCAAAGGAAAGAAAATTGGTATAGGGTGCGCGCCAAGCCCCGGTAGTAATGTTACTATCATATTTGGCCACGTCTACCTGATAATTTTCCAGGGCCCCTGCCGGAAAAAAGTTCGGTATAAGACCATACATATTGCTATTGACGGATGCTTCCTTTAAATGGTAACCTGTAATCTTACCATCCTTTAAGGCAGCCTTGATACGATATTTTATGGCCGGACGGTAGATTCCTGCCGTCATATCGTCCTCCCTGGAATAAACCACTTTGACCGGCTTTTTTGCTAAATGGGATATTTCAGCGGCCTCCAACACAAAGTCCCCGTATAATCTTCTTCCAAATCCCCCGCCCATTCGGGTCATTTCCAAATGAACATCCTCAATATTTCGTTCCAACAGCTCTGCTACTCGTCCTGCGGTACGCTCAGGAGTCTGTATTGGACCTACCAAATGAACCTTATTAGCCGAGACATCGGCATAAAAATTCATCGGCTCCATACAATTGTGGGGCAAGAAGGGTGATTCATAGGTACGCTCTACAACTTGATCCGCATTTCTAAAGGCTTTTTGTACATCCCCATCCTTTCGAAGCGTTTCAAAAGCATTACCATCCAATAGGTCGGTCAATACTGTGTCGTGGTTGGATGTACTTTCCATCGGTGTGCCATCACTCCATTCAGCGCTTAGAGCTTCCTTGGCCTTCATAGCTTGCCAGGTGGTGTTCGCCAAAACAGCTACTTTGTCACCCACGCCCTTGAAATCCCCAAAACGTATGACATCGATTACACCCTCCATTTTTCTGGCCGAGCTATCGTCAAAGGATTCTAACTTTTTTCCGAATGCGGGAGGTCGTAAAACAGAAGCAATCACCATGCCTTCGCTTTTATAATCCAACCCAAAGAGCGGTTTTCCTGTTATTATTTTATCAATATCCACGTTACCGGCATCCGTTCCTATAATCGTATAATCCTTTGGATCCTTGAGTTCAACTTTTTCGGGGACATCCAGACTGGCAGCTTCCCCCACCACATCGCCATAACCAAGGGTTTCTCCTTTGGTATTCGTAATTACTCCTTCACTGGCGGAACATTCGGAAGCGTCAATACCCCATTTGGCGGCGGCGGCATTGATTAACATTTGCTTCGCTGTGGCCCCGGTTTGCCTTAGGGCATCCCATCCATGACGAATGGATTGGCTTCCACCGGCCACCTGACGTGTATAATCTTTGGTATTCAATATGCCTTGCTCTACATGCACATGGTCCCAGGGAACGTCAAGTTCCTCGGCAATAATCATGGGCATGGAGGTTTTTACCCCCTGTCCAATCTCAGGATTAGGCGAATAAATTGTCACCATTCCATTATCGGCAATTTTTATAAAGGCATTAAAATCATTGAAATTGAGGCTCGCAATGTCCACAGGCATTTTTACTTCGTCCTTGCAAGCGGTGAAGAGATTGAGGCCTATAAGCATTCCTCCCCCGGCCAAGGAAGAGGTACGTAAAAAGGCCCTTCTGCTAAATGAATTGGATATTATGGTAGACATGTTTTCTGATTTAAAGTTACTCGCCCATTTTTTCTGCGGCGAGGGCAACCGCCTTTTGTATGCGATTGTAAGCTGCACAACGGCAGATATTGCCATGCATGGCACTTTTTATTTCATCCTCGGTGGGATTGGGATTCTTGTCCAAAAAGGAAGAAGCTGTCATTATTTGCCCAGCTTGGCAATATCCACACTGGGGCACATCTACCTCTTTCCAGGCTTCTTGAACAGGGTGGGTACCATCTTCCGAAAGACCCTCAATGGTAGTAATGGCTTTGCCCTCCATTTGTGCTACCGGTATAAGGCAGCTTTGAATAGCGTTTCCGTCCACATGGACGTTGCAGGCTCCACATTGGCCTATTCCACAACCATATTTGGTACCCACAAGACCTATATGATCCCGTAAAGCCCATAATAATGGAGTATCCGAGGAAACATCCACGGACCTATCTTCACCGTTAATTTTTAGGGTGTACGTTGGCATGTTGTTTGTATTGCGTTGAAAATCCGTTATGGTATCCGGAATGAGGAGGAATTCCAAAGATTACCTTAAGGTCTAAATTAATCAAAATATAGTATGTTCAATTTTCAAAAGGGGCTTTTTAACCTTTTTTTATGTTAAAGACTCTCGTGTTTCCGTCTCTTCTTAGGGTATTGTTCATAGCCAACAGGACAACCCATCAAATACTGAGCGGATTGCATTACATTTATACCGATGAATCAGGTTAAACAAATCAATAGTGTGCAGAACCCACTCGTTAAAAGGGTCTTGGCCCTTAAGGATAAATCCCGGGAGCGAAGAAAAACCGGACTATTTGTTCTAGAGGGGAAACAGGAAGTGGAGTTGGCCATGAAAGGAAAATATGAATTGGACACCCTGCTTATCCATCCCGATTTCTGTAATGATGAAGTTTTTTTAAGATCTCTTGAAAGTGTTAGGCCCCGACCTGACCTTGTAAGTATTTCCAATGAAATCTATAAAAAGCTGGCCTATCGTGAGACCACTGAAGGCATTTTAGCCATTGCCAGGGACAAGTCCCATACGCTGGACGATCTTGTGCTAAGCAACGAAAACCCTTTTATCCTCATAGCCGAGGCTCCGGAAAAACCTGGGAATATTGGTGCTTTGCTACGAACGGCAGATGCAGCTAACCTGGATGCGGTAATTATTGCCAACCCCAAGACCGACATCTACAATCCCAATATCATCCGTTCTAGCGTTGGGACCGTTTTTACAAATCAAATTGCCACGGGAAGCACTGCCGATGTTATAACATTTCTTAAAAAACTGAATATTTTCATCATTTGTGCAGCGCTTACCGCTTCCAGGAAATATACCCTGGTTGATTTCACCAAACCCTCGGCACTTGTTGTCGGCACGGAAGCCACAGGTCTTTCCAGGGAATGGTTGGAGCACTCCCATCAAAACATTCTAATCCCTATGGCTGGGCAAATCGATTCCCTTAACGTTTCCGTGTCCGCGGCAATACTTATCTTTGAAGGCTTGCGGCAAAGAGGTTTTTAAGGCTTCCGTTCTGTAGGCTTATGTAATACCAAGACTTTAGGCCGTAGAAAACCAAACCAAAAATGAATATACTTTATTACATCATAATCACCATTTTAATCGTTCAATATCTTGTTGAGACGGTCCTAGATTACTTAAACGCCCGAAAATATGGTGATCCGGTTCCGGTAGAATTGGAAAATTTGTTCGATGCCGAGGAATATCAAAAATCCCAGGCCTACAAAAAAACCAATTATTCATTTGGACTGTTGAGTTCTACATTTTCTCTTTTGCTTACTTTAGGCTTTTTGACCCTCGGTGGGTTTGAATGGATTGATTCTATCGCCAGATCAATTACCAATAATAGCATATTTCAAGCTCTTTTGTTTTTCGGCATTATTCTAATGGGCAGCGATTTGATCACAACTCCTTTTTCATATTATCAAACCTTTGTAATCGAGGAAAAATTCGGATTCAACAAAACCACTAAAAGTACATTCGTCTTCGATAAACTAAAAGGATGGTTGCTCATGTCAGTTCTGGGCGGTGCGGTCTTGGCTGTCGTAATTTGGTTCTTTCAGTGGGCGGGTACAGGTTTTTGGATCTATGCCTGGGCGGTGATAGCCATTTTTACGGTTTTTATGAACCTCTTTTACAGTAGATTAATTGTGCCTTTGTTCAATAAGCAGACCCTTTTGGCCCAGGGAAGTCTCAAGCAGAAAATAGAGACCTATGCGCGGCAGGTAGGTTTTGAGCTAAAAAATATTTTTGTGATAGACGGCTCCAAAAGATCTACCAAGGCCAATGCGTACTTTTCTGGATTTGGAAGGGAAAAACGGGTTACCCTGTATGACACTTTGATCAACGATTTGGAAGAAGAAGAAATTGTGGCAGTCTTGGCCCATGAGGTAGGCCATTACAAACGTAGACATATTGTCTTTAATCTTTTCGCATCCTTATTACTGGCCGGCCTAACGTTATTTATCCTTTCACTTTTTATCAACAATCCCAATATGTCCCTGGCCATAGGTGTCACCGAACCGAGTTTTCATGCCGCCTTGATAGGTTTTGGAATTCTATACAGCCCAATTTCCGAAATTACGGGCCTTGTCATGAACTATCTATCACGAAAGTTCGAATTTCAAGCGGATGATTATGCCAAAAGTACCTTTGCCGCCATGCCCCTCATCAGCTCCCTTAAAAAGCTGTCCAAAAAAAGTCTCAGTAACCTTACCCCACATCCCGCCTATGTTTTTGTCCACTATTCCCATCCGCCTTTAATAGCCCGAATCCGCAACTTAAAGGCATAGTTTTTGTTGTGTATTGGTTAGGATTGTGGTAATTTTAATATAGTATGACGCAGGCCACCATAGAAAAGGAGAACAGACAAATTGCCAAGCAATACAAGGAATTGCTACGCATAAGCTATCAGACTTTGTCCGATGATGACAAAAAACTGATACGATCTGCCTTTGAGGTAGCCGTAGATGCGCACAAAAATCAACGGAGAAAGTCGGGCGAAGCCTATATTTTTCACCCTATAGCCGTAGCGAAGATTGTAGCTTCGGAAATAGGCCTTGATGCGGTTTCCATTGCCTCTGCCCTATTGCATGATGTTGTAGAGGATACCGAGTATACATTGGATGACATAGAGCGTATGTTCGGGGAGACCGTGGCCCGCATTGTGGACGGTCTTACAAAAATAGCACACCTTAAAAAGGACATGAACATCTCCCAACAGGCGGAGAATTTTAGGAAAATGCTGCTCACACTTCATGATGATGTGCGGGTCATCATCATAAAAATCGCAGATCGATACCACAATATGCTCACCTTGGATGCCATGCCGGAGCACAAGCAGGTTAAAATGGCGTCGGAAACACTTTATATCTACGCTCCCTTGGCCCATCGCATCGGACTTTACAATATAAAGACCGAATTGGAGGACCTTAGCCTAAAGTATACGGAGCCAGAAGTCTATCAGGATATTTCGGAAAAGATAGAGGATTCCAAGGTCGAGCAGCAGGATTATATCGATGCCTTTTCGAACATCATCGATAAATCATTGAAAAAGGAAGGTCTCAACTATTATATCAAGGGCAGGATGAAATCTATCTTTTCCATTCGGAAGAAGATGAAGACCCAAAATGTCTCCTTCGATGAGATTTATGACAAGTTCGCCATCCGAATCATTTACAAGTCCGACAAGCAGAACGAAAAATTCCTGGCCTGGAAAATTTATTCCATTGTAACCGATCATTTCACGCCTAACCCGGTTCGGTTACGGGACTGGATTTCCTCTCCAAAATCCACAGGTTATGAAGCCCTTCATATCACGGTAATGGGACCTCAAGGGAACTGGGTAGAGGTACAGATACGCAGTGAACGTATGCATGAAATTGCGGAAAAGGGATATGCCGCCCACTTTAAGTACAAACATGGGGAACAAAGGGAACAAGGTATAGAAGTGTGGTTGAACCGTCTTCAGGAAGCTTTGGAAAATTCCAATGGCAGTGCTGTGGATTTTGTAGAGGAGTTTAAATTGAATCTCTATTCCAAGGAAATCTTCGTTTTTACGCCAAAGGGCGAACTTAAGTCGCTTCCTAAGGGAGCCACACCCTTGGATTTTGCCTTTAACATCCATACCGAGGTGGGTATGCGCACCCGGGGTGCCCGGGTAAATGGCAAATTGGTTCCCCTGAACACAACGCTAAATAGTGGAGATCAGGTAGAAATTATAACCTCGGATCAGGCCAAACCCAATCAGAATTGGTTGGACTATGCCACTACGGCTAGGGCAAGGGCCAAAATAAAATCGTCCCTACGGGAGGAAAAGAAGAGTATTGCCCAAGAAGGCAAGGAAGTATTGCGACGAAAGCTGAAATCTCAAAAGGTTACCCTAAGCGAGGATGTGGTTAATAAAATGGTCATTTATTTTAAACTCAAGACCAGTCTGGATTTGTTCTATCGAGTTGGGATCGGGGCCATAGACAATCAAAAAATCAAGGAATTTGCCTCTTCATATAGCAATGCCTTTATTAGTTTCTTCAAAAATAAAATCCGTCGGCACTCCGTCCCTGAGGATATTGACAAGGATGAGATTACCTCCAAATATGACGTACTCGTATTTGGAAAGGATGAAGAGAAGTTGGATTATAAACTATCCAAGTGTTGCAATCCTATACCCGGCGATGAAGTCTTTGGTTTTATCAGTGTCAATGAGGGTATAAAAGTGCATAAAAAGAACTGTCCCAATGCCATATCACTTCAGTCCAATTATGCGTACCGTATAATAAGCGCCAAATGGATAGATTCCACCCAAGAAGAGTTCAAATCCGAAATTCGGCTTACTGGAATCGATAACCTGGGACTTGTCAGTGAGATTACGGATGTCATCTCGGATGAGATGCACGTAAATATGCGTAATCTTAACTTTAGTACGGAAGGTGGCACCTTTACGGGAAGTATTACCGTAGTGGTCAAAAATAATGGTATCCTTAAGAAATTGATTACCAATTTAAAGCGCATAGAAGGCATTGACAAAGTAACACGAATTTAAATTTTAAATGTACCTTTGTGGTTTAGCAGTGTTGGAAAATTGTAATGACTCCGAATAAGAATCAAGAAATAGTAAAAAGTGTTTTTACCACTTTTCTAGAAGAAAACGGGCATCGGAAAACCCCGGAAAGATACGCCATACTCCAAGAAATTTACGATAGTGACGACCATTTTGATATTGAATCCCTGTACATCAATATGAAAAATAAAAAGTATAGGGTGAGTCGGGCTACCTTGTACAATACCATTGAACTCTTGTTGGATTGCAAACTGGTGCGAAAGCATCAATTCGGGAAAAATCAAGCCCAATATGAGAAATCCTATTTTGATCGACAACATGATCACGTTATCCTTACGGACACCGGAGAAGTCATGGAGTTTTGCGATCCCAGAATTCAATCTATCAAAAAGACTATTGAGGAGGTTTTCGACATCAAGATAAATACGCACTCGCTTTACTTTTATGGCACGAAAAACCAAGAAGAAAACTCAAACAACTAACCAAAGCATACATGGCGGTAGATTTATTGTTAGGCCTACAATGGGGTGACGAAGGAAAAGGAAAAATTGTAGACGTACTGACGAAAAATTATGATATCATAGCCCGTTTTCAAGGTGGGCCAAACGCAGGACATACATTGGAATTTGATGGAATAAAGCATGTATTGCACACCATTCCATCGGGAATTTTTCACAAAAACGCCGTCAATATTGTCGGTAACGGGGTAGTCATAGATCCTGTGATTTTCAAAAAGGAGTTGGATGCGTTGGGGAAATTCAATATAGATTTCCATTCAAAACTGTTGATTTCCCGAAAGGCTCACCTCATTTTACCAACCCATAGGCTCTTGGATGCAGCTTCGGAAGCCGCGAAGGGAAAAGCAAAAATAGGTTCTACCTTAAAGGGAATAGGCCCCACCTATATGGACAAAACCGGGCGTAACGGTATGCGTATCGGGGATTTGGAACTGGATGGCTGGAAAGAAAAATATAGGGCCTTGGCCGATAAGCACGAAGCCATGATCGCCTTTTATAACGTGGACATCGAGTACGATCTTAAAGAGCTCGAGACCGAATTCCTGAATGCTGTTGAGACACTTCGGAAACTACAGTTCATCGATAGCGAGGATTATCTTTTCCAAGCACAATCAAAAGGAAAAAAAATATTGGCCGAAGGTGCCCAAGGATCCTTGTTGGATATCGATTTTGGGACCTATCCTTACGTAACCTCCTCCAACACCACGGCAGCAGGGGCCTGTACGGGATTGGGTGTTGCACCTAATAAGATAGGCGATGTAAAGGGTATTTTTAAGGCGTATACCACAAGAGTAGGAAGCGGTCCTTTCCCAACAGAACTGTTTGACCAAGATGGGGAGACCATGGGACGGGTAGGCAATGAGTTCGGAGCCACTACAGGCAGACCAAGGCGATGTGGTTGGTTAGATCTTGTGGCCCTTAAATATGCGGTCCGAATCAATGGTGTAACCGAATTGATGATGATGAAGGCCGATGTATTAAGCGGTTTTAAGAAAATAAAAGTTTGTACGGCCTACAACTACAAGGGCAAGGAAATTCAACATTTACCCTATAACATTGAAACCGAAAACGTAACGCCGATCTATTCGGAAATGGAAGGCTGGGAAAAAGATCTCACCCAAATGGAAAAGGCGGACCAACTTCCAAAAACCTTGCATGCGTATATTGAGTTTTTGGAGCAAGAGTTACAAGTACCCATCAAAATTGTTTCCGTTGGGCCGGATAGAACGCAGACAATACATCGTTAGAAACATACGAATTGACAAATCACTTCACATGGATAAAAATCGTATTTTAAGAATTGTCTTGGTTGTTTGCGTCTTTGCTTCCATTTCCTGCACCAGCCAAAAAATAGTAGATAAGGGCTTTACCAATCTCTTTAATGGCGAAAATATGGAGGGTTGGGTCGGCAATAAAGAATCCTATAGGGCCGAAGATGGTATGATCATTGTAGATCCCAACGGTGGCGGTAGTGGTGGAAACTTATTTACCAAGGAGGAGTACAGTGATTTCATTTTCCGATTTGAATTTCAGTTGACCCCGGGAGCCAATAATGGGTTAGGCATCCACGCACCGTTGGAAGGAGACGCAGCTTATACGGGTAAAGAACTCCAAATTTTAGACAACACGGCGGAAAAGTATGCGGAACTGCAACCTTACCAATATCATGGGTCGGTTTATGGCGTGATTCCAGCTAAACGTGGTTTTTTAAAGCCTGTTGGCGAATGGAACCAACAGGAAGTGATTGTCAAGGGTTCTTCTATAAAAATCAATTTAAACGGAACCACCATAGTCGATTCCGATTTTCTTGAAGCCAGCAAAAATGGTACGATGGACAAAAAAGACCATCCAGGATTGCAACGAAACAAAGGACATATCGGTTTTTTAGGACATGGTGATGTAGTTCGTTTTCGGAATATTCGTATAAAGGATCTTACCAAAAAGTAAACTTTAAGGCATTATGAGCAATAAAACGAATCGCAGGGAATTTGTTAAGAAGAGTGGCCTAGGAATTTTAGGCGTGGCATTAACCCCCTCCCTAGTCGGGAAATTGGTCAATAAGGGACGTTTGCGCACAGCACATATTGGAGTTGGAGGTATGGGCATGGAAGATTTAAAAGCCATATCCTCACATAAGCTAGTAGATGTCACCGCATTATGTGATGTAGATTCGAAGCGATTGGCTGCCGCGCTTAAACTTCATCCAAATGCCAGGACGTATTCCGATTACCGGCTTATGCTACGTGAAATGGCAAATGAAATCGACGCCGTTATCGTTTCCACCCCGGACCATACCCATGCACCAGCCTCTATGTTGGCCATGGGAATGGACAAACCTGTATATTGCCAAAAACCGTTGACACACCATGTTTCCGAGGCTAGGGCGATGAAAAAGTTGGCCGCAGAAAAGAATTTGGTTACCCAAATGGGCATTCAGGTGCATTCTTTTTACGATTACAAATTAGCAACACTCTTGATCCAATCCGGAATCATTGGAAAAGTACATACCGTAAGGGCATGGTCTCCCAAAAACTGGGGATATGATGGGTCTGCACCCCAAAGCGTAGATCCGGTTCCGGACACTTTGGATTGGAATCTTTGGTTGGGAACCTCGGCGGAAAGACCCTATAAGAAAGATTTTTACCATCCCGTCAATTGGAGAAAATTAATGGATTATGGTTGCGGTACCTTGGGAGATATGGGCGTACATATTTTTGATACCCCATATAATGCCCTTGAGTTGGATGTGCCAAAAACCATAAAGAATGAGTGTAGGGAACCTAACGGGTTTGCCTACCCTCAGAACAACATAGTCACTTACAAATTTCCAGGAACAAAATATACGGACAAAACGCTAAAATGGATATGGTACGATGGCCCGGGAGCACCTGAGAAACATAAAGACCTGGAATTGCCCAATGGAGAGAAACTTCATGATCAAGGGGCCATGTTCTTGGGGGAAAAGGGAAAGCTGTATCTTCCCCATTTTCAGAAGCTTCCCCAATTGATAGTGGATGGCAAGTACAAAGAAATGGACATTGAATCCTTTAACTTGGGCGCGCCGGTAAGGGACTATGCGTCCGAAGGCAAAAAGCATTACCACCAATTTGTGGATGCCTGCCTTGGAACAGCGGAGTGTAGTGCTCCATTTTCTTACGCTTCCCGATTGACCGAAACCATACTTCTTGGGGTTATTGCAGGGCGTTTTCCGAACAAGACCTTGCATTGGGATGCCAAAGCGGCCAAGTTCTCCGAAGAAGAAGCCAATCAGTATTTGGAATCGGCCTATAGGGATTTTTAGTACTGGCCCATAGGTAATTCATATGGTATCCGTCGGTCAAAATTGAATCCAGGCTTTATTGCTTAAAATTGAACGGTATTAAATCTATCCTAATCCCTGGGGGTCGTCGTTGAAAAAATCCTATTTTTGGGCAAAATTTGAGTTTGCATAAACTAGTTCCTTATTTAACGATGTTATTTTTTTTCGGAAATGTCTGGTCGCAGGATAGTTCCGAGGTACAGGACAGCGTTCAGAGTAAGCAAATCAACATCGTCTATGGGGCCAACTTCACCAAGGATGAGGAACAATTTCCCGGTGCTTTCATTTTTAGTAAAGACGATAGGCAAGTCCAGTTTGAACATGAAGGTGCCGATCTTTGGTGTGATATAGCCATCCATTACCAAAAGGAAAACAGGTTAAAGGCCATAGGCAACATTAGGTTACAACAAGGGGATTCCGTGTTATTGACCAGTGGAAAAATAGATTATGATGGCCAGACCAAATTGGCAAAGGCATGGGAAAACGTTGTTCTGGAAAATAAACAGGAAAATCAGGAGACCACACTTCGTACGGATACCTTATATTTTGATCGGGAAAAACAGGAATCCTACTACGATAGCTTCGGTACCGTAGTAGATTCAGCCAACACTTTGACCAGTGAGATAGGGCGCTATTTTTTGGAACTGAAAAAATACCAGTTCCTGGATAGCGTGCATATTGATAACCCTCAGTACATAATGGATTCCGAGCGCCTGGATTATTACGAAACTTCCAAAAATGCGTACATGTATGGACCGTCTACCATAACGGGAGAAGAATATAAAATCTATTGCGAAAGGGGATTCTATGATACCAAAATAGAGAGTGGTTACGGAATTAAAAATACCAGGATAGATTACAATAACCGCATCATTGAAGGTGATAGCGTGTTCTTTGACAAGGCTACGGAGTTCGCTTCCGCCACTAACAATATCAAAGTAACGGACACGGTAAACAATGGAGTCATTAGGGCCCATTATGCGGAAGTATTCAAGGCAAGGGATTCTGTTTTCGCTACGAAACGGGCCGTATACATTTCATTAATGGAGCAGGATTCGCTATATGTTCATGGCGATACCTTAATGGTAACGGGCAAACCCGAAAATCGTATTTCCAGGGCATTTCGAAACGCTAGGTTCTACAAGACCGATATGAGCGGAAAATGCGACTCCATTCACACCGAAGAAAGGACCGGACTTACCCAACTTATCCGGGATCCCATAATCTGGAACGGTGAAAATCAGATGACCGGGGATAGCATCCATCTAATTTCGGATTTGCAAACCGAAAAGTTGGATTCCCTAAAGGTACTCAACAATGCCTTTATCATTTCCTTGGACAGTATTAGTATGGAAGGGTACAATCAGGCCAAGGGAAAAGATTTATTCGGACAGTTCGAGGATAATGAACTCAAGATTATTGACCTGGTTAAAAACACCGAGGTAATATACTATATGTACAATGATGATGATGAACTCTTAGGAATCGATAAGACCATATGCAGTGCTATTCGGATGACCTTGGTAAACAGCGATGTGGAAGATCTTACCTTTTTCGTAAACCCTGATGGCGATATCTTTCCAGAAAAAGATTTGCCCAAGGAAAGTAGAAAGTTAAAAGGATTTATCTGGCGCGGAGATGAACGCATCATGACCAAGGACGACATTTTTGATGAAGATGACAATAACATTCAACTGGTTACCATTCAAGGTATCGATAACCCCATAGATATAGATGCAGAAGCGGAAAACCGTACTAAAAATGCCGGGGATCCGGTTAACGAGATTCCACCCGACCCGAATGGGCAAGCCCCGGAGCCCAATACCCGGCCTAAAGTCCAAAAAGTTAGAGTAAACTGATTTGTAACGCGGATTTGTTAGGCATTATGAAAGAAGATTTTTTCAGATACCAGGCACAGACCACGCCGAATCCTTTAGGTTTGGAAGTATCGCATGCCAAGGGAAGCTACATTTATGATTCCAGTGGAAATGCACATTTGGATTTTGTGGCAGGGGTATCCGCATGTGGACTGGGACATTGTCACCCCAAAGTAGTTCGGGCCGTAAAGGAGCAGGTAGAAAAGTATATGCACGTTATGGTATATGGCGAGTATATCCAAAAACCGGCGGTGGCCTATACCAAATTACTTGCTTCCTTACTGCCACCGCACTTGGAGACCACGTATTTGGTCAATTCTGGAACTGAAGCCATGGAAGGAGCCTTAAAATTGGCAAGACGTTATACCGGGAGAACACAGATCATTGCAGCTCATGGCGCTTACCACGGAAATACAATGGGGAGTTTAAGCCTAATGGGTTATGAAGAAAGAAAAAGCGCCTTTAGACCTTTGTTGGGCGATATTCGTTTTATACAATTCAATTCCTTAACCGACATTGGGAAAATTACCGAAAAGACTGCTGCGGTTGTTTTGGAAACCATACAGGGTGGTGCCGGATTCATCGTTCCTAAGGACGGTTATCTGGAAAAGGTAAGGGAACGTTGTAAGCAAACGGGTAGTTTGTTAATATTGGACGAGATTCAGCCGGGATTTGGAAGAACAGGCAAACTTTTCGCTTTTGAACACTACAATTGTAGCCCGGATATTTTGGTATTGGGCAAAGCTATGGCATCCGGATTACCTGTCGGTGGCTTTTCGGCTTCAAGGCAAATGATGGCCACCTTGCAGGAAAGTCCCAAATTGGGGCACATTACCACCTTTGGAGGAAATGCTGTAATCGCTTCGGCCTGTTTGGCCACACTCCGGGAAATTTCGGAAAACACTTTGATTCAGGATACCTTGGTAAAGGAAAAGCTGTTTAGAAAATTGCTACGGCATCATCTTATACATGAGATAAGGGGGAAAGGTCTATTGTTGGCCCTTATTATGGAAAGCGGGGAAATGGCCAGTTACGTTGTACTGGAGTGTGCCAAAAGAGGGTTGATACTTTTCTGGCTTTTATTCGAACCTAAAGCAGTGAGGATTTCACCGCCACTTACCATATCCAAACAAGAAATAGAAAAAGGATGCGCGATTATCCTTGAGGTTTTGACAACATTTGAGCAATAATTTGTTAACTAATTTGTTAATAATATAGCCTAGATCGAGAATGAAAAGTATCTTCAAAAGATTACTTTTAATTCCATAGTTTAATCAAAACGTGCCTATGGCGTTAGATTCTAGCGAAAGACCGGGCCAATCCGTGGCCAAGTTTGAGTCCATGCTAAAAACGGATGATATCTACTTTTTTGACGCGGAGGATTTTGAGGAAATCATACATCACTATCTCAACCATGGCAAAATAGCCTTGGCCAAAAAGGCTATAAAAATAGGGTTGCGGCAACATCCGGGAAACATTGAGTTAAAGCTTTTGGAAGTGGAGGTTCTTGTTTTCGAAAACCATTTGGAGGTGGCAGAACAACTTTTGGACGAACTTCAGCTCTTGGATGCCCATAACGAAGAAATCTACATCCAAAGGGCCAATATCCATTCCAAAAAGGACAATCATGAAGCAGCGGTATTATTGCTTCAGAAAGCTTTGGAGTTGGCTGAAAACAGTTTTGATATCCATTCGCTATTGGGCATGGAATACCTTTTTATGGATGATTTTAAATTGGCGCAGAAAAGCTTTATGAAATGCGTCAATTTTGATGAGCAGGATTATTCTTCCCTGTACAATGTTATCTATTGTTTTGAGTTTTTGGAGGATTACGATGGGGCCATACATTACCTTAACGACTATCTGGAACGCAATCCGTATTGCGAAGTGGCTTGGCATCAGTTAGGCAAACAATACTTCACCAAGGAAATGTATCCAGAGGCATTGACGGCCTTTGATTTTGCCATAATATCGGACGATTCGTTCATCGGGGCATATTTTGAAAAGGGCAAGGTGCTTGAAAAATTAGGGAAATATAAAGACGCCATTGAGAATTACGAGACAACGGTTAAAATCGAAGATCCCACTTCCCATGCCTATTTACGCATTGGCAAATGCCATGAAAAACTGGGTAACAACGACATGGCAAAATACTATTACTACCAGACTGTCCACGAGGATCCGCTGCTAGATAAGGGTTGGTTGGCCATTACCGATTTCTACGCAAGACTTCATAACTATAAAAAAGCCTTGTATTATATTAACAAAGCTTTGAATATTGATGGGGAAAACCCACATTATTGGAAAAAATGTGCTCTAATCAATGCCTTTCTCAATAATTATGAACAGGCGGACTTCGCCTTCAAACAAACCGTAGAATTAGGCAATTATGAACTGGAAACTTGGCTCCAGTGGGCAGATGTATTACTAAAAAATGATGACATTCCGACTGGAATACAGGTTTTGTTGCAAGGAAAGGAGTTTTATCCAGAAAGTGCCGAAATTCAATACAAAATGGCAGGATTATATCTGTCGGCACAGGACATAGCAAATGCCAGGGTAAGTTTAAAGGAAGCATTACATACCAATTTTGAAAAGTTATACCTCTTCGAAAAGGAGTTTGCAGAATTCCAACATTTGGGGTGGATACATGATATAATCTCCAATTGTAAAAGGGCTTCGAGATAAAAAAGCTACTTTTGTCCTTTTTGTCCCTATGGAAAATAGAAGCCTCTTCCAATACTTTATTATCGGATTAAAGGGAATGGCTATGGGTGTGGCCGAACTTGTGCCAGGAGTCTCTGGGGGAACGATAGCTTTTGTCGCTGGTATCTACGAGGAACTAATCGCTTCCATCAACAATGTGCACCCTAGTTTGATAGGTGTTTGGCGAAAAGAAGGTTTTAAGGCTTTTTGGCAAAAATTGAATGGTAACTTCTTGGTCATACTATTTCTAGGAATGCTGGTTAGCATTTTTTCATTCTCCAAATTGATCAGCTGGCTTTTGGAAAATGAACCTATCCCCTTGTGGTCCTTCTTTTTTGGGCTGGTTTTGGCTAGTGTCTTGTTTGTGGCAAAAGCTATACAAAAATGGGGGGCAATGACCATTTTTTTACTGTTATGCGGTGCCATTGTCGCCTATTTCATAACTGGCCTCCCACCTTCACAAAATACGGATAGCCTCCCCTATTTGTTTTTTTCCGGGGCATTGGCCGTTTGTGCCATGATCTTGCCTGGTATTTCAGGTTCCTTTATTTTGGTTCTTTTAGGTTCGTACAAGACTGTTTTGGATGCTGTGGACGACAAAAATTTCAAAATACTTATAACGGTCACCTTAGGTGTAATCTTTGGGCTCTTGAGTTTCGCACGACTTTTAAAATGGATGTTCGACCATTACAAGAATATAACTTTGGCTATTTTAACGGGTTTTATTTTAGGCTCTTTAAATAAAATATGGCCCTGGAAAAAAGTTTTGGAAACAAAGCAAATTGCTAACAAGACCATAGTCCTGGATGAAAATGTATCCCCATTTTTGTTTGAGGGAGACAATCAAATAATACCGGCCGCAATTGCCGCCCTCGTTGGTTTTTCCCTTATTTTTATCCTGGAAAAAACGGCCTCGAAAAAATGAGCCCTATTCCTTATGTACAACCCTAGAACATTTACGGATAAGGTATTCCTGGTTCTAAAGGGGCTTTTTATGGGTGCCGCAAATAAAGTACCTGGGGTTTCTGGGGGAATTGTGGCCTTTGTGGGGGGCTTCTATGAAGAATTCATCTATTCACTGCAAAAAATAAATGGGAAGGCGTTTAAACTGTTGTTCAATGGCAGATTCAAAAGTTTTTATCAGTATGTAAACGGTCAATTTCTATCGCTCCTCATATTCGGAATGTTGGTCAGCTATTTCAGCGTTTCAAAATTGCTCGACTATTTTTTGGAACGCAAGGAACTCTTTGTCTGGGCCGCGTTTTTTGGAATGATTTTGGGATCCATTTATTACATCTCCAAAGATTTCGGCCACTGGAACAAAAGGACCATTCCAACAGGTATCCTAGGGCTTCTTGTAGGTATTTCTATTAGTTTTTTGAGTCCGGCTAGGGAAAATGACAATTTAATATTCATTTTTTTATGCGGAATGATAAGTGTTTCCGGAATGACCTTACCGGGACTTTCTGGTTCGTTTATTTTGATATTACTAGGAAATTATGTGCTTTTACTCGTCGATTCCGTAAATGCCCTTTACGACACATTGGCCGAGGTAATTAAGGGTGACTTTAGCTTTATGAAAAACGAAGAACGGCTGGACACGCTTACCATTCTGGCCGTTTTCACCACTGGATCCGCAGCTGGATTGGTAACCCTCTCCCATATCCTCAGTTACGTGCTCAAACACTACAAGCATATGACAACAGCGGTCATTATTGGTTTTATTACGGGCTCCCTAGGCGTGGTATGGCCATGGAAGAGAACAATGTTCAAAACGGATGCCCTTGGAGAGATGTATTTGGATTCTAACGGGAAGCCGATTATTGTGAATTACGAGCGGTACTTTCCGGATTTTGGAAACCCGGAAACTTGGTGGGCCTTTTTCTTTGTGATCTTAGGAATTTTTGTTTTATTGGCACTGGAGTGGTATGGCGAATACAGGAAACAAAATAAATAGGTATGGCTTGGTAGGAAAAAACATTTCCTACTCGTTCTCCAGAGGATACTTTGCCCAAAAGTTTACTGATATGGGCTTGGATAACCATTCTTATGAAAATTTTGACCTGCAACATATCGAAGAATTCCCTGAAATAATCCGTCATACTAAAGGACTAATGGGCTTAAACATAACTATTCCGTACAAGGAAGAAGTAATGCCCTTTTTAACCGGAATAGATGATACTGCAAAGCAAATCGGTGCCGTTAACACCATTAAATTAAAGGGTAGGGAATTAATCGGATACAATACCGATGCACACGGATTTCAAAAGTCCTTGGAACCCTTTCTTGCAAAGCATCATGGCAGTGCCTTGATATTGGGAACTGGTGGGGCTTCCAAAGCAGTAGCCTTTGTTCTTGGGCAGTTGGGAATTACGTTTCGCTTTGTATCCCGAAATCCAATCCATACCCAACTTGGATATAAAGACATCGACAAGGACATTCTGCAACAGCACCAGGTAATCGTCAATTGTACTCCATTGGGCACCTATCCCAATATAAAGCAAAAACCTGCCCTTCCCTACGAGTGTCTAAATAAAGGGCATTTATTATATGATCTCATTTACAATCCGGCCAAAACCGCATTTTTGTTGGAAGGGGAATCCCGGGGAGCGACCATATGCAATGGCCTCCGTATGTTGGAACTTCAAGCGGAAAAGGCTTGGGAAATTTGGAATGGCTAATCTTGGTTCCTATTTATCCCTGTTTTGGCAATTCGTTTCTTTCCTATACCTTCTGAGTTTATATGCGGACAATTATCTTGGAAAGATAGAAGATAAAAACAGGTTGTAATGTAAAACCCTTCTGATGAGCGTGTCGGTTAAGGGTAAGAAGTATTCCAGGTTCGCCTTACTAAAGAAACCTTCCATAATTTTTGCGGTTATTCAGGTTGTTAGTATCTTAACCATAGCAATTGTTTGCAAAACCCAAAACTATTGACCATGTTGGAAGGGAAAGACCAGGAACTACAGGAAAATGTAGAGG
>NZ_JANQOO010000022.1 GCF_028285715.1 Ulvibacterium sp.
GTAAGTGCCCCAAAGAAAACAAGGATTGAGCAGAGGATTGAGGAAATAGAGTCCGAGACACTTCACGGAAACGCAACGATCAGACTTATGCCGGATTCCACGGGTATCGCAAGTATGAGTGTAATAGATCTGATAGGAAGGGCCCCTGGTGTGACCATAAGCGGTAAAAAACCTGAGCAAACCATTAAAATAAGAGGGCTAAGGGGAGTAGATCATCAACTTAGTTCTTCAACTGGGCTGTTTCCATGGGACCCACCTAATACACCCTTGATTTTTGTTGATGGTGTCCAAGTGAGTTTGGACTACATACAACATATGGATGCTAATGAAATTTTATATGTGGACGTTTTACGTGGAATCGAAGCTTCAGTTTATGGGCTTAGGGGATCTAATGGGGTTGTTGTCATCGCCACAAAATCCCGATTGTCCAAGGGAAGCGCACAGACCAATGCCCCGAAATCTCCAGAAGGCATAATCCCTGGATTCTACATGGCCCGTGAATTTTTTTCACCGGATTACGGCTTTGTTAGACCAGATCACGAACGCATGGATTACAGGACCACTTTGTTTTGGAATCCGGACGTCAGGATAGAGGATGGTCGTAGACCGCCCATACAATTTTATACCGGTGATGCGAATGGGAGTTTTGTTATAAAGGTGGAGGGAATTACCAAGGATGGCAGGGCGGTTATGGGCCAACATGCTTTTGAAGTGCAAAATTGAATTCATCCGACTAGCAAGCCAGTAAAGCTTTCTTTGCCTATTCGCTATCACCTGTTATTAACTTTCCATTCGGGGAATGGTCGTGGAAGAAAGCAATTGGATTGTTATGCTTTGCGAAGTTTAATTAACATGATGCTTTTGTGGCAAGTTTCGGTGGGACGTTCGCACAAAAAATCATCAGTGTAAATCGTAAGAATGCCCTCCGCATATTGTTAGATTGAGTCCACTCCTTTTCCTTTAGTGATGTATGAAAAACGGCATAGAATTTGTACCTTACTTATAGGACTTGGAACCATTTAACGGGGCCTATGAATATGATACTCAGCTACTTTTTAAGAAAATCGCTCCTGGCAATAAGCGTTCTTACTGCTTTTTACGGATTTGCGCAGACTCAGGAAAATCCGTATAATCAAAAAATCTTGGGGAAACTGGCGTCCTATGCCATGAAGCATAGCCCCGAAAAAGTGTATGTGCATACGGACAAATCCATCTAC
>NZ_JANQOO010000004.1 GCF_028285715.1 Ulvibacterium sp.
TCCATTCCGAACAGGGAAGTTAAGCCCGCCAGCGCCGATGGTACTGCCCCAAAAGGGCGGGAGAGTAGGGAGCCGCCTTCCTCGGGCGCCCCCTCCGCAACATGCGGAGGGGACGCCCTTTTTTATTTTAAAGACTTTACAGAACACTTTCGTTAATCGTATAACGTAGGCCGCTTATATAAATTCCAAACAACACGGATTATCCCAAATCTATTTTTTGGTCGATTCCTATCGACTTTGATAGTATTTTCATTAGAAAGCTCATATCTTATCCCATACTTTTGTTCATAGTCACTATATATTGAAGTGTCGGAGATAAAAAATGACTTATGATATGGCAAGATGATGATGAATTATTCCAACTGATAAAGTCAGAATTGTTTTCTGCCGTGGTTGGAGATGTCATGGATAAATTGGGGTATTTTCATCAATTTCTTTCCCCCAAAATAGTACCATTACAAGATAACATGGTCGTTGTAGGTAGGGCCATGCCCGTTCTCGAAGCGGATAGTTTTGGAGAAATCTCCCCAAGCCAAAAGAATCCAATAATGTCCAAACCTTTCGGTTTAATGCTTGAGGCTCTGGACGACTTGCAAAAAAATGAAGTCTATATCTGCACGGGATCTTCGCCCGAGTATGCCCTTTGGGGGGAATTAATGAGTGCAAGAGCCCTGCAATGTGGCGCGGTCGGTGCTGTGGTTGATGGCTATTCCAGGGATACCTCCGGAATTCTGGAATTAGGTTTCCCTACCTTTTCCTATGGACGATACGCACAAGATCAAGGACCCAGGGGCAAGGTCATAGATTATAGGGTGCCCATTGAAATGAACGGAGTATGGATAAATCCGGGTGATATCATATTTGGTGATAGGGATGGTGTATGTGTAATTCCCCGAAAAATAGAAAAAGATGTTATGGAAGCTGCTTTGGAAAAAGCTCGCGGGGAAAAAGTGGTGCTTAAGGCAATACAAAATGGGATGTCCGCAACAGAGGCCTTTGCCAAATATGGAATTATGTAGGTTTAAAAATGGATATTCGGATGAATAGGTTTAAAGGTCAAGTAGCGATCATTGTAGGTGGAGCAAGAGGTATCGGGAAAGCTATTGCCCAACGACTATTTAAGGAAGGTGCCGAAGTTGACGTCCTTGATGTTTTGAATGCTGACTTTTCGGAATTGGAAAATAACCATAGGACCATTAAAACTACTCTAGTCGATATAACGGACGAAGTCACATTGAATGAAGCGGTCAAAAGTGTAATAGATACTCATGGCAGACTGGATATCTTGGTGAACACTGCCGGTATTGTGGGCCCTACTTCAACAAAGATCTCGGAGTATTCGTTAGCGGATTTTCAAAAAGTGATTGATATTAATCTTACCGGGGCCTTTATTGTCACCAAAGCCGTACTTCCCCAAATGAATAATCAAAAATATGGCAGAATCCTCCATCTTGCTTCCATAGGAGGTAAAGAAGGGAACCCGGGTATGGTGGGTTATGCATCCAGCAAATCGGGCCTTATGGGCCTTGTTAAGGGAGTAGGAAAGGAATATGCAGATAGCGGGATTACAGTTAATGGCATAGCACCGGCAGTAATTGCCACACCCATGAATGAAGATACAGCACCTGAGATGCTCAGCTATATGGCATCAAAAATTCCGATGGGAAGATTGGGAACTACTGATGAAGTAGCTTCATTGGCATGTTGGATTGTTTCGAAGGAAGCAAGTTTTAATACGGGATACGTCTTTGATTTATCCGGAGGTAGGGCAACCTACTAAGAGTTTAAGCGGAGTTATCCTATACCTATTAAGGTTTTGATTATATAATGAAAATAGACTTTACCGATAAAAATTACTTGGTGACCGGAGGAGCTGGCACGGGTGTTGGCGCTGGTATTTGTGAAGCTATTTCAGATTGTGGGGGAACCTTATTGCTCAATGACCTTGATTTGGCCAAGACAGAGGTCGCCACCAGAAAATATCCAAAGTCCCATGCAATAGTCGGGGATATTAGCGACACAAAGGATGTGAAACGGATTTTTAGGGAAATAAAGGAAAAATATGGACTGGTACACGGACTGGTCAACAATGCTGGTATCGGTTTACACAAGGACGCCCATTTGGTAGAAGAATCCGAATTCGACAATCTTTACAAGATAGATGTAAAGGGAGTTTGGTTAATGGCCCGGGCCTTTGTAAAACAATTGATGGAGGCCAATGAAGTGGGTCATATCGTTAACATATCCTCGGTTCATGCACGTGAAACCACCGCTAGGTATGCTATTTATGCTAGTGCAAAGGCCGCAGTAGAGGGGTTGACCAGGGGCATGTCCATTGAGTTAGGGGAGTTTGGAGTCCGCTGCAATGCCGTGGCACCGGGTTATGTAGATTCCGAACAAAGTAGGGATGCCGTTGCTTCTTGGACCGATGCACCCAAGGCGTGGATTGATGACCAAAAAAACGACTATCAAAGCCTCAGACATATGATAACCGCACGTGACTGTGGAAATGCGGTGGTCTTCTTATTATCCCATATGGCCAATTCGATTACTGGGCAAACGCTTACCGTAGATGCCGGTTTTACCAATTTATTGTATGCTAATAGTTTTATTCCCAAAACCTAATTCCTATGCGAATAACCCATATCAATCTATACGAAGTAAAAGTACCTGCGCATCCTGGAACCATTGCGAGCAAAGGTATTGATAAGCCTTTGCATAAACTTCCTGTAGGTGCTAAAGCCGGATGGAGCGTGCAGTTCGATGCAATATCCAAATTACTGGTACAGGTGGAGTTAAGCAATGGCGTAATAGGATGGGGTGAATTATATAGAGGTCATGATTGGAACATGGTCCATAATATCTGTGATATTCTCATTGGGACAAATATTACCGATCTGGTACTTCAGAAATTACCTTTTGTTTTCTGCAGGGAGTATGACGGATTTGAATGTGCCCTTTGGGATGCCTATGCGAGATTGAAGGATGTTAGGGTAGTAGACCTCTTGGGAGGTGCGATGAAGGATAGAGTAAAAATAGGGGCATGGTCTAGCCACCGGCATTTAGATGATATTGGCGAGTTAGCTTCCAATTTTGAAAAACAAGGTTATGATTGTCTAAAATTTAAAACAGACCTGGAGGATGATGTGGTAGGTTGGTGTAGAAAAATTAAAGAGGCGGCTCCAGGGATGAAGGTCATTCTTGACCCTAATGAACGTTGGGAACATGGGTATGAGGTCAGGAAACGTTTGGATGGTCTAAAGGAAGTTGGCAATGTACTTTGTATTGAAGATCCTATTCCAAGGTGGCAATTATCGGAGTTCTCAAAACTACGGGCATATAGTTCCATTCCAATTGTCTTACATGTGTCTTTGCCCTATATTTTACATGGACAAAGAATAAAGGACAGTATTCAGGCTATTCAACAACAAGCCGTGGATGGCTTTAATTTTAATTGCGGATTAGCCAACTTTCAACGGTTGGATCATATAGCCTCTGCAGCCGAACTTCCTTGTTGGCATGGGTCGGAAGTAGATTTGGGAATTATGGAGGCTATGTATGTGCATTCCGCCGCAGCGGCCCAATCCTGCATTTGGCCCAGCGATATATTCGGCCGATTGATTAGAGAACACGATTTGCTTAAGGTACCCTTAAAGATGGAACCTCCATTCGTGTATCTTCCTGAGGGTATAGGATTGGGGATAGAACCGGATATGGATGCCATTGCGGATTACCAAGTAAGTACAAAAGAATACAAGGCATGAAAACAAATCCTTTTCCCGCTAATGATTTGGATAGAAGATATTTATGGGAGATGTTGGTGAATCGGGATATCAAAGCTTTCGTATCCCAGGATTGGTCCATGGTACAGGACGATTTTATTGCAGAAGGGTTTATGGGCATTGATGCTGGAAAACAACACGATGTAGATAAATGGGGATTAAAATATCCTAGCTTGGAGGCTTATAAAACAGAATGGTTGTCCCAAGCAAAGGAATTTGCCAAAGTAGATTTGGTAGAAGACAAGGAGGATGCCTTCCATCGGGTGACTATCTTACAGGATATTGAAATACAAGGGACTTTTGCGCTTTTGCATAAAAAGTTCTTTGGGCCGATACAGAAGAAGGATGGTGGTCAAATAGAAACGGATTGGCAAACCCTATATCGCTGCAGGAAAGTTGGGGATGTATGGAAAATAGTAGGTTTTACAGGTTATATGCCTCTGATGCCAAAAGCTGTGGATACAACCGGGAATATTGGCAAATCCTTACCAAGGAACGCAGGTCAGCATAAAACTGCCGGACCCTATGCACCGGTATTGGAAGTGAATCCTGGAAAATTGGTCGTCATTTCGGGTCAAGCTGCTATTGATAAGGAAGGCAATGTAATTGGGGAGACCATTGAGGAACAGACCGCTTATACCTTGGACAACTGTGCTTTACAATTGGCTTCTGCCGGATGTGCTCTCCAAGATGTCTTCAAAGTCAATGTTTACATTAAGGATTTAAAGGAATGGTCTCGTTTTAACGCCGTGTACAAGAACTACTTTACCGAACCAAAACCGGTCCGTACCGCGGTGGAGTCAGGTTTGTTGATGACCTTGCGGGTGGAGGTAGAAATGTGGGCCGTAAAAAAATAATGTCATGATCTGGGACGAATTGACCACTTTGGATTTTAAAAAAATCGATAGGAACATTCCGGTTCTTCTTATTACTTCTGCAACCGAACAACATGGTCCGCATTTGCCGTTGGCCACGGACCGATTAATAGGGGAACATTTTGCCCTTTCGTTGCATGAAAAAATACCTGATGACATACTAATTTTACCTGTTATGTCCATTGGTTGTTCTGACCACCATATGGATTTTTTGGGATCTTTGACCTTAAGTCATGGAACCTTTATGAATCAGGTGGAGGATATGGTGAGATCTGTGATACACCATGGATTTACCAATATCGTACTTCTAAATAGTCATGGTGGCAACCAGGCAGTAAATCAGGTTTTGGTAGAAAAGTTGGGTAATGCCCATCCGTGTGTAAAAATTGTCATGGCCACCTGGTGGAAATTAGGAGGTTCGGAATTGGGATTGCTAAACGAAGGTGGAACCATGAGTACGGGTCACGCCGGTGAGTTCGAGACTTCACTGATGTTACTGATAGCTCCCCATTTAGTGCGGAAGGACGCCTATGAAAGGGGAAAACATTCCAAAACCTATCAATGGGCCGAAGGTGATATGCTACATTCTCCAAAAGTAGCCCTATATCGCTCTATTAAGGAAATGACTTCCAATGGGGTATATGGTGATCCTACCCACGCCTCCACCACCAAAGGGTCAAAAATCACGGAATTGATATTGGAAAACCTTCAAAGGATTGTCCTTGATTTAAAGGACGCGAAATGACCAACTTCGACTTTGGCATTGATGGGGGAATCGTTGTGTTGTACCTTGTAGGTACCATTACCGCGGGGCTTTGGGTACGTCGTTATGTAAGGAATGTAAATGATTTTTTGGTTGCAGGGAGAAGTGTGGACCTATATTTGGGAATTGCTTCACTGGCGGCAACAGAGTTTGGTATTGCTACCTGTATGGCCAATGCGGAGCTGGGCTTTAAATATGGCTTTGCAGGTTTTACCCCGGGAATTGCCTTGGCCTTGGCCATGTTCATTGTAGGTTATACCGGATTTTGCGTTAAGCCGTTGCGTGATAGACAAGTAATTACCCTACCCGAACTTTTTGAGGATAAATTCGGATCAAAAGTACGCTGGGCCAGTGGCGTTGTCATTGTTTTGGGAGGACTGCTCAATATGGGCGTCTTTTTGCGGCAGGCCGGGAACTTTTTAACGGTAGTATGCGGTTTTGATATGGCCTATCTGGAAATCGTAATGACCCTTATTCTTTTGGGGGTTGCCGCCTATACGATTCTGGGAGGTATGATTTCGGTTTTTATTACGGATTACATACAATTTGTGGTAATGAGCATTGGTCTTATCGCCGTGGTATTTTTGGTGGTCTACCAGTTCGGCTGGATGGATATGTTGTTCAGCTTGGACCGGATCAGGGGCCCAGTGGCCTACAATCCATTTGAGGACGACACTTATGGACTGGATCGTATCCTTCTTGATATCCTTTTGGCTTTCGCTTCGATCTTGACTTGGCAGACCATTATTTCCAGGGTACTATCGGCAAAGGACACCAAAACGGCCAAACATATCTTTATTGGTACATCACCCTTTATGTTGGTTCGTTTTGCTATTCCTGCCATATTGGGTATTGCGGCCCTTCATTATTTTGGTCCAGATAAATTTTCCGATAGTGAGGCGATTTTGGCCATGCCCACTATGTTCGCCCAACTTTTACCGGTAGGATTAATTGGAATTGTGGTAGCGGCCATGTTGGCTGCGGATATGTCCACAAATTCTTCCTATATGATCGCTTGGAGCTCGGTGATTTACAATGATATCATGAAACCGATTCACAAGGGATTGTGGTCAAATGCAAAAGGACTTCGTTGGAACCGTATTCTAATTGCCCTGATCGGGGTTTTTTTGCTGCTTTATGGATTGTGGTACCCCCTAAAAGGAGATCTCTGGGTATATCTTCAGGTCACCGGGACTATTTATCTTTCCAGCATGAGTGTCCTTTTGATCGCCGCTTGTTATTGGAAACCTGCCAACAATTGGGGGGCCATAGCCGCAATAACGATTGGTTGTGTTATTCCAATAAGCTATTTGATATTTCAGGAAATAGCCCTAACACAGCAATGGATATTGAAGGTAGGACCTTATAAATTTGGAGCCGTCACTTATTTTGCAGCCGCTCTTGCCATGGTCGTAGGTTCTATGATTAAACCATCAACCCAAAAAACAAATTGACATGGAACATTGGTTTTGGACGATACTCTGTTTTTTGGTACTGGCTTGGTACCTTGTGGTCACTATTGTCGTAGCCTTTCGCGGAGGAATCGACATCAAAAGGATGTTGGGCAAATGGAAACGGGAAATGGAAAAATAAAGCTACGCTATGGTCCTATGAAATTATAGGGCCAAGCTGTATTTAAATTAGTCTAAAATGTTATACCCTAGGCAAGTCCCCGTCACCTTTTAATGGCAATTCCGAACTTCCCATTAGATAGGCATCCACGTGATGTGCCGCCTGCCTGCCTTCGGAAATCGCCCAAACGATTAGGGATTGTCCCCTTCTTTGGTCACCTGCCACAAAGACTCCCGGAACATTGGTTTGGTAGTTCGTTTCCGATGCCTTGATATTGGTTCTTTGGTCGGCTTCCAATCCTAACTGTTCGGCAATGGTCATTTCAGATCCGGTAAACCCTAATGCCAAGAGTACCAATTCACATTCCCAATTTTTTTCCGTTCCCTCTACCTCCTTTAAAATGGGACGTTTTCCGGGTTGTTTTATCCATTCAACCTCCGAAGTGATTAAACCTTTTAGATTACCCTCCCCATCGCCAATAAATTCCTTGGTAGAAATGCTGAAAAACCGCTCAGCGCCTTCTTTATGAGAAGAGCTGGTACGTAATCGCATCGGCCAGAATGGCCAAGGCTGGCCCTCTGGCCTATCCGTTGTAGCCATGGGCATGATCTCGAAATTTGACACTGATTTTGCCCCCTGACGGAACGAAGTCCCTATACAATCCGATCCCGTATCGCCACCACCAATAACAATAACGTTCTTATCGGTAGCCAAAATTTCCTTATCAAATTGGTTGACCCCGTCCACCCTTCGGTTGTTCTGAGGCAAAAAATCCATGGCCTGCACCACACCTTTTAAATCGGCTCCTTTTATGGGTAGATTTCTACGGACCGTGGCACCACCACAAAGGACAATGGCATCAAAATCCTGCTTTAATTGAGTAGCTTCTATATCTTTTCCCACATGGACATTACATTGGAATTCTATGCCTTCCTCTTCCAATATTTTCAGTCTTCGATCTATGATATGCTTTTCCATTTTAAAATCAGGGATACCATACCGTAATAAACCCCCTGGTTTTTCATCGCGTTCAAATACCGTTACCCAATGTCCGGCCCGGTTCAATTGCTGTGCCGCGGCCAATCCCGCCGGTCCCGACCCTACAACTGCAATCTTTTTTTCGGTCCTGTTTTTTGGTGGTTTGGCTTCCACCCATCCTTTCTTAAAAGCGGTTTCAGCAATGTTCTTCTCTATATTTTCAATGGAAACGGGATCTTCATTGATGCCTAGAACACAGGCTTCCTCACAGGGTGCGGGGCATAGCCGACCTGTAAATTCGGGAAAGTTGTTGGTGGCATGTAAAATCCCGGCTGCCTTTTCCCATTTGCCTCTATAAACCGCATCATTAAAGTCAGGAATCAGATTGCCCAGTGGACATCCACTGTGACAAAAAGGAATACCACAGTCCATACAACGGGCCCCTTGGTCCTTAAGCTCCTTTTCCTTCATGGGAAGGGTAAATTCCTTAAAGTTTTTAACGCGCTCCTCTACAGGGGCATATTTCTCTACTTTTCTATCGAATTCCAAAAATCCTGTTATCTTTCCCATTTCTCCACTTATATGGTTTCCAACTTTTCTTTTTCCAATCGAATCAATGCTTGTCTATATTCCTCGGGGAATACCTTTATGAATTTGGGAAGGTTTTCCTCCCAATCCTCCAAAATACGCTGGGCCAATGGACTAAGGGTTGCATTATAATGATTCTCGATAAGTTCCCTAAGTTGTTTTATATCATTGTCCTCATCAACCTCCAATAGGTTTAGGGTTTCCGTATTGCATTTTTGCCTAAATGTCTTTTTCTCATCAAAAACATAGGCGATGCCACCACTCATTCCGGCGCCAAAATTCCTTCCCACCTCTCCCAGGATTACTGCTATGCCCCCGGTCATATATTCACAACCATGGTCTCCGATTCCCTCTACGACAGCTTTGGCACCGGAGTTTCTGACACAGAAACGCTCTCCAGCCTTTCCGTTTATATAAGCCTCGCCAGATGTGGCTCCATAGAGTGTCACATTACCGGTAATGACATTTTCTTCAGGTTGTAAGGTAGATTTGTACGGTACTTTAATGACCAATTTGGCACCGGATAATCCTTTGCCTAGATAATCATTGGTATTTCCGTTGACCACCATGGTCAATCCCTTTGTGGCAAAGGCCCCGAAACTCTGTCCCGCAGAGCCTGAAAAATTTAGCTTTAATGTATTTTCAGGGAGTCCTTCCGCACCGTATATTTTTGATATTTCATTGCTTATGATAGCCCCTACCGCCCGGTCCGTGTTATGTATGGGAAAATCCAAGGTCAACTTTTCCTTTCGGAACAAGGCCGGATGTGCCTGTGCGATGATGTCAAATTCAATGGATTTATCGACATCGTGCTGTTGTTTCTGGGTGTTGTAGAATTTAGTACCAGTGGGGACATCTACTTGATACAAAATTGGAGTTAGGTCAATCCCCGCCGCTTTGTAGTGTTCAATGGCTTTTTTTCGATCCAATTTTTGAACTTGGCCTACCATTTCATTTACGGTCCTAAAGCCCAACTGGGCCATGATTTCCCTAAGCTCCTGGGCAACAAAGTACATGTAATTGACTACATGCTCGGGTTTCCCCTCAAACTTTTTACGCAATTCCGGATTTTGGGTGGCTATACCCACAGGACAGGTATTTAAATGGCAAACACGCATCATAATACACCCCGAAGCCACCAGAGGTGCCGTTGCAAAACCGAATTCCTCGGCACCCAAAAGACAGGCTACCGCCACATCCCTACCGGTTTTTAATTGTCCGTCGCACTCAAGCACTACCCGGTTCCTAAGATCATTAAGGACCAAGGTTTGTTGCGCCTCGGCAATTCCCAGTTCCCATGGAAGCCCGGCATGTTTTAACGAAGTTAAAGGGGAGGCCCCTGTACCACCGTCGAACCCGGAAATAAGGATTACATCTGCTTTTGCCTTTGAGACGCCCGCTGCAACTGTTCCCACTCCGACTTCGGAGACCAATTTTACATTCACCCGTGCTTTTCGGTTGGCGGATTTTAAATCGAAAATCAATTGGGATAAATCCTCAATAGAATAGATATCGTGATGCGGGGGAGGTGAAATCAAGCCCACATATGGGGTAGAGTTCCTTGTCTTGGCTATAGCCGGATTTACTTTTGGGCCCGGAAGTTGCCCACCTTCCCCGGGCTTTGCCCCTTGGGCCATTTTGATCTGTATTTCCTGAGCGTTTGTAAGGTAATTGGAAGTTACCCCGAACCTCCCGGAGGCTACTTGTTTTATCGCACTATTACGCCAATCGCCCGTAGCATTTTTATAAAATCGTTCAGCGTCTTCCCCACCTTCGCCAGAATTGCTTTTCCCGCCAATACGGTTCATGGCTATGGCCAAATTTTCGTGGGCTTCTTTGCTTATGGAGCCGTAGGACATGGCCCCGGTCTTAAACCGCTTCACGATTTCGGTCCATGGTTCTACTTCCTCCAGTGGAATAGGGTCAAAATTTGAAAACTCAAATAAACCCCGGATTGTCATTAGATTTTTTGACTGTTCATTCACCATTTCGGAGAATTCCTTATAGGTATTCGACTCGTTGTTACGGACAGCCTTTTGAAGTTTGGCAATGGACAGGGGATTGAACATATGCTTTTCACCGTCCCTTCTCCAACGATATTCCCCTCCAATCTCCAAATCCAGGGTCGCCGCCAATTCCTTTTTTCCAAATGCCTTTTTATGCCGTTTTGCGATTTCCTTTTCAATCTCGTACAAACCAATGCCCTGAATTCGTGTAGGTGTATTGGGGAAGTATTTATCAACTACTTTGGTATTTATACCGATACATTCGAACAATTGTGAACCTCGGTACGAATTCAAGGTAGAGATACCTATTTTGTTCATTACTTTTAAGATTCCCTTACCAATCGCCTTGTTGTAATTCTCAATGGCCTCTTCGAAGGTGAATTCGGTAATATCGTTTTCTTCGATCTGTTCCCCAATAATTTCATTCACCAGATACGGGTTAATTGCACTTGCCCCAAATCCGAACAGGAGGCAGAAGTGATGTACTTCCCTTGGTTCGGCAGATTCAATGATGATACTGAGTTTTGAGCGTTTGCCCAACCTTTGGAGTCCACTATTTACATAAGAACACGCTATAAGGGCGGGAATCGGCGCATTTTCCGCACTAACGTATCTGTCGGAAAGAATTATAATGTTAGCCCCTTCATCGATGGCCCTTGAGGCTTGCTCCAAAATGGATTGCAGCGCATCCTCAAGACCGTTATGGCCTTTTTGGACTTCGTATAAAATAGGAATGGAAACCACCTTATAATCCGGACTGGAATCGTAATTCTTTATTTTGTCCAGGTCTTCCTTGGAAATAACCGGATTCTGGATTTTTAGTTTTCTACAGTGGTACTCCGTAATGTCGAAGATATTATGGTCCATGCCTAGCGTAAGGCTTATGTCCGTAATCAATTCTTCACGAATACCGTCCAGGGGAGGATTTGTCACCTGTGCAAACAGCTGCTTAAAATAATTGTAGAGCAATTGGGGGCGTTCCGAAAGCACTGCTATGGGGGTGTCCGAGCCCATGGAGCCTATAGGTTCCTTGGCGTTCTTCCCCATAGGCAGGATTATGGTATTGATGTCCTCCAACGTATATCCAAAGGCGGACTTTCGCTTCTCCAATGTCGCTTCCCCCAAGAATAGCGGGCAATCATTATAGGGGATATCCCTAAGGTGTACCAAATTGTTGTCCAACCATTTTTTATAGGGATGTCTTTGGGCAATTTCTTCCTTTATTTCCTCATCGTTCACTATTCTTCCCTCCTCCATGTTCACAAGGAACATTTTACCGGGCTCCAATCTTCCATGATATTCTATATTTTCCGGTTCCAATTCTACCACCCCGGTTTCCGAGGACATTACTACATATCCATCCTTGGTCACTGAATATCGCGATGGGCGTAATCCATTTCTATCCAAAACCGCTCCTATATAGTTCCCATCGGTAAAGGGTATGGAAGCAGGTCCGTCCCAAGGTTCCATAACACAGGAATTGTATTCATAAAAGGCACGTTTGGCTTCGGACATTTCCGGGTTTTTTTCCCAAGCTTCGGGAACCAACATCATCATAACCTCTGGTAACGATCTTCCGGTCATCAACAAGAGCTCAACCACCATATCCATTGTTGCCGAGTCCGATTTTCCTGGGAGGATTATGGGCAATATTTCTTTTATTTGTGGGCCGAACAAATCACTTTGGAGCAAGCCCTCCCTGGAACGCATCCTTGAGACATTGCCCCGTAACGTATTGATCTCACCATTATGACACATATATCGGAAAGGCTGTGCCAAATCCCAAGTGGGGAACGTATTGGTGGAAAACCTTTGATGGACCAAGGCCAATCGTGTGACCACTTTAGGGTTCATCAAATCTTTATAATATAGACTGATGTCCTTGGGCATCAACAGTCCCTTGAAAATGATGATTTTGGTAGAGAGACTGGGAATATAGAAGAATTTGCTTTCGGAGAGTTTAGATTCAATAATCGTATGTTCCGTGACCTTACGGGCTATGAAAAGTTTTATATTAAAATCGAAATAGGTCTGTTCGGAGTTTTCCTTTCCGACAAAAATCTGTTTTACAAAAGGTTCTGTTTCCGTGGCAATTCGCCCTGGTACCGACTTATTGACCGGAACATCGCGCCAACCCAACAAATTGAGTCCTTGTTTTTTAATATTTTCCTCAAGCACCGAAATACAGAAGTTCCGCTGGTTTTCCTTTTGTGGCAAAAAAACATTGCTCACAGCATACTCCCCCGGTTCGGGAAGATTAAAACTACAGATATCCTTAAAGAAATTATGGGGAATGTCGATTAGGATACCTGCGCCGTCACCTGTTTTTCCATCCGCGCTCACCGCACCTCTATGCTCTAATTTGTCCAATATCTCCAATGCCTTGTGAATAATATCATTGGATTTCTTCCCTTTAAGACTGCAGATGAAACCTGCACCACAGTTATCATGTTCAAATTCCGGTAGGTATAACCCTTGCTTCTTCAATTCCATTAGGTACAATTTAGTTTATTTGTGAAAGGCCTTCAATAATTTGGTGTGCCTTTCAGTAGATGTACTAGTGCAAAACAACGTGTTTCAAACATTATGGTATTTCTTCAAAAATAGCATTATTGATGAATTATTTATATTGAATCAAAAAAAAGACAATATAAAATTCAACAATTGGAATAAAATGCTTAAAAATATTCAAAAACGAATTTTTGGTCGGTTTAATTTATTAGAATGATAAATTTAAGAAATCAAAAAAGGCTTTGAAAAGATTTTATGGGGTAAGTCGCCCCATTTTTAAAATAAATAACAAATACCCCCTGTGTTTTTATAGGGGCAACACTTTTAATTGTTCAAAAAACAAAGTTCACCCCTTAAATCTTGAGGTACTGGATTTAGGTGCAGAGCAATAGGTATGTTAATCCCTTAAAATATCCCTTGAGATAACGATTTTTTGAATTTCGGAAGTGCCTTCATAAATCTGTGTAATCTTGGCATCGCGCATTAACCGTTCTACATGGTAGTCTTTTACAAAACCATTGCCTCCATGGATTTGAACGGCTTCAATGGTGGTTTCCATGGCCACTTGGGAGGCATAAAGTTTGGCCATTGCTCCGGAGAGAGCGTAATTATTTCCTTGATCTTTATCCCAAGCAGCCTTATATACCAAATGGCGGGCCGCTTCTATTTGTGTATGCATGTCCGCCAATTTAAAGGCTATGGCCTGATGATTGGATATCTCCGTGCCAAACGCTTTGCGTTCCTTCGAATACTTCAAGGCCAATTCATAGGCCCCGGCAGCAATACCTAGTGCCTGTGCCGCGATGCCGATTCTGCCTCCTGCCAGGGTTTTCATGGCAAATTTGAATCCAAAACCATCATCGCCGATCCGGTTTTCCTTAGGGACAATTACGTCATTAAAAATAAGGGAATGGGTGTCACTACCGCGAATACCCAACTTATTTTCCTTGGGGCCTATTTCAAAACCTTCCATCCCCTTTTCCACGATCAGCGCATTGATACCTTTATGCCCCTTTTCCTTGTTGGTCTGCGCGATTACCAGATAAACTTCTGCCGTATTGCCATTGGTAATCCAGTTTTTGGTACCGTTCAATACATAATAATCACCTTTGTCCAGGGCCGTGGTTCTTTGTGAGGTGGCATCACTGCCAGCTTCGGGTTCGGAAAGACAGAATGCCCCTATAATTTCACCTGTTGCCAAACGCTTTAGATATTTTTCCTTTTGAGCCTCGCTCCCAAAGGTTTCCAATCCCCAACAGACCAAAGAATTGTTTACAGAGACAACGACGGATGCCGACGAATCCACTTTTGAGAATTCTTCCATGGCAATGACATAGGATAGGGTATCCAGTCCACTACCACCATATTTGGGATCTACCATCATACCCATAAACCCCAGTTCCCCCATTTTTTTTATCTGTACAGCTGGGAATTTTTGCTCCTCGTCACGGTCTATTACGCCGGGAAGCAGCTCGTTTTGGGCAAAATCCCGGGAAGCCTGCCGTATCATTAATTGCTCTTCGGATAAGGTAAAATCCATAAAAAGTATCTTATTTTTCCAAAACAAAGATAAGGCTACATAACTAAATCCAGGGTAGCTTTACAAGCTATTTTCAGTATCGTTAAATTTGGTTGTAGGGAATGGCGAAACCTATTAAAAGCCATAGCAAATTTCTATATTTGTTACTGTCATCTTTCAAACTGATTTAAGCCTAATAGTATGAGACAACATTAGCTCCAGCCAAGGACAATTACGGAATAATGAAAAGTATTACATGTTAAATGTATTCTAAGTCACATACAATTTTAAATCGTTAACAATGAAAGAATTACTCCAGGAATATGAGAACAAAAGACCTGAAATTGTTTTCAATTGGAAAGACCCTGAGACTGAGGCAGAGGGTTGGACGGTAATAAATTCCCTTAGGGGAGGTGCTGCTGGTGGAGGGACCCGAATGCGAGAAGGCCTTGATATGAACGAAGTCCTTTCCTTGGCCAAGACCATGGAAGTGAAGTTTACCATTTCTGGTCCGCCGATAGGCGGCGCAAAGTCCGGCATAAATTTCAACCCGAACGATCCACGGAAAAAAGGAGTTTTGGAAAGATGGTACCACGCTGTATCGCCCTTGCTCAAAAGTTATTACGGTACGGGCGGGGACCTCAATGTAGATGAAACCCATGAAGTAGTCCCAATAACGGAGGATGTAGGTGTCTGGCACCCACAAGAAGGGGTTTTCAATGGACATTTTAGGCCTACTGAGGCGGATAAGATCAATAGGATCGGACAATTGCGGCTTGGGGTCATAAAACCTCTTGAAAGTGATAGATATTCTCCTGATATCTCTCGGAAATATACGGTTGCGGATATGATTACCGGTTTTGGGGTGGCTGAGGCCGTTCGTCACTATTATGATATTTTTGGCGGTAATGTGATGGGGAAAAGAGCCGTAGTACAAGGCTTTGGCAATGTGGGGGCGGCGGCGGCCTTTTACCTTTCCCAAATGGGTGCAAAAATTGTGGGCATACTGGATAGGACCGGCGGAATCATCAATGAAAAGGGGTTTACTTTTGATGAGATTAAACACTTTTTCTTGAATAAAAAGGGTAATAATCTTATGGCCCCGGCCAACCAGATGGTTCCTTTTGATGAGGTGAAGGAAAGTATATGGCAATTGCCTACCGAAATATTCGCCCCTTGTGCGGCGTCACGGTTAATTACCCAAAAACAGATAACAAAAATGATGGATACCGGTCTGGAGGTTATTTCCTGTGGTGCCAACGTGCCTTTTGCAGATAAAGAAATCTTTTTTGGCCCTATAATGGAATACACTGATGGAAGGGTAAGCCTTATTCCGGATTTTGTATCCAACTGCGGTATGGCCCGTGTTTTCGCCTACTTTATGGAGAAAAGAGTTGGAATGGATGATGAATTGATATTTAATGATACCTCCAATACCATTAGAAAGGCAATTTTGAATATCTTTAAGCAGAATCCTTCGAAAACCAATTTGAGTAAAACGGGATTTGAAATTGCATTGAAACAGCTAGTATAACTAAAACCGACCGAATATGGAGACCATAATTATTATTGTATTTCTTGTAGGCTATCTGGCCATAACCTTAGAACACAACCTTAAAATTGACAAGTTAATACCGGCTTTGGCTATGATGGCCATATTATGGGCCATTATTGCCTTGGCCCATATGCCCGTATTTGAGGTGAATGCCGAACTCAAGGAATTGGAACCCAGTCATCTGGATGAGATGTTGCTCCATCATCTTGGGAAAACGGCCGAAATACTAGTCTTCCTACTAGGGGCCATGACCATTGTTGAGATCATTGATTATTTTGATGGCTTTGCTACCATAAAGGGTTATATTAAGACCACCAGTAAACGAAAGCTTTTGTGGCTCTTTTCCATTTTAGCCTTTATCCTTTCCGCTATAATCGATAACCTTACTGCCACGATCGTCTTGGTTACTATTCTACAAAAAGTAATCAAAGATCGGGAGACACGACTTTGGTTCGCAGGTTTAATAATCATTAACGCCAATGCAGGTGGGGCATGGTCACCTATTGGCGACGTAACTACTACCATGTTGTGGATTGCCAACAAGGTCTCCGCTGCTCAATTGGTCATTCACGTGCTTTTACCTTCAATTATCTGTATGCTTATGCCAACTTTAATTGCGGGAAGATTCAAGGCTTTTCAGGGGAATATCGAAACGGATATCAATCAAATGGAAACATCAAAATCAAAATATGGTCCCACCATGTTGTATTTAGGGTTGGGTTCCATTGTTTTTGTTCCTTTTTTTAAGACGATTACCCATTTGCCCCCATACGTAGGTATGATGCTTTCCTTGGCCGTGGTCGCAACCTTTGCCGAGATTTATAGTAATGCCAAATTCAGCATCAGTTCGGCCACGGATGAAGGGCACCATGAGGCCGCCCATCACAGCCCTGTCCATAAGGCACTTTCCAAAATTGAACTACCCAGTATCCTATTCTTTTTGGGTATTTTATTGGCAGTGGCCGCCTTGGAATCCCTGGGTATGTTATTTCATTACGCCGAAAGTTTAAATGAAGCCATACCTAACACGGACATCGTTGTAATGTTATTGGGAGTGGGATCGGCAGTAATCGATAATGTACCTTTGGTCGCGGCCAGTATGGGTATGTTCTCCGAAGGGTTGGACAATCCACTTTGGCATTTCATCGCCTATTCCGCAGGAACAGGGGGCAGTATGCTGATCATAGGCTCCGCGGCAGGTGTAGTTGCCATGGGCATGGAGAAAATAGATTTCTTTTGGTATTTACGGAAAATAGCATGGTTGGCATTGGCTGGATTTTTAGCTGGGGCCGTCGCATTTATTTTATTGCGTGATTTTGTACTTCACGGATAATTTTATCGATAAAATGCCGTTATTATGGCAAATCTAAACACTTAAGGAATTTATGTTATTGTTTCTGAAACTTGCTCAGGATCCAGAAATGGGTGAAGTAGTGTCGGAGGAAAAGACACTTTCGGTCATGGACCTGATATTAAATGGGGGCACGGGGAGTGTCGTCATCATCTCCGTACTTTTTGTACTTCTCTTTGTGGCATGCTATATTTATTTTGAACGGCTGTTTGCTATAAAGGCGGCATCCAAAATCGACAAAAATTTCATGAACCAGATTCGGGACCACGTTACCAGCGGTAAATTGGAAGCGGCCAAAATTTTGTGTGCCCAAACCGATTCGCCGGTTGCCCGTCTTACCGAGAAAGGAGTTTCCCGAATTGGAAAACCTTTGGACGATATAAATACGGCCATTGAGAATGCAGGAACCTTGGAGGTATATAAGCTTGAGAAAAATGTAAGCATTTTGGCCACAGTGGCCGGTGCGGCTCCAATGATTGGTTTCTTGGGAACGGTCATTGGTATGATTTTGGCATTCCATGAAATGGCTAGCAGTGGTGGCCAGGCCGAGATGGGTTCCCTGGCCTCTGGAATCTACACGGCAATGACGACCACGGTGGCAGGACTTATTGTGGGTATTATCGCCTACATAGGATATAATCATTTGGTGAACAGAACGGATAAAGTGGTACATAAAATGGAGGCCAATGCTGTAGAATTTTTGGATCTGTTGAACGAACCGCTCTAATCAGGAATTATGAAATTGAAAGGAAGAAATAAGGTAAGCCCGGATTTTAGTATGTCCTCCATGACGGATATCGTTTTCCTCCTACTTATCTTTTTTATGCTTACTGCCAATTCGCCCAATGCCCTGGATTTACTTTTACCCAAGGCCAAGGGAAAATCAACGAATACCCAAAATGTTTCGGTAAGTATCGATAAAAACCTACAGTATTTCGTCAATAACGAAAGAATCAACGGAGAATATATTGAAATTGAATTAAAAAAGGCACTTGAAGGACAGGAGAAACCGACTATCATCCTTAGGGCGGAAGAAAGTGTAGCCATTCGGGAAGCGGTAAATGTTATGGACATTGCAAACCGAAATAACTATAAGGTAATCCTGGCCGTGCGACCCAATTAATGTCATTTCTAGATACGAGACACAAAAAGAAATCATTTACGCTTACTACGCTACTATTAAGCGTATTACTGCTTATATTGTTCTATATAGGCCTCACCTATATGGACCCTCCCATTGAAAATGGTATTTCCGTAAATTTTGGAACCATGGATTTTGGGATGGGCAATGAACAACCCAAGGAAAAAATCAGGTCGGAACCTGTAGATATTCCAGAACCACCCAATGAGCCGGAAGAAGTGCAGGAAACCACAGTACCCGAAGAGATTGAGGAAGAGGAAATAGTAGAAAAAGAACCGGTTGCCGAAAAAGTCCTTACCCAGGAGAATGAGGAATCCATCAAAATAAAAAAGGCACAAGAAGCAAAACGGAAGGCAGATGAAGCTGCCAAAAAGGCCAAGGCTGAAGCGGAACGGATAGCCCGCGAAAAACGCGAGGCAGAAGAAAGGGCCCAGAAAGAAAGAGAGGCCAAAAAGAAAAAATTGGATGAGCTTATCGGCGGCATCAACAAATCCGACGGTAATGCTTCTGGCTCTGAAGGAGATGACAATAGAGCCGGTGACAAAGGTTCGCCTGACGGGGACCCCTATGCTACAAGTTATTATGGTAGCCCGGGTTCGGGCAGTGGTACCGGAGGTTACGGGCTTAATGGAAGATCTCTGGTGAGCAAGGGTAAGGAAAAACAGAATTGCAACCAAGAGGGGAGGGTAGTCGTGAAGATCGTGGTGGATAGAAATGGTAATGTTGTGAGCGCCACTCCCGGTGTAAAAGGGACCACCAACAATGATCCCTGCCTTTTGGATCCCGCTAGAAAAACCGCTTTTAAACATAAATGGAACTTGGATTCGAAGGCTCCAAGCCAACAAATTGGCTTTGTGGTAGTCAACTTTAAATTGGGGGAATAGGTGACTTATGCGGAAACCCTCAATTGGATGTTCGCCCAACTTCCCATGTACCAGCAAAAAGGAAAGGTAGCTTTTAATGGAAAATTAGATAACATTAAGGCCCTTTCTGCACATCTAGACCATCCCGAAGAGAAGTTCAAAAGCATTCATGTTGCTGGAACCAATGGAAAGGGAAGTAGTAGCCACATGTTGGCATCTATTCTACAGGAAGCCGGATATACGGTTGGATTATACACATCTCCCCATCTCAAGGACTTTGGGGAAAGAATCAGAATTAATGGACAAACCATTGGTAAAAAATTTGTCATTGATTTTATAAGCGAAAACAGGTCTTTTTTGGAGGATGGCCACCTCTCGTTTTTTGAAATGTCCGTGGGCATGGCCTTCCAGTATTTTGCCCAGAATCAGGTAGACATTGCCGTAGTTGAGGTTGGCTTGGGAGGTCGGTTGGACTCTACAAACATTATAGTTCCCGAGATTTCCTTAATAACCAATATTGGCATGGACCATTCCGATATATTAGGAGATACCTTGCCAAAAATTGCCTTGGAAAAAGCCGGTATCATTAAGAATAAGGTTCCGGTCGTAATCAGTGAATACCAGCATGAAATTGCTGATTTGTTTAAAGCAGTAGCATTGGAGCGTAATGCAAAGATCGTATTCGCGGATCAAGAAATACACGAAGTATATGAAGTATCCCTCTTAGGGAACTATCAATCCAAAAATGCCAAAGGAGTCGTCGTCGTTTTAAAGGAACTTCAGGGTTTTGAGGTTGCCAAGGAGCATATTCAAAAAGGACTTGCGAATGTAGTGGAGAACACCGGATTAATGGGAAGATGGCAAGTACTACAACAAAATCCGATGGTGGTATGTGATACGGCCCATAATCGTGAGGGACTTTCTGTGGTGCTTGATCAGATGGCCGAACAGGAATATGATATGCTACATATAGTACTTGGCTTTGTAATAGAAAAGGATTTGGATGCCTTGCTTCCACTTTTCCCTGAAAATGCTAGGTATTATTTTGCTAGACCCAAAATTCCACGGGGACTGGATGCTTCCACCTTAAAGATTCGAGCTTCCCTATTTGGGCTACAAGGCGATACCCATGATTCCATCCAACAAGCATTTCAAAATGCCTTGTACCACGCGTCGAATACCGATTTTATCTTCATTGGGGGAAGTACCTTTACCGTGGCCGAGGTGGTCTAATGCTTAATTCCCCATCCCAAGAACCTCAAGCTAGAAATGACGGCTATCCCAGACTTGTCCCTGTGGTTATGTGTCGTCTAATTCTCCTGTCCTAAAATGTTCTGATTTGCAAATACGAACAATTCGGGGGTTTTGTCCAAGGTATTAAAACCTATAATTGTAACACGTTTTAAACTTTCATCAATCAAAAATCATGTTCTATGAAAACTTTTTTTCAATTGTGCTTAGGCGCACTTATTCTAATGCATTGCCTGGAGATCAAGGCCGAAAACAATAATTTAAAGATAACCAACCGAAATTCAAATAATCCAAAGGTTATGGTGGGCGACAAGCAAACCCAGTATAACATTCGAATGGACAAAGAAAATCCCGAGATAGCCCAAGTAAGTATTTCCCAATATCTGGAAGACGATATACTTTATATGGCTCCGGGTGCAAATCAGCTTCCCAGGAGATGGGCCACCTTTGTCCATAACCTTGAGGTAAGAGATGAAAATGGCCATGAAATTCCTGTACAAGAATTGGAAGATGCCCAATGGAAGGTGAACCATGAAATTGGTAAACAAGTAACCGTCACGTATGAAGTTGTTTTGGACCATGATGAACATCAATGGTCAGGCGGTCTGGACGGAGTGGCTTATAGAACGGATTGGGGGGTTTTCTATACAGGACGGGCCTTATTTCTTTTCAACGGGGCCAATGCCGAAGCAATAAATGTGACATTCGATATTCCGGATGATTGGAAGGTGACTACACCCTGGCAGGGAGTTCCCCATATAAAAAATTCGTTTTTGGCCATAAATCATTCAGATTTATCCCAATCCATGATTTTTGCTGGAACCCACGAGGAAATGTCGTTCAAAAGAGAAGGTTTTGAGCTCATTTTTGCTCTTGGCGGAAGTCAGGTGCTCTTAAAAAAGGACGAGTACGCCAGCCTTGCCCAAGGCGTATTGGACTACTACATCAGTTTGATGGGGGGGTTACCAAAACCACCCCCAAACAACCCATTCCAAAAAGCCATGGTTATTATCAATAACTCCAATATAACGGACGGGGAGGTAATCGGGAATAATATAAGTATTTTGATTGAAGAGGATGGGGGCCCAATGTCTCAAATGCTTTCGACCTTTATTTTTGCCCATGAGTTTTTCCATCTTTGGAACGGAAAATCTTTTGTGCCCGCAGCGGATGATACGGAGTGGTTCAAGGAAGGTTTTACCAACTATTATACGTTAAAGGCATTACATCATGTAGGCTTTTTGGATGACAATGCCTTTTTCGGGACGTTGAACAATTTGTTCTATCAACGTTATAATAACGATGACGGGCTCGGCAAGTTGTCCATGACCCAAGGAGAAGAAAAACACGCACATTGGGGATTGATATACGGAGGAGGGCTCTTCATAGGGATTTCCCAGGATATGTTGATTAGGAAGCACAGTGGCAATCAGAAAAGTGTGGATGACCTTTTGCGAGCACTTTACACCGAATTTGGAGGTACATCCCAGATGTATACTATTAAAGACATCCAAAGGATTCTCAACGATTTAAACGGTACCGACCAAACCAACTTCTTTAGGGACTACATTTTTGGAACGGAACGTATACCCATAGATGCATACTTAAAAATGGCTGGTCTAGATGCGAAAATTCAGGACGGAAATCTGACCATAGTTCAGAAAGGAGGACTAAGCTCCTTTGAGAAATCGATGGTTACAGGGATGTTGGGTTCAATAAAAGGCAAGTAATCTTGAAACCGCTTCTGGAAGTTAAAAAAAAGTATTTTTTTGGGGTCATAGTCTTGTTGAGCGCGATTTATGGTTTTGGACAATCTCCTTCCAGTTCCGTAGTAAAGATAAGTCCTCATACCATCAGGATTGATAATGGTACCCGGTATTCAGGTGAAATGGGTTATGTAAAAGTACCGGAATTCTATGCGGATGAACAAGCCCAATACATTGAAATTCCATTCTATAGAATTAAAACTACACATAAAAATCCACTACCGCCCCTATTTGTGCTACCGGGCGGACCTGGGGACAATCCATCCGTTTTGCAACAATTGGAAGATATCTTACCTATTTTAATTCCCTATAGTTTCCGTAGTGATGTGATTGTTGTGGAACAACGGGGCAACGGACTGTCTAAACCCAATTTGGTTTGTCCGGGGGCTTTTGAAATGCCGTTGAATAGACCTTTGGATATATCAAAATTTTCCAAAACGTATGTGGCTTACATAAAAAAGTGTAGTTCATACTGGCAAGAACAAAACCGAAATTTAAGAGGATATAACGTCCTGGAAATGGTACAGGACATCGAAATGGTACGCAAGGCGTTGTCCTATGAAAAAATAATGATTTTGGGGGGCAGTTTTGGAAGTCACCATGGATTGGCCTATTTGAAAGCACACCCAAATCGGGTGGATAGGGCCATATTTGATAGCCCGGAAGGGCTAAAGCACACTATAAAATTACCAAGTGAAGTAGACCGAATTTTAGAGCAACTCTCACAATTGGTGGCAAAAGATCCTGTTTTGTCCAAAAAGATACCTTCCTTCTTAAGCTTGGTAAAGGAAGTGCTACATGAGTTGGACAGAAATCCGGTTACGGAAACGGTAATTCATCCCATGACACAAGAAAAAGTGTCCATTGTTTTAGGGAAATATGATTTGCAGCTCATTACTGCGTTGGAATTGGGGAGAATGGGATATCGCGAACTACCCTTTCGTTATTTACAGATGAAAGAGAAAAACTTTTCCTGGGCGGCTAATTATGCGATCCATATCCGCGTGAACCAAAGGAAAAATTTAATGGCAGTACTAACAGATTGCGCGTCGGGAGCAACACTGGGTAGATGGAGGCAAGTAATTCGGGAAGGTAATGAGGCCATTTTAGGGGATGCACTTAATAACATAAATTTTATGGCCTGCCGTGAATTACCCCTTAGGGATATCATGGGAGAACCACAGTTTAACTGTGTTTCCGATGTTCCCATATTACTGATATCCGGGAGTCAGGATGCGAGAACTCCCCCTAAAAATGCACAAGAAATCATGTTAAACCATAGGAACATACGACTGTTGAACGTAGAATATGGTACACATGATCTATTCAGGGAAGTGTATGACCAACTCCGCCCGATAATGACCGGGTACTTTGCGGCGGAGCACCCTTTACAATATAAGGTCCCTAAGGAAATCTATGCGGACCTGGATTTTAGAATGGAATAGGGAGTAAAATGTTTGTGCCATGCTGAAAACTACGAGTTCAAAAGAAAAGAGGGAAATCATTGTATTCTCGGTTACCGTGATTATTATGAGTTCATTAGTATGCTATGTCTCTTATAAATCGAACAACCCAAACATCTCATTTTTATCGGTATTTGTACCATCAGCACTGGCGCTGGCGCTTACAGCAATTGCAAGCGGTGGAAAGGGCGTTTTTGAGTTGTTCGTTCAGCAGACCATTCGAAAGACCGCCCTGAAATGGTTTCTGGTTTCATTGATCGGAATTCCTATAGTTGCTTCATTGGCAATGCTTACTTCCCTGCAGTTTGACATTTCCAGGTTCCATTTAAGGACTACGCAATTACTGCCAGAGGTCATTGTGATAGTATTGATTGCAATTGGGGAGGAATACGGTTGGAGGGGGTACCTACTTCCCCGATTGATGAAAAATTTAAATGTTTTTCATTCAAGTTTACTACTAGGTTTCATTTGGGGGCTCTGGCATTTTCCTGCATATCTAATTGGAACGGGCGTTCCCCAAGAAATGGAGTTCCTTGTATTTTTGGTTTGGGTTATTTTGGGAACGCTCTTTATAAGCTGGATTTACTATTATACAAGAAATGTGCTGACCGCTATATTTGTCCATATTAGCGCGAATGCCGCTTTTAACTATTTGCCCATTTTACCCGAGTTTAGTGGAAGCATGGACGCGTTTTGGGGGTTAGTTCTTTATTTGACGATCCTAATACTTGTCGTCTACTATTTTGGCCGAAAGGATTTAATGAAGGCATAATATGTAACTAGTGAGATTAAGATGGATTTTGGTTTAGGTCGATGCAAATTCTAGGCTTTGGATTAGGGAATTTGTTCGGCCTTCTTTTTTCGTATTTTTTCTTTTGGCCGACAAAAAAACTATAGTATATTTGCACCCGCCTGAAAGCCATTGCATATAGTAGTCAACAGGCGATATTTTAGGGCTCTTAGCTCAGTTGGTTCAGAGCACCTGCCTTACAAGCAGGGGGTCACTGGTTCGAATCCAGTAGGGCCCACTTGATTTTCAAAGAGTTACATATTTTTAAGAATGTAACTCTTTTTTGTTTGCATAATATTTGCATAAAATCCCTTAATTAAACAGGTTTCCCTAGTTCGTTTAAAATCAAAGACCCGATACCTTATGTACCGGGCCTATGAGCCATTCCCTTGGCATGTTCACCTATCCCTTGGATAGCTTTACCGCATGCTGCTGATACTTGTCATAAAGGACCATCGACCTTTGCTTGAAGCTCCAATCCTTTTTAGCAATCTTTCTGAAAACCTTGAACAGTTTTTTGCTTCTTGATTGCTTTTCGTCTATCCCGAACATCTGGCCCAACGGTGCCGTGTCGCTAACGTATTCATCGCAAGGCCAACCAGCCCTGAACAGATGTTCGGTCAGCTGGAACTGTATTTATGGCCATTTCCAGTATTTTCTCTTTGTAAGTATCCCTTGTCTGATTTATCTTTTCGGTTCCGGTCATGATGATATATTTGAGTTAATAATTTGTCCTATTGAAATGTGATACCATTATCAAGGTTTCCAATAGACCGTCAAGGGCATCATAGTGGCGCATGACCCGCTCCCTTGACATTTGATCGTTCGAGCTTTCGCTCTTCAGATAGGTATTGAACATTTCCTTTAAAGATTCCTTTAGGCTTTCGGCGTTCGTCCTGTTAAGGAGCATGTCCAGTGTTTCCTGTGCGGTCGGCATCGGGTGTACGGTCGTTTTCTTCATAGTTCTCGATTTTAAATGTTTATGATTAATATTACGTTACTTACTAGGCAGTTATGATAAATATATCTGTCAGGTATTTAAATATATTACAAATATACTTGAAAAGTATTTTATTGAATCATTCAATCATGTTAAAATAAAGTTAAAATATATCTAATAGGTATAATATCTTAATATTTACTATCTTTGAAGTATATTCATGATGTATGTATAGGATTAAGGAATTGGCCAAGGAACGGCACATGACATTGAAGGACTTGGGGCATCATATTGATGTTGCCCCCAATACTTTGAGCCGGATTATCAGTGGGGAGAATACTACGATCGAGATGCTGCAAAAGATAGCAGGATTTTTGAACGTAGAGCTACGGGAACTCTTCGTCAGCAACGAGACAACAGGATTTATAGAGCATTTAGGAACAGTTCATAGGATTAAATCGCTTGCAGACCTGGAGCGATTGGTCGAGTCCATCAAGAATAATGGATAGCGATTTTCCTTTTAAGGGGCGGCAACTACAAAAAATGACTATCCGATTTTTGGTTCAGGCGCAAATAGTTAGACCGAATCGGTGTCGTTAAGCTGCGGGGAAAAAGTCAAAAATCTAAAACGATGAGGGCGTGAATCGTACCCCGTGGGTCTGGGGAATCCGTTTTCCTTTTGGGGCGTATCGTCCTAAATACTGTATAGGGTCCCGGACACCTGATTATATATCATGCCACAAAAATTACCCTAGACCCTTATTTGTCTGGGGTGGTAGAAACTTCCGTCGATAACCTCAAAGATCCCTTATCTTAGTTCTCTACACATAAAATATATATGTCATATAATCCATATTCTTAAGTTAGCGAATATCATAAATGGACGGGAAGAAGTCAACAAATAAATGGAAAACTGGACTGCTTAAGACAGGACTGCCCTTGGAATATGTGACTTCAAATATCCTAAATAATATAGGGCATGAAATCTTCGGCGAATATCCCTATATCAGACCCAATGAAAGTAGAGAGTTAAAAGAGTTTTCAGTTGATTTAAGGACTTGGAAATGTTTAGATGACAATGACAAATTAATAATACTTTCTATGCTAGTCGAGTGTAAATATCGACAACCAGGAACTTCTTGGATTTTCTCACCATATCCCAGTGATAGTTATCCAATAGGAATTCTAAACTCGACTGAGGACTTAGTTCCTGTAAGAATTGAGTCTAAATCTGTTTGGAAATTTGAAAGGTCAATTGGTTACTGCATAGGTGGAGTTGAATTGACGAATGATGGCGGTGGCAATACTAATGGAGCGAAACACGGTATCTTTCAACTCAGATTTGCTATGCCAGTATTTGTTCAAAATGACTATGAAAATGCACTTGAATCTAATTGGTCAGAAGGTAGATTTATTGACTTATCTTGTGGAGTTTTAGTTACTACGGCTGATATACGTGTTATCAAACCAAATTTGGATTTAAAGGATTTTAATCTTGCTTCTGACTTAGATGATGTTTCAGAATTAAAAGAAGCGATTATATTAAACGAAAAAGCCGGACCTCAATTACAGGAGTTTGCCGACTCACTAGCAGATGAATTAATTGAAAAACATCCTGAACTTGAACAAAGATTATCGGATATTGACAATGTTTTGATTGGCAAAGAATGGAAAAACAGAACTGCACCGGATATAGACACAATCAAAAGAAGTATAGGTTATAGCACGGAAAGAATATTAATTATTAATGAAAAACACTTAGGGAAAACGATTAAAAATTTGGAAAAGGCTATTATTAAAGATATCAAGAAAGAAAAGGTATATGGAAAGGTGATTGAAACGAATGATGGTTTTAAAATCACTAAGCTTTCCAATAAATAATTTATGTTCCCATTGGGTATAATTCACCTCTGTTCAGCCAACTTACTTAAAAAATACTACATTAGGATTATAGAAGAACAAACAGCTCGATTTCACCCCTGATGGGGTGAAATCATATCCGAGAGCTTTAGGCTTAAACATGAAAAAAGGAAAACCGAAATACAACCCCATTGATTTACTTGTTGAAAGGTTGGCGGAAAACTTTTCCAAAGTAAAGGACTTTGACAAACTACTGGAATCGGAAGAAGGGAATAGACTTTTCCACTGGATAATTACATCAATATCGGAAATGGAAAACTTTCAGACCTTGTTTCTCAATTACTATATTCCATCCGCCAACAAATCAATAGCTGACAGTTGGGCTCAAATCTCAAAATCCAGATACAAACATTTATTGAACATTTCAAAGGAAGACTTAAAAGAAAACCTTTACGAAACCATTCGGCTCGGATATGTTGGGCTTTTTCATAAATACGAGTCATATTTAAAAGCGTTGGTAAATGCTACAAACTCTATTCTACAAGAACTATATGAGGAAAACGATCTTTTAAGTATTGAGGATTATTGCAAAAAGAAATACAACTTAAATATTCTCAAGTCTCACGATAGATTTGCAATAACAAGTAGAGTCAACTACATATCAAATTGTGTTAAACATTGGGATGGATTTCCGGTAAAGGAACCTATTCATCCTGAATTTCTAAATTGTAATCGTAATGAAAAAATCAAAATCGAAAAGGAGATTTTCAAAGATGACATAGATAGTTTAAAGGCGCATTGTGAATTATTGATGTCCCAAATAATAACCGTCGGATTTAGACAATACCTTGATCTTGATTACGAAACAATCAAAAAAAGTTTGAAACCTGAATTAAAAGAAAGCGTCGAAACAAAACAAAAGTTGGAAGAACTGATTAAAAATTTTGATCTCATTCTATCAGACTTTGTAAAATGAATATTTTGCTTAACAAGTGCAACTGCGTATAGCTTAATGGAATCCAAAAAGAATGCGAACATATCGTATTTGTACAATATCATTTTTCCTTTCTATGGTAACTTACAACATATGAGTAGTTCGATTCCCGGTGTTTTTTTGGGTCAACCGCATTTAGAATTTTGATTCCTGGCTAATGATATGTATGGGCCGAATCACTTCCTTTTGATATTATAGCGAATCATGTATTGGTCAAGGTCCTCCTTCAGGAGGATATAATCACGCGAGCCCTTAGGCTTATTGGCCTTGAGTTTTTTTCCGGGCGTGTTGTTCTTATGGTTCCGGATGTGGATTCTTAGGGTGTTCTCGGATCTGCCGACATACCTTGATGCCGAACTGACATTGAATACCTCCTGTTTATCCAGCTTTTTTTTATTGGCGTATTCATCCATTTTTCGAACGATTAATTCAAGGAATTCATCATCGATCTCTATTATATCGCTGGCCTTTAATTTGATTATGCTCATTTTGGTATTATTTTAAGTCCACCAGGCAGGTCTTAAACATTGAAATGAGGGTAAGGTACCACGCTAATGTAATGATTTTTCTTCCCCATGTAATTACCGTTCTCTATATTGATTATCAATTTAATTGATTAATTTTACATATGTAATCAATTTTTCTTATCATGAATAATTTATCGCTTCCCCTCGCTCAACCAAAACACAACGTCAACCCTGACCTTTTTGGTCAATATGCATTTAACCTCAACGTAGTTTCGTGATGGCAAGGCAAGGAAAATATGCGGCCTATCAGCAACTTAGAGCGCCAGAGGATAACATTTCAAGGGACATCCAGTATTGGAACCAGGATAACCTGATACGCCAGGAGGAACAACGGCAACAGGAACAATTTCAGTTCCGACAGGATCAAGCGGCCCAGGACAGGAAACAAAAGCTTTACGATAAGTATGTAAAGCCTCTCAACAATTTCCAGACCGCTTCACAATCTTTGAACGAGGTAAAGGGCCGCTTGCTGCAAAGCGCAGTTGAGGAATATGTGCCGTTGATGGAAATCATAGAGAACCCAAAATCCAGTAGGGAAGATGTCCTTAAGGCCCAACTTCGATTGCAGAACATCAACAACCTTCCGGAGAACCTGAAGACGTTCACCGATTTTTATACAAATCAGCACAACTCTTACCTAAAAGGTGTTACGGAAGGGACCATATATAAGAACGAGGAATATGAAAAAGCCTTTGCAAAGGGATTCGAGAATATCCAGTTGGGTTTGGACGAACAGGGCCTTCCCGTCGTGGCCTTTGTAGATAGGGACGGTGACGGTTTGGCAGACGACCCCCAGGGAGCCCTATTGGACTTTCAGACGTTCGATCAGACCCAGAGGGCGATCCCTTCTTTTGATTTTCAAAGAAAGTTCGACTTCGAGGGTTACATCAGGGATGTTGCCGAAAATTTGGCCATGAAGGAGGAAAAAATTGAAAACGGGGTTGTAACGACCCATACCAAGGGAGCAAATCTGGAGGCGCTTGACCTGGTAACAGACCGACTCTTCAATCTCCCTGGGAGAACAGAGGCCGCATTAAGGGACTATAATCTGGAGGGCACGGATGAAAACATGTCGAAGATCAAGGATGATTTCAAGAAATCCGTCCTAGCACTTATCGATACCAAGATCACCAAGGAAATCGACCATACCGCCATAAACCAGGCCCGTGACGATGCCAGGGCGGCCAAAAAGGATGGGCTAAAAAGGCCACGGCTTTCAGAACCGGTGACGCCGACAAACGACATCTGGGACTTTGCGGCCACCAATATCGATCCCGATAAGGTCAACGCCATAGGAGTACAGGGGGTGACCCTGCCAACGGTAAGGGCACGCGACGGAAAGACATACAGTAATGCCAAGGTCAGGAGCTATACCTATAACGAAAATGGGGAAATGGTCCTTGATGTGGTCGTTGCCAAGACAAAGACGATCACTAAGACCGATTATGGCGAATTGGAGGAAAGGGCCGATTCAGGGGATGAGGAGGCCAAGAAAGAATTGTTACAGGCCCAGCTTCTCGGAACAGGAGGCGCAAAGGTCACGATACCCGGTACGAACGAACGTGTCTCGGTAATCGTATCACGGGAGGACGAGGCGTTCATCCATAGGGAATTGGGCCAGACAATCGAAGAGGGTCGAAGTAGGGCTTACAAAAATGAAGCGCCAAGGGAGACGAAAAAAAGAACGATAGAAGGATTCTAATCATGCAGCAACCTAAACCCCGGGGCAAATCAAGGCTTCTATACGATGCTGTGTCGGACAGCTATGATGTCGGTACCTTCGAGGAATTCAATTCCAAATTGCTTGATCCTAAAAAACGAAGGGCATTCTATAACGGTGTAAGCCAAGAATTTGAATTGGGTACGTATGAAGAGTTCGAGACCAAGCTTTTACCTTCATTAAAAAAAAAAAGCTCCGATTCTTCTCAACGTATCTTGGCAAATCAAGAATCGGTATCTCCCTCGCCTACGGAAAATATTTCTTCGGATACTTCAGAACCTGAGAGGACGGCACTGGAAAAAGGCCTGGACTTCGCAAAAGACCTTTTCAGTTTAAGGATGGCCCAGGGCAAGGACGCCCTTGAACATCTCAAAGCAGCGTCCATGGAAACATTGGCAAGCTTTTCCGGAATACCCAATTTCATCAACAAGATAAAGTTCAATACGACCCTTGGAACGGCAAAACTTTTGGGGATCGAAGGTGCCGAGGATTTTGAACAAAGGGTGAACGATTTGCCCGAGGTGGAGAGGGAAAAGCTCATCGGCCAATTGGAATCCGCAAACAATACGATATCGGGTGCCTTAGGACAGGTGTCGGCGGCCGAGCAGAACTATCTGACCGATGTATCGGAGGAAATCCGCGAAAAGACAATACAATACGAAGGGAACATCCTTGACGATATAAGGGAGGGCCGTGTGGAACAGGCAGCTGCCAGGGTAGCGAACGGGGCGGCAGGGAGTATCCCCTCCATTATAATGGCGGCGATGCCCGGGGGGATATTGGCAATAGGGGCCGGGGCCGCATCACAAAAGCAGGAACAATTAGATCGCGAAGGCGAGGATCTGGATACCAATAGCATACTGAACTCATTGGTAACGGGAACCGCGGAAGGTGTGTTCGAAAGTGTTACCGCAGGGCTTTTGAAACCATTGAAAGGGGTATTGAAGGGCAACAGGGAACTGGCCAATCAGTTTTCCGAAAGCTTCACGGGCAATATGCTCAAATCGGTGGGCCTGGAAGCCTCTAGTGAGGCAATGACCGAAATAACCCAGCAGTTATCGGACGACCTATTCTATGGAAGGGAAGATAGAGAAGAGGAAATAGATGCCCTGGCCAAGTTCAAAGGAGTGGAAAAAGGAAGCCCGGAGTATGATAAGATTGCTGAGAGCGTCCGCTCTACTGCTGCTAACCGCTTTTGGAAGAACGTTGCCGATGCCGCCTTGGTCGGGGGCATTACCGGTGGGGGCATTTCGACCGTTACCCTCGGGGCCGCACGGGTAATGGACAACGACTCCAAAAAACAGGTCAAGGAAATTGATAAGACCATTTTAGATATCGATGCAGACCTTCAGCAGGACATCCCTGAGAACATCAAGGAATCTCTAAGGGCCACAAAGGACAAGCTGGTCTCAAAGAAGGGCGATATGGAACTTTCGGCATACGAAAGGTTCAAGTCGTTACCCAAGGAGGAAAGATTGAAGCTGGGAGATCTGGAATCCAAATTGGAGGCAATCCGAAAGGAACATGACCAGATAAAGGAGAACCCCGACATATCGGAAGATTCAAGAAAGATGTTGTTGGCCGAAAGGGTAGAGGAGGCCAAAAAGCTTTTGGATAAGAAACTATCGATTGCGGAGAACCGGTCTGAAGTCCAACAGAAAATTTCAAGACCCGAGGTTGAAAATCCTCAGGCCGTAAAAGCAAATGAAAACAACGTTCAGCCCGAAAGCGAGGGAGCGGTCAAGGATGATGTCCCGGCAAAACAAAAAGGGCATCTTGCACAGCTGAGGTCAAAGGAATTGGAGGATGAACGGATAGCCTTTGCAAAACGGCCATCGAAATCCGGCCCGAAGAAGCTCAATGAGATAATCGCCAATGTGGGAAAGGACCTTAAGGCCACCCTGATATATGGCAAGACCCCGGGAAGAAGGGCCGCTGGATCATTTGATCCCTCCAATAGCCTTGTAAAGATCGGAAGGGCCGGTGACCTTGACACGGTCGCACACGAAATCGGCCACTTGATAGACGACCGATATGATATCGTAGGGAACTCAAAGGGAAAGGATATCCAGGCCCAATTGACCTCGCAATTGAAATGGTTCTCGGACAGGGGGGGCTCCAATCCGCCCTCGGACTTTAGCGCCGAAAGAAAGAAGGCCTATCTCCAAAGGGAGGGAATGGGCGAGTTCATACGGGCGTATATAGCCAATCCTGAAGTGGCCAACAAGGTCGCTCCCGAGCTCTTTTCACATTTCGAGAGGACAGTTGACCAAAGGACATTGGACATTCTGAAGCAATTTTCGGAGGACTACCTCGATTTTGCAAATGCCAGCTATGGCGACCAAATTCTTTCCAATGTGGACAATAGTCTGTTGTCCGAAAAAAAGGGGTTCAAGGAATGGCTGGACGGGTTTCGTAACGAGGACGGGAACCTGAGCATCAATTTCTTCGACCGGTTCCAGGCAAATTGGACCAATTCCATGGCCATTCCCAATAAAGTCTTCCGTTACGTAAACGATCTTAAGGGCAAAAGTGAAATCCGGCCCGAAGAGAATTTTGAGATGATGTCAAGGCTCTTCGCCGGAATAAACGGGAAGATCAACAGCATCCTTGCAAATGGCCTGGTAGATGGGAAAGGCAATATCATCAAGGATGATAAGGGCCTGACCATGAACGTTGAGTACCTGTTGGAAGCCTTGGACCATACGGATCAGAGTACGCTAAAAAAGGAGATGGACGAGGTAATTAAGTTCCTTATAGCCGAAAGAACAGTGGAATATGCCAAGAGGTTCGAAAGGTCCGACAATCTAACGGGCATCGGGGCGGGCATATTATCAGATCTTGAGATTTCCGAGGGCCATCTGAGGGATTTTGAGGAACTATCCGTTAAAGACCAAGAAAAATATACCCGAATCAAGGAATCCGCCAGGCGTTACAGGGCCTTTGCGGATGCCGGGCTGAGATACTCCCTGGACAAGGGGCGTATCTCGCAAAAGGACTATGAGCTCATAAAGTCCTCAAACCAATACTATGTTTCCCTGGCACGGATCGAAGAGATATCCCCGGGCGAAGAGCTTTTGCCGTTCCTTTCCGAAACCGGAAAGATAACCTCGGTCAGGGATGTCGTAAAAAAGGCGAAGGGCGGTTCCAGGGCCATCCAAAACCCATATCAGTCCCTTATACAGAACACGGTAAAGATCATCAAGGAGTCCGACCGGAACGAGGTAATGGCATCCTTCGTGGAGCCCCTGTCCAATAATAGGGACATTGGCGAAGGCCAACAGTTAGATTTTTCCAAGGTAGCCAGAATCGTTGCATCCGGTGAAAAGAACAGTATCAAGGTCTTCGTCAAGGGCGAACCTCAACGGTGGCAGTTCAGCCAGGAGATTTATGAGGCCCTTAAGGGGCTGGAGGGAATAGCGCACAACAGACTTTTTGATCTACTTGCCAAGCCCGCGGACCTTATAAGGTTCACGGTCACGAACTTTCCTGTGTTCGCGGCAAGGAATGCATTTAGGGATACCTTTTCAAGGCTTATAGTGTCGAGGTCCAATGGAACAATAAGGGACCTGCTGCACAATGAGCGGGACAAAAGGATGTTCGAACTGTTCGGGGGCAGCCAGGCCGGTTTTTATCTGACCAACAAGGAGGCCTACAAGGAAGTCATGAACCAGGCGGTGAAGAATCTCGCCGGCAAGGGCGGTGCGATCTTGGACCCAAGAAAATTATCCTATAACCGGTATCGGAACTTTCTACAGAAAAGCGAAAATCTCAATAGGGTAGCGGAGTACAGGTCCGCATATAGAAAGGCAAAAAGGGAGGGAATGGACGATTACAACGCGGGGCTTTACGCCGCTTATCAGGCAAGGGACCTGATGGACTTTGCCGTTGCCGGCAACTACATGCAGGTCATAAACAAGCTGGTGCCGTTCAGCAACGCCGGTGTCCAGTCCATCAAGCGGTCCGTAAAGGGATTAAAGGAGGATCCCGGAGGTTTTGCCCTGAAAATCGTCCTGTACACCGTTCTGCCCCAAATCGCATCCAGGGCCCTTGTTTCGGCCATGGGGGACGATGAGGAATATGAGGAACTGCCCGATTGGCAGCGCGACCTTTTCTGGAACTTTAAGACCCCCTTGACCGGCGACCTCTGGATCTCCCTCCCCAAACCCTTTGAACTTGGGCTTCCCTCATCCTTGTTGGACAGGGCCTATAGCAAGGTAAAGGGGAACGACGATGCATTTGACGGAGCATGGGTATCCGCATTCAAGGCCATGATGCCCTTTGACGAGGCGGCGATGCTGGGCTCCCTGAAGCCATTGGTCGAGGTCTCCACCAACTATGATATGTTCAGGGACCGTGAAATAGTTCCTTACTATGAGAAGAACAAGGACATTGCGTTTCGGAGCGGCACGAAATATGCCTCCCGAATCGGCCAAGGGTTGACCAAAGCCTTTGGCCTGTTAGGGCTACAGGTGGATCCCCGTGGCATAGACCACGTAATCAACGGGTATACCACATATTTCGGTAAATTCCTCCTGGCCATCGGGGATATCGGCCGTGAGGACTCCAGGAACCAGTTGGATTTCACCAAGACCGGATTTGCTAGGGGAATGCCCGTTGGCTCGGCAAAATCGGTAAGGAAGGCATTAAACCTGGCAAGGAGCATGGGCGTCGAAAACAGGAAGAACATAAAGGTATTGAAGGGAATGGTAAAAGCCTGGTACGAGCTCGAGGATCCCGAGAAGAAAAAAATCCTGTCCGAACAGATTTATGGATACTCAAGGCGCTTGATACCAGCCCTCAAACAGCTGAAAAAGAAAAAATTGGAAACTGCAAAAGATTAGATTTTGAAAATTTAAATTAGTCTTCTTTTTTAACCATCAACAATCTTAAAATCATTCGAAAGGTTGTTTTAATTCTATTGTCAAGTTGTTTATCCTTGGATTATTTTTATCCAATTCTTCCATTAGTTTCTCGGTAAATACGAAGATTAGGTTTTTACCATCGATTTTGAATCTTTCTTTTACAGTTTTTCTAAGGATTATAATGTTGTAAATCATGCATGTGCAAAGCCTCGTGATTACTAAATCCCGTTCAGGATTTAATGTGGAGGTTTGTATTTTTCTGGTTCTTTGCTTTTTATCGATAGTTTGGTAAGAAATAGATCCTTTTAGATCGACATGAACGGCATTATCAACATTACCAGGAGCCACCGCATTAAATTCCTTAAGAAATGGGAACAGTTTCAGACCGTGTTTGAAGGAATTAAGTTGTTCTCGATTTTGCGTTATTTCGCTCCCCAGATATTTAAGAGCGGTTTGAATCATTTTAACGCTAATTTGGATTTCTTTCTCTTCCGGCAGTTCAAAAAGATCTTTGTAAAAAAGGTGCCTTAATACAGAACAATGATATTCCTTATCTTCATTTTTCTTACTGTATTTAACACTCCATTTAAATGCATCAAACCTGCCTTTACTTCCATTGACAAATTTGTTTAAATCCCTATAGTATGGTTTCTTCTTGGAAAGGTTATTCAGTATATTATCATCTTGCAATCGCTGCTTATGGTCCGGCAAAAGACAAAACATCAACTCGAAAAGCGTATCTATTGTCCATAAACAGGTCATTCTTATTTCCATCATTATGGAATTCCTGAAATCCTCGATATTATAGTGATAAATCCCTTTCACAATTTTTGCAATTGCTTCCTCGTCTAGATTGAGAAGGTGCTCATTAGCATTTTGCTTATAGTCGAAATAATTCAGTTGGAACTGATTATAAAAGTCTTGTGAAGTAAACATTTTTTCAATTTAAATGATGGACTGACAACGCTAGACCGTGATAATAGATACTTAAAATAGTTGCTAAGGAATTGGCTTAAAAGGTAACTTCAAAACATTGGAAACTTAAAAATCTGTCGTTCCTGTTGAAACCCCCTGAGCTCGTGAGTATGTTTTTTCTTTTTTATATAGCGAAACCTTATATAAGCGAATCCGAATACCTGTATATATGTCAAGTTTTAAAAATAAACACCTTCATCTTCCCAAATTGTATTTGTACCTAAAGGCATCTATGAACTGAAAGATAAGATATCCGATCAAGATTCGGAACAGATTATCGACGACCAAAACCAGATTATAATACCCGGCACTGTCGCTGCGGCATTCCTCCAGTAGGTCGGTAAAAATGCTCGTTCTGTGCGTGGGGTTTATCAACTGAACGAAAACGCCCCATTTTTCAAGATATAGATCTCGGCATTCAGTTGGTGCAAATGCATAGAATAAAAGGAATTGGACGACAAGGGCCGTCAAAATCCAGAGCAATGGCCTTCCGACAGATAACCCGAATAAATTGGAATAGTAAGAAAGACCCAACGGCAGGTTTCTTTTTCTGTTCTTAAAATACCATATCTTCTCGTAGGACTTGAACAACTTTTCATTTGGCACATCCTGTTTGGTACTATAGTGCTGTTTTATTTTTATGATAATGTTCTTTTTTTCTTCTGGTCTATCGGCATGAGCTTCTATACCATAATAAGACCAATTGATCTGGTTCAAATGTATTTGTTCCAAATCGTTATCTTCAAATTGAATGGTCGAATGTGCCTTTCGAGGAGTATGGCCAAAAAACAAAAATCTACGATTGCTAGGCTTGGCCTCAAGATTAAGATAGTCCAGCGACAATCTTTCGATAGTGTTATCGATTATTTTCAATTTACCACTGGTTTCCAAGTTAAGTCTAGAAAGTCCAAAATTGACACTGCGATTGCCGTTGTAACTCAATTGCCCAATAGAAGATCTTGAAACTGAGGTATTATCAACAATAGTGTCCTCAACAGATAGATATTGGAATTCGGAGTTTTTAATAATCAATTTTTTGATCGAATTAATATTGACAAGACTGCATTTTTGGCATTTGCAACGTGAAATTTCGAAGGTTCCATAATTTGAACGATGGATACTGCTCAAGGGGCGTAATCTTGTCAATTCGATTTCCCCGAAATTCCCGGAAAGGAAAAATGCATCACAGCGCAGATCATCGATTCTAAGATATTTATACTCGCCATTTATCCCTATTGTACTAATACCATTGGATTTGGTTATTGATAAGCCAAAGACATCATTAAATTCAGATTTTACGTTTAATTTATTTTTAAATGTCTCCCTGCCGATTCCCTTGATATTGAACTGAATGTCACCTACCGAATCGGGCTTTATTAGAAGACTTGCGAGTAATGAGTTAGAAAAATGCAAGTTCAAAGACCCGGGGATATTACGGTCTACGATACTTTCCAAATCCAAAATCAATGTAATGGACGGACGGTTTTCGACCTTGGCAACTACGTAGGTGAACGTTAACCTAAGCCCTTTTTCCTCAATACTATGGGTGAACGAGGCCCTATCGATGTGCCTCAACGCCAATTTCTTTTTGTTGAGGTCACTACAAACGTCGGGTGTCAGTAAGTCCGTTAACTCCAAAACATTATTTTGGTCAGTGAAACATTAATTACATATCGAATATAGCGGTAAAAACCGAGATCTTGGAGATGCCTAGTTCAAAGAATAGGGTTTAAGATGTGGAATTGTCGTCAATCAGGTAATGCCAGTGCTCTTGTAAATTGTCAATCCCAAATCGTTTGGAAGACCTATTGCATCCCAAAGGGCTATTGCAAATGTGGAATTCTGAACCTACCTACCCAAAACATAATAATTTAGGGGTGGTCACATCATTGGTCATTGCCTTTGATTTATCCAAAGTTGTATCGGAAAACTGGAACATGGCGAGATTATAGAAGCCCGTTATCGCATAGTTTTATGAAAGTGACGAAATTGGGCAGGTGATGGAAACAAACGCTCTCTTACATGCGCCAATCAAGGTTTTGGGGAGTGTTTCAGGAATATCCCGAGGTTCAATACGTTCGATAGCTTGATCGCGGTGCTTAATAGGACATCCCCGGCCTTATGGTTCTCTATCTTGGAGATATTGGCACGTGTCACCCCGCTTTCCCTGCTCAAAAAACGTTGGCTGATACCATATTTGACCCTCGTATGTTTAAGGTAGGAGCCGAAATCCTCGAACTCCTCCAATTCCTGGTCGATCATTGGTAATTGAACTTTGTTTACAAAGATACCGATCAATTAAGGGCCCTCCAAAAATATCAGATTTCCAACCTGCCAACATATTTTTCCATACAATGCCCGTGGGCGAAAACGTTCTTGCTCTCTATCTTGCTGGTTTTGGGATTCAAGATTACCTCAACAAAGAATTTGTCAATGGCATATAATTGGTAATCGGCCTCCTTGGTCTTTTGGTTCGCAACGAAATGGCCTACCCTCCAAAGGGTATTCCATTGCACTTCTTCAGGTAATATGTTGTATTCGTAGATTCCCATTGAGTCGACTAAGTTTTCTAAATTTAGCAAAATCAACTTAACATATTAACAACGATGACTGAGGAAAAAATGGATATTGAACCCGATGAGGTCAAGTATCGCGAAATAAAACAGCTAGAAAAGTTTGGAGAAAGTCGGACCCGATGGTCTCAGGAAGCACTCAAGCAGATGACATATATAAACAGCCTCGTAATCACTTTAGCTGTCGGCTTCATTGCCTTTGCCTTTGAATATTTGAAAGAAAGGGATATCCAGGCAACAATGGAAATATTCAGTATAGACCTTAAATTGACTCTTTATTGTAGCTCTGTCCTCCTAATGTTATGGTCCGTTTTCTTAGGAATTCTTGGAGCACATAACAGAGCAATTTACTTTAGAAAAACTAGGGATATAAATATTATAAGACATAGGGTATATAGGTTTTGGAAAGCATTTCTCAAAGAAGGAAGTTTTGATGAAAAAAAATGGTACGAAAGATTAGGACTGCAGTTTAGGAGCACCCCGAAGATTAATTTCGATGATTGTTTAAATTATGGCAGAAATCAACAGTACAAGGATGACCTTGAAAGGGATTTCGATAAACTAAGGGAATATCGTTCGGATTTGGCGGACATGTCTTGGAGAAGATTGAATTGGCAGATATCTATTTTCTGTTTAGGGCTAACGGTATACTTTTTTGCTTTACTGATGTAAATTTCGAAAAAACATTGCTGGTCAAGTTAGGGATGATTGACCTCATTATCTATGCCAAGATTGTTTTCCTTTTAACTCTTTCCTTTTGTATTTTAAGTACGCTTTAGGTATGTTTCCAGTTGAATTTGCATATAGTAGCACATGAGGATTGGTTTGATGTAATTAATATAATGAACCATCAAATCAGAAAACTCTCTATCCAAATGAACGATTGTTTCCCTGGACATGTTAAAATCCAAATCCGTTCCACTTTTATTTGGATTATATCCATGAAATATACTCTCTACCTATCCAAACTCATAAAGATGCGAGGTATTCCCAATCTTACATTGGAGCAGTACCAGAGAACAATGAACGTGGTCTCTTTGGAGAACAGGATCATGGGGATTATAAAGGCAAGAAAAAAGATTGAAGGTGCCAAACATTCCGGTCAACTTGATTATCTGATATATCTGGAAGGGAGGAAGTTGGCCGATTTAACGGATAATATGCCGGAAAAGGATTTTTGGGAACGCCTTCTCAACTCCGAAGCATAATTGGGAGAGATTGTTCCATTTCAATCTAATCCTTTAAATAAAAATAGGAAAATACACCTGTATACCAAAGAACTATCTTTCGGTTTTGATATATTTTATATTTGAATAATCTGATCTTTTGTAAAAATAAATACTACAAAAAATATAATTTTAACAGGGATCGATTATTTTTAGTAAGTCAATAACCATCTAATCAATCAAAATGAAAGAAAGAAAATGGTCTATTTTATTTGGTATTGTACTCATGCTTTTTAGTTGTCAATCAAGTAAGACAACTGTTCAAAAGGTAGTAACAAAGGTTTCAGACCCATTTAAAGATTATACTGTCTTATCAATACCTAGGGAGAATCTTCCTTTAGGAGCAAATTGGATTCAAGGAATTGGACCATCGGAATCCGGAAAAGGAAACATTGATTTAACTAATAAAAAATCACTATCTACTTTTAACTTAAGTCAGGAGTTTAAAAACAAATTAGGTCTTGCGTTATTCAGTTTTATTGGCATTGATGAACAATACCAACGAAAGGTTAATCTTGAAATTCAAAAAATGAGTATTGTTAGGCCAAGTAGCATTACAGATTTAGGATTAATACCCGGGAAATCATTCCTATTCGAAGGAATAATAATAGAAGACTTTTCAATGAAATATGACAAGGGTTTGGGCATTGATTTAGAAGCAAAAATAGAAACGAAATTAGACAATATTGACGTAGAAGGGAATTTTGGGAATACTAAGAATATTTCGGTAAAAGGCGAAAACGTGTTTTTGGCCTATAGAGTATTAAAGGTATTGGATGTTAAAAATGAAAAAAAAGAAACGGTCAAATCTTCAACAAAAGATAACTCTTTTTACACGTGGAATTTCTCTAATTATAAACTAACATATAATAAAACTAATTTGAATAATTGTTTTCTCACTAAAATGAGAGATCGTAACCATACGTATTTGGTTTCCGAATCCGGGAGATATGGTTATGAAGGTGATGTTGCGGCAAATGATTATTTTGATTGCTTTGATACTTTCGGTTTCTATTTTGACATATCATCTGAAAATATTTACGCCAACAATGGTAATTTATTTGAATCTAAACTTTATTTAAACCTAGAAGATTTTAATGGTAGTATTAAAAGTAGAACAGGCGACACTTTAGAATTTGTTATAATAGATAAAAGGATTTTTTTGTATGAGAATCTACTCAATGATGAATTTATTCAGGACTTCATTATTATAGACAAGTTTAGCTTGGAACCTTATTTAAAAGACACTAGTAGAGGTAAGAATTTAATCGCAATTGGAAATGACAATCAAATAAGCATTTTTCGTAATAGAATAAGGCTTATAACCCTAGAATCGCCAAATGCTCCTGGTTATTGAAAACTAGAACCCAACAATGGCCATAAACCCTGGCTCTTTGCCAAAAAAGTAATTTAACCTATTCAAATAAGTTAGTTGTAACATAAGATTACTTCAAGAATGATGCATAATCAAATCAAATATAGTTTTGATAATTATTTAAATAGCCTAAATAAATGTTATTCTGAAGAAGTACAACATTTACTGCCAAATATAAATGATTTCCCTAATGCCATTATTAATGCATTTGAAAAGAAAGAATTTAGTACAATATTAGAATTTGGACGGAATCAATCCGATCAATTCATGACTTCTGTTTGCAATAGAATAGTGGGCATACATAATATCCAAATATCGAGAAGAAATAAAACTGAATTAGACGTAAACAAGACTTTTAAACTTATTTCAGCGTCAATTACTGGGATACCTTCGAATTCAACGATTTCCTCGGTTGGCTCGCAAGGGTTTCTTTCTATCCCTCTTTTTAAATTTGAAGAGGAAATAAGAAATCTCGAATTTATTAGATTTCATATATGGTCACCTAAACTTGAAAAATATATTGACCCTAGAACTAGAGATTTGTTCTCTATCCATTCTCATAGATTTCACGCACAAAGTTGGATTATTACTGGTGAATTAGTTAATCAAGATTACAAGGTTAACAGAAAATCAGAGAACGCTAATAGCGCATTATTCGAAATTATATATAATGAAACCTTAAACAATGTCAACCAACATCAATCAACAGCAAGAAATTCAGGGAAATATATTGAAGTTAAAGAGCTGAGAAAATCGATTTTCACAAAAAATGATACTTACGAAATACAACAAGGCGAATTTCACAAATCATCGCAAAAAAACGACCTTATGACGAGTGCAACATTTTTCTCATTTTATTTGAATAACGAACAATTGGGTCAGTCCGAAGTAACAGGGCCAATTGACATAACGGAATCAAAAATCAACAGAAAAATGTATATTGAACCTCGCGAGTTCTTGAGGGAAATAGAAGAATCAATTGATGCCGAATGACTGAACAACAAAAAAATATGCTTCTTGACTGGATGAGAAAAGTCCACCAACTAGAGTATGCACATAGATATGAAAGTCTTTTCTGGGGAAAAGTTCATTTCTGGGTTGGTCTTGGAGCGTTTGCTCTTTCATTGTTTATTGCGTTCTCCTTCAGATTTCCTTCAGTAGAATCAGAAGAGTATGACGAATTGTTTTGGATTCTTAAGCATTCAAATTTTGTTGCTGTAGCATCGACAGTGGTGGCCTTGTTAGCAGGCTATCAGACATTTACAAAGCCAAGCGAAAAATCAGAACTACATAAAATTACCGGAAGTAATTATGAAAAATTGAGGCACAATATAGAGATGGTTTTAACATCAGAATTCAATGAAATAGAGTTTAAAAAGGACCTCGAATCAATAAAACTTGAATGGGACAGTTTAGATGCAATTAATGTTGATCCGAAATTTTTTAAGCAAGGAAAAGACATGGCTAAATCTTTCAATAAATATCCAGAAGAATTAGGCTTTTTACCAGCTCAACAATAGTGAATACTACGTCGAACTATTTCTATAATCAACTATACCTTGACAATAATAGGCCCAGTAAGTTCCTTACATTAGTAAGAAGCCTATTTGCATTCTTTCTTCCTGTATGAAATCCCAATCCCGCTCTTTAGCACAAACAGATTATAAGTAAATTCTGATCTTTTACAATTTCTTCACTTACGATATATTAATAAATTAACAAGAATTTAATATTTTTAGTAGGTAACCAAAAACCAACTAGGATGAAAAATTTAATTATAACAAACTTCGGACTAATCTTCTTTATTAATCTCATATATGGACAAACCGAAAAAAGTACATATGTGCCTATAGATCCAATGCCTGTGAGGATAATTGTCGATAATTCTTATGATTATACCAATAAGGATATCCTTGAATTACTCCCTGATGAAACGACAAAGTTTGCTTCAAGGGAATTAAACACTGATATTGACGGAGGTTACATGAGTTTTGTTTCCGCATCAAGTAAAGACGATAAATACGAGGTCATTTTTGATTGGATAAAGTATAGTTCCGTAAATGCATTGGCAATTCACAATGGAAAGGCAGAGCTTATCTTACAACCCGAGGATCTTATGAAGACAACTACGGTCAAAAACATAAAAGGTGAAATCTTCCTTCAAAAAAGCGATTCCCTAATTAACTCGATTTCAGATAAGATTCCAACCAACAGCGATATAGTAAAAATTGTAATGGGCGTTGGAGTCAGAATGATCGCTAAATTTGTAACCAAGAAAAGAAATGTTAGCATTCCAGATATTTTAGGATTGGCAGTAGCAGCTTCTAATAACAAAATTGAAGGTAGCCTTGAAATAAACACTTTAGGGATAACTGGCGAATCAGTAACTTCATTAATCCCATTGCCCACAGAAATAAATAAGGGCTCCATTCAAAACCTGTTATCAAATGTCGCGGCAATTAGAGAAAAAATATATACAATGGAGAAAAACAAAGAGGATTTTCTCAAAGTGATGGTGACTCCCAGGATTATTGGCTTTCAAAACCTTTCTTCAACACCGTATACTCCAAATCAGATATCTTCTTATCTATATAAAAAAATCCCCTATATGTTAATAAAAGGGGAATCTACCGACGCATTAGGCAGTACTTTAATGGAGCTTCAAAAAAGGTTGGGTATACTTCAATAGCTAAACTGAAATCGACAAGCATCAGAATAAACTACGCCCAAAACTTTCATAGAAGCACATTCAGGCTGGCTCCTTTTAATATTATAGTTCAAACTTGCAAGAAAATAAACCTATTGGCCAAAGAAGGTGTTGTCATTTTGAACTAGGATCTCCTATATTGGTTAATCACATAAAGGTTGAGTAAAACATTATAATGCAACATTGTATATAATTAAAATTCACAAAAATGCAAGACGAAAAGAAAGACTCCCTTCTGGTAAGGATAAAGATTTTAGAAAAAAGTTTTGCTAAGGTCAAAAAGCTAACATATGTAGGAACAATTATTTCCATCATAGTAGGAGGAGGAGGATTGTTTGGAATACTTAGATACATGATTGAATATTCAGATCATACTACAAAAAATGCAATAGACATTCATTCAAAAGAAACATCTGAGCTTAGAACAACCTTTGAATTGCTAGAAAGAAATGGAAAAAAACAAGAAGCGGAAAAATACTTGATTATGCTTGAAAAAAAGCAAAATGATTATTTTAATATTAAGACGATTAATAAACCAATCAATTTAAAGCCAACAGAAAACACCAAACTTGATATCAACGAAACGGATAGGGATAAAATTCTTGAAAAGCTTCCTAATTATCAAGTAAAGATCTTCTTAGCTAAATTAGAAGAAAATGTAGATGAGAGCTATTCTGAAGAATTGTTAAATCTAAAAAAAAGCAAAACTTATGAAATGACAATTGACTATTCATTATATCGTATTGATGTTATTGATTCATTGGTACAAAATACAAGTAAGAAGGCTTATGTCAAGGTTGGTGTTGGTGTTAGAATTAGAAGTAGATTTATAGTTTTATCCGAAGAACTATCATCTACATCAATTAAAAGTTTACCTTCATTGGGGCTGCTGGCAGATGAGAAAAAATTAGCAGGAACAATACAATGCGATGTTATTGGAATAACAAATCCTAGAATATTCGAGTCACTGCCATTACCATCCGATATTAGTTCAAATTCCGTTATCCAATCAAGGTCATTTGCTGAGAATGTTATTCAATTAATGAACGATTCAAACACTATTCTTACTCCACATATAATTTCTTTGGAAGGCCCAAAGGATATGTTAAAATCATTGGAGTATTAACATAATACATTCGTATCATCCTACCTAGATTTATGCGTGCGGAGTGACACCTATTAAGGATAGTCCTGTAGGTTTCCAATGGGGCCGGCAAAGGTGCAAGGAATAATGTATCTTAGTTCCATATAATCATTAAATGAGCGGAAGAGAGATAATAGGTAGATGGAAGTTCGTAAATGGAAAGATAATAGCAGATTCGAATTGTAAAATCATTGAAAGCATGATTGAAAATGACCTGGTTAAAATCGGGACAAGTGAAGACGGTTGGACAATTAAGTACAAAGGAAGTGACGGAACTACTTGGGAACTGAGCTACCCTGAGAGTCATCTTCATGGTGGAGGCCCTCCAAAGCTCATTGAAATTGGCTAAATCCCTAAATCTGGAATTAGGTTTAGAAATTCAAAAACCATCGTACCAATCAAATCTTTAACAATTATTTATTCCCGCTGGTCGTCCTAAATATATTGAAATGTCGATTCCATACCAACAATAAAAACCCCAAAAAACCTATGGTTTTTATAGCCGATTCAATCACCAATTCCCCGGGTTAGTAATGGTTTTCGTTTACCGAATACAGTTAATCCAAAATCAACCCGGTTTAGTCGATTACACTTTCAGTATCCACGATTTTCAGTATCTTTTAGTAGTACTGAAAACTCCTCTTTTTTGATCGTGGCCCCCCTTCAACGAGGAACATTTAATCTTAAACGCTGCATCATGTCATTAAAAGTAACCACTTGGAACATCAAGAACAGTAATCGATTGATCGATAACAACCCGACCGCCCATGAACTCGACCGGAGAAGGAGGGTGGAGGAGACCATAAACGATATCGATCCTGATATCCTGGGTATCGTGGAGGGCCCGAAAGGGGAACAGGGCATAACGGATTTCTGTAGCACAGTCCTGAACGACCAATGGGTTCCGGTATTGCTCAAAGGCCCCAACGACAATATCGGGGATAGGGACGATGATTACGATATAAAAGGTACTCAATGGATGTGGTTCGTGGTAAAACCGGCGATCCTATCTAAATGCAGGATACAGGAGGCCCAGGTATGGTATGATTTCGTAGGCAAGAAAAATTGGAACGTCAACTATTGGGGGCAGATAAAACCAACTAGCCACAGCCATTATAGGCTGCCACAGGTAATGATCTACGACCTGGAAAACGGGGAGGAAATAGAGTTTATCGGGATACACCTTAAATCCAAGATAAACAACTCAACCATCACCAGGGACCAGGATGGCAACCTAACGGGAAAGTTCCTTGAAACGGCATTAAAGGCCCGTGTAAAGCTCGCCACCGAGGCCCGGAACATAAGACAGTACATAAACGCCAAGTTCGACCAATTGACCAATCCCGGCATAATGGTACTAGGGGACGGCAACGACGGGCCGGGGCAGCGTTATTTCGAATATCAATACCTGTTCTTCGACCTCATACAGAACCTACAAGGGGAAGTATTGGAGGCCGAAAGATATATGAACCATGCCCTTTTCGACTTCAAGAAGGATCTGCGATGGACCGCGAAGTTCCGGGACAAGATCCTGGACATTCCTGCAAGCCAGAACCCTTTATTGCTGGACCATATCTTCATCAGCCAACCCTTGGTGAACGGGAGCCTCTCATTACAGGTCAATGGTGGCAATGGCGAAGTGGAACATCAGGCTTTCCAAAGGGCCAATGCCGGATCTATCATCAAGACAAGGACGAGCGACCATATACCGGTTTCCTGTACCTTGGACGATAATCCTTGATAGATTTCTACCGGCCCGAATAAGAATTAAAATCCGACGGCCAACAAAATGTTTAGTGGTGAACGCTAGGTGAAGGATCAAATGCCCATTTCTATTGGCCTGTGAACAAAGTGAACGTTTTTTCCAAAATACTTTTTATTATAATGTTCTATACTATTTTTTCTCTCGCGCGTAATAACTTAAGAAAAAGGTTCACAACCTTCACAACCCAGTGTTTATCGAGATTTTATACTTCACAAACCTTTCACTTTGCCTTCACGAATCCTTCACTTTTGGCCTAAATTCATAAAATGACCGCGTATTCTCCTTGGAATGGACAACTTTTAGGCCATGAAACTGACTATATAGGTTTATCCACTCCTTAAGTTTTCTAAAGGATAGTGTTTTGAAGAATGGTTTGGGATTTCTATCCTTGATTCGTTGCAACAGTTCAGTTTTATAATGTCTTTCTCCAATTCTACCGAATCCATCCTCTTCCATAATATCCCAAAATTCCTCGGAAGTCTCATTTTTTAGCACTTTCAATTCGATATCACTGCTGCGGTACTCGATCAAACCTTGGTCCAAGTAGGTTTTCACACATATCATCATGAAATTATCGAAACGCTCCCATTCTCGTCCGTCCCATCCATGGAAGAATTCGTTTCCAAATTCGTCGATAGGTCTATGTTTTGGGCCATAATGGTTGTTCAGGAACATATCAAATCGTCTTCTGGCATAGCTCCCGCTTCTTCCTTTAATAGTGTAGTTGGTGGTCAAAACGAACTTGGGGCTTTCCTTATATGGAATCTCTTCGATGCCCTGATGCTTCCGTTCTACAATCAACGAATCGGTAAGTACACTGAACAAGGATTCGAACGGAAAGTTCCTTCCTACATCATCAATGGATATGACCTTGGTAGCACGGTTTACATTTTGATAGGCGAACCTGTTCTTCGCAAACTCCGAGTTTTTTCCATTATACGGTGCCACAGGGACCATTGCCTTGATGGCCTTGACACAAATGCCCTTCCCGGTTCCGCCTTCCGGATTTCCGGTATCGGCCAGGTTTTCGTCATTGATTATAAGAGCCTTTGGTTCACTAGGATCTTTATAACTGTGTATGGCATAACCTAGGGCGGTTACATTGGCCTTGAAATGTTCGCGCGTATTGGAGGTCCTGTCCATAAATAAATAGAACATTCCTTTGTTTACCTCTTTTTCATCGATAAAGGAAAACTCCCTTTCTTTTATGTCTACCTTCCAAATGAAGCCTTCTATCTCAGTATATTCCAAAAGTTCCATTACCTCACCCTGGGTAACCCTGACAACGCCGTTCCTATAGAAATAATTGGCTGCTTTCCTGGTATGTTTTACCGGTTCAAGTGCGCACTCCCTCAGTCCCAAAAGAATACCCTTATTCTTAATTAGGAGCGATTCCCCTACTCTCACAAACAACGATTCGAATCCATCGTGCACAAACGATCCAACATGGCCAATACAGTGCCGGTAAATTGAGTTTGGACAAGCAAAATCCGCGATGTTGTCCACAATTCTAATTACTTTGCCTTTATACCTGCAATAGCCCTCGGATTCTAGATACTGTCTTAGCTTAGCTGGGTCCACAACATCCTTTTTCTTTTCACCGTAACCCACCTCGACAATAAACTTTGGTCTGGCTATGGACTTAAGAACATCTATATGTTCTTCGGCTTTCTCTAAGGGGTCCATTTTCTTTACTGCTTCCATGACACAATGGATTTGATGTTGAATTGGGTTCTCATATAGGCAGATTTCACAAGAGAATTGATTTCTGCGGGACCAAAACCATCCCCTTGAAATTTTAAGGCCAGCGCCAAGGTGCTTGCCTCCGAGACCCCATGCTCACACAGCCTTCTTGCTAGAATGAATAGGTTGTTGTTCCGGCTGCCTTCATGGAAAGGATATCTCTTTTTCCAATAGGCATAGACCCGAGTCAAGGTGGTAGCTTCATCTATGGTGAGATTAACGAGATGATTTTGGTCTTCCTTGGGAGGACTAATAGCAATTTTGATTCGTTCAGAAAATACGTGGGACCTATAGTTTACATGAATGTCAGGGTCGTATGAATCAAAACATAGTCGACTGATGTCCTTGGTACTTTGGTCAGGGTTGAAATAGGCGAAATACTCAAGAAGGGCCCCGTAGTGCTCCTGGTACCTTTTATCGTTAATACAGGATGGAATCTTTATCAGGACCTTTAATCCAGTTCCGGAAGGAGAAAGAAAAACACAAAACACAAATGGGTCCGTTGTAAGAGTCGCTTTTGTCTGTTGAACATCTTTCACCCCATCAAAATCCAAGCAGGCGAGGAATGATGACTCGATGAGGTTGTCTTTTGACCTTTGCGAGAACAAGCCTGCCCAGGTATAGGCGCGAAGTTTCTTTTTTAGTCTATTGCGAACATCTTTGTCAGGGCTTCTCCTTACTTGTTGAATGATACCCTTTGACGGGTTACCGGTCTTTATTCCGGAAAGCGCTTTATGGATTGTGGTAATATCGCCCTTGGCGTCCATTGCGTTTGCATAAACGCAAATTTCCGTTTCCTTGATTTCTTTTTCTTGCTGTCTTTTCCTTTCCTGGAGATGCGGGAAAGATAAGTGGTGGGAATGGCCATTATCTGGCATTTTTTTACTAATTTTCATGTGTCAAAGAATCATAAAACCCGGTGTGCCATTCCCTAATTTTTCGCCGGGTTTTAGGTTTATTTAGTTATGTATTTTCGTTTGTTCTTTTTTGGTAAATCATTTTACAGCTGTTGGTTTTGCCATTTGATTTCTGTTGGCATATAGCCTTGAACAACTTCCAGGCTTCCTTGGTCCGGAACTCGGGCCAGTGGTACAGTGTTAATCTTCCCCCTAGCTTTACTAGAATAGTTCCATTTGCTCCTACCTCACCGTAGTACAAGTTTTCTTTGTTTGTTTGGTGAAGGATTGAAAGCTTCACAAAACCTCCTTTGTAAAACACTTCAAGGTCGAATTCAATGCTATTGGTAAAAATCAACCTTAGTTTTTCAGGCAGTTTGCAGCCCTCCCCTGATTGGATATAGTCAATTGTTCGGTTCCGTTCTAATTGTACATTGTAGGTTCCGACAAGTGGTTGAGGTATCATAGGTCTTTTTACTAGGACTTCGGGGCTCATTTCTTGGAAGTGTTGGAGGTAAGAATTGAATCCACCCTGTTACTAATTCTCTCATTGGAGTTTTTCTGACCTAATTTCAGCCAAGCTTCGAATTCTGATCGCAATACTATGATATGCTTGCCCCTTTTTCTATAGGGGAACTGACTGTCGGGATCCTGGCAGTAACGATAAAAAGTAGATTTTGCCCTACCCAATGGATCAAGTTCTACCACACGATCAAGGCCCATAGGCTCATCTTCCTCGCGATTTGACTTACCATCGAGTATTGTTTTGATTGCCTTGGCAATTCCAAAGAGCTCTTCAACTGCTTGAGGCAGTTCGTTGTGAGTTATGTTCATTGCGTAGATATTTAATTAATCTGCCACAATGATAGAGAGGGGATTTTAGGGGGTACCCCCTTTTTTTATTGTTTCGTAGTCTTTTCTGACTATTTCTACTTGAAGATAAGCGTCCGATTTGTCGTTGTAATCTTTTTTTGTTATTGAATTTAAATGGCGGCGAACTTCCCTGCCACTTTTTGCCAAAGGATTTCTCCATTTGGCAATTCTAATGTTTGCTTCGTTTTTTGTCCGACAGTAATTATCTAAAAGATGGTCTAACACACCAAGGTGATTTAGCATGGCAACAAAATACTTTGCATCATTATTTACTAGTAAACGAAGCAGTTTATCCTGGCCGCTCTTGTCCAATACTTTTACATGTGGCAAGTCGCCCAATGAAAATTCATCGAAATGACCTTTTAAAATTTCGGTTTTTTTAAGTTCAATATCGGTTGTCAGGTCCGTAGGCAAACGGTCAAGTTTCCTTTGAATTATTGATATTTTCTTGTCGATTTTCTTAACAATCCTATCTGATTCAATCATTTCTCTGAGTTCATCAAGTATATCGATTGTTTTATCTAAGTGTTCCTTTTTATCGTTTACATCTGAAATCTCTCTTAAAATCTCTTGGTTTATTTTAGTTTCTTCTTTAATGAAGACATCATGGATTTCAGAGAAGTTTGTTATTACCTTTCTATCCCCAATTACAAAATCGAACGGGCCATGTAATTGTAGGGTCCTGTGCCTATACCTGTATTTTAGCATTTCAATCTGTAAATATTGGGAGCAGACTATGGACTTCATCCTAACCTTATCGGATTGAGAAAACCCATCGGTTTGCCCAATAACCTTCTCTACATTTGAAATAAAATCCTCCAATCCGGAGAACACAGGGTTGCATTTAAAAAGTTCTATAAATTCGTCGAATAATGATAATCCGGTCACTGAATGGAGCTCTTGACAAATAGACACTAACTGGCTATAGGAATCGTGGGCATTGGGATTTTCTCCATTAATGGTTGACTGTACGTTTTGTCTAATAATGTCATCGGTAATCCCCAACTGAACTTCATCGATTGAAAAAATATTTTTGTTTATGAATACCATAGCGTTCTAAACTATTTCAAACCTCCATTATGTTCCTTGAGAATTCCCTTTTGACCTCATCGTCAAAACTTGCCAGGTATGCCTCCGTGGTCTTAATATTGCTATGGTCAAGGGCATCCTTTATGAACTCGGTGCTAGCGCCTTTGTTCCTGGCGTTCGTGGCGAACGTATGCCTGGCGGTATATGTGCTGATCCTGGTTCCTATACCAAGGCTCTGGGCCAGTTTCGTGATATGCTGGTTGATAAACCTTGTGAAAGCTTTTATTTTTCGTTGTTGCCCTCCTGGATCCTCCGACCCGTCGAGTATCGGGAAAACGAAATCTTTGGGGTTTCCGTCCAGGTTTCCGTAGTTTTTGATCACACGCCTTGTGAAATCGGTCAGGAATACCTTTATGGTGTTGAGGTCTTCCGCTCTTGTATTGATGGTCTTTGCCCTGTAATAACTGAACGAGTCGGACGATACATCCCCGATGCGCAAAAGGGCAATATCCTTGATGTTCATCCCGCTACATGCATAGGAGAAGAACCAAAATGCCTTGGCCTTCTCCTGCTCGGGGGTCAATGGCCTTCCGTCCCTTAGCAAAATGAAGTCCTTTGCACTAAGTGCCAGTTTCCTGCCCCTTGGGTTGGGGATGGTATATTTTTTCCTATCGGATTTGCCGAAAGGGTAAATCTCCCTTTTTATGTTGTCGGAGGCAATGGCATCATTATAAACACTCCTGAGCGCCCTTAGGTAAATGGAAACCGTCGTCCTGCTCCTGTCCAGTTCCTTGACCATATAGTTTTCATAACCTTTCAGGAATTCAGGGGTAATGTCATAAAAGGAAAGCTTGGATGAGTTGATGTTCTTCTTTTCCATTGCGTAGTTCCCCAAGGACTTAAGGCTTAACCGGTAGTTTTCCGCTGTTGCCACCTGACCCCCAGATTCCAGCCTATCGATTTTCTTGCTATAATGGTAGCCAACCGAGACCGAGGCGCCCTTTGGCCTGAACATCTTTGTCTCGAAAGCGTCGAAGGTAAAGGTGCCGAGCCCCTTGGCGATATGGTCCGCCCTATTTTCGATTTCCTGTAATATCAAATGTAGTTCCCTTAACCTTCCCCTGTTCTTGACATCGTGATCGGTTATTTTCCCGAAATCTTTCTTTGTGGCCGATAGGTTCAGGTTATAGAATTTCTGTTTCTTTATCAAGGTAGAATAGACCCTCAGGCGTATTGCATGCTCACCGTTCAATTTCTTCGTTCTTTGATCCAGGTAAAAGGAAATATTATAGTCCATGGATTATGTAATTAACTTCATTTGCATAATATTTGCATAATTTTATTCGAAATAAAATAATACAATCGATTAACAAATTTATTGTAAATACCTTAAAAACAATGGATATGGTTAATAAATATTTACAATGATTAATAAGAAGGCAAAAAAATATTATGCCTTACAAGCAGGGGGTCACTGGTTCGAATCCAGTAGGGCCCACATCTAGCAGAAAACCCGTGCGAACTCGCACGGGTTTTCTGTTTCCCGAAGAAATGCAGATTTATTTGTCTTTCGGAGGGAAGCAAAAAAGTAAGGCCTTCAAGCCCCGTGTTTTCTATTTGCGACAGGGGTCTCCCAAAAGGGTATGTAATCCAGTAGGGCCCACATCAAGTACAATTCCGATGAAATTGTACATCGGGATTTTTGTTTTTCAAAATGTCTTCTCCGTTCGGATTAACCTTTCAAAGTCCTAGGCGAAAAAGGTAGTAAAAGAGTGCCCTCCGTATTGCAATGAACGGATGACCTCGTGAGAAGAAAGGCATAAAATACTTTTGGAATCGGGTCTGATCAAAGAATACGGATTAATCTTGCTAAACGCTAAAATATTTTTTACATTCGTTAACGTTAACGGCCGTTAACTTAAACTGAGTGCCAGCACAACTACTAATCAGAAGCTTATAAAAGAAACACGTATGAAAAAAATAAATTATGTAGTGGTATCCATTCTACTATTTACGGGAATTTCCCTTACCGCCCAGGAGAACTGGGAAACGTTATTCAATGGGAAAGACCTGAAAAATTTTGAACAGCTCAATGGAAATGCCAAATATGAAATTAGGGACGGGCAGCTTATCGGAACTTCCAAACTAGGTACTCCAAACAGTTTCATGGCGACAAAAAAAACCTATGGAGATTTTATCTTGGAGTTTGATGTATTCGTTGAAAACGGATTGAACTCCGGGGTCCAATTTCGAAGTCTAAGTTTGCCGGATTATAATAACGGCAGGGTTCACGGCTATCAGTGCGAAATTGAAACTAGTTCAAGAAAATGGGCAGGAGGAGTTTATGATGAAGCCCGGAATGGATGGCTTTATCCCCTCTCCAGAAATCCAAAAGGGCGGAATGCATTTGTTCCCGGCCAATGGAATCATTATAGGATAGAGGCTATCGGCAATACCATTCGCACCTGGGTCAATGATATCCAATGTGCTAATTTGGTGGATGATACCACCGCTGAAGGTTTTATTGCTTTTCAAGTTCATAGTATCCGTGATGAAAGTTTGGAAGGTAAAATCGTGAAATGGAAAAACATAAGGATTAAAACGACTGATTTGGCCAATTCAAGAAAAGAAATCGATTCGAACGTACCGGAGATCAGTTATTTGGCCAATCAACTTACGGAAAGCGAGAAGCGTAGAGGCTGGCGCTTGTTGTGGGACGGACAGACAACCGACGGATGGAGGGGCGCTAAATTGAATAAATTCCCTGATAAGGGATGGGAAATAAAGGAGGGTACCCTTACCGTACTTGCCTCGGGTGGTGCGGAATCCAGAAATGGCGGCGATATTGTAACCCTGGACTCCTTTAAGGATTTTGAACTGAGCGTTGATTTTAAGATTTCGGAGGGTGCTAATAGTGGGATCAAATATTTTGTGGACTCCGAGCTCAACAAAGGGGAAGGCTCGGCCATCGGGATGGAATTTCAAGTACTGGACGACAAGGCGCATCCGGACGCCAAACAAGGGAAGAATGGAAATAGGACCGTGGGCTCGTTATATGATTTGATACGTGCCGAAAATTCGGACAGTTCGCGGGGCAAAAATTTCAAGGGTGTGGGTAAATGGAACAATGCCCGAATTGTGGTCAAGGGAGGTCATGTTCAACATTGGCTGAACCAAATTAAGGTGGTGGAGTTCGATCGCTTTAGCCAAATTTTCAAAGCTTTGGTGGAGAAAAGTAAATATGAAAAATGGGATAATTTCGGTCGTATCCCCGAGGGGCTTATTTTATTACAGGACCATGGGGATGAGGTTTCCTTTAGGAGCATTAAGGTAAGAGAATTTTAACCAACAAAATCAACGGATCATGAATAGGACAAGACGAAATTTTATACAGAAGACAACATTGGCCTCAAGCGGAATTATTTTGGGCGCCAGTGCTATGAGTGCCAGGAGCTATAATAGAATAATAGGGGCGAATGACCGCGTTAGTGTGGGTATTGTTGGATTTTCAAATCGAGCAAAGGGAGCCTTGATACCTGCTTTTAACGGTCATAGCAAGGCGCAGAATTTTGAAATCGTAGGAGTATCCGATATCTGGAATAGAAGACGGGATGAAGGGGCCGCCTTTATAAAGGAAAAAACAGGCAATAAAATAACACAATGGAGGAATAATGAGGAAATGTATGATAAGAACAAGATTGACGCCGTAATTATTTCTACCGCAGATTTCCAGCATGCACTCCACACGGTTGAGGCGGCAAAGGCCAAAAAAGATGTATACTGTGAAAAACCTTTTGCAGAAACCATGGAGGATGCCCGTATAGGTAAGAAAGCGGTAAAGGAATCAGGGATTATTTTTCAGATCGGTTCACAAAGACGTAGTGGCGCCAATTATCATGCGGCCGACGATTTTATTAAATCTGGTAAGTTCGGGGACATTGTCATGGTCGAAATGACCTGGAACGTAAACCAACCTGGGAGGTGGCGTTTGCCGAAATTAACCAGTGAGATCAAGGAATCCGATACGGATTGGAAACGCTATCAAATGAATAGGCCCCCAGCAGAATGGGATCCGAGAAAATATCTGGAGTATCGCCTTTTCTGGCCGTATTCCTCTGGGATTCCCGGACAATGGATGTCCCATCAAATCGATACGGTACATTGGTTCTCCGGTTTGGACCATCCTCGAAGTGTAGCCGCCAATGGAGGTATTTATCTATGGAAGGATGGCCGAAAGAACTTTGATACCATGTCGGCCGTCTTTGATTATGGCCCAGCAGACGATCCGAGTTCAGGCTTTCAGGTTACGTATTCCTCTCGCTTTACAAATTCGGCAGGCGGTACCAAGGAAATCTATTATTCCAATGCAGGAGAATTGAATTTGGATACGAACAAAGTGAGTGATAATGGTGGTTTATCCCAGAGACATGCAAGTGCTATGGGGATGAAGCCAAATAAATTAAAAGGCTTCAATCTTTCCGAGAATGCCCCAAAAGTGGTTACATCAGCCAATACCGGAGCGGATAATATGACCTCATTGCATATGCTCAACTGGATGGAATGTGTTCGAAGCCGTAAGACTACCAATGGTCCGGTTGAAGCTGGTTATAATCATTCCATTGCCAATATTATGACCACCGCGGCTTTACGGACCGGTTTAAAGGCCACCTTCGATGCAAAGAATCAAGATGTTTTGGCGGGTGGAAAAGTGTTCAAATATTGATGATGGACATGTTGCGCTTGTTGAAACGGACTTTTGGCTGTTATATACTTTTCACATTTTTATTGATTTCATGTAAGGACGTAAAAAGTACAGCTACTACAATATCCGAAGGTGGCGGAGAATCATTATCCAAAGTAAAATTTTCTAAGGATAATGCTAACAAAAAGGTAGACATTACCATAAATGACATATTGTTCACCAGTTATATTTATGACGGGCAGACCCCCAAACCGATTTTATATCCGCTCATTACCAAAAGCGGTAAAACGGTTACCAGGGGCTTTCCCTATGACCCAAGACCCAATGAGCGTGTTGATCATCCCCATCATGCTGGGCATTGGTTTAACTATGGGGATGTAAATGGACTGGATTTTTGGAACAATTCCTACGCCATCCCAGAGGAGAAAAAACGGGAATATGGTACAATTTACCATCAAGAGATCCTGAAGAGTGATGATGACCATGGCATCTTGATAATACGAGCGATTTGGCGTTCGCCCGATGATGTTGATTTGATGGAGGAAATAACGGAATTTACATTTTCCGAAACAGGGAATACTAGAGTAATAGATCGCACAACGACTCTTAATGCTCTGGATGACATTTCCTTTAAGGATAACAAAGAAGGGATGATCGCTATTCGGGTAGCCCGAGAACTTGAATTGGTTTCGGATAAACCGGCAATCTATACGGATGCCTCAGGAAACGTTACAGAAGTGGAGGCCCTGAACAATGATGGTGTACACGGCAATTATTTTGGTAGCGAAGGTCTTACGGGAAACGATGTGTGGGGTACGCGCAATAAATGGGTAAAATTGGAAAGCGACATTAAGGGTGAAACCGTATCCATCACCATATTGGACCATAAGGACAATATTGGATACCCTACCTACTGGCATGCCAGGGGTTATGGGCTTTTTGCCGCCAATCCTTTAGGACGGGCCATTTTTTCGGAAGGCAAGGAAACCCTAAATTTCAAATTGACCAAAAATGAATCGGTAACCTTTAAGTATCGTATTTTAATTCACAATGGCTCCAAGCTGACCAAAGATGTCCTAGATCTTTCGTTTGAAGAATTCAATACGAAGTAGTGTTACATAAATTTTAGAAAAATGAAGTCTATCTATCCCCTAGTTATTGTATTGATATTCGTATCCATGGCTTTTGGACAAGAGATGGATTACAAGTTGGAGACTCTATTTGATGGTACGGACCTGAAACAGTGGCAAGTGCCCGATAGCAACATCTGGTGGACTATTGAGGAGCAATCGCTTTGGGCAAAAAGCGACCCCGATCAAAAAGGATCCATACTTTGGACCAAAAAGGAATACAACGATTTTGTTGTGCAATTGGATTTTAAGTTTGGCAAGGGTACCATTGATTCCGGTATTTTTATGAGAGGTGAGGATGAACGGAATGCCCAGATTCAAATTGGGATATCAGGTTCTTTAAAAAGGGATATGACGGCTTCGCCCTATGTTCCCAAGTCCGGGTATCCAGTAGAGGCCGAGGGTGTAAAGGAGCTTTTGAGAAAGGATGGATGGAACACTATAAAAGCCATGGCAACTGGCAATACGTATAAAGTATGGCTCAACGGAAAGGAAGTAATGAACTATACATTGAAAGAAGCCAACTTAAAAGGTCCCGTGGGCCTTCAACTACATCCAGGAAGGGATATGACCATACAGTTCAGGAATATTGCAATAGCTGAATTGTAATTTTTTTTACCATTTTCCTCTTCTTTGTAAAGTGTCGTATAATATAGAATACCAAACCAACTAATCCCTTAGAGAGGTATGGGAATAAAGAAAATCGCGGAACTTGCAAATGTGTCGATAGGTACGGTAGATCGTGTATTGCACAATAGAAAAGGTGTTTCCAAGGAAACTGAAAGAAGGGTACGAAAGGTTATCGAGGAAATCGGATATACAAAAAACACTACGGCCAGTCGTTTGAAATTGGCCTCTGTAAAAAAGATAAAATTTGCGGTGTTGATACCGGAGGCAAAAAATAAATGGAATTATTGGAAGCTTCCCAAAAAAGGTATCGAACAGGCCGTACAGGAATTAAAGGAATTAGGAGTGGCCGTGGACAATTATCTGTTCTTGGATTCGTCATCCTTCAATAATCTTACAAAACAGATTTTCCTAAAGAACTACGATGCCATAGTGACCGTGCCATTCTTTAAAAAGGAAAGTAATCTATTACTTGAACGTGCAAAAAGGAAGAAAATACCTGTAGTTTTTCTGGATACCGAAGTAGAACTTGAAGGCCCAGCCTGTTTTATTCGTCAGAATTCCCATAAGGCAGGCAGGGTAGCCGGAAGGTTGCTCCATGGTCTTATGGGGGTTAAGGGCGACTATTTTGTGGTAAATATGTTGAATGATCGCGGTATTCATGCCAACAACATACAACGTGAACAGGGGTTTAAGGAGTTTTTTAAGACCATTAATGAGAAGGTTACTATCCATACGATTAACTACTCCCTGAACGATGAATTCAAAGTTACACCCGAAATGGAGGACTGGTTCGGCAAGGACACCCCAAAAGGAATGTTCGTAACAAATTCAAAATCACATTTGTTACCTAAGATATTGGAACAGTATCAGGTGAAAAATACTTTCATTGTAGGTTTTGACTTGAATAAACAAAATTTGGAATACCTAAAGGAAGGCAAAATCAATTTTTTGATCAATCAACAACCTAAATATCAGGGCTATGCTGCTATAAAAAGCCTTTTTAATTTCATCACCAAACAAGATAAATCCGAATTAAACCTTGATATTCCCGTAGAAATCATAGTTAAAGAAAATAGTACGACTCTTTGATTTCCGTCTTTTCTTCATAAGTAACATTAAAAAACCCTCCCATCCAATAGGATGGACAGGAGGGCAGAATAAACTAACTCAAACTAAACCAAACAAGTAAGAATTATTATTGTGGATAACCCGGATTTTGTGGATATCCACCGACGGTCCTATCAATTTGATCTTGACCTATTGGCCTTAAAACATGAAAGTCCTGAATGTTCGGGCCGCCTTCAATATTATGCAACCGCACACGTTCCACCAACTTTCCAGTACGTGTTAAGTCCCACCAGCGGGCGTGTTCGCCAAAAAGTTCCCTGGCGCGTTCGTCCAACAAGAAGTCCATATCCACATCTCCTGCCGTAATCTGCATGGCGGCCTCTTGTCCCGGTACGGCCGCCCTTGTTCGGACCATGTTTATGTCATCGGCTGCACCGGCGGTATTATTCTGAATTAGTCTCGCTTCGGCACGTAATAGATAGGCATCGGCCAAACGCATAAGCACAACATCACGTTGTCCCTGAGTTTTTTGACGATCGGGTCGCGTGGGGTCTATCCATTTGTTCATCGAAGGAAAAATACGTTCCGTATAGTCATCCGCAGTATATACAATATAGGGGGCCGCATCTTTTCTCGCTTGGGGCCAATCAATATCCCTACCGGGACCTGGAATAAATAGGGCGGTATCGCCGATTGCCAAATTTCCCCTTTCATCGGAAACTTCTTTGTTGGCGAACCAAACATGCTTAAAACCCTTGTCATATCGCGTATCTATATCGCGATCCCAAAGTCCCAACAAAAATGGGGTGGGTCTAAACCTTTTCCAAGGCCTCCCATTGGCAATATCCCGGGTCATTCCTCTTCGAATATCATATTCCATCAAAAAATAAAGGTGCCCCCGGTGACCTTCACTATCTATGCCTTCATCCACCAAGGATTTGGCTATGGTCAAATTCCAGACGATTTCCGAATTCTCTTGATTGTTGATGTCCCATAGATCGGCATAATCAGGCAGTAGTTCAAAACCATAGTTATTGATAACATTGCTGAACAGCGTTTCTGCCCTACTTGCATCATCGCCGGCAGCAAAGGATGTCTGGGCACGTCTCAACAATACCTTGCCCAATAAAAACTCCGCGGCAGGTCTTGTGGCCCTACCGTATTCGTCTTGTGTATCCGGTAAATTGGCAATGGCAAATTCAAGGTCTGGGATGATAGCCTGCGCATAAATCTCGGATGCGGCGGTTCTGTTGGCCTCAACTTCCACACCAACGGTTTCATCCAAACTGAGATGGGCATCGCCATAGGTTCGTACCACATCATAGTAATAAAAAGCACGTAGCCATCGGGCTTCGGCCACCCAAATGGTTTTTTGGGTCTCGTCCATTTCCACATCGGCAGAACGGCCAATTACTGCATTTGCCTGGTTGATGCCTCGATACCAGTCGCTCCACATTTCATTCACATAGCTTTCGGTGGCATCAAAGGATTGGTCATAGAAATTTACCCTTTTATGGCCACCATCAGAACCATTGGTAAAGATGTCGGTACCAAAAGTAGTCATGGTAAAGCCCCGTTCCGGACCATAAAAACCCTTTAACCAAGCATAGGTAGCATCAACGGCATCTTCTAGACCTGCTTCAGTGGTATAATAGGTTCCGGCAGAGACATCCGATATCAATTCCTCTTCCAAATAATCATCGCAAGACTGCGTTACAAATAGCAGCGCTAAAAGCAAGAATGTATATTTTTTTCTTTCCATCATATTAAATTTATCTTCTTTAACAATACTATTTTTTATCAAAAAGTTACATTTAGGCCTATGGACCACATTTTATTACTAGGTACAGTGCTGCTTGAAACACCCTGACCTCTTTCCGTAATCTCGCCGTCATCATTTCTCGTCAAGTCATCTTCTTCAGATACTTCGGGATCAAAGGTTTCGTAATCCGATAGAAACCACAGATTTTGTCCCGCAACAAACAACCGCAAACTAGAAATATTGAGCTTTTCGGTCAAGGAACTGGGAAAGTTGTAACCCAAGGTCAAATTTCGCAGTTTAATATAGCTGCCATCAAAATAAGTCATGGTGGAGCCATTTTTTGGGCTTGTCTGATTTTCATTTGGGCGAGGTGCTTCGTTGGTGGGATTATCAATGGTCCAATAATCCACGTCCAAGTTATTGTACCGGCCGAATAAGGAATTATTGCTGTCATGAAAACGGGAACGAATCATTTGACCTTGGCGGAAGTAAAAGAAGAAGCTAAGATCAAACCCTTTGTATTCAAACGTATTGGTGATACCTCCGTAATAATCCGGTATGTCCGTTCCTAGGATAATCCGATCTTCATCGGTAATGACCCCATCACCATTTTGGTCCCTTAGCTTTATTTCCCCGGGCACTTTACCCTCGGCGTTGGCCGCAAGGTCAACTTCATTGGCTTGGTAAATTCCTATTTTCTCGTAGTCAAAGAATACATTTACCGGCTGACCAATAAACCATTTGTTGCCAATATCATCAAGTGGATTACCATTCTCATCCTTTAAAGGGAGGTCGGTAATCTCCTCTGTATAGGTGGCAATGTTAAAACCAACATTCCAGTTGAAACCTCCTGGGTTACTAATGACATCCCCATTAACACTGAACTCCAATCCCTTTGTTGCCGTAGAACCGACGTTCTGGAATACACTCGAATATCCGGAGGAAGGTGGTAGTGTCCTATCCAATAAAAGGTCCTCTGTCTTGGTAGAATAATAATCCAGGGAGCCCGTGATCCGATTGTTCAATAATCCGAAGTCGACACCGGCACTTATGGTCTTTGACACCTCCCAACCTAAATTGCTGTTCGGAATATCGCTAAGTGAGAAACCCAAGGCCAGTAATTCACCAAAGGCATAGTCGGTATCTTCCAATGTCCCTTGTGTTTGATACGGATTTACCGAGGTGTTCCCAACCTCTCCGTAAGAGACCCTTAGCTTAAGATCGGAGATCGTATTGCTATTTATTAAAAAGTCCTCTTGGGAAATTCGCCATCCCGCCGAGACTCCTGGAAAGTAATTCCACTTTTTCCCCTCAGCCAAACGCGACGAACCGTCCGCACGAAGTGAGGCCTGAAAAAGGTACTTACCCTTATAATCATAGTTTACCCTTCCCATAAAGGAAGCCAAAGTCCATTCTTCCAAATCCGAGTCGATATTACCCCGGACAGATGCGGTAGACATATTGTAGAACAGTTGCTCTTCATAAGGAATGTTGGCAACCTCGCCCTTGTAGGTCTCTTCCCTTGAACTCTGAATACTTTGAAGCAGTGTGACTCCTACATTGTGTTTTTCATTGAACGTTTTGTTGAAGTTCAGAATGTTCTCCAAGGTATATCCAAAGTTTTGAACATTTTCGACCTCTGCATCCCCTGGGCCACCTCGGTTATCATTTGTAAAACTACCCCTAAACTCGCCTCTTCTCAGATAGCGGATATCAGGACCAAAGTTAGTAGTCCATTTTAGGCCTTTGGCAATATTAATATCTATATAAACCGGGGCAAAAATACGGGTCACCTTTCGCTCATCGACAAAGGCACCGTCTACCAATTCGCTTAATGGATTGGTCCGGATACCATCATTGGTAGGTAGGAAAATAGGATCTCCATTTTCATCAAAAGGTACACCTAATGGGTTGTTCGCCAAAGCTTCCCCCATAACGGCATTGGATCCAAAATTTTGGATGGAGTGGGAAACGGTGAAGGACATCCCAACTTTGAAAATATCATTAATTCTATGGTCCAGATTTATTCGTCCCGTAAAACGTTCAAAATCCATGGTGCTAATAATACCTTGCTCATTAAAGTAACCTACGGATGTATTGAAGGTTGTTTTTTCGGAACCGCCGCTAACACTGACCTGATGGTTGGTTTGCCAACCATTGTCCAATACTAGGTCCAAATAATCCGTAGACCTTCCAAGGGCCAAAGATTCCAATTCAATGGGATCGTCAAAGACATCTTCGTCCGGGGCAAGTGGCCCGTTCCATCTGTCCGCGTCCGTAGCACCTATTCTTCTGGACTCCCGTTTTAGGGCCGCAAATTCTTCTCCGTTCATCATATCGACCAAACGAGTTGCAGAGGTAATACCAAAATGGCTGCTATAACTTACTTTGGAATCCCCTACACGACCTCTTTTAGTGGTAATGAGGATAACGCCATTGGCACCCCTGGACCCATAAATGGCAGTTGCTGCTGCGTCTTTAAGTACGTTCATGGTTTCGATGTCCTGTGGGTTGATGTCAGCAACCGCGGCGTTACCACTTATTTGTGGAATTCCGTCAATGACATATAAAGGATCATTGGAGGCCGAAATAGATCGTCGCCCCCGTATACGTACCGTGGAATTTTCACCAGGTCGTCCACCATTGGCCTGAATATCGACACCCGCAACCTGACCCTTTATGGCATCAATACTACTGGCAGTTTGAATTTTTTCAATGGATTCGGCCCCGATGGTCGATATGGAACCCGTTACTTCACCTTTCTTTTGGGTACCATATCCAACGACCACTACTTCATCCAATTGCGAGGCATCGATTTCCATGTTAACGTTTATGGTAGATCTTCCATTGATCGCTATTTCTTGGGAACTATATCCCACATAACCGAATACCAGAATGGCATCGGCAGCGGCCTCAATGGAGTAATCACCGTCAAAACCGGTGACAACACCGGTTGTAGTTCCCTTTATTACTACACTTGCACCAGGTAGTGGACTTCCGTTTTCGTCATAGACAACACCGGTAACGGTGGATTGGGGAACTTCAATCGAATTGCTCATTTTGACCGGGGCTTTGTTGGCATGCATTATGTATGTGGCCATAAGACAACATAAAAGGAATGACAAAAAGCTTCTCGCCCTAAGCAATGGTCTTTTTGAGGGTAGTTTTTTCATATCATATTTATTGTTAGTTGTTTCTTAGGTAGTTGAAGAGATTTTGGTTTTTTTGGTAAATTTTTTGAAATAAAACGCTCCTGTTTGGAGTGCAATTTCACCTAAAGTTTTTCAAGGACTTTTATTTCTATATGACATAGTGGTAGTAGTTGGGTTGTTTTTGTTGCATTAGGAATTGTTCGCCTTTTCCGAGCCTGTCAATTGGCATACCCAGCTACGAACAATCAAAAAAATATTATTTTTCTTACAAACGTTAACGTACACAATATTTTCGTTAACGTTACCGAATATAGGGATTCATTTTTTTATAAAAAAATTAACACGTAGTTTATTGACAAATAATTGTATAATAATGTAAAATTTGGTTCAGTTTATTGCGCAACAATAAATGAACCTATGACCCAATCGACAGTTTCAGAAGATATAGGTTTGGAAAGTAGTTCCCCGCATGATTTTATACAGGGACATCAATAGGAATAGTTGTTTACGGTTTTACTTGCCGATGAACAGTTTGGGATAGGAAAGAGGGTTAGTTGTCTTCCCGTAAACGATTGCTTATCACCCAGGAAAAAATCCAAGGCTCCTACATAAGTCTATCAAATATTGCCGTAATTATCCAGAATCATTTGGTCGGTTTCCTTTTTGGACTTAAAAACACTGAAATCCCTACCTTGGGTACGTTGGGCTCCCAATGCATTGGCATATTTGGCAGCTTTTGCATAATCCGTGGGATTTTCCAAAAGACCGAACCCAAGTCCGCCGGCAAAGGAATCGCCACAACCCGTGGTGTCCACAACATGTTCCACACGTATGGATTTAACGATTTCCTGTTTTACTGCTCCATCCTTTTTAAAAAAAACGGCCCCTCCCTTGGAATCCAACGTAACTATCAACGATTTAACACCATGATTCAATGCATGATTTGCAAAAGCTGGAAGATGATCCGTGTTTTCGTCGTTGATGTGGACCAGACTATCAGGAGGATACTCCTTTTCGAACCAACAACATTTTGATTCTTCCAAGTTCATTTTGAGCACGTCGATATAAGGTAGCCACTGATCCCGATCTACCCAAAATTTAATCAGTCTATCCCCGGTTATGGTAACTGTATTTGTAGGACCATGGGCATCAAATATTAGGGTACCCTTGCTGTTTTCTTTAATATATTTCAAAGTTTCCAAAGGAACCTCATAATCGGTAATAGGTACGCATACAAAAACATCGCAATGCAAAAGATGGGCCACGTCTTCGGGCACTATGGGATTCATAAATCCGGTTTGCCTTTCCAAGCGGTTATTTTGATCTATGAATTTTAGGCTTATAACATCACCCTGATCATGATCGGAGGTTATATAGTCCACATTGATATTAGGGTATTCCGTCAATATTTCCTTGATTGCTTTTTCGTCCTTTTTGCGAACATGGGAAACGAGAAATACGGTGCCGTCATCACCTAAAAGCTTGGATAGGCCAATCGCGGTGTGCGTAGCACAACCATATTTTTCTATAACCTCCCCATGATGTGTGGTGATATGGTCCCTTGGAATTGGACCCAAAACGGCAACATTATATTTGGACATATTCGTATTTTAAATAAAAGCGATAAACCTAAATATAATGAAAATCCTGATGAATTATGTATCTATTGCGTGGTATCTGGGAATAGGTCAAGAATTGGAAATCAAATGCCTTGGAAAATCCTTTACATCTTCACAGCAAATTTGCTCCATAACCTGTTGTAACTGAGTTTTTAGAAGTGAAATGGTATGATCTCCTCCCTTTTTGCCCAAAGCTGCAACCCCATACATAAAGGAACGTCCCATAAAGGTAAATTCCGCGCCGCTAGCTATTGTACGCGCAATGTCAGGCCCCGAGCGTAGGCCGCTATCCATCATAACCCTAATTTTATCCCCATAATCTTTGGCAATGCGGGTTAATGGTCTTATGGTGGATTCCCCGGCATCCAGTTGTCTTCCACCATGATTGGAAACGATAATTCCGTCCAACCCCAATTCGATGGCTTTTTCGGCATCCGATTCATTGGCAACTCCTTTCAGTACCAACTTACCCTTCCACATGTCTCGAATAGGTCTAATGCGCTCTTCATTTAGCCTACCGGAAAAGGTTTGGTCCATAAATTTTCCCAACTGCTTCAAATTGAGATTTTTGGGCATATAAGGTCTCAAGGTCTCAAAATTGGGTTGTCCGTAACGTAGGGTATTATAGGCCCATTGCGGTTTGCCTAATATCTGGAGCATATTGGTAATGGACATCTTGGGAGGCATGGCCAGGCCATTTCTGATATCCCTTGGTCGAAAACCAAAGGTGGGGACATCACATAAAATTACTAAAACCGGGCATCCTGCGGCTTCGGCTCTTTTTATGATATCGTCGCGGACCGAGGTCTCCGTGGGATGGTATAATTGAAACCAGGCCTGTCCTTCGGTCAACTCTGAGATCCGTTCTATGCTACTGGTGCTAACCGTACTTAGTATAAAGGGTATATTATGCTCAAAAGCTGCCTTGGCCAATACTTCAGGTGAATTGGGCCACATAAGCCCTTGTAGCCCAACCGGGGCAATACCAAAAGGGGCATCGTAGGTATGACCAAAAAGCTCGGTCTTCATCTTCGATTCCGTGTGGGAGGTAAGGTAATAGGGAAGGAGCTCAACCTTCCGGATATCCGATGTGTTTTTATCAAGATTAATATCCTCGTTGCAGCCACCATCCAGATATTCAAAGGCGAAACGTGGAATTCTTTTTTGGGCCCTCGTCCTAAGATCTTCAATTGATGGATATCTTGAGTCGTATCGTATTTCCTTTTTATTTTTTGCCATAGACAAAAAGATTTAGCTTTCACCAATGACTACCTCCAAGGTTTCCTTTCCCTCCTGTAAGGATTTGGCATTGGCATTGGTAACCTTGGTCTCCCATAAATAAACCCTTTTGAGGCCTTCCAGTTTTTGAAGATCTGTTAAACAGGAATCGGTAACATTGGTTCCGTAGAGATTGAGCGCTTCCAAATGTCTTAGGCCCGAAAGATATGTTACACCCTCATCCGAAATGGTCGTCTTTTCCAATTGGAGCCTTGTAAGATTTGGGAATTTGGAAACAATGGAAAGCCACTCGTTTTTCACGTTGGTACGTGCCAGGGAAAGCCAAGTAACATACTCATTTACTTTTTCAAGTTCGGCCAATTGTTCCCGGGTTAAATCCGTACCTGAATATTTTATGTCCAACAAGGGATTCTCAGCTCCTAGGGATTTTATGGTAAACCCGCTTTTTTGAAGTGATGTTATCTGTGTGCTGTCCAAAGGTGGTAATTGCACGGTTTCATACCATGGCCTAGGTTCGGTATTTAGACCGTAACGGCGAAGCAACAAAGGCTTCATGTTTTCGGACACTTCAAAGGCTGAGACCGGGTCTTCAAAAGAAGCTCCTTGATCAATCCACCATTCTACTGTCTTTATCTCATCATAGGTTAGTACATTTTCAGTGGGAGGCATAAATTTTATATTCTTCTGGGGAAGTGTAATTCTTCTAAAGAGCTCACTTTCAACGGAATTACCCTGGGCAATAACCGGCCCGTCGTCACCACCGATCTGCAATGAATCTGCAGAAGCCATATTAAGGCCACCTCTTTGTACCTCATCACTATGACAAGCCACGCATTTTGATTCAAAAATAGGTGCAATCAAGTCGTGATACACCAACACGGAATCGGGATTGCCCAATGCTGCAACCGAATCCTTTTCTTTTGAAACGCCTAGTATACCTTGGATGGATTCTGGGGCGTACTCCACCAAATATTCCTCACCATGGGTAAGGTTTCCGCCCTTGTGCCCTTCTATGAACAGTAGGGCCAGAAGTAAAATGTTGAAACCATTATGGATAAGTTTGGTATGTTTCTCCGGCTTGCTTTTAATCCACCACCCGACGAAGGAGATAGCCACTAAGGCAACGCCCAACCATCTATGTGCAAATAACTGATCTTCTTCATATAAACCTGTATCCGCAAGGAGCCATCCACTCAAGGCTGCACCGGTGGCACTTACTCCGCCCAAAAACCAAGCGATAGGGACAAGGCGACTTTGTTTTTCCGTTTTCTTAAACTTTTCATACCACTCCAATAAAATGGCCAAAAAGAGGAAACCTATAGGTAAATGAACGAATAAGGGATGAAAGCGACCTAAAAACGTAGAAAATTCCAATGCGATCATAAACAAACAATTAGAGTTGGTGGGGTACTATAATACAAGATATAATTATACACGATGTAATTTGATAGGATAGGTTTTTCCCGAGGCCCATTGCGGCACATAAAGGTTACCATCATGATCTACTAAAACATCATGGGGATTTCTGAACGTTTTGCCATCATATTCGGGTTCCATTAATATGCCATTATTATATTGGGGTATACTTCCTCCAGGAAATGAGACTATCTTGTTCTCTTTGTCCAATACAGCAAGCATACCGTCATAACTATCCCATGTCTTTGTTACGATTACCGCAAAATAAATATTCTCACCATGAATAACCGGTCGGCAAATGGAGCACCCTGGTAGTGAAATGGTCTCCAAATGTTTGCCTTCCAATGAAAATCGTTTAAATTCCTGACTGGCGCGTGATGTAATCAACAAAGTTGGCGTATCAGCCTGTCTGGAATCTACGGTGATACCGTGACAACAATTAAATTTTAAATCTCCTTCTCCCTTTCCACCAAAGTGTCTCATATATTCCCCATTTGAGCTATATTGAATAATGTAGTTTTCACCATAGCCGTCTGCAACATAGAAATCCCCGTTGGGCAATACTGTAGTTTCGGTAGGTTTAAATTGGTCGTCTTGGGTATAGCCGGAAACTTCCTTAGGCCGTTTTAAGGTCATTAGAATTTTACCATTTAAATCTGTTTTATGGACGCTGTGGGTTTCCGGATCTGTGATGAGAAGGAATTGATCGCTCCCTTCGCCCGCTATGGATAAACCATGGGCGCCGGGGAAATCTGTCCCCCAGGAGTCCAATACTTTGCCCGAGGTGTCATAGATTAAAACGTTATTGTTGTTGGCACCGGTAGTGGTCATAAAAATACGTCCTTTGCTGTCCATTGCCATTTCGTGACAGTCATTTACCGGAATTTTCGAAGGATCTTGGATACCCCATTCCTTGTCCACACGATATTTAAAATTCCCGTGCCCTACGGTTTCCCCTAGATTCTTATAGGAATGTGTTATTCCAAAGGTAAGGCTAGGGGCTACTAGGCCAGCTCCGGTGGCCAATGCCGTTTTCTTGATAAAATCCCTGCGTTTGGTATTGGTTGCTTTCATTTTCATCCGTTTTCGTGTACTATTTTATGCCAGTATTTCGTTGACGACCTCTCCATGAACATCTGTCAACCGATATCTCCTTCCTTGAAATTTAAAGGTTAGTTTTTCATGATTTACACCCAACAAGTGCATTAAGGTAGCCTGAAAATCGTGGACATGTACGGGACGCTGTACTACATTGTATCCGAACTCATCCGTTGCCCCTAAGGTAATCCCTTTTTTTATTCCGGCCCCAGCCATGAAAATAGTGAAGCATTTTGGATGATGGTCCCGACCGAAGTTGGTTGCTGTCAACTGCCCTTGTGAATAATTGGTACGACCAAATTCTCCACCCCAGATTACCAAAGTATCCTCCAACATACCGCGTTGTTTTAAATCGGTAATCAGTGCAGCCGTAGCCTGATCGGTATCTTTGCACTGCACTTTAATGGCGCTGGGGAGATTACCATGCTGATCCCATCCTTGATGGTACAACTGGATGAACTTTACATCCCGTTCGGCCAATCGCCTTGCCAAAATACAATTGGCGGCAAAAGTTCCGGGTTTACGGCTGTCCTCACCGTACATATCATAAATATAATCCGGTTCGTCCTTGGTATCCATGATTTCCGGTACCGATGTCTGCATTCGGAAGGCCATTTCATATTGGGCCATACGCGCAAGAATCTCCGGGTCGCCGACATCCTCATGATTTATTTTTTCCAATTTTTGAAGGTGGTCCAACTGTTCACGTCTACTTTTACCATCAATTCCAGGGGGGTTGGTCAAATATAGTACGGGATCTTTTCCGGCCCTAAACTGTACCCCTTGGTGTTGTGAAGGCAAAAAGCCGTTACCCCATAGTCTGGAATATAAAGGTTGGCCATATTTATCCTTGGTAACGAGCACTACAAATTCCGGGAGGTTTTTGTTGTCCGTCCCAAGGCCATAACTTACCCAAGAACCGATGGAAGGTCTTCCCGGCAGTTGAGACCCCGTTTGTAAAAAAGTAATGGCCGGATCATGATTTATGGCTTCGGTGTACATGGATTTGATAAAACAAAGGTCATCCACCACTTTTGAGGTGTACGGCATTAAATTGCTCATCCAAGCCCCGCTCTGCCCATGTTGTTTGAAATCAAAAATGGTTCCGGCAATGGGTAAGGAAGCCTGGCCGGAGGACATTCCGGTAAGCCGTTGTCCTTGTTGTACGCTTTCGGGTAGATCCTGCCCATTCATTTTATTCAATAAAGGCTTATAATCAAATAGGTCCAACTGTGATGGTGCCCCACTCTGAAAAAGATAGATGACCCGTTTAACCTTGGGCGGAAAATGGGGTTGGCCAAGAATACCACCATTTCCGGGTACCGCTCCCGATGGTTGGTTTTTTGCAAAGACGCTCATGGGGTCCAACATGGAGGCCATGGATAGTGCTCCCATTCCCAAAGTGGTCTTGGTCAAAAAATCTCTTCGTGTATAGTTTTTGTTATGATTATGGGTACACATGTTTTACAATTTTAAAGCTTAAGTTTAAAAAATGTACAAGTCCAAAGTTCACACCTAACCTTGGGATTTTATCGTTTCATATATGCCTCGTCATGGTTTAGAATGGTATTGGCTACCATGGTCAAAGCAGCTGTTTTATTTTTATCCAATGAATCATCCAATTCCTTTCTTCCCACAGATAAAAGCTCAAGGGCCTCTTTTGGATTGGCTTTGTACTTTTTGGATTGGGTTTCGTATAGCTCCTTTAGAATTGATGTTTCTTCCGTTTTGGGAAGGCGACTGATCGCCAACCGAAACCCATAGGCAATTTGATCATCCAATGATACCCCGCCTTCTTTTTGCATCCGCGCCGCCAACACTTTTGAAGCTTCCACAAATTGGGTGTCGTTCATCAAAACCAGGGCTTGCAGGGGTGTATTCGTGTTTTCCCGTTTTACCGTGCAGACTTCCCTGGACGGGGCATCAAAAGCGGTCATCGCAGGATGAGGGGCAGTCCTTCTAATAAAGGTATACAGCCCTCTTCGATATAGGCTGTCTCCTTCGGATTCCTTGTAGTTCAACAAAATATGGGAAAAACTGTTTTTTTCGATCCAAAGGCCCTTTGGTTGATAGGGCTTTACACTTTTGCCTCCAACCTGTTGCACCAAAAGTCCACTTGCTGCTAAGGCATTGTCCCGAATCATTTCAGCAGGTAATCGGTAACTATTTGTCCGAGCCAAATACATATTGTTCGGATCTTTTTCCCGCATTTCAGGGGAAACTTCGGAGGATTGTCTATAGGTATGGGACATGACCATGGTCTTCACTAACTCTTTCACGTCCCAATTACTTTCTACGAAGGTGGCCGCCAACCAATCCAGTAATTGTGGATGGGTAGGTAAAGCTCCCTGTACCCCAAAATCCTCTGGCGTACTGACCAAGCCTTTGCCAAAGAGCATTTGCCAATAGCGATTTACCGTTACCCGTGCGGTTAGCGGATTGTCCTCAGAAAAAATCCATTGGGCCAGTCCCCATCGATTTTTTGGATATTCTTCCGAAAATCCTGGCAAAACTTCTGGGGTAGTAGCCTCAACCGGGTATAAGGGTTGTGTGTAATCACCACGATTATATACAAAGGCAGGTCTCGCTTCTGGCATTTCTTCCATTACCATTACCTCCATTACGGGCGTCATATGCGAAAGCCATTGGACCCTAAGTGCTTTGAGTTGTTTTTCAATATTACCGACCTGGGGTGCCTGATTTATCCAATATGCTGTTGCCCATTCCATATCCGGTGTTTTGGAACCATCATCTTCTGCGGCCAATTGGGCTATCTCTTGAGGAGTGAGTTGTCTGGAATGCACAAATATATCATCCAGCCTTCCTTTATAAATTCCGTTTTCCCCTGTGAAGGAGCGATAACTTTTGGCCACTCTCACAGGTCTGTTAAATACCTCATGAGTGGCTGATTGTACGGTCTTAATAGACTTATATAAACGGTCATAAGGGTATGTGACTTCAACTTTTTTCCCACCCATGAACAATTGTAGGCCTTTTGCACTACCCGAACCGTCATAGGTAAAGGCAACATGCTGCCATTCATTTTTTTGAATGGAGTCCTTTGATTTCACATGAATATAATTGTGGGGCAGGGAATGTATGAGCCTAACATTGAGTTGATTAAGGCTGTCCAGGTAGAAGTCCCAACCACGCCAAAAGCTATTCTTTTCACTTGAGGTGCCCAACAAGGTCTGTGTTTTTCCCGCCTCGCGCTTGGTGGTGTTAAGCCAAAGTCCCATTGAAAATTTATCGGTCCACTCAAAATTGGGAATGTTGTTTAAATATACTTCGTCATACTCCCCCGTAAACTCAAAGGCCTTTCCTCTTTTGCCCGCAACAATTTTCGGGGCCTCCCTTGTGGTAACCTTGGAATTCCCATCAACAATATATCCTTTTTTGGTTCCACTGTTCTTTGTTAATTTTTCCAGGGGAAAATATCCAAGTATCCCCTTTTGCTTAAATTCAGAGGGCAGTTTTTTCATATATTTTTCCAAATCCGCCAATTCTTTTTTAGTCAATCGTAATTCATGTTCTTTTTCCTGTATGGATTTTTCAAGGGATGCCAACTTTTTTTCCGTTTCGGCGTCGGGTAGGGAGAGCATTGGTCCATAATTGCCATCATCGCCGGTCATGCCCAATTCCTTAACATTGTTGAAAAAGGCCGTCATTTGAAAGTAATCCTTTTGGGAAATAGGATCGAATTTATGATCATGGCACCGGGCACAGGCCACTGTAAGCCCCAGGAGGGCTGTGCCAACGGTCTCCGTCCGATCCCAAACGTAGTTAAGACGAAATTCCTCTTCAATTGCCCCACCTTCTGCTGTCATCGGATGATTACGGTTAAAAGCGGTCGCCAATTTTTGTTCCCGGGTTGCATTAGGGAAGAGATCACCGGCCAATTGCCAAGTAACAAACTGATCATAAGGCATATTCTCTTTGAAGGCCTTAATGACCCAATCGCGCCATGGCCACATTAAACGCCAGCCGTCGGCATGTAGTCCGTGGGAATCCGCATAACGGGAAATATCCATCCAATCCAAGGCAAGGCGTTCGGCGTAAGCATCCGAGGCGAGCAGGCGATCAACTACCTTTTCGTAGGCTTTTGGATCGGTATCTTCAAGAAAGGCATCTATTTCTTGGATGGTGGGCGGCAGTCCGCTCAAATCCATGGTAACCCTTCGCAACAAACGTTCTTTTTCCGTTTCGGGGGAAGGCTCAAAATCGTTTAATCGCAATTTTTGTTGTACAAACGCATCAATAGCGTTGTGGTTGGGCCAGGAAACACCATCAGTGTTCGGTGTATTAGGCTTTTCGGGTTTGGTGAATGCCCAGTGGGGCTTCCACTCCGCGCCTTGTTCTATCCATTTGATTATCATGGCCTTTTCAGCAGCTGAAAGGGACAGATGGGACTCCGGGGGCGGCATTATATTATCCGGGTCACTGCTCAATATTCTTACAATACTTTCGCTTTTTGCTGGTTTTCCAGAAACAAACGCATAGTTACCACTTTTGAGTTTGCGGAACGCTTCCTCTTCCAAATCAAGTCTTAAATCTGCTTTTCTAGAGGCTTCGTCCGGGCCATGGCACGCAAAACAGCGATCGGACAAAATAGGTTTAACGTGAAAGTTAAAGTCAATGGTTTCGGGAAGTTGGGCCGAGGCTTTTTCTACGTCTTCCGGAACATCAATGGAACATGATGCAAGGATTAATCCAAAACATAGCGGGAGAATTCTAAAAATCAACATGCCACCTCTCATATCAACCACTAAAAATACATTATTTTAATTGAATTTTTACGCTTTTTCTAGGAGTTGATCATATCTTTTGTCATTTTGAATATATATTATACAAATGCTTAAAACTATGATTGGTGATGCGATTTTGTGCTGACAATGCACGGTTTTTTCATTTTGGGTATTCGAAATATATTTTACCTTTGGCGGGCAATCTACGGGTCATTTGTTCGAGTGCCGCCCAAATGATTGGAGTTATGGAGTGTTAGCTCAGCTGGTTTAGAGCACCGCCTTGACAGGGCGGGGGTCGTTGGTTCGAATCCAATACACTCCAC
>NZ_JANQOO010000003.1 GCF_028285715.1 Ulvibacterium sp.
GGTACCCCTGCCAATTCCCTTTTCGAGGACGTAGGGCTTGATGTTGACGTGACCGCATTGTCCGGTGATGGCAGTATCACTTCACCGAATAGCACCATAACGCTAACAGGCACACCGGCGAACTCCTTGTTGGAGAATGTAGGACTTGATGTGGACGTGACCGCGTTATCCGGTGACGGCAGTATCACTTCCCCAAATAGCACCATAACATTAACGGGAACACCTGCCAACTCCTTGTTGGAGAATGTAGGATTGGATGTGGACGTGACGGCACTGACGGGCGACGGATCTATCACTTCCCCTAACGGAACGGTTACCTTGGGCGGTACGCCGGCCAATTCATTGTTGGAGAACGTTACCTTGGACGTGAACGAATCCGCCTTGACCGATGGTAGCATCACCTCTCCGAACAGCACGATAACCCTTACCGGTACCCCTGCGAATTCCCTCTTTGAGGATGTAGGATTGGACGTTGACGTGACCGCATTGTCCGGTGACGGCAGTATCACTTCACCGAATAGCACCATAACACTAACAGGCACTCCGGCGAACTCCTTATTGGAAGATGTAGGCCTCGATGTAGATGTGACCGCATTATCGGGAGATGGTAGTATTACCTCGCCCAACGGTACGGTGACCTTGGGCGGTACTCCGGCCAACTCATTGTTGGAGGATGTCACCCTTGATGTGGACGTCAGCGCATTGTCCGGTGACGGCAGTATCACATCCCCAAATAGCACCATAACGCTAACAGGCACCCCGGCAAACTCCTTGTTGGAGAATGTAGGACTTGATGTGGACGTTACGGCACTGACGGGCGACGGATCGATTACCTCACCTAACGGTACGGTGACCTTGGGCGGTACTCCGGCCAACTCATTGTTGGAGAACGTTACCTTGGACGTAAACGAATCCGCCTTGGCCGATGGCAGTGTGACCTCCCCGAACAGCACCATAACCCTTACGGGTACCCCTGCCAATTCCCTCTTCGAGGACGTAGGACTTGACGTTGATGTGACCGCACTTACAGGAGATGGGTCGATAACTTCCCCAAATAGCACCATAACATTAACAGGCACCCCGGCGAACTCCTTGTTGGAGAACGTAGGCCTCGATGTGGACGTGACGGCACTGACGGGCGACGGATCTATCACTTCCCCTAACGGTACGGTGACCTTGGGCGGTACGCCGGCCAACTCATTGTTGGAGGATGTCACCCTTGATGTGGACGAATCCGCCTTGGCCGATGGTAGCGTCACCTCCCCGAACAGCACGATAACCCTTACCGGTACCCCTGCCAATTCCCTCTTCGAGGACGTAGGACTTGACGTTGATGTGACCGCATTATCGGGAGACGGTAGTATTACTTCCCCAAACGGTACCATTACCCTAACTGGTACTCCTGCAAACTCATTATTGGAAAATGTTGGTCTTCAGGTAAATATTTCATCCGATACTGATAACGATTTGGGAATAGGTACGGACAATGGTCTATTTATAAATGAAACAGATGACCAAGTTGCTTCCGAGGTTGACTCGGACACCCCGGTCGATGTTGATGGAGATGGAAATACGGAGACGACAGTTGAGGATGTTATCCAAGATATAGCTCCGATCACATCAAAGGCTGCACGTATATTCTATCCACCGTCTATTGCAATAGATGCATCAGCTTTAGCCAACAACGTCACTATTAATCTGTATGATGAATATATAAATCAATTTGGAACACCAACCATGGCGAGTGCAGGAGCCCCGGCAGCCGTACCGACCTATGCAAATACGGAACTGTATTATTATGTGACCTATGCCGATCCGGCCGTTCTAAATATAGATAGTATTAGCGCCACTGGAGTAATGCAATATGATGTAGTAGGAACGCCACCGGATTATAATAGTCTTATAAATGTGGTCTTCGTAGTTCGATAAACCAAAAACTGCATTAATCGATTTGATACGCCCCTGCACATACAAGATTATTTTCCTCGGTATGATTTTTACCCTATTGGGAATGGGTGTATCCCATGCGCAGTTTTTGTTGCAAGCACCCAATAGTACCGATGAAAGTAACTATAGATGGTATGAGGCATCGGACACCAGTACGGTTCTAGGAACTGATTTCTTTTATGAAACTTCAACACCTGGGGTCTATTTTGCAACTTATGACGGTACGCTTTGTGGTTCCAATGCTACAGGGTATTTTATTCTAACGGATTGTACGGCACCAGATAATCAAGTTACGCTGGATATTTCCGCTAACGTAAGCGGTAGTGCAACGGTAAGTTGGTCGCCGGCCGTATCCGGAGATCCCTTGATGCCGGTAGTCACCGCTACCACTTCGGTGACTCGTTATACAGCAACACTGAACAAGGCGGGCAACTCCATTGCTTTACCCAATTTTACAGTAGTTTGCTTGCAACAGGCAGCTACTTTGGTAGATGATTTGGTTACTACCAATGAGGATGAATCTGTCATCGTGGATATCTATGCCAATGATTCCGATTTACCAACAGCGGGAAATTTGACTACCACAAATCCCGCGAATGGTACGGTGAATATTGATACAAATGGGACACCAAATGATCCAACGGATGATATTCTAACCTACATACCGGATCCAGATTACAATGGACCGGATTCTTTTGATTACACCGTTTGCAACACAACTGGAGATTGCAGTACAGCCACGGTAACTGTTGATGTATTGCCCATTTTGGACGTTTTTGATGACTCCATTGCAACTACGGAGGACACTGCCATAGATATTGATATCCTGGCCAATGATAATGATTTGCCAACAATAGGAACCTTGACCCTTACAAATCCCACGGATGGGATTGCGACCATTAATGATAATGCTACACCCAACAATCCTTCCGATGACAACGTTAGCTATATACCAAATGCTGGTTTTATAGGAACGGACACGTTTACGTATACCCTTTGCGATAATTCTGGCAATTGCGATACCGCCACCATTACTGTGGTAGTCAATCCTATGGGAGTTGATTTGGATAGTGATGACGATGGGATAGTAGATAGTTTTGAGGATTTGAATCTCGATGCGGATAACGACCCGTCCACGGACCCCACAGATTCGGACGGCGACGGATTCCCGGATTATCTGGATATCGATAGTGATAATGACGGTATTCCGGATAATGTAGAGGCACAAACAACTTCTGGCTATATTCCACCAAGTGGTACGGATACCAATGATAATGGGCTAGACGACGCATATGAAAGTGGTTCCCTAGGAATATTTCCAGTTGATACGGACGGAGACCTTCTTCCAGATTACCTAGACGAGGATAGTGATGATGATAATGTGCCGGATAATATAGAGGGACATGATTACAATCAAGATGGAGTGCCAGATGTAACATTAATTGGTTCAGATAAGGACGACGATGGCCTGGACGATGGCTATGAAGGTACTACTGCCATTGATTTGGACGTGAACGACGAAATTGATGATCCTTACAACGATTTACCGAATACCGACGGCGATGATGAACCCGATTATAGGGATACGGATGACGACGGAGATGCTTTACGAACTGTAGAGGAGGATATGAACGGAGACGGCAACTATGCCAATGATGATTCTGATGGTGATGGTACCCCAGATTATCTTGAACCTAACCGTGAGGATGATGAAGTGGAGGTGTTTAATGTAGTTACCCCTAACGGAGATGGCGTACACGATGTTCTTCAAATTAGTGGCTTGGAGAATTTCCCCAACAACACGATTAGAATCTATAACCGATGGGGAGTACAGGTCTATTCCACAAATAGCTACAATACCCAAGGAAATGTTTTTGACGGTACGTCACAAGGGAGGGTCACCGTTGATGTAGACAATAAATTACCTGTAGGAACGTATTTCTATATACTGGACTATGAGGATGATAACGGAAACCAGCAATCGCTTTCGGGCTATATATACATAAATAGATAAAGATGCTAAAATTCGCCCAACATACAATTTCGATCAGATGGATAGTTTTTCCTATGCTCATTTTGGTTTTGTTGATCGCGAATTCGATGTATTCACAGCAAGATGCCCAATATACCCAATATATGTATAACACGGTGAGCGTAAATCCCGGGTATGCAGGATCAAGGGGGCATATTAGTGTTGCGGCGCTACACCGGTCACAATGGGTTGGCTTGGATGGTGCTCCCAAGACCCAAACCTTCAACATTCACTCTCCTATTGGATATCGGGGGGTTGGAATGGGACTTTCCATAGTCAACGATCAAATAGGCCCCACTTCGGAGACAAACTTTGACGTAGACTTTTCGTATACCATTTATACATCCGTTGAAGGCAGGTTAAGCTTTGGACTAAAAGCCGGTGCCAATCTTTTGGACGTTCGTTTTTCCGAACTCAATCAATTTGCTCCAGATCAGACTTTACAACAAAATATAGATAATCGGCTTAGCCCGAATATCGGAGCTGGGGTCTATTATCATACCAATAGATTTTATGCAGGATTGTCCGTTCCCAGATTTTTGGAAACCTCCCATTTTGATGAGTCCTCCCTTTCAACAGCTAAGGAACAGATGAACTTCTATTTTATAACGGGCTATGTATGGGATGTAAACCCATTTTTAAAGTTTAAGCCAGCATTACTGACCAAAGTGACCCAGGGGGCACCACTGCAAGTTGATATCTCCGCCAACTTCATGATGAGCGAAAAGTTTATTCTTGGAGGTGCATATCGATGGGATGCGGCCTTTAGTGGAATGGCGGGATTTCAAATATCCAATAAATTTCTTATAGGCATCGCCTATGACAAGGAGACCACGGAATTGGGTAGCGCAAGGTTCAATGATGGCTCGTTTGAGGTAATACTTCGATACGATTTTATAACTACCAAAGGCAACTTAAAATCGCCAAGGTTCTTCTAAAGAAGAAGCCAATTCATATTAATTCAAATTCTTTCATCAATATTTTTTATAAGCGCCTTGACCCTAAAGTTGGCCAAAGGTCTTATTTTTACGATATGAAGGAAGAAGAGGTTATCTTAGTGAACGATCAAGATGAGCAGATAGGGACCATGCCTAAGATGGAAGCTCATGAAAAGGCCAAACTTCATAGGGCCTTTTCTATTTTCATTATGAATGACGACGGCGAGACCATGCTTCAACAACGTGCTGCCAATAAATATCATTCACCTTTATTGTGGACCAATACGTGTTGTAGCCACCAGCGCGTAGGTGAAACCAATACTCAAGCCGGAAAGCGTAGATTATTTGAAGAAATGGGCTTTGAAACGGAGTTGAAGGAACTTTTTTCATTCAAGTACAAGGCACCATTTGACAATGGTCTTACAGAGCATGAATTGGATCATGTAATGATGGGCAATTACAATGATGTTCCAATTATCAACACGGAGGAAGTAGCGGATTGGAAATGGATGAAACCGGAATTGATCAAAAGGGATATCATGAATAACCCTCATCGTTATACGGTTTGGTTCAAGATTATTTTCGAGAGGTTTTATGAATATATCATCCGTGAAGATTCATAGAAATGGAGGTTAAAGTCAGTAGAAGGGCTCATTTTAATGCAGCGCACAGATTATTTCGCCAAGATTGGACAGAACAAAAGAACGATACGGTATTCGGAAAATGCAACAATCCGGAGTACCATGGGCATAACTATGAATTAATAGTGAGTGTTACCGGAGAAATAGATAAGGAAACGGGTTTCGTGATGGATATGAAGGTCTTAAAAGAGCTGATACGGGAAAAAGTGGAAAACGCCCTTGATCATAAAAACCTGAATACCCAGGTCCCCGAATTTAAGCATCTAAACCCAACTGCAGAGAACATCGCCGTGGTTATTTGGAATAGACTTAGGCCTCATATTGATCATAACAAAAGACTGGAGATTGTCTTGTATGAGACTCCTCGCAATTTTGTAACCTATTCCGGTTGATTATGGGATTAAAAGTTGGAGACACCGTTCCGGACTTTTCACTGCCGGACCAAGAGGGAAAGACCTTCCATGTTAAGGATGTCTTAGGAAAGAAGACATTGGTCATTTATTTTTATCCTAAGGATAATACCCCCGGATGTATCGCAGAAGCTTGTTCTTTTAGAGACAGTTATGAACAGTTTGCCCAATTGGGGGCGGAGGTTATTGGAATAAGCTCGGACTCCGAAAAAATGCACCGTAAATTTGCATCAAAATATCGATTGCCATTTGTGCTATTGGCGGATACCCAAAAAAAGGTAAAACGACTTTTTAAGGTAGAAGACAATTTTTTTGGTATGCTCCCGGGAAGGGAAACCTATGTAGTGAACAAAGAAGGAAAAATTATCCTGGTTTTTAATAGTGTCAATGCATCAAGACATATGCAAAAGGCCTTAAAAGCCCTAAAAGCGGAAAGTAACGAATGAAATTCTATCCCTTAAAATTTGAGCCCATATTAAAGGAGAGGCTTTGGGGCGGTACCCGATTGAAAAAGGTATTGGAAAAATCCATACCAAATGATATTACTGGTGAAAGCTGGGAGCTATCCGGGGTTTCCGGTGATGTTTCGAAAGTTGCCCAAGGCAAATTGGCGGGTATCTCCCTACAGCAATTAATGGACAAACACCCTGTGGAATTACTTGGAGAAAGTGTTTTCGAGCGTTTTGGAAAGGAGTTTCCCATTCTTATAAAGTTTATTGATGCCCAACAAGACCTTTCAATACAATTGCATCCCAATGATGACTTGGCGAAAAAACGCCATAACTCCTTTGGAAAGACCGAAATGTGGTATGTTATGGATGCAGAAAAGGATGCCAGCCTTATTGTGGGGTTCAATCGAAATGTTACCAAGGAAGAATACATGGGTAGCCTTGAAAACAATACACTTTTGGAGTTGTTGAATTATGAAAAGGTTTCAGAGGGAGATACTTTTTTTATCAATACCGGAAAGATTCATGCTATCGGTGCAGGGGTATTGTTGGCGGAAATACAACAGACTTCGGATATTACCTATCGTGTATTCGATTTTAATCGGAAGGACAAAAACGGAAATCTACGGGAGCTACATACAGATTTGGCCTTGGATGCCATAGATTATGAAAAAAGGGACGATTTTAAAGTGGTTTACCCAACGGCGAAGGATACGATAAACCCTATGGTGGATTGTCCTTATTTTAAGACCAATTTTATCAACCTTTCCAAGAATATGGAGGAGGATTTATCCTTAAGGGATTCCTTTACCATCTACATGTGCGTGGATGGCTCGGTAGATATTGAGAACGAATTTGGTTCTACTTTGGTTAAAAAAGGAGAGACGGTCTTGATTGCGGCCAACTCTAATTTCGTTTCCCTAAGAACAAATGGCGTAAAACTTTTAGAGGTGACGATTTGACCAAATTCAAAAACCTTATTTTAGCAAAAAAGAATCTGAAATGGCAAGTATACGAGACTTAAAAAAGAACATCAACGATGTGTTGGGAGACATTATAGATGCAGTTTATATCGTTGAGGCCACAAACGGCAACAAAGTATCAAAAGAGGGTGAGAAGATTATTGATGATGCTATAGTGACTTTTGATGATTTGATCTCCAAGGTAAATCAGAAGAAAGTGGAAAACAGGAAGGCCCATCTTAAAAAGGTCCGGGATGATTTGGAGAAAAAGGCCACTGCCCTAGTAAAAAAGGTTAATGCTCTTGGGGAATAGATAAGTTGTCATTCCGTCTTTTTCAAATTGTCCAGATAATCCCTTAAGGCAATGCCATACTTGGCATTGGCCACCTCCGCAGCCAAAGAGCTGTAAATGGAATCCAAATACTTAATATTGGCATCTGCCACTTCGGTAAGTGCAATATACGGGGCGATATGTGAATCTTTATTGTTCAACGCAAAATTGAGTGCAAAGGCATAACCTCTTTGTATGTTTTTATCGCTTAATCTTTGAACGGAATCCATTTGCAGTGAATCCAAAGGGTTTTCGGTGTTGGCAGCCAACTGCATAAATTCAAGATTTTTTGAATTAAAACGCGACATTACTTTACGGTATTCCTCTAATTTTTTTTGGGTCTCGGAACCTTCAACCTTGGCGTTAATGTCAAAAGTGTTCCATGAAGTGGTGATGCTGATTTGGCCGGGTTCCCCAAAAAAAGTAATTCGGTCGTTAATGTCGTTGTTATCTTTTTTGTTCAAGTATAGATAGAAAATTTCTGGACTTTCGATGTTGGTCTTAAAACTAAAGTTTCCATCACCGTCCACCACAAGGGAATCGATGGTCACCAATGTTGAATCCGGAATATGCTGCAAGAATAACGTTCCTTTTTTTAAGCCTTTTACATTTCCTGTGACGACCATGGTATTTTCATTACCATCATCTCCGCAAGAAACCAATAGCAGAAATGTTGAAATAAAAAGTAATAAGTTTTTCATATCTGTTTTTTAACGGGGCAAATATCACTAAACTTTATTGAATTTTAAACCGCAGCGGCAATTTCCATAAGAAGCCCACAAATATAGGCTCCGGCAGTACCCACCACGTAACCCAATACGGCCAAAAGAATACCGACCGAGGTCAATGAAGGATGGAATTCGGCTGCGACAACGGGAGCCGATGCGGCTCCCCCAACATTGGCCTGGCTCCCAACCGCCAGAAAGAAATAAGGCGCTTTAATCAGTTTCGCCACTAGTATCAATAGTCCCGCGTGAATGGATATCCAAATGAGTCCGACTGCTATCAAACCGGGATTTTCCAAAAATCGGCTTAAATCCATTTTCATTCCTATGGTAGCGACCAAAATATAAATAAACATGCCTCCAACCTTACTCGCTCCGGCACCTTCAAAGTTTTTTGCCTTGGTGAAGGACAACCCGATTCCTACCATGGTCGAAAAAACGACCATCCACAGGAATTTGGACCCTAAAGAAGAAAGGGCCTTTTCCTTATTTCGGATAACTTCAAAATTATTCTCTAAAAACTCGGCAAAATGATGTCCAAGGAAGTGTGCTAAACTTACTGCGGTGAAGGCCAAGCATAACATAATGATATAGTCATATAGCGAAGTAATCCGGGTAATTTTTTCCGTATGGGCCGATACTTTTGCCTTTAGTGTTTCAATCGAAGAGTTGTCCGCTTTGAGCCATTTGTCTATGCGGTCGGATTTGCCAATCCCCAAAAGAATAATGGCCATCCAAATATTGGCCACAACAATATCTATCAGAACCATGTCCCCGAATTTCTTTGGATTGTACTGGAATACCTCTAACATGGCCGCTTGGTTGGCGCCCCCTCCGATCCAACTTCCGGCAATGGTGGTCAGTCCTCTCCATACGGCATCAAAATCGTTGCCACCTACCGTGTCCGGAGAAAATACGGATACGATGAGGATAGCGATAGGACCTCCAATGATAATACCTATGGTCCCTGTAAGGAACATAATCAGGGCCTTAGATCCTAGATTCAATATAGCCTTTAAATCGATACTAAGGGTCATAAGCACCAAGGCGGCCGGTAATAGATAGCGGCTGGCGATGTAATACAGATTGGAACTTTCCTCCGAAATAATTCCCAAACTGGTTAAAACCGCCGGTAGCATGTAACACATCAGCAAGGTGGGAATCACTGTGTAGAACTTTTTCCAAAAGCCTTTTTTTAGGGAAGAGGTATAAAAGACAAAGCCCAAACATAGGCATAACAGTCCAAACGTAACGGTATCTTCGGTCAAGGGTAGTTGGTTCATTTTAGGACCTTTTAGGACAACATGGCCAAATATAATTAAATCAAGTTCAAATACAAGAACATAGCCAGGTTGAGGTGCCATAGGTTTAAATTTCCTCAACGATGTTTTAAGGAACGGCCATTGACCTATGTTTCTTCATCTTCGTTAGATGTTGAGCCAATAGGTAAATTTTAAATTTATAGACCGAAACCTAGGTGAGAATCGGTCTACAAAATAATTGTCGTTGTAAACCAGGAATAGATCTGATAGGGGAGCAAACCGCCATTGTAATCTTGAGTTGATACCCAGATTATCCCTTTGGTTGCTATATTGGAATATGGTAGACCAGAAAATGGACTTGTTGAAGGTAACGTTGACTGTAGGGCTCACCAACCATAAATCCGCACTTGGAAAGGGATTGGGAAGGGTTATTTTATCATAGTTAATATTTAAGCCCAATCGTACCTTGGGTTGTAATCGTAGAGTAGCTTCACCTTCAATCGAAAAACGGTCCCCATTAAAAAAACGGCCTATGGCGGCCTCTCCTTCAAATGCGAGCACATTGGCTTGGTTAGACTCATATCCTAAAAAGACCGAGTTAAAATGATACCCCTGATTTTCCGGAAGCGGAATGCCACCTTCGGTACCCGTAGGGTCAAAACTATTCGCTAAAAAGATAAATTGGTTGGAAAATCCTATACCAAACTCCGAGAAGTTCCGGGTTTCAAAATTCCAGCTTGCCTGTAGTTCATGATCAGTTTTCATATAATCCAATCCAGGCCTCCAAGTAACGATTGGAAAAAACTCTATGGAATGATTGTTTATTGGGCCTTTTTTTGGCCAAAATACTTTTTCAAGGGAAGTGGCCCACTTTATAATGTCCTTCCTGGGCACAAAACCCAAATCCGACTCAAAATCCTCATCAATAAAGACGAAATCGGTAAAAACGTTGAAATATCTGGAATTTCGGCTTAAAAAAACACCCACGGAATAGTTGTCCTCGTCGTCCCCTGGTTGAAAGGATTTATGTGCATAGAATTTTCCGACCCAGGTATTGTCCTCTGAGGCTAAATTGTAGTCAATGCCCAAAACCCTGTTGTACTCCTCTTCCGGGGCAACAAAATCATAATCCTTGAATGTTTGCCTATTTATGAAGAACAATCCAAAATTGGAGCGGGCAAATACTTTTTTTTGCAAGGCGATCATCATGTTATTGTTCGAGGCAATCTCGGTATCCAAATTTTCATCCGTTTGGATATTTAAGACGCCCAATCGCCAATCCTCGTTCAATTTTCCACTTAACCTTACACCACCAATTATCCTGTTTTGCACGGAATTTCCGGAACTATCGGTAGCTATACCTATTCTACGGGAAAAGAAAGGATTGGCATCCCTACTCCCCCCAAAACTTCCAAAAAGGTCGTTGTTATCTACAAAAAACTGTCTTCGCTCCGGTAATGAGATTTCAAAACGCGTAAGATTGGTAAAGATATCATCCACCTCTACATTGGAAAAGTCGGGATTCAAGGTAAGGTCTAGATTTAAACCATTACCTATGGCCACCTTGGCATCCCCTCCAACTTTTAGGTTGGTCTCCGTGATATCCAAATCATAGTCTTTGTCCGCAATGGCATTAATATATGGGATAATGGCCAACGGCGTACGGGATTTGCCCAAAGGTTTTTCAAAAATCATATCGCCCATGAAGGCGAGATTAAAGATCAATTGATTTTGGGGAATTGGATACCATACACTGGTCTCATTCTTCTGCATATCGAAGCGATAACTTTGAAAACGCCATTTGGCAATCCCCTCGGGAAATTTAAAGGAGGTCAGTGGAATGGCCATCTCGGCGGTATAGTAGCCATCGTATTGCTTCGCTTCTCCCTTCCATTTCACATCCCAGGAAGTGGTAAAACCACTAGTGCCCTGTCCTCCATTGGAAATTAAGGCTTCCCGCCTTACCCCATAGGGGTTCATACCAAAAAGGAATGCATTGGTGCCATCGTTGAAGGTGTCGAAAAGCAGGCTGATGTTATCGTTGCCTCCCGCCCTATAATCACGTTCCAAAGAAGGAATAACATAGTTGTTGCCTGGAGTGTTTACCCTAATTCCCACATAAAGCGTGGTGGCACTGTAAATCATTTTTATGTCCGTTTGGTACTCGGCAAGAATGGAATCCGAAGGGAAATACTGTTGAAAATCATTGGCGCTTTCCGCCAGTTTCCAGGCTTCCTCATCGAGAACCCCATCGATTTTGAACGCGGTATCGACGTATTTTACAACGAAAGACTTTTTTTCGCTTTGTCCGAAAAGAGACGATAAACACAGAAAAAGAACAAGGGCAAGAACTGGTCTTGGCATTGGTAGTGGATTAGTCGGACACCAAATTTAAACGTTTATTACGTTAAAAAAATGCCAAACTTTTTAGGCTACTTACTTTCTTAAGCGGTTTTTTGGCCATGCTTCGATTCTTGATAAAACACATTAAGTTGGCTATTCTATTTCCCTCGAATCAAGTTTTTTAGCTTTTCAAATACCTTACAAAAGTTTGTACTATATGTTGCGGTAAGATGCCATTTTCCGCTTGCCTCCTTTTTATAAGAATACTATTTTTTTATTATTAGGGATTAGAGTTCCGATTCTTGAATCTTTTGGTTTTCTTCTTTTTTGGGTTTTTGAACAAACGTTTAAAAAATCCATCACGCTTTACGGGTTGGCAATCCAGTTTTTGGACGACTGTCTCGTCAGGCTTTTCAAATTTGGCATTGGTAATGGCGTTGAAAGAAGTATCTTGGTTCAATTTCTGAAACCAAAGAGCAAAAATGGGAAGGGCTGCGTTGGCTCCCTGACCAAGAGTAGTACTTTTAAAGCCGATTTCATGGTTGTCCAGACCAACCCACGTAACATGTACTAATTTTGGCGTTAACGCCACAAACCAAGCATCCTTATTGTTTTGTGTAGTCCCGGTCTTACCGGCCAAATGGTTTTTCAACGTATAGGTGGATCGTATGCGGGATGCCGTTCCTTTATCCACTGTAGATTTCATCATTTGGAGCATAATTTGTCGATTTTCTTCTGAAAAAGCCTGTTTTTTGGCAATTTTTGGTTCAAAAACCGTCAAAATGGAATCCTTTTGGTCGGTAATGGTTTGTATGAGATAAGGCTTTACAGGTCTACCGTCGTTTACATAGCTAGCATACGCCCCAGCCAGTTGATCAAGCCGTATTTCTCCTGTTCCCAATGCCAGGGAAGGCTTGTCGGGCAGTTTTGCCGTTATGCCCATCATCTTGGCCTGCTCAATGGTCTCAAGAATCCCCGTCTTCTCCAATATTTTTACGGCCACGGTATTGACTGAGTTGCTCAAAGCCTCTTCCATAGAGTAGTTAAGGTATGTCTCGTCCTTTTTACCGGAATTGCTCGGGGACCATCCTTCAAGATTTTTGTACGCCACTTCCTGTGCCGAAAAATAAGTGCAAGGGGCAATACCATTCTCCAGGGCGGCCGTATATAGAATAGGTTTAAAGGTAGAACCAACCTGTCGCTTACTTTGGGAAATATGGTCGTACTTAAAATATTTATAATTTATTCCTCCAATCCACGTTTTTACCGCTCCGTTCCCTGCATCAATCGTCAAGGACCCTGTGTTTAAAAACTTCATGTAGTGGGAAATACTATCCAAAACACTTGCCTCTATCATTTTTTTACCATCCCAGTCGGCCAGTTCCATTTTTCTTTTCTGGCGCAGGGAGTCCATAATTTCATTTTCCCCCCATCCGGAAGCCTTTAGTTTTTGATAAGTTTGTGTTTTGCGGACCAACTTCTCTATTAGCTTTTTATCCTGGATCCATGGGGCTTTGGAACCATAACTTTTTTCAAATTTCCGTTGTAATGATTTTACATGCTTCGACATAGTTTCCTCGGCCAACATCTGCATTGTATAATCCAAGGTGGTATAAATTTTAAGGCCGGATGTATAGATATTGTAGTCATTTCCTTTTTCCTTTTCGGCCGTGTTCCATTTTTGCAGTTGTTTACGTACTTCCTCTCTAAAATAGGGTGCTAGGCCCTGATTATGATCAAACTCCCTATAATCTAACTTCAAAGGAATTTTTGCAATACTGTCCCTTTCTTCTTCTGTTAGAAAACCATTACGGGTCATGGATTTCAAGACCAGATTTCGGCGGTTAAAACCTTTTTTAGGAAATATTCTGGGATTATAGCCATAGGTAGCCTTAAGCATTCCCACAAGGGTAGCGGCTTCCTCTATTTTTAAGTGTATGGCCCGTTTGTTAAAGAATTTCAGCGAGGCACTTTCAATGCCAAAAGTGTTATCTCCGAAAGAAACCGTATTCAAATAATGGGTAAGAATTTCCTGTTTGGAATATATATCCTCCAAGCGGGAAGCAATGATCATTTCTTTGATTTTGTGTATAATGATATAAACGGGTTTACGCCTTTTTCTCGGAAAGAGGTTTTTGGCCAATTGCTGGGTCAAGGTGCTTCCACCTCCCGAGGATTGATCCTGCATTAGAACTGTCTTGAAGGCCACCCGGAACAAACTGGGATAATCGATTCCCGAATGGCTGAAAAACCTTTCATCCTCTATGGCAATTAAGGCATCCAAGAGATGCCGGGGAAAGCTTTCGTAGGGAATAGGTTGTCTATCGTACAGATAGTATTTGCCAATCAGTACACTGTCCGCCGTATATACCTCTGAAGCCTTTTGGTATTGTAAATGGGATAGCTGTTTATTTGAGGGCAATCTGCCCCAAGCCCCAAAATAAATGCTGAGGACAAAAACTATTAGGGCTACGGTCAAGGAACAAATCGCTATAAGCCCATATCTTAGATAAGGCGATTTGATTCTTTTAAACAACAATAGAACCAATTTTGTATTGCAATATCAAATTAAAAAAAGGAAACGGCCTAGTTTTTAACAATACCTTACAACGGTTTCTCTATTTTTGGTGCAAAGTAGAATGTATGAAAAGGCTTGTTCTGTTTTTTCTTTTAACCGTACAATTTTCGTTCGCAGGAATGCCATTTTGGTCCAAGACCGGGCACAGGGTCATTGGAGAAGTAGCTCAACAACATCTAAACAGGAAGGCCAAAAAGACCATTGCCCGATTGTTAAACGGCCAAAGTTTGGCGGCTGTGTCCAACTTTGCGGATGAAATTAAGGCAGACACCAACTTCAGAAAGTTCAATGCTTGGCACTACGTGAATTATCCGCGGGACAAAATGTACTCCGATGTGGAACCAAGTCCTTATAGCAATGTTATCATAGGTATTGAAAAATGCAAACAGGTTATCAAGAACAAAAACAGTTCGATAACGGATAAGGCTTTTTATCTAAAGATGTTGATTCACCTTGTGGGTGATCTTCATCAGCCTATGCACGTAGGTCGTCTAGAGGACAGGGGCGGAAATGACATTCAGGTACAATGGTTTAATAGGAACAGTAACTTACACAAGGTCTGGGATACCAATATGATAGAGGATTATGGAATGAGCTACACGGAACTGGCGGCCTCCTTACCCAAATTGAATAAAAAGCAACAAAAATCGATTCAGGCCGGGGATATTTATAAGTGGGTAGAGGAATCCCAAGATCTGGCGAACGAACTTTATAAATCCGTGGAGGTAGGGGAGAAGTTATACTATCGTTACGGATATAAGTGGTGGCCTACCGTGGAACGGCAATTACAGAAAGGAGGGTTGCGATTGGCCAAAATATTGAATGACCTGTTTTAGATGAATTGGGATCTATTTCCCGAGAGTTTTGAGATATTTAGCGCTTTGAGATCTTGTTCCCCGAAATAGGTCTTTGTCTGGATGATTTGAACCTTGATACATTTTCTGACCTTAGTCTAAAGTGCTTGGTCTTTCTACCCTGTACCCTTTTACGCCACATCTTGAAACTACTTGCTTTCATTTCCCTACGCATGAGGTCTATGACTTCTTGTTCCGATATCCCAAATTGAATCCGTATGGCTTCAAATGGTGTGCGGTCTTCCCATGCCATTTCTATGATTCTATCCAATTCTGGTTTTGAAAACACTTTTTTCGTCCTATTCACAAAGTTAAAGTTAGGGAACTAGGGTAAATTTTGGGAACAGTTGGACCAAAAAAATCGGGGATTGGTCGATTTGATATACCCTGGCACAAGATTTGGAGTTATTGTATCTGAAGTTAAGTGCGAGGAGATTGGCTAAATAACCCGAAAGTCAAAGGCAGTGCTTAGTTTTATAAAAGGGTCCTAAAAAATCGGTTTGGAGAAGACCGATTTTTTATTTTATGACCCTAAAGGTTAGGTTAATTCGCTCTCCAATGGGTCTTGCCGTCTTTGGAATTTGATGTAGCCAATGACCTTGTGTCTCACCGCCCATGATCAGTAAACTGCCGTGTTCCAGAAGTATTTTTTGTTTAAGGGTCTTATCCTTTTTATGTTTTAGGTGAAAAAAACGTTCTTGACCTAAGGTCAGGGAGGCTATTACTGGGTTGGTTCCTAATTCTTTCTCATCATCCGCATGCCAACCATTACTGTCCTTTCCATCCCTGTAAAGATTTAAAAGGCAAGTAGTAAACGTTACCTTTGCTTGGAGTTCAACTTTTTGCTTTATGTCCAGCATTTCGTTGCTAAAGGGTAAGGGTTTCATCGTGATGTTGGAATAGGAATAGGTTTTGTCATTGGTCCCATAAAGGGAAGTTAATCGAGGTTGGAGATATTCCTTTCCAAAAACTCTAATGGTATCCTGTTGCCAAGGCACTGTTCTTTTCAGAAGTTCAAAATAGATGTCGGCCTCATTTTTGCTCAGAAAGCACGGATAATAAACAATTTCACTATCCGGCAAGTCAAGTATAACTTCTTCCTGAAAAAAGGACGCCATTAGTTCAAGATTTTTTTCAGCTGATTTCTATATTCAGAAGGATTTTGTCCAGTAAAAGCCTTGAATTGTTTATTAAAATGTGAAAAATTGTTGAATCCGCTCTCAAAACATACATCCGTAATGCTCATCGGTTTTTCCGCCAAAAGCTTTGAAGCATGTACCAATCTGTATTCGTTAACGAACTGAACGAAGGTTTTGTTGGTAATTTTTTTAAAGTATCTGCAGAAGGAGGGCACCGTCATACTTACCAGATCTGCCATATCATCCAACGAAATTTCTTCCTTAAAATTGGCCTTTACATGGTTAAAGACCTTGTTGATGCGATCATTGTCCTTTACCTCGGTCTTCATTGAAAAGCCTTCGGCATTTAAAACCTTAAAGTCTTGGGAAATAGCAAGTTCGTTCAGGATATTCAAAATGGAAAGCAACCTTTGAAAATCACCTTGATACTCCAAGATTTCCATTTTTTCTCCGATTTTTCTTTTGGTCTTTCCCGAAAAAGCGATGCCTCCCTGAGCAATTTCAAAGAGACTTTGAATTTTTTTCATTTCCGGTATATTGAAAAAGTCGTTTCCTAAAAAATCGGCTTTCATCTGTATTACGGTCTCGCTTTCATTTCCGGTCAATGCGTTGGTAAATCCACAATGAGGCAAATTACTTCCTATAAGTATAAGGTCCCCATTACCGTAATAGGATACATGGCTACCTATCTGTCGTTTTCCAGAGCCGCCATTCACGTAGACGAGTTCGATTTCCGGATGGTAATGCCAGGAATTGTTTTTATTGTTCTTTTGCGAATCGAATTTTTGATACGTGAAAGAGTGCCCAAAGTTGGGTTCTATAGCTTCAAAAGCAGGTCTTAGGGATGTCATTTCGTTCTTCATAACAAAACTAAAATTACGTCGGGTCTTATGAAGAAGACTATGCAAAATTACCCAAAATATATGCAATATTACCTGTTAACAATTTTTTAACCTATTCACAGGTTAAAATAGCATAGAAATAAGAAAATCGAGCGGTAGTATAGGCAGAGATACGGCGGTAAGTTTGCCCTGTAAATTATTTAGTAACCCTAAAACAAAATGTTATGAAGACGATTCTAAAATTTACAACAATTATTGCCCTATTGCTAGTAGCAACTACAGCTGTGGCAAAAGAACCGAAACTTAGAGTTATCAACAAGGCGAATGACAAAGCCCTTGTTTTTGAATGGGACACCCAGGAAGAGGACACCTATATTAAGATTGTCGATGCCGACGGTAACGTTATCTATTCCGAGGATATTTTGGATACCAAGGTGTATACCAAGAAATTCGATTTAAAAAACTTGGAGGAAGGGGATTACCTATTGGAAGCTGAAAATGCCTTGAAAAAAATCACTTATACCATAAATGTCAATGACAAGGTTGGTGTCGCAAAAAGAAAGGAAAAGGTTAAACCTGTGTTCAGAAAAGTAGATGATATGGTTTACTTGAACCTTTTGAACTTAGAAGGCAAAAAAGTCGAAATTAAGGTGGTGGACAGTGATAACCGAATGGTTTTTAAGGAAACCCTTGATAATGACACACTTGTTGAAAAAGCGTTTAACTTCAAAAATGCCTATTCCGGTAATTATACCGTAATCGTAAGGGATAACAGTTCGGTTCATTATGAAGACATTGTTGTTAACTAAATTAGTTTAAGTTGAGTTGATTTTTTGGCCCTGAAGGTTCTCGATCCTTCGGGGCCTTTTCATTTAAAAGGGTAAGTAGAGGTAAGCCCAATACATTAACGCAAACTGCAAGGGAATTCGCCAAATCAACATCCACTGGGGAAGGCCCATGGAAGCCTTTTTGTTAAATAGCATATGAAAATGTACCGGCAAAAAAAATGTGAGCATTCCTATAATACCGTAAATGGCCAAATCTTTAGTTTCGGTAAAACATAATGCAATCCCCAGAATAATCTCCGCCAATCCGCTCAGCGTAACCAGAATTTTATGACCGGGCAGATAAGCGGGCAAAATTTGCCGATACATTTTGGGCTTTATGAAATGCATTAGGCCAGCCACCACATAAACAGTGGCCATAAGGTAAAGATGCCAAGGATAGGATGCCCCCACTACAAGTATTTTTTTAGCCGTTCCCTTTTACGTTCAGGCAAGGCGGTATTTGCTATTGCCAGTTGTAAAATATCGGGATCTTTCTTTCGCTCAAAAAGAAAGTTAAAAAATTGTTTAACAGTAAGAGGATTTTCAGAAGTTCGTTCCAATTGCAATATGTCACCAGTCTTTACTTGTCCTTCCTCCAAAATCCGTACATACATACCAGAAAAACCATGGTCTATAAACTGCCGCAATATGTCCTGATTACCGAAACGGACTCCTAATTTATAACAAGGTTCCCGAGGTTGCGAGACTTGTACCAAGGCCGTACCTACCTGAAAGATGTCACCGATACGGATTTGAGTCTCATCCAGCCCTGCTACGGTAAGATTTTCTCCAAACATTCCCCAATCCCATGTCAAGTCCGGATATAGTTCTTTCCAATAGGGATATTGATCTTTGGAAAAGAGATAGCATGCCTTATGAACACCACCATGTACCTTGCGATTTGAAATCGTATCCTTGGCAACAGATTCCTTTTCCAAGAGCAAAGGTTCGGAGACCGGATATTTGTAAATGCCTGTTTGTTCCTTTTTGTCGTTCCAAATAATGGTAGTTGGCCGGCCGATATTGGTAGAAGTAATATGCATTCCCTAAAAGTAAAAAACCATCGCGGTTCTGCGATGGTTTTGGTCACGTTTTAACAAAATAGAGATTTCCTAATCCTCTTTATCCATTTTCTTGGTTAAGAAGAAGCCTACTAAGAGCCCAGTACCTGCCATAAGGAAGATACATCCTGGCATGGCAATCTCCCAGTCCACATTAAGATTGGTGGCCAAAATGCCACCGATTACAATCCCGGCTCCAATACCCATAAGTAAAAGGGCAATGTTTAAAATGAGTATTTTCCAGACCGCTGATGGCCTTTCCCTTTTTCCCTTTACAAAGATGCTGGCATCCGCCCCTTTTTCAATGAGGGCTAGGCGTTCCTTGTTACGGGTGGAATAATGAAGGTAGGTGATCGCGAAAACCACCAAAAAAAAACTAACGGGTATTAAAATTGCTGCTGCCATTTGATTTGTTTTTAGTTTACCCGATGTCGGGTAGTTCGATTCATAAATTAAACTTGTTTGTCCCATAGGACGGTCACAACTTTTTTAAGGTTACACAAAAAGTAATTTTTTTTCAGAAAAGTGTAACCTCCTTTGTAATTTCAATGTCCTATGGAATGTAATGAGCCTTCAACAAGACCAACATTATATTGATCAAGTTATCAAAGGGGATATCAATGCCTTTTCGGTTTTGGTAGACCGATATAAACATATGGTCTATACTTTGGCTGTTCGTATGGTTAGGAACAATGAGGAAGCCGAAGAAGTAGCTCAGGACACCTTCTTGAAAGTTTATAAGGCATTACCAAGTTTCAAGGGTGATTCAAAGTTTTCCACCTGGGTCTATAAAATAGCCTATAACCGTAGTCTGGACTATGTAAAAAAATTAAGCAGAATGCCTGAAACGACATTAATCGAGGAATATGGGGAACACAATAGGACAAATCTTAAAACAGTCCTGGACCAATTTGAAATTGATACAAGGAAAGAAACCATTAAAAGCGCGATGCAGGAACTACCGGCCGACTATGCTACAATACTTACCTTGCATTATTTTGAAGAGCTTTCCTTAAAGGAAATTTCCAAAGTAATGGATGCAAGTCCGGACACCTTGAAGGTAAAGTTATTTAGGGCCCGTAAACGGTTGGGAGGAATTCTAAAAGATAGATTACAAGAAAAAATTTAAAGGAACCATGGAAAAGGACGAAAATAAAGAACTGGACGCTTTTTATAAAAAGATAATTCAGGAATCCGGATTGGAGGAACCTTCTGCTAATTTTACGGCTTCCGTAATCTCCAAGATTCAACAAGAAAACCAAAGGGCGGAAATATTTTCATATCGTCCTTTAATTCCGCGCTACGTATGGTGGGTTTCTACTGTTTTATTAAGCGTTTTCTTTGGCTTTGTCTTTCTAAAACCCGAAAATTCGGAATTTACGATCCTGCCGGCATGGAACTTGGATTTTTTCAAAATGGATGCCTTTGTTGCTGCATTGAACAGTTTTCAGCTTCCGGATGCATTGGTCTATGGATTCTTAAGCTTGGCTATTTTTATTTCTTTCCAGGCCTACTTACTAAAAACACATTGGAATAAACAATTTATCGTGGAATGATTTCTCCAATACTTCTTCAGCGATGCTCTGGAACTGATTTCCTTGAAAACTCGGTATCACTGCACAGAAAACTGGAATGAGGTTTCCGAAGTATACTTTTCCCCAGGATTTAGGACCACGGAAGGGAAGTCCGGTTTGTTGGGAGAATCCGGATAGTGTTGTGTTTCCAGGCAAAAACCACTCCTTTGTCCATAAAAACCACCTCCTTTTTTAGGCAATGTACCTTCCAAGAAATTACCGGTGTAAAATTGAACTCCCGGTTCCGTTGAAAAGACTTCCATAACACGTCCACTTTCAGGATGATAGACCCTTGCTATTGAACGTAAACCGGTATCCTGCCCGTTCAATACCCAGCAATGATCATAACCTATACCTATTTTCAATTGCTCGTGGTCCTTTTCAATGTCCGCACCAATGGTCTTGGGTGTGGTAAAATCGAATGGCGTGCCTTTCACTGATGCCAATTCCCCCAAAGGAATCAATTCTTCATCTACAGGAAGGTAATGATCGGCATTGAGCATCATTTCATGGTCTAATATGGTCTCTGAAAAATTCCCGGAAAGGTTAAAATAGGAATGCTGGGTTAGGTTTACTATGGTGGTCTTATCGGTAGTTGCCTCATAGAGCACCCGTAAGGTATTATCATTGGTTAGGATATAGGTGACCAATACATCAAGGTTTCCCGGATAACCCTCCTCCATATCCTTACTGATATATGCAAGCTTTAGCGCCACAAAATCCTGGTCCTTTTCCTGTGATGCTTTCCAAATCACCTTGTCGAACCCTTTTTCCCCACCATGTAGATGGTTCTCCCCATTATTTTTGGCCAAGGAATACTCTATGTCGTTTAGGGTAAACTTGGCCTCCGCGATTCGATTTCCATATCGACCTACAAGAGCCCCGAAAAATGGGTTCTTTTCCAAATAAAGGTCCAGTGAATCATAGCCCAAAACAATATTCTCCAAATTTCCCTTCTTATTCGGAACTTTTAAGGAGGTGATGATACCTCCGTAGGTAATGATGTCCACAGTTACCCCATTGCCATTCTTTAGCGTATAAAGATCAACGCTTTCGCCTTCCGGTGTGGTTCCATATTCACTTTTTTCTATGTTTGGTGCATCTTTCAAATCTTTGGAAATTTCTTCTTTGGATTGCTCTTTCTTCTTTTCCGTTTTGCAGTCGAAATTTAAAAGGGCCAAGCCCAATACTAAAAAATAACAAAGGTATTTATTACAGGAAAACATCGATAATTGGATTAGCAGGTTGAATATAATTAAAGGAAAGATAGCGTTTATTGGTCAATAAAAAACCGCCCAGTTTCAAAAATCGAGAAAGCAGGGCGGTCTGTGCCACTTCTAATAATCCATTGTTGACAAGGCTTACTTCACCATTTCATAGCTACGCTTAATAAAATTGGTCAATTCCTCACCTTTAAGCAACCCTTTTGAAAGTCTGGCCAAATCAATGGATTGATTGATCAGACGCTCCCTTTTCTTAGCTGTTTTGGTGTTTAGGATTTCACCTACGAGTTCGTGATTGGTGTTTACGATAAGGTTGTACATTTCCGGCATATTGCCCATACCGAACATACCACCGCCACCGGTCTGCTGCATTTCCTTCATTCTTCTCATAAACTCGGGCTCTGTAATGATAAAAGGTGATGCATCGCTGTCCATGGCCTCAAGTTGAACCGTATACTTTTTATCCTCTAGGACCTCTTCTAAATTTGTCTTTAGTTTTTCCTTTTCCTCATCGGATAATTTGGAAATTTGCGTATCCTCCTTTTTAATAAGATTGTCCAGATGATCGGCATCTACACGGGCAAAGGAAAGTTTTTCTTTGGAAGTTTCCAGTTTCTGCATAAGGTGGGAAATGATTGGAGAATCCAATAACAATACTTCGTAACCTTTTGCTTTGGCTGCTTCAATATAGCTATGTTGTTCCTCTAGATTCGATGCATAAAGCAGTATCAATTTTTCATCCTTGTCCGTCTGGTTGGCCTTTACTTTTTCCTGAAGTTCCTCAAAGGTGTAATAGTTATTGTCCACGGTAGGATAAAGTGCAAACTTCTCCGCTTTTTCAAAGAATTTGTCTTCGGAAAGCATGCCGTATTCTATTACGATTTTAATATCGTTCCATTTCTTTTCAAATTCCTCTCGGTCATTTTTGAAGAGTGAATTCAGTTTATCGGCCACTTTTCGGGTTATATAGGAGGATATTTTCTTTACGGCCCCATCTGCCTGCAGGTATGAGCGTGAAACGTTCAGGGGAATGTCCGGAGAGTCTATAACACCTCTAAGCATGGTGAGGAATTCCGGAACGATACCCTCTACATTGTCCGTAACGAATACTTGATTTTGATAGAGCTGTATACGGTCCTTTTGAATATTAAGGTCGTTTGTCAACTTTGGGAAATACAATATTCCGGTAAGATTAAAAGGATAATCAACGTTTAGGTGAATATGGAATAGAGGTTCCTCGAATTGCATGGGATACAACTCCCTATAAAAATCCTTATAATCCTTATCCTCTAAGTCAGTAGGTTGTTTGGTCCAAGCGGGATTAGGGTTGTTTACAATGTTATCTACCTCTTCGGTAGGGGCGGGATCTTCTTCTTTGGCATCTTCCGGTTTTGGCAAGGTTTCCGTTCGAGTACCGAACTTTATAGGTATAGGCATAAACTTATTGTACTTACGTAACAGCTCGCTTATCCTATTGTCTTCAAGAAACTCAGTGGAATCCTCAGCAATATGAAGAATTATTTCGGTACCTCTTGCTTCTCTTTTTCCTTTCTTCAAGTTAAATTCCGGGGAGCCATCACAAGTCCAATGTACCGCGGATTCGTCCTTGTAGCTTTTGGTAATGATTTCCACTTTATCGGCTACCATGAAAGAGGAATAGAATCCTAGTCCAAAATGACCAATAATACCGGCGTCTTTTTCGGCGTCCTTGTATTTGCCCAGGAACTCCTCCGCTCCCGAAAAGGCAACTTCGTTAATATATTTTTTGACCTCTTCCTCGGTCATACCAATACCCTGATCAGTGATGTGGATTTTTTTTCCTTTCTTGTCTACCCTTAACTCAATAATAGGGTTTCCGTATTCCACTTTGGCTTCTCCAATAGCGGTTAAATGCTTAAGCTTTAATGTCGCATCAGTTGCATTGGATATAAGCTCCCTAAGAAATATCTCGTGATCGCTGTATAAAAACTTTTTTATGAGTGGAAAAATGTTTTCTACCGAAACATTGATCTTACCTGTTGCCATTATTGTCTATTTTTTTCAGTTAATGCTTATCGGATGACCAAAAAAAGTACCATACTGCAAAGGAGTGACAAACTGACATATTGCGGGCTACGAGATTTTAACACAAACTTTAACATCTATTTTGTTTAATTTATTTTATAAATAATTAAACGTTTTTTATCTTTGTTTGTGATTAGGAAGAAAAATTGCTATGAAGATTTTAATTCTATAATCACGTTTGATTATTTATTGGTTAGGTTGTTTGAAAACGTGCGCTCTTTTGAGGGCACGTTTTTTTTCCAGGAAGAGATTTCGTATTCCCTTAACACAAATTCAAATCCTGTAGCAGTACCTTTAGACAACATAAAAACAAAGCGATGGCAACGAAGACAAAAACCAAAGAAACATCGAAAGACGAAATTATAGCCATGTATATGGACTATGTGCTGGAACATGAATCCGTTCCCAAATCCATTTATAAATTCTGCAAGACCAATGGTATCGCGGAAATGGAGTTCTACAAGCATTTTGGTTCCCTAGAGGGATTGCAAAAGGTTATCTGGGAACAGTTCTATGTAAAAACCGAGAACCTAATTCAAGAAAACAAGGAATACGGGCAATTTTCCAATAGGGAAAAAATGCTCACTTTTTTCTACTCCTTTTTTGAATTACTTACCCTAAATAGGAGTTATATCCTTTTTTGCCTGAAGCAGGATGGGAGTCCGTTAAAAAAATTGGAACAGTTAAAGGGCCTTAGGAAGCATATCAAGGAATTTGCTAGGGACCTCATTGAGGACGGCAACTCCGAAAAGTCACTAAAATTAACAAAACATAATCCCCAACTTTTTTCCGAGGGTGCCTGGCTGCAATTCCTTTTTGTTCTGAGGTTTTGGATGAATGACGATTCCGCAGGTTTTGAGAAGACCGATTTGGCAATTGAAAAATCCATCAATACCATTTTTGATGTATTCGACAATACGCCTTTGGAGAATATAGTTGACTTTGGGAAATTCCTTTACAAAGAAACCTTTGCATAACACATCTAAAAAACAAGTACGTTACTTTTGAAGACACTGGATAAAATACCCACGGGAAAAATAGAGCGGGCGAGCAAACTGGTAAAGACCGGTGTAAAAATAGGGGGCAACTATGTAAAATACTATGGAAAAAAACTAGTGAACCCAGAACTTTCCAAGGATTCGCTAAACGAGGATAATGCAGAGGATATCTACGACGGGCTAAAGAGCCTAAAAGGAAGCGCACTTAAAGTGGCCCAGATGTTGAGCATGGAAAAGAACTTACTCCCAAGGGCATACGTAGAAAAATTCTCGCTTTCACAATTCTCGGTACCCCCACTTTCAGCTCCATTGGTCCGCAAGACCTTTAAAAAATATCTGAACAAATATCCTGAAGAGATTTTTGACAGTTTCGAAAGGGATTCGATCAATGCGGCGAGCATAGGGCAGGTACATAAAGCGACCAAGGATGGTAAGGAATTGGCAGTTAAGATACAATACCCAGGTGTTGCCGAAAGTATAAGCAGTGATTTGGCTTTGGTAAAACCAATTGCCATCAGAATGTTTAACCTTCAAGGAAAAGATTCGGACAAATACTTTAAAGAAGTTGAGCATAAATTAATTGAGGAAACCAATTATATTCTTGAAATACGACAAAGCAAGGAAATTACCGAAGCTTGTAAAGTAATTCCCAATTTGGAATTTCCGCGTTATTATGAATACTTGTCCAGTGAACGTATCATCACTATGGATTGGATGCATGGAAAACATCTCAGTGAGTTTTCCAAGTCGGGATTTTCTGAAGAACTTGGGAACAAATTGGGGCAAACCTTATGGGATTTTTATATGTTCCAAATTCATGGGCTGCGAAAGGTACATGCAGATCCCCATCCCGGTAACTTTTTGGTCAGCTCCGAAGAAACATTGATTGCCATAGATTTTGGCTGTATAAAGGAGGTTCCCGATGAATTTTACACGCCTTATTTTGAATTGGCCAAAAAGGAAAACATTGAGAATGATACCATTTTTATGGAAAAATTGTACGAGCTCGAAATTTTGACCCACACCGATTCACCACAAGAGCTTCAATTTTTCAAGGCTCTTTTTAAAGAAATGTTGACACTTTTTACTTCTCCATTTAATGGGGAACACTTCAATTTTGGGGCGGATGATTTTTGGGTCAGGATTGCCGATTTAAGTGAGCGCTACGCTAAGGATGGCCAAATACGGAAAATGAACGGTAATCGGGGATCAAAACACTTTTTATATATGAACCGTACTTTTTTTGGCCTTTACAATCTGCTACACGACCTTAAGGCCACTGTTGCGGTAAACCGTTTTAAGAAGTATCTGCCTTAAAGCATCCCTACAACGACCCTTCATCCTACATTTTTGGTTATATTGGGTCCTTTATTCTTCCCCTTTTTGCTTTTCTAGAATTAAAAAGTAGGGTATGGTCAATTTATAAAATCAGAAAACGAAGTCTTTATGTATAATTCGAAAATAATAGGCTTGGGGTATTTTGTCCCGGATAATGTGGTGACTAATGGCGATCTGTCCAAAGTTATGGACACCAATGACGAATGGATTCAGGAGCGCACGGGAATTAAGGAACGAAGACATGTAATAAAAGGAGAGGACACTACCACAACAATGGGGGTAAAAGCTGCCAAAGTAGCCATTGAACGTGCTGGAATCGATAAAGATGATATTGATTTTATCATATTCGCAACCTTAAGTCCGGATTATTATTTTCCAGGTCCAGGGGTTTTGGTACAACGGGATCTGGGCATAAAAACTGTAGGGGCCCTGGACGTACGTAATCAATGCTCCGGTTTCGTATATGCCATATCGGTAGCGGATCAATATATAAAAAGCGGTATGTACAAAAATGTTTTGGTCATAGGTTCCGAAGTACATTCCACGGGTTTGGATATGACCACACGGGGTAGGGGGGTTTCCGTTATTTTTGGTGATGGGGCCGGTGCAGCGGTTCTGGGCAGGGAAGAGGATACCTCCAAGGGAATTCTTTCCACCCATCTCCACGCTGAAGGTCAGCATGCCGAAGAGTTATCGCTGATTGCTCCTGGAATGGGAAAAAGATGGATTACGGATATCATTAACGAAGATGACCCAGAAGATGTTTCGTACTACCCCCATATGAACGGGCAATTTGTTTTTAAAAATGCCGTAGTCCGTTTTAGTGAGGTTATCAAGGAAGGTCTTGAAGTGAATAACCTAAGGCCCGGCGATATCGATATGTTGATTCCACATCAGGCCAATTTAAGGATTTCTCAATTTGTCCAGAAAAGTTTCAGATTACGGGATGACCAAGTATTTAATAATATTATGAGCTACGGGAACACCACGGCGGCTTCCATACCCATAGCCCTTACCGAGGCATGGGAACAAGGTAAGATCAAGGAAGGTAATCTGGTGGTCCTAGCGGCTTTTGGAAGCGGATTTTCTTGGGGTAGTGCAATACTGAGATGGTGAAAGTATGGGAAAGCGAATGTCAAGACTAACCCCAAGATTGATTGACTTCATTAGGAAACAACACCTGTTTTTTGTCGCTACCGCCATGAAGGATGGGCATATAAACCTCTCCCCAAAGGGTCTGGATTCCTTGAAGGTGATTAATGAAAATAGAGTGCTTTGGTTGAATCTTACTGGCAGTGGAAATGAAACTGCCACGCATCTCATGCATAATGAACGAATGACCCTGATGTTTTGTGCTTTTGAAGGACCACCGATGATTCTTCGGCTATACGGATCTGCTAGGGCCTGCCATCCACATGATAGCTTGTGGGAGGAAAGCATTGATTTTTTCCCGAACAAGGCTGGAGCAAGACAATTGATCGACCTGCACATTGAGCTTGTCCAAATCTCCTGCGGCTTCGGGGTTCCTTTAATGGATTATAGACAACAACGCCAAGAATTGGTAGAGTGGGCTGAGAGCCAGGGAGAGGAAGGATTAAGAAAATATAGGGAAAGGAAAAATACGACTAGTTTGGATGGCCACACTACCGATATTTCGAATACAACAAAACCCTGACAATGAAGTCAGGGTTTCTTCTATTGATGTACCAGTATCAGAGTTTAACCAACCAATCCCTCTAACACCGATGCTATCAATATCTCTTTACAATATTCCCCCGCTACCCTGTTTGGTATTACTATCCCTTCTTTTGCGTTGTGCGGCCCTGTTCTTACCGCTTCCGAACATATAGGAAAGTCCTGCATAAACCGTCTGACTTTCCCAATTAAATTGCCCATTTTGTACAAAGGGCCTGTCCCCGTCAAAAGCAAAACGCATTGTATTGAACACATCATTAAAGTTGAGGCTAAAAGTACCCTTGCCTTGGGCAAAGCTGTACCGTGCGCCGGTATTCACAAAATATAAGGGCTTTACCAAAAATTGAATGGTCTGGTTCTCTCCCCTATAAAAACCGAATAATTGTAGGGTAAGTTTTTTACCAACCTTAAAGCTATTGTTCATACGAAAATTCCATGCTGTGTTCTCCACTTCCACCCTTTCCACGACAATATCGTCCTCTGTGGCTGTAGCGTTATCCGCAAGAAGGCTTTCCGTTATTCCGCGCTGCGTCTGTGAGAATAGGTCAAAACTTCCGTTGATGCTCCACCATTTGGTGGGTTTGTAATTACTGGATATTTCTACCCCGTAAGCGGAGGTATTGTCAAAATTATCAAAGGTCAGTATCAATTTGTTGAGATCCAATCGATCTACATACACGGCCCTGTTGATTTCATCGGCAATGGCCCTATAAAATACTCCGGCCGTAATACTTCCCTTTTCCATTCTTCGTGTGTAATTCGCTTCCATAGAATTTGTAAACTGGGGGACCAAGCTCGGGTTGCCGAAAGAAGATATCAGAGGTGTTGCCCATTCTCGTATAGGATTCACCTGTTGCAATCCCGGCCGATCTACACGCCTACTAAAACTTAGTTGAAACTGGTTTTTTTCCGTTGGGGTATAGGTTAAAAAGCCCGAGGGATAGATTTGTGTATAATTATCTGTAAAGGCCCGTATTCTATTGGTATCGGCCTTAACTTCCACATCTTCTACACGTACCCCTATTTGGTAGGACCACCTTTTATGGTTCCTTCCAAAGGTGGCATAGGCGGAGTATATGTCCATTCCATAAACAAAATCCGTTTCCGGAGTGGGTATAAGATTGCCGGCGGAGTTGAAGGACAGACCGGTAGAGGTGTAGTCTACATTGGTCTCAAAAAGGCGCGTTTCCAGCCCTACTTCCAATTTGGATATGGAATCCACCGGGTTAACATAATCCAAATTGGCAATAGTCTGCGTACGTTTGGTATCCACAAAATCCATATAATCAGGAAAAACGGTAGTTCCCGTGGATCTAAAGTTGGCATCCTCGTCATTTTTAAACCGGTTGTAATCAACTTCCAGTTCTATGTTGTGTCCTTGTTTTTTAAATTCCATTTTGTAATCAAAATTGTACTGCTCACTAGAATTTTCTTGGACATTGTCAAAGAATTGGGTCGTGTTTCTGCTCAACTCATCATAGTAAATGACATCCGTAACGCCCCTAAATTTTCCGTCGTATAGATTTTGATTGGTAAAAAAGGAAAGGGTATTCTTATCATTCAAATAAAAATCGACACCAAGTTTGTAGAGATGCGATTTGTTGTTATCGAAAAAATTGAATATCTGTTCGGAATTTTCCTCATCCCGAAAAATAAAACCATCATTTACATATTTGCCGATGTTGTTGCCGTAATTACCGTACAGGTTAAATTTTCCATTCCTGTAATTCAAATCTAGGGAACTATTGAATTTTGCTTCAATACCCACGGTAAGCCCCGTATTTAGTGTACCATTGAAACCGATATTTGCATTTTTGTGCAATATAATGTTGATGATACCACTCATACCCTCAGGGTTATATTTGGCCGAAGGATTTGTAATGAGTTCTATGGATTTTATTGAAGTGGATGGAATTTGCCGTAATAACTGCGCGACCGGCACATTGGACAATTTGCCATCTACCATTACCCGTACATTGGAATTTCCTCGCAAGGTAAGCTCCCCAGTCTGTTGATCCACATTTACTGAAGGGATGTTGCTCATTATGTCTGAGGCAGTTGGTCCCATAGTCGTAAGGTCTTTGCCTATGTTGATTACCTTACGATCTATTTTCTGCTCAATTGTAGTGCGTTCGCCTACCACCTCTACATTGGAAAGTTCTTCCGCTTCCTCTTCCAATGTAATTACGCCTAAATTTAACTTTCTCTCCCTTTTGGAAATCGTAATCTGTTGGGAATATGTTTTATATCCAATGAACTGTACCTCAAATATTAGGTCACCTTCTGGAAGGTCCTTTACTTCAAAAGTACCATCCTCTTTTGTAATTCCTCCAGTTTTGTCGTTAGACCCATCCTGTGTTTTGATAACAATTGCAGCGTAGGCGATAGGTTGTTGTAAGAGCTTGTCTATAACTTTTCCGGTTACGCTGCCAATTCTTAAATCGGATTTGGATGGCGGGGTATTGGCAAATAAGGCAATACAGGGAAATATTGCCAAAAGCAGCAATACTTTTTTCATGATGGTTCGTTTTTTTTGATTTTTCCACCTTTCGGCGGATAGATGATTGATGTTACCTAAGTGGACGACAGAAACCAGGTTATGTTACCCAATACAATCTCTTTAACATTTCGTTAACTTTTTTGAAAGGAATGGTTTCTAATTTTTAGTTGCTGTATTTTGCTCCTATACAGTAGGTTGAAACCATTATCTTTGTTCCACATGGGAAAAGGAAAAAACAATTTTGTCGAAGTTAAAAAACACAAAACCCTGACGTTTCCGTCAGGGTTTCTGTCATTGATTCAGCCATACTAAACACTAACCATTAACTATAAACATATAGCCTCATCAATGACCAAATTCGTGTTTGAACATCTTCATTAGACGATTTTTTCCATGAAAAGTAACAGATTGTATATATTTTAACATCCCAGTATGAACCTATGAAAAATACACTTGTTTTCGGAGCTTCGTTAAAACCTAGCCGTTACAGCAATCTAGCTATAAATAGACTTATCGAAAACGATATAGTAACTCAAGCATTTGGAAGAGAACCTGGGGAAATTTCTGGCGTACAAGTTAAGACCAAATTAACCGATTTTCAAAATATTCACACCATAACTTTGTATATAGGGGCAAGCCGTCAGCCTGAGTATTACGGGGAAATTCTGAAATTGGCACCTAAAAGGGTAATCTTCAATCCCGGCACGGAGAACCCAGAATTTTATAAGCTACTTAGGGACAATGGCATAGAGGTAGAGGTGGCCTGTACCTTGGTTTTATTGGCTACCGGACAATATTAAAAATCCACCTGGTTTTTCACACGAATTTTCGGACTTAACTTTAACATCCTATAATGAAGGTTTCATCGGATTTTTTTGCTGTTTGTCGGCAAAAACATATTTTATGCTTTCTTGTCCCGTAAAAACCAGAGCCCAATAAAAGTTAAAATACCATTGATTGGTAATAATTCGTAGCCTACTTGGTAACCTCCTAAACTCTCCGCAGGTATTTTTCCAAAAACATAAATCAGCCCAACAGAAATAAGCGCAACGATCCAAACATAATTGTCCTTTACTTTGTGTTTCGTGAAAATCCCGAAGGTGAACATTCCCAGAAGGGGTCCATAGGTGTAAGTGGCCACGGTAAGAAGACCGTCAATCACATTCCTGTCCAGGATATGCTTAAAAATGATTACCACCACCACTAGCAGTACACTCATACCGATATGGGTGCGTTTTCGAATTTTTTTGCATTCCTCTTCCGGTTTTTTTTCAATACCGAGGAAATCCACACAAAAAGATGTCGTTAAGGAGGTCAACGCACTGTCCGCACTACTGTAGGCCGCTGCAATAAGACCAAGCATAAAAGTAATTGCTACGATCATGCCCAAATCACTGTTCAACGCAATTTCAGGAAAAAGAAGATCGGATTTTGGGTCGCCATCCATTAATGGGGTAGCAATATCAAATCTATCCGCATAAATAAACAACAAGGCTCCAAGCAGTAAAAAAGCAAAATTTACGACAATAAGCACCAAGCTAAAGGATACCATATTTTTTTGTGCATCCTTCAGCGATTTACAGGTTAGATTCTTTTGCATCATGTCTTGATCCAACCCGGTCATGCAAATTGTAATGAACATACCACCCAAGAAGGATTTCACAAAATGCGTTTTGCCAAAAAAATCATCCGTGAACAGTACTTTATTGTATTCCTTTAGTTCCTCAGAGGCCAAAAACTCGGCAAAGCCCCAATCCAATTTTTGATTGATAAAATAAATGGAAAATCCCACGGAAAGTAGCATAAAAAGGGTCTGCAGCGTATCTGTCCAAACAATGGTCTTTATACCCCCTTTAAAGGTATATATCCAAATAAGTAAAATGGAGAGAACTACTGTTAGTTCAAAAGGTACATTCCATGCATCAAAAACAAATTGCTGCAACACAATGGCGACTAGGAACAAACGGAAGGAAGCTCCCAAAACCCTGGACACGAAGAAGGAGATAGCCCCTACCTTATAACTGGTCATTCCCAAACGTTGTTTTAGATACTCATAGATGGAGGTGACATTAAGTCTGTAGTAAATGGGCATTAGAATATAGGCAATGACAAAATAGCCGGCCAGGTATCCAAAGACCACCTGCATGTAGCTGAATTGGGATTCCTCCACCCATCCGGGAACGGAAATAAAAGTAACCCCGGACAATGAGGCACCAATCATTCCAAAGGCCACCAAATACCACGGCGATTGCTTCCCTGCCTTGAAAAAATCCTCGTTGGAGTCATTCTTGCCCGTAAAATAGGAAATCAACAATAGCAATAGGAAATAGGCCCCTATCAGAAGCAGAATATGGGTAGCGGTCATTGAAATAATTTCTGGGCAAAGTACAAAAAGTTAATGAGCTACAATACACCGCATAGGAGTTGCGGATAATACCCTGGAACAAGTGTAACAATTTAGAGGTACGGTAGTCTTTTTTATAATCCATTCCAACAACCTTATTAACTGCATGCCGGCCATGAAAAGAATTAAAGACCTTAGATGTATCACTTTTTGTTGTTCCCTTGCTTTCATGTTAACCTTGATTTCCTGTAAGGGCGTTGAGGATACTATGCCGATAGTTATGGATAACCCTATCGCCTTTGGCTTTCCTATGGACGAGATTGTTCTTGATGGCGATCTGGGGGATTGGTCAGAGGATATGATTCGATATCCGATAAAAAATGTTGGCATGGGTGATTTGCCGACAGGAAAAGAGGATTTTAGTAGCAATTTCCGAATAGGATATAATGTTGTGCAAAATGCAATTTATATTGGGATGGAAGTGGTGGATCAGTCCATTTTTATAAACTCCGATGGAAATTCCTATTGGGATGCCCAAGATGGGTTAGAGTTATATTTGGATCTTGAGCATCTAAAGACAGGATCTCCGATTACCCAATATGCTGCCTATGGTGAAGACCGTCTTGTTTTTGGCGATAAGACCAGTTGGGAAAATGTCCGGATGAAAAAAAAGATGACCAATGAGGGAATGACCGTTGAATGGCGTATTGATCTGGATCAAAGGATTGTCATGGGAAGTTCCATAGGATTGGATTTAGGAATTATAGACCGGGACAAGGACGAAACATTTTCTTGGATTTCTTGGGGTAAAGGAACCCAAAAGCTTACGAACCCGGAACGTTGCGGCACTATTTTGTTTGTAGATTCCGGAACCCTATTGGGAACAATTGAAGGAAAGGTGGGGAAATCCAATCTCCCATCGGAATCGCAGATACCAATAAGCCTAAGAATAAGTAAAACGGACAACCCTAGAATATGGGTACAAACAATGGCCGATTCCCTAGGAAACTATATGGCGCAATTGCCATTGGGACAATACACCGTTGATATTCCTTCAAAGTTGGTAGCTGGCGACGAGGATTTTTATAGAATTGCCAATGTAAAACCTATGAGCTTTTCGGTAAAAAAAGGAATTTCGAACACACCCCCAAAACTGGAGCCGCAATTGGCAATCAAACCGGATTTGATTCCTAAAAGAGGAATATTACATGATTTTAGCGAGGAACGTAGAAATCAAGTCGATGAGTTTGTAAGGGCCTATCAAAAGTTTTATAATATTCCTGGGGTGTCCCTGGCCCTGATAAAGGATGGAAAGATGGTTTACCATAAGACTTATGGGGTCAAAAATACGAAGACCGGGGAGCCGGTCGATGAAAAAACCCTGTTCGAGGCCGCCTCAATTACCAAACCGGTCTTTGCATTTGTAGTGTTAAGATTAGCGGATAAAGGCATTATAGATTTGGATAGGCCATTGTATAAGTACTATCCTTTTGAGGCACTTGAAGAAAAATTTCCAGAATACAAAAAAATGACGGCCCGGCATGTTCTGATACACAAAAGTGGATTACCCAATTGGGGGGTTCGACTTGAAAATGTTCCTGGTGAAAGATATGGATATTCCGGAGAAGGTTTTGAGTATTTGAAGAGGGTGGTAGTCCAAATCACTGGAAAACCTATTGAACAACTTTTGGATGAGGAATTAATAAATCCCTTTGGGTTATACCATATGGAGTTCAGCGATAGCGAAGAACTTCGCAAAGTGGTTTCCTCGGGCCATCAAGGCAATCAACCCACAAATTGGGAAATTCCCAAGGAAGCAGGTATGGCCTTTAGCATGCATACGGAAGCCAAGGCGTTTTCAGACTATGCGCTCACATTATTGGAACAAAAAGGACTTAAACCGGAAACTTATAAAGAGTTTATGACCATCCATACAGAGTCGACCAAGGAATATTGGAACGATCCGGAGAAGCGTGAAGGCGCAGGACTAGGTATCTTCATTAGAGAATCGGATTACGGGGATATCTTTAATCATGGAGGAAATAACGGTGATTTTAAATGCCTATTCGAAGTATATCAAGATTTACGGATGGGCTATGTCTGTTTTACAAATTCCGAAACCGGAAGCTCCCTTACGCAAGATTTGTGGCGTTTTTTTGTTGAAGGCAAATAGTGCGAATATGTTTTGTATTGCCTTTGGGGTCTAGTTCCAAAAAATACCTGATAAAATACCATAATGTTGTAATTTTACCCCGAAAACCAACAGGATGGAATTCTCTTCAAAACTTTTGGAAAACGCAGTGTATGAAATGTCGCAATTGCCGGGCATTGGCAAACGTACGGCTTTGCGATTGGTGCTACATTTGCTAAAGCGGCCCGCTGAACAGACCGTAAACCTTTCGCAAGCCCTGCTTAACCTCAAGGATTCGATCAAGTTTTGTAAAAGCTGTCATAATATTTCCGACACGGACATATGCGAAATCTGTGCCAACCCCAAAAGGGACAAAACCGTGGTCTGCGTCGTTGAGGATGTCCGTGATGTTATGGCCATAGAGAATACGGGGCAATACAAGGGCCTCTATCATGTTTTGGGGGGTAAAATATCTCCTATGGAGGGAATAGGGCCACAAGACCTGAATATACATTCTTTGGTAGGCAAGGCAAAACGGGGGGAGATTAAGGAACTTATTTTTGCCTTAAGTTCCACTATGGAAGGTGATACTACAAATTTTTACATCTACAAGCAATTGGAAGGTTTGGAGATAGCCACTTCTACGATTGCTAGGGGAATTGCCGTTGGGGACGAATTGGAGTATGCCGATGAGGTCACTTTGGGTCGCAGTATTTTAAACCGGATTCCATTTGAGGGTTCCTTAAAAGCAAATTGATTCTTCTTTAGGATTATGCATTAAGCTTAATGATTGGACTTTTTTTTTGATATTTTTGCAAAGCAATAGTTGAAATAAGTAGATAGAATAATAATATGTCAAAGTTCGAGCTAAAATTACCTAGAATGGGAGAGAGCGTTGCCGAGGCCACCCTGACTACTTGGTTAAAAGAAGTCGGGGATTCCATAGAAATGGACGAGCCGGTTTTTGAAATAGCTACGGACAAAGTGGATTCCGAGGTGCCAAGTGAGGTAGAGGGCGTGCTACTGGAAAAACTATTCACAATTGACGATGTTATAAAAGTAGGGGAAACCGTTGCCATAATAGAAATGAACGGTGAAGTATCTACTTCAATTGCAAAAGTAGGTGAATCGGAAAATGTAAAGATAAAATCAGAAGAAGCCAAGATAGAAGTTCCGGTAGAAGCTGTTGCCATGGCCGAAGATATGGTATCCATTGCTCGTGAAACTACGGATGTGACCGTTAGGGATTACAGTGCGTCAGAACGTTTTTATTCTCCATTGGTCAGAAATATTGCCAAAGAAGAGGACGTTTCCATGGAAGAACTGGACGCAATCCAAGGTACGGGAAAAGAAGGAAGGGTTACCAAAAATGATATGCTGGCCTATCTTGAAAACAGAAAATCAGGAAAGCAAGAAGACGTTCAAACCATTGAACCCGAACCACTGCCGGCACCTGTACGTAAACCTATGGCAGTGCCTGTTGGGAAGCATGAAGGATCCACAATTCAGTCTAACGGCATGGATGAGGTCATTGAAATGTCTCGAATGGGAAAATTGATCGCCAAGCATATGGTAGAGAGTGTTTCTACGGCAGCACACGTTCAAAGTTTCATAGAAGTAGACGTAACCAACATTGTTAATTGGCGCAATAAAGTAAAGGATACTTTTGAAAGGGCAGAAGGTGAAAAATTGACCTTTACCCCGATTTTTATGGAAGCTGTGGCCAAGGCCTTAAAAAAATACCCATTGATGAATATCTCCGTGGACGGAGAAAGAATCATCAAGAAAAAAAATATCAATATCGGTATGGCTGCGGCCCTACCAGATGGTAATCTTATCGTCCCTGTAATAAAAAATGCGGACCGGTTGAATTTGGTGGGTATGGCCAAGGTGGTCAATGACTTGGCCCATAGAGCACGTACCAACGCATTGAAACCGGATGAAATCCAGGATGGGACCTACACGGTTACCAATGTGGGTACTTTTGGAAGTGTTTTTGGCACACCCATAATCAACCAACCCCAAGTAGGAATCTTAGCCCTAGGGGCCATCAGAAAGGTCCCGGCCGTAATCGAAACCAAGGAGGGCGACTTTATAGGAATACGCAACAAGATGTATCTGTCGCATAGTTATGATCACAGAGTGGTAAACGGAGCTTTGGGCAGTATGTTCGCAAAGGCTGTGGCCGATTATTTGGAAAATTGGGACGTAACCAGGGAATTATAGTTCCATTATTTAAATCATTCCTATTACCCATAACCCACTTTTTGATTCCATTTTTTCTTGGTTACCCTTATCTTTGACGCTTTGCCAAACACCAAAGACCTTTTTTGAATGAAGTATTGCCTCCATAGGTATTGGAGATTTCTTTATTTTACCCTGCTAACCTTTCTTTTGGTCCAAACCGGCTTTTCACAGGAAGAACCCAAGGAAAAGGGCCGTATAACGCTCTTTATCGAATGTAGATGCGAACGAAGCTTTATTCGACAAGAAATCAATTTTGTAGATCATGTTCGAGACCAAGGCCTGGCCAATGTAAACCTTTTTATTTATGATATTGCCAATGGAAGTGGAGGGCGGACCTATAAACTGGAATTTGAAGGAGTTGGGGAATATGAAGGCACCCTGGTAAAACGCTCCTATGATACCAATGTGAACATGACCGCAGATGAGGTACGTAATGGGCTGGTTACCACCATAAAATCAGGTCTTCTTCCTTATCTTATTCAGTCTGATTTAGCTGATAAGATAGATTATAAAATCAACTCGGAAGGTTTGTCGCAAAGACAGGATATCGATTTTGAAGATCCATGGAACAATTGGATTTTTGAGGTGTATGGCGAAGCCGATCTGGATCGGGAAACCAGTAGGAGGGAGTTTGAATATGAAGTTGGTTTCGAAAGCGATCACGTTACGGAAAATTGGCGGATAAGGACGGACCTGCAATTGAATCAGGCAAATGCCGAGTTTGAACGTGATGATGAGACCTTTACCAGTGAGCGATTACGCTACTCCGCGGATGGTAGTATTGTAAGAAGCCTATCCGATCATTGGTCCGCCGGTATCTTTGGAGGCGCAAGGCATGATACCTTTACCAATCTGGATTTCAGATATTACTTTACCCCGGCCATTGAGTACAACATTTTTCCATATCGTGAAGTACTGCGCAGGGAAATTGTATTCGCCTATAAAATCGGGTACTTTCATAACGATTATATAGAACCGACCATTTTTATGAAGACCCAAGAGGGAATTTTTAACCATTCCCTGGATGTTCAGGTGCGTTATCGGCAACCTTGGGGCAACATCTATTCCCGTTTAAGGGGCTCCACCTTCCTGGATGATTTTGAAAGAAACAGGATACAACTTTTCGGTAGGTTTTCCATAAGGGTTTTTAAAGGTTTGGCCATAAGCTTTTCTGGGGATTTTGAGATTATCCGAGATCAGATCAACCTACCCGCAGGGGACGCCTCTATAGAGGACGTACTGTTGCAGCAAAGACAAATTGCCACCGATTTTGAATTAGGGTTCGGATTTGGTCTAAGCTATACCTTTGGCTCGGCCTTCAATAACATTATCAATACTAGATTGTAGTTTTCATTGCGTATCCCTTATCTTTATGAAGATAATCGACCCAAGTGAGACGCTTTTTACTATTGCCCCTTATTGTACTAATTTCTTGTGGACCGGAAAAGTCCGATCAAGATGTATCCGCCTATCAGAAAATGGAATTTCAGCATGAATCGGGCAAGCTTCCCTACCGCATTCTGCTTCCGGAAAATTATGATGCAGAAAAAGCATACCCCTTAGTATTGGTATTGCATGGGGCAGGGGAAAGGGGAGATGATAATGAGGCTCAATTGAGCTATGGGGCAGACCTATTTCTCCAAGAGGATATTAGAGAGGAATATCCGGCCATAGTTGTTTTTCCCCAGTGTCCGGAAGAAGGATACTGGGCCAATGTAAAAAAGGAACAGTTTCTTCTGTTCTTCACCTTTACCTTTTATCCGGATGGTGAACCTACCCCGGCCATGAAAATCCTTCAGGGATTAATTGATGACCTTACCGAGAACTATAATATCGATTCCAGACGAATGTATCTAGGCGGACTTTCCATGGGCGGCATGGGGACTTTGGAGCTTGTGCGAAGGAGTCCTGGGACTTTTGCCGCGGCCTTTGCTATTTGTGGCGGCGCCCATCCCGATACGGCACCTCAGTTGATCGGCAACCCTTGGTGGTTGTTTCATGGGGATTCGGATATGGTAGTGGACTATGAACATTCCCAAAAGATGGCGGCCGCCCTAAAAAAAGCGGGAGGGAAGGTGAAATTCACTACTTATGAGGATGTAAACCATAACAGTTGGGAAAATGCTTTTGCGGAGCCCGAACTTGTACCATGGCTGTTTTCGCATTCCCTGGAATAAATTTGTGGTAATCCGTCTTCAGGGGAAAATCTATGGCTATCTTTGCCGCATATGGAATTAAAACTCACAAGACCCATTTGCTTTTTTGACTTGGAGACCACAGGTACCAACGTGGCCAAGGATAGGATAGTGGAAATCTCCATTCTCAAAATACATCCCAATGGAAATAAGGAAAGTAAGACCTGGTTGGTAAATCCTGAAATGAAGATTCCCGAGGAGGTAATTGCCGTCCATGGTATTTCAAATGAAAAGGTAGCCGATGAGCCTACGTTCAAGGAACTCTCCAAGGAAGTTTATAGCATGATCAAGGACAGTGATTTGGGGGGATTCAATTCCAATCGTTTTGATATTCCCTTGTTGGCGGAGGAGATGCTTCGGGCAGATGTGGATTTTGATATGAAAAATATGGTTTCGGTAGACGTACAGACCATTTTCCACAAAATGGAAAAACGTACTTTGGCAGCTGCCTACAAGTTTTATTGCGGCAAGGAATTGACAGACGCCCACAGTGCCAAAGCGGATACCCAAGCTACTTATGAGGTACTGCTTTCGCAATTGCAGCGTTATCCGGAATTGGAAAACAATGTAAAGAAATTGGCAGAGTTCTCTACGCACAAAAAAATGGTAGACTTTGCAGGATTCATTGCTTTGGATGACAGCGGAGAGGAGATTTTTTCCTTTGGAAAACACAAAGGTAAGAAGGTTTTGGAGGTCCTAGAACAGGAACCGGGCTATTTTGGATGGATTCAAAATGCTGATTTTCCGCTATACACAAAAAAAGTACTGACCCGAATACGACTTAAAAGTCTTAATAGCAAGCTGGGGTAAAAAGCGTTAATCCCAAGATATACCATTACCAAATTCCAGTTCATGAAAATCATCTGCATAGGTCGCAATTATACCGAACATATCAAGGAATTGGCCAATGAGAAACCTACTTCTCCGGTCATATTTATTAAACCGGATTCGGCTATACTGCCCCGGGAACAGGATTTTTATATTCCCGAATTTTCCAATGATGTGCATTATGAGGTTGAAGTATTGGTAAAGATTAAAAAAGTTGGAAAGCATATTCATGAAAAATTCGCTCATACCTATTATGATGAGATAGGTTTGGGTATTGATTTCACGGCCAGGGATTTACAAACCCAATTAAAGGAAAAAGGGCTGCCTTGGGAAAAAGCCAAGGGTTTTGACGGGGCCGCAGTAATTGGCGAGTGGTTGCCCAGGACCAAATTCAAAAATTTGCAGGAACTGAACTTTTCGCTCATTAAGAACGGGGAAGAAGTACAAAAAGGAAACACGGCCTTGATGCTTTGGAAGATTGACGAACTCATTTCCTATGTTTCCCAATTTTTTATGTTGAAAAAAGGGGATGTTATTTTTACCGGTACTCCGGCCGGTGTTGGAAGAATTCAGGCAAATGACTATCTTTCGGGAGTATTGGAGGGGCAGGAACTATTTTCCGTAAAAATTAAATAATGATTTATAATTTAGATAAAATCAACGAAATGGCCGAGGGTGATGAGGATTTCATCAATTCAGTTATTTCAGTATTTTTGGATGAAGTGCCCCAAGACTTGGAAGCCTTACAAACCGCCTTGGCGCAGGGGAATTACAATGACGTTTATAAATTGGCCCATAAGATAAAACCCAATGTAGACCTTTTGGGCATGGAACAGACAAGGGCCGCTGCCTTGGAAATAGAGACTTTGGGAAAAAAGGAGGCCAACATGGCGGAAATTGAACGAATCTTTCCTTCCCTCAAAAAGGACATCGATCAGGTAGTCTCCGAGCTTAAAAAAGACTTCGGGCTATAATGTTAGCCGAAATAATTACCATTGGCGATGAGATTCTCATTGGCCAAATAGTGGATACCAATTCGGCTTTTATCGCCAAAGAGCTGAACCGGATTGGAGTCTCCGTTTTCCAGATAACTTCGGTTCAGGATGATAACGACCATATTCAAAAGGCATTGGCGGAGGCCAAGGAAAGAGCAAACGTGGTTATCATCACGGGTGGATTAGGTCCGACCAAGGATGATGTCACTAAGAATGCATTTTGCGAGTTTTTTCAGGATACCTTGGTAGAGGACGCCAAGGTTTTGGCTTATATAGAACATTTATTCGCCAAATATATTTCCACGCCCATTTCGGATATCAATAGACAGCAGGCTTGGGTACCTTCCAAAGCCATTATATTGCACAATGCCCATGGAACGGCACCGGGTATGTGGATGCATTCCGATGGAGTGTCCTTCTTTTCCCTTCCGGGGGTTCCGTTTGAAATGAAGTATTTGATGACAAACGAAGTAATCCCTAAAATTGTGGAAAAGTATAAACGTCCCTATATTATCCATAAAACTTTGGTCACCTACGGTCTGGGCGAAAGTGCAATTGCCGATAGATTGGAATCTTGGGAAGATAACCTTCCACATTTTATTAAATTGGCCTATTTACCCAATTTGGGAAAAGTTCGATTGCGACTAACGGCCAAAGGCACGGATGAGAAAGTTTTGGTGGATGCCATGGATGAGGCGTCGCAAAAATTATTTCCCTTAATTGGGGACATTCTATATGGCACCGAAGATGAGGAGACCTTGGAGGAGGTGGTTGCAAAATTATTGACCCAAAAAAATAGGACCTTGGCCACGGCGGAAAGTTTTACTGGGGGAAAAATCGCCCAACAATTGACCAGTATACCTGGGGCATCGGCTTATTTTAGGGGAAGTGTGGTAAGCTATGCCACGGAAACCAAAATCGATTTACTAAAGGTACCCCAAGCTATTCTCCAGGAACACTCGGTTGTAAGTGCGCAGGTTGCGGAAATCATGGCCAAAAACGTAAAACACTTACTTAAGACCCATTTCGCCATTGCTACCACTGGAAATGCCGGCCCCACAAAGGGTGATTCAGATGCGGAAATTGGAACCGTATACATCGCCATTGCGACTCCGGAGCGCGTTTTTGCAGAAAAATTCAACATGGGAAACCACAGGGAACGCATCGTCCAAAAGTCTGTCCATAAGGCACTTGAATTACTTCAGAAAGAAATTTTAAAAATCTAAACTAATTTTTGCCTGTACCGCAAAAAAGATATAAATTTGCACCCTGTTTAAAGAAAAATCCAGCGCAATGTCAAAAGTTTGTGAAATTACGGGTAAGAGGGCAATGTTCGGAAACAACGTTTCGTTTTCCATCAATAAAACGAAAAGAAGGTTTAACGTAAACCTTTCCAAAAAGCGTTTCTATATTCCTGAGGAAGATCGTTGGGTTACATTAAAGGTTTCGGCCAAAGCATTGAAAACCATCAATAAAAAAGGGATTTCCGCTGTTTTGAAGGAAGCTAGGGCACAAGGATTTATAAAATAATACAATGGCAAAGAAGGGAAATAGGGTACAGGTTATCTTAGAGTGTACAGAGCATAAGAATTCGGGCGTTCCCGGTACCTCTAGGTACATTACCACAAAGAACAAGAAGAACACTCCGGAGCGCATAGAAATTAAGAAATACAATCCAATTCTTCGAAAAGTAACGGTTCATAAAGAAATTAAGTAGTTTTCCATTTGGGAAAATAGATAATAGTACAAGTCATGGCAAAGAAAACGGTAGCAACTTTACAATCCACTTCAAAAAGATTGACCAAGGCAATAAAAATGGTAAAATCGCCTAAAACGGGGGCCTATACTTTTGTAGAATCCGTAATGCCACCGGAGTTGGTGAATGAATGGATTGCCAAGAAATAAGAAAAATCATATATAGGTTAGAAAAGCCGTCCTCCAAATAGGGGACGGCTTTTTTTATGAACCACAGTTATGTTTCAGCATATGGGATTTGGTACAAACCTAGCGTAACTCACGATTGTTACAAGGCTTAATCGACCTGGGCTTTTCAATATCAGCACCTACCTATTGGCGTAATTTTCCCGTCATGTACAGGGGACTTTCCCTTGGGTTTACGCCATTTACTTTCATATCTTTGAAAAAAGCATTCTTTAAGACGTATGAGCTTATTCAAAAACATATTTTCCGCAAAGAAAAAGGAATCTTTGGACAAGGGCCTGGAAAAGACCAAGACCAATTTTTTCTCCAAATTGAGCAAGGCAGTGGCCGGTAAATCCAGGGTAGATGATGATGTATTGGATAATCTGGAAGAGGTTTTGGTGACATCCGATGTTGGTGTGGACACTACCTTAAAAGTCATTGAGCGTATCGAAGCCAGGGTAGCCAGGGACAAATATATGGGGACTGATGAGTTGAACACTATTCTAAGGGAGGAAATTGCCGGTCTGCTATCCGAAACCCATACCGGGGAAGAAGCAGAATACCATATCCCCGTGGATAAAAAACCTTTTGTTATCATGGTAGTAGGCGTCAATGGTGTCGGGAAGACAACGACCATAGGAAAATTGGCTCATCAATTCAAAGAACAAGGGCTCAAGGTGGTGTTGGGCGCTGCTGATACCTTTCGTGCCGCGGCCATAGATCAATTGCAAGTCTGGGCGGATCGAGTGGATGTGCCCATAATAAAGCAAAAGATGGGCAGCGATCCGGCTTCTGTCGCTTTTGACACGCTGAGTTCGGCGGTTTCCCAAGGTGCCGATGTTGTAATTATCGATACGGCGGGTCGCCTGCACAACAAGGTGAATTTGATGAACGAACTGACCAAAGTAAAAAAGGTGATGCAAAAAGTAGTCGATGATACCCCACATGAGGTTCTATTGGTGCTGGATGGCTCTACAGGGCAAAACGCCTTTGAACAGGCCAAACAGTTTACCAAGGCTACGGAAGTAACCGCATTGGCGGTCACCAAATTGGACGGAACTGCAAAGGGTGGGGTGGTCATAGGCATTTCGGACCAGTTTCAGATTCCCGTTAAATATATCGGGGTCGGTGAAGGTATGGAGGATCTTCAGGTTTTCAATAAATATGAATTTGTGGACTCCTTTTTTAAGGTTTAAGAAAGGGATAAATGTTGCGCCGTGGTGCTTTTAGGTGGGGCAATGGATGCTTAAAAGACCAATTATAGAACAACGGGATAATTTTCAACGGGAATGGGTATAAAAAGGTTTTGGGTAAAACGGAAAAGGCCATATGTATAAGGCCTATATTCTGGACATATCAAAAAAGCTTTGGGCCGCCGTCACGGATCTGATTCCAATAATTGTAGTTGTTGTTTTTTTTCAAACCGCAGTTATTCAACAGCCATTCCCGGAGATTGGCGAGGTGATAATAGGCATTTTGTTCGTCATAGTGGGCCTAATGCTTTTTATCGAGGGGCTGGAAATTGGATTATTTCCCATAGGGGAGGCCATGGCCTATGCGCTGGCAAAGAAAGGAAGTCTTTTTTGGTTGTTGATTTTTTCCTTTGCCTTGGGTTTTTCAACTACTATTGCTGAACCGGCGTTGATAGCCGTTGCCAAAGAGGCCTCGGAGATATCATCCGGTGCTGGCTTGATCAAGAATGATCAAAGCACAATGAATATCTATGCCTTTGGTCTACGCCTGGCAGTGGCTTTTTCCGTAGGCCTGGCCATTGTTATTGGTGTATTGCGTATCCTTAAGGGTTGGCCGCTATATTATCTGATTATAGGTGGATATGTATTGGTAATGTTGATGACTATTATCGCCCCTTCGGAAATCATAGGTTTGGCCTATGATGCCGGCGGGGTTACGACCTCCACCATTACAGTACCACTGGTAACGGCTCTTGGTGTTGGTTTGGCCACCGTAATTAAGGGTAGGAGCCCACTTTTGGATGGTTTTGGCCTTATTGCCTTCGCATCACTTTTGCCTATGGTCTTTGTTATGGCATACGGATTATTTTGGTTTAGTTAAATACATGCCCATGTTCGACTTTGTTGTGGATTTTGTATGGATTTTAATATACACCATTAGGGATGTAATGCCCATTCTCCTATTGATCGTTTTCTTTCAATTGGTGGTACTAAAACAACCGATTCCCCATTTAAAGAAGGTTATCCTGGGAGGAATATATGTGGTGATCGGACTAGCCTTGTTCCTTATGGGGCTGGAAAAGGCACTTTTTCCTCTTGGAAAGATTATGGCCACACAATTGTCCGATCCCGCTTTTATAGCAGCGGGTGGAAATGCGTTGACGGATTGGAGATCGTATTACTGGATTTATATTTTTGCTGCTTTGATTGGATTTTCTACTACCATTGCGGAACCGTCCCTTATCGCCGTTGCCATTAAGGCCGGCGAAGTTTCCGCAGGGACCATTAGCCCGTGGGGGTTAAGGATTACCGTGGCCTTGGGTGTGGCCTTCGCCTTGGCCTTGGGAACGTTTCGTATAGTGACCGGAACACCATTGTTCGTATATATTATGGCAGGGTATATGGTGGTAATTGTACAGACTATCTTTGCACCAAAACGACTCATTGCGATAGCCTACGACTCCGGAGGGGTTACCACCTCCACCGTTACTGTTCCCCTAGTAGCAGCCCTTGGGCTTGGGTTGTCTAGCGCCGTGCCGGGCAGGAATCCCGCTGTGGACGGATTTGGCCTCATCGCCTTTGCCAGCTTGTTCCCGATCATCACCGTATTGGGCTACGCACAGGTTATGAGCTTAAAAAACAGAATATTAAAAATTAAAATGGAGAAAGATGCAGTTTAAATTGATTATGGCATTTGTTAAACCCAATATCTGTGATGATGTTGTGGATGCCATGAAGGAGGCAGGAGCCACGGGAGCTACTATTATCCCCGCTAGGGGTACCGGAATTCACGAAGCGAAATCCTTTTTTGGACTAAGTATCGAAGACAAGACGGATATCATTGTGTTTTTGGTAGAGGAACACGTGGTGGAAAATCTTTTAAAGGTTATCCAAGAGGCCGGTAGATTTGATAAGCCAGGAACTGGAATTGCCTTTGTCTTGCCAATAGAGCACATTGCCGGTTTGGAAAGTCAAATGAAGAAGTTTAAGGACCAGGCCAGAGACAAGTATTTTTAGTACATTCCGTAATTTAGGGAAACACAGATTAAGCATTAATAAGAGCAAACATGGATACAAAAAGAGGATTTCAGGCGGCAAAGGACGTTATGACCAAACGCGTAGTTTTAGTGGATGGGATGGCCACGGCTAAGGAAGCCGTGGAGTTGATGCGGAAAGAAGGGGTGGAGGCCTTGATCGTTAAGAAACGACATCCGCAGGATGCCTACGGAATTGTACTGATACACGATTTGATCAAGGGGGTTATTATTCCGGACAAGACTTCCGAAGAGGTAAATGTGTTTGAAATTATGACCAAACCGGTCATAAGTGTTCCCGCTGACATGGAGGTACGCTACGTGGCCAGTCTATTGATGAAAGTGGGATTCCGAATGGCTCCCGTAGAGGAAAATGGGGAATATATAGGCATGGTCTCCATTTCAGACCTCATCTTGGACAATTTACTTTTCTAGGAGGACTAGATTGAAAAACTATACTTATACCCAATACCCTATAAGGGTGATTTATAGGCACAACGCTATAAGCGGCTCATAAGTTTATATTGGGCAATAAAACGTCCTTTTTACTATCTATGTTGGCAAATTTCAATAGGTAAAACCGTAACTCACACTCCAAAACCGTAAAAACAAAAAGTCATGGCGGAAGAATATGATCAAATTACGGCATTTCATTATGCGGCTTTTCGACCACTGTTGCATTTGCCGATTTTAAAGGCATGTTTGAATGAGGGCAAGGAGTATTCCTTGGGGTTGGATGTGGGTTGCGGAACAGGGCAATCTTCCATTGCATTGACCAATTTTTGTAAAAAAGTCCACGGAATCGAACCTGGAAAGGAGATGTTGGAAAAATCAATAGCACATCCCAAGATAGCATATAGTCACTACGACGGCCAAAATTTCGACTTTCCGGATAACTTCTTTGATATCACTACTTTTGCCGGTTCCCTATATTATGGAAAATCACAGCATTTGTTGAACGAAGTTGTACGAATAGGTAAGAATGCTTCCTTGGTAATTATCTATGATTTTGAATTGTCATTGGATTCCTTACATGTGAAACTAAATTTGGAACCTTTGGTTGTACAGGGATCTGATTATGATCACCTCGTAAACTTCGACGGATTGAATAAAAAGCATATAAATGTAGAAAAGGAAGTGCAGGGAAAGGTGTCAATGGAAATAGCGATATCTGATATCTCACACCTATTGCTTTCATATAAAGACAATTACAATCGGCTACTTCAATCTTTAGGGGAGAATGATCTTTACGAGACCGTTTCACAAAAACTTCGTTCTATACTGAAGTCAGAAAGTACATTTATAGACGCAAAGACGTATGCAACTATGTATCGAGTTACAAAGTAATACCCTCAAATGTTTAGTTTGAAATAGAAATAGGGCACTGCCACCGGCACCACAAAGAGGATACATACTTCATTGTTCTGCACTTGAGCAGTCTAAGGCCCTTACGTAAAGAATTGAAAAAAGTATCGGAAAAACTCTAAAAGGAAAAGGTTTATATGATAAGTAAATTAGTAAAATATGATTTATTACGGATTTTAACGCAACGATTTATACGGTTTTTCAACTAATGAAAAACGATTGATATGGAAAACAGCCCCAACTTCAAGATTGCTTTGTTCTTATTAATTACGCTAACAAGTTTTTGTACGGCATGCAATGACGGATGTAACGATTGTCTTGATTTGACTTCCAAGAATATCCTTCTGGTAAACGCCTCCGGAACAAATCTCTTGTTTGGTGATGACGCTATCTATAATCCTGAGAATGTTTCAATAAGAAACGGTAATGAAGAATTATCACCGGTTTTAATCGATGAAGGCACGGGCACATTACAGTTTTTTTTGGCAGAAGATGTTATGGAATACCAAGTGGTTTTATCGGAGAGTGAGATAGAAACCTTAAGTTTTGAATTGGCTGAACGGAATAGTGAACGATGTTGTGGTACGCAGACCTTCACCACCGGTACTCGTCTCAATGGCAATGAAATTGAAAATACGGATATTATTACCATAATCAAGTAGTCCATCGTTTTGGTAATACCCATTAAACCTGGGTGCCTCGGATATAGGTGAAAGTGATGCAAGGGTATTATTGCTATCTTGTGACAAAGTTCATTTTGTTTGGACCTCGGGGGCCTTGCCATCTTGATGTAGTGATTAATTAAGTGGCTTTTCTTTGATGCCTTTCTGTAATCCTTGATAATAGATGACCTGCGCCAACAAAAATCAATGCTATGGAAAAAATGAGGTATTACACATTTCTGCACATTTCGGTATCCCTGTTTTTGTTAGGGATATTGTTGGCCTGTCAATTGGAAAATGAGGAACTTCCACCTCCAAATATCCTATGGATTACCTCCGAGGATAATTCTAAGCATTATCTTAAGCTTTTCGATGAAAATGGGGTTTCCACTCCTAATATTGAATCATTGGCCGAGGAGGGTCTTGTTTTTACAAGGGCATTTTCCAATGCCCCGGTATGTAGTGTGGCAAGATCTACTTTGATTTCTGGATGTTATGCCCCCAGGATCGGAACACAGTTCCATAGAAAATATATCCCGGTGCCCATGCCGGATTCGCTACATATGTTTCCTTGGTATTTGCGGGAGGCAGGTTATTTTGCAAGCAACAATCAAAAAAAGGATTACAATATCATCGAGGGTGAAGGAGTATGGGACGAATCCTCTGGAGAGGCCACTTGGCAGAATAGGGAAGGGGACCAACCCTTTTTTCACGTATTTAATATTGGTATTTCCCATGAATCCGGTTTACATTTTTCATCCCAAGAAATGGATTCCATTGTAACCAAGACGAGCGAAAATTCATTTGAAATTCAACCCAACCATCCACAGACCCGAACCTTTGCCTATACGAATGCCTATTATCGGGATAAAGTGCGCGCTATGGACAACAAGGTGGGCGAAGTATTGGACGAACTGAGGAAGGATGGGTTAATGGACAACACTTTCATCTTTTATTTTGGAGATCATGGTGGGGTTTTACCGGGCAGTAAGGGCTATTTATATGAAACCGGCTTACATGTACCACTGGTTGTCCATATTCCCAAAAAATACAGACACCTGGTAAATATGCCAATGAAAACTACGATTCAGGATTTTGTCAGCTTTGTGGATTTTGGTCCCACGGTATTAAATCTAGCCGGAATTCCCACTCCCGGGAATATGGATGGAAAGCCATTTTTGGGTCCAAAGATTACTAAGAACGATAGAAACATGCGGAACGTGACCTTTAGCTATGCCGATCGTTTTGACGAAAAATACGATATGGTCCGGGCGGTCCGAAAAGGAAAGTTCAAGTACATCCGAAGTTATACGCCCTTTAACCCGGATGGATTGGTAAACAACTATCGTTATAAACAATTGGCCTATCAGGAATGGCGGGCCATGTATGCCGTAGGTGAGCTTAACAAAATGCAATCCGCCTTTTTTGAACCACGGCAACCTGAATTGTTATTTGATGTGGAAGCCGATCCTTTTGAGACGGTCAACCTAGCAAACCAAAAAGGTTACGAGGATGTGCAAGATGATATGCGGCAAACATTGGACGCTTGGGTAAAGGGAATGCCGGATTTATCCTTTTTTCCTGAGCACCACTTGATTGAAGATGCTTTTACCGACCCAGTGATTTTTGGAAAAGAAGAACAGCAAAGGATTGAACGTTATATGGCCATTACAGATCTTTCTCTTTCGCCTTTTGTGGAAGTAAAAGACCAACTGATAGCGGGTCTTCAATCAGCGGATCCATGGGAAAGGTATTGGACTATTATCGTATCTAGTAGTTTTCGGGAAAAAGCAAAGTTATTGGCAAGTCAAATCGGTAAATTGGCGCAAAGCGATCCAGAATTGATCAACAGGGTGCGGGCAGCGGAATTTCTGGGAATTGTCCGGGCATCCAGTCCTGTGGAAATAATGACAAAGGCACTTTACGAAAGTGAAAAACCCAGCGAAGCACTACTTATATTAAATTCCATCGTTCTGATGCAATCTTCAAATGCGGCCTATACATTTAATTTGGATCCGGATAAAATAGCTATGGTGGTAGTAAAGGATAGCCAAGTGAAAAGGCGTTTGGATTATTTGGTCCCACAGGGACGCCACGACGTGCCTAAGTGAGAAAATGGATATGAGGAAGGCACTAATCCGTATAGTTATGATTAGTGGTCAAATGGGATAATAGTTGCCAGTCATTACTATCTTTTTTGTAGATTCTTGTGTACTGGATCCAAAACGGATTCTTGTTTTTTCTAGTTACGGTAGTTTTCCCCTTTATTATGGCTATACCATTGCCCAAGGTCACGTTTTGGGAGTTGACCACCCTGGAAATATAAGTTCCCTCCTCTGAGGCCTTTTTTACATCGTTTAACCATTGCTCTTTATTCTGGGCATCTCCAGAGCCGTGGGTGAAAACAAAATTCTTGGCATAGGCCTTTTCCAGAAAGTCAATGTCCCCATTGGCCACCGCATTTTCAATGGCAACTTCAAAAGCCATTATTTCTTTTTCCCCTTTGGAAACCATAGGTTGGGCATGGCTCAGAAAAGGAAGGACCAGAAAAAGGGTAAGAAAAATCCTCATGGCTTTAAAAGTAGCAATTATTCACGCAGAATATACAGACTAATCTGTTAATTGATGGTAGTATTATTTAATTTCTATCGATATCGTATAACAAAAGTGCCCTACTGTCCCTAACACTTTAGAGTTTTCCGGGTAAAAATAGGTAGCCCACAAGAGATTTGCAGGTTAGGTACGGACAAATTAAAATGAAGAAATCATTCCAAAACAGATTTGTTCCATGGCCTTGTTGTATTTTTGCACCTGCCCGGAAGTAGGGGGCACTAATTATGCGTACAAAATCCATTAAGAAGAACAAAATCAATGTGGTTACTCTGGGTTGTAGCAAAAATGTCTATGATTCAGAAGTCCTCATGGGGCAATTACGGGCCAACGACAAGGAAGTGGTTCACGAAGAGGAAGGTAACGTAGTGGTCATCAATACCTGTGGATTTATCGCCAACGCCAAGGAAGAAAGTGTAAATACCATTTTGCAGTATGTACAGAAAAAGGAGGAAGGTGAGGTAGATAAGGTATTTGTTACCGGATGCTTGAGTGAACGATACAAACCCGATTTGCAGAAGGAAATTCAGAACGTGGACGAATACTTTGGGACAAGTGACCTTCCCAATCTGCTGAAGGCTTTGGGCGCGGACTACAAACATGAATTGATCGGTGAACGTTTAACGACCACGCCAAAGAATTATGCCTATCTTAAGATCGCAGAAGGTTGTGACCGACCCTGTTCATTCTGTGCCATCCCTTTGATGCGTGGAAAACACAAAAGCAAACCTATTGAAGAGTTATTGGCGGAGGCACAAAAATTGGCTGCCAAGGGGGTAAAAGAATTAATTCTCATCGCGCAGGATCTTACCTACTATGGCCTGGACCTTTACAAAAAACGCAATCTGGCCGAATTACTTCAAAGGTTGGCCCAGGTTGAGGGTATTGAGTGGATACGTTTGCATTATGCCTTTCCAACCGGCTTTCCAATGGACGTTTTGGAAGTCATGAAACGTGAACCCAAAATCTGTAAGTATATCGATATCCCATTACAACATATTTCGGACACTGTCCTAAGGAGCATGCGCAGGGGAACCACTCAGGCAAAAACTACGAGATTGCTTCAAGACTTTAGGACAGCCGTTCCGAAAATGGCAATTCGTACAACATTAATTGTTGGATATCCCGGGGAGACGGAAAGAGATTTCCAAACTTTAAAAAATTGGGTCAAGGAAATGCGGTTTGAGCGTTTGGGCTGTTTTACCTATAGTCATGAGGAGAACACCCACGCCTTTAATTTGGTCGATGATGTGCCCGAGGAAGTAAAACAACAACGCGCCAATGAAATTATGGAAATACAGTCCCAGATATCCTGGGAACTGAACCAGGAGAAAATAGGGAAGACTTTCCGGTGCATCATAGATCGAAAAGAAGGGAATTACTTTGTGGGTCGAACGGAATTTGACTCCCCTGATGTTGACAACGAGGTACTGATCGATGCTACAAGGCATTACGTAAAGATTGGCGATTTTACGGACATTGAGATAATGGATGCCGCCGATTTTGATTTGTACGGAGTGCCTGTTTAAAGCATTACGTTGGAAATGAGATTTTCTACCGTGGGGTGCTCACTACCTCCTGCCGGTTCAATGGTGATATTTAGTGATTCCGCATTGTTGATGTATTGCAAGGCCAGCAATTCTTCATTGGGAGATAGCAATCCCATGTTGATCATTTCCCCATTCACATCACTCCACATCTGGTAGGTCTGATCATCGGACAGTTCAGGTAAACCTTTTGGATTCACCATAACCAATTTATCCTCGTGATTTACATAGGCAACGGCATGGGCATCAGGAAGCTTTGCGTTTCCCTTAAGTAAAAAAGGGATTGTATTTACATTGTTTATGACATTGAGTTGTGTTTCGGTACTTGCAGTCTTTTCTTCCAATAGATTCAAACGCTTTTGAAGATCGGTCGTTTGGTTCTGTATGGTATCAAGATTTTTTTGGGCATCCTGCCAATTCGTGAAAAGCCAAAATGAGGTGGATAAAAAAATCAAGGCAATACTTGCGGCAGCAAATAAGGGCCAATTATTGCTTTGCTTTGTATGTTCACTTTCAACACGGGTTTTAAGTGATTCCTTTACCCTAGTGTTCGGTATAATGGCATTTTCAAAGGCCATTCGTTCAAAATCCGCCTCCAACATTTCGAATCTTGATTGCAGTTCCGCATCCTCTTGCAACGCTTTTTCAACAGCAAATTGTTCCCTAACCGTCAGCTCATGCAACAGATATTTTTCCAAAAGTCCTTCCTCAAGTATCCTTTTTCTATCCATTTGAAATCAATTCGGTTAACAGCCAAAACATCATAAGTTCGTTTCCATAGGTTTTCCTTAAAGACTTTAAGGCTTGACTAATGTATGACTTAAACGTCCCCAAGGGCACTCCCATTACCGTATGTGCCTCCCGATGCGTATATCCCTTAAAATATATTAGGGACAGGGCTTCTTGATGGTGGGGCTCTAGTTTTTTCAACGCACCGTTAAGTTCTGTATAATCTGGCGTAGTTTCGGTTGGGCTTGTAGTACCATATACACTTAAATCTTCGGTTTGGATGAGCAAGTCGTTTTTCCGAAGCGCGTTCAATGTGGTATTTTTAGCTATTCGGTATGCCCAGGTGTAAAACTTTCCCCTAGTTTCATCATAGCTTCCAATATTCCTCCAAATCTTAATAAAGGTTTCTTGAAGCAAATCCTCTGCCAAGGATTCATTTCGGCACATGCGCAATATCACACCGAATAAGGCCCCGGAATACTTGTCATACAATTGATACAGTGCCTTTTGGTCTTGGTCATGAACTCTTTTAATAAGGAGGGCATCATCCATTGGCAAAAATCAGAGGTGTTAAAGATATGATAAAAAACCAGGGTCTTCATCCAAATCGGAAAAAGGTGTGTAAATGATTACGAAAGCGCGCAAAAAAACGAATCATTTAAATCTTAAAATTAAAAAATCATGAAAAAAATAGCTTTTGTACTAACCACCATTTCAATCCTATTTCTTGCGACTAGGGCAACTGCCCAAAAATCCCAGGATATTGTTGACATAGCCGTTTCCGTAGACGACTTCTCAACTTTGGTCACCGCACTAAAAGCGGCTGATTTGGTAGGGGCCTTAAAGGGAGACGGCCCATTTACCGTTTTTGCCCCGGTCAATTCGGGCTTTGCCAAAATTGACTCCAATACCCTAAATACTCTATTGCAACCAGAGAACAAAGAAAAGCTTAGTGCCATACTTACCTATCATGTGGTTTCTGGCAAATTGGCCGCCAGCGATGTGGTCGCCGCTCTGAAAGCAGGAAAGGGCAAGGTGGAACTGACCACCTTGAACGGTGCAAAATTGACCGCAATGAACAAGGATGGAGGTATTTTTCTAAAAGATGCCAATGGTAACTATAGTAAAATTGCCAAAACCGATGTAATGGCCTCCAATGGGGTAATTCATATCATCGAGGATGTAGTGATGCCCAAATAGGGATAGTGTTTAGTTGAGTGGGAAGGCACCGTTTAGGCGGTGCCTTTTTTATGTCTGAACGAACAAACTTTGGGAATCGGGATTCAGCAGTGATTTCAAGGGGAAACCAAGTCAATTTTTATTATTGTGTATTTTAGGATATCTTACCATGATTTGATGCCGCTAACTCAATAATCAAGAACATCATGAAAAGACTTATCCTCCCAATAGCGTTAGTACTGGTGGCCTGTCATGAAAATCACCATTTTTCCATTGAAATTTTAGATGATGCGGCACTGAACCTCATTGACGCAAATAGTGAAATAGAAATAATCGGTAGTGGTTTCAAATGGACAGAAGGGCCTTTATGGATCGATTCGGGGGGTTATCTATTATTTTCGGATATCCCTAACAATACGGTTTTTAAAATTGACGGGAGTGGCGATTTGACGACATATTTAAAACCTTCCGGTTATTTGGGTAAAGCTTTTGATGGAAAGGAACCCGGCTCCAATGGATTACTTTTAGATCCCAATGGGCAATTGGTTCTGATGCAGCATGGCGAACGAAGGGTGGCGCGAATGAAGGCTTCGCTAGATTCTCCCAGTCCCGATTACGAGGTTGTGGCGGACAATTATCAAGGCAAACGGTTCAATAGTCCCAACGATGGGGTTTTTGACAGCCAAGGTAATCTATACTTCACCGATCCACCGTATGGGCTACCACAACAAATGGATGACCCGAACAAAGCGCTGGATTTTCAGGGGGTATACTGTCTAAAGACATCGGGTGAACTTATTTTGGTAGATCAATTGACCCGACCCAATGGTATTGCGTTGTCCCCGGACGAATCCAAACTCTTCGTGGCCGTTTCCGATCCGGAAAATGCGACATGGTATCAATACGATCTAACCGCCCCGGGAATGGTAAGCAACAAAATAATTTTTTATGATACTACGCCTTTAATTGGCCAAGAGGGCCAGCAGGGATTACCGGATGGCATGAAAATGCATAGTGACGGATATCTTTTTGCAACAGGCCCGGGCGGAGTTTGGATATTTGACCTATCGGGCAAAGCCATTGCCCGAATACATACAGGTCAGGCTACGGCCAATTGCGCTTTTACAACTGATGAGAAAACACTTTTTATGGCTGCGGATGATTATATGTTAAAAGTACCCTTAAAATAAGTGTGGCCTGATTGTGTTGAAATCATATACTTACACATTTCCCTATTTGAACTATCAACGTTCCGCCTTTTTTCTTTGTTTTATGATCTAAAACACAAGGCCATACCTAGGTTATGAAGAGGAATAGCTCTATCCGGACAAAATACCAAATTCGAATAAAAAACAGGTGCAATCAAGAAAAACAGGGCTAGTTGTAGGGTTTTGGATTTATAGCTACTTTTAAAGATAACAAAATCCCATACCATGAAGAACAATCCAGGGCATACTCGTTCCAGGCGTAAGTTTCTAAAAAATTCCACTGCTTTGGCGACAGGAATCGTATTAAGCGATCCTTTGGTTTTTGGCGCACCTTCAATTCTATCCCTGCATAAACAAAACGACTCTAAGATAAACGGGGTGCAGATAGGATGCATCACCTACTCGTTTAGGGATATGCCGGACCAAAGTGCCGAGGCCACTTTGCAATATGTACTGGATGCCGGTCTAAATGCCATTGAATTGATGGGTGACCCTGTGGAGCATTTTGCCGGAAAGCCAAAAAATCCTTTGGATCGCAGGACTTTTTATGGTATGATGCGCAAAAGTAAAAGCGGTGAACTTACCCAGAATCAGATCAAGGAATTTGAGGAAATGAAATCCCAATTGGAGAATTACAGAAAAGTGGTGTCCGATTGGCGCTCAACCGTAGGCATGGGCAAGTTTGAAGAGCTCAAAAAAATGTATACGGACAAGGGAGTTCATATTTATGCCTTTAAGCCAAACGCCTTCGGTGTAAAAAACACCGATGCTGAGATTGATTATGGTCTGCGGGCCGCCAAGGTATTGGGAGCTGATCATGTAACCTTGGAGTTGCCAGGTAATGATATCCATACACGCAAATTAGGTACTATGGCCTCAAAACATGGGATGAATGTAGCGTATCACGGACATACCCAACAAACCCCGACTTTTTGGGATACAGCCTTAAAACAATCCGAACATAATATGATGAATCTGGATTTGGGCCATTACATTGCTGCCGGTTATACCGATGCCTTGGAGTTGATACAGGGCAAACATGAGCGTATAAGTAGCATGCACTTAAAGGATAGAAAAAATCTTGAAAATGGACAGGCCAATCTGCCCTTTGGAAAAGGGGACACTCCCATTGTAGAGGTGCTACAACTTATGCGGGATAAGAAATACACTTACCCGGTTTCCATTGAATTGGAATATGAGGTGCCCCAGGATTCAAACTCCGTTAAGGAAGTGGCCAAATGTTTGGAGTATTGTAGAAAGGCTTTGGAGGGTTAGGAAAGGATTACTCATCAACTTTAGTTCCCTACGCAAGTTTTTATTCTGGATTCAGCATTTTGTTCAGTCCTTCCCTATCGAATAATATTCTGCCCACTTTAAGGTCGGACCAACCCTTCTTCAGTTTATAGGTAAACTCGGGTTTCCCCTCGATTAGTTCACAGTCTATATAATAATTGGCGACTTTTTCATTTGAAACATTTTTCAATCGTTGGATGTGAGTGGATAGTATGAAGTAAGAATTGTCATACTTGCTCAGACCATTTATGGTAGTTTTACAGATTTCGAAACCATCTTCAACGTTTGTACCGCTAAAAAGCTCATCAAAAACCGCAAAGCATTTCTCACCGTTAAGGGCATTTTCAACAATGTTTTTAAGGTTCATCACCTCGGTCATAAAATGACTGTAACCTTTTAAAATATCATCTCTTCTATTGATCTGAATGGAGAAATGATTGCAAAAGGGGATTTCTCCGGAAGATGCCGGTATTCCTAATCCAAGATGCCCAAAATACATACAAAGTCCAACTGCTTTGAGAAAGGTAGACTTTCCCGACATATTTGGACCATTCAAAACTATCACGTTACTGGTAGTTTCAAAGTTGTTTTTGACCGGTTCATCTATTGAGGGGTGATAAAACCTAACAAGCTTTATGCCTTTTTCGTTGATAGTTGGAAAAGTAAAATCATACTTAAGAATTCCAAGGTTTATGGAAAGAAACGCTTCAAACCTGAACAAGTCTTGCCAAAAGGTCGAAATCATTCCCTTCCCCTTGACTTTGCTAATTTTTTCGGTCAAATCAATTACATGTTTATCTTTCAAACTATGCTCTCTTACGAGGTTTTCATACTTTTTTAGCTCGAAGTTCGAAAGAAACTGCAAAATACGCCTAATATCGGTACGATAGCCTTCTGGAAACTGTTCTAAGTCTAACCGTATAAAATATTTTGATTCCAGGCGATGAAAAAATAATACAAGTTGATTAAGCTTACTTTTGTAGCTCGCTTTCTCCTTTTTAGAGGCGAATAACCTGTATCGAAACTTTCTTTGGGATAAGTCTTCAATTTTTGCATCGTTAAGAAAAAAATGAACTTCATTTAAGTACAGAACGGTATAGGAGTACTGCCGGAGAATTTCATGGTTGGCGGTAAATCCTCTGAGAACATTTTGGCGTTCTAAAATCTCGTAAGTAGATGCCAAAGGGGTTTCTAATATTTCAAGAATTACTTTCTTGGTGAAGGAGTTTAGCGAATAATTGAATAGGGGTAAAACTTCCTTCTCAATATTTAAGTCCTGTACATTGTTCATTCTTTGATTTAAAGAAATGCCTGGTTAAGGTACAAAGAACCAATGGATATGAGTATTCAGAATATCTTATAAGCCGTTTGTTGTTAGGATGCTTGCCATCACTCCAACATAAACAAGGCATTGGCCATAAAGAGTTTGCCATTTTCCCAAAAACCCCTAAAAAGAGGGTTATCCACCAGATAAACTACCTTGCCCTGTCCATGCGCTTCAACCCCAAAGACCAGGGTGCGATTCAGTTTTTTTTGGGCTTCGATACCGGCAAAACCGGCTACAGGTACCTGGGCCCCTTGCTCTAGATAAACCACGGAACCGCTGTCCAAATACTCGTAGGCATAACTTTCCTGCTTCAAGGTAAAGTAAATATCGTCATATCCGAAAGCCAGTGGATGCGTTGGATCTACCTTGGCCTTAAAAATAGCTCCCCTAATCTCCTTCCTTAACTGTTCACGTACGGTTTCCTCATACGGGAAGAGGTTTTCCATGGAATCCATTGGCGCCTCCCTTTGCTTGAGACCAAAACCATTTTCTACGGCTAAGCCTTGGATAGCCCCGCCCATTGCGATAAGTCGGCCTCCGTTGGACACCCATTTTTTAAGGCGTTGTAATTTTTTAACATCTGCGAAATCCGTATAACCGTCACCACCGGGTAGAATTAAGACATCATATCCGGACAAATCGACACTTTCCAAATAGCTCGTATCGATAATCGTTATCGGATAGCCCAATTGCCGCTCAAAGAAGTGCCATATTTCACCAAACCGCAAGGTAGAGGTAGGCTCTCCGGATAGCATTGCGACTTTTACCTTAGGGACCATACGTACATATTCCGATCCAAAATCCTTACCACTTTCAACAAAACCCGTATCTGTTGTCTCCAATGTAATATGGTGCTTATTGGCAATTTCGGTTAAAAGGGTATTGAAGTTTGCGTTGTTGGCATTATCACCTTTGGTAATGATCAAACTTCCGCGCTCATATTTTTTGCCGTTTGTGGCAAAAGGCTTTTTTGCATAACGAACCCGAATCTTTTCCTGTAAAAGCTCGGCCAAAAAACGGGCGTCCTTCATATGCTTCCACTGGGCCACATACGCGTAGTTATCTTTCGCGACACTTTTTTCTTTTGGTGGATCCATTCTCCAAGGATTATCCGTATTGGCCTCGATCTTCGTCTCAGAGGCCAAGGCATCCAAACCATAGGCATAAGGCAGGGACCAAGCGGTAATATCATAGGTAAGGGAATCACTTAATTTTGTGCTAGGTTCAAAAAGTACCTTTACCAAAGTGCCTTTGAGTTGGTCCGTTGAGACGACCATACTTTCTTCGGAGTTTTTGATGTTGCCCGTTTTTCCTGTCATAAATCGAAATCCTCTTGCAGTACCTCCTTTCCCGGACCCATATTCAATTTGATGTTGATCTAATAATTGGGCGAGGGCATTCAATTTGTCCTTTTCTCCATTAAGAAGATAACTCTTGTATTTATATTTCTTGCTCTTGAAGAACTTTTTGAATTCTGTGATGAGTTTCTCCGCATTCTTTGTGGAAATTTCTACTGTGGATAATCCAGTAGTATGATGGTGTACAATCCTATCCTTGAGGGTTAAGGTATCCCCAATTTGCGTAATGATGCCTAAACCGGCCCTTCCACTACCGCCCTGCTCATAGGTCATTCCAATTGCACCATTATAGGTAGGATACGTATCCCCATAACTGGGATAAAGCAGGTCAAAGGATTCCTTGGTAAAATAGAACCATCCTTCAGCATCGAAATATTTAGCATGATTTTTTCCAATGTCTATCTGAAAGGACCTTTGAAAAGCGGTAATTACCTCATGATAAGGTTCCGCTGCCGGAGCAAAGTAATAGGGCTCGTCAACACCTTGTTCATGAAAATCTACGTGTACGTGGGGAAACCATTTGTTGTATACTTTCAGGCGTTGCCGGCTTTCCATTTGTGTAAGCCAGGCCCAGTCCCTATTTAAGTCGAACATATAATGGTTGCTGCGGCCCGTCCACCATCCCTGATGGTGTTCCGTACTGTTGGGATCCACAGTATAAGGTGTATTCTTATATTGGTTGTACCAATTAACATAACGGTCACGTCCATCAGGATTTAAACAAGGATCAATAATCACCACGGTATTCTTTAGGTAATCGCTGTTTTCCTTCAAAAGTGAATGGATAGTCTTCATGGAAGCCTCTGTACCTACACTCTCGTTGCCATGGACATTGTAGCTAAGCCAAACGATAACTTTTGAAGCATTTCCCTCACCTCGCATGCTACGTAGATGCTCGGTGCGGATATTCTCTAAATTTCCCATGTTCTCCGCACTGGAAAGGTAGGCTAAAAAAAGAAGTCGCCCTTCGTTCGTTTTACCGTATTCCAAGAATTGCATTCGATCGGGTGCTTTTTCCGCCAAATACTTGTAGTAATCTACTACCTGATGGTGTCTCGTAAATTGGGTTCCCAGCGGATAGCCCAAAAATTCAGAAGGCGATTTCAAGTCCTGCGGAACTACCGAAAAAGGCAAGATGGCAAGCAATAAGGTGAGTAAAAATTGCTTCATAAAATAAGAATTAGATTTTGAAGTGTGTCAAATCTAACGATTATTGACTAAAATCGGTACCAAAATCCATCACAGGCCTTAAATTCGGTTTAACGTATTTTTAGGAACTCCAAAAAGTGATAGTTTTATCTTTACGCGTATTTTGACCCAATCTATGGATATTGAATGTCTTCCCTTTGATCGCACGGGATATTTTTCGGAATTGATATGTGATTATCTTAAGGAAAAAGAATCACTTCGTTCTTTTTACCATCGCTTTCCGAACTTGGAGAACTTTAGGGAACAGATACAGGAAAAGGCCAAAACATTTCCCCCGTCACATAGGGAAGTACTTTATGAGGCACTTCAAAAACAATATGACGGGGTTGACCTTACAAAAAAAACGGAAACCCATATCCGACAACTTAAGGAGCCGATTACGTTTACCGTCGTTACCGGGCACCAACTAAACCTCTTTACCGGGCCTCTTTATTTTTTGTACAAGATTATCTCTACAATCAACCTTACCCTTGAACTTAAAGCGTCATATCCCAAATACAACTTTGTGCCCATCTATTGGATGGCGACAGAGGATCACGATTTTGAAGAAATAAATTTTTTCAATTTTAAGGGTAAAAAAATACAATGGAACCCGGATAACCGTCCAGGAGGTGCCGTTGGGCATTTATCTACCATGGGGCTCGAGGAGGTTTACGAGGCCTTTGCGAATGAATTGGGAAATAACCATAGCGCCAGTACCTTAAAAGAACTCTTTAAAAAGGCGTATTTGGAACACAATACTCTTACCGATGCCACCAGATATTTGGCCAACGTTCTTTTTGGAGAATATGGATTGGTAATCATTGATGGGGATGATGTGGGGCTAAAAAGACAGATGGTTCCCTATGTTAAAAAAGATATTTTGGAAAAGACGGGGTTTCAAAAGGTATCTGAAACGATTTCGGGATTGGAAGCACTACCAACGAAATACGGTATTCAGGTCAATCCAAGGGAAATCAATTACTTTTATCTGACCAATGGTATTCGGGAACGCATCATTGAAAAAGAAGGGAGATTTTATGTAAACGAAACCGAGATAGAATTTTCAAAAGAGGAACTTTTGAAAGAACTTGCAGACCATCCGGAAAGTTTTTCGCCCAACGTGATTATGCGACCGGTGTATCAAGAGGTAATTCTGCCCAATCTATGTTATATTGGAGGCGGAGGGGAATTGGCCTATTGGTTGCAGTTGCGATCCACGTTCGAGGCCATGCACGTAACTTTTCCTATGCTGACCTTGCGAAATTCTGCTTTGGTAATCAGCAAAAAGCAGTATGGAAAGCTACAACGCCTAAATACGTCAACAGCCGACCTGTTCCTGAAACAAAGCAGTTTCATCAATAAGAAGATTCGGGAAATTTCCAATATTGACATCGATTTTGCTCCCCAAAAAAAATACCTGGAGGAGCAATTCAGGGCATTGTACGATTTGGCCGAACAAACGGACAAGTCCTTTTTGGGTGCGGTAAAGGCACAGGAAGTCAAACAGAAAAAGGGGTTGGATAAATTGGAAAAGCGTCTACTAAAGGCACAAAAGCGAAAATTAGGGAATCATGTGAGCCGGATTACGAAAATCCAAAATGAACTTTTCCCTAACCAATCACTTCAGGAACGCACCTTAAATTTTTCGGAACTCTATTTGGATTTGGGCGATGATCTCATACCCCTATTGATGAAAAAACTAAAACCCCTGCATCTGGAGTTTTTGGTGTTGACCTATTGATTTCACATGGTATTTTTCCGATGGGTACTTTTTTGGGTCTAGGGCACCAAAAATTCACTTTTCCATGAATGGTCTATTTTGGAATACTTGATTCTCAGGTGGCCAGGCTGTTGCAGTTTCAAGTACTCTATTTTGAAAGGTTCAATTTCTACCATGCAAAAATAATTGTTATCCTCAAGGTATTCCACGGCATGTGGATCTAAAATATCACTTCCGGGCGCTTCGGAGGTGGTGTAATCTTTTCGGCCTCCGGGCTTGATCTTGTTCCAATGTTTTTCCAGGGTTTTGGGATCGGTATGAATGCCCGCCAACCCCTCGATTTTAATCTGTACCATTTTTTCGGGATGATAAAAGAGAAGGCTTACTCTATTATTTTCCTTGATATGCATTATTTTTTTTGAACGTTGATCCGTATAGATGGAAAGGTCTAGATTATCCGATACTTTTCTGAGTACAACGGTCCGTAGTCGAGGCATGCGCTCCAGACCTACGGTAGCCATAGTACAATAACGGAAAGGATGCCCCTTTTCAGTTACCCCGTCTCTAAGCTCTTTCGACAATTCTTTCCAAATAACAGTATTCATTTTCAATGCTTTATACTTAAAGGTAAAAAAAAATGAATTATTAGGTAGGGTATTTTAGAAGTAGGTTGTTCTATAATAAATTGCTATGAAATTTTACTTAGTGTCATAAATAAGTTCATGTGTTTAGGTTGGTTTTTTGATTTTGACAAAAGCCTCGATGTAGGGTCGAGGCTTTTTCTTTAACCTGGACCTCAAAAATATGCCCCACTATATATAAATTGAGAACCCCGCCCGATAACTATTGGCGGGGTTTTATTTTTGCCTGACTGCAGACGAAATGAATGGTCAAAATGTCTCAAGTAGTGAGCGGATAGGAAAAGAGCGATACAGATTAATGTTCAACAAAAAATGTCTCGTTTTTTAACCCTATCCCTTTTAGGGTAAGCGACTTCCACTCCTTGGGTAGGATGGGTTTTTTTTGCACGATACCTTCTTCCGTAATGTCCAATCCCCCAAAGCCGAAAAGGACTACCTGCAGCATCCCCCCGGCCCCGGTGGCAAAATAAGGGTTGTCACTAGTGGCCGCCTCCGCCAAGGCACCAAAGGGAGGGCGTTTGTTAGGTTCATAACTTCTACGGAACAAACGGTATGCCTCTTTGGCATTGCCCAAGCGGGCATAAATCACAGCGAAGACCGATTGCCCCATAGCCGGGCCTTCCTCCGCTAATTTAGGCTCATAGTATTTTAAATCTTTCAAAACAGTTGTTTCGTCATTGACCACATCCAATGGATAGGTCAGTAAATTTACGTCAGCTTGTTTTATGCGTTCACCCTCATAGTTGGCATGCTCCTTTGTAGTACCATCCGGAAATTTCAATATCCTAATTTTGGAAGCTACCTCTACCCATTCCGGATTAGGCCTTTCCCCAACTTTGTTTGCTGCCAGGGTGGCGAACTCCAGAGCGGTAATGGCGGATCCGTTGGTAAAGGCATTATCGTCTACGTTCGGGGCGAATTCGTTGGCCCCTACCACGTTTTTGATACTGTGTGTACCGTCCTCATTTTTAGTAGATCTACTCACCCAATAATCGGCCACTTCCTTCATTAGGGGATAGCCTTTTTCCTTTAGCCATTCTAGATTTTTGGTAACCCGATAATAGTTCCAGAAGGCAATGGATACGTCTGCGGTAATGTGATGCTCAAAAGTCCCTGTCAATGCCCAGGCCGGGGTTGCCTCCTCACCGGTATCATCACTTTCCCAGGGGAACATGGCCCCTTTGTACCCAAAGTTGATGGCTTTTTCCTTGGCCTTGCCCAGCCTATCCGATCGATAATTTACCAGTGAACGGGCTATATCCTGATTGAGCATCAATAGAGGGGGAAACATCCACAATTCCGTATCCCAAAAAATATGTCCATTGTAGTTTTGGGAAGAGAGCCCCATTGGGGCAATACTCAAATCCGAATCTCCTCGCGAGAAAGCGTAAAGGTGATAGAGTGCTAAACGAACATCCAATTGATCCTGGAGATTACCTTCAATAATAATGTCCCCTTCCCATAAGTCGGCCCATAGTTTTTTGTGTTGGTCCAAAAGATCTTTTCTAGGTGTGAGCAGATTAAAAATTACAAAGCGTTCCGATTCCGATTGAGGGTCTTCAAAATCTTGAGTACTACACTCTGCACCAGTCCAGGCAAACTCGAATTCCTCCCCTTTTTTGAGTTCCTTTTCAAAGGAGAGCCGGTTATCGTATTCGGATACTTTTTCATGGACCAACTTGGGTCTCTGATGTTCCCGGGTGGAGTTAATGGCATGCCAAATAAAAGTGGCTGATGTGCCCACGGTATGTTTTCCCAATCTGCTCTTGGCCACCGTTTGAAGAATGGGCATCGTAGTCTCCAAATCTTGTAACACCCGGAATGTGCTAAGAGGTTCCAAGTACTCTTCAGGTGTGCTGATCTTACCAGTTGCCTTAACGGAAATTGATTTTGTAGGAATTAATTTAATATCCACATAACCAGAGTATTGAACATTTCTAAGTGCATAAATGGTATAAGTAATCTTAGCTTTGTCCTTAAAGTTAAAGGAGGTGGTAAAAGCGGCTGTTTTCATATCCAGAACCTGCTCAAAATCGCTTATGTTTCCCTCTGTTATCTTTTCGCCATCTATCTCCAAATCTAAATTGGCAAAGTTCATTCCCAGTAGGATTTTGCTAACCCCTAGGGGCGATTCCTTGTCATAGACATTATTCAAAATAATTGATTTGGTTTGAAAAGGCTTATCCTCTGGCAGAATACCGATTCTACCGTTGGCCGTAACGATTCCGGTATACTTCTCGACTTTCCCGGAGGAAATGGTCCATCCCTTTTCTTGGGCTATTGCACTTAGGCTTAATGTCATGATCAATATAATTGCAAGTCTTTTCACATTATTCTTTTTTCGGTTTCCTTATCAAAAAATCTTAGACGTTCTATATCTACGCCAATACATATTTCGGACCCAATTCCATAACTAAACTGGGAGTCGCTTCTAAAGCAAAAACTGTGCTCGGGATTTCCAATGAAGTGGAAATATACAAAAGTTTCGCTTCCAATGGGTTCTACCGAGTCTACGACTATTTCCATATTTTCTGAAAGTCTTTTCGATTTTTCAAATTGTTTATCATAGATGTATTCGGGACGGAAACCAAAAAATACTTCCTTACCTATATAAGGTTTTAGGCCGGGCCTTAAGTCTTTTGGAATGGCAAATTCCAAAGATTTAGATTTAAAGGTAGCTTCTTCTTTTTGTATGACTTTCCCGGGTAAAAAATTCATGGAAGGACTACCGATAAAACCTGCTACGAATTTGTTTTGTGGATTGTTGAAAAGATTCATAGGAGTATCAAACTGTTGCACTATGCCATCCTTTAAAACCACAATGCGATCTCCCATGGTCATGGCCTCAATTTGGTCATGGGTAACGTATACAATGGTAGCATCCAATTGTCTATGCAACTTTTTTATTTCGGCCCTCATTTGTACACGTAGCTTTGCATCGAGATTGGAAAGTGGCTCGTCAAATAAAAATACTTTTGGATTCCGTACTATAGATCGTCCAATGGCCACTCTTTGGCGTTGCCCGCCGGACATATCTTTAGGTCTTCTATCCAGTAGGTGGGTAATACCTAAGACCTTGGCCGCATGTTCCACCTTTTGCTTTATTTCGTCTTTTGGTGTTTTTCGCAGTTTTAGGCCAAAGGCCATATTATCAAAAACGGTCATATGGGGATATAGGGCATAATTCTGAAAGACCATGGCAATATCCCTATCCTTTGGAGACAGTTCGTTCATGCGTTCTCCATTAATTTGAAGCTCTCCATCGCTTATCTCCTCCAGACCTGCAATCATTCGGAGTAATGTTGATTTTCCACATCCCGATGGACCTACGAGAACGATAAATTCCTTATCCTTAATATTTAGATTGGCGTTTTTAATCGTGGCACTCTCTGCCCCGGGAAATACTTTTTCCAAATCTTTTACAGCAATTGTGGCCATTTTATAGCAAATTAGTTTTTATCCTTTTAATCCAGAACTCGCAACGCCCTGGACAAAGTAGCGTTGGAATACGATAAAAATCATCAATGTCGGCAATGATATCAATATGGTACCGGCCATAAGCAAAGGCCAATCCGTCAATAACTCCGTTCTTAGGCTTGCCATGCCCAGCGGCAAGGTATACATGTCTTCGGTGTAGGTTACGATTACAGGCCATAGGAATTCGTTCCACGACCCTTGAAAGGTGTAAATCGCTACCGCGGCCAGTGCAGGTTTTGAAATGGGTAGGAAGATTTGCCAAAAAATCCTAAAATAGGAACAACCATCGATTAGGGCTGCTTGTTCCAAATCTTTGGGGATAGTTTCAAAAAACTGTTTCATCAAGAAAATATTGGTGACCCCTACCAAACCTGGAATAATCAATCCTCCATAACTGTTGATCAGTTGAAATTCGTTCAATATGATGAACTTGGGGACAAGTAGTATTATTCCTGGAATCATTAAGCTGCTTAAGAGCAATCCAAATATCAATTTTCGACCCTTAAACTCCAGTCGAGCGAAGGCAAAACCTGCCAAGGCTGAAAAGAAAACGTTACTAACGGTCTGTATCAAGGTAACCAAGACACTATTGAACAACCATTTGCCAAAAGGAAGTTCCTTCCAAACGTTTTTATAATTATCCAAGGTAAATCTTTCGGGGAACAATTTTATGGGCCACTCAAAGACGTCTTTGTCCGCGTTGAAACTGATGGATAACGAAAACAAGAAGGGGCCTATATATATCAAAGTAGCCAACCCGAGGATACCAAAGAACACTATTTTTTGAACTTTAAGCTGTTTCATTTTCAATAGACGTCAGGGGGGAAGTATTTTTTTTGGATCAGTGTCGTTGCAAAGATGAGCAAGGCGAGTACGGCCGCGGATGCCGCGCCAAACCCAAATCGGAAATATTTAAAGGAGTTCTGATAAACGAAATAGGACATGGTGGTCGAGGCATTGTCCGGACCGCCACTGCTCATGATAAATATTTGGTCAAATACCTGAAAACAACCAATTAAACTCATGATTACTACAAAGTAGGTCACCGGGCGGACCATAGGAACCGTAATTTTCCAAAATTGTTGCCATTGATTGGCCCCGTCTATTTTGGCTGCCTCGTAGAGGCTGGCTGGAATATTCTGCAGCCCCGCTAAAAAAGAGACCATAAAATATCCGGAGGTAGTCCATACATTTAATATCATAATGGAAGGCAAGACGGTAACAGGGTTGGTGAGCCAATCAATATTTGAATCCACACCGAGGGCATTCAGGCCGTAATTCAAAAGTCCGGGTTTGGAATATATCCAGACAAAAATGATGGAAGTAACCACGGAAGAGGTAATGGCCGGAATATAAAAGGCGGTCCTAAAAAAAGCCCTTCCCCTTATTTTCTGGTTCATGATAAATGCGAGGAAAAGGGAGAGCAAGGTCTGTACAGGGACCACCCCGATAGTATAAATAATGGTATTTTTAATGGCCTTTATGAATACGGGGTCTTTAAAGAGTTCAAAGTAATTCCCCAACCCGACAAAGGGCTTGTCCGGAATGAGCAAGTTCCAATCATAAAAGCTTACGACAAAGGCAAAACCTATAGGGAAAAAGACAAAAATGGACAAAAGGAGCAGGGGAAAGGCCAAAAAGAGATACCCCCAGAAAAGCTGTTCTTTTTTTCTACTTTTAAATTTCATCTTTAGTCCAGTGTATATTTTTCCAGAGTTTTTCCGAGTTCCTTTAAAGTTTTTTCAATGTCCTTGTTCTTGTAAAAAATTCCTTGCATGGCCGCTTGACTTTCATCGTACCACCGTTCTTTCATATTTATCTTGTACAGTTTTGCATATTCAACACTTTGCATAAAGGTGTTCAGTACGCTATCTTCATAAAATCCATTACTGAGCGCGACACTTTTTCGAGTGGGAAGCGCTATCCCGGAATTGGTCCAAGTTTTCATACCTTCTTTTCCGGCAAGGTAGGACAACATGGTCCAGGCCTCTTTTTTATGATTACTTTGTTTGGGAATTACCATAGCTACCGTAAAGGCAAGGGTACCCCTTTTTTTACCCTGGGGAAGCTCGGAAACTCCATATTCCAAGTCGGGCGAATTGTCCCTGAGATAAGGGATCAACCAAGATCCCGAGATAGTCATGGCACACTGTTCCCTTGAAAAAACATCACCCATCCAAGCTGCCCCTTGATCCGCCGGAATTGTGGATACCCCATCGCGGTAGAGCGACATGAAAAAATTCAATGCCTCGATAAATTCAGGTTCACCCACCCGCACAGTGCCATCCTCCGCAACCAATTCTCCCCCATTTTGTAAGGCAAAGGGAAGAGCAATGTCAATCGAAGGTTCTATAACAAAACCAAATTGATCATTCTTGCCGTCCCCATCCGTATCTTTGGTAAGTCTTTTGGAAAAATCATATAATTCTTCCCAATTCTTGGGAGGACCGATGAGTCCCGCCTCGGCAAACAATTTTTTGTTATAAAAGAGTACGTAGGCATTAAAATCCTTGGCATAACCGTAGTTTTTTCCTTTATGCCTAAAGGCGTCCCGGAATACAGGGAAGAAATCTGCTTCGTCAAAATTTTGGTCTATCGACACAAAGGGATCCAAAGGCTCCAGTACCTCAAAATCCATATAGGCAGGCGCGGTATCCCCTTTTAACCAAAACAGGTCCGGTGCTTTGCCGGTACCCAGCATAAGCTGTATTTTTTCCGGATAGTTTCCCGGAATGGGTTGAAACTGATAAGCGACATCCGGATGCTCTTTCTCAAAATCCGTCAAAGTCTGCCTAATGATTCTTTCCTCGGTGGGACTGGATTGCCAGCTGGTAAATCGCACATAGTCCGCTTGCTTCGTACAGGAGAGCAACAACAAGGTACAAAAGGGAATAAGGAAAACGTGCTTCATAACAGAACAATGTTTGCCAAAAGTAGTACATCATAGGTCTAATTTCCGTTTCAATTTTTGCCAAGAGTAACTCAATATTTGCAATATTCATGATATTTATGCTAAATTATAGGCAAAATAGCGCTATATGAAAGCCGATTTTCAGAAACTCTCAACCGAATCCAATGAAAGTTCCTTCCGTGATTTTTGGGTCAAGGCCGATTATTTTGGGTTTCACTGGCATTACCATCCTGAGATTGAGATTTGCTTTGTGAAAAATGGACGCGGCAAAAGGGTCATCGGCGAAAATGTCTCGGATTTTGGCAATGGAGACCTCGTTTTGGTTGGGAGCAATACACCGCACTCTTGGATTACCGATGAATTTTTCAACAATTCCAAGGAACAAATGGAAGTTTATGTGGTACAGTTTAGCGGGGAGATTTTGAAACCCTTCCTTGGGATTATGGAATTTCAGTTGATGGATACCCTGCTTACCAAAGCGGTTAGGGGAATACAGTTTACCGATATCCGGGAAAATGGGCTGGGCAAATCGCTTTTAGAGATAGGAAAATATGAAGGGGCTACCAAATTTTTGAAACTCTTGGAGCTACTAGACCGTATGTGTCGTTGCAAAAAGGCATCTATTTTATGCTCCACCAGTTATAAGGCGGATTATAAAAGGTATCATGAAGAACGTATCCTAAAGGTCTGCAATCATATTCATGAACACTACAAGAATGTGCTTACTATTGAAAGTTTGGCGGAAATTGTGGCAATGAATCCTTCGTCCTTCTGCCGTTTCTTTAAACGGGTTTTAGGAAAAACCGTTATCGAATACATTAATGAATTGCGTATTGCCCATGTTTGCAATCAAATTCAAAATTCGGATTTACCTATTTATCAAATGGCCTTTGATGCCGGTTTTTCGAGCATAGCGCACTTCAACAAGCAATTTAAGAGGAATACGGGCAAAACCCCGGTAGCGTACCGCAAATGGTTTGGAGGGGTAAACAGGGCTAGGTAATGATTACTGGTTTAGTCCACTTTGTATTCCAGTCGCATGGTAATGGATGCAGTCTTATTTTTGGAAGAAGTATTGTACGCTCCACCCCAACTATAATCTTCCCCTGAGTTCTGCCCCGTTATTTGAAAGACCCCCATGCGAGCCGAAATCAAGTCACCTAAACGACCTCCGGCATTTTCCGCGATTCTTTCCGCACGAATCCGTGCATCCTCTGTGGCTTTTGAGATCATTTCTATTTTTAAATCCGCCAGTTTGGTATAATAATAGCGAGGTGGCGCGGAATTAAACTGAACCCCTTTATTCAAGAGCTCGGTTATTTCTCGGGAAACTTCCTCGATCATGGCAACATTGGTCGATTCGATCTGAACCGCCTGGATCAATTCATAACCTCGAAAAGTACTCCCAACAAAGTTGCCATTTTCGTATTTATTATCGCGTTGCTCAATGGTCTGCACTGAATTAAATATGATGTTGTCCGGGTCAATTCCCTTAGAGACCAAATACTCCCTTACGATATCCTTTTGTTTGTTCAGTCGATCAAATGCCGAGGTAAGTACGGTATTGAAGGCAGAAAAACGACCTTCCCATACAATGAGGTCGGAGGTGAAATTTTCATTACCCAAACCGGTCACGGAAATAACCTGCGGGGGATTAGCCCTTTGCACATAGGCATTCCCCAAAAAGTAGGCGGCCAGGACTATGGCAATTCCAAAGATAATTGCTGTTATATGTTTCATAACGGTATTGCGTAAAAGTATTTGATAAATATACCGAAAAGATACTTTTCCAAATAGGTCAAATTCTTATTTTTGCCCATGCAAAACAACGTCCTTATCCTTGATTTTGGCTCCCAATACACCCAATTGATTGCAAGACGCGTTCGGGAGCTAAATATTTTCTGTGAAATCAAACCCTACAATAAACTGCCCAATGACCTTACGGAATATGGCGCAGTGATTCTTTCGGGATCTCCCTATTCGGTTAGGGCCGAAGATGCACCGCATCCCGATCTCTCCGAAATAAAAGGAAAAAAGCCCATCTTGGCAATTTGCTATGGAGCGCAATATTTGGCCCATTTTCATGGTGGCAATGTGGCCCCCTCCAATACCAGGGAATACGGTAGGGCAAGACTGACCACCATTAAGAATGATGAGCCTTTTTTTTATGAGATTTCCGAGCGTTCCCAGGTTTGGATGAGCCACAGCGATACTATTAAGGAGCTTCCAAAGGGGGCCATTCGCCTGGCCAGTACCACGGATGTAGAAAATGCGGCGTATCGGTTAGAGGGGGAGCAGACCTTTGGGATTCAGTTTCATCCGGAGGTGTACCATACCATACAGGGAAAGCAGGTATTGGAAAATTTTTTGGTACATATAGCCGGACTCAAACAGACCTGGACCCCCGATGCCTTTGCGGAGACCACGGTGAACGAACTAAAGGAAAAAATCGGGAATGAGAAGGTTATTCTTGGCTTGTCCGGAGGTGTGGATTCTACAGTAGCCGCGGTTTTGTTACATAAGGCCATAGGAGAAAACCTACATTGTATTTTTGTAAACAACGGGCTCTTACGCAAAAATGAGTTTGCCGATGTTTTGGAACAGTATAAGGGTATGGGGCTCAATGTAAAAGGAGTAGACGCTTCGGCACGCTTTTTGGACGCCTTGGCCGGGGAAAGTGATCCGGAACGAAAACGAAAGATAATCGGTCGGGTCTTTATCGAGGTGTTTGATGATGAATCACATATGGTGGAAGATGCAAAATGGTTGGGTCAAGGTACTATTTATCCAGATGTAATCGAATCTGTTTCCGCTACTGGAGGTCCGTCAGCAACTATAAAGAGCCATCACAATGTGGGGGGATTGCCAGATTTTATGAAATTGAAAGTCGTTGAGCCTTTGAAAATGTTGTTTAAGGATGAAGTACGTAGGGTAGGGGCCAGTCTTGGAATTACAGAGGAACGTTTGGGCAGGCACCCTTTTCCGGGACCAGGACTCGCCATTCGCATCCTGGGCGATATTACCCATGAAAAAGTGGCCATTTTACAGGAAGTTGATGCGATTTTTATTGATGGACTACGGGAATGGGGCCTATATGATAAGGTTTGGCAGGCCGGAGCCATGCTTTTGCCCGTAAATAGTGTAGGGGTTATGGGAGATGAACGTACGTACGAAAAATGTGTAGCCTTGCGAGCTGTGGAGAGTACGGATGGGATGACTGCGGATTGGGTCAATCTGCCCTATGAATTTTTACAAAAAACCTCCAATGAAATAATAAATAGGGTTCCTGGCGTTAATAGAGTAGTATATGATATTAGTTCCAAGCCCCCGGCAACCATAGAATGGGAATAGGATGAATCATTTTTTTAAGAACACTATACTTCTTGTGTCATTGGTCTTTTTGGGCCATATGTCTTGGGCACAGCAATTTACGACCCATGCCGTAAAGGAAGGCGAAACCTTGGAGAGTATTGCCAAGCAATACCGGGTTACACCCTACAACATCCTTAAATTCAATAAGGAGCTAAAACAGAACGATGTTTTGGCCCCCAATACTATTTTGGTGATTCCTTCGGGTTTGGCAGCAGGCCAGGACCCCTCCACACCCGCATCTGTTCAGAAAAGGCTATTTCAGGAGGAAGAGCTCGTGGAACAGGCAGAGCCTATAGGTTTTGGGCGCCATAAGGTTCGTAAAAAGGAAACCTTATACGGCATTGCTAAACGCTACAATATTACAGAGGAGGATATAAAGCGATATAATAGGGAGCTTTACTCTAGCCAGTTGCGAAAAAAAATGATCCTGAGAATTCCACGATACCTAAAGCAACCGGGAAAAACCGAACGCGATTCTATTTTGGAGGCCGACTTTGAGATTTATACCGTAGCGCCCAAGGAGACGCGTTGGAGTATTGCCCACAAATACGGCATTACCATTGATAGCATGTTGGCGCTGAATCCCGATCTTTCCAAGATAACAGACTATTTACGGGAAGGACAGGAACTACGTTTGCCCAAAATGCCCGGGAGTACTGTTGAAAATCAAGAAACACAGTTGTACATCTCCTACACGGTACCCCCCAAAATGAATTTTTATCGACTGGAAAAGGAATTTGGGGTGAAATCTGATGAGATTGTGCGATTAAATCCTGAAATAGCCGAACGAGGAGGGTTAAAAGAGGGAATGATCATACGCCTTCCCGAAAAAAAAGTAGATCCCGGCGCCATTAATACCGAGAACTATATTTTCTATGAGGTAAAGCCGAAACAGACCCTTTTCTCCCTTACCCGTAAGTTGGGGATTTCGTATGAGGATTTGCTGCTTTTAAACCCGGACCTAAAGGAAGGTCTTAAAGCGGGAATGGTTCTTAAGCTTCCCAATGATCAGGAAGGTGATTTTGAGGTCAGAAATGCACTGGTATTGGATAAGATAAACCTTCTGGACAGTATAAACCTGGAAAACAGACCCAAGCTACTGTTCCTGTTGCCGTTTCGTCTAGATCGCCTAAATCTAAGAGATACGGAGAGCGTTGCGGCCAATATTGATAATCGCAATGATATTAAATACAGCTTAGGGCTCTATTCCGGGGCACTCGTAGCTTTGGATTCGATAGCGGAACTCGGTGTTTCTGTGGACGTAAGAACGTATGATAACCAATTGGATCTTGCCAGGACCAAGGAAGTTCTTTTTCGGGAGAACCTTTTAGATGTCGATGCCGTTGTTGGTCCCTTGGACGAACAATCTTTAAAGGAAGTGGCTGTACGCACTTCGGTTCATGGCATACCTGTAATTGCCCCTGTACCGGTTAAAAGCGATATAAGTTTAAACAATGTGTTTTTTTCGTACACTTCGGATGACATTCTAAGAAAACGGATGCTGCAACATGTTGCCGACAGTCTTTCGGGCCAAAATATTGTGGTTATCGCCGATCAAAAGAATAGTGTGGTAAGGGATTCCATTCTGGCCAAATTTCCAACGGCCAGGATTTTGGAAGTTGCGGAAGAGGAGAAAAATATTGGTATTGACCGGGAAAAATTGGCTACCATGCTATCCGAAGAGGTAGATAATTGGGTTTTTGTGGAAACTGCCAATTTTAAGCTGATTTCCAGTGTAGTTTCGATTTTGAATTCCTTCAACGATGCTTTGTTGGATGTGGAGAATAGCACCGAAAAGTTGAAAGTGAGGATGTTTACGACCAATAAGAATAGGGCATTTGAGAACGATGTTATTTCCAGTTCACATTTATCCAATCTCAGATTCACCTATCCTTCCGTATATCGGGAAGTGGCCAACGATAATTTTGTAAAACGGTACCGAAGACGTTTTGGGGATACACCGGACCGCTATGCCGTACGTGGTTTTGATATTACGTACGACCTCCTCTTAAAATTGGCCTATAAGAATAGTTTGATGGAAGCTTCCAAACTTATTGGTAAGACTGAATATACTGGGAATACCTTCGATTATGAGAAGGATTTTGCCTCGGGTTATTTCAACCAGGCATCGTATATCATGACCTATGATAACTTAAGAATCAAGGAGGTAAAATAGCACGGATGACATCAAAAGTGATTTATACGGGTGAGTTGCGTACGGAATGCGAACACCTCCGTTCAGGAAGTACTTTTATTACGGATGCCCCTCTAGACAATAATGGTAAGGGAGAGGCCTTTTCTCCCACGGATACCGTAGCTACTGCACTGGCAAGCTGTATGCTTACCGTTATGGGAATAAAGGCCAATGGATTGGAAGTGGATTTAACGGATTCCTTTGCCGAGGTCACCAAGCACATGGCCTCTGATCCTAGACGGATTTCAGAGATAGAAGTCAAGCTAAGCCTTCCATCCATGATATCCGGAAAAAATCGTAAAATATTGGAGCATACGGCCAGAACCTGCCCGGTGCTGTATAGCCTACATGCGGAAATAAAAAAGAAAATTGATTTTCATTGGGTACTTTAAGACTATTTTGCCTATCATTTTTAGTGCTGGTTCTGGGTTCCGTTTTTGGCCAGGAGCCCGAAACAATACCTTGGAGTGCCGATAGAAAATTAACTTGGGAAGACTTTAAGGGCAAGCCCCTAAAGACGGAATGGGCTGCGGCCACCACGGCCAGTGGGATTAGCTACGAATTCTCCACATCCGGACCTCTCGATGATTTAAAAGTGCATTTTAAGGTATATACGGACTTCTATCCCCAAAAATCATGGTATCGCCCAAAAATGTGCGATTCCGTGATACTAAGCCACGAACAACTGCATTTTGATATCTCGGAGTTGTTTGCAAGAAAGATGCTTAAAAGGTTAAGGGAAACCACGTTTACCAAAAATGTAAAGGCGGAGGTAAGGGAAATCTACAGGGAAACCCTAAAGAGTTTAACCGCTTTTCAAAATAAATACGACCACCAGACCAATTTTTCCAGAAATGTAGAACAACAGCGCATCTGGAACAAAAAAATCAGTGATGCGCTTTCCACAACGGAATTACAGCCTTTGGAATAGGTGATTCTTGCTTAAATCGGAATCCTATACGTCGCAAATGGTAACCCCCTGTTTTAAGGCAGCAATCTTATCCTCCCATGAAGGGACAAATTCTTGGGCTACATGACCTTTGTAACCGGTTTTTAAAATGGCCTTCATTATGGCCGGGTAATACAACTCCTGGGTTTCATCGATTTCATGCCGTCCAGGATTTCCTCCGGTATGGTAGTGACCAATGTATTGATGGTAATCTTGAATATTTCGGATTATGTCTCCTTCCATGATCTGCATGTGATAAATATCATACAGCAGCTTAAAATTTTCAGACCCTAACTGCTTGCACAACTCCGCGCCCCATGCGGTATGGTCGCACATATAATCTTTATGGTCTACCTTTGAATTGAGCAATTCCATTTGGATGACCACTCCATGCTCTTCCGCCGTGGGAACAATTTTGTTGAGTCCGTCAACACAGTTTTTTAGTCCGATACCATCGTCCATTCCATTACGGTTACCGCTAAAACAGATGAGATTGGTATATCCTGCCTCGGCCACCTTGGGAATTATCTGCAAATAGTCCGCTATAAGTGCTTCGTGGTATTGTGGATCGTTCCATCCCTTTTCTATACCCATTCCCGCACCCCAGCACATAGAGGCGTGAATATCATATTTTTTTAATAGGGGCCAATCTTCAGGACCTACAAGGTCTATGGCCTTTATCCCTAGACGTTTTAAGTCTTGCAGAAACGTTTCCAGGGGTATGGAGTTATAGCACCAGTAGCAGGCACTGTGATTTATGTTATTTTTTAGCTTTAGGGGGTTTGGGGCTAAAGGTTGCTTGGCATTTCCTGTTGTACCGGTCAGCATGCCCACAGAGGCCACTGCCGAGGTTTCGATAAATGCTCTTCGTTTCATGATGAATTTTCGTTTTTGTTCCGATTTAAAGATAGAACAATTAAATTTATCCATGGATGTATTTCCGGATGGGGAAAAGTTAAGGGAACTGGCGCATTATAAAATGCCGTTTGGAAAATATAAGGATAGCTATTTGATTGATTTACCCGAACCCTATTTGGCTTGGTTTAAGCGCAACGGTTTTCCAAATGGAAAACTAGGCAATTTGTTGCAGGCGACTTTGGAAATAAAAATCAACGGACTGGAACACTTGATTCGTAAGATCCAAAAAGATTTTCCCATGGATACCCTTTAATTTCCTTGGGCAATTCGTATCTTTGAATCCCGTAATAACGAATGTGCCATGTCCACTACCAAATACATCTTCGTTACGGGAGGAGTTACTTCATCACTTGGGAAAGGAATTATTGCGGCTTCATTGGCCAAATTGCTTCAGGCCCGTGGCTACAAGACCACCATCCAAAAGCTTGACCCTTATATCAACGTAGATCCCGGAACCTTGAATCCTTATGAACACGGTGAGTGCTATGTAACGGATGATGGTGCCGAGACCGATTTGGATCTTGGGCATTACGAACGTTTTTTGAACGTTCGGACATCACAGGCAAATAACGTAACTACAGGAAGAATCTATCAAAGTGTCATAGAAAAAGAACGAAGAGGTGAATTTTTAGGCAAGACCGTCCAGGTTGTGCCACATATTACCAATGAGATAAAGGAACGTATACAGATTCTTGGGAAAAGTGGTGAATATGATATCGTTATTACTGAAATAGGAGGTACTGTTGGGGATATAGAATCCCTTCCCTATATTGAAGCGGTAAGACAACTTTTATGGGAGTTGGGCGATAATAACGGTATCGTAATACACCTTACCTTGGTGCCCTATCTTTCCGCCGCTGGAGAGTTAAAGACAAAACCTACCCAGCATTCCGTAAAAACATTGATGGAAAGCGGAATTAAAGCCGATATTTTGGTCTGTAGGACGGAACACGAAATATCCGATGAAATTAAGGACAAATTGGCCTTATTCTGCAATGTGAAGCGCGAAGCAGTCGTTCAGTCCATAGATGCCTCTACCATATATGATGTGCCAATTTTGATGCATAAGGAAGGTCTGGATACCGTGGCGCTTCAAAAATTGGCCTTAACGGATACTGTATCGCCGGATTTGCGTCAATGGAGGGAATTTCTGGAACGACACAAGAATCCCAAGAATGAAATAACCGTAGGACTTATTGGTAAATATGTAGAGTTACAGGATTCCTATAAATCCATATTGGAGTCCTTCATTCATGCCGGAGCTGCCAATGAGGTTAGGGTGAACGTAAGGTCCATCCATTCCGAATATTTGTCGGAAAAGAATTTGGAAAAAGAATTGCAGGGCCTCCATGGGCTGCTTGTTGCCCCAGGCTTTGGCGAGCGGGGTATAGAAGGTAAAATCAAGGCTGTACAGTATGCCCGTGAAAATGGTATTCCGTTTTTAGGCATTTGTCTAGGGATGCAGATGGCCGTAATTGAATACGCCCGAAATGTTTTAGGGCTTACTGACGCCAATTCCACGGAGATGGACGAGTATACGGCCCACCCTGTTATTAATTTGATGGAGGAACAGAAGACCATTGTAAATAAAGGAGGTACAATGCGATTGGGAGCCTGGAATTGTACGCTTTTTGAGGATAGTTTGGTTGCACGGATTTATCAAGGGGTTACCGAAATCTCTGAAAGACATCGCCATCGCTATGAGTTCAACAATAGTTACAGGGAACAGTTAAAGGATGCCGGACTTTTGGCCTCAGGTATAAATGCGGAAACCGGCCTGGTAGAAATTGTGGAATTACCAGGGCATCCTTGGTTCATTGGGGTACAATATCACCCGGAATATAAAAGCACGGTGGCCAATCCACATCCACTTTTCGTGGGCTTTGTAAAGGCCGCGTTAACACATAAAAAAAGACAAATCAATGCCAGTTTGGCATAAACTCCCGATTTGGACATATATTTGCAGACCTTAGCAAATGAGATGGACCTAGAGTTCTAAAATAACCAAAAGGTTATCAAATCAAGTTTTAGATGGAAGAAAAGAAAATAGACATCAATTCTATAATAGGCTTTGTGCTCATTTTTGGGATACTTATTTATATGTTCTATCAAAATAAGCCTACCCCGGAAGAATTGGAAGCTGAAAAGGCCAGACAGGAACAGGTTGAGGTCACTGAGGCGGAAGCAGAAGATATTCTCCAAAAGGATATGGATGCTGCCCCGACTTTGGACCTTCAGGACTCCTTGGCCGTTGCCAACTATAAAAATACAATTGGTGCTTTTGGACACACCACCGCATCGGATGCTACCACCCAATTGGAAAATGATTTGGTTCTCTTGGAAATAAGCAATAAAGGTGGCCAAATTACGGAAGCCAGGATGAAACGGTTTAGTACCTACGATTCTATACCTGTTTTTTTGGTAAAGGATGGCAACGCCTCATTTGGATTGACTTTTTCCACTTCGGATAATAGGGTGTTGGATAGCCAAAACCTGTATTTTGAACCATCGTTGTCCCAAAATGGTGATAACACGGTACTTTCCATGAAGGCCAAAGTATCCTCGAACCAATTTTTGGAATACCGTTACGAAATGAAACCCGATGATTATATGGTCGGATTTACCGTACGTTCCCAAGGTCTTAACGGGATAATAAACACCAGCCAGCCCATACATTTGGAATGGAACCTTAAGGGTATTCGTCATTCTAAAAGCATTAAATACGAAAACAGATATACCCGGCTAACGTATAGTCATGAAGATGGGAAAATAAGCAAGCTTTCCGAAGGTAGTGATGACGAGGAGACCGAGGAGGATGTAAAATGGATATCCTATCGCCAGCATTTTTTTAGCTCTATATTGGCTACCAAGAGTAACTTTAAGGAAGCCGACCTATCTTCCAAGAACTTGGTGGAAGAGGAAAGTAAGACCGCCGCATTTACCAAAATGTATAGTTCCAAGATGCCTATCGATCCAAGTGGAGGGGAGTTGTCTTTGGATATGGATTGGTATTTTGGGCCTACTGATGTAGCCGTTTTGGATGATTACGGGGAGTATGACCTGGCCGATTCCATTCCCTTTGGCTGGGGAATTTTTGGATGGATTAACCGATATATCTTCACACCTTTCTATTCTTTTTTAAGTTCTTTTTTGCCTTTTGGTATTGCCATTGTAGTTATGACCATTTTGGTGCGTTTGGCCATGTCCCCGGTGACCTATAAGTCCTATCTTTCCCAGGCCAAGATGAAGGTGCTAAAGCCCGAAATTACCGAGTTAGGGGAAAAGTATAAGGACAATGCCATGAAAAAACAGCAAGAAACCATGAAGTTGTACAACAAGGCAGGTGTTAGCCCTATGAGTGGTTGTGTCCCCGCTTTGTTGCAAATGCCCATATTCTATGCGCTATTTATGTTTTTCCCAACTTCGTTTGCTCTTCGTCAAAAATCATTCCTATGGGCAGATGACCTTTCGTCCTACGATACCATTTTTGAGTGGTCGGCAAATATTCCTGTAATTTCAACATTTTATGGAAACCACGTGAGTTTGTTCCCAATTTTAGCCTCTGTGGCCATTTTCTTTTATATGATGATGACCACGGGCCAGAACATGCCCCAGCAACCCGGGATGCCCAACATGAAGTTCATAATGTATCTGATGCCCTTTATGATGTTGATTTTCTTTAACAACTATGCCAGTGGGTTAAGTTTATACTACTTTGTGTCTAATTTAATTACTATAGGAATTATGTTGGTCATTAAAAGGTTTATTCTGGATGAGGATAAAATTCATGCCCAGATTCAAGAAAATAAAAAGAAGCCCAAGAAGGAAAATAAATTTCAACGTAAAATGCGTGAAATGATGGAACAGGCCGAGGAGCAAAAGAAAGTTGGCCGGCGATAATTTGAGACCACATAATTAATATTAAAGAAACCTTGAAACTGTTTTGTTCAAGGTTTTTTTTTGTCATTTCCTTTTGTGCATATTAAACCTTACATTAAAAACGTTATCTAAGACATAACAATCAAATTGGTTTTAAAATGAAAAACATTAAATATGGTATTGCCGTTTTCTTAATGGCGTTCCTCTTTTCCGGATATCAGGCCGAGGCCCAGGTAAGGCGCCCGGTAGTAAAAACAGTAAGGGTCAGTAAAAAGACAAAACGAAAGGTGAGACGGCATAATAGAAGGGTAAGGCGTAGGACCTTAAGGCGTTTGCCCGCAGGCAGTAGGGCAGTAATCTTTAGGAATGTTTCCTATTATCCGGTTAGGGGCATGTATTTTGTGGCAAGAAGGGGAGTATATGTAAGAGCCTTTCCGCCAAGAGGTTTCCGTTTACGGGTTTTACCGACTTCCGCGATTACATTACATGTACGTGGGGAAAAATATTCCTATGCCGATGGAATATTCTATCAAGGAACTAACGATGAGTACGAAATAGTAGATCCTCCGGTAGGAGCTGTGGTTAATGAGCTCCCCGAAGATGCAGAGGAAATCGACTTCAAAGGGGTTTCCGTGTATGAACTTAACAATGCCCTATATGAGGCCGTTGAGGACGGTTATGAAGTTATGGATCTTTTGGAGGATTGATTTAGATAAAAATAACCAAATACAAAAAGCCCGGGCAACTTTGTCCGGGCTTTTGCTTTAAATAGAGGTTTAGTCTGGTAAGATTTGGGACGGTAAATATGGGACGTATGTTCCGCTAAAAAAAAATGAAGTTGTAAAGTGTCCTTTTTTGTATGCTAACCCGTTCGAAATTGATGTTTGGGATTTCAAGGGTCCTGGAAGACCATACAAAAACCCCCAAGAAAAATCATCCTTGGGAGTTTAAGCTAACCAAAATTTATAAACAAACTAACAAACTTCTTAATGACTTGGGGGGTTCAATGCGTCCAGAACTGCTTGGGGCAACAATACTTTGTCAATAAGGTGAACAATACCATTACTGGCCACTTGATCCGGTACTATTACATTGGCGTCCGTATCGGTTTTGTCACGAATATCAATATCAGGTCCATGGACAATGGCGAACAAGGATTCCCCTTGAACCGTTCCAATTTCTTGATGGTTGGTAAGCGAAGAAGATTCTACCGCTGCACCGGATACCACATGGTATGTCAAGACCGCAGCCAATAAGTCCTTTTCTGCTTGGGTATCGAAATCAGCGAGGCTGTGGTAATCATCACCCAGGGCGTCCAATAAGTCTGCAAAAGCCTGATTTGTTGGCGCAAATACCGTAAAAGGGCCCGCTCCACTTAGAACATCTACCAAACCGGCATCCGCCTGAATGAGAGCTTCTACCAATAGACTTAAGTCATCTACGGACTGTGCCAATTGTACAATATTAGGCGTAGGTGGATTTAGGATATCCAAAACCTCTTGTGGTAAAAGTACCTTGTTTATAATATGCACCACTCCATTGCTGGCCTCAACATCCGGACCAACCACCTCTGCTTTCTCATCCGTTGCATCCTTTATGAAGACTCCGCCATTTATCTTTATGGTTACGTCCTCCCCTTGTTCGGTGGTAATCTGCTGCCCGTTCATTAATCCAGAGGAGAAAGCTGCGGTGCCGGCCACTACGTGATAGGTCAATACTTTTACCAATAAGGCTTTTTCCTCGTCCGTGTCAAAATCGGCTAAACTATGATAGTCATCTCCAAGGGCATCCAATAAGGCCGCAAACGCATGATTATTTGGAGCAAAAACTGTAAATGGACCAGTCCCCCCAAGTACTTCTACCAGACCGGCATTAGCCTGAATTAAAGCCTCGACCAATAGATCTAAATCATCTGTTTCAACGGCAATTTCAACAATGGTCTTTAAAGTCATTGCGGTCAATAAATCCAAAACCTCTTGTGGTAACAGTACCTTGTCTATAATATGAACTACTCCATTGCTGGCTTCGACATCGGCACCAACGACCTCCGCTTTCTCGTCCGTTGCATCCTTTATGAAGACTCCACCATTTATCTTTATGGTTACGTCCTCCCCTTGTTCGGTGGTAATCTGCTGCCCGTCCATTAATCCAGAGGAGAAAGCTGCGGTACCGGCCACGACGTGATAGGTCAATACCTTTACCAAAAGTGCTTTTTCCTCGTCCGTATCAAAATCGGCCAAACTATGATAGTCATCGCCTAGGGCATCCAACAATGCTGCAAAGGCCTCATTTGTTGGCGCAAATACCGTAAAGGGACCTTCACCGCCCAATACCTCTACAAGTCCGGCATCAGCCTGTACCAACGCTTCGACCAACAAACTCAGGTCATCAGTTTCCACGGCCAATTCTACAATGTTCTTCATCTTTAAGGACAGTACAAAATCAATGGCCGATTGCGGTAACAATACCTTATCTATGGTATGCGCAACGCCATTGGAGGCCAAAATATCCGTTCCTGTAATGTTCGCATCTACATCCGAGGCATCTCCAATTACAAAAGTCTCACCAGAAGCTATGATATGCAAGTTGTTTTCTGGGAGAGCAGTGGGTACGGTACTTTCAGCCAATTCTGCCGCCAAAACCTCATCGGCTACTACATGATACAAAAGAATATCCTTCAATAAGGCAATTTCAGCCTCTTCGTCAAAGTCGTCCAAACTATTGTAATCATCCCCCAATATGTCCAACAAGGCAATAAAGGCATCATTGGTAGGAGCAAATACCGTAAAGGGACCATCTCCGCTCAAAGTCTCTGCAAGCCCCGCTTTAATGACCGCATCTTCTAGAACGGAAAGCGCATCGGTGGAAACGACTAGGTCTACTAGGTTGTCCTCCTCCCCATCATCGTTCAAAGCATCAATAATTGCTTGGGGAAGCAATACTTTGTCAATGACATGTACTACACCGTTACTTGTATCCACATTAGGTATGATTACCTCGGCGTCAGTATCCGTTGCGTCTTCAATAAAGACACCATTGTCTAAATTTACCTTTAAGTTACCACCTTGTACGGTTGGAAGTTCTTGTTCATTTTCCAAATCGGTAGACCTGGCCGCCACACCGGCAATAACATGATATTGCAGGATAGTCGCCAATACTGCCCTGTCTTCTGCATCATCAAAGTCATCCAATCCGTCATAATCGTCCAATGCTTCGAATAAGGCCTTAAAGGCTTCGTTTGTTGGGGCGAATACCGTAAATGGACCCTCTCCACTTAATGTTGCTACAAGGTCCGAGTCGTCATTTTCATCGGCCTTTAGTAGTGCAGATACCAAATCGGTCAAGGCATCGGTATCCTGTGCGGTTTCAACGATATTCTTTTCAACGGCCTTCGCCGACTCGCCATCATCGTCGTCATTGTCACAAGACAAGACGAAGAGGGAAAAAATACTTAGAAGCAATACGCTTTTCATGTGGGATAATTTTCTCATAATCTCCTGTTTTTAGTGTTAATAGTGTTTGTTAAAAAAAAAATTAATTAAACAAAAAAACAAATGTGTTCAAATGAAGTATATTTCAAAATATGGCCTATCTATTAGAAATAAATAAGTTGTTGGTCGATAATTATCCATAAATGTTGAACAATTAGTTATTTTGTTTAAACATTAGTTAGATACATGTAAATTCAAAGGGTTGCTTTTGTTTTATATTTTTTATAAAAAGTTTAACAAATGTATATGTAACCCAACCCGCGTGGATGGAAAGACAAGGGCATAAAAAAACCGCCCCAAGGGCGGTTTTTAAATATTCCGAAAAGTTAGTATTCTAATTATCCGTATCGGGTAACATAACTTGGTCAATAAGGTGGATTACTCCGTTACTTGCCTGGATGTCCACAAACCCGATGTTGATATCATTGTTGCCCGCGCCATCTGTAATGGCGGCTATAAATGGAGCGTTTACCTGCAAGGAGATAGTAATATCATCACCTTCAAAAGTGGTTAGACTCAATCCTTCGGACAAACCACTACTCCTATTATTTCCGGGGGCAACATGGTGTTGGAGTACCGAAAATAGTAATGATTCATCAATATCGGAAAGCGAAGACCAATCCGGATTCGAGTTCAATAATTCTTCAAAGGCCTGGTCCACAGGGGCAAAAACGGTGAAGGGGCCATCTTCTGATAAAAAAGCAGCGATATCCGATCCGGGGGTGGCCGTAGATATTGCTGTGGCCAATTCCTCAAAATTAAAATCCTCATTAATAAAGGTGACCACCGTAGGTAACTCGATTACAGCGTCTACTAAATGTATGGTTCCATTGGAGGCAACTACGTCACCCCCGCCATTAACCACACGGGATATCCCATTAAACTCTATACCGTCGGTAGCATCAAAATAGAGTGACAAAAAAGAACCCGCCGTTGGTCCCTCGGCCAAGGTGGCCGCGTAATTTCGTTGAAGCAGAGTAAAGTCGCCTGAGTTCAACTCCGTCTCGATTACATGGTTTAATAATACTTGAGTCAGTGCACCAACCGGCACGTCCTGGATAGAGGAGTAGTTGTTTTGACCGAGAAAGGCATTAAAGGCGGAATTGGTAGGAGCCAATACGGTAAATGTCCCGCTGGCTGTCAAAGCATCGGTTAAATTGGCGCGTCGCAAAGCTTCTACCAAGATACTCAAATTAGGTTCGGCCTCAGCCAGTTCCACAATGTTTTCGGCTGGCCGTGGTGGGCCGTCATTGTCGTCCGAACTACAGGAGCTCGCTACAGCCAAAACCACCACCAATGGCAAAAATTTGAATAACATAAGATACTTTTTCATAATCAATCGTTTTGAATTTTAGGTTAAAGTCGTAATATTTTTAGAAGTCATAACAAATGGAGGGGGTATTTTATGAAAATTTTAATATCCTTAACACCCACTTACTAAAACGTCGGACTCTTTGAAAAATTGATTCAAATAGCCGGTTTTTGTTTTGAAAGGAAGTAAATCCAAGGCTAATTTAAAGTTTGCGAACAATCTTTATAATAAACCGAATTATACGATAAAGGCCGCAAAACTGCGGCCTTCATGTTATATAAGCATTAAAGATGTGTCAATTGCAATTTAGTTGGTGGTATCCGGTACCAAAACCTTGTCCACTACATGAATCACGCCGTTACCTGCCTGCACATCCACGGCAATAATGCCAATATCAGAATTTCCACTACCATCGGTAAGATCCGCAATGTTACTGTCAGTCCCTGGCAAGGTAATCGTAATGCCATCGCCTTCTAGGGTGGTTGCCGGGGTGGTTCCGTCGGGTGTAAGGTCTTCAGATCGTATGTTGGCTCCGGCTACAACATGGTGCAAAAGAACAGCTTCCAATTCAAAGAAATCGGGAATGGCGTCCTGTGCTTCTAGCGCCGTATTGGTGGGTGCAAATATTGTGAATGGAGGGTCTATTCCATCGCCGTTTCCACCAGATGTTCGCGATAATATTCCCACGAAATCGGTATCCGGAGTAAGCTCAGTAAGCGCTGCAACCAAGGTTGAGAAGTCAGGGTTTGCCGCGGCAAAGGTGACAACAGTAGGAATGTCTATTACGCCATCTACTGCGTGAATCACTCCGTTGGTAGCAACAATATCTGCGGCCGCTACGCTACTCACCCCATTTAGTCTTACACCATCATCCGTATTGACATAAAGGCTTATGTTATCACCATCTGCGTTGGTGGCCGCGGTAGTTATGTCGTATCCCGTTACAAGGTCGCCGGAAAGCGCAGCAGTTCCTACCACCACATGATTGGAAAGTATATTGTCAATCTCGTTTTCACTGGTGAATCCGTCAAAGGCCATGTTTACCGGCGCAAAAACTGTGAAATCCGTATCGGTACTTGAGAGTAAATCCGTAAAAGTGGTGTTGTTATCCGCCGTCAACAATCCCACTAAGCTGGATAGGTCCGAATTGGCCACCGCATGGTCCACAATATTGGGGAGGCCTATGACCGCATCCACAATATGTACCACTCCGTTTATCGCCTTGTTGTCAGGGGCTGTTACCTCGGAAACACCGTTCAAAGTAACTACGTCAGCAACATCAACAAGCATACTTAAGTTATTCCCTCCGGCCCCTGCGGTTGATAGGGTAGAAATGTAACCTGTACTTAAATCAGTGGAAAGGTTGGTTCCGTTTACTACGTGGTTCAAAAGTACTTGGGTCAAAACATCAACCGGCACCTCCGATAAATCGGCAAAATCGTTCGCTTCCAAAAATGCGGTGAAAGCGTCATCGGTCGGAGCGAAAACGGTAAAGGGACCATCTCCGGCCAAGACTGTCGGTAAATCTCCATCGGCAGCTTGTAGGGCAGCGACTAAATTGCTTAGTGTAGAAGTAGCGATTGCCAAATCCGTTATGGAAACCAAAAGAACGTCCTGCAAAGCATCCAAAGCAGCCTGCGGGAGTAACACTTTATCTATAATGTGTACAATACCATTGGTCGTCATTACATCTGGAGTAATAACTTCTGCCGCTTCACCAGCCGCGTCGGTGAAGAAAACCCCGCCATCCAAGCTTACGGTCAGGGCGCCTCCTTCTAGTGTAGTAACGGATTGATCCGCGGTTAAGTCACCTGAGGCCACTGCCGCCCCGGAAACTACATGATAAGTTAAGATGGTGGCCAACAAGTTCTGAAGTTGCTCCGAATTAAAGTCATCCAAGGAGTCGAATCCATCCAATCGGGCAAGCAAGTCGGTAAATGCATCATTGGTAGGAGCTAGAACGGTAAATGTACTATTCTCGTCACTTAATGCCGCTACTAGATCATTGGCAGCACTTTCGTCTGCCTTTAATAATGCGGCTACCAAACTATTCAGGGCGTTCTCTCCTTGTGCAGTTTCCACAATATTCAGTTCATCCATAGGTTGTTCCGGGGGCGTTGTAGGCCCGTTATCATCATCGGAACAGGAAGTCACTATGAGCAATATCATAGCTAAAGTAGAGAAGCTAAAAATTTTAAAGATTTTTTTCATAATATCGTTTATTAGAGATTTGTGTTTAACAAATATAACCGAATAGTTAAACAAAATATTTTGTTTATTAAATGTTTAACAAACCAATTTTTAGTTTAGCTATTTGCTCTATGGTAGTATTTTAGGATTTTGTGGCACAGCCACAGGCAAGATGACCTATGCTGAAAAAAGTTGCTTTTGTTTTATATTTTTTATAAAAAGTTTAACATTAATGGAATTATATCGATGTTGCACTGTTTCAATTTACCCTTATTGACAAGGTATTTTTGTAATTTTGCCGCCTATATTAAGGGAGATGAAAACAGTAGTAGTTGGACTTTCAGGTGGAGTGGATTCTAGTGTTGCGGCCTATCTTTTGAAAAAACAAGGGTATAAGGTCATTGGACTATTTATGAAGAATTGGCACGATGATTCGGTTACGATATCCGATGAGTGTCCTTGGTTGGAAGACAGTAACGATGCTCTCATTGTAGCTGAAAAATTAGGTATCCCTTTTCAGACTATAGATTTAAGCACCGAATATAAGGAACGTATTGTCGATTACATGTTCCGGGAGTATGAGATCGGGCGTACACCTAATCCGGATGTACTATGCAACCGCGAAATCAAATTTGATGTCTTTCTTAAAATTGCGCTTCAGTTAGGGGCGGATTATGTGGCTACAGGGCACTATTGTAGAAAGGCCGTACAGAGAGGTGACGAGGGTACCCAGACCTATCGGTTATTGGCCGGTCGGGATGATAATAAGGACCAATCTTATTTTCTATGCCAACTTTCGCAAGAGCAATTATCCAAAACACTTTTTCCTATAGGGGAATTGACCAAACCTGAGGTCCGCAAGATTGCCTCGGAAAACGACCTGGTAACGGCTGACAAGAAAGATTCCCAGGGACTTTGCTTTATCGGTAAGGTGCGATTGCCGGATTTTTTACAGCAAAAATTGAAGCCCAAAAAAGGTGTTATTGTGGAAGTGCCCGCAAATATTCCCCAATATCTTAACTCGAATCGGAAATTCGGTTCAAAGGAAGAAGAATTGGAATTTATGTCCGAAAAGCCTAGTTATCACCTGGAAGATGGCAAGGTGGTAGGTGAGCACCAGGGCGCGCATTATTTCACCAAGGGGCAACGTAAAGGATTGGATGTGGGCGGTACCAAAGAACCCCTTTTTGTCATTGAAACGGATGTTGAGGAAAACATTATTTATACCGGACAGGGTAAATCACATCCAGGATTGTATAGGAGAACGCTATTCGTTAAAGATGATGAAATCCATTGGATACGTCCGGATTTGGCCTTGGACACTGATGAAACAATGCAGGTAAGGGCCCGAATCCGTTATCGCCAACCTTTGCAAGAAGCAATATTGTACAAGATTGAGAGTGGGCTTTATGTTGATTTTAAAGAAAAACAGTCCGCTATTACTGAAGGACAATTTGTAGCTTGGTATAAAGACGACGAACTTTTGGGCTCAGGAGTTATTTCCTGAGGTTTAAGGTTTGATACTCCGGATGTTATATTTATGCAAAATAGGATAACAGAACTCTTCAATATTCAATATCCCATTGTTCAGGCGGGCATGGTCTGGGCTAGTGGATGGCGCCTTGCCTCTACAGTCTCCAATGCCGGTGGATTGGGTCTTATAGGTTCAGGTAGTATGTACCCCGAAGTGTTGCGAGAGCATATCCAAAAGTGCAAACAGGCCACTGAAAAACCGTTTGGCGTAAATGTCCCTATGCTGTATCCAGACATTGATAGGATAATAAACATCATTGTTGAGACCGGCGTTAAAATCGTGTTTATGTCTGCCGGAAACCCCAAGACTTGGACGTCCTATTTAAAGAAAAAAGGGATAACCGTAGTGCATGTGGTAAGTAGCGTAAAGTTTGCCTTAAAGGCACAGGAAGCGGGAGTAGATGCTATAGTGGCAGAAGGGTTTGAGGCAGGTGGACACAATGGACGTGATGAAACTACGACCTTGGTATTGATACCCGCTATTAGGGAAAAGATTCAAATACCCGTATTGGCTGCAGGAGGAATTGCTTCGGGTAGGGCCATGTTGGCGGCGATGATACTTGGCGCGGACGGGGTACAGGTCGGTAGCCGATTTGTCGCCAGTCTGGAGGCTTCCTCTCATGAGCTATTTAAACAGGAGGTACTTAAAGCTCAAGAAGGCGATACAATTCTTACCTTAAAGGAACTGGCTCCGGTACGGTTGCTAAAAAACAAATTCTATAAAGACATACAAAAGGCATATGCAGATGATTCCAACGCTGAGCAGCTAAAGGCTTTGTTGGGCCGTGGCCGTGCCAAGAAAGGTATGTTCGAAGGGGATTTGGAAGAGGGTGAATTAGAAATTGGTCAGGTCTCCGCTTTGATCAATGTCATAAAGCCAGCAGCGACTATTGTGGAGGAAATGATGAATGAGTTCTTCCAGACAAAAAACGAGATAAGGACTGCTCGATACCTACCATAAACGATTTCTTTGCCTAAGTATTTAGACTTTTTTACGTAATGTTGATTATCTTGTGCGAAGATTAACGATCAACAATAGCTTAATGGCAAATATTAATGGCAAGGCCGTTCAACAAAACACTTATGACGCTATAGTGGTAGGGTCAGGCATCAGCGGAGGCTGGGCGGCAAAAGAATTATGTGAAAAAGGTTTAAAGACCTTGGTCTTGGAAAGGGGAAGGATGGTAAAACATGTGCAGGACTATCCTACCATGACCAAGGATCCTTGGGATTTTGAGCTTAGGGGATCACTGGAATATGGGGAAAAACAAAAACATAAAAGTTCAATTACCAGAGTAGGCTGGGGAGGAGAAGATACCGAACATTTTTTTGCGAACGATGAGGATAATCCGTATACGGAAATAAAACCATTCATATGGATTCGTGGACATCAGGTTGGGGGTAGATCCTTAACTTGGGGTAAGCAAACGTACCGATGGAGTGACCTGGATTTTGAAGCCAATGCAAAAGATGGCCATGGTGTGGATTGGCCCATTCGATACAAGGATATCGAGCCGTGGTACACCTATGTTGAAAAATTTGCCGGAATCAGTGGTGAGCCTCTTGGTCTACCACACTTACCGGACAGCCATTTTCTGCCTCCTATGGAACTCAACTGTGTGGAGAAGCATGCCAAAAAGAATATTGAGGAGAAATTTGAGGGGAGGCATCTCATCATTGGTAGATGTGCCCACTTGACGCAACCTTTGAACGGACGTGGAAAATGCCAGTTTAGAAACCGTTGCTCAAGGGGTTGCCCATATGGGGCCTATTTTAGTAGTAATGCGGTAACACTGCCAGCTGCCGAAAAGACCGGTAATCTTACCATGCGACCCAATTCCATTGTGAGTTCCATTATTTATGATGACCAAAAAGGAATGGCCACCGGGGTACGGATCGTAGATTCCGAGACTATGGAAGAGATGGAATTCCACGCAAAAATCATTTTTTGCAATGCCTCGGCCATAAGTTCTACGAAGATCTTATTGAATTCCAAATCCGATCGTTTTCCCAATGGCCTGGGCAATGACAGTGGGGAATTGGGCCACAATCTTATGGATCACACCTACAAGGTGGGCGCTATGGGCTCTATCGAAGGCTTTGAAGATCAGTACTATTCGGGACGTAGACCTAATGGTATATACATACCGCGCTACGTGAATCTGGATGAAAAGACCAAGTCCGATAGTTTTCTTCGCGGTTTTGGCTACCAAGGGGGAGCAGGCCGATCAAACTGGGGCTCTGGAATCAATTCTGACGATTTTGGGGGCGATTTCAAGGACAAGCTATTTAAGCCAGGACCTTGGGGCTTTTTCATTACCGGATTTGCCGAATGTCTTCCCTATCACGATAACAAGGTTACACTTAATACCGACTTAAAGGATAAGTGGGGCTTGCCCACGGTAAATATCGATTGTGAGTTTAAGGAAAACGAACTCAGAATGAACGATCAAATTAAATCAGATGCCGTGGAGATGTTGGAAAAATCCGGGTTCAAGGATATTTTGCCCTTTGATAACGAGAGTCCACCGGGTCATGGTATCCATGAAATGGGAACTGCCCGAATGGGTAAAGATCCCAAGACCTCGGTCTTGAACCGTTTCAATCAGGTGCATGCCGCAAAAAATGTGTTTGTAACGGATGGCGCCTGTATGACTTCCTCTTCCTGTGTTAATCCATCCCTTACCTATATGGCAATTACGGCGCGTGCCGCGGACCATGCCGTAAAAGAATTAAAAAGACAAAATATATAAGCATGGATAGAAGAATAGCCTTAAAAAATACCGCATTATTGATAGGTGCAACTTTGGGAAGTTCCACTTTGGCCGGTCTTTTGCAATCCTGCCAGAATCAAAAACGCTTGGATTGGAATCCTGTTTTTTTTACCGGGGAACAAGCTGCCATAGTTTCGGAAATTACGGAAATGATCTTGCCCAGAACGGAAACTCCCGGGGCCAAGGACCTTAAGGTCGATATCTTTGTAGACCTAATGTTAGATAAGACACTCTCCCCAGAAGATCAAGAACATGTAAAAAAGGGATACGATCGATTTGAAGCCATTTGCCAAGAAAAATATGTTAAATCCTTTCTTGATTTGGGTAATGCCGAACGTCAGGAGGTTCTAAAACAGGTGGAAGCCGAAACCAATACATTCAATCCCGCGGTTTGGGGGAGTCCTTTGGGTAAACAGGAACCTGTCGATTTTTATCGAAGGGTGAAACAATTTACATTGATAGGTTATTTTACCTCCGAGGAAATCGGAAAGAACCATCTGCAATATGACCCCATCCCCGGAGATTACAAGGGATGTATTCCATATAATGGTGAAAGCTCCTGGACATTGTAATATCATGGGACTTTCACATTTTCATTGAGAGGTCATTCGCCCTTTAAGCTGGCTAGAAATTCCATAAGGTCACGTAGCTCACGTTTCTCGATAAGTAAACCCATGGCCGGCATTGCAGATGGCATGTTTTCCCTCTTTTTTATTCTTGAAACGGCTATTTCCATGGGTTCGGCATCCGATGTCCTTAGTATAAGTTCTTTCTCTGTCTCTTCCTCAAGAACCCCAGTAACCTTTTGCCCATCTTTTAGCGTAAGTCTTACACTGCCGTAACCTGGGGCCAACCGGGCACTTGGTTCTATGAGCGATTCCAGAAGTTGTTCCCGCGTCAGGACTGAAGCAATATTATCCAACGGTGGGCCCACTTGCCCACCAGCACCGTTTACGGCATGACACCTAACACATTGCGCCGCGGGATTATTGGTAAAAACACTTCGTCCGCCCCACCAGTTACCGCCATAGAGGGTTTCCCGGAAGGAGTCCACCGTGTTACCACTGTTTTTTATTACCTTAAGTTGCGCTATCAGTTTCTCTGAACCAGTGGCTTCCACAGCCTCTATAAGATCCAGGATTACCCCTTGGGAGAGTGTATTGTTATCCGCCATTTGAATTAATCCATGCAACACATTTTCACTCTTGTCCAAGGGAAGCTCTCCCAAGACCCCTAGCATCTCCTGCTGCTCCAGCACAGATCCGTTTTTAAAGATAGGATTTACGATCTTGGGCAATCTCTCCTTGTTGACGTCCAATTTTCCAATAAGCCCAACGGCAACCGATCTTACTTTTTCGCTTTTATCCTTCATGCCGGTTTCCATGGCCCGTTGGATATTTGCCCTATCCAATTGGGCCAGGGCCCCAAGTGTGGCAGCACGAACCTCGGCATCCGAATGTCTTCGCAATAGACTGTACAGATCTGAGTTGTGCGAGTCGATTCCTAAAGCACCTAAGACCTTGGTTACGCCGATGAGAATGGCCGGGTCCGTATCACTCAAAAAAAGCGGAATATCCCTTTCAATTTTTTGCTTGACGGTATTGGGATCCCGGGTAATTTCTCCCCTAAAACGCCCATCCACACGATCTAAAACAGATGGGGACGCCCAGGAACCAATAACCTCCAAAGCTTCTCTTCTTAAATTACTATGTACATTAGGTCGTTTGGCAAAGGCAATAAGATTATTCAGTTCCTTTTCACCACCAACACGCAATGCCGCGTTGATACTTCTTCGTAACAAAGGTTCGGAAGATAACCGCTCTTGTGTAAGGGTTTCCGCCAAATCTGGTAATGCCTCTTCAATGGACCAATCATCGTTGATGGCCCGTGCTGCCTCTGTAACAATGTACTCATCAGGGTCTTTCAAAAATTGTGATATCTGTGCCTCCTGCAACCTTCTGAGGACAAGTACGGCCGCAATACGAAGGCTTTTTTTTGGATGGTCCACAAGCGCGATCATTGGTTCTGCTTTTCCAATACGTGACAAGGCCAAAACGCCGGCATGCCTTAGATATAGATCCTTGTCATCATTGGCCGATATCATATCCAGCAAGGGCTGTATGGCTTCTACATATTGTATTCTACCAAGGGCCTGTGAGGCAAAGAATTTAACCCTATCGTTTTCATGCTTCAGTAATGGAATCAAAGCAGCACCAGCTTTGGAATATTTTATGTCGCCCAAGACTTTGGCTGCCTGGGCAATAATTTCAGGGTCTTTATCCGAAAAAAGTTCCGTCAAAATTTCCGCTTTGCCCAAATTTTTTGAGGCGATTTGACCAATGCCCCAAATGGCATGGATACGTGCAAACTGGTTTGTATTTTCCTTAGCTACGTCTTTTAAGGCCCTATACCCCCAGAAGGTACTTTTGGCTAATTGAAATTGCGCTTTTTTGCGGATGCGCATATCGGGATAGGACAATAGATCGACCAACTCTTCCGTAGATCGGCCTTCATAATCCAAGGTCATCAACCGTTGGGTTTCTTTACGTTCCTGGCTTAGATCATTTTTCCCTTCCTCCACGTCTAATTTCCAGATACGGCCATAATTTTTGGTACCCCAACCGTTGATCCAATCGGCTAAGTACAATGCGCCATCGGGCCCAAATTGGATTGCAGTAGGCAATACTCCACTAAGAACATCCAGATCTGAATGGAGTTCAAAAGAAGCTCCTTTGGGCTTTAGGTCGAAAGACCAGATATGCGAACGCCCGGGATCACCCACGAATTCGACCAAAAAGAAACGGTCTAACCACTCCTTACCCAGAGCCGTACCAGGATTATAGGCCATTCCGGTAGGGCCGTTGTGAAAATTGGCAATCGGAGGAATTATATAAGCCGCCTGTCCTTCCCATCTTGGAATGTAGAGTTTTTCGTCCATCCAGACCTTGTAGCTATTGTTCGTCGGATCGGTATATTTACCGTATTGCCAATTGGCCCGCCATCCAGCATCGGATCCCTCGACAATATGGACCAGACGTTCGCTCTCCCCGGCATGATCCCCATCGTTATCCGAGGAAATTATATTGCCATATGCATCAAAGACAAATTCGTGCGTATTTCGTAATCCCCGGGCGAATACTTCAAAATCACTCCCATCGGGATTGCTCCGGACAATAACGCCTTGATTGGGATAATGGTGCTTTTTGCCATCTACTGTGGTTATACTTGCACCAATATCCCCAATACCCCAATAAATCTTTCCATCCGGACCCTCCACGGCACCTGACATGCCATGTGCACCAAACCCAATATGGACAGCAAACCCATGCGCTATTGAAGTTTTCTCGTCCAGCACCTTATCTTCATTGGTATCGGTAAGCCGCCACATATCAGGGCCGATACCCACGAACACTTCCTTATCCCGGACCAATAGGGCTCCGGCCACATCCGTAATTTCCTCATTGAAATCTTCTAGAATTCGGGTCGACTTGTCAGCAACACCATTGTTATTAATGTCTTCCAGCATCCAAACTTCATCCTTTTCCACGGTCAAGTCCTTCCAATCATGGATGCTGTCGTTGTTCAAATCTGGAAACCATTCGTTCTCCTTGCTTTTTTCGGGGGCAAAAGTGGAACGCAAAAAATTTCGCCTATCCTCAACGGATTGTAAGGAAATGGACGCTGTCATCCAATCTTGATGCCCACGTATATCAAACTCTGAATTTTTTTGACGATTGGTACTTGTCAAATAGATTTTCCCAAAATCATCGATATCCATGGCTATGGGATCTGGGGCCAGGGAATCTGAGGCCCACAGACTTAAAACGAGCCCATCTGTAAGTATGGGAGCCATATTTTTTTTGGCTTCCCCGTCTTTGGTCAATTCTAGTATAGAATCCTCATGGACAACCAAGGGTGTTTCCTTGGCTTTTTTGGATTTTGTGTTACAAGAAGTAACAACAGTAAGTAATGCTAATAGGAATATGGAGATTTGGGAGGGGATATTACATTTCATTGTGTGCCGATGTTTTGGTATTGAAGGTTTGTACGGACTAAAATAAGGAATTCCCACTCAAGAAGAATTGTATCGCGTCCATTGTTTTCAAACAGAAGTATTGTTATGGATTAGCCTTTATTTGAAATCAATGCTTGAAAAGGAACTTGACTAATGTAGATTTTTTAGCGTTAGGCAATTTTGATTGAAACTATTGTTACTTTTGAAGTTCATGAAATATGTAATCACACTATTTATATTGACCCTAATGACCTTTCAAGGCTATGCCCAACTAGAACGGGACAAAGTATTGCACTTTGGGATTGGGGCCCTATGCGGCATAGGTGGTGCTATTCTTGCCGATGAACTCTCGGATGGAAATCGGTTTTGGGTCTTTACCGGTGCGGTGGCAGGCAGTCTTTTGGCCGGTACGGCCAAGGAAGCTTTGGATGAACAGCAGAACAACGCATGGGACAATGGCGATTTGGCAGCCACTGTTTTGGGTGGAATTTCCGTAGGTGTTACCATAGAGTTGTTTTCCGGAAAAAAGAAAAGAGCAAGACAGCAGGCTAAGATAGCGTTTTACGAAAAGACCATGGGAGCCTCTATTGACCAAACCCCGGGGTTTAAGGATTTTTCGATGAAGTGAATACGCTTGTCCAATATTATAAGGCAAATTTGGAAAAAAGGGGAAGCCGATCCACACCCACTAATATCAAATCGATACCTAGGGAATAAGCCTACAATTCCAGTTTTTAGCTTTGGTTATGGTCTATTTTAATGTTCCTAATGCCTTCCTGATAGGGGGTGGGGTAAGGCCAAATCGCTTTTCAAATTTGCCGATATCAAAAAAATGGTGCTATTATATTGATACAGTATTTCCACTATTTCGGTTTACCATTGATATGTTTTTGGTGTATTGCGTAAGTGCCTTGGCCGGTTCCGTACCTATAGCACCCCCGGAGCCCAAAATTGTTTGTATGGCATTTATCCTTTAAGATTGGTGAATCCTGTTAAAGTTGACAAACTTTCGTCTTTTGCCTGCTGCACCTTAGGTTTTTTATTTCCCTAGCTTTTTAACGAATCACCTATAGGAGTCCGCGCGCCTTTATTTCTAAGTATTTGTTGATGGTATTAATAGTGAGGTCTTTGGGTTTGGTAAGGATGGTTTGTATGGCATACCGTTGCAATTCTTTTTGCATTAGCCGTTTTTCCAGCGAAAACTTTTCCGCTATAGTTTTATGGTAAATGGCCTGTAAGTCCTCTGCATCAGTGGATATGAGTTCTTCCAGTTCAGTGTTCTCAAAAAAGATTACTACCAGCACATGATATTTTGCCATGGCCAAAAGAAAGGGCAATTGCCTTTTGAGGGCAGAGATGTGTTCAAAGTTTGTGTAGAGTAGCAATAAACTTCTATGGGTTACCTTGCGTTTCACATGAGCGTAAAGCAGCCCGAAATCGGAATCGGTAAACTCGGTCGTTATGTTGTATAATTTTTCCAAAATGGTATTAAGGTGGGTAATCTTCTGTAGTGCTGGGACAAAGGATTCTATGTTCTTTGAAAACGTAAGCATTCCCGCCTTGTCATTTCTTTTTAAGGCCACATTGGAAAAGGCCAGGGTAGCATTTATGGCATAGTCCAATAACTTGAGCTCATTAAAAGGCATTTTCATAACCCGCCCCGTGTCTATTAGAGAGTAGACAGGTTGTGATTTTTCGTCCTGATATTGATTTACCATTAACTGATTATGCTTTGCGGTGGCTTTCCAATTTATGGTCCTAAAATCATCTCCCCTTACATACTCCTTTATCTGTTCAAATTCTTGGGTATGGCCGATACGACGCATTTTTTTTAAACCGAATTCCGTCAGCTTATTGTTTATGGCCAAAAAATCATAGTGTTGCATCTGGATGATACTCGGGTACACAGGCACCATCTGATCTTTTTGAAAGACAAAGCGTCGCCTCACAATTTTTAAGGGTGATGATGCGTAAAGGTTTAGGCCGCCGAATAGATACTCACCCCGGTCCACCGGTCGCACGGAATATTCAAAAGTTTTCGTTTCACCCTTAAAGATGGATGTTTTATGTATAAAATCCCTTTTTTGAAACTGTATGGGGAGTTCATCAATAATGGATAGGTAAGTTTTAAAAGGATAATGTGTGGCAAACCGAATTCTTATCGGGTTTAAATCACTGTTCGATAACTTTTTGGGAAGCTCTCTCTGAGCTTCCAGACCCCTGGCATTGAAATAAAGCAAATAAATATCGAATAGGAATAGTCCCAAAAGTACCCAAATAAGTAGCCAAGCCATGGGATAAATATCAGGTATCCAATACGATAATACGAAACAGGCGGACAATACCGCCAGATACCTGAAAAATGTGTTATGAATATAGAACGACCTTAAAAAATGCACAACTTATCTCGGTATTTCAACAGATTGCATGATCATGTGTACAACGCTATCCGTGGTCATCCCTTCCATTTCTCGCTCGGGAGTCAGTATAATTCGATGATTTAGTACGGGAACCAGAGCCTGTTTAATATCTTCAGGAATAACGAAGTCTCGACCATTGATGGCCGCAAAAGCCTTGGCAGCATTTAAGATGGCAATAGAGGCCCGGGGAGAACCACCAAGGTACAAATGTGGATGGTTACGGGTTTTGGTAACAATTTCAGCAATGTACTTTACTATTTTCTCTTCCACCTTAATCTCTTGAATCTTCGATTTATAGTCGGCCAATTGTTTCGGTGTAATAACTGATTGTACCATTTCCTGAGGTTTCGAACCTTTACGGTCATGATGGGTCCGAATGATTTGTATTTCTTCCTCTACAGATGGGTAGGCAACCTTTATCTTAAAGATAAATCGATCTAACTGGGCCTCCGGTAAGGCATAAGTACCTTCCTGTTCAATAGGGTTTTGGGTGGCCAACACCATAAAAGGCGTATCCATGTTGTAGGTTCTACCATCCATGGTTGCTTGACCCTCTTCCATAATCTCGAACAAGGCGGCCTGGGTCTTCGCGGGTGCTCTATTTATCTCATCGATCAAGACAACGTTTGAAAAAATAGGGCCTTGCTTAAACTCAAATTCCGAGGAGTTTATATTAAATATGGAAGTCCCCAAAATATCACTTGGCATTAGGTCAGGAGTGAATTGGATTCTACTAAAACCAGTTTTTAATGTTTTGGCGAATAGTTTGGCGGTAATAGTTTTGGCAATTCCGGGGACCCCTTCGATAAGCACATGTCCATCCACCAGTAGGGATACGATCAGAAGTTCGATAAAATCTTTTTGACCTATGATAACCTTTGAAAGTTCAGTCTTAATAGTATCAACTGTTTTTTTTAGGTCTTCCAATGGAATGCGGCTGTTAAAGCTAAGTTCCTCCTCAGAATTGTTATTTTCCTCCATTTGCTTTTGCTTTAAATTTTTCGATTAGAGTATTCAGTTTTTTAAGTTCCATGTCACTTATTTCCGTGCGGACTTTTAGTTTTTCCATAAAGTTGAATAGCTCTTTTATTTCCTCTGGGGAATGATGGCTCCGGGAGGCAAGGTTGGCGTAAAACCCCTTATCCCTGTTTTGGGTGTCCAAATAAAAACGGGACCGTAGATATTCCAAAAAATAGGCCATTTTATGCTCGGCTATTTGTTTTTGTTCCCCCTTTTCAAAATACATATCCGCAATTGTCCTTGTAAAGGCGAGCGTCTGATTTTTCAGGGGACGTATCAAGGGTATGGCCCGTTGTTTTCTTTTTCCTTCGAAAACCACATAAAAAAGGGCACCTATCAATATAATATAATAGGCCCATTTTAATTCCTTGGTACTGAGAAAAATATGCATTGGAGAAGTAAAGACCGCTTTTCCGGCCTTATAATGATTATCCATATAGATGGTTTGCGAACCATCTAAATAGGACAATAGACCGGCCGTATAATCCTTGTTGTTCTCTTTTAGCATAAAGTAATTGGTAAATGCCTTGGGAAAGAGTGAGAGGATGATTTCACCTTCCCCAAACTTTTGTTTGATTACATCAAATTGTGCTGTTTGGATACTATCGACTCCCGAAGAGATTTCTACAGCTCCCAAAATTATTGTGTTCAACGTATCCAAGGCTTCAAAATAGGCAGCATAACCATCCTTATTAAATGTATAAGGGGAGTTTCGGCTTAACATAGGATGGACCAATCTGTGAAATTGATCTCCCTGCTCACCAAAATCGGCATAAAGGGTACCAATTTCTACATGTAATGTGTCCAATAACTGTTCTTCAAACCCCCCGGCAGCTATAAATAGGTTGTTGCCACGGGCCGTCCAGTCCAAGAGTGTATGCAACTCGGTTTCCCCAAATTGGATATGGTCGTTTACAAAAAAGTAGGTGCCTTCTATATCGGAATGGTCAGTTAAAAACTCAAAAGGAGACGTGCGTACTTGTGTTATCTTGTCCCCAAAAAAATTAACCAGGACCCTGTTCAAAATGTAGGTTCCATAAGGTATTTTGTGATGCTCTACATAGGAAGGAAACCAATTGATTTTTTTAGGCTTATTGTATTGCATGAGCATTAGGAGAGCTATGGTGAATACAGCGATAGTGATATATACAGTCCCCTTTCTACCCATTTTCCAGAATTCTTTTTTTTAGGGAGGCAAAAGTAGTTTCAAATCTGGTATACCTACCCTCATCAATATGGAAGCCTCCGTACCAAATGTAGTCGTACAGACGTGTAACGTGGCCAAACGGTTGTTTTAATTCCGGTTCCTCAATTTCGGAAATGTAGTCCGCATTTGTTTTTTGAAGTTGCCAGTCAATAATTTCCGCTTCGCTAAGGATTTTTAAAATATATAAATAGTAGTATCGAATGGCCAAACGATAGTCCTTTTGTTGGAGGGCGTTTTGAATTAATTGTTGGATATCTTCATTTTTTATAATACGCTCTTCCTCTGAAAGTGTTATCAGGGATTGATTCTTTTTGGAATATAGCAGCGATCTTGCATTGACGTTAATAAAAAACCTGATGAGCAGAAAAAGTAGCAAGCCCAAAAGGATATAGGGTATCCAACTGAAAAACTCGGCTAAAAAACCAGCTGCCTTTTCCACGCCAAAAAGCCATTCGAAAAAACGGAGTAGTAAATTCCAAAGCCAGGTCAAGAAATTATCCCACCAAGTGGGCTCGGATTTTATGACCTCATAGTTGAAGTCTGGGTCGCTCCTATAAGCCAATAAATCCTCATCCATGATTTCTTGGATTTCCAACGGCCCTTTATCGAAAACAATACCTGTAGAATCCTTCTGTCCCAAGGCCGAAATTATTCCTAGAATTAAAAGGCAGTAAAAAGGCAGAAGTTTCGCCATACCTAGTTTTCTGGGGTTTTGCCCAAGTTTTGAATGCGCTCGTAGGTACCGGTAAAATTCTTTTTCTCGTTTAGGTTGAAATAAACAAAGGCGGCTGCGATAACAGAGATCAAGTTGAGCAGAAGACTGGCCAAAGTACTCAGTATATTCAAGAGGATGTAGATGGGATCAACAAAATTTCCCGTCATATTTTCAGCATCCACTTCTCCGGAGAAAATACCCATTTTCATCCAACTGTAGACGGCGGCCGGTATGTTAAAGGCGTAACTGGCAATACCCACAATTATTCCAATTACCAAAAGTGTGGCGAAGGTAATCCACCACTCGTCCTTAACCAGGGTAAAGCTGTACCCATAAGCCTCGGTAGCCCCTTTTTGGTTAAACACCAATACGGAAAAGGAAAGTACCAATGGTACATATAGGTAGACCCCGGGGATGATGCAGGCCATCAATCCGGCCATGATGGACAGAACTACCAAAAACCCCAGTCCAATAAAACTCCATAATGTGGCATAGACCTCCCTTTTAATCTCGGTCACATCAATACTACCCTTCGTATTGGCATAGGATTTTATATAGTGCAAGGTTGTGGATTGGGATATGGAATAGACCAATACCAAGGAAGTCAAAAAAAATAAAAGGGATAATACCATTAGAGCTCCACTAAATACCTGGTCGGAAGCGCCGGAAGCAATATCAAAAAAAGGTTGAAAAGAATAGAGATAAAACCCGGAGGCTATGAGCATTACCACTAGATAAGGACCTACTATTTTGAAGTACGTACTAAAGAAGGGCTTAAATTGACTACGCAGAAAAGCCAAGGTATCCGATAAAATCTCACCAAGCTCCCGTTGTTTTTTAAATTCAATATAGTCATCCTTCATGGTACAGCTTTTTGTGGATTTGTCTGGGATAAATAATGTAATAAAACACAATCAACGCCAATGAGCCGCCGATGATAAGAACGGCAAGTATATCCGGCATTTCGGTGTGTCGGGTAACGAATCCTTCCAGGAACCCGGCAATAATGAAGAAAGGAACCGTACTGATCATGATTTTTAAACCGTTTTTCACTCCCCTTTTAAACGATTCCATTCGGGTGTAGGTTCCAGGGAACAACATACCATTGGCCAGCACCAAACCTGCACATCCTGCTATGACAATGACAGAGATTTCTATGGTGCCATGGATCCAAATGGTACGAGCGGACTCCCATAACAGCCCCTTATCGTAAAAAAAATACTGAAAACTACCGAGCATAATGCCATTCTGCAGCATAATGATCAAGGTGCCTACCCCAAGAAAAATTCCATACGCAAAGGCCAAAAGAGCCACGCGGATATTATGTATCGTAATACCCAGAAACATGTTAAATTCGCCCATTTCCTTGTAAACCGCCATCGGGTCGCCCTTTTCTATATTTTCCAAAGTCATGTTTACATAGCCGTCCCCCAAGATAGATCTTACAAAATCCCCCTCATTGGCCGAGGAAAAAGCTCCTACCACCACAAAAAAGGTAAAAACTAGAAAAGCAATGAGCAACTCCCTACGATGGTAATAGAACATTGTGGGAAACTCGGTCTTCCAAAATTCGACAATACGATTTTTTGGTTCCTTTTTGGTTCTATATATCTTTTGATGCGCTTGGGATGCCAAGGAATTTAAGTAGAATTCCGTATTGCTTCCCCGGTAAAAGGTTTTGGCATAACTAAGATGATCTGTTATTTCAATGTAGAGGTCAGACAATACATCGGGCGCTATCTTCGTTTTGTTGGACAGGGCATTTTCAAAAACAGCCCATTTGTCTTTATTTTGCTTTACGAATGCCGCCTCGCGCATCAACTTTGGGTTTACCTCAAAGAAACGAAACTATGGAACAATTTCAAATAGAAACGGCCCAAAATGTAAGTATCGATCAAAATACGGCACATCTCGGAGACCGCTTGCTGGCTTATATTATCGATAGTTTTGTGATATTGGTCTATACGATACTAGTGATTTGGTTATTGCTGGCCCTGGAGATTGATTTTGCCGATATGTGGGCTCTCTATGTATTACTGAGTCTACCCGCTTTTTTGTACTATGTTCTTTTGGAAACCCTTATGGACGGGAAGACGGTCGGTAAGAACCTTATGCATATACGTGTGGTAAAACTGGATGGCTCAAAGCCTAATTTTGCCAGTTATTTTGTACGATGGATTTTACGGATAATAGATGTGAGCCTAAGTTCGGGCGGGGTAGCAGTTTTGACCATTTTAATTCGAGGCAAGGGACAACGGGTTGGAGATATTGCGGCAGGAACTACAGTTATTAGCGAGCGGAAAAGAATTTTTCTGAAGGACACCCTGCTTCGTGAGATACCCCAGGATTATATGCCAAAATTTCCTCAAATAACGGTTTTTAAGGATCGGGAGATGCAGACCATTAAGGAGCTTTATGATACCGCAAGAGTAAACGGTGACCACCAAATTATTGTCTCTCTTAGTGATAAGATCAAGGAAGTGGCCGAAATAGTAACGGACCTGAAACCCATGGAATTTGTGGATATTGCCATTAAGGATTACAACTACTATACCCAACAGTGATAACTCCATGTTCTATTATGTAATCGATATTTTGGGGACCATCGCCTTTGCGATTTCCGGGGTATTGGTCGCCATGGAGAAAAAACTGGATTTGTTCGGGGTATTTATTATTGCCTTTGTAACAGCGGTAGGAGGGGGAACCCTCAGGGACATTCTTATTGGTGATACCCCGGTTATATGGATGCGCAGTTCTGATTATGTCATTACCATTGCGGGTTCTGTAATTTTTGCCATTCTTTTTGTAAACCAATTGAAGTATCTAAGGAAGACCCTTTTCCTTTTCGATACCATAGGTATTGGGCTTTTTACAATGGTTGGTATAGAGAAAGGAATTTCGGCCGATCTTATACCCATTATGTGTATTTTCCTTGGAACCATTACAGCTTCCTTTGGAGGGGTGATACGTGATATTCTATGTAATGAAATCCCGGTTATTTTTAGAAGGGAGATTTATGCTACCGCATGTATTTTTGGGGGAATCTGCTATTTTCTTTTGATTCAGTTGCCTTGGGATGGGACCATTCCCTATATCTCGGCCATTCTTATTATCATCATTTCGCGTTTATTGGCGGTACGGTTTAAAATTACGTTACCCAACATCTACAGAAATGAAAAGTGAAATTTCAAATTCCAAATTACAAGCACCAAACTCAAATTTTCTGAAAGAAGTTTTGCTTTGAGCTTAAATAGACATCTATTCTAAAACCTCCGCTTTTTCTATATACACATTTTGAAAGGGCCAATCTCCTTTGCCCACCCTGACCTGGTTTATTTTGTCGACCACGTCCATTCCTTGGATTACTTTTCCAAAGGGTGTGTATTCGCCATCCAGATGGTAGGACCCTGGATTGGTAACTACGATAAAGAACTCATAGGGTGAGGCCAGCATATGCGGGTTATTGATTTCACTACTGGGCATGGACAACGTACCCCTATGATGTTTATATCCTTTGCGGGTGTCCGGTGGTAGTAGATAGCGCCCTATTTTCCGACGTTTTTCCGGAGTGGCCTTGTCATCGGCATTGCCACCTTGTATGATGAAGTTTTTTACGATACGGTGGAATTGGGTACCATCAAAATACCCCTTCTGGGCCAAAAAAATAAAATTGGCTTTATGATAGGGGACATTGTCATAAAGCTCCACGGTAAAACTACCCAGACTGGTGGTTAATTTGACCTTATTTACCTTTAGGTCTTTCTGGTACTCAAAGAAAAAATCGATTGCATTTTCCTCGGTAAGGAGGAATTTTTCCTCTTCTTCCGGGGATTCTATAGAATTAGTCTGTGTGGTATCCTTTTCTGTGGATTCTGCCTGATGCTTAGTCTGTTTTTTGGCCGTTGAATCCCCACATCCAGCCAAAAATAGTAGTAATATTGTATGTACAGCGATTTTTTTCAATAACATGGATTTCGATTTATTCTCCCAACAGCTTTCAAAAATAAAAAAACTACCCTTACCGGGTGAAGCATCCCATTTTAAAATGGCACCTAAAACAAGGATACGCCTTATGCAGCAAGCAAAACAAAAAGGGAAAAACCCTAAAAGGGCTGCGGTAATGGCCTTGTTCTATCCAGATGTTAACGCTTTGTCTCACTTACTCCTAATTCTAAGGAAGGCACATCCAAAGGATGTGCATTCGGGGCAAGTGGGTTTTCCCGGTGGTCAATCCGAGCATGGTGATGCGGATTTAAGGCAAACAGCACTTAGGGAAACCCATGAGGAGGTAGGCATTCCTCCGGTTGAAATTGAAATCATTAGGTCGCTGAGCCAGGTTTACATACCTCCCAGCAATTTTGAAGTGCAGCCTTATATTGGTCTTTACCAAAATAAGGAGCCTTTGTTCACCCCCCAAAAGTCGGAGGTTGAGGCTTTAGTAGAGGTCCCGGTTGCGGATTTTATGGACGATTCCAAAATTTTCATGGAAAAGCTCACCACTTCCTATGCCATAAATATTGATGTACCTGCCTTTAATTTAAATGGTTACACCGTTTGGGGCGCCACGGCCATGATGTTAAGCGAGATCAAGGAGCTACTGAAAAAGGTCTTATAGCATCATATTTTGTAGTTTTGCCTCTATGGGCTTATTTAAGCGAAATCCTTTTGGGCACATACTCTTCTTAAAGAAATGGCTCATTCGAATCATGGGGCTGATGACACGCTCACGCTACAAGGGATTCAATACATTGGAGATTGAGGGTTCTAAAATCCTAAGAAATCTTCCTGGAGAGAACGTACTTTTTGTAAGTAATCACCAAACCTACTTTGCGGATGTGGTAGCCATGTTCCATGTTTTTAATGCCAGCTTGGCGGGAAGGGAAGATTCCCTTAAGAACTTGGGTTATTTATGGAACCCGAAATTGAACGTGTACTATGTGGCGGCGGCCGAGACCATGAAAAAGAACTTGCTCACCAAAATTTTTGCCTATGCGGGCTCTATTAGCGTAGAACGGACCTGGAGGTCCCAAGGACAGGACATACAACGACAGGTAAAAATGAGCGATATCTCCAATATTGGCAAAGCGTTGACCGATGGGTGGGTCATTACATTCCCCCAGGGAACGACCACTCCCTGGAAGCCTTTGCGAAAAGGTACGGCCCACATCATTAAAAAATATCGGCCTGTAGTGGTTCCTGTAGTTATTGACGGGTTTCGCCGTTCGTTCGATAAAAAGGGACTTCGGGTTAAAAAAAAGGGGATTTTGCAGTCCATGGTCATTAAAGAACCTCTTGAAATAGATTACGATAACGAATCTCCGGAATCCATTATTGAAAAACTGGAATATGCCATAGAACAACATCCTTCATTTTTAAAGGTGATTCCCCAAGAGGAATTGTTGGCCTATGAACAAGAAAATGAGCTGCGTAGGTACCGCAATCGCAAGAAATTTTAAATTTCTAGGCGTTTTAGTTCCCTGTAGTTACTTTTGAGCTTCCCGAGCAAGATTCCGTAAAGCAGAAAATAGATTCCTCCCATTACAAGGGTAAAAAAGAAACCGCCCAGGATAACTCCCCAGAATACCATACTGCGAATCTCTTCTAGGGACCTCTTTTTTAAAACCTCCTCAAAACCTTCAATGCTCATTAGGACATCATCCATGAAATACATTTCCAAAGCGTAGTACAAAAAGAAAACAAAAAACATGCTTAGAGAAAACACGATATAGTAGAAAACCGTTTTTCTTGTCAGGATTATTTTGTCCATTAGGTTTTTTGCGTTTTCCAAAACGGAAATCTCCTTATATCGCTTGTAAAACAAATAGATAAAATAGATGACTACCGCATAGTAAAAAATAGACAGGATTAGGATACCCAGGTTAAACGTAGAGTTGTCAAAAAGGGCCATTGAATTTCTAATGGATGGGAACAAAAACAACAATTGGGGTAGTGAAATTTCCAAAACACTGATAATCAATATCCACCTCACAATGGAGGATGATTTTTTCCACAGCATATTTTGTATTTCATCAAAGGACAATTTGGGAAGCTCCGCCCCTTTTTTTTGCCAATCTTTCTTCAACAGTTCTAATTCGTCCATCATATCCTTAAGGATTCAATATGGTTTTCAGTTTATTTTTGATGCGGTTCATCTTAACCCTGGCGTTTACCTCGGTAATACCCAAAGTTTCCGCAATCTCTCTATAGTCCTTGTCTTCCAAATAAAGAAAAACCAAGGCCTTTTCAATATCGCCCAATTGTTTTACGGCATTGTACATTAGCTTTAGCTGTTTTTCCTGGGTCTCATCATATTCGTCGGCCTTTATCTTAAAAATTACTGACTCATAGTCTTGGGTGATGACCTGCCTTTTGGATTTTCTATATAATGTAATTGCCGTGTTCAGTGCAACGCGGTACATCCATGTACTAAATTTGGATTCGCCACGAAATTTTGGATAGGCTTTCCATAGTTGTATGGTAATTTCCTGAAAAAGATCATTATGCGAATCCCTATCATTGGTGTATAGCGAACACACCTTATGAACAATATTTTGATTGTTCTCAAGTTCTGTAACAAATTGATGTTCCAGTTCTTTGTTCACGTACGGGTTGGTGAGTTGTTATTTATTAGTATGGGGTTACTTTGTTTTGTTACAGAATTGGTTTGGAAGTTTGGGGTCATAGTGAGTTTAACACGATCTTCCTTCCCTTGGGGCTCTCAAACTCTGCGCGCAGGTTTAGCTTTGCTATTTTTTTATTGTCCAGTTTATAGACTAGTATCAATTCCATATCTGAAATATTGATGAAAGTAGAGTAGAGAGTGCCGCCAGTTCGCCCCTCTTTGCCCGTAGTCGGAATTTGAACCGCATTGCTGACGGTGTTCGCGGCTTTCAAAAAGCTTATGGAATCCTGGCTATTTTCCAAGGTTTCCAAGTTTTTTTGGATAGTATTGTACCTTGGGCACGGGTGATTTCCCTTTTCGGGGTCGGCTAACAAAAAATTGGTCATTACCAATGTATTGTTCTTTATAGGGACTATTTTTTGTTCTCCGTCCAACCATTCAATAACCACTGCGTTTCCAGTGGCATCACCGAACATGATATGGGCATTGGGCAAGGCGATTTTTCTTTTTTCAATAAATGCAATGGCATCCTGGACGGTTTTGCACGAAGCCAAAATATCGTCGCCTAAATTTCCTTTTATCTTTTTGGAACCTTTTATTTTAGGTTGTTCAGGGGTTACGGCACCATCAAAGAACAATCCTGCTTCATTAATTCCACCCTGTGCAAAATTATCCCAACCGTACCAAAGACGGGCCAACTCTTTTTTGTGTTTTGCAACTATCTGGATATAGGCATCAACATCGTACCAATAATCCTCATTATTGGCCACATAGATTTTTCCTGTGCTAGAATCTATATAGTATACCACGGAGCAAGCATGGGCCACAGCAGAAAAATAGAGGAGTGCGAAAAGAAAAAGAAATCGTTGTTTTTTTAGCATACCCTCTTTTATATTGGCTTAAAGATACTAAAATGGATTTCAACCCAGATGGTAAATAAGGGCCTGATAGGGCTGCAATACAAATTTCTTATCATTTTTGAGGTGGGGTGCCTCGTCATTGCTAATGACAAGTTTGGCAAGCCCCAAATCCAATTCATTTAAGGTAAGCTCCGTTATCCTAGAGGAAAAACTGAGCAAGACCAAGAACGTATTTTTACTATCGCTACGCGTATATGCGTAAATTTCTTCGTTTTCTGGATCTAGTAAGGAATAATCCCCATAGATTAGAGTAGCATGGGACTTACGTACGTGAGTCATTCTCCTAAAATAATTGAGCACGGAGTCTTCTTCCGATTCCTGAACCAAGACGTTTACACCCTCTAGATAATTTTTGTTGACATTTATCCAAGGTTTAATTGGGGTGAACCCGGCATTTTCTGAAAGGTCCCATTGCATTGGCGTACGGGCATTGTCCCTGCCGGCGTGTTTTTCATTTTCGATGAACGCTTCAAGATTTCCTCCTTCTTTTTTAATTGTTTCAAAACGGTTCAGGGTATTTATATCCCGATAATCCTCAATATCGTTGAACTTTATATTGGTCATTCCAATTTCCTCGCCATAGAGAAAATAAGGAGTACCCCTCATCGTAAGTACAAAGGTGTGTAACATGGTAGCCGCATTGCGCCAGTGCACCTTGGAATCATTTCCCCAACGACTTACGGCCCTAGGAAAATCATGATTATTCAAATAAATACTTCCCCAACCTTTTTGAGCGAAAATGGAATCCCATTGGGAATGTACCCGCTTGAAATCGGTAAGCTTCCATTTTTCCTTTCGCATGGTAAACATTTGCCCTGGCTCCCGATCAAGGTCCATTAAGTCAAAATGAAAGAACATATTAAGCTCCTTACGGTCCTCATTCACAAAATCCAATGCTTGCTCTATGGATATACCGGTTCCTTCCCCAACCGTCATTACATCGTACTTACTCAATACCTCCGTATTCATTTCGTGCAAATACTCATGAAGTCTTGGACCATTGGCATAATATGGAATAAAGTCCCCATTGTATTTTTCCGGAAGTTCAGGAAAGTCCGTATCCTTTGAGATAAAGGAAATGACGTCCATACGAAAACCATCGACCCCCTTGTCGAACCAGAATTTCATAAGGTCATGGATTTCCTGGCGAACTTTGGAGTTTTCCCAATTTAGATCGGGCTGTTTTACGGAAAAGCAATGCAAATAATAAGCCTTGGTACACGGGTCATATTTCCAAGCATTTTCTTCCAGATCAAAAAAGCTCCAGCGTTTGGGAGGTGTTCCTTTTTCCTCAGGCCACCAATGGTAATAATCCCTGTAGGGATTGTCACGGGATTTTTTGGATTCCAAAAACCAAGGATGTTCATCACTACTATGATTTACTACAAGGTCCATGACCAATTTTAAACCTCTTTGTTTCATTCCCATGAGCAGTTCATCAAAATCGGACATAGTGCCGAATTCTTCCATAATGCTCCGGTAATCACTTATGTCATAGCCATGGTCATCATTTGGGGATTTGTAAATGGGGTTCAACCAAATAATATCAACCCCCAGACTTTTAATGTAATCCAACCTATGGATAATACCCCTTAGGTCTCCTATGCCATTGCCGGTCGTATCTTGAAAACTCCTAGGATAAATCTGATAGACAATACCTTCTTTCCACCATTTTCGTCTTGAACTTTCTTCCATATAAACTCTTTGTGGAGCCCTAATATATTGTTTTCTTTCAGAAAAATCGGGTCTTCAAAAGTCTTAAATCAACTATAACGATTGCGTTCCCTATTTTTTTGCAAATGAATTCTTTGATCCTCCCGCTGGGGTATTAAAATTAGGATTGGAATTGGAAATAAGGCCAAACATAACATACCAGGTCATCCAATTGGAAAGTTAGGTTACACAGGGTGTTTCGGCCCTATCAATAGTCCGTAAAAGAAATTTAAGCCCTCATGTAAGTCTCCCTTTTTATTTTCTAGGATGGTATTTGTTCATGACATCGGACAAATGGCTACGGTCCACATGCATGTAAACCTCTGTTGTGGTAATGCTTTCATGACCCAACATCTGTTGTATGGCCCTGAGGTCCGCTCCGTTTTCCAAAAGGTGGGTGGCAAAGGAATGTCTGAATGTGTGGGGACTAATACTTTTTTGTAGCCCGATTTTTTCCGCAAGTTGCTTTGTGATGGTAAATATCATGGCCCGTGTCAGCTGTTTTCCCCTTCTATTTAGAAAAAGAATGTCCTCGTTGCCCTTTTGGATTTTTTGATGTATTCGAATTTCGTTTTTGTACATGTTGATGTACTTTATATTTACGGTCCCAATTGGCACAAACCGCTGTTTGTCCCCTTTGCCCGTTACCTTGATAAAACCTTCCTCAAAAAAAAGATCTGAAAGCTTTAAGCCGACCAATTCTGAAACACGAAGCCCACACCCGTACAAGGTCTCTAACATAGCTCGGTTCCGCTCTCCTTCCAGTTTGCTCAAATCTATGGCCCCAATAAGGGAGTCTATTTCCGATTCGGAGAGGGTATCCGGTAGTTTTCGTCCAATTTTTGGGGACTCCAAAAGATCCATGGGGTTATCCGTCCGATATTCCTCAAAGGCCAAATAATTAAAAAAACCTTTAAGTCCGGAGATGATACGGGCCTGGGAGCGCGGGTTAACGGTTTTGGCAATCTCGTAAATAAACCTTTGTATTGTTTCACTACCTACGTTGGTAGGATCTTCCGCTATCTTATGTATCTCCAGATAAAGAATAAGCTTGTTTACGTCCCTTTGGTAACTCTTAATGGAATTCTGGGCCAAGCCACGCTCTATTCTTAGGTAGTGTTGATAATCCTTCAATGCCTGTTGCCAATTCATAATTCAAAGATACACCATGTCCACCTTAGTTATATGGGCTATAAATTCGGTACTGAGATAAATGGAATGCTATGGATATTTAAAGAAGATTACACATGGTTCATTCTTAAAGGAAGGAGCCGTTTTGCGTCGTAAACCAAGGAATTTTCATCTAAATTAACATTTTGTTAATCAACAATATTGGGGAGTACGATAGTTTTGTAAGACTTTTCTTTTTAACATGGGAATGGATTTTAAGGACTCATTTCCCCAAAAAAAGTATTTTTGTGAATACAACCATTAAATATGAAAACATGAAAAAAATAGCTTTCCTAATCGTTTTGTTTTCCTTTCTTAGTAGCCAAAATACTTTGGCCCAGATACAAGGTACCAGCAATATAGGTGCCGACGGTACAGTAGCCGTAAAGGCGGGATTCAACCTTTCTGCCTTAGGTGGAGACAGTAGATATGACTACGGTACCAAACCCGGTTTTCATCTTGGGGGACTGGTAGAGATTCCATTTTCCGACGTAATCATTCTTCAACCTGAAGTCCTTTTATCTTTTCAAGGTAGCGGTACATTCTTGGAGGATGATATTAACCTGTTCTACCTCAACGTGCCCTTGATCGGTAAATACAATGTTTGGGACAACCTTTTTATAGAGGCCGGACCGCAGTTGAGCGTACTGCTTTCCAGTAACATTGATGAAGATACTTATGGCACTTTGGTTACACCGGACAAGAATACGCTGGACATTGGTTTTGCCTTTGGAGCGGGATATCGACTGGATGAGAATTTTTATTTTCAGTTGCGTTTTATTCCCGGATTTATCAATGTGGTCAAAGATTTCGATTCCAAGAACCGCGTGGCACAGATTTCGGCAAGCTACTTCTTTTAAAACCTGTAGGGATGAATAGCCGTAATGGGTTGCGAACTGTCTATTAATGACCCTTCGGACATCTTTGCGTTGACCCAACCTTATTCAATTTAACATAATAGGGCTCCGCAAAAATTGGAAATTGCGTTTCCAATTTTAGGGAGTCTTACTATGCCTTTAATGCATTCGGAAAGCCCATGTACAACGGTTTTTTCGAATTTGGCAACAAAATTGCTCTATGATGTAGGGTGATGGACGTATTTGACGTTATGGTTCCTATACTCTATCGTTATGAAACACACCCTATACGCCTTGACCCTTATCTTATTCGGATTTTCGACCCATGCACAGGAAGGATTTAAGCTGGGCATTCAAGGTGGATTGCCCCTAGGGGATTTCAATGATGAAGTAAGTCTATTTGTTGGGGCCGATGTAGGATATATGTGGGCTTTGGGCGAGGTGGTCGATTTAGGGGCCACTGCCGGATTCATCCATGGTTTTGCCGAAACCTTTCAAGAAGAATCCGTCTCGGTGGATTTGCCCAACGTACAATTTTTACCTCTTGCCGCTTCCATTCGAATATGGCCCTCCAATTCTTTTTCCTTTGGAATAAACGCCGGTACCGCCTTAGGTATTAACGACGGCAACGATGGAGGACTTTACTATAGGCCTATCGTTGGATTTTTATTGGGTCCACAAACCGAATTGAACCTTTCCTATACCGGAATACAATTGGATGAAAGAACATGGACTTCAGCCAATCTGGGTGTCATCTATACTTTTCCTAGCGAGAGAAGTCGTTAGTTCTTTGACGGCCCGAAAGCACCAATTTTTTTTACGGGGACTAATTTGCTAATTTTAACTCCATCTACCTACTTATGGGGTAGGTCGGACCTATCGGTAACACTAGAATTGAATAGATGAAAATCATAATAATCAATGGCCCCAACTTAAACCTTTTGGGCAAACGGGAGCCAGAGGTATATGGCCACCAGACCTTTGAAGACTATTTTTCGATACTGCAATTCAAGTTCAAGGACGTGCAGTTGGAGTATTATCAATCCAATATTGAAGGGGAAATTATCGGCAAGCTTCAAGAAGTTGGGTTTTCCTATAATGGCATTGTACTTAACGCGGCTTCCTATACCCACACTTCTGTAGGTATTGGCGATGCTGTAAAGGCCATTGAAACACCGGTCGTGGAGGTACATATCTCCAATACCCATAAACGGGAAGAATTTCGTCATGTATCCTATATTTCTTCAGGCGCAAAGGGGGTTATTTTGGGCTTTGGCCTTCAGAGCTATGATTTGGCCATACAGAGTTTTTTAGATGGTACTACGGAATAAGAAATTTTCCTTGACGACTTTTGAAGCACAAAGAAACCCCTTGTTTAAGACTTAAGAAATCAGATGTAAAAAATTCCTGCCTACTACCTCGATTGCAGTGGTTTTAGATACTTCTTGTCCATATAAAATGTCCCAAAAGGCAACAAGGAGGCCAAGAGCAGTATAAACAATCGTTTTAGGGTCCACTTTTTTTCCATCCAAAAAACAATGGCCAATAGAAGATAGGCTATGAACAAGGATCCATGGGCATAGCCGATGTAGATATTGGGTTCGCGAATGTCCGCCCAATACTTCAAGGGCATGCTTATGGCAAAAAGCATGAGGTAGGAAATACCTTCGAGGACGGCTGTAAGTCTAAAGACAGGAAGCATTTTATATCATATGGGCAAGGTCCGGATTTAGAAATCTAGGCCGTGTCCATTTTATAGCATTTTACAAATGGATTACTTCATCATAGGCATCGGCCACGGCTTCCATCACGGCCTCACTCATGGTAGGGTGGGGGTGGACCGCTTTTAGTACCTCGTGCCCGGTAGTTTCTAGTTTTCGTGCTACTACGGCCTCGGCTATCATGTCCGTGACGCCAGCTCCGATCATGTGGCAACCCAACCATTCACCATATTTGGCATCGAAGATGACCTTAACGAATCCATCCGCGTTGCCGGAGGCCTTGGCTTTTCCACTTGCCGAAAACGGAAATTTTCCCACCTTAATATCATGTCCGGCCTCTTTTGCCTGTGTTTCGGTAAGTCCAACGGAAGCCACTTCGGGCATGCAGTAGGTACATCCCGGAATGTTCCCATAATCCAAAGGCTCCACATGCATACCCTTTATTTTTTCAACACAAAGGATACCTTCGGCGGAGGCCACGTGGGCCAAGGCCTGTCCTGGGGTAACGTCACCTATGGCATAGTACCCCGGAATATTGGTCTGGTAATAGTCATTGACCAGAATTTTATCGCGGTCCGTAGCAATGCCAACATCTTCCAGGCCAATATTTTCGATATTCGATTTAATACCCACCGCAGAGAGGACAATATCTGCTTCAAGGACTTTCTCACCTTTTGCCGTCTTTACGGTAGCCTTTACACCTTCTCCCGAGGTATCCACACTGGTAACCTCGGATGAGGTCATAATCTTGATGCCTGTCTTTTTGAAACTTCGTTCCAATTGCTTGGAGACCTCTTCATCCTCAACGGGGACTATCCGGGGAAGAAACTCCACAACAGTAACTTCGGTACCCATGGCATTATAAAAATAGGCGAATTCTATGCCTATGGCCCCACTGCCTACTACAATCATTTTTTTTGGCTGCCCTCCCAAGGACATGGCCTCGCGATAACCGATTATCTTCTTCCCGTCTTGGGGTAGGCTTGGAAGCTCCCGGCTCCGTGCACCTGTGGCAATGATGATATGCTCCGCACTATATTCGGATTCCTTGCCCTCTGCGTCGGTAACCGATAGTTTTTTCCCAGGTTTTAGTTTTCCAACACCGGAAATGACCTCTATTTTATTCTTTTTCATCAAAAACTGTACGCCCTTGCTCATACTATCGGCTACCCCCCGACTGCGTTTTACGACGGCATTGAAGTCCTTGTCCACATCTTCCGCCTTAAGGCCATAATCCTCGGCATGCTGAAGATATTCAAATACTTGCGCCGATTTTAGCAAGGCCTTCGTAGGGATGCAACCCCAGTTGAGACAAACCCCACCCAGACTTTCTTTTTCAACAATAGCGGTTTTGAATCCCAATTGGGAAGCCCTTATAGCGGCAACATAACCCCCAGGACCACTACCCAAAACAATAAGATCGAAATTGGCCATTTTTTCAACTTTTTAAAGATTACCTCTTGAAAGGTCCCGAATAAATCATCAGGCAAGAGCGGTGCAAAAGTACGGAAATCAGAACCCAAATTACAAATTCAAAATCCCAATTGTTTGCCAAGGGATTCCTAAGCGATACATCAAAACATAGATTTAGGGTTTTTCCGTTTTCCTAGGTTTGGGAAAATCCATAGTGCACCTTGTTATGTTTCCATTTCAACATAACATGCCTTTGTTTTTAGGAATCTTGTGCTTCGTATTAAGTTAGGTCAACTCAATTAAAGTAATGAAAGAAGATGCAGGTGTTTTATTCCTTGGGGATAAAGTTCAGCGCCACACCATTGATGCAATGCCGTTTTCCGGTGGTACTTATAGGGCCATCATTGAATACATGTCCTAAATGACCACCACAAGTTGCGCAATGCTCCTCGGTTCGTTTATAACCTATTTTGTAATCTACATCGTATGCCACATTGCCTTCTATTTCGCGATCAAAACTGGGCCACCCCGTACCGGAGTCGAATTTGTGTTCGCTTCTAAAAAGTGGGGTACTACAACCCGCGCAGACATAGATTCCCTCTTGCTTGTTGTCCAAAAGATCACTACTAAATGGATTCTCGGTCGCAGCCTTTCGCAGCACGTAGAACTCAATATCGGTGAGTTCCTTTCGCCATTCCTCCTCTGTTTTGGTTACTGGGAACGTCTTTTCTCTTTTTGCATCCTTTTTCGAGGCGTTTTCCTTTTCTTCGAAATTTCCTTTACATCCCGCTATAAGTAGGGTAAAGGCGATCAAAAGCATTCTACGGTTCATAAATATAGAGATGTTACATTTCTTGGATTGGACGATACAAGGGATAATTCCTTTCAAACATAGCCTAGCCTTATAAATTGAACTACATTTAGATTTACCAATGTCATCCGTTTAAGGGAAAAGCCCGTTCACCGTTAGGGAAACCGGGCTTTTCCACGGGTCTTATTACAGAATTTTATTAATCCAATTGTATTTTTCTTACGTCCTTTTCTTCAATGCCCAAGGAACGCATCACGGCATCAATATTGGATTTATCCATTTTTGAGGATAGACCTAGATTGGCTGGGATGACCACAATTCTAAATATCTGGTTTTGGATTAAATCCACAGGAACCAGGCTGGCATCAAATTCCGGTTCAACCAGAACGCTATAATCATTTAGGGTAAAGTCAAAATTATAGTACAACAAACCCTGATCGGAGAAGAAGGGTTGTGGTAATTGGCGCCAAACATCAAGGCCATTGTTTACCTCTTCCAATCTATACATGAGCACCACATCGTCTTGTAACAATACAACATCATCCGGAAAAGGTTCAAGGGCGAATTCATATCTGTTCAGGTCGGAATTCAGGACCATATCGATATCGATTTCAAAGGCTACGGCTTCAAATTCGGGGCCTGGAGGTCCCGGGGCACCATCCGCTCCATCAAATCCGTCCAATCCAGGAGGTCCTGCCGGACCTTCACAGGATATAAAAAGTAGGGCCAATACTGTACTGAATACCAAAGTTGCTTTTTTCATAATTAACGTATTTTAGCTAGAGATTTGATTCTTTTTTTACTCTTTTCAAAAAGCGTTCCAAAATTGAAATCGATTGCATTTGGGATGCCTAAAGAAGCCAAGAATTATATCTCGTTCCTGTAGGATTATCGTTTTATTTCCTATTTTTAGCAAAACCGGACAAACCTTGAATTATGCTTAGACAACAACGAGTTGTTATTGAAAATGTTTCACCACAAATTCAATGCGGGGATTTTTTTATCAAAAGAACCGTAGGTGAAAAAATAACGGTTTACGCGGATGTACTTCCCGATGGCCATGATATTATCCAGGCCGAAATTCTCTACAAGCATCATAATGATAGGAAGTACTCCGAAATGCGAATGCAACATCAAGGGCAGGACGTGTATTTTGGGACATTTTCAGTACAAAAACAAGGTTTTTACGATTATAAGGTACAGGGGTGGGTGGACCACGCCCTTAACTGGCAACACGGTATAGAGGCCAAGCTTAAGGATGGGCAGCATGTAAAGAGCGAGCTTTTGGACGGGGTACAGTATCTGAAATTCTTGGCCAAAAAGGCTCCAGCGCGGGAGAAACCCTATCTTCAAAAATTAAAGCAGCTTTTTGAGGATGACAATTTGTATGATGAGGCGGTAAAGGAAGCCGTTTCCCCAAAACTGCACGAACTATTCTTAAGCTACCCCCAGCGTTTTCTTGCCAATAATAGCAAGGTGCTCCAAGTCTACGTTGACCGTAAGAAGGCGGCCTTTAGTACTTGGTACGAGTTTTTTCCGCGGTCCTCCTCCCAAACGGAAAACGCTCATGGAACCTTTAAGGATTGCGAGGGATTACTGCCTAGAATCGCCAACATGGGCTTTGATGTGGTTTATTTTCCGCCGGTACACCCGATTGGCGAAGTAAACCGAAAAGGCAAGAACAACACGGTAAATGCAGTTGAGGGCGATTCAGGAGTGCCCTGGGCTATTGGCTCAAGATTGGGTGGACATAAGGCCATACATCCGGAATTGGGTACCGAAAAGGACTTCAAGAATTTGATCGAAAAGGCAAATGATCATGGAATTGAGATTGCCATGGATCTTGCCTTTCAGGCCGCGCCGGACCATCCCTATATCACCGAACATCCGGAATGGTTTAGAAAACGACCGGATGGTACTATTCAATACGCGGAAAACCCCCCTAAAAAGTACCAGGATATCGTCAATTTTTATTTCGAATCCAAGGCATACAAAGAATTGTGGGAAGAACTGTTGGACGTTACCTTACATTGGGTTAACTGCGGAGTACGTATTTTCAGGGTAGACAACCCCCATACCAAGCCCTATTATTTTTGGAATTGGCTTATTGCCCAAGTGAAAAAGGATTACCCTGATGTACTTTTCCTGGCAGAGGCGTTTTCACGACCAAGGGTAATGCAGCAATTGGCCAAGCAAGGCTTCTCACAATCCTATACCTATTTTACATGGCGGGTATGGAAACATGAGCTTATTGAGTATATGGTGGAGCTTACCCAATCCGAAATGAAGGAGTATTATCGTCCCAATTTCTGGCCCAATACCCCGGATATCAATCCGTACCATCTCCAAGGGGGCAATGAGGCCATTCATCTTATTCGGTACGCTTTGGCCGCAACAATGAGCGGAAATATCGGAATTTATGGGCCGGTCTTCGAATATATGGATACTGCATCCCTTCCAGGCAAGGAAGAGTATCTGAACTGCGAAAAGTACGAAATACGGCATTGGGACTGGTCCAGGGAAAATAAATTGACCTATGTTATTAGCAAGATAAATGCGGCACGAAAGACCCACGAATGCTTGCAGCAAACCAATAATATCCGTTTCTGCACCATTGAGAATGATAATTTAATCGCTTTTTATAAGTGGAACGATGACCAAACGGACCGAATGTTGATCGTCATCAGCTTGGACCCGCATTATGCCCAGAGGGGTACGGTTCAATTACCACTGGATAATTTGGGAATCCATGCCGGGCAACCCGTATCGGTCCATGACGTTATTACGGATAATGGGTACCTTTGGCATAATGAATGGAATTTTATTGAACTGCATCCGGCCTTGCCTTTTCATTTGTTCCATATCAATACGTAAGAGATGACCAAAAAGAAAAAGGAATCCCTGGCACGACCGCCTTATCATTTCGATACCGTTTGGGAGGAATTGATGGAGAACGATAAGTTCGTTAAAGTGTTTCTTTCCGATGTACTGGAAAACTATGTGGTAAAACAACGCTGGTACGGGGGTAAGGCGAGCAAGTTAAAATATTTGGAACTTCAGGAGTATTTTAGGATACAACAAAACGAAGAAGTCTATTATGGCCTATTATTACAGGTCAATTTTGAGGAAGCTTTCTATCAGCACTATTTTTTACCTATAGCATTTGTCTCCGACGAGAGTTTTGCCGAGAAAGACCGCATATTGCCGATACAGATAAGAGATCAGGAAGGTTTTATTATAGATGCCCTTAATTTGGAAGCTTTTCGAAAGTTGGTCTTTGAACGTATCATGACCGCTGTACCCAATGATACCACCAAGGTAAGGTATCACAAAAGCTCCGGTTTTTCGGAAACGGAATATGTTTCCTCCCGATTTATGGGATTGGAACAGAGCAACACTTCGGTCATCATCAATGATAGGTTGGTCATCAAGTTTTTCCGCAGGATTTATTCCGATAAAAATCCCGATTATGAAATGACGCGTTTTCTATCGGAGGAGAAAGAGTACCAAAACATACCTGCCTATAAGGGCAGTATCAATGTGATCGATTCCGATAATGTGAATATAACGATTGCCCTGATGCAGGAATTGGTACCCAATCAAGGGGATGCTTGGGAATATATGTTGGGAGAACTTCACAAAATATTTAGCAATCTGGAATACAAGCGTATTCAAATAAAAAATTTACCTGAAACGCCAATGTTCAAAAATTTGGGAATAAATGATGTGCCCCCAAGGATTATTGACTGGGCCGGGCTCAACATTTTTTTGAAAATTCAAAAACTTGCCCAAAGAACGGCGGAAATGCACATTGCCTTGGGATCTGAATTTGGTGACACGGCATTTCATCCCACCCATTTCAACGGAGACTATGAAGTATGGTTAAAAAATAGGCTGCTATATCAATTTCAAAATCGCTTGAATATTGTTGAGAACAACATGCATCGTTTGGAAGGGCTTTCCTTGGAACTGGCCCAGGAATTTTTGGAACGCAAAAATGAGATACGAAAACGGTTTGTAAATTTTGATTGGACCAAGCTAAAAGGGGAACGTATCCGTATTCATGGCGATTATCACTTGGGTCAGGTATTGGTTCAGGAAGACGATTTTTATCTTTTGGATTTTGAAGGCGAGCCGGAAAGTACCATTCGGGACCGTAAGGTAAAACAACCTCCCCTAAAGGATGTGGCCGGTATTTTCCGCTCTTTCCATTATGCTATTTATGCCACCATTTTCGGAAAAGGAGAGGGGTATCCCTATTCCCGTGAAGACCTGTACAAGGCTGGTGAAATATTATATCGCTATTTTATCGGCGTTTTCCTGGGGAGCTATGTAGGGTTGATACAAGAGCACAACCTTAACATCGGGTATGTTCAGGAACGCATATTTCTTTTGAAATACTGTATGCTGGAAAAAGCGGTCTACGAGTTGGGCTACGAAATGAATTCCAGGCCGCAATGGGCGGTAATACCTTTAGAAGGTATCATGGGCATTATTAATGACACTAACTAAACAACAATATGGCAAATGTAATACCGCACAGTCTGTTTACTGATTTTGATATCAATCTTTTTAAAGCCGGAAAACACTATCGGCTATATGAGAAGTTGGGGTCACATCCTATGGAATTGGACGGTCAAAAGGGTACCTATTTTGCAGTATGGGCCCCAACGGCCAAATCCTTATCCGTTGTGGGCGATTTCAATTATTGGATCGAGGGCGATCATAAACTCTTTGTGCGATGGGACGAAAGTGGTATTTGGGAAGGATTTATCCCCGGTGTAGATCAGGGTTCCCTGTATAAATACAAGATACATTCCCATAATAACGATATAAAGACCGAAAAAGCGGACCCTTTTGCACGTTACTGCCAACATCCTCCCAATACTGCATCGGTGGTTTGGGAAGATGATTACAAATGGAAAGACAAAAAATGGATGGGCTATCGTGCGGATAAAAATGGTCTAGACAGACCTTATTCCGTTTACGAGGTACACTTGGGCTCTTGGCGGCGTAAAAATGGAAATGAATACCTTTCCTATGTTGATTTATCGGATGAACTGGTACAATATGTAAAGGATATGGGCTTTACCCATGTGGAATTTATGCCGATTATGGAGTATCCTTATGACCCATCCTGGGGCTATCAGTTAACAGGATATTTTGCCCCCACTTCAAGATTTGGGAAACCTGAGGACTTCAAATTACTGGTGGACAAGCTTCACCAAAACGATATTGGGGTTATCTTGGATTGGGTTCCCTCGCACTTTCCGGAAGATGCCCATGGACTTGGCTTTTTTGATGGATCGCACCTTTATGAAAACCCGGATCGCCGTAAGGGGTACCATCCGGATTGGAAAAGTTTGATTTTTAACTATGGTAGGAACGAAGTTAGGGCCTTTCTTATTAGCAATGCCCTTTTCTGGTTGGAACAATTTCATGTGGACGGTCTACGGGTAGATGCGGTAGCCTCGATGCTCTATCTGGACTATTCCCGGGAAGAGGGAGAGTGGGAGCCCAATATATATGGAAACAACGAAAATCTGGAAGCGATATCCTTCATTCGCGAACTCAATGAAACGGTATATGGAAACTATCCGGATGTGCAAACCATAGCTGAAGAGTCCACAGCATTCTCAGGAGTTTCCAGGCCGGTTAATCTAGGTGGACTTGGTTTCGGGATGAAATGGATGATGGGATGGATGCATGATACTTTGGAGTATTTCAAAAAGGAGCCGATTTACCGCAAACATCACCAAAATGACATCACTTTTAGCATGACCTATGCCTTTACCGAAAACTTCATGTTGCCTTTTTCACATGATGAGGTGGTCTATGGAAAACAGTCCCTTATCTATCGTATGCCGGGAGACGAGTGGCAACGTTTTGCCAATCTCCGACTGCTTTTCGGGTATATGTTTACCCATCCAGGGGGCAATTTAATTTTTATGGGCGGTGAATTCGGCCAAACTTCCGAATGGAATTTTCAACAAAGTTTGGATTGGCATCTGACGCAGTACGATCTACATTCGGGAATACAGGAATTGATCAAGGATTTGAATACATTGTACAAATCGGAACCTGCCTTGTACGAGAAACAATTTAGCCATGAAGGCTTTCAATGGATAGACTACGGGGATTCTGAAAATTCGGTACTTACCTATGTCCGCAAAGGCCATGATGAGCAGAATACAATTGTTGTAGCCTGTAACTTTACACCTGTCCTTAGGGAAAACTATAGGATTGGTGTCCCAAAATCCAAGGCCTTAAAAGAAATCTTCAACAGTGATGCCAACAAGTATGGTGGTAGTGGTGTGCAAAATACTTCAGCGAAAATCAAAAATACGGAATGGCATGGGTATAAAAAATCCATAGAAATTACCGTTCCTCCTTTGGGTATTGTCATTTTAAAGTAAGGAAAAGTAGCTATATCGTTATAGTTAACAATTGGTCGTAATATGTTTTCGTTATTATGGGTTAAGTCCTTAATTTGTGGCGTTTTAAATTTAACTAGCGATGATAACGAATACCGAACTTGAATACAAGGGTAATTTATACCCCAACCAGATAGTAGATTATAAAAGGGATTCGGATAAACTTTACTTTACCACAGAAAATGGCGTTATACTGGAGATTACCGTTCTTCAAGACACTGTTTTAAGATTTAGATATGCGACGGAATATGTATTTGAGCCGGATTTTTCATATGCCATAAGTGAAACGGCCAGCAAGGGATACAATCACTTGGAGACCACGGAAACTAAAACGGAATACCTCCTAGAGACCGCTGTATTGCAGATACTGATTGATAAAAAAACCTTACGTATACAGATATCGGATTTGGAAGGAAATATTATCAATGAGGATGAACTAGGTTTTCATTGGGAAGAGAACTACGAATATGGGGGTAATACCGTAAAGATGAGTAAAATAACCCAGACCGCTGAAAGCTTTTACGGTATGGGCGATAAGGCTACACACTCCAACCTTAAGGGCAAACGCGTAAATAACTGGTGTACGGACCAATATGCCTTTGGAAAAGACCAAGAGCCCCTTTATAAGGCAATCCCATTTTACACAGGTCTGCACAATGGTAAATGTTATGGTATTTTCTTCGACAATACCTTTAGGACCTATTTTGATTTTGCCCATGAACGCCGAAATATTACCAGTTTTTGGGCAGATGGGGGAGAGATGAACTATTACTTCTTTTATGGACCACAAATGTCAGAGGTTGTCCGTTCCTATACCAATTTGACCGGGACTCCGGAAATGCCACCACAATGGGCGTTGGGGTATCATCAATCCAAATGGAGTTATTTTCCTGAAAGTAGGGTAAAGGAAATCGCCGACAACTTTAGAAAGCTGAAGATTCCTTGTGATGCCATCTATCTGGATATTGATTATATGGACGGTTTCCGCTGTTTTACATGGGATAAAACTCGATTTCCCGACCCAAAACGGATGATAGGTGAATTAAACGAGGACGGTTTTAAGACCGTAGTGATGATAGACCCGGGCATTAAGGTAGATAGGGATTATTGGGTATACCAGGAAGCCATGGATAAGGACTATTTCTGTAAACGTGGAGATGGACCCTATATGCAGGGAAAAGTGTGGCCGGGTGCCTGTAAGTTCCCCGATTTTACCAACCCCGAGGTACGCACTTGGTGGGCCGAGCTATACAAGGAATTCATGGCAGAGATTGGGGTACATGCCGTTTGGAACGATATGAACGAACCTGCGGTAATGGAAGTACCCACCAAGACGGCCCCTTTGGATACCAGGCATAATTACGATGGTCATCCCTGTACCCATAGAAAGGCGCATAATATTTACGGCATGCAAATGGTAAGGGCCACCTATGAGGGTGTAAAGAAGTACGTATTCCCTAAAAGACCTTTTGTTATAACTAGGGCCGCATTTGCCGGAACCCAAAGATATTCCTCTACTTGGACCGGAGATAATGTGGCCACCTGGGAACATTTATGGATAGCCAACGTACAGGCCCAACGGATGTGCCTTAGCGGCTATTCCTTTGTGGGATCGGATATTGGGGGCTTTGCGGAACAACCTAATGGTGAACTGTTTGCCAGATGGATCCAATTGGGGGTTTTCCATCCTTTCTGTAGGGTGCATTCCAGTGGTGATCACGGCGATCAGGAACCCTGGTCATTTGATACTGAAGTGACGGATATCGTCCGAAAATTTATAGAGCTGAGATATCAATTATTACCTTATTTATATACCATGTTCTACAGGTACACGGAATATGGCACACCGATGTTACAGTCTTTGTTCTACTACGATCAGGAGGATACTCAGACCCATTTCCGAACGGATGAGTTTATTTTCGGGAAACAAATCTTGGTCTGTCCTGTTCAGGAACCCAACGCAAAGGGTAGGCGAATGTATTTGCCCAGAGGGAAATGGTATAACTATTGGACTGAAGAAACTATGGAAGGCGGCCGGGAGACATGGGTGACCGCAGATATCGACAAGATCCCGCTTTTCATCAAGGAAGGAGCCATAATTCCTAAATATCCTGTACAACAGTATGTGGGAGAGCTTGAAATAAAGGAATTGATTCTTGATGTTTATTTTAAAATTGGCGCCGAGAATTCAATGGTCTACGAGGATGCCCAGGATGGATATGATTATAAGAAAGGACAGTTTAGTTTGCGTAAGTTCAAATTGTTGGGCAAGGAAAATGAACTTATAATCCAGCAATTCAAGGATGGATCGTATACTACTTCTTATGAGAGTTTCAAATTTAAATTACATGGCTTGCCTTTTACTATAGACACCATAGAAGTGGATAATGAGGTGGTCCCCTTGAAGGAGATAAAATTGAATGGAAACAACAGTATAGAAATCGACAAGAATTTTACCGAATTGCACATAACAGGAAAATAATTTTCGTATTTTTCTTATGCTAAACACTGGTTAAAATGAGAAGATTAATATTGACAATAGTGATTTTTATGGGCATGGCCGCCTGTAAAACCAATCCATTCACTGGAAAAAGCACACTGAATTTTTATCCCAATAGCCAAATATTTCCGATGGCATTCGCCCAGTACGACCAATTTTTAAATGAAAACAAGGTGGTGGAGGGAACGGCCGAAGCCAAAATGATAAATAGGGTTGGTCAAAGAATAGCTTCTGCCGCTGAGAGGTGGTTAGCGGCAAATGGTGAACCAGGATATCTTAAAGACTACAAGTGGGAGTACAATCTTGTTCAGGACGAAACGGTAAACGCATGGTGTATGCCTGGTGGAAAAATTGTTTTTTATACAGGTATCATGCCCATATGCCAAGGAGAGACCGGTGTTGCGGTCGTCATGGGACATGAAGTGGCCCATGCCCTAGCAGACCACGGCGCGCAACGGATGAGTGCCGGCACATTGCAACAGTTAGGGGCTGTGGCAGGCAATGTAGCTATTAAGGATCCCCAGAAGCGCAATATGTTCAATCAAGCATATGGTATAGGATCTTCCGTAGGTTTAATGTTGCCCTTTAGCAGGAGCCACGAAACCGAAGCAGATTTGATCGGGCTCCAAATGATGGCTATTGCAGGATATAACCCAGATGAGGCCGCCAATCTTTGGCGAAGAATGAAGGCTAAAAGTGGGGGACAGGCCCCTCCCGAGTTCTTGAGCACGCACCCTTCCAATGATACCCGTATAGCCAATCTTGAAAAATGGGCTTCAATGGCAAAACAGGAAGCAAGTAAATTTGGCGTAACATCATTCCAATAAATCTCTTAAAAACAGATGTATAAAATCGTATATTGAAACCCGTCCGCCAATTCGCGGACGGGTTTTACTCTTTATCAGATGAACAGAACAATAACCATAAAAGGAGATCGGAAGTTACTAAATGCCTGGGCATTTTATGATTGGGCGAATTCAGTCTATAGTCTGGTCATTGCGTCTGCCATTTTTCCAATATTTTACGGTGCTTTGTTTCGAGTGGCGGAAGTTGAAAGGGTTTCCGTTTTTGGTGGCGAAATTGCACGTGCACCATTGATCAGTTATGTTACTTCGACCGCCTTTCTCTTTATAGCTTTGATTACCCCTTTATTATCGGGGATGGCCGATTACCTTGGGAACAAAAAGGTATTCATGAAGTTTTTCTGTTACTTGGGAGGGCTATCCTGTATAGGTCTCTACTGGTTTTCCTTGGACAATATCTATTTGGGTTTAACCTGCTATTTTTTTGGTCTTGTCGGTTTTTGGGTAAGCTTTGCCATTAACAACTCCTATTTGCCGGATATTGCCTTTCCGGAGCAACAGGACAGGGTTAGTGCAAAGGGCTTTTCCATGGGCTATATAGGAAGTGTCATTCTATTACTCTTCAATCTGGCTATGGTTATGAAACCCGGTCTATTCGGTATTGAGGATAGTGTGGGGGAGGCGGCCGAATTGAAGGCTATGAAGTACGCTTTTGTATCCGTTGGTATCTGGTGGATTGGCTTTGCACAATACACCTTTTTTCACTTGCCAAAGGGAACTAAAAAGGAAGGTGAAAAAACAAATATTGTACTCAATGGTTTTAGGGAATTAAAAGGTGTTTGGCATCAATTGGGTAATGAGACCAGACTAAAACGCTATTTAGGGGCATTTTTCGTCTACAGTATGGCGGTCCAGACCGTAATGCTTATAGCCACCTATTTTGGCGAAGAGGAAATTAGTTGGGGTTCCGATAGTGAGCGTACCACGGGTTTGATTGTTAGTATTTTGGTCATACAAATAGTCGCTATCCTCGGAGCCACCCTTACCGCTAGGGCCTCTAAAGCTTTTGGTAACATTCCTACCCTTATCGTAATCAACCTTTTATGGGTTTCTATTTGCATCTATGCTTACTTTTTGATTACTCCGATGGATTTTTACATTGCAGCGGGGTGTGTTGGAATGGTTATGGGAGGTATACAAGCCTTGTCCCGTTCCACTTATTCCAAGTTTATTCCTGAAACAACGGATACCACTTCGTTCTTCAGCTTTTATGACGTAGCCGAAAAAATAGGTATTGTAATAGGTACTTTTTTATATGGATTTGTCGCACAGTTTACAGGGAGTATGCGAAATTCCACAATATTTCTGGGGTTGTTTTTTCTTATAGGCATGTTTTTACTGACTCGGGTCAATAAAACTAAAAAAGCTCCCATTGGATAATGGAAGCTTAAATTAGGATGTTGTTCGTTTTTTGATTTATGTTTTTACGCCGGATTATCCCCTGGAAATATCCCCCGACCCGGATGTCTTGGTATCTATTTTTTCTGGATTGCCTCGGTATTCTATATCCCCAGATCCGGAAACCCGTGCTCTTAGCCTCTGATTGGCGGTGACCTGTATGTTCGCCGATCCCGAAACAGTGGCCTCAACATTCTCCGCTTCTAGCGAATAGGCCTCAACATCTCCTGATCCTGAAACACTTACGTCAAACTCATCAGCCTTTCCTTTAAGCCGTATATCCCCCGATCCAGACATGGAAGCATTTATCGAGTTTGCTTCTACGGATAAGGTGATATCACCCGATCCGGACATGGCCGTTTCAAAGGAACTCGCCTTAATGGTTGTTTTTCCAACGATGTCCCCTGATCCGGATAGTGATATGGAACTTACACTTTCCACTGGAACGGTTATGACAATACCTTCGTTCCACTTGGAAGGTTTCAGATTCACTCCTTTTTCGGTCTTAATGACCAGCTTTCCATTTTTAACTTCCGTCTTAATGTATTCCAGAAGGTTATCCTCACCCTTTAAAGTAAGTTCCCCCTCGTTGCCATCAACCAAATTTACATCAAACCATCCGGAAACTGCAATTGCGTCATAGTCCCCTGTGGACCTTTCTATTGTTACGGTATTGCCATTTCCTTTTATTCTACGGCCCCATTGTGCGGTACAGGAGACCGTAAAAGCAAGTAAAAGACCTAATGTGATTAATTTTTTCATTTTGTGTCGTTTTTTTGGGTTATTATCGCTATTCTAAATGTTTCTTTTTCTTTTCGTGACAGACCCTGACCCTGAAACCTTACTGTCGATTTTATCGGGGGAACCTATATAATTGACATCTCCAGAACCGGAGATTCTTGCCCGGATTTCTTCATTCGCCTTTACATTGACGTTGGCGGAGCCGCTAATGGTAGCCACAACAATATCCGTCTCCAGGTCATAAGCTTTTATTTTACCGGAGCCGGAAATCTCCGCATCATGGTTTTCGGCCTGTCCGTGAAATATAATATTCCCGGAACCTGATATTCTGGAATTTAGGGAGTTGGTGTTTACGTTCAAATCGATTTCCCCAGAACCGGAAAGATTGGCAGCAAAGCGTTCTGCGGTCAAGGTGGTAGTTCCTGAAATTGAACCTGATCCGGAGAGCGATACACCATGGATACTTTCAACAGGAATGGTTATCGTTATCTTGGAGAAAGAATAGAAGGGGTTTAGATTAGATCTTTTTGCCCACTCTATTTTTAGGTCACCGTTCACTACTTCGCTGTCAATGTGTTTTAATAGGCTCGCTTTACCTGTAATGGTAATTTGGCCCTCTTTTCCCTCCACTAGTTCTACATCGAACCAACCGGATATGGATATTTCATCATATTCTCCTACGTTTCGTTTTTCAAGATTTTGCGCCTGTACGGAAAAAGAAAGGATTGAGACTAAAAAGGGTATTAGAACATTTTTCATAACGGTCGGATTTTTATTTAATTTCTTGAAAAGGACACACCACCATAGTCACTGGAAATAGTGACTGTGTTTCCACTATTTTGTTGTCCATGGAAACCCTTATAATACTTGGAATGGGATTTCTCCTTGCTGATATTGACTTCAAAATCGCCCATACCATTTACGCCGGCATATTCCGTATCGATTTCAAAATCAAAATGGTATTGGGGGGAATATCCGATTTTGATTCCGGTATAATCCGTTTTAATTTGAAGGTCTCCGGCATCATCGGCCATATTTTCTATTTTTATGGAGCCATAATCTGCTGTAATACCCACCGCACCATGTATTGTACCTAATTTCACATTGATATAGTCACCACTTCCCTGAACATCGTTTGCCTTACCGATATCTATTTTTCCATAATCGCAGGTGTACTGTAAATTTTCCATTTCTTCCACTGTTGAATCCGTATAATCTGCATTGATCATAAGATCCCCGGCCTTTTCGATGGTAAAACCGGAATAATCTGCCCGTATGTCACCACTGTTGATGTAACCAATGCTTGATCTGGAAGTGTAATCAAAATTAAGCTGGTTGTTCCTCCCTCGCAACTCCCCGATTTCCAATCTGCCATAGTCGCAATTTATTTTGGCATGGCCATCCACACGGTCCAAAATGATATTTCCATAATCATTATCCAAATGTACACTGTTCTTAACAGGTAGCTTTATGGTGTAATCAATTTGCATATTTACGTTATTATTCCTGCCCCAATTCCAACCCCAACTACCTTTGTTGTCGTTAAAAATAGTTTTGGCAGAGACCATGCTACTGCTCGCATCAAAATCCACGTTAATATTGTCCAGTTTACGCTGCACCTTATCTTCGTTATTACCACTGGTTTTTATATGGACCTCAATAAGCACACGATTCTCGTTCCAAGAAGTGATATTTAGGTTCCCATAGCTATTGTTTACTTTTAAAAGAGCATCAGAATTTACATTAAATTCCTTTTTGATGGTCTTTTCCTTGGTATATCTGCCCTTTAACTTTCCATCATGGGCCCATAAGGTCAATGGAAGTACACCAAAAAGTAATAGCGCTGCGTACTTATATAGTAATGTTTTCATCATTGTAGTCTTTTAATGTTTGTATAGTTTCAATTTGGTCCAGCACATCTTGTAAAAGATCTATTCTTGTCTGGAAATTGGTAATCATGGCACTGAGAATAAACTTGCTGTTACCACCATTTAAAAGATCTTCTTCCAATTGCCCATAATTGGTCTCCAATTTTTTCAACTGGGTCATGGTATCGGCAATAATCTTTTCGGTTTCCGGAGAACTCTTGCTTTCCAGTTCCCTTACCTGCTGCTCAATAAGATTGGCAAAGTAAAACTCTGTCTTGGATACCTCTGGGGAAATCTCAGCCACTTTTTCCTCGGTCGTAGCCTCGCCTGTGTAAATGCCAAGGCCTATAGTGCAAAGCACAAGGACGGAGGCCGCTATGGAGAGGGGTTTCCACCAGTTTATTTTTTTTGGGTACATCTGTACCACTCCTTGCGCTGCGTTCATCTTTTCCAAAAAACGCGCTTCATGACCTGGAGCTGGTTCTTCAATATCAAAAGAACCTCCTAGTCTTTTGAACATTTTTTCCAAATTGTCGTTTTCCATTATCCTGCGATTAATAGTTTTTGTCGTAGGCTTTCCTTGGCTCTTGAAATTGTTGTCCTACAATTAGCGTAACTTATATTCATAATACCACTTATTTCCTCATAGTCGTAACCTTCGATTAAATGTAGGGTCAAAGAAATTCTGTAATTGTCTTTCAACCGTTTCATGGCTTCCATCACCTTTTGAGCCTTCAGTTCGGTAAACGCATGATCCGAAGCAACTCCATCATTATCCTCGACCCTGTACATTATATCATCCAAAGCAACCTCATTTTTTTTCTGCTGCTTTTTATAGTGATAGATACTGTTGTTTATTACAATTCGTTTTAGCCAGGCTCCAAATGTGACCTCTCCCTTGAACGTATGCAGTTTTGTAAACGCGTTTAAAAAAGATTCCTGCATAACGTCCTCCGCTTCGGCACTATCCTTTACAATTCTAAGGGAGGTATTGTACATCGCCTTGTAATACCGATTGTAAATCTCTAGTTGTGCACTTTGGTTTCCCTTAAGGCATAGTTGCAATAAAGCATCAGTATGTTCACTCTTGTGGCTCAAAAGATGGACGGTTTATACAAAAGAGGACTTCATTTTTGGATTGTTACAGTAAAATATAAAAAAGTGTGTTTGCGTAATATGGATATGGCATAACAATTGTTTATTAAGGTTTGGCTAGAGTTTCTTATTATAAGGAACGACAATAATAATAGGCTCTGAAGACATTTATAATTTTTTACTTGAATATAATGTTCTGTCCAATTGTGACAGAATGACCGAAATAAATATATGGGAGATTCCAAATTTTCAAATTTTGACAATATGTCCTTTCATGGAATTGATGAGGACTCTGAGTTGATTCCCTTGTTGACCCCTGAGGACGAGGAAAAAATGAGTAACGAAGGGTTACCGGAAACCTTACCTATTTTACCTTTACGAAATACCGTACTGTTTCCTGGCGTAGTTATCCCTATTACCGCTGGCAGGGACAAGTCCATTAGTTTAATTAAGGATGCCAATAATGGGTCTAAAGTTATTGGGGTGGTTTCACAGAAGGATGAGGAAACAGAAAATCCTGACATAGACGATATCAATACCTTGGGTACCGTTGCGAGAATACTCAGGGTCCTTCAAATGCCGGATGGAAATACTACGGTCATTATACAGGGTAAAAAACGTTTTGAGATAGCTGAGATTCTTACTAAAAAACCTTATTTGATGGCTACGGTAAGGGAAACAAAGGAAGAACGGCCCGATGAGGACGGACAGGAGTTCCTTGCCATCATAGAATCTATTAAGGATTTGGCCTTGAGAATAATCAAGGACAATCCCAATATTCCTAGTGAGGCATCTTTTGCAATAAAGAATATTCAGAGTAATTCGTTCCTTATCAATTTTGTATCCTCCAACCTGAATTTGGATGTAAAGGAAAAGCAAGAGCTTTTGGAAATCGGTAGTTTGCAGGAAAGGGCCTTGGCCACTTTAAAATATATGAACCTGGAACTACAACGGCTGGAGCTGAAAAATGATATTCAATCCAAGGTCAGGAACGATATGGACCAGCAACAACGTGAATATTTTCTTCATCAGCAAATGAAGACCATCCAGGAAGAATTGGGTGGGGTTTCCTATGATGAAGAGGTGCAGGAGATGCGTACCAAGGCCAAGACCAAAAAATGGGGAAAAAAAGTAAAGGAGCATTTTGAGAAGGAATTGGGCAAGATGCAACGAATGAACCCCCAAGTTGCGGAATATTCCATCCAAAGAAATTACCTAGATCTTTTCTTGGACCTTCCCTGGAATGAATATTCCCAGGATAAATTCGATTTAAAGAGGGCACAGCGGATTTTGGACAGGGACCATTACGGGCTGGAAGATGTGAAGCGAAGAATAATGGAGTATTTGGCTGTATTGAAGCTTCGTAATGATATGAAATCGCCTATCCTTTGTCTTTATGGACCTCCTGGAGTCGGTAAGACCTCCTTGGGAAAATCGGTTGCCGAGGCGTTGGGACGGGAGTACGTAAGAATGTCCTTGGGTGGATTGCGGGACGAAGCAGAAATCCGCGGGCATCGCAAGACCTATATTGGTGCTATGCCGGGTCGCATTGTACAGAGTATTAAGAAAGCAGGAACTTCCAACCCCGTATTTATATTGGATGAGATAGATAAACTCTCCAGCAGTCATCAAGGGGACCCCTCCTCAGCTATGCTTGAAGTATTAGATCCGGAACAAAACAACGAGTTTCATGATAATTTCCTGGAATTGGGGTATGACCTTTCCAAAGTGATGTTCATTGCCACGGCCAATAACTTATCCACTATTCAACCAGCGCTACGGGATAGAATGGAAATTATTAACGTAACGGGGTATACTATAGAGGAAAAGGTAGAAATAGCCAAAAGACACTTACTTCCCAAACAATTAGAGGAACATGGACTTTCCTCAAAAGATTTAAAAATAGGGAAACGGCAATTGGAAAAGATAGTTGAGGGGTATACCCGGGAATCCGGGGTTCGTTCCCTGGAAAAACAAATTGCCAAAATGGTCCGCTATGCGGCCAAATCCATTGCTATTGAGGAAGACTACGACGTAAAGGTCAGTAATGCCGACGTTGAAAAGGTTCTGGGGCCGGCGCGTTTGGAAAGGGACAAATATGAGAACAATGAAGTTGCTGGAGTGGTTACCGGACTTGCCTGGACCAGTGTTGGAGGAGATATCCTTTTTATAGAATCCATATTGTCCAAAGGAAAAGGCACATTAAATATAACGGGCAATTTGGGGAAGGTAATGAAAGAATCCGCCACAATTGCCATGGAATATATAAAGTCCAATGCAGAACGGTTTGGGATAGATGCCCAGGTTTTTGATAAATATAATGTACACATCCATGTACCGGAAGGTGCTACACCAAAGGACGGGCCCAGTGCCGGTATTACTATGCTTACCTCCCTGGTATCCTTGTTTACTCAGAGAAAGGTAAAAAAGAGCTTGGCCATGACCGGTGAAATTACACTTCGTGGAAAAGTATTGCCAGTGGGTGGCATAAAGGAAAAAATACTGGCCGCCAAGCGCGCAAAAATCAAGGAAATCATTCTTTGCGAAGACAACAGAAAGGACATTCTGGAAATAAAGCAAGCGTATTTAAAAGGACTTGTGTTCCATTATGTAACCGATATGCATGAAGTTATCGATATTGCCCTAACGGACAGAAAAGTAAAGAACGCCAAAAAGTTATAGTACATTCCAAGAAACATTCCCCTTGGAAATCATCTTAGAACTCTGTAATTCTCCCTATTTTTAACCTATGGGAAAAATCACGATCGCCATAGATGGTTACTCGTCCACAGGCAAAAGTACTATCGCAAAACAGTTGGCAAAGTCCCTGGGTTATATATATATAGATTCAGGAGCCATGTATAGGGCCGTTACGCTGTATGCCCTTACAAATGGGCTTATTGAAGGGCAAATCCATAATAAACAGGCTATCGCGAAATCACTTTCCAAAATCAGCTTGAAATTTACTTATAACGATACGTTGGGATATTCCGAGATGTATCTTAACGGAACCAATGTAGAGCAGGAAATACGAAGCTTGGAGGTCTCTAAATATGTGAGCAGGATAGCCGAGATTAAAGAGGTCCGTGAAATGCTGGTCGGCATGCAGCGGGAAATGGGACAAGGAGGCGGGGTCGTCATGGATGGCAGGGATATTGGGACCGTGGTTTTTCCCAATGCCGAGCTAAAGGTTTTTATGACCGCATCACCGGAAAAAAGAGCTTACAGAAGATATAAGGAACTTTTAAATAGGGGAGAACAGGTTACCTATGAACAGGTGCTGAAAAATGTGCAGTCTAGAGATCGCATAGATTCCAGCAGGGAATTTTCACCATTGCGAAAAGCCGAGGGTGCCATAACCTTTGACAATAGTGATATGGGGTTGCAAGAGCAATTTGAGCGCTTGCACAATTATGTAATGCGCGTATTGGAAAGCAAAAAGGGCGCTCAATGAGGGCCCTTTTTCTATTATAAAAATATCTAGGCATTGGGAATAACCAAAACCTGATCCGGATGTATCACATCTGGATTGCTCAAGATGTTGGTATTGGCCTCGAAAATTTGCTTATATTTCATGGCATCACCATAATAATGTTTTGCAATCTTGCTTAGCGATTCCCCGCTTTTGACCACATGTCTATGGTAAACGGAGTCATCGGCAACGGTAATATTGGCCTTTATGTCGGAAGGATTTTCACCTCCAATTTCCTTTATTTTATCCCACAACAAATCCTTTTCATAAGGTGTGTTGGCCTCTCCTTTTATCTTGATGACACCTCCTTCCTCGGTGACATTTCCGTCCTTGACACCTAATTGCTCGCCCAAACTTAAAACGGGTTGATACTTGGCTTTAACGCTCATAGTTATTCTCTTTTAATGGTTAATATTAATGGTTGAAAGATAACGATTCTTCATCTATTATGATGAAAAAATGCGTAAATACTATTTTTACCCAAGGCTCCGCTTCTTGCGATTTGTAAAACCATTTTTAAATTGTACTTTTGCAGTCCTTTTTTACAAAGAGTCAAGAGGAAAGGGATACGATAAAACATACTTATAACTACTTTCGGAGGTATTGTTTAGCTCTTGTAACACTTCGGAATACAAAATTTAAATCAGCATATGGCTGAAAAAAAAGAAACGGCCCAAGTAGAGGAGACTACGGAAGCGGTACAGGAAACACAGACTGAAACACAGGTTCAAGATCCCAAGGAATTTCTGGAGAACTTTGATTGGGATAAATACGAACAGGGAATAGAACGGGTGGAGGATTCCAAACTTCAGGAATTTGAGGATTTAGTTGCCGAGAATTTCGTGGATACTGCCGATGAGGAAGTAGTTGAAGGGAAAGTCGTCCATTTAACGGAGCGTGAAGCCATCATTGATATTAACGCAAAATCGGAAGGCGTCATCTCACTCAATGAGTTTCGTTATAATCCACACTTGAAAATTGGGGATAAAGTTGAAGTACTTATCGATATCCGTGAGGACAAAAGTGGTCAATTGGTCCTTTCCCATAGAAAGGCCAGGACCATTAAGGCCTGGGAGCGGGTAAATAATGCCCATGACAAGGAAGAAATTGTAAGTGGATTTGTGAAGTGCAGGACCAAAGGCGGTATGATCGTTGATGTCTTCGGAATAGAAGCTTTCTTGCCTGGGTCGCAAATAGACGTAAAACCAATTCGCGATTATGACCAATATGTGGGAAAAACGATGGAATTCAAAGTGGTTAAGATAAACCATGAGTTCAAGAACGTAGTAGTTTCCCACAAGGCGTTGATAGAGGCGGATATCGAAGAACAAAAGAAAGAGATCATCAGCCAGTTGGAAAAAGGACAGGTTTTGGAAGGTGTGGTCAAGAACATTACTTCCTATGGTGTCTTTATAGACCTTGGCGGTGTAGATGGATTGATCCATATCACGGATTTGTCCTGGAGCAGGATTAACCACCCCAACGAAGTGGTGGAATTAGATCAAAAGCTAAACGTGGTTATATTGGATTTTGATGAAAATAAATCAAGGATTCAGTTGGGGCTAAAACAATTGGAGAAGCATCCATGGGATGCCTTGAGTGATGAGATCAAAATCGGCGATAAGGTTAAAGGAAAAGTTGTTGTAATTGCGGATTACGGTGCCTTTATTGAAGTTGTTGAAGGTGTTGAGGGACTTATTCACGTTTCTGAAATGTCCTGGTCCACGCATTTGCGTTCCGCACAGGATTTTGTAAATGTCGGCGATGAGGTAGAGGCAGTAGTATTGACCTTGGACAGGGAAGATCGTAAAATGTCCTTGGGCATAAAACAGCTAACTCCAGATCCATGGACCGATATTACTTCCAAGTATCCGGTCGGTTCCAGGCACAAGGGAATTATTAGGAACTTTACCAATTTTGGAGTGTTTGTAGAATTGGAAGAGGGTATAGATGGATTGATATATATATCCGATCTTTCCTGGACCAAGAAAATTAAGCACCCATCGGAATTTGTGACTGTTGGAGATACTATAGAGGTGGAAGTGCTGGAATTGGATGTGGAAGGCCGTAAACTTAGTTTGGGCCATAAGCAGACTACTGAAAACCCTTGGGATAAATATGAAAAGGAATTTGCCGAGGGAACAGTTCATAAAGCGACCCTTACAGAAATAGTGGACAAGGGAGGTACCATTGACTTCAATGAAGATATCACTGCCTTTATTCCACAACGACATATGGAGAAGGAAGATGGGAAGAAATTGAGCAAAGGTGAAGAGGCCGAATTCAAGATTATTGAGTTCAATAAGGACTTCAAGCGTGTTGTGGCAAGCCATACGGCCATCTTTAAAGAAGAGGAGCGACGAAACGTAAAAGCTGCTGCCAAAAGGGCTGCTGCCAGTGCTGAGGAATCCAAACCTACCCTTGGTGATGCCAATGAGCAATTGCAGGCTCTAAAGGACAAGATGGAAGCCAATAAGAAGAAATAGGTTTTCATTATAATGTAATGTTCCGTTAAGGTGGAAATAGGGAGCCCCGACATTTTAGGTCGGGGCTTTTTTGTGCGAAAAGGGACCGTTTTTGGCTTAAATGCATTACTTGTAGAAATCCCGTGGCTTCCGATATCGAATTCTTCCTTTGGGAACAGTTCAAATTCAGAAAATTTCCAATTTCAGTCTGAAATACGCCTATAGGGTTCCAATAGGTATTTGTTCAATCCGTCCGTATTTTAAAGAGAAATCCCTATTTTTGTCCTTCCAAGGGTAGACGGTCTAATACATGAGCCAAAAAGTACTACTTTCCTCAAAAGAAATTAATATCATTCTCCATCGTTTGGCTTGCCAACTTCTTGAAAATCATTTGGATTTTAAGGACACCGTTCTAATCGGTCTTCAGCCCAGGGGTATTTTTGTGGCCCAAAGACTAAAAAAAATACTCCAATCGGAATATAGCGTAAAGAAGATAGATCTTGGTTTGCTTGATATCACTTTCTACAGGGACGACTTTAGAAGGGGAGACAAACCCTTGGAAGCCAGTAAAACCAGAATAGATTTCTTGGTGGAGGACAAAAAGATTGTATTTATTGACGATGTATTGTACACCGGTAGAAGTATTAGGGCGGCACTTACAGCGATTCAGTCCTTTGGCCGACCCCGGGAAATAGAGCTGCTTACACTTATTGATCGTCGATTTAGCAGGCATTTGCCCATACAGCCTAATTATAGAGGCAGACAGGTTGATGCCATAAATAATGAAAAGGTAAAGGTTATGTGGGAAGAGAATGAGGGAGAAGACGTAATTTATTTGATAAATAAATAAGAATGAGTGAATTAAGTGTAAAGCACTTATTGGGAATAAAATATCTGCAAGAGAAGGATATCCAACTCATTTTTGAGACTGCCGACCATTTTAAGGAAGTCATAAACCGATCGATCAAAAAAGTACCCTCTCTTAGGGATATAACCATAGCCAACATTTTTTTCGAAAACAGTACCCGTACAAAATTGTCCTTTGAGCTGGCGGAAAAACGACTTTCCGCAGATGTCATTAATTTTTCCGCGGGGCAGTCATCGGTAAAAAAAGGTGAAACTTTGATCGATACCGTAAACAATATCCTCTCCATGAAGGTGGATATGGTAGTGATGCGGCACCCCAATCCAGGAGCGGGAATCTTTTTGGCCAAACATGTCAACGCCTCAATAATCAATGCAGGTGATGGGGCACATGAGCATCCTACCCAAGCCCTATTGGATTCGTATTCCATCAGGGAAAAACTCGGTGATGTGGCGAACAAAAAAGTGGTTATTGTTGGGGATATCTTGCATTCCAGGGTGGCCCTGTCCAACATATTTGCCTTAAAACTTCAAGGGGCCGAGGTGAAAGTATGCGGTCCGAGAACCTTATTGCCCAAGTATGTGGAATCTTTGGGGGTAGAGGTTGAAACCGATTTGAGAAAAGCCCTAAATTGGTGTGATGTTGCCAATATGTTGCGTATTCAGAATGAACGATTGGACATCAGCTATTTTCCTACCACCAGGGAATACACCCAACAGTATGGAGTGAACAGCAGGTTGTTGGATAGTCTGAACAAAAAAATTGTAATCATGCACCCCGGGCCTATCAATAGAGGTGTTGAGATTACCAGTGACGTGGCCGATTCCGGACAATCCATCATATTGGACCAAGTGGAAAATGGCGTAGCAATACGTATGGCCGTTATTTATCTGCTGGCCTCAAAAATAAAGCAGTAAGCCATGATTTTCGATAGGGAAGGAAACATCACTTTGGTCTATCAGGAAAATATCTCCTTAAAGAGCTTTTTGGAGAACTTGACAAAGTCTTATCAAAAAATCAAAAATGATAATATCATAATCAACCTTTTTTCGTTTTCGGAATTAACCTCCGGGGAAGTTTTGGAATTTTTGGAACTTTCCAACACGCATAGGGCCTCTAAAAAATCCTTTGTATTGGTAACGAACCAAGTGTCCTACGATGAGGTACCCGATGAAATATGTTTGGTGCCAACACTTCAGGAAGCATATGATATCGTTGAAATGGAAGAAATTGAAAGGGATCTGGATTTATAGCAAATGGCCATACGACTTTCAATTTTAGGTTGTTATGCGGCTACCCCAAGGACGCTCACCAACCCTACCTCACAGGTATTGGAAATCAAAGGCCACATGTTTTTGATAGATTGTGGTGAGGGGACCCAAGTTCAGTTAAGGAAGAATAAGATAAAATTCTCAAGGATCAACCATATATTTATCTCCCACCTGCATGGAGACCATTTTTTTGGACTCCCCGGACTAATTTCGACATTTCGGCTTTTGGGAAGGGACAAGGAAATGCACATCTACGGCCCAAAAGGAATAAAGGAAGCCATTACCCTTTTATTGAAACTTGGAGATTCGTGGACCAATTACCACTTGATTTTCCATGAGCTTACCGCCAGGGAACGTACTGTGCTATTTGAGGACGATAAGGTTAGTGTAGAAACTATTCCATTGAACCACCGGGTGTATACCAATGGATTCCTGTTCAGGGAAAAGCCATCGGAACGAAAACTGAATATTGATGCCGTAAGGGCCCATAACATTGATAAGGCCTATTTTCGAAACATTAAAAAGGGTAAGGATGTACAGTTGGATGATGGAAGGGTTATTCCGAACGGGATGCTCACGCTAGATCCACCAAAACCCATGAGTTATGCATATTGCGGTGATACCCGGTTTAAGCCGGATATAGTAGACCAAATAATCGGTGTGGACATCTTATACCATGAGGCTACTTTTTTGGAAACGGAAAAGCACCTATGCGCCAAAACAAAGCACGCCACTGCCAAAGAGGCGGCAACCATTGCCCGGATGGCCAAGGTAGGCACCCTTATTTTAGGGCATTACTCCACGCGGTACCGTTCCATTGACGCCTTTAAGGTTGAGGCAGAAGAGATTTTTGGAAATGTGGAACTTGCGGACGATGGGAAAATCTTTGAATTTTAATTTTCATGCCCTTGTTTCTCAAACTCCCTATTTGAAATATCCCAATACATCTTTTCAAGAGTCCCATCTTTTTAAGAACTTTACCTAGCTTTTTAACAATTACCGAAATGCAAAACGATTTAGGGAGTTATAGGAGGTCATACGAAAAGAGTACCCTAATAGAGGAGAATATCTCTGATAATCCCATGGAACTTTTTCAAAAGTGGTTTTATGAGGTTGAGGCATCTGAAGGTATAGATGAACCCAATGCCATGACGCTTTCAACTATGGGATTGGATGGGTTTCCGAAAAATAGGGTGGTTCTCCTTAAAAAATTTACTTTCGAAGGGTTTATTTTTTATACGAACTATGAAAGTGAAAAAGGTAAGGCCATTACCGAAAACCCTAATGTATGTCTTTCATTCTTTTGGCCTGTTATGGAGCGCCAGGTTATAATAAAGGGAAGTGCAGAGAAAATAGCAGAGAATTTATCCGATGGATATTTTGAATCCAGACCGGAAGGCAGTAAATTAGGAGCAATAGTATCAGACCAAAGCAGTGTTATCCCTTCTCGTGAGTTCTTGGAGGTTAAGTTAAAGGAACTGGAGAAAAAGTACGAAGGCAGGGATATTGAAAGACCCGATTATTGGGGAGGGTACATTGTAAAACCTTCATCTATCGAATTTTGGCAGGGTAGGCCCAATCGTTTGCATGACCGCATCCTATATACACTTCAAGAAGATTTTGACTGGAGAATAGAGCGCTTGGCCCCCTAAAACCCTAATGTATTGAGTTCTTTTAATTTCGGTTGCCGTACCTTTAAATGCAAATTAAGTTTAGGTTAAATGAAGACACTTATATTGGTAAGGCATGGCAAATCTTCTTGGGAGTATTCCGTTGATGATAAAGATCGGCCACTCAGTGAAAGGGGGATCAAAGATGGTCACTTGGTAAGCTCTATCTTCCATTCACGAGATATTGAAATTGATGCTGTTTTTTCTAGCCCGGCCAATAGGGCACTTCATAGTTGTCTAATCTTCCTCAGACAGTTGAACTTTCCTTTTGATAGATGTAAGCTCACAAATATGTTATATGACTTTTCCGGGGATAGTGTACTCGAGTTTGTTCGAGGTTTGGACGATAATTTGAAAACGGTTATGATTTTTGGACACAACCACGCCTTTACCCATATTGCCAATTCTTTGGGAAATAGCTATATTGACAATGTCCCTACCAGTGGACTGGTCCATTTGGAATTTCGGACCCAAAAATGGGCTTCCGTGGAAAAAGGGAACACAATTCAGACTATTTTTCCAAAACATCTTAGAGAATGAACAAAACGGGTAATCAATATGTTAATAGGGAAATTAGTTGGTTGTGGTTCAATGAAAGAGTATTACAGGAAAGTGCCGATAAGAATGTACCACTCATAGAAAGACTTCGATTTCTAGGGATATTTTCCAATAATCTTGACGAATTTTTTAAAGTGCGTTATGCTACGGTAAAGCGCATCGTGGAAGCCGGAAAGACAGGTAAAAGTGTGTTGGGAGGTGAGAGGGCAAAGGATTTACTTGAGGAAATCACCAAAATTGTAATAAAACAGCAAGCGGATAGTATTACCATTTTAAAGAATATCGAAAAGGAACTGGAGACACAGAACATATTTCTTTTACGGGAAACGGAGCTTAACGAAAATCAAAAAGAATTTGCAAAAAAATACTTTATTCAAAATGTGAGCCCCCAGCTCATGACCATTATCCTTAACGACCTTACCGAATTCCCCATGCTAAAGGACACCGCGGCATATCTTGCCATAAAAATGGTGATAAAGGGAGACCGGAAGGAAAAGGAAAAAAGATATGCGCTGATAGAAATTCCAAAGGGGATAGATCGTTTTGTGGTACTTCCCAAGGAAGGGGAAAAAAACTACATCATTATCTTGGACGATTTGATACGGTATTGTTTGGACAGCATTTTTACCATGTTCGAGTATGAGTCCATATCCGCACATATGATAAAAATTACCAGGGATGCCGAATTGGATATCGATAATGACTTGAGCAAAAGCTTTATCGAAAAGATATCCTCTAGCGTTGAGTCCCGTAAAATAAGTGACCCGGTGCGGTTTGTTTATGACCAAAGTATAGGACCGGATACGCTCCTTTTCCTAAAGGAAAAAATGAATATAGAAGATACGGACAGTGTTATCCCCGGAGGTAGATACCATAATAGAAGAGATTACATGGGCTTCCCCAGTTTGGGAAGGAAAGATTTGCTCTATGATAACATTACCCCCTTACCGGTTAAAGGCCTTAGCATGGAAGGTAGTCTTTTTGAACATATAGCACAAAAGGACTATTTGCAATATACGCCCTACCATACGTTTTTCTATGTAATCAAGTTTTTGAGGGAAGCTGCTTTGGACCCCAAAGTACGTAGCATAAAGATAACCGTCTATCGTCTGGCGAATAACTCCCAAGTGGCCGCCTCATTGATCAACGCCGTTAAAAATGGAAAACAGGTTACCGTCCAAATAGAACTACAGGCCAGGTTTGATGAACAGGCGAATATAGAATATGCGGAGCAGTTGCAAGCGGAAGGTGTTAAACTGATTTTTGGGGTACCCGGACTTAAAGTGCATAGCAAAATATGTGTTATTGAACGGGAAGAGAATGAGGAAATTAAGCGTTACGGGTTCATAAGCACAGGCAACTTCAATGAGTCCACGGCAAGAATTTATACGGATTATACACTTTTTACCGCCCATGAGGCCATTCTAAAGGAATTGAACAAGGTTTTTGCCTTTTTTGAAACAACGTATAAAATAAACAAGTACAAGCATTTGGTGGTATCCCCACATTACACCAAAAGTACCTTTCAAAAGCTTATTGATAACGAAATCGCCAATGCTATTGTGGGCAAGGAAGCCTATATAAAAATAAAGATGAACAGCTTTACGTCCTATAGAATGGTGGATAAATTGTACGAGGCCAGTAGGGCGGGAGTAAAAATTCAATTGATAATCCGAGGTATATGTTGTTTGGTCCCTGGTGTAAAAGGTATGAGCGAGAATATCGAGGCCATAAGCATAGTGGATAAATTTTTGGAACACCCCAGGATTTTCATTTTTGCCAATGAGGATAATCCCCAGGTGTATATATCATCGGCAGACTGGATGACCCGAAATCTTGATTATCGTGTGGAGGTGGGTTGTCCTATTTACGATAAGGACGTAAAACAGGAATTGATGGATACTTTTGAGATTTCTTGGAAGGACAATGTGAAAGCCAGGGTCTTTTCAGAAGAACAGGATAATTCATATAGGGAAAATGATGGCCCAAAAGTGCGATCTCAGTTCGCCATGTATGATTATTATTTGGACAAGCTCAATTCCTAGTGCCGCTAAGGGACCAGGTTCCGCCTAACCGTGAACAGTCTCCTTTTTTCCCAGGGTTTTCATAATATTTGCTTCGTAAACCAATAGTTCCTTCCACTTCTGATCAACTTCGTGGCGTTTCCCGTACATTCTGGCAAATTTTAGGAACATCGTATAATGCGAAGCTTCACTTACCATTAGTTTATGATAAAATTCTGCTAGTTCCTTATCCTTAAGTTCTTCGGACAATAAACGGAATCTTTCACAACTTCTGGCCTCTATCAGTGCAGCATACAATAATCTATGGACCAATTGCGTGGGGCGGCTACCGCCTTTAGGAAAAAATTTCATTAGCTCAATTACATATTCGTCCTTTCGATATTTACCCAAGGTTTCTCCACGTGCAATTATGAGGTCGTGGACCATCTTAAAATGGCCCATTTCTTCCCGGGAAAGCGCTATCATTTCCTCCACCAACTCGGGATATTCGGGAAAAGTGACGATCAATGAGATGGCGGTGCTTGCCGCTTTTTGCTCGCAATAGGCGTGATCGGTCAGAATTTCACTGATGTTTTTTTCAACAATATTGACCCACCTTGGGTCGGTCGGTAGTTTTAATCCCAGCATGGCAATTGTCTTTTTTCAAAATTAATAGGAATAGCGATAGAATTCAAAAGTCGGCTTAGTATATTTGTTCTTATGAAGTTATTTTTTCCCATTTTGGGCTGGGTTTTTGGAGCTTTGTTCCTAGTTTCTGCCGCAGTTCAGTATAACGATCCAGACCCTTGGACCTGGATTTTAATTTATAGCATTGCCGCGTTGGTCTCTTTTGGCTTTGCTTTGGGAAGGATATCTTTTCGGATACTGCTGTCCCTTGGTATTATAACATTTTTGGGTTTCATCTATACTTTTCCCGAAAAATTCGAAGGCTTTGAAATAGGTGGGGGGGATATCAAGAATATTGAGGAAGGTAGGGAGTCTTTTGGTCTTCTCATTATTTCTATCATAATGTTCATATACGCCTTTCGGACCCGATATTTGAGAGCTTCAAAAATCTAGATCAAATTCCTTGCGCAGTAGATCTATGGCTGGGTTTTTTTCCCGAAGCTTCTGATATTTTTCCTCTGGTGTAAACGCAAATTTCTTGGCAGTCCGCTCGTTAACGGTAATCCTCAAGTTAACGGAATGGTTGTTCAATTGCTGCCTTAAATACAACATTAGGTCATACTGTTCCCTTTCTACCTCTTTTTTCATGGTATCATTGGGCAATTCTATCCAAATAGTATTTTCGTCAAAAAGTTTGGGAGTATCCGTCATAAGACTCGATGCCAGTATTTTTCTTCCTTCCCCATCCAATTTTTGTACAAAATCCTCCCAATGTCCTTGCATTTCCTTCTCGGTAAAAGCATCTTTTGGCAGCTCGCCTTCCTCAGTGGATTCTTCTTTCTTGTTGAGATGATGTTCCTTTTTTGCTTTAAGACTGGAGAGTGAGAGTCCCGATATCCTCTTCCCTGTGGTCTTAAGGTCTATCTTTTTCAATGCCTTCGGTTTGTCCGATACGGGCATCGCAGAAGAAAGCACAGTACGGGCCGTTGCAATTTCAACGTCATGATCTAAAGGAACTTGCTCTACCGTTTCCACTGAAGAAGCAGATGGTTCAAAATCTATCGAAGCGTCTTTTGAATGGACTTCCCCTATTCTTTTTAGGGTGTCAGGGACCGGAGCAGGCACCTGATTGTAAAAGGAAGCCGGAGCAATAAATCCAATAGGGGATTGGTTCACTCCTGTGAATTCAGACTTTTTTTTTTCAAAGTCAATGGATGCCATTTTCATCAGGGCCAACTCCACGAGTAATCTTTGGTTTTTGCTGGCTTTATAATTTAAATCACAATTATTGGCAATATCCAGGGCCTTCAACAAAAAAGAACCGGAAGTCTTTTGGGATTGTTCTTGATAATGCTTTTTAGCCACTTCGCCCACTTCCAATAGATCAATGGTATCCTGATGTTTACAAACCATTAAATCTCTAAAATGGGAAGCAAGGCCTATAATAAAATGATGACCGTCAAAACCAAGGGCCAGGGTACTGTTCAACAACACTAATAATTGTGGGATTTGGTGTTGTAGTATTAAATCCGTTGCTTCGAAGTACGTATCATAATCCAATACGTTTAAATTTTCCGTAACCGCCTTCCGGGTCAATTGTTTTCCGGAAAAACTGACGACCCTATCAAATATGGAAAGTGCGTCGCGCATAGCACCATCTGCTTTTTGCGCAATAATATGCAAGGCGTCTTCCTCCGCCTGTATACCCTGTCTTTCTGCAATATTCTTAAGATAATTGGCGGCATCCCTGACCGTTATTCGCCTAAAATCGAATATTTGACATCGGGATAAAATAGTTGGAATTATCTTGTGTTTTTCGGTGGTGGCCAAAATAAAAATGGCATGTTTGGGTGGTTCCTCCAAAGTTTTTAAAAAAGCATTGAACGCCGACTGGGAAAGCATGTGTACTTCATCTATGATATACACCTTATATTTGCCAACTTGGGGAGGTATACGTACCTGGTCTATAAGGTTCCGAATATCATCCACTGAATTGTTGGATGCTGCGTCCAATTCAAAAATATTGAAGGCAAAATCCTCTTCTTCACGTTCCGAACCATCTTGATTGATCTGTTTGGCCAAAATGCGGGCACATGTAGTTTTCCCAACTCCCCTTGGGCCACAAAAAAGCAAGGCTTGCGCCAAATGATTGCTTTCAATTGCGTTTAATAAGGTTCTGGTAATAGCCTCTTGCCCAACGACATCCTCAAATGTTTGTGGTCTGTATTTTCTGGCCGAAACGATAAAGGGTTCCAAATACGTATCTTTTGAATTACGGGTAACCTGTTCTACAAATATAAAGATAGCTGTTTTTGATATGCTTTGATAATGGGCGATATCGTTAATTTTTATCAACAATTGGGCTACCTTTGCAGAGAGCAGGCCACCTTATCGCCCCTGATGGATATCCGGGGAGGAAAGTCCGGACACCGTAATGCGGCATAGCGGGTAACGCCCGTCTTCCCATACTATGGGAAAGGACCAGTGCAACAGAAAGTATGTACAGATAATGCTGTAGTGAAATCCGGTAAACTCTATGCGGTGAAACGTCACGTATACCGGCGTTATGAGGGTTGCATGCCCAAGCCGAAGGGTAGACGGATTGAGCTTTTGGGCAACCAAGGGCCTAGATAAATGATAAGGTCCATTGTAATGGAAACAGAATCCGGCTTATGGCCTGCTTTTTTCATGTATTGAGCTACGATCGATTCTTGTTGACTCCCTATTTTTCTAGTCTATAAAAAAACTAAAGACGCTTCCCCCATATTTTCTTGAATTTGAGAAATTTAGACTTCGCGATAAATCCACATGTTTGGAATGTTCCATGACCAATATTCCGTTTTCCGTGAGTAGGTTGTTTTTGAAAACCAGCTGTGGAATTCTTTCAAGATCAACTAGGGCCATGTCATATGGGGGATCTGCAAAAATGATATCGACCTTTATGTTGGATTTTTCCAAATAGGTGAATACATCCACCTTAATCGGGGTAATATTAAAACCTAATTCGCGGGCCACTCGCGAAATGAATTTTATACAATAGCTGTTAACGTCTACGGCATAAATATGTTTGGATCCCCTGGAGGCAAACTCATAACTAATATTTCCGGTCCCTGAAAACAGGTCAAGAACGGACACGTCCTTAAAATAGAACTGATGGTTCAAAATGTTGAACAAAGCCTCCTTGGCCATATCGGTCGTAGGACGTACGGGTAATTTTTTAGGGGCCAAAATCCGCCTACCCTTATATTCTCCAGAAATAATTCGCATTATAGGGAATTTAACACGGCAAAATCAATGTTTTCGGATTCGGCATCTATAAAGGGGTGGGACCCACCGGAGGGGACAAATATGGATATCTGTTTTATATATTCGTAGCAAAGTGTATAAATTTCGTCGTCCTCCTCGATAGAGCCGAAGAGCCTTAAGATTACAGATTCCGTATCCAAGTCCAGTTGTTCCAAGGTGAAGAGGAGGTAATACAGAAAATCTTCTTTGGTATCGAAAGAAAAGCTGTTGTACAGTACTAATTTTTTTTGGGAGACAACTACGATATCCATAATTTTTTCGGATACATGGACGTAGCAAACCGGGTTTTTTCCGTTGGTATGACTTTTTAACAAAGACTCGATCAATACCGTCCCGACATGCTTAAAAATGAACTCACCAAAAAGCTCATAGATGTAATTGTTGATATTTACAAAGGGTACATACACGTTGACCATATCGTAGCTCGTAATTTCGTCAAAAACTATATGATCGCTAGCTAAAATTTTGGTGTTGAACTTTATATAGTTCGGCAGCTCTTCTGGGTTGAAAAGCGGTTTTGGGACCAAACCGTACAAATTGTTCTGATGAATTACAATTACCTCGGAAAACTTTTTTTGGGAAATGGAATGTCCATTAAAAAGCTCCTTTATTTCCTTCAGTAATTGATAGGGCGTAAGCGATATATCAAAAGTTTTCCTTTCCGATAGCAGTACCGCACCTTTTAGGGTATCCAGAATACAAAAAGAAAGTCCATTCAAACTAACTTGAATGGACAGTTTCAAAAAATCTTGAGAAATTCCCTTGGAATTATTGTTCACCTTTTTTGTCGTAAATAGGGGGCCAGTTACCACTTGTGCTAACTTCCTCCAGAGAACCTACTTTAATGACATTCCCATTAACCTCATCCACTCCGATTTCTGCATTTTCCTTAGCCAATAAATCTTTGGGTTGATCATATAGGATAATACTTTTCTCGACTTTTGCCTCAAAAACAGGAGCTTTATAGCCACTTTTTTCAATAATGTCCGCTTTCATTTCAAATTTTTCACCGCCAGGTGCCCCGGGCACGTTCATCATACTTTTAAATCGGTCATCTGATTTGAACAAAGAATCCTTTACGGATACAAAACCGAGTGTATCGATAATTTTCACTTCCTTCAAAAGGTCTATTTGGTACACTTTGTCGAACTCCATATACGACGAATCCCTTTGTTGGGTAATAACGTATTTTCCGGTGTCCACAAAAGTGACAAGACTATTAAAATCCTTGGCGTATTTACCGTTCACTGTTTTGTAGGCTTCCTGGGAATTGCGGATATCCTTGAGGTTTGAAACAACCTTGGCAAAACGCTCTACCTTCACCTTGTTAAACTCTATCGGGCCGGTAACGGACTTATAGATGAGATACCCAAGTCCTATACAAGCTAGCCAAAGTACAATCTGAATTATGGTCTTCATTTCCTATGTGTTAATTTAATTTAGTGGTTAACACAAATCTACAATTTTTTTGCAAACTGCCTAATTTTTTGTGTTTGGATTTCAACGTGTACCTCATTGATTCAATTGCAGCGAATTGCTTTGTTTTAAGGGGCAAAAGGCAGAAGACATAAATGGGTAGCACAAGGAATTACAGATTGTAAATAGGAAAGGACTGTGTAAATTTCTTTTATTCAATTGCAGGGGTTTCGCAAGGAAATCATCTCTATCTTTGAAAATCTATGAAACGTCTTTCAAGCGCGTCTTTTTATGCTATTCTAAAGGAAAAATTTCCCCACGAGCCTACAATGGGGCAGTCTGTTGTTCTTCAAAAAATCGCGAATTTTCTTTTGTCCGAAGACAAGGATACGGTATTCCTTTTAAAGGGGTTTGCAGGTACCGGAAAGACCACTATTATTGGTGCCTTGGTGAATTGTTTGTGGAAGACGACTATGAAATCCGTACTCATGGCACCAACGGGAAGGGCCGCAAAAGTGATGTCCAATTATTCCAATACACAAGCTTTTACGATACATAGGAAAATTTATTTCCCAAAAAAGCAAAGTGGGGGAGGTATCCAATTTGTATTGGCGCCCAATAAACATAGGAATACGGTTTTTATAGTGGATGAGGCCTCCATGATACCGGATACCCCAACGGATTCCAAGCTCTTCGAAAATGGTTCCTTGCTGGATGATTTGCTGATGTTCGTGCATTCGGGCCATAATTGCAAACTGATTTTGATCGGTGATATAGCGCAATTGCCTCCGGTACATCTGGATATAAGTCCAGCGCTGGATGAAGACAAGCTTTCCCTAAATTACAATAAAGAAGTGATTCGGGTAGAGTTGGATGAGGTAGTACGCCAAGTTGGGAATTCGGGTATTTTGGTCAATGCCACTATGTTGCGGGAACAGCTCCAGGGCAGTTTTTTTGATGCGTTTCAATTTGATGTGAACTCGTTCAAGGACATCCAAAGGTTGGTAGACGGCCATGAAATCCAAGAGGCCATAGATACCTCCTATTCACAGAATGGGAAAGAAGAGACTACCTTCATCGTCCGTTCAAATAAAAGAGCGAATCTGTACAACGAAAATATCAGAAGTCGGATTTTGTTTTTGGAAAATGAACTGGCCGTAGGGGACTATATGATGGTAGTCAAGAACAACTATTTTTGGTTGAAACCCAATTCAGCGGCCGGATTTATTGCAAATGGCGATATTATCGAGGTCCTTGAGATTTTTGCATTGAAGGAAATTTATGGTTTTAAATTTGCCGAGGTAAAGGTAAGAATGGTAGATTATCCCGATCAAAAACCGTTTGAGACAGTACTCCTCTTGGATACGATACAGGCCACCACACCTTCCCTATCCTACGAGGATGGCAATAAACTATATCAGGAGGTTAGTAAGGATTATATGCATGAAAAGTCGAAATATAAACGATTTTTAGGAGTAAAGAATAATAAGTATTTTAATGCCTTACAGGTAAAGTTCTCCTACGCAATTACATGCCATAAGTCCCAGGGAGGGCAATGGGACACTGTTTTTGTGGAACAACCTTATCTGCCCAATGGGGTGGATAAAGAGCATCTCCGTTGGTTATATACTGCCATAACCCGTGCTAAGAGACGGTTGTATCTTATAGGTTTCAAAGACAATTTTTTTGTTGGGAATGAATAGGTTAAATTCGTGAAACTAAAGGGAGCGATTAAACCAATGTTCCCATGAAAAGGAATGACCTCAGAAACCATTATCAGTATATTTTTGGGTATAGGCCTTGCGGCTTCTGTGGGCTTTCGGGTATTTTTACCTTTATTTGCCCTTAGTTTAGCTGCTTACTTCAATATTTGGGAGCTTAATGAAAACTGGGAATGGGTGGGTAGTCTCCCCGCTTTGATTACCTTGGGAGTGGCCACCGTAGTCGAGATTTTTGCCTATTTCATTCCGTGGGTGGACAATATATTGGACAGTATGGCCATACCCTTGGCTGCCATTGCAGGTACGGCGGTTATGGTTTCTACCGTTGCTGATTTGGACCCCGTGGTAACCTGGTCATTGGCCATAATAGCCGGAGGAGGAACCGCTACGGCCATTAAAGGTGCGGGTGCTACGGGCCGACTGGCTTCAACGGCATCAACAGGGGGGTTGGCAAACCCCATAGTATCAACGGTGGAAACAGGAACTGCTCTTGTTGTAACCACAGCGTCCATCTTTGCACCAATAGCAGCCGCTTTTCTGGTTATCATAATTTTAATCATCGTATTCAGAATATATAGAAAATTAAGACCCAGACCTAAAACATGAATAGACCAACCAAAACAAAAAAAAGGTGAGAATCATTGCTATGATACCTGCGCGTTATGCCGCATCGAGATTCCCTGCAAAATTGATGCAAGACCTTATGGGCAAACCCGTAATCTTGAGGACTTACGAAGCGGCGCTAAAGACCCGACTTTTTGATGCTGTATATGTTGTTACCGATAGCGAACTTATTTTTAATACCATTTCCAATGCTGGGGGAAAGGCGCTTATGAGTTTTAAGGAACATGACTGTGGAAGTGATCGTATTGCTGAGGCCGTTCAGGATATGGATGTCGATATTATAGTAAATGTTCAAGGGGACGAACCTTTTATCGATAGGGAAAGTTTAGCGGGAGTGCTCGATGTTTTTCAAGGTGATGTAAATAAGGAAATTGACTTGGCCTCCCTAATGGTCAGGATTTGGGACAAGGAAGAGATCAATAATCCCAATACGGTAAAAGTAATAGTGGACCATCATGATTTTGCCTTGTATTTTTCACGAAGTCCCATTCCTTATCCTAGGGCCGAGGAAGTTGATCCACCTTATTTTAAACATAAGGGAATTTATGCTTTTCGAAAAAGGGCCTTGATGGATTTTCAACGACTGCCCATGCTTCCTTTGGAGGCATCGGAAAAAATTGAGGCCATTCGCTATTTGGAATACGGAAAAAAAATAAAAATGGTAGAAACAACGGTAAGCGGCATAGAAATTGACACACCGGAGGACCTAAAACGGGCGCAAGAGCAATGGAAATAGATTACAGTAGAATAAAGGTTATCGGATTCGATGCAGATGATACTCTTTGGGTAAATGAAACCTATTTTAGGGAAACTGAGGAAAAATTTGCCGATTTATTGGAAGGCTATGAGACCAAAAACAAAATAGACCAGGAGCTCTTTAAAGTGGAGATGAAAAATCTTGAACTGTACGGGTACGGAATCAAAGGATTTATGCTTTCCATGATAGAATCCGCTATGGAGATTTCAAATAATCAAATTTCCCAAGCAACGATATTGGAAATATTGAATCTTGGTAAAAGGATGATTGCCCACCCCGTGGAACTATTGGATGGTGTAAAGGAGGTATTAAAAAGACTAAAGGGAAAGTACCGACTTATTGTTCTGACAAAAGGTGATCTTTTGGATCAAGAGCGCAAATTGGAACGGTCTAGCCTGTCGAACTACTTCCACCATGTTGAGGTCTTGAGTGATAAAAAAGAAGAAAACTATCTAAATTTGTTGGATCATTTAAAGATCGATGTCCATGAGTTTTTAATGATAGGAAATTCCTTAAAGTCCGATGTATTGCCAATTCTTAATATTGGCGCACAAGCCGTACACGTTCCTTTTCACACAACATGGCAGCACGAGGAAGTATCGGTGGAAGAAGGTGAGTATACATATCTGAAAATTAACAAGTTGACGGATATTTTGAAGTATTTGTAAATCGCACTATGGAGATTAAAAAAGATGTTGGCTTAAAGCATTCCCGAACCATTGAAGCAAATCGATATAGAAACTTTCCTATGGTGCCCAGGGTAATATTTGGGAGGGGAAGTTTTGATCAGTTGGGAGAAATTCTTATGCCAAAACGTAGGCATTCCGAAGCTCCATTCATTTTTTTGGTCGACGATGTTTTTGAGGGTACTTCGTTTATTGACCGTATCCCCTTGATTTTTAATGACCAGGTTGTTTTTGTCTCGGCTGAAGAAGAACCTAAAACAGTTCAAGTTGACGCCCTGGTTGGGAGGATTAAAACGGAATTTAATGAACTTCCCTCGGGAATTGTTGGAATTGGCGGTGGTACGCTATTGGACCTAGCCAAGGCTGTAGCTATTTGTTTGACCAATAAGGGTAGTTCGTGTGATTACCAAGGATGGGATTTGGTGATAAAGCCTTCGGTGTACCATGTGGGTATTCCAACAATTAGTGGTACAGGAGCTGAAGTCTCCAGAACCACGGTTCTCCTGGGACCAGAAAAAAAACTGGGAATAAATTCAGATCATACCACCTTTGATCAAGTAGTCCTAGATCCTGATTTGACCATGGGCGTTTCCAAGGAACAATGGTTTTATACGGGAATGGACTGTTTTATCCATTGTATAGAATCGCTCAACGGCACCTATTTAAATGCTTTTAGCCAAAGTTACGGCGAAAAGGCTTTGGAGCTCTGCAAGGAAGTATATCTCGGGGAGTTATCGCCTTCGGATTCCAGGGAAAAATTGATGATGGCCTCATGGCATGGGGGCATGAGCATAGCATATTCCCAAGTAGGGGTGGCACATGCTTTGAGCTATGGACTGTCTTATTTGCTCGGTGTAAAGCACGGTATCGGAAATTGTATGGTATTTCGGCATTTGGAAGAGTTTTACCCGGAAGGTGTAGCACTTTTTAATCAAATGATACAAAAGCAAAAAGTACACCTCCCAACAGGAATCTGTTCCGAACTGGCCGATTGCGATTACGAAACTATGATAAGTATTTCCCTTGGTATGGAACCCTTGTGGGAGAATGCCTTGGGTAAGGATTGGCGCAAAATTGCCACACGGGAAAAATTAAGGTCCATTTATGGCAAGATATAATTTGGACAATACGGTAATCTAAAAACAGGGCAAAGGGTACCTCATTAATCCCTGAACTTACTTATTGGTTTAAACGATTTAAACAATCTGATCAAATTCCCAAGCACAAGTAAATCAATATATGCGTATTCTGGCAAAATTCATTTACTTCAAGGTCTTGGGATGGAAATTGATAGGTTCATTTCCCAAAGTGGACAAATGTGTCGTCATTGTGGTGCCCCATACCAGTTGGGTCGATTTTTTTCTTGGACTTTTGGTACGTAAGGTATTGGATGAGGAAATCAATTTTATCGCCAAGAAAAGTTTGTTTACACCTCTTTTGGGTTGGTATTTGAGGTTGATGGGTGGCGCGCCCATTGATCGTGACCAAAGTAGCGATACGGTAAACGCTGTTTCCAAGATTTTTAGGGAACGCAAAAAGTTTAGATTGGCTCTTTCTCCCGAAGGTACCCGAAAGAAGGTTACGCAATGGAAGACCGGTTTTTACTATATCGCCAAAAGTGCCCAAGTGCCTATTGTTATGGTAGCCTTTGACTATGGCCGTAAACAGGTGAAGATTTCAGAAATCCAATATCCTTCCAATACTAAGGAAAAGGACTTTGAAGCGTATCAAAAGTTTTTTAAAGGGGTAAAGGGTAAAGTGGCCGAATATAGCTTTTAGTCCCTTTTGATTAATTTCTTGGGTCCAGGTTCGTCTTTTTTATTGGAATTGCCCGGGAAAACAAGATTGGTACTGGAGTATGTTGTACCAAAGGTAACATTTGCCAAATACACCTGATCAATGGCATCCAGCACCTGATGGTCGGAAAGCTCGCGAAGGGGATGGGTAAAAACGGACCAGATTATTTCGTCACTAAGTGCGTATTTCACATCCAAGGCGGAGTGAAAATTGGCCACTAGGGCATTCAACAACTGTTCCTCCTCTATTTCCGAACGCTGTACGATCGGAGAAATAATTCGCATACGGTTGGCATTTTCATCGTAAATCGTAAAGAGAAATGCATCCTTATACACAAACCTAAAGGAATTTCCATTGATTTCGAAGGTATCCGTAACCGATTCAATAAGCCCTCTCAATTTTTTAGGATCCATTTCCTGGGCTCTGCTTGCAGTGATGTTGAGCATAAAAAATAAAAGGCCTAGGAGGAAAAGATTGCGCATAACCGGTTTTTATAAGTAAGTCGTTGCCTTGGAAGCTTATTTACAAAACGCCAAAAAATGAATCAAATTGTAGGTAAGCCATTTCTTCATCATAATAAATAGGTGTTCCGATTACAATTGTTTTAAGCTTAACCAATTGATTTATAATTAATCAGAATGTTACAAATAGAATGAGCCGAGATTTAGTTCGATTCATGACACGTATAAACCTGTACTTTATTTTGGATATACAGTGATTAAATATCTATGGATTCTTCGCTCCGGTCAATTCCCTTTAGCATCTCGAGGTCCTATGTTTTTGACCCCTGTTCCCGTCCACTAAGGCTGTGAGAATCCCGTTGGCGTATTAAGCCACTTTCATGGACCATTTTTGAATGATTATTGAAATAAAAATCCTTTTAAATCAAACTATTTACAATTTGGTTACATCGTTTATTTAGATTTATTAAAAATAATAATTATGTTTGTTTTCTTAAAATATAGTTAAGAGCAATGGGCATAATACTAATTTTCCTCGGGTGTTTTTTGCTTTACGCAAAATCCAAACATGTTCCTCGGTATTTCTCACGCATTGAAGCATGGGCAAAACAACAACCTAAAAAGACAAGGTTACTTGCCTACGGCCTCTTCGCACTTTCAGTGGTAATCTTTTGCTGGCAAAATGGGATCGCCACCGGTCTGGTTGCTTTCCTTGTTGCCTTGATGTTCGGTCTATGTCTGACCATCATTTTTCTGCCCTTGCATAAGAAATATGCCTACTTACTCGTCGGTTTAAGCCTTGTACTAATAATTATTAATACTATTCTGTAATGCCTGCAAATGCAAAATACCTATCCAGCCCGGGTCAGCGGGTCTTAAAAATCACAGCTGGAATTCTTGGAGGTCTTTTGATTACCATTCTTTTTCATAATGCAATCGGCATTTTATTGAATGATAAATCTGGACTTATTGCAACCACGGCCTATACGTCATTCATACTCTGGGCAATTTTATTGGCCATTCCTTTTTTGATTAAAAACGGCTGGAAAACTTGGGGCCTCTACCTTTTGTTAATTCTTCTTTTTGCCAGTATCATATTTCTAAATAAGTAGGGAACATGAAATTAAGAGCATTAAAACCTAGATTACACAATGCAATGTTCCATACCCATACGGTGTCTGGTATTGTAATTAGTTTTGCACTTTTCATTTGTTTCTATGCTGGTGCGGTTGCTTTGTTCCTGCATGAATTACAGCGATGGGAAAACCCTGATGCTAGGATTGAAAGCATTGACCCGGCAATAGTAAATTATGATAGGATTGCTTCAGAGATAGCTACAAATTATTCGGATTTTGACACTAGTGCCGGCTATGGAATGAGGCCACCTACCAAGGCAAATCCCTTAATACAATTCTATGGTCGTAAAAAAACCGAAGACGAAAGTTTTGAGCGTTTCAATGCTACTATAAATCCTCTGACATATGAAGTGCTTTCTACTGAGGATGAACCAAGAACGCATATGGCGCAAACTATTTATGAATTGCATTTTTTTCATCAAATTCCGATTGTGGGCATTTATCTATCTGGACTAGTCGCCTTTTTTTTCCTTTTTGCCATCATAACGGGTTTATTGACACATTGGAAGAACATCGTAAACAAATTTTACGCTTTTAGCGTAGTAGGGAAGTGGAAACAGATTTGGACAAACGGACATATTTCATTAGGCTTCATTACGTTACCCTTTCAGTTGATCTATGCTGCTACAGGTGCTCTTTTGGGGTTGTCCATTCTTTTATTGGCCCCAAGTGCCTTTCTGATGTTTGATGGTGATACCACAGAAGTCATTAAAGCCGTTAGACCGGATTCCGCAATCAAATATGATGAAAATGCTTTGGCGGTTGAGAACGGAATTGGCTTTAATAGTGTATTTGAAAAAGTTAGCAATGCGTACCCAGAAACCGAAATTACGTATCTCTACGCTAGAAATTTTGGTAAGGAAGATGGTACCATTACGGCACGTGTCGATGATCACCATGGCATTGGCAGCGATGGTATGTTCATTTATAGCTTTAAAGATGGAAGTTTGGTCGAATCCATAGAACCGGAAACTAGATCATATTCAAAAGGCGCTCTAGGAGTACTGATAAAATTGCACTATGCAACTTTTGGCGGCATTTTCCTCAAAATCATCTATTTCATCTTGGCAATGATTACGTGTTATATCATAATCAGTGGGGTCATGATTTGGCGTACTGCTAGGGATAAGCCAATGTATACGGACAAACAAAGAAGTTTCCATCATCGGGTCACTAAGCTTTATCTTGCCATTTGCCTTTCAATGTTTCCGGCTTTAGCGATGATTTTTATTGGTAACAAATTAGTTCCCATGGATATTCCAGGGCGGGTATTTTATGTAAACTCCATTTTTTTCCTAAGTTGGCTGGTCTTAACCGTTATTGGTCTTTTTTGGGATGACTACAGAAGGTTAAACCGAAATTTTATTTTGATCGGAAGTATTCTGGGAATTCTCATTCCGATAGCCAATGGAGTGGTTACCGGAGATTGGTTCTGGACCACACTCTTAAATGCGCAATACTATGTTTTTAGTGTAGATATCACATGGTTGATCATAGGGGTTTTTGGATTATGTATTTCTAAGTACTTAAAGTCAAACAAGAGAAAAGAGGACATTGAGGATGAAAAGAACTCGGAGGAAATAACAGTCGAAGAAAAAACGGTCAAAAAGCAAGAACCGGTTACCGTGCTCCAAACCATTTCCAAAAGAATTTGAAATCGTTGAGAACCCAGGCAAACTTATTATATTTATTTAGATTAATTAAAAATAAATTGATAGCTTTGCTACCTCAAGGGATGTAAACCAACCAATGAAACAACGGTTATTGTTTTTTTTACTCTTTCCCATCATGGCCCTTTCCCAGAATAGGTACACCATTACAGGTACTGTTTTGGATAGCAATGGGGCACCGGTTGCTTTTGCCAATGTGGTTTTAAGCAAAGGCAATAAATATGCGGTGGTGGAACAAAACGGGACTTATCGAATTAAAAATGTTCGCAGGGGAAGTTATGAGGTTTCCGTAAGTTCTTTGGGCTTTGAGACCATAACGCGGAATATAACCGTAAGCGAAAATCTAACGTTGAATTTTGAGCTATCGGAAAGTGTTGAAAATTTGGATGACGTAACAGTCACCGCCAAATCCGAAGCAACCAACATTAGCCAAAAAGCCATTACCATAAGCTCCTTGGACGTGAAGCAAGTAGCAGACCTTTCCCTTGGGGCGGAAGAAGTGCTTAGAACATCAACAGGGGTGGTAGTACGACAAAGTGGAGGACTGGGAAGCAATTTAAACATCAATCTAAACGGATTAACAGGTCAAGCAGTTCGCATTTATTACGATGGTATACCGATACAAGTTTTTGGTAATGGTATTCAATTGAATAATATTCCTGTGGATGCCTTGGAGCGTGTAGATGTGTATAAAGGGGTTATGCCGGTGGATGTGGGTACTGACGCCTTGGGTGGTGGTATCAATTTGGTTCCTGCACAGCAAAATCAGGATTACTTAAGGGCTTCCTATTCTATTGGGTCATTTAATACCCACCGTGCCACATTGAATGCCAATAGGAATTTAAATGATAACACATCTTTATCCGTGCTATCTTATTTCAATTATTCGGATAATGACTACACAATGCGTAACATTCCGAGTATAATCGAAAACGTTGACGAAAATGGAGATGTAATTAGTGTATCAGAAGAGGTTATCGAAGCTGACCGTTTTCATAATAGACATACTTCGGCCTTTGCTGAAGTTTCCTTAAAGCTAAAAAACCGTAGCTGGACCGACCTATTCGCCATATCGACCTCTATTAGTTCGCGGTTTGATGAGATTCAGCAAGGTAATTTTATCATTAATACGGCCGTAGGTGAGGCAGAACGAGATATCATCGGATTTAACCAAAGGCTAGAATTTCGCAAAAAACTGTTCAAAGAAAAGGGGCAAATCAGATATTATGGTACTCTGTCAAACACTACTACCAAAAGTAACGATAGCACTGCCGCTATTTACAATTGGAGAGGTGAAGTACTGCGTACCCCTAATAGCAGTGGAGCTGAAATATTCGCTATCCCCACACTCCGCGAAGGTGATGAATTGGGTACGGCGCATAGGTTACTGTTCAAATATGCCCTGAGCGACAATCTTGATATTACTCTTTCCGAGTTTTTTAGATATTCCAGGATTAGGGGCGAGGATCCAGTTGGTTTTCGGATTGATATCAATGGGGAGTCAATTGATCCGAATACCGTACCATCAAAGTTGAGTCGAAATATTGTTGGTCTGGAAGTGGAAAAGCGCTTTTTTGATGAAAGGCTTACCGCCATTGGTTTCTTTAAAAACTATGTCTACTCCGCTGAATCCATAGATATATTGGCAGGTGCGGCAACAACCTTGCCCGTTAGGGAGGTCAGTGAGAACGAGAACGGTTTTGGGTTTGCCCTAAAGTACCAGGTTATTCCCTCGGTATTTATCAGGGGAAGTTTTGAGCGCGCCGTACGAATACCTACGGAAACTGAAGTCTTCGGTGATTTTGCGGCAACACTTCCTAATTATGAATTGAGACCTGAAAAAAGTGAAAATTTCAATGCCGGTATAACCTACGAGGAAAAATTTGGGAAAGATTTCTATCTCACTTTACAAGTCGATGGTTTTATTCGAGATCAACAAGACTTGATACGTTTGGACGATTTTGGACCTGAGAATGCCATTTTTGTCAACCAGGCGGAAGTAGATGGGGAGGGCATTGAAGTATCTTTGCGATTATCTCCCATCGGCAACTTGAATATAAGCGGTAATCTTACGTATCAAAGCAATGAAATTTCGGGAGGTGACAGTACCTCCAATGCTGACTTGGGCAATCAAGTACCGAACATACCCAACTTCTTTTACAATGTAGGGGCCAATTATAGGATTGATAATATTTTTGGTTCCAATAACAGTCTAAGGTTTGATTATACGTATTTCTTTACCGATAGGTTTAGTATCAATGAGGTTGCGGATTTGGATACTGCAAATCCAATTTTTCTGATTCCGGAACAAAACCTTCACAATGGTGGTATTACTTACTCTTTAACTAAAAAAGGGTTGAGTTTTTCCCTGAATTTCCAAAATATTTTCGATGCCGAGGTCTTTGATAATTTTAGGATTCCCAGACCTGGCTTCAATTATGCATTTAAAATCAATTATAAACTTTAATGTTTTACCTATGAAAGTGAAGAAAAGTTTAAGAGGACAATATTGGAATATCATTTTTGTACTATTGTTTGCTATGGCTGCGGTTGCCTGTTCTAATAGTGACGATCCTGATCCTACTGATGACGTTGGGCCAACGGACAACGATGGCATGGAAGAACCTCAAAATAAATCTACGGGATTCGTTTTTGTAGGTACTACCAGCAGCGGTTCGGCCTTGGCAAAGTATGTAGAAGAACTTCCCACAGGGGATTTGGATCTCTCCGACGGAACAGATTATAGCCGTTTTTTTCCAACGGCGCTGTATGGCAACGCACTTTTTATGCAGCGCCCGGATGGTTCCGCTGGGTTCTCTAAGATAGTTGTAAACCCGGATGGGGAGTTGGAAGAAGATGGGGTTATTCCTACCATTAGTGATGGTTCCTTTCGAATGGAGGTTAGGGATGCCGAGCTTGGTGTTTTTCACGATAGGGCAACACCAAACACCCTCTCGGTTTTCAACCCGACCACGTTCGAAGTAACCGGTTCAATTGATATGAGTGCGGGCGAGGTTCCTGGAGATATCGATCAACGTTATCAACGTTTGATGTTTAGAGGAGATGATCTGTTTGCACCGATCAGGGGCGAAGATGGATCATCGTTTCCATCTTTTGTGATTCACTCAGCAGATCTAAGCACAAACTCCTATGTCGGTACCACGGGCAGGGACGGTAATGGCGTCTCCGATATTGTGTTTATGAACGATTTTGGTCAGAACGTAGTCGATAGCCAAGGCAATATTTACATAATGGATGTGGGTAATCTTGAAGGAGCAGGTATCCCGGCCAGAATCAACAAAATACCCGCGGGTAGTTATGAAGTCGACCCGACTTACACTTTTGACCCTGCAGCAGTATTGAACCCTGCAAATACCTTTTTGCCGTCTATGCAGTATTTAAGGGTGCTTGATAATGATAATGCAGTAGCGCTAGTAAACGCGGAAACACCCCAAGCGGCGGTTGATATTGTCTTGGACGCAGGAGGACTGGGAAATTTAACTCCCGACCAAATAAACCAAATTCTAGGTATTCTCTTCACAGCCGAATCTGCAGTTTGGTGCGAATTGGATTTGACCGCACAAACTGTAACACCTATTGAAGGTGTCCCAAATGTTGGGGCTTTTGCCGGCGGTACTGTCTTCAACTATGATGGAGCAGTTTATTTACCAGTACCGACCACGGAAGAAACAGCATATTATAGTTGGAATCCTGGAACCGGCGAAGTTACCAAAGCTTTTACAATAACCGGAGCCGACCTTTCCGGTGGCTTTAACATTGCCAACAACAACTAGAGTATTATTGGTTTTAGGAAGTTTGAAATGTAAAGGCCCCAAAGTTGGGGCTTTTCCAATTAACGGAACGTTTGCCAATCCTTCAAGATCATTGGCCATGGGAAATAACTAGATAGGCCAATCATATGATGTACCATTCTTGCTTTCAAAAAGTTGAATAATCAACTAATTAATGGTCGCCCATATTGTGAAAGACGTTCTGCACATCATCGTCCTCTTCGATTTTTTCCAGAAGCTTTTCCACGTCTTCGGACTCTTCTTGGGTCAATTCCTTGGTTACTTGTGGAATACGCTCAAACCCGGAAGAAAGAATTTCGATACCCCTATGCTCCAATTCTTTTTGGATCGACCCAAAACTTTCAAATGGGGCATAGATTAAGATTCCATCATCGTCCACAAACACCTCCTCCGCACCATAATCGATCATATCCAATTCCAACTCTTCCGGGTCTATGCCATCTCCGTTGATCCGGAAATTACAGGTATGATCAAACATAAACTCCACAGATCCTGAAGTTCCTAAACTGCCATCGCACTTGTTGAAATAACTCCTTATGTTGGCAACGGTACGCGTGTTGTTATCGGTGGCTGTTTCAATAAGGATAGCTATTCCATGGGGGGCGTAGCCTTCAAAAAGGACTTCCTTATAATCTCCTTGGTTTTTGTCCGACGCCCGTTTAATGGCCCGTTCAATATTGTCCTTGGGCATATTAACGGACTTGGCATTTTGAATTACCGCTCGTAATCGGGCATTTGAATCGGGATCTGGCCCACCTTCCTTGACGGCTATTACGATATCTTTCCCAATACGGGTAAATGCCTTGGACATCGCGGCCCACCGCTTCATTTTGCGTGCTTTTCTAAACTCAAAAGCTCTTCCCATTGCCTATATTTTGTAAAATGTAATAGGCAAATTTAGCAAAATTAAAAACTGCCGCAAGAACAATTGGGCATAGTCCTTTTAGGGAATTATGTTCTGTATGCTATGGGCAAGTTGAAAATCTTTTTCCGTCACACCACCGGCGTCGTGCGTGTTCAATCTTATTTTTAGGGAGTTGTAGACATTGGTCCAATCCGGATGGTGGTTATGCGCCTCACATTCAAAGGCGACGTGGGTCATTACGGAAAATGCTTCCCTAAAATCCTTAAAGGTAAAATTGGCCTCTATGGCTCCATCCTTATACTGCCATTGTTCAAATTTCTCCAAACGCTCCGCAATGGTCCGTTCCGATAATTTTTCCATCATGTTACTTTTAGTGTTCCTCTAAAAATAAAGAATTGCGTTAAAGCTTCATGAGCCAATACAAGATTTAAACAAAAATTAACGCGGGAAAAAGCTTTAGTTAAGGATATGATGATCAATAATTTCCTGGTAACCAAACCTCAAATTTTTGGGTAACTTATTGTCTTTGGGTAGTACGGCCAAATAGCGTTCTTCGTTTGTAGTATACACGCGCTTGTATACGGGATTAAAATTTCCTATACGATCTACAATTTCCCTTATGAACTCATCATGGTGTATTAAATCCGAACTGCCCATATGATAAATACCCGTTTTATTTCGGTTGATTAAGTAGTGTATCTGTTGGGTTAGCTTGTCATCGTTCGTAACATTCATGACAAGGTTTGGAAAAACTTCAATTGGCGTATTCTTCCAAATAGCCGTTTTGATTTCTTTTATCCGGGGAGAAGAATTTCCGAAAACCATAGGTATCCTTAAAATGGCCATCTTTTTTTTAGGGAGCCTAAGTAACATATTCTCTATCTTGATTTTCAGTCTTCCGTAAATGCTTTCCGATAGGGTCTTATCATGCTCATAGGAGGGATATTTGCTGTAGGCGTCAAAAACATTCGCCGAGGAAAGGAAGTGGAGGGTACACTCATTTTGCAAAACGTACTCCGTGATATGTTGATGGATTTGTATCTGGGTGGCAAAATTTCCGCGTAATGCAGAAATGATAAATTGTGGACGTACTTTTTCCAAAAGATGGAAAACATCATCTTCTTCCATAGTATACCTAAAGAATTGATGATTGTCCTCAAAGATCCTTCTGGCTGAGCAATAGGTGCCATAGGTATCAAAATAGTTACAGAGTTCCTTATAGATGGCATTTCCCAAAAAACCGCTTGCCCCTAGAATTAAAACTTTCCTCGACTCCAAAATTTAAAATATTGATTGATGGGTTGCCGTAGTCAGTTTTTCTAGGGCCTCCATCCCTAATTTTGAATTTCCCTTGGCGTTTAGTCCCGGAGACCAGACGGCGACACAATACTTTCTGGGAAGTACTGCCACGATGCCACCACCTACACCACTTTTTCCGGGTAGGCCAATTTCAAAGGCGAACTCTCCCGCCTCATCATAGAAACCACAGGTAAGCATTATGGCGTTGATTCTTTTTACTTGGCTCAGGGTCAGATAGTTTCTGTTCCTTTGACATTTGCCCCCGTTCATAAAAGGAAAGAAGGCTTTGGTGAGCTGTTCGCAGTCCATTGCCATGGAGCACTGATGAAAATAGAAGTCAAGAACGGTTTCCACATCATTTTTAAGGTTGCCATAGGATTTCAACAAATTTGCAGCTGCGTAGTTCTTGAACCCGGTTCGCTTTTCGGACTTCGCAACCTTTTCGTCAAAATCAATGGTTTGATCGTTGGCCAAATCCCGAACAAATTGTAAAAAGTCTTTTTTGGGATTATCCAGTTCGGAAACCAAAACATCGGCCACGACTAGGGCCCCGGCGTTGATAAGTGGATTCCTGGGTATTCCGTTTTCGAACTCTAATAAGGACAAGTGGTTGAAGGGATCTCCGGAAGGTTCTACATCCACCCTTTTCAAAAGTGCATTGTCCACCAAAGAAAATGCCAATGCCAAGGAAAGGACTTTGGATATACTTTGTATGGAGAAAGCCTCCTTGGAATGACCGGCACAAAAGTTATTCTTATTTAAATCTACAAGATGGATACCAAATTTGGATTCGTTTACTTTGGCAAGCTCAGGAATGTAGGAGGCTATCTTACCCCGTTCCTTAGTCTCCTTATAACCGGAACTTATGTCATCTAAGATGTTCTGATAATCTGTCATTGGGGCTTGTAGAATGGAAGTCTTGTTATGGAGGCTGGTACCGTCTTTTTTCGGATCTGAATTTTTATTTCACTACCTATTTTCGAAAGGGGAGTCGGTACATATCCTAGGCCTATACCCTTGCCCAAGGAAGGTGACATGGTGCCCGAAGTTACGGAACCGATTTTTTTACCTTGTTCGTCTACAATGTCATAACCCTGTCTAGGTATTCCCCGCTCATTCAATTCGAAGCCCACAAGCTTACGTTTTGGGCCTTTTTCCTTCTCTCGGGCCAAATTTTCAGAGTTGACAAAATCCTTGGTAAACTTGGTAATCCAACCCAAACCGGCCTCTATGGGAGAAGTGGTTTCATCGATGTCGTTGCCATAAAGGCAATACCCCATTTCCAAACGAAGTGTATCACGAGCAGCCAACCCTATGGGCTTAATGCCAAAGTTGGCGCCGGCTTCGAAAACCTTATCCCAAACCTGTTGTACCTCATTGTTTTTACAGTAAATTTCAAATCCACCGGAACCCGTATACCCTGTGGCCGAGATAATTACATAATCGATACCTCCAAAATCGGCAACGACAAAGTTATAGAACCTAATCTCTGATAAATCCACTGAAGTTAGGCTTTGCATGGCCTCAACAGCCTTTGGACCTTGAATGGCCAAAAGGGAATAGTCATCGGAAATATTTCTGAGGCCGGCACCTACGGATTCATTGTATCTGGAGATATGTTCCCAGTCCTTTTCTATATTGGAAGCGTTCACCACGAGAAGATAGGTCTCTTCCTTGATTCTGTAGATGATAAGGTCATCTACTATTCCACCTGTCTCATTGGGTAGGCAGCTGTATTGTGCCTTCCCAGGTGTCAATTTTGATGCGTCGTTGGAACTTACTTTTTGGATAAGCTCCAGTGCTTTGGGACCTTCGATTAAAAATTCGCCCATATGGGATACATCAAAGACGCCGACCCCCTTCCTTACGGTTTCATGTTCTACATTTACCCCCTCATAGGAAACGGGCATGTTATAGCCCGCAAAAGGCACCATTTTGGCACCAAGTGCCTTATGTGTTTCGGTTAGTGCGGTATTTTTCATAACGCTTCAATTTAGAAGCGCAAAGCTAGAGAATAATTTAGCGATAGGAAAGCAAGTACATACTATGTTTTTCACAAAGCCCTGACACCAGTTATTGTTGAATATCTATCTTCCCAACAGGTATTCCTTTACCTCCAAATATGTAGAAATCTTTACGGATTTCTTCTCTTTGTCCATTACTTTTTGGATTTGTGGAGGTATCTCCAAAGACTGGCCTAGGGTCTCCTCTACCACATCCAAGAATTTTACAGGGTGCGCCGTTTCCAGGAAAATTCCATATACATCCGGATGCTTTTCCCTAAACTTTTTAAGCCCTAAATACCCTACCGCACCGTGAGGGTCTGCTATATACTTACTTTCCTTATATATGCTGCGCATGGCCGCTTTGGTTTCAGTATCCGTAAAGGAGTAGGAGGAAAGGTTTTGTTTCAACAAGTCAAAATTATCTTCATATAAATGTCGGATGCGAATGAAATTACTAGGATCTCCAACGTCCATGGCATTGGATATGGTGGCCATGGAAGGCTTTGGACTGTAATTTGCGGTTTGCATAAATTGGGGTACGGTATCATTTACATTGGTCGCGGCTATAAAATGGTTTACCGGCATGCCCAATTTTTGGGCTACCATGCCGGCACAAATATTACCAAAGTTGCCACTGGGTACCGAAAATACAATTTCCTTGTTTTTAGCCTTTAGCTGTTTGTAGGCGAACAAAAAGTAGAACATTTGGGGTAACCACCGGGCCGCATTAATGGAATTGGCAGATGTCAATCGCATATTTTCCAGAAGCTCCTCGTCCAAAAAGGCGGTCTTAACCATCTTTTGGCAGTCATCAAAGGTTCCATCTATTTCTAGCGCCACTATATTTTGCCCCAAGGTAGTTAATTGCCTTTCTTGGATGTCGCTTACTTTCCCACGGGGATACAGAATTACCACATTCACACCCTGGACCCCTAAAAATCCGCTGGCAACCGCACCTCCCGTATCTCCCGAAGTGGCTACCAGAACATTAACTTCATTGGATTTTTCTTTTGAAAAGTGCCCTAGGCATCTAGCCATAAATCGCGCGCCGACGTCCTTAAAGGCCATAGTAGGTCCGTGAAAAAGTTCCAGCACGGCTATATTATGCTCAAGCTCATGTACCGGAAAATCAAAATCCAGAACGTCTCTTAAAATAGTCCTCAGCGCGTTTTCGGAGATATCCTCACTAACAAATTGACGAATGGCTTCAAAAGCGATTTCATCGTTTGCCAAATCTTCAATTCCTTCAAAAAAGGAAGTTGGTAAAGGTTCTATTTTCTCCGGAAAGTATAGCCCACGATCGGGGGCGATACCTCTAATAACGGCCTCCTTAAAGGATACTTTCGGTGCTTCCCTATGTAGACTGTAAAAATTCATGAACTTAATGACTTAATGCCCAAAGTGTTTATTTTTGAAACATGTACATCATAATCGACCCCGATTTTTTGATATACGTCTTTCATGGTATGGGCCACCTTTTTTGCAATGGCCTCACCTTTGCTAAACGCGAAGATGGAAGGTCCGGAACCCGAAATACCACAACCCAATGCCCCGGCTTCCAGTGCCTCGGATTTAATGGTCTCATAACCTGGAATAAGAATGGAACGAATAGGTTCCACAATATGATCTACTAATGATCTCCCTATTAATTCGTAGTCCTCATAGAAAAGCCCTGCAATCAGGCCACCTACATTGCCCCATTGTTTAATGCCGTCCGCCAAGGTAATGTTGGTCTTGAGTATCTTCCGAGAATCAGAGGTTTTTACCTCTATTTGTGGGTGGATGACCGTGGCATACAATTCAGAAGGACTAGGTATGGAAACCACATCCAAGGGGGCGTAACTTCGGACCAGGGTGAATCCGCCGAATAGGGCGGGAGCCACATTATCCGCATGCGCCACACCACTGGCCAATCGCTCCCCTTCCATGGCGAACTTCACCAAATCTACCTTGGAAAATGGTTTGCCCAACAACTCGTTCAAGGCCCAGACCGCTCCTGCGGAACTCGCCGCACTGCTACCTATACCACTACCAGCTTTGATCCTTTTAAATATTTCGATTTCAAAACCACCCTCGTAGTCAAGGTTTTCCAATAGGGCCATGCCTGCTACCCCGGCAACGTTCAAATGGGTTTCCAATGGAAGGTCTTGTCCTTCCAGTTTGGTAATCGTGATACCTTTCTCCTTTGTTTTCCGAATCACCATTTCGTCCCCGACCGCATCCAATGCAACACCCAGCACATCAAATCCACAGGAAATATTGGCAATGGTGGCCGGACAGAATATTTTGATTTCGTTGGTATTCATGCTTTCCTAATTTGACAACCTACTACATAGTTATTGACACGATCGGGATTAAAAATTTCCGATTCTAATGATGTCCGCAAAAATTCCTGAGGCCGTTACTTCAGCTCCCGCTCCTGCACCCTTTATGATCATAGGCTGGTCCGGGTATCGTTCCGTATAGAACAATACAATATTATCGCTTCCATGGAGATTATAAAAATCGTGGTCTTTTGGGATTTGCTGTAGCCCCACGCTAGCTTTTCCATCTTCATATTGGGCTACATACTTTAACTTACATCCCGCATTGTTGGCTTCTTCGTATAAGGTCTGAAAGTCCTTTTCATACTTTTTTAAGGAAGCGAAAAAATCTGGGTTACCTTTTGTATCAAGGCTTTCCTTAGGAAGAAAGGATTTATTTTCAATATCATCGATTTCCAGTCGGTTTCCACTTTCCCGGGCCAAAATCAATATTTTACGCATCACATCTATCCCGCTAAGGTCTATTTTTGGATCCGGCTCGGTATAGCCCTCCTCTTGGGCTTGTTGTACCACATTGTGGAAAGTAGTCGTATCGTTGAAATTATTAAACACAAAATTGAGACTGCCCGATAAAACAGCCTGAATCTTTAGGACCTTGTCCCCCGAGGCAATCAGATGCTTCAAGGTATCGATTATCGGCAACCCTGCCCCAACATTGGTTTCAAACAAAAAAGGTGCGCTGTATTCCCGTGCCATGTTTTTAAGGCCCTGATAATTTTCATAATCCGAGGAACACGCTATTTTATTGCAGGTAACCACGGAAATGCTACTTCCCAGATAGGAGCTGTACGTGGATGCCACTTCATCACTGGCTGTATTATCCACAAAAATGCTATTCCGATAGTTTAATCTTTGAACGACGTCAAAAAACTTCTTCTTATCCGCCTTTTCGCCTTTCTGCAATAGCTCTTCCCAGTGCTTAAGGGCAATACCATCTTCATCGAATATCATGGTCCGCGAATTTGATATTCCAATAACTCGGATATTGAGCTTTAAAAATTCTTTTAAATACTTTTTTTGCTGCTGAACCTGCCTCAAAAATTTAGAGCCTACGTTGCCAACACCCATGACAAAGAGATTCAATTGTTTGACGTTCTCTTCAAAAAAAGTTTCATGTAGGGCGTTCAATGCTTTTTTTACATCGGTTTTCTTAATGACCGCGGAAACATTGCGTTCAGAGGCCCCTTGGGCTATAGCCCTTATGTTCACGTTGTTCCTTCCCAAAGTACTGAACATTTTGCCGCTTAACCCCTGATGACTCTTCATATTATCGCCTACAAGGGCGATAATGGCCAAATCTCCTTCGGCAATGACCGGCTTTATTCGATTCCTATCAATTTCGTATTCGAAGGCGGCATTCACCGTGGATATGGCCTCATCGGTATCCTTTGCCGAAATGCCTACACAAATGGAATGCTCGGAGGAAGCTTGGGTAATCAGTACAACGCTGATTTCCGCTTGCGAAAGGACTTCAAAGAAACGTTTTGAGATACCGGGAATACCTACCATCCCTGGACCTTCCAAGGAAAGTAGGGCGATGTCTTCCACATGACTGATACCCCGAACGGTCTTGCCCTTCCCATTTTTATTTTGGGTGATCAAAGTGCCTTTATCCTCCGGTTGAAAAGTATTTTTTATCGCTATCGAAATTCCTTTGGACAACACGGGCTGAATCGTTGGTGGATATAATACTTTAGCGCCAAAATGTGATAGCTCCATAGCCTCTTCATAGGAAATATGCGGTAGTGCCTTGGCCTGTTTTACAAGTTTGGGATTTGCGGTGTACATACCACTGACATCGGTCCAGATCTCCAAAATATCGGCGTCCATGGCCGCAGCAAAAATAGCTGCGGTGTAATCGGAACCTCCTCTGCCCAGCGTGGTGGAATTTCCAGTTTCCGAGGATGAGATAAACCCTGGGGTGATAACTATGCGTTTTTGGGCATCTTCAAAGAAAGCCTTGCAAAGCGTATTGGTAAGTTCAAAATTCACAACGGCCTTTTCGTTGAGATCGTTCGTTTTAATAAGCTCCCTGCTGTCCTTGTATGCTACATCCATTTGTTCTTGCTTAAAGAACTCGAATATGACGTAAGACGAAAGCAATTCACCATAACTAACGATTTTGTCGGATAACTTGGTCGTAAGTTCTCCTATCAAATAAGAACCTTCCAAAAGGGTCTCTAGAGTATTGAGGTCACTTTTTACCTTACTGAGAATTCTACTTCGGCCTTGGACGGGAATTAGCTTTTTAATGGCGTCCAAATGCCTATCCTCAATAGCCTTGAGAACCGATTTATATTTCCCATCCTGTTGGGAAGCCAAGTGGGCTGCCTGGAGGAGCAAGTCGGTTATTCCCCCAAAGGCAGAGACGACCACTATGTTTTTAGAGTTATCGCTTTGGGATACGATATTCTTTACAAGGCTTATATTTTTTGCGTTGGCAACGGATGTACCACCAAATTTTAAAACTTTCATCTGATAAAATGCTTGAAGTTTGCTATTGTATTAAAAAGGTATGGAAAATGCGTAGACGGACGGAAATAGAATTGCTTACCCCAAAGGGGTGGTGCCAAGGGTAAAAACACAATAGATATTGAATGAAGAAACTAGCATTTGTTTGTCCGGCTTATTAAAAAAGCATACTTCTTAGATAGGTCCAAATGTAGTACTTTTAGCAACCCAATCAAATGTTTGGATGAATTTTTACGGAATTGATAGTTTTAGACAAAAACCTTTGTTGAATGAAGATTTTCACAGCTGAACAAATCTATTTGGCGGACAAATCCACAATTGAAAATCAACGCATTTCCAGCACTCAGCTTATGGAAAGGGCTGCCACCGGGATTTTTGATTGGATTCATAGGCGTATGCAAGGTGCCCAGGTAAAAATTCATTTATTCTGTGGTATCGGGAACAATGGGGGAGATGGTATTGCCGTTGCGAGGCACCTGCAGGATCACGGTTACAATATTGGTGTCTATGTGGTAAACTACAGTAAAAAAAGATCTGAGGACTTCCTTATTAATCTAGAGCGGTTGAAGGAAAGGAAGGTATGGCCAGTTTTTTTGGAGGAGCGTTCGGACCTTCCTATAATAGGACGGGACGATATCATTATAGACGCCATTTTTGGTATAGGTTTAAATAGAAAACCCGATAAATGGGTTGGTAGGCTAATGCGGCATTTAAATGATTCGGATGCTTTTATTCTTTCCATAGATGTTCCTTCCGGATTGTTTTTGGATAAGGGAGTTGCTGATAGTGAAGCTGTAATAAGGGCCAATTACGTGTTAAGTTTCCAAGCTCCAAAATTGATTTTTTTCCTTCCCGGTACCGGCGTCTTTGTCGATAATTGGGAAGTGTTGGATATCGGATTGGATTCCAATTTTATGGTATCTACCGAAACGGCATATGAGCTTATCGGTAAAAAAGAAGTTCTGCCCTTATATATACCACGAGAAAAATTCGCTCATAAAGGTTCATACGGCCATTCGTTGATTATCGGTGGCAGTTACGGCAAGATCGGGGCAATTACCCTTGCTTCCAAAGCCTGTCTTAAAGCCGGAAGTGGCCTGGTAAGCACTTACCTACCACATTGTGGATACATTCCCTTGCAAACTTTTCTTCCTGAAAACATGGTTATAACCGACAAAGGAGAGAAATATATTGAGCATATAGATTTTGAGATTGAACCAAATGCCATAGGAATAGGTGTCGGTTTGGGTACCTCCAAGAAAACGGTAAAGGCATTTTCGGACTTTTTATCCAAGAATACAAGACCTCTGGTCATCGATGCGGATGGATTGAACATTCTCTCCAAGAATAGGGAGTTGATCGAAAAAATTCCTCCTCAAACTGTCCTTACGCCCCATCCAAAGGAACTGGAACGATTAATAGGAAATTGGAAGGATGATTTTGACAAACTTGCCAAGGCAAAGACCTTTTCTAAGGAGTACGATTGTATCCTAGTTATAAAAGGGGCCCATACCATTACTATTTATAAAGACAAAGGATACATAAACACTACGGGAAATCCAGGAATGGCCACGGCCGGAAGCGGTGATGCGCTTACCGGAATACTTACCGGTTTAGTTGCCCAGGGGTATACCCCCTTGTCCGCTACCATATTAGGTATCTACCTGCATGGCAGGGCAGGGGATATAGCTATTGAAAAAATGGGGTATCAAGCCCTTACCGCTTCGGATATTACAGCTCATATTGGCAAAGCGTATTTGGACTTGTTTATAACACCCGAACGCACATCGGAACAGGCTTCTAAAGAAAATGAGAGTTGATGCTTACAATTGTATGGCGGGTCTACTTTGCTTTTACTCTTTGCTTAACCCAGGTCAAGGCGTTGTCGAACTCTATAAAGAACTTCATGGGTTTTTTATAGAATAGTTTTTCTATCTTAAAGTTGTGCATATCAACTTCCTTTACTGAAACTATGGCAAAGGCCTTTAGGTTCTCCAATTCCCTCAAGTAGTTGTAAATAGTAGGGTCAATGGCATAGGAATGCTTCCGAAGACTGATAAAACCAAAATTTTTACCCCTAAAATGAATTTCTGATATTCCAATAATTTGATAGGCACGTTCCAGTGTCAGTGTTGATCCCTCTTCAAAAATGGATACCATATAATTATCGTACACCTGCACTTTTCCAATCTCCAATTGATATTCTCTGACAATCACTGTCTTCTTTGGCTGTCCCACTTTCATTTCATATATTTAATAGTGTCTGGAACGAAAGTAGATGTATGCCCAGATTTTATATAAAAAATTAGATTAAAGGCTTAAATATCGTTTATATTGCTTTTCGGCAGTATTTCACGTATTTTATTTCCTACACACTTCATCCAGGGATATAAAAAAGGGAGCCATATTCATATGGCTCCCTTTTTTAAAATTCATTGATATATTCCTTAGGTATTGGAAGATTTCTCGGCCTTTTTGATGGTTATAGTAAGTTCATCATTCTTTTTGTCCAAATCCATCTGAATGCTGTCTCCCTCTTCCAATTTGGAGTTGACAATTTCCTCGGCCAGGGCATCCTCAATATACTTTTGGATGGCTCTCTTTAGCGGCCTGGCCCCATATTGTTTGTCAAATCCTTTTTCCGCGATATAGTCCTTAGCCTTTACCGTAAGTTTGAGATTGTAGCCAATATCCTTTATTCTTGCGAACAACTTATCCAGCTCAATGTCTATAATCTTGTGAATATGTTCACGCTCCAAAGGATTAAACACGATAACATCATCTATACGGTTCAGAAACTCGGGGGCAAAGGCTTTTTTTAGAGCACTTTCTATCACACTTTTATGATGGCTGTCCTCTTGGGCTTTTTTTGCAGCGGTTCCAAAACCTACGCCCTGTCCAAAATCCTTCAACTGCCTGGCACCAATATTGGATGTCATGATAATAATGGTATTCCTGAAATCTATTTTTCGCCCTAGACTATCGGTAAGGTAACCATCATCCAAAACTTGCAAAAGCATGTTGAATACATCTGGATGGGCTTTTTCCACCTCGTCCAATAAGATTACGGAATATGGCTTTCTTCGAACCTTCTCCGTAAGCTGTCCACCTTCTTCGTAACCAACATATCCCGGGGGTGCCCCGACCAATCGAGAAATAGCGAATTTTTCCATGTATTCGCTCATGTCTATACGAATAAGCGCGTCCTCGGAATCGAACAATTCCTTGGCCAATACCTTGGCCAATTGGGTTTTTCCTACCCCGGTCTGTCCCAGGAAGATAAAGGAACCTATAGGTTTGTTGGGATCCTTAAGTCCGGCCCTGTTTCTCTGGATGGCCTTGGCCACTTTCGCCACGGCTTCATCCTGACCGATTACATTGGCTTTTATCAATTCAGGCAACTCCGCCAACTTATTACTTTCCGTTTGGGCTATTCTATTTACGGGGATACCGCTCATCATGGAAACCACATCAGCTACATTGTCCTCGGTCACCGTTTCTTTATGCTGCTTGCTGTCTTCTTCCCATTTTTCCTGAGCTGAAGCCAAATCTTTTTCCAAACGCTTTTCGTCATCCCTTAGTTTGGCGGCCTCTTCATACTTTTGTTTTTTGACCACACTATTTTTAAGCTCGCGTACGTCCTCCAATTGTTTTTCCAATTCCAGGATTTGCTTGGGAACATCCATATTTACGATATGCACACGGGAACCTGCTTCATCCATGGCATCTATGGCCTTGTCTGGAAGAAACCTATCCGTCATATATCGATTGGTCAATTTAACACAGGCAACAATGGCTTCATTCGTATATTCCACATTGTGGTGGTCTTCGTACTTCCCTTTAATATTCTGAAGAATCTCAATGGTTTCCTCAACCGAAGTAGGTTCAACGATAACCTTCTGGAAACGTCTTTCGAGTGCTCCGTCCTTTTCAATATACTGTCTGTATTCGTCCAGAGTAGTGGCGCCGATACATTGAATCTCTCCCCGGGCAAGTGCCGGTTTAAACATATTGGAGGCATCCAAACTTCCGGTCGCCCCACCAGCACCGACTATCGTGTGAATCTCGTCTATAAAAAGGATAACATCGTCATTCTTTTCAAGCTCGTTCATTACAGCCTTCATGCGCTCTTCGAATTGGCCCCGATATTTTGTGCCGGCTACAAGCGACGCCAGATCCAAAGTCACTACCCGTTTGTTATACAGTATCCGAGATACTTTCTTATTTATGATGCGCAGTGCCAGACCTTCGGCAATGGCACTTTTCCCTACTCCCGGTTCCCCTATCAAAAGGGGATTGTTCTTCTTACGCCTACTCAAAATCTGGGACACGCGCTCTATTTCCTTTTCCCTGCCAACAACAGGATCAAGCCGATTTTCCTCTGCCAATCTGGTAAGGTCCCTTCCAAAATTATCCAGAACCGGGGTTTTGGATTTTTTGTTGCCTTTTTGACCCGAAGAGGTTCCAAAAGTACTTTCCTTTCCTTCAGTAGCGTCATCGGAATCGCTTGGAAACGATTCCGAGGTAGGAGCATCCACAATATCATCATCGCTGGTGATCATAAACTTGAATTGTTCCTTAACACCGTCATAATCTACCTTTAACTTATGTAAAAGCTTAGTGGTCGGGTCATTTTCGTTACGTAAAATGCACAGCAACAAATGCGCCGTGTTTATGGAGGAACTTTGAAAGAGTTTGGCTTCAAGAAATGTTGTCTTTAAGGCACGCTCCGCCTGTCTGGTCAAATGCAGGTTTTTCTTGTCTTTTTGTATGCCGCTAGGGTTTGGGTTGGAAGGGCTCAGAATCTCCACTTTTCGTCGGAGATGGTCCAAATCCACATCAAGGGCATCCAATATGCTTATTGCTTTTCCATTGCCGTCCCGCAAAAGTCCCAACATCAAATGTTCGGTACCAATAAAGTCATGTCCGAGTCTCAGTGCTTCCTCTTTGCTGTAGGCGATCACGTCCTTGACCCTAGGTGAAAAATTGTCATCCATAGAAATTTCCTTTCATCTATAAAATTAGTAAATCTAGCCTTATCTCGGACAAATACCGTACCTATATTCGATAAACTAGTCCTAAATGACGAAAAAAGCATTGATTTACAAAATAATTAACAGTGGAATTATCAACGAAAACGGGGTGTCAAAGTGTTAATAAATTATTGAATAAAGTACTCTGAATATGCTTTAAAAGCCTCTATTTTCCGTATATTGGCATGCTTTTTTAATGAACTAAAAGAACAAGATTTTTATAATGGCTGAAGGAGAAAAATTGATTCCTATCAACATTGAGGACGAAATGAAATCTGCCTACATTGATTACTCAATGTCGGTCATTGTGTCACGTGCATTACCTGATGTCAGGGACGGCCTAAAACCGGTACACCGAAGGGTTTTGTACGGCATGCACGAATTGGGGGTCAGATCGAATAGTGCCCATAAAAAATCCGCCCGTATTGTCGGGGAGGTTTTGGGTAAATATCACCCGCACGGGGATACCTCGGTTTATGACACCATGGTTCGGATGGCACAAGAGTGGAGTCTGCGCTATATGTTGGTGGATGGTCAAGGAAATTTTGGTTCCATAGATGGGGATAGTCCTGCTGCAATGCGGTATACAGAAGCGCGAATGCGTAAAATAGCAGACGAGATGTTGGCGGATATCGATAAGGATACCGTAGACCACCAACTTAATTTTGACGACTCCCTTGAGGAGCCGACCGTATTGCCCACTCGAGTTCCTAATTTATTGGTTAACGGAGCTTCCGGGATAGCCGTGGGAATGGCTACCAATATGCCCCCCCATAATCTTTCCGAGGTAGTGGAAGGTACGGTTGCCTTTATAGACAATCCGGAAATAGAAATTGATGAACTCATCACCCATATCAAGGCACCTGATTTCCCTACTGGTGGCATCATCTACGGTTATGATGGCGTAAAGGAAGCCTTTCATACAGGTAGGGGAAGGGTAAAGATTCGTGCAAAAGCCAATATTGAGGAGGTCCAAGGTAGAGAATGCATCGTGGTTACCGAAATTCCATTTCAGGTGAACAAGGCGGATATGATCAAGAAAACCGCCGATTTGATCAATGAAAAGAAAATTGACGGTATTTCCAGTATACGGGACGAATCCGATAGAAAAGGTATGCGTATCGTGTACATTCTAAAGCGCGATGCCATTCCTAATATTGTACTGAACACACTTTACAAATATACGGCACTACAGTCCTCCTTTAGTGTAAACAATATAGCCCTTGTAAAAGGGCGGCCACAATTGCTGAACATCAAGGAAATGATTCATCATTTTGTGGAGCACAGGCATGAGGTAGTCGTAAGGCGCACAAAGTTTGAGCTTAAAAAAGCGGAAGATAGGGCCCATATTCTGGAAGGCCTTATCATAGCCTCGGACAATATAGACGAGGTCATCGCCATTATTCGAGGTTCTTCCAATGCGGATGAAGCCCGTGAAAATTTGATGGAACGGTTTAAATTGACCGAAATTCAATCCAAGGCTATTGTTGAAATGCGTTTGCGCCAGCTTACCGGTTTGGAGCAGGATAAGTTGCGCTCGGAATACGATGAGGTAATCAAGACCATCGCCGACCTCAAGGACATCCTTGACAAAAAGGAACGGAGGATGCAGATCATCAAGGAGGAGCTTTTGGAGGTAAACGAGAAATACGGTGATGCCAGAAGGTCTGAAATCAATTTTGCCGGGGGTGACCTGAGCATAGAGGATATGATTCCGGACGAACAAGTGGTCATCACCATTTCACATGCCGGTTATATCAAAAGAACTCCATTGACCGAGTACAAAACCCAAAATAGAGGTGGGGTCGGCCAAAAGGCATCCTCCACAAGAAACGAGGATTTTCTTGAATATCTCTTTGTCGGGACCAACCATCAATATATGTTGTTCTTTACCCAAAAAGGAAAATGTTTTTGGATGCGGGTCTATGAAATACCGGAAGGAAGTAGAACTTCCAAGGGAAGGGCGATACAAAATCTTATCAACATAGAACAAGATGACAATGTAAAGGCATTCATTTGTACTAGGGACCTTAAGGATGAGGACTACGTCAATAGTCATTATGTGATAATGGCCACCAAAAAAGGTGTCGTAAAAAAGACCTCCCTGGAGCAATATTCCCGACCCAGACAAAATGGAATCAATGCCATTGGTATACGGGAGGGCGATGAGCTTTTGGAAGCCAAGCTCACCACGGGGACCAGTCAAATACTATTGGGCCTAAAGTCCGGTAAGGCCATACGGTTCGAGGAGAGTAAGACCAGACCCATGGGTAGAAATGCCTCAGGGGTAAGGGGTATTACCCTGGCCGATGATAACGATGAGGTAATCGGTATGGTTTCGGTACACAATTTTGATGAGGATATCTTGGTGGTTTCTGAGAACGGCTACGGAAAACGATCAAGTATCGATGACTATCGGATTACCAATAGGGGAGGAAAAGGGGTAAAAACCATCTCCATTACGGAAAAGACAGGAGGCCTAGTGGCCATCAAAAACGTTTCCGATTCGGATGACCTGATGATTATTAATAAATCGGGTATTGCCATTAGAATGGGTGTTGAGGATTTAAGGGTAATGGGAAGGGCCACACAAGGTGTTAAGCTAATTAATCTTAAAGATAACGACTCCATAGCGGCGGTTGCCAAGGTTATGAAGGATGAGGATGAATTGGATGATACGGATATCCTTGATATTGAGGTAAATACAGAAGATGGCACGGCTCTTGATAATGAAAGCTCCGAAGAATCAAAAGAGGAATAATCAATAAACACTAATAATTTAATTAATTCAAAAATGAAAACTAAGATTATATTGATGGCGGCCATGTCATTTGCATTGGTCGGATTTGCCCAGAAGGGCGAGTTAAAGACTGCCGAGAAGGCCTTAAAGGGCGGCGATGCGGTCGCCGCAAAAACTGCCTTGGATGGTATTTCCGGAATGATTTCCGGAACAGATGCAAAGGTACAGGCCCAATATTATTTTTTGAGGGGAAAAACTTTTGCAGATCTTTTCGAAAAAGGAGATAATAGTGCCATTGATGAAGCGGCCTCTTCCTTTCAAAAGGTCATTGATGTAGAAACCGAAAGCAAAAAACTCAAGTACACCAATGAGACTAGGCAACGGTTGAAAAAACTTTCCGCAGATTTGGTAAACTCTGCTGTTGAGGACAATGGTAACAAAAAATTCAAGGAAGCTGCAGAAAAATTGTATACGAGCTATAAACTTAGTCCGGAAGATACCACTTATCTCTACTATGCGGCAAGTAGCGCGGTAAACGGGGGGCATTATGAAGAGGCCCTAAAGTATTATGATGAGCTCCAAAGCATTGGGTATGATGGAAGTGGTGTTGTTTACAAGGCAACCAATGTGGCTACCGGTCAAGTTGAGGCCATGGATAAGGTACAGCGAGATCTTATGGTTAAATCCGGAACCTTTAAAGATCCTATTGATGAGAAAACACCATCAAAAAAAGCCGAAATCGTTAAGAATGCCGCTTTGATCTATACCCAATTAGGGCAAAATGACAAGGCCGTTGAAGCCTTTAAAAAAGCCAGGGCGGACAATCCGGATGATGTAAACCTTGTTCTTAGCGAGGCGAACCTTTATTTCAAAATGGGAGACAAGGATATGTTCAAGACGCTTATGGCGGAGGCCGCCGATATGGCCCCTGATAACCCGGATCTGCATTATAACATCGGGGTAATCAATATGGAACAAGGCAATTTGGAAGAAGCACGTGCTTCCTATAAAAGGGCTTTGGAAATCAATCCCGGTTACACCAATGCGCAGTTGAACCTTTCTACTACTTATGTAAACGAAGGTAACGGCCTAATAGATGAAATGAATTCCTTGGGAAATTCCAAGGCAGATATTGCACGTTATGAGGAGCTGAAGGAGAAAAAGGACGGCCTGTTCAATCAAGGTGCTATGGTTTTGGAGGAAGCTTTGAAGTCAAATCCTGATAATCAAGGCATTTTAACACAGCTAAAGAATATCTATGGCGCCATGGGCGATAATGATAACTTTATGAGAGTCAAGAAATTGTTGGGGGAGTAAGGTAGGTAGCATTCCCAACATTCCTATAATAAAGAAACCCGGATTATATGGTCCGGGTTTTTTTTATATAATTTTTTTGATTACTCTAAGATTATGGGTGTAATTTCCTGTATCAGTATTGAATATACCGGTATGATCTAATCTGTCCAAGCGAACCTTACCGTATACATGAATTACGTAGTTGTTTTTCATGATGATACCTACATGGTAAATCTCCCCTTCGGCATTATCAAAAAAGGCTAGGTCGCCGGGTTCGCTTTCCTCTATAAAACTTAGGGCATCACCTTGCCCAGATTGTTCAAGGGCACTTCGGAACAATTGATACCCACATAACTTGTAGACCAATTGGGTGAATCCGGAGCAATCCAGACCAAAAGGGGTTTTGCCCCCTAAAAGATAAGGGGCATTAAGATACATCAATGCGGTACGTACAATGTTGTACTTTTCCATTTTACCCTCAATATGTTCCCCTTCAAAAGTATAGGGTAGCGTGGGGGTGTTTACTATACATGAGCCCATTACTATGGGAATTAAAACGGAATTTTCAGACGTTAAATAAGAAACAAGGTCCGTGCTATATTTTGGGGTGTCCAAAGTGTCAATTTTCTCAAATTCCGTTTCATCGATTAGGGAAATTTGATTGTTGCTTACCCAACCTTCACAGCCATCGAAAGCATTACGGATCCTACTCCATAGTTTTCTTTGCTCCAAAACTTTGAAATGTTCACCATATAACAATTGGGTGATCATGGGTGAGGTAGCGTCGGCCATAGATTTAACGGCAACTATACTAAGGTGGCAAATACCGTATTGCATAGGCATTAAGCGCTGGTCAATTAATTCTTCCTTTCCAAAATCATTGCGGATGCCCCCCCACCGCCGTTACAAATGGCTGCGGCACCAATTTTCCCGTTTCTTTGTCGCATAATATTGAGCAGGGTAACGAGTATCCGGGCCCCCGAACATCCCAGGGGATGACCTAGGGAGACCGCTCCTCCGTTGACATTGACATTGGCATCGGTTAACCCCAACAGTTTTATGTTGGCCAATCCTACTACGGCAAAGGCTTCATTAAATTCAAAATAATCAACATAGTCGATAGCTAGGTTTGCCTTGCTCAAAGCTTTGGGCAGAGCCTTGGCCGGTGCCGTTGTAAACCACTTTGGTTCCTGGGCCGCATCTGCATATCCTTTTATCGATGCCAGAGGTTCTATATTCAGCTCCTTGGCCTTCTCCGCACTCATTAATACCAAGGCCGCCGCCCCATCGTTGATGGTAGAAGCGTTAGCGGCAGTTACAGTACCATCTTTGGAGAACGCCGGTCTTAAAGACGGAATTTTTTCCATCTTTACGTTCTTGTACTCCTCGTCCTCGTTGACCAAAATGGGTTCACCTCTACGTTGGGGCACTTCAACCGGAACTATTTCGTCGGCAAATTTGCCGGATTTCCATGCCTCCGCGGACTTTTCATAGGATTGGATGGCGAAAGTATCCTGATCCTCCCTACTGAATCCGTATTCCGTAGCGCAAGCATCCGCACAAACACCCATTGCATTCTGGTCATATACGTCCACCAAACCATCTTTTTGCATTCCGTCCACCAAGGTGCCCGGGCCAAATTTTAAGCTATTCCGCATATGTACATAGTGGGGAATAAGGCTCATATTCTCCATTCCCCCCGCCACTGCTATTGAAACATCGCCCAATGCGATAGCTTGTGCTGCCTGCATTATTGCTTTCATGCCAGAGGCGCAAACCTTGTTGACCGTGGTACAGGGAACATGGTCCGGAATGCCGGCAAAAATAGCTGCTTGTCTTGCTGGTGCCTGGCCGGTACCTGCCTGCACTACATTACCCATAAGTACCTCCTGGATCAGTTTAGGATCCAGTTTTATTTTTTCGAGTGCGCCTTTAATGGCAATGGCTCCTAATTTTGGTGCGGCAACAGTAGATAAACTGCCCATAAAACTTCCAATAGGTGTCCTTACCGCAGATACTATAACAACCTCCTTCATAACCGGAATTTTTTGCTGTTGCGAAATTAAGAAATTAAAGTGCAACACTATAGTTTACCTTTTCAAAAGAGTTACCATGAATTTATATTTTTCTATTTTTGGTATAGATACTTGCCGCATGCGAAAATTCTTGGATAGACTCTATAAAAACCAATCGCTTATATACAAGTATTTTCTATATCTTCTTTCCGTATTTTGTATTGTTTTTTTCTTTCCCAAGGGGGGGAAGTTTAAGTATGAGTTTCAAAAGGGCAAACCGTGGCAGTATGAAAACCTTTATGCACCATTTGATTTTTCGATCAAAAAAAGTGATGTTGAAATTGAACAGGAAAGAGCTCAGATCAAGGACGAACAACTGGATTACTACCGGTATGACCAAGCCATTGTCGATGCGGTCTATGAAGAGTATGATGACCAGTTCCAAAACGTTTTTTCCAAGGAAAGGTTCACCGAAGACCAATTGCCTACACTAGGAGAGGTAGGGAAGGAAATTTTGAATAAGCTTTATGAAAACGGTATTGAAAAAAAGACCAACCAAGACAGACCGGGCAGTCATATTTATTTGGTAAAAAACAACGAGGCCAAACAAATTTATGTCAATGACCTATATCGCATACAGGGAATTGAAGAAGCGGCCAGATCGGTCTTACAGGATAGAGGCCTTTTGGACTTTTATCCTTTTTTCCAAGAGCTGTTGTTCGACCTAGTCAAACCCAATGTATCCTATGATCAAAATCTTTCCCAAAAGGCCTTGGAAGAGGAACTTTCCAATATCTCCTATACCAGGGGAACCGTGGATGAAGGGAAATTGATAATTGCCAAGGGAGAGGTTGTGGAATCGGAGAATTTGCAACTTTTGGATTCCTTAAAGGTGGAGTATGAATCCGAACTTTGGACAGACAGCAATCAGTATTTTATTCTTTTCGGGTATACCATCTTGGTAGCGTTGGTGCTCATGATGCTATTCCTTTTTCTTAAAAGATATCGAAAGCACATCTTTGAAAATAATACCAAGGTCACCTTTATTTTCTTTAATATCCTGCTGATGGTCTTTATCACCACATTGATGGTGAAATATAATGATGCCTATGTTTTTGTGGTTCCACTTTGCATCTTACCGCTTATCCTTAAGACCTTTTTTGACGCACGGCTCGGACTTTTTGCACATGTATTGACCGTGCTCATCCTTGGTTTTGTGGTACCCAACAGTTTTGAATACATATTTTTACAAACAATCGCCGGCATCGTTACCATATTAACAGTATCGGAATTGTACAAAAGGGCCAATCTGTTCATCTCTGTAAGCCAGATTACCTTAATATATATTATTGGTTACCTGGCCTTTCATATTATTCATGAAGGCAACTTGGACAATATCGCTTGGTTTACCCTTGGCTTGTTCCTTTTAAATGGTATGATTACGCTTTTCGTGCAGCCTTTGATCTACATTTATGAAAAAATATTTGGATTGGTTTCCGACGTTTCCTTATTGGAATTGTCCGATACCAATTCGCGCCTGCTAAAAGAATTGTCCAACAAAGCTCCAGGTACATTTCATCATTCCTTGCAGGTGGCAAATTTGTCCGAAGCAGCTGCTAACGAAATCGGGGCCAATGCTATGTTGGTAAGGGTAGGGGCCTTATATCACGATATCGGGAAGATGAACAATCCTACGTATTTTACAGAAAACCAAGTGACCAATGTGAATCCTCATCATGACTTAACACCCAAGGACAGCGCAAAAATCATCATAGACCATGTCATTCATGGGATTGAGATTGCACGCAAAAACAATCTACCCGATAGGGTCATCGACTTTATACGTTCCCACCACGGAACCACTCTGGTCTATTATTTTTTCAAGAAGCAACAAGAATTGACCAGTGAGCTACGTGAAGATGATTTTAAGTACCCAGGTCCCACACCTTTTTCCAAGGAAACTGCCATTATAATGATGGCGGATTCCGTAGAGGCAGCCTCAAAAAGCCTAAAAGACCCTACCTTTCCCATCATAAATGAGTTTGTGGACAAGATAATTGCCGGACAAATGCAGGCCGATCAATTTCTTAATGCCAATATTACCTTTAAGGAAATTGAGATAATTAAGAAAGTGTTCAAACAAAAGTTGACAAATATCTATCACCTACGTGTGGAATACCCGGAATAATAGTATGGATTAGCCGAGTAAAAAACTACCAAAATAGTTGCGTTCCATCCTTTGAAGAATTACATTTGCATCCGCGTTTTGGAAGACGCCGAGTAAATTGAAATTTTGGAGAGGTGCCGGAGTGGTAACGGAGCAGATTGCTAATCTGTCGACGCGCAAGTGTCGCCTGGGTTCGAGTCCCAGTCTCTCCGCCTTCGTCGGCCTGAGCCATGGAAAGCGAAGGCCGACTTTTAAATTTAGAAGGCCAACTTCGGCTGATAGATTTGCTTAATTCCAAGTTTTCAACTAGATAAGGTAGTTCCGAAAATAGGAATTTGAAATATTGAGATTTACACCACTCGGGGTGTAGCGTAGCCCGGTTATCGCGCCTGCTTTGGGAGCAGGAGGTCGCAGGTTCGAATCCTGCCACCCCGACTTAACTATTTTCATATAGTTGCATGACGTTGCAAATCACTTGATTTGCAACGTTTTATGTTTTTAGGGGTATCAAATGAAACCTCATGAAACCACATAAAAACACCGTTCTGGTGTCCAAATCGGGAATTGATCACCATAGTATTTTTTGTACATTGAAGTAGCTTTAGAAGGTATTTAGCCCTGTGTTTTTTACCATTTTATTCACTAACTTAAAGCTACGTAACATGTTAGAAAACAGTAGATTATCAGTCGTTTTTGTTGCACGAAAGCACAACAGGGAGACAGGGAAGTTAAGACTCTATGCCCGGGTCACTGTAGATGCCAAAAGAGCCGAATTTAGTCTAAATCGGGAATTGGCGGTGTCCCTTTGGGACGAAAAACGAAAAAGAGGCAAGGGATTTTCAAAGTACGTCATCTCCTTAAATAAGTATCTGGACCAAGTTTTTACCGGACTTCATGAGGCCCATAGGCAACTTTTACAAGAGGAGGTTGACATAACTTCTGCGGCGATAAAGGCCATGTTTCTTAAAGAAGACGATCGAGGTAAGAGCTTATTAGATTTGATTGCCTATCATAATACCACCATGGTCAGCGTACTCAGGCCGGGAACGATGAAGAACTACTATAGTACCGAACGCTGTATCAAAGAGTTTTTAGCGGAAGAAAGAGGAGTTGAGGATATTCCGCTTAAAAAACTGAACTATGGGTTTATTGTTGATTTCGAACAATACATACGAAAGTACAAACCGGCCACTCGAATGGGTTGTGCCAATAACGGAACCATGAAACACATGGAAAGGCTAAAAAAGATGTCAAGATTGGCCGTTAAGTTGGAATGGTTGGAAAAAGACCCCTTTGTCAATTTCAAACTGCGGTTTGAAAAAGTAGAACGCCAATTTTTAACAGAGCGGGAGTTGCAACTCATCGAAGAAACTACATTCAAAGTACCAAGTACCCAACATATTAAGGACTTGTTTGTTTTTGCCTGTTACACTGGGCTTTCCTTTATCGATGTTCAAGAATTGAAAGCCGGCCATTTGGTAAAAGGTATCGATGGTAATGATTGGCTCTATACCAAAAGAACAAAGACCGACGAACCTTTGAAGATTCCCTTATTGCCCAAGGCTAAGGAAATTATCGATAAATATAAAGACAAGCCAGAGATGCTTCAAACCAACAGGTTATTGCCTCTTTATAGTAACCCAATGATTAATCGAACCCTTAAAGATATTGCTAAGGCTTGCGGCATTCGTAAAAAAGTGACTTTTCATGTTGCTCGGCATACCTTCGCAACCGCGATTACACTTTCAAACGGGGTACCGATTGAAACCGTATCTAAGCTTTTGGGGCATACTAAACTTTCTACTACTCAAATTTATGCCAGGGTCATTGAAAAGAAAATAGGGGAGGATATGCAGAATTTGATGGCGACAATGAAGCTGAAAAGAAAAGTAGGTTTTAATTTTATATCTTAAATTGAAGTTAACCTATACCTCGTTTAGCTTTTGATCTCATAAGACCCATAATGCACCTACTACCCGTCTAATTGCGTTCTGATATTATAGCCCATTTTTGAAATCGCTTCAGCATAAACCTTTGAATGTGAATATCCACTGCTGTTTGATAAAAAACCTCCAAAAATCTCTAAATCTTCCATCCTTTTTGTAAAGGCTGGATTTAAAAGTATCCATAAATCCATATCAAAAAGGATTTTTTCAATCTCATTTTGATAAAAATGTTTAATTCCTCTGTCTAATTTAGATTTTTTAATTTCCTCGGTCAAAACTACCATGTTTGTTAGCTGCGATTTCAGAATTTGTAAAGGATCTCGAATTCTGTTGTTAATTTCACTTTTCATAAAATCTAAGTCATATGGTGTGCTAGAAGGAGAATATTTATTTGTTGAACAAAAGCTTGCTTGAGACTCTATACTGATCATTCTATGATAGATATATCCTAAATTGCTCTTTTTTTCTATACGGTTGTTTTGATAATAATCATCTTTAACTAGATTAAAAAGATTAGTTATGTAGGTGAATCTATGTTCTCTTTTTAACTGTTCCATTTGCTCAGTATGATCTTCTCTTTGTTGCGCATTAGCTCTAATCTGAGCAGTAAATGACTTATAAACTAAGTAGGCGGCAAAGAGGTTTACGAACGGTGCCGTTATACCTCCGATTGTATCGCCTATTTCACCCGAACCGATAAAACTTATTCCTGAATAAAATTGGGTAAAAATTAAAGGGGAGAAAACAATGAATACAAGTAATGCCCCTAATCCTATTCTCTCATTGGTTGTAAAGCCTATAAGGCTTTGTATTTTTTGCTCCTTTTGCTTTTCGTCAGTTTCTGCCATAATTTTTCTCTGTTGTACCTGCTGTAAATTAGTTCATTTTAAATCTATCAATTAAGTGTGGTAAATTAAATAGTACAATAGAGGAAAAATGAATAGTACGCACTTTTATGATTTTAAAAAATTGATAATCAATGATTTATAATTTAAAAAAATGTACTTTTTAATTTTCTGTTTAGGTTGTTAAGTAAGTGGGTAAAATTTAGTCGAAAAGGCCATAAACACTGGACTTCAATTAAGTATTATAAAACGTACAATTCATTTTACGGATTGTAGAGTACTGTGGATACACCAATCTTTGGGTTATTCAAGAAAAGAACTCAAAGGACAAGGACTATAGCCAATTAGATATCAATTGTAACATGAAACCTAAGAATAAAAGAAACGCCCCAAACCTTATCCTTTGATTTTTCTTTTTGGCAACAACCCTTAATTCTTTAAGCCGTTCCCGATCGCGAAAAAGAATATCATAATTAACTGGTTGTGAATTAAATAGCATTAGTAAGGCTCCTATGACATCAAGTAATGGTCCTACGGAGTTAGCAGCTAAAGAAATATCCATAAAGAAGGGCGATTACTAAAAATAGTTTTGGTAGTAATTGATAGAATAAAGGTAATGTATTGAAGTCAACTGCGAATTATTCACTACAGATGTAGGAAAGGTTATTAACCTCATTTGTGGATAAGCAAATTAACCTAACCAAATATGTTCAAAGGATAAGTAATAATTTAAAGGTATGGAATTAAGAAATCAACATATAGAAATACCGGATTATCCAGAGAGTAATCCTTTTGAAAATGATTTGCTTCAACGTGAGCAATACGCCAACGTTCTTACAAGTATATTAGCTAATTATAAAAAAGGTTTTGTGCTAGCGATAAACAATGAATGGGGTACAGGAAAAACCACCTTTGTAAAAATGTGGATGGGCTATTTGAAACAAAAATCTTATGAGACAATTTACTTCAATGCATGGGAGAATGATTTTCAAGATGAGGTAATTATTGCCATACTCTCGGAACTAAAAAAAATCAAAGGGAATTCGGGCAAGCTCTTTGCAAGAGTTTTGGAAAAGGTTCTACCGCTTCTTAAAAATACTGGTGTAGAATTATTCAAACACGCTATGGGTAAAATAACAGGCGAGAAAACGGTTGAAATAATTGCAGAAGGTTTAGGGGAATATTCGATTGCAAGTTTACAAAAAGGGTTAGATGATTTTGAGGATAAAAAGAACAGCATAAAAGAATTCAGAGAGGTTTTAACAGAGTTTGTTCAAAGTATCGACAATGACAACCCAATTGTTTTCATTATTGACGAATTGGATAGATGTAGGCCAAACTATGCTGTAGAGGTTTTGGAAAAAATGAAGCACCTATTTAGCGTTGAAGGTGTCGTTTTTGCTCTATCCATAGATAAAATCCAATTGGGCCACGCCATAAGAGGTGTTTACGGCAGCGAATATATAAACTCAGATGAGTATCTGAGAAGATTTATAGATCTAGAATTCTCCTTGCCTAAACCCGATGTGAAAGATTACACTATGTCTTTGATAACGCATTTCGGACTGCATGTATATTATACCAATGCGGAAAGACAAAAGCATAGGGAATTTCAAAATGATATGGATGCCTTAATATTCATGTTGGATTTGATTCAGTATTCTTGCTCTCCCACTCTAAGACAATTAGAAAAGATTTTAGGTCTATTCTCAATAGTTGTAAAATCCCTGAAATTTAATCAGTATGCAAACCCAATGTGTGTGATTTATATAATTCTTTTAAAGATAATGGGTGACGGCGGGTATTACGAAAAACTCGTTAGTCGAAAACTATCCCTACAGGAAATATTGGATAAGACAGTAGAATTACTATATCCAATCCATGAAGAAAGCAAGCATGGATATTTTATTTGGTTCCAAGCTGAAATGGTATTTTTCTACTGGAAGTACTTATACGAAAAGGATAAATCAGTAGTCCTTTACGAAGGAGAACTAAATGACGAAAGTTTTGAAATCAAGGTTGACGGGAAAGCAGATAACGAATATGATTCCCTTAAAAGTTCAATTGGAGGATTGTTAAGTGATTATCACCTGAGAAGGAGGATTAATTTACTATCTCATATTATTCCTCATATTGAATTGACTAAGATTGTAACTTAGTCTTTGTAGATAAACGTACGAGGTAACTGATTGCTTCTATTGGCATTGTTGCCAAGTTATAATTGTTTATTAGTAGGTTCATCTTTTTGGTCAATACCCGTCGTTATTAGTATTGAATCATTACCATACATTTTTCTAGCGGCTAATGTAACAAAATACAATCCAGCATATTGTTTCATCCCTATGATTTCTGTAAGTGTAAAAGTAGTCCCAATTTTTCCATTATTTTTTTCTAATTCTGAACCAATATCCATGACTCTGTCATATTCATCTCTCGTTTTTAAAAGATTGCCAATAAGTTTGAAACCAAGTTCTTTTATATCGGTTTGCTTGTTTGTTTTCTCATTAAGCACAATCGCCTCTTTAAATGCTAAATAAAAGTTCAAATAGCATTGTGGTTCCAACCGTAGGTGCATATCCGTCTTAGCCAACATACCCAACGCCTGTAAAAAATGATTTACCGGAACAAATTCTTGTGAGCTGAACGTTTCCGAGAAATAACGGAAGACTAAAAAAGTCAGGGCTATTTCGTCTTCTTTGAAGTAAAGCCGTTTGGAGCTCCAGTCTATTTCCAAACTAGTATGAAGCTTTGCTTCAAGTTTTCTTTTGCTTTCTAAATCCCTTATTCCCTCATAAAATTTATCAACGTTTCTAGGTAGATTCCAATAAAACAACCCATTCGTTCCAACATTTAAGGCTGCAACAATTAAATTACTAGTATTCCAACCCTGATGCCACAATTCTTGGATTGGAATGGATTTCCCCAAAATTATATCTATTAGAAGTGTATGACTGCCTGCGCCTTTTTTAAACTTTATTTGGTCACTTTTGGAATTGAACTTGTTCAAAACATTCTGCCTTATGGAATGGGATTTTGAGACTACCTTGATTGTAATTTTCCATTTGGGTTCAAATTTATTCTCAACAGTATCAACAGATTTTTCCAGTTCCCTTTTTAATATTTGTTTTAGCTCCTTTTCTTCGTTAGTAAAATGCTCTTTAAGCCAATTTAACCAATCTTTGACCTCGCCTAATTCAATTAGTTTTTCTTGTGATTGATGCCCGAAAATAAATTTACGCCTTTCGGGATGGTTGGACGTCTCCATAAACCATTTTATATCTTCTTGACTACTATCATTGAGGTTTGTATCGACTTCTCCTTCGAGCTTGGCAAGCTCCAGTCTTGAACGTGTCATTTTCAAATAAGTCCCCAATTCCTCATTTGAAATTTTAGCAGATGATGGAACGGTATCAGAAAGTTCTGTATACATTACACTTAGTCTTCTGGTATGAAGATTTGACGCCATCTCTTTGATTTCCTCCATCTGCTGAGATGTGAACTTCTCGTTCGTAAACGAAGGGCCCCAAATCGCCCAAAACAACTTCTTTATATGGTCGTCCATAGGAATGTTGTAGGCTTCTTTTCCCCAAGTTTCTTTTGCATTGAATTGATACCAGCCTACAAACACTTTTCCGATTTCTTCAAGACTGAAAACAAGCAGTTGAAACGCAATATGATTTACACCTTTATTCTCTAATTCTTCAGCGGTTCTAATGGCATCTTCTGCATTAGTCAAGCATAGTCTTCTAAACGTATTGAATTTTATGAGTTCTTCTTCTTTCATGTCATTTTTATCCGTATCCACAAGATAACATTAATAAGAAATATTATTGATAGTAAAAATGATAGCAAGCTTCCTTAATGTACAACCGTAAAAAAATATCACAGATACTCCTCTAAATTTTATTTATGTTTCTTAACTGAATAAGTCGTTATCTAGAGTTTGGGTTCAATTACTTATCTAAGCCCCTCCGGTAGCCGGCCAACACTTCCGCTCCAATCCTCCCCAAGCGGACACGCTCCGCCGGTCCACCCGGAAAGTCTTTCCGCTCTCGGTTTGCCCGACCCCCTCGAGGCCGCGCGAAAGTACAAGCGGCGAAAAGGCCGCTTGACCTTTCTTCTCCCTTCCCACAAAACTTTTTTTATACATCCATCCAGTTAATCCGGCATCCCGTCGATTATCGGAGACACAACAAATCCTTTTTAAGTATCTTGAAATCAATAGTTAGGAGCATTGAAAAAGATTATCGACCATATCGCGGATTGGCTGGTGGCCCTGAACGAAAGGAAGGCCAAGGTCAACGATGAGTATACCACCTTTATGAAAAAGAGGAACAACGGTTTTGTACTCGGGATGATCCTTTTCGGGCTTTTCTTTCTCTACATGGCCTACGATCTGTACAAAGAGTATGGAAAGCTCTGGTTGGCATCGATTCCGATAATCGCATTTGCCATTACGGTATTCGGGATACTGATTTCGGATGCTTATAAGGAGAAATTGAGAAATCGACAAAGAACTGCTTCCATGAAACTGGTCGGTTTCAACATGGATTTCAACGCGCATATCCTTCGAAGGATATACAACGCATTGACACGATATGAGTTTTTGGATGAGAACCGGAACCGGTTCGAGGATTTCTATAACGTGTTGGTCCATGATTTCGACGACCATGGATCCGTTCTGCATTTCAACTGTACACAGGCCGAACTGAAGTACATACTGGAAAAATTCAAGAATTTCAAAAAAGGGCTGCATCTCTCCACTTTTGAACGCTCCGAAAAAATCTACAACAAAGGGGAATTGATTTCCGCCAAAAACCTCTCAAAAGGGTATAACAAAAATCCTTTGACGAAAGAAACCGAGGGACTAATCGATTCTTTCTTCTACTTTTTGGGGGATAATTGAAAATTTTTAGGGGAGATTTCCCCTTTTCGCCCTTCCAACAGCTTTCATCCATTTACATTGCATCGCACATTTGTAACACAAGCGGGCCGCATTGCCGCTTCTTTAAAATCGAAAACTATGGAAACGGAAAACGATATGATAGCTCTCCTAAAGGATATCAAGGGGCTGCTGTCCCATCAAAAAAAAGTGATGAACGTGGACGACCTTGTCGCCTATACGGGTCTCTCCAAAAGTAAGATCTATAAGCTGACCCAATTGCGTTTGATACCTATGGGCGGTAATAAACACATTCGCCAAAAATTCTTCGACAAGGATATAATCGATGCCTGGCTGATGGGCGAACCCAATTTATCGGACGAGTACCTGGACAGGGAATTCGACAAACGATTTCCCGATGATGCAAAAGAATAATATGGCAAAATCCATTACTAATTTATATCCAAATAAATATAAAAAGTATGTGGATAGGGAGAAAAGAGAGAAACGGAACATTTCTCCTTAAATCCGTCTGAGTGAGAATTCGAGATGTGTCATTGTCATGACAAATCTCGCTTTTGCTCCCGGTGGTCGCAAAAGATCGGAACTGTTGATAGGACTATCGACTTGTAATTTAAAAAAGGGGTTCCGAATAGTTTATTTAGAAAATGGTTTGTTCCGATTAAAGGACTATTAGAATTGAAAAAGGAGTTCGTACAATTTCGATGTTCCATTTATGAAAAGAAACTGCTCAGGGTCAAGGCCAAAAAGAGTGGACTTTCCATAAGCGAATATTGTCGCCGTGCCGCATTTGAGGAGAGGATCATCGAACGCTTTACAAAGGAACAGATCGAAATGTACAAGATGCTGGCCAAGTACGAACTCAACTTTAAGCGCATCGGCAATATGTTCCGGAAACGCAATCCGAGACTGGCCAACGAGGTGGATCAATTGGCAAACGAGATACGCAAACATCTTTTGGGTTTCAAGAAATGATAGGTCTTGGAAAATCCATATCGCATACTGGGGCTTCCATGGGCTATGGATGGAACCAGGAAAAAGATGCTAAAGTAGTCTATCGCCAACATTTGTCAGGGGAGAACCCCCAGGAAATCACCCAGGAGTTCAAAGTCATCCAATCCCAAAACCACAAGTGCAAAAAGAATACGCTAAGTTTTGTTTTAAGTCCTACCGTAGAAGATGGCAGGGAATTAAAGGAAAAAGAACTAAGGGAAGCAACAGAACGATTCGTCAAAGAAATGAAATTACAGGAACGGCAGGCCATTGCGTTCGTACATCGGGACAAGGGCCATATACATATCCATTTGTACGTGAACCGGATAAATTTTGACGGAAAGGCCTACAAGGACAATTTTATCGGAAAACGCAGCCAACTGGCAGCGGAAAGAGTGGCCCGACAAATGGGGCTTACGACAGTGAGGGAAGTGCAACAACAAAAGCTGGACAAGGTCAAGGAAGTACGGGCGGAAATCAAACAAATCCATGAAAAAGTGATATCAGAAATGAGGCTGAAGGATTTTGACCAGTACATCAAGTATATGAAACAGAGGGAAGTTGAAGTTATTCCTAGTATCAACAAATCAAATCGGTTACAAGGTTTCCGATTCGGATACCAAGGCCATGAACTGAAAGGAAGCGATGTACACCGTTCCATGTCTATGGGACGGATCGCCGAGAGATTAGGTTTTGATAAACAGGTTTCTCAAAACATTACAAAAAATCACACCATGAAACTATTAGGGAATACGGTACAAGTATCGCCAAATCTGGCCGCTAAAATTGCGGCCAAGGTAGTCAAACAAGTTATCAAAAGGACTATAGATAATGGCATAGGTATCGGAATGGAAATATAGGACTATGGCAAAAATGGACGAAATCATGGAAGTGCTGACCCAAGAGATATCAGGGTTCAACAAATCCATTGGGAAACTGGAAGAACTTTCAGAGAAATTCAAAAACCTGAAGGTCAAGACGGACACCTCGAAATTGGAGTTCCGTTTGGACGATTTCATGAAGGCACAAAAGCTAACAAAGGACTCCTATGAAGACAGAATGGAACTGGTACTGAAAAAAATTGAAAAGTCAAGATGGACACCGAAATGGGAAGTTGCAGTGATTTACATAGTGATGTGCTTGAACACCATTGCGTTCAGCTACCTTGGATACTATTTCGTCAACTATGAACAGAAAAAGGAAGCTGAGATTTTTAAAGTCAAAAAAGAAAGTCTAGGTAAGGCAAAGGGCTATTTCGATGACCATCCGATAATCAACAAGGATTTTGAAAGGTGGGCCAAACGGAAGGATAGCGTTCCAAATCAAGAGTAGGGGTGCGCCCTATGGAATTTCTTTTCACCCGCTTCTGGCGGGCTTCCTGCTTATCTTCCCGAACGCGGAAGAAATTCCACAGGATCCACGCGCAAAGTTCTAGGTAAGATTTGGGGATGGAATGTGTTGGAAGGTCAGTACTACATCGTCTCAATAAAAACTTTGTTTAATTAGACATACTATTTTTTGATTTTCATCTTAGGAAAGGTATTTCTGCATCTATTAGGCATTGTACAATTAATTGACATTTTTTGTCAATTTTTTTTACACCTAAATGGGGTCAATTTAAAATGCTAATCATAACTAATTGATTTAAAGAATATTAATAAATTGGAATAGTTATTGGGTAAAAATTAACATCTTCGAGATGTCTGTGTTCTATTTCTAGTGCCATTCCAAGGCAGATATCTTATGTCATTGATCAAAAAACAAACAATGTTAAAAAATCACATCAAAATAGCATTCCGGTTTTTTAGAAAAAATAGGCTGTTTTCAGCTATTAATGTTCTAGGGCTTACTATTGGCATAACTGCATTTGTATTATTGACCCGATATGTGGCTTACGAAAAAAGTTATGATGAACACCTGCCCAATGTTGATGATCTCTATCGTGTAACCTTGACTAACAATTTAGGCAATAAAGGGTTTCAGACTTCAGCTACCAATCATCCAACAGTGGGTCCGGCCATGCTCGCAGATTTCCCGGAAGTGGAAGATTTTACTCGTATCGTGAATAAATCCATACCTCTTTCGGGTACTGTTATCCTATCATATACAAACGAACACGGCGAAAAGGTCCAATCCGATGTCAAGGACGACATCATTTATTTAGCGAACAACTCCATTATCGAAATGTTCGCCATCGACTTGTATCAAGGAAACCCAGAATCAGCTTTGAAAGAACCGAATACAATCATTCTTTCTCAAAGTATTGCAAAACGGTTTTTTGGGAATGAAAATCCGATTGGCAAACAGATTAAGCTTAACGACGGTTTTGAGTTAAAGGTAACAGGGGTTTTCGAAGAAGCCCCACAAAATACACATTTGCCATTAGGCATGGTCGTTTCCTACTCAACTCTAGGTACCGATAATGACTGGACAACCAGCTGGGTATGGCCCGAATTCTACAATTATATAAAACTTCGACCTGGTACTGACCCAAAACTAATTGAATCACGCTTTCCTGCATTTGCCCAGAAATATCTTAGTGATATTATGAATGAGCATGGTTTTGAGGCGAGATTCGCATTACAGCCAGTGAGGCACATTCATCTGAAGTCCGATCTGAAAAAAGAAATTTCCACCAATAATAGCGAAGCAACGCTCTATTTTTTAATGCTGGTCGCGGCATTCATTATCGCCATTGCCCTTATCAACTTTATTAACCTATCTACTGCCAAATCGATGGAGCGCGCAAAAGAGGTAGGGCTGAAAAAAGTCGTGGGAGCGAGTAAAAGGATACTTGTTTGGCAATTTTTGTTCGAATCGTTGTTCATCAACTTCTTTGCGACGCTTTTGTCCGTTCTATTGGTTAGTCTGTGTATTCCATCTTTCAACGCATTGGTCGGATTGGAAGTCTTGAGTTTGGGAATGTGGGCCGAATGGGAGGTTTGGATGGCTATGCTGGTAATATTCATGGGCGGCGGGATCCTTGCCGGACTATATCCCGCCTTCGTCCTTTCTGGTTTTATGCCCGTCGATGTGCTAAAAGGGAGCTTTGAGAAAACAGGAAAAGGGTTGGTGCTGAGAAAGGCGCTCGTGGTTACCCAATTTGCTATTTCGATTGCACTGATCGCAGGTACTTTCATTGTTTACAATCAGTACTCGTTTATGCAGAATCAGGATTTGGGTTTTGAGGCCAACCACAATTTGGTGCTTCGTGCGCCAATCTACACCGATTCTACTATTCAAGGGAAAGTCGAAACATTTAAGAATGAATTAGAACAAAGTCCGAAAATCAACTCTGTCACCTTATCAAATGAAATCCCGGGGCGGGCCATTGAATGGGAAAATGGGGTAAGAAAGCCACAGGAAGGAAAGGAGTTGGCGGTAGGGAGCAAGTTTTTAAGTGTAGACAACGACTTTTTGACAACTTACGATATTCGATTGTTGGCCGGAAGGGACTTTGTCGAAGGTGATGCAACATTTTACTATGATGATGATGGCCCAGTACGGCAAGGACACAGGGCCATATTGAACAATTCGGCCGCAAAAATCTTGGGATTCAACAAACCAGAAATGGCGCTCAACCAAAAGATAGTGTACCAATTCGGCCCTATGGATCGTACCGCGGAAGTCATCGGAGTGGTAGAGGACCATCACCAGCAATCGTTACAACAAGCCTATAGTCCCATAATACTTCTGTATTTCGATGGCTACAACTACGCAAGTTATATGACCGTAAACATTGCTGGAAATGTACATGAACCGATGAATGAGATAAAGGCCAAATACAAGGAATTTTTTCCTGATGATCTATACAACCACTTCTTTGTAGATGAACATTTTAATCGACAATACGAGGCCGACATCAAATTCGGAAAGGTTTGTTTGCTCTTTTCCATTTTAGCCATATTAATTGCAGCCTTGGGACTATTCGGACTAGGTTCGTATATGGCCGTGCAGAAAACCAAGGAAATAAGCATTCGAAAAGTCTTGGGTGCGTCTGTTGGACAAGCGTTGGTAATCATTCCGAAAACACTGTTGAGTCTTGTTTTGATATCGGGGGCAATAGCCCTGCCTATTATTTATTTCATTACGAAAAAATGGTTGGAAGGTTATGCCTTTAAAATTGAGATGGGAATTTGGATGTTCGTAGTACCCCTGCTCATTGTAATGCTCGTGGCTTTGTTGTCCATCATCTCTCAATCCCTTAGAACTGCAATGGTAAATCCCGCGGATACCTTGCGAAGTGAATAGAAACAACGAATAGATCTTAAACTATGTTCAAAAACTATCTAAAAATCGCATGGAGAAACTTGTTGAAGGACAAGCAGCAGACATTAATCAATTTATTGGGTCTTACAATCGGTACAATAAGTTGCTTGACAATTCTTTTGTACGTCTTTGATCAAACAGGACATGATCAGCACCACGATAGGGCGTCATCTATTCATCGCGTGCGCATGATAACCGATGGTAGCGGAGCAAACACCGAAACAATCAATTCCGCCACTACAGGGCCCCCTATTGCCTTCGCCTTGAAAGAAGACTTTCCTGAAATAGAACAGGTAACCCGGGTGATCAATATTGATTTATTTAATGTTGATATGATAAAAGCTTCAGGTGCCGAAGAAGGCTTGTACGAGCCCAGAGCGTATCTGGCGGATTCTACCTTTTTTCAGATTTTCAACTATCGTATGTTGGAAGGGAATTCGAAATCGCTGAACGAACCTAGCACCTTGGTACTTTCCTCCACCCTGGCCAAAAAATTATTCGGCGATGAAAAAGCAATGGATAAGGTCGTGGAGATTTCGGGATTTAGTGGAGAACCCAATAAGTTGACCGTAAAGGGGGTTTTTGATGAGGATTCAGGAAAATCCCATTTGAACCCGAACTATATAATAAGCATGAATACCCCGGGTCTCGGAGCTTACGTAAGACAGGTTACCGATTATGTGACCAATACTTTTATTTATACCTATGTGAAATTAAAACCGGGCACAAGAGCAGATGGACTGCAACAAAAACTACCCGATTTTTTAAAATCACGGGCAGGGACACAATTGGAAGAAAGAGGTATCAAACGTACATTGTTGTTACAGCCAGTAACCGATATCCACTTGTATTCGGCTGGAATAACTTCTCAAATAGATAGGGTTTCAAATATTCAATACCTGTATATGTTATCGATATTGGCATTGTTTATCCAGTTGATAGCCTGCGTCAATTTTATTAACCTGAGTACGGCCAGAGCCAATAAAAGGGGTAAGGAAATTGGTATCAGAAAGGTTGTAGGTGCCGATAAGGGATCGTTGATTTTTCAATTTTTGGGCGAATCCGTGCTACTATCTTTCTGTGCTGTACTTATAAGTGTTCCCATTACAATAGCACTGCTACCTTTTATCAATGAACTAGCGGATAGTAACCTGTCCTATGTCAATTTATTGAATGGCGGAATCATACTTTCGTTAATTTTGCTGGCGGTTTTAACAGGTTTGCTTGCCGGTATCTACCCGGCCTTGGTACTGTCTTCGGTTAAAACGGCCTCGGTCTTAAAGAACGTAATTAACAAAGATTCAAAAAGTGGAAATTTGCGTAGGGCGTTAGTCGTCTTCCAATTTGTGCTGTCCATTGGTTTAATCAGTATCGTCATTATTATTTGGCAACAATTCAACTATACACAAGAAAAAAATCTAGGGTTTAAAAAGGAGAATTTGATTTCCTTGGAGATGAATACCGAAAGTGCCAGAACCAATTTCTATCCTTTAAAGTCACAGTACTTAAATATTACAGGTGTTAAATCCATAACTGGAAATTGGGTATCCCTATCCGAGGACATCAACTACGAATTGGATCTTTATCTTCCGGGGAAGAGTGCCGAAGAACATATTGAAGGCTATTTGAATTGGGTGGGCGAGGACTATGCCGAAACTGCGGGAATCACCTTGCTCGATGGAAGGGGTTTAAGACAGACTGACAGTACGCAGGTTATGGTAAACGAATCTACTTTGAGAGCAATGGGTATTCCAAAGGATAGGGCCATAGGTTCTAAAATGGTATCGGCAACGGACGATGGCAATCTCGAATTTGAAATTGTTGGGGTTGTAAGCGATTTTCACTACGCATCTTTTAAAGAAGCGATAGCACCCTTGGTACTCCAAAGAATAGCCGCCCCACGTAGAATGTTGATTAGGTTGGAGGCCGGTCGCCTACAGGAAATCCTAACAAGCATGGAACAGATATGGAAATCTACAGTGGTAAGTACCCCCTTTATGTATTCCTTTGTTGACAAAGGTGTAGAAAGGCGTTATGAAGAGGAAAAACGAATTGGGAAAATCGCCGCGTTTTTTACCATTCTTGCTATACTTATCGCTACACTGGGCCTTTTTGGTCTGGTCTCGTATACAGCTGAACAAAAGAAAAAGGAAATCGGTATTCGAAAAGTACTGGGTGCTAGCATTAGTTCAGTTGTTCAACTATTGACTAAAGATTTCATAAAGTTGGTAATAATAGCATTCATTCTGGCAGTTCCCATTTCTTATTTACTTATGCAGCGATGGTTGGAGAATTACACATATAAAATAGATATTGAATGGTGGATATTTGTACTTGCAGGCAGCGGGGCCTTGGTCATTACGTTCCTAACTGTTGGTTTCCAATCAATAAAGTCGGCAACCATCAACCCCGTAGAAAGTTTGCGCGCGGAATGAAGTAGCAACACTAATATTAATTAAAAAATTAGAACACTATGTTCAAAAATCATCTAAAGATAGCTTGGCGGAGTATTAAAAAAGAGAAACTTTTTACCATTATAAAAATCGGTGGTTTTGCCGTGGGAATCGCCGCCTGCTTGTTAATAGCGCTCTTTATAAAAGATGAGCTTAGCTACGATGGGCACTACGCCAATGCAGATCGAATTTACAGGGTTGTATTGCAGGCGGAAATAGATGGAGAAATGAAAAAAAGCACCCATTTCCCCTTGCCCATGGCTCAGACACTTGAAACGGATTTTCCCGAAATTGAAAAGGCAGGTAAAATATTTGGATCCGCACTTTCTTCCGGTGGTAAAAGAGCCTTCCGTTCAGGCACAGAGACCCAGAACATCTTTGAAGAGGGTTTCCTGTATGGCGATCAGACTATATTTGAAATATTGGAAATCGCGTTGGTGCACGGAAATTCCAAGGAGACATTGACAAATCCGGGAAACATCGTCATCTCAGAATCGAAGGCGGCAAAATATTTTCCCAATGGAAAAGCTTTGGGGCAAACCTTGATTCTTGACGATAACGCTTCCAGGCCATACACGATAACAGGTGTGATGCCCGATTTTCCAAGTAACTCACATCTCGATTTCGATTTTCTGCTCCCAATCGAGGATACCAATTTTAGCTGGACATCGCAAAACTACTTTACCTATGTCCTTCTGGACAAAAAAAGTAATGTTGCTGAATTGCAGCACAAAATGCGGTCTATTCTAGAGAACTATGTGATTCCTGCCCAGATTCAAAGAGGCAGGGATGCTTCTTTCATAGAAGTTCTTAAGAGCATCGAATACAGATTGCAGCCCATAAAGGATATCCATCTAAAATCGGATATTGAAATGGCCGATGGTTTAAAACATGGAGACCTCCGTTTTGTATGGCTCTTTGCTGCCATTGCAGGGTTTATTTTGATTTTGGCCTGTATAAACTTCATTAATTTGTCTACCGCAAAATCCGCAAACAGGGCAAAAGAAGTCGGTCTGCGCAAGACCATAGGTGCTTTCAAGAGCAACCTAGTGGCCCAATTTCTAACGGAGTCGGTTTTATTGAGCCTCTTATCTTTTATAATCGGAGTGGCAACGGCATGGCTGCTGCTTCCCCTATTCAATTCCATTGCCGAAAAAACGATTGAAATGCCTTGGGCGGCATGGGCTTTTATTCCTGTTCTATTCATTTCCGCTTTGGCTATTGGAGTAATTGCCGGGCTATACCCGGCGTTCTACCTCTCAGCCTTTCGGCCTATTAACGTTTTAAAGGGGAGTTGGGTCGCTGGCGGTAAAAGTGGTAGGCTCCGAAGCGGGTTGGTCGTCTTTCAGTTTGCAACATCGGTTATCCTCATCATTGGAACAATAATTATTTATAAACAGATGGACTTTATCTTAAAGAAAGAACTGGGGTACGACAAGGAGCAGGTCGTGATTTTGGAAGGTGCAAATGTCCTGGGAACCAAGTCCGATAATTTTAAGGAACAACTCTTGCAACTACCGCAGGTGCAACAAGTTTCTCGAAGCGACTATTTGCCCGTTGACGACTCCAAACGGGATCAGACAACATTTACCCTTGTGGGCGAGGGAAGCGAAAATGGCGGTGTTTTGAGCCAAACTTGGCGCGTGGACTACGACTATATCGAAACAATGGGCATGCAAATAGTGGAAGGCCGCGGCTTTTCAAGGGAATTTGCTTCCGATTCCGTGAGTTCTATAATTATCAATCAAAAAATGGCCTTGGACCTTGGACTTAAAAACCCCGTTGGAAGACAAATTGATAACAACTTCCAACAATGGACCGTTGTCGGTGTTGTTGAGGACTTCCATTTCAAATCCCTGAAAGAGGATATCACTCCCGTTGCCTTGCGAATAGGTATCGACTTTGGAACGATTGCAGTAAAAATTCGTTCCGGCGGCATGGGGGAATCTTTGGCCGCTATTGGAGCAATTTGGGACCGCAACGTACCAAACCAAGCTTTAAGCTATAGTTTTCTAGATCAAAGATTTGCCCGAATGCACGAAGATGTTCAACGTATGGGGAAAATTTTCAACAGCTTTGCATTGTTCGCGATTTTCGTGGCCTGCTTGGGTCTTTTTGCTCTATCTGCCTTTATGGTAGAGCAACGAAAAAAAGAAATTAGCATTCGTATGGTATTGGGAGCCCCTTTCAAGAGTATATATCAATTGCTTACCCTTGATTTTATGAAGTTGATACTAATTTCAATTGCTATAGCCATCCCAATCGGTTGGTATATGATGAACCGTTGGCTGGAAGATTTTGCCTATCGTATATATATTGGATGGCAGGTATTTTTAACGGCAGGGGCTATTGCCCTGATCATTGCGATACTTACTATAAGCTATCAGGCCATTAGTACGGCTTTGATGCAGCCTGTGAAAAGCTTACGGACGGAATAAAGTCCATTTTTAAGTTCAAGTAGAAAAAACCATGTTCAAAAACTATCTAAAAATCACTTGGCGGAATTTTAAAAAAGGAAAGTTGTATTCCTATATCAATTTGTCGGGTTTGACCATTGGAATGACCGCCTTTATTCTAATAGCCTTATTTGTACAGTACGAACTCAGTTATGATAAACAACACGAAAATGCGGACGATATTTATAGGGTCATCAGCAAACAACCTGGCAATGAATATAAGGGCACCGATTTGTTTTCCGGTACGCCTTTGCCGTTAGGTACGGCCATGCTCGATGATTTTCCTGAAGTAGAGGCCAAAACAGGCATTGACTTGCGTTCGAATCTATTAAGCAAAGGCAAAGAAGTATTTAGCGAGAAAGGCATTTTCGCCGATAAAGGTTTTTTTGATGTTTTTACCGTTAAGTTGAATTCAGGTGAGGGAAAATCTGCCTTGGAAGAGCCTTTGAACGTTTTACTTACCGAAAGCCTGGCCAAAAAATTTTTTGGAAGTAAATCTCCCTTGAACAGGACCATAACCTTTAATCGGAGTACCGAGTTTACCATTAAAGGAGTCATTGCAGACCCACCAAAAAACCAACATTTTAACTACTCGTATATTGCTTCGATCAGTGCCGCTCCCCATTATATGGAAAACAGGAATGCATGGGGAAACAATGTTGCCGTCACTTATGTGAAATTGGCCGAGGGAACCGATTACAAAGAATTGGAAGCTAAGCTATCAGGTTATCGAAAGAATGCGAAAGAAGAGTATGCAAAGTATGGACTAAAAGCACCCATTTATCAACTTCAGCCTTTAAAGGATATTCACCTATATTCTAAGGTTAATTTTGAACTGGAGCCCAATGGAGATATGAAATATGTACATCTCTACAGCTTGATCGCTATCGTCATCTTGTTATTGGCGTCTATAAATTATATGAATTTGACCACGGTACGGTCGGCACAAAGAGCCAAGGAAATTGGCATGACCAAGGTTTTAGGAGCCAATAGACGACAACTCATATCCCAATTCTTGGGCGAATCGTTTCTTTTTACCATTTTTAGCTTTCTGCTCGCCTTGGGTCTGGCTTTTCTGCTTTTGCCTGAATTTGGACAATTGCTTGACAAGAACATTCCGTTTGACATAGTAGGCAGCAAGTGGTTGTTGCTTGGCATGTTTGGTATAGCGATTCTTGTGGGAAGCCTTTCCGGTCTTTACCCTGCAGTTTTCCTTTCTGGTGTTTCTCCGGTCAAAGCCTTTAAAGGCAACTTTTTAAAAAATTCAGGAAGAAATGCCTGGCTTAGAAACGGTTTGGTAGTAGGACAATTTACCGCGGCGATCGTTCTGGCAATAGGCAGTTTGATCATATACCAACAACTACAATTTACGCAAAACAAAAACCTAGGTTATGATAAGGAACATATTGTTCACGTACCCTATTCGACCAATGAAATTGCCGAGAATGAAGATGTTCTAAGAAATGAACTGCTCAAAAACCCCAATATAACTAAGGTTTCCATAAGTTCTCAAATACCGCTTGAATTTGATAATCAAGGTTATATTAATAACTGGGAGGGTAATACCACCGAGCAACAGTTCCTTATTTATAGAACCTTTGTAGACTATGACTTCCTAGATGTTTTAGGGATGGAAATCGTTGAAGGTAGGGCGTTTTCCGAAGATTTTGCAACAGATGAAAAAGAGGGATATGTCATCAATGAGGCGGCGGCCAGGTCATTAGGTTGGGGAACATCGGTAGGAAAAGAATTTGACGAAGGGCATGTAATTGGTGTGGTAAAAGACTTTCATATTCAAAAGTTTGATCTTGCCATCGAACCCCTTTATATGAGAATGAGGCCTGAATGGGCCAAAACTTATGGTGAAGTAATTATGAGCGCTAGCACCGATAATTTTGAAGAAACAAAAAAGCACATCATTTCAGTAATGAATGAGGCAGCTCCTTTGGTGCCTTTTGATGTTAAATTTTTGGACGAAACATACGCCCAACTCTATAATAGTGAAACAAGATTGGGCAGTACATTTAATATTTTTACAATACTGGCACTTTTTATTGCGAGTATGGGTATGTTCGGTTTGGTATCCCACAGTGTTTTGCAACGCACTAAGGAGATAGGAATAAGAAAAGTATTAGGTTCTTCCACAGTGGCAATAGTGTCACTCATTTCCAAAGATTTTTTAAAGTTGGTGGTTATTGCATTGCTTACCGCTTGCCCAATAGCTTATTATTTTATGGACGATTGGCTGCAAGGTTTTGCTTACCGAATAGAGATAGACTGGTGGGTGTTTGCATTGATAGGGTTTATGTCATTGATAATTGCCATGATTACCATCGGTTTTCAAAGTATAAAATCAGCCCTTGCCAATCCTGTAAAAAGCTTGCGAACGGAGTAGTTGTTTAAAACGGCTATTTTATAGGGCTTTTTAGCTTGAGAAAACCTAGACCAAATTGCCTATTTTTATTGTACATACAATAGACATTTAATCACTGATAATATACAATTCTTAACCATTGAAAAAATTCAATCAATCGCAACAATCCGAAATAAATATATTCTTTAAAAGAAAACCAACGATATGAATAGAATTGGATTTGCTATAAAATTACTATCATTTTGTCTGCTGACAAACTTCGCAAGTTCCCAAAATTTAAATTCTGAAATTGATAAATTATATCAAGTCAATGAAAACGAACCCGGATTTTCTATTGCTGTATTTAAGGGAGATAAAATCGTTTTTGAAAAGCAATATGGAATTGCTAATCTTGACTACAATGTTCCAATAAATAATGAAACGGTTTTTGATATTGCCTCAATTGGTAAACAATTTACAGCAGCAGCGATTCTTTTGCTAGAAGAAGAAGGTAAATTATCAATCAAAGACCCAGTACATAAATACATTGAAAATCTTCCTCACTACAAAAAAGGAAATCCAACTATTGAGAATCTACTTACTCAAACAAGCGGAATTAAGGAAGTTGACCCCTATTTGGATGTTTTGGACATAAGATGGCATGATTATTTATCACAGTCACAAGTGATTAATATTATTACAAAGATCAAGGAGCTTAAATTTAAACCAGGTGAATATTATCATTACACAAATGCTAACTACATTCTACTTGCAAACATTATTGAGAATGTTTCTGGAAAATCCTTTGTAGACTTCTTACAAGAGCGAATCTTTTTACCACTTGAGATGACAAATACGGTAAAAGAAAATAACACATCTGCTATCATCAAAAATAGAGCTATAGGGTATACCGAAGATGAAGGGCAATACTATAAAACTCATATGCATTCTTTAGTCTATAATGGAGACGGACAAGTATTAACTACACCGAGAGATATGTTCAAATGGCACCAAGGTATCCAAAATTCAACTGTAGGCACATCAGAGTTATGGAATAAAATGCACACTAAGGCCAAATTAAATGACGGTAAAACCATTGATTTTGGTTTAGGTGTTGAGTTTGAAACCCATAATGGGTACAATGGAGTTGGTTTTGATGGAATGAGCAGAGGTGGTTTTGTTTCAAAATACTTATACTTCCCGGAACTGGACTTGGCATTTTTTACAACGCAAAATTCATTTAGTTGGGACTTTCGAGACCGTTTTTTTAAGTTGGTCGACTTGTACATAAAACCAATCACCTCAACTAAGGAAAAAGATAAATTACAGTCAGTAAAAAGTATTGCTATTTCCAAAAATCAATTACAAAAATATGAAGGGACATATTTATTTTACAATAACGAAGATTATTCTATTCGAGAAATTAAACTTAAGGGAGATAATCTAATTTATCAAGATACGGATGGCGAAAAAATTGGGGAATTGGTTCCTTTAGGAAATCACAATTTTGCTTTTATAGGAGGTAGCTTCGACTCTCGAATTAAATTCTTCATAGAGCAAGATGGCAAGCAGTTCATATTTGATGATAGAGATGGCGATATGCCTAGATTGTTTAAAGAACTTATAACACATAAATATTCGATAAGTGAATTAGAACAATTTGTTGGAACTTATTATAACAAAGAATTTCAAATAGGAAAAGAATTAAGGTTAGAAAATGAAACCTTATTTTACTATTTTAGAAATGGAGCTTGGAAGGCAGAAGTTTCAACATTATCAAAGGACTTATTAGAAATTCCGCCTAATCCGTTGGAATTTCTTAGAGATAATGAAAATGAAATCATAGGTTTTAAAATGATGGGAGTATTATTTGAAAAAATATAATTACTCGGGTTACCAATAGCTCCTATGAAAAGTCCCTAGTCCAGTTCCCTAGAATCGCAATTTCTCCCACCACTTGGCTTGGTCTAGTAAAACCAACCTTTCTTAGGAATTTACTCCTTCCCTCCAAAGAGTTTCATTAACTCGCCGTTTTATGACTATACTTTGCAATTTCTGGGAGCTTTTTCATGAATATCTCAAACTAGGTCTTTTTTGGTGGTCTCCAAAATTCGTGTTTTATGGGACTTCATCTCTCAATGAAATCCGCGTTCTGCGATGGAGACAAACACACTCGTTTAGGCGAGGGGGGGAATGTCAAGTCCTGTATCATGCACTAAAGGTTAATTTTTTTTCTTCATTGGGCAGATTATGATTCATATGGCTTATTCCAATGTAAAACGTTGGCATACAAACTTTTTCATAAATTTTGCATGCTAAGCTAATTTATGTACGGCATGTAAGGCTGGTTTTAGCACACTATTTACCCTGACTTTGTTACAAAAAAGTCGAAAATTTACCCTTACTCTGTTACAATAATCGTAGAAGTTTATCCTATTAAGCTCTTTTTGTAAGATGAGTACCCGTTGATTATTAAAATAATTTTCTATAAAAATGGGCATTATTATACCCAAAAATAGTATATTTGGGATAAATATTACCCAAAATGAAAAATAAGAAAGCTGTCCTATTCCCAAAATATCAAAAGATAATGGAGCAGGTAGGGGAAAATATCAAACTTGCCCGTAAGCGTAGAAAGCTTAATACCATTCAAGTATCCGAAAGGGCTGGGATAAATAGACGAACCCTTTACGAAATCGAAAAAGGAAATTCGAAGGTCGCGATTGGGTCATATTTTAATGTTCTGATCGCACTTGGTTTGCAAGATGATTTCTTGAAGTTGGCGACAGATGACGAATTCGGAAGAAAACTACAGGACTTAGATTTATTATAAAAGGGAACAATGGCACAAGGTAAATTTGACATATATGTTTATGCACATTGGCAAGGAATGCCAGAAGCTAAGATGATAGGTGTTCTTGCCGCTCATTATGCCAAAGGGAAAAAAGCCTTTAGTTTCGAATACAATAAGGATTGGATAAAATCGGAACAACAGCTATTGTTAGACCCGGATATCCAATTTTATTCGGGTCCGCAGTACCCCAATAACAAAGAGAATTTTGGAGTTTTTTTGGATAGTATGCCTGATACGTGGGGAAGAACACTAATGAAAAGACGAGCGGCTCAACTTGCAAAAGAAAAAGATCAAAAGGCTCCGACTTTATATGAGATCGATTATTTATTAGGAGTGTACGATGAAAGTCGGATGGGAGCTTTGCGCTTTAAGACAGACCCTAAAGGCCCATTTCTGGATAATAGCGAAAGCAATCCCACCCCACCGTGGTCATCGGTCAGGGAGCTTCAAGAAGCAGCCAAGAATTTTGAAAACGATACGGACAATGATGAGGTAAGAAAATGGCTGGCCGTTCTCATGGCTCCTGGATCTTCCTTGGGAGGAGCGAGACCCAAAGCCAATATTTTGGATGAACACGGAAACCTATGGATAGCAAAATTTCCATCCAAAAATGATATTATAGATAAAGGGGCATGGGAATTTTTGGCATATCGATTAGCCGTAAATTGTGGTATCGAAATGGCATCTTCAAGAATCGAAAGGATAGTTGGAAACTATCATACGTTTTTTACACAACGTTTTGATAGGGCACAAGAAGAACGCATCCATTTTTCCTCTGCAATGACCATGACAGGTAATAATGAGGATACTATCCGAGATAGCCCAGCAAGTTATCTGGACATCGCCGAATTCATCCAAACCAATGGAGTAAACATTGACAAAAACCTACACCAATTATGGCGCAGGATTGTTTTTAATATTGCGATTTCAAATACGGATGACCATTTGCGTAATCATGGTTTTATTCTAACATCCAAAGGTTGGGTACTTTCTCCCGCTTATGATATTAACCCATCAACAGATAAAGATGGACTAGCATTGAACATTGACATGGAGAACAATTCTTTGGATTTGGAGTTAGCAAAAAATGTAGGCGAGTACTTTCGTTTGAACGATAAACAAATGGATACTATTATCGAAGAAGTGCTAAACTCCGTTACTCAATGGAAGGAGATTGCCGAAAAAATTGGAATTTCTAGAGGAGAACAGGAATTAATGGCGGGGGCTTTTTCAGCTAAATGAAGTTAGATGACATTGTATGAAAATATTCCGTAAATTTATTCTCGTAAAATTCACAGAATAACTACGTTCCTAAAGCTACTACGAAAACCGAGTGTCCATAAAGGGAATTATCACGAGGTAAGTACAGTAAAAATACTGAAAATCAATTGTTTGTAACGATACGTGGCATCCTGCCACCCCGACGAACCACTTTTCAAGTGGCATCAAACCCTGCTAATTCATTGATTGGCAGGGTTTTTCATTTTTCCTACGATCATTTGATATCATCTGAAACCACCTTTCCGGTGTGCAATCCGGTGTGCAAAGCGGTACGCAATTTGTGCTTATTTTAAATGGCGTTTAGAGCATCTGGATGTAGTCTTTAAACAAACTACGTTTAATCAAAAAGACCTGCAACATGCGTACGGAGAGCACTTTAGGGGTGATATTCTTCACTAGAAAGAAAAGGAACAATCCCGAAAAACTGGACATTTATGTTCGGATTACGGTCAATAAGGAACGTTCGGAATTCAGCATAAAGCGGGACATAGCGGTGTGCAATTGGGATATTTTCAGGTGCAGGGCCAAAGAAACCAGTGAAAACCTTATTTTATTCAACACCTATTTGGACGATGTATATGCCGAAGTCCTCAATGCCCACAAGCAATTGCACTCGGAAAGGAAGCTGATAACGGCCAGGGCTATCAAGCTAAGGTACTTCGGGGAGGACGAGGAACGAATGACCTTGATGAGGGCCGTGGAGTACCACAACAAGAACATCAACAATGCCCTTAGACCGGGAACGCTCAAAAATTACTTTTCGACGGAAAAGTATTTGAAGGAATATCTAAGGGAAGAGTTAAAGACCGATGACATCTATCTGATCCAATTGAACTACAGGTTCATCGTCAACTTCGAAAACTACATCAGAACGTACCGACCAAAGACCGCTAGAAGGACCTGCACCAATAACGGTGTAATGAAACACATGGAACGGTTGATGAAAATAATCAACCTAAGCCTCAAGATGGAATGGTTGGAGAAGGACCCGTTCAGGAACTATAAGCTTCGATTTGTAAAAAATGAACGTGGCTACCTTACCGAAAGAGAACTGAGATCGATCGAGGAGACCTCCTTTATGACCATAGGTCTTCAAAGGGTCAAGGATATATTCCTGTTCAGTTGTTATACAGGGCTCTCCTATATCGATATCAAGGGACTAAGACCCGACCAGATTCTACTTGGGATAGATGGCAACCAATGGATACATACCAAAAGGACAAAGACCAATGAACCGGTCAAGATCCCCATGTTGCCCAAGGCAAAAGAAATTATAGGAAAGTACCGAGAGGAAATGATCCATACAGGTGAGCTATTACCGGTCTATAGCAATCAAAAGACAAATCAAATCTTAAAGGAGATAGCCAAAGCATGCGGCATACATAAAAACATCACCTTCCATGTGGCCAGGCATACTTTTGCGACTACCGTCACCTTATCAAACGGGGTTCCCATAGAAACGGTTTCCAAGTTATTGGGACATACCAAACTATCGACCACCCAAATATATGCAAGGGTATTACAAAGGAAAGTAGGGGAGGATATGCAGGATTTGATACGGAAATTAAGGAACAAACAAGAAGTTGAAACAAGCTCGGTCCCCAAATCCTTACCGTAACTTTTGCGCATGGTCCCTGTCCGGTTTTTTTAGTGTTCGGGAAGATAAGCGTATGGAAAAAATCGGATAGGGCGCAACCTA
>NZ_JANQOO010000006.1 GCF_028285715.1 Ulvibacterium sp.
GTGCCGTCATCGTCAGTGTCGTCGTCGGTAGGGTCGCCGTCCCCGTCGGCGTCCTCGTCGGGGGTATCGATGCCGTCGCCGTCGTCGTCAACGTCGCGATAGTTCACGTCCTCCGTACCATCGGTATCGGGAAGGTCGTTCGCCGGGTCGTCGATCTCGTCGTTCACGTCGAAGCCGTCGTCCACGTCGCCGCCCTCGTAGCCATCGTCGAGACCGTCGCCGTCCGTATCGGTGCCCGTATAGGTCTGGTCGGGTACTCCGTCGAAGTCGAAGTCGTTACCCTCGTTGTTGTCCGGCACCAGGTCGTTGTCAGTGTCCTCGTCAAGATAGTCCGGATCGTCCGCGCCGTCTGTGTTCACAGGGTGGATTCCTTCATTACCACTTCCTTCGTAAGCGTTATCCAATCCATCCATATCGTCGTCATGACCGGTTGGAGGAATGTAACCGGAAGTGGTCTGACCTTCTACATTGTCGGGAATGCCATCATCATCGGAGTCAATGTCCCTGAAATTTGGATGCTGATCATGATCCGTGTCTACAGGTGTTATACCCTCTCCTCCTCCTGGATGGCTTTCATAATGGTCGTCCAATCCGTTCCCATCCGAGTCAATTCCACAAGGAGCAATGTAGCCAGAAGTGGTTTGTGCCTCAATATTATCCAGAATACCGTCATTGTCCGAATCTATATCCCTGAAATCAGGATGTTGATCATGATCCGTGTCTACAGGTGTTATACCCTCTCCTCCTCCCGGATGGCTTTCATAATGGTCGTCCAATCCGTTCCCATCCGAGTCAATTCCACAAGGAGCAATATAGCCAGAAGTGGTTTGTGCCTCAATATTATCCAGAATACCGTCATTGTCCGAGTCGATATCCAAATAGTCCGGGATATGATCACCGTCCGTATCAATTGGAGTTAAACCGTTACAACTGCCTGGAGTTTCTTCGTAATGATCGTCCAAACCGTTCCCATCTGAGTCAATTCCACAGGGAGCAATGTAGCCAGAGGTAGTCTGTGCCTCAATATTATCCAGAATACCGTCATTGTCCGAGTCGATATCCAAATAGTCCGGGATACCGTCCCCATCTGTATCCGTAGGATTAGTTGTATGGTCATTGTCCCCATCCTCATTCTGGTCTTCTATGGTATCTATAATCCCATCTCCATCATCATCCACATCTTCGGAATCATGAACATTGTCCCCATCAGTATCTGTAAAGATGAACATTGAAGACTCGAAATACGAATTGGGCTTGGCAAAGGAAAAAGTAAGTGGTTCCAAAAGAAAAATCATGGCTAGACTTAAAGTCAAGACAAACTTATTTTCCCTTTTTAAGAAAGTAGTATTTTCCATAAATGATAGTTTTCTATTTTAAACTAATCACCATGGCCGTAGGAATTCAAAAATGTTAAGATTTTCGGGGTTGTTCTAAATATAATATCCATGCAAGATATATCTAAAAATTAGATCATCAAATTGTTTGGGAAGCAATCAATACGTAATATCTTTTAATAACATGTTTATTCGGTAAAACGCAAAAATATGATATGCCCAATCACTATCTAGATACGTTGAACCTTAAACAAAAAGATTACTTTGTTGATGAAAATCGGTTATTTCTGTAGTTCATCGACAAAAATGTATTTAGGACTCGGTTTTTACCTAAACAACCATAACCGTCCAAAAGTATGCGGACCCCTTGGCCCTAAAAAAGACGAAATAATGAATAACCCATCATTTTTACCTTACTTTTGCCGAAATTTTTCAAATGAGTTTTAAGACCCAAATCCAAAAGCGGCGGACATTTGGCATAATATCCCATCCAGATGCCGGAAAGACCACCCTCACGGAAAAACTACTTCTTTTTGGTGGTGCCATCCAAGAAGCAGGCGCCGTAAAGAGTAACAAAATAAAAAAGTCCGCTACCAGTGATTTCATGGAAATTGAACGACAGCGCGGAATCTCGGTAGCTACATCAGTATTGGCCTTCTTATATAAGGACAAAAAGATAAATATATTGGACACCCCGGGTCACAAAGATTTTGCCGAGGATACCTTTAGGACACTGACTGCCGTGGATAGCGTCATAGTGGTAATAGATGTGGCCAAAGGCGTAGAGGAACAGACGGAAAAACTAGTGGAAGTATGCCGGATGCGAAAAATTCCGATTATTGTCTTTATCAATAAATTGGATAGGGAGGGCAAAGATGCCTTCGATCTTTTGGATGAACTTGAATTGAAGTTAGGCCTATCCGTAACGCCACTTAGTTTCCCCATTGGCATGGGATATGATTTCATGGGTATATATAATATCTATGAAAAAAACATTAATCTTTTCAGTGGCGATAGTAAGAAGAATATTGAGGATACCATAGCTTTCAACGATCTTGGAAATCCCCAACTGGAGACTATTATTGGAAGCGAAGCGGCAAAAACATTACGGGATAACCTGGAACTCGCACAGGGCGTTTATCCGAGTTTCAGTAAGGAAAAGTATTTGGAAGGGAACCAACAACCTGTTTTTTTTGGATCTGCCCTAAACAATTTTGGAGTGCGGGAGCTGCTGGACTGTTTTGTGGAAATTGCACCCTCCCCTAGGGCCAAACTGGCGGAGGAACGTTTGGTGGATGCCTTTGAACCGAACATGACCGGATTTGTTTTCAAAATCCATGCCAATATGGATCCGAAACACCGGGATCGTCTAGCATTTATAAAGATTGTTTCAGGTACTTTTGAACGCAACAGACCCTATTTGCATGTCCGCCATGGCAAAAAGTTAAAATTTTCCAGTCCCAATGCCTTTTTTGCAGAAAAGAAGGAAATAGTGGATATTTCGTACCCGGGAGATATTGTTGGCCTACATGATACCGGGAATTTTAAAATAGGTGATACCTTGACCGAAGGTGAAAGTCTGCATTACAAGGGAATTCCGAGTTTTTCCCCTGAACATTTCCGTTACATCAATAACGCGGATCCGATGAAGGCCAAACAATTGAACAAGGGCATAGATCAGCTAATGGATGAGGGAGTTGCGCAATTGTTTACCCTTGAAATCAATAATCGTAAGGTAATCGGTACCGTGGGAGCACTTCAATTTGAAGTTATTCAGTATCGTCTGGAACATGAATATGGAGCCAAATGTACTTATGAGAACTTTCCGGTGCACAAGGCGTGTTGGATAGATCCCAGAAATTCCAAAAGTGAAGAATTTATGGAGTTTCGTAGGGTAAAGCAAAAATTTTTGGCAAAGGATAAAAGAGGCCAAGAGGTCTTCTTGGCCGATTCTCAATTTTCCCTACAGATGACGCAACAGAAGTATCCATCGGTCAAGTTACATTTTACCTCCGAGTTCGAATGAGCGAATATGTCCTATGGATAATACTAATGGGTTTTACCAAAGCAAGGAGATACCCTTGCTTTTTCAAGTGGCTTTCTTTTTCAAATACTTCATTTATAAACGCAACTTAATTGCACTTAGAGTGAATAAAAGCTAATTTTACCATACTGTTGCATTTTTGAAAAATCAAAAAAAGATTATACCTAGAGCTAGTATGGAGATAGCGGGCGATGCTGATTTGGTATAGTTCCATTCTACTTCTAACAACTATTTGTTTAATGAACGTATTAAGAAGGGTTCCGGTTGTCATTCTCAACGGATTTCTAGGATCTGGCAAAACAACACTTTTTAGAAATCTTCTATCACAGTCCAAAACGAAGAATATACCCGTTTGCGCCATTGTCAATGACATGAGTGAACTAGACGTAGACGGGGAGTTACTTGGGACAACGGATGTGGTTGAGGAGGATCGCAGCATTCTGGAGTCCATTCACTCTTGTGTACTTAGCAGTAAAAAGGGTATAAAGGAACTCGATAAATCACTTAAAAAATTGCTATCAAATCAAAATCCGGAATTGATTATCATTGAGACTTCAGGAAGTTGCCATCCTATGCCCCTTATAAATTATTTTGAGAATCACCTTCAGGTTCAACTGACCGGAGTCTTTGCATTGGTAGATAGCCTAATGTTAGCCCATGATTACAATTATGGCGAAAGTCTAGTATCCAAAATGCAAAACAATCTTGTTCATAATAGAAGGAATATGGTGAACTTATTGGTAGAACAGATTTTATTTTGCAGTCATCTTCTCCTTACCAAAGCTGATCGTATCGAAGAAGACAGACTACCGCATATTGCATCCTATATCCAAAAAATAAACCCCTTTATATCCACGCATTCCGTTCATTTCGGCAAACTTCAAATCGAGGCTTTATTGGAACTGCAGGAGTATGATTACTTTAGGGTGGCCCAATTGGTTGAGGAGCTACAACCTGTGCTAATGGCCGAAGAGGAGAATGATAGGCCTTATGATTTGGCCACCAGGGTGATTAAAGATGATAGACCATTTCATCCACAGCGGCTTTGGGAAATTTGTCATCAATACCTCGACAAGAGAATTTATCGAAGTAAGGGATTCTTCTGGCTTGCTAGTAGGGATAAACATTCACTATTGTGGAATCAAGCAGCGGGTAGCATTAGCTTGGAAATTATCGGATCCTGGATATCGGGAATCATTGAAGATGAGCATAACGGGCTTTCGGAAATGGAGATAAAACTTCTGGAAGAAAGACTCTCAAGGGAATCTGGCCGTTTTGGGGATCGTCATTGTGACCTTACTGTAATCGGTGACAAAACTCAAGTTGACCGATTTACCAATGCCTTAAAGTCTTGTTTTCTTACCAATGAGGAAATAGAACTTTGGAAAAATGGTTATGAATTCAATGACCCATGGCCGAAGAATTTGGTGAAAATGGTCAATTAGGTAGCTGAAAATGAAACCCCTTGGGATGTCGCACTCATAATTCATGGCTAGATTATACCTGAAACACCCGTATCTTTCGGTAGATACTTTTTTTGTACATTGCTTGTAAATAACCAATTCTACATACCGTTATGATGACTTCAGTAAAACCTCCAGTTTGGTTTTGGGTGGTGAGTGCTTTCGCACTTTTATGGAATTTATTTGGATTATTTAACTTTTACAATTCCACATTTAACCAAGTAACCATTTTAGAAACTCTAAATCAAGAGCAGCGAGAGCTTTTTGAGGCAATGCCTATATGGGCTACCATAGCTTTCGCCATAGCCACAATTTCTGGAACGCTGGCTTCAGTTGGTTTAATAATGCGAAAAAAATGGGCAAAACCTATGTTTATTACTTCCTTGGTAGCAATGCTAGCCCAATTTGTCAACTGGCTTTTTATTCAAAATGCACCGGAAGTATTTCCCAATTCATACACTATGCCAACTTTGGTAGTGATTGCGGGAATTTTGTTTATTTTATTTACCAATAAGGGAATTCAAAAAGGTTGGTTGTCCTAAAACCAAAAACTACTAAAAAAAGCTACCAAAAGGTAGCCTCTTTTATGCTTCTCCCGTAGGCCCAAAATTAATGGGAATTGGAGGTTGTTCATAGTCCTTTATTGTGCCGTGTGCCTTTTCAAAACGGTTTACGTTATCATTGAGGGCCTTTAGAAATTTTTTTGCATGCTGCGGGGTTAGTATAATCCTACTTTTAACCTTTGCTTTAGGCGAACCGGGCATCATACTTATAAAATCGACCACAAATTCAGAAATGGAATGATTGATAATGGCCAAGTTGGAATAGGTTCCTTCGGCCATTTTCTCGTCCAACTCTATATTAATTTGCTTTTGTTTTTGTTCTTTTTCGTTCATGACCTTAAAAAACAAACCCTCGATACATGTACCGAGGGTTTTTGATGTTAGAATTTCAAAGCTTCCTTACGAGCCATAATTTCATCGTATTCCTCCTTAGATCCCACGATGATGTTTTCATAGTCTCGCATTCCCGTACCTGCCGGAATCTTGTGTCCAACGATTACGTTTTCCTTCAATCCCTCTAAAGTATCTACCTTACCGCTAACAGCAGCTTCGTTCAACACTTTCGTCGTTTCCTGGAAGGAAGCTGCGGAAATAAAGGACTTGGTCTGCAAGGACGCCCTTGTAATTCCTTGAAGGATAGGTGTAGCCGTAGCGGCTACCGCATCCCTGGCTTCCACCAGAGTTTTGTCCGCACGCCTTAGGATACTATTTTCATCCCTCATCTCACGGGCTGTAACTATTTGACCTGCCTTTAGCGTTTCGGACTCTCCTGCATCCGTAATCACCTTTTTGCCAAAAATATCATCATTCTCTTCAATGAAGTCCGACTTGTGAACCAACTGATTCTCAAGGAAAATCGTATCCCCCGGATCCTCAATCCGAACTTTTCGCATCATTTGCCGTACTACTACTTCAAAGTGTTTGTCATTTATCTTAACCCCTTGCAAACGGTACACCTCCTGTACTTCATTTACTAAGTATTGCTGTACAGCGGATGGGCCCTTTATGGCCAGAATATCCTCTGGTGTAATAGATCCGTCGGATAATGGCATACCTGCACGGACGTAATCGTTCTCCTGGACCAAAATCTGATTGGATAATTTTACCAAATACTTCTTGACCTCGCCCAATTTGGATTCTATAATAATCTCCCGATTACCCCTTTTGATCTTGCCAAAGGAAACTACGCCATCAATCTCGGATACAACTGCGGGATTTGAGGGGTTTCTGGCCTCGAACAACTCGGTCACCCTAGGAAGTCCTCCAGTGATATCACCGGCCTTGGCCGATTTACGTGGAATTTTTACCAAGATTTTACCCTCTTGAATCTTATCCCCATCATCTACCATAATATGGGAGCCAACGGGTAGGTTGTACGAACGTAAAACCTCATCCTTATCATTTTTAATCAATAAGGTAGGAATCAATTTTTTGTTTCGGGATTCGGAAATAACCTTTTCCCGGAAACCTGTTTGTTCATCGATTTCTACCTGGTACGTAACACCTTGCTCAATATTCTCGTAGGCAATCTTACCTGGGAATTCCGAAACAATGACGCCGTTATAGGGATCCCATTGGCAAATAACCTCTCCCTTTTTAACGTTTGCCCCATTTTTTATGAACAATTGGGAACCATAAGGAATGTTATTGTTACTTAAGGTTATTCCAGTCTTGGTATCGACAATCTTTATTTCGGAGGTCCTTGAAATTACAATTTCCGCAGCCTTACCTTCACTATCCTTACCTTTAACCGTCCTTAAGTCCTCAATTTCTACAAGCCCATCAAATTTGGCCTCAAGTTTATTATCCTCGGAAATATTGCCGGCAATACCTCCCACATGGAAAGTCCGCAGGGTCAACTGTGTTCCAGGCTCCCCAATGGATTGAGCGGCCACAACACCAACGGCCTCGCCGCGTTGCACCATTTTGTTGGTAGAAAGGTTTCTTCCATAACATAACACGCAGATTCCCTTGGGTGCTTCACAAGTCAACGGAGAACGTACTTCTACCTTTTCAATTGGAGAAGCCTCAATCTTTTTAACATCGGCTTCCTTGATTTCCTTACCTGCTTCCAGAAGCAATTCCTCATTCAAAGGGTTGTAAACGTCATGTAGGGATACCCTACCAAGAATTCGTTCCCCTAGCGTCTCCACAATTTCCTCATTCTTACGCAATGGGGTGACTTCAATACCTCTAAGCGTACCACAGTCTTCAATAGTCACAATCACATCCTGGGATACATCGACCAAACGCCTTGTCAAGTAGCCCGCATCGGCAGTTTTTAAGGCGGTATCCGCCAACCCTTTACGTGCACCGTGCGTGGATATGAAGTATTCCAAGATTGACAAGCCTTCCTTAAAGTTGGACAGAATTGGATTTTCGATAATTTCCCCACCTCCGGCTGTCGATTTCTTTGGTTTTGCCATTAATCCGCGCATTCCAGTAAGCTGACGTATCTGTTCCTTAGAACCCCTAGCACCGGAATCCAGCATCATATACACTGAGTTAAACCCTTGTTGGTCTTCTCGGATACGCTTCATGGCCAATTCGGTCAACATGGCATTGGTGGATGTCCAAACATCAATTACCTGATTATAACGTTCGTTATTAGTAATCAGTCCCATGTTATAATTGGCCATAATGGCATCGACCTGACCATTGGCATCGTCGATCATTTCATGTTTTTCCTGTGGGATAATAATGTCTCCCAAGCTAAATGAAAGTCCACCCTTGAAGGCAAACTCGTATCCCATGGTCTTGATCTTGTCCAAGAATTCAGCCGTTGTGGGAACATCAGTTACCGCAAGAATCTTTCCGATGATGTCCCTCAAGGCCTTTTTGTTCAAGACACTATTCACATATCCGGCCTGTTCTGGCACCTCCATGTTAAAGAGTACCCTACCTACGGTAGTTTCTACAATTTGGTTGACCAACTCCCCTTCGTCATTGAAATCCTTGGTCCTTACTTTTATACCGGCATTAAGGTCTACTTTACCTTCATTAAAAGCGATTTCCACTTCTTCATCCGAGTAGAAAGTGAGTCCCTCACCTTTTACGGGAACCTCGGGAGTAGACTTTCTCTCCTTGGTCATATAATATAGACCCAATACCATATCCTGGGAAGGTACGGTAATAGGTGAACCGTTTGCCGGATTCAAGATATTATGTGAGGCCAGCATCAATAACTGGGCCTCCAATATAGCCTCTGGACCCAAGGGTAAATGAACCGCCATCTGGTCTCCATCAAAATCCGCATTAAAAGCGGTACATACCAATGGGTGCAGACGAATCGCCTTACCTTCAATAAGTTTTGGCTGAAATGCCTGAATACCTAAACGGTGCAAGGTAGGAGCCCTATTCAAAAGCACTGGATGACCTTTCAGTACATTTTCCAAGATATCCCAAACCACAGGTTCTTTCTTATCGATAATCTTTTTAGCAGACTTGACGGTCTTGACAATACCCCTTTCTATCAGTTTACGGATTACAAAAGGCTTGTACAATTCGGCAGCCATATCCTTTGGAAGACCACATTCATACAATTTCATTTCGGGTCCGACCACGATTACCGAACGTGCGGAGTAATCCACTCGTTTACCCAAAAGGTTTTGTCGGAAACGCCCCTGTTTTCCCTTAAGGGAATCGGAAAGGGACTTTAAGGGCCTGTTGGATTCGGTTTTAACGGCGGATGCCTTTCTCGTATTGTCGAAAAGAGAATCGACGGCTTCCTGTAGCATACGCTTCTCATTTCTAAGAATCACTTCAGGAGCCTTGATTTCCACCAACCTCTTCAAACGATTGTTTCGTATAATTACCCTTCGATACAAGTCATTCAAATCCGAAGTGGCAAAACGACCTCCATCCAATGGAACCAATGGACGTAATTCGGGAGGAATAACAGGAATCACTTTCATTATCATCCATTCCGGTTTATTTTCCCTATTATCCTGGGATTCCCTTAGGGCCTCAACAACCTGAAGTCTTTTAAGTGCTTCGGTTTTGCGCTGTTTTGAAGTTTCGGTATTGGCCTTATGTCGAAGTTCATAGGATAACTCCTTTAAATCGATCCGGGCCAAAAGATCGATCAAACACTCCGCTCCCATTTTTGCAATAAACTTGTTGGGATCGGAATCCTCTAAATATTGATTTTCCTGAGGCAGTTCTTCTACTATGTTCAGATATTCTTCCTCTGTTAAGAAATCCATTTTTTGGATTTCCTCTCCTTCAGGTCCTTTAGCAATACCAGGTTGGATTACTACGTATCTTTCGTAGTAGATAATCATATCCAGCTTCTTTGAAGGAAGACCCAATAGATATCCTATCTTATTGGGTAAAGAACGGAAATACCAGATGTGGGCCACAGGTACTACTAAGTTGATATGCCCTACCCGATCCCGGCGAACTTTTTTCTCGGTAACCTCCACACCACAACGATCACAAACAATACCGCGATAACGAATACGTTTGTATTTACCACAGGCACATTCGTAATCCTTTACAGGGCCAAAGATACGCTCACAAAAAAGTCCGTCACGTTCTGGCTTGTGCGTTCTGTAGTTGATGGTTTCAGGTTTGAGGACTTCTCCCCTGGACTCCGCCAAAATTGCCTCTGGTGAAGCCAATCCGATTGAAATCTTATCAAACCTTTTTACTGGGTTATTGTCTTTTATTCTAGCCATAATATATGGTGATACTAAATTAAAATGTGTGTTCTAAAATCGTAACATCGATTTACTTATTCCTCCAAGCGTATATCCAGACCCAAACCTTTCAGTTCGTGCATCAATACGTTAAAGGATTCTGGTAATCCAGGTTCTGGCATGGTCTCACCCTTTACGATAGATTCGTAGGTCTTTGCCCTACCAATAACGTCATCGGATTTAACCGTCAATATTTCCCGCAGGGTAGCGGAAGCTCCATAGGCTTCTAGGGCCCATACTTCCATCTCCCCAAAACGTTGGCCTCCAAATTGGGCCTTTCCACCCAAAGGTTGTTGCGTAATCAAGGAATAAGGTCCTATTGATCTCGCATGCATCTTATCGTCCACCATATGGCCTAATTTTAACATGTAAATGACCCCAACGGTGGCGGGCTGATCAAATCGTTGCCCTGTGCCTCCATCAAAAAGATAGGTATGGCCAAATCGCGGAATACCGGCTTCATCTGTATAACTGTTGATTTCATCCAACGTGGCTCCGTCAAAAATAGCGGTTGCATATTTTTTGCCCAATTTAAGACCGGCCCATCCAAGAACAGTTTCGTAAATCTGTCCAATGTTCATACGTGATGGTACCCCAAGTGGATTCAATACAATATCTACAGGGGTTCCATCCTCCAAGAAAGGCATGTCCTCCTGACGTACTATTCTGGAAACAATACCCTTGTTACCGTGACGCCCCGCCATTTTATCGCCAACCTTAAGCTTTCGCTTCTTAGCGATGTAAACCTTGGCCAACTTCATGATACCCGCAGGAAGTTCATCTCCTACGGAAATGGTGAATTTGTCCCTTCTCAGGTTTCCTTGAAGATCGTTCAATTTAATCTTATAATTGTGAAGCAAGTCGGCGACCGATGCATTGGTCTCTTTATCCGTTGTCCAGCTTCCTCCAACCAAATGTGCAAAGTCATCCACGGCATTCAACATCTTTACGGTATACTTTTTGCCCTTTGGCAAAACTTCTTCACCCAAATCGTTCAAAACCCCTTGAGATGTCTTTCCACTGATCAAAGAGAACAGTTTCTCAACTAAAATATCCTTTAGTTGTTGAAATTTCACTTCGTATTCCATCTCCAAATTGGAAATGGCCTCTTTGTCCTCTGAACGTTTCCGCTTATCTTTAATAGACCGCGAGAACAACTTCTTATCAATGACAACTCCGGTAAGGGATGGTGAGGCCTTTAAAGAGGCGTCCTTTACATCACCGGCCTTATCCCCAAAAATAGCCCGAAGTAGCTTCTCTTCCGGTGTAGGGTCGGATTCCCCCTTTGGTGTGATCTTACCGATAAGAATGTCCCCGGGTTTCACCTCTGCACCGATGCGTATCATACCATTTTCATCCAAATCCTTGGTAGCTTCTTCCGACACATTGGGAATATCATGGGTCAATTCCTCGGCACCTAATTTGGTATCCCTTACCTCTAGGGCATACTCATCTACATGGATGGAAGTAAAGATGTCCTCACGTACCACTTTTTCCGAAATCACGATAGCATCCTCAAAGTTGTATCCCTTCCATGGCATGAAGGCGACCGTTAGGTTACGCCCTAAGGCCAATTCGCCATTTTCCGTAGCATAGCCTTCACAAAGGACCTGCCCTTTTTTAACCTTATCACCTTTGCTTACTATGGGCTTTAGGTTGATACTGGTACCTTGATTGGTCTTTCTGAATTTGACCAGCTCATAAGTCTTTTCATCTTCATCAAAACTTACTAACCTTTCGGCATCCGTCCTGTTATATTTGATGGTGATTTTTTCAGCATCCACATATTCTATTACCCCTTCACCCTCTGCATTGATCAATACCCTGGAGTCCGAAGCCACTTGACGTTCCAATCCTGTACCAACAATAGGCGATTGTGGTTTCAATAAGGGAACGGCCTGGCGCATCATGTTAGATCCCATTAGGGCCCGGTTGGCATCATCATGCTCCAAAAACGGAATTAGGGAAGCAGATATAGATGCTATCTGGTTCGGTGCCACATCCGTATAATTCACTTCGGAGGGATCCACGACGGGGAAATCCCCCTCTTCACGTGCAATAACCTTATCACTGTCAATCGTTCCATCCTCTTTCATAGGAATGTTAGCCTGCGCAATTTTCATTCCTTCTTCCTCTTCCGCACTTAAGTACGAATACTCCTTGGTGTCTACCTTGCCATTTTCGACCTTGCGATACGGCGTCTCCAAAAAGCCCATAGGGTTAACCTTAGCAAAAACGGAGAGTGAGGAAATCAAACCGATATTGGGCCCTTCAGGGGTTTCTATAGGGCACAATCTTCCATAATGGGTATAGTGGACATCACGTACCTCAAATCCTGCCCTTTCCCTTGAGAGACCTCCCGGTCCTAAAGCGGACAGTCTTCTTTTATGCGTTATCTCAGCCAGCGGATTCGTTTGATCCATAAACTGGGACAATTGGTTTGTACCAAAGAATGAATTAATAACCGAGGACAAAGTCTTTGCATTGATTAAATCAATAGGGGTAAATACCTCATTGTCCCTTACGTTCATCCGTTCACGAATAGTCCTTGCCATACGGGCCAAACCTACTCCAAACTGAGAGGATAATTGTTCCCCAACAGTACGGACGCGACGGTTGGACAAGTGGTCTATATCATCGATTTCCGCTTTGGAATTGATGAGTTCTATGAGATATTTTATAATGGTAATGATATCGTCCTTGGTCAAGACCTGTTTGTCCATTCCGATATCAAGACCCAACTTTTTGTTCATTCGATAACGACCAACCTCTCCCAGATTATACCGCTGATCGGAGAAGAACAATTTGTCTATAATGCCACGAGCGGTTTCCTCATCGGGTGGCTCCGCATTTCGCAATTGACGGTATATGTGCTCTACGGCTTCCTTTTCCGAGTTGGTAGGATCCTTTTGCAAGGTGTTGTGAATAATGGCATAGTCCGACTGGGCATTGTTCTCCTTATGTAGCAAAATCGTTTTTACATCGGTATCCAAAATCTCGTCTATATGTTCTTTCTCGAGAATAGTATCCCGGTCCAAAACAATTTCGTTCCGTTCAATGGAAACCACTTCTCCAGTATCCTCATCTACGAAGTCCTCATGCCAGGTATTCAAAACCCTTGCCGCCAATTTACGGCCCAGAATTTTCTTTAGTCCTGCTTTTGAGACCTTTACCTCTTCGGAAAGGTCAAAAATTTCCAGGATATCCTTATCCCGCTCAAATCCAATGGCCCTAAACAGTGTAGTAACCGGCAATTTTTTCTTTCTATCAATGTAAGCATACATGACACCATTGATATCCGTAGCAAACTCGATCCAAGAACCTTTAAAAGGAATTACCCTTGCCGAATACAGTTTGGTGCCATTGGCATGAAAAGACTGTCCAAAAAAGACACCGGGTGAACGGTGAAGCTGTGAAACAACTACTCTTTCCGCACCATTTATTACGAAAGTACCGCTGGGCGTCATATAGGGAATTGTCCCTAAATATACATCTTGTACAATGGTCTCAAAATCCTCGTGTTCCGGATCGGTACAGTATAATTTCAATCTTGCCTTTAAGGGTACGCTATAGGTAAGCCCCCTTTCAATACACTCTTGAATTGAATACCTGGGAGGATCTATAAAATAATCCAAAAATTCGAGCACGAACTGATTCCTCGTGTCCGTAATCGGAAAGTTTTCCATAAAGGTATTGTACAGACCTTCATTGCCCCTTTCATCCGATTTGGTCTCAAGTTGAAAAAAATCTTGAAAAGATTTTATCTGGATGTCCAAGAAATCCGGGTACTCCGGCGTGTTCTTAGCGGATGCAAAATTTATTCTTTCAGTTTGTTTTGTGAACATCTATGGACAGTATTTTGATCGTGAATGATAAATAGGTAGTATATGCCCTCATATACGCAAAAATGTATTATGTATAAAAAGGCTTAGGTCTAACCCCGTAAGGACGGGAAAAGACCTAAACCAATGTGCTATAGTCGCTGCTATTATTTAAGCTCAACTTCTGCTCCTGCTTCTTCCAATGATTTTTTGATTCCTTCGGCTTCGTCTTTACTTACACCTTCCTTAACGGCTTTAGGTGCGCTATCAACAATGTCCTTAGCATCTTTTAATCCTAGTCCAGTCAATTCCTTGACCAATTTTACAACGGCAAGCTTAGATCCTCCTGGAGCCTTCAAAATTACGTCGAATTCTGTTTTTTCCTCCGCGGCCTCAGCTTCTCCACCTCCAGCGGCGCCACCTCCGGCTACGGCCACGGCCGCTGCTGCAGGCTCTATACCGTATTCTTCTTTTAATATATCGGCCAATTCGTTTACCTCTTTTACGGTAAGATTAACCAATTGTTCTGCGAAATCCTTTAAATCTGCCATTTTTCTATCGTTTAATAAAATTTTAAAATATACTTAGTTTAGTGTGTGCTTATTCTTTTTCGGAAAGGGTCTTTAGGATACCTGCGAGCTTGCCTCCACCAGACTTAAGACCTGAAATAACATTCTTCGCCGGTGATTGCAACAATCCGATAATATCCCCAATAATCTCTTCCTTGGACTTAATACTCACGAGAGTATCCAACTTATCGTCCCCTATAAAAATTGCCTCCTCAATAAAGGCTCCTTTCAACAAGGGTCTATCCGATTTTTTCCTGAAATTCTTAATCAGTTTTGCCGGACCGTTCCCAGTTTCCGAGAACATCAATGAAGTATTTCCCTTTAGAACTTCGGGAAGTTCACCGAATTCTTTATCGGAGGCCTCCATTGCCTTGGCAAGCAAGGTGTTCTTAACTACGGATAGCTTAACATTGGCCTTAAAACACGCCCTTCTCAAATCCGAGGTCGCAGCGGCATTCAATCCCGATATATCAGCCAAATAAATGGTAGCGTTATCGGATAGCTGAGCAGTTAAATCCTGTATTACGTTTGCTTTTTCTTCTCTTGTCATACTAATAATTTTTAACTCCCAGCGGAATTATACGGTTTTTGGATCCAATGGTACGCTAGGACTCATAGTACTGGACATGTAAATGCTCTTCATATACACCCCTTTGGCCGCGGCTGGCTTGAGCTTTACCAAAGTATCCAATAATTCCCTGGCATTACCTGCTATCTTATCGGCCGAAAAAGATGCCTTTCCAATAGCTGCATGTACAATACCGGTCTTGTCTACCTTAAAATCAATCTTACCCGCCTTTACATCGGAAACGGCCTTGCCTACCTCCATAGTAACCGTACCTGTTTTTGGATTGGGCATTAGGCCTCTTGGCCCCAAAACACGTCCCAAAGGACCTAGTTTTCCCATAACACTGGGCATGGTTATAATTACATCGACATCTGTCCAACCGCCCTTGATCTTATCCAAATATTCGTTCAATCCCACGTAATCGGCACCAGCCTCCTGAGCTTCAGCCTCTTTATCCGGTGTCACCAAAGCCAAGACCTTGACATCCTTACCGGTACCATGAGGTAGGGTAACCACCCCTCTTACCATTTGATTGGCTTTTCTGGGATCTACCCCCAATCGAACCGCTAAATCAACGGATGCGTCAAATTTTGTATTGGTTATTTCCTTTACCAAAGCTGAAGCCTCATCCACGGAATAGAGCTTGTCCCTGTCTATTTTGGCGTGGGCTTCCTTTTGCTTTTTTGTCAATTTTGCCATTTCAGTTGCTTTTTAAAGATTTAAAAAGGTCTTTTCCCTGAAACCTTCATACCCATTGATCTTGCGGTACCCGCTACCATACTCATTGCGGATTCTACCGTGAAGGCATTAAGGTCCACCATTTTATCTTCGGCGATTACCTTGATTTGGTCCCAGGTTACACTACCTAATTTAACTCGGTTAGGTTCGCCAGATCCTTTCTTAATCTTAGCTGCTTCCATCAATTGAACCGCCGCTGGTGGTGTCTTTACAACAAAATCGAAAGATTTGTCCTTGTATACGGTGATAACAACTGGCAATACTTTGCCTGGTTTGTCCTGTGTCCTGGCATTGAACTGTTTACAGAACTCCATGATGTTAACGCCGGCAGCACCTAAGGCGGGTCCAACCGGTGGCGATGGATTCGCAGCACCTCCCCTAACTTGTAGTTTAACTACTTTACCTACTTCTTTTGCCATTGTCTAAAATTAAATTGAAAGCGTGTTAATTGGAAGCAACACAACTTTTAAATATGTAACAATTTTTCTTTATATCTTCTCAACTTGCATATAACTGAGTTCCAATGGGGTTTTTCTTCCGAAAATCTTAACCATAACCTCAAGCTTACGCTTTTCCTCGTTTATCTTCTCTACGGTTCCATTGAACCCATTAAACGGCCCATCGATAACCTTAACCGTTTCCCCATGGACAAAGGGTATGGCCACACTATCCGTATTTACGGCCAGCTCGTCTACTTTTCCTAACATTCGGTTTACCTCGGACTTACGCAAGGGTACGGGATCACCTCCTTTTGTTTCACCCAAAAATCCTATAACATTGGTAATGGAGCGAATTATATGTATCATCTCCCCACCCAAATTGGCCTTGATCATTATATAACCCGGAAAATAAACCCTTTCTTTATTTATCTTTTTCCCATTACGGATTTGGATAACCTTCTCGGTAGGTACTAAAACATCTTCCAAATAGTCCGAAAATCCATGACGCTCCACTTCGCTTTCAATGTAGCCTTTGATCTTGTTTTCCTGACCACTGACCGCTCTTACCACATACCACTTTTTTTCCAATACTTCCGACATGGCGACCCTTTTAATTTAGAATTTTATTGAAGTACAATTGAATCAATTTGCTGAAGACTGTGTCCACTCCCCAAGTGGCCAAGGCAAAAAGAATGGAAAAAACAGCCACCACCACCATTAGGTTCGAGGATTCTGCCCTAGAAGGCAAGGTCACATTATTCCTTAGTTCTTCAATAGATTCCTTGATATATGTCAACATACTTCTTCTTTTATCCTTCACGGGAGAAGAGACCCCCGTCGTTTGAACATGGGACAGGTTTCTCGCCTCGTTAACTATCCATTTTATTTTGCACGGGAGGAGAGACTCGAACTCCCGACACCTGGTTTTGGAGACCAGTGCTCTACCAACTGAGCTACACCCGTTTCTATGGTGCTTTTCTTCCCGATAACTATCGGGAGAGCTACACCCTTTTATAATTGCAGGGAAAGGTGTCCCACTAAACGTGGAACACCCTTTACCTACACTATAAATTATCTAAAAGATTAATCCAATATCTTGGTCACCTGTCCGGCACCAACGGTTCTACCACCTTCACGGATGGCGAAACGAAGACCGACATTTAAAGCGATTGCCTGAATCAAATCAACAGTAATCGTAAGGTTATCCCCTGGCATAACCATCTCAACTCCGTCAGGAAGGTTAATGTTACCCGTAACATCCGTAGTCCTTACATAGAATTGTGGACGATAGTTGTTATGAAATGGAGTATGACGCCCACCTTCTTCTTTCTTTAGGATATAGACCTCAGCTTCAAATTTGGCGTGAGGCTTTACAGAACCTGGCTTACAGATTACCATTCCTCTTTTGATATCGGATTTCTCGATACCTCTCAAAAGGATACCCACATTGTCACCCGCTTCACCCCTATCCAAAATTTTACGGAACATCTCAACACCAGTAATGGTAGAAGTTAATTTCTCGGCACCCATTCCGATAATTTCTACCGGATCTCCTGTGTTTGCCACACCGGTTTCAATACGACCGGTAGCCACAGTACCACGACCGGTAATGGTGAATACATCTTCAACAGGCATTAAGAAATCCTTATCCACATCCCTTTTCGGCAATTCGATCCAAGAGTCTACCGCTTCCATCAATTCCATAACAGTATCGACCCATTTTTGCTCTCCGTTCAAGGCACCCAAAGCCGAACCTGCAATTACAGGACCATTGTCACCATCGTACTCATAGAAAGAAAGCAATTCCCTTACTTCCATTTCGACCAATTCTATAAGTTCGTCATCATCCACCATATCCACTTTGTTCATGAAAACCACGATTCTTGGAATACCTACCTGACGCCCCAAAAGGATGTGCTCACGAGTTTGTGGCATAGGACCATCTGTAGCGGCAACCACCAATATGGCACCATCCATCTGGGCAGCACCTGTTACCATGTTCTTCACGTAATCCGCGTGACCTGGACAGTCCACGTGTGCATAGTGACGATTGGCCGTTTGATATTCTACGTGTGATGTATTAATGGTGATACCCCTTTCTTTCTCTTCAGGAGCGTTGTCGATAGAATCGAAACTTCTAATTTCAGAAAGCCCTGCATTTGCCAATACGGTTGTAATAGCGGCAGTCAATGTAGTTTTACCGTGATCCACGTGTCCAATAGTACCTATATTTAAGTGCGGTTTGGAACGATCAAAAGTTTCCTTTGCCATTTTTAAATGAATTTAATCTTAGTTATATATTAGTGTACAATTATATTTTTATTGAGCCAACGACGAGATTTGAACTCGTGACCTCTTCCTTACCAAGGAAACGCTCTACCCCTGAGCTACGCCGGCTTAATGGGTTTCAGGCCCGCCTGACCGTCGGGCAGGTTCAAAGTTTAAAGTTTCGGCTCTAAAACCACAAACGTCAACTCAGCTTTTCTTTGAGCGGGAGACCGGGTTCGAACCGGCGACATTCAGCTTGGAAGGCTGACGCTCTACCAACTGAGCTACTCCCGCAATATTCTCCTATCCAAAATTTCAAATCGTCGTTCCTATTACGCTAAATAGGGAACACAAAACAAAACTTTATGCCAATTTGGTGGGGAGAGCAGGATTCGAACCTGCGAAGACATAGTCAGCAGATTTACAGTCTGCCCTCGTTGGCCGCTTGAGTATCTCCCCCTATCTAATGTTTTTAAGACCTTTTGAGCCGATGGAGGGACTCGAACCCACGACCTGCTGATTACAAATCAGCTGCTCTAGCCAGCTGAGCTACATCGGCCTTTTACCCCCTTTTTGCGCATAAAAAAGTCCGCTATTTCTAACGGACTGCAAATGTATATATTTATTTGTTTAATCAAAACAAAATTTGGAAAATTTTAATCAGGCGTAAACCCGCAGTTTTTCTTTCTTTTTTATCAGTTTTCTCTCAAGCGAACTACAGGCAGAATCCACTGCTTCCTCAAAGGATTTACATTGTTTTTTTATCCTAAATTTATCCTTCGGGATATGAAGAATTATTTCCGCTATCTTGTTTTCCTTGGCACTTGTATTTTCTACTTTTAAATAAACATCCGAATGTATCACCTTATCGTAAAAAGTATCCAATTTGTTCAATCGATTTTGAATGAAACTTACTAATTCTTGGTTGGCATTAAAATTTACGGATTGTGTGTTTACTTTCATCTGTTCAAATTTTGCTGTTTTATAAATTCATTATTCTATCCGATTTGTTATGGAAAATACCATTCGCCATAGAGCCCTTCGGCCAACATCAAGATTTGTAGTGACTTATTTCATAGACCTCATGTTTTAAATTGTTTAACTATTTCCCGCCTCTTGGATGGGCGGCGGCATGCACTTTCTTAAGTTCGGCAATACTATTATGTGTATATACTTGGGTAGACGCCAAACTTGAGTGACCTAAAAGTTCCTTTACCGAATTTAAATCGGCTCCTTTGTTCAATAAGTGGGTCGCAAAGGTATGTCTCAGGATGTGTGGACTCTTTTTTACCTTAGTCGACGCTTCACTAAAATACCTATTTATAATTCTATAAACAAGGGTTTCATAGATTTTGTCCCCGCTTTTTCGCAAAAAGACATAGTCCGTATCGGTCTTGGTATTCAATGTATTTCTTTCTTGAATATAGGCCATAAACTTTTCCTTTGTCGAATGTAGAAGCGGAATAATGCGCTCTTTGTTCCTTTTTCCCAAAACCCTAAGGGCATTTCCGTCAAAGTCCAAGTCCTTTATTCTTAAATTGATTAGTTCCGCCCTTCTTATGCCCGTAGTGTAGAAAAGTTCAATTATTAATTTATCCCGGATTCCTTCAAAGCCGTCTTCAAAAGGAATCTGCATAAGTACTTTTAACATTTCGTCCTCAGAAAAGGGAACTTCTATTTTTTTGGAGGTTTTTAAGGATTTATGTTTGGCCAAAGGGTTGGTGTCAATATTTCCCGTTTTTTGCATAAATTTAAAATAGGCCTTTAACGAGGCCACTTTTCTATTAATGGAACGGTTTGAAATACCAGAATCTACCAAGCTCACAATCCAACTTCTAATCTCCCTATAGGAGACGTCATCACCACTTTTGAGGCCATACTCGGAAAGGCAAAATGAATTAAACGACTTGAGGTCCCTTTCATAGGCCAGGACCGTATGAGCGGAGTAGTTTTTTTCCAGGGAAAGGTAATCCACAAATGATTGGACGGACATAACGCAAAGTTACGAATTGAATCACCAAAGTATCAACAATAAAAAATCCCATTAAAGAATGGGATTTCGTTATATTGTAAGGTAGGGTTACAAAATCTATATATCCTCCCTATCCCTAAGGCTCTGTATGTACTGTGCCTTTTGGATCTGCTGTCTACGTTCTACAGATGGCTTTGTAAACTGCTGTCGCTTACGCAACTGCCGCATTGTGCCTGTCTTATCAAACTTGCGTTTAAATCGCTTTAGCGCCCTATCTATATTTTCTCCTTCTTTTACTGGTATTATTAACATTGGCTACAACCTCCTTTCTTTAAAGTTTTGGACTGCAAATATAACTGGAATAGTTGAGTTGGTGCAAAACTATTTTAAAATATTTTTGGCGATGACCACTTTTTGTATCTCGGTGGTACCTTCACCAATGGTACAGAGTTTGGCATCCCTGTAAAACTTCTCCACGGGGAAATCTTTGGTATATCCATATCCACCGTGTATCTGAACGGCCTCATTGGCTACTTTTACGCACATTTCGGAGGCATACATTTTGGACATAGCGCTCCACTGGGTCATTTGACGCCCTTCATTTTTCAAAAATGCTGCTTTGTGTACCAGAAGTTCAGAAGCTTCGATTTCGGTAACCATTTCGGCCAACTTGAAGGAGACACCTTGAAATTGACTTATAGGCTTACCAAATTGAATCCTTTCCTTGGAATATTTCAAGGCAGCCTCATAAGCCCCTTTGGCTATTCCCAAGGATAGGGCGCCAATGGAGATCCGGCCACCATCCAAAATCTTCATGGATTGGATAAATCCGGCTCCCACCTCTCCCAATCGGTTATCATCAGAAATAATACAGTTATCAAAAATCAGTTCAGCGGTTTCACTTGCACGCATCCCCAATTTGTTCTCCTTTTTTCCACTTGAAAAACCAGGTGTCCCTTTTTCAATAACAAAAGCGGTCATTCCATGGCTATCTCCTTTTTCGCCTGTTCTGGCCACAACTACGGCAATATCGCCACTTTTACCGTGTGTGATAAAATTTTTGGCCCCGTTCAAAATCCACGAATCATTATCCTTAACGGCGGTAGTTGCCATTCTAGCGGCATCGGAACCCGTGTTGTGTTCCGTTAGGCCCCAGGCTCCTATCCATTCGGCAGTAGCCAATTTGGGCAACCACCTTTGTTTTTGCTCCTCGTTTCCAAAGGAAAGAATATGATTGGTACATAGGGAATTGTGGGCTGCTACCGATAATCCTATGGAAGGGTCCACTTTGGAAATCTCTTCAATAATGGCTATATATTCATGATAGCCCAGTCCAGAGCCACCATATTGTTCCGGTACCAAAACCCCCATAAAGCCCATTTCCCCTGCCTTTTTAAAAACCTCCAAGGGAAACGTCTGGGATTCGTCCCAATCCATGACATAGGGCCGTATATGTTGCTCGGCGAATTCCTTAGCCGAAGCCGCCACCATTTGTTGGGTTTCCGAAAAATCAAAACCTAAGGTAGACATTGTATCCGTAATCATTCAAGCAATTTTTTATAGCGTCAAATATAATTTAATTCTATCAATCTTGTCCGATGGAAAATCTTCTATTTTAGATAATTCATCAAAGGAGGAAATCCCTCCATTTCTATTCCTATATTCCACTATCCGTAAGGCAATTTTCCTTCTAAGATACACCAATTGAACCATCTCCTCTAACGATGCCGTATTGATATTTATTTTCTGGATATCAGGTTTTTCTATGACCCTAAAGCTTTTTAAGGCTGTTTTGGCCACATGCCGTTCCAGTCCATATACGTCATATAATTGTTCATTCACCAAAAATCCACCCAAACGATCTCTGAACTTCACAATACGGCGGGACAGCTTATCCCCAATTCCACGGATAGATTGCAACTCTTTAATGCTCGCTTTATTCAAGTCTTTTATTTCAATGTCTTTCTTGTCATCTTTGGAGTTTTTGATAGCCTCGTTTCCCGCAACCAATTTACCTGAGGTCTTCCCAACCCATTCTGGAAATTTAAAATAGGGAGAAATTTGGGCCATAAGGGAATCCGATATTAACGTGATCTTCTGAAATTCTTCGGGCGAGTTTACATATTGGTTTTGCCTTCGAAAGACATGCAGACGGTCTATTTCATCTGTTGACATTCCCAAAGCATATCCTTTATAATCACTAATAAAATTAGGGTTAAAGGGATATATCTTAAGTGAATCTTTCTGTGGTACTTTTTGCTTTAGACTATCGATTTTTGCCTGTAACGTAGTGTCCTCGGAAAATGTACTCTTGGAGTTGGACCTGGGGAAATACTGGAGCACCACATAACCTGTCTGAAGTATCAATATAATAAGCAGCAAAAAGAAAATCCCACTTCGCTCCCTTTTGTTGAACTTAAAGAGGGATTTAAAATCTTTCAATAGCCTATAATTATTTTCCCAATGCCTTTATCGCATTAAGATAAGTGCTCAATTCCTTCCTTACCCTTGGAGCAAGAATAACCAATCCGATCATGTTGGGAACCATCATTGCAAAAATCATGGCATCCGAAAAACCGATGACCGATCCCAAACTTGCTGCTGCCCCGATAATTACGAAAATACAGAAGATTATCTTATAGGTATATTCGGTCTTTTTACTCCGTCCAAAAAGATAAGCCCATCCTTGAAAACCGTAATAAGACCACGAAATCATGGTACTGAAAGCAAAGAGAACCACGGCAATCGTTAGCACATAGGGGAACCAGGAAATAACCGATTCAAAAGCTCCGGACGTCAACAATATGGCTTGGGAATCGTTCAAAGTTGCATTCGCCGCTGTAACGTTCCCAGTAATTATCAATACCAACGCCGTCATTGTACATACCACTACGGTATCTACAAAAGGTTCCAACAATGCCACCATTCCTTCTGAGGCGGGATACTTTGTTTTTACCGCGGAATGGGCAATGGATGCAGATCCCACGCCTGCCTCGTTGGAAAACGCTGCACGACGGAATCCCTGTACCAGAACGCCTACAGCTCCTCCGACGACACCGGTAGGGCCGAAGGCACCGTTGATAATCTGCATAAAGGCATCCCCTATCATATCATATTTGGCGACCAAAACGAATATGGCGGCACCTACGTAAACGACTACCATAAACGGAACGATCTTGTCAGTAACCTTGGCTATCTTTTTGATACCTCCAATTATGACTATACCCACAAGGATAGCCATCACTATTCCAAATAACCACCCTTTACCGTACCAAAAGGACTCACTACCCCCAGTGATATTCTCTACCAACTGAAATGCCTGATTTACCTGGAACATGTTTCCTCCACCAAACGATCCACCAATTACAAAAACGGCAAATAGACCGGCCAAGACCTTTCCAAGTCCCTCCATTCCCTTGGACTTTAACCCTTTTCGCAAATAATACATTGGTCCTCCATACACCGTACCGTCTGATTCAATGTCTCTATATTTTACTCCTAAAGTACATTCTACAAATTTTGAGGCCATCCCAAGAAATCCCGCAACAATCATCCAAAATGTGGCACCGGCACCTCCAATGGATACTGCAATGGCTACACCTGCAATATTGCCCAAGCCCACGGTTGCGGAAAGTGCGGCGGTGAGTGCTTGAAAATGGGATACTTCGCCACTATGTCCTTCCACCGCCATAGTTTGTAGGACATCATCCCCAGGGGTAGGATCGCCTGCCATGGAAAGGGGTTCATGATGATCTATTTCATCATATTTTCCCCGGACAATATTTATGGAAGTAAGGAAGCCTCTAAAATTGATCAACTTAAAGTAGAAAGTAAAGTAGGTAGCCCCAATGATCAAGGGAAACAGAACCCAATACACCTTAATCTCCTCGCCAAAAGGGATTTGATAAAACACAAAATTCACGAACCATCCCGTTGCACTCCCAAAAGCTTCATCGATTTTTTGATCTAATCCTTTCTCCGCTGTTTCCTGCGCTAACGAAAATAAGGGCATTAAAAAAGCGATCAAGGAAATAGGTCTATATTTCATAATCCAAATTTTTGGCGTGTTAGTTCAATGTAAAGCCGGCAATATCTAAAAAATAATCAAAGTAGTCAAATTATTACTTTTTGGTATTAGCGATCGATAACCAATTTACCGTCTAATGAGGCGAACGTCCATAGGTCATTTGAGTCTCTGGATAAGGCTGTTCTGCAAAATTGAATCCGTAGCCCAACTTAAAAGGGAACACGCTGTATATTCATAGTGCTAGGACGCTTCAATATGAAACATCTCGTTCAATTTCTGAATCTGTTCCGGCCTTCCCAACACAATCACTTTACTTTTGGGTTGCAATTGCATATCTGCCTCCGGATTGATGATATATTCACCATCCGGGTCTATATACCCAATAATGGTACAACCCGTTTTTCTTCTTAGGTCCAGATCACGCAGGGAATTGCATTCCACCTGATCCGCAAAATCCTCTATGGCCACTTCCTCAAGATTAGTAGTGTGTCGACCTTCCATGGAAAGCTTATCCATAAACGTAATAAGGTCCGGCATTACTACTAACGAGGCCATATGATCACCACCAATCTTGTCTGGCATAATGACCTTGTCCGCTCCGGCTAAGGTCAACTTTTTTTGTGAGGCCACCTGTGAAGCCCTGCTGATTATAAACAAATCCCTGTTCAATTGACGTGCCGTAAGCACTACGAACAAATTGGCCGCATCATCCGGTAAGGCCGCAATCAAATATTGTGCACGTTCTATTCCCGCCTGCTTCAATACTTCATCCTCGTTGGCATCCCCTTCAACAAAAAGGACGTCATCCTCATGTTTTTCGATAATATCCTTATTCCTTTCAATGACCACAAAGGGGCGATTATAGGCTTTTAAACGTTCTGCCGCCTGCATCCCGTTGCGGCCAAAACCGCAAACAAGGACATGGTCCTTAAGACTCTTAATCGTATTCCTCACTTTTTTCTTTTTTAGAATTTGCAACGAGTTTCTGCTCAGTATATATTCGGTAATGACGGATAGCCCGAAGGCAAAGATGAAAACACTTGATACAATTAAAACTACTGTAAAAATCTTTCCTTCGATATCCATGGGTCGCACCTCCGAAAAACCAACAGTAGTTATGGTTATGATGGTCATGTAAAAGGCATCAATCCAAGAATAGTCTGAAACGTACCGGTAGCCCAAGATACCAAAGAGCAGCACAGAGACCATTAAAAATAGTGACAGGTAAATCTTGGAACGAAAAAGCTTTATCATAGTCAAAGGTCAAAAACCGAAGTTCTTTTAGTATGTACCAGATCCTTTATCCGAAGCCAGAAGGCCAAAAAGAGATAGAGAGCAAATCCAAACCCCAAGGTGACAAAGGTGAGGTAGATGAAAGAGGTCCGGACAACCCTGGCACGAATGCCCAACCTCTCGGCAATACGTCTACAAACCTCAAAGCCGCGCTTTTGAAAATAGTAAAGTATTTGGTAGAACATATTCATAGCCCTAAAATTAATTATTTCTATTTAATATAGTAGTACCTACAGCACATTCCAGACACCTATTTTTGATACAATATTCATTGTATAACTGTAACAGGGCCTGACTTTCAAAGGCGTTAGTAGCCTTTATCCTATGGTCATCAAAGTTTTTGACAATGTTGTTTTCCTCCCTTTTTAATTGAGATGCCAGCATTGCAATTTCCTCGTTTATTTCCTTTCCCGTGTACTGTGCGTGACAGAATTTTAACGGAATTATAGTATTCACAATAAGTAGGTCAATGAATGCCTTGGTCAATTTTTTTGTACTTCGCCTTGATTCTTTTCCAAATGTAAAATGGGTATCCCAATAAGAACTCGCGGAAACGGTGAAAATCGAATACAATTCGGTTGTACTGGCTGCTTCAATGACCTCGCTAAAAAGATTGGGGTGGACGCTATACAAATTCGCAAGTTGGGATAGGCGTATCGTAGGAAAGTTGGCAGGACGAAGTTTAAAGAATTCGGGTTGCCGAATACCTCTATCATCTAATTGGTACTTTGCTTTTATATAGCCGTATTCCTTGCTCATATTAATATAGTAGATGTCCTTAATCGAATGATTTGTCAATAAGCCCATCAAACCAAAAAATACACTTTCTAACTTAAACGAGTCATTTTGAATTTTCCTGATAATGGAAAAATCCAACGCCCCGCCCAAACTTGAAAATGATTCACCATTGATCTTGGATCCAAAGTTTTTGAGTAGTGCGTTAAAAAGTACTTGCTCCCAATTGTTTTTGGACTCCTTCAACAAGTTTTGCAATCGCATCGATTTACCTTCCAATCGCTCAAAATACAGCCGATCCAACCAATTCCGAAAAACAAAAAGATCTATTTCGCCAATACTCTTTTCGCAATTGATAAAGCGTTTGTGCCTTTTGTCAAAAAGGTTTTGGTAGTTGCTTAGAAGATAGTCAGGAATGTGACGCTTGAGTTCTAGTGTGGGGATTTCGCTGGCATCACCCCGAAAAACTGCGACATCATCTTCCCAAACCACATGAAGAATTACCGCATTGTAGTTGGCATCCTTTTCATGACCATGGGCATACCAATCCGAGGCTTTTACATGTATTTCCACATTTCCTGCCCAAAGCTGCCCTTCTAAGCGAATTTTTGCATTAAAAAAATCTGGCCCGGCAAAATGGTTGTGTATCCCTACCTCAAAAATTTCTATTTTCTGGCCATTTGAAGTGACAAGACCTTTAAGGGGGAGTTTTCGGTATTTCCAAATAAAATGGAGCAAATCTTCACGCATGGATCTTCATTATTTATGTTTGGATCCTTGGTATGAAATGCATATTTAAAAAAAATGAGGCCGGTACTATTTTATACCCTTATCCTATCTGCAAGTTCAAAGATTGCGTATTACGGATAAAACCGGTAGCCATCGAAGAAAATGGTTCACTCTATCAAATCGCCTTCCCATTCCAAAATTCCACCTTCTAGATTGTAGGCATTCTTAATCCCGATACTATTCATAATAGCACAGGCTTGTCTACTACGATTACCGCTTCTACAATATACATAATAGTTCTTTTCCTTGTCCAATTTTTCCAGTTCGTCCACAAACTCCTGCCCCAAATAAATATCAATGTTCACCGCATTGGGTATATAACCCTCGTCTACCTCCTCCGGAGTACGTACGTCCAAAATAAAGGCATTATCATCGTTCTCAAGTTGTTCTTCCCATTCTTCTTGCGATAGGTCCATAGTTCAATCAAATTTTAGATTTTTCAAAAGTAGGTTTTTATCTCAAAAAACGTATGGCGCTTTTTAACAAAAATTTAGCTTGGTCCCATCCTTATGGTTGAAAAAAACATTTACATTTGTATATACAATTATTGTAATGGCATGAATGTAGAGGAAGTTATAAAGACGGATCGATCGATCCCACTAAAAAGTAGGACGATCATCCACTTTATGCTGGTTAACAATAAAATTAATGAGGAAATATCCATGGCCTTAAAACCCTGTGATGTTTCAGTACAACAATTCAATGTATTACGTATCTTAAGGGGGCAAAAGGGGAAGCCAGCCAACCTTTCCACCTTAAACGAACGTATGGTCACAAAAATGAGCAATACAACAAGATTGGTGGATAAATTGTTGGCCAAAGGATATGCCGATCGAAAAACATGCCCTTCAAATCGGCGTAAAGTGGAGATTACGATCACTAAACTTGGAGAAGTAGAATTGAAAAAAATGGATTTGGCCATGAATCAAGCCGAAAGAAGGATCCTGCAAAATTTCGACCAAAAGGAATTGGAACAATTAAATATATTATTCAATAAATTTTAACTGAAAGTAGAAACACTATTAAAACCACAATCATGAAAAAGAACGTATTGAGTTTAGCCTTAGCTATAGTTTTTGGAGCATTCGCAACCGCGAGCACTCCGATAGAAGGAGAAAAAAAGGAAGTAAAAACCAAGGAAAGCAAAGTAACCTGGAAAGCGTATAAAGTAACCGGGTCACACACGGGAACCGTGGATTTGAAAGAAGGGGCCCTGATGTTCGATGGCGACAAATTAACAGGGGGTGAATTTGTAGTGAACATGGCTTCTTTGATCTCCACAGATCTGGAAGGGGAATACAAGGGAAAATTGGAAGGCCATTTGAAGTCGGACGATTTCTTTGGTGTTGCCACCCACCCCACTTCCAAACTCGTCTTTACCAAAGTAAAGGCTTCCGGTAAAAACTCCTATGAAGTTACCGGTGATCTTACCATTAAGAACATCACCAAACCCGTGACCTTTGATGTCTCCATTTATGGAAGCAAAGCTACCGCTACCTTAAAAGTAGATCGTGCAGAATATGATGTACGTTATGGTTCTGGCAGTTTTTTTGATAACTTAGGGGACAAAACTATTTATGACGAATTTGACCTTGTCGTAGACTTGGAGTTTTAATAAACTTGACCTCACATTGAAAACCCGCCTAGGCGGGTTTTTTTATTACCCGATTTGATTTGCAGTTTTAAAAATGATTTTTATATTTGACGCTCAATGAAAAATTTGACAGTAAATACTTGGTGGTGGAACAACTTGCGACAAGGAGCGTGAGCTGAGCATCATTGTAGTAAAAACTATATAAGGCTTGTCATCACGACAGGCCTTTTTTAATTGAGAAACTTTTGTTCTTGTTTCACCAAAGTACGTGCTGGACGGAAAAGTAGAAATTTTAAGGTTTTTCCGCCTTTATAGAAAAGACAATACAATTCTAAATTATGAAGTATACCCTTAAGACCTACAATAAAAAAATTCTGGCGGACACCATCACGCCGGTCAGCGTGTACCTAAAGATCAGGGATCGGTTTCCGAATAGCATTCTTTTGGAAAGTAGCGATTACCATGCCAATGACAATAGTTTTTCCTATATCTGTTGTAATCCCATAGCTTCTATTGAGATAGTAGACGAAATGGTAACGGAACAATTTCCGGACGGAACACAAAAGGAAATGCCAATTGGGGCGGACACGGACGTAGTAAGTATAATTGACGCCTTTGGCAAAAAATTCGAAGCGGAAAACAACGACTTTAAATTTATCAACAATGGGCTCTTTGGCTACATGGCGTATGACGCCGTACGCTACTATGAGGACATTGAAATATCAAAAAAGGAGAACTCCATAGCCATTCCCGATATCTACTATGCCGTTTATCAAAACATAATCGCCATTAACCACTTTAAAAACGAAGCCTACATTTTTGCCCATTGCTATGATACCAAAGACAATACGGCCGAGCTTGAACAGATTCTCAACGTTAAAAACTTTGCGTCCTACAACTTTTCCCGGAATGGCGAAGTAGTATCCAACCTCAAGGACGAAGAGTATAAGCAACACGTCGCTTTGGCCAAAAAACATTGCCAAAGGGGCGATGTCTTTCAATTGGTGCTCTCCCGAAGGTTTTCACAGAGATTTAGGGGAGATGAATTTAATGTGTATCGTGCCCTAAGGTCCGTAAACCCTTCTCCTTACTTGTTTTATTTTGATTATGGCGATTTTAAGATTTTCGGCAGTTCGCCAGAAGCCCAATTGGTGGTAAAAGATGGCAAAGCTGAAATCCATCCCATAGCTGGCACCTTTAAGCGCACGGGAAATGATGAACAGGATGCCGATTTGGCCAAAAAACTCGTAGCGGACGATAAAGAGAATAGTGAGCATGTAATGCTAGTAGATTTGGCGCGAAATGATCTAAGTCGTAACGGTAATACGGTAAGCGTAGAGAATTATCGGGAAGTACAGTACTTCTCCCATGTCATCCATTTGGTCTCCAAAGTAACCGGGCTGAAGAAAAAGGACATCCCTACCATGAAAGTGGTAGCAGACACTTTTCCGGCCGGAACACTAAGTGGAGCACCCAAGCATATGGCCATGCAACTTATCGAAAAATATGAAAAAACAAGTAGGGGTTACTACGGTGGGGCCATTGGTTTTATGGACTTCAGCGGAAATTTTAATCATGCCATTATGATACGTACCTTCTTGAGTAAAAATCACCAGCTACATTTTCAAGCGGGAGCCGGACTGGTGGCCGCATCCGATCCGCACAATGAACTTCAGGAAACCTATAATAAACTTGGCGCCTTAAATAAGGCTTTGGAAATCGCGGAAACTATCTAATTATGGAAAAAGTACTGGTAATTGATAACTATGATAGTTTTACCTACAACCTGGTGCATTATTTGGAGGACTTGGATTGCCAAGTAGTTGTAAAACGAAACGACCAACTGACTTTGGATGAGGTGGATGCCTTTGAAAAAATTGTCCTTTCCCCTGGTCCGGGCATCCCGGATGAAGCCGGACTTTTAAAGGAAATTATTGCGGCCTATGCGCTTACTAAAAAGATTTTTGGAGTCTGTTTGGGACAACAGGCCATTGGAGAAGTTTTCGGCGGTTCCTTGGTAAACCTGGAAAAAGTATATCATGGCGTGGCCACTACAATAAAAATTGTCAAGGAGGACAATTTGTTCAAGGATATTCCGGAAGAAATCGAAGTAGGTAGATATCACTCTTGGGTAGTACATCCGGATCTATCAAAAGACTTGGAAGCAACTTCCTTTGATGAGAATGGACAGGTCATGTCCCTTCGCCACAAGAAATTTGATGTCTCCGCAGTACAGTTTCATCCGGAATCCGTCTTGACTCCATATGGAAAGCAAATATTGGGAAATTGGCTAAACAGCAACCATAAAATTACAAAATGAAAGAAATACTAAATAGATTGATAAACCATGACATCCTTTCAAAAAAAGATGCCAAACAGGTACTGGTCAACATAGCCAAGGGCGATTACAATACCAGTCAAATAGCGGCGTTTTTAACCGTATACATGATGCGGAGCATTACCATAGAGGAACTGGAGGGTTTTCGCGATGCCCTTCTGGAGCTTTGTTTGGCTGTGGATCTGTCCGATTACAACCCTATAGACCTGTGCGGTACAGGGGGCGATGGTAAAGACACGTTTAATATCTCCACCCTAGCTTCATTCGTTACCGCAGGTGCTGGAATAAAGGTTACCAAGCATGGCAACTATGGGGTGTCCTCTAAATGCGGCAGCAGCAATGTTTTGGAGTTTTTGGGCATCAAATTCAGCAATGAAAGGGATTTCTTGGAAAAGTCCATTTCCGATGCCGGTATCTGTGTATTGCATGCCCCATTGTTTCACCCAGCGATGAAAAACGTCGCACCTATTCGTAGGGAACTTGCGGTAAAGACCTTTTTTAATATGTTGGGGCCAATGGTGAATCCTGCCTTCCCCAAAAACCAAATGGTGGGTGTCTTTAATCTAGAGCTGGCCCGAATGTATGGATACCTCTATCAGAATACAGATAAAAGATTTACAGTACTACATGCTTTGGATGGCTATGACGAGATTTCGCTCACGGGTAGTACAAAAACCATTTCCAACGGCTCCGAGAGTATGTTGAAACCGGAGGATTTTGGGGTAAGTCCTATTAAATCATCGGAAATTGTTGGGGGGGATAGTATAGAAGAGTCAGCACAAATATTCATGGATATTTTGAACGGGCGGGGGACCGAAGCCCAGAACCATGTGGTGTGTGCCAATGCAGGTATTGCCATTGCCACAGTAGAAAACAGTAGTCCAAAAGAAGGTTTTGAAAAAGCCAAGGAATCACTCTTAGGCGGTAAAGGATTAAATGCCTTAAAAAGGCTACAGGGACTAAGTAAAAAATGAAAATTCAGGAGTACATACAAAAATGAATATCCTTGACAAGATAGTGGCCGACAAAAGAAAAGAGGTCGGCTTAAAAAAGAGTATGGTCCCTGTTCGGCAATTGGAGGGCACGGAGCTCTTTGGCAGGAAAACCGTTTCTTTAGCTTCGGTACTGCGCAAAAGCAAGACCGGGATCATTGCCGAACATAAACGAAGATCGCCTTCCAAATCGATTATCAATCAAAAATTCAGCGTTCAGGAAGTGGCGCTGGGATATGAAAAGGCCAAAGTCTGTGGCATGTCCATCTTGACCGATGCAAAATATTTTGGAGGCTCCTTGGACGATTTCCTGTTGGCAAGAGCGACTGTTAAGTTGCCCCTATTACGAAAGGAATTCATTATTGACGAATATCAAATTCTTGAGGCCAAGGCCCACGGTGCCGATGCTATTCTATTGATTGCCGCAATTTTAACGCGTGAAGAAATCCGAGTTTTTTCAAAATTTGCCAAAAGTCTTGGACTAAATGTGCTTTTGGAGGTACACAATGAAGCTGAACTACAAAAATCCCTTATGCCCAGTTTGGACCTATTGGGTGTAAACAACCGAAACTTAAAAACCTTTGCAGTAAATTTGGAAACCAGTAAATCGCTCTCGGAAAAGATTCCAGATGATTTTGTAAAAGTGTCCGAAAGTGGTATCAGCCAGGTAGAGGCCATTCAGGAACTTAAAAAATACGGTTATCAGGGCTTTTTGATAGGGGAGAGTTTTATGAAGACCGATAATCCAGGCAGGAGTGCTACTGAATTCATCGATAACCTAATTTGAAACCTACCTCATGAAGCTCAAAGTATGTGGAATGAAATACAATCCCCAGGAGGTCGCCGCTTTGCAACCAGATTATTTGGGTTTTATTTTTTGGGGCAAATCCCCACGTTCCTTTGATGGAGAAATTCCAGGGCTACCGGAAAACACTAAAAAAGTCGGGGTTTTTGTAGACGCTCCCCCAAACGAAATAATAGCCAAAATCGACAAGTATGGTTTACAGGCCGTACAATTGCATGGTAATGAGAGCCCCGAATTCTGTAAAGCGCTAAAACAGCATTACGCTCAAAAGCCAGTTAAAATCATCAAGGTATTTTCCATAAAGGCTGACTTTGATTTTGGGCTGTTGGACCCCTATGAAAACAGTTGCGATTACTTCCTTTTCGATACCAAGGGAAAGCTCCCAGGGGGCAATGGATATACCTTTGATTGGAAAGTCTTGCAAAATTATCCCGCTACCAAACCCTATTTTTTAAGCGGGGGTATCGGTTTGGAGGAGGTAGAATCACTAAGGGAATTTATGAGTCGGCCCGAAGCCAAGTATTGCCATGCCATTGACGTCAATAGTAGGTTTGAAATAGAACCGGGACTTAAAGAAATTGAGAAGCTAAAAAGGTTTAAAGAAAAATTGATGAAAAATGAAATGAATGTGACCCCCTCTTTGGGAAAAAGGTCGGCCAATAGTCTTTATCATGCCAATGAGAAAGGATATTATGGGGAGTTTGGAGGGGCTTTCATCCCGGAAATGTTGTATCCCAATACCGAGGAACTTCGCCAAAATTACATCCGGATTATGGAAGAACCTTCCTTTAAACAAGAATTTGATCAGTTGTTGAAGGACTATGTGGGAAGGCCTACCCCGATGTATTTTGCAGACCGTCTATCCAAAAAATATGGCGCTAAAATCTATCTTAAAAGGGAAGATCTGTGCCACACCGGGGCACATAAGGTAAACAATACCATCGGACAGATTTTGATGGCAAAAAAACTTGGCAAGAAAAGGATTATTGCAGAAACCGGAGCCGGACAGCATGGGGTTGCCACGGCCACCGTCTGCGCCCTTATGGGTATTGAATGTGTGATATACATGGGGGAAATCGATATTGCCCGTCAAGCTCCGAATGTGGCGCGGATGAAAATGTTGGGGGCCAAGGTACGGCCTGCCCTTTCCGGAAGTAGAACATTAAAGGACGCTACTAATGAGGCCATTCGGGATTGGATAAACAACCCAGTGGATACACATTATATTATCGGTTCTGTTGTTGGGCCACACCCTTATCCCGATATGGTGGCCCGGTTCCAATCCGTTATTTCGGAGGAAATTAAATGGCAATTAAAGGAAAAGGAAGGTCGTGAAAATCCGGATTATGTGGTGGCTTGTGTGGGTGGCGGAAGCAATGCAGCCGGGGCCTATTATCATTATTTGGATGACGGGGATGTAGGAATCATTGCTGTGGAGGCCGCAGGAAAGGGAATTGATTCCGGGGAAAGTGCCGCTACCTCAGCCTTAGGCGAGGTGGGTATTATTCATGGAAGCAAAACCTTGTTGATGCAGACCCAAGACGGTCAGATAACGGAACCCTATTCCATTTCGGCCGGTTTGGACTATCCTGGAGTCGGCCCGATGCATGCCCATTTATTCCGATCAGGTCGCGGCGAGTTTATTTCTATTACGGATGACGAGGCTATGACTGCCGGTCTGGAAGTAGCACAATTGGAAGGAATAATTCCAGCCATTGAGACATCCCACGCCTTCGCCATATTTGATTACAGGGAATTTAAGCAAGATGATATTGTAGTAATCAATTTATCCGGTAGAGGGGATAAGGATTTACAAACGTATATTGACTACTTTAAACTTTAGAAATTAGAAATTAGGTGTAAGATTTTCGATTGTATCGTCTTACATCTAGAATCCCTAATCTTGACTATGAATAGAATCAACCAAAAATTAAGGGAAGACGGAAAACTGCTATCCATCTATTTTACTGCAGGTTATCCCAATTTGGACGACACCGTAAAAATTATCGCCGAGTTGGAGAAAAACGGAGTGGATATGATAGAAATAGGTTTGCCTTTCAGCGACCCTTTGGCAGATGGGCCCACCATCCAGAAGAGTTCTACTGCCGCTCTCAAGAATGGGATGACTACTGAAATTCTTTTTGAACAGTTAAAGGATATTCGCAAAACCGTCTCCATTCCCTTGATCATCATGGGGTACTTTAATCCCGTTCTGCAATACGGTGTGGAAGCTTTTTGTAAAAAATGCCGGGAAATAGGAATCGATGGCCTTATTTTGCCAGATCTTCCTTTTGATGTCTACCAAGAGGAGTATGAGGACCTATTTAAAAAATATGGCCTTCTCAACACCTTTTTGATTACGCCTCAAACCAGTGATAAACGTATCCATCAAATTGATAATGCCTCCAAGGGATTCATTTATATGGTTAGTTCTGCCAGCACAACAGGTGCCAAGCAGGGATTCGGGGCGGAACAACAAAGTTATTTTGAGCGCATTGCTTCCTTACATCTCCAAAATCCACAGATCGTGGGTTTTGGCATCAGTAATTCGGATACTTTTGCGCAGGCAACGGAAAAGGCAAAAGGTGCCATTATTGGTTCAGCATTTATAAAGCATTTAACCCAAAATGGGGTAGATTCCATTGCAGGCTTTATTAAATCGATCCGGTAATAGAAAAATTGGTCAAAAATTGGAAAATCTTTCTGTTTCCATGCCTTACCATGGATTACGCCTCTTATTTTCCAAGACCTTACAATTTGAGGAAAATCAAATGGTTTATTTCTAAGATGTAAAAATTCAAGAAAGTTCTAGTTTTGCCCACGAATTTTCTACTTTTAAAATTCCAATTCACATATACATTCCATGAAAAAAGCGACACTGTTTTTTATCTTTTTGTCTACTATTTCCATTTTTTCGCAGGATACCTTACAACTTAAATCCCAAGTCGGTCAAAGTATCGATGAGCTTCGGGAATTTATAGCCATTCCCAATGATGCGGTAGATCATGCGGATATTAATCGAAATCTCACATGGTTAACCAAAAAATTCAATTTAAGGGGCTTCAATTCCTCCATTCTTCCCACTGAAGGAGAGTCCCTATTCTTTGCAGCCCTTCCCATGGAAGATGAAAAGCCGACCATTTTGTTTTACATGCATTTTGATGGGCAGCCTGTAGACCCATCTCAATGGAATCAACCCGACCCGTACAAAGTTGTTGTCAAATCCAGAAGTGGGGATGGTTGGAAAATCAAGTCCTTTGAAGACCTCAATGAAAATCTCGATTACGATTGGCGTTTGTTCGGTAGATCTACTTCAGACGATAAAGGTCCCATTATTATGTTATTGAGTGCTATTGATCTATTGCAAAAAAACAACGTTGAAATCCCCTTTAACATTAAGGTAATTTTGGATAGTGAGGAGGAAAAAGGCAGCAAACCCTTACCTAAGGCCGTGAAGGAATATAGAGAACTCTTGGAGGCGGATTTTTTGATCATTGCTGACGGACCGATGCATGTTTCGGATAAGCCCACATTGGTATACGGTTGTCGCGGAATCACCACAATGACACTGACCACCTATGGTCCCATGAAACCACAACACAGTGGACATTATGGCAATTATGCCCCAAACCCAGGTTTCTTGTTGGCGGAAGTGCTGGCCAGTATGAAAGATGAGCATGGTAAGGTTACGATAGATGGCTATTACGATGGAATCTCCCTGGACGACTCCACCTTGGAAATTCTGAAAAGCGTTCCCGATGACGTGAAAACCATTAATTCCAATCTCGCTATTAAAACGCCCGAAAAGGTCGGAAGTTTTTATCAGGAATCCCTGCAATATCCTTCTTTGAATGTAAGGGGCCTTGAATCTGGATGGGTTGGGGACGAGGTACGGACCATAGTACCGGCCACCGCTACCGTGGAGCTAGATTTGCGCCTCGTTCCCGAGACCGATGGCAATCGGCTAAAAGATTTGGTAAAAAAGCACATAGAACAGCAGGGTTTCTATATTACGGATACCGTTCCTACCAAAAAACAGCGCATGGAATACGATAAAATAATGAGAGTTCAGGAGGGTTCAACTATGGATGCATTTCGTACGAACCTGGATAACCCATATGGGACTGTTTTGGTCAATACGTTAAAAGATGCCTTTAGTGAAGATGTTGTTCAGATTAGGATTATGGGTGGTACCGTTCCAATCGCCCCTTTTATCAATGAACTGCAGATTCCCGCCTTTGTTGTTCCCATGGTTAACCCGGATAACAATCAGCATAGTCCCAACGAAAATTTGAAAATAGGTCAGTTGGCATATGGTATCAAGGCCTTTTATGAAATATTAAGTACATCAACCAATTGACAGGGATTCCAGGCCAATTAAACTGCAAATCAATTTGGCGGGGAAAACTTTCGGGCCGTACCGTTTCAAAGTAAAATCGAGTTAATTCATATACTAAAAGTGCTATCGCCCAAAACCAAAAGAAACATTGCTCGCATTATCCCTTTTGGAATCATTTGGTTGGTTTTGGCCTTGGTTTTCCTTACTACGGAACAGGTCATATTCAATAGCACGGATAGTTCGTCCTCTAGTGCCATTCAGGTAGATTACAAAGTTTTTGTTTTCGCTTGTCTGGCGGTCACAGGAGTGGGGCTTCTGGTTGGGACCATTGAACTTTTGTTTCTGAATAACCTATTTGCAAAAAAAAGCTTTCTAAAAAAAATTTCTTATAAACTGGTCCTATACCTGGCATTCTCGTTTACCATAATTCTGATAATGTTTCCGATCGCTGCTTCCATTGAACTTGAAACCCATGTTTTGGATAATCAGGTATGGAAAAAATACTTTGATTTTCTTAGTAGTGCCGAGTATCTAACTACTTTTTTGCAAATCATGGTTTCCTTGGGTATTTCACTTGTGTATGCCGAAATAAGTGACAATATTGGCCATGGGGTCTTGATCAATTTCTTTACGGGAAAATATCATACACCCAAGGAAGAGGAAAGAATATTTATGTTCGCCGATATGAAATCGTCCACGGCAATTGCGGAAACCTTGGGTCATATAAAATACTTTGAATTGCTCCGGATGTATTATGTTGATATTTCAAACGCCATAGTCAATAGTTATGGCGAAGTATATCAATATGTAGGAGACGAGATCGTGGTGTCCTGGAAATTTGAAAAAGGAATACAAAATAACAACTGTATCCAATGTTTTTTCAACATGAAAAGGGACCTCAAGAAAAAATCACATCGATACCAAAAACATTTTGATGTTTCCCCGGATTTTAAGGCCGGTTTTCACTTTGGGAAAGTAACTACCGGTGAAATCGGAGCTCTAAAGAAAGAAATAATATTTACGGGCGATGTTTTGAATACAACGGCTAGAATTCAATCCTTATGCAATGCAAATGCGGTTGATATCATTGTTTCGGATCATCTCTTGAACCATTTGAATCTTGGAAAGGAATTTAAGATCAGATCGTTAGGTGAGAACAAATTGAAAGGGAAAGAGAAAACAATTGCGCTAAGCACCCTATTTAGACATACTGCTGCTCCTTGGACCCCAAATGTCACATGATTACACGATTTTTATCTTAAAATAGCCTTGATTATTTTCCTCACTGGCCCATGTCAAAGGCTTCAGTTTCCTTAAATAAGGCAACTCTTTATCTAGTTCTAACAAAAACATCCGCAAAGTATCACAGCAAATTGATGCCTTTGTGAGCTTCCTGTTACGCTATAATTGGATTTTTAGGCAAACTTAAAAACCGAGAAAATGAAAAAGATTTATGCATTACCAATTTTAGCACTTCTGCTGTTGACAGCAAGTTGTGAAGATGACAATGAGGCCGTTGCTCCAGAGCAGGAGGTAGAGGTGGTACCGGTAGCGGGTACTATCTCCGGGGGACCCTTTTACTTTTGTGTTGACGGTACTTCGGATTTTGTAAGCGATGTCTCCATTGACAACACGGATGCCGTTGGTGACAATAGCACCTGGGTCATTACCGATGAGGATGGAAATATCCTTGGTCTTCCACCAACGCTGGACGATGTAGGCGGTGTTGATTTTGACGGAGCCGGGCCAGGGATCTGTTTTATCTGGTACCTACGCTACGAAGACGGCCTTGTAGGTGCTGAAATGGGCATGAATGTAGATGATCTGCAAGGAACTTTTGACCTTTCCAACTCCATAGAAGTAACCCGTAGTCAACCCAATGCGGGAACCCTTTCTGGAGGACCTTATGAATTTATGGTCGACGGCACACCGGACTTTGTGACGGAACTATCCTTAGACGATACCGATGTAGCCGGCACTAATAGTACCTGGGTTATTACAGATGACGAAGGGAATATCCTTGGTCTCCCACCTACTTTAGAGGCTGTTAAGGGTGTTGATTTTGATGGGGCCGGAGCAGGGGTCTGCTTTATCTGGTACCTGCGCTATGAAGATGGTCTTGTAGGTGCCGAGATGGGCATGAATGCCAATGATTTGGAGGGATGTTTTAGTCTTTCCAATTCAATACAAGTAACTCGGCTAATGGGTGCCAATGCCGGTGAAATTGCAGGTGGCCCCTATGATTTCTGTATTGATGGAACCCCTGATTTTGTCGATGGAATTACACTTGATAGCTCAGAGGCCTATGGAAGTGAGAGCTCTTGGGTCATTACAGATGATGAAGGAAACATTTTAGGATTGCCACCAACCCTGGAAGCGGTTAAGGGTGTTGATTTCGATGGCGCCGGCCCAGGTGTTTGCCTCATTTGGTATTTGCGCTATGAAGGAGAATTGGAAGGTGCGGAAGTAGGCATGAACGCCAACAATTTAAAAGGGAATTTTGACCTCTCCAATCCTCTGACCGTAAATCGTAGAAAAACAGAAGCTGGAACCCTATATGGTGGCCCCTTTACCTTTAAGGTGGATGGTACCCCGGATATGGTAAGCGGGATTACTTTGGATGATTCCGAGGCTTCGGGAACCAACAGCACTTGGGTGATTACGGATGATACTGGGAAAATTTTAGGTCTACCGCCAACCCTTGAAGCAGTAGAGGGTGTTAATTTTGATGATGCCGGTGTTGGTGTATGCTTTATTTGGTACCTACGCTATGAAGATGGCCTAAAAGGAGCCGAAATGGGTATGAATGCCAACGATTTGGAAGGATGTTTTGACCTGTCAAACTATATTAAGGTAAAAAGGGAACTGCCCCACTAAAAAGTAAGTTCAACTTAACATAATACTGGGAAAGCCTGCAAATAGAATTTGCGGGCTTTTTGTTTTTTCCAGCAAAGAAAAAGGGCTATGCCGAGTTTCTACTGGCATTAATGTTTCCGTATAATGATCGGGTCACAATCTTTTCGTATAAATCCTTATGGTCGGCATTTTGTCCTATTTTTTGAAGTGCATATTGCTGAATGACCAGTAGAGGCAATACAATGTTTTCCCGAATCTTAACCGATTCCCTGGACAACTCCTCATCCTGCATTAAAATGGAATAACCGGAAATGAGCAATAACATTTCTTTGGAGAGCTTGTACTCCTCATGAAGAATATTCCAAAACTCACTGTAGGCCTCGTCTTCCTTCATATATGTGGTAAGCTCAAAATAGCACTTGGACAAGGACATCATACTATTTAGCATCAGCGCTTTAAAAAAGGGTACCTCCTTATAGAGTTTCTTGACCTCCCCTATTCTACCCTCATCCTTAAGAGCCTTGATTGCCGTACCCAAACCAAAATAACCGGGTACGTTTTGTTTTAATTGGCTCCAAGAACCTACAAAGGATATGGCTCTTAGGTCGGTAAGTTCCAGTTTTTTCTTATTTCCCCTCTTTCCGGGTCTACTTCCAATATTAGCTTTGGTATAATATTTTAGGGTACTTCGGTTTTCCAAGTATGGAATGAACATCTCATGGTTCTTTAGTGCATCGTACTTGGCAAAACTCAATTCCGATAACTCCTCGATCAGTTTTCTCGATGCTCTTGAAATAATATGCTCTTTTCCAAATAGATTATTGGACAATCCAGCAGTAAGCAACTGTTCCGAATTGTGCATAAATTGTTCCTTATTCCCATAGGTACTTGTTATGGTCTGACCCTGAATGGTAAGCTGGATCTCATGATTGGCCACATCCTTGGTCTGTGCTGCATAAAACCGATGGGTCTTGCCCCCACCCCTTGCCGGTGGTCCGCCACGTCCATCAAAGAAAATGGCCCTTATCCCATTTTTCTTGCATACTTTGGACAAGGTTTCCTTGGTCTTCAAAATAGACCAGTTGGCTTTTAGATACCCCCCATCCTTGGTACCATCTGAAAAGCCCAGCATCATGGTATGGGTTTCGTTCCTACGGCCCAAATGTGCCCTATATTCTGGCAAGTCAAAGAGCGATTGCATTACGGCCTCCGAATTCTCCATTCCCCTCATGGTCTCGAAAAGTGGGACAATATCAAAACTGATCTTATTAGCCTCCCAACCGCACCATCTGAACAATCCGTAAACAAAAAGTACCGAAAAAATGTCCTCGGAATTACTAATGATATAGCGGTTGCAGCCTTCCTCTCCATTCTTTTTCTGGATGTCTGCCAACTGCGATATATTTTGGATGGTATCCCTAACTATCGCATCCTCAAAGTCCGCCGGATCCAATGTCCATTTTTCTTTCAGAAGGATACGGGTCATTTGAGTATCGCTTAGCTCACCCAATTCCTCCTTGATTATCCCTTTTCGCTTGAGCACGCTTTCCACAACCAGTTTATGCTTGCTATGATCCTGTCGAATATCGAGCGTTGCAAAATGGGTCTTGAAAATTCTTACCTTGTCTATAAAATAATCCAATTCCTTTACATATAGGGAGTGGTAATCGTTTATCAATATATCGCGGATATTGCCTAACGGCTCAATGATATCCTCATAATCCATGGGTTTTTGGGAATCGAACATGGCAATGTAAAGATTGTCTCTAAGGCTATTTAAAGGTTTCCGTAAACGCTTAAAGGTCAATTTTTTGCGCAATTGTTTTAAATCATTGTAATAGCACTTCATCAGTGTAATACGGAGTTCATCCGCTACGGCTTTGGTCATCTCAGCGGTGACAAAAGGATTGCCATCGCGATCTCCCCCTGGCCAAAAGCCTAATTTCATAATATTGTAATTATCAAAATCCGCATCCTTGATATTGTTCTTGATGTAGGCGAAAAGTTCTCCCATGGCATCATAGTATACATTTCTAAGGATGTAAATGATATTCTTGGCCTCGTCCAGAGGGGTGGGCTTTTGAGCATTGATCAAGGAAGTAAGCCCCAATTGTTGTAAGGTTAAATCGATGTCATTGATGCGATCTTCCAAAATTAGGGAACGTAAATCTTCCATTATATCCAGCACGGCCGGAGTATAAAATTGTGTAGGATGAGCGGTGAGTACTATGCGGGCACTAAACGTGGATAATTTCTTGGCGATTTTGTCCCAGCTTTTGTTTTCGTTTACCAATTGAAAATAATCCTTTATGGACAAGGAAGTCGTATGTTGGTGCAACTTGGGAAAAGCCGCGTCCTCAACGCTGTCATAAAGCACTACTTGTCTTTCTACGTATTGAACTATACGGAACATGAAGTCTATCCTATCCTTTTCAGATTCAACATTGGCGTAGTTCTGAAAAAAGGCATCCAATATTTCCTGTGGTTTTTTTCCGGATTTCAGTCCCTTTTCGCATTGTTCAAAAAGCAAGGGAATCAACATACCCACATTCTCAATGTTCCTGTAGGGAAGATTAAGGAACAGGCTATTATATACGTTGAATCTATTAGTGACCGATTTCTTGAACTCCTCTAATTTTTCTGATCGTTGCATAAGTGGATAAAAATTGAACTTTAGGTAATTTGCCTAGAAAAGCAAGATGGTAAATATCAGCATTATTGGGCAATTCCCGGTAGGTTTCCTATCAAAATAACAAAATAAGGCTTGGACATCACAAAATGAACAAGGGTACCGATCCACTACCATAAAAGTGGGTTTAAAAAAATACCTTGTACTGCAATATCCTAAAATCCAAGGTGTTGAAATCAGGATTTTCCCTTTTCTTTTTTTTGTAAGTCTCCAAACTTCCTACAGCTCGGTTTGCCGCTCCGGAAGGCGCGGTCAACGATACTGTTTTTATGGTTCTTTGGGTTTGGGGCAATACAAAAGAATGTATTCTGGGAATGTCATCGGAAATTAGGTTCAATTCCAAACTGAATGCCTTTAAGTGTTTTCTAAAAAAGTATTCCGGCCCGTTTTTGCTATTACCTCCGGTGAACAAAAGCGTGTTTACATTGGGCAATTCCGTTAAATAACCTATTAGATTTCTAAGCTTTATATTACTCATTCCTAGGTCCGAAGCATTTATCTTTGCCCTTTCAGCACTTTCGACAATATCACAAATACCTATTTTTCTGTCCCTCAAAAAATCCATACGCTGTCTTATGGCCTCTTCAGAGGTCTCAAATTTTAGTTCAAGCTTAAAAATACGGTCTAGAATAGGCCAAAGCTGTCCATCCCTACTGCCATAACAAAAATCCACATCGCCTTTCTTTAAATCACCTATAGTAAATCTGGGAGGTGGCAATGTTCCTACAATGAGCTTGGTGGCCTCTGGAAAAAGGAATGGTCGGTAAGGATGGGTGTGCAAAAACATAGGGTAATCTTAAACTAATATCCTTTGTCTTCCAACCAAGGATTGTATTTACCATGGCAATTTCGTAAATTATGATGTATTTCTTTAAAACAAGACCCATGGGGAAAGGGGACATCAAAACCAGAAGAGGAAAAATTGCCAACCGCTCACATGGTGCCAGGAGGCCCAGAAAGATAAAAAAAAGGGTAACCGTTGAGGAAAAAATAAGTGCTTCGAAAAAGAAGTGACCTAATAATCTATTCGAAAGTTAAGGTTTACATTGCCATCAGCGGTGATATCAAGTTCATAGGTGTAGAATCCTATGGGTAATGGAGTTTCTCCAACAAAATCAATAGGTTGTAAGGTAAACGTTTCCTCTCCCGATCTAATTTGTACGAATGCATATTGAAAGGCCGTTTCATATACAAGATACCCGGAATAGTCACCTGACGCTACATTTTCGTAAACCTCCTCGGCATCCGCAACCTGAACCTCATCAAAGTTTCTATTACTGGCATTTTTTATACGGATGTTTATGGCATCAACATCGTCATCCCTATCCGTGCAACCAAGCGTTAAGAGAGTCAGCGCGAAAATAAAAAATCGTTTCATCCTTATTTTTTAAGAAAGATGTTATAAGGATAGAACGGTTGCTTTGGAAAAATATTCTATCGGACAAAAACAGGTTGGTTTTCCTTTAGGGTATGCTCCTTACTATACAGATAATCATCATAATCAAATCCTCTGACGTCATCCAAGGTTTTCGCATTTGTATCCAAGATATAGCGCACCATAGAGCCCCGGGCCTTTTTTGCAAAAAAGCTAATAACCTTAAGCTTATCGTTCTTCCAATCTTTAAAAATTGGTGTAATGACCGGCACCTTTAGTGCCTTCTCATCAATGGCACCAAAATATTCGTTGCTGGCCAAATTAAGGAAAAGTTCGTCACTCTCCATTTCAGAATTTAGGTGGGCGGTCAAATCCTTTTTCCAGAATTCGTACAAATTCCTTTTTCTGTTCACCCTCAGTTGGGTTCCCATTTCCAGGCGATAGGGCTGTACCAGGTCCAAAGGTCTTAGAATACCGTATAATCCTGAAAGGATGCGAAGTGTATCCTGTAACTTTTCCAATTTTTCTTCAGGAATGGTATAGGCATCCAGACCTTGATATACATCCCCATTAAAAGCGTACATGGCAGGGCGTGCATTCTCAGGCGTAAAGGGTGTAGTGAACTTTTGATTGCGTTCCCAGTTCAGCTGGGCCAAATTATCTGAAATGCTCATTAATTTGGATAACGCCCTAGGTTTCTTCTTTAGTAAAACCTTATTGAGTCTTTTGGAGTGTTCCAAAAACTGTGGCTCCGAATATTTTGAACTCGGTAGTTCACTTTCAAAGTCCAGCGACTTGGCAGGGGAAATTACGATTTTCATCTGTTTCTTGATTTAGACAGACTAAAATAACAATGATTTTGGGATAATGTCCTCAAATACGGAAAGAGTTTTCGATAACTCTATATGAAAAAATAATACTGTAAACCGGAAAACTATCGTGAAGCTAATTTTCTGCTCAAGGCCGTCCTAAGAATTGATGATTTACCCCCTACTCTGTTTGGAATACCCCCTCCATTTTTCGATGCATTGCATCATATCATCTGGAATTACGGAATCGAATTGCATTTGTTTCCCGGTTTTGGGATGTACGAAGCCTAGCGTCTTGGCATGCAGAGCTTGGCGTGGCAAGGCCTTGAAACAATTTTCCACAAACTGTCTATACTTTGTAAAGACCGTACCTTTTAGAATTCGGTCTCCGCCGTATCTAACATCGTTGAACAATGTATGGCCTATATGTTTCATATGCACCCTGATCTGATGGGTCCGGCCGGTCTCCAACTTACAGGAAACCAGGGTTACGTATCCCAGACGCTCCAGTACCTTGTAGTGTGTGATGGCCTCCTTACCTTCTTCTCCGTCCGGGAATACCTGCATCTGTAATCTGTTTTTAGGGTTTCGTCCAATATGACCTTCTATTTTTCCCGTATCATTATCCATGTTGCCCCATACCAAAGCTACATATTCACGTTCCGAGGTTTTATCGAAAAATTGCTTGGCCAAGTGGGTCATAGCAGCTTCGGTCTTGGCCACTACCAACAATCCTGACGTATCCTTATCTATACGATGCACTAGTCCAGGGCGTTCGTTGGTATTCATGGGGAGATGTTCCAGATGATGAATAAGTCCATTGATCAACGTCCCCGAATAGTTGCCATGACCTGGATGCACCACCATTCCGGGAGGTTTGTCTACGACCAGTAAAGTCTCGTCCTCATAAACGATGTTAAGCGGAATATTTTCCGGAACCAATAACAACTCATGCGGCGGATGCTCAAAAAGCACTTTTACTTCATCACCTGCCTTCACTTTGTAATTCTGCTTTACAATAGCGTCATTTACCCAAATATTTCCGGTTTTGGCCGCTTGTTGAATCTTGTTTCGCGTAGCGTTCTCTATGAAGTTCATCAAAAATTTGTCCACCCGCAGGGGTTCTTGCCCTTTTGAGGCCACAAATCTAAAATGTTCAAACAGCTCGTCCCCATCAAGTTCACGGGTACCTTGTTCTTCCATAATCTTTAGTTGGACTGTGCCTGGATCCGAGCACTATCCGGGATAGTCCCGTTTCCACAGACCAGCTCTATTTTAGAAGTTTTTGGTAGTTTATCTCCGGGTTTTATATCCTTACCCTTATACTTTATATAGTATACCATATCCTTACCCAACTGATCAATGTAAGTTACCCGCTGTACATCCAGGCCTACGGCCCGCAACATGGAAGAGGCATTCCTTTGGGTCACTTGGATAATATTCGGTACCGTAACTTTCTTGTATCCCGAGGGGTTCACGGTAAAATAAATCTTCCGATTTTCCTTTACCTTGCTACCGGCAGATGGATCTTGTTCTATGATGGAGAATCTAGGATATGTGGGATCGTAGTTGGCGGAATCCAATACTTCAAATCGCAATCCGGCCTCCTCTACAGCATTGCGCATTTCCATTACAGACATTTTTGAAAAATCGGGTACAACAACAAATTCTCCGTGGTTCGTTGTACTGTTCAACCAACGAAGGCTTAAAAATATAAGACCTATCAAAACCAACAAGGATAAGCCTATCTGTATCAAAAAGGTTTTGCTCTTTAGAAAATTGAAAAAACTTCTCATGGTCAAATAATCGTCGGACAAAGATAGGAAATGAGCCAAAACAAATGGTTTTAACCCTTTAAAAGTTGATGGATCCTATCCTTGTTTACTAAAAAATCAATACGTGGTTGTGCCATGGAATTGTTTTTTACTTACTTTGGGCTTTGGACGGCATGGCCTGCCAACTTCCTATTGAATTATACTATGAAAAAAAGTATCGCCATTATTATGGGCGGGTATTCCAGCGAGTATCAAATTTCCCTCAAAAGTGGAAACGTGGTCTATGAGTGTCTGAACAAGGCTAAATTTGATGCATACCGAATCCATATTTTAAAGGAGAAATGGGTCTACGTTGATGATGCCAAAAATGAGATTTCCGTAAATCGTCATGATTTTTCGGTCACTATTAAGAATAGTACCATTCATTTTGACTGTGTTTTTAATGCAATTCATGGTACACCAGGTGAGAATGGTCTTATGCAGGCTTATTTTGAATTATTGGGCATTCCCCATACTTCCTGCGGTCACTACCAATCGGCCCTAACTTTTAATAAGCGTGATCTTCTCAGTGTTTTGAAGCCCTACGGTATAAAATCTGCGGCTTCCTATTATTTGAATTTTGGCGATACCATAGACGAGGATGCCATTATTGAACGGGTATCACTACCCTGCTTCGTAAAAGCAAACCGCGCGGGAAGTAGTTTTGGTATATCTAAGGTTTACAGGAAAGAAGATCTAAGGCAGGCAATTGAGAAGGCATATAAAGAGGATGATGAAATCCTTATTGAGGCATTCTTGGATGGAACCGAAGTTTCCGTAGGTGTAATTACTTACAATGGAAAGACTAAGGTGTTACCTATTACCGAGATAACCACGGAAAATGACTTTTTTGATTATGAGGCCAAATATGAAGGAAAATCCCAGGAAATTACACCTGCTAGAATATCCGGTGATCAAGAAAAAAAGGTTACGGAATTGGCCAAACGTGCTTATGAGGTTATTAAGATGAAAGGATTTTCAAGGAGTGAGTTCATTTTTGTGAATAATGAACCCTATATGCTGGAAATGAACACCACACCTGGGCTTACCAAGGAAAGTATTCTGCCCGAACAAGCACGCGTAGCCGGAATATCCCTTTCTACCCTTTTTGAAAGTGCCATTGACGAGGCTTTACGGGAAAATACCTAACTTTAGGCTATGAGACGTGCCATATTTCCGGGGTCTTTTGATCCTCTCACCTTAGGTCACTATGACATCATAAAACGGGGCATTACCCTTTTCGACGAAATAATAATCGCCATCGGTATCAATGCGGAAAAGCAATATATGTTCACTTTGGAACAAAGAATGCGGTTCATCAAAAAAGCCTTTGAAAAAGAGCCGAAAATAAGAGTGCTTACGTACCAAGGGCTTACCGTAGAATTTTGTAAAAAGGTACATGCCGATTTTATCCTAAGAGGCCTTCGTAATCCCGCGGACTTTGAATTTGAGAAGGCCATTGCACACACCAACCGTAAACTGTCGGAAATTGAGACCGTTTTTCTATTAACTTCTTCCGGAAAGTCTTACATAAGTTCTTCCATCGTTCGGGATGTCATTAGACACGGAGGGGACTACACTGGCCTAGTGCCCGATTCCGTCAGAATTACGTAGTACGCTTCTTACCAGTGACCTAACGTACTTATTCATTTTTTCTGGAACAAGTACACAATAATTACTAAATATTCATAATTTTAGTAAGAAAATTCCCTATTCTAAAATTTATTTGAAATTTCACCCTATCCAAATATAGGATCACAACGAGTTTGCGTATGTTCACAACAAACCTTTAGCAAAAATGGAAAATCGTTCTACTTTAGTAAGAAATTACAACTTTATGTTGAGGGGATCCCAAACATTATCCAGTAATTATTTGATTAAACAACTACCCAAAGCCACTGTTTTTCTAAACAAAAGGCTACAGGTGGTACATGCTTCGGATTCTTGGGTAGACTATTTTCATTTTAGCAACGATATTGTCCTTGGACAAAATATCTCCGAGCTCTTTGGCGAAATAAGCAAGGACTGGAAAACCGTCATGAACAACTGTTTAAAAGGTAAACCGTCCAACGTTGGTGTAGAGCGATTTATGGACCATGAAAATAAGGAAAAATGGTTTGAGTGGTCCAATATTCCGTGGTATGACGAGAATGAAAATATTATTGGCATCATAATCCAAACGGACGATATCACAACCCGATTACAGAATGAAATAAAACTTGAAAAGCTTGAAGTTCTTTTGCGTGAAAAATCGGAAATCGCCAAAATCGGCAGTTGGGAATATGATATACTCAAGGATGAAATTTCTTGGTCCGACATGACCAAGGCTATTCATGAGGTTCCCATGAACTATGTACCAACCATTGAAAAGGGAATTGATTTCTATAAACAAGGTTATAGCAGAAATACGATTTCCATGGCTGTCAACAAGGCCATGGAAAATGGTACCTCATGGAACGAAAAACTACAGATTATAACGGCCAAGGGTAATGAAAAATGGGTAATAGCAGCTGGAAAACCTATTTTTAAGGATGAGAGGTTAATTGGATTGATTGGTACTCTTCAAGATGTAAATGACCAGGTTCTTTCCCAAACGAAGACCAAGGAAAATGAACATCTTCTCAAAACTTTAATCGATCATTTGCCCTTAAATGTTTTTATAAAGGATAAGGAATCCAGAAAAGTGCTGGTAAATAAAGCGGAATGTGATTATTTAGGCGTTAAGGGCCCTGAAGAAGTTTTGGGAAAGACCGATTATGATTTTTATGATGAGGAAACAGCAAATACTACCAGGGAAGATGATTTGCATGTTATGAATTCCATGACGCCCATTTTGGGAGAGGAAAGGGGAAGCATAAAAAAGAACGGGGATGCCATTACCTTTTTAACCTCCAAGATACCCCTTATAGGGGATGACGGCATAGCCTACGGATTGGTAGGCATCAGTATGGATATCAGCAATCTTAAGCAAAAGGAGGAGGAACTAAGGGATTTGATCAATGTGACCTCCTTACAAAACAAAAAACTTGTCAATTTTGCTCATATCGTATCACATAATCTAAGGTCCCACACAGCTAATTTCTCCATGCTATTGGACTTTTTGATTCATGAAAAAGACGAAGAGGAAAAACAGAATATCATCGGAATGTTGATAGACGCATCCGATAATCTTCTAGAAACTTTGGAAAACCTTAATGAGGTAGTTGCCATAAGTACCAATACAGATTTGGAAAAGAAACCCATTAATCTTAACGAGAAACTAAAGACCGTTCAACAAAATCTCGCAGCATTTTTGTTGAACAACAATGCAAAGATTGTAAATTCCATTTCCGATGATGTGTTCGTAAAAGTAGTGCCCGCATATATTGAGAGCATTTTAATGAACTTCATTACGAATGGTGTCAAATACAAAGACCCTGAAAGAGATCCTACAATTACCCTAAGCGCAAGTAGTAATAATGGTTATACCATAGTGAGTATTGCGGATAATGGGATGGGTATAGACCTAAAAAAATATGGGGACAAGTTGTTCGGAATGTATAAGACCTTTCATGACAAAAAGGATTCAAGAGGTATTGGGCTCTACATTACCAAAAATCAAATAGAGGCCATGAACGGCAAAGTAATGGCATGCAGTGAGGTGGGCAAAGGAACTACGTTTAACATCTATTTTAATGAAAAAGATTAACTCTATTTACATCGTTGACGATGATCCCATTACTGTATTCGGCATACGAAAAATGTTGGATTCCATTGCGGTCTGCGAAAACATCTCCGCTCACGGTAATGGAAAATTGGCCTTGGACGATATCAAAAAGTCCCTTAACAGCGATGGTCAGGTTCCTGAGATAATTTTTTTGGATATTAACATGCCGATAATGGACGGATGGCAATTTTTAGAGGAGTTCATTTCCCTTCCTTTAGAAAAAAGAGTGCGAATAAACATTGTAACTTCATCCATAGACCCCTTTGATGTAAACAATTGGAATCTGTACAAATCCAGGACAGACCACATCATTACTTTTAATAACAAACCCATAAAACGAAATCATTTAATAGAGATTACCAAGGCAGCCTAATTATGGGAAAGTTACTTTTTCCTTAATTTTGTGATGGACTTTTTGTTTGTGCCCTATGAGATTTCTTGGTGTATTGTTGCTGATATTGGGTCTTATTGCCTGCGAGACCAAAAAGGAAGATGAAAAACCCAAGTTTCCCACCCAATTTGAGCTTTCCAATGGAAAGGAGACGGCAACCTACTTGCAGGTAGTGGATTTTTATATTCAATTGGCCAAGCAATTTCCTGAAATCAATATCCAAACTATCGGAAAGACTGATAGCGGATATCCCTTGCATATGGTCACTTATAATCCCGAAGCGACCTTTAATTTTCAAAAAATAGCGGATCACAAGACCATACTTCTCATTAACAATGGTATACATCCCGGAGAAAGTGATGGTATTGACGCCACCATGCTTTTGTATCGCGACTTGGTCATCGGGAAGATAAATCCACCGAGCAACACCGTATTGGTCACTATCCCAGTTTATAATATAGGCGGGGCATTAAATAGGAACCGAAGCACGCGGGCAAATCAAAATGGGCCCGAATCCTACGGTTTTCGGGGCAACACCTTAAATTATGACTTGAATAGGGATTTCATAAAGGCGGATACAAAGAATTCAAGAACATTTACGGAAATTTTTCATTTGGTAAGACCCAACGTTTTTATAGACACTCATGTAAGCAACGGCGCGGATTATCAATATACGCTTTCCCATCTGTTTACGCAGCATAACAAATTAGGTGGGGAATTGGGTGCCTACCTTGATCAGGAAATGTTGCCTGCCTTGGAGAAGTCCCTAAAATTGGAAAATTGGGATATTACTCCTTATGTAAATGTGTTTAACAAGCCCCCTGAAAAAGGGTTTTCCCAATTTATGGACCATCCCAGATATTCCACGGGATATACCGCGCTCTGGAACACCCTTGGCCTTATGATAGAAACGCATATGCTTAAACCCTATGCCCAGCGTGTAGCCGGCACCCACGAATTTTTAAAGGCGATGTTGAAAATTACCGATAAGGACAGCGAGCGAATAAAGCGCCTTGGTGAAAAAGCCCGAACCAGGCATCAAAACTGGAACTACTATCCGATAAAATGGGCTTTGGACACAACCAAAACCACAATACGGGAGTTCAAAGGATACAAGGCCGACACTCTCCTCAGCGAGGTTACTGGATTTAACAGACTCTCTTACGATAAGGAAAAACCTTTCACTGAAAAAATGGAGTATAGAAATCACTATAAACCCATTGATTCGGTAAAAATCCCGGAAGCCTACATCCTAAAAAAAGGATGGACCTCTGTGATAGAGCTTTTGGATTTGAACAAAATAAACTACGAAACTTTGCAGAGGGATTCCACGTTAACGGTAGAATCCTATAAGATAAAAGAATACAAAACTTTGGATTTCGCATATGAGGGGCATTACCTACACTACGATACAAAAATCTCCAAGGATATGGTGAATCTCTTATTCTCGGAGGGAGACCTCGTAATTCCTATCGACCAGGAAGGTATCCGTTATCTTTTGGAAACCTTGGAGCCCTGTACCGTCGATTCTTTTTTTAATTGGAATTTCTTTGATTCGATACTACAAAGAAAAGAAGGCTTTTCTCCGTATATTTTTGAGAATATTGCCGCAGAAATGCTAGAAAATGACGATCAGCTTAGGGATGATTTCAATACCAAGAAAAAAAATGATTTGGAGTTTGCGGATGACTGGTACGCCCAATTGGATTGGTTGTACCAAAAATCAAAGTTTTATGAGCCTTCCCATATGCAATATCCAGTTTACCGAATTGCTTCCGGCAAAGACGTTCCTTGATCTATTCCCCGAAGAGTATTTTTATATTGGTATATGAGTTTTGTAAGGCTTTTTGGATTTTTTTAGGGCCTTTCCATTTTACTTTTTCTATGCCTTCATTCTTTTGCCCTTTTAGTTTGCCCTCATAACTGGTACGCATTGCATACCAATGTACTTCCTTTAATCTATATTTTCCATTTCTTTTAAAAACATGGTAGGTAATCTGTAATTTGTTTTCGATTTTTAACCCCTTCACACCGGTTTCCTCCTCTACCTCGCGTAATGCACATTCCTCCAAGCTTTCACTTTTTTCCAACTTCCCTTTGGGCAAATCCCACTTATCGTTTCTGTAGATAAAAAGTACCTTTCCTTTCTTGTTGGTCACTACGCCTCCAGCAGCAATTTCCAGTTGAATCTGCTTACAGAACTTTTTTAGGATTTCTTCATGGTTGGGGTGATAGATATAGGCCTCTTCCAACCTTTTCTTGGCCAATGCATCAATAGCTTCCTGTATAGCTTCTGCGTTTAAGGGGAAATATTTACTGTTCGCTATTTCAGAAAGTTTGTTGGTTAAAATAAGAGGTGCCTCTTTAACGAAAACTTTATACATTTGCTCCATGATTTTGGACAAAAACACCGCCAAAAAAACAGCAGAGCTTCTGTTACAAATTAATGCAATAAAGTTGAGACCGGAAAATCCTTTTACATGGGCCTCCGGGTGGAAATCCCCTATTTATTGTGATAACAGAATTATACTTTCCTACCCCATAATACGAAATTATGTTAGGGAGGAAATGGCCAAACAATTGGAATCCCTTTACGGTAAGCCAGACATAATTGCAGGGGTAGCTACCGGGGCTATTGGCATTGGAATGCTGGTTGCCGATTATTTAGGGCTCCCCTTTATTTATGTTAGACCGGAACCCAAAGCCCATGGAAGAAAGAACCAGATTGAAGGTAAATTGGAAGCCCATCAGAATTTGGTTGTAGTGGAAGATCTTATCAGCACGGGAAAAAGTAGTTTAAACGCTGTAAATGCACTCACTGACGAAGGTTCAAACGTAAAGGGAATGTTGGGAATTTTCAACTATGGTTTCGATGTGGCCAAGGAAAATTTTGAGAAAAGGGATATTGAATTGCATACGCTCGGGGATTACGACCATCTCATTGAGAAGGCTTCGGAAACCGGATACATCAAAGAGGAACAGTTGAACACATTGTTAGAATGGCGAAAAAGTCCTTCTACATGGAACTTATAAGGAATGTACATAGAAACGCCTAAAAAGAGTATTTCAAAAAACCAAGAGCAGGTTTTCGATTTTCTTAGTGAACTTAAGAATTTTGAAAAATTGATGCCCAATAGCACTGACAAATTTGAACTTATCAATGAAGACCGATTCCTGTTCGCCTTAAAGGGCATGCCCGAAATTGTGTTGCAACGAAAGGAACAATTCCCACATAACAAAATTGTTTTAGGAGCCGCAAGCGAAAAACTACCTTTTACGCTCACGGCCGATATCTTGGCCATAACTGATGGAGAAACCCAGGTAGCATTAAGTTTTCAAGGGGAATTCAATGCCATGATGGCCATGATGATAAAGCAACCCATCACCAATTTTATGGATACCTTGTTGGAAAACTTGGCTAAAACCCTAGTATAGCTGGGTTATTTCCTTAAAAGCGAATTCTTTTTTTACATTATCCTCAAGCGCAATAATCAGTTTACCTTCGGTAGAGACACCGCGAATAAATCCCATAAATCTATTCCCATTGGTATCCTTAAATGTCGCTGGTCTGTCCTTTAAAAACAATATCTCCAAATAGGCTTCCCATAATTTTTCACTTCCACTTTCTTGGAAATCCTTAAAAACAGACTTTAAACTTTTCAATAATTCACTTAGAAGCTCATCCAGGTCAAATGTTTTGCCCAACAACAATTTCAACGAGGAAGCTTTGGGAACATTATGGAAAATCGTCTGGTTGGCATTAAGCCCAATACCAATGATAGAGGCTTTTATCGTATTACCCATTACGATATTCTCGATAAGAATGCCACAAATTTTGGAAGTACCTGACAGAATGTCGTTAGGCCATTTGACCTTTAAATCAGGAACATGAAGGTTATTCAAACAATTGAATAGGGCAAGTGATACTATGATGTTCAACAAAAAGGGATTATCTGCAGGAAGGTCGTTGTTTTCTTTTAAAACACTAAATGTTAGGTTCTTACCCTCTTCCGATATCCACTGCTCACCCCTTTGTCCTCTACCCTGAAACTGTTTCTTGGCAACGACTACCGTGAAGTCCTCGGAGGTTTTGGAAGCAATAAGTTTTTTTAGGTACGCATTGGTAGAGTCTATGGCATCAAGTTTGATTATTGGCATGGGGCAACCTTTAGATTCTATCTTTAATCAATTGTTAAAAACTAGAGGTAAAAGAACAAAAAAATAATAACTTTGCTTAAACTAAAATTTTTGAATGCAGAAAAGGAAAGCTAGCGCAGACGAGTTAATCGCACTAATTTTACAGGGAATTGATGAAGTAAAGGGAAACGATGTAAGCTTGCTTGACTTAAGGGAAATTGAAAATACTGTTTGTGACTACTTTATAATTTGCAGTGGTACTTCCAACACCCACGTTAATGCTATCACCGGATCTATCCAAAAAACAGTTAGCAAAGCAATTAAGGACAGGCCTTGGCACGTAGAGGGCGAAGATAATGCCGAGTGGGTTCTAATGGATTACGTCAATGTCGTAGTCCATGTCTTCCAGAAGCATGCACGGGAATTCTATGATATTGAAGGTCTTTGGGGCGATGCCAAGTTCACCGAAATCGAAAGTAGCATAAACCAAGCCTTGAAATAATCCCTTAGGATTACCAAAAAAAGGGCAAAAAATAAAATAATGGCAAAAGAAAGCAATACAAATCCTAAAAAACCCAGATTCAGTTCCTGGTGGATTTATGGATTGATCGCAATTTTACTAATTGGGTTCCAGTTCTTTGGAAGTGGTAATCTCTCCAGTACCAAGAAAACCACTACTTCGGAATTACAGGAGTATCTTAGAAATGGGGATATCGAAAAAATTCTGATAATCACCAATACAAGACAGGCCAAAGTCTTTTTAACGGACGAGGCACTCCAAAAGGATGTTCATAAAGACGTTAAGGACCAGCCCTTTGCATTAAGCCCCTCGGCTTCGCCACAATATGTTCTTGATTACGGAGATCTTCAAAATTTTGAGAACGAGATTAAAAATCTAAAAACAGAAAACAATCTGGATACCATAGTGGACTATGATACGGAGTCCAACTACCTGGGTGATTTTTTGTTGGGGATCCTTCCCTTCGTTTTGATTATTGGCATCTGGATTTATTTAATGCGCAGAATGTCCGGTGGAGGTGGCGGGGGTGCCGGCGGCCAGATTTTCAATATTGGTAAATCCAAGGCCAAGCTTTTTGATGAAAAGACGGACACTCGCACATCGTTTAGGGATGTAGCGGGGTTAGAGGGAGCCAAGGAAGAGGTGGAGGAAATCGTGGAGTTCCTCAAGAACCCGGACAAGTATACTTCTTTAGGAGGAAAGATTCCAAAAGGAGCACTTCTCGTAGGTCCTCCCGGAACAGGGAAGACACTACTGGCCAAAGCGGTTGCAGGAGAAGCCAAGGTACCTTTTTTCTCGCTTTCCGGATCCGACTTTGTTGAAATGTTTGTCGGAGTCGGTGCTTCTAGGGTACGTGACCTTTTTAAACAGGCTAAGGATAAATCCCCTGCTATAATATTTATTGATGAAATTGATGCCATTGGTAGGGCAAGAGGAAAGAACAATTTCACAGGTTCGAATGACGAACGCGAAAACACGCTTAACCAGTTACTAACCGAAATGGATGGTTTTGGCACCAATACCAATGTCATTGTACTTGCCGCAACCAACCGGGCAGATGTATTGGACAAAGCCTTAATGCGAGCTGGAAGGTTTGATAGACAGATATACGTTGACCTACCTGATATCAGGGAACGTAAGGAAATCTTCGAGGTGCATCTGAGACCTATCAAGACCGCAGAGACATTAGATCTCGATTTTTTGGCCAGACAGACTCCTGGTTTTTCAGGTGCTGATATTGCCAATGTATGTAATGAAGCCGCATTGATCGCGGCACGTAAGGAGAAAAAGGCAGTAACCAAGCAGGATTTTTTGGATGCTGTGGACCGTATTGTGGGTGGTCTGGAAAAAAAGAACAAAATCATTACCGCAGGCGAGAAAAAGACCATAGCCTACCATGAAGCAGGGCATGCCACTGTTAGTTGGATGTTGGAACATGCTGCCCCCTTGGTAAAGGTGACCATAGTACCCAGGGGACAATCACTGGGCGCAGCATGGTATTTACCGGAAGAACGTCTTATCGTACGTCCCGAACAAATGAAGGATGAAATGTGTGCGACTCTGGGAGGGCGTGCTGCGGAAAAAGTGATTTTTGATAAAATTTCTACAGGCGCTTTGAGCGACTTGGAAAAAGTTACGAAACAAGCCAGGGCCATGGTGACCATCTATGGACTTAATGAAGAAATTGGAAATCTTACATATTACGATTCCTCGGGTCAAAGCGAATATGGCTTTACGAAACCTTACAGTGAAGAAACTGCCCAACGTATTGATACTGAAATCTCCAAAATCATAGAAGAACAGTACCAAAGGGCGGTAGAAGTACTTGAAAGTAATAAAGACAAGTTGATTACCTTGGCGGAACGACTTTTGGAGAAAGAGGTCATTTTTAAAGAAGACCTCGAGAAGATATTTGGAAAAAGGCCTTTTGAAAAGGAATTTGACCAAAAAGGGCAGGAAAAATTAAATGGAGAGAAAAAGACAGAAGACATTGCCGTAGAAGAAAAGGAGGAAGAAGAAAAAAAAGAAAATAAATAATAAACTTGCACGTTCATCAATAATGACAGGATAGTGTATTAAGAAGTTTATCATGTAAAATGGGGCTATTTGACAAACTATTTGGAGGTGGCAAAAGAGTTTCCAAGGAGACTGTGGAAACCAGAGGAGTGCATATGCCAGATCTCAACATCCCCGTTGATGAAAAATTTACGATTCACTTTAAAAAAAATGGCGGCAAATTTCTGTATTGCGATTCCTTTTCGGAAATCTCCGAGGCCCTAAGAAATATTGTCCAAGAGAACAATTGGCAGGAACATCCATTTTTTGCCATGGATTCCAGATTAAAAGAAAGGTTTTCCAAGGAGGGAATTTCGTATACCACAAACAGCAAGGACAGTGAAGTATTTTTCACCACATGTGAGCATTTAATTGCTCAAAATGGTTCTATATTAGTCTGTTCCAATCAGTTAAATGAAAAAAAACTTCATGAACTTCCGGCCAATGTAATTGTTTTTGCTACTACAAGCCAATTGGTTGAATCCATTGGGGAGGGCCTCAAGACCATCAAAAAGAAATACGGTCACAGTATCCCTGCCAATATTACTACTTTAAAACACTTTCAGGCGACCGATCAAAACTCGCATGATTTTTTAACCTATGGAAGCAGTTCCAAAAATCTGTATCTTTTACTTCTGGAAGACCTTTAGTATGAGAGAGATTTTTAGACGTGCCCTTACCGGAGCTGTTTATGTCATTTTATTGTTATCTGCAGTTTTTCTAAGCTCCGATGCCTTCGATTTTCTTTTTATGACATTTGGTCTAGCCTGCCTTTATGAGTACAAAAGGCTTGTGCAACTTCGAGGATATCATATTTTTTTGGCTTATTTGGCTCTTTGGTGGGCCTACATTTATTTGGTCCATGACCTTTCATTAATATATGTGTTATTGTTTCTAACAGTAATTGTGGATTGTGCACTTCTTTTTTATTTATTCTCGAAAAACAAAAATTTATTCAGCACTTTTAGAAAATTCGTCGTTGGCCTCTTTTATATTGGAGGAGGGTGTATTTTTTTGACCATGATCCCATATAAGGACGATGATTTTGCCAAACTTTTGATTATGGGCATTTTTATTCTTATTTGGGTCAATGATACATTTGCCTATATCGTTGGGCGAAGTTTAGGACGTACAAAGCTATATCCTTCAATTTCTCCTAAAAAAACTGTGGAAGGTACACTGGGTGGTTTTATCTTTGCCCTAGGTGCCGCCTATATTATTGGAAAATATGAACCTATCATCAATCCTGAACAGTGGATTATTTTAGCAATAGTCATTGTAATATTTGGTAGCCTTGGGGATTTATTGGAATCCAAATTAAAACGTAGTGCTGGTGTGAAGGACAGTGGAGCCATTTTACCTGGTCATGGCGGTATGCTAGATCGATTGGACAGTCTTATTTTTGCCGCACCGTTTGCATACCTAACCTTAATCTTTTGTACTTATGTTTCATAAGGAAGGCCAAAAAATTATTATTACAACTTTTTTTATAGTCTGTGCAGCAGTATTGTTATCCCAATTTTATGTTGGTACGGCTTGGTTGCGGTTAGGAATTCAAATTCTTTCTTTGGTATTTCTTGTTCTAATACTTCAATTTTTTCGTAACCCAAAGCGAAAAGTCCTCAAAAACTTCGATGAAGTTTTGGCCCCTGTAGATGGGAAAGTAGTGGTCATCGAAGAAGTTCAAGAGGACGAATATTTTAAGGATAAACGCCTACAGGTATCTATTTTTATGTCCCCTATCAATGTTCATGTAACACGATATCCAGCTAGTGGGAGCATAAAGTATTCCAAATACCATCCGGGAAAATACTTGGTGGCGTGGCATCCTAAATCCAGTACGGACAACGAACGTACCACAGTTGTGATACGAACCCCAAAATTTGGGGATATCCTATATCGACAGATTGCCGGGGCAATGGCCAGGCGCATCATAAATTATGCGGAAAAAGGCGAAAGTGTGCAACAAGGGGATGATGCAGGGTTTATAAAATTTGGCTCTAGGGTAGACTTGTTACTACCTTTGGATTGTGCCATTACCGTTAAACTGAATCAAAAGGTAGTCGGTGCAAAAACCTGTATAGCCACAATTGTGGACAAGGATGAAGAAGCAGAAATTACATACTGATTTTTTGGAGGCCGTAGAGTTTGTGAACAACTATACGAAACCGCTTCCGGCCGATCTTTTACTAAAACTTTATGCCTATTATAAAATTGCAAATAAAAATTTTAGCAACCCTGGAAGCAAGACCCCGCTTATTAACGCCTTTAAGGCCAATGCGTTGATCCAGGCCAAAAACATTGGTAGGGAGGAGGCCATGAAACAATACACAAAGTTGGTCAATAAGGAAATTAGGAAATAGTAGATAGACTCAATGGAAAAAACCAAGTGAAAAATTGAGGTCGGTTCTAAGCCTTACTGATACAGATCGTTGATATCCGCTCCGCAAAGCTCAAAAAGAAAATTGCCCATTTTTTGGGTCACATCCTTGAAAAACCGTTCACCCTTTTCAGAAGTCGAATTTATCGGGTTCCCTACTCCGGTATCCTCACTGATCTGGGACCATTTGCGCTCTGCCCAGACCCATCCTTCGGAAAACGCCTTGATTTTATATTTTTTTGAGCCGCCGCTGCCCCATTTATCCTTTGGTAATACCAATTCCGGTTTTAGATAGAGCATAAGGCTGGTCTCCATTTCATCGGCATGGTCGCCTTCTTCTTGAAAATAATTCGATTTGTCCAGGGCTTGGGGCCAGTTAGAAAAGCTAATGAACATTTTCCGATACTTTAGGCCCAGTTCCCTTACCAAAGGTTTAAAGTTATTTCCTCCATGACTATTGAAAATCAATAGCTTATAAATTCCCTGACGATGCAAAACCTCGACAATATCGCATAGAATAGCAAACTGCGTACTAGGATTTAAATTAATATCCAAATAGATATCGGATTGTCCCGTATTTACCCCAAAGGGAACGGTGGGGAGCACAATGACTTTGCCTCCTTTTTCCCAAGCAATCTTTGCCGATCCCGCAGCAAGGGCATCCGCTTCAAAATTGTCCGTGGCATACGGCAAGTGATAATTATGGGCTTCCGTGGCTCCCCAAGGCAGAACGGCCAAATCAAAATTCACATCTTTAAGGGTCTCCCAATTTGTCTCGGCCAAAATGTAAGGTCTCATAGTCTCAGATTTTATAGCGCAAACTTAAAAAGCCATTTGCTAAATACGAATTCTATCGTTCAAAAAAACCATGGCTTTCCTTCATTCAATCTCTCTAAACCGATTTGGCCGTCCCATAAAATCTATAGATCAACTGAATCAACCTCAGCACCAGAACACAGTTTTACTTGGCATAGGGAATGGTCTTCAGGACATGGTCAATAGCGCTTAGGCGTGCATTAGTCTTTTTATTGGCATTTATTATTACCCAAGGGGCGTATGAAGTATTCGTTTGGTTCAGCATTACCTCCTTGTACTTGGTATATTCTTCCCAAAGTTCTTGGGCCCTTTCATCTACAGGAGACATTTTCCAACGTTTTAAATTACTTTCCTTAATGTCCTCAAAACGTTTTTGCTGCTCTTCCTTGGTAATAGAAAAATAGAATTTGATCAAATAGGTATTGGACTGAATGATCATTTTCTCAAAATCATTCACTTGTGACATAAATATGCTGTACTCTTCCTGAGTGCAAAAACCGTTTACCGGCTCTACCACGGCCCTATTATACCAACTCCTATCAAAGAATACTATTTTACCCGGCTCGGGAAGATTATTCACATATCGTTGAAAATACCACTGTCCCTTCTCATCTTCCGTGGGTTTGTTCAATGCAACTATTCTATAGTACCTAGGGTTAATATAGGCGGATATTCGGCGGATAGCACCTCCCTTTCCTGCAGCATCCCGGCCTTCGAACAAGATCACTATCTTTTTTCTATTCTCAATGGCCCAGGTTTGTAACTTCACCAGCTCTACCTGGCGCTTTCGCAAGTTGGTTTCGTATTGGGTATCCCTCAGTGCCTTCTCCAAATCCAAGTGCTTATTCGCAAAAAGGCTTCGTAGACCTATTTTACTATTTAGAAGCTTAATATGTTCTTCCGACAAATGCAAATTCTTAAAAGGATCCATACTAAATATCTATTTGCTTTGCATTCCTATAATAGCGAACGATGACATTGGGATCGGGTTGAATGGGTATTTTTGAATAATCCTTTTTCCGGTAATCAAATCTAGAAAGCACATAGCGCATACTTTCCAGGCGAGCCGTTTGTTTATCGTTGGTCTTCACTATGATCCAGGGACTAAAATCCGTATGGGTTTTTGTAAACATTTGTTCCTTGTAGTAGGTATACTTGTCCCAAAGTTCCTGACCTTTCATATCGACCGGGCTAAACTTCCACTGTTTTAACGGGTTTCTTAATCGGGCCGTGAACCTTTTCTTCTGTTCCTCCTTGGAGATGGAAAACCAAAACTTGATCAATATAACGCCATCCTCATAAAGCATATGTTCAAAACCCGGAACCTGTACCATAAATTGAGCATACTGTTCTTCATTACAAAAACCCATTACGGGCTCCACCACAGCCCTATTGTACCAACTACGGTCAAAAAATACAATTTCCCCGGGGTTGGGGAGTTCCTTGATATATCTTCTGAAATACCATTGCCCTTTTTCATTATCAGTGGGTTTTGACAAGGCGACTACCCTTGCCGTCCTAGGGTTCAAATGTTCATAAAAACGTTTTATGGAACCTCCTTTTCCGGCCGCATCCCTACCCTCAAAAAGAATGGCCACACGTAGGTTATTCTTTGAAATCCATTGTTGGAGGGAGACCAATTCGCTTTGAAGTTTTATAAGTTCCAATTCATACTTCAATTTTTTGACTACGTTATCGATCTTTATGTTTTTCCTTTTGGCAATTTCAATTAAATCCTTTCTCGTTTTTACGCCCAATAAATCCTCAGAAGTGTATTGCATAGTGGTCGCCGGTTTGCAGAAACAATTTTCGGTTTAAACAATAGAAATACCGCAAGTTCAAAATAGTAATGGTTTCCCTGTTGTCCTATAATCCATCAAAATAGTGTTTTTATACAAAACAGCCGGAGTGTACCGACAGAATTAAACGGATTTTTGACAAAAAGATAAATATAAGAACGCTAAATTTTTTATTTGAACGGTCCAATCATAATATGCGCCCTGAAAGTCCCTGGATCCATAAGCCATGGCATCCCTTTTTCGTGAGGTTTGTCCGGTAGTCCCGTGGATTCGGTAGTTGCAAATGGTGTATAGATCACATAACGATACTGACCATCCGCAAGCTCTCCTGTGGTCTTGTTATAAGCTTCATCACTTCCAAAATATACATACATCATACTAGGCTCCTTGGGCATTTGAATTTTACCGGCAGCTACCTCCGCTCCACGAATTTCCCTTTTCTTGTTAAAATCCTTGCCTTCAGCGGAAAGTTCCCTTCCCCGTTTCATGAAAGGCTCCAGTTTTTTGGAATAGCAGGAAACACTTATCCCCTCTTTGTTAGGGTCATCGGCCAGACAAACAAGGTTATTGGTACCCTCCCGTAAAACGACCAACTCACCAGATTCATTATAACCATAAACCATAGCTCCACCCTTTTCAGCTTCAGGTGCAGGAAGCGTAGCTGTTTTTATTTGTATTTCCGTAGGAAGGATTTCCGGCTTTTCCATTTCTTGACAAGCAAGTGGAACAAAAGCCAATATCAAAAGAAAGGAAACTAAATTTTTCATTGTATTCTTGTTTTTCCTAAAGATAAAGATACTGGAGGAGTTTTCCATGAGGTAGACCAAAAGAATGAAAAATCCCAAAATCGGATAATAAGGGTCACATAATAATCCAAAAAAGGAATCCTAGGGTGTCATTGCTTCCATAATGGTTTATGTAAAATACCTTTTACTCCAAACTGGCCAAGCTTTTTTCCAAAGTCTCTATCTTGGCCTCGGCATCGGCCGCCTTCTTTTTTTCGATAGCAACAACCTGCTCCGGGGCATTATTTACAAAACGTTCATTGGACAACTTTTTTTGAACTGTTTGCAAAAACCCCTTGGTGTAGTTTAGCTCATCCTGTATTTTCTTGATTTCGGCATCTATATCTATGGCCCCACTTATGGGAACAAAATATTCATTACTCTTGACCCTAAAGGTCAATGCACCCTCCAAACCATAATCCACATAGGAAACTGTTGAGACATTGGCCAATTTCTCAATAACTACATCCCAAACATGGGAAACCTTTTCCTGATTCAAAACAGACAGTTCCAGGGCTTCCTTCTTGGGAATATTCTTTTCCTTTCGTATGGTCCGTATGCCAGAAATCACCTCAGAGGCAAAATCAAAACCATTGATCAGTCCCTGATTAATTTCCTCTTCCATTTTGGGCCACTCCGCAATGATAAGTGCCTGTTGCGGGTTTCTGTCGGCTATGCGTTGCCAGATTTCCTCGCTCAAGAAAGGCATAAAAGGATGAAGCAATTTTAGATTTTGCTCGAATAGATGAATTATGGAATCAAAAGTGACTTTATCTACCGGTTGTTGGTAAGCTGGTTTTGAAATTTCCAAAAACCAGGAACAGAAATCGTCCCAAACCAACTTGTAAGTGGCCATTAATGCATCTGAAATACGATATTTGCCAAAATGATTCTCGATTTCCGATAGGGTCTGGTTAAATTTAGCCGTATACCAGGCTATACCGAGTTTGGACGCCTCCGGTTGGGATAAATCATCGCTTACGTCCCATCCTTTTACCAGACGAAAGGCGTTCCAAATCTTATTGGAGAAATTTTTTCCCTGCTGACATAAGCTTTCGTCGAATAAAAGATCATTGCCCGCAGCAGAACTCAATAAAAGTCCGACACGGACACCATCAGCACCATATTCTTCTATCAACTTTAGGGCATCCGGGGAGTTCCCAAGGGATTTGGACATTTTGCGGCGTTGCTTATCCCTGACAATTCCTGTAAAATATACATTTTTAAACGGCGGTTCCTTACGATATTCATACCCGGAGATAATCATCCGGGCTACCCAAAAAAAGATGATATCCGGTGCCGTTACCAAATCGCTAGTGGGATAATAATATTTGATGTCCGTGTTGTTAGGCTCCAAAATCCCATTAAAAACGGTCATAGGCCATAGCCAGGAAGAAAACCAAGTATCCACTACATCCTCATCCTGTCTTAAATCCGCTTTGTTCAAGTTAGGATTGTTGGATTTTTCACGGCCCAACTTCAGCGCATCATCGATATTTTCGGCTACCACAAAATCATTTTGACCACTTCCAAAATAGTATGCCGGTATCTGTTGTCCCCACCATAGTTGGCGTGAAATGTTCCAATCGCGGATGTTCTCCATCCAATTCCGATATAAATTTTCGAACTTTTTCGGGAAAAACTTCACTTCACCGGTCTCCAACACTGCGTGTAGGGCCGGTTTTACCAGTTCCTCCATTTTCAAAAACCATTGATCGGACAAGCGGGGTTCTATTACCGCCTTGGTTCTTTCCGAAGTACCTACCTTATTGATATAGTTTTCAGTCTTCACCAAAAATCCTTTTTCCTGCAACTCCTGGGCAATTTCCTTTCGAACCAAGAATCGATCTTTGCCCTCATAGTGAAGACCATTGGAGTTTAGGGAGGCATCTGCATTAAATATATCAATGACTTCCAAATTGTGCTTCTCCCCCAACGCCTGGTCATTAATGTCGTGGGCAGGTGTAACTTTTAAGCATCCGGTACCAAATTCCAAATCAACATACTCATCTTCAATAATTGGTATGGCACGATTGCATATGGGTACCAAGACCTTCTTGCCTCTCAAATGCCGGTAACGTTCATCCTTTGGATTTATGCAAATCGCAGTATCGCCCAATATGGTCTCCGGTCTTGTGGTAGCTATTGTCACCTTTTCTTCAGATCCTTCTATGGGATAGGCTATATAGTATAACAAGCCCTGCCTTTCTTCATAGACCACCTCTTCGTCCGAAAGTGTGGTCTGGGCCTCTGGATCCCAATTCACCATACGATACCCTCTATAAATTAAGCCTTTGTTAAATAAGTCCACAAAAACCTTGATAACAGAGTCTGACATGTTGTCATTCATGGTAAAAGCAGTCCGTTCCCAATCACAGGAGCATCCTAATTTTTTTAGCTGTTCCAGAATTACCCCGCCGTAGTTATGGGTCCAGTCCCAAGCATGATTCAAGAACTCCTTTCGCGATATGTCCGTTTTATGAATCCCCTGTTCCCTTAGTTTGGCAACAACCTTTGCTTCAGTGGCAATAGAGGCGTGGTCCGTTCCAGGAACCCAACAGGCATTCTTTCCCAACAGTCGTGCCCTACGTATGAGAACGTCCTGAAGGGTGTTGTTAAGCATATGGCCCATATGGAGTACCCCGGTAACATTTGGTGGTGGAATTATAATGGTATAGGGCTCTCTTTCATCTGGTTTGGAATGAAAGTACTTATGTTGCATCCAATAGTCATACCAATGGTTTTCCACGGTATTGGGCTCATATTTTGATGGAATATCCATTTTTGGAATAATTTTTGGTAAAGTAACGGCGGCACTAAAAACCGTGTCTAAAACGAATGTTAAATATTGATAAGTTCAGGGTCTTTTGCCCAAGTTAAATACGAAACAAAAATAAGTAACGTTAATAGATAACAAAAGGATTTTGGACGTTCATCTGAAAAGATTTACTTTTGAAATTCACCCAAAACACAAGATATTGCAATAAACGTAATGGAAATCTGCCCTGTTAATCTTTCTAAAGAGGGCTGTTTTGATTATTGATAAGTTGCATTTACCATTGAAAAACAATTAAAACTACGAATATGAAAAAAATAGTACTTGTATTGTTTGTGGGCCTAATGGGTTTTAGCCTAACCGCTCAAGTAAAAGCCCCGAAAATTGAGTTTAAGGCCGAAACGGTAGACTATGGGACCATTGAAAAAGGCAGTGATGGTGTCCGGGTTTTTGAGTTTACGAATACCGGTGACGCGCCATTAATTGTGAGTAAGGTAAGTTCTAGCTGCGGATGCACAATTCCTAAAAAGCCGGAGGAACCCATTTTGCCCGGTAAGACAGGAGAAATCAAGGTTAAATACGATACCAATCGCGTAGGGCCCATTCGAAAAGCGATTACCGTTATATCCAATGCGGATACCCCTACAAAGGTCTTGAAGATAAAAGGAGAAGTTAAGGCTCCGGAAGGAAAAAAATAACCGGATTATCTAAATTTCCTTTTTGGAAAAGCCCTGGTTCGCAAAATCAGGGCTTTTCTTTGAATAAATCCTTGAGTACAAAGGTGTAAAGAAGGTCCTTGTCCTGTCTTGCTATACGCACCCGAATACGTTTTCCCTCCTTTTCGTTGAGCATTTGCAAAATTTCCTGGAGCTTATATCTATGAACGCTTTTGCCATTTACGGACAATACCACATCACCTTCTTGGAGTCCTGCCATTTCAGCAGGACTTCCGGCCCGAATACCGGATACCACAATTTCCGGAACCAAACTCAGCCTGGTACGATTCTCCAAAAGAATCTGTACATCCCCGAACGATTTTTTATTGCCTTGTACCACACCATTACTATTGGCAATGCTCTCGGAAACATACCGCACACCGTCATGCTGTAGTTCTATGCCGCTCATATTATAATGAAAAGGCATGTTAAAGTTTTTGTTCTTTTTAAGGGTAACCTGATTGTTGGGATAGTCAAAAACGATATTAAACCGTTTTAAAACTTCTCCACCAATGCTTCCGTTTCTATCCCCCAAATACTTGATCGCGCCGAAAGATCTGCGCTCAGGGAAGGCAGCTTTGGCATCCTTTAAGGAAAAACTGCCCAATTTTATACTATTTATCTTGGTGCGCTTCCCAAAAATATCCCCGCTTAGTCCTTTCCCCAGAAAGTCATCATAATTTTTATCCGGAATCCCTATTTCATCATTTTCAAAAAGCCATACGGCGTCACTACTTCCCGTATCCAAAAGAAGTCGTACCGGTAAGTTCTCGGAATCCCTTAGGATAACGCTTCCGTCCATATACCCTTTTTTGGCTGCAACAAATAAGGGAAGCGTTTCGCTCTTCTTTTCTTTCTTTCGGACATAAGAATCAGGGTCATGGAATTTTATGACTTTTGATGCATAATTTATATCGACTACAAAATCCCTAAAAAGATCATATCCAATAATGCCATGTACCGTAACTCCAAGACTAGGAGAAAAATTAAGGTTTTTGTCCAGAACGACATAGAGGAGCTGGTCTTTATTTTGAACATTTTTTAAGGCAAATGTATTCCCCTTGGAACTTAGGGCCTTTATGGGTTCCCCGTCGCCAAGTCCCCTGATAGTAATCTCCGAAACATCCTTTATTTCAACAGAGTCTTGATCGGAGAGGTTGAATAATATGGGCTTGCTGACCCCGGAATCCAATATGAAGGAAAGTTCTGTTCCATTCACCTCCATGGGGATAATGATAAGATTATTGATAAGCTTGAACCTTACCTTTTGGTATTTTTGTCCTTCGGGCAAATCAAATCCTTGTCCTGTTCCCACTATAGGAAGTCCAATTAGCAAGAATGTAATGCGAACAAGTAATTTATTCAAATTCCTCAACTTTAAACCGGTAACATTATTAAATTTACATATTTTCCCTTTATCCTATTAGAAATTAACATATTATTCGATATATCAAATAAAATCTCCTTGTATTGTTTTGTCCATTAGGTTTTCCCATTTTTGTGGAAAATTAACAATGTTATGCCCTCCATATCCCGCAAAGGACAGTTGATGCCGGAATCGCCCATACGGAAATTGGTACCATTCGCCGAGGAGGCGAAAAGAAAAGGTATCAAGGTGATACACCTTAATATCGGGCAACCTGATATCAAAACGCCCCAAGCAGCCTTGGAGGCGGTCAAAAACAATACTTTAGAAGTGTTGGAGTATAGCAGGACCGAAGGTTCGGAGAACTATCGCGAAAAAATAGCGGAGTATTACATCAACAAAGGAATATCGGTTTCGGCCAAGGAAATTTTAGTAACTACCGGGGGTTCCGAAGCACTATCCTTCGTTATAGGTAGTATTGCCGATAGCGGTGACGAAATTGTAATTCCTGAACCTTTTTATGCCAATTACAATGGGTTTGCTACGGCTAACGGAGTCAAGGTACTCCCCGTAGTCTCCCAAATAGAGAACAACTTCGCCCTACCTTCCATAGAGGAGTTCGAAAGGTGCATTACCGGGAAGACCAGGGCTATTTTAATTTGCAATCCGGGTAATCCCACAGGGTATCTCTATACCAAGGGAGAAATCCAAAAGTTGGCGGGAATCGCAAAAAAGTACGACTTGTTTTTAATTGCCGACGAGGTATACCGTGAGTTTGCCTATGATGGCAGGGAACACCATTCCATTTTGAAGGAACCTGGATTGGAGGAAAATGCCATAGTCGTGGATTCCGTATCCAAAAGATATAGTATGTGCGGGGCGCGCATAGGATATTTGGTTTCCAAAAATACCAAAGTCATAAAAACGGCCCTAAAGTTTGCGCAAGCCCGCCTATCACCTCCCACTTATGCGCAAATAGCCAGTGAAGCAGCCTTGAGTACCCCCCAAAGTTATTTTGACGAGGTAAAAAAAGAGTATACGGAAAGACGGGATATTCTCATTGCCGAATTGGAGAAAATAGAAAACATACAAATAGGGAAGCCTCAAGGTGCGTTCTATTGCATTGTTGAACTTCCAATAAAAGACGCAGATGATTTTGCACAATGGCTTTTGGAAGACTTTAGGGTAAACAATGAGACCATAATGGTGGCACCTGCCGCCGGATTCTATGCTACCGAGGGACTGGGAAAAAACCAAATACGTATTGCCTATGTATTGGAAAAGGATAGCTTAAAAAGGGCCGTAAACATACTAAAGGAAGCCCTTAAGAGTTATATAGGTTGATGAAAATACAGCAAAATATATCCCTTAAGGATTACAATACTTTCGGTATTGATGCCAAAGCCAATTTTTTCATTGAAATAAGCAGTATAGATGACTTGGACCAAGCGCTACAGCTTAAGGACCATCCCGAAATCTTCGTCCTAAGTGGCGGCAGCAATATGCTTATTACCAAGGACATAGAGGCCTTAGTACTGTACATAAACATAAAGGGTATTGAGGTATTGGCCCAAGACGAAGATACCATTACCCTTAAGGTTATGGCCGGGGAAAACTGGCATCAGCTTGTTCTTTGGACCTTAGAAAAGGGCTATGGTGGTCTCGAAAATATGTCCCTTATCCCGGGAAATACCGGTACTGCTCCCATACAGAATATCGGAGCTTACGGCGTGGAACTCCAGGATGTCTTTGTGGGTTGCGAGGCTATAAAGATTGACGATCGGACGACAAGGAGCTTTAATAAAGAGGACTGCCAATTTGGGTACAGGGATTCCTATTTCAAGAACGAAGGGAGGGGAAAATATATCATTGTTTCCGTAACTATAGAGCTTACCAAGAGAAATCATAGAATACATATGGCCTATGGCGCAATAGAAACTGAATTGGTAAAGAAGAAAATCGATAAGCCCTCCATAATCGATATATCCAACGCCGTAATATCCATACGTAAAAGCAAACTGCCCGATCCTGCAAAATTGGGGAATAGCGGCAGTTTCTTTAAGAATCCCGTTATAAGCCAATCAAAATTTGATACTTTTGCGAAAGACTATCCGGATGCCCCGTTTTACAAAGTTTCCTCCGATGCTTACAAAATTCCGGCGGGTTGGCTAATTGAACAATGTGGTTTCAAGGGCAAGCGTTTCGGTGATGCAGGTGTTCATAAACACCAAGCTTTGGTTTTGGTAAATCATGGCAAAGCCACTGGTACGGAAATACTAAAACTGGCCGAACAAATCATTGAACGTGTGAGGAAAAATTTTTCCATTACCATACATCCTGAGGTAAATATCATAAAATAACCCCCGAAAAATAGTTCTTTCGAGGGCTATACCAAACCAAACTAACCAAAAACTAAATGTACAGTTACCAATTGTACATTTATCTAATTAAAATATGAGATATTGTCTGCTGTGACAATCAATTTTATAAATTAGCGTTTATGGGATATACGGTCAAAAGGTTGGATTGGATGTTTATCCGTTTCAATTTTTTGGTATTCCGGGCAATATATGAGCACACTTCTTGAAAAACACATCGTAGAATTGCTCCAGGAGCGAAACGAAAAAGCGATCTCACTCTTGTACGAGCACTATGGGGATACGCTATATGGGGTGGCCCATAAGGTAGTCCGAGATGAGGAAATGGCGCAAGATGTGCTTCAGGAGAGTTTTGTAAAAATCTGGAAAAAATCGGATTCCTATGATTCCTCAAAGGCCAAATTATTTACTTGGCTCTTTAGGATCACCCGTAATACCGCCATTGACAAATTACGGAGTACCCATACAAAAACGGACAAGGAAATCCAAATGGACGTTTCGGACGTATATAATCTAGGAGTAGAAAGTATTAGGCCTGAATTTTTGGACATCCGGGAAAATCTTGAAAAAATAGAACCCAAATATCAAATTGTATTGGAAGCCCTATTTTTTCAAGGAATGACACAACAAGAAGCCAGTGAGGAACTGGACATTCCGTTGGGCACCATTAAGTCCAGGCTAAAAATCGGTCTTAGGGAATTGAAAAAGATTTATGGCCCGGCCATGTCTTTTCTACCGCTGTTAAATTTGATACAATGAAAGAAAAAATAAAAATATTCCTGGATTCGGATTTGCTCGAAAAGTATTTGCTGGGTACTGTTACGGATCAGGAAGCCTTTCAGGTGGAGCGCTATATTGCCATGTATCCAGAAGTACGTGAAACCTATGACGAGCTTCAAGAAAACTTGGAGGCTTTCGCAAAAATGCATGCTCTAAAAACTCCTGAAGGTCTCAAAGAACGAATTCTTTTTAGGATAAAGGCAGAAAACTCAACGAGAAAAAGGTTCTTTAGATATGCCATAGCCGCTAGTTTTGCCACCCTTTTGTTTGCGGGAGCCTCTTATTTCTTCTGGAACCAAAATCAAAACCTTCAAGAAGAAAATACTATCGTCAACAACAAGATAAAGAATTTGGAGGAGGACATGAGAGAGCAGTTGGAGGACGTAAGGAACCAATTTATTGTGCTCAATAATCCACAGACCAGGAAATACAACGTAAAGGGAAATAAAAAAGCCAAGGAACTAAAGGCCGTGGCCTATGTGAATCCGGTGAAGAAATTGTCCTATATCAATGTGGAGAAATTGCCTAACCTGCCAGAGGACCAATGTTTCCAAATGTGGGCAGAGGTCAACGGAAAAATGGTGAATTTAGGAGTCATTAAAGAGGCGGTAAGCCGGGAAAAGTTACTAGCCTTGCCCTATTCGGATAATGCCGTGGGTTACATTACCATTGAGCCCAAAGGAGGCAACCAGACACCGACTGTTGAAAATATTGTTGCCAATATCAAATATTGATAAGAAAATCTTAAGGTTCATATGGCCTCGAAGCTAGCTTCGAGGCCATATTTTTTTATATCTTTGCCTAAAATTCAGAAAAAATGCTGATTCTGTTGACCATAGGTTTGCTTGCGCTGGCATTCGCCGGAATAGCCATAAAGATTTGGTCCCAAAAAGACGGCAAATTTGCGGGTACTTGTGCAAGCCAAAATCCATTTTTGAACAAAGAAGGACAAGCCTGTGGCATGTGTGGAAAACTTCCAAGTGAACAGGATTGCAAAAAGGACATATCTCCAAAACTACAATAGAGGACCTACCTTTTCTATATTTAAATTTTTATCAATACCTACCACGATTGGCCAAGCTGGAAAATGGACTTCAAGAAATAATTAAAAGGGCCAAGTCCGGTAACCAAATCGCTTTTAGCATGCTTTTGGACAACTTTTGGAACGATGTCTATGGCTTTCAATTAAAGCGTACAGAAAATGAAAACGATGCAGAGGATATTACAATACAAACCTTTTCCAAAGCCTTTGATCGTATTTCCACTTATGATGAGGCCTATGAATTCAAAACTTGGTTGATTACCATTTCGAAGAATATTCACATTGACCTGATCAGAAAAAGAAAGAGAAACCCATTGGAGGCCGATGGGAACAATGAAGCGATTAAAAGGGTTTTGGACGATGCCCCTACTGCGGAAGATCGTCTAATAACCGAACAAAATCTCGCCAACCTTCTTCTACATATCAAAAAACTTAAGCCCCATTACCAAAAAGTCATTAATCTTAGGTACTTCAATGAGCTTAGCTATGCAGCTATAGCACAAGAGCTTAACGAGCCCGTCAACAACGTAAAGGTGAAATTGCTCAGAGCTAAAAAACTATTGGCGGAAGTCATAAAGGGCAGCAAACAATAGGGACTTAAGGTTTGGAATATGGAGGAGGATTCGGAAACTTGAACAAGGCAAACGCTTAAATTAAGAAAACCTGTTTCCTCCAAGTACCGACCGTACAATAAACCAATAATTTACTTCGTATATTTGTGTAAATTTTCGCTATGAGTGTAGAGACTTTGGGTAATGTTGCCCCTCCCAAGGGAAAACCTAAATGGCTTAGGGTAAAACTTCCTACCGGTAAAAAGTATTCCCAACTCAGGGGATTGGTAGACAAGTATAACTTACATACCATCTGTACCTCTGGTAGTTGTCCCAACATGGGAGAATGTTGGGGAGAGGGCACGGCCACTTTTATGATTTTGGGAAACATATGTACCCGTTCCTGTGGTTTTTGCGGTGTACAGACGGGGCGTCCGGAGAATGTGGATTGGTCAGAGCCTGAAAAAGTAGCCCGATCTATAAAGATCATGGGAATAAAACATGCCGTAATTACCTCGGTGGATAGGGATGATTTAAAGGACATGGGTTCCATTATCTGGGCCGAGACCGTAAAAGCGGTCCGCAGAATGAATCCAAACACAACTTTGGAGACCCTTATTCCTGATTTTCAGGGAATTGAAAATCACATAGATCGCATAATCCAAGTTGCCCCGGAGGTAGTTTCCCACAATATGGAAACGGTAAAACGACTTACCCGGGAAGTACGGATTCAAGCCAAATACGATCGTAGTCTTGGTGTTCTCAAGTATCTGAAAAACAATGGTATAAATAGGACGAAGTCCGGAATAATGCTTGGTCTTGGTGAGCAGGAAGAAGAGGTGATCCAAACCATGGAAGACCTTAGAAAAGTAAATGTGGACGTCCTGACCATTGGCCAATATCTACAACCATCCAAAAAACATTTACCCGTTAAGGAATTTATTTTGCCGGAGCAATTCAAGAAGTATGAGACATTAGGATTGGAAATGGGGTTTAGATATGTGGAAAGCGGTGCATTGGTAAGATCGTCTTACAAAGCACATAAACATGTGCATTAATGTAAAAACTACAGTACCAAACTATATAACCGGTATTCCATAAATTGTAGTTTTTTGGCAAGTTTTCGGGAAACAAAATAAAAATCGTGCTATTTATAGGAAAATTCTTATGGTATTGATTGAAATAAACAATAGTTGCCATTCTTATACGTTTCATTTCCAGGAACCCCGGTTACAAAATTGAAGTTGTATTCCACTATGCGATGGAATATTTAATTTTCAGGGGCCATGCCGTATTAAAAAGAATATTTGAGAATCGCAATCTTACATAAAATCCTTAAAAGATGGTTATGGGCCTTTTTCCTTGTGACCTTCCTTCATATATCCCATGGGCAAGATTCCTTGGCACAGAATGATTTGCAATCCTATTTTGAGAATGCCAGGGAATTAAAAAACCAGAGTAAGATGGATCTTGCCCTGGAGTCCTTGGAAAAAGCTGCCGAACTTGCAGAAAAAAATGAGGATGTTAAAGCCTTGGTCGACAGTTACCACCATCTCGCCCTACTTTACCTTAAATTGGACAAAGAGGAAACCACTCTCTTTTTTTGGGATCGGGCCAAATCCATATTAAAAGATATTGAATATCCCTACGGTGATGCCATTCATAAATTTATAGAGGCCATCTTGCTTTTCAGGGACGATAAAAACTTTCAGGCCATTTTTATGCTCAATGAGGCCAAGCAATTGAACAACGATCGCAATTTCTTCAATAATATCCTGTTGGTAGAAGGAAACATTTACTTGAACCTGGAAAAATATGACAGTGCCTCTAAAAACTTCAACTCGCTGGTCGTCAACACAGATTTATACGAAAAGGAATATCTAACGACCAAGGCGCATCTCGGTTTAGCACAATTGAACCAGGAAAACAAGAATTTTAATGAAGGAGCACTGAATGCAGAAAGTGCATTGAAATTGGCCCAGGAAAACAACTTTTTCAGGGAAGTTCTTGAAGCCAATCAGTTATTGACCCAACTGTATGAAAACCTAGGTCTATTTGACAAATCCTTGGTTCATAATAGAAATCTCCTAAGAATTCGGGATTCCTTATTTACCATTGAAAAGGTGAAAACAGAGGCCAAAACTGCGGAAAAAATCCAATTTGATTTTATGAGCGATGAAATCAAACGGATGGACCAGCGTATAGAGGAACTGAATGAATCGCGGAATCGTTCGGAAATTGCTACAATCCTCACTTCAGCATTTTTGTCCATTATTTCGCTACTGGCCGTTTCACTATACCGAAACAATCAGATAAAATTAAAGACGAACGACCTGTTGCAGACCAAAAATAACGAACTACAAAGTGCGAGGGATGCGGCCGTACAGGCTATGGAGGCCAAGACTAACTTTTTATCCACTGTAAGCCACGAGTTACGGACACCACTCTATGCAGTAACGGGTCTGACGCACTTATTATTGGAGGAAAATCCCAGTGAGAATCAAAAGGAACATTTAAAGGCGCTGAAATTTTCAGGGGATTATCTCTTAAACTTTATAAACGACATATTGCAAATCAATAAAATTGATGCAGAAAAGCTTGAGCCCCTTAACATAGAATTCAATCTTAAAAAAATACTTCAGGAGGTTATTGATTCCCTGCAACAAAGTGCCAAGGAAAACAATACCAAAATCATTTTGGAATACGATGAGAACATTCCGGGCCATTTAATGAGCGACCCCTTGAAGCTTTCGCAAATATTCATGAATCTCGTTGGGAATGCCTTAAAGTTCACTAAAGATGGAGAGGTAAAGGTAATAGCCCAATTGATAAAAAAGATTGAGGACGATGTAACCCTGTATTTTGAAGTTCAGGATACGGGAATAGGTATTTCCGAAGAACAGCAGAAGGTTATTTTTGAGGGCTTTGAACAAGGTTCCATTCAAATTAATAGGGAATACGGTGGCACCGGATTGGGCCTTACCATTGTAAAAAGTCTTTTAGGCCTATTCGATAGCAAGATACAATTGCAAAGTAATCTGGGTGAGGGAAGTTCTTTCTTTTTTGAACTGAAGCTAAAAAGTAAGGATAGTGTTGTAGATGATATTCCTTTTGAAATTACCCAGAAGGATTACGACTTTAAAGGTCTTCATCTTTTGATCGTAGAGGACAACAAGATAAATCAGGTGATAACCAAAAAAATGTTGACAAAAAAGGAAATCACCAGCGATATTGCCAGCAATGGAATGGAAGCGGTTGAACTTGCCAGGAAGAATCCATACGATGCAATTTTAATGGACATCCATATGCCGGGCATCAGTGGTGAGGAGGCCACCATTGAAATCCGTAAATTCGATGGCCATACCCCCATTATAGCACTCACGGCCATCTCTTTGGACGATAGCCTGGAGAGTTTCTATGCTGCAGGTTGTAACGATGTGGTAACCAAGCCCTTTAAACCGGAAGTATTCTATCAAAAAATCGGGGAAAATATTTTTAGCAAGAAAGAATTCAAGAATCCTGCCTCATAAAATTGGACAGTTCCGTATTCAATAGGTCCTGTCCCTTGCCAAGGAAATTATGGTGAACGGGTACGTAGTACAGGTTTTTGAGTTTCCCCTTCAATCGCACATAATCCTTTTCAGTAGTAAGAATACACGCTTTGGATTTAAAAAGAGCCAATTCCTCCTTGGTAAAGTAATGATGATCACGAAATCTTAGATGCTCAAAAACAAGCCCTTGGCTCCTTAGGAAACGGACTAAAGGCTCAGGAGATGCAATTCCGGTGACAAGCGTAACCTTTAGGGCCATTAAATCTTCCCAGGGTACGGTTGTGGTGTCCCTTACGGGGAGGTCATAAGCCAAACTACTAAAAAAGACCTGCTGATCTTTTGTCGGCCCTAGTCTTCTTGTAATAGTATCCCGCTCTATTTGGGACAGCGAGGAAGGACATTTGGTAACGACAATAGCATCCGCCCGCCTGGCTTCTTTTTTACCATCACGTAAATCCCCTGTAGGCAAATACCTGTCGTCCGTATACAAATTGGAATATTTGGTCAACAAAATGGAATAGCCTGGTTTTACCTTCCTATGTTGAAAAGCATCATCCAAGAGGATTACGTCGGGCTTTACCTGCTTTTTTAATTCGAGAATGCCTCTGGTTCTGTTCCCGTCCACGGCAACGACGACCTTGGGAAATTTGGAACTAATCTGGAAGGGTTCATCACCCAATTCTTCAACCGTGCTTTCTTCACGTCCGATAAGAAAACCTTTGGATTTCCGCTTATATCCCCGACTTAATACGGCAATATTGCACGAATCCTGAAAAAGCAATATCAAAAACTCAATCATAGGTGTTTTCCCGGTCCCCCCAACACTCAAATTACCGATGCAAATTACAGGAAGGTCGAAAGTCCTTGATTTCAAAAACCCAATATCGTACAAATAGTTACGAATATGTATGACCAAGGCATACACCAATGAAATGGGAAACGCTATTTTTCGTAAAAGTCGCACCGGAACGAAAATATAATATTTTATCTTTGATGGCCTTATAAAACCAAAAAATGACAGTTCGGGAAGTAACCAAAATATTGGAGGAACTTGCACCGTTGCACTACGCCGAGGATTTTGATAATACCGGAATTTTAGTGGGTAATCCAAAAACTGAAGTTTCTGGAATTTTGGTGACTCTGGATACTTTGGAATCCGTAGTGGATGAGGCCGTTACCCATAATTGTAATCTTATCGTAAGCTTCCATCCCATAATTTTTGGAGGTCTAAAAAAATTAACGGGTTCCTCTTATGTTGAAAGGACCGTAATCAAGGCTATCCAAAACGATATTGCCATTTATAGTATGCACACTGCATTGGACAATTCACCCAATGGGGTAAACGCGAAGATTTGTGATGTCCTCGGAATTCTTAATCCCAAAGTATTGATTCCCAAAAAAGGAACCCTTAAAAAACTGACTACCTATGTTCCCAAAGACGATGCTGAAAAGGTACGGCAAGGTCTTTTTGCTGCTGGAGCAGGAAATATAGGAAAGTATAGTGATTGTAGCTTTACTATAGAAGGAACCGGAAGTTACAAAGCCAATGACGGGGCCAATCCGACAAAGGGTCAGGTGGGACAGATACATTATGAAGAGGAGACCCAAATAAACGTGGTCTTTTCTGCCATGAACGAGTCCAGAATAAAAAACGCACTGGTAAAACACCACCCCTATGAGGAAGCGGCCTATGAGATTTACGCCCTGGACAACACCGATCTTAACATGGGGATGGGAATGGTCGGTTATCTAAAAGAACCTATGGGCGACATAAGGTTTCTAGAGTTCCTTAAACAAAAAATGAAGGCGTCCTGTGTACGCCATTCGGAGCTTTTAAGGAAAGAGGTGCAAAAAATAGCGGTTCTTGGAGGTAGCGGAGCCTTTGCCATTTCCGCGGCAAAAGCTTCCGGGGTCGATGTTTTTGTGACTTCCGATGTAAAATACCATCAGTTCTACGAGGCAGAGAACAAAATGATTATAGCAGACATAGGACATTATGAAACGGAGCAGTTTACAAAAAATCTTTTGGTAGATTATCTTACAAAAAAAATCCCTAGTTTTGCAATCCGTTTATCGGAAAGTAAAACCAATCCCATCAAGTATTTATAAAGCATATGACTAAGAAGGTAGAAGCGACCGTAGAGGAAAAACTAAGGGCATTATACGATTTACAATTAATCGATTCCAGGGTAGATGAAATACGTAATGTAAGGGGCGAACTCCCCTTGGAGGTAGAGGACCTGGAAGATGAAGTCTTAGGACTTAAAACCCGAATGGACAAGCTCAAAACCGATGTGGAGACCATTAATTTTGAAATCGGGGCAAAGAAGAATCTTATCGAAGAGGCAAAAGCCTTGATAAAGAAATATAGCGAACAGCAAAAAAATGTCCGCAATAGTAGAGAATTCAATTCGATAAGCAAGGAATTGGAATTCCAGGAATTGGAAATCCAGTTGGCCGAGAAGAATATTAAAGAGTTTAAGGCACAGATAGAACAGAAGAAGGAGGTGATAACCGAAACCAAGGAAAAACTGGCCGAAAGGGAAGCGCATCTAAAACATAAGAAAAGTGAATTGGATGCTATTCTTGCCGAAACCGAGAAGGAGGAGATGGCCTTGTTGGACCAGTCCAAAAAATTCCAGAGTGAAATAGAAGAAAGGCTTATAAAGGCCTACACCAGAATCCGGAGCAATGTAAAGAACGGTCTGGCGGTCGTTCCGGTGGAACGAGGAGCCTCAGGAGGTTCTTTCTTTACAATTCCGCCACAGGTACAAGTAGAAATCGCTTCTCGAAAAAAGATCATAACCGATGAGCACAGTGGTCGAATTTTGGTCGATCCCGTTTTAGCTGAAGAAGAGCAACAAAAAATGGAGAAAATGTTTTCAAGCCTGTAAACATTCTCCAAAAAAAATCAAAAGCCATCCACGTACGTGAGATGGCTTTTTTTGTTATATATTACAAGGAGATAATAATTCAAACATGACCATATTAAAATGGGGGATGGCAGTTGCACTTTTAAGCGCTTTTGAGCTAAATGCCCAATCCTTAAAGGACTATCAATGGAAAAATAGGATTCTTCTATTGTTTGATGATTCTAGAAAGTCGGATACCCTAAAGAGACAATTGGAAAAGTTCTCGAAAACACAGAAAGAAATGATCGATCGGGATTTAATCCTGTTTATTGTGGCCGATAAGGATGTTTTTACCCAAAATGGTCATGTACAGGGTATGTCTTTAAAAGATGTTTACGATACTGCCGGGGTTTCTAAAAAATTTAAGGGAATTCTTTTAATCGGGAAGGACGGGGGTGCCAAACTAAAAGAGGAGTTCCTAATACATCCTCAACTTGTTTTTGACTTGATTGATGGTATGCCCATGCGCAAAGCAGAAATGCGAGCGGCAAAAAAACATTAAAGCAAACTTAATATGTGTTGCTCTACTTCGCGGCTATCCCATTTTTCCTCAATGTTCGGTAGTTGCATCACTTTTTTCATGATTTCCTCCTGGGCATCACCAACGGCAAGGGCCTCGGCATAAGGCCTATTGGAAAAAGTGACCCGGGAATATACTGGAATCCATTTATCCGGATATTTTTTGGCAAAACGTTTTTCAATCTTTTTTTGTAGTAGAAATTGTGGATCCGCCGTTTTGCTGCTCATTTCCATAAAATTGCGATAACTCAATTCCGCTATCGCATCAGCATTGGGTTTTCGCTGTCTTTCATAGGTTCGGAAAATAGTCTCCCAATCATCGCCATATCGCTTCATCAGCTCGTCCAGAACATAGATATCCTCGAACCCTGCATTCATTCCCTGCCCATAAAAGGGCACTACGGCATGGGCTGCATCACCTACCAACGCAACTTTGTTCCAATACGTCCAAGGATAGCATTTCATGGTCACCAAGGCACTGGTAGGGTTCTTAAAGAAATCTGTGGTCAAATTCTCAATCTCCTTTTGGACATTGGGGAAATAGGTTTTAAAGAATTCCTTTGCCTCTTTTTTTGTAGTGATGTTTTCAAAAGAAACCTCTCCCTCAAAAGGCATAAACAAGGTACAGGTAAAACTCCCATCCAAATTGGGCATAGCTATGAACATAAACCTACCTCTTGGCCAAATATGAAATGAATTCTTATCCAGTTTATGGGAGCCATCCGTATTGGCCGGAATGGTCAATTCCTTGTATCCTACATCGATAAAGTCCTGGGAATAATCAAAACGGCTCCTTCTCTGCATTTTATGGCGTATTCGCGAAAAAGCCCCATCACATCCAAAAATAATATCGTATTCGTATTCTTGCCACGTACCTTTTTCGGTTTCCCCAGTATAGATTTTGGCTTGGGGCAAATTTACATCCCAAACCTTTTCCTCAAATCGAAATTCGACCCCGGTACCCTCAGCCAGATCAATCATCTTACGATTTAGCACACCTCTGGAAATGGACCAGATGGCTTCGCCTTCTTTACCATACTTTTGAAAATAAAGTGGTTTTCCAATAACATGCATGGCCCTTTTGTCCAAGGGAATGGCAATTTTCTTTATCTCATTTTCAATCTGGATTTCCCGCAAGGCCCTCCAACCCCTGTCGCTCATGGCCAGGTTAATGGAACGACCTGAAAACTCTATGGTCCTAATATCAGGTCTTCGATCGAAAACAGTAATGGAGTGCCCCCTTCTTTGCAGATAAATGGCCAACAACGAACCTACCAGTCCCGAGCCTACAATGGCAATTTTTTGGGGAGTCTGTATCATAAAAATCCGATAGGCTATGGATTAAAGATGGTAAAAGTACTAAAATTTAAACATCCATAACAATGGCCTTGGACAGCATTCAAAAATCCTAAGTTTAAAGATAAGTTAACATTTTTTGTTTAACTTTTGTTTAATTTAGTAGAACAAAAAATATATGGTACACTATTCAAGGTCTGATTTGGACAAGCTCCCTTCCCGTTTTAAATCCAATCTTATCAATAGCTGTACAGGGTATAAAGCCTGCAACCTCCTTGGTACAGTTTCTAAGGAAGGAACTACCAATCTGGCCATTTTTAACTCTATTATACATATAGGGAGTAATCCTGCCCTTTTGGGTTTCATCCTTAGACCACTTACCGTAAGACGGGATACGTACGAAAATCTAAGACAAAACGGGTGTTTTACGGTAAATCATGTAAATAAATCCATAATGGAAAAGGCACACCAGACTTCGGCAAAATATGAAAAGCAAATCTCCGAATTTGAAAAGACCGGCTTGACCGCGGAGTATATAGATGACTTTCAAGCTCCTTATGTGAAGGAAAGCACTATAAAATTAGGGTGTCATTATGAGAATGCTTATGAAATAAAGGAAAACGGCTGCCTTTTAATTATCGGAAGTATTCATCATATCTATTTGCCAGAAAACATTCAGCATACGGATGGATGGGTACAATTGGACAAAGCACAGACCCTATCGGGCGTGGGACTGGACGGTTATGCCCTTCCCGAACTGCTGACCCGCTTAGCCTATGCCAGACCTGATGAATTTAACTAAATCAAAATGCCCCATAAAAAGGTTCACCTTCCCACTAAAATCTGTGAAAATTGTGGCTTGGAGTTTCGTTGGCGAAGGAAATGGCGAAAAAATTGGGAAGCGGTAAAATACTGTAGCAAACGGTGTAGACGAAATAAAAAATCAAAGATTGAAATTCGTCAACCGGACCAATCCTTTTGAAGCGAATTTTAATTTGAAGCTTTTTTACGTTGCAAATGAATAATCTAATTTGGTTTAGGAACGACCTTAGGATAACGGACAATTCTTCCCTTAACAAAGCATGCTTGGGAGATAAAGTAATGGGTATTTATTGCTTTGATCCATTGTATTTTGGCGTGGGTGATTATGGCTTTAAGAAAACGGAAAAGTTCAGGGCCCAATTTTTGATCGAAACCGTTATCCAACTAAAAGAAAACCTAAAGAAATTGAACATTCCATTGTTCGTTTATCTGGAAAGTCCTAAAAACCGGATTCCAGAATTCATAAAGGAACATGGAATACAAAGCGTATTTCTACAGAAAGAATGGACACGGGACGAAAACGAAGCACGCGATGCGGTAATCGCCAATGTTCCGGTCTCCGTGAATTTTGAGGAAAGCTACGATCAGTTTCTCTTTCATCCTCATGATATTCCCTATAATAACTTTCAACAAATACCAAAGGTATTTACAGAGTTTAGAAAAAATTGCGAAACCTATTGCAAAGTGAGGCCCGCCTTGGAAAGTCCTAAGGCTAGGCCCTCAACAAATCTAATCGAAAATAACACTGAAGTTCCGGGTTTAAAGGATCTGGGATTGAACAATTTTAGTATCGATACCAGAACGGCCTTTCCTTTCCATGGGGGTGAGACCAACGCTCAAAAAAGAATTCAGAACTATTTCTGGGAGACCAAAAAGTTGGCTTTTTACAAAAGGACACGCAACGGACTAATGGGCCCGGGATATAGTTCCAAGCTCTCCGCATGGTTGGCCAATGGAAGCATTTCAGCCCGGACCATATTCTGGGAGGTCAAGGCATTTGAAAGGGCCGTTAGAAAAAATCAAGATACCTATTGGCTCGTTTTTGAACTTATTTGGCGGGATTTCTTTAAGTATGTTTCCCTAAAACACGGCAATCAAATTTTTCATATTGGGGGTATTCTCAATAGGAAATACAAATGGGAGACCGCCAAAGAGGTTATGGAAAGCTGGATTTCCGGTCAGACTACTGAACCTTTTATAAACGCCAATATGAAGGAAATTGCCCGTACTGGATGGATGAGCAATAGAGGTAGACAAAATGTTGCGAGTTTTTGGTCCCGAGTACTTCAACAGGATTGGCGCATAGGGGCCGCCTATTTTGAAAGTATGCTCCTGGACTACGACGTACACAGCAATTGGGGCAATTGGATGTACAATAGTGGAGTCGGTAATGACCCACGCAATCGTACATTTAATAGTAGAAATCAAGCAGAGCGCTATGACCCCTACGGAAAATTTCAAACCCTTTGGCTCCAAGAAACACTTTTTTAAAAATTGTGTGCCATAAATCATATAAGAAATGAAGTTATTACGACTTATATTAGGAGACCAACTCAATCCAGAACATAGCTGGTTTAACCAGACCGACGATTCCATTGTATATCTTATGGCGGAATTGAGGCAGGAAACCGATTATGTAAAACATCACATTCAAAAGGTTGTCGCCTTTTTTTTCTCCATGCGAAATTTCGCCAAAGAACTTGAAAAAAAGGGGCATAAGGTCATCTACTTAAAAATCGGGGATCCTGAAAACCCACATGATCTGGAAAAATTAGTAATGATGCACATGAAGCGTGCTGGAGCCGAAAAATTCGAGTACCAGCTTCCAGATGAATATCGGTTGGACTCCCAATTGCAATCTATCTGCCAAAAACTGGGTGTGGATACCCAATCCTTCGACACCGAACACTTTTATACCGCACGGCATGAGCTAGAGAATTTTTTTAAAGGGAAACAACAATTGGTCATGGAAAGCTTTTATCGGATGATGCGAAAAAAGCATGATATCCTAATGGTAAATGGACAACCCCAGGGAGGTAAATGGAACTTTGACCAAAGCAACCGGAAAAAATGGAAGGGAACCCCACCGATTCCCCAGGAAAAGAGGTTTGGCGTTGATGTTTCCGCAGTCGTACAACAGATACGGTCATCGGGAGTGGAGACTTTTGGGAATTTGGACGAGACTAACTTCCACTGGCCCGTTTCAAGAAGGGATTGTCTTTTAACGTTGCAGTACTTCTGCCAACATCTCATAAAATACTTTGGCGACTATCAGGATGCAATGCATACAGATGAAAAATTCTTATTCCACTCCCGACTTTCGTTTGCCATGAACAGCAAGATGCTATCACCCAAAGAGGTCGTGAACCAAGTTTTGGAATATTTTGACAATCATTCCCATGAAATTCATATTTCACAAATAGAGGGCTTCATTCGGCAAATCATTGGATGGCGAGAATACATGCGTGGAATTTATTGGATGGAGATGCCGAGTTACGGTAATCTTAATAAACTTGAGAATTACAATAGACTACCTAGTTTCTATTGGACCGGCCATACCAAAATGAACTGTCTAAAACATGCCGTAGAACAAAGTTTAGACACCGCTTATGCCCACCATATCCAACGTTTAATGATAACTGGAAACTTTGCTTTATTGACCCAGACAGATCCGGAAGAAGTGGATCAATGGTATTTGGGCATCTACATCGATGCGGTGGAATGGGTGGAGATTACCAATACCCGAGGTATGAGTCAGTTTGCCGACGGAGGCATAGTCGCCACCAAGCCCTACGTCAGCAGTGCCAATTACATCAACAAAATGAGCAATTATTGTACCAATTGCCGCTATAGTCCAAAACAGAAAACCGGTGAACAAGGATGCCCTTTCAACGCCTTGTACTGGAATTTCTTGGATGAGAAAAAGAAACATTTTGCAAACAACCCTAGGATGGGTATGATGCTAAATCTTTTAGAAAAAAAAGATGAACAGGAGTTAAGGGATTTAAAGCGTAGGGCGCAAGACATTATCCAAAATCCTGAGAAGTATTGATCCACATTTAATAAACATTTAACGATGCTGACACATCCTTATACTATCTTTACAACGTATATATTTAGAATTTTCCGCTTAGGCGTCCATATATATCCAGAAAGTCCTTCACATTAGGTTTGCGAAGGACTTTTTTTGTTGTAAACACGGGTCGTCTTTTATATGATGGTGGCCCTAAACCCTTCCAAGCTATTTTTCATAAAGATCAGAAAACAAGAATAGCTAACTATCTCATTCATAGACTATTTTTGACCGGTAAACGATATCTTGAGAATTTTTGCCGAAACCTACGACCCATAAGTTTTACCCTTCATCGAACTTTAGGTCTTTAATCGAACAAAACACATTCTTAAACAAAGAAAATATCACACACGAAAGGGTGGACCATAATTTTGTTTGTTAAAAGTACCTTAAAAATGCATAGTCCATTTTTTTATTCCATGGGTGGTCTAGCAATTCATAAAAAACATTTACCACCTAAATCGGGTTAAAGGAAAACCAGCCCATAATTCACCTATTGTCTCTAAATCTTAACCGTAAACCTATGCGAAACTCTACACTTCAAGTAATTTTGAATATAAAATTCGCCTATTCATCTTTGGTGTTTTTCATTTTTTCCCTAGTTGGTTCCTCTCTTGAGGTAAACGCTCAAGGTATTTCTTCTGGGGTCACCTTTAATTGGGCGGACACACAAAGTACTATTTCGGATCCGGCTAACTTGGAATCCATTACCATCAACGGAACGGTCTATAATACTTTTGTAGTTCCTTCATCCTATGAATTGACCCGATTAGGACCTGGGGGGCATAATGGAAACAACATCTGGCGCAATGGAACGGAAATTCTAGGTAGTAGTGGTAATGTGAATTGGAATACTAGGGCAATCGAGGCCTATCAATCCCTTAATCTTAACCACTACTTCGAATCCAATAGCAACGGTGATAATTTCTGTGGAGATTTCAATGCGGCAACTACAACAGATTCACAAATACAGACCATACGTTATAGCCCAGGTATTCCTTCAAATCCGGATGGCATACTGGCCGTAACGGAAAGAGGGGGAAACAACTGTCAATACTTGGAGTTGTATGGCATACCTGCCGGAGGTGGTCCAGAGCAATTGCTAGGACGTACTTTTGTAAGAAACAGTGGAAACCTTACAGGAGTAAGACCACAGGCCCCACCAACCACGGATTCTGATTACTGGAGTAGCGGGAGGAATAATCAGAATGGACAAATTATTGGAATTGCACTTTTTGAACTTTCGGATGTGGCACCTGTAGGTTCCACCATAACTTCCATTAGATATATCGCGGCAACCCATGATAACGGTGATGGTAAATTCTTTTTGATGCAGACCTATGCGGTAGATGATATCTTCGAATCTGGATTTAGGGAAGAATTTAACGGTGATGTGGGTGCAAATGATAATGTACCGGAAAACTCTTCATACAGTTACTTTGCCAGTGTTCAACCTTTAAATGGAACGGTAAATGTAAATGTTGATGGTACCTTTACCTATATTCCCGATAACGACTTTGTAGGGACTGATGTTTTTGAAGTCCAGGTTTGTTTACCCGCACCGAACCAATCGGTTTGCAATACGTCCACAGTTACGTTAACTGTAAAACCGGATAATCTACCAACGGCAAACGATGACAGTTATACGATAAACGAGGACCAGGCCAGCAATACATTTGATGTTTTGGACAACGATGATTTTGGTTTGGACGGTCCCCAAGACAATAGTGCCCTGGAGGTTGATTCAAATCCTTCAAATGGCACAGCTACCGTAAACAATAATGGCACCCCCAATGACCCGTTAGATGATTATATTGTATATACGCCCAACCCATATTATAACGGTTCGGACAGTTTGGTCTATAAAATCACGGATGCAAATGGAACTGTTGTCACGGCGACGGTGAATATCACGGTTAATCCGGATACTACAAAGAGTATTGAAATTACCACGCAGAACATTACGGTTTCTGAAGACATAGGGTTGGCGACTATAACCGTTCAAATTAAGGGTAATTATCAAGTAGGTCCAACAATTGCCTATAGAACTATGGATAATACAGCTGTTTCAGGTCAAGATTTTACAGCTGTGAATAGTAATCATACCTTTGTAGGTAACGATGGGGAGACCTTTAGTTTTACGGTTCCGATTACGGATGATGACATCATTGAGCCCACTGAGTTGTTGAATATTGAGGTTACTTCTTCCTCATATCAATCTCCGGTAAACCTGACTACTTCAATTTCCATTTTGGATAACGACGCGGTACCAGGTACGGGCATATCCTTCGCCAGCAACAACGTAACCGTGACAGAGGGGACGGACGCTTTCGCAAGGTTCACCGTGAACCTGAACGGGGACATCGCAGGGAACGTATCGGTGGACTACGCCACCATAGACGGGTCCGCCGCGGACGCAAGCGACTTCACCGCACAGACGGGGACCATTACATTCACCCCCACGTCCAAGTCCTTCGACATCGACGTGCCGATCATCGACGACAGCGTGATAGAGCCACAGGAGGCATTCTCCGTACAGCTGTCCAACATCGTATCCGGCCTGGGCATAGGATTCGTGGACGGACAGGCCACCAATTCGGCCAACGGGAACATAAACGACGACGACGCGGTACCAGGTACGGGCATATCCTTCGCCAGCAACAACGTAACCGTGACAGAGGGGACGGACGCAACGGCAATATTCGAGGTGGTCCTTACAGGGAACTACCAAGAACCATTTGACGTATCTTTCGAGACAGCCTTTGGCACTGCCGATGCCACTGATTTTGATGCACAAGCAGATATCCTTTCCTTCCTAGGGAATGACGGAGAAACCCGGACAATTGAAATTACAATACTGGATGATACGATCATAGAGCCCACTGAGAATTACATTGTAAGCCTTACCGGTGTTACCAACCCGTTGGTATCTATAAATACGCCACAGGCTAACGGTTCTATTCTTGACAATGATGCGGATCCCTCACTTGGCGTTCAATTTGATGTTACATCTATTGATATTGATGAAGGTGCTGGAACTGTTTCGCTAAATGTAATCCTAAATGCTGATGTACAAAATGAATTTACCGTAGCATTCAACACAACGGATGGCTTGGCAAATGATCCTTTTGATTATACGGGAGTCCCAGCAAACACTCAAGTCTTGACCTTCGGTGGAGGAAATCCCAATACTCAGAATATTATCATTCCAATTATCGATGATATTATCATTGAGGATACGGAGGATTTCCAAGTAGTACTAAGCGATATTTCAACCAGTTTGGTGAATCTTTTGGCCAATAATACGGTTTCCATAAATATCATTGATAATGACGGCAATGAAGGTTACCCAACGGATAGTACCATTGAAGCTTGTGATACCATACCACCAGCAGTGGATATTACATCAAGTAGCTCTTGTGCCATCAACGTAGTACTCAATGAAGACATTTCGGGTCAAGATGATGAATGTGCTACTGAATATACAATTACAAGAACTTGGACAATTACGGATTGTGTCGGCAATGTACGGGAGCATGTGCAAGTAATTACGATTGAGGACACCGTTGCTCCAACCTTTGTAGAGGCCTTACCACAGAACATGACGGTAGCCTGTAATGAAGTGCCCGAAGCCATTGTCCTAACGGCGATTGATAGTTGTGAACCCAACATTGAAGTTATCTTTGATGAAGTAGTGACCAATAACGCAAACTGCGCTACCGGATATACCGTTACGCGTACCTGGAATGCAAGTGATTGCGCGGGTAATACCGTAAATCATATGCAGGTAATCACGGTACCACCAACTGGCCCGATCATGGCCGATCCCTTTGAGGAAGAAATCACCATTCTTTGTGGCGACACCTTCCCGGAAATACCACAGTTGACATTTACCGGCGGATGTGGAAACTATCAAGTAGTTTTCAGCCAGGAACGACAGGACTCACAGGATTCGGATGACTTTATGATTATCCATACCTGGGACGTGACCGATTCCTGTGGAAACACGGCTTCCTTTGAGCAGATTATCTTTGTACTGCAACCACAGTTGGTAGAAGTGACCATTGATATTTGTGTGGAGGACGAAGCAATAAATCTGTTCAACTACCTCCCGGAAGGATTTGATGCCAATGGAGAATTCATGACTCTTGAGGGAGAGGTAATGTTAAATGGCCCACTATTTGACCCCATTGAACACAAGCCAGGGGAATATAAGATTGCCTATAGCTCCACGGGCGGAGAATGCAAATACTTTGTGGACTTTACCATAGTTGTAAATACAGATTGCGTACCATGTGGACGTGATGAAATTGAGATTTCAACAGCAGTTACCCCAAATGGAGATGGCACCAATGATCATTTTGAGATCAGAGGAGTTGATTTCTGCCAGTTTGTCTTTGATGTAATGGTCTTCAACAGATGGGGTGACAAAGTATTTGAGTCCAAAGATTACCAAAACGATTGGGGTGGTTCATCACCAGGAAGCTCTTTTGGTAATTCAGGAGTTCTTCCGGCAGGTACCTACTACTATATTATTACCGCGACCGATGCAGAAGTTGGCAAAACACTTGAACCTTTCAATGGATACATATATCTCGGTTCCACTAGATAAAGTGCTCAAAACATGCAGGAAAGGTACAATCGTTAAGGATTGGCCTTTCCTCACATGTAATGTATAAATACGTTAGCCAAAAGCTTCTTCAAACGAATAGACTTTCAATTACATAAAACTGATTATCAATTGGTTATGAATTTTATGTTTTGTACATCCATAGAAAACAACAGTTGGCCGAAACTAATGTATCAGAACGAGTTTAGGGGTGGTTTAAACGTCTAAATTATTGATTAGCAGGGGTTCTTAATAGTTTTGAAGTATAAAATGACCTACTGCTATAATTGTATAGTAAAATCTAAATCTTAACCTAGACATCATGTACAGTTTTAAAAAAGCATTGCTCTTTGTTAGTTTTCTAAGTAGCGGTGTAGTATCTGCACAGCAGTTACCCCAATTTACACAATACATGTATAATACCATCTCGGTAAACCCGGCATACGCCGGAAGCAGGGAGACTATTAATATGACCGTTCTCCATAGAAATCAGTGGGCAGGACTGGAAGGTAATCCGAGAACAAGTACATTTTCAATTCATTCACCATTACGCAATGATAGGGTTGGATTGGGTTTTTCTTACATCAACGACAGGTTAGGTTTTGAAAGCACCAATTATGTATATGGTGATTTTTCCTATACTGTTCCAGTGAGTGATGAAGTTAAGATGTCCTTTGGTCTTAAAGCTGGTCTTACCAATTATAATCTGGACAATCCAGATCCAAATGATAATTTTTTTAACCCCAACTTCAACAGTTGGAATCCAAATTTTGGCGCAGGCTTCTATATAGGATCAAATAGGTGGTATGCCGGTGTATCCTCTCCTAGAATCCTGAATACGGATTTGAACGAAGGAGAATTCCAAGCATTGGAACGAAACAGCTACTACGCTATTGGAGGTCTGGTGTTTGATCTGTCCGAAAAAACCAAATTCAAACCCACTATGATTACAAAGTTCACCAATGGTGCCCCGGCGACGTATGACCTAACCGCCAACTTTTTATTTAACGAGAAATTTTGGTTGGGAGCCTCATATCGTTTCAACGATGCCTCAAATTTTGGCGCAATAATGGACTATCAGATAACCAAGGACATTAGGGTAGGCTATGCCTATGATTTACCGACATCCTCCATTAGACCATATACAGGTGGCACCCATGAAATCATTCTTATATACGAAGTAATCAAGCAAACGAAAGGACCTGCTAAATCTCCAAGATACTTCTAGGAACCAAAAAAATCAGATGATGAAAAACGCCAAAACACTCCTTATACTATTATTTCTTCTTGCTGCCAACCAATCCTTGCAAGCCCAGTATGGCGCACAAAAAAGAGCCGATTACTACTTCAGCCAATTTTCTTATGTAAAGGCCATACAGGAGTATGAAAAAATGATTGCAGGGGGATTCAACGAAACCTATGGGCACCAACAACTGGCTGAATGTTACCTATTGATAAGGGATTACAAGAAAGCCATTCCACATTTTGAAGCTGTTATCCATAATTCAAGTCTACCTACGGACTATTACTTTAAATATGCCATGGCCCTATACAGCAATGGGGAACAGAAAGAGGCGGAAAAATGGTTGAAAAAATATAAGAAATACAATAAAAATGATTCCAGGTTAAAACGTTTTCTAAAGGATGGGAACTTGGCCTCCGTCGTTTTTAACAGTAGGGAACGGTATGAGGTGGAACTTGCAGATTTTAATTCTACCGAAAGTGATTTTGGGGTTTTCAAAAGAGACGGACATATTTACTTCGCGTCCTCCAGAAAAGAAGATGTTGAAGGGGGTACTTATGGCTGGAACAACGAACCTTGGTTAGATCTTTTTGTATTAAGGGAAGGGGACTCACTCTCCGTTCCGGAAAAACTGCCAGGCGACGTAAATTCCAAATTTCATGAGAGTTCGTTGATTTTCTCAACGGATTATAAAAATGATACGATTATTTACTTTACCCGTAACAATTATTACAATAACAAGGAAGGGTACGGGGCCCAAAAAGAAATAAATCTAAAAATATTCAGTGCCATTCAAAAGGACGGGGAATGGACCGTGAACCGGAACATTAGAATAAATAGCGACTATTATTCCAATGGCCATCCTACGGTAACTTCGGACAGGCTTAGAATGTATTACACTTCCGACCGCCCCGGGGGCTATGGCGGTACGGACATCTATTATTCCGAAATCCATGAACGAGGTGGCATAGGAGCCCCGGTAAATGCGGGACCTGTCATTAACACAGAGGGGAATGAAATGTTTCCTTTTGTAAATCAAGAAGGTAAGCTATTTTTCTCTTCGGATGGTCATGTAGGTTTTGGGCAATTGGATGTATTTTCCACTATAACCGATGAAGAAGGCAAGATCGTAGATGTCATCAATTTGGGAAGGCCCATGAACAGTTCAAGCGATGATTTTGCGTTTTATGCGGACCCGAACGGGATTTCCGGTTATGTGAGTTCAAATAGGGAAGGTGGTATAGGAAGTGATGATATCTATGAATTTAAATTCACCCCTGCTTTGGATATTGAGGGTTTTGTTACGGATGGTGTAAACAACAAACCTTTGGACAGTGTACAAATTAGATTATTCGACCAGCAGACCAACTCTTTGGCCGGAGAAACCGTGACGGACAAAAATGGCTATTATAGAATGCCCATCAATAGGAACGCAAATTATATGATTGAAGCGGTAAGAAGGACACATCCACATAAAAATACCTTCTTCAATACGCATAGCACTCCCCATGAAACCAAAATCATAAGGCAAGATATTGTTCTAGAACCTATTCTTGATTTAAAGCTGTTGGCTAATCTCAACAAAATTTATTTTGATTTCAACAAAAGTGATATAAGGCCAGATGCCGCGTTGGAATTGGACAAAGTAGTAAAGCTTATGACCAAGACCTATCCGGATATGGTCATACGGCTAGAAGCGCATACCGACCCCATAGGCAGCCATGCCTACAATGATAGATTATCGGAAAGTAGGGCAAAGTCTACCTACGAGTACCTAATCGCTAAAGGTGTACCCCAGGAGCGCATATTGTCCTATAAGGGTTATGGCAAAAGGAAACTTATCAATCATTGCACGAACAAAAAGGACTGTTCTCCGGAAGAATTGGAACTCAACAGAAGAACCGAATTCCCTATAGTTCAAATCAAAAAAGGAATTTTAGCGTCAAAATAGGGCAAACGACCATTACCAAAAAAGTCCTTCCCATGAAATTTGCGAAGGACTTTTTCAGTATTATAAATAGCCGTTTTGACCGATTGGCCCGAAACTACTCCAAGATTCCGTCGACAATTCCATATGCCACGGATTCTTCGGCGCCCATCCAGTAGTCACGATCAAAATCCTTCATAACCTTTTCGAAAGTTTGCCCGCAATTCTCAGCCAAAATTTTGGCTCCCAATTCCTTGGTCTTGATGATTTCCTTGGCCTGGATTTCTATATTGGAAGCCTGGCCCCTTGCACCACCACTAGGTTGATGAATCATGACCCGGGCATGGGGCTGAATGAACCGCCTACCTTTTTCGCCTACGGACAATAAAATGGAGCCCATTGAAGCAGCAAGACCTGAACATACCGTGGAGACCGGGCTTTTTATTTGTTTGATGGTATCGTAAATGGCAAATCCCGATGTTACATAGCCTCCAGGACTATTGATAATCAATTGTATTTCCTTGTTATTCTGAAGATCTAGATACAAGAGACGGTCAATAACGTGTTTGGCCGAATCATCATCTACCATGCCCCATAGAAATACTTTCCGTTCATCGAGCAATTTTTCTTGTATGGCCTGCTGTACTTTTCCTTTTTTTGAACTCATTTTTTATTTTCTTGTGAAGTGGTAAAATTAATCAAATTATTGGGAATCTTGACTCCCCTAAATGAATGAATCGACATCTGGATAAAACTGATTATCTTTGAAAAAATCAAAGTATGAAACCATATCTCCTTACCTTCCTATTGGGCCTTGCACTGACAATTGGCTGTAAAAACGAAAAAAAAACGATCCCTGTCGAAGCTGAAAAAGAATTGACCGTTTTGGAAGAATTGGCCTATGCCAACGGATTCGAGAACTGGAACAAAGTCCAAGAACTAAAATTTACCTTTAATGTGGATAGGGACACCAGTCATTTTGAACGAACCTGGATATGGAAACCAAAAATCAATGAGGTTACGGCCATAAACGCTACCGACACCCTCACCTATCTCAGAAAGGACATGGATAGTGTAACCCATAAAACCAACGGGGGTTTTATAAATGATAAGTACTGGTTGATTGCCCCTATTAATATTTTGTGGGATGAGCATAGCATTGATTACGACCATTCCCAAAACGTGGAAGCACCGATAAGCAAAAAAACAATGCAAAAGCTTACCGTGGTCTATGGTTCCGAAGGGGGCTATACACCAGGAGACGCCTATGACTTTTATTTTGGGGATGATTTTATGGTTAAGGAATGGGTATTCCGTAAAGGAAACCAAGCGGAACCTTCATTGATTACCACCTGGGAAGATTATGTGGATATGGGCGGTTTAAAAATCGCCAAAATGCATCAAAAGGAGGATGGCAGTTTTAAACTGTACTTTACGAATGTCACGGTAAAAACCAATTAAAGGCCCTGGATTAGGATTTTATTCTTTTCTTGTTCATCGTAAAGGTGGCCCCTAAAATTAAAAGGGCGCAGCAGGTCAATACCAGAAAACAGGTGACTAAGGAAAAACTGTCCGCCAAAAACCCTAAAATGGGCGGAGCTATCAAAAATCCGGTATATCCCGTTCCTGCTATGAAAGACACGCCTTGGGATGATTCTACCCCCCGGACGTTACCTCCTATCCGGAAGATTTCCGGTACCATTACCGAAAAACCAAGACCACTTACTGCAAATCCTAAGATAGCCAAATACGTCTGTGTAGATAATACCAAGGCATAGCCGACAATTACCACCAAAGTACCCAAAGAAACCATTTTCACCGAACCGATCTTGGAACTGATACCATCACCTAGGAAACGTCCCAAGGTCATTGTTATCTGAAAGCCGAGAAATCCAGCTCCCCAGAGGGCTTCCGGGGCAATACTCACCTCCTTGAGATAAAGTCCGCTCCAGTCTACAATGGCGCCTTCGCTCCCCATGGCAACAAAAGAAATCAATCCCAATAACAATAAAGGTTTAAACAGTTTTAGGCCAAAAGGTTCCTTCTCCACGGGAGCGGCTGTTATACCCTTGTATCTGCCATAGAAAAAAAGGTTTACTACAAAGACCAGGGCAATGGCCATACCCATATGTAAAGCTGGATTGGCCAATGGGCCGATCAAAAAGCTCCCCAAACCGGCCAGAACTCCACCCAGACTGAAAAAACCGTGGGAAGCGGACATAAATTTTGTCCCATCCTCCTTTTCCAATTCGGTAACCAAAGTGTTCATGGCTATATCCGTAAAGCCATTGGTGGCACCAAAAAGAAAAAGGGCGGCCATAAGTGTGTAATAACTTGGGGCAATAATGGGCAGTATGCCCGTTAAACAAATGAGTAGCACACCATACCCGGTGGCCTTACCTACCCCTATCCTATTTATTATTGTGGAGGCTATTGGAAATATGGTAAAAACCCCAAGGGATAGAAAGAAAATAGCGATTCCCAATTGGGCCTTATCTATACCGAGGTTTTCTTTTACCGTTGGAATGTATATGGCCCATGTTCCAAATAATATATTTAGACTGGCGAAAACCCAGGCAGGGCCAAAATAGCGGGCATTGGAAAGTATAAGCAAGAGGGATTTCATCTGAGGTTGGTGGTATTACAGGTTGGTTTTGATAATAGACGGCAAAACTACTAAAAACGAATAACTATCCATTAGCGGTCTTTGAGAGAATGCCTCTTTTCAATAATTGTCCAAATTGGTACATATCCGAGTAGGAACAATAAAAAGGTGCCGGTGCCAGACGGATGACATTAGGTTCACGCCAATCCACGATTACGCCATTTTTCATCAGAAAATCAAAGAGTGGCCTTCCCTCTCCATGTAAAAAGACGGATAGTTGACAACCCCTCTCCAATGGGGTAATAATCTCAAACTCACCGTTTACCTCCCGGCCGATTTCCTTCAAGATAAATTCAAGGTATGTGGTCAATCGGTTCCGCTTTTCAATAAGCGCATACATCCCAACCTCATCGAACATTTCCAAGGAAGCCAAATAAGGGGCTAAAGAGAGCACAGGGGGGTTACTGACTTGCCAGGCATCGGCGCTGGGCATAGGTTCGAATTGGGGTTTCATTAAGAACCGAGTTTCCTTTTTGGTTCCCCACCAACCTTCCAATCGGGGAATGGCCTTGTTTTCCAAATGCTTTTCGTGCACAAAGATGCCCGAAGCATTTCCCGGACCACTGTTCATATATTTGTAGCTGCACCACGCCGCAAAATCAATCTCCCAGTTATGCAGTTCCATTGCCACATTTCCTACAGCATGCGCCAGGTCCCATCCGACTTTTGCCCCAACTGATTTTCCAGCCTGGGTTATGGCCTTCATATCAAAAAACTGTCCGTTATAGTAGTTTACGCCGCCCATGAATATCAAGGCAAGCCCATCTCCAATTTCCTCAATTTTGGAAAGGACATCCTCAGTGCGCCAAAAATGCTCCCCATCCCTCTTTTTTAGCGTCACAATAGCCTCTTCCGGTTCCAGACCGTGCCACCTTACCTGACTCTGAAGCATATATTGATCTGAGGGAAAGGCTTTCTCCTCGCATAAAATAATGAATCTATCCGGAGTAGGTGTGAAAAAAGAGGCCATTAAAAAATGGAGGTTCACGGTAAGTGTATTCATAACGCATACCTCCTTGGGTATTGCCCCAACAACCTTTGCCAAGGGTTCGGCCAACCTTTCATGATAATCCCACCAAGGTTTACTGGCGTGAAAATGCCCTTCTACCGCCAATTCCCTCCAATCCGTCATAATCTCATCAATATACCTTTGGGTACGTTTGGGTTGTAACCCAAGGGAATTGCCTGTAAAGTAGATTACTTCCTTTCCATGCATCTTGGGAAAATGAAATTCATCACGATAGGCTCCAAGAGGATCTTCGGCATCGAGTTTTTGGGCAAAATCAAGGGAGTTGTGGAACAGCATACTCTTTTTTTCAAAACTACGATTTCAAAAAGGATATTGGGAAAAGGTCATTAGGAAAAATTACAACAGACGCATCTCGATAATATGCCTTTTAAAACCGAACTTTTCGTATGCCCTTATGGCATTGGGATTATCTTCATATACGGTAAGGCGAATTTCAGTCAAGTTTTTGGAAATGGCCCAATCCTTTAAGGCAGCAAGAATTTTTTGATTTACCCCCTTTCCCCTAAATTCGGGCACGGTGTACATAAATCCCAGATAAGCATAATTGGTATGGTCCAAATAGTGTCTCGCCCTTTTTGCCATACCATAACCGGAAGCCACAATATTGCCTTCATACTCAGCTACCATTACGGCGACTTCATCGTCCCGTATCATCGCTTCCAGGTCATAGTAGTTCACTGGGGCTTTCCTAATAGTTGGGTCTAAAGGCCTTTCCGCCTTTATAACCCCTTGCTCAAATTTTTGGAGAATTGGTAAATCACTAAATAGAGCAGGTCGTATCGTAATTCCGTTCATGGTTTTTGCTTTTCGATTTCAAGGTAATCCATATTTTTGTCAAAACCCTTCTATGCACTTTTTATCTCCCATATTGGAAGAATATATTGCAGGGCATTCTCAGGAAGAGCCGCAAATACTTCAAGAACTTACCCGGGAAACCCATCTAAAAGTGGTACGGCCCCGAATGTTGACAGGTCATTTTCAGGGGAGGGTTCTCAGCCTGTTATCCAAAATAATCCGTCCCAATACAATTTTGGAAATTGGTACCTATACGGGGTATTCCGCCATCTGTCTCGCTGAGGGCCTGCCTTACGACGGAAAACTACATACCGTGGATAAAAATGAAGAATTGTACGAGATACAACGTCGTTACTTTAACAAAAGTGGGTTCGGGGGTAAAATCATACAACATACTGGGGATGCCTTGGAAATCATACCAAAATTGGAGGTAGTTTTTGACCTGGTGTTCATTGATGCGGAAAAAATGGATTATCCCGCTTATTTTGAGGCCGTTCTTAAAAAAACAAAATCCGGGAGCATTATTTTATCGGACAATGTCCTATGGTCTGGCAAAGTGGTGGAGCCCTTAGATCCAAAGGATAAGACCACAAAGGTAGTCTTGGATTATAACAGACAATTAAAGGAAGATGCCCGAGTAGAAACCGTCCTCTTGCCCATTAGGGATGGTTTAACCTTAAGTAGGGTACGATAAGCCTAAGGTACATGGTATAAAAGAGAAAGGCCGATAAAACTCCGACCAGGGCTCCCACTAGGATATCAACGGGATAATGCACACCCACATAAATGCGACTCGCAGCAAAAAGTAAGGGCCAAACGTAGAAGAACCAACACCATTTGAATCTCTTATGAAGAAAAAGCACCACTAGCGTCGTAACGGAAAATGAGCTTGAGGCATGGCCCGAAAAAAAGCTATAGGTAGTCGGTGTTTTTAAGATCCGTATCAAGGTATTGACCTGGGCATCGTTATTGGGCCGTAACCTAGCTACATACTCCTTGGTCATATCCGTAGCCATGGTAATAAAGAAGACCAAGGCAATAACGGTCAAGGTGATAAAAAGCGCCTCCCGTTTCGGGTATTTTAGGTAAATGATGATAAAAAATAAAATGAATAGCGGAATCCACGTGGAGATGTTGGTAACCGTTGACCAGAAAATATCGTATTCCTCTATCCCGAGATTATTGAGGTAAATAAAAGTTTCCCTATCCCATTGAAGAATCTTGTCGAGCATAAACGCAACTATTGTCGCTTGATGGTGCCCGTAACATCATCAATACTTTTTTTTACATCGCCCAGCTCTTTGGAAATGCCATCGCCTAAATTGGAACTTACACTGCTTTTGACATCGTCGATGTCTTTTTTGATATCCGATACCAAGCTCGTATCAATACCTTGTTTTTCCGCGCTTCTTTGAATTTCCTGTTTAATATCTTCCGTAGCATCCTTTAATTGGCGCATACCCTTCCCCAAGCCTTTGGCAATACCAGGAATTTTATCGGCACCAAAAACCATGACTACGATAAACATAATAAAGAATATCTCCCCTCCGCTTATGAACAAAAAGTGTACAGCATACATACTACAAATATAGTCAAGTTTGTATAGCAATTGAAGGGACGCCGAAGGTTTCCTATCCAAATAGTAAACAGATTACCAGGGACAGGGTGAATCAATGCTTGTTGGTAGCTTATTTGCCCTTGATATTCTCCTTAAATTTTTCAAAGTCGGATTTTGCCTCTTTTTGGGGCCATGAGTTGTTGGTCATATCTATATCTGCAGTCTCCAATTTTGGATCTACGATAACACCCGTCAATTCTTTTTGGGAGGAAATGACCCTTTTGACTTCTTTATCGTTTTTTCGCCATATTTCGGCCGGATAGGTCACGTTCTCCTTTGTTCCGTCCGCATAGGTATATTCAACAATCAACGGCATGGGTATTCCCCCTGGCTTTTCAAAGGTAATTTCATAAAAATATTTGGGTTCCTTAACAAGTGCCCTTTCCTCAGCACTCATCTTATCCATCATAAACTCCTTTAACAACATAGAATTTTGAGAGGCTTCCTTTCCCGTTAAGCTCTCATTAAAATCATCACTATCTTCCTCGGCCAGAAAAACCAGGGGCAGCAAATCTGCCTCGGTAATGTTCTTTTCCGCCATATACTCGCGCATCTTTTTTGTAGGTCCATTGTTTACAAAATACTTTTTTATGCCCTTCACACCAATATCCACATAATCCGTGGTGTAGAACCAAGACCTCCAATACCAATCCAAATCGACAGCCGAGGCATCCTCCATGGTTCGGAAAAAGTCTTCTGGAGTGGGATGTTTGAACTTCCAACGTTGGGCATACGTTTTAAAGGCATGGTCAAAAAGTTCCCGCCCCATAATGGTCTCACGAAGGATATTTAAGGCCGTCGCAGGCTTACCGTATGCATTCGGTCCAAGTTGGTATACATTTTCCGGATTGGACATGATGGGTGCCAAGGTACTTTGATCCCCAGCCATATAAGGAACTATTTTATAGGGCTCTCCCCTTTTGGATGGATAAGTATCGTATCCCGTAATCGCTTCTGGAAATTCTTCACCGAATTCCTGCTCTGCCATATATTGCATAAAGGTATCCAGACCTTCATCCATCCAACCCCATTGCCGTTCATCTGAATTAACGATCATCGGGAAAAAATTATGGCCAACTTCATGTATAATAACACTTATCATTCCAAATTTTACCTGATTGGAGTATGAACCATCTGTATTTGGGCGACCGTAGTTCCAACATATCATAGGATATTCCATCCCTTGGTTTTTGGCATGTACCGAAATGGCCTTGGGATAAGGGTAGTCGAAAGTATGCGCGGAATAGGATTTTAAGGTGTGGGCTACAGCTTTGGTGGAATACTCCTCCCACAATGGATTGCCTTCCTTGGGATAAAGGGAAACGGCCATAACATCTTTGTTGCCTATTTTAACAGCCTGCATGTCCCATATAAACTTTCGGGACGAAGCAAAACCATAATCCCTAACGTTTTTCGCTTTAAAGCGCCAGGTTTTCTTTTTTTGCGAGAATCCTTTTTCTGCTGCCTCGGCTTCTTCTTGGGTTACTATCAGTACAGGCTTGTCATAGGATTTTTTTGCCTGATCATAGCGTTTCATCATTTCCTTGGAAAATACTTCCTTGCGGTTCTGTAAGGTCCCCGTGGCATCCAGCACGTGGTCTGCAGGCACGGTGATATTCACCTCATAATTTCCGAAGGGTAGGGCAAACTCTCCATTTCCCCAAAATTGATGGTTCTGCCAGCCCAGAACATCGCTATAGACCGCCATTCTCGGAAAAAATTGGGCAATAACATAGGCTCTATTGCCGTCATTTGGAAAATACTCATATCCAGATCTCGCCCGATTCACGGTATGGTCAGGAATATTAAAATTCCATTTTACGGAAAAGGAAATCTGTTCCTTACTTTTTAACGGTCGGGGGATATCTATCCGCATCATTGTCTGATTGATAGTGTATGGTAAAGGCTTTCCATTGGCGTCTTTTACGTATTCAATGTTAAAACCACCGTCAAAAGGTTCGTTAACATATTTCTTTACAAAGTCCTCCACCCTTTCCGCTTGTGCAATCCTGGTTCCATTTCGTAAGGCGGATTTGGTGTCCTTGGTCCGTACATTTTGATCCAGCTGCACCCAGAGGTATTCCAAATCGTCGGGGGAATTATTCGTGTAGGTTATGGTCTCCTCTCCGTATATTCTGGCATTTTTATCATCCAGTTCAATGTCCATGACATAGTCTGCCTGTTGTTGGTAGTAATCGGGGCCGGGAGCACCGGAAGCCGATCGGTAGGTATTTGGAGTGGAGAACTCTTCATAGAGCTGCTTAAACTTGTTTTGGTTATAGTGGCCCGGCTCTCGACTTTCTTCATTGGACTGTGCTATGGCAGTTCCTCCGAAAAGGAATAACATGGAGGTGAAAAAAAAGGAAATAGTCTTCATTCTTGTTGAATTTAAAGGCGCGAAAGTTAAACTTTTTTTGGTTTTAAGAAGAAAAATGTTACAAATTTAACGTTCCGTTAGCATCGGATTTGGTGAGCACAAAGCTTTTTTTCGTGCCCTTGATCCGAAAATGAACGATGTTCTGCTGTTCTTCGAACAAATCGGTGAGTACTTCGTTCCTAATACGAATGCTGCTTTTGTGTGGTAAATCAATTTTTGGAACTTCCATATAGCATATCACAACATCGTTGTCGTATTTTTTACCTAAAAAATCATAGGCCACATCCCTTTCATCGATTTGTACGGCAAATTTTGCCTTTAGGTACTTTTCAATAAGTTTGTCGGCAGTCTCGGATTCCTTTTCGGTGGCCAAATACGCTTCAAAATCATAGCGTTCTCTCAATACATCTTCAAGATCGTCAATGAAAATTCTACACGTTATCTGTAGCGCATCTTCCTTTTCTGAATACGCAATATTAGTGACACTAACATAAAACTTATGTGCGGCAACAAATGCAAAAAGTGGTAGTAGTATTAGAAAAAGTCCTTTCTTAAGCATTTTCATCATTCAAAGGTAAACAAACCATGTGCCAAAATTGATATTTGAATTGTATGCTTGGAATTTGAATTTTGAATTCTGGTCCCCTCATTTAACGCCTTATATAAATTAGTCCAATGCATTATTCTTGCGATAGTATCTACTTTTTTTTCGCATGTATTCCCATATCTTTAGCCGATCATGGGTATCTACTATGGCCTGAAAAGTGGAATCCACCTCGCAGAAATACATAAAATCCGGTATACTTTCCTGGGGTATTTTCAAATCCTTTACAAAAAGGGAATCGTGATAAAATTCCCGAACCCTTTGGGTGCGTTCATACTTTGCATTGCGTTTTAGCCGGTTTTTCAACATTTTGGTACGACCGGAAATAGCATTTAGAATGGGATTTAAGGGAACTATACCACCTCCGGTAGTAGCCTCATAAAATTGTCTTTCGGCCTGTGTTGGGGGCTTCACATAGGCATTGGGCAATCCCAAGGTGGAAGCCGTAACTACGGATTCTGTATCCAAGGAGTTCAAATCCGAACTCATATCGCCGGACAAATTATATAAGCGTACTACCACTTCGTCCAGCTCCGTGAGTGCTTCTTCCAAAGGAATCAGTAAAAATTTGCTTTCCAACACGTTCGGACTTACTACAAGCTCCTTCCGCTTAAATTGGATCGCGGAAAAGACCAGGGTATCATTGAGCTTGGCCGAAATTGAAAAATAGCCCTTTACATCGGTTATGGTCGCTTTTTGCGCGGTAATGTTCAATACATGGGTAGCGGCCACGTCCCCATCCGTACTGTAAACGCGACCTTCCACTCTTTTGGAAAAAGGGGACTGGGCCTCCATGGAAATGGCGCAAATAAGAAAACATATAAAAATTGTACTATTTTCCCTCATCCAAGGACTTACGGAACGTTTCGCTGTGTGTTACCAGAAAATCGATCAACTGGAACTCATTATCCTTTCGCAGCAAAGATTGTGCCGGCATCTGGGCATCGCAATACAACAAAAAAGCATCGATTTTATCCTGAGGCAATTTTAGATCCAACACAAAGAACTCATCATCGTAGATTTGTCGCAACGCTTCACTGACCTTTAATCTTGGCCTATTTTCTTCCTCTGTTTTGCCCGACTTCAGCAATGCCCTAAAAATATTGGCAATATTTAGACCATCGCGCATTCCACGATCCGTTTGCGACATGGCTATGTTCTCTACCTCCGTGGAACGGTCAATTTCGTATTCAAAACCTTTGAGTTGCTCGTTTCTTAACTCCAAATAACGTTCTTGGTCCTCCGGGGACAGTACCACCTCGTCCAATTCCGTTACTTTCTCGTTCACCTCTACCACCAAACGGTTGCGCTTGAGTATTTCTTCTGTAATCCTTACGATTTGCAATTGATAGTTTACCGCGGTAAACACAAGTTCGTCACCTTCCTTTACCCGTATTGCAAACTCCCCATTGCTATTGGTGATCGTGGCACGTTCCGTGGTGGTATTGATTACATTTTCATTAACAACGCTACTGTTGCGATACAAGACCTTTCCCCGTAAAATCGTACGCCCATCCTCCTGCGCCAATCCAGCGTTACTACAAAAAATGCAAAGCAACAGGGGTATTAGGTATCTCATTATACTTTTTTTAAGAAAGATAAAGAAAGTATAAGTTATCCTCATAAAAAAACACACGTCTCTAAACTTTTGTTAATTTCCCGAAATTCTACTTTTTTCATGGGATTATCCGCTCAATTTTGATAAGTTCGAACCGTCCCCGAGGGCTATGTGGAACAATGTTTTCACTTCACCGCGATACCTGCACATTTTAACCGCTAAAATTAGGTAAGTGGGTAGATAATTTTACTTTTGTTAGTCCCGCCATTCACGGCATAAAGCGTCTATCTATGAAAGTAAATATAGTGCTCCTGTCCATTGGCCTTCTCGCCTGTAGTATGGCGAAAGCTCAGATTAAAATCGGGGATAATCCTCAGAACATAGACCCTGCTTCCGTACTGGAATTGGAAAGCAACTCACGGGTTTTGGTCATTACCCGTATCAACACCCAACAAATGGAAGGTATTACTCCCAATCCGGGAGCTTTGGTCTACAACACGGATACCCAGTGTATCCATTATTTTGACGGGGTGCAGTGGGCCAACTTGTGTGATTCGGCAGATCTTACATTTACCACAGATCCCATTGAGAACCAGATAAGTACGATATTCATTACGCGAAATGACGATGTCATCAATTTGGAGGTGGCCCCCAACAGTATCCGTACCGACCAAATCGTAAACGGAGGTGTCCGAGGGGAGGACATCCAGGACAATTCCATTGGCCCCAATAAACTGGCGGATGATTCGGTGGGCAGGGACGAGCTCTCTGAAAATTCCGTAGGTGTGGATGCCTTGGCGACCGACGAATTTACTTTGGCCGATTTTACAAACACCCCAGGTTTTATTACCGGAGGGGATATTGTGAGTGCGGCGGCGGGCAATGCCATTACGGACAATGGCGGGGCCTTTTATGATGATAGCGTTTTGGAAACCGGCGTAAATACCAATACGGCAAATATCCTGACCAATGCCAATGCCATTGCCCTAAAGGAGGACACGGCCAATAAATCCAATGATGTGGCCTTGGGCAACTCTGCTGTTCTTTTCCCCACCCAAAATGCGGTTAAAACCTATGTAGATGCCGCTGTAGGGGGCTCCGCACAAACCATAGTAAGCGCCAATACACCCAATTCCATAGTTGCAGGTACGGATGGCGGTGCCTTGTTCAATGCAGCTCCTCTACAGACGGGTATAACGGCCAATGCCACCAACCTAACCAACCATATTGCCAATGATGATACGGATGATACCAACGAACTAACGGATTTGGCTTTTGATCCTACCACGAACATACTGACATTGACCCGACCGGCCACAATTGGTAATGAGATTAATTTAAATGCTTTGGCAGGAGGTGGTGGTTCAACGGAGTTGGCCGACCAAGTTACTATTTTTGGGAATGGTCAGGTAGGAGATGAATTTGAGGTTGCGGATAATGCCATAGATAATGCAAAGCTTGCCAACAATGCTGTGCAAACGGTTAATATATTGGACGCCAATGTAACCAATACCAAACTAGCACCAGGGGCTGCAGATCAAATTCTAAGAACGAATGGTGCAGGTACGGCAGTTACATGGGTAGACTTACCGGCCACCACTGGATCTACCGAGGAGGTGGATGGAGTTACAATTACGGGTGTTGGTACAAATGCCGACCCATTTAAAATAGAGCCCTCAGCAGTTTTAGGCCAATTTTTAAGAACAGAGCTGGGTACAGGAAATGTCGTTTGGGATGACCTTCCAACGGGAACAGGTGGTGCCGTTACTTCTGATGGGGTGACCATAGTTGGAGATGGTGTCGCCACCCCATTACAAGTATTGGACAACGGAATAACCACTATCAAAATCCTTGACGACAATGTCACTCCTGCCAAGATAGCGGAAGGGGCTGCAGGGGAAGTACTCACCACCAACGGGGCAGGCGACGTGGTGTGGGCAGTCGGCGGAGGGAACCCCACCGACGAGATTCAGGACCTTGCCCTGGCAACGAACACTTTGACCATTACCAACAACCCGGCCGCGACGCCCATTGACCTGGCTCCCTATCTCGACAACACCGATGCGCAGAACGCGGCCGCAGTGCCCGTAGCCGCAGCGCCCACCAACTATACCGCGGGAACGCCCGACGTGGAGGCCCACCTGGCAGGGATCGATGCAGCACTGGCTGGTTCCAGTGCACAAAACCTTTTTAATACAGATTTAGCATTATCTGCCAATAGAACCCATAATCTAGGTGGAAATAATTTTATTTTGGGTGGTTCCGGAAACGTTGGTATCGGTGGTATTACCCCTCAAGATAAATTAGATGTTGATGGTCAGGTTAGGGCAAGGAATGGCTTTGCCGCATCAGAAGGCACCGCTGGAAATCCCGGCTACGGGTTTCATACAAATGGTGATACAAATACGGGAATGTATCGCATTGGTGAAGATCAACTAGGTTTTGCAACAGGGGGCGCTCTGGTTTTACAGATAAACGCCGCCGAAGACGTTGGTATAGGTATTGCCCCTACACAAAAGTTACATGTTAACGGCAATATTTTAGCGACCGGAACCATAACCCCAGACTATGTATTTCAAAAATATTATGATGGAATCAGTGATATGAATCCGGATTATCAAATGAAGAATCTCAAAGAAGTTGAGAGATTTATCAAAACCAAAAAACATCTCCCTGGTGTACCTTCCGCAAAAGAAGTAGAAAAAATTGGTGGTATTCTAGTGAATAGGGCTACAGAAATCAACCTGGAAAAAATAGAAGAATTGTTCCTCCATACCATAGCCCAGCAAAAGAAGATCGAGCAGCTTCAAAACGAAAATGATAACCTGACCCAAGAAGTCCGGGCCCTAAGAAAGGATATCCAGGAAATAAAGGCCCTACTCAAAGCCAACATAAGTAACGAATGAGGAAGATCCTTTACATACTGGTTCTCTTACAATCCTCAGGCATTATGGCCCAACCCGCGCTCTACAACAGTGGCAATATCCGGATTCATGAGCAGGGGCAACTAGGCTTCCATACAAATCTAATCAATGATTCGGCTTTTGACCAAAATCTGGGATTAGCCGGATTTTATGGTTTTGCCCCCCTTACCGTTTCCGGGGCCTTTATTCCCTCGTTTTTTGATGTGGAACTGGCCAATGACAGTGCGGTATTGCTAGAGGTTGGTCTGGATAATGCCAATAACACCAACTTTATCTCCGGGGATTTTTTGACCCCCCGAAACCAGAGTGATGTGACCTATAATTTTCTGCCTCAGGCCTTTTATGTCGGGGAGGGCAACTTCTCCAAGGTCAACGGCTATGCCGAAATCATTAGCCAACAGAATTTTACCTTCCCAATTGGGGATAATCTCCAATTACGGCCCTTGATCCTAAATTCCGAAGGGGTCAATCCCTCCGCCAAATGTGCTTATTTTTTGGAAGACCCCAACAACCCTACCTCCTTTGAGGAAGGTTTTGATACGGAAAATAGACCGAGGGATATAGGTGCCATAAGTACCGTGGAATTTTGGCGGCTCGTGGGCAATGTGTCCTCTACCATTAGCATTAGTTGGAATGAACGCAGCAATATTGGGGCAATAACAGAGGATATTGGTACAATTATCCCAATGGGATGGAACAAAAGTACGGGTAGATGGGAAAGTCTGGGAGAAGGTGGCGCAGTGGGTGACCTGAACCAAGGTTTTGTGGTATCTGCCCCGTTTATCCCAGACAATTATGAGATCATCACTTTTGGAACCCTCGGGGAACCCACGGATATACTCGATTTGGACAACTACCTGATTACACCCAATGGCGATGGTCTAAACGAATTTTTAGTCATCCCGGAACTGGAACAATCGCCCAATAATATACTTCGGATCTATGACCGAAATGGGTTAAAAGTATTCGAGAAAAGGAACTATGTAAATGAGTTCAATGGATTTTCCAATGTGGATAATATGGTCATTGCCCGGGAAAAAGGACTTCCCATTGGAATCTATTTCTACATCGTTTCCCTGGAAGACTTGAACCTTGATTTTCAAGGGTTTTTGTATCTCTCCCGCTAGCAAAATTGAATTTCGGGACCTCGATTAAGTACCATTTTTCAAGGTGATTTGCTGGCATTACCTCATTCACAACATTTTATAGCGGCTACACAACATTTTAAGGACCCCCATCCCTTTGTCTTTTAATTTTACGGGAAAATAGACCAAATACCCCCAAATCATAACCTAATGGATCTAAAAATACTACCATGGCTACTCCTGCTTATAGGAGTTAACTTCGCAACCGCACAGGTAAAAATAGGAGAAAACCCGAATACCATTAACCGAGCCTCCATTGTAGAGCTGGAAAGTACGGACAAAGCTTTGGTACTTACCCGTGTCTCCACTTCCCAAATGCAAGGTATTGTTCCCCTACATGGGGCCATGGTATATAATACCGATACCCAATGTATCTATTACTTCAATGGTGCACAGTGGAACAATCTCTGTGATGGTTCCGGTAAAACCGGAAGTTTTTCATTTGTAGATAATGCCGATGGAACGTTTACCATAAACTATTCGGACGGTACCTCCTTTACGACTTCAGATCTTACCGGCCCACAAGGAATCCAAGGAGAAAAAGGTGACAAAGGCGACCAGGGGGACCAAGGTATACAGGGCATCCAAGGTGTAAAGGGCGACAAAGGCGATCAGGGGGACCAAGGTTTACAGGGAATCCAAGGTGAGAAAGGTGATAAAGGAGATCAAGGGGATCAGGGCATTCAAGGTGTAAAGGGTGACAAAGGCGACCAGGGAGACCAGGGTATCCAGGGAGAGAAAGGCGACAAAGGAGATCAAGGGGACCAAGGTATACAGGGTATCCAGGGCGAGAAAGGTGACCAGGGAGATCAAGGAATCCAGGGCGAAAAGGGTGATAAAGGAGACCAAGGGGACCAAGGCATCCAAGGTGAAAAAGGTGACAAAGGCGACCAGGGGGACCAAGGTTTACAGGGTATCCAGGGCGAAAAAGGTGATAAAGGAGATCAAGGGGACCAAGGTTTACAGGGTATCCAAGGAGAAAAAGGTGATAAAGGCGATCAGGGAGACCAAGGGATTCAGGGAATCCAGGGCGAAAAGGGTGATAAAGGAGATCAAGGGGACCAAGGCATCCAAGGTGAAAAAGGAGAT
>NZ_JANQOO010000014.1 GCF_028285715.1 Ulvibacterium sp.
TCCATTCCGAACAGGGAAGTTAAGCCCGCCAGCGCCGATGGTACTGCCCCAAAAGGGCGGGAGAGTAGGGAGCCGCCTTCCTCGGGCGCCCCCTCCGCATCATGCGGAGGGGGCGCCCTTTTTTATGACTATTTCTTTCCGAAGATGGATTTTATAGAAGGGAACTAGGGCCTCATGTCGTACCCTATATTTTAATGGGGAAATAAATCCGACTTGCAAAGCACACTTTTTTGTATACTTGCAGCGATTTGGGATAAAATATATTCTATAGTTCCCAAGTCATAATTGTTCCAGAAAAATTGGATATTCCGGAATCGGTCAACTATTACAATTTAGTTCATGGAATCCAATAGGCTTTAAAGTTTTTTTTAGAATGCCAAGAGAAAAATTTAACAAATGGGAAGAGCGGGGTAATGCCATTTCCCATGGCCTTGGCGCGATTTTGGCTCTTTTTGGGCTCTTTCTTCTTCTCAAAAGCAACACGAACAAAACGATTTATGCAACCTTTGGAATTGTTCTCTATAGTCTTACCCTAATTTCGATGTTCATGGTATCCTCCCTTTACCATGCCGTACAAAATTCCAAACTTAAACGCCGATTACGGATTCTGGACCATATTGCCATTTATTTTCTTATTGCGGGTACATACACGCCATTGACCATTATCACCTTGGAAAGTGGCAATGGGTGGTATATTTTTTGTACGGTTTGGGGTATTGCCGCCTTAGGAACCGTCCTTAAACTTTTTTATACAGGCAAGTACGAAGTGGTTTCATTATTGCTTTATTTGGCCATGGGTTGGCTTATCGTAATAGATTTTGAAAATCTTATGGAAAGCACAACATCACTGGGAATTTGGCTCTTATTCATTGGGGGTGCCTTTTATACATTGGGAATTTTATTCTATGCTTGGGAAAGAATACCCTACAACCACTTTATTTGGCACCTGTTCGTTTTGGGCGGGGCTATTGGCCATTGGTTTTTTATCTATAAAGGGGTGATATGAACGGTGCCAAAAAAGTGAAATGATTTTACGATATGACGGTATTATATAGAATAAGGGAGTTGAGAATCAAAAGCCGACTTTTTTTGACGCTTTTGGTATTTGGATGTAAGACTTCCTACGAGGAACCTAAAATTCTTTTGGAAGAATACCAACTGGAGGATGGTTTTCGTTTGGAGGTAGTCGCTTCGGAACCACACCTAAAGGCCCCTGTCGCCATTGATTTTGATGCCCAAGGTAGGATTTGGGTCGCGCAAATGCCGGGTTATATGAATGATATGCAAGGCAGTGATGAGACTAAACCGGTAGGAAATATCAAGATTTTGGAGGACTTGGATGAAGATGGTGTCGTGGACCATTCCAAAGTATTTCTGGATAGTCTGGTTATGCCCCGTGCCTTGGCCCACGTTTATGGCGGCCTACTGTATGCAGAACCTCCCAAACTATGGTTTGTTGAGATAGAGGATGATAAACCCGTTCACAGGGTACTTGTCGATTCGATTTATGCTTCCAAAGGAAACCCTGAACACCAACCCAATGGACTGCTGTTGAATATCGATAACTGGATTTATAATGCCAAATCTAATTTTCGGTACCGAAGAAGAAATGGCATATGGGAGAAAGAACCGACTACCTTTCGGGGGCAATGGGGAATCAGTCATGATAATTTTGGAAGATTATACTACAATGATAATTCAAGACAATTATTAGGAGATTATGTCTTGCCGAATCGTGTGGTACGCAATCCTTACTTTACACCCAAAGTGTCCGTAGATCAAATGCTTACCAAAGATCAGCGCGTTTACCCACTTCATGCCACCACTGTAAATAGGGGATATGCCCAAGGTGTTCTGAACAATGATAGTATCCTGGTTCATGCCACGGCCGCTTGCGGACCCTTGGTGTACAGAGGGGGAACATTCCCGAAGGCGTATGAACAGAATGTATTCGTTTGCATTCCTGAAGGCAACTTGATAAAACGGAATATTTTAAAATTTACCGGGGATTCCACTATTGCGGCGCAAGCTTGGGAGCATCGGGAGTTTTTGGCCTCGACAGATGAAGGTTTTCGCCCCGTAAATTTGAACAACGGTCCGGACGGCAGTATGTACGTTGTGGATATGCATCGCGGTATGATAGGACATCATGCTTATTTGAGCCCTTATTTGAAAAAGAAAGTAAAAGGGAACCAACTGGATACCCTTATTAATTTTGGCCGTATCCTAAGGGTACAGAATGAAACAAGCAAGGCCAAACCCTTTCCGAATTTCGAAACTCTAAATACCGAAGAACTAGTATTTCTATTACAAAACCCCAACGGATGGATACGTAATAGGGCCCAACACTACTTGATCTTCAAAGAAGAAACAGGAGCAATAGAGCCCTTGAAAAATTTGACGTTGGGGCAAGAAAATCCATGGACCAAAATCCATGCATTGTACACTTTGGAAGGATTGGATGCCCTTTCCGTTGATTTTTTGGTGAGTGTGGCCAAAAATAGTTTGGCGGATGTTGCCATGCATGCCATTGTTTTGATGGAAGCATTTGCATCCAAGGAAAATGGTAAAAAGGCGGAATCACTTTTTAAAGACTTGATGAAGCGTGGGAATAACGGTATCGACCTTTATATAGGTAGTACATTGGGTACTTGGATGGCTGTTGACAGAGAGCGATTTTTTCCTCAAATGGTGACTTTGCTGGATAGATATCCCAACAAACCTATTTTTCATGAGGCCATTTTGAGCGGATTATCGGAGAAAGAACTGTTTGTAAAGAAATCTTTGGATACATCGCCTGATTTTGTTCATTCACCATTTCTATCACTATTGGCACAAAGTATCGCGCAACGGACGAAAGGCACCATGAATCCCATTTTCTCCAGAATCACCTTGGCCGAAGATAATAGAACGAGTGGAGCCAAGATGTTCTTCGAGATTTGTGCCTCTTGCCATGGAATCAATGGGCAAGGCATACAAGGTTTAGCGCCTCCTCTTATGAATTCCGAACATATTGAGAATGCCGAAAGGTTAGGACTGATTATTCTTCATGGATTGGAAGGACCAATAGAAGTAAACGGGGAGCATTACGATTTTAATCTGGCTATGCCTGGGCTCATCCGGAACGAAAACATAACCGATAAGGATATCGCCGATATCATTTCCTATGTTACCAACGCTTTTTCCGACAATCCCAAGGTACTCACGGAAGAAAAAGTAAAGGAGCTTCGGAGTACAAAATCAAGGAATGGTTCGGAATATACAATGCAAGAACTCTTGGAGTACTCTGGAAAATAAGGGGATGTAACAACTTGAAGTTACAAAGCTCAGTTTTCCAGTTTTTCGATCACTGCATTTTGCGGTACCTCAAAAACACCTTCATTTGGAATTCCCTTTAAAAATTGAATAGCACTAAAAATCCGCAAGTGGTTCTTGCTTTTTCCTATTGCACCCTCATTCCATTCAAAATTTTCCATTTTGTGCGGCATCATCAGTCCTTGTATCCTTCTATAATCGGAATAGACCTTAGCACTGCTTACTTTGGAATTCTCCTTATCAAAATAGGAAACGGAATACGTAAGGATTTCCATGAGATTGGTTTCAGGATCAATATAGAGATAGTATACATCCTCTGGGGTAAGACCCACTTCAGAACCAAATGTGACTTTTAGGGATTCGAATGTCCTGTCATTTATTACCGTTTTTCCAGCATAACTGATGTTTACCCCAGGATCTTTTAAAAGAAAAGGTAGGCCTATGAAATAAAAATCCAGATTATAATAAAAAGCGGCCGATTTTCCGGATACCTCGCTTGCATCAGGCACCGCCCAGGCGACTTTTCCATCAAAACCGACCTCATATTTCTTTGACTTAAGATAGGCCCTTCTGTCCTTCAAATGGGTAAGTTGATAGACTTCTTTTCCATTATCATTGAGGTTGTACTCCAGTCCTACGAAGGATTTCCAGGTATCGATTCCTCCATGGGCTTTAAGACACTTCTCAAGAAGCTCCATTCCCTGTTTTTCTTCAGGGCTTGGAACAACAATCGGTTTACTTTTCGACGTCTCTTCGGATACGCTTGTCTCCGCTTTTTTTTCGGTTTTACAAGCAAATACAAGCACTAGCACTATACAACAGAATACTATTTTTATAACTCTCAAAACATTACAGATTTAGAAAATCAATATTACGTTTTATTCTTGAAATCGTTAAGGTTCGGATGCGTAATTTAACTTGTGCATATACAGTATTTTACTACTAAGTTCCATTCTATCTATTCCATTGACCTCAAAAAAGACTTCATAGTACTCGGGCAAATAACCAAATTTGGATTGAAGTGCGGCTTCCAATCCTTGCAATAATTTTGCTTCGGTAAAATTTTTGAGGCTCTGTGTGGCACCCGTATCCCAAATTCCTGAAAAAAGATAAATGGTATTGCCATTTGGTCCCGGAACTTTGGTCAAGAGGCTGTAATCCGTATGGTAGGAATCCGCGTTCCCTTTTGGTTTGTAAGTAAGGATTTTGTCATTTTCATTGGAAGTATATAAGAATGCGTCACTTTCGACATCATAGTCAAAAGCGGAATCTTTGTAAAAGGACTTAAAGACGCCCAAGGTTTTTTGCATACCAACAACAATAAGATCATAGTCCTGCAGTTGTTTTGGATTAAATCTAGACATGGTGCGGATGATAAAATCTTTGTCAATTGCGTAAAAAACCTCTGAAAGCTTTTTTATCCATTGGGCACTACCTAATATAAGGTGGGTGTACGTCAACGGTTCAATTTCCGTATCCGTCTTTGTATTGATCGACTTGAACACTTCGAATTCCTGTAGGGAGTTTATGCCGGGATCGCGTATGGTTCTTGTCAACTGCAGTATCGTATCCCTTTCATTATAAACGAAAAGATCGCCCATAACCAACATGGTGGGAAGCTTACTCCCTATTAAATCTGCCCAAAGTCCGTCTTCATTGATTATGGTTTTTTCATTGCCCGCAGTACCCTGATAGAGATTTAATGCAAGTGATAAGAGTAGGGCCGTAGCCAACGGAATAACCCATTTTTTAAGATGGGATAGGGGCGGTTTTGAAATGCCCTCCTTTCTTTCAATAACTTCAATGGCATAGCTTCCCTTGGGTATGGTCAACCGTTTTTCGTCGGAATCACCTTCATTTTGATAGTACGCCTTGAGTTTTTTCCGTAGATTATACACATATACCCGAATCAAAGTGCTTTGAGAGGGATCGAAATCGGTTTTCCCAAAAATTTCAGAAGCGATAGTAGTTTCCTTGGGTACATTTTTGTTTAGGGAACAGGTTACCAAATACCTTAAAAGATTGGCGTAAGTACCGGATCTACCAAAGGATTTACTGGCTATGATTTTTTCAACAATACCGTTAAATTCCTCCTTTACCATGTTTCAAACCTACGTTTTACTAAAGGTATGAATTTATTATTAACAGTTAATAAAACTGTTTTTATACCTGACCCTCGCATAGCTTTATAATTATATTTGATTGACTGGCAATTCATAATGATAGCATACAGACAACTAATACTAGGGTTTTTATCAGTGATGATTTTTTCCAATTGTACTTGGAGCCCTCCTGATCAAATTGAACTGGCTTATGAGGAACTCCCGGACCAAATTGATTTTAACTATCACGTAAAACCCATACTTTCCGACAAATGCTTTGCTTGCCATGGCCCTGATATGGCCAATCAAAAAGCCGGACTTCGGCTAGACCTGGCTGAAAATGCCTATGAGGCATTAAAGGGTTCGGGTAAACATCCTGTGGTGCGCGGTAGACCAGGGAAGAGTGAGATTGTAAGGCGCATGCTTTCCGAAGACCCCGAGGTAAAGATGCCACCCCCGGAATTTAAGGTAGAATTGAGTGAGGAAGAAATTGCGACTTTGGTCAAATGGATAGAACAAGGTGCAGAGTATAAGCCCCATTGGTCCTTCATTGTTCCCAAAAAAGGGGAATTGCCTATGATTTCAAAAAAGGATTGGGCCAATAATGAGATTGATTTTTTCATTGGGAACAGATTGGAAAGGGAAAAGCTGAGACCATCGGAAAAAGCGACCAAGGAAAGTCTGATTCGGAGACTGAATTTTGATCTAATCGGCCTTCCACCAACTTTACAACAGATACAGGATTTTGTAAACGATACTACGGACCAAGCTTATGAAAAGGTGGTAGATCGTCTTTTAGCCTCTCCGGCTTATGGGGAACGTATGGCCACGGAATGGATGGATGTGGCCAGGTATGCGGATAGTGATGGATATTTGGATGATAAGCATCGGGACTTTAGCCCGTATCGCGATTGGGTCATCAAGGCTTTTAACGAGAACATGTCCTACGAACAGTTTACCACTTGGCAACTGGCAGGAGACCTTATTGAAAATCCGACCCAAGAAAGTAAACTGGCTACGGCCTTTAATAGATTGCATAAAAGAAACTCTGAGGCCGGTATTGTTTTCGAAGAGTATCGGGTAGAATATGTGGCCGATCGGACCCTAACCGTGGGCAAGGCATTTTTAGGCCTGAGCGTAGAATGCGCCCGTTGTCACGATCATAAATACGACCCTATCAGTCAGAAGGAGCATTATGAGCTATTTGCATTTTTTAATAGCACTAACGAGTTGGGTACCGCGGTCTATGGCCCAGGTCAGGTTCCGGGGCCATCCCTTTTGTTGACCAATAAGGAGCAGGAAAAGGTATTGGAATATATTGATACCCATATAAATGTGGCTAAAAAGGACCTGGTCTCCGTACAGCGTGAAAAGCTGAAGGAAACACAGATCGCCAATCTTAGGAAAAATCTTAAGGATAACTTGCAAAAAGGACTCAGAAAAGGTCTAGTGGCCAAACTGAATTTCGATAATTTTTTTCCAAAGGATGCAAAAACATTGTCTACGAAGAGCGGAAATAGCAATGGGAAGATGGCCTCTGTTAAGGAGCCCGAACTTAAAAAGGGAGTAAGTGGAAAAGCAGTGTTTTTTAACGATTATACCGCCATTACCCTGCCCGAGAAAATAGGTTGGTTTGATCAATCCGATCCCTTTACGGTATCTATTAGCGCTTTTCCGGATACACTTTATGAGGAAGCCTCTCTCTTTACCCACTGCGAGGAAACCCGATTGGGATTAAAAGGGTATTCCATGCATTTGGAGGACAATCACCTAAAATTCATCATTGCTCGATCATGGCCCAGCAATGCCATACAAGTAAAGACCAAGAATCCTATTCCCGAAAAGGAATGGAGCCACATCACGGTTTCCTATGATGGGTTGGCCAGGGCGAACGGTGTACATATCTATGTGAATGGCCAAAAAACTCCTCTTGCAGTTGAAATCGATAACCTCTATAAATCCATCTTATTTCGAAAAAATGTCCATAATTATCCTTTTTATGGTTTTACAATGGGCATTCGTGATAAGTTTAAAACCTTTAAGGACGGCGGGATTGACAACCTTAAAATCTATGATAGGGAATTATCGCCCTTGGAGGTTATGTATGATTTTGATCCGGTTGAAGCCCTAAAAATGGTGGACAGGGACAAGGATAAAAACTTACTAAAGGACTTCTTTTATACCAGTATAGACCAAAAAACCGAAAAGAAACGTTTGAGGTTGCAGACGTTACGAAAGGAAAGGATCCAAGAGTTGGAACCCATTAGGGAGATTATGGTCCTTGGTGACCTTGCGGAACCTCGCCCCACTTATGTGCTTGACCGTGGTATGTACGATGCACCCACGGAAGAGGTAGTCCCCGACGTACCCGAAATCATTATGCCCTTTAACGAGAATTTGCCAAGGAATAGGTTGGGGCTTTCCCAGTGGTTGTTCGACAAAAATAATCCCCTGACCTCAAGAGTTTTTGTAAATCGATTATGGCAGATGCATTTTGGTCATGGTCTGGTAGCCACAGCCGATGATTTTGGAAATCAAGGAAACCTTCCTTCGCATCCCCAACTGTTGGATTGGTTGGCCGTTGAGTTTATGGAATCCGGTTGGGACATCAAAAGGATGCACAAATTAATGGTTATGTCGGCTGCCTATCAACAAAGCTCCGAAGTAAGACCAGAACTACTGGAAATAGATACCGACAATGTTTTGTTGGCCCGTGGCCCTAGCCGGCGAATGACCGCTGAAATGGTTCGGGATAATGCCTTGGCCATAAGTGGATTGCTTTCCCCAAAAGTAGGGGGACCTAGTGTATATCCCTATCAGCCGGAGGGCTTATGGGACGAAATCAGTAATAAACCTTGGCGTTACCGATACAAACAAGAACCCGGGGAAGGGCTCTATCGAAGAAGCCTTTATACCATTTGGAAGCGCACATCGGCCCCACCTTCCATGCAGATTTTTGATGTGGGGGACCGCAGTGTATGTACCGTGAGCAGGAGGCAGACAAGCACTCCCTTGCAGGCATTGGTGTTGTTGAACGACCCCCAGTTTGTTGAAGCCTCCTATGTATTGGCTGAAAACATCATTGAGCAAACCAGGAATAATATCGAAGAACAACTAAAGCAAGCCTTTCAACTTAGTACCGGACGAACTCCGGAATCAGTGGAGATAAATCTATTAAAGAAGTTTTACAATGATGAACTGGAACGTTTTCTGGTCAAGAAGGAAGATGCCGCAGCCTACTTGGGTATAGGCGAAACAAAAATAAAAAGTACTTCTGACCCAATTCAAGTGGCGGCCTTGGCCACGGTCATCAATGGAATCATGAATACTTCGGAAGGGTATACTTTAAGATAAATCGTGTAGTTATGAACGAGTTTCAGGAAAAGCAAAAATTTGAGGATACCCGAAGAGGTTTCCTGAAAAAGGCCTCATTAGGTTTTGGTTCCATAGCACTTTCCAGTTTGTTGGGGCCTACAAACGCGTTTGCCAATAATTTATTGGATGCTAAAAAAGCTGCTACATTGACCGGTATTGGTGGGGCATTGAATGGGACCCATTTCCCTGCCAAGGCTAAACGGATTATTTATTTGTTTCAGAGTGGAGGACCCTCTCAAATCGAAACCTTTGACTACAAACCGGGATTGGCCAAATGGCATGGACAGGAAATTCCAGATTCTGTTCGGGGTACTCAACGAAACTCCGGAATGGTAACATCCCAGTCCACATTTCCCTTGGTACAGTCAATTTATGACTTTAAGCAATATGGGCAATCCGGTACCTGGGTCAGTGAACTGTTTCCGTATACCGCGAAAGTTGTAGATGACCTTTGTGTTATTAAGTCCATGTATACGGAAGCCATTAATCATGAGCCTGCCGTGATGTTCGTACAGACAGGATCACAATTGAGCGGTAGGCCCTCTATTGGCTCTTGGTTGAGCTACGGGTTGGGAAGTGACAACAAGGACTTACCCAATTTTGTGGTGATGCTCTCAAAGGGTGGAGGTGCCCAACCTTTGAGCTCTGCAGCTTGGGGTAATGGTTTTCTTCCATCGCATCACCAAGGGGTGCAGTTTCGATCGGGCAAGAATCCAGTTCTATATTTGAACAATCCACATGGAGTTCATGACCATGACCGTAGAAGGGCGCTCGATTATATTTCCGAATTGAACAACCATCAGTACGATATTTGGAAAGATCCCGAAATTCAATCAAAGATCAATCAATACGAAATGGCCTACCGTATGCAAAGTTCGGTCCCGGATGCCGTGGATACTTCCAAGGAACCGGACCACATTTATGAATTGTATGGCGAGGATGCAAAGATACCGGGTACCTATGCGGCCAATTGTCTTCAGGCAAGGCGCTTGGCCGAAAAGGACGTTAAATTCATCCAATTGTACCATATGGGTTGGGACCAACATGGCGGACTCCCAAGGGGAATCAAAAGACAGGCTTTAAGCACGGACCAGGCCACCGCGGGACTCATTACCGATTTAAAGCAAAGAGGACTTTTGGAAGACACCCTAGTGATTTGGGGAGGCGAATTTGGCCGGACCAGTTTTTCTCAGGGAAGATTAACGGCAGACAACTATGGTAGAGATCACCATCCAGGTTGTTTTACGATGTGGATGGCCGGTGCTGGGGTAAAACCGGGCATGGTTTACGGACAAACGGACGAGTTTAGCTACAACGTGGTACAGAACGGGGTGCATGTTCATGATTTTCAGGCTACCTTGATGCATCTCTTGGGTATAGATCATGAAAGGCTTACCTTTAAACATCAAGGAAGAAGATATCGCTTAACCGATGTTCACGGGCACGTGGTCAAGGATATTTTGGCATAATAAAGAGATTTTTGGAGAGAAGAAAGTTTTTGGGAAAAACACTAAGCGCCAGTGGTGCTACCTTGGCCGCTTCATCGGTTCCTTTCTACATTATGCCCGCCAGGGCTAAACTAGAAAAGACGGTACTTGGCCATGGAGATTTTACCTATCGCTTGGAAAGGGAATGGGGGGATTTAAATCCCGAAAAATATCCTGTGAATAATTGCCATGAAATGGTAATGGATCGTAAGGGAAGGCTTTTTATGCTCACGGACCATCCCAAGAACAACATTTTGGTATACGACACCTCGGGAAGACTTTTGGACCATTGGACATTAGGTTTGCCCGGAGCACATGGTCTTACCCTACATGACCAAGGGGGAGAAGAGTTCCTATATATTACAGATCCTGGATTGGGTAGGGTCATCAAAAGTTCGCTCGATGGAAAAATTACCATGGAACTGGACCATCCTTCAAAGGTTGGAGCGTATGATGAGCAATTGGCTTTTAGGCCTACGGAAACGGCCATAGGTCCTGATGGTGATATTTATATAGCCGATGGCTATGGCTCGCAATTCATCTTGCAATATGATGTGAAGGGTAGGTTTATTCGAAAATTCGGGGGTGATAGTTTTTTACAGGAATCCAAGTTCAAACAGGCCCATGGTGTGGCGTTGGACACTAGGGACTCCGCCAATCCTACCTTAATTTGTTCCGCCAGGATAAAGAATTCCTTTAAACGTTTTTCCCTGGAAGGGGAATACCTGGAGACGTTTTATATGCCGGGCCTTTTCGTAAGCCGTCCGGTTCTGGATGGCGAGAATATTTATTCCGGCGTTTGTTTCGGGATGGAGAAAGGCAACTACAATATGCAAATGAATAAGGGATTCGTTACAATTTTGGATAAGGAGAATAGGGTAGTCTCCAATCCAGGCGGTACAGAACCTATCTATGAAAACGGCAAGTTACAATTGATGCTTCAAGATCAACCTGTCTTTAAGCATTGTCATGATGTCTGTGTAGACCGGGATAAAAATCTGTATGTGTGCCAATGGAATGCAGGTGGGGTGTATCCGTATAAATTACATCGGGTATAGGTATTGACGTTAATTTTCAATTTGGTTTTGCCATTGGGGAATCATCACACTTCAAATCCCCCACAACATACTGGAGACCGTCCAAAAGGTATTGCAACAATTCCGGATTTTCCAAACTCTGTGCATTATGGGAGGGAGAAGTATAGAATACCCGCCCCTTACCATATCTTTTGATCCAGGAAACATAATTGACATCGTGGCTTACCACTTTTTTTAAACCTTCCAATTGATCCACTTCGATATACAGCAATGGTCTAAAATTATAGTCGAAATAAGCATTCTTAAAAAAATAAGGTTCGTCTATATGGGTAAACCCCTTACCCTTGAATGCCTGGACCAAAGGATGGTTTGCATCTACCTCCTTCAAGTGCATTTCCTGTTGTTTGGGATGGTAATCAAAACTACCTCCCGTCATTTTGCTAAATTCAGCTGAATTGTTTTGTACGGTAATGGCACCATGAAGTATCATTAGTCCACCGCCCTTTTTGACATAGTCCATCATATTTGTTTCATATTCAGGGGCCTTGTTCTTGATCTCGGCATCTGACAATGAGCTGTTTTGACGGAGCAGATCGGCAAAAAGATCTCTATCCGGACCGCTAGGGTTGCAATTGTTAAAAATGACGGCATCATAGTTCTTGAGACTTTCCTTTTCAAATTTTTGAATATCGTAACCTACATGGATCTCAAATACTTTGCTTTTTTTGGCAAGAATTTTTAACATTTCAACATTATGCGGAATGGTCCAGTGGTAGAACCCAGTGGCTTTAGAGAAGACAAGGATTTTCTTCTTATCTACATTTTTTACCGTGGGCGCGATCGGTGCAATTTTTTCTATTTGGGCCAACCATTCCTCATTAGGTTCAAACTCTTTAATGTCTTGTGCGTTGGCAATCCAACAAAAAATGGATAGAAGAATAATTGATGTTACTTTTTTCATAATAAGCCGATTAGTTTTGGGTAGATTCCCGAATGATTAAGGTATGTCTCAGTGTAATTTGGTTCGCGGATTGTAGGTTTATGGCGCCATTTAGGTGCCCAATGACACTTTGCCCGGCCAAAACACCCATTTTATAGCCGGGATAGTCTATGGTGCTAAGATTGGGACTAATGACCTCGGACACCGGATCATTATTAAATCCCATGACTTTTATATCCTCGGGAACACGATACCCTTCTTTTTTGAGTTCTTTGATACAGTGAACCGCAAATTTATCATTGGCTACGAAGAGCCCATCAATTTTTGGAAGGGATTCCTTAATATGGGTTATCACTTCCGGTACTTTGTTCAAATCCAAGTCCACTTCCACTAGATTGTCCTCTTTAAAGATGATGCCGTGCCTCTCCAAAGCCCTTTTATAGCCCCTAAATCTCTCGCGATATACATTTCTCTTTAAACCCCCTGCAATATGTAGGATATTGGTGCAACCTTGATGTATTAAATGTTCCGTGGCCTCGTAGCCCGCAGCTTCGTTATCTATCAAAATGGTAGGGCAATTCGGCAAATCAAACACCCTATCAAAAAACAACAAAGGTATTTTTCGGTCTATAAATGTAGTAAGATGATCAAAGTTTTCCGTTCCGTAAGCCAAAGAAATCATGAGGGCATCTACCCCACTGTCATATAAGGTTTTGGCATTCAGCACTTCTTTTTCGGCCGATTCCAGGGATTGACTAATTATCAAGTTATAGCCTACATCGTTTGCCACTTTTTCGATACCCGCTAAAACCGTAGACATGAAATTGGAATTTAATTTTGGTACAATCACGCCAATAGTGTTGGATTTTTGTTGGCTTAGGTTCGCGGCGAATTTGTTGGTACGATAACCCAAGGATTTGGCCGTAGCAATAATTCTGTCCTTTGTTTTTTTGCTTATGGAAGGATGATCGTTCAAACTTCTACTCACCGTTGCAGGAGAGACGTTGAGCTTTTTTGCCAAGTCGTAAATCGTAATTTTTTTACCCATAATGGCAATACTTTCTGCAACAATAATACGCAACAAATATGGAATCTAGAAAAAAAGCCGATAAAAACTTGTTTTTAATCCCTTTTTGAGCAGTTATAAATGTTGTATTAATATTTGTTGCGTTAAAATAACCATTTGTTTCATAAATTTTTACGCAATCGATTGCATTACTCCGATTTTTGTTTAGATTTGTTTAACAATTCAACAATCTAAACTTAAATGACCGATTTTATGAAACACTTATTTGAAAAAGCAAAAGTTTCAAAAAAGGTATGGGTCCTATGCCTTTTTGCCGGGATGTTCACTATATTTTCCTATAGTCAGGACGTTTTTACGGTTACTGGAACAGTAGTGGATGATGCGGGAATCCCTTTGCCCGGTGCGGCAGTGGTTGAAAAAGGTACTACTAATGGTGTGTCGGCGGATTTTGATGGAAATTATTCCATAGAGGTCTCCAACGCCAATGTTACCTTGGTATTTACTTACATTGGTTTTGAAGCCCAGGAGATACCTGTAGGTGGCAGCTCAACAATTAATGTTGCCATGGTAGCCACGGCCTCCACCTTGGACGAAGTTGTTGTGGTCGGGTATGGAGCCGTAAGGAAGAAAGATTTGACAGGTGCGGTAGCGCAGCTGGATGCTACCCAAGTTGCCAATCAATCTGTCAATACGGTAACCGATATCTTACGCGGTAACGTTGCGGGCCTAAACATAGGATTTTCCGCCGATCCAAAGGGAAATAGTGAAATCCAAATACGGGGTAACAACAGTTTGGCTGCCGGGAGTAGTCCTCTGATCGTTGTAGATGGTATTTTATATACAGGAGATCTTTCCGATATCAACCCGGCCGATATTGACAAATTGGATGTATTAAAGGATGCCAGTTCCGCTGCGGTTTATGGGGCACGAGGAGCGAGCGGTGTTATACTGGTAACCACCAAAAGGGGAACTAGCGATAAGCCGGTAATTAATATTAACACCAGTGTGGGGATAACCCGAGAGGCAAATCCCGTTAGGCCATATAGTCCCGAAGGCTATGCCAATTGGAGGGTGGACGTCTTTAAAAGTAGCCGTGGCCAGTTAGCCTCAGATAATCCCGGAATATTTGATAACCCCAATAACTTGCCGGCCGGGGTCACATTAGATCAATGGTTAGGTTATACGGGTGCACAAGGCGATCCGACAACAGTTTGGCTGACAAGAATAGGCTTTCAAAACGTAGAGGTCAATAATTACTTGGCCGGGAACAGTATCAACTGGTATGATAGGATTATGCAAACTGGTTTTAGAAACGAGCAAAACGTAAGTATTTCCGGAAGTAATGGAGGATTGAACTATTATTGGTCCATAGGTCGTATGTCTAATGAGGGTATTATTGCCGGTGAAAAGTTTGAGACCTTGCGGTCCCGTTTAAACCTGGATGCTAAAATCAACGACTGGTTAACCGTAGGGATGAATACCCAATTTGCCAAGAGGGACGAAGGTTTTTTGCCAGCAGACCAAAACCAGGTTTTTGCTTCCTCCCCTTGGGGCTCCGAGTTCGACGATTCCGGGGAGTTTTTGAGGATTAGCCCACAGGATGACCCCGGGGCAGGTGCCCAAAGTGCATTTTTAAGACCTACTTATGATGATTGGGTAGATTTGGAACATTCCTTCAATTCGCGGATATATGCCAAGGTACAATTGCCCTTGGGATTCTCCTACGAACTGGGCTATACCAATCGTTTGGATATAGAGGAATACTTCGTGCATGCCTCATCATTGAATCCTAACAATCAGGTGGGCCGCTCTCAACGGTGGAATCGCAAACAAACCGAGTACCAATTGGATAATATTATCCGTTGGGATAAGACCCTAGGGAAACACATCTTCGGTCTCACCGCCCTTTTCTATGCGGAAAAATACCAAACTTTTACTACCATAGCCAATTCCAACACCTTTGAGCCCAATGACGCCCTTGGTTTTGGTGCCTTACAAGCGGGGCTTATTCAGGGCGTATTCTCGGATGATGAGGAGACCACGGGCGATGCAATTATGACCCGTCTCAACTATAATTATGATGCCAAGTACAATTTGAGTTTAACCATGCGTAGGGATGGTTATTCGGCCTTTGGCGCTGCCAATCAACGGGGATTTTTCCCCTCTATTGCGGGGGCATGGACCATTTCTGAAGAAGATTTCTTCAAGTCTGAGCTTATCACCTTTTTAAAACTAAGGGCCTCCTATGGTGAAAACGGGAACCGGGGTTTTGGTAGCGGAAGACGAATCAATACAAGCCCTAATCCTGGTGGTTTTAGGTCCTTTGAGGCCGAACGTGGATTAGGCGCATATGCCCAGCTATCCCAATTGGCGGCCGGCAATTATCTCAATGTAGGCGATTCCGGGGTAATACCCGTAGCCACCCTTGATAATACCACCCTACAAAATCCTGATCTACGCTGGGAAAGAACCAAGGCGGTTAATTTAGGATTGGATTTTAGTTTTGCAGGAGGTGTTGTTGAGGGATCTATCGATGCCTACCGAAATATTACCACGGATTTAATCGTTGAACGCGAATTGCCCAATGTTACCGGATTTCAAAATGTGTTCACCAATTTGGGGGAAGTGCAGAACCAAGGACTGGAATTTGTGATATCCACCCAAAACTTTAATAGGGAGAACTTTACATGGAACACCAACTTTAACTTTTCCATGAACAGAAACAAGATCAACGCACTTTATGGAGATCTGGACGAAAATGGCAATGAATTAGATGATATTGTCAATAGAAGATTTATTGGTCAGCCGGTGGATATTATTTGGGATTTTGAGGAACTAGGGGTATGGCAATTGGATGAAGCCGATGAAGCGGCCGCTTTTGGTGTAGAACCCGGTGACTTTAAACTCCGGGATGTGGATAATAACGGAATTTTGAACGATGATGATAAGGTTTTCGTGGGGAACCGTGCTCCCCAGTACATTTGGGGTATGACGAATAGATTCACGTTTTTCAAGAATATTGATTTTGCCTTCGAATTGTATTCCAATCTAGGCCAAAAACGAGTTTTTAATGAGGCTAAGAATAGAAACGGTTTTGTGGATCGGGTAAATTCTCCGGTAACCCCATACTGGACTCCGGAAAACCCCTTAAATGACTATGCTCGTCTATTTTCCAATGATGGTAGTGCTGCCTTCAATATTTACCGAAACAGTTCCTTTATTCGATTGAGCAATATTACCTTGGCATACAGACTCCCAAAAGCTTTATTGTCAAAGCTTAGGATAAATAGTGTCCGCATTTATGGCAACATCCGTAACGTTGCGGTCTGGGCACCGGACTGGGACTTCTACGATCCCCAAGGTTCCAATATTAATGGAGCAAGCAGAAATAATGATGGTGAACTGGTAGCGAATGGTAGAGAACCCGTGCCAAGGTTCTTTACATTGGGTCTTGATATAAGTTTATAATAAAAAGAAATAGATAGAACTATGAAAAATATAAGTAAGAAATACAGATACAGTGTAGTGCTACTGTTTGTTTTGGCGTGCATCCCACTTTCGTGTACCAAGGAGTTCTTAACACAGGAACCGAAATCCTTTTTTACGCCCGAGAATGCCTTAAACACCCCTGAAGGACTGAATGCCGTGCTGTCCCAAGCCCTAACGGGTATCAGGGCGGAATTTTATGGGGATGGGGCACCTATGATTACTGAAAACATTTTTTCCGAGGTGGCCATAGAAGGTACGACGGACAAGGCCGGCCCCGCTCAGGATTTGAATGCACAGATCCTTCCGGATGCCAATCTCAACAGTTCCAACTTCAATAGGATTGGGTGGTTTTGGGAGGAATTTTATGAAGGGATTAAATTCGCCAACACCGTAATAAATCGGTTGGACGATGCCGATTTCGAAAGCGAGGCCCAGCGAAACGATATTTTGGGCAGAGCTTTGTTCCATAGGGCATATCGCTATTATCGCCTGACCCATCAATTTGGGGATATTCCCTTTATCCTTGAGGAGATTTCGGGACCTCGATTGGATTTTGTATCCACAGAAAGGGATGTTATCCTAAGGAAAATTCAGGAAGATCTTAATATGGCTGTACCCATGGTCAATGAAACCGCTGCAGGTGGGGAAGTTACTAGAGGTGCCGTCTTACATTTATTGACCAAAGTAAATCTGGCTTTGGGTGATTTTGATGAGGCAATTGCGTCAGCGTCCCAAGTTATCGATGGAGGCAACTATGATCTTATGAGAAATAGGTTCGGAGTTGATGAATCCATTACCGACAAAGATGTTACCTGGGATTTACATCAAGTAGAAAACAAGAGTTTACCGGGCAACACAGAAGGGATTTTAGTGGCCATAGATAGACTTGAGTTTAGAGATAGGGGTGCTTTCGGTAGCGGTACCAGTATTATGCGGCAGGCTGTTCCGCTATGGTGGCGGTTTATCAATACCCCGGATGGCCAGGACGGTATGTCAGACGACCCCTTAGCGGACATCCCATTGGTTTTGGAAGTGGGACGGGGCATCGGTAGAAACCGCGGTACGCGTTATAGCACCATAGATGTTTGGGAGGATGCCAACAATGACCAACGACATAATCGGAACAATGGGAATTGGATTGATATGGAGGATTTGGTCTATAACGAACCTCAGCTGTTGGCAGATGGCAATTCATTCTATGGCCAAAATCTACAGCTATACCTACCGGATGGTACACCGCTTTGTTCGGATACCATACGTAATTGGTACGGTTTTCCCCAGTATAAATTGTTCGTTGAGGATCCTACCGCCACCAGACCATCAGGAGGACATGGGGATTGGTATATCTATCGTTTGGCTGAAACCTATCTCTTAAGGGCAGAGGCTTATTTTTGGAATAATAACAATGCTATGGCCGCTGCCGATGTCAATGCAGTTCGTCAAAGAGCTGAGGCAGATTTGATAGACGCCAGTGATGTCAATATTGCTACGATTTTGGACGAACGGGCCAGGGAACTCTATTATGAAGAACCTAGAAATACGGAATTGACCCGCATTGCCTACATTTTTGCAAGAACCGGAAGAACCTCATATCTGGGAACTTCCTATAGTTTAGATAATTTTTCACAGTCCAATTTTTGGTTTGACCGCATAATGGACGTAACTGATTTTTATAATGTTCCCGGGCTTCGAACCATATTCGGGGTTGCATTTACAATGAGTCCCTATCACGTATTGTGGCCTGTACCCGCACCGGCGATAAACGCAAATACGCAGGGGACCATAAACCAAAATGAAGGATATCCGGGGGCGGAAAACAATATTCCGCCACTTACAAACATACCGGAACCCGGTGAATGATATGAGTTGAGCGAGTTTGAGTTTGTTAGTTTTTTCTTAAATTCCGTCGCCTAAACCTTTGTCTATGAAACAGATTTTTCTTTTTTGCCTCGTCATCGCCTTAGGGTCGTGCAAGGAAAAAGAGATATATCGATTTGAGGTGAAGGAGGGCGACGGTATTTTAAATGCCTTTCCAGTGGCACTGGAGCTTTATGACTTCAAAAATGGCTTGGAAGGAGAATATATGATTTTCGACCATGGAGAACCAATTTCTTCCCAATGGGATGGGGAAGGGAAAAAAATCTGGTTTCTTCATCACCCAGATACAAAGTCTTCCTACAGTCTGGAAAAGGTTGAGAAGAAACGCATTCCTGGTCCAAATTTATTGGCTTCCAAGGCTAAAAGAAGTCTTCAATTGTCCATGGAAGGTAATCCTTTAGTACAGTATAGATATGAAATGATGTATCCTCCCGAAGGTATTGATTCCCTCTACAAAAAATCCGGTTTCATACATCCCCTACGAACACCAAAAGGAGATACTTTGACACGTATCCAACCTCCGGACCATTATCATCACTACGGACTATGGGGACCTTGGACCCATACACAGGTTGACGGCGAACGGGTAGATTTTTGGAATCTTGGAGAGGGTATGGGAACCGTACTGTTCAAAGAGTTTAAGGAAACAAGTTCCGGCAATGTCCTTACATCCTTTACAGCGACCCAGGAACATATCGACCTAAAGACGGTTAATGCACCTCAGGTAGCATTGAACGAGAATTTGAAGGTGCAACTTTGGAATTTGGACCGCCCCGATCGATACATGCTGGATTATACCACCAGCTTTACGTCTCCTTTGGAATCAGGAATGCTTTTTGAAGCCTATCGCTATGGAGGTGGTATTGGTCTGCGGTTCAATGAACGTTGGCACAAGGACAACTGCTCCGTACTGACCTCTGAGGGCAAAGATCGATTGACGGCTGACGGCAGCAATGCCCGTTGGTGCATTGTTAGCGGTACATCTTTGGATGGACAGGGAACCCATGGTATTGTATTTCTGAGCCATCCAAAAAACCGGATGCACCCTGAACCTATGCGCATTTGGCCCGTGGATGCCAATGGGGGGAGGGGCGATATGTTCTTTGAGTTTTGTCCGATTCGGCATGAAGAATGGAAAATTGAGCCTGATAAAACATATGAGTTGAATTATAGAATGGTGGTGTTCGACGGCGAACTCACCGCCAAGGAGGCTGAAGCTTATTGGCAGGCATTTGCAGAGCCACCACAAGTACAGATTAGAAAAGAATAAAGTAAAAACAAAGTATTGTGAAGCGAAGAAATTTTATGGAAAAAACAGCAATGGGAACCGCAGCAATGGTAGGTTTCCCCAGTATAGTACCCTCCCATGTCTTGGGCAAGGAAGCCCCAAGCAACAAAATCAATATTGGTCAAATCGGTTGTGGGCGTATTGCCCGCTCCCATGACATTCATGATACCATACGTTTTGAGGAGGCCCGGTTTGTTGCCGTTTGTGATGTGGATTCCAAAAGGGCCGTAGATGCGAAGAATTTGGTCGATGGCTTTTACAGGGAAAAGACGGGGAAGGCGAAATACATGGATACCAAAACCTACGGGGATTATCGGGAAATGCTCTTGGACAAGGATATTGATGCGGTGGTGATAAGCACACCGGATCACTGGCATTCGCAACCCGCCATGGAGGCGGCCTTGGCGGGGAAGGATATCTATTTGCAAAAACCGACGTCCCTGACCCTAAAGGAGGGCCAACAATTGCGCGATGTCATCAAGAAAACAGGTGTAATTCTTCAAGTGGGTACACAACAAAGGGCCATGCCCCAATTTCGCGTAGCTGCCGAACTTGTTAGAAATGGGCGGATAGGGAAGATCCATACCGTAAAGATCGGACTGCCCGGAGATCCCTCAGGTCCCGAAGCACCAGAAATGCCAGTGCCTTCCAATCTAGACTTTGATATGTGGCTAGGTTCTACCCCTAAAGTGCCTTATACGGAAATTGGGGTACATCCGAGGGAAGGGTACAGCAGGCCAGGTTGGTTGAGGTTACGAAGTTATGGGGCGGGTATGATAACCGGATGGGGCCAACACCATTATGATTCGGCCGCCTGGGGAATGGATACGGAGTTAACAGGACCTATTTCGGTAGAGGCGTTGGCAGAATTTCCAAAGTCAGGTCTATGGAACGTACATGGTGATTTCTTTGTGAAGCACGAATACGACAATGGGATGACCGTTTATACCAGTGGAGGTTATACCAACGGAATACGGTATGAGGGTACGGATGGATGGATTTTTGTTTCCCGCGGGGCCTATCAAGCATCCGCTTCAGACCCCGTGGACAAGGAAAAAAGTGCAAAGGCCTTGAATGCTTCCGATCCCAAAATATTGGAGTCTGTCATCGGCGATAACGAAATGCATCTTGAAAAAATTGAAGACCAGCATGGTAATTGGCTGGAATGTATCAAAACCCGGAAACAACCCATTTCGTCCATTGAAAAAGGACACAAGGCCTGTGCCATTTGTTTGATCAGTGATATCGCCATGCAATTCGATAGAAAATTGGAATGGGATAATGAAACGGAAACTTTCGTTAATGACTACGAGGCCAATGCCATGTTGACACGCGAACAACGGCGACCCTATGGAACAGATTATGTAAAGGTTTAAGGCCAAAGGTATCCTTACAGAAAATACAAAGCGCAAATGTAAAGTCTTCGGAAAATCATAACTTTCCTATCAAGTAATGAAACCAAAAGAAATGAAATTTAAGGCCTTGTTCTTATCGATACTCTGTTTTGCCTGTGCAGAGAAAAAAACTAAAGAAAAAATGGACCGGGAAGAAACCGTGGAAAAGGTGAAATTGATGACTTTGGACCCGGGCCATTTTCATGCGGCCCTGGTACACAAGACCATGTACCCCCAAGTGGATTCCACTATTTATCTTTTTGCTCCGGAAGGGCCGGAAGTACAGGACTTTTTAGCCAAAATTGAATCATACAATTCCCGGGAAGAATTACCAACGGATTGGAGTATCCAAAATTACCTTGGGTCCGATTATTTGGAAAAAATGATTTCGAAAAAACCGGGAAATGTGATGATCGTGGCCGGGAAAAATTCAAAAAAAATCGATTATATACTCGAGGCGGTCAAGGCTGGCATAAATGTGTACGCAGATAAGCCATTGGTTATCGATCTGGAAGGATTTGAGAAACTAAAGGAGGCCTTTCAGATTGCCAAGGAAAAAAATCTCCTGATTTACGATATCATGACCGAGCGTTTTGAATCGACAACAGTTATGCAGAAGCTTTTTTCCACAATGCCTTCCGTGTTCGGCGAATTGATGGAGGGTTCTCTTGAGGAACCGGCCATTAGTAAGGAAAGTGTCCATCATTTTTTTAAATATGTCTCTGGGCAACCTTTGGTTCGTCCCCCTTGGTTTTTCGATGTAAATGAAGAGGGTGAGGGCATCGTCGATGTAACCACGCATTTGGTGGACTTGGTGCAATGGGAAGCCTTTCCGGGCCAGATTATCGATTCTACGAATGTTGAAATGCTCAGTGCCAAACGTTGGCCCACCATTTTGAACAGGGATGAATTTCAAAAGGTCACCGGTCTTGATAGCTATCCTGACTATTTGCAAAAGGATGTTAAAGACGAAAAGCTTCATGTCTTCTGCAATGGGGAAATGCGCTATAAGATTAATGGAAAACTTGCCAAGGTTTCCGTTATTTGGAACTATCAGGCTCCCGAGGGAACGGGCGATACCCATTACAGTATTATGCGCGGTACCAAATGTGATTTGATCATTAAGCAAGGCCCCGAGGAGAACTACAAGCCTATATTGTATGTTCGGCCCAAACAAAAAGAGGGTTTTGAAACAAATCTAACCAATGCTATCAACACCAAAATCAATGCGGAATTTCCGGGTACCACTATGGAAAAGCTTTCTGATGGGAGGTATCGGATCTCTATTCCGGATAGATTCAAAATTGGCCATGAGGCCCATTTTGGTCAAGTCACGGATAATTATTTGAAATATTTGGAGGCCGGAAAACTTCCCGAATGGGAGGTTCCCAATATGATTTCAAAGTATTATACTACAATCGAAGCTTTAAAAATGGCACAGCAAAAATAAATTGCAAGAACCACTTTCTTTCCTATATTTATAAACGGTAAAGTGAAAATCCCGTACCATCCGACTTCATTATATAGAATATGCGCAATAGATTTCGACCCTTTTTTTTGACCCTCACATCCATTGCCATATTCACCCTTTTTCAAGTTTCCTGCTCCGAAATCGGAGATCAAAAAATACTTTATTTTGCGCATTCCCTGCCTATTACGCATCCTGTACACAAAGGTATTTTGGATATGCAAAAGTTTGTTGCCGAGAAGTCCGGTGGCAAGCTTCAGATAAAGATTTTTCCGGACGGTCAATTGGGCACTGAACGTGAAGTATTGGAACTATTGCAGATCGGCAGTATTGCCATGACCAAGGTAAGTGCCGCATCCATGTCCAATTTTGCCCCGGAATACAAGGTAATGGGAGTACCCTACCTCTTTAGGGACAGTAAGCACCTATTCTCGGTTTTGGAGGGCGAAGTGGGACAGAAATTATTGGAAGGGGGAACGGAATATCTTTTACGTGGGCTTTGCTTTTATGATGCCGGCAGCAGAAGTTTTTATACCAAAAGGAAACCTGTACAAACACCGGATGATTTAAAAGGATTAAAGATTCGGGTGATGAACGATCAAATGTCCGTTGATATGGTCAATACCTTAGGTGCTTCTGCCACACCAATGGCCTATGGTGAACTCTACACTGCATTGCAACAGAATGTTGTGGATGGTGCCGAAAACAATATCCCTTCTTTCGTGACCTCCAATCATTACGAAGTGTGCAAATACTATTCCTTTGACCAACATAGTATGGTCCCGGATGTAGTGGTGATAGGGACAAAGTTCTGGGATACCCTGTCCGAACAGGAAAAGGAATGGCTACAATCAGCGGCTTCCGAAAGCGTGGAAAAACAGAAACACTATTGGCAGGAAACGGTAAAGGAAAATATGGAAGTACTTAAAAAGGCCAAGGTGAAATTCAACTACCCGGAAAAGGAACTTTTTGCATCCAAATCGAGCCCGGTGATGGAACGATTGATGCAGGATCCAAAAATGAAGGAGTACATCGAAAAAATTAAATCGCAATGATGAGGCGTTTGTACCGGACATTGAATACAATTATTGAGGCCTTTTTAGTGCTCATTTTTGCGCTTCTTGTCGTGGATGTGGTATGGCAGGTGGTCTCTAGATATATCATTGGGCAATCCAGCTCGTTCACAGAGGAATTTGCGCGTTTTGCATTGATTTGGCTTACGCTTTTAGGAGCTACCTATATCAATGGGATGAAAGAAGGGCATCTTTCCATGGATTTTCTGGTTTCCAAACTTTCTCCCGAGAAAAAAAGGAAGCGACAAAAGAAAATACAATGGTTAATGGCTCTTTTTGCTTTGGTAGTCATGGTCGTTGGTGGAGGGAATTTAGTGTATACCACTTCGAAATTAGGCCAGATTTCCCCTGCCTTGAACGTTCCGCTCGGGTTTGTATATTCCATTGTACCCATTAGTGGACTCATCATAATTTTCTTTTGTGTGTACCATATAAGCATAACTTTTAGTCCAAAGGCCCATGAGCATTGAAACCATAAGTATCCTAGTCCTGTTCATTAGTTTTATCGGTCTTTTGGCCTATGGAGTTCCTGTGGCCTATTCCATTGGCATTTCTACCACCCTTACGTTGCTTTTGAACATTGTTTTTATGCCCGCCACCACCACCGCGGCGCAACGAATGACCACGGGAATCGATAATTTTGCCCTATTGGCCATTCCATTTTTTATTTTGGCCGGGGAGCTTATGAACCGGGGGGGGATTGCAAAACGATTGATAGATTTTGCCAAATCACTTATTGGGAGCCTTCCCGGTGGTTTGGCATACGTTAATATTATAGCGGCCATGCTGTTCGGCGCAATTTCAGGATCTGCCATTGCGGCGGCATCGGCTATTGGAAGTACCTTGACCGATAAGATGGAAAAGGAAGGTTACCCAAGGGAATTCAGTGCTTCGGTGAATATCAGTTCTTCTACCACAGGTCTATTGATTCCCCCGAGTAATGTACTTATCGTATATGCGTTGGCAAGTGGCGGTACCGCCTCGGTAGCGGCCTTGTTTATTGCCGGTTATGCCCCAGGTATCTTAGTAGGATTGGCATTGATGTTTATGGTATTCCTCTATGCTAAAAGAAAAAAATTACCCAAAGCTCCACGCGTTGGTTTTAAGCAACTTTTTATCGATTTTAAGAATGCATTCTTGAGCCTAACCCTTTTGGTTATTGTAGTTGGCGGCATCGTAGCCGGAATATTTACCGCAACGGAAGCAGCTGCCATTGCAGTGGTCTATGCGGTATTATTAGGGTTTTTAAATCGGGAACTAAAGTTCGCGGATTTTAGGCCAATTTTGCTACAAAGTGCCAAAACCACGGCCGTAGTTATGTTCTTGATCGCTACTTCGATGGCTATGTCATGGCTTTTTTCGTTTGAAGGCATTCCCCAAATGTTGACATCACTTTTGGTGGAATCGGTAAACAATCCCTTTTTAGTATTACTATTGATCAATATTACTTTGTTGATCGTAGGTACCTTTATGGATATGACCCCTGCCGTGCTCATTTTTACGCCAATTTTTCTGCCTGTGGCCATGGCTTTGGGCATGCATCCCGTACAATTTGGGATGGTAATTGTACTTAACCTTTGTATAGGCGTTTGCACCCCACCCGTGGGAACTTTGCTCTTTGTGGGGAGCGGCGTGGCCAAAGTACCGGTGACCAAGGTCATAGCACCATTGCTGCCCTTATTGGGCGCCATGGTGCTGATTTTATTGATTATCACATATTTTGGCGAAATCTCTCTTTGGTTGCCCCGCTTTTTTGGTTTAATAGAATAGGTAAAATCCTTCAGTTTTGTTTTAGTTCGGATAGGACAATCCATGTCCATAAGGATACAAAGGGTTTTCGGAATCATAAGGAACATCTTCCAGCTGTTTTTCAACGGCTTCTGTGGAAGAGGGAATTTCAATGGGTAGTTTTCCGCTTGGCTTAAACTTCCCAAAGACTAATTCCAGGATAATATCGTCCTGACATTCAAAATCCGCAATCACGGCTTTGCTGGCCGCATTTATTTCCGGGATTACCGGGGGCCTTTGGATAGTTAACACAGTAATGGTAGGTTTGGAACGGGTACGTTCCAGAATCTCCTCCTTTTCCTCCTCTGGAAAATCAAGTCGTCCTTGTGGGATGAGCCTCTCCAAAAGGCTACCTCCTTCTGGTGGTGAGGAAGGGGTTTCTAATTTTTGAATGATGATATCCGCCTCATCCATGTCCTCTACGATTTGTGGAAACTTCTCATTAAGCCCATTTTTTTCCATGCCTTCAAGATAAATTTTAGTGTTAGCGGAAAGGGGGAGTATTCTCTCCTCATTTTTCAACAAGACCAGTGACTTTCTTTGGGCGTCCCTTCCTTTTTTGACAAAATTGGAATTTCCAACGATGTCTACTCCGTCCAGATCCACGTAAGGATTGTCAAACAGTCCCAATCTAAATTTATCTCTTAGAATGCGTCGTGCCGAGATATCGATTCTTTCTTCCGGTACCTCACCGCTTTCAACGAGTTCAATGATATGTTCGGTAACATATTCCCCTCCGAATACATCGCATCCGGCATCCAGGACTTTTTTAACACGTTCCTTTTCGGATAGATGCTCCACGCCCCAGGCCGAGGCATCCTTCACCGCCATATCGGAAATTATGCCCCAATCCGTAGCCACCACTCCGTCAAACTTTAGGGAATCGCGCAGCAATTCCTGAATCATTTCCCTACTAAAGGAAAAACCTACTTCTTCCTTTACCTGACCTTTTGGAATGCCATAATATGGCATTATTTGGGCCGTATTTGCGGAGAAGGCACCTTCTGTAAATGGTATTAGGTGATAATCAAAATTATCCCCCGGATATACCTGGCCCTTACCACTTTTAAAATGGGCATCCCATCCATCTTCCTGTGGTCCACCACCAGCGAAATGTTTGGTTTGACAGGCTACACTTTGTGGACCGAGAGTATCACCCTGAAAACCTTGGATGTAGGCTTTTGTAAGTGCCGCGCTGAGGTGGGCATCCTCACCGAAAGTACCATTGATCCGGGCCCAACGGGGATCCGTGGCTATATCCGCCATGGGATGTTGGGCCAAGCGGATACCAAGAGCTAAATATTCTTGCCGCGCAATGTCCCCAAATTCCCGGACCAAAACGGTGTCTCCTATGGCACCAAACCCTAGTTGGGATGGCCAGACGGAAATCCATTTTGCCTCACCACTTGCTCCGGGCATTGCCATAGTACCATGTCGCGGATCTGAAATGAGGGTCACAGGAATACCTAAGCGTGTTTGTTCCGCAAATTTCTGTAGGTTGTTGTTCCAGGTGGCGAAGACCTTGGCCGAAGCTCCACCAAGATTCTGGACATGGTTCATTTTTCTTTTTAATAGGGTACCTGAGGTACTTTCGGTCATAAACGAAAAAGGGTCGGAGAAAGTCGGAATCTCAAGTAATGAACCATCCTTTTCCATACTAAGAAAATGAGCGAACATGAGACCGGCCTTTTCATCCAAGTTCATTAGGGAGATTAAATTTTCTACCCGACTTTCCAGGGATGCCCGTGTGTCCTCATAAGTATCTAATTTTCCATTTTTGTTCAGATCTCGGAACTCATGTCCATTGGTCTTTAGGATTGGAGCCTCTTCTCCTAAAAGCTCCATGTTGCTGGCCGATTCCCGATGCCATTTAATCGTGAAAACGAGATAGATCAATAATAGGATCAAAATCAATCCTGCTAAGATGAATCCGGTAATTTTTAGAAACTTTTTCATTGGTTTGTTGTTTAAGTTTAAGTGTTATTCAATTAGTATCGCTGCACGAAGACTTAATGCTTCATTGCATATATTTTACTCTCATTGGCCTTGCCCCTTAACTTCAAGGTGGCAATGAGTTCGTGTTCAAAAAAAGGCCGTGTTAAGGATTTTAGATAAAATTGGGTGAAAAGGAGGTCCCTTCCATATTTTTTACACAGACCTAAAAGTCGGGCGGTCGTATTAAGGACATCACCGTGGTAGGCTATGTTCTTCGTTTTGCCTCCGACCAGCGTTGCCGTAACCTTGCCCGTACTAACGGCCGCCTTGAAATAGGGTCGGGTGCCAAACTTTGTCCGATATAAATTATCAAAAAATCGGAACTGATTTTTTATGGCCAAATACATATGAACGGCCTGACCTTTATCGTTTTGGGATGCAGGCCAAGTAAATACCACTTCGTCTCCAACGAATTGATAAATGTCATACTCATACTCCCTTACCGCATTTATGATATCATCAAAACAACGGTTAAGAAACCGACTGTATTTTATATGCCCAAGTTCTTCTGCAATACGTGTGGAATCGTTTAGGTCCAAAAAAAGGAAAGTCCGATTTTCCTCCAAAGGTTCTGTATATCTTCCTATAAGGTAATTGTAAAAAACATGTTGTCCAAAACTCTTGTGCAAGCGCCGTAAAAAACTGACCAGAATACTTAAAAAATAGAAATAGATAAAAAAAGAGAAAAAGAGCCCAGTGGTCATAAAGCCCAAGGATTCCCCAATAACCAATTTTAAGGGAAGCTTATTCTCCATGACACCGAAAAAAACGTTCAATAGAAATATAGGGACAAGGATAATGAAGGCTACATCTATCTGCCAGACCAATCTTCTGAGTAGCAAGGATGTAAAACGTTTGGTCACTTTAGGGTGAATATAAGACTCGTACCATAGTATAAGCATCCCTATTATGGCTCCCCCTATACTTATTCGCAAATGAAGGATGGAGGGAGGTCCGCTTATCCGGGAATCGATGGCAATGGCAGAATCTTCGATTCCGGTCATTTTTAAGAAAATGAAGAAATTAGCCCCCAATACAAAAAGTAATATCAAGATGGTATTCTCGATCAACGTCTGTTTTTCACTACGTTTGGACATAGGGTCAATAATTTATCATTGTTGTTTTTTATAACTCCATACTGCAGCTACATTGAATAGTACGGCAAGGATGATGGTGTATATAAATTCCCAGCGTATATCCCAAAAACTACTTCCCTTTAGGAGTACTTTTCGAGTAACCGAAATAAAATGGGCCAAGGGATTGGGAATTGTGGCGTATTGCGCCCATTTGGGCATGCTCTCGATAGGCGTAAAGAGCCCACACATCAAAATGAAAATAAGCACGAAAAAAAAGGCGACAAAAATGGCTTGTTGTTGCGTATCCGCAAAGTTTGAAATGAGCAATCCAAGACCTAGCACACATACCAAATTTATGATGGCGTAACCAAAAACAAGAAAAAGACTACCGCGGACGGGAATATCGAAGATCAATTTACTGGCCAATAAGCCCACCGTTACCAAAACCAATCCAATACATAGGAAAGGCACCAACTTTCCCAAAATGAACTCCCATTTTTGTATTGGCGTCACATTAATTTGCTCTATAGTACCAATCTCACGTTCACGTACCACATTCATAGCACTTAATACAATGGTCAATAAGGCGGCCAACTCGGCCAGAATTCCCGGGGCCATAAAGTGTGGGTATTTCAATTCAGGATTGTACCAGTTATTGGAAGATACCTCCACTGCGGCCATTTGTGAGCCTATGGTCTGGGATAGCTGTGGTTGAATTTCCTTGTTAAGGGAAGCAATGATATTGCTAAGGTATCCACTTCCTACGGTGGCCTGTTGTCCGTTTATGGCATTTACCAGCATCTGTACTTTCGGGGCCTCCTTTCTATGGTAATCCCTTTCAAAGTTAGCTGGGACCTCCAAAATGATATCGGCCTTATTGCGTTGCATCAGCTCAAAGGCCGTATCATGGCTAAAAGAGACTTCGACCAAGGTAAAACGGTCATTTGCGTCTATCTTTTGGGTCAGCGCCCGGGATATTTCGGATTGGTCATTATCTACCATCACCAAACGGACGTCTTTTACATCATTAGATGCCGCATTGGAAAGTACGATCAATTGGATTATGGGCAAGGCGGTCATCATGGGCAACAAGGCCTTGTTCCTAAATATTTGGATGAACTCTTTTTGTATGAGGTACCGTAAAGTCTGCATTATTCTTCTGTTTATCTCCTAAAGTGCTTATCTACTCCAACCGAATTTTGAATTTTCGCCAGGTAATCAATAGGAATACCAATGTCATAATCAATAAAACACCCACTTCAAATAGAATAAAACTAAAGCCCACACCCCTTAACATTACCGCCTTAAGTATTTCTATAAAATAGGTTGCAGGAACGAGCTGGCCGATGTATTGCAACAACACAGGCATACTTGTCAATGGAAAGATGAAACCGGACAGAATCATTGAGGGCATCATCAACCCCATTAAGGACCGCATCATGGCGTCCTGTTGTGTCCTTGAAACAGTTGAAATCAAAGTACCCAAGACCAAGGCCGTTACTACATACAAAAAACACATAAGTAGCAGAAGTACTATACTACCCACAATGGGTACATCAAAAACAAAATGACCCAACAAAAGCACCAAAATAGCATTGGTAAAGGATAGGATGGCATATGGCGTAACTTTTCCCAAAATGATGAGTAGCGGAGGAAGTGGCGAGACCAAAAGTATCTCCATAGTACCTAATTCCTTTTCCCTGGCGATGGTCAATGATGTTAACATGGCACAGATAATGAGCAAAATCAGGGCAATGGTACCTGGTACAAAATTGTAGGCACTTGCCAATTGGGGGTTATACATCATTCTGGATTCCACATTTATTCGATATGGGTCTGGTATGGTCGCACGCCGCTGCATTTGAAAACTATTTACCATTTGGGTGACATATTGCCCCAAAGTATTGGCATTATTCGGGTCGGAGCCATCAGCAACTACCTGAATTTTTATGGGCCGTCCGGCATAAAAATCTCTTGAAAAATTTTCAGGGATTACTACAACCAATTTGGAATCACCGGCTTTCATACCGGCTTCCATCTGGGTTTCGCTATACAAAACCTTATTCAACTGAAAATTCCCAGAACTTTGTAGATGGTCTATAAGTTGTATGCTAGTTTCGTCCTTTGCATAGTCCAGAACATCTATTTGGGCATCCTTGAATTCATTGGTCACGGCATAGCCAAAAATCAGTATCTGAGCCAGTGGCATTCCAAACAGAATAAGTAAGGTCCGCTTATCCCGTAAAATGTGATAAAACTCTTTTTTTACAAATGCCCTGAAAACTTTGAACATGCTGATTAATTCAGGATGAACCTCATATTAAGCTCCTTTTTTCCATTGTTATGTTGAAATGAACATTTTTTGAAGGAGGGTTTACCCATTTTGGTCATATTACTGGCCCCGACCGGTTCTTTGGGCATACCTATAAAGTTCGATTTGATTTCGCCATCCCTGTCCTTATCCTGAAACACGGAAATGGCATAGACTCCATAAGGGACATTAGCGAAAGTATAGCTGGCCGTGGTGTTGAAGTCGGTAATCACCCCTTTTTTAAAGGCTTTGGAAGGCTCCCGGGGAAAACCCTCTTCCTCCGCGAATAGCATAAAAACGATTTCTCCTTTTGTACTTTCAATTTCAGTTAGGTTAACGACAATATCTCCGGAATCGGGTCTGGTAAATCCCATGAGCGTAATGGCCACTACTGCAATTAGATGTTGTTTCTTCATAGCTTTCTTTTTTAATATCGGACAAGCCTCAAAAAGACTTCGTCCATGGTGTTTGCATTATAAGTTTCCTTTAATTTTTCTGGGGTATCCAATGCTTCGATCTTACCGGTTACCATAATGGATACCCGGTCGCAATATTCCGCTTCGTCCATATAGTGGGTGGTAACAAAAATGGTACGCCCTTGTTCAGCTACTTGATAAATGGTCTCCCAAAATTGCCGTCGCACCTGGGGATCTACGCCTCCTGTGGGTTCGTCCAAAAAAACGATATCGGGATCATGTACCATGGAAATAGCAAAGGCCAAACGTTGTTTCCATCCCAATGGAAGGGCGACCACCGGTTTGTCGGCTACTTCTTCCAGACGCAACTCTTTTAGGATGTCCCTAGTCCTTTCCTTTATACGATTCCTGGAAAGGCCATAAACCCCACCATAAAATCGTATGTTTTCCTTTGGGGTCAAATCGTCATAGAGACTAAATTTTTGGGACATGTAGCCAATGTTCTTTTTTACCTGCTCTGCTTCTTCATCAATATCAAATCCCGCTACTTTTCCCTTCCCCTCGGTAGGTCTACTGAGACCGATCAACATCTTTATGGCTGTTGTTTTTCCGGCGCCGTTGGCTCCGAGGAATCCAAAAATCTCACCTCGTTTTACCTGAAATGAAATGGCATCCACCGCAGTGAAATCGCCAAACTTTTTGGTAAGACCGTCAACTTCTATGATATTTTGCTTATGCATCGATTGGTTCATTGGTCTGTGAGAGATCAAGAAAAATATCTTCTATGCTTGGAGCAGTTCTTTTTACTTCTTGGATAGGAATACCCACCCGCTCCAAATCGTCCTTTATTTGAAGGGCCTCATAGGGCTTGTTGGTGGTGAGATGGATAAATTCCCCGAAAGGCAGGGCACTCCTTGTAAAAGAAGCACTTCGCAAGTAGCTTAATGCGGTATAGGTATGCTCCGTTTTAATGGCGTACAAGGGCTTTTGAAAATCTATGACCATCTGGCCGGGGCTATCTATTTTGAGTATTTCCCCATTTTGCATTAGGGCGATACGATCGCACAAACTGGCCTCATCCATATAGGGAGTGCTGACCAAAATGGCAATATTCTTTTTCTTTAGACTTTGTAACATTTCCCAAAATTCCTTTCTGCTCACAGCATCTACTCCTGTTGTAGGTTCATCCAGAAAAAGAACCTCAGGTTTATGGATCAATGCACAACAAAGGGCCAATTTTTGCTTCATTCCTCCGGAAAGCTTGCCGGCCAATCTTTTTTTGAATGGCTCGATCTGTTGATAAATGTCCTTGACCAAATCATAGTTTTCTTGGATGGAGGTTCCAAAAATTGTGGCAAAAAAGGACAAATTCTCCTCAACGCTCAAATCTTGATAAAGGGAAAAGCGTCCCGGCATATAGCCTACTTTTTTACGAATATGCTTGTATTCTTGTATCACATCATGGCCTGCGACGGAAGCCCGGCCCCCATCTGGCAGCAATAAAGTCGTCAAGATTCGGAACAGGGTGGATTTTCCTGCCCCATCGGGACCGATCAATCCAAATATCTCACCATCGTCCATCTGAAAACCAATGGATTTTAAAGCGGTTACGTTGCCGTAGCTTTTGTCAATATTTTCTACAAGTACAGCAGCCATTATTCGTTCTTCTTTTTAAAGATGACCTCTCCCGGCATTCCTATTTTCAAGGTTCCGTCGTTTTTGACCTTTACGTCCAAAGCATAGACGAGATTTACCCGTTCTTCCTTTGTCTGTATTGTTTTTGGTGTAAATTCGGCTTCGCTCGCAATCCAAGAAATAATGCCGTTCAATTGCTTAAAATCGTCCTCTCCTTCGTCTACTCTGACAACAACTTCATCTTGTATTCTAACGTCCTGTAAAAGCGTAGCACTGGTATATGCGCGCAACTTCATTTCATCCAAATTGGCCACCTTGTACAATGGAGTACCTGTACCAACTAGCTCATGGGCTTCGGCAAATTTGGTAAGTACCGTTCCGGAAATAGGATTTAGTACCTTATGATCCTGTATTTGTTTTTGAACCAATGCAATTTGGGCTTCCAAAGGCTTGCGTTCCGCAAGGATACCCCTATTGGCAATGGTAATGTTACGTTTGGTAGAGTTGATACGCTGTTCCACCAAATCGATTTTCCCGTTGTAGTCATCCAGTTGCTGTTGTGTAGCAGCCTTTTCTTCCAATAAGCGTTCGGTCCTGTCCCGCTCACGGATTAGATTGCTTTTGTCACGGACCAATATGGCCACTTCCGGTGCCGCCTCCTGCAACTTCAGGTCCAAAGCCTGAAGTTGTGCCATGAGGCGTATTTTTTCAAGATGTATTTGGGCCGTGTCTATAAGACCTACTTTTTGATCGGCATTTAGTTTTTGGCCCTCCTCAACATTGAGAAAGACCAGTTCCCCATTGCCCATAGCGCTAATGGTTACACTGGTCGCTTCAAAGTTTCCATAGGCATCGGCTATTTCTCCGTTACCGCAGGAGCACAAGAGAACTAAACCAAAAAGTGAAAGGCCTTGTAGTGATTTGGTGTACATTCGTTGTAATTTATAGTTGACCGATTAGGGTTAAATAATTTGTAATGGTTTGTTGTAATTGAATTTTATTGAATTCCAGCTGCTGTTCGGCATTAAGTGCGGCATTCACCTGGGTCACATAATCGTTGGAATTGATGACCCCGTTATCCAGTTGAACCTGTGATTGGGCCAAAATATCCTTTTGAATAACTACTATGGCCTCGTCGTTTGCGATTTGGGCCTGTAAGGCCGCTATTTTTTCACGATATTCCATACGATCTGAATCTATGTCAAAAAGAAAGAGTTCTCGGTCCACCTCTATTTGTTGCTGTTGCAATTTGATGCGTTCCCTTTCTTTTTTACCTTTTCCCCAATCCAGGAAATCCCATTTTAGCTTAACACCTCCCAGCGCATAGGTAGCGGTATTGATATCCGAAAAGTTCAGAGGGTTGGGATACCCGACCCCTCCTTGGGCAAAAAGTGATATTTTGGGACGGGTACTGGCGGCAATGGACGCTTCCTGGGCGGCAAACAGGGATTTTTGATTATCAAATAATGCTTCCTCAGGCCTATTGATAGTTTCCGATTGAAAGGTGGGAACAACATAGGGCAGTTCAAATTGCACATCCTCAGGAAACGTCTTGCCAGTTAATTGCTCCAAAAGGGAAATGTAGGTTCTGATATCCCCTTCCGTTCGTATGATTTCGGAGGTAAGTTCCAATTGGCGGACCTTTAGTTTAGAGACTTCACTTTCCAGTACCGTACCATTCTCAAAACCCGATTGAAGACTCTGAATGTTGACTCTCAAATCTTCCCGGGAGGTCTGTAGGATTTGTTTTTGCTTTCTTGAGAGGGCAATGACAAAGACAATGACATTTATCCTGTCCTTAAGGGAACGTAATTGTACTTCAAGGGATTTGCGCTCCACATTGGCCGACGCGATCTCGGAGGCCTTTTGAGCTTTTTTGATACCGCCGTCATATAGGTCATAATCAACGCCAAGGTAGGCCGAGTAAGTTTCCAAAGGGGCATTTATGGCATTCTCCCCTAGGGGGATATTGATATTCTCCGACTGTAGTTGTCCTTGGCCGTTAAGACTAATTTTCGGTAGTTTGGTCTTGCTTATATTTTTCAGATTAATAGCCTCTATTTTAGTGATGAGATCACTGTCCTTTACGAGGGGATAGTGCTGCTCCGCCCACTGGTAGGCTTCCGAAAGCTGAACGGAATTGGATTGACCCAAACCGAGGAAAGAAATACCAAAAAAAAATAAAAATAAAGGAAAGGCTAATTTTAACTGATTCATTTTTAGATAATTGTTATTAACCAAATGGTTAATTTCAAATCAAAAAATATACGGCTTGCACCGTATTAACCATTTGGTTAATGCAAATATAAAAAATTTAATTCATGAAACTTGACTTTATGATTTCTTTGACAATTTGCTTTCGCTCGCTCATCATTTTTATGTAGATATCCGAAGGAATTTCCAACATCCTTTCAAAAATGGGACGAGCTATAAATGGAAATACGATCAATGACATGGTGGTAAGCATAATGTGCGAGGGCGGTATGGGCTTTAAAATTCCCTTTTCCTGTTCCTCACGCATTTGGTCCATAAACTTCAGTAAGGAATGGCCATCGTCTATGATCTGCTTCATTTTCTCAATAGAATCCTTGTTCCCCTGGGCCATTTCATGTAAAAGGAACATGGGCATGTCCGGATTTTGGATAATAGTATCGATATAGGTATCGACTAACAGGCAAAGTTTATGGTATACAGTACCGTTGGCATTGAGCACCGCGGAAAGTTTTGGGGCCATAATTTGCATATTGGCGGAGACGATACCCTCGAACAATTTGCGTTTGCTCCTGAAATAATAGTGTAACATGGCCTTGTTGATTTCCGCCTTGTCGGCGATTTCCTGCATGCGTGCCCCGGCAAATCCCTTTTGGATAAATATGGACTTGGCCGCTTCAAGAATTTTTTGTTCCGTCTCGTTTTGCATATTTGTCCGTTTTAAACAAAATCAAATTTAACAAAACTATTGGCTTTGTACATTTTAAAGGGAAATGGACATAGTTGATAAAATACTGTAAACCTCTAAATGTGTATTGCGAATTGGAGGGGGTTAGAGTGGGTCTATCCTTGTCTATGGAGACCTGTAGAAATTTAGACTTGATCGTATTCATGTGCTCCTTTTCAAGGAGCACAACTTTTCCTTAAATTCAGTTTTATGATCTGGGTGATCGAAACTAAACGGGCGTGGACCATGGTTTTGGATAATCGGATTATTTTTGCCAAAGCTACCGTCAGTCCGATTTATGAATCCCTCGATAGGGGATTTAAGAAAGGTTGAAGATGAAAGATGCATATAGGTAAGAGTAACTTCTCTTCGGATTATTCTTAATATTGACAAAATGAAACGAACGTAAATTTTTCTAATCAAAAAACTATATTCAGTGAAATGATCAAAAACTTCAAACAAATGAAGGGATATATAATTTACATGGGGGCCATGATATGTTCTATGTTTTTGGTTCTTTCTTTGAAGGTTTTGGACGTACAATCCCAAGAAGACTATTCTAAAACCGAGATTGATAGAAAAGTAGAAGTTTTCTTGGAAGATTACAAAAATTAGATTCGCTTGGCCAGAAAACAAAAAGACAAACTTAACCGGAGCCTAGGCTTTTTTTCGTTGACGAACCTTGTAATCGCCAATATGATCGGGGCCGGTATATTTACAACTTCAGGTTTATTGATGGGCGATGTCGGTAATCCATGGCTAATGCTCCTCCTTTGGGGTATTGGCGGTGTCTTGGCCCTTTGCGGTGCCCTGAGCTATGGCGAGCTGGGTGCCGCTATGCCCCAAGCCGGGGGCGAGTACAATTTCCTGTCCAAGCTGTTTCATCCCCTACATGGCTTTTTGAGTGGATGGGCATCTTTTATTGCAGGATTTTCGGCACCTATTGCGGCCTCTGCCATTGGTTTTAGCGCATACTTTTTTCGGGCCTTTCCCGATTTAGGTTCAAGCTTGGGTCTTTCCATGGACATTAACAAGAAATTGGTTTCCATTTTTGTTATACTCTTATTTTCCGGAGTACACCTTAGGGGAATTAAGTTCGGGGCCAAAGTTCAGAACTACCTGACCTTATTTAAGGTGCTATTGGTTATTGGCCTACTGGTTATTGGCTTTCTATGGGGCAAAGGCGATTTATCCCATTTTACGAGTCAGGTGGAGACAAGCTCGGATTTCGGAAGTTGGAAAACGGCTGGTCTCTCGTTGATGTGGATTATGTTTGCCTATAGCGGATGGAATGCCTCGGTATACGTTGGTTCGGAAATCAAGGATCCCAAAAAGAACCTGGCCAGATCCCTGATTTTGGGAACCTTGATCGTTACGCTGTTGTACGTACTTTTAAACATTTTGTTTGTCTATGCTGTTTCTCCGACCGATATGAAGGGGGTTATCGCTATCGGTGGGTTAGCGGTCAACAACTTGTTCGGCAGCTCTACGGATACCATAATTTCCCTACTGATCTCCTTTGCACTCTTTTCTTCCTTGAGCGCCTTTATCATTATAGGGCCAAGGGTCTATTATGCTATGGCCAGGGATGGCTATTTTTTTAAGTGTCTTGCTCAGGTGCATCCTGTCTTCAAGGTCCCTTCCAATGCGATTCTTACCCAGGCTTCGGTATCCATAATACTGGTGCTATCGGGGACTTTTGATCAAATATTGACCTATATGGGCTTTGCACTCGGAATTTTCCCGATTCTCACCGTGTTCGGGCTTTTCAAATTAAGAAAATCCGGTCATTCAGTATTAAAACTGCCCGGTTACCCATGGGTACAGGTTTTTTATATCCTTATAAGTCTTTCGATTTTGATTTTAGCCTTTTTGGAACGTCCAAAGGAATCGTCCATAGCCTTGCTTTCCCTAATGGCAGGCATCCCTATTTTCATGGTTTTCCAATATTTACAAAATCATACCAATTCCAAGGTCTCTGGGAATCGTTCCGAAGATTGAGAATAATGTAGCAAGACGCTGCCCTGAGCTAAGACATCTTAAATCCACCTAATTTCCATTATAGCGTTTAAATGAGAATCAGACCCTTTTTATTCCACAACCGATGGCTTTGGTGACTTTTACGTCCGGATCCTTTCCTTCATCAATGGCCAGAATTGCTTTTTCAACAAATTTTTCACTTACATTGCCACCATCACGCGGGTTGTCGTCTATCGCACCATGGTAGCGTACAATGCGGTTGGCATCGACCAGAAATACCTCAGGGGTCTTGGTTGCTCCATATTTTGGGAAGATTTCCTGTCCGTCATCCAGAAGATAGAGAAATGGGAACCCTTTGTTCTTGGCGTTCCGTTTCATCGCCTCAAAACTGTCACCAGGCTTAAGGGTAGGATCGTTGGGTTGAATGGCTACCAAGGGATATCCTTTTGGAGCATAGGCATTATGTAGATCAATGAGCCGCTGTTCATTGGCTTGGGCGTAAGGGCAGGTGTTGCAGGTGAAGACTACGATGAAGCCCTTAGGCTTATTTCCATTGGCATCGGTGATATTATCAAAGGAATATACCTTACCATCAATATTTTTTAGGTTAAAATTCGGTGCCTCGTCCCCTATGCCGATTCCTTCCACATTTAAATCAACAATTTCGTTGTTGACCAGAAACGCATTTGGTGCCGGTAAGCCAAAGGAAAATAGCACAAAGGACATTGAAAACAGAAATAGCTTTTTCATGATGCAGGGTTTTATTTGGTTTATAAAAAGGGTTCCATAATTCTTTCCAATTCCTCAAAATCATCAAAAGGTTCGCCTACCAGATAGTTTTGCTTTCCTTTATAGATATAGGTGGCGGGAATAGCTCCTGACCAATCTGGCGAAACCTTGTCTATCCATTCATTATAGTTGCCATCTAGGAGCGCCAAAACTTTGGATTTCAACTGCTTCTTTTCTACAAAGGGCACCAGATTACTTTCCACTTGTTTTGGAAAATCAAGACTTACCAAGACCACCTTTACTTTTTTATGGGGATATCTTGAATTTAGCTCCTCAAAATAAGGTAATTCCTTTATACAGGGTTTACACCAGGTGGCCCAAAAATTGATGACATAAGTGGTATCGTTATCAAAGTGGAAAAGAGGCTCCAAGCGGTTGAATTTTTCATAAATGGGAACTCCCGCAATCTGGAAATCCGGACCGGGCCAGTTTTCATCTTTTACATCGGATAGGTCATTCGATGCTGTTGCCCCATTGATCGCTTCTCTTGAACTGTTGTTTTTGCAAGCTATAAAAAGGACCGATACCAAGACCAGATAGAGTATTTCTACATTGGAAAATTTTGGATAGGTCGGTTTCATTACCTCTTTTTCAGATTCCCTATACAAGTAAAGAATTTTAAATGAAATCTTTAGCCAAGAAAACGTTAACGATGAAACATAAAATGATCGATCAAGAAATGGGCCCTTTCATGCTATAAACCAATAATCCTTTAATTCTAGGTAAGTTGATTTAGTCCGCCTTTAAGGAATCAACAGGATTCATTTTGGCCGCAGTATAAGTTTTTTGCCCCACGGTCAATACCGTGATACTTAGCATCACGAATACAGGTATTAAAAAATGATCTAACCCGAATGATATCTTAAATGCATAATTCTCCAGCCAAATCTTGCCCCAATACAGGATTACCGGAATCGACATGAGGATAGCAATCAATAGTAGGAACAAGTATTCCTTGGAAAGTAACATGGCAATTTTTAAGGTACTTGCCCCATGAACCTTCCGTATCCCTATCTCTTTTGTTCTTAGGACGGCAGAATAGGAAACTAGGGCAAACAAACCAATACACGCTAAAAAAACAGCTAGAATTGAAAAGACCAGAAACAGATTGCCGAATTGAATATCTGACCTATATTGATTATTGAAATCTTCGTTCAAAAAAAAGTAATCAAATGCATTCTCGGGATAGATGGCGTTGTATACCTTTTGGATATGATCAATGGATTGGCCAATATCTGCCAAACCTATCTTAAAGGATATGAAGTTATTGGCCCCTCCGTCAAATCGAAGTACAATAGGACTATGCGGACTCCTTAGGGATTGCCAATGAAAATTTTTCACCACTCCTACTATTTGCATTGGAGAACTACCAAAGGTAATCTGCTGCTGTACTGCGCCTTGCACAGACGGGAATCCGAAAGCCTTTACAGCCTCTTCATTGAGTATTACAAAACGGTCGTCCAGCATGTCCGTGTTAAATGATTTTCCTGCTAGTAGCTCTAAGTTGTAGGTCTTCATAAAATCCATTCCCGTATTGACGACCCAAACTTGGTGTCCTTCATTTTCCGGTTTCCCCCAAATTCTCAAATTTTTGATGGATACGTCCTGAACCTGACCGGGCACCAGACGGGAGCCGGTAACGCTAGTAATGGTGGGATGCCCCACTACTTCTTCCTGGAAAGCGAGAAATTTGGACCTTGCATAGGCATTGGCGGCCCTTATTTGTACCATATCCGTGCCATCCGTTACTTCCGGACCATTTAAAAGGATTTTAGGCCCTTTTACGACCAAAATCCTTTCGATATCCATTCCCAATTCACCAGCTCTCATATACGTGATTTGTTTGTATACTAGATATGTACCCGCTATCAACGCAATAGAAGTAAGAAATTGAAAGGCGATCAATCCCTTACGTAAATTCATATCACCGCCTCTGGAAGTTCTTTTGGTGCTCAAAATAGAGATAGGACTATAGGTGGAAAGTACAAGGGCGGGGTATAGGCCGGACAATATTGAACCTACAAAAATTATTGTGAAAAACCAGATCCAAAAATCCATAGTCCGTAAAAGAAGGAGGTTTAATTCCTTTCCGATGACATCGCCCAAGGCGGGAAGCATCAAAAAAGCAATCCCAATGGCCAGAATCCCAGAAATCGAATTAACAAGTACTGATTCTATGATGAATTGTTTCACCAATTGCCCTTTCAATGCCCCAATGGATTTACGAATACCCACTTCTTTTGCCCTGGTCATGGAACGGGCCGTAGAAAGATTGATATAATTGATCCAGCCGATGAAGAGAATGAAACATGCTATAATCGCAAAGATTTGGATGTTCATTATATTTCCTTTATCATCGGAATAATCCGGATACGTATAGGCGTCTGATTTTAAGTGTATATCGGCAATGGGTTGTAAGCGAGTCTTTTCTACCACTTTTTCAGGATCGTTCCATTGCGCTTTATTCACGGTTATGAGGTTGTCCAATTTTGCCCGTACGACCTTTAAGTCGGCCGATTCCTTGATCTTAAGATAGGTTCCGAACCACTCACGGGCCCATCCGCCATATCTGTTCACTGATCCCCCATTTCCCAACTCCCAAAGATTTTCAATGGGTCTCAAGAATTCAAATTGCAAATGACCGTTTATCGGAAGTTCTTTTAGTACTCCGGTAACGATACAGGTTCCTGATGATGAGCCGTCCTCTATCTCCAATGTTTTTCCCATGGGGTTCTCACTGCCAAAATACTTCTGGGCCATTTTTTCACTAATCACAATGTTGTGTATTCCATCTAATGCAGATTCTCTATCGCCCTGCACTAGTGGGAAATTGAAGACTTTTAAAAAAACACTGTCAACAAAGGCCATAGTATGTCCTTCTTCGTTAAAACGTCTCTCCGTATCCGTATAGCTGATTACGGCGCCATATTCCGATGCATAAAAACGTACATATTGATCCACTTCGGGAATCTCCTCTTTTGCCTTTTCCCCCAGTTTAAAGGTTGTATATGGCCCGGTACCTGAATTTATACCGTTATGGGTCTTATCAATGACAACGCGATATAGGCTTTGGAAATCCTTATGGAAACGATCATAACTAGACTCAAAATGGATGTATTGACATATCAAGAGACAAACACCCATCCCTATGGCCAAACCACCAATGTTTAACAGTGAGTTCCATTTGTTGCGAAAAAGGTTGCGCCATCCTACTTTAAAATGGCTACGGTACATACCATAATTTACGGTCATGAACAGTTCTGATTTTCTCAGGGCAAAAGGCCTTAAATAGTTTAAAATTTGATACCAGTAATCCAATCTTGCCCGTAAAGTGGATTTTCTCTTAGCCATTTCATGGAACCTTTCCTTTAAGTCTCCCAAGACTTCTTCCTTAAATTCATCTTTGATGAAAAAGCTTAATAACCTTTTTGCAAATCTTGGTGGTATGTTCTTTTTTTTGGACATCTAAAATTTGGTATAACCTGCCCCGGGACAGATTTTGGTTTGTTTAAGGTATATTCAAAGATTTAGCGAAAGTTTGGCAAAAGCAGGGTATTGGTTCCATAGGGAAGTTCTTAGATCTCGGGACGCGATTAATGCCCGCTGACCTGATGCGGAGATGGTATATATCCTTTTTCTTCGTCCACCTCTCACCGCGGTGGGTTGCCCTAACTCGGAGGACAAGAACCCCTTTTTACACAGCCTTTCCAGTGTGGAATGGGTCGCTCCAATGGAAACGGATTTTCCAGTCTGGGACTCAAATTCCTCTGCAATCCGGAGGGCGTACGCTTGTTTTTCAAGTATCCCCACCAATAAAAGAATGATCTCTTCGAATTCCCCTAAACGCGCGTCTTTCATGATTTAATTTTAAGTTGTTTCCCTTTAGTTTTTCAAAGATTTAATACTTAATTGTAGAACAAATATAGTGTAAATAATTTATTTATTCTACAAAATGGTAATTAATTAAAAATTTGCATGATTTTTTGAGATATATGGTCCATCCAAAGGCACTATTCCTGGTGCATTATTAGTCGCCATTAGGAATACCTATGCATGTTTTCATCGGTCTCTTGGTTAATTTTTTAGGCTAGCCCCACACTTGATTTTTAAAACTCGAAAAATGACCGGTAAACAGAGTGTCCCAAGAACGGAATTACAGGAGATATGCCATTGCTATGCCCAAAACAATAACCAATAGTTTCCGCATATTGAAGGTATGGCCTTCGGAGCTTTCAAAAAGTATGACCGTGGAGATATGCAAGAAAACCCCGATTACCATAGCATTGATATAGCTTAAATAAGGGGATATCAAATCAACATTGGTCGCAAAAAAACTGCCCGAGGGGGTCATCAACGCGAAAAGGCTTATGAACAACACCGCATAAGCCATTCGTATTTTAGAGCCCAGAAGAAAGATACTCAAAATAATGGCTATGGGAACTTTATGTACCAATATACCATATATAATAGTATCATTTTCTTTAACCGGGAAACCTTCCAAAAAAGCATGTATGGACAGGCTAGCGAATAAGAGCCATGGAAACAGCGTCTTTTCCCCGTTCATATGGATATGGCCATGTTCCGCACCCTGTGAAAAAAATTCCAAAAATATTTGGAGAAGGATTCCAAGCATAATGAAGACCCCGATGATTTTTGCATTGGAGTCTGCATAGGCCTTTGGGAAAAGCTCAAATAGGGTTAAAGCCAGTAAAAATGCCCCGCTAAAGGCCAGGAGAAGCTTAAAATTTGCTTTGTTTTTTGGTTTGAAAAGAATCACAAAACCAAAACTCAACAATACGGCAAGAATGGGCAAAAGATATTTCAAAGGACAATAGGTTAGGTTGTTTTAAGGATTTGTGACGATACAAATCCGTAAGGCCCAAAAATACTGTATTTTTGATTCAATTTGATGATAGGGAATGAAGGATAACTTTACCATGGTAGCCAAGACCTTGTTTGGTTTTGAGGAGATATTGGCCAAAGAATTACGCCAATTGGGTGCGGGGAATGTAAAAATCGGTACACGAAACGTTTCCTTTGAAGGGGATACTGGATTTATGTACAAGGCCAATATATGTCTTCGTACGGCCATAAAGATTGTTAAGCCAGTATATTCCTTTTCCATCCGCAATGCCCATGATCTGTATCGGAAGATTTATGCCATGGACTGGTCGGAGTATCTGTCCGTGGATACAACATTTGCCATAGATACTACCTTACACTCCGATAAGTTTACACATTCTCTTTACGTTTCCCAAAAGGCAAAGGATGCCATTGCGGACAAGTTTCGGGCCTTGGATGGTAAACGTCCCAATGTGGATATCAAGAATCCGGATATACGCATAAATATCCATATTCAGCACGAACATTGCAATGTTTCCCTGGACAGTTCGGGGAATTCCCTGCACCATAGAGGGTATCGCACGGCCACGAACATAGCCCCGATAAATGAAGTGCTCGCAGCCGGATTGTTACTTTTAAGTGGATGGGATGGTCGCTCGGATTTTCTGGATCCTATGTGCGGTAGTGGAACTATTTTGATTGAAGCCGCGATGATTGCGTGCAATATTCCGGCCAATATCAATCGAAAAGGTTTCGCATTTGAAAAATGGCATGATTTTGATCCGGAACTTTACCACACGATTTTAGAGTCGAGTTTACATAAGGCCCGAGAGTTTCCATTTAGAATAGTGGGCTATGACAAGGCCCCTTCGGCCGTACGTAAGGCGCTGGATAATATTGAAAATGCAAACCTTTCCGAATATATAACTGTAGAACAAAGGAATTTTTTTACTACGGAGAAATTTGCCGAAGGGAGATTACATATGGTATTTAATCCACCTTATGGAGAACGTCTGAATCTGGATATGAAAAAGTTCTATGGGTCTATTGGAGATACCTTAAAACAGGGATATCCCGGTACGGATGCCTGGTTCATCACTTCAAATTTGGAAGCACTAAAGCATGTGGGCCTTCGTCCTTCGCGAAAGATCAAGGTTTTCAATAGTCATTTGGAATCGCGTCTTGTAAAATATGTAATGTACGAAGGAAGCAAAAAGGCAAAATACCAATCTTCTTAAGTTATTAAAAACGTTCCAAGTTATGCGACCAAAACACAAGGCCCTTCTATTCAATTTTATCGCTTTTGTGACTTTGTTCCTTATGGCCCGATTGATTCTGGGGTATTTTTTACCGATCAACCGAATTTTTTTGGCAGTTACCTCCGCCATCATTGCGAATGTGCTGGCACCCAAATTTGGAGCCATCCAGACAGATGAAGGGGAAAAGGTGCTAATGAAGTGGATTTTTATAAAAGGAATGCGCGAACTATGATTCATTCCTCGCTTTCTTCTTCCACTGTTTCCTTAGGTTTTTTGGCCTTTTTGTACAATGGAATTAGATAGGAAATGGAATAATTGTAACCAACGCCAAATTTACTTCCTTCGGTAACCTTGTTAAATCCCGGGATAAATAAATTGGGGAAAGGCTCCTCATTCGGATCACTGAATAAAAAGCCCAAGCGAATACTCCCCCCGAGATAAATATTGGCGAAAAGCTCTACTTTGGTCCCAAAAACGAATTCGATCCAGGATTGTGTTCTACCACTAAATTCCTGCACTTCAGTGGAGCCCGGAGCAAATTGATCTCGGCTCCAATATCGATTACTCTCGTAAAAACGAAAGCTATTTACGGTTTGGCTAAAACTGCTGACAGCAAAGCGTCCGCCGACAAAAATGGAATTGTTCATTCCATACCAGTTTTCATAGGTATTGTAATCCACGCCCAATTTTAGATAACTACCCGAAGTGGTAAAATCATAAAGTTCCGCATCGTTCGGGACATCTATACCCCCCAATTCCTCTATTCTGGTCTTCTCCTCGTTGCCCAATTCCGCAGCCAAATATAATTTTTGCCCCAACCGGTAATCACCTACAACTTCAAAGCCCGTATAATTATCCTGAAAAAAAGTCACTATAGGACGGCTGAGATCTATACCTACCCTAAGGCCGTAAGGCTGTTCATAGACCACCGTATCCTTGGGCTGAAGATCAATAGGCTCTTGTTGCGCTTTTATTGGCACAAGGCCTAGCAAAAAAAACAGGCTAATGAAATATCTTGACATGTGCCGCGGTTGAATTTTCCACTAGGGGAGTAATTATTTGTATTTCATTTATCCAAGGAGCATCCCCTTCCGAGCTTGCGGAACCTTCCAGTCCGTCATAGTTGGCCACAAATCCACATGCCCTGGAAACAAACACTTCCTGTACTTCATATGAAAATGTAAGTACATCGAAATTAGTGGGATCATCTTCCCCCAGTTGTTGGGAAATCAGAAAGGATGTGTTGTTCTCGGCCACTCGTAGTGGCAAGGCAATCGAATCCAAGGAGGCATTGGACAAGATTTCCAAGGTATCGGTCCCAATAATTAAACCATTTACCTGCAGGCCGGGTACTTCCTTGGTCTGTGTGATATCTTGGGAGTCAAAGAAACGAATGATCAGCAGAGGCGTATCGCCATCTACACAGATATCATCCTTTTCACAGGCGGAAAACGAGATAATTCCCAATAGAAAAACTAAAACTACAGTGGTTTTCTTCATAGGCCCAGCTTCTCCAAAAGTACAACATTTTCCACGTGGTGGGTCTGTGGAAACATATCCACGGGTTGTATTCGGGTTATTTTATACTTTTCCTTCATCAGTTCCAAATCCCTGGCCTGGGTAGCGCTATTGCAACTTACATATACTACTTTTTTTGGAGCGATATCCATAATTTGCCGTACCACATCCTTATGCATGCCATCACGTGGAGGATCGGTTATGAGTACATCTGGATTTCCATTTTCTACAATGAATTTTTCATCAAAGACCGCTTTCATATCCCCCACAAAAAAATTGACATTGTCTATCCCGTTGCGTTTTGCATTTTCCTTGGCATTGTCGATGGCTTCGGGAACCGCTTCAATGCCAATAACCTTTTTCGCATTTTTTGCAACAAACTGGGCTATGGTCCCTGTCCCGGTATAAAGATCGTATACCAATTCTTCTCCGGTGAGGGCTGCAAAATCCCTGACTAGTTTATACAGTTCATAGGCCTGTTCGGAATTTGTTTGATAAAATGATTTTGCATCTATCTTAAAACTAAGGCCTTCCATTTCTTCCAAAATATAATCACGACCCGAATGACGGAGCACTTCTTGATCATAAATGGTATCGTTCCGCTTTTGATTGATAACATATAGGAGCGATGTAATTTCGGGAAAACTCTTGCTCAAATAATCGAGAAGTAAATTCCTTTTTACCGTATCATCGTCAAAAAACTGAATCAGTACCATAACCTCGCCTGTGGAAGAAGTCCGTATCATTAAGGTCCGTAATTGCCCGTGTTGTTCTCGAGGATTAAAGAAGGAGAGCTCATGCGTTACGGCAAATTCCTTGACCGCCCTGCGAATGGCATTGGAGGGGTCGGGCTGCAGGTGGCAGGTTTCAATGTCCAAAATTTTGTCCCACATACCTGGAATATGAAATCCTAAGGCATTTTTGTTGGTAATCTCCTCATCGGATTGAATTTCCTCCAAAGTCAACCAACGGCTATCCGAAAAAGAAAATTCCATTTTGTTACGATAGAAATACGTATTATTCGAACCTATTATGGGGGATATTTCAGGGAGTTCCAAATGTCCGATGCGCCTGAGGTTGTTTTCCACTTCCCGCTGTTTGTAGTACAACTGGTGGGCATAATCCATATGCTGCCATTTACAACCACCACATACACCGAAATGTTGACACACCGGTTCCGTTCGTTTGTCCGAAAGGGAATGAAAATTGATGGCCACTCCTTCAAAGAATGATTTTCTTTTTTTGAGGGTCTGTACATCCACAATATCCCCGGGTACGGCATTGGTTAAAAAAATTACCCGGCCATCGGGCGCCTTGCCTATGGCTTTGCCCTTGGCACCTGCATCTATTACTTCAATGTTCTCAAAAAAACGACGGGCGGATTTTTTACGCATTGGACAAAAGTACTAATCGGATTGTATTTATAAGGGGTATCTTTAAAAGGAATACTATTAAAAAAAGTTAAAAAATAATGAACCTTTTTGACTTTTTTAGGTCTATGGTATAGAAGGTATACTATGAACCCGAACAAGATATTTGATGCTTTGCTGGTATTGCAATCCCAATCAGGGAGCAAAAAGGCCCTTGGACTATTGGTAAAGCGATACCATGGTAAGTTATGTAGGCATTCTTACTGGTATACCCATGATTTGGATGCGGCTAAGGACATTGTACAAGATAGTTGGAGCGTCATCATTACGAAGTTACCCAATATTAGGGACCCCAATGCCTTTGGAAGTTGGGCCATGCGAATCGTTACTCGGAAATCGTTGGATTTTCTCAACCGAAATAAAAGCGATAGGGAAAAATTACGGTTCTACCACAAGACACAGCAGGATTTGGATACGGCGGAGGATAAAGAATCCGATTTGATCCAACTTGAAAAAGCCATAAAACAATTGCCAAATACCCAACAGGTGGTACTGCGATTGTTTTATACCGAGGAATATTCCTTAAAGGAAATAAGTGCCATTCTAGAAATATCCACGGGAACGGTGAAATCACGATTATTTCATGCCCGGGAAAAATTAAAAACAATTCTTAAAAAATAGACGGATGAAAACAGAAAAGGAAAAAATTGATGAACTGATCAAGGAAACCCTAGATAGGGAAGAAGCTAAATTTTACGACCAATTGGAAGAGCAAGATCTTTTTGGAAAAATGGGTGGGGTCTATAAAAGTAAACTGGGGTGGTTGGCCATTCTTATGAACATTGTGCACCTCATCGTTTTTGCCTTGTTCGTTTACTGCGTTGTCCAATTTTTCAATACTACGGATACCAATTCGCTTATCAAATGGTCGTCGGGAGGGTTCCTTTGTATGATTGTTATGGGTATGTTGAAACTTTTTGTTTGGATGCAGATGGATAAAAACGATATGCTACGGGAATTAAAGCGGTTGGAGCTCCAGATAGCGGCATTATCACATCGGTTGGACAAATAATTGGAAAATAGTCCATAATATTTATTAATTTTACGCCGCTACAAAGGATGATTTCTCTCCCAAAGAAGGAATTGCTATAGTCTCATTTAAAGGTATTTATCATCATGTCGGTTATAAGCAGTATTACTTCCAAGGACGCTATTGCATTGGAGCAAAAATATGGAGCACAAAATTATCATCCCTTGCCCGTAGTGCTCAGCAGGGGAGAAGGTGTATACGTTTGGGACATTGAGGGACGTAAATATTATGATTTCCTTTCTGCCTATTCTGCTGTGAACCAAGGGCACTGCCATCCCAAAATCATAAATGCTCTAAAGGAGCAGGCCGAAAATTTGACCCTTACCTCACGGGCATTTTACAATGATATGCTAGGCAGGTATGAGAAATATGTTACGGAGTATTTTGGGTTTGATAAGGTGCTCCCCATGAATACAGGGGCGGAGGCTGTTGAAACGGCCATTAAATTGGCGCGTAAATGGGGTTATGAAAAAAAAGGGATCCATGCAAATAGGGCAAAAATCATCGTTTGTCAAAATAATTTTCATGGAAGGACCATAACCATCATATCGGCCTCCAACGATCCGGTGGCTACGGAAAACTTTGGACCCTATACTCCGGGAATCGTTTCTATTCGATACAATGACCTGAATGCACTCCAAGAAGTTTTGAAAGATGGGGACGTAGCCGGGTTTTTGGTAGAACCCATACAGGGAGAAGCCGGGGTCTATGTGCCGGACGAAACCTACATTAAAGAGGCCCACACTTTATGTAAGGAAAACAATGTACTTTTTATAGCCGATGAAGTCCAAACCGGTATCGCACGTACTGGGAGGTTGCTGGCTACTTGCGGTAATTGCTCCTGCTCCACCAAATTGTGCAATGGTACTCCCGAAGTTAAACCGGATATTTTGATTTTAGGCAAGGCATTGTCGGGAGGGGTATTCCCGGTATCCGCCGTATTAGCAAACACCGAGATCATGGATGTAATACGTCCAGGCAACCACGGATCTACCTTTGGGGGAAATCCATTGGCCTGTGCCGTGGCGATTGCCGCTTTGGAAGTGGTAAAGGAGGAAGGCTTAGCTGAAAATGCAGATTATTTAGGTACTATCTTCAGGAGAGAAATGGAAAAGCTGATACAGCGCACCGATCTTGTAAGGTTAGTTCGGGGAAAGGGGCTTCTGAACGCTATTGTCATCAATGATACCGAAGATAGTTCCACGGCCTGGAATATTTGTTTGGCCTTGAAGGAAAATGGACTTCTGGCCAAACCCACCCATGGAAATATCATTAGATTTGCCCCTCCTCTGGTAATGACCGAAGAACAATTACTGGAATGTATAGCCATTATTTCCAAGACCATACTGGAATTTGAAAAATAAAAACGTTTCTAAAAAGTGAAGAGATGGCACCATCTCTCACAAGGAACACTATCCCAATGCTCAGCAACATCCAAATTGGAGACCTTGGCTTAGCTCAGAACGACCTCTATTAATACTCTTTTTAGAAACGTTTTTCAATATTTTCATCTTCTAAAGTCCAGAGCCAAATCCATCGGTTCCGATAAAAGCGATTATTGCCCCAAAATACAGAATGATGAAAATTAAATAAATTAAGGCAACGGCCATTCCAATATAAGAGAGAATCCTTCCCGTCTTCACATTTTCATAACCGGTATACATCTCAGGATTGGCCATATACAATTTTTCTGCTTTTTTGGCACTACTGAGGCCAATAATACTGAAAATAATCGCGAAGGGGCCGCAGCATATGAATGCGCCCACCAAGGATATGATTCCCATGGTGAGTGCATTGCTTGCTCCAGGTAATGGGTTTTGATTCATATTATTCCTCAATTCCGTATTGTTCCATCATTTCCCTTACCTGTTCCATATAGGCATCGATACCGCCCATTTGGGAGATGGAATAAATAGTGTATATCAAAGTAGTAATGCCGAGTACCAAGCCAATAATGGCAACGGTCTTGGCCGTTTTGAGTTGACTGAAATTAGAATAATTCCCGGGATTTTCCCTATAGGTGTTCTCGTCTTTCCTGGTTAGGAAAAATGCGATTCCGGACATAATGATTCCACCTATACCCGAGCTGCAAAAGCAACAGAGAAAGGATACGATTCCCAATACCAATGCTATGGTGACATTCGGTAATTTTTGTTGTTCCATAATTATAAAGGTTTAGTTAGATAAATTTTAGGATATAATTACCCAATATAAGGCCCACACTCAGTATCATAAGTGCAATAACCCATTTGTTGATATAACGAATCTTAAAAAAGGTGTCCGCCAATAGTAAGCCCAATAAGGGAATAATTGTATAAATGGCAGGGTACATCTGGAAAGCGGCAATAAAATCGCCTTGAAACAATAAAGCCACGGAACGCTGCAATCCGCAACCCGGGCAATCCACTCCCAAAATCTGCTTACTAAAACAGGGAAGCATGTAATCTTCAGCTTGTAAAGGCAATCTCGCTAATAGAACATTCATGCTCTAAATTGATTTTTCACATGAAAAATACCATTATTTTTGGGTATAATAAAATAAAAACATGGAGGATTTGGCCGTTGGTGATGTTGTGGAGGCTCTTGATGATACCATCCGTGGGGTTATCGTTCGAATAGCCCCAAATGAAATTACTATTGAGGACCAAGACGGTTTTTCCTATGAATATGCTCCCAAAGAATTGATAAAGGTTTCCGGTAGGATTTCAGTAACCAATGATGAAGTCGCCCAAGTAAAGGCGCAAAAAGGGCCTAATACCAAAACGGCAAGGAAAACCCCGAAGCCCAAGGAAAGGAGTGCACCGAAAATGGAGGTGGATCTGCATATCGATCAGTTGGTGAAATCCTCAAAAGGTATGGCCAATCATGAAATGTTGAACCTTCAAATAGCTACTGCGAAACGCCAATTGGAATTTGCCATACGCAAACGAATCCAAAAAGTGGTTTTTATTCACGGGGTGGGAGAGGGGGTATTACGGGAAGAGCTCAATTATCTATTTAGGCGCTACGAAAACGTGAGGTATTATGATGCGGATTATCAAAAGTATGGTTTAGGCGCCACTGAAGTGTATATCCTGCAAAACTACTGATGGCCTAGTAGCAACTAATTTGTGGTGACCGTGCCAAACTCGTTGATTCTAAGGTCTGTAATTCTTTCGTCCGTACCGGTCACAAATGAAACATTGTCCAGACGAATGGTATGTTCAAAACTCTCGGCATCCAAGGCAACCGTTGAAACAAAGATGCTTCCGCTCTCGGCTTCTATTTCTTCTGTCACCATTGGATCTATGGGAGGAACCGCATCACAAAAGTAACTGTTGGAGACCTGGTCGGAAAAAATTCGGTATACCAATTGCGATTGTCCCGGTATGGTACTCTCAATTTCACCTTCGGAAACCTCGTTTCTTAAAACCCCGTTTTGTAGGGTCAGGATCAGGGCCTCATCATCATTTATCTTGAAAAAAATGGTGCTTTCCGTAGTAACCGTGCTTTCGCAGGTCTGAATATCCACGCTATCAAAATCTATGGTCTCTATGAATAAGTTACCATCATCGCACGAACAAAGTATGGCCAAAATGCTTAAAAGTAAGACTTGTTTCATGGCTCAAATGTAACTGAAATATGTCATAAGTTTATCCCACTTTGACTAGAAATTAACTTTAAATCGGTTAATTTTGGCAAGTTCAATCCAAATAGATTTTGATGGAAAAGGTGTATCTGGACAATGCGGCCACTACTCAGGTAAGAAGTAGTGTAATCCATAAAATGCAAGAGGCCCTCACCCAGTTTTACGGTAACCCTTCTTCCACGCATAGTTTTGGAAGGTCTGCCAAAACAATAGTAGAAAGTGCCCGGAAAACCATCGCCAAATACATGAAGGCACACCCATCGGAAATCATTTTTACCTCGGGAGGAACCGAGGCGGACAATATGATATTACGGAGTGCGGTGCGCGATTTAGGGGTTAAGACCTTAATTACTACGAAAATAGAGCACCATGCCGTACTGCATACTGCACAAGATTTGGAAGAGCAGGAAGGGATAAGTCTCCGATTTGTCCATTTGGATGAATGGGGCAATCCTATACTGTCGCATTTAGAGGAGCTGTTGAAAGAGGGCGATTCCCTAAAATTGGTAAGCCTTATGCACGTGAACAACGAAATTGGGAATAAGATAGCCATTGCCGAGATTTGTAAATTATGCAAGGATTATGGCGCGTTTTTTCATTCGGATACGGTACAATCCATTGGTCACTATCCCTGGGACGTAAAGGAAATCCCGGTTGATTTCCTTACTGCTGCGGCACATAAGTTCCATGGCCCAAAGGGAACCGGTTTTGCATTTATCCGTAAGAACTCTGGTTTACGCCAATTGATTTCCGGTGGTGCCCAGGAACGCGGATTTAGGGCGGGCACGGAATCATTTCATAATATCGTTGGATTGGAGGAAGCTTTTATTTCGGCGTATGATAACTTGGAAAAGGAACAGGCTTACGTAACCGGATTAAAAAAATATTTCGTGGAAAACATACGGAAGGAAATTCCGGGAGTCCAGTTCAACGGGCATTCGGCGGATTTGGAAAAAAGCACCTACACATTGGTCAATGTGCGTTTGCCCTTAGATTCCCAGAAAGCAATGCTTCTCCTATTTCATTTGGATATAAAAGGAATTGCTTGCTCCAAAGGCAGTGCCTGCCAATCTGGTAGCGATATGGGATCTCATGTGCTCTCGGAAATACTACCGAACGAGGAGTTGAAAAAGCCTTCCCTCCGTTTTTCGTTTTCAAAATACAATACCGAAAAGGAGTTGGATTACACCATTCAAGTGTTGAAGGAGTTTATAGCCAATTAGCTTTTGTCTTTTTTTCTATCCCTTCTCTTTTCACGATCATAGGGGAACTTTCGTGCTGCAAGCTTCATCATCCTATCTATAAGGTCATTGGTATTTTTACCCGATTTTTTGGTAATCTTTTTTTCGTATTTCCATAACAATTTACCCGTTGTACCATCACTTATCTTTACGCCTATTCTTCCATAATTGGCGTCACCTAAAAAGTAGTCTATTAAACTGAACTCCTCAGGCACCCCTTTGGAAAGTAAAATGTTCAAATCCAAATTCCCATTGATGATTCCATCCACACCTAGCAATTCACTCAATTGTTTTGTGGTATATACATCAATGTTGGCATAGGAGATGTTGTTTTGGGACAAAAGGGCATTCGTGTTTTTTATGTCTTGGAACTCTACAGAAAATTTTTTCTTTTTCTTTCTTTGGGAAAAATAGGTTTCCAAGGCATTTTGCACCGCATAACCTTCCTTTTCCTCCAATTTCTTTAACTCATCCCTGGAGATTTCCTCCTTAAGGTCCAATTTGGTAATAAAAGGTACAATAGCCAGGATTTGATGTTCATCGCTTAGGGCATCGAATTTATCACTCTCATAAATATTTTTTTGGGCATGTACGAAACCAACAGTTAGAAGCAGTGCAAAAAAAAGGATATTCCTCATGAATCAGAAAAAATGTAACGTAATCATATAATTATCCGTATGAACTTTTAAAAGCTCATACTAAGACGTAGGTTCAAGACCCGTGCTGTCATAAAATTTGGAACGGCAAACTGTTGTTTGCTATCCACATCCCTGACCCAAGTATTAGTAATAGAATTTTGATTGTTAAATAGATTGAATACCTCAACCCCCATACTTAACTCCTTAAAACTATGTAACCAATGGTCTTTTGGATACCTTCTGTCCCGATTTACAAAAATATGGGAAATTCCCAGATCTGCCCTTCTGTAATCTCTTAATCTATTCTGAAAAATATAGGGATCGGCATAGCTCGGGGAACCTCCGGGCACTCCCGTGTTGTAAACCAAGTTTAGATACATTCTCAAGTTAGGGATGTCCGGGATGTAATCTTGGAACAGAACTCCCAATTTTAGCCGTTGGTCGGTAGGTCTGGAAATATAGCCCCGATTATTTATGTTTTCCTCCGTTTTAAGATAGCCGATACTTACCCAAGATTCCGTTCCCGGCACAAAAGCACCGCTCATTCGTAGTTCTCCACCATAGACATATGCCTTTGCGCTGTTGTTTGCCCTATATCGGATGCGAACATCCTCCAAGGTATACGGATTTACATTATCCAGTTTTTTGTAATAAGCTTCCCCGACAAGAGTAAAAGGCCGGTTCCATAGGACAAAGCTATATTCGTTACCCATAACAAAATGAAGTGATTTCTGCGCCTTGACCTCCGGACGTACAATACCCAAACTGTCCCTTAGCTCCCTATAAAAAGGAGGCTGCTGATATATTCCACCGGATATTCTAAAAACCATATCCCTTTCCCAATTAGGTTTTATCGCCAATTGCGCTCTTGGACTAAAAATGGTATGCGACACCTTGGCCACGTTGGCTCCACTAACCGTCCAATGCTGTGAGCGTATTCCAATATTGTAGTAAATCTCATTGCCGTTCCAAGTTTTTCGGTCGCTAAATTGAACAAAACCCGAGAATCGATTGGTCTTTACAAAGTTTCTGGCGTTGATACCCTCAAAGGGAACCAAGGGAGCCGTGAAAGGCTCCTGAGGTTCATTGTTGTTGAACTGCTGAAAAGGAGGACGTACGGAAAACCCGGCCGAATCTATAAACTCGGACTCCCTTAATTGATCTCGGATATCTTCATGGGTGTACGTAACGCCCCATTCCAATGCCTTCGCATTATGCAGGTATTTTCCCTTATGCGAAACATTTAGAATAAGGGCATCCAAGTCGTTACGGGCCCTGTTGATTTGTGAACCCAGACCCCTGGAATTGGTTACTTCGCCCAAGGTTTCGCTCCCTAGGTTAGTATCCACTTCACCCAATTCATATTGTGCAACTACATCCGAATATTCTTCCTCGGTAGTATGATAAATGGATGAGGTAAGTTTTAAGATGATCTTATCGTTCAGAAAGTAATCGCCTTTCAAAGCGGCCAATTGCGTATTATACGTATTGTTTTCCCTACCCTGATAGAAAACAATCAAAGCCCTGGGCTCATTCAAGGTTCCAAAATTAGTCTGTCTATTTAAGGGTTCATTTTGATAATCGTTTCGGGAAATGTTCCCTAGGAAACCCAGTTGGAATTTTTTGGAAAACCTATAGGTCATGTAGCTTTGCACATCTACAAAAACTGGATTGAAATTGGCATTGGTCTGTTGGCTATTTACCAAAAGGCCGTTATTCCGATAGCGAACACCGGAAATACTTGTAAAATTTTTGTCTTTGGAAATAGTTTCCACTACTGCACTTGCCCCTAGAAAACTTAAATCCAACTGCGCCCCAAAAGTGACCGGGTTTTTGTAGGTGATATCCAATACGGAAGACAATTTGTCGCCATATTTAGCTTGAAATCCCCCGGGCGAAAACCTAACATCTTTTGCCATATCACTATTTACGAAACTTAGTCCTTCTTGTTGGGCGGATCGAATAAGGAAAGGACGATACACTTCTATCTCGTTGATGTACACCAAATTCTCATCATAATTTCCTCCACGAACGGAATATTGCGTGCTCAATTCATTATTGGAGGAAACTCCAGGAAGTAGCTTTAATATATTTTCAACCCCTGCATTGGCTCCTGGTATTTTACGCAATTCCTGTGGGGCTAAAATTGCAATGCCCTCAACACTTTTCATTCCCGTCGGGGTTACGGTAATCCCATCAATTTGGATAGTATCCGTCTTCATAATGGGGTTAAATTCGAAGGTCTCGTTTGTGATGAGGATTAAATTCTCAAGAACAACGCTTTTGTGCCCTAAATGCGAAAAGGTAATCGTGGTTTTTTCGTCTGCCACCATTTGTAGCACATAAAACCCATTGGTATCGGAAAATGTACCTGATTTTCCCGAAGAAACGTTAACATTGGATAGCGGTACCTTCTTTTCGTCCAAAACTACACCCGTAATGGTCGCGGTCTGGGCATTTGTGAAAACGACCAGGCCAAACATCAATACGGTGAAAATGTCCTGTAGGCACTTCAAACCTTTTATTTTCTATAAAATATTGTGGATAGCGTATTACTATTTCCGACATTATCAGTTACCACAACCTTAAGCTCGCATTGCTTTTTGTCCAAAATAACATCGTCAAAGTTATATGTAAGGGTTTGGTTTTTAGGCTCATATTCCATTAAAATCCATTCGCCGTTCAAAGTGGCCGAATACGAATCAATACCACTTAAGTCGTCTGCAATGTAAACGCTTAGATAACGATAATTGTTGAGCCACTGTTTTTCTTTGAAATTTTTTGTACGGATTTTTGGAGCTAAAGTGTCCTTGGCCAACGTGTAGGTGCCAAGATTTCGCGTTCTAGTGGTAAAAACATTCCCTCTTTTATAAGTAGAGGTATAATTGGGCCTAAGTTTTTTATCCAGACGTGCTATAAATAACTGTTTGCGCTCATCTTCCTGGTACTTTGAAGTGTCAAAGGTTATTGTGAAATTGCGGTGTGCAGGAACGGTATTGCTATGAATTTTTACCGTATCCCTTCCTTTTTGCAAGTCCAAGTAAAAATCTTCATAAAAAGTGTTGGCCGGAAAATATACTTTGGCCGCTCCCAAGTCATAGTTATTTGGTTTTTTGGCGATAACGAAATAATCGGTCTTTTTTTCTTCCCTGTCCTTGATGACCGGCTCCCGCTTGCCCTCAATCGGGATGCGTAACTTAACCTGGTTACCTTCAAAATCTTTGATCAACAACTCAACGTTATAACTTAAACCCTCTCGGACCACGATTTTCCCATCGTTATAAAGAGTGTTGTAAATACTAAGCCTATTTCCGGGAGACCTAAAGCACTTTTGGATACGCTGCTTGTATTTTCCGAAATGGTCGTAATCGATCAATGTATTGATATATCGGGTTTCGGAAAATGAAAATTTCTCAAAACTATAGTCGGAATATATCTTGCCATTCACCAATTGTTGTACGGAGTAAACCCCGTTTTTATTGGCTGCCATATCCTGTCTATCATATCCAATAAAACCAAAACCGATCGTGCCTACTGCCCGAACTTTATCCGCAACAAAGGTACCATCCAGTTGTTTTGAAAAATTGATCTGTATTTTACTTCCGCTCTGGTTGATCACGGCATCATCTGAAATAGGATATCCATATAGTTTTCGTAATGTAGGGTTGGTAGCATCCCTTACTTCGTAGCCGTATAGCAAGGGATTTGTGGGTTTTTCAGATATACTGCTGCGAATCTCAAAATGGAGGTGCGGTCCAGAAGATCCCCCGGTATTTCCACTGTAGGCAATCAACTCTCCTTTTTCTACCTTAAGTTCTCCATAATCCGGGAACACCTCCACCTCATAGGATCTTTTTTGGTATTGTATTTCTTTGATGTACTTCTCTAAGTTGGGCGAAAATTTTTGAAGGTGTCCATAAACCGAGGTATATCCATTTGGGTGTGCTACATAAATAACCTTGCCATATCCCCAATGCGATATTTTGATACGCGTTACGCTCCCGTCTTCAATAGCATAAATGGGAAGACCTTGGCGTTGTTGGGTCTTTATATCGATGCCTGCATGAAAATGGTTCGAACGCAATTCCCCAAAAGTTCCTGCCAAAATCAAAGGGATGCCCATGGGCGATCCAAAGGCCTCCTTGGGATAATTTTCCTGCCCCCAAAAGGCCATGTAACTTAGCAAGAGTATTCCTAAAATAATTTTTCGCATAATCTGAATATGTAGGTACGAAAGTAATTAATCGCCTTGAATCCCTAAAAGCACATCGACCCGAATAAACACATACCATAGTACTCAACGATTTATGACCAATTAAAGTATTACTTCAAGAATAATTGAAAAAAGTATTGCTAAGTCGTTAGATGTATGTTAACTTTGTGTAACATGCATTGAATAGCTACATGAGCGAATTGGTACAAATTGTTGATTCCTTGGAGAACAAAATTAGCAAGTTGTTGCACAAAATGGAATTACTCCAGCAAGCCAATTCAAAGCTTGAAAATGAATTGCTAGCCTTAAAAAACGATAGGGATCAGGTTGTTGATTCCGTCGCGGAATGGCAGGAGAAATATAATTCGCTAAAACTTGCTAATTCAATGCTGGGCAGTAATACAAATAAAACAGAAGCTAAGCTTAAGATAAACACATTAATCCGGGAACTGGACCATTGTATAGCCCAATTAGCGGAATAATGTTCAATTGTTATAATGCAAGAAAGGTTAAAGATCAAACTTTCAATTGCAGATAGGGTATATCCCTTGACGATAGACCCTTCCCAAGAGGAAGGACTGCGAAAGGCGGCCAAAAATATCGAACAACTGGCCAAGAAGTTTGAGCAGAATTATGCCGTACGGGATAAACAAGATGTGCTTGCCATGTGCGCCCTGCAGTTTGCCTCTAAAATAGAGCAAAGGGGTATTGATCAATCGGAGGGCACTAAGAAGGCCAAAGAACGCCTAAGGGCTTTGGACGATCTTGTAAATTCCAAACTAAGCTTCAAATAAGTTCTTTTAAATATATTGTTACTGCCCACATTGGTATTATCTTTTGACGAACTCAACACTAATTTGTTTAAAAAGGGTGAGTTTAGGTTGTAAAAGCAGGCCTTACTAGTATAAGGATCCTTGAGCAGCCTGTTAGCCCTAAACTTGTTTATAGGAGTTTGTACAAAACTTCTCCAATGTGGGCTTTTTTTATGTACAGCCCTATTTTGACGACAATGCAAACAAGCGTTAAAGTTGTAGGGCATATTGAATTTCGCCATCGGGCGAGCTCTGTTTTTATGTGAACGGATTAACAGTTTTAATTTTCGAACCTATGGATATCACCACGGCAATAATTACTGGAATCATTGGACTTATTGTAGGCTTTGTAATAGCCAAGTTTATGGAAAAAGGCAAGGCCTCCAAGACCATGGCCAATGCCAAAAGAGAGGCCGCATCGATTATTAAGGATGCCAAATTGGAGGGAGAGACCATCAAAAAAGATAAGATTTTCCAAGCCAAGGAGAAGTTCCTGGAACTTAAGGCAGAACATGAAAAGGTTATTATCAATAAAGACAAAAAAATAGCGGAAGCGGAAAAACGGACCCGTGACAAGGAGTCACAAGTAAGTAATGAGCTGGCAAAGAACAAAAAACTCAACGATCAACTTGAAAGGAAAATAAGGGATGTAGCGCATAAAACAGAGTTTTATGAAAAAAAGCAATCCGAGCTTGAAAAATTACATAAAAGTCAAGTTCAGCAATTGGAAGTTATTTCCGGTCTCTCTGCCGAAGAGGCGAAGAGCCAATTATTGGAATCCTTGAAAGAAACTGCCAAGACGGATGCTATGGCCTACATGCAGACCACTTTGGAAGAGGCAAAATTAACGGCGCAGCAGGAAGCGAAGAAGATTGTCATAAATACGATTCAAAGAATAGGTACGGAAGAAGCGGTGGAGAATTGCGTTTCCGTGTTTAACTTGGAATCCGATGATGTAAAAGGCCGGATTATTGGCAGGGAGGGTAGGAACATTAGGGCCTTGGAATCTGCCACTGGGGTTGAAATTATTGTAGATGATACCCCGGAGGCCATCATATTATCCTGTTTTGACTCTGTACGACGGGAAGTGGCAAGATTATCCCTGCATAAGTTAGTTACTGATGGTCGTATACATCCGGCACGAATTGAGGAAATCGTAAAAAAGACGGAAAAGCAAATCGAGCAGGAAATCGTAGAAGTCGGCAAGCGTACGGTCATAGATTTAGGAATCCACGGATTACATCCCGAATTAATAAAAGCCGTGGGAAGAATGAAGTATAGATCTTCCTATGGCCAGAATTTATTACAGCACTCTAGGGAGGTGGCCAAGCTCTGTGGCGTAATGGCCGCTGAATTAGGCCTTAACCCAAAATTAGCTAAGCGGGCGGGACTGTTGCATGATATAGGGAAAGTACCGAATACCGAAGCGGAAATAGAGACGCCACATGCCATTTTAGGGATGCAATGGGCCGAAAAATTTGGTGAAAAGTCAGATGTTTGCAATGCCATAGGCGCACACCACGACGAGATTGAAATGAAAACCCTCATATCTCCCATAGTTCAGGTATGCGATGCCATTAGCGGGGCAAGACCAGGTGCACGTAGGCAAGTACTGGACTCTTACATTCAAAGGCTCAAGGACTTGGAAGATATCGCCTTCGGTTTCGGAGGTGTTCAAAAAGCATATGCCATACAAGCAGGTAGGGAACTTCGTGTAATTGTGGAGAGTGAAAAAGTAAGTGACGACAAAGCCGCACAACTGTCTTTTGAAATTTCTCAAAAAATTCAGACGGACATGACTTATCCGGGGCAAGTGAAAATAACCGTAATTCGGGAAACCCGATCGGTAAACGTTGCCAAATAGGATAGGGCTTATACCAGACAAAGAAATCCCTTAAAAATATCTCCCTTTTTTCAGGAAACAGTTGAGCAACATTAACCCGTTAAGGATTTTTCCCTTAATCGGGTATTGGCATACTTTTTTGGGTTTTGCAAAAATATCGCTTCGCATCCCAAGGGTTAATGACTTTTATCATACTTTATAGGGGTTTTGAACTCTATCTTTAAAATGATTTTTAAACCCGAAGAGATGAAAAAGCAAACACCCGTATCGGTAATAATGACCAAGAACGTTATTACCCTAAATAATGAAGATAATTTGGAAACTGCGGAGCGTCTTTTCAAAAAGCACCGTATTAGGCATATTCCAGTAGTTTCTGGAGAAAATATCATAGGAATGTTAAGCTATACCGATCTTTTGCGGATTAGCTTTGCCGATGCCGTGGATGACGACGAAGAATATGTGGAAACTATGGTCTATAATATGTTTACGATTGGGCAGGTTATGGCCAAGTCCTTGATTAGTGTTTCCTCTACCGCTACGGTGCAGGACGTCGCGGAAATTCTATCCGATAGGGAATTTCATGCAATTCCCGTAGTTGACGATGGAAAATTAGTGGGAATAGTTACCACTACAGACCTGATTAATTATTTGCTTGAGCAATTTTAAGGGCCTCCTCGAATTTTTTGCGAACACCAAATGAGTACCCCAATGGAGCTACATTCTATGGTGAAATTATCATAACGGTCCAATATGTATTTTCGCACTTAATTATCCTAAGCTAAAGGAAAACATCGAAAGGTAATCGGATTTTACCTTTGTAATTCTTCTTTGATATTTTTCTATAACTTTATGGGATACACCGTATAAGGCTTATTAGAATTCTATCCTAAAGATATAATGGACATTAAAATACTCTTCTGGGTTCCGATTATAGTTTGTGTCTTCGGAATACACTCTTCATGCCAAAACAGAAAGCCAAACATCGATTTTGACAATCTTTCGGAAAGTGAAAAACGGAAACCTGAAAACGCCCTGTCCTCTATGAAAGTGGCGGAAGGTCTTCAACTGGAATTGTTCGCTTCGGAACCCTTGGTGGCCAATCCTACCAATTTAGCTATTGATGCGAGGGGTAGAGTATGGCTTTGTGAGGGTAGGAACTATAGATTGTTCGCCAACCCGGACAATACCTATGATGATGAGGGTGATCGTATCTTAATTTTGGAGGATACGGATGGAGATGGGGTGGCCGATACTACCAAGGTTTTTTATCAAGGGGAGGACGTTAATTCAGCCTTGGGTATAGCCGTGCTGGGAAACAAGGTCATTGTTTCCAAAAGCCCCAACGTTCTGGTCTTTACGGATGTGGATGGTGATGATAGACCTGATTCCAAGGAGATACTTTTTACCGGGATGGAGGGAGCAGATCATGATCATGGCGTACATGCATTTGTTTTTGGCCCTGATGGTAGATTGTATTTTAACTTTGGAAACAATGGTAAACAATTACTGGACAAAAACGGAAATCCCCTTAAGGACATCTATGGAAATACCATTAACGATTCAAAAGGTCCGTACCGGGAGGGCATGGCATTTCGATGTGAATTGGATGGTTCCAATATAGAAGTATTGGGACATAACTTTAGAAACCCCTACGAGGTTACCGTGGATTCCTATGGAGGTCTTTGGCAGTCGGACAATGATGACGATGGCAATAGGGGTACCCGTATCAATTATCTGATGGAGTATGGGAACTACGGGTTTAAAGACCTTTTGACCGGTGAAAATTGGCGAGAACGTAGGACGGGTTGGCATGATGAAGTTCCGAAACGACATTGGCATTTGAACGATCCGGGCTCTGTTCCTAATTTGCTGCAAACCGGTTCGGGTTCCCCTTGCGGCATTCTAGTTTATGAGGATAGGCTCCTACCTGAACAATATCACAATCAATTGATACATGCCGAGCCGGGTCATAATGTGGTCAGGTCCTACATCTTGGAAGAGAACGGGGCCGGCTACAGCGCTAAGATACAGGAGTTGGTGAAGAGCAGGGATGATTGGTTTAGACCTGATGACGTTGCAGTCGCTCCAGATGGATCACTATTTATCTCGGATTGGTACGATGGTGGGGTAGGCGGCCATAAGGCGGAGGACATTGTTCGGGGTAGGGTGTACCATCTTTCTGTTAAAGATGGATATAAACCTCCTAAATTCGATTTTAAAACCGCAAAAGGGGCGGAAGCCGCACTGCTATCCGATAATATGGACGCGTTTTATCAAGCATGGCAAAAGTTACATTCCATGCAAGAGGAGGCCGAACCCATTTTGGAGAGACTTATAGCCCAAGGAGGCCTCGCAAAAGCAAGGGCACTATGGCTTGGTGCGCAAATCAATTCCAAGACCGAGGATTATGTGGAATTGGCACTGGCGGACACCGATTCCAAATACAGGGTACAGGGTATACGTATGGCACGGTATCTTTTAAGAAATAAACTAGAGGCCTATCTAAGCCAAATGGTGAACGATGCTTCCATGCAGGTCAGGAGGGAAGTTGCCATTGCCTTACGGCATTTGGGCACTTCAAAGGCAGCTGGTCTTTGGGCGCAACTTGCCGAACAATATCAAGGCGGGGATCGCTGGTATTTGGAGGCCTTGGGAATTGGTTCGGATATCTATCCCAATCTGTACTTCAATGCTTGGAAATCCGTTATTGGAGCAAATTGGAAAAATATTGCAGGCTGGGAAATCGTATGGCGCACAAGAGCGGATGACTCTGTTCCGATGCTTGCGGAGATGATTCAAAATAAGGAGGTTTCCAAAGAGGTTCTACCTTCTTATTTCCGGGCATTCGCCTTTAAGAAACACCCAAAAAAGAACGATTTAATATTGGATCTTTTGAAAATTGAGCATCCATTACACAATCAAATTAGCGCACTGGCCATCGGACAGCTTGATGAGGATTTTGTCAATAGTTCTCGGCAACATATAGGAATCGTCAAAAGTGTTCTACCCAAAATTGAAGGTACCCCAGAGTGGTTAATGGCCGTCGAAAACCTAGGACTAAAAGATCAAAAAGAACCTTTGTTACGTTTGGTGTCCAATACTGAGGCGGAAGACGACTTGCGAAAGGAAGCGGCCGGAGTGTTGTTTGATTACGGAGGTGAGAAAATGATAATGGGTCATTTGAAATCCGGTATAGAAGAATCAAAAAAGATGGAACTTCTAGGTATAATCGGAAATATCAATAATTCTTTGGCAATTGGAATGCTGGTTGAAAGTCTGGATGAGGAAGAATTTGAGGGTCCTCTCAAAAAAAGGGTGGTGGAAGGTTTGGGAAATACCTGGGAAGGACGGCATAAATTATACGAAATGCTTCAGAATGATGATTTGGCCGAGGCATATAGAACTACCGCCGTGCTTAAACTGATGAACAGCTGGGACGCTGAAATTCGTGCCAATGTACCAAAGTATTTAACCGGGGACGAAACGGGCGAATGGAATATCGAAACGTTAATCGAACAAAAAGGAGATGCATTGGCGGGCAAGGAAATTTACGGAACCTATTGCAGTTCATGTCACATGGCCGGTACTATGGGAATAGAATTTGGACCTGCATTGACGGACATAGGAAATAAACTTTCCAAGCAATCCTTATATTCCAGCATTATTTATCCAAGTGCGGGAATTAATTTTGGTTACGAGGGATATACCGCTAAAATGAAGGATGGCAAGACCTATGTTGGATACATCCTGAGTCAGACAGAAGATGAACTTACCTTAAAAATGATGGGAGGCACCCAGAAGACAATTCAAGCGGCCAATATTGAAGAATTGAAAGCTATGGACCAATCCCTAATGACCAAGGGGCTTCACAAAGTAATGTCCCAGGAGGACTTGATAAATCTTGTTGAATATCTAACAACGCTAAAAGTTGAGGAGGAGATTGTGGCATCCAACTAAAAACTGCGACCAGCCCTAAGCGAAGGTAGTGAGGAAATCTTTTTGGAACATAGCATACGGTATATTCCATAATCCCTGGTTTTCATCCTGAGACGAATGAATACATGGAGTTGTTGAATTCAGTTTTTTGTTTTCTTTTTTACCGTAATGGGAACGTCCTTGGCTCCCGCGTAGAAGACGATAATCTCTGCTGGTTCGGTACCTTCGTTTTTCCCATAGTGAAAAGTATTCACCAATTCCACAATGGGATCTCCAGCTCTTAAATACAGGGTATTGTTGTTTTCATCCACTACTGTTAGCTCTCCGCTAAGCAATACACCAGCATTAATTACAAGATGTTCATGTGTCGGTAATTTTGTCTGAGGGGGAATCGTATATTTTAAGATTTTTATTTGAGGAGGACCTTCGGGATATTTAGGAAGTTTATTTCCGTCCCAACTCTGGTCCGTGTCCACTAAAGTAAGTACCGCTATTGTTCTAGGGCCGTTTTCACGACAGGAAAACACCAGGATACCTATACAAAGTAAAAAGGTAAAGACTTTTGCCATATCATATCAAAATTTATTGTGAATTATATCTCGTAAACTTGGTTATGATTTCACGATGTTGTGGAAATTGGGATAGTAAATTTTGTCGATCGGCAAGGACAAAGTCCTCAAAATCAAATCCTGGCGAAACATTACATCCCACTAGGGCATATGCCCCCTTGTTAAATGTCTCTGCGGAAAACCAATATCCTCCGGGTACAACAAACTGCGGTCGCTCCCCCTTGCCAAAATCATTGCCGATTCGCACATTGGAGTAGTCCCCATTCGGCGCAATCATATGTAGTTCTATAGGTGAGCCTTTGTAAAAGTGCCAAATTTCGTCTTGTTGAATTTTATGGAAGGCTGAAAACGCTTTGTAAGTAAGGAGAAAATAGATGCTGGTAGCATAGTTCCGTATGCTGGAATAAGCACCACCTAAATTCTCTAGGTTTATGGTACCCTCACTCCTATAAACCTCCTTAAAATAACCGCCCTCTGGATGGGGTTTTAAATCCAGATTTTGGACAATTTCGTCAACTTCTTCCATTTTAGTTTTATAATGTTTGTATTCCACTACTTGATATAAACCGTTATTGATTTTACGTGGAGTAGTTAGGTAAAAATATGGGAATTTTCAACATCCTTTTAAGGTTTTGCATTTTTCTGATCAATTACCAAATATACGTTCTTCACGAACAATACACGGGTTAGTTCTATAATCTAATCCAGGAGAACAAGTTGTTCGTTTATAGTGAACCGTAATTTTTCGGGATGAGGTTCCTTACCACTTAAAAAGGATACTCCTCCAAGCTGAAATCTGCACAAGATAGATTTTCGCAGCATACCAAGGATGTTGTTTTATTTTGTGGGTATCCCCGACTTTTTCATCAGCTCAAGTCCATAATTCCTGATTGTTTCTATAATGGGAATAGCGGTTTGGCCTTTTGGCGTTATGGAATACTCTACCTTCGGTGGGACTACGGGATAAACCTTCCGATGTACAAAACCCTCTGCTTCCAGCTGTCGTAATTGGGAAGTCAACATTTTGTCCGTTATATGGGGAATATCTTTGCGTAACTCACCAAATCGCATTACCCTATCTTTTAAGCGCCATAAAATAGGCATCTTCCAAGTACCGCCAATTCTGTCCATGGCGAACTCAACGGGGTTATAGTAGAGTTTATTGTTATATAAGAACTCTGGCATAAATAATTGTTTTCATAATACTATCCTAAAAGTTAGTACCTCTCCATTAGGTAAGTATATTGCTAAAGGTAAGTATTACCCCTAAATTTGATCGATCAAAAGATAAAAAAATGGCAAATTCAATCAAAGAGATACAAGCTTACGTCCATTCCCATGGCATGCCGACCAAAGGTAAAATTTTGATGGTGGCAAGCAGCCCCACAATTTCAGAACAAACCGGATGGCCTATTGGCTTTTGGGCTGCCGAATTTACGCATCCATTATATGTTTTTCAGGAGTCGGGATATGAGGTAGATTTGGCTTCTACGGAAGGAGGTAAAATAGAAATGGACTCCTATTCAGATCCTACCGATTCAAGCGGTTACTCCTCCCAAGATATTATCTCATTAGGATATATGCAATTGGATTGGTTCAACAAAATGTTGGAGAATACCAAAAAGCTTTCGGAAGTTCATCTAGATGATTATGAGGCGGTTTTCCTTGTGGGTGGGCAGGGACCTATGTACACGTATAAGGGAAACAAAGCATTGGAGGACCTCTTTGTAGGTTTTTATGAAGCCGGAAAACCTAGCGCGGTAGTTTGCCATGCCACCACTTTGTTATTGGAGGTCAAGACCGGAAAGGGAAGACTTTTGGTAGAAGATAAAACGTGGACCGGCTTTTCCGATGCAGAGGAAAACTATGCCGACGAGGCGGTGGGTCAAAAAATACAACCCTACCGAATCGAGGAGGAGGCCCAAAAAATTTCAAATACCCATTTTAAGGTTGCGGTACCTTTTTCTTCTTATGCCATTGCAGATGGGAATTTAATAACGGGGCAACAGCAAAACTCCGGTGCAGCCGCGGCAAGACTTGTAGTAGCACAGTTGGATGGATAGTAGGCCATATATTTAAGGACGGGGATGACTGGATTAATCTCTCGAATTGGGTAACTTTATTCAATATCCGGCTCTATCCAAGCTGGAAAAAAATGAACACCTATGAAATTGGCATTTATCGGAATTGGTAATGTAGGGTTTGCATTGGCCGACAACCTACAAAAAAAAGGGCACGACATTATCATTGCCCACGACAATGTAAAAAGTTCGAGTGTCCAGTTGGCCAAACAGAAAAACCCTAAGTTTAACGCCTTGCCCCTTCAAGAAGCGGTGAATGCATCCGATCTTGTGTTTTTAGCCACACCCTTTGGAATCAATCAATCAATTCTGGAGCCTTTACAATTTCATGGAAAAACCTTAATAGACTGTACCAATCCCGTTGGAGCAGGAATCTCCCATGGATTGGAAAGCAAAACATCGGGTGCCGAGAAAGTACAGGAATGGGCACCGGATGCCAAAGTTGTAAAATCCTATACCATCTATGGCTATGAGAACTTAATACATGCCAACTTTCCGAATTACAATGTCAAGCCCGTAATGCTTATTGCAGGAGATTATAATGAGGCCAAGGAACAGGTCTTTCCCCTAAATTCCGATATGGGCTTCGAGACCTTGGATGTCGGTGGTTTATCGCAAGCCCTGCATTTGGAGCACATGACCTTATTATGGGTGAAAATGGTAAGGGCTAATGGGCATCATCCAAACTTTACTTGGGCTTATCTGGAGCGCTAGCCTTTACAGAGAATTGGGTATTGCGCGGAGAAGGTACCTCCACTCATGTGGTGTGCCATAAAGGTAGTTGTTGCCCGCTATTCTCTTCTATTTTTATGCCAAATAACGTATACTGTATTACGGACGGATAATTTTTTCAATTTCGTTTAACTCCTCTTGGGAGAATTCCAAATTCTCGGTAGTCTCTATGTTGTCCAACATTTGTTTGGGGCTACTGACGCCTACCAACACGGAGGTTATCCGCTCATCTTTTAGCAACCAGGCAATCGCCATTTGTGCCATACTTTGTCCTCTTTCCTGTGCAATTGCGTTCAATCGCTGAACTTTGTCGACCAGTTCCTCGGTTATTTTTTCTTTCTGAAGATACCTCCCGTCTTTAACAGCCCTGGACCCCTCCGGAATTCCTTTTAAATATTTATTGGTAAGGATACCTTGCTCCAATGGGGAAAATGCTATGGCACCGGTACCCTGTCTGCCCAGCTCATCCAACAAACCATTTTCCACCCATCTGTCCATCATGCTATAGCGGGGCTGGTGAATACATAATTTGGTACCCATCTGCTCCAGAATTTCCGCCGCTTGGCGCGTGAGCTCTGCGGGATATTGGGAAACTCCTACGTAAAGGGCCTTGCCCTGTTGTACGATTTGATGTAATGCCCCCATGGTTTCTTCCAAAGGAGTTTCGGGATCGGGTCTATGATGGTAAAAAATATCAACATAATCCAGGTCCATTCGTTTTAAACTTTGATCTAGACTGGCGATCAGGTATTTTTTGGAACCGAAGTTTCCATACGGCCCAGGCCACATATCCCAACCAGCTTTGCTTGAAATAATAAGTTCATCGCGATACGGCCGAAAATCCTTTTCAAAGATTCGCCCAAAATTTTCTTCTGCTGCACCATATGGAGGTCCGTAGTTGTTCGCCAGGTCGAAGTGGGTTATCCCATGGTCAAAAGCGGTTCTTAAAATTTCCCTTGCGTTGGTAAAGTCGTCCGCGTGGCCAAAATTGTGCCATAGGCCTACCGAAATAGCCGGCAGCAAAAGCCCACTTTTACCGCAACGGCGATACGGCATATGGTCATAACGACTTTCCTTGGCCGCATAATTTCCTATTGATTGATTGTCAAAACCCATTGGTAAATATATTTATATAGTAGTTCGTCAACGTCTTAAAACATAAAAACCCTTCCTCAATATCAGGTTAGGGTTACCGGTGTAAGATAGGCTAAATCAGCGAGTACTTCAACTATTCTTTCCCTATAGTTTTAGTATCCATTTTCGAAAGTCTTTCTAATTTTTCAAATTTGGTCATAGCTAAAGTATTGTGCCCCTACAGTGCGCTTAGTATTTAGTCCGCTTTCTTTGCTTCTTTACCTGTTTCACTAGTTTTCCAAAACTTTTGTCCCTCTTTTTCTTTTCAAGGACACTTGATTCAAAATGAAATTTTTCCCTTTCAATTTTTTGAAAATTGGCATAAGAATTATAGTCTATTTCTCCATTTTCTAGGGCTTCCAATACGGCACATCCCTTTTCATGGGTATGAGTGCAGTCTTTGAACCTACAGTTTTGGGCGTATTCAAAAATTGTTTCAAAAGTAATTTCCAATCCGTCTGACAAATCCGAAATTCCAACCTCTCTCATTCCAGGGTTATCTATAAGTATGCCACCATTCTTCAACACAACCAGTTCCCGGTGACTCGTTATATGCCTCCCTTTGTTAATACTATTACTTATAGGGCCGGTCTTCATTACGGATTTTCCTGAAATATGGTTTAGCAATGTGGATTTGCCTACTCCCGAGGAGCCAAGGAGGCAATAAGTTTTCCCTTTTTGGATAATTTGATTCAGAGAGTCATATCCATGGGTCATTTGGTTACTAACCGAGACTATGGGAATGTCCTTTATTCGTTGTTTGATGCGATGTAAGACATTTTCCAAATCGAATCCAGGTAATAGATCAATTTTACTCAAAATGATAATCGGTTCAACTTTTGAAGCGTTACAGATCGTTAAATAGCGTTCCAAGCGATTTATGTTAAAATCCCGGTCAACGGCCTGTACAATCAATCCAAAATCGATGTTCGTCGCGATTATTTGTACTTCTCCTTTTTTGCCTACGGCCTGCCTTTCCAAAATGGAAGTTCTTGGATATACTGCCCTAATCAATGCCTTATTATCATCATATTGGGAAAAGGCCACCCAGTCCCCAACCGCAGGTAGGTCATATCTATTCTCCGCGGTAAACCTTAAATTACCCAAAATTTCGGCATCAAATTCAGTTGTCGGGGTTTTTACAAGGTAACGTTCCTTACGTTCGGAAATGACCCTTCCTACTTCAAACGAATCTAAATTTTGGTCGAATTTAAATTGCTCCAAAACTTCACGGTAACCTAAATCTTGAAGTGTCATGGTGTTTTGCATTAGACGATCCAGTCCCGCGTATGCTTTTCACGAGAAATTCAATGGGTTTAAGAAACGAAATAGAGTAGGTTCAAAGTTAAGATTTTTGAAACAGGGAAACGTAACAAAACTTTGAAAGGAAATTGATTTTGTACGCTAGTTTATTCAGTAAGTTCAATATGGTTTCCTTCCGGGTCGGAAACAACACTTTCATAATAGCCATCTCCCGTGGTCCTTGGCTCTCCAATAATCTCAAATCCATCATTTCTTAAGACTTCGGTAAGCTGGTCAACTTTATCCTTGCTTCCTATTGAAATTGCAAAGTGCGCCTGTCCGTTCATCAATCCTTTGCCTCCCATATGCCCTGGAATGTCTGGCCTATGCATTAATTCAATCCTTGCTCCACCTTTGAACGAAAGAAAATACGATGAAAACCGTTTTTTGTGATTTACATACTTTGTATTGGATTTCATGTTGAAATAAGTAACATAAAAATCCTTCATCAACTCCAGATTTTGGACCCATAGGGCCAAGTGTTCTATTTTCATGTAGCTTTAATGTCATTTTAACTTAACAACTCCACTTTTGTATAAATCCAGTGCCTTATTCATAATCAAATCGATGGTATGGATAGGCAAATCTTCCTCTGGATTTACCCTAAAAATTTTCATCCGAGATCGATTGCCTGTTTCCAATTTGGGATGATGTAGGTGCTTTCCTTCTACCATAAGAAAATAGGGTTCTTTACTTTTTTTATCCACCCATAAATAACAGAAAGCCTTCTGCCGATAACAAAAACAAGGCATTCCGTATTTCCGGGTTTCCGCGATTTGGTTATCCAGCTTAAGAACCATATCCCGCATGGCCAATAAGCAGCTTTTATTGGGTTCTGGTTGGTCAAAATAGAAGTTGTTCGTATCGTTTTCCATTTTTTGGTATCATATCAGTGGAAACAAACTTGGGTTTATCCGTTTTATTCATGGGATATCAAATTTTTAACAACCTCATATTGCCTTTCTACAACTGATTGATTATGACCATGTGCGGCATTGGTTACCAAAAAATAAGTTTTATCGGGCGCAACTATTTTGTCAAAGTACGGTTTGTTGACCTCCTTTGCGGTAAGTATATCATTTTCCCCTTGAATAAGATATACCGGAATTTTAAACTCCGTCCCGGAAATTTTGAAATCAATATCCGACACCATAGACTTTATCCCAAGTTTATGATGGCCAACAAAATGAACAAATGAATAATCATCCCCGTCATATCTATGTTTACTATCTTTTTCATTGTCATATTCAGGAGCCAGCCCAAACCAAGTGGTTGGGGCCGGAGTCGAGTTCTCCCGTTCATACTTTTTGATGACCCGTAGCAGTTGGCCATAGTTTTTTGCACTGGTATATGGAGGTTTTCCGAGCGATTCGAGTTTTTTTAACGAATCCATATCATTCGAGTTTTTCACCATTTCGTACACTGTTAGGTATGCATAATCAATGTTTTCGGAGAAATTGACAAATTGGGCATGCCCCACATAAGCATAAAAAAGCTCAGGATTACTTAAGGCCATTTCGGTACCAAGAATGGAACCCCACGATGTACCTATCAGTATTAGTTTCTCTTTATTTAAAAGTTGTATGAGGTATTGGGCAAGTGCAATACCGTCTTGAGTCATTTGTTTTACAGTCAAGGGATTTTCTATCCAATACGTTTCATCCGCCCCTACCGGGATATTTCGCCCGTAGGTCCTTCCTGCACCCCTTTGATCCCAATTGACCAAAACAAAATCATCTTCCCATTGCTTGTACATCATGTTATTGTATTGGCTCATAGTGCTACCTGGACCACCATGAACAAAAAGTACAACAGGTTTGGACCTATCTTTTCCATGTATGGTAATCCACTGCTCTATTCCCCCTAAGGATATAAACCTTTCTTCATTTATGGATATATTTTGTGCGGTGGAAAGCTTTATTAATAGCGAAAAGATGGAAAATAGCAGAATGGTATTTTTCATAGGAAAGGATACGGTTTGGTTTATTTTTTGGACTACAATTTGGTTCTTTCGTTACATATCAATGTAGCTTTCATATAGGACGGGAAATAGGAAAATGAAGGATAGGCAATATTTTGATTTCGGAGAGTTTGCCGAAATTAAGGGGCGCTATGAAGGCGATCAGTCCCTTGAATTGCCTTTTGGTATTTAAACAGCAAAAAAACACTCGAGTACTGGGGAAGTCTATCGGTATTTGGAAATAGACCAGAATTTGATGGTTTTTTGTTATCAATTGTCCGTCCCTTTAATTGGGTTTCTATAGGGCTTCGCGAAAATTCAGTTTGGCTGAATACAACCTGGAATCACATCGTCACTCTTCCTCACTTGAATCATTTCTTTCCTCAACATCTTTGTTTAAGTTGTTTTCCATGATGTTCAATTTTTTTAGTTTGGCCTTCCATGTAGCCAAGGTCTCTTTTTGGTGCTCTACCTTTCTGATAACCTCTTGTACTACCGGACTGTCACCCGATGCATTGGAAAAGAACAAAAGGTTATTCTCTAATTGCCGTATCTCGTTTTTACTATCGTCTATTTTTTTACGGATAAAGGAGCGTTCATTGGAAATGGCCCGTCCATCGTCCTTACGGGCCAATTGCTGTATTTTGTTACCATATTTTAGAAGCTCTGCCTCCTGATGGCTAACATCCATTTTCCTTAGGATGGCATCCAATATTTTATTAAACCGCTGGTTTATATTTTTCTTGTTGAAGGGCACCCTTCCATAAGATTTCCATTCGTTAATAAAGGACTTTAGGACGCTGAGATTTTGCTCTCGGTCCTTGGTAAGCTCAAAGGCCTTTAATCGCTCGATGCAGTCTTCTTTTTTGGCCAAATTTTCAACTTCTTCCTTATGAGCTTTGTTTTTTAAGGCGTGAAGACGGTCAAAATAGTGGTTACAGGCATTTTTGAAGTCTTTCCAGATTTTGTCGGAATACTTTCGTGGTACGTGTCCAATTCTTTTCCACTCACTTTGTATGCGTTTCATTTCCTGGGTAGTGCTATCCCAATCCTCGCTGTCCTTTAGCGATAGGGCCAATTCCAGAAGTTTTCGTTTTTTCTCCAGATTGTCGTGCTGCTCTTTTTTTAGATTCTTATAGTAGGCATTCTTATTCCTATTAAATTGTCGTACCGCATCCTTGAAGGAAGCCCAAGTTTCCTCATTAACCTGTTGTGGAACCTTACCTGCTTTAAAAAAATCTTCCCGTAAATTCTCCACCTGCCGTATCTGTTGTTGTAAGGCTTTATGGTTATTGGCCACATGTGTGCTTATGTCCAATATGGAAGCAATGATTTCCCTTTTTTTATCCAGGTTTTTTTCATACTGCTTGTCCAGTTCCTTATAGTGGTCCTGTCTCCTTTGGTGCAATGCCTTTGTGGCATTACTGAATCGCTCCCAGATTTCCTCCCGGTGTTCCTTACCTACCGGACCAATATCTTCCTTCCATATTTTATGGAGGGTCTGTAGCTCTTGAAAGGCCTTGCCCAAATCCTTTTCCTGTGCCAAGCCCTCTGCACGTTCCACGATTTTTTGCTTCTCCTCAAAATTATGCTTAAAGTCCAGATCTCGTAATTCCCTATTCAAGTGTAGAAAATCGTAGAAAATCTCCAAATGGTGGTGATAAGTCCGCCAAACATCGTTATAATGTGTTCGGGGAATGGCTCCTGCATTGCGCCACTTTTCCTGGATTACCTTAAAGGTCTTGTAGGTGGTATTCATGTCTTCCTCTACGTTCATTAGACCCTTAAGTTCTTCTATTATTTCCAACCGTATGGCCAGATTATCCTTTAAATTCTTTTCAAGGTTTTTGTAATAAAGGTTCCTCTTTTCTCGATAGTCCGTATAGACTTCATTAAACTGCCTTTTGGTGACGGAATTATATCTAAAATCTATTTCGTTTCCACCATTGGCAACAAACTCTTCCTTTTTGTGTTCCAGAAATTCTTGAAACTTCAGGTCAAATTCATATTTAATACCGTCAACATGTTTTTTTATGGCCTGGACCTTTTCATTCCGTACCAATCTTTGTAGTTCACCTACAAGGTTTTCCATGGACATGGAATGATAATCCAGTATGGGGATATGATGCCGCTGATGATTGTCTTTGTCCTCTGCATCCTCTGCATTGGATTCTTCAATCTCCTCCAAAACGTCTTCATCCTTGGGTTTTTCCGATTTGGTCTGCTCGGACACAGCACTCTCTACACTCGCATCTTCCATGGATTTAGTCTCGGTCTCTTTCATCGAAACCGACTGGTCCATTTCTTCGGTAACATCTTCATCACCAGGCTTTTCAATTTCGGCCGGTTCCGAGGCTATGGTTTCCGTATTCGTATCTTCTTTGGATTTGGTCTCGGTCTCTTTCATCGAAACCGACTTGTCCATTTCTTCGGTAACATCTTCATCACCAGGCTTTTCAATTTCGGCCGGTTCCGAGGCTACGGTTTCCATATTCGTATCTTCTTTGGATTTGGTCTCAGTGCTTTTCTCCGGTTTTGATGATGTTCCGGTAGTTTCTGAGAAATCTTCCTCTACATTTTCCTGTAGTTCCTGGTCTTTCCCTTCCAACATGGTCAATAGTTTTGGGTTTTGCAAACAATTGCTATGGTTAAGATACTAACAACCTG
>NZ_JANQOO010000028.1 GCF_028285715.1 Ulvibacterium sp.
TTCTATAGTACATTTTTTGGCCTTCTTTACGGGATAAACGGGCAAAGGTTCGATCATGGAGGTATAGGGGTGCCAAATATGATCTTTGTCGTATTCCAGTAACTTTTGCATAGATTTCTCGATTAATTCCCGGGTTCAAATATCATACTTTTTAAGGGTATTTCGTTTTTACAAACGACTAAAATATTTCATGAACTGCGCTTTTTTCGGCCTATATTGTTTTAGACACTTTTGAGTAATTCTTAATTTAGCTTGTATAGGAATATTATTATTGGACAAGATAGGCGTAATACGATTCTTAAGCATCTTTTTAGTCTCTTCGCATTGATTTCGGAGAAATATATCAATTAGTCTTAGCACCGTAGAAAAGGTGTTTGGCCTTGAACTTGGAAGGTGTTATACTCCGAATTGTTTTGAAAGTTCTGTTAAAGCCGCCAATATTATTGAATCCCGATAATGAGGCTGCTTCGGCAATGGGCATATCAGGTTTTTTTCTTAAAAGCTTACAGGCATGTTCAATACGTATCTCCGTCAAGAACTGTACATATGTTTTATTGGTCCTTTGCTTAAAATATCTACAAAACGAATTTACGGTCATATTGGCAACCCCCGAGATCTCTGAAAGACTGATTCGATTTTGGAAGTTGTCCATGGTATACTCAAAAACATCACTTATCCGCTTTCCTTCCAAATTGCTATAATTTTTTGGATATATAAAGAAGGAGAGTTGTTTGTTTTTGGACTCACTAATCAATTTAAGAATGGTGAAAAGTAAAATGAATTTTTGTAGGTTATTGGCCTTTTTAAACTCCATAAAAAATCCTTTCAACTCCATTTTATTGGACAAAATTAGCTGTCCATAGGCACTTCTTTCGAAAAATGATTGGAGTTGGTGAAGTTCGCTAAGGTCAAAAAAATCCTTTCCAAAAGAATCCCTACTGAAAAACAACGAAATCATATGTGATTTTTCCTTTTCCAAGATATCACTTTTGAACACATGGGGCAGATTGCTTCCAATAACTAAGATATCATTTGCTTCAAAATCGACTATCGAGTCCCCGACAACCAAGGTTCCTCCCCCGGAGACAATCAAACTAAGCTGGATTTCGTCATGTTGATGGAGTCTGCCATAAAAAAGATTCTCGTTATATTCTTGGCATACTATAGCTTTGTTTTCTGGTTTTGGTATTTTAAACGGAAGCACTTTCATACTACTAAGTTACCCGAATATTGCTTACTTTTTTAAGAAATTGGGTTTTTTAGGGTAATATTTCGTAAGAAGAGGATAAAAACATATAACTAGGCTATCACTTACACCATTAATTTTACTTTCTAAATTAATTCAAAAACATTATGAGCATAAAGTGGGAAGGGGTAATGCCTGCAGTAACAACCAAGTTTACAAATGATGACGAACTTGATTTAAAAACCTTTGAGCTAAATATAGAGGCACAGTTGGAGGCGGGGGTCCATGGTATCGTATTGGGCGGTACGCTGGGGGAGGCCAGTACTTTGTTGGATCATGAAAAAAATACATTGGTGGCACATACCGTCGATGTGGTCAATGGTCGGGTGCCCATCGTTATGAATATTGCGGAACAGTCTACAAAGGTTGCTATTGAGGCTGCACAAAAAGCAGAGGAGCTAGGAGCACAAGGATTAATGTTGTTACCTCCAATGCGGTACAAAGCAACAGATGCAGAAACAGTACAATACTTTATGGATGTAGCGAACAATACGTCGTTACCGATCATGATCTATAACAACCCGGTGGATTATAAGATTGAGGTTACTTTGGACATGTTTGAGCAGATACTAGATTGTGAAAATATTCAGGCGGTAAAAGAGTCCACAAGGGATACGACCAATGTCACTAGGATAAAGAATCGATTTGGTGATCGATTAAAGGTGTTGACCGGAGTTGATACTATTGCACTGGAAAGTTTGTTGTTAGGTGCCGAGGGTTGGATAGCTGGGCTGGTTTGTGCCTTTCCTGCTGAGACCGTTGCCATATATGAACTCCAAAAGGCAGGAAGAATTCAAGAAGCCTTGGAGATCAATCAATGGTTCCTACCGCTTCTTGAACTGGATATAAGCCCTCAATTGGTTCAAAATATTAAGTTGGCTGAAGTCGCTACAGAATTGGGTACGGAAAATGTGCGCAAGCCCAGAATACCGTTATCGGGAGCAGAAAGGGAGAGGGTGCGACAAATTGTTGATATGGGCGTAAGGACACGACCTGTCTTACCGGATTATAAGACCCTTGTAACGGCATAGATAAATTGATTTCTTTGAGTTAAGACATTTCCACAAATAATGATTACAGGTAAAAATTATATAGGAAACAGATTATCCGGGGAGGGGGATAAAACCCATCATACGGTCAATCCCAAACTTAACATAGAAAATCCAACAGAGTTTGTTGAAGCCACTCCGGAGGAATTGGAAGAGGCGGTAAGCCTGTCCGAAAAAGCTTTTCAGACCTACAAGAAGATTTCTGGAGGTAAAAGAGCGGTATTTTTGAATACTATTGCGGACGAGATAGATGCGCTCGGCAATGAGTTGATACAGATGTATTGTGCCGAATCGGGCTTGCCCGAAGGCAGGGCTGCTGGAGAGCGGGGGAGAACTGTTTTTCAACTTCGCGCATTTGCCAAAATGGTGAGGAAGGATGATTGGCGACAGAATGTAATAGATGTTGGCCAGCCGGATAGGAATCCCTCACCCAAACCGGACCTTAGGAAAACTTCGATTCCCTTGGGCCCGGTTGTGGTATTTGCGGCCAGTAATTTTCCATTAGCCTTTTCTACCGCTGGAGGAGATACGGCCAGTGCTTTGGCAGCCGGATGTCCGGTTATCATAAAATCGCATGCGATGCACTCCGGTACTGGGGAGTTGGTTGCCTCAGCGATAATTAAAGCTGTCAAGAAAACTGGGATGCCCAATGGTGTTTTTTCCAATATTACGGGTCGAGGTAGAACAGTGGGACAGGCGTTGGTAAAACATCCCAAGATAAAAGCTGTTGGGTTTACAGGAAGCATTGCGGGAGGTAGGGCTTTGTTCGACTTGGCTGCCCAGCGCAATGAACCGATACCCGTATTTACAGAGATGGGTAGCATCAATCCAGTGGTAATAACTTCCAATGCGTTGGATTCCAGGGCTGAAGAAATTGCCACTCAATATGCGGGTTCTATCACTCTAGGTACGGGTCAATTCTGCACCAAGCCGGGATTAATTTTAACCGTTGAAAGTGAATGGACACAAGTCTTTATAAAGGATTTGGCAAAAAAGACCATTAGTATAGAAGCACAATGCATGTTGCACCCTAACATCAAGGATGGGTACGTTGAGAATGGGAATTTAGTGTCACAGCAAAAAGGTGTTACCGTAATGGGTAAAATTGATACTCTCTTAGGAGAAAACTATGCCGCTAGTCAGGTAAATGCGGTATCAGGAAGTGATTTTATTTCCAATCCAAAAATGCATAGCGAGGTATTTGGACCATTTTCCTTGGTGGTAATCTGCAAAGATGAGAAAGAGCTCATTTCTGCTATTAATCACTTGGAAGGGCAGTTGACCGGAACCATTATGGCAGAAGAAAGTGATAAAGAAACTCTTGGAGAGGTAGTGGATGCACTGCAAAGCAGGGTAGGAAGAATTATTTTTAATGGCGTGCCCACAGGAGTGGAAGTAAGCGGGGCAATGACCCATGGAGGACCATATCCAGCGTCTTCGGACTCAAGGTTTACTTCTGTAGGGCTCGAGGCCATTAAGAGATGGGTAAGACCATTTACATATCAAGGATGGCCCAAGGAGATGCTGCCCGATTATTTACAGGATTGATAATAAATATCATAGAATAAAGAATAAATATAAAATAACCAACCCATTATAATTTGCAGCAATGCTGCTATAGCTTATTTTTTAGCATAAGGAAGACATTGGAAAAATAAGTGACTTTGCTTACGGATAAATCTCCGTATACCTTAACCACCTGTTGTTGGTTTTGTGGCATGCGGAGATTTTGTTTTAGGATAATACAGTTATTCGATACATTATTATGGAACTAAGACAAACTTTTAGACGCTTTTTGACCTTTTTGATGGTCATACCCATCTATTGGGCAATGGGTTGTAAACAAAAGCCAAAGGAGATGGTAAGTAAGCCTGGGAATTCAACTTCTGAAAACAGCCAAAGTCCTATGATTGCCTTTTGGTCCGAAAAAGATGGCAATCCGGAAATCTATTCCATGCGGATTGATGGTTCTGACCTTATCCGCCTAACGCACAATGAAAAAGCAGAGGATTCCTATCCGGTATTCTCGCCTGATGGGACCAAGATTGTATTCGAATCCAATAGAACTGGAAACTTCGAGATTTATATAATGGATGCAGATGGGAGCAATCAAATAAGGTTAACGGATACCCCTGAAGATGAAGTATCGTCCTCTTGGTCACCAGATGGTTCAAAAATTGTTTTTGTTTCTTTTAGGGATGGGGAAACCTCGGAGGTTTATGTGATGGATGCAGACGGTTCAAATCAAATAAGGCTGACATATAACGACTTTGATGATGAAGCTCCGCATTTTTCTCCAGATGGTAAACATATTGCCACAGAATCTGGTCAAGAGCGCGAGAGGAGGCAAATTTATGTGATGAACGCAGATGGAACCGACCATAACTCCATTACCCAAATGGAAGCGTATCAGGGCTATCCTACGTGGTCGGTAGATGGTTCCAAGATTTATTTTGATTCCACTTTCAACGATGGTGGGCTTTACAGTATTAATCCAGATGGTACGGGTCTTGCTCAAATGGCAGAAAATCTCACGGGAACTTTTATAAGCCAGGCACCTGACGGGTCACAATTACTTTTTGTGGGCGTTAAAAAGGGAGCGGAAGATTTTGGGTTGTATCTGATAGACAATGATGGGAAATTTCCAACAGCCTTAAAAAATATAGACTTTGAAGTTATTGCACCTACATGGAACCCAGGTAGTTTTAGCGGCATTTCCTTACCTAAAAAAATCCAAAAGATTGCTTTTCATTCCAATCGGGATGGAAATACTGAGATCTATTCCATTCATGTAGATGGCAGCCATGAGCGACGATTAACAGAAAATAACGCCTACGATGGCTTTCCATCTTGGTCCCCGGACGGAAAACAAGTTCTATTTCAATCTGATAGGGGTGGGGAGCTGTGCATCTACATGATGGATATGGATGGTGCCAATGTCAGGAAAATACCCAATACGCAAGGAGGTAATTATGCAAAATGGTCCAGGGACGGCTCTAAAATTGCCTTTTTTGCGGAAAGAAATGACAATACGGAAATTATAATGGTCAATCCAGATGGCTCCAATCCCGTAAACCTTACCAATAACGCTGCAAACGATGAAACTCCAAGTTGGACGAGTGATGGACAAAAAATTGTATTTCAGACGAATAGAGGTAATGTTCGGAAGGTGGGCGAAAATGGAGACGTTCAAAGAGCCAATTATGATATTTATATCATGGATGCCGATGGTTCTAACCAAACCCGGATAACCGGTTTTGAAACCAATGACGAGAATCCATCTATTTCACCAGACGGTACACAGGTGGTATATCAATCTTATATTGATAATGGATTGGCCATTGTGGTAGTGGACACTGATGGTTCCAATAAACGCATTTTGACGGACGCCGTTCCCCCCAGCGGTTCGCCAGCGTGGTCAGGAGACGGAAATAAAATCGCTTTTGATTCCATGCGAGATGGAAACTTTGAAATTTTCACGATGAACGTTGATGGGACTGAACAGAAACAGCTCACATTTACCGAGGGGGAGGTTGAGAATTCAGGGGCTTCATGCACACAGTATTGAGGAATTGTTTTATAAGAAAAAAGCAAACACTATGAATGGTAGCAAGAACAAATGGCTGGCGATGCTAATATTGGCACTAGGCTTCACAGTTATCGGACAGACCAAAAAACCACCATCAGGGATGGTGCTTATTCCAGCGGGCACTTTTATGATGGGAGCTTCAAATGGCCAAGAAATGGAAAAACCAATACATGAAGTAAGTCTAGATGCCTTCTATATGGACACCCATGAAGTTACCGTTGCCCAGTTCAGAAAGTTTGTGAAGGCTACAGATTATGTTACGGATGCCGAAAAAAAAGGCGGCTGCATCATTTATGATGGAACCGACTTTGTGAAAAAGGAAGGTGTGGATTGGAGATTCGATGCCAGAGGCAATCCCCATATAAAGAGTGGCGATGACCTCCCTGTCACCCATTTAAGCTGGAATGACGCCAATGCCTATGCCAAGTGGGTTGGGAAAAGGCTGCCTACCGAGGCGGAATGGGAGTATGCAGCCCGTGGTGGAGAAGAGGGGTACACATATGCCTGGGGTAACAAAGGATTGTCTTCCACAGTATGGGCCAATGTATCCGATGAAAATTATATAAAAGTAGTGGATTGGCCTTATTTTAAGGGATATGATGATGGGTACGTCTTTGCCGCTCCGGTGGGTTCTTTTCCTCCGAATACTTTTGGGTTGTACGATATGGCAGGAAATGCGTGGGAGTGGTGCGCAGACTATTTTGATGAAAACTATTATAGAAAAAGCCCCAAGAAAAACCCTATCAATAAAACACCCAATGAAAGAAGATCAATGAGGGGTAATTCTTGGGATGGAAGGCCTAATTTAATGCGTGCATCTAGGCGTACAAGTGACCTTCAATACAATAGTTATGTGGATACCGGATTTCGATGCGTTAAGGAAATAACCCATTGAACTAATTGGTGATGACCGATACAGGAATTATGAAAAGTGATATAAATACCGAGGAAAATAGTACGAAAAGAAGAAGTGGCACAATTGATTTTGAAGTCGGTTAAAAAAGTAAGTATTACATTTTCCATGGCTCTATAATGATTACGTTAAAGCACATACAGGATGCGTATAAAAATATCCAAAGCGATATCCGCCGGACGCCCTTGGTTTATTCCCAGGAGTTGAGCGAGATTTCCAAAGCCAATGTTTATTTAAAGCTTGAAAATTTTCAAAAAACAGGATCTTTCAAGATTCGTGGAGTCCTGAATAAGTTGTATGGTCTCAATGAGGAAGACTTCAAAAAGACCTTTGTTGCCGCTTCAACCGGAAACCATGCGGCTGCTTTTGCCTATGCTTCTAAACACTTCGGATTTGAAGGTGTTTTGGTCCTTCCTGAAAGAATTACAAAAGCCAAAGTAAAGGCCATTGAAAACTATGATGTCAAAAAAATATTTTATGGCAAAAACAGCTTGGAGGCCGAGGAAAAAGCGACTGAAATATCCCGTCAACAGAATGCTGTATTGGTCCATCCCTATAACGACGCAGAAATTATCGCCGGCCAAGGAACTTTGGGCATGGAGATAAAAGAGCAATTCCCTGACGTGGCGTATATTTTGGCCCCAGTTGGCGGTGGGGGACTTATATCAGGCCTGTGTTCCTATTTCAAGGAATCATCATCCGTAAAAGTAGTGGGATGCCAGCCCGTGAATGCCGCGGAAATGTATGAATCCATCCAAAATGGAAGTATTGTTTCCCCAAGTACAAAAGATACCATTTCAGATGCCACTGCCGGGGGAATAGAAAAGGATGCCATAACCTTTGACATCTGCAAAGAGTATAAGCTCTATTTTGAATTGTTGACCGAAGAGGCGATAAAGAAAGCCCTTGGTTTCATCATAAAACATCATGAAATGGTCATAGAACCTGGAGCATCATTACCAGTGGCAGCATTGATGAACAGTTCAAAATATCGAGGAAAAAATGTTGTATTGGTACTGACCGGTAAGAAAATAAACAAAGAACTATTAAATAACATTATGAAAGATGATGGCTTCGATAATTAATAAGAAAGAGATTTTGGATATAGTAGATTCTGTTGATGTGACCTCGGCCATGGAAAAAGGGTTTGTTGCCTATAGTGCCGGAAAAACCGTGGTACCACCGGTGGCAGAACTACTTTTCGAAGAACCTAAGGGCGAAACACATATTAAATATGGATATATTAAGGGTGAAGAGTTCTTTTGTGTAAAGATAGCTTCGGGTTTTTACGGGAATACGAATTTCGGCATCTCTAGTAGTCAGGGTTTGATGTTGCTCTTTAATCAAAAAACAGGGGAGACAAGGGCCGTACTCTTGGATGATGGCCATCTTACCAATATCAGGACGGCCGCGGCTGGTGCTTTGGCCGCGAAGTATTTCGCTCCAAGGAAAATCAAAAGTGTTGGGATAATTGGAACAGGAATCCAAGGAAGATTGCAATTGTTGCATCTTCAAAAAGAAAACCTCTCTAAATCAGTATGGGTTTGGGGTAGAAATAAGGATGGAGCAATGAAATATAAAGAAGAGCTAGAGGGAGACTTTGATATCCAAATTGCGGAAAGTCCATCCGAGTTGGCGGCGAATTGCAACCTTATCTACACAACGACTCCAGCAGAGAACCCTTTGTTGAAAGCCACCGATATTCTACCCGGAACACATATTACCGCTGTGGGTTCCGATACTCCGGACAAACAGGAATTGGAAGGAGAACTGGTTGGAAAAGCGGATATCGTAATAGCCGATAGTATTCCGCAAAGTCAAAGTAGGGGAGAGATTTATCGAGCGGTAAAAGCGGGTAAACTTAATCCTGAAAAAGTGGTGGAACTGGGCAATGCCATTCAAAATAAAGCACTTCAGAGAAGTAATGATAATCAAATAAGCGTAGTGGACCTTACCGGTGTAGCCGTGCAGGACATTATGATTGCCGAGGCTGTGTACAAGGCCTATCAAGATTTGAAAAATTAAAGAATCGAATATGAAAAGAGAAAGGACAAAAATCGTTGGGGCAATTATTGTCGTTTTGAGTTTAATCAATATTTCGGTCCATGCCCAGATGACCGATGGGTCTTCCAAAATTCTGTTTACAAGTACAAGGGATGGAAATGCCGAGGTTTATGTCATGGATTTTGATGGATCTAACCCGACCCGATTGACCAACAATCAGGCCTATGATGGGGATGCCACATGGTCCCCAGATGGTTCTCAAATCGCTTTTAGCTCGAATAGGGACGGCAACCTCGAGATTTACATTATGGATGCTGATGGGAGCAATGTCAAAAGGATTACCAATAACCCGGGTGAGGATAATTCACCCACATGGTCTCCGGATGGCTCCATGATAGCGTTCAATACGTCTCGTTTCGGTGGGGGAAGTAGTGAAATTTTAAGGAGAAATATAGAAGCTGGCGAAACTTGGGGTCTAAACCCTACCCGTTTAACTTTTGCAAAAGATACGCATTCCGCGAAGGCAAACAACTTCATCTCCTGGTCACCTGATGGGTTGCAAATTGCCTTTGAATCAGACCGTGATAGAGACGACCCCGAAATATACCTTGTCAATGCTGTGGATGGGACCAATATGCAACGGTTAACCTTTACCAGGGCACTGGACGAAGTGCCATCGTGGTCTCCGGATAGCGAACAAATCATTTATTCCACAGATAGCGATGGGGAACCTCAGAATGGCAACTATGAGATTTATAGTATGAACCGGGATGGTTCGAATAAAACCAGGTTAACTAACAATGAGGCGTATGATACTAACCCATCGATGTCCAAAGATAGAAAATACATTGTTTTTGAATCTCACAGAGATGGCCATCCTGAGCTTTACAGAATGGATTCAGATGGATCGAATGTGGTTAAATTGACCAATTACTTAGGAGATCAACCTAAAGGTGAACAAGAATTTCCTAGGGGAAACATGGATCCTGTGTTTTCCCCATTTTGACCGTGACAAATACTCTAAAGCCTGTGGAAACCACCTCCAATGCTAATTATCTTAAGGTAGCGCGGAATATTGCCAAAAAGTCCGGTGAATTACTAGTGGAAAGACTTCCCTCAGAGCTCAATCTTGCTGTTCGGCAACGTCGAATTTTGATGGAAAGCGCGGATCGAGAAGTACATGATTATATGTATAACGAGTTAAAACTCCATTATCCATCGCATTCTTTTATTTCGGTGTTTAGTAAGAACCAAAAATTTCACAAAGACAGGCCACAATGGGTCATTGACCCTATCGTGGGCTTGGCAAATTTTGGCCATGGCGATCCTGGGTTTGCGCTTTCCATAGCCTTTGTTGAAAATGGAATCACGGAATTAGCCGTTGTTTATTCCCCCATTTTTGAACAACTATTTACTGCCATCAAAGGAGGTGGCACGTATTTAAATGGTCAAAAGATTCAGGTTTCCAGAACGGGGGAACTGCAGGATTCCCTGCTATCCACAAGATTTCCTTATGATATCCGGACATCCAATGTGACCAACCTTGAAATTTTCGCCGAACTGATTTTAAAGGCAGAAAGTGTTCGGAACAATGCCACTGCGAGCTTGGACTTGGCCTATGTGGCCTCTGGGCAATACGATGGGTTTTGGGCAATTAATATGAATCCATGGGATCTGGTTGCAGCAGCATTACTGGTGGAAGAAGCAGGAGGGAAGGTCACTGGCTTATCTGGCGAGCCTTATCAGATGGAATTTGGGAATATCTTGGCTACAAATGGGGTCATTCATAATGAGGTGGTGAAAGCCATAACAGAAGCTAAATCCAAATACGAAATTGAAAATCAAACCTCAAAAAGAACTACAATATGAAACGAGCAAAAGAATACTTCACCCTAATTCTGTTTTTACTAACGGTCATGGCATTGTTTCAAAATCTACATGCCCAAAAAACGGTACTAACCAATTGCAATATCATTGATTGTACGGGAGCCAAACTCCAAAAAAACATGACAATGATTTTGGAGGGCAACAAAATCCAAGAAATAAAAAAAGGACTGTACGCCTCCGATTCTACATCTGAGGATATTACGGTAATAGATTTGGAAAATGGGTATGTAATGCCCGGGCTTTGGAACATGCATACACATTTATCGGATTTGTTGCCTGATCCAAAAAATATTTTGATTGATGAGAGCGCACCCTCTGCTACCATCAGGGCTGGATTGAATGCTATGGACGGTTTGCGTCATGGTTTTACGGGTTTGCGTTCTGTTCATGAGCGTGACTACATTGATGTGGAATGGAGGGATATTTTTGACCGAGGACTTTTTCCAGGACCACGCATTTTTGCAAGTGGTGCGGCCGTATCCCCTACAGGCGGGCATCGAGGACTTGTAGCAAAAGGTTCAGATGGCGTGGCCGAGATACGTAAAGCTGTACGCGAACGATTCCAAAATGGAGCAAATGTAATTAAGCTTTTTAGTGTGGAAATGCTTCAGGATGAAGTGGAGGCTGCTATAGAAACGGCACATAGTCTTGGCCTGACCTTAACCGCACATTCAAGGGAGCCAGATACCTATCGCTTGGTAGAGGCAGGTATAGATTGTATTGAACATGGCTATAATATTTCTGATGAAACCATTGCTCTAATGGCTAAAAAGGGTACTTTTTATACGCCTACGATTATTTGTAATCTCAGTGCTGGTTATATCAATGAACGTGAGAGTAGACTCAGGGCCATGGGACTTGGTGATGATGAAGAGATAGCTTCTATAAGGATGCTTATCAATATGGCCGATGAAAGGTCGCCAGAGTTTGCCCTTTATCAAAGGCAAGCCCTTAAAAAAGCAGTGGATGCAGGGGTAAAAGTGCTTATTGGGTCTGATTCCATGCCTGTTGGCGAGTTAGGTTTTATGGAGATGGAGCAATTTGTACTTTCGGGAGTCAGTGAAATGACCACCTTAATGGCAGCCACCCGAAATTGTGCGGAACTTTTAGGGGTATTGGATGAATTGGGAACTGTGGAAGAAGGCAAGTTGGCCGACCTTTTGATCTTGGACAAAAACCCCTTAGAGAACATTTCAAATATTCGAACTACCAAAATGGTTTTTAAAAATGGGGTTTCCGTAAATCTTGATTATCCGAATGGGACGGCTACTTTCTGGGACTATTTTGGCAAGCCAGAGTAAAAGGCTCCCAAAGAAGAAATAACAAGTATTCCTAGAACGAAAGATAAGAACGTAAAAAAGGGAAATATGATTTTTTTTTTAGAAAAAAAGTAGCCATTGGTTTTGGAGCCATTACCCTTCTATTTTCTTGTAAAGAAGAGAGGTCACATCAAAAAAACAAAAATGGGCAAGTGCCCAAGATGGAAGAGCAGCAATCAAAAATAGTGTTCCAATCCGACCGTGATGGCAATTCCGAGATTTATATAATGAATACCGATGGAACGGAGCAAACCAGATTAACCAATAATCCGGCCTATGATGAAGCTGCGGCTTGGTCGCCAAAGGGGGATAAAATAGTGTTTCAATCGGATCGTGATGGCAACCCGGAAATCTACATTATGAACATAGATGGTAGCGACGTAAAGCGCATAACTAATAATCCGGGCCGCGATCTTGCTCCTCGCTGGACTCCCGATGGTAGAATTGTGTTTGCCTCTGAGCGAAATGATTTAGGGGGAATTTATGTTATGGACGGCAATGGAACTAACATTGAACTATTTTCTTCCAAAAAAGAGTCCTTTGGGGGGTCCCCCAGTTCTTCACCTAACGGTAAAAGTGTTGTTGTAGAACGTGAAACCGGACCAAAATGGACCGAAGCTACCGAATATCTACGCCGTGGTCAGCTATTTATCATCCATGCCAATGGTGATGCCTCAGTTCAATTAACCAATATTGATGCCTACAATGGGTATCCATCTTGGTCTCCTGACGGAAAAAAGGTCATTTTTGATTCAAACACAAAACCGGGCCAGCCACCAGCTAATATTACAGTAATTAGTATTGATGGTTCAGGGTTAAAAAATTTAAGCAATAGTGAAGGGTATAACGAATTCGGTGCTTGGTCGCCTGATGGCAAAAAAATTACCTTTGTCTCTGATCGTGATGGGAATAATGAAATTTACATCATGAATGCCGATGGCACCCAACAGATAAGGTTGACCAATAATAGTTTTGATGATACCATTCCATCTTGGTCGCCTGAATAAAACAAGAGTTATGCGATATAATCGGAAAAACATAAAGTTCTTTTTAATCATGGTCTTAATGGCTTCTTGTAATTTGGGAAATGGTCCAAAAGATACCTTGGGAGAAGTTAAAGCATTGAATATCCATGATGAAATTACTATCGGCGAAATACAAAAAGCCTTTGAAGATGGAGAATATACCATAGTTGAATTGACCCAATTTTACTTGGATAGAATCCAGTCCATAGATAGGTCAGGACCAACTTTGAACTCTGTGCTTACGGTTAATCCTGATGCCCTTTCCATTGCAAGGGAATTGGACGAAGAACGAAAAAGAGGTAGGACTCGTGGTCCTTTGCACGGTATTCCTGTTTTATTGAAGGATAATATCGATACTGCGGATAAAATGCCGACAACTGCTGGTTCCCGGGTAATGAAGGACTCTTATCCTTTAATTGACAGCCCAGTGGCAGCCCAACTTAGAGAAGCCGGTGCAATACTTTTAGGAAAAACAAATTTAAGTGAATGGGCAAACTTCCATTCTAGCTACTCCTCAAGTGGTTGGAGCGGTTTGGGTGGGCAAACAAAAAACCCGTACGATTTGAGTAGGAATCCATGTGGTTCAAGCTCTGGGTCCGGTGCGGCCGTTGCTGCCAATCTGGGTGTGTTGGCCATAGGTACGGAGACCAATGGCTCTATTGTGTGCCCGTCCAACAATAATGGTATAGTAGGAATCAAACCGACTGTGGGCCTTATCAGTCGAACCGGAATTATACCCATTTCGTTCAATCAGGATTCACCAGGTCCTATGGCACGTACGGTGATGGATGCCACTATTTGCTTGGGGACCTTAACGGATGTGGACAATAACGATTCAAAAACAACTCAAATGGGACGCGAAGCCTACGCTGATTATACGCAATTCTTAAAAAAGGGATCCTTAAAAGGGAAAAGATTAGGCTATTGGGCAACCCCGCTTCGAGATAATGTTCGAATGACCAAGGTTATGGAGGAGGCTATCACCTATTTTAGGGAAAATGGTGCTGAAATTATAGTTCTCGACAATTTCATTTATAAAAGTGCCAGTGACCATTCCTTTGAGGTGTTGCTCTATGAATTCAAGGATGGACTCAACAAATACCTTGGTAATTTGGGAGAAAAGGCGCCTGCCAAAAACTTGGAGGAGGTGATTGTCAAAACCTTTTCGGATAGTTTGGAGATGAAGTATTTTGATCATGAACTTTTAAAAATGGCCAGTGTTAAAGGGAATCTGAAGGATAAAGAATATAGGACCGCCCTAGGAGCTATGTTCAGAATAACTAGGGAAGAAGGGATAGACCGTATTATGAATGAAAATGACTTGGATGCAATCTTTTCTGCTACTGGAGGTCCTGCTTGGAAAACAGACTTGACCAATGGCGACAATTTTAGTTTGGCAAGTAGCGACCCTTCGGCGATGGCGGGATATCCGGTTATCAATGTTCCCATGGGTCACTTGGATGGCCTTCCCGTGGGCATTTCGTTTTTTGGCAGGGCCTGGTCGGAACCTATCTTGCTTGCGATTGCATATGATTATGAACAGGGAACTTTGCATAGAAGAACCCCCAGATACCTCACGAGCCAGGAATAACTACTACTTGTAAAATTTTAGGATTTATTCCTTTCCTTTTGGATTAGGTAATTCTCCCAAGACTGTAAGCGAGTTATTTCAACAGCGTCTGAGAGCGCATAGCTCTCCGATAAAAAAGAGGTCACGGACTCGCCATTCTCCAAAAGAACCTTACCAAAACTTAATGGAGCTCCTACTTGATGTATAAACCCACCCAATTTTGTGCTTGGAACCTTCCAAATTTCTACTTCAATTTTACCTCCGTTATCCGGATCTCTTATCAGACCTGGTCTAGGTGGTTCCATGTGTTCCAAGGCAAAGAAACGATACTCGGAAAGCGTAAAGGAGGTAGTCTTAAAGACCGCACCTATTTCTGTCAATTGATAGTTAAGTGCCCCGCCTTTTTTATGTGCCCCACAAACTGCCAAATCTATGTAGTCCACGGAATTGTCAGAAAGATTTAAGAGCTTGTCTTGGCAAAGGGTGTTTGCCAGGTTTAACAGATGTTCATCTTGGAATGCCACACTAAACAGTGTTATGCCGAAGGGTAGGTTGCCTTCCTCAATACTTACCGGAAGTGCTATGGCCGAACAATCCAAAAGGTTCATAAAGTTTGTGTAGTACCCCAGGTTGGAGTTTAGTGCGACAGGGTTTTCTTGAACTTCAGTCTTGGTATAAATCGTTCCAGTTGTGGGCATGATAAAACTCTTATAAAGTGCTGCGTATTTCTCAAATTCTTTTTTGAATCGGGCAAGGTTGTATTCCGCTTCAAAATAATCGATTGCCGATGGATTCTTTCCATTAAGGATAATACTGCCCACGGTTTTATCCACATGTTCCAAATTTTTTTCGATAAAAGCGCCAACAGCATGGTACCTTTCCGCTACCCAAGGGCCATCATATAATAGCTTTGCCGCATTTAACATGGGCGAGAAATCAATGGTCTTTACTTCATAGCCTTTTTGCTTAAGCCCTTCAATAAAATTGCTATACGCTCTTTCATAGCTATGGTTCCCGAAAAATGACAGATTATCCTCTCTTGGGACAGCTATCGTTTTAAGGGGAACAATCTCTGATCCATTGTAGTACTTTCGACTATAGGGATCATTGATGTCATAAACGGCCATAAGGCGAAGTACTTTCGCCGCATCCTCCAATACATTGGCGAATATGGTAATGCAATCCTGGGATTTACAAGCGGGAACCACCCCAACGTTTGATACGGTACCTTTTGTGGGTTTTAGGCCTATTAGATTCTGGAAGGCCGCCGGGACACGTCCCGAACCAGCGGTGTCCGTCCCCAATGAAAAAGGAGCGTAACCGGAGGCTACGGCACTTGCGGAACCTGAGCTCGATCCCCCTGGAATATAATCTTTATTAAAGCTATTTGTGGCTGTGCCGTATGGGGAGCGTATACCTACTAACCCTGTGGCAAATTGGTCCATATTACCCTTGCCAATACAAATAGCACCGGCTTGTTCCAATTGCTTCACCGCAAATGCAGACTCTTTTGGGGTATAGGAGTAAGCCAAGCAGCCTGCGGTTGTATTGAACCCGTCTACATCTATATTGTCCTTTACCACGAAGGGAACTCCTAGAAGTGGGTGTCCCTCTAAGGATAATCCTTTGATGTTGTCTAATTTTTTTTGGAGGTTTTCTAGGGAAAGCGCACTTATAAAAACGTGTTCCTCTTCAAAACGAGATAAGATATCCTCTTGGTTGGTTAATAGGGTGTTTTTAAAAACCTCGAAATCATTCAACAAGAGACCCTGTATTTCCTTGATAGTCATATCTAAGCGGTTTTAATGATAAATAAGTAGTCCCCTGAATGTATTTCCTTGCCCTCTTCTGTACAAACATCGGTTACTTTGCCGCTAGCGGTACTTAAGATATTCATTTCCATTTTCATGCTTTCCAATATAGCAATGGGCTGTTCAAGTTCAATGGTGTCGCCTTCTTTTACTAATAGTTTCCATACAACCGCGGAAAACGGGGATGAAATACCCTCTGAACCTTCTGGGATTTCTATGCTGGCTGAGTCTTCGGCCATGTTTTCCTCTTGGCTAAAGGTTAGCTTGCCCGAGCGTATCCATTCTTCCTTTTCCATTTCAAAGGCTTCCTTTTGTCTGCGTTGAAATGATTCAATGCTTGCTTGGTTTTCGCTGAGGAACTTTTTGTAATCGGAAAGGCTAAAAGTAGTCTCTTCTATCTTTAGTGGATATCTACCTTGTGGAAAATCCCTGCGGATTTGTAACAGTTCTTCGGCCGATACTAAATAGAACTTTATTTGATCAAAGAAACGAAGTAGGAAGGGTTTTTCATTCGTAAAATGAATTCCTTTTGGGTAGGTGTTCCACATTTGCAGGGTTCTGCCGAACAACTGATACCCTCCAGGGCCTTCCATGCCATAAATGCAAAGATATGCGCCCCCTATCCCAACGGCATTTTCTGGGGTCCAGGTTCTGGCAGGATTATACTTTGTGGTCACAAGGCGTTTTCTTGGATCTAGAGGGGTCGCAATTGGGGCTCCTAGATATACGTCGCCCAAACCTATGACCAGATAGTTGGCACCCAAGATAGTATCCTGCACTTCTTGTATGGAACCAAGGCCGTTGATTCTGCGAATAAACTCAATATTGTCCGGGGACCAGGGCGCATCGGAACGGACAGTGGTATGGTACTTTTCCATAGCCAGTTTGGCCTGGGGGTCGTTCCAGCTTAAGGGTAGATGTACAATTCTAGAGGGCACCGAAATATCCCTGCTATGTTCTAGTCCGGTAAGAATTTGTGCTGTTTTTTCCAGTAATACGCTACGATCCAAGAGATTGGCATCAAAATGAATTTGTAAGGAGCGTACCCCGGGAGTCAAATCAATGACACCTTTTAGGCCTTCATTGCGAAAGGCCTCAAAAATCTTGTGGATAATCAATCTCAACTCCAGATTTAACTCAAGGGCCCCGATTTCTATCAACAGGTTGTCATCTCCGGACTGACGTACGATAACTTGATTTTCCTTATAAAAAAACTGGTCCAGGATAGGTGTCGCGTCTTTCAAATGGATACCTGCGCTTTGTGGTATTTTTTTTCCTAGGTTCTTTATAAAAAGTTCTTCCGCCTTCTCTTTTGCCAAGGCCTGCTCGTACGAAACGAGGTTAAATCTGATTTTGGATTTGGATGATAGCTGTCCTACTTTCCACAAGTCCGCCTTTATGATGGTAAAGGGGCAAACAAACCCGCCCAAGCTTGGGCCATCAGGCCCTAATATTATGGGTGTATCACCTGTAAAATCTATGGTGCCAACGGCATAGGCATTGTCATGGATATTGGAGGGGTGTAGACCAGCTTCCCCTCCGTCGTCCCTTGTCCACTCAGGGGAAGGTCCTAACAATCTTACACCGGTACGGGAGGAATTAAAATGGATGCTCCATTCGGCATCAAGGAACTTCTGAAGATACGCTTCCGTAAAAAAATCGGGTGCCCCATGGGGACCATACATAAGGTCTAGGGTAATGTCCTCGGGAATCTTAGGAAAAACTAATCGGGATGCCATAGCCTGGCCATGATATTCGTTGAGGTGTATTACATCCCCTACCTTTAAAACTCTTCCATTATGACCTCCCATAACGCCCAAGGAAAACGTAGACTTGCTTCCCAAATATTCTGAAACGTCCAATCCACCGCCAAATAGAAGGTAACTTCGTTGGCCAGCATCCGTAATTTTTCCAAGAGACAGTATATCACCCTTTTGAGCTGTATAAACGGTATAATTTAAGATGGTCTTATCCCCTAAGGTGGCTCCAATTCGGGCTCCTGTTATGGTAAAAGTAGTGGTTCTTCTAAATTGTATACGCGGTCCCACAAGAGTAATCTCCAATCCGGCAGTATTTTCAGGATTGCCAAGAAGCACATTTCCGATCCTAAATGAGCGATTATCCATAGGCCCCGATGGAGGGATGCCGACCATCCAATAGCCGAGTCTTCCCGGATAGTCCTGAATGGTAGTGAAAGTTCCTCCGTCCAAAATATCCAAGGCATTGCTCCGGTATTGAAAATCGTCCAGGAATTTGGTGGATATTCTACCTGAAGCGAACTCTTCACTTTGGGCGATACTCGTAAGGAATTCCAGATTGGTCTCAACACCTTCCACCTTGGATGAGGCTAAAACTGCTGCGGCTCTCTTCACACACTCTTCCCGGTTTTTTGCCTTAATGATTATTTTGGCCAGCAACGGGTCGAAGAATGGGGAAACTTCAGACCCTTCTCGGACCCAACCGTCGATTCGTGCCGTTTCAGGAAAACCTATTTTGGTTATTTTCCCGGTAGCTGGCATGTAGTTTTTGTAGGGGTCTTCGGCGTATAATCTAAACTGCATTGCAGCCCCAGTGGGAGATAGGTTTTCCGGAAACACAAAACGGCCTTCCTGTAACAGTATCATGGCCTCTACGATATCTATACCGAATACTTCCTCGGTAATCGTATGTTCAACTTGTAAACGCGTATTTACCTCCAGAAAATAAAATTGCAGATCGAACTCATCGTATAAAAATTCGATAGTACCGGCACTTCTATACTTTATAAGCTTCATTAGGTTTTTGGCACCTTGGTACAGCTTTTCCCTTATTTCATTTGGTATGTTCGGTGCGGGGGTCTCCTCTATAATTTTTTGGGAACGCCTCTGAATAGAGCAGTCCCTATCCCCCAAGACAAGGCCGCCGCCTTCGCCATCCCCAAAAATTTGCACTTCTACATGTCTTGCCTTGACCAAGAATTTTTCTAGGAATACCCCTCCATTGGAAAAGTTCTTTTGGGCAAGGGATATGGTGGAATGGAATGCCTCTTTCAATGTTTGGAGCGAGTAGCATATGTGCATGCCAATGCCGCCTCCCCCTCCAGTACTTTTTAAAATAACGGGAAAGCCTAGTCTTTTGGCTGCGATTTCCGCTTCGGTCAATGAAGAAAGCAAGGGCGTACCTTTAAGAATGGGCAAATCGCTTTTAAGAGCTATTTTTCGAGCCTCGTGTTTTAGTCCAAAAGCCTGGATTTGATCTGAGGTGGGGCCAATAAAGGTCACACCTATTTTTTCCAGGGAGTTGGCAAAAACAGTATTTTCACTGAGTAGTCCGTAGCCCGGATGCACCCCATCGATACGGTATTTTTGCACAACCTCCAATATCCGCTCAATGTTCAGGTAGGTTTCGGAAACCGTTCCGGAACCTATAAAATGGGCTTCATCAGCCTCAAGCATGTGGGCGGTATTTGTGTCTGCCTCATTATAAATAGCCACAGCCACTTTCCCCATTTTTTTTAGGGTACCGATTATACGTACAGCTATTTCCCCACGGTTAGCAATAAGAATTCTCTGCATCATAGGTAAATCAAGGCTCCGAGATAATAACTTCTATTGGTGTAGGATTGTAAGCGTTACAAGGATTGTTTAGCTGTGGACAATTACTTATTATACATAACACATCCATCTCGGCTTTTAATTGTACATATTTCCCAGGGGCCGAAATTCCATCTGAAAAAGTGGACTTCCCATCAGGGGATATGGGCACATTCATGAAGAAATTAATATTGCTGTTCAGATTGTTTTTGCCCAAGGAAACGTCGAATTCCCTTAATGCTGCCATAAAGTTATCCCTGCAATTATGCATGTGTCTTTTGTCCAAAGGATAACGCACCGAATTGCTTTCGGCGGCACAGGCACCACCAAGGGTGTCGTGCCGACCACAGGTATCTTCGGTTATTGTAAGAAGAACGTTGCCCAAATTGGAAATCAGTTCACTGCCTATGGTGAGGTAAACATTGTTTTGGTGTCTTATAGTGTCTTGTGCACTATAGCGCTCAAGGGTATCCTTGGCATTGTAGAACATGGTGTCCGCAGCTTGGTTGCCTTCAAGATCTACAATAGTGAAATTCTGTCCTTTTTTAATTACATGGGACCAGTAATCACCCGCTAAAATGACTTTTCTATATATGGATTGTGTAGTTGTTATACTCATATTTGATTTATTTATGATAGTTTATGGTATTTATAAAGCCTCGTTTATTTTCTTCCCTAGAGCGGTAAACCGGATTTTCCTCAGGCGGGCACTCCGATTTCCAAATGGAAATCTTGATGGTCTTGGGATCATATTCCGGCATGGGATTCAAGGGATGAGGACAGCTGTTCAGGACTACCAAGGTGTCCATCTCGGCCTGTAGGTCGATGTAGCTTCCGGCTGTATTCTTTTGGTCATAACTTAGGAAACCTTCGTTATCAATGTTGATTCGGGTGAAAAAATTCACCATGGAATGCATATCATTAAGTCTCATGCCATATTTGGAAATTTCGGTTAGGAGGCTGGTGTGAGCGTCACGGTGATAGGCATTTCTATACTCTTGGTACTTTTTATCCCCGTATTTTTTCAAATTGGTCTCTGGCGTACTGCAAGCAGTTATCGTATCATGCCATCCGTAAGTATCCTCGATTATCGACACCAGAATACGACCCATGTCAGAGTAAAGGGCATGCCCTTTGGTCAAATATGAAGTGTATTGGGCCTTTAAGGTATCTGCCATATTATAGCGTTCATGAAAATTTTCCCGATTGTAAAATAATGCAGATACGTTGGCCCCGCCATCGAGGTCCGTAATCCTAATGCTAGTACCTCGCTTTAGGATATGACTAAAATTCCAACCGCCTGGAATAGTTTCTTCAAACAGTAAAGATTCCTCATTAAAATTATTCATAAGTGTTAGGGTTTTTTAGGTTCTACAGGAGGGAGAATGGAACTGGTAAGTGCCAGTTTTCCTACTTCTACTCCCTTGATGGTTATGAAATTCTGCTTAATCAGAAAAAGCTTTTTAACATGGCCTTGTACAACCAGTATTTCCATAACATACCCATCCTCTAGTAAAACCCTATTGCTACTAATAATTTCATTGATGTTCTCTCGTTGAATAGTTGCGACGGTCTCGTGAATTTCCCGTTGGGACTCTCTATAGAAAAGGGTGAGGGAACCGGCCATAACCATATTGCCTTTATGGGATTGCATTTCGTCGTAGGCCTTTTGTATTAGATGGCTAATTACTTGCGACCTTTTTTTCCATTTGCCGCTTTTCATCAGTTTTTCCAACTGCCGAAATACTTTGTCCTGGATGGAAATGGTGATTCTTTCTACTCCTTTCATGAATGCGTTTTTTGTCTCTAGAAAGTAAGACTTTGCTATCAGTCCAAGAATCAAATATAGTGGTTTGGGCAAAACAATGGTGCCATATACAGTCTCTTTCTTTGTCCAAGATTTGTGAGGTAATGCAACGGGCCAGAATTTTTTCAAAACATCGACAAAGGCACGCATGAATCCATAGTAATGGGAATCAACTATAGAAATCCGATAACAGTGTTGGTGCAACATTTATTTTAAAGGTTAAATGAATCTTTATACATGATAATTTGTACGAACATACGCTCTAAATCTTTTGAAAAAACGACCGTTAATGACAAAGTCTTCATTGAAATAAAAATGTTAATATTGTTAAATTGATAAAAAAAACATTCCTAAACAATCAATTTGTTATTTATTTTAAAATCAAAACCTTTTTTTATTAAAAATTCCATATGTTCGACAATAAAAGTATGAAAAATATTGGAAAAAGTAATACTTTTATCTCGAACATCGGAGGAAATTAAAAATCTAAGGATCTTTTTTGGAACGAGTTTATTTGAAATCCGAGTTTAATTTTTCTGATTTGAAGCTGCGCTGGCTATCCCTTTTTCAGCATGCTATTATATTAATAGCTGATAATGGCCATTAGTGTTGGAAACAAGGTGATAGCTTTATAAAGAGCTGCAGTTTGTTCGCAATGAAAGAATAACTAACTAAAACTGAATTTTATGAAACGACTAAAAATCCCTTTTCTCAAGAAGGCTTTTGAAGATCAGTTTTTGCGAACTGTTTGGGCAACAATCTTAATGTTGCTTTATGTACATCTTTCCAATGCGCAGCTAAGTGGAAAGGTGATGGACAAGGATAGTGGAATACCTCTTGTAGGTGCTACTGTATCCTTAGAAGGTAATACGTATTACGGAGTAACTGATTTTGATGGAAATTATATAATATCTGATATTCCCGATGGAACCTATTCTGCAATATGCAGTTTTATAGGGTACAAGAATCTTACTTTGGAAATTGAGATTTCGGGATCTGCTACCTTGAATTTCGATTTGGAAGTAGACCTTTTGCAGATGGACGAGGTAGTGGTAACCGGGGTGGCTTCCAAGACATCCAAGGCCGTTGCCGGTATTGCGGTGCAACGGATTAATGCCGATGAGTTGGTGGACAAGTCCGCATATAATGGGGTCGATGACCTACTGTCCGGTAAAATCGCTGGGGTCTCACTTCAAAAATCAGGAGGCGGTTTTGGTTCAGGTACCCGTTTTGTGGTGCGTTCTGGTGGTGGTATAAATGGTAATGGGCAACCCCTTATTTTTATCGATGGCGTACGAATGGATAATTCCACTTCGGCCGGTGCTGGTGGTGGTGCGCCAGGTGTAGACCCGAGAGGTTCAGGTGGAATATCTTCCTTAGTGGGCTTAAATCCAGAGGATATAGCCAACGTGGAGGTCATTAAGGGCCCCGCTGGTTCGGCGACCTACGGTACCGGAGCGGCCAACGGAGTTATCTTGATTACGACCAAAAGAGGAAACGCTTCAGGATGGGAAGTGAATTATAGAGGTACCTTGGGATTTCATGAGGTCGGAAATACATTGGATGATGATTCATATGTTAGTAACGAGTTTTTAAGGGACAATGTATTTAGGACGGGAGCAATTTTTAAGAATAGTGTTAACGTTTCTGCGGGTAACGAGATTTTTCGTTCTTTCTTCTCTTTGGATAGGAACCAAGAAGACGGAATGACCCCTGATAATGAGATGAGGCAAACCAGTACCCGATTAAATTTTGACTTTACCCCATCCAATAAAATCAATTTAAAATCAAGCGCACAGTACAGTAGTACTGACATCTTATTGCCGCAAAGAGGTCGGGGTGATGGAGAATTCGGATATTTAAGTTTTAACCCTGCTAATTATGATCCGGAATTTGACCCGATTAGGCCCGCTTTTTTCAGAACCTCATCGGATGATAATAATGTATCGAATTTTGTCGCTTCGCTTCAGGGAAAATATAGCCCATTTGCGGATAGTGATGGTTTATTATCTGGCTTATCGGCTAATTTTACCGTGGGTGTGACCGATAGGCGGGAGAATAGTGTTTATGTGCAAAGGCGCACCTCTGAGGCCATAGAAGGGTTGGAAGTTCCTGGAGAGATTTGGGTTTCCAATGAGAAGTCTACCGACTTCACTTTTACGAACAACTTGGCGTTTAATTATAGTTTTGGCAAATTTTCCGGGTCAGCTCAAGTCGGATCCCAGATTTTTAGTGAGCGAAGCCGCAGAAGTCTAGTAGTCGGCCAAGATCTATTGTCCGGCTTTGCTACCTTGAATTCCGCTGCGACTATATTTCCCCCAACCGAGAATGGTTTTCATGCAAAATCTGCAGGTATTTTTGCTTCCAACGAGTTGTCATTTGACGAAAAGTTTTTTACAACACTTATGATTCGAAGAGATTATTCAAGTGTTTTGGGTAATCTGGCACCTAGCATTACCTACCCAGCTGCGAGTTTTGTGGTTAGATGGGACAAGTTCGATTTTACACCGGATTTCTTTTCATTCCTCAAAACAAGATTTGCTTACGGAGAATCGGGTACACTGCCTAATCTAACAGCTGGTATACCTTTTCTGTATTCCCCCGGTGCATCTCAATATGGGGTAGGTTTAAATTTGTCTTCCGTGGGTAATCCTTTATTGGAACCTGAAAGGTCAAAACAATTTGAAGTAGGTTTGGAAGCAGAGGTAGGGAACTTTGGTTTAGAGCTTACATACTATAATAATAAGGCTACCAAGTCTTTAGTGCCTAGACCCGAAGTACCCTCATCCGGGCTATATGAATACCCTTCATTTGTTAATGTAGGTAGTGTTCAAGGATCGGGGGTTGAATTATCTTTGAACGCAAGTTTTGCAGGAAAGGCGCTAGGAGGATGGAGAGCCAGTTTCACCTTTTTAGGAGCATACCAAGAAAATGAGGTTACGGATTTAGGTTTTGATGGACAAATACAAGGTGGGCCTGGAGGAGGAACCCAAGTATTTAGAACTGGATTGCCTAGAGGAGCCTATGTAAACAATGTAACCATTGGTGCTTTATTCTCGGATGGTACAAATGTTCAGAATATTGATTATCTGCCTAATTTTGGAGAGGTAGTTCCGGCAGGAGAGCTATACGATTTTGTTAATAGTGACGGCCCTGTATTTATTGGGGTCAACAATCCGGAGTATATTACCAGTTTAGCGACAAACATAAGTATTGGTAACTTCAATTTCTATGCTTTGTTGGAAGCCAAGACAGGTTTTGTAGTCTATAACGAGCAGACCATAGACCAGATATTTTTCGGTCTGGATACCGATTTTTTTAATGGACTCGGCACCAATTATCCTGAATTCAATAGGCTATACCAAAAATTGGGATATGGCGATTTCAATACAGGGGAGGCCGTCTTAACACCTGGTACCCAAGCTTATATTGATGCTGCGGATCAATTTGCCTCCATGTCACCCTTTAACGATGCCAATGGTATACAAAAAGGTAATTTCCTTAAGTTGAGGGAAGTAAGCCTAAGCTATGATTTTAGGGATTTAATTAGCAATTCCAAGCTTATCAAAGGGCTCACCTTGGGTATAGCCGCTTCAAATGTATATACATGGTTGTCCAGAAAGGCCAGTAGGCATACTGTACAGACCTTGGATGGACAAAACATAGAACGGTGGATATCCGGATATTCCGGAACGGATCCAGAGTCGAATGCCGGGGCTTTTACCAGTAACCCTTCGACTGGAGTTCAATCGGGCCAGTTACCCCCCAGTAGAACCTTAACAACATTCCTATCGGTTAAATTCTAACATAATTGTCAAAAATAAAAATCATGAAAAAAATAAAATTCATACTGTATTTAAGCATTGCAATTGCTTTATGCCAATTTTCGTGCGATAATTATGTACAAGATATAGATCCCCTGATTAATGAGGTCGATGACGAGCAAGTGCTCAACGAAGGAAGTATAGGGCTATTATTAACAGGCCTCCAAGGTACTGTAGGTAATACCGGAGAACAAGGGGAAGGTGTTGAGCGTATGTTATGGAGGGTGGCCGGCTATTCGGATGAAATGATTTTGGGCGCTTTCGGTACGGCACCGGATCACATTTCATTCATTCAGGATTTACCGGGTAACCTTGCCTTTTATGCTGACGATTGGGTAAGGTACCATCAACTTAGGTTTTTTGCGGATGATTTGGTTGAAAAAGTTGGCCTTGTTGGTGCAAACGGTGGTTTTCAGGACGAGAGTATTAGAGAGAATGCACTATGGTGGGGTAATTTCATTGGTGGTCTAACCCGTATGTACTTAGCTGACCATTGGGGTGCAAATGCCACTGTGGGAGATACCCCTGGGGCACCCATTACCACCGTTGAACAGTTGGCCAACGGTGAGGTGGGTCAGTTTTTCTCTGCCACCGAACTCAGAGCTTTGGCACGTGAAAAATTTAGTGAAGCCAACAATTATAGCCCATCAAATATTCCAAACCCTGAAAAGTTGATGTGGTCATTGATTGCGCGTACCCACCTTTTTGATGGAGATTATTCGAATGCCAAATCAGCTGCTGAGCAGGGATTGCAACAAGGCGATGAGGCCTTTTCCATTGAACATAGTATTGTTTTTCCTAATCAGATGTGGTTGCAGTCGGGAAGGACCAATAATGATGACGTTTTTATTTTTAGTCCTCATCCAAGATTCTTGCAATATGTGATCGACGATCGAAACGAAGGGGAAATCATTTCTGAATTGACCCAAGAAGATTTGGATGATGGCGTAGTATCTTATTCGTTGAGGGGTTTGGAATCCGGAGAGGGAGAACCAGGAAATTCCGGTACGTCCAACCCAAGGAGTGATATAGCCAACCAGAATGAACGTTTGCCATTATGGGAAAAACTGATTACTACTGCCGATGTTTCCAGCATAGGTACAGGAACAGCCTGGGAACAATACGACACGGGGGCCAATATTACACAGGATATTTATACAGACGCCGATAGCCCATTCTACATTATAGATTGGAGAGAAATGGAGTTAATTTTGGCAGAGGTAGCCATTCGTGAAAACGATAACGCAACAGGATTGGTACATATAAACAATGTACGTACCTTCCATGGGTTGGATGCCTATACTGAGGCTGAAATGTTGGCTTATGACAACCCCTTGGGAGGGGCCAGTGCCAATGGTATTGCGGTAAAAGCACCTTTGTCCGCAACTACGAATTATACGGGAGCTTTGGGCCTCCTAATTGAAGAAAGGGATAAAACATTATTCTTGAAGGGAACCCGAATCGTAGATCAAAGCAGATTTGATTTATGGCACTTGGAAGGAGGCAATATTTATAAAAACTATATGCCAATTCCTTTGATTGAGACTGATAATAACCCTAATGTGCCAAATTGAGGAATTAGCTAGATTGTATGGGCGGAAGTCCATAATATAATTATTTGCACACCATCCTAGTTTGTTTAAAAAATTAGTGATGATGAGTTAAGTTTAGATTTGTTTTATTGCAAGCTAGGAGGTGTGTTAATTTAAGATTTAAACCAAGACCCTGTTTTATTTTTATGGGCCTAGAGTTTAATTATATAATATGAATAAGGTATTATTGATACCAAATGGAAACTTTCTATGCCATTTCCTATTGTTAATGGCCATTTTACTTTTAGTGGGTTCTTGCGGGATGGAAAAGTCTAGGCTTATTGTAATGAAAAATTCACATAATGCCGGCGAAAAACACTCTTTTCAAGATGGATATAATGCCATGGCGGAACATATTAAGAAAGAAAGCGATTTAGAAATAGACTTTCAAATTTTTCCCGCCAGCCAAATCGCAAAGGAAAAAGAGGCCATTGAAATGGTTAAACTTGGCGTAATCGCTTCGACTCCTGCAAATATAGGGGCCATGGGATCTTTTGTCCCAGAGGCGGATTTGTTCAATATTCCATTCCTTTTTAGGGATGCGGCGCATTTTTATAAGGTAGTAGATGGTCCAGTAGGCAATGAAATTGCAATGAAAATTGAGAATAAACTGGACTGTATTGTTTTAGGTTGGTGGTTTGCGGGTGTAAGAAATATCTGGAACAAAGAACGTCCTATAACCAAACCAAGAGATTTAGAAGGATTGAAAATTCGTGTTATCGGCAGTTCCATAATATTGGATGGTTTTAACGCATTTGGAGCCCAGGCAACCAGTATGGCGTTTAGTGAGTTGTACTCCGCAGTACAGACCAAGGTCATCAACGGAGCGGAATGTGACAATACGGATATTTTGGACATGAAGTTTTACGAGGTCACCAAATATGTTTCCAATACGGAACACCTGTTCCCCGCAGTGGCTCTTATATATAGCAAAAAACAGTTTGATAGGGCACCATTAAAAGTGCAGCAGGCCATTTTGGAAGCGGGTCGGTTGTCGGTTGCCGTACAGCGAAAAGCTATGCAGCAAAAGACCGAGGAATCAAAATTGGAATTGGAGAAAAAAGGGATTGTCTTCAATGAGGTAGACAAAAGACCATTTCAAGAATTGGCACAAAAACTCCATGAGAAATATGCCGAAAAGGTTGGGGGAATGGATTTGATCAATCAAGTAATAAATCAATAGCTGTATGAAAACCGGGAGATTACCTAATGAAATTAATGGCAAAACCATTTGGAAGCATCCCTTGGAGCTGGGACTTTGTCTCTTATTACTTGGAATTGTTATCACCACCTTTTTGCAGGTGTTGTTTCGCTTTTTTAGACTTCCCCTTGGTTGGACGGAAGAATTGGCGACCTTTCTTTTTATGTGGGTAGCAGCACTTTCCATCGGTTATGCCTTCAAAACAAAATCCCATTTTGCCCTAATGTTTGTAGTTGATCGCTTTAACAAGAAAATACAATGGTATATATCCAGCTTTGTGTCATTTATTACGGTAATCTTTTTGATAATTTTTACCTGGAAGGCAGTTGAATACACAATTAGTTCCTCGGATCATTATGGACCGGGAACCGGACTTTCGATGGGGATTCCCTATTCATCCTCGGTCTTTGCAGGTGCAATCATGTTGTACTATGTTGTAAGGAACTGGCTAAAAGAAAAGGACAATTGGACGCTGACCAAAAAACGGGACAAATAATATGTGGTGGGTCGTATTGATGATATTGATTGTTCTATTGCTTGCTGCTGTTCCCGTAGGATTGGCTTTGGGTATTGCTGCAATGGTCGCCATGCTCATGCTTCCTAACGATGTATTAATCATGTTACCTCAAAAGTTCCTGTCCGGTTTTGATTCATTTCCTTTAATAGCCATTCCTTTATTTGTTTTGGCGGGCCAGCTTATGGCACAGGGAGGGCTTGCAAAGCGAATCGTGGACATGGCGATGGTTTTTGTGGGTCGAATTCATGGAGGATTGGGACTGGTGGTGATTACTTCAACAATGTTGATGTCGGGAATTTCAGGATCACCAAGTGCAAATACTGCGGCTATTGGTTCGGTTGCACTCCCAGGCATGAAACGGATGAAGTACCCACCCGCCTTTGCCACAGCATTATTGAGTGCGGCAGGAGGCGTTTCAACTTTAGTACCCCCAGCAATCGATTTGATTATTATAGGAGTAATCGCCAATATCTCCATTGGAGGACTTTTTGCTGCTGGTATAGTGCCGGCAGTTTTCAATGGCGTGGCCATTATGGTGTTGGCCTATTACTTTGCAAGAAAGATGAAACTTCCCTTGGCAGAAAAAATGCCCTTAAAGGAAAAGTTGAATGTTTTAAAAGGAGGCTTTTTGCCCATTTTAATGGTAGTCATCATATTGGGGGGAATTTACGGCGGGATTTTCACTGCCACGGAAGCCGCATCGGTAGCCGTGGTTTATGGTTTAGTTGTATCAGCTTTTGTCTATAAGACACTTAGGGCAGATAATCTGCCTAAAATCTTGTTAGATACTTGTCTGCTTACTGGAGTGGTCTTATTGGTTTTGGGCACGGCCTCAATGTTCTCTTTTGTACTTACTTTTGAGCGAATTCCACATGTAATGGCAGATTGGATTACAACCTATGCAGAAAGTCCTATCGCCTTCTTATTGTTGGTGCACATCATATTCTTGATATTGGGAATGGTGATGGATGCGCTTCCTCCGATTATTGTGCTATTGCCTATACTCGTGCCAGTTGGAGTGGTTTTGGGTGTGGACCCCATGCACTTGGGAATCATGATAGCCGCGAACGTGGGAATTGGTATGATATCACCGCCGATGGGCATTTGTCTCTTTGTAGCTTGTGGAATAAACGACGTACCAATAGAAAAAGTAATGAAACCCTTGTTGCCCTTTTTGTTCATTCTGATTTTCACATTAATGATAATAACATTTGTGCCGGAAATAACCTTGACATTGCCAAAATACTTGGGATTTTAACTAATCAATTATATAAATAGAAAATAAACAGAATGGAATACAGAACTCTCGGACGTACTGGTGTGCACGTTTCTCCCCTGGTTTTGGGAACGGATAATTTTATGGATCCCTCACCGGCGGATGTATGTGAAAAAATATTGCTAACCGCCTTGGATGCCGGTATCAACATGGTAGACACCGGTGATGTGTATGCCGATGGAGAAGGAGAAAAGATAATTGGAAAGATACTAAAGAATTCAGGAAGGAGAAATCAGGTAATCATCGGAACAAAGGTAGATCATGGTCAACGCAGGCCTGGTTTTACTTTGGATGAGTATGACCCTGCCTTGGGTCCCAACCAACACGGCCATACAAGATTGAACATCATCAGGGCCTGTGAAAACTCGTTAAGACGTCTAAAGACCGATTATATAGACCTGTACCAATTGCACCGACAGTCACCCAATATTCCTATGGATGAGATCTTAAGGGCATTGGATGACCTGGTCACTGCAGGTAAGGTGAGGTATATAGGTTGTTCGACTCATCCTGCATGGGCGGTGGTAGAGTCCATTTTAATAAGTGAGATGAAAAATTACGTACGTTTTGTATCGGAACAACCCCCCTATAATTTATTGGATCGCCGTATAGAGAATGAATTGGTGCCTGTTTGTCAAAAGTATGGTGTAGGTATTATTACATGGGCACCAATGGCCATGGGGGTATTAGCTGGCCGTTATAGTGATCCCGAGAAATTCCCAAAGGGTTCTAGGGCTGCCTTACGTGGCGGTTTCTATGCGGACAGGGTTACCAAAAAAGGGATTGAAGTTGGAATCGAATTTTCTAAAATAGCGCAAGGAATCGATTTGACACCGGCACAATTAGCCGTTTTATGGAGTAAGGATCAGCCCGGCATTACGGCTCCGCTTATCGGTCCCCGCACTCCGGAACAACTAGAACCTTTGTTACCGTTGCTGGATATGGCATTGGATGATGAAACCAGGGCGGCTTGTGATGCCCTAGTCCCTCCCGGAAGTACGGTGGCCAATTTTCATAATACGGCGGATTGGATGATTGGCAAAGTGGACTTCTAAGTTATCGAATACATTTTAATTCTCCCAGCATTCGGAAATCGAAAAACTCAACAAATGAAAATAACCAAAATAGAAACTATTGTTTACGGAATCCCTGTAAAAGGTTTTGCCGATGCCTACACAAGTTTTACAAGATCAGACGCCGTTTTGATCAAGATCCATACAGATTCAGGACATATAGGTATTGGTGAGGCTTGCGCGTGGGAACCTGAGTTTTATGGTGAGACTCGGGAGTCTATTGAATCCACTATTTTAAATTATGCTGCGCCCAAGATTATCGGTAAGGACCCCTTCGATATTGGAAAAATCATGATGATTCTCGACCAAAACTTGGCAAGGATTACTTGTGTAAAAGAAGGGATTGATTTAGCACTTCACGATTTGGTGGGAAAGATTCTGGATATTCCTGTATACAAATTGTTAGGTGGAAAATTTAGGGACAAAGTCCCCGTGGGTTCAGAAATCGGAATCAATACCCCACAAGCCATGGCCGATAACGCCTTAAGGGTACTCAAAGAAGGAATCAAAGTAATCAAAATAAAAGGGTCCGATGATATGAAGTTGGATGTAGATCGGATTAAAACTGTGAGAGCTGCAGTTGGTGATGATGTGGAATTACGTTTGGATCCCAACGCTGCTTGGGATACCATCGGTTCGATTAGGGTAATGCGGGCCGTTGAAGATTGTCACTTACAACTACTGGAACAACCTATACCCACCTGGGATTTAAAAGGGATGGCCCATATTAGAAACAAAATCGGAATTCCCGTAATGGCCGATGAGAGTATATGGACACCCCAGGATGCCGTTAAAATCTACGATTATGGCGCGGCTGACCTTCTTAACTTAAAAATTGCCAAAACATGTGGACTACATCTGGGCAAAAAAGTGGAGGCTACAGCCGAGGCCCTAGGCTTACCTTGTATCGCCGGTACGGAATTGGAACCGGGAATATCCGCAGTGGCTAAAATACATATTGCAGCATCTATGCGGGTACATCCCATTGCAAGTGAATTTACAGAGCTTACCCAAGTTGATGGAACTATTCTAAAACAACCCCTAAAGGTTGTGGATGGTTGTTTGGAAGTCCCTGAGGGACCCGGCTTTGGTATTGAAATAGATGAAGGTGCCTTGGAAGAATACAGAATCAAATAAAAAAGCATGAACGAAGAACGCGTAGTATTGATAACCGGCTCATCAAGTGGCCTAGGAGCCTGTTTAATTCGTCACTTTTCTAAAAAGGGCTTTGGTGTGGTCATTAACTACATCGTGGAAGATGAAGCTGAAACTTTACGAAAGGAAATAGCAGAAAATGTTGGTGAAGATAAAGTGATGAAGTACAAAGCCAACGCTTCGGACCGTCAGCAAGTAAAAGCCATGTTTGACGCTACTATTGAAAAATTCGGAAGGGTAGATATTCTAATCAACTGTGCAGGAATCAATAGGGATACCACATTTTTGGAAATGACCGATGAACTATGGGATGCGGTAGTGGATGTGCACCTAAAAGGCCATTTTATATGTGGTCAGGAGTATGTCTTCCATAACACGGAAAGAGAGGGGCTGATTATTAACCTCGGTGCAGCTGCGGGTTTGATAGCCCGAAAAAATGGGGTCAATTTCTGTGCCGCCAAAGGAGGAATATTCGCACTTACCAAGGCAATGGCCTTGGAGCTCGCCCCAAGAATACGGGTCAATTGTTTGGTGCCCAATGCTGTAAGGACCCGGGAAGTAATAGAACGCTATAATTTGGAAGACGAAGAAGGTCTTTCAAAAGAATTGGCCACCATGCCCATGGGCAGGTTGGGCGAGTATGATGATATTACCCACATGGTGGATTGTATTGTTGGGGCCAAATTTTCTACAGGTTCCAGCTTCTTTGCCAATGGTGGGCAGTATATGCATTAAATGAAATCAATGGGCTTCCTATAATCAAATGAACTACTAAAAAGGATGAAAATGAATAATAAAGCAAACAAACTAATAATCGTCGTACTTATGGCAGGAGGTTTCTTGGCCAATGCACAATCCAATACTTCATATGACCAGTTGGTAGAATTCTTCAAATCGTTTAGGGAATTTCAAAAACCTGCATTGACGGATGACGGAATTCCAGACTATTCTGATGCCGCCATGGATAAAAAAGCCATAGAATTTAAGCAATATCGAGAGCAAATGTCAGCAATTGATACAACAGGTTGGACCATAGCAAAACAAGCAGATTACTATCTGGTCTGGGCTGAAATGAATGCGGTCGATTTCCACCTTAACAAGTACAAACCATGGAAGCACGATCCAGGGTTTTATTCTTTCTTTGGTAGCGGAGATGCCGGCTCATCAATGAACTTGGAAGGCATTATGCCTGTTTTCTTTGATTTTGAAGGCCCTTTGTCCAAACAACAAAAAAAACAGATAGAGAATGGGCTAAAAATAGTTCCCAAAGTATTGGAGCAGGCAAGAACGAACCTAAGCGATGCTTCAGGAGATTTTGCGGAGTTCGCGATACGAAACTTGAAGGAGGAAGTCCAGTTTTTTAATGGGATGGGCGAGGAAATGTTCAGCGGGAATAAAAAATTGGACAAGCTGGCGAAAGAAGCAAGTAAAGCTATTGAAGACTACAGGCAGTGGATACTTGCCAATAAACACAAGATGACCCGGCCGGCCGGATCAGGGAAAGAGGCTTTCTCTTGGTGGAACCACAAAGTGCAACTCTCACCTTGGGGTTGGGAAGAGAGCAACACCATTATCCAACGGGAATACGACCGAGCCATTACCTTTTTGAAGCTGGAGGAGCAACGCAACAGGGATCTTCCACCCTTGGAGGTAGCCATGACCCAACGTGCCTACAACAAAAGTTTACGAGATGCGTTGCACTTTGCGATCAAATGGTTGGACGAAAATGAGATAATGACCATAGAGGATTGGGCAAATCCACGGGATTACTATTGGGGCGGGCGTGGTTCTGCAGGGGAGCTTTCCGAATTAAGTGATAATCCAAACGATGATGTAAACAAGGAATTTCTCCCTGAAAACTCCAATGTTGATTTAAAGTATAGACAACGTGAGATTCTTCCAGGTGAAAATCACGAATATGTTGGCCATATGTTGGATGATCAAAGACAAGAACGTCTTAAGGTGAGTCCCGTACAACAAGTTATGGGAGCTCCACGCTTTAACATGGGTTCAATGAGATTAGAGGGCTGGGCCGTATGGATGGAAGAATGTTTGATGCAGGCCGGATTTTTAGATGGGAGACCACGAAAAGGACGAGAAATGGTATATATCATGATGGCTTCGCACATGAGTCTTTCCGTACCAGATATGAAAATGCATGCCAATGAAATCAATCTGGCCGAGGCAAGACAATTATGCGCCGATATTACGCCACGTGGCTGGACCAGGCCAGATGAAGGTGTAGTTTTTTTCGAAATGCAATCCAATTTACGTAATCCAGGTGGGTTCCATAACAATGTAGTTACGGGTAAGGCCTACTTCATGAAGATGTTTAGGGACTATGCGGTAATGAAAGGGGAAGATTTCAAGGTCAAGGAATTTATTGATGACGTTTTATCCTATGGAATCATCCCTATGCCTTTGATCAGATGGCAAATGTTGGGAGACGATTCAGAGATAAGGGCAATATCAAAAAGTTAAAACCAACCTTGCCGGTAACCAAACTGATTTACCAAAATACAACCAACGGACATGGATGATTTTAGCATCAATCGTAGAGAGTTGATTAAAATGGGGCTTGCCGCGAGTGCCTTGGCAATGCTTCCCATAGGTTGTGTGGATTTGTCTGGGAATAAACCAGAACAATTCCTTAAACCCGTTGGTGATTCTGGTTTTCCAATCAATCCAAAATTAATCGGAGAACTGACGGAGAAGGAGTTTGATACTTTGGCTTCATTGATCAATTATGTAAACGAAGTCTGGCAATTGGGGTGTAACATGGAAGATTATCGTAATATTTTGAGACAGGATCTTCAATTGAAGACTACCATTGAACCAAGTTACCTATCGGAATACAGAAATGCCATTAGCTTAATTGATATGTTGATGAAAGCTAATAATAATCTGGTCGAAACATGGGCTACTTTGCTTTTTATCGAGTTTTCAGAACCCAATTTTGAAAGTACTCAACTTGGAAGGGCCAGAAAGTTTGTATTTGAAGAATTGATAAAACATTTTGTACCCATTTCGGGTTCTTTTAAATCGTTTGGATTATGGAATTACAATGGTTTTTTTGGAGGATCGTACCTGTCCGATGAAAGCTATAGAAAAATGAGGACGTCATGAAAAAAGTAATCATTATAGGTTCTGGCGTAGCTGGCACCATACTGGCACGAGAGCTTTTGTCCAAAGGAAGATACGAGATTGTTATGTTTGAGGCAGGACCAGGTTTTGAGCCGGGTAATAGACGTATATGGCTAGATCATATTACCAGCGAAAATAACATATACGACCCCTTTATTGATGAAGAAGGGTATGAAGTGGGCAATGAACATATGCCTGTAATTGGGGCTCGTCTTTTTATGAAAGGAGGCACGACCAACCATTGGGGAGGTCTAACCCCCCGTTTTAAGCCCGAAGATTTTCATTTGAAATCCAGAACCGGTTATGGATCCGATTGGCCAATATCATATGAGGATTTAGCACCGTACTATACCATGGCCGAAACTCTTTTGGGAATTACAGGAGATTCAGAAAACAACGACCCGCCACGCTTTGGGGATAGATTTCCCTTTGCCCCGGCACCTTTTACCGTAGGCGACAAAATGCTGATGGGAATATTGGAGGATATGGGCATTTCATATGGCCATGCAGCCTTGGCCCGAAATGCCAATAGGTGCGTCACCACGGGAACATGTGATTATTGCCCAATGAATGCCAGATATAATGCATTATATGATATATCACAACTGCAAAAGGAGCACAAGGATAAACTGACCCTCAAAACCGAATCACCGGTAGTAAAATTGGTCATGGACTCCAAGAAAAGGACTGCAGGGGTAGATTTTGTTGATTTAAAAAAACAAGAAAAAAAATTTGAGGAGGCTGATATCGTGGTAATTGCGAGCGGTACTATTGAATCGGCGAAACTTTTGTTGGTTTCCGCCAATACCGATTGGAAAAATGGTGTCGGAAACCATTCGGATCATTTGGGTAGGCACCTTATGGGGCATCCCGTGATGTTTGCGGCCGGTGTGAAAAAAGGAAATCCGGATATGTTTTATCCAGAACTGGGCTTTACTTCCTTGTTAAGTCGACATTTCGATTCCCCTCGATATCAACCGACAGGTAAGATGTGGTTTGCCCCACGTATTGGCGCCAACCTCCCTGTTGAAAGAGGGATTCTTTCAAATACATCACGTATAGATATCGAAAAAACACTGAAAGGCGGTATGGCAATTTCTGCAGGTGGTGAAATGGAAAGTTTTGAGGATCCTGTAAACCGTGTACAATTGGGAAGTGGAAAGAACAAACTGGGCTTGCCCACCACCAAATTGGATTTTATTGTTCCCGAGGTAAATATAAAGGCTAGGCAGGGGCATGTGGAGACCTTTAAAGACTTATTAAAACAAGCTGGTGTAGAGGAAGATAGCATCGAGTCCGAGACGATGGATCCCGATGGGGCGCATGCGTCCGGCACCTGCCGTATGAGCAAATCAGATACAGATGGTGTAGTTGACATCAACCTTCAAGTGCACGGTACGGATAACCTCTATGTCTGCTCTAATGCGGTTTTTCCAAGCATTGCAGCAGCAAATCCTACCCTTACGGTTTCAGCTCTTGCCGTACGTTTGGCAGAACATATTTTGGGAGAAACAACAAAAGGTGGTGCTTAGGAATGAATGAACACTATTAATACTAAAAAACGAGAATGAGACATATGAAAAAAACAAAACTCAGTTTATATCTAGGAATGGCACTCCTTATTTTTTTCGGGGTTTTTTGTAAAAATGACAAGAAGGGCGTAAAGGCCTCCGATGCCGAGGCAGTACTGGAACACCAAGATTCCTATAAAACCTATGTTATCGATACCACCGATAGCCATATTGCATGGGTAGGTTCCACGCCCGTTGACGGTCATAATGGAACAATCAAATTTTCCAGCGGAAAAATGGGTTTTGAAAATGGGATTCTAAAATCTGGAAGTTTTGAGATTGATATTAATTCCATTGCGGTTCTCGATTTGAAAGATTTAGAAGAGAACGGAGATTTGGTAGAGCACTTAAAGAACGAGGACTTTTTTGAGGTAGATAAATTTCCAAAAGGCCAGTTTGATATCGTTTCTGTATCGACGGACGGAAACGGAACTACCCTGAAAGGGAATTTGACCCTAAAAGAGGTTACAAAATCCATAACGTTTCCAGTTGACGTGCTTATTGAAGGAAATAAGGCCACCTTGACCAGCGCACCATTTTTTATAGATCGTACCGAATGGGGTATTATTTATGAATCCGGTACATTCTTTAAAGATTTAAAGGACGAATTCATAAAGGATGAGATAGAAATTACTTTGGATGTTAAAGGATTATTGAAATAAATGGGTTCCTGCGCCCCCTAAAGTTAAGGATGAATCAAATAAGGTTCCCTTTCGCGTATTTAGATTGACGACCAGGCGAGGTTGAATTTCATCATTACTAACATATTGTAAAACCTAATTCATTTAGACAAACCATATGCTAATATTTCCATTTTTGGTCTGGGTACGTTTTTTCCCAGAATAGCAGCTGCGACTTCAACGATTAAGGCATCTACCTAGCAGTGAATGGATAGAATGATCATTCGCAAGTGCTACTTCATTGTCCTGAAATGAATGAAAAAAAATAATTTTTTAAAATCATTAAAATGAAAGAAAAACATATTTCACGACTAGACTTCAAAAAATTTATACTGGCACTCTTTGTTTTAGGTATTGTAGAACTTCAAGCGCAAAAACCAATCGTAACCGATGAGTTTGATAGTTTTTTGGTGACCAAAAAAACCGAAGTGGGTGAAGTCATTGGAAAAATTGAATTAATAGAGCCAAACCCCAATCCGACTATCTGGTCTTTGGTCAAACCAGTGCCCGGTGGCGACCCCCGTAATTACTTAAAGGAAGGTCAATTGGATGCTACGAAGGTAGTGGAAATCGATTCCAAAACAGGAGAAATCAAACTTAAAAAGCAACCCTCTAAGAATCCTGCCCATTATTATGCAGAAGTCCGTGCCACAAATAAGGAAGGATTTATGGAGCAAGTGCTTATTATTATTGCCAAACCAGAGATGCCCAAACTGGAAAACGCACTGGACATCTTTACCCAGCGCAAAGAAGTTGGCGGCTTGATGTTCTATGCTACGGAAGCTGTTGATAAAGAAAAAATAGACTATGCGGCAAATGTGGCCAATGCACTTTTGTCAAAAGATAGGAAAAAAGGGGGTAAAATAGCTCAACATATAAAAAGGTCCAATTCTGCGATGGTTCTTTTCAAGACCTATGAAGAGCGAAACACTTCCATTGGGTTTTTTATGTATTGGGAAGAATTGGGCCTAAATGCACAGGATTTGGAGGATGAGGAAATTATACCGGATTATCTGCGATTGGGGGGACCTAGAAATATTCGCCGTGATGCCTCGGTTGAGGAGATTACCCATAAAATACATCGTGGTGGTATCATGAATGCATATCCAAAAATTCAGAGGCGTATAGAGGCTGCTACAAAAGTGGCCGTGGAACGCGGTTTTTACAATCCTCAAGATGGTCTTCCTCTTGAGGATTACCCAGATGAATATCTTGCTTTCGGGTTGGATATCTATTATGGGGTAATGGGGCATCGTTCTTTTGAAGGCAAAGCACTTACGCCAGATAACCTAAAGGAAATAGATCCGGAGTTGTATGATATCCTTCAATTCTTATTTCCGTCCAAAGAAGAATTTTTTGTAGAAATGGGCTGGACTCAAGAATAAAAAATGAAAAGGATTCTCCAAAATAGTGTATTCGTCCTTATGGCCCTGATATCCATGCAGTTGCCTATGTATGCCCAATCTAATTTGGAGGCAGTCCTATCCAAAATACATTACCGCAATGTAGGTCCGAGCAAACAAGGCGGGCGTGTAATGGACATTGCAGCTCCCGATCAGAAAAAGCAACCTTATACCTATTACGTGGCATTTTCTACCGGAGGGCTTCTCAAGACACGTGATAACTTCCTCACATTCGAACCTGTAACGGATGGCATTGACCTTATTTCAATTGGGGATGTGGCAGTATCATATTCGAACCCTGATGTTGTTTGGATCGGTACAGGAAACAACGCATATTATGGGAACGGCGTTTTTAAATCTACCGATGGTGGTAAAACCTGGGAGAATATGGGGCTTAGGGATTCTCATTATACTACACGTATAAGAATCCACCCCCAAGACCCTGATATCGTATATGTCGCTATGACCGGCTATGATTATTCCGATGATACGGGACGTGGGATATTTAAAACTACGAATGGGGGGAAAACATGGGAAAAATCCCTTGGTGCCATAAATGGTGACGACCATATTGGTGTGGCTGACCTAGTGATGCACCCCGGTGACCCCAATATCTTGTATGCATCAATTTGGGACAGACAAGGAGGTGAGGAAAGCTTAATATATAAAACCACGGATGGTGGCAAAAATTGGAAAAAAAAGTCCAAGGGCCTGCCAATAGGATTGATGGGAAAGATTGGTCTGGATATTTCGATGAGTAATCCCGAAACGCTTTATGCAGTCGCCATAGGAATTAGAAGAAACAAAGATAGTAATGGAGAGAATGCGGTCTTCCGTACGGACAACGGTGCAGAACTTTGGAGGCGTGTCAGTCCAAAGGAGGTTGAGATTAGGGGAGGTGCCCGTTTTGGTCAGCTACGGGTAGATCCCAACGATTTGGATCATGTGTATGTGATGAATACTGGTATCCAGATCTCGGATGATGGGGGAAGAACTTGGTATAAGGGGATACGCTTTGGTGGTGACAACCAAGCGATGTGGATTGATCCAGAAAACAGTGACCACATAGTCCTTGGGTATGATTACGGGGTTGCCGTATCTTATACGGGAGGGGAGACCTGGTACCATCCGGACAATATTCCCAATGGCCTGTTCTTTGACGTAAGCTATGATATGGATTTTCCCTACAACGTGTATGGAGGCACCCAGGATTTTGGTAGCTGGAAGGGTCCAAGTACCAAACGGGGTAGGTTCCCAATACGGATGGAGGACTGGCAGCACTTAAAGGGTGCTGATGGTGCATATGTCCAAGTGGATCCATCGGACAGCCGATGGCTTTATGTGGAATCTCAGAATGGAGATATTTCCCGTAATGACCAAAAGACCAGCGTACGGAAGAATATCCAGTATCGTAAGGAAGGCTTACGCTTTAATTTCGTTTCGCCCATTCTAATATCCCCCCATAACCCAAATATTATTTTTCATGCAGCCAATATGGTGCTTCGATCTTCGTACCGCGGAGAGGATTGGGAAGAAATAAGCCCGGACCTAACAAATTATCATGAAATAATAAAACCAAGAACCGAAGGAACCACTCAGGACGAGTACATGGACGGATATACCGTTAAACGGACAATTTCTACCTTAGACGAATCACCGATAGAACAAGGTGTAATCTGGGTTGGGACCGATGACGGGAACGTTCAATTAACTCGTGACAATGGTGGAACCTGGACCAAACTGAATGATAATATACCGGGGTTCACAGGGTATGTCGTTACACGTATTTTGGCATCGAACCATAAAAAAGGCACTGCCTATTTAACTGTGTCCGGCCTAAGGAACAGGTTTGACCTGAGACCTTATGTTTATAAGACCGCAGATTATGGGCAAACCTGGCAACCTATCTCTAATAATCTTCCCGATGACGAACCGGTTGACGTAATCGTAGAAGATTACAAAAACCCAGAATTACTTTTCGTTGGTACAACAAAGTCGGTCTATGTTTCTATTGACGGAGGGGATAATTGGAATCCACTGAGGAATAATATGCCCCGTGTCCCCATCCATGATCTGGAAATCCATCCCCGAGAGAGCGATTTGATTGTGGGTACTTTCGGAAGGAGCATATGGATAGCCGATATATCCCCTTTACAGGAACTTGTCCCCGAAGTCATGAAAAAAGAGGAGCACCTGTTCGATATCGAGCCACAGGTATTATGGATGCTTTCGGAACAGACCCAGGTTGGGGCAGCTATGCAGAATTTTAATGGGGAGAACGCACCCCATGGGATTGTGATTAACTATTATCTGAAGGACAAGGCGGAGGGAGATGTTATAGTCCAGATATTTCGCGGTGATTGGCTGATTAACGAATACTATGGAGGTACCGCCAAGGGGCTGAATACGGTGCAATGGTATCTTACTGAGCGCATTCCTAGGACAGAAGAAGAGAAGAAGGAGTTCGACAGATGGTTTGAGAGCGATGAAGAAGAGTTTTTTGATTATTACGATGGCCATGACCATTTTGGGGAGGCCGATATGGAAGTGAGCGTCTATGGACGTTCCCTGGAGATATGGATACATATCCTAAAGGAATGGAGGGAAAGAAGGTATAAGTATATAAGGGCCAGACCAGGTACATATACCGTGCAACTCTCAGTGAACGGAAAGAAACTAAGAAAAAATGCAATGGTCCTAAAGGATCATTGGTACGATAGAAACTATTAACAATAACGACATGAAAATTAAAGCAGTAATTGAAAAAGGAACCATGTTCTTACTGACATTGATACTAATCGCCAGTTCGGAACTAATGGCACAACAATCCAAACTACCTACTCAGCAAGAACTGGAGAAAATGGGAATAGAAGAATGGAAGAACCAGATTCGGAGAGAAAAGTTTGATATCATTCTTCCGAAAATCATGAAAAAACGTAAAGTTGATATGTGGATTCATGTGATGCGCGATGCAGTTGAAGACCCTTTCGGAGAAAAGGATCTGGGTTCTGCGTCCGGGGTGTTTGTCTTTACAGATCGTGGAAGTGATAGAATTGAGCGGGCGATTATTGGTCGTAGATGGGGTGGTTCGCAACGAGGATGGAGAAGTCATTTGGACAGTTCGCTTGAAAACTCCAAGGCCTTTGATATTATTGGTGAACCTGTTTTTGTGGTAGAACCCATTGCACAGCCCTTAACTGAGTATGATTTCAGATTCAAAGGGTTAAAAGAGTTTGTGGAAGAGCGCGATCCAAAGGTCATTGCCCTAAACTTTATGGATAAAATTGCCTCTTGGCCAACATCACAGGAGATTTATGACGGTATATCGCATACGGATTACCGATTGTTAACCAAGGAATTGGGTGAAAAATATTCTGATAGGATTATATCTTCTGAATACCTAATGATGGATTACCAAATCTCCCCAGTGCCCAGTGAGGTGAAAATGTTGAAAAAGATGCGGCAGGATGAACTGGTGGAAGTAGAGAAGATTTTTAAGGACATCATACCTGGGAAGACCAAGGTAAAGAACTATGGTCAAATTGGGGATTCAGACAACGATGAAGCCTATGTGGTTCCTTTTAGGCGTATGAGCACGGGGCTATCGCAAAGAGCCCGTAGCGAAGGTTGGGAAAATGCTGTCGTGGAAGGCGGAGACATTATAGCGGCCACTACCCAGGCAATTTTTGGCTATGTACTTCGAGAGGGCGAAACGGAGGCCCCACAGGAAATCAAAAAATTATGGGAAGCGTATAAAAAAATCGATCAAATATTTGCAGAGACCATAAGGGTGGGAAGAACACCTAGGGAGATTGTAAAGGATTATACGGAACGCTTCAAAAAAATAAATGTTGAAGTTGAAGATGATCAGATGCATATGATCCAGCCCAAAAACAATTATCCGGAATATGCAAAAAAGTATGGTCCGGAAAAAATCATAATCTCGGTGGATTGCCATGGAAAGGGAATGGGAGCTACCGCTGAGAAACATGATATTTATTTAGGTCCTAGGATTGGATCTTACGGCCCGGATTGGGTATTGGATGTTCCCCTTCAAGAAAACCATCATTTTGTTTTGGAGTACTTCTTCTATATGCCCTCGCCTGGGCCAAAAGATAAGGACCAATACCTATTTTTTTGGGATCATGAACAAGCTTTTGTCACTAAGGACGGGGTTGAGTATCTGGCACCACAGCAAGATGAGTTGATTCTGATCAAATAGCTTATTGCTACGCTGTAGCTCAATTTATTTTTATCGTAAACAAACACAATCCATGAAAAAAACAGTGTTTATTTTTGGGATTTTTCTACTCCCACTTGTTTTTGCTTGCAACCCAAAGCTTGAAAAAGAAGAGGAAACCTTAAAGAGTGTTACTGCTTATAACGATTTGGTGACCTTGTTGATGGAGTTTCGACAATTTAGAAATGTCCCGATTAACGGTGGTGTTCCAGACTATTCTTTAGGAGCGATGAAAAAGCAGCGGGAAGGGCTGGAGGAATTCCAAAAACGGTTGGATGCTTTCGATACAAGAGCATGGTCAGTTTCGCAAAGGGTAGATTATCAATTGGTACGGGCCGAAATGAACGGCTTGGAATTTCAGCATCGAGTCGTTCGACCCTGGGCCAGGGATCCCAGTTTTTACTTAATTACCCAGGGAGGAAGCGGACCTATCCGGGAAGGTGGATTTGGATGGGAACTGGATTTTCCAGTGGAACTGGACCAACTTGATGATTTCTCCGCAAAACTAAAAGGTGTCCCCCAGATTTTGGAACAGGCAAAACAGAACTTGACCGATGGGGCCGGGGATTTTGTAACGTTGGCATTGCAGCACTTATATGAGGAAGTGGATTTTTTTGAAGAAATGTCCCAAGAACTTTCCAAACATCATCCGGCCTTGGTTGAAGATGCAAATAAAGCAGGGGAAGCGGTTATTGCTTATGGAACGTGGTTAGAGGAGAACAAACAAAATATGTCAGCGCCAGCCGGCGTGGGCAAGGAAAACTACAGCTGGCTGATGAAAAATGTGTACTTATTTCCCTATAGTTGGAACGAAATACGGACCATCGTAGAATTAGAGGATAACCGGGTCATTGCATTTCAAAAACTAACGGAGAACAAGAATAGAGACGTACCCAGGATAAAGCCTGTTCAGTCAAAGGAAGAATACATGAGCAGCGTACGTGCATCCATCGACTATGTCATCCAATTTTTAAAAGACGAAGAGATTTTTACTGTTGAGGACTATATGACCGATGAAGGTTATTATGGTTCATGGCATGGTTTTGATAATCCCTGGCCTGAAAAACACGATTACTTTTTCAATTTCTCCCATAGAGAATCACTTATGGAGGAGACTCATGAAATGGTCGGTCATCATTTTGACTTTTTACGTGCGGAACGCGATCCTAATCCAATTAGAAGAGGTGAGGCGCCTTACAAAATTGGTACCGATAGAGTGGAAGGGTATGCATTTGCCTTGGAGGAACTCTTGGTGTATGCCGGTTATTTGGATGAACGTTCGCCCAGGGCAAAGGAAATTGCCTATGAACAGGCTGCTTTTAGAACCGTTAGGGCTTTGTCCGATGTATATATGCACAGTCAGGATTGGACTTTGGAAGATGCAGTGAACTATTGTGTGGCCAACGCCCCCCATGGCGAATTATTGAAGGACAGCCATCACTTATGGTACGAATTGGCTACAACTTTGCGCGGAACAGGTCACCATATGATTATGGTGGTTGGAAAAGTACAATTTATGAAATTAATTAGGGATCGAGCCAACCAACTGGGAGATGATTTTAACCTTAAAATCTTTATGGATGAGTTTCTGGAATCCGGATTGATACCTTTTGCATTAACGAGATGGGAAATGACCGGATATGATGATGAAATGAAAAAACTTTTGGAATAATTTTTATGCCTAATCCCATGAAAATAACTTCGACCTTATTTCCTTTCTATCGACTATTTTTTTTGCGTTTTGATCCTTCTGAGAAATCCTTACAGGATGCTGAAGGATCTTGTTTTTGACATAAGGAGGGCGACCAAGTATAAAGTAACGATGTATGGGTTCAAAGATGAGGTTGATTTGGGATTTTAGGGGATTGAAAGCATTACCGAGGGCCGAGAATTATAAAGGTACCCTAAATGAATTTCTTGTTCGCGAGAAATACAGTTATAAGCATATAGAAGTGAAGCAATATTCCATGTTTTATACGGTGGTGCAATTGGTGGTGGATATAGAGGATGTGGAGCATTTCAGGAAAATCTTGAAACCGGAAAGAGGAGAAGGAATAGAATAGTTTTTTTGAAGTAAATTTCATATATTTATTTAGGATGAAATGATGTGGCAAAAGCCACCCATATATTTTCCAACTTAAGGAAGAAAATAGGGAAAATAGATGGATTTCTTACGGAAAACCTCCGTATACCTTAATCAATATATGATTGGGTGTATGGAGGTTTTTTGTTTTCGCAACTCACGCTAAAAACGATAACAATATGAAGAATTTAAGTAGACTATGTGTCTTTTTAGTGATTCAGTGTTTATGGAGTCAAGATCAAGTCCTAACCGTACTGGATGCCAATAAGGATGGTGTGCTTGACCCTTATGAAGCCTTGGATGTACTGTTAACAATCCAAAAGAAGAGCAACGGGGAACTAACGTTTTCTTCCCTTGTTGAATTGGCGCAGCGAAAAAAACAAGCGGACGAACAGGAAGTGCTTGAAATGTTCGAGGGTTTTGAGCAAGATAATAATGGAAATGTTATCCTTTCCAAGTTAACCGGGGAAATGACCTCTTTTGCCAAAATGATGGATGATAACGAAGATGGTTTACTTTCTATGGCCGAAGCCTTCGCCTTTGATATGGAAGATGCGCTGTTGGCTGATGAGGAAGAAATCCAAGAACGTACGGAAGGCATTCTCAAAGAATACAAAGCCGTGAACGATGCTTTTAAGTTGGAGAGGGTTCCCAAAAGAAAAAGGGGTCGGTTTATGGAATATGATAAAAACAAAGATGCGGTAATAACAAAGGAAGAATTATTGAACTTTTTTATGGCGGATAATATTCCCGTCAAATTTAAAGTAAATGGAAAAACAGCCTATATGACCGGGGTTATAACCACAGCTTTGCCTGCAACGGTATTACGTCTTTTAAATGAACACCCTGAAGTAGACACCATCGAAATGTTGACCGTACCAGGATCCATAGATGATGAAGCAAATATCCGCGCTGCCTTCTACGTGAACAAAGCTGGGTTGACCACCAAATTAAATGCCAAGAGCACTGTGGCATCCGGAGGAACGGATTTTTTTATGGCCGGAAAAAAGCGAATTGTGGAGGAAGGCGCTTATTTGGGCGTGCATTCCTGGGGTGGAGGCCCAGTTCCCGCAACCGAAGTGCCAAAAGATGACCCGGTCCATGTAAAATATCTAGAGTTTTATGAAGCCGTAGGGGTTCCAACTTCATTTTACTGGTATACCCTTGAAGTGGCTCCGGCAGAAGGGATGCATAAAATGACTGCCGAAGAAATTGAAAAATACAAGGTACGTAAATCTGAATAAACATGAAAAGTAGAGTGCTCTTGTTAATGTTTACTATTGCTTTTTTCTGTCAATGCCAAAATGGCCTTGAAGAAGCATGGGCCATCAATGGGAACATTGTAAATGAAAGGAGTGAACAGGAAGAACTGGATTTAATAAAAGAAGGCGCAAGCACTTTCGAAAAGAACAGTTCTGGTTTTTGGGAGGCCACATTTGACCATGGTATAACCATGATTTATGTGCCTGAAGGTACCTTCACCATCGGGAACAATAAATTGGGGGGCGGCGCTGCCCCGGAACATGAAATGACTTTAAGCGCTTATTGGATATCCAAAACGCCAATAACATTGGGTCAGTTTAGGGCTTTTGTAAAAGAAACAGGCTATGTGACCCAGGTGGAAAAACCAGGGGATATGGGATCTTTCGTCTATGACTTTTCCATTCAAGGATTTAAACCCACGCCCGGTTTTTATTGGGACAATGCTTTTCATCAAGTGATGGAAAAATACCCGGAGATCACCATCAATGACCAGCATCCGGTGAACAGCCTAAGTTGGAACGATTGCATTGCCTTTACGGATTGGTTGGCCAAAAAAACAGGACTATCCTTTATACTTCCCACGGAGGCAGAATGGGAATATGCCGCACGGGGAACGGACGGTCGCATTTATCCATGGGGGAACGACGACCCTGATGGCACTCGGGCCAATTATGCAGATGAAACTTTTGACAAATACTTCCCCAATACCGGACAATCCATTGTGCATAATGGCGTGGATGATGGCTTTGCCATTACCTCCCCGGTTGGCAGTTTCCCTAATGGAAAATCACCCTTTGGAGCATTGGATATGGCAGGGAACCTTACCGAATGGGTGTTTGATTCGCACTATATATATACCGATTCGCTAAAGGTCAATCCCATCAATCCCGTTATGACCGATTTTAAAATTATGAAGGCCGGATTTTGGGCTGGATCAGCAGGAAGATATAATCTAGATCTGACGAACTTGAGTTTGGACATAATATTCGTTCAGATGCCAGACAAGGGGATGATCCCAACACCGAGGATGATCATTTGGGGTTTAGAATAACAATTTCATACACAGAAAGAAAATAATCATGATCAAGTATCCAAGGCAAATAATAGGAAAATATTCATTTTGGAGCCTATTACTTTATGCGGTATTGCTTGGTTGTATAGAAAAAAAGGAACTGCCGGATAACAGCTCGGATATCACCAAGGGTATTTATGAAAAGTCCGTTACATTTTATAAAAATGATAAGGGGTTTTGGGAAGCGGAATTATTGGATAAACATTTTGTGGTTCAAATACCTGCCGGGGAGTTTCAAATGGGTTCTGATCAAGGCGAAGCCAAGGAATTGCCCATACATGACGTGGTCTTGGATGAGTACTGGATGAGCAAATATTCGGTTACGGTAGCGCAATTCAGAAAGTTTGTTGAAGAAACAGGGTATGTGACCGATGCCGAAAAAGGTGAGGGTTGTTGGATAGAAGAGGGTGGAAGAATTCGATACGATGTAAGCTGGCGCAATCCCAATTTTGTTCAGGGAGCAGATCATCCGGCCATTTGTGTGAGTTGGAACGATGCCACCGCATATACCGAATGGCTGTCCAAAAAAACAGGACTTACCATTCAATTACCTACCGAGGTCCAATGGGAAAAGTCAGCCCGGGGCAACGACAAAAGACTATGGCCTTGGGGCAATGAACTTCCCGATGGGACCCAGGCCAATTTTGCGGAAAGCCAATACCTTGAGCGTTTTGGGGACTTTGGTCGCAATCCGAGTCCCAATATGAACGATGAGTATCCGCAAACATCCCCTGTGGATGCATTTCCAAAGGGACAATCCCCCTACGGGGTCTATGATATGGCTGGTAATGTGATCGATTGGCTTTATGATTGGTTCGATGCATCCTACTATTCCAATTCACCAACTCAAAATCCCATAGGTCCCTACCATAACCCCATCCGAAGAAAATTTGAAACAGAAAGAGGTTGGGGAGATAATTTGCAACGATCAATTCGAGGTGGAGCATGGACCGATGCTTCTGGTGAGTTAAGCTTGGAAGAAGGAGGTCATAGTGTTCGTGCTGATATGCGGGAACAAACCGACCAACATAGCAGTGATGATCATTTGGGTTTTCGTTTTGTTATTGTTGAAGGACATCGTTACGCTCCATATCGTGAGACACTTTTTTCAAGTGCACAAGCTGCGGTAATGGAATCGGTTGGTGATGCGCAAATCACCATCGACTACGATCGTTTGCTAACCGATGACGACAAGCCCGCCTTTGGTACACTTGTTCCGTATGGTAAACCTTGGAGTCCCGGTCAAGATGCAGCGACGGTACTCTCGGTGGACAATCCCATTCAAATTCATGGCAAAACAATCAATCCGGGGAGTTACAACCTGTATTTGATTCCGCAGCAAATCGATGCCGATATGAAACCGGGCAGTCATATGAAATGGAAGGTCATTTTTACACAACCGGCCACCCATCAACAAAAGGAATTTGAACCAGGGCAGGAAGTACTAAGATTTGAGACACGTGCACAACTGGAAGACAATTCCAAACAACATATGGAATTCTTTTTTGATGAAAATGAAAACGGAAGAATCATTCGGTTTTTATATGGTTTTGTAGAAGTGCACATTCCTATTTCTGAAGGATCATTTTCCAAGAGTGAGGAATCAAAAGCCATGGTTATGAATGCCATGGGTGAAACGGAAATTCAAGTCCATTACTATAGAACGGTAGCTGCGGAAAGAGAGATATATGGAACTGTGGTTCCCTACAACGAGCCATGGCCCGGAGCTGAACTCCCTACCACGATCGAGTTTGGCGAAGATGTTGTTTTTCAAGATAAGGCATTGCCTAAAGGGAAATACGGCTTGAGCATCATTCCAACAAAAGGAAAATTTTGGAAGCTTATCCTAACCGAAACAGCTCTCAATGAAGAAACAGAGGATTTTGAAACTTCTGAAATTTTTAACGAAGATATTGAAGTGTCACTTTCAGAATCAGGTGCCAACAGATTGGAATATTTCTTTGATTATTCTGGTGCGAATGAAAGAAATCTGGCGTTGACATGGGATAAAGCAACACTACAATTCAACATAAAGAAAAATTAAGACCATGACCAAAAACAAGTTTTGTGTATGTATGGCAGTGCTTTTCTTGATGGCATCCTGCAACACCCAAACCATAGATAGGGAAGGGGTAAATAATGCCACAAGAAATCAGAAAGAAGAGTTGGACTTTGTGCGTACCAAGGCGACCAAGTTTGAAAAAAACACTTCCAAACATTGGGAAGCCGAATTGGATAACGGAATCACCTTTATTTATGTGCCCGAAGGCTCTTTTACCATGGGAAACAACGCCAATGAAACGGCTTTACCCGAACATAAAGTCAACCTTAGCCACTATTGGATCAGCAAAACTCCGATCACCACAGGGCAGTTTAGGGAATTTGTGGAGGAAACGGGATATAAAACAGAAGTGCTGAACGAAGGCCATACCGGACCCTATGTTTATGATTTTGAAATAGAAGCGTTCAAGCCAAAATATGGCTATTATTGGGACAATGCATTCAAGGATATCTTGGCTCATTTTCCTGAAATCACCATAGATGATTCCCATCCTGTGAGTAGTATTTCTTGGAACGATGCTGTGGCCTATACCCAGTGGTTGTCCAAAAAAACAGCCTTGGAGATAAGTCTTCCCACCGAAGCGGAATGGGAATATGCCGCCAAGGGAACTGATGGCCGAATTTATCCTTGGGGCAATGAAATTCCAGACGGAACCCGGGCAAATTATGCCGATGAGACCATGCAGAAATTTTTTCCGAACCTGGAGCAGGCATTTACCCATTTTGGGGTGACCGATGGATATGCCATTACTTCTCCTGTAGGGAGCTTTCCAGCTGGTGCCTCTCCTGTTGGAGCCTTGGATATGGCCGGTAACCTTACCGAATGGGTCTATGATTCTGCCTATAAGCTGACCAAAGAACAAGCTGTTGAGGTTACCAATCCCATTAACACCATTAAAAATGGGGAAAATCAGGAAAAAGGCGGCCTTTGGTGCGGGTCAGCAGGGAGGGAAGGCCAAGACCCTGATGAAATAAAATACGGCCATAATGTTCGGACAGATACCCGACCCGCCGATGAAACCGATAGTGCCGATGACCATATGGGTTTTCGTATAGCAATATCCTACACCAAAAGAAATTAATGTAAAAAAACGAAACACATGAAAACTACATTTTTAACCACATGCTTTGTTGCGCTCATTTTCACTTCATGTGGGCCTCGCCCCGGAGGGTTGCCCGATTCCAAACCGTGCGATTTGTCCAACACCAAATCGACTGCCTCGGAAACCTATACGTTCAACAGCGATTTTGGAAGCTATTTTTCGCAAAGTACCCGGTGGGAATCGCACAGTGCCGATATACAAATAGTCAATGGAAAAGGACAGTTAACTGCAGATTCCGAAGATGTGTCCAATGCTTTGGAAGCATGGAAGCTGTACAAGGACCAAATGCCGTATGACAAGTCTTGGGAGTTTTCGGTTTGGGTGGATGTGCCCACCTATTGGAACAGCAATGGTGGGAAAGATGCCCAGGTGGGTATAGGTCTCTACGCAGGAAGACCCGTTGAAAATGGGGAGTCGCCGAAGGTGTACGAATGCAATTTGGCCGCGATAAATGGTGAGGTCAGGTTTGTACAGGCCCAGTTGATCAAAAACCGATTGGGGTATGATCCTGATGATGTCCAATTTAAGAAGTTGGATAAATCCAAGGCCAAAGCCAAACTCACCATTCAATATTGCGCTAACTATAATAGTCTAGGATTGTTTATCGACGATGAACAGGTTGGTAAAAGCAAATCCATAGGAAAAGGAGGAGTCGATGATTGGGAGTTGGACTCCAATGGCAAAATCGATGTGGGAATAATGGGCTTTGCGGAAAACACGGTCATTACCAACAATTCGCCCATTGTGGAAAAAGTAACGGTAACTGTTTATTAATATCAAAAGTAAATGGGGAACAAGATCATCTAAATATTTAGGTGTTAAAAAGTGAATTTGATAAACGAAAATTAAGAAAGGTATTTATGCAAAAGGGTTTTAATTCGATTCTATCATTGTTTATATCATGTTGTATGGGAGGATTGGCAATTATTCCTTCATGTGGAATAGCACAGACTATTTCTCCAGAGCTTTATGCTTCATTAGAATATCGCCACATTGGACCCGATGGAAACCGAATCATCGCAGTAGCCGGGCATTCTAAAGAGCCAGACCTTATTTACGTTGGGGCCGCCTCTGGTGGTATTTGGAAATCCACGGACAGCGGCTTAAAATGGGACCCTGTTTTTGACGATCAGGACGTTTCTTCAATTGGAGCTTTGGCCGTTGCGCCTTCAAATTCCGATGTTGTATGGGCTGGGACAGGAGAGACGAATATCCGAAGTAGCATATCAATTGGGAATGGTATTTACAAATCGACAGATGGCGGAGTTACCTGGGAAAAAATGGGATTGGAAAACACAGGACGAATAGGAAGAATTGTCATCCATCCCAAAGACCGAAATATAGTTCTTGTTGCCGCAATGGGACATTGTTATGGTCCCCAACAAGATAGAGGGGTGTTTAAAACCGTAGATGGCGGAAAAACATGGAATCGGGTATTGTTCACGGATGAAAACACCGGAGCCTCCGACATTGCCATGGATCCAAAGAATCCTTTGAATTTGGTCGCAGGAATGTGGCCTTTGGAAATAAAGACCTGGCAACGAAAAAGTGGAGGTGCCAACGGAGGAGTATTTGTTTCCAATGACGGGGGCGAAACCTGGAACAAAAGCACAAAAGGTCTTCCAGCAGGAAATGTAGGTAAAGTGGCAGTTGCTTATGCGCCAGGCAGTCCCAATAGAATATATGCCTTAATTGAAACTGATCAGTACGCATTTAAAGGCGTGTTGTGGGGGTCGGAAGACGGCGGCAAAACGTGGGACCTCATTAGCCATGATCAACAATACCATACCCGTCCGCATTACTATTCCAGATTGGCTGTGGCTCCTGACGACGAGAACGAAATATGGTTTTTGGCATCCAGAATGGTGGTTTCCTTGGATGGTGGTAAAACTGGTGACATTAGACCGGATGCAGGCTATGACGTACACGATATCTGGTTCGACCCTGAAAATTCCGATCGCATTCTTATCGCTTATGATGGTGGCATAAGAATTAGCCAAAATGATGGGAAGAGCTGGTATCATCCTGATTTACCTATAGCCCAAATGTATCATGTGGCCACAGATAAGCAAGTGCCCTACTTCGTATACGGAAATAGGCAGGATGGCAGGACCTATAGAATTCCAAGTCAAAGTATAGCAGGGCCCTTGAAAAAAGAACTTGGGGGCGGCGAGGTCGGCTTTGCCATCCCCGATAAATTCGACCAATCCATTGTGTGGTCTACCAACGAACAAGGCGTTCTGACCAAGCACAATCTTTCCAGCGGAATAACTACCAACGCGCAGGTATGGCCTGTAACTCCCGTGGGACAATCGCCAAGGGATATAAAATACAGATGGGTTTGGAGCCATCCTTTTATTCTTACCAACCATACCAAGAATACGCTGTACACTGGGAGTCAGTATGTGCACAAAACTGAAGATGGAGGGGAGACATGGACAATAATTAGTCCAGATCTTACCACCAACGATCCACAAATGCAGGTACATTCAGGTGGACTTACCTACGACAACGTTGGTGTGGATTATGGCACCACATTATATGCCTTGGCCGAATCCCCGATAAACAAGGATGTACTTTGGGCGGGAAGCAATGATGGTTTGATCCATGTGACTCGAAATGGGGGCAAAAGCTGGGAACAGGTAAGTAAGCATATCAGCAACCTTCCACCCCTAGGGACCATTACCAGTATTGATGCATCAAAATTCTCAGAAGGAAAAGCCTTTGTGACCATAGATTTTCATCAGGTCAATAACCGGGACCCTTTCGTTTATATGACCAAGGATTTTGGCAAAACCTGGACCAAAATCGTTAACGGGGTTGCGGTAAATACTTTTAGCTATGCGCAGATTATACGGGAGGATCCTTTGCGCAAAGGAATGCTCTATCTGGGAACGGAAAATGCGATTTATTTCAGTTTGGATGATGGTGCCCATTGGCATCCATTGAAAAACAATCTGCCACCGGCTCCAGTACGTTGGTTGGATATTCAAGAGGACTACGGCGATCTTGTATTGTCTACCTATGGCCGAGGCTATTGGATTATGGACGATTTATCACCCCTTCGCCAGATCAACGATGGAGTGCTCCAATCTAATTTTCACTTTTTTAAACCACGACCCACATTTCGCCTAAAAAGAGAAGTACAAGCCGAATCATCTTTAGGAGAGTATTTTGAAGATCCTGAGGAAGGAGCGGCCATAAATTATTATCTTAAAGAGGGCATTTCAGAAGATATTAAGATTAAGGTGTTAGACAAAGACGGGTCTGTTGTCCAGGAACTTGAAGGGACCAATGCTCCAGGAATCAATAGGGTATTTTGGGATCTACGGCATAAAAGTTCGCCCGAAGTCAAATTAAGAACATTGCCATTGGGGTATCCCGAGGTAGCTAATTTGCCCAAAGGCCTACGCTTTAATAAAGAAGGATGGCGCAGGCTTATTGTGGAAGGCACTGGACCTGATGGTCCCATGGTTGCCCCAGGGCAATATACCTTGAGTATAAGCATAGGCAATGACGAATATACACAACCCCTGGAAGTGCTGATGGATCCCAAATCGAAGGCATCCTCGGAAGATGTCCTCAAACAAGTGAACCTTGCTTTAAAAGTACGGGATTTGGCAACAGAACTTGTTACTACCGGAAATGCTATAGAATGGATACGAAAGCAGCTCAATGATCTAAAAACCACAAAAGGTGTGACGGATGGATTGATCAAAAGAAGTAAAAAACTGGACCAAAAACTGATTGATATTGAGCAAAACCTGTTTATCCTAAGAACTACCGGTGCCTCTGAAAACGGCCTGCGATTTCCGCAACGGCTTTTTTCACATATCAAAATGCTTGGATATTATGTGTCTCAAGGCGATGCGTCCCCAACGGCTTCCAAATATGAGGCGTACACAGACCTCTTAAAAAAATGGGAGGGCCATAAAGCTGCATACGAACTGCTCCTTGAAAACGAACTGGCTGATTTAAACAGAATGCTTGAAAAAAAGGGTGTGGATACGATAAAGGTCAATGCTCAGTAGTGGAGTTTTCACAAACGGTAATCACTAACATAAGATGATAATATGAAATTGATTAGAAATATCCTTTTACTGCTATTTATGGTGATGTTTCAATGTTGTAAACAGTCCAATCAAAAGGCAAAAACTGGAACCGATATGTCGCATGATAATGAAAGTCAAGATAGTTTTGAACTGGTAAAATCCAAGGCCATTGCTTTTTCCAAAAATGATCAGGGCCATTGGGAAGCGACTTTCGATCATGGTATTGTAATGATCCATGTACCCAAGGGAAGTTTTACCATGGGCAATGATAAGCTAACGGACGAGGCCGTGCCCGAATTCAACTCGTTTGAAGCAGCCCCACAGCATAAGGTAGCGCTGGAGGGTTACTGGATCGGCAAGACTCCAATTGTTTACGAACAGTTCAAGGCTTTTGTAAAGGAAACCCAATATGTAACCCAAGTTGAGGAAGAAGGGCATACCGGGCCATGGGTATATGAACTTAAAATTAGGGCCTTTGAAACTAAGTTTGGCCACAATTGGAAAAATGCCTTTCAAGATAATGTAATCGCCAAGTTTCCAGAAATCAAATATAATGGGCAACATCCCGTGGTCAATGTTACCTGGTTTGATGCCATGGCCTTCGCCGAATGGTTGTCTAAAAAGACCGGGATTGAGTTTACACTGCCCACCGAAGCGGAATGGGAATACGCCGCCCGTGGCGATGACTTTAGAACCTATCCTTGGGGCAACGAAATTCCTGATGGTACTCGGGCCAATTACGCCGACGATACCTTCAATACCTATTTCTCGGGTACAGGAGAGGCTTTGGTGCATTTCGGCATTGATGATGGGCATGCGATCACGTCCCCGGTTGGGAAATTCCCAAAAGGAATGTCACCTGTGGGGGCATTGGATATGGTTGGAAATGTACGCCAATGGGTATATGATTCCAACTATAGTTATGATAAGGAGGACAAAGACAACCCAATCCATTTGGCGGATAACAACATTAAATTGATGAAAGGTGGACTATGGTCCGCTTCAGCGGGAAGATTTGGTTCCGAGCCCGATGAAATTGCCATGGGCCACAATATTCGGGTAGACGCACGCCAAGGATTTGAACCCGATAGTGCCGATGATCATTCCGGATTTAGATTGGCCATATCCAATACGAAAAGGAAATAAGGAAAAGTATGAGGCTATTGAGGTATAATTCGAGGTGTAAACTAGTGGTAGGTTTGGTCACGGCTTTGGTGTTCTCCGTTGGGGTGTCAGAATTAATGGCACAACCTAAACTTGAACAAATTGTCGAGGGTATCCACTATCGTTCCATTGGGCCAACCCGACAAGGTGGAAGGGTGGTTGCCTTTGCGGTATCACAACAAAACCCCTATACTTTTTATGCCGCTGCTGGACCTGCCGGGGTTTTTAAGACCGAAAATAATGGTACTACATTTTATCCCGTATTTGACCACGAAAATATCGCTTCGGTGGGAGATGTGGCTGTTGCTCCTTCCGATGACAACATTGTATGGATCGGTAGCGGTGAGGCCAATCTTAGAAACAGCACCTACTACGGAAATGGGGTATACAAATCCGTTGATGGAGCCAAGACCTGGCAACACATGGGTTTGGAAGAATCCCATCATATAGGGCGGGTGCTGGTTCATCAACATAACCCGGAAATTGTATATGTGGCCGCACAAGGGCATTATTATTCGGAGAATTCGGAGCGGGGTATCTATAAATCAGTGGATGGGGGTAAAACATGGACAAAATCCTTGGATATCAAGGAAGGAGATCGGCATATAGGGGCCACCGAAGTACGAATGGACCCAAATGACTCCAATATTTTATACGGAATCACTTACGATAGACTTCGTACCCCTTGGTCGTTTAGGACCCGAGGAACAGGAAGTGCCATATATAAATCCATGGATGCAGGGAATTCTTGGGTCAAACTTACCAACGGGTTACCCAGTGGTGCCTTGGGCAAAATTGGAATTGACATCTACCCAAAAAACTCCAACATTCTGTATGCCACTGTTGACGTTGCCCAAGCTTCAGGCGGGGGCATCCATGAAATTTATCGCAGCGACGATGCCGGAAATTCCTGGCGACGTGTAAGTGCGGAAGGCGAAAGTGTAGGAGGGCGCTCCAATTATTACGGGCAAATCATTATCGACCCAAATAACGATCAGCATATCTATGTTTTGGGAACTATTGTGCATGAATCTTATGATGGTGGTAAAACCTGGGGACAACATATAAAATATGGTGGGGATAACCATGCACTTTGGATAGATCCCAATAATTCCAACCATATGATCATGGGATACGATTACGGCATGGCCATTTCGCATGATGCCGGTAAAAATTGGTATCATCCCGACGAGTTGCCCATGGGGCAATTTTATGCCATCGGGGTGGATATGGATTATCCGTATAGCGTTTATGGCGGAACACAGGATTTTGGTTCTTGGAAAGGGCCCAGTACAAAAAAAGGCCGTTTCCCAATTCGGTTTGAGGATTGGGAACACGTAAATGGAGGGGATGGATTTTATAACCTAGTGGATCCGAATGACTCAAAGTGGTTATATACAGGCTCACAATTTGGACATATTACCAGAGTAAACCAAAAATCAGGAGCTCGCAAAACCATCATGAGCGATGAGACAGAAGGACTTCGATTTAATTGGAATACCCCTTTGCTAATTTCACCACACAACAGCAACACCATTTACGTAGGAGCGCAGAAATTGTTGCGTTCTTCGGATAGAGGGGACAATTGGGATACCATCAGTCCAGAACTAGCTCGTGTTGATGTAACTAAAAAAGGTTTTGGGCCATTTGTGTTTGGGACTATTACAACAGTGGATGAATCCCCAGTTCAAGAAGGAGTGATTTGGGTAGGAACCGACAATGGTCATGTTTACCAAACAACAGATGCTGGTAAAAATTGGATCAATCTGGATAAAAAAATCAAGAAAAATCCTGGGTATTGGGTAACCCGGGTAACCGCATCAAACCATGATGCTGGAACCGCCTACATCACCTATTCCGGATTTCGAAGGGATGATTTTAGGCCTTTCGTCTATAAAACCATTGATTTTGGTAAAACATGGATCTCTATTTCCAATGGCCTTCCCAATGCATCTGTCAACGTGATTAAAGAAGACCATAAAAACCCCAATTTACTGTTCATTGGAACGGATAAGGCGGTCTACTGTAGTTTGAACGGGGGTGAAAATTGGCTCAAATTGAAAAATAATATGCCCACTGTCGCCATCCACGATTTGGTCATTCATCCTAGGGAGAACGATTTGGTGGTTGGAACACACGGAAGAAGCATCTACATTGCCGATATATCCATTCTTCAAGAACTTTCTACTGGACTGCTAAATTCGGAGATGCACCTGTTCCAGGTTGAACCGAGGAAGCAGTGGCGAATGAATAGTCAACCCGCTGTGAGCGCCCAAAATTTTTCAGGTGAAAATGAACCTCCAGGGGTTGTCATCAACTACTATTTAAAAAACCGCCCAAAAGATAAGGTCAAGATTACCATTTATAAAGATGATGAATTGATCTATGAAACTTTGGGAACCTACGAACCGGGCCTGAACCAAATATTGTGGGGCATGATTAAACAGGTCCCAAGAACGGAAGAAGAACAAAAAGAGTGGGAGCAATTTGAAAAACTCAGTGCAGAGGAAGACGAATTCTTTGACTATTACGATACTGTAGAAATTTTTCCAATGCCCGAGGAGGAAGTGGACAAATATGGTCGCTCCTTGCGAACCCGGGTGCATCCCAGGCCTGGACTGACAGTAAAGGAATATAACTATACTAGAGTGCCCCCGGGCAAATACAAAGTAGTGTTATCTATGGGCGAACTGGCAGAGAGCACCGAGGCTATTCTGCTGGAAGATCACCATGATGCTGGTGAGTGAATAGCATCTTAAAAATAAAGTAGAACCAAAAAGTAAATGGAAAATAAAATAAATATTAGCATATGAACATTCCAATCTTTGAACTGGAAAGGGTTCAATCCCTTTTTGAAAACACAGTGGACTATAACCTTACCGAAAGTGGGTTCCATCCCTATACCTTAAAGGAGTTTTTGACCAAGGAAGAAATTGAAGCACTGACCAATACTGTATTGGGTTACGGACAGACCAATGGTTCCATCCCACTAAGAAAAAGGATAAGCGCATTGTATAATGGAGCAGACGAGGACAGCGTTTTGGTGACCAATGGTTCATCCGAAGCGAACTTTGTTGCTTGTCATACCCTATTGGAAAAAGGGGACGAGGTAGTAATGATGGTGCCCAATTATATGCAGATTTGGGGTATTGCCGAGGAGATGGGCTGTACCTTAAAGAGCTTTCCTCTTATTTCGGAAAACAATTGGAGGCCTGATCTAGACGACCTAAGAAGCAAAGTGACTGCCAAGACCAAAATGATTGCGCTGTGCAATCCCAACAATCCCACAGGATACACGCTGAGCAATGAAGAAATGCAAGAAATTGCGGATATCGCCAAAAGTGTGGATGCATGGGTATACTGCGATGAGGTTTATCGTGGTGCGGAGCTCAATGGAAAGACCATTGAAAGTTTCGTGGGCATGTACGAAAAGGTGATGGTCAACGGCGGGCTTTCCAAAGCCTATGCACTGCCCGGTCTGCGATTGGGGTGGTTGGTCGGTCCCAAAGAATTGATCGAGGATACATGGGCCTACCACGATTACACCTCTATTACTGCTGGCATTATGAGTCACTACATTGGCGAAATTGCCCTACGCCCGGAAAGACGGGAACAAATTCTTGAACGGAACAGGACCATGCTCAACGAGAACCTGAAAGTGGTGCGAGGCTGGTTGGATGGTTATGGGGACTTGTTCGAGTATGTACCCCCCAAAGGAGGCGGTATGTTGTTCATAAAATACAATTTGGACATCATTTCCTCCGATTTGGCAGAATGGCTCCGTATCGAGAAAAGTGTTTTCATTCTTGCGGGGGATGTATACGGAATGGACAAGCATTTTAGAATAGGAATAGGCGAACGAAAGGAATATATATTAAATGGCCTGGAACGAATTAAGGATGCTTTAAAAGAGCGATTTAATCTTTAAATATGTTAGGAAAGGTAAAGTTCCCGGATGCATTGCTATTGCTTTCCATTTTTATCCTGGCTGCGATGATAGCCACCTATGTGGTACCTTCGGGCAAGTTTAAAAGAACGGTTAACGAAGCTTCGGGAAGGGAGGTGGTTGTTCCGCATTCGTTTGAACAGACCGAGGCGGCACCAGTCGGATTTTTTAATATGTTGGTAGCCATCCCGAAAGGTATGCAGCAAGCAGCCTCCGTAATCTTCTTTGTTTTTTTGGTTGGGGGATCGTTTGTGGTAATCAACAAAACGGAGGCCTTGCATGCTGGAGTGGAATATATTGCTGTAAAGTTCAGTTCCCATGAAATGTGGGTCATTCCAATTTGCATTGTCCTTTTTGCGGCATTGGGCGCCATCCAAAATTTTCAAGAGGAAATTATCCCATTGGTGCCCATTCTGCTATTGTTGTGCAAGCGAATGGGGTTCGATAACCTCACGGCAGTGGCCATAAGTCTTGGAGCTGCCATGGTAGGGGCATCCTTTAGCCCCATTAACCCCTTTCAAGTAGGGATAGGTCAAAAAATATCGGATGTACCCCTGCTTTCTGGAGCATTGTTCCGGACTGTTTTTTTGGTGATAGCCGTTCTCATTTATTCCATTGTTGTGTTCCGAAGGGCATTTAAGACCAAAACGGCAGGAGAAACGACCCAGGTAATGGAATCAGGTTCGTTTTCCATAGCTCATAAACTAATTCTGTTGGTGGTGGCCCTATCGTTTGTTTTTTTGGTCATGGGGGTATCGCAGTGGGATTGGGATTTTGAGCAAATGACGGCCTTGTTTTTTCTTACAGGGATCGTTTGCGCGATAATTGCCGGATTTGGCGCCAATAGAACCATAAATGCTTTCGTGGAAGGATTTCGGGATATGGCCTATGCGGGTTTACTGATTGGATTTGCCAGGGCAATTTATGTGGTGCTCGAGGAAGGGCTCATTTTGGATTCGTTGGTAAATAGTCTCTTCGTGCCCATTTCCCAAATGCCAAAAATGGTTGCGCTTACGGGGATTACCTTGGCAGAATCCTTGGTGCATTTCCCAGTTCCCAGCGTAAGTGGGCAAGGGGTGCTAACCATGCCGTTGCTGGCATCTTTGGCAGATTTAATGGAAGTGCCTAGACAATTGATGATCCTGTGTTATCAATATGGGGCGGGCACTGCAGAACTGATTACCCCAACCAACGGTGCGTTGATGGCGGTTTTGTCAGCCAGTAGGGTGTCCTTTGCCAAATGGATCAAATTTTCCATAAAGGCCTATGTGATTTTGGTGCTATTGGGTATTGTGGCCATTTACATTGGGCATAGCATTGGGTATTCATAAAAAACTAATCTCAAATCCAATTAATGAAAACTGTAAAAAAAGTTCTTGGAGGTATTTTTCTGCTTTTGTTGGGGTCAATCGCTTATTTGTTTTTAACGCTGTCCGATGAATTTAAAGATCAAGATAATCCAGTTTCCAATTCACCCTCAAAAATGTTCGACAAGTCGGCCATTGTTTTTGATGCCATTACCATTTATGGTACCAACGGTGTTACTATGGAAAAACTGGTGCATGCTGCCCATGTAGCAGCCCAATGGTTGGACAATGACGAGAACGGACAGGTGGATGATAAAACCTTGAGGCAAACCCTTGAAGACAATAAGGCAACGGTAGTGATGTCCAAGGATGGATTCTCGGGTGCCGGCATGGCAAAGGTGATGGCCAGTTTTTCTGGTTATGCCCTTCAAGATTTGTATGCCGAGGAAACCAACAATCCAACACGGAGGGATGCGTCCCAAGAAGAGATTCACCATATCGTTTTAAATGCTGGATGGCAAAAAATGCTACCTGCTATTTTTAGTGAACATAAAAGTGACAACAGCAAGTTGTACCGCATTTGGAAGTATGCCAACGACAATGGCTATTATTCTTATGATGACCCCACTTGCAATGATGGCTGTAAAACAACAGAGTTCTTTTATCTGGCCACGGCCGCCTATTTGGATTCGCAAGCTGATCTTTTTTTGGACGAAATGCGGTTAAAGACCGTGGATGTCCTTAAGGAACACATCCCGGAAATATTCGAAATTTTTGAATCGAACGAATACGTTTACCCTCTACATAAATGGCCCGATGGCCAATATACTTTTCGACACAACATAAAATATCTGGGAGAAAATGCCCCAGAATCTTAAAGATAGAACAAAATAAAATCATTATGAAAACATCGAGTTTAATATGCACTATCCTGGGATTTTTTTTCTTGTTGGGTTGCGGGTCCAAACCCAAAAAAGAAACGCCTGTTGAAGAATCTTCAAATGCCACTTTTAATACGGAACTTGGTATTGAAGCCGTTCCGGTAAACTTGGGTGAAGCGTATACTTCCAATTTTGAGCGATACACCAAAGTAGTGGCTCCAAATGGAAAGCCCATCCATATTGTTATTCAGGATTGTATTACTGACGCACAAGCTGTACGATGTAGGGGTATTTTGGAGCATTTTTTGGCGGATTACCCTGGATCGCAATATGGGAGTGATAAGGGCGAAATTGCTAATAAGATGGCGGACAACAAAGCGGTTTTGGTGCTTTTGAATGGGAAAGACGATGGCAAGAACCCCGTAGAAGTGCCAGGCCAAGCCTTGTTTGAAGAGGAAATCCAAGTTGAGGGACATCCTTGGTACGTCAACCAAAACTATGAGCACCGGGATGCCGCTTATGAAGAGATCCTTCATTTTGTACACGATTTTGGAATTGGTGTAGATGGACACAACAGCTTCCCGGGAGCAGCGCCGGAATTTCAACAGGAAATACGAAAGGCCCAGGTCAATGGCCTCGAAAACAAACTTTGGGCCGGAGGAGAAAGAGAGCAACGCTGGATTGATGAACTCGCAGAAGAGAATAGTCTATCACAGGAATATTTGGCCTCGGTAATTGATACTTACTATGGACTTTGGGGGGCATTCTCCGAAAGCGATGGTGGTATGTGGGGCGTTTATGCGGCAAAGACCAGAGACGATTTAGAAAGCAAGGATCCCATGGGGCATAAGCTCATGGACAACAAGTTTTTTCATCCGTATTTAACGTACAATGCCAGAATTGATGAAGGCTTTATGGGTACTTTTTCCCTAAAATTTGACCCGGAAATTCCGTATTCCCACCACTCGAGGTACCTAAAGGATATTACCCTTTTGGGATCTAAGGATGTAAATGTCCACGTAAACGAGTTGGACAATGCAATTACGGGTAACTCAGGAAAAAATGTGGTCATATTCTCTGGAAATCAAGATGAATATACCATTACGAATGTCTCCAGTTCAGTTGTGGTTTCGGATAAAATCGAAGGTAGGGATGGTTCCAATACATTGAAAGCGATAGAGGAACTGCAATTTTTGGACGGGACATTAGAGCTCTAATCAAAATCGTAACTAAAACAACGAAACCCAATGAAAACATTAAAGAAAATCGCCGCTGTTTTGGCAATGATATTGACCCTAATGGCCTGTAAGAACTCCAATTCCAACAAGCAAACAACTTCATCTGAAGAGGGAAATTCAAGTGGGATAGAGCTTCCTGAGGACCGTTTGGGTGGATTTCTTCCAAAAGCACCTTTTGGAAATTCCACAGTAGATTTTCAAGATGACTCCGTAACCATCATTGAAAATGAAGGATACAGCGGATTTCCAAAAATGATGATAACCTATGGCAACAATTTTCCGGTTATGGAAGGTGTGCCCAATGAATTTTTGCATGAAGTGGCCACAACCTTTCAACAAATGTTTCCACAAGATTCTACCTTAAACCTTGAAAAGCAACATGCGGTTGTCAACGCAATGCACCAATACAATAGTGCCATTCCTGTTTTTAAAGGTCGATACGAATCCATAGCGGAAAACATTAGCGAAGAGGTAGAAAAACTCTCCCAAGCGTATAGCGTTTGCGATATCATTATGTACCGTGATGGTACGGGCAGACAGACCATGGAAGTGGTGGAGCATATACTACATGCTGTAACGGGGGCAGGACTACATATTGTAATGCCGGAAAAATGGAGTTTTACGGATAGTGAATCCGAAGTAACAAGGATTATGGATAAGGCAGTGGAAGCAGGTCTATATGACATCGCAGGCTATGGCGATATTTTGGAGGAAAGCAAAGAAGTATACCAGCGAGTTCTTGTGCAGGAATTTGCCTATTGGCTCATTAGCACCTACTGGAATTTGCAAGAGCCCTATGGTCCAATGGAGGAGGAAGAATGGAATATAGACAACAAGGAACAATTACTGGAGAAACTGCCAGAGGGGTATGATCTGGTAAGGAATACTATCGACGATATCATGAAGGCGCCTTCAATGGAGGTGTTGGAAGCATTTAGAAAATACAATTAGGCAAAGGGAATCTATTGCATTTGAACTGCGGTCCTGCAACTTGTTAAATACAGCCAAGACTATTAGGATTCTATCCGTAATTAAAAAACTACTGAAAAGATCACAAAATGAAACACATCACCACCATCTACAAAAGAACAGCGATTATAGGGTTGTTACTATTATTGATTGCCCCAATGAAATCAAACGCAACCGAAATGGACACTTCAAAAGTTGAATTGAAAAAGAGCGTCATGATTCCAATGCGCGATGGCATTCGACTCTCTACGGATTTATATTGGCCCAAAGGGTCGGAGAAAGATTTGCCGGTAATCTTGATTCGAACACCCTACAATAAAAACAGCTTTCGAAATCCCAAAAATGATCGGTCGGCGATAGCCTATATGTTTGCCTCCAACGGATTTGTTGTGGCTATCCAGGACTGTAGGGGAAAACATGAATCGGAAGGGATCTATTCTCCTCCTGCTGGGCAGGAAGCCGAGGATGGTTATGATGCGGTTGATTGGCTCTCCAAACAAGAATGGGGCAACGGGAATGTTGGGACCTTTGGCTGCTCGTATCTCGGTGAAGTGCAAGCAGCGCAGGCTCCCTTAATGCATCCCAACTTAAAATGTATGGTTCCGCAAAATGGACCTATGATCGGTGCGGCCAACGGGCAGTATAGATACTGGTCGGGCTGGAAAGGTGGCGCATTTGACTTGGCTGCCGGGATAGAATGGTATTTGCGGGCAGGCGTGAAGTATTCTTTAAAGCCACCTCAAGGTCTTTCTGAGTGTGAAGTCCAGGCCATCCGGGAATTTTATACCCCAGAGGCCACCAATTTGCCGAAAGTGGACTTGGAAAAACTAAATTGGCACCTCCCCTTGAAAGATGTAATGAAAAAGGTAGGATCAGCCCCCAACGACTGGGAAAAAATGGTGACAACAGATTATAGCGATTCGTGGTGGCATGATGTAATGGGATACTATGATGGGACGGAAAAAATCAACACACCCGCTCTGCACATGACCACTTGGTTTGATATAAGCGTTTCGGAAAGCATTTATGAGTTTAATTATTTTAGGGAAAATTCCGTGACCAAAAACTCGGCAAACAACCAATTTATCATTGTTGCACCGGCAACGCATTGTGGGTTTACCGATATGACCGAAAATTCTATAATCGGGGAACTCAAGGTAGGAGATGCCAGAAAGGAATGGAATGATATCTATTTAAAATGGTTCGGGTACTGGCTTAAAGGAGAGGATAATGGAATTACGGACATGCCAAAGGTTCAATATTATGCCATGGGAGATAATAAATGGAAATCTTCCGATGTTTGGCCTTTGAAAAACACCACTTATAAAGAGTACTATTTACGTAGTAATGGGCATGCCAATAGTCGAAATGGAGATGGTGGGATTTCTACAATCTCTCCGGGCAATGAACCTTTTGACTCATTTGTTTATGACCCGGGTAATCCTGTGCCGACTGTTGGTGGCCCGCGAGGTACTTCATATACAACACCTTCTGGTTCAATCGACCAGACTCCAGTGGAAATTAGAAATGATGTACTGGTTTATACCGGTGAGGTATTAGAAGAAGACCTTCAGGTGACGGGGCAACTCATGGCTGTTTTTTATGTGTCCTCGAATGCGAAGGATACGGATTTTACCGTTAAACTGGTAGACGTCCAACCCGATGGAAAAGCATATAATATTCAAAGTAGTATCCTTAGGGCAAGGTATCGTGAAGGCTTTACAAAAAAAGTATGGATGGAGAAGGACAAAGTATATAAACTTGAGATAGATTTAAATGCAACTTCATACATGTTCAAGAAAGGACATCGATTGCGTGTTCAAGTTTCTAGCAGCAATTTTCCATTGTACGATCGCAATCTTAATACAGGAGGTAATAACTATGATGAGACGGAATGGGTAGTGGCAAAAAATATAATTCACCATTCTAAAAGATACCCATCCCATATTGTTTTGCCCGTTATTGAAAGGTAAATCATATCTGCTTTAACCGATTTTGTTGATGTTTGAAATAAAATCGATTCAGAAAAAACAACTATTCAAAACAACAAAGCACTGCAAAATCTATGATTTGAAAGCTTTAATTTCGGTCGGAATCTCCTGATAGTGACCTTGGCCAGATTTAAAACTTTCTATAAATGTTAAAGAGTATCCTTAATGGAAAACACAACTTGATTTTGAATCTTGGATACCATGGATTTTGCTCAAGAAACGACCAAGGTATTGACCTCGTCCAGAATATCATTATCGAAGTCTTTCAAGTATACCTGGGTGGTCCTAAGGGAACTATGGCCCAATGCCTCGCTTATCAGTTCAGTGGAAACTCCGAGGTATTTTGCGATGGTGGCCCATGAATGCCGGATATTGTAGGTAGTGAACTTCCCTTCTATTCCCGCATCCTTAGCTATGATCCTTAACCTCTCGTTCATCCTTCTTCTCTGGGACTTGTACTTTTGGTAATGTTCGCTACTCCCATCATAATTGGTCGGGAACAGGTAGTCCTTAGGCCGCTTACCTAACATGTAGTGTTCAAGGATCTTTCGAAGTTCGGGAACTATCTTTATCGCAAGGGGCTTGTCCGACTTGCTCCTTCCGTAATATATATGGGTATCTGTAACATGTCCGACCTTGACCTGTACAAGGTCGATGAAGTTCATTCCCCTGCAGTAGAACATAATCATGGCATAATTCCTTGCATGCCAAAGAACTGAGCCGGCCGGATATACCAACCCTTTTATGCTGTTTATATTCTCCTTTGTCCTGGCCCTTTTCCTGGTACGTCCACCGGATGGAATCTTATAGGTCTCAAATGGATTCCTCAAGGGTACGAACCGATCTTCCTCTATGGCGGAGTTGTAAATGGCCCTAATGGCCCTGAGATATATGCTAATGGTATTTTTACTGTTCCCCTTACCCAAATGATAGGCCTCGAAGTTCCTTAAAAAGGAAACGTCGATTTCATGGAGTTTGGCAATTTTCCCCTCATTGAATTTTTTAAGGGCAACCATTCCGTTGTAATACCATTTGGCCGTTCCCGGTTTGTTGGCGTTCCGCTTTCTTTGGATCAGAATGTTTCCCCAGTCCTCGAGCGAGAGATCGTTTTCGACCTTTTTTTTGATCTCGGATCTTATATTGTCGTTCCACCTGTCCTTGATCAGTCGGACAAGAGCTTTGACGTCCAAAAGAAGCAGACCGTCCCCAAGTTCCCTCAACAGGCATCTGGCCTGGTACAGCTTGTCCTCCAATTCAATATTGATCTCCTCACGGCGGAGCCCTTTATTATGGGCTACCGATTTTCTCAGTTTGTTGTTGACCTCGTCCCAGCCCAGGATGGAAGTTGAATGCCCAAGGCTTACACATCGCGTTTTTATATGATGTACCCTAAGTGAAATAGGGTACGTGCCATCGTTTTTTCTGGAGCTTTCCCTAGTGTCCAATATCAGGCTTATCTTGGCCATTTTCGTTTGCTTTTTCAATTAAGTTACGAATAAAAATTGCAAACTTTTTGCACACTTTTTCTCGATATCGAACCGAACGAAATGGTATCAAATTCAATTAAAAAGCTAAAAATCAATATTTTAATTTGGTATTGGCCTTTGCAGACATTTGAAAGTTTAAGCCTGTCACGCAGGGGGTCGCGGGTTCGAGTCCCGTCCAGACCGCTGGAATTCATTGAAGAATTCGCAATAAGCCTGTAAATCAAGTATTTACAGGCTTTTTTATTTTATTTGATATCAAAAAATACCATATAAAACCATAAAAAAGGTGCGTAATTCGGTGCGTTAAAATACCCCTTTAAAAGACTCACCGCCATCGCTGTAATTGACTGTTAAAGAAATCTTTACGAAGAAATTTTAACATTTGGTTTTAGTACTTTCCGGTGAGTTTCAAAATTACTCACCGATGTCTGGAAAAATAAACGTCCTTTTTTACCCAAAAAAATCCGATACTGATACGGACGGAATGGTTACCGTTTATGCACGAATTACTGTCAGTGGAAAGCGTGCCGAACTCAGCCTGGGAAGGCGAGTTGGGGAACAACGATGGGATTCACGGGGTGGTAGGCTACGAGGAACTACCATGGAAGTCTCCAAGTTCAACCGATTTTTGGACACAGTTAAAAACCGTTGTTTTGAAATCCATGATACCCTGCTAAGGGAGCATCAGGATATTTCAGCCACTATCATCAAGAACATTTATCTGGGAAAGGAAGGCAAGGAATGGATGGTATTGGAAATCTTCCAGAATCACAATGATGAAATGGAAAGCCTATTGGGAAAAGGTTTTACCAAAGGCACTTTACAACGCTATAGAGCGGCCTACAAGCACGTAACGGCATATATCCAACATAACTATCAAAGAAACGACATTCCTGTGCGCAGGGTTGATCATAAGTTTATCACGGGCTTGGAATACTTTTTAAAGTCAAAACGTAACTGCGGGCACAATACGGCCATTAAGTATATCGTCAACTTCAAAAAAATTATTCGCATTGCCTATGCCAATGAATGGATCAGCAGAGATCCTTTCTTTCATTGGAAGGCCAGTTGGAAGACCAAGGAGAAACAATTTCTGACCGAAGCCGAATTGGAAACACTTCGAGAGAAGAAATCTTTTTTGCCACGTTTGGATTTAGTCAGGGATATTTTTGTGTTCTGCTGCTACACGGGTCTGGCCTATGCCGATGTAAAACAGTTGGGAGAAGAAGATATAATCATTGGGGTCGATGGTTACCGATGGATCAAGATGGCACGAAAGAAAACCAAGGCCATCAGCAGTATTCCCCTGCTCCCTCCTGCCGAAGCCATTATTGAAAAATACAGTGAACATCCGTATGTATTGGATGGCAAAGGCGTTCTACCTGTGTTGACCAATCAAAAATCGAACGCCTATTTGAAAGAGATAGCCGATGTCTGCGGTATCAACAAAAACCTGACCACCCATTTGGCAAGACATACTTTTGCCACAACGGTCACTTTATCCAAAGGGGTTTCCATTTCCACCGTGAGCAAAATGTTGGGCCATCGTTCCTTAAAAACTACCCAGATTTATGCCAAGGTTTTGGATAGTAAAATAGCAGATGAAATGGCCGTATTGAAAGCGCAATTGCAACAAGAGCAAGCTAAGAAACCAAAATAAAGAATTCCCTTTTATTATATGTTCTCTATATTGCCCTGGATAAACTTAAAAACATTACCACTTTCCATATATGAGTGATATTCTAATTATCATTTTGGTACTAGGACTATATTTCTCTCCTGTTTTCTATCAACTTTTCATCGTAATTCAAGAAAGTAAAAGAGGGAACAAAAAGCCACTCCGAAGGTTTAAAAGGATCTTAAAATATAGTTTTATGACTTTAGTTCCTTTGGCGATAGGTTTCGGATTATTGGTTAGGATAAATTACCTAGACTATGAATCCCCAATTACCTATGATCGTGTTGACCAAATAACTTTTGAAAATTTTAGGGGTCTTGAATTCTTTAAAAAATCCTTGTATGGAAACGAGCGATTTGCCTATGTTGTGACCTCATTTGAAAGTGAAATCGAAGAGGACTCCGTGAAAGTTCAATCTTTATTTCACCCCTCTAGGTCGTTTGTATATAACAGCCATTCAAACAGCACGAGCCTATTAAGACATGAGATATACCATTTTAAAATTACTGAGCTGTTTTGCAGAAGAGCAAAAGAAGAAATCGCCTTGAAGAAACAGCTTTCAAAAAAAGAAATTGCTGACATAATCAATAAATTCGAATATCGAGAAAGAGAGTTTCAAAAAAGATATGATTATGATACTTTCCATAGTTATGTTTTTGGTGAACAAAAGAAATATGAAAGAAAGATTGATAGTTTGCTAAATTTGCTTTCCAAATATGAAAAACCAAAAGTTGCTTTAAATGAATAGATTCTTCTACACTTCCTTTGCTATAGTTCTTTTCTTATTTCTTGGGTGTAAAACCGAAAAACACAAATTTCCATTAGAAAAGAGGTTTTGGGATACCAATGACTATAGATCGGTCTCTTTGGAACTAAATTACGGATATGAAGATGATGAAAAACTGCCTTCTTTCGATGACCCAACCACAAGAATGATTGTTGAAAAACTTACAGATCATGAGAATTATGTCATTGTCTTAGAGGATGAAGAATTAGGAGTCAAGCATAGAAGCGGTGTCGCAGAGGAATTCTTCAAACAATGGAAAGACATGCAGGATATTTATCGTGCTAGAGATAGGCAGGACAAATATTTATATGATAAAGAAATGCTTGCGGTTTGGCAATTCGGCTTAGGGCTTCAATTGAGATATTTCAAATTGGGAAATGACGATATTTTAGCAAGTTCCGATGATCCTAGTTCCGATATTACCAAAACAAGGGTTAACCGAAATATTAAGACCCTAATAAGCAATTTCAATATTTATCTTGATGAGATTAATCATGAGAATGCCTTTTCAAATGAAGGAAAAAACCTTTTGGCCGAAGGTATAGATAAACACTTTACTGCTTTGGTGGAATTATATCCAAATGCAGATTTTGGCCAACTAGAACGCAAGGTAAATCTGATGCTGGAAAAGAGCGACTCTGCAAGCATTAAGGAATCTCTTAGGAAGCTAAAAGAGCTTATCGAGTCCAAGAAATCGGTCATTTAGACTTGATATCAAAATTTTAGTTTTATTTCACTCCGTCGTGCAAAGCTGCGGATAATTCTCCATTTCTAAGGACACAATTTGAGACCTTAGAGCTTTTCTTGGCAGAACACCTTTCTATTGCCATATCCTCAAAAAGTGACTATAGGAGTTCATAAAATCCAGAAAATTTTAACGAAGTGAATTAAGAGCCATTACCTTAAAAGTAATGGTATTCCGAAGTCCCCGCTTGTGGGGAAAAGGAATAGCAAGAGGGTAACACGCTAAAGCGATGTTTCGTAAACAAAAGACCTTATAAGATTTGATTTTCAATGCTTTAAAACCAAATCTTGAAGAGCATAAGAAATCCAAATTGTAACAATTGGACCTATAGCCCCTATTAACAGGGCTTTAGATTGTAACAATCGGGTGAAAGAAAAAGGAAATGGATGGATTTGGAACCATACGGCTACACATTAGAACCATAAAAAGGTTCAAGCGGTTTTCAAGGAAAATAAAGAAGTCCTATTCCGAAACTTTGGAGGTCATTATAGACTTCTTCGAATGGCATGGAATTTCTCCAGAAAGTAAATTTCCAAAACGTATTGGTGAAGATGGAATAAAGACACGTAAACGAATAAATGCCCTTATCGCAATTATGCGTGATATAGAAAAAACTCAAACAATGCCCACAAATGAAATGATGATGGCCCTTTTCGGACAACATGAAATTGTAAAGAAGAAAAAGTACCCAGAAAAGGTTGAACAGAAAATGACAAAAGGGGAATGGGACAGATTGGAGGGAATGATTCCCCAACAGCGTTATGACAAACTAAAGGAAAAGCATAAAAGGGAGAAAGAAGAGGTTCTGCAATTCCTTCTAAAAGTAAAGTTGGTCAAGCCAAGGTTTGGGAAACCTTATTGGAGCATGGAGACCAATGCTAATGAACTGGACCTTCTCAAAAACAAAATGAGAAGGGATTTTTAAAATTTCGTCTCACTTAGTTGTATGCGCCCTATCCGATTTTTGCTTTACGCTTATCCATCGGAACACTACAAAAATCGAACAGGATCCATGCGCAAAGTTTTGGGGTAAGGATTTGGGACTTGCAGCACGAAACTTCGTTTCGCTCGCTTTTTCTTTTTGCAACCATCGGGAGCAAAACAAGATTGTCATGACAATGACACATCTTGAAGTTAACTAAGTCATTCGAATCCTTAAAAGTACTATTTTTAGCAATAAAATAACATATAACCTATATTTAGCAACGATCTTAAAAAATCAAAATAGGCAATGAAAGTCTTCACATTGTAGATAGTATTTTAGACTGGTCTTTACTAAGTGTATTAATTACCATGGCGGTTGTGAAATAACCATTTATGTCTCTGTATAATGTGGTGCCGTCAATTTTGCTTTTAGGTTCCAATAAATCATTGCTAGGTAATCTTAATATTGCAGTACCATTCCATAGACCATTGGCACGTTGCATATGGACCAACTCATTAGTTATATTATAAGTGACCTTTTGGAAGCCAATCAAACGTAAACAGTTAATCAGTAATGCTTTTTCGAAAATACTTGGAGCTTTATAATTTTCAAGGTAGTTGGATAACTCCAAATATCTAGGAGGTTTTCTTTTGATTGCATTAAAGTATAGCAAATAACCATATATTGGGTATAAATCAGTAGTCCACCAATAAGAACTCCAAGACCCATTTTCGAGTTGATTGTTATATACAAATTCTGGTGGCTCGGCTGACGTATTGAAGTTAAATTTTTGCTGTGCCAATAGCACGTATGGGGAAACATCATCAACAGCTAAACTCCAAGGTCCTTTATAAATATTTGAGCTGTAAGTGCCATAACCATATGCTGACTTGTAATCGGATTCTAATTTTCTTAAAATGGCTACTGCAATGTTCTTTTTAGGAACTACCGATAATAATCCTAGGCTTGTAGAATCAGAATCTGTTGGAGTAGATGCATTATATGCCCATCCCGTTTGTGTTACCTGGTCTTGAAGCCATTTTTGAGCATTCTTGTATAATTGTGAATGTTCAATTGATAGTCGAACATTTTGAAGCTGAAAAAGTATAAAAGCAGTTACCCATATATCAGATTTTCCTACGGGAAGATGATAATCTTCCCATTTTTGCTTATTAATCATTGAATTAAAAAGGGCATTAATGGCATTATTTAAAGTGGCATCTACTAAGTGCTTTTTTGAAACATCCTTCTCTTTCCTTGTTTCCAATTTATACTTAAAAAGTCTGGGTTGCACGTAGGTATTTAAATGAAAGTTACCATCATTTTCGAAGCCAACACCCACAAATTTGTGTGCTTTTTCTTTTGTATCATAAGGTTCTGAATAGCCAATTAAAGAAAGTACTTTTTTGTATTCCCTGAATGGCAAGTTCATTTTATGCATTAAAGAATAGGTCCTGGATACAACTTCCTGCTCGGTAAAATTTAAATTGGTAACGGCCAATTCCGTTTTTAAAGTTGCCCTTTCGTTGGTGCCTGCCTCCCAGCTAACAAAGAAGGTTTGATTTGGATACCTCTTATTATCTGTAAGCGGATAGGCTTCGATTAAGTTTCTTATTTTAGGTTCAACATGTTCTCCATTTGTAGCCCTATACCATCTGGTAAGCCAGTCCAGTGTAACTTCCTCCGATCTAAAGTAAACTTTCACCCTACCACATTTGCCATTGGGGAGCACATCAAAAGCAATTCCGACTGGAATTGAATTTGTACTAACATCGGCTGACATATCACACCACTCCTTTAATGACGCATGGCGTTTTAAAATAGTCAATAACCGACCAATTTTTAACCATCTTTTTCTTATCTCGCCGGCGTTGAGGTTTAGATATATTTTATAGCCTATCCCTTTTTTATTTGCCCCGATGGCAAACCAAATTGCGCTTTTCCAATGTTTTGGCCATTCCGAACTTTTGGGCATTAAGATGGGCAAAGCTTGCTCTTTAAACCAACTGTCAGTTGGAATTCCTAAAAGAGCGTTTAATTCATCTATTTTTAATAATGATTCCTGAAACCTTTTATAACTAGATGTATAAGGGGTTCCGCTCTCGCAAATGAATCTAAGTGAAGCTTGTTGTTCAGGTGCAAAGCTAAAACTCCATTGAAAAGGGACCCCATTCGAATTTATTCTGGACAACCCGCTATAGGGTAATTTCATTTCACCTGAAAGTGATTCAAAGCATAGCAAATTATATATCCTTTTGAGCTTTGAGAGTTGGAAATTTGGAAATTTGTAGTGCTTTGCCAGCCTTTCCAATTGTTCCTCAATAATTGTGAAGTAGGAACATGTTACCAAAGTATTGTTTAGTCTCATTTGAATTAGTTCAAAAGAGATCTTAGCATATTCAAATAAACTAAGATCTCTTTATTTAAAGGCCTATCCTTCGTGGAAAATAATTTCGCCATTGGCTCCGTCATGACCATTTGCACCTGTTTGGCCATTTTGTCCAGGATTGCCATTTGCCCCTACGTTTCTTCCGGCACCACCTGGCCCAAACTGTCCGCCTTGCCCAGCGTCTCCTCCATCACCTCCACTACCACCTTCGGCATTTGCGTTTAAACTACTTTGTATTATATCAGTGGCCACAATTGTAATGCTACCGCCGTTACCGCCATCACCACCATTTCCACCATCACCTCCGGGTCCTCCATTTCCCCCTCTTCCACCACTGGCAGTAGGTTCGCAATCATTTCCACTTCCTCCTGCACCTCCAGTGCCTCCGTCGCCACCGTTACCACCGCTTCCTCCTTTTCCGCCATTTCCACCACGCGTATCAATATCAACTCCTGAGATAAACTCCTCAACATTGATTACAACGTTACTTCCGTTAGTTCCGTTTACACCATTAGTTCCATTGGATCCTGCTAAACCATTGCTTGCTGCGCCCCCATTTACGGGGGCTTCGTCTCCATTCCAATTACATTCTGCGGCCCTTCCGTTAGTTCCTGGACTTCCGTTATTACCGTTGGTACCAGCTGACCCTTGAGCACCATCTGTACCTTTTGCTATTATATTAGGCATAATATTATTTTTTAAAAATTGTTAAAATATGATTTACAAATTGCCCTGAAATGATCGGCAATTAAAAGTGGTTGGACCCGTATAAGTGATCTTACCATTGCCGTACAGCATTATTTTTCTTGCATTGACGTTTAAAACATCATTGGCGATATTCAAGGTTGCGTTGTTATGAACAATGATGTCATTAAACCAAAAAACCGGAATGGTTGCCCTAGATAACTCTAAAAATCTGTCCAGTACCGGTTTATAAGCACTTACTTCAGCGCTATTACCATAGATATATCGGTTGGCAATATTTCGAGCAGCTGCAAAGTTTGCATCGCGCTGTCTCTTATCTTTCACTTCCAAATCCTTAATTGATGGAATTTTTGAAATCTTGGGACACCCACAATTTTTTTTGGAGGCAATTTTATCTGAAATACCAATTAGTTCTTTTACAACCGCAATGTCCTTAACTTTAACAAGCTTAAAATGCTCCTTGAAAGTTTTAGAATCCGTAGTTAGGTCCAAAGTCTTTTTAGATTTCAGCTCGAGATTTTTTGCTTTAAACCCTTTGAATTGGCTTAATTTATCCAATGGAAATTTATCAAAGGATGGTTTATCTTTATTGTCCATGTTACTCCTATTTTAGATTAATATTATTATTACATGCATCGATTCTTATAAATGTGTTATTCCAATTGGTAAATAACACAATCTATATATTCAATTTGCTGTAACACGTGTAGACTTTCAGCTGTTCTTAAAACTAATTACAAATTGATCATAAGAATATTTAGCATTATTTTAAAAGTAAGATATATCCTATATTGTTTTAAGAATTATGTGTCAATGGTTTGAAATAAAGTATATTCTGTAAGATTTAATTAATATCATCTATGAATTCAATACTTAGAATTTTAATTTTTGGTATTTGCCACCAAGACTTTTTGAAGTTTCCTTGAATTAACAGCCTTTAGTAAAAGGAATAACAGTTTGCTTGGTAATAGTATTAAAATGTCGTTATGTACAGCCAACATCAATTCAGGCATTCCCTCAACTCCTTTGTTTTTGATTAGGGATAATTTAGAATTCATTCCTAAGTTTCTATGAATGGAAGACATCGTGTCATTTCGGCTCAAATGTTCCCCTTAAATTTCTGGAGGTCTTTATGGCCTCAGAAACAATAAGGTTGATCATGACCTCTGTTTGCTCGGTTTTGGAAAGCCCCTCCAAAACCCCACTAATGCGACCAGTACGTTGCGCGAAATCAAAGAGCATATCTTCAATAGCATTAGTTTAATATTGAAAATTGGGCTGATCTCATTGTTGCCAATTATAGCGCATGAGCCGATTAGGGTTCTTATTTGGCTCAGAAATAATAAGAAAGTGGGTTGATTTATATAGCTCATTCATCATTTAAGAATGGCATAAAATCAAAGATCTATTGAACAATGTCAACTATGTCGGTAGCATCCGTCCTATCCAACCTTTACTTCACTCTTTTCAGCTTCAACATTACAAAAATCGAACAGGATCCATGCGCAAAGTTTGGGGTACGAATTTAGGACTTGCAGTGGGAAACCTTGTTTTGCTCACTTAGATATTAATTTTGTAACGTGTACTCCTTCCCCCACCAGTGGGTTTAAAAATACCTTTGGCAACTAGGTCTTGTAAATCCCTAGTAGCTGTTGCTTTCGATGTTTTTGCAAGCGATACATATTTACGCGCGTTCATTCCCCCTTCAAAACCCTGATGGCCTTCTTCTAACATCCTGCGAACGACTTTTTGTTGACGCTCATTAAGTTCAGCTTTATGTTGGTCAAAGAACTTGGTCTTCTTTAACGTAAACTCAATCTCTTGTTCAGCATCGATTTGAGCATCCAAAACCGTTTTGACAAAATAGTTTATCCAATCCGTGATTTCATTGGAACGCTGCCCCCTTTGTAAGGCATCATAATAGGCTTTCTTATTCCCCTCAATGGATTTGGACAAACTGAAAAGTACTGGACGACCGATACTTTGCGAAAGTGCTTTTTCAGAAATGGCACGCCCTATTCTTCCATTACCATCTTCAAAGGGATGTATGGTTTCAAAATAGAGATGCGCAATGGCAGCTCTTACAATAGGTTTTCTGATTTCGGTTTGGGAGGTATTGAACCAATGTATAAAACCGTCCATTTCAATTGGTACTCCCTTTGAAGGAGGGGCTTCAAAATGAACTACCTCCCTGCCCATACCCCCCGAGACAATTTGCATAGGTTCATCATGGGTACGCCATTCGCCTATTTGAATTTGGGTGTTGCCTTTCATCAACATCCTATGCCAATCGAAGAGCATTTGGCTAGTCAAAGGTTTTAAAAAGTCATTGCGTACTGCCAACATCAATTCAGCTACGCCTTCTGCTCTTTTGTCTTTGGTCAAGGGTAATTCTGGATTAAGCCCTAAGTTTCTTCGAATAGAAGACATTACATCGTTTCGGCTCAAATACTCTCCTTCAATTTCTGAAGTCTTGATAGCCTCAGAAACCATGAGGTTAATCATGGCCTCGGTTTGCTCGGTTTCGGAAAGTCCTTCCAACACCCCGCTAATGCGACCGGTGCGTTGCGCAAAATCAAAGAGGTCATCTTCAACATCAGTAGTTTGATATTGAAAATTGGGCCAGTCTTTTTGCTGCCAATTATAACGCATGAGCCGATTAGAGTTCCTATTCGGCTCAAAAATAATAAAAATATGAGTTGATTATAAGTTTATTTGGCTTAATCACTTAAAAACAAACTTGTCGACTACGGATATGTGTTAAATTTTGAATTCTATCGTCACTTTTAAAGTTGCCTTAAGACTTACTTTAGTTTTTCAGAAACAAGTTGTTTTAAATATATATACTCTGCCTCTTGCATTGATTTTGCAGGAAGGAGGAGGTTTTCCTTTCCCAAAAGCATATATGGCTATCTCTTATGGTTGCAGAATTAAAGGTACCCCATTTTAATATGGTTTCCATGTCGTCCTGCGAAATTGAAACTGAATTGTCGCTTAAGAACAACGTATGGCTTTTATATCTCTCTTGGTCATCCAAATAGTCTTTAACCTGTTTTCTCCATTTTCGCACAGCTAAAGCTCTGTCAACATAGACAAAGAGAAAAATGACCGTAACAACTACTGCAATTGAAAACAAATCATAGTTATCAATCAAAAAGGAGTATATAGTGGATAATATTAGAACGCCCAAACAAATTAACAACGAACGAAAAACACCCTTGATGTTTTTATCTTTGGTATAACTCCCTTGACCATTTACAAAGTAAACTTCCTGAAAATCCTTTCTCCTAAATGTTAGTTCTATTTCCAAACTTGAATATTAACTTGGCATGAATCTATTGAAGGTCTGCCAATATTTGTCTTTGTAAATATCAAATTCAATCCCGATTTGCTGTTTGTATTGTTTTTGGATTTTATATAAAATCTTTGATGGTTTTCTAAAATCAAAACATGTAAAATAGATTTCACGGCAGTTGTTCGCTGTTTGTCTCCCAACATTCAAGTATCCATCGGAATCTTTAAGTTCTGCCATTATTTTTTCCTCTATTTCATTGAGTAAATCATAAGTGGATTGGTCGGGCATGCCATTGTTTGCCTTTCCGTCATATTGGATTTCCACAACAGCCACCCAAGGATGCGAGGCTTTACTATCCCAATTCAAAAGGTCGGTATTGATTACTGCAAGCAAAGGGAGTCCATTCTGTAATGTAGCTTCCATGCCAGAATAATTATCGTTTTCGGTGTCATGCCTTACCCCTTTGTATTTTTCGATGAACTCTTTCTCCCTCCAAATCAAGTAATCTCGTAGTTTTTCTAAAGGAATTAACTCTTTCTCCGCTTCAGAAGGATTAATGAATTTTACGAAATCAATAATAGTGATTGAATTAAGCTCTCCAAGTGAATTATCCAATGCAAGGAATACTCCATTGGTGATTACTTCTTTGGTCTTCTCAGAGTAATCTTTGTGGGCTATCACTATCTCAATTTCATCTGGCATATCAGGATGTTCAACAGGATAAAAACTCATTGAGCTTTCATCAAATGTGTAACCATCCATTTCAATTCCGAATTGATTGGAATCTGAGGGCTGTTTTAATGCCGTGATTTGCCAATTTTTCATTTTTGGGGCAGCTTTGACTAATTCTTCTACAAAAACGATATTCTTAATCACCCCATCTGCTGTTAGAATCAGTTCAGCCTCGGTGTCACTACACATTCCTGCCAGGAACCAAAACCCATCTTTAAGCTCGTTGAGTTTGGGTGCTAACTTGTCAAAGAATACCTTGTTTACGTTTCCCTGTCTTCTAATGACATCATAAAACTTCTGCTCATTTTCCCGAAACCAATTCCAGAAATCAGAATAAGAATTAATTGGGGTTTCTTTCTTGTCAAAAAGGGATTTTATGAAATTCATTTACTTGATTTTTAAATCGCCAAACTTCGGAGATAATATTTTTTTCCAGCTTTTAGGACTTGTTATTTCGAGACCATCATGGAAAAAGTAAATCTTACGGTTATTTTTCACAACAAACTTATCGGGGACATGGTTTGGTTCTTTTTCGCTTTGCAATATTAAAGTATCACCCATTACTCTATAACTACCATAATTTTCTTCTACTACAAAGGGAATACTTTTCTTAAAAAACCTTTTATCTAAATACATCTCTCTTCGTTCTAAAAATGTGCTATCTCTATTGAGGATTAAAACCCCTCGTTGAAAAGTTCTTCCAGCGCTACCATTGCTCCAACCTTTGGAAGAATAGGCAACGCTAAATGCATCTTGGGAATATGAACTAAGTGTTCCAAGAATGAAAATGAAGACTAAGAATAAAGGTGACTTATCGTTCATCTGTCTATTTGAGAATTTGTACTAAGTAAGCTATTCCAAACATCCAACCAATGTATAATATTGAATAACCCATTGCGTAAACACCAGACATTCCTAAATCACCCTTTGTTTTGTTCGATTTGCTGAAAACCAACCGCAAAGCTCTGAAGAACACCCAATACAACATAGCGAGGATTACAAATAGCGAAACCCAAAACACAGCTTCCAAGACAATCATAAGAATTACGAAAAGAATACTTACTGCAATCCATGCCAAAATGGATAGTACCAAACCACTTAATCCATCACCCGTATCAATACTGGGCATATCAAATCCAATATTGCTATGATGAAATGTTGAGCCAGGTTCGAAATCTTTGAATTTTATGAAGTTGTCTATAAGCTCTACCCCTTTATATAATCCATAGGTCATGAAAAGAAATAGTGCTGTGCCTATTATAATAAGAAAAATGTACAAGTTGTTTTCAACGCTTCTGTGATAATTGATACCAGTAAAATAGACAGTGGCAATTGTCAAGAGAACTACAACAATAGAGACAATGAATACGGATTTTCCTTTTAAGTATGTTTTTTGTGCTTTCAAGGGTTAGTTGATTTTGTTTTCAAGCTTGTAAAGCTCTCGGTCATATATTTTTAATCCCCATTCGGATTCGATTTTGTTCTTATTGTCTTTTATTATCTCAATCAACCTCATATAATATTGAGGATTTCTTGCCCATATTGCGCTATTGAAATAGTTCATGCTTCTAAAAAAACAACTTCCATCATATTCGTCCTCTTCAGTAATATTTTGTTCCATTCGTTTTAAAACAAGAGGGATTAAAATATCCGAACCAATGTCTTGAATAAGCAAGGTGTTTATTTGGTGAATTTGTAAGTCCTTTACCTTGATTTTTCTGTAAGTATGACACCTTTCCACTAGACTTGTTGGATATTCGCTCAAATCAGTCCAGTAGTTGTTTTCTATTTCTTGAATCGATTTTTCAGTGTTCATAAAATGAATTGTAATTAATTTGAATGTTGCCTTTATTCAATAATCACTGAAAGGTTAGTTTGTGTTGTAGCTTTTACTTTGGATGTTATTTTTTCATTGATTTTTGCTGTGAGTTCCATTGGTAATTCGGATTGGTTCTTTATTAAATAATTATCAGTAACGCTGTACACTGAAACACCTGAACCTGAACCAGTGGCTTTGACATTCACTTGTTCTTGTGAGGCATCTAAACTTACTTGTTGATTCACATCAAATGTGGCTTTGCCATCTGCAATATCCCTAAGTAAATAATCAATTTTGATTATGACTTTGATAGGGTTCATTCCTTGTATTGGGATGCTCATTGGAATCTCATTCTGGAAGGTATCCCCAATCTGCATTGGTTCTTCAGGAAAATTGATGCTTTGCTGAACAGTACTCAATATGTTCTTCAATACTGCTCTCATCTGGGTATCAATGTTGTTACCAATAATAGTATCCACCTCAAACTTGAAATTGTTATCATACTTGCCTAAAATCTTTGCTCCTGAAAATGGCTTCTCTTCGGTTTTGGTTTCACCATTCATTTCTGTTGTGGCAAGTACTTTACCATATTGCATAGTGGCTGGAATGTAGCCGTCAACCCTTTCTGAACCAGTTGAGATTGTGGTTGTCATTTTTGTCTGGGTTGTAAATTTTAGAGGCAATTTTACTCCTTGTGATTTCAATTCTTCCATTGTTTCCTCGTCCGTAATAAAATCTATTTCGGAAATAGAGGAGCTTTCAAGTTGGGTAATGTATTTTTTATTTGGGCTTATCTGAGCTTTGAAAGAAAAGCTCTCTTGGGCATTGATTGAGAAGCTAAATAGTAAAAAGATTATGGGCAGGTATTTAATCATATAACTTTTATTGGTTAGGGAATCTAGATCAAAAAACGCATCTTAAATATAAGATAATGGAATATCAATATTTCTTAATTCATTACCTTTAAAAGTAGTCTTTTATTCGTTTAAAATGTTAAATTTTGTTAAAAGGTGAGTCCCACGGTGCGCCCAAAAAATGACCCCTTGGCAGGCCTTGGAAACAGGGTGTTTTGAAGAAAAGTTCGAGTCCCGTCCAGACCGCAAACAGTAAAACCCTTTGCACTAAAAAAACAAGCCAACGGCAGTTGGCAAGGGTTGGCAAGATTGCAGGGCCACCCCTTTGGGCCGATTTCCTCAAACCGTCAGGAAATCAATCCCGCCCGGCTACCAAAGTTTTTGACCGGTAGGTAGATCCGGACCGCAAGGAGCCAAAGCCCTTTACCCAAATAGTGCAAAGGGTTTTTTGGTTATAGATAGAAAGGCGGCTTTTAAACTACAACTTAAAAAAACCGTAGCCGAATTGGGAAAGAGTAGATCCGATGCGTTGGTGGAGTGCTTGACTTCTACGGATGGGAACAGCAAACATGGTCTACCCTACCCTTTAATCCCCATTCGAAAGTTCAATAATTCTTTCAATTGTATTCATAATGTTGTTCTGCTTCTCATCTAAGCGAACCAACCTAAACAACCCATTAATTTTACCCCTTCGCGATTGGATCAAACCTTCAAATTCAATGGAACCCAAGAATTGAAGGTTTGCCCTTGGGTCCTTAAAACCCCGGATATAGGGCCTTGGGAAATTGTTCCCAAGAGTTGGGCTATAACGTTCCTCATGGTGATTTATGGTCCAGGATTCCGTTTCTATATAATCCGCTAAAAGGACTTCCCATTGGAGCAAAAGGTTTCTCAATTCTACATTGGATATAATATCGTAGGAAGATGAATTCCTGATTTTTTCAAGCGACGTATTGGAATAGTCATAGTTTCCGTCAAAATGGGTACGCTCCAATAAGAAAGCAAGGGTGTCCAATTCTATGGTGCGATAATCGATCGGAAAGAGGTCGATAATCCGCGCCAGGTTTTTTCTAGCCTGATCATATCTCGTAAGATTGGACTTTAGTTCGGACATGTTGTACTTAAACTCTGTATGAATGTCTGTTAACAAAATTTCTTCTTGTTGCCGGATTTTTCGATTTTCATTCCAATTATTGATCTGTAGGGCTATCAAGATTCCAATGACCAACAAAACAATCTCCCCAATAGCGTACTTGAAATATCTACCGGTCTTATTCTCAAAAAGGAATTGCTGACGGATTTTTCGTAAGAGTTTTACCATGTAACGAAATAACGGGTGGTTGCATTCCTAAGGTACTAAATTTTCTTTTGCGGCTTTTAATCCAAAGGACCAAGCGACGCCGAAATTTTGGACTCTGGTGTCCCCTTAGTTTTACAAATGAACCTGAAGGATTAATCCCTTTTTTACAACCTTACTTCAGAAAGAAATCGCCGTATTAGCTTATGAAATGAAACCAAGGGAGAAAATGGGTTGTTGCCCAGTTTACAATGTACGGACTACCGCATAAATTGCCTCGGTTAGTTTCGATAGTTCCTTTGACGAAATACTATAAGGGGGCATAATATATACCAATTTGCCAAAGGGACGAATCCAGACCCCTTTTTCTACAAATAGGCTT
>NZ_JANQOO010000007.1 GCF_028285715.1 Ulvibacterium sp.
CAATTTCTTTGTTGATTTTGACTGTGCCATAATTTAAAATTTAATTTAAGTTTACTGTTAAAATAAGTATTTGGTTAAAATTTGATGGTTTTCCGATAGTTATCGGGATTTGTATTTAAGATTTAATATATTACTGTGTCGAGTCCTCCTCACCCATGTAATCCTGGACCGTTCTGAAACCTATATAACTCCTTGCAGAATCCTTGTATTCATAGTCCCTTGTACTAACTTGAAGGAAATATGCAACATCTTTCCAAGATCCACCTCGGATAACTTTCCTTGCATTTCCACCGTCTCCACCGTTGGGGTTCATGGTAGAAACGTAATCATATGCTGCCGGGTCATAGCTGGAATTGGTCCATTCAGACACGTTTCCGGCCATGTTGTACAAATTAAAATCATTAGGCTCGTATGATTTAGCCTCTACAGTATATAGGGCCGCATCAGCTGCGTAATCACCTCGTTGTGGCTTAAAGTTGGCCATAAAACAACCTGTATCGCTGATTACATATGGGCCTCCCCAAGGATAGGTTCCACCTTCGATACCACCTCTGGCCGCATATTCCCATTCCGCTTCCGTAGGCAACCTGAATTGGTTGACAAACTGTCTCCCTCTGCTTTTCTGATCGTCATTCTTAAATTTGGTTCTCCAGTTACAAAAAGCCTTTGCCTGTTTCCAGGATACACCGACTACCGGATAATCACTATACGCATCGTGCCAAAAGTAATCATTATGCATGGGTTCGTTGTAGGAATATTCAAAATCCCTGATCCATACGGTGGTATCCGGATAGATTTCCAACTCTTCTTGACGGATAAAGTCCCTTCTACTACCCTTACCTTTTTTGGCGGCACGGGCAGCTGCCTCAATATCCATCCAGCTATATTTATACTTTAATTTGGTAACGTCTACACTTCTTTGTCCATTATAGGATTCTTCCTCGGGAATATACAAGGAATCCATAACTTCGGTATAATATTCATCTGGATATTCCGAAGTGTCCCAAATAAGATCTTCGTCCTTGTTCAACGCCCTTCCTTCATAGCCGGTCTCGCCCATTCCAGAGTAGTTATCCAACATATATTTATCATAAGCGGATACTTTTGACGTATCGGCATCCTTAAACGCATATTCTCCAATTCCCCCATCTTCAGGACCTAGGCCCAATTCGTCCGCAAGGATGGCCAATCGTGTTCTTGTAATGGAATCCTTTACCCATTCCACAAATTGACGATATTCACTGTTCGTGATTTCCGTGTCATCCATATAAAAGGAACGAACGGTAACCGTTTTGGTAGGGGCATTGAGAACCTTTGCCATATCTTCCTCGGTCTTACCCATAATGAAAGATCCCCTAGGAATCAATTCCATTCCATAGGGTTTCTCGGGATACCACTTTTTACCTTTGGCCCCAACTAGCTCTCCCTTGGTTTTTGACCCACAACTTGTGAGTAAAAAAACAAACGCTATGGATGATAACAATAGCTTCTTCATACTTTAGGTTAAATTTCGATTTCGGTTATAAACTGCAAACACAAATATTAATTCTACTCTCTAAAACTACGTTTTGAGTAAATTATTGTATCAAAAGCAATTATACACTAAAAAAACTTTTAATCAATTAAGGCCCTTCTTATAGGCCTTGAACCACCTTTCTGGAATGTTCTGGTCGCAAGCGTCCAAATAGTCCTTTTCGGCGCATGGTAATAACGCCGACGATTCCTTTTTAGTATGTGAAGTTAAAATCGAAGGAACCTCTACCCACCACCGCTCCGTGAGGTGACTTCTATAGAAAACCAGCTCCTCCGTTTCAGTGGGAACAGTATACTTCGTGAAGTCATCATTTTTAATATACGGCGATTCGTAAATCCTATAGTTATACCCCTCAATGAAGTACCATATTATCTGAGCCACAAGTTGGCTAGATTGTGCCGTATTCTCCATTTCATAAATACCGAATAAACAGACTTTGTCACTGATACCCGCATATCTGGCTATTGTGCAAATTTCCCGACCATCAAACCCGTTCGGGGAAAAGTCATGGGAAAACACTCCCATTTCACCTGCCTTTATGGAACGGGCATCAATACTTACCACATGAGCATTTCGCAATACGGGCTCCACCAACGTCATGTTCTGGGTCAGCTCCCCCAATCTATAGGCATCAAAAAAGAGACGATCCATAAGGTCTATCTCCTCTTGGGCATTAAAGTAGCTCTGATATCCGATATTGGAGAAGTTAAATAGGTTATTGGGCTTGTCCGTAATAATCTTGCTCATATAAGAATTGGAAGATATCAATTCATCCTCTATTCCGAAATCGAAACGGCTGTCCACTGCTACAAGGTTTATCAAATCCTTTATTCCATCAAAGGAACGGTAAGTAGGATAAGTAACATCCTGTGTAGCGCCTATAATAATGGGAACTATGTTCTCCTCCAATAGACCGGCGGCAATTTCCTTTACCACAAAATAAGTATCATCCACGGTCTGCCCTTCCTCTATATCTCCCATATCCACAATGGTAGCGTTCCAATTACCGTACAATAACTTGTATAATTGAATTCGTATGCTGGATACATCCAGTTTTTCAGTCTTTTTTTCAAAAGCGTTCCTGGATTCCAAGACCCCAACTATGGCCATGGAAACATTGGCCAAAACTGGTAGACCTTTTTTCTCTGTATGCTTGTGAATATTTTTTCCAAGGGCCTGGGGGGGCAGCAATTCGCAGTGGGCGAGAACTTTCTCCGCTACAGGTACTAAAAAATCGAACGCCATTAGGGTGGGTATTGGTTATTGAGCTATAAGTTCGGTTCCCAAAGCTAAAAAGTTCAATTGGCAATTCCAAGAGGAGGAATCTTAGACCTTTGGAATATGCGTGGGTAGGAATTGAGATATAAGGGCTAAGAAACCTTTATTTCTTCTTCGCCCTGGATTTTTTCTTCGGGGCTTTTTTCTCCAAAAGTGCTTTGGCTTCTTCCAATTTAACTTTGGAAGCATCTACCGTTTTGGCCAATTCTACCTTGGTACGACCTTTTATAATGTTATGTCTGCCCCATCTGGCCTTTTCAATTCGGATACCCTCTTCTGGCCATTCCTGCACCAGTTTGTCAATTTCCTTTTGTTTTTTTGTCTCGATCAGTTCTTCAATATCCGCTTGTGAGAGGTTGTCGAAATCGTATTTCTTATTAACATTGATGAAGATTCCATTCCATTTTATAAAAGGGCCGAACCGTCCCTTGCCTTTAGTGACCTCCTTACCTTCATACGTGGCTATGGGTGCATCCGCTTTTTCTTTCTCCTGAATAAGCTCAATGGCCCTTTCCAAATCAACCTCAAAGGCACTCTCACCCTTATCCAAGGAAACGAACTTTTTTCCAAAACGTACATATGGCCCGTAACGTCCTACATTGGCTTCAATATCTTCTCCTTTATAAACCCCTAACTTTCTAGGGAGCTGAAACAGTTCCATAGCTTCGTCATAGGTGATAGTATTTAGGGATTGGTCTGGCAAAAGACTGGCAAACAAAGGTTTTTCTTCCTCTTCTACCGTTCCTATCTGAACCATCGGTCCAAATCTACCCAAACGTACGGCCACCTGTCTGCCGGTATCGGGGTCCGTTCCCAATACCCGTTCACCACTGGCACGGTCTGCATTTTCCTCCACATGTTCCACATTGGGACGAAAATCCTTGTAAAAGTCCTTCATTATCTTTTGCCAATCCTCTTCTCCTTCAGCTATCTCATCAAAATTCTCTTCAACCTTGGCCGTAAAATTATAGTCAAGGATATTGGCGAAATGGCTTACCAGAAAGTCGTTGACAATCATCCCAATGTCAGTAGGAACCAACTTACCCTTATCGGAGCCCACGGTTTCGGTAAGTTTCTTCTGCTGTATCTTTGCGGAATCCAAAACCAATTGAACATAATTTCTTTCCGTACCTTCTACAGTTCCTTTTTCCACATAACCCCTATTCTGAATGGTTGAAATGGTAGGTGCATAGGTGGAGGGTCTTCCAATTCCAAGTTCCTCCAATTTCTTTACCAAGGATGCCTCTGTAAATCGATATGGCGGCCTAGTAAAACGCTCAGTTGCCGTAATGTAGGTATTCTCCAGGACATCTCCTTCCTTTATTGCGGGCAACATGCCTTCTTGCTCTTCAACGCGATCTTCATCATCAATTCCTTCCATGTATACCTTTAGAAAGCCATCAAATTTAATGACCTCCCCATTGGCTGTAAATTCATCATCATGCGTGCTCGACTTAATTCTAACATTGGTACGCTCCAATTGGGCATCACTCATTTGAGAGGCTATGGTCCGCTTCCAGATAAGATCGTACAATTTGGATTGGTCCCGCTCCAAAGATGGTGATTGATGCGCAATGTTTGTGGGTCGAATGGCCTCATGTGCTTCTTGAGCACCTTTTGACTTTCCCTTGAAATTCCTTACGTTACTATACGCCTCCCCATAGTTTTCAATAATGGCCTCTTTGGCCATTGCAATGGCTTCCACGGAAAGGTTAACGCTATCGGTTCTCATGTAAGTGATAAGTCCGGCTTCGTACAATCTTTGAGCCACCTGCATGGTACGCCCGACCGAAAAATAAAGTTTGCGGGACGCCTCTTGTTGCAAAGTTGACGTGGTAAACGGCGCCGATGGGGACTTTTTAGCCGGTTTCCTATCCAGGCTACTCACGGAAAAAATAGCTCCAATGTTCTTTTTTAAAAACGCTTCTGCTTCGTCCCTGGAAGCGAAAGTCGTATTTAATTTAGCCGTAAACACGCCTGCATCCGTGGTCTTGAATTCTGCCAAAACCCTAAACGATGCTTCTGGCTTGAATACCTCAATATCCCGCTCCCTTTCAACGATCAACCTCACCGCAACGGATTGGACCCTGCCTGCCGAGAGTCCCGGTTTTATTTTTTTCCACAACACGGGAGAGAGTTGGTAACCTACCAAACGATCCAATACCCGTCTTGCCTGTTGGGCGTTTACCAGGTTGTAATTGATATCCCTAGGGTTGTCAATAGCTTTCTGAATAGCAGATTTGGTGATGGAATTAAAAACAATACGTTTGGTCTTTTTCTTATCCAGATTCAATGTTTCGGTCAAATGCCAGGAAATAGCTTCCCCCTCACGATCTTCATCACTGGCCAGCCATATGGTATCCGCTTTTTTGGCAAGGTCTTTTAATTTCTTGACCAAGGCCTTCTTTTCCTTGTCAACAATATATTTGGGTTCAAAATTATTATCTACATCTACACCTAGTTCTTTGGAAGGCAAATCGGCAATATGCCCAAAACTAGACTCAACCTTATAATCCTTCCCCAAAAATTTTTCTATCGTCTTAGCCTTTGCGGGCGACTCTACGATCACTAAATTCTTTGCCATGCAATACTTTTTGAAGCAACAAAAGTAACCGATTTTTTTAATTCGGGACCATTCCAGAAATATGCACACATAAAAAAGCCCCGGAATTCCGGGGCTTTTTTATACTTAAATGATACATTAGTCCAGCTCCAAAGTACTCATCAATTTGATATCGTCCTCCAAGTATTCGTACTGATACAACACTTCATCTCCTACCATCAACAACGAGTTGTCCAAAGGAATAACATCGAACGTAAAAATGTCCTTAAAGTGGTTTAGGGATACCAAATCTTCCACATTGGTCTTATCATAAACCTTGAGCCCGGATTCACCGTCACATATAAATAGCTTTTCATCCTTTACACCAAGTCCGTACGGCCCATCCATGGGGTAGGATATCTTCAGCTCCGGCTTGGAGATATTGGAAATATCCACAATGAACAATCCACTTTCGATGGCACCACAACCATTACCGCCACGTAGGGTAACATAGGCGTAATCACCATCCACAACAACAGGGTCACAAGCAGTACCATGTTCAAACTCCGATACAAACGTAGGAGTGGCTGGGGAGGAAATGTCATAAATGTACATGCCACGCATACTTCCTAGAAACAAATGTTCCCCGCGGTTGAAAATAGTTTCAATATCAAACCCCGCGTAAACATCTTCCAAATCCTGAGGGTTTTCCAAGTCTTCTATATTAAAAACGTTGATGTTATGACTGTCAACGGCGTAAAGGAAATCCCCCACAATCTTAAATCTTGCCAAAGACCCCCCTTGTCCGGTACCCGCATCATTAGCAGCCTCCGCAAACAAAATGTCTCCCCCGTTCAGAAATCGTTCTTCGTATTCTGCAATCAAGCGACGCTCTGTAAATACTTCCCATCCAATAATAATCTCGTTTTCGTAATCAAAGTCGGTCTGTTCAAAAAAATCGACTCCAAGAGGCCATATCACATTATCCCGAAGAACGTTTTCCAATCGATTCACAATAGTAATATTGGTAATGTCCGAGATATCCAAAACAATTAGGTCCATGAGACTGTCCGCATAGAGATAATCATCCTTAACCGAAATATCCACATTGCCGGCAATCTTGATGAAAGAAATCTTTTTCGGCGCATTTGGATTGCTGTTGTCTATTACATGAATGCCCCTGTATTTGTCATTGACAAAGACGTAATCCTGGTAGGCATAAATCTTTCCCGATTCCTCGGTGGGCAAGGGTGCTATGACATCCACACCATTTTTAAATTCGGCCTTGGTCATTTTCAGTGGGCGCGCCACAAGATAGTCGGCGTACCTGTCATCGTCCTCGTTGTCATTGCATGAAATAAATCCCAACGAAGCCACCACTAGCAGTACTAGCATTTTCTTTTTCATATCAAATTATTTATTGGGTTGTTTACGAATAGATGCAGGTCATGGAAAACCGTTGCGTTGTTTTGGGATGACAGTCCAAAAAAACCATTTTCAAGACCCTTTAATCCATACACCCGAAGGGTGTTGCCATTTTGCACCAAAATGTTTTGGGTAAAACCGAAGCGGTTTATCCCATTGATAGGGACCACACTATTGTTGGAAATGGTAAGTTAGACGGGGAAGTAACCCAATAATGTATAAAATACTGCAAAACAAACTGTCATTATGTCACAACTTTGAATTTAGTATTATCTTTGCCTTCTTAAATTCTATCAAAGATAGCAGGCATTCCATGGAGAAAGTAATAGATGAATCGGTTCAGGGCAGTACACTTACCTTGGAAAGGACTAAGGGCAACACACGCAAACTGTACATAGAAAGTTACGGCTGTCAGATGAATTTTTCGGATAGTGAAATCGTGGCTTCCATCCTGTCCGAACAAGGGTTTGATACAACCAATGTTTTAGAAGATGCCGATTTGGTTTTGGTAAATACCTGTTCCATACGCGAAAAGGCCGAGACAACCGTAAGAAAACGTTTGGAAAAATTCAATGCGGTCAAAAAAACCAAACCGCATATGAAGGTAGGTGTATTGGGCTGTATGGCGGAGCGATTAAAGGCCAAGCTTCTTGAAGAGGAAAAGATAGTGGATATGGTAGTTGGGCCGGATGCTTACAAAGACCTCCCCAATCTTATACAGGAAATCGATGAGGGTCGAAATGCCGTAAACGTTATCCTGTCCAAGGATGAGACTTACGGCGACGTAGCCCCAGTTCGATTAAATTCCAATGGGGTCACCGCATTTGTGTCCATAACCCGCGGATGTGACAATATGTGCACGTTTTGTGTAGTGCCTTTCACGCGAGGTCGCGAACGTAGCCGAGATCCCCTATCCATCGTAGCCGAGGTAAACAATCTTTGGCAAAGGGGTTTTAAGGAAGTGACACTTCTGGGACAAAATGTGGATAGCTACCTATGGTATGGTGGCGGACTTAAGAAGGAATTTGCTAACGCTTCGGAGATGCAAAAGGCCACTGCGGTAGATTTTGCACAATTATTGGAAATGGTGGCTTTGGCCCAACCCCGGATGCGTATTCGATTTTCTACCTCCAATCCGCAGGATATGACTCTTAATGTCATAAAGACCATGGCCCAATACGATAATATTTGCGACTACATTCATCTACCGGTACAAAGTGGAAGCAATCGTATCCTAAAGGCTATGAACCGTTTGCATACCCGAGAGGAGTATTTTGAACTGATTGACAGCATCCGGAGAATACTACCGGATTGTGCCATAAGCCAGGATATGATTGCCGGATTTCCCTCGGAAACCGAGGAAGATCATAAAGATACGCTATCCCTCATGGAGTATGTAAAGTATGATTTTGGATTTATGTTCGCCTATTCGGAAAGACCAGGGACTTTGGCCGCACGAAAATTAAAGGATGATATTCCTGTGGAAACAAAGAAAAGAAGGTTACGTGAGATTATAGATTTGCAACAAAGACACGGGCTTTATCGTACCCGGCAACATTTGGGCAAAATCGAGGAGGTGTTGATCGAAGGCCCTTCCAAAAAATCCGATGCCCACTGGATGGGACGTAATTCCCAAAATACCGTGGTGGTCTTTCCCAAGGAAGGCTACCGTGTCGGGGATTTCGTAAACGTAAAGATAAACGAGTGTACTTCGGCTACCTTGATCGGCGAGGCTGTTGGGTATTCAGACAATAATTGACTTTTTAGAATCCCGTATTCCAATGGAATAATGGCCTATGCTCAGGGTTTTGATTTGAGGAACGAAAGAAAATAGATGGAATCAGTACAAGCAATAAAGCAACGTTTTGAGATTATTGGCAATGATCCCAAGCTGAATAGGGCCTTGGAAAAGGCCATTCAGGTAGCCCCAACCGATATTTCGGTCCTAGTAACAGGCGAGAGCGGGGTGGGTAAGGAAGCCGTTCCAAAAATTATACATTCCTTATCTCATCGCAAACATGCAAAGTATATAGCGGTGAACTGTGGAGCCATACCGGAAGGTACCATAGACAGTGAACTTTTTGGTCATGAAAAAGGGTCTTTTACAGGTGCTACGCAAACCAGGAGCGGTTATTTTGAAGTAGCGAATGGTGGTACCATATTTCTTGACGAAGTAGGTGAACTTCCTCTTACCACCCAGGTTCGTCTACTACGAATTTTGGAAAATGGTGAATTTTTAAAAGTAGGTTCTTCCCAGGTACAAAAAACGGACGTACGGATTGTTGCGGCCACCAACATGAATATGCTTGATGCTATAAAAAAGGAAAAATTCAGGGAAGATCTTTACTATAGGCTAAGTACCGTAGAAATAAATATCCCCCCTCTACGGGAACGCCAAGGAGATATTCATCTCTTGTTCAGAAAATTCGCATCAGATTTTGGGCAGAAATACAAAATGCCCACAATACGTTTGGAAGACGAAGCTATTCAATTATTAATGAAATACCGCTGGCCCGGAAACGTCCGGCAGTTACGGAATATCGCTGAACAAATTTCCGTACTCGAGGAAGGAAGAAACATATCAGCTTACGTATTGAACGGTTACCTTCCCAATGCCAACAGAAGTAATCTTCCCGCTGTCATAGACCAAAAGAAAGATGAGGGGAACTTTAGCAATGAACGGGAAATACTGTATAAGGTGCTTTTCGACATGAAGGGAGATCTTAATGATCTGAAGAAACTTACCCTAGAGTTACTCAAGAACAAGGATTCTGCCAAGGTACAGGAGGAGAACGAAACACTTATCCGAAAAATATATGGAACTAACGGGGAAGACATACAAGAAGAGGAAAGTACGGCCATGGAGGTCCTCCATCTCCCAGAACCCCAAGTAGAACCTCAAATCCACAGTCAGCCCCAAGAGGACAAGTATCATTTTGCCGAGGAGATAGAGGAAGAAGAAACCCTATCTTTACAAGAAAAGGAAATAGAACTGATCAAAAAATCCTTGGAGCGAAATAGAGGCAAGCGAAAAGCAGCAGCCGCGGAATTGGGTATCTCTGAACGTACCTTATATAGAAAGATAAAGCAATATGATCTCTGAACTTAAAAAAGAAATTTTCAAGGGATGCGGTCATAAAAGAAAGTGAAAAACTTTTTTTATTAGTCCTATATTTTTTATTCTTGGTTTAAAAAGGAAGTGTGCATAAATTCAAAAACAGTATTCTAGTAGTAGTTCTTACGGTTTTGGTAAGTGGTTGTGGGGTGTATAACTTTACCGGTGGGGACGTGGGCACCGCCGAAACTTTTGAAATCCCCTATTTCCAAAATTACGCTACCCAAAGTCCCGGATCAGTTTTTGCCCCTGGACTGGACAGGGATTTCACCTTGGCCTTGCAGGATAGAATCTTGAACCAGACCAGTCTTCAACTTACATCTTCTAATGGAGACCTACTATATGAAGGTGAGATAGTAGAATACCGCATATCCCCTATGACCGCTACGGCTCAACAAAGAGCCGCGCAAAATAGACTTTCCATGGCGGTAAAAGTTCGCTTTTACAATAAAACAAAGGAAGATGCCGATTTTGAGCAGCGGTTCTCATTTTTTTATGATTATGATGCGAACGTACAGTTGACATCCATACAGGCAGAGGCACATGAAATTATTTTTGAACGGATTACTCAAGATATCTTTAACGCCTCCCTAGCAGATTGGTAGTACACAAATACAAGGCTGGGAAATGTGAGGTGCGAGGTTGGAAGTACAAAACTGGGAGGGTTTAATTTGGAAATTTAAGTCGTGAAACTAAAACTTTGAATGTAGCAGAATTTACATATCTTATTCAGTATCCGGAAAAAGTGGTATCCCCTGTACAGACCAGACAACTGGAAGACGTTTTGGATGAATACCCCTACTTTCAAGCTGCACGCGCACTTCATTTAAAAGGGTTAAAAAATCTCAATAGTTTTAAATACAATAACGCCTTAAAAATTACGGCCGCTTATACCTCAGATCGAGACATATTATTTGATTTCATAACCTCTCGGGACTTTCTTCAAAACAGCATTGCAGATTCCATTTCAGGAAAAACCACCTCCTTGGTAAATACGGAAATCGTTTCGGAAGAAGTGGTCCCCTCGGATAATGAAAAGATTTTTCTAATTGAAAAATCAGATGACGCTCCCCTCCCTCAAAACAGTAGTGAGGCAGAACAGATTTTAGACCCCCACTTATTTGAATCCAAAAACCAAAAAATAGCGAAAACTGTATCCGAGAACAAGGATGAATCAAATGACAACCTACAATTGGGAAATCCTCTGCCATTCACAAAGAAGGAGAAATATTCCTTTACGGAGTGGTTAAAACTTGCCTCGCTAAAAACGGTTCGGAAAAGTAAAAAATCTGTACAAGGACCAAAAACGAAAGAGATACATTTCCCTATTGAGGAAGCGGTTCTGAAAACCAAAAAGTTCGAGTTAATTGACAAGTTTATCGCTGACAATCCCAAAATTGTACCAAGGGAGACCTCTGAGTCTAGCGTAGATATAAAGTCATCGGTAAAAATCGACAAAAATGAATTGATGACCGAAACTTTGGCCAAGGTCTATTTGGAACAGAAAAAGTATAAAAAGGCGGTACAGGCCTATAAAATATTGAGTTTGAAATATCCGGAAAAAAGTGGTTTCTTTGCAGACCGAATAAAGGAGGTACAAAAATTACAGAAAAAAACATAGTACGATAAAAGATGAATACGTTCACCATTTTTTTGATTCTTATCATCATAGTCTGTTTTCTACTGGTCTTGGTCATTATGGTCCAAAATCCTAAAGGTGGGGGGCTATCTTCTTCCTTTGGTGGAGGGGGCAGCCAAATTGTGGGAGGAGTAAAAAAGACCGGGGATTTTCTAGATAAAAGTACGTGGACCCTAGCTATTCTATTAGTGGTACTTATTTTGGCTTCCAATATTGCTCTTAAAGGAAATTTTGGTGATGCAGATTCAAAATTGCTTCAAGGAGATGATATCGAAACAGCGGTTCCTGAAACCGTACCTGAAGAAATCCCGGCACCGGTAACAAACGACGGAGTGGATCCTACAGATTCGTTATAATTTATTGACCAAACATTCTCAAATGCCAGCAAAAATGACAAGCTGGCATTTTTTATTTTACAAAGTGTCAGTTTTTAGGAAATGGCATAATTTCTGTCAAGAAATACGAAGAATTTTAAAATCAATTAAAAACTATTAAATATGGCTAAAGTTAACATCAAACCATTGGCAGATAGGGTTCTTATTGAACCTATGGCAGCCGAAACCAAAACTGCGTCCGGCATCTATATTCCGGATACTGCTAAAGAAAAACCACAACAGGGCAAAGTGGTTGCCGTAGGCCCCGGCACAAAAGACGAAAAGATTACGGTAAAGGTAGGTGACACGGTCCTATACGGAAAATATTCGGGTACGGAGCTAAAATTGGAAGGCACCGATTATCTAATGATGCGTGAAAGTGACATTTTAGCAATTATTTAAAGTCAAACTTCAAAAAAAACAAATCCCCAAAGCTTGGAATTTGGAAATTGAAGTTTGGGATTTTAAATTTTAATACAACAAAATTTTAATTATGGCAAAAGACATAAAATTTGATATTGAAGCACGTGATGGTCTTAAAAGAGGTGTAGATGCCTTGGCCAATGCGGTAAAGGTTACATTAGGCCCTAAAGGAAGAAACGTAATCGTAAGTAAATCCTTTGGTTCTCCCGTAGTTACCAAAGACGGGGTAACCGTAGCAAAAGAGATAGAATTGGCGGATGCCCTTGAAAACATGGGTGCCCAGATGGTAAAGGAAGTAGCTTCCAAAACCAATGATTTGGCAGGGGACGGCACCACTACCGCCACTGTTCTGGCACAAGCAATCGTTAAGGAAGGTCTAAAAAACGTTGCGGCCGGCGCTAATCCAATGGATCTGAAAAGAGGAATAGACAAAGCCGTAGATACTATCGTAGAGAATCTTTCAAAACAATCTAAACGTGTTGGTGACTCCTCTGAAAAAATAAAACAAGTTGCCGCTATTTCTGCCAATAATGACGAAACCATAGGTGACTTAATCGCACAAGCCTTTGGCAAAGTAGGAAAGGAAGGAGTAATCACCGTAGAGGAGGCCAAAGGAACGGATACCTATGTTGACGTGGTTGAGGGTATGCAATTCGACAGAGGATACCTCTCTCCGTATTTCGTTACCGATTCCGAAAAAATGACAGCGGATTTGGAGAGTCCTTACATTCTACTTTTCGATAAGAAAATTTCTGCCATGAAGGATCTTCTTCCCGTTTTGGAGCCCGTGGCACAGTCTGGGAAGCCCTTGTTGATCATTGCAGAAGATGTTGATGGTGAAGCCCTGGCTACTTTGGTAGTGAACAAATTAAGAGGTTCTTTGAAAATTGCCGCGGTAAAAGCCCCTGGATTCGGTGATAGAAGAAAGGCTATGTTGGAGGATATCGCCATATTGACCAATGGTACGGTTATTTCCGAAGAAAGAGGTTTCTCTTTGGAGAATACTACCCTAGATATGTTGGGAAGCTGTGAGAAGGTGACCATTGACAAGGACAATACCACTATCGTAAATGGTTCCGGGGCCGCAAAAAACATTAAAACGAGAGTAAATCAAATCAAATCCCAAATTGAAACAACGACTTCGGATTACGACAAGGAAAAGCTTCAGGAGCGTTTGGCCAAATTGGCAGGTGGTGTTGCCGTATTATATGTAGGTGCTGCCTCGGAAGTTGAAATGAAGGAGAAAAAAGACCGTGTTGACGATGCATTGCACGCAACAAGGGCCGCTGTTGAGGAAGGCATAGTCGCCGGAGGTGGTGTGGCTTTGGTTAGGGCAAAGAAAGCACTTGCCAAAGCATCCACTGAAAATTCCGATGAGGAAACCGGTGTACAAATCGTTGCCAGAGCCATAGAATCCCCAATCCGGACTATCGTTGAAAATGCGGGAGGTGAGGGCTCCGTTGTAGTGGCCAAGGTTAATGAAGGCAAGGCCGATTATGGGTATGATGCCAAATCTGAAAAGTACGTAGACATGCTTAAAGCAGGTATCATAGATCCAACCAAGGTAACACGAATTGCATTGGAAAATGCAGCTTCGGTAGCCGGAATGATCTTGACTACCGAATGTGCCTTGACAGACATCAAGGAAGAAGCACCTGCAGCACCTCCAATGGGAGGCGGTGGCGGTATGCCCGGAATGATGTAATACTAAGTGCAGATTCTTATATGAGCAAAAGCCTCCTTGGATACCAGGGAGGCTTTTACTTTAGTGGACTTTCCTCTAAAAACAAAATCATTCCCCAAATAACGCCGTCTCATAAAAGGCGGGAATAGAGAACCAATACCCCATAAAGGAGGAGGAAACTTTTAAAGGACTACCCGCTCCTGAGACAACCTCGCCAAAAACATTCCATTGGGTACCTGTGGCATCCTGAACAATCGCCTCTGAACTTCCATCAAATATGAATTCAAATTGTAAAGCATTTTGTGACCCGCTCAATTCAAAGGAGACCATAAATTCTGAATTCCCGACCACCAAATAATCTTTTGCCCCAAAGGAGTCCTTGATCGCCCCGGAAACCTCGACATCCGCAAAACGATATGCCCTTGCATTCCCATTATCCACAATGGCGTGTACCCGTTCCTTCAGTGGTAATCTGTCGTCCTTGGGCGTTGGGAAAATAAAGAATTCATTATTGGTTCTATAATCTCTATAGGGATAAATTCCATAAGTTCTTGAGAATCCCGTATTTATACTTAACACTTTGGTCGATGGGAACATAGATTTCCAAGTTCCCCAATCGGTTTCCACAATAGGGATCAAATCTGCCTTTTCCCCTAGAAGACTGCCATTAACCGATTCGTTTAAAATCTGCGACCAATTGCTCAATGTGGCCCTATCAAAAGGAACCAAGTTAGTCTGATACAGCAGACCCGATACTCCAAAAGTCGTTTCCCTTCCATTGATAATCCGGTTCCAACCAATTCCGGTGCCCGTGAGCGGGCAGTAGGTGACCGCAAGGGAAGTGTCTTCTATGTTATCGTTGACGATTTCGTGCCAATCCAGAATAATATGGGGGTACGCACGGATATCGTTCCCATTTTTAAATCCTATTATCAAATCGGTGTCCTTTAAAACCGTAGAAGCATCTTCCGCAGCCACGAAATTGGGATTCTCCAGGGCAGGGATGCCATCTCTTCCAGGGCCGCCATCCAAAACTTCGGCTACCGGGATACTCCATTCATTGGAGGAGGGATTCGGGTTTCCCTGAACATCCGGATTTTGTTCCGTTTCTTGTGTACTCGATGAGCTGCATGACAATAAAAAGGTGCAACAGACTAGTAAAAAAAACACGTTTTTCATAGCAAATTAGTTTAAAATGTTTAGCTCTTTCTTTTTCAGTAGAAATGAGATTCCAGCAGTGAACCGCAATGTGGGTGTAAGCTGTGTGCCGTCCACATAGCTATAAATGGGCAATTCCAATCTTGTAGTCAAGATAATACTAGGCGTAATTTGAGCTCCAAGTTCAGGCCTAATAAAAACCCATTCCCCTCCCGTATTAGGCAAATCGGAACCTTCAACCTTGTCCACGGAAGCATTTCGATATTTGAACACTACGCCTGGATTGAATATCGTGTTGAACAATAGAAATTGGTCGGTATATCCCAAATTGGCCTGTATCACGTTACCAAATTCGTAGGTAGAGGTATCGTTTAAATATGAATTGTTCTTACCCGTTAAACGATAGGTAAAGCTTCCCGAAACTGTGGCCGAAGGTCTAAAACTGAGCCCTTTGGATATAGACATCCATCCAATCATATCCCATGCCCCGCTCCCGGGTTGCAGGTCGGCAGTCAACTGAAATCCTTCCTCGGTAGTCAAATCAGATCTACCAAGAGGTGCCTTGGTACCCAGTCCTAGATTCAAGACGGTCTGTTCCCCAAGAATATCCGGAATAGCATATTTAGCTAGGAAAACCGCATCACCAATGCCCCTGGTCTCAGTAAAGTTCTCGTTCCCGAATTGTGTAATGGTCCGTGTCTGGTTCACCCATGTAAACAGTACTTCTACGGAAATCCTATCCGTAAAGGCGTAGCCCAAATTCGCCAAAACCGAATTGGTAATACGCAATCGGGAATCATCATCCAATTTGTCCTTACCGGCATTTAAGGTATTCAAATTGTTGTAGTCGTAGTTCAATCCAAGGATCCAGGCCCCTTTACCTTCATTGGGCAACCCTAGATTATTGGACAAAGGAACTCCCCCAGAGCAACAGGTTTGGGAAAAAAGTTGTTGCACCGATATAAAAATGGTGATAAAAAAAGCCTTCCGCACCAATATCAACCTTTTGTGGTATTCATTTTAGTGCGAAAAATATGGTATATCCTTACATTTACCTACCCTAAATTGGTCGGCAAGCCTTAAAATTTAACTTTTAAATGCGAGTTTTAGTTGTTTCACCCAAATTTCATTGATGCTTTTCGCTATCGTTGGTGTCGTCCTCACGATATCTACAGCAGGCATGTACACTGTTGTAAGCTTCCTCTGTGGCTTTGAGCTCTTGGGTATCATGACCCACCCCGACTATGGCCGTCTTTATTTTCATGGGATCTGTTTTGCGCTCATCAACAATCAATGATAATTGATGGGAAGGGATATCCCATAGGGCATATTTTACTCCTTTTACCGTAAGTGCCGCCTTCTCTATCCGCATTTTACACATTTCGCACCTACCATCAACTTCCATCGTCAATTTTTTGTTTTTTTCTTGGGCGAAAACTGTTACCGATATCAGCAATAAAAAGGTGAAAATCATTACTTTTTTCATATTTCAAATTTTTAAGGCCCGAACGATGTTCCGACCGAGATTATTATGGTTTAAGTCGAAAGCCTATGTAGAACATTCTTCCCATGATCGGTGCAAACACAATGGTGGTATCAAAATATGGGCCAAAGGGATCTTCCGAGCCTAGTACGGGATCGCTCTGTGTAAAATTAGTCAAATTCTCACCCCCTAAATAAATTTCGAACTTTCTTGAAAAGACTCTGGTCACCTGAGCATTCATTAGACTATAAGGTTCCGAAAACGCGTCTAACCGAAATGGCTCGGAATTAGCGGAGGTATCCGGAAGGCGCTGTTTACCCAATGTGTGCAATGTATAATCCAATCGCCATTGCGACCCATTTTCCTTAATCTCGGTCTGATAGCCCAAATTGGCGAAGAAACGATGCCTTGCCAATAGGGGTTTTTGTAACCTGCCCGAACGATAATCGACTTCCACCTCATAATATTTATACGCGGTACGAAGTTCCAAATTATTCATAATTTCATGGTTCAGTTCCAATTGTACGCTGTTGGCATAACTCTTGCCATCCAAGTTATAGAAAGACACTTCATCAGGATTTTCCCAATCCACCACCACTTGATTGCGGAAATCCGTTCTATAGAAATCCAAGGTTATGTTTCCAGGCCTGTCCAAAAAAGTAAAACCCTGAATGAAGCTAAGCCCATAGTTCCATGCGTCCTCAGGATCTAGTCCGTAAACTGGGCCTGTAGAGTCCAATAACTGAATCTGACGAGATGATGCGAACAACTGTTGGTTCTCCGCAAAAATGTTGGCCGCCCGTCTACCTCTTCCAAAAGACCCTCTTAGACTTGCTTTTTCCCAAGGTGTATATCGAATATGAAATCTAGGCGTAATAAAGGTCCCCAAACGATTATGATCGTCAATTCGCAAGCCTGCCGTTAGGCTCACTTTTTCCAGATTGTCATAGCTATATTCGAAAAATGCCCCTAACGATTGATCTATCCTTTCATATACCTGAACATTAACCAGTTCATCATAGGAATCATAAGCGAAGGTCAATCCTGTCTTGAACTTGTTCCTCGTATCCCCAAGGATGGAATTGAAAATAAGATTGGAATAGATGCTCTCATGGTCAATATCATACCGATTTAGCCCAAAATACGAGTTTTGTTTATGGATACTATAAGAGGCCTGAAACCCGAAACTTTGAAAGGGGAGTTCTGGAAACACATAACCCAGTTTTAGGGAGGAATCAAACCTTCGGGTATCGATTTCGCCGCCCCATGCTTCCGCTGCGCTTGGTGCAGGGCCCTCGACCTCCCCCAGGGAAGGATTATCGATGGTAAATCCATCGGCGTCAGGTCTGAAACGGGTCTCCCCTATTTGCTTTTCATCGTTCAAAAACCGAAAATTGACAAAACTTACCCAACCCTTTTCCGGATTCTGATATTGCCAACGGTTCATTACATTGATTTGGTTCATCAAAGGCGCATCCAAAAATCCGTCATTGTTCCGATCTTCCTTTTGATCTCTTCTATTCCCATGTACATAAAATCCCGTACTTAACCTATTGGTCAATTTTTGATTAAAATGCGTGTTGAGTTCCAAACGGCCATTCCTATTGGCATAACCATTTACAAAAAGAGCATTGTCCGTAAACGGTTTCACCATTTCCGTATTAATTTGCCCGGAAATGCTTTCATAGCCATTGACCACACTTCCGGCCCCTTTGGTAATCTGAATACTCTCTACCCATGTTCCCGGAATAAAGGTCAGACCATACGTCTGCGAAGCCCCGCGTATCATTGGAATGTTCTCCTGGGTAATTAACAAATAGGGACTTGTTAATCCGAGCATTTGAATTTGTTTGGTACCGGTAAGGGCATCATTGAAATTAACATCAATGGCCGGATTTGTCTCAAAACTTTCTGAAAGGTTACAACAGGCCGCCTTTAGCAATTCGGCGCTATTTACCGTGACTACGTTTTGTGCACTGAAATAGGTCTTTTGAACCGCCTCGCGTTGTTTTTCTATCACCACTTCATCCAATGCGTTTGCCGGTCTTAGGGTATGATGGAGTATCTGGGGCGAATTTATCGTAAGTGTATCCGATATAAATCCTAAATAGCTAATAATCAACATATTATATTCCCCAGAATAGGGTAAACTAAAATGACCTTCTGCATCTGTAACCGTTCCAATTTGGGAATTCAGCCAATAGACATTGGCCCCCGGTAGCCCAGCATGTTCATCCTTCGAATTTCCTTCCATAACCATACCCTCTACGCTATCCTGGGAAAGGGAAATCATGGGAATTGCCAAAATGGCAAGTATCACATATATTTTCATCTTTCCTCTTCTAAAGAATTTGGGTCAACATAACCATCGCCATAACCAACATAATGGCATTTTCAATAAACGTAGCCTCGGTCATCGGTAGCTTAAGGGCAGTACCCAGACAGGCACATTGGATACTTTTTTTGTCCAGCAACGTTCTGACCACACCTATGGTCGTAATACCCAATAGTACGATGGTTGCAATCAGTGCAGTGGTCAAGGCATACCGCATCAAAAACATCAGTCCAAGTACCAACTCCATAAAGGGATAAACCCAACCATAAAGAGGTATTGCCTTGGCCAGTGGATCATACATGCGAAAGCTCTCGGGAAAACCCTTCAAATCCAACAACTTGAAAAAACTGAATACGATGTAGAAGAGACCCATAAAATCCAACATGGCCGATGGGATATCAGCTTCCTTATAATTGAGCAAAAAGGCCGCTACAAAAAGATATAAAAAGATGAGAAACAATGGTCTTAACTGCTGCAGTTTGGTTTTTTCCTCAATTCCCATTGTATCCATTACAGCTGTATGGGCCTCCAGTTCTGAGATGCCATATTTGGCCGGTAGGGCAGATTTTAATGTATGTAAAGAAATAGGACTGGCCAAAGAAATCTCTGCCTCCGATTTTTCCAAATTCACATCAACTTGTATAACGCCCTTGACTTGGGATAGTTTTTCCGCAACGGAAGCTGAGCAGCCGCTACAGGTCATTCCAGAAATACGATATATACGCTTCATTTATTTTTAGATTTATTGTCATTTCCCGGAAAAGGGAAATCTTTTTAATACGATTCGAAACTCATCCTCCATACAAAAAATGGGGACGGAACAGACATATTTTTGCCTACTTGGGAATGACGAATAAATCAAATGAGGAAAACCTGATCAAGAACATGGATGTCCTTAAATAAAAGGGGGGGAGGATAGTGCTCATGGGGTACCGGTCGTTCCTTTTGAGCTTGGAACAGGGCCAAATAGGCATAGGTAAAAGCAGTCAAAAAAGGTTGCGGTACAAGAACACCATCGTAAGAGGAAAAAGTTAAACGGTCTTGCCCTTCCACAACGATAAGTTGGTCGCTACAACAAGAATCCTCGGTTTCCATTTGCGAAGTATCGTTGGCAGAAGCCTTCATATCCATACCACAATCCTGGGCATGGGCAAAAAACGACACATCTACCAAACGGTCCATGCAATAATGCTTCCCGACCGTCCATGATGTTGTGGAAGCGAGTACCAGCAAAGCCATTACCGTGGAAAACCCTTTGAAAATTATCGTTTTCATACCTACAAAAATACGAATTATTACATTCTCTGTCTTATCAACGCCTTATGTTAACGAATATTTATGGCATTGGCATTTTGTTAGTTTTAGGTAAAACCTCGACTTTTGACAATACAAATTGAAAAATTCCATGTTAGATTCGTTAAGGGAAAAAGTAGTCCTGATCATTAAACAGAGGCCCAATGTAACCCCATGTCTTCAAGAAATCTGTGAGCTTTTAAAAAAAGAAGTCCCCTACTATGATTGGGTAGGCTTCTATTTTAGGAATGGAGAAAAGGAGGAATTGAAGTTGGGGCCCTATGCCGGAGAGCCCACAGATCATGTCATTATCCCCTTCGGTAAGGGAATTTGTGGACAAGTAGCCCTGAGCAATCAAAATTTTGTGGTTCCCGACGTTACGGCCCAAGATAATTACATTGCCTGCAGCCTTACCGTAAAGGCGGAAATTGTGGTCCCCTTGTTCGTAAACGGTGAAAACGTGGGTCAAATCGACATAGATTCCAACACCCCTAATCCCTTTACTCAAGACGACGAACGTTTCCTGGAATTTGTTACTGCCGAGGTCGCCAAGATTCTTTAAAACTTTACTGGTTTTGTTGATAACTGGCCTCTTTTTTACATTCAAAAAAATTATTTTTGTGGGTTTAAACCATAGCCCACAACACTATACAAATGAGCAATGTAAAAAAAGCCACTTCGGCCTTGATATCCGTATTCCACAAAGAGGGACTTGAACCAATTGTAAGAAAATTTCAGGAATTAGGCATCACCATCTATTCCACTGGGGGTACGGAAAAATTCATTAAGGAATTGGGCATTGAAGTTGTCCCGGTAGAGGAGGTCACCAGCTATCCTTCCATTTTGGGAGGAAGGGTAAAGACCCTACACCCAAAGGTATTTGGTGGAATTTTGAACCGTCAGGATAATGAAGGTGATGTAGCCCAATTGGAAGAATACGAAATTCCACAATTGGACATTGTTATTGTTGACCTATATCCCTTTGAAAAAACCGTGGCAAGCGGGGCACCCGAACAGGACATCATCGAAAAAATAGATATCGGGGGGATTTCCTTAATCCGTGCTGCGGCCAAAAATTACAAGGATGTTCTTTGCGTATCGTCCATGGAGGATTATAACGAGTTTTTGGAGTTGATTAGCTCGGGTAACGGAAGTACCTCGTTGGAAGATCGCAAGCACTTTGCCACCAAAGCCTTCAACGTTTCGTCCCATTATGATACGGCTATCTTCAATTATTTCAATCAGCAAGAAATGGCCGTTTTAAAAATTAGTGAACCCAGGGGAAAAACCCTTCGCTATGGCGAAAACCCCCATCAAAAAGGATTTTTCTTTGGCGATTTTGAAGCTATGTTCACCAAATTGCACGGTAAGGAACTTTCCTATAACAATCTTTTGGACGTGGACGCCGCGGTTAATCTCATGAGCGAATTTCGTAAGGATGGCCCCACCTTTGCCATCTTAAAGCACAATAATGCCTGCGGTCTGGCGACTAGGGATTCCATTCATCAAGCTTATATGGATGCATTGGCCGGGGACCCTGTCTCGGCGTTTGGTGGAATTTTAATCAGTAATGTAGCAATTGATAAACCTACCGCCGAAGAAATACATCAATTGTTTTGTGAGGTAGTAATAGCTCCCAGTTATTCCGACGATGCCATGAATATATTAAAAGGGAAGAAAAACCGGATAATTCTAATACAAAATGAAACGGATTTACCAAATACCTTGGTGAGGACCTGTTTGAATGGAATTTTGGTACAGGATAAGGATCATAAAACCGATACCCTGATAGACTTAAAATATGTAACCAAAAAAGAACCTTCAAAACGTGAATTGGAAGACCTCATCTTTGCTTCCAAATTATGCAAGCATACAAAGTCCAACACTATTGTTTTGGCAAAAAACAAACAATTATGCGCCAGCGGGACAGGGCAGACCTCTCGTGTAGATGCTTTGAATCAAGCAATCCACAAGGCCAAAAACTTTAATTTTAATCTTGATGGCGCGGTGATGGCCAGCGATGCTTTCTTTCCCTTTCCGGATTGCGTGGAAATTGCAAATAAAAGTGGTATTACCAGCGTTATACAGCCAGGAGGATCTATTAAAGATCAGTTGAGCATAGATTATTGTAATGAAAATGATATGGCTATGGTAATGACGGGCACACGTCATTTCAAACATTAATTTTGTTACTTTTGTCGATGAAATGCTCCCCCAGCCAAACTTGTAACGTAACCAAACTAAAATAATATGGGATTTTTTGATTTCTTGACGGAGGAAATTGCCATAGACCTGGGTACTGCGAATACGCTCATTATCCATGCGGACAAGGTTGTGGTAGATAGTCCCTCTATCGTTGCCAGAGATCGTATTTCCGGTAAAATTATCGCCGTGGGCAAGGAGGCCAATATGATGCAGGGCAAGACCCATGAAAATATAAAGACCATACGGCCTTTAAAAGACGGGGTTATAGCGGACTTTGACGCTTCCGAGAAGATGATCAATATGTTCATAAAGAACATCCCGGCACTGAAAAAGAAATGGTTCCCTCCCGCCCTTCGAATGGTTATTTGTATCCCTTCCGGGATTACAGAGGTTGAAATGCGGGCCGTAAAAGAGTCCGCCGAACGTGTAAACGGTAAGGAAGTGTACCTAATCCATGAGCCCATGGCTGCGGCCATTGGTATTGGCTTGGACATTATGCAGCCCAAAGGGAACATGATCGTGGATATCGGGGGAGGAACTACCGAAATTGCAGTAATTGCCCTTGGCGGAATTGTTTGTGACAAATCGGTCAAAATCGCTGGTGATGTTTTTACCAACGATATCATTTATTACATGCGTACCCAGCATAATTTATACGTTGGTGAAAGTACGGCGGAAAATATAAAGATTGAAATCGGTTCCGCTACGGAGGATCTCCAGACCCCACCTGACGAAAAATCCGTGCAAGGTCGGGATTTGTTGACCGGTAAACCCAAGCAGGTTCAGATTTCATATCGCGAGATTGCCAAGGCCCTTGATAAGTCTATTCTTAGGGTAGAGGATGCGGTAATGGAGACCTTGTCCCAAACACCCCCTGAACTAGCCGCGGATATCTATAATACGGGCATCTATTTGGCCGGAGGTGGGTCCATGCTTAGAGGGTTGGACAGAAGACTTTCCCAGAAAACGGATTTACCCGTCTACATTGCGGAAGACCCGTTAAGGGCCGTAGTAAGAGGAACTGGAATTGCATTGAAGAACTTGGAACGCTACAAAAGCATTCTTATCAAATAAAGTTAGCTATAAGAGGGCTTACCTAGTATTTTGGGCATTTCTATTTTCTTTCAAAACTATTTTCTGATATCTTAGAAAATTATCAAGTGAATGCAGCAGATAATCAACTTCATTGTACGGAATAAAAATTTTCTGCTCTATTTTCTACTATTGATTATTTCATTGGCATTTACGGTACAGTCGCATACCTATCACCAGTCCCGATTCTTTAATTCGTCCAATTGGATAACTGGAAATATCTACGAGACTTCGCATGGCATTTCCTCCTATTTTGGATTGACCCAGGAAAACAAACGATTGGTGGAAGAAAACAAAATGTTGCGGGATTTATTGTTCAATAAAAAAATAGGTTCCCCTATGGAGCTGGATTCCGCAAATATTAGGTATACCATTGTTTCGGGACAGGTAATCAAAAACAGCTATTCGGACCCAAGAAACTACATCACCATAAATAAAGGTAAAAAGGACAGTGTACAAGCTGATATGGGTGTCATTACGGCTAAAGGCATCTTAGGCATCGTGGAAAACGTGTCCAATAAATTTGCAACGGTCCAAAGCATTTTAAACGAGAACTCTAACATTAACGCCAAAATCAAAAATACGGATCATTTTGGCTCTTTGGTCTGGGACACCAAACAATACAGCACGGTACAATTGGTAGACATCCCGAGGCTAGTTCCCCTTACCATTGGAGATACTATCGTGACCGGGGCAATGAGCAGTATTTTTCCCGAGAATATTCCAATAGGGACCATAAAGAAGTTTAATCTGGATACTTCCAACAGTTTTTACCATATAGATGTTGCGTTGTTCAATGATATGACCAATATCAAAAACGTATACGTTGTACAAAACATCGATAGACCCGAAATACTGGAGTTGGAATCCAATACCGCTACAAATGATCAGTAGTTCCTATTTTATAAATGTGGTTCGTTTTACGTTACTGGTCCTTGTACAGGTATTGGTATTCAACCGGCTAAATTTCTTTGGGTTCATCAATCCTATGGTCTACATTTTATTTTTGTATTGGTATCCGATAAAGGAAAACCGTGCGGTATTTATTGGCCTTAGCTTTTTACTAGGGTTTTGTATCGATTTTTTTTCGGACACTATGGCCATACATGCGGCTTCAACCGTTACTATTGCCTATCTAAGGCCTGCAATTATGCGCTTCGTATTTGGAGTCAATTATGAATTTCAGAGCTTTAGGTTAGGAAATGCCCCCAAGGCACAACAAATAGCGTTTTTGGCGTTATTAATTATAGTACACCATATGGTTTTCTTTGCACTGGAAATCTTCAGTTTGGCCAATATCCTGTTGATTCTAAAAAAGGTGCTTGCCATAGGGTTGTCTACTTTGGTTTTGTGTTTGTTGTTCAGTTCACTTTTTAGCGTTAGGAAAGAATGAGAAAGATTCTGCTATCATCCATTATTGTACTAATTGGAATAACCTTTATTGGAAGACTTTCCTATTTGCAGATATTTAGCTTTTCTCCAGATCAGGTACTGGAGGATCCAGCCATAAAGCGAATCTATGACTATCCGGAAAGAGGATATATCTATGATCGCAACGGCAAATTGTTGGTCGGTAACGATCCCGCATATGATGTGATGGTCATTCCTCGTGAAGTAAAACCCTTGGATACTTTGGAGTTCTGTAATCTCTTGGGTATTGACAAGGAGAAGTTTAAGAAAGAGTTGCGGAAAGCGCGTATTTACTCACCAAGATTACCTTCCGTATTGGTCCCTCAGCTTTCCAAGGAAGACTATGCCCGCTTACAGGAAAAAATGCGTCGGTATCAAGGGTTTTATATTCAAAAGCGTTCCCTGCGTTATTATGACACACCTAGTGCTGCGAGTGTCCTGGGCTATATTAGTGAGGTAAACGAAAGGGATTTGGCGGCAAACCCCTATTATATACAGGGAGAACTTACTGGACGTACCGGAGTGGAGAAACAGTATGAGGATGTCCTTAGGGGAAGAAAGGGGGTGCAATATATCCAGAAAGATCGCTTTAATCGCGATATCGGCCCCTACAAAGACGGTATTTTGGACACGCTTCCAGAGCAAGGAAAGGAAGTACACATAACACTGGACAAGGAACTTCAAGAATATGGGGAACGTTTAATGCAAGGCAAAAGAGGTGGTGTTGTTGCCATTGAACCCGCTTCCGGAGAGATTCTCTCCTTAATTTCTGGCCCTACCTATAATCCTTCGCTTTTGGTAGGCCGGGAACGCTCAAAAAACTATAACAAGCTCTACAACGATAGCATCCCGAAACCTTTGTTCAATAGAGCTGTTTTGGCCGAACAATCCCCTGGATCTCCATTTAAAATCTTAAATGCCCTGGTCGCCCTGCAAGAAGGTGTTATTTCTCCAAGCACCACGGTTACTTGCTACAACGGTTTTTTTGTGGGAGGCAGAAAAAGAGGTTGTCATTGCGGAGGTGGTACCCGGAATATGAACAGCGGTATTTACAAATCCTGCAATGCCTATTTCGCCCATACTTTTCGAAGGATATATGATAAGTTCGATACCACGGACGAAGGTATGGACGTTTGGGAAAAACACATAAAAAGTTTTGGATTGGGGGGATATTTAGGCTATGACCTGCCTACGGGTAGACGTGGTCTCATCCCATCAAAAAAGTTTTATGACAAGTGGTACGGGGACAACCGCTGGGCATCATCTACAATTATTTCTCTTTCGATTGGACAGGGTGAAGTATTGGTTACTCCCATACAATTGGCCAATATGACCGCCGCCATTGCCAATAGAGGGCATTATTATACCCCGCATGTCCTTAAGAAAATTGAAGGCGAGGACATTAGCGATCCCAAATACACCGAACCTAAACTCACCACCATTGATCGCAAACATTTTGAACCTATAATCCAGGGGATGGCCGATGTTTATAAAAAGGGTACGGCCCGTTGGGTGCAGATTCCGGACATAGAGATTGCCGGAAAGACAGGCACAGTAGAAAATTTCACTATCATAGACAGTGTTAAGACACAATTAACCGATCATTCGGTTTTCGTTGCCTTTGCTCCAGTGGACAATCCCAAAATAGCGATTTCGGTCTACATTGAAAATGGCTATTATGGATCACGTTATGCAGGACACATTGCTTCCCTGATGATAGAAAAATACTTAAAGGGGGTAATTACACGAAAAGATCTCGAAAAAAGGATGTTGGAAAAAACCTTGGAGCATGAGTATGCCAAACCCTTTAGCGGTGAGGAGTTCAAGATAAACGAATATGTCTGGTAGAAGTGTTCTAAAACGAATCGACTGGCTTACTGTTTTCATCTACATGGCATTGGTGCTCATAGGCTGGGTAAATATTTATTCCAGCACATTCACGGAAGCAGAGCCATCCATTTTTAATTTTAGCACCTTACACGGAAAACAACTTTTCTTTATAGGAGCAAGCTTAGTTTCCATAGTAATTATTTTGGCTATGGAAACTAGTTTTTATGAGCGTTTCTCCAGTGTCTTCTATATAGTCTCCTTAATTTTGCTTTTGGGTCTTTTCATATTCGGAAAGACTATTGCAGGAGCTACCTCCTGGTATAACCTGGGGTTTTTTAACCTACAGCCCTCCGAACTTGCCAAAGTGGCAACGGCATTGGCACTGGCCAAGTATTTAAGTGATATACAAACCGATATTAAAAGGGGCAAAGATCAATTGTATGCCTTCTTGATTATTCTTGTGCCGGTAATTCTAATTATACCCCAACCGGACCCGGGAAGTGCATTGGTATTCTTTTCCTTGGTCTTCGTCATTTTTAGGGAGGGGTTGCCCTTGTACTATTTGGGCATTGGATTTTTGGTCGTTTTGGTCTTTGTAACTACCCTCATGTTCGGCACGGTATGGGTGAGCATAGTTACCGTACTACTGATATTGCTTTTCTTCTTACTTAAAAAGAAGAAAAGTAGAATCCCCATTTTGCCACTTGTTTCAATGGCCATAGTTGCTTTGTTATTTTCATTTTCCGTGAATTTTGTTTTCAACAACGTCTTTGAACAACGCCATAGGGATAGGTTTAGCCTCTGGCTTCGTTTGGAAAAAGATCCGAATAAATTGGAACAGATCCGGAAGACTATTGGCTACAATTCCTATCAATCCGAAAAGGCCATCGAATCTGGAGGGTTCTTTGGAAAGGGATTTTTAGAAGGTACGCGTACCAAGGGCGATTTTGTTCCGGAGCAACATACGGATTATATCTTTAGTACAGTCGGTGAGGAATGGGGCTTTGTAGGAACCACCACCGTTGTAATTCTCTTTACCCTATTATTTTTGCGCCTGGTTTTTTTAGCGGAACGCCAAAAAAGCGATTTCAGTCGTATGTATGGTTATGGAGTAATCTCCATCCTTTTGATCCATTACTTTATTAATGTAGGAATGGTTATCGGGGTATTGCCTACCATAGGTATTCCCCTACCCTTCTTTAGCTATGGGGGTTCTGGGCTCTTGTTCTTTACCGCCCTACTGTTCATCTTCCTAAAGTTGGATACCAATAGGTTGAAGGAGGAATTCTGACTTTACCTAAAACTTCCAATCCTTTAGTTTAACTTCCTTTTCCAATCTCTCTTCCTTATTGTCTTCAAGATGCTGGAAAAAATCAATTTGGGTCCTCTGCTCTATCTCATCGATCGATACGACAAATTTCTCAAGGGGTGCATTGGTCTCCTCCGCGGACATCAAAAAGGCAATTACCTTTAAGTTTTCTGCGTCGCTCCTAGCCACAATCTTGTAATACGCCTTGGGAACATCAACATCTTCCTCACCTATTTCCATAAGTCCATCTTCTAGCACGCCCCCAGTTGCTACAAATACCTCTCCATATCTTTTTGACCATTGGCGCACCTGCATTTCCAATCGGTTCCATATACCTGCATTAAAATCCCGATCCTGCGGACTGATATTACTCGTGTAAAATGTTTCATTGTACGCTTGTTCTGAGAACCTACGATCTCCGGCCGGGCATAGATGGCCTCGATCATAGCCAGAGCCCCGGTAATTACGCCAATCAGCGGATTTAGTCTTTATTTTGGGATCCTCTATAAAATAGGGCCGTTTCCTATCATCTTGGGTTAGGTGTTCCTTCTTTAGGATATAAGCAACCCACTCCGCCTGTTCAAAAGGTTCATTATAGGATAGCAGAAAGTGATTGTGATCTACAAGAACACCTGTAGTGGAGCTAGGAAGATAGATACTTGGAATTGTGGTCCTGAGCCCCTCTCCTTCTTTGGTAGAATAAGAGGCAGGAGTATAAAAATTTTCAAAAACCCAAAAACCGATGATACAGCCCAAAATTAGAACGGTATATAGCTTGCTATCCTTACTCCGGGAATTAGTACGAAACATACGTCAAATTTAACGTGATTCCATGACTTTCCAATAGTACTGTGGCTGTAAGTATTCTTTTAAAAAATCGACTAAGACAATTTATTTCTTCAGTAGGTTATATGTAACTTGTATTGAAGTTTTTAAGATACTTTTTAAATAATAAATATAAAATGCTTAGCTGGAAAGATATCATACATTTTAGTACAAAAGGAAATCCGAAACCGGACCGAAGGGTCGAAAAAACAGAATCCGAATGGCGCGAACTACTTAGCCCGGAGCAGTTTAGAATTACCAGAAAAAAAGGGACTGAGGCCCCGCATACCGGAGCACTGTGCAGTATTTATGAAGCTGGGAAGTATAACTGTATATGCTGCGGTACACCACTTTTTGACTCCACCATAAAGTTCAATTCGGGTACAGGCTGGCCCAGTTTTACCCAGCCCATTAAGGAAAATGCAATTAAGTACGAAAAGGATTCCTCTTTTGGGATGATCCGTGTAGAAGTAATGTGCAATACCTGCGATGCCCATCTGGGACATGTTTTCCCGGACGGACCGAAACCTAGTGGATTGCGGTATTGTATCAATTCCGAATCTATGCAGTTGCAGAAACAGGACAGTGATTCGAAAATGGAAAAAATAGAGGATTAATTCAGTTGGCAATTGATAAAATTAAAGTTGAATTGAAAATATGAATACAATGAATTTAGGATTGGCCACTGTTGGCGGTGGCTGTTTTTGGTGTGTAGAGGCCGTTTTTCGGCAAGTAAAAGGTGTAGAAAAAGTGGTGTCGGGTTATAGTGGCGGCAATGCCCCGGGCAAGCCTACTTATCGCGAGGTATGCTCGGGAAAGACCGGACATGCCGAAGTGGTGCAAATCCATTTTGATGAGAATCAGGTTTCGTATACGGATATCCTTACCATTTTTATGACCAGTCATGACCCGACAACCTTAAATCGCCAAGGGGCAGATGTTGGGACACAATACCGATCTGTTATCTATTACCACAATGCGGAACAAAAAGTAATTGCCGAGGCCGTAATTAAAAATGTAGCTCCGTATTTTAACGAACCCATTGTTACGGAAATCAGTCCATTGGACATCTTTTACGAAGCAGAGGAATACCATCAGGATTATTATGCCAATAATTCCTCACAAGGCTATTGTAGTGCCGTGATTACACCTAAATTGGCAAAACTCCGCAAAATGCACGCGGACAAACTAAAGGATGTTTCCGTATCGTAATCAACCCAAGAGGAGCAACGGTTTTCTGGCTAGGACATAAACCAGGTCAGGCAGTACACCCACAGTATGATAAGCAGAGGGCCCAAAATTCCGGCCACCGAACCGTTGAGCCTAAAGTCTGCCTGGGTCAGCTTGCCTGTACTAAAGGCAATGGCGTTTGGTGGGGTAGATACAGGAAGAAACAAGGCACAGGAAGCACTTAGACCAATGACCAGGGGTAGCACCATGGGATCGGATACCGACCATATACTAGCGATAGGAATTAGAATGGTGGCTGTTGCCGTATTGCTCATGATATTTGAAAACAGCACGGTAATAAAGGCGAATACAAGTACCAATACCCAAAAACCCAATTCCACATTTTCCATTTTTCCAACAAAATATTCGCCCAAGCCCGTTTGTTGAATGGAGAGACCAAGGGAGAGCCCTCCGGCTACCAGCATTAGGGTATCCCAAGGAATTGTCCTTACATCATCCCCGGTGGTAATACTTAACATAGTAAAAACCAAGATGGGCAATCCGGACACCATTGCTGGGGAAATACCATGAATGTTCCCAGTTAACCAAAGAAAAATGGTCAATAGCATTACCCCGAGCACGATGCGTCTCTGCGACTTGCGTTCCTCAATCCGCATCAACTCATCGGCATTAGGTTTTTCTTTCGGCTTAAGAAAATCCATGTTCAATTCCGTCAAAGCGGATTTGTAGACATGGGTCAAAATGTACCATAATATAAATACCAATAACAAAGAAACCGGAACACCGAACAACATCCATTCCAAAAACCCCACTTTAAAAGGCAGCCCTTTCATTGTATTAATAGCGTCCACGGCAATGGCATTGGGGGGAGAACCGATTACCGTACCCATACCCCCAATTGCCGCAGCGGCCGGAATTCCCAATAGGAGGGCTTTAACAAAAGGCTCTTTGGTATCCAAGGTATTCAGTAAGGGGGCAATGGAAACGATCATCATGGCCGTAGTAGCGGTATTGGACATAACCATAGAAGCCAAGGCCGTTGCCAGCATTATGCTCAAAAGAACATTGTTGGGCCTTTTGCCGAACCGTACTACCGAAAGTTTAAATACCTCAACGTCCAGACCGGTTTTTTCCATGGCCAATGCCAAAAAGAAACCCCCAAGTATAAGCCATATAACACTATCGCTCCAGGTATTGATAAACTGTCCATATTCAATGAAATTAGGGGAGTCCGGACTGTTTATAGCCGGATTTCCCAAGGTAAACACTAAAAATCCAATGATAAAAAGGCCTACGGCAAAGGGTGGTATGGCCTCGGTAACCCAAAGACCTACCGAAAAGAACAAAAGGAACAATACATAGTACTGCGGTTGGGTAAACGTAGCATCACGCAGTAGAAAAACGCCGCCCAGAGCCGCCAAAATACATAGCAAAAAGGATATAATATGTTGCTGATTATCTACTTTGCGTTGCATCTTCCGCATAAAGCGGGTCGATGCCCTTCTGGAGTCCGCCATGACAAGTGGTATAAGTATGCAAAGATAAAGTAGCTGTTGGAATAATGCTATTTATGGAATCACACTATTTAATAAAAAACGGCAGCGAAATTTAGCCTGAGGTAATCGGAAGGATACATCTCAAAAAAAAGCCCTAACCGCAAAGGTTAAGGCTTCTAGTATCTTGATAACATAGATAATTTAATCCTTTACGGCCAGCTTGCCCTGCTTTAGATTATTGATTTTTAAATCTTGTAGTACATTTACTGCCTCTTCCACATAAACGTCCTTGGCCAAATTCTTATGCCAGCGATCTCTCTTTTCGCGCAAAACGGAATCTTGTGTAAAGAGCTCCTTTTCATATTTTAAAGAGGCAAAAGTGAGATGGGAGTCATAATCAGAGATGGTTTTGAAATAATCGCTTTTTTCCTTATCCTTTTCTTCTTCTTCCTTGTATACATCGTATTTAAGGGAAACGACCGTTTCATCTTGTTGTTTCTTCAGCCACTGGGCATTTTCCTCGATCATCTTAATTTGGGCATTTTCGGCCATTCGCTTGTTACTATTGGCAATGGTTTGCTCATAATCTATATAACCGTCCCATACCTCATAATCGGCAGGGGATATTTTATCCCATTTTAAAGGGTTGGATTGATCTCTTTCCCCAAGATCGATATAACTGTATTTGTCCGGAACCACCACATCGCTCTTAACACCTTCCAATTGTGTAGACCCACCATTGATTCTATAGAATTTTTGTGTGGTCAATTTTATAGCTCCCAGATCACCGTGTTCATTGCTGCGTACAATATTGTCCAACGGGATGACATTCTGTACGGTACCTTTGCCAAAGGTTTGTTTGCTACCGATGACCACGGCTCTTTTGTAATCCTGCATCGCGGCCGCCAAAATTTCCGAAGCTGAAGCGGAAAGTTCATTTACTAGGATTACCAATGGTCCGTCCCATTGAATCCTTTCATCTTTATCATCGTATACATCCTTTCCCTTTCCACTAGACCGTACCTGTACAATGGGGCCATCCTTTATGAACAGACCAGCCATTTCTACAACGGTCTTTAAAGACCCCCCTCCATTATCACGAAGATCCAATATTAATCCCTCCACACCTTCTTCCTTAAGGCGCTCTACTTCCTTGGCAACATCACTTGCAGCATTACGTTCACTGTAATCATTGAAATCCACATAGAATTTAGGAAGGTTGATAAGTCCGTATTTTTGATTGTCCTTTATAATATTGACGGATTTGGCATAGGACTCTTCCAATTCTACCACATCCCGAGTAAGGGAAACTATTTCAACGGAGCCGTCCACCTTCCGTACAGTAAGATCCACAACAGTACCCTGAGGTCCTTTTATCAGTTTAATGGCATCGTCCAAACGCATGCCCACAATATTTATGGGTTCCTCTCCATTTTGGCCTACTTTAATAATCTCATCACCAACATCCAAACGTTGGTCCCGCCATACGGGGCCACCTGAGATAATCTCCACAATTTTGGCTCCTTCGGGTTTTTTCTGAAGACGCGCTCCTATACCTTCAAACTTACCGGACATACTCATGTCAAACTTATCCTTGTCGTCCGGGGCAAAGTAATAGGTATGTGGGTCAAATTCATCCACAATAGTATTGATGTACTGTACAAACCAGTCCTTGCGCTCCAAGTCATTTACAAAATCAAAGAACTCGTCCAAAGTTTTTCGGGTAGATTCCCTAGCGGCCACTTCTACTTCGACAATTGTTAAAGGCTTATCCGTTGAAGCACTTTCATACCCTTTATCCATGGGAGGTTTTGCGTCCACCATGGCAATATCACCCCCTGACGGTCCACCGCTCTTTATATTGGAATTGATGTCTAACTTGGCATCATATGTTCCCAAAGTAGCATATTTCAATTGCTTTCTCCAACGTTCCTTCAGTTCCGATTTGGAAGAAGCAAAAGGTACTTCGTCATAATTGATGTTTATCGTCTCTTTCTTGGTATAATCGAAAGGCTCAGCCAATACTTCCTTGTACAGTTCCTTGGCATCTTCCATACGCTTCATCAACCGGTCATACACCAAATTGAAAAAACTGATGTCGGTATTTTTGATTTGATCATCGATTTGAAACTTGTATTGCTCAAATTCCAGGATATCTTCTTCCAAGAAATAGCGTTTCGTTGGGTCTATGATATCAATAAAATCCTCAAAAACACTTACCGAAAAGTCATCATCTATATCCTTAGGCTCATAATGCCCTTTTTCCAAAACGTAGGTAATAAGGTCCAACAACAATTTATCCTTATCATCATTTTCAAAAGACTTATTGGTAAAACTACAGGATGCCACGGCAATGAGTGTGAGCAGCAGGGCGTAGATAAAATTCTTTTTCATACTAGTTTTATATTTAGGACATCTATCCAATGGTAAAATCCATTCAATAGGGCCGTACGTACATACATATCTCCAATCCCCTAAGATACTGAAAAAACCATGCCAGTAGGTAATTCGAAAGCATTAATTTTTTGTTAATGGACATTTGGGACATATCTTTTTTTTAAACGTATTTTTACGGCATAAAGTATATTCTATGGCAAAACCTTTAATATTGGTTACCAATGATGATGGTATTACCGCGCCTGGATTGAGGGCATTGGTGCAGTATATGAAGGAATTGGGCGATGTGGTGGTGGTCGCTCCGGATAGTCCACAATCCGGCATGGGACATGCCATTACTTTGGACAATACGTTATATTCCCAAAAGGTACAGATCGATTTGGAAAGCGGGGCAATGGCGGAATATAGTTGTAGCGGAACCCCAGCGGACTGTGTGAAATTGGCACTACAGGAGCTTTTGGAACGAAAGCCCGATATTTGCGTAAGTGGTATAAACCATGGTTCCAACTCGTCCATTAATGTCATATATTCCGGTACAATGAGTGCTGCCATAGAGGCAGGTATCGAAGGGGTACCCGCCATTGGATTGTCCTTATGTGATTATTCTTGGGAAGCCAACTTTGCACCTTGTGGCCCCTTTGTTCAAAAAATAGTCCGGGAATCCTTGGAAAATGGCATTCCCAATGGTGTTGTGCTTAATGTTAATATTCCTAAAACGGAAGATAAGGGTATACATGGAATAAAGGTCTGCAGGCAGGCACGGGCCAATTGGAAGGAGAAATTTGATAAACGAACAAATCCAATGGGCAAGGATTATTATTGGCTCACTGGTGAATTTGAGCTTTTAGATCATGGCGAGGACACCGATGAATGGGCTTTAAGCCAAGGTTATATTTCCGTTGTGCCCACACAATTTGACTTGACTGCTTATCATGCCATTCAACAGTTGAACACTTGGGACTTATAATTTTTGGTGTAAAACGAAAGACTATATAAGACAACCGATACAAATGAATCAGGGCGCTAACATTGACCCGATAACTCGTTTTGGATATAAACAGATATATAAATATGGATGTTAAAAAAGAGCTTTTAATCGGCTTCGTGGTTGGCATTATTGCCAATACGCTGGGAACACTTTTGTATATTCTTTTATTTTCCGATTTGGGCATCATGGAAACTTTCTACGCAGCTCTGGAACAGGGCCATATCGGCAGTTTATTGGCTTTGGGGGCCATCCTAAACCTAATCGCCTTTTTTGGCTTTTTGAAAATCCGTAGGGATCAGCGTGCCAAAGGGGTCCTAATCGCCACGATTTTGACCGCCCTTATTATTTTGTATTATAAGGTGTTTTGAGGCAAACCCAGTTTTACAGCTGCCCTTTAAATTGTTCCCTCTACAAACTTATCTCCCCAAATTTTGGCATTTGAAGCTTGAATTTTGATCTTTACGAAGTATGAAGTACTACATTATAGCGGGTGAAGCCTCAGGAGACTTGCATGGGTCCAATCTTATCAAGGCCCTAAAAATAAAGGATAGCGGTTCCGAAATTAGGTGTTGGGGTGGTGACTTAATGCAACAGGCAGGTGGTAGTTTGGCCAAACATTACAAGGAAATGGCCTTTATGGGATTTTTGGAAGTAATAAAGAACCTTGGGACCATTGCCAAGAACATCAAATTCTGCAAAGAGGACATTCGACAATTTGCGCCCGATGTCATAATTTTTATTGATTTTTCTGGCTTTAACCTTCGCATTGCCAAATGGGCAAAATTGAATGGTTTTAAGACTGCATACTATATCTCTCCCCAGATATGGGCTTCCCGTGAGAATAGGATAAGGGACATTAAGCGCGATATCGATACCATGTACGTAATCCTTCCCTTTGAAAAGGAATTCTATGAAAAAAAACATGGTTACCCGGTCCATTTTGTGGGTCACCCTTTAATCGATGCCATAACCGTAAGACCCAAAATGGGGGAACGGGAGTTTAGGGAACAGAATCATCTCGATGCCAAAAAACCAATTATAGCCCTTCTTCCGGGAAGCCGAAAACAGGAGGTTCAAAAAATGCTTACTTTGATGCTCTCGGTAATACCCTCATTTCCGGCATACGAATTTGTCATAGCCGGGGCGCCCAGTCTAGAACGTAGTTTTTACCTACCATTTCTGAACAATTCCAATATTGGCTTCGTTTCCAACCGGACCTATGACCTGTTAAGCCATTCCTACGCCGCCCTGGTTACCAGTGGTACCGCTACCCTAGAAACCGCGCTTTTTAAAATCCCACAAGTGGTCTGTTACCGGGCCAACTGGTTTTCCTATCAAATTGCCAAACGAATCATTACATTGGATTACATTTCGTTGGTAAATCTTATCATGGGCAAGGAAGTTGTAAAAGAATTGATCCAAAGTGATCTGAACACCAAAAACCTAAAGTCGGAACTATCCAAAATCTTGGAAGGGCCTTTTAGAACTGCCCAATTTGAGGCTTATTTTGAGCTCGAAAAGAAATTAGGAGGCAAAGGGGCCAGTGAAAAAACTGCAGAATTGATTCTACGTGAACTAGAAGGTTAGCGATTAAAATCGTCCCTTTTTAAAATATTTCCTTAATTTTGATTTCCAAGTTCCCTCTATACTGCTATCGAGAGGGGTAATTCCTTGGTGTATGCGCGGCGTTTTTTCTATTTTCTTCTTAATTCTTGTTGCCAGTTGTGGCGTGGTCAAGAAAAAAACCACCTACGCCAAGACGCCCAAGGTTACCGTAGAGGCTTCGGAAAATTTAAGTGTTTCCGAAGAAAACACTGAGAAAAACATTGAAAAATCAGTTTTGTCCAAGGCGGATGAAATTATCAATACGGCTTTGACCTTTTCCGGGGTACGCTACAAATATGGTGGTACTACAAGAAAGGGAATGGACTGCTCCGGGCTTCTCTATGTAACCTTTGGCGAGCACAACATCAAACTACCCAGAACTTCCTATCATATGGCGGAGGAAGGCAAACGGATACGAATAGAACACGTAACCAAAGGCGACCTGCTCTTCTTTAGGACCTTGAGGCGGGGGAAACGCATAAATCATGTGGGATTGGTAGTCTCGGTTGAGGACGATGATATCAAATTTATACACGCTTCCTCTTCCCGTGGTGTTATTGTATCTTCTCTAAGGGAAGGGTATTGGAACTATGCCTTTATAAAAGCCACCCGCATTTTGTAAGATGCGACTACTCCAATTTGTCCCTATAAAACTTACCCTATTTCTTGTTTTTGGCATTTTGCTTGGAAATTCCATAGATTTTGGACTTCCTTTGGCGTCGGCCACAGCCCTTATACCCTTCTGTATAACCCTTTTTACGTATTTATTTTTTAACAAACGACGAAACAATTCCAATTTCTTTGGAATCATGGCCATGTTAACGACCATTGGGATCGGGGTATTGGCCGTTTCCTTTTCCGAGCCCAAAAATCGGCCTGACCACTACCTCAACACCAACTTTCAAGGCAATCATGCTTTCCATGTAAAGGTTAAGGAAGTTTTGAAACCTACTGCGTTTTCCAAGAGATATATTGTCTCGGTGCTCGCCTTGGATTCGTTACAAGTTTTAGGAAAAGTACAACTCGTCCTTCCGAATGATTCCATCCAACAAGGGCTACGGATAGATGATGAATTGTTAGTGGTCTCGCACTTTGAGTCCATCCATCCTCCCTTGAATCCGTATCAGTTCAACTACCAAAACTATATGCAGGGATTGGGCATTTACCATCAATTACAATTGTCCCGGGGTTCGTTTGTTCTTCTGGAAAATCCATCTAAAACCGTGTATGGAACGGCTGCCAAGTTAAGAAATAGCATTATTTCCAAATTACGGGAAAAGGATTTTGGAGCTGAGGAACTAAGCATTATCCAGGCCCTGTTATTGGGGCAACGAAACGATATTTCCGAATCCGTTTACACTAGCTATAAGAATGCGGGAGCCGTTCATATTTTAGCAGTTTCAGGATTGCATATCGGTATTCTTTTGTTACTACTGCAATATTTATTAAAGCCTATGGAACGATTCCCAAAGGGAAGGACGATCAAGTTAGTGGTAATGGTAGTATTGCTCTGGGGCTTTGCTTTTTTGGCCGGGCTATCGGCTTCAGTGGTCCGTGCGGTCACCATGTTTTCCTTTGTAGCCTATGCCTTATACCTTAACCGGCCTAGCAACACCTTTAATATCCTGGCACTGTCCATACTATTCATCCTTTTGGTGGTGGACCCGAAATTACTGTTTCAGGTAGGTTTTCAAATGAGCTATGCAGCCGTATTCGCCATCATTTGGGTCTATCCTTTGCTACAACGGTTGTGGTTTCCAAAAAATAGGCTGCTCCGTAAAGTTTGGCAATTGCTTTCCGTAAGTATTGCGGCACAATTGGGTGTACTGCCGATAAGCCTATTTTATTTTCATCAGTTTCCAGGGCTGTTCTTTGTTTCCAATCTATTGATAGTTCCCTTTTTAGGGTTAATTTTGGGCGGTGGAGTGGCCATTGTTTTTTTGGTTCTTCTAAATGTATTGCCAGATTTCATCGTAAGAATCTACGATAGTCTCATTGGATGGATGAATTCAATCATAGGATGGATTGCCCAACAGGAAGCTTTTATTTTTACCCATATTTCCTTTGATGGCGTACAGCTTTTCCTTTCCTATCTGATTATTATTAGTTTAGTTCTTGTCCTTCCCCGGCCCACTTTCAAAAGCATTTTTATCTTTTTTATAGGAGTTGTTTTATTTCAATCGTGGTTGTTTTATTCCATTTGGGAAAACCGTGATAAGGAAATACTTGTATTGGCACATCAGACCCGAAGCTCCATTCTTTTACACCAAACGGGAACACAGCTCAACATTATTTCCACCGATAGTTCGCGAACAACCCGGTTGGCCAACGATTACCGAATAGGAGCGCGTATTAAAAAATTGGAACACGGGCCAATGCGGAACAATTACATTTGGCAGGGACGGAAATTGTGGTTTCTGGATAGTTTAGGTATCTATCCTTCCGCTAGTCCCTCCCCGCAATATGTTGTGCTCACCCAATCCCCAAGAATCAATTTGGAGCGATTCATAGATTCGGTAAGGCCAAAGATGTTGATCGCTGATGGTAGCAACTATAGAAGTTACATTGCTAGATGGGAAGCTACTTGTAAGAAAAAGGAAATACCTTTTTTTTATACAGGAGAAAAAGGGGCGTATTATTTTGATCTCAATATAAAGTAGTGATCGTTATCTCCTTTGGGGGTTTTAGGTTCTTTCCATTTTTCTTTCATTATCCTCCGCACCATGTGTCAATGCCTTCAATTTTTTGAGGAATACAAAAATTAAAAGACCAAAGAAAATACAGAATACGGCGATTCCCGTAAATACCGTATACTCGCCAAATTGAGAGGCAGACTCACCCAGCAACCCCGCAACTTTGTTTCCTAGACCAGTGGTAGCAAAATAGATTCCCATCATTGATGAAGCATATTTAGCGGGAGCCAGCTTTGTAACAAATGACAGGGATACGGGGGAAAGACTCAACTCCCCTACCGTATGGAACAAATAGGCCAATACCAACCAGTACATGGCCGAAGCTCCAGTACTTTGATATTCAGCGGTGGCGGCGGTCATAAACAGGAATCCGGTTCCCATAATTATCAGCCCCATTAACATTTTAAAAAGTGATGAGGCTTCTTTGCCCTTTAATTTTCTTGTTGCCCAGTACCCGGCCACGGCGGTCCCCAAGGTTATGATAAAGAATGCATTGAGTGATTGAAACCAAGATGCGGGAACTTCCCATCCCCCTAACATTCGATTCGTATAATCCTTGGCATAAATATTCATTAAGCCACCGGCCTGTTCAAATGCACCAAAAAACACGATTACCATTAAGAAAGAAAGTACCAGCACAATAACCCTGTCCTTTTCTATCCTGGTCAAGGGTCTCTTTAGGGCTTCCCTATCCTCTTGAACATCCGATTTTCCCAAATAGTCGCCTACCCCTACAAGGTATTTTTGGCCGAAAACAAATTGAATAAGCCCAAATAACATGCAGATACCGGCCAATCCGAATCCGTAATGCCATCCGTAGACCTCCCCCACGTACCCAACGATTAAACTGGACAGGAAGGCACCAACATTAATTCCTATGTAAAATATGGTAAACCCTTTATCCCGGCGAATATCCCCTTTTTTATACAACCCGCCTACCATGGTGGAAATATTCGGTTTTAACATGCCCACACCGGCAATGATAAAACCAAGCCCGGTATAAAAGGCCCACATTTGCTCGATGGCCAAAACACTATGTCCAACAACCAAAAGGATAGCCCCAAGAATCACCGACTTCTTTTGGCCAAGAATTTTGTCAGCAATCATTCCGCCAGGAATGGATGCTACATATACCAACATGGTATACCATCCATAGAGGGCCAATGCTTCACCATTGCTCCAACCAAGGCCCGGATTTTTATCCGTTGTCTGGGTAACAAGATAAAGGACCAGTATGGCACGCATCCCGTAATAGGAAAACCGCTCCCACATCTCAGTAAAAAAGAGGACATATAATCCCACGGGGTGTCCAAAAAGCTCTCTTTGATGTGGTGGTCTTGCTATTGTTGCCATAATACTATTTTGGTTTAGTTAGTTCTTATAGGTTTTTCTCAACGAAATCCGTCATTTTATTAAAAAGGTGTATTCGTGTATTCCCCCCATAGATACCGTGGTTCTTGTCCGGATAAATCGCCCAGTCAAATGCCTTATTGGCCTGTATCAAAGCCTCCATCATCCGCATGCTATTCTGTACGTGTACGTTATCGTCACCGGAACCATGTACCAAAAGATATTTTCCTTTCAGCAATTCTGGATAATTGAATGGAGAGTTGTCATCATAACCACTTGCATTTTCTTGAGGTGTTTGCATATAACGTTCCGTGTAGATGGTATCATAAAAGCGCCATGAAGTCACCGGAGCAACAGCAATGGCCATTTCAAAGACATCATTTCCTTTTAAGAGGCAGTTGGTAGACATAAATCCTCCGTAACTCCAACCCCAGATTCCAGTCCTGTTTTCATCAATATATGGGAGTTCACTTAATTTTTTGGCAGCTGCTATTTGGTCTTCCACCTCATATTTTCCAAGCTCTTTTTGGGTCACTTTTTTAAAGTCACGACCCTTTAAACCGGTTCCCCTGCCATCCACACAAGCTATAATATATCCTTGGGAGGCCAATAGTTGATGCCAATAATCATTGGCGCCCATCCATCTATTGGCAACATTCTGAGAGCCGGGTCCACTGTACTGGTACATAAACAAAGGATATTTTTTGCTCGAATCAAAATTGGTTGGTTTGATCATATACAGGTTCAAATCATTTCCATTGATTTTCAGTGTAGAAAATTCCTTGGGACTTATGTCATAATCCTCCAATTTATCCAGGAGGGACTTATTGTCCTTAATATCCCTTAGCTTTTTACCCGTAGAAGCATCGCACAAGGTATACTGATACGGTATGGTAGCACTAGAGTAGGAATTAATGAAATTGGAGTAGTCCGCGTTAAAGTCGGCCGTATTGGTCCCTTCTTCAGTGGCTAGGGGCTTTTTCCCTTTTCCATTGCTTCGGATACTATAAACCCCCCGATTAATTGAGCCATTTTCGGTAGATTGGTAATACACGCGGTCTTGCTTTTCATCATAACCGTAATAATCGGTCACTTCCCAAGGGCCCTTGGTAATCTGGTTCTTTAATTTTCCATTTGTGGCGTATAGGTAAATATGGTTATACCCATCCCGTTCGCTGGTCCAAATGAAACTATCATCCTTCAAAAAAGTAAGGTCGTCCGTAACATCCACATAGGCCTCATCCGTCTCCTCCATCAGAAGGGAAACCGAATTGTCCTTTGCGTCCACCATATACAGTTTTAGTCGGTTCTGATGCCGGTTCAATGTTTGTACACTCAGTTTATCCGGATGGTTCATCCATTGCATCCTGGGGATATAATACGCATCATCCAATGTTACCTTCTTCGTATTCTTTGACGCCACATCGAACATATGTAAGGTAACTTCCGCATTTTCCTCTCCAGCTTTCGGGTATTTAAATACATAAGGCCACGGATATAGTCCCTCTCCATAAACATCCATCGAAAATTCCGGAACACGGGTCTCATCAAATCGGAGAAAAGCAATTTTGGTACCGTTTGTGTTCCAGGCAAAGGCACGTACAAAGGCGAACTCCTCTTCATAGACCCAATCCGTAACCCCATTTATGATTTCATTTCTTACCCCATCCGTTGTAATCTGCGTGGTCTCGCCAGAGGTCATATCAAAAAGATAAAGATTGTTTTCAGAAACATACGCCACTAGGTTTCCATTCGGGGATAGCAGTGGTTCCCGAATTTTTGTGTCCGCAACTTTTGTAAGCTTTTTGGTTTCAATATCATAGACATAAAAAACCCCCAGAGTGGAGCGTCTAAAAATCGATTCCACTTGGGTGGCCAATAAAATTTTAGATTCGTCGGAGCTAAACTCATAAGAAGAGAAACCTTGGATTCCCGGCAAATCGGCCGATGAGATTATGGTCCCTGTTTTTTCCAGAGTTTCATAGTTGTATATGTCTATGGAAGTGCCTCCACTGGACCTATCATAGTTTAATACGGTATATTGCTCGCCATTCTTTAGAGATCTGAGGACATCCAGACCTTCAGTTCTAAATACTCCGCCATAAATCTCTTCAACGGAAACGGTTTTCTTTTGGGCGGTGGCGGAGGTCAAAAAACCGATGACCAGGAGTAGTAGAAGGCAAGGTTTATCCATAAAGGTGAAAAATTGATTTAAGCTTTCAAGTTTACTAATAATTTAACGAAAAAATGAATTTTGCAAGAAAAATATAACACCACCTACTCTCGCGCAAGTTTCTAAAATTTGACGGCATTATGCCTATATTTGGGGTAGAAACCAGCACTTCATGAATACGGCAATAGAGGGATTCTCCAGACTTACCAAGGAGGAAAAAATAGATTGGCTCACAAAGAATTACACCAAAAACCCAGAATCTTCCAAAAATGTCCTTGCGCAATATTGGAATACGGAACCCAAGGTCCAAAGGCTTCATGACGAATTCATAGAAAATACCGTCACCAATTATTACCTCCCCTTTGGCATTGCACCCAATTTTCTAATCAACAGCAAACTCTATGCCATCCCAATGGCCATTGAGGAAAGTTCGGTGGTTGCCGCCGCGAGTAAGGCTGCAAAATTCTGGTTGGAAAAAGGAGGATTCCAAGCGCAGGTTTTAGGAATGGAGAAAATTGGACAAGTCCATTTTATCCATAAAGGCAATAGCCAAAGTTTGGAAAAGTTCTTTTCGTATGTAAAACCCAAGCTTATTTCCGCTGTGAGACCCATTACCCAAAATATGGAAGGACGTGGCGGGGGCATTACCCATATTGCGTTGAAGGACAAGACCAAGGTAATGGAAAATTACTATCAACTCCATTGTACTTTCCAAACTCTGGACGCTATGGGCGCTAATTTCATTAATTCTTGTCTTGAAGAATTTGCCAGAGTTTTCAAGGCGGAGGCACAGGCCTTTTCTTCATTCACGAAAAATGAAAAGGAAATCGATGTGGTCATGAGCATTCTATCCAATTATGTCCCCAATTGCTTGGTCAAGGCCGAAGTCAGTTGTCCTATTGAAGCCTTGGAAACAGGAGAATCGATAGCACCACTGGAATTTGCTGAAAAAATGCTTCAGGCGGTAGAAATTGCAAGGATTGAACCGCACCGTGCCGTGACCCATAATAAGGGTATTATGAATGGCGTGGATGCCGTAGTCCTGGCGACCGGTAATGATTTCAGGGCCATTGAAGCCGGTGTTCATGCTTATGCCTCCAGAAATGGACAATACACTAGCCTTACCTATGCTACTATTGAAAAAGGTGTTTTTAAATTTTGGATTGAAATCCCCTTGGCATTAGGCACCGTAGGTGGACTCACAAACCTACATCCCTTGGTTAAGTTATCATTGGAGATTTTACAAAACCCTTCAGCAAAGGAGTTGATGGAAATTGTGGCAGTCGCCGGTCTTGCCCAGAATTTTGCTGCCCTACGTTCTTTAGTGACTACTGGAATACAACAAGGTCATATGAAAATGCACCTTATGAATATCCTAAATCAAATAGGAGCGGATGATGAAGAAAAGAAGGTGCTGATAGACTATTTTAAGACCCGTACTGTTACCCACGGTGCGGTAAAAGAAGCCCTGGAGCGGTTGAAAAAATGATGGTGAAACAATTTTACAGCAACGGAAAGCTTTTGCTTACCGGGGAATATGCCGTTTTGGATGGTGCATTGAGCCTAGCCTTACCCACTCGTTATGGACAGTCCTTAGATGTGAAAGAAATTGAATCTCCTAAATTACTGTGGAAAAGTCTAGATCATAAAGGGGCCACTTGGTTTGAAATGGGAATGGATATCCCTTCATGGAGCATACATTATGAACTTTCATCACAAAAAACCGTAAAAAATACTTTGATAAAAATCCTTACCGTGGCCAAAACCTTAAACCCAAAATTTCTTGAGGGGGCCGCAGGATACCAAGTTGAAACCAAACTCAACTTTCCCAAAGACTGGGGATTAGGTTCTTCCTCCACATTGATCAATAATATTGCACAATGGGCCCAAATAGATCCCTACCAATTGCTTTGGAAAGCTTTTTCCGGTAGTGGTTATGACATTGCTTGTGCCCAGTTTGACCATCCTATTTTGTACCATCTCAAAAATCAAAATTCCCATGTAGAAAAGGCAGATTTTAACCCCACATTCAAGGATTATCTTTTTTTTGTATATCGCAACAGAAAACAAGATAGCAGGGAAGGCATTGCCCAATATCGTAAAACTGTTATTGAAACCTCACATTTTGTACATCGGGTTACAGGGATTACCCAAGGCATATCAACCTCAAAAAGTCTAGCGGAGTTTAACGCCCTTATTACGGAGCATGAAAACCTTTTGGCAACGACCTTAAAACTTGTTCCCGTACAAAAATCGTTATTCCCCGATTTTGGTGGCGCAATAAAAAGCCTGGGGGCCTGGGGCGGTGATTTTATTCTAGCCTCGGGAAAGGAGGATATCGAATCCTATTTCAAGCAAAAGGGATATGACACCATTATCCCCTATTCGGAAATGGTATTATAACTATAAGGAACGACCAAAGAATGAGGGTAAATGTACATCTCCATCAAAATTAGGGAAATGCAATATCTCAATAAAAAGTAGCGCGATTATCCTCTATTTCCGATTTTTCCTTTAATGCATCATACACAGCAGTGTTTACCCTTCCAGCGCTTGAGGACTTAAGTGAATTGGCATAGGTGCTGTAATTCTCAAGCTTGGGTGCAGGGGTCCTCTTGGTAACGGTAATCTTAAAAACTCCACTTTCCCCTTTTATCAGGTCAGAGGTCTCGTCCTGTTCCATGGCATATGCAGTACCCACCACTACAGGCTCCGATCCAGCTCCAGGAATGGTAGGGGATTTAACGGTCAAGGCCGATGCATTGGAAACTGTAACATTGTTATCCTTGGCCAAATCTTCCATTGATTTACCCGTATTGGCCCCAATAATTTGGGTCGCTTTTCTGTCCTTCCGGATTTTGGGCAAAACCGTGGCCGAAGCATCTTCAACGGACATCAGGCCCTCCTTGTATTTTCCGGTAAGCTGTACTATGCCATAACCATTATTAACATTGAAGCGTTTAATCTCGCCCACTTCGGTATCCTCATTGAACGCCCATTGAACGATGGCGCGTTGCGCCCCAAGTCCGGGGAGGTTCTCGTCCATCGCCTTAACTTTGTTTACAGGACGTACCACATATTCACTTTCTTTGGCCAGGTCCGAAAAGGATTCCTCATTGGCAATGGACTCCATTTCAAATTTCGTGGCATCGGTAAACAGGGTATTGATCGTCTCTTCCGAAGGCTCTAGTTCCCGGGCCAAGGTGGCCACTTGTACAATATCTTCCTTATCATCGATCTTTATCACATGGAAACCAAAATCGGTTTCTACCATTCCAATGGTACCCACGGCATTGCCAAAGGCAAAATCGTTAAATTTGGGAACCATGGTTCCTTCCTGAAAATAGCCTAGGTCACCACCATTGGGAGCAGAAGGTCCATCGGAATTATCGCGGGCCAATTCTACAAACGGGGTATCCCCTTTTTTGGCATCCCTAAACAATTCCTTAGCCCTAGCTTCAGCTTCTTCCTTGGTACGTTTTATTTCGGGTTTTGCCCTTTGGGCACCCTCATAAGTGATTAAAATATGGCTGGCCTTAACAGATCCGTTTGGTTTACGATTCACCATTTTGGATACCTTATAGTACTCCCCATCCTTGTATGGGCCAAAGATCTCACCTATGTTCAACGCCATTAAACTGTCTGCAAACGAAGCAGGGAGGTTTTTCTTAGCCTTATAGATAGTATCGAACTTTACATCTGAATTACGGTCTAAAAAAGCAGTGATATCCTTTGTATTCAGCAAACCTGCAATGGTATCCATAACATCTCTTTCCTCAGAATACTCCACTGTATCCCCTATCAACTTTGAAATTTCATCTTTTACCGCGTTCTCATCATCCAGGGAAGGTTTTTCTTCAAAATAGACGAATTGGATATCCCGGGTACTTTCCTGTTTAAAATCTTCTTTGTTGTCATTGATGTAGGCTGCAATTTCCGCTTTGGTAACGGTCAAGCTGCTATCTGGAATAGAAGAATAGGGAATCCTCACATATTTAATATCCATTTTATCATTGGCCAATTTGTAATCCAGCTCCCCTTCCTTTAAGGTAGCACCTACCCCTGCCTTTACCAAATTATAATAGGTTTGCTCCTTGGCCATTTGAATAATGGCCTGTTCTGTTTGTAACCAGGCATCGTACTGCAACGGATTATTCGCCCTCCAATCGGCCACGGTCTGTCTAAAACTATTTGGATCAAAAAAACCGTTCTCGTTCTGAAATTCGGGATTTTGTGCATATCCCGTTGTCCGGATAAAATCAACGATTTGATCCTGTTCAATCCCTACGCCCAAATCCTCAAATTGCTGTTCCAGAATAGTATTCTTTACAATACGATCCCACACTCGGTTAACATTCTGCAGTGTAGACGAAGCGGGCGGGGCGTTCCGTGTGGCGGTTTCCAATTGTCGGGTAAACGCATCCCGGGAGATCTCCTCGCCATTGATTTCACCAACGGCAGAACCTACCTTTACTCCTCCAAGTTCATTACTTGTAAATACACCTGATATTACAAAAGCAAAAAGAGCAAGCCCTATGATTAAAATTAAAACGGTGGTCCGTTTTCTAATATTCTCCAAAATTGCCATGGCGTGGAATGTTTAAATCAGTGCGCGAAATTAGTGTTTTCTTTTTATCTGTTCAAATTTTAGAATGTTAATCGGGCTAACATTTCCAAGGACAAAATACTAGTAGCCTGTTATTTAATCCTCATTTAGTCACTGTCCAGAACCTCTAGGGCAATCAGGTCTATTTTGGTGTTGGACACTTCCAAAATCGTAAACAAAAAATTTTCAATTTTAATTTGGGAATCCTGCTCCGGTATTTCCCCGGTGTTATTCATTATGAGCCCTCCCAAGGTTTCATATTCGTCAGTTTCCGGAAGCTCCAGTTTGTAGTTTTCATTGATGTAATCCACTTCCAAGCGAGCGGAAAATTTATAGCTATTATCATTTATTTGTTCCTCGTGCAAATCGGTGGAATCATGTTCATCTTCTATTTCGCCAAAGAGCTCCTCTACAATATCCTCTACTGTCATTATTCCCGAGGTACCCCCATATTCATCCAAAACCACTGCCATACTCTTCCTTTTCTTGGTAAGAACATTCAAAATATCGTGTATAAGCATGGTCTCCGGCACAAATTCAACTGGCAGAAGGATGCTTTTTATGGTCTTAGGTTTTTTAAAGAGTTCGTAGGAATGTACATATCCGATAATATTGTCAATGGTATCCTTGTAGACCAATATTTTGGAATAGCCGGTTTCCGTAAAAAGCTTGGCCAGATTTTTAGGGGTTTCATGTAATTCAACGGCCATAATCTCCGTCCTTGGCACCATGACCTCCCTAGCCTTGACTTCTGAAAATTCCAGTGCATTTTGAAAAATCTGTATTTCAGTATCTATAATGTCCTCTTCCTCCACGGTTTCCATTTGTTCCGTGATATAGTCTCCTAATTCTATTTTGCTAAAGGCCAGTTGCACCTCATCACCTTCGGTTTTAAAAAAGGTCTTTAGAATAAAGTCGGATACCTTTATAACAAATTCCGACAGTACCGAAAACAGGATATAAAACATATAGGCGGGGAATGCCAAAAACTTCAGTAAGGTATTGGCATAAATCTGAAAAAGCACCTTGGGCAGAAATTCGGCTGTAATTAGTATGATCAAAGTGGAAATAACGGTTTGGGTCAATAAGCTGAGATCCGTAAGCACGGTCTGGAGAAAAGCATTGGAAGAAGGCAAGAGTCCAGTGAACCAGTCCATAAGGAGCTCTCCCATATAAAGCCCATATACCACCAAGGCGATATTATTGCCTATCAACATTGTGGCAATAAATTTGGATGGCTTCTTGGTAAGTCGCGTAAGTATTCTTGCTAAAAGGCCTTCCTGCTTTTTTTCGATTTCAATGTGAATCTTGTTGGCAGAAACAAAGGCAATCTCCATTCCGGAAAAAAAGGCGGAAAACACCAAGGACAGGATAATAATTATGATATAACCTTCCCAGATCATTTTTGATGGTCGCGATTCCGTCTTTCAAATTTCTTTCGATAGTTTCTGCGAAACAAAAACATCCCGATGGAAACTATGGCAAAGAAGACAAAAAGATAGGCATTTTGTCGATCTACGTTCCAATCCGTATAAATCCTATAGATTGAAAAAAGTGCTACGGCTACATACAGATACTCGGTGTACCTCAGTATTTTGATCATTCCAATTCTTCTTTTATCATCATTAGTCCATATGTCCTATGGGCCTTAAAAAAACTAAGGTTCCTATTAAAATCCATCCCTTCCCCATCCATTACAGTACCATCTTCGGGATTGGTATAGGTGAATTCCCCTTGGGTAAAAATCCATTCGTTATTTTGGTCATAATATAGTTGAGGCGCTTCCAACCGTTTCCCATCATGGGTCTCTATAACTACATTACCCTGTAAATCTATCAAATTGGTCAAGGAATACATAATGCCGTAATCCGCTTTGACCACATTTTTATTGGAATCCTTATCAAAGACATCCAGCACCAAGCCTTTGGGAAAGGTACGGTATGGGAATCTGAGATTTTGAAAATTCTCGCTAACGGGACTGGTCAGTACCGCGATTACCTTGGTAGATTTTAGGTCTTGACTACCCAGTTCGTCAACGGTCTCCGTATACGTAAGGACAAAATTATTGGCGATACCTTGCGGAAAAATTTTTTTCCCGGCTTCTTCCCCGACCCTCTTGTAGTTATCCGTACAGGCAAAAAAAAGCATTGCCGTGGAAAAGACCACGGCAACGTTTGTAAAAATATTCTTCGGAGAACCTGCCATCCTACAAGTTGGGAACCGTGACGCTCCCGCCTACCCAACAACTGAAAGAGACTTTTTTTCCGGCCATCCCGTTCTGAAAGATATCCGTTTTTGATGGGGCTTTGGCTGAATAGCTCGCTGCAGACTTACTTGCCCTTCCGCTCAGAGAGGGGTCTACTCTCCCAGCCCTACGGGCTACATCGGCTGCTTTCCAATATATGGCACGCTTTTCGAAAGGCGTACTTCCACAATCGTTCGCACTGGTAGCGTACAGATTAGCGATCAATAAATAGGCCTTACCGTTGGCGGAGTTCGCATCTATGGCCTTCTGGGCATAACTTCGGGCCGTAGATTTACTCGTCCTTCTGTAACTTGTGGCAATCTTATAGGCAATATTGGACTTCTTGTAAGGATCCGTTTCCAATTCCAAGGCTTTGTTGAAATCGGCAATGGCACCTTTTGTATCCCCTGCCTTTTTCTTTAACGTTCCGCCGTAGACATAGGCATCCGCCGATGGATCCAGAGCCAATTGGGCCTCAAAAAGTTTTCGGAACATAGGATCATCCGTACATTCTTTGTTAAACATTCTCCCCACTGCACGTTTTACCCAATCTACATCACCTTTTTTAGCTTCAAAACTTTTTTCATATAAAGGAATTAAATTTTCACAATCGGCCAGTGCACCCAACTTTGAATCAATACTCCCTGCAATCTTACCAAAGGAGGTAGAGTTTGTAGTAGCCACTTTAAGCTGTTTTTTCTCCTTTGAGGTCAGGGTGCCCTCTTCTTCCTTGGGCAGAAGCTTACTAATGACACTTGTTAATTTTTTATTTTCCTCCTCTATTTTTTCGGTGATATCGTCATACTCGTCAAAAACCTGCTGCAAATCCGCCTTCCCAGCTTTATGTAAATCCACCAGACTGGAAAAATCCAAATACAATGCCTTTGGGTTTCTAAAATTATCCCTGTCCTCTACAAATGCCTGGTGCAATTGGTCATAAATTTCCTGATCGGAAATCATTTTATTATCATACTTCAGTAATACCTTGTCTATGACCACCTCAGCCTTCTTGGCCTTTTTTGGAAAATACTTTAAACTATTGTCGTACAGTGTTAAAAGGTCGGTGATGTACCCATCTTTTTCGGCTCCGGAAGATTTTTTAACCTTGTCCTTTAATATCCGCTCTCCATAAGCAAAGTTGGCCCAATTTACGTCAGGGCAATTATCATAGACCATTTTCCAAGGTGTATATGCCGCATCGTAATTCTTGACCTTTGCATGTTCCACATATATGGAAAGATTGGTCATACATTCCTGATTCTGGGCCTGAGCATTACTTACCCCCATATACCCTACCAACATTAGCGCTGTGAAGTAAATTTTCGTTTTCATCTTTATTCTTTGTTTAACGGGGGGTAATGTACTAAATTTTTATCAATTTATTTTCCTTTTTTGGAACCATAAATCGTTTAAGGACAGTCCCACATTGATTTTAAAGTAACTTTCTTCTATTAAATCAGCCGAAGTGGTTCCCCTTCTTCCTAGTTCAAAACCAAGATTTAAGTTCGAGAAACTACGTCCAAGCGGTAAGCCTAAACCAAAAGTTATGCCAAGATTATTGATCTCGGTGTCATTAACCAGCATACCGGTCCTTTCATATCGAATCCCGGCCCTATAGTTTATCCTCTTAAAATAGCCTTGAAAAGCATCGTAATCCGGGATGAAATAACCTCCAAAAGCAAAAAAACTGGAGTTTTGATACTCGATGTTCTCAGCTGCTAAAAAATCATTTGAAAACGAGCTAAGGTCTTGAAAACCGTACTCCCCGCCCAGAAACCATTTCATATTCTCCCCAAAACCAATTCCCAAGGTAGTGGTAGTGGGAATCTTCAAATCCGTATTCCTCAACCCCCGGGCATCCAAGTCTACATCCAATACCTCAATATTTTGACCGGTAATCAAAGAAAAAGAACCTATTTCCTGACTGTTTTTGGAGGTCAAATTGGCTTGTGTGTTTACCCGGGCCGATGCAAAAAGTGTGTATTTATCCTTGATCTTTGGCGTGTAGTATAGAGCGTAATTGAAGTCCATCCCGTTTATCCTGGATATTCTTCGGTCGAGGGTGCCAAATTGAACATCTTCTACACTCTGGATCCGTTCATTTTCCACATTGCCAAAATTAAAGCTCGCCGTAGCTCCAATACTCAGATTTTGGGCCAGTGCATATCCAACGGAAAAATAAACCTTATTTAGGCCTCCCTCTCCCCTAAACTGATTGGTAATCAAAGCTCCATCGGCATCATTGTTCTCAGCAACCAAATCATAACCCACGGAAGAATAGGGCCTGATTCCAAATCCTACCCCGAGCCCCTTTCCCAGTCCAAAGCCAAGCGCCAGATAATCCAAATTGGACACGGAAGTATTTTGCTCCTCGGTAAAGCTTTTAAGTCTCAACTCTCTTCGGGACATTCCTGCCGTATACGTAGTAATCCGCAATTTGCTATAACCGGCCGGATTTTGTAGATTTACATGGATGCTATCCGCGTAAACCCCAATACCCCCCATCATCTGATTTTCGACCGTACTTGCAGATCTAAGGTCACCGATACCAAAATAAGAATAGGGAGAAATGGTTCCATTCTGTGCATGCAAACCTGCAGTGGCAATGCACACCATTGCAAATACAATTTTTTTGATCATCTAATGCTTGTTGTATTCTAACAAATGGTTAAGTCCTTTGAGGAGAAAATTGGAATCCGCAAATATGGTATTTTTTAGTCGTTTAGACAAAAAATGGGCATCGCCGCCTGTTAAAATAACTGTTAAATCTTCAAAACGTTGGCGATATTGATCGATAACCCCGTCAATTTCCAAACAAATTCCGTTTACAACACCACTATGTATACTGGTGTCGGTAGAGTTTCCGATAAAGTCCAAGGGTTCATATGGCTCCAATAAGGGCAAGTTGGAAGTCTGTTCATGTACGGCCCGGTAACGCATGGCCAAGCCGGGTGAAATAGCACCACCCAAGTATTCACCATAGTCGTTTACCATATCATAGGTTACGCATGTACCGGCATCTATAATTAGAGTATTGCCATTGTGGTTATGGTAAAATGCCGCCGTGGCCAAGGCAACTCGGTCGGCCCCTAACGTATGGGGCGTGGCATAGGAATTTTTAAATGGTTTTTTGGAGGATGGGCCTAGTTCATGTACCTCACAAAAAACGTTCATGACCGCCATAACCGTTTTATCTAACTTTCCGACGTTGGAGATTATGGCATTCGTCATATCGGGATATTGATCGCAAATCTCCTTTATTTGTAGGGCTACATGTTCAGGAAAGGCATTTTGGTGAAAGACCAGGGTTCCCCCATCAAAAACGGCTAGCTTTGTAAAGGTATTCCCGACATCTACGATCAAGTTCATATCACAAAGATCTGAAAATGGAAAAAACAAACCCCCTTTTTTCCCTATTTTGTTTGTAGTTCCTAAATTTGAAATTATATTTGCACCCGCCTTTTGGTAATACCTTTGGGCGTTATACTTGAAATACTGGTACCTTAGCTCAGTTGGTAGAGCAACGGACTGAAAATCCGTGTGTCCCTGGTTCGATTCCTGGAGGTACCACGAATCGCGTGAGTGGTGACTACAGAAAACGTCTTGTGAAAGCAAGGCGTTTTTTTGTGCATCGGTACAAGAATCGAAGCCTGTCCCGAGCGCAAGCCGAGGGAATGCCTGGAGGTACCACATCAAGCGCGAAAAGCTCATTCGAAAGAATGGGCTTTTTTTTTCAAGCATAGCAGGAAGCTCGATTGCTCCAGGTGCAAAGAACAAAAAGGCACTACTGAAAGGCAACACGCTTTGGAGTATTTGCAATAGTTAAACCAAAGGAAAAACACAGTTAATCCTGGAGGTATCACAGAAAAACCCACAACATTTTATAAATATTGAGATTGCGGGTTTTTCCTCATACAATGGCCCCGGAAAGTGGCGGTCTACAAAAAATAACAACGTAATGAATAGGATATAACATCAAATATTGAAAGAAAAAAGTTACTTTCTACACATCCCGTTGTCAAAAGGGCATATGGGAAAGGCACATAAACCAATATTCAAGGGGCTATGCTATGCGGCGTTGATCATTCCGGTCTACGTCATCACCCTTCATATCCCTGAGCTCCATGCCGTCATAAGGGCCCTGTGGCTTTTAACCTGTATCCTTATTGGAAGTGTAATGAAGCCCTTAATAGACGGATTGACGGACAAAATCTTTAAGAAATGAGATTCTAGGACAAGGAAAGCGCCATACCTTTTGAACAACTTACATTTGAGATGTACAACCCTAGGGCCTCTAAGAAAATGCTATTGAGCATCCAGGACATAATAACAGTGAACAAACGGATTTCGGTTTATTGCACTAGCATACCCCGATGAATGCGATAAATGGTTATTTGGAAAATCCGCACTGAAAAAATCCAATACTTACTTGTCTTAGTACTTTAGGCCTATCCAACCTCCCCTAATATGAATTTCCGATAACGGAAACTTCAAAATAACCCTAAAATCTTGCAATTGAACGTAAAGGCCGTTTTACGTACCTTCAGGATTAACGGCTCAATTTATCGACTACAGGTCCGGTCCGTGCCAATCGACAAATTTTATGGTGCGTTTCATCGATTAAGCAAATCTATTATAACCATTTACCAAACCTTTGTAACGAATCACAAATCTTTAACTATGAAAACATTTCTACTCTTACGGGAAATTTATCTCGAAGCATTTAAAAGTTTTGGGAACTACTTGGTACGAAACTATTTCAAGGCATTTGCCTGGTTTAGTTTTATGTTGCTGATAGTGGTCCTTTATGCATTTGTTTTTAGGGTCTACACAGGTTTTGCCTTTGACTAGAACATTTAAAAATCGATTTTTGGGAAAAATCAGTTTTAATAACCACCAACAAGAGTTTAAAAGAATAGTACGGAAGCAACCTGTTGTAGCTTTTGTGTTACTGTGTTTTACGATTTCAATAGCTATTTTGTTCTTTTATACATTTTGAATGAATCCTTGCCGATTGGCAAGGATTTTTTTACACCTTTTTACTCTTTGCCCATAGACCATCATCATACCGAATACCCAATCCATTGCCATTGAGCAGGCCAAGTAGACCATTTTCTGGAATAATTTTAGGGCCGAACCATGACTTCTGTTTTTCTGTACCCCTTAAGGGATATTCTTGAAAACCGGTCAGCACAGGTGCAACGGTCGCCAGTTGGGAGTATGGTGCAAAAAGTGGATCTGCCTTAGGAGAATGGGGTGCAAAACCTTTTCTAAGGGTACTCGCCAGATGGGCTATTTTTAATGTTCGGACGATACCTCCATTGTAATACACGTCCGGTTGAAGAATATCGTAAACGTTATCTTCACATATGGCCCTAAATTGGTGATAACTGGAATCCTGCTCTCCTCCCGCCAACTTCATTTTGGTCAAGGCTTTCTTTACCGTAGTGTTGGATTTGTAATCCTGCCAATAACAGGGTTCTTCCAAAATCTCTATACCATAATCCTCTAAAAACCGGACAACCTCTTTGGCCTCGTCCACGGAGTAGGATCCATTGGCATCCGCGTAAATGGTGAAATCATCACCCATAGTCTTACGCACCATAGGGATAAACTTCCGGGTTCGCTCCTTGTCCCAGGTCGTATTTTTAAGACGTCCACCCACCTTGAGTTTAACGGCCTTGGCCCCGGTAGACTCCTGATACTTGATGATGTTTTGGGTCTCTTCCTCAGCCGAGTTACTGCGTGTAAGGCTAGAGAGGTAAATAGGGACCTCTGTTCGCAGAGAATGGCCAAGAAACTGATTTACAGAAATCTCGCCCAAGTTTCCCAATAAATCCCAGATAGCTACTTCCAAACTGCCCACACAGTTCCAAAAAGGCATTCCCGCATATTTGTAATTACTCTTAACGCGGTGAACCCCATTTACCAAATGAGCCACTTCCCGAGCATCCTTCCCTACAAAAAAAGGAACTACCATATTCTTGAAAAGGGACACTAGGTTTTGCATCCTCGCATTACACACCGTAATCCCCTCAGCACCGGAATCATCCAAAACTTTTAAAAGCAAAAGGGATTCAAAGTGATATAACTGGATTTCCCTAAGGATAACCGAAGAAGTAAGGGAGTGTTTTAACCGGTCCGTGATTCTCTCCTCCAAAGAATTCCCTGCATTATTGAAGCCCAGGGAGTGACCATACCAAGGCAACCCACCAATTAGTGAAGCCGTAGCAGTGGACTTAAGAAATTTTCTTCTTGAAATCATTTATGGTTTTGATTCATGATAATAGTACACCAAATTCCTAAAGCTATATAATCTTTGCCAAATGAATCCTACAAATTCAAAAAATTAAGGGTTTGGGTTCGTAGTACAACCACTAAACTCTATATTGCAAGGAATAAACATAAGATACCTTGTTCAATATAGACAGTAGTACCCCCATTCCGCAACTTCTGGATTATCTTCTTGAAAAAGAATGGATAAGTCCGGAAGAGCATATCCAACGCATTGAGAAACCGGGCGAGGGCAATATGAACGTTGTACTTCGAATCATTACCGATGCCCGTTCCTTTATCCTAAAGCAATCCCGGCCCTATGTCCAAAAATACCGTGAAATTGCTGCTCCCCAAGAGCGTATTGCGGTCGAAAGGGATTTTTATGAAACCATAAAAAGTAGTGCCCTCAACGCACATATCCCCAAAATTTTGGGGTATGATACGGAAATGTTCGTAATGATACTCGAGGATCTGGGGCATTGTGATGATTTGACCTCCATCTATGCAAAAAAATCACTTTCGAAACGAGAGCTGGAAAAGCTTGTTTTTATATTGGGTCTGATACACAAGAAAAAGGTGCCTGCAGATTTTCCAAAAAACCTCGAAATGCGGTTGTTGAACCATCAACATATTTTTGTACTGCCCTTCCTAGAGGACAACGGATTTCAATTGGATGATGTGCAGCCCGGATTACAGCTGCTTTCCAAAACCTACAAAGGAGACACAAAATTAAAAACCATAATACATGGTATTGGCGACCAATACCTTTCCGAAGGACATACATTGCTCCACGGCGATTATTATCCCGGCAGTTGGATGACCGAAGGTGATAATCTTTATGTAATAGATCCGGAATTTGGGTTTGTTGGGTTTGCGGAATTTGATCTAGGGGTGATGGTAGCCCATCTTATCCTAGCTACCCATAAACCAGGCTACTTGGATACGGTATTGGAGAAGTATGAAGGAAAGGCCAATAGAAGACTGGTATCCCAGGTAGCAGGAATTGAGATAATGCGTAGACTCATTGGATTGGCCCAATTGCCTTTGGTTCGAAGTATCGAGGAAAAAGAGTATCTTTTACAAATGGCCTATAAAATGATTCTGATTTGAGAAATGCGGCTTTTGGTCTTATTGTATTTTGTTTGGTCTTGGTTTCTTGTGGAGATCAAAGGTCTTATGTGGATATTCCTGCACCAAAAAAGGCAGCATATACCTCCGATACTTTACAGCTTTCCAAAGAGGCTTATTATGACAAAGTACTCGGGGCCTTGGTGGGTTCGGCTATTGGTGATGCCATGGGAGCATCCACGGAAATGTGGTATCGTAAGGCCATCCAGTTAAAATATGGCTATATTACAGGACTCACCCCTGCCGTTCGGGTACAATCTCCGGAAGGTACCTGGGCACATAACCTTATGGCCGGGGCCACAACGGACGATACCCGCTGGAAGTATTTTATGGTGAAGTATTTTTCGGAACACGGAGCGAATCTTTCACCCGTCAACTTTGCCCAATTTGTTACGGATTATTATGAGTCCATTGCCAAGACCTTGGCAGATACCGATGTACTTTCCCAAACGGATTCCCTGGATAATCGTATTGAAAAAATAGACTGGATCAAGGAATGGGCACGCGTAGCCATTGCCTATCAAAAAAGCCCGGAGGACTATCAAAAGGCCCAAAATCGTTTCTACGGTGGGGAACTGTCCTGCGCTGGCCAACTCTATACCCCGATGTTCGGAATACTGGCCAAAACCCCGGAAGAGGCCTATACAATGGCCTATAATCATTCTATTTTTGATCTGGGCTACGCCAAGGATATTTCGGCCTTGGTGTCTACCCTAACCCATATGGCACTTCGGACCAACAACATGGATTCCATATTGGATGCCGCAACTTTTGTAGATCCCTATGGGTATCAGGATAGTCGCCTTGTCGGTCGTATTTCCTACGGCATTGCAGACGCTTCCATTAAAAATGTATTGGCCATACAGGAAAAACCGCTGGTGGATTCCCTAATTGCCAAGGATTCCCTTGTTTTTAAAGTTCCCGAGGGGTTCCCGGAAAGTCAAAAGAAATGGGCTCGCCAAGAAATGGTATATCAATTTTTGGAAAAGGATCAGCGTGCTATTCCCTTCCATTCCGGGGAAATTTGGCAGATATTGATTGCTGGATTGCAATTCGGTGAAGGCGATTTTGAAAGAACCCTGCAATTTATTGTCAACTATGGAAGGGACAACGATACCGTAGCAGCGGTAGCGGGGATGATTATGGGGGCCAAGGACGGATATGCTAATTTGCCCCAAGACCTAAAGGAGGAAGTGCTTCGCGTTAATAGGGAAAATCTCGGCATCGACTTGGAGCTATTGGCTCGGGAAATGGTGGGCTACTAAACAATTCTAACCAAAAATAAAGATGAAACGGCCATCAAGAAATTTTAAAAATTACTTCACAAAAGGCAATGTTTAAGATTCCTGCCTGCCAGCAGACCGGTTTAATACGAGAGCGCAGCGATTACAGACGCTCTCAGTTTTTTAATTAATTTATTATCAATAAATTATAAATATTCAGACGCATGAAACGAAAGGATTTTATTCAAACCACGACATCCTTTGCAGCGGGTACGGTCTTAATGCCAATGGCCTCTTGCAAATCAGAAAAAAAGGAAGTCATTGCCAAGATAGTGCAACGTAAGAATTGGGCGGGCAATTACACCTATACCGCACAAAATCTCTTTGAACCAAAAACAGTTTCCGAGGTTCAGGCCTTGGTCAAAAAGCTGGATACACAAAAGGCATTGGGTTCCTGCCACTGCTTTAACAATATTGCTGATAATCCTTTGAACCAAATCTCTACAAAACACCTTACAGGAATAATCGCGTTGGACGAAAATAAAATGACCGTAACCGTAGGTGCAGGTACAAAATATGGCGATATCGCCCCCGAATTGCATGAGAAAGGCTATGCATTGCACAACCTGGCCTCCCTCCCACATATTTCAGTGGCCGGCGCCTGTGCTACGGCCACCCATGGCTCCGGAGTAAAAAATGGAAATTTGGCGACAAGTGTCTCGGCCTTGGAATTCGTCAATGGCGAAGGGGAAATTATAACCCTTAGCAAACAAAATGATGGGGAATTGTTTCATGGGGCCGTGGTACACCTCGGCGCTTTGGGTATTTTGACCAAAATGACATTGGATATTCAAAAAACGTTTCAAGTACGTCAGGATGTCTTCCAAGAACTACCCTTACAATCCCTAAAGGACAATTTTGATGCTATTCTGTCCTCTGGGTACAGTGTTAGCCTGTTTACGGATTGGCAAAATGATCAGGTCAGCCAAGTTTGGGTCAAAAGAAGAACCGATGAGGAGCTTGTGGACCTTGGAGAGGATTTCTACGGGGCAAAGGCCGCGACGAGGGACCTGCATCCCATTACCGAACTTTCTGCAGAGAATTGCACGGCTCAAATGGGTGTCCCAGGACCCTGGTATGATCGTCTACCCCATTTTAAGATGGGTTTTACCCCCAGTAGTGGTGAGGAGTTGCAATCCGAGTTTTTTGTCCCCTATGAAAGTGCCTTGGAGGCTATACTTGCCTTGGAAAAAAAACGGGATCTGATACATCCCCAGTTAATGATTACGGAGATACGGACCATTGCGGCGGATAACCTCTGGATGAGCCCATGCTATCAGCAGGATTGTGTTGCCATCCATTTCACCTGGAAGCAAAACCCGGACGAAGTTGGTAAACTAATTACCATGATAGAGGAAGAACTTCAACCATTTAACGCCCGTCCGCATTGGGGCAAACTGTTTACGATATCACCTGAGGTTTTGAAGTCGCAGTATCAAAAATTGCCTGATTTCGTACAACTGGCCGGGCAATACGATTCGAAGCAGAAATTCCGGAATGCCTTTTTAAATCGAAATATTTATGGGGTTTGATTGAAAACTCCTAAGGACAGCTTGGATGGGCTGCGAAAATCAAATCAATTGAAGAGTTCGCATTCTCGATAGGCATCCACGTGAAACCTTACGATATACCGGTTAAAAAAACTGTTTTCACCAGGGCTGTTCCTGCTGCTTGTAAAAATCAAGAACTTTCCATCCTCCGTCACGAAAGGACTTCCATCGTAACCTGTCGAGTTAATTCCAGTACCCAACGATTTGGGATCGCTCCATGTATTTTCTCCTTGATTAAAGGTGATGTATAAATCGGAAAATCCCATACTATCCTCCCGATCGAAGCCCGCAAAAATAAGGTACTCCCTATTGGGTGCCACAAAGGCATCCCCTTCAAATTTATCCGTTGAATTCACGTTGTTTGGAAGTGCCATGGGTTTACCATACCGCCCGTTCTTAAAGGTGGCGAAATAGATGTTAGAGTTTCGTGTTCCATCGGAAGGCATCAAGGAATAGAAAAGGGTGCCATCTTTAGTCCTCCAGGGATACCCTACTCCCGTTTTAGTGGGGAATACAATTTCTGGGATGCTCCATCCATCCGATCTTTTGTGGGACTGCCATAGTTGGAAATGGGTGGTAACACTATCCCTATTCAAGTGATACGGAAGGTTCGACATAAAAATCAAATGGTTTCCTTGGGCATTGATATAGGGATCGGAATAATTGTAAAGGGTATCAAAAGGTATAGGCTCTGGTATAGAAAAACGCTTCCCCCTGAACTCTTGATAAACCAATTGTGCCCGATTTGGCAATTGTTGACAATAGAATATCTTCCGGTTGTCCCGGGTAAAGGCATTGTTCCATTGCATACCATCCACTGAAATATCCCCGGGAAACAACTTTACAGGAGCATCTGCATTTTCATATTTGGACAAAGGATCTATTTTGCTCGCTTCCTGTCCATAGGAACAAAAACAAATGCCAAGGGTAATGGGGAAAATAATGTAACGAAAGTATCTTTTTGCTTCATTCATGCCTACAAAATAATCATCGCCTTCCCGCATTTGCCATAATAATCTGTTAAACTTTCAAAGAGACTAGCCATAGCTATAGTTTTTTCTTTGAAGAGGTGTATGTACATTCTAAGACGGAAAGGTTGTTCCACGGGACTTTTCAAAAACTAGAATTTAGCATACTTTTAAAGTGCTATTACGACTTGAATCTTGTTTTGGCAGGCATTGGTAACAACACTAATTTTGGGAATGCCTCATTGACAAAAGAGATATTTGACCAAACAAATTGGATTCTGGTAAAGAGTGAAGGACAAAGAAGTATGGATATAAAAAAGGAATGGACCCACAATATGAACATACTCATTTTAATGGGATGTATTCTCTTGATTTCCTGCAATTCCGAACTTTCCAGACAAACTCATGAAAAAGGAAATAGGCCCATTGATCCCTGGGCATTACGATCGGTCCTTGATTTAAGACCGAGAATGCTCACCCTTGCCTTGGATTCCGAATGCTATTTGGCCTATGACCTGAATGCATGTGGCCTGTTCCGTGCATGGAAAGGCGGGGTTAACTGGGATGGTACCGTATACACGGAAAAAAAGGTAGCACAACCCACCAGTTGGGGAAAGGATTACATGCTAAATGCGTCATTGCAAGAATCATGGTTATTGGAACGAAACGGCAAAAAACAGGACGTAGCAATACGATTTAAGGGATATCGATTTGAAAACGGACAGATATACCTTAAGTATAAACTGACCACTGAAAACGATACCATTTTTTTAGAGGAACGCCCGGAATTTATAAGGGATGACCAGGGCAATCCTGGACTGGAAAGAGTATTTATCACGGAAGGTATGGACAACAACTTATCCATGACTTTGCTCACAAAGCCCAACGCGATCACTTTGGAAAATAATACCAAGACCATTTCTAGAACCTATTTCAAAAAAATCCCAGATCAAGTAAGGCCGACGGGCCCGAAGAATTCAGAAAATCTAGGGAAGTATTGGATGGAACGTTCGGATTGCTTTACGTGTCATGAATGGTCCGAAAATACCGTAGGTCCCGGGTTTCAGCAAATTGCCAAAAAATATCCCAACGATAAAATGACGGTAGACCTACTGATTAAGAAAATCAAGGAAGGAGGATCAGGGGTCTGGGGCGATGCAGCCATGAACCCACACCCAAATCTGGAGGATTCCAGCTTAAAGGCAATGGTCAACTATATCCTCTCCCTTGACGATAAGGATTGGAAAAAGGAGAAGCCAGATTTGGAAAAGAAAGTTATCGCAAACAATCCTCCTTCAACGGAAAAGAAGGCTCTAAGACCCGGTTTTGGGTCATCCTTAGACGGTGTCCATCCCAGTTATGACCTTCAAACCATAAGAATAAAAGGAATAGAATTTAAGGTAGGCGGTCTGGCCTTTTTGCCCGATGGTAGATTGTTGGCATCCTCTTGGACCCCCCAGGGAGCGGTTTATATTCTTGAGGGGGTAGAGACAGGCGATAGCACCAAAATAAAAATCAAAACCATGGCAAAGGGACTTGCAGAACCATTGGGACTTGCCGTTGTTGAAGGTGAAATTTTTGTCTTGCAGAAACAAGAACTCACACAACTTATTGACCATGATGGAGATGGGATAACGGATGAATATAAATCCATATGCAATACCTTCGATGTATCCATGGATTTTCATGAATTCGCTTTTGGACTCGTATATAAAGACGATTATTTCTATGCCAATCTTTCCATGCCTATGCGGTTAATGTCCAACGAGAAACCGCTTCCAGATCGCGGAAAGACCCTTAAAATAGCAAAGGATGGAAGCTATGAAGAAGTAATTTATGGCCTTCGCACACCCAATGGAATCGGAGTAGGTATGGATGAAGAATTGTTTGTAACCGATAATCAGGGACAATGGCTACCCGCAAATAAATTTATACATGTAAAATCTGGTGATTTTCACGGAATGCGGTGGGGGCTTCCAGACTCCCTGCAAAGTATAAAAATGGTACCTCCTGCAGTATGGCTGCCTCAAAATGAGATTGCGAATTCCCCTTCGGAACCTTCCTTATTGTATGACGCACCCTATAAAAACCAAATGATATTTGGCGATGTGACCCATGGTGGAATTAAACGAGTTTTTCTTGAGATCGTCAATGGGTCATACCAAGGTGCCGTATTTAGGTTTACCCAAGGGCTAAATGTGGGCATTAACAGAATCAGGAGGGGACCAGATGGAGCGATATATGCAGGTGGCGTGGGAATGGGAGGAGGCTGGGGATGGAACGAAACCAGGCACGGTCTCCAAAGATTGAAGTACAATGAAAAGGTTACTTTTGAAATGTTGGCGATTAAATCAAAACCCGATGGATTCCAAATCGAGTTTACGGAACCATTGGGGGTTGGACAAGGAGATTCCCCCTCCGATTATTCGGTGGAACAATGGTGGTACAAACCTACCAAGGCCTATGGAGGGCCTAAAATGGATCTTGAGATACTAAAGGCCACTGAAGTAAAGGTAGGTGCCAACCGAAAAAAAGTGTATTTAACGATTCCGGGATTAAAAAAAGAACATGTAGTAAAGTTTAACTTGAATCCGGAACTGCTGAGTATAAATGGCCGGAACCTTTGGTCCTCCGAAGCTTGGTATACCCTGAATGACATCCCTAAAAAATAGGAACAATGCTACTAAGATTGGTACAAACTTTGATGGCCTGGGTCGTTTAATTGTAACCAACTGGGCTACCTGTTCATCCACTTTTTGAAATCGCTTGTCTTTGGTCTACTGACAATAAATTCTTGATCCCGCGGATTAGAAATGGAGAGTTTGACCCTATGGTTGAAGTAAGGGTTTATTTTCTGTATGGCAGTTTTGGCAATAATCTGTCCGCGGTTGATTCTATAAAATTCGTTTTGATCCAGGGAACTGAACAATTCGTCCATCGTTTCTTCGATTATAAAACGTTTATTGACGGTAACCCCAAAAGTGATGCTATCCTCCGAATAACAATACAACAATTCTGAAGTTTTAATCTGTACAAACCCGTTGCCCTCTTTTACCAATAGGCCCTCACGTTTTTGCCTCACTTGAAGGCTACCTAACAATTGTTTTAAAACGCCAGGAGCAAAAGTAGTCGAGGTGTTAGATCTGGCAAATTTATCCAGCGCAAGGCTCAGGTCATCTTTTTGAATGGGTTTTAAGAGGTAATCAATGCTATTCACTTTAAAGGCCTGGATAGCGTATTGATCGAATGCCGTTGTGAAAATAATGGGAGCTTTCACATCTATTTTCTGAAAGATTTCAAAACTCAATCCATCGGCCAATTGAATGTCCATAAACACCAGGTCAGGGGTTGTATTTTCCTGAAACCACCTCACCGCATCCTCAACGGTATCCAGTATACCCAACAAATGAAAATTGAAATCACATGTTTTCAACATACGTTGCAATTGGGCGGCCGCCCTCTGTTCGTCTTCGATAATCAATATGTGCATCCTTGTTCTATATATTTACGGTGTTACTAATGGGAGAGAAACCACAAAGCGATTTCCATCATTTTGGACTTCAACCGATTTACCGGCAATCAATGTATATCGCTTTTCGATATTGGCAAGTCCCACCTTGGTTGATGGTAATTGCGTGGATTTTGGTTGGATTTTGTTATCAACGACCAATTTGTTATCCCCAACGGTTACATATACTGTTAATGGTCTCGCTTTGGATATTACATTGTGCTTTATCGCATTTTCCAGCAAAAGCTGTAGACTCATGGGTACTATCATTTTATGCAAAGAACTCTGGGGGATATTCCAATTCAATTTCAGATTGTCCCCAAACCGTTCCGATTGTATGTGAATGTAGGCCTTGGCAAATCGTAATTCTTTTTTTAGGGGAATCAAATTTTCGTTGCCAGCTTCCAATAAAAAGCGGTACATATCCGATAGCTTGTCCACAAATTCCTTGGCATCCTCCTTGGAGTTTTGATCAATGATATCGCGAAGCGTGTTCAAGGTATTAAAGAAAAAGTGGGGTTGGGCTTGATTCAGAAGGGCATCCAATTGCGCTTGTACCAGAAGACGTTTGGAATGTTCCTCCTCACGGACCGATTTTTTAAGTCGTACGTTATAATAGATCGCTTCGTAGATGGCCATGCTCATTATGGTTATTAAAATTATAGGCAACAGTACTTTCAATCTGGATAGTGAAACAATGTAGTTAACACCGTGGATTTGGGATAGTAACGTACCCCCTAGAAAATCGACCAAAACCACGGTACATACTATAGCCAGAAAAAATATGGTAATACGCTTGGCATCGTCACTAAAGGCAGGGTATTTTTTTCGTAAATAAATCATGATCGATCTATTGATAAACCAATCAATAATCGTAAAGAACAGGGAAACCGCCCAACTTAGCACTTTTTCGGTCAAAGAGAGTACCTGAAGCGGATCACTAAAAAGGTAAGCTGTTATACAACTTATAACCAGAATTCCAATGATGGAAAACCAAAGGTCATCAAATCCCAAATACTGTATACGTTTCGCTTTGTTCAGTAACACTAGCTTTTATATTTCAAAATGAACTGTACTCTTTCCTTTAGGTGATAAATATAAATCGGTTTTGCAAGAAGAACGGTGCTCCAAAGCATAGTAAAGGTATCATTTAGTTTCAATCGAATATTTACTAAAACGTTCATAAGAAGATACTGGAATTATCGGTATCCCTCGCAGTTCAAAAATTGGCAAGAAGGATGGATAATGAAATGACTTTAGGTTCAATCGTCGTTAAATGCAGTTGTATTGTCAAATCCGTTGCACGATCTTGAGTAATTTGAACAACGATGAAGGGATTATTTCTATTGATAATTATTTGCCAAACAGGCATTGGCAAGATAAAGTAATGAAGTTTTTCATCTGTTTCTTTTTTGAAATAGGCTCATAAAAGGATTCATTTTGATAAGACACCTATACCGATTACAGACTTAAAGTTCTTGGGGAACCAACTAATGATTTATACCTAATCAAACGGTATTAAGGATGTTGCCATATACCGATTTACTTTGTTGATCGGTATTTTATTTGCGTGCAACCGTGCTATCATTGGGAATTGGGTCATCCGCAATTACCGTGAGCATATCAAAATTAATCAACAATCGGTTTTGGGAGCCTCCATGTTCGGATTCTTCAGGGTTGGCCGCTATAACCTCAATATTGGTGTTGGGTTTCTTTTGCTTTAAATACATGTCTACATTTCTTCTCAACGCCAAATTATAGGATTGTGCAAGTCCACTTAATTCTTTTTCGGGGACTAGCATAAGGGACGCTGTTTTAACGCTCATGGTATCATTTTTAGTTTCCCGCCTGACATAGCGTTCAAAAGCTTTTTTATGCTTCCGGAAGTCCTTTTTTTTCTCTTTAAAATATCGCCGCCCTAAGACTTCCACAGCTATAGCTTCCATTTGCAAAGTGGTATCAACATAATGTTCTAGTTGTACCTTAAGTCCTTCCTTGGCCGTTTCCATCTCCAAGAGCTTATCCAATTTTTGGTAGTTTTCATCACTTGGGACAGTGTCGTTATAAGCAAATATCAGTTCTTGATAATCCGATGGATCTACATCTACCAGGCTCGCAAGTGAGGTAATAGGATTGGATGCGGCTCCGGTAATTTTATTTTTAAGGGTCGTCCATACCAATTTCCAGATATCGACCTCAGGATCATTGGTATTGCCCCGCACTGGTATGGTAAGGTTAACATCACCATTTTTGTCTTTTAATAAGAACAGTGCAAATTTCAAAGGAAGTGTGTAAAGTCCTCCTTTTTTGTTCTCCACGGTAACATTTTTTACCAAAAGTTGATTATCGCTTTGAATATCCCCTTCCGTAATCTTGGACTTGGAATAATAATAAAAATCCCCTAAAAGGATGTTGTGTCCGGTGTAGTAATTGACATAAATGTTAATATCGGAGAGTAGAAAGTTTTCAATAACAATGTCCAAATCCAGGTTGTTATAGTCATCGGGATTGATTCCCAGTTTTGATTTTAGGTTCCCTCTATTATTCAGCAACATCTCAGAATATATATTGATCCAACGAGCATCACTTTTTATGGTATCCGAATCAATGGTTATGGCGTTTAAATGATAATCAAAGCGTTGACCTGTAAGATTGTCACTATAGTCCATCAATCCCTGATTCACCTTTAACTTGTCTATTTGATAATACAGCTCCTCAGATGCAACGGTGTCCTTTATCGCATCTGGAAACGGATTACCTGCATCTGCTGTGGGTTCTTCTTCCAGTTTAAATATTTCAAAATAATTATTGGTAATGGAATCCATTTCAAAATAGACGTAGGGTTGCGCTAGGGCAATGGTCCCGAATTCATAGATATTGTTTGCATAATCTATTTTGTCCAGGTCTGCTGTAATACGATGCGCCCTTAAGAATTCTTTGTTTGATCGATCCGCCATTTTAAAGTCGCTTACCTCCACATCCCCGGAAACTATAGATTTGGTTGCATCATGGGTATTTCCATGAATCCTAATGGTACTGTTCAATACACCGTCAAAGTCATTTACTTCGGCATACTGCGCTACATACTCATAAAAGGCCTTTAGATTTAATCCATTGATTTGAATGTCAGCGTCAAACTCCCCATTACTTGGATTAATATTCAGATTAGATTTAAAGAAACCGCCATTTTTAAAGGCAAATTCTAGGTCAGCTTCACTTTTTTCGGTTTGATCCCAAACGATCTGCGGGATAAAGAATGAAAAGTTTTCGATTCGGGTTACCTTACCGACATTTCTGTTATCGAAATAAAAATTGGCATCTTTTAATTCCAAGTTGGAGAGGTCATATTTGAATTCCTGCTCCTCTTCTTCAAGGACACTGTCCGCAGGCATGGAATGAAAGGCAGTTACATCATCAAAATTAAACGTTGAGTCCTGCATTACAAGATTCACCCGCAGTCCATGAACAAAAAACTGTTCTAGGTTTTTCTCCCCAAAAATCAAACGAAGCGGCTCAAGATCAATAATTAGTGTATCAAAACTGAGAAAGGTCTCCTTATCATTCGCTTCAAACATTTTAAAGTCATAAACTTTCGCCGTGCTTGTGAAATAATTATACTTCAGTTTCCCTAAGTCGATCTGGCGTCCAATAAGCTCTTTGCTATTATTGATAGCATAGTTCTTAATAATTGAAGGCAAGGCCATAAGCATAATAATAAGAACAAAAAGTATTCCTGCAGGTATAAAACGGATTTTGCGTTTAAATATGAAGGTCATGTAACAACTAGTGATTGAAGTAACCGTTTAAAAAATAGCTATGAAATTAGCGCACCAAATCGTAATGACATCCCTTGACGAATACAAGGGTAATTTGGTCGTAATTTAACAACTAAATAAGCGGTTTTAGTAGATTAAGGTCCATAGTACAAAATACACACCTATATTGATTAGTGTGTTAAGTGAGCGTTATTAATCACATTATTTAAGTTGTCCCGTACTTCTTGATCGGATTTAGCGAATTATTAGGGTATCTTCCAGTTTAATTTTGATAAAAGGATTTGTCCCTGGTATGCTTGCCCAAAGAAAAGTTGACAATGACGGCAACACCTGATTCTTAAAAAGGTATTAGCTGTTTTGACAAGAGCATCAAGGCCCCTTTGTAATCCACGCCTAATGAAAAGAGATGTTAATCGCCAATACCATAATCTGTGTTGTGATTCTGAAAACAAGCAAATAATTGATGCGTCTTGACCGAACCAAAATACCAAAACAATGAAAATGGCATACGCATAAAAACAAAATCGTATCCCTAAAAATGACCTCGATTTTGGCCAAAATGAGTAAAATTTTCCTTATTTTTCATTATTAGGTTAAATGGCAAAAAATTTTAACTAGTTATTAATCAATTATTCATATTACCCTTTTTGTTTTACCCTTATCTTTAGTACTACCTAATTGGAAATCGTAGTACAGTTGAATTTTTAGGCCAAAGTGAAACACAATTCAAAATCGAATCATAGCCATGGAAAATCGTAGAAATTTTCTCAAGAAATCTGCTTCTGCAGCAGCATTTAGTTTAGTTGCCGATTGGGCTTCCGCAATGCCGACCTATGACAAATTGGGCGAAACCCTTCCCCAAAGACAATTAATACGAAATGGGGAAAAAGTTACCGCCTTTTGTTTGGGCGGCTATCATTTGGGGCTTACGGAAGATCCGAAGGAGGCAGAAAAGATGGTAGAGCGTTCCATGGAACTGGGTGTGCGCTTTTTTGACAATGCGAGGCGTTATAATAATGGACGTTCCGAGGAATACATGGGGAAATTCCTTACCCCTAAATATCGAGACCAGATTTTTCTTATGTCAAAGGCCCCAGCCAGAACGGGCAAAGGGGTGCAACAACAATTGGATGAGTCCCTAAAAGCATTAAAAACCGATTATTTGGATCTTTGGCAAATACATACCTTTACTACGCCTCAGGACGTGGATAATCGCCTTCGTGATGGTGTCCTTGATGTTTTTTTAGAGGCAAAAGAAAAAGGAAAGACACGTTACCTGGGGTTTACGGGCCATCAGAATCCAAAAACACACCTGTATTTCCTTGATAAACTCGACGAATTGGGTATTGAGTTTGACACGTGCCAAATGCCATTGAACGTCTGCGACCCTTCTTTTGAATCATTTCAACATGAAGTCTTGCCGGTCTTGAACCAAAGGGGTTATGGTGTAATTGCCATGAAAACCATGGCTGGAGGCAGTATGATGGGAGGAAGAATAGACACAACACCACAGGATATTAGAACAAAGGACATTCCGGATGTTGTAGCAAAAACCCAGCTCACACATGCAAATCTACATCAATATGTGTATTCATTACCCGTATCAAGCCTATGTAGCGGTTGTAGATTCAACTATGAGCTTGAAGAAAATGTTAAGGTGTTAAAGGATTTCAAGAAACTATCGGTTGAAGATATGGATAGGCTGGTCAATTATGCAAAGCCCTATGCCGGTCTTATCGTTGAAAATTACAAAAGAGTCTTTGCCTAGTCCCGCCCTATGAAAAAATTGGAGTCGTTAAAAAAATGGTTTGAAAATCATAAGGGAACGGTGACCGCATTTTCCGGCGGAGTGGATTCTTCTTTGGTCCTTTATGTTTCCAATAGGGTTCTGGGGAAAAATGGAATAGGTTTGATTTCAAATTCAGAAAGTTTAAAATCCAAGGATTTTAAAGTGGCCCAAATTTTCTGTAGAACCCACAATATAAAGCTAGAGGTAATCAAGACAGAAGAGTTAAAGGACGCTAACTATACTTCCAATCCCGCAAATCGATGTTTTTTCTGCAAGAATCACCTGTATGCGGGAATGGTAGACATCATCCAAGATAAATATCCCGGATATACTATTTTGAACGGAACCAATCTTGATGATCTGGGAGATTACCGGCCAGGTCTCCAAGCTGCTGAAAAATATGGAATTAGATCTCCGCTTGCCGAACTTCAAATTAGCAAAAAGGAAGTTATAGAAATGGCAGCTGAATTAGGGCTTGAGACAGCTTTTAAGCCCCCAAGCCCCTGCCTAAGTTCAAGAATTCCTTACGGAACACCAGTGAGCAATACCAAACTTCGGCAAATTGAACAGGCCGAGTATATTCTTAATGATTTTGGCTTCGATCGTGTTCGGGTAAGACATAGAGGCGGTGAAGCTTCGGTAGAAGTTCCGTCCGATGAAATACCTTCTTTGGAAAGTCAATTCAAAGAAATTTCACAAGAAATAAAGCAGTTAGGCTTTCAACAGGTTAAATTGGACACAGAGGGATTCGTCTCCGGAAAGCTAAATCGTGCTCTGAATGGATAAACCTTTTATCATCGACTATGACAGAAAGCAGCGACTGGGCTTTGACGAGGTTATATACGGCGAAGCCAAAAGTATCAACCTATTATTAGGTCTGTTGGCGGAATATGAGAGTAAAAACCAGAATGTGCTCATCACAAGGGTGCAACATAAAAAGGCAAAGGTATTACTGAAGAAACATCATTCGGCTTTTTTCGATAAAGAATCCGGAATCTTCATGCTAAAACCTTTAAAGGGAAATGAGGGAGCAAAGCGTATTGGCATAATTTCAGCAGGAAGTTCTGATATAGGAGTGGCGAATGAGGCGTATTACACCTTGTCCTATATGGGAATCAGTGCAGAACTAATCCATGATGTTGGTGTTGCCGGTTTACATCGTTTGCTTAGTAGAATTGAAGACTTGCGCACCTACGATATTTTAATCGTAGTAGCGGGATTTGAGGGAGCCCTTCCTACTGTCGTTGGCGGTTTGTTGCCCCAACCTATAATTGCCGTGCCGACATCTGTGGGCTACGGCACAGCCAAAAATGGGAAAACGGCGTTGCATGCTATGTTGACAAGCTGTGCAAACGGAATTACGGTGGTCAATATAGATAACGGGTATGGTGCTGCCATGGGTGCCCTTAGAATGCTAAATCTTAAGAAGTAATGAGTGCTATCTACATAGAAGCCTTTTCGGGCTTATCGGGTAATATGTTCCTGAGCGCCTTTTGCGAGTTGCTCGATGATTATCAGTCGCTGATAGACTTGCCGAAGAAGTTGCATTTGCCCGATGCAAAAATCGAAATCAAGGAAGTTGATAAAAACGGTATTAATTGCAAGTATGTAGAGGTGCTGGATTTGAACCTGCGCGATGACTCAAATGAGCCAAAAGCACATGATCATGGACACTCACATCATCATGACCATAGTCATCATCACAGTGCACATCGCCATCTTTCGGATATACAAAAGCTTATAGATCATGCACATATTAGCGAGGGTGCAAAAAAGATAGCCCACGAGATTTTTTTGTTGATTGGCAAAGCCGAATCCAAGATTCATAAGATGCCGCTTGAAACCATTCACTTTCACGAAATAAGTGGTGTGGATTCGATTATCGATATTGTCGGAAATGCCGTTATGATCGATAAGCTCAAGATTTCCCAGGTTTTTTGTACCCCGATCTGCACAGGTTTTGGTATGGTAAAAACCCAACATGGCATGCTGCCGATTCCGGCGCCCGCTACAGCTGAATTACTTCACGGGATGCAAATTTATTCCGGCAATGAAGAAGGGGAAAAGGTAACACCGACCGGGGCGGCAATTTTAAGATATCTCAATCCTGATTTCGAAAGCAATACATATGTCGCACAAAAAACGGCATATGGACCTGGAAAGAAGAATTTTAACCATCCCAACGTAGTAAGAATTTCCCTCATAGAGGAAAATGATTCCAATGGCAAAGATTCTTATATCCAACTAGAGACTTCAATAGACGATATGACGCCAGAATATCTTGGAACGGATTTTCAGCAAGGCCTTTTGGATGCCGGGGCAGTTGATTTTAGCATGTCACAGCAGTTAATGAAAAAAGGGCGATTCGGTTTTTTACTTCGTGTTATTCTCCCTGTAGCATCATTGACGAAAGTATCCAATTATATTTTTGACAGTACCACTACCATTGGACTACGCTATTATAACATAGACAGAATTGAGCTACCAAGAAAAAGACATCTAAAAGCTACACCTTTAGGAGAAGTTCACGTAAAAGAGGTTCGCACCCCTACGGATACTATAAAAGTAAAACCGGAATATGAGGATATCAAAAATTTGGCAGCAAGAAATGACCAGACGCCGATTCAGGTTTTGAACAAAATAAATGTTAACCCTTTAAATTCTTAAAAATGAAAAAAGCATTTTCAATTTTAGTTTTGGCATTATCTGCACAGATTATCAACGCCCACCCCAGTGTAGAAAATCATTCGCATGATTCCATACTTGGCCAATTGGCCTGGATAATACTCCCTTTAATTGCGATTATCGCCCTTGGTTCCTTCTATTACCGAAAACAGGGAAAAAAAGGGTTGGAATAAACCATATTGCAAAGAGTAGGTTTCCTATTTGAACCCTGATAGTGCAATTAGTGATACAGCCTATTTTGCGCACCTCATTTTCCAACATTTGAAAATCCTTGATTATGTTATTCATCCATATCTAAAAAAGGATTTAAATCCCAGGATTCACCCTTTTGGCCCGGGTTTCAATTTACTTCTACTTGAGAGGAGAACCGTCCTTCAGGACAATTCTTACCAGGGTAAAACACGAAATCTTTGTTTCAAGAATTTCTTTTGTCCCCTGGGCTTAAAATCTACGTTGCCGTAGTCATACATTCAGACGGATTGCGTCCAATTCAAATGGTAAGTCAAAATCAATTCTGGATTATGGCAACTCATTTCGAATTATGAAAACGGGAACGGACTAGTAGCCAATAAAAGACTTTCTCTATCAGAAGCATAAAACCAACCCGTTAAGAAGAGATTCCTAAAAACGAAAATAAAACAACAACTTAAGCACCGATCATGAAAAATTCAAAAAATCAAGTTAACCGTAGAAATGCACTGAAAACACTAAGCCTTGGCTCCACAGCAGGAATTCTAGGTTTTTTTGGAAGTTCCGATACCAGGGCATCTACCCCGAAATCCCACGCTCCAACCCCGTCTTATACCATTGGAGTACAAGTCAAAATCACCAAAGTTAGGGCCATTATTACCGCACCTTACGGTACCAATCTGGTTATTGTAAAAGTAGAAACCGATCAAGGTGGTCTCTACGGATTGGGCTGCGCAACTTTCACCCAAAGGGCTCACACCGTAGTTTCGGCCATCGAAGAATACCTTGACCCTTTTTGTAAGGGTAAAAACGTTTCCAATATTGAAGATATATGGCAAACTGCTTATCAGAGTTCCTATTGGCGAAACGGACCCGTTTTGAACAATGCCCTAAGTGGCCTCGATCAAGCGCTCTGGGATATTAAAGGCAAAATGGCGGGTATGCCCGTATATGACCTTTTGGGCGGAAAAGTTCGATTTGCCATTGACACCTATACCCATGCCTCCGGCAAATCCATAAGTGAGGTCATTGATAATGTAGCCAAGTACAAGGAGGAAGGCTTTAGAAATATCCGGATTCAATTAGGGGGTTATGGATCTACACACTTGGCGACCGATCCGGATTGGAAAAGGGCTGGTTTCGGAAGTCAAGGTGACCAGACCATTGATCCGCAGGCATACAAACGGGGAACGGTTGAAATGTTCAAAAAGGTTCGTGAAAAGTTTGGCGATGATATAGAGTTACTTCACGATATGCACGAACGCCTTCAACCCATGGATGCCATCGATATGATAAAAAAGGTTGAGGAGTACAGACCTTTTTTTATAGAGGATCCCTTCTCTCCCGAGAACATGGGCTGGTTTAATATGTTAAGGGAACACACAAGCGTACCCATTGCCATGGGTGAATTATTGAACAATCCACACGAGTGGCTGGAGCCTATGAAAAATAGACAATACGATTACATAAGAATACATATTTCACAAATCGGGGGAATCACCCCGGCCATGAAAGTGGCAAGGTTAGGGGAATGGTTTAATGTAAGGACTGCATGGCACGGTCCTGGCGATACTTCGCCAGTTGGGCATGCTGCCAATGCACATATTGATTATGCTATTTGGAATTTTGGTGTTCAAGAGGCCGCCAGGGTCATCAGAACTCCAGAGGATAAGGTGCTCGAGGTATTTCCTGGAATGCCTACTGTAACGAACGGTTATATGTCCGTAAATGAAAAACCTGGATTGGGAATCGACATCAACGAAAAGTTGGCCAAGAAATATCCTCCGGTCGTCTACAATTACAATTGGACCCAACTTCGTGGAGAAGATGGCACACCAATTCGGCCGTAGTATAAATTATAGCTAATGATATAGATGTAAGTTGAAATTTTCCAAATACAACGAAAAAGGCAGGTTTTTGAATTGGCATGTAGGCTTTCAACGAATAAGGACAAGGGTGGTTAAAATTTGTGCCCAGCCTCTTCCAACCCTAGCATTGTATTCGAGAATTATTATCTTGGGTTTTGGCATAAAGAATCCGTAAATAACCCCTATGTTGTTTTTATTGTCCGAATAACATAGGTTTAAAAATAGTAAAATGGAGAAATTAAAGAATTGGCTAAGTTCCGTGTTTTATTTATTTTTTTTAGGCGGTATCGGTCAAGAGGTTCCTCAAGCTCATATCTCAAATGGCTTGATCAAAGCCATGATATACTTACCTGACGAACACAAGGGCTACTATCGTGGTACCCGTTTTGATTGGTCTGGAGTAATGCCCATGCTTGAGCATGGAGGACACTCTTATTTCGGAAAATGGTTCAAAAAATATGACCCAAAAGTTCATGAGTCTGTAATGGGCCCAGTGGAAGAATTTGGACCTATCGGGTACGACAAGGCGAAAATTGGAGCCAGTTTCCTCAAAATCGGAGTTGGGACCCTTCGGAAACCAGAGGAACCAAAGTATTCCAGTTTCAACACCTATGAAATTCAAGATGCAGGGGAATGGAAAGTGGAGCATCTCGCAAACGAGATTTCTTTTAAACATGTACTAAATGACCGACCCTATTCCTACGAGTATCAAAAAGTGATCCGTTTATCTCCCGAAACATCCGAAATGGTAATAACCCATAGCCTTACCAATAATGGGGACAATAAGATTGCAACCGAGGTGTATAACCATAATTTTTTCTTTCTGGATAGCTTAAATATTGGCCCTGGTTATGTAGTGCGGTTTCCATTCAAAATTGTTAGCCAAGGAAAGATAAATGGAGTCGAAAAATTCGTAAAAATAGAGGGTAAGGAAATTGAATTTATCAAAAAACTTGGCAAAAAGGATTATGTCTATATCGGAGAAATTACAGGTTTTGATAACAATGGTAGCGGTTATGAAATCTGGGTAGAGAATAGAAGTTCGGGCGCAGCTGTGAAAATTACATGCGACAGACCAATATCCCGCCTAGTTTTTTGGTCAGCCCAAAAAGCAGTTTGCCCGGAACCCTATATTGACCTCGATATTGCACCAGGCGCTACGGCAACTTGGACTATTACATATGACTTTTACCAACTTTAAAAACCAACAGACCTACTTTAGGAGATTTCATTGGTACAATAACAATACGTAACCCATGTTGTGAATGGTTTCGCTTTGGTTTTGACTCATTTGTTTTCTGATGGATAAAAGATTTCTTTTCTTAGCTTTCTCGAAGTTGCCTTCCTTCAACAGGTCATTCTTCAAATGACTTAACGAATTTTTCAATGAGATGCTTCGTCATCGTAATTCCTTTTTTCCTGGGAAGAGCTTCACCAAAATATTCCACCGCGACATAACCTTTATATTCAAAATCGGCCAAGATTTGTAGCATTTTGAAGTAATCTACATTGGTTTCATTTCCAGCTTCATCAAAATCAACCGACTTTGCACCAACAGACTTTATATGAGGCGCTAAGATTTTATATCCTTTATATGGGTCAGGGTACATTTTTAATGGTTCATGCTCCATTCGCCATTCAGTAAAGTCCCCAAGAATGCCACAGTTTTTCATCCCTACGGTCTTTATCAATTCCAAAAGCCAATCTGGGTCCGAAGAATACCCGTTGTGGTTTTCAATAAGCAATTCCATATTATGCTTTTCGGCATACTCGGCCATACTAGAGACTCCCTCTACGGCATATTTCAACTTTTCCGTGCGAGATATGGTAATCCTGTCGGCACATACTATGCGCATTTGGTAACATCCCAGGAATTTGGCAGCTTCCAACCATGTTTGGTATTTTTTTATGGCTTTCCTTCGCTTGTTTTTATTGGTATCCGCAATATCTCCCAAGGCACCGCAGAGCAACAAGGTATGTATTACCCCGGCTTCGTCCGCCCTTTTCTTCATTTTGGTCAATAGACCTTGATTGGGCAGCTCTCCCGGGAAATGAAGATTATCCTGTTCAATGGCTTTGAATCCCAATTCCCTGGCAACCATGGGATAGTCCATAAGTTGGATACCCTGGGCATCCGGATTACCGGCCGGTTTTCGCATTAGTGACCATGGCGCCAATGAAAGTTTGAAAGAAGGCTTTACAAATGAAAAATCGAGCTCCGGGTTTAACGACCCCGTTCGGATCGCCTTTGCCATAATAGGAGCCATTAAGGCGGTTGATAACAAGAAGCTTCTTCGATTCATTTTCGTGATTTGTTATTTGCCAATGAATTTGACAAATATTCAATTGGCCTGATCATAATCTCTCTTCAAAATACCTCTGCCGATTTATGAAATCCTTTTTTGACAGTACGGTCCTTTTACAAAGTCCCTCCTTCCTAGTCTTCCTTAATAGTTTCTTTTATTCACTTTTTGCGGAATGCAGAATAGGGCAGGCAGTGAACTTTTCAAATTAGAGAACCTTTGTTTTTTTGGAAGAGAGTAATCGCTACCAAATCCCTTTCACCCTGTGTATTTCAAAGTTCTTAAATTCCAAAATCGTATCCGAAGTGTTTTCAATATCCAATAGGGTATAATACTTGTTTGGAAACACCTGTGCGGTCATCACATACTGACCTTTATCGATAAATACTTCAACAGAGGAATGATCCAGTAGTATGCGTACTTCAAAGTCGTCCTTTGGCAGATGTTCAATAGGCATTTCTTGTACCCTATTCCCAAAGTTTTCTTGAAAACCCGTTTCTCCCGATTGGGTACGATCCAAATAGAAAATACTTCTTTCTGAATCGAGGGTCAATACCAATTGCTCCTCTTTATCGTTTTTAAAGACGAGCCGAAAATCCTTGGTCACAGTTGTAAATTCCACCTCTGCCTGGTTAAAATGGTCAAATGTAACGCTATCTTTTTCACCTGCTTTCAACCTTAGCGTTTTCTTTATTCCCTCTTCCCTTAGGTTTTCGAGACTAGCAACGGGGTAGTTGATCAAGCCATATGTATCTCCAACTTTTTTCAGGGAAAACTTTCTGGGGACCGTCATGGCACTGCGCCATTTTTCCGTGGGTGTGTCACGGGCATAGTCCCAATTGCTCATCCATCCAACAAAGATACGTTCATCGTTCGGTACATTGTTATAGGTAATCCCCGCATAATTGTCCGTGCCCCAATCGATCCAGCGACTCTCCTTTTGATCGGAAGTAAATGTTTTTCCATCAAAATCACCTATAAAATATTGTGTTCCACTTCCACCGTTGGGGGCTCCTGGGTTAATACTAATAATGAGCGCCCACTTCTTCTCATCCGTACCTTCCACCTGTAATTGAAACAAATCCGGGCATTCCCAAACTCCACCATGCGCCCCTTGATCCTTTCCAAATTCGCCGGTCAATTCCCAATCCTTCAAATTTTTGGAGGTATAGAATTTGGCATGGTCTCCAGCCACCAGGGTCATAACCCAACTTTGAGATGGCTCGTGCCACATTACCTTGGGGTCACGAAAATCCCGGATACCTTCATTTCCCAATACTGGGTTTCCCTCGAACTTTGTCCAGGTATCCCCATTATCAAGACTATATGCGATACCCTGGGTCTGAAAATCATCGCGCCCGGCTTTTTCGCCCTTCATATCATGGTAGGTGAAAATAGCCACTAAGGCAGGATTCCCATCAGAACCAAAACCTGAAGTATTGTTTTCGTCCACCACTGCACTCCCAGAAAAAATAAAACCTAGTTCATCAGGATATAGGGCTATAGGTTTGTGTTGCCAATGTACCAAATCTGTACTAACCGCATGCCCCCAGTGCATGGGGCCCCATACGATATCATCCGGATAATATTGATAAAAAAGATGATAAACACCTTGGTGGTAGACCAGTCCGTTCGGGTCGTTCATCCACATTTTCTCCGGAGAAAAATGAAATTGAGGTCGGTACGGCTCCATGTAGTAGTCGGTCTTGGCAGTATCCAAAATAGCTTTTTGTTCCTCCACTTTATTTTTGCAAGCTTGCAAAGCTATTAAAATAAAGAACAGCCCAATTTTTAATTGCTTCATTTTATTTTAGGATTAGCTGAACAATTCTAGGGAACACCTCTAAAATAGTATCTTTGTATGTATAATTGTGAAATAGCATGAGATTTCTTTTGGGCGTATTCCTATTTTTGGCCTTTCCCCTAAATACCTTGGGCCAAAATAGGCTAGACCGTGCACTCAAAGAGTTCAACACGGAAAGCGTTCCCTATATATCTTTAAAAGAAGCCACCCTGCTGGACAGTGTTCTATACCTGGATACCCGGAAAAGGAAGGAATATGATGTAAGTCATTTGAAAGATGCCATTTGGGTAGGTTACGAAATGTTCGATGCCCAGGATGTAAAGACCAAAATTACGAACAAGGATGCCAAAATCATTGTGTATTGTTCCATTGGCGTGCGATCGGAGGATATCGGCGAAAAATTGGTGAAATTGGGGTATCTCAATGTTAAAAATCTATATGGTGGGATTTTCGAATGGAAAAATAAAGGATATCCCGTTTATGACGACCAAGGGAGGGAAACTGAAAAAGTACACGCCTTTGACAAGCATTGGGGCAAATTATTAAAGGCCGGTGAAAAAGTATATGATTAAAGGTTTAACCCTAAGATTACATATCGCTCCTACGCCATAGGCAAAGGCATTTCGTACTTCATTTTCCAGCAAAAAAAAAGAATAGTATTAAAGACTACCCGTTACAATTTGACAAATTCCAAAAATTTACTCCTCATTTTTACGCGTAACCCAGAACTGGGAAAATGTAAGACCCGTTTGGCAGCAACCATCGGTGATACCAATGCCTTGGAGGTCTATAAATTTCTCTTACAACATACGGCAAGCATCACTCATAGGCTAAACGTCCATAAAAAAGTGTACTACTCTGAATCCATTTGGGAGAATGATGTCTGGGATGAAAAGAGATATGATAAAAGGGCGCAACAGGGCGTTAACCTAGGGGAGCGTATGGCTAGGGCATTTTCCGAAGGATTCAATAACGGTTTTGAAAAAATCGTTATCATCGGAAGCGATATGCTCGATTTATCCCAATCCGACATAGAAAATGCCTTTGCCACCTTGGAAGAAAATGATTTTGTCATTGGCCCGGCGGAGGATGGTGGTTATTATTTGTTGGGAATGAAGTATTTTAAGCCCCAACTCTTCAAAGGGAAGCAGTGGGGAAAAGATACCGTATTCGCGGATAGTATGGCCAATCTACAAAGCGAAAAAGTAAGTGTTTTACCCATCAAAAACGATATCGATGTTTATGAGGATGTCAAGGACATAGAGGCCTTTCAACCCTTTTTAAAGCAACAATGAGAATAACCAAAAAACAACTGGAGGAATCCACGGAATACTTAAGGAGCAAAGGTTTTGATTCGCCTGAAATCGGGATTGTACTCGGAACGGGGCTGGGAAAATTGGTAGATGCCATAAAGGATCCTATAGTGGCCCACTACAATCATATCCCATTTTTTCCCTTGGCTACCGTAGAATTCCATTCCGGCAAACTCATTTTTGGAAAAATAGAGGGCAAAAAAGTGGTAGTCATGCAAGGCCGTTTCCACCTATATGAAGGTTATGATTTTTTGGATGTTACCTATCCTATCCGGGTCATGCACCGATTAGGCATTCAAAGATTGTTTATTTCCAATGCCGCGGGGGCTATAAACCTCAACTTTAAAAAGGGGGATATGATGTTATTGGAAGATCATATCAACCTCCAGGGAGGTTCTCCCTTGGCCTTCAAAAATGTATCCGAGTTTGGAGATCGATTCGTGGATATGAGCGAGCCTTATGATTTGGAAATGCGACAAAAATTAACGGCCATAGCAAAAAGGGAGGGGATTTCGTTGCAAAGGGGCGTCTACGCATCGGTAATCGGGCCCCAATTGGAAACTAAGGCAGAATACCGCATGCTGCGGATTCTGGGGGCGGATGCGGTTGGAATGAGTACGATTCCCGAAGTAATTGTTGCCAATCATTTACGACTACCCATTGTAGCCGTATCCGTCCTCACCGATGAATGCGATCCGGACAACTTACAACCTATTAATATACAGGAGATTATAGAGGTTGCCGGAAAAACAGAGCCGAAAATGGTAAAACTGTTCGCAGAGTTGATCAAAGAAATTTGACAAATGAAATCGGGGGATATGGAGAGCGGATAATGCTAAAATTGGTAATCCAGATTTCGAATGAAAGAGAAGTTCCCCAAAATAAGTATTATAGTACCCATTCTAAACGAAGCCGAATATATCGGAAAGCTCCTGTCTTGCCTTCAAGATAAAATTTCACCAGAACATGTGGAAGAAATTTTGGTGATAGATGGTGGAAGTAGGGACGGTTCCATTAAAATTGCCGAAGGATATAAGGCAACGATAGTACACTCCGAAAAAGGAAGGGCAAAACAGATGAATTTGGGTGCTCATATGGCCAAGGCCGAAATACTATACTTCCTTCATGCCGATACGCTTCCTCCAGAAAATTTTGTGCTTCATATTTTGGAGGCGGTCAAAGACGGATTCCAAGCCGGTTGTTTTCAGATGCGATTTGATAGCAATAGCCGATTTCTAAAGTTCTTTGCTTGGTTTACTCGGATCAACCATCAAATTTGTAGGGGAGGCGATCAATCACTTTTTGTCACTAAAAAGCTTTTCTCACGCACCCAAGGTTTTAATGAAGATTACAAAATATACGAGGACAACGAATTCATAGGACGTCTGTACAAAAAAACCAGGTTTAGGGTACTTCCGCTAAAAGTAAAAACTTCGGCACGAAGATATGAAAAGATGGGGGCCATCCGCTTACAATACCACTTTGGGGTAATTCATCTTAAAAATTATTTGGGAGCAGGACCAGATCAACTCTATGAGTATTACAAAAGAAAAATCCCAATATAGATGCATATTTGGGATATCGGGTCAAACCGCTACAAAACCACAAAAAATCAAAAAATCGGGTAGTTGACCGAAAATGACTATTTTTGGTGAAAACCACAATTCCAAGGTACATTTTCCTCTTATCTTGCCTTTATGAAAGTAGTACCACAAGCCTTTTATCAGAATTCGAAGATTGAAAAAATACTTTGGGATGGACTTTCCTGTGCTTTGGAAAAAACGGTGTCCCATACGGACACACAAAATCAAAGGTATCTCGCATCACATGCCATTACCCTTGTCCGGAACGGCAAACTGCAGATAGAGACTTATGAAGGAAAAGTGCGGGTCGTCCAAAAAAATGAACTGATTCTCTTGCCCAAGGGAATGTACATGATTTCCGATATCATCCCTAAGAATGACTTCTTTAATGCTATGGTTTTTTTCTTTGATGATGACGTTTGTGACGCTTTTCTATCCAATTTTGAACAGTTGGATTCCAAAAAAGTTTTTGGAACACTACGTATCGATTTTAATGAGGACCTACGATTGTTTACGGACACCCTGACCAGTCTTTACAAGGGTAGAAATCAAAACCAGTTTACGCGGGCAAAACTTATTGAGTTCCTTCATTTAATAGCACTTTCCAAACAGGGAAAAGATTTTATTAATCGGCTACAATCCTTAAAGGCAAGGGAACGAAAAAGTATTCGGTCCTTCATGGAGGAACATTTTGATAAGCCCTTGGATATAGACGATTATGCTTACTTGACCGGAAGAAGTGTGTCCACCTTCCAACGGGATTTCAAGCGTAGGTTCCATATCTCACCCAAAAAGTGGTTGATACAAAAACGCTTGGACAAAGCGGCCCTCCTTTTGCGCACCACCGCTAATTCGGTAAATGCAATTACTGTGGAAGTGGGTTACGAAAACACCTCCCATTTCATAAAGGCTTTCCACAAGAACTTTGGAATTTCGCCCAAACAATATCAGATTCAGTATCGCAAGAATGCCTTGATCTAGAGCTTTTATCAAACACTCCCACATGGTTTTGACCGAAAACCACCATTTTTGAAATATTCAAGGATTTAGCGGTCCCGGTTACACCTATCTTGCCCCAAAATCATAAAAATGGAAAACATAGGATTTATAGGATTGGGTATTATGGGGAGTCGTATGGCCCGTAATCTTCAAGAACAAGGATATCGATTAACTGTATATAACCGTACAAAGAGTAAGGCCCAACATCTACTTGACCAAGGCGCAAAATGGGCGGATTCCCCTAAAGAAGTAGTTCAAGATACTACTATAATCATTACCATGCTGTCAACCCCAGAGGCAATACGGGAGATGGCATTGGGAAGAAATGGATTTTTGAAGGCCATGCAAACCAAAAATATCTGGATGAACTGTAGTACGGTAAATCCTTCCTTCGCCCAGGAGATGGCAGCTAAGGCCAAAGAAAAGGGGATTGTTTACATAGATGCCCCAGTTGCTGGTACCAAAGGACCCGCCGAAAAAGGGGAATTGGTTTTCTTGGTAAGCGGAGACAGTGATACAATGGCAAAGCTTAATCCTGTAATGCTGATTATGGGCAAAAAAATCATCCCTCTTGGCAGTATAGGACAGGGGTCCAATATGAAAATGCTCATCAACCTTTTATTGGCCCAATCCATGTTGGCCTTCAGCGAGGCCATGGTACTGGGACAAGAAATGGGGCTCCCCGAGGAAACTCTTTTTAATGTGCTTTTAAATGTTCCCGTTACAGCACCATTTTTGGGTGCTATACGTCCCAAAATGGAAAATGGGGATTATGAACCAAATTTCCCATTACAGTGGATGCAAAAAGATATGCACTTGGCTTCACTAACGGCTTACGAACGCAACGTAGCCATGCCTTCACTTAATATTGCCAAAGAAATCTTTGCCTTGGCCAAACAATACGGGTATGGGACGAAAGATTTTTCGTCTATATACGACTACCTAAAAATTAACAATGCAAATGACAACTACTAAATTTTTACCAATGAGGACAAAAACAGTTTTTACGTATTTCTTGATGATGCTATTCACGCTATCCATCAAGGCTCAGGATGCAAAACAATTAATAACGGATATGATAGAAACAGTAGGTGGAAAAGCCAGTTTCTATAAACTAAAAAATGTAAGTTACGATTATGAATACATTAACCCCAAGGCTCCCATGACCTTGAAAAGTCATGAAACCTATGTGTTTCATAAAGAAAAATCATATGCCGCCTATTCCGTAAATACTGTCACGGCTCCCAATGGTCAGAAGGTCGTTGAGGGTTATGATGGTACTAATGCCTGGGTTACCATGGATGGAAAACTATCGGACGATGCGCAGGCCAACAACTTTGCCCGTTTTATGCGCAAGACCAATTATTATTGGTTCTCCATGTTCTTTAAACTATTGGACAATGGGGTAAACCATGAGTATTTGGGTTCGAAAACCGTAGATGGAAAGGCCTATGACAAGGTTAAAGTGACCTTTGGCAATAACGTGGGCGATGCACAGGACATTTATGTGCTATTTATCAATCGGGAAACTAAATTGGTAGATCAGTTTCTATTTACCGTAATGAGCTTTCAAATGGCCGAACCTCAGCTTATGGTTATGGAATATGAAACAATCGACGGTATTCAAATTGGAAGTAAAAGAAAGTATATAGAGGCCGATTGGGAAGGCAATATCAAGGGGAAGCAATGGGTAACCACCAATTGGACCAACATCGAGTTCAATACTGATGTGGATACGTCTTTATTTGAACGGCCATAGGATTTAACAAGGCCTTATTCGTTAGTTATTGCCGAATAGGGCCTTTGTCACTCTCCTTCATAATCCAGCAATATCCCTTCAGAAATCCATTTAGCCAGTGCCTGCCTGTTATCAGGGTCCAAAATTCTACGTTGGTCCTTTTTGTTACGGATATTGCCGATTTCGATATAGGCCATGGCCGGATGTGTCTTCTTTACCAGGTACAACGATGTGCGGTCGCTAAAAGTACCAGAATAGGTACGATTGGGTTGGAACTTCTTGTACTTTGCCTGAAACGTCTTATGGATACTCTCTGCTAGTTTCTTTCCGTTCTTGCTCTTTTCATGATGGTAGAAAAACACATCGATATTCTGCCCTTTACTGCGGCTATCCACATGGGTTACAATAAGGCGTTGATACTTTCCCTTATTTTTTAGGTACAACTTGTTGACCGCTTCCACGCGTTGTTTCAATCGGGCTACATGGTTCAAGGGGATGGTCTCTTTGGGATAATTCACCTCGTCCCTATCGATTTCCAGAATACGATCGTCCCGGATACCATCATCGGGATCACGTATTATGATATGTACAGTAGCTCCATGCGCTATCAACTCCCTAGCCAACCGCAGAGTAACATCATAGGCGTACTCATCCTCAGCAATCGACTTCCCGCGATAAACAGCCATAGCTCCCGGATCTGGCCCCCCATGACCAGAGACCAAATAATAGATTGTCCCTTTTAAACGTTCACTTTTGGGAAGTACCAAAGCATGTTTTTTGCCAAAAATGGAAAATTCCTTCCCTTTCACTTCTTTGATTTTAGTGGATTGTTCTTGAATGGAGTCTACAACCGAAACCGTATCCACAAGAATTGGTGGAATTATATAACTTCTTCCCTCGTACAGGTGCACGCTGTCCCTAAGATTATCCATATTCAAGGCAATGAAATCATCATAAGCCTCATAAGGGTTCATGCCTTGTTTTCGTAATAGGGAAAGTATTCCATCCCCTTTTTGGGCTATAATGGTGGACAAGGAATCCTGCCCATTGGCACCATGGGTTCCATAATAGAGCATGACCAACAAGGGTAAAAAACAAAACCTCTTCAAAAGAAAAACCATGACTATTTCAGTTTCTCGAAATAAAAAATCAAAAACAATGCCCAAAAGGCCAACACCTTACAAAATTAGGCAACGCAAAATACCATGAAACCAAGAGAAGAAAGATTTGTCAACGATTTATTTAACAATGAGCTCGTAAATCCAAGCTTGGGAATTGGTAATACATAGTCACGGTATCAGCAACATTCTTTTCGAATTCCTTAACCATTTCATTGCATTCCAGGCTTTGAAACAAGATTCCATTCCTGTAATTTCTCTCCCGTTTTTCTGACTAAGAAACTGAAAAAAGACATACTAATCCTAAGAACAAAAATATGAGAATAGCAATTAACGGTATGGGGCGTATAGGTCGTGCCGCCCTAAAGGTTATCAATGAAACCCCTGGACTTGAAGTTGTGGCGGTTAACGATATAGTTTCCATCGAAAACACAGCCTATTTGTTAAAATACGACACGGTATATGGAGTTTACGAAAAAGAGGTTTCGCATAAGGACGATGTACTCCTGGTTGATGGGCAGCAAATCCAGTACACGTCTATTAAGACCCCCGAAGAATTGCCCTGGGCAGCACAAAAAGTGGATTTGGTGATAGAAAGTACAGGGGTTTTTACCTTGGGCGAGGATGCGGAAAGGCATATCAAGGCCGGGGCCAAAACGGTGGTGATATCCGCACCGACAAAAAGTACCGATACCCCAACTGTGGTCCATGGCGTAAATTCACAGGATGGAAATACCCGTGTATTTTCATGCGCTAGTTGCACCACAAACAATATCAGTCCCGTTGTAGAGGTATTGGGCAGAAGGATAGGTATAAAAAAGGCCATTATGACCACAGTGCACGCATATACCGCATCCCAGGGTATTGTTGATGCTCCCTCCAAAAAGAACTTTAGGATGGGAAGGGCAGGAGCCCAAAACTTAATCCCAACGACCACAGGGGCCGCTATTGCTACGACGAAGGCATTACCGGAATATGCCGGAAAGTTTGATGGGGTTGCCATTCGGGTCCCGGTTCCCGTAGGTTCCATATCGGATATGGTCTTCGTTATGGAAAGACCGGTAACTGTAGAAGAGGTAAATCAAATTATGGAAGAAGAGGCGAAAACGGAACGTTATACCCATGTTTTGGACACTACTACAGAACCTATAGTTTCTTCGGATATTATCAAGAGCCCCTATGCTTCTACAGTAGATCTAAGCATGACCCGTGTAGTGGATGGCGACCTACTGAAGGTAATGACCTGGTATGATAATGAATGGGGCTTTACCAATCAAATGATCCGTCAAATTTTAGAGCTAAAAAATTAATATATGCCAAAAAGCCGGCCTAGGCCGGCTTTTTGTTATCAATATATTTTAGGGTAGCCTATATTTGTGTTATATGCCCTTTTAAGCATTTAGGCTAATGTGCTGCCGGGCAATAATTCAAACTGGCTTTTTAAATGCAACACCATATCCTTATTAACATCTGTGCCATTTTTGGAGTGGCTACGGCGGTAATTATTATTTGTAAATTCCTCAAGGTACGTTATATCATTGGCTATTTGATAACCGGTGTACTCTTGAGTCCCAATACCAGCAAATATTTCGCTGATATGGAAGAGGTAGAAGTCTATGCGGAAATCGGTATTATTCTACTATTGTTTACCGTGGGTCTGGAATTTTCGTTCACCAACCTAAAGCGAATTAAAAATTATGTGCTCGTTGGCGGTGCATCCCAGGTATTCTTTACCATTATCCTTACCTCAATACTCATTTGGACCTTAATGCGACCTTCAGTGGAAGAAAGCATTTTTTGGGGATTTTTGTATGCTTTGAGTAGTACGGCAATTGTAGTTAAGGTACTTCAGGACAACAATAAGATCAATACCCCGCATGGAAAGTTTATACTGGCCATTCTACTCTTTCAGGATATTATGATCGTTCCCCTGATGTTGTTTACTCCTATTTTGGCTGGTGCCGGCGGCAATGTGGGCGAGGAATTGTTGTGGTTGTCAGGAAAGTTGATCCTTATGGGAGGAATAGCCTATGTACTGGCTCAATTCGTTATTCCCTTCTTTTTAAAGACTGTAATGAAAATCCAAAGTCAGGAGGTTTTTTTAATCGCCACGGTGTTTATAGTTACTGGTATTGCATTGCTTACAGAGGAATTGGGACTCTCCTTGGCCTTGGGCGCTTTTATAGCGGGACTCATCATTGCGGAAACCGACTACAACCGAATGGCCATTTCCTGCTTTTTACCCTTTAGATACGTGTTTATGAGCTTTTTCTTTATATCCATGGGAATGTTATTGGATTATCAAATCTTCTTGACCGACACCTTGTGGATTGTTTTTTGGTTCTTCTTTGCCCTTTTGGTCAAGGCTATTGCAGGTATATTGGCCGTAAAAGTTATGAAACTGGAATGGAAGACGGCAATTGCCGTAGGGTTCTCCATAGCCCAAATCGGGGAGTTTTCATTTGTCCTGGCGCAAAGTGGTCTGAAGTATGAGTTAATAAGCCAGAACAACTACCAAATATTCCTTGCGGTGTCTATCTTGTTGATGTCATTTACCCCATTTGTCGTGTCCAATGCGGAAAAGATTCCCCAATTGATAGCGAACCCTTTAAAACCAAAATCCAATGCCTAGTCTAAAACTTTACGGGGCCGATTGGTGTATGAAGTCGGCCAATCTTAGAAATTACCTGCAATCCATTTGGGTTGAATTCGAGGACTTCAACGTGGAAACCGATGCGGCCGCCGAAAACACGGTACGGGCCTTGTATGATGGTGCATTAAAGTTTCCAACGGTAACCTATGGGACAGAATTCCTTAAAAATCCTACTACAAGTGAACTAAAAACATTTCTGGAAAAGCATGGATTGCTGGACGCCTAGGAAAGTCCTATTCTGTCCGGGCATGAATACCTTCATGACCTTATCCATAAGGGTCTGTTGTCCCTGAAAAACTCCAAGGCTCAAACTAAATTGCTCACGGGATGTAAGCCAAGAAAAAAACCGATGATAAAAAAGGTTGTGAATGTCAAACGATGTGCCAATTCTGAAATTGGGCCTTTGAGGCCAATACACGTTTGATCCTTAGCACTTCATTCCATTTAGCCATGCGCTCACTTCGCGTAAAGGACCCTACTTTTAATTGTCCAGCATTGCTGGCAACCGCCAAATGACTAATAAAGCTATCCTCGGTCTCCCCGCTCCTTGCAGAAATTACAGGCCGCCACCCGGCATTTTGGGTTATCTGTATGGCTTCCAGAGTTTCTGTAACCGTGCCTATCTGGTTGAGTTTAACCAACACGGCATTGGCCAATTCATGTTGAATGCCATATTTGATCCTTTCCGGATTGGTAGTAAAAAGGTCATCTCCGATAATTTGAACCCTATCCCCATAGTTTTGGGTCAATTTTTTCCAATTTTCCAAATCAGTGTCCGCGAAAGGGTCTTCTATGGAAATGATGGGGTATTTATCCAACCAACCACATATCATACCAAAAAAATCATCCTGACTAAACACTTTGTTCTCCAAGCGAAAACGGTAGGTCTTACTTTTCTCGTCATATAGGTCACTGGCCGCAATATCCAAAGCGATCGAGGCATCGGTTCCAGGTCTGTATCCAGCTTTTTCGATACCCTTTATAAAGGTTTCAAAGATTTGGGCATGACTTTCGAATTCTGGCCAATACCCTCCTTCATCCGCCACGCCAAAATATCGATTTTGCCCTTTAAGGATCTCGCCAGTGGCTCTAAATACATTGGAAGTAATTTCCAAAGTTTCCTCGTAACTATTGGCCCCGTTGGCAATCAATAAAAAATCCTGGACATCGGTGCGCCATTGGGCATGGGCACCGCCACCAATAATTTGAATCTCCGGAATTGGAAGCAGATTTCCTTCTTCTTTTCCCAAATAGGCAAACAAAGGAAAGCCTAGCGCATTTGCTGCGGCTGCTGCAACGGCCGTTGAAACCGCAAGTATGGCATTGGCTCCCAATGCTATTTTATTGGGGGTTCCGTCCAACTTGATCATTAGTTCATCTATCATTTTCTGGTCTCTCGGATCCTTCCCTATCAGCTCTGGGGCAATAATCCCATTAACGTTCCCTATAGCCCTGTTCACTGATTTCCCATCAAAATATAACGGATCGCCATCCCTCAGCTCGTGGGCTTCATACTGTCCCGTAGATGCTCCCGACGGGGCCACGCCCTTACCAGTTATTCCATTGTTCAGTTGCACCTCTACCTCAACAGTGGGGTTGCCACGGGAATCAAAGATGGTATAAGCCTCAATGGCATTAATTATCATTTGCTTGATTTTTATCTGATTATTACTCACGGGCCATATACCTTAATCAAAATACGTTCTGATACGCTTGGGACAATGTTTGAAAACAAATATAAATGGATGTTGGGAACTTTAAACATCTTCAGTTCAGGTAGGTGGAATTTTTTAGCTTTTTGAACCAGGTTTGGATGATATCCTGCAACTCCGAATTCTTTTCCACTATCTGCTTTAAGGCAAATTCCCTGGCCAATGCCTGTCGGTCCGGGTCAAGGTATTCTACAGGGGATTTACCGTCTACCCTGGCCAAAAGGAGCATGGGCAATAATATTGCGGTACGTTTTTGTAACTTCTGAAAATCTTGGAAGCCTTCCCTTTGCTTGCCATAGGTCACAAGAAAAGTGCTAACAAGATTCTCAAGATTTGTGTTACGGGGCGCATGATATAGCCCCTTCAGCAAAAGATGTGAGGACAAAAAGGCAATGTCAAAGGCAGCGTCGCCGTAGAAGGCAACTTCACAATCTAAGATTACCAAACGCTTCCCTGAAATCAAAATGTTTTTTGGGCTGTAATCCCCATGGATCAGACATTCATTCGTGCTTTTTAAACGTTCTGCCTCTTTTAGGATTTCCCGGGCGACCAAGGGATGCCTTTCCGCACAGCGTAAGAGGTAGGGTGAAATACGCAACTGGGTAAAGTTTTGAAGGGAATTGAACTGTTCTGCAACAACGTTTTCGGAATAGGAATACTGATGGATTCTCCCTAGTAGCTTGCCAGCTTCCCGGGCGTGAGACTCTTGGAATTCTCCTTCCATTAACAAGGTCTTCCAATTGGCGAAGCCTTTGTCCAGAAATTCCATGACAAAATAGCCCTGCCCCTTACCCAGTAGTCTGGGAACGGCTTCCGGCAAAAACTGGGAGACATATTCCAAATACTTGATTTCGAAATCATTTCGGGAGACATCCGCGAACCAATCTGATTGGACCTTAAGCTTTTTCAAGGCCCTTTTTACCACAAAGGTTTTCCCCACTGTATCTATCCTGTAGATTTCGCTGGAAACGCCTCCGGTCAGAAGTTCAAATCTCGAAGTCTTTGTTATGGGTATACCATCGGAGGCAAGTTGTTCCAAAAACTCAGGATTCATACAACCGTTTTTGTAATTTCCATACCTTCCACAAGGACATTTTTTATTCTACACCCCCCAGTTCAATACCCAAACCGCCATCTATACGGATTGCCTGACCCGTAATAAAACTCCCGCTCTCCCCACATAGATACGCGACTAGTTCGGCAATTTCCGCTGCTTGGCCAATTCGGCCCGTTAGATGTATATCGTTTAATTCGCCCATCACCTTATCAGGGTGTTCAAAAGAATCCAGTGCCTCGTGTAACATGGGCGTATCCACGGTACCAGGACAAATGGCTACGCAGCGTATTTGAGGTTTAAAGTCCACGGCAATACTTCGGGTCAACCCTAATAAGGCGGCCTTACTTGTGGCATAGGGCATGGTGTTTTTTTGACAATGAAAGCTATTAACACTAGCTACATTGACAATACAACCTTTCCCAATTCTTTGCATCGACGGAATCGCTTGCCGTGCACATAACCATGCACTCTTTAGATTAATATCCATGACCCGATCCCATTCCGCCTCGGTTGTGGTCACAGCATCGGTATAGCCCAATACACCCGCATTGTTGACCAGATAATTGATCTCTCCAAACGCTTTTATGACATCTTTAAAACACTCTGTTACCTGCCTATTATCGGAGACATCACATTTTTTGAACAAAAAGTTCGTTCTGAATCCAGTCCTAAATTCGTTTCCCGCCTTTTCATCAACATCCAAGGCAGCTACCTTTGCACCTTCATTGTGAAAAAGTTCGCATACAGCCTTACCCATACCTTTTGAACCCCCCGTAACCACAATAACCTTATCCTTAAATCGCTTTTCCATGGGTTCTTATTTACACTGTTAATAGATTTTATCTCCTGGCTATTCGACTCATCAAGATAAGGAAAATATAGGAGTGCCCATGGCCATTCAAAAGTATTGGAGTTTGCAACCTCCGGCTTCATTATATCGTACCCATTGGAGAATCGGAAATTTCCTTGGGCGAAACGGTTTATAAGGCCTCCATATTCGACCTACTAGTTAAAAAATCCTATAAAAGTCCCTCGCTTTTCGAAAAAATGTCTGGTTAAATGGCTACTAAAGTCGTTTCTCACTACGATAATCACGGATTCGGCTACATGGAATAATCCTTTTACAGGCAACTTTGCATTATTAAAGAAATTAAAAAATCAAAATCATGTCAAAAATTTTAATTACAGGTGCCAATGGGGGCTTTGGAGCCTTAACGGTAAAAACATTACTGGACCAAGGCCATAGTGTTGTAGCCACAATGCGAAATACGGAATCAAAAAACAAGGCCGTAGCCGATGAACTATCGGCGTTGGGTGCAAAAATTGTCAATATTGATGTTACCAATGACGAAAGTGTAAATTCGGGTATGGCAAAAGCCATTGATCTTTTGGATGGTTTAGATGTGGTTGTTAATAATGCAGGAATTGGTGTCTTGGGGATTCAAGAGCAATTTACCATTGATGACTTTAAACGCCTATTCGATGTGAATGTATTTGGTGTACAACGCATAAATAGGGCCATACTTCCCCATTTTAGAAATCAGGGCTCTGGTTTGCTTGTTCATGTTTCGAGCCTTTTGGGAAGAATTGCATTTCCTTTTTACGGCCCGTACAATGCATCCAAATGGGCCTTGGAAGCGTTGGCCGAAAACTATAGGGTAGAACTGTCCGGTTTTGGGGTAGATTCCTGTATAGTAGAGCCAGGAGGTTATCCCACCGGATTTATGACAAATCTAATGCAACCTTCGGACCTTTCCCAAAATGAGGGCTACGGCGAGATGGTCCATGCACCAAAGCAGGCGTTTGAGAGTTTTGAGGGTGCATTGGCGGGCAATCCTGCCCAGAACCCTCAAAATGTAGCAGACGCCATAGCTGATCTTATCCGTACTCCAGCAGGACAACGACCCATGCGAACCGTCGTTGATAACATGGGGATGGGGGCACATATTGAGCCATACAACAATCAATTGGCACAAATTCATGAAGGTCTTTATAATGCCTTTGGTATGGGGGAAATGTTAAGGTTAAAAGCCTAAGGTAAAGTATCGATCAGAAAAATAACAGGTGATTAAAGAACATCACCTGTTTCTTCATGAAATGAAACTAGGAGTTTGCCTGCAATAAAAGCCTTAAATTAAAATTCTAAATACCTTTACGTATGGCCCATACAAGAATAGAGACATTGAACACCATAAGCGACTTACATCGTTTTAATCGACTTTCACCTCCGGAACATCCCCTCATAAGTTTACTGGATTACAGCAAAATTAGACCTACCCCCGTAAATAATGAACTGAAATGGATACAGCGATTTTATACCATTTCGATAAAACGAAATGTTAGTGGCAAATACCGCTATGGTCAACAATCCTATGATTTTGATGAAGGCCTAATGACCTTTTTTTCTCCAGAGCAGGTAATTTCCGTGCAATTGATCGAAGCGGATGCAACCACCCATAAACCCTCAGGGTGGATATTGGCCATTCATCCCGACTTTTTATTTGGAACTTCATTGGCACGAAACATCATAAAATATCCATTCTTTAATTATTCGGTACGAGAAGCCCTTTTCCTATCGGAAAAAGAAGAAAACATTATCACTGGAATTCTTCAAAATGTAAGGGCCGAATATCAGGCTAATCTGGACCAGTTCAGTCAACAAATCATCATTAGTCAATTAGAATTACTCTTGAATTATGCTGAACGGTTCTATCAACGACAATTTCTTACCCGAAAGGTTTCCAATCATCAAATATTGGAGAGATTGGAAAGCATACTGGAAGATTATTTCAATAGCGAACCACTAGTGGATCGAGGCTTGCCTTCGGTACATGATATTGCCCAAGAATTGAACCTCACCCCTGATTATCTGAGCAGTATGCTAAAGAGTTTAACCGGACAGACCACTCAGCAACATATTCACAACAAATTGATTGAAAGAGCAAAAGTGAAATTATCGACCACTAAATTGTCAGTGAGTGAAATTGCCTATGAATTGGGGTTTGAACATCCACAATCCTTCAGTAAATTGTTTAAATCCAAAACCAGGCAAACACCATTGGAGTTTCGGGCTGCATTTAACTGAGCAAAACGACCGTACCAAAATTTATGTGATAATGGACAATGCATCCCTAGGAGTATTTTCCTCGTATATCGGCCCTTGAATCCTGTGTTTTCTAAAGACCTAATCCCCAAGGCCAATGGTATTGAAGCATCCCTTAAAAATACTGCCCGATACCAAATACAATGCCTCCACTTGAGGAATCATTGGTTATAAGTCCGAACCCATAATCGATTCGAAAAATAGCATTGAAAATACGTTTGTGGATAAATCGAAGTCCTACTCCAGGATAGACCCGAACATTATCGTAATCCACAAAATCGGAAAAACTGCCTCCAGGTAAACGCCAAGAACCACTATCCACAAAAACATTGCCTTGCAGTACAAACCAATCCTTTTCTACTAAGGTCTGCCTAAATTCCGTATTCAATACAATGGCTCCAGTACCACGATCGATCAGAATTCCCACACCACGAATATTTAGGTTATTATCCAAGGCAAAAGGGGCAAAGGGGGTTTCAACATTATCGGAAATTCCCAAACGTAACCTATTGGCCCAATTCCCTTTCTTTCCCACACGCTTAAAGAACATAAAGTCATTGAAGCCGATCCAAAACCCAGGGAGGCGCTGATCCTGGCTACGAACGTATTGAAAATTGAGTATACTGCGGAATCCGGATATGTATTGATAGTAGTAACGAAGGGCGTCAAAATTGTAAATGAGCTTGTATAAATACTTATCCACGACCAGGTCTTGCGGCACATTGGGCGATGTGGCCCCAGTAATATAGCTGTAATCCTCTGTAAAGAAATTCATTCCGACTTCAATACGATTCTTAAAATTAAACTCGTGTAACAGCAAGGCCTCAAAAGATCTATTGTTGTACCTATAATCTGCGGTACCCTCGGATAAAAAAACCGGCTCGCGCGTGGTAAAATCTTGATAAGTGAGGGACACCCCGGTGCGTTTACCGAACAGATTGGGCGCCCTAAGGTTTACTCCATAGGAATTGAAGACGTCCCTTTGGTAAAAGACCCCCAAGGTAATGTTACGACCTAAAAGATTGAACTCCTGTAGCCCCAACCGAAAGGCCAACTCGTCGTTTACCGTACTATAAAAGTTGGCGAAAGGGATAAGGGTAAAATTCTCTTCAATAGTAAAGCGAAGGTCGCACTGGCTACTATTGCCCATTATTACTTCAAAATCGGCGTGGGAAATAGACGGCAAACGTTTTAAACGTTGTATATCCTTTTCGATTACTACGGAATCCAATTCTTGACCCTCCTGCACCTGTAGCAGTTTTTTGAGAAAAACGGGCTTTGTTTTTTTGGTTCCTTGAATTTCTATGTTTACTATGGTGGTCTGCGAAAAAGCATGTAGTCCAAGAAGAAAAAAGCAGATCGCACCGAATAGTCTCATAAAAAGGTTGCTTTTAGTTTTCCTGTATTGTAAAGGATAGTTCGGAAAAGAGATTTACCCAGTTATCCTCGCTGACCCCCATCAAGGTAAATCCATAGGAACGACCTATAATCAGATCAGGGGGTGCACCTCGGGTTATATTTAAAGTTACATTTTCCGTATTGTAATAGCGAAACATTTGTTCTTGAGTGTAGGTGCCGGACAATAAGTCGTCATCACTGGTGGAAACCACTTGAAAATATATTATGGTATCATTATACGTGCCATCTGTCCAAGAAAAATGCGGCGTGGGTGAATCTATATCCGCTACTTCTACATTTTCTGCCAAGTACTCTGTAGGCCTGGAATCTTTTTTTATCCTGATAGGATTGCACAAATGTATCTTGCCTTCTTCCTCGAACGAAACAATGACCCATTTACCCTCCTCTACCTGAGTGTCCACTTGTTTTAAATATCCGTTGAAAACATCTTTTGGGATTAACTCAACCTCTTTATATTCGGCAAAATTATTTTTGTCCGCCTCCAAAGAGGAAGTCTCAAAATATCGAATATCCGTGGCACCTGGTCTCGGATACAGAAAAACATGGGTAAGATCCCCAGTTTCACTGCTTGCGGCACAGGCAATGACGTTGTCCAAAACAAATTCTCGATCTTCTACCACGGCCCTAAGGGTTCCGCTGAGTATTTCCTCATCTACCGAGCAGCTACATAGGACCAACGCCAATAAAACAGGATAGGATTTCAAATCAATCTATTTTATAATGTGCCTTAATAGTTTCCTCCGCTGGTTTGTTCTGAGGTGTGAAACGATTATCTTCTGGTCCTCCAGATTTTTCATGGTCTATAAACCACTTCCATATATAGCCCCCTGCGAACCAATCCTGGCTCCAAAATTCGTCAAAAACAACTTGGGTAGCCGTAGCCTGGGCATCCAAATTTGTCTTCTCCTCATTATAATCTACCAACCAAGGCTTTTTAGCGGTATAGTCCATGCTCCGGTAACCAAATTCTGTGAATAGCACTGGTTTTTTAACACTTTCTGAAAGTTCTGCCATTGCCACTTTCCATTTTTCCCATCCTATTCGTAGTTGGTCAGCAGTTGGGTCTCTTTCCTCGGATAATGGAAAATAGGCATCAATACCAATATAATCCAGTTGTTCCCAAAACGGGACCCGAGGATATTCGTCCCAATTAGCGGCATAGGTGAGTTTCCCGGAATACTTTCCCCGAATTTCATGAATTAATTCCTTCCAATAGTTAGGCCGGTTTTTTACAAATTGCTCCAACTCTGTTCCAATACAAAAAATGGATACCTGGGTCTCTTCCGCTAACTGGGCATAACTCAAAATAAACTTTTTATAGGAGGCTTCCAATGATTTCCAGTCCCCCTCGGATTGCATTTTGAGGGTCCCGGTATATTCTCCACGCCAAATCCAGATTTGGGGCTTGAGCATTATCTTTATTCCATTCTTCTTCAACAACTCGATATATTGTTTGGCACCCTCTTTTGTCTCGCCGAACCATTGCCGGTCCGTATCAAAAATCACTTCGGGCGAATGTATGTTCCGTGTAAACGCAAAAGGCATGACAGCGGCATGATTCGCATGGATTTTCAATACTTTTTCGACATGTTTCTGCGCTACCTCTTCGCGGGAAGCCACAAAACTTACCCCATTTATTTTTTCCTTGATCTGACTGGAACAGGAAAACTGGAGGGAACACAAAAAAAGAAGTCCTAATTTTTTCACTAAAAAATGGCATTAAGACCTCTAAAATACGGCATTTACAGAAATGGGGGCTAGAAAATGGCCCGCAATCCTATGTTAAAGGTCTCTCCCAGTCCCGTATCGGAGCCCCTTACAAAGTTCGTATACAAAAATTCCACATTCAGTTCTTTGGTCAGCTGATATTTGGCACCACCACCAAGGGCAGTAAAGTCCTGCGAAAAATCACTTCCCAAATCCAATAACTGCGAATGTTGGGCCAGAACAAGTACCGTAAACTTACTGCTTGGAAAATAGCTTAGAAAAACGCCAGGCGTAAGTCTTAAGCTATTATTGGCAAAACTTTTATCGGCATCACCAAAGTTGAGTTCGGAATTGATTTCGGAAAATATTTGCCATTTGTTTCCAGGAAAGGTATAATCATAAAAAAAACGATTTTGCCATATAAATCCATTTTGATCCAAGAATACCCCATTTTCCACTTCATTGTCTACTAGTGGGATAAAAAAGGAGCTTTGGATACTGAAATTACTGACAGAAGCTATCGGTACAAATTTAACCGAAGGGGCAATGGAGGTAAACCCGGAGCGCGCCGTGCCTTCCTCTCCGTCAAACTGAAAAACCTCCAAGGCCCCCCGGCCTCCAATTACATTGGAACGGAATTCAAATATGGCCCCAACATTCCATCTTTTATTTTGTCCAACACCTGTATATACCTCCAAGGTAGAGGTAAAGAAAGTATTTCTTGGGATATCGCCCGTGAATGTATCCTCTGTCTCCGTGTAAAGATTATTGAACCATTTGAGGTCCCATTGTCCCTTCCCAATCAATTTTGAAGGGGTATATTGCTGAATATTGCTCTGTTGCGGAGGATCGTCCTGGGCAAATGTCGCCAAAGAGAAAGTCGCCGATACAACTAGGAGAACGTAGTTTTTAATTGATTTCATAACAATTGTCTTTAATTTATGGAATAGTTATTTCTAGGCGAATCATTATCCGCTTGTTTACCGCTGTAAATTGAAGGGTATTTATTTATTGGATTTCATTCAATGTCCAGTCATAAGGATAGTAGGATATTTTTGCCTTTCCCGGCAACTTTTCCATCCTATAGATGTCAATGAAATCTGAAAGTTTTTGTCCATTTTGGGTAAAGTCTCCCTTGTACCATTCAAAAATCTGGGACACCTTAACCTTATTTTTATTTATCCTGATAAAATTAGGGTCGTTCAATGCTTTCTTGGTCTGCCGCTCCAATTGAGAATCCAACTTGGATGGTAGATACGCTTCGGCTATAATGGGGGGACATCCCAAGCCTGCACATACAAGGACAAAATGAAAACGTGGCTCCGAAGGGAAGTTGCCCCGTAACAGCTTGTTCTCAATGTCGTTCAGGGTAATCCTCTTACCCCCTATGTTCCGTTCCGTCTTATCAAAAAAACCGGGAATATCCAAGGGCGATTTTAACGGATAATTCTCAACAATACCTTTAATAACATGTAAATTATATCCATTGATCCAAAAGGCCTGATAAACATCGGAATGGTCCTTAGAAATGGACATTCCTTCGGCCATTTTTATCAGTGCATCCAGTTGCGCGGGGTCTTTCTTAAGCGCCTTATAATCCACCCTTCCGTCTTGCACATATTCTTTGAGAAATACATCGGCATCGGAAAAAAAAGTTGTGGTGGTCTGACCTAGGGCCACAAAGGTAGGCACCAAAAATATCAACATTAAGATAGAGCGTTTCATAAGGTAAATTTTGTTAAGGTAATGTTGGCGCTTAGGTCGGTGTGTTTTTAACATCCCTACAGAAAAATTCAAATTTTATGATTTATTTAAGGATTTGACTAACAAAGGCTTGCACGTTCGAAATAACAATCCCGTCCTTACGAAAGTTACCCATATTTAAATTCTTTCTAAATTAATGCTATGGATTAAGTTCTTATTTTTAGAAACGACCTAACTCGCAAATCCAACACAATCCTATGGAACATATCGTAATTATTGGTAACGGAATATCGGGTGTTACAGCTGCAAGACATATCCGAAAAAAATCCGATAAAAAAATCACCATAGTTTCTGCAGAAACGGATTATTTCTTTTCACGTACCGCACTCATGTATGTATACATGGGTCATATGAAATTTGAACACACCCAACCCTATGAAAATTGGTTTTGGGAAAAGAATCGGATAGATTTGGTAAATGGCTATGTGGAAAAGATAGAGCATACTGGAAAGAACCTGGTATTAAAAAACGGGAGGACTATTGATTACGACAAACTTATCATAGCCACAGGGTCCAAGCCCAATAAATTTGGTTGGCCGGGGCAAGATTTAAAAGGTGTCCAAGGCTTATATTCCAAACAGGATTTGGATGCATTGGAAGTGAGTGCTCCAAATAAGGATGTTTGCCAACGAGCAGTAATTGTCGGTGGAGGCCTTATCGGAATAGAACTGGCCGAAATGCTGCGTTCCCGTGATATTCCAGTTACCTTTTTAGTACGGGAAACCAGCTTTTGGAACGGAGTACTTCCTAAAGGGGAATCCCAAATGCTAAATGAGCATATTGCGGAACACCATATTGACCTGAGATTAGAGACCAACCTTGTGGAGATACTGGCAGACGATAGTGGACATGCCAGAGCGGTTATCACGGACAAGGGAGATACCATAGAATGCAATTTAGTAGGACTCACAGCGGGTGTATCTCCGAATATAGACTTTTTGAAGGATTCCGGAATTGAACTGGGCCGGGGCGTAAAGGTCAATCGTTATTTAGAGACGAATATCCCGTATGTTTACGCTATCGGGGATTGTGCCGAGCAACATGAGGCTATTGGGAATCGAAGACCCATAGAAGCTGTTTGGTATACAGGTCGGATGATGGGTGAAGCTGTGGCCCAGACCATTTGCGGCAACAAAACACAATATAATCCAGGGCACTGGTTCAATTCCGCCAAGTTTCTGGACATTGAATACCAAACCTATGGGTGGGTATTTAGTGAACGGGGAATGAAAGAGTATGAGCGGCATTTTCACTGGAGGCATTCCAAGGAGAAAGTTTGCATCACTATTTCCTTTCATAAGGAAACCGGACTTTTTTTGGGCATCAATACCTTTGGGATTCGCTTGCGGCATGAGATTTTTGACCGATGGCTCACCGAAAAACGCCATGTGGATTACGTGATAGAACATCTCGCTGATGCCAATTTTGACCCTGAGTTTTATGCGCACTACGAAAACGAACTAACATCCAAGTTCAATTCGGATTTCGGAAAATCCATAACATCGAAAAAGAAAAGTTTAAAACGAGTATTTGCATTGGGTTGAACGTTTTGGACAAAAATTGGCCTTTGAAGCCAGCTTTTGCCAAAACCGATAGCCATAAACTATTAAGAATATATGAGCACTTACGATAAAAGTATGGCCCTTACAGGACAACCGCCAGAGGCACTCAACACAGGCCAAAAATTAGCTACTCTTTTAGGAATGTCCGGATTGGGCATTCTTACCCTAGCCTTATTTAATATAAGTTTTCCCAATAAAGGTTTGTGGTTGACCATTTCCCTCTCCGCAATATTTATCGGGGTCTTTTGGTTTTCCCAAGCCGCCTATGCCAGCAAACTCAAAGGCATCAAAAATGATGGTGTATGGTTTAAATCGGTCTCAAGCAGGGGGCTTTGGGGCTGGATTGCAGGGATAGCACTAACGGGTTTTTATGTGGTCCTTTACTTTTACCCCCAATATCTGGGATTGGTAAAGGATGGCGAAAACACAGGAGTTATTGCATTGTTTGACCCATTGAGCAGACTGTTAAGTGGGAATCCTGCCAGTCAATGGTTCGTATATGGTACGCTTTACACAGTGGCCATATTGGCCTTCGGTGTTAAGTTCATCTGGAAATATCGCCACAACCGTTACGAAAAAATAAGGACTATAAGCGTGATGTTTTTTCAGACCGCTTTCGCCTTTCTTATTCCCGAGATCATGGCCAGGCTCAATGGTAAGATTCCCTATTACGATTTAAAGAACATGTGGCCTTTAAACTATTATAACTTTGAGCGTTACCGTATAAACGGCTTTATTGATTCCGGGGACATAGGTATGGCTATGCTTATTTTTGGAATACTTTCCATTTTTGTGATTTCCCCCATATTAACCTTCAAGTATGGAAAACGCTGGTATTGCTCCTGGGTATGTGGGTGCGGGGCACTGGCGGAGACGGCCGGGGATTCTTTTCGGCATTTAAGCGATAAATCAAAGATGGCTTGGAAAGTAGAGCGTTGGGTGGTACATAGCGTTGTCGTGTTTGTGACCCTAATGACTACTGCTGTAATCTATTCCTATTTGGGCAATGACACCAGTAAATATTGGTTGACCAAAAGTGTTTTCCTGGGCGGTGTGGCGTTGATATTGACCGCCATATTTGTTTGGGTAATGCTCTATAAACGGGAACAGTTGCAAAAAGATGCCAAATACGGGGCCGTCGGCTATTTTGTTATCATAATGGCATTGATCGGACTTCATTTTTTCAGTGGAGACGGAAACATCTTTCTTTTTAAATCCGAAACCCTCCGTAAAACCTATGGCTTTTTGATAGGAAGCATCTTCTCAGGAGTTATCGGTACAGGGTTTTACCCCATTTTTGGAAATCGGGTATGGTGTCGTTTCGGCTGCCCTATGGCCGCAATTTTGGGCTTTCAGCAAAGACTGTTTTCAAGGTTTAGGATAACCACCAACGGAGGACAATGCATTTCCTGTGGCAACTGCTCTACGTATTGCGAAATGGGCATCGATGTCCGGGCCTATGCCCAAAAAGGAGAGAATATTGTACGTTCTAGTTGTGTGGGCTGTGGTATTTGTTCAGCGGTATGCCCCAGGGGTGTATTGAAGCTGGAAAATGGCCCGCAGAAAGGCCGCATCAATCCCACTGAGGTTTTACTGGGCAACGATGTGAATTTGATGGATCTTGTAAATCAAAAGTAAAGGCACCATGTCTGCTAAGCTTCTTATTTTAATTGCCGTTTTTTTGATGTACGGGACTCCTTCTGAAAAATCGGCCCGATATCATAAAGAATATTATGATACCGGGGAGCTAAAGTCGGAAGGTTGGTTGGAGAATGGCAAGAAAAAGGGATACTGGAAGTTTTACCATACCAATGGAAGGTTATCCGAAGAAGGGCGCTATAAAAATAATACCAAGGACAAATATTGGTATTTCTACACCAAAAACAATATAAGAACAAAGGAGGGCCATTACAAGAATGGAAAAAAGACAGGATGGTGGTTGTTTTATGACCTAAAAGGAAGAATAGATCATAAATGTCAATTGAACAATGGAAGGAAAAATGGATACTGCCTTAAGTACAAGAACGAAAAATTGACCTCTGCTGAAAAGTATAAAAATGGCGAAAAAATTAAGGAATGGTTTGATTTTAGTAGTTTTAATCGCGAAAACAAACTTTCCGATTTACGCTAATGACGGATATCAAGGTCATCATCCCCGCCTTTAACGAGGCCGATTCCATTTCTAAAGTAATTGCAGAAATTCCGGATATAGTATCGGAAATCGTAGTAGTGAGCAATAATTCTACGGACGACACAATTAAAAATGCAAAAAAAGCGGGGGCTACCGTTCTGTCCGAAAACCGGAAAGGTTATGGTTATGCTTGTCTATGTGGAATGGATTATGTGGCCAAACAATCCAAACTACCGGACATCATCGTATTTATCGACGGAGACTATTCCGATTATCCGGAAGAGCTTCATGAGTTGGTTGCTCCAATTTTGGAAAAAGATACTGATTTTGTAATAGGTGCACGGGTAAAACGACTGAGGGAAGAAGGAAGCATGACACCGCAACAAGTTTTCGGTAATTGGTTGGCCACCTTTTTAATGAAATTACTCTTTGGGGCAACATTTACGGATCTTGGACCGTTTAGGGCTATAAAGTATGATAAGTTATTAACACTGGAAATGGAGGACAAGACCTACGGCTGGACAGTGGAAATGCAGCTAAAGGCGTTAAAAAGGAAATTGACATATACCGAAGTACCAGTACGTTACAAGAAAAGAATTGGAATTTCCAAGGTGTCAGGTACCGTAAAAGGTAGTATATTTGCGGGCGTAAAAATATTGGGTTGGATATTTAAGTATAGCATTAAATAATATGGGACTACTAATTGCTTACATCATTATCGCCATTTACAGTATTGCGCTGTTATTGATTTTCTTCTATAGCTTGGCCCAATTGAATCTTCTGGTCAATTATTTAGGATATAAGAAGCGTAACCAGGAGGCTCCAAAATTCAATCTTCTGGATCCCCGGGAGATTCCATTTGTGACCATACAACTTCCCATATACAATGAAGAATATGTGGTGGAACGTTTATTGGAGAACATTGCAAAAATCGAATATCCTAAAAGTAAGCTCGAAATCCAGGTTTTGGACGATTCCACGGATGACTCCGTTAACGAGACGGCCGCTAGAATAAGTGCACTACAAGAAACCGGACTGGACATTCAGCACATACGTCGGGAAAACCGTGAGGGCTTTAAGGCAGGTGCCCTCAAGGAAGGTTTGAAAATTGCAAAAGGCGATTTCATAGCCATATTCGATGCAGACTTTCTTCCCTCAGGTGATTGGCTCAAAAAAACCGTTGTTTACTTTAAGGATGAGGAAATAGGTGTGGTTCAGACCCGTTGGGGGCATATTAATCGAGATTATTCCACGCTAACCCGCATTCAAGCCTTTGCCTTGGATGCCCACTTTACCTTGGAGCAGGTGGGACGAAACGCGAAAGGACATTTTATCAACTTTAATGGTACGGCAGGTATTTGGCGAAAGGAATGTATCCTGGATGCCGGAAACTGGGAAGGTGATACCCTAACGGAAGATTTGGATCTAAGCTATCGCGCACAATTAAAAAATTGGAAATTCAAATATTTGGAAGACGTGGAGACCCCCGCAGAGCTTCCAGTGGTCATAAGCGCTGCACGTTCACAACAATTCCGGTGGAACAAAGGTGGTGCCGAAAATTTTAGGAAATCCGTCTGGAGTGTTATTTCTGCCAAGAACATCTCGTTAAAGACCAAATTTCATGGGGTAATGCATCTGTTGAACAGTTCCATGTTCCTATGTGTTTTTTTAGTATCCATATTAAGTATCCCTACAATGTACATCAAGGAGATATTCCCCCAGTTTGATTGGGTGTTTTCTGTCTTGAGCTTTTTTGTATTAAGTACGGTAATCCTATTCATCTGTTATTGGTTTACGTACAAAAGTATCCAAGGAAGTAGTTTCGATAATTTTGTGGACTATATAAAACTGTTCTTCACTTTCTTTTCCGTGGCACTTGGATTTTCGTTGCACAACTCCATGGCCGTTTTGGAAGGGCATATGGGCAAGCGAAGTGAATTTGTTCGTACCCCGAAATTTAACATCAACAGCCTTACCGATAGCTGGAAGGGAAATAAATATCTTGCAAAAAAATTATCCCCCAATATGATTTTGGAATTTGCCTTAATGGTATACTTCCTGTTCGGCATGTACAGCGCAATTCCCTTAAATGATTTTGGGCTCTTTCCTTTTCATTTCATGCTCTTTTTGGGCTTTGGCTTTGTCTTTTTTAAATCGCTTACGGCCAAGGCCTAAAGCGGATGAGTCATTTAAAAAATTGTACCTCATTTTTCAAAGTCCAGATTTCGTATTCCTGTAGGAAGAATACCTCTTTAATGCAGTTTTACACCATAAACTAAAATGTTTTGGGCCGCGTATCGCCCGGAAGAAGAGCTTGAAAGTGACCGGGAACAAAAATTTTTAAAACAACGACTAAAACCGCTTCCCGGGTTTAAACATTCAATTTTATTCCCTAATTTTCGGTGTTTTGCGACAACCAGACATCCGAAACTAAATGCCCTACCCAATTGTTACCTATTGGAAACTTCATAAAGTGCCCATTATATTGGCACTATTGGGCTTGGCCCTTTACTTTACGTTTGCATACCACCTGATACGGTCGGACTTCATAAAGCTTATCACGCTTTTTGCGGCGTTGTTCTTCCTGTCCTTTAAACTTATTCAATTCGAGAAATGGAATTTTAAGTTTCTTCTCGTGGTCGGCATACTGTTTCGCTTGATATTCCTATGGGCCGAGCCCAATTTGTCCCAGGATTTTTATCGATTTATATGGGACGGGGAATTGGTAAGCCATATGCTAAACCCATATCTGGAGGTTCCTGATATACTTATAGGGCAAAAGGACCTTGTTATTGCCAATGCAAAGGAACTACACCAAGGAATGGGAGGACTAAGTGCACGCCACTTTAGCAACTACCCTCCCATGAATCAGCTTATTTTTGCCCTGGCAGCCCTTCTGGGAGGCAAAAGTATCTTGGGTTCGGTTATGGCCATGAGGGTCATCATTATTTTGTCCGATATCGGCATTTTCTATTTCGGACGAAAATTGCTCAAAAATTTAAACCGTTCTCCACATCTCATATTTTGGTATTTTCTAAATCCCCTTGTTATCATTGAACTAACGGGAAATCTCCACTTTGAAGGTGTGATGCTCTTCTTTTTTGTGTGGGCCTTGTATTTGCTATCTATAGGAAAAGCGTTGTGGGCCGCTATTCCGTATGCCCTCTCTATTTCTGTAAAACTGGTACCCTTGTTGTTCCTGCCCTTATTTCTAACACATTTAGGATTAAAAAAGAGTATCTCGTTCTATGGATTAATTGCATTGACCACACTCATTTTACTGGGACCTTTTTATACTTCGGAATTCTTTGCGCACTATTCCGATTCCGTTGGGCTATGGTTTTCCAATTTTGAATTCAACGCAGGCCTTTACAATGGGATAAAGCTAGTGGCCGTAAACTTTTTTGATGCCAAACCCTGGGAACTGGTTAAAATATATGGAAAAATAACCCCATTGACCATAATTGCCATAGCCCTTCTATTCACCTTCTTGGCCCACAACAAAAAAATACAAGTGCTCATAACCAGTATGTTATGGATTTTGGGAAGTTACTACCTTCTTTCCACAACGGTGCATCCCTGGTATTTGGTCTTTTTGGTCTTCTTGGTCATTTTTACCGAATATCGCTTTGCTCTGGTATGGTCTGCCATGGTCATATTAAGCTATTTTGCCTATTCCAAGACCCAATTCAAGGAAAACCTATGGTTGCTCGCTATTGAATATTTTGCGGTATATGGATTTTTGGTTTACGAAATTTTCAAGCTCAAGGGAGTAAAACGGATTTTCCACAAAAATTCTTCCCTGGATTAGGCAGTTTCAATATTATTTGTACATTTGATACTCTTATGAACGAGCACAGATACATAGCAAACACCAAGAGCATTCCAGCTCAAGTACGTCCGTTCTTTCCACGCCGTCGCCCGTAAGGGTGCGAATATACTTTGGAAATAGGTGAGTCCATTTCCGCAAAATCCAATAATTATCTTTCTAATATTTATGTTTTAACCAGATAGCAATGGAAATTGTTATTGCCAACGCATCACATTTTAAATATGCCCAAATTATTAGCGATACCATATCGGAATCCGCCCAAGTACGCGGTACGGGCATTGCCAAACGTACCCCTGAGTATATCATAGAGCGTCTGGAAAATGGGAATGCTGTAATCGCCTTGGATGGGGAAAAGTTTGCAGGCTTCTGTTATATTGAGGTCTGGGGCGATAAGGATTTTGTAGCCAATTCCGGACTTATCGTTCATCCGGACTATCGAAACCAAGGGCTCGCCAAGAAAATTAAAAAGGAGATTTTTGAGCTTTCGAGAAAGAAGTTTCCCAAGGCTAAAATATTTGGCATCACAACGGGCTTGGCCGTAATGAAAATGAATTATGAATTGGGCTATAAACCGGTTACATTTTCCGAACTTACCGATGATCCCGATTTTTGGAAAGGTTGCCAGACCTGTAAGAATTTTGATATCCTTACGCGGACCGAACAAAAAATGTGTTTATGCACCGGAATGTTGTATGATGCCTCGGCCGAACAAAAAAACTCAAAAAAAGAAAAGGTAAACAGCAAGGCCTTTAAAAGATTAAAAAGCATAAAGGAACAATTGTTCCTAAAAAAGAAACAAAAATGAAGAAATTAGTTTTAGCCTATAGCGGCGGATTGGACACTTCCTACTGCGCCAAATATCTTTCCAAAGAAAAAGGGTTTGAGGTACATGCGGTTAGCGTAAATACCGGTGGATTTTCCAACGAAGAAATTAAAAGCATTGAGCAAAAGGCTTTGGAACTTGGCGCCACCTCCTATACGTCCATAGATGCTGTACAGATCTTTTACGAAAAAGTAGTGAAGTATCTCATTTTTGGTAACGTCTTAAAGAATAATACCTACCCCTTATCCGTTAGTGCAGAGCGGATTGTACAGGCTCTGGAAATCGTAAAGCATGCCCAAAAAATCGGTGCCCAATACATCGCACATGGCAGTACGGGAGCAGGTAACGATCAAGTGCGATTTGATATGATCTTTCAGATCATAGCGCCCGATATTGAAATCATTACCCCTATTAGGGATAATAAATTGGCCCGTGAAACGGAAATTGATTATCTGAATCAAAACGGTGTGGATTATCCTTGGGAAAAGGCTAAGTATTCCATAAACAAAGGACTTTGGGGTACATCCGTTGGTGGTGATGAAACCCTAACCTCCCATAAGCCCCTACCCGATTCTGCTTACCCGAGTCAATTGCGGGAAAAGACTCCGGCTGATGTGAAACTCACTTTTGAAAGGGGGGAATTGGTCGCGATTGATGGTCAACAGGACACCTCGGTAAACAATATCATAAAGCTGGAGGATATGGCATCAAAATATGCCATTGGAAGGGATATCCATGTCGGCGATACCATTATTGGCATCAAGGGCCGGGTGGGCTTTGAGGCTCCTGCATCGCTCATCATCATCAAGGCCCATCATCTATTGGAAAAGCACACCCTAAGTAAGTGGCAGCAATTCCAAAAAGAACAACTGGGCAATTTTTACGGAATGCTATTGCACGAAGGCAACTATTTGGACGAGGTAATGCGAAATATAGAGGCCTTCCTCACCGACACCCAAAAGAACGTTTCGGGTGATGTATTCATATCTCTTTATCCATTTCAGTTTAGATTGAACGGCATTTCTTCAGAACACGATTTGATGAACGCTTCTTTTGGCAGTTATGGGGAAATGAACAAAGGTTGGACGGCGGATGATACCAAAGGTTTTATCAAAATTCTTTCCAATTCGGGAAAAATAGCGAACCATGTAAACCAGAATTATGATTAAGGCAGGTATTATTGGGGGATCTGGTTATACAGGCGGAGAACTTATTCGAATTTTACTGAACCACCCGGAGGTTGAAATCGATTTTGTATACAGTACTACTAGGACGGGCCAACAAGTTTCAATGGCACATCCGGATCTGCTGGGACTGACTTCCTTGGAATTTACCGGCAAGGCAAACCTTAATGTGGATATTGTTTTCCTGTGCCTGGGTCATGGCAACTCTACTCAATTCCTAAAGGGACATCAATTTTCCAAGGATACGAGAATCATAGATTTAAGTAACGATTTTAGATTGCAGGCCGATGCTATTTTCGATGGAAAGGAGTTTGTGTACGGTTTACCTGAATTAAAAAAAGTGAAGATCAAGAAAGCCAAATACATTGCCAATCCGGGATGTTTTGCCACGGCAGTTCAATTAGCTCTTTTACCCTTGGCACAATCCGATCTTTTGCAAAATGAGGTTCACGTAAATGCCATGACGGGAAGTACAGGGGCAGGTGTAAGTCCTTCGGCCACCTCACATTTTAGTTGGCGCAACAACAATATCAGCTGGTATAAACCCTTTACCCACCAACATCTGGGGGAAATCAATGAAAGTTTATCTTCCTCTGGAAATAGTATAGGTGAATTGTTCTTTTTGCCCAACAGGGGAAATTTCACGAGGGGCATTTTGGCCACGGCCTATACCTCATTTGAAGGAAGTAAGGATGACGCGATGGTGCTTTTTAAAAGTTTTTATGACGATGCGGTATTTACCCATGTCGCTTCCAGCCCCATCTATGTAAAACAAGTGGTGAACACCAATCAATGTCATATCCATTTACATAAACATGAAAATACCCTTTTGATTACCTCGGCCATCGATAACCTGTTGAAGGGAGCTTCGGGCCAGGCTGTTCAGAACATGAATTTGATGTTCGGATTTCAGGAGGATTTGGGGTTACAATTAAAAGCAGGTGTATTTTAATTTCAATTCTCGATGAGTATAAACCAATACCTAAACGAATAAATTTCAAAAGCATGAAAATAGCCATAATAGGAGCTGGAAATTTGGGACTTTCCATCGCTAAGGGTGTATTAAACACCAACGGTGCCACCACTATGTATCTTACCAAACGAAATACTGCAGAAATTAAGGATTATGAAAAGTATGGGAATGTTACCATAACGACCGATAATTGTGAGGCCGTTAAAAATTCAGATGTGTTGATCTTGGCGGTACAGCCCAGCCAGTTGGAGAGAATTCTAAAGGATATTAAAAATCTTTTGACCGAAAACCATGTGGTTATATCCACAATAACAGGTTTTAGTATTGCCCAAATGGAGGACATTATCGGGAAAGATAAATATATTATCCGCAGCATGCCCAATACGGCCATTTCCGTGGGTCAATCCATGACCTGTGTCTGTAGTAATGACATGGGACAGAAACGGATTGATTTAGCCAAGGCTATTTTTAATCGGATGGGGCACACCCTAGAGATTCCCGAAAAACAAATGCAGGCCGCAACGGTAATCTGCGCCAGCGGTATCGCCTTTTGGATGCGTTTGATCAGGGCAACGACGCAGGGGGCCATCCAATTGGGTTTTGATGCCAAGGAAGCCCAAGAGCTTGCCATGCATACTTGTAATGGGGCAGCAAGTTTATTGATTGCGTCCGGTAGTCACCCGGAAGCAGAGATTGACAAGGTAACAACACCCAAGGGATGTACCATTCAGGGTCTGAATGAAATGGAGCACCAAGGATTGAGTTCCTCACTGATACAGGGCATTGTGGCCTCTTATGAAAAAATTAGTAGAATCAAGGAAGGACAACTCTAAAAAGCGAAGTTTGAAACACGGAAACTAAAAGACCTAAATATCAATCTCAAATACAAAAGCATTTTTGACCACTTCAGTATGCCTCCGAATTTGAGTTTGAATTTGAACTTTATACCATACCTATGAAATTATTCGACGTATATCCGTTATATGAGGTTACCCCTGTTTCCGCACAGGGAATTGTGGTTACGGATAACAGAGGTCAGGAGTATTTGGATTTTTATGGGGGACATGCCGTCATCTCCATTGGACATTCGCATCCGCATTATATAAAGCGGCTTAAAAACCAATTGGATAAAATCGGGTTTTATAGCAACTCCATCAAAAATCCCTTACAGGAAGAATTGGCCAAAAAACTGGGGCAACTTTCAGGTTGTCCGAATTACAATCTGTTCATGTGCAACTCGGGTGCCGAGGCCAATGAAAATGCATTGAAAATGGCCTCCTTCCAAACTGGAAAATCCAGGGTCATTGCCTTTACTAATAGTTTTCATGGCAGAACTTCTGCGGCTGTGGCGGCCACGGACAACCCCAGAATCAATGCCCCAATAAACCAACAACAGCAAGTCACTTTTTTATCTTTCGAGGATATAGGGACTTTTAAAAGGGAAATTGAAAAAGGTGATGTATGTGCTGTAATCCTTGAGGCCATCCAAGGGGTTGGGGGATTGGATGAACCTTCGACCCAGTTTTACCAAACTATGGCACAGCTTTGTAAGGAACATGAGGCACTGTTGATCGCCGATGAAGTGCAATCCGGTTTTGGACGCAGTGGAACATTCTTTGCATTTCAGCATCATAGTATTCAACCGGATATCATAAGTATTGCTAAAGGCATGGGCAATGGGTTTCCAGTGGCAGGTGTGTTGATTCATGAGAGCATAAAGGCATCCTACGGAATGCTGGGCACTACCTTTGGCGGAAATCATTTGGCCTGTGTGGCGACCCTAGCCGTATTGGAGGTTTTGGAAAATGAGGATTTGTTGGAAAACGCAACTCTTATGGGGAAGTATTTTACCGAGAAAGCCAAGGCCATACCTCAGGTAAAACGGGTAAAGGGCCAAGGACTTATGCTAGGCCTCGAATTTGATTTTGAAGTGACGGACCTTAGAAAGCGACTCATTTTTAATCAACATATGTTTACGGGAGGTGCAAAGAATAAACATGTGCTTCGATTCTTGCCCGCCCTCAACGTAACTAAAGAACACTTGGATATTTTCTTCAAAGCCTTAAAAGCAGAACTGGTATGAGTTTAATTTTGGATATAGAAAAGCGAAATGCCGTTTTGGCGACCATGGCCGATTTACTAAAACAGGAAAGTAAAACCTTGCTATCGGCCAATGCGAAGGATATGACCAGTTTTGCCAATGGGGATATCGCCATGCGCGATAGATTAAAGGTAGACGATGCCAAAATAGGGGAAATGCTGTTGTCCTTAAAGCAACTGGAAGAATCCGATGACCCCCTAGGTATTGAGCGTTACCGATTTACCCATGAGAACGGGATGGAGGTAAGCAATAAAACGGCACCTTTTGGGACGGTTCTCATCATTTATGAGTCCCGTCCCGATGTCACTATTGAAGCTGCAGGAATCGCATTTAAGTCAGGAAATCGGATTTTATTAAAAGGAGGTAAGGAATCCCTGAATAGTAACTTGGTCTTGGTAGATTTATGGCACAAAGCACTAAAACAAAACGGTGCCGACACCGATTGGGTAGAATATTTACAGTTTAACCGAACCCAAACACAGGCCTTTTTGGAAAATCCCACCCAAAATGTGGATTTAATCGTTCCTCGGGGAAGTGAAAAACTAATCGCTTTTGTAAAACGGCATGCCACCTGTCCGGTAATCGTAAGTGGTAGGGGCAATAATTTTGTATACATACATAAGGATGCCGATTTGGATATGGCCATGGACATTATTATCAATGCCAAGACGACAAAAATATCCGCATGCAATGCCTTGGACAAAGTACTGATCAACAACGAACTTCCCGGCAAGGATTCCTTTATTAAAAAATTGCTCGCTGTCTTAAGGAAAAGTGATGTGGAAATCCTAGGTGATGATGTACTTGTTCAGTTTGAAGGGGTTTCCAAAATTGCAGACGAATCCATTTGGCATGAGGAGTTTCTTGATTACAAAATAGTCCTGGGTGAAGTAAGGAACATCGAAGAAGGAATCATTAAGATAAATCGCTATAGTGGTGGACATTCCGCCTCAATTATCACCCAAAACGATGAAGCGGCCGAAATCTTTATGAATAGCGTGGATTCCGCGGCGGTCTACCATAATGCATCTACCCGTTTTACGGACGGGGGGCAATTTGGGTTGGGAGGCGAGCTTGCCATTAGCACGGACAAGTTACATCAAAGAGGCCCGATCGGCTTACAGCACCTTGTGTCCAATAAATGGTACGTACGAGGCAATGGACAAATACGATAGCGTAAAAACAAGACTATGGGCAAAAAGCGAATCCTATTAAAAATAGGCACCAATACCTTAACCAAGGAAACCAATCAGATTTCCCGCGGGAAAATTGAGGATATTGGGAGGCAAATAGCATCCTTGCAGGACGACTATGAATTTATAATCGTGAGTTCTGGCGCCATTGCAGCGGCTAAACAATTTGTGAAATTGGAGCATAATGGCGCGGAAATCAATGTAAAACAGGCTTTGGCCGCTATAGGTCAACCCCACCTGATGCGAATCTTTCAGGAAAATTTTAGGGAATTGGGACTATTCACCTCGCAATGCTTGTTGTCGTATTCGGATTTTGAAAACCCGAACGCCAAGGCCAATATCAAAAGCACCATAAACGTGTTGGTCTCCAATGACTTTATTCCCATAATCAATGAAAATGATACGGTAGCCGCAGATGAAATCCAATTTGGCGATAATGATAAATTGGCCGCCTTAACAGCGGCTTTGCTTCAGGTAGACCTGCTAATTATCGCCACGAACACCAATGGGATCTATACCAAAGTCTCCTTGGAAAATGATACCCCGGAGACCATATCTTCCGTCTCCGGAATTGGTGCTTTAAAACAGGAAATCAGCACCTTAAAATCGACACACGGTACCGGTGGTATGCATTCAAAAATAGAAGCGGCCACCATCGCACAGAATTCCGGTATCGAGACCTGGATCGTAAACGGGTTAAAAGACAATTTCATAACGGATTCCCTAAAAGGAATCGGCAACTTTACCAAAATTAAATAATGAAGCATTTCCTTTCCATAACCGAAATCGATTCCCTAACCCATTTAGTGTCCGAAGCCAGGGCCCTGAAAAAAAGTCCGTTCGGATTAAAAAATTTGGGTAAAAACAAAACTGTAGGATTGTTGTTCTTCAACAATAGCCTTAGGACGCGGTTAAGTACACAAAAAGCGGCTTCGAATTTAGGAATGGACGTAATGGTCATGAATTTTGGTAAGGAGGGGTGGGCGCTGGAATATCAAGACGGTACGGTTATGGACCAAGGCACCTCCGAACATATTAAGGAAGCGGCCCAAGTGGTATCCCAGTACTGTGATGTCATTGCCATTAGGGCTTTCGCAGGTTTGCAAGACAGGCATAAGGATGAGGCGGAATTGGTCCTCAACGGATTTGCGGCCTTTGCCTCCGTTCCTATAGTAAATATGGAAAGTTCTCTAGGCCATCCCTTACAGGCTTTGGCGGATGCCATTACCTTGGCCGAACATAACGAAAAAGCTAAACCAAAGGTGGTATTATCCTGGGCACCACATCCCAAGGCCCTGCCCCATGCGGTGGCCAATTCCTTTGTAGAAATGATGCGACAACAACAGGCGGAATTCATCATAACCCATCCCAAAGGTTATGAACTAAATCCGGCAATTACAAAGGGCGTCCCAATAGAATACGATCAAAACAAAGCTTTGAAAGATGCGGATTTCGTATATGTGAAGAATTGGAGCAGTTATTCGGAATATGGAAAGGTGTTGTATCAAGATCCGGATTGGATGATCACCCAGGAGAAACTAGGCAAGGCAAAATTTATGCACTGCCTTCCGGTACGCAGGAATGTGGTAGTGGAAGATGCGGTCTTGGACGGTAATCAGTCGTTAGTTATAGAACAGGCCGATAACAGGACTTATTCCGCTCAAATTGTTTTAAAAAAAATTCTGGAAGAAATTAAGGAATAAAGCGCATGTCACAAAAACTAAAGGACAAAGTCTGTATTGTTACCGGGGCCACAAGCGGAATGGGGAAATCAATAGCAGAGGTCTTTTCCGAAGAAGGGGCAAAACTTGTTCTTTCTGGTAGGAATACAGAAAGAGGGAATGTATTGGCCACAAAGCTCAAGGAAGCCATTTTTATCCCCGGTGATGTCAGTGAGGCTCCCTATAACGAAAAATTAGTCCAAGCCGCAATTGAAAGTTTTGGAAAGTTGGACGTGCTTTCCATCAATGCGGGAATTTTGGGCTTGGGTAGCGTGGTTGAACTGGATTTGGCAGAATGGCAAAAAACACTGGATACCAATCTTAACTCAATTTTTTATCTGTCCAAATACGCTATCCCTTATTTGTTGGAAAGAGAAGGCAACATTTTGATCAATTCCTCCATTGCGGCCTTTAAAAGTTTTCCCAACCATCCGGCCTATTGTGCCTCAAAAGCTGCTTCATTGGCTTTAATGAAACAAATGGCCGTAGAATATGGGCCTAAAATTAGGGTCAACGCCATTTGTCCCGGACCGGTGGATACCCCATTGCTATGGGATTCGGCCAAGGCCTTCGAAGATCCTGAAACCGCGGTGGAAAATGCCGGAAAGACAACTCTTTTGAATCGATTGGGTACGCCGGAGGATATCTCAAAATTGGCCCTTTTCCTGGTTTCCGAGGATTCTTCCTGGATTACAGGCAGCGCCATGACCATTGACGGGGGAATTTTAAACGCGTAACTTGAATAGGTGAATATGAAATCCAAACTGGCAGTCGTAAAAATTGGGGGGAATGTCATAGAAAACAAAGAAGAGCTTTCCGGTTTTCTAAACTTGTTCGCCCAAATGGAGAGTCCTAAAATCTTGGTACACGGAGGCGGCAAGAAAGCGACCCAAATCTTAAAAAAAATGGGGATAACCCCAAAAATGGAAGGAGGAAGGAGAATCACGGACGCGGAAAGTCTGGAAGTCGTGACCATGGTCTATGGAGGTCTTGCCAATAAAACCATTGTAGCAAAGCTTCAGGCACAAGCGTGTAACGCCATTGGATTGAGTGGTGCGGATGCCGATGCGATCCGGGCACATAAAAGACCTGTAAAGGAAATTGATTATGGCTTTGCCGGGGATATAGATATCGTAAATACCGAAGCAATCGCAAATTTGTTACACTCCGGATTTGTTCCTGTTTTCTGTGCGCTTACCCATAATGGAAAGGGACAGCTGTTGAACACGAATGCGGACACCATAGCTTCGGAAATTGCCATAGGTATGGGTCATAGCTATGAGACCACATTGTATTATTGTTTTGAAAAGAGGGGAGTATTGTCGGATATGACCGATGATAATTCAGTTATTGAGACCATAGATTACAAAAACTACATGGAGTTACGGGAAAAAGGTATTATTTCCCAGGGTATGTTGCCCAAACTGGAGAATTGTTTTCATGCACTGCAAAAAAACGTGCATAAAGTCTGCATCGGCGCTATTTCAATGATTGATTCGGAACCCGGTCTTTATACTACTTTAACTCTTTAAAAATGGAGAAAGCAAAACTTACCGAAAAAGCAATAGCCCTTTTAATGGAATTGATTTCCATCCCATCTTTTTCGGGTGAGGAGGAGGGTACAGCTTCCGCCTTGGAAGCTTGGTTTGCCTTCTATGACATTCCTTTTGAACGCGAAAACAATAATCTCTATGCCAAAAATAAATATTGGGACGATGCAAAGCCTACCCTTTTGTTAAACTCCCATCACGATACTGTGAAACCCAATTCCGCGTATACCAAGGATCCGTTCCAGGCACATATAGAAAATGGAAAATTGCACGGGCTGGGCAGCAATGATGCGGGAGGGGCATTGGTATCCCTCTTGGCGACGTTTGTGCACTTTTATGCGCTGGAAGGACTATCCTACAATCTTTTGATGGTCGCCTCTGCGGAGGAAGAAAACGCTGGGCAAAATAGTTTGAGGGGATTACTTCCCAGTCTTCCCAAAATTGATGTGGCCATTGTTGGTGAGCCCACCTTAATGGATCTGGCCATTGCCGAAAAAGGCTTGGTGGTTTTTGATGCATCCATCCAAGGTACTCCATCCCATGCCGCCCACCCCAACGACAACAACTCAATTTACAATACCATCCCAGTATTGGAATGGTTCAAAAATTATAAGTTCAAAAAAGTGTCCGATGCTCTGGGTGAGACGAAAATGACGGTAACACAGATTAATGCTGGAAATCAACACAATGTTGTTCCCGGCCATGTAGACCTGGTCGTCGATGTTCGGGTCAATGATGCCTATTCTAATCAGGAAATCGCGGATATCTTGACAAAAGAAGCGCCCTGTGAGCTCAAACCGCGATCATTACGGTTAAATTCCTCCGCAATAGACAGGGACCATCCCTTAGTACAATCGGGAATTGCTTTAGGAAGGAAGACCTATGGTTCGCCCACCTTGTCGGATCAAGCAGCATTGACCTGTCAATCCATGAAATTGGGTCCGGGCGATAGTACACGTTCCCATTCGGCGGATGAATTTATTTATGTAAGGGAGATTGAGGAAGGCATTGATCTGTATATCAAAATCCTAACAGGATTTTTGCAATGATTATGAATTAGTTGACGTGGTACAATCGACAATTGTCCATGCTAAATTATTAACCGATATTTATGAAACTCTGGGATAAAGGTTTTAGTACCGATAAGAAAATAGATCAATTTACCGTAGGCAATGATCGTGAGTTAGACCTAGTACTCGCCAAATACGATGTAATCGCCTCCAAGGCCCATGCCAAGATGTTGGGCAAAATGGGGTTATTGACGGATCCGGAAACAGAAGCTTTGGTCACTGAACTGGATACCATTGCAAAAACCATTGAAAAAGGTTCCTTTACCATAGAGGATTCCTTTGAGGATATGCACTCCAAAATTGAGTTTTTACTCACCGAAAAACTTGGGGATACCGGAAAAAAAATACACACGGCAAGATCACGAAACGATCAGGTTCTGGTAGCTATGCATCTCTATTTGAAGGATGAGCTTAGCACGATTAAAAGTCAGACCAAAGAATTATTCGATCTTTTACTCAACCTGGCGGAAAAGCACAAAGAGGTTTTATTGCCCGGCTATACGCATTTACAGATTGCCATGCCATCTTCCTTTGGGCTTTGGTTCTCGGCTTATGCGGAAACGTTGATCGCTGATCTGTATTTCATCGAGGCCGCTTATAAAGCAGCCGACCAAAATCCGTTGGGAAGTGCCGCAGGCTATGGCAGTTCTTTCCCTATAGATCGAAGCTTCACTACCCGGGAGATGGATTTCAAAACCTTAAAATACAATGTGGTGGCTGCCCAAATGGGTCGGGGAAAAGTGGAAAAAGGGGCAGCATTTGGCATGGCGAGCATTGCCGCTACCTTATCAAAACTAGCCATGGACATTTGCCTGTACATGAGCCAAAATTTTGACTTTGTTTCCTTTCCCAATGAACTGACCACTGGAAGCAGTATTATGCCGCACAAGAAAAATCCGGACGTCTTTGAATTGGTGCGGGCCAAATGCAATAAAATACAAGCGGTACCCAACCAGCTCTCCTTGGTTATCAATAATTTACCAAGTGGGTACCACAGGGATCTGCAATTGGTCAAGGAAATTACTGTTCCGGCCCTACAAGATTTGAAGGCTTGCTTGGAGATTCTGACATTTAGCTTAAAGGAAATAAGGGTCAATACCAGTATTCTGGAAGACCCCAAATACGATTACCTCTTTAGTGTGGATACCCTGAACGAATTGGTACAGGTCGGAATGCCTTTTCGGGATGCGTATAAAAAGATGGGGCAGGAAATTGAATCTGGAAACTTCAAGCCAAAACGGGATATTTCACACACCCACGAAGGCAGTCTAGGGAATTTGTGTTTGAAGGAGATCAGGGCGAAGATGGATAAAATCCTGTAACCCATAAAGAGCCTTTTTCCCAGGTTAAGGGAATTTTTCGGTGCTTTGCGCTGACGGAAAGGGTTGAAAAACCATCCCTTCCACCTTCCAAATCATGGATTTGGAATCAATCTTCTTGGCTATGGCCAAAGGATGCCACAATAGTGATTTTCCAAAATGGCTAGAATGCATTATTTTTATATAATCCCATCTTCAACAGACAAATCGTGTTTAGTTTAGTGTACAAATCGATAGCCAAACCCAGTTTTAAGCAAGAGGCTATTCAAGAAATGTTGGAACTTGCCAGAATCTATAACAATAGTCAAGGAATTACAGGTTGTTTGCTCTATTATGAAGGGATCTTTATTCAATATCTGGAGGGAAATCAAATAAAGGTACTTAAGCTCTTCGACAAAATAAAGGAAGACCTCCGCCATACCCAAGTACGTTTACTTTCCCATAGCGAGGTAGAGCAAAGGGAGTTCAAAGAGTGGGATATGGCTTTCGAAAATTGTGATGGAGAAAATGAGCATATGTCCTTTTTGAAACTATTTGCCAACGACTATACCGAAGAAGAAAGCATTTTCTGGGGGCGTACTTCCAAGGTAACTTTCTGGAAGGAAGTCAGTAAGCTTATAAACAAAAAATCACCCTTAAAATCCAATTAAGGGTAATAGCCCGTTATTTGATCATTCCTAAATTAATTACCTCTTGCTCCGTTAAATACCGCCAATGCCCTCTAGGCAAATCCTTTTTGGTCAACGGGCCATAAATCACCCTGTCCAGTTTTTCAATTCCATAACCCAGTTCTTCAAAAATCCTGTGTACGATATTGCTACGGGTACTATAAATTTCGATGCCAATTTGATTTTTGGGAGCATTCTCGACAAAACTGACATCATGCACCCTTACCATTTTTTCATCTATGGTCAATCCGCCCTGTATTTTCTTTAAGTCACTACTTCGCAGCGTTTTGTTCAATTCCACATGATAGATTTTGCGGAGTCCATTTTTAGGACTGCTCAAACGCAAGGTCAAATCGGTGTCGTTGGTGAACACTAATAGTCCGGTAGTATCATTATGTAATTTTCCTACTGGTAAAAGTTCGGATTTCGAAGCATTGGAAATAAGCCCCTGTACCGTACGTTTTCCTTTTTCGTTTCGGGTAGTGACCGTAAAATCCTTCGGCTTGTTCAATACAACATACTCTTTTTTAACTGGATTAAGCAACCTGCCATCAAAACGCACCTCATCGCTTAATCGTACCTTATGGCCCATTTCGGTAATCGGCTTTCCATTTACGGTAACATTACCGGCCGCAATGTAAACATCGGCCTCCCTACGGGTACACACCCCAGAGTTGGCCACATATTTGTTCAACCGAATCAAATCGGGGTCTGAGGACTGTTTGCGTTGTACTTGTTTTTGAACGGTGGCATTCCTTCCAGGGTTATGTTGCTTTCCATAACTACTTCTTCGCCCTCCTGAAGATTTCCTTCCCCTATTGTAGTCCGACCGACCCATACTTTAAATTTTAGGCAAAGGTAGGGAAGGTAAATGGATGATTTCTAGTTTTCCCACTTAATTAATCTTATGGTGATAGCCAACCGTTTTACCCTGCTATGTTCCCTTTTACCATTATCTTTATAGGATTCAATACAATCCAAATGACAACAAGACTATTTGCCCTTTTTTTTATCCTCATCCCTACTGCGATCCTTGCCCAAAAAAAGGTTCTGGACCATACTGATTTCGATTTGTGGAACACTATACAGGATGAGGCGATTTCCCCCAACGGAAATCACGTACTGTATACCTTGGAAAAAGGGGAAAAGGATAGTTTTTTAAAGATTAAGGATTCCGGGGGTTCCCTGATTTTTGAGCATGAACGGGCTCAGAAGGGTAGATTTACCTATGACTCCCAATTTGCATTGTTTACCATAAAGGCCTGGACGGACAGTGTTACGGCCATGAAGAGCCGCAAAGTGAAAAAAGAAGACCTACCCAAGGACTCTCTAGGTATTATAAATCTAACGAATGGCAATTTGGTGAAAATAGGCCATGTTAAGTCTCATAAAATACCTGAAAAATGGTCGGGGTATGCGGCTTATCAATTGGAAGATATCAAGGAGAAAAAAGAGGAGAAAAAAGATTCGATTACAAAAAAAGAAGAAAAGAAAAAGAACAAGCCAAAAAAACCAAGCAAAAAAAACGGATATCATGTGGTTCTGCGAAATTTAAAAACCCTACAGGAGGACACCCTTAAATTTGTGACGCACTTTGTATTCGCAAAAAAGGGAAAATGGTTTGCCTTTTCCACCACCGGAAAAAATAAGGAAGCCAATGCAGGAGTCTTTGTCATGAATTTGGAGACCGGTGAAAGTACTAAAGTGCATGACTCAAAAAAAGGAAAGTATTTTCAACTCAACTTCAGCGAATCAGGTAAAAAATTGGGTTTTATTGTCGATACCGATACCACAAAGATACAGGTACGGCCCAATGAACTATTCCTATGGCAAGAAGGGGATAACACAGCTGAAAAAATGATCGACAAATCCACAGCGCCCAACGGATATATGGTATCCCATAATGGTAAGGTTGGTTTTTCCAAAGACGAATCGAAACTGTTCTTTGGTTTGGCTACCCCTCCAACTATAAAGGATACTACGCTTACCGAAGATGAAATTGTAAATGTAGAGGTCTGGACGTATAAGGAACCGAGGCTCTATACGGTTCAAGAACTACAATTAAAGAACGATACCATTCAATCCTACCAAACGGCCATAAACCTGGAAAGCAATACTTTGATTCAACTGGGCAATGCCCATTACACTAAAACGGAGCTGGGCGATGAGGGCAATGCTATATACGCCCTCTCAGGCACTACCTTACCCCATGAGTTGGAAAGCCAATGGACGGGGAGACGCGAAAATGATTATCGTTTGGTCCATACGATAACCGGGGAAACGCTTCTGCAACTGACCAAGGTTCCCTCTTTACGTTTGAGTCCAAAGGCAAAGTATGCCTATGGCTATAACCGTGTAGATAGTACCTGGTTTACCTACAGTTTACCCAAAGGAACGTATAGGCCGCTGACCAAGGGAAAGGTTTTTTACGAGGAGTTGAATGATTACCCCAATTATCCCTATTCCTATGGTGTTGCGGGCTGGACGGAGAATGACAAATACCTGATCCTATACGATCGCTACGACCTTTGGAAATTTGACCCTGAAAATGGGGAAGGAACCCGTTTAACATTTGGAAGGGAAGAAAAAACGATATTTAGATATGTAGCTTTGGACAAGGAAATTCATCATATTCCAACGGACCAACAATGGCTCCTAACATCGTTTAATGAAAAGAGCAAAGATGGCGGTTATGTAAAGTTCGACTTTAGGAAAAATCGCATTAAACCATTGATATCTGGGCCTTTCCAGTATTCAACCCCGATAAAAGCCTTGTTGGACGATGCATTGATCTACACCCGTCAGTCCTTTCAGGAATTTCCGGACCTAAGATTATCCGATCTTAGTTTTAGAAAGGAAAATGTTCTCAGTAATGCCAATCCCCAACAGAAAGAATATCGATGGGGCACCATAGAATTGGTGAACTGGGCTTCTCTTGACGGTAAGGAGCTTACCGGTATGCTGGTTAAACCAGACAACTTTGATCCCAACAAAAAATACCCCCTTTTGGTCAACTTCTATGAGAGAAGTTCCGACGGTTTACACCGGCATCGGCATCCGAGGGCCGAACGATCCTCTCTTAATTATAGCTTTTATGCCAGTAGGGGATATTTAATTTTTAATCCAGATGTGCATTACCGAATCGGATATCCGGGTGAGAGTGCGTTCAACTGTGTAATCCCCGGGATTACCGCGTTAATAGAAAAAGGGTTTGTGGATAAAGATAACATTGGTGTTCAAGGACATAGTTGGGGAGGGTATCAAATTGCTTATTTAGTTACAAAAACCAATATTTTTAAAGCTGCAGAAGCTGGTGCACCCGTCCCCAATATGATAAGTGCCTATGGAGGAATTCGATGGTGGACCGGTTTAAGTCGTCAATTTCAATACGAACATACACAAAGTAGGATTGGAGGAACACCTTGGGAATATCCCTCCCGTTATATCGAGAACTCCCCTATTTTCAACGTTGATAAGATCAACACCCCTCTATTGATCATGCATAATGATGCCGATGGGCATGTACCTTGGTACCAGGGAATCGAATTTTTTGTTAGCCTAAGACGATTGGGAAAACCTTCGTGGTTCCTTAACTACAATGGTGAACCCCATTGGCCATTAAAATTGCAAAATAGAAAGGATTTTAATATCCGTATGACCCAATTTTTTGATCATTACTTAAAGGGAGCCCCAAAACCTAAGTGGATGGAGCATGGGCTTCCCCCTATGAAAAAAGGTATTGAATTGGGTTACGAATTCATACAAGGGGGCGAAAGCGACTGAGGAAGTACTGATTATGGTCTTTGTTGGTCTTCAAAGCCCAATGTAGATTGTCTTTCCCTATTCACTATTAACTTGGTTACATCAGGGCGGGAGTAATGCCCGGATGGGTCAAAATTCTGACGTTCCTCGTAGACCCGATTAAAGTCCAAAGTTTGAATTATAAGGCCCTCATTGTGCAGTACGGGCTCAACGATCCATTCCCCATTAGGTCCGGCAATGCAGGAACCGCCATTGGCTAAGACCTCGGGGGCCTTTTCAAGGATTTTTTCAATATGGGGTGTGCTTTTAGGGAAGTCTGTCCTACGCATTAAGGAGGAGACACTAATGACAAAGCTTCTGGATTCCCGTGCAATAAACCGTGTGATATCCTTTGTATTATGTTCGTTGCCAGGCCATACCGCAACATGCAAGTTTTCACCCTGTGCATACAGTGCCGTTCTGGGCAGGGGCATCCAATTCTCCCAACAGTTTAGCCCCCCTACGGTAAATTGCTTCAAAGAATGTACTTGCAGTCCATTACCATCGCCGGGAGCCCATGTTAAACGTTCGTCATATGTGGGCTGTAGCTTTCTATGGATGGATTTAATCTTTCCCCGCCTATCAATGTACAGCAAGGAGCAATACAAACTATGGCCACCGCGATCTTTAGCCCGTTCTATGGCCCCCAGATAGAGCGCTATACGGTTATCCTGGGCCAATTTACAAATAGCGCCCAGTTCCTCCATTTGAACGGCATTTCTCATATAGTGGGCGTGCAGTTCCTTGTTTACCTTGGAATCCCAAGCCGCACCATTGGTCAATGCCAACCAAAAAGGATACCCGGGTAACAAGGCTTCCCCAAAAACCAGTAATTCTACCTGTTCCTTCACCGCATTGAGAATGGTTTGTTCCACTTTGTGAAGGGTAGCCTCCTTATCCAACCAGACAGGGGCAATCTGGGCCATGGCCACTTTTAAAAGGTTATCCATCACAAAATCCGGTTTAGTACAAGATCAACATCTATCAGTAGTATACTAAAGACACCAACAATGATAATAAATTTTAAAATGTTGTGGAGTCCTACATAATGTAGTTTGGTCTTTGCCTTCCATAACATGACCAAAAACAGAAATAGCAGAAATATGGAGCCGATGAAGTAAAGATACATATATCCGACATCAAAAAAATAGATGAGCAAAATAGAGGGTAATAAGGTCAGCAAAATGAGAATACTGATTAGAATCTTGGAGACCTTTGTTCCATATAAAACGGGAATTGTGCGATAGTCCTGGGCCATATCACCGGCCATGTTCTCCAAGTCCTTTATCATTTCACGAGCTAGGATCAAGAGAAAAAGAAACATGGCGTGAACAAAAATGCTCGCTTCAAAATTTTTATAATATACAAATACAGCAAAGAATGGGGCTATGGCCAAGGTAGCAGAAACGAAGTTCCCTATAAAAGGTACGCGTTTGAGTTTGTGGGAATAAAACCAAATACCAAAAATATAGGCCGAAAAGAAGAATACAGCCCTAAATGAGACATAACTTGCCGCAAATACGGCCAAAAAATTAAGTACAAAATAGGTGGTCAACTTAAATCTTTGACTTACCAAACGATCCAACATGCTTTTCCTCGGTTTATTGATCAGGTCCTTTTCAGCATCATAAAAGTTGTTGATAATATAGCCTGACGCAATAACTAAAGCAGAGGCCAAAACGATGGCGAAAAGATTAAAATCAAAAACTACCTTGCGCAAGGGTAGGTCCAGAGATAAAATATAAATTGAGGCCAAATACTGGGCCAACCCGATCATTAAGATATTGTAACCCCGTACAACGGAGAACAAACTCAATAACTTTAGTAGTAAGAGCCTGTTACGTCTATTAAGCATGTTTTGGGGTTTTGCACTAGACCAACGCCAAAATATCGTATGGAATGTGAATCAATTTTGGTACTAGAAGTTGTACACCACTTCCAAATTGTAATCTTTTAAAGCTTTTTTTGCTTTCTCCAGGTCTTGGGTAAAGCCCAAGATATAACCACCTCCGCCAGAACCACAGAGCTTGAGATAGTAGGCATTGGTCTCGATTCCCTGTTTCCAAAGTTGATGGAATTTGGCCGGAATCATGGGTTTAAAATTGTGTAATACTACGTGAGACAATTGCTTAAGGTTTTTGAAAAGGGATTTTACGTTGCCGTTGATGAAATCCTCGACACAAGCATCGGTATGCTTAATAAATTGGTCCTTTAACATATTTCGAAAACCTTCCTGCTTCATTTTTTCCATGAACAACTGCACCATTGGGGCGGTTTCGCCAGTAGTACCGCTGTCCAATAGGAATACTGCTCCCTTTCCTTTTTTGTTCTGTGACGGGATACTGGTGGATTCTATATTGTCTTTTGAATTTATAAGGATAGGAAGACTTAAGTAACTGTTCAAGGGGTCTAGGCCGGAGGATTTTCCATGAAAGAAAGACTCCATTTTCCCGAATATTACCTTTAACTTTAACAGTTTTTCCCGGGTCAGGTTTTCCAATACCGTAATCTTATGGCTGGCATACTTATCGTAAATAGCGGCGACCAAAGCTCCACTACTGCCTACACCATAACCTTGGGGAATGGAACTGTCAAAATACATCCCTGCATTTACATCATTCTTCAGAGCCTCAAAATCAAAGGAAACCAAATCTGGCGTATTCTTCACCACCATTTCCAAGTAGCCCGTAAATTCCCGTAAGTTCTGATTGGATTTTTTGGAAGCTTCAGATGGATTGGCATCGGTCTTCAGCGCTCCCTTAAAAAAGTTATAAGGAATTGAGAGCCCCTTGGAATCCTTTATGATACCGTATTCCCCGAACAAGAGAATCTTGGAATAAAATAACGGTCCTTTCATTGACTATGGTAAAAAATGGGTTTTAACATCACACATCTTCTTCTGTTCAATTAAAACGACATAAAGATAAACATTATTGGCTTCGAAATCAAAACTCTTCGCCTTCGGGGCATTCCCTATCGTCCAATAACGTTTTCTGTCAATATTAATTATTTGTAAGCAATGTTTATTTTTTTTGCTCCAAATCCAATTCTGTCGCAAATATACTGCTCCTTTTCACAAAATACAATCAGTTCATTTTTAATAAATTGGTGTACTTTTTCCTTTTCAAATTCAGGGTAAAGCACATGAACGTTGGCTCCGGCATCCAAGGTAAAGCATAGATTAGTATTGGACTCTTTTCTAAATTCCCATATTGTATTAATGATTTCCAGGGTATTTGGTTTCATTAGCACAAAATAGGGCACGCTTGTCATCATCATGGCATGCAACGTCAGGGCCTCACTTTCCACGATGTTTATAAATTCCTTTAGGTTTCCTTCAGCAAAAACCGGCTTTAGCCTTGATATGTTTTCATGTGCCTGTTCAAAACGGTTATCGGCATAGGGATGTCCATGCATTAAGTTGTGTCCCACGGAACTGCTTACCTGTTTTTTGCCCTTGTCCACCAGCAGAATAGTGTCATGATAGTTTTTAAAGACTTCATGTACCTTAAACGGATAATGTATTCCATAATGATTGGAGCTTCCAGGAATTTCAGAATGTGTGCCCCATTGGATTAGATCTCCCTGAATACTTCTACAGGCACTTCCCGATCCCAACCTAGCGAGAAAGGAGGCTTTTTGCAACATAAAATCCGTGTCCATATCGGGATTAAGTTGTTTTTCCAAGTCCATAAAGCAAAGGGATAGGGCCGCCATTCCGCTTGCAGATGAAGCTATACCACTACTGTGGGGAAAGGAATTCGAGGTTTCTATTTTAAAATGATAGTCCGTCAAAAAAGGAAGATAGGGCTTGGCACGACTAAAAAACAGCTCAATTTTAGGTCTGAAATCCTCTTTGGCCTTACCTTCAAAAAAAAGGTCAAAGGAAAAATCCGTTCCCCCATTTTCGCGCTTTATAAAGGAAAGCGTAGTAGTTGTATTGCAGGCATCCAAGGTAAAACTTAAGGAAGGATTGGCCGGAATCTGATTTTCTTTTTTTCCCCAATATTTTACCAAAGCAATGTTGCTGGGTGCTTTCCATGTTACTGTTCCTCTCTCTCTCTGGACAGCATAGCCTGTTGGAACAAAGTCGTTTTCTACCACGGATATCTTGTTTTGCACAAAGATAGTTTTTAGCCTTCTTTCAACATGGGCAATTAAAATAAATTGCTATTTTAGGGGGAATACCCTAACCAAATTGAAAAGAAAACTATTACATATTGCAATAGCCATTTGTGTATGTCTCGTTATCGGCTTCTTATCCGGATTTGCTACCCAGAGTTCTGTAAACGATTGGTACCTTACCTTGGAAAAACCGAGTTTTAACCCCCCCAATTGGATTTTTGCCCCGGTTTGGACCCTACTATACATTTTAATGGGCATAGCTGCGGGGCTTGTATGGGCGAAAGGGCTACATCATCGCTGGGTGAAAACGGCACTATACCACTTTGGATTTCAATTACTGCTCAATGGTGCATGGAGTATTATCTTTTTTGGGCTACAAAGTCCTTTTTGGGCCTTGATCGTCATTTTATCCTTACTTGTTCTTTTGGGCCTTACCATAAAATGGTTTAAAGTGATAAGCAGCTTAGCGGCCTACTTACTGATTCCCTACTTTTTGTGGGTATGTTTCGCCACCTTATTGAATTATAAAATCTGGGAATTGAATTGATGTCTGATGGAAGAAAAACTTGAACGTAAAAAGCCATATGTTTTCAGTTTATCCTGGTCTCATCTTTCGCCATTTCCAATAATTTTAACATGGTTCTGAGGTTTCTGGTAGTGGCCTGTACTTTTAATTTTCTTTCTATGAGGTTATTTTCCAATTTTGCATTGCCGTAGCCATTTTTGCAGTATAAATGGACACATGTATCGGTAATACTAAATTCCTGGTTTTTATAGGTCTCTTGTTCGAGGGTTGTAATGTGCCTTTGATCCGGAGCATTTTTCAATAACACAAAATAGATCCGATTGCCCTCCGAAGCAGGTTTATCCTTAAATGGATTTTCCGTGATTATTCTTTCAAAATCTTTTTTGGATTTTACGAAGATAGGGACTTCAAATCCAAAATATTCCCGAATTCCATCTCCAATGCTGTCCTCCACATTTTTACGGGTCTTATCTTTGGCCACAAGAACAATATTACCACTCTGTATGTAGGTAGTAATGTTTTGAAAACCTAATTTTTCCAGCAGCATTCGTAAATCGGCCATTTTGATTTTCTTCTGGCCGCCAACATTTATGCCCCGTAATAAAATGATATAGGTCTGCATCTTTTTATTTTCCTATGATTCCCTGGGCCGCAATATATGCTCCCGTCCAGGCATTTTGAAAGTTGAAACCTCCGGTAATTGCATCTACATCTATCACTTCTCCGGCAAAATAGAGGTTGGGCAATAATCTGCTTTCAAAGGTCTTAAAATCGATTTCTTTCAAACTGACGCCTCCGGCTGTAACAAACTCTTCCTTAAAGGTGCTTTTTCCTTCCACCAGAAACTCGCATTCGGTAAGTTGTTCCGCTAACTGCTGTAATTGTTTTTTGGAAACATCGGCCCATTTGGTATCCCCATTTATTCCGGATGCCTTTACCAAATTGGTCCACAAGCGACGGGGAACATCCACAGCATTGGTACGAAGAACCGTCTTCTTGGCCTCTACATCCTTAATCTCCAATAATAAGGGTAGTATGGCTCCCTTGTGATATTCGGGCAACCAATTGACCCGAATCCTAAACCGATAGCTGTATTCATTTAAAATCCTTGCCCCCCAGGCCGATAATTTTAAGATAGCCGGGCCACTCATGCCCCAATGGGTAATCAACAGAGGGCCCTCGGTGACCAAAAGGGTCTCCTCCGCTACTTTGCTGCTTAATTTTATGGTGATTTTGGGGTTGAATGTTCTTTTCAATAACGCTACTCGGGCTTGGGTACTGACACCTGGAATACCGGAAATACGCTTATCCTTGATATTGAACGTAAAAAGAGAGGGGACCCCGGGTTCCAAGGTATGCCCCAGATTTTCCAACAACTTCCATATTTTGGCATTACTCCCTGTAGCGACCAACACTTTTTTTGAGGTATAGATGCCCTTTATGGTTGTTATTTCCCAAAGGGCACTACCATTGTCCAAATCTGGAGGTACAATATCGGTAACCGCACTATGCCTTAGCACTTTCACACCCAAACGTTCCGTTTCTTTCTGAAAAAAATCTATGATGGTCTGCGAAGAATCGGTTATGGGAAACATCCGGCCATCCTCTTCAACTTTTAATTGAATTCCCCGTTCTTCAAAAAAGGCAACGGTATCACCACTACAATGCTTGTGGAAAGGACCCAACAACTCCTTGTTTCCCCTTGGATAATTATGTGCCAATTCATTGGGATCGAACTCTGCATGGGTGACGTTGCACCTACCGCCTCCGGAAACTTTCACCTTGGAAAGCACTTCCTTGCCTTTTTCAAGGATGGCAATTTTCAAATCTGGATCAGATTCCCCAATATGGATAGCGGCGTAGAATCCGGCTGCTCCACCTCCTATGATAATTACATCATACATTAGTTTACACGTTCCGGATAATTGGTAATAATACCATCAACACCAATCTGTTTCATTCTGTTGATATCCCTAGGTTCGTTTACGGTCCATGGGTAAATCTTAAAGCCCGCATTCCGGATTTCTCCGGCAATTTCCGAATCCAATTGCCTATAATTGGGATTGATGGCTTCGGCATCCAGTTCCTTGGCAATGCGCAGGGCATCCAACGGATTGTCCGAAGTTAGTATGGCGATTGGAATTTCCTTATTGAGTTCACGTGTTCTTTTAAGCTCGTCCCAACGGAAGCTGGAAATGATGAAACTATTCAAGGCCCATTTTTCTTGTTCTGTGTAGTGGTTGACTATGACCTGTACCGAATCGGCAGTATCTGCGCCCTTTAATTCAATATTCAGCCGGACTTTGCTATCGATAAGCTCCAAAACGTCCGTTAATAGGGGAATTTTATGATTCCCTTCTACAACAAGCTTGTTGAGCTCGTCTATGTCATATTTTTCAATATGGCCTCCTCCATTGGTTAAGCGATCAACCATGTCATCATGAAATACAACGGTTTCGCCACTAGCAATTTTAAAAACATCGATTTCAATCATATCCACATCCAAATCCAAAGCCTTCTGTATGGAAGCCAAGGTATTTTCCGTCTCATGGCCCATAGCTCCCCTGTGGCCAATAACTAGCGGTTCCTCCATAGTATTACAGCTTTGTAGTATAATTGACAAAACCAATATCGTGATAAATCGGCTACAATTTTCCATTACAACACTTTTGAAACAAATATACTACCGTACGCTAAGAATCCATTGAGAAAATCCTACGGAAAACGCAAAAATCATTTTCTTAAATTGAGTTGTAAATGTCACAAAATCAACATAATAAACAAATTATACCAATGCTTATTTTGGATTTTTCAATATATTTAATGTATAACAACCAATTAAAAATCAAAACAATGTTTACAAAAACCAATTTAATTTCGACGATTGTTGCCGCTGTATGGTCTTTTATGGGCGGCTTTCTGTTCTGGGGTATTTTAGCGGAAGATTTTATGAACAACCACTTGGGTACGGCCACCGGTGTAGGCAAGGAAATGCCCGATTTTGGATTTTTGGCCTTTGGTTGCCTTATCCAGGCCTTTGCCTTTGCCAGTATCTTTAGGAAATGGGGTTCCGATAGCTATACTTCTATGGATGGGCTAAAGTATGGTGTTTGGGCCGGTATTTTGGTAGGTTTCGGTCATGGGTTTATCAATCATGCCACCTCCAATTTCTTGGATATGACCGGATCCATAGTAAATGGATTTATCTACATAGTTTTCTATGCCGTTATGGGGCTTTTGGTAGGTTGGATTTATAAAAAGGTGAAATAGCGCCTAACGAATTTTATGCATAAAGGCCTCCATTGGAGGTCTTTATTCTTTGTAGAATCAGTAAAGCTTAAAGATATAGGATTGCAAAGGTTCTAGCGATACGTTCAGTTTTCCTACCCCATCCTCTACTTTTAATGTATCTACACTACCGTATAGCGCATCCATTACTTTGTAATCCCCATCTTCCAGATGCCATTTTTGAACAATCTCCGATGGAACTTTGAGCTGAAAAACACGGGAATCGTAGGCCTCAAAATTGGAAACAATAATCAATCTTTCAGTATCGGACCAGCGTACATAGGACAATACCCTATGATCATAGCCTTCGGAGTTTTCTTTATTAAAGAAATGGATATCCTGGTAATGGCCCATAAGGGCACTACTCTTAATGGTAAAATTTAGAAGCCTTTTGTAAAAATCACGCAACGATTGCTCGTCTTCCGATAATTGTCCTCCGTCAAATTTTTTGTCATTTACCCATCTTTGGTGATGGGGTACTCCTATATAATCAAAAATGGAGGTTCGGGTGGGACTGCCAAAGCCTGCGTTTTCTTGTGCCGGCTCACCTACTTCTTGACCGAAATAGATCATCAAAGGAGCCGTGGTCATTGTGGCGGAAACTACCATGGCCGGTTTTCCTTTTCTGGCATCTCCGGCAAAATCAGGACTGGCAATGCGCTGTTCATCATGATTTTCTAGAAAATGTAATAAATGGTGGGCTATATCAGCCGTCCCTTTTTTTACCACGGGAATATGATCCGTCCAACCATGGCCTTGCATAATATGCTTAAGCGAATCGTACATCTCTACCTTGTCATAGAGATAATCCATTTTCCCTCTATGGATATAATCACGGTACAATTGCGGATTATATACTTCCGCTAGTAGAAATGCGTCCGGATTTTTCATTTTAATATGACTGTTCATGTAGCTCCAGAACTCTACCGGAACCATTTCCGCCATATCAAATCGAAATCCATCCACACCCATATCCGACCAATACAAGGCAATATCCTTAAACTTGATCCAAGAGTTGGGTACATCCCTATCTTGCCAAAATTGAAAGTGTGCTTGGTGGTCCTTGGACTCAAACCCAAGTGGCAGTACATCAAAATCATAGGAGCCATCAGGACGTACCCCATAATTTATTTTTACGGTCTCGTACCAATCGTTAAAGTGCGGTTGGGCCAACCGGGAACCGTTTCCGGTCCATTTGGCCGGAACTTCCTTAAAATGTCCATCTACCAGTGGATGAGTATCACCCCCTAAAGGTAAATAGCCATTTTGCCAATGAGGGACCTGAAAAACACTATCCGGTATATAGTAAAAATTATTGTCGCGCCCGTACTCCACAGTGGTATCATCCGAAACACCAAAAGGTTCGGACCCTTCCGGGGTGGATTGGCCCTCATAGTTCCGGGCCACATGGTTGGGAACAATGTCAATTAACAGCTTTAAACCTGCTTTATGGGTACGGTGAATTAATGCCTCAAACTCCTCCAATCGCCTTTCGGGATTTTCCGCCAAATCTGGATTCACATTGTAATAGTCCTTTACGGCATAGGGAGATCCAGCCCTACCTTTTACTACGTCCGGGTCATCCTGGGATATGTTGTACGCGCCATAATCCGTCACTAAAGCGTGATGCGGAATACCCGTATACCAAATATGGGTTACCCCTAAAGCTTTTATTTCCTCTAGTGCATGATCTGTAAAATCGCTAAATTTTCCTATACCGTTTTCTTCCAAGGTGCCCCAAGGTGTATTGTTGGTATAGGTATTACCAAATAATCGTGTAAAAACTTGATATACAACCTCCTTTTTTGCTTCTTCATTTTTCTGATGCATAGGCTCTGTATGTTTTTGCTCATGCTTGCAACCCCACCCTATAAAAAATAGCGCAAGGACGAAACAGTTCTTTGTCCGGTAAAAGTGACTACTAAATTTAAACAAGTTGATTTTCAATAACGGTTTCCTTGTTCGGTGAAACGACTACGCGTTCACCATTGACGCGAAGTGACATATCTTCCTTGCCTTCCAAAACAAATTTGACTTCATTTTTGGTTACGGTAACCTTTAGGATACGATGCCTAAAATTGATTTTAAAGGAATATCCCTCCCATTGCTTGGGTATCCTTGGGACAAAGGACAGTTTATCCTCTACAATACGCATACCGCCAAAACCTTCAACAATGCTCATCCAAGTACCCGCCATTGAGGTAATATGCAGCCCTTCTTCCACCTCCTTGTTGTAGTCGTCCAAATCCAAACGTGAGGTTCGCAGATAAAATTGGTACGCCTGCTCCATACGATTCAACTTGGCCGCTTGGATGCTATGTACACAAGGGGATAGGGAGGATTCATGTACGGTAAAAGGCTCATAGAAATCGAAATGTTTTTTAAGTTCTTCCATGGTGAATTGATCTTCAAAGAGATAAAACCCCTGAAGTGTATCCGCCTGTTTAATGTAGGGAGATCTTAAAATTCGGTCCCAACTCCACTTCTGATTAATGGGTCTTTGGGTTTTAGGCAAATCGGCAACAGTGATTAATTCCTTGTCCAGGAACCCATCCTGCTGAAGATAAATATCGTGCTGTTCGGAATACGGAAAGTACATTTTCGCCGCCACCTGCTCCCATTCGTCGGTTTCAGTATCCTTTAACTTGGTAAGACCCATTATCCTATTATAATCTTCGGGGTATCCTTCCTTAACTTTTCCCAACTGCTCCAAAGTGTAGTTGATGCACCATCTGGCAATGTAATTGGTGTACCAGTTGTTGCTTACGTTGTTCTCATACTCGTTTGGTCCGGTAACACCCAATATGACATACTGTTGCTTCTGTTCCGAAAAATTGGCACGTTGGTGCCAGAAACGCGCAATTCCAATCAAGACTTCCAACCCCATTTCAGGAATGTAACTATAGTCCCCGGTAAAGCGGAAATAGTTATAAATGGCAAAGGCTATGGCACCGTTCCTATGGATTTCCTCAAATGTAATTTCCCATTCATTATGACATTCTTCCCCATTCATGGTCACCATGGGATAAAGGGCAGCCCCATTGTTGAATCCCAGTTTTTGGGCATTCTCAATAGCCTTCTCCAAATGGTTGTACCGATATTGCAAAAGGTTGCGAGCTACTTTCTGGTCTTTTGTGGCCATATAAAATGGAATGCAATACGCCTCTGTATCCCAGTAAGTACTTCCACCATATTTTTCACCGGTAAATCCTTTTGGGCCAATATTTAAGCGGGAGTCTGTCCCCAGGTAGGTCTGGTTCAAATGAAAAATATTGAAACGAATGCCTTGCTGCGCCTTTATATCACCTGAAATGGTGATATCGCTCATTTCCCATATTTTGGACCAAGCCTTTTTTTGAGCGTCCAATAGCGCTTCAAACCCTAAACCGGTGGCCTTTTTTAAAGCATCCTTTGCCGCCTGGATTAATTCCTTGGGCTCATGGTTTGTAGAAACAGTATATCCCCCGAACTTGACTAACGATAAATTGTCGCCCTTGTTCACTTTTTGAACATATTCATGACCTACCCATAGTTCCTTTTTTTGCTCTGACGGAGCAATATCGACTCTTTTACCTTCATGATACACTTGTGCCTCCATAAAGGTGCAAGTGGCAAAATGGGTCTTCATGGTGTGTGCCTCTATAAAAGCTTGATTACCCTCGGATTCGATATTTGTGGTATTCCAAAACTTATCGTCCCAATTGCTGTCCTCATTGGTAATGCCGCTGTCCAAATACGGATTAAATGTTATTTCGACCGCACTATCCAAAGGTGAAATTTCAAATTTGATTGCCCCTACCTCATCCAAATCAAGACTTAAGAATCGAGTGACCTTTACACCTACGGTGAAGTCGTTGGCTGTTACTGCCTTAAATGATCTTTGGTACCAACCCTCTTTCATGTTGAGTTCCCTACGGAAATTGGCTACCTTTTTACATGTATTTAAATCGAGAGGTTCTCCATTAAGCAGTACATGTATCCCAATCCAATTTGGAGCATTCAATACTTTAGCAAAATACTCCGGATATCCATTTTTCCACCAACCGACTTTGGTCTTGTCCGGATAATACACTCCGGCAATGTAGCTTCCCTGAAAAGTTGGGCCCGTATACTGTTCTTCAAAATTGGCACGTTGCCCCATGGCACCATTACCTAAACTGAATAAACTTTCGGAGGCCTTTACATTTTCAGTATCAAACCCTTCCTCAATGATAGACCATTCATCAGGACTTATATAATCTTGATTCATTTTATATTCTTTTGCTAGTTTTACAATGTACGAAGTTTTGAAATTCAAACAGGCCATAGGGCCGCTGTTTGCACTAAATCACCTAAAGCCCAAATATAGGGCTTCAACGGCGAATTGCAGATACCTATTCCTTAATCGTTAGTGCTCACCCTATCCAACAATGATTCCAGAAAATTGTCATCAATTTCCGTAAAATCGACAAAGTTGAATTTTGCATTGGACAGTACTTCTGCATCTCCAATACCTATGCTAGTCATGCCTGCAGTGTTTGCGGCCTCTATTCCGGCCAAGGCATCCTCAAATACTACACAATGTTCCGGCTTTGTGCCCAGTTTTTCAGAAGCTTTGATAAAAACCTCCGGATCTGGCTTCGCCTTGGACACCTCATTGCCATCCACAACTGTATCAAAATACGACAATAAGTTAACTTTTTCCAAAATAGGTTTGGCATTTTTACTTGCGGAACCTAGGGCGGTAGGGATGTTTTTGGTCTTTAAGTACCGTAAGACCTTGGGGACGTCCGGTAATATTTCAGTCTCGTCCATGGTGTTGATATAATCCAAATAGTCCTTATTTTTCTCAATAAGCCAAGCATTGAACTGCTCTTCCGAAGCCACTATGCCCCCCATTTCCAAAAGGATTTCCAGACATCTTTTTCGGCTTACCCCCTTAAAACGTTCGTTGTCCTTCTCGGTAAATGCTATTCCCAATTCATCGGCCAACTTTTTCCAAGCCAAATAGTGGTATTTGGCCGTGTCCACGATTACGCCATCCAAATCAAATATAAATCCGGTTTTATGTTTCATTTTGCTCACTTAAATGATTTTAAATTTATATGAAAACTTTAAATGGTTCAAAATAGGTTAAGCAAAGTTAACAAGTTCTTATCGCCGCCCTAACATTAATCTTGGACTAAGCAAGGCAAATTAGATGCGCCTTTGGTAATATTGTGTCCTTTGTGAAGGTATGGAAAGAAATACTAGCTCGGTTTTTCTTTCTTTGTAATATTACTTTTCTTATTCTTTAGAATGACTTTTGCCCGCCGTTTCTAATTGTGACTTTTACTCGGACTTATGTTTTAATACAGGCTTATTTTATTAAGTAAAAGACTTTTTTAAGGTAAAGCTGGTCAAAACAAGGTATTGCCCTATAATGAATATAGAATTAACAACTTTTTAAATAACTTCTTGTTTCAAAAACAGAATAAACTTGTTTATTTTGTAGTACTTTTACTATAAAAAATCCAAATGATTCTTAAGGATAGTCTTGAAAAAAAATTAAGGGAGATTAACCTTGTGATTAAAAAAAAGCATACAGAAAGTCAAGATGTTGGATTGTTTACCGGCCTATCGGGTCTGGCATTGTTCCAATTTTATTATGCAAAATATCTTGATAATGATAAAATCGCAGATGATGGATTGGAAACTATCTCTCTATGTATCAAAAAAGTAAACAGCGGGTATTCGTACCCTACCTATTGTGATGGTATAGCAGGTATGGGTTGGACGATGCAGCATTTAAAAAAAGAAGGGTTTTTAGACGACGATTGTGAAGAGTTGCTCTCTTACTTCGATGATTATCTTCATAATCAAATGACTTTTGAATTTGGTCGTAGCAATTACGATTTTTTTCATGGTGCACTGGGGTACGCCTTCTATTTTCTTAGCCGATATAAATACACGGATGATTCTAATCTGAAGAAAAGATATGCATCCTTTCTTTATGATTCTATCAAAAGCTTAAAAGAACTTTCAATCTCAGATGGGAATTTTATAAAATGGGAATCTACTTTGGATAGAAGGAAGAATAACAAAGTATATAACCTAGGTCTTTCCCATGGCATGGCTAGTATCCTTAACTTTTTAGGGAGACTATATCGATTCCAAGAATTCAAAAAATCTACTGAAGAGCTCATCAACAGAGGTATTGGTTACCTGATTAGTTTTGAAGAGAACACCAAAGGTTTATCCCATTTCCCGGCTTATATCGAGAAAAACATTCCTGCTGAATACAAAAGTAGATTAGCTTGGTGTTATGGTGATTTAGGCATTGGCTTATCATTGTTGCAAATTGGCGCATCTCTTGGAGATATTTATCTGGAAAAGCGCGCTCTTAGAATATTAAAAAGCTCTACAAAAAGGAAAACAAAAAATGAGACTTCGGTTATTGACTCGGGAATATGTCATGGTTCCTATGGAAATGCTTTAATCTATGAAAGAGTATTTCAAAAAACGAATAATCCATTATTCAAAAAGTCAAGTAAGTTTTGGATGGTGGACGGTTTACAAAAAGCAATTCACAAAGACGGTTATGCGGGTTACAAACAGTGGAACCCCCCAGCTCAAAATTGGGCGCCACAGTTATCCTTATTAGAAGGAATAGGTGGTATAGGGCTTGTAATCATTGATTACCTTTCCGAGGATTCTAACACTTGGGACGAATGCTTAATGATTAGTTAGATCCCTAAAAACACCTTGAAATCATTAGAATAACTCTTTCAATTTTGTCTTAAGAACCTCCAATAATAACTTAGATTTTTAAAAAATTTAGCTTAAAGGCAGGGTATCTCAAGCCAAACCTTAAAAGAAGTCAATAATGATGCTCCTGTTGTAAAAGCCAATTTCTTAAAATTACCCAAATTTTGCCTAGATTAAACCTACTATCTCTAAGCCTTTGCCTATAGATTAATATTTTCTTATTATATGTTTTTTGAAAATATGCTCCTTAATAAGTCTTCTGGTCAAGATCAAAAGTTCTTGCTCCTCTTCCAATGTAAATGTATCGAAGGTTTCGATGAACTCGTTGGTAACGGATTGAATTTCTCTTTCTTCGCCAAAAAGCTGAAGTAGAAAATACTGGTATTGGGTTAAAGGATATTCAAAAACATTAGTGTCCAGCCATTGATCATAGACTCCCGTTCTTTCGAATAAAAAGTAATAATCGCCTTTCCCTTCCTTCAAAACATTCTCAAGATTGAATGATTTTTGTCTACTTTCTTTAACCGTCCATTCCCAAAAGGACTCATAGATTTCAACCATTGGGTTTAATATAAACCGAATGTTATTTAGACTTTTATGGTCCATTAGCAATAGTTTTTCCCTTTCGGCGCTAAGTCTTATATCTTCTCTGAAAACCTTTTCAATGGTGCGTTCAACATCACGCAATCTGAATTTCTTCATTTCTATTGCCTGTATCTCGCAAAGCATTTCGAGATAATTCTGATTCAATTTGGTTTCAGAGTTGACTATTGAGAATAAATTCTTGAGGTCAGTTTCGAAGTTATCAAAGTTAGTGCCTGACACCTTTTTCAAAATTTCAAGAATATCTAAATTGATAGTTTCCCCAAAACTTATTGTTCTCCAGAAATGTATGGTATCCATGTTCAGTATAATTGTTGTTTAAAAAAGTGAGATTATCCTAGTGTGATATTCAGGGTAATCCAATATCAATTGTTGTTCAAGCTCCCTACATGATTCAAAATAAGATTTGGCCCCTGCAATTAAATGGACGTATTTCCTTTTTTCATATTTCTGAATAAAGTTGCTTAGACCCATATTTTCTGTTCTTAAGTCCTCAATGAAGTGCTCAATTCTAATATTCTCACTTCTAGCCATTGCACTAAATAGGTATTGCTCATACACAATGGCGTAGGTGGCACCAATAATGTTTCCATTTACATATTCGATATTGGAATCTATAAACTCAAATGCTTGGTTTGAGAATTTTTTGAAGAATTCAATATCATTTCCTCCAATAATTCCAGCATTACTAACATTATACCTCTTATGTTTTTTGAAGTCCTGTCGCAAAATTAGAGGAATCTTGATTCCATTATCTTTCAAATGTTGCATTGCAAAGGTGTAATGGCCCTCATCAATGTCCATATGTTGAGCAAGCAATGGTGCATTCTCAATTCTTTTACTGAATTGTTCCCAAATGAATACATCGTTGTCCACATGAATAAAAGGTTTATCCTGCAATCCAAAGGCAAACAATTTTCCAATAGCCCATAACTTTTTGGAATAATTATTCAATTTATCCAATTCTACCTTTACCGATGTATAGGGTAGTTTCAACTGATTTATTAATAACTCTTCTCCTGCAATATCCGTTACCAACTCAATTTCATCATAGTATTTTTTAAAGCTCAAGCAACTCAATGCCCAACTCATATATTGGTACTTTGGATGACGCCACCCGCCATTTAACTTCTCAGTAGGTTTTTTATTAAATGTAGCTTGTGCAGGTTTGGACCAATAACTATGGATGATCTTCATTGAAATTAAGTTCAGCTCGTATATGGAAATGCCGTTTCATTACTTCATGGCCTACAAAGGCTTTGATTAAATGACGAAAAAAATCTTTGTGAAATGATAAGTTTCTCAAGCCTCAAATACTTCCCTATATCCCGATGTATTTATTGAAAAACTAAATTCAAAATTAAGGATCTATTACAAGCACCTGAATATGCTTAATATAACACCTATGAAACACCTTCTCTAAAAAGTGACTGGTTATTTTCTATGATCAAAAAGCGGTCGCCTTGCCAGGCGACCGCTTTTTCAAGGAACTTAATAATTCTTAATAGTGCCTAGCCACAAGACTGTGATGGAGTTGTGGGGCAGGTCGCCTCGCTTGCTCGACCTCCTCCTCCGCATCCGCATCCGGTGGCCGAGGGATAGCCACTAGTGGCTCCATTTCCACCAAGAACACGACTGCTCTCCAATAAACTCAATTCACTAACCTTCATCTTGTTCAACGTTAACTTTAAAGACTTCTTTTTTTTCATGACATATATATTTAAGATTTTCATAAATGTAGGTTTTTTCTTCTTTTTATGTAGGTTTTTTAGAATACATTAACTATTTTTTTCTTTTATACAAAACATTAGTAACTTTTATGAATATGATAACCATTCTTAAATACCTACTATCAATTTTTGTGGTTTCCCCAACAATCGAAACACTTTCAATACCTCTTTAAAACCTGTTGCTATGGGTACGAAACTTTACAATATAGCCGGATTCTTGATTCCTATTTCCAAAATCAACGGTATCCTTTATTTAAAGTCCACCTTCTTTACTACATGGGTGGGGGCGATACAACAGTGAACAAACTTTTGGGAATCTCTACATGTTTGCGATCCTGTCCCTGAGGTCACTTCTTTTCATGATAAGGAGGTGCGCATTCAAAAATGACTCTCCCACGATACATGCTTTGCCTCGATAGAGGTTTTCGGCAAATTGCTGTGGGCTGAATAATGGCCTTTGTCAATGGGCCATCCGAATTAACAAAGCTATTAAGTGGTGTATTTAGTTAATTGTAGAATCCCTTTCTATTAAAGTAGCTTCAATAATCTTGGTATGGAACATTTCCTCTTCCTCTTCATTTTCCTGCTCCACCCGCTCTATGAGCATTTTTGCTGCTATTTCCCCCATTTGCTGCCCATGTTGTGCTACTGTAGTTAATGTAGGATTGGCATATTTGGAGAGAATCCCATCCGTAAACCCGATAAAGGAAATATCCTCGGGAATTTTTAATCCCATATCCTGTGCCACCCGCATACAATGGACCGCAAACATTTCATTGACACAAAATGCGGCGTCCACCCTTTCCTTTTCAAAAAAAGCCTGGACTGGCACCTTATCCATACCTAAATAGGTATAGGGCAGTTTTATGAGGAGGTTTTCATCAATTGCGTGATTTCTGTCCTCCAGTGCATCAAAATAGCCCCTTGCCCTTTTATTACTTACATTAAGGTAGTTGTCCGTGGTTACTAGGGCAATTCTTTTTCTTCCCTGGTCTAGAAGCTTATTTACCGCTTGTTTGGCAATTTCCCTATCGTTGATCAATACCTTATCGCAGGCCACCTCATCCGCAACACGGTCAAAGAGAACCAGGGGAATGCCTTGTTCCGTAACTTCATTCAAATGGTTGTAATCGTTTTTAAGTTGGGTCTCGGCGGACAGGGCCATTATAAAGCCATCCACACTACCGTTGGCCAATAGTTCCATGTTAATTACCTCTTTATCAAAGGATTCATCGGATACGCACACAATTACGTTATATCCCTTTTGATTCGCATATTGCTCTATTCCCCTAAAGACGGTCGTAAAAAAGTGGTGAACGATTTCGGGTATAATTACGCCAATATTCTTAGTGCGCTTATTCTTTAAACTAATGGCCACATTATTGGGTTTGTAGTTGTAAAGTCTAGCAAAAGCCTGAACTTTCTCTTTGGTGTCTCGACTTATTTCCTCGCTATTCTTTAAGGCCTTCGAAACTGTGGAAATAGAAACCTCCAGTTCCCGTGCAATGTGCTTAAGTGTAATTTTTCGTTTCAAAATGTGGCTTTAATTCTATTATAAAAGAAAAGTAACCATTAAAGATCCAACTCTTAAGGAAATGTTATCATTTAACATTAAGATTTTGGAAATGGCACCATTTCCAAAAATCGGGCTAAAAGCAAAAAATGCTATATTTGGATAAAATTGCAGTTTTATCACTATTTTTGAGCAAAAATACGAATAGTTTAAAGTAACAAACTATAATTTGAGATTGTGATATTTTGAAAAAGTTATTAACACGAAACCGTTTTCGTTGGTCTGGATTTCGTTGTGATAGGATATTAACAACTATTTTACATATTTTTAACTTTCGATTATAAATTAACTCAACTTAAAATTAGCTTTTTATGAAGATTACGCTACTAAGAAGCCTAGTGATGGCTGGGGCACTTTTGTGTTTCGGTTTATCCCAGGCGCAGGAAGTATCCGGAACGGTTTCCGATGCCCTAGGACCCCTGCCAGGGGCCAGTGTTGTGGTAAAGGGAACGACCAACGGTACACAGACCGATTTTGACGGTAATTATACCATAGACGGATTGGACGATGATGCAATTTTGGTCTTTAGCTATATAGGCTACAGCAACCAAGAAATTCCCGTTGCCGGGCAAGCTACCATTGACGTGGTGCTACAAGAGGACGCGCAGGCGTTGGATGAGGTGGTCATCGTAGGTTATGGTAGCCAGGCAAAAAAGGAGATTACCTCTTCGGTGGTCAGTGTTAGTACCGAAGACTTTAACCAGGGGGTCGTTCAAGAACCGACCCAGTTATTACAAGGTAAGGTTGCCGGCTTAAGTGTGGTAAACCGGGGTGGAAATCCTAACCAAGAACCCGTTATTCGGTTAAGGGGTATCTCCACTGTTGGGGGTAACCAACAGCCTTTGGTCGTCATTGACGGTATCTTGGGAGGCTCCTTGAGTAGTGTGGATCCCGCGGATATTGAGAACATTACCGTCTTAAAGGATGGTTCTGCTGCGGCTATATATGGTTCCCGAGGTTCTGCCGGGGTAATCGTGGTCACTACCAAAAGGGGAAAGGCAGGGCAACCCTTGCGGGTTTCCTATAATGGTCAGCTTGGAGTCTCTACCATAGCCAATCAAATCGAGATTATGGATCGTGGTGAGTTTTTGGCCGTAGGTGGTAATGATTTGGGCAGTGATACCGATTGGAGGGATGAAGTTACCCAAACGGGAATTGCTCAAGTTCATAATATATCAGCTTCCGGTGGAGGTGAAGGATTTAATTACCGTGTGGCGGGTAACATCCGGGACACTGATAATATCCTAATCAATTCTGGATTCCAACAGTTCAACTTCCGTACCAATTTTACTGGACTTTTGTTTGACGACAAACTGAAAATCGATGTTAATGCGGCGTTTACACAGCGGGATTCCCAAATCGGGTTTAACGAGGCCTTGCGATATGCCACCAGTTACAACCCGACCGCACCTGTTTTTGGGGAAGATGCGCCCTTTCCCTTCAATTCAGCACAGTTTGGAGGGTATTTTGAAACTTTAGGTTTGTTTGATAGTTTTAACCCTGTTGCGATAGCAGAATTAAATAGGAATGACCGTTTCGCTACTACTTTAAACTATGGGGTAAACCTAAATTATAGGGTTACCGACAACCTAACCGTGAATCTCAACTATGCGGCCCAGAACATTAAAGAGGATGCCAACATATACTATCCAACTACTGGATATTGGAGAGGTAGTGCGCTAAGCCCTACGAGAAGGGGACGTGCAGACTTTGGAAACTCGGAGCGTAGATTTAGGCTTTTGGAAGGCTACGCAGCCTATACCAATAGTTTTGCGGATAAATTTAATTTTACAGTCACTGCCGGATATTCCTTCCAGGAAAACGATTTCAACTACAGCTACTTCCAAATCGGGGATTTCCCTCCAGGAGTCGACTTTGATTGGAGCAACAACATCAACGCGGCCCAAGACCTATTGGAAGGTGGACGTATTGAAGCAGATAGTGGTCGCGAGGATGGGGACCGTATCATCCGGTTTTTTGGCCGGGCGAACATTACCTTTGACGATGCGATTTACTTCGACGCTTCCATTAGCCGTGAGGGATCCAGCCGTTTTGGTTCCGAGAACCGTTGGGGTATTTTCCCAGCCGTGGGTATGGGTGCCGATTTGAACAAGTACTTGGAATTGCCCAATGTAAACCTGTTAAAAGTACGTGCAGGTTGGGGACTCACAGGAGCCATCCCACCAGCGGTTGGTTTGGACCAACAGATATTCAACGTACAGAATGGGGTTGATGGACAAAGTGGCGCTGCCAGTACCCAAGACAATGGGCGAGCCGCCAATCCCGATTTGAAATGGGAGGAGAAATCGGAGTTCAACTTTGGAGTAGAATTTGCCATGGACCGTTTTGGGGCCACTGCGGATTACTTTATCCGTGATATTAGAGATTTCGTGACTTTTGCCAATGTGGATGCTGCCGAGAACAACGGGTTTGATCGCCGCTGGCAAAATTCGGGTCAACTAGGGGTTACCGGGTTTGAGCTATCTGCCAATTATGATGTGATTCGAAACGATAAATTGACTTATAATACAGGGGTAATCTTAACCCATAACAAGAATACTTTGGAAGAGAATCCACAAGGTGACCAAGTAGATGGTAATCTAGGAGCTCCAGGTCAAAATAATACCAATGTGGTTCTAATACGGGAAGGTGAGGAAGTTGGACAAATTTGGGGTCCCGTCTTCTCCGGAGAAGTAGACGCCAATGGTACACCTATCTTACTGGATATCAACGGAGACGGGGAACTGGTCACTGGTCAGGGTAGTGCCTTGGATGACAATGCCGATTTCCGTGTACTAGGTACAGGTATTCCTGATTTTGAAATCGGTTGGACCAACCAAGTAACCTTCGGAAACTGGGATGCCAATGTCTTCTTTAGGGCAGTGGTAGGTCATAGCTTGGTCAACAGTTTCCGTGCCTTTTATGAACCCATTATCGGTTCTCAGGCCTCTTATAACTTTGTAAACACCAAATTGCAACGGGATGATATTAGAACCGCCCAATTTAGTGACTATTATGTGGAGAAAGCGGATTTCCTCCGTTTGGATAATATGTCTATAGGCTATAACTTTGACTTAAAAGAAGGTAGCTATATAAAAGGGTTGCGATTATCCTTGGCAGCGCAAAATCTTTTCACCATCACGGGCTATAGCGGGGTAGATCCCGAACCTTCCTTACAGGATGGTGGTTTACCAGCCGGTGAGCTTCGAGGGGATGATGCTGATGATCAGATTGATGAAATACAGGCTAATCCATTAATTGCAGGGATAGAGCGACGGGAAGCGTATTTTACCTCAACGACCATAACTCTTGGATTGAATGTTAACTTTTAAAAAAAATACTATGAAACGAATCTTTAAATTAACACTGATCAGTACGGTATTCATTGCCTTCTCCTGTACGGATCTCGATGACGAATTGGAGGATACGCTCACGGAGGAATTTTCTGTGGATGGAATAGACACCGGCGGTGGCGGCGGAGATGGAGGACCCCTCTTATCGGCCTTTGCAAGATTGCGTGCAGGTGGTGCTGGGAATTCTGGGCATTTCGCTTTGCAAGGTGTGCCTGGAGATGATATGGCGGTACCCCAAAAAGGAGGTGACTGGTTTGATGGTGGCATTTGGATTGACTTACACCGTCATACCTGGAATGCAGCCAATGACCGTATCAACGAAGGATGGAATGATGCCTATGGAGGTATCGGGGAATGTAACATTGCCTTGGATGGTGGCACTTTGGATGCCAATGGTACTGCGCAAATCAGAGCACTTCGGGCCTATTTTTATTACAGACTGCTAGATCTTTACGGGCGTGTAAAACTCATTACCACTGCAGGTGGGGATGCCCCCCAGTCCGATCGTATAGACGTTTTTAACTTTGTAGAAAGTGAATTGTTGGCTGCCTTGGGTATTTCAGCGGTAACCGCAAGTATAGACCTTTCCGCAAGTGCATTGACTACAGATGTAAATCCTTATCGAATCAACCAATTTTCAGCTCTTGGGCTTTTGGCCAAACTGTATTTGAATGCCGAAGTATATACGGGAACCCCCCGGTATGAAGAAGCGGATTGGGCGGCCACCTATGTAATTGATAATGGTCCGTACCAGTTATGTGCCGCAGGATGTACAGCTCCTAACCGGGCTAGGCGGCCGGATGTGGAAACCGATCCAGCTACATTGGAAGGGTATGCTGCCATATTTGCAACCGATAATGAAAGCAATCCGGAAATCATTTTTTCTATAGAGTATGCTTCTGTAGGAGGGGGTGGAATGAACTTTGCGCAAATGACACTTCATGGTCCAAGTCAATTGACATATGGTCTTGACGCTGCTCCATGGAATGGCTTCGTGACTCTAGAAGAGTTTTATAACAGTTATGAGACTGGAGATTTGCGTAAAGAGGCCAACTTCTTGGTAGGGCCGCAAACTGATTTCTCAGGTAATCCATTGATCGACTTTGCCGCGGATGATGATGACCTTCAAGTAAATTATACTCCGGCAGTTAACGAGTTGGAACCCAATGCCTTGCGACAAGGTGGGGCACGAATGAAGAAGTTCAGTTTCGAGGTTTTGGGTAGACAGGATATGAATAATGACTATCCTATACTTAGACTTGGAGATATCCACCTTATGCGGGGAGAAGCAAGAGCTAGGGCCGCAGGGGACTGGAATCTTTCCTTGCCTGATGTAAATGCGATACGAACAAGAGCAGGAGTTTCTACTTTGGGAAGTATTGATGCGGACGAATTCTTGGCCGAACGAGGTCGGGAAATGTTCCAAGAATCCAGTAGAAGGACCGATTTGATTCGATTCGGTAAATTCCAGGATTCATGGTGGGAAAAAACCAATGCTGACGCATTTAGAAATTTGTTCCCGATTCCTGTAAACCAAATCAATGCAGCACCAGATTTGACACAGAATCCAGGTTATTAATATCAACTGGGATTATTTATAAGTTTAAGGGTTGTCCTTTATGGGCAACCCTTTTTGCTAAAACCTTTTTTCATCAGTCCAAATAGGTAAAATAAATTGGGTAGAACTTGCCTTGCATACCCTAGGCATGCAAACCGGCAGGCAGGCCTACTCCGACCTTCTATCGGAATCCATAGTTTATACACCTTTGGATACGTATCTTTGCAGAACCATTTTTTTCCAGTTTTAAGCCTTTAAAGAGCGTGTTTATTAGATGAGGCAGTTTATCATATTCGGAATCCTTTTTTTATTTATCTCTTGTGGGAATGAAGACCAAAAGTTAGGAGTAGAGACTCCGCTATTTGTGCTTAAGGATACAACCATTGGAATTTCCTTTGAAAATTCATTGACTTACGATGAGGAATTTAACCCCTATCTCTATCGAAATTTTTACAATGGCGGGGGTGTGGCCATAGGTGACATTAACAATGATGGTTTGGAGGATATTTATTTTACCGGGAACATGGTAGATAACAAGCTCTATTTAAATAGGGGTAATTGGCAATTTGAGGATATAACCGCCCGAGCTGGAGTTGCCTGTCCGGATGTGTGGTCCACAGGGGCCTCTTTTGTGGACATTAACCAAGACGGTTATCTAGACCTTTATGTCTGTAAATCGGGTAAGCCCCAAGGCAACAATAGGTATAACGAGCTGTTTATCAACAATGGCCCTTCCAAAGATTCAGGGCAAATAACCTTTACGGAATCCGCAAAAGAATACGGTCTGGATATAGAAGGGCTCTCGGTACACGCCGCTTTTTTTGATTACGATAAGGATGGGGATCTAGACGCGTATATTCTTAACAATTCCCTGCGTTCAGTAGGTGCATTCGATTTGGTAAAAGATCAACGCAACATTCCAGATGAAAGTGGTAACGGAAACAAATTTCTCAGAAATGACAATGGTTTATTTACTGAAATTACGCAGGAAGCTGGGGTGTTCAGCAGTAAGATAGGATTTGGCCTGGGGATAACCCTGGGCGATTTTAATCAGGACAACTGGACGGATATTTTTATATCCAATGATTTTTTTGAACGGGATTATCTCTACATTAATAACACCCAAGGGGGGTTTACCGAAGAGTTGGAAAACTATTTTCAATCCATCTCCATGGGTTCCATGGGAGCCGACCTTGCTGATTTGGACAACGACCTTTTGTCGGAACTTATCGTTACGGAAATGCTGCCCGAAAATCTAGAACGGCAGAAGACCAAGACCCTTTTTGAATCTTGGGACAAATACACCATGGCTCGGAATCAAGGTTATTTCCATCAATTTGCCCGCAACACCCTTCAAAAGAATCTTGGGGACAGGCAGTTTGCGGAAACCGGTAGGCTAGCCGGCATATCAGGTTCCGAGTGGAGTTGGGGTGCGCTATTATTTGATATGGATAACAATGGTTTGAGGGATATTTTTATAAGCAATGGTATTTATAAGGATTTGTTGGACCGTGACTATTTGGCCTACCAGGCCAATGAGGAAACCGTAAAAAGTAGAATTCGAAAGAATGAAAAAAATGTAATAACCTCCTTGATAGATGCCATGCCATCCCAAGCAGTTCCAAATGCCGCATATTCCAATCAGGGAAATCTAATATTTCAAAAAAAAAGTGATGAATGGGGCTTGGGCACACCAAGTTTTAGCAACGGAAGTGCATATGGGGATTTGGATAACGACGGTGACTTGGATCTAGTTATCAACAATGTAAACATGCCTTCTTTTGTATACGAAAATACCACGGATACCCTCACGCACAGAAGCATTACCTTGAAACTAATGGATTCTACCAATCGTCTTCCTATCATTGGCGCCAAAGCCACCATTAAATATGGGAACAACAACTATGTTTCGGGTGAGAATTATGTTTCAAGAGGATTTCAAAGTAGTGTTCCCCATGGTGTACATCTTGGAATGGGAAATACAAAAAAAGTGGATTCCCTTTGGATTCAATGGCCCTGTGGCACCGTGTCCAAATATACAGACCTTACTTCCAATAAAACCTACTCCTTTAAGCAGCCTATATGTCCCAACGGGAGTCTCCCAGTGCGTTCTTTTAAAAAATTATCCCCAACCATCTTAGGGGAAACCATACCACTTTTTGATTTTGAGCATGAGGAAAACAATTATGTGGATTTCAACAACGAACGATTGCTACCTCAAATGAACAGTAATGAAGGACCGGCCTTTGCCATGGCGGATGTCAATAAGGATGGAAAACTTGATTTTTTTGTGGGAGGTGCCAAAAATCAGACAGGAAGACTGTTCATTTCCTCTCCAACAGGATACCAGGAAACCGATGTCCCCTTTGTACAGGATGCTGGATCCGAGGATACGGATGCCCTGTTTTTTGACGGTGATAATGATGGAGACTTAGATCTTTACGTATGTCATGGGGGAAAAGCCTTTTCACCTTATTCCGTAGCCCTTAACGATGCGTATTACCAGAATGACCAAGGTACCTTTGCAAAATCCAAGACCAGTCTCCAATTCTCAAAAACCTTTAGCTCATCTACTGTTGCAGCTTCCGACTATGATAAGGATGGGGATATTGATCTTTTCGTAGGGGAACGTTATAAGACCAATCTCTACGGATTACCCGGTACCGGCCACCTTCTAGAGAATAATGGTGATGGGACGTTCAAGACTTTAGAAGAAGATGGATTTGTAAATTTAGGAATGATAACCAATGCCCAATGGGGCGATTTGGATAATGACGGGTGGGAAGATTTGGTAGTACTTGGAGAATGGATGCCCATAAAGGTTTTTTTGAATAAAGAAGGCATATTAGTGGACAAGACCGAGGCATTTGGAATTGAAGACTCTTCTGGTCTTTGGACCGCGTTGGAGATAATTGATATTGACAATGATGGTGATTTGGATATCATAGCAGGGAACATAGGACAAAACAGTTTTTTTAGGCCCCAGATGAAAATGTTTGTCCATGACTTTGATGGCAATGGCTTCCAAGAACAAATTATATGTCAATTTTTGGATGGTAGATATTATCCCATTGCGGACAAGGATGAGCTAATCTCCCAAATTCCAGATCTTAAGAAAAAACTATTGTATTATAAGGATTATGCCAAGGCAGATATCTTTTCCATATTCCCAAAGGAAGAATTAAAAAATGTCTTCTCCCTAGACCTTCAAGTAGTAGAAAGCATGGTATTTTTCAACGATAACGGAAAACTTAATGCCAAAAGCCTTCCGCATGAAGCACAGTACGCGCCCATATATGCTATAAATGCTTCCGATATTGATGCCGACGGATATGTGGATCTCTTCCTTGGAGGGAATCAGTATTTAGTTAAACCCCAGTTCGGACGATATGATGCTTCAGCAGGATGGGCTATCTTTGGACCCCATAAATCAAATGACATAAATAACAGAACGATTCCCTTAAGGATAGAGGGACAGATTAGAAGTTTGAATTGGGTGGATGAAGAAGACCGGAAAATCCTAACAGCAATGATAAATGATGAAAAAACCAAGTTTTATGAATTTAAAAGGGTTCCTTAAATTTTGGACCGTTTTTTGGCTCATTTTTTCCATAAGCTGTTCGGAGAACAAGTATTCGGATTTGGTAAAAAAGGAACTGGCTAGCGGTGTAATTCATGATTCGCTCTTTTTAGGACTTCGGTTGGGACAAAGTCGAAAGGATTTCTTTGAAATCTGCTGGGATTTGAATCGGGAAAAAAAGGTAACCCACAGTGAATTGTTTCCATTTGTCAAATACCCTTTGCCCAAAAAGAAATCTTTGGAAGCGGAAAATGATATAACCATGCTCTTCTATGGTGATTTTAATCGGGAAAAAACTGTTATGACCGGAATACAACTTCAGTTCTATTATGAGGCCTGGGCGCTATGGAACGAAGCAGTACAATCCGATAAGCTGCTCTTAGCGGTGAAGGACTCCCTAGAAAAATGGTATCCGGGAAACGATTTCCTTGAATTGAAAAAGGATTCTCTTCAATTCTTTGTAAAAGTTGATGGTAACCGGCGAATTACCATTAAACCTTTGGATGACAATAGAATAGTAAAGGCAAAAATAGATGATCTTAGATATGTTTTGGATGAGAAATGAAAAAATTGCCCCATTAGGAAAAATTGGGCAATTGGGCATGGTAGCCATGCTCTTGTCCTTTGCAACTTCTTGTATCTCGGAGACCGATAATAAGGATAAACCCGAGCCAGAAAAAGTTTTCCGATTGTTGGACGAATCCAGTACAGGCATTAATTTTTCAAACAACTTGGCGTATGACAATGAATTCAACGTATACAAATATCGAAATTACTACAACGGTGGCGGTGTGGCTATTGGGGATATCAACAATGACGGTCTATCTGATATTTACTTCATTGCCAATCAGGAAAAGAACCGACTTTATCTCAACAAAGGCGATTTCAAATTTGAGGATATTACCGATCAATCCCTTACTGGGGGAACAAAACCTTGGTCCACTGGAGTGGCCATGGTAGACATCAATGCGGACGGTTATCTAGACATCTATGTCTGCAATTCCGGTGACCTAAACGGGGAAAACAAACAAAATGAGCTTTTCATAAATCAAGGGGATACGACGTTCAAGGAAATGGCCGCCGAATACAATTTGGATGACAAAGGATTTTCCACTCATGCCTCATTTTTTGATTACGACAAGGATGGAGATCTGGATGTATATATCCTGAACAACTCCTATAAGGCTATTGGAGGCTTTGATCTGAAATTGAACCAACGTAACAAAAGGGATGTTTTAGGAGGTGACAAATTAATGGAAAACGTCAATGGAAAATTCATCGATGTAAGTGAAGAGGCAGGCATTTATGGGAGCGTAATAGGCTTTGGTCTCGGGGTAACCATAGGTGATGTAAATAATGACGGTTGGGAGGACATTTATGTGTCCAATGATTTTTTCGAGCGGGATTATCTCTATATCAATAATCAAGATGGGACCTTTTCGGAGCAGCTCGAAGATCGGATTACCGCCACAAGTGTGGCTTCAATGGGAGCGGATATGGCGGATATCAACAATGATGGGTACAACGATATTTTCGTTACGGAAATGTTGCCTTCGGATTATGAGCGTCTTAAGACCGTTACGACATTCGAGGATTGGAACAAATACCAATTAAACCTCAACAGTGGGTATTACCATCAGTTTACACGAAATACTTTTCAGCTGAACAATGCGGATAACTCATTCAGTGAGATTGGTCGATTAAGTGGCGTTGAAGCCTCCGATTGGAGTTGGGGTGCACTAATTTTTGATATGGACCACGATGGCCTTAAAGACCTGTTTATAGCCAACGGGGTTTATCGAGATCTCACGGATCAAGATTATCTGTTATACCTCTCCAACGAGGAAATCCTAAAGTCCATGATCAGCAATGATACCATCAATTATGCAAAATTGATAGAGATTATTCCTTCAAACAAAGTTAAAAACCATGCCTATAAAAATATGGGAGGACTTAATTTTGAGATTTTTGAAAAATCCGGTCTATTGCAGGAAAGTTTTTCCAACGGGGCCGCATATGGGGATCTGGACAATGACGGTGACTTGGATTTGGTGGTGAACAATCTCAATATGGAATCGTTCATTTATCAAAATACAACAATGGACAATGCCGAATCGCATTACATCAAGTTTCATCTAAAAGGAGAAAATGGAAACACAAATGCCGTAGGTTCCAAAATAAAGATCGAGCCCTATTCCATCGTAATCGAGAACCAGCCCGTACGCGGTTTCCAATCCAGTATGGATCTACGTCCCAACATTGGATTAAAGACTGCCGACCCTGTTACCATCACCATAACCTGGCCTTCTGGAAATATTACGAAATTGGATAGCGTTGCGGTAGATCAAACCTTAACGCTTTATGAAAAAGAGGCCGGAACAAAGGAAACAAAAACGAACGAACTTGATAAAAAAGTATTCGAAAAAGTTGATTTGGACATCAACTATGAGCACAAGGAAAATCGTTTTGTGGATTTCGATAGGGACCGTTTGCTTAATCATATGTGGAGTACGGAAGGGCCAAAGGTTTCCATGGCCGATGTAAACAATGATGGTCACAAAGACCTGTTCATCGGCGGTTCCAAAGGGAATCCTTCCACACTGTTCCTCGGAGGCAACAATGGACTTATGCCCAAGGACACCAAGGATTTTGACAAGACCAGCAGTTCGGAGGACATGGGTAGCTTGTTTTTTGATGCGGACAATGACGGGGATTTGGATCTCTACGTATGTAGTGGCGGAATAGAGTATTCCCAATTTTCGGCGGATTTCTCGGATCGTCTTTATTTCAACGATGGTGCCGGAAATTATACCTTATCAGATCAACAGCTTCCCGTTACGGGGTCCTTTCATAGTACTTCCGTAGTCCGAGCCGCGGATGTTGATGGTGACGGAGATCAAGACCTCTTTGTGGGTGAGCGCATAATTCCACTTAAGTATGGTCTGCCCTGTTCGGGCTTTTTACTTCAAAATGATGGGCAGGGAAACTTTACCGATGTTACCGGCCAACAAGTCCAGGAATTGCAGGGAATAGGAATGATCACCGATGCCTTATTCCAGGATTTGGATGCCGATGGTGATGAAGATTTGATTGTGCTCGGAGAATTTATGGGCGTGGAATTATTGATAAATGAAAAAGGCCATTTTAAAAGGAAAATCAATAACAAGCTAGCCGATTTAAAGGGATGGTGGAACACTATTCACCCCGCAGATTTGGATAATGATGGGGATATTGATTTTATTCTGGGCAACCATGGCCGCAATAGCCGGTTTAAGACCAGTCCGGAAAATCCGGTCACATTGTACTCCAAAGATTTTGACGGAAATGGTTTTACCGATCCCATTCTTACCTTTCGTAGACAAGACGGAAAGGACTATCCATACGCACTGCGTCATAATTTAATAGAACAGATAAAAGCCCTCAACAAGAAATTCCCGGACTACCAGTCCTTTAAAAACGCGTCCATTACGGACATGTTCTCACCCCAGGAAATGGAGGGAGCGTACCGCCTGGAGGCCAACACTTTTTCTTCTCAAATTCTGATAAACGAAGGTGACTTCAACTTTAAGCTTCAGGAACTGCCTGTTGAAGCTCAGTTTTCGACTACCTATGCCATTACCACCCATGATTTTGACAATGATGGAGATCAAGACATTGTTTTGGGAGGAAACCTATACAACGTAAAACCGGAAGTAGGCAGATACGATGCTTCCTATGGGGTTTATTTGGAAAATCTAGGAGACATGATATTTGTAAGTCGTAAAAGTGGAAGCGGTTTTAACATAAAAGGTGAAATTCGAGATATGGTGATAGATGGCCAACAACTTATTGTGGCGAGAAATAGGGATTCTTTAGTATTGTTTAAATTTTAACATATGAGACACACGGTAGGTGTTTTCATCATTGCTTCCCTCCTTTTAACGGGTTGCTCCAAAACCAGGAAGGAAATCCCGATTAAAAAGGCGGCAATATACTTTCATAGCGTTTCTTCCGATAGCAGTGGTATCGATTTTTCAAATAATCTGTATCATCAAGACGACCTTAATATCATTGAATATCTCTACTATTATAACGGAGGTGGCGTCGCCATTGGCGATATAAACAACGATGGCCTGGAGGATATTTATCTATCTGCCAACCAAACCTCGGATAGGCTGTACCTTAATTTGGGAAATCTGAAGTTTAAGGATATCACCAAAGAAGCTGGAATGGCATTGGACTCAACTTGGTCCACAGGAGTAACCATGGAAGATATCAACAACGATGGATTTCTGGATATTTATGTTTCCAAAGTTGGCAATTACAAAGGGCTCAAAGCCCATAATTTACTCTATATCAACAATGGCGACAGTTCATTTACAGAATCCTCTTCGCAATATCGCCTGAATTTTTCAGGATTTTCCACCCAAGCTTCCTTCTTTGATTATGACAACGACGGGGACATGGATATGTATCTGATGAACCACTCCATCCATACGCCTAGAAGTTATGGTAATATAAGTATCCGACAACAGAAAGACTCGCTTTCCGGGGATCGTTTTTTTGAGAACAGATTGGATGAGGGCACTTTAAGATTTACCGATGTCACAGAGGCATCGGGTATCTATAGTAGTGCCTTGGGGTATGGATTGGCCCTTACCACAGCGGATGTCAACAAGGACGGTTTCATAGATATCTATGTAGGCAATGACTTTCATGAAGATGATTATCTCTATATCAACCAAGGAGATAAGACTTTTAAGGAGTCAAGGAACATTTACCTAAATCACACTGCCCGATTCACCATGGGCGTGGATATTGCCGATATAAACAATGATCTACTACCTGATATTTTTACCTTGGACATGATGCCCTTTGATCATGAAGTATTCTTGAAATCGGGAGGGGAAGATTCGGATAAAGTAAGCCAAATTAAAAAGAATTTTGGCTTTGGCACCCAATATGCGCGAAACACGTTACAGTTGAACCGCGATAACCAATCTTTCTCCGATGTGGCATTGATGACGGAAACCTACGCCACGGATTGGAGTTGGTCCCCATTGATCCAGGATTTTGACAACGACGGTCTCCAGGACATTTATGTGACCAACGGTATTTACAAGCGTCCCAATGACCTGAACTATATCAGGTATCTAAGCAATGTGGATTTTGCCAAATATGACCAAACGAAGCAGAATGAGATCGAGAAAAAGTTAATCGACCAAATGCCCACGTTAAATATTTCAAATGTACTGTTTCGTAACACGGGAGAACTACCTGTTGGTGGGGTAGGTTCAGAATTTGAAAGACTTACGGAAGCGTCCGGGCTACATCCCTCCTATTCGAACGGGGCGGCATATGGTGACCTGGACAACGACGGCGATTTGGATATTGTGGTCAATAATATTAACCAAAAGGCCTTGGTATTAGAGAACAGAAGCCCTAATGAGGCCAGCAACAATTTCATTTCATTTGAATTAAGGGGCAACGAAACATACAAAAACCCCACTGGTTCAAAATTATACCTCTATACCAATAACAAGAAATTCTATAGGGAACTAACGACCACCAAGGGATTCCAATCTTCTTCTTCGCATAAAGTGCATTTTGGATTGGGACCTACTGAAAAAATCGATTCTGTTAGGGTTCAGTGGTTGGACGGAAAGGAACAAACAGAAATGGGCTTGACCGTTGACAAACATCATGTTATTGAAAGAAATGTTGTTGGAAGACCTTTAGAAAACAATGGACTCAAAGATGAGGGTGGCAAGGAAGTAACCACTTTTCCATACGTACATATCGAAAACAACTACTTGGATTATGAGCGTGAAATCTTAATGCCCGAAAAACTGTCCACCGAAGGACCTAGCGTGCTGAGGGCCGATTTCAACGGAGACGGACGAGACGATATTTTTGTCGGATCTTCAAAATATCAATCCCCTGCACTTTTTATACAGCAAACGAACGGAACCTTCCTAAAGGATAGAAAAAGTGAGTTTATCAAGGACATTGAATATGAAGATGTAGATGCTGCCAGCTTTGATTTGGATAATGATGGGGATTTGGATCTTTACGTCATGAGCGGGGGTAATGAAAAGATGGAAGGAGACCCATATCTTGAGGACCGTATCTATATCAATGATGGAAAAGGCATATTTAATCGGCTCAAAATCGATTTGATCAGGACCAATGGTGGCAGCGTATCTTCAGGTGACTTCAACGGGGATGGTTTTGTGGACCTCTTTATCGGTAACCGTTCCATTCCAGGGGGATATGGTCTATCTCCAAGCAGCTATATCTTGGAAAACAATGGGAAAGGCAGTTTTCGTGTTGTGGCGCAATCCAATATGGGTATGATTACCGATAGTCAATGGGCCCATATCAATGATGACGATTTATTGGATCTGATACTTGTAGGAGATTGGATGCCCATTACCATTCTTCTTAACCAAGGGGATTCCAAGTTTGTGGATAGCACCAAAGCCTATGGACTGGATAAGACCAATGGTATGTGGAATACGGTATGGGTAACCGACTTGGACGGTGATGGCAAAAATGACATTTTAGCCGGCAATGCCGGACAGAATAGCAAATTCAAAGCCTCTCCAGAGCGCCCCTTAACCTTATATATCGACGATTTTGATGACAACACCCAACCAGATCCCATTATTTTCTACGATTTCTTTGGAAACTACGTTCCATTTGCCTCTAAAGACCGGTTGGCGGAGCAGCTCCCCGCCCTAAAAAAGCGTTTTTTGGGGTATGAGGAATTTTCAAAAATTAATACCATTACGGATTTGACCGGGTGGGAGGAAAAGGATATCCTCGAAAGCAAAGCCATATACGAAATGCGCTCTATGGCATTTTTCCAATCGGATAGTACTTTTCTCGGCGTACCCCTTCCTAAGGAGGCCCAAATGAGTACTATTGAGGATTTCCATGTGGACACCGATAAAAAGGGCAACCCCAGAATACTCTTTACAGGTAATTATTTAGGCTATACTACGGAACTGGGTCAAAGTAGTTCAAATTCAGGAGGAATACTCACCTTGAACAAAAATGAAACGTTCAATTTTGTCGATTACTTGCCGTTACCGACAAATTTAAATGCTCGTGAGATACTAAGAATTAGTGAAAACACGTTTTTGGTCGTCGCTAATAATAATGCATCGTACACTTTTAATCTATTCACACCGTAGACTTAACTATTTCTATGAAATTGGATGTGTGTTTTAATAGGAAAAATGGTATCTTTTAATCGGTAGAATTCTAAAAAGCCGATGCCCTTGTTCCTTAGTAAATCTTATATGAAGCGCCTTTTTTTAAAAAGTGTTCTTGTAGGAATATCTTTTTTTCTAAGCGTTACGTGTTCCGATGATGACCCTGTAGAGGATAATGATGCCATGCTCATGTGTTTTGACGGCATCCTCAATGGTGATGAGGTAACCGTTGATTGTGGAGGCATATGCCCTGGATTTTGCCCCCTTTCCTCCATAGGTATCTTAGGAGGTGAAGTTAAGGGGAGATCACAAAATGGGGAACTAGTCGATGTACTACAATTAGATCCCTCAATAGAGTATCGTCTTGTAGGCCCATTGCTTATTAGGGACAAAGGAACCTTAGCGATACCAGCTGGAACAGTAATCAAGGCCGATCCCAATGTAGGTGCCTACATTGCCGTGGCACAGGGCGGTCAATTATTCGTGTTTGGGCAACCGGAAAATCCAGCGGTCATCACCTCCGGAGCTGAAAACCCGATGCCGGGGGATTGGGGAGGTGTTATCATTTGTGGTCAAGCTCCAATTGATACCGGTGAAGTAGGCAGGTCCGATATTATTGATATTTTTTATGGAGGCTCCGAAGTAGAGGATTCATCAGGATTAATCAACTATCTACGAATTGAATATGCGGGAGCCATTGGGGAAAATGAACAAAATTTTGATGGTATAGCCTTTTATGGCGTAGGTTCGTTTACAAGCATCACCAACCTCCAAACCTATGAGAATCTAGGAAACGGAATCCGGTTTATCGGGGGTAATGCAGATGCTGAAAGACTAGTGGTTACCAATTCTGGAGGAAATGGCATTGCGGTCACCAACGACTGGAGCGGGAATGGGGATTCATGGCATCTGTCCGGTATTTCCAAAGCTGGAATCCAAATTGCCAGTAATGAAGTAGAAAGTCCCAATCCGATAGTTACCGATACCATTCGTAATATTAGCCTTGTAGGGCCTGCCTTGGAAGGAGGCCTTACTTATTCGGAGGCAGGAGGAAAATATGTCTTGACCAATTTTTACACAACGGACCTGGAGTTGGGAATCAATGTAGAGGGGGTTTCAGCTTCAAATCAGATAGACCTGGGTAATCTAAAAATCGATTCCATTCAATTTGATAACCCCTCAACAGATTTTGTTCCGACCAACTACATGGGGACCAATCCACAATTCTATGAGGAAAATAGTGCTTCAGGTACAGGAAACGGAGCTTCAAAACCCGATTGGACCGATGGTTGGACGAGAGGTCTAGAGTAGGGTTTAATCCACATAAATGGATTTTCGGATGGAAACCGGTTCGTTTTCATGGGTAACCCCTTCCAAATGGATTTCAAATTCTCCGGAAACATCAGAAGTGAAAAAATCAAGTTGGTCCCGTTCATCGGTTAAATTGAAACTTGGTACCCAAAGCAATTGTAATCTATCATCCGGTAGACGAGATTTGGAGTCGGTAGGATTTTTGGAATCATAACGTTGTACAAAGTACTTTTTGTTCAATTGAGATTCAAAAATCTCCTGGTCCAAAATTACCAAGTCCTTGATAAATTGCCCATAGCCATCACCAGTTTTTGTTTTTATAACCATTGCCCCTTGAAACATTTCTAATCCAAAAACGAGCTTGTGCCTCAATACCGCTATTGATTCAATATTTCGGGCATCGAAATCCAAAAGCGCATTGTTATCTTGTAGAAGGCACCCATCCATAAGAATCAGTGGCGGTAAATCTGTTACTTGGGCATAATCGAACCCTTTTATGCGAATGGTCTCATTGTCTTTATCCAACCTTTTAGAGGAAACATCATTTATGATTTCTACAATGGTTTCACGTAACGTTTTAAAACGTGTGTAGTCATCGAGTAGGTATACTTCCTTTTCCTTGTTGTCAGAAAACTGTTTAAATAGACTAGACAATACTGAATCTGGTCGAAACTGGAAGTAGGAGTTCTCGATTTGATTATGGATGCTCCGCTGTAAAATCTCCTTCCGCATCGTTGAGTCTATCTTTATGTCCTTAAAATGTAGTTTGGAATAATCCAAGGGCTCATAATCCCTTAATTTGACTTTATACTCTTCCGGCTTGGCCGATAATACCTGTAGGATTGCCTTCCCTTCGGGATAATACCGATCTAGGTTTAGGTGAAAATTTCCCCATTCGTCGGTTTCAGCTACATCAAAAAAGTAATCTTCCCCAGGAATGCAAAGCGCCACCTTTAAACCACTTATGGTTCCATTCCCTTGGAGCGCAATAACCTTGCCCGAGAAAAGCTCGCCACGTAGTTCGGGCAGGTAAATGCTGTCCCCTATCGTGGCCAAGGATTTTACATTAAAAAGATGATCTTTTTCAAAAAAATCAATAATTCCTGTTTGCATTGGTGCCGGTATACCGCTTTTTTTTCTAATGGAAATGGAATACTCCCCGTCCATGGTCTTACCATTATCACTATTTTTAAACAAAAGGGACACCTTTGTTCGTTTCTTAAATTCCGTCCCATTAATCGTTAGATCCACGGGGCCATGTTTTTTCGAAACAGCCTCGATCAAAGAAGCTTTTTGGTTGTCCAGTTTCTCTGTCATTACCAAAGAATCAACTCCCAAAGAAGTTGTTTTTTGTAACAGACCTTGGTTGACCAAATAAGGGTTTATTATTGCAATATCGTTTTGGTGAAAATCGGCTTGATCTTGATTTCGCATCCAGTGGGTATAGGCCAATAACTTATACCCACCCGAACGGATATCGGTCGGCACAAAAAAATCGCCATAGCCCATCCCTTTTTCCAGTAGGATTTTATGCTTGAAAATGGGATTCCCTCCAGGGCCTACCAATTCCACATAGGCCATCTTGCTAAGCTTGCTTAAGCTTCCACTTTCGCGCTCTAGACAATACACCTTGTAATAGAGATATTCGCCCGTTAACAATAGAGAGGAATTTGTATGGACAAAAATCCGCTCTTGCGGAATTGACCGGTATCCCTCAACCTGCTCATTTGTTTTAAGTGCAACCTGCCCCAGCCCTTGAACAAGGGTCATGAGCCATATCGATAAAACACATAATAAATGTCTCATTGCACAAAGATTATTCTACCCAAAAATCCGGTACCTTATTACTCCCTAAAGCCGTACAATCCCCACATTCCCTAGAGGTTAATATGTAGCCGCCTTCCCCGGGGTTGAATTCATAAAACGCACTGGTTCCACGGTCCAATATTCCCTTGAGGTCCTCTCCAAAAGCCGGGGAAGTAACGCACTCCTGGACATACGGAGGTAAATCCTCGCCCGGGAAAAAATCCTCATAACTAAAGAATATCCGTTCTTCGGTTACCGTCGTCACTTCAAAAAAACCTGCGACGTTCTCGCTGTCGTCATCCAAGGAAAAGACATTGCCCGGCAAAAAGCCTGGTTGATCTTCGGTAAAGACGCTATTGGGAGACTGGGACAATCCTTTTAAATCCTCATAATAGGCAAATGCCTCCTGAGTCTGTACATACTGTCTGACCAATATACTATAGCGATGCGATAAGATATAGTTATCCCGATTTATAAATCGGACTGGAAAACGGCTTAATCTGTCCTCGGACAAGTTTAAAGTATTTGCAATCTCAATGGTCTTTTCCCTATTCGTACCATAACAGACACGTTCTTCCCGTTCCCGTAAAATTATCTCAAAAACAGGGCCTGTGGATAGCTGAATAATGAATACCACATCATTGGGGCTCCAAAGAGGCGCGATTATTTTAAAGGTTTCCTCATATTCATACCGGTAGTAATTAGACTGTCGGGAAGGATCAAAGGTATCCACAAAAATGCCCATGCCCTCCTCGCCTTGATCATTGGTGGTTCGCTCCGCATATAATTCATCTATAGTAGTAGAGGGTGCAGGCAATTGCATAGTATCTGAACGATAGGACTTGCCATCCGTCGTGGTTATGGACAGACTGTAATTCTTTCCCATTTCCGCAGCAAATGGGGCACTGGACAAGTAAATTCCCGGCTCCTCTTCCCTAAATACAAATTGCTCCCCTTCTCCATCCTCAATTGTAACAACGGCATTTTCTTCGGCTTGGGGCCCTTCTTCGTCAAAACGAAAAGATCGTGTTAAACGTACTTCTTGCCGCTTGTTTTCATTGGTGATGATAGCATCTATGACCAAAACATCCTCAAAACCATCAACGGTACCCTCAAAAGGTTCGGTACAGCCAAAGCTGCATAACACTACTATCATCCCTAGGAGTGGTATAGAAAGTTGTTTTTTATAGGTAATCAATGGATGCATTGTTGTTTAGGTTCAAAATCTGAAATTATAGGTGATGGACGGAATCGGTATGGTGAAAATGGAGCTTTGTAACGCTTCTATCTGCCCGTCCTGTGAAACAAAAAAAACAGAATACGGGTTATTCCTACCCAAAACATTATAGACGGAAATCGTCCAGAAACTGTGGGCAAGCTTATTTTTTTTATGATTTCCCTCAATATTAAAACCGATATCCAAACGATAGAAATCCGGAATCCGAAACTGGTTTCGCTCGCTGTACAGCACAAATTCGTTCCCGTTAAATTCATAGTTGCCTACAGGAAAGGTCACAGGTCTTCCCGTTTGATACACAAAATTACCGGAAAAACTGAATCGACGGGTAAGCTTATAATTCAATACAAGACTAAGGTCATGAGGCTTATCGAAATTCGAAGGGAAAAATTCACCATCGTTTACACGTTCCTGAGGAAATTCACTATCCAGTTGAAAAAATGATCGGGAATAGGTGTAGCCTAACCAGCCATTTAATTTTCCACGGTTTTTGCGAATCAATAATTCCACCCCGTAGGCTTTCCCCTTCCCCTGCAACACTTCGGTCTCTATATTTTCATTCAAAAACAATTGGGCTCCTGTCTTGAAGTCTATGATGTTGTTCTGTCTTTTGTAAAAGCCCTCCAGGCTAAGTTCATAGTCTTTAATGTTCTGGTAAATCCCCAGTGAAAATTGACTGGCTTGTTGGGGTTCAATATTACGGTCCGAAAGCTTCCATGTATCCACCGGGGATACTGTTGTGTTGTTGGAAAGGGTATGTATGAATTGATACGTATTATTGAAGCTCGCCTTGATGGAAAGGCTATCATTCAAAAGATAGCGACCCGAAACACGGACTTCAGGGCCTCCATAGGTTTCAAAAATCTCATTGTTGTCAAAGGTTTCGGAACCTGTTACATTGGCTTCGGTCCTAGGTGCCCCTTCTTGATATGTCCGTTGTGTGGACGGGCCCAAAGCGGCATAAAACGAATACCGCAGTCCCAAATCCAACTGCAATTGTTCATTGATTTTAAAATTATCCGAAATAAAAAGGGCGGACTCCAGAGCCTTTTCTTCGGGCACGGTCAACGGCAGTATGATATCATTAGGGCTTTTTGGAGCTATCTCTCCTGGAAGTACGGAATACAATTTTCCGGAAATCCCATAATCAATGGTATGGGATTCATTGAGCAAATATTTCAATATAACCTTCAGCTCGGTCTCATCTATTTGAAATCCTTGCTCGAAGTTTCTATTGGTGCTACCATCAAAATCGATATTGAATTTATACTGACTATTGTTCAGCATCAAGGTCCCGGAACTTCTTTCACCCAGTTTACGGTTCCACTGCACGGAAAACAGACGATTACTATAATCGAACAAGGAATCCGAAGTTATACTAAAGATGTCCCTACTGTAATAGGCGGTCCCCCTTAGTTCATTGTTGTCATTGATCTTATGGTTGTATTTGGTTATAAAATCATAAAAGGAAGCCTGGCTATTGTTCAGGTTCTCTTCGTCCAGGGAGCGCAAAATCCAATCCGAGTATGCGCCACGCGCCCCTACCATAAGTCCTGCCTTTTCCTGGGCCAAGGGAATTTCAACTACCGCGTTTGAAGTTACGGGGCCAACAGAGACTTCCCCTTTAAAATTGGTATCACTCGCATCCTTGCTACCAATATCGAACACCGAGGACAACCGACCTCCAAATTCGGCAGGAATACTTCCTTTGTAGATATTCAAATCGTTTATGGCAAACGGATTAAATGCTTGAAAAAAGCCAAAGAAATGAGTGGGGTTATAAATTACCGCATTATCCAAGAGGATAAGGTTTTGATCGGTTTTTCCCCCTCTAACATTAAATCCTGCGGAACCCTCTCCGGCAGTGGAAACCCCAGGCAGGGTAGTCGCAATCTTAAGCACATCCCGTTCTCCAAGAACCAATGGAACATTTTTTGATGCCTCTGAACCGATCCTTGTATTTCCCGTTGAAGTATCCTCGATATTCCGGGTTGCATCAGCGGCCACAACTACCTCGTCCAATTGTTCAAAATTCTCTTCTAGGTTGAAATCCAACCTTCCGTTATCATAAATAATCACATTTCTTCGGGAGCTCTCTACACCCAAAGAACTAGTTTCGACTATATTCAACCCAGATGGCAGTTCAATTTCATAAAAGCCCCTATTGTCCGTTACCGACCCAATATTTCGTTCCCTTACAACGATTGCCAAATCCGCTATGGGTTCACCTGTGTTCGTATTGGTGACGTAACCTGAAAGTGTAAACCGGGTCCGTCTATTGGTTTTGCGTTCCCTACCTATTCGTATGGTCTCCAGAACCTTGTCCGGCCCATCCTTTTGCTTTTCCAAAAGAATAGGCCCCGTCGCAACATTCTCCTGAAAGGTTGTTTCCTCCTCCACTTGTCCGGGAACATCAAGAAATCCTTCTGGAAGGTCTCCATAAATACTATTGTTTCGGGTCAAAACGATTCTGTTGTCCCATGCAACGAAGAAATTGATTTCCGTGTCCTGAAAAAGGTCCGTAAGAATGACTTCGACGGATTCATTTCTGTAGCTCTTGTTCAAGGGGATACTATCCAGCCATTGTTCCGCATAATAGAATTGGAAATCTGTCCTTTGTTCTATTTCGGACAATATTTCCGCTACGGATTTGTCTTGGATTTCCAAGGATATCCTTTGCACTTTTTCCTGACCCATTAAAAATGTGAAACAAAACAATAGCGCTATAGTAGTTACGACTCTCATAGGGTCTCCTTAGCGCTTTGGGCTGAGATTAAGGCTGATAAGTCTAACAAAATGGATTTCATATAGGCATCGGGATCTGATTTTCCCAAAGAAGCATAACGATTGCGAATAGCTTTTAACGATTTTCGATATTCTGGAAAAATTGCATTAAGGTCATTGGCCTTTTTTAACGAATAATAAGTGTCGGCATAATGTAGGTAATAAGAATTCCGGTCTTTGAATTCGTAGTACAAAATTTCCTTATCCGTTCTTTTAAATATTTTCTTGGCATGTTTCTTATAAAGGGAAAGGGAGTCATTTTCCACTAAGACTTCTAGAAATCCATAGGCCTTATTTTCCACGAGGTTTTGATTCAAATTTTTGAACCTATTTCCGTGAATCGTAAATTCGGTTACTTTATTTCCATCCAATATCAGTATGGACGAACCTAAAGCTTCCGTATTCATGGTCAAAAGATTTCCCTGATAGACATCATACTTAAGTTCAACATCAAAATAAGGTTGCCCATCATAGACTACAGAACCGAGAGCAAAATCGGGTTCCTTAAAAAATTGATGTCTTTCATTAATTACACGGTATTCTTCGGTATAGGCCACTCCTTTGAACATTCCCGAATTAGTCCGCCCTATCATAGTATCGAACCAAACATATGTAGACGGATCGTCTACCACAGTTTGACCAAAACTAGAAGATGGTAACGCTGTACAAAACAGTGCACTGGCATACAGAAAATGATAAATAAGGGATGAAATCTTCAAGCTAGCGTTCTGGGGATTTAGCGGTTCTTCATTTTTGAATCAAGATAGGGGTTTTTAGCAAGTATTCATAGGCCTTTGCCAAATCAAGTACAAACAAAATTGGCAGTGGTTTTTGGAAATACGGAAAAAGATAACGTCTTGTACCAATGTAATATTCTCAATATAAATCCAATGGAAATTATGCGCTAGGGCTTTTCAGATAAATTCCTTTGAATTTGCTATAACGCTTCCAAAATAATATCTTAAACCCCTTAAAAAAATTTAGTATGTACTCCATCGGATTTGATATTGGAAGTTCGTCGATAAAGGCCGCCTTGGTGATCACGGAATCCGGAAAAAGTTTGGACGTAATCAGTGAACCCAAGGTGGAGATGGGGATGATCGCCCTCGAAAATGGATGGGCCGAACAACACCCGGATGACTGGTGGCAGCATATCTGTAAGGCCACAAAGACCCTGCTTCAAAAACACAATATAGATCCAATGGATATTACGGGAATCGGTATCTCCTACCAGATGCATGGTCTTGTTGTTGTGGATGAAAATGGTGCTCCCTTGCGCAACTCCATTATTTGGTGCGATAGCAGGGCCGTAAAAATCGGACAGGCGGCTTTCGACGCCTTAGGAAATGATAAATGTGCTTCCCAATTATTAAATTCCCCGGCAAATTTTACCGCATCCAAGCTTAAATGGGTAAAGGATAACGAGCCGGATATTTACCAAAAAGTATATAAGTTTATGCTCCCAGGGGATTATGTCGCCTATAAGTTCAGCGGTGAAATCCGTTCGACCATATCTGGATTATCTGAAGGCATCTTTTGGGATTTTAAGAGCAATGACATCGCTGATTGGTTGTTGGAGCACTATGGGATTAACAGAAAAATGGTCCCTGATCTGACCGATACATTTTCCGTTCAGGGCAAGGTTTCCGAGCAAGGCGCTACTGAATCCGGTCTCGTAGAGGGCACCCCTATTCTATATCGCGCCGGGGACCAACCCAATAATGCCCTTTCCCTAAATGTTTTCAATCCGGGTGAGGTTGCGGCAACAGGGGGAACTTCAGGAGTGGTTTATGCTATAACCGAGAATCTATCGGTAAAGGAAAGTTCAAGGGTGAATAATTTTGCCCATGTGAATTACGATACTTCAAAACCGAGGATAGGAAAATTACTTTGTATCAATGGATCTGGGATACAATACCGATGGCTTATGAACAATCTGGATGTTTCCTCTTATGAAGAAATGAACGAATTGGCGGCTTCGGTCCCAATAGGTTCCGATGGGGTACTTATACATCCCTTCGGAAATGGCGCGGAACGTATGTTGGATAATAAGACGTTGGGCACACAAATGTCCCGTATTAACCTCAACAACCATTCCAAGGCCCATCTTTGCAGGGCAGCTTTGGAGGGTATTGCCTTTTCTTTCGTTTATGGAATGGAGATCATGGAGTCGGACGGTATTCGGCCCACAGTAATACGAGCAGGTAATGATAATCTCTTTCGATCGGATATTTTTTCAAAGACCATAGCTACCCTTATTGGACAGGAAATCGAAATCTATGACACCACTGGAGCCATTGGGGCCGCAAGGGCCTGTGAACTCTACAAAGGTGATTTTAAAACCTTCGGAAACCACATCATGAACAATGACTATCTTATGAAGTTTGAACCTTCAAACGATAAATCAAAATATGAATCTGCATATAACAAATGGAAACAAGAACTAAAACGCTTAATCAATAATTCATAACACATGGCACTAATAGGAAACAAGGAATATTTTAAAGGAATTGGGGAAATCAAATTTGAGGGTAGGGATTCCGATAATCCAATGGCATTTAAATACTACAATCCCGAACAGGTGGTTGCAGGAAAGACAATGCGTGAGCATTTTAAATTTGCTGTAGCCTATTGGCACACTTTCTGCGGACAGGGCGCGGATCCCTTTGGGCCGGGAACACAGAATTTCCCTTGGGACCAACCCTCGGATGCGGTGGATGCCGCCAAGGCGAAAGCAGATGCCGCCTTTGAGTTCATCACTAAAATGGGATTCGACTATTTCTGTTTTCATGATTTTGATTTGATCCAGGAGGCTTCAACATTTGCTGAATCCGAAAAAAGACTGGCCACCATTGTGGATTACATCAAAGGCAAAAAGGAAGAATCGGGGGTCAAATTATTATGGGGAACGGCAAATTGCTTTTCCAACCCAAGATATATGAACGGTGCCTCTACCAATCCCGATTTTAACGTGTTGGCCCGCGCAGGAGGACAAATAAAATTGGCATTGGATGCGACTATAGCCTTGGATGGAGAGAACTATGTTTTCTGGGGTGGCCGCGAAGGATATATGTCGCTTTTGAATACCGATATGAAACGGGAATTGGACCACATGGGCCAGTTCTTGGGCATGGCCCGGGATTATGCGCGAAAGCAAGGTTTTACGGGAACGTTCTTTATAGAGCCCAAGCCCATGGAGCCCATGAAACATCAATATGATTTTGATGCTGCCACCGTGGTCGGGTTTTTACACCAGCATGGACTACAAGATGATTTTAAACTGAATATCGAAGTCAACCATGCCACCTTGGGCAGCCATACTTTTCAACACGAGTTGGAAATGGCCGCTGCCCATGGTATGTTGGGAAGTGTGGATGCCAATCGCGGTGATTATCAAAATGGATGGGATACCGATCAATTCCCCAATAACCTTACGGAGGTTACCGAGGCAATGCTGGTATTTTTACAAGCTGGCGGACTTCAGGGTGGCGGAATCAACTTTGATGCCAAAATTCGAAGAAATTCCACCGACATGGATGATGTATTCCATGCCCATATCGGCGGAGCGGATACCTTTGCCCGTGCCTTGCTAACCGCCGATAAAATCATTGCCTCATCCCAATACACGACACTCCGAAAAGAACGTTACAGTTCTTACGATTCCGGGAAAGGGAAGGACTTTGAAAGCGGTAAGTTGGATTTCAAGGACCTATATGAAATCGCAAAGGAAAATGGAGAACTTCAATTGCAAAGTGGCAAACAGGAGTTATTTGAGAATATCATCAACCAATACATTTAGCAATCCGCTTTCACTGTTAGGGTGTTAACGCTATAACGGTATTGACCCGCAAAGTTTCATAAAACCTTGCGGGTCTTTGTTAAATCGATAATTTAAGACCAAAGAATTTGAGAAATTCGATGGTTTTTTTGAGCAAAACAGTTACTTTGCTAGACCGTTACGGAATTTTTAGCGATAACAACCAGCCAAAGCCAATACAATTATGACTTCGTCTTTCGAATTTTGGGATTATTTTATTTTTATAGCCTATGCGTTCTTGATCCTTGGGGTAGGTCTATGGGTGTCCAGGGATAAAAAAGGGCATCAAAAGAACGCCGAGGATTATTTTTTGGCTAGCAAATCCTTACCATGGTGGGCCATTGGTGCTTCGCTGATTGCTGCCAATATTTCCGCTGAACAGTTTATAGGCATGTCCGGCTCCGGTTTTGCCGTTGGCTTGGCTATTGCCTCCTACGAGTGGATGGCCGCCGTTACCCTTTTGATCGTGGGGAAATATTTTTTACCGATTTTCATAGAGAAGGGGCTATATACCATCCCTGAATTCGTTGAAAAGCGATACTCTACCAACCTAAAGACCATATTGGCCGTTTTCTGGATAGCGCTTTACGTATTTGTAAATTTGGCTTCGGTACTGTATTTGGGATCCTTGGCCTTAGAGACTATAATGGGTATCCCTATGGTCTACGGTGTGATTGGTCTGGCCCTTTTCGCCGCAGCATACTCCTTATATGGCGGTCTTTCCGCTGTGGCCTGGACGGATGTTATCCAAGTCGTATTCCTGGTATTGGGCGGGCTAGTAACCACTTATCTGGCGTTAAATACGGTTTCTGATGGCAATGGTGTTTTGGCGGGGCTTCAAACGGTTTACGAATCCGTTCCCGAAAAATTTGTTATGATATTGGACGAATCAAATCCAGAGTACAAGAACTTACCGGGCCTTGGTGTTCTAGTTGGTGGTTTATGGGTGGCCAATCTCTACTATTGGGGATTCAATCAATACATTATTCAACGTACGCTTGCCGCCAAATCCTTACGAGAATCCCAAAAAGGAATTATTTTAGCCGCTTTTTTGAAAATTGTTATTCCTATTATCGTGGTCGTACCGGGAATAGCGGCCTATGTTATGATAAATGATGCGGAAACCATGGGCCGTCTCGGTGATGTTGCCCTTAACAATGCACCTTCCTTAGAGCAAGCGGATAAGGCTTATCCATGGTTGTTACAATTCTTGCCCACAGGTTTAAAAGGGGTAGCATTTGCGGCCTTGGCCGCAGCTGTGGTATCATCCTTGGCATCAATGCTAAATTCCACTTCTACGATTTTCACAATGGACATTTATCGGCAGTACATTAACAAAAATGCCTCTGATAAGAATACCGTTGGCGTCGGTAGATTATCCGCAGCCATTGCACTCGTCATCGCATGTATAATGGCCCCTTTACTGGGAGGTATAGATCAAGCCTTTCAATTTATCCAAGAATATACAGGTTTGGTGAGTCCAGGCATCTTGGCGGTCTTCCTCTTGGGATTGTTCTGGAAAAAAACGACCAACAAGGCCGCTATTATCGGTGCATTGGTCTCCATACCGATTGCCTTATACTTTAAGGTAGCCCAAAACGGATGGTCCTCCAGCCCGTTTTTCGTGGACGTCCCGTTTATGGATCAAATGGGATACACCGCCCTACTTACCATGTTGGTCATTGTTGCATTAAGCTTATTGCAGAATAAGGGACAGGAAGATCCCAAAGGCATTTCGCTTCGTAAGGGTATCTTTGATACAAGCCCAAAATTCAATATTGGGGCTTTTACAGCCATGATCATCATAGCTGCCATTTATGCCTTCTTTTGGAGCTAAGTGGTAGAATACGTATGTTACCATACTTCATCTTAGCCAAAGGAATCATTCATTTTCGCCTATTTAAGGTGTAATCCGTATTCGTCAAAAACAGAATTGTCCCTGTTACATTGGCATACGTCCGTTTTACCCTGATTATCAAGTTTTGATACGAATTGAAAATGATGTAATTTTGCTCACTAATTAGGTTTAAATCTTTCCCAATTATTAATTAGGACATCTTAATAGGACAATCTAAAAAACCGACCAGAGGCAGTAACGACCTCGCACCAGAAAAGGGTACTTAATCAAAATAACCAGAAAAGGGTACTTAAACAAAATAAAAAGTAGAAAAATGAAGAAGATATTGGCGATATGTATTATGTCTTTGTTATGGGTTTCATGTGGCACGCAAAAGAAGGAAGAACCTATACAAATTAGTCCCGAAGAGTTACACGCTTCCGTGGACAAGGTTACTGAAATCATGATCCATGATATATTCTCCCCACCGGTGGCCAGTCGTATTTTTGCCTATCCAAATGTTGCCGCTTATGAAATCATTGCGCAGGGGAATGATGATTATCTTTCCTTGGCTGGGCAACTAAGAGAACTGGATTCCATTCCAAAACCAGAGAAGGGCAGTTCTATCAATTATCAACTGGCCGCCTTGACGGCCCATATGGAATTGAACAAACGACTGATTTTTTCCGAAGAAAGAATGGAGGTATTCCGAGATAGTCTTTACGGAATTTGGGAAAGTAAAAACCCTACGGTATTTAATGCTTCCAAGGCTTACGGTCTAAAAGTAGCAGACCATATCGGTGCTTGGATGAATAAGGACAATTATGCCCAAACCCGTACTATGCCAAAATTTACAGTAGATACGGACGATCCCACGCGCTGGCAACCTACTCCCCCGGCTTATATGGACGGTATTGAGCCACATTGGAACAAAATTCGCCCCTTCGTAATAGATTCGGCCAATCAGTTTAAACCTACCCCGCCACCGCCATTCTCCATGGAAAAAGGTTCGGATTTTTATAAGGAATTGAAGGAAGTCTATGACATAAGCCAAGAAATTACCGAAAAGGGTGATGAATCCGAGGAAATAGAAATTGCACAGTTTTGGGATTGTAATCCCTATGTCTCGGTTACAAGGGGCCATTTAATGTTCGCAACAAAAAAAATAACCCCTGGAGCGCATTGGATCGGTATCACCAAAATCGCCGCTCGAAAGACAAATAGTGATTTTGACAAAACGGTTTATGCGTATACCAAGGCTTCGGTAGCTATGGCCGATGCCTTTATCAGCTGTTGGGATGAAAAGTATCGCAGTAACCTCATCCGCCCGGAAACCTTGATCAACCAGCATATAGATGAAGATTGGAAGCCCGTACTTCAAACTCCCCCATTTCCTGAATACACCAGTGGACATAGTGTAGTATCGGGGGCGGCGGCAACTGCATTGACCGATGTTTTTGGGGATGGTTTTGCCTTTGACGATGACACTGAAGTCCCTTATGGCCTTCCAATAAGAAGTTTTAATTCATTTAACGAAGCAGCCGATGAGGCGGCCATTAGCAGAATGTATGGTGGCATCCATTACAGGGCGGCCGTGCAAGTCGGTGTTAAGCAAGGGCGTGACTTAGGTAAATTTGTGTTGGACAATTTAAGGATGAAAGTAAACAAGGATTTGGCCTACGAATGATCAGGTTGGTCCCTTTTCTATGTATTGTTTTTTTTAGCAGTTGTTCAAACTACGGCCAACTCACCTTTATCGCGGAGCTTCCGAAAAAATTGGATGAGAACTCGGGAATTGCCATGTTTTCCGAAACAACATTGTGGTTAATAGAGGACAGTGGCAACCCTGATGAAATTTATCAGGTGGACCTTAAGGGTAACCTCCTTAAAAAATTGAAGGTCAAAAATGCCAAAAACAAGGATTGGGAAGATTTGACCAAGGATAAAAAAGGAAATCTCTATATCGGGGATTTTGGAAACAATTCAAATGACCGGAAGGATTTGGTCATCTACAAGCTTCCCAACCCGGAGATAGAACCGGGCGACAAAATCGACGCGCTACCAATTAGGTTCAGTTATCCCGAACAAAAAAGGTTTCCTCCAAAAAAAGCACGGCTGTACTATGATGCGGAAGCTTTTTTTCATCACGGTAATTTCTTGTATATCATCACCAAAAATAGGGCCCGCCCATTTTCTGGAAAGGCTTTACTCTACAGAATACCGGATTATCCGGGCCAACATAAGGCACTTTTCATGGGTAGCTTCAGAACGTGCGATGATTGGAAAACCTGCCAGATTACCTCCGTAGATATTTCACCCGATGAAAGGACCATAGTGCTTTTGAGCTATGGAAAGCTTTGGAAAGTAACCCATTTTAGGGACGATAAGTTCTTACAGGGTACCTCAAAGGAAATTGATCTGGGTGCACGGTCCCAATTGGAAGCCGTCTGCTTCATGAATGACTCTACCCTATTGATTTCCGATGAGAAACGCGGAACCACGGGAAGAAACTTATATTCGTTTCCACTCAAATAGCCCTAGGGCTTCTCCATAGGCATTTAAAAGTTTAGCTCCTAGAAACCGAAACCTACTCCAAAGGTAAACCGCAATCCGTCCGTGCTATTGAACAACGCGGTCCTAAAGGAGAAAATGTCCGCAGCATTGGCAAAAAATCCAAGACCGTAGGAGGTGTGCCAAGTATCGGAATCCTGATCAGGCTGCCAAACCCTCCCATAATCAAACCCGGCGTACATGCCCAGGGCCGTAGGCACAATTCCTGTACGCATCTTACGAAAGCTATATCGGATATCGGTATTTTGATAATAAGCCTTTTTACCGGTAAATCTTTGGTTCCGAAATCCTCGGAGTCCGTCCACACCCCCAATACTGGCCGCTTGATAAAACTCATAACCGTCCCCAATATTGAAGTGGCCCTTCACTTTGGTTCCCAATACCAAACGCCCGCTGGATACCAGTTTGTAGGCCACGGTAAGACTTGGGACAACATATCCAAAACTTCCCGAGTTGCTCACATTGTTTCGATATCCCGCTCGAATTGAAGTAGCCATGCCCAAGGTAGGGAACCCGGAATAATCCGCATTGCTAAAAGTATATTCGCCATCCACGCCCAAAAAACTATTTTCCGGGATCAAAACATTTTCTTCCGCATACTCATTAATGAATCGATCTTCCGTCTCTTCAACATCTATGGTCTCATAGGAAACCCCAAAACGGAACTTGGCACCCAATTGTCCGCGCCAGACCAGAGCAGGGGAAAATCGCAAGGTCTGTAATTTTACCCGATTGAAGTCCAACTCCAAATCATCATCAAAATTTGGTGTATCATTGCCAAAACCAAAAAAGTTGATAGCGAAATTTGGACTGGTAAAACGCGCGCCCAACTCAAAGTTCCAATTCTCGAATATATGGGCAAATTCTCCTGTATACCCCAACTCAAAACCACTTGTGGCAAAATAAAAAGCCGCATTTACCGTATGCTGTTGGGTAAATGGGTTCTGACGAAAACCATTAAAGGTATAGGTGTCGGTAAAGCCTATTTTTACCCCATCATCCGGATTAAACCCAAGGGTAGGGATAATTTGATTTGTGCTATTCCTAATTTTTAAGGGCCTATACGTATTGGTCTCATAGTCATTGGTCAATTTCACTTTTGCCCCGCGTACTTCTTTCAGTGTGTTTTTCTTGCTTTTATGGTCATAGATTGCAACCCGATTTCCATTTTTAATATCATAAATATCGTTGTTCTGCCCACCTATAAGTCGCAATCTTATTCTATTCTTGTGCTCACCGATCACCTCAAAATAGTCATCGTCATCCAAGCCATATATCCAGAGTTCCTTGGTTGTTAGGGAGGAGAACGTTTTGTTAAAAAACAACCTATCCTTCTTTCCGTCAATAATGCGATATACCTTTACTTCGGTCTCGTTGGAACTGATACGTGTTATTTGAAACCAGTCGTCCTTGTCCGTACCGATTATTGTGGCATATTTATTCATAACACGATAGTAGTCCATGGCCGTTTGGTCAATTTTATCTATCCTCGATAAAAGGACGCGCTTTATATTTTCAACGGTTTCGTCCTTTACCTCTTCCGGAAAATATTGAAAAGCCTCATCGATCACTTCTGCGGTCAGGTTATCCTGTATGAACTTGGCTTGGTCTCTCCATTGCTGCGGATTGGTTTCCGTCAATACAGCCATGTCCAAAACATACGTTTTGGGGGAAGAATTGAAGCCTTTAACGCTTCTTATTTCCTCGTTAAAGCCTTCCATTAACTGTAAACTGGGAATAATTCGAGTGGCAAGGCCCATTAAGAGGCCATCGCCCATTATGGAATAGGCTTGGTCCCTATCCCTTGGCACAGGCCTATAGATAATCTTTCCTGTATCCTTATCCTTAAACTCTGCCCAACGCCATTGATCTACATGACGATCCCAATCCCCGATTGCCATATCGAATAATCGGGCCCTTAAATACATTTCGCTATCCACCTCATACTTTTCATCGTCACGAAGGTCTTCCAGCATGGCATCCGTACTTTTGAGTTCATCGGCATAACCGTAACTCTTTAAATCCCCATGCCCATCACCGGCATGTTCCTCTATCATGTATAGTTCATCCCCAAATTCTTCATTAAATTCCTTTAAGGCATCTTGTTTTGGAATATAATAAAGAATCGGATTGGTATGATAGATGTCAATGGCATTGGAAAGTGTCCCAACGGTAAAAGGGGCATACGGATGCGATCCGGTATAGAAGTCTTCTAATAATTCTACGGTATAGGTATCCTCCAAATCATCGGTTATATATTGATCGGTGAATACCATGGCCTGCAGATATAAATCTGCCTGTTTCCGCAAGGCTCGCATTACATACTCTTTTCCGCTTTTATGACGTAACCTAAGGGATTTGGATTGATTGCCCCCTCCTTTCCTAACCGGTGCCAATCCTCCCAAAAGGGTATCCAAATCTACCGTAGGCGCTGCAACCTTGGTGGCGTAATATTTACGATAGCGCTCTCCCCAAACGGTCTTAAAGAAACCGGATTTATCAATTTCCTCATCCGAGTAAATAGAGGCTCTTACCGTATCCGGAAAGGTTTCCGGATATGTTATCCCGTTGAATTTTCTGTCCGGAGGCAAGACCGGGGAGGCGAAAAGACGTTCCTCGGAACCATCCTCCGCTACCCCATAGTAGGTTACAAAGGAAGAACCGTCCTCAAAGACCTTCAAAATGGCATAACCCATTCTCCCTGTGGAGAACTTACTTCCGTTTAAAAGGCGGGTGTTCCCTTTTTTGGCTCCGGAACCACTTACAATTTGAGGGATGCCCAACTCCACAATATATTGTAAGGTATGTTCATGACCCGATGCCAATATGACCTTTTCCGAATACTGGGCCAAAGTTGTAATTCTATTCCTAAGCTCCATATACCGCTTATTCTGTAAGTCTTCTGTTGAGGCTCCAGTGGTCTTCCTCAACAAATTGGCCAAAGAACCCAAAAAAGGTAGGGGAAAGTTGCCATTATCCGGATATAGATGTTGGCGCAGGGAAAATTGTCCTCCGTGCGATCCATAACTGAACATAGGATGATGCAATGCTATTACCGTGGTGCGTTGCCTATTATCCTTGATTTCATCCGCGAGCTCCAACAAAAATTTATCCCTACTTTTAATATCGCATTTATCGTTCATATTCGGATGCTTGTCCCAATTGGTCAAATACCACTTGGTGTCTATGACTATGACTACTAAATCCTCACTTATTTCAATGGTTTCTAGAGGACAACCATTTTCAGGAAGAAAGGGGTCTTTCTGGTCTAGCCTTTCCTTTATGTAATCTTCCTGCCGCTCCAGGCCTTCCAGGCCTTCGTTATACCAGTCGTGGTTCCCGGGAATAAAAAGTGGTCTGCCTTTGTAATTTTGTAGTGTTTCCAACTGGGCATCCATATGATTTGCCGCTGTTTTATAGGCCACTGCATCTTCCTTTGGATCGGGCAATCCTTTAGGATAAATGTTATCTCCCAAAAAAATGGCCATGCTGTTTTTATCGGCATTATCCAACCTGTTTTTGAACAACCGGAGTGCAGGATTCATATCTCCCATAGGCGACAAACCGGCATCCCCGATCAAATAAAAAGTATGGGATATTTGTTTATCTGTCGGAGAACTGGAGGGTCCCGCTCCTGCCAAATATTTGGTCTTATAGGTTGCACAACTACTAACGAATAGAAGAAGTACGAGTATTAAGTAATATTTCTTCATAAGGATGCTCTAGAAACTAAATTTTTGTAATTTGTGAAATCCAAAAAATCTCTTGGTATGTCGGAAATTCTCGAAAAAACTGAACATTTTGTAACCGATTTATTGACCAATCAACTGGATCCCAATTACCTGTACCACAACTTGCGCCATACCCAAAGGGTCGTTGAAAGTACACAAGAATTATTGAATTTTTACAACCTAAAAGATAAAGAAAATAATACACTTGTTCTTGCGGCATGGCTTCACGATACCGGATATACAAAAGGTCCGGAAAATCATGAGGAGGCAAGTTGCTCCATAGCCCAGGAATTTCTTACATCCCAGGGCCTTAATAAGGACGTGATACAAGATGTTTCCGCTTTGATCATGGCTACAAAACGCTATTATCAGCCTAAAACCCTTTCAGAGGAAATTATCCGGGATGCGGATGCGTCACACTTGGGACAGAAGAGTTATTTGGAAACCTCCGAACTACTTCGTGAAGAATTGGCAAAATTGGGTATCGCCGAATATTCATTCAAGGAGTGGCAAGAGGCCAACGTAAAAATGTTTCGGTCCGAACATCGTTTTTATACGGAATATGCCAAGGAAAACTGGCAGGATCGCAAGGATAAAAATTTAGCCGATATTCTGAAGAACAAAAAAGATGACAGAAAGCTTTTAAAAAAAGAGCAACTTAAGGCCCAGCTCAAAAACCAGAGCCCAGAGCGTGGTATACAGACCTTATTCAGGGTCACTATGCGCAATCATTTAAAGCTTAGCGATATTGCGGATACCAAGGCCAACATATTGTTGTCAGTTAACGCGATTATCATTTCGCTGGTACTGGCCAACCTTATCCCTAAACTGGATAATCCATCCAACTATTACCTTATTTATCCTACGGTCATCTTTATTGTATTCAGTGTCATCTCCATGATACTTTCCATTTTGGCTACGCGACCTAATGTGACCAGAGGTGAGTTTACCAAGGAAGATGTAAAGGAACAAAAGGTAAATCTGCTCTTTTTTGGAAACTTCCATAAAATGAAACTTCCAGAGTATGAATGGGCCATTCAAGAGTTGATCAAAGACCAGACCTATGTGTATAAATCCTTGACCAAAGACCTTTATTTCCTAGGGAAGGTCTTGGATAAAAAATATAGGATCCTACGTTTAACCTATACTATTTTCATGATAGGCATGGTGCTTTCCGTAATTGCCTTTGGAGTAGCGTTCAAATTTTATGGATCGGAAAGAATTTTGGAGCTGACACAGCCTTAAGAACTTAATTCTTCCATAAGGTCATCATAGGTATACGTTTTTTCGGTGGCTGTTTTTGTATCCTTGGTTTTGTACAAAATGTCGGCCCTAATAGCCTTTAGTCCAGAAACCCCTTGTAGGCCCTCCAACTCCACAATTTCTACTTTACCATCAAAATAGCCCTTGGATTTCAGGAATTTAACGTATCTCAAATATTCCAGTTCATCTGTCTTCTGAGAATAGACGATGACCATTTTTCCAGGTTGGGTTAGACGTTCATTGGTCCCTTTAACGAATGACTTGTCGATACGTTTTTTGATAATCTCATAACGGGCATTGTAGGTTCCATCAACATCGAACCTTTTTTCGTCCATACGAAAACGAATGGACAAAGAAGTATTATACACCAATATGAGTGAGGCGACATCCAAGGGAACCGGCAGATGCGGTTTAAGATTGTAATGCGTGTTTTCCATTTCGCACATTACTTGTAGTTGCCACAATCTAAGGTTGTTCAGATAGAGGGAATCAAAATCCCGGTCTCCCACAATAGAGTCTCCAATATACATATTGTGTTCCACCCCATCGGTCTTATATCGTTCGAAATAATGTGGGAACATGGCTTGGGCATCTTCCTGTTTCTTATCCATCACGGCCACCAGTTCCTGATTGATGTCCATCACCGTTTCATCATAGTTTCTGCGATGGTCATAATACGATTCCGTACCAGGGTCAATTTTGGCCTCATACGCGGATATCAAATTCTGCAAGGTGTCGTTCGTCTTTTTCAAATGTCCAAAAACCGGAACGATCTCCTCTTTCACAAAATTGAAAATTGCCTGTTCGCTATTGGTGTGAAGCACTTCCTTAATGGCATCTACATGATTGTTTACCCTAAACATCAGCTCCTCGTAAATGGGCAACTGATTTAACTTAAAAGCCTCTGCCAAGACATCATTGATCTCGGAAAGCTGTATCATCAAATCACGCTGAATGGCCATATTTCTAGCTTGGGAAGAATTTTTAATGTCAATCTGGCCATATAGCGGATATACGTCCTTAAAAACAATTTCCTTGAACGCGGGTTGCCCTCCTTCCAAGTTATCCTTTATAAAATGCTTGGCTTCTTCCCTAAAACGCCAGTATACGGACTCATGGACCGAAGTACATTCATGCTGGATAATTGCATCTATCAAATTCTCTTCTTCTGCTTTGGAACGCTGTACCGCAGAGACTATGTAAGGCATTACATCCTCTAATTTGGTAGCGTTTACACTATTCAACTCATTGACCTTTTTGGAAACCAGTTCCAAGACACCAAGTAACTTCCCGTTATCCGCAATAGGGGCAAAAATAGCACTTTTTATACCCTGCTCTTTCAAGTTTTTGTAAGGATTGATTCCCCCGGATATCTTGAAATACTTATCTACGTTGGAAATAGCGAAGTATTCGTTGTCCTTTAACAACTTGCTGTAGGAGCCCTGGCACAAAGCCTCCTTACAGGCCTCCGTTTCCGAATGGTTTAGAATAAAACTGTTCATTCCTTTTCCATAGACCTTCTCGAACTGTTTCGTTTCAGGATTAAAGGCAACAAAACCTACCTTGATCTCAGGTAGGTTAAAAAAGGATCGGAATGTCTCCTGGAGTTCCTCCATGAAATTATCGCTACCTCTTTTGTCACTGGCGATAAGACCCGATTTTATTTCAGAAATGGAGTGTTCTACCGTTACATCGAACATGTTGGAAATTACAAAGCCTTTGGAAATAAAACTATTGGGAGGTATTTTCTCTTTCCAGATTTCCGGGTTATCAAAATTCTCCAAGAGTTCGTCCACATCGTCTTGAGTTAAATCCTTGGCTTTTTCTGTGGGATGTATCTCAAAAAAATCGGCATTATATAAAATACGGTAGTGTCGCATTACCCCCTTGGCATCGGGGATATCATAGAAAAAAGGTCTTTTGAAATCCATGGGAAACCCATAATGGAAATTTAGGATGACCGTACATGCCATGATGTACATTTGATCCTCGGGCATATTCCGCATCTCCGGGACAAAATCCTTCCCCGCGTTTTCCAATATTTTTTGGAACCGTCTCGAAGAGTTAAAAACTATATTATCAAAGGGAATCGAAGCTGCTTTTATTTCGTTGTCCGTCAACACTTCGGAAAAGGCGTCCTGCAGAATAATGCGTATTACCTTTTCGTGTTTTTCCAAAAGAGAGACATCCACAAATCCTTCACGAAGTTCCGGATAGGGAGCCTGTGCCTCTAGGATACGTTTTGCCTTTGCCACCAAAAACTCGTCATCACTTTCGAGCATGGCATCATAATGTTTCAACAATTTGTTGAAACTGATTAGCTGGATAAAAGGCGACTCTACATTTCTGTTGTCCTCCATATCAGTGTTAGTCGTTTAAGGGAGGGTAAAGTTACAAAAGAAAAAATGGAATATTGTTAAGGTATTCTTTAAGGGTTTCACTGCTTTTTTTGGATATTTATGGAAAATACAAGAATGTCCTCCTATTTTCGGTTAACCAGGGCTTACAAAAATGCCAGAATACTTCCTTTTGATGACAGTTCCAAATTCATTCTTTTTAGCGATTGTCATCGGGGAGATAACAGTTTTGCGGATGACTTTGCCAATAACCGGAATATCTATTTCCATGCGTTAAGACACTACTTCAATGAAGGATTTCAATACTGCGAACTAGGTGATGGGGACGAGCTATGGGAGAATATGCATTTTGAATCCATTTTTGAGGCCCACAAAAATGTATTTAAGTTGTTGCGGCAATTTCATTTGGAAAATCGTTTGCATATGGTTTGGGGAAACCATGATATGGTCTATAAAGACCCCCAATATGTTAGAAAACATTTGTCCAGCTATTTTGAGCCTATTGATGAGAAAGACAAGGACTTATTTGAAGGCATCACATATAATGAGGCCATTGTTTTAAAGCATCGGGAGAGCCAACAAGAGCTTTTTTTGACCCACGGCCACCAAGCGGATTGGTGGAACTATACTTTTTGGCGTTGGGGTAGATTTTTGGTCAGGGTACTTTGGAAACCCCTGCAGGTTTGGGGGATAGCGGATCCCACAAGCCCGGCAAAAAATTACAAGGAACTCCGAAAGGTGGAGCGGCGCATTAAAAAATGGATCCTAAGGAACAAATTATTGATTACGATTTCGGGACATACACACAGGCCCCGTTTTCCAGAGCCTGGTGATATTCCTTTTTTTAATGATGGTAGCTGTGTACATCCCAGAAGCATAACTGGAATTGAAATCGAAAACGGAAAAATAGCCCTGATAAAATGGCAAATTGCCACCCGGGAGGATGGCACTTTGCAAATTGTAAGGTTATTACTGGAAGGGCCCCAGAAGCTTGCCGATTATCAAATGGCCAAGGACTAGGGCCCTACTTTGAGGTTAGTTGGTTCGTAACTTAAAGCTTACAGGTATACTATAAGGTACTTTTACGGCTCGGCCCCTTTGCATACCTGGAGTCATTTGGGGCAGGGATGCGATAATACGACCAGCCTCTTTCTCCAAATTGGAATCCGGACCACGTGTCCTAACACTAGTGATATAACCTTTGGTGTCTATGACAAACTGAACGAAAACCCTTCCCTGAATTCCAAGTTCCGCAGCGGTAGCGGGATACTTAAAGTTTTTAACAACGTGTTCCTGTATTTTTCTTTGGAAACAGGCCTTACGTTCGGCATTCGTGGTCATATTCTCACAACCAGGAAAAATCGGTACATTTTCTATGACTGCAAAAGGTACTGTAATCTCTTCTTCTTCCTCTTCCACAGCTACATCATCAACCTCGATTACCGCGTCGATTACGGTCTCTTGGTTTATTTCGGTACTTTCAATAATCGTTTCCTCAATTTCCTCGGTATCATCAACAACCTCAATGATTTCGGGAGCCGATGGTGGCGGTGGCGGTGGTGGTGTCTTGATTTGTTCCGTTTGCGGTACATTTTCCTTAATGTCATCCACCACGTTCATGGCCTCCGCAACATAATCCTCGGTCTCATACGTTTTGTACTCCAAAGCTCTCCACGTAAGAAAAAGAACAATGGTAAGGCCTATTACGAAGAAAAGGCCACTATCTTTATTTAAATCTGCTTTTGGGTTTTTTTTAGGTCTCATCTTAAAAAAATTTAGCGTTACATATACTTACAACCCATACTTAATAAAATCAGGCATCTAGGATAACTATGCAATTGGGTTATTAAAAATTGCCGTTTGGATTATTCGCTTATCCTAGTAAATAGTTCAATTGTTTATTTGTATAAATGTAAAAGCATAAGAGCAGAAAAAACATGACAAATGTCATGTACATAATTTTGATGGCTTTTTTTTATCAAATCATCATTTAATGCTGTTTTAATTCCCAAAATAATGATGAAAATGTATTTTTCGGCTATAGGGAACGTCGTCAACAAAACGGAAAATAACCCCTTGAAACCTTGGATAAGGAAACCAAAAAACCCCGATCTGATCGATCGGGGTTTTCCAGGAATAAAACAGTAGGGCCGCTATGAGACCTTTACCCTTCTATCTTATCCATCTCCATCTGTTGCATTTCCAAAAACTTCGGAATATTTTCAACTGTTGTATTGGCCAAAAGTGCCTGGTCAAAGTCAATGCCTTCAATAGGTTTAAGTATCTCCTTTTCGCGATCCCATTCGATCCTTCTTCCCAATTTATAGGAAAGTCCTGCCATATGAGAGGCAATGGCTTCTTCAAAACCTTCGTCGATACCACAACTTAATTTACCTCCGTTTTTGGCCGCACTCAACCATTCCCGCATATGAAGGAATGTTGAATCTACACGGGCTCCGTTGATATAAGTCCACATAAGTCCTTTATCCGCAAAATACTGCGAAGTTGCGGAAGCCACGGCATCCGGAGAATTTGCTCCAGGATTGTATTGATAGATGGGAACGTTCGGATTCATCTTTTCCGCTTCGATCATATCGGCATAGCGAGTGGATCTACCATCGGGCCAAACCGTTAGTCGGTTACCGAGTTCCATAGTGGCATCATGTCCCATTAGGATGGTGGGACGATTAAAGCCATTGCCCAAGGTAGCACTGTACACGAACGTCATGCCTTTCTCCTTACCTTCTACTTGACTACTACCGGTAGAGTAGTTGGGGAATTCCATATTTACTTGCAGTACGTCCGGTACATTACGTCCATCATTATGGGTATAAATACCTCCCGAAGTCATCACAGAATCCGGGATTCCCATTTCCAAAACACAATTCAGGCGGTCGTAATCATGGGAAAGCAAATCCCCGGAAAGACCGGAACCATAAGACCACCACTTACGCCATCTAAAGAAGTGATTTTTATTAAAGGGAACCTTGGGAGCTGAGCCCAGGAACATATCCCAATCAATGGTCTGTGGACTGGCATCCTCATGAATGTGGTACATCCAAGCTCCGTTATCATCATTTCTATTCGTATTCGTCTGAATCAGGGATACGTGACCCAGAGTCCCTTTTTTGATAATATCCTTGGCCGTTTGGAAACTCAAGGTCTGTCTGTGTTGATGACCAACCTGCAGGACTGCCTTTGATTTCCTCGCGGCGTCACGCAACCTGTAGGTCTCTTCAACGGTATGCGTCATGGGTTTTTCAATATAGACATGTATATTGTTTTCCAAGGCATCTATAGCCATTGGTGCGTGCCAATGGTCTGGAGTGGCTATTACCACGGCATCTACCTCTCCACTACGAATCATTTCCTGATGGGTACGATATCGCTTTATCTTATTATCATCCGCATTAAAAGAATCCAGAGCCAAATTAGCCCTATAATCGAAAATATCGCAGACTCCAGTTAATTTTACGTTTAGTTTCTCTTGGGCCATAAAGTCCTTAAGGGCAGAGTGTTTTGGATTTTCCTCAGCGGCCAATTTCATATCCTCCTTCCATTTTTTGGTGGCAAAACCAAGGGCGCGACATAATTGCTGACCCCGAATACCAAAACCAATAATTCCTACCCGAACCGGGTCGCCACTAATACCGGGCACGGCTTCTGGTAAGGAGGGTTGTATGTTCAATTGTTCCAATATGGCGGAACGTTCCCTTTTCTTGGAAACTGTATTGGCGGCACCAGCCCACCAAACGGCACCTAATATCGGAATACCTCCTAAACCTTTAAGCGCGTCTCTTCTTGTCCATTTCATGATAATTCGGTTTTAGTTATTTCCTTATTTCTTTTGAGGATTCCACTCAATCCAAAAAACTCACCTGTAGGAACTTGGTAAAGTACAAAACAAGCCATAAGTTCTATGAGATTTTTATTTACAAACCAGTAACTTCCCTCTACATTCAATTGGGTAACCCATGGGAAGGAGGGATGGGCAAGATAGTACAGGGCCAATAGAAACATGGCAACCAAGGCCCCCCATTTCTCCCAGATTCCCAAAATCAACGTAATGCCCACAAAAATCAAGGCCATTACATTCATCCAATCCGCAATACCTATAAAGGAATCGCTGGTAATTGCCACAAAAATGGGTCTAAAAGGTCCTTGTGCAGACGCTAAATACCCGAAAGAGGTCCAATCAGGATTATACAATTTAATAATCCCCTCATACAAAAAATGCCACCCGATAAAGAGCCGCAATAACACGAGTCCATTTCTCAAGTGTTTTTCATTTCGAATTGTTATCATACGGTTAGATATTTTGGTTATACTAGTACGTCCTGAAAATAAGTGTCACAAGCGCTAAAAAAACAAAGCCCTATAGGCCCTTTTGTAATTTTCAAAGCTACGCCCGTATCACTTGAATTTCTATGATATTTGTCATGTCCATAAATTTCGTATTAAATTTTTAAACAATTGCTATCCTTTCCTGTTTTTTAAAGGGTATCTCACAAAATACGGGTAAAATTTGTACTGTTGTCACACATCCCTTTAAAAAAGTATACCCTGCCTTGTACGAACCGCATAAATCGCTATTTTTAGACTTAACCTAAATGTCCGGGATATGCTAAAAAAGTATTCAGTTTTGGCGATTATTTTCATATCCTACTTTAGTCCATGTTCGGCCCAAAAAAAACTACTGTACAAACAAATCGATACTGTTCGTTTGTTTGTTGAAATCCATGCACCTCAGAATATAAGGACAACGGACAAACTTCCGGCCCTTGTTTTCTTTTTTGGAGGGGGTTGGAAAGGTGGGGACCGACACCATTTTTTGAATCATGCTCGGTATTTTTCGAAAAGGGGCTTGGTCTGTTTTTTGGTGGATTATCGAACGGAGGGCCAACACGGTACCACCCCTTTTGAGGCCTTAAAGGATGCCAAATCCTCTATGCGGTTTATTCGTAAAAATGCCCTTGAACTTGGGGTTGATCCTTCTAAAATTATTGCATCAGGAGGCTCGGCAGGGGGTCATTTAGCCGCCGCTACAGCTTCAATAGAAGGTTATAACGAGGAAAGTGATGATACGTCCGTTAGCTGTATTCCCAATGCCTTGGCCCTTTTTAACCCGGTTGTCGACAATGGGCCGGGAGGTTATGGATATGAAAGAATAGGGCCGGCCTACAAAGACTTCTCCCCGCTCCACAATCTAAAAAAAGGGGCGCCACCCACCATATTCTTCTTGGGCACCGATGACAAACTTATTCCTGTGGTAACCGCCCAGTACTACAAAACGGTTATGGAAAAGATGGGAAGTAGCTGCAAGCTGAAACTTTACGAAGGGAAAGGTCATGGGTTTTTTAACTATGGTAATTTTGACCTGTATAAAAAAACGGTTTTGGAAATGGATCATTTCTTGCAGTCCTTAGGCTATTTGGAGCAAAACCCAGTAATTGAAATTGAATAGATGACCATTATCCTTTAGTCCATGTAATGATGTCGTATACGCTTTACCGCTTCCTTATCCTATTTCTTTGCTTTCAAAATCTCCTTTTTGGGCAGGACACCGTGGATCTTAGAAATACCAAAATCAATGGTTATCGAGGGATTTGGTTTGAACTGAACCAAAAATATGCCTACGGTGACAAGTATTCTGGGGGCTTGGGAACCTATACCGCAAAGCACATCCCATTGGCAGTATATTCTCCAAAAGCCGACAAAACCTTTTTTGTATACGGTGGCACCACTGATAAGGATAAAAGACGTCTTCTTTGTATGATCGGTTCTTTTGACCATAAGACCTTAACGGTAAACAGACCGACGGTAGTCTATGACAAAATTGTCGTAGACGACCCACATGACAATCCTGTACTTTATATTGGGGATGATGATCATATTTGGGTATTTGTAAGTGGTCGTGGAACAAAACGTAAAGGAATCAAGTTACGAAGCGTGGAACCCTTGTCCACGGAGAAGTTTCTGATTGTCGCCGAAGAAGAGTTTACCTATCCACAGGTATGGCATACCGATAATGGATTTTTTCACTTTTTTACCAAGTATACGGGCGTTCGGGAACTCTATTTTGAAACCAGTCCCGATGGAAAGGCGTGGTCCCCTACCCAAAAATTAGCAGGAATCCCTTCCGGGAAAGACTACCGCAGTGGACATTATCAGGTTAGTAATTCATTCAAGGGAGGTGCAAAGTTGGCCACGTTTTTTAATCGTCATAACAACGGACATCCCGATACCAGAACGGATCTTTACTACCTCCAAAGCAAGGATCACGGGAAAACCTGGACAACGGTTCAACAAGACACCCTGTTGCTTCCCATTAGCGCTATCAGTAGCCCGGCTAGAGTAATCGACTATGACTCCCAAAAGAAAAATGTATACCTAAAAGACATGCAGTTTGATGCCAGCGGCCAGCCTATATTACTTTATATAACTAGTAACGGCCACGAGCCGGGACCCAAAAACAAACCTTATGAATGGCGCATTACCAAGTGGACGGGCCAAGAGTGGAGGACAACGGTGGTTTGTACTTCGGACCATAATTATGACATGGGTAGTCTATACGTCGAAAAGGATATTTGGAAAATTGTGGGACCCACCGAACCTGGTCCCCAGAAGTACGGAACAGGCGGCGAAATCGCCATATGGATATCTTGGGATGGCGGAGAACATTGGAAAAAAGAAAAACAAATCACCTCTTCCAGTCAATGGAACCACTCCTACGTTAGAAGACCCTTATACGCAAAGGCGCCTTTTCAATTCTTTTGGGCCAACGGGAATCCCAAAGAATTTGGTAAGTCCGAGCTTTTCTTTGGAGATTTCTATGGCAACGTCTACAAATTACCCTATGTCATGAAAAAAGATTACGAAAAGCCCCAACAATATGCCAGGGAATGAAATTATTTTGTACTAGACCCTATTTCATTTAATAGGAGTAATTTTTATTTTTGACCTTAACCTTACTTTTCAATGGACAGAAGACAATTTTTGGCCCATTCCTCCATCCTACTTATGGGCAGCTCTTTTTTGGGTTGCCTTTCCAACAATAGGCCTACATTAAAGAGCGATCAAATCATCGGTTGTTTAGGGGACAGTATCACTTATGGAAACAAGGAAGGTTATGTAGAACTATTGCAACAATACTATGCTAAGAACCATCCTGAAATGAACCTTACATTCCGGAACTGGGGCAAAAGTAGTGAAACCATTACCGGACTTACTGAAGAGCACCATCCTGGCCCTAGGCCCTATCTATTTGAACGCTTGGATACCCTTATGGATAGTGAACCCGTAGACGTTATTACTTTTTGTTACGGCATCAATTGTGGTATTTATGGTCCCCCTTCCCAAGCACTTTTCGATAGTTACAAAACTGGTATTTACACCTTTTTGGAAAAAATAAAACAAAGGAATATTAGGGCCATACTTTTAACCCCTCCCCCCTTGGTCCTGGACGTTGCCCCTATTTCTCCTGCTGCCCAGGAAACCAGCTATGGATATCTGAACCCGTATCCAGATTACGATAAGGAAGTACTCCAAGAATTCAAGGAAATTGTATTGGATTTTAACCATAGAGCGGTCATGGACATCATTGACATCAATACTCCTCTTTTTAAGAACAGAGCGGATTGTTACGACACAGATCCCATTCATCCCAATGCACAAGGTCACCGATTGATAGCCGATATGATCATCGAAAATTTTGGAATTTAACACGGCTTTAAGCCCTCATGGCAGGGTATTTGCTATCTTTAGGACGTATTTGTCCAGGATAATACGATGCAATTAAAATCGATACTTGTAGTAGGCTTTGTAAGTTTGGCGACTTCCTTGATGTACGCCCAAACGGATATTCCCGCACAAAAACCGTTAAATATCGAAGCCGCCAACAAGTTGGACCCTTTGGGAAAACCTAATCAGGGCACGGCACTCAATATCCCTTCCATTATAGATGACAAGCCCGAAATAAACCTAAGGGATTCCCTTAAGAACCCGGTAAAAATGCTGCCAGACCGCGAACTGGTACAGGCCGGCCATGGAATGAAGATAGATGCCAAGGTAGGTCCAAGAAAACCGAAGGAGGGCTCCAAGGAGCATTTTGGGGATATGTACATGGGCGATGTAAAAAGTAATGGAAAATTTGTCGGCGTTATCTGTAGAGACCACGAATTCGTGGATGGCGATCGGGTAAAGATTTACCTAAACGACCAGGTCATAGATCATAACGTATTGCTTACAGGGTCGTTTAAAGGGTTAAACGTAGATTTGCAAAAGGGTTTCAACAAACTGGATTTTGAAGCCTTGAACGTAGGGTCCTCCCCCCCAAATACGGCACAAGTGGATGTCTATGACGACCAGGGGCAGTTGATTTATTCCAATAAATGGTTGTTATCCGCAGGATCCAAAGCAACGTTGATTATCACCAAAGAGTAAATCTGTTACAAGCAGCAGCCCTTAGTTCGCTTTGGCCGAAATTCCAAATCACAAATTTCAAATTCCAAGGCCAACCTTCCGAAGGATAAATCTCCAAATCAAGGCATTTTCAAATTAGATGAACCGCGTTATAGGTATAAAGCTTACTCCCTAGAGCCCGGTGTATAGGTCTCCCTAGCTCTTTTTAGCACATCCTCTTTGTAATAGGCCACATCTTTCCATTCAACATTGGAATAGGGTAACGCCTGATCATCAAAATGAGGGGAATTGGGATCTCCACTTTGGCCCCCGGCCATAATACTTTTTGCCTTAACGGTGTCCCCAAACTCCACAACGGCAACAAAACTGTTCCCCCGGGTGCCGTAGATTTTTTTGGTATTGTTATCATAACGTGCCCCATATGCGGCCAAGGCACCCCACTTACCCGAGGCAAAACCGATAGGAATGCTTGGCTTATCGTCATCAAAAGGTTGGTAAATATCCCCATTCAATCGCTGATAGCGGTTAACTTCGCCCCAGGGCATTCGCCAGGTACCAAAATCAGCTGTTAAACGATTCAATACCGCCGTAAAAATGGATATTCGTTCCCCCTTTGGCGAGCTGTTCCCGAAATAGTCGATTAATTGCATCACACTAAGACCATCGGGGTAATTCCCGTTCTCCATGTACATAGTACCATAATAATGAGCCAAGGTCATCGCTATCGATTCCTTTGAAGTTTTAAAATCCCATTGGCGAAGTTCTGCTATGGCAGAGGCAAACGGCTCGGTTGGATTGTCAATACCCTCACTCGCTTCAATAAGGCCAGGAATCAATTCGGCAAAAGCGGGTAGATAGGGGTCGTGGGCCAATTGAATGAGGCTATCCAAAGTGTATCCTTTTTTGTCCTTCAAGAGGTCAATGGCATGTACCCCACGAAAGTTTTCCCTATCCAGGGACATATATTTTGGGTAGTTCTCCCGTTTTGGGTTGTATCCCAAGGCTGCGGTATAGGGTGTGGAGTTGCAATTCTGTATCCAGCCATTTCCAGGATTGAGCAACAGTATGTTCTCATCTACCGTATGTAGTCCCTGCCAATCGGTTTCAGGGTTACTGCCATCAACAGGTCGGGTATAATCAAAGCGTGTATCCCGTTTTGGAATAAAGTTCCCATGAAAGTAGGCAATGTTCCCTTCCGCATCGGCATATACCGTGTTATTGGAGGAATTGGTCCGGATATCCATCATCTTTCGGAAACCTTGATACCCATTTTGTTTGGTTCGGATGTAGGACTGCTCTAAGGCCTTGACCGGCTCCCACATCATGGCCGAGGCGGTCCATAGCCCATTTTCCATATGTGTTATGGGACCATGATGGGTATGGTAAGCGGGAAACGATTTTTCGCGGATTCTATCGCCCTCTTTATACTTCAAGATGATTTCCGATGTTTTTACAGGACGTAATTCCTCTCCATATTGGTAGAGGAGCTTATCATCCATAGAAATAATGGTTTCCTTAAATTCGTCCAGCACATCGGTATAGGTACTGGTATGCATCCATCCAGTCTTTTCATTGAACCCCTGGTACACAAAAAACTGGCCCCAAGTAACTGCCCCGTATGCATCTAAACCTTCCTCGCTAACCACATGCACCTCGCCCCTGAAATAAAAGGAAGTATGCGGATTGATTAATAATAGGGGATTCCCGGACTGTGTCAATGCTCCGGAAATGGCAATTCCGTTGGATCCCTGGGGCTCTGCCATGGCGTCCTTTTTCTGTATTTCCAGTTCCGCCGCCTCAGGAATTTCCATACCACTTTCATAGAACGCCTTGATTTTCTCAATGGAAATTCGCTCAATATCCCCCCCTATGGAGCCTTCACTGAAATACATGGGCATCCACGGCTCAAACCGCGTCAATAGCCTGGGTTTCACCTCGGGATGGGTATGGAGATAATAATTTACCCCATCCGCAAAGGCATTGCACAGTTTTTTTAGCCATTCCGGACTTTTCTCGTAATTGGCCTTGGCCTGGGCCTCCGTCATGAACAACTTGGCTCTTAAATCGCTGTAAAGGGCTTCCTCACCCTCCACTTCGGCCAACCGGCCCGTGGCCCAGATATAGTTTTGCTCCACCCGGTTAAAGTCGTCCTCACATTGGGCATAGAGGAGTCCAAAAACAACATCGGCATCTGTTTTCCCATAAATATGGGGAACGCCAAAATCATCGCGAATAATGCTGACATTCTCGGCTTGGGCCTGCCACTGCCTTACTTCCGGATCGGTGGTGTTTTCTGTCTTACAAGAAACAACACCTACGAAACAAAGAATGGAAAGAAGTTGGTATTTCATTTCAACGGATTTGGCATGAAAATAAATGTCTTATCCATGAAATACTAATTAATGATCAAAAAAACAAACTTACTTCCATGTATATCCCACGGACCGATTCGTAATTTCCCAAAAGACGTATTTTTCATCTTGGCCTTCTAACCTATTGATCCACAATCAACTACTTTCGAATCCAATACCTGACATATGTCATAAAATAGGCGGGGCTTTTCCTCTACTTTTACCCTAATGTAGTTAAAGAACATGATGATGAATACGGCACCGACGGCGAACGATACCTTTATCCATTTTGGGACGATATCCAGAATTGAACGCAATTCATTGACCGTTGCCTTGGATGAAAACGCCCATTGCGAATCTTGTCGTGCCAAGGGTAGCTGCGGAATTGCAGATTCCAAGGAAGTGGTAGTTTCGGATTCCAAGGGGAACTTTGCCCTCAACGAACCCGTTGCGGTAGTCCTCAAAAAGGAAACCGGTCTAAAGGCCGTATTTTGGGCCTATTTGTTTCCTTTTGTCTTGGTGATATCCACCTTATGGATCGCTTCGGGGTTTCTACAGGAATGGATGGCCGGGCTATTGTCGCTCTTAATCTTGGTCCCCTACTACCTGATCATCTACCTGTTGCAGGATGTATTTAAACAGGCCTTTAAGATTTCAATCCTAAAAGTGTAACCTTATGACGGACTCCATACTATACAGCGTTCTTTTGTTGGCTTCCCTGGGAGTAACGGCCGCCATGGTGCTCTATGTGGTTTCCAAAAAGTTCTACGTATATGAGAACCCTTTGATTGCCGAGGTGGAGGATTTGCTCCCCGCTGCCAATTGTGCCGGATGTGGTTCCCCCGGGTGTAAGGCCTTCGCTGAAAAATTGGTAGGCACCGATGATATATCCGATCTATTCTGTCCCGTAGGAGGTAACGATGTTATGCAATTGGTTTCGGAGGCCTTGGGCAAGGAAGTGGCGGAAAAAGACCCCACGGTAGCCGTGGTACGCTGTCAGGGCGCTTGTGACGTACGGCCTAAGACCACAGAATATCAAGGTCCGAAATCCTGTGCGATTTCCTCCTTGATCTATAGCGGTGAGACAGATTGCCAATATGGGTGTTTGGGGGACGGGGACTGTGTTGCTGTCTGTAAGTTCGATGCCATGTACATGGACGAAAACACCGGCCTGCCGGTGGTCATCACCGATAAATGTACCTCTTGTGGTATGTGTGCCGAGGCCTGCCCCCGTGATATCATAGAAATGCGGCCCAAGCAAAAACGGGACCTTAAGATTTATGTGGGATGCTTGAACGAGGATAAGGGCGGAATTGCCAGAAAAGCATGTTCCGTAGCTTGTATCGGCTGTTCCAAGTGTTTTGATATCTGCCCCAAGGAGGCCATAACCATGGTAAACAATCTTGCGTATATCGACCCTGCTTACTGTACACTTTGTAGAAAATGCGTACCGGTATGTCCTACCGACTCCATAGTGGAAACCAATTTCCCACCCAAAAAAGTAAAAAAGGTAGTGCCCGATATTGTGGCCCAGGTTGAATCCGTAATAGCAGAGAACAATGCTTAAGACCTTTCCAAAAGGAGGTATCCATCCTCCGGAGAACAAATTGACCTCGTCCAGGCCGATACAACGATTGCCGGTACCCAAAGTGGTCTATGTCCCCATAGCACAGCATATAGGGATTCCGGCGGAGATTGTTGTGGATCGTAAGGATAAGGTGGAAATGGGCCAGGTCATAGCCAAATCGGGCGGATTTGTCTCTTCCAACATCCATTCCCCGGTAGCAGGGACCGTCACCAAATTGGATATGATCGTGGACAGTTCGGGCTACAAAAAGCAATGTATTGTCATCCGCACGGATACCAAAAATGCCTCCAATTTTGAGGAGACCAAGTATCCTTTGAAACGGGAAATCGACTTGGAACCTCAGGAGATAGTGCAACGCATTTCCGATTATGGTATCGTTGGTCTAGGGGGTGCCACATTCCCTGCGCATGTGAAATTGAACGTAAAGGCGGATAAAAAAATCGACTGCCTGGTCATCAACGGCGTGGAATGTGAGCCGTATTTAACGGCAGACCACAGATTGATGTTGGAAAAGGGCGAGGAAATCCTGATGGGCATCAAAATTTTGATGTACGCCCTAAAGGTTCCCCGGGCAATCATCGGCATTGAGAACAACAAGATAGACGCCATTGAAACCTTCAAAAAATTGACGTTAGGGGAACCCAAGATCCAGGTGGCCGCCCTACAGGTAAAATATCCACAGGGTGGGGAAAAACAATTGGTACGGGCCTTGCTGCAGCGGGAAGTTCCCAAAAATGGACTGCCACTGGATGTAGGCGTAATCGTGCATAATGTGGGGACCATTTTTACCATTTACCAGGCGGTGCAACATAACGTTCCTTTGATCGAACGCGTTGTGACCGTAACGGGCAAGAAAATGGAAAAGGCCTCTAATTTTTGGGTAAGGATAGGAACGCCCATAAAAGACCTGATCACCGAAGTGGGCGGTATGCCGGAAGGCACCCGTAAAATTGTCAATGGCGGCCCTATGATGGGGAAGGCCCTAAAGAATACGGACGTACCGGTAACCAAAGGTACTTCGGGCATATTGGTCATTTCTGAGGATGAGGCAAGCCGGGGCGAAACCCGGCCCTGCATTCGCTGTGGCGAATGCGTATCGGTCTGCCCCATGGGACTGGAACCCCACTTATTGATGAACCTTTCGGAAAAAGGGATGTTCGAAAATGCCGGCCAGGAGGATATCCTTACCTGTATCGAATGTGGTTCGTGTAGCTATGTATGTCCTTCACACAGACCGTTGCTGGATTACATCCGATTTGGAAAAAGTATAGTCAAAAAGTTGGACGTCTCAAAGAATTAATAATATATGGATAGCCCTCCTATTGTTATCTCCGCCTCACCCCATGTACATTCCGACCGGACTTCCAAGCGCATCATGTATGATGTGGTCATTGCCATGGTTCCCGCTTTTTTGGTCTCCCTGTACGTATTCGGGATCAATGCATTTATCGCTACGGGAACCGCTGTTGTTTCCTGCCTCCTGTTCGAATATCTGATTCAGAAGTACCTTTTAAAGACGGAAATCACCATAGCCGATGGTTCTGCCTTGATTACCGGAATCTTGTTGGCTTTTAACCTGCCTGCGGGCCTGCCGATATGGATGATCGTCGTGGGTAGTTTGGTGGCCATAGGCATTGCGAAGTTGTCCTTTGGGGGCCTGGGGTTCAATATCTTTAATCCCGCTTTGGTAGGCCGGGTATTCCTCCTGGTCTCCTTTCCGGTACAAATGACCCTATGGCCTACCGCCGTTGAAAATAACACTACCCTCGCCGATGCCGTTACCGGGGCCACTACCTTGGGCATCATTAAAGACGGACTGCAATTTGGCGGAACTATGACAGAACTGAGTGCCCAACTCCCCTCCCATCTCAATTTGTTTTTGGGAATTACCGGCGGATCCCTAGGTGAAATGTCCGCCTTGGCCCTACTCTTGGGCGGTTTATACCTCATCGCAAGAAAAGTGATTACGTGGCACATTCCGGTGGCCGTATTGGGGACCATGGCCCTGATGACCGGAATTTTCTGGTGGGCCGATCCGCAACACTATGCCAATCCCTTGATCCATATCTTGTCCGGTGGTGCTATCCTGGGGGCCTTTTATATGGCGACCGATCTGGTAACCAGTCCGGTGACCAAAAAGGGGATGCTGATCTTTGCCATAGGTATCGGGGTAATTACGGTGGTCATTCGCTTGTTCGGATCCTATCCGGAAGGGATTTCCTTTGCCATCTTGATCATGAACGCCTTTGTACCCCTGATCAACAAATTTTTCAAGCCGCGTAGATTCGGTTCCAAAATAAAGGCCAAAATCGTATGATAATGCAGAAAAAAGAATCGACTTTCCTCAATATGGTGCTGTCCCTTTTGGTCATCACCCTGGCAGCGGGATTCTCCCTGGGCTATGTAAACGACATCACCTTGGAACCTAAGGCCAAGGCCAAATTGGCGAAAAAGGTCAATGCCCTTAAAACGGTGCTGCCCGAATTTGACAATCATGCGGTTTCGCAGGTCGTGGTCATTAAACCGGAATCCGTAAGGGATAGTATCGAAATCTATCCGGCTTTTCAAAATGGGGAATTCGTTGGGGCCGCGGTAACCGGATCTTCGGAAAAAGGCTATAGTGGCCTTATACGGATTATGGTCGGTTTTACGCCTGATGGACATATTTATAATATCTCCGTTTTGGAACAAAAGGAAACCCCGGGACTGGGCACAAAGATGAAGGGCGAAAAGTTCCTGCGGCAATTTCGGGACAAAGATCCGAACCAATACGATTTAAAAGTGGCAAAGGATGGAGGCGAGGTCGATGCGCTTACAGGAGCTACCATCACCACCCGGGCCTTTACGGAAGCCACACAATTGGCGTATGATGTCTTTATGGAACAGAAGGGGCAGTGGACAGTCAACAGTGATCAATGAACAGTGGACAGTGAACAATGAAAAGTTATAAGTGTTTAGTGTTGAGTAAAAAGTAATGAGTAATTGGTTGATAGTTGGCGATATGCGCATAGCGATGAAGTGGTAAGTGGTAAGTGGTAAGTGGTAAGTGGTAAGTGGTAAGTGGTAAGTGGTAAGTGGTAAGTGGTAAGTGGTAAGTGGTAAGTGGTAAG
>NZ_JANQOO010000005.1 GCF_028285715.1 Ulvibacterium sp.
AAAAACGTGCTTGATACCATCAACACGTTGAGGACTGGAAATGAAAACGTCATCACTATTGTGGGGTGTGGTGGCGACAGAGACAAGTCTAAGCGTCCGGTAATGGGCTATATCGCATCGGCCATGAGCAACACCGCTATTTTCACTTCGGATAACCCCCGATCAGAACCACCGGAGGCAATAATTAAGGAAATGGAGGCAGGTGTGGAGCCACAAAACAAAAAAAAAACTTTGTCCATAGAGAATAGGGAACAGGCGATTAAAACTGCCTGTAAGTTGGCCGTTAAGGATGATATCATTTTGGTAGCCGGAAAAGGGCATGAAACCTACCAGGAAACCAATGGAAAGCGTATTGATTTTGATGATTTTGAAGTGGTAAAGGATGCATTGAACAGTATGGATAAATAGTGTTAAAACCCAAAACCTAACCATGTTATTTTATTTGTTTGAATATTTGGAAAAAGAGTATCAGGTCCCTGGTGCCAGTCTTTTCCAGTTTCAAACATTTAGGGCAGCTATGGCGGTTTTGCTTTCCCTTATTCTCGCCACTACGTATGGAAAGCGTATCATACTTTTTCTTCAGCGGAAACAGATAGGGGAGACCATACGCGATTTAGGTCTGGAAGGACAGAAGCAGAAGGCGGGAACCCCTACCATGGGTGGATTGATTATTATCATGTCCACATTAATTCCCGTGATCTTGTTCGCGGATATACTGAACATTTATGTCATTTTACTGATTGTTACCATTATTTGGATGGGTATCATCGGTTTTATAGATGATTATATCAAGATTTTTAAAAAGGATAAAAAGGGATTAAAGGGCAGGTTTAAGGTTTTGGGTCAGGTGGTGTTGGGCCTTATTGTGGGCGCAACGCTCTATTTCCACCCAGAGGTCACCATGAAGGAAAAGAACAATACCATAATAACCCAAAACTATGAGGTTGTGGAGATAGAGGGCAAAGAGATAAAATCCCTTAAGACCAATATCCCCTTCTTTAAGAATAACGAATTGGATTATACGGATTTTGTGTCCTGGATTGGTGATGGTGCTGGAAAATATGCATGGTTACTTTTTATCCCCATAGTGATTTTTATCATAACGGCGGTATCCAATGGTGCCAATCTTACGGATGGCATCGATGGTTTGGCAGCTGGCACGTCGGCAATAATTGTCATGACCCTGGGTATTTTTGCGTGGGTTTCGGGCAACATCATTTTTTCTGACTATCTGGATATTTTTTACATCCCAAAAGCAGGTGAACTTTTAGTTTTCATAACTGCATTTGTTGGTTCCCTGGTAGGTTTTTTGTGGTACAATGCCTATCCGGCACAGGTGTTTATGGGAGATACGGGAAGTTTAACGATTGGCGGGGTCATTGCCGTGATTGCGATTATCGTACGAAAGGAGTTGTTGATTCCCGTACTATGCGGAATATTCTTTGCCGAATCCATTTCGGTAATGCTACAGGTAGGTTATTTCAAATACACCAAAAAGAGATCGGGCGAAGGGAGGCGTATTTTTTTGATGGCCCCCCTACACCACCATTATCAAAAGAAGGGATATCACGAAAGCAAGATAGTCACACGTTTTTGGATTATCGGAATATTGCTGGCGGTTATAAGTTTCGTGACATTAAAAGTGCGCTAGCATGGATCGATTGGTGGTGTTGGGCGCAGGCGAAAGCGGTATTGGGACCGCTATTCTGGGAAAACAAAAAGGATATGAGGTTTTTGTATCCGATTTGGGAAAAATACAGACAAAGTATAGAAACGTTCTTGAACATTTTGGGATTGATTGGGAGGAAGAGAAACACACTGAAGCCGCCATCCTAAACGCGGATTTGGTTATGAAAAGTCCTGGCATTCCGGATACGGTTCCCTTAGTAGTAAAATTAAGGACGAAAGACGTTCCCGTAATTTCGGAAATCGAATTTGCGGCGCGTTATACGGATGCCAAGATTATTGGTATTACTGGAAGCAATGGAAAGACCACGACTACGATGTTGACTTACCATATTCTCAAGGAATATGGTCTAAACGTGGGTATGGCCGGCAACATTGGGGATAGTTTCGCTAGGATGGTAGCCGAGCACAACTATGAATATTATGTATTGGAAATCAGCAGTTTTCAATTGGACGGCATCGTGAATTTTAGACCTGAAATTGCAATAATCACCAATATAACGCCAGATCATTTGGATCGCTATAATTATCGGTTTGAGAATTATGTCGCTTCAAAATTCAGGATTGCCAAAAACCAGCATAAGGAAGACCATTTCATCTATGATTTGGACAATGAAACGATTGTAAAAGGTTTATCCGAACACCCGATCAAATCCCGCTTACTGCCTTTTTCAATTCAGAAAACTTTGGAGGAAGGGGCGTACATGAAAAACAACGAAATACAAATTCGTACACAAAACAATTTAATTACGATGAAAACGAACACTTTGGCGCTGGAAGGAAAGCATAACCTTAAAAACACCATGGCGGCAACCATGGCCGCTAAATTGGTGGGTATCCGAAAGGAAGCCATCCGGGAAAGCATAGCCAATTTTCAGGGAGTTCCGCATCGTTTGGAAAAGGTATTGAAAATACATCACGTACAGTACATTAACGATTCCAAGGCTACCAATGTTAATGCCACGTATTTTGCCTTGGATAGTATGAGTGCACCCACCGTATGGATTGTGGGGGGAGTTGACAAGGGAAACGACTATAAGGCCTTGATGCCGTTGGTCCGTGAAAAGGTAAAGGCCATTATTTGTTTAGGTATGGACAATGCTAAGATTAAGGATGCTTTTGGCAATGTAGTGGACTTAATGGTGGAGACCTTTGCTATGGAGGAAGCGGTGAAGGTGGCCTATAAAATTGCGGAACGCGGGGATGCGGTCTTGCTGTCCCCGGCCTGCGCCAGTTTTGACCTTTTTAAGAATTACGAGGATAGGGGAGATCAATTCAAGGAAGCCATAAAGAATTTATGACCATGTTACGGGTATTAAAAAACATTAAGGGAGATAAAGCCATTTGGGCCATAGCGGCACTCTTGGCGGTATTTTCGTTTTTACCCGTCTATAGTGCCAGCAGTAACTTAGTATATGTTGTAGGCAACGGTACTACTACCGGGCACTTGATCAAGCATGCCTTGCTGTTGTTTTTGGGTTTTGGAATTGTTTATGGGGTGCATAGGATTCCTGCCCACTTTTTTAAAGGGCTATCGCTAATTGCAATGCCTGTTGTGTTGGTTCTATTGGCATTTACGCTGGCACAGGGTGATACAATTGAGGGGGCCAATGCGAGTAGATGGATCCGGATTCCTTTTGTGGGGATAACCTTCCAAACTTCCAACCTGGCCGCCGTGGTCCTAATGATCTATGTAGCTCGTTATTTAACCAAGATAAAGGACAGGGCCATCACGTTTAAGGAGAGCATATTACCCTTGTGGCTACCTGTTTTTTTAGTAGTTGTATTGATATTGCCGGCCAATTTTTCTACGGCCGCCATTCTATTTTCCATGGTGCTTCTACTATGCTTTCTAGGGGGCTATCCTTTAAAATATGTATTCGGAATAGTAGGTGCGGGAATTGTTTGCCTTACATTTTTTATTCTTAGTGCAAAGGCGGCGCCCGATCTTTTTCCCAATCGTGTGGATACTTGGATAAGCAGGGTGGAAAGTTTTTGGAACCCGGAGGATACCGAAGCGGATTACCAGATAGAGAAGGCCAAAATTGCCATTGCTTCAGGTGGAATCGTGGGTAAGGGTGCCGGTAAAAGTGTACAAAAGAATTTTTTGCCCCAAAGCTCCTCGGACTTTATTTATGCCATTATTGTGGAGGAATACGGCCTTGTAGGCGGCTTTGTTTTGATGTTCTTTTATTTGTTTTTGTTGTTCCGTATCGTAGTAGTAGCCAATGGCAATGGAACCATCTTTGGAAAATTACTGGTTTTGGGAGTCGGTCTGCCCATTGTTTTTCAAGCTTTGATCAATATGGCGGTTGCTGTGGAACTATTCCCTGTAACAGGCCAAACCCTACCCTTGATAAGTAGCGGGGGAACCTCAAGTTGGATGACTTGCTTGGCCATTGGCATCATATTGAGCGCGAGCAGGAAAGACAATGAAATAGGGGAAAAGGTGGTGGATGTTGATGATTCAAACCCTTTACAAGTGTTGAGTGGGCAATTATAGGTTTATACTTTCCGGGGGAGGTACCGGAGGACATATATATCCGGCCATTGCAATAGCCAATGAATTGAAAGGGAGGTATCCGGAAGCCGATTTTTTATTCGTTGGGGCAAAGGATCGTATGGAAATGGAAAAAGTACCCCAGGCCGGGTACAAAATTGAAGGATTATGGATTACCGGGTTACAGCGGAGACTAACCCTTAAAAATTTGATGTTTCCCCTTAAGTTGATAAGTAGTTTGTTGAAATCGCGAAAAATAGTATCCCAATTTAGACCTGATGTGGTCATCGGTACCGGTGGGTTTGCCAGCGGTCCTTTGTTACAGGTGGCCTCCGGACGGGGCATTCCCTGTTTACTTCAGGAGCAGAATTCCTATGCAGGCATTACGAACAAACTGCTCAAGGATAAAGTAGCCAAAATCTGTGTGGCCTATGATGGTATGGATAGGTTTTTTCCGTCCGCCAAAATTGTAAAAACGGGTAATCCGGTGCGGGAGGACTTGGTAAAAATGAATACACCCGGTTTCGAAGCGAAGACCTTTTTTCGGTTGGATCCGGAAAAAGAGGTGGTCCTGATTTTAGGTGGAAGTTTGGGCGCAAGACGTATCAATGAATTGATCGAAAAGGAACTGGGTTATTTTGCATCTAAAGATTTGCAGGTGCTTTGGCAATGTGGCAAGCTATACTTTGAACAGTATCAAGAATACGCAGATCAAAACGTAAAGGTTTTCGATTTTTTGAATAGGATGGATTTGGCCTATGCCGCTGCCGATTATGTCATTTCCAGATCGGGAGCCAGTTCCGTATCCGAATTGTGTATCGTAGGCAAGAGCACACTATTCATTCCTTCACCCAATGTGGCGGAGGATCACCAGACCAAAAATGCAATGGCGCTGGTGAACCAAAAAGCGGCTTTGATGTTGCGGGAGAATGAGCTGGACGCAAAATTTGAGACCGTTTTTTCAGATTTACACGAATCCAAGGAAAAGCAGGAAGAGTTATGCATAAACCTGAAAAAAAGAGCCATGCCCAACGCAACAAGGCATATTGCGGACGAAATAGAAAAGTTGTTAAATACATTGAAGACATAAGGTAAAACCCTAGGTATAGTTTTGAACTTAACAAACATTCATAACGTATATTTTATTGGAATAGGAGGTATAGGAATGTCCGCCTTGGCGCGTTATTTCAAGTTCATCCATAAGAATGTGGCGGGATATGACAAAACGGAAACGCCATTGACCCAAGATCTTGTAAAATTGGGTATACCCGTACATTATGAGGACAATTGGAGCAAAATTCCCAAAGGTTTTTTTGAGAAGAAAAACACACTTGTCGTATACACACCTGCGGTCCCACAGGAACATTCCGAGTATCGATACTTTTTGGATCAAGGTTTTGAAATAAAGAAACGTTCCGAGGTTCTAGGCCTCATTACCAAGGATACTTTTTGTTTCGCAGTTGCCGGCACACATGGCAAGACCACCACATCCAGTATTTTGGCACATTTGCTCAATGAAACAGGAACACCGCTTACCGCATTTCTCGGTGGAATTTCCGAGGACTTTAATAGTAATTTTCTGTTCAAGGGAGTGCAGTATTCCGTGGTGGAAGCGGATGAATTTGATCGCTCCTTTCTTAGGCTGTATCCCAATGTAGCCTGCATAACCTCTATGGATGCCGATCACCTTGACATTTATGGGGATAGTACCTCGCTACGGAAATCTTTTGAAGAATTTGCACAGCGTATAAAACCAGGGGGGCAATTGTTTGTACGCAACGGCCTGCCCCTAAAAGGAACTACCTATGGAATAGAGGATGGCTCGGACTATTGCATCCGTAATATACGGATAGAGCAGGGTACCTATATTTTTGATATAGCAATGCCACATACGATGATTTCGGGGGTTAGGTTCAATAAGCCGGGCAGACACAATTTACTGAATGGACTGGCGGCTTTTGCCATGGCAGAACAATCGGGAAATCCTTTGGATAAACTGGCATTGGCGATGGCCACGTTTAAGGGCGTGCAGCGGAGGTTTTCCTATCAAATCAAATCAAAAGATTTCATTTTTATCGATGATTATGCCCATCATCCTACAGAAATCGATGCGGTTTATGATGCAATTACCGAAATGCATCCGGGAAAAAATAGTACTGTGGTTTTTCAACCTCATTTATTTTCTCGGACAAAGGATTTTGCGGATGATTTCGCGGTAAGCTTGTCAAAATTCGATGCAATTCTCTTGTTGGATATTTACCCGGCCCGGGAAAAACCCATGGAGGGAATTTCTTCGAAGTGGTTATTGGAAAAAATTGAAAATCCCAATAAAAAATTAATAGAAAAAGCGGATTTAATATCTGAAATAAAAAAGCAAGATCCTGAAATCCTTGTTACCCTTGGAGCTGGGGATATAGGTTTGGAGGTATCCAAAATTAAAAGCAAATTGGAGTATGCGAATTAATTGGAACTATATTAAGATTATTGCGCTTAGCCTAATAATAATGGGGCTTTACGCATTTTCCAACCATAGAAGCGAAAAGCGAAAAGTAGAAGGAATCAACGTTGAATTCGTCGGGGATCAAAACCTCTATATTACGCAAGGCACGGTTAATAAATTGTTAATACAAAATTATGGGCCTATCTCAAATATGCCTAAAGAAAAATTAGTTTTGAATACTATAGAAAAGGTCATCGAGGCCAATGAAATGGTGAAAAGTGCCCAAGTTTATCTTACTGTAAATGGTGAACTTACGTCTAAAATTGTTCAACGCAAACCAATCGGACGCATAGAGGGGAATTCAAAGTTTTATCTAGATGATGAAGGGAAACGTATGCCGTTGTCCAAAAGTCATTCGGCAAGGGTTCCTATAATCACAGGTAAGATTACAGGCAAGGGCTTGGAAGATGTTTATGAAATTCTGAAGTATATAAACCAGGACGATTTTCTCCGTAAAAATGTAATTGGTATCCATATTGAAGAGGAGGAGAGTTACCAATTAAAGTTTCGAATGGAACAGTTCGTGGTCCATTTGGGCGGTATAGACAATCTGGAAGAAAAGTTTAACAATTTCAAGGCGTTTTATGCCAAGGCAAATCGGGATAAGACATTGGAGGAATATGCCATGGTAAACTTGGAGTTTAATAATCAGGTAGTATGCACCAAAATTTAAGGATAACGATGGAACAAGGTAAATATTCAGTTGGGTTGGACATAGGGACGACCAAGATTGTGGCCATAATCGGCAGGGAAAACGAATATGGGAAAATTGAGGTTCTCGGCATTGGACGATCCAAAAGTTTAGGTGTGCACCGAGGCGTTGTGAACAATATTACCCAAACCATAAAGTCTATTCAACAGGCAGTAGAGGAGGCCGAAGCCAATTCAGGGCTAAGAATTGGCTCTGTCGTTGTAGGGATAGCGGGGCAACATATTAGAAGCCTTCAGCATAGCGATTATATAACACGTTCGGATTCTGAAGAGGTAATCAATGAGGACGACCTTGACCAATTATGTAATCAGGTATATAAACTGGTAATGCTTCCCGGAGAGGAAATTATCCATGTATTGCCGCAAGAGTATAAGGTTGACGGCCAGGCCGAGATCAAACAGCCCATTGGAATGTATGGTGGACGTTTGGAAGCCAATTTTCATGTGGTGGTAGGGCAGGTTTCGTCCATAAAAAATGTGGGGAGATGTATTAAGAGCGCCGGATTGGATTTGGGCAATATTACTTTGGAACCTCTGGCCTCTTCGGATGCGGTATTGAGCCAAGAAGAGAAGGAAGCAGGGGTCGCTCTGATCGACATAGGCGGTGGGACCACGGATTTGGCCATTTTCAAAGATGGTATTATTAGACATACGGCGGTAATACCATTTGGTGGAGGTGTTATTACCGAAGATATCAAAGAAGGGTGTTCCATAATAGAAAAGCAGGCAGAATTGCTGAAAATCAAGTTCGGTTCGGCGTGGCCCGGCGAGAATCGGGATAACGAAATTGTATCCATTCCGGGGCTTCGTGGTAGGGAACCCAAGGAAATTACCCTAAAGAACCTCTCCAAGATCATTCATGCCAGGGTGGTCGAAATCGTGGAGCAGGTATATGTTGAAATAAAGAATTATGGGCATGAGGAGCAAAAAAAGAAGCTCATTGCCGGTATCGTACTTACAGGAGGTGGCAGTCAGCTAAAACACTTGAAACAGTTGGTGGAGTATATTACCGGTATGGACACCCGCATCGGTTACCCTAATGAACACCTTGCCGGGGATTCGGAGGAGACCATTGCCAGTCCATTGTATGCTACGGCGGTAGGTCTTTTGATGAATGCCCTAAAAAATCAAAGCAAGGAGAAGTCTGTGGCGCAAAGTGGGGAAAACGAGGAAGAAATGGCCTTTGCCGCCCATGAACAGGAAGCCGTTGGAGGAACTAAAGTAAAAAAAGAGCGAAAATCCGTTTTTGATAAATGGTCGGAAAAGCTCAAGGATTTTTTGGATAATGCAGAATAACAATAAAAGAATATAATAACCAGTAATATAAAGAATATGAGCAAGAACACGGAATTTGAAAACATATCCTTTGATCTGCCGAAAAATCAAAGTAACGTCATAAAGGTCATTGGTGTTGGCGGAGGTGGGAGCAACGCCATTAACCATATGTTCCAAGCCGGCATTAACGGGGTGGATTTTGTTATCTGCAATACCGATCAGCAGGCCTTGCAGAACAGCCCCGTGCCGAACAAGATCCAATTGGGGGTTTCCTTGACTGAAGGACTAGGCGCCGGGGCCAATCCCGAAATTGGGGAACAGGCTGCATTGGAGAGCATGGAGGAAATTAAGGGTATGCTGGATACCACAACAAAAATGATTTTCATTACCGCTGGTATGGGCGGGGGGACGGGTACTGGTGCCGCTCCCGTAATCGCAAAACAAGCGAAGGAAATGGACGTGCTTACCGTGGGCATCGTCACTATGCCTTTTCAGTTTGAGGGTAAAATGCGTTGCCAACAGGCCCAGACCGGGATTGAAAAATTACGCTCCAATGTAGATTCCCTTATCGTTATCAATAATAATAAGTTGCGTGAGGTCTATGGAAATCTGGGCTTCAAGGCCGGTTTCTCAAAAGCTGATGAGGTCTTGGCCACCGCAGCCCGTGGTATTGCAGAGGTTATTACCCATCACTATACCCAGAACATTGACCTTAGGGATGCGAAAACCGTACTGTACAATAGTGGTACGGCCATTATGGGGTCTGCCATGGCTTCCGGTTCCGCAAGGGCCCATGAGGCCATTGTAAAAGCCTTGGATTCTCCCTTATTGAACGACAACAAAATAACAGGTGCCAAAAATGTGTTATTGCTGATCGTTTCCGGTTCCCAAGAAATTACAATTGATGAAATTGGAGAAATCAACGACTATATCCAAATAGAGGCGGGTTATGGCGCAAATATCATCATGGGCGTGGGTGAGGATGAGAATTTAGGAGAAGCTATTGCCGTTACCGTTATCGCTACGGGATTTAATGTTGATCAACAGGATGATATTGTAAATACGGAATCCAAGAAAATCATCCATAATCTTGAGGAGGGACAGAAAGCTGAACAGGACCTGACCCCTAAGCCCATTATACACCAACTGCAGGAAGAAGAGATTGAAGAGCCTCAAAAAACATACAAACTTCCGGAAGAGGAAGAGTTGGGAATGGATTTGATTCCTACTACCAATTATATCAAGAATTTCAATGTTTTCTACGAAGAAGTAATTGAAGAAGTAGTAAAAGGAGAAGTTTCCGAAGATGATTTCATTATTATAGATTCCAAGGATACCCTTAACGACATTGAAGTAGTTGATCCTGAGGTAGTCTCGTCCAAAAAGGAACAGTTTACCATGAGTTTTGATATGCCATTGTCCCAGGAAGATGAAGAGGAAAAGGAAAACGTTATCACCTTTAATCTGGATGAGGAAGTAAAGGACATGGACGTAAAGGATTATATTGATGTGGTACCCGTATTGGAATACAATAAGGATGGGGAAACCCGTTACAGTTTGGACGATTATATGGAGCTGGAGAATAAACTCACCGGGGCCAAGTCCAAAGCTGAGGAATATGACCCCAAAATAATAGAGGACGAACTGATTTTCGAGAAAAAGACAATAGCCGATAAAGATGGCGACCATAAGTCCCAAAACCCTTCCAAGGCAACTGATCCCATGGAAATCCCTATTGAGGAATTGTTAAAGGAAAGAGCCGATGAAAGAAGAAGAAAACTAAAGGATTTCAACTACAAGTTTCAGAATAATTTGAGCAATATAGATGAAATAGAGAAAGAACCGGCTTACAAGCGCCAAGGTGTGGATTTAAACGATAACCCTAGACAGGCAAAGGTTTCAAGAACCAGCCTAAGTGAAGATAGTAATGGAGAGATTCAATTACGTTCCAACAATTCATTTTTAAATGATAACGTGGATTAGCTGCCCTTTTCCCCAAACAATCCAAACCCGGAAATAGCAATGTTTTCGGGTTTATTTTTTATCTTCGCAGTCCGAAAAAACCAGAAATTATGGGCCTACAGGAACAGGTAATGGAACAAATGAAAGCAGCTATGAAATCCAAGGATTCAGTGGCTTTGGAATCCCTTAGAGCGATTAAATCGGCCTTGTTATTGGCACAGACCGAAAGTGGGGCAGGGGGCAATCTCACCGAGGCCGATGAAATTAAGCTGGTGCAAAAATTAGTGAAACAACGCAAGGATAGCGCTTCCATTTATAAGGAACAGGGCAGGGCCGATTTGGCGGAACCCGAACTGGCCCAGGCTGCCGTTATTGAACAGTTTCTTCCAGAACAACTAACTGAGGAGGAAATTGAAAAGGTAGTGGTGCAAACGATAGATGCCATAGGTGCGTCGGGGATGAAGGACATGGGGAAGGTGATGGGAATGGTTTCCAAGGAATTGGCCGGACAGGCGGACGGAAAAACTATTTCTACCATAGTGAAAAATAAGTTATCTTAGCGCGCTTTTAAGGGTGTATTATATCACTTTGGCCGCGTAGTTCAACTGGATAGAATATCAGATTTCGGCTCTGAGGGTTGGGGGTTCGAATCCTCCCGCGGTCACTAGTTAAAAACCCAACCATTTTAAAATCAAATGGTTGGGTTTTGTGCTCTTGTTTTTTAGTCGATATTTAGCCAATTTTTTCTCATGAAAGAACTTCATAAGTACGACTCTTACGATTTCGAATTTTTGCAATCATTAATTGACAATAAAATTGAAGAGGGTCTCAATCTTGAATTTAAGTCAGGTGAAGCGTTGCAGAAGACTCCCAGGAACAAAAAGGAAATCTCAAAGGATATTGCGGCAATGGCCAATTCCAATGGTGGGCTAATTATTTATGGTCTACTTGAAAAGGATAATGTTGCTGACAGTTTTGTATATGTAGATGGGAATTCTTTTACCAAAGAATCGTTAGAACAAATTATTAGTTCGACTATAAAAAGACTTATTCCAAACTTGAAAATTTTCCCGATAAGGAAGGATGATGATATAAGTAAGTCCATATATATTGTACAGATTCCGGAAAGTTCGGAATCACCACATATGAGCGTTGATAAGAGATTCTATTTAAGAAATAATTTTGGTGTTGCCCCGATGGAGGAATACCAGGTCCGGAATCTTTATGAAAAGAAATCAAGCGCAAAGGTTATATTATCTGCATTAGGATTATATATTCATCCGGAAGAGGGAGATGTTGATGAAACTAGACTTCAGGTTGTTGTAAGCATCAAGAATGTTGGTGAGACAATGACAAAAGAGTACAGGGCTAATATTATTTTTAATGGATTATTCGAGTTCGTAAATATTACTTGGGAGGCCATAGGACAGGGAAAAAATTATTCTTCAACGACTACTCCCGGAATAGGAATCAAAATTACAAACGAACTTCCAACTACAATTTATCCATCTGAGGAGTTGGATGTCATTGGTATAAATCTGGATGTTAAAACAAAGCATTTAGAGGCATTTATCGAGAAGATGGAATTATCCGCTCTGTTGTATTTTAACAATGAAAGTTCCATTCGGGAATATACGGGTACTGGGAGGGATAGACTGCTAAAGGATTTAAAAAATAAAGAAGGGGTCTTTTCTTTCTTAAGACATGATATATGACAAAACCCGCTACATTTCTGCAGCGGGTCGGAGATAAACTCAAATAAAAATCAAAATTCGAAGTTTAGTTTTTTAGTCTTCTATCTACTTCATCGTAAAATTCTTTCGCCTCTAATTTAGAATAGTAATCTTCTTTCGGGACTGGTAAAACGTAATGGTCTTCGTCAAGGGTCTTTTCATTTTTATTGAACAACTTTAATTTTTTATCTATATCTCCGTAAAATTGTTGTATCTCCAGGCTCATATATCTGTCATAGGTAAGACGCGATAGGATACCATCTCTTAATTTCCACTTATCAATATGTCCAAGTTCATAGTGTTTTATCCATTCATCGTTCTTTGCGCGCTCCATTGCAACACCTAGGCTAAATACTTCGCTATATACTTGTGGAAAGGCTTCTTTTATCTGTTCGTGATTCATCAATTCAATATTCATTTTACTAATAGTTTGTTTTGGCGGATCAGAGATATCCTGCAACGAAGGTTTATCAATGTTTTCTGAACAACAGAGGTTTGCCGAGTTCGAACCAATTTCCTTTATATTCTTGGGCAGTTTTTCAAGGACTTCCTCTGACAATTCATCTCGGGAATAGGACATCTCGTAGACATGATCCCTGTTATATTTATGATGAAGTTTTGTCTGTGGATCATAATAAAAATAAACCCCTTGACCAATATCGTACTTAAGAGACCGGCTAATAACTTCTGTGGGTAAACTTAAGAACATAAATAAGATTTTTTAGAATGCCCCTTGTGTACTGGTTACTTTAACTGGAATCGGTGTATCCCTGCTGGAAGTTGATTGCACCATTTTTCCAGGGTCATTAAGGTTTATATTCAGAGATCCTTTCATAGTACTTTCCCTTAATTCTTCAATTTTATTAGCCGTAGTTACCTGAGGTCCATCAACCGGTTTTAGGGAATCTCTCACTTCTACATCTCCTGTTAGATTAGCTAATCTGCCCAAAGCTCCTTTGGCCATATCTCCGAGTTCACCAGGGATTTTAGAAGCCATTTCTAGCATAATACGCATTGGTGCCAGGATAAACTTTAAAATAGATTGTCCGATATCCCGAAAAAATCCCATGAAGTCAAACTCCTGAAACCACTCCACTAGATTGTTCCATGCATCACCAATCCATGATGTAAACTTTCCCCATTGCTTGGAAAACCATGCCGTGATCTTATCCCAATTTTTGAATGCCAATACAATCAATGCTATAGCAGCTATGACTGCCAATATCGGCCATGTAACCGACCACACCGTAGCCGCCAACGCCGCATTTGCAGGTACCGCCAACCAAGCCGCAGCCGTGGCTATACCTTGGTAAACCGCATAAGTGAACATGGCTCCTTTCATAGCAACGAACATGGCTAAAAGACCAATACCAATGTTCGTGAAAGTTTCTATATTATCCCCCAGAAAACCTAATGAGCCCTTGACAAAATCAATGGCATCACCCGTGTTAGTGGCCTCTATCACGTTATTAGTAAAAGCGTTCCTTAATTCTCCGAGTCTGTTCTTTAGTGTGTTGGAATTTATAATGGCTGCTTTTTGGGCTTCACTAGTACCGGTTACACCCTTAGTAAATTCTTTGTATACCTCGATGTTGTTTAACAAAGTTCTGCCTACCGAAACATTTTCTGCTCCAAAGGTTTTTGTAATAAATGCATCTTTTTCTCGAGCAGAGGATAGTTTATCAATACGCATTCGAGCCTCTTCCAGGGCATTATTTATGTTAAACTGACCACTTGCATAACCCATACCTGCTTTCTGTAGTTTTAAGGTAACACCTCTCAATTTAGTACCTGCCTCAGAACCGAAAATAGAAAACTTGCCCAACGTCTGTATCAGACCAACGGACTCCTCTAAGGTAATGTTTGCCCCAGCTGCAACCGAACCATAATTTTTGAAAGCCTCGGCTGTTTGGGTTATACTAGCCGATCCTACCGCCTGACCGGCAGCAAGTACGTTTATTGTCCTATCGGCATGTTCGGCACCAAATGAAAATTGGTTCATGATACCAACAAGATTCTCGGCCGATGTTCCCAAGTCATCTTTAGAGGCTTTGCTTAACGTAATTGTAGCTTTTGAAACTTGTGAAATTCCCTTTTCGGTTTCGGCGAACTTAGCGTTCAGGCCGGCTATTTTTTCATAAGATGCCACTACATCTATGGCGCTTTTTTTTGTGTCTTTGGCAACTTTGAAAATACTTTTCTCATAGTTAGCAAACTCCTTGTCGTTTAAATCACTTACTATTGTCCTGAACTGTGCCAAGGCATCACCGTATTCTACTACATCATTACCAGCATTGTAAAAAAGAGTGCCTAGCCCTACACCGATTGCGAGTTGTGATAGCCGGCCCATTTGCTTGAAAGTCCGGTTCAATTTATGATCAAAGCGTTTAATGTGGCCGATACCATTACTGGCCATATTTCCCACGTTTCTTCCCATGCCCTTTACTACATGGCTAAATTTGTCAACAGCCGTAAATTGTGCGGGTATTTTAATTGTTGCCGACATTGGTTTCTTTCGCTAGTTTTTCTTGTTCTTTGGCATCATTGTACCAATACAAAAGGCCATGGTGGTCTAAATCATCGATATATAATTTATCGATCGTTTCGGGCGGCCAATGGGTGTATCTTACAACTGATACTATCATTGCCTTTAAATTGTCAACTGACCACCCTTCTAAAAAACCGAACATAACTGATTGATGGTATCATAGTCCTCTTTGCCCAATTTGTCTATTTCACCAGAGCTCAAACCGGTTACGTAGGACAAGAATTTGAGAACGTACTTTGCCTGTTGGGTCTGAATGTTGATACCATCCATAATGCGAGCCTGATCACTAGGTTTTACCCTGGTCCGGAAGGCAACGTTGTACACTCCAAGCTCCTTATCTTTAGTCTCGGTTTCTATTGGTTCGCGTAGGGTCAGCTTTGGTCCCGCATCCTCAAATACTAAAAAGCCATCCATGATAGCATCGATTATATTTGGATATTCATCAAGGATTCTATCATTGGTCATTTGACCTTTTCGAAATTCTCTTTTCTTATACTTTTTTAAGAACACCGAAAGTTCATCTATGGCCATTTCTTCAGATACTGCTGGTTTTTTCATTCTTACTATTTAATGATTTTTGTGCTGAGTTTTTAACTGATTAAGCAAGACAAATATTAATATTTGCTAGATGAACTCCCTGATTGAACCGGTTCATTTTTGGTTCAAATACTTTCTGAATGGATTAAAAAGACTGTTTTTGCTCAAATCAGCCTGAAGGATGTTCTATCGATATGGCCATCATTTAGTGTTAGTTACTTTATGGGTTTTTACTAAATGATAGGGTGTGGCGAAACCATTTTCCTGTCATTGAAATACTGTTTGCCAAATCCATTGATATGGTGCCGGTACATATCGTCATTGGTAACGTTTAGGGTAGTTTGCCCTGTACACCATAATGTTCCTCCAATCGCTTTCGTTTTGTTGCCAATGCTGCTGAATAACACATAGGTACAATGTAGCAAAACCCGGGGATTAAGAAAACTCCCAGATCGATCGAATGAATTTATCCCGGACTATGTTAAAGTCCCGTAGCGGATTGAATTCTTTTCTAAATTAGGATAATATCCAATAATTAGGATGATATCCATGAAATATACCCTCTATCTATCCAAACTCATAAAGGCACGTGGTATGCCCAATATGACATTGGAGCAGTACCAGACGACAATGAACGTAGTATCATTGGAGAACCGGATTATGGGGATTATAAAGACCAGGGGGAAGATCGAGGGCTCCAAACATTCAGGTCAACTCGATTATCTGATATATCTGGAAGGGAAGAAATTGGCCAAATTGACCGATAATATGCCCGAAAAGGATTTTTGGGAACACCTATTGGCCAAGGGAACATAATATGGTGGGAATTTCGTTGGTTTTTGCCGTTGTCAGTGATATAGGAAAATACACCTATAGGCCCAAGCTTTTTAGAGGTTGGAGGATTGTTAACTATAGATGTAAATTCTGAAGTTTTACAATTTCTTTACCTATAATAAAACAAGATTTTAACAAGGATTTGGTATTTTTAGTAGTTACAAAAGGCCAATATCCATGAAAGAATTATTTGTTTTTTTTGCAATTTGTTGTGTGTTTCAAAGCTGTGTTACACTTAAGGAACATAATAAGGTAAAAGGAAATTTGAACGAACAAATTGGCAATAAACAGTCACAACTTGATAGTTTGAAGGCTGAATTAGACCTAAAATCAGATAAGTTAAAACAGTTAGGGAATTTAAAGGTGTCCAATGGAACCAGTAAGTCGGATGAAGTGAAAGCATTGTCATACAAAGATGATTATTCATGGGTTACATTAAAAAATCCGGAGCGTTATAAAAACTATTTAATTGGAGGACTTGGGATCATATGGCTTGAAGTCGGAAAGGATAGTTTAACCGAAGGAGGATTAATAAATTTAGATAGATATAACGCCAAAAGTGAAATAATAGATCAAGGGGATATCATTTTTAAATATTTTGTAAATAAAGAATTCAGTACGGAAATATCTGCTGTTTCCATGGTAACGGCTAGTATGGCCTCAAAAGATTATGCTAAATTAAACTATGAGATTCTAGGCACCTCACGACTGAAAATACTACATGATTCAATTGAATCAATAGCAAAGAAATACAATGATAGATACAAAAATAAGGTTCGTGCTGTTTATCTATCTACTGGCTTCCATGTTAGGAAAATTTCGTTGCAGACCTACACGGAAATGCCAATAAAAACGGTGGCAACTTTTCCCGTAGCGAGTGTTAATGGCTACTTTTACCAGGAATCTGAAGGTGTAATTAATAATTGGTTTGTTGATGCAAAGTTAATCAATCTTTCCATTTTTGTGCCAAATGATGCACTAGTTCAGAAGAAGATTTTAGAAAAAGAACAAACTCCATATCAGTTTTTAATATCAATTTTCGGAAAAAACATTAAAAGTGAGGATTTGATGAAAGTTGCAAATTCCCCTGAATTATTAACCAAGGAAAACATTGAAGATTTAAAGAATCTACTTGGACATATCCAAATAAACGAAGCAAATGAATATAAACTCGATGTTTTAGGAAAATCACTTTTGGAAACGAAAACTGAACTTTTGAATAGAGATTAGCAAAAAGAATGCAAGGAACCATTAAGTTTAATTGGGTATGGGGGAAAATACAAGAAAATCGCCAATTGAAATACTGAGCGAATCCACCGGTGAAGGAGAATTACACGAGGCGGTTATCAAAGGCTCCATCGGCATTGTGCCTTTAATCGGCCCTCTGATGAATGAATTGTTGTTTGAAATTCCTAACAGGGTTCAACAAAAAAGAATTTATGAAACCGTAGAAATACTCAAAGAAAAGGTAAGTGCTCTGGAGAATAGCCAAATTAATGAGCAATATTTACAAGGTGAAGACTTCTACGACTTCAATAAAGATTTTTGGCGTAATTCTATGGACATCAGGGAAACACAACTAAGGAAGTCGCTGGCCAATATATTTGTTGATTCAATAGTTAACAAAGAGCATTATGAAACAAGTAACAATCGGCTATTTATGGATTTTCTCGTCAATGTTTCTTCAATTCAGTTAATCGTACTTAGGTTTATTAGGGATTCAAAGGAACTATTGGAAAGAATTGAGAGCTACGATAAATTTTACGAAAAATACAATAGCTATCCAAATAAAATCATAGTAACCAAGGATGTATTTAAGTATTACTGCACAGACTTGATAAACAAAGGGCTGATTTCTACTGACGGTGAATTGAAAGGCTTTGGAGTCGGTGATTATATCCTCTATGATAATAGTTATGTCGAGCCATCAGTATTTACTACGGAATTAGGGAAAGAATTTATTAAGTATGTTATAAGTGGTACCCTCACAGATACTAAAAAATAAATTAACGATTACTACCACTCCTACAAAATCTTAAGGACCAAACATTTCGGTCACCCTTACCGAATTTGATTTGAGCGAAAATACACCTATAGACCAAAGAAGGAACTAGCATAGCACTCAAGGATTTCTTATCTTGTTTGAATATTATACAAGCGGAACTTTTTCATGACCTAAATTTTAAGTTATGAATAAAAGTTTAGTAGTAGGTTTAAAATGTCCAAGGGCTTTGAAAAATATGAAAAAGAGCTAAGAGGTGTTCATCTCGTCTTTATTGGGTTTTCTTTACTCATCTCTTATCTTGGAATAAGAACTTGGGAGAATAATACACCAATTAGAGAATTAGACGGTTTGAACAGAGATATTCAGTCCTTCAATTCAAATCCACATAAACTGATTTATGATTTGAGAAGAGATAGATTACCTGATGAATTCAATAATATTAAAGATTCAATAAGCAATGCATTCCAGAAGAGCTTTGATCTTAACTTAAATTGGGGCGGTAAAAATAATAAGGAATTTGTGTTTTTTAGAGTTCCACATTATAGTAGAATTACAGACACTTCTAAAGTTGAAAATGCCGTAAAAGCAATTCTTAACACTACCACCGTTTTTTATCCAACAAGGTTTTTTGGTTGTAAGCCACAGCAAAGTAAAAATAGTTTGATCCCAACAAACGAGAGAATATATTCGGTTGCATCTTTTGATAGTATAATTCAAAAAACCGGATCTAGTTACATTACTATGAATGTGGCAAGATTGAGAATGACGAAAGCCAGTAATTTAAACATTATGCCAGGTACTGCGATCAATGTAAGATGCAAATGCAACATTAGCTCACTCACTTTTGAAACCATCCAAATAGAAGAATACCTTGAATCTAAAAAATGGTTGAGAAAAAACTGGGAAATGATCAAATATCGAACAATTGGATCGTTCAATGAGTTATGGAGGGATGAAGTAAAAGATAAAATTCTTGGGGAAAAATCTAAAATAATTGGGATTGAGATTCAAAACTCGTCAATTGGCTATGTTTATATCATATTCACACTTATATTTTTCATTTATGTAATATCACACATGCTAAAGGTAATCAAGTTGTCCCCTTCCAAAACTGACTATGATTTTTTCTGGATTGGTTTTTTTGAAGATAATTGGTCAAAACTCCTAAAGATAATAGTTTGGCTCCTAGTTCCTTTTATCACAAGTTTCTTGGTGGCAATCGTTCTAATTGATAATTATTTATATCTAATTTTTGTTCTTCCATTTCTTTACCTAGGAATAAAAACCTATTTGATTTCGATGAGAATTGATAGATGGGATCCGTATAGAAAATGAAACATCAAAGATTTCTTATATTGATTCCATACATTAAGGGTAAATGTCCTAATCTTTATTTCTTTGCTGGGTATAATTTAAAAGAAAAATGAGAATAATTGGCAGATTGATAGTCCCCATACTCGCTATAGGAGTAGCTATTTACATTATAACTAATGGCCAACTTACTTATGATAATTTGGCGAACGAGCTTTTTGGAGCATTCTTATTTACATTTATATTTTTCCTTGTACAGAATACATTTGCGCCGCATTTAAGGATAAGTGGTAGAATCGCAAAATATAAGGTGAAGAAAAAGAAGTATGAGTATTATTTCAAATTCGTAAATCTATCGATTTCAAGCATTAGAGATGTTAAAATTCTAGTTTTGGCCCCGCAGATGATGTCGGTTCCAGATGGAACCATCAAGAAAGTAAAGGATCTGCCAATTGATATCGATTATATTCATTCAGTTAACGGATTTTTCAGCTCATTTAGAAAGGAACATAGAAACAACACCTGTATAATTAAACTTCCTAGAGAGGTTGAAAATATTTTATCCGACCATACTCAATCTATAGAAATTAGAATTTCCTGCAGGGACGCGATTGTTGGTAGGGAAAATACATTCATTATGTCATTTTATAACGAGAACGTAATACTTGAAGGAAAATTCAAATTCGGTCTTTCCACGAAAATAGTTTAAATAAAATATCTCATAGGACTCAACCGGCATTAGATATATACTTGCAGCACTTAGCTTCGATAGCAGGATATTCCGGTAGGTGGAAAAATCAGGGCATAAAAAAGCCCCTTCTCCAGGGGCTTAAAGCATTTTGTATAATACTTTTAAATAGAATCCTCGAATTTTTTCGGTTCCAATAATCGATTATGGACAATTACCTGCCCATTTTTCATTTCTTCAATGAAAGAATCCCTTCTAGAAGTAGTTTCATAGAATGGGTTCTCAATAGCCGTCAAATCAAAGATAGCTGAAGCTGATGTGTATCCGGTGTTAGCCATATCCCTATTATTAGCAAAGTTAGTAATTTTCTAGATATTCTCCTGCCTCCAACCTTCAAACGTGCGTTGGTCCTGTATTATTGTTTGAATGTTGTTGGGATCCGTCTTTATTTCTGTTTTGGTCAATTTTCCTTCGCTTACAAAGACATCGCATCCAAGTTCTAAACTCTCAATCAATGCCCTTCTTAATTGATAACTTGCTTGTTTCTTATCTCCGATAACCACATTTGGATTGAATGCCGTTCTTATCTGAAGCTCATTTTCAATATCATCGTAAATGCTTTTTATACATTTATAAAAATCCATATCTGGGGTTTCGATATTCAGCCCAAGGCTTCTTGCCTCGTTCCTGTGCATGGTATAATCATGAGATCCGGATTCCGAACATAGGAACTTTATTACGCCATCCTTATTTATTTCCTTGATTTCATGGTACTCCAAAAGTTTCTTTGCGAGCATCTGAATCTGAGACTTGGACTTGTAAACTTGTCCAAGTGTCAGTGGATGTATGTGGTCGCTAAGTTCAATCAGGACATCGGAAAGGTATTTTTCATTTCTTATACCAAGTTCTGTCCTGGCCATTTGAAGGTATGCATCGACAAATTCCACGCTTACCGGAACTTTTGAATTTGGATTATTTGCTCCTGGTACCTCGGGGTTTAATGGACCGTTGACACTTGGATCAATCGGGCCAAGCGTTGCTTGTTTCGTCATTACTATCCTATTGGCCCCTAGAGAAATCAATGTTCCGGCACTATGGCAGTTAAATGGGATTATTACCTCAAAATCCTTGCAGAAGTTTCTAATTAAATTCACCAAAGTCCATGCAGCCAAGGTGTTCCCGCCTCTAGTATAAATATAGAGACTGATTTTTTCCACATCCCCGATTTTGTCCAAGTGCTCGGTAAAAGGGCTTAAAATATCGGAAGCTATCTGGGTTCCAAGATTCGGCCTATCACTGGTAATGTAGACCATTAATTTGGAATTCCTCTTTTCCTCTAATTCCTTATATAAATCTACTCTGTCCTTTAGCATCCGGTTTGGTGTTTGGAATTCCTAATATACAGAATTTTAGGATTTTCATCTATATCGAATATCTCCAAAAACCTATGGTTTTCATAGCTAAAATACCAACAAAACCCACCGAAAAAATGAGGCTCCTCTTTGTCGGATACAGTTAATCCAAAATCAAGTTGGTTTAGTCGATTACACTTTTAAGATTCACGATTTTACGTAACTTATATAGGCAATAAAGACTCCTCTTTTTTTGATAGCGGCCCCCTTTCAATGAGGAATATAAAACTTAAACGCTGCATCATGTCATTAAAAGTAACCACCTGGAACATCAAGAACAGTAATAGATTGATCGATAACAACCCTACCGCCCATGAACTCGACCGGAGAAGGAGGGTGGAGGAGACCATTAGCGATATAGAGCCGGATATCCTCGCGATCGTGGAAGGCCCCAAAGGGGAACAGGGCATTGTGGATTTCTGTAGTACAGTCCTGAACGACCAATGGGTACCGGTTATGCTCAAAGGCCCCAACGACAATATTGGCGACAGGGACGACGATTACGATATAAAGGGTACACAATGGATGTGGTTCGTGGTAAAACCGATGATCCTTTCCAAATGCAGGCTACAGGAGGCCCAGGTATGGTATGATTTCGTGGGCAAGAAAAACTGGAACGTCAACTATTGGGGGCAGATAAAGCCAACTGATCACAGCCATTACAGGTTGCCCCAGGTAATAATCTACGAATTGGACAACGGCGAGGAGATAGAGTTCATTGGGATACACCTGAAATCCAAGATAAACAACTCAACCATTACCAGGGACCAGGACGGGAACCTAACGGGAACTTTTCTTGAGACGGCATTGAAAGCACGTGTGAAGCTCGCTACGGAGGCCCGGAACATTAGACAGTACATCAACGCCAAGTTCGACCAGCTGACCAATCCGGGAATAATGGTGTTAGGAGACGGAAACGATGGTCCTGGACAGCGTTATTTTGAATACCAATATCTTTTCTTCGATCTGATACAGAACCTCCAGGGGGAGGTACTGGAGGCCGAAAGATACATGAACCATGCCCTGTTCGATTTCAAGAAAGATCTGCGGTGGACCGCGAAGTTCCGCGACAAGATCCTGAACATCCCGGCAAGCCAGAACCCCTTGCTATTGGACCATATCTTCATTAGCCAGCCCCTTGTAAACGGGAGCCTTTCCCTACAGGTCAACGGTGGCAATGGCGAAGTGGAGCATCAGGCGTTCCAAAGGGCAAACGCCGGTTCCATTATCAAGACAAGGACAAGTGACCATATACCGGTTTCCTGTTTTTTAGATGACAATCCATGATAAATATTAATCGGCCCAAATCAATTGACATAGTATTTAGGATTAATTTATCTCAAGGTACGTTGAGCATTATGACTTTAGTGGTCAAAGGGGCTTTACTTTCATAAGACATAATAAAAAGGGATGCTGGAAGAAATAGCAAAGGTTTTGGATGTAGGTGTCTTACGTCTTTTCGTTTCCAAATAGCCTTACGGTTTTGTGGAACATGACGGAGAACCTCACCGTATCATCTCAGTGAATGACCTAAGATTATTGTCTGAACGAACTGAATTATACTAACCCTCTTGTATTTCTTTTTCAGTATTCCAAATATAAACTCTGTTGATAAATTATTTGAGTTTGAACAAGATGGATTTGACCAATGGGTTTTTAATTCCATAAACCACTTGCGGCTTGTCATCGACATAAATACATGGGTCGGTAAAATCGTTTAGAAATTCAATTTTTTTGGTATCTGCACAACCTTCAATAACCTTAACAGAATCCAAAACTTTGGAATCATTAAAAAAGAACTTCTTTTTTATCGCTGCAAGCCTATCACCAGCAGCAGTTAGCAAAATAACCTCATTGAAGGTTGCCTTTGTAGAGTGGTTTAAGAATTCATATCCCCATGCAGTAAATTCAGCGTTACTCATTACCTCATCTTTGTACAAACTGTAAATACCATCGTCAAACCAAAAGGAACGTTTGTCCAGGTCACAATCCTTAATACTCTGTGTAGTATGTATTAGACAATCATCAATATCAGTAATCAAGGTTTGGCCATGGTACTCAATATCAATACTATGAAGATATGTAACGGTCATATTCATCAAAAAATTCATTTTCTTTCACCGCGGCTGAGCACCTCGCAATAAGACTCAATCGCTGATTTGATTTCTTTTGCTGCTCTATCCTTGGAATAATCTATAGACACTTGCAACTGATCTTTCATCTGTTTTGTCATCTCAGCTTGATGTGAACTATCACCCCCCAGGATATCACAATAAATGGAAGCCACATTTTCCGCTTCGGTTTCAAAACTTCTAAAAACGGTCTGAATATTCACCGTAAAAATCCTTTCCACTAAATCCACTGGAAGAAGTTTTCCTTGTATTTTTCTTAATTGGAATTCCCTAAATTCGGTGTCCTTTTTTATTTTTAAGAGCTCAGCTTCCTTTTTTTGAATTCCCAACTTTTCATGTTTACTTGGTTTCGGTTTTATAGGTGTTTCGATAGATGGGTTATCAGAGATTGTTGGTAATATATCCATTTTCTGTTTTGAGGATTTGGAATCTTTTGGAATCAAGCCCAGATTTAACCCTTTACCCGCTGTTTGCTCCATTATATATTCGTGATTGGCTGGGAATTCTGTATCAATCACTTTTCCAGACCTGAATAACTTTTTTCTTTGGATATGCTTTCTTAGGGTATCTGGTTTGATACCCATTGCACTTGCTAAATCATTCGGTTTAAGAAACATATTATTATGTTATTTAGTTAAAACTTAATTATTGTCACATTTGTTGAAAAAAAACCTAGAAAATGGGACACTTTTCGTGACACTTTTTGAAATCCGTGTCAAGTGCAAAAAGAACGGCGTGCGCAACGTATTGCGGGGCTCTAAATTTCAGTTTACAGTACCTTATTCGTTGTACCATTGTTATATCTCAATCTCCTGAATTAATTGATTACGAGTGGTACCTAACTCCCTGCAAACACAATCTATTAAATCATTTAATTTGTTTTTCTCAATGTAGGTCTTTCTATACCCTCTTTTATAAAACTTATAGAGGATATATTTTATACACTCATAGTTGAATAATTCTCCATAATCATCAAGTATTAGATTACTTAGATTATTGATATTATTTACTAGAATTCTCCCATCTGCCAATCTAGTTGTATCACTCTCAATGATGGCCCTTTTTAATCTTAGTTTAATAATAGTTTCCATTTACATGTGTCCTGAATTTCGAATAGTATTAAAATTCTTCTTGGCGGCAATTTGATTTTTGTACTGCTTAAGTAAACCTCCCTGCCCTTTTCTTTTAGCGTTGTAATAACGATTGCGAACCTGTTTGGCCATATGGGATATGAGGTCTTTTTCATATTTTGGGTGTTTATTTTTATTGGCAGGCAATAAATCTAATCTCAATTGCTGAAATATCTCTGGTTGTTTCTTTTGGAGAAATCTCAAAGTAGTAGTTCGAATATAGATTGCTCCCGCCCCTTCATGCTCGAGATATATATCTGTTACTTTACATTTCGAGAATGAATTACCCAAAGGGGTTGAAATTCCAATTATATTATTACTCGAATTTAACCCCTTTTCGTTTTTAGACAAAGCTGTCGAATTTAACCCCTTTTCGAATTCTACATTGCAAAGAAAATCCATCTTTTGGGTCACCCTTTTTTGTAATCCATAATGGATGTTTCTGCCCGTAATGTTTAGCAGATTAAAATAGCGTTGTTTCTTTTTATAAAATTCATTTGTTGATTTTTGAAGAGAAGTGTACCACGTATGAGTATTTAAATACTCTTTTAGTTTTCTTGTTTCTCTCAGGCTTAGGTTTTCAAAACCTGTTTTCTGATCGAGAATCAAGAGTTCGCGCGATAATTGAATTAATTCTTGTTTCATTAATAGATATGGTTTAGAATCGAGCAAATGACCAAGATGTGCTAGTCCTATACGTTCCATATACTTTGATTGTTTTGATTTTATTTCTATCCGGATCGTGTCGCGTTCACAATATTCTGGGAATTGAGAATGCTTGCAATACAATTTGATTATTTTATAGGTATTAGCAGCGCCGTTTTTCTTTACCACGTATGATTTTTTGGAATAGGCAAGTTCGGTGTCATACCTAAACGGTGTCTTTTTCCAATATTCAGCAAAAACCACTAATTCTTTACCGTAATTGGACAAAACAAAATTCAATCCATACTCAATGTTAATTATTTGCCACTTTTCCAACGATTTAATTCTAAATAAATCTCCAATTTCCCTGATAGTGCTTATACAATCTAATGCCCTAAAATCGTCCGCGTTATGCACATTGTTGTTTCTATAATAATGTGGTGACAACAATATTTCCATTTTATGTTCAAACTTGCAGAATAGTATGCCTTTGTAAATTTTTTTTTCTCTTGTTCGTATACTTTCCCAATCCATATGATTTAAAGTCTGTATGTGACTGTAAAATATCAATCTTGAATCCTCCCAAATTCGACCAACCTCATCCAGGTCCCTTACCACTAGTTTGAGAAAATCTATCACCAGTTTTTACTATCTTTGGGGAATAAACTACTTGGCCACCGGCCAGTATGTTAAAACGTTTGAACATCGTTTACAAAAGGCACCAAGAAGGTGCCTTTTTTAATTTTTGATGGAAGCGAAACAAATGGAGCAATTTAATTTTTCGAAGCCTCTTATAATCTAAGATTATCTTATTCTGCTAATTTTCGCATAATTTAATTGTGCTCCAGGATTGCCCTCTGACGTTGTTCCACGCATACACAGGTCATCCAGAGATTTTATAAAATCATCTCTTCTTAATTTGGATATAAAGCCATTATCTACACCGTCGTTGTATGTTTCTATGAATGTTCGCGCAATTTTCAAGGCTTCATTTCCTTTGTCGCTAGAGGTATAATAATATCCTAACTTTTCAATTTGCTCTATTGCTTCTTTCTTTAATCTAAAACCATTTGCAGTGATTTTGTAGGAGTCTAAATCATAAACATTTAGCTTGAAATTATCCGCAAAGATTTTCTTTACCTCTTTGCCTTCATCTCCGTATAATTTCAATATTGTGTCAGTATCCGCATTTGGCAGACCCATTTGTTCTTTAAGCAGTAAACAAACACCTTCAAACTTTTCCTTTAAAACCTTGATTTTCTCATCTGCATTCAGTTTTCTTTTCAAAAATGATTCGCATACCCTTACTATGGATTGCAACACAACCTCCTTTTCTCTAGCGACTCTTAACTTTTCATGAATAGTTCCCTTGTCGATATGGATAAGAACTGGTTCAAAGCTACTCTTAACAAATTTTTGAATTCCCATAGATCTATATTTAAAAAATGAATGTTTAGTATTACTTGTCCAAAGCAATAATTGCGTCTTCAACCTCGCGTCTTTTGTAGAGAACTCGACCGCCAATACCATATTTTTTGAGAATACCCCTGACAGTCAAATTATGCACGGTGCTTAAATCGCAGAAGAGCATTTCCTCTGCAACATAATTTCTGGTTACATACTGGGTAGGCTCCTTAGGTTGGAAATTTTTTTTAATAATTTCCAGTTTTTCTTCCAGTCTTTTGTCAACCTCTTCTAAAAGTTCTTCAGGTGTTGTGTTTATGAATTGAATTGTACCAGACATTTGCAAGGTGTTTTGATTACCCTACAAATTTGGCACTCATTTGAAGTGAACCATCTATTGAACCAGTTCATTTTTGATTCAAATGGTTTAAAATAGTCAGTAAAGATTCTTTTTTTATCGGACTTTCACAATGATCGTGCATTGCCAACTCTTCTAAAAGCTCAAGAAAACTTTTAGCTGGTTTCAAACTATCATCAGTTTCAATTAGGTAATTCAGGTTTTTAATCAAATTAGCAATAGCGGGTCCAAATAAGTTTTTCCCACCATATTCTCGTCGGACCGTAGACATAAACCAAGTACCAGTGTCGGTAACATACTGACGAAAGTTAGCAATAGTCTTCTCATCCAAGTTATAATCTTCACCAATTTGATCGGAGACTTCCTGTCCTTCGTAGTATTTTTTGCCAAAATAATTATATTCGATATCTTTTTTACCTGGTTTTCGAGTGGCCGGTATTTTCGAAAATTTAAGATTACCTTCTGCAATCAGTTTCACTAAGGTGAGTGCCGCAGTCGGTTTACTTGATAAACTTTTTTGAATGGTAATTTTATCGGAGCCAGAATATACTTTATGGGGAATGGCATTTTCCATATCAAGAGAAAGTTCTCCTAAAATGTTCTTAAAAAACACTGTGTACATTCCTATCAATTCCCCAATTTCTTTTTTTGGGAGAATCCCATCAATCTCCCAAAAATCCATTATAAATGTGGAATTATTCTTTATACAACGACTAGCAAAGTATCCACAAACAGTATCTAAGTCTTCGGAAGTCATCTTCTTACAAAGTGCTACTAATAAATGATATTTTGAATACAAAGGTTTATACCCGGACCAATTAGATGGCTTTTTAAATATATTTCTTGTTTGGAATAATGCGCTGATTTCTTTCTTTGTTAGATTTTTATTATTTCCTAGTTGTCCCTCATTAGGGTAGAATTCTGCAAAGTCATCAGGGTCTACATTTCTTGGATCCTGAATTATGTCAAATATTTCGTCAATCTTGTGAAAAATATCCATTAATAAATTTTACTAGGCATTGCGGTCCCTGCACATATTAAACCATTCTTTTACCATCTCAGTAGAATTTCTATTGCAACTTTTCATTCACCAATTGGTGTTTTCAAATCTAGTTATACGTAATCGAGAAACAACAATAAAATTTATACATGCATTGATAATTATCACTTTATACAATAAATCCCATTAGGTCAATTGCTGTCTCGATAATCCATTGTTCAACCTATTTTTAAAATCCTTCTTCGCCCAGGCAACTGAAATCACGGGCTTTCTTCCTTTTCTCTTTGGCTTAGCACCTTCTAAAAGAGATATGAGTTCCAATACATCCTTTTGTGATAAATCTAGTTGTTTGATAATGTTGTAAGCGGTTTGAGCGTCCATATATTTTTGTTATTTGAAACCTTTTTCACAATCATTAAACTACATTTCTTGGATCCTGAATTATGTCAAATATTTCGTCAATCTTATAAAAAATGTCTGTTTATCAATTTAGCTGGGCTTTGTATGTCCTGCGTATATTAAACCATTCATCTACTATTTCACTGGCAAGATCGATTACTGCTTTTCTTTCATTGACCGGTGTATCCAAATCCATTTTTATCTGGTCCAAGAAAAAATGATAAAACTTTTTCATGACTTCATAATTCTCCCTCTTCCCCATAAACCCCATTAGGTCAATTGCTGTATCAATACCAAAATAAATAGGCCCAACCTCATTGTCTTCAGTTTCAGAAATTGAATTTAGCATATAGTTTATTCCATTGCACATTCGCTCATGAATAATAGTATCATTAACAATTCGGCTAATTAATAGCCTGTGTTCTTCTTTTGTTAATTTCATAATTCTATTTATTTGCTACATTTTTTATTAATTCTAATTTAGGCTCTTGTCCATTTTGTATCGACAATGCCCTCATGGCCTTTGCAAGCGCAAGAGCATTATGGGTGCCTTTTTTCCTTACATAACGTAAGAACTGCGCTTCTGAACTGTGCCCGGTTGCACTTATTAATAGTGGAGTGGGTATTTTCCCATAATAGTTTGTCGCATATGATCGACGTCCGATATGTGAACTGACAGCTAAATGCTTCTCTATTTCTTTGACTTCATATCGATTGGTCTCAGTATTTCTGATTTTTGCAGTGACGATTTCGTTTATACCAGCTTTGCGGCATACCTTCTTAATAAGCCTATTGTACATTGCCTGATTGCTTTGTTCATTCTCGGAAAATAATGGAGGAAATTGATTGTTTCTTTTCTTAAGAATGTTGTCCACGGCCGGCGTAATAGGTATTAGTACTTGGGAATCAGTTTTAACCTGAGTGATGTCAATGAATCTAATGCCTTCCATTTCAACAATTTTATCTACCGTAAATCTCATGAAGTCAGAGACCCTGGCAGCAGTATCACAACTTATGATTAACCAATCCTTAGCTATCTCCAACCGTTCTGATGGCATAGGCTTCGCAATAATTCTATTAATCTCATCGAAGGTTAAAAACACTGGTTCTACATACTTATATCTCAAACCTTTTGTAATACTATCTAGTTCGTAACTTGTGGTTGCACCTCGATCTTTGGCGTGTCTGCAAATCATCTTTATGGTCTTTAAAGATTTGAACATAGTATTGTGATCATATCCTTTATTACGACACCACTTTTGAAAAGCGAGACTGAATCTTTTATTTACTTTATCTATTGTTACGATTCCAAAGTCTTTTTGAAACTCAATTACCCGAGACTTGACAACATTATTATTTTTAATAGTTCCTTTTTTCAGGCTATCATTTTTAAATTCATGGTAGTCTTCAAAAAAAGAAATCAAATTATTGGGTAATTTATTGGATTCGTCTATGGGTTTAATCGCATTTCTCAACCAGTCGGCATTAATGGTTTCATTGCCCTCCCTTTGATTTAGCAAAGTGCTAACTTTCCCTCTAAGATTTTCAAGATTGTTCCGGAGAACGGATAGATTTTCATTATTCTTAATTATCCTTGCTTTTATGGTGGCATCAGCACTTTTCGGAACACTAAAATTTCGAACGGTATTTTTTGAAAACCTGGCAGGGTCTACTACATATTTGGTCCGGACCTTGGTATCTATATCTTTACCTTCGGTAACCCTAATGTAGATTGGAGCAGGATTTTTCTTGCTCTGAACTAGAAATGAAATGGGCATGTTAAAAACGTTGAACATTCCAAAGATAGAAAAGTTAGCCGACATTTAGCCAACAATTTTACCATCTATTTCAATTTCTTTAAAACTATTTAGAGTTACAAGTTGATTTATAAGATACTGTAAATATGGATTTTAACTTGTATTAATTAAAAATTAACCAATATATATAAGAGTCAGAATTATCAGATATTTAAGAGTTCGAATCCTCCCGCGGTCACGAATGAATCAACAAAAAGTTGAAAACCAAGCAAGCATAAAACATAGCTTGCTTTTGTTTTTTTGGGGAATGGGTTTTGTGTTGTTGGTTTTTAGTGAATGTGTAGTACTATTTGTTTTCGTAGATGGAAAATCTTTTACCAAAGAATTATGGCCTTCCCTAAAAAGTGCAGAGCACAATGCATAGGAGGCGTGGCGCGTGGTATCGGGGGAAAGGTGGTATAATGTGAAAAGTACCTATTAATTATCTTCGGTAGATTTTTAATTACAACTTTTCATAAGATACAGCATTAGCATCAGTATTTACTCCTTAAATTGAATTGATTTCAGGAGTATGGTATGTTCTATTCTTTGATTATCGTTGATATCCCAAGTCTCCATGATAAGCTCGGTATCCTCACCCTTCCAATGAATCGTTATTAACCCAAAGTGATTGTCCATTATAGGGCCTTCAATCCTGTTTTTGTTAGGAGCTGCAAATTTCCAAGTAGAGGAAAGACCGCTTGAGGTAAAATCAAAGATGGGATAAAAGTCAGTCTCTAGTTTGGATATTTCAGAATAATGAACATCTCCAGAAATAAACAGTACACCATTTGCTTTTGTCCTTTTGATCAGATCTAGCATTCGTTTCCTTTCGTGAGGGAAGTTGGCCCATGCCTCATATCCATTCCATTCGATTCCGAATTGAGTTCCTGAGCCAATAATCCTTATATCGGCAGGCACCTGTAACTCTTTTTCCAACCAATTCCATTGTTCCTCACCCAATAATGTTGGGGTTGACTCTATATGTGGCGCATAGTCTTTCCGGTAAAAATCATATCTTTCATCATGGTCGTATTCTCCCCCATATGGCTTTAAATCATCTCTAAAGGTTCTACCATCAAGTAATAGTATTTGAAGTGTATAATCTCCATAGTCATAGAGATAAGAATGGTATATGCCATTATGTTTTCTCCGTTCCGAAGATTCCGGTTCTTCAAAGAAGTCGAGGAATATTTGTTTTGACTCTTCCTTATATGGATAGGATTTTCCGGTATCGTTCCATCCGTAATCATGATCATCCCAGGTTGCAATAATTGGTACCTCCCCCTTTAGGTTTTTATAGGATGGTTTAGTACCCAACAGTTGATACTTTGCCCGGAGCGTATCCATGTTTTTGGTGTCACCGTAGATATTATCGCCCAAAAAAATGAATAAATCGGGATTATGTCCGGTTACGGCATTGAATATCGGAAGTGGATGGTCTTCATGACCACAAGAACCAAAGGCAATTTTTGTTGTTTCGGAATCCGTTTTAACCTTGGTTGAATTACAACACGAATAAAGGATCAGGATAGAGATGCACGCTAAGGCTAACTTTGTTCTCATATTTCTTGTATTGTTGTTAATGGTCTTGTCTATGTTTAGTTGGGGATTTTTAGCCATAACCTTTCGGTGGAACTGAACTTCGTTTTATGTATATATTTTCGCTTTATTGATTAAACCGCTGTAATTTGTACACACGTCACCTGCTGGCAGGTTCAAACACTTAATCTGGATACTCTATTGCTGTTGGTCCATAAAATAATCCCAAGTGGCTTTGGAGATATCAGCTATCAATTTCTCGTTAGTTTCAAGACTTTCTACGGATTCAGTGACAAAAACACTTATGGCAAAGTATTGCCCGTTAGGTAGAAAGACAATTCCGATATTGTTTACTGCGGCGGTTATCCCTGTTTCCTTATGAGCTCCTGACCAGCCTGTTTTATGCGCAACTAGTGTTTCTTTTGGCAATTGTCCCCTTAATCGGTTCTTGCCTGTTTTGGTTCCTTTCATGATGTTCCATATAAAATCATGACTTTCCTTAGAAAGTAATCCGTTTTTATTTTCATAAAATGTGGCCAGGATCCGGTTAGCTTCTTTTGGTGTTGTCCAATTTTGAAATTGTAAATCCCAATTGCTTTGCATGGTTTCCTCATTTATCTTAACGGCAAAATCCTTAAAACCAAGATTCAAAAAATAATTCTCGACGGCTTGGGGTTTTCCAAGAAGTCTTAACAACGCATCACAACCAACATTGTCACTAAGGGCGACGGTATATTCTATAATTTCAGCTATGGTTAATGTGCCACCTTCAAGATATTCTTCCCGTATCGGACTCCATAGTCCGGGTAATAACTCACTTTTCTTGATATCAATTTTTTGGTCGAGGGAAAGGTTGCCTTTATCTATTTCGGATAAAATCGTCAATGCAATAGGAAACTTAAAGACGCTTTGCATTGGAAAGTGTCTTTGACCGTTGATACTTAGCGTATCCTTGACTTCCATCCCATTAATTGCGACCCCGACCACCGCGTTTTTGGAATTTGCGATACCCTCAATTTTCTGCCGTAAGGTCTCAATGTTTTGTGAGTATCCACGAGTAAGAATCATCAAAAAGATGATGAGTGCCAAAGGGGTCTTTTTTATCATAGTTTTTCTTTTGCCTGCTTTAGCTGCTTCGGCCATGATTCCTGCCTCCTAGGGTTCTGAGTACTCAAGAGGGGAAGGCATAAAACGAAGCAAATTATCTGCTTGTAATTCAACCTACCGATAGCCATTGGGATACTGATCGAAAGGTTTAAAGATAGTAAGAACACGATGATAAATTGCAGCCCGGTGGCCGACCAACTATTTTTTGGAATTGTTAAAACCCTCCAGTAGCAGTTCCATACCCCATTTTAAAAGTTCAAACGATTCTTCATTATTTAATCCACAAACATCTTTAGTCACTATTAGGGGTTCAATTCCCATTAAAATTGTGAGCAGATTTGAAAGATCCTTTTTTTCCTTGGGTGTATAATTCGCCCTTTCAAAGACCAATTGCAAGGTTTTTTTTCTTCTTGCCCCTCTTTTTGGTGTTGCAGTGCCTGAATTCAAAACGGTGCTAATGTATTTTCGAAATAACTTTTCATGGTTTGTGGCAAGTGTGTTATAGTAGTCCTGTATTTCAAGAACCTTATCCCCAATGGTCTTTCCATGAAGATTTTCAAAAACCGCTGTCGGACTTTTGGTGCTGATATCCAGTGCTGCTTCCGTAGCCAACACGTCAACATTGGAAAAGTATCTATAGATAGTGGCCCTAGACACTCCGGTTCTTTTGGCAATATCCTCTAAATTAAACTCTAACCCCTTGTTTAAAAAATATTGGGCACTGATTAGAATTTTACCTCTGGTCTCGATTTTTTGATTTGTCCGGCCCGTGTTGATGTAATTTTCTTTCATAAGACAAATATCTCATAAAATTTGGATGAATAAAAATTTACACTTATGTTTGTGAGACAAAAATCTCATAAAATGAATTCCACCAACACAAAATGGGTGCTTGGCCATAAGGTAACGCCTCATGAAACTACAGGCGACTATGATTTAATGGTAGCGGAAACACCGGCTAAGGTACAAGGTCCTCCACCACATTTGCACAATTCTTTTAAGGAATCCTTCCTGATCATTGAGGGTGAAATGGAGTTTATGGTAAATGGCGATACCATGATAGTTAAGGCGGGCGAATCGGTTGACGTTCCACCCAAAACCTTACACACATTCTCCAATAAAAGTGATAGGCCCTGCAAATGGGTGAATATTCACAGTCCTAAAGGGTTTAGGGATTTTTTTGAGCAAATGGGTATTCCTGAAAATGAAGAAAATGCGAGTGACAAATCGCTTGCTTCGGAAATCATCGATAAAGTGATAGCAACTGCGGCGGAATATGATATGATTATTAAGATGTAACCTAAGAACTCTCCTACAGAGGTCTTTAATGGTTCGCAAGTTTAAAGCCAGCAAGAATTCCCAATCCGTCAGTCTTTAAAGTACAAATCATCGTCATGGTAGGTCGCTTTGTTTGAAACCCTTATTTAGTTCATAAATTGACGAACAATGAATTATTACCCTTTCTCTTTGGTCTTTCGTAAACCACACCCATAAGTCAATTCCCGGGGCATAATAAAAATCAGACTCTAATTTGAAAAGGCTTACGGAATGATCGTTCACATAAATTTTAAGGATACCCTTGTTATCTCCAATTTGAGCAATTCGGTTTTCATTTGAATAATAACTGCCTGTTATCTCTTCGTTTTTAAGATCCAAGGGCCGTGGATGTTGCCAATCGGGAATACTGCCATCGTTTAAATACTGATTTATATTTCTTGTAATGGTAGGTCTAAGCCAATGTGCCATATTGGTATTGTTCAAATGGATTATCGATCTCTTCCTGTCAATGTCAAAATAGACCATGGTATAAAATCCTTTCCAATCCCCGGTGAAATGATACTTTCTCTGGTCAACTAGACTGTACCAATGAAGAATATTGAAATCACTTAACGAACTCTTGGAGTTTAGCGCCATCGTTAAACTCTGTCCGGGATAAAGAGAATTTGAAATGAAGGATTCACTCCACTTTGATAAATCCTCGGCTGAAAAAAACAGATTGCAATCGCCATAGAATGCCTCAAAATCAACGGAATCATATGTGCGTAAAGTACCTCCTTCTTTTGTATAACCCAAAGCGCGATTTTTTGGTAAATCCTTTAGCCGGGCCGATCTAAGAAACCAATCTTCCAGGCCAAGCGGTACCGCAATTTTTGTTCCAATGAATTCTTCATATGAAACCTTACTGATGTTCTCAATTACAATGGCAAGAAGACGGTGGTTAAATCCATTGTACATAAACTGACTCCCTGGAACAAATTCTAATTTTGGCTTATCCTTGATCAGAAAATCCAGAAATGTTCCATTACTTAAGGGGACACCTTTTTGCGCTCTATTAAAAACGTAATCATCCGATACAATTCCAGAAGTTTGTTCCAATAAATGACGAATTGTTATGGAGGGATAAGGGAAATCTTGAATAAAAGTATGTACAGGGGTATTTAAATCAATTTCATTTGAACCGGCCAACATTATCATTGCCAGCGCCGTAAAGGTTTTGGTAATTGAACCAGTGTCCATGGGTGTGTTGGTTTCAAATGGATTTTGAAGCTCAAAGTCCGCATAACCAAATCCTTTTGATAGCAGTACACTATCATTTTCGGTTACTATAATCGCCCCATTGAAGAGGCCTTTTTCATAGAGCTTTTGAAAATGTTGCTCCAAATCGATATTTTCCCCATTTCTCTGACAGGAAATTGACAACAGAAAAATTAAGAAATATATGTAATCTTTCATTTCTAATAACAGTAGCCACGACCTGGCCAAAAAAAACAAACGGACTTGCGAAGCTTGATTTTAGGCTGGGAGGTGATTTACTCACGAAGATAAATGTAAGATTTTATCGGTTTGCTGCCATGGTATTCTAGACTTTGTAATCCGACATTTTCGGTTTTTGGGCCGGGCGGTGTGCCAAGGCAGCAATCAAGTTTTTCAACCGCAAACCAACATGAAGAGCAAATAGAGGAAAGCTTATTTCTAAGTGAGGGGCCTTTTGAAGCGCAAGGAAAAATCTATTGTAAAAAACGGAAAATACCAACAAGGTTGGCCTTTTAAATATTATTTAGGTCAACCTTATTCATTAGGAAGAACTATTCCCCATAGGTATCTTTCCACTCCTTTACAATTGCCGGCAATTCCTCTCCGTCCGCCACAAATATCAAGGAAGCGGAATTCATACAATACCGTAATCCGGTTGGTGCCGGACCATCATTAAATACGTGGCCCAGATGTGAACCGCTTCCACTATCAACTACTTCCGTACGGACCATGCCGTGACTTTTGTCAACAATCTCCTTTACGGCATTTTCATCAATTGGCTTGTAGAAGCTGGGCCATCCGGTGCCGGATTTATACTTATGCTCGGAGCTGAACAAAGGCTGGCCCGTAGCGGCCGAATAATATGTCCCTTTTTTCTTATTGTCCCAATAGGCCCCGGAAAAAGCATATTCCGTACCCTGCCGGCGTAGAATGTAAAATTGCTCGTCCGAAAGAATATTCTTCCACTCCGCATCCGTCCTTTGAATTGGGTACGTGGAATTATCCTCTTTTGATTCGGATTTTGTCTGGCAAGCCCCGGTGATATAGGCGAGGCTAAGCAGTAAAATAAGTGATGACCTCATAGTTTTTTCTTTTTCATTGAATACTTGGAAGGATACACCTTCTATTTGGCAAAATTATGGATTAACTATGGAATTGTAGTGTAAATCCTTTTCCTTAGGTCGCTTTGATCAGTAATACCTAACACGACCTTGATTTTGGGGTGGCCCAACGTTTCAAAAACAAAAATTTCAAGTGACTAAACACCTGCAATTTTCTTTTTTGGACAGCAAGTGTATGGAAAACTTAACATGTTTATTTTGAGCCTAACGTCATTGCTTTCCATATAATTGGGCAACCATTTTTTTAAGTAATACGATCTGGCCTAAATGATAATAGGAATGTTCAATCATACCTTCAATATTTCTTCGGAAATCACCGTAGTCCGTTTTCACAAAATCAGCATTCAGCTTTTCTTCCGATAGGAGCTCAATATGCTCGGCAAACTTCTCCGAATTTGAAAAAAGGTCGGCTTTAAGGGCATTCCATTCTTGTTCCGAATTCATTTTGGGCAAGTCAAAGCTAAATTTATCCCGAATTTCCAGTTTACCCCCTTCGAGTACATTCAGTACACCTGAAATATAATAGTTTAAGTGAAAAGTCAGTTGGGCCATAGTATTCAAATCGGCGATTTGGGTCAAGGCCTGTTCCAGGGTAATATCACGGAGTTGATCGTGCAAATTTGTATTTGCAATCCATTTTCCGTTTAAGGTTACTTCTCTAAATCGCTTGGCCAATTGTTTGTTTGATGCCATTATTAAGGTACTTTATAGTATTACGTAGAGTGGTACATAGCCCGTTTACTCAATTGAAAATGTATAAGCAGAAACTGGCACTGGTACGGGTCGAGTCTCTTTTTCTCCCAACTTTGAAACTGCTGAAATATAATACGCAATGGCCAAACAATCAAAATACCTAAAGCTTATTCCCCTATGGTCCTGGTATGGATTCCCTTTTTGTACTGCTTGGATTCGGCTCTCTCTAAATTCTTCTTGGAAACATCGGAACAAGAAAAAAGAAACACAGGGATTACGATAGTAATACAATTTGGTTTCATTTTGTTCCTATTTTATTTGGCCGGTGTTCAACGGTCTAGACTATGATTCCTGCCTCCAATGACCTGAACATCTGAATAAGCTAAGGGCACCACTTGTCGGGGCATCTCAAATCCAACTGCCGATGGTTCATGGGTTTGAAGTTGATGAATTGCGATTATTTGCCCGTCAATCGGGCCGGTAAATTATAGCCCCTATTTCGTCTCTCTTTTCTTGGACTAATCTCTGTACTCAGGATTCAACTTAGTGGGTATCGGAGCTTTTGTTTTTTTCCACCAGCTCTTTAGATCGTTCAACATTTCATCTTTCCTCTTGGGTTCCTCTAATGCAAGATTGGTCCTTTCCCCAATGTCTTGTGCTAAGTTATAGAGTTCCACATCATTATTTTCAAAATAATAATGTAGCTTCCAATCTCCGTTTCTTAATACGGAACCTGGGCGCGTTCTGAATAAAGAATCCCGGGTTTCATTGTCAGAGGTGTCATAGGCTTGCAAATAAATAGGAAAATGCCAATAAAGAGGACGGTTTAATTCCGCTACTTTTCCCTCTAAAATTGGAGATAGATCGTTACCATCGAGTTGTAACCTAGAATTATGGATTCCTGTATATTTTAAAATCGTGGGGAATATATCCAGATTGGAAATGGGAATATCACTCTCTGAATTTGCCATTATCCGGTCCTCAAAGACAAAGAAAAAGGGTTCTCGAATCCCTCCTTCATAGTAACTGCCTTTACCTGCGCGTAGAGGCCGTTGTTTGGTTACGCCATAGAGTCCACCATTATCAGAGGTAAAAACAATCAAGGTATTATCCAGCATTTCCGTATTCCTCATTTTTGCAATCAATAATCCAATGTTCCTATCAAGATTTTCGACCATAGTGGCATATTCCACATTATTCTGACCATTTGAGCCCGGTTTTTGACGGTATTTATCAATCAAATTCTCTACTGGAGCAATCGGGGTATGCACTGCATAAGGCGCATAATACAGAAAAAACGGGGACGATACCGTATCAATAAACGCCATCGTCTTTTCCATGATCAAATCAGTCAAATAATCATTTTTACCCGCTTTGATTTTAACATTTTCATAGGGTGGATAATAACTTTTCGGATGGCCGTTGTGTCCCCCGCCAATGTTGAGGTCAAAACCATATTCCAAAGGATTATCGCTTAAATGCCATTTTCCCGCATGACAGGTCTTGTAACCCTGTTCCCTTAATACCTTTGGTATGATTTCATGTTTTTTTGCCAATGTTTCGGTATTTGCGGTTGGGATTAGTTTTCGGTATTTTGAAGCCCCCCTTTCAGAGGTTCCAACCGTATATACCCCATGACGGGGTGTCCATAGTCCGGTCATTAAACATGCCCTACTTGGAGCACAATTTGCTGCGGCTGCATAGCCATTGGTGAAAATCATTCCAGAGGCCGCCAAACTATCGATATAGGGTGTCTCGTAATATTCACTTCCCATAAACCCAACATCCTTCCATCCCATATCATCGATGTTTATAATCACTATGTTGGGTCTGGTAGTATCCCTTGTTTTGGAATTACAGGAATTGATCAATAGGACCAGAACAATGGAAATGGTAATTACCAATCTCATACTTGTCGACTGATTTAAGCTAAAGTTTAATCGCAATCTGTTACGTCAAATAAAGCACCATGGTCTTTACTATAATTTCACCTCAATCCCTTTTATTCGGGAGGGACGCAGTATGGCCATTTTTGTCTTAGTTGTTTTTTCGTTCGTAGGTCAAATTCACAACTCCTGTTTCAAACGTTTCGGATTTACGAAGTTCAAATGTGGTTTCTTTGGGATTATTGGGGAACAGTTTGATTCCCTTTCCTAGAATTGTTGGTATGAGACATAAAATCATTTCGTCAATCAGTTCAAGATCAATAAAGTGGGTTATCGTTTTTCCCCCTCCGACAATCCAAATATCTTTATCGGCATTGGACTTCATTTGTTCAACCACCGGGTTATTTACTTGATGGATTATTTTCGTTTTCTCCGTTTTAGCCTTGAAATTTTTGTCCGTGGTCAAAATATACGTCTGACAATTTGAATAGGGCCATTCAACGCCAAAACCCAAAATTTCTTCGTAAGTGCCTTTTCCCATTATTATGGTATCGATACTTTCGAAAAAGTCGGCATAGCCATGGTCAATCTGATTCGGATTTGGTAACGCATATAACCAATCCAATGAACCATCTTCCCTGGCAATAAATCCGTCAAGGCTTGTGGCGATATACAGTTTTATTTTAGACATCCTTCTTTTGCTCTGTAGGTTTTAGTTCAATTAGGCACAGGGGTTTTGCGAATAGGTTTGTAAAAGCGACTCTTTTTGAACGTTAAAGCCAATGCTTTGACCTTAATCGATTGATTTGATCGATGGATCGGAGTTACTTATATCAATTACATTTTTCCAAGAACCATCGGTCTGTTTTTTCCAGATTTCTACCCCTTTGTTGAATATCGTTCTAGTGTTGCCTAATGTATCAACGGGCATGGTCATGTAATTTTTTATGATAACATATCCTAAGTCCCCACTTTTTGAGACGTAGGCCTCCTGCGGGTTCCAGCCAATATCAAAACCCGGAATTTGTAAGGAACGCTGAACCATTGCTCTGAGGGAATCTATTCCAACAACAGCCGCTTCATTGGGTGACATGAGAATAGCATCATCCGCCCAGTAGGATATCATTTCTTCCACATTCCTGCCTTTTACGGATTGAGACCAGGCCTTGGAAAGTTGCATAAGTTTTTCGGCTTCTGCTTTCTGATCTATCGAGGTTTCTTTACAAGCATGTATCAGCAGCAAAACTAGTACTGCTATCACGAGTTGGTAATTTTTCATATGTCATTGAATTTATAGGGTTAAATTTATAAAAATACTGCCCATGGTCCCGGCAGTATTTTCGTCCGAAATCTTAGGGTTATCCTACTTTTTATTCTCGCGGCATTGGTAAGTTATGTTGTCTTAAAAATGAAAGCTTATCCCAATATCCCCTTTGAAATCTTATTTTCCCGTCCTCAATTTTAAAGAAACCACAGCCACAGAGTCCCAGAGGGTCTTTCCATTCCAAAATGCCCCAATCGTTATCCTCAAAAATGTGCTCAATAAGGCATGTCATGTCTGCTTGGCTAAATTCATTTTCAAACATTTCCCGGATCGCCATTTTTCCAACAACGGGTTGATTGGCCACTTGATGATTAACGGCGTCATCATGATAAAACTCCGAAAGCTTTTCAGCGTTTCCTTGGTTAAAGGTTTCCACCCAATTTTGTATTACCTCTTTTGGCCTCATTTTTATTCACTCTTTTTTTGGTAAAAGAATTCCAAGTATTGAAAATAGCCCAATACAAAGTAATACTGCCCCTACTACCGGGATTGTTCCATTGTGGAGCACCATATGCCCCAATCCAATCATTAACGCCCCTATATTTACGATGATAACTTGCCATTTTAAATTCATAAATAGACCATAGGTGGAAACACAGATTCCCGTATAAAAGAGTGCCGGTCCAATTATCAGAAAAGAATATTGTATTGACGGTGTATTGGAAATAATTTCAAACAATTTCCCTTTTGTTTCAGGGTCGCTATGGGATGCCCATAGTATAAAATCAAGTACACACATTCCCACTATTCCTCCTATACCAAAGGTCATAAGGGTTAGACCTATATTTTTTGAGAAATTTGATGGTAGATGAAACCACAATCCAAACATTAAGATAGCACCTATGAGAAGTGCCCAATGGGCATAATCAATGGGTTGTTGTGACATCAAGAACTCGTAGCCAAAAGACATGAGTAATTGACTGGTAATTATTAAAATTAAACCTATGGCAATTGATCCTTTTGATTTCATGTTCATATATTTTTATTTCTTTAGGGACACAGCGCCCTGGCCAGAGGGAGTAATGGCCCATAGCCGCTATGAAGGCCTTAGATATTGTCTTCTACGCTGTTCATTCTATTTTTCGATTATTCTCAAGTAGTCGAGCATAGCAGTATTCACATTGACATCCATATTATTATTCCAATCTTCAAAATGAATTTTTATCGTATTGGCACCTGATTTCATTGACACTTGGAGACTGTTTGAAAAGCCCCATTCCGACCACTCGTCCTTTCCTCGTTGCGGAAAAACCAATACACCTTGGTAGCTATCATTTACGCTTAGACTTCTGATAGCGCATTTATTGTTTGTATTCCAACGCCCGCTACCATTTGAATAATGCAGGTCTATTACATATTCCGAATCTTTCTCTACCATTACGTTCAATTCGATTACCTTGTTGGTATCGGTGCTAATCTCAACAAATCCTTTTCCGGAATAATTTGAATATGGCAGTTTTGACCTAGAGGCAAAATCTTCGATTTCAACCTTTTTTAAGTTGTTGGCAAAAACGACTGGCTCGCTCGTAAATCCTTCAAAACCATTTTTGTCCAAAGCACTTATGGTATAAGAAGCATAATTATCGGCCGCGACTTTTAATTGGGATTTTGTTGTCGTTTCTAAGAGCTTTCCATTTTTATAAATCCTATATTCCTGTACATCAGGGATAGGCTGCCATTTTAAGAGACTACCTTCCTTGGATGCCAAGATAGTAGGTAAAGTAAAATGATTTTCAACAAGGTTGATACTTTGATCAGGAAATTCATTGTTGGCCAATTTAATGATGATGGTATGCTCTCCTGACCAATCTTTTGGAATGAAAGCATCCTTTGTTTCCTTGCCGTCAATCGTAACCAACTCGATTTGATTACCATGACCTTCCACCGTGATATTCAAAATTGAATTTCGATACTTAAAATTCGAAAGTGTTTTTGTGCCCCCATACGCCTTCGTTACTACAGGATTAAAAAATAAACCGTCGTTCTGAAAGTCCATTCCCATGAAAACCCTATGTACCATTGCCAAATTACCTGCCATGCTCCATAACATTCGATGGGAATTGATCTCTGTACCCAAAAAGTCACCTGTTTCGGCGACCATGTTTTCATAATTGGTCAAAAACAATCCCGCTGCCCGATATATGCTTGCCAAACCATGATTAAGGACCGCTTCATTGCCTGTTTTGGCTGCAGCCCAATTCCAATAGGACTGGACAAAGGGCCAAATACCATTGTTGTGATAGGGTGGGATACCCGGAATTTGTGGATAAATACAGGTTGCCCCATATTCGGTTAACGGGGATTTACCGATAATGGATATTGCCTGTTCCTTATCGGCTACCCCGAACAAAATGGCTAAGGCTTCCCCCAATGCCTCATAGCGGGGTGACTGGACCAGATCATCCCTTCCATACAGAAATTGGGCGTAGTACCCTTTATCCTTCATCCAGAGATAATCATTAATGCCTTTTTTTATTTTTGCGGCCCTTTCGTCATACACTTCATAAGACTCACCTTTTATTTTTGCCATTTCTGACAATATGCGATGGGCTTGATAGTGGACTACATTCGTTCCCAAGTTTTGGGAAACATAAATATCTTTGTTGTCCATCCATTTTGGATAGGTCTGTTCCCGCCAATCCAAGAAAGAAGATTCACCGGAATACAATCCTGTCCCCGTGTCATAAATGGTTTTGTAATCATCTTCCAAAGTGTTCTTAATAATCGGGTAAACTTCATCCAACCACCCTTGGTCACCTGTTGCCTTATAAATTTCCCATGCCGCCAATACCCAAGTAGTCCTATCCGTAGAAACGGGCCAAGCTCCTCCCGAACCCGTATCTTGTATAATCCGGCCTCGTTTTACCTTTTTTCGTAAACTAATTTTACCCACTTCTGGCTCATGATAGGCAAAGGCCAGCAAAATACTATAGCTCACATCCCTTGTCCAAACACCGCCCCATTTTGCGCCTGTTCGCAACGTACTATCAGGTTCTATGTTTTTTCTTGCCTCTTCCAGGGACAAGTTGAACAAGGCATCGACCAAAGGTTGTTCCGAAGTATATTTCGGTTTCTTGGAGATATCCTCGGACAATTTCCATTCTTTCTCTCGATTCTCTTCTTCGTTGTAAGGATTCAATTTGACAGTTATGCTATAAATATCAGGATTGTCAGTAGGGGACAACTTTAGGCCATTGTTGTCCAAGTTCACAAAATCCCATGTCAAAGGCTCGGAGCCTCCGGCGATATAAAATCCCTTAAAATCGTCTTTTGCAATCTTGGAACCATTGTGGGATTCGTAGTACCCTTTTTCTTCAAACTGTTTGAGTACCGGAGAAACGTCCACCTTGAACGTATATTCAAAATTCGTTGGTAAATATGTTTCAGGTTGATCTGGAAAAGGCTGGGGCCTCTCCCCAAAAGTAATTATCGGCGATTCATGCTCTTCTCCAATAATGAGCCAATGGTCGCCACCAGGAGGTAATTCATTATCTTTTTCATTAATACTGAATTTGAATTTAACTAGTCTGGAAAAAGTGGTACTCGCCGGACTTTTATAATTTGATTTGAGGTGGGTAGGAGAAACAACTTCGGCCACATTATCTCCCTGAACGACTTTGTCTTTGTAAATAGCAAATTTATCGGATTGGTATAAGGGCTCTTTCACTTTTTCCGGATTGCATGAAGCAAGTATCATAAATGGAATGATTGAGAATATTTTTTTTATCATGGTTTTTCTTTTTTTGTACACAACTCTCGGCTATGATTTCGCTCCTCCCGAATACCTAGAAGGAATTATAATCCTTACTGGCGTACATTATTCCCCGGTTTTATTGTCGCTTCGCAAAGTTCTCTTCGTTTAGAAATGTAATGGAATAATCTTCATAGTGGAATTCCCCCCTTAAGAATTGCTTTTCCCCAAATTTATTACATCTATAGCTTTTTCTCCTTCTTGGAAAGGTTAGTCCTCCTTCCTTGGTCATGAATTCGTTTTCTATCAAGGCATAGGTCGGTTCGTGATAGACCATGGAGCTTAAAAAAGTGCCATTGTTTTTATCGAAATGATACCACCACACATCTTTGGTGGAATGATTTGAATGTTTCCTTGGTTCATAGGTCGCCTTAATGGTATGTACAGTATCAGTGGCACTTATAGTTTTTAGCCCTTCATAGGTGAGGATCGTACCTTGGTCCAAAAGCTTAAAGGGCATTCCAAGGACATACATAGCACTGTTCACAGTAGATTTTACGGTAGCGCCCTGCTCAATAAGACTATCATTCTTGAATTTTCGGGAAATGGAATCATTATGTACAACTAAAAAGCTATCCCTTTGGATGACCCATGCTATTTTTATGCTTTTTTTAGGTCGAAATACATAGTGGTGCCGTTGCGTTGTTTCAGACTCAATTTGGCCATTCTCTAAAAACAATCTTGTTGTTTTCGTATATTCCAAGGAGGCTATGCTTTGCCATTTTTCTAGTGTTCCGGCGGAATCTATTGCGTTTTCCACTACATGTAAAGCTGTAGTCTCTTTTGAAGTATCATCCATTTTCCCCTTTTCTTTTGAAAATTTACAGGAGGTGAAAATGTTTCCGGAGATACAGATGACCAGTAATAATTGCGTGGCATTCCTTATGAAAAATCGAAATAGGAATAACAAAGGGGAAGTAATTGTATTTTTCATAACGGATTAATCCTGGATTGGAATTAACAATGCCTGATGTAGGTTAACGGTGAGAATGGGCGTTGCCTTCTTATAGATAGCTATGATTTCATTGTAACTCCATCTTCTTTTGCGATTTAAAATTCAAAGTCCTTTATTGGCGCGGAAATATCCACTAGGGTTCCGTTTGGGTCTTTCAGTAATAGCCTTCTTTGTCCGTAAAACGTATCCGTAGGCTCGCTTATAATTTCAAATTTTTCCGCTTCCGCGACCGCAAACACCTCGTCCACATCATCAACTACGAATGTCACATAAAACCCTTGGGGATGGTTTTGAAAGTCCTGGGGCACTATTTCATGGGTTCGCTTTATGATTCCCAATTCCAGTGCTTTGTCCTTTGCGATTAAGTGGACGAACCAATCACTATCGTAGTCCACAGTAAAATCGAGTAGTTTAGTGTAAAAATTCCGACTTTTCCTTAAATTATCGGAACAGATATTTGTCATTATCCGATTTATGTTCTGCATTTATGTCTTCTAGTTTGAATTTCGAATGTTTAATCAAAATGTTCTGCAACAGTCTCCTATATCTGGGTTACGTGCCCACTGATTTAGCGGTGGACGTGCCGGCGTGCTGCCTAAAACGGAGTTTTCCATCGTAGCCCTAAGTTAGCGAATGGGTTTTAAATTTCTGGTTATTCCACAAGGTTTATCCTAATGGCCAGATCAAAATGGTAGTCGGGACCGTCAAGACGAAGATCTCCTGCCCTGTGTTCCACCATATCTTCCTGAATTTTGATTCCGGTTACCGGGTCAATATATTCCACCATATACTTTCCAAAGGGAATACCAAGCCTATACCAGGAGTTTTTACCACCTTCCACATAAATGGCATATTGCTTTCCATGGTTTGCCAGGGCGTACATGTTTTTATCCCCATAATAGACCACAAAAATTTCGGGGGCAGGCTTCATTTTTACAAAATCGATACTTTTAAAAAATGAGGCTAGCACACTAATTTCGGAACGGACCCTTGGATCGCCACATCCGCGGTAGCCATCACAACTGAACTCTACTTTGCCCTTGCCATCCTCATGGCCCACTTGAAACGTAAAATCAAGGTTATTGTACAATGAACCACCACACATCAAATACTTCCAGCCCTGAATGCGGTATGCATTGGAGTACGTGGGCATAAGACCGGTTTCGTTAAAGGAAAACGCCTTTGGGATACGATGGTAGTTTAATCGTACGGAGACGGCATTTTTGTCGTAGTGGTGATTGAAAACCGATATGTTCTTCCAATAGGCTGTCAGCTCATCATCGCTGATCACCCTGCCTTCGTTGCAGTAATCAATGGATAGTAGATGTTTCTTTGGAAGTTTGTTCTCCTCTTCCACGATCCAGCCCGACATTTCCCGAATCCATGCCTTTGTTTCATCCCGCGGTGGGCTGGAGAATCCAGGTTGTTCCTGGTTTGAGAACCAAGGTTCATTGGCAATGTTGATAATTAAATTATCATATCTATTTAATTCGGATACGAGCTTGCGTACATAGCTTTTCTGGTACTCCAAAATAATACCGTTCGAAAGCGTCATGTACTGATTCGCATCGATTTTAGTGGTCTGATTGATGTTGTTTTTCCGGTTCATAGGCATGTACTCCCAATTCATGCCTTCAAAAAATAGGACACCTTCCACAACAATTCCCAAATTATCCGCTTTGTTCATAAATTGGTGCAAGCGTTCAAAATATTCGGGGTTCCAATTATCAAGATCAAACCTATTCCCGCCCAAAGCGTTTCCTGCTTGCGTACTTCGCATCCATGGGGCCAGAAATTTTCCGCTATCGGGGGAAAGGGAATTTCGAACGATGCAGAAATCCCCCTCTTTTTCGGCATAATCGCCCAAAAAAATACGGGTATGGTTAAAGCCTTCCCGGTGAAGCGTTTCCAAATACAACTCAAAATTAAAATCGGGATTGATTACCGATCCATAGTGTTCACCGGATGTGATTAAAACCGTGGGTTTATCCCTAAACTGGAAGTAATGGGGATTCTCCGGATGTAACGCTATGGGCTGACTGTATATTCGATAAAAAAATCCCAAAGAAAATCCTAGGATGATCAGTAGTTTTTTCATTTTTTGCTATGGATTGGCGTATAGATGCTTTAGGGGCATGCTGATTTCCCTCAAAGATTTGATGATGGTTCTTATACTTTATCGTTGCGCATTCTCAAAATAAGAAATTTGCGCGTTATTTATTTTCCTTTGTACGCTTTACTTTATCAATCTCCCGATCTATGGTTCTCAGCTTTTCCCCAGGAATCATGACTTTATCGATACCTCGTTCGGCTGTAACTTTCAGTTCAAGTAATTATTTTTCTCTTTTAGGGTTAATACGAAATGTTGAAGATATTTTACCAATGGCATCCTCTTTATATTCTTATTCCAGTAGTCCTTGTAATTACTTCACTGGTAAGGCCTAAGTTATATCGGTCATCATCCTTAGGCTCTCATTCTAAACCTTAGCCAAAATTAATCATCAACATTGTAATAACCCATTTTAACCTAATTCAAATGTGGTTATTCCAAATACTTTATCCATGGCCATTTTCGGAAAGTCCCCATAGTACATTCTGGCACACTCAAAAGTGTATTTGGTCTTATATTTCTCCATGAGACTAACGGCACCCTCGTTTACAACTGGAATATCGAGATACACGGACTTGCCTACGGCTGAATTTAAACAAGCTTTGTACAATTCTTCGGCAACTTCATAGTTGTTGGCAAATAGAGGCCCTATTTTAAATCCAGAGTCAACCTTTCGGATAACGGTATAGCCTTCAAGTTTGTCCCTATTTGTAAATTTAAAGCACTTGCTATTGGGAATCGTTATCCAGTTTTTTAAAAACTCCTTTCGCTCATATCCAAGACATGTGCGGTCATAATTCGCTAATTTTTCAAAATCTTCGGTTTCTATTTTGGATACGGCTTGGTTTACCGTGGTTTCTTGACCGATACCCTCGAATCTTTCTTCTCTATAGGCAATTTTAAATCCCCCTTTTTCATAAAAACCCTGCATGGCAACCACCCCATCCATACCAATGGTTGCTCCCTTTTTAAGTCTTTTAAGCAGAAGCTCCCTTCTCAAATACCAAAGTTTTTTTCCGATGCCAAAACCTCTAAATTCTGGTCGTACAATGAATAATCCCATAAATCCAAAAACTTGATTGTACGAAATGACGGCACCTCCCGCGATCAATTTGTCTTCAAGGTAAAATCCATAATAGCCGTTTGGGTCGGTCTTCCAAAAAGCATCAAAATCGTTTTCCCCTGGATTCCAGCCTTCTTTCCTTGCCCAGTCAACCAATATTTTTAAACCCTGCCTATTGAGTTTTTTTAATTCGAATTGTTCCAAGCTTATCTCCACTTTTTGGTCTGATTTAGTTTTCAAAGTAATAGGGTATACCGGTCTCGGAGAGGATTTTGGCCCATGTCCTATTTATGAATTAGGGTCATTGTTAATAACTGTTCGCTTTATAACATTGTCGGGATTTCTATTTCGTTTATGTTGGTTCTATTTGACAACCTTAAAATACTTTCGATGATCGTAAAAATATCCGTTAACGGAATGGCATAATCCATGGGTGTCTTGGTTTCCGCAAAGTCTTTTACAACTTCTGGCGTTGCAATATAGCCTGGTTTTAGCAGGGTAACCCCAATTTTGTCTTCCTTTACATTTTCTCTCAATGCCAATACCAGACCTCTTAATCCTAACATGGATGAGGTATTCGCAACTTCCTTTCCGCCACCAAGGCTTAGTTCGGCTATGGCGGCTCCCGTAATAATTATTTTTGGATTTTCTGCAAGACGTAGGTTGGGCAATAACTTTTGAATTAATCGCATAGGACCCAATAAATTGACATCCAAAACATTCTGCAAATCATTGTCTGAACAACTTTCGAAGTTGTATTTGTCGGTAAAGGCGTTTCTTTCCCAAGTTCCTCCAAGATACAGCAGGCCATCAATTGGTCCACTTCCAATTTCTTGTGTTGTTTTTTCTATTTCTGCCGGATTTGTAATGTCGGTTTTGATCCACTTTCCAAAGGGCGATGGTCTACGGGAGAGTGTAATTAATTCTTCGCACCTATCGTTTAAATATTCGGCAGTGGCTAATCCGATTCCACTGCTGCCTCCAAAAATCACTATTTTTCCGTACTTCATTGTGGTGTTTTTAATTTAGATGGTCTGTAACTTTGCTGCTAAGCTACGTCTTAAGACCGTTGGGCTGCTGTGGGCCATGGTTTTTTTCAGATTTGTGAATTCCAATAGCGCCTAGGATTCATTGCTGCACCTCGATTTTCGTTTTAAAGGCATACAGGGCAAATGAGCCTAACCAATGTTGTCCGGCATAATCCCCATCCGTAATCTTGGAAAGGGAGTATTCCAAATGCTGGTTAGCCAAATTATAGGCATTGACATTGTCCTTTAAGGGGTAGAGACACCAGGCCCTTGAGAAATTCACCCCATCCAAATGAACCAAATGCCCATCGGAACGGTCCTTTACCTGTCCAGGGCGTAACGATAAGTTTTGATCGAACAAAGCCGGTAAAAACGCTTTGGACCAGGTTTTAAATTCTTCCTCAGGGAGCACCTTGCGCATGATGTCGATTTCCTGCAAACAAGGGGAGAGGAAATCATGTCCACTGGGTTCCCAATCGATTGGGCAATCTTTGTCATTGCTATAGAATCGAAGGGCAGCTTCCCTTATGGCGTTGGCCAAGGCTTTGTTTCCAACGGTTTGTGCGTAGTCATAGGCAAAACTAATCCCAAAAGCGGTATTGGTATGTGTACCTACCCGAATGGGATACACCAATTTTGGAAGATATTCCATGTAGGCATTTGAAATATAAGCTTCCAACGGTTTTAGGTTGTTGTACCACTTGTGGGCCATGGGATTATCCCAAGTGAACAGCTCTTCTTGAAGTTTGAGTAACCAGGCCCAGCCATATAATCTTTCAAAAGATTTGCTTTCCCGATTCAATGAAAAATACGCCACTTCTTTCTCGATGTTTTGGGCCGTAAGATTTTCATCAAGCATTTGGATCGCTTCTTCTTTTTTGGCCAAGTCAGGGAAGGTTTTCAACAAATAGACCAATGACCAATGCCCGTGTACCGCGGAATGCCAGTCAAAACAGCCGTAGAAGGCGGGATGGTGATCTATAGGCATGGCCAAATCACTTTCCTGGGCGACTACCAACCCCGATTTGTAGGGCAATGGATTTTGAATACAACCCAGTGGTAATTCCATAAGCCGGTTGGCCTCTTTGAGGTCCAATTCTATGGTTTTGGTGTCCTTGACAGGAGGTGTTATAGCGGGTTCTTTTTTTATTTCAACAATACAGGAACCTAATAAAATGCCTATGCCAATTGAAAGGAGAAATCTACGCTTCATTGTTTTTTGGGTCGATGATTTTTAAAGATTATATTTTTCTTTCCATTGTTTGATGCTTTATCCGTGTCTACTATCAGGGCGGTAATTAGCTGTGGCTAATGGCCTTGGTATGACTCCTAACTGCCAACATGCCAAGGGCATTGTTCCCCTAGGGTAGATCTGAAATTTATCTTGGGTCGAATTTAATTTTTGGAACGAATTAATCTTCCAATACTTTTACCTTCCACCCTTTGATAAGCAGCCAAAACATAAAGAGTAACTCGCCAAAAAAGGTAACCATAATATAGTCCATTTTAAGCATTGGAAAAAAGAAAGTCCTTAAAGTATCCAATAAATAGCCTATTCCGGCTATAATCAAGAGAACTCCAAAGACTTTTGGGATATAGGAGGCCTTAAACACCAAAGCGCCCAGCAAAATCAGGTATATGCCGAAAAAAACAAAAGCAAAACCCCATTGAAGATGGAAGTTTTTCACATAAAGTAAGACCTCGGAATGAAGTACGCTGTCAAATGCAGTGAGATAATCTGATTTTTGCGTCAGGTTCAGGACACTTATTAGATTTAATAACGCTGCCAAAGTGATTACTGAAAATACAACACGGAAAAGCGCAGTTAGTAGGGAAAGATTTTTATTTGCGGGCTTCAGAAATAGGTATAAGGACCATGCCACCAACACATCGCAAATCAAGGTAATTAGATGAAGAAATATACCTGTAGTAAATAATGAACGATTTTCTGTTATGTTGTTGAAAGTAATCTTCGCATTTTCATAATCCACAAGTTTGGGAAAAATAACGAATTCCGCTATCGGCACGGTAAGTACCATGATAAGGATTCCAATTCCCGAGATTAATCCTGCTTTTTGAACTTCACTTTTCACGATTCAGATTTTTAACACACTTTCCTAGTTGTAAGGACGAAAAAATAGTCAAAATAGTTGCCAGGGCCCTTTGAAAATTAGAAATTCCTTAAATTATTAGAGCCTCTCATAAGGGTTTTGTTTTCAACAACAAAAAACCTAAAGTATGGGCCGAAATCCATGTAGGCCCAATGTTTTCAATAGCGCCGGCTAATTTAAATTCACTTCAGTAATGAAAAATTCAGCGGTTTCTTTTTTCCCTCTGGGGATATATAATTTTTTGCTGTTGGCAATGAATTCAATATCGCCAAAATAGGTATCATTTCCCATCAGCTTATGGATACTGTTTTCCCCGTCAAAATAGTAGAGACCGCTGTTTTCCACAGTGGTTAAAAAAAATCCACCCTGTCCATCAGGGGATAATCCATCAAAATCCTGGACAGAAGGACTAAATTCAATCTTGCTTATCTTTTTAGAATCTATATCGATTGCACTCATGTCCAAACCTGCTACAAGCACCCTCTTGTTTTCGGCTAACAGACCATTGGCCCATTTAAGCCGTTCCGAATCCTTTGACCATACTTCCAGTTTTCGGTTATTCAGTTTTAAAATGGCATGGACAAATGAGGCTGAAACGTACACATCTCCCTTTTCAGTAATGGCAACATCATTTAGACCTGAATTGGCGATTGGTTCAACAATGCGATCAATGATTTGCCCCTTTTTCGTATTCACCAAAACCAGGGCATTGACATCCGCGACATATAAAATCGAATCGTAAATTGCCATTCCCGTTGGCCTGCTAAGACCTGCTATCCATTTTAAGTCCAAGAGCTTCCCATCTTTTGATATTTTTGAGATAAATCCATTGGTCCCCGGTTCATAGTTCATACCATTTGTAGCATAAAAAACATGATGTGCGGTATCATAGGCAATGCTCTCAACATTCAGCAGACCTTCGTTAACGCCCCAGGTTTTTGTTGAAGAAACTTGCCAATACGGATTATTTTTATCGGGTTGGTACTTACAGCCGATAATTATAAAAAATAGGGAAAGTATTGTAATTCTTGATTTCATACGTGCTAGCGGTCCGGCTATGATTTTATCCCCAGTGCTCTGGAGGAATTATAGGCGTTTTTATGCTTAGTTATTTTTCCAGATACCGAATTCAGTCCGAATCAAGTCCAGAAGATTGTTGAAGTAAATCAGTTCGTCGACTTTTTCATAAATCTGCAAATACCTTTCAGGATTCCTATAGGTAACTTGATTTAATTTGTTGCTCCATCGAAAGCAAATGGCATAGCTTTCACCATCCAGGATTTCTGTTTTTTGCCAGCTTAAAACCTTAATTCCCATATCTTCGACCATTTCAGGGTTCTTTTTAAGCTTCCATTCGATTTCCGACATATCCGGTAAATCTAGAATACGGGTTTTCAGTAAACTCCACCAAACTTTTTCTAAATTCTTATTCGATGTTAGTTCGCGTTTTTCGATTTTCAATTTAGCTGTCATTAGGACCTTGGCATAATGATCAAAAAATTCCGCTCTCCAGTTTTTTGAACTGTCTTGATACATTCTAAAAATACCTGTATGATTTGTAACCCCGAATCCTTTATATATCCGAATCTCGCTTTCGTGATTTAGTGAGTCCGTCAATCCTAAGTCGCTGTTCAATTTTGTCAAGTCCTGTCCAAAAAGGCCAGAACTGGAGAGAATTAAAACTAGTACAAAAACTTCAGTCATAATTAAACACAACGGAATCGGCCGTATTAATAGTTAATAGATTTAAAGTTAGTGAGAATCTAGTAATGAATTATAGCCATTGTTAGCTACTGATGCTTTTTTTCCATCTCCAGTTTTCGTTTGAATTCCTCCAGTTCAGCTTTTGTCAAATCGTCACGGTTAATAGCTGAAATTCCTGCAGAAATTGGACTTGCGATTGTCAAGGCACAAATAAGTTCATTATTTATTACAAGCCCAAGTCTCAAATCCGCGATATGTGCTTTTTCTGTTGCGCTAATCCAGTCCTCAGTTGCTTGTCCTTCTTTAAATCGAATGCTTAGTCCATTCGTTCCATATACGCTTACATATAATTCCAGTTCGTCGAAGTCTTTAATCTTAACTATTGGTGCAGGGTTCAAAACTAGTCTTTCTCCGCTTTTGAATAACTCTTTTTCAATCCCTTCATTCCCACGTGTTTCGAAGTACCAACCTGTTTCAAGTCCATCTTCATCGATTTCCTGTGAACATATTTGTCCAATTGCTAAAAGAATGAAGCCCGTGAAGAGTATTAATATTTTTTTCATTCGTACTTATAGCCAAAGGTCTCAGCTGTGATTTGTAGGGGTTTTGGAAATCGTTAGATTTCCAGCAATTGCAAATCCAGCCGTTGATGGTTTCTAAGTTTCAAGTTAACGAAAAGCAGCTATAAATTATAACCCTTGTTAGGTACAGTTATTTGCTGTCGGGGATTTTTCCACTTGCCCATTGTTCAATTTGCTTTTCAGCGCTCGGTATATATGAAAGCTGTTTTGTTTCTATTTCCAATGTAGCTAACGCGAGAATTAATATTTTGTGCTCAGGTTCAGAAATGTAATCCTTGAGTTGCCTGTTAATCAAATAGCCTAAAACTCTTAATTCCGCATTACTTTCTTCAAATCCCGAAGGTATTAATGGTGCTACATGGACTTTTTCATTTCCAATTTCCGCGGTATAATTAAGCTTGCCATCTTCATTTTTAATGGATAAGACCTTAATATTTGTCGCTATTAGTTTTTTTTGATTTTTAATTTTGTTGTTCCTTAGAATTCTTTCCAAGTCTTTTGTATCAAAATTAGTTGGAAAGGCGTTTCTCGAATCGTAGGAACTTAATATTCGTTTGTTCAGTTCGTTTTTTATTTCAGGGCATTCGTTCTTTAAAATCGCTCCTATTTTTTGATTAAATTCCGCGATATTGTCAACAAATACCAACATTTCCTCCTGATTCAGAATTTTATGAATTCCTGCCCTGACTTCGGATTCATAACATTCATTGATTCGTAGGTTCACGTCCGTTTTAGCCGATACATCTCCAACACATTCGCACATTTTATCTGCAACTTTTTCAGTTACTGATTTGATGTCCTGTCCCTTGACAGAATAGAATGCAGCCAAAAAGATTAAAACTTTCAACATAATTTTCATTCGTCAGATAGAATTTTGCCTAACGGTCCAGCTATGACCTCGTGGCCAGCGCCAGACATTTTTTAGTTGATTGAAGTTAGGAAAAAATGACCAAGCGATAAGCATGGGCTATAGCCATTGTTAGGCAACGTCTATTCGAGTGAAATATCTTCGGGAATTCCCTTTATGATTCCTTCCAATTCCCACTCCCAAATTGCTGGTTTTCCAGGTAAATCAACATATACATTTAATTCAATTGTCAACTCTATTACATCAGAAACTATTTGACTTGATTGTTCAACTCCATAATATCTACCATCTTCCTTATCATAAAATCCTGTACTTAAATCGTCATAACCGATTTCAACAGAATAATGACCTTTTAGATTAACTTCCACAATTGCCTTATTGTCATAAATAGACAAAATAGAATGGTCTAGGTAATCAAAATCAACATCCTCAATACTTGCTAGATAATATTCATACCCATAACTATTATCCAGACCCTCAGTAGGAAATACGATTTCAAACTCTTCAATAACACTTTTTATAATTTCCTTTTCACATGTTGTAATTGTTTCTTCAACTTTGGTTACTATGTTTTCTTCACTATAAGTATAGCTTATTAAGTTTAGTAGTTTATCATATTCTCTTACCGGGATTAGCCTTTTGCTTTTAAAAGAAAGAAAATCATCATCATCGCTTAAAACATAAATCCTCTCATTTTGCCTTTGACACCAACTTTCTAAAGAATTTAGAACGAAAGCATCTGGAAATTCGTGCTTTTTTCCACCTTCTCCAAAAGGTGGATCTTCTTTAAAATAATCTTTAAGAATTTTGTTGGTTTTATCAGTGTCAATTGGGATGTTAAGAAAATTTTCATCAATTAACTCTAGAAACTCTTTTTTAAGTAAATTCAATTCATTTTCGGTATCAAAACTCTCTTCAATTTCGAAAACTTGTTTCAGTGTTTCAACGTTCTTTAAGATTTTGGCTTTGACATTTAAGTTTCTCATCGCCTTCTTAAATAGATTTTTTCCTTGTCGAAATTGTTTTTCAATATTTGATAAGCACTCTTCAACAGTTATTTTGGTTGTATACAGTTCAATTTCCTGTTCTTTAGCATGTTTTATTAGAGCATTTAGTTTGATTCCTGCAAAGAAATTTTCTTTTATAAATACGGAGGTATCAATAAAAATCTTTTTGGTTACTACTTCTTTGCTCATGTTTTTTGAATGTTGCCTAACGTAGAAATATAGATCATGATCTATATTTCTTTTATATGCGGAACTAAGATAAGAGATCTTCGCCCCCTTTGAACGAAGTTTCCATGGCATATATATTCCAATTCTTTGGACGGCATTCCATTCGATTTTATATGTGGTAGATGTCAATACTGCCTCGGCCGGGTCCATTCTTTCCTCTCATAAAAGATCTTCTGTTCCCTTTACCCATGCTGGGGTTGTCCGGATTTATCAAGGATGCCGGATTTCGGACATCCCATTTGTTTTTTTAGGATAGGTTTGGTTCAACAATAATTAAGCGAGGTTCCCCGCTAAAGTTTGGATCTATGAAAAAAATAAATTTTAAGGACAAGGTAATATGGGTAACGGGAGCTTCCTCTGGAATCGGGGCATCCCTGGCCCTGCAATTGAACAAATTGGGGGCAACGGTAATTGCCTCTGCGCGTAGGAGGGATAAATTGACTATGTTAAGGAAGCATAGTACGGATTTTCAAAATTTCATTACCCTGCCACTGGATATCACCGATGCGCGCTCAATCCAGAATGCTGTGGCCCAAGTTCAGCAATTGGGTCGTTTGGATTGGGTCATCCATAACGCAGGCATTGCACAAAAAGGGTTGGTCATTGAAACCGGACTGGATGTGGATCGTCAGATTATGGAAACCAATTTTTTTGGTACAATAGCCTTGACCAAGGCGATCATGCCCCTATACCTAAAACAAGGATATGGCAAGTTTGGAATCGTGTCAAGTTTTGCCGGGGTTATGGGTATCCCTGGAAGATCGGCCTACGCGGCCTCAAAACACGCGCTTCATGGCTTCTTTGAATCCCTCAAGGCAGAACATATGGGTTGTTGTAGGCTCAACATTAGTTTTATACTTCCAGGTTTTATTAATACGGCCATAACAGCCAAAGGGCTTTGTGGCGATGGAACGCCCTATGGAAAGGTAGAGACCTCCCATCAATTGGGCATTACGGCCAACCAATGTGCTTACGCTATAATCAAGGGATTACAAAGAAAAAAAAGGCGAATTGTTGTTGGGAAGTTTGAAGTGTATTTGCTGTCCATCAACAGGATTGCCCCAAGATTGGGAAGCTACATCATCAAAAATCATCCCATGCGGAAAATACGTACGCTTAAATCCCGGTTAAATTGGTCCGCCGGATAATAGAACAGATGCTTTCTAAAGCTGCATACTATAAAGTTTTGGAAACCTTAATTTGGTTTGCTCCTATTATTTCGTGTATTCTGCAATATCGACCGTCCGGCTTGCTTCGTTGCTGTTTTTAACGGCATTGAGCATATCGTTGAGCACCGATTTTTCATAAAACCGCCCATTGACCATAACCGAGTTTATGCTCCGGGTGTTGGCAATGTCCTTTAGGGGATTTTTTTCCAGTAGTACCAGGTTGGCCTTGGCCCCTTTCTTAAGAATGCCAGTATTCTTGCCCAACCATTCCCCGGGCACCTTTGTAACGGACAGCAATACCTCCGTCGGGGACATGCCTGCCTTATTTAAACTGAGTAATTCGTCGTGCAACGAAAAACCGGGTACTGCACAAGGTACATTGGCGTCGGTTCCCGCCAGTATTTTTACACCCTTGTCGTTTAGGTTTCGCAGTGTAATCCTACATGCCTCGGCATAAGCGGCCCAAAATATTTTTATTCGTTCTAACTCCGAGGGCGTAAAGGTTTCCACATCCAAAATTCGATATCGATTCACGGCCGGTAACCATCCCAGGCCGGGAATATTTTTGTCCCACTCACTTAAACCGGGGTTTACATAGGCCAGCTCCACTTCGCTTAATATCTGGTCTATATTGAATTTTTGTTGTACAAAGCTCTCCATGAGCCAGAGGGTGGTGGTTACGACGACATCCTTTTCGGCCAACCTTGGTGCTAATTCCTTGGTTTTTTTGTCCACTTTGCTCAGAAAACTATCGGCATCCGCTTGGTTCTTTATGGCATCAAATCCCCCGTTGTCCCACAGTATCGGCTTCATGAGTTCCTCCAAGTGGGCTACCTCTTCCTGGTTGGACCTTAAAAAGCCCTCATAATCCACATCATAGGGAATATGGCCTATAACATCCAAGTCGCTTTTTGGAGCGAGCTCATTTAAGGAGGTATAACCGTCCGTATTTAATTGAGTATAAATCTTGATGCCATCATAGCCCTTGTCTACCGTTTTTTCGATAAGCCGTTTCGCCTCTTCTTCATTACTGACGGATTCAAATCCTTGGGTCCAATTCATAAACCAGCCCTCAACCCTTCCAAAGCTGGCTATTCTTGGGGAGGCAATGTACATGTCCGGCCCGATCCGTTTCCCTTGCCCAATTTCCTGTCGCCATTGCAAATGAACTTCATCGCCCATCATTTCCCGAATTTCCGTAACCCCATTGGCGATATACAGCAGTAGATCGTTGGGGCTCTTCAACAAGTGCACGTGGGAGTCTATAAGCCCGGGAATCAAGAATTTATGGGTCCCGTCAATGATTTTTGCGTCCGGGGAAGCGTCTATAATCGAGTCAATGGATGCAATGATGCCTTCTTTTATCAATACCGATTGATGGGGTATAAAGCGTTTCCCATCTTCGGATAGGACGCTAATATTTTGAATCAGGACAGGATGTGCATCAAGAAGGAATTTATCGGGGGCCACTTTCTCGGTAAGATCGCCATATATCATCTGTATTTTGCGTTCCGAGAAATACCAAAGTAATACGAAGCTCAGGGTAAGCAACATAAGAATGTATTTCCATATTTTTTTCCTTTTCATAGGGTGCATTTTTAAGTACGTAAGACGATAATGCGAAGATGATTTTTTAAGCTGACCAAAACCTGACACCTTTGTGACAAAATCATTTTTTGGCGATTCTTTTTCGAATCCTACTCAAGGACTGTCTTTCAATTCCCAGAAAGGAAGACAAATGGGTTAAGCTTACGCGATTCATCAATTCCGGATGTTCCCTAATAAATTTCAAATACCTTTCTTCCGCGGTATAAAATAAAAAGCCTTCAATGCGATCGTTTAGGATCGTTAGGGTCTGTTCGGCCATCAATCGACCGTATAACTGCCCGTTCGTGAATTCCTCGTAACTTAATTGAATAATGGTATAGGGTATGCCAATAATTACGGAAGGTTCTATGCACTGTAGAAAATATTTGGTCGGCCGCTGTTGTATAAAGGCCGGATAGTCTGTAAGATATTCGTTTTCCTTGGCAAAGCCTGTTGTGATTTGATTGCCTTTTTCATTGATGTAGTATCGGCGTACAAGACCTTCGGAAATGAATCCCATGTCCTTTTGCACCTCTCCCCGTTTTAGGAAAAAGTCCCCTTTGCCATACGCCGTGATTTTAAGGTCAGGTTTAATGGAATCGATTTCCTGGGGGGTGGAATGGCTCAAATTTTTTAGATAGGAAGTAAGATAGTTTTCATATTTCGTATTCATCATGTGTGTATTGTACGTGTGATAAACTAGATTACTGTTTCTAGGCAATCATGCAAATTATAGGCGAAAGTTAGATTGGGCCTAGAGAATATTACCGCAAATTTTGCTTGATTTCATGTATTACTTTGGTGCTCACCCAATAAATATCCTGATTACTGGTATAAAATAGATATTTTCCATCCTTGGTCACAAAGGGGCAATATTCATAATTTTTGGTGTTTATTTCTTTACCCATATTTAAGGCCTTTGTCCAAATGCCATCTTCGTTCTTAAAACTTATATACAGATCGCCACGGCCAAATCCATTATCCCGTGTTGAACAGAAAATGATGTAAGACTCGTCCGATGAAACAAACACATCCGCTTCATAATCGGCCGTATTGATCTTATCGTTTAATACCACCGGTTTTTGATAGGTGCCGTTTACATTCCTGGAATAATAGATGTCGTAGTCCATTTTGGTCGGATTGTGGCCGTTCGATGAAAAATATAGAGAACCGTCCTTGGTAAAGGAAATATAGTATTCGTTTCCTTTTGTGTTGATATTAGTGCCGGCATTAATGGGTTCCGACCATCCTTGCTTTTCTTTTTCGGCATACCAAATGTCGACGTCCTTTGGTTCTCCCATGCCGTCCAAGGCCCTTTTGGAAATAAAGTACAATCTGTTTTCATCATTGGAAAGAAAAGGGTCATTGTAACCATATTGGGCATGCGAGAAAATGATTTCGGGTTTGCTCCATTGATTGTTTGTCATTTTGGAATACCGAATTTCACTTTTCCCGTTTACATCTACCCCGAAATAAAACTCGGTGCCCTGGGCATTAAAAACAGAACCAAATTCGGATTCTTCGGTCGAAATAAAATTTGGGGCAAATAATTTCGGGATATGCCCCGGAGGTTTTTCTCCCATATATTCACCCTTCATAGTGAAATTACGAATTTGGCTTTCATCGCCACCCAGGGACAGCAACAATTCATAGATTTCCTGGGCATCGACTCGTTTTGCTATTTCCAGTGGGGTACTTCCCCGTTCGTTCTTGGTATTGCTATCGACCCCTAATCTCACTAACTTTTCAACAAACCGTGTGCTCTTGTTTAACAAGGCACGTTCCAAGAGTGCAGTTCCATAATTTTCAACCCAAGAATCGTTTGCCTGTAATTTTTGAAGCCGATCAAAGGAGTATTCATCATTAAAGTTAACGGCTACGATCATAGGTGTCCGTCTTTCATTGTCCTCTAGGTTAATCTCGATTCCCCTGTCGATTAAAAAGTCAAAAACTTCTTTTTTTTGGCAACCTATGGCCCAATGTAGTAGCGACCTGCCCCTGTCATCTTTTTGGTCAATATCTTGATGGACAAGTAGTGAATCCAACTGGTCTAAGTCTCCTCGGCACGCTGTTCTGAATACGTTTTGGGACATAGCGGTAAAACTGGTTAGAAGGAGCGTTAGGAGTATTACCTTTTTAGAGTTCATTTTTCGGATAGCTGTAATGATTTTCATTGAAATCCCAATATAATACCAGGCCAACGAACCATTCTCACGGATAGTATTCCCTTGGAAAAGCCAGTCATCAGTAGGATCTTTCCCAAGAGAAATCAGTCGGCCGCCGCTTGATTTTAAGGTTGGTGTTAAACATGCCATACCCACCCCAATTTACACTTTTATCCTGTGTCATGGGTTGTTGTTGGGAAGTTTGGGAGGTTAAGGTCATTTTCAACCTTTTAAGAACCCCTTTAGTAGGAGCCAAAAAAATAGGACTGTTCTGAACAATCCTATTTTGTCGAAAAAAGCATTCAAAGTTTAATAGACATTCGGCCGCGTATGGATTATGTTTTCCAATTGGCCTCCATAGGTTACGGCCTGTGTGGCCTTTAGAAAATCATGTGGAAATCCCATTTCAATGGCGCTTTCCTTCTCAAGTAGGGCCATGTCCCCGGAATTCAGTTCAAAATCGATGCTCTCCAAGTTAGATTCGATATGACGCAGTTTGGTGCCACCGAGTATGGGAATCAACCCTTGTTGTTTTACAAAACTGATAGCTACGGTAGCCGGGCTTACGTCATTCTTTTTGGCAATCGCTATGACCTTGGCGGCTATACCCAAGTTTCGCTCCGAAAGCGCGGCAAATTCCGATACATCCAACCTCCGGTTTCCTTTATCATCATCCGTATTGTACTTTCCGGTCAAGATTCCGGAGGATAGGGGAGACCAGGCCAGGGTGGTCATCCCTTCATCCTTTGCCATGGGCAACAATTCGCGTTCCCCGGTACGTTGTATCAAACTGTATTCGATCTGGGAAGCCTCGAATGGGGTCAATCCGTTTTGTCGGGCATACATATTGGCCTTGCTGATAACCCAGGCGGGGGCGTCCGAAACTCCTAGGTACAACACCTTACCCTGCCGTATCATATCGTCCATGGATCGCATAACTTCTTCCACCGGGGACATAAAGTCCCAAGAGTGAAGCCAAAAGATATCGATATATTCCGTATCCAAGCGTTTGAGGCTTCTATGTAAGGATTGCATCATACTTTTTCTACTGTTGCCGGCCCTATTGGGGTCGGTTCCGGGCATGGCATCCGTATACTTGGTGCCTAATACAATGGAATCCCTTTCACTTTTAATAAACTCGCCTACAAATTTTTCGCTGGTTCCTCCGGTGTATATCTCGTTGGCGGTATCGATAAAGTTTCCCCCCGCCTTTATAAAGGCATCGTACATCTGTCGACTTGTTGCCTTGTCCGCACCCCAGCCGGCCTCAGTACCAAAGGTCATGGTTCCCAAGGCGATTTCCGATACGCGCAATCCTGTATTTCCCAATAATCTATAGTTCATTTTTTTCGTTTTTAAGGTTACCAATTTTTATTGCAAATAGTTTACCACCTCGGTCATGGCGGCCTGTACCGCATCTTCCTCAAAGTAAAGCTGTTGTTGGTTGTATTCGTTGAGCCATTTAATGTCCTTTTTCCCTTTGATCAATTCATAGAACTCCTTGGTTCCCTGGGGTACGGCACCACTCTCACTGTGTACGATAAACACGGGTTGTGCAATATCCTTACCTATGGAGATGCCGTCAAAGGTAAGCCATGGTTCCCAACTGCTTACGGCAAAACGGTTATCGTATTTTGGTCCGGCGGCCTTGGCCGGATTCAAATAGTAATCAAAGGCACCCTGGGGCACGTACATGGCACTTAGGGGGTCTAGTTCGCTGGCGGCCAATACATATTCCATGGTACCAGTTTCTGCATACTTCCGTTTTGCTTGTTTAGAAGCTTCCAATAAACCCTCGGTACCTCCGGGACGCATGTCATAAATACTTTTTGCTATGGCAGGGTTGTGCAACCAAGGGGCTACCAGGACCAATTTCTTGATACGGGTATCTTGGGCAGTGGCATGTGCCATATAACCGGAGCTGGCGCAGACACCGAGAGCGGATAGCTCATCCGTATCAATATTGGGATGTGTCTCCAAGTAATCCACGGCCGCCCTGATATCCGCTATTTTTAGACGGTAATCCTCCACTTGCCTCGGCTGTCCCTCACTTTCTCCAAACCCTGTGAAATCAAAGGTCATAGTAATAAAACCATCTTGGGCCAATACACTGGCATATTCATCGGGCATCTGTTCCTTGATGCTTGTCCAACTTCCGGTAACGATGGCGGCCGGATACTTTTGAGTCGCATCAAAGTTCGGTGGAAGGAACAGATGTCCTTTCAGGTTTGCACCGTTACTATTAAAGGTGATTTCCTTTAGGGTTACGCCGCTGTCCGTAGCAGCCCCGGCTTTATGTACCGAATAATGGGCAGGCTTTAATCCGGGCCATCCGTTGAGGAGAACGTTGGGATTAAAATACTCCACAAAGTTCTCTATTTTATGGTCTTTCAAGGTGAATATCCCTATGTAGCTGTTATTGTAGGGTTTACCTTCGTTGGTGGTAATCGTACCCTGGTACTTGGCTATATATACATCGGGATTTTGGGTGGTGAAATACGCGGTTTCATAGGACTGCTGATAGCCCATTACACCGGTATACTGATTTTTGATGGCATTTGTTCCCTCCAGTTGTTTTGGAAAGTTCCCAGGGGCAAGGGGCATTATTTGTTTGGCATCGGTAGTAAAGGAGGACAAAACATTTTCCAATTTTCGGGCTTCAAGCGCTTCAAAGAAGTTTTGGATTGCGGCTGTCTTTTGGGAATCGGTCTTGGCAAAGGCATTGATATTTCCATCCTGAACGCGCTTTAGGGCCAATTGCGGTAAGGAGGTGTCGCCGGCCTGATCATAAAGTGAGGCATCGATACGGGCCAATTTCCACGCCCCATTTTCTTTGATGTATTCGGTATCATAACCCACAAAGACGGTCCAATCCCTATTGTCCAAATAATGTGTGGCGATACCGTCAAAAGTGGCCGTTGCCCGATTTCCCGCGATCCAAATCGCAAAGTTGTGTATCTGGTGTACAGTCCTGTCAAAACCGGGTAATAATTGTCGCCATCCGTTAACAATGGTTTCCGGGGTCTTAAATCCGGCGTCGCCGCCCAAAGAGGTGTAATCAACATATACCGAATCCGTCATAGTGGATTTTACGGTTTCCCAATTCCTTTGGTCCGTGGCGCTAAAAAGTAGTTCCGCTACGGTTTGGATGCTTGCCTTTTCGGTCGCCATTTCTTTCTGTATGGTCTCTGTGGTATTCATAGCTTTTTCATTTTGATTTTTGTTTTTTTGATTTCCGTTCGTGCAGGCCGATAATCCGATTATCATTCCTGCGAGTATCCAAGCTTTCATAGTATTTCTTGTTTTTTAATTTGATACTACAAAACTATGGGCCTTGAGAGCCTAATGCACTACGGAATTCGAAGCAAGAAGTACGGAATTCAAATGAACCGCAAAAAAAGAATAAAATGTATACCTATTTCAAGGTATTTCTATACTGTGAAGGGGTCATTTTCATCCTGCTTTTAAAGAAGTTGGCAAAATGATTGGGATAGTTGTAATACAGATCAAAGGCAATTTCCTTTACACTTTTATCGGTATGGGAAAGCTTGGATTTGGCTAGATTTAGAACATGGGCATAAATGATATCCGAAGCAGACCGATCGGTAATTCGTTTTACTATAGCGTTAAAATGATTGGGATGTAAATTCAGTTGCTCGGCATAATACTGTACCTGGCTGGGCAAGGCATTGGGATAGCGCTGCCCGGGATGAAAGGCGAGGTCCAATTGCGTTTTAAAACGACTTACCACCGCTAGGTCCTGGGAGCGTTGTGCCGTGGTTACCGAGGACTTGTCCACGGAATAGTCGTAAAGTCGGGCTACCTTATTTAACGCAATGTGAACGTAGTGTCTAATAATTTCCTCGGCATTGGCTTTATCGGAGCGATGCTCCTTATACATATCCTCAAAAAGGTCCACAAACAAATGGGCATCCTCTTCGCTTATTTCCAGGGGAATGGTATTATCGATAAGCAAAAAGGGAAACGTTTCCGTTATACGCTTGCGCGAAAGGGCCCCGCGATAGAAGTCTTCGGAGAAAATGATATAGAAACCTTCCCAGTCGGGCGCTATATCCCATTGTATGATTTGATAGGGCGAGTTAAAAAATAGCGTGGCTTTTTTGTTTTCCGTGGTATAGTTTCCGGACTTGGCATATCCACCGCCGTCCAGTTTCAAGGCCAGCGCATAAAACTCGTGCTTAAAAGGGGGCATTTGTGGCTTTACTTGGCCCATATTTTCCTCAAAACTTCGGATATCAAAGAAATCCCACTTTGGTTCCGAGATGCCTATACCCTTACAATAGGCCTCCAATGTTGAAAAGTGCTGCATTGCCCTGAAATGCTTTAAGGGTATAAAGTACTAAAGAATCGCAAATCCAAATAATATCGGACACAACTATTTTTAATGGGGAAAGTTGAAATGAAGATTTGGAAATCAAATCCTTTCCTTTTTATAAGGTTTTGAGGATATAGCAGGGCTCGAAATACGGCAACTGTTTCCACACCACAATATCCTCCGGTTTCACAACAAAAGGAGACCTCCGGACTGCGTTTCATCGATTAATTTTGTACTTTTTCCGAAAACATAACTTTTTTGTAAGTAAATTCTTTATAAATCCAGATTTTGACTTAGTACTGGAACCTATACTTTTTAACTATGCAAAAACGTTTCTACCTCGTACTAGTTTTTCTATACACCTCCGCAACACTTTTTGCCGGGGTCTCCAAAAGGGAAAAGGAAATACTTATCGATTTTTATAAAAGTACCCAAGGTGAAGGTTGGACCATTAAGTGGGATTTCTCCGAACCGGTTTCCACATGGCATGGTGTGGAAGTAAGAAAAGGGAAGGTGGTATCCCTTTCGCTCTTCAACAATAATCTGGGTGGGACCTTGCCTTATTCCTTGGGCAAGTTGAAGCATTTGGAAGTATTGAACCTGGCCTTTAACCGTATAAGCGGAACTATTCCGGAAAGTATTGTGCTTTTAAAGGAATTAAGGGTGCTGCGATTGGGAAAGAACGACTTTACGGGCACAATCCCCAAGGCCATAGAAAATCTTATAAATTTGGAGGTACTGGATCTGTTTGCCAATACACTTTCCGGTGAAATTCCCAAAGGTCTGGGAAATTTGAAAAAAATGAAATCACTTTATCTTTCGGACAACCAGTTTATCGGTTCACTTCCTGAGGAATTGGGGAACATGGAATCTTTGGAACGTTTGGAACTGTCCGAGAACCGAATAGAGGGAAGTATTCCTGAGGATATGGCACGGCTCAAAAACTTGAATACCTTGGTCCTTTCCGAAAATGCATTTTCAGGGAGGGTTCCCGAAGGTATTTTGTCCTTGCCACAACTTGGGCAGCTTCAGCTTCAACATAACCTTTTGAATACCTTTGATCTTGGGAATATCGATACAATGCGTGAAAACCTGGCCATTTTTGATTTTGACGGAAATGGGCAGGACTTCAAGAAAAGGGATTTCAAAAACTTTAGTCTCGACGCGGAAATTGGTACCGCGGATACGAAGTTTGAGGATATCGACGATTAGGTTTATTCTTTTCTTCCTTTCTTACTTACTTTCAGATAGAATTTCTACTATCCTATCTACACCTGCGCATTCGGGGAAACGAATGCTTTGTAGAATATCCCTACCTGGATATTTGGGGACTACACCTTAAATTACTTCAAAAAATTAAGAAATTCCATATACTGAATAATCAACTCCGTACGTTTTAAATAAGAGGATTCGCTCAAAAATAAAAATAAAAACCACATGTTTTTTTTGTTTTACAATTAAAAACAAAGGGTTGGCAACAAGTATTTTCCTAGAACCCTTTGCTCTTTTACATTGTAATCCTAATTCATAAAATTACGTAACGATGTACACAGAAATCTATTTGGTAGACGATTTGGAAATGACGAATGTAATGCATCAGGTGCTGTTTCGGCAATTGGGAATGGAGGACAGGATAAATGCCTATACCAATCCCGAAGAAGCTTTGGATTCCTTGCGTATGGACAAGGACAATGCCGCGCAGAAATTGGTTCTTTTGGATATATGCATGCCCGAAATGACAGGTTTTGAATTTTTGGAATTCATGGTTCTGGAGGAATTTCCGGAGAGCATAGATGTGATTATCGTGACTTCTTCGACGGAACCGGCTGATAAAATTTTGGCGGAACAATATCCACAGTTTGTAAAAGGCTTTGTTCAAAAACCCCTACAGATCGAAAACTTGGTGGAGATTATGTCCGGTTCTTATTGTATGTAGTTTTCCCGGGCCTCAACCCCTTTTTGATGGTATAGTAGTTTCCTATCAATTTTTTGCGCCGAGCAATACTAGGGAATCTCCCTGGTCAAATTCGGTATAACTTTCAATGGAAAGGATCTTAAAGTATGGCCCAAAGGCTTCTTTGAGACTTTCTTTGGTATGATACTTTACAAAAAGACCCTTAAAAATTTCTGAACCTTTCCCCTTCCAAAAGGAATGACAGATTACACCCTTCGTCTGAAGCACTTCATGTTGTCTTTTGACCGAGTCAACCAGTTCATTTTCATTGAGATGGTGCAGTACTTTATTGGAATACAGGCCATCAAATTTCGTATCGGTCCGTAAAGTCGTTGCATCCAATTCAAGAAACGTTTGGTTCGGGTTTTCCGTCTTTAGATGATTCAAAAACGCAATAGAGCTGTCCGACCCGGTAACACGGTAGGATTTATTCAAAATTTTCCAATCCGTTCCAGGACCTGAACCTATTTCGAGCAAAGTGGATCCTGGTTCCAAAACGTGCTGCAATTTTTCAATAAGTTGTTTTCCGTTGACATCCTTTGCCAGACGGATGTATTCTTCTACAGATTCTTTGGTTTTATAATATTCCCCTTCCATCCTTATTTCAGAATCCTTTGCTTTCGGCTTTTCGAATTGTTTAATTGGGTTCAATTCCTTTTTTCCTACGTAAAGATAGAATTTGCCCAATACTTGCCAAATGTGAGAGAAATACCAAGGGAACAATTATCGTTGGAAGCCAGACCAACGGAAAATAGGTTACCCCGATATTCGGTTGGTCAAAGGCCATTTTCTGAAACGGTGTTTGCCCACTTAACACGGCAATGGTGAGGATATTCAACAATAGTCCCAGACAAACCATGTTCCAAAGCAGTAGCCCGTTGAGATTAACCTTCTTGTTTACGAAGACCAAATAATACAGAATAGGTGCCGAAAGCCCGGAGAGAATATCAAAATTGTAGCCTTCGAATGTCATCAATTTCGGTACCAAGCCTTCTAGGAACACAGAATAGAGTACCAATTCCACCGGTATCCTGACAACGTGTACTAATGTTAACCATTTTAAATCCAGGTTTTCCATAAACCTTTTACCCTTTTTGGTAATGGGCAATAACAGGACAAAAAGCAGTACGGGCCCCAACAAAAAAACAAACCGGGGCGGTATGGTATCCTGTTCTAGATAAAAACCGTTGAGCCCTAGAATGCCTACTAGGCTACCCCATATAAGGATGAATAGTACCACCCTTCTATTTCCCGAAGCCTTGAAAAATAACCAAACAGAGGCTATTGTGGTAAGGGTAAACCCAAGTGCGGTGAAAACTGATATTCCTGCCATTTTTTGATTTTAGGCCAAAGTTCCAACGAATTTTATGAGGATCAATTGACAAAAGGCAAGAAATGGAAAGGGTTACCGTTTTTTTCGCAACCTGCTTAACGTACTGTCCGTAATACCCAGATAAGAGGCCACATACTTTAAAGGCGAGTATTGTAAAATCTTGGGTTTTGAAAATAACAGATCTTGATAGCGTTGTTCGGCCGTGCGATTGATCATCCCATAGTTTCTTTTTTTAGAGGAGATAAATTCCTTTACCAGGATGGCCCGTCCAAAATCCCTAAAAGCAACTTTATTGTGAAAAAGCGCATTGAGTTCCTCATAGGAAATTCTAAAGCCAAAACATTCTGTAATCGCTTGAATGTTAGCTTCCGATTGGACACGGTTGAAAAAGGAAGTGACCTCAAAGACTACATTGTTTTCCGTAAAAAAATCCGTAGTGATTTCGTCACCATTTAAATCGTACAAAAAAGTCCGCATCAAACCTTGTTGAAGGTAGAAATAATCATCACTGATTTGATTTTCATTTACCAGGAGCTCCCCCTTTTTAAGTTGCAATGGACGGAAAGCGTTGGCAATTTCAGAAGCATCCTCCTGCGAAATGGGAACGATATCCAAAATGAAGTCTATGAGTAAATCCCGATTTTTAGTCATCTTTTCGGGTATTGGAAAGGTTTGTCGGCATGGGTTTCATGTAACAATTGCAGTGTACAGTACTAGCAATCCATATTCTTTGCCTTGATTTAGGCAAACAGATCCAAAATAGGTTTTCCTTGTCCGTCCGGGGTGGTATAGAAAGGTCTTCCCTCAATAACATAGTTTGTTTCGGGATGAATGCCCAAAGCGTGATATAAGGTCTGATGTACTTGGTCTATCACTACGGTGTTTTCAATGGACGAACAAGGTCTTTCATCCGCTGTTTTCCCGTAGACCAATCCTTTCTTTATCCCACCTCCCCATAGTAGAATGGAACTCCCGTCCGTAAAATGTCGATGCATTCCATAGAATTTTTCATCCTCAATGATATCCGGTTGATTTACCTGATCTTTTACTTTTTTTCCAGGACGACCTTCTAGCAAGGCATCCCGACTAAATTCACTTGCCAGCACAATGAGGGTTCTTTCCAAATGTCCCGATTCGTCCAGGTCCTTGACAAGTTGGGCCACAGGACCATCTATCAGTTCCTTCATTTTAACTACACGGCTATGTCCGTTCTCATGGGTGTCCCATCCGAGAAAGGGTTCATATTCCGTTGAAACGCTTACGAACCGGGCACCGTTCATGGCCAATCTTTTAGCGGTAAGACATCCTAAACCAAATCTTCCGGTATTATAAATGGCATATTTCTCCTTGGGCTCTTGAGTTAAATCAAATACTTGGGATTCGGGTGAATTCAATAGGCGGTAGGATTGCTCCATGGATCGTATCAAGGATTCTCGCTGGTAGTCACTGCCTTGTTCCATTAGACTGCTCTTATTGGTCAACTCCTTATATAGTTTATACCGGGCTTCGAACCTTTTTAAGGACATACCTTGTGGAGGCCGCACGCTATCAAGTCCGCTTGACGGGTCCGGGATTAAAAAAGGGCCATATTCACTTCCAAGGAATCCGGCAGAATGAAAAGCCTTTAATTCCTCGCCTTCTCCCACGGTAAAACGTTGGCCCATGGCAATAAAAGGGGGAATGACCGGATTTTTCGGTCCTAGTTCCTTTGCGATCCAGGCCCCGATATGTGGCGCTTGTACGGATTGTGGGGGTTCATAGCACGTATGCCAATGATACTGATGTCTGGTATGAAGAATATGCCCCAGATCGGCCGATTTGTACGATCTAATGATAGCGCCCTTGTCCATAACGTTGCCAATAGATTCGAGACCCTCGGAAAAATAGAGGCCATCCACCGCTGTTGGTACTTTCGGAAATGTGCTAAGGACGCGTTTGCTCTCCACTCCCTTTTCGTAAGGCACATAGGCCTTGGGGTCGAACGTTTCGGTATGGGCCATACCTCCGGCCATCCAAAGCAGGATTACGGTATCCGCCTTGGAAGTAATGGTCGGTGCACTATTGCAGGAGCTCAAGAAACTGGCTGCGGGAATGCTCGTGGTCGCGGCGGCAAGGCTGGCCGCCCCCATTTTTTTCATAAACGCCCTACGTGAATTTTCCACAGGTTCTTCCATAATCCATATTCTTAATAGATGAACTGAAATTCGGGTAATAGTAGGGTGGCCCAAAACAGGTCCTGAATCCCTTCTTTATCCGGTGAATTCCCCAATGCGGTAACGGTAATATCCTTTTCTTTTTTCGTAGGCTTTCGGCCCAGCGATTTTAGATATAAGGAAGTTACTATATTTTCCGCATTATAATCATATTGCCTTAACCACCTGTTTGCCCCTTCTTCCAATACCTTGTTAAAATAGGCCCCATTGGTAAGTTCAAGGGCCTGCAATAGGGTAGCTTGGTCATCCCGGGAGGTGGTCACGTTTTCCCTGCTAGGTCGTCCCAGGGCCTTCATAAAAGGATGTTGCCTTACCAGACTGGCGCGGGCAAACGAAGGGATACTATCCCCGAATTTGAAACCCAAAAGCCTATCCCAATGCTTGGAACCGTAATTTCGTACCGCTTGCCAATGCGTATCATCGAATGCCACATCCCGCCATTTCTCATCCTGAGGTACGTCCATACTTTTCCAACTTTGCCCATTACCGGATTCTATAATCGTTTCTAGGCTATCTTCCTGATGGATTTTCATCCGGAACAATATTCCGGCCGGGTTGGCAATATTCCCTTCATTGGTCCCTTCTATGGCTATTGTATTCCTTCCGGGATTCAGGAACTTTGTTACATCCGGTTTATCTACTTTTCTCCAGTCGGTACCCGTGCAAACCTTTTGGCCATTTAGATAAAATATATAGGAATGATCTACCGAAATCAGGGCATCGGCCTTAATAACTTCTTTATTGGCCAAGGAGAAGGTATGGCGGAAATACCGTTTTCCTGGATTAGGGAGTACATCCCGATCGGATTTTATCTCCCTATGCCAAATTCTGTTGGGGGAGCTTTCCATTCCGGAAGGATCATAGGCTGCTGCATAATACACCGGTGCTATGATCTGGCTAACGACATCCGCAAACTGTTCGGCGCTCATGCGCCTGATTACCGGGCCGTTAAATATATATTGGGCCGATTTTATTTGCTCTAATTTTTTATAACTCACTGCTGGGAGCTGATAGGTCTTTGAAGTCATTATGGTTCGTATCAACTGCTTCAAGTCATGCCCCGAATCAATAAGATCTGCCGCCAACCAATCTAGCAAGGCCCCTTCCCATGGAGTGTTGTCCATCTCGTCCACCGGTTCTATGATACCTCTTCCCATAAGCCTTTCCCAAATTCTATTCGTAATGGTCCGGTATAACCGCCCGTTCTCTGGCTTTACCATGAGTTCCGAAAGTTGGGACAAACGTTCCCCCAGGCTTTCCGCTTTTATCGACCCCAATTCGGGATATAGGAAATTGACCTTGGCCATTTTTCCAATAGGCTTGTCACATCGGTTCAGTTCCAATACCGAATCGGCAAATATGGAAGCGAAGCCATAGGCCTGATCGAGGGTGAGGTTGCTTACAAAACTATTGTGACAAGAGGCACATTTAACATTGACCCCCATCAAGGATTGCCCGATATTTTGGGCGGCCTGCATTTCGGTCCGCTGGCTGGCATTGACCACTCCGCGCCATTGTATGCCTTTAATGAACCCCTCGGACTCGGGAGTGGGATCTACCAACTCACGGATCATACGGTCATACGGTTTGTTTTCCAACAAGGATTTGTACAACCAATCCGTAATCTGTTTCCGTCCTCCGGTAATAAAACCAGTACCCGAATAATCGTTCCGGAGCAAATCGTTCCAAAAACTCAACCAATGTTGGGTGTAATTATGGGTATCGTTTAATAGGCTATCAATTAATTTACTTCGCTTGTTCGGGTCCGAACTGCTCGCAAATCGCTGAATTACCCCAGGCTGGGGGAGCAGGCCTACAATATCTAAATAAGACCTTCGCAAGAACGTTTTGTCATCCACTGTTTCGGGCCATTCCAAGTCATTTTTTTCAAAATAGGCATCGACCCACTTATCTATGGGATGTGCTTCCCCGTTCGATTTTGGCAGATCGGGTTTCTCCAAGGCAAGGGGTGCTTCCGGAAATATTTTAAGGGCGCGATCGGACCAGTGTGCCCCTTTTTCGATCCATAACCGAATCAGTGCAATTTCATTGTCCTTCAATACCTTTCCCTTTTTTGGCATTACCCCGTCCGCATCGGGGGGCAAGGTTATTCTCCTATAGATTTCGCTTTCTTCGGGTTTTCCCGCAATAATCACTTTGCCGGATTCCCCTCCTTTAAAAACCCCTCTTTTGTTTTCTAGGACCAGCTCCCCTTTTTGCTTGTTTTCGCTATGGCATTGATAGCAGTTGTGGGCAAAAATGGCCCGTACTTCCAAATTAAGGTTGTCTAAATCGGTCTCCGATAAGGAATCCGATCTACTCAATTGGGCCAATAAGGCTACTGTTTTACTGTTGTCATAGGAATTGCGGTTTCGAGGTAGGGCACTGGACAAAAAATCCTCTCCATGCGTAAGGCTGGCCCCCAGATGACCGGTTATGGAAAGAGAAATGACCGATAGTGCCAAAACGGATCGATAGGCCATATAGCTCCCAAATTTTCCCAGAAGTGTCCGCTGCAAAAGAAAGGCTGTTATGACACTGAGTACTGCCGTGAGTATCCCTAAATTTTGATGGATCTGTACCAGTTCTCCGGAATAGTCGTCAGACGTGCGGAGCAACCATCCCAGGATAGTGGCCAATACGGCAAAAAATGCCCCGATGTATATCATCCAATTGATTCCTTCCCGAAGTCCGGGGCGTTTTCCCTTTAGGGTCAGGAATTCCAAAAAAAGCGCAACGACCAAAAGCCCTATGGGAAAGTGAACGATTAAAGGGTGTAGCCGACCCAATAGTTGAAGCACCCAAGTCCATGCATTTTCTTCCATGCTTGAAAATACGCATATTTTTTATAGAATCATTCCCTACCCACATGCTTTGCGCACGATTTGACAAAGACCTAAAAAAGGTTTTTTATCTGGGGAGGTTTACGGCAGATGACAGCATTTGGCTCATTGCATGCATCAACAGCCGTTGCCGGTAGCATGAATACCAAAAGTGAGTAGCGCTGTATTTTAACTTCAGGTAATTAAAGCATGATGGTATGACCAGAAGTGCTATTCAACGATTGGTGGGCATTGAGGTTCTAGGCCTTGTTCACAATCCGTTTTAGTTCAGTTCTTCCACAATAATATCCGTTCCCAGATATTCATCGGTCCCTTTGATATACCAATTTCTAATTCTGGGAATCTTTATTTCATCAATTTCAAATTCACCTTCAAACGTCAGGATTTCCTCCTCTTTTCCCGGATCTTCTGGATGATTAAACTCGATTCCCAATAGCGTATAGGTTTCGACTTCAATAAGCAAAGTCCAATGCTTGCTGATCATTTCTTCGTTTAATACCACGGCTACCCGATACACTTCCTTACCCTTATACTCCGCTTTTTGAGCTGGTTGAATCTGTTTCCAAAGGTCATCCGATAGGGACATCGGAAGCCCATACATTAGCTTGTAAAATTTTTTATGCCCTCTGCTCCGTTCCACATTTAGGCTGTATTGCTCTATAATGGTCTTTGGCAGTTCCGACTCTCCGTTGAGAAATATTTTGCTTTCCCCGTCACCGGTAAGTATCCTTTTAACGATTCCATCTTCCCTGAACCTTTCCATTTCAAAGTAGTCATTGGAATTCTTAAGGCTCAGTTTGGTATATCTCTGCGGGTTGTTTACCCTTGGTTCCTGGATGTGTACCTTTATTTCCGATGTTTCCCAAACCTGGTTACTATCGTATTTTTCTTTTACCTGGTCTAGAATGTAAACGCTGTTTTTGCAATTGGGAGTATTCGTTTTCCAGCCCAATGTTACCAAAATGAATAAGAATACGGAAAGTAGTTTAGCTGTTTTCATGGTACTGCTTTTTATGATTGTTTTCAGTGGCCTTTTTTGACATAGCACTAAGATAACTTTTTTGTAGCGGATTTACCGGCTCCCATGTTTTGAAAATGGTTGCGAAACAACTGTTTAAGAGTTTCAATGTGTTGATGGCAAGCTAGTGATTCTTAATTTTTAAAACATAACGGAACAGAATACAATACATCCCATGACCAAACTTGCCGAATCTCGGGTTGGAGGCTGAAAAGACCCTACAATGGATTTGTCTAAAGCCGTATGGATATCTATTCCGAACAACAGGTGGGGTTGTAGATTGCCATTGGTTCTATGGACTTAGGCAATGGCCATTTCGCGGTTGTACTTTTTTTGATACTCCTTGGGGGACAATCCCGAATATTTTCTGAAAGTGGCCCTAAATGCCTTTTCATCATTATATCCGATACCGTACATAATCTCCAGAACAGTTTTTGCAGTAGATTCCAGTTTCTTTTTTGCCGCTTCAACCTTAACCCGCTGTATGTACTCCAATGGTGTATTGTGGGTAGCTTTCTTAAATCTCCTCAAAAAACTCCGACCGTTCAAATTTATCATTTGCGCAATCTCGTCCACGTTCAATTTGTGTTGATAATTATGCTCAATGTAAAGTTGGGCTTTTTTGATGGGTTCATCAGAATGGTCCTTTTGTCCACTAAAAATGATGAATTCACTCTGACTTAATCTATCGAATTCTATTTCGGAAACCTTTGAGCACCATATGGCGGTTTCCCTCCCAAAATAGCGTTCTATGAGATAAAGTGTGAAATTTAGAATGGAATAGGCTCCGCCGCTTGAATAGATACCATTGTCTTCACAGATAATCTTTTCAGGAACAAGTTGTACCTCGGGATATTTACTTCGAAAAAGATTGTGGGAGGTCCAGTGCGTGGTACAGGATTTCCCATTTACCAAACCTGTCTCGGCAAGGATAAATGCACCCTTACATAAACTTGCGATATCGGAACCATTTTCAATTCTTTGGGTTTTGATCCATTTCACAAAATCCATATTATTTTGGATTTCCTTTTCCAAATCCCCACTTATGGGAGAAATGAGTATTAGATCGGTTTGGGATATCTCATCAATGGTGGTGGTCGGTTTAATACTAAACAGGTCCTGATATATTACCGCCTCCTTAGATAACCCTACCAAGTCGATTTTAAAAAGATTCCCCGTCTGTCCATTTAACCGTCTATAATGTGCATTTGCCATTTTAAACAGGTTAAATGGCGCAATTATGGTATCTACAATACTGTTGCCCGATGGAACAATGATGCTAATGTGTTTCACAATCAACAAATTGACTACAAAGATAATTCATTATAGTGTCGAAAACAACCCCCTAAATAGTCGTAAAAGACACATTTTAATACCCAAATTACGTCATAAATTTGATACAGCATCAATAACAAAAAAACAAGTAGTATGGAAAATCAAGAAGTAATGGTAGTGTATTCATGGACGGCGAGAGCAGGTAAATCGGAAGAGTTAAAAGCAATCTATCGAGAAGTTGAAAATCAAATGCGTTCCAATGAACCGGGAGCTTTGAAAGTTCAGTGCTATTTTGACGATACATCTTCTAAGCTTGTGGTCGTGGATCTTTTTCTCGATGCCGGTGCGGTCGGATTCCATTTGGGAACGACAGCCGCTGGACATTTCCAGGATTTACTGGAAATAGCGGTACCTGGGGAGTTCCTTTTTTGCGGTGAAGTCCCTGATGAGATGAAGCAGGCAGCCCTTGGAATGGGCCTTAACGCCACTTTTGCAACGGGAATTTTTGGATTTGAAAGAGCTTTAAATCAATAAAAATACGGTTGAAAAAGGCGGAACCATAGAGATATGCTCCGTCTTTTTTAGACGAAATTGAACAGTTTACAAATACGATGTACCGGTCTAGGGCGGCTATATCCTAATACGGAATTAGTCAACTTTTTCCCCGAGCTTAATTTTGAATTCTCCCGAATTCCCCGAACTATCGGTCGCCGTCACCTTTATGGTCAGAGGAATTTTGGATTTCCAAACCCCTTTTAGGGATAAATCATGCGGATCGAATTCGATCCATTTTGGTAATTCGGAACCATCCGCCATTGCCACCTGATAGGATAATGCCTGGTCATCGATGTCCTTGAACAAGTCTGGTGGAAAGTTCACTTCAAACGCTTCATCATAGCTTACCCTAGTCTCAATTTCAGTGTTGTAGGGATATGGTGTAAAGACCGACTTGGTACTTACCCAATAGATATCGGAGTCGTATATCTCCTGTCCATTCTCCTGTGTGATGTGCATTCTACTAAAAAACAAGAATCTGTTATCCGGCAATACAAAGGGTCGCTGTTCGATTTCTTTACTGTTTATAGTGGAGTCCATCCTTTCGGGAGTTGTCCATAGGCCATCTTTGGTCCTGTAACTGATATAGAGGTCGTGTTTGGACCCAAATTCATTTTTCCATGCTTGAATAAGGATGTAGTCCTCGTTAGGGGACAAAAACAGGCTTTCTTCATCCGAATTGGAATTTAGCACGTCCACTTTTTGAATTTTTACATAACCCTCCGGTTCTAGCTCAGAACGATAGATATCTCCACAACATTCGTTTTGATCGTCTCGGTTGGAGGTAAAATACAACGTCCCACTTTTTGAGATACCGTGCCCGGCCTCCCTGGATCTGGAATTAACTATGGAATCCATGGGCCTGGGGTCAATGAGCTTGTGGTTTTTATATTGCGCTACCCATAAATCCGTTTCCGAACTGTCCGTTGATTTGGCAAAATAGAATTTATCCCCTGTAGGACTGAACATGGGAAAGAAGGTATTGCTATTATCGGGAAGAAATGATCGGTCCGGGGAACTCCACTTTCCGTCCACATAGTTCATAAGATAGATACAGGTTTCCTCGGGATTGGATTCATGGGCCGTTCCAAAAGCCATGCTCCTACCATCTGGTGAAATGGCAAAGCCCATGTCAAACCTACCCTTGACCGACACAACGCCTTCCCCAAAAATTTGGGGAATGGTGTCCGGATTCTTTTGCCCCAAATAGTTGGGGCTTGAATTCTCCGGGTCGTTCTTGCCAGCACATGAGAATAGCAAAAGCAGGATAAGGGGAACACAATACTTCATCCGAAATTATTCATTTTGGTATGCATAAATAGATTAGCGACCTGTTGCCCGTCATAGCGTCTTTTAAAAAACCGAAACAGGCCTTATCACGTTTCTATCTTACAAACCTTAAGCTGGTTACTGCAATACCTCACTAATTTGAACAACGGGCTGGGTATTGGTATAGTTTGGAATATCCCCAACGATTTTTTCCGCATTGGGTCCAAAGGAATTTTGATAGGCCGAAAGCTTGTCAAAGTACAAATATCCAATGGCCAAATACGGAACGGGTTCATCCGGTGTACGGCCCGAAATACCCTTATCGATTTCCAAAAGCTTTAGGGAGTCGCCCATTAGGGTTTTGAGCATAGGCATATGTTTTTTGGAATAGTAGTCCATATCAAAGGTTTTCCCTTCACCGTTGGGATAAAGGATGGTTACTTTTATCATTCCTTTTTTGGATTTGACATCGGCCGAGGTATTCTGCTGAAAGGCGGAAAGGACCAGTACAGCCCCAAAGATCAAGGCGATAATTTTGATTTTCATTTCGTTAGGATTTAATGATTCTGTTGAAAGATAAGACTTTTTCATAAAGGTGCACCTATGCCGGGCTATAGGAAAATCCAACAAAAATTTTGTATGGTAGTCCTCAGCTATTATGTAATTGGGTAATTGTATATCGATTTGCTAAATTCCAATCCCTCAAAGAAATTTTTGAGACAGAAATACGCGCCTTTCGTTAATATTTTTGTCCTTCCCAGAGTGGTTGATCCTAACCGAGAACCATCCTACCGAATTTCAACCTTTCCTGACGAATATTGGGGTGGAACGTTGTTGCGATTTCATAGTATGGGATTCAATAAAAATTCGCAATTCTTTCTGAGCTAAATAATACCCAGCCAATGGAATCCTCAGAATTTTCCAAGGGCCATAGTTGAAGTTCCCAAACCAAATCAGTCGGTGAAGTATTGGTAAATTCGCGAACCATAGACCATGAATTTTTCCTTCCGTAGTCATCGTTGGCATCCAGACTACCATAGGATACCAAAACATTGTTCGTTTCATTTAGAAAATCGACATCGCCCATGGCACTACTCCTAACTCCCGGTAAATCTGCAGTTTCCGAAGACCAGATTAACTCGGCGGACATTTCGGCTTCGTTTATTTCAAACTCCATGGCATAGCTAAAGCCGCTATCATCCTTTTCCTTGAAAGGCCAAGCCCTGATTAAATTGTTATTGAATATGAGTATAGTGCCATTGGGGGTAAAGCTTGCAGAATGTTGATGCCAAAACCAATCGCCATTTTTTAGTTGAAGCGATTTAGAACGCAAGTTTTCCGAAAGTCCGGTAGGCTCTCCAAAAATCCACTTAAGGCTACCATCTTTATTGATTTTTGTCAACGAACTCAGATATCTCGAGTTCATTACAATAGTATTGTCAGTGGAATCATGAAGTATGGTATTGGCATGTGACCAATCCAAAACCCCGGGATATCCCCTGGAGTACCAATACTTACTAAAAGTCTCATAACCAATTCTCATAGGGTCCAGATGGTCAAAGGCATTCCATTTCCATACAATTTCACCTTCCGGAGTGAATTCCAATAAAACATCGCCCATCACCTTTTGTCTTTTTCTTGGCGCATTACTATTGGTTTCCGAGGTATAATAATTATCAATTTCCTTACAATCCGAACCTAAAATCAAATAGTTTCCATTGGGTAACAACGTGGCATCATGGTGAAAAGTAAGGGACTTTACGGGGATGGCATCTTTTAAGGGGCCATCTGGTCTGTCCGATGCAAACCAAGATTTAATAACATTACCCAATAGATCAATTTCTACCAAACGATGGTCCGCTGTCATATAACTGATGTGTTTGTTGGGGAGAAAATTAAAATCACTAATTCTGGCATCACATCTATAGTACCAAACGATATCTCCAAGGGAGTCCACCGCTGCCAGCATACCAAATTTACTGCCATCGTGCCCTTTTGCCCTCAATCTGGGATTAAGTAGCGTTATACCGGGTTCCATAGGTATCCCCTTATTTCGTTTTACGGTAAACCTCAACATCTCATGGGGATCGGAAGGTAATTCCGGGGTGATATAGGTGAGTTTCCCTTCATAATCAAAACTTCTATCCTTTACCTGTATTTTAAGGTAAACCTCATACTTCCTATTGGGTTTCATACCGATAATCGGCAAACCTTTACGGGCATCGGACACATCATCGAAAGAAATTGCGAATGTATGGTCATGAGCCTCGAACTTGGCGGTAACTGAAATAGGGCGATCTGTTGCAAATTTTAAAATGGCCGCAAGGGGAACACTCGCATTGCTGTTTTTTTCTATTGTTGGTGCCTGATCGAACGTTACGTGTTTGCCACATGATAGTATCAATAGGCCGAAAAGTGGGAGCAATATGAGCTTAATCGATTGCTGCATGATTATTCTGGTTTGGAGCACTGCTTTTACGGAACAACTTTCTTATAATCCACTTTTATTTGTTGATGGGCCTTAAGTTAACGAATTCCGTCCTACGGGCCGTACCTATACGTTATGGTACATTGTCCTTATCCAATTTCAATTCATAAATCCTGGATTCCTCGCCCCAAGGATGGTATCCCTGGCCAATGTAGTGAAATCCATATTTTTCATAGTATCCGGTATGTTCCGTGCAGAGATACACATACTCGAATCCCGCTTTTTTTGTATCCTCTTTTGCTTTTTCCATTAGCAAGGAACCATAGGCATTGCCTCGATGCCTTTCCTCGATAAATAGTGCACAAATCCAAGGATACAAATCTCCCCTACTTATAAAATCATTGGTAATAAGTCCGGCGCAACCGATGATTTCTCCGTTTTTTTCCAAAATGTACCATTGGGGCAGGGGGTTCCTTGCGCCTATACTATGAGTAATGCAATCCTCATAGATGATGGGAAGGACACTTTTCCAGTTTTTTTGAAAATAGGCTATGGCCTTGTCTTTGTAGTCCGGGTTTTCCCGTACAGATATTACTTTCATTTTCTTTTAGGTGGTGTTGTTCGCCGAGCTCTAATTTTACCGAATTTGTCTTTTACAATTCTCCTTTTCCACGGTATAAGCCACACTAATAATTTTCCATTTTCCGTCCACTTCGAACAGCGTAAAGGCATCTACGCCACAATGCGAAAATGTATCTTCGACCCAGAATTCATAGGGTACCCATGCCATGGCAATGCCATGCCCTAGAGAGATCTCAAATTCCAACGCGATCTCTTTCACATCGGGCAAGGTGTGCATTTTGGGAAGATCGTCCTTTGAAAAACGCATGTCCGTTTCAATAGGCTTTTTATGGTTATTCCTACGCCATATTTGCGCTTCGTTCATAGTCGTCTTTTGCATAAGTGCGGCATCCTTTTTTTCTAAGGATTCAAAAAATTGGTTTATCACCTGCTTGATTTTTTGTTCCTCGGTAACCTTTGCACCCTGGGAATAAGTGCTAAAGGCAAGAACCAATGCCAAGAAAAATACCATTTTTTTCATTCAAAATGCTTTTTGTGTTATGCTTATGCCGAATGCGGGGTTCTGTGCAATGTGTTATTCATAGAACCGTCCAGTAAGGCCTATAAGATAATTCTTTTAAAGGGTTTCTGGCCATCAAATCTAAAGGTATCTTGTGCATGAAGTGCCTCAGTCCAGTTTTGTGGGATGCCCTTTGGAATTGGATCGGATCATCCATTTTTCCTCGTACAAGGAAGCGTATTCGATCAAGACGTCAAACGGCAACTCATAGGATTCCGAAATGTTTAAGTAATTATTGATTTTGTCTTCATCAATACGCCGGTATTGATAGGTAAAAATAGCAACCGTTTTAGATGCAGGAAGAGCTTCTCCTATTTTTAGTTCTGTAATCTGGGTAAAAACCCCGTACTCCCTCAATTTTGGGTAAACCGTATCAAAGAATGTGAGAATGTCATACGGATTACCCCTGTCCACAATATGATTAGACTCGATTATTGCAGGTCCCAACCCGTCGTTTCTTAAAGTTAAGCTTATATTGATAAGCGTGGACTGGATTGAATCCAAATCATTTACGGTCATGGATTGCGTAATATTCTTGCTGAAACTCAATCTGGGTCGTACTGACAATCTGCTTTGCTCCTTCAACAAATGAGTTTGATATAGAAAAATAAATAGGGTCAGCAGGCTAATTAGTATGGCGGAGGCCCCTATGGCACGGTCTGCATTTATGGCTACTTTCTTTTTCATGTACGGGCCTTTTCTTTATAATATGGATATTCAGGGTGGGGCCGAAGCGGGTCTCGAAAGGGAATATAAGGCCCAAACTCTTTTTCTTTGATCTCCGTATCGGGAAAAAATGTTGGGGTAATCCCTATAAAGTAGTGATGTAGGCTTCTACAGAATCGGCTCCCATGGACTTTAATTTTTTAGAGTGGGCTTTCAGTAACTTCAGCGCAACCCTGTTGATTTCTTTTCTTGAGACACCCTCCCATTTTTCAAGATCAGGTTCAAAGCCCGTTTTCAGTATTTTCTGGGACAAGGATTGGATTACCGTATAGTTTGCATAGGGATGCGCAAAAGAGGCGTCATTTTTCGCGTTGGCAATAAACTTTTTAAGTATTTCATAGGTGGTCTCCTTTGCGAGGGAAAGTTCGGTCAACTTAGCCCTGAATTCCAAGTCTGCCTGTTTTAGTTTTGGAAATGTTTTATAATCCAAAAAGTGTTGGCCTTCATGTGATACATAACTGATTAGGAATTCTTCCTCATCTTTGGGTCCATAGGATTCCTCCACACAGAACAATTCCTTTGAAGTGGCCCATCCACCGCTAAAACTATGACCGAAGGTAGTATAATGGGACCATCCATTGCTGATGAAATCTCGCATAAAGACTATCGGTACTTCAATGGTCTGCCCCTCTGGAAGGTCTATACTGTATTTCTTTCTTTCTTGATCTTTCCAAAGATATAGATCAAATAGGTGGCCGGTCTTTCCCATTGCAATGCCGCGCATGTTCTTGGACTTAAAAAAATCTTGAAATAGCGTATAATATTCTTTATCTATTTGCTCAATACTGAAGTCCGGTGCGACGTATTTTTTTAAAAAATAGGTCATCTCACCCCTAAACAGGCTATCAGCTAGCTTTTGGGCCACATTTTCAATGATTATTGATCGCCAGTAGTTCTGAAAGCGTTGGAATAGGTCTATTATTTCGGGATCATCAGTGTTATACTCAAAATCTTCTGTTCTGTATAAAAAACGTTGGTAGTAATCCTTCTTTGTAGCCTTTTGGTCGTGGGTTAAGGAACTGTCCTCGGCCATTTCCAAAATTTCGAAAACAGCACGCATGTCGCCCCTTAGGGCGTAAGGATATAATGTATCGAAATTACTGCTATCGATTTTCGTGTAGGGAGTCGCTTTGTTTTGGGCCGTTGACACTAAACAAATACCACCAATTAAAAAGGACGCTAGTAGCCTCATAACACAGGAGTTTAATATGAAGGCACAAAGAAAAAGCGGGTGGAGGACAAAAAATTGTACAGGGTTAACCTTTTACAATTGCTCTGTAACGGAATGGGGTAGTACCAAAAAAACGCTTAAAATGTCGTATAAAATGGCTCTGATCGTAAAAACCGCACTCACTGGCTATTTCGGTCAGGGATTTTGAGGAATGCAACATCAGGTCCGCCCCTCTGGAAACACGTTGTCTCAATAAAAATTCGCCAAACGTAAAACCTGTTTTCTCCTTGAATTTTCGGACAAAATAATTGGGATGTATGTGCAATGACCAAGCAACCTCATCCAGGCGGTACGTTTTTTCGGGATACCGCCTAATTTCCTTTTTGATATTTTCCACCCAGAATGCCCTCCCTGTTGCATTTTCAGAATGCTGATGTTGAAATAAATGATATAAATTTTCCTCCACCGTTAGGGTCAAAAGTTCATCGGAAAAGTCATCTTGAAAAGCGTAGAAGATTTTTAGAAGCTCAAGGTTGTTCCGTTCAAACCGTATATGATTCGATACTTTAGAATAATGTCCCTTGTCCGGTAACTCTTTTTCAATTTCAATATTGAAGCAAAAGCTATTTTCCGTCCCGATTTCGTTTTTATGTTCAAATCCTTTGGGCCTAAATAATGAGCTTCCTGGCTTCATATCATATTCCGAGATCTTCGATTCTTCATGGTAAATGCCAAAGAGCAATAAACTTATATAGGGATTTTCATGTTCATGCCTTGGGACTTTCATATTTTGGTCATGGCCCGTTTTTGAAAGTGTAAAACCATGTAAGGTTCTCATTTTCTGCATGTGCCCCATAAAGGTCCCTACTTTCAGTTTTTTAGTTTTCATAAACCGTTATGAATAGCTTGTAAGGTATGTCTTATTTGAATATCTGGATAAATAGTTAATAAATGATTAAAAATGCATTCTTCTTTTTGATTACAGCTTTTGGCAATTCTGTACAGTCCATAGGGGTTTCTTCAACAGGTCCTGATGACCTGTTTGATACGGTCATTTCATTGGGTCAATTTAGTGATCATCTTTTTTGCCCGACCTGAAACCGATTTTCTTTCGTCGGAAGCCAATCGTTCCAAATGTGGTAGTAGCCAGACTTTCAAATCTGCATCTTTTTTGGACCAATTCGTCAAAGTATCCATGGTCTGGTTGAGTACGATCCAATCGTTATGATGTGCAAGGTTGCCTTTCATGATTTTTTTGGCCTGTCCTATTTGCTTTTCGGTCATATCCTGCTCCAGCATCCCGAATAATTGGGCCAAGGTCCACTGGGTCGATGCCTGATCAATTTTGGCAATATCGGTCAGAAATCGGTCAATGTAGGGAATTAGCATAGGTTTTTTCGCCTTACAGATTCGTTTCATGGCATTTGAAGTCCGTAATCGTACCACCTCATCCGTACTGAAATAGCAATGGAACAATTCGTTAAAAAGCTCATTTTCCGCTAATACGGCTTCAACGACTTCTACCGTATTTCCCAATGAGTTGGGATGTCCACCCTTAAGTCGGTTTTCAAAATCTTTCATTTGGCTACATACTTTGTTCCATAATGGAGTACAAGTGAATATAGGCAAAGTAGATGATTTCGGGGCGGTTTTCCCTCAACAATGTCCTCTAAATATTGCAAATCGGTCAATCCATAATACGCAAGTACAGCAATTAAGTTGCTGTACTCGCATTTAGGTATCACGGAAAGTCGATTATCGCTGATATGATCACATTTTCTATGGGAACGGAACGTTACATGCCCTCAAAAACCATAATATCCCGTACTTCTACCTTTCCGCCACTAGCCAACACCGGACAACCCTTACCCAATTGAATGGCCTCTTCAATGGAATCCGCGGAAACCATGATAAAACCTCCGATAATCTCCTTGACTTCTGCATATGGACCATCCGTAATGGCACCGTTGGCATGCATGGTCTTACCTTCAAAACCCAGGGCCTCTCCTGGATTTTTGAGTTTCCCCTGTGCACCAATTCCTTCCATCCAATCTTGCCAAGCTTTTACTTCCTCCTGTATTTGATCGGGAGTGGGGTTAAAATCGGGATCAGGTTCGCTATGGAACAGCATCATAAAATCTTTCATGTTTTTTGTTTTTAGTTGATAAATAGTAAACGTTTACTTATATAATGATTGAAAACTTGAAAACTGGACAGGAATTTAATTTTTTTATCCACTAACATTCTAAAAATTGTGGTTATGTTATGTTCTTGCCTCTTGTGATTCCGCCATTGGAGGAGCATAAAAAGTATTTTAGGATGCTTTGTCCGGTGTTGATTTGACGGTAATTGGTTGGGTCTTGCGGTATGCCATGAATTATAGCTATTGAAGGCTTACATCTTCATAACCCAAGTTGATCCATTTTGCCTTTTTCGTATCGACTGTCCTCTGCGGGATATCGCAACGTAAGGTCATATTCTCCGGATTGTTTGGCCAAAGCATAAATGATACTTTCCCCGGCAAAGTCGGATTTTGGTATTTTTTCAAAAACCGGGTCCTCATAAGCTTCGTCCGCATTTGTCACAGCCCACCCTTTTTCCTTGAATGTTTTGATAAGGTCGCCCAAGAACAAGGCCGAAGATAGGTTATGGTGAAGTAGTAGTGTATGTGGAATATGCCTGCCGTTTATCTCGTAAGAAAGCTTTTCATAGTAATTGGCCCTTTCTAGCAGGTGCTCAACATAAAAGTCCCTGAATTTTTCGATTTCGGTACGTTCAAGGCCTATCTCCTTAATTCTTTTTTTTAGGCGTTGGTCAATGTACCAATCCGAGGCATCAATGGTCACATACCCGTTGCGGTACTCATAATTGGCTAGGACGTTCCTAATGCTATCTACCTTCGCTGTATTCCGGCCTTCCTTCAAGTAGGGAAACCGGAACAGTTTTATGGAGTTGCTGAATTTCGAAATGACTGCATCCGTTTTCTTCAGTTCACGCTCAAAAACCAAGGACGAATTCTTTTCCGAATTGAAATTGGGATGACTAAAGGAGTGATTGGCAATTCTATGCCCACGGTCGTTCCAACTGTTTAGCAGAAATTGGCCTTTTTCGTCCGATTTGTTATTTCCGGTGACGAAAAAAACGGCCTTTAGATTTTCTTTTTCAAGATGGGCCAAAATCATTTGGTTCCATTCCTCAAAGGGGAAACCAACCAAATCCGAAGTGTTTCCATCGTCGAAAGTAAAACTGACGGTGGGTTTGGTCACTGTAATTCTTTCCGGTTTTTCTGGTTCCTTTTTAGATTTGTCCGTTTTTGAATCCTTACAGCCTAGGAAGAGCATTAAAAGTGGCAAGATCAAGCCTATAATTCGTTTCATTGGTTTTGTCATATGCAATGCCTAAGGTTTTGTAGGTTTAGGACCAGTTTTAAGGACAACGTCCGTCATCCCATTTGTTCGCGGCTGGCTTCCTTTAATTTCTTTACACTGTAATACGATAGGGTTTCATTCCCTTTTTTATGATCACCTTGGTATTTTAGACCGAGTTTCTCCAATAGACCAATCGATCTTTGATTATGGGGTAAGGTAATCGCAATGATGTTCCCATATTGATTCGATTGCTTCACTTTCTTCAAGTATTCCCTACTCGCTTCAAGGGTATATCCCTTTTTCTCAAATTCGGGTAATAGCGCAAAGCCAATATCAGGAAACTTTTCATCTGTCCTATGAAGAAAAGTCACTATTCCAATGGCTTTTTGCAATTCCTTGAGCTCAAAAACGCTATAAAAATAGTTGGGATTGTCCAGTATTTTTTGAATATACTTTTTGGCCAGTATTGTATTGGAGATATTCCTGTCTCCAATATACTTCAACCACCCTTTGGAATTGGTCAATGTAAGGATGAATCCCGCATCCGCTAATTTGATCGGTCTTATTCTGAGCCTCTTCGTTTCTAGATTTATGTACATTATCCTGTTTCACTTATGGATAGTGGCATTCTATGTGATTGGTAAGGATCGTCGATCCAAATGCATTCCGTTTTATCCATCATAAATCCACTTCCATTTTTGCCCATTTCTTTCGGCAAATCCAAGGCCGGGGAAATCAAAATGAAAGGCGTTGATTTTCATACTCTCCTTTTCGGCGAGCTCCAATAGTTTACTTCTTGTATCCTTCGCCTTTTTATGGTCTAGGTCAAAGTTAGTCCGCCAATGCAACTGCTCTATATGCAAGGGGTGTAGAAACGCATCGGAAATGTAAAGCAATCGTTCCCTTTCTTCTCCTATTATCAAGGCGATTTGCCCTGCGGTATGGCCTTGGGCGTTCACCGAAATCAAACCCTTACTGATTTTTTGATAGTCTTGGGTGATGAGGTTTAGGTTCCCATTTTTCAGGGGCGTAATATTCTTTTCAATAAAAAATTTGAACAAGGGTGGTTGGGAATCCGATTTTGAAGTATGCCAGAAATCCCATTCGTCCTGGTGTATATGAAATTTCGCGTTTCTAAAGACAAGTTGGCCGTCACTGGAATGAACGCCTCCTATATGGTCTGGATGAAAATGGGTTATTACAACATCCGTTATATTATCAGTATCAATGTTCTCCTTGGCCAATAATTGTTTCAATTTACCCTTAAGGACAAAGGTCTTACCCTTAAAAACTATAGGTTCTTCCGAAAAACCTATTCCGGAATCAATAAGTATTTTTTGATTCCCGTTTTGTAGTAACATAGCAATATAGGGAGAAGGGATGCTTTCAGGATCGACTTGATATTTGTTCAAGGCATCGTTCAATTCACTTTTATCCGCGTTTATAAAATAATCCTTGGCTTGGTAGGTGAACATCAAATCCTTGAATATGGTACACTCAAAACCTCCTATCTTGCATTTAAAAATTTCGGTGTCCATAAGGTCAAAGATTGAATGGGGTTGTAGGTTTATAAAAGGAATTGTGGCCAAAAGACCTGTATTTTTCTTGATAAATTGTCTTCTTTCCATGGCAAGTGGAGATTTCAGATTTCATCACCGCAATGGCGTGCAATTCGTTAGCTCGCCCTAATTTACGCTTTTATCCAATAGCTCGGGGCCGGTAAAATTTTGCGAATATCTTTTGCTTAGGCGTCCTGTTGGTGTTCAGATGAAAACCCAAAACCATGAAAAAGTCCTAACATTAATAACAGGCCCAAAACAGAAGCTGTAAGATCATAGGGATCATATACATTGTTCCCACCCATATTATGATAGCCCAACTCTTGGGCAATGACATAGATTGCGGTTAGAGCTACCGAAATCAGGTAAATGGAAGAATTCCCAATAGTTCGCTTTAAATGTCTTTTCGCTCCAAATGCCAATCCGGTCACTACAATGGTCCCCATAATGGCTTCGATCAAATTGGGTAGGGACAGCACCGAGATTTGAAACACATAGGGCAAATCATTTTTCAAGACCCAAGGCCGTATATAGAATTTGTTCAAGGCAAAGGTGACAAATGAGGTCCAAAACAGAATCCTAAGGTATTTTTTTATTCGCACGCTATGGTTGCTTTTGGCATACTACTTTTTTACGGGTATTCACGATGTTGAAGAATACTTCGCGCATACTTCTTGCTACCTGGTAAAATCGTCCACTTCCCTAAAAATCTCTACGGAAACCCGTTCGCCCAGCTCATGCATAGACTGCATTTGGCCGCGGTCGCTACCTTGCCAAAACTTTTTCCAGTCATTGAGGGAATCCCATTTGGCTATGGTCTTTAGGGCTTTGGTATCCTCATCATTCTGAAGCATAAAACTACCCCTAGCTCCGGTAACCTTTTTGTGGATGGCATTTGTTGTTTTTTTCCAGGTCTCGATGAACGGCTCCAAATTGTCTGGTTCTACCCGCCAACTATAGATTATGCGTATCATATTTACTCCTACTTTGGGTTGTTTTCTTAGGCACCAATTGGCTTCTATATTTTTCTGATGGGTCTAGAAAGGGTTATCCTATTCCCTGGCCTTCCTTTCTTCATTGTAGAGGTCTTCATAAGCCGGTATCTTGTGAATATCAATGATTTTACATTCTTCAAAATTTATTTTGGGGTAGGCCTTATTGGCCCATTCGCTCAATTTTTTTAGGGCTGGTAGTAGTCCGATGGATTTTTCGGTCAGGGAATATTCCACCCTTGGCGGAATCTCCGCAAAGGATTCCCTAAAAAGCAATCCATCGTTCTCCAATTCCTTGAGCTGGTTGGTCAATACTTTCTTTGAAATTGTCGGGATCAAAGCATTTAACCGCCCAAATCGCAAAGAACCATTGGATAATAAGTAGATGATAATGGGCTTCCATTTGTTACCAATGATGTTCATGGTGTGGACAAGTGTGCAGGCATTGGGATTTTCAATATACTTTCTCGCCATTGGTTACTTTTCGGTTACCACTATTTTGTCCTTTATGGATATAAATAGTTTCTATAATAAACTATAATTAGTTTCTTTGTGAAACAAATGTAATAAAAACTATGAAATGAAGCATGTTTTTATAATCAATGGTCATCATAAATATCCATTTTCTGAGGGCAGATTAAATGCAAGCCTAGTGGAAAGGGCCGAACAATTTTTTAAGAATAAGGGTTTTGAAATCAGAAAAACGATTACCCAAGACGCTTATGATGTAGACGAGGAGATTGGAAAATTCAAATGGGCGGACATCGTGTTTTTTCAAACGCCACTCAACTGGATGGGGGTTAGTTGGTCGTTTAAAAAATATATTGACGAAGTCTTTTCAATGGGAATGATGGGCGAAATGTCCGATGGTGATGGTAGAAGCAAAAATGCGCCAAAAAAGGGATATGGCCTGGGAGGGAAGTTGAAGGGGAAATATATGATGTCCATAACCGCTAATGCACCCAAGGAGGCCTTCAACGATCCGGAGGAATCTTTTTTTAATGGAATCAAGGAGGACGATCTGTTAAAACCGATGCATTTAAATTTCAAATGGTTTGGTTTTGAACCTATGCCTACGTTTATGGCGTATGATGTGATGAAAAATCCAGAAATAGAGAATGACTTTAAACGCTTTGACCAACATTTAATCCACAATTTTTAATACGATACAGAATGAACAGACCTACACCAAAACGGACTGCGCCCGATTTAAGATTCCCGGTATTGGGAGGAAACGAATGGAGTTTAGGGGACCAAAGTCCGGATACTTTTACCTTGATCGTATTTTATCGTGGCCTACATTGCCCTATCTGTAAAAAGTACTTGCAACAATTACAGAAACTCCTACCGGAATTTGACCAAAACGGTGTACAAGTGGTCGCAGTAAGTATGGACACGGAAAAAAGGGCACGCCTGTCCCGCCAAAAATGGGAAATTCCAAATCTATCCCTGGGGTATGGTTTAGAGGAAGCAACCGCGAGACAATGGGCGCTGTACCTAAGCGCGGGGGTAAAGGAAGGAGAACCGGATATCTTTAGCGAGCCGGGTTTGTTTTTGATCGATAGCAAAAATCAAGTGTATTATTCGGCGATAAACTCCAATCCTTGGGGAAGACCATATTTGCCCTCTTTTGTAAAGGCGGTCGATTATATCATACAATCTGGATATCCTGCTCGCGGAGAACTACTTTAACAGAAGTTTGGACTAGTATATGGTTGTCTATTTCGTTCTTCTAAGAGGACGGCAAAAGCTATAACAAAGAAGAATTAACCATTTATGGCCCAAGAACATTTTAACCCTCCTTCTTTAAAGTTTTGATATCGGCGATCAATTGGGCTATGGCCGTCATGTTCAATCCATTATAAATGCCGCGGATATGTCTGTTTTTATCCACAAGGATAAAGTTTTCCGTATGCAAGAAATCGTTCTCTCCCTTGGGTACTCCCAGATCTTCCTCTACAAAATACGCATAGCGGCCCAAATCATAGATGATGTTGCGTTCCCCGGTCACCAAATGCCATTTATTGGGTATAACCCCCTTGGCATCCGCATAGGTCCTTAAAATGGGCACGGAATCGTACTCCGGTGTAACGGAATGGGACAGTAACAAAACGCTTTTATCCTCTTTAAATGCCTCTTGTACCAGGGCCATGTTCGCGGTCATCTTGGGACAGATACCAGGGCAGGAGGTAAAAAAGAAGTCCGCTACATAGATTTTGCCGGTAAAGGTCTTTTGGGTAACGGTATCCCCCAATTGGTTTATCAGTTGAAAAGGGGCTATCTGATGCAAGCCAAAAATAGAATCACTATTTTGGGCCAACCATTGGGGCGTAAATGAGGTATCAGTATAATAAGGTAAGGTCGCTACCCGGCTTACTACCTCCTTCTTGGTTTTGGTACGGCATCCTAATGTTGCAAGAATGAGTACCAACAACAAAACCAGTTTATCTTTGAATCGTTTCATCCTTTAGTTGATAACATAGATTTGATCGTCTAAGGCCAAAAACACGTCCGTTCTTGGCCTCATAATTGGCATACAATTTTCCGGTCCTCAACCAAGCCTGCTGTAAGCCTTTTTCTTGACCCCGGTAATACTGCATCAATCGGGCAATTTGTCCATTCGGATACCATTTTTTCTGCTCTCCATGGCGCTGGCGGTGCACATAACGGGATTCAGAGCTCAACACTCCATTGGGCCACCATGTGTGGGCCAACCCTTCCAAACGATTTTCCACATAATTCCTTTTACATGCCAGTATACCGTTGGCGTACCATTTAAGGGCAATACCTTGCTTTTTCCCATTATGGAAGCCGATTTTTTCAGCTAGCGCACCATTGGGGTGACAGGTGAGGGCAAATCCGTTAAAGGGATGGCCCTGATACAACCATTGCCCCGTATTGGGATATAAGCGTAGTTCACTTTTGTGTACCTCGGTTACGGGAATTTGGACGACCTCCTCATTAGGATTCCCCGAGAAGAAAATAAAAAGCAGCACGGCCCAGCCAAAAACCTTAATTGATGGCATACGGCGTTCCTTGATAATCCCCTGGGAAAATAATATAGTAGGCATTCAAATAAAGCTCGTTTTCAATATGATAATGGTAAAAGGCCTCATCCGAATGCTGCGTAGTTGAGATATGACCGCCCGAGGCATCCAAATCTGTAGGATAGTCCCCTGTGGAATGGCATTTTCTTCCATAAATAAAGAAACCATCGGCCATAATACCGATTAGCGCATCATCATCCTCGGACCAGGCGGTGGGCTCCAGATGATAGTGGTATACCGAAGGACCAATATGGCCGCCGGTATAGTCCAAACTGGCCGCGGCCCCGTCCAACGGACCGTTCCCTTCCTGGTCGTTAAAAATGGCTGCGCCGCTTACGGCAATACCAATGGCCCCTAGATTGGTAGAGGTACTACGTGCCGCCAACTCCGGATTCGCCGGTACCGTTAAGGTGGCCGAACCATCAAAATTGGGGATAATGCTCGGGGTAAGCGCTACGCCCGGTTCCTCTTGGTAAAGAGGGTGGCCTTCCCCCCAGTATACCGTACTATGGTTGGGAAAGCCCGTGGTTTCAATGACTACATTGGAACCGTCCAAATAGATATCCGTCTCATCTTCATCGAATTCGGCGAATGCCGCACTCAGGGTTACTTCTCCGGTAAAATCATTATCATCCGTCAAGTCTATGCTTTCATCGTCTGTAATCGCATCGTTGTCCGAGCTACAGGCTAGAAAGACAATGAACAACAATGCCGCGCCTAATACAAAGGGATTTCTTTTCATGATCTGTTTTTTAGTATTATTCTCCTTGTGGTGGTCCGTTTCTTTCCGGTCTAGGGGCTTTTTCCAGTTCTTCCCGGGAGAGGTAGCCATCCTCATTGGCATCTATTTTGGCAAAATCTCTTTTTAAAGGCCCTTTTACCTCTTTTGTGGAAAGCTTGCCGTCCTCATTGGCATCCAGATCTTTGAAAACCTGATCTATTGAAGGTCGGGCCCTATTTTCGCGCCGGCCATCCGTGGACTGGGCCACAACAACATGCGAACTTAAAAGTCCCACGGCCATCAGTACCGTTCCTAGTGTCACATTTTTACGATTCATATCATTTCTATTTAATTGTTTTAGGTTTAGATGAGGAATCCCAAAAAAACTTGCGCTAGGATGCATTATTTTTAAATGCCGTTACTTTGTAGGCACACCAACGCACCCATTTTACTTTTGGACAAGAGTCAATTTCTATCGGAGTTAAAAGCGCAAAGGCAATCGGCCTACGCCCAACTTTTGGACCTTTATCAAAAGAAGGTTTTTAACACCTGTCTTTCTTTTGTACCCAATGTGGAGGATGCCGAGGATATTGCCCAGGAAGTATTTGTGGAGATTTACAATTCCATTGGAACGTTTAAAGGGAATGCTATGCTCTCTACCTGGATTTACAGGATTTCGGTCAATAAAAGTTTGGAGTTTATCCGTAGGAAAAATACCCAAAAAAGATTTGGCTTTATGCAATCACTTACCGGAAATACGGTACTTCTGGACAAATCGCGGTATTTTACGGAGTTCAACCACCCCGGGGTACAGCTGGAGGAAAAGGAAAAGAAGGAAATCCTGTTCCGGGCCATAGATCGATTGCCCGAGGCCCAAAGAATAGTGTTTACCTTGCACAATATAGACGGATTAAGCTATAAGGAGGTCGGTGCCATTTCGCAAAAGAGTATCTCCTCCGTGGAGTCCCTACTGTTTCGGGCGAAAAGGAATCTAAGAAAAATTTTAACGACATATTATAAAAAAGAGGATCGGTAACGCAAGTTTTGTTGCAGATCGGCATCTAAATCCAAGAATACCAATAACCATGAATATGAAAAAGAATACCTCTGAACGCATTGATGAGCTTATTGACTCGGCCCCGGACATTGAGACGGTAAATACGCCGCCCTTTTTTAAGGATAAGGTGCTCCAAAGACTTTCCCAGCCCAGGGACTCCCAACCGCAGTTAGGCTGGCTCCCCTGGTTTACACCGAAATATCAGATGGCGGCCCTGTTCCTTTTTGTCCTTTTGAACGCGCTCGTGCTCTATACCTATAGCGATTCCAACCGGGAAGAAGAAATCCAGACCTTTGCCGAGGCTTATGGCCTGTCATCTGCTCAGGAAGAAACCCTTTTAAATTGACCGTTATGAAGAAAAATCTACTCCTTAGCCTCTTGATGATTTTCTTGATGGTCATGAACGGGGTACTGTTGTATATGACCGTAAAGGAACCGGACGGAAAACCGGGACCACCACGGGATTTTATTTTCAAGGAATTGAATTTTACCGCAGCACAGCGGATGGAATTTCAGGAGATCAATGCGGAGCACCATCGTAAAATGCGGGCCCTTGATGACCGTACCCGGAAATTGAAGGAATTGCTTTTTTCCAATTTGGGTTCGGAGGGTTTTTCAGATCAGGAGTTGGACTCCATAACGTCCAGTATCGGCAATTTGAGCCAGGAAAGGGAAAAGGAAATCTTTTCCTTTTTCAACACCCTGGAGCGGATGTGCGATGCCGAACAAAAAAGAAAGCTCAAACGTATCGTTCGTGGAGCGCTAAGAAGGCCTGGTCCCGGGGGCGGACCACCGCCACCGCCACCGCATCGGTAAAAAAGGTGTACGTACTATCCCTGCTTGGATGCCAAGCATATGTAAAACGTATTCCTTGTACCCTATTAGCCGCTTTTGTTGAAGAGGTCAATTAGAATGCCAATGAGCACCAAGAGGAATGAGCCCGTCATGGTACCAAAAAAATAGGAAAGCAACCCTTTGAAATAACTCAGGATTTTGTTTTTATTGAAAAAGCTTCCAATGGCCCAAACCGAATAGGACATGGCCATAAGATAAGTAAGACCGTAACTTTCAAAACCCGTGATACTTTCTACAATTCCGAAGAAAGTGAAGATCAAGTTTCCGATACCAATGATGAAAAAGACCAAAATGAATATTTCGTAAATATTATATTTTGATTTTAGAAAAAACAACCGCGTCCAAAATCCAATAAAAAACCCCAATGTGATATTAAAGATCCCAAAATTCTCCTCCACCCATTGAAACGTTTTCGTCACTCCGGCGCTATCCGTATTTTGGGGTGCCGCACCCGTATTGAAGTCCAGGATTTTTTGCAGTATTATAAAGACCAATGAACTGAAAATCACAAAAATAATAGGCTTTACCAACCTTTTTCGGTCATATAGGATGAATTCCCGTACAGTATTCCCGGGTCTTAGCAACAATTCCTTTATGGTGTATAAGATACCCTTGTCAAAGTTTAAAACGCTACTAATTTCTCTCCAGATGTACGTTCCGTCAATTCGCTCCAAGGTTTTGGGATTTTCGGGCGCCTCCAATTCTTTATTGTTCATTTTTCATCCTTTCGTAAATTATAGCTAACCCTTTCAGTTATGATTTGTTAGCGCTGTTCACTTTTCTAGGAATAGTATTACCTTCTACGAATCACCAACCAGAGCAGAGGCAGGCACTTTTCCAGAAAACCCCAAGTTAGCAAATAAACCAGGATTTCCTCATCCGATTCGAAACGTTTGGGAACCTGGTATGTGATACGATATTGATTTTGTTAAAGAAAAGATTTCCTTAAATACACAAGAGAGGGGTTTATTCCTTATCGGAAATCATACAGGCCCTCCAGCGATTGTTTTGTAAGGAGATGATAAGATAGCCAAAATCATCGGATTCGCAGGAGCCCCTATTTTTGCCTCCCGAACTAAAAAGCGTTGTAATGTTTCCGGATGCATCCCGGGAATAGTCGATGGTTATGGCCTTGTCCAGATGGTGCAAAATAGCGATTCGGGATTGTAACTCCTTTTCATTCATGTCCTTGTCTATACGAATCAGCATATCGGACTCGGATTCCACCATAGCTTGGAACATCTTGATCTCTGGAATTTTTGTACTATTGCCTTGCCCAAAACTAGGCCGGAAACCGATCAATAGGATAACCGCAATAGAAATCTTTGTGAGGTGTTGCATTACTTTGAATTTTAATCGGTTTATAACAATTCCTGCGTTTATTTGCGGGCAACGTGAAAACAGGTAGTATTGCTCCCTATGAAATCTAGCTTCCCGATAACTATCGGGCAATGATTTTTAATTTTGAGATTGCTGAATTACAGCTACTTGACACCAATAGGTTGGGTAGGTTATAAAACTAGTTGACCCACTTTCTTTCTTTTAAGCACAGTAGCGAACAATACCCTTATAATTTTAAAAAGTAATCTGTGTACAATATACAAAAACGGTCCAGGATATTCCCGAACCGCCATTGCTTTACTACTCTAATTGGCAATAGTTTCAACTATTGTCTTGCAGTCTCTGGGCTAATTGTAGTGGCGACTTCACTTATTGAGTTTGCAGGGAAATTTCCTTTTGTAGCGTGCTCTTCAATCAGGGCCTTATTTTCAGCTTTGTAAACACAATATACCTTGTCACCGGTAACATAGCTGTGTTGCCATTCAATTGTCGGTCCCATCTCGTCCAAGACGGCACAGGATGCTTGAGAGATTCCTTTAAGTTGCTCTGCCGTTAAATCACCGGCACCTGGAATAACACGTTCAATTACATAAGTTTTCAGGGCGTCGTTGTTTTTGGTTGTAGGTTCATTTTCATTTTGTTGGGCATGTACGGAACAAAGGGTGAATAACAATAACGGTACTACTAGTAAAGACTTCATAATTCTAAATTTTAGTGATTAATAAATACATCACAAATCTAGGCGTGTAGGCAATACTTCGTTTTTCTTAAAAACCCAATCTTTTTACTTTGGAGTTCATATGGGGTTAACTACGGTTTAATTGTTCCCGCGATATTCAGTTGGAGATAAGCTGAACTTTTCCTTAAAGATTCTGCTAAAATGGGATACGTTTTTAAAACCACATTCAAATGTAATTTCACTTACGGTTTTTTGGGAAGTTTGAATAAGTCTTTTGGCACGTTCCAAACGCTTTTCGAGAATCCATTTTCCTGGGGTAGTGCCATAAAATTCCTCAAATTCCCTTTTAAAGGAAGAAAGGCTCTTATTGGCTAATTGGGCATAGTCCGATAGTTTCAGGTTATACATATAATTAGCCTCCATTATTTCCCAAATAGGGGTTTTATAACCGTTGGCCAGACTATTGACGTACGAAAGAAGTATGCGGTTTTTGGGATTTATGAAAACGTTGTACAGCAATTCCTTTAACTTGATTAGTAAGATTTCTTGTGGTAGGGAATCCGATTGATTAAAGTAGGGAATGAGACTGAGGTAACAACTTCGGATGCGATCATTAATATCCATCGGAATAACCATTTCATTGGTTTGTGGAGGAAGATCTCTTAAGGGCAGGTGTGGTCTGAACTCATTGAATATTTTTTTTAGGAATTCATCTTTTAGGTAAAATGCCATTAATTCCCAGCCTTTAATAGTATCATCCATTTCTTGTAGAAAAGCGGCCCTTCGTAAAAGAAATCCGGAATTCTTGTTAACCGTATACGTATGCTCGCCTTGGTGGAAGATCCTCCTTCCAGAAATGGAAAATGTAAGTTGATTGTATGGGGAATGCAACTTGAGTATTTTTTCTTTTTGTGGGCAGTGGTAGTATAAAAACAAGACATCCTTTATGGAGAACTGCTTAAAAATATCCGGATTGGCTTTATGGAGGTCATATACGTTCATTAGGTTTCAGTTTCTTTTTACCCTACTTGCTTGTTAAATTTAGCTTAATTGTTGCAAACAGTTCCGGCTAAATTGCTTTTTAATGTAGTTTAGGTATTGTTAGGACCAATTCCTACTTTTTTTCTTGACGCAAAATTTTCTCCATTTTACGACCTTTTGCTAATTCATCAATCAGCTTTTCCATACGTCTGCAATCGCGGTACAAAGCAAACTCTTCAGATATTTCTTCTATACGATAACCACATACTACGCCTTTAATCATGTACGCATTTTGATGGATTTTGGCGCCCTCGAAAAAATCTCCAAAAGTTCCATTACCGGCAATAAAGGATTCTAATTTATTCTGATCATAACTTGTGAACCACAAAATAACCCGGTCGAGTTCTTCTTTGGTTCTGCCATGCTTTTTTATTCTATTCAGGTAATGCGGATAAATGGATCCGAAGTTCATTTTCGCGATTTTCTCATTCTTTTCCACTGTGACTTCTGGCATGACTTTGAATTTATTGGTGTTAACGGTTTGTATATGGTGCGTATCCCGAAGGGTATGCACTATATACGATGTTATGCATAAGTTAGTTCCTTCATTACACAGTATAGAGCATCACTGATTCCTGTTTTCCACGCAGTTGCAGTTTACCCAGTGCAATTGATTTGAAAGGTTTAGGTAAGGGCTCCAACTTTTCCAACAGATATTTTGAGAGTAATATATCCTTACCCAGTTCATTGCACTTTGACTGAATACGAGCTGTCGTATTGAGTACATCACCTGAATAAACAATATCCCGTTTTACAACACCAATTTCACCAACCATTGCATTACCATAGTGAAGTCCTGCTTTAAACTGAGGAATTAAACCGTCATATTTATCCAGGTAGTATTTAGCCTTGTCCAACAAGCGTTGTTTGATGTCGAAAAAGCACTGTAGGCAGTTAGAGTTTTTTGTACCTGAATCCATCTCCCAACTTATTACGATTTCGTCACCTACATACTGATAGATTTGTCCTTTTGAATTGAGGATTGCCGGTGTTGCGTCTGTAAAGAGGTCTTTTAGGAGACTGAAATATTTTTCTTCGCCCAGTTTCTCTGCGATGGTAGTGGAACCACGAAGATCAAGGAACATGAATATTCGTTCTTCTCGTTTCGGATGGAAATACTCTCCCAGGATAAATGACTTGAAAACTCCTGGACCATATTTATCGTTTACAGATAAAGCTACCAGGGTGATTATAACTACTGACATCCAGGACAGATAAACAAAGATCTGACCGAATGAAAAAAACTGAGCCCACTGCGCCTTCCAAAGCTCCTCACTGAACAAGGAAACACCTAATTGACCGGCATTGAAAAACAATCCACTTATTAAGGCAACAACGGTAAAAATGAGGGTAAACGACAGGGCCATGCTTAATAAAGCCCTACCGTAAGGCTTAGTTCTTAGCCAGTTTTCCCAAAAGAAGACGATACTGCTTCCACCGATTAGCCCTGCAACTAGACCTGTGATCAGGCTACCCGTCAAATAAACCATGGCGTTCATTTCTTCAATAGTACAATTGAATTGGATCAAAGTGATATAACCTCGGATGAATTGTGTTAAGGAGACTAGTATCCAGAAGAACGTGATCCATGCTACCTTCTCGGCTTGGCTCTTCAGTTTATTGTAAACGGATGATTTCACGTATAAAAAATTGAAGCAATCGAATGGTATCCATTATCGCTAGAGTTATAATTAACGGTTTGCATAAACGCAGTATGGGCGCTTAGGTCATATTGAGGTTTTATGCTTTGTTAGCATCAGTTATGTGGTTTTTATTAATTCTATAAACTAGACTATCTTCTTCATTAGGGACATCAGATAAAGTATCAAAAACAAGCATATTACATTTTTCGAGTACCCTTACAGATGCGAGATTTTCAGGTCGTACTAAGCCATAAATATATTTTTCATTTAATTCATTAAAACCATATTCTATTGTATCCTTTGCAAACTCTGTCGCGTAGCCCTTTCCCCAAAATAATTTATCAAATCTAAATCCTAAATTCAGCTTTAATTTATCTCCATATTTCCTATTCGATAGTCCTCCAAATCCAATAACATAGTTAGCGGTTTCTCTCTCGGATATTTTCCAATTTCCAAACTTATTTTCTTCCCAATGCTCAAGTGTCTTTTTGAATACTGTTAATGCAATATTGTAATTCATGGCGCCATGAGGGTTATATATATTTGTGTCTGGGTCAGAATTAATTTCATAAAATCTTTTAAAGTCCTCTTTATTAGGTTTTTCTAGAATTAATCTATTCGTAATTCTCATTTTAAATTATAACTTTTCTAGCCTAATCAATTTGCATTGATATTCGAAATTTTTTTAGCGTTAATTTGTCTTCTTATAATCATACTAACCTTTTTATTCTAAATATTTTAATCTCTTGACTTAAGCCCTGAGGGAATCCATAATTGATGCTAACGGTCTCGGTTAGGATTTCTCAATAAAGAAATCGAGCCATTTTAAAGTTAGCGGTTTTGTTTTAGGTTCAAAAACGAAAGTTGAATTATAGCCATTGTTGTACAACGTATTATTTTTAGAGTTGGTCAACAATATCTCTCAATTCCCGAAAAGGTAATAGATTAGTAGTGTCCCCTTCTTCTAGCCCATGCCATTCAATCCAATCAATTTTGGTTTCTGTATCATATTCACCCAATAGCGCATCCATTAATATGAATATCGCATTTTGCTGATAGCCTTTTTCGGTATAGTTTTTTATATACAGTTCTAAACCAATAAGGTTGTTCTCTTGAACGTGATTAAAGTATATGTCTTTGTATGATATAGAAAAATCTTCCATTTGAATACCTAAATCATCTCCAGGTATTCTTTGTCTGAACGCAATTATGTTCCATTTTGGAATTTCGGGAGCAGCCTCGGTAAGCTCTAGAACGGCTGGAAAAACTTCTTTTAGGCCATCTGCAGAAATAGTCAATTCCTTTTTTTTTATGTTTTCTAGTTCACCGATTTCCCAAACCAAATCGGGATGAACGGATTTCAGTTTCTGAGTTAACGTATTGGCCAACTCAGATTTTGGATTCATATTGTCAGCATTGTCAAAATAGACTGTACTATTTTCCTCAAACCAATTCCAAAAGATTTCTTCTTTAGATTTTTGAGAACATCCAACAACTGCAATTATTAGAAAAAAGGCTAAAACTCTAGATAACATTTTCATATGTTGTACAACGATTTGCACATGGCTTGTGGCGGTTTCGAAGCACTTTCCTCTCCACCGAAACATAAGCTAGCTAAGGAGCAAAAGCCTGGTTAACAGCCAGCCAC
>NZ_JANQOO010000013.1 GCF_028285715.1 Ulvibacterium sp.
ACCGCGTTTTTATTATATAAAAACGCAAGTCATGAAAACGCTAGTAACTTTAATTTTTGTTCTCTTCATCGGAATCGCCGCCCAAGCCCAGGATACTACTTCCGAAGTAAAGGTTGATACTATTGAAATGGGAATCGTTACCGAGACTGTTGAAGAAGGAATTTCTTTCGAAAACACTACTGAGGTTGCCCGTTTGTACAAGCGTTCCAACAGCAAGGTAAAGAAGGCCTTGTCTTTTACTACCAAAAGAAACCGTGCTAAATTGGCCTAATCCTTAATCTTCCGGGAAGCCTGCAATATTCACCTCAGGTTTAATAAAATATAATCATCGGCCAACTCCTTTACCTTTTCCGGATAGGTTGCTGCCAAGTCATTGAGTTCCGTGGGGTCTTCCTTCATGTTATAGAGTTCCCAATCCCCCCCATTGAGCCTAACGATTTTATAATCCCCTTTTCGGAACATACGGAACTTATCCAGACCGGAAATAAAATAATCGGGTTCCTTTCTTTCTTCGCCTTTAAAAATGGGTAATAAGGAACTCCCTTGAAGCGGCAGGGAGGCATGGCCGTTAATGGAGTCCGGGTAGGAAGTGTTCAACACCTCTAAAAAGGTGGGGGCTATATCCACCACATGCCCGGGTTGCTGGGTAATGGTTCCAGGAGCTATACGATCGGGCCAATAGGCGATAAAAGGAGTATGGCTCCCGCCTTCGTGCCCACATTGTTTGTATTGCCGAAAGGGTGTATTTCCCAAATTGGCCCAAGTGGCCCGCAGGCTCCAATAGGAATCTGCCGGACCTGGGGCCACATCCTTTACCTTATTGGTATAAAAGGGACACGAACCATTATCTACCAAAAAAAGCACGAGGGTATTCTCCAATTCTCCATTTTCACGCAGTTTATCCAGTACCCGGCCGATATTTTGGTCCATTCGGTCTACCATGGCCGCAAATACTGACATTTCCAAATCCAGGGAATCTCGGGCGGATTCGGATAGGTCGTCCCAGGGGTAATACTCCACATATTCCGGTACCAAAGGTTTTCGAAATTGGTTGAGGTTGCCTTCAGGTGGACTTAGCTCGGTATCTTCAGCTATAACGCCTAATTGCTTCATCTTCGCAAAGCGTTCCCTTCGCAATTTATCCCACCCTTTTAGGTAGGTACCCCGGTACTTGGCGATATCCTCGGGTCTGGCCTGTAAGGGATAATGTGCCGCATGATAGGGAAGATACAGAAAGAAGGGCTTCTCCTTCTGAAAAGTGTCGTTCAACCACTGCAAGGCATAATCCGTTATAAAATCGGTTTTGTACATGGGCGATTGTTCAAATTGAATCTCTTCTGCCTTTAATTCTCGGCCATTTAGGTAAAAGGGTCGTTCGAATTCTCCGGAAGGCGGGCGAAAATATTCCGTAGTGGCCCAAAAGGTAAAGGCTTGGTCAAACACATTTTCGGCCTTACAATACTCGGGCACCCAGGGATCAAAGTGCTCCTTTCCGCTCATGATGTTTTCATATCCCGCTTTTTTGGTGAGATGTGCCAGGTGGACGGCACCATTTCCGCCGGTGTACAATCCGGTCAATAGAGACGAGCGGGTGGGATTGCATTTGGCCATATTGTAGAAGGTAGTAAACCGCATTCCGCCTTCGGCCAAAAAATCGATGTTCGGGGTCTGGATTTCACTACCATAACTCCCAATATCCGAAAATCCGATATCATCGGCCATGATTAAAACGATATTGGGTCTTTGCTCTATCTCTTTCTTGGTGTTGCAAGAATATAGGTAAACCAAAAGCAGAGCTAACAAAAGGTATCTTTTCATGATGGTATCCATAATTGGGCATAAATCACCGCCCTATAAAGTTAGGATTATCTCCCTTACCTTCTAAACAGACCTAAATTTATAGTATCCCGTCTTGGACGAAATGGTTTTTTGCTAAAAATCAGGTGCTGGAATTCCGTTAAAATGCACCTTCTTCCGGTAAAGTGATTTTGGGTCTTCGTCCGTTCACCGATGCTATCGTGCACTTTATCCCGATTTCTGTCAGATACCGAAAAATAAGGAGTTTTCAGCGAATCGAAACCCGGAAGGATACGCTTCACCGCGTTTTTATTATATAAAAACGCAAGTCATGAAAACGCTAGTAACTTTAATTTTTGTTCTCTTCATCGGAATCGCCGCCCA
>NZ_JANQOO010000017.1 GCF_028285715.1 Ulvibacterium sp.
TGGGCGGCGATTCCGATGAAGAGAACAAAAATTAAAGTTACTAGCGTTTTCATGACTTGCGTTTTTATATAATAAAAACGCGGTGAAGCGTATCCTTCCAGGTTTCGATTCGCTGAAAACCCCTTATTTTTCGGCATCTGACAGAAATCGGGATAACGTGCACGATAGCATCGGTGAACGGACGAAGACCCAAAATCACTTTACCGATATTCCTTGCCGTTTAACCCTAAATCGATTCAAAAAAGTAGCTGTCATCAAAAGCCTGAAGTACTCCAAATGTGCACCTATCCCCCGGTGAAAGAAAGAGATATAAAGATTACCGTTTCGCCTAGCCCCTGACTAGAGCTTTAGTAGAAGATTGGGATTGGGACAGTTGCGGGAGTAGAAATCCAAGTCCGTACGGGAACATACTCCGGGATAATCGCCTTGATTGTTTTGCATATCCTGGATAATTTGAAAGTGGAGGTGCGGGGCATAGTGCACGTTGATATCCGGTGTACCCAAGGTGGCCAGGGTCTCTCCTTGTCGAAACTCTTTTCCAGCACACAAGCCTTCAAGGGATTCCAGGGAAAGATGTCCATACAGTGTATGGAAGGTAACGCCCTTGACTTCATGTACCAAGATAATTGTAGGCCCGTAATCCCCAGGCGTGCTATTGTTTTGAAAACTATGCACTTTCCCAAGCAATGGGGTAACGACTTGGGTTCCGGCCGGTGCCCAAAAATCCATCCCCAAATGAACGTTGCGGGGCGGCTTTCCTTGGGTAGTAAAGCCTGACTTATCCGCATATAGATTCCGCTGTTCCAAATAGCCTCCGTAGGCGACGGCCGCTGAATGCTGTTTGAGGATTTGATCAATATAGGCCTGGCATTGGTCCGGATCCGTAACGACCAAATCTTCCAAATCCGCATTGTGAGTGGATAAGTCGATCGGTGTATAGCTGCGTACCGGAATTTGAGTATCCAATGTGGTTATCGGTTGTTGTGTAATTTCGGTAAGGGCTTTTTCCAGAAGGTGCATGTATCAAATGTATTCATTTCGGCAAAACCGCGTATAAGGGTTTCGAAAGAAAGTACAACAGTAAGTCATTTCCTAAAACAGAAAAGCTCCAAAGTTATAATGAGAAAAGGGAATCGAAGTGGATTTCGTTTCCGATTTAAGGTTTGGAAGGATAAAACCTGCCTTAGAAAACTTTACAGCAAATATTTCCCATACCATCCACGGATTGATGGGTGCATTTCTTAATCGTACTTGACATCCCTGAAAAAGTAGTAAGTCGGGTAACACACAAGTAATATCCCGCTATTTTGGAGTATAACAAATATCAATTATATTAAAACGCCCTTTGGATACTCGAAATACTGAAATGGTCTAAAATGAGTGAATTATATTTTTTGGGAACATGAAATTATCAAGAAGAAAATTTATAACAAATACCTCTTTATTTAGTGGGGCGGCACTAATGCCTGTTACTTCATGTGCACAACGGGATACTATTCAAGCTGGTTTACCTGATTATTTGAAGTTGGATAAAATTTTAGGCCAGCCTGTTTTCAAGAAGGAACTGTTCCCGGAACCTGTTATTCTAGCATCGGTGGAAGTTTTGGTCAAGGAGTCCAATTGTATGTATAGGGTACGTTCTAAAGATGGTGATGAAGGTATCTCGGCCGGACATCCTTTTATTGCCTGTAGCTCCTATCCCATGGTTCCTAGGAATTTGGCACCACACTTTGAAGGAAAGGATGCCAGAGATCTGGACCAACTTATTTTCAATGCAGTGGAAGGGAATGTGAAAAGGCAGGGAATTCCCCTTAATGTCCATGTGGCCGGTATTGAGTTTGCTATTTTGGATCTTATGGGCAATAGGGCCAACAAACCGGCAGGACAATTAATAGGTGACCTTTTAAGAACGGAGGTGCCCATATATCTGGGACATCATTATTCCAACCTAAGAAAACTGGAGCCCGAGAAATCCCTGGCCCTGATGCAAAAAGATGCCGAGGATACTTCGGCGAGGGCGATAAAGCTCAGGGCCGGACTAGGTGATAATTTGGCCTCTAACAAGGATAATGCCCCGGGCAGGACCGAGAAGCTTATTCGGATGGCCCGTGAAAAATTCGGGGATGATATGGTCCTGATGATCGATGGGAATGGCTCCTATTCGGTAAAGGAGGCCATTAGGATTGGAAAAATACTAGAAGAATACAATTATGATTTCTATGAGGAGCCCATACCATGGGATTGGTACGAGGAGCAGAAGACAGTTGAAAGGGCCTTGAATATTAAAATGGCCGGTGGAGAGGAGGAATTTGGAATACACGCTTTCCGCTACCTCATAGGAAATGAAGTTTTTCAGGTGTTGCAACCGGACTTGTTCTATTTTGGGGGAATGGTACGTACCATGCAGGTAGCTCGTATGGTAGAGTCTTCGGGTCTATCGATCACTCCCCATATCTCGGGCAATGGTTTTGGATTCCTATATATGCTACAAATGGTATCGGTATGCCCGGCCGCTTATACCTATCATGAATTTAAATTGTTCGACACCAAAGACGCCAATGGAGATAACATTCCCATCGAAAGCAAGACAGGCCCGTTTGTGAGCAATGATGGGGTCATAAAGGTACCTATGGGATCAGGTTTAGGTGTAAATGTTGACCCCGATTATCTCAAAACCCATACCGTTTTTAGAGGGTAGGCCTTTAGCAATTTGAAATCACATTGGTGATAAAAGGATATCACAGGGCAATTGCGATACCTTGATTTGAGAACTTCCTTACCTTCGTATCCCAAAACCTTAACATATTTTAACCAAAGTTCCCGTAAGGAGGTGTTAAATTCGGCAACAAACCCTGAAAAAGAAAAAAACATGAAAGCTTTAAGAACATTCCTTGGAATCCTTTCTCTTTTGGTTCTGGGAAACTGCCAGTCCAAGGCCAATGAAAACAAAAAAGTGGCCATTGATACAATGTCCCAGGAAGAAAACAAGGAAATGGCCCAAATGTCCTCCCAGGATCTAAGTGCCTATGAGACGGCCTACTTTGCGAGTGGTTGTTTTTGGTGTGTTGAGGCCATTTTTGAAAGTGTAAAGGGGGTCAAGGAGGTCGTTTCCGGATATTCCGGCGGGAGTGAGGAAAACCCGTCCTATGAGCAGGTGGCCCGCGGACTCACCAGTCATGCTGAGGCCGTGGAAGTCTATTACGACCCCAAGGTAATCTCCTTTGTAGAATTGGTACAGGTCTTTTTCGGTTCCCATGATCCCACCACACTAAATCGGCAAGGGCCAGATCGGGGAACGCAATATCGCTCCGTAGCCTTTTACAAGAATGCCCAGGAAAAGAAGATCATAGACAGCTATATTGCGGCCCTAAAGGAACAAAACGTTTACCAGGGTGCGACCATAACCACGGAAGTCACGGAATTCACCAAGTTTTGGAAGGCCGAGGAATACCATCAGGATTACGAACGAAAACACCCTAATAATTCTTATATCACCAATGTGTCCATTCCACGACTCAATCGGTTTAAAAAGAATTTCGGGGACTATTTAAAAGAAGATTTGCACTAAACTTTTTTTACAGTCAATAGCAAAGCGACCCTAATTCGGTCGCTTTTTTATTTGTAAATTTATCGGATAGTCCTAGTTTAGTGGATTTTGTACCCAGTTGTACTAAATTTACGCAAACGTTGTAGATTTTCCCGGCCGATTTTTGCCTTTTTCCTATGGAATAGGCGACGGTCCAAATATAGTCCGCAATGGCACTGGGGAACAAAGAGGAAGACCCATATGAAAAGTAGAAGAAGCTTTCTAAAAAAGGTATCCGCAGGAATTGCGGGCGCAACCACCATTACCTTTCCGGAAATAGCCAAGGCCTCCACTTTAGCGAGTATCCCGAAACCGGTAAATTCTGACCTGAAGCTTGGGGTGGCCTCCTATACCCTTCGTGAATTTTCCATGGAGGAGGCTCTGGACATGACCTTGCGCTGTGGCGTTGATCGGATTACCTTTAAGAGCATGCACCTACCCTTGGATTCCGATAGGGCTACCATTCAAAGGGCGGCGGCCCTATGCCAACAGAAGGGCATTGAGCTGTATGGGGCCGGGGTGGTCTATATGAAGACCCCGGACGAGGTAGATCAAGCGTTTGCTTATGCCCAGACCGCGGGAATGAAAATGATCATCGGGGTACCCCATCACGAATTGTTGAATCATGTGGAAGAGAAAGTTAAGGAGACCGATATTAAATTGGCCATTCACAACCATGGGCCCGGGGACAAACTGTATTCCAGTCCAGAGGATGCCTATGTAAAGGTTAAAGACCGGGACCCCCGTATGGGATTATGCATCGATATTGGCCATGCCCATCGTATCGGTCGCGATCCCGCAGCGGACGTCACCGCTTTTTTTGATCGGGTCTTTGATATCCATGTAAAGGATGTCACCGCCGCTAAAGCCGAAGGGGAGACCTGTATTATAGGTAGGGGTACCATCGATTTCCACACCTTTTTAAAAACGGTACAAAAATTGGGATACCAAGGTACCTTGGCCTTGGAATACGAAGCGGAAGCAAAGGATCCACTGCCTGGAATGGCCGAATCCATAGGCTACGTCAAAGGCATTTTATCAACCCTATAACCTAAACCAAAATGAATACGAACAGAAGGGAGTTTATTAAAAAAACAACGGCAGGTACCGCAGCGGTTACCTTGGGCGGACTGGCAATGCCCCATCTGGGCAACGCCCGTATCCTGGGGGCCAATGATCATATCAATTGTGCCGTTATCGGGGTACGCAGCCGGGCCAAGGCCCATGTAAAGGCCATCCATACGGATAGTAATGCCCTAATCCTGTACAATTGTGATGTTGATGACGGAATTATAGAGGAGCACAATGCCTGGTGCCAAGAGAATATTGGTTATATCCCCAAAGTGGAAAAGGATTTCCGCAAGATTTTGGAGGACAAGGATGTGGATGCCGTCTTTATTGCAACCCCGGAGCACTGGCATGCACCTATGGCCATTATGGCACTACAGGCCGGAAAACATGTATATGTGGAAAAACCGTGTAGCCATAACGCACACGAAAATCAACTTTTGGTACAGGCTCAGAAAAAATACGGCAAGAAGGTGCAAATGGGCAACCAGCAGCGTTCGGCACGGACCTCCATCATGGCCATTGAGGATATCCGAAAAGGAATCATTGGTGACGTGTACAAAGGTGAGGCTTATTACTCCAGCAATCGGGGTTCCATAGGCAAGGGAAACAAAATACCCGTACCCAAATCCCTGGATTGGGAACTTTGGCAGGGACCTGCCCCCCGGGAAAGCTATCGGGACAATATACACCCCTATAACTGGCACTGGTTCCGTACCTGGGGTACCGGAGAGGTACACAACAACGGAACCCATGAAATCGATATCTGTAGATGGGCCTTAGGCGTGGATCTGCCCGAGACCGTTACCTCATTCGGAGGAAAATATACGTACAACGATGATTGGGAATTTGTGGACAATCAACAAGTGACCTATACTTTCCCTGGAAATAAATTCATCACATGGACGGGGCATAGTCGCGGTGTATTAAAACCGGCCCGACCCGGAAGGGGCATCACCATTTACGGAAGCAAGGGATCCATTCAATTGGATCGTAACTTCTACAAATTGTTCGATCTTCAGGGGAATCCCATAAAATCCGAGTTTGAGAAATCGGCCAGCGCCACCACCAATACCCAAGGTATCGGCGGATTGGACGTAGACCACGTAGGCAACTTTTTTGCGGCCATTCGGAAAGACCAGTCCCTCAACGCGGACATTAACGACGCGAGCATCTCTACCATGCTTTGCCATCTGGGTAACATGGCCCAGGATGCCGGGGAAATGCTAAAGATCGATACTACGACTGGGAAGGTATTGAATAGTGAAAAAGCCATGAAAAATTGGAAAAGGGAATACGAAAACGGCTGGGAGCCGAAAATCTGATCCCAAACACATAAAAACAAGTAGAAAAGAAACGATAGCTTATAATGAAACGAAGGGAATTTGTGGTAAAAAGTAGCTTGGCCTCCGCTGCGGTGGCGACATCCGCCACGGCGATGGGGCAGATCATACAAAAGGAAAGTGCCAATGAAACACTGAATATCGGGATAATAGGTACCGGGGATCGCGGAAGTGGATTGATTCCATTGATCAATCAAATCCCAAACTTCAACGTCATTGCCTGTTGCGATGTTCTCCCAAATCGGTTGGAAAAGGGCCTGGCTAAGGTAGAGGGTAAGGCAAAAGGTTTCAAGGACTATCGCAAGCTTTTGGAACAGCCCGACCTGGATGCCGTACTGGTGGCCACCCCTTTTAACACACACTCCAAAATTGCCTTGGATGCCCTGGATACCGACTTGCACGTCTATTGTGAAAAAACCCTGGCCAAGGGTTTTGATGGTATTCAAAACCTGGTCAACAAGGCCAAGGCTTCGGATAAAATCTTTCAGACCGGACACCAATATCACAGTTCGCGACTGTACACCTATGTGGTGGACATGATTCAAAAAGGGGAGATCGGTAAAATTGCTGCAATCGAATGCCAATGGAACCGGAACGGGGATTGGCGACGCCCCGTACCCGATCCCAAATTGGAACGTTTGATCAACTGGCGCATGTATCGCGAGTTTTCAGGTGGATTGGTCGCTGAACTCTGTTCCCATCAAATCGACTTTTCCAACTGGGTCTTGGGAGAAACCCCTGAAAAGGTAATGGGTGTCGGAGGTATTGATTACTGGAAGGACGGTAGGGAAACCTATGACAATATCCACTTGCTCTATAGCTACCCAAGCGGAGTACGGGCAAAATTCACCTGTTTGACCAGCAACGCCATGAACGATTACAAAATAAGGGTCATGGGCGATCAAGGTACGGTAATCATGGATTATGCCAAGGCTTGGTACTACCCGGAAGGCAAAAAGAACAAGGAAATGGGCGAAGTGGATGGTGTAGCAGGGGCTACCCTAAAGTGGGACGAAGGCAAAGGCTACCCTATTGAGGTAGACCACGAAGACCCCAGTAAACAGGCCCTAATGGATTTTCGGGAAAGTATTGCCAACAATACGGAGCCTATATCCAATATCTCCACAGGGGCCAATGCCGCAGTCTGCGTGCAAATGGGATTGGATGCCATGCACAACGAAGAAATTGTGCATTGGAAATCCGATTTGGATCTGTAGCCACGGAAATAAGGCCTACTTTTTAGCACTGCTTTTTCAAAAGGCGGCAAAAATTGCTATCTTTAATTAAGTAACCCCAATACTTATCACTGATGAAAGCTGCAATGACCGTATGCTTGGCTTTCCTTTTTGTGTGCTGTAACCCTATTCAAAAAAAGGAAGACCATCACCTCATTTCCGTAAAAAAAAGTCCACGTCCCATTACCATCGACGGCAAGGCTACCGAAAACATTTGGGCCTTGACCGACTGGCACGCCCTGGACCAAAACTGGGCGGGAATGCCCTATGAACACAGCGACTTTAATGGAAAGTACAAGTTGAGTTGGGATGACGCCGCCCTCTACATTCTGGTCGAAATAACAGATGATGTTCTGTATGATCAATATAAGGATCCCCTTAAACTATGGTGGAACGAGGATTGCATGGAAGTCTTTATCGATGAGGACAACTCAGGGGGACTGCACCAATTTAGCCATAATGCCTTTGCCTACCATATTGCCCTGGACGGAAACGTGGTAGATCTTGGGTCAAATAAGGAACCACAATTGTACAATGAACATATAATCTCCAAACATGTTACCGAAGGACAGACCACAACTTGGGAAATGGCCGTCCATGTGTATGATGACACCTATGTTGATGGCGGGAACAATATTCCAAAAACTTTGCATAATGCCAAGAAAATAGGTTTTGCCTTGGCCTATTGTGATAATGATAGTAGTACGGAAAGGGAAAACTTTATAGGATCGGTGTTTGTCCCAGGGGAGGATAAAAATCAGGGATGGATCAATGCGGATATTTTTGGGACATTGTTGCTTGAGGAATAATCAATCCAATAGCACATTGCTATATTTGGAATGGATTACGATGGATGCCCTGTTGTTTTCATCCAAATGATACCCTTTTACGATTTCCGTGTCACGGTTCTTTTTTCGGTCAAGTTTTAGCTGGTCGGGGCAATCGACCCGGGAATTGGTCCCATTAATGTAAATCGCGTAGGCGGTCGAGGGCAGATTACAGATCAGCTCGGCATTTTGTAGCGTTACATCCAATTCCTTAAAGTTTTCGGATACCGTATTGATGTGCAAGGGTCCCAAATCGCTTTTTATAAAGGCGCTCCGCAACAAATGGTCAATGGAAACATCTGAAGAGGTGGCACTTAAACGAAGGTTGAGCACTTCGCGTAAGTCCACATTCTCGGAATAATCCGTCTGCAACTGCCCATACTTCCATTTCTGTACAATTACTGGGGAATAGGAGACCCTGATGTCGGTCTGGTCCCCGTCTATGGTACTGGCCCATAAATGGGCATGGGAAAGCGTGGCATTGATATTTTTGGTGTTCTCCGCCAGTTTTACCTCCCCATGACGTACGTTCATTTTAATCTTGGTATTCTTGGGCATTTTTATCTTGATGGTCTTTTTCACCTTATAGTTCTTGTGTTCCCCATCACTCTGGAAATAAAAAGTATTGGGCAATCTTTCAGGGCCCTCCCCTGAAATAAAGGTATAAACGGAGTCATGATAAATAAACCCTCCCGCTTTCTGGGCTTTCATGGCCGCTTTACGTTTTTCCCGTGCTTCCTCCATTCTTTCCAAACGTTCCTCTCGGGCAGCCTCCCTGGCCTTTGACCGTTCTGCCCGGGCCCTTTCACGTTCCTCCATTCTTTCCTGATGTCGTTTTTCCCTTTCAGCGCTACGGGCTTCCATGCGTTCTGCCCATTCTTCCATACGGTCCCGATATTCCTCGTCAAAGTATTTGCCGAATTCCTTCTGCCACTTTTTCAAATACTTCTCCCCATCCTCCTTGTAGGCCTCATAATCGAAATCATGAAAAGGAACCACAGGCAAGGCCGGAAACTCAGGAAGTTCGGCAAGTTCCGGAAGTTCTGGGATTTCGGGAATATCCACAATAAAGGCGTCCAACTCAGGAATATCAAAGGCAAAACTAAAAGAAGGTTCAAATGACCAGGAGTTACCGGAGTTTGTACTGATCTCTATCCGTTTGCTATTCCCCATAATGGCAATGGGATCCCTTTTAAAATAACGTTGGGCCTCCTCTTCCGTAGCGCCTTCCAAGGTCACCACGGCCTCAATACCGATTTGGTCCTTGTCCCAGGTCTCAAATTCGATATCCGCGTGGCTGGTATTCAACTCCAGTACGGTATTCTCGTTGACCCCAAAGGTTTCGTTATAGGTCTCCGTATGTTTTTGGGCACTTACCCCCACCAGACCACAACATAAGAGAAGCCCTAGGGTGTTAAATCGTATTCTTTTTGACTTGTTCATTTTTTGATGATTTTAACTCGTTCAGTTTTCTTTTTAATTTCTGTAGCAATTGCAACCGTAACTGTAGGTTCTTGATCAAGGCACCAATAGTCTGGTCATTGGGGCCAATTTCGTTCAATTCCGTATTAAGCCTCTCGTATTCGGTGTTGAGATCGGCCAGTCGGTCCATAAAACTATCGACCAACATTTTATTTTCCTGGGATACTTCCAATCGGGAAAGCTCCAGATTAATATTGTTTACGTAGTAGTCTTCTACCTTCTTAAGGTCGGGCGAAAGGTCACCAAAGGAAATGCCCTTCTTTTCCCCTGATGGGTCATTTCTTTCCACTACCGTAGTGTTTATAGCGTCCTCTTTTGTCCATATGTTGTAACCGACAATTCCAAGACCAAGAAATATGAGAACGGTCGCCGCAATTTTCAAAATATAAAATGAGGGCTTCGTTCGTTTAGGCAGTTCGGTCTCTAAACGCTCTAAAAATCGATTTTCATGGCCTTCCCGCATTTGGAATTTCCCGGGCCTATTTTCCTTTTTGAACATGTCCCTAAGATCCTGTCCCATATCTTCTCTTTTTTAAAAGTTCCTTTAAAAAACCTTTGCCCCGTAACAACCGCGTTCTACAGGCCGTTTCGCTCAATCCCAATACCTTTCCGATTTCACGGTGGTCATAGCCTTCCAGTAAAAACATCATCACTACATATTTGTATTTTTCCGGTAATTGCTCCATAGCCAGTCTTACCTCCTCCAAGGATATCCCATCTTCCACGGTCCAGTCCTCATCCTCTACTACCTGCATGTAACTTTCGTCCAAGGGTACACATCTTTCTTTTTTCGCCTTCAAAAAATCGATGCTCTTATTGATTACAATGCGTTTGAGCCAAGCTCCAAAACTTACGTCTCCCTTAAATTGATGTATTTTCTGAAAGGCCTTTATGAACGATTCCTGAGTGATGTCCTCGGCATCATCGGTATTTTTCACAAAGCGCATAGCCACATAGAACATACCGCTACAGTATTGATTGTACAGTTGCAGCTGTGCTTTCCGGTCGTTTGCCTTGCATTGCTCTACTACATCAATTTGAAACATTGGCCAGTTTCGTTGTTGGTTCCATAGGTGTTGTTACCCTAAGGACGGGACAAAAAACCCGATGTTGCAAAAAACGATTATTTTTATAGGGAAATTAATGATTTCCCCTTGAAACAGGTTACCATAAGTACTTCCTTCATTACCCTGATCGTATTGGATTACGGTGCCATTATCCAAAAGCTTCTGGTGCGGGATAAAAGGGGCAAGTCCACCAACGTGGTCGCTGGATTCAATTACCCCAACCACTATTTGGAGGATACTGTTTTTTTGGGGGCCTGTGTGGGAAGGTATGCCGGTCGTATCTCCAATGCCAGTTTTGAACTAGATCGCGAAACCTATCCCCTATATGGGGAAAAAGGGATACACCTGCACGGTGGAAAGGAAGGCTTTGGAAAAAAGTACTGGACCATTGAGGAAGTGGAATATGGCAGCGAACCTTTTGTTAAACTCTCCTATTACAGCAAACATTTGGAAGAGGGATATCCCGGAAATCTAAAAGTGATGCTGACCTACAAGTTGGTAGAGAACGAGTTGCATATTATTCATGAAGCCGCAGCCGATCGCACTACGGTAATCAATTTGACCAACCACTCTTATTTTAGGTTGGACAAAACGGGGTCCATTGACCATTATCGATTGGAACTTTACTGTCCTGAATTCTTGGAGACGGATAAAAACTTATTGCCCACCGGAAATATCGTTCCCGTTGCCGATACCGAATATGACTTTCGAACGGAACGTAAAATTGGGGAAATGCGGTTGGATACCCCTTTTGTAAAGAACTCCCAAACGGATTTGGCCGCGCGTATCTTTTCCCGAAGATCGGGTATCTCCTTGGGGGTCAGAACCAACCAACCTGCAGTGGTCGTGTATACCCCACCCGACTTTCCGGCCATTTGTTTTGAGACCCAAAATTATCCGGATGCGCCCAACCACGAACACTTTCCCAGTTGCCTCCTAAGACCGGACGAAATTTATCGTAATGCCTCCGTCTTTACATTTGATTTAGTACTTTAGTTTTGTAGAAATCAAGACTGGGAATCATGAAGTTTTTAAAGTGGTTTTTAATAGTGCTCGCCGTGCTGGTTGCCCTATTCTTTTTTGTAGGCAAACCGTACATGCTGAAACAGACCAAGAAGAAGAGTCCGGAAAAAACAACAACCTATAACAAGGGTGATCTGAACCTATCGGTAACCTATAGCAGTCCCTTTAAGAAAGGGCGGGTCATTTTTGGGGAACTGGTCCCCTACGATGCGGTTTGGCGTACCGGGGCCAACGAGCCCACTACTTTTAGTACCGCCACGGATATAAAGATCATAGACAAAGATTTACCGGCCGGCACCTATTCCATCTGGACCAAACCCCAAAGGGAACAATGGACCATCATATTCAACAAAGAGGTCCCGGAATGGGGTGTAACTTTTATGAGCGGAGGAACGGAGACTTCCCGTAATCCATCCCAAGATATGGTGCAAGTACAGGTTCCCGTTGAAAAACTCCCTGCCCCCCAGGAAAGTTTTACCATCGATTTTGAGGACGGGAAACCCTTATATCTGCGTCTTTTCTGGGATGATACAAGCGTAAAGGTGCCCATTAACCCATAAAGTTGAGTCTTCCAAAAAATACAGGTCAAGAGAGTATTTCCAAAATAAAGGGAAAGCGAAAAATTCCACCCTCGGTAGCGGAACTGGTAGAAGGTATTTTCAACGCCAACAAGACGGCACTGGCCCGGGCCATTACCCTAGTGGAAAGTTCCAATACCGAACATCTTAAGAAAGCTACGGAAATTCTGGAACATTGCCTGAAAAAAAAATCCGATACGGTCCGGATAGGGATCACGGGGGTTCCCGGTGTCGGGAAAAGTACTTTTATAGAGACCTTTGGAAAAACACTGACCGCAAAAGGGAAAAAAGTCGCCGTTCTTGCAGTAGATCCTTCCAGTAGTTTAAGCAAGGGAAGTATCTTAGGCGACAAGACCCGGATGGAGGAATTGGTAAAGGATGTCAATGCATTTATAAGACCCTCCCCTTCGGGAGATTCCTTGGGCGGTGTGGCGCGAAAGACCCGGGAGACCATTATTCTTTGTGAAGCCGCAGGATATGACATCATACTTATTGAAACCGTGGGTGTAGGTCAAAGTGAGACGGCCGTACACGGTATGGTCGACTTTTTTCTCTTGCTGAAATTGGCCGGTGCGGGTGATGAACTTCAGGGTATGAAAAGGGGCATTATGGAAATGGCCGATGCCATTGTGATCAACAAGGCCGATGGGGACAACATAAAGCCGGCACAACTGGCCAAGACCGAATTCTCAAGGGCACTGCACCTCTATCCTCCCAAGGAAAATGGCTGGGTTCCAAAAGTACTGACCTGCTCGGCCAGTGAGAATACCGGGATTCAGGAAATCTGGGAGGTAATCGATACCTATATCCATAAAGCGCGACAATCCGATCATTTTCTATTGAAGCGGCAGGGACAGAACAAAAACTGGTTGTTGCAGCATATTGACCGTCAAATAAAATCCGATTTTTATTCCCACCCCAGTGTAACTTCCCTATTGCCCAAAGTGGTTCAGGAAGTAATCCAGAGCAAGGTATCTCCCTTTACAGCTGCGGAAAAATTGATTCAGGCCTATAGGCAGAAAGCGAAATAGGTTTTCGCAAAGGCATAGGGGTTCCTTCCAGGAAGAAATGTTCCGATTCAGAATAAAAACATAACTTTGCCCGTGATAACAAACCGAATACATGCAGCCTATAACGCCTCTACTCCTCTCCGTAGTCGTACCGCTTTATAACGAAGAGGACAACGTGGCCCTCCTTACCCAAAAAATCCATGAAAGTTTGGTCGGGTATAGCTACCAAATCATTTATGTAGACGATTTTTCCAAGGACAATACCCGCAAGGTGGTGCAAAACCTAAAGGATGACAAGGTGCACCTGGTGGAGCTCAAAAAAAACTACGGGCAGAGTTTGGCCCTGGCAGCGGGATTGGATTATGCGGAAGGGGACTATATTATCACCATGGACGGCGATCTTCAGAACGATCCCAGTGATATTCCACAGATGCTACATTTTGCGGTAAATGAAGGGTATGACGTCGTAACGGGTATACGGCAAAAACGAAAGGATTCCCTGGTAAAAAAGATTCCCTCCAAGATTGCCAATTTTTTGGTCCGTCGTGTCACCAAATTGAACATAAAGGACAACGGATGTGCCTTAAAAGTGTTTACCAAGGATATTGCAAAGGAACTCAACCTTTACGGGGAGATGCACCGGTTCATTACCCTATTGGCCCATTTGGAAGGAGCACAGATCAAGCAGGTTCCCGTAAAGCATCATGCACGGCATGCCGGCGTATCCAAATACGGATTGGAACGTGTTTTTAAGGTGGTGGCGGACATGATGTTGTTGTTGTTCATTAGAAAGTATTTTCAGCGTCCCATCCATCTGTTTGGGATATTCGGGGTGCTACTGATCATTTTGGGGATTTTCATCAATATTTACCTATTGATCGTAAAGCTCGGCCTGGGCGAGGACATCGGCACGAGACCGTTGTTGATGTTCGGGATGATGTTCATATTGGCCGGTATTCAGCTATTTACCATCGGTATCGTTATGGAGCTTTTAATACGCACGTATTACGAGTCGCAGCAAAAAAGGCCCTACCGAATCAAAAAAGTATCCGTAGGTGGCCCAACATCGTAAAAAGCTTATTACGGTGCTGAAAATCGTAATCAGCTTTGCCCTTATTTATTTTGTCATCACCAAAATCGATTTCCAGGAGGTCTTGACTATCCTGAAAAAGACACAGCTTTTTTATCTCTTTCCGGCCCTTGTTTTTTTTGTGCTTTCCAAGGTATTCGCGGCCCTGCGATTAAATCTTTATTTTCATGAAATCAATATCCCGTTGTCACAAAAAAGTAATTTACAGCTATATCTTTTGGGTATGTTCTACAACCTCTTCCTCCCTGGGGGAATAGGCGGGGACGCCTACAAAGGGTACCTCATAAAAAAGAATTTTGAGGTCGGCACAAAACGGGTCGTATCGGTCTTGGTACTGGACCGACTTAGTGGACTTTTGCTTCTCTTTGTATATGCCTGTATTCTGGCCCTGTTGTTGGATGCCCAGGCCTTGGTCCAAATCCAATGGCTGTTTCTCCTTGCAATCCTTGGAAGTATTTCCGTGTTCTGGTGGATCAACAAGCGTTTTTTTGGCTATGTATTGCCCGCTTTTTGGAAGTCCTTCGGTCTTTCTGCCCTGGTACAGTTGGCCCAATTGATAAGCGTTTATTTTATCCTCAAGGCCGTATATCTTAGTACAGGATTGGTATCTTATCTATTCATTTTTCTAATTTCCTCCATTGTCGCTGTTCTTCCCTTGACCATCGGGGGAATAGGCAGTAGGGAAGTGACCTTTTTTTATGGGGCTACGGTGTTGTCCTTGGACGAAAATATCTCGGTCAGCATTAGTATGGTGTTCTTTTTAATAACGGCCTTGGTATCGCTCCTTGGGGTTGCCTATCATTTTAAGCGACCACAATTGAAAACGGCTAGGGATTAAACGATGGCTTTGGATGCATTTGGGGTTGGCGTAGGCAAATCATTTAATACACATGGATCAAGTGCATTTTATTCAGTACTTTTTTTCGCGTATTTGGGTTGAGGAACTTGGCCTGTAAGCGGGTAATCCTAAATTGTCTTTCCGTGAATTGCCTATCCCAATCAATACCCAACCTGCGTAGATCTTGAATTTCCGCATCATTGACATATAACCAATAATCCTTCTTTTTACGTAACTCGTTGAGCGAGGTTATTTTTACGGGTTCCTGATTATAAAAATCCAGGGCCCAAGTATGTCTTGAAGAAAGTTTATAGATATTCTCCTTGGGAACCTGGTTTTCCTCCACTCGCTTTGCCATTGTGGACCCGGCCTGATATTCCAACAGGGACGGATAAAAATGGGTGTTTAGGGTTATGTTCAAAAGAATGGCACTAAATATGGAAATGGTTATCAATCGATAATAATACTCCTCCCTTTTAAGGACATAGTAAATAATAAGACCTCCGAGTAGTATGGTCCAAACATGATCAAAGGGATTCTCTGCCTTAAAAACGAAATAACGAATAAGGCTAGAGGCTATAAATACCACACTGATCAAAAAATATTGTATCCCAAGCAGAATCTTCAATGGCTTCCGTTTGGTGTATTGATATAGGCTATAGAGATACGAGGCGGTCAAAACTGAAAACAGCGGGATAATAATATTCAGATAGTGGGGCAGTTTAAACTGGGCAAAGCTGATGATCAAAAAAACTAGGGAGATACCGCCCAAGGTTAAAAACTCATATTTGGGATTATAGGTAAAACCGAGCTTAAGAAAAGTCTTTGCCCTGCACCAAAAAGCCGTTAGCCCCATAACGGTCCAAGGAAGGAATACCCAAAGGAAGGTATGGAAGAAGAAGAAATAATCACTACTGTTCTTACCTACCCCCTCGCCGCTCAACCGCTCAAAACTCTGCTCCCAAAAGATAAAAAAGATACCACTACGGTTGTCCTTGCCTCGGATTATCTTTTCCGGGTGCAAATCAAATTGATGGTAGTACGCATACAGCATGGGGGTAATGGCTATCCCAAAAAACAGCAATCCGACCACAACCTTCCAATGCAACAGCGCCTTCCACTTTCGGGTATAGGCCAAATGACATAATAGGGGCAATCCAATGACCAAAAGTGCGATCTGCCCCTTTGTGGAAAAGGCGATTCCCGCCCCAATGGCTCCCAAAACCATGTGTTCCAGGGTGCCTTTTTGTATGTAGGCGGCCAATTGCCAAATTGCAAAAATGGTAAACCCGGTAAGCACGGCGTCGGTACGGACATCGATAACCGAAAGTACAATGGTCTGGGAGGTCATAAAGACCAAAGCGGCCAATTTACCGATATGGGTATTATACAGCAATTTACCAAGGCCATAACAGCTGTACGCCCCTAAGAAGGTAGCCAAAATGGCCGGAATGCGATAGGCCCATTCATACAATCCAAAAATTTTGAAAGAAAGCGCCGCCAACCAAAAGTGCATATGGGGTTTGTCCAAATATTCCTCCGGACCTTTGAAAAGGTATAAAAAATCATTTTCCTGAACCATTCGCATGGCCATAACCGCAAATTGGGCAGAGTCATTTTCGAAAAGCGTTACGAACATTCCGGCGACATACACCAGAATTATCAAGGACAGTAAAAACCAATACCTAAGATTAGATATCATAGAGGAAATCTGTGAAGTGCAAATATATACAACTTTGCAAATAACCAGCTTAGAATCAGGCCAATTCCCAAGCCTGTAAGCACGTCCAAAGGAAAATGCACCCCGATATAGATACGACTATAGGCCACCAAAAACGCCCAAAAAATTAGGAAAACCCCTATATACCAACGTTTTTTACCTATCACATAGGTAAAGAAAAAAGCTACTGCCATATGATTTGCGGCATGAGCTGAAAAGTAACCGAATTTGCCTCCACAGTAGTCCTTTACCAAACGCATCAGCGTATTTACTTCCCCATCATGACACGGACGAAGGCGTTGTACCCCATATTTAAAAAAATTGGCCAATTGATCGGTGACCAGGATAAGAATCCCCACACTGACAAGTAGCAAGGCTGTTTTCTTCATTCCAAATTGCTTATAGGAAAGGAAAAGTAGGGCCACATAAAGTGGAATCCAACTGAGTTTATTGGTAACAAACATCCAAAACCCGTCCCAGGTTTCGTTTCCCAAATTGTTTAGGAAGAGGAAGAGTTCCTTGTCATAGGCCACTAATTGTTCCAACATAACGGTTATTCTTCGTATCGGGATACCTCACGGTCATAAAAATCGGTAGCTTCACGAATCAGGTTTTCAGCCTCGGACTCCAATTCCTTTTCATCCTCCTTGGAAAAGACCTCCAGCCATTCCACCTCATCATTTTCGAGATTAAGAACAAATCTAGGATATTCCGTATGTATTATGAATATGGCCGAGGGATGGTCCGTATTGTCACCTAAAAGAAATTTTGGTAGTTCCATTTGTTTCTCGCTAAACATTAAAAATTAGGTCTTTGAACGATCCCCGGAGTACCGGAAAACCCGATCAGCCTATCAATTTCTTGGTCAAATAATTAAATCGAATATACAACATAATGGCCGATGCGGTAAGGCCCGTCAACAACCCGATCCATATTCCCGTGCTTTTCAAATCGGTTTGCAACCCTAAGTAATAACAAATGGGAAAACCGATCAACCAATAGGCAATAAACGTAATAAAGGTAGGGATCTTAACATCCTGTAACCCTCGCAAGGCACCCAGCACGACCACTTGTATCCCATCGGAAATCTGAAAAAATGCCGCTACCAAAAGTAACTGGGCCGCCAATGTGATTACCTCCGTATTGTCTGCCATATTCATAACGTCATCCACATCCAAATATAAGGTCGGGAACCAATGCCTCCCTAGCAGGAACAATGCCGCAAATATGATTTCCAGTAAAAGGGTTAGCAAGAAAATGGATTCCGCCAATCTCCGTAATTCCTTAAAATTCCTCAATCCCTTTTGATTTCCGACACGAATCATGGCGGCCACCCCGAGTCCCATCCCGAACATAAAGGTCATACTGCTTAAATTCAAGGCAATCTGGTTGGCAGCTTGGGCATTCTTTCCCAAGACCCCGCTTAACCAAATGGCAGCGGTAAAAATAGCCACCTCAAAGAACATCTGTAAGGCGGATGGAAATCCCAGATTGATAATTTTCTGCATGACCTTTTTTTCGATCCGCTTAAAATTGAATCCGGTAACGTAATCGCGAAATTTCTTTTTGCTTCGTAACAGGTACCAGATAAAGGACACCATAATAAAACGGGAGGCCAAAGTACCGATAGCAGCGCCTACGATACCCATTTTGGGAAATCCGAAGGAGCCGAAAATCAATAGATAGTTCAGTACAATATTTACCACATTGGCCAGAATTGTAGCGTACATAGGGTATTTGGTCTGGGATAGACCTTCCGAAAACTGTTTAAAGGCCTGGAACATGATCAAAGGGACCAATGAGAATGCCACGAGGTTCAAATAGGGAATTGCCAACGCTACCACCTCGGGAGGTTGATCCATGGAATACATCAACGGCTGGCATAGCAAAATGACGACAAAAAGGGATAGGCCCAAAAGCGTACACAAAACCAAGCCATGTTTTAAGGCACTCTTTCCATCGGCCTTATTTTTAGCTCCGTCCGCCTCGGCGACCAAAGGAGTAATCGCCGTTGAAAAACCAATACCCAATGACATGGCGATAAAAATAAAACTGTTGCCCAGGGAAACCGCGGCCAACTCCGCCGTTCCGAGTTGCCCCACCATAACATTATCCGCAAAAGCCACAAAGGTATGGCCCAACATACCCAAAACAACCGGGTAGGCCAGCTTAAAATTATAGCGGAATTCTTTGGTGTATTGTTGGAACAATGGACTGGACGATTAGAACCGACAAAGATAGGAAGTTGATTTCACCGTGGGACACCGCAGTGAAAAAGTTTTTTAACAACTAACGGACCTGTAAACGTACCACCTATTTATAGGTCTCTGCCAAAATCTCCTGCATAACAGGGTAATTCTCGTCCAAATCCTTGTACTTCTTGCGTTCCTCCAGAAGAGCCTCCTTCATTTTTTCAATAATGTCCGTGTACCTTTCTTCATTAATGGCATTATGAAGTTCCTTAGGGTCTTCCTGCAAATCATAAAACTCCCATTGCGGTTCCGTCACTTCTTTGGAGGTCCCTTTCATTCCCAAATCCTGTCCATAAAAGAAGGCCAATTTGTACCGCTCATCCCGGATGCCAAAATGCGCCGGTCTATAGGGATGATGCAACCAATATCGATAATACATTTGTTTCCGCCAGTCCTCGGGAGGGTTTCCTTCCAAAATCTCCCTAAAACTTTTCCCTTGCATATAATCTTGGGGGGCAACGCCTGCATAATCCGCCAATAAAGCGGCAAAATCAATATTCAGGATAATGTCGTCAATGCGCTGGCCTCCCTGTATTTTTTTGGGGTATTGAATCACAAAGGGCATTCTAAGGGATTCCTCATAAATTAACCGCTTGTCAAAAAATCCATGTTCTCCCAGAAAGTAGCCCTGATCGGCCGTGTAGATGACTAGGGTGTTGTCCGCAATACCCTCCTCTTCCAAATAATCGAGCAACTTCCCAATATTATCATCTATGGCGGCCCCACAACGCATAAAATCCTTGACAAATTTTTGGTATATCTTTTTCCTTTTTTGAATACTGTCCAGTCCGTCTAGGGGATAAGGCAATCCAGGATAGGATGTCCAAAATTTATCCGGATTTTTGGTCGCTTCTTCCCATCGGGCACCCAAACGTTCCAAGATTTGGCCACCAAAGGTCCTACCCGTGGTTTCCTTACCAAAATCCAACAACGATTCCGGTTCGGGGATTTCCACATCCGTATACAGCGAATCAAACCTTTCGGGGTAATGAAAAGGTTCATGTGTGGCCTTAAAATTACAGAACATCAGAAACGGTTTTTGGCTGTCTCGCTTTTCCAAATGTTGTATGGTGAGATCCGCAATGACATCCGTGGAAAAACCGGGATAGCTCTTGCCACCGGAACCATCATGCCCATCCTTCCATCCTTCTTTTTCCTTGAGTACCGGATCCCAATAAGACCCTTGGCCGGGAAGTACGTTAAAGTAATCGAACCCCTCCGGTTGTTCCACCAAGTGCCATTTACCTATCACCGCAGTTTGGTACCCCGCTTTCCCTAGCGTCTTGGCGATGTTAGGATGACCTTTGGGCAGCGGTTCATTGAGCGTATACACCTGATTGATATGACTGTATTGACCGGTAAGGATACTGCCCCTACTGGGGGTGCAAATGGAATTGGTGCAAAAGGCATTATTGAGCACCGCCCCGTTCCGGGCCATACGCTTTATATTATCGTTCTGTACGTAATCGGCCAAAATACCCCCATAAATGCCCCATGCCTGTGAGGTGTGATCATCGGAAAGTATAAACAGGATATTGGGTCGTTCAGGTTCCGGCACATCTTTTTTTGATTCACAGCTCAAAAAACAGATACAGCATACAATGGCCATAAAATAGTGTACAGGTCTGGACATTTTCTTTTTGGTTTTAAGTTGCATTTATGATTCCACAGGATGGGAAAGCAAGATACTAGATTTTTTTGGCCTCTTCCCAAAACACATCCATTTCGGCCAAGGTCATGTCTTTTAGGGATTTCCCGTTTTCATCTGCCTTTTGCTCCAAATATTGAAAGCGTTTGATGAATTTTTTATTGGTACGTTCCAAGGCATTCTCGGGATTCACTTTTAGAAATCGGGCATAATTGATCATCGAAAAAAGTACATCCCCAAATTCGGATTCTATGCGGTCCGGGTCCGATTTTGAAACCTCATCCTGCAATTCTCCCAACTCTTCCTGCACCTTTAGGAAGACCTGTTCCGGCTTTTCCCAATCAAAACCTAGTCCCGCGACCTTGTCCTGAACCCGATTTGCCTTTACCAAGGCGGGCAAACTGTTAGGGACACCCTCCAGAACACTCTTCTTACCCTCCCTCAATTTTATGGCCTCCCAGTTCTGTTTCACCTGCTCCTCATTCTCCACGTCTACATCGCCATAGATATGGGGATGCCTATTGATCAGCTTCTCACAGATATCGTTGCACACATCCGCGATATCAAAATCCTGGGTTTCTGAACCAATTTTCGCGTAAAAAACAATATGTAGCAACAAATCCCCCAACTCCTTCTTTACCTCCTCAAGGTCGTTTTCCAGAATGGCATCCCCCAACTCATAGGTCTCCTCTATGGTGAGGTGTCTAAGGGATTGCATGGTCTGTTTCCTGTCCCACGGACATTGAACACGGAGCTCCTCCATGATGGTCAGTAAACGATCAAAAGCTTGTAATTGCGCCTCTCTGGAATTCATGAAAATCAATTTTGGCAAAAGTACAAAGACCCCGACTTTCTAAGTGTGGAAATTTTAGAGTATTTTAGAAAACCAAGAAATAGCAAAATTGCCCAGGCAAGTCCGTATTTCAAACCAAAATGGCCCAAACCAAAAGACTATTTTTACGTATCGCCACCGTCTTTATTTGCCTGTTCCTGGCACAGTGTAAATCGGAAGAGGAGCCCGAATTCTTGCTAAGGGCCAGTCACCTCACCAATGAAGATCACACCTGGTATAAGGCTTTTGAATATTTTGCCGAGATTTTGGAAGAACGTTCCAATGGACGGATCGTAGTGCAAAACTACCATTCCGAGCAGTTGGCCAAGGAAATCGAGGCCCTGCGGATGATTCAGGCCGGAGTGATCGATATGACGGTAACCGGCTCCACCTTGAACAATTGGATCGAGATCATGGCCTTTTGCGAGATGCCCTTTCTGCTTCGGGATAAGGCGCATATGGATAAGTTGATTCATGGACCCATTGGTAAACGGATGGAGCGCGAGATGCGCGAAAAAACCGGCTTTAGGGCTTTGGGGTATTTTCAGCGGGGACCTAGGCACCTCACTTCCAACCGCCCGATTCAGCATCCGGATGATTTAAATGGCCTTATTATTAGGGTGCCCAATGTGCCCTCCTTTGTTACGGCATGGCAGGCGTTGGGGGCCAAACCCACACCCATGTCCTTTTCCGAGGTGTTCACTTCCTTACAGCAGGGTACTATAGAGGCCCAAGAGAATCCCTTTGCCATGATCAAGGCGGCCGGTTTTTCCGAAGTTCAGGAATATGTTAACCTTACCGGCCATGTGGTCAGTTGGACCTATCCGGTAATCGGTGAGAAACAATTTCAGGCCTTTCCGGAAGATCTCAAAAGAGTTTTCTTGGAAGCCGCTAGCGACATGCAGGAATTTGAGCGTCAATTGTTTTTGGAAAACGAAAAGAAAGTACAGGACGAGCTCAAGGCCCAGGGGATGCAATTAGTGGAAGTTGACAAGGAAAGTTTCGAAAAGAAGTCCCGCAAGGCCCTATTTGAAAGCCTATCACCAGAGATGCAGAAAGTGCACCAAGAAATTGTAGCGTTGCGAAAATGAGGGTTTTAAGAAAATATGTAGCCACTTTCCTAAAATATGGAACCTTGATCAGTTCCTTGGGACTCATTGTCTCCACCGTCATACAGATCTATGCCCGATTTTACATGGAAAGTGCCCCCTCCTGGACAGAGGAATCGGCGCGTTTCTTTTTTATCTATGCCATGGCCTTCGCTTCGGGCTTAGCGATGAAGGATGGATTTTATGTCCATTTTGACGTTTTCTTCAATAAACTGGGCAAAAACCTACAACGTTGGGTTACCCATGGTATATCCTTTTTGACCATAGCATTGTTTATGGTCTTGATGTTATACGGTATCCAATTCGTCATACAAGGGCTTCCAGAACGCTCTCCCAGTCTTGAGGTTCCTATGTCCATTGCCTTTGGTAGCATGATCCTTATGGGACTCTCGGTGAGCTTTTTTGCGCTTTTGGATTTCCTAAAAACCCTGAAAAAACAAAAAAGCTGATATGATCTGGGTATTGTTGTTGGTCTTTGTCGTCTGTTTGTTGTTTCGGGTACCCATCGCCTTTGCGCTGGGGCTCTCCTGTTTATTCTATTTACTGCTTAACGGAATTCCCCTGATCGTGGTTCCCATGAAAATGTATTCCGGTATCGATGTATTCGTATTATTGAGTATTCCCGGGTTCATCCTAGCGGGCAATTTGATGAACCATGGCGGCCTTACGGCAAAGATTATTTCGTTTTGCAACCACCTTATGGGCCATATCCGGGGCGGTTTGGCCTTGGCCAATATTGGCGCCTCCATGCTTTTTGCCGGAATTTCGGGTACGGCCGTATCCGATACCGCCAGTATTGGTGCTGTAATGATACCGGCCATGAAAAAGGAAGGCTATGATGCCAGTTTCTCCTGTGCCATTACCGCGGCCTCCTCTACCGTAGGACCTATCATCCCGCCGAGTGTCCCCATGATCATCGCCGCCACCCTTAGTGGCCTGTCCGTGGGCCGACTGTTCCTGGCCGGGGCCATTCCTGGATTCCTTTTGGGTTTCGGACTTATGGGCATAGCCTACTATATCGCGGTAAAAAAGAAATATCCCAAACACCCCAGAAGCAGCATTGGGCAAATAGCCAAAGGGTTTTTGGACACTTTCTGGTCGCTCCTGATGACCTTTATCATCCTCTTTGGTATCATTGGCGGAGTCTTTACCCCCACGGAAGCTTCCATCATTGCCGTTTTGTATGCCCTAATGGTGGGGATGTTTGTCTACCGCAAACTGAATTTTAAGAATATCCTGGTCATTGTATTGGATTCCATGAAGACCTCGGCCTCCTTGATGGTACTCGTGGGATTTGCCAATCTTTTCGGATGGATCCTTATTACCGAACAATTGCCCCAATTGATTTCCAGTGAAATATTGGCCTTTTCGGAGAACAAATATGTGGTGCTCTTATTGATCAATATTTTATTGATCTTGGTCGGTACCTTTATGGAGACCATTGCCGCCTTGTTGGTCCTCTTTCCTATTTTGTTGAAAGTGGCCCTGGCCGTGGATGTAGACCCTATCCATTTTGCGGTCATTGCGCTCTTGAACCTCATGATCGGGCTTACCACGCCCCCTTTGGGGATTTGTCTCTTTGTATCTTCCAGTATTGGTAAGGTGTCCATCGGCAAGGTAAGTATGGCTGGGCTTCCCTTCCTCACCGTAAGTATCCTGGTACTGATTTTGGTCACCTTGTTCCCGCAGTTGTCCCTCTTCCTCCCCGACCTTTTTATGGACTAAGAGACCAAAAGTTTTGTCCTGTTTGGCATCAAAAATTACCTATGACCATTGGAATCACACATTTCAAAACAGTCTCTAAGAATTTTAGCTATTTTTAAGGGACCTAGGGTCAGAACGAATTCTAAAAACGGAAGTATGCGAACACGAAGAACTTTTTTACGACAAACGGGTGGATTGGCAGTAGGTACCTTGCTCCTACCCTCATTTTCATTGGCGTGGCCCGGAAAACAAAAAATTGGGGTACAATTGTATTCCTTTCGTGATGAAATGGCCAAGGACGCCAAAGGCACCTTGGAAAAGATCGCTTCCCTAGGGATTACGGAAATCGAATCGGCCCGAAGCAAAAAAGGACACTATTATGGCCTTTCGCCCAAGGAAATGCAATCCACCTGTAAAGATTTTGGAATGCAATTGGTGAGCGGCCATGTACGTCTGGACGATAATTTTCAGAGAACCATGGAGGAGGCCGTGGAAGCCGGGCAGGAATATCTTATCTGCTCCTCCCTACCCTCCAAGGGACAGACGGTAAGCAACTATAAAAAAGTGGCCGAGGATTTTAACAAAGCCGGGGAGGCATGCCAGAAAATGGGATTGAAATTTGGGTACCACAATCACGGCTATGAATTTGAATCGCACCAGGGGCAGGTCTTGTATGATGTACTTATGGACCATACAGAGCCTGACCTGGTATATATGGAGCTAGATCTGGGCTGGGTGGTTGTAGGAGGAAAAGATCCCTTGGACTATTTCAAAAAATATTCGGGCCGTTTCCCGCTCTGGCATTTAAAGGATATGGATATGCGAAAAAAGGAAAGCACGGAATTCGGCAAAGGCGTATTGGATATCCCAAAAATGATGGCACACCAAAAAGCATCCGGTGTTCAACATATTTTTCTGGAGCAGGAGGAATACGCCAGTACCCCTATGGAAAGTATGCAACACAATATGGCCTTTCTCAATAAGTTATAATCGTAAATCGGGTGGGTAAAACACCCTTCGTCAATCCAGAAATACGCTATATGAAACATTCCCGCCTCCCCTATTTCATTTTGATCAGCATGCTCTTTGTGGCCTGCAACACCCCGAAAACCTATGATGTCCTAATTAAAAATGGACAGATCTACGATGGTTCCGGCGAAAAATCCTTTACCGGGGATATTGCCATCAATGCCGATACCCTGGTCGCCATAGGCCAGCTCGAAAATGCAAAAGGGACTTTGGAAATGGATGCTACGGGATTGGCGGTGGCCCCGGGTTTTATCAATATGCTCAGTTGGGCCAATGTCTCCTTGATCGAGGACGGACGTTCACAAGGGGATATCCGGCAAGGGGTTACCTTAGAGATATTGGGCGAAGGTCATTCCATGGGGCCCCTGAACGATACCATGAAGCAAGAGATGAAAGCGGGCCAACAGGATATTACCTACGATATTCCCTGGACCACTTTAGGCGAATATCTGGAGTTTTTGGAGAAGAAAGGGGTATCCACCAACATCGCTTCCTTTGTGGGCAACGGTACCCTACGCCAATATGTAATGGGCTATGAAAATCGAGTGCCCACCGCATCCGAAATGGATACCATGAAATATCTGGCCAATCAGGCCATGGAAGAGGGGGCCGTAGGGCTCTCCACCGCCTTGATCTATGTACCCAGTGGCCATGCCCAGACTCCGGAAATTATTGAATTGGCCAAAGAAGTTGCCCAACACGATGGTATGTACATCTCCCATGTTCGCAGCGAGGAGGGTGATCTCTTGAACGCCGTACGGGAGTTGATCACCGTTTCCCGGGAGGCGCAAATTTCGGCTGAAATCTATCATTTTAAGGCCTCGGGCAATGCCAATTGGCATTTGTTGGACAGTGCCATACAACTGGTGGGGGATGCCCGTGCCGAAGGCCTGCCCATTACCACGGATATGTACATGTACAATGCCAGTTCCACAGGGCTCAACGTGGTACTCCCCGAATGGGCCAAGGAAGGTGGCCATACCGCCACCATGAAATTGATTGCACAACCCGCACAGCGTAAAAAGATGATGGCGGAAATCGATTTTCATGTACCGCCGGACAAGATTTTATTGGTCGGTTTTCGCAACAAAGCCCTCCGAAACCTTATCGGCAAGACCTTGGCCGAGGTAGCTGAAGAGCGACAAAAATCACCCAATGAAACTTTGGTAGATTTGATTTACGAGGATGATAGCCGTATTCAAGTGGTCTATTTTTCCATGTCCGAGGACAATATCAAGAAGAAGCTTGCCCTGCCCTATATGAGTATTTGCTCGGATGCCGGTTCCTATACCAATGAGGGCGTGTTTTTGGAACAAAGCACGCATCCCAGGGCTTACGGTTCCTTTGCCCGCTTGTTGGGACATTATGTTCGGGAGGAAAAGGTCATTCCGCTGGAAGAGGCCATTTACAAACTCACCACACTCCCGGCGACCAATTTAAAGATCAAAAAGCGTGGTGCGCTACAAACCGGGTTTTATGCCGATGTGGTGTTGTTCGATCCCGAGACGATAACGGATAATGCCACTTTTGCCCAACCCCATCAATATGCCACAGGTGTACAGCATGTATTTGTAAACGGCACCCAGGTGTTGCAGGACGGGAAACATACAGGAGCCTTTCCAGGACGGGTGGTCCGCGGCCCTGGGTGGACCGGTAACTAAATAAACTTAGATCCTCCCCTTGGCCAGGGGGAGGAGGCTTTCGACCTTGTCGAAAGAAGGAGGGGTCAAAAAATCAAATTTCTATTCGTACATTACCCTATCAAAATCAAATCCAATGAAAAAATACTACCTCACAATCCTCGCTCTTCTTGTTTTGATCACCTATAGCAAGGCCCAGGAAAATGACCTAATTGCAGATGGAGCCGAATTGACCTTGGTCGCTGAAGATTACGACTTTACCGAAGGCCCTGCCCTTGCCCCTAACGGCGATGTCTACTTTACGGACCAGCCCAACGATCGCATCCTAAAATGGGATGCCGCCAGCAATTCCGTGGAGACCTATTTGCAGCCTTCAGGCCGCTCCAATGGACTCTATTTTGACCATGACGGCAATCTGCTGTCCTGTGCCGATGAGAAGACGCAACTATGGCGCATCGATACCGAAAAAAATGTCACAGTCTTGGTAGAGGGTTTTGACGACAAAAAATTAAATGGCCCTAACGACCTTTGGGTAGATCCCAATGGCGGTATCTATTTTACCGATCCCTTTTACAAAAGACCTTGGTGGGAACACGAAGAACCGGAGCAGGCCGCCAAACGGGTATATTACCTTACCCCGGATATGGGAGAAGTACGCGTCGTAGCCGAAGACTATGTACAGCCCAATGGTATTATAGGCACGGCGGATGGCAAAACGCTCTATGTGGCGGATATTGGGGACAAAAAAACCTATTCCTATACCATGGCCGCGGACGGGAGCCTAAGCAACAAAAAACTCTTTGCCGAATTGGGTTCCGATGGGATGACCGTAGATAACCAGGGTAACGTATACCTGACCGGGGATGGGGTAACCGTTTTTGACCAAACCGGGCAGCAGATCCACCATATCCCGGTTCCTGAAAAATGGACGGCCAATGTCACTTTTGGCGGGCCCCAACAGGATATTTTGTTTATTACGGCCATGGACTCTGTCTATACCTTGGCGATGCAGGTCCATGGGGTACGCTAGAAACACGCTCTGCAAAGAATTTTATTTGTTTTGGAGGGACAATTTTAGGAGCGCCATTGGGATATCTATAGATTACACTTTCCATCGGTTTTATACCTATATGGGCGTATAAAGCTATATTTTATAGCCATATAAACAAGTTGTAGTGCATTTAAAAAAACTTGATTGAAAAGAAAAAAACTTCTTCTTGCCACAATTATTTTTTTCCTACTAATAAACACGACTTACTTCTGGATTGGAGAAACTGGAATTTTAGCGATGTTTATTTTCATTCTACTATTTGTTTCCTTTCTAATATTGGCGGTCGTACTGATTGGACAGGTATACTTTTTAATCAAAGAGGAGTTCAAGGACGGGAACAGAATCTGGACAGTTGGGATTTTATTTTTTGTTTTGGGTTCAGCAGCTTTTTTTCCGACTGGAATTATGGATTTTGAAAAATTGGAAAGCGAAAGTCTTTTAGTTGCGGAAAGAGAGGGAACAGCAAATTGTACGACAACTTTAAAACTAAAGAAGAATAAAAAATTCATTGAGGAAAATATTTGCTTCGGGATTTCTGAGACCAAAGGAACTTACAGAATAGTTAACGATACAATCTATTTTGAAAATGTTTCTTTGGGCCCGCACGAAAGCGAATTTTATGAATTTGCGACTATTACCAAAGAAAAAGACTTTGGAAACTACTCTGGCGAAATTTTGAGATTTCGGAATAGTTCTGACACAACAGGTGTTGCATTATGGATTTTAAAAAATGAATTAAAAAAATAAAAACGCACTACAACACGGTGTATAATTAATTGCGGGCGAAATTTTCAAAAGGAAATTCCTGCAATCAATTATCTTTAGTCTCAGGCGGACATTTTCCGTTTTGGCCAGCGCGCCACTCGCCCGCTGCTAACGCAGACGGCGTGCAACTAATCATACACGAACCGTTGTGTACAAGTTTGAAAATGAAATCAATGAAAAAGATACTAATCGCATTATTGACTATTATCTCTTTGAATTGTCAAGGACAAGAAACCGAAAAATTCAATCTTGGATTTGAAAACCAAAAAGACGAAAAATCAATTTCCGATGGATGGTTCAAATGGGGGAGCTATGAATTAACCATAGATGAAAATGCTCATTCGGGGAAAAAATCGGGAAAAATCACTTCCGATTCAACAGGAAATTCCTTTGGTAGCATTGCGTACAAAATACCAGCTAATTATGAAGGCAAGACAATAAAACTTGAGGGTTTTATGAAAACCAAAAATGTTAAATACGGATTTGCAGGTTTGTTGTTACGAGTTGACGGAAATGGTAACTCTTTGGCATTTGACAATATGCAAAATCAAAATATTACGGGAACAAAAGATTGGCAGAAATACACTATAACACTTAATTATCCCGAGGGAGCTGAGAATATCTACATAGCGGGAATCTTATCGGGCAAAGGAGAAGCTTGGTTTGATGATTTTGTTTTATCAATTGATGGTAAGAGTGTTCAAACCCTAAAAGAAATCGAAAAACAATTGTTAAAAGCACAACTTGATAAAGAATTTGATAATGGGTCTTTGATTGAGCTATCTAACTTTAATACCGAAAATATAGAAAACCTTGAATTATTAGGTAGAGTTTGGGGGTTTCTTAAATATCATCATCCTGAAATTGCAGAAGGGAACTACAATTGGGACTATGAGCTTTTTAGATTTTTACCAAAATACATTAAGGCAGGAAACACTATCGAAAGAAATAAACATCTTGTGAATTGGATTGACTCATTTGGTCAAGTAGAAGAATGTGCAAAATGTCAGCCGACAGATAAAGATGCCATTCTAAAACCCGATATGAAATGGATTAACAATCAAAGTGCTGATTTGAAAAACAAATTGCTCTACGTTTATAAGAACCGTTCACAAGGTAAGCACTATTACATTGAAATGACGGCTAATGTAGGGAATCCTAAATTTAAAAATGAAAATCCCTATTCAAATATGCCTTACCCAGATGATGGTTTTAGACTGCTATCGCTTTATCGTTATTGGAATATGATAAACTACTTTTTCCCATACAAACACTTAATGGATAAAGATTGGAATAACAAACTGAAAGAATACATCCCTCAATTTATCAATACAAAAGATGAATTGGAATATGAATTGGCTGCAATTCAAATAATTGGAGATTTACAGGATACTCACGCCAACCTTTGGGGTGGAGCGGATAAAATTGATGAATGGAAAGGTTCAAAATATCCACCAATCCACCTACGTTTTATTGAAAATAAATTAGTTGTAACCGATTATTATAACGCGGAATTTAAAAACGAAATTGGATTAAAAATTGGCGATGTAATCACCAAAATAAATGGAAATTCTATCGACCAAATCGTTAAGGAAAAATCTAAATATTATCCTGCTTCAAACAAACCGACGAGACTAAGGGATATTTCGGCAGACCTCTTACGCTCAAACTCGGAAAGTATTGAAATTGAGTTTGTTTCAGAAGATTCTAATCCTCAAACAAAGACACTTAAACTATTTCCAAAAGACAGTCTTGACATTTATCGTTGGTATAAAAAAAGTGATGACAAATCCTTTAAAATGTTGAATAACAACATAGGTTATGTTACACTTCAAACAATTAAAGAAGAGGATATTGCCCAAATAAAAAAAGATTTTAAGGACACAGAAGGAATTATCATTGATATTCGTAATTATCCTTCAACTTTTGTTCCCTTTAGTTTGGGCTCTTATTTTGTATCCTCATCGACACCCTTTGTGAAGTTTACAAACGGAAATGTTGATAATCCCGGTGAGTTTATATTTACAAGCAATTTAGAAATACCAAGTCAAGGTAAAACTTATAAAGGAAAGTTGATTGTTTTAGTGAACGAACTATCCCAAAGTCAAGCAGAATATACATCAATGGCGTTCAGAGCAGGTGATAATACAACAATTATAGGAAGTACAACAGCAGGAGCAGACGGAAACGTATCGGCTATTATGCTTCCTGGTGGATTAAGAACAATGATTTCAGGTATTGGAGTAAATTATCCAAACGGACAAGAAACTCAACGAATAGGAATAGTTCCAGACATTAAAGTTAAGCCAACAATTGAGGGTATCAGAAAAGGAAAAGACGAACTGCTCGAAAAGGCGATTGAAGTAATTTTAAAAGAATAAAAACCCGCATACAACATAGTGTAAAGTGCATACCCTTCGGGATACGTACTTGACACATGACCGTTAGCGGCAATTTTGACCGAAGATTTCAATGAAAAAAGTATCACTACAAAAAAACGAGTTCTATATTTCTACGGATAAGTCGAAATTAGACATCGATGCCATTCATGATTTTTTATCAACTAAAGCATATTGGTGTTTACATATTCCGAAAGAAAAAGTTGAAATTTCAATAGAAAATTCCTTCTGTTTTGGTCTTTATGAGACTAACAAACAAATTGGTTTTGCACGAATTATCACAGATTTTTCGACAATAGCGTATTTAGGGGATGTGTACATTTTAGAGGAATACAGAGGAAAAGGTCTTTCAAAATGGCTGATGGAAACTATAATGAATTTCCCTGAACTTCAAGGCTTAAGACGTTGGATTTTACTTACTGGAGATGCTCATGAACTATATCGAAAATACGGTTGGACGGACTTAGCGGATTCGAGCAAATGGATGGAACTCCATAATAAAAATGTGTATTCCAATTAATTAGGGTTGGTCTATATTATCGGTTGGATACTTCAGTAGTGAAAAATTAGGGCACTCCTAAATAAAAACTACCGCTAAACATGGCTATAAGCAATTGCCGCCCTCCTACCTTAAAATTTTTATTTAAATTCAATATCAAAAGAATAGGCCCTGCAATACATTCAACAGTGTCTTCCTTTCATCCCTATAGGTATCGGGAGGAGTCGACGGAGGTAGTAATCACAACCTAGGCCGTTTTAGGTAATACATATGAATATATTTGAAACATCCTATAAACCCTTGGACTTTAAGTCAAAGTTCGGAACTCCTTTAAAGATATATTCAACGACTTTCTCAAAAGATTTGTTTACGATATTTGTGTTTTCAATTCTCTCGCTAGTTCTAGGCATATTGACATTCTATTACTCAAACTTCGAGGAAACGGGTAAAGTTTGGATAGCACCTTTGTTAGTAACCATTGGATTTACCATTCCTGCATATATTTATTTGGGAAACCGCTTTAGATATATTGCATTATTTGAAAAGGGTTTAGTAATTAAAAAAAGGTTTCGAGTATATGAAATCTTTTACCGAGATATTGAGGAGATTAAACTTGTGAATGCCTTACCTTACAAAAACCTGCTTAAGTCAAAAACAGATAAGGAGTACGCTTTTGACGCCTATCTTAAGAATAGTGACATAATAAGTTTTGGTATAAGCGAGAGAATATTTAAAGCAATATCTTATCCAAGAATTTATTCTGGAGTTAGAGTTATTGACATCAAAGATTTTGTAGAAAGAACTAATCTGAAAATCAAAAATACTACACACAACATTGGTTATATTTCATCCTGAGTTCTTTGGACGAAATCATAGCCGGGACGGTTTTAGGTAATTGGGGTATATGAATAACATTTTTTCTGTTCTCGTTCTTCTTGTTTTTTCATCGTTCTTAAATGCCCAAGAATTAAGGAATGTCAGCCCAATTGACATCAATACTAAATTCCGAATTAAACTAATAAAGAAAGGGGCATCTGATTTTTCTTATGAAATTGTTTCCAAGGTTGCCTTCAATGACCAATTGAATTCTGGTAAAGCCCCGTCTATTCTTGATGACTCTCTAGAGGTCAATGAAATTCAAGGAATCTTCGCAGTCGGAAAATTTGGCACCAAAAAGAGCACCTTACTTGTTTTGAAAAGCGGAAGTAAAGCTCCCTTACAGTATAACCTATTTATTGACCTAAAGGGGAGAAATAAATTCAAAAAGACATCAACTCTGCCGCTAAACTCCCAATATCCAAGTATTGAAGTTTGGCAAGACTATATTCATGCTATTAAGTTCTCAAACTTCAAACAGATTGCAATTAGGCGGACGGAGCCTCAAATGGAATTAGACACAACATGTTATAGCACTTTAAATATTAATCAGGGGAACATCCTTTTGTATGATCAATTAACTTTTCTATCGGAGTTAATTAGTAATCAAGAAGAGTCAGCAGTAGATAAAATTAAAAAGTATGAGGATTCTATAAATTCAATTTCAGCATCCTCGTGGGGTTGGGGAGATCAACTTAATATTGTTGACAACAACGGCCGAAAAATTGGAGAACATGTTAATCGAAAAAAAATTAAGGACATATTGGTATTCAAACTAACCGAGTGTCCTTATCTAAGCAGGGAAGTAGGTTATTTTTTTTCAAAAAAAGATAGAAAATTAAAATTTGTTGTCTTTAAATGGCGCCAAAGACGGGTTAGTGGATGGCGATCCAAAGATTACAAAAACATCGGCGATGATTATAGATATAAATATGACTTTCTAAACAAATATTTAAACCTAACACTGGGCCCACCTACTAGTAGTTTAAAGGAGGAAAATATAAGGTATAAAAATAAATGGTTGTCAAATAAACACTTGAGTGCTGAATCAAACTTGTATATCGATAAATACTCACGAACTTTAAGACTCAAAATCTATTTATCGGATAAATAAAACTACCCACAACAATGGTTATAATTCATCCCGATTCCAATACTTGGGTGGGACAAAATCATAGTCGAGACCATTAGCACCGATTAGAAGCGAGCAACATAAAATGAAAGAAATAGAAACCTATATAGTTGATTCATTTACAGACCAACCTTTTCGAGGAAATCCAGCAGGGGTCTGTATATTAAAGGATGAACTGTCCGATTCGGAAATGCTTTCAATCGCAAAAGAATTGGGATTATCAGAAACGGCATTTATTGGAGAAGTTAATGGGAATAATGAATATCCGATAAGATTCTTTTCACCAGTAATGGAAATACCCTTATGTGGACACGCCACTCTTGCTTCATCAAAAGTTCTTTTTGAAAAAAATGGACAAAATGCAATCAATTTTGTGAACATTCAGAATTTGAGATTGCCTATTGAATGTAATGAGGAATTCATAAAAATGGGATTTCCAATTTATGAGACAATGCCTAAAGAAGTACCATTTAAACTACTTAAAGCACTTGGAATTGAAAAAGTGAACAATAGCGTGTATAATGCTGAAACCAGCATATTGTTGCTTGAAATAAAAAGTGCGGAATTATTGAAAAATCTATCGCCTGATTTTGATACCCTAAAAAAATCACATAACGAGATTAATGGAGTTCTTGTAACTGCGCTGTCCACAAAGGCAGAATATGATTTTGAGTCAAGATATTTTTGGCCTTGGAGCGGAACCAATGAAGATCCGGTAACAGGAGGAACACATACCTTTTTGGCAAAGTATTGGGGAAAGAAATTGAATAAGTCAAAAATGAATTCTTTCCAATGTTCGCAAAGAACTGGATTTATGGAAGTTGAGTTATTGGATGAGAAGAATATGACCATAAAAAGTAAAGCTCAAATTGTTCTGAAAGGAAAGTTGAAAATTTAACTGGAGCTAACACGACGTCTATGCAAAAGCGGTTCAAGGTATAAAACGAAAGTCTAACTATTAAATAAAGGTCAGTGCAAATCCTCCAGCGGGCAGATAGTTTGTAGAAATCCGCTACTACGCATACATGAGACCGTTATGCGCAATTCTATTTGCTGCCGCCAGGAATCATAGAAGATACACCCACCGCAAATTTTTGATGAACAAAACCTCATTGATTGTTAAAAAAGCTCTCTTTTTTCAAGTATATCTTTATGCATCAATTGTAGTAAAATAGTTGCCTATTTGAATTTGGATGACTTTACCAAATTGTACGAAACAGTGATTAGACGGCATCTCACTATTTTTCAAAAACCTGTAACATTTTGTCTTCACATTCGTCTTGGGTTCATAACATATAAGGTAACCCATGAATGTAAAATTTAGGTCGCTAATTGGTATTTTGTTTCTAAGCTTGTTTTCTTGGTTTTCAGGTCAAGCTCAAATAAAAGAAAAAGTATTTCTTCACGAGTCTTGCCAACCTAAGAGCCATATAAAATCCGAATTAAACGAAGCACAGTATGTGCTTATCGGGGGTGTACCACAGTGGGTTACAATAAAAGGTAAGGATTGTTCGAACCCTATAGTCTTGATGGTGCATGGAGGTCCGGGAAATCCTTTGAGTATGTATCACGATAGTCTTTTCCAAGATTTCGAAGAAAACTTTACTATTGTTCACTGGGATCAGAGAGGTTCGGGAAGAACATATCTAGCGCAATTTGAGGCAGAAGAGCTCACTTTAGATATGATTACCAACAACAATTTGAGTGTAGATCTTCTGGTAAAGGATGGTCTTGAAGTAAGTGATTACATTAGAAATAGATTGGGTCAAGAAAAAATAATCATTTCGGGCGCATCGTGGGGATCGTTCTTAGCTACAAAAATGGTACATGCGGCGCCGAATACATTTCACTTTTATGTTGGGCTGTCCCAACTTGTTAATGGGAGTAAAAATTATACTAAGAGTTATCAAAAAGTGAAAACGATCGCTGTGGAGCGAGGTGATAAAGCTGCTCTAGATATTTTAAATAAAATGGGGCCACCAAGTTGGAGCCATCCATCCAGCTTTGGTAAGTTGCGGAGGATCATAAGGCGGTATGAAAGCGAGACAGCAAGTAATCCCGTGCAATGGAAGGTTTCAAAAGAGTATCTTTCTGAATTTTCAGACTCTAGATATTCTATGTTTTCAGAAGAATTTTCATTTCTAAAATTTATAGGATTGAATGGTGATGGAATGATAAATGATGTAGCCTTGGATGCATGTTGTATTAATTTGAAGATACCCATATATATCATACAAGGTGATAAAGATTTATTAACGGTGCCGGAAGTCACAAAAGAATTTTTTGAAGAAATCGTGGCGTCGGACAAAGAATACATACAAATAGAGAATTCGGGCCACGATGCAAACATGGACATGCTGGGTATGCAGTTAGATATGCTCAAGGCTGGTGCCGCAAAATATATCAAGAAAGAGTAATGGTTTTTCAATTGTTGGAAGACTAATACCACGTATCCGAAATCTTCTATTTCTTGATGTTGGGGTTCCGAATAAGATTATCAAATAGATAGGGTCTCGGTTTGTACGCGTTTGTACAACGATTCATAGCCATGTGTTATACGCAATGGCGGAAAATATAGTAATTTTCCAAGGTCATGAATCGCATCAATCCAATCCCAGTTTGACAGCGAATAGTCAACAAATCAGGAACAATACATGCACTAAACGTTGTATGTCATCGTAAAGAAACTAAATGAAAAGAATTGTTTTGATTTTAGCGCCATTAATGCTAGGGTGGAATATTTGTTTGACAGCCCAAAATATAAATTTGGGAGAATCTGAACTCAAATCCGTGCTCTGTCAACAATGGGGAATTGATTTTGCAATGCTGGGCGAAATGAAAATAAAACAAATACCCGGAGCTACTGATTTTGATTTCAAATTCAAATCTGATGGGACTTATGACATTATAGAGGAAACTGGAAAAACAAAAACTGGGAATTGGACATTTTATGCTAAAGACAAATACGTGGAATTGGAAATCAATGGAACAATAACTTCAAGAATTGAATCAATAAGCGCGAATAAATTGATTCTAATTATGACACCTGATGATAGCGGCCCTTCCGGAATGCCAAAAGTGGAAACCCACTTTAAGCCTATTAAATAATAAACCACACAACAAGGGCTATAATTCATTGCTCCACTAGCTAGTTAATACAACCGACTTTTCCTACATTTATATCTGGATAAAAACAGAAAATGATTCCGCCCTACGGCTAACCACAACGGAATCATAGCCGGGACCGTTGTAGTTAGTTTAATGTAAGTACCAAGTATTTCATATATATGAACAGATGCAATTTATTTGTACTATCCCTTGCTTTACTCCTAGGTTGCAAACAAAACCCTTCCGAGCACAAAAGGCCCAATATTTTGTTTGCAATCAGTGACGACCAGTCGTTTCAACACACCAGTTTTGGCGGTTGTAATTATGTAAGCACCCCCGCTTTTGACAGAATAGCACGCGAAGGTATTTATTTTTCAAATTGCTATGCCGGTTCTCCGGGTTGTGCCCCCTCTAGGAGTAGTATTGTAACGGGGCGCTACCACTGGCAAAATGAGCAATCGGGTCAACATGCTTCCTCTTGGATGAAAAAGTATGTGCCCTTTGTTGATTTACTCGAAAGTAATGGGTATGCTACCGGCAGAACAGGGAAGGGTGTCACACCTTTTTACTATGCAAAAAGTGAAAAAGACTCGTTATGGCGAAAGGGCGACGCGGCCGGGAAATCGTATAGCCACATTTCCTATGACAATGCCAATGATGAACGTTTTGCTAAGGGCATCCGGAACCTGAATTACTTTGAAAATTTTAAGTTCTTTATGGATAGTATACGGCAGGACAAACCTTTTTTCTTTTGGTATGGGGCATCCGAACCTCATCGTCATTACGAGAAAGGCTCTTGGAAACGTATGGGCAAGGAATTGGATGACGTTGAAGTAGTTCCGGGCTTCCTCCCCAACACCGATGAAATCCGTGGTGACCTACTTGATTATGCCGTAGAGATCGAGTGGTTTGATCTTCACCTAAAGCGCATGCTGAATCATCTGGATAGTATTGGCGAGTTGGACAACACCATTGTAATGGTCACTTCGGATAATGGTATGCCTTTTCCACGTGCCAAAGCCAATTGTTTTGAGTACGGGACCCATGTTCCATTTGCCGTACGTTACCCAAAAGGATTTCCCGGAGGAAGGGTCGTAGATGACCCTGTGAGTTTTATAGATATCGCACCAACACTCCTTGAACTTACCGGTACCGATACGGCGGGGATGTTGCCCATCTCCGGCAGAAGCATCCTAAATATCCTTCAAAGTAGAAAACAAGGCGTTGTAGCCGAAACCAGGGAATTTGTACTGGCGGGTCGGGAAAGGCACTCGAGTTCCCGCTACTTAAACTGGGGGTACCCGCAAAGGATGATTCGAAGCAAAGACTTTATTTACATTTGGAACATCACCCCGGAACGTTGGCCCGCAGGTGCACCACAACGTTTTCACCCCAATGATTCAACCCAATTGCTTCCCGTTTATGGCCTGGATGAAAATGGAAAATACATTGATCAAGGCGCTTTTACGGATATTGACGATTGCCCTTCAAAAACCTATATCATTGAAAATTATACCGACCCTGAAATTTCAAGATATTTTGAGCTTGCCCATGGCAAAAGACCGGAGTTTGAATTATACAATGTGACGGACGATCCCTATTGTTTACACAATTTGGCAGACCATAAAGATTACACAGCATTGGAAACCCATTTAAGGGAGAAACTCATTGCGGAGTTAAAAACAACGCATGACCCCCGGGTCGTAGGGCCTGATACGGAAATATTTGATAGCTATAAAAGATATTCCAAGATTAGAAAATTTCCAAAACCAGAACACATGGAGTAAAGTAAATGTCACCAAATCCAACCTTTTGTATACGCAATGGCAGGAAAAATCCGTAAAATCTGCCATGTCCCGTACATTTTAGCGTTGGCAACAACCCTAATAATCTTAGGCAACTATTTTGACAGATTTCACGTCTATCCCAATAGATACTAAATCAGTCAAATGGCTACATTGAAAATCACCCGAATATCAACTATCCTCGGTTGCGCACTTTTAGTAATCATGGCCCTTTTTCACGGAAGTGGAATCAACTATATAAGCGACCTAATGCAACAATCCGACGCTGAACCATTTCTAAAGGAAATTTTTCCCGTTTTATTTGCACACCCCTCCCTTCAACTTTTTGGACTTGCAGGCTTAGGAATAGTAACGCTTTTCATGAAGCAAGAAATTGGGAAAATACTATGCTTTATTGCCATTATGGTATGTGTCGATTCCCTGTTGGCTTTCTCTTTAGGTGCCATTATACCTGGAATCTTATTGATCATCGCTTCCCTTCTTTTTGTACTGGGCGCAATTAAACACCTAAGATAAAGACTCGTAGCCAACATGGCCTTAATTTACCGGATCAATAAGCGGGCAAGTAGCCTTAATTCGTTAACTTAAAGCCCATAAACCGGTAATGGCTGGATGGCAAAGGTTGGAAATCCAACAATTTCCTCAGGCTGCCTTCCTCTCCCCACTCTTGATAGTTATCGGGAGGAGTTGTCGGAGGCAAGACAAATCATAGCCGAGATGGTTGTCAGTAATTTTAACATGTCACCAGAATACCAAAAATTAAATGAGGAATTAGGAGAGTTAGGGATACCAAATCACGAGTTTGGTAGTTTCACTGGAGTTCCAATTGATTCTCTGGTTAACAGTAAGATTTCCTCAAAACCTTACGTTGATGTTCTTTTGAAATACTTGCCAAAAGTTGAGTACAGGGAAAAGGACATGATTGTAAGGGCACTCTCTGAAAAAGGAATAAAAAGAGCAGCTCCGTATCTAACCCAAATGTTTCGGGAATCGGATAATTATTCTGAATCATTCCTTTGGTCAGTGGGAAATGCCCTCTGTGAAATTGATGATAAAGAATCGTACCCTGAAATCATTAAAATTTGCAATAACCCTTCACTTGGAATTTCAAGACAAATGCTTTTTCTAAAAACTCTTCCTAAAATTAAAACCGTAGAAGCCTACGAAGTTCTTTTGGAAGGGCTGATGGACAAGAGTGTTAGAGGACATGCGCTGGATGGACTTGGAAAACTGGGAAATACCGCAGCGATCGATATAATTGAAAAAATTAAGGTTGAAAAAGGCAAATACGAATTCAAGGCGAAGGAAAGGGCCTTGAAAAAACTTAAAAGGAAAAACAGCAGGCAACATGGCGTATAACTAATCGAATGATCATGGAAGTAACACTATGGTTATCCTTTGTAGGAACGGTACTAATTTTGGCCATAACACCGGGACCCAGTGTTCTATTGGCAACCGCAAATAGCATGAAATATGGCAAAGGAAAAACCGTTGGGACCATTGCCGGCGATCTGACCGCTAATCTCTGCCAGATCATTTTGGCGGCAATAGGATTGGCCACTATCGTGATTTCCTCCGGGGCATTGTTTCAATGGATCAAATGGTGTGGCGTGGCCTATCTGATATATATGGGAATAACCAAAATCATATCCAAGCCCCAAATAGATTTATCCACGAACAAAAGCAAAGAAAGTAGTTTTTCGAAATTGTTCATCGAAGGGTTTTTAATGTCGGCCGCAAACCCAAAGGCGATTGTCTTTTTTGCCGCACTTTTCCCGTTATTCCTAAATGAAGCAAATCCGTTGGTTCCACAAATGGTAATTCTTGCCATTACTTTTTTACTTATCGATGGCCTCTCATTATTTGCCTATGCGACCTTTGCCGAAAAGCTAAAATCATATCTTGAAAATCAGGAAAAAGTCCACTTGCAAAATAAAATCGTGGGTGGATTATTGATTGTAAGTGGAGTGCTATTGTCCATGGTACGCAGGGCGAATTAGTAAACCGTAAACTAAGAGACTACGATTCACGCCGCTGTTTAACATATTGGACTTTGTTCAGCAGGGATTAGCATACTGTCCGACCTAGTTGTTATTAAGGGTAATCTTTTTTGTCCCCATAAAGTCGTCAAATTTCAAGTTCGAAAATTGTCCCGTACTATCCGGTACAAATTCCAACCGTGACCAAAATTGCCGATTGATAAACTTAACAATTTTACCGTCTTCCCCCAACACGGGTATCATGGGGGCACCATCGGAAAGTAACATCCCGTCTTCAAAACTAATGGTTACCGTTCCATTGGGGTTATAAAAATTTTCATCAAACTGGAAGGTCCCCAACAATTTTTGGGCAAGGTCATGTTTTACATAGGTGGGGCTCACCAAGTTTAAGGGCTCATAGGGTTCCCCAAAAACGATAGAGGCAATCTTCGGCACATTAAAATAAGGTACATGGATATGAATATTGGATAGCATGATTACCGTTAAACCCTCTTCGGGATACACGGCAAAATAACTGGAAAATCCCGGGGATCCCCCACTCCGGGAATAACGGACATGATCTCCTTGAGGTGCATTGGATAGGCCATAACCCAAACTTGTTCCATAATAGGAGCTCGTCATTTTTTTCCAGGAATCGGCAGACAATACCCTATTGTGCATCATAGCCCGGGCAAACTTTTCCAGGTCCTCGGCATTGGAGTAAATGGACGCATGGCCGATTTTTGTGGACCAATGTATCACTCTGGCCCGTTCCAATTCCGTGACCCCTTGTTGTTTATAACCGAGAGTCAAATCAGGAACGTCCGTATAGCTCATAGCATAGGCATAGTGTCCCGTATGCGACATGCCCAGGGGCTTAAAAACGTGGTCATTTAGATACGTTCCAAAGGATTCCCCGGATACCATTTCAATGACTTTGGCCAAGAGTATAAAGGAAGAGCCTGAATGCCTATATTTTTCTCCGGGCTCCGCTATAGGTTTCAATTCTTTTATATACTCTACCAATACATCCAGGGTATGCGGCGATTCGATCAATTGATCATAGGTGCCATCCGCTTGGGACACAAACCGGGGTAGACCCGATCTTTCCGTAAGTAAATGATGGATTGTTATCCTATCCCCATTGGGAAATCCCGGCATGAACTTGGTGAGCGTATCCTCCAACGATACTTTTCCTGATTCCACAAGTTGTAGTATGGCGGTAGCAGTAAACATGGCGGAAACCGATCCTATAAAAAATTGGGAGGCTTTGGTGTTTTTGATTTGATTTTCCCTATCCGCATACCCATACGATTGGGATAAGATGATGTCCCCATTTTTTTTAACGAGAACGGTGCCACTGAAATTATTGGATTCGGCAAGGGGACGGATCAATGCGTCAATTTTATGGGCCAGGTCCTTACTAGGGTTGTTTGCAGCGAAACGGGAATCCTGACCACAGGCTAATAGACCGAGAATTGAAAATAGGCATAGTATGCGTTTTTTCATAATTAGTGCTTTGGTGGTGTACTATTAGGGACGGGTAAACTTTACATTTGTGGCAAAAACGCCCCGAGTCCCATAGAATCCGAAAATCCGTTACAGGAACCAAATAAGCTGAGGATAGACCATGTTATGGGAGACTCAAAAAGGCAAATCGCAATTTTTTCATTCCAAATGTCACGTTTTCATTGCCTACCTTGTCATACCCTTGGAACGTTAAAAATATAGACGTGAAAAATCATCAAAACACCTTATTTCCATATGCCTACAACATTTTGGGTACCGTAGAGGACGCCAAGGATGCCATTCAGGACGTACTGACCAAGTACCAATCTATGAATACAGCACATATCGAAAATGAAATGGGTTATTTGACCAAGTCCGTCATAAACCGGTCCATAAACATCAAAAAAAGGAAAGCCAAGATTACGGCCGACAAGGTTTGGCTTCCGGAACCCATATCCACAGAAAAAGCCGATGACAATCTTATCGGGGAAGAAATATTATCCTATTCCCTATTGGTGCTATTCGAAAAACTGACGACCCAAGAACGGGCGGTCTTTATCCTCAAGGAGGCCTTTGATTATTCCCATAGGGAAATTGCGGAAACTATCGGCATTTCCATTGAAAACTCCAGAAAGCTGTTGAGCAGGGGAAAGCTAAAATTAGCCATACATAAAACAACCGGTCCTAGAAATTATTCCGTCATTCCCGCGGCTGATATGGAAAATTATATCCATGCCATAAAAACCGGGGATGTAAAACACTTGGGCGAAATGCTCTCCGAAGATGTGGCCTTAAGTGCGGATGGTGGAGCGGACATCAAAGTGATACGGGAAGTGACCACGGGAAAAATGGCTACTTCCAACCTGTTGTTCTATGTATTCCAAACCTATCAAAAATCCCTGTCCATTGAAATATCCGAAGTAAACCACCAACCTGCTTTGTTATTTTACGAGGGTGACTCCTTGATCAATTGTCAAGTCTTCGAGTTTGAGAACAACAAAATACGCAATATCTACGCGGTCATCGACCCTAATAAATTGAAAAGGTTTTTTCGGTAAATCCGTCACGTTTCTTCCCACTTCCTGGTCATACTATTGCCTATAAAATACCGATAGGTGAAACAGGCACTAAAAATTTAAACGTATGAAACGATTATTGCGAATCGATTGTAGTTCACGGATCACAGGGTCGCACTCCAGAACCTTGGCCGATTATTTTGAGAAAGAATGGAAGCTCAGAAATCCTAATGGAACACTTATATATCGGGATTTGGCAAAACAGCAACTGCCCCACATCCAAAACAACACCATAGAGGGCTTTTACACCCCCTTGGAGTATATGACTCCGGAAAGCAAAAAGGCTACGGCCTTGTCGGACGAATTGATCAAGGAGCTGAAATCCGCAGATGATATCTTGATCAGTAGTCCTTTGTACAATTTAAATATTCCCTCGAATCTTAAGGCCTATCTAGATCAAGTAGTACGGGTTGGACATACCTTCAACATCAATGAGAAGGGGTATTATGGCTTGTTGGAGGATAAATCGGCCTATTTGGCAACCGCCAAAGGCGGCCAGTACAAAGGGACCTTCATGGAGGAGTACGATTTTCAGGAGCCTTATCTCAGAGCCATTTTAGAACATATGGGCATTAAGGTCCGAGGACTATTTTCCCTTGAAGGTACAAGTGAAGCTAACACATTGGAACAAAATAAACGTGACGTACAATCCAATATCGATGAATTATTCAAAAAACAAAACAATGAAAGCAATTAAAGCAAATTACTTTGTAGATCAATTGGAGGACAATGCCTCCATAATTGAGCCCAACGGAGGGGAAACCCTAGAATTAAATACCATTGCAATAACCTTTAAGGTCACCAGTGAAATGTCCGGCGATCAATTGGGGGTTTACGAGATTACACTTCCCCCGATGTGTATCGGTGCAAAATTGCACTATCACCGGTTTATGGACGAGACCTTTATCGTAAACCAGGGTATACTAACCTTAGAGGTAGCCGATAAGGTGCATGAGGCCGAACCGGGAAGTGTGGTCTATGTACCGCGATTTACACCCCATGGATTTAGGAACGACACCGATGAAATAGTAAAATTGACCTTGATTTTCAACCCATCGCAAAAACGGGAAGGCTTTTTTAGGGGTCTTTATGAAACATTGAACGAAGTCCCCATAGATCCCGAAAAATACCTACAACTCTATAACAAATACGATAGCTTTCCAGTCGACACCTCCAATATGATTCCGATACGGGAATAAGAATGGAAAGTGAATGGTACCGGGGATTTCAGTTGGGTTTAAGTCTCCGGTACCTTATATAGCCCAAGTTGATTTTGGAAGGGTAGTGTTGAAAATATTTTGATTGTATGCTACATTTTTTGTAGTATTGCTACTTAATTTGTATCAAAACTAAAAACGATTCCCACATTCCCCGGTGGACGTGTAGGAGATCCGGCTAAAACTAAAAGTACTTCCAAATCACTCCGTATGGAAACATTACAAAAACCAAAACCCTCCGAATATCCCTCGTACTCTTCCATTTATATGGACCTGTTGAATGACGAAAAAAACATTTTAGACCAACTATGGGACAACTTTTTGGATGTAAAACAATTTATGTATGGTCTTCCCAATGAAAAATTGACGTATCGCTATGCCCCGGGCAAATGGACCATTAAAGAGATCCTGGTTCATAATATTGATGATGAGCGCATCTTTTCCTGCAGGGCCATGCGCTTTGCACGAAATGATTCTACCCCCCTACCAGGGTTTGAACAGGATGACTATGCGAAATATTCCAAGGCCAATGAAAGAAGTCTGGATAGTATTTTTGAGGAATACGAAGCCGTACGGAAAAGTACGATACTACTTTTTAAATACCTCCCCGAGGATAGTCTTATGCGAAAAGGTTCGGGAATCGATACCGACGGCAGTATTGTCAACGAACGGACGGTAAGGGCATTTGCCTACCATATTGCAGGTCACGAATTAAGGCATCTGAACATCATCAAAGAGCGGTATTTGTAAAGCAGGCCCAGAAAGCCGTGAGAACCTTATCTTTTCTATCCGTACTTTAGGTATCATTGGTGAATTCAGCGCAAAAAGTTATCTTGGAACCGTAATCGACAGAGATTTTTCCCGGTCATTTTGTTCGCGGCGTTATAGCTATGAATTCACAAGGTATCATAAAGTCCGAAAAGTGAAGATTCCGATAGTATCCATACTCATCCCGACCCTACTGTTTTGGGGGTGTAATGCATCCTTGGACAAAAAACCGGAGCCGTTGAAGGTAACCCGGCAAATGGGCGAATTTGAAACCATAGATGCGCTTTGGCTTATTTGGCCGACCACGGACCATAAGGAGGGGGAATCCGTGGAAAAGGTAACCTTGGCCATTATCGATGCCCTGATCAGCGACCTAAACCTTGTCATAAGTTGTTCCGATGATCAAATTCTTGAAAAGGCAAAATCCACCTTGGGCCAAAAATATCCGAATCTGAAGAATTTGATTTTTCATGTAATTCCCTCGGTGGAGTTATGGGCAAGGGACATGGGACCCGTTTTTGTGGAAATGGAAAATGGAAAACATGCTATAGCCGACTTTAATTTCAACTCTTGGGGCTATTCGGACACCCTAGATCAAAGTTCCCAAATTGAGGAGCAATATGATGAAAAGGCAGCGGAACTATTGGATCTTCCCATCATCTCGAGTACCATGATCAGTGAAGGCGGGAACCGTGAGCTCAATGGAAAAGGGACGTTGGTGGTGACGGAAACCGTGGAGCAGGGACGTAATCCAGGGATGTCCAAAACAGCCATGGAAGCCGAGTATCAAAGATTGCTGGGTGTTACCAAAACCATTTGGCTCAAAAAGGGACTCTTGGAGGATAGCCACACTTTTTTAGGGCCCTTATCCATCTCAGATGGGAAGAAGGCCTATACCGTGGTTACCACCAATGGCCATGTGGATGAATTTGCACGCTTTGTAAACCATTCCACCCTTCTTTTGGCCCAAATTGACAGTACTGAATTAGAAGATCCTATGGCCCGGGAAAACCACAGGCGTTTGGAAGAGAACTTTGAAATTCTTTCGAACAGTTCCGATCAAGACGGGAATCCACTAAAAATAGTACGATTACCCCTGCCGCAAACCATTTTGACCACTTTAGATCCCGGAGATTATGTCTATGACTATATTAAAACCTTGGACTATCAGGATGGAAGCCAATTTCCTGATGGAGATACCATTACCGTTGTGGCTCCAGCAAGTTATCTCAATTTTATCATTACCAATTCCGTAGTCCTTGGTCAGAAATATTGGCGAGAGGGTATGTCCGAAAAATTAAAGCGGCAGGATGCCGAGGCCAAAAGAATACTGCAAACCGTATTTCCCGAAAAAAAAGTCGTGATGCTGGATGCACTGGCCGTAAATTTGGGAGGAGGTGGATTGCATTGTATAAGCATGCATCAACCCAAATTACGTGTCAATCCCTAGCAAATACCCAGATCGTGTTCTACAAAAAGAATGGCGTGCACTGACTTTTTTGTATCTTTTCGGGCACGAAGCTTATGAGTGATTGACATCCCAATCCACATTTTTAAGACATCCGATAAAACCATACTTAATGAAACACAAAATATCGAGAAGAAAGGCCATTGCCACTGGCCTTACAGGTTCCTTGGCGGCAATAGGGGGCTATGCCTTTGCGGCCAATTCCAAGGCTACACCATTCACTTTTGCGCCAAAGGCAAAGAAAAAGTTACCCTTTCGAATCAGTTTAAACACCTCTACCCTATTGCATTACGAGCTGGATGTAGCCATGCAAATAGATCTCGTGGCCGATGCCGGTTTTGATGGTATAGAACTATGGATGCGAAATATAAAGACCTATTTGAAAAACGGGGGAAACACGGCCGACCTAAAGCATAAATTGCAGGATCGAGGACTGGTTCTGGAGAATATTATCGGATTTTCAAAATGGTGCAGCGACGATGCCGAGGAACGAAAAAAAGCACTAGATCAACTGCGCGAAGAAATGCATATTACGGCAGGCCTGGGCGGGGCTTATATTGCCGCTCCGGTACAAGGGATAACCTCCCTGGATAGTACAAAATACGATGCCTATGCTGAACGCTATGCCGCTATTCTACAACTGGGCGATGAAACGGGGGTAACCCCCATTATGGAACTCTGGGGTATGGGGGCCTTACACAAGGTAGCGGACTGTGCCCAAATCGCTATCGCCTCGGGACACCCTAAAGCCACCATATTGCTGGATTTTTATCATGTATATCGGGGTGGGAACGACTGGGACACCGTTGATATTCTCAATGGGAAGAAATTACCTGTAATACACATGAACGATTATCCCGCTACACCCGCCTATGATCAACTTAAGGATTCAGATCGGGTATTGCCAGGAGAAGGTATCTGCCCTTTTGATTCGGTGATTCCTAAACTGTACGATGCGGGTTTTAGGGGCGGATTTTCAGTAGAACTGTTCAACCAAGGCTATTGGGAAACCATGGATGCGAAGACACTATTGCAACAGAGCTATGAAAAAACCTACTATGTGGTGGAAAAAGCACTTGGGGACCTCATCTGACCCTACGAGATTTCCGGTTTGGGAACTGCCCTGGTCATCCCTAAAGAAGGAATCCTGCTAAGAATGTGAATCACAGCAAATCGCCAAGGTATTCAGGTAGGTAAACACTCCACCCATAATCAGTAAGGAAAATGAAAAAAGTTGTCGGTATTGTACTGCTTTGTCTTACCATGTTGGTAATGGTAGCGTGGGCCATAAATCCGCAATTATTTAAGATAGTATGGTATCAAAAACCGGAGGTAGACACCTACAAAAGCTTTCCTACTAGAGCAATGAGCCCAAGCCCAAGCCCTTTACGTTTTACCGTGGACACTTCAAAAGGAAACAAATTGGATTCGGTGATGGTCAAAAATTGGGAAAACCAATATGTTCCATTTTCGGAATATTTTGAAAAAGGTGATTTACTCGCTTTTTTGGTTATCAAAAACGATACCCTGGTTTATGAAAAATACGGGGAAAACTACAATAGAGAGACGGTATCCAATACCTTCTCCATTGGAAAGACCATGATTTCAATTTTAACAGGAAAGGCCATTGACCTGGGATATATCAAGGATACCGAACAAAGGGTCATTAACTACCTGCCCGAACTTAAGGACGTTCCAAACTTTGACGAGATTACGATTCTAGATCTCTTGAATATGAAATCCGGTTTACAATTCAAACGGGCCGGAAAAGGTATTATTTCCGATCTTTTTTGTGATGAAGCGCGGTTCTACTATACCAACGACCTAAAAAATGATTTGGTAAAGGTTAAGGCCGATACCCTACCGGGGACAAGGTGGAAATATAGCAATCTAGACCCTTTGTTTTTAACGTGGGTCTTGGAAAGAGCCGCGAAAACCAAGGTTTCCCAATTGTTTGAGCGTGAAATCTGGAAGCCCATCGGGGCCGAATATGGAGGAAGTTGGGGTGTGGACCAAAAAGACGGTCTCGAAAACTCCCCGAGCAGTTTTCAATGTACGGCCATAGATCTGGCCAAGATAGGAAGGTTATACCTCAACAAGGGGGTTCGGGATACGGTTCAAGTTTTATCTTTGGATTGGATTGAGAAAAGTACCCACATTACTATGGAAAATAGGGGGAACACCGAAAAAGGTTGGCAAAAAGCAACACATCAATACTATTGGTGGCTGCCCCAGGAAAATTATGAAGGGGATTATTCGGCCGAAGGTCTTAGGGGTCAACGTCTTTATATAAATCCTAAGGAAAATATCATAATCGTTCAATTTGCCAAACGGGGATATGGAGGTTACCCTTACCGGGCTATAGCCCAGCATTTTTCTGGTGATAGTGACTAAAAAGGAAAAGTAATACGGAACACCGCTTGGGATTACTACTGAGGGCATAGAAAGGGAGAGAAAACGACATCCAGGGATGTTCAGCAAATACGCTGAAGGTATTACCGAAGAGCAATGCCAAATCGTTAATTCCGCAAGAAAGGACAAAAAGTAGTGGGATTCAGCTTTCCTGGACTTCTACTTTTTAAATACATTTATGCAGCACTAAAGGATGTTACCTTATGAAGCATGAATGGAGAAAAATGGAAAAGAAGACTTATGTGCCCAAGGAGAATCCGGAAATAGTGGAAATTCCGGAATTCAGGTTCCTAACCATCGAGGGTGAGGGCAGCCCACAAAATAAAGTCTTTGCTGAATATATTACCGTACTCTATTCCGTTTCCTACGCCATAAAAATGAACCTGAAAAAGGAAAGTAAGCCACCTAGTAGGTATTTCGATTATACAGTCTATCCGCTGGAGGGTATTTGGGATATTACGGCTGAGGCGAAAACAACATTTACAGGAAAAATTGACAAAAACGACCTGGTCTTTAAATTAATGATCCGGCAACCGGACTTTGTAAGCGATGCCTATTTTAAGGAAATGTTGGAACAGACCCAAAAAAGAAAACCACACCCTTTTTTGGAGCAACTTAAATTTGAGCCGATAACGGATGGAAAATGTATTCAAATGATGCATATAGGAAGTTATGATGACGAACCTCGGAGTTTTAAGACCATGGAAGATTTTGCCGAGAAAGAAAATCTCTCAAGAATATCCAAGGAGCATAGGGAAATCTATCTAAGCGATTTTAGAAAGGTAGCACCGGAAAAATTGAAGACCGTTTTGCGATTTAGAGTGGAACCCAAATAAATCCAAAGATGTGTATGGACCGCTATTTAATTAGAATAACACCATAAGAGACCAACGGGAAATTAATCTTTCCTCGTTCAATCCTCTTTTTTAGTACTTTAGAAACTTCAATCAAAAAAAGGATGTCCATGAAAAATATCTTTGATGAAAATGATGTAAAGGAAATCAAGACACGCATCAACGCCCTAAGTCCGGAAACCCAAAGCCTTTGGGGAAAAATGAGTGTTGCCCAAATGTTGGCCCATGTAAATGTGGCCTATGAATTGGTTTATACGGATAAGCATCCCAAGCCTAAAGGGTTTCAGAAATTTATGATCAAATTATTCGCTAAAAATGTGGTCGTTGGTCCCAAACCGTATAAAAAAAATATCCGTACAGCGCCTGCTTTTCTCATCGAAGGGGAAAGGGATTTTGAAAAAGAAAAGAAACGGCTGCTCGACCATTTGGACAAGACCCTGCAATTGGGGGCCTCACATTTTCATAATAAGGAATCCCATGCTTTTGGACCTTTGACCGAAAAGGAGTGGAACACTTTGTTTTCCAAACATTTGGACCACCATTTACAACAGTTCGGGGTCTAGATTCCGTTATACTAAAAGCGAACATCCGGGTAGAGCATAAAGCTGTAGTTCCACGTACGCCGCCCGTCATATGGCGTTGATCAAAGACCTCGGGTAAATACCACATACAAAAAAACGCCCTATTGGGGCGCTTTTTGTAAGGTCTTACGAAAAAACTAGCTCAACTCATGAGCTACCAAATAATAAAATGCCGGTCTGCTTTTCATACGGATTCCGGACATTTTATCGGCCACGGAATGGATAGCGGCCATAGCCTTGTCCTTATCGGTCACCCCCAATTTTTTCTCAACGAAATTACGTCTTACGGTCTCCAATTCGGACTCATCCGTTCCAGATACCAGAAGAGCGTCCTGATTGTTCACCATCGTCTTTAAACTGTTGACGTAGCCATCCAATTGATCATGATCAATATCGGACACTCCACATTCGTTCAATTGTGCGACCGCTGTAGATTTTAATGCAGCCAATTTATCTGCTAAATCGCTCATAGTAGTTTTGATTTAAATAGATTATCAGATTATACTGTTTTGAAAAAATTTGAATTTTTCAATAGGTCAACAAGTTAAAAATTTCCCCAATAAAATAGGGGATTAAAAGGGAATTTCTTGAGAGATGTTTTGGAAAGGGAAAAAAGAGTATCTTGATAATTCAAAAACGGAAAGGGTTTTGGCAAAAATTGCCAAATCTTATATAGGAACAAAACTTCCAACCATGAAAAACAGCCGCCATTTTTCCATTTTTTTGAGTCTTATTTGTCTTTTCGTCCTATCTGCTCAGGGACAACAGGCACTACTGGAAAAGAAGGAATTAGCCGGAATATCTGCGGAACGTCTGCAAAGGTATGATGCTTTTTTGGAGCGGGAAGTAAATGAAGGCAAAATTCCCGGAGCGATTTCCTTGGTTCTGAGAAAAGGACAAATAGTACATGACAATACCTACGGATATAGCAGTTTGGAGGATAAGAGCCCTATGCAGAAAGATGGGATTTTTCATATTATGTCCATGACCAAGCCGATAATTACCGTTGCCTTTATGATGCTCTACGAAGAGGGACATTTTTTCCTGAACGACCCCGTTTCCAAGTACCTTCCCCAGTTCAAGGACGTAAAAGTTACCAAGGATCCGGACCTCGGAAAGGCAGGACCCACCGAACCGGCCAATACCGAAATTACCATTGCACAGATTCTTTCCCATACCGCCGGTTTCTTACATGGTCTTGGAGGATCTACACTGGATAAGGAAGTGCGGGAAGCGCTATACTTTGAACCTCAGGAAAGTATTGAGAGCCGTGTCAACACTTTAGTAAGTCTACCGCTCATAGCGCATCCTGGGGAACAATGGAATTATAGCGCCTCCCCGGATGTTTTGGCCCTATTGATCGAGCACTTTTCCGGGATGACGGTCATAGATTTTTTAAGGCAACGATTGTTTGATCCCCTTGAAATGAACGATACGGGGTACAATATCTCCGACGAAAATCAGAATAGATGGGTACCGGTCCATAACCTCAATGAAGAAGGGAAACTGGTCAATTCCGATCAGCAATTGCCTACCCAGGGAAATACCGTTTTTGGAGGAACACATGGGCTTTTTTCAACGGCTTCCGATTATATGACATTTTGCCAAATGCTGTTGAACCAGGGCAAATGGAAGGGGAAACAATACCTGAGTCCCAAGACCTTGGAAATCATGACCATGAATCAGGTCGGGGATTTGTTTCCGGGTCCAGGGCAGGGATTCGGATTCGGTTTTGCGGTCACTACCGATCTGGCAGACAGCAAAAGTTTGGGTTCCGTGGGGCAATACTTTTGGAGCGGTGCCTATCGCACTTACTTTTTTGTAGATCCCAAAGAAGAACTTATCGCTATTTTAATGACACAGGTCCAACCCTATAACAATTATTATGGGAACATAATGCGTCAATTTATCTATCAGGCCTTTACCGAATAGCAATGAGGTACTCCAATCCCAAACCAAGACCTAGCATATTTTTTTTATCTTACAGCAACTAAAAAATCAACTTGATGACCGCATATATTTTTGAATTCGTCGGAACTTGTATGCTTTTACTTTTGGGAAACGGTATCGTGGCCAATGTAGTCCTAAAAGGAACCAAGGGATCGGATTCAGGTTGGGTCGGCATCTCCCTGGCCTGGGGTATAGCCGTTTTTGTAGGTGTCTTTATCAGTGCGGACGTCAGTGGAGCACACTTGAACCCGGCGGTGACCCTAGGGTTGGCCAGCGCAGGGAAGTTCGGGTGGTCCCTGGTACCGGGCTATATGCTGGCCCAAGTATTGGGTGCTATGACAGGCAATACTTTAGTATGGTTGACCTATAAAAAGCACTATGATGCTACCCAGGATCAAGAAGCACTTCGTGCCACCTTTTGTACCTCACCTGCTATTCGCAGTCCATTTTGGAACTTTGTTACCGAGGCCATTGGGACTTTTGCCCTTGTCTTTGGTGTATTCTATATTGCTGGTGGCACCTTTTCCGATGAACCGATATCACTAGGTTCTTTGGACGCCCTACCTGTGGCCCTTTTGGTCATGGGAATCGGTTTTGGTCTAGGAGGACCGACCGGTTATGCCATTAATCCGGCACGTGATCTTGGGCCGCGTATCATGCATGCGCTTTTGCCCCTAAAAGGAAAAGGTGGTAGTGATTGGGGCTACGCATGGGTTCCTGTACTAGGTCCCTTGGCCGGTGGCTTTTTGGCCGCTTTGGCCTTTCTTTGGATAGGGGCTTAAAGGTGGGGTTAGACGATGTTCAACATTAAAATATTTGAAATCAATACCAATGAAAATGAAAAAAATTACACTTTTAGTGAGCTGTTTCATCTCTATACAGCTAATGGCACAGGAAATTGTTGAGCTACCGCACGAAACCCCAAAGGATATTTCGTGGGAAGGGCCGGAGAAGCAGTATCATTCAAAAATTTGGGACAATGAAGTGGTAACCAACGTATCCACCCCGACCATGCGGGTCTTCCGTCCCGAAAACCCCAATGGTACCTCTGTTATTGTGGCGCCTGGAGGTGGACTCTACGCTTTGAGCATCCTAAGCGAGGGGAATCATGTAGCGGAATGGCTGAATAAAAAAGGGATTACCGCCTTTGTACTGAAATACAGATTAGTTCCCACTGGAGAAGACGGTGTAAAGGAAATTACGGATTTGGGTAACACCAATCCCATGGAAATCGGTAGACGGGTACAACCTGTCCTACCCTTATCAATAGCGGATGGTTTGGCTGCCATTACCCATGTACGCGAAAATGCCACAAAATATAAGATTGATGCCAATAAAATCGGATTTATGGGTTTTTCGGCGGGCGGAGCCGTTACCATGGGCGTAGGTTATAACTATACTGAGGGAAATCGCCCAGATTTCCTGGTCCCCGTTTATCCATGGACCACCGTACTCCCTCCAAATGATGCGCCAACCGATGCCCCACCAATGTTGATTGTTTGTGCCACGGACGATCCCTTGGGATTGGCGTCAGGAAGTATTGAGCTGTACTCAAAATGGTTCTCGGCCAAAAAACCGGTGGGACTCCACATGTATGCTAAAGGAGGTCATGGTTTTGGCATGAAGGAACAAGGGTTACCATCCGACAGTTGGATACAACGTTTTTATGACTGGTCAATCGCCGAAGGTATTACCGCACCCTAAGCTTAATCCTAATTTGAGAATCCTAGAGTCTTTCGATTTTAATCCATAAAAGATCTCTAGCATTTGCATTGACAGGGCTTTTTTGCTATTCAAAAAAGGGAACGTCCTTTACCGCATATTTTCGCATGCCCTCTTCGTTGATTTCCACACCGATTCCAGGTTTGTCTGAAAGTGGAATGAAACCATCTACCACCATAGGACCGTCAAAGGTTACAATTTCCTTGAACATCGGATTTTTATGGAAATAAATCTGCCATTCCAAAATCATGAAATTAGGTACGGAAGCACAAACATGACAAGACGCCATGGCTCCAAGATATGAGGCCACCATATGGGGTGAAAAAGGCACGTAATACAAGTTGGCCAAATTGGCAATCCGCTGGGCCTCGCCCAAACCACCAGCCTTCTGTAGGTCTGGCATAATGATATCCACGGCCCCGGCTTCCAATAGGGGTCTAAAGCCATAGGCCAAATAATGGTTTTCCCCGGCGCAGATAGGGGTACTGGTAGATTCCGTAATCTTTTTATAGGCCTCTACATTTTCGGCAGGGATAGGTTCCTCTAGCCACATCATATTTAAGGGTTCCAGAACTTTGGCCACTCGTTCCCCCGAAGTGGTATCATACCGTCCATGCATATCCGCACAGATGTCAATATTAGGTCCCACCGCCTGCCGTGCCGCTGCCATCTGATCGTACATCCGTTGAATCTCCGCCGGACTTGCCGTCCAATTATAGGTATCGTATTTATTGGGGTCGTTTGCCTGATCCAAATCAAATTTCACGGCGGTGAATCCCATATCTACGGCCTCTTTGGCACTGGCCGCAAAATCCTCGGGTTTGGGGAGTTTGTTCTGATAGAGTGCGGTATCCATATACACCCTGATCTTGTCCCTGAACTTTCCTCCCAACAATTGGTACACGGGCAGCCCTAGAGCCTTACCGGCCAAATCCCATAAGGCGGATTCCACCGCCGTAAGGACCGAAACGTACATCCCGGCCTGCGCCCCCTCAAAAAAACCCCTTCTTCGTAAATCCTCGAACAATCGATGTACATTTAGGGGACTTTTTCCTTTTAATCGCTCCCCGAATATTTTTACCAAATGGTAGGTTCCCGGGGTGGCATCAACACCTTCTCCGTGCCCTATGACATCCTGGTTGGTGTATATTTTTACGAAAAGACTGTGACCGCCGCGAATATATCCGCATTTGATATCCGTAATCTTAAGATCAGAGGGTGCCGATAGTTTCGATGTCCGATCAACCGCGGTTTCAAATTCTTTTCCATAACTGGCCAAAGGTATAGCGGACAATGCACCGGCAGCCATGGTCTTGGTCAAAAAGTCTCTCCTTGAGTTTTTCATTTTTTTGTTTTTTGGATTATTTTGGAAAGGTAGTAGTGCCTAATCACCTACCACGTTCGGGTCTTTAACAATTCCTGTATCTGTGCCTTGGGTACCGGCAATTCATCGATATGGGCATTGAGCCATTGCGAAAAATCCCGCTCTATTTCATCGGACCAACGGGAATCGATTTGCCCAGGGGTATATTTTTGTTCCCGTAACCTTTGGTGTCCGAACATATCGCGAAGTCGCACCACTTCGGAAGTCTTTACTACTTTTTCTGCCAACTGCGGAGGAATGAACATAACCCCACCATCACGTCCCAATACCACATCCCCGGGCATTACGGTCGCCATTCCGATGCGCGTGGGCGTATTGATCCCGATCAAAGTGGTATTGAGTTCCCCATCAGGGTTGTTCAAGTGATGGGATGGATGATAACTGCGAAAAAACGAGGTGAAGGATTCCAGTTCCTTTAAACCGTCTATGTCCCGTATCGCTCCGTTATAAACAATTCCGTTTCCTGTTTTGGCATAGATGGAGTTGCCCAAATTATCACCGATGGTAGGACCGTCCAAATGTGCTCCAAATTGATCTACCACGTAGACATCGCCCTTAATCAACAAATCAATGGTCCAAGCATTTTGTGATTTTATACGGCCATCCTTGCTATGCCCCTTTTCATCGATTACGCGATGAATATCCGGTCTACCTGGTACGAATACCGCCGTGACGGCCCTTCCTACCAAAACACTATCGGGATTTATGGTCTGCCAGTTTTCCTCGTACTGGTATTTAAAATTTTGACCTTTCAGGACAGCCCAGGCCTCTTCCAAGGTCACCTTTTTCATGCGTTCCAAAATTGCATCGGAAACATAAGGTCGTCCATCCGCCAAACGCTCACCATTCCATTCCGGTGTTAAAAAAATAAGCTCCTCTTTTGAGATCTGCTGGGCAGCGGCCATTAGCGAAATCAATAGGAACAAAAACGGAAGATAATTGCGAAAAGTAAGAAGTTCGGTGGTCATTTCGGTCGATTTATCAGGTTCTTAAACAAGTTAAGAAAACCACTTTAATTCTGTTTAAAATCCAATGACAGATTATCTATGGTCAGAATATTCCTGGTCTTTCGTGTACTTTCAGTACGTTTTAAAATGATGATACCCTAAAACTTTTGGACAATCCCAAATAAAAACTAACTTACACCCTTAATCTTTGCATAGTGAAATTTCACATTGTCCTATTCTTTTTAATTACTTACTCCATAGGCTATTCCCAGGATTCTTCCCGTTTCAAGGACGAAGTAGAGGCCATTACCAAAAAATACGATTCCCTTTGGGATCCCTCCAAACCAACCGTCGTTTTTACGGGGAGTTCCAGTATACGGATTTGGAAGGACCTCGAACAGCATTTTCCACAACATCAAATCGTCAACTCCGGGTTCGGTGGTTCGCAGGCCTCGGACCTATTGATCCACCTAGATGAACTTGTATTGAAGTATAATCCGTCCAAGGTCTTTATTTACGAGGGAGACAATGATATTGCGGCCCATAAAAAGCCTAATACCATAATAGAAACTTCCCTGGAAATCATTGATAAAATCAAAGAGAAGGATAGCACTACACATATTGTACTTATCTCGGCAAAACCAAGTACTGCCCGATGGGGCCTAAGGCGGAAATACAAAAGATTGAATCGCAAGTTCATTAAATTGAGCAAAAAGGACGACTCTTTGGAATTTGCGGATGTTTGGACACCAATGTTAAACGGTAGAAAAGTAAAGACCGATATTTTCATCGAGGACGGGCTTCATATGAACGCCATGGGGTATGAGTTATGGCATAATGTATTAAAAACCTATATGGACTAAATTTGAAATTGCAATAACGTTCCGTGATATTCATCGATCAACCTAGCAACACTTAAATTCTTAAAAATGTTTACATCGAACTCGATTAAATTTCTTTCACTTTTATGCATCCTTCTCCATATTTTGGCCTGCCAGGAAGAAAAGCGGAAACCCATTAATTTTCCTCCTACCGATTTGGCCCAAGAAAGTTTTATGCCAAAACCGTTGAAAACGGTTCCGACCCATTCCGCTTTTACCCTAGATCGCTACACCGCTATCTTTACTTCAGGGAACGCGTCCGATTACGAAAAGGTGGGACGGTTTTTGGCCGATAAGATCAAATCAAAAATAGATTTGGAAATCCCGGTTAACACGGATGCCCCGGAAGGCACAAAGCGGGTTATCCTTATTAATCAATCGGATAGTTTAGCGATGAAATCTCCGGAGGCCTATGAATTGTACATTACCCAAGATACGGTAATCTTGAATTCAATTACGGCCGAAGGTGCATTCCGAGGGATACAAACGCTGCGGCAGATTATCCCGGAGGCCAGCAACGATACCTTGGCCGAGCAACGTATTTGGCCCATTCCTTCAGGTAAAATTATGGACAGCCCCAACTTTGCCTATAGAGGTTCCATGTTGGACGTGGCCCGACATTTTTTTAGCGTTGAGGACGTAAAGAAATACATAGACCTGCTTTCTTATTACAAAATTAATGTGTTGCACCTTCATTTGACAGATGACCAGGGCTGGCGTATTGAGATAAAATCATGGCCAAAACTTACCGAAATTGGTGGGAGCACAGAGGTTGGTGGCGAGGCCGGAGGTTTTTTCACCCAAGAGGATTACACGGAAATTGTGGACTACGCCGCAGAACGATATATGACCATAATACCTGAAGTGGATATGCCGGGCCATACTAATGCGGCATCCGTTTCCTACCCTTTTTTGAATGGCAATGGGAAAACACCTAAACTCTACGAAGGCACACATGTAGGTTTTAGCACCTTCGATACCCGCAAGGATACCGTATACGCCTTTATCGATGACGTGGTACGGGAGATTTCCGCGATAACACCTGGTCCCTACTTCCATATAGGAGGTGATGAAAGCCATGTAACCAAGAAAAGGGATTATATCTATTTTGTGGAAAGGGTGGAAAAAATTGTGCAGAAACATGGCAAACGGATGATAGGTTGGGACGAAGTGGCCACGGCAGATATCGATTCCACCTCAATCGCCCAGTGGTGGGCCAGTGAGGAAAACGCCAAAAAGGCGGTGGAAAAAGGAATGCAACTCATTGTATCCCCTGCCAAGAAGGCCTATCTGGATATGCAATATGACACGCTTTCCAAACATGGATTGCATTGGGCCGCTTATATCCCCGTGGATACGGCTTATGTATGGAATCCCGATACCTATGGTGGTATTCCCAAAGAAAACATTTTGGGCGTGGAAGCCCCGTTATGGTCGGAGACCATTAGTAATATTGATGAGCTGGAATACCTAGCCTTTCCCCGAGTCCTCGGTTATTCGGAACTCAGCTGGAGTACGGAAGAAAACCGTGATTGGGAAGATTACAAAGTTCGTCTGGCCAATCAGGCCCCCTTCCTAGATCGCATGAATGTGAAATACTATCCCTCTCCCTTGATCGACTGGAAAAAGAGCAAATACACCTATGAGGAGATAGAGAAGGATTAAAAAAGACAATATGACGGAACCGATACTTTAGGAAGACCCTTTCAAGGTCCTGTTTAGACCATTTTTTAAAGAAGTATTGGCGTCCCACCGGTTAAATAAAAAAGCCTCGTCAAATTGACGAGGCTTTTATTTTTTGATTTCGAGTCACTATTCCTCCTCAGAGGAATCTTCCTCATCATTTGAGAAATCGGTTATGCCATTATCATGTAAGAGGTTATACCATTGTATTACTTTTTTGATATCACTGGCATAGACCCTGTCCTCATCATAGTTGGGCAGTATTTCAAAAAAGTATTCTTCCAAGACAATCTTCTCGGCCTTATGTGCAACAGAGGTCTTCCCTCCCTTTTCCTTTATCTGGATCTTTTGGAAAACTTCCCGCAAAGGCAACTCCTCTTCCAAAGTATAGATAGCTATTTCCGAAAGTACGCTGACGTTATTGTGCGCACCTACAGATACTCTTTTTTTATCCAAAAGGGATTCTGCCACAAAACCGGTCCGGGTCTGGGTCAGCAGTCTATAGAGACCCGGCTTGCCGCCGATAGAAAGAATTTTGTCCAAACTCATGTATTCAAAGGATTTAAAGCCGCAAATATGGTACTTTTCGTTTGACCTGGGAATTAAATAAGGATTTTTTTAACAACACCTTCCGTTTCCTGATTTGCCTTTCAATAGGTTAAGTAGGAATCCGGATTTGTTGGGCAAACTAAACAAAAAAGCCTTTTTTGGTAGGGGAAGATTTAAATTTAACGGCCCTTTTTTAAATTGGGAAAACGCATGCGGTAATCTACTTCGATTTTTCCCTTGGAAATATTGGTCAACCTTCCTTTTAGCAATCGTTTTTTTAAGGGCGAAAGCTTATCCGTAAAGAGTATTCCTTCAATATGGTCATATTCATGTTGAATAACCCGGGCTAAAAGTCCGTCATAGGTTTCGGTATGTTTTTCAAAATTCTCATCCAAATACGAAATTGTTATGGTATCCCTGCGTTTTACATCCTCGCGAATATCGGGAATACTAAGGCACCCTTCGTTAAAGGCCCATTCCGTCCCTGTTTCTTTTTCCATTTTGGCATTAATAAAAGCCTTTTTAAAACCGTTCAACTTTTTCCGCTCTGCCTCCGAGAGGTCCTCATCATCGGCAAAAGGCGTAGTATCGACCAAAAAAAGGCGGATGGGCAATCCTATTTGTGGTGCGGCCAGGCCAACGCCATTTGCGTTGTACATGGTCTCCCACATATTGCTCAATAACTCATCCAATTGGGCGTATTCCTTATCTATTTCCTGGGCCACCTTGCGCAGTACGGGGTCACCATAGGCCACTATAGGTAATGTCATTGCTTTTTATTTAGATAGTCCTGTAGGATGAGGGTGGCACTTATCTCATCCACCAACGCCTTGTTCCTACGTTGTTTTTTCTTTAGCCCGGAATCGATCATGGTACGAAATGCCATTTTAGAGGTAAAACGCTCGTCTTGCCGATCTACCGGTATTTCAGGAAATTTAAGGGATAACCGCTTAAGGAAAGGCGCTATAAGTGCTTCCGTCTCCGAAGGTGTATTATCCATTTGTTTAGGTTCGCCTACAATGATTTGATCCACCGTTTCGTTCTTCAAATACTCCGTAAGAAAAGTGAACAACTCATGTGTGGGTACGGTAGTCAAGCCCGAAGCGATCAACTTCAATTCGTCGGTGACCGCAATGCCCGTTCTCTTTTTCCCATAATCCAGTGCCAAAAATCGTCCCAATCCTAATTTTTTGGCAAAAATAATCCATAATGCGTAATAACGGCACATAAGGCTGTACGAATTGAGCGACGACCTGTATATTTGATAAAATTTTAATTGAAAAATGACCGAACTGAGAGAAGTTATTGAAAACGCATGGGATAATCGGGAACTTCTAAAAGACCCCAATACCCAAAATGCCATCCGTAAACTTATAGACTACATAGATGAAGGAAAACTTCGCTGCGCGGAACCTACAAATAATGGTTGGCAAATTAATGAATGGGTAAAAAAAGGAGTCGTGCTCTATTTTCCGATACAAAAAATGGAGGTCTTGGAAGCGGGTATCTTTGAGTACCACGACAAGATTCCCTTAAAACGGGGCTATCAGGAAAAAGGTATTCGAGTAGTACCCCATGCCGTCGCGAGACACGGAGCCTATATTTCCTCCGGAACTATCCTGATGCCCAGTTATGTGAATATTGGGGCCTACGTGGATGAAGGTACCATGGTGGATACATGGGCTACGGTAGGAAGTTGTGCCCAGATAGGAAAAAATGTGCATTTGAGCGGTGGTGTTGGCATTGGAGGTGTTTTAGAGCCTTTGCAGGCAGCTCCGGTCATCATTGAGGATAATGCGTTCATCGGCTCTAGATGCATTGTGGTTGAAGGAGTTAGAGTGGAGAAAGAAGCCGTTTTAGGGGCCAACGTGGTCCTTACGGCCTCTACCAAAATCATTGACGTTACGGGGAGTACTCCCGTGGAGACCAAAGGTAGGGTTCCTGCACGTTCAGTTGTTATACCAGGGAGCTATACCAAGAAATTCAGCGCTGGGGAGTATCAAGTGCCCTGTGCCCTAATCATCGGAACAAGAAAGGAAAGTACAAATAAAAAGACTTCCCTTAACGATGCGCTTAGGGAATACGATGTAGCCGTGTAAACTGGTATTTGTAGGAAATTTATATCTATACATACTATTTTATATTTTTTTAAGTTATAAATTTGTTTAAAGAATTGATTACACCTGCTTAACATAATTGTTATGACCCCCCCCAAAGAAAAGATATCCGCACTTATAATTGCCTATAATGAAATTGGCTACATTGAAAGATGTGTAGAGTCCATTTCTTTTGCCGATGAGATTGTTGTAGTAGATTCCTACAGTACAGATGGTACCTACGAGTTTTTACAGAATCATTCCAAAGTAAGGGTCATACAACATCCTTTCTCCAATTTTACCCTTCAAAAATCCTTTGCCCTAAAGCAGGCTTCCCATGATTGGGTATTGTTTTTGGACGCGGACGAGGTGGTTTCCGAAGAATTAAAATTGGAGGTAATCGATACGGTAAATAGCAATAAAGACCATGCTGCATATTGGTTCTACAGAAAATTTATGTTTCAGGATAGTCCATTGTATTTCAGTGGGTGGCAGACAGATAAGAACTACAGACTATTCCGAAAAAGCAAGGCCCGATTTTCCGATAAAAAAATAGTCCACGAGACATTGGTGGTGGATGGTACCTGCGCTATTTTCAAAGAAAAATTAACACATTATTGCTACAAGAATTACGAGGATTACAAAGCGAAAATGTTAAAATATGGACGCTTAAAGGCCAAGGAGGATTTTTATAGGGAGCGAAGATTCAGTTTTCTATCATTGATTTTTAAGCCTCTATGGAAATTTTTCAACCACTATTTCCTTCGTTTAGGTATCCTGGACGGTAAAAACGGCATAATCATTTGCTACCTGAATGCTTTGAGCGATTTGGAAAGATATCGCGAGCTAAAAAAATTGGAAAAAAAGAACGAATTGGCCTACTACTTGGTAATGCCGTAATAGGTCCATACACTTTTTTTCTGTCTTACTTCCTTACGGATTACCTGATTCTTGGCAATGGCCTCCGGTGTTCTGTACCCCCGCTCATGATCTAGATGAACACAGACGGCACTATAGCGTAATTGCTTTGATCGTACGCCAAAATTGAAAAGACGCTCACCAAATTCGCGGTCCTCACCTCCGTATTGCATTCGCTCATCAAATCCGTTGACATTGAGAATATCTTTCTTCCATCCTGACGAATTATGGCCGTTCCAACTGGCATTGGTCGGTGTAAATGTGTTGAACAAGGTAGATATGAACCCTTTAGCCGTCAATTTGTTATTCTTGAATGTCTTTGGGATACCTTTTTCCTTTAGCCATTGAATGTTGAAACAATTCTGCATTTCAATATCCTTCAAGGTAATAGCCCTCGAAATATTCATAGGCAACATATAATATCCCCCGGAAATAAAATAACCAGGTTCTTTGTTGATGTAGTGGACCTGTACAAAATCCTCACGGGGAATGCAGTCCCCATCCGTCATGATAATATATTCTGTGCTGGTTGCCTGGATCGCCTTGTTTAAAATCCTGCACTTTTGAAATCCATCATCCTCCTGCCATACATGATGTATGGGAAAACTTACCTTTTCACGTATTTGCTCTATGAGTTCCTTGGTTTCCCGACCGGAACCGTCATCGGCGATAACGACCTCAAAATCCTTATAGGTCTGGCATTGAAACCCCCATAAAACCTTTTGCAGCCATTCCGGTTTGTTATAGGTACTTATGATTACACTGACCGTGCTCAAGCTATTTTCCTTAAATTTGTCCAACTTTACAAATGTAGTTTTTTGAGTTCCATCTCCAATATAAATCCAAAAAATTCTATTGGCCGAACCTATGTCGGTTCTACAATCTACCACGTTTATCTGTCCATATTACATATTATCCGAGATTCGGCATATCACCCGGACAATTACGGAAACAATCTTTTGTTCTTGGTTGAAAGTACGCCCATGATAGAGACCTTGATTCCCAATCTAAAAAAGCGATTTTTTAGGGATGTACATATTATTTCCGAACGTAAAGATCATGTAGCGGATCTGGGGAAATTTGATTATTCCTTTCGCAGAAAGAAAAAGCTACCCCCTTATTTAGAAGAGAAACATCCCATTTTAAAGAAGGAAAAGGCATTTATTGAATCATCGGACCTTTATCTGTGCGATACGGATTCCTCCAAGAGTTATTTTCTATACCTGTTCGGCAAAAAGGATATTAAAATGATCGAGGATGGTGCACGAACCTACAATCAAAGGCATAGTTTTTTTGAGCAGTTGATCAAGCAGTACCTTACAAAAACCCCTGTTGGTGGAGGTTTCGATAAGGAAATCAAGACTATTTTTGCGCAATTTCCGGATAGGTTACCCCAACCACTGCAAAAAAAGGCCGAACAACTTAACATCAAAAAAGAAACAAAGAAACTGGACGAGGCCACAAAAAATGAAATCTTCGAAATTTTTCTTTCCCAGGATGCCTTTACGATAGAAGGGCAAAATAACGCTTTGATACTTAGCCAGCCCATTTCCGAAGACAAAGTGGTTAAAAGTGAGTCGGATAAAATAAAAATCTATGCGGATGTAATCTCCAAGGTGCCGAAAAATATGAATATTGTCTTAAAGGTGCACCCAAGGGAAACGACCCAATACAAGGAATATTTCACCGATATCGTTGTCCTTCCAGCCCTGTTCCCTATTGAAATTTTGGGTCTTAGGGAGGGGTTTTATTTTGAACAGGGCTATACCCTTTTCTCTACGGCACTCTCCAATTTGGAAATTGTAAAGGAGCGGTTTTTTCTAGGTAAGGATTATTTGGATAAATTTACCGTTAAGGCTACCCGAAATCTAATTGAAAACATGGTCGTGGACCAATAACTCAGCATATGACTAAATCGATAGGATTCATTCCCCTTAGAAAAAACTCCAAAGGTATTCCGGGCAAGAATAAGAAAAAACTGCTGGGCAGACCTTTGTTTACTTGGGTTTTGACCGAGGCCATTTTTTCCAATTTGGATGAGGTTTTCGTTTTTACGGACGATATGGGAATTATAGAATATGTAAACACCCATTTTAATTGGTCGGCCAAGGTAAAGTGTCTAGAACGGTCTTCGGAAAATGCCTCGGACACAGCTTCGACTGAGGCCGCCATGCTGGAGTTTTGTGAAAAAGTAGAAACAAATTTTGATGTTTTCTGCTTACTGCAGGCCACATCGCCCTTGACGCAAAGAACGGATATTGACCGAGGGTTGGAAAAATTGCAAAAGGAAGGATATGATGCCGTTTTAAGTGTGGTAAACACGCATAGGTTTACCTGGTCCAAGGATGGGAAACCACGGAATTATGATGTTTACAAGCGTCCTCGTCGACAGGATTTTGAAGGTCTGCTCATAGAGAACGGCGCCGTATATTGTACGACCAAATCTGGTTTGTTGACCTCCAAAAATCGATTAAGCGGAAAAATCGGCCTTATAGAAATGTCGGAGGATACGTTAGTTGAAATCGATTCTGAAACTGATTGGCAAGTAGTGGAGCAACTATTGATTTCAAATTTTAAACACAATAAATCAGCACAACGTATCAATTATTTGATTTTGGACGTGGATGGGGTATTTACGGATGGCCGGGTAACCTTCAATAGCGAAGGGGAATTCTCCAAAGTATTTGATATGCGAGATGGAATGGGACTCGAAATATTGAGACAACATGGTGTACAGGTCATGGTAATGACCTCCGAGAATTCCGACGTTGTAGCGCAACGCATGAAAAAATTAAAGATAGAGGATGTCTTTCTTGGTATAAAGGACAAGTATTCCTGTTTAGAGGATATTTGTTCGGAACGGAACATTTCCTCTAAGGAAATTGCATATATCGGTGATGATATAAACGACCTTAGCAACATGCTTAGGGCGGGCTGGTCCCTTTGCCCTTCCAATGCTACCAGGCCCATTCAATTCCATGCGGATATCGTTTTGAAAAACAAATCGGCCGAAGGTGCTATCCGTGAGGCATCGGAATTTATTATCAATTATAACCTAAGATTTAATGACCTATAAAGAGCCCTATATTATAGCGGAAATTGGCTGCAATCACAAAGGCGATATGAAGATTGCCAAGGAACTCATTAACATGGCCAAGATTTTTGGTAATGCCAATGCCGTAAAATTTCAAAAAAGAAATAATCGCGAACTCCTTACCAAGGAACAGTACAATGCGCCGCATCCGAATCCAATAAATTCCTACGGTGATACCTATGGTGCGCATCGAGAATTTTTGGAATTTGACATTGACCAACACCGAGAACTTAAGGAATATTGCGAAGAAATTGGCATTACGTACTCTACCTCGGTCTGGGAGATCACCTCCGCTAGGGAAATGGCAAGCTTGGAACCGGACTTTCTCAAAATTCCTTCCGCATGCAATAACAATTTTGAGATGTTAGGCTGGTTGTGTGATAACTACCAAGGGGAAATCCATGTTTCAACCGGGATGACCACCAAGGATGAAATTGAGAACCTCGTTGATTTTTTTGATATTCAAGGTCGAGGGAAAGATGTAGTGGTATACAATTGCACCTCCGGTTATCCGGTCCCTTTTGAGGATATTTGTTTACTGGATATTGTAAAACTTCGGGGGAAATACGGGAATAAGGTAAAGAGCATAGGATTTTCCGGTCATCATTTAGGTATTGCCGTGGACGTTGCGGCCTTTACTCTCGGAGCCCATATCATTGAACGGCATTTTACCTTGGATCGAACCTGGAAAGGTACCGACCATGCCGCATCATTGGAGCCCATGGGATTGCGGAAATTATGCCGAGATCTTAGGGCAACCCATAAGGCATTGACGTATAAGAAAAAAGATATCCTAGATATTGAAAAAGTACAGCGGGACAAATTAAAATATCAAAAATAATCGGTAGTTTTCGATGCTTTTGATTTAAAAAACCAACCCTTTCGTCAGGTACAGATCATTACTTTTAACCCCTTTACCTGTCTCATAATGGCACTTTCCGAAATGGTATACTAAATGGAACAACAAAACCACAAGAAGGTACTTATAAATCCAGTTTTTACCACGATTGCCGACGCTGCCAAGGAACTTGGGGTAGACACTTATGTAATAGGTGGTTTTGTACGGGATTATTTGCTGGACAGGGGTATTCCCAAGGATATCGATATTGTTGCCGTTGGAAGCGGTATAGATCTTGCCAAAAGGGTTGCTTCCCTTCTTCCCGGCAACCCCAAAGTTTCCGTATTCAAGAATTTTGGCACCGCTATGATAAATCATAAGGGGCAGGAATTGGAGTTTGTAGGGGCGCGAAAAGAAAGTTATCATAGGGAAAGCCGGAAACCGGTGGTTGAGGACGGTACCCTGGCAGAGGACCAAAAGCGAAGGGACTTTACCATTAACGCCTTGGCGCTATCCTTAAATGAAGAAGACTTCGGCACTTTGTTGGATCCGTTCAATGGCTTGGGCGATCTTACTCGAAAACTGATCCGAACCCCATTGGAACCGGGAATTACCTATTCCGATGATCCCTTACGAATGATGCGGGCCATTCGGTTCGCTACACAATTGGGATTTACAATCCATAGCGACTCCCTTGCGGCCATTATCGAACATAAACAACGTATTAAAATCATCTCCCAGGAACGGATTGTGGACGAACTCCATAAAATCTTGGGAAGTGAAAAACCTTCGGCCGGTTTTGCCTCGTTGTATGAAACAGGACTTCTGCAATACATACTTCCGGAACTTAAGGCCTTGGAAGGTATCGAGGAAGTTGAAGGCCAACGTCATAAAGATAATTTTTGGCATACCTTGGAAGTTGTGGACAACATTGCCAAGACCACCGAAAACCTTTGGTTGCGCTGGGCGGCCTTATTGCACGATATAGGTAAAGCTCCTACTAAAAGATTCCATAAAAGAATTGGCTGGACCTTCCATGGTCATGAATTTGTGGGCTCCAAAATGGTGTATGCCCTGTTTAAAAGGCTCCGTATGCCCCTGAACGAAAAGATGAAGTTTGTGCAAAAAATGGTACGTATGAGTTCCAGACCTATTATACTTTCCGAGGACTTTGTCACAGATTCCGCAGTTCGTCGGCTTATCTTCGATGCAGGGGATCACCTAGAAGACCTGATGACCCTGTGTGAAGCGGATATAACTACCAAAAATCCGAGGAAGCAACGAAAATATAAAAACAACTTTAAGCTGGTACGCCAAAAAATAGTTGAAGTCGAGGAACGTGATCATGTGCGCAATTTTCAACCTCCTATCGGCGGGGAGGAAATCATGCAGACTTTTGGCCTAAAACCTTCCAGGGAAATTGGCATCCTAAAAGAGGCCATCAAGGAGGCTATTTTGGAGGGTGTTATCCCCAATGAATATAGCGCCGCCCAAAATTATATGCTTCAAAAAGGAAATGAAATGGGCTTAAAAGCTAAAATATAAAGCAGAAAATCCACAAAGTATAGTTTTGATTCTCCATACTGACGTAATTTTGCAACGTACAGAACCGGATATCTCTTTTTATGCATAAAAGATTTAGAAAAATTGCCAAAGTCTCCTTGGTGTTGGTGTACCTGGTCATCATAGCAGGGGCGGTAGTGCGGATGACGGGCAGTGGTATGGGTTGTCCTGATTGGCCAAAGTGTTTTGGATATTACATTCCACCGACCCAGGAATCCGAACTGCAATGGCAAGCGGAAAAGACATACAAAAAAGGGCAAGTAATTATTCGAGATGAAACCCTTTTGGTAGCGGAAACGGATTTTATGACCTCCTCCGCTTTTGAGGAGGAAAACTGGACGGCCTACACCAAACATGATTACGCCATTTTTAACCCATGGCATACTTGGATAGAGTTTATTAATCGGCTTTTTGGAGCGTTGGCCGGCTTGGCTACTTTCATTCTGGCCATCTTCTCTTTAAAATACTGGAAAAGAACAAAGTGGATTCCTATTTTTTCATGGCTGGTGGTATTTGGCATGGGATTTCAGGCATGGTTGGGCGCCACTGTCGTTTACTCGGTATTGGAGCCGGTTAAGATTACACTTCATATGGTCATGGCATTGGTCATTGTGGCCTTGATACTATATGTGATATATTTATCAAAAAAAGAAATACCGGCATTCCCGTATGACCGTACCACATTTGCCATTTTAACTTCCGCTCTTTTACTTACCATAGTACAAGTTGTATTAGGTACCCAGGTGCGACAATTTGTGGACGAGCAAATAGACTTGGTCGGTGAAAACCCGTATTTATGGTTGCAGGACCCTTCCTTTCAATTCTATGTACATCGATCATTCTCCATAGTAGTTGTCCTGATCAATTTGTATGTAGCGTATCGTATCTACAAATTAAGCTTGAACCTTGCCAAAATCAATTGGGTCCTTTTGATCTTATTGGCCGAAGTTATTACCGGAATGGCCATGTATTATTGGGATTTCCCCTTTGCCAGTCAGCCTTTGCATCTGGTACTGGCTTCCCTGCTTTTTGGAGTTCAGTTTTATTTGGTACTGGAAACCTATAATTTCAAAAGAAGTCCCAAATCTTTGTAACTTTGCCTTCACCCAAAAAGTGAAAGCAAATGATTTATAAAATCAGGATAATCCTGGATGCAGAGGAGGATATTTTCCGGGATTTGGAGATCAGCGCGGAAAACACCTTGGAAGATTTTCACAACGCGATAACCCAATCCTTTGGCTTTTTAGGTAGTGAAATGGCCTCTTTTTATACTTGCGACGATAATTGGAACCAAGATGAGGAAATAGCCCTTTTTGATATGACCGAAAACGGCTCGGACGTTCGCCTTATGAACGAAACTTTTTTGGAGGACATCCTTACCGAAAAGACCCCAAAACTTATCTATGTATATGATTTCCTTAATATGTGGACCTTTTTTGTAGAATTGGCCGATATCGTAAAAAAAGAAGATGGACGATCGTATCCCAATCTGCTATTCAGCTTTGGTGAACTACCGGAAAATCCACCTGAAAAAAACTTTAAATCCGACCCCAAGTTTGATTTTGAGGACACTTTTGAGAATTATGATGATCTTGACTTTGACGAGAACTGGAATTGATCATCTCGGTAATTCACCACTATTTTTCCGCTGACCTTTTCTGTATTTTAATCCTTACGCCTAACCCAAAACATCATCCGTACAATGCTAAATTTGTATTCAACCCAAATCGAAACGATTTCCCTGCACAGAGTTGGTAATAAAAATAAGAACGAGGGCATTTTTTTGTCCGAAGAATCTCTTATTTTGAACGATGAGACCACTGGTCTTCTAAAAGAGTATTTTTTTAAGCCGTTTCGGGAAAAAGAGGAGAACTACTTCAAGCTGTCCCATGAAGTTGATCTTGAGTTTAATGAACTTTTTAAAATTGTTACCGAAATTTTTAAAGATCGCGACGGCATCCATTTGAATTCCAAAAAAATTGCCACCCACCTTTTTGAACAATCCAACCATCCCCATATAAAGAGTGGAGAGGTTTACGTGGCCTATCTCACCGGTATAATGCTGGACAATACCAAAGTAGATGCCGTTGGCATTTTCAAAAGCGAGCTAAAACATGATTTTTTACAGTTCAAGGAAAGGAGCGGCAATCTGGACATTGTCATTCAACAAGGAATCAATGTTAACAAATTGGACAAGGGTTGTCTTATCTTCAATGTACACCAAGAAGAAGGCTACAAAGTCTTGTCCGTTGACAGTAATCGGTATGATACCAAATACTGGCTGGAAAACTTTTTGGGTGTTGATGTATTGGCAGATGAAAACTTTTACACCAAAAACTATCTAAAGTTTTGTCAAAACTTTGCCAAGGATGTTGTTTTGCCCGCCGAGGACAAACAGCAGGAAGTCCTTTTTATGAATAAGGCCGTTAACCACTTTGCCAAAAACGATGCCTTTGAGGAATCCAACTTTCTCAACGAAGTCATGGAAAATCCTGAACTTATTCCCGAATTCAAACACTATAAGGTAGAAAAAGGGCCAAAGTACAGCATTGAGGACGTTTCCAATTTTGATATTGCCAACAAAGCTGTTTCCGATGCACGGAAGAAAATCAAGAATGTCATTAATCTAGATACCAATATCCAAATAAAACTGGATTTCATCAATCCGGAATCTGCCGAAAAATTTGTTGAAAAAGGCTGGGACGAAGAACGGCAAATGTACTACTATCTGGTTTATTTCAATAAGGAACAGAAAAGTTAACGCAGTCTCATTTCGTTTCCCGAATAAAGTTGTCATTAGGCCGGTAAACGCGTCTTACATCATCTTGTTTTCGAATTCATGGATCCGGGGATAGGTTCTCTGGAAAAATAGGGGTATTTAACCGTGATTGCTGCCATTAATTATGAAACATCGAACTTTTTCTCGATAATTTGCCGCATACTCACATTTTCATAATTGCGTTTTACAAAATTCAAGGCTAGATCCAATATCTCTCCCATGGTGCTACACTGCCTAAAATCTTTATCAAGTACAAGTTCATAGATCTGCTCCTTCAAGAGATCTACGTTTTCCTTTACACTTATAACATCCGTTTTACAGGCATTCCTAAGCTTTTTTAAACGATTTCCGGAGCTGAGTATACGCTTGGCCACAATGGAACGCTCCTCAATTTTATATTGATCTACGGAATCCTGTAATAGCTTTTTCTGTACCATTTCTACCATTACAAAGTTCTCCTTGAAGAATTGAGGGAGATAAACCTTCAGTTTGCCTTCAAACGATTGTTGATCAAAATCTATGGCCCTAATTTTATATACCACATGATCAAAATCATGTACCGGCATGATAACGTAGTTGTAGGACCGCATATCCCCCAATAACCGTATCATACAGCGTTCATTGAATTTCACAAACTCCTTGGCCAATTGGGATTTCTCCGATTCGGAACAATTGGGTAATATGTCCTTGATGAATACATCTCCCGGAATCCCTGCTATATGTTCCTCTATTAAGGTATCCTCATGGACCAAAAAATTAAGATGATAGGGAGAAAGCATATGCTCCAGTTCCAATCCATAGATTCGCGAAGCATCCGTTTTCTTTACGTAGAAATAGGTGAAGTTATCATTTAAGATATTCCGTACTTTGATGCGAAAGGGTTTTGAATTCCCAAAGGTGCAGAAATCAACGGCATCGACATTGAGGTATTGGAAAATCCGGTCGCTGCCGTCCGAGTGTAATATGGAATATACCATTTTTAGGCTCAGGTCTATCTCTTCCCTATCGGAATCCGAGTAATACACGCGTACCCATAAAGTATCTTCCCCTTCGGCATCATACACTGCTACAGAACCTGCGAAACGTAGCAAATCCTCATAAAATATGGGAATTTCAATTTTTCGATTGTATTCCCCCAAGTACGCGTCCAGCTTTTCGCTGACGGGGTAGGCCGGTTTCTTTCTGGACATCAACTTTTCATCCTCCATACTATATTTTTTTTGTTTTAGAGGCCCTGATCGTAACAAAGTTAAGCTTTCCTCGTCAAGTTAACATAAACCATCCCAAAAGACCTTTAAATTTGGAAAAGATACTTACCGTCAACAAACTTACCAAGAAATTCGGCTATCTCACCGCCGTTAAGGACCTGTCATTTTCCATTGAAAAGGGCAACGTCTATGGTATTTTGGGGCCCAATGGAAGTGGCAAATCCACAACTTTGGGTATTGTCCTAAATGTGGTAAACCGTACTAGTGGGGACTTTTCGTGGTTCAATGGGAACACCTCCACCCATGAGGCACTTAAAAAAGTGGGCGCGATAATTGAGCGACCCAATTTTTACCCCTACATGACCGCTGTCCAAAACCTAAAGCTTGTTTGTAAAATTAAGGAGGTGTCCGACGATAAAATCGAGGAGAAATTGGAACTTGTGGGGTTGCTGGAACGAAAAAACAGTAAGTTCCGTACCTATTCCCTTGGGATGAAACAACGCTTGGCCATCGCTTCGGCCTTACTTAACGATCCCGAAATCCTGATTTTGGATGAACCCACTAATGGTCTGGATCCCCAAGGCATCCATCAAATCAGGGAGATTATCAAGAAAATTGCATCCGAGGGCACTACCATTTTGCTGGCATCACATTTGTTGGACGAGGTAGAAAAAGTGTGTAGTCATGTGGTTATCCTTAGGAAAGGCGAAAAGCTTTACTCCGGCCGTGTGGACGGAATGCTGGCTAGCTACGGTTTCTTTGAACTCAAATCCAATGATCTGGACAAACTAAAATCCATCTTGGAGAACAATGGCAGTTTTGGTCAGATTAAAATGGAAAACGGCCTACTGACGGCATTCCTTAAGGAAGAGATGAACGCAGAAGTATTGAACAGACTTCTATTTGAAAAAGGGATTGTGCTCTCCCATTTGGTGAAAAGAAAAGAGAGCTTGGAAGAACAGTTCCTAACTCTTACCAAATCCCAGAACAACTAAAATACTTATGATCCGACTACTGCAAATAGAATTTATAAAACTTTGGAACAATAGGGCTAGTAGAGTGTTGATTCTTTCATACTTTATCTTGCTTACTTCGATTGCCCTTGTGGCCGCCATTAAATTTGATATTGGGCCCATAAAGTTCCACTTGGCCGAAATAGGAATTTTTAATTTCCCCTACATATGGCACTTCAATACCTTCGTAACGGCCTTTTTCAAACTGTTTCTGGCCATTGTAATCGTTTCCATGATGGCCAATGAATATAGCAACAAGACCATAAAACAAAACTTGATCGATGGATTATCCAAAAAGGAATTTATACTTTCAAAGTTTTTGACGGTACTTTCTTTCGCGTTGGTTTCAACGGCATTTGTATTCGTCGTGTCGTTGATATTGGGACTTGTCTATTCCGATTATGACGAACTGCCCATCATATTTTCCGATCTTGAGTTTGTACTTGCCTTTTTCGTGAAATTGGTCGGTTTCTTCTCCTTCTGCCTATTTCTCGGCATTTTGGTCAAGCGTTCCGCATTTGCCCTTGGTTTTTTAATCCTTTGGCAAATTTTGGAGGGCATAACAAGAGGCCTTATTCGATGGAAACTCTTAGATGCGGAAACCACGGAAAGGGTCATGGGGTTTTTCCCTTTACAGGCCATGTACAATCTTATCAAGGAGCCTGTCACTAGATTGGAGGCCGTACAAACGGTGGCGGATCAGGTAGGAGAAAAAATTAATTTGGATTATCAGGTACATGCCTACGAAATTCTTATCGTACTCTGCTGGACGGCGATTTTTGTCTATTTATCCTATGCATTATTAAAAAAGCGTGATTTGTAGTATCTTGTAGTGTTTCGGGAAACGCTATGAATAAGACTATTGCACTCCTCCTCTGGTTAGGGATAACATTTCCTGTCTTCATTTTTGGGCAAGGCGAAACCTCCACCTGGTATTTTGGGAATGGTGCGGGCATCTTGTTCAACGATGATGGAAGCGTTTCTCCCTTGACCAATGGTATGCTTGAAACCTTTGAAGGGTGCGCCACCATTTCGGATAGTTTTGGAAATTTGCTTTTCTACACTGACGGTATTACGGTATACGATCGCACACATTCCATTATGGAAAACGGAAGGGGACTTTACGGAGATCCATCCAGCACTCAATCCGCCCTTATAGTTCCGGCTCCATCAAGTCCCGAAATCTTTTACATTTTTACCGTAGACACCTCCACTTTTGAAAATGACCCAGATAGGGGACTGAACTACTCCGTAGTGGACATTTCCCAAAATAGCGGAAATGGTGCAGTTACTGAAAAAAACATAAGCCTTCTCAAGGATTGTTCCGAAAAAATTACAGCAGTAGTAAAGGATTGCTCAGACCAATCTATATGGGTAATGACCTTGGCTTCCGAAACCGGTTCCCGGGGATTTTTAAATACCTATCATGCCTTTGAGGTAAATGCCAATGGAGTGGTGGAAGATGCCATCCGAACAACTTTTGGCGACCTTAAGACTGAAGACCCTAGAGGCTATTTAAAGTTTTCTTCGGATGGGACTAAAATGGCCAGTGCCAATATGCGATTTGGGCTCTATGTTTATGATTTTGATGCAGAGACCGGAAAACTTTCAAATCAGAACGGGGTAACGCTACCGGTAGGGAGTAAAAACCCTTATGGTATTGAGTTTTCGCCCAACGGAAGATACCTTTATGTGCATGCATCAAATGACCTACAAGCGGATGTGGGCCACAGTTCTTCATTGTTCCAATTGGATATGGAGGCAGAGGATTTATCCAGTTCATCCGTGGTATTGGATAAAAGAGCTATTTATCGTGGGGCCTTACAATTAGGAAGCAACGGCAAAATTTATAGGACCCTATCCGAAAACTATTTTACCGGTTCATCTTTTTTAGGAGTGATCAATAAACCCAATGAGAGAGGTATGGACTCGGAATATATACATAACGCCATTTCACTGGATGGAAAAAGCGCCACACAGGGACTTCCACCTTTTATCCAGTCTTTTTTCAATAAGATAGAGTTGATTCAAAATGAGGACGGAACCACAAGCAGTTCACTGGATTTATGTGAAGGGCAACCCTTTTTGCTAGAAACGGAAAGCATTGCCGGAGCCGTATATATTTGGAAAAAAGATGGTGTTGTTTTTCAAAACCCGAGTACAAATAGCTTTCAAATCAATGCGGCGGACGAAACCCATTCGGGAAAATATAGCTTGGAAATTCTATTACCAGATCCCAAGGCATGTCCTATTCTGGGGGAATCCCTTATAAATGTTCATCCCCTCCCACCAAACGGGCAACTTACCCTAGTGCAATGCGAGGTGGATATGGACAAACCTACCGATGGGATTACTTCCGTCAATTTAAATCAAATAGTGCCAGGCCCGGAATATACCTATAGTTTTTTTGAAACCGTACAGGATAGAAATCTGGATATTCCCATCCTCAACCCGGAAAGATTTGTCAATACCCAGGCATTTGATCAAATCATACATTACAGAGTTACCAATTCTTTGGGATGTGAAAATTTTGGGGAGATACAGGTTGAGATAAAATCCGTTGATCTTGAAGAAACAGCTCCAATGGCATATTACACCTGCGATGATAATCCTGTAGACGAAATCCTTGTAGGCACTTTTGATCTTGAAAATTTCGGAAATAGAAATTACCCTCAAGGCGAAGTGGTCTTTTATCAGAACTTGGAGGATGTGGCACTGGAGCAGAACCCCTTACCCAGCCTCTATAGTACGGAACCGAAGATGATCTTTGCCCGTCTCGAAAATTTGAATCAGTGCGAGGATATTGTGGAAATTGATTTAAGGGTAAATGCATCACCTTACTTTACTATCCAACCCGTTCATAGGCTTTGTACGGATAATCCAAACTTACGTATTACGGGACCCTATGGATTTGACACCTATACCTGGTTTAAGGAAGACGGAAATTCGCGAAGCGTGATTTCCAACGATCAACAAACGGATATTCATGAAGTTGGGAACTACACTTTGGAGGTGGCATATGTTTATGACGTTAATAGGGAAAATCTAATATGTGCCCGTCAGAAAGACTTTACCGTGTTGCCCTCGAACAAGGCCCTATTGGAAGATATTCTAATTGAGGACATATCAGAAAACAATACCGTTCAGGTTGTGGTTTCGGGGGATGGCGATTATGAGTTTTCCTTGGACGAGTCCCCCTACCAGGACGAAGCTTTTTTTGATGACGTAACACCCGGATTTAGAACCATTTCCGTTAGGGACAAAAACGGTTGCGGTAGTATTGAAAAACCAATATCGGTAATAGGATACCCCAAGTTTTTTACCCCGAATGGGGATGGCGTAAACGATTTTTGGCAGATTATCGGAGTAGATCAACGTTTTCAGGCCAATACTTCAGTGACCATATTTAATCGATATGGAAAACAAGTTGCCCAAATAGGGCCGGGAGATATTGGGTGGAACGGCACATACAACGCTAAAGTATTACCCGCCTCTGATTATTGGTTTAGTGCTATTCTTGAAGATGGCAGGGAATTTAAGGGCCACTTTGCCTTAAAAAGATGAATGGTCAAAACTAATGGGAAAAGAAAAAATTGCAGAAGGCTAAATTGTAAAATGCTCAAAAAAACCCTTTATATCATTTGTTTTCTATACGTCAATCATGGCATCTACGCACAGTTGACATGTCCTGATTTGACCGGTCCCATGGACGGGGGCCTTAACGTACCTGTGGATAGTGGTATCTCTTGGAATCCCGTGGACGGAATCACCAGCTACTTGATCAGTATTGGAACATCGCCCGGGGCAGGCGATATCATCAATCGTGCCGGCACAGGAAATGACACGACATATACGCCACCCTTCGGACTTCCCGAAAATACCGTAATTTATGTAACGATTACCCTTTTCGTGTTTGATGGAGCAGATGTTATCTGTACTGTAGGTTCCTTTAGAACGCAGGATGTTACCACACCCCCTCCTTGTACTTCTTTAGAGTTTCCGATGGATGGTGCCACGGATGTTGATATAGGCACACAACTAAGCTGGAACTATGCCCCAAGCTCCACCGGGTATAGGCTTATCTTAAGTACCACTCCGGGTGGAAATGATATTGTGGACGAAACGGTGATGACCTCACTAAACTTTGAGCCTACAAGCGATTTACCGGTTAATACGGAAATCTTCGTAAGAATAATTCCATTCAATGAAAACGGTTCGGCCCCTGGGCCATGTCCGGAATATAGTTTTATTACCGGCGCAGTATCGGAAATACCCGACTGTACTAGGCTTACCAATCCGCTTGACGGTGCTGTCAATATTCCATTGAACTCTACTTTGGAATGGGAAGAAGTGCCAGGAGCAGATGGTTACCGCATTTCCATTGGAACCTCTCCCACAGATAACGATATTTTGGATAATGGAATTTTCAACAGTACTACGGCAGAACTTTTGGACTTCCTGCCTAGACGGACATTCTTTGTAACCATAATCCCTTTTAATGACGGAGGTGATGCCCTAGGATGCGTTCAGGAATCGTTTTCCACGATTTTGGGATGCGACCCTTTTGTGGATTCAACCAGCGGTGAACTTGTTTCCTTCAGTCCCCAGATAGATTTCCCAAACGTTGTTTCCTTATGTTTAAACGATGGTCCCCGAAGCATAGTGGCAACCGATCAAGCCGATGGGTATCGCTGGTACCAATTAAACACGGACGATACGGAAACCCTGATCTCACAAACATCCGAAGTACGCATTTCCGAAGAAGGTAGCTACCGCTATGAAATTTACAATACGGTTTCCCAACCGGGAAGCGTTTTTGAATGCTCAAGCACAAAGGAATTTGCGGTAATCTCTTCCGAAATCCCCGATATAACCAATATTGATGTTACGGAACAGTCCGCAGGCTTACGCATCATAGTAGAAGCCGAGGGTATTGGTGATTACGAATTTGCATTGGACGCCAACGGTCCCTTTCAGGATAGCAATATTTTTGATAACCTTCCCCAAGGTACGTATACCATTTTTGTGCGGGACAAGAATGGGTGTGGTGTCGCTGAGCGTAGCTCCAACAATGGCTTAAGCCCTGATGATTTTCCAAAATTCTTTACGCCAAACGGGGATGGCGTCAATGATTTTTGGCAGTACGATCCCGTAATAGATATAGAAGAAGTCGATTTGCAAACGATTTATATTTTTAATCGTTTAGGGGCCTTATTGACGCGAATAGATCCCAAGTCCCAGGGCTGGGATGGCAACCTTGATGGCGTACCTCTTCCGTCATCCGATTATTGGTTCAAAGCCAGATCCACGGACAACAAGGAAATAAAAGGACATTTTTCGCTAAAACGATAACCTATACCAAATAGGACAATGACCAGGTACATTGATAAAATACTACAATTTCAAATTCTCTTAATGCTGATATGCGCCGTATCCTCATTTGGACAGCAATGCCCTCGACTGATTTATCCTCCAGACGGCGCCGTAGATGTTCCTGTTGACGCCACTATTAGTTGGCCAAACGTCAATGGCATTACGGCCTTTATATTTTCCCTAGGCTCCACTCCGGATGGAGAGGATATATTGAATAGGCGTACCTCTGGTCCAATTGACTCTTACATCCCCCCTTTGGGCCTTCCGGATAACACACAAATATACATGTCCATAATTTTACAGTTTGAGGACGGTTCCACCCAAGTTTGCCCAGGACAGACCTTTAGTACAGAAGATGTTACGAGTCCTCCTCCCTGTACTACATTGAGCGAACCCTTAAATGGGGAAACGAGCGTTTCGTCCAATACTCCAATACAATGGAATTACGCATACGGTGCCACGGGCTATAGACTTTCCATTGGAACTGCACCTGGCGCACAGGATATTCTTTCCAACTTTGATGCGGGAAATACACTTTCCTATAAACCTGTGCTTGATTTGCCCTTGGACACCGAGGTTTTTGTGAGTATTGTTCCCTACAATGAAAATGGTAATTTAGGTCCCTGCACCGAAGAAAGTTTTTTCGTAAATGAGAACGCCAATTTCTGCGAACCATTCTTTGACAGTTCCCAAGGTGGACTTGTAAAACGAAGGCCGGATATAAACTTCCCGGATAGGGTAGCAATATGCCGGGGAAATTCAGCAACGGGGATTGCCACTGAAGACATTGCAGATGGTTTTAGATGGTTTAAGATACATGACGATGGCACCGAAACCTTCCTTGCCGAGGGGCCGGAAGTAAATCTATCCGAAATTGGGAGGTATCGTTATGAGGCCTACAATGCCATATCCATATCCGGGAGTACTATAGAATGTGCCGCTTCCAAGGAATTCTTGGTTTTCCTCTCAGAGGCTCCCATAATCGATGGTATCGATGTTATGGGCCCATTCGATAATCGGGAAATTAGAATAAACGTCGGTGGTTCGGGAGATTATGAGTTTGCATTAAACGACCCTAATGGTCCCTATCAAAATAGTAGCGTCTTTACCAACGTTTCGGAGCGAAGACAAATGGTCTATATCCGGGATAAAAATGGCTGCGGGATAACGGAAGGGGTTATTGCCCGTGAACTTTCTGTGGACGATTTTCCGAAATTCTTCACGCCGAACGGAGATGGTATCAACGATTTTTGGCAGTATATTGTGCCTGAAGAGGATGGGGAGATAAAGGTGGACCGAATTTGGATCTTTGATCGTTATGGCTTTTTAATCGTTCAGATAGATCCTTCCTCGGAAGGTTGGGACGGAAGTTACCGGGGCAAGGCACTCCCATCATCCGATTATTGGTTTAAAGCGGTATCTTCCAGCAACCAAAATATCCGGGGGCATTTTACCTTAAAGCGATAAAACCGGTCTTAAGACTTTTCAAAAAGCATTCTCAATTTCGACCCTTTTTGTAATTTTAAGCGATGAGATTTACTTCTCAAAAATTCAAGAACGGTTCGAAATATCTTTAAGTCCAAATCTGATTTTCTAAAAGCCACGGAACGCAGGATTGCAGGCGGCCACAAGAACAAGCAAACAAGAGCATATGAAATTCAAAGTCATATCCGAGTTCAAGCCTACTGGGGATCAGCCAGAGGCCATACAACAATTATCGGAAGGTATTATTGCAAAGGAACCGTATCAGACACTTTTGGGGGTTACTGGGTCCGGTAAGACCTTCACCGTGGCCAATGTAATCGAAACAACACAACGACCTACCTTGGTATTGGCCCATAACAAGACCTTGGCCGCGCAGCTCTACTCGGAGTTCAAACAGTTTTTTCCGAACAATGCCGTAGAATATTTTGTATCCTATTATGACTACTATCAACCGGAGGCCTATATTCCAACATCCGGACTATACATTGAAAAGGATCTTTCTATCAATGAGGATATTGAAAAATTGCGTTTAAGCGCGACATCTTCACTACTTTCCGGCAGAAGGGATGTCCTGGTCGTGGCTTCCGTTTCCTGTCTTTATGGTATCGGGAATCCGGTTGAATTTCAAAAGAACGTTATTTCGATACGAAAAGACCAGGTAATCGCCCGGACCAAATTTATGCACCAATTGGTCCAAAGTCTCTATTCCAGGACTACGGCCGACTTTAGAAATGGTAACTTTAGGGTGAAGGGCGACGTAGTAGATGTTTTCCCAAGCTATGCGGACCATGCCTTTAGGATTCATTTTTTTGGGGATGAGATAGAGGAAATCGAGGCATTTGATCCTTTTAACAATACGGTTTTGGAGGTATATGAAAATTTGAACATTTATCCGGCCAATATGTTTGTTACTTCCCAGGATGTACTCCAAAATGCCATACATCAAATACAGGATGATTTGGTAAGGCAAGTAGACTATTTTAAGGAAATAGGTAAACCTCTTGAAGCCAAAAGATTGGAGGAACGTACCAACTTTGATTTGGAAATGATACGGGAACTTGGCTATTGCTCTGGTATAGAGAATTATTCAAGATATTTGGATGGAAGGGAACCGGGAACCCGCCCTTTTTGCCTACTGGACTATTTTCCGGACGATTACCTTATGGTTGTGGATGAAAGCCATGTTACCATTCCCCAGGTACATGCCATGTACGGCGGGGATCGCTCACGGAAGGAAAACTTGGTTGAATACGGTTTTCGGCTCCCCGCAGCCATGGATAATCGTCCCTTGAAGTTTGAGGAATTCGAAGCCTTGCAGAATCAGGTAATTTATGTAAGTGCCACACCAGCGGATTACGAACTACAATTGAGCCAAGGGGTATATGTGGAACAGGTGATACGACCCACCGGACTTTTAGATCCTGTCATAGATGTTAGGCCCAGTTTGAATCAAATCGATGATTTGGTGGAGGAGATTCAATCACGGGTAGAAAAAGACGAGAGGACCTTGGTTACCACCCTTACCAAACGCATGGCCGAAGAGCTGACCAAATATTTAAGTCGAATCGATATTAGGTGCCGATACATCCATAGTGATGTGGACACCTTGGAGCGGGTAGAAATTATGCAGGACCTAAGAAAGGGTATTTTTGATGTGCTTATAGGTGTTAACCTATTACGGGAAGGACTGGATTTGCCAGAAGTATCCCTAGTGGCCATTTTGGATGCGGACAAGGAAGGCTTTCTACGAAGCAATCGATCGCTTACCCAGACTGTGGGCAGGGCGGCAAGACATTTGAACGGAAAGGCAATCATGTATGCCGATACCATTACGGAAAGTATGCAAAAGACTATTGATGAGACCAACTACCGCCGCGAAAAACAATCTACCTACAATGCCGAGAACAATATTATCCCAAAAGCATTGAACAAAAGTCTGGATAGCGCCTTGGCCAAGAACTCGGTTTCTACCTATCATTTTGAAAAGGAAACCATGCGCGCAGCGGAACCGGATATGGAATATTTGACCAAAGATCAAATTGAAAAATTGATCCGGGAAAAAAGAAAGGCTATGGAAAAAGCGGCCAAGGAATTGGACTTTATGCTGGCCGCAAAACTTCGGGATGAAATAAAAATGTTACAGGAACAGGATTGAAAAATCGGTTTAAAATCCTTAACTTCGACCTAATTCACAGTAAATATCCAACATCTAAATTCATACCTCAGTTAACACCTCCCAATCATCTGATATAAAATATATTACCTATTATTTTTAGATTAGTCTAAATTATTGAATTGTCTCTTTTTTTCGGATTTTATTAACACCAGTATACAAGAAAGGGTAAAAAAAAGAGTGCCCTGAAAAAATAGGGCACCCTTCAACTAACCAACTAAACCAACCATTATGAAACTACCCTACTAAGAAGTGGGAGATCGCATAATTTCTTTGTCATCCTTTATGATAGTTCAATCATTCTCTTGGGCTTGGGAAGAGCCTCTTCTTTTTTGGGTAAAGTAAACTTCAACAAGCCATCGATATAGGTCGCTTTGATTTTGTCCTCATCGATAGTTTCAGGTAAAGTAAAGGCTCGCTTAAATGAATAAAACCCAAATTCCTTTCTTGTGTAGTTTTCCTCTGATTTTGTTTTTTCGGATTTCGTCTCAGCGGAAATGGTCAAGACATTGTCATCGACCTCGATATTGAAATCTTCCTTCGTTCTTCCGGGTACGGCCAATTCCAGTTCGTAATCCGTTTCATTTTCCTTGATATTTACCGCAGGTACTTTAGCGTTATAGTTTTCCGTACCTCCAAACCAATCCGGTTTAAAAATTTCATTCAGCAAGGAAGGGAACAATACATCATTTCTTCTTATTATACTCATGATTTTATTTTTATAGGGTTAAACACAATTTTCAAATTGTACATGGCAAAGGGTATACCAACCCAACATGAGTGACTTTTTGACATTAATTCAAGTCAAAGAACTGTCATAATGTCCTTTTAAGTGAAGGATATGGATATTATCGCAAAAGAGAAGGCTTGCATAATTATCCCTCAATCTTTAAAGAACGGGCGGACTTTCTAGTTGTAATGGGCCTTGAAGATATTGATAAGCACGTCCGGAGGTACTATTTTATCGGGATATTTGTGCATCACGGACAATACCTGTTCTATGGCGGATGGAGGTAGGCCTAAACCCAATCCAATATTATGCAACCTGCTAATCTCAACACTGCTTTGCTCTTGATCCACGTTCATCAAAAGGACCAATCGGTGAAACTGCAGGATTCGCTCGGCCTGGGAGTTTGGAATTACACGTTCCACTTTAGTTTCAAAAAGAGTATCGAAGGTTTTACGGTCCACCCCCAATTGGGAGGCAACCCCCAATAGGAAATTATATTCGGATTCCTTAACAACCTTATCCGCTTTGGCAAAAGCGATCATTTCGGAAAGAATGCTCAGTTTTTCTTCATAGCTGCCCATAAAACAGGGATTTGAGGTGTTTCCACACTTTAATAACAAAAAAAAGAATGGTTTCGTATAAAATATGGGGAAAGATCCCGTAATTCCTAATCGAATTCCTAATTTGCAATTCCCTTGAAATCATAAAGGATTATGAGCAATAACGACATTTTTAAAAAATTAAGGGTGGCCCTTATGCTACGGGACGACGATATCGTTGGAATTTTGGAATTGGTCGATTTTAAAATATCCAAAAGTGAACTTGGTGCTTTTTTCAGAAAGGAAGATCATCCAAAATATATGGAGTGCGGGGATCAGATTTTACGGAATTTTTTAAATGGACTGGTAATTTATTTAAGGGGAACAAAAGAAAATCCTAAAAACCCCGGGGAGGTCTTGCTCAAGGAGAAAGGACATACATCAAAAAAACCTCCTTTTAAAAAGAGGCGGTTCGATTCCAAAAAACCGGATATTACACCGGTGAAGTATAAAAATAAAGGCAAACCCCGGACTTGATAAGCATCACGTCCGAGGTTTTCATAGGCTTCTTAACTTACTATTTTAATAGGCATAGTATACCTTCTGCCTTCAGAAATTGCTTTTGAGTTTACCTTGTGGTAGTTTAACCTAGACTTGACAAAATATTCCAATACCTCATCTTCAGTCTCTACGGATAGGACCACGAATTCGTTTTGCTTATTTACCGTAAATAAAATGGTGGCCGTCAAATCCTTTTCGGAAGTTGGCATGGAGTAACCTCGTAAAAGTTTCCTGACCTGGGTCTTAATAGATTGCGTTGGATCATTCTCCTTTGGACCGTTGGCAAAAACACTTCCTGCGGACAACAACATTGCAGCTACGAATACTAAACTAATTTTTCTCATGACACTTGGTTTTTTGATTAATAAATTGATGAATTACTAAAAAGACTCATGAAACACACAAAGTGTTACACTGAAATCTATGATTAACATAATTTTAATCAATCTCAACTATTCCTATTAGTCAATAGACGGTATGACCCCTATTAAAAATGGGCGAATTAAAAATCCTTGATATCCTTGAAGTATGAGAAAAAAGAAAGCCGCTGTAATAGCGGCTCTCTATGTTGTATTATAGCTTCTTGAGCATTATGTTAGCACCTCCTCCACCTTGTCCGCCGCTTCTTGAAATTGGACTGCGGAGTGGACGGCCAGACCGGAATTGTCGATAATTTCCTTCGCAAGCTCTGCATTGGTACCCTGTAAACGCACTATGATAGGAACGTTTATGGCGTCTCCCATGTTTTTATAGGCATCAACCACCCCTTGCGCAACACGGTCACAGCGCACAATTCCTCCAAAAATATTGATCAGTATAGCTTTTACCGCTGGATCCTTTAAAATGATTCGGAACGCCTCCTCTACCCTCTTGGCATCGGCGGTACCCCCAACATCCAAAAAGTTGGCCGGTTCGCCACCCGCCATTTTGATAAGGTCCATTGTAGCCATGGCCAAACCGGCACCGTTGACCATACAGCCAACATTACCATCCAAATCCACATAGTTTAGCCCTACGGCCCTGGCCTCTACCTCAATAGGGTTTTCTTCTCGAAGATCTCGCATTTCCGCATACTGCTTTCTGCGATAAAGCGCATTGTCATCTATGGAAACTTTGGCGTCCACGGCCATAATCTTGTCGTCCGAAGTTTTTAGTACGGGATTTATTTCAAACAAGTTGGCATCACTTTGGTCATAAGCCCTGTATAAAGCTGTGACAAATTTTGTCATCTCTTTAAAAGCCGTTCCCGAGAGTCCAAGGTTAAAAGCCACTTTCCTGGCCTGAAAAGGCAGAAGTCCTGTTGCCGGGTCTATTTCCTCGGTAAATATTAAATGAGGTGTTTTTTCCGCTACCTCTTCAATATCCATACCTCCTTCTGTGGAATACATGATCATATTCCTACCTGTGCCCCTATTGAGCAGTACGGACATGTAAAATTCGTTGGTCTCACTATCGCCAGGATAATAAACATCCTCGGCCACCAGTACCTTATGCACTTTCTTTCCTTCAGCGGAGGTTTGAGGGGTTACGAGATTCATCCCTATTATGCGGCCCGCTACCTCCTCCACCTCTTTTAGGTTTTTGGCCAACTTCACGCCTCCTCCTTTTCCTCTACCGCCAGCGTGTACCTGCGCCTTGATTACGTGCCAACTGGTACCGGTTTCGGAAGTAAGCTGTTTGGCGGCTTCCACCGCTTCCTTGGCGTTATGGGCCACTACACCTCTTTGTATCCGTACACCAAAACTGGCCAATATCTCTTTTCCCTGATACTCGTGAAGATTCATATATGATACATCTTATGGGTTCGCCAGCAAAAATAGGAAACGAAGGTTAATTACCCTAATCAAAACTACGCTATATCTACTAACCTAGCTGCACTATACCTTATATTTTGAAATCCTTAAAATCCAAGGGGTCAAAGTTTCTGAAATCCCCGTTCATCTCTATATTACGCTTGGTGCGGTCCACTTCCTTTAAAACACTGGTAGTGGCCAACAAATGTGCGTTAATAAATGATAATCGTTCGCTTTCCTTAGACATTTGCAGCAATTCATATTCCTGCTCAAAGGACAATCCCATTTTGTGTGCCAGTATGTAACTATTGAATTTTTCAACCGGAATTGTCGTATACGGTACACCCATAAGGTCATACAGCTCTTCAATACCATTCAATACTTTCCTTTTCATAGCAAGGTCGGCATCGTTTACATTATCCAAAAATTGAACAATTCCTCCTGCATAGGGTTTGCCATCAATCTCATTGTCAAAAGTAATGACCTTAAAAACCTGCCTGGCTACACAAACCACATCCATTTCTCCGCCCTCGTAGGTCGTTACCACCTCAACCAACTGTACTTCCGTGCCGTAGGCAAGTCCGTCATATATGTATACAGGGATACCAAAAGTAATCGCTTCTTTCCTGCAATCGTTGATCAACTGTTTATAGCGTTCCTCAAAAATATGGAGGGGTACGGTTTCCCCTGGAAAAAAAACAGACTGTAAAGGAAATAGAGGTAATTTCATTCTTTAATTAGATAAGGATTGTGTTTTGGGCTTTCAGATTTATATGGGATGGTCTCCGGATAACTTACCATTTATGGAAACAGGAAAAATGGCATTGAACCATCACCTTCAACCATTGCCCTAAAGTACAATTCAAATAACGCAATGACAAAGGGTCAAAGCATCAATTTTTGTTATAAAAATAACAAATTGTTGTATTATTTAATTATGAAGGTTTTTTTTTTGCTCAAGCCATCCTAACAGTTTAGTTTTGTGTCAAATTACGAAGTATTATGGAATACAGTGACCTACTTAAAATCGCGAAGACCTATGGTGATCCGGTTTATGTGTATGATTCGGAGAAAATTATTTCCCAGTTCCAGAGATTGACCCAGGCGTTTGGGAGCGTAAAAAAGTTAAAACTGAACTATGCTGCGAAGGCGTTGTCCAACATTACCATACTAAGATTAATGAACAGCTTGGGCAGTGGCTTGGATACGGTTTCTGTGCAAGAAGTAAAATTGGGTTTATTGGCAGGGTTTAAACCAGAATCCATAATTTTTACACCCAATGGTGTCTCCTTGGAAGAAATAGAGGAAGCAGCGGCACTTGGGGTTCGGATAAACATAGATAACCTTTCCATTTTGGAGCAGTTTGGAAGTAAACATCCCGATATACCTGTATGTATCCGAATTAATCCCCATGTAATGGCGGGTGGGAACTCAAAAATTTCAGTTGGCCATATCGATTCAAAATTTGGTATCAGCATCCACCAAATCCCTCATTTATTGCGGATAGTTGAGCTGACCCATATGAATATCAATGGTATCCACATGCACACGGGAAGCGATATTCTGGATATCGATGTATTTCTTTATGCATCAGAAATTCTATTTGAGACCGCAAAGAATTTTAAGGACCTGGATTTTATTGATTTTGGTAGTGGCTTTAAAGTACCTTATAAAGAAGGCGATATAGAGACCAATATTGAGGAACTTGGTAAGAAGCTGAGCTCCCGATTCAATACCTTTTGCAAGCAATATGGCAAGGAATTGACCTTGGCCTTTGAACCAGGTAAATTTTTGGTTAGTGAGGCAGGCTTCTTCCTGGCCAAGGTGAACGTTGTAAAACAGACCACTTCAACCGTATTCGCTAGTATAGATTCAGGATTCAATCATTTGATACGCCCTATGTTCTATGGGTCCAATCATGAAATCATAAATATATCCAATCCAAAGGGAAAGGAACGTTACTACTCCATTGTCGGGTACATTTGCGAAACGGACACTTTTGGAAGCAACCGAAGGATCAACGAGATTTCGGAGGGTGATATTCTGTGCTTCCGCAATGCCGGTGCCTATTGTTTTACCATGGCCAGTAACTATAATTCCAGGTTTAGGCCTCCAGAGGTACTTTGGCACGAAGGAAAGGCTGTTTTGATCAGGGAGCGCGAAACCTTTGAAGACCTTATTAAGAATCAAGTAGATGTAAAGGACCTATTTTCTTCCCAGAGGGAAAAGGTCGTTGCGAAATAAAAGTGCTCAATTTTCGTTAGCTTTGGTATACTAATTGGACTAACTCTCCATAAAAACATACCATGAATAAAAGCAGGACGGTCATTATAAAATCCACTTTCCTTTTTTTTATCGGATTGGCTACGGCGAATACCTATGCACAAAAAGTGGAATGGCTTACTTGGGAAGAAGCCACTACCCTGGTCATGAACGAAGAAAATCCTAAGAAGGTATTCGTTGATATTTACACGGATTGGTGTGGTTGGTGCAAAAAAATGGACAAGGATACTTTTCAAAACCCGGAGGTGGCCGCGTACATGTCCGAGAATTTCTATATGGTTAAATTGGATGGTGAAGGCAAAGATCCCATAGAGTACAAAGGCAAGACCTACAATTTTGTACCCTCCGGCAGAAAGGGCTATCATGAATTTGCAGCCGCACTTATGCAAGGTCGTCTAAGCTACCCCACAACTATTTTTCTGGACGAGGAAATGAATATGCTTTCCCCTCTACCTGGTTACCAAAAGCCAAAACCCTTTTTGAATATTGCCAAGTACTTCGGTGATGACATTTATAAGGAAAAGGATTGGCAGGCGTATAGCGGTAAGGGAAAATAAGTCCTCAAGGCATTCCTGTTCTACTTTTTTTACTTCATTCCCCTTCCCTACACGTTCGAAATTGTTGTTTGAAATTTATGACATCGGGTTTTGATGCCGCGTGGCATCCAAAACCAAAATTGTTGTACATTGGTGAACCATTTTTTAGTTGTACACAGCCAATAGTCATGAAAATCCGCCATGTAATGCAAACAGAACGTTTTACCCTTTCCCTTTCGTTCGTATTTTTAGTAGTACTAAACCATACCCTTATGGCACAATCAGCAGTAAAAAAGGAGACTTTACATGTTGGTATTGGGCAGATGCACGTGAACGGAGGCAATCCTGAGGTAAACCTCAAAAATGCCACCCTTTTTATTAAGCAGGCTGCTGAAAATTCATGCGATGTCATCGTTTTACCGGAATGTCTGGATTTTGGCTGGACGAATTCCTCTGCAATAAACGAGGCGCAACCCATTCCCGGGGACCATAGTAAAGTCTTGCAGGAGGCCGCAAAAGAAAACGCGATTTATGTGGTTGCCGGACTCACGGAGCGAGACGGGAATCAAATTCATAATACCGCACTCCTAATCTCACCCAATGGGCAGATTTTAGGAAAACACCGAAAAGTCAACATTTTGGATATTGCACGGCACATCTATACACCAGGCATGAGTTGTACCGTGACCCCTACGGATTTAGGGATGATCGGAATGAACATTTGCGCGGACAATTCCCCGGCTACGAATGAACTAGGACATGCCCTTGGATATATGGGCGCAGATATCATACTATCTCCATGTAGTTGGGCCGTACCCCCCGATTATGATAACGAGAAAACGCCATATGGGGACATTTGGAAAGAATCCTATACGGAAATTGCCCAAAAACACCATATCCCGGTAATCGGAGTGAGCAATACCGGACTAGTAAAGGATGGTGAATGGAAAGGTTGGTGGTGCATAGGTGCCTCATTGGTGGTTTCCAAGGATGGTGAAATTCAAAAACAATTTGCGTATACCAAGGAGGAAAGCAAACTCTACACAATCCAGATAGAGGTCGGGACCGACCGATAGTTCAATATATCAGAACATCCTTCGGTGCACTATTTCAACCACGTATCGAACCAGGTAAACGCATCCTCCTGCATGGCCGAATCAAATTTATGCCCGCCAGGGTAGAATTTGCCGCTATATCGGTCGGAGGCACCTGCCTTACTATAAACTTCTTGTAAAATAGCGTCTGCCTTTTTCATTTCAGGCAAAGTGTACAATTGGTCTTCATTATTGCTCATGACCATGGTTGGTAAGGGTACGCGAAGGCCCAGAACTTCGGGAAAATCCAAATATTTTGGCAAGAGCGGAACATAGGTCATCCAGGTATGTGTAAAGGACTTGTTCACTAAAAAGTCGTTCCAAGTGGACATAAATCCTACGCTAATGGCACATTGTATCCTATGGTCCAAGCCCCCTAGATAATCCGTACGGAGTCCTCCTCCCGAGAGACCGCAACAACCCACTTTTTCTTCATTCACATCGGGTCGGTTACATAGGATTTCCAGAGCTATTCGATCCTCCAGCAAAGTCACTCCCGGCCAAGTAGTTCCTCCACAAAAAAGGGATTTTGACATAATATGCTCATGTTCTGCGGCCCATTCATTATATATTTTGATATTCTTGGAATCCTCCGGATTTTGATCTGTTTTGTCCTTGACGCTACAATGCCCCCAAGTAATGCCCTCCACATCAGAGTACCTGACCCTTCTTGAGCCAAAAGTAAACGTATCATGTACCAGCACAACATAGCCCCTTTTCGCTAATTCATTGGCCCAAGCCAGACCTGAATACGAATCTTTTTGATGGGCTACCATAACGGGATGTACCTCATCCGAGGTTTTGGTAATCTTTCTTTTTCCAAAATACTTTTGCCCGCCATGGTCATGAAGGCCCAAAACGGCAGGTAAAGGTCCATTGGCACCTTTTGGCTTAAGGAGAACGGCATCCGTGGGATTGCCATAGGGAAGTTGCCATTGCAACTCCTCGACCGCGAGGCCATCATATTCATAACTTGATTTTGTGACAACCTTCAATGGGCCCTTTTCTATAGCAGGGGCAGAAACCAATTCCCTTGTTTTTTCCAGTGCCTTTTGACGCCAATGGTTCAAATTGGTCCACTCGGTATGCCTGAAAGAAAGCTCGGGAGGATTTGCTACCAAAGAAGTGGCCCAATCCCCATATGCTCCAATAATGCTTTTAGTACCGTCAATGTTAAAAGTACTTTCCTCCATATGAGGGCCTAAAATAGATTCGTCAGCTATATTTAAGGGGTATGGAAAAAGAGGAATACTACTAAGGGCCATGGCCGAAGTCAAAAATTCCCGTCGGGATTTTGATGTTTTTTTAGATGGTCCGTTTTTGGATTTCATGAGTTCTTGATGTACTTATATATGCCTAATCCATACAATTCGTAGTAGCACTATAAATATACCAATAAACTACCAAGCTTATCTACTGTAATTGGGAGATTCCTTGGTGATGGTCACATCATGGGGGTGGCTTTCATTGATACCGCTTGCCGTAATTTTAACAAAGCGACCAGTTTTCTGTAAAGTAGCGATGTCCTTTGCACCGCAATAGCCCATTCCAGCACGAAGGCCACCAACAAATTGATGGATACTTTCGAACAGTTCGCCTTTGTAAGGAACCCGGCCTACAATGCCTTCTGGAACCAATTTTTTGATATCGTCCTCCACATCCTGAAAATAACGGTCCTTGCTACCTTCTCTCATGGCCTCTACCGAGCCCATGCCCCGATACGATTTAAACTTTCGACCCTCATAAATGATGGTCTCCCCAGGTGATTCCTTAGTACCGGCCAAAAGTGATCCAAGCATAACCGTATCCGCACCGGCCGCGATGGCCTTGGGAATATCGCCCGTATATCGTATGCCGCCATCGGCAATTACGGGAACACCGCTTCCCTTTATGGCCGAAGCAACCTCCAGCACGGCGGAAAACTGCGGGAAACCAACCCCTGCCACTACTCGAGTCGTGCAAATGGAACCTGGTCCTATACCTACTTTTACGGCATCTGCGCCGGCATCTACCAAATACTTTGCCGCTTCACCCGTAGCAATGTTGCCCACAATGGTCTCAAGGTCCGGAAATTTCTTTTTTACATTCTGCAAGACAGTAACCACACCCTGGGTGTGGCCGTGGGCCGTATCGATAACGATGGCGTCGACGCCTGCATTGACCAAGGCCTCGGCCCTTTCCACAGCATCCGGGGTAACGCCCAAAGCTGCGGCTACCCTGAGCCTGCCATATTTATCCTTATTGGCTATGGGCTTTTGGGTCAATTTTGTGATATCCCGGAAGGTAATAAGACCTACCAGTTTATAGTTCTCATCGACCACCGGTAACTTCTCTATTTTGTTCTCCTGAAGAATATCCTCTGCCTGAGCCAAGGAGGTACCTTCACCTACAGTGACCAAATTATCGGAGGTCATGACCTCTGAAATAGGTCTATCATTGTTCTTCTCAAAACGCAAGTCCCTATTGGTTACGATACCGATCAACTTTCCAGAATCGTCCACGATGGGAATACCCCCGATACTAAATTCCCGCATACTGGCCTTTGCGTCCTTTACCAAAGCATTGGAAGGTAAAGTAACAGGGTCCAAAATCATACCGCTTTCGGCCCGCTTTACTTTGCGCACCTTCATGGCCTGTTGATCTATGGTCATGTTCTTATGTAGGACTCCTATTCCTCCCTCCTGTGCAATTGCAATGGCCATTCGGCTTTCCGTAACCGTATCCATGGCTGCGGATACAATGGGAACATTAATGGTTATATTCCTCGTAAATTTGGTCTGAATGTTTACTTCCCTTGGAAGGACCTCTGAATAGGCAGGAACCAAGAGTACATCATCGTAAGTAAGACCTTCTCCTAGAATTTTATTGTGGTGGGCTTGCATGGCAATTAAGGATTAATTGCGTGCAAATGTAATGAATATATCGCTACCTACCTATTCCCCAACACAAGCGGAAATCTTATTTTGAACCCAAGAAAGAACGTATCATTCCACAAACCGATTGCCCAAAGCTGCTTTGAGCCATATTAGGATTATTTTCCGATCAACACAGGAGAAAACATCCTTTAATCAACATGAAGTTGACCTGGATTGTAATTTCTTACCCCTTGATGGTTCATCTTTCCGGTAGTATTTGGTTTGAGGGCAATGCCCCGATGTCGCTTCGCAGGTATCTTAGCCAAAAGTAGATGTAGTATGGATGACTGCATATGTTTTTATCGGAAATCCCTATGCGCAAGATGGGAGTGACCCAGGCATCTTCAGAGCAGCTTTAATTTTAATCAATCTAGATATAAATATTTGAAAATCAATTATTTATATTGTTTCTAATATAAACCAAGTGTATTTTTGTGTAAACATTTAAATAGAGTGTCATGCCCATTAGATTAGCAACCAGTTGCTCCAATTGCAACAATCTTTCCGGAGGGAACACCTGTACCCAACATAAAATACAGGTAAGTGAACGACATACTTGCGATAGTTTTTCTATGCAAGAAGCCCTTAAGAACAACATGAACTGCGGCACCTGTACACGGTTTAATACCTCCGATTGCCCGCATCCTCAAAAGGCATCGGCAGAAATGTTGTGCTCAAGTTGGGCGCCCAAAGCTGTAGCCTAAAACTAAACTAACTCAAAAAACCGAAAAGGAAGACCATGGTCTTCCTTTTTTTGGTTATAACTTCATCATCCTTACCTTGATAAAAACCAAGGTTCTAGGCGAATTCTAGAAATCGTTGAATGGTTCGGATTATTTTTCATTTGAATTCGATTTAACAAGGGCCAGTATATTTTCTATCTCTAAAAAGAGCAAATTCCAATAGTTTTTAACTCTATATCAGTGGATATGAGCAGTATCAGTAATAAGAGGAAAATAACTCGGTTGCCTTATTGTAAGCCGCCTCAAAGGCCATCCAATTCACTTGGGCGTCCACCTTTAAAGAGGTAAAATGTGAGAGCATTTTCTCGGTGGGCATATTCCCGGTAAGCTCGTCCTTGGCCATAGGGCAACCCCCAAAACCTTGTACGGCGCCATCAAACCTTCGACAGCCGGCCTTAAAAGCTGTGTCTATTTTTTCATGCCATTTGGAAGGAGTAGTATGTAAATGGGCTCCGAACTCAATATTGGGATATTTAGGAATGAGGTTGGAAAAGAGGTACGCTATAGTCTTTGGCGTAGAAGTTCCCACGGTATCCGACAAGGACAAGATCCTAACGCCCATTTTAGCCAATCTTTCCGTCCACTCCCCAACTATCCCTACATCCCAAGGATCTCCATAGGGGTTGCCAAAGCCCATGGAAATATAGGTCACCACCTCTTTATGGGATGCATTGGCAATATCAAGGATTTCCTTTAAGGTTTCTACGGATTGTGCTATGGTCTTATGGGTATTTCTCATTTGGAAATTTTCGGAAATGGAAAATGGGTAACCCAAGTAGTCGATCTTTTTATGTTTACAGGCATCATTGGCCCCTCTGACATTGGCAACAATTGCCAGAAGCTTACTTTTTGTTTTGGACAGATCTAGTTTGGAAAGCACTTCAGCGGTGTCGGTCATTTGGGGAATGGCTTTAGGGGATACGAAACTCCCAAAATCGATGGTATCAAATCCACACCCCAAAAGGGACTGGATGTACCTCACCTTTTGATCTGTTGGGATGAAGGTTTTGATACCCTGCATGGCATCCCTCGGACATTCAATTATCTTGACCTGTTCGGACATAGTGTTTAAATACCAATACCAAAATTAGCACTATTTATCCGATAACAATATATAGAGCCCAATACCCACAAAAACCAATATCTGCAACCATTTTAGGACTATTCCCATATTGGGGTTTCCGAGTAGATATTTTGAAATGTTCCCGGCAAGAATTGCGATCAAGCCAAAGACGGAAAAGGATACCAAGATAAAAAGAAGGCCCAGCACGTAGAATTGGACCACCGTACCCAATTCCTCACTAAATAAAAATGCTGGAAAAAAAGCCAAAAAAAAGATCGTCACCTTTGGATTTAAAACGTTCATAATAAATCCTTGCTTAAATAGCTGCGTCAAACTCTTTTTGGAAACGCCCGTATCCGATAGTTTTAAAGCGTCACTACGAAACACCTTAAAGGCAAGGTAGAACAGGTATAACGCTCCGAACAATTTAATCCCAAAAAAGAGTCGATCATTTCCTTTTATCAGTGCCGATACGCCAAGGGCCAACAAGGTGGTATGGATCAGACAACCGGACATAAGGCCTGCCGCGGTGGCCAAACCATATTTTTTGCCATGGACCATACCCTGCATAAGCACATAGACATTATCCGGTCCCGGCGAGATTGCCAGAGCGGCGGTAGCTCCAATAAAAGTCAATAAAATTTCGTAATCCAAGGTTTAAACTTTGAAACCGAAAATACAAATTCCATGGACTAAAGTTTAATTTTTATATCTTTCCACAAAATAGAAAAAATGAAAATCCTATATGTAGCTTTCCTCCCATTCCTGACCTTATTGGCCATTTCCAAGGAACCAATGAACAAAAAAAATGGTAGGGCGATCCAAACCGAAATTACTATGGAACAAGACAGCGTTTTACGCCATGTGGTACTTTTTAAATTCAAGGAAGGGACCAGTCAGGAAAAAATCAGTGAAATAGAGGATGCTTTTGCAGCACTTCCATCTAAAATTCCGGAAATCGCAGGTTATGAATGGGGCTTGAACAACAGTCCGGAAGGCCTGAACAAAGGGCTCACCCATGCCTTTTTGCTTACTTTTAACAGTGAAGCGGATAGGGCCATTTATTTACCGCATCCGGACCATAAAGCTTTTGGCGCATTGTTATCCCCGCATTTGGCGGATGTCACTGTAGTGGACTACTGGAGCAAGGAGAATTAGGTGGCTCCTTTTGACATATTTAGTCCCTATACATATCTGGAAAACTGGAATCGAAATTTTCAATCCCCTTCTTCCTCGGCTTTTTTTAGAATTGCCTTGTTGATTTGCCTTACCAGTGAAGGCCCTTCGTAGATGAATCCGGTATACAATTGGACCAAGTCTGCACCAGCATCCAATTTTTCTAAGGCATCATCGGGAGAATGTATACCTCCTACTCCGATTATAGGAAAGGCTTTATTGCTTTTTTCGGCTAGAAATCGAATGACATCGGTACTTTTATTCCGTAAGGGTTTTCCGCTCAATCCACCTTTCTCTTCGGTCTGAACCAAGTCGGACTTTAAATTTTTTCGTTCAATAGTAGTATTGGTCGCAATTATGCCATCTATTTTTGTGGTTTCCACTATTTGGATAATATCCAACAATTGATTGTCCGTCAAGTCTGGGGCAATTTTTAGAAGAATAGGTTTTTCCTTATTGTCCCTATCATTGGCATATTTTACATTTTCCTTCTTCAATTCCCTTAACAAGGCCACAAGGGGCTTTTTTCCCTGTAGTTCCCGAAGTCCCGGAGTATTTGGAGAGCTTACGTTAACGGCAAAATAATCCACATGATCAAAAAGTGCGTCAAAACAAATCAAATAATCCTTAATGGCATCGTCATTAGGGGTGACCTTATTTTTACCAATGTTACCCCCTACGAGAACATTATGTTCCTTCTTAAGACGTTCGACGGCATCGAAGACCCCTTTGTTATTAAACCCCATCCGATTAATTATGGCCTCATCTGCCTTAAGGCGGAATAAACGTTTTTTTGGATTGCCTTTTTGGGGTTTTGGGGTCAATGTCCCTATCTCTACAAACCCAAAACCAAAGTTCGAAAACTGATTGTACAATAGGGCATCTTTGTCGAATCCGGCTGCAAGACCTACAGGATTTTTGAACTTTAGTCCAAAAACTTGTCTTTCCAATCGCTTGTCCTCTATGGTATATAAACTTTTAAAGACCTTGGAGAATCCAATTTTTGATAGGAATCGTACCAATGAAAATATGAGGTGATGCGCCCTTTCTGCATCAAGTAGGAAAAGGAAGGGGCGAACTAGAAATTTATACATGGGCCACAGTAAGATTTCGTCAAAAATACAAACTTAACCCTAGTATTTCTTCTGTCTAAACCAATTTTTTGATTATTTCGATAAAATGAAAATCAATGGGATCTAACCGAATCCTTGACCGCTACTGGGATAATTCTGATAGGTTTTCGAAATGCTTCGTGGCAGAGATCTAAGTATCGTCCATATTGTCTTTCATTGAAGGTACTTAAAAGTTTTTTATCACATTCCCAGGATGCATCCATTACTTTTTTTTCCAGCACCCGATATTTATCCGCCAAAACCTGCAGCTCCTCCGTACTACTTTGTGGATGGTCGTCAAAAAGTTTTTGAATGTCTTCCTTTAGACCTTTTATCTGGATTTCCAAATCGGATTTTAGGTTCTCCATGGTTTTTATCTGAGCATCGTTAAGCTGAAAGACCTCTATCATCATATCCGTATTGTCCCCTCCAATATCCAATGTACAATCCTGGGCCAACGATACCGAAGAAAAGATTGTACAGCCCAAGAGGACATAAAACATCCTTGTGAATTTTATCATCGTCAAAAAGAATATTACTGTGAGATTCCTGATGTATAAACAGTATTTTTATGCAAAAATTATATCGATGCGACAATTAGTAGAGCGATTTATAAATTACGTGAAAATCGATACCCAAAGTAATCCCCATTCCAAAACGACACCCAGTACGGAAAAACAGTGGCATCTGGCCTTGGAGCTTGTGGAAGAACTAAAACAAATAGGTTTGGAGGAGGTTACCATTGATCACAATGCGTATATCATGGCCACATTGCCCAGCAATTTGGAAAAAGAGGTACCCACTATCGGGTTCATCTCCCATTTTGACACCACGCCCGATTTCACCGCTGTGGATGTTAATCCAAAAATTGTTAAAGACTATGATGGTGGGGATATTATTCTGAACGAAGTAGAAAATATAGTTTTATCTCCACGTTATTTTGAGGATTTGCTCCTTTACAAGGGCCAGACCTTAATAACGACGGATGGCACCACGTTATTAGGGGCAGACGACAAGGCGGGCATTGCAGAAATCATTACTGCCATGGAATACCTAATACATAACCCGGACATTAAACATGGAAAAATACGGATAGGCTTTACACCGGATGAGGAGATAGGCCGGGGAGCACATAAATTTGATGTGGAGCAATTTGGGGCGGATTGGGCCTATACGATGGACGGGAGTCAAATCGGTGAATTGGAGTACGAGAATTTCAATGCGGCAAGTGCCAAAATTCGTATTGCCGGAAAAAGCGTCCACCCTGGTTATGCCAAAAACAAAATGATCAACGCCATAAGTATCGCCAATGAGTTTATGAGCATTCTCCCTCCGGAAGAAACACCTCAGCACACTTCCGATAGAGAAGGTTTTTTCCATGTACATAAGCTAAAAGGCGAGATTGAACATGCCGAATTCGAATTGATTATCCGTGACCATAATTTTGAAAAATTCGAAAAAAGGAAGGAATTTTTGAGGACCATTACAGCCAAACTCAATGAAATCCATGGCCATTGTGTTGAACTGGAACTGCACGACCAGTATTTCAACATGCGTGAAAAAATTGAGCCGGTATTCCACATCATAGAAATTGCCAAGGAAGCCATGCAGGCCGTAGACGTTCTACCCATTATTAAACCTATTCGCGGAGGTACGGACGGGTCACAATTAAGCTATATGGGCCTACCTTGTCCCAATATCTTTGCAGGGGGGCATAATTTCCATGGAAAATACGAATACATTCCGGTTCAAAGTATGCAAAAGGCGGTAGAGGTAATCATAAAAATATGCGAATTGGTAGCCGCCAAAAGTTATTGAAAATACATAAATTAGTATAGGAACAGTACTATCGTTACCATGGATATTTCAAAAAAAGTCGAAACATATTTCGGGGAAGAACACCTATTTAAGAAAGAGATTGCCGTTTTAAGAAACCTGGCCCACAAGACAGAAGCGATGGAAACTTTTAAATGGCATGCCCCGGTCTATACGATCAATAATAAGAACGTATTTTGGATTGCACGCTTCAAGCTTCATTTTGGATTGGGTTTTTTTAACGGGATGCTCCTCACAGACCCAAAAAATGTCCTGGAAAATGCCCAGGAGGGCAAGACCCAAGCCATGCGACATTGGAAGTTTACGACCATGGATGAAATTGATGAAGAGGGCGTTGTCAGTTATATGATAGAGGCTTTGGAAAACCAAAAAAAGGGTATTACAGCAAAACCCGAAAAAAAGGAAAAAGCAAAGACCCCCTTACCACAAATGCTTAAGATGGCCCTGAATGCTGACAAAGAGTTAGGCAGGAGATTTAAGACATTGTCTCCCTACAAACAAAACGAATATGCCTCCTATATAGCGGATGCCAAACAAGAAAAAACCAAACTTTCCCGGTTGAAAAAGATAACTCCCTTAATATTAGAAGGGAAAGGTCTTAACGATAATTATAGATAGTGCTCATTAAATTCCCCAAATCCCTCCTTCTAATGAACATTGCGTCTTAAGCAGGGATTTGGGAATTTGATTTTTAAATCATAGGTAATTTCCAACCATTTTGATAATTTGCTTTCATATATTGGTTGGCCTCTTCCTCTTTGAACTTGTTACTAGCAGTATCCCAATAAATCCTATTACCCGTTTTAAAGGCAACATTGCCCATGTGAGATACCAAAGCGGCATCGTAGCCTACCTGAATCGGTGCCGTGAGTTTGGAAGCGTCCCTGGCCTTTACCGCTTCAATAAAATTAACGGTGTGCAGATCAAGTCCGCTTACCCCGTCCTTGTCCTTTAAAATAGCTTCCATTTTTGGTGTTCTTTCCTTACCCCATCCATTGAAGTTTTTTTCCGGGATTACTTCCCATCCATTTCTGTCCAATACCAAGGTTCCATTGTTTCCAATAAAGGAAATGCCGTGGTTACGGCCATAGTTACCACCATCAATGCCCGTGGCATGTTCCCAAAGAATGGAAAAGCCATCGTATTCAAAAACGGTCTGTAAAGTATCCGGGGTTTCTGAAGCATCATCGGGATATGCAAATTTTCCACCTAGGGCCATTACCGATTTTGGTCTACCGGCCTTCATGCCATAAAGGGCGTAATCTATCAAGTGAACACCCCAATCCGTCATCAATCCCCCGGCATAATCCCAAAACCATCTAAAGTTAAAATGGAACCGATTAGTGTTAAAAGCACGCTGGGGTGCGGGTCCTAGCCACATATCATAATCCACACCATTGGGAACGGCTTCATCAGGAACCGTGGGCACCGGTTTCATCCATCCTTGGTAGGCCCAGGCCTTGGCCAATCGAATCTCTCCCAATTTACCGGAATGCACAAAATCAATCGCATCCACAAAATGTGGTTGACTACGCTGCCATTGACCGATCTGGACCATACGATCACTAGAGTTCACGTAATTCAACATAATATCGGCTTCCTCAATAGAATTTGCTATAGGTTTTTCACAATACACATCCTTGCCTGCCTGTAGGGCATCGGTCAATTGAAGGCAATGCCAATGGTCCGGGGTTCCGATTATCACCACATCCACATCCTTGTTTTCCAGGAGCTGCCTATAGTCCTTGTACCATTTCGGCTTCTTGATACCTGCCTTTTTTAAATCCGCAGTACGGGATTCCAGTACACTTTCGTCGACATCACATAAGGCAATCACATTGGTCTCGCTTATTTTTAGCATGGAACTTAAATCACTAAAGCCCATCCCTTTGCAACCAATGACCCCAACGTTGATACGGTCATTGGGCCCGACCCTTTTTCTCATGGTGGCCAATAGTTCCATGGGGAATGCAAATGCAGCTCCTGTTCCAGCTAATGCCAAGGAGCTCTTTTTTATAAAGTTTCGTCGATTTTGGTACATGATTGTAGAATTTTGTTTTGTCTTTCAAGATAATGATTTTCAGCGAAAAATTGTCCAATATTTTAAGTGTGGAACTACCTTTCCCACCTACAAAAAAGACAATACCAACTTTGATGTTCTATAGATTACATTAGTTGGAAATGTACATGACGCCTGTTACCCATTTGGGTCGACTTAGAAGTCATGATCGGGTTCAATTTTATACAAAAAAACGCCGATTTGATAAACCGGCGTCCTTAATATTCTTATGTAAAGGAATCTACTTTTTAGCAGGCGTACTGAGTTTTTTGCTCATTTCCATGGATATGGCAGATCTGTCAAATTTTATCTTTCCCGCCATGGTCTCCAAAACACAGGAATAATCCTTGTCATTAAGATCCACTACCTTACCGTACATTCCACTTTTTGTAACTACCCGATCCCCTTTTTTTAGTTCCGAAGCAAAACGTTTTTCATCCTTTTGCCTTTTCATTTGTGGACGGATCATAAAAAAGTAGGCCACCACAAAAATAAGGATCATGGGCAAAAACTGTCCTATATCTCCCATTATTTACGAGTCTAAGTTTTTGTTGACTAGTTTACCGTTGGTCCTACTGGAGCTGCACCTTTGGGGTTTACAAAAGCCTTGATGCGCAATAGCTCGGAGCCTTTTTCTGTATTGGCAGTCACCGTAATGGTCTTTGTGACCTGATTTTGACCAGATCCGTTGAACTTTACCAACAACTCCCCCGTCTCACCTGGAGCTATGGGATCTTTAGGTGGGTTGGGTACCGTACAGCCACAACTGCTTTTGGCGTCGGTTATGATCAATGGGGCCTCGCCGGTATTGGTAAACTTAAAAACCGTCTCTTGAGCGGCACCTTGTTCAATGGTTCCGAAATCGTGCTCGGACTTTTCAAAGGACATTACTGGAAGCTTTTTAGCGGCTTCGTCCCTTTCGGCAGCCTGTGCCACCTTATCGGTATTTATCTTACTGGATGCATTTTCCTTACAGGAAACTGCCAATAGTGCCATTAGACCTAGGCTTAAAACTATTCTTTTCATTATGTAATAATTTTTGTATTGCGTAAAATTACAGAAATATTGTTTATAACAAGCCCCTACCTGTTTTTTTAAGTTTTCCCTCAGCTCTGTACTCCTTTACCAATTTGTCCAAAATACCATTGATGAATATGCTGCTTTTAGGAGTTGAATACTCCTTGGCAATTTCCAAAAATTCATTTATGGTCACTTTTTCCGGAATGGAAGGAAAGTTCAAAAGTTCACAAATACCCATTTTGAGCAAAATCGCATCTACATCGGCAATACGGTCCTTGTCCCAATTTGGTGTCTTTCCCTCGATCTCCTTCTCCCAACGTGAATTGTTTAACAATGTCTTTGTCAGGAGTTTTTGTGCAAAATCCATATCGGCCTGATCCTTTAGCAGTTTGGGCAAAAAGAAAGATTCGTTATGACTTTCCTTGGCTTTCTTCAATAACTTTAAAACAAAGGTGTTCACAATAGGAATGTCATCGACCCAGGTCAACTTATCGTCTTCAAAATATTCGTAAATTTTTTCATTAGGAGCGATGATATCACGGAACACATCAAGAACAAATTGACGATCCTCTTCATAATCGTTCTTCTTGGAGGACATATATCTATCGTAGATAGAGCTTTCCAAAATCTCTTTGTAAATCAATTTTACATACTCCTCGTTCAGGTACCAATTTTGGAGTTTTCTTTTTTTCATTTCGCTCTCCAATAAGCTATTACCGGAAATTTGATGCAACAGTCTATTGTTTATGAATTTTTCCTTGTTGGGATAATGGTCCGAAGTGCCCGCCAAGTACTTTTTAGAGGTAATTTTCAGATGGCCGTTGGCCTTGTGCCGTATTTCGGAAAGCAGGCTTAAGACCAATAAATAGAGAACGTACATCCCTTCGATGCTGGTCCTCAGAAATTTTTGCTGTTTCTCCAAGGAATCATCTTGGGATTGGGTCAAAGCATAGATACATTGCATTACCTTTACCCTTATATGCCTTCTTGTCAACATTTGCGGAGAACTTTTGAAAGAATTGGGTTAATCATCGCCCCGCAAAAATAGCAATCTATTTTAATTTTGTATAAAGGTCGTGGGCTTTATCTTAGGTATTTTATAACACTTGTATGTCTTCCAAAAACCTATCTTTGGCAAAATCAAGAATACGCTAGACGCCTAGCCTTACCACTGCATGAAGGAACTTAAGCACCTTAACAAATACTTTAAAAAATATTGGTTTAAACTATTGATAGGTATTTTAATTACTATCATTGCCCGTATATTCCAGTTGGTAATGCCTTCTTACGTCAACAATTCCATACAAGTTGTCGAGGACTTTATGGGCCAAAAGATTACCGAACCTGCAGCTAAGGAAATGCTCTTGGAATTTATATTGATCATCGTAGGTGCGGCGTTACTTTCAGGATTCTTTACTTTTTTAATGCGCCAGACGATCATAAACGTTTCGCGTTATATAGAATATGACCTCAAGAACGAAGTCTTTGACCATTATCAACTGCTAAGTCTTGGTTTTTATAAAAAAAACAGGACAGGGGATTTGATGAACCGCATTAGCGAAGATGTGGGCCAAGTACGAATGTACGCCGGACCGGCATTGATGTATGGCATAAATACGGTCACCCTTTTTGCTTGTATTATTCCAATAATGTTCATAAAGGCTCCTACCTTGGCCGCATATACCCTGATACCGCTCCCCATTTTATCCGTTCTTATTTATCAAATCAGTAAGGTAATCCACAATCGAAGTACGGTTGTCCAGGAATATCTTTCTACCCTATCTACCTTTACACAAGAAGTGTTTTCCGGGGTCTCGGTCATAAAGGCATATGCCCTGGAACCCCAGGTGAATGCCGACCTTGGGGTCCTGGCCATGGAAGGAAAAGACAAAAGTATGGATCTGGCCAAAGTGAACGCCTGGTTCTTTCCCTTAATGATCTTGCTCATAGGTATAAGTAATATTTTTGTCATTTATATAGGTGGCAAACAATACATAGATGGTGAGATAAACTCCATTGGTGTTATTGCAGAATTCATTTTATATGTAAACATGCTCACATGGCCGGTAGCCATAGTAGGATGGTTAACCTCCATCGTACAACGTGCGGAGGCCTCACAGAAGAGAATAAATGAGTTCTTAAAGGAACGACCCGAAATACGTAATCAGGCGTCCGAATTAATATCCATTAACGGAAAAATAGAGTTCAAAAATGTATCCTTTACTTATGAGGATACCCATATTACGGCATTAAAGGACATTTCGTTTTGTATAAATCCAGGGGAAACGGTAGCCATTTTAGGAAAAACCGGAGCCGGTAAATCCACCGTTCTTGATCTAATTGCCCGTCTTTACGATGTGTCTTCCGGTGAAATATTGATCGATGATGTACCGATCAAGGAAATAAATCTAAAAAGCCTTCGGGAGTCCATTGGTGCTGTCCCCCAAGACGCCTTGTTGTTTTCCGATTCCATTGAAAGTAACATAAAATTTGGCAAATACGACGCAACGAAGGAAGAAGTCATTACAGTGGCCAAAAATGCCGCCGTACATGAGAATATTATAGGTTTTTCCATGGCATATGATACCGTACTCGGAGAAAGGGGAATTACACTTAGTGGCGGCCAGAAACAAAGAGTATCCATAGCAAGGGCCTTATTGAAAGACCCTAAGATATATCTATTTGATGACTGTCTCTCCGCAGTAGATACCGAGACCGAAGAGGAAATATTAAACAATTTAAAGAAAGTCTCCAATGACAAAACAACGATTATAGTGAGCCATAGGGTATCCTCGGCCAAGAATGCCGATAAAGTTTTTGTATTGGATAACGGTCAACTTTTACAAGAAGGCACCCACGAGGAATTGAACAATGTAGAGGGGTATTATAGAGAGCTTTACATAAACCAACTCTCGGAGAAATAAACAACCAAATTGTTGCCTGATTCCCATTTTTTTCACATTTTTGAAGGATTAATACCATTTATTTAACAACTATAAACTACACAAAATGAGCGAGAGAGAACTAATGGATCAGGAAGAAATCCATTCCAAGGTTTTGAGGGCGGGGAGAAGAACCTATTTTTTTGATGTAAGGAGCACTAAAGCCGGGGATTACTATCTGACCATTACCGAAAGTAAAAAGTTCACACATGATGATGGTTCTTTTCACTACAAAAAACACAAGATTTACCTATACAAGGAAGATTTTGAGGCGTTCAGGGAAAATGTTGAGGAAATGATGGATTTTATTTTTAGTGAAAAAGGTTCCGAGGTAATTTCGGAGCGTCATCAAAAAGATTTTAAGAAGGAAGAACCTAGTGAAAACGGACAGGTAAAATCTGCAGAAAGCTTCACAGATGTTGACTTTGATGATATTTAAGTCTAAAGCAGATTAAATAATTAGGATAGCGGCTCTTCGGATAAAGGGCCGTTTTTTGTTTGTGATGTCCATAAATTTTAACCCTATATGAAAACTACATTATCTCTATTCTTGCTTTTCTGTGCCTCTCATTTAGTTACTTCCCAGGAATCCCTGGATTTAGGCTATTATCTGCCCCAAGGTATGAGCTACAATGAAGAAATACCTACACCCAAGGAAATCATTGGACATGAGGTGGGCGAATGGCACGTAACGCATGACAGGCTTGTGTTTTATATGCAGGCTTTGGCCAAGACCAGTGAACGCGTGACCCTCGAAAATGTAGGTAAAACCTTTGAAGGGCGTCCCCTTTTACTTTTGACCATTACCTCTCCAAAAAACCAGAATAACCTTGAAAAGATCAGACAAGAACATCTTACTCTGACCGAAGCAAATGGCAATTCCTTGGATACGGAAAAAATGCCTTTAGTAGTCTACCAAGGATTTACCATACATGGCAATGAACCTAGTGGAACCAATGCGGCTATGGCCTATGCCTATTATTTGGCAGCTGCCGAAGGACCCGAAATTGAAGAGACCTTGGATAACCTGATCATTTTATTGGATCCCTGCATGAATCCAGACGGTCTACAACGTTTTGCCTATTGGGCGAACACCAACAAAAGCCAAAACCTCAATGCGGATAACAACGAAAGGGAATATCATGAGGTGTGGCCTGGTGGGCGTACCAATCACTACTGGTTTGATATGAATCGTGATTGGTTACCTGTTCAATTGCCAGAAAGTCGCGCGCGTATTCATACCTTTCATAAATGGCTACCCAACATCTTGACGGACCATCATGAGATGGGTACAAATTCTACCTTCTTTTTTCAGCCGGGTGAACCTTTACGAGTCCACCCACTAACGCCAAAATTGAATCAAGAGCTTACTGCGGAGATTGGAACCTATCATGCCAAAGCCTTGGACAGAATTGGGTCGTTGTACTATTCGGAAGAGAACTTTGATGATTACTATTATGGAAAAGGATCCACTTTCCCGGATGTTAACGGAGGCATTGGAATTCTTTTCGAGCAAGGCAGTTCCAGAGGACACATCCAAGAGAGTGAAAATGGTCTGCTTACCTTCCCCTTTACGATACGAAATCAATTCACCACCTCACTTTCCACCATAGAGGCGGCAAGAAAGATGCGGACCAAAATCCTGAATTATCAGCGCGATTTTTACAATGACGTTCGGAACGAAACTTCCCGAAGCAAGACACAGGCCATAATTTTCGGGGATAGCAAGGATGCTTCCAAGGCCTGGCATCTTGCCGAAATTCTGCAACGGCAAAACATAAAATTGCATGAACTGGCCAGTGACATAACACTGGAAGGCAAACAATATCGCAAGGGATACAGCTATGTAGTACCCATGCGTCAAAAAAATCATCGTCTTATAAAAGCCATGTTCGAAAAGCGTACCACATTCAAGGACAGCTTGTTTTATGATGTTTCAGCCTGGACCTTCCCCATGGCTTTTAATCTGGACTATGCAGAGGTAAATACATTGGAAAATGCGGGTTCCGAAATAACCGAACTTACAGGTTTATCCGGAAGTATCGATATAGAGAGCGAGTATGCCTATCTTTTTGAATGGCATGGGTATTATGCCCCTAAAGCCCTGAATATGATTCTGGAAAAAGGATTGCGTGCCAAAGTTGCCAAATACCCTTTCTCCCTGGAAGGCAGGCAATATGATTATGGAACCATTATGATTCCGGTTCAGAATCAGGAATTGGGCCCAAAGGAACTCCACCAATTTTTAAGTACTGTTGCCCAAGAAAGTAATTTGCAAATAAAAGCCGCCAATACTGGGCTTACCAGGGGAATTGATTTAGGCAGTAATGACTTTGATCCCATTAAAAAACAAAAAGTGGCCATCCTAGTCGGTACCGGAATACGTTCGTATGATGCTGGTGAAATATGGCATTTGTTCGACACCCGATATGATATGAAAATCACCAAAATAGATATTTCCTATTTGGACAAGGTAGATTTGAAAAAATATACCGACATAATACTGCCAAGTTCCAGTAGCGCCAATATGGTTTTGGCCGCAAAAAGCTCTCAGAACCTAAAAGATTGGGTAATGGAAGGGGGAACTTTAATAGGCTATAGAAATGTCGCCGAATGGTTTGAAAAGAATGAGTTCATGAAGCTCAAATTCCGAAAGGATACTTTAGTCGCTAAAAACGTTTCATTTGGGGCGAAAAACGATTTTAAAGGTGCACAGGTAACGGGTGGGGCAATTTTTAAAGCCAAACTGGATCGCTCCCATCCTATTAATTATGGGTATAAAAACAATAGATTGGCACTTTTTCGAAATACGAATGTTTATATTGAACCGCATAAGGATAGTTACAACAACCCCATTCAATACACCAATACCCCTCTACTGAGCGGATACATTTCCGAGGAAAATTTGGCCATGTTGAAGGGAAGCGTCCCTTTTCGGGCCCAAAAGCTGGGCAAGGGTAGGGTCATTGTATTCACGGATAATACGAACTTCAGGGCATTTTGGTATGGTACCAATAAACTGTTGATGAACGCTATTTTCTTTGGCGGATTAATGTAGTCCAAAGCCTAAGTGACCACAACAATCACCTGCCTAACAGGCCTATAACTTTACATAACCCCAATTGAACAGAAAAATACCAAGGACTATGACAAAGGCGGTTATTGGGGTATAAAGAAACATGAGCACTATGAACACCAATGTGTAGTAAAGCGGAAATGCCAGAAGAGCGAAACCAAATCTGATGGTGGCCGTAAACTCCGGCTCCCAGACCCGGGGCCTTACCCTAGTTTTCCAAAGCAGTATTATGGGAAAATTAAAAAGGTAAAAAGCTATTTGGAGAAACCCGTTTTCCGATTTTCTTGTTTTAGGAATCCTTTGTGGTTTTAGGTCCTGTAGTTTTGAATTGACTTTCATTGGATCTAAATAATCCGTCCTTTCCCCGTCCAAATGATTGACAATTGTATCGTACGAGGTTTCATCTTCAATGTGGGTGGTCAATGTTTTTAATACTTTGGAAACCTCTTCCTTGATGGTATGGGTAGATGAGATTAAATTAGAAGGGTCATACAATTGTTGTACAGGAATTTCCTCGCCAAAATAAATGGCCGTCGAATCCGGGAAGCTTTCTGCATTCTGATAGTTTAGTCCTATAGGCACCAAACGGATATCCAAATCGGGATTTTGCTCCAAAGCAGCGAACAAGATCCGTGTAAAACCTTTACTCAAAGGTCTTACCCTACGTTTTAGGCTATGATTGGCTTCCGGGAACATGAGTATGGCCTCTTTATGGTCCAACAAAGTGGCACAACGATCAAATACCATGGTATTGTTCTTAAGGGATTCCCGACCATCGCGAATTCTGTAAATAGGTATCATCCGTAGAAATCCGAAAAATTTTTTTAGCAGAGGTTTTTTGAACACATCGGCCCGAGTAAGAAAATAAGGTCTGCGATTACAATCTACCGCGATAAGGAGTACATCCATCAACGCACTTTGATGATTGGCGAGAAAAAGTACCGGCTTGTCCTTCGAAACATTTTCAAGACCATGTACCTTAATTTTAGAAAAGTATAGATGTAATCCGCCTTGTATCCAGGCTTTTATGAGGTAATACCCAATTTTCTTCAAATCAATCCCTTTTTTCCGTTTTTCACTCTAGATCGACAAAAATTCAAACCATAGAATGGAAATAAGTCATCTTGGTCCAATTTAACGCAAACAATATAAAAAACTTACAAGCTCTATTTGGGGCACTTCATTTAGATTTTTTGAATATACCATTAGTTTGTTAAAACACAAGGTCGGCGAAATTCTTTTTACCTTTGATGAACCAAATAATTGAGCGGCCTTTGGATATTTTCAATCTGCAATAAAAACAAAAATTTAAATCAAATGGCAAACACTCCCAGCAATATGCTACCTCTGGGGACATTGGCTCCTACATTCAATTTAACGGATACCGTGACCGATAAAAATTTGAGACTTCAAGATGTAAAAGGCACCAAAGGTACGGTAGTCATGTTTATCTGTAACCACTGTCCTTTTGTAAAACATGTAAATCCCGAAATTTCAAGACTAGGGCAGGAATACCAAAAAAAGGGGTTTGGCTTTGTTGCCATATCCAGCAACGATGTTGAGAATTATCCCCAGGATGGCCCTGATTTAATGAAAGAGACGGCCAAACAAGAAGGCTATTCCTTTCCTTACCTTTATGACAAAACACAGGAAACGGCAAAGGCGTATGACGCCGCCTGCACACCAGATTTTTACCTGTTTGACAGTAGTTTGAGACTTGTATACCGCGGACAATTGGATGATTCCCGCCCTGGTAATGGGATAGCGGTTACCGGAAACGACCTTAGAAATGCAATGGATGCCTTATTGGAGGGAAAGGAAGTCGACACGTTTCAAAAACCTAGCATAGGCTGCAATATCAAATGGGCGAATACTTGACTTAAATTTTTCGGTAAGGCCATCGGGACCGAAGTATTAAATTTTGTCACAAACAAGGCTACGACACTGAGGAAAGAAATTCTTTGGCCGGATACGATAAAAGAAGGCCCTCGCTTAAAAGCTTTACCTTAAGTTTGGATTTAAGGTACCGAATTTACCAAACGAACGGCAGACGCTCATACGCTACACTAATTTAGTCCAAAACCACCTTTTTCATGAATCCGCGAAAGGACCTACCAATTGTTTTTGTCAAGAAGGTTTTTTATGTGGGCATAATGATGATTACCGTGCCATACATACCGTCCTATATTCTCTTTTAAGGATGTCTCCGCCCTGCTTTCGGGATGAATGAAGGTTCTATTCAAATCACTTGGGGCAAGCTTCCTTAACAAATACACCAATTTGGTGTGTATAGCACTCAAATGGTCCAGTGACATTTCAATTGGCCCAGTTTGGGTATCCAACAAATTGGCCCAAGCCTTTTCATCATAAGCCTTGATTACGGGTTGGTCTTCGGTCAATGTCCATTTAAACCGGATATAGCTGTTGTGGTGACTGTCCGAAACATGGTGGACAACTTGTCTTACGGTCCATCCGCCCGGTCGGTATACCGTATCCAACTGTTTATCGTTGAGATTCTTGACCAGAAGGCTGAATTTTTGAGGAAAAATCTCTAATTCCGAAATCCAATTTTGGATAGTTGTATCATCAAAACTTTCCGGAACCACAAATTGCCCTATTGGGTAACGTAATTCCTCTAGATCCATTTTTTCCATGAAATAAAGATAACCAAGATTATATTTCCTTGGAAATAAAACCACTCCTTCCCAAGGAAAAAAATGCTCCAAACTTTAATAGATTTTTAACCAAAAAAATAAGGGAATGCTACTTAATCCCATAATCTTTGTATCCTAATGTAATTCACAATCTAAAACACGACATATGGCAACAATACGATTGGGCGACTTAGCCCCGGATTTTACGGCTGAAACCTCGCAGGGAACCCTAAACTTTTATGATTATTTGGGAGAAAGCTGGGGAATTCTTTTCTCTCATCCGGCTGACTTTACACCGGTATGTACCACCGAATTGGGAACGGCAGCGAAATTCAAGGATGAGTTCGATAAGCGCAATGTAAAAATGATAGCATTAAGCGTGGATGGGGCGGAGTCCCATGCGGAATGGATAAAGGACATCAACGAAGTAGAAAAGACCACGGTGAACTTTCCAATTATTGCCGATGAGGATAGAAAAGTGGCTACATTGTATGATATGATCCACCCCAATGCGGACGATAAACTTACCGTACGTTCGGTATTCATCATAGCTCCGGACAGAACGGTAAAATTGATACTTACATACCCTGCCTCCACAGGACGTAATTTTTATGAGCTCCTCCGTGTCGTGGATTCACTACAATTAACTGCCTATCATAAGGTAGCTACTCCTGCCAACTGGGAACATGGACAAGATGTTGTGGTAAGCCCGGCCATCCCCACGGAACAAGCCAAGGAAATGTTTACAAAAGGTGTGGAAGAAGTAAAACCCTACCTTAGAATGACACCAGATCCGACCGCGTAACAAGAGATTCCCAGATTTAATCCTTTACTTGATAAGTCTGTTTTGAATTTTGGAATTCAGAACTAGGCTTTATGAGATGCCGTAATAAAAATAGGCCCCTTATTTTGATAAGGGGCTTATTACATGAAATTCATGCTTTGGTCGAAGGCATCGGAATTCAATTAAATATCCGTTAACCTAAGTATACTATTTAATTTCAAGTCTTTTTTTCTTGTAACCCTCATTTGATCAATGTTCTTTGATCTATTCCGAACTACGGCTTTACAAAAAGATAACCCCCAAAAAATCATCGAATTAAAAAATTTAACAGTACCTTCGCGCTTTAATTTAATTTCTAATTTTTTTATTATGGGTAAAGGAACAGTAAAATTCTTCAATGATTCCAAAGGATATGGTTTTATCACCGAAGAAGGTTCAAACGAAGATCATTTTGTACACATTTCTGGCTTAATCGATGAGGTTCGCGAAGGTGATGTTGTGGAATTTGAGCTACAACAAGGTAAAAAAGGATTGAACGCCGTTAATGTAAAAATAGTTGACTAGGTAACAAATAGACTTTTTTATAGGATAAAAGCCCTGGCAGTTTAGTCAGGGCTTTTTTTGTAGGATTTTTAAATAACTGTAAGATTAATACTTCTTTTTTATAATTTTGTTTAATCCGAACGCAACCTTTAGCACTAATTTCTATCTAAGTTTAAACAAAATATAACACCCCACTTCTAACAAGAACACTTTATGTTGACCTTTTTTGGGATTCTTTTCATACTGCTTGTCATTAACATCATTCTTCTATTTTTGAGTACTAGACGCGCTAAAACCCTGGACAAGTAGAACTATTTGGCCATATCCTGTGCTTAGGGTATATTCCATGGTATTGGTCTAAAATTGGAAGCAATTGTACCTTTAAATTTGGGAACCATTTGTTAACTACCACCTTACACTTGGCAAAAGGTGTAATTCAGCGCCGGGTAATTTCTATTTTTTCGATTTAACCTACTTTTACCAGCTCAACATCAAATAGAAGTGTGGCATTTGGTGGAATAACTCCTCCGGCTCCCGCGCTACCGTAAGCCAAATTCGGAGGAATCACAAATCGGGCCTTATCACCTACCTTCAAAAGAGAGATGCCCTCATCCCATCCGGGGATCACCTGTCCTATTCCCAACTTGAAATCTATTGGCTGATTGCGTTGATATGACGAATCGAATACCTGTCCGTTAAGTAAAGAACCTTCATAGTGAACGGAAACCTGTTGGCCTTTTTCGGCTTTGGTACCATTTCCATTTTCTATAAGTTTATAGCGAAGACCACTAGGGGTCTTATCAAATCCAGCCGCAACTTTCTCCAGTTCCGCGGCTATTAATTTTCGCTCTTCTTCCAATCTCTTTGCCTTGGAACTTTCAAAACCATCAAATGCTGCGAGCGCGTCCCACTGCACGGCTTCATTACCGACACGTAAGATTTCCAAGCTTTCAATGACATCTCCTTGGGCAATGGCATCCACCGCCTCCTGTCCGGAATGCACGTGACCGAATACTGTATGCTTATTATCCAACCATGGGGTAGGTACATGTGTAATAAAAAATTGGCTCCCGTTGGTACCTGGTCCGGCATTGGCCATGGATAGTACACCCGGTTCGGAATGTTTTAGTTCTGGATGAAACTCGTCATCGAACTTATAGCCTGGATCACCCGTACCCGTACCTTGGGGACAACCACCTTGGATCATGAAGTCGGGTATTACTCTATGAAATTTTAGGCCGTCATAATAAGGTTCCCCTTTGGACTTTGCGGAATTGTTCTTTTTCCCTTCGGCCAATGCCACAAAATTACCTACGGTTCCCGGAGTTTTATCATGGGTTAGTTTTACCAGTATCTCTCCCTTTGAAGTATTAAATTTTGCATAGATTCCTTCTTGCATTTTTCGCTTTTTTTAATAAGCGGCAAAGGTAGGGAATTTTGTTGGGTATGGGATGCGAATCCAAAACTTGGGAGGTAAAAAATCAAAGCCCTTCTTTGCCGTCCTAATCAACGGTGCCATACTTGTCAAAAAGATAGACTAAACTGGTCATGGCAGCTGCGCCTAGTTCCAATTCGCGTTTGTTCACATGCTCAAATGTATCATTTTCCGCATGATGATGGTCAAAATAGCGCTGGGAATCAGGACGAAGTCCCGCCATCACCGTTTCACCATTATTCAGCGGGCGTATATCGGCTCCTGAATACCCCAGCTCAAAAAAATGGATCAAATAGGGTTTAAACAATGGTGCCCAAGACTGGGCCTGTCTTAAATTGGCATCTGAGGATTCAAAGGAAAAACCTCTAGGAGAAAAGCCACCGGAATCACTTTCCAGGGCAAAAATGTGGTTCTCATTTTTTTCCTGAGCCGTTTCCTTGTATTTATTTCCACCATGAAGCCCATTTTCCTCGTTCATGAACAAGACTGTACGGATAGTTCGTTTTGGTTTATATCCCGTTACTTTCAAAAGACGAAGCACTTCCATACTTTGTACACATCCTGCACCATCATCATGCGAACCATCCCCCAAATCCCATGAATCCAAATGACCGCCAACCAAAATTATCTCATCAGGATGGCTGGCGCCTGTGATTTCACCGATAACATTAAAGGATTCCACGTCTTCTTCCTGTCTGCAGTTTTGCTTGAAATAGAATTTAATATTTGGATTTAATTTCAATGTGGTACTTAACAATTCTGCCCCGTTGGTACTAATGGCCGCTGCAGGGATTCTATTTTCCAAGGCGGTTTCACCATAACTCATGGCACCGGTATGGGGAAAATCATCCAAACGAAGTGTCATTGACCGAACTATAACACCCACAGCACCGTATTTGGCGGCTTCCTCCGCCCCATTATTCCGTTGATCTACAGAACCGGAATAAGATTCAAAGGTATCTATTAACTTGGGATCCATAGGACGATTGAAAAATACTATCTTGCCCTTTATCCTTTCTTCCCCAAAGACCTTCAAGTCTTCCAAACTCTTTACCTCAACTACATTGGCCTTTAACCCCCCAAGAGGTGTAGCCACGGATCCTCCCAAAGCACAGATGGGGACATTGGTGGTTATACCAGGCGTAGTCTCTATATAAGCAAATTCGGGGGTTCCCCGAACCCATTTAGGAACCATTACAGGTTGTAGCCAAACACGGTCCAAACCCAACATATCCAATTGAGTTTTGGTAAAGTCTACCGCCTGTTGTGCCTGTACGGAACCGGATAGTCTTCCTCCTATTTGATTGGAAAGGTGCTTAAGCCAATTGTAAGCAGACCCCTGGGTCAGGGCAGTCTCATAAATGCGCTTTATCTGTTGTTCATCTTCGGTCTGTGCGGGCGCAACTATGCATGTAAAAAAAAACAGTACACAAATTTTTTTCATTTCCCTTCATTTTCCAGTTGCTGGATGTAGGCCTCTAAATTAGCCTGTATTTTCGAATCGAGCTCAGGTTCCTGAATATCTTTGTATTTTTTTAACTCTTGAAGTAGAATGGACGCCGTAATTACCCTTGCCGCATCTTTGTTGTCCGATGGGATAACATACCACGGTGCATGTGACTTGGAAGTTCTATTTATGGCCTCCTCATAGCACTCTTGGTATTGGTCCCAGAGCTTACGCTCCTCTAGATCACCTGGGGAGAATTTCCAATTTTTCCTTTTTAGCTTTAACCTTCTTAATTGTCTCAGGCGCTGCTCCTCTTTTGAAAGGTGCAGGAAAAACTTGAAAATTATCATCCCGTTTTCTGTAATATGACGTTCAAAATTATTGATCCGTTCAAAACGCCTATCCCAGAATTTCTGGTCTACATCCTCAACACTAAGAATATCCGGCATATTTTCGCTCAATAAGTATTCTGGGTGTACGCGCGTCACCAGCACATTTTCGTAATGTGTTCGGTTAAATACCCCAAATTTTCCTTTTGGGGGAAGAGCAATGTAATGGCGCCAAATATAATCGTGTTTGCGCTCCAAATCCGTAGGAACCTTAAAACTATGTACCACAACGCCACGTGCATTAAAATCCTTGAATACCTCACGGATCAAGCTGTCCTTTCCAGCAGCATCCATGCCCTGTAGGCACACTAAAACACCATATTTACCATGTGCGTATAACGTGTCCTGGAATTTCCCAAGTTTTTCCCGGATTTCTTCCAGGGTCTTTTTCAAATTCTTTTTTGATGTACCTAGGTCCTCCAAGGTTGGGGAATCCTTCAATTTTATGGGTGTTTCTACCTTATAACTGGCTAAATCTACTTTCTTCATAAGTGGAATATAAAATATTTTATCGTTGAAATGCAGCGAATGTTAAAAAAAGTGACCGTTTGTCATCCATAAAAACCGCTTCATCCAAAATTTGGCATAGGCTTTCCCGTCTATCGAAAAAAGTAGGTGACCCTGGTCGGTAATTTTTAACTTTACCTTGTAAAATGTCCCAGATTTTACTCCTAAACAACCACAAGAATGGAAAAGTGTACTGTAGTGCTATGCGCTCTTTTTTTCTACCTGTTATCCTCCTTTAAGCCCAGTGCGGCCTGTGAATACGCAGGTTCCAACATTGGTTTTGTAAAATCCCAGACCGAGAAGGCCATCGCTGTTGACAATATTAATCTAGCGCGCTATTATGCCTATAAGGCCTTGAATGCCATTGTTAAATCCAGACAACAACTTTCGGAATGTGGTTGCGAGCATGCGGTAATAAGTATCGAAGAAGGGTTTGATAATTTGAAAAGAGCCACCCGTACCACTACATTGAGGGCCACCAAGATATTATTGAATAGGGCTTTGGAGAATACTCTGGAAGGTTTGGAAGCAGTTTTAACATACGAGGCACATGATAGCCCCTATCCAAGTGATGTTTTGGTAATGAACACCAAGAGGGCCAAGAAAAAAAGGATAATTCTTAAAGACACCGATATTAAGGTTTTAAGGAATAAAATTGATATGGCCTTGGTAAACTATCAAAAGTCATTGGATAACGTAATGAATTCCGTGGATTGTGAGGAAGCCAAAGCATTTGCCCAAAAAATTCATGACCATTGCGAACAACAGCTCCTAAGACCCAATTTGACCGAGGGCAAAAAGTACTACAATCTTAGGACCAAGCAGATTTCCGCAGCAGCTTTAGAGCGCTTGGGGGGCTGTGAAGATCAATTACTAAGTAGCAGATAAACGGATTTTTGTTCTTATGCATTTCAGTAGGAGTTTCTTTGAAATCCTTTGATTTGGATAGCTGGCAGACTACTTGCTAGCGAAAAGGGTAACGTCCGCCTCACTAACTTCTTTGCCGCCCAAAATTATCAAGCGCTCCACTACATTTCGCAGTTCGCGTATATTTCCCGTCCAGTCGTAAGTCTTCAATAGCTTAATGGCCTTGTCCGAAAAAACCTTTGGGGCTATTCCTTGTTCCGATGCAATTTTTTCCGCAAAATGCCCTATCAGCAAAGGAATATCCTCACGGCGTTCGTTCAAGGATGGGACTTTTATCAAAATAACGGCCAACCTGTGGTATAGATCTTCCCGAAAATTCCCCTCCTCAATTTCCTTTTTTAAATTTTTGTTGGTGGCCGCTATTACACGAACGTCTACTTTGATGTCCTTGTCCGTGCCCACCCTTGAAATTTTATTTTCTTGCAGGGCCCTCAATACTTTTGCCTGTGCGGAAAGGCTCATATCACCTATTTCGTCCAAAAAAATGGTGCCCTTATTAGCCGCCTCGAACTTTCCTGCCCGGTCCTTTACAGCAGAAGTAAAGGCTCCTTTAACATGGCCAAAAAGTTCGCTCTCTATGAGTTCGGACGGAATAGCGGCACAATTAACCTCTATAAAGGGAGCATTGCTTCTCTGGCTTTTTTCATGGATCCAATGAGCCACTAGTTCTTTTCCCGTTCCGTTTGAACCCGTTATCAGTACCCTGGCATCGGTAGGGGCCACTTTTTCTATCATATCCTTTATGGCAGTGATTTCCTTGCTTTCGCCCACCATTTCATAGTTCTTGCTCACTTTTTTCTTAAGGATCTTGTTTTCCACAACCAATTCCTTACGATCCAGAGCGTTACGTACCGTGGTTAAAAGCCGGTTTAAATCCGGGGGTTTGGATATATAGTCAAATGCCCCTAGGCGCATGGTATTGACGGCCGTGTCCAGATCACCATGCCCTGATATCATAATAAAGGGAATTTCCGGTTTAATCTTCCGTGCGGCCTGTAAAACCTCAACCCCGTCCATTTTGGGCATTTTTATGTCGCAAAGCACCAGATCATAATCGTTGTTCTTAATGGTTTCAAGGCCTTTTAGGCCATCTTCGGCCTCTTCTACCTGATAGGTATCGTTCTCTTCCGAAAGAATCTTTACCAATACCCGTCTTATAGCCGATTCATCTTCTATCACCAGTATTTTTGACATGTTTTGATTTTAAAAAATTGATATCTTAAATCCCGTTCTAAGATAAATATTTCCCTCGTCATTCAGGACAAAGGCCCTATCTCGATTACCATCCCTTAACAATCCCTCTTGGGTCAAGGAATACCCCAAAAGACCGTAAAACGAGATATACTTCGATATTTTATACTGATACCCTATTGCGCTTACCAAAGCAGAAAGTGAAACCGTAGTTCCTACCACATTTCCCGGAAGCAAGATATCATTTTGAATGTTTACAAAATAACCATCCAAAAACAGTGCCGTTTGCAGAATATGTTTCTTTCGTATGTAATATTTCAGGTCCATTCTGGGAATACCCAGCGAATAGGACCAATTGGGATGAAATCTTTTTTGATAATTGATAAGGGGCAACGGAAAGGGTAGCCCCGTAGCGCTATTGAACGTAAGACCCAAAATTAGACGAAAAGGTTTGTCAATATCCGGTTTTTCCTTCCAGACCAAGGCAGAAAAATTGAAGAGAAAATCATTGTTCTCTATACCTTCCACAAAATTCGATGCCAGGCGGGGGGTAACAATACCTACAAATCGCCAGCTTGGGTTCCATTTAAGTATGTATCCCAAATTGACATCAATAATATGAATCTCCTCCAAGGAGTTGGAAGGAAAAGGTAGTGGATTGTTAAATTCAAAACGATAAGTATTGTACTCCGATCCGGCGACTAAATAGTTCTCCTTGCCCATTTTAAGGGGAACATTGAACAAGGCCCGGTATCTTGAAGTGCTGATGCCAAAATCGTTCTCAGGTATATGAGTGTACTCCATTCTTAATAAATCCGTGGTCTGTGAAAGACCAGCGGAGTGAAATAAGACCATCCCAAAGACACTTGTTAAACACTTTGCGAACCTAATCCCCATTCTCTCCTTTGGATTTTTTCATTTGATCGTATTGAAAAGGCCGATCTTGGAATATGTGAACATCCCTTTGTGGAAATGGAATTGTGATATTGTTTTCCCTAAACCCCGCATCTATCCTGTAGCGCATTTCGCTTTTTATTTTCGGATCTCCAAAACTGTCATTCGTGAAAAAATTAATGGAGAACAACAATGCCGAATCGCCAAAATCCTCAAATAGAACAAACGGTTTTGGGTCTTTGAGCACACCTCTTTGGGTGTGGGCCACTTCTTCCAAAACACGTGTTACCAAATCAACATCGCTTCCATAGGCCACCCCAATGCTTACCCTTTCGCGTGTGGTATTGTGATTTTGGGTGTAATTATGAATAATATCACTTATAAACTTATGATTGGGAATAATAATCACTTTATCATCACGAGTGATGGCCCTAGTGGTCCTCAACTTAATTTCGAAAACCTTGCCTACCTTTCCATCTACCTCAACAATATCGCCTACATGCACAGATTTGTCCAAAATAATGAAGATACCGGCTATGACATCTTGAAAAAGCTCTTGTAACGCAAGTCCAAGACCAACGAACAATGCTGCGGATGCCGTGATCAGTATGGTAACATCTATACCGGCAGCACTCATCGTAATCAAGATTACGGCTACATAAACCACATACTTGATGAATTTAAAAATGCTGATGAACTTGAGCTTGTCATCAGAGTCCATTTTTCGTGTGAAGAGTTGGCGCAGCCATTTGAGAATAAAGCTGGTGACCAAAAAGGCAACGGTTAATAGCAGGAGGATACCAATTGTAATATCGATACGTTTGTCACCTTGGCCAATATGAAGTCCTAGATCTAAAAATTCCTTAAGATTGCCCCAGATATCTTCTTTGATAATCTCTTCTACTTTATTCGCCTCTTCCTGAACCATCATCAATACTTTAGCCACTTGTACAACTCCTTATAACTGGGTTTTTTACCGTACATTAAAATCCCTACTTTGTAAATCTTCGCTGCCAACCAGACGATTCCAATAAATGTCCCGACCAGTAATACGATGGAAGTGATAAGCTGCCAAACGGGCACCCCTCCTGCCCCTATACCCCCCGGCAGGCGCATCAACATTACTATGGGCGATGTAAGGGGAAACAAGGAAAAGCCAATTGCTATGGGACCATGAGGGTTGCTGAATACTGAAAAGAAGCCAACGTAAATGGCAAGCATTAAGGGTAAAATAATTGGAAAAATAAATTGTTGGGTATCGGTTTCGTTATCTACGGCCGCTCCTATGGCAGCATAAATGGAACTATATATTAAATATCCCAAAATAAAATACAGGATAAAAAATGTAATAAGCATAAACCACGGTATTTGAACGAACTCCATAGCGTACAATCGCATGTCCTCGTCCATGGGTGACATGGATTGTGCCATTCCCGGTGCCAGATGAGGCGTGTTTTTCAGTACCGCCAGGTCCACTCCAAAGAATAATAGGACCAAAAACAGTAGCAATGATGCCGATAAAATCCAAATGGCAAATTGTGTAATGCCCGCAAGGGAGGTACCTATTATCTTACCCATCATTAATTGAAAAGGCTTAACGGAGGAAATGATGACTTCAATAATCCTACTGGTTTTTTCCTCTATGACACTCCGCATAACAAAACCTCCATAGATAATTATGAACATCATAATGAGATAACCAAATCCGCCCCCAATAAAAGCTTTCACCTCGTTGATTCCCTTGAGGTTCAGTTGACCTGAAAATGTGGCTGTCTTGATTTCAAAACGATCATCCACCTTTGCAAACTCCTCGGCGGAAACCCCTAAATTTTGCAGCCTTTGTTGGAAAAGACGATTTTGAAAGACACCCTCCAACCGCTCCAGAACAGTGGAGCTAGGGGCTTCTTTACTGTAAAAAAAAGCGTTCGCCGAAACTTGCTCAAGACTGGCTGCCCTGGGTATGTGGAGCAACCCGTAATATCCTAATCTCACGGTGGAATCTTTTGCGGACCGCAAGGTTAAATCCTTAAAATTAACGTAGGATGTAGTCTCCGTGGTCAGAAATTCGTTGGAAAAGAAATCGCTTTCATTCAATACCCCGATTATTCTCTTTTCATTGTCATTTATTTTCGTGAGATAGGCAATTAAAACCACCATACCTACCATTAAAATGGGGCTTAAAAAAGTCATTATTACAAAGGACTTGTTACGTACTTTGGCCAAATATTCCCTTTTTATAATTAAAGGTAGTTTATTCATGAACCTCTTTACTTTGTACGGTTTTTATAAAAATATCATTCGCAGAGGGTACGGTTTCAATAAAACGAACAATATTGGCCCTATTGGAGAGGTAGGCCAATATTTCCTTGGAATCGGCAAAAGACAGTTCTACGGTAAATTCCAACTGACCTTCTTCCCGGTTATGGCTGGATGAGTGTAATTCAAATTTTTCTTCCAACTCCATTAATAGGGAATCGCCATCTTTGACGTCCAAACAAACATCAAATATATTATTCCGATATTCTTTTTTAATCTCCGATAATTTTCCGTCCAATACTTTCTCGGAATTGTGCAACAGCGCAATATATTCACACAACTCCTCAACGGACTCCATTCTATGGGTAGAAAATATTATGGAGGTTCCATTTTCCCTAAGTTGCAATATTTCATCCTTAATGATATTGGCATTAATGGGATCAAAACCGCTAAAGGGCTCATCAAAAATTAAAAGTTTAGGTTTGTGGAGTACTGTTACGATGAACTGTATTTTTTGAGCCATTCCCTTAGAAAGTTCCTGCACCTTTTTATGCCACCATCCTTCTATTTCCAGTCGTTCAAACCAAAACTTTAAACGTTTTTTGGCCTCCGATTTACCAAGTCCCTTCAATTGTGCCAAATAAAGGGCCTGCTCACCGACCTTCATACTCTTGTAGAGACCTCTTTCTTCCGGCAAGTATCCTATTTGTGCAATATGATGGGAATTCAGGGGTTCACCATCAAAAAATACCGTACCCTGGTCCGGAAAAGTTATCTGATTTATAATTCGTATTAGGGTGGTCTTCCCCGCTCCATTAGGGCCTAACAGTCCGTATATGCTATTTTTGGGAATTTCTAGGGATACTTTGTTCAGTGCTGTATGCTCTCCAAATCGTTTGGTAACCTCCTTAGTAACCAAAATGTTGTTCATGCAAGCAATTTTGCCAAAGATATAGAATTGCTTTAAAAAGTGTTTCTGTTTTCCGGTATTTTCTATGCAATGCAAGAACAAAACGCATTTGTCCTTGAAATCCCGAACTTCTCATAATATATCCGCAAGAACCAATGTTTCGGGTATTTTCGGCTTGCCGATTGGAGCGCCTCCAAAAAAAGAACAGGCACTTTTGGGATAAAACCTCTAGAAAAAACAAAACCCACCCTTAAAGAAATTAAGGATGGGAAAAAAATTGCTATGAAAAAGAAAATTAATATTGGTTTCCCAATATCAAATCAAATATACGTTTTTTATTTAAAACCCAAATATTATTTGGCTAAGAGAACATATCTTTAACTTTCTCGAAAAAAGATTTGTCCGACTTTTCAGGTTTTGGCTCAAAATTGTCGTTTCCCTGCATACGTTCAAAGAACTCCCTTTGCTCCTTGGTAAGCTCTTTTGGCGTCCAAACATTCACATGGACCAAAAGATCACCACTTCCATATCCATTGATACTGGAAATCCCTTTACCGCGTAACCGCAATATCTTTCCCGATTGAATTCCGGGTTCCAGCTTTATCCTCACTTTGCCACCTACGGCATCAATCTCCTTGGAAGTTCCTAAAACAGCTTCTGAAATACTAATGTAGAGATCATAGTGAAGATTATCCCCTTCCCGCTTTAACGTACTGTGATCTTCGGTCTCTATGGCAACCAACAAATCGCCGGGAACTCCGTTACCAGGAGCTTCGTTCCCTTTTCCAGATACCTTTAACTGCATACCTTCCTCTACTCCGGCCGGAATCTTGATAGATACCGTTTCTTCGGCCACCTTTAACCCTTGTGAGTCGGCGTCGCTGGGGCGCTTATCCAGAATCTGACCACTACCGCCACAGGTCGTACATGTGGCAGCAGTTTGCATCCGACCCAATATGGTATTGGTAATCTTGGTAACTTGGCCAGTACCGTTGCAAGTTCCACATGTCTTGTAGGTTACCCCCTTGGCTTGGACCTTTCTTCGAACTTTTACTTTTTTTTCAACGCCGTGGGCAACTTCTTCCAAGGTAAGTTTTACCCGTATTCTTAGGTTACTCCCTTTTACCCTTCGTTGACCTCCTCCGAAACCGCCAAAACCACCAAAACTACCTCCTCCAAAAGCACTACCAAAAATATCCCCGAATTGGCTGAAGATATCCTCCATATTCATCCCGCCGCCGCCAAAGCCACCTCCACCCTCAAAGGCTGCATGCCCAAATCGGTCGTATCTCGCTTTTTTATCAGGATTACTAAGGACTTCATACGCCTCGGCAGATTTCTTAAACATTTCCTCGGCTTTTGAATCCCCAGGGTTTTTATCAGGATGGTATTCCAATGCCTTTTTACGATACGCCTTTTTAATTTCGGCGCCCGTAGCATCTTTATTTACCCCCAGTATATCATAATAGTCTTCCTTCATACTTAGCTTTTAATTTCCATACACCACTTTAGGATGACGGATTATCCTATCTCCCAACTTATACCCTTTTTCGATTATATCGATTATTTTGCCCTTTAATTTCTTGTTGGGTGCAGCAATCTGGGTAATGGCATCATGTACTTCGGCATCAAATGCGTCGCCTTGTTTCACGACTACTTCTTCCAAGCCCTTGGATTTTAAGGTCTCCCGTAATTTTGTACTTATCAGTTCAACACCTTTAAACATTTCTGTATCGTCAGATTTGGCCAATTCCTTTAGGGCCCTGTCAAAATCATCGATAACCGGTAAAAGTGAAACGATAACTTCTTGCCCTGCCGTCTTAAATAGGTCCATCCTTTCTTTTGAAGTCCTCTTTTTGTAGTTTTCAAACTCCGCAAAAAGGCGCAGAAATTTATCTTTTTCCTTCGCTAAATCTTCCCGAAGTTCTTCTTCCTCGGTGAGTGTGCTTTTACCGGAATTTTCTTTTTGATTCTCGCCATTTTCTTCCGTAGATATATTTTCTTGAGAAACGGCTTCCTCCATTTCCTCTGCCTTAACTTTCTTGCTCATATGATTTTGGACTTTTTAATCAATAATTTTTCAGGTGGCAAAAGTACTGCCATTTCTTTAAAAATGTCAAAATGTCATCAAACTTTATAAAAAAATCCGCTAGAAGCGGATTCACAAAAAAAGAAAACTGTTTAAGTTGGGTTAAGAAAGAAACTCTTTTTGAAAAAGTTTGTCCAGAGACTTTGTCTCATTCCCTTTGATATAGATATGTTCCAAGGTTTTACAAATATTCTTATGATGAAAGACAAAACCTTCCTTCTCTATCTTTTTGGAGCTAACACGTTGACTTGCAAATAAAATGTAGGACATCTCCCCCAGGACAGCTTTCATAACAAATTTTGGGATATTTGGTAGGAGTAAGGGACGATTCAAAACTTTGGCAATTTCCTTTATAAGCTTGTTATTCGTTACCGGATTGGGTCCCACACCATTGTATATGCCCTGTAGTTTATTTTCCACCGCGAACAGGAAAATCCGTGCCAAATCGCGTATGTGTATCCATGATTGCCATTGCTCTCCAGAACCAAATCCAGTTCCGACGTAATTCTTAATGGGCCTGGCCATCTCGGGCAAGGCTCCCCCTTCCTGGGCCATTACCAAACCGATTCGAATTTTGGCCACAGGAAAGTCAAACGAGGTTAATACATCTATTTCTTTTTCCCAAGAGGCAACAACTTCGCCTAAAAAGCTTGGGTCTACTTCTTTTTCATGCTCAGAATAATAACCGGTCAAGGAAGTGGGATAAATACCGATGGCGGATGCCGAGACGAAGGAAGTGATATGATCCGTATTGATTTTCCGCAAAGCATCGCTCAAGGTCCTTACCGTATTTATTCTACTGGTAAGAATTTCCTTTTTGTAACTAGATGTCCATCTTTTGGAAATACTAGATCCGGCCAAATTTATAATGGCATCCACCTCATGAAGGCTTTCCATATCGATTTCCCCCAAGTTTGGGTTCCAGTAAAACCCCTTGTAATTATCCTTGGTGATAATTTTGTCCTTACTTGTGGTCAAGTAGTTTACTGAAATATTTTGGGAGTGGCAGAGGTCCACAATTTCGCGACCAATCAATCCAGTAGCTCCTGATATCAATACTCTCATGGTACAAAATTAATTGATTTATTAGGTTATTTGCGCAGATTTAATTAAGGTTTAACAGTGTTGTTTAACGCTATATCACTAATTGGCAGGCTATGGCAAACCGGCACTTCCCTTTGAACAAGGCACCTCAAGGTTTTCTGGCCCTGAGCATTTCACGTTTTCCAGGAGGACCCGGCAGGCGTTCCACAAGAAACCCAACCGACTGCATGGCCCTACGCACACTGCCTTTGGCTGCGTAAGTGACCAATATACCATCTTTTTTCAGAGACCTGAACATTTTTTTAAACATGGCCTCGGTCCAAAGCTCGGGTTGCACCCTTGCACCAAAAGCATCAAAATACACTAGATCGAACAAAGCCTGGCTATCTATGTCCAAAAAGTGAATCTGTTTCTTATGTAATACAAAGTTGTTTGAAATCCCGTAATCCCTTTCCCATGGGCATTTGTGCATTTTTTCAAAAACGCTTAGCAATTTCTCTGCCTTCAATTCCGTAATATAGTTTAACTGCTCCAGTTCCTCAGGCAAAATCGGATGGGCCTCCACCCCTGTATAGTGAACGTTTACACCAGCTTTTTCCGCTTCCATAAAAGTAATCAAGGCGTTGAGGGCAGTACCATAACCCATTTCCAAAATGGAGATTGGCCCTCTATTAAAAAGTGAAAGTCCGTTTTTTATGAATACATGGTAAGCCTCTTGGATGGCACCATGCTTGGAATGGTAGTGCTCATCCCAGCCCTCAAGGTAAATGGTAGTCGAACCATCCGCTGTGGTAACAATCTTTCTTTTCATTCTGTTGGCCACAATACTAAAGTACCGACATTATGAAGATGAGAGGAATAGCCCTCTTTGAAATAAGAAATTCCATAGTAGGGTTTCCTTTAAATCAATCTTTTAACAAAACCCCGACAGCCTCAAAACCATAAGCTTTTAGAGGTTCCGATATGCTTTCGATTTGCTTTTCCGATTTCCCGCCATCCCTTGCAAAATGTTTTTGATCGGCCACACTTATTTCCTCAACAAATGCAGTTCCACTCACCACAACTTCCTTTCCGATAATATCTTTTGGGACAAAAAAACCGTAATCCTTAAAACGAACCATAGTTTCGCTATTTTCCCTAAGTCGAAGCTTCATCCAACATCCTTTTACCTTACAAACATCTGTGACCGTTGCCCTAAATTTGGTCTCCAAGGAATCCGTGTGCGACAAAGTCTGGTATCTGATATCCATTTCTTTATCGGAAATTGCTCCATTCGCTACTATTTCACTTCCAAATACAAGTTGCTTTTGATCCTCTCCGTTGCTCTTTTCCATAACTTCTTGGGCATTTTGCGAATAACCTACCCCATATAGCATCAAAAAAGCGACTAAAATGTTAAATCCTTTCATTTCTAATAAAAATTGATTTGCTTCTACAAAGAAGATCAATTTTGGACGAAAAAAGAAGACCTGATACAGAGAAATCACTAATTTTATAGTTTAAAGTTTTATCAAAATGATTGGTACGGCCCAGAAAATTGTGATAGAGAAAACCAAAAACTCTAGAATTACCTCGGTAGATTTTGACAATCTTCCCTTTGGAAGTGTATTCTCCGACCATATGCTGGTCTGTGATTATAGAAATGGCGCTTGGGAAGCACCAAAAATTATGCCCTACCAACCCATAAGCCTGGATCCTTCCGCTAAAATCTTTCATTACGGACAATCCATTTTTGAGGGAATGAAAGCATACAAGGATAAGGACAACAGTATATGGCTATTTCGGCCTGAGGATAATTACAAACGTCTGAACATTTCCTCAAAGCGTATGGCAATGCCGGAACTCCCCAAAGAGTACTTCATGGATGGTTTAAAGGCCCTTTTACAGTTGGACAAGGATTGGATCCCACAGTCGGAAGGTAGTTCCTTATATATCCGTCCGTTCATTTTTGCCTCTGGCCAAGGCTTTCATGCCTCCCCGGCAGATGAATACAAGTTTATCATTGCCACGGCACCTTCGGGTGCTTACTTCACGTCGGGAAAGGTGAAGGTGCTTATAGAGGAAACCTATTCAAGGGCCGCCAATGGAGGTGTTGGCTTTGCCAAGGCTGGTGGAAATTATGCCGGGCAATTTTATCCGACGCAGCTTGCCGTAGAAAAAGGATACCAACAAGTCATCTGGACCGACGACAATACGCATGAATATATCGAAGAGGCCGGGGCCATGAATATTTTTGTCCGCATTAATGATACCCTGATTACCGGACCGATCAGTGACCGCATATTGGATGGAATTACTCGAAAGAGCATTTTAGAAATAGCCCAACGCGAAGGTATTCCTGCGGAGGTTCGAAAACTTGCGGTCAAAGAAGTAGTGGAGGCTGCCAAAAACGGAACCTTAAAAGAGATGTTCGGTGCCGGCACGGCTGCCGTTGTCTCGCCTATCGCCACCTTTGGTTATCGCGGCGTGGATTACGATCTTCCCGAACTAGAGGAGAGCTATGCTTCAAAATTCAAAAAACATATTACAAATATTCAATACAATCGTTCCGAGGATTCTTTTGGATGGCGTTTTAAGGTATAGGTTACAAAACTTAAGTACACCATAGATTACTTTAGAAAACCGGAGATAGGTGTTTTTAGAAGTCCTTCAGTTCTAGGTTAACTGTCCAAAACCCCTTGAATATCAGGTTTAAAGTAGTTGGGGCCCTTGAGTACTTTGCCATCTTCGCGATAAATTGGTTTCCCATCGGCTCCGAGTTTACTCATGTTACTGCGTTGTATTTCCTCAAATACCTCTTCTATTTTGTGCTGCATACCGTGTTCCAAAATGGTGCCGCAAAGAATATAGAGCATATCGCCCAAGGCATCGGCCACCTCGGCTAAATTACCCTCATTGGCAGCTTCCAAATATTCCCGGTTTTCCTCGTCCATAAGATTAAACCTGAGCAGGTTCTTTTCTACACCCAAATTGGCTTTCATGGTCTGGGAAACTCCCAGACCAAATGACTTATGGAATTGTTCTACCGCACCGATTTTGCTTTTCATTCTTATACTTTTTAGGTTAGATTTGCATAAAAATACGGCATATGTTCAGCACTGGGCAAGTGATTTTTGCGTTACTTTTCATCATTTTATTCACCATTCTCATTATTAAATCATACAAAAAGGATAAAAAGTTACATCTCAAGAATTACAAGGGAGTGCAGTGGGTGGCAATTGGTTTCGCAGTATTCATAATAATTCTTTTTTGTATCAAGTTCTTTCTTAAAAATTAGCTCTGAAAATTGGTATAGTTACAAAAAAGGTATCTTCTGACAACATTTTGTCCATTTTCTTCGTTTAAAACAACAAATGAAGTAATTTTGCGTTAGCCATAATGTAACTCAATGATAACATTCAAAAGCGGGCAATTTTAAATGACGACTTTTTTCACCATATTGTTTGTCTTAATCGGAGTAAATGCATTAATGATGATTTTTAGTCTTGGTACTTTTAATAAAGGAATGAAAAAATCGAAACGTAATGCCAAGACTTCCGCTGCTTCAGAAATTTATCCCATAAATTCGCTCTCCTCCAAGTATAAGAAAGCCGTTTAGTTTTTTACCTTTGGGTATGAAACAACTTCTTCTTGTTTTTCTGGGAGGTGGTATTGGGAGCATGCTCAGATTCGTTATCTCACGAATATTCAACAATTATTTTCAGTACTTTTTTTTAGGGACTTTCTTGGTCAATATCATAGGTTGTTTACTTATAGGTATTGTTTTAGGCCTATCTTTTAAAGGCAATTATCTTACACAAAATCAAATATTGGTGTTGGCCACAGGTTTCTGCGGTGGTTTCACCACATTCTCCGCTTTCGCCTTTGAAAAACACTCTCTTCTCAGTTCAGGAGAACTCCTATACTTCCTGTTATACACCTTATCCAGCATCGTTTTCGGTATCGTTGCCATCGCTTTGGGATTGTGGTCGGTCAAATTGTTATAAATATAACAAAACATCAATTCCATTATCGTTATTCAACATTTTACTTGATTTTAAGCTATTCTTTGAGGATTTATTAAAAATATCTCACTTTTTTAAAATTTATTTCAAAAAACCTCAGACCACCTAGGGTTTACCAATTCAAATTTTCATTTTTAAGCTATTATTTAGAACATACCCATAAAATATATGGGGTTAAATTAATATACTCATAAAAATTAGCAGTATACCCCCTCTTTTTTTGGGGTTATGATTTTTTTAACAATATATTTGGCAGTATAAATAATTAAATCAACAATGAAACAAGTCGAAGCAATTATCAGAAAATCCAAATTTGATGATGTCAAGGATGCATTACATCAAATAGAGGTCAACTTCTTTAGTTACTGGGACGTAACTGGGGTTGGAAATGAAAAACAAGGACATGTATATCGAGGTATTTCCTATAGTACCACTGATATACAGAGAAGGTACCTATCTATAGTGGTATCGGATGAGTTTTTGGAACGAACGGTGAACGCCATCTTGGAATCGGCCTATACAGGTAATGTAGGGGACGGTAAAATATTTGTCTCCGAGGTCATAGAGGCCTACAGGATACGCACCAAGGAAAATGGACAGGCGGGAATAAACTAAACTAAAAACTAACTAAACGAATTATAAAATGGACGCAGGATTATTTACAGCAAATAATGTATGGATGATGTTGGCTACGGCCTTGGTATTTTTCATGCATACGGGTTTTGCCTTTCTGGAGATTGGCTTGACCCGACAAAAGAATACGATTAATATTCTTTTCAAGAATATTTTCATTATTACAGTGGGCCTTTTGCTTTACTACGCATGGGGTTTCAATTTAATGTATCCCGGTTTTGAGGATGGGGATTCAGGTTTTCTAAAATTCGCAGGTTTTGGAATAGGGGCTCCTGAAGGTGGCATGACTCCGGACTATGCGGATGGAGGATATACTTGGTGGACTGATTTCCTCTTCCAGGGGATGTTCGCGGCCACAGCGGCTACAATAGTATCAGGAGCCGTTGCCGAACGTATCAAAATCGGTTCTTTTATGATTTTTACCGTAATCTATGTCGGATTGGTTTATCCAATAGTTGGAGCATGGAAATGGGGTGGTGGTTTCTTGGATTCCTGGGGTTTCTATGACTTTGCAGGGTCTACATTGGTACATTCTGTTGGAGGATGGGCCGCATTAGTAGCTATAGCCCTATTAGGTGCTAGAATAGGTAAATTTGGGGATGACGGAAAACCCAAGGCCATTCCTGGCCATAGTATACCTATGGCTACTGCCGGTGTTCTTATTCTGTGGTTAGGTTGGTTCGGATTTAATGGAGGGTCCGTGCTTTCAGCAGACCCGGAATTAACTTCCTTGGTCTTAGTTACCACATGTTTGGCCGCAGCGGCCGGTGGAGTGGGTGCATTTTTCCTTTCTACGGTTCTCTATAAAAATTTGGACTTGACTATGTTCCTTAATGGAATACTTGGCGGATTGGTAGGTATAACCGCAGGAGCAGACCTTATGTCCCCCAACGAAGCGGTGGTTATCGGTTTTATCGCCGGCCTTATCATCGTGGGCGGTGTAGCCCTCATCGATAAACTAAAGTTGGACGACCCTGTAGGTGCAGTTACCGTTCACTTAATCTGCGGTATCTGGGGAACATTGGCCGTAGGTATCTTTGGGTCTATGGCCGGGGGTGGTCAATTTATGACCCAATTGTACGGTGTACTTATCATTGGAGCATTCTGTGTGGTGACTTCCCTAATTATTCTGGGTGCACTAAAAGCCATTATGGGTCTGAGGGTATCCAAAGAAGAAGAAGTAGAGGGCTTGGATATTCACGAACATGGAATGGACGCTTATCCCGATTTTACAAATGACTAATTAAAATGAGAAGGAAACGGAGCGTTTGGCAGAACGCTCCGTTACTAAAACCTTCTTCAAAAAGTTTAAATCATCATCAAATATAAAATCCCTATGGGATGTTTAAAATCTAAACTTATGAAAACGATTACAAATACAAATTTCGTAAAAAATATAGTTCTTTTGGCCATTATGCTTGTTGGAGTAGTATCTTTTGCCCAGGAGGATGACGAAGAAGAAAAGAAATTCTCCTTTAGTGGAACGGTGGATGCCTATTACAGAGCCAATCTCAACTCTGCAAACTCAGGGGAAAATTACTCGGCCCCAGGTAGTTCATTTGCAAATTTACCCGGTTTTGCCTTAGGTATGGCCAACGTAATTGCCTCTTATGAAGGAGAAAAAGTAGGTTTTGTGGCTGATTTGGTCTTTGGACCACGGGGTACGGATGCCGTTTTTGCCTCTCCAATGTATTCAGCTACGGGAGATATCGTCAACCAATTATATGCTTACTGGAACGTTAGTGAATCAGTGACATTGACCTTTGGTAACTTCAACACCTTTTTAGGCTATGAAGTAATTTCGCCTTCAGCAAACTTTAATTACAGCACCTCTTATTTATTCTCTTACGGGCCTTTTAGCCATACGGGGTTAAAAGCCGATTTTGCATTGTCCGATGATTTTAGTTTAATGTTGGCCATAATGAACCCGACCGACTTGACGGAATTTAATCCGGTGGGTCAGTATGCTTATGGTGTGCAATTGGGCTATAGCGACCAATATCTCAACTTACTTATAGACAATGGTTCTTTTGAGGTAGATTACACAGGAGGGTTTAATCTTTCCGACGACTTCTTCTTGGGTATAAACGCCGCCTATTTTAGTGGTGATGAGGATGACGGAATCGGAGATTTTGCCGGTGTAGCTCTTTATCCTCAATTGGCAACTTCCGAAAACTTTACTATTGGGCTAAGAGGGGAGTATTTTATGGAGACCGACTTCTTTGGTGCGATCGGTGCAAATGATGCCGATGGGGATGCTAGTGTTTTTGCAGTCACATTAACAGGTAGTGCCACCATAGGCGACTTAATCCTTAAGCCAGAACTACGTTTGGACAGCGCATCCGAAGAGCCATTTTTGGACTCGGACGGAGAACCTATAAGCAGCCTGTCTTCTTTTGTACTAGCAGCTATCTATCAATTTTAATCACTTAATTGGTTGATTTATTTATATATTTCGAGCAATCGAAGGCCCCGGCAGCAATGTCGGGGTTCTTTTATTTGGGATTTGGTTCAAATGCCCTAACCCCTGCCAAAATCTTAGCATCCAAGGAATTGATACTTGGCACGATCGGACATGAATACTTTTTGTTATATGCGCAATAGGGATTGTAGGCCCTATTGAAGTCAATGACTATAGTATCCCCTTTGGGAATACGCAAATCGATATAACGTCCACCTGTATACGTCTCTTCCCCGTTGGTATTATCGGTAAAAGGTAAAAAGAGATAATCTTCATAACCTTCCTGAAGCATCAATTCCGGATTTTGATAGACCTCCAACCGATGCTTTTTTCCTTTCAATGTAAAATGGGCAATGCCGTAAACTACCTCCTTTGATTTCCTATCCGTGGTGGTAGGCATCATGAAAGGGACGGCATCCGGGGTACGAATCAATTGGGCATATGCAATGAAGTTGGTATCCGGCGCAAAAAAATCCAAACTCTCAAAATTCTTGCGATACCTATCCGGTAAAGGAGACACTTCCGGGTCCTTAAACTCTTCATTCAGTTCACTTTGAAAATTTAAAATACCCTGCATTGCATTAACTGGAACCTCTTTTAGGTCCTTTTGGGATAGATCATGGTATCTTTTTCCTTGTTTGCAACCAAGAAAAAAACAAATCAGAATAAGGACATGGAATCGCATTTCGGATGAAAGTTTGCCCAAAAATACAATTTTAAGAATTCGTTCTTTAAGCCAACCGTTGTACATTGCCATAAATTAAGTTCATGATAAAAATATATGGCCTATTGGTTTTGACATTGATACTTGGTTCATGCAATGAGGCCCAAACTTCAAAAACGCAGCGAATCGAACCCGGACGGAAGGTATTAAGGTTTGATGCGGACAGATATAATGTCGCTTTTTTGATTATGGAGGGTACCTACAACACCGAATTTACCGCACCCTTTGATATTTTTCAGCATACCCAATATCGGAAAGGCATAAAGGCAATGAATACCTTTACCGTTGCAAATACCTTAGAACCCATAACCACTTTTGAAGGGGTACGGATTTTACCAGACATGGATTACACCAGGGATTCAATTCCCAAAATTGACATTTTGGTGGTACCCAGCGCTGAACACCATCTGGACAGTGATTTGAGGGATACAATTATGTTGAATTTCGTAAAACGCGTAGATCGGAATGCCCTATTTATGACCTCTCATTGCGATGGTGCCTTTGTGTTGGCCAAGGCCGGACTTCTGAACCGTGTGTCCTCTACCACTTTCCCAAGCGATATTGGTCTTTATAGGGAAATGTTTCCAAATCTTAAGGTGGAGGAAGAAGTTTTATTTGTTCATGACGGCAAGTATATAACGTCCGCCGGAGGTGCCAAAAGCTTTGAGGCTGCGTTATATCTATGTGAGTTGTTGTATGGTAAGGAAATAGCAAAGTCCATCGCCAAGGGTTTGGTGATAGATTGGGATTTAGAGAAAGTTCCAAGTTTTATTCGTCAATAATATCATATCTCGCCTCCTTTAAATATTTCTCTACAATATCATTAAACTGTGGTGTTATTCGCAACAAGGCCGTATTTTGCAAATTATAAAGTTCTTTTTTGTTTTGATAACCTTTCTTCAAGAGTTCCTCCAAATAAAATAATGCCGTTCCATAATCTTCCATTTTTGAGCTTTCCGAAATTATTTTCAGATAGTAGGAAAAGTCATAAGGGTCTGTAATGGTCTTTAACATCCATAAAAAAATCAGGGCTTCCTGGTCTACATTGCTCTCCGCCCTAATAATATCGATATTATCTTCTATGAGTGCATTGACATAACCTCTTAAACGTTTCCCCATTTGACGCTCAAATACTTTTGCACTCTTATCTAACTTTTTCAGTTCATCCATTTGATAATTCCACCACCCGAGGTTGTTGTAATTGTAGGTAAGGACATCTTCTTCCAAATAATAAGTATAGTCTTCCTTAATAAGTATCTCCTTAAAAAAAATAGCGTTTTGATCTCTATTCTGGACTTTGAAAAGTTTACTCCTTTTCAATATCTTTTTGTTATTGATTAAAGAATCTATATTTAAATGGGGTCTGAACACATCAATAATTTCATCCAAAAGCCCATTGGCAATCAACGGTTTCTGAGAAGTAACCCAGTTATTGACCGCTACTAGACCCTTTTCATAAACCTCCTTAATAAAGGCGCTGTTGTTTGGAATATCCCCTTTTGCCATTGAGGCCAACGTAAGAAACTCCATCGCCATGGACAGATATTCATGGTTTGGCCACTGGTGTTCTCCTTCAAAAACTAAAAGTTGATTAGGGAATCTCAATTTATTCAAGGTTTTCTCCAAGGCCAGCATCTCCGGATAATTAAAATCTGAATTTCCAACGATACCAATAAACTGAAAGGGTCTTTTACTGCTCAAAACCTCGGTATTGGCAACAGTGGCTCCACAAGAAATAACACCTTGAACGTTCTTTACAAAAGTAGGCACCAAGCTGGCAAAACGTGCACCATTGGAAAACCCAGCTGTATAGACGCGTTTTTTGTGTAAAGGAAACATGGAGGAAACCTTTTTGAACATTCGTGTGGAAATCATAATGTTCTGTGCAATGGATAGGCTATCCCTGATGTTATTGGAAGCTGCCAAGATATAATCTTCTTCCTCCGCTGCACTTGCGAACATACTTAAGGCTTGTTTTCCCCGACCTTCCATGTCGTAAACAAAAATAACGGGCCATTTCTTGGAAGCATCAAAATTGGCGGGAAGGTATAGGGCAAAAGTATCAGCTATGGTGTCATGGACCTTAATGCCATCGGTAATGGCCCCTTTTTTTAGCGCCAATTGCTGTGCATGTGAACCAAAAGCCATAACAAGAGACAGGAACAGTAAAAATCGCTTCATACCATTTACATTATCAAAAATCCGGCCAAAACCAATACTGATTGTTGTAGAAATTCGTTTCAAGGAAAATACACATCAATACCAACTACAAATCATTCCCCAATACGGCCTATTTCTATACCCTCAGAATACGCCACGGCTATGTTGCTTTTATTAAACGCCGTTTTTATAGCTTTATTGGCGGCGAAAGTCACTTCCCAAAAGTCATCTGGAAGCACATAGGGTCGTACAATTAGCTGAATATTATGCGAATCAAAATTGAGAATTCCTATTTCCGGTCTTGGGGTTTCCAATATCCTGGGGACCTCCTTTAATGCCACAGCGATTATTTCCTTCACTTTGGGAAAACTTTCCTCGTAGGGCATGGTCACCTCCAATTCCAAACGGATCATTCCCTTCTCGGAATAATTGGTAACCACTGAATCGGTTATCTTGGAATTTGGGATTATTAAAATCTTGTTTCCCGGTGTTAAAACATCAGTACTAAAAATACCTATTTCCTTAACACGCCCAAATTTATCCTCCACTTGTATCCAATCTCCTATCTTATAGGGTTTCAAGGTCAGAATTAAAATACCAGAGGCAAAATTCCCTAAACTGCCTTGCAAGGCCATACCCACAGCAAATCCCGCTGCCGCCAAAATAGCGACCAATCCCGTAAGATCTGCCCCTAATATAGAAGCAATAATGAACAACACGGCACCCTTTAGAATAATACTGGCGGTAGAGGAGAGAAAGGGCCTTAACGTCTCCGAAAAGCCTGTCCTTTGTAAAGCGGTGGAAATCAACTGCACCAGCTTCCTAGCCACTTTGAATCCTATCCAAAGAATGAAACCTGCCGCTATAATTCGAGGAAGATAAAAAACCGCCTGATCAACGGCCATTTGGAAATACTCGTTTAATTTATCCAATTCCATTAAAATAAATTACGTGAATATACACGTAAGTGACAAATATCTAAAATTGTTTTTCAAATGAAGTATTTCCTGAAATTGCAGTTTAAAAGGAAATCTTTTCCAGTGGAGCATAGGAAACTACTTGGGAAAGGACAATATGGGTACGGGTTTCCCCATATTGAATCAATTTATCGATAAATTTTTCCAAGTGGAATTGGTCTTTTAAAACGACTTCCATTACAATGTTTTCGTTCCCGGTAATCCGGTAACAGTTGACCACTTCATTGAGCGAGCCCACCATGGCCAGGAACGGCTTCAGTTTTCCCATAAATGCGCGCAATGTTATGATGGCCTTAAGCTGGTAACCCGATCGGGAATGGGATACCACTGCTTTATAACCTTCTAGGATTCCTGCATCCTCCATCTTTTTGACACGCTCGGCAACAGCAGGTGGGGAAAGACCTACTTTTCTACCAATGTCGGCAAAGGATTCACGGGCATTTTTCTGAAGGCGCTCCAGTATCTTCCAATTCAAATCGTCTATCTTAATATTCAAGGTTTCTTGGTAAAAAAAATTAGTAATAAAAGCAAAATTAAATAATTGCCTTAAATTCCAAAGCAAACTTATACTTTACGTTTGTAACTTTAGGGTAACGAATTGCTGGTATAAGAAGTAAATGTCCTATCAGAACCTTGGAAGCTTACCTGTTTACAGAAAGGCCTTGGAACTTTGCCTTATGAGTAGAGAAATTGCTTCCTATGTATCCTTTAACAAGGATTTGTTGAAGCTGTATAAGTCCAACAGCCTTAGGGACATTATTGCCGATTCCCTCTTGACCGATACCATTCTTATTCCACAAAAAATTGCCCAAGCCGAATCCTCAAGCTCACTTTCCGAGAGGTTGAAAAGTGCCACATACATCAACATCATGATACGAAACATCAATTCGTATTGTACCGGACTTGAAAAGGACGGGGTAAGGGAAAAGGAATACCTAAATCTTCTGCGAGAGGAAATACGCAGTTTTCGCCGGTCTTTCAAGGAGTGGAGAAAATCCCTTTCCAATGATGAAGGAAGCGACTGGCACTAAAACCTCGGTCAGCACAACACTTCTTCCGAAAAACTCTCCCTTTTATTTGGTAGCACACTTTTTATTGTTCTAATTTTAGACAATAAAACACCAAGCATGAAAACGACCATTCTTATCCATTGTCCAGATCAATCCGGAATTATAAGTGCCGTTACCGCTTTTATCCATCACAAAGGTGGAAATATAATATACTTAGATCAGCATGTGGATAAGGAAGCTGATGTATTCTTTATGCGATTGGAAAGTGACTTTGAACAGGACCTATCAGATATCGACAGTTTTAATAAAGAGTTTGAGGCTAAATTGGCATCGTCTTTTCAAATGCAATGGTCCCATCACCTGGACGATGTAAAGCCAAAAATGGCCTTGTTTGTATCCAAATACAATCATTGCCTTTATGACCTCTTGAGTAGATATAAATCCGGCGAACTTCTTGTTGAAATTCCTTTCATCATAAGTAATCATAATGACCTTACCTACATAGCGGAACAGTTTGAAATTCCATTTTATCATATTCCGGTTACCAAGGATACCAAAGATAAAGCGGAAACCAAACAATTGGAACATTTAAAACAACACAAGGTTGATTTCATCGTACTGGCCAGGTATATGCAAATAGTAAGCAGTAAAATCATCAATGAATATCCCAATGGTATTATTAACATACACCATTCTTTCCTCCCCGCATTTGCAGGTGCCAAACCGTATCACGCGGCTTTTGGAAGAGGGGTGAAAATTATTGGTGCCACAAGCCACTACGTTACTGAGGAATTGGATGCCGGACCTATCATAGAGCAGGATGTTACGGCGGTTTCCCATTCACATACTATAAAGGATTTTATTGCCAAAGGACGGGATTTGGAAAAAATTGTACTATCACGTGCAGTACAGCTCCATATAAAGAGAAAGACTATGGTCTACAATAACAAAACCGTGATTTTTTCATAAACATCGGTACATAATTGAACAAAGGTGTTTCTGCACCCAAAAATCAAAGCTTATGTCCAAGAAAATTATTTCTTTTTTTATTTTTTTTCAGTTATTGTCCTGCGCCGAACTGCAGCAGGTCGTAGATCAACTTCCACAGGGGGAGACCGGTATAGGAACTGCCCAGATTGCGGAAGGGCTTAGACAAGCCTTGAATGAGGGAGTGGACAAACAAGTATCTAAACTTACCCTTGAAAATGGTTTTTTTAAAAATGCACTGGTTAAAATACTGCTGCCCAGCGAGTTGCAAAAGGTAGACAAAACCTTACGGGACATAGGCCTTGGCAATTTGGCGGATGAGGGACTGAAAATATTGAACAGGGCAGCAGAAGATGCCGTTGGCGAAGCTAACCCTATTTTTGTAGATGCCATTAAAGGTATTTCATTTTCAGATGCCAGAAACATATTAATGGGCGATGAGGATGCAGCGACCCAGTATCTTAAAAATGGAACGCAAACGTCGCTCTATGCCAAATTCAACCCGGTTATCCAACGTTCTTTTGAAAAGGTTGGGGCGGATAAAATATGGAGCAATCTAATCAATAGGTACAACAACCTGCCTTTCACCAACGCTGTAAATCCAGATTTGACGGACTACGTTACCACCGAGGCATTGAACGGCGTCTATGCCATGATCGCCATTGAGGAAAAAGAGATTCGAAACAAGGTATCCGCCAGAACCACCGATATCTTAAGGAGAGTGTTCGCCTTGCAAGACTAACAAAAATTTATTCGTTTTGCCGGCAATATATTTTAGGGTAAACCGTTGTAAAAGAGTAAGGGCTTTACTATACTTGTTAATATCGCAAAAAAGCCCGTAAAGACTTCGTACTGAATTGTTTGAGTTAGTAATTTTTTGAGTTAGTTAGTTTTAAAACCGGTGGGAGCACCGGTTTTTTTTGTGATTTTCTCAATTAAAGCCCCTATTATATTTCATTCTCGCAAATTCTTTTTTGATAGTCCCGTACTCTAATTCATTTGGAGTAAACTATTATCGGGGCTTACTTCTTTTAAGAAAATTTTAAGGCCTTATGGAGCTTTATTTTTCTAATTTAAACTGAGCTAATTCACCAATTTATAAATGAGGCCTATAGGAATAATCTTTACATTCTTACTATTGTTAGGCAATTCTACCAAAGCTTCAGTGCCCCATAAAATTGACATCACGTATGGGCAGGACGGAGAGGACATAGTTACCTTACTAAATAGAAAGGCGGATAGTCTGTTTTTGGAACGCAACTATGTCAAAGCGGTCAAGGAGTTTAACATACTACTGGCCTATCCAGAAGTTGAGCAAGCGCCTGTTTTCAAGAAACTCGCGGTAAGCCAGGCGGCCCTGGGCAATAATGTTGAGGCAGCTAAATACGTTGAAAAATATCTATTACAGGATTTCAAGCCTGGAATCCTTTCGGATTCCAGTTTTGACAACGTCAGGGAAACAGAAGCATTCAGGGCGGTAGTAAAAAAGTACCTCCCAAAATTTAATTTTTGGTCGTTTCTTTATCTTTATGTAGCACTTATTGGCTTTTATATAGCGGCTATCATACATTTCAATAAAAAAATTGAAATCGCCGCCAAAATACTTATTAGCAGCTTTATTTTTATCCACTCATTTTTCATCTTACACATCTTTGTGAACCTCACCAATAATCACTATAAATACCCCCATACATATGCGATGTCCACCTGTTTTTCCTTTTTGTATGGGCCCCTACTCTATTTTTATTTCAAAAGAATTGCCCAAGAATATAAGTTCAAAGTTAGAGATCTACTGCATTTAACACCTACACTTTTATTTTTGGTCTATGTGCTCCCTATTTATGTATTATCCGGCGAGGAAAAACTAGGACTTTTGCTGGATAGGATTGCCAGCGGACGTAGCGTACAGGACATAACCATAATTGTTTTGAAATTGTCCTCACTTGCCATCTATGGCTTTTTTATACGGAAAATTTATTTGCGTACCAGACAGAACCGGAACTTAACAAAGGAAAATAAGATATGGCAAAAAAATATATTCAGAATTCACATCATGTATGTTTTTTGCTATGCCGCCTATGGGATTTTGCTCGGTAATAATATAACATCCGGATTTCTCTATCATATGCAGGTCATCAGTATGGCGTCCATGGTGATGTATGTAGGTTATTCAGCCAATGTACAACCCAACGTTTTTAGTGGTTTGTATCAATTCAATGATTCCTTGTTCTTCAAATATGAAAAATCCGGTTTAACGGACAGTTTATCCAAAGAACTCAGGGAAAAACTAATTCGTTTGTTCGACATTGAAAAAATATACAAGGAGAGTGATATTAGCCTGGAAATGATAGCAAAACGATTGGACACTACGCGTCATAACGCCTCACAGGTAATCAATGAACACTTTAATATGAATTTTCATGAACTTGTAAACAAGTATCGGATTCGGGAAGCGAAGGATATATTGAACAGTGATCAGAAAAAAAACCTGAATATTATCGATATTGCCTATGAGGTAGGTTATAACAACAAAGTCACATTTAACAAGGCCTTTAAAAAAGACACCAGTCTTACGCCCAGTGAATATCAAAAAACTTCCGTCGATACCCCGGCGTAAAAAATTCGTAAACTTTTATCGGAAACGTAAACGTTTATAAGACTTTCCTCGATTACCGGTTGGGCGTCATATTTTGGATGTTCATGAATTCAAGATTTTGTAAAAGCAGCTCTGCAGGTCATATTCTTAAAATTTTACTTTTTTCTCATTTTTAGAGTAATATATTTGAATTAGTCATCAAAACCAGTAGGGCTGCATTTTATTCTCCCCTCCTATTACTCTTTCCGGCCGGGGAGACGATTCCAAAAAAATCGATCAGGTATATATGGACACCTATCTACCAAAATAATGATTGCTACAATGGCATAAAAAACCATTGAACACTACCGCCCAAATTGTCCATTTTAAGATAGAATATAACATATGTCCCTAAAATTGTTACGAAAGGTAAATTAGGCGTAAACATTTATCGGAAAAGTAAACGTTTATAAGAATTTCCTTATAACAGCATAAGAGCATGTTACTTTGAGGGCGAATGACTAATAAAATGTTAAAGTAGCTCTAAATTCACTATTACTTATTCGCAACTATACTTTCAAAATCTTCATCTCATCATTTGAGCAAAGGTTTACATCGAATTCCTGGGCAATTTAGGTCTCTACTTTTCATATTTCTTAGTCTGTTCATGACTAACCCGAATAAAACTATTACGTATGAAAAAACAGTTGAAGCCGGTGCTTATGCTATTCCTGATAGGAATCTCGTACACATACGCACAAGAAAGAACAGTGACCGGTAATGTAACCGATCAGAATGCCATACCGCTGCCTGGCGTTAATATTTTGGTAAAGGGCACCACCTCTGGGACCCAATCCGATTTTGATGGGAATTACACCATCCAGGCCGAAGAAGGACAGATTTTAATATTCTCCTATTTAGGGCAAAAAACCGTTGAATTCACCGTTGGAACTTCAGATACCATAGATGTTCAGATGGAAGAAGATGCTTCTCAATTGGAAGAAGTAATCGTGGTAGGCTATGGTTCGCAATCCAAAAGAAAAATAACGGATAATATTGCTACGATATCCTCAGATCAAATAAACGAAATACCCACCCCCAGTCTACAAAGTGCCCTTACGGGAAAAGCCGCCGGTGTTCGTATTACCCAACTAAACGGCAAAGTAGAAGGAGGAATTAAAGTAAGGGTAAGAGGTGTAGCTACGATATCTTCTTCCCAGGAGCCCCTTTACGTAATTGATGGCGTACCGCTAACCAATCAAGACGAGTCCATAAACGATTCCCCCATAAACCCATTGGTATCGTTAAACCCGAATGACATTGAGTCCATTCAAATTCTAAAGGATGCCTCATCAGCTGCCATTTACGGTGCTCGAGGCACCAATGGTGTCGTTCTGATAACCACGAAACAGGGTAAGGAAGGTAAGACCAAGGTATCTATCAACTCATCCTATGGTTGGAGCACCGCCACCAATAAACTCGATTTTCTGAATGCGGCCCAATATAGGGAACTCTTTTTGGAAGCTGGACTCAATAACGGTTTTACGGAACAAGAAATACAGGACCAATTTGATTTTTACTCCAACGGACAGACCAATGTGGACACGGATTGGCAAGATCTTGCCTTAATTGACGGGTCCGTAGAGGATTTTGGGGTATCCATTTCAGGTGGTGGTACCAAAACCCGTTTTTTTCTTTCGTCAGGATATAACAAGACCCATGGTATTGTACGAGGCAATATTCTAGAACGCTATTCCTTGAGGGGAAATTTTGATCATGACATATCCGATAAGTTCAAAACAGGTCTCAATATGACCATTTCAAAAACCAAGATCAATAGAATATCCAACGATAACGCTTTTGCCACTCCCTTACAGGCCGTTGCCCAGGTACCCGTTTCCCCGGCTTTTTTGGAAGATGGTGTTACACCTAACAACGAAACCACGGAATACTTTAACTTCTTAATGGAACAGTTCAATGGCAGTTTTGAGACCAATATGTGGAGGGTCATTGCAAATACATATCTGCAATACCAAATACTACCAGAGCTCAACTTTAGGTCGGAAGTAGGTTACGACCTAAGTGTACAACTTGCGGAACGCTTCTCGGGCAGTTTAACCGAATCTGCTTCGGTTGGTGGGTTTGGAACCGCGAATACCGTGGAAACTGAAAGGTATGTATTGACCAATTACTTCTCCTACAATAAGGTCTTTGGGGAGCGATTTGATGTCGAGGCTACTGCCGGTATGAGTTTTGAGGAGAGCAGAAGAAGGCTGCAATTTATCCAGGCACAAGGTTTTCCTTCGGATGACCTTGAAACCCTTAATAGTGCCTCGGAAATTGTAGCGGGAGGATCTAGTAGAACAGCTTTCAATTTCTTATCCTATTTCGGTAGGGCAAGTCTGGCCATTGACAATAAATACCTGTTTAAGGGTAGCTTACGATACGATGGTTCCTCTCGTTTCGGTGCTGACAACCGATTTGGTATCTTCCCAGCCGCCTCGGTTGGTTGGATTGTTTCCGAAGAGAATTTTTTAGTTGATTCGGAAACGCTTTCCCTTCTAAAACTTAGGGGTAGTTGGGGCGTAACGGGTAACGCTGGAATCGGTGATTTTGCAAGTCTAAGTCTTTTCCAAGGCTCTCCTTACAACCAAAGAGCGGCATTGGCACCTACCCAGTTGGGCAATCCTGATGTAAAATGGGAAAGGACCACACAGGTTGATGTAGGATTGGATTTTGGCTTTTTTAGCAATAGGATATCCGGGGAAATCGACTATTACGTAAAGAACACCAACGATCTTTTGCTTAATGAGCCAATTCCTGGGACCACAGGTTTTGTGAACATTACGAGAAACGTAGGGGAGCTGAGGAATAGAGGTCTTGAATTTGTCCTGAACACCAGGAACATTCAGACCGAAAATTTACGATGGAGCACCTCTTTCAATATCTCGACTTTGGATAATGAGGTGACAAGCTTGCCTGGTGGGGATATTATCGAAGGTAGAAACATTGTAAGGGAAGGAGAGGTCTTATCTTCCTTTTACATGGTGGAATATGCGGGGGTAAATTCAGAAAACGGGGATGCCCTTTTTGTACTGAACACCCCAAATGCCGATGGCACCCTAAATAAAAACACGACAAGTAACTTTAATGAGGCGCAGCGTGTCATAGCAGGTAGTCCTTACCCAGATTTGATAGCCGGTCTATCCAGTAACCTCAATTATAAAAATTTGGACTTTTCCTTTACCTTCCAAGGAGAATGGGGTGCAAGCATCTATAATGACGGTGGAAGATTTCAATCTGGTAATGCCCGTTTTTTTGATAATCAAACAGCGGACCAATTGAACCGATGGCAACAGCCCGGAGACATTACCAATGTTCCCCAGGCAAGACTATTCTCTACCAACGGACAACAACCTTCTACCCGTTATTTAGACGAGACCGATTTTATCCGTTTACGTAATCTCACCTTGGGTTATACCATTCCAAGAGACGTTACCCAAAAATTCCATATCGATAGATTACGCGTCTATTTTTCAGGATTCAATTTGTTGACATTTACCGATTACATAGGATATGATCCTGAATCTACGGCAGATTTCAATGACGCCTTGAGCGATATTCAAGTTGGTGAGGATTTTTATTCCGCCCCACCTGCCAAAACTTATACCATTGGATTAAACATCGACTTTTAAATCAATACACATGAAAAAGATTCTATATATAATACTTGTCGTTTTTGTAATATCAAGTTGCGAGGATAACTTAGACCTACTACCTGAACAAAGTTTATCCCCCGAAGCAGTAGTCTCCAACGCCGCCAATCTTGAAAATCTCTTGGTAGGTCTTTATGATGAGGCGGCCCATGGTAGTGCAGAAACCCCCTCCTTTGAAGAAAACATCTACGGAGGAATCCTAACATTGTCCGTTGAACTTTGGGCCAATTCTGGTGAATTGGCGTTTAATGGAACTTTTGAGGAACCGGCAGAGTTTAATGAAAAAGCCATTTTGACGGATAATGTAAATGCCAGGGATATATGGTTGAACGCCTATGAGGTAAACAACCAAGCCAATATCATCTTGGAAAATCTGGATGTTGTTGAAGATGCCGTCACCAAAAACCGAATCGAAGGCGAGGCCAAGTTCTTAAGAGGTTTGATGTATTTTGACCTAGCGAGAATATATGGCCTTCCCTATGAGGCGGGGCAGTCAAACACACAACCTGCCGTTCCCATAGTTTTAAGTGCCATTACAGATGCTTCGGAGGTTGAATTTCCAACCCGAAATTCGGTAGAAGAGGTTTATAATCAGGCTATTTCAGATTTGACCGAGGCTTACGCCCTATTACCTGAAAGTAACGATGTTTTCGCGGACAAGTACGCTGCCCAAGCCCTCCTGGCCCGACTATATCTTCAACAAGAGAATTACGCGGCCGCCAGGGATGCGGCAGATGATGTACTCCAGAACAGTGGCCATACCCTTACCTCAGATTTTGCATCGGCCTTTAATAACGATGGGGATTCCAGTGAGGACATCTTTGCATGGCAAATCACCCCACAAGATGGGGAGAACGATATGAATACTTTTTGGGCAGGAAATGATTTTGGAGGCAGGCCAGGAAATCCCGATGTAGGTATCAATCCCGAACATTTCAATATTTATGATGACGCCAACGATCAACGAAGTATGTTTTTTTATGAGACCACGGGCGGGACGGCCACAACAAAATGGCAGGGGGAGTTTTCGAATATTCCGTTTTTAAGATTAGCCGAAATGCATTTGATTCGAGCCGAGGGTAACTTCCGGGAAGGCACATCGGTGGGATTGTCCCCAGAAGAAGAAATAAACGCCCTTAGGGCTCGATCTGGAGCCGGGGCCATTGTTGATCCATCATTACAGGACATTCTCGATGAACGCAGACGTGAATTATCATTTGAGGGTTTTTCCCTTCACGACATAAAACGATTAAAGGGTACCGTTGGAAGCCTAAACTATGATGATAACTCCTTGGTTGCACCTGTTCCCCAAAGGGAAACCGATTCCAACCCTAATCTTGATCAAAATCCAGGATATAACTAACATCTCCATATTCCGACTAACTCTGACTAAAAGGCGGCCAAAAGATGAACTTGGCCGTCTTTTAACTTGTTTTCAACTATAAAAAGTGCACATTAACGTAATTATCCGTTTTTTATAAGATGGAAAAGTGAAATCACAAACATCCTTTTGATGTAAAAAACACGTAAACATTTATCGGAATCGTAAACGTTTATAAGCCTTTCCCCAAATTAACCAAAGAAGATGTTATTTTGACGAAACAACCAGTTAAATGTAAAGCGGCCCTGAAGCACTTACTCTTAAAAAAACTCTCTGTCTCATTTTTTAGGGTAATTATTTGAATTAGCTATCAAAACATTCAGGGTCGCAATTTACATATCTTACAGAGTCAATACCGCCAAAGAAGATTCCGGTAAACTAGGTAAAACAACATTTGTTACTCATTCCTAGTGTAGAGTCCGTCAAAAACCACATTGGATACCTTGCCGTCATGCAAAACTTCCCAAAGTTGGCGAACGGTACCGTTTTCATTCAATGTCCAGGTAAGTCTGTTTTTATAAGTGTTTCCATCGGCATGCACAAAATCATCGGAGGTAAGAATCATTTGATTTTCCAGTTTATTACCCTTCAGTTTTAAGTGGTTTCCTAGGTTATCTACCCAAAGCTGTTCCCATTGCTGGATCTTTGTATTATAGAAATTGAGACTTGTACCTGAAAAATTTCCTTTAGAACTGGTCCAATGCTCCCTAAGGACACAGCCGTTTTCAACTTTCTCAATCCTGTTTCTACCTACAATAGATCCTTCGGTATCGGTTACCTTCCAAGTACCTACCCAAAAATCAAAGGCCTTATGGCTGTCCGAACAACAGGAGCATGCATCTTCCTGTGCCGATACCGCGGCGCAACTTCCCCATAAAACAAAGGCAATTAAAAAAAATATCTTATATCCGGACAAGGGAAGAGGAATAAGGATTCTTAGGAACTCATGTCAGCTACATACTGGATGACTACATCATTGAAAAGCTTGGGTTGCTCCACATTTACCACATGACCACAGTGCTCTATCAATAAAAGACTGGATGTACTGTGTCTTTGAACAACTTTCTTTATTGAAGGCAAAAAAAGATAATCTTCTCCTCCCATGACGTACAATGTGGGTATTTTTAAATCTACGGTTCTAAAAAAGCGTAGGAGGGGATTTATCTGGGAGGATAGTCTAAGCCATTTAACAAATTCCCTATGATATAGCTTTCGAGCTTCACGTACCAACACAGAACGGGATTCCTTGTGATTACCATCCGGCATTATTATAAAAGTGAAGAATCTATATAGCCATAAATACGGTACTACATTCTTGAAAACCCTTCCAAAGCCCATTAAAAACTTGAACCTAATATCAAGTTTCATTATTGCACCGCCCATGACCATACTCTCCACCCTATCAGGATGTTTCTCCGCTAAATTTCTAATCAAAACAGTTCCTAGGGAAATTCCCACGAAATGGGATTTTTTAATTTTTAAATAATCAACTACCTCAACGATATCGTCGGTAATAGAGTCAAAATCATATTTTTCACTGAACACTGTTTTGAGAGTGGGTTTTGAGCTACCATGCCCCCTAAGATCCAAAAGCAGCACATTAAAGTGCTTTCTAAAATCCCTCACCTGTTTAAACCATATGGAAGAGCTACCACCCGCCCCGTGCACAAAAGTGACCCAGGTAGTGGAATCCTTATGAAGATGTGTGGTATAACTTAACAAAGTGTTCTCTAAAGCCCCTATTTTAGAGCGAAATGCAATGTATTAAATCTTTTTATTGTATTCGCATCTTAACCCTATTTTTTACAAACAAAACTGTAGTTATTTAGGGATTCCCTGAAGAAATAGTTAAAACTTAGCCAAATTACTTAGATTTTAGTTGTATGAAGCAATACGTGAACATCCAAAACCTATATATGGCCGTATATTTGTAAGAACAAAAAATTGATTATGGAAAAGCAGTATTGTAGAGTAGGAACCGTTACACCTTTGACACCGGGAAGAAAAGCCATAACCCTTTTGGAATACCAGTATCAAAATTTCATGAATAAGGCATCCATGGAATATGCGGATAGTAGGTTGAGTGAATTTTTTGAACAAAAAGCTTTAAAAATTAAAAAGACTTTGGAAAGCTTGATGCAATAATCTCATTTCAACCTTTCCAGTTCTTTTGCCATTTGATTTTGCAGGTCTTGGGCTTTTTCGGCTGCCGCCTGGGCATAGTCTTCCTTTTTAGATGCATAAATAATACCACGGGAAGAATTTATCAGAAGCCCTACGTTTTTATTCATACCGTATTTACAGACTTCACTTAAGTTTCCGCCTTGCGCCCCCACTCCAGGAACCAGAAGAAAGCTATCGGGAACTATCCTGCGAACATCTAGTAAGTAGGAAGCCTTTGTGGCCCCTACTACATACATCAAATTATTTGAATTTAGGTAGTTCTTTGAAGTCTCCAAGACAATTTTGTACAGCGCTTTATCGTCTACTAATTTGGTTTGAAAATCATAGGCACCTTCATTGGAAGTCAAAGCCAATAATATGGTGTGCCTATCCTTAAATGCCAAAAACGGTTCAACGGAATCCTTTCCCATATACGGGGCAACCGTTATGGAGTCAAAATCCAAACCTTCAAAAAAGGCCTTTGCATAACGGGTTGAAGTATTTCCAATATCTCCTCGTTTGGCATCAGCTATAGTAAAAATATCTGGATAATTTTTATTCAGATAGGTCATGGTCTTCTCCAGTGCCTGCCAACCTAATAGACCATAGGCTTCGTAGAACGCTATATTCGGCTTGTAGGCCACACATAAATGATGGGTAGCGTCTATGATGGCCTTGTTAAATCTGAAAATCGGATTTTCATCTTCCAAAAGGTGTTGTGGAATCTTATCCAAATCCGTATCCAGACCAATGCAGAGAAAGGATTTCTTTAGGTGTATTTGTTCAATGAGCCGCTGGGTGGTCATAATTTGGGCATCCTCGAGCGCAATCGAGAGGTTTTTTGAAACTTATGCAAATGCTTGCCCGGCTGCGCCCGAGCAGATAAAATCTATTTAAAAAATCTCCGAAGCTTCCCTCAACTTTTCCGTATTTTCAACCAAGCTCAATTCGTCGATAATTTTTTGGATATCTCCATCAATGATATTCTGTAGGTCATATAGGGTTAGTCCAATACGGTGATCGGTTACCCGCCCTTGGGGATAGTTATATGTTCTAATCTTGGCGGATCGATCTCCGCTGCTCACCTGAGAATTTCGTTTAGCCGCATCTTCTTCCTGTTTTTTCGCCAGCTCCAAATCATAGAGGCGAGAACGCAAAACCTTAAACGCCTTTTCCTTGTTCTTATGCTGTGATTTTTGGTCTTGACATTGCGCCACCAATCCGGTAGGAATATGCGTTAAGCGAACGGCCGAATAGGTTGTGTTCACAGATTGTCCGCCAGGCCCAGAGGAACAGAAAAAATCTATCCGTACATCCTTAGGGTCTATTTGTACATCAAAGTCCTCCGCTTCAGGAAGCACCATTACCGTTGCCGCACTGGTATGGACTCTCCCCTGCGTTTCGGTCTGGGGTACTCTCTGAACACGATGCACCCCTGCCTCGAACTTCAGGGTACCATAAACATCCTCTCCGTTCACTTCAAACTGGATTTCTTTATAACCGCCACTAGTTCCCTCGCTTAAATCGATGACGTTGGTCTTCCAGCCTTTGGATTCACAATACTTGATATACATCCGGAAAAGATCTCCGGCAAAAATACTCGCCTCGTCCCCGCCGGTTCCAGCACGGATTTCCACGACTACATCCTTGGCATCTTCCGGATCTTTGGGTATAAGCATTAATTTAATTTCCTCTTCCAGCTGAGGCAAAGCTTCTTTCGCCTCTTCCAGTTGCATTTTGGCCATTTCCAACATCTCTGCATCACTCCCATCCGAAATAATCTCCTCTGCCTCCTTAATATTGTCCGTAAGTTCCAGATACTGATCTCGTTTCGCCATAAGATCTTTGAGATCGCTGTACTCCTTGGTCAATTGTACATAGCGCTTTTGATCCGCAATGACATCAGGTTGGATGATAAGGTCCGAAACTTCATCAAATCGCTGTTTTACAATGTTTAGCTTTTCTATCATAACCCATTCGACTAAGATTGCGAATTTACGATAAAAAGAGACAAGAACATAGACAGTTTCATTGTGGTGAAATAGAGGTACTTGGTGTACTAAATCGCATGGGCAGCAAAATTCCTTAAGGATGAAAACTCAGGGGGCCTAGACTGAAAACATCAATCCCCAACAAAAGTCGTTCCCAATGTCATTATAAAGGCGTTAAGTCCATCACTTCTATCATAGGTATTAAATCGAAAGTCGACTGACTTTAAACCAAAAGTGAATAGTTTGGCCTTTGCAAAAATATCCTTATAGCGAACACCTAAACCATACTGGTGGGCGTTGTATTCGGATAAGTCATAATCCGAAGTATAAAAATCCAAGGTAGAAAGTGCGGTTTCCTTGGCATAAAAATAATCAGCTTCGGTTTGGGTATAATATCTGTAGGCCGGATATAAAGTAAAGCTATCATTGAGTTTTATGGGTACTTCCAAACTTGCCGTATGAGCCGTGATTCCCCAATCATCTGTATAAAATCGGTAATAACCCCGCAACACAAAAACGTCGTTCAAAAAATAGTTTAAACGGGCACCTAAGGGTAGTTTAAATCTACTTTCCGGCAAACGTTCCACGTCATCGGCCAATTGGAAATCATCAATAAAAAAATCATTGACATCCCCAAAATAGACCCTTTGAAAAGGCGTACTTAACAATCCCCTTTGTAACACCAGATCAGCAAACAGGGAAGCCTGCACCCTTTTTCCCAAAATCTGGGACAAACCTAGGGATAGGGCGTAAGAATTTCGATTTTCCTGTTCAAAAGCAACAAAAGCGGGCATATACGTTCCAGTCCCCGAAATACGACTATCAAAAAACCCATCCCTAAGTTCAACGGGATACTGTGGGTTCCAGCTATCAAAATACAGTTGTGCGTTAATGGAGACTTCCGTATTTTTTTGATTGAACAAACGGGTATATCCACCTCCAAGGCCGATAGAAAAATAATCATACTCGGAGGATATGTAGGCATTTCCTGTCCAAATAGAGTTTCTATTATCGGAACTGTGCCTATACGAGGGATTAAAATGTACCAATTGATCCTTGCGTGAAGCTCCGGAAGACGCACTAAACGGGCTTACTTGTCTGTTGGGATTTCCGTCCAATGGATTTACATTACTGGATGATGCCGAGGTATACGCTGAAATTCCTACATCAACGGTAAGTACATCGTCTTCGTTCATAGGAATCTGGACCACGATACTAGATGTGGCATCGGTGAGCTCTTCTGTACCCTCTCCACCCGTAACCGCCGCATTGTTGCCATCCTGTCCATAATAGCTAAACAATAAGTCGATTTCTGTGGTTTCCAAAACCCTTTTTTTATAGGTAGAGGACTCATCTTGCGAGAAACCTATTGAGGTGAATATTGCGAAAACGAAAAATAAAGTTTCTTTCAATGAAAAAAGTTGTGAGGTTGTTCCCAGTGACTTTTGCCACCACACATTTTTGAATTTGAATGTTTCAAGTTTAATCGCACCAGTTACTTCACATGGTAATCACGTCCCCAATATCAGAATCAGTTACATCCACAGCCCCCTCCAGTCTTTCCACCATTAGCGCCCGAAGCACCTTCGCGATAAATTTGAAAGTTAGTCTCAAAACGCTCGCTTCCCTTGGCAGACAACAACATTTCCTCATCGTTAATATAAACCTTGTCATATTCCCTTACGACCACACAGGATGTCAAAAGGAGCATAGATACAAGGAAGAGCAATACTTTCTTCATGATTTAAAGTTAGGGATTATTCTCAAACATGATTCCGTTGCTTTTATGTATCTTGTTGTTGGCATCCACGAGAATTACCTCAGTGCCTCCCAACTGATTTATCAGCGCAAGTCCGGCATCCTTTCCCATGATGAAAACAGCCGTTGCCAAGGCATCACAAAGCTCCGCACTTTTGGAAAAAATGGAAACGCTATTAATTCCGGAAGAGGGCCATCCGGTTCTTGGATCTATGATATGTGTGTATTTCTTGCCTTTAATCATCACATACTTTTCATAATTACCAGAGGTTGCCACGGAAGACTCTACAATAGGCAACCATGAAAAAATCTTATCCTTGCTCAAGGGGTTGGCAATACCGATCAACCATTTTTCGCCGCTTGCCTTGGTACCCCATGTGGTAAGATCTCCGGCAGCATTTATTATACCAGCTACCACCTGCTTGGAAACCAACAATTCCTTGGCCTTGTCGGCGGCGTAGCCCTTTCCTATTGCCCCAAAGGAAATTTTCATTCCCTTTTGCCGTAAAAATACCGTCTGTTCATTGGGATCCAAAATAATCTTTTTGTATCCGACTTTGGCAACAGAGTTTCTAATTTCGGCTTCGGTCGGAATATATTTCATACTGCCATCAAATTTCCAAATCATATCCATGGAGGCATATGAGATATCAAAAGCTCCATCAGTAATCTCAGAGATTTGTTTGGCCCTTTCAATTAGTTTAAAAAGTTCAAAACTTACCTTTACCGGTCTTATCCCGGCATTTTTATTGATCAATGAAGTTTCAGATTCCGAATCCCAGGAAGAAATCATTCTTTCAATCCGAGTAATTTCCGCAGCAGCTTCTTCGATATTGATATATCCCAATTCCTCAGTTGCGGCGACTACCGTGATATCAAAACGACTGCCCATTAGGCCCATGGTCTTTTTAACCGTAACGTACTTGCGCTCTTGTCCCTGGCCCGTTATGGCCATCAGTCCTAAGAATAGGGTTAGTAACAGCCTCACTTTAAAAACGAGTTTAAAAGTGAAACATACTCGCCCGGGGGTATTTTTCGGTAACCAATTCTCCCTAAGACCTTTTGTTGCTTATCAAGAACCAGAACCAATGGAAAATGTCCCTCGGGATTAAATGTATCCGCCAACCCTTGGTTTTTAAGCTTTGTTTTTTCTGGCAATTGATTTTCCCTTTTTCTTGGAAAATCGGCCTTATAGAGCACATAGTTATCCTGAGCATGAATCCTAAAATCCTGGGACTGCCAAACGTTTCTGTCCAACTTAATACATGGTGCGCACCAGTCAGATCCGGAAAACACCAAAATAATGGGCTTATCCTCATTTTGGGCACGGGCCAAGGCATCCGAATAACTAGAGTGCCAGTTTTGGGCATGGGCCATAACGGAAAAAAGAAATACCACTATGTAGGTCAGTTTTTTCAAGATATTCCTTTAGGGCAAAGTAGCGATTCAAATCATTCAAAAACACGAAGTGTGTTGCCGTCGAGTTCGGTATTAAATATTTTTAGGGGTCTGGCCGGGTTACTGTCAACCTGATTTAGAGGAGTACCATCCTGATCAAAGCGTGAACCGTGAACATCGCAAAAAAAGATACCTCCATCAACACTGGCAAAACGCACCTGATCATAGGCTTCATGGCTACACACCTGACTTGCCGCCACGAATTCCCCTTCCAGGTTCTTAACGACAACGACCAAATTCTTAAGGATAAAATCCCCGTTGTTCATTAATTTGCTCCCCTCTTCGGAGGTCAGGTCAATTGTAAAATCCACCCCAGAAGGCACTTCGGATATATTACCAGGTGTATCGTCACCGTTAGAGCACCCGTGCAAACAGGGAAAAGCAATGGCAAACGCCGCTCCGGCACCTATACTTCTTAGAAATTCCTTTCGTTCCATAGCATTACATTTACTATAAACAACGTAGCATTTGGGGTAATCGTATGCCTTAATATACGAAGGTGCCAAACTCGCTTACAATAGTAAGTTTTTTGGCCATATGCTCTTCCACCCTACCCACGATTTGGGCTTGGACCCCAAAACCTTCGGAAATGCTTATCAAATCCTGTGCCACGACTTCATTGACATAGAGCTCCAGTCTATGGCCACAATTAAAAACTTGATACATTTCCCTCCAATCAGTCCGGGATTGTTCCTGTATTAATTTGAACAATGGTGGAAGCGGGAAAAGATTATCCTTAATAACGTGAAGGTCTTCCATAAAGTGAAGAATCTTGGTTTGGGCACCTCCACTACAATGTACCATTCCATGGATATCCTGAGCAGAATATTTTTCCAAAATGCTTTTGACAATGGGGGCATAGGTTCGGGTTGGTGAGAGGACCAATTTCCCGGCGTCCAAGGGTGAACCGTCAATAGCATCCGTTAGTTTGATGTTTCCGGAATATATTAATTCCTCAGGGACAGCTGCGTCATAGCTCTCCGGATATTTCTCGGCTAAGTATTTGGCAAAAACATCATGCCTGGCCGACGTTAATCCATTGCTACCCATTCCCCCGTTGTATTCCTTTTCATAAGTGGCCTGTCCAAAGGATGCCAAACCAACAATAACGTCACCGGGTTGGATATTGGCATTATCGATAACGGCACTCCGTTTCATTCTTGCAGTCACTGTGGAATCAACGATTATGGTACGTACCAAATCCCCAACATCGGCAGTTTCACCCCCTGTGGAATGAATGGTAATGCCATATTTCCCTAAATCCGAAATCAATTCTTCGGTGCCCTTGATGATTGCCGAGATTATCTCGCCCGGAATCAAATTTTTGTTCCTTCCGATTGTGGATGAGAGCATTATATCGTCTACGGCACCAACGCATACCAGGTCATCTATGTTCATTATCAACGCATCCTGCGCTATGCCCTTCCAGACTGAAATATCCCCGGTTTCCTTCCAATACATGTAGGCCAAGGAAGATTTGGTTCCGGCACCATCCGCATGCATCACCAAACAGTAGTCCTTATCATTTGTAAGGTAGTCGGGAACAATTTTGCAGAAGGCCTTTGGAAACAGGCCTTTATCCAAGTCTTTTATAGCATTATGTACATCCTCCTTGGAGGCGGAAACACCGCGTAGGTCATATCTTTTTTTGTGGGTAGAGCTCATGGTCTTTATTTGGTCAAAAATAGTTGAATTGGGAGAATACGCCTAGTTCAATATCTAAAAGATCTGGCTTTCCAGAAGTTTAAAAATCGGTATCATGGAATTCAAACATTTTAGAGATGAAATGGTTTTTATCCTCGGTTCGGGAATCCAGTATTCTTAAGGCGCACAGAAATTATCAGATAAAACTATTTGGTAAATAAAAGTTCCCTGTATTTGGCCAGCGGCCACTCGGCATCATCCACCAAACGTTCCAATTTATCGGAGTGGTAGCGAATCTTATCAAAATAAGGACGCACGTTATCACAATAGGCTATAGCTTTCTTGGTCAGATCGATAAGGGTATTGGCTTTTTTCCTTGCCTCTAGCATGCGGTCCGTGCTTTTTTTGATTTCCGAGATATGCTCGGCAATGTTTTCGATAATGTTAAGTTGTCCTTCCGATAAATTTTGATGTACGGCCCCATAAATTTCCTTCAAGCCGTTGACATTGGCTATGAGTTTGTTCTGGTATCGGACGGATGATGGTATCACATGATTATAAATCAATTCATTGATTACCCTGCCCTCTATTTGAATATGCAGGATATAGGCTTCCAGTTCTACCTCCTGGCGGGCCCTCACCTCTATTTCGCTCATTACCTTCATCTCCTTAAAAAGAGCAAGACTATCCTTGGCGGTCATTATTTGCAAGGCTTCGGGAGTAGTTTTGTTATTGCTCAATTTTCTTCGCTTGGCCTCCTTTTCCCAATCCTCGCTATACCCGTCACCGTCAAAACGTATCCTTTTGGAGGTTTTTATATATTCCCTAAGCACGTTAAAAATGGCTTCGTCCTTTTTAAGGTTCTTCTTGTCAATAAGTACATCCACTTCCTTCTTGAACATTCGCAATTGTTTGGCAACAATGGTATTCAAAATTGTCATGGGTTTAGCACAGTTGGTTTTTGAGCCTACTCCCCTCATTTCAAACTTGTTACCCGTAAAGGCAAAGGGTGAAGTACGATTTCTATCCGTATTGTCCAATAGAATTTCCGGAATCTTTCCAACAACGTTTAATTTAAGCTCCGTCTTTTCTTCCGGGGATAATTTTCCCTGGGAAACCCCTTCCAATTCGTCCAATACCTCCCCAAGTTGTTTTCCTATGAATATGGAAAGAATAGCCGGAGGTGCTTCATTGGCACCTAGCCTATGGTCATTACTTGCGGATGCGATAGAAGATCGCAACAATTCCTCATAATTGTCCACGGCCTTTATCGTGTTTACGAAAAAAGTCAAAAACTGCAGGTTTTTCATTGGTGTAGAACCCGGACTCAATAAATTGACCCCGGTATCCGTGGCCAGGGACCAATTGTTATGCTTTCCGGAACCATTGATGCCGGCAAATGGTTTTTCATGGAACAAAACCTTAAAGTTATGTGTGTCGGCTATTTTTTCCATTACGTCCATAAGCAAAAGGTTATGGTCCACGGCCAAATTGGCTTCCTCAAATACGGGGGCCAGTTCAAATTGGTTGGGGGCTACCTCATTATGTCTCGTTTTGACCGGAATACCCAATTTGGTACATTCTTTTTCCAAATCGCTCATGAAGCTCAATACCCTATTTGGGATTACTCCAAAATAGTGATCGTCCAGTTGTTGTCCCTTGGCCGCCAAATGCCCCAACAGTGTGCGACCCGTTAGGACAATGTCGGGACGGGAGTAGGCCAAGGCCTTATCGATCAAAAAGTATTCCTGCTCCCAACCCAAGGTTGCATTGACTTTTGAGACATTCTTATCAAAATATCTTGCAACAGCTGTGGCCGCTTCATCCACAGCATGTAATGCCCTTAGCAAAGGAGCCTTGTTGTCCAGGGCCTCACCGGTATAGGAGACGAATATGGTGGGGATACAGAGTGTTGTGCCATAAATAAATGCCGGCGACGTTGGGTCCCAGGCCGTATACCCCCTGGCCTCAAAGGTGTTTCGTATTCCACCGCTAGGAAAACTGGACGCGTCCGGCTCCTGTTGCACCAATTGGCCACCTCCAAATTTCTCCAATGCCTTGCCATTGGGTAAAAGATCAAAAAAAGCATCATGTTTCTCGGCAGTTGAGCCGGTCAAAGGTTGAAACCAGTGTGTATAATGCGTAGCGCCGTTGGCGATGGCCCAACCCTTTATGGCCTCAGCTACCTGGTCGGCAATTTTTCTTTCAATTTTGGAACCTGAAAAAATGGCCCCCCGAACACTTTCCAAAGCATCTTTGGTAAGGTGTTGTACCATTTTTTCGTCATTAAAGACCTGAACGCCGAACAACTCGGAGCGACGACCTTTCTCCTCAATAATTATTCTATTCCTATTTAGACTTTCAGCTAGGGCGTTAAAACGTGTTTGGGCCATAATTTTAACTTAAATTTTCGGCTAAAATAATCATTTAAGGATTTAATAATATATCTGGAAAAAAATAAACTTTTTCCAAAATACCCTAACCAAAATAGGGGTATCTTAAATTATGTCCATCAATTTGAATTTTACCCCCTAAAAAATTAGATTAATTCATCAAAAAATATATTTTTGTTGGTCTTTAAAATGTAAATATTAACAACCAAGATTATGAGCAAAGCAAAATTAGAGTATATCTGGCTTGATGGTTATAAACCAACCCAGAACATGCGGAGTAAAACAAAAATCGAGGATGATTTTAGTGGAAAATTGGAGGACTGCCCTATCTGGTCTTTCGATGGAAGTTCTACGCTACAAGCCGAGGGAGGTTCTTCCGATTGTTTGTTGAAACCTGTTGCCATATTTCCGGATCCTGCCCGAAAAAATGGTTACTTGGTAATGAGTGAGGTTCTGAATGCCGATGGTACACCCCACGAAAGTAACCACAGGGCACAAATAGATGATGAGGATAATGATTTTTGGTTCGGATTTGAGCAAGAATACTTTATAATGGATAAGGATACGCAATTGCCCCTAGGTTTCCCCGTAGGTGGTTATCCAGGACCCCAAGGCATGTATTATTGTTCGGTTGGTGGCAAGAATACCCATGGAAGGGATTTTGTTGAGGAGCATGCTGATCTATGTATCGAGGCCGGAATAAACTTTGAAGGTATTAATCAAGAAGTGGCCAGTGGACAATGGGAATTCCAAATTTTTGCTAAAGGGGCAAAAAGTGCGGGAGACCAAATTTGGGTAGCTCGTTACCTATTGGATCGACTAACGGAACAATATGGCTATTACATAGAATATCATCCAAAACCGATAAAGGGAGATTGGAACGGGTCTGGAATGCATGCCAACTTTTCCAATACCACTTTACGTACTGCAGGTTCCAAAGAGGTATATGAACAAATATGTGAAGCTTTCCGCCCTGTTGCCAAAGAGCACATTGCGGTTTATGGTGAATTCAATGACCAGCGCTTGACCGGTCTTCATGAAACAGCTTCCATAAACGATTTTAGCTATGGCGTTTCAGATAGAGGTGCTTCTATCCGTATCCCCATTGCTACGGTAGAAAAGGGATGGAAAGGCTGGCTTGAGGATAGAAGACCAGCTTCCAATGGAGATCCTTACAAGATTGCGGGTAGAATAGTAAAAACCGTTAAATCGGCAGACATAAAAGCCACCGCCTAAAATCTACTGTATTAATTATAGTACTATTTTGAATTAATTGTTGAAGTGTTTTGTATTTAACCGCCCCCCTCGAAATTATCGAGGGGGTTTTTTTATCAGTCAATTTTGCCAAGTGGCGTGTTCATCCAGTAGTCCTCAACGTTATCCGGTCTTGCTATGGGCTGGTTTTCAAAGATAGGTTTGCACTTGTTCATAAAAAGACTATCCTTTGGTGCAGTTTGGCCCAGCCTTACCCGCTGTACAAAAAACTCCCTGAATTGTTTGTAATCCCGTTGGGTCCATTTATTGACCAGATTGCCTAGGGTGTCCCTTACATTGGCGACCTTTATTGAAAATAAATCATTTAAATCTGTACCCATTTTTTCAGCCTTCATAATTTCACCTGTCATTGCCATAATTTTTTCCTTTTCCATTTTTGGAAATAAAAAAATCAAGTTTTCCGACCTTCCGGCACTTTTCAATTTCACGCGCTTCTTTTTAAACTCCACTTTGTAATTGGGAAGATGCACGGACTGTTCTGCATTGGGAATTGTGTTGTATTCCACCATAAAACAATTTCTAGCTATATTGTAGGTGATATACTCCACCTTAAAAACCGGAGGAATATTCAATGTAAAACTGTTGTAAAATGAAATGTAGTTCAGGTACATTTTGTTATGTATTCTTCGATAATCCGTGGTAATATCAAAAATTACTTTTTGATTGTTCCCATGTTTATTCATTTTGCCCGTTTTGTTTCGCTTTTTTTCATCGTACATGGTATATTCCAATTTATGTATGGCGAAATCCAATTTGGATATATAAATGGTGCCATTAGCTCGATAGTTTGGATAGAATACCCAAAACTTAATGGTGTATATTTCTTCTGTATCAATGCTGGTGTCGCTACCTCGTAAGAAATAATGATTTTCAATCAAGTCGGTTTTAAGAGTGCCGATGAAATCGTAGGAACCCACATTATAGTTTCTTATGGCGTCATGAATTCTTAAAATTCGAAATTCATTACCCCCATAGGCATCCAAATGCGCCTTCTTAATTATTTTACGTAATGATCCATAATCATAGGAAGCCCGCGCCAAGGAATCCTGTTCAAAATTATCGTTCAAACCAAAATGGAATAAGCTCGTCTCGGAAGTAGCATCGTCCAATTGATTAAAGCCTTGATCAAAGACTTCAAGAATGGCTTCATTTAGATTAACGTATTGTTGATCATCGTTTAACTGATAATCCCGGTAATAACCGATGCTGGAAAAGTAATTTGAGGGAAAATTCCTGGGTATGGCATCAATAGCCCTCTGAACGATTTGCTTGGCATTCAGGTTCCGTTTTCGTCTGCCTTTGGCTTTGACCACAGCCTCATCCAAACCAAAAACCGCAGGAATTAAGCTCACCACATTCAGCTCGCTTTGACTGAAATCCGTTATGGGTATCTCCTTTGTTTTATAGCCCATAGATGATATTTCAATGATATTGCCGTACTCCCTGTATTTTAGGGGAATTCTAAAACTACCATCAACATTGGTAATCACACCGAGAGCTCTATCCTTAATTCGAATGTTGGCAAAAACCACAGGTTCATTTGATTGGGAATCAAGCAATCGGCCTATAATATAATCTTGCCTTTGTGCAAAAGTTTCAAAAGACACAAAGAACAACAGGATAAAAACAATGTGATTAAGGTTTAGGCTATTCATAATGTATCGGTTTTCTTAAGTGGCGTGTTCATCCAGTAGTTCCCAACGTTATCCGGTGTTGCTATGGGCTGGTTTTCAAAAATTGGCCTGCGATTGTTCATAAAGAGACTATTGTCCGAGACAGTTTTGCCCGGTCTTACTTGCTGCACAAAAAACTCCCTAAATTGTTTATATTCCTTATAAACCCGTTTATTAAGATAATTGCCATTGACATCCTTGAGTCTTTCGATAGCTACGCTAAATGCCTTTGGCATGTTCAATTCAAAACTTCCTTCCTTCAATTCTACCTGAAACATATTCCCAAATCCTTCCTCTATTAAATCGGGGTCAAGTCGTGCTCTGTATATATGGAGGTCTCCGGTGGTGTACTTGAATTCTTGGGACATCTCCCTGGGGGTATTCTTGGGATCTAACTTAATACTTCGCACTATTTCATCTATTTCGGCCCGGATATCCGTAAACTTCCTTTTGGTCCAATCAGGATAGAGGTCAACGGTGTATAGGTAAGGTAGTATTTTTGAAAAGGAAGTTTTCCTATTATGGAAACTGAAGGTATAGTGCTTTTTGTTTTTAGCAGAGAAAAAATCTACCGCTTCACTGAACCTGACCGTAAAACATTTGCGTGAGTCATCCAAGTAGATTTTACTTACTACAAATTTGGGTGGCATTCCCAACTTAAAACTATTGTGGAATGAAATATAATTCAAATACATTTTACCGTACTTTGGTTTGTACTCGGATACTACCTTGAAAATAAGTTGGTCCTTATCTTTCCTTTTTCGTTTCCGTTTTTCATTACCGGTGTCATAAATGGCATATTCCATCTTATGGATGGCATAGTTCTCTTTGGATATTGCAAATTTTCCGGATATTCTTAATCCCGGTTTGGAATTTCTAAACCCTATGCCGTACAAGGCCTGGTCATCCGAATACACATCGTCTTCCCGATCGAAAAAATGATTGTTCAAAAAATCCTTTTCCAATTGATTTACAAAATCGTAGGAATTGATTTTAAAGTTCCGCACGGCGTCATGAATCCTAAGAATTGTAAATTCATTCCCACCATAATTGAACAAATAGGCCCTGTCGATTACCTTTTTCCAAGTCCTATAGTTATAGGGATCATCTGCCAACGTATCCCTTTCGAAATCCGTGTTCTTTTTGTATTCATAGATTTTAACCTTGGTCGTAGTGCTATCGATTTCGTCAAAACCCAAGTCAAAGGCTTCAAGAATAGCCTCGTTAAGGTTTATGTAGTCATTGTTTTGGTCAAGTTGGTAATCCCTGTAATATCCGGTTAAGGAGAACGAATTTTGGGGATAGTTTGTGGGTATAGCCTCTATTGCTTTCTTTACAATTCTTCTCGCTGACAACCTCCTCTTTTTTCGCGCGATAACCACGGCCTCGGACAGTTCCATGACTCCTTGGGAAAGTTGAATAACATTTATGGCATCAGGGGATAGACCGGCCATGGGAATTTCTTTTTTTTGATAGCCCATACTGGAAATGACAAGTATATCCCCAAATTCCTTGAACTTTTTGGGAATGCGAAATCCCCCACCCTGATTGGAAATGACTCCAATGGCTTTATTTTTTATCCTAATTGTGGCAAAGACCACGGGCTCCCCGGTCTGAACATCCAGTAATTTGCCCCGAACAAAGTCATTTTGGGAAAAGACCAGAGTACTATAGAAGAACATCAAAAGGTAGTGCATGCATTTCATACGCATAGAAATTGCCTTACCATCAACATCGCGATACATACCCTACTGCCTAGAAGTTATTTTAAAGGAGTGTTCATCCAATACTCCTCGAAATCTTCGGGACGAACCATAGCCTGGCCCTCAAAGATGGGTTTGTTTTTGTCCATGAATTTACCGTCGTTAGGCAATTTGGTGGAAGGTTTTACCTGCTGTACAAAATATTCCCTAAATTGGTCATAGTCCCTTTTTTTCCATTCGTGAAGTCTATTCTTGCCCTCCAGATCAAAAATCGGTTCTATTTCAATGGAAAATAAATTATTTAGGTTGATTTTTTTCTTCATAGCCTCAAAAATTCCCTCAAGAATCTCCTTTCTTTCTTTCTGGGTCATGTCAGGTAGTAAAAACACTTTTTTTTCATTCTTGACCAGGCCGGCCGTCTTAATTTTCAAACGCTTGCCTTTATACCTTACCAAATAGTTGCCTACATCCCTGGCCTCGTCAGTATTGGGATGACGATTGAATGTTAATTCAAGTCTGAAACCGCCGATTCCGCCAGAGGGACTTTTCATCAATCCAATGGTACTGTTCTCTACCTTGAATTTTGGTGGCTCCCATAAAATAAAGCTGTTTTCAAACGAAATATAATTGAGGAACATCTTTCCGTAGTCGTGCCGCTGATATTCGGTGGTAATTTCAAAAATCAATTGCCCACGGCCTTGGTGCTTGTTCAATTTTCGGTCGGGCAACCGTTTTCGGTCATCGTACAGGGTGTATTCCATTTTATGTACGGCAAAATCGCCGTAGGAAATGTACAGAATACCGAAGGCACTGTAATGCGGATGTCGCTTCCTGAATTTTATGGTGTATAGCGCTTCCCCATTGAGATAGGTGTCATTGTCCCTTGAGAAGCTATGATTTTTCAGCAGATCGGTATCCAACTGGTCCACAAATGAATACGAACCTACCTTATAATTCCGTACGGCATCATGAACCCTTAATATCGAAAATTCATTTCCTCCATAACTATCGAGATAGGCGTTATCCACTATTTTCAGCAAGCGCTTGTAATCATAGGGGTCGTCGGCCAGGGTATCCTGTTCAAAATCGGTATTCCTTTTATAATCATAGATGCGCACCTTAGTGGTCGCTGAATCGATCCGGGAAAAACCTTGGTCGAATACCTCCAAGACGGCCTCGTTCAAATTCACATAATTCCCTTGCTTCAATTGATAATCCCTATAATAACCGATTGTCGAAAAGGTATTTAGCGGATAGTTCCTTTTTATATTCGCTATGGCCTTCCGAACAATCCTCCTAGCGGAAAGTTTCCTCTTTTTTTGGGCAGTAACCACTGCCTCGGACAAATCTAGGATACCCGGGGCAAGCCTTATGATATTGATATACTCCGGTGATAGACCAGTGATGGGGATTTCCTTTTTTTGGTATCCCATACTCGAGATGACAAGCATGTCCCCAAGTTCCTTGAACCTGGTAGGAATACGGAAACTGCCATCTTGGTTGGAGATTACCCCCTTGGCCCGGTCCTTTACCCGTATCGTGGCAAAAACAATGGGTTCTCCGGTTTGTACATCGAGGAGTTTGCCCCGTATGAAGCTGTCTTGGGAAAAGACTATGGAGCTACAACAAAAAATCAATAAAGTGCAAATGTATCTAGCGTATTGAAATATCATGGTGGTAATTTATAAAGTTATCTTTTTTGAATCTATTGTTTTAAAGGGGTGTTCATCCAATACTCATCGAAATTATCGGGCCTTACAATGGGTTGATCCTTAAATATGGGCCGGTTCTTTTTCATGAGTAGGCTGTCCGGAACCTGTTCGGTATTTTGTCTTATTTGCTGCACGAAATACTCTCGAAATTGTTGGTAATCCCGGGAAATCCATTTATTCAGCAGATTACCTTTCAAATCCTTAATATCAGATATTTTAACATCTAGAAACTCCTTTTCGAGTTGACCTCGTTTCCCATGATTTTCAATCTCGTTGAACATAAGTTGTAATTCGGCCTTCTCCATATCGGGGTACAACTCCATTACATTTCTCCGAAGATAGCCTCTCACAAACTTTAACTTCCGACCTTGGAACCAAAATTTATAATTTCTCAGGTTTGTGGCTGATTTTCGTACGGGTAGGTCACTAAAAGTAACGATAAAACATTTTTTGGAAAGGTCAACAGTAATGCCTCGCAGCATAAATATAGGAGCATCCCAGAGCTGAAAGGAGTTATGAAAGGAGATGTAATTAAGAAACATTTTCCCTTCTACTGGCTTATACTCCATAATTACCTCAAAAACAAGTTGCTTATTGGTATTGTGTCTATTGTTTTTTTTGACGGCATTCACCTTTAAACGGTCATATAGGGCATACTCTATTCTATGAATTGAAAAATCATGTTTTGAAATATGGAGAATTCCATGAACCCTATGGACCGGTAGTGTTAGCCGAAAACCTATGGTATACAAAATGTTATTATCCATATAGGTATCTTCTTCCCAAAAAAAATGGTGGTTTCGCAATAAATCCTGTTCCAAAACATTTATAAAGTCAAATGAATTGACCTTATAGTTTCTAAGAGCATCATGGATTCTCAGAATAACAAATTCATTACCTCCATAATCCGGAAGGAATGCATTATTAATTACCTTTTGTTGGGTATGGTAATTGTACCGTTGCTCGGCCAATGAGTACCTCTTAAAATCCTCATTCCTTTTGTAATCATATATTCTAACTTGAGAGGTTTTATGATCCAATTCATCAAACCCCTTATCAAATACTTCAATTATGGCCTCATTAAGGTTTATATAATCGTTTTCCTGGTTTAGTTGATAGTCCCTGTAATACCCAATGGTGGAAAAAGTGGATTGGGGAAAGTTCTCCGGTATGGCTTCTATGGCCCTTTTAACAATTCTTCTAGGGGACTGCCTTCTTCTTCTTTTTTTCTTGGCGGTCACTATCGCCTCGGACAATTCCAAAACACCATGGTAAAGACGGACGATGTTAATGTCTTCTGGTGATAGATCGGCTATTGGGATTTCTTTTTTTTGATACCCCATACTAGAAATAATAAGTACATCCCCTAAAGCCTTGAATCTTTTAGGAATACGAAAACCTCCATCTTGATTGGATATGACGCCCATCGCCTTTCCTTTAATCCTAATGGTGGCAAATACCACAGGCTCACCGGTTTGGACATCCAAAAGTTTACCTTTAATAAATTCTTGTTGCCCCCACATTGGTGGAAGAAATAGGAAAAAGCAAATAATGACAAAGTAATTTAACTTCATCAAAAATGGAGGTCTTTAGGTTACCGTAAAATAGATGAATACGGTATAAATTCCTACAAGAATTGTGCCATCCCGCCAACCAAGACGCAGTCCTTTGGGCAAGAAAACCAGGGGTAATATCAAAAAGGAAATTCCCAACATCCAAAAGATATCGTTTTCCAATAATCTCGGGTCTACTACCTGAATCGGCTTAATCATGGCAGTAATTCCGAGAACCGCCAAAAGGTTAAAAATGTTGGATCCAATAAGATTGCCAACGGAAATGGCCTTTTCTTTTTGGATAATGGCAATTATGGATGCAGCCAATTCCGGGATACTGGTTCCGACGGACACCACGGTAATTCCAATGATACGATCACTTACTCCGTAAAAAGTAGCCAAGCCGACAGCTCCCTTTACCAATATTTCCGAGCCTCCCCAAAGCGCTCCTCCCCCTATTCCCAACAATAACACGGCTTTATATAGAGGTAAAGGCAGCACGTTTGTGGGGACTCCCTCTACCACAGCAGGCTTTTGATAACGCAACAGATAGACCAAGAATAGAAACAGGATTAGGAACATGATACCTCCCTCATAACGCTGCAATTCCCCATCAAAATAGATGAATACAAAAAATAAGAGAGAGGATACCATCATCACAGGCCAATCCGTGACATAAAAGCTCTTTCGAACATCAATACTCCCAATAATAATGATGATGGCAAGGACCAGGCCCAAATTCGCAATATTGGACCCTACGACATTGCCCAAAGCCAAATCCGGAAATCCGTTTAAAGCAGCATTAACACTGACTATCAGTTCGGGAGCGGAAGTGGCAAAGGAAACCACGGTCATTCCAATTATGATTCTGGAAATATGCAAACGAAGGGAAAGTGCCACGGCCGACTTTAGCAACCAATTACCACCGGCGACCAAAAGTATAAGCCCTACTATGATGTAAAATACATTCTGCATAACCGCCGTTTAGGGCAAATATACCCTTAAGATTTTGATTTATCCAGAGCGTCCAAATCCCTGAATTTGATGATTCCCTAAGGCGAATAAAAGATCAAAATGCCAAAAAGCCCCCTTTTTTTGGATAAAAGGGCCCTTGGTTTCAAAAAGATTGCCCAAAATGCCCCTTCATTTGTTACAAACTGTAACATCCAGGCTTTCTGAAATTTCAATTTAAAACTCTTGACAAGACGTTTTAAAACTAATTGAAATATATCTTATTTTTTTACTTACAATACTATATTCAATTGCATTATTTTCGATCAAATCGTTAGGATGTATAGATTTTAATTATATATATTAAATGGATAATCGATTATCTGAATACAATTCCTAATCCTTAAAGAAAGTTTACAACAATGATCACCATCATAAAAATCATCATTTGCCTTTTATTATTATCCTTATTGTCTAACCTCTAAAACGTTATATTATGTTAACCTTATTTGGAATACTTATTATTGGTATTGGGATTCTCACTTTGTTGGCGAAACCCATATTTAAAAATCATAGATTGCTCGGGTGGTTTACCCAAAGAAAAAGCCTACAGATCGTACTCTTAGGCATTATATTAAGCATTGTTACGGGAACATTGTTTTACGCGGAACCCGGTACCGCGTATGCAGTTCAATACCCATGGGGCGGGCAAAAGGCCGTTTTCCGCCAGGGTATCCATACCAAGATGTGGGGAAGATTGATACCTATCCAATTTGAACTGCCCATAAAATATGTGATCCCCAATACGAATGGTGAATTGGGCGAACAAAGCGAATATGCCAATGTGGATGCTGCAAAGTATTGGGCCTTTAGCGATGCGGTAAAGGCAAGAATCGCAACCTCCGTGGTCATCAGTATCAACACAGAGGATGAAAATCAGTTCCTATCCGTGGCGGACCGTAATAAAACCGAACAAAATTTAATACGGTCCCGGATTATCCCCAATATTGACCAATCCATAAAGAATACTTGTAAACTTATGGATGCCCAGGACTATATTTCCGGACAGGCTTCGGATTTTGACCGATACTTCAAAGACCAACTGGAAAACGGTATGTATGTCCTAGAAGAGTATGTAGAGAATGAAAGCAGGGAAATCATTGGGGACAGCACAACGGTTCGTAGTGTTGTTAACAAAGAGTCCAAGCAAAAGCGTTTTCGTATAAAGCGAATAGATGGAGAACCTGTACGCGAACAAGGCAATTCCTTAAAAGCCTATGGTCTTAAAGTGGTTCAGGCGGTTGTAACCGAAATTGACTGGGAGGAGACCTTTGACAAGCGACTCCAATTGCAAAAAGAAGAGGTCGCCCAAACCCAGTTGGAAAAGCAGCAAGCAGAGCGTGAGTTCTATCGTGCCCAAAAGGAAAAAGCTCGGGGTGAGGCCGAAAAGGCGGCAGAACGGGCCCGTTTGGAGAAAGAGCAGATACAAAAGACCATAGCCGCGGAAACCGAGGCCAAGGTAGCTGAATTTAATCTTGTGAAGGAGAAGAAGCAGTTTGAAGTGGAAAAATTCAAGGCGCAGAGTAAAAAGGTAGCAGCAGATGCGGAGGCCTATCAAAATGCCAAACTGGTCAATGCGGGACTTACGCCCCAAGAACGAGCAGAATGGCAATATAAGACCTCTGTAGGGGTTGCAAGGGAACTAAAAGATCTTAGTCTACCCGAAATCTTCATTGAAGGGGGCGATTCCCAAAATACGGATACCAATTTATTGCAGTCCCTGATAGGGGCCGAACTGGCCAAGAAGATGATAGAAAGCAATTCAAAGTAGTATTTTGTTACAAAAGCTCGGTCTAAGACCGGGCTTTTATTTTGTATTTTTGGTAAAACCGAACATTTTGAAGAAGGTATTTTTCAAGCTCTTGGCCCAACTAAATAAGGTGTTGCTACCAAGTTATACCAAAAGAGGATTAGATCTATCCCGGGCCTCCAAGCTGCAACTGGCCATTATCGGTTGGCGGTATTATGTTACCATAAATGCACTGGATCAATAGCGCATTAACGATTTCACGTCAAAACCGTTCAATTGTTCCCTACCTCTTAAAAAATCCAATTCAATCAGGAAATTACACTGTACTATCTTTCCGCCCAGACGTTCTACCAGCGCACAGGTGGCCTTGGCGGTACCGCCCGTGGCCAGGACATCATCATGTATCAAAACCCTATCTCCTTTGGAAATGCTATCCTCAAGAATTTCCAAGGTGTCCTGCCCATATTCCAGAGCATAGGTTTCCCCAACTACCTTTCCAGGAAGTTTTCCTGGCTTACGTACAGGAACAAAACCGGCGTTTAAGGACGAAGCCAAGACCGGTGCAAAGAAAAATCCGCGGCTTTCCATTCCTACCACGATATCGATTTCATCATGGACCATTTGTACTAATCTTTCCGTTGTTGTCCGCAACGCTTTGGGGTTTTTTAAAAGTGGGGTAATGTCCTTAAAAAGAATCCCTTGAGAGGGAAAATCGGGTATATCGCGGATAAAGGTTTTTAGGTCCATATTTTTGGTCAATGTAATTTTGCCCTAAATTTAAAAAGAAATATATTTGCACCCCTTGTTGGAGAGGCCTCCTAGCTCAACTGAATAGAGCACTTGATTACGGCTCAAGAGGTTACAGGTTTGAATCCTGTGGAGGTCACGAATAAATAGTTCAATAAGAAAAACGCCAAGTTCACTTGAGCGTTTTTTTGTTTGAATTATTTTCAAAGCGGAGCTTTGTCAGGATGTGCGTCAGCAAATCCTGTGGAGGTCACTTAAAGCGTAAACCCTATATGAAAATGCAGGGTTTTTGATTTTATATAACTTTTGATTTTAGTCGAAATTAATAGAAGAAAGGTCTACAATGTTGACCGAATGAAAACTGCCTGAAAAATTCCCGCAAAAGGCAAATTACCAAAACCATTAAAAAAGACCAGAAAAGAGACTCCTAATTATTAGAAACATTTCGATTATTGAATGGTTTCAAAAAACGGCCGTTTCATAAAATATGTTGAGAAATCCAGTAGATTCCGACTAAACTCCGGTCCTTGGAACAAAAAACTTTAATATCGTATATGGATATCTCAAGTGGATCCTTATAAAGAATGGCTTATCTCGGAGATAACTTGTAAATTACATTTAATGAGCTCCCCAACTATTTTCTATTTATGTACATGTAGTATGCCCCTAAAATGGGCTCCTCTTTCTGGTCATTAAACCAACTTTGAATTTCAATATTCCCTTTGTCCAGTTCAAAGGTGAAATTTGCAGAAACATCCGTTTCGGAAATCTTTACCGATTTTTCCCTGCCTCCTATTTTTATCCGTGCCGAATATATCGGAAAACCGACACCTTTAACAAAAGTGCCGTCCGTTACTTTTTTCTCCGGAATTCCTTGTCTAACGCTAAAGTCGGATTCTTTGGGCCATCGGCGCAGTTCAAACTCATATTCTCCAGCTTCCGCTACGGATAAATGCCAGATTCCATTTTTTCTTGGCCCATAGCGGGTTTGTATTTGCTGATCGACAAAAACATCCAGCCACTCACACGCGGATACCAACATTGGATTTTCATATTCACTTCCGATGATGACGCGTTGTGGTTCACGGACCATATCTTTTACCTCATCCCACCATTCGTCCAGATGGTCCCGCATTTTTGCAACAACCTCTGGATTGTCTGCGGCTACATCGTTATCCTGATGGGGGTCGGTCGAAATATTATACAGCTCGCGATTCTCAAGTAATCGCCAGTTTTTCCATAAGACTCCGGCACCATCTTTCATGGGGATGGCTGGATTTTCGTTTGTATAGTTTACCCGGAACATGGGCATTCGGCTGTAGTTTATGACCAACATTCTATCATCCAGTTTTTCTTTCTCTCCTCTAAGTAATGGGGAAAGGTCCACACCGTCCAGCTTTTTGGGGATATCTGTGATTCCCGACATGGATGACAGTGTAGGCAATAAATCCTGGACATGACATAGCTCTTCTATTTTTGACGGTAGTTTTGACAAATGTTGGGGAGTTTTCATTAAAAGGGGAACGCGATGTCCACCTTCCCAGAGGGTTGTTTTCCCTCCTTTCATACCTGCATTAAAATAGTCCTTCCCAAATGTGCTTCCGTTGTCCGTGAGAAAAACCACTATGGTGTTTTCATCAAGACCGGATTTATCCAAAAAGTCCAGAAGCTTGCCCATATTATTATCAATGTTGGCTCCCATAGCCAAAAAACTGACTAATTCTTTTCGTTTTTCATCGTCCAGGTCTTTAAATAGTTTGGGATTTTTTCCTATTGCCTCTCGGATAGGATCTCGATAACGATCGGGGACAAAATGAGGCCAGTGGGCGGCATTAAGCGCAATATAGGTGAAGAACGATTTTTTTGAGTCAGCACTTTTCTCCATCCACTTGATACTTTCATCAAAGAATACATCGGTACAATATCCTTCAAAAGCCTCCCTTTCTCCGTTATGAATGTAGGTGTCGTCAAAATAGTCATTGTCCCAATAATCTGGTAAACTGTTAATATGTGAAGATGGGAACCATATGGCTTCTTCAAAACCACGGTCTTCTGGTCGGAAAGGATAATTATCGCCCAAATGCCATTTCCCAAAAAGGCCGGTAGCGTAACCATTTTCCTTAAATACATCGGCCATGGTCTTTAGTTCAGGACGTAGCAAGGTTCTTCCACTGCTGACATTAATGGCCCCATTTCTAAAGGCATCCATTCCGGTTAATAGTTGCCCTCTTGTAGGTGTACACATTGGGGCCACATGGAAATCCGTAAATCGGGTTCCTTCCTTGGCCAACCTATCTATGTGAGGTGTATGTGTTACTGGGTTTCCATTGAAAGAGAACTCACCATAACCCTGATCATCGGTCATTACAATAATAACATTGGGCGGTGCGCTTTCTTCAGGAGGATTCGAAGTACATGACGTAAATACAATGGCAACACTACAAATAAGGAACTTGAATGTTTTCATTTTCATTTAATTGACCTGTTCATACTAATTTCTGTTCTCTTGAGAGGTATTCAAATGACCTATTTCCGATTTGATCCAATCATTTCCGTGATGCCCAAAATTCTTCCAACTTTCTATATAACATTTTGAAAGTGCCATTGCGATCCACTTTTTTGCACCGCAAAAATTTACCGTTCGTTTTATAAAAATTATAGTCCATATAGGTAGTTATAGTGGGACAAACCGTTTCTTCCCATTGGCCCAATTCAGGATCGATCAAAACAGCGATGTCCCCAAGGTCAAAAAAACCCTTTTTTGTACCTTGCCAATAGTCACTTTTAAAACGGTAATTGTAGAGGTACTTACCAAGTTCCCCAAAGGGCTCTACCTTCTCTTTGGATTCCTCCATAGTACCTGCCGATAAATTCGTCCCCGTATCAAAAAGCACCAATGGAACCGGCGAATGAAACAACATACGGGCCGCGTGCATGTCTCCCTTCACATTGTAGTTATGTGCACGATAGGGCCACGTATTCTCCGTACGGCCATGCCAAAAAAAGATAATCCTATCGGCAATTTTGGGTTCTTTGAGATAGGCGGATGCCAAATCAGTGGCGGAACCCAGGCCTATGACCCATAAGGGATTTTCCTTTGACCCTTCCATAGCCTTTTCTATAATAAAATCGACTCCTTCAGAGTGGCTTGGCTCAAACTGATATTGCATGGGATGTGAACCTGCGTATACCGGATATTTTCCCTTTAGACCAGCTTTGTCCAAGATGGTCTTGATAACACTGACCGATTCGCTGATGCTCTTTTTCCCAACTCCAAAAACGTGATCAAAATTGCTTCCTACAAAACCTTCAATTTGCAACCTTTCTGGAGAGAGAATAGCTAGTGCAATGGCCCAAACGTCATCAATCTCATTTTTGGCATCGGTTACTATGATTGTTCGAATCTTTTCATCGTTAGGTGGAATTATTGGGACGGTTTCCTTTATACCATGATACACATCCTCTTGTCCGAAAACTGCAATTGAAAAGAAAATAAATATGAGGATTTTTAAGTTACTTATTGTTTTGAATACTCTGTTTTGATTTATGGTTTCGCTTCTCATTATATGTTTTTGTTAATTGTATAATCTTAGTTTCTGGTGCCATCAGATAGCTATCTGATCAGTGGCAAATGGTTGCCCGTTTTATTTAGAAATGGCCACTCCTATATATGAATCGGCGGTTCCATAATATAAAAACCATTTCGATCGGAAATGCACAAGCCCTTCGCCAAATACGGTTCCGGACTTATATTGACCCGTCATCTCGTGCGGCAATGTAGGTTTGAGCAGACAAGTATCGGAACGAAAAATGACTTTTTCAGGATTATTAATATCAAAAACCGCTTTTCCTACCGAATACGTGCCCTTTGGTAAATTGTTATCGCGTGTGGCATCATCGGAGTTTTTACCATTATAGAATAGCACAATACCTTCATCATTAATCAATGCCGGTGGCCCGCATTCCGCTAATGCGCTGTCAAATTTATTCTTCCTTGCCCCCAGAATTACCTTGAGTTCATTATCTTCATTCAACAGAGGAATCCAGTCTATCAAATTATCGGACCAGGCAAGATTGACAAAATGCTCCCCCCAATACATCCAATATTTTCCATTTATTTTTGCCACAATCTGTTTGCCTCCTTCCATTTTTGTAACAATGGAGCCTGACTTTGACCAATGATCCAAAAATTTTCCTTTGTGAGCTTTGGCAAATGCAAGTCCCTTTTTTTTCCACGTCATTAGGTCCTTTGAAACTGCAATACTTAATCTAGCAATTTTATGATTCCATGAAGTATAGGTCATCACATATAAACCATCTTCCGTTTCCACAATTCTTGGGTCCTCACAACCACCTGGATAATCATATTGCATAAATTGACCATTATCGGGATACAAGACTGGAGTTGGATGTTTTGTGAAATGAATTCCATCATCACTATAGGCCAAACCAATCCTCGAAGTTCGCCCTCCAAGAGTGGCTTTAGGATTATCTTCACAGCGCATAAACAAGTAAACCTTATTGTCTTTAACTAGGGCAGCAGGATTAAAAACATCTGCTTTTTGCCACTGTACAACTTCTTTTTTTATGGGACAAGTAAAAGTAAAAGACGAATCTGCCTGAACAATAGGATTCTCTTTTGGTTTATAAAACGATTGAAAATCCCATTCTGAAGAGGGAGGGGTATTACATCCAAAGGCTAATGAAAAAATTGCCAATGCGAAAAACTTATTATAACTCTTATTCATTATGTGCTTCATGTAGATGTTTTGAATCGTTCCTATTTTATTTGCTTGTAATTGATCTTTGCTACTCTGAGACCGAGGCCCCTAATAAAGAGATTTTCGTTTCCATTTCTGTTGAGCTTGTGCTCGGAATGGATTTGAAAATAGTGTCCCAGGGGCAAGGAACTATTTCTCATTCTTATACAACTTTTTCTAATCAAAATTGTTCAAAACCTTATAAAAATCCGCGATGATGCCTTCTTTATTGAAATGCTCCCAGATAAGGATTTTTCTAGGATTTTTGGGCTGTTCCATCCATACTTTATCAACCATGGTCGGGCATGGAATTTCAGTAGCTTTGGCCCATTTGGGATTTTTGACGATAGCAACGGCGGCCATATCAAAAAGAGATCTGGATGGTGGGTCACCGTGGTAATCGATATGGGTAAAAAGATTTATGGAATAATCCCCAAAATTGTTGAATTCACCGCCATGTCGTCCTACAATATATGTCCTTATTCTTGGCCCAACTCCCGGCATTTTCGAGTTTATTTCGGTTTGGGTAACACGAACGGCATCCGTGCCAGAAGGTTTTCCGTATCTAACGGTGACCATTTCGAATGGTATGTTGGTCTTTAGAATATAGTTCATAGACTCAATGTCGTTGTCCAGATTGTATTCTCCGGGATCTGGATAATTGGCACCAAGCCAAACCAAGCGGATATTGTTCACAATGGTAGGGTCTTTTTTTAAGGCTAATGCCATGTTAGTAAGCTTGCCAACGGCTATGACCACTAATTTTTCATCGGTATGTCTTTTTGCTTCGGAAATAATAAAATCAACAGCTTTGAATCCATCAAAAGTTGCATTTTTTAAATCGCCCTTTATCTCGGAAAAGGAGCCATTGGCTCCCTCTATCAAAGGTATTTTTTCCCTTACATTGAAAAGCTTCATGATACGTTCGGCTTCCTTGTAATGACTATCAACAGCTCCCCCATTCCGCGTGGCATTGACCGTAACAGCCTTAATATCAAAATAATCCTGATTGGAAAATAGATAGGCCAGTGCATGTTGGTCATCCAGTTCATTGTTGGCATCGGTATCAAAAATGACAGCTAACTTTTTGGACGAAGAATCAGCTTTTTTGGGCTTGAAAGAACCAAACAAGATTAAAAAAGATGAAATAAATAAAAAAGTGATTAATGTTCTCATATTGTGCAGGTTAATACTTTTTGTTTCTAGCTTAGATGCTCAGATCGATTTCAAGAACGTAACATGCCTTTTGTATTCTTTAAGACCAAAGTCCATTTTTCCCTACTTACTGGGCAAGTTGGAGCCTTAAAGATTCATTGAAGAAAATAGGAACGAAGGTTTCCCGACGTTCCCATTTTCAAAAAAAACTAACTCAAACTAACAAAGGTTTTATATTCTTTTATTGAATAGGTTCATTTGCACTATGCGGAAACCTACCTTCTACGAATGGCAAATATTTTCAACAAAATGATAACTGCAAGGAGTTGTCAATACTCCTCCTAAAGTGCAGGAAACATCATTGAAAGTGTATTCTTTATTCGTTATCATAGTCATCATATTCTCCCAACTCTTCAATTTTATAGATTACCCCTTCCTTGGCTAATTGTTCTCTCAAGGCACTAAGTTTCAATTCAGCAGGAGTTGTCTTGTTCTTCACTGTTAAAGCCCCAGCCGTTCCAGCAACATGGCCCATCTGCATCCATGTAGATTCTAGCCGATATGAGCAGAATGCTACATGGGACAATGAACTGCACACGGGAACCAATAGGTTGGAGACTTCATCAGTTTTGGGAAGTAGAATCCTGTAGGGAATCTCGTAAGGTTCGGTCACCTTATGCCAAATTCTTCCCTCGTTGGTAAAGGTTGAATCGGAGACCTGAACCCTTTGCACATGGTGCGAATCGATCCAATGGGAACCCAACATGACCGCATCTTCTTTGCTCCTCTCATCCAAGATATCTTTTTGGGTGAAAACAAAATCTCCAACCATCCGCCGTGCTTCCCTTATGTATAGGTAATAAGGAAAGTGATCATTGTCTATAAATTCATCTTTGCAAAAGCCATAGGAACGCATCTCCTGTTGTAGCTTTTCAGGAACCGACTCGTCATGGCCAAGAAAATATAGAAATCCAAGGGTATAGGATTTGTGGTCATCAAATATTTTCTTACGTGTTGCATAGTCGGCATCTGGATATTCCCTATTGCCTCCAAAAAGCCCCAAGGAGATTAGGGCGTCCTGCTTATTGTTGAACTCAAACTTTCCGCTGCCTCTTTCATAGATTCCCATCAACCTATTTAGCTTAGTCTCCGGGTAATTTTTCAAATAATCCCGCAATAGGTCGAACTGAGAAGGTTCGTAGTCGTCAGGTTTTGGAATCTCCACCTTGTTACTATCAATCTTGGTAGCTGACAGGCGAAAATTATAATTCATTACCCTGTCATCCCCAGTACCCGGTTTTAGTCCGGAATCCTTTGAAAAATAGGGTAGTATTTTACCATGGCGATCTATTGTCCGTGCACTAAGGGTGTCATCCATGAAACGTATGCCCGCATAAGACTCGTTATAGGTGCTTTTATCCTCGCGCCCATAAGTATAGGAGACATCGGATCGCGCCATTAAATCACCTTCATAAGATGCATCTATGAACATTTTCCCATTTACTGTGGTACCGTCAGTAAGAACAATTTGATCAATCGTTTTGTTCTTTTTACTAACAGAGTCCACATATTTACCATAGAGCACAGTGACCTCCGCTTCCTTAAGCATCTCAACGTACAGTTCTTCTGCGATATGGGATTCAAAAAAGAACGCAGGGTCACCCTTTTCAAAATTCAACATTCTTCCATCATGAAATGTCTCAAAATATCCATCAGGGAATTGCTCTCCCATGCGGACATAAAACTCCAATGCAATCCCGGTAATCGCCTTATTGATCATATGTTCCGATTCTGCTGTGTTTATGCCGCTTGTACTGAGTCCGCCCACATGATTGGTCTGTTCTATAAGCAGTACCTTGGCACCGTTCCTCGATGCCGCTACAGCTGAGATGACTCCTCCAGGGGTTCCTCCATATACTACCACATCAAAGAATTCTCCTTCTTGACATGAACATGGGCAAATGATGAGTAATACGAGCGAATAAAAGAATATCCATTTTTTCATATGATGAAAAGTTTTAGCTAACAAATATTTATAATAAAAAGATGTCATCAATTCGCACAAAAATTTAAAATAGGCGGGGTTTCAAACCATGCCTTCTTTCTTGGACTAATATCCATCGTTTTGTGTCAATTCCTTATTGGCGTCCAGCTCAGGCAGAGGAATTGGAAACAGTACATATTTACTCTCGGTCGGGATACCTGTACTTTCCATTTGTTGAATGTAGCGGCCGGTCCTCAGCAAATCCCACCTTCTGTGGCCCTCTGAATAGAGTTCCCAAGCCCGTTCTTGAAGAACGGCTTCCTTAAAGGCCTCCGTGGACAACCCTGCAGCTAAGGGGTCTATTCCGGCTCTTTCCCTAATTTGGTTCACAGCGTTGTATGCCCCACTAGTAGGGCCTGATAGTTCATTTTCCGCTTCCGCAAAAATCAATAAAATATCAGCTAATCTATAAACGATCCAATTGTTTTGTGCAGCATTATTCCCGCATGGTGAAGGGTCAAAAAACTTGTCGTGCCTTGGCTTTTGTTTCACCTGTAAGGTGTCTCCCGATGCCGTTATTTTTTCGGTATAAATAAGATCTGATCGGACATCGTTATCGTCAAAGGATGCTACAAAATCCTCGTTCACCATTAATCCTCCGAACCCGGGATACAAGAAATCCACGGCAAATGATTGTGCATATCCACTTGCAAACTGAGGCTCTACGCAACTGTATTGAATTGAAAAAATATGCTCTATTCCATTTTCATTGGCAAGATCAAATATATCATTATAGGTTTCAAAGAGCTGATAATTACCGGAGGATATAATTTGCTGGGCAAGGTCTCTTGCTTCTTGATAATTGCCCAACGTAAGCTGTATTTCGGCCAATAGCGCTTGGGCCGCCCCATTTGTAGCTCGACCGATATCGGATGAGTTGTCATAGGTTTCCGGAAGATCTCCATTATCGATTATTTGATTCAAATCACCAACTATTTGATCGTAGACCTGCGAGGATTCGACTCTCGGAATGGCTAGATTGTCTATCCCTTCCGGAGGTGTCAGAACGAGAGGTACATCGCCAAAAGCCCGAACCAAATTGAAATAAGTAAGTGCTCTCAGGAATTTTGCCTCAGCTATTACCCTGTCCCCTATTTCACTATCCAAGGTGGTATTCACAATTACCGTATTTGCACGGTTGATCGTACTGTATGCCTGGGTCCAAAAACTATTCAGCGGAGAGAATGCCGAACCAAATTGATTTTTGTCAAATCCTATGAATTCAGCATCACCGTCATTTCGATATTCTATAATATCCGCACCAAGTTCTGACAGCGTAACGTAAGTACTCCCGTAAAAGCCATTTTCCCTTAAGTTATCATACACGGCATTAATCCCTGAAATGGCATCTTCTTCCGTATTAAAAAAATTCTCATTGGTTATGAATGAAAACGGCTCCTCCTCCAAATTGCTTTCGCATGAAGCCAAAAGCGCAACCATAAATATTGGTATAAATATATATTTCATCATTTTATTTTTTAAATTAAAAACTAACATCGATCCCTAGAATATATGATACGGCTTTAGGATATGTTCCGTAGTCGATACCGGATATTACATTGTCCTGCCCCTCCGAATTGACCTCCGGATCAAAACCCCTGTAATCCGTAATCGTCCATAAGTTCTGACCGGTAAGATAGATTCTTGCATTGCTTAGAATAGAACCTAATTTTGATGATGACTTTATTGGAATATTGTATCCTAAGGTGACATTTCTCAATCTTAGAAAAGAACCATCTTCAACCAAGAAAGTACTAGCCGTGTTGGGATGCCTTGCGGCCATTCTTACATTCGTATTACTGGGGTTTTCAGTAGTCCATCGATTACGGACCGTGGTTAACATGTTAAAGTTGGGCTGTCCATCCTCCAAGCTTCTTCGATTCAAATTGAGAATTTCGTTTCCGGAAACACCTTGGAAAAAAATGGATAGATCAAACCCTTTCCACTCAAAGTTATTGGTGAATCCATATACTATGTCAGGCAAACCATCACCTATAATGGTACGGTCATCGGCCTCGTTGAAGACTCCATCTCCATTTACATCCTTAAATTTCCAATCACCTGGGTTTGCGTTTGGAGCGATGCCTGATGCATCGATTTCTGCCTGGTCTTGCCAAACACCGTCCCAAACCAATCCATAAAAAGAAGCCACGGATTCACCTTTAGTAATGATGTTACTGCTGCCTATTCCGTCAGCACTCAAAATTATATTATCGTTAATTCCAATATCCAAAACTTCATTGCGATTCCAAGCAAGATTGGCGTTCGCCTGCCAGCTAAATTCACCTTCCGTTATCCTCGCATTTAAGCTAAACTCCAAGCCTTCATTCCTTAGGCTTCCAATATTGCTCAAGGCACTGCTTGCCCCGGAAGTGGCCGGAAGTTCAATCGCTACTAATAAATCTTCGGTCTTTTTGTTATAGTAATCGGTAGAAAACTGAACCCTACTGTTAAATAGACCTATGTCCATACCCACATTAAATTGTCCCGTTTTTTCCCACCTCAAATCTGGATTTGCAACGTTTTGAGGAAAAACTCCGATAGGCGTATTTGCCCCATTATCAAATACCGTACGTAGTGTCCCTAGGCGCGCCAACGATTGATAAAGCCCAATTTCCTGGTTACCGGTAATACCATAGCTCGCCCTGAACTTTAAACTATTAATGGTTTCGCTTTCTCCGAAGAAACTTTCTTCCGAAACCCTCCAAGCAAAAGCAGCGGATGGAAAGAAACCATATTTATTGTTTTCGCCGAAGCGGGAGGAGCCGTCCAGCCTTCCGCTCAATGTGAGCAAATATCTGTTTTTATGGTTGTAGTTTACGCGTGCCAGGTATGAATTTAAACCCCATTTTTCCCTTTGGGTAATTGTAGGCTGGGGTGAGGCCCCAACTGAAAGATTGTCCGGTCCATTCACATTGGTGACAAAATCATTGGTCTGTGCCGTTGAAGTCTCTATTTCCTGTGACTGGAACGTTATACCAGCAAGAAAATCAAATACGTTGTCCGGGTTTATCTCATATTTGTAATTAAGGGTATTTTCGTTCAACAGGTTGGTGGAACGTGTAAAGGCTGAGACGGCAGACCCATTTTCATTGACGGCCAGAGTTGCATATTCAAAATTGTTCGGAAAAAAAAGTCGACGCTGGCTGCTTACAATATCACCTCCAACACTTACTCTTAGGTTTAGATTATTGGCCAATTCGTAATCCAATGCAAAATTGGCCAAAACTCGGTCAGTTTCAATTTCATTGATGGTTTCCCTGGCCAGTTGGACCGGATTGACCATTTGAGAAAGTCCCGATCCCGGACCAACATTGATTGAATAGTTGCCGTCTTCGTCAAAAACGGGTAAGGCAGGGGTAAACCGTAAGGCGTTGGTGAGCACTCCTTCCCCCCCTGCATCTACCGTTGGGTTATTTTGGCTTCTACTTAAGGAAAGGCTGTTGGTCAAGGTAATCCTATCCGAAAGTTTATTATCCATATTGATTCGAAGACTGTATCTTTCGAACCCCGAATTGATTATTGTCCCTTCTTGATTGAAATAACTTCCGCTGATAAAATACCTAGTGTTTTCACTTCCTCCGGAAACAGAGAGTTGATGGTTGGTTATCAGTGCCGTTCTAAAAATTTCGTCCTGCCAATCAGTTGCGCCATATTCGTCTAGCGGCTGCGGAAATCTTCCATCAGGTACGCCATAGCGAACCGGTATTCCAAGATTTACCAGCTGCTCATTTTTAAATGCCAGATGTTCCGAACCCACCAATAAATCAAGTGTTCTGGACACTTCTTGCAAACCGGTATAGGTGTTATAACTGAATTTGGGCTTTCCTGCTTCTCCCTTTTTTGTAGTGATGATTACTACACCATTTGAACCCCTGGACCCATAAATTGCGGTGGCAGAAGCATCTTTTAGAACTTCAATGGATTCGATATCACCCGGATTGAGGGTGGCCAAAGCGTTTTGTCCTTCACCAATATTAAGTGTTCCATCATCAGGTTGAAATAGATTGTTGTTGCTATAAACCGGAATTCCGTCTATTACGTACAAAGGTTCGTTTCCCCCACTAATAGAGTTTCCACCCCTTACACGAATACTTATTCCCGCTCCGGGAGCACCAGAGGTCTGGGTAACGGTTACCCCGGCGGCCCTTCCTTGTATGGATTGATCAATAGATGCCACAGGGACATCGGCAATATCTTTTTGAGAAACAGAAGAAACGGCTCCCGTTAGGTCGCTTTTTTTGACAGTACCATAACCTACAACTACCACTTCGTCCAAGCTAGATGTGTCTGCAAGCAAAGCAATGTTAATGGTACTCTGTCCATTTACTTGGACTTCCTGGGTGGCAAAGCCTATATATGAAAAGACCAAAATGGGATTTTCACCACGGAGTTCCAAGGAAAAGTTCCCATCAAAATCTGTTTGCGTACCATTTGTGGTACCTTTTTCAACAATACTAGCTCCTGGTAGCGGGTTCCCTTCACCGTCCGTAACATTTCCCGAAATTTCGGTTTGTATATCAAAAATGGTCGCTTCCTCTTTTTCTTCGGGCGTTTCTTTACCCGTATCCCTGAAAGTAAGAAGGATTTGCTTGCCTTCTAAGGTATAATCTGTATCGGTGCGGTCAAATAAAATGGCCAATACCTTATGGATACGCTGGCGCTTTACTTTTAAGGATACTTTGCGGTCTATATCAACAAACTTGGTAATATACACAAATCGAAAATCCGTAGTGCTTTCAATCTCGTCTATGACCGAGGCAACAGACATATTTTCAACATCTAACGAGATTTTGGTTTTCTGGGAATAGCTGTCATTAGCCTGCAATCCAAATAGAGCAGTGAACAATAACAGGGCGGTCAATTTCATTTTCAGGTCAAATTTCGGCAGTGGAATCAACCACGACCTCGTGTTCCATTGTTTTTTCATATTTTTAAGTGCTTAAAAGTGGTTTCTTTCGTTTAATTAATCGCTTTCTACACCGGGAGGTGTTGGCGCACTTCCCGGTTTTGCTCAAGATTTCATTTTGGCCATAGGCGAATCGTTTAGTTAATAATGATTATGTTATCCTTTATCTGATATTCTATTCCGTAAAGGGTATTGAGATAACCCAGAACTTTTTCTATAGGTTGATCCTTAAAACTCGCGTTGAACACTTCTTTCCCTAGTGCCGCGTTTTGGTTAACTATTGTTAAGTTGTAATGCCGCTCGAGCTTTTTCAGAATATTGTCCAAAGGCATCTTTCTAAATACCAATTCCCCATCCCTCCAGGCGGTGTACACATTGGTATTTACTCTTTCCACCGTAATACCTGCCGATATTTTATCCATAGAACCTTTATCTCCAGGAATTAATTTGGTAGGTGTATCGGAATTCATCATGCCGGAGTACATAGCGACCGATCCTTGCACAAGTATTACATCCGAAGCATTATCTTCAGGATATGCCGCGATAGCAAATTCTGTACCCAAGACCTCAACGTTAAGGGTCGAGGCATTTACTATAAAGGGACGTGCTATATCCTCGGTTACATCAAAATAGGCTTCACCGGTTAAAAACACTTGCCTACTGCCTTTTTCTAAAAACTTTACAGGATATCTTAATGACGACCCTGCATTGAGACTTATCAAGGTACCGTCCGATAGCTGCAGATCAAATCTTTTACCATAAGGAACTTTCAATGTGTTGTACACCAAATCTGTAATTTCTGTATTCTCGGTATACACAATTGTACTACCGTTCTGTTTCCCTACCAGGTTTCCTTTGGGATCACGGACTTCCTTTGCGTCTGTTGGATCCAGGATTTCAATAGAACCATTTTCAAGTTCCAGGGTAATAGATTGTTCTTCTGGAACAAGAAGTCCATTTTCTTTTCCTTGGAACATATCCATTTTATAGAAGTATCCCAATCCAAGAAATAAAATGGCAATGGCGGCATATTTTAAGAATAATCTTGTAGGACGCCGATGAAAGATATTTTTATCCCTTCGGATTTCCTTCAGAAGTTCCTTTTTGGTCTTCTCTATGTTGTATTTTTTCATAGCATAGTCAATAAAAAAATGAACTTTCACAAATTCATTGAACAATAAATGATTTTGGGGATTCTCCAACCATTCCAGTAAAAGAGTCATCTCCTTTGGATTGGCTTGCCTAGTGATATATTTTATAATGAGCTCTTGAAATTCCTTCTTAGGCATTTTAGTGACGATTTCTATTAAAAAGACGAGGCCAATTTATGATTCCCTCTATTTTTGATAATATTTTTTTAATATTGACATAATATCGTGTTCATTTTTCATTATTTAGCAAAGAATGAAGGAAGCATTCTCAAATACTATTTTCCTAATCAAGCGCCTTAGAAATGGCGATGAGGCTGCCTATACCTACTTAGTGGATACCCACCATCATAGGCTTTGTACCTTCGCCAACAGTTTGGTCAATGACAGTTATCAAGCACAGGATATCGTACAGAATGTATTTATGGCACTATGGAAGAAGCGAAAAAGTCTTCCGGAGGATTTCAATATCAGTAGTTTTCTTTCCCGTTCCGTGTACAACGAATTCATTGACCAATACAGAAAGAATCAATCTCTTTTGGCTTTGGAAAAAAGGTATATAGAGGCTTTAAATTTAGTAATCGAGGATAAGGACACAGAGAGCATTGAGCAATTAGTGGACATCGTGAAAGAAGAAATTGTAACCTTACCGCCCAAATGCAAGGAAGTGTTTGTTTTGAGTAGGCAAGAAGGCCTTACCAATATTGAAATTTCCGAATACCTGAAAATTTCCATAAAAACAGTTGAAGGCCACATAACCAGGGCTTTTTCAATCTTGCGCAAAAAACTTGGCGATAAAACCGATATGCTTTTGTTTCTTCTCTTTGGGCCAAATAGAAAACTGACTTGATTCGGCCACTATTTGGAATAAATGCATAGGTTATTATAACACCTGAAAGGCACCATTCACTTCCTGCTAGCAATCTCAATACTTGGTTCCATAGAAAAACGTTTATTGAAACTATTAGAACAGTTCATTAAGCTCTTGCTTTGGAGTTTTTAGTTTTTAATTTTGGGATGAAAGCCAAATGACACCATCGGCTATCAAATTGACCGTCAAACATTCGGTCAACACATTTTGTAAGGTATTTATAAACCTCTTAGAACCTTCTTATTATCTGAAACCTGAGAATACTGTGTACGTCACTAACGCCAAGGTCTGAATCCCATCGTGGTAGTGAACCAGTCAGCAAAAAATTAAAGACGAAGTGAGCTAGAAATATGGTTCGCCTTTGTTTGAAGTCCTCGCTATGCTAATGTGCCACACCTTTTCAATTGCATGTACGAACCAAGGATCGGGTTTGTATCGTAGAAAACCAAATAGATGGGTAAACGGCAAGGCAGTTGACCGTTCATTCCACAACCTACTGATATTCAGATTTTTTCCAATCCTCGATTCGACATTTTGCAAAAAAAACAGGTAATTCAGCTTTATCAACATAGTAAATTTAATACGTATATTACTACTTTTATAATAAGATTTAACATAATATAGTACATTTAACAGTTGGCGAACGGTGTTTTCATCGAAAAATTTAAGAATTCACTGTCACGATACTCGTTTTTTCGTACATTTCGATCATGGAACATTTTAAGGAAGCAAAAAAGACGTTGGATGAATCATGGGCCGAACTTCACGAGGCCAATATTAATCTGCAGATTTCCATCCAACAGATGCAATGGGCAAGACAAGATTTGCGTGAGGCTCTGCAAAACAGTAGTATTAAGGTCAAGGATAAAAAATTCAAGGATTTTCTAGAGCTTTAAGACAAACCAATCCATCGATTTTGGTCATTGGCAAAGTTACATAGCCCAGTATGCGGTTATTCGTACTATTCCACACTACATTCCCAAAAGGCTAGACCACTACTCTATTGCGGGAACGTTCTTCTATTTTGAAGAAAACCATGGGCTTCCTGTTTTCAATTCTCTTTTCCAAGAATGACATGCCCAATCTTTTCGCCACTCTCTGTGAGGCCTTATGTGGTTCGTCCGTAGCAGCAATAAGATACTTAAAACCCAGCCTTTTAAACGCGTAATCTATTATAGCGGATCCGGCTTCCGTAGCATATCCTTGTTCGGTATAGGGTTTCAATAAGGCGTATAGCAATTGGGGCTGTGGTTCGTCCAAAAAGTACCATAAACCTACGTATCCCATCAAGGTATCCTGGTCTTTTAAATGAATTTTCCAGAGGCCAAATTGGTCGTCTTCAAAATGCCTTATATTCTGTTCCATAATCTCATCAGCTGTCATGGCATCGATTATCCTATCATCCCAAAGGTATTTTCTTACAAAGGCATCACTGTTCAAAAGTTGAAATTCCTCGGAGTCCTCCGGAATAAAAGGTGAAAGTTGAAGCCGTTTTGTTTCAAAATTTAGATTTTCCATTTTGCGTCTATATAACCGCTTATGATGTTTTCCTTGATTTTATCCAAAGGGTAACTTTTACCAAAAATCAAATATTGAATACCGATGCCATCCATCAAAGCCGCAAGCTTAAAGGCTTCGTTTTCCGGGTCGTGATGACCAATTCCTACGAAGAGTTCCTGCAATTGTGAGATCAACCCCTTATAAACGTTTGAAATTGTTTTTTGTATCGAGGGTATGGACCCTACATGCAGGGCCAACGAGACGATAAGGCTCCATAACGTCTTTTTTTCCTCAAGCACGCTGAAAAATCTTTCAATAAATTTCCTGACAGTCTCCTTTGGATCAAGACCCTTTATATCTTCTTCGGACAAATTAAGTTCCGTAGCCTCTTTTAGGGCAAAATCAATGACCGCATTCAGCAGTTGTTCCTTGTTTTCAAAATAGCTATAAAGAAGCCCCTTAGACATCTTCATCTCTTTTGCAATATCACGTATTGAGGTATTGAAATAGCCTCTTGTCGCAAACAGTTGCAGAGCGCCCATTATGATTTGTTCCTTTTTTGCCTTTTTGTGTTCATTTAGTTGCTTCTCTGTTCTCGGGCTCATTTTTTAAATTGAACGATTGGTCAAAATTAAAAAATATTTTTATACACAACCTATTTTGTGAAATCTTTAACTGAAAAAAGAAATGTCGTTTGTTTCTTTTTTTCCACAGTTTGGACTATCATAGGAAGGTAGGTTAATTGTATAAACCCAGTTTTTACAATACGCCCGAAAAGTATCTTTGAAGCGCAATGCATTGTAAATCGTATCCAATAAAATCGAAAGAAGAAAAGGTTGAAATGATCTTCCCAGGTCGCCATCAGCAAAAAAGCCTTCAAATTTGAACACTTTTTCCTATGCCAAAATTTCATGGCTCATTTTATGGGGCGCTGCCCGTATTTGGAATTATAGAAAGTCCTTTCAAAAGAAAATATCCAATCCTTTGAATAGGTTTTTGAATCAACCCTATTCTTCCATAAATGGAAACGCAAAAAAACAATTTGAAAAGAAGACGAAAGGATGTACTTTCTAAAACCCGTTATAGACCATCATCTTTTTGATAAGTAAAAGTACTACGGCCACGAACAGGCAACACGTAAAGGTAAACACCTTCTGTAAATTGATACGTTCTTTCATAATCAATACGATTTGGAATACCCCAAATTTGGGATGGCCCAGAATCATTTTCGGAATTTATCGATGTACGAAGGGATTTTTGGTATGAAATAAGGCCGTACTTCCACTCGTCGGTATCAATGGGTAAATGGTCCGGAATCGAAAAACTCCCGAAATTCGGATTAAATGGTCTTTTTTGCGGACTATCGGAAAGAGAAATCGTGAGGTCCTTTAAAAATAATGTTTATAAGGTCTTTGCTTTCAAATAATTCCATAATATCGTTTTGTACGTCCTTCCTATTGGAACTATTTCCCCATGTATCCATAACGAGTCGGAATCGTACTTTTCTATCTTGGCAAGGGCGACCAAATACGATTTATGTACCCTTACAAAACTATCTTCGGAAAAAATTGAACTATAATAGCCCAAATTACCCTTTACCCTTATTTTTCGATCGCATAGATGAATCACACAATAGTTTCGATTCCCATGCACATAACCGATTTCCTGTTCACGAATTTTCACATAAACCGATCCTTCCCTACAAAAATAGTCCCTGTCCTTACTTGACTCATGTGCCATTAAAGCAGCTTTTGGTCCGGATGGCATCTCCATGGCCTTGCTCACTGCGGATAGAAATCTATGGTAGGGTATAGGTTTAAGCAGATAATCCACTATTCCAAGTTCAAGTGCCTCCAAAGCATACTCCTTATACGCGGTCGTAATAATAATTTTAGGTGGATATTTTAAAATGCGGATAAACTGTAATCCCTTGATTCCTGGCATTTGAATGTCCAAAAAAACCAAGTCCACCCTTTGGGTCTGTACATAGTACAGGGCTTCGAACGCATTTTGAAAAGACCTTAGCAAGGTAAGCCCTTGCGTTTTTGTCAAATGCTTTGTCAAAACTTCTATGGCCAAAGGCTCATCATCAATAATTACACATTTCATTGGTCTACCATGGGAATTTGTAAGTGAACTAAAAATCTATCTGCTTTATTTGTTATGGTGAGATTATACTTTCCTGAATAAAGATGTGCCAATCGCTGTTTTACATTTTTAAGTCCAATACCATTTTCAGTTTCGTCTTCTTCAGGAAACGATGGTTTTGAATTTCTCAGATCCAATACGAGAACATCCTCCAATAACTCAATTTTACATTCTATCCAGCACTTTTCATAATCCTTGGATGTACCATGCTTAAATGAATTTTCAACAAAAGGAAGGAGCAATAAGGGCGGAATCATTTTGTTAGCGGATACTCCTAAAATGGTGTAGCTTAAATCCAGTTTATCGCCATATCGCATTTGCTCCAGCGCTATATAGTTCCCCAAACATTCCAAATCCTCCTCAACCTCTACCATGGCCTCCTGTGCCTCATACAGTATAAAACGTAAAAGATCAGAAAGTTGAACGACCATATTTGCCGCCGTTTCCGGTTTCTCCAATATCTGGGCATATAATCCATTTAAGGTGTTAAACAGGAAATGGGGGTGTAATTGTGATTTTAAAAGCTGTAGCTCATTTTGAATATTGGATTTTGTGCGGCTCAGATGATCCAGTTCCTGTTTTTCGCGATCCCGTACCAACTTGATAACTACTACCATTGAAGATACAATGATAAGATCTAACAAAGGGGAGATGAGTTTCGCCGGGTTGTCCGGAATTAGCTCAGTATCAACTTCTGGAAAATAAGTCGGATAAACCGTGGCCCATACCAATAATCGTAAAAAAAACACTCCAATAATCAATAATAGTCCAAATTGCACGAAAGCCAGTCCATATTTTTTCTTCAACACAAATTGAGGCAGAATAAAATAAAGCGTAGCGTATACCGCAAAAAATTTTGCAGGTAAGGAGGCCAATTCATAGGTGATATGTAATCCTAAGTTGGGTTCTTGTACATAATAGATTCCTACGGTAAAGAGGATATATAGACCCCAGAAAATAGCATGCCTAATTATTCTTTTCATAGGTGAGGAAATTCTGAACAATTTATGCGCTAAATAGCTGAACAATCCAAATCCAAGTATAAAATAACAAAAAAAGAGTATTAACTACATCATATAGGAAACTAATAACAAATAGGTGTTTTTTTCATGCATTGATAAGGAATAGCAGCCATTTGGTACTGTTCCGTACAAGGACCAACTGTTGAAATGCTACTTTTAAATCCATCAATAGAACTAAAACTTTACACCTATGCATATTAACAGACGAAAATTCCTAAAAGATTTCTCCTTAGCCGGAGCAGCAACCCTCTCCATGCCATTTATACTGGCCAATCCCATTTCGACCATTAAACGCAACGTATTGGTATTGGGTGGCACAAACTTTCTGGGGCCTGCTATTGTGAACTCCCTTGTTGCGGAGGGACATAATGTAACCTTGTTCAATAGGGGAATAACCAATCCGAATCTATTTCCCAAACTATCCAAAATAAGGGGAGATCGGGAAAATGGGCTTCACGGATATCGCAATCTGACCAAAGAAAAAGAAATGTGGGATGTTGTTATCGATGTGTGGCCACAAAACCCCAATTTTGTTAAAAACGCTTTGACTATTTTAAAAGATAGGGCAAAGCACTTTGTCTTCGTGTCCAGTATAGCGGTGTATGCCAACTATGAAACCATTGGATTGGATGAAAATACGGCAACGCGAAAGGGAGATACCTTTGAGGAGGGCAACTACAACCTCAACAAAGTGTTGTGTGAAAAGGCAGTAGCCGAAGCATTCCCCAATCGATTTACCATAGTAAGGCCCGGCGCTATAGTCGGTGATAGGGATTCTGGTCCTTTTGGGAGGTATTTGCTAAATCGGATAAAAAACCGAAAAGAAATCCTAGCGCCCGATTCCAATGATCCCGTTCAATTTATAGATGCTCAAGATATTGGCAATTTCATTGCACAATGCCTTGAAAAAAACCTAGGAGGGTATTTTAATTTGGTAGGCCCGGCCTCAACCATGGGCTATAAGGATTTGCTGATCAAAGCAAAAAAGGCACTAAAAAGCGATGTGAAGGTGCTATGGATAGACCCTAAATTTTTAGTCGAAGAGGCAAAGCTCGAACCCTTTATGGAGGTTCCATTTTGGATTCCGGTCGCCTCGGACCCTGAACCTGGTTTTTATCAAATCAGTAATAAAAGGGCTATCGACCATGGACTGGTGTTTACGGATTACGACAAAACTGTTAAGACAAGCTATCTTTCCTTCGAGAAGAAAAGATTCATTGAGGAAGAAGGATATGACGTGGTTTTTGGCATATCCGAGGATAGGGAGAATGATATCATTGCAAGATGGAAGCTGAAAAAGAAATAGCGTTGTTCCATGGATTACGCAGAATTAGCTAAAACAAGGCAACGTAATACCGCTGAAACCCGATTCATCAATTGATGATTATCTCGTCAGCAAATATCCATGAGGGCAATCCCGCAGCATGATGCCAATACGGGGTCTTGGTATTCCTTGCCTTAATCTTAACATAGCGCGCCTGTACTGGTGCAAAATCCATATCAAAATATTGGATATCGTTTACTTTGCTATCCTTTTTTAAGGGATAGGGGTTAGGTACGGTACCTAGACCTTGAAAATCCTTGTTGTCCAAAGATACTGAATAGGACACTGCGGATGGTAAGAAGACAATGTGATTGGTCACCTGTAAAAAGGCCAAAGAGATTGTCCGTATCTCCATAGACTCTCCCAGATCCAAAACTACTTCCATATCTTTCCCTTCATATCCCAGCCAATTGGCATAAAAACTGCTTCCTCCCAAGGCACCGTCCGTAAGGACTAAGGGATCCTCATTAGCATATTTTTTGGGTTTCGATAAAGTAACTACTTTTTTGCCTTTGGCTTTATTGGGTTTTTGAGCGATTTCCAGGGCGGATAGATAATTTTTACCATACTCATTTACCGTAAAGCCCATTTCATTCATGAGTTTTATATTGTGCCCTGAAGTCGTCTCCATAAAGTTGTCCAAAACGGACACTACTCTAGGATTGGCTTTTTTTGTCCCTCCATCTTCCGCAATCATCAAACTGTACGTCTCGTCGATATTCTTTCTACTTGCTTCCAAAAGGGCGTAATCCACTCCCAAGCGCGCCTTTTTTACCCTTCTTACCAATTCCGGGCTGCCAGCTACCACATTTTCGGCCTTATCGAACAACTCCGTATATCGCCTCAATAGTTCGGGCCGTAGATAGGAATCAAATGCCTCGGAAGGATCCCCATATAGGAATAAAAAGAAATCCGTATCTTTTTCCAGTTCGCTATGAATCAAATCTACATAGGCCTTAATGTACGTTCCAGCTACCCCGTAATACCCCTCGGTAAACTCTGCCAACAAGGCGTCCAGATTCAAATCGGGGTTCCATAACAATTTTGCCGTTATGTACGACCGTAGTTCAAAAAGTTCACTTGGATTATGGCTATGTTGTTCAAAGACCCATTTCGCATTGTTATCCCTAAATAATTGAATGTTGGGCCGTAACGTATTTAAATTGGGAAAGGGTGCCAGAAAATTGGTGAACTGGGTGGTATAATCCCAGATTCTCACATTATCCGTTAATCTTCCCCAACCTTCCAAATCCTCGGCAAAATCGGTACACTTTTCAGCAATAGGTGCTGCACGGTCACATTCTATGGAACAAAGGGTTACCAACACATTGTCTGCTGGTCTAGTCTTGGAGGGTTTACGGGTGTACTGATAGGCCAAGGTAGAAATAGTTTTATCCGGAAAATCGGCGGCCACTTCATTTACAAAGCGGATCATGGTCCCCGAAGGACTACCTTCTTCCTCGTCTATCTTGCGACAGGAATCGCACTGGCAATATTGTTGATTATCGTCCTGACTCACAGAAACTACGGAAGCTTCCGGATTTCTTGCAAACAAGACGGCTACCGAATCCTTAACAATTTCCAGTACCCTTTTATTGGTGAGACATAATTGGGTCGGTAATCGTTGATTGCCCCTTAGGGCATAATATTCCGGGTGTGAGGCGTAGAACTTCTCCTCCGGTAAAAACCGATGAAAGGTGTGTACCTTGGCCTCCGGGACATAATACGGAAAAGACTCATAGGTCACTTTCTGTTGGTCGGCGAAGTTCTTGTTTTCATAAAATAATCTAGAATGTACCGTTCTCGTAGTTATCTCCGGTGTATAGGCATAATTCATAGGTTCCAATGCCAAGGTCGTTTTAGACGGAATGTGCGTAGCATCGGGGGCATACCATTTACAGCCTAGGTAACGCTCCAAAAATTCATAGACCGCATACCGGGTATCCAAATCGGAATGCCCAAAAATGAATAGGTCCTTCGCCTGTGACCTGATAACAATTTGATGGGGCACCAATGGCTCCCCCTTTATGTTTCCGATATAGATTTTGTGCTTTGCGGCATCTTGGGAGCTTTCATCCACAATGTCCAGTACCACCCCACCCATTTTTTGGAAATACTCTTGTAGTAATTCCGCAGATCCATTCGGGCTCTCCGTTGCTTCACCCATAAATACTATTTCATAATCCGATTTTCCGTTCTCAAAAATCTGTAGACGCCCATCGGTACATGACACGTGGAAAGTCACAGCAATAATTAGGAGAAGAGATACGATTTTTGACATAGTCTAAATGTGAAATTTTATTCGGATACCATTTCAAAATGCAAGGTGGAAGCGTTTACCAGATCATCATGAGAAACAAAAAATTCCTTTATCGGTTTCCCATCCAGTTTTATTCTTTTAATCTTTCCATTCCCATTGGTTGGACCGCTCCGAACAATCCTCAATTCATCGTTTTGGTAATACTTGGTATCCAAATGGACAGTAACGGAGTCAAAAACCGGTCTGGTAAGGGCATAAATGGGCTCTGCCGGATTAACCGGATACAGTCCCATCATGGAAAATACCGCCCAGGCGGACATAGTTCCCGTATCATCGTTTCCAGGAAGACCGTCCGGGCTATTCTTGAAATAGGTTTCCAAAAGTTCGGATACCTTTTGTTGGGTTCGATGTTCCTGGCCTTTTACATAATTGAACAAATATGGATAGGCGATATCCGGTTCATTGGCCATATCAAATTGATCTTTATCAAAGACATCCTGCAGGCGATCCGAAAAGGCTTTGGGTCCGCCCATCATTTTCATCAACCCTCTAATATCATGGGGCACCATAAAGGTGTATTGCCAAGCATTGCCCTCTATGAACCCCAAGTTTTTTTCAAAATTGGCTCCGGATTCCGGATTGTAGGGCGTTAGCCAAGTTCCATCATCATTTTTGGGCCTCAGCAGGTTGATACTGGGGTCAAATAGACTTCGATAGGACAAAGCTCTTTTTGCGAATCGTTTTTGATCCTCCTTTTTGCCCAAAGTCTTGGCCAATTGGGCAATAGCATAATCCGTAATATTATACTCCTGGGTCGTGGAAACCGAACCACTATTAGTTGTCTTTGTGGTGAGGTACCCTTTTTCCAAATAGTCTTTAATTCCTGGTCGAAGCGGATTGTTCTCTGTTTGGTCCGCACTTTTTATCATGGCCTCGTATGCCTTTTGGACATCAAAATCACGGATTCCCTTGAGATAGGTATCTGCAATGATGATTCCAGCTGGGTCTCCCACCATAGTGGTTGTCTCCGTGGCGTTTAATTCCCATTTCGGAAGCCAGCCGCTCTCATCATATATCTGCAACATGCTCTTCACCATGTTGGATTGTTGCTTGGGATAAACCAGGCTCATCAACTGATGTAAATTGCGGTAAGTGTCCCAAAGCGAAAAAACCGTATAACGGGTCCCATCCGTTTTTAAAGTTTCCCGTGTCCTCATTTTGGGATAGTCCCCATTTGCATCGTTTAGGGTGTTCGGATGTATCAAGGTATGGTACAAGGCCGTATAAAAGTTGATTTTATCCTTTTCCGTGCCCCCTTCCACCTCAATCTTGGACAAATATCGATTCCATTCATCCTTGGCACTTTGTAGAATTTGATCAAAACTTCTATCGGAAGTTTCCTTTTCCATGTTTTCCCTGGCATTGGCTATACTTATATAGGATATGCCAATTTTCAATTCCAATTGGGTCGGTTCCTCAAAACTGTATCGCATATACGCCCCAATGCTATCACCAACAACTTCTTTGGTATAGCCCCGCATTAATCTGGTTTTCCCGTTGTAACCCATCCATTGGGATTCGATCCCGTTATATTTTGTTGGTTTTTTCCAAGTTCCAAATTCTTGTGCCGGTCTTGAAAAACGGGCTACGAAATATACCGGATAGGCTTCTTCCGGCTTGTAGTAACAAAATGAACCGACCGACCGCATTCCCTCTATTTCAGTAGGGGAAACCACCCTAACGCTTGCTCCCTGCTCATTGGTAAGTCCCAAACCCAAATTCAGTAGAACATTGGCATCCCCTTTTGGAAAAGAGTAGTTGCTTACCCCTACCCTTGTGGTGGCCGTAGCCTCCATCTTAATATCGTATTTATCCAAATGATTGGAATAGTACCCTACTTCCGATATTTCGGAGGAATAGGTGGATCCATATTTCAAATGATCGGTCTCAATTTCCCCGGTAGTCGGCATGGCCAAAACGACTCCTAATTCCGGACAGCCAACCCCGCTTAGATTTACGTGGCTGAATCCGGTCAAAAAAGTATTCTCATGAACATAGGGTGTAGACAGCCAGCGACTATCCTTTTCCAGTGGCAAGTTTTGTTCTCCCGCCACATTGAAGGGCGAAATATTGACCATTCCCCTTACGGCAATGGGACCTGGATTAGTTGTGCCAAAGTTAGAAGTTCCGATGAAGGGATTTACATACTCCACAGGCTGTTTTTGCCCATAAAGCGGATTGATGAAAACGACGAGAAAAAGAAAAAATCTATACATCAGTAGCTGTTATAATATCGCTTGCCAATAAAATTCTAAGGTTTTCCAGAATTACTCCATGAAAAAGGTCTGGATTCTGCAGATACCCCCCAACTTTCATTGGGTTCCAATCCCATTTCAAAAATGAGTTCCCCGCCATTTTGAACAGTTTCTACTCCGAGCCACGTCTGTCCAAAATTGAGTCCATTTAGGTTCGCATTTTGAATATAGGGCCTATTCCTTCCATTGCCCTTGGCCTTGATCAAAAAGGTATTCCCATTTTCCAAGTGTAGTTTTGCCTCATCAAAAAGAGGACTACCAATAACAAATTGGTCGGTGGCGGGCGCTACCGGGTAAAAGCCCAAGGCGCTGAACACATACCAGGCCGAAGTTTGCCCGTTATCTTCATCACCACAATACCCATCTGGTGTTGGGGTATACAATTTGGTCAATACCTCCCGAATCTTTTCTTGGGTCTTCCATGGCTTACCTGCATAGTTATACAAGTATATCATATGTTGAATGGGCTGATTTCCGTGGGCGTAATTCCCCATATTCATAATTTGCATTTCACGTATCTCATGAATGGTAAAGCCATAATAGGAATCATCAAATATCGGTGGCATTTCAAAAACATGGTCCAGCATCTTGGTAAACTCATTGGCCCCACCCATTAGATTAAGGAGGCCTTGAACGTCATGAAAAACAGACCATGTATAATGTAGGCTATTACCTTCCGTAAAGGCATCCCCCCATTTCAAGGGATTAAAGGGAGACTGAAAATTGCCATCCTTGTTCTTGCCCCGCATGAGTTTCGTAGATGGATCAAAAAGGTTTTTGTAGTTCATGGATTTGGAGAAGTACATATTCGCCAAACTATCCCTTCCCATCACTTTGGCCATCTGGGCTATGGTAAAATCCGCATAGGCATACTCTAAAGTACGGGCCGCGTTTTCATGAATATCCACGTCGTAAGGTACATAGCCCAATTTGTTATAATAGTCAATACCTTCCCGCCCTACCGATGTTTCGGGCCGACCTTCTTCCACGGTAGCGTTTTTAAGCAAGGCCTCAAGCAATATTGACTTGTCCTTTTCGGGGACGTTCCCCTGTAAAAAGGCATCGACGACTATCGGTGCCGAATTGGAACCTATCATTACGTCTCGATGTCCGGGACTGGCCCACTCCGGTAGCCAACCGGACTCTTTATAGGTATTGGCCAAGCCTTCCATAATTTGGGAGTTTAGGGTAGGATACATCATGTTGAAAAAGGGGAATACAGCACGGAACGTATCCCAAAAACCATTATCCGTAAACATATAACCCGATTCTACTTTGCCGTTATACGGACTGTAATGGACCACCTTGCTATCCTTGTCCAATTCATAGAACTTCCTAGGAAATAGGAGCACCCGATACAAGCAGGAATAAAAAGTCCGTATATCATCCAAATTATCCGAAGTAACCTGAATACGATTTAGTTCCTTTTCCCAGGCCGAAGATGCTTTTTGTAGGGTTTGGTCGAATGTATCGCTACCTATTTCCCTATCCAGGTTCAATTGGGCCTGCTCTGGACTTATGAACGAAGAAGCTACCTTTACATGAACCTTTTGGCCTCTTTTGGTCTTGAAGCCAATGATAGCCCCCACATGATCCCCTTCGCTCCGGGTCGCATTCTCTTTTAGCTTCCAATTATCTCCCCAGGTATGGGTCAGTTCAAAATCCGTATCAAAATGGGCCACAAAATAGTTATGGAAATTCTCTGGCACTCCCCCACTGTTATTTCTACAGTATCCGACTATCTTTCTTTCTTCGGGGAGAATCTTGACCATGGAACCTTCATCGAAGGCATCAAGTATAACGTAAGCGGAATCCGTTTCCGGAAAGGTAAACCTAAATTGCGCCGCACGCTCTGTCGGGGTCACTTCCGCGATAACATCATAATCCGCCAAATAAGCACTGTAGTGATCCGGACGTACGGTCTCTGATTTATGCGAGAACCAAGAGGCCCGCTCTTCTTCCTGAAATTTTAGTTCGCCCGTAACCGGCATAAAGGAAAATGCGGCGTAGTCGTTGACCCAAGGACTTGGTTGATGGGTCTGTTTGATACCGCGAATTTTATAGTCGTCATAATTATATGTCCAACCATCTCCCATTTTAGCCGTCATTGGTGTCCAAAAGTTCATTCCCCAAGGGGTAGCAATAGCGGGATAGGTATTTCCATTGGAAAGGCTAAATTCCGAATCTGTCCCCATAAGTGGGTTTACATGTTCCAACAATGCAATATCCGAATATTCAGATGATTTCTCCACCTCCCTTGTTGGACTTGTGCAGGATACTATCCATCCTAACGCAATTAAAAAGCAAGCAATACCACTAAAAAGTCTATTTTTCCCCATGAGTTTCAAATTTTCCGTCATTTCTGACCATCAATGTTTGGTTGGTAAAGGGACTCTTTGCCCAAATGGTAAATCCGGCCTTACAATTCTCCAGTAGTGGAGTGAATGTACTTCCCAATAATTGTTTTGATTCTCCAAAGGTTCCGTCTTTGGCAGATTGTCCTTTTGTCTTGTTCTTATTTTTATTCCTAAAGTCCCTATACAATTCATAAAGATACCATTTGATATAGTCATCCTTTGGTATTGAAAAATCATCTTTCCCCGTATTGTTGGCAGAAAAATAGACATAGCCCCAGTGCTCTGGTTCATGCATGTTAATAACACCTTGAGGAGACCATACCCAATTGTATTCAGGTAGGTATTTTCCATTTTCGTCCTTTTTTCTAGAGTATCGCCCATCCTCCAGTTCATAATCCCAATTGACCCTTGAAAAATTAACTCGCCAAAATTGATTTTCAGGAGGATTTTTGCTATCGCTGGCTTCGGTAAGTACCGACCAAGGGATGGCAATTTCAACATTCCACCCGGTGTCAATATCATCGGATTTATTTAGGGTTCCGTCTATATGAACAGCCGATTTTAAACCTTGGATATCCCAACTATCCAAAACTTTTCCCTGGTTTCTATACGGTTTGGTCAAAAATAGGTCCCAAACTGTATTCAAGGCGTTCATTTCAAACTCCATATAATTGTGGGTATCCCCATCCGGATCTATGAAAATCTCAAAATCGTTGTTATAAAAAATGACCGTGTCCCGTTGCTTTAAGGTACCCCAAACATGGGGTTCCTCCATTTGCGCAAAAAAATAGAGATAAGTATCGTCCCAAAGCATTTTCATTTTGGTCTTGAATTTGGGTCTTGCTATTCCTTCAATATCAATAAAATCAGAGCTCCATTCAGCCATGGCCCATGAAGTTTCGTCAGCTCTTCCATCAATACTTAGGGGCTCGACAATCTTTAGGGCCACGTATTTTCTTGGTGCTTCCTGGGCTGCCAATTGGATACAGCCCAAGTATAAAAGAAAAAATATGAAGCTAACCGATTTAATTCTTTGCAAAGACTCGTACACTACTTTTTATAAACTGTTCTGCTTGGTAAAGGCAATTATTTCCGAGATATGACCAAAGGCCAGAGCGGTTACCGTATCGGCAGCTCCATAATACAAGGCCAACTTATCCTCTTCCAAGGAGTGTAAAGTGGCACATGGAAAAATGACGTTAGGTACATCACCTACCTGTTCATAGATTTCCGCCGGTGCCATGAGGTAGGGTTGCGTTCGGTACCTTACCTTATCCGGCCTGTTCTCGTCCAATATAGCGGACCCAACAGAGTAACGAAAGCCATTGCAGGTCTTTATTACCCCATGGTAAAACACCAGCCAACCTTCCTTTGTCCAAATGGGCACCGGGCCGGCACCAATTTTGGCGCATTGCCAAGCACTATCGTTAAAGGGAGCGACTTTCATTACACAACGGTGTTCACCCCAATATTTCATATCCGGGCTGTAACTTAAGTAAATATCACCGAAAGGGGTATGACCATTGTCACTTGGCCTACTGAGCATGGCATATTTGCCATCTATTTTTTTCGGGAATAGTACCCCGTTCCTATTAAAGGGTAAAAACGCATTTTCACATTGAAAGAATTCCTTGAAATCAAAAGTGTATGCAATGCCAATGGTAGGACCATGATAGCCGTTGCACCAAGTAATCCAATAGCGGTCCTCGATGAAGGCGACCCTTGGGTCATACTTGTAGTCGGAATCTATCATCTGGGTATTTCCGGCCTGCATACGTATGGGCTCGTGGCTGATATCCCATTGCACTCCATCTTCACTAAAACCAGTGTGGATGTTCATTTGGACAGCTTTGTTATCACATCGGAAAACTCCTGCAAATCCATCCCTAAAAGGCACTACGGCGCTATTAAATATACTGTTCGCAGTGGGGATGTCATAACGACCTATTATGGGGTTTTCGCTGTGGCGCCAAAGCACATCGGCACAATTTTTTGGCCTGTCCTGCCAAGGTATTTTATTCATCAATTCAGTTTTTATCTACTAACTCACTCGACTTTAGTTTGTCATACCATGTCTTTTTCAGGATTACTGATGTAATTATCATAAGAAGGACCACAAAGGCCATACTATAATACTCTTTGATAATCAGGTAAATGGGGAAAAGGACAAAGGTCATCTGCCAAACGATGCCTATTAAACAGTTGAACGTATCCCTTAAAAAGTTCTTGTTCGGTTCAAAATTTGGATCTTCCTTTTGTATTTCCCGTATTACCGGTCTCCAGAAACCCCATGGTTTTGTGGTCCTATAAAAATGTTTCAAAACCTCCATATCATCCTGTTTTGCAAAAATTACTCCTAGGAAGCATCCCATAAAGGAAATCAACAAGATTAGGGGAAATAGATAGATCGCAGCGGTATCTGGATATAACTGTGGGACTATGGTCGCCGCAACAAGACCAGCCAACATGCCCCAAAAATATCCATAGGAATTAAATCGCCACCAAATCCATTTTAGCGCATTGGCCGCGGCATACCCACCATACAGAGCTGAAGTGAGCCAAAGTGTGAGAGTGTTGATGGAAGAGGCAAAGAATCCTCCGATAAGTCCAACCACCACAATGATAATGGAAGATAAATAGCTATATCGTACATAGGTCTTTGCCGAGGCATTCGGATTGATATATTTCTTATAGATATCGTTAACAATATAGGCTGGGGCCGCATTGATGAAGGCCGCAAAGGTCCCCATAAAGGCCGCCAAAAGGCCTGCCAGCAAAAGCCCCTTAAAACCTATGGGCACAAAACGTTGAATGGCTACTGGAAGCAAGGTCTCAAAATCAATTCCTTCACCCATAGCCTGTAGCTCGGGACCTAGATATACAATTCCCAAAACGGCAAATCCGGCAATCATTAGATATCGAGGGATGGAGAGTACCACTATGGTCAAACCGCTCATCTTGGCTGCTTCCTCCTCATTACGGGTCGATAGTACACGTTGCATGTCATAACTTGGTACAGGACCCGCTAAGCTTGCAAAAATACCCTTAAAAATCATCATCATGAGCAAAAAACCAAAAAGGGAAAAGCCGTCTTCCTCAATCTTTGTGTTTACGCTATCTATATACCCTGTCCAATCCAAATCCAATTCCCATCCGAAGAATACATCATGCCACCCCTCCGGTACGGCGGCGTTCACCTGATCGGCAGTAATGGAATTAAAGGCAATATATCCTATTACAAAACATGAAATTGTCATAATAATGAACTGTAGGACCTCAGTACCCACAACGCTGTACATACCCCCCTTTAGGGTATAAATTGTAGTAAGTCCGATAATAATCAGGGCATAGGCCTGTTCCGAATTAATGGATAAGGGGCCCAATTCAAAAGCAAGGTCCCACGGAAAAAAAATGGTAGCGAACTTACCGATGCCTTCAAAGAAATAGGAGATAAAACCTAAAGTACTGATAATGGCGAAAATCGTAACGATAATATGCGATAACTTGGCGCCAAAGTTCTTGCCAAATCGATAGGTTATCCACTGGGCACCGGTCATTACATTGGAACGTCTAAGCCAAGCGGCCAGGAAAACCATGATGAAAACTTGGTTCCAAATGGGCCAAAGCCATGGCAGCCAAGCACTTTTAAGGCCATAGACAAACATAATGGTTACGGCCCACATGGTTCCCGAAATATCGAACATACCGGAGGCGTTGGAAAGCCCCAAATAATACCAAGGTATTTCGTTTCCCCCTAAAAAATAGGAGTCGATGTCCTTTGAAGCCCTTTTTGAAACCCAAAGCCCAAAAAGAACCGTAATCACTACATATCCAATAATTATTCCAAGATCAATACTTGATAGTTCCATATATAAGGTGTTGATTGGTTTCTTAAGTTTGGTTCAAGGTCTTGGAAAAACCCGTTTGATTCACGCTGTGCATTTCTTGTACCCGTCTTCTTCCATTATTCGTCTCCTACCCCCCACAACGTATTGGGTCGGGGACCCATTTCAAAATCCAAAGTACCCCCGGAAACAATTTCCTCATGTCTTATGTAGGTCCTGTTCAAAGATTCTCCGTTTAGCTTAACCGATTGTACATATAAGTTTTCCTTGGACGTGTTCGGGGCGGAAATTACGAAAGTCTTATCGTTTGGTAACTTGATGGTGGATTTTTTAAACAAGGGACTTCCGATCTCATACTCCAAAGAAGCAGGGTTCATAGGGTATATACCTATGGCGCTCATCACATACCAAGCTGACATTTGCCCACAGTCCTCATTCCCGCTCAATCCATCCGGTTGGGTGGTATATTGCGAATTCAAAATCTCCCGTGACCAGTATTGGGTGCGCCAGGGTTGGCCTGCCTTATTGAACATATAAGCGATATGATGGCTAGGTTCATTGCCATGGGCGTATTGCCCGATCAATCCTGAAATATCCGCCGAAATATTGTCGCCCTTCAATTCCGAGCTTTCCGTGAAGAGTTGCTCCACCATTTTGGAAAAGGGCTCGCCACCACCATGCAATTCTATAAGCCCTCCCACGTCATGCAGTACATACCAACTATGCTGCCAAGCATTTCCCTCAGTATAATCCGTATCCTCAATATGGTTGGATACCTTAGGGTCAAAGGGTTCATGGAACGCAGTGCCGTCCGAAGACTTGCCCCTTAGAAATCCTGAATTGGGATCATAAAAATTTTGAAAGGCCTTGGAGCGTTTGGTGAAATACTCATAATCCTCTTGCTTACCCATTTCCTTTGCCACCTGGCCCAAGCACCAATCGTTGTAGGCCAACTCCAGACTTATGGAAACGGACTGATCCATAATATCATATGGTATATAGCCGAATTCCTGATAAGGTCCCAGCCCTCTCTCATCGCCCGTCATGGTTTTTTTCATGGCCTCAAAGGCCTTCTCCGTGTCGTAATCCCGAATACCCTTTAAATAGGCCTCGGCAATAATGGAAACGGAATGGTATCCCGGCATAGTACCTGTCTCATTTCCGGAGAGCACCCAAACCGGTAAAACGCCACTTTGGTCGTAATAGGCCAACATGGATCGTACCATAGCATTGATACGTTCGGGGTCCAGAACACTTAAAAGCGGTGTTTCCGCCCTAAAAATATCCCATAGGGAAAGAGTGGAATACATATCGAACCCCTCAGCTTTGGCAATGCTATCGTTTTGCAAACGAAATTCGCCATTGGAATCGCTAAATAGTGTTGGAGCTACCTGAGTATGATAGAATGAGGTATAAAAAATGGTCTTCAATGAATCTACGGGAGTTTCAATACGTATTCTATCCAATAGACCCTTCCAGGTATTTTCGGTTTCAAGTCGTACCGCATCAAAGTTTTGGGAACCGTATGATTTTAGATTCTTCTTTGCATTCTCAATACTGACCGAAGAAACGGCGATCTTTAGCCCTACCGCTTTCGTATGCGTGCCAAAGAAGAATTGTCCACCAGTTTTTGTACCTTCTACCTTATTGGTATTCTCCGCGATTTGCCCATCTGCTACCAAACTGTTCCCGGTAATAGGATTTGATGTTTCGATAGCAAAAAACACTTTTTGGTTTTTTGCCCAGCCCTTACTGAAACGATAGCCAGAAACTAAGGTATCGTTCTCAATGGTAACACCGCTAGCCGTTGCCTTATCCCAGTTGACTTCATATCCCAAATCAAGAATAAAGGAAGATTCTTTTTCCTTGTTCTTATACGTATATTGGTGGTATGCGACATAATCGTTTGCCGTCAACTCCACATCGACTTCAGGATTTTCCAAAAAAACCTGATAATAACCCGGAGACGCCGTTTCATTGGTATGTGAAAATTTGGAGGTATAGGGCAATGTATCCCGCCCTTTTCCAAAAAGTGAAACATCTACCGTCTTTGTTGTAGGCATTAAGAGAACATCCGTTAAATCGCCTATACCGGTTCCACTAAGATGCAATTGTCCAAAACCTGAAATGATGGAATCCGACACATGATATCCCGAGCACCAATCCCATCCCGTAATACCATTGTCGGGACTGGGCTGTACTCTTCCAAAAGGAGTAGTAGCGCCCGGATAGGTATGTCCATGGCCTCCGGTGCCAATAAAGGGATCTACATAACTTAGTACGTCATCCTTTGATTCTTCTTTGGTTTCATTTTTCCTTGCGCAGGAAAAAAAAAGAAAAATGGTCAAGATTGGGAAAAGGAAGCGAATTTTTACCATGGTCATAATTCATAAATATCACCATTCACAAATACAATGGTGAAAATTTGTGCTAAAAATAAGTAAAAGCTAATGATTTTATTGTTTACAATGCCGGGTTTTGGAAATATAATCCGGAGCAACAAAATACGATTTCGGAAATCAGATACCCAACTGTGCCCAACTTTATGGATTTGATCATAGCACGTGGTATTTTTTGATTCGTTTGGAGCTTATGAAGGAGTTACAAATGCTACTCCTAAAGTTTCAGCCGATAGGATACCCCTATTTAGATGTCAATTATAATTTCGATATTGGCACTTCAGAATGGCATTTACAATGTAACCTATATTACATAATACGGGAATGCAACGAATTATATTTACCAAAAACAAATCGCTATGGATTTTCTATTACGACCTTGGCCTTGGTACATTTCAGGTCCTTTAATCTCCCTGGTACTTTTAATTTTAGTCTATTTCGGAAAGACTTTCGGAATGTCCTCCAACTTAAGGACAATATGCAGTATAGGTGGTGCCGGAAGGTTTTCCGATTTTTTTAGATTTGATTGGAAAGCCCATCTTTGGAACCTGGTCGTGGTTTTGGGTGCGATGATCGGAGGGTTTATAGCCGTGACCTTCCTATCCGATGGTTCTGTAATTGCCTTAAATCCGGAAACGGTTTCAGATCTTCGCGAACTGGGGTTTCGTGAAGCCGGTAAATCCTTACTACCGGCAGAAATCTATGATTGGAAAAGTGTCCTTAGCTTCAAGGGGTTGACCCTATTGATCGTTGCAGGTTTTTTGGTAGGTTTTGGTACCCGCTATGCCGGGGGATGCACCTCCGGCCATGCCATTACGGGATTAAGTAATCTTCAACTCCCATCGCTTGTAGCAGTTATAGGATTCTTCATAGGGGGGCTTATAATGACCCATTTGATATTACCTTTAATTTTTGGAATATGAAGCTTTTAAAGTTCTTGCTTGTAGGTGTTTTTTTTGGAATCGTTCTGGTAAAGTCCGAGGCCGTATCATGGTACCGAATTTTTGAAATGTTCAAATTTCAATCCTTCCATATGTATGGAATCATAGGTTCTGCCGTATTTCTAGGGATATTGTTTCTATGGTCGATCAAAAAACTAAAGCTTAAAAGCATTGATGGCAATGCCATACATCTTCCTGCCAAGGACAAGGGATTTACGCGTTATCTTCTCGGTGGGAGTATTTTTGGTATGGGTTGGGCATTGGCCGGGGCGTGTCCCGGACCTATGTATATTCTTTTGGGTACCGGGGTATTCAGTATGTTGATAGTGATAGCTGCTGCGGTGCTGGGAACTTTCACCTATGGGGTTTTGAAGGACAAGCTACCCCATTGATATACTACTCCTACCTTCTTAAACGATTTCGGCGCTCAATCCCGCTTGGAGCAACCTACTACATCTTGGCCTCAAATCATCGTATTCGCCAGTTTTCACCGTACACTTTCCATTATAGTGCACAATTAGCGAACATTGTTCCGCTTGCACAGGGGAATGATCGCAAACTTCGATCAAGGTTTCAATGACGTGCTCAAAGGTGTTGACATCATCGTTAAAGAGGATTATCTCATTGGGTTGTATTGTTTCCTCTTCTAAAAGGAGCTCTTCGGATATTTTTTCTTTAGTGCTCATTACAAGGTTTTTACCATACGTTTTAAAGATATTCTAAAATACATATTTTACGGCAACCCAATTATTTTTTTCAATATTTTTTTCAAATTTCAAACCTACATCGGTACATTTTGCGGAAATCACAATAATATCCTCGTAATAAAATCCACTTAAAAAAAGTGAACCATCCGGTTTGAGGCAATTTGCATATGCGGATATGTCTTTCAACAAAATATTTCTATTGATATTGGCCAAAATAACATCATATTTCTTACCACTTGGAATCGTGGAAGAATCTCCTTCCAAGACTTGAATGTGATGGCAATCGTTTCGCTCCACATTTTCCAGGGCATTTACATAACACCAATGATCCATATCAATAGCATCTACATCAATTGCCCCTTTCATTTCGCCCAATATGGCCAGGACCCCCGTCCCCGTTCCCATATCCAATACGGATTTTCCCTCAAAATCATGATCTAATATATGGTGCAACATCATATAGGTGGTTTCATGATGGCCCGTTCCGAAACTCATTTTCGGTTCAATAACAATATCGAACTTTGAATTGGGTTTTTCATGAAAAGGTGCCCGGACCGTACACCAATTACCAACGTGAATTGGACTAAAATTCTTTTCCCAGGTAGCATTCCAATTCTCCTGTTCTATTTCTTTGGATTGGTAAGAAATTTTAAAGTCGGGGCTCCTTAATATGAAAATCGAATCCAGAATATCCTCTTTCCAATTCTCCTTTTGAAGGTAAGCCAAAACGCCTTCCTGTGTTTCTACAAAGCTTTCAAATCCCAATTCGCCCAATTCCGCTATCAAAATTTCCGAAGCGGGCTGCAAGGGGAGAATTCTAAAGGCATACTCTATATAGACTATATTAGAAACCATCTTAGTATTTGGCAAGGAGAGTTTCCACGAAACACATTCTAGATCTTTTTTTCAGTTCGGTAAACCCTTTAAAGTCGGTATCCCCTAATGGATCCGACCTTAAATTGCGTTGACTATGGCCAAAAAATCGTCGGCCACCAAAGAAGCTCCACCAATGAGCCCACCGTCTACATCGGTTTTGGAGAAAATTTCCTGGGCATTGTTGGGTTTTACACTTCCGCCATACAATATGGAGACTTCATCGGCAATGGAGTTGCTGTAGGCTTCCGCAATCGTTTTACGAATAAAGGCATGCATTTCCTGCGCCTGTTCAGGAGAAGCGGTTTCTCCTGTACCTATGGCCCAAACGGGTTCATAGGCCAGTACAATACTGCTCCATGAGCTGTTGTCCAAAGAGAAAAGGGCGTTCTTTAGCTGCGTTTCCACAACCTTAAAATGATTTCCAGCCTTACGCTCATCCAATTCCTCCCCAAAGCAGAACATCACCCGCAATCCCTTCTCCAATGCCTTGGCAACTTTTTTTGCCAGCAATTCGTCGGTTTCCCCGAAATAGGCCCTGCGTTCGGAATGTCCCAAAATAACCGTTTCCACTCCGATGTTGAGAAGCATATCCGCAGAAATCTCCCCAGTGAAAGCCCCACTTTCCTCAAAGTGCATATTCTGGGCCATAACCTGAATCGTTGAAGATTCCAAAACCTGAACGGAACGGGACAAATTCACAAAGGTGGGGGCCACCATTACCTCTGCTTCTGTATTCGGTAATTTAGCCGAAAGCTCGGCCAACAGTTTTTCCGTTTCCTCTAAGTTCTTGTTCATCTTCCAATTTCCTGCGACTATTTTACTTCTCATCTTGTTCGTTTTTCAAGTAGTTTATAATTTTTTTATCGTCCGCTTTAATGGCCCTGTATAAAGCGATATTGCCAGAACCATCCAAAATCATATACCGTGGGATCCAATCCAGGTCCAAATCATTGAATAAATCGGACTTCCAGCCTTTGGTGGCCCAATAATGCTGCCCGTCTCCGATGCCGAAGCGTTGAATGCCCTTTTTCCAATCCGCCTCATTTCTATCCAAGGATATGTATACAAAGGATACCCGAGGATATTCCTCCTTTAATTTTCTGACTTTGGGCATTCCTACTACGCAATCCTTGCACCATGAGGCCCAAATATCCAAAAATATGGTGCGCCCCTGGTTTTCATCCAATATGGTCCTAAAGGGGACCTTTTCATTTTCTTCGGTCAACAATATATCATTTAAGGCAAGCTCGGAAAAATTACGCGCTTGGGCATAACCGTCCAAAAGGAAAAACAGAAGGATTCCACTAAAGAATTTTCCGGATTTCATCATCTCAGTTAAATTGGAGTTCATCCAAATCGTTATAATGTACTTTCTGCAAAATACTTCCCTTTTCCAAAACCAAGACCCCCGGGTTGGAACGTACTATAGTCTTTAGGGTAGTCTCATCGGTAAAATAAAAATCAAAGCCCAATCCAAAGTCTCCCGCCAATTTTCCCGTTTGTTCTTCATTGGAAGCCGACATTCCGATTACCTTATACCCCTTATTTAGTGCTCTGTCCGTTACTTCCTTGATTTCGGTATAAGCACTTCTTTCCGTTTTTCTAAGGTCATAGGCAATTACCATAACCAATTTTTGCTCCTGCAGAAACAAAGCTGTAAAATCCTCACCTTCCCGTTCAATAGTAAAATCGTGAATCGGGGGTTCGTATCCTTTTTGGATTTCGGTAGTCTCCACATCCAAAAATTCACCATCTACAGAAGGATATTCGCCATTGGTAACGATTATCTGTTCTTCTTCGCCCACTTTAAATCGCCAGGCATATTCAAAAATCGCCTTTGGGGCATTCTCCGGAACAAGCATACCCTGTTCAATATTTGCCCCGATTTTATAGGGTCTAAAATCTATTACCGGCAAGTGTCTCAGTACATAATAGGCGTAGAGAATACAAAGCAAAAGGGCAAGGAGGGTCAATATCCGTTTTGTATTGGAACCAAAAATTGAGCCGATGTACTTTTTCCCAACAAAGAGTACGATAATCAATGCCAACAATAGTATATCCTTTAGAAAGGATTCCCAAGGGGTCAGTTTAATGGCATCACCAAAACAGCCACAATCCGTTACTTTATTGAAATATGCGGAGTAAAATGTGAGGAAGGTAAAGAATACGATCATGAGCAAAAGGCTCCATACCGTGAACTTTACACGAAAACCTACTAGGAGCATCACCCCCAGCAGCACCTCGAATATGACCACAAAAATCGAAATAGCCAATGCATAGGGTTCTAAAAAAGGAAGATTCAACACCCCTTGGCTAAAATATTCCTCAAGTTTAAAAGAGAAGCCAACAGGGTCGTTCAGCTTAATGAATCCGCTAATAATAAATAGAACCCCAACAAATATTCTGCTAAAACCTACTAGGTATTTCATTCCGTAATTTCAGATTTGGTGCCGGTGTTCAAATGAATGAGTGCGAATATGGCATAATTTACCATATCCTGGTAATTGGCATCTATGCCCTCGCTTACCAGCGTTTTCCCTTGATTGTCCTCAATCTGTTTAACCCGCAATAGCTTTTGTAAAATTAGGTCGGTCAACGAGCTTACTCGCATATCCCGCCAAGCTTCCCCATAGTCGTGATTTTTGTTTTCCATAAGCGATTTGGTCTCGGCCACATGCCTATCATAAAGGGCCAAAGCTTCCGGTCCTCCTAAATCCGGTTCCTTGGCGATTCCTTTTTCCAATTGGATCAGGGCCATAATGGCATAGTTGATAATCCCTATAAATTCAGACCGCTCGTCCTCGTCCACTTTCCGCACTTTGTTCTCCTGAAGCCCGCGGATACGCTGTGCCTTTATAAAAATCTGATCGGTAAGGGAGGGAAGTCTAAGGATTCGCCATGCACTGCCATAATCCTTCATCTTTTTTTGGAACAAATCCCGGCAAGTCTTAATTACGGAATCATATTGCTCAGAAGTGTGCTGCATCTATTTCTATGGTAATTTGCGTAAATTTCGCTTAAAAATTTGGAATCGTCAAAGTTCGCGTTCTAAACTTATTCGATAAAATGAATCTCGGACATCAACCCAATTCACATGACAATTAACTGCAAAGGAAAGCTAATTGATTTGAGTACACCCAAGGTAATGGGCATTCTAAACGTTACGCCGGATTCGTTTTTTGATGGGGGAAAATATAAGGATGAAAAAACGGTGGTTTCCCAAGTAAAAAAAATGTTGAACGAAGGAGCAACCTTTATTGACGTAGGCGCCCAAAGTTCCCGTCCGGGAGCCGAGCTGATTTCAGAAAGGGAAGAACTGGAACGTATTCTACCGATTATTGATTTGCTTATCGATGAATTTCCCGAAATCGTCCTTTCTATAGATACTTTTAGAGGTAAGGTAGCGGAAAAATGCGTAGAAGCCGGTGCGGCATTGATCAACGATATCTCTGCCGGACATCTGGATGATGCCATGCTGCCCACAGTTGCCCGACTCAAGGTGCCGATTATTTTGATGCATATGAGAGGAAAGCCCAAGACTATGCAACAACAAACGGATTATGACGATTTAATTCATGATATCCTAAAATACTTTTCAGAACGGATAGCCCAAGCCCGTTCCCTTGGCATACATGACATTATTATCGATCCAGGTTTTGGTTTTTCCAAGACCTCTGGGCAGAATTACGATTTATTAAAACGTTTAAATCTTTTACAGCAACTTGAACTTCCCCTTCTAGCCGGACTAAGCCGAAAATCCATGATATACAAGACCTTGGAATTGGATGCGCAAAATGCGTTGAATGGGACCACTGCCCTAAATATGTACGCCCTTCAAAAGGGGGTATCCATTTTGAGGGTACATGATGTAAGGGAAGCTTTGGAATGCATAAGGCTCTCAGCGGCATTGGCATAAAAACTCCGGCTTCCTTGTTCATCTATTTTTCCTAATTTTACAAAAACGGCTACGCATTTGGATTTTCTGAATTTTATCGACTTTAAGATAACCGATATTCTGGACATTGTTTTGGTAGCTGTTCTCCTCTATTACATCTATAAATTGGTCCGTGGTTCCGTAGCCATAAATATTTTTATCGGTATCGTTATTGTTTGGGCCTTCTGGAAGCTGACGGAACTTTTGGGAATGGAAATGATCAGCAGCATGGTAGGAGCATTTATGCAGGTGGGACTCATTGCCTTGATCATAGTCTTCCAGCAGGAAATCCGAAAATTTCTTCTGATGATCGGGTCTACAAATTTCGCTAATAAACGCAATTTTATAAGACATTTTAAATTTCTAAGAAGGGACGGATTGTCATCAAGTATCGATGTGGATTCCATTTTAGGCGCTTGCGAAAAAATGGCCGCTACCAAAACAGGGGCCATTATTGTCATTGGCCGAAATAATTCCCTAGATTTCGTGAAATCTTCGGGCGATCCCATGTACATTGAGGTAAACCAGCCCATTTTGGAAAGTATCTTCTATAAGAACAGCCCACTACACGATGGGGCCACGGTCATTGAAAACAATCATATTGTCGCCACAAGGGTCATTCTCCCAGTTTCCAATGAGAGGAATATCCCCTTACGTTTTGGTCTACGGCATCGTGCCGCGGTAGGCATTACAGAAAAGACAGATGCGTTAGCCTTGGTCGTTAGCGAAGAGACAGGATTAATCTCCTATATAAAAAACGGGGAATTTGTAAATTTTGATGATTTGGCACAATTGGCCGCAATGCTAAAGGATGATATCATTTAATTAGGCCACCTCCTCTGCTAAGAACTGAGCTTCGTAGAGTTTGCTATAATACCCGCCTTTTTCAAGTAACTCCTTGTGTGTACCGGTTTCCACTATTTTTCCAGCGTCCATGACCAAGATCCTATTGGCTTTTTTGACAGTCGCCAACCGGTGGGCAATAATAATGGAAGTTCGGCCCTCGGTAATCTTTTCGGTGGCTTGCTGTATTAATTGTTCGGAGTACGTATCTACAGAAGAGGTGGCCTCGTCCAGAATAAGTATGCTCGGGTTGCTTACATAGGCCCGTAAAAATGCTATCAATTGCCGTTGACCACTGGAAAGCATGGTACCCCGTTCCTTAACATTATAGCCATATCCGCCTGGCAAACTACTGATAAATTCATGTACTCCTATTTTCTTGGCCGCCTGTTCTATGGTTTCAACGGATATTGAGGTATCCTTTAAGGAAATATTATTGGCGACGGTGTCCGCAAAAAGAAAGACATCTTGCAGTACCACGGCAATATGAGACCGCAAAGAAGTCAGTTGGAAATCCTTAATGTCCGTTCCATCCACTAAAATGGCTCCCGAATTGATTTCATAGAAGCGGTTCAATAAATTGATAATCGTTGATTTTCCAGCGCCGGTGGCCCCAACAATGGCTATGGTCTCCCCTGCCTTAACATCAAAGGAAATACCATGTAGTACTTCTTCATCTTTTACATAACCGAATCTCACCCCGGAAAACCGGATATCACCTCGTATATCTTCCTTTACCATAGTACCCATATCTTGAATATGGCTATTGGTATCCAGTATACCGAATACCCGATTTGCAGCCACCATGCCCATCTGAAGGGTATTGAACTTATCCGCTATTTGGCGTAGCGGTCTAAAGAGCATATCAATGAGCAGAATAAAAGCGAAAATAGTACCAAACTCATTGGTGCCGATATTGGCCACATTTAATAATCCCCCATACCAAACGATAAGTCCCACCGCAATGGAAGAAACGATTTCGGCAATTGGAAAAAAAATGGAATTGTACCATACCGTCTTTAGCCAAGCATCTTGATGTTTTTTGTTGATTTCCCGAAATTTATTGCTCTCAATCTCCTCACGGGTAAACAACTGAACAATCTTCATTCCCGTAATACGTTCCTGTACAAAGGAGTTTAGATTGGCCACTTCAGCACGCACCTCGGTAAAGGCCACTTTCATAGCTCTTTGAAAAAGTCGCGTAGCATACAGAATTATTGGAAGCAGCGCAAAAACAATAAGGGCCAGTTTCCAGTTAATGACCAGCATTACTGCAGCAGCCACGAGCATCTTCAACAAATCCGCTACGATCATAAAGAAACCTTGACTAAAAATTTCTCCAATACGTTGCATATCGGCTACGGCTCGGGTGACCAAAACTCCTATGGATGAATTGTCGAAGTATTTCATCCGGAAACCCAACATATGTTGGAACAGATTTATGCGCACATCCTTTATTACGGATTCTCCCAACCAGTTGGCATAATAACTAAAGCTAAGTTGACTTATCACCTGCCCCAAAAGGACCCCAAGCATGAGCCAAGTGAGAATCCAAAGATAGCTGGCATCACTCTTTCTAATCGCCTCATTAATGATTTCCTGCAATAAAATGGGTGTGGCCACAGCAAAGGCAGACAATAATATGGCAGCCAAAGCCACCCCATAAAAAGTAATCTTGTAGGGGCGGGTATGCGCCATCAACCGTTTAAAAAGGCGAACATCAAACGCTTTTCCCGAATCTTGGTTCATGGATGTTTACAATCGTATTTGGATAGCCAATAGTGGTCAAATATAACCCTTTTGCGGGGACGGAAGGCCCCGCTTTTTGTCGATCTCCACTTTTTAGGATAGTATTAACATCATCTACGGTCCATCGCTCCGTACCAACTTCCAAAAGGGTTCCCACTATGGCCCGTACCATATTTCGTAAAAAGCGGTTGGCGGTTATGGTAAAAATCAATTTGTTGTTCTCATGCTGCCAATAGGCCTCTTTGACGGTACACAGGTAGGTCTTTACATCCGTGTTGGACTTGGAAAAACACTCAAAATCATGATGTGATAACAAGAGGTTTGCGGCTTCGTTCATTGTTTCAATGACCAAAGGATGCCTCACATAGTAGGCGGTATCCATGTAAAACGGATTCTTTTCCTGAACCACCCAATAGGTATACGTTCGGGATAAGGCATCAAAACGGGCATGGGCGTCCAATGGAACTTCAAAAATTCTTTGTATGGCGACATCACTAGGCAAATAGGCATTCAACCGATGTGTTAATTGTAGAGTGTCTGCAATAGGTTTTGTATCGAAGTGGGCAAACATTTGTAGAGCGTGTACGCCTGCGTCCGTACGCCCTGCCCCAATTAGTTCAATAGGGTGCCTGAGGATCGTATAGAAGGCCTCTTCCAAAATCTGTTGCACGGAAACGGCATTAGGCTGGTTTTGCCAACCGTGATACGCCTTACCAAAGTATGAGAATTGAACAAAATATCTCAATGGGATATACTAGTTTTGTGATGGTAAATATAACGGTTATTAAATGATACTTCGGTCTGATTTCAATCATCCAAAATTTGGCAAACGACAAAGATGACAAAAATTTTACTGCTCTCGGATACCCATAGCCATATGGACACCACTATTTTAAAGTACGCGGCACAGGCCGATGAAATTTGGCATGCCGGAGACATCGGGAGCCTTAGGGTAACGGATGCCTTGGCCAAGCTGAAACCAGTAAAGGCGGTTTATGGCAATATTGATGATGCTATCATCCAAAAGGAATTTCCATTGGACAATCGGTTTAAGTGTGAAGGCGTGGATGTATATATGACTCATATTGGAGGTTATCCACCTAAATATAATCCCAGAACGCGGAAGAACATCCAGGAAAATCCACCTAAACTGTTTATCAGCGGCCATTCCCACATCCTAAAGGTAGTTATGGACAAGAAGTTGGGTGTGCTCCATATGAACCCCGGAGCCTGTGGGAGGCATGGATTTCATCAAGTAAGGACCATGTTGCGCTTCGTAATAGATGGGGACACCATTAAGGATTTGGAGGTAGTGGAATTGGGCAAGCGATAGATTTGGTTTAGTTTTAGGGATACATTTAGTATTGAAACAAAATGAATACTTACACCCTAAAATGAAAAACAAGATTTTACTCCTCGTTCTATTTTTTGCCTCCTCGCTCTATCAAAATTTCAAGGCCCAGGAAACCACCGATCACGTATACTTCACAACAGGATATAAGATTGGGGAGGTAACCGATTCATCAGCAATTCTATTGACACGATTGTGCAAAACGTCCAGACCCGTCACCGTTTATCACAAACGAAAAGAGGCCCCGTTTAAAAGTCCTATAGATTTTGATAACAATACTCCCGTACACAAAATGGAAGGAGCTGTGGAAGGAGCCTTCGGCCAGGTAAGAATACGATTGCAATCCAAGGATACCCTTATCGAAACCGATTGGACGCATGTCTCCGTTTACCGAGATTTCACGCTTAAAAAGAAGTTTGAGGGTCTAAAATCCCATACCACATATGTCCTAATACTGGAGGGAAGAAAAGGAGAGGGATCTCCGATAACCCAAAGCAAGGGCAAATTTACCACGGCACCCTCTAAGGCAGAACCGGCCCCAATACTGTTCACATCCTCAACGTGCCAGTACTATTGGTCCTATGATGATCCCATACGTGGATTTAAAATTTACGACAGCATGTTGAAATTGAACCCAGTGTTCCACTGCCAAACCGGGGATTACATCTATTATGACAAGCCTGGGCCAATGGCCTATACTCTTGAATTGGCAAGACATAAATGGCACGCCATGAATTCCTGGCCCTCCCTTATGGATTTTTATAAGGTAACACCTTTATACGTCCAAAAGGATGACCATGACCTATTAAAGGACGACGCCACCCCGTATTCATCGCCATTTGGGGAATTAAGTTTTGAGGACGGGCTCTCGATTTGGAGGGAGCAAGTTCCTATCATGGGAAAACCTTTCAGAACCTTTCGTTGGGGAAAGGATTTACAGGTATGGGTCGTAGAGGGAAGGGAGTTTCGAAGCGATAACAAGATTCCGGATAGTAAGGAAAAGACAATATGGGGAGCAGAACAAATCGATTGGTTCAAGCGGACCGTAGAATCTTCGGATGCTACCTTTAAAATACTCGTCTCCCCTACTCCAATTGTAGGTCCCGATCGTCCAAAGGGTAAATTCGATAATCATTCCAATGCCTCTTTCGAAACAGAAGGTAGGTGGTTACGCCAGTACCTTGCCGACCAAAATGTGTTTGTAATCAACGGAGACCGTCATTGGCAGTACGTTTCCGTAGATCCCCTAACAGGGCTTTGGGAATTCAGTCAAGGTCCCGTCAGTGATTCCCACGCCCAGGGATGGAATCCGAACCATGTAAAACCCGAACATCGGTTTTTACGGGTCAAGGGCGGGTTTTTAGCTACCAAGGTTTATCGAGAGCGTGATGTCCCTATTATTAGATTTACGCACTATGATGTTGATGGCGTTATGGTACATGAAGAAAAAATATCCGCCAAGCGATAACGTTTAATCCTGTCAAAAAACTCCGCCATGATTTTTTTTATAAAAATTTGCGTAACCAAACGGTTTCCTATATATTTGTAACCGAACAGTTACCCAATATGAGAAGAGACGTTTTCCAGGCTATAGCCGATCCCGTACGAAGGGATATTATTCAGCTATTGGCGGAAGAGACACTTACGGTAAATTCCGTGGCCGAAAAATTTGATGTAAGCCGACCCGCCATTTCAAAGCATCTTAAAATCCTACAGGAATGTGGGCTTGTTGCCATTAGAAAGCAAGGGCGGGAACGTTATTGTCAAATACGGCCTAAAAACTTAATTCCCGCATTTTTATGGATCGATCAATACAAAAAACTCTGGGAAGACAAACTTGATTCCTTTGAAGACTATTTAATGCGATTACAAACCCGCCTACCCGATGGGAAGGCCCATAAACCAAAGAAATGAGCAAACTGGACGCATCAAAAAACCGAACCTTGACCATAGAAAGAACCTTCCAGGCACCTTTGTCCCTAGTATGGCAGGCCTGGACAGAACAAGAGCATATTGCCCACTGGTGGGGGCCCAAGGGAATGAAGACAGAAGTAATCGAACACAATTTTGAGGTAGGTGGCCGATGGAAATACAGTATGCAAATGCCGGACGGGAGCACATTCATTACCGAAGGTGTTTATTTGGAAATCATTGAATTTGAAAAGATAGTAACCTCGGCAGATTTTAAGCCCATGACGGAAAATGTGGAATTACATATCCTTTTTAAAGAAAATGGAGATACGACCAACTTTACTTTTCACGTGCTACACGAGACCGAGGAATATTGCAAACAACAGGAAAAAATGGGCTTTTACAATGGCTGGGGTTCCGTCTTCGATCGTTTGGATACCTATGTTACCACATCCGAATGAAAGAATTATACATAAAAAGACCCTGGAACAGATCCAGGGTCTTACACACTAATACTACTTAGATGTTAGGTTCAACGTAAACGATCTACAGATTTTACAAGATCTTCATCCTTTTTGATGGCCCTGTTTGCCAGGACCAGAAAAACGATAGAAAATACAGGAATCAACATCCCAATACCCTTCTCCGAGACAATGGTCTCTCCGGATAGATTTAGTGATCGATACACGAAAAATCCCAGTAAAAAAAGATTCAATATTATATTCAATCTGTTGACCACAAATTGATTTTTTCTATTCTTAAAAAGCAATATAGCTACGGCTGCCAAGATGGAAGAACCATAGAATACCACGGAAATCCACGTTTCATCCCGGGCAAAAATCTCGTTTCCTTCATCATTCGACCAAAGATTGACCCAAAAAGGCAGGACAGCTCCCAAAAGGATTACGACAAAAAGATAAACAGATTGTATTCGTTGTATCATTGCCTATACCGCATTAAGGATTGCAAAAATAAGGGTCTTTTTACTATTTATCCTTCAATTGTTGAAAATAATTTGTATTATTGTGGCGTTATTAGTTATAGCACTTACCTGCAGGGAAATCTTTCCCGAGTAATACCCGAATAACAATACACTTCTTGCTACCATATCTAAAACGTATAATTTATACTTTACTTAATGTTTGAGATTTCAGATTTAAAATCGAAAAAGCTTCCTGAGCTTCAAGAAATAGCAAAAGGACTTAACGTCCCTAAATTCAAGACTTTAAAGAAATTGGATTTGGTCTACCAAATCCTGGATTTACAAGCTTCCAATCCTAAGGCTGCCGCCGAAGTTGCTACGGCCGTCCCCGCGGAAAAACCAAAAAGGGCACGAGTGTCCCAAGAAAGACCCAAAGAGGAAACGCAGGAGAATACGCCACACACTTCTTCCGAGAATACGAAGAACGATAATCCCCAACGAAATACAAACGGCAATCAGCCTAGAAAAGATCAACAAAAACAGCCTTCCCAACATAAAAACCAAAACAAGAAAAACCCGCACCACCAAAAGAATGGTCAGGATAAACGAAATAGTAATTTTGATAAAGACTTAAAGAATCGTTATAAAGAACCTGAATTTGAGTTTGATAGTATTATCGAAAGTGAGGGGGTTTTGGACATTATGCAGGATGGTTATGGTTTTTTGCGATCTTCGGATTACAATTATTTATCTTCTCCGGACGATATTTATGTCTCCCAATCGCAAATACGATTGTTCGGTCTTAAGACCGGGGACACGGTCTTGGGAAATGTGCGTCCACCAAAGGAAGGGGAGAAATATTTCCCATTGATCAAAGTAAACAAAATTAATGGCATAGACCCACAAGTGGTCCGTGATCGAGTTTCCTTTGAGCATTTGACCCCCCTTTTCCCACAAGAAAAATTTAAGTTGGCGGAGCGCCAAAGTAATATTTCCACAAGAATAATAGATTTGTTCTCCCCTATAGGTAAGGGACAGCGGGGTATGATCGTTTCCCAGCCCAAAACAGGGAAGACCATGTTGCTCAAGGATATTGCCAACGCCATTGCGGCGAACCATCCCGAGGTATATCAAATCATATTACTTATCGATGAACGACCTGAAGAGGTTACCGATATGCAGCGTAACGTTCAGGGTGAAGTGGTGGCCTCTACCTTTGACAAGGAAGCTACGGAACATGTACGGGTGGCCAATATTGTACTGGAAAAGGCAAAACGCTTGGTAGAATGTGGGCACGATGTTGTGATACTTTTGGACTCCATAACCCGTCTGGCACGTGCCTATAATACGGTACAACCTGCTTCTGGGAAGGTATTGAGCGGTGGTGTAGATGCCAATGCCCTGCACAAGCCAAAACGATTTTTTGGGGCTGCACGTAATATTGAAGGCGGAGGATCTCTTTCCATAATTGCTACCGCCTTGACAGAAACCGGTTCCAAGATGGATGAGGTAATCTTTGAGGAATTCAAGGGTACCGGTAATATGGAACTTCAACTGGATCGGCGCATTTCAAATCGTAGAATATTCCCAGCCATAGACTTGGTCTCCTCGTCTACCCGAAGGGATGATCTTTTATTGGACGAGAATTCCATCCAACGTATGTGGATCTTGCGCAAGTATCTTGCCGATATGAATCCTATAGAGGCCATGGAATTTTTGGAACAGCGCATAAAACAAACCAAGAACAACGAGGAATTCTTGATGACCATGAACCAATAGGTTTCCGGTTAAAAAGATATGACCCGATGGCCTATGTCATCGGGTTTTTTGTTTGTACATTAAACGAAGTAAACCAACCGGAATGGGTTTTTATGACTTGTCCAAATCGGAACGTACACGATTGGTGAATACCATAAACAGGGAAATTTACGAAGCCGTATCAAGAACCCGACTTATTGGGATTCATCCCTATTTCTCCGATGAGGATACCTATATTAGAAAAACGGCCTATCTGTCCATCGGCAAACTTTATAAGAATACCCCAGAATTGCGCACGAAAATTTTGAAGATTCTGAATCAGTCGTTGAAATCGAATAATCCGAAAGTTAGGCAAACGACCATAAATGCGGCAGGGGAAATTGGTATGGGAAATTTTGAAGTGGTGCGGCATTTTCTTGAAGTAGGCCTATTTGACAATCACCATTCCGTACGAAATGCTGTAATAGGTTCCGTAAAGAAAATGGGGGCAAAAAATCCCATACCCACACTCAAATGGGCCAAAAAATATCTCGGACATCCAGATAAGGAAATCCGACGGGAGATTTGCCATGGCATTGAGTTAAGGGGGCGTACACATCCCCAGGATATTCTGCCCCTCTTGGAAAAACTGCAACATGATGAGACTTCACGAGTCCGAAATACACTCATTCATGTGCTTGGGCAAATTGCCTACAAAAAGGGATGCCTTGAAACTGTAGTAGGCGCATTGAAAACATGGAAGAATACAGAACTTGTGAAATCTGCCTTGGACGAAATTGTGGATGTCCACCATCGTTATGCGAGCTTTGCCTTTTTGTCACAACAGCAGGCCATAACATATATAGACGAAAATTATAGTTAACGAAGGGTGCTTTTTATTTTCTCAGCAAGAAAAGTCAGTTTTCGGTATTTGGAATCATCACTCTATTGATGACATGTAAAACACCGTTGGTGGCCTGAATATCCACAGCTGTTATGGCTGTATCCCCATTACCGCTTCCGTCGGTTATTAACACGGTATTGTTGGCCGTAACGATAAAGGTGAGAGTATCTCCTTCCAATGTCGCCGGAGATTCCTCATTGTTTTCTATATCCGCAGAAACAATGTTGGCACCGCCAATGACATGATGTGACAATACCGCATTTAAAAGATCCTCATCGATGTCATCCAAAGAATTCCAATCTAGATTTCCGGACAAAAGTGCATCAAAGGCGGTATCCAAGGGTGCGAATACCGTAAGCAGAGCGGTTTCTCCCAGTAGGGTGATATAGTCCACCGAAGGAGTAGCGGCGGTCAAGGCCGTTTCCAAATCCCTAAAATTGGAGTCCGACAACACAAAAGTGGCCAAAGTAGGCAGCTCTATTACCGCATCAACAATATGGATAGAGCCATTGGAAGCGGTAATATCCCTTCCACCTTGGGCTACTTTCGCCATATTGTTGAAGCCAATACCATCCGTACCATCGGCATACATGTTTAATCTTGTATCGGTAATAGGGCCGGGAGCAAGCGTCTCCACGTATCCAGAAAGGCCCACTAAATTACCGGAGCGAAACTCCCCGCGTAGCACATGGTTCAACAATAACTGCCTAAGGATATCTACAGGTACGGCATCTATATTGGCAAAGTCATTGCTCTCCAAAAAATCGCTTAAGGCCGCATTATTTGGTGCCAATAAGGTAAAAGAGCCCAATTCTTCCAAACCAGAAACCAAATCTGCCCGCTCCAGAGCGGACTCCAAGAGTGATAAATCGTCTATTGTCCTTACTAAGTCCGCAATGTTTTCCTGAGGTCTTTGAAGATCATTACTATCATCATCTAGACAGGATACTGTTAAAAGGGTGAGCAAAGAGAGAAGAAGAACATTTTGCAATCTGAGGTACTTTTTCATAACAAACATTTAAAATCCATTTAATAGTATAGATTAAAAGATGCGTTAACAGTTGCCTCTGTAATACAACTTTAACATTAAGGGTGACTTTAAATTACCTGGGACAATCTTTACAGGATATTTGAAAAATACACGTACAAAGATGTCCTAAACAGGGTGGAGAACGGCAAGCATCAATCATAAACGATTGCGCGCAGCACAGACATGGTAAATACAAGGCAACAAAAACGCCCTTTAAAAAGGGCGTTTTTCAAAAAATATTTTGCGATATTTTATAAAGCGGCCACGTGCTTGGCCAGTTTGCTTTTTAAATTGGCGGCCTTATTGGCATGAATAATGTTTCGCTTGGCCAATCTATCGATCATACTAACAACACCTGGCAACATGGCTTCGGCATCCTTCTTTTTCTCTTCGGCACGCAGTTTCTTAATAGCATTGCGTGCGGTCTTATGCTGATACCTATTCCTTAAGCGAACCGCTTCGTTTCTTCGTATTCTTTTTAATGCAGACTTATGATTTGCCATCTCAAATATATATTACGTTTAGGCCGGTGCCTATGCTTTTAAGTAGCCCGTAGGGGAATCGAACCCCTGTTACCAGGATGAAAACCTGGCGTCCTAACCCCTAGACGAACGGGCCTAATCCAAAGGGGAACCAAAACTTTCAGTTTTTGGTATTCCCGATTTTCTATCCATTACACTTTGTAGCCCGTAGGGGAATCGAACCCCTGTTACCAGGATGAAAACCTGGCGTCCTAACCCCTAGACGAACGGGCCGCTACTATACAAAAATGCAACCTTTTATGATATTAATACCATTCAAGCGGGTGCAAAAATACAATTATTTTTAACTATCGCAATAACGGATTCTTATTTTTTGCCAGTTTTAATAGGCCTTGGCGAAGAGTACTCTTTTAGAGGACGGCTTGCCGGTGACCATACAATTTCCTGCTTCAGCCTTCGCATCAATAGGAATACAGCGAATAGTAGCCTTGGTCTCCTCTTTGATCCTATCTTCTGTTTCCAGTGTCCCGTCCCAATGAGCCAGGATAAACCCTCCCTTTTCTTCCAAAACAGCTTTAAATTCATCATAGGAATCTACCTCGGTAATGTGTCCCGTTCTAAACGCCAATGCCTTTTGGTAAATGTTTTTCTGAATATCCTCTAGTAAAAACTCAATTTTAGGGATTACCTCCTCCATGGCAACAGTCTCCTTTTCCAAGGTATCCCTACGTGCCACCTCATAGGTGCCGTTTTCCATATCGCGCTGACCAATGGCCAAACGTACAGGTACTCCTTTTAGCTCATATTCATTGAATTTAAAACCAGGTTTATGGGTATCCCGGTTGTCATACTTTGCCGATATTCCCTTCTTACGCAACGCCTTTACCAAAGGATCGACTTTATCAGAAATAGCTTCGAGTTGTTCTACCCCTTTATAAATTGGTACAATTACCACTTGAATAGGTGCCAATTTTGGAGGGAGAACCAGTCCGTTATCATCGCTGTGGGTCATGACCAACGCCCCCATAAGTCGGGTGGAGACACCCCAGGATGTGGCCCATACATGTTCCTGTTTCCCATCCCTGGTCGCAAATTTTACATCAAAGGCCTTGGCAAAATTTTGGCCCAAAAAGTGGGATGTCCCCGCCTGAAGGGCCCTACCGTCTTGCATCAATGCCTCTATGCAATAGGTCTCCACGGCTCCGGCAAAGCGTTCGCTCTCCGTTTTAATTCCTTTTATTACCGGTACGGCCATCTGCCCTTCAACAAATTCAGCATATACATGCATTATTTTCTCCGCCTCTTCAATCGCCTCATCTTCCGTTTCATGAGCCGTATGTCCCTCTTGCCAAAGAAACTCTGCGGTACGCAGGAACAACCGGGTCCGCATTTCCCAGCGCACTACATTGGCCCATTGATTTATGAGAAGAGGCAAATCCCTGTAGGATTGAATCCATTTTCTATAGGTATCCCAAATGATGGTTTCCGATGTAGGCCTCACAATAAGTTCCTCCTCCAAACGTGCCTCGGGATCCACTACGATACCGCTCCCGTCTTCCGCATTTTTTAGCCGATAATGCGTAACAACCGCACACTCCTTGGCAAACCCTTCAACGTGACTGGCCTCCTTACTTAAATATGATTTGGGTATAAACAAGGGGAAGTAGGCGTTTTCATGTCCCGTTTCCTTGAACATCCTATCCAACCCGGCTTGCATTTTCTCCCATATGGCAAAACCATAGGGCTTAATTACCATGCAGCCCCTGACTCCTGAGTTTTCGGCCAAATCGGCCTTAATGACGAGTTCATTATACCATTTGGAATAATCATCGCTTCGCTTTGTCAAATTTTTACCCATTATCCGTAGTTTGGCACAAAACTTGTGCATATGTCAGCAAAATAATTGGGTAAAACTAGTTATTTTTAATATGTTCAACAATTAAAATTACTATGATGATACGTTCTCTACCCCACCACAAAATATACCCGATGGCCCTTGCCATGATTATCAGTTTTTTGGTTGTTTCCTGCGGATCTTATCAACAGGCTTCCTATTATGATAACGATGGTATTTATTCCAACGATAACGTTCGTGTTGTTGAAAAAAATCCACAACAAAGCAGAACGGTAAGAAAGCAGAAGGAGAACAACACCTATGCGGATTACTTTGGGCAAAAGGCGGATCAGGTAGAGGAAATTCTAGAGGACGAGATTTTTACGGATATTGATTCCTACAGCACCGTAGAAAATGATAGCATAGCAAACCAGGACCAATTGACCGATTATTTTGATAACAATGAAAATGATTATGTAGGTTATGCAGGATGGGGAGACAATGCCACAAGCGTAAATATCAATGTCTACGACAACAACTGGGGCTGGGGCGGTGCCTGGGGCTGGGGCGGCGGCTTCGGTTGGGGCTGGAACGATCCATGGCTCTGGAACGGCTGGGGCTGGGGCGGCGGCTGGGGCTGGGGTTGGAACAACCCATGGCGATGGAACCGTTGGGGCTGGGGCGGCGGCTGGGGCTGGGGCTGGAACAACTGGGGCTGGGCCGGCGGCTGGGGCTGGAACAACTGGGGTTGGGGCGGCTACTACGGTCGTAACAGAAACTTTGCCTTTAACAGAGGTAGACGCGGCTACTATAATAGGAACACCATTGCCGGTACAGGCAGGTCCAATTTGCGCGGCAGAACCTCAAATGTTAGGACAAGAGGTACATCTCCCCGATATAGAAGCAATACCACAACAAGGTCCCGATCTGCTGTTACTCGAAACGGTACGACTAGGAACTCGAGAAATTATAGAAGCGGAACTACGGGAAGGAGAACGGTAAGCGTTGATAGAAATAGAGCATACAGAACCAGTAGAAGTACACGTGCTGTACCTAGATACAATAGTTCTTCCAGAAGTCAAAGCTATAGAAATGGTACGGCAAGGAATGGCACCTACAGAAGTGGATCCAGAAGTACCGCTCCTAGAACTTCGGGTTATAGTTCGGGAAATCGCACTAGAAGTAATGCTTATAGAGGTTCAAGCTCTAGAGGCAATCAGTCCTATCGAAGTTCGTCACCAAGAACAGGTAGCTATCGCTCCTCGGGAAGCCGAAGTTCAAGTTCAAGGAGTAGTGGAAGCTACCGCTCCGGAGGGAGTTACAGAAGCTCTGGGGGAAGCTACAGAAGCTCCGGGGGGTCGTACAGATCTTCAGGTGGTGGTCGGTCTTCGGGAGGCGGTCGATCTTCAGGTAGAAGCGGAGGAGGTAGAAGAAATTAAGCCCATATAATCATCAAGAACTTTAGTACAAAAATTTCGATCATGAAAAGTCACTTAACTTTCATCATGCTACTGGTATGTGCAGTAACCAGTGCCCAGAACATTAGCGACGTATTGCGATACAGCACAGAAAACATTCAGGGAACCGCCCGCTTCCAGGGAATGGGCGGAGCCTTCGGAGCCCTGGGAGGAGATCTATCCGCCTTAAATGCCAATCCTGCCGGTTCGGCGGTTTTTAACAATAGCCTCTTCTCGGTTTCCGGCACCCATTATACCGTGGACAATGCGGCCAGTTATTTTAATGGTTCTACCGGAACGGTAAACCATGATGTAGACCTAAATCAATTGGGAGGAGTATTTGTCTTTAAAAATACCAGTTCGGACGCCGATTGGAAAAAATTCTCAATTGCCGTTAATTATGATGTTGTAGAAAATTTTGATAATGAGTTTTTTGTCGCGGGCGATAGCAATCAAGGTATAGATAACTACTTCTTAAATTTTGCCCAAGGTGTTCCCTTTGGTTCACTGTTGCTGCAAGATGGCGAGTTCTTGGAGGAAGCCTACTTGGATATTGGAGCTGTGCAAGGTTTTGGTGACCAGCAGGCATTTCTAGGCTATTATGGAGGACTCATAGATCCAGCGGAATTGGAGGACGATAATACCGCCTATGTAAGCAACGCGGACTACAGTACCGTTAATCAGGAATTCTTACGAAGTACCTCTGGATATAACAGCCGTTTCACCTTAAATTTCGGTTCCCAATATCGGGAAACCCTTTACTTGGGGGCTTCCTTGAATTTCCATAATTTAGTCTATGATCGGTACGACCAGTTTACTGAAAACGGATACGATCCCGATTCCGAAATCCAGTTCACCACTTTTGATAATCTTTTACATACGGAGGGCACTGGATTTTCGTTTAGCCTGGGAGCGATTGCAAAATTGAACGACTTCATACGAATCGGAGGAAGTTATCAGTCTCCTACATGGTACCGATTGACGGATAATTTTTCACAACGCATCAATTCCGATCTTGCCGATGACGATATCAACTTTATCAATTTCAACGTCGTCAATCTATTTGAGGTATACCGAATAAAGACCCCAGGGAAAATTACCGGAAGTTTGGCCGTGGTTTTCGGAAAGAACGGATTACTGAGTTTCGACTATGGTTACCAAGATATGTCCGAAGCTGAATTAAGACCCAATAGCGACCCTAGCTTCTCGGTTGTAAATGCAGATATCGCAAACCAATTGGGCACGGTTTCCTCCTTTAGGGTGGGAGGAGAATATAGAATAGCCCGTTTTAGCCTTAGGGGCGGATACCGCTTTGAACAAAGCCCATATGAAGATGGAAATATCATTGGAGACCTAGAAGGAATATCCGGAGGTATTGGCTATAATTTCGGGGCCAGTAGGATTGATCTCGCCGTAAGCAGAACAGAACGGGATGTTGCGGAATTTCTTTTTGATACCGGCCTAACGACCCCCGCGGCGATAAACCGTTTAAATACAAACGTGACCCTAGGCTTTACCTTAAATTTTTAAGATCTCAAGAATCGAATATACTGGAAATGGCGGTCAAATGACCGTCATTTTTTTATCGTTTTAACGTAAAATGTGCTTTTCTGGTCTTGGCTACGACGATGCCTTCCTCATCCTCAGAGTATTCGAATCTAAACCAGTAATCCGACGAAGGCATTGGCCTACCATTAAAGGTACCGTCCCATCCAATTGTAGCGGCATTCAATTGTTTTAAAAGCTTTCCATAGCGGTCAAAAATAAATACCGCCGGATCATTCAAGGTTTCAATTCCAAGTATATTCCAGGCATCGTGAATTCCATCTCCGTTAGGTGTAAAGAATTTGGGATAACCTACTACAAGAAACTCCAGGGGTTCGGTGGTACCACATCCATTTTTATCATTAATGATCAACGTATTTAAACCCGGAGGGATATCCCTAAAAACCGGGTCATCCTGGAACTCGCCCCCATTAATCGCATATTCGTAATCCCCGTCCCCATCGACAAAGATTTCAACATTGTTCATATCCGGATCTTCGGACAAATTCGTATCAAGGATTTCTACCCGATCCAATACGGGAATTCCATAAAATGTTATAAGAATCCCTCCGACGTCCGCTACGGTTGGCGGGGTACCCGTAATGGTGGTAATTTCCGCAAAATAGCGCCCTGAATTAGGACTGGCGACAATCAATTCGGCCCCAAATGGCCCGGTACCGGTCAAAGTATCATCTATAACCCCATCATCTTCATAGTCCACGGTCCAGGCAACGTTGGCAATATCCGCTCCTGCGGGGGAGTTCAACGCGCTTAACGTAATATCGGGATCTCCTTCGCATGCAATGATATCCAGTCCCAGAAACTCATCGCGTAACGTACAATCGAGTGCGGTATTCTGGTCATCATCCACGGACGTACCAGTGAAAGTAATGGAATAGGGTTCCGGGTCCCCATCAAAATTAGTGTTGAAATTATTGATTAGGATATAATAAATCTCTCCAGGCTGTACATCCAACCATTCATCATATGTATTTTGGCTACCTATCAAAAAAGGAGCACCCTGTTGCCCGTTTTCGGGATTTACCCCAATTCCCGTAAAATTTGTGTCATTTACCTCATAGTTACAACGGATAGGTTCTGCCGTACCGTTGCTTATATCCGTACAATCCACATCGGGACCATAAACGGCAAAGTCCCATTCGGCGGTAACTGTTCCGGACCCCCCCACAGGTAGGGCTTCAATGTCAAAACCCACTTGTCCTCCGGTTCCCGCACGAAACACAAACCAAGAGGTATTGTTCTCAATATTTGCCGAGGCTACACTTCCTTTTTCCAAACAGCCCGATCTTCGGATGACATCGGGATCAAAGTCATCAATATCCCCACTACCATCAGCCTCAAAGAACAAAGGGCCTTGATCGGCACATACAGGAATAGCGGTTCTACAATCCGGAGAGTTTTGTGCTTGTATTGCCAATGTAGTTAGAAATAGGGCACAAATGGCAAAAAAAAGTGTTCGCATGGAGTATGGGGCTTACGTTACACTATTGATCACTAAGAATAACTCGGATAGACCGGGTTTAGTATATTTTGAACGAAGATTTCTGCCGTTTATCGATGAACTGCTACAGAAATTCAAAATCCAAAGTGTTCAACGACGTAACGAAAAGTGGTTGTTTATGTATTTGGCCGTGGTCAATTGGCCATTATCGTCCATATAGGTAAGCTTAAACCAGTAATCCGAAGAGGGTACCTCCCGGCCATTGAACCGCCCGTCCCAATGCGTGGAATTGGAATCCAAACTCTTTAACAACTTGCCAAAACGATCAAAAATGGACACAACAGGATCCCTAAGGTTTAACATTCCGATGATATGCCAATCGTCATTTATATTGTCCCCATTCGGGGTAAAAAATTTAGGGAAGCCGACTACTACTATGTTTTCCGTGACGGAACCACAGCCCAACCGATTGTTCACGGTAACCGCGTGCATTCCAGGAAGCACGTCTGTAAAAACATTGGTCGGTTGATAAGCCCCATCATCCAAACGGTATTCAAAGTCGCCCTCAACCTGGGTAATAACGGTCACTGAATTTTCGTTCTGTAAATCTTCTATAATAACATCCGTTATCTCAGGTGGCCTAGAGACCCTAACGGTAACCGTTGACGAACTTGTACAGTTTTCACCGTTCTGCGAATTTGTGGCGGTTAGCGTATACACGCCTTCTTGCGATACTATAATGGAAGAGGTAGTCTCCCCGGAATCCCATAAGTAATGGAATGCCGTATTGGGAAAAGGATCTCCTATAACTATTCCGGAGTTGTCCTCACAGATTTCTACCTCCGAAGGAAAATCCAAAACTGGGGTCTGCAAAACCGTAAGCTGAAACTGTTGGGATACGTCAAAGCATCTAGGGTTTTCCAAGGAACTTACCCTAACATAAATGGTCTGCGCCCCTATTCCCGGAATATATTGTTCGGGAAGGACATTTAAGCCGTTCACCGCATCGGAATAACTCGCGTAATAACCGACCCGGAATTCCTGTGGATCTTGACTTCCAAGAACCTCACCATTTTTTTGGGAGAGGGTATAGGCTCCCGAGTCCGAACAAATAGCATCATGCGATACGGGAAAAGCCATCGGAAGGGCGGAAAAGGCAACTTGTACCTCACTTATTATAGAACTTCCGGAAGGTAGGGATACCCTTACCCTATATAATGCCGATTGGGTTACCTGCAAGGTAGGGCCAGTTTCTCCAGAAATAAGTTGAAACCCACTACCACTATCCATAAACCACTCGTAGTTGGTGGCATTCACCGTAGTGGCGTTCAATACCACCGTATCATTTTCACAAGCCGATATAGGTGGCCCAAGCAGGTTATCAATAATGGAACAATCCAGTGCATCATAGGGATTGGTCACGAAAATCTGCCCTGAGAATTGAATGGAAAACCCAGAATTGTTATTGCTAAAATTGTTGATCAATAGATAATAATCCTCACCCGGTTCTACTTGGAGCCAATCCTCATATTGCACATTATCGGTATCTCCGGAGGGATCTTCCCCTATACCGATAAATCCATTCTGATCCTGATTATCAAAAAAATTGCAACGGACCGGATTCCCCAAGTCAGTGCAGTCGCTGGTTTGGTAAAGGGCAAAATCCCAATCTTCATCGGTATCAATACCGATATTTATCCCCAATTGCCCACTGGCGCCCGTTCTAAAGCGGTACCAAGCCGAATTGGATTCAATAGCTCCAGCCAAGGCTTCCTCCAAACATCCACTTGTTGGAGTCCCATTGAAATCATCTAGCCCAAAACCATTGGTACCTCCATTTACGGGGGTATTATTGCATATGGGAACGGCGTTATCGCAATCTGCAGAAACCTGAGCCACAGCATCTTGTACCCTTGTAAAAAAGACCAAGGCCCATATGGCGATAATACATCTCATAAGCAGGTAGGATTCTGGAATTTGTAAATTTAGAAAGGGACCCTTGTTAACACTAATTTATGTTGTGTAGCAGGGCAAATAAGGCGTAAAGTGCCATTTTATGTATATCTTTGCGCTTCGAATAACCCACGGCAGAATGAAAATGGATAGCACATTGGAAGAGCATTTTGAGGAGATGGGGGACAGCCATGTTCCCTCTTCCGAGGAAACCCCTATGCGGAAAGACGCCTTTGTTTTGGAAGACGGGGAAAAAATCGAAAGAATACAGCGGAACATAAGGGACATAATGCTCACTTTGGGACTGGATTTGGATGACGATAGCCTAAAAGGCACACCCAAGAGGGTAGCCAAAATGTTCGTCAACGAAATTTTTGGTGGCTTGCATCCCGATCGAAAACCAAAATCCTCTACATTCAAGAACAAATATAAATATGGGGAAATGTTGGTGGAAAAAAACATTACCCTCTACTCTACCTGTGAGCACCATTTATTACCTATTGTGGGCAAGGCGCATATAGCCTATATTTCCAACGGAACCGTAGTGGGGCTCTCTAAAATGAACCGTATTGTAGACTACTACGCCAAAAGACCCCAGGTCCAGGAACGGTTGAACATCCAAATCGTAAAGGAACTCCAAAACGTTTTGGGAACGGAAGATGTGGCCTGTGTAATCGATGCCAAGCACCTTTGTGTAAATTCAAGGGGAATCAGGGATATCGATAGTAGTACGGTAACGGCGGAATATGGTGGAAAATTTAAGGAAGAGGCTACACGTCGCGAATTTTTGGATTATATTAATCTGGACACCCATTTTGAATAGCCCCACAAGCGTATGCAGTTGTACAAAAGCCAGAACTTAAAAGTCCATAACTCACTTTCTGGAAAAAAAGAAGTCTTTGAGCCCCTTAACGAAGGCCATATTGGCATGTACGTATGTGGCCCTACCGTATATAGCAACGTACATTTAGGCAACTGCCGTACCTTCATATCCTTTGATATGATGTTCCGGTATTTTAAACACCTCGACTATAAGGTGCGCTATGTGCGCAATATTACCGATGCGGGGCATTTGACCGATGATGCCGATGAAGGCGAGGATAAAATTGCAAAGAAGGCCCGATTGGAAAAACTGGAGCCCATGGAGGTAGTTCAGCGATACACGGTAGATTTTCACAATACCTTACAAAAGTTCAATTTGTTACCTCCAAGTATAGAACCTACGGCTACGGGCCATATTATTGAGCAGATAGAGATCATAAAGGAAATTCTGCAAAAGGGGTATGCCTATGTAGTAAACGGTTCTGTTTATTTTGATGTCATTCAATTCAACAAAACCTACGAATACGGAAAATTAAGCGGTAGGAAATTGGAGGATATGGTTACCAATACCCGTGAGCTTACCGCCCAGGATGAGAAAAAAAGCCCCCAGGATTTTGCACTTTGGAAAAAAGCCGAACCTCAGCACATAATGAGGTGGCCTTCGCCCTGGGGTGATGGTTTTCCAGGCTGGCACTTGGAGTGCACGGCCATGAGTACCAAATATTTGGGTGAAACCTTTGATATACATGGAGGGGGAATGGATTTAAAATTCCCGCATCACGAATGTGAGATCGCACAGGCACAGGCAAGTACGGGACATAGTCCTGTACGGTATTGGCTGCATGCCAATATGCTGACACTCAACGGTAGAAAAATGTCCAAATCCACGGACAATAACATTTATCCAAACGAGATTTTTACGGGAGAAAACAACATACTGAGTAAGCCTTTCTCTCCACCTGTAGTGCGTTTTTTTATGATGCAGGCCCATTATGCCAGTATTTTGGATTTGAGCAACGAAGCACTTTTGGCCTCTGAAAAAGGATTCAATCGCCTAATTGAGGCAATGGACACCCTTGCCAATTTGGAAACAGGGGAATCCACGGATTTTGAATTTCGCGCATGGAAACAGAGGTGTTATGATGCCATGAATGATGATTTCAATACGCCAATGCTCATCGCTCACCTATTTGATGCGGTAAGGCACATTAACCTTATTAAGGAAGGCAAGGAAAGTATTCGTTTGGAACATAAGCACGCCTTGCAACAAAGTATGCATTCCTTTGTTTTTGATATTCTGGGCTTAGCACAAAATTCGGATAACGGAAAGGATCCCGATAAGCTTGAGGGCGTCGTGGAACTATTGATCCAGTTGCGCAACGAAGCAAGGTCGAATAAGGACTTTGCTACTTCGGACACCATTCGCGATCAACTGGCGGCCTTGGGGATTCAATTAAAGGATGGGAAGGAAGGTACCACATTTAGCGTTTCGTAATGCTGGCAATCATAAGAGGTTGAGTACTACCCAAGACCCTTTCTTTGTTTAAGAACAGTCAAATCAGTCACCAAAACTACTTCGATGACCCTAAAAAAAATTTTGATAGCCCCCTTTGTCCTCCTGGTTCGGTTTTATCAAACCGCAATCTCTCCGTACACTCCGGCCACTTGCCGATACTCCCCTACATGCTCGCAATACACCTTGGAAGCCTTGAAAAAACACGGCCTTTTTAAAGGAGGTTGGTTATCCCTTAAGCGAATTTTTAGTTGTCATCCTTGGGGTGGAAAAGGATACGATCCCGTACCCTAGGCTTCAAATTTGCATCCTGGTTCAAGAATCAAGTCCATGGATAATCAAAAGCTAGCCAGCTTTTTAAAGGAAGGGGATTGGTCAAAAAGTTCCGGGCTTCTTTTATCCCTATTCTAGTTTCCAAAAGCGAAGTGGTCTAGTTTCTATTTTTTATCTTAGCCCCTCAAAATAACGCATATGTACTTCTTAGGTATCATTTGGAATCCAAACGAGACACTTTTTAATCTTGGCCCCATACAAATCAAATATTACAATCTGTTGTGGATCGTAGCCTTTGCCCTTGGATGGTTCATTATGAAACGAATTTTTCTCCAGGAAAAAAAGACAGTGGAACAATTGGATTCCCTGTTGATCTATACGCTACTGGCTACTATGTTGGGAGCCCGTTTGGGCCATGTGTTCTTCTACGATTGGCCCTACTACCAAAATCATTTACTGGAAATATTATTACCTATCCGCGAGAATGCCAACGGCACTTTGCTCGGGTTCATCAAAGGTTATGAATTTACGGGCTTTACCGGATTGGCCAGCCATGGTGCTACCATTGGGGTTATCATAGGGATGTACCTTTACAAACGAAAATACCCCGAGTTCACTTTATTATGGCTGTTGGACAGAATGGTGGTCCCTTTTTCCATTGGAGCCTTTTGTGTACGCTTGGGAAACTTTTTCAATTCCGAAATCAATGGGAAAATCACGGACGAGTCCTTTATTTTTGCCACCAAGTTTGTCCGTGATTCGGATGACATGCATCCCTCAAAAGCGCTGGCGGTAACCCAGGAAAAATCTGTTAATTCAGCTTATGATGCGCTAGTAAACAATCCGCAATTTTCGGAATATCTGAATCAAATACCTTATCGCCATCCGGCCCAACTTTACGAAGGAATAGCCTATATTTTTGTATTCCTTTTGTTGTATTACCTGTACTGGAAAACGGATAAGAAAAACAAAGCGGGCTATCTATTCGGTCTTTTTTTGGTGTTGTTATGGACAATACGTTTCTTCGTGGAGTTCGTCAAAAAAAGTCAGGGCGGTTTCGAAGAGTCTTTGGGACTATTATCCACCGGTCAATGGTTAAGCATTCCTTTTGTTTTGATAGGGTTGTACTTTATGCTAAGGCCGAAGGCCAATAAAAACTAAATAATGTTTAATGAGCGATTCCCTTATGGGTAAGCCCAAAATGCAGCATCACATATTGTTGGGTACAGGCCTTTTACAGCATGGTTATCGCATGGGAATACGTTAAACATGCGCTTTGTAATTCTTAAAAATGATGAAATCGTTTAGATTAACAATATATCTTCTTGCCGGATTCTTGATACTTCATGCCTGTAAGGAAGAATCCAAAAAGGTCATTAAGACGGAGCCCATAGTCTTCACCAAGGAAGGGGAACTGCAAATTTTTACCACGACGACGGATTCTCTCCTGGCAAAAATTGATATCGAAATTGCAGAGACCAGTTACGAAACGGAAACGGGACTGATGTACCGTAAGGGTATGGAAGAGTATCAGGGAATGCTCTTCATTTTTGAGGATATGCGGCTGCATAATTTCTACATGAAGAACACTGAATTTCCTTTGGATATTGTCTACATAAAGGACAACATGAGCATTGCAAGTTTCCAGGAAAATGCCCAACCTTTGGATGAAAAAAGTTTGCCCTCCAAAGTCCCCGTACAATATGTACTGGAATTGAATGCCGGGCTCGTTCAAAAATGGGGATTGAAAGTAGGTGATAGCATCGCCTTCAAGAGATTATGATCAGAAATGGGATTACTGCTAAACGGAGAGGAGACAAAGCGGTTAGGATTTCGAAATATAATGCCCGCTGATTTTGAGGCGTGGCTCCCATTTCACGAAGACCCACGAAGTACCCAATATTGGGAAGGACTGCCCCAAAATCCCCGAATAGCTTGCCAGGAACAGTTTGATCGGGTCTTTGAACGCTATGAAAAAAAACTCGGAGGTATGAACGCCCTTATCCGTAAATCCGACGGAAACCTTGTTGGAATTTGTGGCCTATTGGTACAATTTGTGGATGGATTAAAAGAATTGGAAATAGGCTACTCCATTCTTCCCAAATATTGGAAACAGGGCTACGCCACGGAAGCAGCCACTAAGTGTAGGCAATATGCCTTTGAAAATAATTTGGCAGATTCCTTAATTTCCATTATTCACGTGGACAACGTACCTTCTCAAAAGGTTGCCCTTAACAATGGGATGCATCTGGATAAAACTACCTTTTACAAGGACAACCCGGTGCATGTTTTTAGAATTTTATCTCCACTCTTATAAGGGTTCCGAGAATCGAAATTTTGGAATTTTTCCGACCCCCTATCCCGTATTCCGGTTAGCACTGGCAATAGCATTGATGGTCAACATCAATTCCGTTTGTGTCTTTTCTGCCGCCTTTGAATTTTCCTTGCGTTCTTCCCGCCATTTTCCCAAAAGTTCCACCTGTTTTTTATGTAACGAGGTCATAAGTGTCGTGCGAAGCTGATTGGAATAATAATGATTTTTTCGTCTTTCCTTAATATCCTTCTCCAAAAGATCGTACAAGTGATCCCGCATGGACTTTAACTCTCCCAGAAATTTGGATAGAAACTCCTTCCTGATATCGGTATCCGGCACCAGTTCGGCATACAGGCTCATTATTCCCTCATCGGTAGCAGCCAAGCTACTATCCACATTGGTAAAGACATATCGTAAAAAAGGGTCCTTTTTCAAGGCCTCCTTCAATACTGCGTAATCCTCGGAATGGGACGACTTCAAATTTTTAAGTGCCGTACCAAGACCGTACCAACTGGTCATATGATATCTGGCCTGACTCCATGAGAACACCCAAGGTATGGCCCTAAGGTCCGCTAGGGAACTTGCGCCGGTGCGCTTGGCAGGTCTGGAGCCTATTTTACTGGTTTCAATGGCATCGATGGGGGTGGCCGTCCTAAAAAATGCGATAAAACCCTCAGATTGTATCAATTCCCCATACCGTTCCTTACTTTCATTGGCCAGCCACTCTATAATTTTGGCGTGTTTATGAAAAGTTCTTTCCGTACTCTGTTCCAAAAGTGTTTTGCTTAGCGTATTGGCCACCAGCAATTCAATATTGTAAGCTGCATTTACCTTGTTGGCATATTTCTGGGCTATAGTCTCCCCCTGCTCCGTTAACCGGATATCCCCATTTGGGGAACCAAAGGATAGGGCCTGAACAAAATAGTGGGTCGGCCCAGAGCCACGACTTATAGATCCCCCTTTTCCATGGAAGAATCGTATATCCACACCAAAGTCCTTACCGACCTGTGCGAGCTTATATTGTGCCTTATACAGATTCCATTGGCTGGCCATGATGCCCCCATCCTTGTTACTATCACTATAACCGACCATAATCTGTTGTCTTGGACGTGCCAGTTGCTTCTGTTGTTGCTCATATTTCAAAGATCGCATCACCATGGGATTGCCAAGATATTCCTTCAAGATGGAAGGACCATTTTCCAAATCCTCAATAGTCTCCAATAAGGGTACTACATGAACTTTGGACACCAGTCCCTTATCGGTCATAAAAGTGAGCCCCGCTTCCTTGGCCATAAGATATACCGTTAATAAGTCCGAAAATGAGCGTGTCATGCTAACGATAAAGGAACCAATACAATTAAAGCCGTATTTAGCCGTGTGGGCTTCTACCGCACGATAACATTCCATTACGGTTTGGGCCTCTTTTTCCAATGGGGTCTTGGGATGGACAAACGGGCGGGCGTGCCGCAATTCGTCCAAAAGGAACTGGGTCCTTTTAGCTTCGTCCCATTCCGCAAAGGAGTTCTCCTGCAATTGGGCGGCCTTTAACAATTGGGATACCGCCTTATCGTGAAATGCGCTATTTTGTCTGATATCCAAGGCCGCAAGATGGAAACCAAATACCTCAACGATACGTATGGCTGCGGTGATATCACCGTATGCAACAGATTTAGCGCCAAAATGTAACAATTCCTTTTGCAATATGCTTAGGTCATTTCGCAATTGTGAAGAATGTACATAAGCCCCTTTTACTTCAGAGAGTTTGGTGGCGTGTCCTCTTTCCGTATCTACAGGCAATTTGGCTATCATTAGGGCAACCATTTGTCGAAAGGCCTCTCCTTTATTCCGGTTCAACGCCTCAGGGCCTTTATCGCCGAGCTCGGCACTCATTTCCTGAAGCCTTTTTTGATAATCCGTACTACAGTTTTCCAAACTATGGGTTAAACTCAACCTTCTTACCAATGCGTTGAGTTTCCGGCGGATGACCACAAAGGCATTGAGACGTAATTGAAGTAGTGTGTGTCGAGTCACTTCTGAGGTTACCAATGGATGTCCGTCACGATCCCCCCCTACCCAATTGCCAAAAGCAATATGAGGGTAAAAATGATGGGCCCTTAAGGTTTCACTGTTGAATCCTACAATGGATAGGGCGTGCTCCAATCGGTTATCAACAATGGAAATAACCTGTGGAAAAACATTTACCAAATAGTGCAATATATTCCTGAATTCAGAGTCTACGTCCGGTTTCTCCAAATAAATCTCCCCGGTTTTCCATAAACGGTACAGGGTTAACTTGATAGTTTCCCGTATTCTTTCCTTTTCGTGATTGGAATACATTGTATTTTCCAATTGCACCAGCAGTAGATACAATTCCCGATGATGCTCCAGTACCGTAGCCCTTTTGGCTTCCGTAGGGTGTGCGGTCAACACCGGTTCTATGGATAGCTTTCGCATGGTATCCAAAATCTCCCTTTGGGTAAATCCCTGTTCTTTTAAAGCCTTTAAATTCCACGCCCAAAGTCCATTTACCCCGGCAAAGTCCCGTTCCTCCAGCTTTCTTCGATTTTGAACGGCACTATTGATTTCCACCATATTGACCAACTGAAATACCAAGGAATACAGTTGTACCACCTTTGGGGTAATCGAAACATCCTTGGAAGTACCCTCCTGAATCCAAGGGATACTATCGGCAATGGTTTCTTCCCCATTTTCTACGAGGACCTCATAAAGGGCCTCCAATAGGAATCTGAGATCTATATACGCCTTGCCAATTTCTTTTTCAACCTTCTTAAGTGTAATCCCTTCTGCCATGTGTTCTTCTTAAAATGTAATTTGAAAATTTCCTGAAAAATACTTTACAACCAATTATTAAAAAAGCGTTACTACTTTCAAAACCGAAAAAAATAACAATTTGTTCAAATTGATGGAGCGGACCCAGGATTCATGGGTCACAATTTTTAGATTGTACAAATACCATATATGGCCCTCCAAAACCGCATATGATGTTTTGAAGCATTACCCAACAAACCATATCTTAGTGGCTTATGAATCCAACTTCGGTCAAAAAAGGGCATTGGGCCATTTTCATTGATAATTCTTCGGATAAAACCCATTTTATCCAATCCATATTGCATGGAAATCCCCCATCCGACCTCTCGATACTAAAAGGACAAAAAGGAGCTCTATTTTCCAAACTTGCCCTGGAACAGTTTAAAGTGGAAGAAGACCGACACGATATCAAAGTGCTTACCAAGGGCATTGCCCAAAATCTTCGATCCCTTTCCAGTGGTGAACAAAAAAAAGTATTGTTGAAATACATTTTGGAAGACGTTCCGGATTTTATTGTTTTGGACAACCCTTTTGATAATCTGGATACGGAATCACAGGAGGAATTGGCAAAGTTGCTTAAAACAATATCTATGGATACAGCGATTGTTCAAATACTAAGTAGGAAAAAAGACCTCCTCCCATTCATAACCCATTATGCCAGTCTCAAAAAACGGAATCTATGGGTTCACACAAATCCGGTGCCACTTTCCCAAAACGAATCTATACCGATCCTGGGCAGTATTCCCTTACCATTGCATCAATGGAAATACAATTCAAAAACATTGGTGGATTTAAAAAAGGTAACCGTCCGATTTGGAACTAAAACAGTGCTTAATGCCATAGATTGGAGGATACAGAAGGGAGAATTTTGGCAATTGATAGGGAAAAATGGAAGTGGTAAGACCACAATGCTATCCATGATAACCGGCGAAAACCCAAAAGGGTACGGACAAGAACTTTATATCTTCGGTCATAAAAAAGGAAGTGGGGAGAGCATATGGGAACTGAAGGAAAAAATGGGATACTTTACACCCACTATGACGGACAAGTTCACCGGATACCATACCTTGGAACATATGATTATTTCCGGACTTACGGATTCCATAGGGTTATACACCAAACCAACGGAAGCCCAGTTACGTTTGGCATCGGAGTGGTTAAGATTGATAGGTATGTGGACTCTTAAGAATACCCATTTTCATAATCTCACCATGGGGCAACAACGCCTTATCATGACAGTGAGGGCCATGGTAAAACATCCGCTCTTATTGATTTTGGACGAACCTACTGCTGGACTTGACGATGCCTCAGCAAACTTATTGGTAGCATTGGTCAATAAAATGGCCAGGGAAAGCGATACGGCCATCATATTTGTGTCCCATAGAAAAGAGCCGGGTCTAAATCCAGATTTTGTGTATGAGCTACAAATGACTCCCCAAGGGTCTCGAGGAAATAAAAAGCCGTCCTAGGACGGCTTTTTTAGATGTATCGATAAGTGTGGCAGACTAGGCTATCGCCTTTTCCGCTTTTGGTTTCACAATTTTCTTCCGTATGGTATCGAACATGACGGGGGTGGCGATAAAAACAGAGGAATAAGTACCTACAATCACCCCAACGATCATGGCGAACATAAAGCCGCGAAGTGATTCACCGCCAAAGATAAAGATCGCCAATAATACGATCAAGGTAGTTAAGGACGTATTCAATGTTCGGCTTAACGTACTGTTTACGGCCAAATTAATGTTATCCCCGCCTTTCCAGCCCCGCTCGCCAATAATCTCCCTGATTCGGTCAAAGACCACCACTGTATCGTTCAGGGAATAACCAATTACCGTTAGTATTGCCGCAATAAAGGCTTGATCGATCTCCATATTGAAGGGCATAATCGTTCCGAACAATGAAAACACTCCGAGAACGATCATTACATCGTGGAATACAGCGACCACCGCACCCAAGGAAAACTGCCACCTTCTAAATCGAAGCAAAATATACAGGAACACCACGGCCAGGGAACCTATAATTGCCAAGAAAGCGTTGTTTTTTATGTCATCGGCTATGGTAGGACCAACCTTTATGGATTGCAGAATACCAATGGATTTTTCCCCACTTCCTACTCTAAAATTGTCCATACTGGTACCATCGGGCAGGTACTTTTGCAACGAGGTATATAATTTGGTCTGGATTTCGTTATCTACTTCTATGCCTTCCACGTCTACCTTGTAAGGGGTGGTAACCTTTATCTGATTGGCCTCACCAAAGGTTTTTACATTAGTACCACTGCCAAATACCGTATTCAACTCGGATGCAATTTCCGATGGATTAACGGCCTGCTCAAAACGTATTTGGTAAGAACGGCCACCCACAAAATCAACACCTTGTTGCAGGCCTTGGGTAACCAGGGAAAAGACCCCGATACCCACCAAAATCAAGGATATAACATAGGCTATTTTCCGTTTATTCAGGAAATTTATGTTGATATTCTTAAACAAATTTTTGGTAATCGCCGTGGAGAAGTCCAAGGTCCTGCCTTTTCCACTTATATACCAATCGACCAATAAACGGGTAATGAAGATGGCAGTAAACAGGGAAGTAAGAATACCGATCAAAAGTGTGGTCGCAAAACCCTTTATGGGACCGGAACCAAAAACAAACAGTATAATGGCCGTAAGACCGGTCGTAACATTGGCATCCAAGATGGAGGAGAGTGCATTACTAAATCCATCGGACACGGCCTCTCCCTTGCCTTTGCCCTTGACCAGTTCTTCCTTAACACGTTCAAAAATAAGTACATTGGCATCAACGGACATGCCAATGGTCAACACGATACCGGCAATACCTGGCAAAGTGAGTACAGCTCCCAAACTGGTAAGTACTCCAAAAATGAGAAGGATGTTCAACAACAAGGCAATATCCGCAAATATCCCTGCTTTTCCATAATAGAAGATCATCCATACCAAAACAATGGACATGGCGATCATAAAGGACATAAAACCGCTATCAATGGCCTCTTGCCCCAAGGAAGGACCCACAATTTCCGACTGAATAATCTCAGCGGAGGCAGGTAATTTTCCGGCTCGTAACACATTGGCGATATCCTTGGTCTCGTTTACCGTAAAAGTTCCCGTGATTTCCGAACGCCCTCCTGAAATAGGCCCTGAGGACACCCCGGGTGCGGTATACACTTTATTATCCAAAACAATGGCGATACCGGTTTGGTTGGTAAAGGCATCCCCTGTCAACTTCTCCCATTCCTTGGCTCCTTTGGTATTCATGGTCATGGATACTGCAGGTTTTCCAAATTGATCAAAATCATCCCGGGCATCACTCACGACATCCCCGCTTATTCTCGGAACGGCATCACGGTTGGATTTAAGTGCGTATAAATCCACTACTTCAGCATTTTCGGCAGAGGGCCGTTCCCATAAAAACTTGGCGAATCGAACATCCGCGGGCAATAATCTGCGTACTTCGGGCATACGTAGATAACCTCCGAATTTTGCGGTATCCTTAATGGCTACCTTGGCAATGGCATAGCCACTACCCGGTCCTGCGATTAAATCGAAAACCGGATTTATTTGATTGGCAATATCCAATGAATCCTCCGCAACGTCGGAAAGCAGTGAATCCAATTCGGACTCTTCCTTAACCGGCTCTTCCACGGCCGTGGTATCCACTAAGGATTTTAATTGATTGTTTGCGGAAATAAAGAATTGGGAAATACTTTGATTGCTTGGGCTATAGGTTTCCCAAAACTCCAATTGGGCGGTACTGGAAAGAAGGTCCTGTGCCCTGGCAATATCCTTGGCCCCGGGCAATTCTACCAAGATACGACCTGAATTTCCTTCCCGCTGGATATTGGGTTGAGTAACCCCGAAACCGTCGATTCTTTCCCGTAGTACTTCAAATGCCGAAACGATGGATTCATCAATTTTTCTTCGAATGATAGGCTTTACCTCATCGTCCGTCATTTGAAAATTGATCTCATCGCTCAAACCTTTGTTCGCAAAAATATCCGGAGAGGCGAGTTTGGTGTCTCCTTTAATCTGGTCAAAAGCATCAAAAAACAACTCCAGATAGGTATCATCACTATTTTTGGAGGCGGTATCCGCGTCTGCCAAGGCCTTATTGAAAATTGGGTTTTTCGTATTGTTGGCCAATCCCTTTAAAATATCCTTTACGGATATTTGGAGAGTCACATTTATGCCCCCCTTAAGGTCCAAGCCCTTGTTCAGTTCTTTCTTCTTGGCATCATCATACGAAGTATAACCTAGAATAGGGTTGCTACCAATGGAATCCAAATATCTGGCCTCCAACGTTTCACGTTTTGCAACGTAATCCTCTTCAGTCTCGGATATTTGGTTTTCCGCAAAAACTTCAGCTTCATTTTCAACCTTACCGGTTATGAACGTATAGGACAATTGATAGATACTCACCAGCCCAAACAAGAAAGCAAAAAGCTTTATAAGTCCTTTATTTTGCATTGATTAAGTGTTTTATGAATGCTTTTTGTAACAGCGTGCAAATATATGATTTACCCTAGGATTTGGCAATATATTTATGAGTAATTGTAAAAACGAAAACCTCCTGCCGATTGCAATCGGCAGGAGGCTTGCTTCTTATTCCAGGTGAAAAAATGTTACTACAACTCCAACAAACCGTTGGTTTTAGAGACTCCCGCGGCACTTTCCTTCATCTTGTTCTTCTCGGCTTCGCTCAAAGGCACATCTACAATTTCCTCTATTCCATTTTTACCTAATATCACGGGTACCCCGATACAAATGTCCTCAAGGCCATATTCCCCTTCCAAATACGTAGAGCAGGGAAACATTTTCTTTTGATCACAGGCAATGGCCTGTACCAGTCCAGAAACAGCTGCTCCCGGAGCGTACCAAGCACTGGTTCCCAATAATTTGGTCAAAGTGGCACCGCCCACCTTCGTATCCTCTACAACTTGTGACAACCTATCCTCTGTTAAAAACTCGGTAACATTAATGCTATTTCTAGTCGCATGTGAAGCCAACGGCACCATCCCTGTATCACTATGACCGCCGATTACCATACCGTCAATATCTGAAATAGGGGCATCCAAGGCCTCTGCCAGCCTATATTTGAACCGTGCACTATCCAAAGCCCCTCCCATTCCTATAATCTTGTTCTTGGGAAGATCTGTGGTCTTATGGACCAAATAGGTCATGGTATCCATAGGATTGCTGACCACAATCAAAATAGCATTAGGGGAGTGCTCTAGCAAGCTGGATGCAACGGTCTTAACGATTCCAGCATTTATTCCTATAAGTTCTTCCCGGGTCATACCAGGTTTCCTTGGAACCCCCGAGGTAATAACCGCTATATCGCTTCCCGCAGTTTTGGAATAATCATTGGTTATACCGGTAATTTTGGTATCAAAACCATTAAGTGAAGCAGTCTGCATTAAGTCCATGGCCTTACCTTCGGCATACCCTTCCTTAATGTCCAACAACACGACTTCAGATGCAAAATCCTTTATGGCAATGTACTCTGCGCAACTAGCGCCTACGGCACCTGCCCCTACTACGGTAACTTTCATATTCGTATAATTTAATAGTTGTTTTTAACACTGCAAAAGTAGGGATTCTGCCTCGATAAAAAATGACAAAAATCAGTTTAATCCAAGTTGTTTTTGACGTTTCCAAAAGCAGTAAAAACGGATAAAACTGTTAAAAAAAATGACCGTTCAACGAAGAAAAACAGATTATGGTGCCATACATCGAATTTTAGCAATATCAACGACCCAATGCACGTTCCCTTATATACCAAAACCCCGAATCAGAAAACCTACAAAATGAAAAAGCTTTTTTCATTTCTGGCAATTGTGGCCATCATCTCCGTTAGCAATTGTTCCCGAATAGCCGAAAACAATGATCAAGTTATTGGAATTTGGTCCAATGTTGCAGAAATATCTACAGGCAAGGCGCAAAACCAGACTTTCCGTGAGGAATGGATCTTTAACGATGCCTATTTAGGCCGGTATCACGCCATAGAAAATGGTAGGATTACCGTTAAAACTGATTTCAAATGGAGTCAGGATGATGGCATATACACGATTTCCTATCCCGGATTGGATAGAATCGACGATATTGTAATTCTTAAGGAATCCCAGGATGGAAGCATGTTGGAAGATATGAACGGAAATCCCTTCGCAATTAGGGAATAAAATAAAAGAAGGTTGATACACAAAAAAAGACCGTTGGCAATCGAGATGTCGACGGTCTTTTTATATTACATGTACATTTTTGCCTATCTATTATCTAAATCCGAAGTTTATACCTACGGCCAGATTATTGAATTCAGCCAAGGTATAGTCGACATTCAATCTAAAGAATCCCAGCTTTAACTTTGCACCGATATTGGCCCGTACCCCGCTGGCATCCTGATCTATTGAAAAAGGATCGGTATAGGTCTCTTGAAAAGGACCGGATTGCACGATATAGGTCCCCAGGATATCCGTAGTGGCTTTGCCGGTCATATACCCTATTCCCCCGTAGAAGTTGATAACCGGGAGCTTGGTAGAAGCAACGGCCTGAAAGACCCAGGTATTCATGACCACATCTATTCTTTGATCTTGACCCGCGATAATATCAGTAGTGCTAAAATCATAGGTAGCATCTAAATGGGTGTATCCAATTACACCGGAAATAGCCAAGGGAAACAGCTTTTCCGCAGGCAGATGACTGGTGAACTCATGTTGTAGGCCAAAACCGTAAAGCCCTGCGGCGATATCATCTGTATTGATTTTTGGAAAAAAGCGCGCCTTTATCTCCGTTCCCTTGAACAATCCCACACTGGCCTGCAAAAAGGCCGAGGGAATGACATTGATATCCTCGGAAGCAAGGCCGGAAGGTAATTCGAACTCTTCACGTTCGGTAATGCCCGGGGCTATTTCCGCCTCCACAAAGACGCGAACACCTTCAATGTCTCCCAAAGCCGTGGAAACCGGTCTTTGCGTACTACCATCCACAAACTGAAGGTTTTCATAATCGGCGGTATTCAAGACAAATGATTTTTTATCGTCCTTATTCTTAAAAGACGACACATTACCAATTATTGAAATCTCGAAGCCGCCCAGCGGTTTGGATTCTCCCGAGTTATACCACCCATTTGAGATACTGTGCATCGCCCCCTCGGATACCGGTGCCAAATAGTCTGTGGTATACCGTTCGGCGTCCTCTAGGCCAGCGGTTAACAGATCATTGATATTGGATTGTGAAAGGACTATTTGAAATCCGAAAAGTACTAGACATAAGGAAACTACAGTTTTCATTGTATGATTTTTCCCTAAAACTAAAAAACCCCGACCTAAGTGTCAGGGTTTTTGTTGTGAAGTGACGATTCTTATGCATCAATGTTCGCATAAACGGCATTTTTCTCTATGAATTCCCGTCTTGGAGGTACTTCATCGCCCATAAGCATGGAAAAAATACGGTCTGATTCCGTAGCATTATCTATGGTAACTTGACGTAAGGTCCTAAACTCAGGGTTCATGGTAGTGTCCGCCAATTGTTCGGCATTCATCTCCCCAAGACCTTTGTAACGCTGTACGGAAGCCGATCCACCAAAACTCTCGATAATGGCATCACGATCCTTATCGTTCCAGGCATATTGCTTCTTATTGCCCTTTTTGACCAAATACAGCGGCGGAGTGGCAATGTACACGTGCCCTGCCTCGATCAATTCGCGCATATATCGGAAAAAGAAGGTAAGGATCAAGGTTTCGATATGGCTGCCATCCACATCCGCATCGCACATAATGACTATTTTGTGATATCGCAATTTTTCCAGGTTCAAAGCCTTACTGTCCTCTTCGGTCCCTATGGTAACCCCAAGGGCCGTATAGATATTTTTAATCTCCTCATTTTCGAAAACCTTGTGCTGCATGGCCTTCTCAACATTCAAAATCTTTCCCCTAAGCGGCAAAATGGCCTGGAAACTACGTTCCCTACCCATTTTTGCCGTTCCGCCGGCAGAATCTCCCTCAACAAGGAACAGCTCGCATTTGGTAGGGTCTTGTTCGGAACAATCCGCCAATTTCCCCGGTAAGCCTCCAATGCTCATGGGCGATTTTCGCTGTACCATTTCCCGGGCCTTGGTCGCCGCATGTCTGGCTTGGGCAGCTAGTATAACCTTCTGAACGATCATTTTTGCATCTTCCGGGTGTTCTTCCAAATAGTTGGTCAACATTTCGGAAACGGCCTGGGAAACCGCAGAGGACACTTCCCTATTGCCCAGTTTGGTCTTGGTTTGTCCCTCAAACTGCGGTTCGGCTACCTTGACCGAGACTATGGCCGTTAATCCTTCCCTAAAATCATCACCCTGAACCTCGAATTTTAGCTTATCCAACATTCCGGAGGCGTCTGCATACTTTTTCAAGGTAGTAGTAAGCCCCCTTCTGAATCCCGACAGATGGGTTCCTCCTTCATGGGTATTGATATTGTTTACATAGGAATGCAAATTCTCGGTATAACTGGTATTGTAGATCATGGCAACCTCAACCGGAATGTCGTTCTTTTCACCCTCCATGGCAATGACATTTTGAATCAAGGCCTCTCTGGTCCCATCCAAAAAACGTACGAATTCCCGTAACCCCTCATCGGAGTAAAAGGTCTCCGAAAGGAATTCGCTATCCTCGCCTTTCTGACGTTCGTCCGTTATGCTTATGGTAACTCCCTTGTTCAGATAGGAAAGCTCTCGCATTCTATTGGCCAAGGTTTCATAGCTGTATTCTATGGTTTGGGTGAATATGGTTTCGTCCGGATGGAAAGTGACCAAGGTGCCCCTTTCCTGTGTTTCCCCTACACTTTTGACCGGATACAAGGTTTTCCCTCTCTCATACTCCTGTTCCCATATCTTACCATCCCTATATACCGTGGCCTTCAAATGATTGGAGAGTGCGTTGACAACCGAGACACCTACACCGTGCAGACCTCCGGAAACCTTATAGGAATCTTTGTCGAATTTTCCACCGGCCCCGATTTTCGTCATGACCACTTCCAAGGCAGAAACACCTTCTTTTTTATGAAGATCTACGGGAATTCCCCTACCGTTATCCCTTACCGTTATGGAATTGTCCTTATTTATGGTAACACTGATCGTATCACAGTGTCCTCCCATGGCCTCATCTATTGAGTTGTCCACCACCTCATAAACCAAGTGGTGCAATCCTCTAACGCCTACATCCCCAATGTACATGGATGGACGCATACGTACATGCTCCATGCCCTCAAGGGCTTGAATACTATCGGCCGAATAATTCCTTTTTTCTGTTTCTTCGCTCATAGAATTTAAAAGTTGTTTTCACCTTCCCAATAATCATTGGGCGCCTAAGAAAATCAGTAGATATTTACTTTTCCCAAAGGCTTGGTCCCATTCAGTTTTTGCAATCTTACAAATATACGGAAAACCCCATAGAATATAGTGTTTTCCTCCTTTTAAAGCCTCTAAGTTATCAACAAAAATTGTGGAAAATATTAGTGGTTTTCCCATTAGGGTCTTGACCGATTTTTTATTGAAAAACAAGGATGCAAAAAATCAAAAATCAAGGTTCGTCCATTTCTTTTTTTCCTACCAAATATGACACGTTTACAGGATCAATTCGGGCCATAAGGTTTTCTACAACCTGGGTCTCATAACAAAACCCCGCCTGGGATGGCGGGGTTAAGGACTAATTAAAATAAAAAACTGAGCCCCATCACGGCAGATGGGCAAAACAGAACTTTGTTTGTTGGGTCCAAGGCGCAAAAACCATGTATTTAATCAAAGACCGTCAACAACCTCTTTAGGCGAGGAATTCCATAAATTTCATTTCACGTAGGCGTCGTCATGTACATTGGCTACAGCCCTTCCCGAAGGATCGTTCATATTCTTGAATGCCTCGTCCCATTCCAAGGCAATCTTGGTGCTACAGGCAACCGAGGGTTCCTGAGGAACGCATAATGCCGCGGCATCCGAGGGGAAATGTCCCTCAAAAATGGAACGATAATAAAACTCCTCCTTTGTTGTCGGGGTCTGTAACGGGAACCGGAATTTGGCATTGGCCAATTGCTCATCGGAAACCTTTTCCTCCACCAATTCCTTTAAGGTATCGATCCAACTATACCCCACCCCGTCGGAAAATTGCTCTTTCTGTCTCCAGGCCACACTTTCCGGCAAATAGTCCTCAAAGGCTTTACGCACCACCCATTTTTCCATACGTTCCCCATTGATCATTTTATCCTTGGGGTTGATACGCATGGCCACATCCATGAACTCCTTGTCCAAAAATGGCACACGCCCTTCTATACCCCAGGCCGCTAGAGACTTGTTGGCCCTAAGACAATCGTACATGTGTAATTTATCCAGTTTCCGAACGGTTTCCTCATGAAAATCCTTGGGGCTCGGTGCCTTATGGAAGTACAGGTAACCGCCAAAAAGCTCATCGGCACCCTCACCGGACAATACCATTTTTATTCCCATGGATTTGATAACCCTTGCCATAAGGTACATGGGTGTGGAAGCCCGTATGGTGGTGATATCATACGTTTCCAAATTGTAGATAACATCCTTAATAGCATCCAATCCTTCTTGTATCGTAAACTTTATTTCATGATGCACAGTACCAATATGATCGGCGACCTTTTGAGCGGCGGCCAAATCGGGGGAGCCTTCCAATCCTACCGAGAACGAATGCAATTGGGGCCACCAAGCGTCCGTGGTGTCATCCGACTCTATTCGCTTCTGGGCATATTTTTTGGCAACGGCCGAAGTGACCGAGGAATCCAAACCACCGGACAAGAGTACCCCATAGGGAACATCGGACATCAACTGCCGATGGACCGCCGCCTCCAAAGCTTCCCTGATTTCGTTAATACTGGTCTCATTTTCCTTAACCGCTTCATATTCCATCCAATCCCGGGTATACCATCTTTTTGGTTCCCCATCCCGGCTATACAAATAGTGACCTGGAGGAAAGAGTTCTATTTTAGTACAGGTACCTTCCAAGGCCTTTAACTCGGAGGCCACATAAAAAGTGCCGTTCTGATCCCAGCCCATATACAAAGGAATAATACCCATATGGTCCCTGGCCACAAAATACTCGTCCTTTTCCGCATCGTAAATGGCAAAACCAAAAATACCGTTCATTTCATCCAAAAAGTCCACACCCTTCTTTTGGTACAAAGCCAATATAATCTCACAATCGGATTGGGTCTGAAACTCGTAATTCCCCTCGAACTGTTTTCGTAATTCCCTATGGTTATATATTTCCCCATTAGCGGCCAAGATCAGTTTTCCATCGGCGCTGAACAAGGGTTGCTTCCCTGAAACGGGATCTACAATAGCCAATCTTTCATGGGCCAAAATGGCCTTGTCATCTGAATAGATACCACTCCAATCCGGTCCCCTGTGCCTTACTTTTTTTGACATTTCCAAAAGCTGGGGCCTCAAGGCATCGGTACTTTCCTTAACATCGAACGCACAAACAATTCCACACATATCAATTAAATTCTATCAATTTGAAGGCAAAGATGTAGATAATATTTCCAAAAAAAATAATAAATGAATTTTATATTACTAATTAACACTTTTATCTATTATTTTAACAAATAATGTAATTTAAATTAGCGATATTGAAGAAAAATGGAACGCTCTGTAAGTTGCCCAAATTTTAACGACTTTTTGTAAGTTTACAATTGGATTACTAACTAGCTTTGAGCACACTAAAAACAAAAACGAACATGAAAAAATTATGCTCTTTTGCCATTTTAATAGTGGCAATGGTATTTGCTTCCGAGGCTTCGGCCCAGAAATTTGATGGACTGGACAAAAGTCCGATGGATATGGCTGCCTATCCTTCCAGTTATAGGGTTTCCGAAAAAGCGGTACGAATCATTTATAGCCGTCCACAGTTAAAAGGCCGTTCTTTGTCCGAACTCGCCCCGGCGGGAAAAGTTTGGCGTACCGGTGCCAATGAGGCCGCAGAAATTACATTTTATAAGGACGTAACATTTGGCGATAAAGCGGTTTCCGCGGGTACCTATGCCTTATTTACCATTCCTGGTAAGGATCAATGGACCGTTGTACTTAATAATAACCTGAATCAATGGGGGGCTTATTCTTATGATGAATCTGCCGACGTAGCCAGGATTACCGTATCGGCCAGTTCCGACGGTTCTTCCCTAGATGCCTTTTCAATTGCCTTTAAGGAGGTGGACAACGGAGCACATATGGTCATGGGTTGGGACAAGACCCGGGTAGCCGTACCGATAACCCTTTAAAAATTCTGTTTACTTCATACAAAACCCGGAGAATAAAAGCTCCGGGTTTTTTGTTGATTCAATCCGTACATGGGGTCCTTATCGTTTTCATCTTGAAACAACAGGCCACCGGATTACCATTTTTACCTTGCTAGCTCCCCTTCTCTAAAAAGGAGTCTATTCCGGCGAGATACTCTTTACACCTTCTATCACATAATCTCCTTCCTGTGAAGAACTTTTTCCGGACATTTTGCTTCCTTCAGCGGTCAAATTGACCGTAACCACCCCTCCTTCGATCATTAAGGTAAAACTTATGGTATTCTTTTTTACTGTGACGTTCTCACCCCTGAAAGTCCCCATACCGGTCTGTACCTGAACCTGGTATTGGCCATCTTGCCCAACAATCAATATAAGACCTTTGTCATAACCTTCTGGAGCACCTATAGCTTTATATTCCCAACCGCCAACCAAATTGTCACCGATTGCCAAAATTAGATTTTTGTCCGTTTGGGGGACCATTTCCTGTAACGGGAGGGTGGCATGTAGGACAAAACAAAAACTGAATGCCAGAAAGGTCGGCATGCCAAAAATTCCTCGGATAGGGTTACATCGCTTTTTCATCTGTATTAATTTAAAGGGATTGTACTTTGTACCGTTAATTTATAAAAATAAATTTGTTCGTTACGTTTTCGTAGATCTTATCTTTTCCTTGATCCTTACATAAATTAATTTCTTTTTTCCTCGCGAATCCTCACGCCGCTCTATCTCAAAACCAGGTAATGAGGCAATCAATGGGGTTAGTTTTTGAAAACCGTAGTTGCGGGAATCGAAATTGGGTTGTTTTTTTTGGAGCAGGCTGCCCACGTCACCTAAAAAGGCCCATCCATCATCATCGGCAACATCATCTATCGTGGTAGCAATCAGTTTGATTACCTTGGGCCCGATTTTATCCAAGTTACGCTTCGTTTTGCTCTTCCGGACAGTAGTGTCCGAAGCATCTTCTTCAGATCGATCCTTTAGGATTTCGAGGTAGATGAAACGATCGCAGGCTACTATAAAGGGATCTGGAGTCTTCTTTTCGCCGATTCCGAATACTTGCATTCCTGCTTCGCGAAGCCTAGTGGCCAAACGGGTAAAATCGCTATCGCTGCTTACCAGACAAAACCCATTTACCTTGCCGGAATACAGAATGTCCATGGCATCGATTATCATAGCGGAATCCGTAGCGTTCTTCCCGGTAGTATACCCATATTGTTGAATTGGGGTAATGGCATTTTCAAGGAGTACATTCTTCCATTTTCCCAAACGGGGATTAGTCCAATCCCCATAAATTCGTTTTATCGTGGGATTTCCGTATTTGGCGATTTCCTCCATCATTTCCTTTACGTACCCGGCTGGTATATTATCACCATCTATCAATACGGCCAGTCTTATGTCCATGTCTATCTCGTGAAAGTATACAAAGTACGGAGATTACAGCCAACTACAAAGGTATATATGATTATTCTTGCTTTGAAATTACGAACTCCACGCGTCGGTTTTGTCCACGCCCAATTTCTGTAGTGTTATCGGCCACGGGTCTTGTACCACCATGTCCGTGCCATAAAATCCTTTCCTTAGGCAACCCCAGATGCACGAGGTAATCCGCTACGGATCTTGCCCTTTCCTTGGATAGGTGCTGATTGTACGCTAAGGAGCCTATGGAGTCCGTATGTCCATGAATTTGTATTTTGAGGGAGGCGTCATCCGCTAGGTATTGGAAAATTTTGCGCACTTCAGTTTTCTCGTTATCCAATAATTGTGACCTATCAAATTCAAAAAGTACATTTTTAAAAATATGGATTTGATCCAATGCGATACCTTCAATTTTATCCGAAGGATTGTTCTCCACGGAAGCGTAATCTTTATTCATTTCTTCAACGGACTCAACCTTCAACATATCAATATAATAGTAGGCTCCCTTCTTGGCATAGCGTTTGGTCTTTAGAAACCTCGTACGGGAATTGTTCTTAAAGTTCCCAACGGTTACGAAACTTTCCCATCCTCTGCCCACAAATTCCATTTGTACCAAGACCCAACCTTGGGTATCCGCATAAAAATCAGTGTGTGAAATCTGAAAGGTGCGATATTTGTTTTCCTTGTTCTTATACAACACCGCCTTCGAGAGCTCCTTTCGCCTCGCAGATTGTAACTTATCCTTGGTAAACACCACACCAAATTCTTTCACGGCAAAGTCTGATTGTTCTGCCAGGCTCACGTAAAAGGAAATGCGATATCTTTTCCCGAGTTCCAAAGTCTGTGTTAGCTCGGCTTGAAGGTATTCCCGATAATCCTCCGGGGCATACATATAAAATCCGGCATAACCGGTGCCAAAATCCGCCGGTTGATTCCCATTAAAATTCCTGGGTGTACCCATGGCCGTACTGCAACCATTAAAATAGTCCGTGGAGCCTTTTGACGGTGTAGACCAGAATAGGACATCCTCATTGAAATTACCCAATCCCTTGGGACAGTTCGTATACATCTCAAAACTTGGGTTTTTTACCAAATTTTGGGAAAATACAAGACCCGTGCTTGACATGTATAGTAGGATAATTCCAAGTATAGAAATTCGACGCAAACCCAACTCTTTTGTTTAACCACCTCTAAATTAAATATTTAGTGGTTCTTCTAAGATTCGTATCGATGAAAAACGGGTTTCTCCGTTGTGCAAAGCAGACTTTCCTAAATCTTTAAAGGAACAGCCTAAAAATCGAACTTATAGGTAGCGCCTCCAAGAATCTGGAAACCCTGTACCGGAAAGTTGGCCCACCGCTGGTAATTGTTGTTGGCAATATTGTTAGCACGCACAAAAACCGACAATTGGTCATTTAACCGGTGACCTACATGGGCATTGGCATCAAAGAAACTATCCAATGTAAGTATGGTAGCCGGAAAATCCGAGGGTTCCACATTTTCAACAGCTACTGTGGCAAAGTCCTCGCGCTCGCCCACATAGAACAGATTGGCGCCCATATACCATTTTTCCCCGATTTGATAATCCAGAAAAAGTGAGCCTTGTAGATTCGGAAGGTTCCAAGCGGGATTATCCGTTTCCGTATCATAATCGTATATTTCGACATTGACCCCTAAGGAAAAGTTTCGGTTTACGTCCACATTCAATTCACCAAATACACCAATGGTCTTTATGTCATCGTAAAATACCTCAAAAGAATTGCCATAGTAATATCCTTTTTCATCGGTCCTAAAGGTATTTTGCGGGTTTAAGGTAAACAAGGGTCTTCGGTTCTCGGCCGTATAGGAGCCTTTGATATTATAACTCAAATTGGGCAATAATTGTCCCCGTAACCCCAAATAGGCATCGTATTGCCTGTCCGTAGGAACAATGGTCAGGGTGGGTGATACAAAAGGATTCTCCTCCACAAAACCATAATAGGAATTTTGCCTTAACTCGCCCTCGATACCACCGTAGACAATGGCCACCTCTTCCAATAAGCGATAGGATGCGGTTACGGCCGGATAGATATAAAAATTGCTGTCACTGCGTTCCGTATCCAATCCGTAAACCAAGTTTACCCCGAGATTTAAGGATAAATCGTCCCGGAACATGGTCAAGCTGGGGTTAATTCCAACCTGAAATTGGCTGTAGTTTATGCCGTTAAGATTAGCCGTGTTATTGACATCGGCATTTTCAAAACTTCCGTTTACATAGTCGACCTTGGCCTTAATGCCAAAAGACTCCTCGTTTAGGGGAAATTCAAATCCTGTAGTAAACACGGCCCTATTCTCCCCTGATTTTATGGCATCCCAAAATCGACGATATTCCAAGGATGCATTCTGGAAAAAGGAATCCTCCAGATTAACATGGCCGGATATTTCGGCCATATAATAATTTTGTCTTTCATCAATTGCATTTACCGTAGCCTCATCAAAAACACCTACAGGCAAGCCATACCAATTGTAGAGTTGATGCTGGACCCCCAAGTCAACACCCCAATCCAAATCCCGGTCCCTCTTTTTATAAGCCGCTTCCAACTCGGTATCGGAATAAATATTGTCCAAAACTACCCCATCTATATCCCCCCTAGAGGAATTATGATCCAGACCCAGTGTAAATCCTGACTCCCGGTCAATGGTCCTACTGGTATAAAACTTGGCCATTAAATTGGCCGGATTCCCCCCTCCTGCCGAAGCATAGGAATTGTACAATACCGGTGGTGGGGTCTTCTTTACCCTTGACGCCTGTCCCTTGGCCGGGGAAAAGGTAGAGGCTACGGGAACCGAGTTGATACTATAGGTAATATCTTTTTTCTGAAGCGCTATGGAATCATTGAACAACGGCACGGATTTGATCTTAAAGGCATCCGAAATGGTAGGGGTATATGCCTTGGTCACGGTCACGGTTTCGGTTCCGATATCATCCTGGCCCTCTTCCTGTCCCAAAACGGCAAGGCAAACTCCCAAGAATAGCATAAGGCTTGTGGTAATCTGTTTTTGTATCATGTGTTCTCTCGTCTTAGAAACTTGGGTCATTTTAGTTGCCGTCGGTATTTATTGAAGAATTGCGCTGGGCTTCCTTGGCCTTGATGATGGCCAACTCGCCTTGGGCCTCTGTCACAATTTCCGGAAATTGGGAAAAATTGGCGATTACACTATCCAAAATATAGGTAGCTTGATAGGCATCGTCCAGGGCATAAAAGTTTTTGGCCATAATGATCAACCCTTTACCGCCCCACTCCTTATAGGCCGCATAATCCTTAGCCAATTTTTGTACGGCCGTATTGGAAGATTCGTGATCGCCAGACTTGTTTTTAAAGTAGGCGTCGTAATACAGGGCCTCTGCAGCTGTGCCGCCGGATGCAATTTTTAGTACGTCCTTGTACGCGGATTCTGCTTTTACCTCATCGCCCGTGGCCATGGCCGAGCGTGCGATCATAATTTGTGCATCACTTTTGATGCGGTTGTCGATATTGCCATTGGCCAGTACCTTGTCCGCATATTCCAAAGTCTTTGGGTAATTCTTCTGGCCATAGTAGCCCTTCATTAAATTGGATTGTGCAAATGTTCGGTTTTGCTGAATGTTGGCCACATTTTCCAAACGTTCCAGATAGGGAAGTGCCGTATCGTATTCCTTTTCACCAATATATATCTCGCACACCCGGGTCAATGCCTGTTCACCATACTCACTGCCGCCCTTATCCGCCACAAAGACATAGTAGGGCAAGGCCTTTTCTTTTTCGCCCTTAGCAAAGTAAAGTTGTGCCAAATTAAAATTCGCTTGAGTCGCATGTAGGCCATTAGGGAACTGTTTCACGTATTTTTCATAGCCTTTGATGGCCGCATCCTTTTTGCCTTCCAGATTTTGTTTGTTGGCGGATTCAAAGGAGGCGTTGTCCAATTCGGAATCCGTAACTTCCACAAAATCCAAGTTCTCCACCCATGCCGCATATTCGTCCACGCGACCCATATCCACATAAATCAATTTAGCCGTGGCCACTGCCTGAATGGCCTCTTGGGTATTGGGATAATCCCTTACAACCGATTTGAACTTGCCCAAGGCCTGATCGTTTCGGTTGGCGTTGTAGTGTACAAGTCCCTGGCGCATCATGGCCTGGGGAACCAAGGAACTTCCCCTATACTCGTTAATGAGTCCATTATAACTCTGCAGACCCTTTTGCTCTTCACCCGAAGTGATATAGGTATTGCCCAATTCAAAAAGGGCATCGTCCTTCAATGTAGATTTTGGATATCGCCGCACAAAGGAATTGAGTTCTTCGATCTTGGTATTTCCCCGGCCTATAAAACCATAACTCAACGCTTTGTGATAAGCGGCATAATCCTTTTGTGGTCCGCTAAGGGCCAAGGCCTTGTTATAGGTTTCTATGGCCGGCCAATATTTGCTGGTCACAAAATAACTGTCCCCTAAGCGTAAATAGGCGTCGTACAGTTTTTGGGTATCCGCTGGACCGGACTGGGCATAGGCATTAAAACTGGATATGGTACTCCCATAATCCTTCAACTTAAAATAGGCGTAGCCCAGATTATAGTCCATATCCTTATACTCCTCGGTAAACCGGGCACTAGGGTTCTGCTTAAATTGTAAGTAGCTGGCCAAGGCATCATCAAATCGGTTGAGCAGATAGAGCGATTCGGCTTTCCAATAATTGGCCCTGGCCTCGAAGAGGGCATCCTCGGCACCACCCAAAGACTTGTCAAAAATTTCGGCGGCCGCCGCATAATCCCCGTCAATAAAAAGTTCCGTCCCGAGATAGAACGCCACTTTCTGATAGGTAGCCCTGCTCGCAAAATTTCGGTTCTTCTCCAAAAGCTCCATAGCGCCCCTAAAGTTCTTTGAGGAGATATAGGAATCAACCAAAAGCTCTTGCATTTCCTGGGTATGTGCATCGTTGGGATAAAGTTCCAAATAATTGGAAATAACCTGGGGAACAGGTTCATAGGCATTTCCGATCTCATAGCTCAGCCGGGCGTAGTTCAAATACGCGTCCTTTTGGATCTCCGCCGAAAAATCCATCTGGGAAGCATTTCTAAAGGCGTTGAGGGCCTCTGACTTCTTTTCCAGGTTCAGATAGCATTCGGCCAAGTGATAATAGGCATTTTGGGAGACGCTATTGGTACCTCCGATAATCTTGTTGAACTGCTGAATGGCGTTGGCAAAATCACCCTGTTTGTAATAACAATAGCCCAGTAGATAATAGTCCGTATTATTCCATTTTCCCCGCTTGCCCTTATATTCTTCCAAATAGGGAATGGCATTGGCATATTGACCCAAATTAAAGTAGCTCTCCCCGATAATTTTGTTAAGCTCGGAGATTTCCTTTCGGTTGGATCTGGGCAATTGTTTTTTGGCCAGGGCTATGGCCTCCTCGAACTTACCCAGTTTAAAGTTCATATCCGCCTGATAGTAGGAAAGCTTTTCTTCCAACACCTCTTGGTCCGTAATCTGATCAAAACGTTCATTGGCGGTTTCATAGTCGTCTTGTTGATAGGAGATATAACCCAAATAGTATTTGGCCTGTGATCCGTAAACGGGAGAATTGGTCACTTTACTCAAGTAACGTTCGGCATCCTTAGGTTTTTTGGAGGAAAACAGGGAATAGCCATAATTGAAGTTAAACTTGTCCATCTCATTTCGGGAGAGTGCATTTTGATCCACTTTTTTGTACCATTTTAAGGCATAGGGATACTTTCCCGTTTCAAAATAGTATTCCGCTACATCGGCGAAAGCGGAATTCCGTTTGGTGGAAGTCGGGTATTTTTCCACAAAATCCTCCATAAGCCGGTCTGCCCCGTATTGGTTCAAACGCACTGCGGCATTGGCCTCGTAGTAGGCACTGTTGGCCTTGGTCTCCAAATCCCTGGTACTATTCTTTACTTTGGCAAAAATAGTCTGTGCCGCTTGGTACTGCTCGTTGTTATACAGGGCCAGCGCGTCTTGATACTCCTTCTTGTCGTGTGTGTAGATTTTGGTCTCCTGGGCGATTCCCAAGCAAAACATCCCCAGAAAAATGGGGACGAGTGCGGTATTTTTTTTCAACATAGTGTTCTAACTATTTATCGATAACCGGATGTTATATACAGTAACGACAAATATCGTTCCTAAGTATATCCTAACCTTCAAAGAAAAAGATTTTTAAAAACGGTGTATTCCTTTTCCATAGGAACTTATTACTTTTATATCAACAAAGGAAGCGCCCCATAAAGGTTCCAAATACGAATTTTTAAAATTAAAGGAACATCCATGTCCGACCCCGATCCAATAACCCGTAACGAAGATAAAATGCCGGAAATGATCTTGGAATTGAAGGAGGCCTCCATTTTCCAAAAGGAAAGTATGATCCTTACCGAAGTAGATCTAACGGTACACAAAGGGGAATTCGTATACCTTATCGGGAAGACCGGAAGTGGCAAAAGTAGTTTTATGAAAACCCTCTATGCCGATATTCCGCTAAGACAGGGGAATGGTACCATAGTAGGTTACGACCTAAGGTTGCTCAAAGAAAAGGATATCCCCTATTTACGCAGAAAACTGGGCATTGTTTTTCAGGATTTTAAATTGCTGCCCGATAGGAATATCAAGAACAATCTACTCTTTGTGCTCAAAGCCACGGGGTGGAAGGATCCGGCAAAAATGGACCAGCGGATCGAAGAGGTCCTGGACAAGGTAGGTATGAAGACCAAAGGGTTTAAATTTCCACATGAGATTTCCGGGGGGGAGCAACAACGTATCGCCATTGCCCGTGCCCTCCTCAATGACCCGGAACTTATCCTGGCGGACGAACCGACCGGAAACCTGGACCCCCAGACGAGCGTAGAAGTAATGAAAGTGTTGCAGGATATCAATAAATCGGGGCGGACCATACTCATGGCCACCCATGACTACGCCTTGATCCTAAAATTTCCATCAAAAACCCTCAAATGCGATAGCAACCGTGTTTTTGAAGTGGTACAACGGGCGGTTTAATAGAATTATTGATCGGACCAAACCGCCAACTCATTTTCGGATGGGTCGGCAAAATGGAACCGACGACCGCCTGGGAAGGAAAAAATATCCTTGGTGATTTTTCCGCCGGCTTCCCTGATCCTGTTTTTTATAAAATCTAAATCGGTGTGGTATAAGACGATCAAGGCACCATTTACAATTTCGGTATTCGTTTTTTCAAAGCCACCCTCCAACCCGCTATCGGAAAAAGCGGTGTAGGTGGGCCCATAATCCGTGAAAGTCCAGCCGAAGGAGGCCTTATAGAATTCCTTTATTTCCTCAAGATCTCTTGCCTTGAACTCCACATAATTGATATGACTGTCCTTTATGTCCATGTTTATGGCATTTTTGTCTTATACCGAATTCCTTTAATCCGTAAGTTCTTCATCCTTAAGATGTAATAGGATTAAGGTCAATACTATAAAGGTCACTATCCTTTCAGCGCTACTCAGTCCATTCCAGACAGTGCTCTGCCACATAGCGAACCATTCACCCCCGATTACCTCAAAACCGAAAAACCAAATGAGGACTCCAATAATAAGTCCGGCAATGGACCATTTCTTGGCGGCGTGAAAGGTGCTGGCCTCATTTTTTCGGTTTTTAAAGAGCACCCAACTTCCTTTTAGGCAACAAAATGCCATTACGGCTTCCAGGACAATCAGCAAAATATACCCAGTATGTATCAGTATTGGATTATTGATGTCCCGATACTGGATATTGCTATCGGGGAATATGGTGTCCATCTTTAGGACATGCTCTACAAAATTATAATTGGTATAGTAGTCGGTGGTATTTCCGATGACGATAATCAGGGCCATAATGCCTATCGCGAATACGGAAACAATCTTTGCAATTCGAAGTAACAAAGGCGTTGGGTACATTTCAATTGATTTTGGTGGTTGGTTAAAACAAGTCAAGTACGGAAGGTGCGAATCCAACTATTCGGATACAGTTACCAATTTTTCCATATCGCTATGTGGGCCATACGAATTTAGCATTTTTTCAATCGGTATTTACGGTCACACAAACTTGGTTTGCCGAAAGGAATGGAAGAAGTTCATTTTTTACATTGATTCGTGAAGGTGAAGGTCCAATTTTGTAAAAAAACGGCTTAAATTTCCAATTCATGGCTTTTATCCCATTTTAGAAGGTAATGTAAAACCTAAATCGCCACCTAAGGGGCTCAAGGGCCATTCTAAGAGCACATACCTCCTCTATGGCATTTCCAAGTTTTGAAAGGGAGCTTTCCATAGAAACAGGGAGATACAACCCAGCTTCATCAAAACGCTGTCAACCCGCGCTATACAAGCCTTCAAGGGGTGTTAAACTCTTCTTAAAGCTGTAAGATTATCGGTATTTATACGTCTTATTGGGTGTGTAAAAAGGGACGCCTATTGCGCCCATCACAAAAAACAAATAACGAAGTAAAAAGATGAAACATACAAAGAAACAACGCAAAGAGAACTACAGCGCTACAGAAAGGTCTTTGACCCGTCACGAAAGCTGGAGGAATCACCGTAGGCACACCACATTGGCGTTAATACGGTTTTCTTAAGAATAACAATGAGAAAAAGGGGGCTAAGCCCCCTTTTTTTATGCAATCGGTTTTAGCTTTGGTTTTTATTCCACGGTCGGTTTGGTAAAGGTAACCAAATCAATTCCGATACCGTTTGGATCAACAATGGCAAAGTGCCGGTCCCCCCACGGTTCGTCCCTTATTTCAATAGCTATAGGCACTCCCTTGTCCTGAATTTTTTTATAGAGCCGGTCTACGTCTTCCACCTCTATGGTCAGATACATCCCATTTCCGTTAAACGGTTTTTGAAATATGGGCTTTTGGGTGGGATGGTTAGGCTTTAAAAAACTCAATTCCGCTTGTTTGTTGGGGGTATGCATCAACAAGTAGAATTCATTTTCAAAGGTTACTCCAAAGCCGAGATTCCTTATATAAAAATCCTTGGTTTCGGCTAATTTCTCCGTGATTACTCCCGCGTTTAGTTTCATAATATTTCCGTTTTTGTGTGGTGTTTGCGAAAATCCAATGCTAACGGCTCCTGCAAACAATAAAGTGATTAAAGTTTTCATACCTTCTATTTTTGTATGAAACAAAGGTATTGGGGAGTCTTGGGGTACCATAGTAAAAATCGGACATATTAACGAAATGCCCGGGTCGGGGTAACGCCATAGAAATTCTTGAAATCCTTGATGAAGTGCGATTGGTCATAGAAGCCCACATCATAGAACAACTTATTCTGCGTAAGGTTTTGTAGGGAAGGTTTGGCATTAAGAATGTTCTGAAAGCGCACCACCTTACTAAAGGTTTTGGGCGTTGTGCCGATATAATGATTAAATATCCGTCTTAACTGTCTTGGGCTTATTCCGATATCCAACTCCGATTCCGTTTCCATAGTGCCCCAATTTTTTAAAATAAGGTACAATGCCTTGTACAGCCGATAATCCTTATCAAATTCCGCGGTACTAAAAACGCTACCCATTATCCGGTCTAAATGGACCGCTACCCAATTCAAATCCATATTTGGGGAAACATGCTGTACCAGGCTTTTTGCAATTTTCGGTAAAACGAGTTCCAATCTTTCGACTTTGCTACTCAGCTCGAAAGCGTTAACCTGAAACAATTGCGGCACCATGGAGGGAAAAAATCGAATACCGATATAATCAAAGGAGTTCTCCAAGGGAAATTCCGTGTATTCCTTACAAAAGCCCATGATGAAACTTTCGGAAATATTTTGGTTGTTGAAAAAAATATCGATGCAACCATCCGCCACCACCCGATAATTGAATTGATGGGCAAGGGGTTCCAAAGTTTTTAACTGCCAGTAACAGTAGATGACGTTTCGTAAGGCGGGATCAGGCAAAATCTCCCGATAGGATACAATTTTAAACGAAGGGAGAATGGTGGGTTGTAACGGCCTGTACAGTTGTTTTATCGATTCAAATTCTTTCACGCCCTAGTTTCATTTTCAAAAGATATTGATCTAGTGTCGATTTCCATATCAATTTTACTGATTCTAAATTGCATCCCAAGAATAGTATTTATTCAATATGCATTGTTCTTAAGCCATTCAAATTTGCCTTCAGTACCAACTCCACATCCTTTTCCGCTACATGCCCTAGTATACCAAAATCCCCGGTATACCCTTTGTCCAATAGTAATTGGATCATTTCTTTTTCATGATTACCCTTTCCTATGGGGAGAATTTTAGGTCCTTCCTTTCTAAGGCCACTAAGGTTTACATACCAAAGATACGGTAACATAGTGTCCAACATTTCCGGGTACGCATCTATTTGATGGTGGGCGTGATGAAAGTTATAGACGAGACCCAAATTCTTGTCCGGCAAGGCCTTGATGATTTGGATTTGATTCTTTGGCTCCCCAAACCAATCACCGTGATTGTACAAACCTATCTTACAGCCCAAGGTGGTTGCCCTTTTACTCAGGAAAGCTATCATTTCAGCTCCCTTGGCTATCGCTTCGGAATCGGATAGGTCTTCAAAAAAATTCGCGGCAAAACTTACCCAAATTTGTCCCTTGTAACCAACCTCATCTATTACTTTAAAGACCTTTTCGTTGGAGCCGCTTAATTTTCCCAAAGCGTCTGTGCGACCATCTATCCACATCCAAACCGATATGACCTCGACTCCCTCTTTTTTTGCCAATCGCAATTCCCGAGCCATTTGGGGGAGATGCATCATAGGCGTACTTTGTAATCCCCATTTTTTTAAGCATGGCTATCCTGGCCTCTGGAGATCGTTCCAAACTATCATAGGGAACAATACACCAAGCATAAATGCTTTCGGTATCAATCCGTTGTGCCATTAACTCATTTTTGCAGAAAACAACCAGTAAAACTAGGAATATCAGTGTTGGCCTTTTCAATTTCAACATATTTTCATTTACCTGGTTTAAAAAGTCCGATACCTGAAAATATAAAACCTAGGGCCAAAATCAAAGCCGATACCAGGTTTACTTCGGGAAAGGCAAAATTAACCGCATAGTCGGCCGCAATTCCCGCTAATAGAGCAAAAATGAACGCTACCAATAAAGCCCAAAAAACCCAAAGCACCCTATTAATCAGCCCTTTCCAAATAGCGATGAGCATCAACGCGTTTAAAGCTACAACGGATAAATTGGCAAAAAGGCCGATAGAATCTACAGTAGCGAGCATATCAGGGCTCATGGATTGGATATCCTCTGCACTTAATATAGCGTACAACCCAGGTGGGTGTTCGCCCAAAAAAAGAATACCGACAACCACATACAACGAAGGAAAAAGATTTAGACCACTCCAAACACTTAGAACTATTGAACCTATTTTTAATGCATCCATACTTATTTACAATGTGCTAGTTTTCAAATATAAGGTTGGGGTTTATGTATTGTTGGTGTTGGTTTATTCCATCTCTTTTAGCCAATAGGCCATGGTATCCAGAAAACCATCGCATCTTTTATAAGGTAAATCATGGTCTTGCATTTCATAAAAACCTCCGGTTTCGCACTGGAACAGATTGTGGTTACAATTAGGAAACGAAGTAATGGTCAAGTCTGTATGGGATGCCAATGTGCTTTCGTATAAAGCCTTGGTTTTTTGCCAATCCACATTCATATCATTTTCGCCAAATAAGGCCAATACGGGGCAATTTATGTTCGAAAGGACGGCCTCAAAATCCGTAACATATACCTGTAAGCCAGTTTTCTTATCGAGTTTTTCCTTCATAAACGTGGGTTGGTAGGCGTAGTAGGCTTCTTCGGTGATACCCCCATTGGTAAACCTTAGCCAAAACTGATTCTTCCTTAGGTTGGGTGTGGCGTCTTGGTAGGTTTTAAAACTTCCCCCAGAATGACTGATTCTAACGCCCTCCAACCATTCATCTACAATGATATCCACGGAATCCTTGAGATGTCCGTTGATTTGTAGGTTCTGTTGGAGCAGATACTTAAAATTTTCCTTCGCATCCACACCACTTACGGTAATCCAAAACGCAATGTCTCTATACTGGTTTATTACAATCGGATTTATCCACCCTGCCCTACTGATGCCCCATAAGCCAATTTTATCGGATCCCGGTATTTGTTTCTTTTTCAGGGTGTGGATGGCCGCAATTACCTCCAAAGCACTGTGCTGTATAGATTGATTATTGTTGAAAGTGCCACCGCTTTTACCGCACCCCATTTTATCCCACATATAGGTACTGTAGCCTGCTTTTACCAAAGTTTCCCGAACGTCGGAATACCACTCCTGGGCCACGGCATTCGTTCTTCCCGATCCATGGACGATGAGTACTATTCCTTTGGAGTTGGCATCTTGGGGAATAGTCAACACCCCATTTAGAGGAACCCCCTCAAATTTAAAATCCAGGATTTCCTTTTTGATCTGGGCCTTTGAGTTAAGCCCAATAAGAAGTAGTGCCAACAAAGTAACTATTCGCTTCATTCGTAGCTCACATTTACTGTAATGCAGAGAAACATCATAGGTTGAACTTTTCCAAACTTGTCCAAGATAAAAATTTTGGGGGCTTTCTCTGCCCTATTGTTTGGGTACTCCGTTACGCCCGATTTTTTTGTATAGCCATTCTATGATAAAACATAGGGCAACGATTGATATTGCGACTATTACCCCCGTTTTATTGGTTGAAAACTGCTGACTTATAAGAATTATAAGAGCTATAGTACACAACAGAAATCCCAAAAACGGAATGACCTTATTTCCTTTAACCTCAGCATGTAGCTTAAATCCAACATAATTTACAATCGCAAAAATCAATAGAAAACCAATACTTCCCGCTGTTGAAATACTTTCAAGATTCAAGAGATTTGCAACGATTATGGTAATGATCGCGGTTATCATTAACCCAATGGGTTGATTCCATAATTTACTGGTCAGGTGATGGGGCAACTCCCCGTCCTCCGCTATTTCATAGCTGACTCTGCTACCGCCCAAAAGCGAGGCATTGATAGCTGAAAACGTTGATATGAGCGCAGCAATGGTTATAATGGTAAAACCGACTTTTCCGAGCATAGGTTTTGCCGCTTCGGCCAATACATAATCCTGAGCCGTCGCAATTTCCTTAAATGGCAGGGAACCCACTGTTACCAAAGCAATGATTACATAAAGCAAAATAACAAATAGTACAGAGTAATAGTAGGCCCTAGGGGTGTTCTTTTTAGGGTTTTCAATGTCCGGTGCCGCATTTGCTATTAACTCAAATCCTTCATAGGCGACGAAAATTACCATACCTCCCGTTAGCAATTTTATAGGTGTTTCCCAATTTGAAATGGAAAGTTGTGCAAGATTTGGATTTCCCATCAGGCCGTAAATTCCGATGAACACAAACGAAAGCAGTATAACAAGCTTTATGGCAACCGCGTAGGACTCGATTTTACCCACAACCTTAATACTATAATAATTGATGGCCGTTGCCAGGATGATGATAAGACTGGCATAGATATGGAAATCGGTTGATGTATCGAGTATTGAAAAAAGATTGGGTGCGTATGAACCAAAAGCCGATGCGTACAGGGAAAGCATAATGATATAGCTTACCCATAAAAGGTTATTTGCGCCTCCACTAAAAATTGTCTTTCCAAAACCCTGATTGATGAATTTTACCGTTCCCCCAGGATCGGGGTAGGTCAAAGAGAGTTTTACATAGCTATAGGATGTAATTAGGGCTAAAAATCCAGCAAATAAAAAGGCAATGGGCGTTCCCCCTCGAGCAAGCGAAACCGCCAACCCCAATACAGCAAAGATTCCGCCGCCTACCATACCTCCTATTCCAATGGACATGGCTTCTTTCAACCCTATTTTTTTACTCATTTTTGCCCTTTTTCATTTTGCCCACTTGATACCATAAATTATCCCATCCATACTTTTTACAGGCATACTGCGAATGTAGCATTTTTTCAATCGGAATATATATTTGCAAAAAGGATCGGCTATACGTCGTATGAGAACATCTGGGTATCAATTGAGATAAAAGTTGTATATAGTTGATATATCAATTATATTTGTATCAATGAAAAAGACAGAGACTATACCCCGCTTGGAAAGCGTGCTTTTCTATGTAATGGAAAAAACCATTAAATCGTACCGACAATTTGCCCAACGTAACTTGAACAGCTTAAAAAGGGACCTGACCATAGATCAGTGGTTGGTCCTAAAGACCCTTTACGACAATCCCAAATTAACCCAAAGGGAAATCGCCGAGCGCGTATTCAAGGACCATGCCTCCATTACCCGAATGATAGACCTCTTGGTCAACAAGGGATTTTTGGAAAGATCCTTGAATCCCAAAGACCGTCGCCGTTACGCCCTGGAACTCACCTCAATGGGAAAAATGGCACAACAGGAATCCATACCTATTATTATGGAGAATAGGGCCACGGCCCTAAAAGGCCTTACTACCGAGGAAGTAGAAACCCTACGCCACCTATTACAACGCATCACCGACAATTGTCATCATACACATCAAAAAACGAAACAATCATGAAGCGAATCCGAATTCTTTTTCTGCCGTTCCTAGTTGGAATGGTCCTGGCCTGTCCGGCCCAAAACAACGACAATAGTATTTCCGACCAAGAAAAAAGACAGGTCGTCGACTCCATTTCCACCATTTTGGAGACCAGTTATGTTTTTCCGGAAACCGCCCTTAAAATGAGCGATTTTCTAAAAACCCAACTTCAGGACAACAACTATGCGAAGATTAAGGGCGCCCAAGAATTCGCCCAGAAGCTTACCGAGGATATCCAATCTGTAAGCAAGGATCTACACCTGAGGGTACGCTTTGATCCCGAGGGTATTGCCCGAAGGCGAAATGCCGAACTTTCGGCAACTGACAGTGTCGCCCTTGCAGAACGCCAGTTACGCAATAACAGACGCTCCAACTATGGGTTTCGGGAGGTAAAGATCCTGGACGGGAACATCGGATATTTGAACCTTAGCGGTTTTTTTGGTGTGGACAAGGAGGCTGGTGCGGCGGCCGCGGCAACCATGAATTTTTTGAGCAATACCGATGCCCTGATCATTGACCTTCGCCGGAACGGGGGCGGGAGTCCGGCCATGATCCAACTGATCACCAGCTATTTATACGGACCGGAAAGGGTACATCTCAACAATTTTTACAATAGGGCCAATGATGAACAAACGCAGACCTGGACACTACCCTACGTACCCGGAAAGCGCAGACCGGATGTTCCCGTTTACGTGCTCACCAGTAGCAGTACGTTCTCCGCGGCCGAAGAGTTCAGCTATAACCTTCGCAACCTGGAACGGGCCACTTTGATCGGAGAGGTTACCGGTGGTGGTGCACATCCCGGGGGAACGCAAATTGCCACGGAACGTTTTGCCATTTTTGTCCCGGACGGCAGGGCCATTAATCCCATTACCCAGACAAATTGGGAAGGCACGGGCGTAGAACCCCATATTAAGGTCCCGGCAGAGGATGCCCTGGAAACGGCCAAACTTAAGGCCCTGGAGATGCTGTTACAAAAGAATGCAGGGCAAGAGGGCACTTTTTTCCTCCAATGGGCCATGGAAGGTATTCAATCGCAAATGGAACCGGTGACCGTAAATCAAAAGACCCTGAAATCCTATGTGGGTCATTACGGCCCCAGAAAGATTCATTTTAAAGAGGGTACGCTCTACTATCAAAGGGAGGGAAACACGGAATACCAGCTTATTCCCATGTCCCAAAACAAATTTCGAATAGCGGAAGTCCCTGCATTTCGTATTGAAATGCTGGAGGAAAATGGGAAAGTCACAGGGATAAAGGGACTTTATGACAACGGACGGACGGACCAGAATACCAGGACGGGAAAGTAAAGACCTCCACAATATGCCCTGCTTAGATGGGATATTGGATTGGAAACTGGGACATTTAGGGCCAATTATAAAACACCTGAGCCTAAGGCTTCAGGTGTTTTGATTTTAAAGGATTTACCAGTATTATTTCATGCGTAGCTTTTTCCAATTGGTATCCGCTTTGGTCACCAGTTCCTTATGGTTGCCGGCCAACCATAACTGTTGTGCATCTACTTCCAAATCATAAAGAAACAAATAGTATTTGCTATCTTTTACCACAAATTTATTGGGATCTATTCTAAACTTTGCCCCAACGGAAACCCCAAAAGCACAATACCCCCCATATTCCGGCAAATACTTCTTAGGGTTTGCTTCAAAGGTTTTTTTCTGTTCTTCACTTGTGAAGTAATATTTTATCCCATCATGGGTTGTCTGATATTCCTTTAATCCCTTTTGGGCAATGCCCAGATCTAGATAGGATACCGGACTATACCCCTGTAGGGCTATTTTGCTGTCATCCGTATTAATTGCGGTTTTAAGATTTTGTGCTAAACCCAATGATGAAATGAATAGCATGGCTGCTAGTATTGATAATGATTTCATGATTATTATTTTAAATTTTAATAGTAGTAATGAATTGTTTTGACTTTAGGTGTGTATCGCCATTTCCGGTTTATGTAAACTAACTACGGCCAAGACCGCGGCACCGTTTATCCAATAGAAATAAGCATCCAGCCCTTCAAACGAGAATACGAAGGGAGCCACTATAAATACGATTCCCACCAAGGCATCTACAATTAAATGTCCCTTATAGGAAACGATGCGATATAACCCCAACTGATGATCGGTCAAGATCGTGAGAACAAAGGCCGCAATTCCCGTAATGACAGAGAGTTGCCAAGCCAAAGGGTTGGAACCTCCTAAGCCCAGTACAAAGGGTAAAACGATAAGTGCAACGGCTACCGGGTAATCCAGATAGGCATGCATTTTTTTGGTTACAAATCCCATAACCTTAAGCTTTAAAGTATTGTTCCTCTACAATCTGTCCATTTTCCCAAACCGTGCGGAGTATCTCGTGCCATAAAATTTTGCTCCCGTCCTTCATATCAAAGTCAAAAGTGAACTCCGCGAAGGAAATATCCCCATGCAATGACGCATTGTGTAGGGTAATGCCGTTTACCTTGGAAATGGCATCGGCAAAACCCTGCATTTTGGCCAGCATTTCAGATTTTCCGATGGTTGCAGTACCATCAAAATCATGGGTCCTGGCATCGGAAGCGAAGTACTTTTCCGTAGCTTTTACGATTTGCCCTTTTTTTACCATCTCGTTCTTTGCCGAGAAGATTTCATTTAATGATTGTTCCATTTTTTATGTTTTTGAATTGTGTGTCAATATTGACAGGGTAAAAGTCCGGCAATTCAAAAGCATTAAAAATGAAGCAGATCAAGAAAAAAGGTTGATGTAGTTCAACTTTTTTTCCGCGTTCTCTTATTGCGTATTCTCGATAAAAATTCCGTGGTCATTCCCAAGTAGGAAGCCAGAGCGTACTGTGGAACACGTTGGACGAAATTGGGAAAGTTCAATAAAAAATTCTCGTAGCGTGCCTCTGCGGAATGCGTTAGATCAAAAAGAATTCTTCGATGTTCAAAGGCAAGCCCTTTTTCGGCCATTATCCTAAAAAAAGTCTCAAATTTATGATTGGCCTTTTTCAGTGCCTGCTCTTTGTTGAATGCGAGCTGGAGTATGGTACTATCTTCCAGCGCCGCAACAAAAAGGGTTGCAGGATGTTGGTATATGTAACTGTTGAAATCCGAAACCCACCAATTTTCAATGGCAAATTGAAGGGTATGTTCCTGTCCGCTATCTGCTACGGCATACGTCCTAAAGGCACCTTTTACTACAAAGGTCCGGTATTGGTTTACAAAGTTGGGCTGAACAATGAATTGTCGTTTTTTGACCTTTACTTCCTCAAAGCTGGACAAGAATTGTTCCATTTCCTCATTGCCGAGCGCAACAAAGCTTTGTACATAATTCTTAAGTTGGTCTTTGCTCATTGGTCCTTAGTGTATTAAGATTTGCGCCATTGTGGCAAAGGTTAGTAAATGAAATGCAGCCCGCCCGAAGGCGGCTAAGGTTCTATAACCTTGTAGCAATACGTAAAATCCCTTTTGCGTTAGGCCTTAGTTTTTCAGTTTTTCAATCACCTTATCATAACGGCTATCCATACAGACACTTAAATCCGTTGTCATAAACCTACCGTCCAAAAATAAGCTAAAAATAGTGGCTGGACTTGGGCAATTTTGGGCCTCTGCCATGGTCTTAAGCTTAATTACCTTTAGGGGTAGCTTTCTTTTTTCCGCGGTTTCTACCAATGACTGCATAGCGTGAAATTCCGCGAAAGGGCATCTGTTGGAATAATAGACCACAATCCCTTTTTTATCGGGACATTCCCCGCTCTGTACCGATTCGTTGAATCTGGGGTTGTCAAAACTGTCCTTAAATTTTAAGGCCAATAGACTGAACCCGCTGGAAATCCTTTCCATTTCCTTAAATCCCTGCCGCAACAACCATTTGGTATCGCTCATAAAATGGAACTTTTTCGTCCCCACCACGGTTACAAGTCCATTTTTATTTTGCGTTTTTGCATCTTCAATTGCAGATTGCAACAGTGCTTTTCCGTATCCATTTTTCTTGTATTTCCCGGAAACCCAAAAACAGTTTAGGTTCAAATAATTGGGTGCCGTTATAGGAACCCAGGCATTTTCTGCCGGTCCATATTCAAGGAACACCTTGGCTCTTGCGTCCAATCGCCTAAAAACATAGCCATTACCGAACTCTTTCTTTAACCAATCCTTTTTGGCTTGATAGCTATCCACACATTTCTTGTCGGATATGGCGCAACAGATGTGTTCCGAAGCAATGTTTTCTGTATTTAATTCAATGAATTTTTCCATTTCCTGTTGTTTTAAATGAAGCCTAACAAAGGAATATAAATCGTTACTTAATAGCTATTTTTTATCAATGAAGATTACCTTCGAAAAACCGACCCGATTCGGCCGGGACTTCCCCTCATTTCCCGCTCATCGCTAAACCCCAATTACAAGCTTATACCCTACCCCACGGATGTTTACAATCTTCACCTTGGGATCGGCCTCGAATTTCTTGCGCAATTTGGATATAAAAACGTCCAGGGTACGACCCACATAATCACCTTGGTCCCCCCAGACCTTATTTAGGATTACCTCCCGCGCCACACTGGTGTTGGCCGCTTTGTACAGTAAAAGCAGCAGATCCGCTTCCTTGCCGGTCAGCTCTGTTCTCTGATTTCCCAATACGAGTTCCGTATTCCGTTTGTCGAACCGGTATTCCCCCAAGGAAATCATATTCGGATCTACCTTGGAATTTTTCCTTCGCCTCCACAGATAAATAAGGGCCCCAAGCAGGACAAGGAACAGTATCGATAGTAATGAATAGGTTACGAGACCCAGTTTGGACAACCATCCGTTGGAAGGACCTTGGACGACCTCTTGCGCTGCTGCCAGGGGTTCACCCCTATCCAGCAAGGTGAAAAAAAGTTGGTAACAGGCTTTGGGTTGCCCTCTGGACTTGCAGGGAATGAGGTCCTTGTGTTCCAAAAGCTGCATTTCATAACTATAGACCACCGCCTCGGTTCCACATTGCGCCACCTCCACGATAAAATGGGTGGCCATACCCGTTTCGCGGACCACATCGTTAATCGTGGTGGCCAGCTCTTCCGGGGAGAATGCAAATTCGGACTCGAATTGAATGCGATAACGGCCATCCTCCTCCGTTCTAATCGGCAATACCCGGGAAAGGCTATCCCCGGAACTGAGCAGGACCTGATGTCCGATCATGCGCAATGCCACTTCAACATGTCTTTCATCCTGCATAAATTGGGCCCTACTGCTTGCGACAAAAAGCAAGAGGCAAACGAAAATGAACAACGCCATTTTAAACGGTCTCGGGCCCATGCTACAAAACTATTTATATCTGTAAAAGATTACCTTGTTTTACACAAAATTTACATCATTTTACATTGGATTTACCCGTTGAAGCAGCTATCCCCGTTAGATTTGAAGCAAATAATCTTTAAATCAATTCCGATATGAAAAAGAACAGTATCATTTTTTGCGTGGCACTCGCCGCTTTTGGGGTGCAGGCCTTTGGTTTTATGGAGGGGAACGATTCCGGGACCGACCAAGTAGCCACATTGGTTATCGAGGCCAAAGCCCTCAACAAGTCGGCAACTGAGAGAATTAGCGCGAGTAGCTTTTGCAATGCTGCCGGCCCAGCGTGGGAAACTAGCCAATTGGGGCCATACCTTCCCATTGATCTTATAAAGGAAGCAGCCTATGAAGGCGGGATGGAAGCGCTTATGAAATACCTCGAAGAAAACAGTACCGAAGCCCGGGCCGGTCAGGAAATGGACAAACTACAACCGTTTAAGTTGGTGTTTACCGTCACCAAAAAGGGAACCGTGGAGAACGTTAAACTGGATGGCACTTCGGGCTACTTTGCCATAGATTACAAAATGATCGACCTTATTCTAAAGGCACCAGGGAAATGGGAACCGGCCGAAAATTCCAAAGGAGAAAAAGTGGATCAGGAACAGGTGGTTCCTTTGGGGCCAACGGGTTGCTAAGGCTACCGCTATTCCGGATGAGTTTAGGCTTCTTTACCGACGTAAAGAAGCCTTTTTTAGTTGATGTCTTTTTAATCTTGAAATAAGATTACCTATTGTATCGCTTGTATTTCAACCTCCGTACTCGGGAATCTTTTGATTATTTACATCGGATCTTTTGCCAAAACACTAAAATTTAGGATGACCCAGATTGTGTTGCCTTGTAATTTTCAAGGTTAGCCTAGGTGTAGCAAGCAGCTTACGCTTTTTTAATCCCCAACAAGTATAAAATAACACCCGGGCCGGATTTCACCCTATCTATTTCCCAATTGTAATGCTCCGTTCCGTTTAAATCTTCAACAAGTCCATGCATTTCCTTCACCGAATACGTCCGCAATGCAGAAACCACACCGTCCCAAAGCACAAATAAGGGTACAATGGGAATAAGATAGGTGAAAATAATCCGTCCGAATTTAAATGGTCTTATAAAGGGTGTGGTAAGCAAGACGCTTATGGGCGAAAACAACATGGCCAAAATGCTGGGCAAACTTCTTTCCTGTCCTTCAAATATGGCGATCGGACTGTTTGTATTGATGGCGTTTTGAAGAATTCGTTGAGCATCGTTTGGTTTAAAATGGTGCAATGATAGGAATTGGGTTCTCAATCCTATTAAATCTTCGGGCACGTCCCTGGCATCAACCGGGGTTTTCACATAGTCAAAATTATCCGCCTTTTCCTTGGTTAATCGGAAAGCAGGTATGTTCGGATAAAAGTCGGTCAATAGTATTCTTAGGTCTGGTACGTCTTTCTTCAATTCCGAGTTCAACCAAACAAGTCCCCCTCCGCCACCGGAACCAAGGTCTATTATTTGGTTGCTTCGGCTTTTTTGAAGTCCTTTCTTGATGACTGGAATAATGGGTTTGTACATTTTTGTTGCGTTCGACAGAAACTGCAAAAAGTCCGTGCCATAATTTCTTAAAAATGCTGGAAACCACTTTTGATCTTCAAATTCAAATAGTTGCAATCTTCCCATTTCTTTTGCTATTTTATGCTGAATATTGTACAATAATTTAGATTAGTTCAAATGAACTATTCTTTGCGAAGATATTAATTAGTTCAAATGAACCAAACATCTACCAAAGAAAAAATCATCGCTATGTCCCTTAACCTGTTCAATCGAAGTGGGGTGGAGAACATCACGACCCGCCATATCGCGAAGGAACTCGGCATCAGTCAGGGCAACTTGCATTATCACTATCCGAATAAGGACAAACTACTTGAAACGCTATTTGGTGACATGCTCACCGCGTTGAAGAACGCAGAGCGAATCATTGAGGATAAGCCTTTAGATCCGGAACAGATGCTCCTATCCATGACGGATAACTTTAAGATCATGTATTCGTATCGACTATTCTTTCAACAAAATGACGTGATCTGGAGAAGACTGCCCGAAATAAAGGAGACCATGATGCTGTTGTTCCAGACCAAGCAGTCCGAAATTTTGGCCCTTATAGAGTTGTACAAAAAGGAGGGAAAGTTCAGGAAAGAAATCAGTGCCAGACAGGTTGAATTTCTGGCGGAACAATTCATTTTCAACATACAGTCCTGGTTAAATGTCAAGGACTATAACCCGGATAAGGTGTCGTTTGCGTACTATGCTAAGCTCCTTTTTAGATTATGGTTGCCCTACCTGCATCCTACTGAAATGAAAACCTGGGAAAAACTATTGGATTGATTTGGATGAAATGGATCAATGTATTTTTTCCAAATTCTTTTGGCTACTACTGTTTGAAGTTGCCTGTTTTTAATGGGCTACAACATGCTGATATGGATCATTATTTAGATATTCTATTATCCCATCCTTACGGATGTAGTATTTTAAGGTCGTCAACCCCGGCCGGTATATCTACAATTTGTGCCACGGTTACTATGGTTGTAGGTGTTATTTCTTTTTAAAATCGTTAAGTACCTTTTTGAAGTCGGTCCACTCTTTGTCTTCGTAAAAGTTTATTTCAATAGGATAAATATCGTGCTTTTTTAAAGCCCGATTTAGCATTACCATAAAATCGTCTTGTTTGGTGGTATAATAAACCAATTCCTTCAAATTATTTCCTGTTCTGCTGTATGCGTGAGTGAAAATGTCCGTTTTGTCCATTGCATCTTCTAATGCCCTTTCCAAAACAATCATTTTCCCATTTATTTTTTGCGGCGGCATTCCATTGTTTTCATCACCATCATATTTCCAGGAAACAACAGTTAGAAATGGTAACTTTTCAATTGTTTTCTTATTGGGAAGTTCGTTCACAAATCTCATTATCACCGGCAACTCATTTTCAAGATATCTGCCAATTATTCCTTTTTGTTCTTCCGTTGATTCTCTTTCCGGTGCTTTGCTTTTTCCAAATCCAAAAAAGGATAACATAAGTGTTCGTATTAAAAGTTTGGTCTTCTTTCTTTTGTTAGCAAATCATTTTACCCTTTTTCTTGTCGGCTGGCTAACCTAAATGTATTTGATTCAATATTAAAAACTCCATGAAGGCTATCGTTCATTCTCTTGTTGTAATAAAAGTAAAATAGAATTTCCTTTCGCTTACTGTCCCATTGAAAACTTCTTACTTCACGATCGGTGATTTTTGTTAAGTTTTTACCGTCCAGGTCGGAGACGTAAAAAAAATGTTTTTCAAGATTATATATCTTACCAAATACATTTGGTTCATCCTGTGTTAGTTTATAAATGATTTTTTCTGGTTTGGATTTTTCATTTCTTGGGATAACATTCATATATCGAATAGATCCATTCTCGGGTAGTAGTTTATTGATGATCTCACAGTTTTTATTGAGAAACAGAATATTGCTGGTATACTCTACAACCATGTTAGAACTATATATTCTGTAAGTGCGTTCTAAATCAACATAATCCAAGTTGCCTACCATTGGAACATAAAAGTAGTCAGAGTGTGGAACGCTGAGCGGTTCGTATAATTTTCCACTCCATGTAACATAAGGTTCTACTATGTAATTAAACTTGGATGTATTGACTTTAGCTATCTGTGGACTGCCCTTTTTAGGAAGGATATTGTAAATCAATAAAGTACCCATCACTCCAATAAATACAATTGAAAGTATCAACTCCAGGCGTTTTATAGACCTGGACTGCTCGTTAAATCTGTCAATCGCCTTTTTTACTTGAAACTTTGAAAACTCCTTGAATTTTGGTTTGTCCTCTGGGTTTAATTCGGTGTAAAGGGTTTTTCGATCATTCCCTTTGAATTTTCCACGTTTTGAAGGTCTCAAATTCCGATTTTGCTTCATCCGATTATTCATGTCCTGAATACTGCTCATTGGAATTTGTTTGTGGTCTTAGAAAGGGTTTTAAATGAAATTCAAAATGTTCTACAATGGTCTCGTACAATTGTAAGTTACAGCTTTTAAGTTACTGTTTTGCGGTTAAAAACTGTATTTAGTAATTACGACCTGCCCTTCTGCCGAGCGGGTCGCCTAAAGTTATAGTTGTGAGTAGCTCTTATTCGCTTTTTATGGTAAATGAAGCGGTTAATCCCACACTAAAGTTTCTTGGCAATTTATGCACTCCGAAAATGGAACGGGAGTGCTTTCCTTTTTCCTCAAGTACTTTTACAAACAAGTCGGATGCTCCGTTGACCACCTTTGGCGATTCGTCCCAATCATCGCCCGATTGAAAATAAGCGTCTATATGGTTTAGTCCAATGATATTGTCAAATCCCACTTTTTTATCCATTTGTGCGAGCACATTTAAAGCACATAATTCCATAGCCGCATAGCCTTGTTCAGACGAGATTTCATCTCCCAATCGGCCTTGATGTAAATATGCTTCGTTGTGTATGGGAAATTGGATGGCGACATAAGCGATATTCCCTCGAATGTTTACCGATACATAATTTCCGCCTGGTGTGGAGACTTCCGGTAGTTCCAATCCCAATGCAGCGAGGTTTTTCTTTGGGTCTATATTCATTTTTTTGGTTCCATTTTTTGCAAAGGTTACCTTGTTGTAGTACGTTTTTAACGAATCATATTTATTCCCATATATCCGATAACATAAATTCCGAGAAAAGCCGGCGGTACTGCCAAAATTAGTTTAGTCCATTTATTAAGTTCCATATTTTTACTTTTCCAGACTAAGATTATTGCTAAAATTCCCAAAATCAGTGGGAGTAGAAATTCAATTGGCGAAGGATTATATTCGGATTCACTAAAATATTCTATCCCGAGATGAACTGGCCATGAAAAATACATGCCCACTATGGCAATAGTCAGCAACCATGCTCCAATCTTCGGCTTATAAAAATGAAACCAACTCAAAAATCCAAAAATCAATATGGCAAATCCAATACTTACTATAGGTCCATTTGAAAATCCAGAGGCAACCGTCATATATGCAGCAAATAAAAGGTATACAAATCCGCTAATTACTAGAGAAAATAAGTAGGTCAGAATTTTCATTTTTCAAATGGTATACAACAATGGTATATAATCCTATATCCCACCCTCACGAATGTAGTGTTTTGGAATCGGTTACGCCAGCCGGTACACCTACGTTTTAGGTAACGTTTTCAATTCGTTTTTAATTTTATCAATCCAATTCTTGTCCGTGGGCTCAACAATAATTACGCTAAAGTTATATCGTTCAGATTCTATTCCAACACCTTTTGAATCATCAATATGAATATCAAACCCGAAAGCTGTTGGATACTTTGACACGTTTATATTTCGAGATTTTAAAACACGTTGATTCTCCTCCTGATTTACAATTCGGTCAACCTTTATCCCGTAATATTTTAAAGTCCGTCTTATTTTTCCTTTAGTCCGAAATGATGTTGTGTAAATATGGACTTTATTTCCCTGGTTTTGTAATTCCGTAATTAATTCCGCTGTTCCTTTCCGTATTTCTTCAATTCCGAACAGTTTTGCAAATCCACTAAGTTTTTCAGTTTCGGATTCCTTTCCATTCGGAATTAATGTACTATCAAGGTCAAAACTTATGTTCATTTTAAATGTCGCACAACGGTTTAGGTATGGCTAGTGGCAAAGCGCCACGAGCTTTTTATGTATTATCAAGTTAGCAAAAAAGCGACCAAGCGATAAGCCATGAGCTATACCCGGTGTTGGCAATATATTTTTAATGTTATGAGAAGTCAGGGCTATAGATTTCCTCTTTAAGGGCCGTGTTTCTCTCTACAAATTCTAATGCTCTCTTTGCATTAATTTCTTTTCTAAGTGAAATTAAGATTTTACGTTGTGTATGTTTTTCATTCAAGGCGTAAACCTCAAAACTACTAAATGCAGTTGAAAATTCGGGATTAGCGACACTCAAGTACGCTCCCCGTTCTCTTCTTTTAAATTTAAGAATTGAAACAGCTTTGGCTTTATTTAAGCCTAGTTTTTGTTTGAAAATTAATTTGCCCCACGTGAAGTAACCAATGAATAAATCTGAATTTCCTTTATAAAGCCCTTTTTTAAGGGGGAACATAATTATTGCAAAAGCAATTAGAGCGATAATGGCAATAACGCTTATCCAAATGGTATAACCTAAACTAGTGTCTTGGCCAAACGAATTTGAAATTAGGATTTGGGGAAAGGTTGCAACCAACGGAAGGAAAATAACCGCAAAGATTAGATACAGATAGAACTTAGCATTTCCATTATAAGCGGATTCTAAAATTATGTGATTATTTTCCATTTAAAATTATTGCCAACAATTGTATATAATCGATGATCATACATCCCATCCCTATAAATGTATTATTTTTAGGTCGGTTGCACCAGCCGGCGCACCTAAATGTTGGGCAATGGTTACCATTGTTGTAGACTGCCATTTTACATTCCATAACAGTATTTATTCCGTTGCTGGTTGAATTATTTCACGTATAGTTGCCCAACCAGTTGGACTATTTTCATATCTAATGTAAGTGACCATTGTTCGCCCAGTAAATATAAAGGACTCCCCGCCATTTTTTGGTGTTCCTTTTATTGAGAATTTGGTCTGTTCAATGGCAATGTTTTCTCTTATTAAAATATTCTCAACATCGTTCTTGATGAATTCGAGATTGAAATTTTGTAATGTCTCTTTAACTCCATTTATTACTTCATCTCTTCCAATTTTTAAGTCATTATATCCTAATGCTTTAATTACTTCTGGATGATGCAGAGATTTTATTTTTTCAATATCTCCATCAGAAAACGCCTTTCTAATTGTTTTACCATTTTTCATAATTTCATCTTTGACATTTTCATTTTGAGAATACACTCTTAATGGTATCACAACTATCAAAAAAAACGCTAAAACCAAATTGACAAATGTTTTGTTTATTGTATTCATTAGTTCATTTTAGGTTGTCTACAACAATGATATATGATCAATAATTAGATACCCCATCCCTACGAATGTAGTATTTTTCAGTCGAATGCGCTGGCCGGCACGCTTACTTTTTGTACCAGGAATACGAGAGATTGGTCCATTACCATACGACTTAAATGTTATATGTAGTAGGTATTTCCTATTCGGATTGTAAGGACGTTACCGGATTCACGCGGACGGATTTCAAAATATGGTACAGCAAGGTAAGTCCACTCATCCCCAAGATCAACGTAGCGGCCCCCACAAAAACCAGGGCATCCACGGATATCCGGTAGCTAAACCCGCTGAGCCAGTTTTCCACAAGATACCAAGCCACAGGTATGGCCACACCTAGGGCCAATACCGCAACCCCAATATAGCTCCGGGTCGTAGTACGTACCAGATGCCAGGCGTTGGCGCCCAATACTTTTCGGATACTCAATTCCTTGGTCTTTTGTAACAGGTGCAAGGAAAAAATAGCGAAAAGGCCCATACAGCAGAGGCCCAGGGAAACCCCGGAAAAGAAGCCCAACAGTTTGGCCAAATGGTCCTCCTTGGTATACATAGCCTCGATAAATTGATCAAAATGGGACAGCGCAAAAGGGGTGTTCGGAAAAAAGTCCGGCCAGGCTGTCTCCACCAAACCCACGTTGGCCATTGCTGTTTTTACGAGCAACTTGGTGGCATAGGCCTCATCATGGAGAAACACAATGGGCTCTATGGCACTATGAAGTGATTGGTTGTGAAAATTTTGCACCACCCCGATGACCCTTCTGGGCTTGCCATAATACTGTATGGTTTGGCCCAAGGGGTTGTCCCATTGTAGCGATTGAGCCAAAGCCTGATTGATAACTACGGCATCCTCTTGGTCACTGGGTCGGTCGGCTTCAAAGTTTCGGCCTTGGGCCATTTGTATGTCCAGGAGCTCGTTAAAACTTTCGTCCACCCGGTAGAAGTTAAACACCTTTTCCACTTCCTCACCATTAACCGTAAGCTGAAAGATTTCTTTTCCATTATCCTCCCCCGGCAGGGCGCCACCCCCGATCAAGGAGGCATTCTGGACCGTGGGAAAGCTTTGGATTCGTTCCCGAAACTGGATGTGCCTGTCTTTCAAAGCCTCGCTCTCTGGAAGCTCCACGATCAAGACCTGTTCCTTGGAAAAGCCCAAATCCTTGTTTTTCATAAAATGGATCTGCTGGTTCATGGTACCTGTGGCAATGAGGATGATTGCCGCTATAGCAAACTGAAATCCGAGCAGTACCTTTTTAAAGCTATTGACCGAAGATTTTTTGGTATGTACCAAATTACCGGAAAAGGAAAGGTAGACCCCGGAGTAACTGGTGCCCAACAGCCCAAAACCAAAAGTGATCAAGGGAAGACCGAGCAGCAGCAGCCATTGGCCGGAGATATCCAAGGCCTGAAAACCGGAATACTGGAAATAGGTATTGGTAAACGCCAGCACCAGGATTCCGGCAACCCCCAGCACCAAAACCGTCATGATGCCCGATTCCATGGCACTCTGCAATACCAATTGTCCACGCGATATGCCCAACATTTTTTTCAGCTGAATTTCCTTGGTGCGTTGCGTGGATTGTGTCAAGGACAGATTGATGGCATTGAGGCCGGCAATCAGTAGCACCAATACGCCCGCGAATAACAACGCATAGACATATTTGGTGTTGCCCTTGGGTACATCGTCGATCAATGCGGGTGCAAAATACAGGCCTTTAAGGGGTTGGGCCCTGAATTGTATATCTACCCCGGATCCTTCCAGACCCGGTTTTAGATGTTCGGTCGTCATCTGGGCCAGCTGGTCATCCAACTCCTTCGGGTCCATCGACCCATCCAGCAGTACATAGGTATAATGCTCCAGATTAAACCATTCCTGTAGTTCATAATCGGACGCCAGGCCTTCCGAATACGTCAAAGCCTTGGGATTCACATGGGAGTTTTTGGGCCAATCCTCATAAACGCCTTGTATGGTATAGGGATGATCCCCAATCGTAATCGACTGGTTTACTACCTCAGTACTCCCAAAATACTTTTCGGCCAAAGATCTGGATAACAAAATCGAATTGGGATCCGATAAAGAAGTGTTCGCGTTTCCGGAAACAAAATCGAAAGTAAAGACCTCCAAACCCTCTGGATTGATGGCATAAAAGCCGTCTTCCTTAAAAAGCTCGTCATTGACCCGTACCACGGGGTTTCCCTGAAAAATCAACCGCGCATAGTTGCTGATACCGGAATAGTTCTCCGCCAAAACACTGCCTAAGGGTTTTCCCGTGGTGGCATAACGGTCCGTATGGCCCCCGGCGGTAATTTGCATGCTTAGCCTATGGATTCGATCCGCATGGTCTTGATAGGCATCATAGCGATAGGAGTTGGTGACATAGTTGGCTATGAACCAAACCGAGGCTATGGCAATCGCCATTCCCACCAGACTGATTCCCGTATAGAGTCGGTACTTGAATAAAATGCGCAGACCTATCCTAAACCCATTTTTGAGCATAATCCTTCGATTTTTTCAGGTTAATGGTCCTTGAAATTACGAATTCCAATCATACCAACCGAAGGTGCACTTTAGTAATTCCGGAACGGGCAGGGAAAGCCTGGTTTGCAATAGTCCTTAAAACTCCCGTTTGCCAAATTCACTTTCAATGAACTTGGCCTTGTTCGTATTCTTGTTGAAGGAATAGCTGAGATTGAGCAATATCATATCTACCTCATAGACATAGTTGGTGGTTGTAAAAAACTCCCCTGGCCTTTCGGTCGTAATGCGCTGCTCGTTGGTATCCAGGAGGCCCATATCCATATTTTGCCATTGTAGCGTCGCTAACAACCGATTGTCCAGAAACGCCTTTCGAAACGTCAGGTTGGGCGAATAGAAACGGGAATCCTCGCCCTGGGCGGTGTTTTGGGCCGAAAGATAGTTGAAGGTAAACTGTAGGGAGGCCGTGGGGCTAAAGGTATAGGTGCTATTTGCATTGACGGAATACACGAAACTATGGGTATTAAGGGCTCTATTATCAAAGGTGCCTGCTATGTCATAGCTGTAAAAATTGCCGCCGATAAAGTTGGACCAATTCTTTGTGGGCTTAAATTGACCGCCTACTTCCAGTCCCAGGGAGCGACCTCGGCCCACATTGGAATAAATGCGGTTTAAAATGGTATCGTTAAAAACGGTGTTAACCCGATTCACCAAATTTTCCACATTCCGAAAATAGGCGGTGGCGTACAGGGAATGATCGCCCTTAAAGTTTTTGGTTATCCCGAGTTCCACCAAATCGATAAACTCAGGGAGCAGGGTAGCATCACCTTGTTCCAAAGTTTCGGAATGCTCCCTTTCCGGGAAGGGATTCATTTTAAAAGTGGTGGTACGCTCAATACGCCGGCTATAGGCGGTCTTTAACTGGGTCCGCTCATTTATGGCGTACTGTAGGGAAACGGAGGGAAAGGGCTTTACAAAATTGTAGGTGTAGGTAGTATCAATGGTATTGGTCTTATCCCGAAGGTCAAAATCCCGGTCCATGGCCTCCAGGCGAATTCCGGCGGCGTAGTCCCATTTTCCCTTTTTTCCACTAAGTTGGGCATAGGCAGAATGAATACTTCGTGTTAAATCCACCTCGCTGGAGAACTCGGGTACCAGTTCAAACTCCCCGGTGGTATTGTTACGGCGTTCGTATACAAAATCCCCCGTATGGTCCAGTATCCGGTACTGATATCCCGTTTCCAAGGTTCCGAAGGTAAAGGGTTTCCAGGCATAATCCAGTTGAAATCGGAACCCGTTCAAAGGGTTGTCATTGGTGTTAAATTCATCCTGATATATCAAATCGGTATTGGGGAAACCCAAATTCCGATTCGTGGTCGGTCCGCCCAGCAGTGTGTATTCATATAACAACGAAGCTGATAATTTGGAGCGGTCCTGAAAGGTATGCGCATAATCCAGACTTCCCAAAATGAAGTCTCCTTTGCGTTCCCGTAGGTTTTCATTGAAATATTGAAAGGTATACAAACGCTCCGTACCATTGGCCGGGGTAATGGCATGGTTATCAAAATACAGAATATCGGCGGTCCGGTCCTTTTGTCGCTCACCGGCGTAAAATCCCAAGGAAAACAAATTGAGGGTATCGGGTTGGTAATCCACCGTAAACCTTCCGCTAAAATTTACCTCATCAAAACTGCGTTCCCCATCGGAGGGAAAACGGGTAAGCGTATCGTTGAGGATGGTAAAGACATCCCCTTCCCGCCTTCCGGCCAGATCGTTTCGCTGGTAGTTGGCCCCAAAGGAAAAGTTCCATTGTTCCTTGCGGATATTATGGGTAACATCCACCCCGTAACGCCGGGAAGCTTCGGCATTGCCATACCCTTCTATGGAAGGAAGGCCACCCCTGACATTGATTTGCGTAAAGGTGCCGGCCATAGCCTCTTTTTGTAGAATGATGTTCAATAGGCCCGCCTTGCCCTCCGGGTCATATTTTGCCGAAGGTGCCGTTATCACCTCTACCCTTTCCACCGAATTTGCAGGGAGTTGGTTCAAGAAAACCGTGGCATCGCCCTGTATGGACTTTCCATTGAGTAAGAGTACAAAACCCGTACTTCCTCGTACACTGATCTCGCCTAAACCATTGACGGCGACCGAGGGTAGGTTTCTCAACACATCCGTTACGGTCCCACCTTGGGCGTTCTGAAACTTGGAAGCCTCGAATACCTGTCTATCGATCTTATTTATTACCGTAGCACTTTCGGCCCGTACCACCACTTCGCCCAACTGATTTGGGCCTATTTCGAGCGTAATGGTCTCCAAGTTTATTTTGTCGGCACCCTTTTCGCACACGATATTCTCCACGTATTTTGTGCGATATCCAATAAAGGAACAACTCAGGTAATACACATCCGGTTTTATCGCGCTAATGACAAAAAAACCATCTTGATCGCATACCACCCCGGTAACCAACGTGCTATCTTTTTGGCGATAGAGAGCCACTGTGGCATATTCCAAATTTTCTGCAGTAGAGGCGTCCTGAATCCTCCCGGATAGCTGTGCCGAAGCCTGAAGGCCAAAAAAAAGAAATGCGAAAAGCAACGCATTTGATAAGCGCATAAGTGGCTGTTCTCAGTAAAACACTAAATATAGAAGTAAAACCACAACTGAAATGAAGTTCTTGTTAAATTATTGTGATTTTAATTTTAAGAAAGTCGTGCTGTGGCCTTTATCTCAAATATCGTCCAAGGAAGGTACCGTCAATTCTGCAATATTCCAACTGGCCCGTTTGGCCCCCGCTTGGTAGGCACTTTCCAAAAAGTTGAGCACAGCAGCTCTTGGGTTTTCGGAATTCCTAATCGCCTCATAGCGCAAAAGGGCCATGGGACTTCCGTTGCTATCTACCCAATGGGCAGCATCAGGCGACAAGGGTTCCCCATCCAAGCCCTCAGGGGAGGGATAGGTATAGGCGTAATACATCGGTTCCGGCATATTATCGTCCCCTGCCCAAAATCCGAAACTGATCTGTTCGTGGGAATAGGTGTCCCGTTCCAGGATACGCGCGGAATCGTCCATAGGCGGCAGCTTCCTATCCGATACGCGGGTCACCGTAAGGTCCATATGATGCCAATAGATATGTACGGGGCAGGTTTTTCCGTAAAATCGGCCGCTGAACTCTTGGAATACGGCATGATTCCAACGCATTAATTTCCAAAACCGTTGGATATACTCCCAATCGTAATGATGATAGTCACGAATGGCATCAAAACGCCTCTCGATACCAAGATCTAAAGGCTTTTCAATAAATTTGGGATGCAAGTCAAAACTGGCCAGCGCTTTCATAAAATGTCCGTAAAACTCCGCTATGGTGGGATCGGGCAACAGGGAAATGTGAATGGGTTCGTAGCTGCTATGGGAGAGCACAACGGCCTTTTCCAATATATTGAAATCTATCTCCAGCGTATCGAGTCCGTCATTGACCGGAATACTATGGGTGCCAAATCCCCTTGAGGTAACGTAGAGCGTAATATACCACCAATGGTTTTTCCGGGTGGTCAGTTTTAGACGCGCCTTTCCAATAATCTGGAGAATTAAATGTACGGTGAGTCGGGTTTCTTTCCAGGCTTCAAAGGGTAAATCGGGCAATGCTGTTCCTTTTTTCATAGGTACTGTGCGCTTTGTCTTTTTTAATACTTCCGTTCTTTTAAAAGTACAAAAAAGCACCGGCTTTTAGGCCTGTATTTTTGCGTTTCCCAAAAAGAAAAATCCAACCTGAGGGACTCCCGAAACCTTAGTTCCGCTGTGCGGCCATCCATTCCATAATCGTTACGGGTTTGCCTTCCCATAGTACGGGATTGCCCTGAAAATCGAAATCGGCATGATTCGCATGGGAATAGATCCATGAAAAATGGCCATGATACCGGTAATTGGGACCCCCAAAGAAGCCCGTGATGTCCTTCACATTGTCGTAGTAGGAAAAATGGACATTTTGGGCATTGGCCTCCATTAGTCGTTTGTATAAAGGTACCACGGTTTCATCCGGAAGGGTCACCGGATCGTCCTTGGAATGAAGAAACCAAATGGGAACATCCTTAATTTTCTGTAGCTGTTCGTCCGTAATAAACTGGGAATGATAGGCCAAGGCGCTGATATATCCCGCAGCGAAATAATCGGGATAGAGAAGTATCAATTTCAAGGACATATAGCCCCCATTGGAGCACCCCCCGACATAGATACGGTCGGTATCAATTTGGGGATGATCGGCCACATATTTTTTAATAAGCCCCATCAAGGCCTCGTTGTAGATATCGTTTTCCTTTCCCCGTGTGTATTCCCCGGAGGCACTTTGCATCCAGAAGGTCGGGCTTTGGGGTACCAGCACATAGGCCCCTCCAAAAAGGGACTGTATTTCTTCCGAAGCATAATTGGCGGCCCTATTGGCCATCAAGGGAACCGTGGTATCGGTACCTCCTTCCCCTCCCCCATGGAGCCATATGATCAAGGGGGATTTTTTGTTGGTGGCTTTGGGTGTAAAAGAAGCATACGTTAAATTGATGCCCCCATTATGCGTATACTTTCCGGTAAGATCAAATTCATTGACCAAGGGTAGGATTCGATTCGCCTCCTTATTCCAAACCTGACCGGTCTTCGTATGAGTTATGTTCAGTTGGTAATTTATCCATACGTTGCCCCGTGCACTAGGAATATATTGCATGGGCGAAGCAAGCACCATATCGGGCCCTATGGCAAGAAGAAGGGTCAGAAACTTTCCTTCGGAGACCCTGTTGCCATTTTTATCGGATACATAGGCATACTGTACGCTACGCTGTCCTGAGGCCATTTCCTCGGGAATCTGGCCTTGTTCGGTACTTCGCCTTACGGAAACCTCATATTCACTGGAACTGGCGGAAGATAAGGTCTCCTTTAAGGACAAGACCACCCGACTGGCAGCCGGACCCCAATCGTACCCCTCTACTATCAGCGTATATTCCCCGGCATCTTCATTCCCGGATGGTAAAGGTTCCCTTAGCGGTTCGGTGGATGAAAGGAGTATCGGTGCAATGACCAGTACCCAAATCATCGAATTAAAAGTACTTTTTTTCATTTGATCATTTTTTATGGTGTGAATTGACTGGTATCGGATAGTATCATTTTAAACAAATGTAGGGTTTGCCCGCTGGTCAAACAAATAACAGGATCAAGGTAAGCAACACCCCGCCCAAAGTAAAATAGAGGCCCTTTTTAAATATGGGCGTATTGGGTCGAAACATCCAAAACGCGGATACAACAAAGAACAAAAGGGACAATCCAAAAAAGATATTGAGAAAAAACAGGGGGTGGTCCGAATTGGCCTTATGGATTTTGGTCATTTTATCCAAAATTAAGGGTAGGCGTTTCTCAAGATATTGGGCCTCCCCGGTTATCGTATTGTAAGTGCCGGTTTCAAAGTAAATGAGTCCTCCTTCTTCCTTTTCTACTTTGAGATTCTTTTTATGTATGGCCTTGCCCAGATTCGCAACCGTTAATTGCGGTTCCAGCTTTTTTTCGACTTGTACGTCCTTTTTTAAATAATCGGTATTTCTAAAAATAAGTACGATTCCGCTGATGGCGTACATGGCCATTATGCCTGCCAAAAAGAATCCTAAATACCTATGATAGGTGCGCATAGTCTGTTCGGTCTTTCTTCCCATGATTGAAGTATATTTGGCGGCAAAAATAAGTTAAAATCTTCTTCTTGCGCCAGTAAACTCCATAGCTTCCCCTTTTCCGAAACCGTAACTAAATCCAAAGGCCACAAAAGTGCCCCTAAGACTTCTGCTGTAGATGAAGAAATCCTCTTGACTTATCTCATTTTCCCGTATTCTGGAGGCGAAAGCATCCCGTACACTCAAGTTCAGCACACCCTTTCCCTTGAAGAGTTTTTTACGTACGCCAAAGTCCAAGAAGGCCATTTCGCTTATTCTGCCCTGAACGGTTTCATAACTGGAGCGATAGTTTCCAGTAGCTTCCAAATCAATATCTGCCGGAAGCTTTACCTTCGTCATCAATTTGGACGACCATTGGTTTGCACTAAAGTCGAAAACGGTGCCATCAAAAAAGCCATCACGGGCAAACTGGCTATAGTTAAAGTCCGCATTGAGGGTAAGCCAATTGGCCGGACTGTATTTGGTATTGAACTCGATTCCCGTGGCCCTATTGGTGCCGATATTTTCCGGCCGTACCGTATTCACATTGTTTTCAAAAGTGGACACCCTTTCAATAACATCCGTGGTATAGCGATGATAGACCCCAAAATTGAGGGAGGTCCTACCGATAAAGAAAATACTGGTCACCTCATAGGAGTCGGTAAACTCCGGCATTAACTCCGGATTACCTTGGCGAATATTGAAATTGTTCCGGATATTGAAAAAAGGATTCAAATCCCAGAGCCGTGGTCGATAAATACGTTTGGAATACCCGGCCTGTAGCGATAGCTTTTCGGAAAATTTGTAGGAGGTATGTACGCTGGGGAATAGGTTGGTATAATTCTGATCGTTAATTTCATTGGTATTGATCAGTATGGTATTCAAATCGGTCTGCTCCATACGCAAACCTCCCTTAATCCCCCATTTTTCACCTTCATAGGCCCCTGTACCATATAGTCCTAAAACCTTCTGGTCAAACTCAAAAATATTGGTAAGGCCCGGGTCGTTTATAAACTCGCCACCAATCAAATCGTTTACTTCAAAATCATTGCTTACGTCATTAAGCACGTATTGCGTTCCGGTCTCCACCGTCCACTTCTTGGAAATGGGCAAGGTGTAATCCAATTTAAAGGTGAAAACGGATTCCTTAAAATCGGTTCGGGTACGTTGCGCATCATCATTGTTCTCCCCGGAAATCGTGGTGTCCAGAAAATCCGAGGATTGATCTTTTCCAAAGAAATTCCCCAATGCACTGAACAGCAATGTATGGTCCTCGTCCCCCTTGAAATCCTTTTTGTATTGCAGTTCATATTGGAATTTTGGATTGGTCGCTTCCGTGGTCTCGTTGCGTTCCCACTGCGAGGTGATTTCATCCGAGGCATCCAGGGACGCAAAATTAGTGGTAGAGGGTTGATCCTCGAGTTCCAGGGCAAAATTTCCGGAAAGCGTTATCACGTCGTTGGGGCTTAGATAATAATCGGTTCCCAACACAAAATTGTAGTAGTTTTCATTTCGGAATTCCGTACCCGTGGTCAAAATGGTGGTATTGTTTATCAGATCCACATTTCTATTATCGATATCGCTGGGCAGATCACGGAATCCCACCCCTATTTGGCTAAAGAGATTAAATTTCTCCGTCCTTCGGTTTAAGCTTATCCCTACGCTGTTGTTTTCGGGGGCACCGGCATTTACCGAAACGGAACCGTTAAGTCCTTTTCTTTCCTCTTTTTTGATGACAATATTGATGATTCCGGAGGTACCTTCGGCATCGTATTTGGCAGATGGATTTGTGATGACCTCTACCTTATCTATCATATCCGCAGTAATAGTACCCAAGGTATTGCCTTCCTCACTGGCGATTATAGAGGGCTTCCCATTGATAAGCACCTGTACCCCAGAACTTCCCCTTAAGCTTATTTGGCCCTCGATACTTACATTTACCGAGGGAACATTGTTCAAAACATCCAAGGCACTTGCTCCGGTGCTGCTTAAATCCTTTCCAACATTAAAAACACGCTTGTCCAGCTTGAATTCCGTCACGGACTCCTCGCCACGAACGACCACTTCACTCAATTGCTCGGCATCCTCGGAAAGTTCAACGGTTCCCAAATCGATAATCCTGCCCTGTACCTCGGGCTGGCCAAAGGTGCGTGTTTGGAAACCCAGGAAACTGATCTCAATGTAAAAATTATCCGCATCCGTCTCCAGGACAAAACTCCCATTGTCCAAAGTGGTAGTACCGCTTATCGGCTTTTTGGTATAGTTATCCGCAACCATTACGGTGGCAAAGGACACTGGCAGACCACCAGTCTGCTCCACCACTGTACCCTTTATGGTAATGGGGCCCGAATTTTGGGCAGAAATCGTACCAAGGGCTATGAAAAAGATACAAAGGAAAAAAGTAAAGTGTTTTGTCATTACATCCATAGGGTATTCCAATTATACCCTCAAAGATGGAATTCTAAAAGAAAAACTGAAAACAAAATCCCATAAACGACATGGATATGGCCCCAATCGACAATTATCCCTAAAAATTTAGGAAGAAATGTTGTTCAGGGGGGAAAGAACGTCGTTTGGAATACATCTTTTTATAGGTTATCTTTTATAGTTTAGTTTAGACCATTCAAATTTCAGTTCTTGTGATTTCAAGAAGAGAGCTCTTTTTTCAGATTGTATTGCACATCTTGGTGCTGCTGTTTTATTCCTTTGACAGGAACAATCCGGGCATTGATGGATTCCAAATATGGTCCTTTTTGAGCTATGCCCTGGCAGCCGCCTTTATAACCTATTATTTAATGCCCCGATTCCTGTACCGAAAAAAACAGTGGGCCTTCTTCGGGTGGGTGGCTTTGGTCATTTTTGCGGTGATTTTGATCGAGGAATTTGTACTGGAACAAATATTCTTTGCCGGTACCCGTAGGGCTAGGATTTTCCCGGGTATTTATTTTGCCCTGTTCGATGTACTGCCCATTATTGTAATTCTATCCGGATTCAAATTTGGATGGGATGCACTTCAAAAACAGCGGCAAATCGATGAGCTCACCAGTACCATTCAGGAAAGCGAACTTCAGTTTTTGCGATCTCAGATCAATCCCCATTTTTTGTTCAACAACTTGAATAATCTTTATTCGCATGCCTTGGAAAACTCGACCAAGACCCCGGAAATTATCCTTGAGCTTAGCGGGGTACTCCGGTATATGTTGTACGAATGCAAGGAGAAGTTTGTGCCCTTGGCCAAGGAAATAGAACAGTTGCATAATTTCGTAAAGTTGAACAAACTGCAGATCGAGGAACGGGGAGAGGTCAGTTTTAACAAGCAAAACATCGTTTCTGACCATAAAATAGCCCCCCTGATTTTAATTGTTTTTATAGAAAACGCCTTTAAACATAGCCAGTCCGGACAGTCCAATAATATCACCATCGATATCGACCTGCGATTGGAGGGCGATACCTTACACTTCTATTGCAAGAATAATTTTGAGGCGTCGGAAGCTTTGGATACGGTGGCCAAGGGTATTGGCCTGGAGAATGTAAAAAAAAGGTTGCAATTGCTATATCCCAATAAGCATCGATTGGACGTTGACCAGAAAAAAGGAAATTTTGAAGTGCATTTGGAGCTACAATTGGAAAAAACGAAAGCACAATGAATTGTATCATCATAGAAGATCAGCCACCGGCCCAGCGGATTTTGAAAAAATTCATCGCCGATGTGGGTACGCTGACCTTAAAAGAGGTGTTCCCCGATGCAATTTCAGCCATGGAATTTTTGAAGAACGAAAAGGTAGATATCATGTTTCTGGACATCCACCTACCCAAGATTTCCGGAATCGAGTTTTTAAAGACCTTGCCCAATCCGCCCCATGTGATATTGACTACAGCCTTCCCGGATTATGCTTTGGAAGGTTATGACCTCAACGTGGTGGATTACCTCTTAAAACCTTTCTCCTTTCAACGTTTCCTACAGGCCATCTCCAAAGTACCCCTTACGGCCCAAACGGACGGGCGGCAAAAATCGATTACGGAAAATAAGCCGAAAACGGAAATCTATATTAAATCGGGCCATGAGCATATCAAGATCAGGATAAGTGATATCGTCCATATCCAATCCGATGCGGATTATACCGAAATACATACCTCCAAGGGGAAATTCCTGTCCAATGAGCCTCTACGGCATTGGCTACATGCGTTGGAGGGTCATCATTTTTTTAGGACCCACAAATCGTTTATCTTAAATACGGAGAAAATCGAGCGAATTTCAGGGAATTTGGTCTATTTGGTAAATCAGATCAAAATCCCGATCGGAAGGGCCTATAAGGAAGCCTTCATGAAAAGTTTGCTCAAATAAAGGAATTAGGGCGCGATCGGCGAACGATACTAAGCACATGAAATGAATATATTTTTTTAATCCAATACGAAACCCAGTGGATTGCTTAAAACACCAAATATGAAAACACTAAAAAAAGACGACATTCAACAAGAAGTTTTCGACCTCTACGATGACTACGCCCATAATAAAATCCAACGTCGGGAGTTCATTGAAAAATTAGGGCTTTATGCCGTAGGCGGTATTACTGTCGGCGCATTGATGAGCTTTTTGATGCCGAATTATGTGGATACCCTCCTCGTCAAAAAAGATGATCCCCGGTTGGATTCCGATTATATTACCTATACGTCGCCCCAAGGTGGTAGAGAGATTAAGGGACTACTCTCCAAACCCAAAGATGCCCAGGGAACGTTGGGAGGAATCGTGGTGGTCCATGAAAACCGGGGGTTGAACCCGTATATTGAGGATACGGCACGGAGGGCGGCCTTGGACGGGTTCATTACCTTGGCACCCGATGCCTTGACCCCTCTGGGCGGGTATCCCGGCAATGACGATGAAGGGAGGGCCATGCAACGAAAAAGGGACCGTAACAAAATGTTGGAAGACTTTATCGCTGCGTATAACTATATAAAATCACACAAGGATTGTAGTGGAAAAATCGGGGTGGTCGGCTTTTGCTTCGGAGGATGGATTTCCAATATGATGGCCGTAAAAGTACCGGACTTGGCCGCGGCCGTTCCTTTTTATGGGGGACAGCCCAAGGAGGATATCGATCAAATCAATGCACCTCTTATGCTCCAATTTGCCGGATTGGATACCCGGGTCAACGAAGGCTGGCCCGCTTATGAAAAAGCCTTGAAGGCCCATGGGAAAGAATATACGGCATTTATGTACCCGGATGTAAACCATGGCTTTCACAATACCAGCACGCCGCGATACGATAAGGAGGCCGCGGAACTGGCCTGGCAAAGAACGATGGACTTTTTTAAGGAGAAATTGAATTGATCAAAGCATATCCCGGTTTTATGCGGATGCTTTAGGTTTCCTTATTTTGCCCTTGTGCGCAGTTCCAGGGCCTTCTCCACATTTTTTTTGGCCGGATGCCGCAAAGCATGACGAATGACCCATTTTAGCTCCTTGGAGGCGTTGTTAAGCCAGCTTTCGCATAATTCCAGGGCCAAATCCAAATGGTCCTTGGCGATGTCCCCCACATGGTTCGCTACACTTCGCCTCACATACAGATTCCCGTCATTTTTTAATTGTTCCAATATCGGTAAGGAAGGACTTGGGTCCTTTACCAATACACCAATTTTTTGCGCCCAAGGCAATCTAGGCCTGGTCCCTTCCGAACACAGTCTACGTACATGGGGATCGGGATCGTTCATCCAATCATACAACACGGCAAATGTCCTATCCGGCTGGTCGATGATAAAGGCCCGAATCGAAAATTCGGAAGAGAATCGCTTGGTCAATTCGTATTGTGCCTTCATGGAAATCGCAAAGGGATCTTCATTGTTGTTATAACTTTTGTCCAGGCCGTATTGTTCCACAAAACTTACATGGGGCAAATAAAACATCACGGACAGACCCAGGTTTTCCGTATCCTGTAAAGGCGGGGTAAGCGATGCCAAGAGTACGGCAATCGCCTCCGAATAGATATTGGGCAAGTATTTTCGTAACACCTCCGCTATCTTTAAACCGCGCTCCTTAAGGGAAAGGGGTCCTATATGGGACAACGCTTCCTTAACAAAGGCCTGCTCGTCAAATGCTTTATGGACCAACTTCAAATTGCTTCCCAACTGTGTAATGGCCGGTTCATCCAGAACAAGCTTTAATGGAACTCCTTTCTGAATGGAATTTGGGGCTTCCGGTAGTTTTAATTGGGTCATACTTTTTTCTTAAGTTCAACGAAAGGGTCTACAATGGGTCACTTGGGCCTTCCGTACCGTGACCGTACAAGTTACAATATACTGCTCTCAATGCTAACAGCCATCTTCTGCCCGTTCCAAGTTTTTTTCACCCTGATGAAACGAATGGGAAAAACCGGACTCCCTAAAGGGAACCACAATGCATTTTAATGATGAATTTATACCAAAGAATCCCATGGGGGCTGGTACTATTCCTGTTGCCATTTGTACTCCATGCACAGTCCAAGGACAATATAAGGAAACACACCGAATTTCTTGCTTCGGATGAACTGGAAGGTCGGGGAACCGGTAGCCGGGGAATACGCCTTGCGGCAAACTATATTGCAGCGCAGTTCAATGCAATAGGGCTCCAGAAAATTAATGGTAACTCATTTTACCAAAAATTTCCATTCCCAGGGCAAGCGGAAATGGAATCCAATATAGTAGGGTTTATCGAGGCCCGTACCCCTAGCACAAAATCAGTGGTGTTTGTGGCACACTATGATGGCCTCGGGATACAAAAAGAAGCAGGCCAAACGGATACGATCTATAACGGGGCACTGGACAATGCGGTCGGTGTCGGCGCATTACTGGAACTCGCCCGGATATTCAAAAATGCCGGTGCTCCCAAGCATAATCTGGTTTTTGTAGCAACCGCAGGGGAGGAATTTGGTCGTCATGGCAGCCAATTTTATGTGGACCACCCCATTTTTCCAAATGCGGATACCATCATTTGCTTAAACATAGACGGGTTCAATGTTTCCGGACCACGGGAGGATTTTTTTATTTTTCCCAGACAGGGGGTGGATTTTGTCGATGAGATCGAAACCTTGCTGACGCCCTTAGGGTGGCATTATATCAGTCCGGATTGGGTGGATGATCTCAATGCGAGTTTTGATACGGCATCCTTCCTCTCAAAAGGAATTCCAGCTTTAACACTTTGGATCGGAAATCGCTTAAAAGGCGGTGAAATTGCGGAACCTTTGGATTTGGGAGGCATACATACCCCGCAAGACGAAATCAACGACCATTGGAATTGGGATGGCGTAGAGGACCATCTTGGGCTCTATAAACGTATTGCCGATTACTTTCTTGAACATCCCGATGGAATTGAGGTAACCGACCCCTCCTTGTTTATGGAGCAATGATTTCATTCTTCCGCAATGGGAGAGCTATGTGTTGCGATGGCCTTGATTTTCCCATCCTTTTTTTGATACACATCGGTAAAGCGCAGTCGCAACTTTGTGGTGTCCCCACCCGAGTTTCCGACAATCACCATGCTTTCCGAACCCCGGACCACCGCAACATCGCCATACAGGCGAACATCCAAGCCTTCATAAACGATGTCCTTAAAGGTATAGTCGGCATTGGCGAATTCCGTAATAGTAGCGTCCTTATCCGATACCGTGCCATCCGAGGAACCCGAGTACACCCAGGATTCGTCAAGAATCTCGCGTAGCGGTGCGGCATCGCCTGCCAGATAGGCGCCCGTCCATTGATGCAACAGACCCAAAGCTTCTTCTTCTGTTATTTTTTCCACTACTGTTTTTGGCGTTTCATTGGGTTTCTCGCGATCCCTACAGGAACCGGCGATAATCGCCAGGACCATAAAAACTATTACTTTCTTCATCTATACCAAATTTATGAGCGGTTATGACCCAATCCTAAAAATTGCTCCCAGCACTTTTTCGCATAGAAGATGTGCAATTTGACCGTGGCACCGTTCCATCAGGAAAAGATACTAAAAAAGCGCAAACCCAATGGCCTGCGCTCTTGACTCAATTATCTTATATCGTGCCTGCTTATTATTCCGCCCTATCCGGTTTCCTGTTTTTAAAATGGGCATAAAAGCTGGTGATAATGGCCAATGAAGAGACTATAGTCATGACCGTTCCGGGAAAGAATTTTACGTAGTCGCCCAAATCCATAAAAAGGAAATAGCCCAAATCGGCCAAACCCCCGGTGATCGCTGCCAAGAAAATCGAATTTTTATTTCCCTTCCAAATGTAAAAAGCGGATAAAAAGGTAACCAATCCGATCCAAAGCAAGTTGAACCCGTGCTGCCCAATAATTGCTCCGGCAGCTTTAGGGTAGTCCATTTGTAAGATGTTCGAATCAACAGCATCGGCAATTCCGGCAATCGATGCCGAAATATCATCGGTCAATACACCTTTCATTGTCATTACACCGGCAAGAATATGGACAAGCCCCCATATAATCCATAGTACAGCAGATATCTTGAATAAAACGGACCTATTTTTCATGGGAATATATTTTAAGTCCAAATATCCAAGATCCCAAGGGGTTATGCATTAATGTAGATTAAGAAAGGAGGTCACGATTTGCGCATCCTGTCCGTCTTTACTTTGCTAAGTGCTTCCGGGGTAATCCCCAAATAAGAGGCTATCATACGTTGTGGAATTCTTTTGGTGACTTCAGGATATGTCTCAATGAAGTCCTGATAGCGTTCTATGGCGGATGAGCTCATTAACATGAGTACCCTTTTTTGAAGGACCCACAGTCTTTTTACCAAAGGGCCTACATTTTCACCTTCACTGTTGATGTCCTTGTTTCTAACAATAATGTTGGAATCTTCCAAGGCATCTATATATAAACTCGTTTGCAATTCGGGAGGAATGTTATCGGCGATGACCCAACCCTCGGGAGCGAACATAAAGATATGTTCCTTTCCTTTTTTGTCGATGGTGTAACTTCGTAACAAACCCGACTTTACTACATAGATTTTGCTATTAAACTCTCCAGGTTTTTGTAGAATTTCCCCTTTTTTTACCGTTATCCGATGCATTGGTCCAAGGTATTAAATGGTGTACTAGCAGCAGGGGTTATCCTACGGCACTTATAGGCACAATATACTTTAATTCAACAAAAAAACGGTTTGGGCGTTTTCCCTAACCGTTGTTACCTATACGGATGCATTGCTTTATTTTTCCAAGGTCTTCCTTAATCTGATATGATTCCCAAACCTAGATACCTCCAGAGAACCGTTTGAGATTACAAAGGTGTTATGGGTCCAAGCATCCAAATCATAGTCGGTATTCTGCTTTGCGAGCTTACAAACCAATTTATTATAGTGCTTTACGCACTCGATGGAACTTTTAAACCTGATTTCCTCCACAGTCGTGATGGTTTTTTTGCACTCGATCCTGTTGAAATGGATTTTTTCACCAACCGTAAGTTCTCCTTTGTTTTGAGGATAAAATAGGGTAAGAACCATCACGAATAGTCCCAATGTTATCAGTATCATTCGTTTGCTTTTAAGCTAAAGTGGTAATCCACGCTGTACGCTAGCAAGAAATCGGATTGTTCCCAATCGGGATACAATTCTTTCATTTTGGTCAGGGCGTCCTCTTTTGTTGTTTCATTTGCTACGGTAGCCTCAAAATCGGAAATGTATTTTAGTACAACATCAAAGAGTTGAACATCAGAGGATGCTCCATGCCCTGGATAAATCATTAAATCTGTATCCTGATAACGGGCCTTAAAGGTTTCGAGTTGTGCCTTCCAATGGGCTATATGCGTCGCGTCCACCCCCTGCCCGAGCCACAGATGCACCCCGTTATAACAGAAATCAGAAGTAAAAAGAGCATTTAGGTCCTTGGAATACACCGTAGTCAAGTGTTCTGCCTCCGCTGGATTATAGTCATTGCTCAATTCCAAAGTACCCCCACCTTCCAGCGTAAGACTAGTGTTATCGAGCGCCTCTATTTGGTTTTCGTAATCAAATCCGGTTGGGTTCTCCTCGGATTTTGGTTTTAAATTCGGTTCGTTGTCCAACCAACCGATGCTTTCCATCCATTTACTGAAACCAATGATGTCCTGTTTTACTTCCGGAATGGAAACTACTATCTGGGCTTCGGGAAATTCCCTTTTGAGGCAATCCATTCCGATATAATGGTCAGGATGCCCATGGGTGATCAAGATGTGGGTGAGCGGCAATCCTTTTGATTTGATGTACTTTGCCAATTCCAGGGCTTCTTTTGAGTTTCGCAGCACATCCATAACCACTATGGATTTGGTATTGTTGAAGATGTAACTGTTTACGGAGGCCTCTTTGCCTTTGAATACCTCTACCTGTAGATTACTGTTTTTCATAATATATTAGTTTCTTTAAGTAACTATGTTTATTTATGTAACTTTGTGTGGCAAAGATACGACCCAGAATTCCCGATTCGGAAGCAACAATGCTGTTTGTAGTAACCTGCAAGTAACCACAAAATGAGATATGTCTATAACAATCCCGAGAATTGCCCTGTTACCAAGATAATGTCCGTCTTGGGCGGAAGGTGGAAATTCATCATACTCTACACTATTCGGAAGTCGGCCAAACGTTTTGGGCAGATCAATCACTTCATTCCAAGTATCAGCAATAAGGTCTTAACGGAACAATTACGCGAGCTGGAACAAGATGGCATTATTGAAAGACGCGTGTTAACAGATAGGGTCCCGGTAAATGTCGAATACAGTTTAAGCGAAAAAGGCAAGGAATTAATACCTATCATTGAATTAATGGAACAATGGGGCATAAACCTATAATTGCCAAAACTGCCTTATTTAGGCCGTTTGGGTGGTCGTTGGTAGCATTTTTGAATTAGTTTACTGGAGGGGCCAATTCGGCCAGAAGTTGCGCAAATAAGCCCATACCCCAATTACATAGAGCCCCTTTTGTTTCTCTTTGAAATTGCAGGCCACCTTTGTTTTCTTCGGCAACGCCATCTAGAAAGCCATCGGCCGTTAGTCTTTTTTCCACTCCTTTCATTGCCAATAATGCCGAGGCTTCCGCATCTTTCCCTAACCATCCTCTTCGCACTCCAATGGCCATTGCGGTGGCCACACCGCTTGTGCCCGATGTTTCGGGTGCGGTTTCGGGATCTCCCGCAAAGACCGTCCACATTCCATCCGCTCTTTGCATAGAAATTAAATAATCGGTGGCCCGCCGTAACTCTTCGATTAAGTCCTTGGGAGGATCGGGAAGGACGTCCAATGTCCTTGCAAGTCCCAATACATACCAGGTCAACCCCCGAGACCACATGGGAAATGTTCTTTCCTGAGTCTTAAAATTGTATCTAAGCCAAATCGCACCGTGTTCATCGACCAGGTATTTGCGACGCAACCTTAACTGATGAATGGCTTCCTGCGCCAGTTCGGGCCTATTCAATTGTTGGGCCATAACGGCCAATGGCCATGCCACGGTATAGTTTCCTTCAGCAACAATTTTGTTTCCATTTTTTATTACCCCCATGGAATCGGTTTTTCTTTTCCAATAGTCCAAAACGTGATTGATTTCCGGGTGATCCGGTTTCCATAACGCCAGTTGTGCCAGACAAGAGGTAAACTCCATCCCTATCTTTTCGTAATCATGATTTATGCCTTCGTCATCCGGGAAAATAACCGATAGATGTTTTTCAAGGTTTTGCTTATAGCGCTTCCCGTCTTTTGCTGTTTCGGATAACCGAGCTATTCCGTCAATTACACACCCTTCTTGCCATCCGTATTCGGTTAGGCAGGCCAGGGAAGCCATTTTATCCAAAAACTCCTCACGGATCGGTCGGCTGCCCGGCATAAGCAAATGGGGTAAAAAGTTGTCCAGATTATGTTCAGTTCGAGTGATTACCCCTACTGGTGAGCCTTTTCCCTTTAACTGAACTTTCAATCCATTCTCAAGGACATCCGATACATGTTTTTCCTGTATTTTACATTGTACCAACTGAAATGGCGTCCCTAAGGACAGATCCATTGAATCTATCAGTACATTGCCCGTGGTGTACACTGAAAACTTTTGAAAGGTATTTAGATCCGAAACCAGGGTAAGTCTGAAAGAAGCACTGCCCTTAAACAATGTACTGGCTACATTATCCCATTTCAAAATTAATTCGCTCTTGGTAGAATCTGGGTAAATTGTGGCGGACTCATAGCTCATTTTTACTCCACCTATTTCATCCCCCTTAAATAGCGCGTAATTACCTGTTATCTTGGGAAAGAGATAAGAAGCTGCTCCCTTTCGATTATCCGTTGGTGCTTTTACGTCTTTTTCACAACCAGATCCCACACTAGTAAAAACAATGGTCAGTACTATGATAAGACATCTCATTCCAGGTAAATATTTCATTTGGTACGTAGTATTTTAAAATACTGCCAACAGGTTCGCGTATACTTGGCAGCCAGCTAAAGGCATACCTTTTTTATTTTGACAATTTGCGGATAATATATAAAAAAAGCGGTTTAGGTCAGTGCCCAAACCGCTATAACTTCAGTACCGTTTTGTAGCCGACTAATCCGTACTATTAAAAACTTCAAAGTGTTGAAAAATCATTTCCCGCTCATCGATCTTGTTAAAAATTTCCACTAAGTCCTCATTTTTTATCGCTTTTTCCGAAGCTGCCCTCGCGGAAGCCCTATCTTATTGAAGATTTAAACTTTACGGAGATTGTCAAGTTTTTGTCTAGGTATTGTTCGTGTTCTGTGTTGAATTCACTGTCCCTAGATTCCATTTCTTTTGGCTCATCTACTTTTAAAGCCGTGAATTTGTAATCTACCAATGGCATTTCTCAGGCCAACCTCCCTTTTTGGAAAAATATTGTGTCAAAATCTATTGAGTAAATAATCTACTTTAATTGGGTACTAGAAAATTTTTGGAAGACACTTCAAAATAAGGTTGCAACATAATCAGCTGTTTTCTTTATTTATCTCGTTGCTTGCTGATTTTTCAGATAATGATATTTCAGTTATGGGTATTATGGAAAAAATTAAGATAACATAAGAGATGGTCAATACGGTTACTACTTCATCATTGTCAGTTCCTATAATTAAAAAGGCGACCAACTGCATTAAGAAAATTAGTATTGAAATAACCAATAATACTCTACTGCAAATAAAGTTGGCCTTTCGCCAAGCGGAATCACTTCTTAAAGATCTACCACTTCTATACCCATACAATCGATTTCTGTTTATTGGGGGATAAAATATCCAAAACAGAGAAAACAAAACTAAAACTGCCGGGATAACGAATAGGCTAATCATTCTTAATATATAACAGATTGTAACAAGTGTCTATTTATAATTTTGCAGGTAAAATTATGAACCTGTGAGGAGTTTTATATATCATTTATAGAAAATAAACTACAAAAAACAATATAATATAAATTATTTGCTTCAAAAAACTTTTAAGTCAAAATATTCAGATAGATACAGCAATTTGACATTACCGGCTTTGTATTGAACTATAATACTGTATCGTATTTTGTAAAACCGAAGGGCTTATTTTCACATGAATCCTTTAAAGCAGTTTTCCTTTGGCCAAAATGCGAATTGGCGATTGACCTAGTCAAAAAATGTCTTTTGATTTTGAAGAAGACCCTATCTTTAGTTAATTGGTTAAAAGCCAACTATGGCTTTTTCTCTAATGCTCCCCAGAATCGTTGAATTGCCACAGGACATTGACCAATTGCCATTTTCCATTCAGTTTTACGATGTGCATATAATCGATCCAATCATCGGCTATAAGCTTTACCGAAGCGGTCTTGTCATAGATATCCAGTATGATGACCTCTTTTTTGGGATTCTCTGGAAAACCGTCCCCATTCTTATTATAGGTTTCGGCCAGCAGAATCATGGCATCGGTAAAGGTCTCCCGTAAATATTCCTTCCCGGTCTCCTTGTCCGTCCAAAAGGTCCTTTTGACCATTCTAGGGTGGGCGGCCCGTTCAAATTGTTCGGGCTTTACGTTATGTTGGGATTCGATATAATCCAACGCTACCTGTTTGATTTGCAGGGAGTCTTTTGGAGTCTGCCCCTGAACTGAAAATACAATCAGGGAAAAAACAGCTATCATAAGGAAAAGGGATGGCTTCATCGTGAACTTCAGTTTTAATGTTATATCGATTTTAAGTTTCTTCGCTATGGTATCTCAATAGGTCTTGATTTTCCAAAATTTCCTGGTCCGCACCATTAAGTCCCGCATGGAACATGGCATCCGCCAATTCTACGGATGTAATACTATAGCGTTTGCCAAAGGCTTTAAGTAAGGGATACAAAACCCGAAGTAGCCTATATCCGAAATTCGGCTCTTTTCTTTGTTGCACTGGGTAAATATATGCTGGTCTAAGGCTATAAAATCTAAGGTTTAAACTCGAGATTTGGTTTTCTGCCATTCCTTTGTAACGTGCAAAGGAGGTTTTGCTCTTTTCCGTCCTGTCCGCTCCCGCCCCACTTAATAGACAAAGGGTCGCTCCTGGGCTATTCTTCTCCAAGGCCTTGGCAAATTCAACGGCATAATTCACCGTGATTTTTTTAAATAGCTCATCGGAAACTTGTCCGGTGTAGGCACCGAGACAGAAAAAAGCAACCTTGATGTCTTTGAACAAGTCATTGTCTTTGCTGTAATCTTCAAAATCCCCAACTACGATTTCCTTGAGTTTGGCATGCTTTTGCCCGGTCGGTTTTCGAACCAAACTCAGTATCTCGGTTATCTGAGGGGCGTTCAGGCCATGGGTCAAAACCAAACTTCCTATCATTCCTGTACTTCCTGTAATGATAATTTTCATGCGTTGCCTGGATTATATAACTTATAGGTTATCCTTACGCTTGGTGAAGTTGCTTTCTCCAAACCGAACCAAATTCCAAAAATATCAATGGGTGAATGCAATAATCCACTTGTTAGGGTTCCTATGACCTCACTATACCCAATAAAATTAAAGAAATCGATTCATTTATGCATAACCAGAGGTAGACGACTACATATGAGGATTGGGCCACTACATTAATTTTACCGCCGGTCCATTGATTTGCATTGGATACGGTGTGGTATGTTTAGGTGGCCGTTTTAGTACTGTATATATATTTCTGTAGGGTGTCTTTAAGTCATTTTGCGTTGTTGACCTCCTGTTGTTGTGAAAGACCTATTCCAACCGCTTTTTCAAGTAATGCCAAATCACTTCCGGGCCCTATGGTCAAAAGTTTGGGACCTGTGATCGGGACCCCGTTAAAAGGTCTAACACGTACCTCACCATCCGGAGTACGCTCAAAGTAGGTATATTGTTCCTCGTTTCCGATTTGTGTACAGCCTTTTATGCGCAGAATATCCTTCGGCAAGGCATTACAAATCGCATATATGCAATTAGGATTGGGCAAATTAGGTAAATCAATGGAGCAAGAAGACCAATGCGCTTTAAGATGGTCAAGTTTTTGGGCATCGTTTTGGGAGGGAGAGAGTTTGGGAAGAAAGGAAATGTTGATGTCATCCAGGGTCATAATTTCCGCTAATGGATTAAGGCTCTTAAGCGCTTCGACCACTGAATTTAGTCGATCCGATGTTACATTGTCAATATGTGTCAAAACAATCAAGGAAGATACCTGAATCTGATTCGCTTCAAGTTCATTATGCTCACCCCTTTTTTGCCAGTTTTTGACGTCAACCACGGATATTTGGATAGGTGGCAGAAACCGTTCGTTAATCCCAACGCCAAGGAAACTCATAAGTGAACAAGCGTCTGAGGTACCATTGGCCTCAATCAATGTTATGCCATTTGTTCGCTCCGGTATTCCATTGACGAAATCCCTAAGTTGGTCTATACCACTACAGCAAATACAACTACCGCTAAGAGCCTTCACCCATTTGGACTCTACCCGTCCAATAAATTGTTGAATATCAAGATTTGCATTTTCATAGTCGTTAAGAATAATAAAGGGACTCCAACCCTCCTCCATATAGCTGGTCATCAAATGATTCAACAAGGTCGTTTTTCCCGCACCCAAAAAGCCAACAACCGTGATAATAGCTTCCCTATTTTCTCTATCCATATCTATGTAGTATTGCCATTTAGAGCATAAAAATACGCCTTTAAACTCTCTTTTTTTGTCACCTTGGTCAATATTTAAGTAATACCTATGTCGGCACTTCTTCCATTCCCTTTCTTAAATCATTCCATCATCCAAGCTTTGGCCCGGTCCGGGTATCCAGACTTGTCGGTTATCTTGTCGTATGCAAACCGACGTGTTGTACGCACCCTAATTTATGCCCTCATTGGACAACATGAGCGGTTATAAGGACATTTGGTTCTCCTCCCATCGCTTTTTCGGTAAGAAAGATATTTCCTTTGGTGTTCCAAAAGCTATTATTTCTACATAAACCGAAGAAAATCGTTTAAATTCAATCCCTGGAAATGCGTTCCAAGGTCATGAGAATAGGCAAATGATCGGATGCGTCCGGTTCATAGATTACCCGAATATCCATGATTTTCCATCGCTTTTTTGGTCGTACGAGAACGTAATCGATTTGCTTACGGGGAGCTGTGGAGGGAACCGTTGGCAATTCCTTGCCAAAATCCTCTTTTACCCAACCTTTATGTTCCAAAAGATTCAGGACTTCGGAATCGGGAGTTGCGTTCAAATCGCCGGTAAGGATATAGCCCATATCCATTTTATCGTCCACAAACGCCGCTTCGATTACCGCGACCGCGGCTTTCCTAGCCATCTCGGAACCAATGGTTTCCAAATAATCAAAGTGGGTGGTTATAAATCGGACGATTTCTTTTTTGCCGGGCTCCTTGGAAAAATCCACATCAATGCACATGGCCTCATATCGGCTGCTGCTGGCACTTGGAATGGAAAGATTGCCTACATAGGCAAAAGGTTGTTTGGACAATATACCATCGCCATAGTGCAATTGGGAATCCGGTACGGGAATATCCAACAAATGGTATAAGTTGGGTGCTTCCTTTTCGGTAGAAGCCCCCAAAATATTGTGCATATTCGTTAATCTACCTAGGGTGGCCATCATGGTGGAATCGGCTACCTCCTGAAGTCCTACAATATCGGGGTCCGTGGCCTTTATCACATCGGCGATTCGAGCCAAATCCTTTTTCCCGTCCATTCCCACCCCATAATGAATGTTATAGCTTAATATCCTTAGGGTCGATGGGGTTTCTTGGGCCAACATTCCGTCAATAGGGTGAAGGAAAATCAAAAGAAGTGGGACGATTCGTTGAAACGTATTCATTTTATCCGAAAATCAAGGTAGAATTAAAATTTATGTCAGAAAGGGTAGTCCAAAATCCTTCTTTTCAAATATAGCCGATAAATGAAAAGAAGTTTGCGGACCCAAAAAAAGATTTGCACACCTTATCCATCATGACATTCATTTTTTGTAACAATTATAGGACGCCTTCCTCTCTATAGTGGTAAAATTAAAGGTTATGGCAGAAGGTTTACGTTTGAAGTTTGTTCTAATCTATGGTATCTGCTGTTGTTTGGGATATCCGAAACTCGTTGCGCAGTCCGAATCACTTCAGAAAGAATTAATGGCCTTGACCGATGAGTACCTTAGGATAAATCCCGAGGCCAGTGGGGTAATCGCTTCGGTCAGCTATCCAAATGCCACCAACTGGAAATACAGTCCGGGACATGTGGGTAGGGATGGGAATACTCCCTTGTCTGGCAATGAAAAGTTCATCGCGGCGAGCATCACCAAAACATTTGTGGCCGCCTGTATTTTACAACAGGAAGAAGAAGGACTCCTTTCTTTGGATGACAAGGTTATCCAATATTTGGATGAATCCACAATCAAAAACCTGACCGAGTATAATGGAAAATCCTATGAGCAGGAATTGACCCTGGAACATCTCTTGCGCCACACCAGTGGTATTTTTGATTATCTTAATAAAGGCCAAGTACATCTGAATGGTTACGAAAACGACCCGGAGCGCGAATATACGTTGCAAGAGCGAATCGATTTCGCCCTGGAATTGGGGGCTGCGACCCACAAACTAGGTAAGTACGGATATTCCAACACCAATTATATCCTTTTGGGAATGATTGCCGAAAAGGTGGACAATGCCAACATTGCCGATATTATTGAACGTAGAATAATAGTCCCGCTAGGGTTAAAAAACACCTCTTTGCAACCCTCCGACGATGTTATTCCCCAAATGTTCAAGGGATACTATACGGATTGGGACCTGACCAAATTTACCCTGCATTTCAACAAAATGAACCCTGCAGGAGGTATCCTTACCACAACGGATGATTTGACGGTCTTTGCCCAAGGGTTGTTCCGGGGAAAACTATTCAAATCCGAAGCAACGTTACCTAAAATGCTGGATTTTAAAAAAGGCTATGGTTTGGGGGTAATGCTATTCGATAAATCAAAAAGAACAGGACGGGTAATGGGCCATAGTGGTTTTGATCCGGGATATACCTGTTATCTGACTTATTTGGAGAACCAGGATATTACGGTGGTCACCGTCATTAATCAGTCGGAATTGGTGGTTACAATGCCGGCCTTTTTAATCGTTAAAATAGTACACCTGCTCAAAACGGGGCTATGATCCTATCATTTTGGCCTACTTCCTATTTTTTGATTACTTTGGAACTCACGGGATGTATAATACACTACTGGATGTTTCGACTTTTTTTTGTTCTAGGTTTCACCTTCTTTTTTTCGGGATGCGTCAAAAGCCCTGCTCCTGAGAAAATCAGACCCAATATCCTTTTTATAGCGGTTGACGATTTACGGACCGAACTGGGTATCTATAATTCCGATGTTAAGTCTCCCAATCTGGATAGCTTGGCCCGTGCAGGATCCTATTTTACACATCACTACGTTCAGGTTCCTACTTGCGGAGCCTCCCGGCATGCCCTATTGACAGGAATGCGACCCTCAAAACCCATCCATCTATCCAACCAAGCCATAGAAAAGGAAATCTCCGAAAAACCGGAACAGGCCATTCCCGAGACCTTTATCCATAAATTCAGAAGGGAGGGCTATCATACCGCGGGCATAGGGAAAATAAGCCATTCCGCGGATGGATTGGTATATGGTTATGAAGAGCCCGTTTCAAATAAAAGGGAATTGCCCCATAGCTGGGATGAACTGCTCTTTGACCCCGGAAAATGGGAGACCGGATGGAACGCTTTTTTCGCCTATGCCAGTGGGGAAAACCGACAGAGCCTAAAAAAGCAGGTGAAACCCTATGAAAAAGGTTATGTGGATGACGACGGCTACCCGGATGGACTCACCACCAAGCTTGCCCTCACTAAATTGCGGGAGCTCAAAAACAAGGAAGAACCCTTTTTTATGGGGGTAGGTTACTTTAAGCCCCACCTGCCCTTTAACGCCCCAAAAAAGTACTGGGATTTATACGACAGCGATCGTATTCCGCTTGCTCCATACCCCAAAATTCCAGAAGACATCCATTTGAAAAGTCTGCATGGAAGCGGGGAATTCAACCAATATGCCTTGGGTGAGGAGAAAGCGAGCTTGTCAGAGGCAGTATCGGATGCCTATGCCAAAAAATTGAGACATGCCTATTGGGCGTCCATCAGTTATATCGATGCACAAATCGGAAGACTATGGAAGGAACTTAAGACTTTGGGGCTGGACAAGAATACGATCATCGTTGTTTGGGGCGACCATGGTTGGCATTTGGGAGACCAGCGGGTATGGGGTAAACATACCTTGTTCGAGAATGCGTTGAAAAGTACCCTGATAGTTAAATCGCCCTATCTTGATCACAAAAACCAGAAAGTAGATCAAATCCTGGAAACCGTGGATATCTATCCAACGCTTATGGAGCTTTGTGACTTGAAAATGGATTATGCCATTGATGGGGAAAGTTTTGCCCATACCATGGAATCTATCCAAAAGTCATCAGACGGAGTGGCCTATGGCTATTTTAAAAATGGTATTACGTTGCGTACGGACGCATATCGATTGACCCAATATTACAGAGAGGAAGAACCGACCTTGGAACTTTATGACCATACCCTGGATCCGTGGGAATCCAGAAATATTGCCAAGGATAATGCAGACATCATACAAGAGTTGGTGCCCATTTTGGAAGAGGGCAATACCGGTTTATATGACTTTTAGCTACAGAAAAACCCTCTTTACAACATAGGATTAGCATAAGTAAAAACTTTTGTTACATTTGCCCCGGTAATACAAAATCTAGCGATGGACGTTCTTGGTATTGATATTGGCGGCTCCGGTATGAAAGGAGCCTTAATAGATTCATTGACAGGGGAAATGCTTACGGAGCGCTTTAGGATTCCCACTCCTGAATCCAAAAAACCCAAGGACATGGCCAAGGTCTTCAAGGAAATTGTAGACCATTTTGGGCATAAGGGGCCCATAGGCTGTGGGTTTCCTACGGTTATCAAGCACGGCATCTGTAAATCGCCCGGTAACCTCCATAAAAAGTGGCTAGGGGTCAACGTCCAGAAGCTTTTTAGTGATGTCACAGGACTCCCGGTGACGGTTATCAATGATGCCGATGCCGCCGGTTATGCCACCATGAACTATGGTATTGGCAAAGGAAAGGAAGGCTTGGTGATTATGATTACCATTGGAACAGGATTGGGCAGTGGTGCATTTTTGGATGGTGAACTGATCCCTAATTTTGAATTGGGCCAGATTCCCTACAAAAAGTATACAAAAATTGAAACTTGGGCCGCGGCATCGGCCAAGGAGCGCGAGGAGCTGAGTTACAAAAAGTGGGGTAAGCGCTTCAACGTTTTTTTGGAGTTCGTGGAATTGTTGGTATCCCCGGACTGGATTATTTTGGGAGGTGGAACCTCCAAGGATTTTGACCAGTTCAAGGATTACATAAAGATCGATACTCCGGTTATACCCGCAGAGCTCCGAAATCATGCCGGTATTGTTGGCGCCGCCGCCGCGGCATTGCATCAGGCCCCGCTAGATTAATCGTTCTCCAGTCCTTGTTTTTCCGCTACTGCGCGGATGCATTGAATTGTAATGGAAGTGACCATCCACCTGGCCTTGTTCCTAAAATTTAGATGGCCCTGTGGGATTGACTGGCCTCTCTTCGTTGGTCATAGCTATCGGAAATCTGCCTGTCGAACTTCTTTGGGGATTCAAAGTTGAGTCGATGGTCCTTAAGCCGCTGTTCCCCTCCAAAGATAAAATGTAGTTCCTTTTGCATCAGCGCTTGAATGGACTTCTCGGCCACATGTTCCGGTGAGTCCATTTCCCGGCCTTTAAATTTCTGCATCATTTCCGTGTCCGTTGCGGTGGGATATACACAGGTAACCGAAATTTTAAAAGGTTTAAGCTCTCGTCTCAAGGAATCCGAAAATTGACGAATCCCTGCCTTGGTACTTCCATATACCGAATAAAACGGCATACCCAAAAGTCCCAATCCCGAAGAAACATTTAAAATGGCCGCCTCCCTGGAAGATTTGAGTAAGGGCAGACAATATTTGGTAAGGAATAGAACGGCTGTTAGGTTTACGGCCACTTGGTCATAGATCTCTTCGTCCGGGATATCCTCCAACGACCCTGCCGAAACGATACCTGCATTGTTGATCAATACATCCAAACGGCCCCATTGGTCCTCAATTTTGGAGGACATTTCGCGAAGCACACCGATATCGCCAACGTTTCCATTGACCAACAGAAATTTTGTTTTTTCAAAATCCTCCGGGAGCCGCTCTAAATTTTTTTTATCCCTGGCTATGACCGCGATATCCTTAACGCCCTGTTTTATCAGTTCCGCGATCATACATCTTCCAATACCACGGGAACCGCCCGTAATAAGGACTTTTTTCCCTTTTAGTCTCATGTAAATCGATTTTCTTTGAATGAATTAGCTTCTTCAATTTATACAAATTACATGGCACTTGGTTCAAAAAAATCCTGGCTTGTGCAATTAATATTGAAGCCGCAAATACAGGACGTGCAGATTACCGATTTGACAAAATAGACCACCCAAAACAAAAAACCTCGAATCGGATTCAAGGTCTTTTGGGGCAGTATCAATCGATTTTATTCCGTTTACGGTCCACCTCCTTTAAAAATATCTTTCGCAAGCGAAGGTGTTTCGGGGTCACTTCAACATACTCGTCCTTTTGGATGTATTCCAAGGCCTCTTCCAAGGAAAATTTTATGGCCGGTACAATCTTTGCCTTGTCATCCGCTCCGGCCGAACGTACATTGGAAAGCTTTTTGGTCTTGGTGACATTAACGGTCATGTCATCGCCTCGGGAATTCTCCCCAATGACCTGTCCTTCATAAATATCCTCCCCCGGGTCTATAAAGAACTTGCCCCGTTCCTGAAGTTTATCAATGGAATAGGGTATGGCCTTCCCATTCTCCATGGAGACCAAGGAACCGTTCTGGCGTTGTGGGATATCGCCCTTCATAGGCTGGTATTCCAAAAAACGGTGGGTCATTATAGCCTCTCCGGCCGTCGCCGTCAATAATTGGTTTCGTAGCCCAATAATTCCCCGGGACGGGATATGGAACTCACAGAGCATCCGTTCCCCCTTAGCTTCCATATGGGTCATTTCCCCTTTACGAATGGAGACCATTTCAACCGCCTTTCCGGAAACCTCCTCCGGCAAATCTATGGTCAGTTGTTCCATAGGCTCACATTTTACACCCTCAATGGTCTTGATAATAACCTGCGGCTGACCTATTTGCAATTCGTAACCTTCCCTCCGCATGGTTTCGATCAAAACGGAAAGATGGAGCACCCCTCGTCCAAAGACCATAAATTTATCGGCACTATCGGTCTCTTCTACCCTAAGGGCCAGGTTCTTTTCGAGTTCCCGCTCCAATCGTTCCTTAATGTGTCTGGAAGTGACAAATTTGCCATCCTGCCCAAAAAATGGGCTATCGTTAATGGTAAAAAGCATACTCATCGTAGGCTCATCTATGGCTATGGTCTTTAATCCCTCGGGATTTTCAACATCGGCAATGGTATCCCCGATTTCGAACCCTTCCAGACCCACGATAGCGCAGATATCACCTACTGCCACCTCCTGAACCTTTTTGCGGCCCAAACCTTCAAAAGTAAAGAGCTCCTTTATTTTTGATTTAACAAGACTCCCATCCCTTTTTACCAAGGAAATCTGTTGACCCTCCCTTAAGCTTCCCCTTTGAAGCCTACCGATGGCGATCCTACCGGTAAAGGAAGAATAATCCAGGGAGGTAATCAGCATTTGGGTGTTGCCCTCTTCCGCCATAAAACTGGGAATATGGGCAATGACCATATCCAACAAAGGTTCTATGGAGTCCGTTTCCTTTTTCCAATCATCACTCATCCAATTGTGCTTTGCCGATCCGTATACTACGGGGAAATCCAATTGCCATTCCTCCGCACCAAGTTCGAACATAAGATCGAATACCTTTTCATGCACCTCCTCGGGGGTGCAATTCTCCTTATCCACCTTATTGATCACCACACAAGGCTTCAGCTTCATATCTATGGCCTTCTGCAACACAAATCGCGTTTGTGGCATAGGGCCCTCAAAGGCGTCTACCAGCAATAAAACGCCATCCGCCATGTTCAGCACCCGTTCCACTTCCCCTCCAAAATCAGCGTGCCCAGGAGTATCTATAATGTTTATTTTGGTACCCTTGTAGGTTACGGATACATTTTTGGAAACTATGGTAATCCCCCGTTCACGTTCCAAATCATTATTATCCAAAATCAAATCGCCCGTAGTTTCGTTCTCCCGAAACAACTGGCAATGGTGCATGATTTTATCGACCAAGGTAGTTTTACCGTGGTCTACGTGCGCGATGATGGCAATATTCTTTGTACTGGTCATACCCTTGATTTTAAGCGTGCAAAGATACGCCTAATTTTCTCTTGTCGATCAGATCTTATATTAATTTTATGTTGTTGATTTTTAGGAAGTTATTTTAGCGCTCAAAAACAACGATTCATAACCCTATCACAAAACCTGTTTCATTCAAATACCGGTTTTTTTGATTTTCGTTTGGTGGCGACCCACCCGAAGTTGATATTCAACAAAGGGCCATACCCGGAAAGGGCACCATCTCCCCGATAATAACCCGCACCGAGTTCTACATTAAAATTAAAACCTTTGGGATAGGTGCGTTGAATACCGTAGACCAATCCGTAAAATCCCAGATTAAAATCGTCGGGGCCTTCAATGTCCGTGGCGAGTCGGAGTTGGGAGAAGAAAATGGCCTGGGCCGCAGCGATATAATTTCCCGAATTTCCCGATACGTTCTTGTTCCTGGCTACGCGCCTGTTTAAATTGTGGTAATAGCGATACCGGTTATTCCAAGCCAATCCTAGGGCATATCCTTCTTGATAGGTAGCCAGACCCAGACCCAGACTGGTGGAAATGGTTTGGTTCCTAAAAATGCCAAGCTCATAACTCAACCCTGGTGCAAGAAGGTCGAATTTAAACTGGTGTCGCTCCAGGTTGATAAGGCCACTGCCTTTTTCCTGGATTTCCATTCGCTGTCCGTTTGTCAAAAGTGGTAAGGAAATTGCAAAACACAGCAGTACTAATTTACCCATAGATTTTGATTCGTTTCGCTAAATCTAAAAAGGAAACCAGGGTTAAATACTATCTTTATGCAAAATTTATGATATGGATCTGTCTCTTATTCCTCAAATTAAACATGCCCGTGGCGATAATTTTTTTCTACTCTCGGGTCCATGCGCCATCGAGGGGGAGGATATGGCCCTACGGATTGCGGAGCATATCGTACAGCTTACGGACAAACTAGGCATTCCCTATGTGTTTAAGGGAAGTTTTAAAAAGGCCAATCGGAGTCGGGTCGATTCCTTTACGGGCATAGGGGATGAAAAAGCCTTGAAAATACTCCGTAAGGTATCCGAGACTTTTGAAGTACCCACGGTAACCGATATCCATGAAGTCTCGGATGCGGACAAGGCGGCCGAGTTTGTGGATGTGCTTCAAATCCCGGCTTTTTTGGTACGCCAGACGGATTTGGTGGTCGCGGCCGCTAAAACCGGCAAAACGGTAAATCTTAAGAAAGGGCAGTTTATGAGTCCGGAGAGTATGCGACATGCCGTCACCAAGGTTACGGATTCCGGTAACGAACAAGTCCTTATTACCGATCGTGGTACCATGTTCGGCTATCAGGATATGGTAGTAGACTTTAGGGGCATACCCACCATGAAAGCATTTGCTCCCGTGGTCTTGGATGTGACCCACTCCCTACAACAACCCAACCAATCCTCCGGGGTAACCGGTGGAAGACCTGCCTTGATAGAGACCATGGCACGGGCAGGAATTGCAACCGGGGTAGATGGACTTTTTATGGAAACCCACTTTGATCCGGCCAATGCCAAAAGCGACGGGGCCAATATGTTGCCCTTGGAGCGACTGGAGCAACTCTTGACCAATCTTTCGACATTGAGGCAAACCATAAATGGGCTGGCCAGTACTTCATAAATCATTTAATTGCTTGATTTTCAATATATAGCTAAGCACTTTTCCCCTTTTAAAAAATCTACCTTTTATCCTATTAACTAATCGATAGAAATTCTTTTTTCGTCTACAAAATCAGACTATTAGTATATCTATTTTTTTCCTTTTTTAAGTTCAGGGTATCTTGAAACCTGAATTTGATCTAGTACCGTGTTGGCCTTACCCAATGGACAGGGATATCCATCACATTGAGCAGGTGTTTACTACGCGCGTCTTCATCCATGGAGCAACACCTGTAAAGCCCCTTTAGCGGTATGCTTACCTGCCATGGCCCATGGGAGGTCGGGAATCCATTTTTCAATACTAAAAATTTGAAGCATTATGAAAAAGCGAATTGCAAAAATAGCCTTCTGCTGTATAGGGGCTATATTTCTTTTGAGTTGTCAGGATGACAATGAAAGTAGTGACACGGGTGAATTTAACTCTTTGACAGTAATAACCCGGACAGAAAAAAATGAACTGGAAGCGGCCGTTAATGAAATAAATAGTGCCGTAGGCAACAATTTTGGCGTAGATACGAGTACAAGCAAAACCGTAAGTACAGAGAAGACCTTCGGTTGTATGGATATCACTTCCGAGGAAGATGAGAATGGAAACATTGCGGTCATCATCGATTATGGGGAGACCTGCGAACTTAGAAATGAGGATGTGGTCTCGGGTAGGATAGTAATTACCTATACTTCAGAAGATAGTGAGGATAATGACTTTGTGATAGACTACACTCTGGAAAATTACACCTACAACGACATAATGGTTACCGGAAGTGCCCAAGCCATTTATGATTTTGAAAACGAGGCAGGGAATCTGGTCTACGCTTACGAGTCTGATTTTAGTTTTACCTGGCCGGATGGCCTGGAAGCGACGGATAATAGCAGCTATGCCACTGAAACCATTTTCGAAAGTGATGAAGAAACCTTCCTTAACTTCTATAATCTTGTAACCGGTAATGGGGAAACGATTTTCAGCAATGGGGACAGTTATACATTCCAGATCACCGAACCGTTGCGCAGCGAGCCGCGATGTAGGTATTACGTCAGCGGAGTGGTTGTAAGTACCCAGAATTCGGAAACCGTTACTTTGGATTATGGTGACGGGGAATGTGATGATAGTGCCCTGGAGACCGATGATGACGGTAATACCACAGAAATTGACCTAGATGATATTGTTGACGATGATGAAGATGATGATACCGGTTCCTGATTCTTGAAAATAAAGGGTCTTGCCAAAACCTGGATAATACAATTAATTTTATGTTTTCGTTTTTGCGTTGGCCGCCCCAAAAGACTTTTTGGGGTGGCTTTTACTTGAGGTATACCCCGAACAAAAAGATACTAAGGCCTATTTTTTAGTACCCGATTACAATAATTACTTTTAAAATCTGTTAGGTCTTACAACCCCCTAACCGATACCATACAATGCGGTCTTATTATATTGCGGCCTTACTTATTTTGATGTACGGCTTACCTTCCTTTTCCCAAGATAGCATCCCTTTTGGAGAACTTACCTACTTCGACAGAACATTTGATACCTATGAAAAAGATCCCGATGCCCCTGCAGTAGTCTTGTATGAAAAAGGTGATGTTTTTTTCATTGTAAAGGACAAAAGGCTTCATTTGATTAAAAAATACCATACCAAAATAAAAATTTTAAATAGGCAGGGCTTTAAGCATAGTAATGTTTCCATACCACTTTTAATTGGAAAGGACTTGCATGAAGATGTGGCTGGAATAAAAGCAACTACTCATAACAATGGCATAAAAAGCCATCTTCAAGAAGAAAAAATCTATTTTTCAAATACTCAGCCAGGAGTTGTTGAAGCGCAGTTTACCTTGCCCAATGTAAGTGTAGGTAGCATATTGGAATATGAGTACCTTTTACTTTCTCCGTTTATCTTTAAACTTGATGGTTGGGAATTTCAAAGTACCATTCCTAAGATTTACAGTGAGTTTCAAGCCATTGTTCCGCTGAAGTATGTTTACAATAGAACTTTGGTCGGCGAGTTGGAATTATGTACTAACCAAGTCGAAAAGTTAAGTAGCTGTTTCGTTCCTCCCGGAGGTGTTTTCGCCCTAAGTTGTGAAAAGCTTACTTATGCAATGGAGGATATACCTGCTTTTAAATATGATGCTAGTTATACTTTAGGCCCTTCCAATTATATTTCTAGGTTAGATTTTGAACTTTCCAAGATCAACGGACTTAATGAGGGCACAAAATTGACCACTTCATGGGAGGATGTAGATAGGGAATATAGGACTGATAAAGATATTGGAAAACAATTGCGCTATAAAGGTTTTTTTGGCAGGAAGATACCGGACCATTTGCTAAAGGGAGCGGACGAAATGACCAAAGCTACCCATATTTATAATTTTATCAGAAATCACTATTCATGGAATGGCGGCTTTGGGATCTATGGAAAAGTACGTGTAAAGGAGGCTTTTAATGAAAAGAAAGGAAACGTGGCGGAAATCAACATGTCATTGATCAATCTATTAAACTCTGCCGGTATTAAATCCAACTTATTGTTAATGTCAACCAGACAGCTCGGTCTGCCCAAAAAAACCTACCCTGTCATGTCCGACTTTAATTATATCATCGCCAAGGCAACCATAGACGATAAAGATTATTTGTTGGACGCGACAAACAAATATCATCCTTTTGGAATTCTGCCTTTCCGTGCCCTAAATCACTATGGCCGAGTCATGGATTTTTCAGATGCCAGCTACTGGCACACTATAAAGCCGTATGCTAACAATGGTTGTCAAATAAGGGCCAGGGTACAACTAAATCCAGATTCCAAGACCGCCAACGGTGGTTTGGAAATGATAACCCAAGGGTACAACGCTATCCAAACCAGGGAAATGAAAGATGAAAAAGATAAAGAAGAATACTTGAGTGCCTTGACAGAGAAATTCCAAAACAATCTTGAGATAGGCTCCTATAAACTTGTCCAAGAAAGATCTGACGAAAGGAAAATTTCGGAGCAGATTCAATTCAGCGCCGGTATCAATCCTATTGGCGACAGGATATATTTTAACCCCTTCCTTCCGATTTTTTTTAGACAAAACCCCTTTATTGAAGAAGAGAGAAATTATCCCGTAGATTTTGGCTATCCAAGGCGTTATAGATATCAAATCAATATTACAATCCCGGAAGGATATCAGCTAATTGACCTACCTCAAAAAGACGCGATGCGACTCGGGGATAACCTAGCTGTTCTGGAATATTTCTATGTGCAAAATGCCAAGGAAGTTATGATATCCTTTGATTTGGCGCTTAATACGGCATATTTTGAGCCTGCCGACTATAAATTACTGCGTGAACTTTTTGACCGCACCATGAAAATACAGGGGAACTCGCTATTCGTAATCGAAAAAAAAATGAACTAACCTTTCCCATATGATTCAACTTTTCTTAAAATTAGTGTTCGCCATAAGACCTCATATAGCACTAGAGCTAATTCTAAAACCCAGCTACTAACAATGAACCATTTTTTAACCTTCGTACTCATCCTTACAACCGTAATTTGGACCTTGCCCGCCCAACAGAAAGGTACCTTTGGAAAGCTTTCCAATACTGAAAAAAATATGATTACCTATGAAAAAGATCCTTCGGCCCATGCCGTAGTTCTTTATGAATGGGGCAATAACTATTTTAAGGTAGTCGACCGGAGGATACTTTTGATCAAGGAATATCACACCAAAATCAAAATTCTGGATGAAAAGGGGTTTGCCTATGGCACCGTCGAAATCCCACTATATCACAAGGGTACGTTGACCGAAAAGGTGACGGCGTTAAAGGCAGTTACACATAATGGTGATACTCAATACAATGTCTTGCCTTCGGAAATCTTTGAAAACGACCATTCCGAAAGGTGGAAAGTAAAAGCCTTTACTTTTCCAAAAATGCAAAAAGGAAGTATCCTAGAATACTCCTATACCATAACCACCCCATATGATTTCAATTTTAACGGGTGGGATTTCCAGGGATCGATTCCCAAAATCTACAGTGAATTCAATGCTAAAATCCCAGGAAATTGGGTCTACAACCGTTCCTTAAGAGGTAATTTGGAATTGGATATAAACGATGCTCATATTCAAAAAGGGTGTTTCACTATTGAGGGATATCCAAAAGCTGCGGATTGTGAGGTATTGAAGTATACCATGAAGGATATTCCAGCCTTTAAGGAGGAAAAGGAATTTATGCTTTCCGCAGAAAATTACCGGTCACAGTTGAGTTTTGAACTTTCCCAATACAATAGACTCGATGGCACTACAAATAAGTATACCAAAAGCTGGAAAGATGTGGACAGGGAATTTAGATCCGACAAGGATATTGGAAGGCAACTGACCAAGAAAGGTTTTTTTGAACGCCACGTGCCTGAAAAGCTTCTAATTGAAGGCGATGAACTGACCAGGGCCAAGAATATTTTTGAATTTGTGCAACAGCATTATGCTTGGAACAAGCAGTATTCATCCTATGGAAAAGCAAGGGTAAAGGAGGCATTCGATGCTGGAAAGGGAAATGCCTGGGAGATAAATATGTCGTTGATCAACCTATTAAACGCCGCGAACATTCCAACTAACTTAATGCTTTTATCTACAAGAAAAAGGGGATTACCTACGAAGGTACATCCTGTAATGTCCAACTTCAACTATGTTGTGGCCAAGACTGAAATTGATGGGAAAAGTTATCTATTGGATGCGACCGATAAGTATATGCCATTTGGCTTTTTACCTTTTCGGGCCTTAAACCATTACGGCAGGGTCATGGATTTTAAAAACGATAGCTATTGGTATGATATTAGACCCCAAACCAAGAATCGCCATCAAGTGAGGGCCCAAATTAAATTTGACCCGGAGGAAAACAAGGCCGTTGGTGTTTTTGACGCTGTAAGCACGGGGTATAATGCCATAAATATGCATAAGACCTTGAACGAAAAAAGTGAAGAGGAATACTTGGACTCGGTAGAAGAGGAAATTTCGGGAAATTTTGCGATTACCTCCTATGAATTGGTACAACAACGAACGGACAAGCAGGGCGTTTCACAACGATTCAAGTTCGAAATAGAAGACGTGCTCAATGGTGATATGGCCTACTTGAATCCATTTTTTATCCAATTCTTCAACCGAAATCCCTTTCAACTGGATGAGCGTAATTATCCTATTGATTTTGGTTACCCAAGAAATTACCGATATCAGATCATCTTCACGATTCCTGATGGATACGCTATTCAGGAATTTCCTGAAAATAAATCGATTGCCTTGGGCGATACCCTAGCTACGCTTAAGTTTTACAGTACCGGGAATACAAGTCAGATTTCATTTTCCTTTGAACTAGCACTGAACAGTTCCTATTTTAACGAAAAGGATTACCAGGCCTTAAAATCGCTGTTCAAGGAAGCTGTGGATATTCAAAAAAATTCCTTGGTCGTACTTAAGAAAAAAACCGTGCAACCATAAAATTAGTATCTTGGGATTTCTAAACCGGTTTTCTTGAAATCCCTGTTGTTTTTCCCGATTTGCGTAATTACTTTTTGCTGCCTTTCCTGTACCGAAAAACGTAAGGAATTGGATCAGCGTTCCAACAAACCCCACATTATCCTCATCATGGCCGATGACCTGGGTTACGAGACCTTGGGGGTCTACGGAAGCGACAGTTACCACACGCCTCACTTGGACAACTTGGCCCGGGAAGGCATGCGGTTTGACCACTGTTACTCCACACCTCTTTGTACCCCTTCCCGTGTACAGTTGATGACCGGAAAGTACAATTTTAGAAACTATGTCGGTTTTGGATTGTTGGATGCCAAGGAAAAGACTTTTGGGCATTATATGCAGCAGGCGGGCTACAAAACCTTGGTGGCCGGGAAATGGCAATTATGGGGCAATGAACGACAACAGGAATTGGCGGGAGGTCGTGTGGGAAGCACTCCCGAACAAGCCGGATTTGAGGATTATTGCCTTTGGCAAATAGATGAACGCGGGTCGCGCTACAAAGACCCCCATTTGAGCCGTAAACAAAAGGATACCGAGACGTTTCCGGGGGCCTATGGCCCCGATCTCTTTGTAGACTACATAGAATCCTTTATGGATGCCCATCAAAATGGGCCGATGTTCATCTACTATCCCATGGTACTGACGCACGACCCTTTTGTTCCCACTCCTAAAAATCCAGGTTTTAAAGATTTCGACAATGCCTCAAAAACAAACGATACCACCTACTTTGGTGAAATGGTGGGCTATATGGATCTTTTGGTGGGTAAAATCGTTAAAAAAACAGAGGACCTAGGCATACGCGAGAACACCTTGATCCTTTTTATCGGGGACAATGGAACGGATACCGATGTTACCTCCGTTATTAATGGCGTGGCATTGACCGGTGACAAGGGCAATACTACCAATGCGGGAACCCATGTTCCCATGATCGCCAACTGGAAGGGAAAAATAAAAGCGGGTAGCGTTAATGAAAATCTTATCGATTTTACCGATTTTGTACCGACACTGCTAGAGACGGCTAAAGCAAACCTTTCGAACACGTCACAGACCGATGGCCATAGTTTCTATCCCCAGTTGTTGGACAGGGAAACCAAGGTCCGGGACTGGATTTTTTGCGATTATGCCCCAAATTGGGGAAAATTCAAGGCTCGAAGATATGTACAGGATAAAAAATGGAAATTGTACGGAAATGGGGCCTTCTACAATCTCGAGGACGACCCTTTGGAAGAAGATCCGTTGGATACCGCCGAACAGCCCGAAGCCTTGAAACCGCTCCTACAAGAATTTAAAAAAGTACTGGAAACCTATAACAACCAAAACCCATGAAAAAGTCGACGAACGTACTGTTATCACTAGGCTTTATCTGCCTAATTTCCTGTAAAGATGGCGCCGATAGCACAGAATCCAAAACCCCGAAAAGGCCCAACATCGTATTCATCATGTCAGACGATCATGCCTATCAGGCCATCAGTGCCTATGACGATAGGTTGATACAGACCCCGAATATCGATCGGATTGCCAAAGAGGGAATGCTGTTTACCAATGCCAGCGTCACCAACTCCATTTGTGCCCCGTCCCGGGCCGTAATCCTAACGGGAAAGCATAGCCATCTCAATGGGAAAATCGATAATCGTATGCCTTTTGATACCACCAACGTTACCTTTCCGCAAATCCTTAAAAAATCGGGGTACCAGACCGCGATGTTCGGAAAATTGCATTTTGGCAACAATCCCAAAGGGTTTGATGAGTTCAAGATACTGCCCGGCCAAGGCGATTATTACAATCCCAAGTTCATTACCTCAGCCGGAGATACCACCATAACGGGATACGTAACGGATATCATCACCGACCTTACGTTGGACTGGATGCAGAAGCGCAGGGACACAGCCCAACCTTTTTTGTTGATGTACCTGCATAAGGCACCGCATAGAACTTGGCTCCCTGCCCAACGCCATTACACGACCTATACCCAAAAGAGTTTCCCCCTGCCCGAAACGCTTTTTGATACCTATGCGACCCGAGGTACTGCTTCCAAAACGGCGGAGATGGGGATTTTAAAGGAAATGCAATTACGTTACGACAATAAACTGACCCAGGCCGTGACGGACGAGCTAAAGGTAGAGGACAAATACGAGTGGTCCCCTTTGGATCGGATGACCCCGGAACAGAGAACGGCGTGGGATGCTACCTATGGGCCGATAAGCGAACAGTTCAAAAAGGACTATCCCAACATGAACGATTCCACCTTAACTGTTTGGAAATACCAACGGTATATGCAGGATTATCTCGCCACTATTGCCGCGGTGGATGAAAATGTAGGGCGACTTTTAGATTATATGGACGAGACCGGACTTGATGAAAATACCTTGGTCGTATACACCTCGGACCAGGGCTTCTATTTGGGTGAACATGGTTGGTTCGATAAGCGCTTTATGTACAATGAATCCTTTAAGACCCCTTTATTGATCAAGTGGCCCAATGTCATCACCCCAGGCACTACCACTACCGAAATGGTACAAAACCTGGATTTTGCCCAAACCTTCTTGGAGATTGCCGGTGCAGCCCCTACCGAGGAAATGCAGGGTGAAAGTTTGGTACCCCTATTGAAGGGGGAAAGGGAAAAATGGGACAGGGACGCCGTGTATTACCATTATTACGAATATCCCGCCGTACATGCCGTAAAACGCCATTATGGTATTGCTACCGAGGACTTTAAACTCATGCATTTTTATTACAATGTAGACGAATGGGAACTTTATGACCGCAAAAACGACCCCCAGGAGGTCAACAATGTCTATGACGATCCGGCCTATGCCACCGTCGTAGCCGAGTTGAAGGAGAAACTTGAAGGACTACGTGTAAAATACAAGGACTCCGATGAACTCAGCAATCAGTACATTCAGATCTACAAGGATAATGGATGGATCAAATAGTTAAATTCCAACATTAAAATTCCAAATTCCAAAATGTGCTTGGTGCTTGGTGCTTGGTGCTTGGTGCTTGGTGCTTGGTGCTCAAAATTAAAAAAGCTTTAAGGAGGACTATTTCCAGAACCTTTTATCCCGTACCCGATAGGCATCCTGGAGCACTTCCGTTAAGATAGTATCATCGATTTCCTCCAGGGAGCGGTAACGTAGGGAGCACATTACCTTGCGCCCTGCCGTGGTCATATGTTCCAAATGGACCGTTAGGTGGGCCGAATTCCAAAAACCGACATCGATGTAATCCTTCGTATGGTTCAAATAACAGAGCGGCCTTCCCGCTATGTAGTAAAAGGGAATCCGGTATTTGAACTTTAAATCTACCCCAGGTACCGTATGCTCTATGATCGATTGCAAATGCAACAATATACTGCGATACGGTTCTGGGCGATTGAGGATGTAGTCTTCCGCGGGATTCATGAATTGGGTTAATGGATTAATGAAAATAGTCAATCTGGTTGAAAAAGGTGTATTTCGTCTTTTTTTTAATGATTTTGTTTAAAGTTTCAAAAAAAAGTATAACTTTGAATTTCAAAGTACTTTATAAATGGAAGCAAAAAAATACTTGGAGGACATCACTGAAATTAAGAATATGATGAGTCGTTCCTCACGATTCATCTCCTTAAGTGGCTTATCAGGAATAATGGCCGGAATTTATGCATTGATCGGGGCTTTTATCGCAAAACTACTCTTAGATAATCATCTTCAAAGTATAAAAAATCATCAGGACTCAGCGAAGGCCGGATTATACGAAATAATAGAGACTTCAGATTTGATCTTCAACCTCCTTCTAATTGCATCAAGTGTTGCTTTGTTGGCTATTGTAACCGGGTTCATCCTTACCAATAGAAAAGCTAAAAAAAGTGGGGAGGATATTTGGAACGCCTCAAGCAGACGCCTTGTCCTGAATTTTCTGATTCCTTTAATGGCCGGGGGTCTTTTTTGCCTAGTATTGTTGCAATATGGTTATGTAGGCCTTGTCGCTTCCGCTACACTGATCTTTTACGGCCTGGCATGCGTGAATGCTTCAAAATATACTTTGGGAGATATTCGCTACTTGGGCATTGCCAATATAATAATTGGTTTAATAGCCACACAGTTTATAGGTTATGGGCTCTATTTTTGGGCATTGGGCTTTGGTGTTTTTCATATCATCTATGGGACGTTGATGTACTTTAAACATGATAAGAAATAAAACTATCCCCAAATAAAAATAGAAACCCATAAATTGGGATTTCCAATTTACATGGAATGAAATAAATGAGCATAATCAATGACATAAATAAGGCCTTTGACCATCGTATCCGATTAGGGATTATGAGCATTTTAATGGTAAACGATTATGCCGATTTCAATTTGCTCAAGGATCTATTGGGAGCTACGGATGGTAATCTGGCCAGCCATGTAAAAGCCCTTGAGAAAGAAGAATATATAAAAGTGGAAAAACAGTTCATTGGCCGAAAACCCAATACCCGGTACTCTGTTACCAGCGTAGGAAAAAAGGAGTTTAAAAAACACATAGATGCCTTGGAAAAGTTAATCGGGAAGTAATTTTTTTATCATTACACTTTGAAATTCAAAGTACTTTATATTTGACATGAGAACTATCATTTTGGAAACGCTATATGAATGGGGCAAGGAACCTTATCGGAAATATGTATCCCGAAAAGATTCATGGGATATTCCGATATCAGATTTATTAAAATATCCCAAAATTAGTTTAGGTTTTCATCTGGCCACATTCTTGCTAAAATACCATTTTGAGGTACAACCCAAACTGGAAAATCGAGATGTACTTCATGTGCTCACCAATATTGGAACTTCGGTTCACGAAGAAATTTATATGCAATTTTACCTCTTTGGCAATGGCAAGCGAAATATTGGCCTTCTCGCAATTCTTCTGTTCGGTATACTAATATTTCCAGATTATCTCAAACACTTTATGGAGGCATTTAAACGGGGCCGCAAGGCCTTTCGATTTTATTATCTCGATTTTTCCAAAATGCTCAATCAGCCGATTCGGCATATTCAACATACATTTTTAATCAATTAAGCAGTTTCACTATGGGTTCACATATTAAATCAATCTTAGGCTCTTTAGCGTTCAGTTATTTGTTCTATACCAAAAGTTTTGGACTTAATACTGTACTATTATCCATTGTGGTTTTAGTATTCTTATTCATATGCCGTAAACGACGACCCATACCTTGGCTATATTCCATCCCATACTTGTTTACCGCCATTATGGTATTCATGAACCCGACCGACTTTAAGATATGCCTCCATTTCATGGCTTTCTTCGTCTTGATAGGAAAATACATCGCCCCTTCAAATTCGTTATATCTAAGTTGGTTTATCGGGGTGGTCAATATGATAATAGCCTCTCTTGTTAAATTGAATAATCGTATACATCAGCCCAAATCAACAAGGAAGGGACTTTCCAAGAAAAGGAAGGATTATATAAAAGGAAGCATAATTTCCTTCTTATTACTTATTCTCTTTGCACTATTGTACCAAAAGGCCAATCCTATATTTGAGGGTTTGATTCAGCAAATCGATTTCAATTTTATAAGTATTCCATGGCTAGTCTTTACCCTGTTGGGGTATATCTTGTTTCTACATATCCTAAATCCTTATAGTCCCCAAGAATTATTGGATTTAGATCTACAACAAGCGAACGAACTTAAACATCCGGAAGAGCCGTTCACCATACCTGTACTAGAAAAATTGAAAAGCGAACAAACTCTGGGAAGCATTGTCCTTTCATCGCTCAATCTCCTTTTAATCCTGTTTTTGGTAACGGATATCATATATTTGTGGCAAGCAGACCCTATTAGTAACTCAGGGTATTCCAAGTCTGTACACCAGGGCGTATACGCACTCATGTTCTCCATTGTCTGTGCCATACTGATTATTCTATTTCTTTTCCGGGGACACCTTAACTTTTATAAGGGCAACAAACGACTGAAAAAATTGACCTACCTCTGGATAGGGCTGAATGTAGTTTTGGTCTCTTTTACATGGTACAAGAACTTTCAATACATTGATGCGCTAGGGTTTACCTACAAACGCATCGGTGTTTTTGTATACTTATTGCTCACGCTTTCAGGATTGATTACCGTCTATATCAAAGTGGCCCGTCTACGTGGTTTCATATATTTGGTACGCACCAATATTGCCGTTGTTTTTGGGCTTCTCCTGTTGAGCGCAAGCATCCCCTGGGACCGTGCCATTACTTGGTACAATCTTAAACATATTGCGCATCCCGATATCCCTTATTTACTAGATCTTGGGGATACCAATAGTCCGCAGTTATATCACTATGTCCAAACACCGCCTAGGGAAAACACTTTTCACAAGGACACAATTAAGGAAATTGAAAAAAGGTATTCTCAATTTCGCTCTGATCAGAAAGCACGGACTTGGCAGGAATACACGGCCTTCCATATCCAAAATCTCAGGGAAAAATGATGACATATTTCACATGTCCGGTCAATCGTTTCGCTATAAAAATGACATGCTTCAATTTTCTCACAAGCACTTTGTTGATGCTTTTACTGCTATTTGTAAAAGCGGATTTCCTTTTTGTATGCGCCTTTATCTTTTTAGGTATTTCCGGGGTGGTAAACAGTATTACGGTATTCTGTTTGATTGTGACCCTATTCCTGAACTTTAAGTATGTAGAGCAGCATGCCCTTGCCTTGGTCGTGGCTTTGCTACATTATCCCATCACTTTTTTATATATCCATTTTGTTCTTTAAACCATAAAACAAAACCATGCAGATAGTCCTATCGAAAATCAATGCCCAATATATAAACCTTGGACTCTCCACCTGTTTTGGATTGTTGCTTTTGGTCCTTCGAATGAAGCTTACCGATAGCTTTTTCTATCTTTTTTTGCTATGGAACCTTTTTTTGGCTTCGGTACCCTATTTGATTACTCAGGTTTTGCGTAATACGAAGAAAGTGCTTGAATCCAATCTTTTAGCGCTTTCCAGTTTTTTGACTTGGCTGCTTTTCCTACCGAATAGCCCCTATATCATAACCGATTTTATACATATACGCCTTGAAGGTTCTAGTCCATTATGGCTAGACCTTATCCTAGTCTTTGTGTTTGCCATCAACGGGCTGCTATTAGGATTACTGTCTTTATTGGATATGTTTGCCTTATTGAAAGATAGATTTGATAGGCGATGCGCTCATAGCCTCGTTTTCGTGAGTTGCATACTCAGTGGCTATGGTATTTATTTGGGCAGGTTTCTTCGTTTCAATTCTTGGGACATTCTAACAAAGCCTATCATTTTGACAACCAAAATCTTCCAAAGCCTTGTCGAAATCGAAGTATGGGGAATAACCATGGCCTTCGGCGGATTATTATGGATTTTGTTTCGATTTCTACAAGCAATGACAAGACAATGCAAGAACTAAATCAATCCCGGTTTTCACTTTATTCCATATCGGTGCGCTTCCACTTTGAATATTCTAAAAAGACGCAATTGCTTGCCTTTGGTAAAACCTATTTTCGCTACTACTTAAGGTTCATCTCCCCTGCCCCTGTCAACTCTTCATTGTTTATTGTTCATTGTCCATTGCAAACCACTTACTCCTTACCTTTCATTTTTTACAGTTTACTACCAACTACCAACTGTTCGTTGTTTACTCCCTCCCATCCAAATGGTCCTGTAGAAAGGCTTAACGTTCCGTTAGTTTTCCGTTTTGGGTTATTTAAATACGTTCAAGAATACCATATTCATCATTTTTAAAGAAGCCGAGACTACAAAGGCCAATCGAATACTATACATTTTTCTTTTTCGCTTCCACAAGAAGTGCATGTAATACTTCGGTAGACAGCCCATGTAACGTTAGGCGGAATGCAGCACCATAGGTCGGTAAGGGTATCATAGGGTGCTTATTATTAAGACCTACTAGCTTTTCAGGACAGTCCATTATCGTAGTAGCATAAATACCGATTACCTCATCCAATTGTAGCGAATTGCTAGCCCTCCAAAAATCATTATCTGTAAGAAAAAATTGGTAAACAGGAGTGAAAATTTCAATAGCAGTGGATAAGTCCAAAAAATTTGACCATTTATCCCTAAAAGTCTCAAAAGGAATCTCACCAATCGTTATAGCCGCGAAATTAGGTCTGTCCACTTTTTCTACTTTCAACCCTTTTCCAGCAATAGCGCCATTGAGATTGATTATAAAGTTGTATAAGTTCAAATCATGATCCAAGAACAAATTATCATTAACATTATTGACGGATAAGGGTTTTAACGGATTCATTGGTATTTCTTCGCTGCCCTTTACGTTGTCCTTTATAAACTTCAATATTTCAGATCCCAAATAGAAGTGACGCAAAATCAAAAAGTTAGCCTCAGGGCTGACTAAATATTTCATCCCCATATATAAAGATCGATGCAATGTTCTAGGAGCATTGATAAGGTTAGGCGAAATTGCTTTGAACAATTGCATTAGGACAATAAAAAATCTGGCAATCACCCGGACAAAGGGTAACAGGTATTGTCTTGATTTTCTTCCGGAATCATATAGAAAAGCAGCTTTTGCATCGGCACTGAAAGGAATGCTCTTATCCAAAAATAAAGCATGCCAGTGACTGGGATCCTTCGGATTGTTTTCCAAATTTTCAAAATATTCACTTTTGTGTAGCATAACTCAGTATTTCAATAATTCCCAATTTCGACCAATTGCATGCGATACAATTTAGCAACTACCTTCGCTGTCTTCAAAATTTTTTTCGCCAAATCTTCGGTCAGCGCATCCGAGTTAATCGCATTCTCAAACCTTTCAAAATGGTTCTCGTTGCTATCGCTGATTTCGTGATATGTAAAAAAGGACACTTGATCATTGTTTAAATTTAATAATTGCTGTACTGCCCGCCCCCATTTGCCGGCTATTCTGTTTCCAAGGCCCTCAATAATGAACATTGCCCCGAGCAAATTAAATGGATTTGGATTGCTCGCCGTGTGGAACATGAAAGCGCTAAGGGCCTCACTTCCTAAGTTTTTTTCACCTTTGTATAAGTCCTCTTTGTCTCCCCCGCAATTGATGTAATTCTTTTCCAGCATTTGATAATCACGATGTTCATCTCTTGAATGGGAGATAAAAGAAGATCGTACATCAAAATATTCCATACTAATATTGGATGCGGCCCTTGCAATCCATTGTGACCCATCAACTACTTGTTGCCTAAGATTCAATAACAAAAGTCGATATTCTTCCAAAGTAATCGTGCCATTATATATTTTTTTGATGATAGGCACATTTCGAAGATCATTTTCAAAGTCGACCCATACCGAGGTGAGACCGCGAACCAACCGCTCCTGTATGGGCTTGCCTTTGGTGGAAATCGAAGGAGCCAAAATCTTATCTTCCTCGGTCAATGGTAATATCTTCTTTTTATGGGTAGGTCCTAAGACGGTCAACATCATGAACGATGTAATGAATCGTCCACTCTCGGGGACCATACAAAGAATTTTTTGGCCATCCTTTAGACTATGGTGATACAAAAGCTCCTCAAGCATTATGAAAATGGATGCAGACCCGGTATTTCCTTTGGAGTGTAAATTTGTGAACCATTTTTTTTCGGGAATAGTGACACCACCTTTTTTCAATAGATCAATAACAGGTTGTTTAAAATATTCAGAGGAATAATGACACAACAACCAATCAAGTCTTTTAGGATCTACTTTACCCTCCTCAACAAGTTGGAAAAAATGTTGAACACCCAAGCTCACTATGTTGTTCACCAAACGTATGTCTTGCTTTAGATTAATGGCTCCCGCCTTATCCGCAGCACTGAAACTATCATAATCGATCCATGATTTTCCTTGTTCGCCAATATCGGTCTTATTCATTCCCGTGTACATACAGGGTTCAAATAATGTTGCATGGGATTTCAATTCGATCCACTCGATTTTTAAATTGAAAGTATCCTTATTTGGGCGATTCCTTAACAAGAAAGCTCCCGCCCCATCGGACAGCATCCATCTTAAAAAATCGGTTTCCAATGGAGGAGAGCCGTTGTCCATTATCGATTTTTGATTTTCGAAACGTTTTGCCTTGAACATTCTGCTTGGGAGTTCACCAGCACAGGCAATTGCATTGTCGACCTCACCTGAACCCACATGCATAAATCCATTTTTTATGGCCATCATACCCGCAGCACATACACTTTGGTGGCTGGCTATACCACAAATAGGAAGTTCCGATGCTCCGTGCACCATACTCGCAAAACCGGGAACAGGAAGGTCTGCCTGCGTGGTGCCGGCACTCAGAAACTGAATATCTTTTTTGTCCATACCGTTCTTTTGCAAACAATCATCAATGGCCTTGGCGGTCATTCCTGCAACCGATTGAGTGGTGTTCTGATTCTTGTCCAGCGCATAGTATCGGTTTTTGATACCGTTTTGTGCCAACATTCGGCTTTTACTTCGAGAAGGTTTCCCGGAGATGAACCCCAAATAGTCTTCCATCTCATCATTCCCAATAGGGTGGCCGGGCAAAAATTTTCCTATGGCACTTATGTAAACAGGTCTGCTCATTTCATATTATTTTTTGGTGTTACCGTATTGAAAATCATATCAAGGTAAGGGAGCATAAAACCGAAATTACCTTCGCTCCATTTGTGGTGCATTGTATGTCTAAAGGTAAATCTGCCTAGATAATTAGGACTCTTTATAGTCTCTACCTCATGGTTGCAATGACCTAAAAAATTTAATAATATACTGATAATCGGTAAGCTCAGAACCGATAATATATGAAAGGGATACACCAGGATGGGCACAAAAATTACAGCACCCAAAAGAAAAGCCTCAAACCAATGAAAACTATATACCGAATACAATGTAGGTTCTCTAGACACATGGTGCATATAATGCACTTTTATGAATAGCCATTTTTGGTGCAACAACCTGTGGCTAACATAAAAATAGATTTCATTCCAAAGGAATAAAACAGGTATCTCCCAAAGACAATTCCAAATACTGTTATGTCCAAATTGAACATATCCGTTTTCATAAAGTAGCTGCAATGGAATAGCCTGCAAAGCAAAAACTAATATGCTAATCATTGAATTTTTGACCTCCATCTTTTCTTGCTTGGGTTTTCTATAATCAAGAATGGGCCGGATGGCCTTCTTTTTTTTCAACAGCGCTAATACAGGTCGTATGAAAACTATTCCTCCAAAGTATAGTCCCATAAAAAATATGAAAACGAAAGTGAAGGTTAGCCACCACGCAGAGAAAATGTAAGCTATGGTTGAATCTATCATACGACTGGATAAATATTTCTTAGACCGTTATTCAGATTGACATCCATCCAACTTTCCCAAAACTATTTGCAAGCTATATAATCATTTAAATAGGAGTATAGTTCTGTGAGTTTACCATTTTGGGTCATTCTGGCGCGTTGTAGGACGCCCTCCACATCTCCATTAAAAAAGGCAGGAATCACCTCTTTTACAAAGGCATCGCCAAAGCCGTTACTGGCATCCCTAGGCAGTTCCGCCGGTAGGTTGTCCACAGCCATAACTGCAATGGCATTGGGGTTAGTATACTCGGTTTCCGATTCGGATTGGGGGTCATAGCCATAAATGGGATCCGCTATGGTAGAGGCCCGTAGCGTAGTGGCCACGGGTCCATCGATATCACAACTGATATCCCCGACGACCTTGATCTTAAAATCCGGATGTTTTACATCCTTCCGGGTATAGAGATAGGGGGCACCGTCCCCATAAAAATGCCCCGCTATGTACAAATCGCTCACCTTGGCGAACCGCATAAAAGTGGATTCATACGCTTCCGGATTTTGGAAGAAGTCTTGCTGCCCGAGATTCCTTCCATCCCTCCTTTGGTTATAGTCCAACACATCGATCTGGCAATAGACCGCCTCGTCGAAATCCTGATTCAGGTATTCCGTTACGTTTACTTGCCGTAACTGCATCCCGTCCAACATTTCCTTGGCACCGTTCCCTACTCTACCTTTTCCAGTCAAGAGGATTTTAATGTTTGGGAGGGCCATTTTTTTTAGCTCCGCAATCAAGGCTAATTGGTCCACCAAGGTTTCAGCCTTGGGCAATTGGTATGTACCGGATTTAAGCCCATAGGCCCTTAGTCCATTATAGGCTCCTACAATCCCCGCATACCGGCCAAACGCAACCAGGCGTATTCCCTTGGAATTCGTGATGACCTCATGGTCGTACAGTTCAATATTCTTTTCCAGAATAGCTTGGAGCAATTTCCTATTGTACGGCTGTTTTTTGATGGTATGGGAAAAGAAGAAGTATTTTTTGTTGGGAATCAAGGCTTCGATGGGCACTTCCTTTACCCCGAGTAGTACATCGCACTCTTCCATTTTCGGGGCGACTTCAATACCGACCTCTTGGTACTCCCTATCGGTAAAAACGCGAATAGGCGAAGGTTCCACGATCAGTTGTGCGTTGGTATGGGCGGACTGGACTTTTTGACAGGCCTTTGGGGGCAATACCACCCGCCGATCCGGAGGGTTTTTCCGTTCTCTGATGATTCCAAACTTAAGGTTCACTTTGGTACAAATTTTGTCCTAAAATACACGGAATAATAGCGATAGCAAAGTTTTTATTAGCTTTGCTGCCCCGCCCGCCGAAATGAAAATGAAGGCGGGCCGCGTTAGGGATAGAGCCCGGTACCCCGCCCACGACAGGGGGCGTGTACCCGCGATAGCCCGACCTGCCTTGGGGCAGGGAACGCCAACCAATTTGTTCTTTGAAAAAACAATGGGAAGAATAGCTTGCCTATCCCATTAAGGGGCCGACCGGTTTTGACAGCGAGACCAATGGCGATGTAAGCATGCCGAGCGCTGGGATACAGCTCGTAAATCTCATATTTCACACTTTTAAATGGCGAATCTAATTACGCTCTTGCCGCTTAATCTGAATTACAGTAGGATTTAGCCTCGTCTCCGCAAGGCGGAGAAGCGAGATGTCCCAGAATAGCCCTTGTTGATGGCGATTCGTTCCGGGGCACCATAAAAGTCAACATAAGGAGGGTGTAGCTTCGGCACCGTCTCTAAAATCCAAAGAAGCTAAGTGTACATTGGGCGGTTTCTGGTCAGGTGTACATCGAAAACCAATCAGATACTAAGCATGTAGAAAGCATGGTTATTTCTTGTTTGGACGAGGGTTCGAATCCCTCCGGCTCCACTGAAATGATTTAATTTCAAACTATTAAACCTGTAAATTACTGATTTACAGGTTTTTTATTTTATTTATGTTCAAATGATATCATTTAAAATCATATCAAATTAACACAAATAGGTGCCCTATTTTTAAATTTATATTTTGCTCACCTATTTTCCTATAATCTACTCATTATTATTTAATTACAAGCATAATTTATTTTATTTTTTGTACATTTATTCGAACAAAAAATAGTAATCGGTGCCTTCTACCTTTGCAATATTATTCTACATTAAAGAATATCGGCTTGACAAACATGGCAAAGCTTCTATATATGCTAGGATAACAGTAAATGGGAAGCGAAGTGAGATAAGCCTTAACCGTAAAATTTTACCCTCTAAATGGAAGTTTAAAGGCGATAAATTAAAAGGCTGGAGTGCAGAAATTCAAGAATTGAATCGGCTAATGCACACGGTACGGCATCGGATAAAAGTTATACAGGAAAAGTTTATTGCCGCCGATGAGCCCTATACTTCCCTAGACATTAAGAATGCGTATCTACACAAAGACAAGAAATTCAAAATGCTGCTTGAGCTCTTTGAAGAACACAATCAGCAAATGGAAAAATTGATAGATGTAGAATTCGCCTTAGGTACGTATAAAAGATATCAGACCACCAAAGGTCATTTATCAGAATATGTAAAAGCCGAGTATCTAAAGGAAGATATACCCATCAGAAATGTTGATTTAAAATTCATCAAAGGATTTGAATACTTTTTGAAAGCGACCAAGAACTGTAATCATAATTCAGCTTTGAAATATGTCAACAACTTCAAAAAGATTATCCGGATGGCTGTCGCGCATGATTGGATGCTCAAAGATCCTTTTTATAATTACAAGGTGCAGTTTAAAACCGTAGAAAGGGAGTTTTTAACCAAAGACGAGCTGCAACGGCTTATCGATAAAGAAATCGAGGGTGAACGATTAGGCATTGTGAGAGATATGTTTGTGCTCTGTTGTTTTACAGGTCTTGCCTATGTTGATATTCAATCCTTGACACCAGAAGAAATTTATCAAAATGAGGAAGGTGGGTATTATATCAAATCCAAACGCTCCAAAACAGATACAGGGTTTATGATTCCGCTGTTGCCTACAGCAGCAGCCATCATTGACAAATACAAAGAACATCCCAGGGTGGTCAACAAAAACTGTGTAATACCAGTATTGAGCAATCAAAAATCCAATGCCTATCTCAAGGAAATTGCTGACCGCTGTGATATCAAAAAGAACCTGACCACCCACTTGGCGCGTCATACCTTTGCCACCACCGTCACTCTTTCCAATGGCGTGCCCATAGAAACAGTCGGAAAAATGTTAGGACACAAAAATTTGCGTACTACGCAACACTATGCAAAAATCATTGATCAGAAAGTAGAAGAGGATATGGCCCTTTTGAAGGAGAAATTGGAGGAGAAGAAATCAAAGCAGAATTTGGCCTTATAAAGGAGCAACGAACAACTTCTTAAATGCTAAATAAAATGTTTAAGCTTCTCTGTAAAAATTTGTAACTACAATTTCGTCAATATTTAAATCTACTAATCTGTTCTCTTGAATCACGGTTTTTATGCCCGAAATTCTAAATGAAAAAGTTCTGATCTCCTTTACAGCCCCTTCTATTTTGCTTTTTATCCAACACCTAAATGTCATCTGGCCTGTATTAATGTTATCAAAATCTGCACAGTTCAATTCAAAGGGAAGAAAAATTTGAACGTTGATTATCTCTTCCTCGCTTCCAGGGATCTTGTAACCCTGAAAATACTCTTTTAATTTTTCAACTAACTTACTTGTGATATCTTCTTCCATCAAAAATTATTTAATGTGCTTTTAAGATTAGCAAAAGGCGTCCCTGGTTTATATTATTTTCCCTACTTTTTCTTATCACCGACTTTGAGCTTATTTATTTGTTGTTGCAAAGAAAGTATAGTTTTAACTAATTTGTAAAGAATTTATTATCTATTCTAGGCATATGAAAAGTATTTCGCACTTGTGGACTAAAAACAAAAAGATATTTGAAACGAAAACCTTGTCTCAAATATTAGCTTTCACAGGCGACGGGAGATTAACGGATGGGAATGCAACTTCTCATGAACTGAGAGATTTACTTGAACAGGTCCCTTCAAAATTGCTAATGGAGTTTTCTGAAAACTGTTTATCTACAAAATTCGATGGGAGTGGGTTTGCATTGCAAGACATTGTTAATCAGATAGGTGTAAGGCTTGGTTTTGAAGTAAATCAAGGGCTTTATCGAGGTAAAAGAAATGGTATTGGATATGATGGCATATGGACATCAAGTGAAGGTTACTCAATTGTGGTGGAGGTAAAAACAACCGATACGTACCGAATTAACATGAACACTATTGCCTCCTATAGAGATCGACTTATCGAGAACGCACAGATTGATAAGAGCCGTTCATCTATTCTCATTGTTGTGGGAAGAAATGATACCGGTGATTTAGAGGCGCAAATAAGAGGATCAAGACACGCTTGGGACGTTCGTCTGATTAGTACTGAATCACTGATAAAACTCTTAAAGCTTAAAGAAACCTTTAACGATACTAGAACCATTAGACAAATCAATGAACTACTAAAACCTCAAGAATATACAAGAATTGACTCGCTCATTGACCTTCTGTTTTTGACCTCAAAAGATTTGCAACTTGATGAAATTGAGGAAGATTCCGTTCCTCAAGAGGAGGTAGAAAGCTTACCCGGACCTAAGTTTAGCAGGGTAAATTTTCACAATGAATGTATATATAAGATTCAGAAACACCTTGAATTAAATTTTAAAAAACAATCCAGAATTGCATACGATAATAAGGACAAAACTGTAGGACTAATTTGTTCCATTTCTAAGATACATGATCCTGGAAAAAACGAAAGCTATTGGTTTTCCTTATATCCACATCAACAAGAATTTTTACAAGGATATCAGAATTCCTATATATCATATGGCTGTGGCTCGTCAAAAAATACACTTTTAATTCCCTATGCAGAATTTGAGCCATATGTTGGTGAATTTTGGACTACAGAGAATGAGCAGCGTATGTACTATCATGTGGTTATACTTCATAGGAATAATAAGTTTTTATTGCAATTGCCGAAAGCGCAGAGCGTCTTTGACCTTTCCAAATATAAAATCTAACCTTAATTTGATTTAAATCTCTTTAAAATTCTTCGGCCAAATTATAATTTGTCAGGAAACTTTACCTATTCCAGGTCTGTTTATTTGGTTCGATAATTGAGCTTGTATATCGGTAACAATTTCTCTCCTTAATTTATAGTTTGGACTAAGTCCCTGCTTTTTAAACTTTGAAATTGGTATGGACAAAATCTTTCTGAAATCAAATATGAAAAATCTAAACTGTCCTTCAATTTCAAAGACTACTTTTTCCGAATACAGAAAGACAGGACCTGGACTTTTTATTTTTTCCTCGTGTTTTTTCGGCAAGGCCACACCATAAATAAATCTCATATAATCTTTAGATTGAGCATAATCGCAAACTGGAGTAATATCTAACATTAATTCCCACGGTTTATCATCAAGTATTTCTTTAATATATGCCTGTTTTAGCTCATTAGCCCGGCCTATCACAACATATTGATCAATTATTTGCTTTACTATTGTTCTTTTTCTCTTATTGATAAAAAGATTACCCTGTTCTAAAATGCTAGATTTACTGTTCTCCTTTGATAAATGAATTTTCGTATTTAACCGAATTACAGCATTCTGATCTACTTTCCCCTTTGTGATAGAGTCAATATCCCCAAGTCCCCTAATCTTTATGAGATTTTCAATTTCTTCATGTAAAATATTATTTGATAATAAAAGGGCCTTTTCAAGACGTTGTGATGCTGAAGAACTTTGAATTTCTTCCTCACCGATTATTGCCTTAGCTAGTTGGTATAGGATCGTCTTTGTTTCGGCATTCCAATTTGAATCAAAATTGTAGCTCGAGATATAGTTTATTAATTCACCTGTAGCATCATGAACAATGTTTTCATATTGCATAAAATTTAGAAGCACAGATTGTCGAGAAAGTTTCTCAGGAATGTCAGAAGCTAATTTTATATCTCCTCCTTCGTCTAAGACCCATTTATCTATATCTGTATCAAAATGCATATAATCTGACTTAGACAAATAAAGTATTTTAACAGGTGCTATTTTCTCAAGAATCTTACCTTTTTTGAATAATTCTTCCAATGGAGAAGTGTAGTCATCCTCAGAAGCATGTTTACTCCAAGCAACTATTATATAGGGTGACGGATTGACAACCACAATCCTTTTTAATATCGATGCGACAGTACTAATTGCCAGCTTAGGATTTGAACCTTCCGTTATCTGTAGATCTAAAAAAATAATTCTCACAGAGTTAGTAGGGTTGTCCGGTAATTTGTCCATCTCTCCAGAAAAATAATTATATGGAATTCGGTTTCTAGAAAGAAAATCTACAATTGGACTAATTTCCTCATACCGATTATCAACCAATACTATTCTACCGTTAGTTGGAAGCTTCATGTACATTCATTTTTTAAATCCTAGGGCAATAATCGCACCTTCTTTGAAGTCGTGCGGTATTTCAAAGTCATTCACATCCGGAAACCATAATTTTCCTTTGTGAGCAGCCATTATTTCAGAAGCAATGTGAAGACCAAGTCCCATTCCTCCGGGTTTTCCAGAAACAAACGGCTCTAAAATTTCATCCGTGGGTAGTAAAAATCCTGTTCCATTATCCGCAATAATCAAATTAACGAACCCTGGCTCCGATTCCGAGATATCAAAAAACAGTTTTTTTTCTTCCCGTCCTGCTTTATCCAACCAGAAAATCGAGTTATCTATCAAATTCATTAAACTACCTATCAAGAGACTTTTAGCAATTCTAACCTTTATCCCAGACTTCAAACTTAGATAACCCTTTACTATCTCAATTTTATGTGATGATAATCTATACTCTGTGTTAAAAATTGCCTGATCTATGACCCCCCTTAAATCCTCATTTGTTCTGGTAGATTTTCTGATTATTTCTGAGTACCCATCAATCAAAGATGATAAATGTCTTACTAGTTTTAGAACTCTTTCAGAACCTTTTTCTGCCTTCAAAACTTTTTGAACCTCAATTATGATTTTCTCGACCTCATGAACAACAACACTAAGACTTAATCCGGCACCAGCTGCTTTTAGAAGATTATTATTTATTCGTTGATAATCGTTTTCAATTTTAACAAGGTATTTGTTTATTGTAGATCGTATTTCTTCATCTTCAACCTCTTTATCAACAAATCCCTTTAGCTCACCCAAAATTTGCAATACAGGCTCAGATTTTCGGGTGGGTCCATAAACTTCCTTAAGCCTTCTTTTATCCTGAAATCTAAAGTTTTCTATTAACTCCATACCATGTATGACGGCATCCTTAAAAAAGCTATACGCCTCATTTTCTACAAATCCTTCCCTGTTCGTTTTTTCGACTAAATCTGTACTTGAGTGACGATCTAAGTAAACCGCCCCGATAATAATATTCTTACTTATTCTTTTGGAAGGATCGTTTACCCTTCTTTGGTTCATGTCCAACCAGTCATTTTCTGGTTCTCCATAATCATAAACACGCATGCCATTTCTAAATACCTTTACACCTCCATTATAATTTAGGTATCCATTGAAAGAGCTTTTCTCTAGTTGCATTCCAAGTCTAAAAACAAAACTATCTCTATCAAATATAAACCCCTTAAATCGAATTTTGCCTATAGCATATTTTGATAGTGAAAAAAGTTTTTTATCAGAATCTTTAAGTTCTAGAAACTTGGAAACGATATCATCATTTTCGTTGAGTGTTCTCCCAGATACTCTATTCATTGTATCCCAGGGCTTAAATGAGTACTTAAATCTTGTAATCTTGCTGCCTTCCATTTCAATCTCAAAATAAAAAAGAGAATACTCCTTTATATCTTTCCAAGGCAGTAATCCTTCAAACCAACCGGGCTTATCGAGAATTTCGAAGTTAGCTTTAAAAGAATCGTCTGCTTCGAATGGCGAAGTCATAGAGTTGATTGATCTTTTAACACTTCTGGCCACCCCCCTTTTCCAAAGATTTTGGAGTTTGGAAATCACAATATTTGTTCCAGTCGCTCCGTCTTTGAAAAACTCTGGTATCCTTCTAACTATCAGTTTTACAGGCACATCCTCCAAATACTTATGTTCATCCAGTACCTCCCAATTGATTCTTACCACTACTTCAGGATTATCTTCCATTTTAGTAGTCATTTCAATATGATTGCCAAGCTTGTGAACACCAAAGCGACCAATACCCTTTTCTCCGATTGGTAATCTTTTATATTTGGGTGTCACCTCTTTCCTATCAAATTTTTTTGATTTAAAGTCGCTGCCAGGTTCCATCCAAACGTCTTCAACAATTTTAGCGCTCATCCCAAACCCGTCATCTTCAATAATAATTACTCCTTTTTCATCAGAATCAACGTTTTCCATATATATATCGACCTTACTAGCATCGGCATCATAAGAATTCTTCACCAACTCGATTAATGCTATACTTTCATTCTTAATTAACTGATCTCCTAGTTGTTTTAAAAGTCTTGCTCTTGGCCGGAACTTAACAGAAATTTCAAGTTCACCGGACTGATTATTTTTTATTAAATCACTCATACATACATTTGTTGGATATCACTATTATTTAACTCTCCCATTCCGATCCCGGATTTTGACATGCTTATTTTGCTATTATCTTAGAGTTGCCAATTGTAGGTTTTCGTGTTCATTGGTTTTTATTACTTGAAAAACATCACTTACAATTCTCGCAATTGCGCTAGCAAGAATTGGAGGAACCGCATTTCCAACCTGAATAAATTGTTGTGTTCTGGGCCCACAGAAATAGTAGTTATCTGGAAACGTCTGAATTCTGGCGGCCTCTCTTACCGTTAAACTTCTGCATTGAGATGGATCATAGTGAATAAAGTAATGACCATCTTGGGATATGTGGCTTGTTATAGTCCTAGAAGGCCTATTTTTTACTTGAACTTTAAATCGATCTGGAAATTTACTTGTTACTGTTCCGTCCTTTTCAAAAACATTTTTGTGATTTGGAAGAAGGGCAATTGGAAAATCTTTGAGCTGAGGGGAAATCCCCTTAACCTTTGCGTAACAGGAAACAAAGAAATAGCGTATTAAATCACTCTCCATATGACCGCGTGACTTATGATTGCAAACGCCGTTAAGCTTTAAATCCACAAACCATTCCGAATTGTATTTAGCCACAATTTTTTTTGACTTTATGAATTCACTTCCCGTTCCTTTTTGCGGCAACCTAATGAATTTCAGTTGTTTAATGATTTCTTTCCTTACCTCCTCGTCAACTTCTTTAAGAATATTGTTATTCTTGATATTCACAATTGTTTTCTTCCAAGCCGTACCACTATCTGAAATCTTTGAAAGGGCACCTCTTAATCTTGGAAGACCGGAGAGTACTTGAGAGATGTTTACTTTCTCACAGGTTTCTAGAATATCCGGCACGATATCTAAGTCTTTTCTAATACCTAAAAGTATAACCCTATGCCTTGCCTGAGGGACGCCATAGTTCTCACAATAAATTACATAATCTTTTTGCTTAAGTATGGGATAACCTTTACTGTCAAATTCAGGTTTAACTACTAACGAGTAGATTTTATAGCCTGGACATTCAAGCAACTCGCCATTTTGTTTGAAATCTGATTGGTAAGCCTTTACAGGGTCAACCAAATCCTTTAAGATTTTGGTAAAAACTGGACTTTCTTTTGTCGCCGCGGATAGTATTCCTTTAACATTCTCCATTACAAAAACCGTCGGGTTGTGTATAGCTAAAATCCTTAAATACTGTTTATAAAGACCTACTCGTTCATCGGTGGATTCATCCAAAAGCACTTCTTGTCTTCTATTCCTACCAGCTACGGAATAAGCTTGACAAGGAGGTCCTCCTATAAGCAGCCAGTCATTCTTCCCGTTAAGAGCAGATTGAATTTTTTTATCGACTAGTGAATTAGAAACGGCGTCCTTTCCTTCACCTAAAGTAGCCAGCCATGCCTCATCTTGAGCCTTTTTATGTTGTTCCGGCCACTGTTCGTATAAAGTTTTTAATGATATTTCTTTTCTTAAGAATTTATAATAATCATCGGGTGCCTTTCCAGAATCAAATTGTCTGAAAAAACTTCTTAGAGATAGTGTTTTGTGAGCGTTAATGTCCTTTTCAATGGACAAGACAATCTTAAATAGCCGTTCTTTTTCAGAATTAAAAAGATTGGAAAATCCTTCACCCAAACCTCCGGGCCCTGCGAATATATCAATTACCGGTATTGCCAAATTTTAAATCTTTTATCAAATTTTTCAAGGTCAATTCCTTAAGCCCTGACTTCAATTCTCATCCGTGTATTACTATGACCCGCTAACCTAAATTTTTGAGTTTTAGTTCATTTTCTTCATCTCTTTGCCTGGTCTCAGCTATCTTTTCTGACCACCATTCAGTACGGGTTTTGGGCAGTACAAAATATTCACAGTCTTCATGGCCATGCCAAAAGCCACCTTGAACCATCATAACTGAGTTGAACTTCTTTAAAACGATATCTGGCTTACCAGGGAGCCCCAGGTCGTGTAACCTATATCTAAATCCCTGGCTATAAAGAAATTTTCTAATAAGCATCTCAGGTTTAGTATTCTTACCCTTGATTTGGCTCATATTGTAAGACCTGAAAGCAGGCTGATGAACGTTAGTCATATTTATGGTTTTAATAGTCTAAAAAGCCAAGTTGAATAAAATCAAATAACTCCCAGATGACCCCAAAGAGCCAAGCTTGTTTTCAAAAATTAATCAAGGCTGATAAAGGCAAATCCAAAGCTTTAGAAATTTCTAGAAGCGTATAGATTGTCGGATTCACTTTGCCGTTCTCCAATTTTTCCAAAGCCTGTCTATCTTTCCCACAGGCTCTTGCCAAATCAGATTGTGTCCAGCTCTTCTGAGTCCTTAATTCGACAATACGCTGTCCCACCCTCTTTTTAAGTTCCTCCTTTGTCACCGAACAAATGTCACCTTATTATATGACAATGTTGTCATACTAAAATTTGACAAAAGATAGGTTTTACGTATGTTTGTCATACATTTATATGACATCTGAAGCTACCCAAATATGGAAAACCAAGAAATCAACACGCTTAAAGGATTAGAGTTTCTCGCTAAGGAACATTTCCAAATGCTAAAATTTGATAAAAACACCGGTAAGTTCTACGTCAACCATTTACCACTGGATGGTTACCAGAACCTCTTTTTTACACTTCGTGCCTTAATTAATATTTGCGTTATGGCACTGGATACCAAAGATTTTTCCAATACTCAAGTGATACAGCCAGAGGTCCATGTCCAAACCGTGCTAGAGCTGGCTGTTAAACTTATCCCCTTTGAGGAAGGGGAATTCTTGGATGCTATGGCAGAACTGCTCGTGAATAAAAAGGAAATAGAATAATGTTAAAAGTACTTTCCCCAAATCCACCATAACTAACCTGCGCTGGATCCTGTTTCGATTTTATAGTGTTCCGGTTGATAAGCGTCAGCCCGCCAAAGGCGGGTAAATAAAATTGAAATAGGGCGCACTTGCTATATTTAAATTATTTTTTCTTTTTCCAATTCTACTTCTGGCATTCTTCAAATAGCAACAAACTATATCAAATTAAATCCGAAAAAAAATAGTACCTCAAACACCAACAATTAGAAGCAAATACTATTTTTTGTATCAAAATTTTTCAATGTTTATAGAGGTTTCCAAGGTTTTTGTTACAAAAAATATTTTCTCCTAGTTTTCAAACCTCCATAATGAATTGAAAACCAATCAACTAAAAACCATAACATCGCTTTAGCGTGTTATCCTCTTGCTTTACATGCTTCGTCCTGCTGGCAGGACAAAAAATGTAAACACAATGTGCTTTCTGCACCTATCAAATCCCAATAAAACATAACAGATTTCATGTATCCTAAAAATTCATAGCAAAGGAGATTTTGAGAAATATGGATTGAATCCAATTGATATGAACTCATATCAAAATAGTTAATTAATGGTCTTTTTTGTTCAGTAGTAAGACTTAACCCAGTTTTAAGGAAACTTGGTTGTGTCTGGAAAGGAATCTCAAGGCAATACGCTTCATACCAAATGAAATGGGAATGATGTGTTTTGATTTATCAACATTTTGTAAAAATTATTGTAGATTCGCGATTCGCGAATTGCAAATCAACAATATGAAAAAACATAGTGGTATGCGTCCACATGACATAGTCATTCTACTTAAGATTATAGCCAAGGGTGATGAGCCATGGTTTAATAAAGACTTGGCCAATGAGTTACATATAAGCCAAAGTGAGGTGAGCGAGTCTTTGAATAGAAGTAAAATTGCAAGGCTTGTTTCAGGAGATAAAAAAGACGTTTTTAAGTTAGCGCTTCTTGATTTTTTAACCCATGGTCTGCGCTACGTTTACCCTGAACGGCCTTCATCCTCTGTTAGAGGGGTACCAACGTCCCACAGCGCTCCTCCACTCAACAAAGTCATTGAAAGTAAACAAGATTATGTTTGGCCTTATGCCCTTGGTTCACATCGAGGATTTGCTATTGAGCCATTACATCCCAATGTACCCAAGGCATGCTTGGAAGATCCCAAACTTCACGAATTATTGGCGTTGGCTGATGCCTTAAGGGTAGGAAGGGCAAGAGAACGAAATCTAGCCTTTCAGGAATTGGCAAAGCTATTTAAGTAATTAATACGCTGATTAACAAAACAATCTTAGAAAGTTCAAACTCCAAGAGGCCTCAAAGTAGTTTTTTATGAAGGATTCTTAGAGCGTTTTGGGATAGTCAAATACGTATTAGTAATCTTTTAAATACATGATGACGACGATTAAGGGTTTGTGAGTAGATCCCTTCAACCTTTAATTCCGATTAGATGTTTTCAGATTTCTCTAGTTTGTACAATTGGCAGATTGATATTGATTTATCACGTAATTTAGGATAAAAATACGTCCAATCAAAGCCTATAATTTTTTGAGTGAAGAATTAAAACCAAATAACAGCTCTAATAAGGTAAATCTTATTGTCTTTATTCCAGGATATACACTTCTATCGAGTGTTTTCAGAAACTACTGCGCTCATCTTGGAGATTGGCAATGTCTTTCAATTGACTACTTTGATTTAAAAAGTCTTGAAGATATAATCTCAAGAATACATGAAAGTGTGCAGAGCATCAATTATAACAAATTAGTCCTGGTTGGACAGTCTGTTGGATTTAAAATAGCCTACCATTATTTGTATAAAAATTCAAAGGTTTCGAAAATATTCGGATTTAATCCTTTGTATCATCCTCCAAAAAAATTCGCTTTCAGTTGTAAAAATCATGAAAGATTAGTCAGGATTACAAAAATGCTTGCGAATAGTAAAATTGGTCAATTTGGAACAAAAGGACTTATTGGCCCAAAAGAAGTCTTAGTTACACGAAGGTTATTGGGAAACAAAAATTACTATTCTAAAAGACTACAATATTGTTTAGTTCAATTAAAGCGAGATAGGAACCTCATGTACGAAATGTTGGTAAATCCCTTAAATTATTTATATTCAAGCCCTTTAGAAGAGAATAGATTCAATCAAGAGGATATCACTTTTTTAATTGGAAAGGGGGACACGCTTTTACTAAAGGATTTTAAAGGAGATTATTATCAAGGCCTCTATGGTATATTCAAAAATGCAAAGTTTCATTTCCTTCCGGGAGGTCATGAAGGTTTTTTGGAAGAGGAAAAAATGTGGATAGAAGTATTTAAAAATTATGTGTCAGAGATAATCTAAATAAATTGGAAGAACGAGCAATAGATTTAAGCACGCAAGAACCAATTACTAAACTATTGGTTAAAAAATTCAAACTCTCCAGAATAGCCTGTTTTTTAATATTAATTGGCATCTATGGCTTATTGTCCTTTTTAATTGCAGTTTTTGAGGGAAATTTTATTCCAGGTAAGAAAGGATTGAGTGTTTCGTATGTTGAGGATTATTCCACGTTTTTGGACTTTTTAATTTTAAATCCGCTTGTGGTTATTCTAATTCAGAAGTATTTGTCAAAATTTTCAAGAGTATTCCATGAACTAAATGGAAAAGGAATAATTAACGTTCAAACGGATGGAATAAGGAAAGAAATTTCTACCATAAAGAAATACTTTGGCACGCCCATTCCAGTATTGCTGTCTATGCTAATCAGCATTCTAGCCATGACTTTTCATACGCTAAACATTTCAAGGTACGACGGTTACTTTATTTTCCATGGAGAAAATTTTATGAGTATAACGGGTATTTATGTTATAGTTTTGACAACATTATACGTTTACTTTTTGATATACAGTTTACAGCAAGTATTTTTTCTTATTCGTTTAAAAAGAAAAGTTTTCAGTCAGAATGTAAAAGTAGAATTACTCCATGAAGATAGGTGTGGAGGTCTGAAAAAAGTAGGAGATTTATGCATGACCCTTAATTATGCCTTATTCTTATTAGCAATAACATTACTGCTTTTTCTTCTTGCTGATTTGAATATTTTCAACGATATATTTTCATTTCGCGTATTGTTCGTTATGCCAATCTATTTGATTGGTGCTACTTTCTTGTTTTTCTACCCCCTTATTCCAATCCACAAAAAAATGGAAAAAGAAAGGGCCATTCATCTTACTGTCATAGGAAAAGGTTTTGACAAGATATTTGATGAGTATAAAAATGATACTGATTTAACCCAAAGTCGATCGCATATTGAGAACATGAAAGACCTGCAAGAAATTTTTTCATGGATGGAAAAAATTCCAAAATGGCCAATTGACACAAAAACTTACTCTAAGTTCATGGCCACAATCCTAGTACCTCTAATTGTTTTCATTTTTCAAATTCTAACCAACATAGAGAATATTTCTACTGGAATCGAGATTCTATTAGAATAGTTTAACCGAAAGGTTTTCAATGGCTTTGTTTGTTAAAAAAAGAAAAGTTTTTCTTCAATTCGAGGTGGAAGTATTAAAAAATCACTTATTCGGTGAGTATGAAAAATAGAAGGTCTTTGAGAGCCGATAATACCTATATTCTTGGAGTTAGGTTCTGGTCTTTATACATCCGTACTATGTTTAGCCAACTATTATGCTTTCAAACACAAAAATTGTATAATTCCGAAAATGACAGCTTAACAGAACCTGAAGTGACATTACTTGAAAAGCCCATTCTTTTTGTGGTTTTTAGGCAATTATAAATGATAAAAACCTCAATTGAACCAGGGGTTTTTTCTCGTGCTTTACGTTTATCATTTTTATCTGCATTTCATCGAAACCAATAAACTCCTGTAAGAAATTTTAATATTTTCTTACTAGAAAAAAGTTCCTTTCCCCCCAGTACTTTTCTTCTAAAACCATTCTTGTTCTGTATTGTTTAATATAGGGCATTTTTGTTTTTAATTTTTCAGAGACCTCCTTTGTCATGGCAAGCATTAAAAATATTGTACTGGATTTTGGACACGGCGGTATTGATAAAAGTGGCAAATACACCACCGCACCAAATAAGATGTTTAAGTTCCCAAATGGAGAGATAGCTTATGAAGGTTTTTTAAATCGACAAATTGGTGGTTTAACTGAAATTTACTTGAGATCGAATCACCCAAATTTCAACATTGTAACAACTGTTAAAGCTATCGACCCAAGAGATTTGTCATTGTCTTATCGTGTTAAAGTTGCAAATCAACTCCCCCCTTTAGAAACCATTTTCATTTCAATTCACTGTAATGCTTCTAAACATCACAATGCAAGTGGTTTTGAAATATTCACTACCAAGGGAGTGACTAAAAGTGATGCTCTAGCTACTTCTATTGGAAATCGAATTAAGCCTTTTTATGACAAATTAAATCTGAAATTAAGATTTGACTTTGATAGTGATGGAGATTTAGATAAAGAGGTTGATTACTATGTTTTAAGAAAAACCAAATGTCCTGCAGTCTTATTAGAATGTCTGTTTTTTGATTTCTATCAAGATTTCATACTCCTTAAAAATCCTGAATTTCAAAAGGAATTGGCCTGGCATATTTATCAAGGAATATTAAACTTTCTAATTCAGAATTAGGCCGATATGAGAATGGAATACTCAGGAAGAAAAAAGAATTTGAGTTCGAATAAAAACGTTCATTATTAACAAATTCTATTCAATGAAAAACCAACTAAAACCAAATAGGTGTAATGTTCTTCTATATAGGCTTAATCAATAATCATGTACTCTTTTTTACTACTAAACAAAATAATTAAGAATAGAAAATTAACAGTACTTAACAAACATTTCTCTAAACTCAACTAATATGTATTTTGAAATACCAGACAACGAAAAACTGTTTATAGACAAAAGCCGGACGGACAGAATAGTTATTACTGGATTGAAATGCAATTTGTCAATAGATCAAATTGTTGAAAATCGAAAAGTAATTGTAGTCAAAGCTAATGAGGTTTTTATAGATGGAGACTTAATATTTCCTGGAGGAACCGTTGATATTTCTGCTAGAACTATCCATAGTAATAATGGAAAAATAGATGTCTCTGGAGAAAAAGGTGATCCTGACTTCGAAAATAGGGCAAGCGCTCTTCCCGGCCCTAATCCAGGTGATAATGGTACCAATGGAAAGAATGGTGGTGACGGTAAAGTAGGAGGTACCATAAGTATAACTGCCGAATCACTTAAAGGAAAACTATCTCTTTATGCTAATGGAGGCAATGGTGGCACAGCTCAAAATGGAGGCAATGGCGTAAAAGGAAAAAGAGGAACTGACATGAAAGGTTGCGCAAAACCAACCAATGGACATCAAGGAGGCAATGCGGGAAATGCGGGAAAGCCAGGCAATGGAGGAAAAGGAGGAAACATATCATTTAGTTTTGTTAATGCTCCTGAGACAGGTCAGCTGACTTTAAGTGCGAAGGGAGGAAAAGCAGGAAAAGCAGGAACTCATGGAACGAGAGGAGAGGGTGGCGATCCAGGAAAAGGAGGTGTTGTTTATGGATTCGATTGGATGGGTTGTGATTCACGAACGATTTAAAAACAAATAAAAATTATGAGCGGACAGAGATACGAGGAATGTAGACACCCAGATGCCAAACCAGGAAACCCAGGAACAAATATAACAACGGCACCCCTTACTGCTGGTAATGGTCTTGATGGCAACATCAACCAAATAGAGTATGTTAATTCAGATGAAACATATAATAAAATATCCAAGAACTTTAGCCTGATATATTATGAAATAGCCCTTAGGGCAATAGAAGTAGATTATGTTAACGGAAAAATTGAGGAAGCGTTAGACGGATTAAATTGGTTAGGAAAACTGTTATTTAATTACAATAGCATTTCAACTAACAGGGAAAGCGTACTAGATTTTGGCGACTCAAATGAAGTAATAAACCAACAAGAAATTAACGCCATTAGGTCGCGAGTGTTTATGTTAATTAGGCGAATAGCACTAAACTTGGATTATTATGGCAATAGCCCAACCCATGTCCCTCTTGTTGCATATCAATTTTATTCAAATGTACTTGATGAGTTCTTAGAACACGCTAAAAACATTGAATCTTCATATATCAAGTTCAGGGATGCAGAGGATAAGCTTTCTGTAGAGATAAAAGACATACGAGATAATGTAGATTCACAGCTTGATTTTATCTCCAGTATGGAAAGAGGGTTAAATCATATGAATGAATCTGAGATACAACTAGTATCTGACCTTGAATTCCTCACAAATCAATATGAAGGTAAATGGTATGCGGTACAACAAGCTAGTGAAGCTTTTAAAAACGCTGTACGGGCGGAAGCTAACAATTGTTCCTTCGGAGATGTACTAAAAACTGCGGCCACAATAGCGGTAAGTATCAAAACCATGGGTGCAGGTTGGGCTCTCGCCGCAGAAGCATATAAAACATATAACGGTTTTGATGCAAAAAAAGACTCAAATGACAAGTTAGGAGATCTTGCGGAGCCTGTATATAAGGTCAAAAAAATTGCAAAAGTAGGCGAAGGAGTTTCAAACATTGCAAAGGGTCTTACCCAGATTGTGGATGTCTTGGATTCAGATAATCCTGATGTTAATCTACCTTCAGATGCAGGTAAGCTACTAACTAAAAGAGAAGAATTAGAAAAAACAATTGAACCGTTTAGACATCTCCCTGAGGCAAAAGAGTATTTGGCAGCGGTTGACGACTTTATTGAATTGGTTACGACTAGAAATTCTAAAATTCTAGAATACAATGAATTAAACAGCCTGAGATCTGATATCTCCTTTGAAATAGAAAAACAGGAATCTGAAATTGGACGACTAAGATTACTATTAAACAATGCAAATGCTCAATCACTTCCTGAATTTGCCAACTTTATGGGTCGATCTAATTTAGCCAACAAAAAGAGTATTATTCAATTATTATATTCAGAGCATAAGGCCATGGAGTATTTCACTGCTCAAAGATCAGAATTCAAAATCAATAGAGATAGCGTTGCACACTTGTCACAAGTCCATGCAAATACTAAACGTAGAATTGTTGCTGAAATGGAGAACAGGGGGAGAAATCCTCAGGTTATTAAATTTAGTGATAAGATTGCACATTTTTCTCTTTTAAAAGACTACCGAGAAGAAGAATTAAAAACCTTTCGGGAAAAAGGTGAGGTGTTCTTTTTCTTGTCTGACCTGCGCTATGAGAATATGGCTCTTGTGAAATTCAATAAAGTAGTTATTTCTCTTCCTGGATTGAAACTTAGACATAGGAGAAGAGGAGATGATTTTATTGGAGCAAATCTGTCGCATTTAGGCTATGCAAGAATAAGAACACGTGAAGGAAACTTCATGGAATTCAATCATGACACAAGAAAAACATTTATAGTTATTAATCCAAAGAATGGTAATTCGGTACGACCCGTTAGCCTTGGAGGGGATGGTGCTAATTTTATCCAACTCACCCCTTTTGGCCCATGGTCCTTGTCAATAGCTAGGGAAGATGTAGATCGGGTTGATTTAAGCTCTGTAGAAGATATTCAACTTAATTTTGAAGGAGAGTTTTTTAGCATTTAAATATCTCAAAAGACCCTTTGAAAAAAGCTAATAACAATAGTTGTAAAACATTGGGTGATTTGCCGTTTCCCAAAGTTTTGGTTTATTAACTTGTAACTAGCTTTGACGTAAATGGTCCGTGGATAAGTTCGGACCCTTACATAGTGTAGCCTTACTCTTTTAAGGGAAGGCTGCAAAACAGCGAAGACTCAATCAAATTTTTTCATTTGGACTTAGGTCTGGGAGTTTATAACCAATATGAATTTAAACTTGTTCCGCTATGATAATTATAAGTGTTCAGTACTCAATAATCATACATACTTATTGTACTCTTCTTTGATAACGTCTCTTAAATGCACAAAGTTTTCATTCTTGTTTGTAGTAAACTGAACTGCCTTTTCTATTTCCCTTAATGCATTGGATAATTTGTCTTTTTTCTTCTGTTCTGATGCTTGCTTAGCTACAAGACTTTTATACTCCTCATACTCTAAATATGCCTCTGTTTCAAAATATTCCGGGAAATCCATCCACTTTATCTTATCAATTCGTTTTTTCAGGAGTTCTATAAAATACCTTGACTCTTCAAGATTGTAAATATCGGATCCTTCAAAACAGTAATAATAACTAATCGTGTTAATAATACTAGTAATCATGTGTGGCCTCAAATCCAATTCGAATTCCTCATAAAGCTTTTTTGCTTTTAGCGCATCTTCAAGAGCACTTTTTAGACTTTTGCTTACACCTGTTAAATCTCTTTCCATATACATCGAAAAACAATTTAAGGACCTACCATGAAAAAATCGAGGGTCATCTCCAAAACTTGCAATTGCCGCGGTAGCAATTGTATTCGCCTCATCAAATTTTTTACTCCTTCTTAAACACCATATTGCCAACATATAGAAATCCTTTTCAAATTCTGAAACATCAATTTTTGAAATAGTTTTATAATTGGGGATTTTCATTCTTAGAATATCCAAGGCATGATCTGAGGCATGCTCGTCTCCCAAATTCTTACCCCAACAACAAATTAACAGTGTCCGTATTATCTCATGTTCAAAATCAATTTGTTGGCTTTCTTCGTCTTTTTTGATGAATGCTCTTGTAAAATTCTGTAAGTTCAAAAACTTTTCTTTTACATCGCTTTTATAAGGACATGCTAGTATGAATTGAACTATACCTTCTAGAACAGTTTTATAAAATTCGTTCTTAATGGAACAAACCATTATTGGCAACTGCTGAAATACACCTTGAACAGTATCTCGCCCTTCTCGAAAATAGCTTCTGAAATCTGGGTCACTAGCCGAAATAATATCATACAGAACATAGTCGTAATTAAACTGCAGTTCGAACAGATATAAACTGGATTTAGCATAATCACTTGCCACTTGCTTAATTTTCTTCTGTCCGTAGAACTTTTGAAGAATATGAATTACTATTCCATCACGTTCTTCTAGGTGCTTTACTCTACTTAGTTCATTTAAAAATCTTTTGTAATCTTGAAATTTGTTCGTAAATATCTTAAGGTTTTCATGTCTTTCACGGGCTCTTGAAATTTTGCTATGAAGAAACAGTCTCTCTGGAGAAAATCTTTCAAAATCGTACCTAGTATCCTTTTTTAAGAGTTTTACTCGTTTTTTTATAACTCTTTTAAGAATTTCAAGATTTTCTTTTTTCTTCTGAAAATTGTTAGTTTCATTTAACACCATTTTTGCGAACAATTGTGCTCTTGTTCTTCTTATATTAATTATGTTTTCATTAAGTCTGACACTTCCGTTTTTCACTTCCGGAAAATCAAAAATTCGTCTGCTCCGTTCATTGGACGACAAATAGAGTATAATAATTTTTTCGGCAAACAACTTCTTGTTAATTTGTAAAACTCTGTCAATTACTAAAGCATCATTTTTCAAAGACTTTTTCATTCTGATATAGTCCAAATAGTTCTTTTTATCCTTCAGATGGGCTTTATCATAATGATCCATTATTTTTTTAGCCAAAGGTGATTCAATAGTATTTTTAAACTTCGCAGTAATTGATTTTGAATCTATTTCATTATTACCTGCGTCAAATTCTTTCAACATCATACGTCCATCCACAATTTGTTTCAACCGATTCACGCCCTGATTAAAAATGCCAAAGGCAATGGTAAGCAATGAACTTAGATTTGCTTTCAATTCATTTAGAAGTCCTTCGAAATCTGATGATTTCAGGAGTTCCAGGTTGTTAGAGTCGTATCCTGATAATGTGTAGAAATCATCTAACTGATTGATAAGTATGTTATCTTTATTGGCAAGTCTACTTATTGATCTCAACTTGTTTTTAATTTCGCTATAATACTCGTCCATAAGAATAGGTTTATTCTTATGAATGTGAAAGACTTCTGAAAGAGCTATTTGATTGTCAATGATTTCATGAAAAGAATAGTCATCCGCTTTTGTAGAATAAATTCCAAAAGGAAAGCAATAATCAAGTAAGTCGAATGTATCTACAACATAAAAAAAGGAAAAACCCTTTTCTAAAAGTTCTAACTCAATCAATAATTCCTCAATATCACCATCAGTAAGGTGATATATAATCGAATCATTTTTGGTGTAACCATTCATCTTTCTTGTAATAGTTATTAAGATAGTTTATTATTATGTTACAATAAGCTATTTCTCTAGGTTTCTTATATGGAATCATTCCTATTTGCGGTTGAAACTTACTACGCAAATGCTTTTCATTCAAATAAGAATAGATAATATACTTGTCTCTATTCTGAGGACTTGGTACATCATCAGTTGAATCTTCATAAAGGAAGTCTTGTACCTCCTTTTGCCCTGGTTCAACTTTGATATACTTGGACCAAAATTTGGAGCTGCTAACTCTAATAAAGTATCTACCGAATATAAAATCCACTTCCTCCTCTAAATTTAGATTTGAATTGATTATAAATACCATCACTTTGGAAATTAATGAGGCGGAGATGAGGTTAAATTCAGAATGAATCATAAAAGCAAGTAATACTTTATGTGAGCTTTCAAAATGAGATAATAAGATTTTGGAAGCCCACTCATTCAAAGTGGTATCTTCAAAAGCCCCAATAAATTCATCTTTGTTTTCAACTTTATCGATAAAGTACTCAAGAATTCTTCCAGCCCCATAATTATAAATGAATTCCTTCATACCATCTATTAAGATCTCCAAGTGCTCCTTTGGAAGTTTATTAGAGCTATTAAAATGATAATCAAGAAGAATTAAAAAATACTCGATATTATAGGTCTTGAAAAGCCTTAATATTTCGATTTTTTCTTGATTAAACTTGGTTCTTACCCCAAGATTTAAAAGAAATTCCCATACATGTTTTGAAGTTTTTCTGTTATCTGACGACTGAGCACTTTGTAAGCAAGAAACTGAAAAGTAAGTGCCAATAAGGAGAGCCCTATTACTAATATTGTGGTGAAATGAATTTATGAACTTACCGTCTGCTATCATTGATTTAAGCTGATATTCTACTTGATAAGGTTTGGCTTTTTCAAAAAGCTTAAGAATCATAAAAACCCTATAGTCATCCTTAACACTTTTATTACTTTCATTTTCCAATAGGGATTGTAAGCATTTTATGAAGTCCTCAGTCTTAAAGTTCTCTGCCAAATAAAGGTATAAATCCAGCAATGCTTCTTGATCAAGGCTTTTTCCTGATTGCAAAGACGGCACCAACTCCAATTCCTCAGAAAAAAAGGCCTCAACCCATTTATTCCAATTATCAATGTTAAAATCTAAAAAATCCTTATGCACTTTTTGCTCTTTTGAAAGATTCGCTAATCAACGCTTTTCTATCATTGCCTATAAAAGAATAAATGTCTATTTCTTCAATGAAGATTTTTATTTTTTCTTCCTTAGGCTTAAAAAAAACCTGTTCAAGTTGCGAGACTCCCAGACCATCAATACTAAAGGAAGAACCGAACTCATGTTTTTCTGGACTGGACAAGTAATTATCATTTTCGTATTTCCAATTATTGTCAAAAACAGATGGTTTACCAACACGTGAAAATGAAATATTCATTGGTAATTGAATATGAAAAACTCTCCAACCATCTTTATAATGAGTTAAGCCAAGTTCATTAACAAGAATCTGGACCAATTTCTTAGTATCGTTTTTACCAGTAAGTTTAGCAACTCTCTCCTGTATTTGATTAAAGTCTTCTGTTTTCATTAACCATCCAGAACTCCTCTTATTGGTCCAAAATGAAAAATCGACCTCCAGTTTTTTATTCTCATCTAGTACGTTTTCCATTATATAGTCTAAATCATTCCCGTACTTATTCCCGAAATTCTTTTGAATTAAATAAAGAAGCTCGTCTCCGTAAAGTATTCTAGAATAAACATACCTACTTTTTGCTCTAAAGGAGGAATAACATACAAATCGATCCATCCCTTTGATTTTGTTTAAAGTCAAGGCAAAAATCTGTTGAGAGTCAGAGAATTTCAAAGGAAGTTCGTTAAAAAGCAATACCAACATTTTTTTATTGATTGAATTACTTTTTAGGTCTATATAGAGACATATTCCCAGTCTCATTCCTTCCGTTGAATACTGTAAGCCCTCAAGCCAGTTTGCGAATCTTTTTTGAATCTCTACACTTTTTAAGTGAGGACTAATACTTTGCCTTAAATAATCCAGAATTTCGTTCCAACTCATAATCTAAACGGATTTTTCGAAAACACCGAAAAGCACAATTGAATAGTATCCAACTAGCTCAAAATTTGACATTCAACTTAAGTGAAGAGGTTTCGATTAAGTTATATCGACCCTCATTATCATAGCCATTTTTATATTCATATCCCAAACCAACTGACTCTTGATTACCAGGGTAGTAATTAAGGGACAAAATGAAAACTGGCAATGATTTCCTAATATCTGACCCTGAACTTAGATTTCTTCGAAATGTGTAATCAAGATTTAGCTGTAAGTCCTGAGGAATTACCCAGCTCTCAATGAAAACCCTAAAAAAGTAAGTGGTGAATTCCTCTACTTCTCCATCGACTAATAAGTCAGGAATCCTATTATACTCAACTCCTAAATAAGGATAATATCGCCCTAAAAAATCGTCATTGTTGTTCCGAAAATCCGACCCTGGCATAAATTTATAGTTACTTACAAAAGAAATGTTCCCCGATAACTTCGTTTCGTAAACATTGTCAATGAAATTTCTTTTAAAGGAAGAGATTCCCTGAAAATATGGGGACAATTTAACCCCGGGGTTATCAAGAGCCTCGTCCAAGTCTGGACTTTTAAGGGCAAATGGAATCCATTCTAGATTAATCCCCCCATCCAGTTTATCCTTAATATCTGTGGTATCAGTCGATTTATGCCATTCTACCTTAGGATAGATGATTAAGGCCATTGGCTTGTTAACAAATAGTTCAAACTCTGAAATTTTAAAAGCTAAATCTACATTTAAAAAATCATTATCCGATTTGTGATTCTCCCGAAAGAAAATGCTTGCTGGTTTCTGTTCATTTTTGGAACCATCAAACGTATTTCTTACACTAAAACTATGTTTCTCGAACCATTCTTCAAGTTTAGAAAGAAACGAATTTTGTGAAAACGAATAGTTTGTCACAAGAAACAGAACATAGAAGACAACTTTTTTCATTGACCTATTCTCTGGATTACCAATTCATAGGTCTTCTTTACGTCTAAATCCTTTTTTCGCAGTTCTTTGACAAGTATTGTAGCTGAGGGATTATGTGATTTGATGTAACCTCTCAAGGATAAAGCCAAAAAAGCAAGCTTCGCATCATCAAATTTTAAGGGGTGCTTTTTTAAAACATATTCATCTTTAATCCTATTAGGATTAATGCCTGTATGAGAACCTATATAGGCCTTTACATCTTTGATAACCTTTTGACTCATTATACTTCTAATTATATCATTATTAAGTAGCTCCCTTAAATTTCAAATACTAAACTTCCAAACTAAATGAACTTCTTCCTTTCGGCATAAAGAAAAAACTCATCTTTCCTCTACTTGACTTAGCCCTTTTTTGTACATAGTCCCTTAGCTTTTTCATATGCCTAGATTCGTCACCTGAAGTGTTACTTTCACTACTGTTAAACCAAAGCTTAAATTTATTGCTTACCTCTTCATTGGGGCTTCTGTTTTTGGCAATCCCTATTCTGGAATCAATGATAGTCTTCACGACTTCTAAGTCTGGATTTTCGTGTGATCCATTGCCACAAAAAACATAATTGTCAGCAGTAATTGATTTGCAAAAAGACAAGTCTATATTATGCTCAGAACCGTGATGTTGAACTTTTAGTAGATTTAAATGTAGGCGTCCATTTCTATCAAGTTTCCTGTTCACTTTTAAACCTTTCAAAATATCCTTTGCATGACCATCCCCAGTAAACAATGCAGTTTTGCCATCTTCTTCTATTAAAAACATTATTGAAGCTAGATTGGGAGTCGAAACTTTACTTCGTATACCTAGTTCACTTAAGCTCATTGCTTCTGTTCTACCTGCATTTCCCAATAGATCAGAATCTTCCTCAGCCTTCCTCCTAAGCCGAGCAATAACACTTCGGCTTTCTCTTAACCATTTGTTCCACTCATGTCTTAACCTATCCAAATCATCTTTGAAAGGACCAATTATAATAATATTGCTTCCACCTATTGCCTGTTTTGCTGAACTCCTATCATAATAAACGAGCTTGCCATTGAACTCTTTATTCAATGGGATATGAAGCTGAGAAGGTCTTAGCCTATTAGAAAGTAGTATCGCTTCTCTTTTGCTGTGAAATAAATTAGAATTTGACATATTTGTCAACGAATGAATAGCCGAAGCTGCGGCTAACATATCTTCGATTCTACCATCATTCTCTAAAACACTATCATTAAATGCATTATGCCAAACTGATAAAACATTAGGAGGTTTGGGAAGGTTGGGTTTCTTAAACCTTCGATTATTCTGTGTCGTTTGGTAATCGTAAACACGCCATTTCATAATATGCTTCATCATCTCAAGTATTCCTTGTATGTGATCCTGGTCAATATGTGATACACATAACAAGTCAAGCGTCTTACCCTCAAGAAATTTGGAAACGTACTTATTATAGGACTTAGCCATTCCCCCATCAATCAGAATCATCTTCTCATCTTTCCCTTGATAAAGCACACAATCGCCCTTGTCAGATTGAAAAACTCTTACTACCATCTTTTAGTAATATCAGTATTCTTGTTTATTTTTTTTGCATGCTCAATACAAGCCTCTACATCTACTACACCATAACCAGAATCGTTGTCCCAATCATAACTCATTCCTGGTAGTGGCCTAGCTGTACATTTAAGAATGCCAATTATTTGAGAAGCTGTTAAGTTTCTTTCTTCCTTAAACATTAAGCCTATTACTCCACATACAAACGGACTGGCCATACTAGTCCCAGTCATTTCAATCCACAAATCATCGTAATCAAATCCATTAGCCGCTTGAACGTTTGTTCCAGGAGCAGCAACCTCTGGTTTAAATCTTTCATCTCTGGTTGGTCCAGGACTACTGGAAGAATTAATTGCATTATTAATTGGATTCAAATTTGCTACGCCTACCACTTCGTTAGCACAAGCGAGTGAACCTATAGAATAGTCATTCACATTGGAAGTATCTGTAAAGTATGAAGGGAAAAACCATTTTGTGCCACCAAAGAAATTTGTTTCTTCATATTGAAAAACGTCATCTCTTTCTATCCACCCATGAAAGCTACCATCTCGAATTTGCCTCCCATATAAGCGTACCTTCCACATTCCATGAGGCACCCCTTTTATATTGTTCCTGTCTTCTAAGTCAGGTGTAAGATAAATCGCTATGTAATTACTACCATTTGACGTATGATAAAGTTCATTATATATACTGACAAAACTTAAGTCGTTTAGTTGAAAATTTTCTATGTATTCTCCTGGTTCAATTGGCCCAATCCACTCTTGACCTGGTGGTTTAAGCGAAATGGCAAATCGATCTTGTGAACTATACCATATTTCCAGTTCATTTTCTGAAATATCTACAATACCGTCTCCCTTAACAATCCATTCGATGTCTTTCTCCAATCCATTCGCAGGTATTCTTCCAGACGTATGAATTCTTCCCATGAAGTGACCTAAATCTTCTACATATTCTGGATTTTCTTGACCTGCATTCCCAGCGGCTACGCAAACACTTCGTCCGGGGATTTTTAGTTCAGAATCAATCCATCTACAAACCGGAGCCGATCCATCGTGAGCATGACCATTAGTACCTAGGCTAATGTTTATTGACACGGGTAATCCCATTTCATCACCGAGGCTCAGCAAATAATCAACTGCATTTGCTAATCTCGTTGAATCATAAAATGATTTCCTTCGATCGAAATCTCTATCAGTTAGATGTATTAAAACACCCGCAAGCAAGGAATTAGGGCAAACTCCCGAATTACCACCTGCTATACTAGCCACATGAGTACCATGAGATCCTGGGATCATTGTAGATTGAGGCTCCAATTCATAAGCTGGAACTTTATATTCATTTGAACTTTCAATTGCGGAATTCATTAGTTCATTTGTAAGCTCCGATCCATATCCAAAGTTTCCTCCTCTTGGAGACTCTCTATGGGTTCCTCCTTGGTCCCAAATGGATATAAATCTGGTATTACCATTTTTATCCAAAAAGTCCGGATGTGAAAAATCAAATCCTTCTACATCAATAATTCCAATTAAGACATTGGACGATCCACTCTGGTCATCAGCCAAAAAAGGAGGGGAAACTTTTAAATTGTTTTTTGTTGGTTTTCGTTTTTTTGGTTTAGGTATCTTCAATGTCTGTCCTAATTCAACATTAAAAATATTGTTGACCTCTTTATCATTTTCTAGTAAAATATCTAAGTCTAGAAGACTTATGTTGGCAATTACTATATTTCCTTTTCGATTTAATTCCCATTTTTCTTTCCTTATTTTATCAACAACCAAAGGATTGTATTCAATGAATACATTTAATTTAATATCTGACCATGAATTATAAATTTCTTTTTTGCTAGCTCCTTTAGATTTTAGTTGTCCACCTGTAATCTCCATTTTTTCGCTTTCAAACTTTTTTTGCGTAAAAATTGGTGATGAATCTAACTTCATTGACTTCCGGATACCTAAAGAACTACTTAGTTCAGCCCGATTTTTATTTACATTTGGCCCTGCATTTGAATACATCCTAATTTTCGCATGACACTTTTTTGATGTTATTGAAGACTTCATAGATTTTTACATGGTATTTATGTAACCGATTATTTGTTTAGTTTAATAACTCCGCTAATCAAACTAAAGGCAACTAGAAAAATTGATCCAACAGCAGCGTTGTAATAATCTGGAATCAATGATGCACCGGTAGTAACATAAGACCATATCACGAAGGCAATAGTAGAAATAAACAAGTGAATTTGTTTTGGTTTTCCTTTTTCTGCTTGGTAGTTGAGATATATTGGGGTTAGCAAAAAGCAGAAAAAGAATATAATCCAGGCTACAGTTGTTTCAGTATTAGAAAGACTCCCCTGTGTGGTTTCATCAATCAACGGCACAAAACCAAACATTGCCAAATATCCCGCTATTACTTCTGCGGGAATCAAACTTGAGACCTTTTCTAGGTAACCTCTTACATTCTGATTGTTGTTTACTTCAGGGTGGTCGCCATCTGCAGTGGCTATTGTAGTTCTTCTTGGACTTGTAACTTTCTCATAATATAATCTGCTCATTTCAAATATTTTAATGTTTACTAAAGAATTATGCCACAAACTGAGGTAGCTGAGCTCAGCCAGAAAGATTTAATTTTGCAATTCTTTGGGGAGGGGAAGTTGAAAAGTATTAAAAAAACATAAGAAGTAATTGCACGAAAACCTTAAAAAAACTGAGGTTTTTCCTCAATTTTGGATGTTTTTTATGTAGAAGTCACCTATTCGGTGAGCATGAATTTCCATGTTGGTGAGAAGCCTTTATTTTGTAAGGTTTTCAAAGACAGGTTCTAGTCCCTCCGGCTCCACTTCAGAAGCCACCTTTAGGGTGGCTTTTTTCGTTTCGCCTTCGGAAGTCGATGGGCCAAAAAGGCCTATCAGTAGTACTGAAAGATAAAGATATGCGAGGTTAATTTAGCTTAAAAGTGTCATTTAATTTTTTAGCCGATATAGGGGGAAATAATTCGAAGTATTGCCATTGATTTGTCCATTTAACATGGTACTGCTAAGTTCTCTGTATGCCTCTTCATCAACAATATATTTCCATATCTTGAATTCTCTAAAATCCTTGGAAAAACCACTCTTAAATCTAAAGAGTGAATCTTCCCTACTGCCCAAACCACCACCAAGATTAAAGTAGGTATATCCCTCATTTGTAACTTTTATCCGCATTTCATCGATAATGAGCTTTATTGGGTTTAATTTAAAGTGGGCCTCACTCAATCCGGACAAATGATATTGAACAATTTTCCCTTTTTTCATAAACATTGAGGCTGCGATGATTTCTTTTGTTTCATTGCATACGCAAAGGGACAATTCCGACTCGTACTCATCACTGGTCAATATTGATTTGTAGTAGTCTTTAGAAAAATAGTAGTCCTCACCGGCATTTACCCGATTCATATTCTGGTGATAGAGGCGAATAAAATCATCCAGATGTTCCTCTATATCTCCTTTAATGACCGTGCAGGACTTACGCGATTTATTAAGGTAGGTTTTTAGCCTTCTATTAAATTTAGCCCTTTGATCTACAATCGTATCGGTTAAGTCGATATTTACCACTTTTCCAAGTGTATTTACGTGACCTAGCCCTTCAAGAATAGTTTCTTGATGTTCCATGTAGGGGTGTAATCTTGAAAAGACGGACACAATATTATGTTCATTAAAAAATGTGTCCAATTCCTTTCCAAATTTTTCTTGATCAAAATTTGAATCTAAATTTATAGTTAAGGGACCTGCATATCCGTAAACGGAAGTTGCATCCTTTAATCCCGTATTTTCAATATCCCGAATCAGCAGGGGTAACAATACCGATGAATTCCCATTTGTATAATTTAAAAGTACGGGATGTTCATTAGTGCTCTTGGAAACTTGATGATAACTATGCGTATAATAAAAATCGGGATTTTCCGCCAAAGACAGTAACTCTTGCCATTTGGTTTTACATGTAATTGCTTCAATCATTTTTTGCGAATTATAATTTTGATTAGGGGAAAATATTTTGAAATTCCGTCTAACAAATTAAATTCTGAACATGGCACCTTTCGGTTGTATGCCCAAGTAAGCCATACCTGCCTGATTAAGCCAATGGGGTTGAATAATTCCATGCTGAAGAACGGCATGAATATCTCTATGTGCCCTTTCTATCCTATTTTCATTGTACAAGGAAACGGTTCCCGCGGCAGCATAAATTTCGGAGACCATACCTCTGGAGATTTCCGCGGCCTGAACCGAAGAAGACCATACATCCGCTAACTGCTCATCAGTATAGCGATTGCCTTTTTTGGATTCTTCCCAGATAACAGCCATGGCGTCATGTAATTGTTTTCTCATTGCCTTATGCAATGCCTTGCTTTTGGCAATAACATTTTGCACACGTTCCCGGTCTCTTAAATCTGGACTATTTCCGGGTGTTATCCTTTCAAAACAGATGTTCACCAAATCGTCCATTGCCGCCTTGAATATGCCTAGTGCGATTGCAGCGTTACCGGCGGAATTATAGCACCCGATCGGTAAACGGCTATAGTCATTGTCTATAGCTACGGGACTTTCGAAGTCTACCGCGTAACTTTCCTTAACAAACCAATCCTTAACTATAACATCATGGCTACCCGTGCCTCGTAATCCCCCAACATGCCAAGTATCCACGATTTCAATAGCCTCTTTGGGTATAAAGAAAAGTTTCAACTTTGCACCGGGCCCAAGGACGGTCGGTAGACCTTCACCCGTAACCAAACAACGCAGTACAAACCAGTCGGACAACTCACAGCCGGAAACCAAAGTCCATCTACCATTTATCCGATAACCATCGGGTACTATTTGAGCTACCCCCTCTGGGCGGGCTGAATTGGCATAAACATGGGATGGATTATTATATACCTCATACATACTTTCCTCATTGAGAAAACGACCAAAGGTACAGGCCAAATGATTGTTCCATACACTCCATCCAGCAGCGGCTTCCCCACTGCTTAGAATCTCATAGGCCTTTAAGACTTCTACCGGATCATCTTCCCAACCCCCTAGAAATTTGGGCAGACCCATCCTAAATAGTCCCGTTTCTTTAAGATGTGCTACAAGTTTAGGAGCTAACTTTCTACTGTTCTCTGTTTCAGAACGATGTGCCAATGCTGTAGTGAACACATCGTTAGCGGCATCCAAAGGGGCAATTGAAGAAATTTCTAGTGATTTACGCATCTTTTTAATACTATATATCCGATTTTAACTATGAGGTCCACCAAAATCAAAACCAAAGAGCAAGATTGATGGCCAAATGTATTGGGGGCCAATATAGTATGAGAAAGGATACTCCATAAGAATTAATCGATAAAGCATCCTTAATTTCCGATAAGATAATTCTGTACTTCAGATAATTTTAACGATTAAAGCTACACGGGTAATCAAGTGCTATAGCAAGATTTATTTATCAATGCCACGAAGTAGGACACATTTTTTAATGATTTTCTGAATTTTTTGGTTCTAAATTTTAATTTTTCGAAAATCAAGACATAACTTTTCCAAATAACAGTAGAGGACGATTACAAGGAGAATCCGTAAGGGTAAGATTTTTCGGTCAGATACCAACGACTAAAAATAAAGCATACGTTTCCAGTAACAATAAAAAAGCGGTGTACATTTTGCAGCAGCAAGCAAAGAATGGCAAAGTGGTCCAAGTACCAAAAAAGTCCAACAGATTTTATTAACGTTGGGACGTCTCCGATGGACAAACCTCCCCCTCGCTACGTGATATACTTTAGCTTTGGAGGACATTTTATGGGTAGAAATTCAGCGAATACCCCTATCTTCGAAACCAACGATACAATTCCATGTCCAAAGGCACCTCTTGGTTACGAACCCTTATAGACCTCATTGAAGTCTTTTTGAATAGCGCGCAACGCAACAAACGCGGCCGAACCTGGCACCAACATGTGGTGCCCTATAAAGAAGGCTGGGCGGTGCGCCGTGAAGGGAACCAACGGATAACAAGTAAACACCGAAAACAGAGTACGGCCATCAATAAGGCCAAAAGGTTGGCTCGAAAATACAAGGCGGATGTCATTATCCACCGCGCTAGCGGAGGGATGCGAGACCGGATTAATTATGGTGAGTAGAAACTAGATTCATTAAAGCCCTATTCCGAAGGTCACAAAGTATTCAGCCGAAACGCCATATCCTGGGCCGTAATGGCCAATTCCGCAGCTAGGAAGCAGTGGTCCTGTGTCATAGCCGTTTCCGTACGTTCCACCACATCGGTGACCAACTGTTCCCCATAAGGCATGTATACCTCACTACAATCAAAATACTTGGTCTCTTTTTGATTGACAAGGAATAAGTGGTTACCGCCTTCACGGCCTGCTACGTCAATATACTTTCGCATTTCAATATACCCTTCGGTGCCTAGGATAAAAGTACGCCCGTCGCCCCAAGTGCCCAGGCCTTCCGGGGTAAACCAGTCTATCCGGATATAACCAGTAGCATGCTTGCTCCGAACGCTCATGTCCCCAAAATCCTGATAATCGGGATAGTCGGGAATATTGAAATTTCCGGTCTGTGCAAAACTAACCTCGGCCTGTTTGGAATTGGTATAGTACAGGAACTGATCACATTGGTGGGAGCCAATATCGCATAATATACCCCCGGCTCGATCTGGTTCAAAAAACCAATCCGGTCTGCTCTTGGGCCGCATACGGTGAGGGCCTAGGCCTATAAGTTGAACCACCTTACCAATGGCCCCATCCTGCACCAGTTTCCCAGCCTGAACCGAAGCGGGATTGGCCAAACGTTCACTGTAGGTAATGGAATAAATACGTTGGGTCTCCTTTTGTACCTGCTTTGCCTCACGCAGCTGCTCCAAAGTGACAATGCCGGGTTTATCCGCCATAAAGTCCTTGCCCGATTTCATAACCCGAATTCCCAACGGGGCACGCTCTACGGGAATGGAGGCACTGGCTACCAATTGTATAGTGGTGTCCTCAATTATTTCATCCTCGCTCTTGGCAATGGTCGCTTGGGGATATCGCTTGGTAAAGCTCTGCAATAAATCCGGCTCCTTGGCATATACGGCCACCAAGGTTCCACCTCCATCCAACAACGAATTGACCATCCCATAGATATGGCCATGATTAAGCCCTATTACCGAGAATCGAATGGTATGTTTTGGCGCGGACCGTTTTTGGAGCTTTATGACAATTTCTTGGAGTTGCGATGCAGTGTGTAAATTCTGCCCAAATAATGAAGTTGGTATCATTGAAGCAGCAGCGATTACCGCCACCGAAGAAACCCCTTTTGTCAAAAAATTGCGTCTGCCAAATTCCATAAGCTTTGTTCGTTTAAGTATTTATATACGGTTCGTTCTAAATTAAGGAATTTCTTTTCGCCTTGGCATCTGAATTTGGCTTTGAAGGTATAGGACAGGACAACTTCATCAGTATACAAAACTACAAATCGAGGTTAACAACTTTAATCAAGACAATAGTCAACATTTTTAGGAGTACGAGACTCATGAATATGTTTGGTCCATTCCGCAGGTGGAAATAACTCTAAATCCAGGTGCAGTTCAAAACCCGGGATACCAAATTTTCCTTCAGGTTTTTTCCATATCCGTAGCTATACTGGTAAGTTTCCCTTCGATGTACAAATTCAAGAGCTTTTTAGCCGGCCGGCTTCACATATAGAGCCATTTCATGTTAGTAGTGAATCGGCTATCACAATGGTATGAGCCGTATACACAATGATATAATTTGGGTTTCCATGGCTAAGGCGATAACAGCTCGGAAGTGGTCATAAGAGATTTAATTTACCCAGGCCGTTTGCAATGAGTGTCCATTTGTAGCACTGCCCAACTTTATATGACTTGAGCATCTATTTTATCATTTTAAAGAGTGGACTGTGCAAATATACTTGCCTCCCATTGTTGCTAATTGCAATAAACAGAACATACCAAGCAATCAAACTTAGTGCAATCATCTCACCCCCGTCTTCAATTAATCCAAAAAAACCTCCCAAGAGATAGGTATCCGAAAAATAGGAATGTATTATGTCTATGAATATTCCAAAAAACAGTAAAACAGTAAGTAGGAGGGTCAAATCCAGAAAGAATTTTCTATAAGTTCTATCTCCTGAGATATAGCAATAGGCAATCAATGGTAAAATTGTTATTCCAGCAATAAATGCGTGGAGCAACTCTCCGTAATTCACAGACTCCAAACCCATAATGGGTTGAATATCCAGATATGTTACCAAGAATTTGCCCGTAGTTTCATGGAGTTTAAAAGCATCGTCCAAAAGCATTACCAGAAAAAGTACAAACCAACAAAAAAGGAATTTTCTCTTTTTTTGAAATATAAGGTACGTTATGATTAATAAGATTATGGCAAATTTTATATATTGAAATATCTCTGGTAAGCCTCCATCATAACCTAAATTTAAAAATTCCACTCTTTTATTGACAAACGGAAGGATTAAGTGCAAAAGAATAAACCCGAAATCTATTATTATCAGAAAAGATAAAAAAAGTTAGTCCATTTGTGGGAAAAATGGTTTAGGTAATTCAAACTAAAACAATTTAGGATTTGAAAATATCAAATAAATACTAGGATAAGAGCATTTTTTCTAAAAAAAATTAATGTTAAAAAAACAAAAATTTAACTTTTAGATAAAATTATTCCCTCTGTACTTTACGGTAGAGTTATCTACGATCTTACTCTGGAAAACTATCTTTATGGAGGCTCAAAGATTTTTTAGTGATTTTGTACTTAATCGATGTTAAATACCTTGATAATCAATTAAGGTGTCAAAACCAACGAGGGCAGAATTAAAACTCAGAAAGCATGTATCAATGCTATCCCCTTAGTTTATGTAAGAAAGCTTTAGTGTTTTTTTACACATTGTCAAAAAACGCTTTTTTAACCCCTTTTCTCTCCAACTACCAGCGCAATGGTGTATTCCCAGGGATACGCCGTTGTTTTTTATTTTTCCCATCTGCATTTTGTTCCTTGGCGTCGGAGGATGATAACTTAATCTGTCTGGGTTGAAGATATCAGGATAATTATTTTGCTTAAAAACTCTAGTCAAAAAGGCTGGACCCGTGGTTTCCTCTTCTAAGGTGGAATACGGTTCATTTTTATTCAGATTCCGATTTCTCCCACTTTTTAGGTCTTCAATAACATCAAGCCAAAATTGATGACTTGGCTCTGAGGCAAAGAAACAATTACCGATACCGTCAAACTTGTCACCATACTTTAGTTGTCTATTATAAGGAAGTACAACTCTATGAGTATCAAAATCAAAAGGATGAAGAACTTCATAGTCCAAATCCAGATACACCCCACCGATTTTAAACATAATTAGATAGCGAAAAGCATCGGCTCGCATCACATTCGTAGGGAAACCCAAATAAGTTTCCAAAAAATCGGGAAATTCTTCTTCTACGAACTTTTGCATGATATCATCTGTCCAAAGTTTATATCCCCAATCCGGATTTAGTTGTTTTACCTTGTCTACATATAATATCCATTCCGATGGGATTTCATCATTTTTCCACGTTTGATGTATTATTTTTGGTATCATTGTTATATCGTTAAATGCCTTTTTCTTGATGGGCATATACAAACGGTTGTTTCCATTGGGAATTACGAGGCCGCCCTGGAATTAAGCTAAATCACCTCCAATCATGACTTCTGCCCATAACCATAGCCATACTGTTTTGAATCTTTGGGACTCACATCATTAAGTACGAAAGCCATATTGGCAAGTTTCCTTTTGTTGTGCAAGTCTTTGGAAAAATTCAAGAGCTTTTTGTCGGTAAAGCCGGCGCGCATTACATAAAGCGTAATATCAGCATATTTTGAAATTAACAGTGTATCGGCCACCAACATCGTAGGGGCTGTATCTACAACCATATAATCGTAAGCTTCCTTGGCGGAAGTGATAAAAGTTTCAAAACCTTCATTGGACAACAATTGCGGAGCGTTGGGGGGAACAGGCCCGCTTAGGCACACTTTGTGATATCTATTATTCTCCAGTCCGGGGTACACAAATTCATTCCAATGTATCCTAGGGTCTTTCAAATAATCCGCCAAACCCTTAGTACTTTTGCCCATACCAAAATAATCATGGAGCGTAGGACTTCGCAAGTCAGCGTCCAGTAGCAGTACCTTCTTGTTTAAACTTGCAAAGGCCACCGATAAGTTATAGGCCAATAGACTCTTGCCTTCACCCTCTATAGATGAGGTCACATAAATGACCCTACCCTGTCCTTTATCGGATTTTGGCAGAAAATAATTCACATTGGTTGCCAAAATCCGAAACGATTCGGCCAGAATAGATCGGTCATGGGCGTTATGGAACTTTTTTATCTTTCTTAAATGGGGAATTTCACCCAATACTGAAATTTCCGATGGGCTATTTTCAATATCCGAACGTTCTACAATCTTGCCGTTCATCGAAAACTTAAGATACAGGAGTCCAAAGGGCAGTAGCAAACCCATAAGCAAGCCAATTGGGTATACGATTCGCTTTTTTGGAGACAAAGGCTCAGTGCTGGTCAAGGCATAGTCGACAACTTTTATGGAAGGCGCGGTAGTGGCATAGTTCATAGCGGCTTCCTCACGCCTTTGCAATAGCAAAAGAAAAAGATTTTCCTTTATACTCTGTTGTCGCTCTATGGCCCTCAAGGTTTTTTCCTTTTCAGGAAGTTGGGAAAACATACTATTGGCCTGGCTCTTTTCGCGATTCAGTTGTCTCAGGGATAACTTCAATTGGGTTTGGTATACATTTAAGGACCTTAGAATATTTACCTTTAGATTCTCCAATTGACCAGACAGCGTAACCAGGGTAGGGTGATTTTCACCTACGGTGGCCACCAATTTTTCTCGTTGTATGGCCATCTCATTGTATTCGGCTACCAAGGAATTAATACCGCTATTTTCCAATCCCACATCAACGGGCAACAAGCCATAGGCCGATTGCCCCACAACCGCATTTTTGAGTAAGGAAGCCAAGGAAATCTGGGTTTCCAGGTTGGTCACTTCATCCTGTGTTATCGCTTTCCGCTGTAAGGAAAAATCAGCATCGGATTCAATATAGGTCAATGCATTGGCCCGCTTAAAACTTTCTTTTCCCACTTCTATGGAATCCAGTTCCCCGGATAGGTAAACGAACCGTTCATCGATAAATTCCAGGGTACGTTTGGAAATCAACTGCCTATCAATAATACCATCTTGGTTAAATTTATTAATCAATTCATTGATTACGGTTTCCGATCTATCAGGGCTCTGCCCTTTTATGGAAAGGGAAAGTACCTCGCTTTTCTTATCGGTAGGGTTCACCTGCAATTTGTTGGACAGATCGAACACCGCATCCTTTATCGATTTTAGGACAATCCTAAATTCTATACCCTCATATTCCATAGGCTGGGCACTTTCCAAAAACGTGATATTGAAGGGAAGTCCTGTCGGTAAAGTATCTTGTTCCGTAAAACCGATAGTAGTCATTTCGCCGTTCCCATCCGTAATTTGAGCCTTAAAGGCATCCATGGTAATATCATAGATCCTAGTCTTTCCTATGCTGTCCTCGGCGATCAGTTTAGTAATGGCAAAAGGGGGGTTCCAAATTTCGGTAGTCTTTATATTCCCTTTGTGGAAATAGGACACATCCAGATGTAGGGCCTCCACCACCTGCCGTAAAATACGGTACGACTTTAGGACCTGTATCTCATTGCCCAAATTGATTCCTGCATTTCCGCTAAGCATGGCCACGGGATCTGGAGTGATATCCATTTCCTTGGCCTCATCAATAATCTTGATCTTGGCGACAGATTCATAAACTATGGGGGCATAGCGCATATAGGCATAAGCTAGACCTAGGCAGACTAAGACCCACATTACGAACCAGGGCCAGTACCGAAGATATTTTTTGGTGAGCTCCCATATATTGACAGATTCCTCTGCCTCGTCATAATCTAAACTGAAGGGTGATTCCGACATCTTTTACAATTCAAAAACTTTGGTAAAAATAGGGAAACAATCTTGAAAAGATAGCCTGCAACCTCTATTTCAAGGTCGATTACCGCACCGTTCATCGATAGTCCTTATTTGCCAAGTGGTTTTCATATCGATGATAGTTTTTGAAAGTGTGGCAAGACTCATCTCCTTTTCAACAAAAATTGATATTCCAACAGACTTGGAGTGTTTTATCTTTGAAGGGACAAAAGCAGTAACGCTTCTAACGGTCGATTTCCCGTTGGAGATAATCTGCTATACTTTCGGCTAACAATTCCCGGCCATAATCGTTCCAATGCATGTCATATATCAAAGTCACGGGGTCCAGAGCCTTTTGAAACGCTTCCGAAAAATCAAGGTACGTTATGCCGTTTTCTTTACAAAAATCTAAAAACTGATTATCGGTAACCCGACTATCCAGCAGCAATACGGTCTTTTGGGTATCCAATCCATAAGTCGCTATCAATTTTTTAAAATTTTCGATACGGTCGGTTACCGAGGTAGCTTCCATTTCGGGAATGGCAACCTCCAGGTTGCCCTTTCCCCTTAAAAAAATAAACCCTTTCCAAATAGCGCTTGCAATATTCTTTATGGGCATCGTCATGCCATAATTGGATCCATACACCCATAGCTTGCAATTTTTTCGTATCCTAAAGGGAAGTGTATTTAGTGTTCGTATCAATTCATAGTTCGCTTCATGCTCATGGGTATCGAAGTCATTTTTGAACTTCATATACAAGATTATCTTATCTATATTCCGGAACTCTTCCTGATATGCATTGACCAGATGCATCTGATAGGCCATGGTTGAACCTGTATAACCATATTCATAGACTTCCAACTCCGGCAGCAACCGTTCAATCTTTTTCCCTAAGGAATTATCAAAATTCTGATGAAACCCCTCGATAAAGGAATCCCCCACCAGGGCCACCTCATACTTGCTTTCGGAAGGATTAAACTGCCGGTAGGAATTAAAACCGGAGTTGTTGATCGAGAAATGGGTGAAATTCTGCCTACGGTTGCCCTTTACGTAATGCCCCGTGCTTCCCGGTACCCGCTTCTCTACGCCAAATTCATCTATCATTTTTGGGGGATCGTCCGCATGCAGATGAAAGGCCCTTACCAACAGCTCCAACGCCATCAGAATCAATCCAAAGTATATTACCGTTTTGAAAATAAACTTTTTCATTCCTGTTAAAATTGAAAATAGATAAACGACCTATTTATACCATCATCATAAAACAACAATATGCCAAAAATAGCCAACACGTAGAGCACAAACCTTACAAAAGGCGATTTAAAATGGAACGGACTGCGTTCATTTTTCCGAATCCGGTATTCATACACCACAAAAAGTAACATCAAAATGTAATAATCCACCATGCGGTAACCGAGGGGATGCGTATACCACTCCATTTGAAAATCGGTAAAAATTCCGCGTATATAGGCAAAGGCATCCGCAAGGTTGGGCGAACGAAAAAAAATACGTGAAAAGGTAACCAAACCAAAGGTCAACAGCACTTGCCCTGTCTCCTTCAAAGAGGGAAGATAGGTGTTCTGTCCAATAACACTATCCATATAAATCCGATTTCGTTTCAATAAAAAAACCGGGATAAATAACAAGGCGTGGAAACCACCCCAAAAAACAAAAGTCCAATTGGAGCCATGCCAAAGTCCACTCACCAAAAAAACGACGAGGATATTGAAAACCGCACGTTGTTTGCTCACCCTGGAACCTCCCAAAGGAATATAGAGGTAGTGTCGAAACCAAGTGGAGAGGGACACATGCCACCGTTGCCAATACTCGGCCACATTCCGTGAGAAATGGGGAAATCGAAAATTGGACATCAGCTCTATCCCGAAAAGCTTGGCCGTACCTATGGCAATATCTGAATAGCCGCTAAAGTCCCCATAAACTTGAAAGCTAAACATCACCACGCCTAAAATAAGTGTGGAGCTCGGATATGTCCCATAATTGGCAAAAATATCATCGACCATAGGTGCCAAGGAATCGGCAATGACCAATTTCTTAAACAATCCCCAAAGAATAAGCTTAAGCCCATCAGCAGCCTGAGTGTATTGAAACTTCCTGGGCCGTTCTATTTGTAGTAATAGATTGGATGCCCGTTCTATGGGCCCGGCTACCAATTGGGGGAAGAAGGAGACAAAAGCAGCAAATGCCACAAAATTGGTCGTTGGTTTTAACCTTCTATAGTAAATATCAAAGGAATAGGACAGCGTTTGAAAGGTATAAAAGGATATCCCCACAGGAAGAATAATACTTAGGGTATACTTGCTTTTTACACTATACCCTAATACCTGAAGGCTATCCACAAGCGAGTCCACAAAAAAATTGTAGTACTTAAAAAATCCTAATAACCCTAGATTTGCAACTACGCTCAACAAGAGCCAGGCCTTGGCTTTTTTACGGTCGTCCAGGTGTACATAAATGCGTTGACCTACTACGAAGTCCACCCCCGTACTGAAAGCGATAAGCCCCAGAAAACGCCAATCCCACCACGCATAGAAGATATAGGAAGCAACTATTAAAAGAAAATTTTGTGCTTTGCGATTAATCTTGGTCACTACCCAATAGCCTAGGAAAACTATGGGTAGAAAAAGGGCAAACTGTACCGAGTTAAAAAGCACTTGGAAACTTTTTTAATCCTAACTAAAATCAACCAAGTTTTGTTTAGGGGAGATTTCCAAAACTTTTTTTGTCAAAGCTGCAAATAAACCCAAATACCCTCGGTTTACCAATAAAAAGAAAGAATTTAAGTAAAAAATATTATGCCTGTTCACTATTCAATTATCCTTCCAAAGCTGTTCCCAACCCAAGTCCGCAAAGCAAGGCCCTTGGGTCGCTTCGGAATACTTGATGTCATTGTGGTATCCATTCCATTCCAAGAGCTGTACCTTCCCCAAATAATCAATGGCCACATCCCAACCGATAATCCTAATATAGGGTGCCTTAAGGTGCAAGTCTTTGCATAATTGTACTGCTTCGCCAAAGTTCGGGATGATCTTACCTTTAAAATTCGTCTTTGTATCAGGATGGCAAAGTGTTGTTGTTCCGTTGGTCAAATGGCCCTCATCAGCAAGTTTGCCCGAAGAAATCTTTATGGGCACCGAAACTGCAGCATTGGCATGAATATGTGTTTCTCCCTGTCTACCCAATTTTAGGTAGGCCGAACGCAAGGAGGGGTTGCCTAAGGGGTCAATAACCGTAGTCAATCTAAAAGTGGCCAAGGCAGAAGATCCAAAATCATCAAAAAAACCATGTTGTTGCACCCGATATTGAAATACCCCATTGCCCAAGCGCCGTATGACCTTTTCCTCAAAAGTGGCTTTATTGAAAAGATAAATCCCCTTACCCTGAAAGGATTGGTCCAATTTGAACACAACTTCTGCGTGATTTTGAAAAAGTATTTCCTTTATTTGAGAAAATGGTACTATCCGTAAATCCTTTGAAAGCCACTGGCCGTTGATAAAATAGGCCGAATCCGGAAATTGCTCGGTCTTAAAAAAAGAATTCGTAAGCATATTATTAAACGACAATTTGCCATAGGCACCTTGTGTTTTAGGCACTACAATTTCCCTATAATAATTATCGGGAATCCAACCTTCCTTAAAGGTTCCCGCAAATGCCGTATAGACGTAAAGCCATGGCGCATAGCGCTCCGTCCCAAAAACGTCCAGGGCATATTCCGAGGCCCTTTTCCTAAGCTGTACGGAAAGTTTGCCTTTTTCCTTTTCAATTTGGCACAGGATTTCATTTGCCTCCCTTTTATGCAAAAAATGGAAACGCCAGGTTTCCGCTTTGCTCATCACCAATTTTAGGGAATGGATTATTTTCATTTTGTACGCCAGATAGGATTTTTAAGGTTATAACAAACCTCTTTTAAAAAGTTTATAGGAGAATACTTCTAAAATGAACTTTGGGGTAGAGACCAAATTGCGCTCCGCCAACCTCTTGGGCTCCTTAAGGAAGCGCGGCAACCATTCCAATCCCAGTTTGATCCAGAAGGGGTGTGACCTTTTTACCGTACCTGCATAAAAATCAAATACGGCCCCTATGCAGCAAACAATGTTAGGGTAAAGCACCGCCCTATTTTGATAAACCCATTTTTCCTGTTTGGGGGCCGTCATGCCCACAAAGAGCACATCGGCTTCGGAGGCCTCAATTTTGGAACACATACTATTACTCTCCTCCAGATTAAATTTGGCTTTATAGGGTGGTGAATAGGTATGGACCTTTACATTAGGATAATCTTTTTTAGCACGATTACGGATCAACGCTAAGGTTTCTTCAGAAGCTCCCAAAAAAAAGCAGGAACCCTTGACCTGATTCAAATATTCCATGATATGTATAAAGATATCATAGCCCGCAATTTTTTGTATTTTTTTCCTTTGCAAGGTTCGAGCTGCCCAAACAATACCGATACCATCCGGAAGTAGAACATCGGAATCCTGCAGGGCCTCTTCAAATTCCCTATCTTTCTTGGAAATACAATAACTATGTGGATTTAAAGTGTTAATAATTATCATTCCTCCATTAGCAGGAAGTTCCGGGTAGTCCTTGGAGATGTTGTACCCTAAAAGTCTCATTTAAATTTTATCTAGATTTCCAATCATATGTTCTCACCAAAATTTGATATGTCAATTTTCAATTTAACCCTAAGACACCTTAACTAATTATGGGCTTCAAATATTTTTTGAAAAAATATTCCTTTTTCTGTGAAATGAAATGAGAAAAATAATTCCTGACCCTATCAAATGTAATTTTTTCATAAAACACAGGCATGTTTGGATTGATAAAAATTCTTGAATAACCGTCACACTGCATGAGATGATGAATTGAAAAGTGTTCGCACCTAACCTGAACCCTATCATCATTGTTTTCGATGGTCTTATACCTTTTTTCTGCGATAGCGTTGTAATGATAAATGGCCAATCCGCCAAAGGCGGAATACACAGGAACCAATTTATCGCCGCGTTTAAGACCGGCCCATTTTTTTTGATTCTCAAAAATGGTTTTTTCGTTTTGTACGGAAGACTCCTTACCATTCCCAACCAATGCATAAGTATCATGGTATCTTTTGCGAAAGGAAGGGGAATATGAATATCCATTGGCGGTAACGGCATCCCAATAATTTGCTAACCCAAAAGAGTGAGCAATGCCTTCAATTGAGAATTTTTCAATATCCAAATCTATTACGATTACAAAGTCAAATGATTTTCTCCTACTTTCCAGTGCCTCCAAGTATTGATTTCGATAACGGGCCATTTTTGATATACGGAAAGCCGAAAAGTACTTGTTAAAGCCATTTACATCATCCTTTGGAATAGTTTTTTCACCAAAATCCTGGCAATCAACGTCTACATTCTCAGAAGTTTTACTCCATTTTTTTAGAATTGATTTTGTCTTATCGGTACTATCATTTTCAAAAACAATTACATGACTATGTTTGAAATGCAATCGAAGTTCCTCTATAGTAGGAATGTTTTTCACTAAACCCTTATAGGAATTACGAACAATGGAACATATCGCCACCGAGGATTCTGACATCAATCGAAATCCATTGGTAATAACAGTTTTATCATTTTGTTCATATTGAATTAATCCTGAATATAGATTTATTAAATCATGGTAAATATTTTTGGACGAGTATAAACTACTCGCTTTTTTCTTGGCGTTTTCACCAAAAACACCACATTTCAATTCATCATAATACAATGTTTCAATTGCCTTTTTTAAGCTCTCCACTTTGCCTGGCTCTACGAGCAATCCATTTTCATCGTTATCTATAATGTCCGACATTGCTCCTAAATCACTGGTTATAACCGGTTTTCCATGTTGCATGGCCCTTGTAATCACATTGGGAAAGCCTTCATACCATTTACTAGGAACCACCACGAATTTTGATTGCTTGATTGCTTTATCCAAGGCCTTGTCGGCTACGAAACCACTCCAGTATACATTGCTTGGCGAGCTTGTTCTCAAATAATCCATTGAAGTTTTTAGACCGCCCATTACCCTAAAAGGTATCTGGGGAAGCATTCTCGCCGCGTTTAGGAACTCTATTATTCCTTTCTCTTCACTAACCCTGCCTATAAAAGAAACGTATATCGGTTTTACGGAATTATTCGATTTGTGGATTATGGGTGTTAGTCCCGGAAGAATAAATAGCTTGTAAGACGGGATACCATTTTCTATGAACTTTTGCCGCTGAAATTCGGTCTGTACAATATAGGCATCCATGGTCCTGGTAACCCCCCAAACCGTACGGGCCAAAAAATTCCGCAATGCATACCCAATACTTTTGGGCAGGTTATTCTCGCAATTTTTGGAAATACAGTTAAGTTCACGGCTGCCACTCAAACACCTCTCACATATGTTCCCCTTACGATCCAAATGAAGACCCGTGGGACAAAACAAACGATAATTGGGGCAACGCATCACCAAAGGTATACCCCTACGTTTTATGATCCTGATAATTCCCGGAGAAATAAAGGGGTACAAATTTTGTAATTGGACAACATCGGGTTCAAAATCCTCTAAAATACCATTAAGTTCCTTTATAGCCTTGGGATTGTACATCCCTGAAAAAAAGGCCTGTACCTTCTTCCAAAAAGAATCGCTGATAACATCGGAAAACCGTCGAAACCATTTTACCTGATGACCATTGGCTACCAAAACCTCCCGTAAAGCCTCGGCTGCATGCTCTTCTCCGCTGTTGTTGCTGGCATAATTGTTATGGATAAACAGTATTTTCAATGGGCTACCGAATTTTTAGGATTGTCCTTCTTTTAAATTTACCCAGCTTCCAAACTCAAAATCCTTTTCCACTGGATCAAAAACACCAAAGCCATTGCAGGGATAAAAGGTCATCTCCCCAAAATAGATTTGCCCGTTTACATTGTAAAAATCCACCCGTACAAACTTGAATCCTTGGGCCAAAGTCCGGGCCAATTGGGTCATCACCTCTAGATTTTTGGGTTTGGGCAAATCTTCCTTAGCCTGGGGATACCAAAGCCCAAAGGGCAGACGATTCCATTCCAAATCATAAAAATTAAGCGTATGATTCGTAAAACGGTCCCGATCGATTTGAATATGTTTGGGCTCCCCATGAAAACAGTGGTATTTAAAATCTACCAGCGCGCTTTCATTGGCATTGGCCAGGTATTGCTCACAAATGATTCGTGGAGGCACCTTATCGTAAGCATGTTCCCCCCAAAGCTCATAAAAATTGGTATCTAACCATTTTTGCATGGTTTTTTTAGCTCTAGGAATATCGAATTGGGATTTGTCCTTACAGATCAAGATCATATCGGCTCCATGGGTGCCTTTCAAAACAAATTGTTCGGGCAAATTCCCAAAATCGATAGCCTCTGAATCCTCGTAAACCCCATAGAGGGTGTTTACATATTTCTCACCTACTCTCTGTGTCACATAATCCCTGACAGCATATTTGTCCACCAATTTTGTGTAGATCGAGGCCCTATCGTATATATTCTGCCAGATGATTTTGGCCATTAGTGTATCCGGCGCTTTAAGGTTTAGAAATCTCTTAAAGGTAATAAAATAGCGAATTTGGTAGTATAGTTTATCCGAGGTTACTTTACGCAAGACTTGTAGAAGTATCCTCTTTAAGTTTGTTTTAAGTTTGCTTTCCTTTGTATTCATCTTTTTACGGTTCACCCATTTCTATATCCTTTACAAGGCGGAAAGCAAGTTGTTGACTTTTTCATTAAACGAAAAAGGCATATAATTCCCCCTTACTTCTTTTAAAGGACTTTCAATAGGTGCTGTATCGTTTAAAAGGATTGACATTTTATCTTGCAATTCATCAATGTCATAGGGATCAAATAACATACCATTACTTCGGTTGATAAGCGTAGATGCACCAGCCAATTTAGAACACAAAACCTTACAACCGCTCAATAAGGCTTCATTGACAACCGCACCGTAAGGTTCAAAAGTACTGGGCAACACGAATAATTGTCCAATGTTATACCATGCAAAAAGCTCCAAACCTTCTTTTCTGCCCAGAAAACGAATATCCATGGATTGTCCCAAAACATCAACCTCTCGTTTTAGAGAAGCTTCTAAACGGCCAGTTCCAATAATAAACAATACACTAGTGGTATGCTCCAACCTCAGTCTGGAAAAGGCCGCTAGTAAAATAGTTAAGTTTTTCTCTTGATCCAAACGTCCCACATATAGAATTATCTTGGTATTGATTAATTGATATTCCTCAATATAATTATTCGATAAATCTAGACTTTGTTTCAATTGGTTTCTAAACCTTTCATCGCTTTGTATTATTGGCAGCTCCAGGGCACTAGCTTTTTCGGCGACGTATTGATTAAAAATATTACCCGTAGTTTTACTTGGAAAAATTACGCCATCAATGTTTTTTGAAATAAGCCGACTTACAAATAAACGGTAACCTTTTCTTTTCTTTGTATTTTCAGGACTGTCATCACATAAAGTATACAATCTAAATTTCTTTCCAAAAAACCAACGGTTCAAAAACACGTATAGCGTTACTGGACTAAATTCACAACATAAGATTATGTCTGGTTTTTCTCGTTTTAGCAATTCTGATACGCCCCAAAAGAAAAACCTATTAAAAACGGTAAAGCCCTTTTTTAGATAATTAATCTTAAATGTACATTGGTTTGTCAAATAATTTTCAGAAAAGGTGTGATACCCTTGATTCGGGTAATAAAAATAAAAGGAGGCATCAAAATAACCGGCCAATTCATTGAAAAAGTCTATACGGTATGGAGCCAATGCAGGGTGCAAAACCAACACTTTATTTTTCATAATTAATTAACTGTAGTCACCAAAGAATTGTAAATAGTATTAAGCATTTGGATTTTGGCCTCCCAACTATACTCCGTTGATCTATTTTTTGCACCATTGCTTAACTTTGAACGAAATCCTTCATCATTGTAAATCCTCTCCAAGGCTATTCTTAAATCGTAAGCTGCTTTTTTAGGATTTGAAACTTTAATCTTTATACCGGAGTTTTCGTTTACTACATCCGAAAAACCACAGTGATTCAAACAAATTATGGGCAAACCCAAGGAAAGAGCCTCTAAGGTAACTGTGGCCGTTAAATCGCTTATACTAGTTATGACAAATACATGACCGGATTTCATTATCTTCAAAGCCCTATCTTGGGTTAGCCATCCATACCACTTAATGTTATCGGCGATTCCCATTTTTCTGGCAGAACTTTTCCAATTTTTGTTCATGGATCCGTCCCCAAGTACATCTAATTCATAATCAATTGAAGTCATCCTTAATGCCCTTAGCAGTAAAGGTAAATTCTTGCCAGGAGTATGTGTTCCGCTCCAAATTATTTTTAAAGGTTCCCCCAAACATCGATTACCGGCTCGGCTATGACTTATATCCTGTAGTTGGCCAACCTCAGCAATTACAAATGGTTCCTTTGACCACAGTTCTTTGGCCAGTCGAGCCACATTTTTTGTTGCAGAAATCAAAGCCATTTTTTCCCTTTTGGCCGCTAACCGAGGCCTTTTACTAAAATTGCGTTGCCATAGATTGATGATGTTCCGAGAGAAATAAAATACAAATCCTCTTAAACCCAAGGATGGTAAAAAGTGCCAAGGAGAGTTTTCCAAACCGCCAATAGGGCCCCATACAAATGGTTTGTCTATCTTCCACAAATAACCAGGTTCCCTATAACCTACCATATTTAGCTGATGGATTAAGTCGAAGTTATGTTGAGCTTCAAGTTTTAAGGCCGTTTCATACGCTTTCTTTTGCCATTTCCTGTAATACCAATAGTAGCTTGGTGGCCAAATAGCCCTTAAAGTATCATTCTTCACAATTGGAACAAAGTGAAATGTAATTTTCCGAAACCTTTCATTTGTTTTCAAAAAACTCTCGATAGCTTCTCTAAACTCATGTTCCTCGGTAATCACATGAATAGTATGAAACTTTGATAGTTCAGAAACAAAATTCCAACCCATTCCAGGTTCCGATCCTCTTCCGGGACTACAGGCGTATGCGGAAATCAATATGTTTAATCTTCTGTGCATGAATCTCTAAGTTAACTTCTTCAAGGCATTGATCATCTGCTCCGATTGATAAGATGGATTATATCTCTTTTCAATTTCCATTCGACATTTTTTTTTCATTTCGGAATTCTTGGCTTTATTCTTGTACCAATATTCCAATTTGTCGGTCATATCGGACATATTACCATATTCATACAAAGTTCCACTAACTCCATCTTCAATGGCCTCTACTTCCGGGTTTTGAAAGGAAAAATCATTGTGGGTCAAGACAGGAACACCATACGCCAGGGCATGTATACAATTTAAGCCAACATTACCGGGAGAAACCAACAAATCGCTAATCTGAAAATACTTAGCGAGTTCCCTTTCTTCATAAATCGCACCAGCTAACCTTACTTGATCCTCCAAGCATAATTCCTTTACTAATCCCAATAAACAATCTTTCTCCGGACCTTCACCAATAATTATACAATTGATCAGGTGTCCTCGATTCTTTAAACTACCAACGGCTTTAACAACTTCATCAATTTGTTTGTTGGGGACCAATCTCCCAATAAATAGTATGGTAAAGGCTTTATTTTTAAAAGATAATTGAGACTTCAATCTAGTCACTTTTGTTGCCTTTAAATTGGACTGTTCCAATAGCTGCCTTTCAAAATCGAGGGAATTATTGATAACAAATAATTTTTGTGGATTATACCCCTTGCAAACCATAATTTGCTTTTGGGTACGGCCGTACAAAAACAATCCGTCACCAAGGACATCAAAAAGCAATTTTCTTAATTGGCGTTTTAGACCATGGTCTAACCCTTTGTCACCATGCGTCCAAAAAATAACCTTCCTCCTAAAAAGTTTACATAAGATGGCAAAAATCCAAATACCAATATGGGAGATAGCCCCCTCAAAAACAAAAACCTCGAATTTTCCCCCTACAATGCGTTTAACAATACCTGTTTGCCAGAGTAGCAAATCCGGCCTGTAGAAGTAGTTTTTGGTTTTGGCCCAATTCAATTTTTTCAGTTCTTCATAATGAACATTTTCGAGGCTTATGGTACGTATCCCCTTTTGCCCTTTGGTATCACCGAGAATAGTTACATTTACATCTCGCCTTTTCCTGGAAAGTTCCTTAAAAAGACCCAGACGGTATAAAGGCATTAGTTTACAAACGACTGCTACTTCCATTAAATATTATTGTTAGCAAATAATTAATTGTTACCAGATTGAAAATCCACAATTAACAGTTTATTACTTCCAAAATCCAGTAAATATTACTCTCTCGATATTTTCGTACTCCCAAACTCCATAAATAATCTTATAGGTAAACCAATAACCAAAAATCAAAAGAAAAAAAAGGACTGTTGCTTTTCTATCAAACCAGAACTTTTTGAGCTCAATTAATTTCAAAAAAAAGTATAAGGAGATGGGGAACAAAAAATACATGAAAAAGGAAAATCTTGACGCTAATTCCGTATCAAAATAATTAACCGTAATAAATGTCAGTATGAAGAGTGAAATATATAAAAGAATAGCTCTATTATTAGACCGCCATCTTTGCTTAAGCCAATAAAAAACTAAAACGACAAAAAGGCACAAAGCATAACTTAGAATTCCTAAAGTTTCAAATTCTATTGCTCCTTCTCTATTTTGTATTCTGCTAAGTCCATAGTTAATGGCATTCGAATTATCAATAGACTGGATAGAAAATAGTCTAGAAATTTGATTTAGAAAGTAGGAGACAATAATGAAAATTAAGCTTACCAGAAATATTGTCCACCGGTTTGAATTTAATTTTCTTAAGAAAAACAAAAGAACATAAATTGCAGAGCTTGTGTGGATAAATATGGTTGACAATAGTAGTGCTATCCTCTTTTTGCTATAAAAAACAAAATCAACTATAAATAAAACCAATAAGGAAGATGCCAAAAATTGTCGATTTATATGAGCCGATAGCGTGAACAAGTTTGGAAAGAAGAACAAAAAAATCAAACCAATCAAAAAATATTCATTGGGGAGCTTGAAAGCTTTATGCATTTTCAATAGAGCATAGCCCATAATTGTGTAGCAAATCGCCGTGTTTAAAATTAGATAGAGTTCAAAAAAACCAAAGGTCAGATAATACATCAAGTAATTATAAAGAAAGAACAGCGGTTCTTTTCCCAAATAAAACAAATAGTCCAAGAAACTATAATGTGCTACATCCTCGTACCAAAGTTTGTACACTTCCAAATCGCTCTCGGGAATTTTGCATGCATTTAGAATCCCAAGCAAAGTCGAGAACAAAACAATTAAAAAAAAGACTTCTTGGGTTTTGACTTCCCTTGCATTTAGCACATGCAAGAAAGCAAATAACACTCCCAAAACAGGTGAAATTAAAAATAATAGTGTTGAGAATAAAAAGTGCATATAAACGGGTTGCTAAGGAACCTTCAATATCCAGTCTTGGATTTCAAGATATTCAAATAAATACCGTATAAAATGAATTGATAAAAAACAATCTCAACAAGCATCGTATAAAAAACCCCATATATGCCAAATTGCTTAACGAATACATAACCTAAAATTACCGCAATTGAGCTTCTTGGAATGAACACCCAAAAATCTATATCCGTACGTTTTATGGCCATTAAGGTAATTTTTAGGGGTTGAAAAAAAATAGCTACGGCCTGAATTAAAAATGGAAAGAACACGACGGCTCCCAAATTGTTATATTTCTCGCCAAAAAACAGACTCATTAAATTCTGACCAAAAAAATAGCCTGTAATCAGGACAATACATGCAAATACACCAAATAATAAAAAACACCTTTTTACTAATGAATTTATCTTGGCCAAATCATTTTGAAAACCCACAAATAGCGGCAACAAATATGATTCAAGAGCTTTGAGTACCGGACTAATTATACTTGCAATGCTTAATAGGACGCCCAAAACAGCAACATCCCGCTTCTCCGTCAGAAGCAATAATAACCAAGGGTATATATTCCCCGCCAAATGGAACAGGAAATTTGAGCCGATAAGCCATTTCCCCACCTTCCAATTTCTTCGGAAAAACTTAAGGAAATTATCAAAAAAGTTACTTTTCCGTCTGTAGTTTCTAGTCAAATAATAAGTGGATAAACCCAAATATATACAGGAGGCAAAAAAAAGATAAAAATAAATGTTGCTTATTTTATATATCCAAATAATAAAAAGCAGGCCGATTAGGAATACAGAACAAATCAAACCATAGTTCATATTAATTCTAGTTTTTCGTTCGCTCAGGAGTGTCTCCCTAATGAAGTAGTAGAAAGTGTAGGAAACAATAAACAAGGTAAAAACTGCAACATTTGTTGTGTTCCATTCTTTGAACAATAAGTAATACGTAAATGGGAAAACAGCCAAAACAATGAGGGTGAACAATAACTTACTATTTAAAGTAAATTGAAAGTAATCTTTACCATCTATTTTCTTAAAATCCCTTAGGTTAATAGTGTAAGGCTTAGAAATCAATGAGCTTTGAAACCCCAAGACGAACACCGTGATGGTCATAAGCAAAACAAAATCCGCATAGACCAATACGTCAAAAGTTCTGGCAAGAATAATGGTTGTTCCAAAGGTGGTTAAACTCATAAAGAATTGGTCCACCAAAACACTTAAGAGTTTTTGAAGTTCCTTGGAGCTTTTTCCTTTAAAAATAGAATTAACTAGCAAGATATATCTTTTGCTTCAAAAACCACTTATAAGTTGCTATGACCCCGGTTTCCAAAGGTATCTGCGCCTCCCAACCCAAGGCCTTTAATTGGGACACCTCCATCAATTTGCGTGGGGTACCATCAGGTTTTTCACGATTCCATAGAATTTCACCAGAATGTCCCACCACTTTTTGTATCAATAATGCCAAGTCCTTAATGGAAATATCAATTCCCGTACCTACATTGTACAAATGCCCGGGCAATTCGTTTTCCAAGGAAAAGACCACAGCTTTGGCCACGTCATCTACATGCATAAACTCCCGTAAGGGAGTACCACTACCCCAAAGGGTTACCGGCGCATTTCCATTTTCCTGGGCCTCATGAAATTTTCGGAGCATCGCCGGGAGTACATGAGAGGTCTCCAAATCAAAATTATCATTAGGGCCATATAAATTGGTGGGCATAAGACTTACAAAATACTTACCATGCTGTTGGCGCAACGCCTCGCATAATTTTACCCCGGAGATCTTGGCAATGGCATACCCCTCATTGGTGGGTTCCAAGGGACCTGTCAATAAATAGTCTTCCTTCAAGGGTTGAGGCGCCAACTTTGGATAGATACAGGAACTCCCTAGAAATATGAACTTTTCTACATGACTTTTATTTGACTCATTAATCAGGTTATTCTGTATCAACATATTTTCCATCAAAAAACCATATTGATCCTTCGCATTGGCCAAAATACCCCCCACCCTGGCCGCGGCATCCACCACGATTTCCGGCTTTTCCCTTTGGAAAAAATCGGCAACCGCCTGTTGGTTTCGCAAATCCAGTTCACCACTGACCTTACCGATAAGATTGGTATAGCCCAAACCCTTCAGTGTACGCCAGATAGCCGAACCTACCATGCCGGTATGACCGGCGATATATATTTTGGAGTCTTTCCTCATTTATTCGTAATAATTAAAGGTTGTAAACCCCCCATGATTGAGATGTTTGTCCTTTTCCATGAGCTGAAGGTCGCTCTCGATCATTTCCTTTACCATGGCCTTTAGGTCATAAATCGGTTCCCATCCCAATTTGGTGCGGGCCTTGGTAGCATCTCCTACCAAAAGGTCTACTTCCGTAGGTCTAAAGTAGCGGGGGTCGATCTGTACCACTTCTTTCCCAATGGGCAGTTGATAGTCCACATTTTCACAGGATGCCACCAAGGCCTTTTCCTCTGCTCCTTCTCCTGTAAACTCCAATTGAATACCTACCTCGCCAAAAGCCATACTCACCATATCCCGCACCGTGGTGGTTTTTCCCGTGGCAATGACCCAGTCTTCGGGCTCTTCCGCCTGAAGGATCATCCACATCATCCGTACATAGTCCTTGGCATGTCCCCAATCCCGCTGGGCGTTCAAATTTCCCAAATACAAGGTATCCTGAAGGCCCATGGCAATTCGGGAAACGGCTCTGGTTATCTTTCGGGTTACAAAAGTCTCCCCACGGATAGGCGATTCATGATTAAAAAGGATACCGTTGCAGGCGAACATTTCATAGGCCTCCCTATAGTTGACCGTTATCCAATAGGCATATAATTTGGCAACACCATAAGGACTACGGGGATAAAAGGGTGTCTTCTCCGTTTGCGGAACCTCCTGGACCTTGCCATATAACTCCGATGTTGCGGCTTGGTAAATACGAGTTTTCTTTTCAAGCCCCAATAACCGTACAGCATCCAAGATACGTAAGGTTCCCATGCCATCCGCATTTGCAGTATATTCAGGTATTTCAAACGAAACCTGAACATGGCTCATAGCGGCCAGGTTATAGATCTCATCCGGTTGTATTTCCTGAATTAGACGAATTAAATTGGTACTGTCCGTCATATCCCCATAGTGTAGAATAAAATTACGGTTTTCTACATGGGGGTCTTGATACAGATGGTCTATTCGGTCCGTATTAAATGAAGAAGATCTTCTTTTTAAACCATGTACGATGTATCCTTTTTTTAATAAAAACTCGCTTAGATAGGCTCCATCCTGTCCTGTTACTCCTGTAATAAAAGCTACCTTATTCATTGGTTTTCTATTGTGTGGGTTTTAATTTCTTCCTGTTTAGACATTTTTTCAAGGCCTCTTTCCATTCTGGAATTTCAATCCCAAAGTCCCGGATTATCTTTTCAGTAGATAACACACTGTACGTGGGTCTTCTGGCCGGTGTAGGATATTCCGTAGTCGGGATGGGATTTGTTCTAACCTTTATTTTTGCGATGTCGAAAATCGCCTCTGCAAATTCGCACCAGGTGCACTTTCCAGTATTTGCATAATGATATATTTCGGTATTCGGGGCATTCAAATTTGGGAGCATCGCTAAAACCGCTTTAGCCAAATCTCTAGCATAGGTAGGACTACCTACTTGGTCGTCCACAACCATAATCTCCTCCATTTCGCTCCCCAAACGCAACATGGTTTTTACAAAGTTGGAGCCATAGCTGGAATACATCCAAGAAGTCCGAATAATCAGAGTGCGTGCTGGATTAAGTTTTAAAATGGCATTTTCCCCATCCAACTTGGTCCTTCCATATACGCTTTTCGGGTTCGGCGCGTCGGTTTCCTTATAAGGTTCAGAGGCCCTGCCATCAAAGACATAATCCGTGGAGATATGAATAAAGGCCAAATCATTTTCTTTTACTATCCTTGCCAAATGGCCTACGGCCAAATGGTTAACGGCATCCGCTTTTTCCGTCTCGGTTTCCGCGCTATCCACAGCTGTATGGGCGGCACAGTTAATCAGGGCATCAATTTCACGTTTTATTACAAAGCTAGCCACAGCATTGTAATCGGTAATGTCCAATTCATTGACATCTGTAAAAATAAAATTATGAGCCGTTTGAGAAGTGCTCAACTCCCGTATCTCAGAACCCAATTGTCCGTTTGCGCCTGTGATCCAAATTGTTTTCATACTTGGTGATGGGGAGTTAAAATGTTCTAATCTCTTAACAGACGGAGGTTCCCTAGGATTGTTTCCTCATATTTTTACCCACTCCCTTTATATCCATGGTCTTTAAATTTTCCGGATCTGGCCGTTCCGAGATGAAATTTTGCTTTTTAAAATCTTTTGTTGCACCAATATAACGATTAATGACCGGTACACCTGATGGTGACGACGTATCCTCCAAGGCAGAATTTTCCATTTGGACTACCCCGGAAGTTTCCGACGAATTGGGGCTATACTTTTGGTTTTCAATCGGTATTCTCGATTCACTAGTTAAAAAACCATTGGTATCTTTCGTTTCTTCAGACAAGGAAAGTGGACGTTTTTCAAAAATTTTCAAAAATGGTGATAAATATAAAAACGAACCTACCAAAATACTGATAATCAGCTGAACATTGATATTCCAATCGCCTATTAAAAATACCAAACCAATAATCGAAAGGTTACACACACAAACAATCAAGGTAGCCTGCTCATGGGCATTGCCCAAATCCAACAGGCGATGATGGATATGGTTGCGATCAGCACTGAATGGACTCCGTCCTTGCCAGGCCCGCATACTAAAGACCCGTAAGGTGTCCAATAATGGGTAGGATAAAATGGCTAAAAGAAGGATCGGTGCATTCGGAACCGCAAAAGGGGCCAAGGCATTCTCGTTGACGCCCAGGAAAGCAATTCCCTGATAGGCCAGTAAAAAACCTATCAAAAGTGAGCCGGAATCACCCATAAAAAGTTTTTGGGTATTGGATAGGTTATAATATAAAAAACCGATTACGGAGCCGATCAGGGCAAAGGAAACCAACGATAATAAGTACTGCTCGTTGAGCAAAAAGAAAATACCGAAAGTAGTACTCGAAAGTATGGCTATAGATCCTGCCAGACCATCAATACCGTCAATAAGATTAACTGCGTTGATGACCAAAATAAATACAAAAAAGGTAAAGCCCACAGAAGCCCAATAGGGTAACTCCCCAACCCCCAATAGTCCTTGAAAATGCTCAATCCGGACATCGGACAAAAAAAGCATTATACTGCTCGCTAAAAGTTGCCCGACCAATTTTTTTTTGGGCGACATGAGCACTAAGTCATCCTTAACACCCATAATCAAGAGCAGCAGGGTAGCCGCCAATAGCGACACTAATTCAAGCAATTCCGGCCGGGATAAATTCGCTAAAACGCCTAATAACATAATGGTAAGGGAAAAAACTATAAACAAACCCATACCGCCTAAGGTGGGCACTTTATTGGTATGTGAGCTGCGTTCATCGGGATCATCCATCAATCCTTTTCTATTGACCACGTAGATAATAATGGGATACAATCGAAACGAAATCAGAAGCGTTGCCGCCACCGAACAGGTGGTTAAAAAATAAAGATTGTCAAATAAATAGGAAATTTGGGCCATAAATTGTGGGGGTTATAGCGGTTTCAATCAAAGCTTTCCTTATTCTTCGCTGAAATCTACCCAGTTCCCTCACAGCTCCATGCACTTTTCCATATTGGATTACAATTGTGCTCATCATATAAAATTTGGGCATTCAACTAATATTCATCTTATCATGATAAAAGTAGTATTATTTATATTTTTTGAGATACAAATGGTTATGTATTTGAACGATTTTCCCTAAAATGTAATTTTTAATCAATATCTGGGTGAAATCTAAGGTTAGATATCCATTTTTTTCTGTTATTGGCAAATTAGTTATCAAAAAGTTATGAAAAGGCTTACAATTGATTAATACATAACCTACTATTTTAAAGTCTTGTAGGGAACGCATATTATAGTCCTGTATTTAGGGCATGAATACAAGGATATAAAAGCACTATCAAGTTTTCTTATAACTATTCACGGATACTCGTTAGTTCATTTTTTCTATATTTAACAAACCTTCCGCGAATAAGGGGAAACACCAAACCTAAACTGGATTATGAAGCGATTTTTACTTTGCATTGTTGGCCTCATTTTAATAAACTGCAATTCCGGTGATTCTAGCCCAACTAGCGATAGTATAAACGAGAGTCCAGTGGAAAATCCTGTAGCAGAACCCAATACGGCCCCGTCCTTTGCGGACCAGACTTTTTTAGTATTGGAAAATACCGAATCAGGTAGTGTTATTGGTACGTTAGTGGCTTCTGATCCCGATGGGGACGATCTTCAATTTCTGAATCCGGACATAGTGGGTTTGGAAATAGATTCGGCAACCGGCGAATTAAGTTTTTCCCCGTTTAGTCCCATTGCCGATTATGAAACCTATGTGGAATTCGAGTTTGATGTTACCGTCAACGATGGCCAAACCAATAGGACGGCAAGGATTACCTTGGTCATAGAAGACATTGATGATGGCCCCCTTACCAATTTAGAAAAAGCCATAGTAGACAGCTTTCTTTTTCAAATATTGTTCGATGATATAGAATTTCCATTGTTCAAACGTACCGAAAAAGCAGAAATCTATTTATCGGGATCGGTAACACCTATCTTGGAAAATATTACACAAGCCAGTGTCAACGAATACAATGCTCTGTTTTCCGATGGTTTTGAAATAGGCATTGTAGCGGATTCCCTGGCCGCCAATGTACAGCTCTACTCCAGTAGTGTGGATGATTTGGCCGATAAGTGGTCGGACTTCCATGAGCTTGCCCTAGAAAATCCCGGACTTGGCGGTATTGCAGGCGGCGATAGAATATGGATCGCGGATTATGCCCATAATTCACCCACGTTAAAACATGAAATGGGCCATATGATCGGATTGGCACATTCGCCCCAAAGTCAATGCGCTTTCAGTGGGGACAATAGTATTATGTGCGGTGGTGTGGGCCTAGCGGGTCGGGATTTTACCGAGTTGGACCGAAAACTCATCAGTTATTATTATCATCCGGATATGCCCAATGAACTTCCCGGAAACTTGGTAGAGGAGCGGCTTACCGAAATAATTCTTTCGAACAGATAAATTAGTCGCTATTCTGCTGCAGTAACAATGCCTACTTCTCCAAAAGAAGTCCTGAAGTCGGCACCATCTACCTTGATTCCCTTTAATTTGATATATCTGGCCTTTGTGGTCTTAAAATCTACCCGTTGCTCTATACGGTTATTGACCACATTTCCGAATTCCCCTGTGGCCGTAATTTTCCAGTTCGCCTTGTTGGTGCTCGTGGAGAATTCATAGGTCGTAATGATACCAAAGGGATAGCGTTCTTGGATAGGGCAATAGGTGAACCCAGTTAGGTCATATACATTCCCCAAATCGATGACAATTTCCTGAGGGACGTTTACTCCCTCGTCCGTGGCCCAAAAAGTGTCGGGGTCGTCATCGATACTTGCATTGGCCTGTTCCAAATCTCCCGAGGAGACGCGAAGTACCTTCCAATTTTTCTTGGCGATGTCCAAATGTTTTACCGAAGCCACCGAATGCTCCCCCGTACTGGGGTCCAACGCCATTGTCTTAACCGAAGCGGGGGTCTCCAAAAGAAATGGTTCGGCATATTTTGGGGAGGTTGCAGAAGGTTCGGTGCCATCCAAAGTATAGTGGATTTCTATGGCATTGTCCGGAATTTCAAGGGTCACTAGTCCCTCCTTGTTTCTTTTGATCTCTGGTGGCACCAAAAGATTCGGCGCACGGTACAATTCCAGATTTGCGATGGTCAAAGGTCCTTTGGCCGCTAAGAAATTCACCCGAATTCCCATTGCCTCTACCGTTTTAAAACGTAGGATGCGTTTGTATCCTATGGTAGTTTGCCTTTCGATTTCGACCCACGCTCCATCAACTTTAGCTTCCAAGCTAAAATCTTGAACCCGTTGGCCCAAAGGAATATATTCTTGAAGTAAAACGCGATTTACCTCGGTCGGCTTGTCAAACATAAGGGTAAGGGATGCACTTGTTACACCGTCATTCGTAGCCCAATAGGTGTCCGGATTACCATCAATAGCTTTTTCTACTGAAAAGTCCGAACCGTTTTGGCGCTCGTCCGTTGCCATGATTCTTTGACCTTTGGCAAGTTCAATGGCAAAATCCTTGTCCAATTGATTGCGAAGGGCCATTAATTGCCGTACATCCGTCTCATGGACAAGACCTCTATTATCTACAGGAAGGTTCAATAATAAAGCGGCATTCCTCCCAACCGATTTATAATATATGTCCAGCAAATGTGGCAAACTCTTTACCTGATGATCTTCCCTTGGATGATAGTACCACCCCGGACGTATGGAAACATCGGCCTCGGCCGGTAACCAATGTGTCCCGTCCTCATGGCCGGAACGCAATTCCTTGTACCTGGGCCAGCCTGGATAAATCTCGCCGCGCCTCATGATACTCCAATTGGTCTCGTTAGCCCAACCTTCTTCATTGCCCACCCAACGGATATCAGGCCCTCCATCACTAAAAATAACGGCATCCGGCTGTAGTTCCCTGACTATGGCTACGGCCTTATCCCATTGGTAGTAGGTCTTATTGTCTATCTTCCGGGTTTCATTGGCGCCCCCATAAAAACCAGAGCCGCCATTGGCGCCATCGAACCAAACTTCGAAGACCGGTCCATAGTTGGTCAATAGCTCCCGCAACTGCTCATGGAAAACCTTTACGTATTCCGGTTTCCCATAGTCCGCATGATTCCGGTCCCAAGGGGAAAGGTACACCCCAAATTTGAGCCCATACGTCTTACAGGCCTCGGAAAGGTCTTTTAACAAATCGCCCTGACCCTTTTTCCACGGGGAATTCACTACGGAATGTTCCGTGGTCTTGGTCGGCCAGAGGCAAAAACCGTCATGATGTTTGGCCGTAATAATGATACCCTGCATTCCGGCCCCTTTCGCCACTTTGGCCCATTGCATGGCATCCAGTTCGGTAGGGTTGAACTGTTTCGGGGATTCACCCCCTGTGCCCCACTCCATGTCGGTAAAGGTGTTCATATTGAAATGGATAAAGGCATAGTACTCCAAATTTTGCCAGGCCAATTGCCGTTCGGAAGAGGTGGGGCCCACCGGGGTCGGTGGCTGTACCCTGGAGCATGAAATTGGCCCGACCCAAACCACAAGCAACAAAAATTGATATAGTTTCATATTCATCTCTTTAGCGTATTACGAACCATGTGGATGATGCTGCCGGAATGGTAACTTCCAAAGTAATATCAAAACTTCTGTTCAGTTCGAATTTTTTTTCTGTTCCTTCCTGGTCCATTATTGTGGCATAATCCATTAAACCCGTGTAATATAGCGGTATTGTTATTTTCTCCCTGATATCTTTTTGGGTCGGGTTGAACAACAACACAAACCCTTTATGCTCCCCTTTTGGGTCAACATGCATAAAACCGTCCCAAGATCGACCATTGGGTCTTCTTAAATGAATGATATCCGCATTCAATATCCTACGATACTTTTTATAATGCTTGATCTGATCTATGACCAGCGATTTGGTAACCTCGGTATCATAAAGCCTGGGGCCACGATAGCAGGCCTGTACACCGGATCCATAATTCTGGACCATATGGGCCTTGTAGGCGGGCAAATGGTCTTTTAAAGGTTCCAAAGTAGCGGCCGCACCGCCACCGTGATACTCGCTAAGCGGAACAAAGGTCCATGCCATAGACGGGGCTTTTTCCCAAGTGCCGTCATAGATATTCTGTCTTCCCAAAACCAGCTGTTGCGACCGGGGTAATGACCAATTGACCTCTCGATATCCGATACCACATTTATTGGACCCCTGCAAAAAGTAAAAGTCAGGGGCATTGAGGTAAATGTCCCTTTCCCGCAGCCAATGATAAAATTCCTTGGTCATGCTCCATTGCTTCCATTGTGAATCCTCGTACCCTTTATGGAATTTATGCGTAGTAGAGGCACAATAATCCCCGGGGTAAGGGCCATCGTGCTCTAAAAGATCAAAGCCAGTACGTTCCAAAAAATATTTGATTTTCTCCAAATAATCGTATCCCCATTCAGAGGCCAGGCAAGGGGCATTTCCAAATTTGGCTCCACCTGGTTTTCCCGTTTCCTTATCGATTACATCAACGGAATCCGCAATTTTTCTGCTGGAAAACAAGGAATACCCTCCCAATTCAATTCCCTTGCTATGGGCATAATCCGCCAAGGCCTTGAATTTTGCAATATTCTCCGGACTGTTGTCCTCCATGTTCAAACCACTGCCAAAACTTAATATTACCATTTCATAACCAGTGGCCTTACATTGATCTATGGCTTCTTTTACCTTATCCTCATCCGTGGTGGTCAAGTGCATAAAAATAGGATTCTCCGTAGACCAAGGTGCCAGCAGGCGATACATCTTTCGCATGGCCAAGGTGTTTCGTTCCCGGTCGCTTCCATCCAATAACAATTCGTATGTACGAAAGCTTTCGAAGGCGGTGCCTGTTTTTAAATCGACATTGGGTCCTACGGGCAATCGACTTATCAACAAACAGGGGGTTTCCATTTTCCAATTGACCTGGGAGGTATAGGTGGAGTCGGTTTCCCAAAAAGTGGTCACGTTGGATTCCCCAGTGGTAAACCCGCCAAAGGCATAGTCGCTTTCAACGTGCAGGTTCGGGCGTTTCCAAACATTTGGGGTCTCTACCGGATTTTCAACTTCCGGATAGGCCAAAAGCTCACTCTTAAAACTATTTAGGCTCAAAGTTTCCGAAGAATTGTTCTTGACCACTATCCATTTTGAGAGCAGGGGTATACCATCATACAGTTCATAATGCACTTCTACAATCACCCCCTTCAACACAGGAGAAGTATTTTGAAACTTCAATATCAGTTCTTTTCCCGTCGGAACAATCTTTTCGGCCATATGGAGTCGTTTTTGGCCGCTCCATTGTAGTTTGGGTCGTATCGGGTGAATCGTATAGTCCACGTACTGAAAGGCTTCGGAATCCGATTTTAAATCGTTCAACCATTCCTCCAAAAGGTAGCCGTGCTCCTTTAGACCATATAAGCCGCCTATGTGATACACCTTTCCATTGAGCGATACCTCGGCTTCAGGTTGCAGGCTTCTGAGCAAGGTTTCGCCTGTAGTCAAATTTTTGAATTCTACTGTGGCCGCATTCGGAGCCCATTGAATTTCACGCCGCACTAGCCCATTATCCAAAACAATACGGTCCGCCGTGGTGAATACCTTAGCGGTGTATGCGGTATTTTCAATAAGCCAATCCCTGGATTGTTCCTTATTCTGGCCATAGCAGGCCAAGGAGATGACGCAGAACGTTCTAAATACCAAAAGACGTATTTTGCCCATATTACAGCAGTTCAATCGGATATTCTACTTGTTCCCCGGTTTTTTTATCAATAGGCATTTGGGCCTGAACCGATTTTAGGTGATTGGTCAAGGTCTCCGCCAATTCCCTGGCTTTTTCGGGATGTTCCACCAACACGTTTTGGGTCTCTCCGATATCTTCCTTTAAGTTGAACAGTTCCATTCGCCTATCCGCATGGAAATACACAAATTTCCAATCCCCTTTGCGCACCGTACTCGCTGCACCGATACCCGGACCGTCCGGTCCCCATTCATTGGGGTAGTGCCAGTACAAGGGGCGAACCCCTTCGTATTTCCATTCCCCGGTCAAGACTTGCACAAAGCTTTCGCCATCGATTTCTTGTACCGTCTGTAAACTATCAACTTGGGCCATCTCCAGAATAGTGGGATAAAAATCCTCAATAATGACCTGATGGTCCGTATTGGATCCAGGCTTCGTTATCCCAGGCCATTTCACAAGCATAGGTTCACGGATGCCGCCTTCGTACATGGAGCCCTTACCGCTGGCCAAAGGTTTGTTATGCGTATGGGGCTCACCTCCGCGGGCATGCGCACTCAATCCACCGTTATCCGACATCAACAGAATTATGGTGTTTTCTTCCATCCCCTTTAACTCCAGGTAGTTCATAATATCGCCCAAACTCTTGTCCATGCCCTCGACCATGGAGGCATACTTGGCCTCAATGGAATCCAATCCCTTTTCAAGATACTTCTGTACAAAGCGTTGATCGGCCATAATAGGGGTATGTACGGCATAATGGGCCATATAGAGAAAGAAAGGTTGCCGTGTGGTCGCAACGGAATCGATGGCCTTCAAGGCTTCTAGGGTAATCGCCTCGGTCAAATGGATATCTTGGCCATGATAGGCTTCCAGACCGGGTACCGCCCAAACTTCCTTGCCCTCCTTTCCGTTGCCAAAATTCTCGGTGCCCCAATAACTTTCTGGGGCACCAGCGGCATGACCGGCAATATTTACATCAAAGCCCAGATTTAAAGGTTCCGCTCCTGGCGTCCCGATTGCTCCCAAATGCGCCTTACCGGCATGAATCGTAAAAAAGCCCGCATCGTGCAAAGCTTGCGGTAGGGGCATGGCGTGTATGGCAAGACTATCTCCGGAAACCGGGCTCATACCATTGACATTCCAATAGGGAAAGATTAAATCAGGGTGGTTCTTTTCCATTCGCTTGATGGAGTCCTTTTCCAACGTCCAATTGGTTACCCGATGTCTGGCCGCGTTCATTCCCGTCATCAGACTGATACGTGTAGGCGAGCAGACCGGAGTAGCGTAGGCTTGGGTAAACTTCATACCATCCCGTGCCAAACGTTCCATGTTAGGGGTGTTATACCGGGCATTGAATGGCGTGCTTTGTTTCCAAAAAGGTACCGAAGTATCCTGCCAACCCATATCATCTACCAGGAACAACACAATATTTGGTGGGGTTTCCGTTGACTCCTCGGATTCACAAGAAAACAGAATTATGGATAAAAACCCGAGATATACAAGTGCTTTTCGAATCATTCCCTTTTTCATTTCAATTTATGGTTCTGGAATCCCAAATGAGGCATCTGTAGATAATGGGTTCCATGCCTTGCCCTTCAAATCCTTCGGCGCATTGGTTTGTTTCTCTCCAGGGGTGCTCCTTCCATTCTCGATATAGGATATCATAAGCTTCTGCAATTCTTCTGCTTTCCCAGGCTTATCGAGATACCGGTTTTTTTGTTCGGCCACATCCTCGGCCAAGTTGTATAGCTGAAACTTGGGCAGGTCATCTATTCCCTCTGAATTGGGTTTAGGGCTACTCCAGCCTCCCGATCCAGGACAAAAAATGAGCTTCCAGTCTCCTTTTCGAATGGCAAAACTTCCGTTTACGGAATGGTGTACCGTAGCCTCACGCGTATAATCCGTAGCGTTGGACTTTAATAGGGGCATAAGGGAAAAACTATCTTCACCTTCATTGGCATCAAGAGGCACTCCGATTAAATCGGCACAGGTTGCCAGTAAATCGGTATGGCAAATTGTTCTGTCCGAAACGGAGCCCGGCGAAACATGTCCCGGCCAGTTTATGATAAAGGGCACCCGATGCCCCCCTTCAAAAATATCCGCCTTGTGACCGCGATACACGTAACTGGGATCGTGTCCAAACTCTGCCAAAATCTCATAATCCGCCTGTGGTGAACAGCCGTTATCGCTCGTAAAGACGATCATGGTATTTTTATCAATTCCAGATTCGGTAAGCGCTTTGGCTAACTGTCCTACATAGTCGTCTATCATCATAACAAAGTCGGCATATGGATTTAATCCACTTTTTCCCAACCATTCCTTGGTAGGCAAAATCGGGGTATGCGGGGAAGGTAGGGCCAGATACAGGAAAAACGGATCGGCATCCCCGGACCTATCCTTTACGTAGTCAATGGATCTTTGGAAAAAATTGGGCGTCACCTGCTCATGAACAAAATCGGAAGCCGTAGGTCCTTTACGCCACCAGGTATATTTTCCGGTATCCTCGGTTATTGTGTCAACTTCAGAAGTAATTTTTCCGTTCTCAACGTATACGTAAGGGGCCATATCCAACGATCCCGAATGTCCGTAAGCATAATCAAACCCTAGATCATTGGGTGTGTGCGTTACGCTTTTGGTAAAGTCCAGATTATCAAAATCCTCGGGATTCCAACCGTCTCCTCCTAGGTTATTGGAATCCTTTACCGCCCAATTCCAACCCAAATGCCATTTCCCGATAAATGCCGTTTGATAACCTCCTTTCTTTAAGAGCGATGCCACCGAAGTTCTGTTTTCCGGGATCAGGGCATTGGATTTACCCGTCAGCACCCCCTGTTTTAGAGGGCTACGCCAGCTATAACGGCCCGTAAGAATCCCATATCGCGTGGGCGTACAAACGGCGGATGGGCTATGCGCATCTGTAAATTTCATGCCTCCCTGTGCCAACCGGTCGATATTCGGGGTCTTTATCTTCCCTTCTGGATTAAAAGCTCCAATATCCCCATATCCTAAATCGTCTGCTAGGATATAAATAATATTGGGGTGTTTTTTCGGGTTTTCGGTGACGGGTTCTGGTTTTTCCTTGCATGAGCCGGCATAGAATAACAAACCAAAGCATCCCAATCCGAGGATGCCATATTTTTTTACGTTCATTTGTATCGGATTTGGCCTAAAAATACATAAACATTGTATATCATTTGGGTTTTACCAAAAGTACCTGATAAAATCCTCGTATAGGATACGCCCTTAGTTTTGAAAGTACAAAACGAGGAAAGACTTGGGCCAGGAACATAAAATGTTTGACAATTCCTAGTCAGGGATGCGGCAACCTCAATAACACCACCCCAGTGGTCTAGCGTACGATCAACTCTCCCCCACTGGCAGCGAGATAACCACCCAATGCTCCCAGAATATTTAGGGTGCAGTGTATGGCTATCCCGAGATATACGTTCTTCTTTTTCCAAACTACATAGCTGATTATAATACCTACCCCAATAATCCCAAGATAATTATGGGGTTGCCAGAAATGATAGAGCCCAAAAAGGATTCCGTTGAGGATGGGGGCCCAATTTTTTAGATAGGCCATTCTGGGTAAAAGATATCCCCTAAAGAAAAGTTCCTCAACTACCGGTCCTACAATACCATCAATAAAAATACCAAAGAGGAAAACCTTGGCGATCAAATCCATATTGGATGTCCCAAAGCCTGGATCAAAATACCATTGTGGCAACCAATGGAATACACTATCCTTTAGATATAATCCTAAGGGATAAAGGGGCACATAAATCAGGGCACACCCCAAAATACCGATAAGTGTCCATTTTAGATATTGCCCTATTGAAAGCCTTTGTGTAAAGGCAATGACATTCTTTAGGGAGTATTTTCCGTTCAGTTGATATCCCTTACGGGCCAAATGGGCCATGCCGATGGGTGCTAGCACAAAAACCTCTACAAATAAGAGAGCCGTCAATCCCGGATAGCCCAAATCTACCAAGTATTTGCTAATAAGAATGTATACCAAGGTAATGGCAATACCTGGATAAAAATGATACCACAATTGTTTCTTTAAGGTAATCTGGTCTTCGTTTACGTCAAATAATTTTTCCATGATGCTTGTTTTATGGTTTCACCGCAAATTTTAGGCATGGAAATGAGTCCGGCGACCGATTAAACGAAGTCGAACCCTTTTTATAGGTTCGAGTTTGCACATGTAGAAAGTCGAACGCTAGGTATTCAATTTTAAGAACTCAGATGGTGTAAGGCCCGTTTTTTTCTTGAATTGGGTGTTAAACGAGGACTTGGAATTGAAACCTACCTCGTACATTACCTCTAGGACCGTAAGTTTGGGATCCCTGCGTTCCTTGAGTATTCTCTGTGCCTCTGCTATGCGATGGGTGTTGATAAGATCGAAAAAACTATGGCCCATTCTATCGTTGATGACTTGGGATACTTTTCTACTGGTACTACCTATTGCCTCCGAAAGGTGGCCCAAGGTAAGGTCCGATTCCATGAAAAGACGTTTCTCTTTTAGAGCTGTCTGAATTTTGGCAAAGATCTCTTCGGACTCCTGAGGGTCCAGGGAGATTCCCGAATTTTTTCTCATTCCATCCGATTTAGGGACAACAAAGGGTTCGTCCAAGGCATTGAGGATAAGCCTTACTATAAATAGGCAGACCAATATCAGAACAACAATCAGACTTATTTCAAAATACATTTTTAAGGAGCTGTATTGAAATATGCCATTCACTATGGAAATCAGAAGAACCACGATAAGGGCGTTCAATAGTTTATCCAACCATACCAAATACCGTTGGGAATAGTACAATTCCACATCCTTGGTAACACTTTTGATCTCTTTTTTGGAAATATGGATATAGTAGAAAAGATGAACGTACACCAATACGAAACCCACCAGAGATCTAAAATCCTGTTCCATACCAACAATACTGTTCAATATTTCCAATTTCTGGTTCATAGGATGTACATGGTACACCAGAACCATTGCCAGAATTCCAGCGAAAAAGGGAATCAAATGAAACAATTGGAGGTAATTCCATGTTTTCTTGGGGGATGTAAGCTGTAGGGTATAGAAATACAGCAAAGGGCCATATAACAAAATGAAAGGTTCCGCCCATAAAGCAAAATTTGGATAATTCAGGTAAAAACCTTGAAGTAGCAGCACACCATCCAAAAAGTCCAGGGCCCATAACAAAAAAAATAGGCCCAGAAGTCTATTGGCCCTATTGTTCCCTTTTTTTGTGACCCAAAGAAAGAGCCCCAATACCGTAAAAAGGGTAACTGAAATTATGGTAAGTAAAAGAATTAGGTCCATGTCCGGAAAGTACTTCACAACAAAGCAAATGTAAAAAATGATTTTCGTGTTCAGGGAGGTATGGAGAAAATCGACTATTTTTAGGGATGCAATCTCCGAAGGAACACCCATACTCGACAATCCTCTGGCAACCTTTTGAAGATTCGATGTTAGTACACCTAAATGAAGGGAATTCGTCTTAAAAAGCATAACCTGTGTATACTGTAGTAGATATAGAAACAACCGGAAACGGGATAAAGGGGAACAAGGTAACCGAGATTTCCATCTTTAAATATGATGGTTATGCCGTTGTGGACGAGTTTACTTCCTTGATAAACCCAGAATGTGAGATTCCTTATTTCATCACAGGACTGACGGGAATTGACAATCAAATGGTCCGTGATGCGCCTACTTTTGAGACTCTGGCGCCTACTATTCTGGAGTTTACAAAAGACTGTATTTTTGTGGCCCATAGCGTTAACTTCGATTACAATGTCCTCAAAAACGAATTCAAGGAAATTGGTCTCGACTTTGTTCGAAAGAAGTTATGTACGGTACGCCTTTCCAGAAGACTCTTTCCGGGTTACCACTCCTACAGCCTTGGAAAGCTATGTACTTCGCTGGATATTCCCCTAAAGGATAGGCATAGGGCGCGCGGAGATGCCCAGGCTACGGTGTTGTTGTTTCAAAAATTATTGCGTGCGCCAGGAGCGGAAAAGGTATTTAAAATGTTCCTTAACGCCCGTTCACAGGAAGCTACCCTGCCTCCATCCCTTCCTAAGGACGTTTTTGAGAATTTGCCGACCAAACCCGGCATCTACTATTTTAAAAATGCCAGAGGGAAAATTATCTATGTGGGGAAGGCCATAAATATTAAAAAAAGGGTGTTGAGCCACTTTTATGACAAGGCCAACAAAGAAGTGCGAATGTGCAGGGAGACCAACCATATCGATTTTGAACTTTCCGGCAGCAATCTTTTGGCGCTCCTTATGGAATCTGCCGCCATCAAAAAGCATTATCCGGAATACAACAGCTCCCAAAAACGAAATTTACGGCCTTATGGCATTTTTTGTTATGAAGACCGTAAGGGCATCCTACATCTGGCCTTTAATCATCTGAAAATGGCCCCGAATGCGCTAGCCACCTTTTACAGTCCAACCAACTGTAGGCTGTATTTGGAGGAATTGTGCAAGATCTTTGGTCTTTGTCCCAAATATTGCCATTTGCAGGAAAATGTGAACACCTGCAATCACTATCGCATTCCGACCTGTGGCGGGGTGTGCCGAGGAACGGAATCCATACGCGAGTACAACGAGAAAGTGCAAAGAGCCATTGCACATATTCGTTCCAAAAAAACTGACTTTATTATCAGACAAAAGGGAAGGACCCCAACGGAAGATGCCTTTGTTTTGGTACGCAACGATACCTACTTGGGTTATGGGTTTATAGAAAAAGACGTTGCCATTAACTCGTTCGAGGATTTGGAAACCTTCCTGTTGCCTCAGAAAGATACCGTGGAAGTTCAAGGCATCCTAACATCCTTTCTAAACAAAATGGGGGAAAAAACTTTGGTGGAATCCTATCTAACGGAAAGTAGCCCGCAGACCTAGTCTTCCATTTTCCGATACATACGAATTATAAAAAGAAGCCAAACCATAAATATGATGGCTACGAAAATGGAATATATTAAGATAAAATCCATTACTTTTTATACTTTAAATAATTCATAAAACCTAAAATGGTCGGTGCCCAAAAGGCTACAAAAATGGCATCCATTTTTTTTCCGCTTAGAAATAGATATTCCGAGACAACGATGATGGAAAGTACTACCAGAAGTAATAAACAATTCATTACCCCTACTCGTTCAATAAAATTTTTAAGCATTAGTAAAGTAATTCCTGTTAAATATACGTATTAGTTTGCTCCGATTTTCCCAAAATATTAAGATTTTATTAACATTTATAGGATTCGGAAAGATACGGATTAAGAATTAATACATTCGTATAAAAAGCAATGAAATGCCTCTAAAATGTCATCCCGTAGGAAAGAAGAGGGCAAAAAAGGGAATCAAGATTGGCTTTCATCCTTTTTACCGCTATTCATAAGACTGACCAATATCGCTATCAAAGTAATGACTACAAGGGCAAAAACGCCGATCATAACTATGCCATTGCTCCAATTCACCAAGGGAAGTAGTGTTTGCATTTTTAAGGGTTTGATTGTTTTGGGAATAAAGGTAAATCACGAAAATTTTTGAAAATATGATATAAATCACGAAACAAAAATTTCCTCGAATGGCTCCGTTTAATTGGCAACCTATTTTTTAAGACCGCAGGTATTTAAGCCGAAGATGCCATAAAGAGGGCAAAAACTCACTAGGCTCGTCAAAACAAAAATGGCCGCCAACGCCAATACAATATAGGAAAGTGTTCCCTGTATAACCTCAAAATAGACCAAAAGTCCGGCTACTACGGCCAATAAAATACGTACGACCTTGTCGGAGCCTCCCATGTTTTTTTTCATTTTATGTTGTTTTTGTTAAAGATTCGACCATGACTACTATTGCGGTAATTATACCGACACATATAAGGCAAACCAAAAGAAATTTACCGGTTTTGCTTGCTCTCATGGATATAAAGTTAGATATGCGATTTACGAATTGCCATGACCTACGTCATACCATATCCACGAATGCTAGAGCGTTGTTGGGCAGACATAATCGGTCACTGCGGCGCCCTCTTTCTTAAGTGCCCCGAAACCACCCGCGATATCAATCAAATTGTGGAAGCCCCTACTTTTTAGAATCGATGCCGCAATTACCGAACGATACCCGCCTGCACAGTGCACATAAAATGTCCCTTCTCCTGGAAATTTGGCCATATGGTCATTGAGGAAGTCCAGAGGTGTATTTTCCGCGCTCAATAGATGTTCCGATTTGTATTCACTCTCTTTGCGGACATCAAAGACAGGAACTTTGTGATTTTCCAGACTTTTCGTAACTACATCCGCGGATACGGAAACAATAGTATCGAACTCTTTTCCGGCCTTTTTCCAAGTCTCGAAACCTCCATCCAAATAGCCCAAGGTGTTATCAAAGCCCACGCGGGACAAACGTGTAACGGTTTCCTCCTCCTTGCCTTCGGGCGCAAGTAGAAGAATGGGCTGAGCCGTATCGGCTATCAGGGCTCCTACCCATGGCGCAAAATCGCCATTTAACCCAATAAATATGGAGCGTGGCACATGTCCTTTAACATACTCTTCCTGATGGCGCACATCCAAGATTATAGCCCCTGTTTCATTGGCAGCGGCTTCGAAAGCATCTGGTGAAAGTGCTCGGGTACCTCGCTCCAAGACCTCATCAATATCGGCATATCCTTCTTTGTTCATCCTTACATTTTGCGGAAAGTACTTTGGGGGCGGGAGCAATCCCTCCGTTACCTCTTCGATAAACTCTTCCCGGGTCATATCTTGGCGAAGTGCATAGTTTATCTTTTTCTGATTGCCCAATGTATCCACAGTTTCTTTCATCATGTTCTTCCCACAGGCCGATCCGGCACCATGGGCCGGATAAACGATGACGTTATCCGCCAAGGGCATTATTTTTGAGCGAAGGCTGTCGTACAATAACCCGGCTAGCTGTTCTTGGGTCATATTGGCCGCTTTTTGGGCAAGATCTGGCCTACCTACATCGCCAAGGAATAGGGTATCTCCAGAGAAAATGGCATGGTCCTCCCCCTTTTCATCCTTTAAGAGATAGGTGGTACTTTCCATGGTATGACCCGGTGTATGTAAAACGGTAATCGTTAATTTTCCCACTTGAAATTCTTGGCCGTCCTCGGCTATAATGGCATCAAAGGAAGGTTGGGCTGTGGGTCCGTACACAATGGAAGCTCCGGACTCCTTGGCCAGGGTAATATGGCCACTAACAAAATCTGCATGAAAATGGGTCTCAAAAACGTATTTGATCTGCGCATTGTCCTCCCTGGCCCTTTTTAAATAAGGCCCAACCTCCCTTAAGGGATCCACAATGGCAACTTCTCCATCACTCTCAATATAATAGGCCCCTTGGGCCAAGCACCCGGTATATATCTGTTCTATGTTCATAGTGTCAATTTTTATTTCCTTTCAAATCGATAATACGTTCCTAATCTTTACTGTAAAAGTACGGCGATTTATAGCAATCTTGCGTAACCTTAGTTACGTTTCGTGAGATTTTGATACGCTACCCTTTCCTCAAGTTCCGTGGGGGTCTTTATATGATCAAAGTAGTCTACCGCCTCCTTTGTTCGTGCAAAGAGAGATTCCTTGCCGAGCACTTCTATCAGGGCACTGCTAAAGATAATATCCCGAGTAGGTCCGGTTGCCCTCGCGATATAGAACTGAATATTCTTTTGATGCAATTCCTCTATTATCCGTACCAACATCTGAGTGGCCGTAGAGTCAATATAATTCATGGGTTCGGCATTGAGTATCACGGCTTGCAATTCCTTGCCCTTGGCCTTGATATGTTTGTACAATTGCTTCTTAAAGTAATCCTTGTTGCCAAAATATAATGGTGCATCGAAACGTACAATGAGAAGCTCATCGCGCAACTCGATTTCATTGCCAAATCGGTCTATGTTCCGATAATAATCGGACTCCCTGATCCTGCCCAAAACTGCAAAATGAGGTTTGGAACTCTTATAGACCATCAAAATCAAGGAAAATAGTACTCCAATCAAAATACCTTGGGGAATGCCCACAAAAAGCGTAATAAGAAAAGTAACTACCAAAACTGCAAATTCGTCTTTACGGTAAACTAAAAGTCTTCTTGGATATTCCATATCGATAAGGCCAAAAACCGAGACCATGATGATACTGGCCAGTATGGCGTTGGGCAAATGGTAAAATATCGGCGTTAAAAAAAGAAGGGCGATAACAACAAGAATCACGCTGAAGACGGATGCCAAATTGGTCTTTGCGCCCGAACCTTGATTTATGGCAGAGCGCGAAAAACTAGCACCAATAGGATAAGACTGGAAAAAAGACGCAATTATATTGGAGGAGCCCAAAGCGACCAATTCCTGATTGGCATCCAAGGTTTCCTTTCCATTTTTTCCTTCTAGGGATTTCCCTATGGAAATGGCTTCCATGTACCCTACCAAGGCCAAGGTAAGGGCAATTGGCCAGGTATTCCATATGCCCTCCAGTTGAATCCTGGGTATCTGAAAACTTGGCAATCCCTTGGGTATAGGCCCTACGATATGAACGCCATAGGACTCCAATTGCAGGGCAAAAACAGCCAAAATTCCAAGTAAAACCACCAAGAGAATACCAGGAATCTTTGGGTTCCATTTTTTAAGCAATACGATAATCAAAATTCCAAGGCCGCCTATGGCGAAATCAAGGGTATTGGTCTCACTTGCTTTCGCCAAGATATCACCGATCAACTCGTGAAAATAATTACCGTTTTCAACAGAAATGCCCAAGAGATGTTTTAATTGACTAAAAATGATGATAAAAGCCGCAGCAGAGGTAAATCCGCTTATAACCGGTTTGGATAAGAAATTTACCAGGAAACCCATTCGAAAAAACCCTAAGATCAATTGGATCGTCCCCACTAAAAAGGCCATGAAAATAGCCATAGCGATATAGTTTTCTACACTTGTAATGGAAAGGGCCCCAAGGCCAGCGGCAACCAATAGGGAATCCAGGGCTACCGGACCAACACTCAATTGTCTCGAGGTCCCCAAAAAGGCATATACCAATACTGGGAGAAGCGAGGCATAAAGTCCATAAACGGGTGGCAGGCCAGCAATCATGGCATAGGCCATTCCCTGTGGAATAAGGATTATGCCCACCGTAAATCCAGCCATTACATCCTTGGCCAGCCAACTTTTGGTATACCCGGGCAACCACTGCAGGAACGGAAAGAAACGTTGCATGGATCAAATGTACCAATAATAGAAGAATGCCCCGGTAACCTAGGTTACGAATCAATCTCGTGGATGTTGCCGCCCACGGGCAGACCACTGGGTACGGACTGGGGAATCTCCTTATCAAAGCTATCATCGTTCAAGGTATTCAAGAAGGAAATAATCAATGACATTTCCTTAACGCTCAATTTCAGTTCTCGAACAAAGGGATCAAATTTTTCTTTGGACACATGGGGATTTCGCTCTTTACCGTTGGCAATATCCTCATAAAACTCAAGTACACGCTTCAAACTCTTTAAACTACCATTATGCATATACGGTGCGGTAAAGCGAAGATTCCTCAAGGTAGGGGTCCTAAAGGCAAAACTGTCCCCGATTCCCGTATCGGGAGCCGACAATTTTCCGTTTTCCGGAGCCCCGAGGACATGGGGTTTATAATCGGAGAACATGGGGCCATTATGGCAATTGGCACAACCTACCTTTTGGAACAATTCAAAACCTTCCTGCTCCGAGATAAGAATGGCTTTCCTATCTCCCCTCATGTATTGGTCAAACCGGGAATTGTTGGTGACCAGACTGCGTTCAAAAGCGGCAATGGCCTTACCCAGGTTTTCTGTGGAAATGGCGTCGTTTTCCTCAAAGGAAAGCCTGAAAAGTCTTTGGTATTCCGGTATTCCCTTTAAACGCTCGACAATCACCTCCAATATTCCTTCCTCGGAATGCGCATGACCTCGCATTTCCTCGAGGGCCTTTATAGGTTCCAAGGCCTGTTTTTCCAAACTCCTTATCCGATCATCCCAGAACATCGGCGCGTTTACTGGTGTATAGCTATTGAAGACATCCATGCCGTTAAAAGCAGTATTAATAATAGTCTGGGCGTTGCGCTTTACAAAAGGAATATCATTGGGAACATTAAATCTACGCTTGCTGCCCAACCCATGGGCGTTGGCACCCATGGAAATATCCAAAAATTCGGCGTAACCTGTATTTGGATGGTGACAAGTGGCGCAGGCCACATCCTTATTACCGGAAAGAATGGGATCATAAAAAAGTAGTCTCCCCAATTCTACTTTTTCCGGTGTCATGGGATTTCCCTGGGGTGATTTTATGGTTTCCGGCAGGGCTACAAACCGAACTAGCGTCGTAGGTCTTTCAGCAGACCTTTTCTCTTTTATATCGGCATCCTTGCACCCTGAAAACAGTAGCGCCCAAACCAAAAAAAATGAACCAAAGGTAACTTTTCCCACATCGATTAATGAAGCATAGCTAACGAAAATACTTAAAAATAGCAGAAAAATCCAATACTCATTAGGTCAAAAAATGGTATTGGGGCAAAGGCTTTAGTCCAGAATCTGTTCCTCAGAAAAAGTCTTATGGTAGTATGATGCTATCGCCCATTCTTCGTGGTAGGCCTAAAAAATATGTACCAACCTGGGGTTTTATTTCCGCGGCGTAACCGATTCGATAAAATCAATCATTCAACTTCCCTAAAAATACATTGACCTTCGGGTTTATCGGGTTGCCCGCTATTCGACGTAGCATGACCATCTGTCCTGCATGCCAAACCGCATCCTCTATAGGGCCATTTATCTGGTTCCAAATTGGAAACTCGGAAGTACCTTTGGGTCGTAAGAAAACAATCTTGTGCTGGGCAAGGTCATTTGTTGTTTTAAATAGTGCACCGGCCTCGGCCAGATTTTCCAAAGTTTTTTTCCGTTTTTCAACGTAATCCATCTGTGGTTGTTTTTTGGAGACATCACGTGGTCGCTTTTGGGCCGATCGCAAGATGGTCAATGAAAGACCATATACATGGTCCATAGTCTCGGCTATGGTACGGCTGTCATTGCCCGGTTGGTATTCCAATTCGTTCGGTGTGAGTCCTTCCGTGGCCCAGTAGTAGCGAAAACCAAGGCCATCTATCATTCTGGAAACCATAGCACCGGGAGTAACGAATTCCGGAGCCTCCGGGATGGTAGCATAAGGGATGGAATCAAGCATGGTATTTTGGGCATTTAAGGTGATACAAATGAAAAGGAAAAGTGGGGTCAAGATTTTTGTCATTGGAGATACTAGAGTTTTTGAGAGCCAAACTTACGAACAATGCTCTTATGTATGGGCTTTTTTACAACCAAAACCCTAATATTAAATTACCCTTGGATCGCTTAACTATCCTTTAACTGCGCCCAGGGTAACATGACGACCTGAGTGGCCAATGGATAGGAATGATATCCTACACAATCTACAACTCCAACACTTTGATCTGGTTGCGGTGCATTTGAAGCTTACCATCCTTTTCCAGTTTTTTTAGCAATCGGGAAATTACCACTCTGGAGGTATTTAAATCATAGGCAATTTCCTGATGTGTGGTTGAGATTATTTCATTATGGTTCACTTTGGCCTTGTCACGTAAATGTTTTAGGAGTCGCTCATCCATTCGCATAAAGGCCAAGGTGTCCACTGTTTCCAAGAGCTCTTTCACCCGTATATGATAGCTGTCCAGAATAAACTCCCGCCAACTTTGGTATTTTGCCATCCAGATTTCCAGTTTCCCCACAGGAATCATGAAAAGTTCGGTATCCGTTTCGGCCACAGCGCGGATTTCACTTGTATTTTTACCCATACAACAGGAAAAGGTCAAGGTGCAAGTATCTCCCCTTTCAATATAATAAAGTACCAATTCATCCCCTTTATCATCTTCCCGGAGTATTTTGATCGCCCCGTTGAGCAACAGCGGCATGTGGGTAATGGTCTGACCAATGTCCATTAAAAGTTCACCTTCCCTTACTTTTTTATAAACGGCCACTCCGCCTATTTCCTTGAGCAATTCCGGCTCAAAGAGATACCCGTAGTTTTGATGTAAGGCTTCCTTGATCATACCGGAACTATGGTTACCTTAAATTCTTCCTGAGTATCCTTCAAGTTCCGAAAACCCTGTTGCAAATTCTTCTGATCAACGGCGTAGGGGTAAAAAGTAATCGGTTCTACACAAACCATATTTGGGACTTCCGTCCATAGCATAAAGTGTTTAAAACCTTGAGTCTTGATACGCAATTCCTTTTCATCTTTTAGTACTATTTCAGTACAGTCGGGTACTTGCAATGCCCTGCTCCCCACAGCCAGGACTTCTGCTAAAGTAATAGTCTGGGCTCCTGTATGTATAATTGGATTTTTTGAATGTAGTTTAAAGGCTGGATGGTAGCCCAACATAAACGGCATATCTTTATCCCCAGAAATTGAAAAAGTGATTTCAAGTCCCTTGTTCGTCAGTACAAAGTGCTTCTCAAATTGAAAATCGTAAGGCCAAAACAACATTGCTTGAGAAGATTTTTCCGGGTATTTCATATTCCTCACCCTGCTCCCGGCCATATACTTTTTTTGGAACCTCACTTCGGTAGTGGATTGCAAAAAAAGCTCATAGTCCATTTCACGAAGCAGCCCATGTTGGTCTTGAACCGCTTCTCCCCTAGGAGTTATAACTTTAAAATCCGCTTCGGCCGTCGGCCCGATTATCGGGAACATCTCCGTATCCGAACTTCGCCAACCCGGACTTCCCTTTTGATGGATGTATTGATGACCATTCATCTGATAACTTACGAGTTCCCCGGCATCGATTTTAACGACTTGGTTTTTTAGTTGTAGCTGAATCATCATTACTGGTTTATGAGCCTATAGATTAAAATTGCGGTACGTTTGGTCAAGGCCTCGATAGTATTTAAGTTGACCGTTTCCTCGGGGGTATGGGCTCCCGATCCCATAGCGCCCAATCCATCTAGACAATCCACGTATTCCGCCACAAAGGAGGTATCGGCTGCGCCGCGTTTTCCAGGATCATAGGCCAAAACCTCCCCTTGACCCAAATCCAAGCTTACCTGATTCAGTAGCTGCAAGAGTTTTTGGTTCCCTTCGGTAAGTTCCATGGCCGGATAACTATCGATAAAGCTAATTTCCGCCTTGGTTTGGGGCAAATGATTCGCAACGATTTCGCGCATTTTGTTTCTTGCCCTTTCCTTTTGTTCCTCGGACATAAATCGGAGCCCTCCTTTGACCATCGCTGTCTGGGATACCACGTTGCTTTTGCCAAAGGCATCACCTTTACCTGTTTTTATGTCGTAATCGATAAAGGTGCCTCCCAATACTATTCCCGGGTTAAAGGTGAGGTATTCTTCTCCCCTAACCTGATCATAAAACGCATTTAGGATACGGGACATCTCAAAAATGGCACCTGCCCCCGTCCTTTCACTAAAAACACCTGAGGAATGGGCGCGTTGACCAGTAGTCTTTAACTCCCAGCCCGAAGCGCCCCTACGGGCCACGGTAGCATAATTAAATCCGGTAGAAGTTTCAAAGCCCAAGGCGATATCACAACGTTCTGCCGCCTCAATCAAGTCCTTTCGACTAATTTCTAGGGGTTTACCAGTGCTTTCCTCATCACCGGTAAAGGCTACAATTATATGTGCATCTTCCAAAAGCCCATTTTCCTTTAAAGCCTTTAATGCGTAAAGAACAATAACATTGCCTCCCTTCATATCATTGCCGCCCGGAGCATGGGCACTACTATCGTTGACCATTTTGAAGGTTTGAAAGGGGCTATCCTCTTCAAATACAGTATCGAGGTGTCCAATTAAAAGTATTTTTTTGCCGCGGTCTCCCGAAGTTTCCGCAAACAAATGGCCCGCACGGTTCATCTGGTCCGGCATGGAAACCCAAGTGGTCTTAAAGCCCAAACCGTCCAATTCATTCCGAAAAGCTTCACCTACCTTTTTTACACCTCCTAAATTGAGAGTGCCACTATTGATATTGACCACTTTTTCCAAAAAATCAATAGCTGATGCATTATTCTTTTCAACCGAGGTGATAATTTTTTTTTCAGTTCTTTTGAGCTTTTGGGAATGTAAGGGAAGAATCAAAAATCCCAGAATTAACAGAAAGGAATACCCTTTAATCTTCATACACGAATTTTGTTTTCAAGATACCAAAACTATTCCAAAAACCCCTGTTGGCGCATCCAGTCGTCATTGAACATTTTGGCGACGTAGCGGCTTCCATGATCGTGGAAAAGAACTACTACTAAATCATCCTCCTTAAAGTGTTCCTTAAGCTGTAGAACGCCTTTAATGGCCGCTCCTGCGGAATTCCCTAAGAACATGGCCTCTTCCTTAGCCAAGCGCTGTGTATAGACCGCCGCATCCTTATCGGTGACCTTGGTAAAACCATCTATGATATCAAAATCCACGTTTTTGGGTAAAATATCCTCACCGATGCCCTCCGTCACATACGGGTAGATTTCGTTTTTATCAAAAATGCCCGTTTCATGGTACTTCTTGAAAACGGAACCGTAGGTGTCCACACCCCAAACCTTGATATTGGGGTTTTTGGATTTTAAATACCTCCCCACCCCTGATATGGTTCCTCCGGTTCCTACACCTACCACAAAATGGGTGACCGCTCCCTGGGTCTGTGCCCAGATTTCCGGACCAGTACTTTCAAAATGCGCCTTGGCATTGGACGGGTTATCATATTGGTTTACATACCAGGCGTTGGGAATTTCCTCTGCCAGTCTTCTTGCGGTGGAGTAGTAGCTTCTGGGATCATCCGGTGCTACATCGGTTGGGCAAATGTGGACCTCACTGCCCATGGCCTTTAGTATATCCACTTTTTCCTTGGACTGCTTGTCCGTGGTGACACATATAAGCCTATATCCTTTAACAGTCGCTGCCAAGGCCAATCCCATTCCTGTGTTTCCCGAGGTGCCTTCCACTATGGTACCCCCAGGTTTAATGAGTCCGGAAGATTCGGCATCCTCTATCATTTTAAGGGCCATGCGGTCCTTTACCGAATTTCCGGGGTTAAATGTTTCGTATTTGGCCAATACCAGACAAGGCAATTCCGTGGTAAGTCTATTAATTTTTACCAAGGGGGTATCCCCTATGGTATCGAGTATATTTTTGGCGTATTCCATGCGGTGCCAAAGATAAGGAGAACCTATTCAAGCTCAAACACAAATGTTACGTTCAAACTCAAGTTTAAATTCAAGTTCAAGTTGACCCCTAAGCAATATCGGGTCAAACCTTAAAACTTATGACTATTCGAACTGTATCGCCTTTACCGGAGTGATTTTCGTAATGGCATATGAAGGCAACAAAAGCATCAAAAGGCACAATACCAATACCCCTAAATTTAAAAGGAGTATTGTTGGCAAATCCATATGAACAGGGATATACTCTATATAGTATTCCTCCGGATTGGGAAACTTAAAAACCATAAACCTGTGCTGTACCCATAACAGGCCCAAACCTATGACATTTCCCCAAAGTAGACCTACCGCAATCAAATAGGCGGCATTGTACAAAAAGACCTTTCGTATGCTCCAGTTTGGGGATCCCAAGGCCTTTAAAATACCTATCATTTGTGTACGCTCCAGAATCAAAACCAAAAGGGCCGTAATCATATTGATACCGCCTACGATGATCATAATACCTATGATCAGGGCAATGTTGAAATCGAAAAGACCGATCCATTCGAAAATCTTGAAGTACTTGCTGGTGATGGTCTGGGTATCCAGATTGGAAAGGGTCTTGCCATATATTTCACTGGCCTTTTCATCTATATCATAAAAGCTATCCAGAAAAATCTCAAAATTTCCAACTTGGTTCTCCGTCCACTTGTTCATGCGCTGAATATGGCGAATATCCACAAAAACATATTTGCTATCTATTTCCTCAAAACCGCTGTCATAAATACCGGTTATTTCAAATCTGCGTTGATTTGGCACTTTTGAGGCATCCCCGTCCTTTAAAAAAAAGGCAAAAAAGGAATCCCCTATATTGAATCGCAACCTACTGGCCATTCGGCGTGAAAGCAATACCTCATCATTCAGTTTACCCGTGAAGTCGGGCAATCGACCATCCACCAAATATTCCTTAAAAACTTCCCAGTTGTAATCATCACCAACGCCTTTGGCAATAATTCCCTCAAAGGTTTCCTCTGTACGTATGATTCCTCCCTTGCTGGCCACCGCCTGTACATGGGAAATTCCGTCTACTGATTTAAATTCTGGATAGAAGTCCTGCTCCAAGGAAACGGGGACCACGGAAACCTCGGAGTTATTATTGTCATAATTGTATATCTGTACATGACCGTTGAAAGCCGATACCTTCTCACGGATTTTTTCCTTAAGGCCCTGTCCCGTGGCAATGGCAATCAACATCATAAGGATGCCCAAAGCGATTGCAGCTATCACTATTTTTATTATCGGTGCGGAAATACTAACTTTATGTTCCTTACCGGTAATGAGCCTTTTGGCAATGAAATACTCAAAATTCAAAAGATGGTGATTTTCTCCAAGCTCAAAAGTACATTTTTATTATGGTTTTTGATGGTCTCGGCCTGTGGAAACGCTGATAGGTCACAAAAGGCCACAGCGGATGAAACCGAGTTAAAAAATGCCTCCAGTCAAACACCTCCTGTTGTGGTCGGGGCAAATAGGACTGAACAATACCTCCCGTTGCTCCAAGAAAAAAAAGTAGCGGTTGTGGCCAATCAGACCAGTGTACTATTTAAAGACAAAAGGAACGAAGCGACACCATCCCATGTCCACCTGGTAGATTCCTTACTTGCACTCGGAATTCAAATCGAAAAGGTCTTTGCTCCGGAACATGGCTTTAGAGGTCAGGCCGATGCCGGGGAAAAGGTAAAGGACGGTGTGGATACCAAAACGGGGCTACCCCTGATTTCGCTCTATGGCAAAAACCGAAAACCGTCGCCGGAGCATCTGGAAAACTTGGACATCATCCTTTTTGACATTCAAGATGTCGGGGTACGGTTTTATACATACATTGCTACTTTACAGTTGGTCATGGAAGCCTGCGCAGAGAATGATATTCCCTTAATAGTCCTGGATAGGCCTAATCCCAATGGGCATTATGTAGACGGACCTACCATGGAAACGGCGCATACCGGGTTCTTGGGTATGACGGAAATCCCCTTGGTCTATGGCATGAGCATTGGTGAATATTCAAAAATGATCAACGAGGAGGGATGGCTTACCGACGGCGTACGGGCGGACCTTACTGTTGTTCCCTTGGAAAACTACACCCACCAGACGGCTTATAGTCTCCCCATCCGGCCCTCTCCGAACCTACCTAATGATACGGCCATTAACCTTTATCCTAGTCTTGGGCTTTTTGAAGGCACCAACATCAATGCCGGAAGAGGTACTGAATTCCAATTTCAACGTTACGGTGCCTCCTTTTTGGATAATTCGCAATACAGTTTCAAATATTGGCCAAGACCTAATTTCGGTTCCAAAAATCCCAAGGAAAATGGGAAAGTCTGTTATGGAAAGGACTTATCCCAACAGCCCAGAATGAACGAGGTCTCCCTACAATGGCTTCTGGACGCCTATATGAACGCCGACGATAAGGATAAAGTGTTCAACACCAATGGCTTTACCAAACATGCCGGAACGGAAACGTTGCAACAACAAATAGAAGCCGGACGCACCGAGGATGAAATAAAGGCAGGATGGCAACCTGATTTGGAAAAATTCCAAAAAATCAGGAAAAAATACCTGATTTATTGATACTTAATTCCGTTTTTCATAGGCCGGTCTCTGCGGGGTCTTAAAACTTTTTCCTTGGTTTATCAGTTTCAGAACTTCCTGAATACCAGCCTCCAATTGTACGTCGGTTCCATTGGCCAGCTTTTGGAAATCCTCTATCACTTCTATATCCGGATCTACTCCATGACCTTCCTTAAACCAGCCCCCCTTTGGGTTGTACATTCTAAAAGTGGGCACGGTAATACCGCCATTATCAATTAAACTAGGCGCACCGGAAATACCAATTAACCCTCCCCAGGTACGGGTACCTATCAATGGCCCAAGACCTCTCTTTTTAAAATAATCAGGAAAAGCATCCCCTCCGGACCCACTGAAACCATTAATGAGCATTACTTTGGGGCCAAAGTTCCCGGAAGGGGGCCATGCCCAATCCTTACCATCCCTAACCGCCCAAAACGCCAATGGTTTCCGGTCCAACAATTCGACGAACCTATCCGGAATTTGTCCTCCGCTATTGAATCTTTCATCTATGATCATACCTTCCTTGCCCATTTGTCCATAGAATTGTCTTACCAGTTCATTTTGGCCATCCAGTCCTGTGCTTCTCACATAAATATACCCTATTCTTCCATCGGTGGCCTTGGCCACACGTTGACGGTTATTCTCGATCCATGACAAATGGCGCAGTCTTGTCTCGGACCTCATGGTCTCTACCAGTACCTTTTTGGCATTGGTAAACGATGGTGTCTTATTTACCGTCAACTGAACCGTGGCACCGGCCAAACCTTGAAAGGCGGCAGATAGGGGCCTATTCGTATCCAATGGAACCCCGTTTACGGCCAAAATATAATCTCCTTCACTAACATCCACACCGGGTTTTGCCAATGCAGACCTTACTTCCGCGTCCCACGGGGCCCCAGAAATAATCTTTTTAATACGATACCGATTATTTTCCAACTCAATATCCGCCCCTAAATAGCCAACATTTATTCTGTCCGCATTTTCAATATCGCCACCACCGGTATAGGTATGGGACGCATTTAGCTCTGCAATCAAATCGCCTATAATTATATTAACGTCATTTCGGGAGTTGGCTTGATCTATCAGCGCCCCGTAACGTGATTTCATAGCATCCCAGTCTACACCGTGCATATTTGGGTCATAGAAATAATCGCGTTCGAACCTCCAAACATCATTAAAAATTTGTTTCCATTCTTCCTTGGGCACCACGGTCATAGTCATTTCCTGGGTGGGAACGGTATCGTCTATTTTTTGATCGGCATCTATATTAAGGACGGCCAACTTTTCATCCTGTATTACCAATACTTTCTTTCCATCGGCTGAGACCTCATAATTTGATACGTTCGATACAATGGTCTTGACCTCTTTTTCTTCAAAATCGAAATAATCCAATGAAGGGGATGCCCCTTCCGGTGAACCGGAATTGGGAAAGCGCACAAACAATAGTTTATTGTCAACAGCTGTTAAATCGTCCAAGTTGCCTGGCGCTACCTCCAACAATTCCACGCGATTTTCAAACCCGGCGATTTTAATTGAGGTTTGGGTCTTATCCGCGGATTTCTCATTATCCTTACTCTTTTTCTTCTTTTTGGACTTGCCGTTATCCCCGCTCTTGTCTTCTTCTTTTTTAGGAGCTTCAAAGGCATCATTCTCTACTTCCAGTAAAGAAGGTGTAGACCCGTCTAAAGTGCCCACGGCGATATTGGTAGTATTCGGGTAGATAAACGTATTGTCCAAATCTGAATATACCGGTTGAAAAGTTCTGTTTGTTGTAAAAAATAGATACTTGCCATCCTTACTGAATGCGGGTGATCCGTCAGAATAAAATCCTGATGTAAGCTGAGATACGCTCTTGGTATCGATATTGCAAAGAAAAATTGCCGACGTAGAAGGATTATCGATACCTCTGCCGTAGGCAATCCATTTACTGTCCGGGGACCAGGAGACCCGGAAATCGCGTAGACCACCTTCAAACATATATTTGCCTTGATCTAGCTTTACTTTTTGTCCAGTATTAACGTCGATATAGTTTATGGACATGGACTGATCTACATAAACGATCTTTTTGCTGTCCGGAGACCAATATATGGTATAATTGAACCCATTTTCAAAATCAGTAACGGTTTTGGGCTTTTGATTACCCGTCATATCGTGCAATGTCAACTGATACTCCCCAGTAGCATCACTCCAATAGGCCAAATACTTTCCATTCGGTGACCAAGAGGGTTTTCTTTCAGCTGTTCCGGAACTGGATGTTAAATTGGCTACAAAACCTTTTGTTGCCGGAAGATCGAACAATTCGCCCCTGGCTTGGACGACAACCCTATTCCCATCCGGGGAAAGCGTAGCGGACTGCATAAACGAGGCTACATTCTTTTGCTTTGCAATAAGCCCTTTCTCATCGGAGATTAACCGGATATTGACCTCCGATGTATTACCTGAGGAAAGGTTATACAAATAAAGCCTTCCACCTGCCTCAAAAACGATATCGGAAGGACCCGCTTCAGGAAAAGTAATGTCAAAATCCGTAAAATTGGTCAACTGTTCGTTGGTCTTACCGGCAATATCATATTTCCACAAATTGTTCCTTTTATTGGGACCGTTATCGGACATATAATAAATGGTCTCCCCTTTCCACATAGGCAGTTCATCATTTGCATTGTTCTTGGTAATATTTATGGTCTGAAAGGAATTCAAATCAAAAACAAGAATATCAGGTGCGGTTCCACCGCGGTATCTTTTCCAATTTCTATTCACTCGGGACCGGTCCGTATAAGCGATCTTTTGACTATCTGGTGAAAACGAGGCATACTCCCCATAGGGCACGGGCAATTTTTGGGGAGCCCCTCCATTTACAGGAACGGTGTAAAACTGACTGTAGCGTTGACGCCCACTTTCCCTTGAAGAAGAGAACAATACTGACTTTCCATCCGGGTTCCAACCCAAAACACGATCAAACATTCCGTGATAGGTAAGGCGTTTTGGTATTCCACCAGTGGTCCCAATAACGTATACATCGCTGTTTCCGTTATAATTGGCGGTATACGCAATCATACTTCCGTCCGGTGAAAATTTTGGGTAGCGCTCAATTCCCTTTGGCGAGCTTAGTTTACTGGCAGTACCACCGGACTTTGGAACTATCCACACATCATCACCATACACAAAAGTAATCTCGGAATCCGAGACGTCCGGGTATTGCATTAGACTTCCATTAATCTGCGCATTTACGGTTCCATATAGAAACAAGAATGCCAAAAGTGCTGTTGTCTTCATCAAGTAATTTTGGTTTTAGTGTTTATAAAAAATGGTTTTTGCTATCTATTGTTTAGGATACTTAAGTAAAGTTCGTAGACTTATTTTATAAAAATACGTTTGAAACACTGTGTTGCCATCATCCATTGTCTATTGATTTCTTCATTTTCTCCACAATGGAAAAGGCGGCCGGACAAATGGCCACATTTTTTAGGGTCAAGTGACTAATCTGATGAAACTTTTTTCGGTCCGTATGTGGAAACTCCCTACAGGCCTTGGGACGTACTTCGTAAATAAGACAGTGATTGTCCGCCCCCAAAAAAATACAAGGTAGCTGCTGTAACACATAATCGTTTTCCTCATCCATACGCAAATATTCTGCAATAAAGTTTTTAGGCCTCAATTTTAAATGTCTTGAAATTCGTACGACATCGGCATCCGTAAAAAGTGGACCGGTGGTCCTGCAGCAATTGGCACATTGTAGACAATCGGTACGCTCAAACTCCAATTCATGGAGTTCCTGCATTACATAATCCAAGTTTTTGGGCGGTCTTTTTTTTAAACGGGCAAAAAACTTCATGTTTTCTGCGCTTTTTTCCTTCGCCTTCTGCGGAAGCTGTCTCAGTATTTCCTGCATGTCTATTAAATCGTCCGTCAAAACTAGCCAAGAAATCTATAAATACACCATTTTTGTGGCAAACTAAACCTTAATAATGGAAGATATCTTTGGCAAAGCCTTATTGGATTTTCAAATTGGACGCTATACCGAGGATATTGTTACATATTCTTCTTTGAATATTAAGGATACCTTGCCCCTGCCCTATCTCTTTAGGGACTATGACAACATGCCGGTTCTTGAACAAAAAGCCTTGGACCTTTGTTTTGGTGAAGTTTTGGATATTGGATGTGGCACAGGAAGTCATAGCCTCTATCTACAACAACAAGGATTTGAAGTTACAGCATTGGATTATTCCAAGGGTGCCGTTGAAACCTGTAAATCCAGGGGAGTCAAAAAAACGGCATACAGCGATATTCTGGACCATACCCAAAAATATGATACGCTTTTATTGTTAATGAACGGAATAGGTATTATTGGGAGGCTTCAAAATCTGGATATTTTTTTTATGCATCTGAAATCCTTATTGAAACCATACGGCCAGATTCTGTTGGATTCCAGTGACATCATTTATATGTACGATGCCGATGAAGATGGTGGAATATGGCTCCCGAAAAGCAGTTCGTATTACGGTGAAATTCAATTTACCTTGGAATACAAAGGAAAAAGAGGACTTCCATTTTATTGGTTGTACCTGGATTACGCCACATTAAAAAAAGCAGCCAAAATCCATGGAATGATCTGCGAACTCGTAAGTAATGGGGAACACTACGACTATTTAGCCAAATTAAGTGTACTTTGACCGCTTTTAAATACAGTTGGGTACGTTTTTTGCGTTATATTCATACAAAAAATTGTCATGAAAATTAGTGCCGTTTGGGTATTATCCGCTTTAAGCCTTTTGCTTTTAGGATGTTCCAACAGTTCGGATGATGATGGGCCCGATACCCAACCTCCCATAGACAGATCGGGTAATCTTTTACCAACTGGAGCGTCGGCAAACGATATTCTCTCCAACGACGACTTTACCAAACTCAAAATTGAAATAGCCTATGTCACAGGTTTTAGGCCTACCCCAAGGGCCATTGAGAACTTTGTGAATTTTCTAAGATTAAGAACCTTTAAACAGGACATAGAGCTTGTTTATACGCAACTACCATCCCCGGATGAAGAGACATTGACCTTACAGGAAGTTGCTCAATTGGAAAGTGACAATAGAACGGCCTATAACGAGGGGGATACCCTTGCCATCTATATTTATTTTGCGGATGCCCCGGCCGATGACGACGACGAGGAAGAAGGTTTGGTTACCCTTGGGGCCGTATACCGGAATACCTCAATGATCATTCATCAGGGTACCGTTTGGAGCTTGGCGGCCCAGAGTATTTTTATTACCATTACCGATGTGGAAACAGCAACGCTGGAACATGAATTTGGCCACCTGTTTGGACTGGTAGATCTAGGCACCGACCCAATCAATAACCATGAAGACCCGGACGCCCCAAACCATTGTAACGTAGAAGGCTGTTTAATGCGGGCAGAACTCCAATTTGGAAGTCCAAGCTTTAAAAGGGCCCTGGCCGGCAAATCTGGTGAAATTAAATCCGCCTGCTCCCTAAGTGGAGCAAGTATTCTAAAACTATTGGATACCAGGGCGGCCAATGGGTCCCTAATCGTTCCCAACCTAGATCCGGAATGCATTTTAGACCTCCAATCCAATGGTGGGAGATAGTTAAGGCGTTTTCCATTGGAAGGTTCCAAAATCCAATAACTTTACTAATCCCTGCTTGGATTATGGAATGTTCAAGTACTTATGCGTTTGTAAGGACACGATCCACTTGGGGTTTTTCATCACATAATCCACGATCAACGGAATTGTCTTCTCACGAACGCTCCATTCTGGCTGCAGGTATAGAATGCAGTTTTCGTTCACCTTTGCGGCTTCCTGCTCCGCGAAGATGAAATCGTGTTTGTTGTAAACAATGACTTTTAGTTCATGGGCAACACCATAGATTTCCGGTTGCGGTAGTTTATTTTTTTTTGGTGAAAGACAGATCCAATCCCATATCCCTGTTAACGTATAGGCCCCGGAAGTCTCTATATGGGTCTTCAATTTTTTTCCCTTTAGCGCACGGGTAAGCGGTAACATGTCCCAAGTTAAGGGTTCCCCACCGGTTACAACTATGGTATCCGAATGTTCTGCGGCTTTTTCCACTATACTTTCAATCGCTGTGGGCGGATGTAGATCTGCATTCCAGCTTTCCTTCACATCACACCAATGGCAGCCCACGTCACAACCGCCTACCCGAATAAAATACGCGGCAGTACCTTTATGGTAACCTTCTCCTTGAATAGTATAGAATTCCTCCATCAAGGGGAGCATCAATCCCTTGTCTACTAGGGTCATTACCTCATCTTTAACCATTTGGCAAAGATACGTCCCTTAGGTTCCAAAACACAAATTCAGTACACCAAAGTTTAGCGATTCAATAATATATCCTTCTTAGAGTACGTAGATTGCATAACAAACAAATTTCGAGTTTGCGATTTTGCCAAGCCATTTACCCATACTGAATTTGGTAATCGGTTCCTACGACATATGGCAATAAACCCAAGGAAACCAATACTTAAACGCATAAAAATGCCTATTTTTAGGGCAAAATTGACCGGATGAGTAGCAAAGACCAATTCTTTACCCATATCGAAAAGGGGTATACGACCAAAGGCGACTTTATCACTATGGGTGCTGCCATGTTGGAAGGGGAGGCGGTAACCGGAGCGCATGTTAAGGTACCCCTAAAAACCTTGAACCGACATGGGCTTATTGCCGGGGCCACCGGGACCGGAAAAACAAAGACGCTACAGGTATTGGCCGAGAATTTATCCGACCAAGGTGTTCCGGTACTTTTGATGGATTTGAAAGGCGACCTAAGCGGTCTTGCACAGCCCAGTCCAGGGCATCCAAAAATAGACGAACGTCATGAGAAAATTGGCCTTCCCTTTGAAGCAAAACGCTTTCCAGTGGAAATTTTATCCCTTTCCGAACAGGATGGCGTAAAACTTCGGGCTACAGTATCAGAGTTCGGTCCCGTGCTCTTATCCCGGATTCTTGACTTAAGCGAAACCCAAGAGGGTATCGTATCGGTGGTGTTTAAATATTGTGACGACAATAAACTGCCACTACTGGACCTAAAGGACTTTAAAAAAGTACTGCAATACGCTACCGGAACAGGGAAGAAAGAATTTCAAAAGGAATACGGACGTATTTCCACAAGTTCTACAGGTACCATATTGCGAAAGATTATAGAGTTGGAACAGCAAGGTGCCGATCTGTTTTTTGGCGAAAAATCTTTTGAAGTGGAGGACCTAACCCGAATCAATGAGGAAGGAAGGGGCTATATCAACATCATACGGCTTACGGATATCCAAGATCGGCCCAAACTTTTCTCCACTTTTATGTTGAGCCTTTTGGCCGAGATCTATGCTACTTTCCCGGAACAGGGCGATAGTGACAAACCGGAGTTGATATTGTTCATCGATGAGGCCCATCTCATTTTCAAGGAGGCGTCCAAGGCCCTTTTGGAACAAATAGAAAGTATCGTAAAACTGATACGCTCCAAAGGTATAGGTCTTTATTTTGTGACACAAAACCCAACCGATGTACCCAACGAGGTGCTGGCGCAATTAGGGCTAAAGGTACAACATGCCCTCCGTGCCTTTACCGCCCGGGACAGAAAGGCGATAAAGTTGACGGCGGAAAACTATCCCGAGTCCGAATATTATGATACCAAAGAGGTCTTGACCTCACTTGGGATAGGGGAAGCCCTAATTTCCGCCTTGGATGAAAAAGGGCGCCCTACCCCACTGGCCGCTACCTTGCTACGGGCCCCAATGAGCCGCATGGACGTGCTTACCGAAAGTGAGCTGAAAGATGTAATCAGTGGTTCCAAACTGGTAAAGAAATATGGCGAAGTAGTCGATCGCGAAAGTGCTTATGAAATATTGAACGAAAAAATAGAGAAAGCAGAGGTCTTGGCCGAAAAGGAAAGAAACCAGCCTACCCGCAGACGTACCACCACTCGTAGGAGTACACGTCAAAACCCGGTCGTGAAAGTGCTTACCAGTGCCACCTTTATCCGCGGGGTACTGGGTGTATTGAAAAAAGTTATCCGATAATGCGTATCGTATATTGTATTGTTGTTTGTATGGTTTTCATAGGGGCTTGTGAAAAAGAAAGGGACACTACTTTTTTGATTACCCAAAACCAGGTCGGCAAGTTAGAAAAGGGGAGTTTAGCGCGAGATGTGGAATTAATTTTTGCGACAGACTCCATAGCAAAGGATACTACCACCCTAAATTTCGCCAATAAGGCCAAACGAATCAAAGTGTTCGAAAAGGGTGGCAAACACCTATTAACGCTTTCACCTAGTTCGGACAGCATCCCCATTATTGAAAATGTGCGTATTGAAGACTCTAGGTATCTCACCGAAAAGGGTGTGGGCATTCAAAGTACTTTTAAGGATATCAAGGAAAAACACAAAATCAAGAAGATTATCACTTCCATGAATAATGTACTGGTTCTTCTAAAGGATAGTGACGCCTACTTTACCATAAGCAAGGAAGAACTCCCATCGAGTCTGCGCTACGCTTCCAGCGTAAATATTGAGGCCGTTCAAATACCGGACGACGCCAAAATTAAGTACATGATGATAGGATGGGATTGAACCCACGAACTTAAACTCAAAATCAAATAAGTCACTTAGTTTTGGCTTTTTCGTTTCAGGTGTAAACGCCTAATTTGCCATTTTTCCGGCCCTCTTGCGATTTTCCAGGATAGTTTCGCTGTACTGGGTAACCCATTCGGTAAGGTCCAACAATTTCTGTAGGTAGGAGTGTCCGAAATCGGTCAGTTCATATTCTACCCGTATGGGGACCTCCGGATATAGGGTACGGGATAGATAACCATCGGTTTCCAAAAATTTCAATTTTTCGCTTAATACCTTATTGGAAATCCCATATACCTTTTTTTTAAGCTCATTAAAGCGAAGTATGGGATAATACCCCAAATAGAGCACAATAAGAATACTCCATTTATCCGAGGCCAAGGCCATGACATCCCGAATCGGACAGTATTCCGCCGTCCGCTGGTCTATATGTCCAAACATTTTTTTTATTTTCTTTGCCACCCTAACCTTCTCATTGTCAGTAATAGTTTCCATTTCCATACTTGGTTATTGCTTTACAACCTCTTTTTTGTCATAAAACAAATGTATATTTTAGTTTCTTTGAAAGAGTAAGTTACAAAAAGTTACTTATATCATTTTTATGAAAAAGACATTTAATAAACTTCTCCCCAGGTTATATGGTGCTTACTTTAATATCCTCTCCCTTTTTTCAAAAAAAAAGACGGCAGAAAAGGCATTCAATCTTTTTTGCACGGTTCGCAAGGGCCGGGTTTTGCCACAACAATCGGATTATCTGGAAAAAGCAAAATACTCGATTGAGGATACTTTGGGACATCAACTGCAGACATATCACTGGCCCGGAAACAAGGAGACCGTACTGTTAGTACATGGTTGGGAAAGCAATAGCTTCCGTTGGCGCAATTTGATTGCCAAGTTGCGGAATTCGGATTACAATGTTTTCGCCTTTGATGCCCCGGCACATGGACACTCTTCCGGAAAAATGCTCTATGTACCACTTTATGCAGATTGTCTGCAGCACATGATAAAGACGTTTAATCCTATTCATCTTATTGGGCATTCCGTAGGGGGTATGACCATTTTATACAACCAAAGCAAACATTCCCATTCGGAGGTAGAAAAAATTGTGACCATTGGATCCCCTTCCGAATTTCATGAAATCCTGGAACATTATCAGAAACTATTGGGCTTCAATACTAGAGTGTTAAAAGCTTTTGAAAACTACATTTTTGAACGGTTCGGTTTCCAGGTACGTGATTTTTCCTCGTCCAAATTTGTAGAAAACAATACCAAGAAAGGGCTCTTACTCCATGATGAATTGGATATCCTGGCTCCTTTTCACGCTTCAGAAAAGGTCCATGCCCGTTGGAAAGGCAGTCAATTTATCCGGACCCGCGGTTTAGGGCATTCCATGCATCAAGACTATCTTAACGAACAAATCATAGATTTCTTGAAGTCCTAGGAAAGGGTTACATTTATAAACGTGATTCTCTCTTAAGAAAGAGGGACCAAATTTTAGGATATGCCAAATGTGTCGCCCTTTCATATCGCCATTCCGGTTCATAATCTGGAGGAATGCCGAAAATTCTATCGGAACGTGCTTAATTGCGAGGAAGGTAGAAGCAGCGACCATTGGGTAGATTTCAACCTCTTTGGGCATCAATTGGTAATTCATTACAAACCAAAGTCGGAGACTGCCCACTTACATCATAACCCAGTGGATGGCCATGACGTACCTGTTCCCCATTATGGGGTTGTTTTACCTTGGGAAACGTTTAGGCCCTTTGCCGATGAGTTAAAAAGCAAAGGTGTTAAATTCATCATTGAGCCTTATATCCGTTTTGACGGTCAGGTAGGCGAACAGGCGACCATGTTCTTTTTAGATCCCGCCGGAAACGCGTTGGAATTCAAGGCCTTCAAGGACTTGGAGCAGTTATTTGCCAAATAAATCTGTATTCCTTTGTAGCAGATTTACCGATTCCTTTAGGAGCCCTCTTTTTTTCTCCACTTTTCCCGTATCCAGATAAAGAGTCCGTAAATAACTCCAAATACTAATCCTTCACCCAATTCCCGGAGAATAATAGACTGTGTGTACTCTTTTTCCAGTATCAAGGAAATGACCGTGTAGAGCAGTATGGCCGCTATTACTTGGGCAATGATTCGCTTTCTATCCATTTTAGGTCTTGATGTGATAGACGGTTATGCCGTCTTCTTCCATTTTCTCTCCGCCATTTTCCAAAATGGCCGTTTCGGAGATAGCCAGGATTCGGTCTATGATATCCGAAATATAGGTAAGATTGGGTAGGCCATCCCGTGAATAATTGATGTACTGGTTGTTGAAGGGAGCCTCCCATTTTTCATTGTAACCCATTTCGTGCGTCAATTCCCTAGGAATACAATCGGCACCCTGCAATACCCCGATCAAACCGGCGCAGGTGGCCCCTTGGTTGTCACAATCATATCCGGCGGAAACCGCTATTCCAGTAGTTTTTATAAAATCTCCCTCCCCATAGAGTATGGCCATGGCCCCACAGAGTCCATTGACCATTGCAGAGACCTCTTGGTAAAAAGAATCTTCTACCACTTCTGGATATGCCAAGTAGTTATTCTTTATAAGTTCGCGGGTGGTCTCCCAATCCGGATTTTTCCCATGCCATTTTTTGACATCCTGTAAACCTTTGTAAAATGGGCTGTCCTTTGGAATATAGGACATCCCGATGTCATACAATTTAGTTATGTCCTTCTCATAAAAAGCCGCGCTGTAAAGAGCCGCATAGAACATGGTGGGGTGGGTACCCCAATCATCACTGGTAATCCTAGCACTCCACTCGGCACGCTCAACGGCCTTATCCGGCATAGCCGGATAAAAAGCGCTCCAGATCTCGTTCACCAGTTGGGGGTCTATGGCATACCAATAGGGGTTGTTCTCCTTTTTACCCGTATCAGGGGCAACAAGCCCTTCTTCCATAAGGTCCCGTGCCTTACGGTTACTGACCCAAATAAAACGGTTGATGTGTTTTTTCCAGGCATCCGTAATTTCTTGGTAATTAATATCCAACCCATGTTCCTCCACGGCATGCAGGGTAACGAATTCGATATCCGAATCATCATCGCTCCAAGCCCCGCCCAAGGCGTCCGCAAAAATATTGACGTTGCCCCGCCGATCGGTGTGGTTCATCTTGATTCCAGCGGAATCCGTGACGTTGTAATATCTATCAATGAAAATGGGTGCCGGATCAGCGCTGTAGACGAATTCAAATGGAAAACCCATATAGTTCCCTACCAATTGGCCCAACCAATACCCCTCTATTTTGCTTCGAAGTTCCTTTTTCGAAATGGTATGGTATTCCTGCGAGAACCCGGGACCTAAGGCCAAGACGAATAAAACTGAAAATACTATTATCTTTTCCCTCATATGAAATCAGTATTGGTGAAAGGCCTGTGATACGAAATGAAGCACTTCCGGAAGGGCCTCACGCCAGTAGGTCCAACTATGCCCCCCGTCCCTTACACGATATTCGTGTGGAATCTCCTTTTTGGTCATCGCTATATGGACTAGGCTATTGCCTTCGTACAAGAAATCATCGTCACCACAATCAATATACCAGCGGACGGACTTAACATCATCAAGAGGAACACTTTCCAATAAATTTAGGGCATTGTGTTTTTGAAAATACTCCTCGATTTCCTTGTTTGAATATTTTTTGTCACCTCGGGCAATGCGTCGCTTTAAATCTTCAATGGTCAACGGCCCTACATAGGCGCTCAAAGGACAGGCCGATGAGAATAATTCCGGGTGATGCAAGGCATACATAAATGAGCCTCCGCCGCCCATGGAAAGTCCGGCTACGGCGCGATAACGCTTTTCTCCCTTAATACGATACTTCTTTTCGACATGGGGCATGAATTCCTCAAAAAAGAAATCCTCATATTTCCAATCCCCCGCATTAAAATAACCCATCTGACCGGTATCCGCATCTGGCATTACGATAACCATAGGGGTTGCCTTACCCTCTTTAATGGCCTTATCCGTAATATGAAGCACTTCCCCGAATTGTACCCATCCTGTATGGTTATCCGTTGCGCCATGCAACAGGTATAGTACGGGATAACTACGCTCAGAACTCTCATAATCCGGAGGTAAATACACCGCATAGTTGCGTTCCCCATTCAGGATTTTACTGGTCATCTTTAGATTATCATAGACCTTTCCCGATTGTGCAATGGCGGATGAACAAATTGTTAAGCTGAGTAGTAAATAGAGGTATAATTTCTTCATGTTCTCTAATCTTGATTGAAAATCTACAATATAGTGAATATTCGTTTTGACAAACCCCATTGTTCCTTAAAGAAAAATCCATATTCTATCAATCCCAATAGCATATTTGCTTTGTCCTTGGAATTTTCATTCATGTGGGATTTGGAAAAACTGGTGTGTACCTAGGCCCAAAAAAAGGCACCTTTGATCCTTCTCAATAATGAAAGGTGCCTATTTACTTTTAGGGCCTAAGAGATTACAAAATATCGTTTTCAGGCTATTCTTTCCCATATAGTCCATTTAACTTACGTAAGAGCTCCTCGTACATTTCCGGTCTTCTTTCTTCCAGGGTACTTTTGGCATAGGCATCCACCTTGGTATGGTTTTCCCAGGTTAGGCATGGGTCCTCATAATTCCAAGCTATAGATCCATAATCGTCGGTGTAGTAATTGGGCCTTTCATTTGGAAAAGGCCTTATAAATTTTCCGGCCCAGCTTCCATGGGTGGGATCGGCCAAAGGGTTCTCCGGATCCAAAACATATAGAACCGATGGGGTATCTCCTACGCGAAAATATTGGGCCCAATCATGATTTTTGACTACTTCCTTGACATGTTTTCCCAGATTTCCATATTTTAATAATTTTTGAAACATTTCTTCTGGCTGTTTCCCGGTAAACATCCCGGCATAGGTCCAATTGATTTCCAACCACCACATCGTATCAAATCTAGAGTCATTATACACCTTATCCCTGCCAAAGCCGTTCCAATTCAATTGTTTACAGGGAGCTGACCTTTCCCAGCTTGGGGGCATTTCCGGAATATGCTGTTCCATCATTAATCCGGTCGCTATGGTAATCAAACGAATATTCTTTCCCAAATGGGGGTTTTGTTCCAAAGCCTTATAAAAAACTTCCATATTGCCCCATACCAGAACATAAAGTGGACTGTCCTCTATGGAAGCGGCCTTTGAAAAAAGCTGTACGGCATCCAAGGTATCCTTAGCGATTTTGGTTTGAATGTATTCGGAATCGGGATATCCTAAACCCTTGAAGCCATGTGTTTTATAATCCTTTTTATACGCTTCAAGGACCATTTCACAGGCCTCATAACCTTTGGCGTTCCATCGATCTGGTACAATGCCCTCTATTTTCAATTCATCGGCATACCATAAGAGATGTATCAACGACTGTCTATCATCCGGGTCGCCGGAATCAACGTTTACATCCGTAAATACGAATACTCGGGGACGCGGGTTTTCTTTTTCTTTCATTGACATTATCAAAGTACCTGTAAGAATCACTAGTATTAGTCCTATATATTTCATTCGCCTTCTACTAAATTGGTTTGAGTCATTTTTGTGGTTAATGGGTCATTATTGTGCAACGGCCCTTACTGCCATATAAGGCCTTTGGGGAAGTGGAATTTCCACCGTACCGCTGTAGGTTTCCTGTAACTTTTCGGTAGTCATGTTCCATGCATCGATAATCTCAATACTGTACTTTTTATCCTTTGCAAGTTTAAGCCGTGCGCCGGCCTGCTGACTATTGCCATAATAAAACAAAAAGTATTCACTGTTTTTGAACAGATAGGTTTCCTTGTTCCACTGGGTATGTATGGGTGTCAGTCCCTTTTCCGGGGCCTCTTTCATGATTTGTGCCAGAAACTGCAATCTTTTAGGGCTTTGCCCATATAATCGACCTCCCTTGGCCCACCATAAAATGTTATCCGGATGTATATAAGTTTCCCCATGTGAAGCATATCCCCCACGGCAATATATGGTCCAAAAACGGTTTACAGTTTCCTCTGCCGTGAGATTTCCCCAATCAAACGGAACATTGCCTTCATAGACAAATTCGTCATTGATAACAGGTTTTAGGTAGGTCTCCCGCCATTTTTGGGTGTCTTCCAAATATGGGGTCTGCACACTCAAATGGGTTATCCAAGGGTTAGAATGATTGTACCAGGATTTACCATTGTGAATGGATTTTAGATGTTGGTACGGGTCCCTGGCCATAAGTTCCTTAAAGTAAATTTCCCATTCGGATTCCGGCTTATGCATCACATCATATTCATTGGCCATGGACCACCATACATTTCGATATGCGGCCAGACGTGCAACCAAGTATTTTAGATAGAATACATTTTCCTCCACACTGCCCTTGCTAAAGCCCCAGGCATCTTTATCATAGGGGTGAAATATGATAACATCGGCCTCAACATTCCGCTTCTTGAGCTCCCCTATTTGTTGTTCCAAGTGCTGAAAAAACTGCACATTAAATCGGGTACGATCCCAACCTGATTCCGGTGAACCCATAAAAGGATACAAATCCGGTTCGTTGGAAACATATCTACCGTAATATTTGGGCATTACCGTCATTCGGATCTTATTAAAGGCCTCCTTCTCCAAGGTTTTTAGCGTTTCTTGCCTTAGTTGTTCTTTTTGGTGTATCCAGGCATAGGCCGTAGTACCCAGGACATAAAAGGGAGTGCCGTCCGCATATTTAAAATGGAAGGTATCCCTCACCGATACCGGCCCATGATTATTTGCCATTGCCGGGGTACACCTAAACCTTCCCGTTTTATCGTTCATTTCGGGAGAATTGCTTTTTATGATGTAAGTCCATTGTCCAACATGTTCCGGCATAAACCGTATTTTGTAGGTTTGGTCACCATCATAAAATCCATCCACATGATACCGGAAGTTTTTGTATTGAAATTCGGCCTGGACCCAAACTTCGGTAAACGGGTTTTCCACTTTTGGTCCTGTCAGCTCTATTTCAAAAATCTCCCATCGTTCCGTGGCGGAAACCGTAACAGAAACAAAAAATAGAAGAAGGCTAAAAAAAGGTTTCATACTTTTATTTTTAATCGTTAGGACGCCATGAAGTCCAAATGTTTATCCCAATTGCAAACCTCTCCTTCGCACCCAAAAAAATGCGAATATAATATTAGGCACCCAACATAACCATGCCACTATACGATAGGCTAGCGTAAAATCGTGAAAAATGATGGTCAACAATGGCAACCAAATCCGTAAGGTCACAGCGGCGAAGCAGGCCGCATAACTATATATCATTAGGCCTTGATGCAAGGGTAAATCTCCCTTGCGAATCGCGAGATAGGCCCTGCTTGTAAAAAAGAGCCAAAGGAAACCCAAACTCATAAAGCCTAGGGTGGAGATAACGCCTCCTGTTGCATATAAAGCGATATAGACGGCACAAACCCCGCTGATCATAGCCGAAATAATATATATTCTGCCAATTACACGGTGTCGCTTAAGGTTGGCATTTCTTAATCTTTTGCTGAATTGTACCCAGCCCACCAATAGAGCCAAGCCACCGAACAGGATGTGACCGTAGAATCCGATGTTCCAAAACACGTTGGAAAGTAACACATCTTCCTTGGAGGCCAACAACCCGAATTCCCTATCAAGAAAAAAATATAGCAAAGGATAAAGCCCAATAACGATGGCCAAAATGGCAAATACCGCCCATGCTACTTTGTTCGTGGTGTTCATTTACATCTTATTTATAGCGCCAACTGCTTAAATCCGCTCCCTTTGGTGCACTTTCCGCAATGCGTTTCATAATTTTAGGTACATACATGCTGTTGTATCGCAAACGCGATATATGGTTGGGCTGTTCCGGGTCACCATTCCAGCAATGCTCCGCACGGTCCCCGTAGAGCACTTCGCCCTCATAATAGGGGTCGGTTGTACGCTCCAGAAAATCCTCCATCAAATAGACGGCGTTGTTCAGGTAATAGTTGTCCATGTCCCCGCAGTAAATATGGATTTTTCCCTTTAGGTCTTTTCCCAATTTCCCCCAATCTCGTTCCAGAATATGGCGCAAATCATAATTCTCCTTCCAATATTCGGCCACCTTATGATCTATGTCGCCCGTCATCTTGTCCCACAGTCGTAGCGGATAACCATCCTCTGCCTGGGGGGAGTAGGTGGCTTCCCAAATATCCCACTGCTGGCCAGAGCGACTTTTATCGCCCAAAACAAGCTCTAAATGATTATACTCCTTAACCGTAATCCGGACATGTCCCAGATAGTCCCGATGGCCCGGAACTTCCAAGGGCTTGTGGTCACTCTCATAAAAATAGGCATTCTTATACTGATAAATATCGGTCAAGCAATAGGCCCTAAAGTCGATAGGGTCCGGACAAGCGGCAAAGCAACCGTTGTATTCCCTAGGATATTTTACCTGTACGGCCAAGGCTTCCCAACCTCCAGTGGAACCGCCGTATAAAAAACGTGACCAGCCTTCGCCTATTCCACGAAATGTCCGTTCTATATGAGGAATCAACTCATAGGTTATGGCATCGCCATAAGGTCCTTGACTGGCAGAGTTTACGGCGTAGGAGTCATCATAATAAGGAGTGGGATGTTGAATTTCAATAATAAGAAATCGTGGAAAATCAGGTTCGTTCCACCGTTTATAAAAATCATAGGCCTCTTGTTCCTGAACGATATTATAGCCTGCCACACCAAACCTATCGGAGTACTCCGGTTCCATATCCGGGTCGGGGGGAGTGGTCCGGAATCCACCAAAATCCCTTGGGAAATGTCCATGAAAAATCATTAAAGGGTATTTGGCCTCAGGATGCTCCTTAAATCCCTTCGGTAAAAGCACGTGGGCTCCCAGATACATATCCCTTCCCCAGAATTCGGAAAGCTTCTCGGACTTTACTTTGATATGTTTTACCCATTCCGTATCCTCTGGTTCTTCGATAGCGGGAATCACCTGATCCATGACTACATTGATGTCCGTAGTGCCATCTTCGGTAATGGTAACTGTAAACGGTTTGCTATATAGATTACCCGGGGATTTGTTCCATTGTTGTCCCTCACCCTTATCCATGGGCAGTTTTACCGTATGACCCGTGGACAGATTGAAGGTTTCGTATTTATGTAAAAGCGCCTGGACCTGGTATTCTCCAGGAGGCACATCGGCCAAGCTGCTGTAGGGAAACCCAAAAACCGTAGTATCAAAAGTTTGTACTTCATCGGCTCCCATCCCCTCCACGTTCATTCCAAAAATAATCTGGGTGCCTAGGCCGGCATTGATTTGAAAACGAGGTTCGTCCCCCTCTTTATTCGATAGCATTAGAAGAAGCCTTCCATCCAATTTCTCTTTAGATGTGGTTTCAGGGAAAGATACGTTAATGGCCATTTTCGATTTTTTTTCTACTCCCAATTGGCAACCCGTTAGTATAATGAGTAACATTATAAGAAAAAAGAGGTGCTTTTGCATAAGCTCAAATTTACCTGGTTCTTGAGGGTTCATGAATCAATCCTTTACTTTTAAAACAATTCTCTTGTAACCCGTTAAGGGAATTTCGGCATCATCGACCACCCTCAGGACAATACGAATGGATTGACCCTTGGTTGTCTCAGGAACATCGACCAAAACTCTCGATGTATCCCCTGTGCCAAGAATACCATTATCAGTACCCAGAAAGGTTTCCGTACCCGGATAAACAAACCAATCAAAGTACAAATTATCTCCATCTGGATCCTCGGATTTTGAGGCATCCAAAATTACTTTGTCACCTACTTCTATTGGAATTTCCACATAGGCATCATCCACATAATTGGAAACTATGGGGATTGGGGCATGGTTAATCTTCGACTGATCCCCCGACCCCCACCGTACCCTTGCGGCAAAATCATTCTGAAAATCGGATCGCCATCGAAACACCGTCGCCATGGATGAGGTTGTAAAAGCCCCTTTTTCCTTATCGAAATACTTGTCCTCAACATCCCGAAAAAAACCCGGGCGCTCTTGTTGAAAACGACCACCCCATCCTCCCCAATGGGGATAATCGGGAAAATTGAGTCCATTGGAAAGAAAATACAACCAAGCGGGAGAATCTCCCTCCTTCATTGCCATATACGGATTGCGTCCTTCACCTCCAGTATAAGCTCTATCAGGATATTCATTGGCCAGTGGGTTTTTCCCAATGATATTCGCCTTTAGCCAGTCCCGTGAGGTCAATGAGATATCTCCTCCGAGAAACATGCCCCTATAGGACGAGGCCCATTTGTCCCCAGACGGGTCGAGTGCCAATATTAGCCATAGCTTTGGAAACTCTTTGATAATCCAGTCGTTGGATGAATCTTGTTTCCCTATAAAGTATACCCTAAGTTTTTTTATGAATAGCTCCAATTCTTCGCTTGTAGCCGTCTCCCTAACTTTCCATAGCGCTTGTGCCAAATCACAAGCACCGCCCCATACGGCAATATTTACAGGTCCGGATGACTGCTTGACCGCCTCAATGATCCAGTCCGAACCTTCCGTATCATTGCCAGGTCCCACATAAGTGGAGACCGGTACTTTTGCGCCGTTTTTATTACACCCTTTTTTTACAAGGGAATGCAGATAATCCGCAGTGGGGTAATCCTGGGCGTGCGATTTTAACCGATGCTGTATCAATCCATATTTTGAGATGAGATCATGAAGAATATCATCGCGTAGCAATGGGGGTTCATGATCGTAATTTGAATCAGCATTGGCGATGAATCCCTTGAAGTCAAACTCATTGGCATAATGTAAAAGCCTTATAAAAGATTGCTGGTCGTCCGGATCTTGACCAATATCGGTAGTAACGATAAGCTTGGGTCGCTGGGCATATCCTTCTGACACTAAAAAAATGGCTGCGATAAGAAACAAAAAAAAACTTTGACATAGTCTTGAAAAAACAGGTCCCAACCTATTTTTTGATTCAAGCTTGCCATTTGTGACGTTCAATTGCAATCGTATCATACTATGTCCCGAAGAATATGGAATTCCTTGACTAAAAACTTACAGTCAATTCCCGTAAAAGGTACTGATTTCCCCTTAACCATCAAATACCAAATGACGACTTTCGCCGTTATTATATTACGGTAGCTCGATAAGGACACCTACTAAATTGTCAGCTATGAAAAAACTAATTTACATTGGGCTTATTTTGGCTATGATACTGGGAATGGGAAGTTGCAGTTATGATGACAGTAACGATTTGGATGTATTGACCCCAAACGACAGTACACAAACGGCGAAAGACAAAAACCTCGTTCTTTTATACTAAAATAGGGATTCGTCGTTCTGATTTAGCCCAACACACCTTTATGATAATTAAATCAGTCAGCTTTACTTCTATGGCGCTTTCTGGCCAACAAGGTATTTTTTAACAGCATGGCGATGGTCATAGGACCTACGCCGCCAGGAACAGGTGTTATGAAGGATGCTTTTTTGGATACATTTTCGAAATCCACGTCTCCGGTGATGTAATAGCCACGTTCCCGCGTTTCATCCGGTACCCGGGTAATCCCCACATCTATGACCACAGCACCTTCCTTTACCATATCTGCCTTTAAGAAATGGGGCACACCCAATGCAGATACCACAATATCCGCCTGCAAGGTCAATGCCTTGATATCCTTGGTACGGCTATGGGTTAGGGTTACCGTACAATTGGCAGCTTTCCCTTTTTGGCTCATCAGTATGCTAATGGGCCTACCCACAATATGGCTACGACCGATGACTACAGCGTGTTTGCCTTCCGTTTCCACTTCGTAGCGTTTCAACAACTCCATTATTCCAAAAGGTGTAGCCGAAATAAAGGTCTCCATATCCAAGGCCATTTTGCCGAAGTTGGTCGGATGAAAACCATCCACATCCTTGTCCGGATGTACGGCCATCAATACTTTTTCCTCATCTATGTGCTTGGGCAGTGGCAGTTGTACGATGTAACCATCTATGGTATCATCCGCGTTTAGTTGTTCTACCTTTTGGAGTAATTCTTCCTCCGAGGTTTCTTCCGGCAAATGGATAAGGGTGGATTCAAACCCGATTTTCTTACAGGACCTTACCTTACTGCCCACATAAGTTAGACTCGCCCCATCATTGCCTACGAGTACCGCCGCCAAATGGGGTACCTTTTCACCAAGTTCCTTTATCCGGATAACCTCTTGGGCTATTTCTTCCTTTATTTTGTTGGAGATTGCCCTTCCATCAAGAATTGTCATTTATATAGCATTCAATAGGCAGTTGCAGTACTTTTTGTTCCTTAACTCCAAATTTGCCCGAATTAGTAATCATGTAACTTAATAAGTCGACGAACTTCTTCACCGTGCATTGCAGCTTAATCATTGATCTGGGAATCAATTCAATTTACAGGCCTCCAAAAGAACCATTTATCGTAATCCCTTCATACCACCCATCATCTGCATCATTTTTTTGCCGCCGCCACCTTGCATCATTTTCATCATTTTTCCCATTTGATCGAATTGCTTAAGCAATTGATTGACATCCTGAATGGTACGACCACTACCACGGGCAATCCGTTTTTTACGGCTTGCGTTCAGTTTGGAGGGATTTGCGCGTTCATCTGGGGTCATGGAATGGATAATGGCCTCGATATGTTTAAAGGCATCATCGTCAATATCCATACCTTTTAGAGCCTTGCCAGCGCCTGGAATCATACCCATAAGGTCCTTGATGTTCCCCATTTTCTTTATCTGTTGAATCTGGCTCAGGAAATCATCGAACCCGAACCTATTCTTGGCAATCTTCTTCTGGATTTTCCTCGCCTCTTCCTCATCAAATTGCTCCTGGGCCCGTTCAACCAATGAAATTACATCGCCCATACCCAGAATACGGTCGGCCATTCGCGAGGGATGGAAAACATCTATAGCCTCCATCTTTTCACCTGTACCAATGAATTTAATTGGTTTATCTACAACGGATTTTATGGAAATGGCCGCACCACCGCGGGTATCCCCATCCAGCTTGGTAAGGATGACACCATCAAAATTCAGGACATCGTTAAAGGCCTTTGCCGTGTTTACGGCATCCTGACCGGTCATGGCATCCACTACAAAAAGGGTCTCTTGCGGTTGTATGGCAGCGTGGATATTCGAGATTTCCGTCATCATTTTCTCGTCTACCGCCAATCGCCCGGCGGTATCTATGATAACCACATTATGTCCATTGGCCTTTGCCTGGGCAATGCCGGCTTTGGCTATCGCCACGGGATCGTTATTTTCCCGGTCCGAATACACCTCGACCCCGATTTGATCTCCCACGATATGCAATTGGTCTATGGCCGCAGGACGATATACATCACAGGCCACCAACAAAGGTTTCTTTGATTTTTTATTCTTGAGAAAGTTGGCCAGTTTTCCAGAAAATGTAGTTTTACCCGAGCCTTGAAGACCGGACATTAGGATTACGGAAGGATGCGCCGAAAGATTGATACCCTCGGTCTCACCACCCATGAGCTCCGTAAGTTCGTCCTTTACGATCTTTACCATCAATTGGCCAGGCTGCAGGGTAGTCAATACATTCTTGCCCAAGGCTTTTTCCTTTACCCGATTCGTAAACTCTTTGGCTATCCTAAAATTGACATCTGCATCCAACAGGGCCCTCCGAACTTCTTTGGTGGTTTCTGCAACATTAATTTCCGTTATCTGTCCATGTCCTTTAAGAACATGAAGGGCCTTATCCAGCTTTTCACTCAAGTTATCGAACATTGTCTTACATCCTTTTTGAAGAAAAGCAAATTTAAGAATTACCTAGGTAAAGACGGGATGTTGAAAGGAAAAATATGTGAAAGGGATAAGCTCGACGAAAGCACAGAAACAAAGCTGGGGTCAATATATTTTGATATGTCCATGGAAACAGGACCTTGCAAGCTATATAAGGGTAATAAAGCAAAAAAGCATCCATCTTTCGGTGGACGCTTTTTTAGGGATATGGGGCAAAAAAGGCATTAAGTCTTTTCAAAATTGAGGTAATCCGTACTTCCATCATCAACACTAGTGTCCCAAAGTTCCATTTTGGCGTCGTTATAGTTTAGGATATTCCAATCATTTGCCAATTCTTCAAAAATATCCGGGGAAGCAAAAAAAATGTTGAAGTCTACATCACGTTCCCTTTCATCAGTATCGTTGTTTTCAGATTCTGTTATGGACCAAGCGCCGGAGAGTGACGTGCTGCCATTTGTAGCTCCCAAAGTCCCATCTACATTAAACGTAAACACATACCCATTGTAGTTATCCGTATCATCAACATCGGAATCGGCATAAAAGGTTATTCGCCACTCACCATCGGTTATTATGGCTTTTACCTCCTCTGCATTGACAACTATGGTTTCATTATCCCCATTGTTTTCATCGGTACTGCAGGAAACCAATGCAAAACTTAACAATAAGGGGTTAATTACTTTTCTCATGGGTTCATGTTTGGTAAGGGTGAAAAGGAAATCCCCGATACAAAGGCATCGGGGAGGTTCCTAATTATTGCATTATTCTTTCCAGTACCAATTCGTCGTATCCATTATCATCATTCTCATGCTTCAAATCCAAGCGGTTTTCATCTACTTCCATTATGATGTAGTCATTGGCTAACTGATAGAAGTTACTTCCTGCGCCAAAGGCGATTATTAATTCTAAACGATTTTCGGTGTTGCGAAATAAAAACCATCTTCCGTTACTGATAACCTCGGCATTGGCATTTCTAACCTCAAGACTCCCATCATCGTCAATGAATAAGGTAACATCGGCGTAAGCTTCGGTGGTATCATCTCCATTCTCTGAGAATAGAGCGATGTCCCATTCCGTATCGCTGAACAAATCCCTAATAAAACTGACATCCCCGTCATCATCATCCTCGCCTTCACAATTTCTAATCAAGACCAATTCATAAAAGGTTCCTTCTACATTGAATTTCAGGTACCTGTCTTTCATGTCTGATAATAACCATTCAAAACTTACTCCTGGCTCGTTGCCCATGGTAATGGCCATGACCAAACGTCCTTGATTATTGGTAGTAATGGCCCAAGTGCCTTCGGAAATGGTGTCATCACCACTTAAGGTCACGGTACCATCTAGCATAAAGGAAAATTCAAATCCTAACAACCTGTTCAAATGCTCACCATTGTTCTTGACTCTTTTTATAATCCAAGAACACTCTCGAAGTATTTCTCGCAAACCATCAGGGTCATTGTCCTCAACGCAAAGTTGTTTCATAATAATCCTATTTCCTTCATCGGCATACAATTTTATCGTATGATCTTCAATTTCATAAACCAACCATTCTAAGCTAAAGTCCACAAGTACATCAAACTCCAACTTTAATAGGGCACCGTTATCACTTGCACGGGTACTCCAAGTTCCCTCCAAGTTATTACCTTCCCTATCCCTAACGGTTACGCTACCATCTTCCTCAAAATTCATAAGGTATTCGAAATATTGATCGGTTTGGTCCATACCACCCCTTCTCACATCCTTAACCAACCAAGAGCATTGGGTTAGGCAGAAATCCAATCGTTCCTCGTCAAAATCATCATCATTATAGTCATTATCATCGTCTTCATCACAGGCTTCTTTGGCATTCTCTATGGCATTGGCCAACTCGGCATTGGAACTAACGACTATCTCCGAACCATCATACAACTTCAAGGTCACCGGAAATTCAATACTGATAAGGTCTTCCTCATCCAATCCGGCAAAGAAGCGTCTCATTTCCATATCGCTTTCTACCGTAACATTTCCGGTCTGTTGTTTGTTAATGTCAAAAGTGAACAAGGTGATCGGGTATACAAAATCTATACATTCTATATCATCGTCATCGCCGCCTTCAATACATTGTTCTGCCCATTCGCGTAAATCTCCCTCCCCATTAATGGTAATCTCGGTGAAATCGCCCAAGGTAATGGTAATGGGAAAAAGGATTTCCAAAATGTCCTCATCATCATCCAGGGCATCAAAGATTTCCTCGATTCGCTCAAGATCTTCAACTGCATCAATGGTCAATTCCAATCCATTTACCTCAACGGTATACGGAAAACGGACGTTAAAACAACTGGAACCATCCACAATATTGTCAAAAGATCCATCATTGGAAACGGTCTTTTCAACCAGTTGGGCCGTAGATGAACTGGCCATTATGGTCTCCTGTTCGTTCTCTCCCGGAAGTTCCTCATATTCCGTTTGGCAGGAAGAAAAGGTAAGCGCAATCATGAGTAGGCAGGTGTATAGTGCGTAATTCAAAAACTTTCTCATAACGATTTGGATTTTTTTGTTCGTTCCCCATTAAAACAATCCATTTGAAAAATACCCTACTTTATTTTCGATTTTTTCAAATATCTTTGACGCAAAACCAACCCATTGAAAACTGAATCCCAGGATAATGTATGCGAGGAAGCCGTCTTTAGTTCGCTTTTCAAAGCTAATTCCAAAACGGTTTTTAACTACATATATTATAAGTTCGGAAATGAGGAAAAGGCATATGATGCCGTTCAGGAGGCCTTCCTAAAGCTTTGGGAAAACTGTGCCAAGGTAACCCCGCAAAAGGCAAAGTCCTATGTATATACCGTTGCAAACAATCTCTACCTTAATGTTATTAAGGCCGAAAAGGTACGTTTAAAGTATGCGGACAAGTCATTGGGCAGTACCAACGAATCACCGGAATTTTTAATGGAGGAAAACCAATTTAAACAAAAATTGGACCAAGCGTTGGACAGTTTACCGGAGAACCAGCGTACGGTTTTTTTATTGAATCGGATCGACGGTAAAAAATATGCGGAAATTGCTGAAATGGAGGGCGTAAGTGTAAAGGCTATAGAAAAACGAATGCATTTGGCATTGAAAACACTTCGTGAAAAAATCGATGGGATTTGAGATTTGGGATTTGGGATTTGGGATTAGGATGTAAAATTTACGTATAGCGAATCAGAAAATCATAGGCATGGTACAGCAAATTGTGAATAACGACATTAAAATCAATAACCCATTGCCCTACCGAGGTAGGGTTTTTTCGCAGTAAATTGTTATTAAGGTATAAAGCTAGAAATCATGCAAGAAAATTACTTGGCAAAATGGCTGAACAACGAACTATCTGAAGAGGAGCTCGCGGAGTTTAAAAAATCCGACGAGTACGCTACCTATCAGAAGATTCTCGAGGCCTCCGGTACATTGGAAGGCCCTGATTTTAATATGGACCAAGCGTTCAATGCTTTGAAGAACAAGCGAGAGCTTACAACTCCAAAAGTAGTACAACTACATCCGTTCCGAAAGTTTTTACGAATAGCGGCGGCCATTGTCGTGTTGCTTGCAGGTTCATACTTCTATTTGAATTCCCTGGATGAGAGTATTTCCACTCAATTTGCGGAAAACAAGGAAGTTGTACTTCCTGACAATTCCGAAATTGTATTGAATGCCGATTCTCAAATTTCCTATAGTGAAAAGGCATGGGACAAGGAACGCAACATATCCCTAAGGGGTGAGGCCTTTTTTAAGGTGGCCAAGGGAAAGCGCTTTACGGTTTCCACGGAGAATGGTACCGTGGCCGTTTTGGGAACACAATTTAACGTTGAAAACCGCAACGGTTTTTTTGAGGTCACCTGCTACGAGGGTCTAGTTAGCGTTACTTTTAACGGCGCAGAAACCAAACTCCCAGCTGGTGATTCCTTTCTAGCCATTGATGGTAAAATTGCCAAGGGCAAGGTGGTCAATATTTCCCAACCTTCCTGGATGAGCAATGAAAGTTCCTTTAGAAGTATTCCATTACAATATGTTTTGGATGAATTTGAAAGACAGCACAATATTACCGTTGAAACCAAAAATATCGATTTAAATCAATTATATACTGGCACTTTTAGCAACACAAATGCAGATTTGGCGTTACAAAGTATAAGTGTTCCCTCTCAAATAAAGTTTAAATTAGAGGGGAATAAAGTGCTGTTCTATGCTGAAAACGCACCCTAAACGCCTTATATTCTTTTTTACTTCCTTACTGTTCCTGGTTTTCGCACAAAACGGTAGTGCTCAGGACGGAACGGACAAAACCGCACTACTTATTTCCTATCTCCAAATCTTGGAGCAGCGATTCGAGGTTAAATTTTCCTATGTGGATGAGGATATCAGAAATCTTCAGATCACTGTACCGGAAACTAGTGAACTCCAGAAAATCCTTTCTGACATTCAGGCTCAGACACAGTTAAAGATTCAGCAGCTCAGCGAACGCTACTACACCCTAAACAAAAGTAGTACTGTTGATGTTTGTGCAACGGTTTTGGACAACTTTAAGCAAAACACGGTCACAGGTGCAACCGTAAAGGTGTTGGATTCCGAAATTGCGCTAATTACCGATATGAACGGTTCATTTTCATTGACCAATGTTCCTAGAAAGGCTGTATTGGAAATTAAACATTTAGGATTTAAGACCCTGTTTGTAAAAGCAGAGGAATTGATTGATGCCAATCCTTGCAAAACCTTGTTATTGGCTCAATTCTATCAGCAACTGGACGAAGTAATCGTTTACCAATTCCTTACCACGGGAATATTAAAGGAGGCCGATGGTAGCATCCAAATGAATACGGCAGAGTTTGGCATTCTTCCCGGGCTACTGGAACCGGATATATTGCAGACCGTACAGGCCTTACCGGGAATTAAAAGTATAGACGAGACCGTTTCGGACATTAATATCCGCGGGGGTACCAACGATCAGAACCTCATGTTGTGGGATGGTATTAAAATGTATCAATCCGGTCATTTTTTTGGCCTGATTTCCGCTTTTAATCCCTACTTGACGGATAGAATCATTCTTATCAAAAATGGGACTTCCGCCCAATATGGCGACGGGGTAAGCGGGGTTTTGGATATGCGCACCAAAAATGAGGTTCCGGATTCCTTTACCGGTGGAGGGGGCCTAAACCTTATTGGAGGGGATCTTTATGGTCAACTGCCTATATCGGATAAGTTGGGCTTTCAGTTTTCCGCCCGACGCTCTCTGACCGATTTTTTGGAAACCCCTACCTATGGTCAATTTGTAAATCGTGTTTTCCAAGACACCCGCGTAACACAAAACAGCGATTTCTATTTTTATGATTTTACCGGAAAGCTGTTGTATGATATCAATCCCTATCAAAAAGTACGCTTAAGCTTTATAAACATCAATAATCGGTTGGACTATCAGGAAACCAATACGGATAGTTTTAGAAGTTCACAAAGTACCTTGGATCAAACCAACATCTCCTTTGGCGGAAGCTTGGAGAGCCAGTGGACCGATAGATTCTCTTCCCATCTTAATCTATACTATACTAATTATGATCTGGATGCCGAAAATAGTACCGCCAACGGTCAACAAATCCTCTTTCAGAACAACGAAGTAATAGAAACGGCCTTGAAATTAAATACCCACCTTCGGATTAATGAGGACATGAATTGGCTAAATGGCTATCAACTCACTGAAACCGGTATTCGGAATATTGCCGATGTTTCCCAGCCTCCGTTCAGGAGTAATGTAAAAGGTGTAATCAGGGCCCACTCCCTTTTCTCGGAAATTGAATATAAATCAACAGATACCAAACTTATGGCCCGCGGAGGAGCCCGACTCAATTATATCCGCGATTTGGAAACCTTTGACTCTTTTGAAAAGGTGATTATAGAACCCCGGTTAAATATCAACTATACCTTGGCCAAACATTTTAAAGCGGAACTCTTAGGGGAATTTAAAAGCCAGGCCACGAACCAGGTCATTGATTTGGAACAGAATTTTCTGGGAATCGAAAAAAGACGTTGGATACTCTCGGACAACGATTCCTTGCCCATTACCCGTAGCAAACAGGCCTCTATCGGTTTCAACTATGATCATCCCAAACTATACGTAGGCATAGAAGGTTTTTACAAGGAAGTAAAAGGAATCAGCACCGAAACACAAGGGTTTCAAAACCAAAACCAGTTTGACGGGGAAATAGGACAATATGAAGTTAAGGGAATCGAGTTCTTGATCAATAAAAAGACCATTGACTACAGTGCGTGGTTGAGCTATACATATAACGTGAACACCTATACTTTTCCCGAAATAAATCCGTCCGAATTTCCCAACAATTTGGACATTCGCCATACTTTTACCTTTGCCGGCACCTATACCTATCAGGACTTCAAATTTGGGATTGGTCTAAATTATCGCACAGGACGACCTTTCACGGAACCTGATCCCGACAATCCGATAGACACCACCTTTTTTCCCAATCGGATAAACTTTCAAGAGCCCAATAGTAGCAGGTTGCCAGAATATTTGCGGGCAGATGCCTCTGCAGTCTATGAATTTGACCTGAGCCGGGGTATAAAAGCTTCGCTAGGGGCCTCCGTATTAAATTTTACGGATCGGAGAAACATCCTTAACACCTATTATCGTATTAGCGATTCCGGAGAAGTCGAGGCTATTGAAAATGTTTCCTTGGGCATTACTCCCAATTTTAGTTTGCGGGTACGGTTTTAAATGCAGCGAAGAATTAAAAACCGTATTCATACTTTGACGAGAGGACCCGTTTGGGTTACATCCGATCCGGTACTTGGATGCCCAAGAGTTGGAATGCCGATTGGATAACCTCCCCTACCTTTTTGGATAATTGTACCCTAAAGACTTTTTTGCGCTCATCAGCTTCTCCGAGAATGGAAACCTGTTGATAGAACGAGTTGAATTCCTTAACCAAATCGTACACATAGTTGGCGACAAGGGCCGGGCTATAATTCTCCGCAGCAAGACCAATAACCTCGGGAAAGAGTTGAATCTGCTTGATCAATTCCTTTTCTTTGGAATGTAAGCTATCTATATCTGCTGGACCGGAGAATTCCAGACCCATATTATGCGCCTTTCGCAGTATGGATTGTATACGTGCATAGGTATATTGGATAAAAGGCCCTGTATTTCCCTGAAAATCCACGGATTCCTGAGGATCGAAAAGGATCCGTTTTTTAGGGTCCACCTTTAAAATGTAATATTTTAGGGCCCCAAGCCCAATTACCGTGTACAACTCCTGTTTTTCAGCATCCGAGTAGCCTTCCAATTTGCCCAGTTCTTCGGATAATTGTGCAGCGGTTCGCGTCATATCCATCATTAAATCATCTGCATCCACTACGGTCCCTTCCCTACTCTTCATTTTTCCACTGGGGAGATCAACCATCCCATAGCTTAGATGATATAGATTGGCCGCCCAAGAAAATCCAAGCTTCTTAAGAATCAAAAAGAGTACCTTAAAATGATAGTCCTGTTCATTGCCGACGGTATAGACCATTCCATTGATATCAGGATAATCCTTTACCCGTTGTAGGGCCGTACCAATATCCTGGGTCATATAGACCGCTGTACCATCGGAGCGCAAGACAATCTTTTCGTCCAATCCCTCATCAGTAAGATCGATCCAGACACTCTGGTCCTCCTTCCTATAAAAAATACCTTTTTTGAGTCCGTCCTCCACCACATCCTTCCCCAATAAATAGGTCTCGCTTTCGTAATAGAGTTTATCGAAATCCACCCCAAGATTTTTGTAGGTTTCCTCAAAACCATTATAGACCCAACCATTCATGGTGGTCCAAAGAGCAACTACGGCCTCATCCCCAGCTTCCCATTTACGAAGCATTTTTTGGGCCTCCAACAAAATGGGGGCTTCTTTTTCAGCTGTACTTCTTTCGACTCCTTGGGTAATCAATTCTTCAATTTCGGACTTGTACGCCTTATCAAAGGCTACATAATATTTACCTACCAATTGGTCGCCCTTCAATCCCGTAGTTTCTGGTGTCTCCCCATTACCGAAGCGTTGCCAGGCAAGCATACTTTTACAAATATGGATGCCCCTATCGTTGATAATCTGGGTCTTGTATACCTTTTTCCCGGATGCCTTCAAAATTTCGGCAACCGAGTAACCCAACAAATTGTTACGGATATGGCCCAAATGCAATGGTTTGTTGGTATTGGGAGAGGAATATTCCACCATGACCGCATCAGTATCCCCATTGGTAGCGTATCCGAAATTCTCCGTATCGTAAACCGAATTGAAAAACTGGAGATAGAAATTATCGTCAATGACCAGGTTTAAAAAGCCCTTGATTACATTAAAACCAGAGACTTCCACCACCTGCTCTTCCAAAAATTCCCCTATTTGCCTTCCGATTTGTTCGGGATTCCCTTTTACATAGCGCAGCATAGGAAAGACCACTATGGTAATGTCCCCTTCAAAATCCTTTCGGGTAGGTTGAAATTCAACCGAAGGCAATTCGACATCAAAAACTGATCTTATAGCTTCCTTTACCTTGCCTTCTAAAATGTTTTGGATATCCATTAAAACTTGGGTTATGCGGCTGCAAAACTACATTTTTTTGTGCTTTTAGCGGCGTATTGTCCCATTTAAGTACGGTTTTCAGTAACTTTATACAGCTATGAAAAAAGAGGAACAATGCTTTTGAACGTATCCTATAACGACAAAAAAGTAACCGAGAAAATCGATTCGGAAGTTGGTAAGCCCTTTACCTTAAAAGAGCGATGGGCGATGGGCGGGATTGGTTCCCCGAGGCTGTTCATTACGGAAACCAGTATTGAAATCCATAACCTGCTTATTTTGGATAATAACCGAAATCAGTGCAATATTGAAATGCGACCCAAAGGGATTATCGTCCGATTTCGCTCGTTGCTGGAGACCTTTGCCTTGATCATACCCTATTACAAATTGACCCTATACAAAGGAGATCTGGCCAAATATTCCATTTATCGGGACCATCATTTTATTAAGGTACAGGCGGACACGAAGGCAGTACAAAAGTTTTTTAAGAAGCTATTGGATTATAAGGCCGATAATGCACCCACTTCAATCGAGGATTTATGAAAATCCTGCTCACCGGCGCCAACGGATATATTGGGATGCGATTGCTGCCCCAGTTATTGGATTTGGGACATGAAGTGGTCTGTGCCGTACGGGATAAAAGGCGTCTGTCCATTGACGAGGATACTAAGGCTCTTGTTGAAATCGTAGAGATTGATTTTCTAAAGGAATTTCAACAGGATTTGCTACCAAAGGACATTGATATCGCATATTACCTTATCCACTCCATGAGTTCCTCAACCACGGATTTTGATGAGAAAGAGGCACTATCCGCCCGGACCTTTAATTCCTATATGGCGGGGAGCCAAGTGCAACAGGTTGTGTATTTAAGTGGTATTGTAAACGATACCCAGCTATCCAAACATCTAAGTTCCCGTAAAAATGTTGAGGACATTCTGTACAAGGGAAAATTTAGCCTTACCGTCCTTAGGGCGGGGATTATTGTGGGCTCTGGAAGTTCTTCCTTTGAGATTATTCGCGACCTGTGTGAAAAATTGCCCTTTATGATCACCCCAAAATGGGTATTGACCAAAACACAGCCCATTGCCATCCGTGACATCATTCGATTTCTCACCGGAGTTATCGGGAAGGAAGACACCTATGACCAGTCCTTTGATATTGGGGGTCCCGACATACTCACTTACAAGGAAATGCTAAAACAATACGCCAAAGTCCGGGGGTTTAAAAATTGGATTCTTACCGTACCTGTAATGACTCCTAAGTTATCCTCCTATTGGCTGTATTTTGTAACCTCCACTTCTTATAAATTGGCCGTAAACCTTGTGGACAGTATGAAAATGGAGGTAATAGCAAAGGACAGCCGTCTACAGGACTTACTAGGAATCAACACGCATACCTATAAAGAGGCTATAGGTATGGCCTTTAAAAAAATTGAACAAAACCTTGTCGTCAGTAGTTGGAAAGACAGCATGGTCAGCGGTCGCTTTAAGAAAAATCTCGAAAAATATATCCAAGTACCAAAGTACGGCATCCTAAAGGATGAGAAAAGGTTGAAAATTAAAGATGAGGAAAGGGTTTTACGTAATATTTGGAAAATTGGAGGAAACACCGGGTGGTATTATGGTAATTGGCTTTGGAGGATACGAGGGTTTTTGGATAAACTCAATGGAGGTGTTGGGTTGCGAAGGGGACGCACCCATCCGGATAAGATTTATCCGGGGGATTCCCTTGATTTTTGGCGGGTACTTTTGGCGGATAGGGAATCGAAAAGACTGTTGCTCTTTGCGGAAATGCGATTACCTGGCGAAGCTTGGCTAGAATTTAAGATTGATGAGCAGAACGTTTTGCACCAAACGGCCACTTTTAGACCTAAAGGACTGTGGGGTAGGTTGTACTGGTACAGTATACTTCCCTTTCATTATTTTATCTTTGAAGGAATGATACGAAATATTGCCAAGGCCAAATAGTATTGTAATCGAGCTGCTAAAACCTTTCAAAAAGAACTATTTACTAACGCTTTCGTTGGGAGTACTCTTCCTTTTTTCCGCTATTGTCTTTTTGGCAACGGAAGCTAGTTATAATGCGATAGAGTCTGCTTCGGTATGGGTACGGAATTACTTTGGTTATTTCTATCTGTATTTGGGACTGGGTTGTGTGCTTTTGCTTCTAATAGTGGCCCTTTCCCCCTTGGGAAAAATAAAGCTCGGAAAGGAAAATCAGAGTCCGGAACATTCCCTTTGGGCATGGACGGCTATGCTATATAGCGCGGGGATGGGCGCGGGAATCCTATTGCGAGCCGTTCAAGAGCCCGTCTTTATGCTACAAAATCCACCATATCCTTCTGATTTGGGACCGGAAATCTTGGCCCTTGAATTTACTTTTTATCAATGGGGATTTACGCCATGGGCCTTTTATGGGCTCTTTGCCATGGTAATTGGGTATGCCCTGTTCGTACGGAAAAAAAAGGTTTTGGTCAGTTCTGCGATAGAAGATACCATTCCCAATACAGTGGCAAGAAAAGGGATTGACATCATAACCATACTCACTACGGTCTTTGGTCTAATCGCGGCTATCGGGCTGGGAACGGCTCAAATCAATGGGGGATTGAACCATTTGTTTTCGTCCAGTTTTGGTTTGGCCACGACACTTTTCCTTGCCATGCTGATTTCCGCAATTGCCTTCTTTTCCGTTTGGCGGGGGGTGGATAGAGGTATTAAGGTTATCTCAAAATTTAACATCGTAATCACCCTGCTTTTATTGTTCTTTGTATTCATCACAAGCGATTTGGGTGGTATTTTAAACAACTTGGCAAGAGCTACTTTGCGATATGTATTGGATTTTATCCCAATGAGCCTTGCTTGGGGCAAATATAATCCGGGTATCGCGTTCCTGACGGATTGGACTTTTTACTATTGGGCCTTTTGGTTGGCCTGGGCCCCCTTTACCGGTATCTTCATTGCACGAATTTCCAAGGGTAGGACATTGCGCCAACTGCTATTGGGAGTTTTGATCATTCCATCCTTGGGCACTTTTTTTTGGTTTTCCGTTTTTGGCACCTCGGCCTTTCAATTGATAGAAAGTTGGGGAACGTATTCCAACGAGTTCGGCAATGTGTTCTCCTCTATTTTTGTGTTTCTTGAAAACTATCCCATGGCCAGCTTCCTTAACCTGACTACCGTTCTACTCTTGATAAGTTTTTTGGTAACCTCGGTGGATTCGGCCGTCTTTGTGCTCAGCATGTTTACGGATCGCGGGAAAAGAACACCGCGCAAGAGTCACAGACTCCTATGGTCCATTTTTATTCTACTGGCTACCTTGGCCCTTATCCTATTGGGAAATGCCAAGCCGGAGATCGATGTTTTGGTCGCAGTTCAAAAACTTCTGATTATTACCTCCTTACCTTTTGCCTTTTTTATGGTAGTGATGACCGGCGTTTTTCTGAAGGAAATTTGGAGAGGCGATTATTAGTAATGGGTTCCGTAAAAGCTGGTTTAAAACACTGCAAAAAGAGGCCATGGTCGGGACAACAGGCCAAGCACACAAAATGAAAAGCCCCTTTCCTTACAGTGCGCCGACAAAGAACAGTACTCAGAAGAAAGCGAAGTTTAAAAAACGTCACTTATTCCAAAATCGTTTGAACCCCATTTTCCAAGGAGTAAAGTGCCTTAATCTCATTTTCGGTCAAATCCCTATTATAAATGGATAAGTCGTCCATAAACCCAATATAACTTAGCCCCAAGTAGATATTGGACCGATCTAATTCCCAGGTAAATGAATCGGTGATATTAGATCTTGCTCCTTTTAATTCCCCATTTATGTAAAGGGAAGCTTTTCCATTTTCGGTATTCAATCCGGAAAGATTGATGAGTATATGCGTCCATTCCCCTTTGGCAAAAGGTGGATTACTCACAGGTGCGAGTTGCGGTAGAAAAAGATCATCTTCATCTTCCAATCCATCGGGGTTCCAAATATTTCGATCTCCGATGACCCCTAACCTAAAATCCCTAGGGTTATTTTCTGTAAAATCTACCCAAATGGCGGCGTCGTTATAACTCACGTCCGTAATTTGAATGGGGTCACAATAACCCGGTTCCAGATCGGTGGCAGGGTCAAGACTCAGCCAAAAAGAAATGGCCCCATTCCAATTCTTCTGGCTATACGCTATGTTCCCGGTACTGGGATAGTAGATATATCCATTGCTCCGCTCTGTGAATTGAAGCCCATAGCCATATCTGCCCTTGCCCTCTTGGCGACTGATATCCGGTTTGTGCAGACCAATCTTGGAAGCGTCTAGGGAATCCCTGTTGGCAACGGTATACATTAGGGAATCTCCAATCGAAAAATCGGCGTTGACCCCGGTATCAAAAGACGCGTAAAAAGTAAGTACCGCTCTTAAACGGTCTTCTATGGGGTTTTCTTTAACCTCCTCCTTTTTAACATTTTTTTCCTTGCAGGAAGTCAATCCGATCGTACATATGAGGATGGGAAGTGCGATAAATTTTTTGATATATGCTTTGGTCATAAGTTTTCGTGTTCAAAACGGTTCGACTTCTAAAGTACATAATTAATACATATCGCAATAAGAATATGCCTCAATTGCTTCCTAAGCGGTGAAACAAAGATAGTATTTGGACTATACCTCGATTCTTCCCAAAGCCCAATTTTCATAAAAGTGCCGTTCTACCGTTAGATATGGTTAAACGTACTGCTCTAATTAGGTCCTTTAAACGTTTTGTTATTCGCTCACTAGTTCAAGAGTGACCAGATACGCACAATGGTCGGAGGCTATAGTATCTTTGATAACCTCGCGCTCAATTATTTTCCAGCGGTCTTTTGGATAAAACATTACATAATCGATTTTTATCCTTGGGTTATCCGAAGGATGGGTAGGTTCGGGGTTATCTTTATCATAGGTTGCCTCCCAAACTTCCTCAAGGATGGAAATGGGTCCACTCCCCGGAGTGGCATTGAGGTCTCCCGCCAAAATTGTTGGATACTTGTTCTTGGAAAATACCTCGTTTATCTTCTTGGCCTGCAATTCCCTTCCTGCTGTACCCTCATGGGCAAAATGTGTACCCACAAAGGCAATGGTATCTTTTGAAGGTAGCTCGGTCACGATTTCTATAGCAGCCCGTGGTTCCTGTCCTTGAATGTAGGGCAAGGCCACATTTCTAGTGCTCAAAAATGAGAATTTGGACAAGATTCCCTCGCCATATTCCCCGCCATCATAGTACATCGCCCTTGCAAATAGGGGGGCCATCCTGGTTCTCCAACCCAATTCTGTGGCCAAATCATACTTCTTGGACCTGTTTACCTTATAGTCCACTTCCTGCATGGCCACGAAATCTGGATCCGCCTTCTTTATAAGCTTTGCCAACACATCCAAGTTAAAATCCCCTTTTGTAGTTCTTCCCCCAAGGACATTGAACGATAATACCTTTACGATTTTTTTGTCCTCAACCTTTATTTGGGCATACGTTGGGGCAAAAGTGAGAAGGCCTGCGCTAATTATTAATATATGCAATTTCATTTGCCTCATAGTTTCTCAGATAAAGATTATTTTGTTATTCCGTTTTAAATATCAGTAATCCGATTTAAATTTTGCTTCTATACGGGGAATAATCTTAAAAATGCCGAGAGTCAAAACGTTTCGGAGCAATAGTTCTAATAAAAATATTGCTGAGCATGGCTTATTACAACTAAGCCCGTGGCAAAAACACTTCTGCCATCATACATCGGGCACTTCCGCCTCCACATGTTTCGATGGTATCCAACGGACTATGAATAATGTCACAATGGGCTTGGATAGCCTTTATTTGATCAGGTCTTAGACTTTTAAAAGCTGCTGAGCTCATTACCATAAAGCGCTGATTGTCGGCACCTATCACCTGCAACATATTCCCTGCAAAATGATGCATTTGTTCTTCCGTGATTGGGATGATTTCCTTGCCGTCCCTTTTTAAATGTGTAGTTACATCCTTACGCTCTCCCTTATCGTCAATAGCATCCAAGCAGATTATCGCAAAATTTTCTGCCATGGCCATCATTACATTGGTATGATAAATGGGTAGACGTTCCCCGTTCACCGTCTGGTTGGCCGTAAAAATGACAGGAAAACAATCAAAATCCTCACAGAATTCTATGAACAATTCCTCATGCGCGCGCTCGGATAAGGCACAATACGCTTTTTGATGGACGCGGTCCTTCAGGATGCTTCCCGTACCTTCCAAGAAAAGCCCCTTCTCTTCTGCCGAGGTATAGTCCAGAATAGTGTCAATTCTAAATCCGTTTTCCTCAAGAATGTCAAAAATATCCTCACGACGTTCCCTTCTCCGGTTTTCAGCGAACATAGGATAAATCGCAACGGTGCCATTAGCGTGAAAGGAGACCCAGTTATTGGGGAATACGGAGTCCGGGGTATCGATTTCCTTTTTGTCATCCACCACAATTACCTCTACACCCTTACTGCGTAAAATAGCCACAAAATTATCAAATTCCTGTTGGGCCCGAAAATTGATAGTTTGGTCATTAACTTCCAAATCTTCCATAAAATAGTTGTTCACCGCGGTTTGTTCGTTCATACGAAAAGCGACCGGCCGAATCATCAGGATAGTATTTGTTACCTGTTTCATTGTAGTTTAAAGGGGTTCTGAGGCTATATTAAAATCACATAATACAAGAGGCTAAATTATGATTTTTCTAAGGGTCTGTCATCCTATTTAAACAAAAAAAAATAACCTTTGCACCAAACGTTTCAAGACGTTCTTTCATCAATACTTCAATGCCATGTCCGGAGAAACTAGTCTAAAAAAACTGATCAATGAAATGGATCCTGTACTTAACCCGGGAGCATATGTCTTTTCAACGGTAAGTACTACAAATACCATAAACAAAGCCGATATTTTATGTGAATTCAAAGAGCGCGAAGGCATTACGATTATCCTAGAACGCGATAGAGCCGATGCTTATGGGCTCCCTTATGAGTTCGTCGCAGCTTGGATAACCCTTAACGTTCACTCTGCTTTGGAGGCCAAGGGACTTACCGCTAAAGTGGCCACGGCCTTGGCCGGGCAGAATATTAGTTGTAATGTAATTGCGGGGTACTACCACGATCATATTTTTGTTCCCCATAAGGAAGGAAATAAGGCCGTAGATATTTTGAAGGCCCTGTCCACGCATTAGTTCTAGCAGGGGCCTTAGAAATATTTGGAAACAGCTATCCGAAGGAAGCTGTCGTCCCGAAAATTCGAAAAGATCAATTCATTTTCGTCAATCGTACTAAAAATACGGGCTTCCGCTTCAACCGTCCAGGTGCTTCCAAAACGTCTTGACGCCTCTAGGCTAAAAATTTTGCTACTGGATTCCAAATCGGCAATACCGCCAATCAGGATAGAAGTATCCGCGTTATCGTTGAAGGCAATCCGACTACCAAAAAATACATCGTTCTGGAGAGCTGTCAAGGCCAGTTCATCCCTTTCATCATAAAGATATTCCCCCAATACACCAATATCCAGGCCATTCCCATCTATGTTGCTAAAGGTATATTCCAGTCCGGCCGCCAGCGCCAAAAAGTCCTGTGCCTCGGCATGGCGATAAATGGATTCCAATTTCCATAGAAAAGCATTGTGTGTAGCCTGAAGTTCCAATCCCGTTTGATGGATTACGGGGTAAAAGGAATTGATGGCACCCGATGGTTCGAACAAAAATAGCGGTTCTCTACCATTCCCATAAAAATGGGAAAGTCCAATATCAAAAATTCCAAAATAATGTTTCCATCGGACGGCAAAATCCTGTCGCCATTCCTCAGCTCCACTCTCATAATTCAAGTCGTCCTGATTGATAACCATTCCAAAACGCAATCTGCCCTTTTCCCCTGGAAACGTACGCCTGCGGTGGTAGGGTAGGTAGAAGAAATCGAATGTTCCCAAAGAGTTCGTAATCCAACTAAACTGTACCATGGGCTGCCCTAACTTTTCTTCTCCATCAAAAGTCTCCACCGCATCGGTCTGATTGATGATGTCTACCAAATGATTGCTCTCTATAACCCCCCAATACACTTTTTTTAGGCCTACATTCAATTCCCAGTTCCCCTTTGCCTTTTGGTAATAGAGCTCACGAATATCCCAGTGGGTGCGCTCATCGTCCCTATCCAGTCTAAGGAACCCTTGGGCATTGATACTTTCATAACCCTTGTTCCATGAGGCCGAATATTCCGGTCGAAAGGCCAAGGAAGGATAATGATCTTTCTGACCCTCAAACTGGCCGGGGTCAAAAAAATAACGGTATTCCGTTTCTATTTCCAACTCCAGATCATGTTCCACTTTTTTTTCGGAATCCTCGTTTTGGGCAAACCCAAAGGTAAATCCTATAAGGCATAGAATGCCGAATACCTTGCTGTTGTTCATCTGCTTCTATTGTGAAAAGGTCGGGCCGGAAATCATAATGGCACCTATCGCCATCGATACTGCGAAAACCGTTTGGTGAACATGTCCCCGGCCCTACCCTATCAAATTTATCTCCCCGCCCGTTGCAAGGCTACTTGGGAAAAATCATCGTCGGAAAAGGCTACCCCAAAGTCGTACTCACCAAACTTTAATAGGGTTTCCTTGTTGCTTTGATGGTTTACCATATTAAAGGTGGCAGCACGCCAAAACTTGTCTCTATACAGTTTATAATCACTGTAGGTCAAAGTTTTTAGCAAGGCATTTTTTCTATCGTAAAATTCTACTTTCTCAATGCGATAGCCCTTATCCTTATTATAGGTAACTATACGACGTGTATAACCTGATTTGGGGTCCACAGGGTCTTGTTCTACCAGAAGAAGATTACCCTTTGCCTCCAAAAATTTATAGGTATACTTTTCCACCTCCTGGGAGGAAAGGTCCTCGTAAGCAAACTCACTTCCCACAAAAGGACCGGATTTGTTATTCGATGAAATCCGCTTTACCCTTTTAATGGAAGGCAAGTACAACCACTGATCATCTGAACCCACTTTATGTGTATAGGTCAGGGTAGCGGTTCCCTTAACATCCTTAGGGCTATCGAATGCGATAAGCGACTTGTCCCCATCTTCTATGAGCTCCAGAGTCCTAGTTGTCATTGTCCTTTCACTGGTCTGTCCATTTTTGTTTTTTAAGATCATTTTAAGTGCTACCAAAGAACTTCCAAACCCTTGATCGGCAAGTTCGGCAGCTTTTGCTATTTCCAATCCCCTTTCCTCAGGTGTCTGGGCAATGGCCCAACTTATTGCGGAAAATGCCGCGACGGTCAAAATCGATTTTTTCATTTTTGTATGATTTATGTTAAGGTGAATACTAATTATTAGGCTTTAATTCTGGTTTCAATTGATTCGGCATTGCATCAACTACTTCTTCTTTTCTACTTAATAGAATCAAAAGCGCCGGAAGCAAGAGAAAATCTATGATAAGGGCTGCCGTGATAATGATTACGGTAATCCGGGCCATGTAACTGTTTAGGGCGAAGGATGATGTAGACAGTACCGCAAATCCGGAAATCAGCACCACGGTAGTAGTCACCAAGGCACGGCCTACCGTCTCAAAGGCATAAATCACCGCCTGTTTGGCATCATATCCCAATTCCCTTCGTGCCCGTAAGAACTTGCTCATAAAATGTACGGTGTCATCTACTATAATACCTAAGGTCATTCCGAAAACAATAACCATTCCCGTGTTGATCTGTCCCTTGTAAAGGGCCCAGATTCCAAAACCTACCAAGACAGGGGCAACGTTAGGAATAATGCTCAACAGACCAAGCCTAAAGTTCCGTAAGGCAAGCATCAGCACCAAGGAAATCAGAATCAGGGCAATAATATTACCATTGAACATGCTTTCTGCTTGTCTAAACCCTAATTTGGAGAACATCATGGTAGGGCTTACCCCGATAGAATGCATAGGTTCATTCGTATTGTTTTTTAGCCACTCCTCCGCCCGACCTGAAAAGGCTATCATTTCGGCACTTGAAATATTCTTTAAGGTTGCGGTTACCCGAGTTTCGGATTTGTCCACATTGATCTGATTGTTCAAGTCCAAACCAAAAGGCAAAGAAAGCTCGTATAGCAAAAGAAACTGTGCCGCTTCTTCCCTATTTTCCGGTACCCTGTAATAGGCTTGGTCGTCTCCGTGCATGGAGCGGTTTACCCTTCGGGCCACTTCACTAAAGGCATTTACGTGTACGACTTCCGGTTGCTCATTGAGCCAATCCTCAAACGCATTAAGGTTTTGGAGATATTCCGGATTGTTGATTCCACCGCTTTCTCCACTTCCCACGGAAAATTCCACATTGTAAAAACCGGTCAGATTATCGTTTATAAAGTCACTGTCCCTTCTAAATTGTACCGAATCATCAAAATATTCCACAAACTCATCATTGAATACATTCAAGGTCGCCAAATAGGTAAGGCCCGCGATAATGGCTAAGGAAATTGCCGTTATACGTGCTGGTTGCCGAGTCACAAAAAGGCCTAACTTGGTGTACATCCCCACTTTTTCCGCTTCCCTTACCGCAACCTTTTTCTTCCATAGTGGAAAGATGGCCATAAGTGCGGGCAAGGTGGTGGTGGAATACAGGAAAGCCATAGCCATTCCAAAGGCCGTAATATTCCCCAAATGCCAGAAAGGAGGAACATCACCAAAATTCATGGTAAGAAATCCGATCACCGTGGTAAGACTCGTTATGAAAACGGGCATAAAATTAAGGCGCATACTTTCCACAAGTGCCTCTTTTTTATTCATCCCATCCCTACGTACCTTCTGTAACATCGTAATTAAGATATGGATGCTGTCCGCTACGGCAAGGGTAAGTATCATTGTAGGAAATACGGCAGAAGGCGGTGTTAATTTTATGCCGGTGAGACCCACAAAACCTACTGCGCTCAAAATGGAAAATAGGACGACAACAAGTGTGGAAAATGTCGCGAAAAAATTCCGGGTCAATATGAGGGTGACGATAACGACAATGAGCAACATGATTCCGATAAGGGCCAAGTCACTTTGCGACGCTTCGAAAAAAGCGGTATTGAGTGGGACCAAACCTGTGGTATACACCTGAAATTGAGGGTATTTTGCCTTAAAATCCTCTACCATTTTTCGGGTGGCCACAGTAACCTCGGGAATCTCCGCAGCACTGTCCACACCAGGTAAGCGTACCGTAACATTGATTGCGGTTACACTGCCTTTTTCGTTAATGATTCGATGTAAAAGTAAAGGTTCCTTCAAGGCCTTCTCCCTGATTTCCCGAATCTCCGCATCCGTTTTGGTAATGGATTCGTAGGAGAGATCATCCACATATAAATCATCACCCACAGCACTGGTGTGCTGGAAATTGGTAACTGCATCAACCCTGGAAGAGTACGGGGTGTTCCAGGCACTTGCCGTAAGCTCTTCAATGGCCACTAAGTTTTCCCTAGTGAAAATATTGCCATTATCCGGGGCAAGAACAACTACAATATTGTCATCCTTGGTATATTTTTCCTGAAGGGCATCAAAAGCCTCCAATTCGGGATTCGATTCGCTGAAGAAGACGTGATAGTCCCCATCAAATTCCATCTTTCCTTGAGAGGCCAATCCAACGGCCAGCAATAAGGTCAGCAATACTACGGGCCATTTGAACTTAATGACAATCTCTGCCCATTTTTTGGCAAAAGTGTTTACGGAATTCCCCGCTTTTTTTAATGCATTCATAGTTTTAAAGTTTAATAGTTGACCAGTCGCCTATTTAAAGTGCAAATGGCTTCAAAAAAAATTATTTTTCCGTTTTATACTCCTATGACGATCTAATTTTATTGATTTGGACAATTTTTAGACAAAACTTATCTAAATCTATTACTGATATAATTGACCAGTCGTCTATTACATAGTAAAAAAAATTATCCAAATAAGATAGTTCGTACCATATTCATAAAATTATCGATAGGGTAAGCACTTTTCATTTCTTTCATGGTGGTCATAGCCCCTTTGCCTGCATCCTCAAAAAACGCCACGATGTCCGCCGCGTTCATATCGAGATTAATCTCGCCCAGTTCCTGGGCTTCCTGCACAACCGCGGTAATCTGGGCTTGTATTGCCGTTTCCCGTTGTAGAATAGCCTTTCTAATATTTTCATTGTGCTCAGCCATTTCATTGCCTAAGTTACAGGCCAAACATCCCATTTTGCAGTCCATCTCATTTTTTAGCACATTGTACCTAAATTCATGAAAATTCAGCAGACGTTGCTTCGGTGAAACCGTTTTGTCCATTAGTATCTCCTTAGCCGGCGCAAAATGGGCCTGAAAATACTTATCGATTGCCTTTATGGCAAAATCCTCCTTACTGTCAAAATAGAAATAAAAGGAGCCTTTAGGAACATCCGCCGCCATGACGATGTCATTTACACTTGTGGCGTTATACCCTTTGGACCAAAGTAGTTCCATCCCTTTTTCCAAGAGATAGTCCGCCTTTATTTCATGTTTCAAAGTCTTTTGCATGATCTTATAACCACGAACAAAAATATGACCACTCGTCTAGTAAACAAAAAAACAGGTGTTAAAGTTTTCTATATGTCCGGAAATGGCTATGCTATCCATGCCGATTGCCATCCATACCTAATCCTCCGAATGGTTCATTGAATCGGCTTGAGTCCAGCTTTGTAACAATAAGATTGGTAGTTATCTTTAGACTTAAATAGACCGAAATGCTCTCGAAATATTTGGGTAAATACAATGATGTTCTGCTCTTCTTGATTTTGATACCCATCATCAATACCATCAACTATCATCTTACCTACTCTACAATTCGATGGGACTGGTATACGTACACCACCTATTTTATAGATACCGTTCAGGGTTATATCGCTTGGGGGTTAATTAAGTGGATCATCCTTTGGCTTGACAAGAGAATACCATATGAAAAAGCATTGGTCCAACGCCTTGTAGTACAAATATTGGCCACGAACCTTATTGCCCAAGGTTTTATCATATTGGCTACTGAAATCATAAACGCCCTTTTCGGGGAGGGCCCTTTGCCCATAAGCTTTTACTCCTACAACCTGTTTATCTTCTTTATTTGGATTTTGGTCATTAATGGTATTTATATTGGATTCTACCTGTATGATCAATGGTTAACGGCCCAGTCCTTACGTGACAAGGACAAAGAATTACGTTCAAAAGGTTTTTCCGTAGTTTTAGGAAATAGTACAAAACACATAGCGTTTGAGCAGATAGCGATATTCTATGTTGAGGATAGGGCCACTTTCCTGAGGGCCAAAACCGGGGAGCAATTTGTTTTGGATGACTCCCTAAACAAGATATTCGCTGTATTACCCGAAGAAAACTTCTTCCGGCTAAACCGAAAGTATATCGTTCATAGAGAGCAGATTAAAGGGTATAAAAAGGAAATAAACGGTAAGCTGTTGGTGGAGTTTGATTTCGGGCCATCCACCCAGACCTCTGTTGTGAGTAGAACCAACGCTCCAGAATTTAAAAAGTGGTTCAGTATTACGGCTCCCCGTTTTTGACCCTTTTCATTTTACACTCCAGCCCAGAAAATACTACAGTTCATCCAATTCGTCCCAAAACGGTTGGGACAACCCATGGTTCTCATAAGATATTTGCCTAAAACTATGCATTATGAACATGAGGATTAAAACTCTGGGATTGTTGTTGGTGATAACAATTTCCCTTTCTGCACAAAAAAAAGGATTTCCAATCGAAAAACAGGAGGCCGTAAAACGCGTACTCAAAAAATACATCGATTTTGGGGTTCCAGGTCTTTCATTGGCTGTCTACAATGAACAAATGGGATTGTGGACGTACGCGGAAGGTTTTGCAAATCTCGAAAACAAAACTGCACTTACCACGGAACATTTACATTACTTACAAAGTATAAGTAAGACCTACATGGCGGTGGTTATCCTTCAACTGTATGAAAAGGGAAAACTAAAATTGGAGGACCCAATTGTTCAGTATTTGGATCACCCCTGGTTAACATCAATAAAGGATACGGAGAAAATCACTTTAAAAATGCTTTTGAACCATACCTCCGGACTTCCGGAATATAGCACGGAGCCTTTACTGGTATCCCGGATCATCCAAGACCCCTTGACCATACTTACCGTTCCTGAAATGCTCTCGTATATCGAAGGAAAGTCCTTGGATTTTGAACCTGGTAGCACATACTCCTATCGCAACACCAATTTTGCGTTTCTCGCGTTGATTGCGGACAAAATAACCGGGAACCACATAACGTACATGGAAAAGGAGCTATTTGAAAAGCTAAAGCTAAAATCCACCTATGTCCTCTCAAAAGACAATATCGATTTAGACTTGAATTTGGTGGATGCCTACTGGGACGTATTGCAGGAGGCCCTACCGACAAATATTTCAAAGTTACAAAGGGCCAATGTTTCCTCAATGAAAGGGGATGATGGCATGGTGACTTCCAGCGAAGACGCCATTCTTTTTTTTAAGGGCCTGATTTCTGGAAAATTACTTAGGCCCAAAACCCTTGAACTCATGCAGGAATGGGTCTTGAGCGATGAGGGGGAACAAAAATACGGGCTTGGTCTAACCTTTTATGATTTAGAAACTACGTATGGCGTGGGCCATTCAGGAGGTGGGATCGGGGCAGGATGCGTCTTGATCTACTTGCCTGATTTGGCATCTATTGTCTTCATCGCTACCAATTTCAACACCATGATGGAATCACCTATCCGGAAAAAGGCAGAAAACCTTCAAATGGACATTTTAACGGCATTGTTTATGTAAAAGCCATTTAATCCCTGATCAAGGGCATGGTACTACAACGCAATAACCCGCCTTGTTTGGAAATCTCCGCATAAGGGACTTCCTCCACGGTAAAGCCCTGGTTTCGCAACCAATCATTGAGACGGGTAAAATTGCGTTCTGAAACCACAACATCCGGAGCAATGGAAAATACATTGCTAAACATATAATACATTTCATCGGCGGTAATCTCAAAAACATTCTCTTTTCCAAAATAGTCCATCAACCAAAGGTATTCTTCTTCCACTAAAAATCCATTTTTATGGATGATGGCCTTATCCTTTCCAACAGGTTGAAAACAGCAATCCAAATGAAGTGCATTTTCCTTTGGGTTTGCAATCGATTTCCGAAGCTCAAAGGACTTCACTTTTTTATGTGGAAACATCTGCTTTATATACTCCACGCCTTCCCAGTTGGTCCTTGCGGTGATATAATCCGGATAGTCATGACCCGTGTAGGTGCCGATGAAAATATAATCGTTCCAGGGCATCACATCCCCACCTTCAATATGTACCTCCTCAGGGGGATATAGAATATTATCCGGGTGGATATACTCCAATACGTGTAAAATAGCGTCAAACTCTTCCTCCCTATCCGGAAGTATATTGGCCTTTATCAGTTTATCCTCTATGACGAAAGCGATATCCCTAGAGAAAATTTGATTACAGTCCTCCAATACCTCTGGCCTAAATACCTCAACATCGTATGCCTTAAAAACGTTTGCCAAGGCCTCCATTTCCATTATCATATCCTCTTCCTTGGGGTACGTACCATCCAATATATGCTGAAGGGATTTTGGGTCATACGCACTCTCTGGTCTGGGCACTGGACCATTGTTCCTTGCCGTTCCTAAAAGCACTGCCCTTAACCGGGAGGTTTCATCGTTTACATTAAGATGGAGCATTGTATAATTTTTGGCAAATATAGGAATTCCCAGATAGCGGGAATCAATAAAAAAACCCTTATCAAAGAAATCGATAAGGGTTATCTCTTATGAAACTATTAATAGCTATTACCTTAAATCAACGGCAACAAATGGTCTGTGGTTCTCGCCGATATAAACCTGTCTGGGACGACCAATAGGCTCTCCTTTTAAACGCATTTCCCTCCATTGGGCAATCCAACCGGGCAATCTACCCAAAGCGAACATTACAGTAAACATTTCCGTAGGAATACCCAAGGCGCGGTAGATAATCCCGGAATAGAAATCCACATTGGGATATAATTTCCTATCCACAAAATATGGGTCTTCCAAAGCTTCCTTTTCCAACCCTTTGGCGATTTCCAAAATAGGATCTTCGATTCCCAAATCGCCCAAGACCTCATCAGCGGATTTTTTTATAATCCTTGCCCTAGGGTCAAAATTCTTGTATACCCTATGCCCAAAACCCATTAGCCTAAACGGGTCGCTTTTGTCTTTGGCCTTGGCCATATATTTTTTGGTATCGCCTCCATCTGCCTCAATAGCTTCCAACATCTCCAGGACCGCTTGATTTGCACCTCCATGTAATGGGCCCCAAAGCGCGGAGATACCAGCGGATATTGAAGCGAACAATCCGGCGAAGGAAGAACCCACAATACGTACGGTAGACGTAGAACAGTTCTGTTCATGGTCCGCATGTAATATCAATAGTTTGTCCAAGGCATCAATTACAATCTTATTTTTGCTGTATTCTTTGTTAGGCCGTTTGAACATCATTTTATGGATGTTTTCCACATAACCCAAGGTATCGTCCCCGTAGTCCAAAGGCAATCCTTTTTTCTTTCGCATGGCCCATGCCACAAGTACGGGAAACTTTGCCAAAATCCTAACTGTGGACTTGTACATCTCCGACTCCGAAGAGACATCCACGGAAGAGGGGTTAAAGGCAACCAAAGCACTGGTGAGCGAAGAAAGTACTCCCATTGGGTGTGCGGATTTTGGAAAACCATCCAAAATCTTTTTCATTTCCTCATCTACATGGGACTCTTCCCGAATGTCATTGTGGAATTTTGAAAGTTGCTCTTTATTGGGTAGCTCCCCAAAAATCAATAAATAAGCCACTTCAAGAAAATCGGCCTTCTCGGCAAGCTCTTCTATGGAATAACCTCGATACCGTAAAATACCCTTTTCACCATCCAGAAAAGTAATGGCACTTTCACAAGACCCCGTGTTTTTGTATCCCGGATCTAGGGTAATGATTCCCCCGGTGGCGGACCGTAGTGTTTTAATGTCTATCGCAAGTTCATTTTCCGTACCTTCGGTTACCGGAAATTCATATTTTTTACCATTATATTCCAGAGTAGCTTTATCTGACATTCGATTGATTTAAGTATTATTAGAAAGGACCGTAAATTTAAGAAAAAGAGAGAATCTTAACAATTAAGGTTTTCCCTTTAGGAGATTATTAACATAGCCCATTTAGTAAATCAAAAACCTGAGGAAAAGCCTAAAGTAAATAGAGCACCTTGTAATATTCATCGACGGATTTTTCCCAGGTAAACCTCATTTTTTTTGCCGCGGATTGCATCTTTTTCCATTTGGGTTTATCGTTCTGAAAGACATCCAAAGCCTGATCAAAGCTCAGCAACATATTATTGATTTTATCATCATAGGAATCACCGCCAAAACTAAATCCGGTCCTCATATGCTCCACGGTATCCTTTAAGCCTCCCGTTCCATGTACCAAACAGGGATTTCCATTACGCATGGACAGCATTTGACTAATACCGCAAGGTTCAAAAAGACTGGGCATAAAATACAGATCGGTCTCCAAATAAATGGAATCGATCAGATCTTCCGATTGGCCATTGGTAAAGATGAAATTCTTATACTCATAGCTCAATCCCCTAAACAGTTCCTCGTACTCAGGAGCCCCGGTCCCCAAAAGCATAAAGATACCATCTACCTTTTCCAACTTCTTTAGGATTTCGATGAATGCTTCTGGCGAACGTTTAAAGAAATAGAACTTTTGTTCTGTTAAACGGGCCACGCTGGAGACGATGAATTTGGGTCTATTATCGACCAACTCCATTACCTTTTCCCCCGTATGTGCCAAGAAATCCGCTTTGTATTTTTTCGATTCTTGCTGCAACCATCTAAAGAGCGCCTTTACCGTATTGCGATAGATGTTCCCTTTTTTGGCCGTGCGGATGTTTTTGTAGTTAGATCCATTTAAAATTCCAAAAAGCCTGCCTTCATCGTCTGCCTTTCTTAAATCTTTTTCCAAACCCTCACCTCCTATAAATTCAGGGGGAGAACTCGGCAAAAGTACGTCCTCCTTGTAAGATGGGGATACCGTATGTACGGCATCGGAAAGACGAATGCCCAGGGCCATGAGGTTAACACAATCCTGATATCGATAATCCTTTAAATTGTCGTAATCTATGGGAATATCAGGGAACCAGTTTTGCAGTGACGAATAATTGTCACCAAATGGTCGTATTCCCTGTATCGCCAAGTTGTGAATGGTATATACAAATCGTATCCTTTTTAGAGTCTCATAGGCAGGATGGTAGGTCTTTAAGAACACCATTAGGCTAGAATGCCAATCATGCATATGTATAATATCCAAACTACCAAAGGCATCCTCTTTAATGGCCTCGGATACTGCGGTACAGAATATGGCATATTTGATGAAGTCTGTATAAAAGGGTTCAACGGGATTGTTATGATAAATATGTGCAATGTCTCCCGCCTCTATTTCAGGATGATGTATTACGTAATGGTGAAGGTTATTAAACTCCTTCTTTGGAATTACCTCATACAACTCTGCCGAATAAGTGGTTCCCCTCAGATGAAAAGTAAGGCGTGTTTTTAAGGTTCCTCCATCTCTATGAAGTCTGGAATAAGAAGGGACTATTATATGTACTTTGTCCCCTCTTTCGGAAATCTGCCGTGGGACGTCCCTAACAACATCACCCATACCGCCGGCCTTACAATTGGCTATGGCATCGTTCTCCGCAGCAACAAAAAGGAAGTTGTTCATTTAAAAAAAATTATAAGGCCAAAATATACGCAATGCGAATTAGATATGTAATGAGATTGGTCATAAACTGCAAAGAAAAAGCCTTCCCCAGTTTGGAAGGCTTTTCTTAGGTTAACAAAAGGTAATTTATTTTACCTTAAATGCTTTTTCCTGTGGATAAAAGGCCACATCTCCCAGCTCTTCCTCTATACGAAGCAACTGATTGTATTTTGCCATTCTATCCGATCGGGAAGCGGAGCCCGTTTTTATCTGGCCCGTGTTCAATGCTACCGCCAAATCTGCAATGGTATTGTCCTCGGTTTCCCCGGAACGGTGGCTCATTACAGAAGTATATCCCGCATTCTTGGCCATGTTTACCGCGGCTATTGTCTCCGAAAGTGTTCCTATTTGGTTTACTTTGATCAAAATAGAATTGGCGATCCCATTTTCGATTCCACGAGAAAGTCGTTCCACATTGGTTACAAAAAGATCGTCCCCGACCAGTTGTACCTTATCCCCAACTTTTTGGGTAAGAAGCTTCCAACCGTCCCAGTCGTTTTCATCCATTCCATCCTCTATGGATATAATAGGGTATTTGGAACAGAGTTCGGCAAGATACTCCGCTTGTTCCCCTGAGCTGCGTTTTGCTCCCTTATCGCCTTCAAATAACGTATAATCATATGTGCCATTTTCATAGAACTCCGCAGAAGCACAGTCCAAGGCAATCATTACATCGTCCCCAAATTTATATCCTGCATTCTCCACGGCCTTGCCAATGGTATCCAAGGCATCCTCGGTACCATCCAAAGTAGGGGCAAATCCTCCTTCGTCCCCAACGGCCGTACTTAAATTCCTATCGTGTAGTACCTTTTTCAGATTATGGAAAATCTCGGTCCCCATCTGCATGGCATGGGAAAAGTCCTTGGCTTTTACCGGCATTATCATGAACTCCTGGAATGCAATAGGAGCATCGGAATGAGAGCCTCCATTGATGATATTCATCATCGGAACAGGCAATGTATTTGCACTTACCCCCCCGACATATCTGTATAACGGTATTCCCAATTCATTAGCCGCGGCCTTGGCCACCGCAAGGGAAACCCCCAAAATGGCATTGGCCCCTAATTTTGATTTATTGGAAGTACCATCCAAGGCCATCATTGCCTGATCGATCGCGTTTTGTTCAAAAACAGACGTTCCCAAAATTTCTTCCGCAATTACGGAATTTACATTGTCAACGGCCTTGCTAACACCTTTTCCCATAAATGAGCTGCCCCCATCACGTAACTCCACTGCCTCATGTTCACCGGTAGATGCTCCTGAAGGTACGGCAGCCCTTCCCAGAACACCATTCTCCGTAATTACATCTACTTCTACAGTTGGATTTCCCCTTGAATCCAGAATTTGTCTTGCATGTACACTAAGGATGATACTCATTTGATTTTTCTTTAGTTTTTAGGATTGATTTTGAAAATGCAAAGATACGAAACGGAGCCCTTATCCTAAGGTTTTAAAGTGCAATATTCTAAATGAAATAACTATTATTTAATCTATACCGCTTGTTGTGATTTTTTCTTGATTACTTCAAAAAATTGGTCAAAAAGATAGTCGGCATCGTGAGGTCCGGGACTGGCTTCCGGATGGTATTGTACGGAGAAAACATCCTTATTTTTCATTCGTATTCCCGCTACGGTCTGATCGTTGAGATGCACGTGGGTAATTTCCAGATCAGGGTTTTTCTCGGTTTCTTCCCGGTTGATGGCAAACCCATGGTTTTGGGAGGTAATCTCTCCCTTACCGGTAAGTAAGTTTAGGATAGGGTGGTTAATTCCCCGATGTCCATTGTGCATTTTATAGGTGGATACCCCATTGGCCAAGGCAATAACCTGATGGCCCAAGCAAATGCCAAAGAGGGGTTTATCCGTTTTAATGATTTCCTTTGCCGTAGCGATGGCCTCAGTCAACGGTTCGGGATCTCCGGGCCCGTTGGAAATGAAGTAGGCATCGGGATTCCATTCGGCCATCTTCTCAAATGAGGTGTTGTAAGGAAACACTTTTATATAGGCATCCCGTTTTGCCAAATTCCTTAGAATATTCTTTTTAATACCAATGTCCAAGGCAGATATCCTATAGCCGGCATTCTCATCCCCGTAGTAGTAGGCCTCCTTGGCAGAAACCCGGGAAGCCAATTCCAGGCCTTCCATGCTTGGCACCTCCGCCAACTTACTTTTAAGAGCTTCCACATTTCCGACATCCGTGGAAATTACGGCATTCATGGCACCATTATCCCTAATGTAACTAACCAGTGCCCTAGTGTCCACATCCGAAATTGCGAATAAGTCACTCTTATCCAAGAACTCTTCCAAGCCCATATCGGCGTCGGGTCTGGAATATTCGTAGCTAAAATTTTTACAGATAAGACCGGCTATCTTTACTGTATCGGATTCCACTTCATCGCTATGCGCCCCGTAATTTCCAATATGGGCGTTGGTCATAACCATGAGCTGTCCAAAATAGGAGGGATCCGTAAATATTTCCTGGTAACCCGTCATACCTGTATTGAAACATACTTCACCAAATGCCGTACCTTCCTTATCACCGACTGCCTTTCCGTGGAAAATGGTTCCATCTGCCAATATCAATAATGCCTTTTTTCTGGATGTGTACTTCATATGTGCTGCTCTATTTTAGTTTCACAAATAAACATAAAAAAAGGATAAACTATAAAGTCTATCCTTTTGTAAATATTAAAATATACTAACATTTTACTCTTCAGAATCATCCGCTTTGGTTTCAGCTCCTATTACTTCTTCTGATTCCGTAGGGTTCTCCATCACGGCTACGGGCGGTGTTTCGGATTTACTTCCTTTACCCCTTCTACTCCTACGGGTGGATTTTTTCTTCGGTTTACCGGCATTATAGAGCTCATTGAAGTCGACCAACTCTATCATGGCCATATCCGCGTTATCACCCAGACGGTTACCCAGCTTTATGATCCTGGTATAACCTCCTGGTCTATCACCTACTTTCTCAGAGACCGCACTAAAAAGCTCTGTAACTGCGTATTTGTTCCTTAGGTTCTTAAAGGCAATACGTCTATTGTGTGTGCCCTTCTCCACTGTTTGATTGTTCTCTGCCTTGGATTTTGTAATCAAAGGTTCTATGAACTGCTTTAGGGCCTTGGCCTTGGCCACCGTAGTATTTATCCTTTTATGTTCAATTAGGGAACAGGCCATGTTGGCCAACATGGCTTTTCTATGTGCGGCTTTGCGCCCTAAATGATTGACCTTTTTACCGTGTCTCATTTTTGTTTTCTATTTTCTTCCTTATCCGGGACCTTCCCTTCCAACAGAAGTAAATTATTAATCCTTATCCAATTTGTATTTTGACAAATCCATCCCAAAACTTAGGCCTTTGTTGATAACAAGTTCCTCCAATTCGGTCAGGGATTTTTTTCCGAAGTTTCTGAACTTCATTAAGTCATTCTTATTGAAGGATACCAAATCTCCAAGGGTATCTACTTCGGCGGCCTTCAAACAGTTCAGGGCCCGTACGGACAAGTCCATATCCACCAATTTTGTTTTGAGCAATTGCCTCATATGTAAGGATTCCTCGTCATAGGTCTCCGTTTGGGCAATTTCATCGGCCTCCAAAGTGATGCGCTCATCGGAGAATAACATAAAGTGGTGAATTAAGACCTTCGCACCCTCGGTCAAGGCATCCTTAGGGTGAATGGAACCATCCGTTTCGATTTCGAATACCAATTTTTCATAGTCGGTCTTCTGTTCTACACGAAAATTCTCGATGCTATACTTCACATTTTTTATTGGGGTGAAGATGGAATCTACCGCTATGGTTCCAAGAGGTGTTCCCGACTTTTTGTTTTCCTCGGCAGGCACATAGCCTCTTCCTTTGTCAATGGTGATTTCCATATTTATGCTCACTTTGGCATCCATATTGCAAATCACTAAATCCGGATTCAGTACCTGATACCCAGAAATAAACTTTTGGAAATCCCCAGCGGTCATTTGGTCCTTACCACTTACTGAAATGGAAACGGTTTCAGCTTCCGAGTCCTCAATTTGCTTTTTAAACCTAACTTGTTTCAAGTTCAGGATAATTTCCGTAACGTCCTCTACAACTCCAGGAATTACGGAAAATTCATGTTCTACCTTATCAATCCTCACCGATGTGATGGCGTGTCCTTCCAAGGAAGAAAGCAATACCCTTCTTAATGCGTTCCCAACCGTTAATCCATAACCAGGCTCCAAAGGGCGAAATTCGAATTTGCCCTCAAAGTCTGAGGAATCGATCATTATTACTTTATCGGGTTTTTGAAAATTAAATAATGCCATAATTGGATCAGTGTTGATTTATTTTGAGTATAACTCGACTATTAATTGTTCCTTGATATTCTCTGGAATCTGCAAACGTTCTGGAGTAGAAACAAAAGTACCCTCCTTCTTTTCTGCATTCCATGTAATCCATTCATATACACTGCTATTGGCCGCCAATGCATCCTGTATCGCCTGTAAGGACTTGGATTTTTCCCTTACGCCAACAACATCTCCTGGTCGCAGGGAGTAGGACGGTATATTCACCAATTCCCCATTTACGGTAATGTGCCTGTGCGAAACCAATTGCCTAGCCCCCCTTCTTGATGTGGAAATGCCCATTCTGTAAACCACATTGTCCAAACGGGACTCACACAATTGCAATAAAACTTCACCGGTTACACCTTCTTTACGCTTTGCAGTAGCAAAAAGATTGCGGAATTGTTTTTCCAAAATACCATAGGTATACTTGGCTTTTTGTTTCTCCATTAATTGGATAGCATACTCCGATTTTTTTCCACGGCGTCTGTTTTGTCCATGTTGCCCCGGAGGATAATTTTTCTTCTCAAAAGACTTGTCGTCTCCAAAAATCGCTTCTCCGAACTTTCGGGCGATCTTACTTTTTGGTCCTGTGTATCTTGCCATTTTCCTGTAGTTTGAAGTGCGATTATGAATTAAGGCTTATCCTTCGATAATCATTAGGTACACTTCTGTGAAATATATTAATATGTAATTTATACCCTTCTTCTTTTGGGAGGTCTACATCCATTATGGGGCATAGGGGTAACATCAATGATTTCGGTTACCTCGATACCGTTATTGTGGATGGTACGTATTGCCGATTCCCTACCATTGCCAGGACCTTTAACAAAAACCTTCACCTTCCTAAGGCCCGCTTCATGTGCGGTCTTTGAACAATCCTCGGCAGCTACCTGTGCTGCATAGGGAGTATTTTTTTTAGAACCCCTAAAGCCCAACTTACCTGCTGAGGACCATGAGATTACATCGCCCTTTTTGTTGGTCAATGAAATTATAATGTTATTAAAAGAGGCAGTGATATGGGCCTCGCCCACCGAGTCTACGATAACCTTACGCTTCTTTGCCGCTTTTGTATTTGCCTTTGCCATTTTCTATTCGTGTTTAGTATTAAGCTTAGTACTTTATACCAATTTATTATTTGGTTGCCTTTTTCTTGTTGGCCACCGTTTTTCTTTTTCCTTTACGGGTCCGGGAATTGTTCTTTGTCCTTTGCCCTCGTAAAGGTAATCCTGATCTATGGCGTATACCCCTATAACAACCAATGTCCATAAGGCGCTTAATGTTCAATTGGGTCTCGGAACGCAGTTCACCTTCTATGGTATAGGAAGAAACGGCTTCCCGAATCCGACCGATTTCGTCGTCATTCCAGTCGGACACCTTGGTATCCTCGCTTACCTGGGCCTTTTCCAGAATTTCCTGGGCCCTACTTTTTCCGATACCAAAAATATAGGTAAGGGCTATTACACCTCTCTTATGTTTCGGTATATCTATACCTGCAATTCTTGCCATAACTATCCTTGTCTTTGTTTAAATCTAGGATTCTTTTTGTTGATTACGTACAATCGACCCTTTCTACGAACGATCTTGCACTCGGCACTTCTCTTTTTTATCGATGCTCTTACTTTCATGTCTCCTGCTTAATATCTATATGTAATTCTAGCTTTGGTGAGGTCATAAGGGCTCATCTCCAACTTCACCTTGTCCCCTGGAAGCAATTTAATGTAATGCATGCGCATTTTTCCAGAGATATGGGCGGTCACCACATGACCATTTTCCAACTCTACCCGAAACATTGCATTGGACAATGCCTCTATTATGCTACCATCTTGTTCTATAGGTGCTTGCTTGGCCATAAATTATGCTACTTTTCTATTTTTCCCGGTTTTCATTAATCCATCATAATGCCTGTTCAATAAATAGGCGTTTACTTGTTGAACGGTATCAATGGCAACTCCCACCATGATCAACAGGGAGGTTCCTCCATAAAACAAGGCCCATCCTGCCTGAACGTCCATTAGTTTTACCACCACTGCGGGCAAAACCGCCAAAACGGCCAAAAATATGGAACCCGGAAGCGTAATAAGGGACATGATCTTATCCAAAAAGTCAGCTGTTTCCTTACCAGGCCGTATACCGGGAATGAATCCTCCGCTTCTTTTCAAATCATCGGCCATTTTATTGGTAGGCACGGTAATCGCCGTGTAGAAAAACGTAAATATTACGATGAGTACGCCAAACAAAATGTTGTACGCCAAACCGAATATATCGCTAAACTGTACCTCCATCCATTGTCCAAAGGCCGTTTCGTTAAATGTTTTCCCCAATAATCCTGGAGCGAACATAATGGCCTGGGCAAATATAATGGGCATAACACCGGATGCGTTCAACTTAAGAGGGATATATTGTCTTGATCCCATTACATTCTTCTCATATCCACCAGATGCCGATCTTCTTGCATACTGCACCGGAATTCTCCTTGTCGCCATTACCAACAGTACACTGGCCAAGATGACCAGGAACCAAAGGATGACTTCGATCAAAATGAACATAAGGCCGCCAGTGTTATTCGTAGTCCTTGAAAAGAATTCCTGTACAAAGGACTGAGGCATGGTCGCTATGATTCCTATCATAATCAACAGGGAAATACCGTTTCCAATACCTTTGTCCGTAATTTTCTCACCCAACCACATAGCAAAGACACATCCCGTAACCAATATAATTACGGCAGGAATCATGAAATTGAGACCTTTTCCCAAAAGGAAAGCACTGTCCCGAACCCCGAAAGCTTCCAATCCATATAAATAGGCAGGTGCCTGTACAATACAGATACCAATGGTCAACCATCTGGTAATCTGATTTTTGGTCTTTCTTCCACTTTCACCTTCCTTATCCAGCTTTTGAAGATAGGGAATGGCTATCCCCATTAATTGAACCACAATGGAGGCCGAAATGTAGGGCATAATGCCCAACGCAAAAATCGAAGCATTTGCAAATGCTCCTCCTGTAAAAGCATTCAACAAACCAAAAATACCCTGATCCGTACTTGAGGCCAATTCGGCAAGTTGTGATGAATCAATACCTGGAAGAACAATTTGGCAACCAAATCGGTATACCAATAGAAGACCCAAGGTAACCATGATACGGTTCCTAAGTTCTTCTATTTTCCAAATATTGGATATGGTATCAAAAAATTTCTTCATAATGTTTTTCCTTATAAACTTATTGCCTCTCCGCCGGCAGCCTCTATCGCCGCTTTGGCACTGGCAGTAAATTTATGCACGGAAACCTTAAGGGAGGTCTTTAACTCCCCTCTTCCCAAAATCTTGACCAAATCATTTTTACGGGCCAATCTATTTTCGATTAAGGTGTCCAAAGTAACTGTATCCTTTATGACCTTTCTATCAACCAGATCTTGTAAGGTATCCAAATTTATACCCTGGTACTCTTTTCGGTTGATATTGGTAAACCCAAATTTGGGAACCCGTCTTTGCAGTGGCATTTGACCTCCTTCAAAACCTATTTTTTTGGAATATCCAGATCTTGATTTTGCCCCTTTATGGCCTCTAGTAGCTGTACCTCCCTTTCCGGAGCCCTGACCTCTTCCTACTCTTTTGCCTTCTTTATGTACAGCACCTTTGGCTGGTTTTAAATTACTTAAATTCATGGTCCTCTATATTAAGCCCCTTCGGTAGAAACCAAATGTTTTACTTTATTTATCATGCCTAGGATATTGGGTGTATCATCATGCTCCACTACCTGCCCTATTTTTCGCAAACCAAGCGCTTTCAAAGTCCTTTTTTGATTTTGTGGCCGCTTGATGCTACTCCTAACCTGTTTTACCTTGATCTTTGCCATTATCCTTACAATTATCCTTTAAACACTTTTTCCAGGGAAATACCTCTTTGCCTTGCAACGGTCCGGGCATCCCTAAGTTGAAGCAAAGCATCAAAAGTCGCCTTTACCACGTTATGTGGGTTGGATGATCCCTGGGATTTTGACAATACATCTTGTACCCCTACAGATTCCAACACCGCCCTTACAGCTCCTCCGGCAATTACCCCGGTACCGTGGGAAGCTGGCTGAATATACACCCGAGCCCCTCCATATTTTCCTTTTTGCTCATGGGGTAATGTACCTTTATTCAAGGGGATGCGAATAAGGTTTTTCTTTGCATCCTCAATAGCTTTGGCAATAGCCGTGGCCACTTCCTTGGACTTGCCCAAACCATGTCCCACAACACCATTTTCATCACCAACAACAACTATAGCGGAAAAACCAAAAGCCCTTCCACCTTTGGTCACTTTGGTAACCCTTTGGACGCCGACCAGTCTATCCTTTAATTCCAAGCCTCCTGGCTTAACGGTCTCAACATTTTTGTATTTCTGGTACATACCTAATCTTAAAATTTTAGTCCTGCTTCCCTGGCGCCTTCGGCCAAAGCTTTTACCCTTCCATGATACAGATTTCCGCCCCTATCGAAGGCCACTTTTTCAATACCTGCCTTGATGCACTTTTCCGCAATGGCTTTACCTACCAAAGCGGACACTTCCGTTTTTGTCCCTTTTGCCTTGCCCAAATCCTTGTCTCTTGAAGAGGCTGCGGCCAAAGTCTCACCTTTCCTGTCGTCAATAACCTGGACATAGATTTCACTGTTACTTCTAAAAACGGATAAGCGTGGCCTCTCAGCCGTTCCGGAGGATACTTTGCGTATTCTCTTCCTTATCCTATATTTTCTTTCGGTCTTTGATAATGCCATTGCTTGTAATATTAAGCTGATTTACCTGCTTTTCTTCTTAATTGCTCACCTACAAATTTGATACCTTTTCCTTTATAAGGTTCCGGTTTGCGGAAAGAACGTATTTTGGCCGCTATTTGTCCCACCAACTGTTTGTCATGGGAGGTCAATTTTATAATCGGATTTTTTCCTTTTTCCGAGGTAGTCTCCACTTTCACTTCAGGTGCCAAGTCCATTACAATGTTATGGGAGAATCCCAAGGCAAGGTCTAGTTTCTGTCCTTGATTGGATGCCCTATATCCTACACCTACCAGTTCCAATTCCTTGGTCCACCCTTTGGAAACACCTTCTACCATATTGTTGATAAGAGATCGGTACAATCCATGTTTGGCCTTATGTTCCTTTGTATCTGAAGGTCGCGCAACCGATATCTGGCCATCCTCAACCTTTATGGATACTCCGGAATATTCCTGAGTCAACTCACCAAGTTTGCCCTTTACCGTAACCATAGTATCATTGACCTCTATGGTTACTCCTTCAGGAATCGCTATTGGGCTATTACCTATTCTAGACATTTTTTCTTCTTTACTAAACTTAATTAATACACGTAGCACAAGACCTCTCCGCCAACATTATCATTTTTGGCCTGTTTACTGGTCATTACTCCATGGGAGGTAGACACTATGGCAATTCCCAACCCGTTAAGTACACGGGGTAAATCCTCGGAACTCGCATACTTACGTAATCCAGGCTTACTTACACGCTGAATCTTCTTTATAACCGGTTCCTTGGTAACCCTATCATATTTAAGGGCTATTTTGATCGTACCCTGTACATCGTTATCCTCAAACTTGTAACTTAAGATATACCCTTGGTCAAAGAGTATCTTGGTTATTTCCTTTTTAAGGTTGGAGGCAGGAATTTCAACCACACGATGTCCGGCCCTACTTGCGTTCCTAACCCTTGTTAAATAATCTGCTATCGTATCTGTAACCATTTCTCTTTACTTAAGAATATCTATCTGTATTCAGAATTAAAAAAATATAAACTACCAACTGGCTTTTTTGACCCCCGGAATCAATCCTTTATTGGCCATCTCCCTGAACATAACCCTGGAAATCCCGAAAGTCCGCATATATCCTTTGGGTCTTCCTGTCAATTTACAACGGTTATGCATACGAACCGGGGAGGCATTTCTCGGCAATTTTTGCAATGCTTCATAATCTCCGGCCTCTTTCAAAGCCTTTCGCTTTTCAGCATATTTAGCAACCGTTCTCGCCCTTTTCCTTTCACGGGCCTTCATTGATTCTTTAGCCATATTAATTCTTTTTAAAAGGTAACCCCAATTCCGTTAACAATGATTTTGCCTCCTTATCCGTATTTGCGGAAGTTACAAAGGTGATATCCATACCGTTAATCCTGTTGATTTTGTCAATATTGATTTCCGGAAAAATAATCTGCTCCGTTACGCCCAGGTTATAATTTCCCCGTCCGTCAAAACCCGTAGCCTTTATTCCCTGAAAATCCCTTACGCGAGGCAGGGCTGTTGTAACAAGTCTGTCCAAGAACTCATACATCCGCTCTCCACGAAGTGTAACCTTGGCACCAATGGGCATTCCCTTTCTCAACTTAAAGGCAGCCACATCCTTTTTGGAAATCGTGGCGACCGCTTTTTGGCCGGTAATAATGCCCAGCTCCTCAACGGCATGATCGATCAATTTCTTATCTGCGACCGCGGCACCGACTCCTCTACTGACCACAATCTTTTTCAGCTTCGGTACCTCCATTACATTCTTGTAACCGAATTCCTGCTTCAACGCATCTATGATTCGCTCACTATATTCTTTCTTTAACCTTGCTACGTAAGCCATAACTAAATTACTTCATTCGATTTTTTGGAAACTCGCACTTTCTTTCCATCCCTAATCTCAAATCCGACCCTCGTCGTTTCCCCAGACTTTGTATCGATCAAGGATAGATTGGAAATATGGATGGGTGCCTCTTTTTTAATAATGCCACCTTGTGGGTTTTTGGCACTTGGCTTTTCATGTTTGGAAACCATATTGGCCCCTTCCACTATTGCCTTGTTCTTCTTGATATCAACACTTAAAATCTTGCCTTCGGTCCCTTTGTGGTCACCGGCAATAATCCGTACTGTATCTCCCGTTTTAACTTTTAACTTTCTCATCTCCAATACAATGTTATAGTACCTCAGGTGCCAAGGATACAATTTTCATGAATTGTTTTTCGCGAAGCTCCCTGGCCACTGGTCCAAAAACCCGGGTCCCTCTCATTTCTCCTGTCGGATTCAACAATACACAGGCATTGTCATCAAAACGTATGTAAGAACCATCCGGTCTCCTTACCTCTTTTTTGGTCCTTACCACAACGGCCGTGGAAACAGCTCCTTTCTTTATTCCCCCATTGGGAGTTGCTTCCTTAACGGTAACCACTATTTTGTCCCCAATGGAAGCATATCTTCTTTTTGTTCCCCCGAGCACTCGAATGGTCAAAACTTCCTTTGCCCCTGTGTTGTCCGCTACCTTTAGCCTAGATTCTTGCTGTAACATAATTATTTAGCTCTTTCCAAAATTTCTACTAACCTCCAACATTTGGTCTTACTCAAAGGACGGGTCTCCATAATTTTTACGGTATCTCCAACGTTGCAATCGTTCTTCTCATCATGTGCTACGTATTTTTTCGTCTTTAATACGAACTTACCGTACATGGGATGTTTAACCCTTTTGACTTCCGATACCACAATGGATTTCTCCATCCTGTCACTCGTCACGACCCCTATTCTCTCTTTTCTTAAGTTTCTTTTTTCCATAAAGCAGAACCAATTATTGGTTTTCCCTATTAGTTAATTCCGTTGCCAATCTTGCTATTGTTCTCCTTACCTTCCTTATCTGAAGTGGGTTTTCCAAGGGTGTTACAAAATGGGCCATTTTCAAGTCCGCATGTTGCTTTTTAAACTCGGCCAGTTTTTCCGTAAGCTCTTCTGCCGACATTTGTTTTATCTCTTGTTTTTTCATATCACCTTACGATTAATCGTTGTGCTCGTAATCTCGTGCAACGATAAATTTTGTTCTGACCGGTAATTTTTGTGCCGCCAAGCGTAATGCTTCCTTGGCGATATCCATAGGAACACCGGCCACCTCAAAGAGAACCCTTCCCGGTTTTACAATGGCCACAAAATATTCCGGGGCTCCTTTACCTTTACCCATACGCACTTCCAAAGGTTTTTTGGTAATGGGCTTATCCGGGAAAATCTTTATCCATAATTGCCCTTCCCTTTTCATATATCGTGTTGCCGCAATACGGGCTGCCTCGATTTGTCTGGATGTTATAAACTTTGAATCCAAGGTCTTTATACCGAACATACCATTTGAAAGTTGATGCCCTCTTCCGGCATTACCTTTCATACGGCCTTTCTGCATTTTGCGATACTTGGTTCTTTTTGGCTGTAACATTTTCTACTTCTTTAAAAAATTACTTTCTACGGCGTGGTTTCCTTCCTCCATCCTGTTTGCCTCCCTTGCCCTGGCCCTTGGACATACCTACCAACGGGGAAAGCTCCCGCTTACCATAGACCTCGCCCTTCATGATCCATACCTTAATACCCAGTCTTCCATATGTCGTATGAGCTTCCTGCATGGCATAATCAATATCTGCCCTAAAGGTCGATAAGGGAATACGGCCTTCTTTATAAGACTCGGATCTTGCCATTTCCGCTCCGTTCAAACGTCCCGATATTTGCACCTTAATGCCCTCGGCATTCATACGTATAGCCGCGGCAATAGCCATTTTTATAGCGCGCCTGAACGATATTCTACTTTCTATCTGACGAGCTATACTGGCCGCAACCAAATTTGCGTCCAACTCCGGTCTTTTAATTTCGTAGATATTGATTTGGACCTCTTTATTGGTAATCTTCTTAAGCTCCTCCTTTAATTTATCTACTTCCTGTCCGCCTTTACCAATGATGATACCAGGTCTGGCCGTAGTGATGGTGACAGTAATCAATTTTAACGTACGTTCAATAATTACCCGGGACACACTTGCTTTTGAAAGACGTGCATGTATATATTTCCGTATTTTTTCGTCTTCGGCCAATTTTTCACCGTAATCGTTTCCTCCATACCAGTTGGATTCCCACCCTCTGATGATTCCAAGACGATTTCCTATTGGATTTGTTTTTTGTCCCATCCTAACTTTCCATATTATTATTAGATCCCAAAACCAATGTTACATGGTTGGAACGCTTTCTTATTCTATGTGCCCTTCCTTGTGGGGCAGGTCGTAATCGCTTTAGCATGCCTGCACTGTCTACCCTAATTTCCTTGATAAAAAGCTCCGCATCCTCAACATTGGCATCCTCGTTCTTGGCTTCCCAATTCGCCAAAGCCGAAAGCAACAACTTTTCCAACCTACGTGAGGCTTCCTTGGGATTAAACCTTAAGATTGCCAACGCTTTTTCAACGCCTTCACCGCGGATCAGGTCCGCTACTAGGCGCATTTTACGTGGTGATGTTGGGCAGTTATTAAGCTTCGCAAATGCCATTTGTTTCTTTTCTGCCTTTAGTCTTTCGGCCATCTGTCTTTTTCGAACTCCCATAGCTTACTTTTTACCTTTGTTCTTTGCACCTGCATGGCCTCTAAAAGATCGGGTAGGCGAAAATTCTCCCAACTTATGGCCCACCATGTTTTCAGTGATATAGACCGGTACAAACTGTCGCCCATTGTGAACCGCGATGGTGAGACCGACAAAATCAGGTGTTATCATTGAGGCCCTGGACCACGTCTTAATGACGCTTTTCTTTCCAGAAGCCGCATTCTGTTGAATCTTTTTCTCTAAACTATAATGAACGTAAGGTCCTTTTTTTAATGAACGTGCCATTTATTCTTCTTTCTAATTTTATTTCTTTCTACGTTCTATTATGTATCTGTTGGTATCCTTGGTCTTGGAACGTGTCCTATATCCTTTGGCCGGGATGCCGTTCTTGGATCTAGGATGACCTCCAGAGGCCCTTCCTTCACCACCACCCATGGGGTGATCCACAGGGTTCATGGCTACGGGCCGTGTTCTGGGCCTTCTACCGAGCCACCTGCTTCTACCGGCCTTACCGGATACAATCAGCTGATGATCGGAATTAGATACCGCACCGATCGTAGCCAAGCAACTGGATAGAACCAACCTAGTTTCTCCAGAAGGCAATTTTACAGTAGCATATTTCCCTTCCCTTGCCATTAACTGGGCAAAGGCGCCAGCACTTCTTGCCATTACTGCTCCCTGTCCAGGACGCAATTCGATACATGAAATAATGGTTCCCAATGGTATTTCGCTTAAGGGCAAGGCATTACCTATTTCTGGAGCCACACCCTTCCCAGAGGAAATTTTTTGATCTACTTGAAGGCCATTTTGAGCTATGATATAGCGCTTTTCACCATCGGAATATTCCACTAGGGCGATGAAAGCAGTCCTGTTGGGATCATATTGGATGGATTTCACCGTAGCGTCAACATCCTGTTTGTCCCTTTTGAAATCGATTATTCTATACCTCCTTTTATGTCCACCGCCCCTATGGCGTATGGTCATTTTGCCTTGACTGTTTCTACCTCCCGACTTCTTTAACGGAGCAAGCAAGCTTTTCTCCGGCTTATCAGTAGTAATCGCGTCAAATCCATTTACTACTCTAAAACGCTGTCCGGGAGTTATCGGTTTTAATTTTCTAACTGACATTCCTTGTCTTTATAGATTACTGTAAAAATCGATGATATCTCCATCCGCTACATCTACAATAGCCTTTTTCAAGGCATTTGTTTTACCATGCTGCACCCCTGTTTTGGTGTATCTGGATTTTCGGGTCGGTCCATAATTCATGGTTCGCACCTTTTTGACCGAAACCCCATAAGTGGCCTCTACGGCATCCTTGATCTGTAATTTGTTCGCCTTGGGATCCACAAAGAAACCATAGCGGTTGTATAACTCGCTATCTGCAGTCATCTTTTCGGTTATTATAGGCTTTATCAACACACTCATGGTCTTCTTATTTATTTAGATTGGTCTCAAGCCCTTCCAAAGCACCTTCCAACAGCACAATATTATTGGCGTTTAAAATTTTGTAAGTGCTTAATTCTGAACTAGTTAAGACCTCTGAACCCTTCAAATTACGCGAAGACAAATATACGCTATTATTTGAATGGCCCAACACAAACAAAGATTTTTTGTTTTCGAGCCCCAAAGACTTCAAAACTTGAATGAAATCCTTGGTCCTTGGCACTTCAAAATCAAAGTCCTCGACTACCAAAATCGCCTTGTCCCTCGTTTTCATACTTAAGGCCGATTTCCGGGCCAAACGCTTTACATTTTTGTTCAGTTTTTGGGAATAATTCTTCGGTCTCGGTCCGAAAATACGGCCTCCACCCCTAAAGACAGGAGACTTTATACTACCGGCCCGTGCCGTACCGGTACCTTTCTGTTTCTTAATCTTTCGCGTACTTCCGGCTATCTCACCACGCTCCTTGGCCTTATGTGTACCTTGTCTTTGATGTGCCATATACTGCTTTACATCCAAGTACACGGCATGTTCGTTGGGCTCTATTGCAAAGACTGCATCAGAAAGGTCTGCCTTTCTACCTGTGTCTTTTCCTTTGATATCTAAAACTGCTACCTTCATTACTTCTCAATAGTTACGTATGCATTTTTATGACCGGGGACACATCCTTTAACAACAATAAGATTTTTCTCAGGCACTATTTTTAGAACCCTTAGGTTTTGAACGGTTACCCGATCACCCCCCATTCTACCTGCCATTCGCATCCCTTTAAATACCCTGGAGGGTGTTGATGCCGCACCAATGGATCCGGGAGCCCTCAATCTGTTATGTTGCCCATGTGTCGATTGACCGACCCCTCCAAAACCGTGTCTTTTGACCACACCTTGAAAGCCCTTTCCTTTGGAAGTGCCAACCACATCCACGAATTCTCCTTCCACAAATACATCGACTCCGATGGTATCCCCTAATTTAAACTCACCTTCAAAATCCCGGAATTCAACGACTTTCTTTTTGGGAGATGCGCCTGCTTTCTTAAAGTGGCCGGATTCAGCCTTGTTCGCACGCTTTTCTGCCTTGTCATCGAAACCAAGCTGAAGGGCACTGTACCCGTCCACCTCTTCGGTTCTGACTTGGGTAACTACACATGGTCCGGCTTCGATAACGGTACATGGAATGTTCTTTCCATTTTCGTCAAAGATGCTGGTCATGCCTACTTTTTTTCCAATTAACCCAGACATACTGATTTAGATTTTGGATTTTGGGTTTTCGCACTGAAAAACCTTCATCCGTTACTATTAAAAATTTAGTGTAATACTCTTATTACTTTTCAAAAAAATAGGGTCAAAAATCATTCAACCCTGAATTAATTTTTTCCCGTTTTTCCTTCGCTCGCAGCTCCGGACATGTCGTTCCCGCACCAGCAGGAAATCAAAACTATACCTTAATCTCTACCTCTACACCACTGGGTAGCTCCAATTTCATTAGTGCATCAATGGTTTTTGAGGAGGAACTGTAAATATCCAAAAGTCGCTTGTACGAGCTCAATTGAAACTGTTCCCGAGATTTTTTATTTACGTGTGGCGAACGCAACACGGTAAATATCTTTTTATGCGTCGGCAAGGGAATGGGACCTGTAACCACCGCTCCCGTTGTCTTAACCGTTTTTACGATTTTTTCAGCGGACTTATCCACCAAGTTGTGATCGTACGATTTTAGTTTTATCCTAATTTTTTGACTCATCTTTCCTAGAATTAAGCGGTTACCCCTTTAGCTGCCTTTATTACTTCTTCAGCGATATTGGATGGTGTTTCCGCATAATGCGAAAATTCCATTGTTGAAGTGGCCCTACCGGATGACAACGTACGGAGAGCGGTAACGTATCCGAACATTTCAGAAAGCGGAACCTCGGCCTTTATCACCTTGGAACCGGCCCTGTCATCCATATTGTTTACCTGACCTCTTCTTCTATTAAGATCGCCGACAATGTCACCCATATTCTCTTCTGGCGTCAATACCTCCAATTTCATGATGGGTTCCATTAGAACGGCCCGTGCTTTTTTGGCTGCTTCCTTGTAACCCAATTTGGCTGCCAATTCAAAAGAAAGTGAATCGGAATCCACCGGGTGAAAAGAGCCATCCTTAAGAACAATCTTCATGCTGTCCATCTCGAATCCGGCCAAAGGTCCATTTTTCATGGCTTCCTTAAAACCTTTTTCAACGGATGGGATATATTCGCGGGGAATATTACCTCCCTTTATCTCATTCACAAATTCCAGACCTGCCTTGGTTTCTTCGCTTGCCGGTTCCATGGTAAAAACAATATCCGCAAATTTACCACGCCCACCGGTCTGTTTCTTATAAACTTCCCTATGGTCCGCGGAAGCGGTCAATGCTTCCTTGTACTCGACCTGCGGCTGTCCTTGGTTCACTTCTACCTTGAACTCACGTCGTAGTCGGTCTACGATAATGTCCAAATGAAGTTCTCCCATTCCAGAAATAATGGTTTGGCCCGAAGCCTCATCCGTCTTTACCTGAAAAGTGGGATCCTCTTCGGCCAATTTCGCCAGTGCCATCCCCAACTTATCAACATCCGCCTTTGTCTTGGGCTCCACAGCAATACCGATTACAGGATCGGGAAAGTTCATACTCTCTAAAATAATCGGATGTTTTTCATCGGAAAGGGTGTCCCCTGTCTTTATATCCTTGAATCCCACAGCAGCTCCGATATCCCCCGCGCCGATGGATGATACTGCATTCTGCTTATTGGAATGCATTTGATATATTCTGGAAATTCTTTCCTTATTGCCGGAACGATTGTTCAAAACATAGGAACCTGCGTCCAATTTTCCGGAATACGCCCTAAAGAAGGCCAAACGCCCAACAAATGGATCAGTTGCAATCTTGAAGGCCAAAGCGGAAAAAGGTTCTTTTAAGTCGGGCTTTCTAGCAATTTCCTCACCAGTATTGGGATTGGTACCTACAATGGCATCCTTATCCAATGGCGAAGGCAAATATCTACATACAGCATCCAATAGAAACTGTACGCCCTTGTTCTTAAAGGAAGAACCGCATATCATGGGTATGATACTCATATCCATAACTGCTGCCCTAAGTGCTGTATGGACCTCCTCCTCGGTAATGGAGTTTTCGTCCTCAAAGAACTTCTCCATAAGGTTCTCGTCATACTCGGCAACAGCCTCTATTAAGGCCGCCCTATGTTCATGGACTTCCTCTTCCATTTCCGCTGGGATGTCAACCACATCAAAAGTGGCTCCCATATCATGTTCGTGCCAAACAATGGCCCTGTTCTTTACCAAATCCACTATCCCCTTGAAATCCGCTTCTTCTCCAATGGGCAGGACAATAGGAACGGCATTGGATTTCAACATCTCCTTGACCTGCTTACATACATTTAGGAAGTTGGAACCTTGTCTGTCCATTTTGTTTACGAAGCCCATTCGCGGCACTTTGTAATTGTCCGCAAGCCTCCAGTTGGTCTCGGACTGTGGCTCAACACCATCCACTGCACTAAACAGAAATACAAGACCGTCCAAAACACGAAGGGAGCGATTTACCTCAACCGTAAAATCTACGTGTCCGGGAGTATCAATAATATTAAAGTGGTAGGGTTTGGTAATGTCAGTAATCTGCCCGTTTTTCATTGGGAAATTCCAGGTACAGGTCGTAGCCGCTGAAGTAATAGTAATCCCGCGTTCCTGCTCCTGCTCCATCCAATCCATAGTAGCCGCACCATCATGTACCTCTCCTATCTTGTGACTCACTCCGGTATAATAAAGGATACGTTCCGTTGTGGTGGTTTTTCCAGCATCAATGTGCGCTGCTATACCAATATTCCTTGTATATTTTAAATCTCTTGCCATTCTTGATTAAAATCTAAAGTGGGAAAATGCTTTGTTAGCCTCTGCCATTTTATGTGTATCCACACGTTTCTTTACTGCAGCTCCTTCCTCCTTGGCGGCCGCTAAGATTTCAGCTGCCAGCTTTTGGGACATCCCTTTTTCATTTCGCTTCCTAGCGTAGTTTATCAACCACTTCATAGCGGTTGATATCTTCCTATCTGGACGGATTTGCATAGGGATTTGAAAAGTTGCACCGCCGACACGTCTACTTCTTACCTCTACATGGGGCATTACATTGGAAAGGGCATCCTTCCAAAGATCCAACGCTGTTTTTTCCTCGTCCGTCTTCTTTTCCTCTACAATATCCATGGCGCCATAAAATATATGGAAGGCAACGGATTTTTTTCCGTCCCACATCATCATATTAACGAAACGGGTAACCAATTGATCGTTGAACCGGGGATCCGGTAAGAGCGGTCTTTTTTTTGCCTGTTTTTTTCTCATTACTGCTTTCTTAAAAAGTTAAAGGTTCCAAATTGAGGTCTCATATAAAGACGAGCTCAACTCAAGGAAACCATTAATTTACTTTTTGGGTCTTTTTGCGCCGTATTTGGATCTACGTTGGGTTCTCCCCGCTACACCCGCGGTGTCCAGAGCGCCCCTAACGATGTGATACCTAACTCCCGGCAAATCCTTCACCCTTCCGCCTCTTACCAATACTATCGAGTGCTCTTGGAGGTTGTGCCCTTCCCCTGGAATATAAGCGTTGACTTCCTTCCCGTTGGTCAACCGTACCCTGGCGACCTTTCGCATCGCAGAGTTTGGTTTTTTAGGAGTGGTGGTATATACCCGGGTACATACACCCCTTCTTTGTGGACACGAATCCAAAGCAGCCGATTTACTCTTCTTGGTAATTGTGGCCCTTCCTTTTCGTACTAATTGTGAAATTGTTGGCATTACGTATAATAATGTATCTAAAATTTACCCTTGTTTAAGGGCTGGCAAATGTAGTGATATTTTCTAAAAATTCAAACGGTATAAAATTTATTTTACTTCCATTTATTTTAAGGGGCCAAAGCAAGTACAGTAATGCCCAGATTGAGGATTAAATGCCATCAAGAAATCAAAGCACAGATAATTGTTCCGATGGGCCCAATAAATTTGCCTCATAAACTCAACAAATACATTGACAAGTCCAATGATTGCGTTATTTTCCATTCCTATACCATCCAATTTGATGAAACACTGAAAGTAAGCCGATCTTTTAATTCCCAGCATTCTAAATACCCTAAATTAATTTAACCAGATATGTACAGCTATTTACCCGTCCATTTATGAATAGCCATTAAAACCCTAACCATCCCTAGCTTTCCAGCAGATCCAATACCTATACATATAATGCCTTTGTGCGCTTGTAAGAATATATTTTTGGGAAAAGATGTTTGAACCAAATTTTCGACTGTAACAATGCTCTTTGCATCTCTTTTTATGGAAGCAAATGAAAACTCATTTTCATTACAGATTTTGATTCCTCATTTTTTTATTCGAAAAATTATGGATATGATATTTTAAGAATATTTTTAGAGTCTCAAACCGATTTTTACGTACCTGTTAAAAATTTAACTTTTTTTTGTAAGTATTCTCTTTATTGGCATTTCAAACCTGTTGCATATATAATCTAGGTACGTACATATGTGATATTTTACCAGAATTTACTTTCATTTTTCCATTTTTTAACAGCGTAAAAAGCTATGCATGCATAACTTTAAGATAAAAAAAGTTGGATTATTAACATGAATTTATGACTTTTGCCGGTAGCTAATTCAAATAATTTAAAAATGAGAACAAAACTTAATGGAATTTTAACGCTGTTTCTGGCGTTGATTGTGCAAGTATCTTTTGCACAAGAAAAAACGGTTTCAGGTACCGTGACAGACCAAGACGGTCTTCCTTTGCCTGGAACTTCCGTAGTGGTAAAAGGAACCACCACAGGTACCCAAACCGATTTCGATGGCAACTATGCTATTGATACGGAAGTAGGTGCCGTTTTGGTTTTTTCTTACATTGGGCAAAGAACCCAAGAAATTACTGTTGGGAGTGCAAACACCATTGATGTACAAATGGAGGAAGACGCCCAAGCCCTTGAGGAAGTGGTCGTAACCGCACAGGGTATCCAAAGAGAGGAAAGGTCTCTGGGGTATGCCGTAACTACGGTAGACGAGGAACAGGTAAGCTCAAGGCCAGAAGCGGATATTGGACGGGTGCTACAAGGAAAGGTAGCCGGTGTTAACATTACCAATAACAACGGGCTATCCGGTTCCGGGACCAATATCATCATCCGTGGTTTCAGTTCTGTTACACAGTCCAACCAGCCATTGTTCGTTGTAGATGGGATTCCGATAGATTCCGGGACTAATACCCAAACTTCCTTTTTGGACGGTAACACGGAATCAAGCCGATTCCTGGATATAGATCCCAATACCATTGCCAATGTAAGTGTACTTAAGGGTTTAAGTGCTACAGTACTATATGGTAACAGAGGGCGAAATGGTGTGATCTTGATTACTACAAAAGGTGCCGCTACAGGCGAAGCTCCTTCCAAAACCGAGATTACCGTTAACCAGTCCGTTTTCCTTGCTGATGCCATTTTACCAAAATACCAAGATAATTATGGTGGTGGATTCCATCAAGGTTTCGGTTATTTCTTTAGTAACTGGGGACCACGTTTTGACCGTGCCGACGATGACGGGATTTCTCAAGCTGCACAATTTGTAAGTGATGGACCAGGTGGCGTGGCCATTCTGCAACACCCTTATAACTTTATCGCAGATCCTACATTGATTGCCGGTTTTGAAGATCTTTTGGATGATCCCTATCCGTACCAACCTTATAATGGTGTTGAGGAATTCTTCAGAACGGGTTATGTAACCAGCACCTCTATAAATGTAAGGGGAGGTGGGGAAAAGGCCAGTTTCAATTTAAACTATGGCCGTACCGAGGATATCGGTATTACTCCGGGAAACACCCTTCTTAGAAATAACTTTAGTATTGGTGGTAATGCAAGGCTTTCCAATAAATTTACAATCAGCGGTGTATATAATTTTATTCGTACAGGATTTAAGTCTCCTCCAAACGCGGTGAGTACTGGTAGTGGGGCCGCCTTTAACGGAGGTGCCGTTTTCGGGGACCTTCTGTATACTCCGCGTAGTGTAGACCTTACCAACCTGCCTTTCCAGGCGGCCGATGGTAGAAGTGTCTATTACCGCTCAGGAAACGATATCCAGAATCCTTATTGGACCGTTGCCAATGTAAAGACATCCCAGGATACGGATCGTTTCATTGGTAATACTTCGCTTACCTATGAAATCAACGATTGGATGAATCTTACCTATCGTTTGGGGTTGGATACGTATAGTGAGTTTAACTTTTACGGCCAAAACAAAGGAGGGGTTGATGGTCCTGTAATCGGTCTTTTGCGAACCAGCAGTGTGCGAAATACGATTTGGAACCATGACCTTATTCTATCTGCTGACAAGGATCTTTCAGAAAATCTTAACCTAAAGGCTATTGCCGGTTTAAATAGCCGAAGGGATGAATTTGGGCAAGATGGTATCGAAAGTCAAGGACAACTGGTTTTTGGTGTACTTGAGCATTTTAACTTCACCACACCTTCTGCCCAAAATTCTCAAACTCGAGGAGGAAATAATCCAAACCTCAATCAAAACTTTGAGGAAAACCTTGTCGGTGCCTATTTGGATTTGACTTTAGGCTATAAGGATTGGTTATTCTTAAACGCAGTAGGTAGAAATGATTGGTCCTCAACACTGGAACGAGAGAACAACTCTATTTTCTACCCCGGGGCAAGTATCTCTTTTGTACCTACTTCAGCCTTCGAAGGGCTTCAAGGCAACTTTCTAAACTATGCCAAACTCCGTTTGGGCTATGGTTCATCAGCCGGTTTCCCCACGCCGTTCAACACGCGAAGCGTATTGGGACTTACCTCTAGAAGTCTTGTAGATTTAAACGGTAACGTTATCTCATCAAACTCTGTAGATAATACTTTGGGTAATGCAGATTTGAAACCGGAGCGAATTCAGGAATTCGAAGTCGGTCTAGATACTCGTCTATTCAACCGTTTGAATTTGAATGTTAGTCTTTTTGACAAAAGAACAACTGATTTGATTACCGACCGTACTTTGGATAGCTCCACTGGATTTACAGACACAACGGTTAACATCGGTGAAATCCAAGCGCAGGGGGTCGAGATAGATTTTGATCTTGCAATCCTTAAAGAGTTCGAAAGTGGAATCGGCATCAACATCGCCGGTAACTGGACTACCATTGAGACTACGGTAACTGACTTAGCAGATGGCACAAATAACATTCTTTTGACCGATGCCATTGCTGAAGAAGCCGCTAACTATGCCGTAGAGGGCAGACCCTTTGGAGTACTTTTGGGTACGGACTTCGTATTTGACGATAACGGAAACAGGGTAGTAAACGATGCAGGAAGGTATTTGTTCGATCCAACTATTCGGGAAATCGGTGATCCAAACCCGGATTGGCAAACCGCGCTTATCCCCACAATTACCTATAAGAACTTTACCTTATCCGCGAACCTGCAATATCGCCATGGTGGGGACATCTACTCCGTTACCACATCGGCATTGATTGGTCGTGGGGTAGTTGATGATGATACTCCAATTGACAGAGAAGCGAATTATATCCTCCCCGGTGTAAAAGCTGATGGTACGCCCAATGATACGGCTATCAGCGCCACTGAACTTGGATTTAACACCTATTTTGGAGGAACCATTAATCCGCTTAGCATTTTTGACGGTTCCACAATCAGGTTACAGGAAGCTTCCTTAGGCTATTCCCTGCCTTCCAAAATGTTGGAAAGGACTCCATTCGGTAGTCTTTCCTTTACGCTATCCGGGCAGAACCTATGGTTTAAGGCTATCAACTTTCCGGACAATGTTCGCTACGACACCAACTCATCCAGTACGGGTGTAGGTAACGGGCAGGGTATCGACTTCTTTACAGGCCCGTCCGTAAGAAGATATGGTTTCACTGTAAGAGCTACTTTCTAATCGAAAAAGAAAATGAAAAATATATATAGCATTATGAAAAATAGGTTTAAAAATATGGGGCTGGTTCTTGTTGCCATTTCCGTATTGCTAATAAACGATGGATGCGAAACCACAGATCTTGGCGTGGTTCCAAGTCCCAATGAATTAAACCCGACCCAGGCGGACGTAGATTTCTTCCTAAATAGTATTCAGCAATTGGTTGCCAAGGTACATTCCGGGACGGAAGGTCGTGCTGAAAACGGTACATCCCAATTTGGTATGGAACCCGTAAGGATACAACATTCCTTCGGGCCTACCTACAGGGAATCGTATTCCCCCACTGATTTTGACCAGCTTTGGGAGGATACCTATACTGGGGCCTTGATTGATATTCGCACCATGAACCCAATTGCAGAAGAGGCCGGTCAGTTTACCCATATTGCCATTGGGCAAATTTTGGAGGCCTATTTGATTACGACCATGGTAGACATGTTCGGAGATGTACCTTATACGGAAGCGGCCCGAGGTGAGGAGGGTATCTTTAATCCAATCGCGGATACAGGAGCTTCCATCTATGCAGCGGCGGATCAACTACTACAGGATGCCATCGTTAACCTAAATAGAAATGAGCTGGTGTTACCGACTAATGACCTATTTTATGGAGGTGATGAGGGAAAGTGGATTAAGGCGGCCAATACTCTGCGACTAAGACTCGCCGTACAGTCAAGATTGGTAAATCCGGCGGAGTCTACTGCTATTATCAATAGTATTGTGGCAGGCGGGCAATTTATTGCCGATTCCGCAGATGATTTGCAGTTCCAGTGGGGTTCAAATTTAGCAGCTCCGGATAGCCGTCACCCTTATTTTGATGCCAATTATGATGGTGCTGGGCCCAGCTCGGACTTCTACACCTGCAATTACTATATGAACTTGATGGCCAACCAATATGACGACCCAGATCCAAGGACCCGCTATTACTTCTATAGGCAACAATCGGATTATTCGGGTGCCGATGTAATCACCAAGGAATGTGTTACGGAACCAGCCATACCAGCATGGTGGGCTCCCTTCGACACTTATTGCTTGGTCCCTGCGGCGAATGGCCTCAATGGACTGTGGGGAAGAAACCATTTGGATGATGATGGTATTCCTCCTGATGACGCTTTCCGTACATTACATGGTGTTTATCCCATTGGTGGTCCCTTCGATGATGACTCCTTTAGGAATGTTGCCGGATCAACCGCGCAAAGTGAGGGACTGGCCGGAGCGGGTATATCACCCCTTTTATTGGCTACCAATACACACTTGATGTTAGCTGAATCTGCCCTTGTACTGGGTACCACTGGCGATGCTAGAGTCTATTTGGAAGAAGGGATGCGGCAGTCCATGAATAAGGTAGCCGCTTTTGGTGCCGTTTTGGCCGATGGTACCGGATTTGAAGCGACACCTGCCTCCATAGATTCCCATGTAGCAGATGTTTTGGCGGCATATGATGCAGGCAACGATACCGATAAGCTCAGAATTATTGCTGAACAGGTGTTTATCTCCTCTTGGTGTAACGGTATGGAGGCTTATTGCACTTATAGAAGAACAGGACAACCGGATAACCTAACTCCCGCGACACGAGTTGCCGATCCCGGTACATTCCTCAGAAGTATGTGGTATCCCCAGGTAGCATCCGACAATAATACCAACATAACCCAAAAGGCCAATCCCGATACTCCGGTATTTTGGGACACCAATCCAGAAGGATTTGTAGACTGATTAAAACTAACTTTTTATAAAAATGAAAAAAATGAAAAGACTATTTATATATATGATCGGGGCCGCTCTTCTTTCTGTGGGATTTATTTCCTGTGAGGAGGATGAAAAAGACCCGATGCAGGTACATTTGGACGAGGCCAATAAGGCCCCTTATGTAAGGATATTATATGATAATGTAGTGGCTGTGGACCAAGTTCCCTCAGCAAGCTTTGATGCCAATCTAGATGCTTTTGAAGATAACGTGCAGTCATGGTCGGTAGATGTGAGCTTGGAAGGTTCAGCCGATATTGATGCAACACCTTTGACCACGGTTTCCACTTTTCCATCGGATATTTCTATTCCATTTACCGAAATTGCGACTACCCTGGGGATAACTGCCGAAGATATCGCCGCCGGAGATATACTGCGTTTTTTGGGAACGGCAACGAGCTCCAGTGGTTTTGTAGCCAATCAGGATAATTTTAGTGGTAGTATCCTAGGTCAACCGGAGCAGAACCAGGCATTTAATTTTATTGTCCAGATTGAATGTGCTCCGATAACGGATGTATCCGTCGGTGGTACTTGGACTGTGGATGCGTTTGACAGTTTTGGAGATGGTTGGAATGGGGCCTCTATCAATTTTGTAATTGATGGGGTAAATAACTCCTTCACTTTTGGAAGTGGAGGTTCTGCAAACTTTTCCATAGATGTACCTGACGGTTCCACTTTGCTTATTTTTTTCTCAGGCGGTAGTTTTGATGAAGAAGTAACGTTTACTGTTAACTCGCCATCTGGTCCCTATGCTGGTGGCCAAACGTTTGGACCAAACCCAGGAAGGTGTATTAATTAAGTGCAAATAGCGGTTTTAAGCATAAACCATTATATAAGGAAAAGCCATGGTGACTCTTAAGATCACCATGGCTTTCTTTTTGTAATCATTCTTCCATAAAGTTTTGTTTTCGAAAAGTTATAATGCCAGTTGCTGTATCGTCACTTTTTGACTCTTTTCCAGAAATACCTTTCTATCAAAATGGGATATTGATTCATATATTATCAATAGTATCAAATTATTTAGTAAATTTAAAGTATAGGGAAGGCATTTAAATTACCCTCCTCACTAACAATCCAAAAGAGATAATCATGACAAAGAAATTATTACTTTCCGCCATATTGGTTGCATATGGAATTCCCGTATTGGCCCAAGCTACTTCAAAAGGAGTTGCCGAAAGCAATCTTAGAATGGCTAATTTTATACATACTATGAGTACCAAATCACCTTCCTTAACATCAGAACGCACCTTGGATTTAGCAGACATAGAAGGCTCTATGTATTATAACGAGTATTTTACCCAAGCAAAGATTTATTATTCCGGTAAGCCTTTTCAAAGCATCCTTGCACGGTATAATGCCTATACCGATGAATTAGAAATCAAAAGGGATAACCAAGAAACTGTAGAGGCCTTACTTAAGGATGCCAAGGTTTCTTGCGAGGTTAATGGCTATGTATACGAGTATGCTGAATATCTGGACAAAAAAGGAAATTTGGAAGATGGGTATCTAGTCAAGGTTTTTTCCGGTAACAAATATGATCTTTATCAAAAAAAATCAAAAAGTTTTAAGGAAGGGCAACAACCCAAAACCTCGTTACACCTCCCCACTCCAGATAAATTCGTGGACAGATCGGGATTTTATGTGGCACAGGATTCACAGACGCCCAAGTTTTTTCCAGACTCCAAGAAAAAACTTTCCACCATTTTTGATGATGATACGGTGCGTGTATTAAAGACCTTTATCAAAAGGAATGAAATCGATTTGGGCAAAAAAGAGGATTTACAACGTCTGTTGTCATATGCCGAAACGGTGACATCCGAAGGGAAAGGAGCTTGAATCTCCTTGTTGCTTCTTTTTGTCTATGATTTGTACACACCATTAAATCACCACTTCTAGAAAAGGGGTTAAAGATTTCTTTGTAAAGCTTAATAAAGTATCTTGAATACGTTTGAAAAAAGGTATACTATGGATTTAACAAAAATAGGAGTAATGTGCCTAAACTTAACACCATATATACGGACGTTTTTCTTCTCAAATCTATAAGTGAAAAAGAAATGAATAGGAAAATACTGTTGACTATAATATCCGCTATTCTTGGATTTTCAGCACTCGGGCAAACAGGGCTACAAGCCAACCCTTCCGGGGATACTGAAAATAATTTTAGATTGGCAAATTACTTTCACACTTTAAGTAATAAGCCTGAGGCTATCATGACTGACCGCACAGTGGATTTGGCGGATATTGAAGGTTCCATGTATTATGACGAGGATTTTAGCCTAGGAAAGATATATTATGCGAACAAACCTTTTAAAAGTATCCTAGCACGCTATAATGCGTACACCGATGAGATAGAAATCAAACGGGATGAGGGAGAAGCTGTGGAATCCCTTTTTAAGGGTGCCAAAGTGTCCTGTGAGATAAATGGGCAACGATTTGTTTATTCGGAGTACCTTGACAAAAGGGGAAATCTGGAAAATGGGTATCTAGTTAAAACTTTTTCCGGTGAAAAATACGATCTCTATGAAAAAAAATCCAAGGCCTTTAAGGAAGGACAACAACCCAAAACCTCCCTACATTTGCCGACCCCGGACAAATTTGTGGACCGACTGGGGTTTTACGTTGCGGTGGATTCCGAAACTCCCCGATTTTTTCCGGACTCCAAGAAAAAGCTCTCCACCACTTTTGAAGAAAATAAAGTGGGCATTTTAAAAACCTTTATTAAAAGGAACGAAATCGACTTAAGCAAAAAAGAGGATTTACAACGTTTGTTGTCATATGCCGAAATAGTGACGTCGGAAGGAAAGGGGGCATAAATGTCCACTTTGCATTGTAGGTAAAGGAAGAAGGGATGTTGTTCTTAAAAGGACTTGCGGAACTGCGACATAAGAAAGAAAGGGCTTAGGAAAGCCCTTTACTTATTAACTAAATATTGAAACTAGGTTTTACGCCTATAAACCACTTCAATTTCTAGTATGCTTCACAAAATCCGAAGCCATTGCACTCTCCTGGACATCCACAATGGCCATTACCATAACAAAGGGTGCCAGCAGGTTGTCCAACACAATTGTCTGAGCATTTTCCGCCTCCGGCGATGACCTTTTGTTCGGAACTTGTAAGGATTTTAACTCCACCTAGATTAAATAAACTTTTCATGATACAAAAATTAGGATTATATTGGCCTTGAACAGTTAAGGACACTCAAGGTTTATGTCCATCTTTCGCGAAAAGATATTGTTCGTTTTGCAGATGCTTTTAATCTCGAATTATACCGGGTTTGCCAGCTTGGTTTCAATTTCTTCAATCAAATCTCTGATTGAATGAATGATATTATTTCTTTCGCATTCTTTTAGGAGTCCCCTTTATCAATCAAAACAACTGGTGTTAAACTCATACTATTGTTACAACTTAATTTTTGCCATAGTTCCAATACATATTTGAACTAAATATTGCTCACCCACTCCATTCAGATCGCCATTGATTTAAATCCGTAATATTTCAATAATACAAGGCACAAGACCTTTAAAACCATTTCTTGGTGTTCCAAACTTTTCGCTTTCGAGAAATATATGGATAAAATATAATACAGATTCAGCCATCTTTTAAGCTTCCATAATGGTTATCTTATCATGAAACAAATAATGAATAAAACTACAAATTAAGTAAGAATATACTTAATATTTTGATAAACAGCAAATACATTAAGAAAGTTTTTTAGAATTGATTTTTCGCTGACCTTAGATTAAACATTTCGTCAAATATGTAGCTAAAAAGGTCCATTTGTCCCGCCATTCATAAGAAAATATTGATATTACATTGGAGCTTCTTTTTGATTACTTTTATCCATGCGAAAAAGTGAAAGAATCTATGGAATTCGGGCAGTTATCGAAGCCATAAACTCGGACAAGACGATTGACAAAGTTTACTTGCAAAAAGGATTAAAAGGAGACCTGTATAGGGAATTGGAGAGCATAATCCGGAAAAAAGGGGTAAACGCCACTTACGTCCCAGTAGAGAGACTAAACCGGTCATCAAAAGAGAATCACCAAGGTGTAATAGCCCATATTTCACCTATTTCCTTTTTTAAGCTGGAAGAACTTGTAGAAGCAGCGCTAAGTTCCCAAAAGCTACCCCTTTTCCTTTTGTTGGACCAAATTTCGGACGTTCGAAATTTTGGGGCCATAATACGAACTGCTGAATGTACTGGTGTAAACGGCATCATCATTCCAAAGAAAGGAGCTGCACCAATCACTTCGGATACCATTAAAACCTCTGCCGGAGCGGCTTTTAAAGTACCTATTGCCAAGGTAGACCACATTAAGGACGCCATTTTTTATCTTCAAGCTTCGGGGGTGCAGGTAGTGGCAGCTACCGAAAAGACGGAAAAATCCATTTATGAAGTTTCATTTAAGGGACCGTGTTCTATAGTAATGGGATCAGAGGGACTTGGCATTTCCCCTTCAGTACTTAAATCCGCGGACCATAGGGCCAAATTACCAATGATGGGAGAAATAGGATCTTTAAATGTCTCTGTTGCCTGCGGTGTTTTTTTGTATGAAGCGCTACGGCAAAGAAATTCGTCATAAACGTGGCAAAAGTAATTTCGTGCCTATTTATATCAACGCTATTCACTTCCTTTACCCTTAGGCTCTTTTTTTAGGTGATAGGTAATCCGAACGGATTCATTTTGGTGGTCCTGGTGGTCTTTTTTCTCAATAAAATTTCCGTTTTCATCAAACTGTTGTAAAAACTCATCCTCTTCTTCATTATAATCTTCCTTTTCCCAATCAAATTTTTTAGGTGATGGTATCTCGGCCCTAACAAAAATGGCCAATAAAAGTCCAGTTATAAACCCGCCTAAATGTCCTTCCCAGGAAATTCCATCTTTAACGGGAAATATATACCACAACAAACTTCCATAGATAAAAACCACAATAAGTGAAAGTGCAACCAGGCGATAATATTTGGAAAAAATCCCCTTAAAAAAAATAAAGCTTGCCAAAACATAAATAACTCCACTAGCTCCGATATGAAAGGAAGGTCTTCCTATAACCCAGGTCAATAACCCTGATAGAAAAATCCCCCATAGTAAAACCCTCAAGGCTATCCTTCGGTAAAAAAAGCACAGTGAGGCGGTAAGTACGGCCAAAGGTATCGTATTGTTATAAAGATGCTCTACGGAACCGTGAATGAACGGACTAAGGAAAATGCCCTTTAAACCGGAAAACGTTCTCGGGTACACCCCATAATCGTTTAGATTCATATGAAAACGCAATTCAATCAAAAAGACGGTCCAAATAGACAATACAGCCAAAAGAGGTGCAATAACCACTATATTGGAAAACTTAAAATACTGTTGTTCGGACATATCATAAAATTAACCCATTTAATGCAATAAGCCGGCCATACCTGGAAATGCTGTAAAATCGTCATCATTAATTTTATTCTATTTTTATGGTATGAATGTACCATTGGCCGAAAGGGTACGCCCTAAAACTTTAGATGAATATGTTAGTCAACACCATTTGGTGGGTGAAAATGGTTCGCTTACGCTCCAGATTAAAAAGGGAACCATCCCTTCCTTAATTTTTTGGGGACCACCGGGAACGGGAAAAACAACCCTGGCCAACATCATTGCCAACGAAAGTAAGCGTCCATTTTATACTTTAAGTGCCATTAACAGTGGTGTAAAGGATATTAGAGAGGTGATTGACAAAGCCAAACAAAGCGGTGGACTTTTTACTTCCAAGAACCCCATTCTTTTTATTGATGAAATCCACCGATTCAGTAAATCCCAGCAAGATTCGCTTTTGGCAGCCGTTGAGAAAGGCTGGGTGACATTGATAGGTGCCACTACGGAAAACCCTAGTTTTGAGGTAATTCCAGCTTTGTTGTCTCGCTGCCAGGTATACGTACTGAACCCTTTCGGAAAAGAGGACCTGGAAGCACTTCTGCTTAGGGCGATACAACAAGACAGTCTTCTAAAGGAAAAAAAAATAGAATTAAAGGAAACGGAAGCCCTCTTACGTTTGTCCGGTGGGGATGGAAGAAAACTTTTGAACATTTTCGAACTGGTGGTGAGTTCCGAAGAGGGCGATAACCTTTCCATCACGGACTCATTGGTTATTGGCAAGGTCCAGAAAAATACGGTTCTGTACGATAAGACAGGAGAGCAGCATTACGATATCATTTCGGCTTTTATTAAATCGATTCGGGGTAGTGACCCCAATGGGGCAGTGTATTGGTTGGCCCGTATGATCGAGGGGGGTGAAGATGTAAAGTTCATCGCCCGCAGAATGCTTATTTCGGCTGCCGAAGATATCGGTTTGGCGAATCCCACAGCACTGGTCATCGCCAATTCTACATTTCAGGCCGTGACCACCATAGGTTATCCAGAAGCCCGCATTATCCTGAGTCAATGTGCCATTTATTTGGCAACGTCCCCCAAAAGCAACGCAAGCTACGCGGCGGTGGGAAAAGCTCAGCAGACTGTAAAACAGACTGGCGACCTTTCGGTACCACTTGCGCTGCGCAACGCCCCAACCAAATTAATGAAGGATCTAGGTTATGGGGAGGAATATAAATATGCACATGACTATGAAAACAACTTTGTATCCCTAGAATTTTTGCCCGAGGAGCTCTCCGGAACTGCATTTTACAAGCCGGGCGACAACCAACGTGAAAGGGCTATCAAGGAATTTTTGAAAAACCGATGGAAGGACAAATATGATGTTTGATGTTGAAAAGCAAGAAGTCAAAACTTGACCTTCAATTCCTCGGTAATTAAATCGCTTCCATTGTAATATTCAAAGAACCACGTACCATCCTTTGTATAGACCAGTCCATGCTTATTGTTCATCTTGGCATGATAAACCCCTTGGACAGAACTTTCAAAAAGCGTCATTCGTATTTTGGGTGTGTTGTCCACCAGTTGGTATCCATTGGTCAATTCCTGGGCGTACCAAATATCCGTATTCACGGTATCAGCAACTTTTTTTGTCGAATTCGTATCCATTTTTGATATGTTGGATGATACGGGTTGCCTATTTTCATAAATCTGTTCTTCCTTAGTGGTCACCTGTCGAATTGTTTCTGGATCTTCTTCGACCTTCTTTTGAATATTGGACTCCACCGGTCTCAAATCTTTATAGCTTTGCTCGTCCAAGGTAGCTTTTTGTTGTACCGTAGCGTCCTGACCTTCATTCAATTTTTTTATGTCGTTCTTAAAGCTGACCGTAACAGGTTCCGTTTTGGTAGATGCGCCATTGTATTGATGATCCACATCCTCCAAAGAAGTAAAGGCCCCTCTTATGGCCTCACTGTAAGAGGCTACAAATTCCTTTAATCTACTTTTGCCTTGAATTGTGGTAAACACCGTCTGGGACCTACAATCTTTTAAATCTAGGGCAACTTTTGTCGTAAACATGGAAGAATCGTCAAGGAGTTCCACCAAAAGACCCAAGCACCTATCCTCATAAAGCTCCACCGGCATTTCGTCCTCATAAACTGTTTCAAAACCATTTTTGGAGAACAAATGTTTAACCAACGTACTGGTCTGGTACTGGTTCTCCCTTTTGAAGGAATCGAACTTCTTGGGAACAATAATATATTTATAATCGTTTAAATCCGTTTGTGCCATACCTAAGTAGCTCGATACTATGAAAAGGGTCAATAACAATCGTTTCACAAGTAATCCTTTTGAGGTTTATCGTATTTTGGAATGAAAAAAACGTGCCAAAGAAGTATTCTTGAAGTAAAGGCGCACCTCACAATCCCATTATTTTTGGCCCCAAGATATAATATTTAATCCTAATTGGAAAGAAGCGTAATGGGTGTCCGCTATATTACTATAAGCCAAAAGGTTATCGGCCATCATGTATAGATTTACAGGGCCTGCCTGTATACTTACTCCAAGACCTATGTTGGAATAGGAAAATTTATCCACGGTATATGTGGCTTTGGCGGCCAGGACATTCCCCAAACGTCTCATATAAAATGCAGTGAGTGCGGTTTGAGGACCTCTGGGCCTATTTATCATGTAGAGTTGCCCTCCAAAACTATTGGCATATCTATAACGTGCCCCACCACCCCCGGCAACTACCTCATTACAATCACAAATTTCCCGAGATTCCAGTTGTTCCCCAAAATCTCGCCGAATGGACGCATAAAGTTTGGTAGGTCTAAAGGTGATGTAACCCCTAGTATCTTCTTCAAAAGGTACCAAAGCTTCTATTTCGTCTACCAATTCTTGCCAAAAATCGGCGTCGGGATCTGAAAGGGCATCCGGGAGTATTACCTCAATCCCTTCCACAGTGGCGGCACCATCCAACGTATAGGTCTGGACATCATTGGCATGATATATAAATCCCAAATCTAAAAGGCTTCCAGTTATAACGGTCTGTTGGTCAAGATTATAGGAAAACCCTAAATCCACACCCAATCCAAGATTACCTCCAAAGAAACCCCGCTTTAGGACAGTACTTGCCAGGTTTCCATTATCCTCGGCGTCTTCCAACTCGGAAATACCCGATGTCCGCAGCTTCATGTCGGCATCAAGAGTGCTGGCCAAGAGGTTGTTTTGACCCTCTCGAGTTACAAAAAAGCCCTTGTTCCGAGTGGAGTTGAAGTCAAAAATGCTGGAATATATCTTTCCCCGGGCCCCGGCAACAAGCTTGTTATTGACTCTTTTGTTGATTCCAAAATGGAACACATTCACCATTTCGCCCCTTGTCTTTAGGTGGCTCAAATCAAATTCTTGATTTAAACGGTCCGCGTTTCCTTCGAAAGCAAGAATGGCATAATCCCTAAACCAATAACCAATGGCATCCCCTTCATTGTATATACCGAAAGAATAAAAATAGTCTGGATCTTTTCCCCGGAATCCACCACTCAAAAGCTCAATTTGATAGGTGCCGCTAAGTTCATCCCTTATATTCATTCCATCGATGGCCCTATCCCTTACCTTATCATTAATATCCAATCCATCATCGGCAAAAATATCATTCACAGTAACTCCACTTGATCCGCCCTGTAGCGATATTCCCGATAATGCCGGAATACCCGCATACCACTGAAAATCGGTCTTCACCCCAGGGTTTACCATCAAAGACTGGGGAATATCGCTAAAGTCATAAAGCAACTGCTTGTTTTGGGCATGCGAATAGTAGCAAACCCAAAAAATGGTTGCCCAAAAGAGGTGTCGGAGTTTCATTTTATTCGTACCCTGAATTTTCCACTAGATTTTAAGGTAACCATAGGGTCGGGAAGTGTTGAGGTACTGGAAGAATCGCTTAGGTTTGTGCCGCTTAGTCGTATTCCGGAGGTGTTTCTAATAATATCGATACTGCGACCTGCATTGCCATAAGCAATTTCCCTAACCAAAACCGCTGTAGGTGCCGGGTTAATGGAAAAAGATTCCGTATCTAGCACATTGCCTGCTTCATCCAAAAATTCAATTATCAGGTCCAATCTTTTGCTCGTGGTATTTTCCACTTCATAGGTGAGTACACCATCCAAAACCCTTTCTGAAAAAATATCCTCGGCAAAGGCGTCGAAATTGAAATCCTGGGAATAGAAGTTTGCCCCATTTGAGGCATTAATTACTTCTTCAGGAGTTTCAAGGTATACGATGCTCGCTTCATAAGTAGGAGTAATGCTCAAATCGTCATATTGATCAAAATCCTGTTTCTCTGCACAGGACGAGAAGATAATAGCCAACAGCAAGCCAAATATAGTGTGTGTGCCTAGTTTTCCCATTTTACCAAACCTGAGCCTCCAAATACAACGCATATCAACCTATATAACTCTATAAAAGAGATTTTATTTCACGTAAATCATGAATCATTTCGCAAAATTCGTGCTGTGGTTCATTATGTACGTTAAAGTGTAAGGTATGGAGGCCAACGGCTTGAGCGCCCAGGATATCTGCCTCCAGGCTATCGCCTATCATAAGCGCTTTTTGGGGCGATACTTTTGCCGCTTTAAGGGCCAATTGAAAAATAATGGGATTAGGTTTCTTTACCCCTGCCATTTCTGAGTTGATAATATGGACAAAGTAGTCGGAAATATTGGCGTTTTTCAACTTTTTTTCCTGTATTTCCTGAAAACCATTAGTAATGATATGAAGGGTGTACTTTGGCCTTAAGTATTCCAAAACATCGATGGTATTCGGGAAAAGATGGTTGTAGTTGGATAAATGTGCGATGTACTCCTCGGATAATAGGTTTATGTTTTCATCGGATATGGGATATTTTAAGGCATCAAAAACGGTCTTTAGTCGTTGGTAGCGCAACTCAGATTTGGTTATCCGCTCTTCCCTATACAATTTCCAAAACGCAAGGTTGGTGGGTATGTAAATCTTCAAAAAATCCGATAGTTCTACCTCAATATGATTGTCCTTAAGTATTTTTTCAAAGGTCAAGGCAGAATTCCTTTCAAAATCCCAAAGGGTATGATCCAAATCGAAGAAAATGTCGGTAATAATATCCTTAAACATGATACTCTTTTAATGCGTCCCCGTATAGGCGTTTCCAGTCCACATCATGATCATCGCCCAGCAACTCATTGGAGAAAACAGTAATGAAGTGTCCTCTTACCTGCTTTGCCAGGACATACAGTTTTCCTATCTTTTTCAATATTTCAGCTTTGTTTTTGTGGTTTACAAATGCATAATCATGCACGGCAAAAGGATAGAGCCTTATGGGCTGTTGTATTTCCAAATTCACGTCATAAAAATAAAAAGGAGTACAGGTCCCTGCCCTAAAACCAATCTCATGGGTATAGCCCATCGTATAATCGTCCGTAAATTCGGCTTCGACCAAATTCCTGTACGTATTGGGAATATCCACTCTGTTGTAACGCATCCTGGTACAATCGACAGGTCTATTGATTACATCCTCGAGACGTCTTTTTTCCGTTTTCAACAAACCGGTATCATTAAAGGAACTATATGAAGCGGCCAGTGAAACCTGACTATAGTCCGCAATGGATTTTATCAAAGATCGGAACCTATTGTTGTTGGGGGAAACATTCTTATCATACGTGGAATACGCGGCAAACTGAAAAAAGAATATGCTGTTTATGTCATATTTCTTATGTAGGTCAACCAGAAATCCAAAATTATTGTAGGGATCTTTGGAGGGTTTGAACCAAACCGCCACACGATTAAAAACCCTTTTTAGCCTGAACTGTCCCAAATCCAGGAAAAATCCCGCTAAACTTCGTACAAAACCCCTATGGGCAAAGCAATGCGAGGTTGTGATGTCCAAAAGAGAGGTATATGTGTAGGACCTTTGTTTAGTCTTGATATTCGGAAACCGATCTAAAAGACCATCCAATAATTTAAAAGCCCACAAATCTACTACCGGCTGTTGCAGAAAACCATGGCGATAGGCAATGCTATCTTTTGGTGAGAATCTTCCATGAATGTCCTTAACGTGGGGAAGGTATTCTTCATAACGGCTGAGAAGATAGAAACTGGCCGAAAAAATATCAAATGGAATATTGCTTCGTTCCCCAGTGGAAAAAAAACAGGGAATGCCATCCCAATCGCCTATACTGATCTCAAAATCGTTAATGCCCTGCTCAAACAATAGGTCATTACTTCGGATAAAAAATTCATTTTGCAGGGCCTGTTTGGTGTAGGTAATCTTTGGCCCGGTATGTTTTATGAAATCTTCTACCTTGGTAGTAAACAAAACTTCAATTCCCAAAATACGCGTAAAAATATGCTTCATTATATAATTGAAGCGCGAAGTGATTTTATGCGTATAAACTAGTAACATACTCAATAAAATTTCGGTTTGAAAGGTTATAGTTTTTTTTCTCTTTTCTTCGTGGAACTCCAGGTTAAATTTGAATCGCGGCACTCAAGAAACCCGAAAGGAACCTTACAGTATCTTTTCATCGGCAAAACTTAGATAATCCTTTTGGACAATAATGAGATGATCCAGCACTTTAATGTCAAGAGCACTGGCAGCCAGTTGCAACTTTTGGGTGATCTCCTTGTCAGCCTTGCTTGCCCTGAGGTTTCCAGATGGATGGTTATGTGCTAATATTAGGGCCACGGCACCCAATTCCAAGGCTTGTTTCATTACCAAACGCACGTCTACCAATGTACCCGTAATGCCGCCTTTGCTCAATTGGGCAGTCTGTAGTACCTTATTCGCATTATTTAGGTATAGAATCCAAAATTCCTCGTGTTCCAATTCGCCCATTCTGGGGTAGAGCAATTCAAAAGCATCCCGACTATTTCCAATTTTTGAAATCTTAAGGATTCCTTCCACCCGCCGTCTTCTGCCTATTTCCAAGGCGGCTGCTATAGTCACAGCCTTTGCCTCTCCGATTCCTTTGAACTGCCTCAATTGTTTTGTGGAAAGTCTTCCAAGCTCGTTCAGGTTATTGCCGACAGAGGCCAAAATACGTTTGGAGAGTTCCACGGCACTCTCCTTTTTGCTCCCAGATCCAATGAGTATGGCGACCAACTCCGCGTCCGATAGTGCCAACCTCCCTTTTTGCACCAGTTTTTCCCGTGGCTTGTCGTCATCGGCCCAGTGTTTTATCGAAAAGGTAGTAGGCTTTTCTTGCATTTGTTAAAGATAATGAACTAATATTTTTATCCTGGAAATCCACAGCGAAATCAATAGAAAAAATTCGCAGTGTTAGCCAAATAGCAATCTTGGAAAGAAGCGGAAGAAGTAAACCTTCTATATATTGCAGTCAATGCGGCTCATCATAGGATGGAAATTCCCGTTCCTCCAAATAGTTCCTATTATCATAGAGTGTCCTATCTTCCTCCAAAATGGCGTTGGACATACCCAATATAGCAGCTAATAATACCAAGGAAGCTTTGCGCCTTAGTATTCCAAAAAAACGGGTTAATCGAACGTAGTTTCCTATAACGAGCATGTCTCGAAGAGGTCAAAACATGTTCCATCATGGGGCAACATGACAAATTTTCCGTCGAAGACTTGGGATTATCCGGAAAGCTTTTGCCGAACCGAGTCCAAATCCAAACCCCCATAATTTCCCGAACTCATCAGCAACAATATGGAGTTTTCAAAATTTTGATCAAATATAAAATCGTGAAATTGGGATGCCTCGGTAAAAACTTCTAAATCATCCCGTTGAAAAGCCTCAATAACCTGGCCCGGGGTCACTTCCTTTAGTCGTTTTATTTTTACGGACTCGGGCAAATAAAAGACAACGGCGACATCCGCGGCATCCAGGGCCCCTCTATATCCTTTTAAAAAATCTGCATTAAAACTGCTATAGGTATGGAGTTCCAAGCAGGCGACCAACCGCCGATTCGGATATTGTTCCTTTACCGCCCTGGTCGTTGCGGAAACCTTGCTCGGGGCATGGGCAAAATCCTTATAAACTGTAACTGAAGAACTTTCGGCTATTTTTTCCAATCGCTTTGAGGCCCCTGTAAAAGTGGCTATGGCTTCATAAAAATCGTCTTCGTCCACTCCCATATTTTGGCAAATCCATTTGGCGCCGGCTAAATTGCTAAGATTGTGTCTTCCAAAGATTTCAATGGGCATAGCTCCCTCTGGGGTTTCCAAAAAGGTCTGGCCCTCCTCTACAGAATACAAAGGCGTATGATAGGGTAATTTTCGAATAGGATTCTCGGATCTTTCCACTACTTCCTTGACCTTGCTATCTTCTGCATTATAGGCTATACTGCCTCCTTTTACGATGCTGTCCACAAAAATCCGAAACTGTTCTAAATAATTCTCAAAGGTGGGAAATACATTGATATGGTCCCAGGCAATACCACTCAATAAAGCGATATTGGGTTTATATAAATGGAATTTAGGTCGCCTATCAATTGGGGAGGACAGATATTCATCGCCTTCCAAAACAATAAAATCGTTATCCTCGGTTAAGTGGACCATGCGTTCAAACCCCTCCAACTGGGCCCCCACCATATAATCTACTTCCCTATCGTGATACCTTAGAACATGCAAAATCATTGAGGTAATGGTGGTCTTGCCATGACTTCCCCCAATAACTACACGGGTTTTGTTTTTGGACTGTTCATATAAAAATTCGGGATAGGAGTAAATCCGTATCCCTAATTTCTGGGCATGTAGTAATTCTGGGTTATCCGGTTTCGCATGCATTCCGAGGATAATAGCATCCAAATCACCTGTCACCTTTTCGGGAAACCATCCAAATTCGGTGGGTAATAGGCCCTTTTGCTCCAACCTACTTTTAGAAGGCTCAAAAATAATATCATCACTACCCGTAATCGTGTATCCCCTATGGTGAAGGGCCAAGGCCAAATTGTGCATGGCGCTACCACCTATGGCAATAAAATGGATGTTCATGAAATATAGATTAGGATGTAAAGATAGGTATAGAAAAGAGCTACGCAAACCACTTCTTTTCGATAGGGATTCTTTTTATATTCGCCGAATAGAATTTGTAATATGAACCTCGCCGATATCCCTTCCAAGGAAATCATGCCCGGCTACCATGGGAAACTAGTGCATACCCGGAATATGAGCATTGCCTTTTGGGATGTGGAAAAGGGTGCCAAAGTCCCTTTGCATTCCCATGGGAACGAACAGGTGATGCAGGTTTTGGAAGGAAAATTTGAATTTACTTTGGACGGCATTACCGCAATTTATGAAAAGGATGATATGGTGGTAATTCCACCGCATACACCGCATAAAGGAAAAGCTTTGACTGCCTGTAGGTTAATGGATGTTTTTAGCCCAGTACGGGAGGAATATAGGTAATGCCATAACCCGTCCCTTAAAACGAGAGGGCATTTACGTAGTTTAAAAAAGAAATGGAGATATATCTAGAGGGAAAAAAGGCCTTGGTCGGCGGTAGTAGCGGCGGTATCGGAAAGGCAATCGCCCTTCAATTGGCGGAAAGCGGGACCAGTGTTACCCTGATGTCTCGTAGTGAGGAAAAACTAAAGGAAATTGTCATGGATTTGCCTACCGACCAAGGGCAAGCACATCACTATTTGGTGGTGGATTTCAATGATTTTGAGGCTTACAAAAGAATCATTTCCAACTATTTCGAGAACAATTCCGTGGATATTTTGGTCAACAATACCCAGGGGCCTGCTGCGGGCAATACTTTGGAAAAGCATGTACCTGATTACCAAGAGGCCTTTGACCTATTGTTCAAAACCGTTGTTTTTACTACGGAGCTGGCTTTAAAACAAATGCGGCAAAATCAATGGGGACGTATTATTAATGTGGCCTCGGTCTCCGTGAGGGAACCTCTTTCCTATCTAGCACTCTCGAATTCGATTAGGGCGGCGGTGGTTACTTGGGCCAAAAGCCTGGCAAACGATGTAGGCGCTGCACAAATTACGGTAAACAATATCCTCACCGGATATTTTGATACGGACCGTATTGCGCAACTCAATGCAAAAAAAGCGGAACAACTGGGGATTTCCATAGCCGAGGTGCGTTCAGAAATGGAGTCCCGAGTTCCTTTGAGGCGAATTGGGAAACCTAAGGAATATGGATACCTGGTTGCTTTTTTGGCTTCGGACAAGGCAGCATATATCACCGGCACATCGATTCCGATTGACGGCGGCCTTTTGAAAAGTCTATGACCTCAACGTGCCCATGGCCTCGATTTTTTTCTGCTCTTCTAAGGCGGCTTCCAATTCGTTATCTATATACAAAGCTCTGGCAATCCATTTTAGGGCCTTAGGTTTGTCCTTCTTCTTTCGATATAATTTGGCCATTCTAAAATAGGCCCATTTTAAGGGAACCCCATCCAAAGATGTGTAGTTTTTGATGTATTGCCCCATATGATACACTCCTTCGTCCAATTTAAGGTCATACTCACCGCAAATCTTTCCAATTTGATAGTGCAGTTGGTTTCGTTCTATACTTTCCAAATCGTCCAAAAGTCCCAAGGCATATAAATAATCCTGTTTCGCTCTTTCGGGATTTTCATCGTATTCATGTACATAGCCCATGGCCAAATAGCCATCGATTGGGGATACGGATTTCAATTTTTTGGCATAGTCAAAAGCTTTGGAAGTACTCCCTCCCAAAATACCCGGCAAGCTTATATAAAGATCCACCAAAGCCCAATGCACTTCTATTGAGCTTGAATCCAAAGTGGCGGCTTTTTTAAAATTCTCCTTAATTTTTCCTACTAGGGTAAGGGCCTTAAACCTATTGCTATTTTGGGCTTTTTTGGCCATAACGCCTCCATATTTAAAGGCATAGTCCGAAACCTGTGGGTAGGTCTCGGTAAGCTCCTTGTAAATGGCAATGGCATCGTCCCATTTGCCTTGATAGCCATAAACCTCCCCTAGCCTATCCTTGACATCCTTATCCGTCGTGACTTGAATTTCCTTTAGAAGTTCGGTCTCCGCTTGGACGTATTTCTTTCTTTCGATAAGTTGATTTATATCAACTCCTGTGCTTTGCGCCTGGCATACATGCAACTGAACGACAGCGGACAGGAAAAGAAAATATTTCATGGCAAATCAAAACTTTGATGTTTTGTCGGTAGATCTTACCATCCCTTAATTTTTTTAATACAGTTTCAGACCTCCAAATGGTTGTCCAAACTCATTTGGGGACTTCGTTCACTCATTTAAACTTTCGTATGGCACAAGTTTTGCTCACATTTGTTGCTTAATTTTAGCCTATGTGATCCTACTCCTTGTGAACATGTTAATCATGTGATAAGGGAGAACAAATTTAAGATGAGATACCTGGTTTTACTATTTACGATACTTCAATTTTCAATGGCCAATGCACAAAGTGATACTTCGTACCAAGCACTTTGGAGGCAAGTAGAAAAACTGGAAAACGAGGCGCTGACCAAATCGGCCTTGAAGGTAGTACGATCCATCTCCGAAAAGGCGAAGGAAGAAGGTCGTTCGCCCCAAATAATAAAGGCATTGCTGTATACCTCCAAATACGCCATGACATTGGAAGAAGACGCCCAATTGAAGATTGTAAGCGACTTTAAGTCCGAAATCCAAAAGGCGGAATTCCCCACAAAAAATGTACTGGAAAGTTATTTGGGGAATCTGTATTGGCAGTATTTTCAACAGAACCGCTATCGGTTCTATGATCGTACCGAAACGGAAGCCAAAGTAGACAGTATCGACTTTCGGACGTGGGATTTGACCACCCTTTTCGAAGAAATTCACCAACATTTTACCGCTTCGTTGGAGAATCCGACAAAATTACAGGCCCTAAATGTGAACGAATTCCAGGAAATACTGACCAAACAAAAGGGTTCTGAAACCTATCGTCCAACCCTATTCGATCTGTTGGCCCATACCACGCTACAATTCTATAAAACTCCTGAAAACGCCATCACACGACCTGCGGATAAATTTGAAATGGACGACCCGAAATTACTTTGCGAGGCCTACCAATTTACACAGCTATCCATTGATTTTACGGACGAAACCTCCCTACAATCCAGAGCCTTGCAAATCTATCAGGAACTTACGAAGTTTCATTTTTCGGATGTTCGATTGGAAGCCTTGGCAGATGTGGATATTGAACGATTACGATTTATTCATCAAAATGCGGTTTTCCCAAATAAGGATATGGCTTATCTTGATGTTCTTCAAAACTCCGTAGAAAACCTAAGTCATCATGAGGTATCGGGTTTGTACCAATATGAAATTGCCCTATTGTACAATCAATGGGGAAATTCATACCAACCCAAGTCCAAAGAAGAACATCGATGGAAGCTAAAAGAAGCGCTGACGCTTTGTGAATCGGTTATCGCGCAATTTCCGGAAAGTACGGGTGCCGAAAAGTGCAGGGCCCTAAAATCCGAAATTCTTTCCAAAAGTTTACAATTGACCGTGGAGCAATATATCCCCATTGATTCTCCCTCCCGAATATTGGTGAACTACAAAAACCTGGATGAACTTCAGCTTGTTGCATATGAGGTATCAAACAACGATATCAAAAAACTGAATACCCTGTATCCGGAATCCGAAAAACTGAACTTTATCAAAAAACTATCCGCGGTTAAAAAATGGGAGGCTCCGTTGAAAAATGAAAACGATTTCCAGCGGCATGGTATTGAGGTCTTGCTGCCTAAATTAGGCAATGGACAATATATTCTTTTGGCCGTCCCTAAAGCGGAAATCCATAATACGTTCGCTTATGCGAAGATTCAGGTAACAAATTTGGCCTTAGTTGAAACCCAGACCCCGGAACATCATCAATTTCAGCTCATAGATAGGAACAATGGAAAACCTCTGGAAAATGCTAAGCTACAATTTACCTATCAGGAGAACTACGACCGTAAGTTTCTGACGGAAACATTTACCACCAATGCTAAGGGTGCGGTACGAATTCCACGGGGCACCAAGCGCTGGACCTCCATAGATATAAAGGGGGTTTACAATGACGATACGGCCCATTTTGGAGCATATTACATCGGCTCAAAATCAAATACACAAGTTCTCGGTTCCCTGGATAATTCCGCTTTTTTGTTTACCGATAGAAGTATGTATAGACCGGGACAAGTACTTTATTTCAAAGGAATAGCAGTTTCAAGGGAAGACGATGCGTCCCAAATCCTTCCCAATATTCCAATGACAGTAAACCTTAAGGATGTAAACTATCAAGAAGTGACCACGTTGGAGGTAACGACCAATGAATTTGGTTCGTTTTCAGGAAAATTTATATTGCCGGACAACGGACTTACCGGGAGTTTTTCGTTACAGGCAAGTTCAAAAGCAATCAAAATCAATGGCACTACCGAATTCTCCGTGGAAGAGTATAAACGGCCCAAATTCCAAACCTCTTTCCAACCTGTAAAAGAAACCTATAAGGTCAACGACAGTATCACAGTAAAGGGCACGGCAATCGGTTATGCAGGCAGTGCCATTACCGATGCCCAGGTGGCCTACCGTATACGCCGAGTCGTTCATTTTCCAAGATGGTATTATTGGAGTAGATCTTACTTCAATTCCCCTCCACAGGAAATCGCTTATGGCATTACGGTAACCGATGCTTCCGGAAACTATAACATTACTTTCAAGGCTATTCCGGACAATAGTATTGAGAAGAATAATCTACCGACATTCAGTTATGAAATTACCGCGGACGTAACCGATATTAATGGTGAAACGCATACGGCCACCGATATTGTCCGTGTGGGTTACCATACCCTTAATGCCGATATCAGGATTTCGGATCGGCTGGACAAAAATGCGAAAGACCATACCATTGAAATAACGACCATCAATCTAAATGGCCAAGCTGTGGATGCCAAGGGTACCCTTAAAATGTATAAGTTACGGCCCTCAAAATACGTACTGCGCAATAGGCCTTGGGCTTCACCCGATTACCAAAATTGGGAAAAAAGCAGTTTTAAGAAACTATTCCCACATGATGCCTATTCCAACGAGCACGATTTTACCAGTTGGGACAAAGGAAAATTAGTATGGGAGTCTGATTTTGATACAGGAAAATCCACAGAATTTCCCTTGGACACCTCCAAAAAATGGGAATCGGGCAAATACATTTTGGAACTTCAGACCCAAGACAAGTTTGGACGAGCTGTAAGGGCCAAGACCATAACAACACTCTTTGGAGAGAAAGATGCTGCTTTGGCGGACAACCAATTGTTCGATATAAAACTTGATAAATCCCAGTATCAAATTGGTGAACGGGTAAAAATTGTGTTGGCCTCGGCCGCAAAAGATCTTTTTGTAAGCGTAAGCGTGGAAAAAAATCGAGAAATCGTGGATACGAGGGTTATCCGATTGAACCAAAATACCCAAAGCTTTACCCTTCCGGTTACACAATCGGATTTGGGTGGCTTTGCGATCCACTATAGTTTTTCAGCATTCAATGCCTTTACTTCCGGCTCTTTGGTGGTTCCTGTACCTTATCCCAAAACCGATTTGGAAATCGAAACGGTGACGTTTCGGGACAAATTACAGCCAAACACGGCTGAAACCTGGACTTTTCAGATAAAAGGTCCAAAGGGTGCCAAGGTAGCCGCCGAATTGTTGGCCAGTATGTACGATGCTTCCTTGGATGCCTTTCGCGAACATTCTTGGAATGTCGGTTTCGCCTATCTACCTACTTACTATTCCAATAGCCATAGCAATGCTTACAGAAGTTTTGGAACGAAAGGTTTCCGGATATATCGTGACCTTTCCGGTAGATACAACTACCAACCCCAGTATTATGATACTTTTGATTGGTTCGGGTTTCATTTTGGATATGGGTCAAGAATCCGCGGAACTACTGGCAATCTGGTGCGGAAATCCAGTGCGCCTCCAGCTGCAATGGAAGTATTGGAAGAAAGTGCAGCCCTGGACGAAATAGCTGTTGTGGAAAATGACCCTACCGGAAAAATTGCTGGGCTGGCAGAATTCGACAAGGCACCTGAAGAAAATCAAATAGCAAAAAAAGAAGCGGATTTTAGCACTGTAGCCATTCGTAAAAACCTACAGGAAACCGCATTTTTCTTTCCACAATTACGCACGGATGAGGAAGGCAATGTATCCTTTAGCTTCACCACACCGGAAGCCTTGACCACATGGAAATTGTTGTTATTGGCTCATGACAAGAATCTTCAAAGTATGTATACTACCTTGGAAGCGGTAACCCAAAAGGAACTCATGGTCATCCCCAATGCACCACGATTTTTACGGGAGGGTGATGAAATTACCCTAAGTACTAAAATCGCTAATCTTACCAATCAAAAGCTTTCGGGCCATGCAAAACTTCAATTGGTGGATGCCCTTACGGGTAAAGATGTTACGGAAAAGCTGTTTTTGACCCCCTCCAACGAAATTGCCGCACCAGTTGAAAAAAAGGAGTTTTCAGTCGATTCATTGGGTAATACCCAAGTCTCATGGCGATTAAGGATTCCCGAAGGGATGCAGGCCGTACAGTATACTATATTGGCCAAAGCAGGGGATTTTAGCGATGGGGAACAAAACGTGCTTCCCGTATTGACCAATCGAATGCCCGTGACCGAGACTTTACCAATGTGGGTCGGTGGTAATCAGACCAAAACCTTTGTTTTGGACAAGTTATGGGACAATACCTCTACCACTCTCAGCAACCACAAGTTGACTTTGGAGATTACCTCCAACCCCGCCTGGTATGCGGTACAGGCCTTACCCTATCTTATGGAGTATCCTCATGAGTGCAACGAACAAATCTTTGCAAAGTATTATGCGAATACCTTGGCCAGCCATATTGCCAATACCAATCCAAGGATACAGGAGATATTTGACCAATGGAGAAATTCCGATGCGTTATTGAGTAATCTGGAAAAGAATTCCGCACTGAAGTCACTTTTGATCCAGGAAACTCCATGGTTGCGCGATGCCCAATCTGAGACTGAACAAAAAAAACGTATTGCCCTATTATTCAACCTAAATACCATGCGGAACGAACAGGCCAATTCCTTGGGCAAACTTCAACAGAACCAGTTGTCTTCCGGGGCTTGGGCATGGTTCAAGGGCGGACGGGCCAGCCGATATATCACACAGCATATCATTGCAGGATTAGGGCATTTGAACCATTTGAAGGCAACAAATACGGACAATCGTCTACCACAAATACTTAAAAGCGCTCTTCAATATCTTGATTCCGAATTCGTAAGCGAGTACGAGCAAATGAAAAAGTATACCAAAAACCCTAAGGATGACCATCTTAGCCAAATGCAAATCCATTACCTCTATATGCGCAGTTTTTTCAAGAACATCAAGACCTCCAAAAAAGTGGATGAAGTTTTGGCCTACTATCAGGACCAGGCAAAAAAGTATTGGGTAAAAAAGGGATTGTATTCCAAAGGTATGTTGGCCTTGGCCCTTTATCGTATGGATGATGGAGCTTCGGCTAATAACATTTTAAGATCTTTAAACGAAAATAGTATTTCCAATGAGGAGCTGGGGATGTATTGGAAGGAAAATACTACCTCCTGGCACTGGTATGAAGCCTCAATAGAAACACAAGCCTTGATGATAGAGGTATTTTCAGAATTACAGCACGATGTCAAAATCGTTGACAAGTTGAAGGTGTGGTTGCTAAAACATAAGCAGACCAACCAATGGAAAACCACCAAAGCCACAACGGAAGCGGTTTATGCCCTTTTATTGCAAGGTAATGATTGGCTATCCCTGACCGAAACGGTAGAGGTATCCGTTGGAGAGCAAAAGATAGAAGCCTCCCAACATGACGATGTTAGGTTGGAAGCCGGAACGGGGTATTATAAGACCTCATGGAGCGGGGATGAAGTGAAATCCAAAATGGCCCATGTTACGCTTGCGAAAAAAGGAGAAGGCGTTGCTTGGGGCGGGCTGTACTGGCAATACTTTGAAGACTTGAACAAGATAACTTCAGCGGAAACCCCATTGCAACTCAAAAAGAAGCTTTTCCTCAAAAAGAATACTAACACGGGCGAAGAAATTTCTACAATTACCCCTACCACAGATTTGAAGGTGGGGGACCTGTTGCGCGTGCGTATAGAACTCAAGGTGGATAGGGATATGGAATTCATACATATGAAGGATATGCGGGCAGCAGGGTTTGAACCCACAAATGTACTTTCCAGCTACAAATGGCAGGACGGATTAGGTTACTATGAAAGTACCAAGGATGCCAGTACTCACTTTTTCTTCGATTATTTGCCTAAAGGTGTATATGTTTTTGAGTATGACCTTCGGGTCAACAATGCCGGGGATTTTAGCAATGGTATTACTACGGTTCAGAGTATGTACGCTCCTGAATTCAGCAGTCATAGTTCAGGGACTAGAGTATTGGCGAGAGCCGGAGAATAGGTGTCCTAATGACAAATACAAAAGACGGGTTGTACTAAGAGCTGCCGATTCCTTACTTCTTGATTTTAGGCGGGTACTTGGATAGCACCTTCTCTACAATTTCCTTTAATTTCTGTTCTCGCTCGAGCGGGGATGCATCTTCCTTGAAGGAACTTTCACTGACCGCTTGCCAAAAGAGCATATCTTTTTGGTTATCCACAAAGTCAAATTGAATCCGACGTTCCAAGTTGGTCCTACCCACTGGAATACCAATGGAAACACCACCACCAACGTTTCCACCACCACCGCCGACCCCTAAGCCTACATTGCTGTTGCGGGGAGCTTGAAATGTGTTGCTCTGTATGTTAATCAAAAAATCGGGTTCTTCGGAAAAGACCAACCCTTTAGATTGCAAGGCAATATCCAATACCCGAAAAAGTCTTTTGTCATCCAATTCACTAAGGCCGGTATCCATGTCCGGATAATAGTTGAAAGTGGTATAATTTGAAAAATCGGTGGCCTTGTCGTAATCGTAGTTGACCTGAATAGCATTGCAAGAACCCAAAAGAAGCACAAGAAGAATGTATCCTGCTGTTTTCATCATATTTCTTTTCTTAAAAATACTGAAAAAAGGAATAACACTTTGGCATACAGCACTATATTCGACTAACTGGCGAGTAAACCCCAAAGCCTATCCTTTAATTCTTGAATGCCCAACTGTACCACGGAAGAAATAAACAGATAAGGCACTTCCTTAAAATCCCTGTCCAATTCCGTACGCATCATTTCCATGAGTTCCTCATCCAAAAGATCACTCTTAGAAATCGCCACAAGGCGCTGTTTGTCCAGCAGTTCTGGATTATAGCGCCGTAATTCATCCAAAAGAATCTCGTATTCCTTGCTAATATCCTTGCTATCAGCCGGGATTAAAAAAAGTAAGGTGGCGTTTCGTTCTATGTGCCGTAAAAAGTAATGGCCCAGACCCTTGCCTTCAGCCGCACCTTCAATGATTCCAGGAATATCCGCCATAACGAAACTTTGAAAATCACGATGCTTCACAATACCTAGATTGGGCTTTAGGGTTGTAAACTCATAGTCCGCTATCTTTGGCCTTGCCGAGGTGACGACCGAGAGCAAGGTAGATTTTCCGGCGTTTGGGAAACCTACCAGACCCACATCGGCCAGTACCTTTAATTCCAAGGTTACACGTTTTTCCTGCCCGGGTAATCCCGGTTGGGCATATCTTGGGGTTTGATGGGTACTACTTTTAAAGTGGGTATTTCCTAAACCACCCTTACCTCCCCTTACGATAACCTTTTCATCCCTTTCTTCCGTTATTTCAAAAAGAATGGCATTGGTCTCGGTATCCCTGACCACGGTACCCAGGGGCACCTCCAATATCACATCTTCCCCGTTGGCGCCAGTACTGGTCTGTTTGCCACCATGCCCTCCATGACCGGCCTTAAAATGCCGTTGAAACTTATAATGGACCAAGGTCCATAAATTTTTATTACCGCGGACAATGATATGACCACCACGACCACCATCCCCACCATCCGGACCACCCTTGGCCACGTATTTTTCGCGGCGAAGGTGTGCGGAACCTTGCCCTCCTTTACCTGAGGTCACATGAATTTTTACGTAATCTACAAAATTGCCTTCGGTCATAAGTCTAATCCTGTAATCCCATGAGTAGGGAATCCTAATATATTAAAATCAACTTATTCAATGGGACTCGAAATTGCGTAGGTAATCCCTTCTTTCTCAGGTAATACCCAAGATCTTTCTCCCTCGTTTAGCCTTTTGGCGCCGATTTTTTCAAGTGCCTTTTGGGAACGGAAATTCTTGGGATGCACATAAAAAACAACTGTTCTGCAGAAATTTAGGGCGTAACCTACCATTAACCTCTTCACCGCTCTGTTGTGAAAGCCACCCCAGTAATCCCTGGCCAAAAATGACCATCCTATTTCCACAACTTCTTCAACTTCATCCACAATCTTAAACCTTGAACTCCCAATAACATTTTTGGATTGCTGGTCTGTAATCAACAAAGCACCGCCTGATATCATGGATTCTTTAAAAAACAAGGTGAACTCCTTCAATGTGTAGCGCAATTTATTTTGATGTTGCTCCCAAATCAAGGGGTCGGACGCCGCATTCAACAAGTTTTCAAAATCTTCTTCCCTTAAGGGTCTTAGACTCACCAAGTCATTTTCCAATAAAGGTTGAAGATTAAAGTTCATTTCAACGGATAAAACAGCAAACGGTTAAAAAAAGAGCTGCGGAAAAACGGCCCAGAAGTCCCTCTTTGAAGCAAATGAAAGTTTAAAGCTCCTCGATTACCTTGCCCAATCGCATAGTAATTTCATCAATGGCCCCAATGCCGCTAACACTGTGGAATTTGCCCTGGGCTTCGTAATAATCCATTAAAGGGGCTGTCTTTTGGTTATATTCCTCAAACCGGTTGCGAATTTTGACCTCGTCCTGATCATCGGAACGGCCGCTCACTTTACCCCGTTCCAAAAGCCGCTGTATCAAAACTTCGTCATCAGCTTCCAAGGCAATAGTGGCATTTATTTCCATATTCTTGGTTTCCAATAGCTTATCCAATGCCTTAGCTTGTGCCTTAGTCCTAGGGAAACCGTCAAAGATAAACCCGCTGGCTTCCGGGTTTTTTTCCACCTCATCGCGCAACATGTTAATAGTGACTTCATCCGGTACCAAATCGCCTTTATCCATATAAGATTTGGCCAAAGTCCCTAAGTCTGTCCCATTTTTAATATTATAACGGAATACGTCTCCAGTGGAGATATGTTTTAAATTGTATTTCTCCTTTAGAAATTCGGCCTGTGTCCCTTTTCCGGCACCCGGCTTTCCGAACAATACAAGGTTGATCATATGTTTTTGGTTTAATTGGTATACTTCTTTGAGATTCCGCCCCAGTTCCTTGTAATCAAGACCATAGCCCACAATAAATCTATCGGGGATTTCAATGCCCACATAATCTATGGTATATTCTCCATTATAGACTTCCGATTTATAAAACAAACTGGCTATTTTGAACTCCTTTACATTGGAACTGGAAAACAAATGGACCAATTGCTGCAATGTACGGCCAGAATCTATAATGTCCTCCAAGATAATTACACTGCGGCCCTCAATGTTCTCTGGGGGATCTAGAAGTGTTTCTACAATACCTGTGGAGGTTAGCCCTTGGTAGGAGCTTAACTTAACAAATGAAACCTCGCAGGGATGGGCATATTCCTTAAGGAAGTCCGACACGAACATAAAGGCGCCATTTAGAACACCCACAAAAATAGGGGTCTTATCCTTGTAATCCGCTGCAACTTCATTAGCCATTTTCTGAATCGCCGCCGTAATCTGACGTTCGGTCAAAAAAGGTTTAAAATATTTGTCGTGAAGCTTTATCAACACTGCAATTTTATCCGGGATGGCAAATATACCAATTTGATTTTGCTTTTGGAGCAGGGCAACTTTTGTTTTGGAAATTCATTGTATTTTTGCATCGCCTCCCAAATAAGGCAAAACGAAATCCTATGAGCTATTTCTCTTCAAATTTTAAGCTAGGCATTTTAGGCGGTGGCCAACTAGGGAAAATGTTGCTTTATGAAACCCGAAAATGGGATATTCATACGCGAGTTATGGACACCTCACGGGATGCTCCCTGCCGAATTGCCTGCAACGATTTTATTCTGGGCGATCTCATGGATTTTGATGATGTATATTCTTTTGGGAAGGAAGTGGATGTTCTTACCATTGAAATCGAAAATGTAAACGTGGACGCCCTGGAAAAATTGGAGAATGAGGGTATTAAAGTATATCCGCCTACCAAGGCCTTACGTACTATACAAAATAAAGCCAAGCAAAAGCTTTTTTATATTGACCATGGTATCCCAACGGCACCTTTCTCGCGCTTTGCTTATGCCAGTGAAATACGGGACAGTTTGGAAAATGGTGGACTCAATTTCCCTTTTGTTTGGAAAAGTGCGCAATTTGGGTATGATGGCCAAGGTGTCAAAATAGTCCGAAAAATTGAAGATTTGGAAGGATTACCTCCCGGTGAATGTATTGCAGAGGATTTGATACCCTTTAAGAACGAATTGGCGGTCATTGTAGCAAGAAGTGCCAATGGAGAACGTATTACCTATCCCGTTGTGGAAATGGAGTTCCATCCAGAGGCCAATCAGGTGGAATATGTCATTTGTCCGGCCCGTATTGATGGTGTTGTAGCCAGAAAAGCCCAAGAAGTTGCCTTAAGGGTATCAGCGCAGATTAAACATGTTGGATTATTGGCCGTGGAAATGTTCCAAACCCAGGATGATGAAATTCTAGTGAACGAAGTAGCGCCAAGGCCGCACAACAGTGGCCATTATAGTATTGAGGCTAGCTATACCAATCAATTTGAACAACATATTAGGGCCATTTTAAATCTGCCCTTGGGAAACACGGCAAGTAAGGTAGCGGGCATCATGGTCAATTTGGTTGGGGCAGAGGGTCACACCGGGGAAGTAACCTATGAAAATATGGATCGGGTGTTACAAATGGAAGGCGTAACCCCACATATCTATGGAAAAAGACAGACGCGTCCCTTTCGTAAAATGGGCCATGTGACCATTGTCAACGAGAATGTTTCCAGCGCAAGGGAAATAGCACAAAAGGTAAAGGAAACCATAAAAGTAATAAGCAAAGAGCATGAGTAAAGTAGCGGTGGTAATGGGAAGTACCAGCGACCTGCCCGTTATGCAGGAAGCGATAGACATACTAAAGGGATTTGATATAGCGGTGGAGGTAGACATTGTATCCGCGCACCGTACACCCGAAAAACTCTTTGAGTTCGCTAAAAATGCCCATGAAAACGGTTATGCCGTTATTATTGCCGGTGCCGGAGGAGCCGCACATCTTCCAGGCATGGTAGCCTCCATGTCCCCGCTGCCTGTAATAGGCGTTCCTGTAAAGAGCAGTAATTCAATTGACGGCTGGGATTCAATCCTCTCCATTCTACAAATGCCCGGTGGCGTACCGGTAGCTACCGTAGCCTTGAACGGGGCCAAAAATGCCGGTATCCTGGCCGCCCAGATTATAGGTAGTTCAGACAAATGCGTGCTGGATAAGATCATGTTATATAAGGAAGGATTGAAACAAAAAGTTATCGACGGAGCCAACAAAGTACAAACCAAGAAATAATAATACTTACCAATTCTTGGTTGATGGTCATTTGTTTTAAAGTTGTCACCGTCAACCATCAACTCTAAACTATCAGCGAATATGAATCCCCTACTCAGTCCTTTTGATGCGGCACCTTTTTCAAAAATAAGGAACGAACATTATAAACCGGCATTTTTGAAAGCTATGGAAGATGCCCGGAAAGAAATCGATGCCATTACGGACAATCCCAATGCCCCGACCTTCGAAAACACGATCGAGGCGTTGGAGTTTACCGGTCAACACTTGGATAGGGTTTCGAGCCTATTTTTTAACCTGAATTCTGCCGAAACCAATCCCGAAATCCAAAAGATTGCCCAGGAAATCTCCCCCCTACTTTCTGAATTCAGCAATGATGTTACCCTGAATGAAGCCTTGTTCAAAAGAATCAATTTTGTCTATCAACAAAAAAATGATGTAACCCTATCCACTGAACAGCGGACTCTGCTAGAAAAAAAGTACAAAAGCTTTAGCCGAAATGGGGCCAATCTTGCCGAAGACAAAAAGAAACGGCTTCGTGAAATCGATGCGGAGTTGGCCAAACTTAAATTGCAATTTGGGGAGAATGTATTGGCCGAAACCAACAAATATGAATTGCACCTCACCAATGAAAATGATTTGGACGGTCTGCCCGAAGGAGAAAAGGAAGCAGCTGCACAGCTGGCCCGCTCAAAAGATAAAGAAGGTTGGTTGGTAACCCTGGATTATCCTAGTTATATCCCTTTTATGAAGTACTCCAAAAACAGGGAATTGCGCAAAAAGTTGTCCCTGGCCTTTGGTAGCAAAGGTTTTCACGCGGACAAACTGGATAATCGGGCAAACGTCCTCAAAATTGCGCAACTTCGATACGAAAGGGCAAATTTGTTGGGCTACGAGACCCATGCCCATTTTGTGTTGGAAGAGCGTATGGCCGAGACACCTGAAAGGGTACATTCATTTTTAAACGAACTCTTGGGCAAGGCAAAACCGGCCGCCGAACGAGAATTTCAACAATTGGAAGATTTTGCCAAGGAACTTGATGGTATTGATCGGTTGCAAAAATGGGATGGCAGCTATTATTCCGAAAAATTGAAGCAGAAGCTTTTCAATTTGGATGATGAAAAGCTGAAGCCTTATTTTAAATTGGAAAATGTCATTGCCGGAGTTTTTAAGGTAGCAGAAAAACTCTTTGGATTACAGTTTGAGGAAGTTTTTGATATCGATACCTATCATGAAGAAGTAAAAACCTACAAGGTCTATGATTTGGAGCATAATTTCATTTCTCTTTTTTATGCAGACTTCCATCCCAGAAAAGGAAAACGAGGCGGTGCTTGGATGACTTCGTACAAGCCCCAGTACCAAAGGAACGGGGAAAATGTTCGACCTCATGTTTCCAATGTCTGTAATTTCACGCGCTCAACGCTCAGCAAACCATCCTTGCTGACGTTTACCGAGGTAACTACATTATTCCATGAATTTGGGCATGGGTTGCATGGTATGTTGGCCAATACTACCTATCCAAGCCTTTCGGGCACCTCGGTATATTGGGATTTTGTAGAACTTCCCAGTCAGGTGATGGAGAACTGGTGTTACGAAAAAGAAGCCCTTGAGCTTTTCGCCATCCATTATAAAACAGGCGAGTTGATCCCTATGGAATTGGTTGACAAAATAAAGGAATCCGCTACTTTTCAAGAAGGCATGGCCACACTACGACAACTGAGTTTTGGACTGTTGGACATGGCATGGCATGGAGGAAATCCTTTGAATATAACCGATGTAAAAATTCATGAGAACCAGGCTTTTGAGGGCACCCAATTGTATCCCGATACCCCGGAAACCTGTATGAGTACGGCATTCTCCCATATTTTTCAAGGAGGATATTCCTCAGGTTACTACAGTTATAAATGGGCCGAGGTTTTGGATGCCGACGCCTTTGCCTTCTTTAAGGAAAAAGGAATTTTCAACAAAGAGGTGGCCACGAAATTCAAAGAAAATGTACTTTCCAAAGGAGGTACTGAAAAGCCGATGATGCTTTATAAGAGATTCAGGGGCCGTGAACCAAAATTAGAGGCTCTATTGGAAAGAGCCGGACTTTTGAATACTATGGCGTAGTTTTTTGGGGTTAACTTATTGATAAGCCTTCGCCTGAGTTCCTTTATTCTAATACTTTTTACCGAACTTCGCCCAAAACTAATTTAGTATGGTCTTATTTGTAGACATGGACGAGGTACTTGCGGATACCTACGGTGCGCATATTGAACAGTATAACAAAGATTTTGGCGAAAATCTTACGGTAGACTTTTGTTCTGGCTGGGAAGTATGGCAAAAAGTACCCGAAAACAGAAGGGAAAGCATTCGTCTGCATACCTCGCAAAAGGGCTTTTTTAGAAACCTTAAAATCATTCAGGACAGTCAAAAAGTTATGAAGGAATTGACCAAAAAGTATGAAGTGTATATTGCCTCCGCTGCCATGGAATTTCCAAGTTCCCTTGAAGAAAAATCGGAATGGCTGGATGAGCATTTCCCCTTTATCCCCTGGCAACAGCGAATTCTATGTGGCCACAAGCACATTTTAAAGGGAGATATCTTGATTGATGATCGAACCCGCAATCTGGAAACTTTTCATGGCAGAAGCATTATGTTCAGCTCTCCACATAATGTCCATACCAATGGTTTTGAGAGAGCCAGGGATTGGAAGGAAGTAGGTGAAAAGCTGCTATAGCAATCCAAGCTGTTTCCTAATATTAGTCAAATCTAACCTTAATGATTTCTTCAGTACCTGGTTTGGAAAAAATCTCAAACCCCAACAATTGGGTTCCCAGGTTTGGGGCATCAAAATCCGAAGGGGGTGGATTGGTTTCATATGTTCTGAATAAGGACTCTTTTGGCCGTAACAACTCTACCGTAATGGATTTTCCTCCCTTGGAAAGATAAGCCGTTCGGCCGTCTTCGGCAATCTTTATTTCAGCAGGGGTCACAAAGGCCCAGCGAATTTTGGAAGTACCCGTATTACTGGTCCGAAGGGAATCCGTGATTACAAGTTCTTGATTGTGGCCCACTTCAAAAGTCCTTTTCGAATGGGTTAATTGGGGTGCATAAATTGAGGACAAATTTACCCCTACCCTAAACGCATGGGTATTGTCATTAATCATTTCTAAAGTGGCAAAGGCCTCTGGATTCTGCAGAGAGTCATTTACGACTAAAGTATTATGTGAAAATACATTGTTTCTAAAAACCTTCCATCTATCGGATTTTTTGTTTCTTTTCCAAATACCCAGTCCTAAACTTTCAAGGGAATGGTATCCTTGCAACCCCAGATCCAATGCCCAACGCACCCCATGCTTTTCAAACACAAAAGATCCTATATCCATGTGGGCGTGATTTGCCGAGGGGCTCCCGGCCTTGACGCCCAGGTAGAGGGCCGAGTCCGACCATGCCGATCGATATACGGCAATTGGCGTGGTACCATGGGCAAAATAGTGGTTTTCAGCATCAAACCTAAGTTCAGGAATATCCAACGACCATATGAGAATAAATGGAAGAAACCGATTTGAAATTCCGGTGGCCTTAATTTTTTTATCACCATCCATATAAGATTTCAAAATATCGATTTCTTGCCACAGCAACTCCGGTCTACCCATTTCCTTGGAAAAATAAAATTGTGCCGCATTGAGCCTAGGGTTTTCCCTGGAATCTGAATAATTGAAGTATAGCCCGGACGGGCCTACGACATGGCGATAATAATTGGAGGTTTCCAAAAATCCAGGTTGACTTAGCAAGCCGAAATCAGAAGAAAAGGCCGTTTGTAAGGCAGCGATCAAAAGTACATTGTATGTGGTTCCATAAGACCAGTACATGGGGCCTTCGGGGTAGTTTCCATTCGCTGCATACTCCTTCATTGCCTCTGGGACATGTTCAATACTTCTTTTGATTACCCTAGTGCACACATCCGGATCCGAATCGAATACTGCGATTGCAGCTGCGGTCAATCCTCCATGGCAAACTGGGTTCCAATTATTGGAAGAACTGATCCAAGCATGTTCCATAGTCTCATCCAGTGAGGTTCCGATTCCTTTTTCCAACAAGGCGTCTACAATAGTTTCTCTTTCTGTGACATTTAAATCATGGAACAGCCAATCATATCCAATGGCCAAGCCCATGGCCATTTCGGCAACGTCCAAATAATGCGAGGGATTCCAAGACGAAAATCCACTTGCGGCCAGCATTTCTTGTTTGGCCTTCTTAAAATATGGTTTGTGTCCCGTAACCTTGTACGCATAGGCCAAATAGAGTATGCGCTTCAAATATGTTCTAGAAACTTCAAGCAATCTTCTACCCTCCTTAATTTCCAATGCGGGTGGAATGGCCAAAAGACTATCACAATTCCTTAAAATCTGTTGATGGATAAACGCATATCTTGTATCGGAATCGATTCTTTGTTTTATTGTATTAATCGTGCCCGGTGCGATAAACAATCTCGGATGTTCTTTTACCAGATTTTCAGAGGTCTGTGAAAAGGAAAACTGAATCGATAAAGCGAAAAGGGTAAGTATTCCTATTGAACGTTTAATTGTCATTATCCTTTAGAGTTTTTCTTTGGCCTTCCAATGGTCATAACCTCCCTCCAAGTTAATCGTATTCCGGTAACCCAAAGAATCCAGCAATTTTTGTGCCTTGGCACTCCTACCTCCTTTTTTGCAATACAAATACAACTTTCTGTCTTTAGGCATGGTATCGAAATGTTTTTGAAACCCTAAATCGAACCAGTTAATATTCACGGCATTTTCTAAGTGCCCCATGTTGAATTCCTTAGGGGTCCTGACATCGATCAATATCCCATCTTTGATATCCTTTTGTGAAAACTCTGTGATAGGTTTTGATTTTATTTGACCATAACAGGTATTAAGACCGAGAAAAACCACGATTACAGATAAAAATTTCATCGAATCCAATTTAAAAATCAAAAATAAGCAATTATGGCAGCTAGAAAATATAAGGAACAAAATGGGAATATGCGGTTAATTAAATCAAATTCATCTATTTTTGATAATGACAAGGCATCTATGACAACGCAACAACTACATCCCGAAACTTGGGTAGACTCCTATGCAGACTACCTTTTTAACTATGCCGTGGCCCGAGTAAACGATTCGGAAATAGCCAAGGATCTGGTCCAGGAAACCTTTTTTGCCGGATTAAACTCAGCTAAAAATTATAAGGGAGACGCCGCCGAGCGCACTTGGCTTATTGCGATTTTGAAACGAAAGGTAATTGATTATTACAGAAAGATTAACTCAAAAAAAGGTAAGGCGGAAGTACGCATGAGCTATAGTGCCGGAAGCGATTCAGAAGGCGATTGGATGGAAGAGCAGGTAGCAGATCCCTTCAGCAGCTTTGAAAACGATGCCATCGAAAATGAGGAATTAGGATTGGCCATACACGGTTGTATTTCCAAATTGCCCAAGAAACAATCTTTGGTATTCACCATGAAAACCATACGTGGAATGAGTACTGAGGATATTTGTAATGAACTTGGTATAAACCCGTCTAATCTATGGGTAATGATCCATAGGGCTAGAACTTCCCTGATGGGCTGCCTAAATCAAAACTGGTTCTAAAATGATGATATCCTGCGAGAAAGCGGCGTCGATATGCAATAAAACACAATACAGGGAAGCGACCTTTATGGAAAAGATAAAGCTGAAGATACATTTGCTTATATGCAAAACATGTTCAGCTTTTACCAAAAAGAATACAAAGTTGACCGCTTTGTGCGAAAAAGCAAATCTACACAGCCTTTCGGAGGGTGAAAAAATTAAAATGAAGCAACGATTGGAAGAGAAAATCTAATTTTTTCCAATAACCAAATTAGCACCCACCAGAAAAAGGGGATGGCTTCTACCCAGAACGCTGAAAAATATTTATTCTGGTTTTGCCTGGTCACTATTAAGATGCTCCCTATCCCAAAAAGTAAAAATGTTTTGGACAAAATTTCGTTTTGGGTAATTTCATCCTTGAAAAAAGTCAGAAGAAAGAAGAGCACAATCAGTGAAATGCCCAAAACTTTGGTTTTTACCACACCGTAACGCCGCGGCAGTGTTTTTAATTCGGGTGGATCATATGCCATATCCCGAATTTCGAATGGGATTATTAAAGCAAGTACGAGCATAAAGCGTTGTGTTGTTTCTACCCAAACGTCCCAGGAGATAATTGAACCCGCAGCCACTACAGGAAGTACAACGGTAGTACCAGCCCATACCACACCGACTGGAAATATTTTAAACCCTGCCAAACTTCTTAGACTCCGGGTTTTGGGAAGGACGGGAAGCGCATAAAGAACCGTAAACAATCCCAATATTGTCAGCACGAAAATAGCGTTCCACTCAAGAAAAAATAAATGGTATGCCGCAATTCCTAGGCAAACGAAACTAAAAAATTGAATGTACCCGTGGTATTGGTGTGCAAGTTGAACGTATTTCTTTACTTCCAGCCCATATTTAATGAAATTGTAACAGGCAACACTTCCAAAAAATATAAGAGAACATAGATGTCTGTCCACAGGTATACGTAAAAGGGAAGATGTTACCCAGAGTAGCGAAAAGATGGCCAAAGCCACATGGATGCTAGCGTCCAGGTAAAAATCAAAAATACGACCCAAGAGCTTCATCGAACAAAAGTAGCCAAACTGTTTATAAACCCCTTTTTTGGTTAAAAACTTTGCCCTTCGCTACACCCCGTTTTGTCCATTTTCAGGGAATTTATCCCTAATTTTGTGCAGCTTTTAGTAAAATTTATGAGGACAGATTTGTTTGCTTTACGCCATATCGGTATACGGGAAGAAGACCTTGCACATATGTTGAAGGTTATAGAGGTAGAGAATTTGGAGCAACTTGTTTATGAAACGATACCGGATGAAATTAGGCTTAAGGAACCTCTGAAGTTGGACACCCCTATGAGCGAGCATAAATTCCTGGCGCATTTGCATGACTTGGCCCAAAAGAATAAAGTTTTTCGCTCCTATATTGGTTTGGGATACCATGAAAGCCTCACTCCTTCCGTAATAAAGCGCAATATTCTGGAAAATCCGGGATGGTACACGGCCTATACCCCATATCAGGCGGAAATTGCCCAAGGCCGCTTGGAGGCGTTACTTAACTTCCAGACCATGGTATGTGACCTTACCGGAATGGAAATTGCCAATGCATCATTGTTGGACGAAAGCACTGCGGCGGCAGAGGCCATGACCATGTTATTCGCCGTAAGAAGTCGCGAACAAAAAAAGAACGATGTCAACAAATTTTTCGTTTCCCAGGATGTCTTGCCTCAGACATTATCCCTCCTGAAGACCCGTTCAAAACCGTTGGGCATTGAATTGGTTGTCGGTAACCATATGGAGTTTGATTTCGGGAACGAATTTTACGGAACACTTTTGCAGTATCCTGGCAAATACGGCCAAATCCATTCCTATTCGGATTTTATAACAAATGCGATAAAGAACAACATTAAGGTCGCAGTGGCCGCAGATATTCTAAGTCTGGTTTTGTTGACCTCTCCCGGTGAACTTGGTGCGGATGTAGTTTTGGGTACTACCCAACGTTTTGGCATTCCACTGGGATATGGTGGGCCCCATGCCGCCTATTTCGCCACCAAAGAGGAATATAAACGACATATCCCGGGCCGTATAATAGGTGTCACCAAAGATATGGATGGAAAATCCGCTTTGCGTATGGCATTACAAACCAGGGAACAGCATATCAAAAGGGATAAGGCCACATCCAATATTTGTACTGCCCAAGTGCTTTTGGCCGTTATGGCTGGTATGTATGCCGTATATCATGGCCCTAAGGGGCTAATATATATTGCCGAAAAAGTACATCGTACTGCGGTGACATTGGCTGAAAACCTGGAAAAAATGGGGTTGTATCAGGTAAACACATCGTTCTTTGATACCATTACGATTAAATGCGATGTGCGTATACTCAGGCCTATTGCCGAGGAACATGAAATTAACTTTCTTTATAGTGACGACGAAACTGTTTCCATTTCAGTGAACGAAGCCACCTCCTTAAATGATCTAAATCAAATTCTAGGTGTTTTTGCAAAAATCTTGGACAAAGAAATCGACCCGATAAAAGAACTATCCAATCAATCAGCTATTTTGGAGGATGTTGTCCGAATTTCCCCATTTTTAGAAAATCCCGTATTCAATTCCCATCATTCGGAGACCGAATTGATGCGGTATATCAAAAAGTTGGAACGCAAAGATCTATCCCTGAACCATTCCATGATTTCCTTGGGATCTTGTACCATGAAGCTTAATGCGGCTTCGGAATTGCTGCCTATTAGCTGGACGAATTGGGGCAACATTCATCCCTTCGTACCTATTGAACAGGCAAAAGGGTACCAAATCGTTTTACGCGAATTGGAAAAGGACCTTACGGAAATCACGGGTTTTGCCGGAACCTCGTTGCAACCCAATTCAGGTGCCCAGGGCGAGTATGCCGGTCTGATGGTAATAAGGGCCTATCACGAATCCAGAAATGAGGGACATCGCAATATTTGTATCATCCCGGCATCGGCACATGGTACCAACCCGGCATCGGCAGTAATGGCCGGAATGCAAGTGGTAGTGACCAAAACCGATGAAAAAGGTAATATAGATGTGGTTGACTTGGAAGAAAAAGTGATAAAGCATGCTGATAATTTGGCTGCCCTAATGGTTACCTATCCATCCACACATGGAGTTTTTGAGTCCTCTATTAAGCGTATCACCAAACTCATCCATGATAATGGTGGACAGGTCTATATGGATGGAGCGAATATGAATGCCCAGGTTGGGCTTACCAATCCGGCCTCGATAGGGGCCGATGTTTGCCACCTAAACCTCCATAAAACTTTTGCTATTCCACACGGCGGAGGAGGACCAGGAGTAGGCCCCATTTGTGTAGCGGAACAATTAGTGCCCTTTCTACCCGGGAATCCGGTAATCCCAACCGGCGGGGAAAAGGCGATTTCCGGAATCTCGGCCGCCCCTTGGGGAAGTTCATTGGCCTGTTTAATCTCCTATGGCTATATTAAAATGTTGGGAGAACAAGGATTGACACATTCTACCAAAATCGCTATTCTGAATGCCAACTATATTAAGCATCGTTTATCGGGAAAATACAATGTCCTATATAGCGGTGAAAATGGTAGAGCGGCACATGAAATGATTATAGATTGTAGGCCTTTTAAACAAAATGGCATTGAGGTCGTGGATATTGCCAAACGACTTATGGACTACGGTTTTCATGCCCCTACAGTTTCTTTCCCCGTTGCGGGGACGGTTATGATCGAACCCACAGAAAGTGAGAACTTGGGTGAGCTAGATCGATTTTGTGATGCCATGCTATCTATTCGGGAGGAAATCGATGCGGTCCATGCGGACAATCCCAACAATGTATTGAAAAATGCACCACACACTTTGGAAATGGTCACTAATGATGATTGGGATTACCCTTATAATAGACAAAAAGCGGTATTTCCCTTACCCTTTATTGCAGAGAATAAATTTTGGCCATCTGTCAGAAGGGTAGATGATGCCTATGGTGACCGCAATCTGATTTGCACATGCACACCTATTGAAGCTTATGCTGAAGCATAAAAACGGTTGTATTGGGCATTCAACCAGCTATAAAACCTTATATTCATACTGCCTTATGCCTTAGCAATCAGTCTTAAAAACATGTACGAAAACACCTATCCCAACAAGCGTTTTAGACTTACCTTGGAGTTTCTCCAAAAGCATATTTCTACCGAGGAATCCATTTTAGACCTTGGAGTGGAAAACCCTTTTACGGAAGTCATGTCGAAGCGGGGATATACTGTGGAGAATACAAAGGGCGAGGACTTGGATACTGATTTTTCCACAGTTCAAAACACGACTGCCGATGTGGTTACGGCTTTTGAAATCTTTGAACATCTGGTAGCTCCCTTTAATGTGCTAAAAAAAGTAAAACCCCATAAACTGGTAGCCAGTATTCCCTTGCGGTTGTGGTTTTCACCGGCTTATAGAAGCAAATCAGATCCTTGGGACAGGCACTATCACGAATTTGAAGATTGGCAGTTTAATTGGTTATTGGAAAAAGCTGGATGGGAAATCAAAGACTCGGCCAAATGGACGAATCCTGTCAAAAAAATTGGTTTACGTCCGTTACTAAGAAGTTTTACTCCACGCTATTATATCGTTTACGCGGTACGTAAAAAATAAAGATTGCGAATTTGGTATTCGAAATCGATAGCTACAATGAACTATTATATCATAATACCCGCCCACAATGAGGAAGCCTTTTTGGCGGATACGCTGAATTCTGTCCAACGACAGACCTTGCTGCCCAAAAAAGTGGTAGTGGTAAACGATAATTCAACTGATGGTACGGAGTCCATTATAGATCATTTTGTAAAGGACAATCCCCATTTTGAGAAACTCAATGGTGAATCCTCAACAGATCATTTGCCGGGCCGTAAGGTAATCAACGCTTTTAATAAGGGACTGGGCACACTGGATGAAGGATATGATTTTTTGGTAAAACTTGATGCAGACCTTATTTTGCCCTATAATTATTTTGAAAAAGTCGCTGAAATATTCAGAATGCATCCCGAAGTAGGAATTGCCGGTGGATTCGCCTACGAGAAGGGCCGGGATGGGGAATGGAAATTGAACCATCCGATGAATAAAGACCACGTGAGGGGCGCTTTTAAGGCCTATACCAGGGTATGTTTTAGGGCCATTGGGGGACTTAGAAATGCTATGGGATGGGATACTGTAGATGAGCTTTTGGCCCAATACCACGGTTTTAGGATCTTTACCGATGAGACACTTAAGGTTAAACATCTTCGTCCTACAGGAAAGGCCTACAACAAAAAAGCCAGGTTATTGCAGGGAGAAGCTATGTACACCATGGGCTACGGACTTCTGTTAAGCGGTTTGGCCTCTCTAAAAATGGCATTGAAACAGCGAAATTTAAACGTCTTTTTTCACAACCTGAGCGGTTTTTTCAAGGCGAGGAAAAACAAAGTGCCCTTTTTGATATCTAAGGAGGAGGCCAGGTTTATTAGAAACCTGAGATGGAAGAACATTGGAGACAAACTTTTACATAAATAAAACAAAAAACCGCAAGGTATCCCAAGCGGTTGTATTGTTATTTTGTGAAGTATTCTTAGTCAAATTCCTAATTCCGCCTTTACCGCCGGTAAAAGATCTTGGCCCTGCGCTACGATTAGACCACCCCCGGCAGTGGCATCCATGACGTAGTCAAACCCTTGGGCAGCGGCTACTTTTTCTATGGCCGCTTTGGCCTTCTCGGAAATCGGTTGGAAAAGTTCTGCTTGTTTTTTTCCCAATTCCTGACGTGCTGCCTGTTCTGCGTCTACGATGCTCTTCTGAAAACCTTGTAATTCAATGGCCCTTTTTTCATTTTCTTCTCTAGTCTTGGAAGGAGCCTCATTTTCGTATTGGGTAGATTTATTCTTTAATTCCGTCATGGAACTTTCAATATCCGCCGTGTATGTTTGCTGAAGCTTTTTTAATTCGGCCTCGGCCGCTTTCATCTCCGGCATTGAAGATAACAATTGGGTCACATCGATATGTGCAATCTTGCTCTGGGCGTTTACAAAACTGGTCACGGCTATAAACAAAACTATTGCTATAGCTATCCTTCTTACTTGTTTCATGAGTTAAATTTTAATTGTTTTTAATGGTCTCATGGAATTTTCGTTAATCGAATAATTTTCTTCAAATTTAATTATTTGTTGAATAAAGTCAATTCCATGAACTTTGATTCTAATTTATGAGTGTTACTTATGGTTAAAAGCTTTTTTAGTCTTGGTTAGTTGAATCATTTTCGCCCTCGGCTTCGGTCTCCTGTTTTTTTCGGGCTTCCAATTTAGCTTTTCGTTTTGCTTCGCGTTCCTCTAAAAGCTTCATTCTTCTTGCCTCATATGCCTTTTTACGCTCTTCCCTTAATTTTAATTGTTCCGCCCTCCTTTCATCCGCCGTTTTGGCTCTAGCCTCTGCAGCTTGTTCCGCTTTTTCTTTTCGTTCCTTAAGGGCATCGCTCATTTCCTCTTCGGCCGGTTCCCCATCAAAATCCTGAAGTCGGTTCCTGGTCTCCGCCTTCTTCTTAGGTTTACTGATTTTTCGGGTCCTTGCAATACCCCTTAAAATCAAATCGCTAATATCATGCCTTTTTTCGGAGTACAACATTACAACATCTGCTGATTTATCAAAAATAAAATCATACCTTTTGTTGGCTCCAATTTTTTGCACTTCATTGAATACCTGATCTTGTATGGGTTGGATAAGTTGCCGTTTTTGTATAACCAGGTCCCCCTGAGGGCCAAAACGGTCTTGTTGATATTCTAACATTTCCTTCTCCAAAATCTGTATTTCCTCTTCACGTTCGGCAATGAGCTCATCGGTCAACAAAACCTTTTCCGCCATAAGGTCTTTTTTCATTTGATCGACCGAATTTTGCTTTTGCTCAATTTCTACCTTCCATTTTTGCACCTTAGACTCCAATTGTTCGCTGGCTTCTCTATATTCCTCAACATTTTCCAAGATATATTCCATATCCACATATGCGATCCGAGCTCCACGTTGGGCTTGGGAAAACCAAGCGAAAAGCACAATTGATAGAATCAAAAGAACGTTTGATTTTTGCTTCATTATATTTTCGTTTTATCCAATAGAAAATATCATGCCAAAATTACTAAAACTTTTAAAATGAAAGGATTAGCTACGGTCATGATTTCCAAATCTAAAACTGTTGGCCAATGATGAAGTGCGTTTGCCATCCGCTTGGGCCTGCTTGGGGGCTGACGTTATCTGGATCAAACCCATACCCAAAATCAATACCCAATAGACCGAATGCCGGCATAAATATCCGAAGCCCCGCCCCGACCGATCGTTTTAACTCAAACGGATTAAACTCCTGAAAATTGTTGAAAGCGTTCCCTGCTTCTAAAAAAGTTAGGGCAAAAATAGATGCGGAAGGTTTTAAGGTGAGCGGATATCTTATTTCCATGGAGTATTTGTTGTACACCAATCCGCCCTCTTGCCTACCGGTCGTGGGATTAATAGGGGTCAACGACTGGTTTTCATATCCTCTTAATTGTATGATGTCCCTTCCGTCCAAGGTAAAGTTTCCAAGACCATCCCCACCGACGAAAAAGCGTTCAAAAGGAACGTCTCCAATATCCGTATTATAACTTCCCAAGAACCCGAATTCCGCATTGGTTCTTAATACCAATGACTTATCCGCACTACCTACCAAGGTAGTATACCAATCTCCCCTGAATTTAATTTTATAGTATTCCAACCATTTAAAACGCTCTTCCTCAAGTGCTTCGCGTCTTTCGTTAAGGGCTATAGCTTGAGGGTCATTGGGATTCAATTGGCTAATTTCCTCTAAAAGTTCCTCACTTTCATCCCGGATGGCCTTAAAGTCTTTATCGCTAAAAAGGGAGTAGGGCGGTGTGAGCTTTGTAGTAATCTCAAAATTAGATCCCCCACGAGGAAATATCCGTCCTCCGGAGGTTGCGTTTCTTGATATGCCCAAGGTATAGGTGAATGAATTCGACGATCCATTACCAAAACTGAACAACCCAATATTATAATTATTAAAATCATATAGTTGATATCCCAGAGAGTGGGAAATTGTAAAAAAATCATCCGGCCATTGTACTCTCTTAGCCAGTCCCGCAGATATTCCGGTAATGGCAAAACCTCGACTCCTGTCCACGTCGATTCTACCTCTACTGTCAAAACTGGTACCAAACTGTTGTGTTCGGGATAATGAAAGATTAAAGCGTACGGGTTTCTTACCTCCTAACCAGGGCTCGGAAAAGTTAAGGCTATATACCCTAAAGGTCCTACTGGCTTGGACGCGAACAGCGAAAGTCTGCCCATCTCCCATGGGAACCGGTTTATAGGCCTCCCCCTTGAGCAAGTTCTTTATGGAAAAATTATTGAACGAAAGTCCCAGGGTACCAATAAAACCTCCTCCTCCATATCCTCCCTGTAATTCTATCTGACTTGATCCGGATTCAACCAAACTATAGGCAATGTCCACCGTACCTTCATTGGGATTGGGGTTCTGAATATCCGGCTTTATCTGCTCCGCATCAAAATAACCGAGCTGTCCCAATTCCCGTATACTTCTAATGATATCCGATTTGTTGTATTTCTGACCTGGACGCGTGCGAAGCTCCCTAAAAATAACATGATCATTAGTCTTGTCATTTCCTGAAACCGTAATATGATCTAAAAACGTTTCCTTGCCCTCAATAATCCTAATCTCAAAATTTATGGTATCGTTCTGGGCAGAGACCTCAACTGGATTGATACTAGAAAAAAGATAGCCGTTATTCTGATAAAGATTGGTCAAATCCAAGGCATCCGGTTTGGAATCATCGGCAATACGTTCCCTGAGCAAAACACCATTGTAGGTAGCTCCCTTTTTGATACCAAGTACCTGGCCCAAATATCGATCGGTATATACGCTGTTGCCAACAAAATCAATATCACCAAAATAGTATTTGTTCCCCTCTTCAACCGCAATTTTAATATTGATATTATTATCATCCAATATTATCACGGAATCCGATAGTATACGAGCATCCCTGTATCCGTTCTCGGCATACTTGTCCACTAGCAAAGAGAGATCGTTCTCATAGTCATCTTCTATAAACTTGGACTTTTTCCAAAACCGGCCCAATCTCTTTTCCTTGGTCTTCTTAAAAGCTTTCCGCAGTTTCTTGCTCTTAAGCTTTTCATTTCCGTCGAAAATGATATCCTTTATTTTTACCTTATCGCCTTTGTTTACATTAATGACCATTTTCTGAGCATTGGTCTCAGAGGTATCATTCGCCGTTATTATGGAAACCTTGGCGTTAAGAAAGCCTTGTTTTCTGTACTTGTTTTGAAGATAGTTTTTGGTGTTCGCGATTAGGCTCTCTGTAATCTTTTTACCTTTCTTAAGGTCCGTATCCTTTACAATATCGTCCACCTTCCTTTTTTTAACACCATTAATGGTAACCTTGGACAAAGTGGGACGTTCAATTATGTTGAGCTCCAAAAAAACTTCGTCTCCTTCTATTCTGGTGATGTAAAAATCGATATCGCTAAAGAGTTCCAGTCCCCATAATTTTTTTATGACCCCACTTATTTGCTCCCCAGGAACGGTAATGGGCTGCCCTACCCTAAGGCCTGTATAGGTTTTAACAGTCTGCTCGTTGTAGCTTTGCAATCCCGTTACCTCCAAACCTCCAAGAATATATTTTTTCCCTTCCTCATATGAGGTTGTCTGGGCAAAAGTGAATGTGGTGGTGAAGAGTAGAAGGAGGGTAATCAGTGGTTCAAGAGATATGAACCTTTTCATATCGCTAGTTGAGTTGTTCGCTAGTTTTTCCAAATCGTCGTTCTCTGTTCTGGTAATTACGGATGGCCTCTGCCAAATGTTTCTCGCTAAAATCGGGCCAAAATACATCAATAAAATATAATTCCGCATACGCTATCTGCCAAAGCAAAAAATTGCTGATCCTATGTTCCCCACTGGTACGGATCAACAAGTCTACATCGGGTAAATCGTGCGTGTAAAGATGGCTATTTATAATGGTTTCATCAATATTTTCAGGAGAAATTATATTATTTTTAACTTTGGTACTTATCTGTCGTACGGCATTTTTCAATTCCTCGCGAGCGCCGTAACTAAGGGCCAAAGTAAGGGTCATCCCGGTGTGGTGATTTGTCTTTTGCATTACTTCCAACAACTCTGCCTGAGCTTTTTTTGGCAATGAACCAATATCGCCAATGGTGTTTAATCTAACATTATTTTCCTCAAAAGTCTGGAGTTCTTTTTTTAAGGAGGAGACCAAAAGTTTCATCAAGGTATCCACTTCCAGTTTTGGCCGTTTCCAATTTTCTGTAGAAAAGGTATAGAGGGTCAAGAATTGTATCCCGATTTTAACGCAGTCTTCTACTGTATTTCGTACGGTGCGCACCCCATTTTCATGTCCAAAGACCCTTAGTTTTCCCCTTTCTTTTGCCCATCTCCCATTGCCATCCATAATGATAGCCAAATGTTTTGGGAGGTTTTCACGATTGATATCTTGCAAAATGCCCATATGCAAAGTTACTCAAAACAATCGGAGCATGGTTTTCTTCCAAAAGTATAGGTTAAGGTAACTCCTGAAAATACGTACCAATCATCACTAAGAATATTTCCAAATTCGGGCCCAGGGTTAATTTGTTGCATTACGTTGGATTTCTCGGGATTACTTCCATCGAGATTATCCGTAAAGGTGTATCTGGCCCCGATCTCGGCCCCAATAATCAAGAATTGGTTGAGTCGTAATTTGGCCCCTACGGTCATTGGAATGGCCAGAGATCCGTCTCTTTGATCAGCATTAATAAATTGCCCCGCATCGAAATAGTTATAATCATATCGGAAGTATGTCAATCCGGTATACAAGTATGGTGTAAATGCCGGGCCAAGCTTATGGAGATTGTACTCCACAAAATTAAATTCCAATCCGGCAGAGGCTTCCAGAATGGAATTGTCCATTACAAAACCTCTTTGCTGTCTTGAGGAAATATTGGATTTGGAGTCATCGGCGGTGAACTTTCCATAGATAACACTTGCCCGCCATGCATATCTTTTGCTTTTATTCCATTTGAACACCCCTCCAATGGCTATGTCCGATGGCAGGATATAATTGGTCCTTCCAACATCCCCTATAACATTTGCACCACCAAAAAATCCTCCTATTTCATAGGTTTGGGCTTCCAACTTAAAACTAATTAATACAAGAATTACGATAATGCATCGCCTCATAAATTCCAAAAGTTTGCGAATATATCCATTAGAACCTACTTCATCGGTTATATTCCCGTTCTCTCTTGATTAACAGCTTTTACTGGTATTTATTGTTCCAAGGAAGGGTCAATTACGCCTATCTTCTCCCCATAAAAGTTTATTCCGAAGTGTTTTTAAAAAGCTTTCCGAAGTGTACTCTATCATCTTTATGGTAAAACTGGCTTTTTCCACGGTTATTTCAGTCCCATTTTCTACCGATGCAATTCTTGAATCCAAAGAAATCAAATGATGTTCTTCCCTACCCGAAACCTTTAGGCGTATAACGGTTTCATCCGAAATGACCAAAGGTCTGGCATTAAGGTTATGCGGCGCAATTGGGGTTAAAACCAACGATTTTGCAGTTGGGATTATAACGGGGCCCCCGCAACTCAAGGAATACCCTGTAGATCCTGTAGGAGTAGAAACAATGAGACCATCTGCCCAATATGACGTTAGATATTCTCCGTCCAAATATGTCTCAATGGTAATCATGGAAGTAGTATCCTTTCTACTTACGGTTACCTCGTTGAGTGCAAAATTCAGGTCTTCGAATTCGGGAATATTCGAATCTGAACTGATTTTGACGAGGCTCCTTTCCACAATGTGATAGTCCCCTTTTACAAACTCCCGGACTACTTTTCTAACATCTTCCTTTTTAAAAGTGGATAAAAAACCCAAACGACCTGTATTGACTCCAACAATAGGTATACCTAGATCTCTGACATAAGTAGTTGCCCTTAAAATACTTCCATCTCCTCCAAAGCTTACGAACATATCATATGAACTGTCCAATCCCTCAAAGGCGGTAAAGGTTTTGAAATCCTTTATACCGGAATGGCTTCTGGATAAGAATGCACGGAAATTCTTCTCAATGGACACCTTTGCGGATACGGATTGGAGTTCTTCCAATAATTCCTGGACAAAATCCGAGATCGCCTCTTGATACGTCTGGCCATATATGGCAACTTTCATTGACTATAGGTTTTGGAATTGGAAAAAACAGATACCATCCTCATAGCAATCATTGATAGGCCCAAACCTTTTCTTTTCTGTTTAAATATGTATGAATGGAACAATACAATTGTACCATAAAGGGTCCGGTCAACAGAATGGAGGAAAGAAAAAATCCCAATTGTTCCGCTAAACATTTAAATACTTGTCCAAATAATCCGATCGTTGCTTTAAATCCTCCAAAAATTGATCATCCTTGCTGCCTAGCAATATGTTGTAGTTGTATCTCCTAAAGGTTTGTAAAACTTCATTTAAACTCGAAGTGCTAATCTTAAGGGTAATCTGTACTACATCGTTACGCATATCCGTAATGAATGCACCAATAATCCTTGCGTTGTTACTTTCAATAATTTGGGCAATCTCACTAAATGAGTAGTCTTTTGTGCCTTTTGCGACAACTACGATATCACCTGGTTCGGTAAAAAAGGGCGTATCAATAAAAGCCCGGACTATTTCATTAAGGTCATAGTATCCAATTACCTTCGCATTGTCATCCAAAACAGCTAAAAGGTTAGCTTCGTTTCTAGCAAATGTCTCAAGAACATCAAGCCAGTTACTATCCTTACGCACAAAAAAGGCTTCCAAATTATATCGGTAGTCCTCAATTTTTTTATGGCCATTGGAGTTCTCCAAATCGTTTTCGCCCAATGTTCCCAAAAAACTACCATTTTCCGTTATGGCTATGTGCGAAAAGACAGTGCCCTTAAAAAAAAGAATGGCCTTTTCCAGCGTGTCGCCAATATCAAAAACCGGTAAATCGGTAAGGATGTGCGTTTGAATCTGCATAACTTTAAATATAGCGCAAAATAACAATTAAAAACATCAAAAGGTATGCCTAATTTGTATTTTTACGACATAATCATAGATAAAGCGGATGACGATACTTAGCGTTAATGTGAACAAGATTGCGACCTTGCGAAATTCAAGGGGGGGAAACGTTCCCGACCTCCTTAAAATGGCTACGGATATCGAGGAATTTGGATCTCAGGGTATCACTATTCATCCCAGACCTGATGAAAGGCATATACGTTATCAAGACGCAAGGGACCTTAAAGGAGTAGTGACCACGGAACTGAACATAGAGGGCAACCCCATACCAAAATTCATTGATCTGGTTCTTGAGGTAAAACCGACTCAGGTTACCCTAGTGCCCGATGCAGAGGATGCCATTACCTCAAATGCCGGGTGGGATACAATTAAAAACAAAGATTTTCTTAAGGAGGTCATATCCACATTCCGCGAAAAAGGTATCCGGACCTCCATTTTTGTTGACCCCGATATTCAAATGATAGAAGGCGCTGCGCAAACCGGTACGGATAGAATTGAACTTTATACGGAAAGTTATGCCAAGTTATACCCCCATAATAAAAAAGCGGCAATTGAACCGTTTGTGGATGCAGCATATTTGGCCCATAAATTAGGTTTAGGAATCAACGCCGGGCATGATCTTAGTTTGGAGAATATAGCCTATTTTAAGAGCAACGTCGCGCATTTGCTAGAAGTATCAATAGGTCATGCCTTGATCTGTGAGTCCCTATACCTTGGGTTGGAAAATGTAGTACGAATGTATTTGAATAAACTGAAGTAATGCAACTACTACATTCTAAGATTTTGGGAAATGGAAAACCATTGATTATTCTTCATGGTTTTTTGGGCATGTCGGACAATTGGAAGACTCTGGGCAACCAATATGCCGAAAAGGGCTTTGAAGTACACCTAATAGATCAGCGAAATCATGGTCGGAGTTTTTGGTCGGAGGTTTTTGACTACGATGTGATGGCCCAAGACGTTCACAATTACATCATTCAACATAGATTGGAAAAAGTTTACCTAATAGGACATTCCATGGGGGGTAAAACGGCAATGCAATTTGCCTGCACCTACCCGGGATGGGTCAGTAAATTGATTGTTGCCGATATTGCGCCCAAATACTATCCACCACATCACCAACCCATTCTGGACGCGCTCAACCAAGTGGACTTAAATATACTGGATTCCCGGGGGAAAGTGGATCGAGAGCTTTCGAAGTCCATTTTGGATATGGGGACTCGTCAGTTTTTATTGAAGAGCCTATATTGGCAAGAAAAAGGAAGTCTGGGATTCCGGTTCAACTTAAAGGTTTTGAGTGACAAATTGGAAGAAATAGGTGAAAATATAGGTTCTTCCGAAAAATTTGAGGGAGACACCTTTTTTCTTCGAGGCGGTAATTCAGAGTATATAGCTCCCCACGATATCCTTGAAATCAAAAGACACTTCCCCATGGCGGAATTGGATTCCATTGAAAACACAGGGCACTGGTTACATGCCGAAAACCCAAAGGAATTTTTTGAAAAATCCCTCTCATTTCTAAATCGTTAAAAAACAGGGGGTTTTATTATGCATGCATAATTTTTTTGTCCGAATTATTGTACGTCCCGTAATTTTGGTTAATTTTGGTTTTACATCATTTTAACGATGATTTTACATAATCTAACGTTTTGTACCTATGAAAAAGATTATAGCATTACTGGCCTTTTTCGGATTTCTGATTGTTTCGTGCAGTGATGACGATACTCCTCCCGACAATTCTGGTGGCACTCCCCCGGACCCTATAAATTACTCCAGTGGTACGGCTGACTTTTCCACGTATGTGGCCGTTGGAAACTCGTTAACCGCAGGTTTTTCCGATGGAGCCCTTTTCAGTGCTGGTCAAACCGCTTCATTCCCCAATATGTTGGCTACTAGTTTTGCCGAGGCCGGGGGTGGCGAATTTACTATTCCCCTTATGAACGATAATCTTGGTGGATTGACCTTGGGCGGTATGCCCTTGGAAGACTTCGAAAACCGATTTATCCTATCATTTGCTTCGGGCTCCCCGTCACCCGTTCGTTTGGATGGAACAGGTTCTACGGAAGTTTCCAGTATCTTAAGTGGCCCCTTTAACAATATGGGAGTTCCCGGAGCCAAGATTTATCATTTGCCGGCAGCAGGTTATGGAAGTTTGGATGCATTGGCAATTGGTGCCGCCAACCCTTATTACGTCCGTTTTGCTTCATCACCTTCTGCATCCATAATAGGTGATGCCGTTGCCCAAAACCCGACTTTTTTTACGCTTTGGATCGGGAATAATGATATTTTGGGTTATGCTACCGAAGGTGGCGATGGCGAAGATCAGGAAGGAAACACCAATCCATTGACCTATGGATCAAGTGATATTACCGATTCCGGTGTTTTTGCCAGTGTTTATGATCAGCTTTTACAGGCACTTACCGCAAATGGTGCCGATGGTGCAATCGCCAATATTCCGAATGTGACAAGTATTCCCTATTTTACAACGGTACCTTTTGCACCTCTAGATCCTACCAATCCTGATTTTGGACCTCAAATTCCAACTTTAAATGCCACTTATGCCCAATTGAACCAAGTTTTTGAATTTCTCGGGGTTCCCGAAAGGTCAATCACCTTTTCCGCAAGCTCTGCCAGTGCTTTGGTTATTAAAGATGAATCATTGACGGATTTGTCAGCGCAGATAGCCGGCGCTTTGCAAGTAGGTGGCCTTGATGCTCCAACGGCCACTGTACTCGGATTTCTGTATGGCCAGGCAAGGCAGGCCAATGGGAATGATCTTATTGTATTGCCGGCTCAAAATGCGATAGCCCAGTTTAATGAGACCGCTTTTGCCACATTGCAAAATCTTGGTGTGCCTGCTGCCGAAGCAGGTCAGTTATCGGTAAATGGAATTACCTACCCAATGGAAGACAAATGGGTCCTAACGCCGGAAGAGCAGGAAACCATAGCCGTTGCCTTGAATCGCTTCAATGGGATTATAACAGCTTTGGCGGCACAATATGACCTTCCCCTCATTGACATAAACGCATTATTGGAAAGGGCAGGAAACGAGGGCATACCCCTGTCCGATGGAAGTACGATTACCACCGAATTTGCTACGGGAGGCGGATTTTCTTTGGACGGTGTACACCTTTCCCCAAGAGGATATGCCCTAATTGCCAATGCCTTCATAGAGGCCATTGAGACAAAATATGGGGCGGAATTACCGGAAGTGGACCCATTGGAATATACCGGTCTCTACATCGATTAAATCTAAAATATATTTTATACTTTTAGGGAAATCAGGATGATATCGGTGCCTTTTTATCCATCCTTCAAAACAATTTGATATGAAGCTTATCCTGCGTATTCTACTCAGTGCCCTAGCCGTAGTAATATTATCGAAGATCCTACCCCACGTTTCCGTGGACTCCTATCTAACCGCCATCATTGTGGCCCTAGTGTTGAGTCTTTTGAATTTTATTGTAAAACCTATTTTGGTGATTCTTACACTACCCGTTACCCTTATTACCTTTGGTCTGTTCCTCTTGATTATCAATGCCATTATTATCTTGTTGGCGGATCAACTTATTGCTGGTTTTAGTGTGGATGGTATTTGGTGGGCCCTGTTGTTCAGTTTGCTTTTGTCCTTTCTGCAATCCATCTTGTTTTCGTTGCTAAAGGAAAGTAAATAGTATAATCCTTCTTAGGTCATCCAATGACTCAAAAACTTGTTGGGATGTCCAAATTGTACTACTTTTGCAACCCATTTTATTTTTCTAAACAAGATATACGATAATGAATATCACCAAAGAGCAGATAGATGAATTGAATGCCGTTGTTAAAGTGGCCATCACTAAGGACGACTATCAAGATAAGGTAGATAAGATTCTCAGGGATTATAGAAAACAGGCCAATATTCCCGGTTTTAGAAAAGGGCAAGTCCCTATAGGCCTTATAAAGAAACAATATGGCAAAGCCGTTCTCGTAGACGAGGTCAATAAACTTTTGCAAGACAATCTCAACAAATACCTTACTGAAGAAAAATTAGACGTTCTTGGTAATCCCCTGCCGAAGCAACAGGATGATTTTGATTGGGACAAGGAAGATTTTGCCTTTGAATTTGAGTTGGGTCTGGCTCCATCCTTTGAAGTACCCTTAAAGACCAAAAAGAGCATCACCAGATACAAAATCATTGCCGACAAAAAAATGGTCGATGAGCAAGTAGAGCGTATGCGTAAACAATACGGAAAATTGGTGACCAAAGCGGCGATAGAAAAAAAGGATGAGGTAAACGGTACTTTTCTGAACGAAAGTGAGGAGATAGAAAACAAGGCTATCGTAGAACTGGAGAAAATAAAAAGTAAGAAGGCGTTGGAAGCCCTTATTGGAAAAAAAGTAGGAGATACTGTCTTGCTCAACACCAAGGGCCTTTTCAAAGAAGATTATCTTTTGTCCAGTGTTTTAGGGATTTCCCAAGAAAAGGCCAAGAACCTAAAAATAGACGTTTCCTTTACGATTGAAGAAATTAATGAACGGGAACCTGCACAATTGGATCAAGATTTTTTTGATAAAATATTTGGGAAGGATGCCGTAAGCTCGGAGAAGCAGATGAAAGAGCGCATAAAGGAAGATTCCGAGAAACAATTTGAACAACAGTCCGATCAAAAGGTATTGAACGACATCACGGAGTATTTCATTGAAAACACAAAGTTTGATCTTCCTTCGGAATTTCTTACCAAGTGGATCCAGACAACAGGTGAAAAGCCTCTTTCCGCCGAACAAGCTACAGAGGAATTTGAAAAATCGGAGAAAGGCTTACGTTATCAGCTTATCGAAGGGAAGATCATCAAAGAGAATAATTTGGAAATACAATTTGATGAATTAAAGGAGTTTGCCAAAGGTTTCATTAAATCCCAAATGGCTCAGTTTGGGCAATTAGACCCAGAGGAGGAAGAGCTTGACAATATTGCGGCAAGGGTTTTGAGTAATCAGGATGAAGTAAAACGCCTTTCTGAACAGTTAATGAGCCAAAAGTTGTTAAACCTCTATAAAGAGAAGGTAAATTTCAAAGTAAAGGAGGTTACCTATGAAAATTTCGTAAAGGAGGTCTACGGATAATTTCCCAAAAATAATAAGTATCTTTACGGTGCCGAAGCAATAGTTTCGGCACCTTTTTTTATTAAAAAATGTTAGTTTAAAATCAATGGATTACGGAAAAGAATTTAAGAATTACGCCATAAAGCATCAAGGTATAAGTAGTACTTATTATGATGCCCTACTAACTAGTATGTATCCGGTAGGCCTTACCCCCAACATTATCGAGGAAAGACAATTGAACGCTGTGGCCATGGACGTTTTTTCACGGCTTATGATGGATCGCATTATATTCTTGGGCACGGGAATCAACGATCAGGTGGCGAATATTGTGCAGGCACAACTGTTGTTTCTGGAAAGCACGGATGCCTCCAAGGATATTCAGATTTATATCAATTCTCCAGGAGGCAGCGTATATGCGGGTCTTGGCATCTATGATACCATGCAGTTCATTAAGCCCGATGTAGCTACAATTTGTACCGGTATGGCAGCTTCTATGAGTGCTGTATTATTGTGCGCGGGAGAAAAAGGAAAACGTAGCGGCCTTACACATTCCAGGGTAATGATTCATCAACCTATGGGCGGGGCCCAAGGCCAGGCCAGTGATATTGAGATTACCGCCCGTGAAATCCTTAAACTCAAGGAAGAGCTCTACCAAATTATAGCAAAGCATTCCGGACAACCTATTGCAAAGGTACACGAGGATAGTGACCGTGATTACTGGATGAAAGCGGATGCCGCCAAAAAATACGGGATGATCGACGAAATTCTGGTAAGGGACAATAACTAATTTCGACGAATCGGAAAAAAATTGGATATTGCTACTGAAAGCATTAAACCAAAATCCAAATTATTTCGTTACTATTTTGGATATATATAAATTCTTATGGCAAAGGAAAACTTAGAATGCTCCTTTTGTGGACGAAAAAAGTCGGAAACCAATCTGCTTATTGCCGGTCTTGACGCACATATATGCGATCGATGCATAGAGCAGGCCTATGGAATAGTCGCCGAGGAATCCAGACAGACCAAGACCAACAACCTTACTACCGAGCTGGTTTTAAAGAAGCCCTTGGAAATCAAGGAATTTTTAGATACGTTCATTATTGGTCAGGAGCGGACAAAAAAGGTAATGTCCGTTGCCGTATATAACCATTATAAAAGGTTGTTACAACCCTCCTCCAAAGAGGACGAAATAGAAATACAAAAAAGCAACATCATTATGGTGGGGCAAACGGGAACGGGAAAGACCTTAATGGCCAAAACCATCGCAAAGATGCTCAATGTTCCCTTGGCCATAGTAGATGCTACTGTTTTGACCGAAGCAGGTTATGTGGGCGAGGATGTGGAGAGCATATTAACCCGTTTGTTACAGGCCGCCGATTACAATTTGGAAAAGACGGAAAGGGGAATCGTGTTCATAGATGAAATCGATAAAATAGCCCGTAAAAGCGATAATCCTTCCATTACTAGGGATGTTTCCGGTGAAGGTGTACAGCAAGGACTTCTAAAGCTTCTAGAAGGCACGGTGGTTAACGTACCGCCCAAAGGAGGTAGAAAACACCCAGATCAAAAATTTATTGAAGTAAATACGGAGAATATATTGTTCATTGCCGGAGGTGCCTTTGATGGAATTGAAAGGACCATTTCCAAGCGCCTGAACATGCAGGCCGTGGGATATAGTGCCTCAAAAGCAGAGGAGAACCTGGATGAGCGAAATATCTTGCAATATATCATTCCTCGAGACCTAAAAGAATTTGGTCTAATTCCGGAAATTATTGGAAGGCTGCCCGTCCTAACACATATGAATCCATTGGATGAAAAAACGCTAAGGGCAATACTCACGGAGCCCAAAAATGCGATTATTAAACAGTATGAAAAGCTGTTCGAAATGGATGGCATATCTTTTAAAATAACCGAGCAGGCCTTGGATTATATCGTAGAGAAGGCCGTTGAGTACAAACTGGGGGCTCGGGGACTACGTTCATTGTGCGAAGCAATTTTTACCGATGCCATGTTCGAAATGCCCAGTAATGGCGAAACAGAATTCAAGGTTACCAAACCCTATGCGGAGAACAAACTGTCCCGTGAAACCATAAAAAGACTTAAGGCAGTCTCGTAGTTTAAAAAACCTTTAAATAAAAAGTCCTGAAGTTTTAGAACCTCAGGACTTTTTATTTATCATATGTTTGGAATTATACCGCTCTTTTGGTCTTGGGCTCCTTTTGGGTTACCCGATTCAACAAATCTTGACACACCTTCTGGATTATTTTTTCATCCGTGTATAGCGTATGGCCAAAATTTTTAACGATTTCCATTTCAACTCCAACTTTTGAGGACCACTTATTGGAAGGACGATATTCGTCATTTTCTCCATATAACAAGGTAGTGGGTACCTTTGGCCTTTTATCCTCCATCCGTATTCTAGTAGCGGAAAGGGCATATAACGACTTCATGGGAAGCCCTTCCACACAAGCTTTCCAAGCTATGGTACCCCCGGTACTAAATGCTAGATAATGGCTGGGAATGTTTTCCTTTCTTAACAAATGTGCCACGGCAATGTCTATGCCCCCGTTTACAAAAGCCTGATGTATATTTTCATCGGTTTGAATGGTCAGGTCAATATTCGCCAATTGTTGGCAATCATAGAAAACTATATCATAATATTGTTGAAGATAGCCTAGATAAGATGTAATCCAGAGCCCTTTTTTAACGCCCCACATGTCTGAAATCACTACAAGTCTTTCTGCCATGATAATTCTATAATTAAATAATGGTTAGATGAAATTGTACCACAAATTGTACATTTAACGTCATATCCCCATATTTATTTGTTTATCTGAAGTAATTCTTCGATGTAGTCCTTCCCTTTGGAATATTGGCCCGTTGAAACCGATTCGCCTAATTTTCCAAATAATTTATACTTAAATCGAAGTCAGGTCCTGCCGAAATGGCGAATATTCCCAGGGCAGAACCCATAAGTATTATAGGCAAACCCACAGTTTTTAGCAGGGAAAACTTTCGCTCCTTTATGGCCTTCACCTCGTCTTTGGCCAGCTTAATGGGAATTCTCGATGATTTTGATTTGAGACCAACCAAGGTATCGCCGTATTTTAGAATTCTTATTTTGTATTTTTTATCATTGGTGCTTACGATCTTGTATTTTTTGCCCTCCACTATTTTGGGCATTTTGGTCTCCATTGTTCTATAGCTGTAACAACCGGAAAAAAGCATATAGCCGGCCAGCAAGAAAATTTTTGTTTTCATATTTCTGAATTTCAAGCCTATACAACAAAATTAGTTGCTGATGGAGAAGGGATGTCCAAGATTATCCAGACGATAAGATATCGGACAAATGTGGGTGTGCTTTAAGAATGCTCCGCCCTAAACTGGGTAGGAGTTTTACCCGTAAATTTTTTAAAAGCTGAATAGAAGGTGGATTTTGAGTTGAAACCACATTCTAGGCCAATAGCGACAATAGTATAGGCGCCGTAATCCGGATGAGATAATAACTTCTTGGCTTCTTCCACCCTAAACGTATTGATATAATCCGAAAAATTGCCCTTGGAATAGGCATTTACCAATTTGGACAAGCTGCTAGTACTGGTGCCGATTTCCCGTGATAAGTTTTCCAAGCTTAAAAAAGGATCCAAATAGCGCTGTTCCGTCAAAATATAAGTTTGTACTTCCTTAAATGCATTGGCTTTTTTTTGAATGTCTTCAAGATTTTGTAGCTGGTTCACCCCTCCTTTTCCACTTTTGGCCCTATTATCCCGGATTACACCACGTAACAGTATTCTGTCCTTTACGACAACATAGCGAAAGAAGGCCTGATATCCCACCCAATAAATCAAGATTGATGAGCCCAAACGCAGGGGGTAGAAGCTATAAGGCTGTTCCACCCATTCCGTTAGATTTAAAAAAATGGCCAGAATCCATAAAACGAATACGAGCCCGCCCAAGGCCATGAACCGCTTAAGCCAATTCAAATTATCAAACGAGAGGATTGGACTTTGTAACCCCTGATAAATATACAGTATCCTATACGCCTTAAAATACAGAAATAAGGAATAGGACAGCGTTAGCATATCCTCCATAATGTTATACGTTGCCAACCGCTTTGATTCCCATACACCATCATAAACCAAGTAAGTAATCCAACTTCTGGTAAGGAATTCGATCAAAAAGATACCCACCGACATGAGAATGAATGTCCATCTCTTCCTTTCAATTTCCAGATAGGATATCAAAAAGGCGTAATACATAGGTACAATAAGAACATACCAGGGTATGGTAAAACTTTGCCAATAGGCATGGGATGAAACAAAGCCCTTGTCAATCAACCAGGATTGCAAATTATTCAGCGAAAGGAAAAAAACGAACAGGTTTAGGAAAAGAACGGTTTTCTCTATTTTTTTTCTAGAAAAAAACGTGGCAATGTTAAAAAGAAAACCCTGTATAGCCCCTGCAATCATAAGAAAATTGAAAACAGCGGTCATGACATGAGGTTAACAAAAGGGTTATTGTCTAAGATACCACTATTTGTTCATTTGTAGCAATTCCTCAATGTAGTCCCTTGTATTGGATAATCTCGGTATTTTATGCTGACCGCCCAGCTTGTCCTTGGATTTTAACCAGTCATAGAAAAGATTTTGCCTGGCCACATGCACCTTGGGCATTTTTAAGGTAATGTTGTTATAGCGTTTGGCCTCATAATCCGAGTTTAGGGATTTTAAGGCATTGTCCAAGAATTCGGTGAAGTAATCGATTTTCTCCGGTGGTTTTCTGAACTCGATAATCCATTCGTGGGCTCCTTTTCCCCTGCCTGACATAAATATGGGCCCTGCCGTGTAGTCCTTTATTTCAGCACCTGTCTTTTTACAAATACTTTTTAGGGCTTCCTCCGCATTTTCAATTATCAATTCCTCTCCAAAAACATTGATGTGGTGTTTGGTACGCCCGGTCACTTTGATCCTATAAGGATCGGTTGAGGTAAATCGTATGGTATCCCCGATTTTGTATCGCCACAATCCGGCATTGGTGGTAATGACAATGGCATAATTGGTCTTCGTCCTCACTTCCCAGAGCGGAATTGCTTTTTCAAGCGGAGTTCCATAACAGTCCATAGGGATGAATTCATAAAAAATACCGTAGTCCAGCATTAACAAAAGATCGTCTGCATGGTTTCGGTCTTGAATGGCAAAAAAGCCCTCGGAAGCATTATAAATCTCATAATACCTGAAATTTTTCCGGGGTAGAAGCTTTTGATATTGTTCTTTATAGGGGACAAAACTTACCCCGCCATGAAAATACACCTCTAAATTCTCCCAGACCTCAAAGAGATGGGGCTTTCCGGTCTCTTCCAATACATTGTTCAACAGGACAAGCATCCAGGAAGGTACCCCGGCCAAACTGGTAACATTTTCTCGGGTACTCTCCTGTATTATGGCCCTTAATTTGTCTTCCCATTCGCTCATTAGCGAAACCTTGTTGCTAGGCGTACTACTAAACTCCGCCCAAAGCGGCATATTATCTATTAAGATAGCTGAGAGGTCCCCAAAAAAAGACCCGTTGTCCTCATACAATTCCTTACTACCGCCCAACCGAAGACTTTTGCCTGTAAACAATTGGGAGTTCTCGTTGTTGTTGAGGTAGAGACAAAGCAAATCTTTCCCGGATTTATAATGACAGTCTTCCAACGCCTCTGTACTTACCGGAATAAACTTGCTCTTGGCATTGGTAGTACCGCTACTTTTGGCAAACCATTTAATGGAGGTAGGCCATATTATATTCTGCTCCCCTTTGCGAGTCCGTTCTATCTCCGGCTCCAATTCCTCGTAGGATACCATAGGGACTCTTTCCCGAAACGTATCATAGTCCGGAATGGATTCAAAATCGTACTTTTTTCCAAATTCCGTATCCTTCGCAATTTCAAGCAATTGTTGTAACACCTCCGCCTGTACTTCCAAGGGATACTTTAGGAAAAGTTCTATCTGATGATAGCGTTTTTTAAGCAACCAAGAGGCAATGGAATTAAACAGCGGTATTGGCATTTTTGGGTATCTTTATGTGCCTAAAATAACTTTAATCCGTATTATTTTCAAATAAGAAATACTTTTATGCAGTACGAGGGTGTTTTACAAAAGATGCAGACGGAACTGGGTACGCCCATCCAATACTATTTGGTCTTCGAGAACGATTTTCTGAATATGAACCAGTTGTTGGGCAAGCACCTACAAATCGACTTTATCAAATACCAATGCCTTAGCTGTGGAAAGGACCTACCCATTTATCGACAAGGTTTCTGCAAGACTTGTTTTTATAAAATTCCTACGGCCGGGGATTGGATTATGCGACCGGAATTGAGCACCGCCCATTTAGATAAGGAGGACCGTGATCTGGAATACGAGAAGAAGGTGCAATTACAGCCCCATATCGTTTACTTGGCCAATAGCAGTAACATTAAGGTAGGAGTGACCCGAAAATCACAGATACCTACGAGATGGATCGATCAAGGTGCCCATGAGGCCATTGAAATTGTTGAAGTCCCTAATCGATATTTGGCGGGAATTACCGAGGTAGCCTTAAAGGAACACCTTAGTGACAAAACCAATTGGCGTAAAATGTTGACCAATGATGTGAAGGACGAAAACTTGGTGGAATGGAGAGACAGATTAAAGGAGTACCTTCCCAAGGAAGTCGTTGAATACTACATTGATACGAATCAAGAAACCCATCTACAATTTCCCGTACTACAATATCCAGAAAAGGTAAATAGTTTAAATCTTGATAAAAAACCGAGCTATAAAGGCATTTTAAAAGGAATTAAGGGGCAATACCTTATTTTCGAGGACAATACGGTCTTTAACATTCGTGGAAATGAAGGATACTATGTAGGGTTGCGTATAGATTGATACACTATTCTTGTTGTATCGTATCCTTTTTCTTTCCGAACAGCCCCCCCAAAATACCTTTTGCCGCTTCTTTTACCGGATCTTTTTTTGGATCGGCCAGGGAATCCGTACCTGTCCGGGTACTGTCTTTTCCACTCTTGTTGCCGCCCAAAATACCCCCAAGAACTGCTTGGACACCATCCGAAGTAGCATTTTCACTTTGGGTAGAATCACTTTCGGATGAATTATCCGATAGAAGTCCCCCTATTAAATCCGTTGCGGTATCCTTGCCTTTATTAAGAAGTTTTTGCTTTTGAATTTCCACCAATTGGCCGGTTAAATTCTTGACCCCGGAAGTTAAATCGGTACTCACATTGGGGCTGGAATAATCTCCCCTAATGTTAGCCGTAACAGGAACGGTAAGTGTTTCCAAATTCTCCTCATCGATTTGGGCAATTAAATCGTTAACCTGTTTGCCCAAATACTTGGCCGGCACATCCATTGTGGCCTTATAATCCAGTTTTTTATCAAAACCATGGCCTCCGTCCACATTAATGGCGATATCCCTGTACTTTACTGTAAAGGGCTTTACGCTCACCAACCCATTCTCAAAGGAAAGTTGGGTCTTCAAGTCCTTTAGATTCAGTTCCTTTAGGTTAACAAAATCCAATTTGCCATCTAGGGAAGAAAGTAATGGGGCCTGTTCCGTGTCAATCTCCTGGGTCATTACATTGGCCAACAAATTCCCGGTCAATGTTAATAGGTCAGGCGTAAAATCTTCGGTCAAATTTCCAGAAAGTTTGATTTCGGTATCCAATTTACCCTCTAAGACCTGCGCAATGGGCGCTAGAACCTGAAACATTTCCATGGCCTCAAAAGTTTCCCTAATCTGCAGTTGGGCCATATCCAGTTCCATGGCAAAAACGGGAGTTTCTTCCTTGGTAGAGACCTCACCTTTAAAGGCCATTTGACCATCAAAAATGGAAGAGGTCATATTGTTCAAAATTGCTTTTTCGTCCTTTATACGAAGATTGCCCCTTACATCCTTTAATCTAATATTATCATAGATTACGGTATTTGCCATAGCTGCAATACTCACATCCAAAAAGGAAGGAATCTTTATTTTCTCTTCTGTGGATTCCGATTCCCCAGACTTAGTTTCCGAAGTACTTGTCGTTTCGTCCACCATAAAATCGTTTAGGGCAAAGGTGTTTGATTTTAGATTGAAATTGCCCTTTACTTCTTCATCGTTGAACATGAACCCTAGGAGATTGCTGATTTTGCCCGTAATGTCAAAATCAGTCTGGCCTGTAATCCCGTTCATTTCCTCAAGACGCACCATCTCGGGATCGAAACTCACGGCCACGTTGTTCAATTTTACAGGATTTGTAATTTCTGCCGAGCTGTATTCAAAGTCCTTTACGCCAATATTTCCAATTGTCTTGGTCTTCTCATATTGCTTTTGCTCTACCGAGGCCATATCAAATGCTGTAGTTACATCAGCTTTTAAGATTCCACTTAGGTTCAAATCCGTGGGAACTGGATAGGCCTGGGAGATATTAGCAAGGTTCATCCTACCGTCCATATGGGCATCAACCCTTGTATTGCCCATGAGTTCCGAGATTTTTGAGGTAACATTAAACCGGTCCTCATCTATGTTGAAAGACAATTTTTCAATATGTACATAAGTATCTTTGGCAATACCCGTGGTGTTGTTGATTTCGGCATCAATAAAAACATTACGAACCGATTTGGGTAAATCCGGATATTTAAAGGAAGCGTCTTCCGAGTTTATACTGATGTTGAATTTCGGAATATGTGTTTCATCGACCACTCCGTTGATGGCTCCTTTTACCGTGAAGTTTCCCGTTGTCCTAACATTTTCGATGTTCTTGGAATACTCCTCAGGAATTACGGCTAAGAAATTTTTAAAGTCGGATGATGGGGTCTCAAACCCAATGGCCACCTCTTGATTATTCTCATTTAGTTTGACAAATCCATCAAATATCAAGGGCAATTGGTTTACCAGGGCTTCATTTTTTAAAAAGGTGTATTTGTTTTCCTGAAGATCTATGCCTATCAAGGCATCCAACTTCAACATATTGCGGTTCAAATAATTGGTCCCGCCCATTCCAAAAGTCACTAGCGTTTGGGTCTCCGTATCCAATTCAGAGGTTTCCAATGAAAGATCTCCTGTACCACTATGTTGGAAATCGGATAATACCAGACGGATACCTGTAGCCAAATCGGCATACGAAATCTCGGATTCCGTAATCCCGTAGGACTCCAGGTTAAAGGAGAAACTATCCGAAGATTGTTCGGCAACATCCGTTACCTCCGATTCCTTGGCAATAACATAGTTGGCATTTTCCGCACTATCGATTTTAATATTTAGGGTAGCGCTTTCTACTTGAAAGTTTTTTATGCCTATGGGATCACCTTGAGATTTAAACAACTCCCCCAAACCCATTTTTAAACCTATCCTTCTTGCCGCGAAAAGGGTATCTCCCTCAAAAGGAGCATGGTTGAGCAAAGCCACATTCTCGAAAGTGACCTGAGCATTCGGAAAACTGCTGATTAGGCTTAAACGGGCATCGGTAAAATCCAGATGCGCATTTACATTCGAGTTCACATTATTCTTAATGATATCCCCTATTTTGGCCTCAAGGAAAAAGGGGACTGCGATCAATAGGGCAACAATCAACAGCAAAAAAATAGCAAGAATGCGGAGAATCTTCTTTTTCATGATATGTATATTCTTCGATTAGAACTTAAAAAAGCGTTCTTTATTATGCTTCCAGGTCGATTTCCTCGCCGATGGCAAGCTTAAACCGTTTTCTTAGGAGATATACGAAAAAATACAGGAAAGGGGTATCCAAAAATGCTATAAAAATCTTAAAAATAAATCCGCTGATTACAAGTCCATAAAAAAGGTTCCAAGGGAGTATGCCAAAAATACAGAGTAGCCCCACCACCGTAAAAGTATCTATGAATTGCGAAAGAAAAGTAGAAAAGTTGTTTCGCAACCATAAGTATTTTCCCTTGGTCAATTTTTTCCAAAAATGATATATCGCTATATCCACATACTGTGCGCAAAGATAGGCGATCATAGAGGCCAGGACGGCAACAGGAGAAAGTGCGAACACCTTTTTGAAAAGGGCATCATCGATTGGGGAAGAGGGTATGGCCGGTACGGCGTCCGAAATGTAAATAAAGCCCATGGAAAAAAAAGAGGCAAAGATCCCAGCAGTCACGATTTGGTTGGCCTTTTTCTTTCCAAAAATCTCCGAAATAAGATCGGTAATCAAAAAAGTGACTGGATAAGGCAGCACACCTACTGAAATTTCAAATAAAGGAGCTCCAAAAAGCTCTATTTTTCCGAATGGATTCCAGTAGAAAAACTTCTGGAAAATTAGATTGGACACCACCAATGAGGTAATGAACAGTGCCCCCAGATAGAGATAAATCCGGTAGGCCAATTTCTTGTCCTTTTTGGTCATAAATTATTTAATGTTGAGAATAAAGGGCATCCGAGCCTGGATTCCCTTTTGTTTCATAGCGGTACGTATCTGTTTTATAATGTTATAGGTCTCCAGACCAACTTCCCTTTCGATGATACTTTCATAGGTTTTTGCACTAGCCCCGCCCATATCTTCCATAAAGCGCTCAAATCCCGATTTGTATCTTGGATATTTCTTAAGCCTGTAATCGTCCAGTTCTGCCAATGTCGCTGCTTCCGCAACGGCATCCTTCAAAGTGCCCAGTTCATCCACCAGACCTAATCGTTTGGCGTCCACGCCACTCCAGACCCTGCCCTGGGCCAGGCTGTCCGCTTTGGCAATCGATATACCCCTGCCCTTGGAAACACGATCCAAAAATGTGTTGTACGCATCTTCCACACCCTGTCGGACAACCGTCCTAAAGTTGTCGCCCATGGGTTCAAAAATGGAATACCCAACGGAATTCGTATTGGTTCCTACTTGTTCTGCATTGATACCGATATCATCCGTTAATTGCCCAACGTTAGGAACGGTTCCGAACACGCCTATTGAGCCTGTGACCGTTGTGGGCTCCGCAAATATCCTATCCGCTCCCGAGGCAATGTAATACCCCCCCGAGGTAGCCATATTTCCCATGGAGACCACCACCGGCTTTTTCATCTTGGCCAACTCGATCTGTCGCCAGATAATATCGGAGACCAGTGCACTACCACCCGGTGAATTGACCCGAACTACAATGGCCTTGACCGACTTGTCATCACGCGCCTTTATTAGGGCTTCGTTCATAATGCCCTGACCAATCAAATCCTGTCCTCCTTCGCCATAGATAATTTCGCCCTGTGCGAAGATTACGGCAACCTTGTCCCTACCCGAGGATATTTCTTGGGTTTTGGCATATCCTATGTAGTCCTCCAAACTCAAATAATTCAATTGATCTGGATGCTCCAATCCGGAAGCCTTTGCCAGTTTTTCCTCATACTGATCAAAATAAAGCACGGAATCGATAAGCCCGCTCTTCAGGGCAAACTCCGGGGACCTAGCTCCCAAGGTATCGGCAATAACATTCAGGTCTCCTTCGCTGATGTCGCGTTGCTCAGAAATGTCAGAAAGCATAGAATTCCATAAGGATTCCAGCAGTTCATGAATCTGCGTACGATTTTCTGGACTCATTTCATTGGACAAAAAAGGTTCTACTGCGCTTTTGTATTTTCCATGGCGCACGACTTCCATCTTTATCCCTGTCTTCTCCTGAAAATCCTTAAAATATAACACTTCCGTGGAAAGACCCTTAAAATCCATTTTACCCACGGGGTTTAGGAATATGGAATCGGCCACACTGGCCAAATAATAATCTTTTTGTGGGTAGAAATCCGCGTAGGCATATACGAATTTACCACTTTCACGGAATTTGGAAAGTGCCTTGCGGATGGTCTGCGTCTGGGCCAACCCCGCCATAATAAAGTTATTGGGAATGCTTATACCTTTAATATCCGTATCCTTTACGGCAACCTCGATGGCCTGTACGATATCATCCAATCCCAAGGACTGCTCAAAAAATCCGTCAAAGGGATCTCCGGCAGTCTTGCCTACGTAGTCCTTTACTGGGCGTTGTATCCTTAGCTCCAAAATGGAATTTTCCTTAATATTGATGCCTTCTTCCATGTTGCTTACCAAGCCCAGGAATACCACGAACATCACCATGATAATTCCAAAGGCAATCATACATCCCAATATCGCCGCCAATAGATTTCTTAAAAATTTCACGTAATGCTTTGTTAGAATTCGTTTCAAAGATAACCAAAGTGATTTTGTTTTGCTTACTTTGTTCGCGCTATGGAGGTAATAAACCTGACATATCTTTCCATTGGAAGTAATCTTGGGGATCGATTTTTGAATATTCAGGAAGCCCTATTCCATATTCATGAGGAAATTGGTGAAATCAGTGCGATTTCCCACGTATATGAATCCGCTTCATGGGGTTTTAAGGGCGAGGATTTTTATAATGTCTGTATAGGCCTAAGGACCTCATTACAACCACTAGACCTACTAAATCGTATTCTGTCCGTTGAAAAACGATTGGGAAGAATTCGTGAGAATGCCAAGGGGTATGCTTCCAGAACAGTGGATATCGACATTTTATATTTTGAAAACGAGATAATCGATAACGACCAACTTACCATTCCCCATCCCAAATTGCACGACCGTCGTTTTGTACTTAGGCCCTTGGCGGATATTGCGCCACAGCTTTATCATCCTATTCTTCAGAAAGACACCCGTAATCTTTTGCAGGAAAGCAAAGATGGGAACATCCCTAAAAAGACGGATCGTGTTTTGTTTCCCTCTCGGGAAGCGCTTTTTTCAAATGTGCAGTTTATCGCCATTGAAGGGAATATCGGGGCAGGAAAAACCACATTGGCCAGGAGAATGTCTACCGATTTTAATGGCAAACTGGTGCTGGAAAGGTTTGCTGAAAATCCTTTCTTACCCAAATTTTATGAAGACAGCAACCGTTATGCGTTTCCCTTGGAAATGTCATTTTTGGCGGACCGTTACCAACAATTTTCTGATGACACTTCGCAGTTTGATCTTTTCAGGAATTTTATGATAAGTGATTATGATATTTATAAGTCTTTAATTTTTGCCAAGATTACACTTCAAAAAGAGGAATTTGAACTCTATCGAAAAGTTTTTGACTTCATGTACAAAGAGGTGAAAAAGCCTCAAATCTATGTGTACTTATATCAAACCACGAAACGATTATTGGAGAATATCAAGAAGCGGGGAAGGGACTATGAACGGAATATCGGACCAGACTATCTTGAAAAGATCAATAGAGGCTATTTTGATTTTTTAAAAAGCTACCCAAAGGCAAATTGCCTAATCATAGATATTAGTGAAATGGATTTTGTAGCGGACCGGGATGATTATAATACCGTGGTTCGGACCATCCAAAACTTTGCCCTTGGTCAAGGAAATTAACACAATTTTGGCAAATTTCTTGCACAATACCATTGGATTTACGTTATTGCATCCTCAATTGAACAACTAACTAACTCAAACTATATATCTCTGCCCTAATGTAAAAACGTTAGGGCATTTTTATTTTAGACAATTTTGACCAAATATCCCAAACAACCACACCTGCGCTTACGGCTACATTCAACGAATGTTTAGTGCCATATTGGGGGATTTCCAAAACTCCATTACAAAGGTCCACAACTTCTTGGGACACTCCCTTTACCTCATTCCCAAATACCAAAGCATATTTTTTTTCGGCCTGTACAGGGAATTGGTTCAGCATCGTAGCATTCTCGGCCTGTTCCACCGCCATTACACGATACTTCTGAGCCTGTAGATCTGGCACAAGATCCACTGTACTCTTATGGTATTCCCAGGCTACGCTATCCGTTGCCCCCAAGGCTGTTTTATGAATATCCTTATGGGGAGGGCAGGCTGTAATACCACACAAGTAAATTTTCTCGATTAAAAAGGCATCCGCAGTCCGGAATACAGAACCAATATTGTTAAGACTTCTGATGTTATCTAGAACAAGGACCAATGGGGATTTTGGAGTCTCTTTAAACTCCCCTATGCTGGGCCGGTCTAATTCTTCATTCTTTAATTTGCGCATTTTATGAGTTGAATTGCGTAGTTCTTGCGTACCCGCTACGTGGAAAACTTATTCATAAATATCAACATCCATTTTCAATGATTCGTAAAATGGGTACATTCGTTCGAGTCACTGTTTTGTAAAAATAAACCAATAAAATCGCTTTGGGCAACACATTAAAAACAAAAAAGGTAACCCCCTTGATGAAGCAATACAATACCATCAAGACAAAATATCCCGATGCCCTATTGTTGTTCCGAGTAGGTGATTTTTACGAAACCTTTGGGGAGGATGCCGTAAAGACCTCCAAAATTTTGGGCATCATCCTTACCCATCGCAATAATGGGGGCGATCGTACAGAACTTGCCGGTTTTCCCCATCACTCCTTGAATACTTATCTTCCCAAATTGGTAAAGGCCGGACAGCGTGTTGCCATTTGTGATCAGTTGGAAGATCCAAAAATGACCAAGACCATAGTGAAGCGGGGCGTCACGGAATTGGTGACCCCAGGGGTAGCTATGAACGATGATATTCTTCATGCCAAAACCAACAATTTTCTTTGCGCCGTGCATTTTGGAAACAAGGTATTGGGTATTTCCTTTGTGGACATTTCCACCGGAGAGTTCCTTACGGCCCATGGAGATGAAGAACAAATTGATAAACTACTACAAAATTTTGGCCCCAACGAAGTCTTGGTTTCCAAGGCTCATAAAAAAGAATTTTCCGAAGTTTTCGGCACTAATTATCATTCATTTTATCTAGAGGATTGGGTATTTCAGCACGACTATGCACTAGAAATGCTCAACGGACACTTTAAGACGACTACGCTTAAGGGTTTTGGCGTGGACCATCTTACCGAAGGTGTTGTGGCTTCCGGCGTAGTGTTGCATTATCTTTCCGAAACCCAACACCGACGGTTGCAGCATATTACCGCCCTTAGACGCATTGCCGAGGAGGAACATGTTTGGATGGATCGTTTTACCATAAAGAACCTGGAACTGTACCATTCGGTCAATGAGGGAGCTGTAACCCTATTGGATATCATAGATAGGACCTTATCCCCCATGGGTGGTCGAATGTTAAAACGTTGGTTGGCATTACCCTTAAAAACTATTGAAAAAATAAGAAGACGCCATCAGGTCATTGCCTATTTAACCCAACAGGAGGATGTCCTTCAAAAATTACAGCACCATATTCGGCAAATGGGCGATTTGGAACGCCTAATTTCCAAAGTGGCCACGGGCAGAATCAATCCAAAGGAGACCGTACAGCTTAAAAATTCATTGGAATCCATTATCCCCATACAACAATTGGCCGTACAAAGTGTTGACGCTTCCCTACAATCTATCGGGGATCAATTGCACTCCTGTGATATGCTCAGAGCCCGAATCAAGGAAATTCTAAATGAAGAGGCCCCTGTAAACGTACAGAAGGGAAATACCATTGCACAGGGATATTCCGCAGAACTGGACGAATTGCGGGAACTTGCCTATTCCGGCAAGGAGTACCTGGACAAGATGTTGGAACGGGAAACCGAACGAACCGGTATAACTTCCCTCAAAATAGCCTCCAATAACGTATTTGGCTATTATATCGAGGTACGCAACACCCATAAGGACAAGGTACCCGAAGAATGGATTCGTAAACAGACCTTGGTCAATGCAGAACGCTATATAACCGAGGAGCTTAAGGAGTATGAAGCCAAAATATTGGGTGCCGAGGAACGGATCTTAAGCCTGGAACAACAATTGTTCTCCCAACTTATCGTTTGGATGCAGGAATATATAGCACCTGTCCAGAACAACGCCTATCAAATTGCGCAATTGGATTGCCTTTGCGGATTCACCCAATTGGCCCGGGAGAATTCCTATGCACAACCCTTGATCAATGATTCCACCGAGATTGAAATTAAAAATGGAAGGCATCCCGTCATTGAAAAGCAATTGCCTTTGGGCGAGGCCTATATTGCCAATGACGTGCTGTTGAACAGGGAAGATCAGCAGATTATCATGATTACCGGCCCCAATATGAGTGGTAAATCGGCCATTTTAAGACAGACCGCATTGATTGTGCTTTTAGCCCAGATAGGCAGCTTTGTACCGGCGGAATCTGCTAAAATTGGAGTGGTGGACAAAATTTTTACCCGGGTCGGTGCCAGCGATAATATCTCCATGGGGGAGTCTACCTTTATGATGGAGATGAACGAAACCGCCTCCATCTTAAACAACCTATCCGAACGAAGCTTGGTACTCTTGGACGAAATAGGCCGTGGAACAAGCACCTACGATGGAATTTCCATAGCTTGGGCCATATCCGAATATCTCCACGAACACCCAGCACGGGCCAAGACCCTCTTTGCGACGCACTATCATGAGCTCAATGAGATGGCCGTGACTTTTGAGCGCATTAAAAACTATAATGTTTCCGTAAAAGAGCTAAAGGACAGGGTTCTCTTTCTTCGGAAATTGACACCTGGCGGCAGTGAACATAGTTTTGGCATCCATGTGGCAAAAATGGCCGGTATGCCGCAACAGGTTATCCATAAAGCCAACAAAATTCTAAAGAAGTTGGAAAAATCGCATTCCAGCGAAGAATTGACCCATAAGCTCCAAACAGTTCAGAGTGAAATGCAGCTGAGTTTCTTTAACCTGGATGATCCGCTTTTGGAGGAAATCAAGGAAGAGATTACCCATTTGGACATCAATACACTTACCCCTGTGGAGGCCCTTATGAAATTGAATGAAATAAAACGCTTATTGACCAAGAACAAAAAGGCCTCTTCATAAACAGAACGAACCATAGCGAAATGGTTTTTATAGCATTGTGTTTTTGCCCTCATTTTTTCTTTGCCTTTTACCAAATTGTATTAAATTTGCACCTGCCTTAGGCATATGGGTTCTCACATTTTTTTTATGCCAAGTTCCTGTATAATGCGAAAATAGCTCAGTTGGTAGAGCGCCACCTTGCCAAGGTGGAGGTCGCGGGTTCGAATCCCGTTTTTCGCTCGACTTCGACTCCGCTCAGTCAACCAGGGTGGAGTTTTTTTTTAATTGAAGTAAAAAATTATAATTAAGTCCTGCTCGAGTGGTGGAATTGGTAGACACGTTGGACTTAAAATCCAATGGCCATTATGGCCGTGCGGGTTCAAGTCCCGCCTCGAGTACGAATAAGTAAAAAAACCAAGGCAAAAGCCTTGGTTTTTTTATGAAACAAAATGAGCCAAGTTTACTTGAGCAAAATTTTGTGGAATAAAATCAATTCGTTTGAATTGATTTTTTACTTTCAACACGTTCGAACCGGGACTCGCCTGAGGCAATTCCCGCCTCGAGTACAAATAGGTAAAAAACCAAGGCTTTTGCCTTGGTTTTTTTATGAAACAAAATGAGCCAAGTTTAATTGAGCAAAATCTTGTGGAAGAAAATCAATTCGTCTGAATTGATTTTTTACTTTCAACACGTTCGAACCGGGTCAAACTTTTTTGGAGTTCAGTGGACAAAACAAAAACCAAGCCACCGGTCTTGGTTTTTATCCTCAACACGTTAGAGCTGGGACCCGTAAAAGCGTGAAAGACCGAACAATTTTGGCCTCGAGTATCGAAAAAAATGGAATTCCATACCCAGCTATCCAAAACTTTAATCAAAGGAAGCAAAGATCTCATATCTTAGTTCCACACATGGCAGATGTATAGATCATATGATCTAAATTTCCAAAATGCCCTAATTGGAACTAAAAAAATGACCCATCGATTCTCACTCCTTTATGTATTGGGCACGTTCTTTTTGCTCGTATCCTGTACGGAAGAAGAAGTTCCGGTACCACCGGATCTACCATTGAGCGAATCGGATGTTGAAGTAATCCGTTATTTTAAGGACGTAGCCTTAGGATTTGAATTTGGCAACTCCTCCGAAGTCACAAGGAAATGGGAGGCCAGTATGAGAATATTTATGGACGGCGCTCCTACGGCGGACAACAGGTTAACGTTGGAACAGGCTGTACAAGATATCAATCAACTGGCAACGGATGGTTTTTCAATAGAGATCGTGGATGATCCCTTACGTTCCAATTGCTATGTTTTTTTTGGTTCGGGCTTGGATTTTGTAGAACTTTTTCCAGATGAGGAAAGTAATGTATTCGCCTTTACCACCGGATATTTTAGGGTATGGTGGAGCAACAACAATGTCATCCAAAAAGCCAGAATCATCATCAATCCCAATTTATTGACCCCAACGCAACAAAGAAGCGTCATTTTGGAAGAAATTACCCAATCCATAGGGCTCACCAATGATTCGCCTTTGCAACCCGATTCCGTTTTCTATGAGACCTTAAACGATGCCGGCTATGCACCGGAGTATGCGGATATTGACAGGGAACTGATCCGATTGTTGTACCATCCCAAAATGAACACCGGACTGGATGAAAATCAAGTAGAAGAAGTATTGCGGGATATCCTGAACGATGATTAAAAAATGCTCAACATAGTCGATAATTCACCATAGCGATAGTAGAAAACCGAGGTTTTCCTTGTATTGGTCAAGCACTATTTTTATACACCATGACCATCAAGTTGCCATAATTTCCTCGGAAGTACTAGTTTCTCAACACTTCACTTTATTCTACCATCCTAACCTCTAAATTTCTATATTTATGGGATAATCCCTTTCTATGCAACCCATCGTCCAAATATCCCTAGACCTTACCCATATCGATGAGGCCCTGGAAACCGCTGCAATTGCCCTACGCGCGGGTGTGGATTGGTTGGAAGCAGGGACTCCCCTGCTTTTGGCAGAGGGCCTACATGGGGTAAGAAAACTTAGGGAAGCCTTTCCGGAAGTCCCTATTGTAGCGGATTTAAAAACCATGGATGGCGGGTATCTGGAAACCGAAATGATGGCCAAAGCGGGTGCTACCCATGTGGTTGTCATGGCCCGTGCCCATGAAGAGACCATTAAGGTGGTGGCGCAGGCCGGTAAGGATTTTGATGTTAAGGTTATGGGTGACAATTTGGGTTGCCCGGATATGGTGGAGGGAGCCAAAAAACTTGAGGCACTTGGTTGCGATTATATTATTCATCATATAGGTTATGACGAAAGAAGGGGCATAGCCGCAGCGGGATTGCCCATGCCAAGTCCCTTGGATGAATTGCAAAAGGTAGTCGCCGCTGTAAATGTCCCGGTACAGGCTGTTGGCGGACTTTCCTTGGAACAGGCCATACAATGCCCGGAATATGGCGCCCCCATGGTGGTTTTGGGTGCCCCGCTTACAATAGATGCGGACGCCTTTAAGACGGCAGAAGGTGATCTTGAAAGTTCACTTCGGCTTATTTGTGAAAAAATCCACCGATATGGACAACTTTCCAACTAAACAAATTGTGTATTTATGAAATCTCCCGCGGTCGTTAATTTTGCACCTGAAAAAGGAAGTGTTGAGATACGGGAAATTCCAAAACCTGTTATTGGGGAAGATGATGTTTTATTAAAGGTATCCCATGTAGGGGTTTGCGGCAGCGATCTCCATCAATGGACCTCAGATCACAGTTGGCCCGTAAACTATCCAGTGGTACTGGGCCATGAATTCGGTGGACATGTTGTTGAATTGGGAAATCGCGTAAAGGATTGGAAGGAAGGAGATCGGGTAGTCAGTGAAACAGCGGCAATAATAAATACAGATAGTCCCCTATCCCGCCAAGGACTTTATAATCTGGATCCAGATAGAAAAGGTTTTGGTTACGGCGTTAACGGTGCCATGACGCAATTTGTAAAGGTGCCGGCGAGATGCCTACATACCGTTCCGAAGAACCTTCCCTTTGAGCATGCCTGTTTAACGGAGCCCTGCTCAGTGGCCTATAATGCCGTAATCATGAATTCGAATATTAGGCCAGGAGATCGCGTTATTGTCCTAGGTCCGGGTACCATAGGTATCCTTTGTGCGGCCATGGCCAATTTATGTGGGGCCGAAGTGGCCATACTAGGTTTGGAATCCGACTCCGAGCGGTTAAAAACCGCGCAACAATACGATTGCCATGCCATAATAGGAGACGCTTCCGAATGGTCCAAAGAAAAAGATGGGTTGGGCGTGGATTGTGTCATCGACGCTGCCGGTGTAAGCCAAACTTTGCAAATAGCGCTTCAGTTGGTTCGTCCCAACGGTCAGATTACCAAGGTGGGCTGGGGGCCCCAACCGCTTAACTTCTCCTTGGATCCTTTGGTCCAAAAAAATGTTCGATTGCAGGGAAGTTTTAGCCACAACTGGCCTATCTGGGAGAAAGTACTTTCCTTACTGCAATCGGGTCGTCTTGATGTAAAACCCATTATAGGCGGAATTTGGGGCGTGGAAGAGTGGCATGCCGCATTTACGGCTATGCATTCAGGACAAGTGATAAAGAGTATTCTGCAACCGAATTAATGAACCATGCGATTAGAAAATAAGGTTATTATTGTTACTGGAGGGTATACGGGGATTGGCAACGCCATTGTCCGCTCCTGCCTAAGGGAAGGGGCACGTGTAGTCGCCAACGGATTACGGGAAGAAAAAGCCGAAAAAGTAATTGACGAATTGGGCACAAAGAATTTGGTGGTACATACACAGGACGTTACCGAGGAAGCGGCCCCCGAAAAGCTTGTACAGGTCGCCATGGATAGCTTTGGCAAGCTGGATGCCGTGGTCAATAATGCAGCCATTATCCAATCTTCCAATATCGCCACCACGGATATGGATTTTCTAAAGCGGATGCTTGCGGTCAATACCTTGGCTCCTTTCGCCCTTATACAATCGGCCCTACCCCATCTAACAGAGGCCAAGGGCTGTGTTTTAAACATCGGTTCCATAAATGCATGGAGCGGTGAACCCAACCTTTTGGCATATAGTATCTCCAAGGGAGCCTTGATGACCATGAGCCGAAACCTAGGTGACACCTTATTTCGGGAAAATGGGATTCGGGTAAATCAGATCAATCCGGGGTGGGTATTGACGGAAAACGAATTGGCCAATCAAAAAGCATTGGGAAAGAAGGAAGGCTGGTATAAGGACATTCCGGCACTGTTTGCACCTGCCAAAAAATTGCTTAAGCCCGAGGAGATAGCCGCTGCGGCTGTCTTTTTGCTTTCAGATGAGTGTGGTCCCGTCAGCGCTCAGGTCATTGAACTGGAGCAATATCCCATGATAGGCAGAAATGTTGCTAAGACCTGGTAGCCCTTGTTGATCAGGCCAACAATTCATCGCTGAAAGTTTGAAGACGTTGAGAAACCATAAATCCATAATACTTTGCCAAAACTAGCTGTTTTTCCAAAAGCCTATATGCAGGCCCTTTGTAAGGATGGAACCATGAAGGTTTCCGAATGGGTCCAATTGGCCGACAATCTCGATGTCCATGGTCTGGAATGGTATGCCGGCTTTTTGGAGATGGAGCGTAAGGCCAACTGGCCTTTGTTCCGAAAGCAAGTAGAAGATACTGAAAAAAGTATCCCGATGCTTTGTTGTTCCCCGGATTTTACCCATCCCGATGGCTCCTTTCGGCAAAAGGAAATCCAAAAGCAATTGAACTGGATAGAAATGATCTACGCCCTGGGGGGGAACTATTGCAGGGTATTGTCTGGTCAACGGCGTCCGGAACTAAGTATTGAACAAGGCGTAAATCTGGCCGCGGAATGTATAGAAACCTGTTTGCCCAAGGCGGAAGAATTGGGTGTGACCCTAATTTTGGAGAATCATTATAAGGACGATTTTTGGGAGTATCCCGAATTTGCGCAGCAAATGGATGTATTCTGTGCGCTGGTGGATAAAATAAAGCACCCCTACTTTGGTGTAAATTATGACCCTAGCAATACTTTTTTAGCTGGAGAGGACCCATTGGAATTATTATATAGGGTATCGGACAGGGTGGTTACAATGCATGCAAGTGATCGCTATCTTATTGAGGGGACCATAGAAGACCTAAGAAAGGAGGAAAACGATTCCTTGGGGTATGCCAAACGATTGCGCCATGGGGAAATTGGTCAGGGTCTTAATGACTATGATGCCATTTTTACCGAATTAAAACGCGTAGGCTTTGATGGCTGGATCAGCATAGAGGACGGTGTGGATGGTATGGAGCAACTGGAACGTAGTGTCCTATTTCTTAGAAAAAAAATAAAAAAATATTGGCCGGAATTCAATTAAAAGCTCCTTTTAAAACGGTTTTTTTAATCTGCTTATCCCGGAATGGCTGTCCAAGGATATCCAATTAAGCAGTCTATCTTCGAACCTCAACCATATCATTCGTTTCCCTTCCTTCCAATACGCAATACGCTCCAATTGTAAGTTTCATTCCATTATCGGCCTTTTTGGGATTTTCCGAAACCCTTACCCCCCCATTTAGCACATTATTCCAAATAAAAAATCGGGTTTGGATCAAAAAAAATTGAGCTTTAGTGTAACTTTTTTAAAATGCCGTGGTCTTTAATTCAAACGATAAGAAATAAAAAGTTCATTTAACATACTGATTATTAATTATTTAAACTCTAATCGAATTTTAGTTCGAATGAAATAAATGTTAAATAATATATAAAATAGTACCTTTTTATACATAGTACTGTAACAAAAAATATTTCCGGTCGTCTATTAATCAGAAGTCAATTAAAAAACAACATAAAAACTATTAAAAACTAGAAATTATGAAAGCATCATTTACAAAAACAGCAACAGAGTCAAAATCAGGACAGTATTTCTCTTCCTTTAGCGGAAGCAAAAGAGCACAGTGGGCACAGTACAGAAACTTTAACCGGTAATACAGATTTAAAAACAACGACATCAACAACATAAAAAACTAGAAATCATGAAAGCATCATTTACAAAAACAGCAACAGAATCAAAATCAGGACAGTACTTTTCCTCTTTTAGCAGCAGCAAGAGGGCAAAGTGGGCACAGTACAGAAACTTCAACCGATAATACAGATTTAAAAACAACGACATCAACAGCATAAAAAATTAGAAATCATGAAAGCATCATTTACAAAAACAGCAACAGAATCAAAATCAGGACAGTTCTTTTCTTCTTTCAGCGGTAGCAAGAGGGCACAATGGGCACAGTACAGAAACTTTAATCGTTAATATCAACAAATCAGCGGAGGCACATCAGCACTAAACGAACAATATCATGGAAACATTCATCAATCAATCGGTAACGGAATCCAGCAGGCTAGCTTTTTTAATCAATATTGAGCACAGCAAGCGAATCCGCAGAACAGACCAAACCTATTGCCTCCGCTAAGCGGTCTGTCTAAACACATACTTCAAGGGATACACTTCATCAATGTATCCTTTTTTTATGCTCAAAATTGAATACTGGACCTTTACCTCTTTCAGTATTTCAACAAAAAAGCATTCAACTCTCCTATTGAAGAACAACGGATGCGGTCTTTTTGTATCTTCGGATAAAACATGTGGTTATGTCCAACCCCGACAAGTTAACAAAGGCTTTTCAGTTATTTGACCAGGCCAATAGTGAAGATCCGAACCAAGAGGAACATTCCGGTAAAACCTACCCCAAGGAATTGCTATATGCCATTCGCATGACCGAAAGATTGGATAGTTTTGCCCCTAATGCCTCCGAGGCCCTACAACTTACCGCACGTTGCCAACACATCCGGCGTTGGGAAATACCGAGGGGCTCCTATCCTATGGATCGAATCGGTTATTTGAAATGGCGACAGGAACTGAAAAAGTTCCATGTCCAGAAGGCCTCCGAAATTCTAAAAGAGGTAGGCTATGAGACAGATGTTATTGAAAAGGTTTCCTTTCTGTTGGAAAAGAAGCAGTTAAAGAAAAATGAGGATACGCAAACTTTGGAAGATGTCATATGCTTAGTGTTTTTGGAGTTTTATCTTGAACCTTTCTCAGAAAAGCATCCAGAAGAAAAGAGCTTGGAGATTCTCCAGAAGACCTGGCGCAAAATGTCCGAGACGGGGCAGAAAGCCGCATTGGATCTACCACTTTCAAAAAAGGCATACGAATTGGTAGTCAAAGCCATTAAAGAATGAACATAAATCAAGTAAGTAGAGCAACTTAAAGATACGTCAGATGGAACGAAATGAACTCTATCCCATATTCCTAAAGGTATCCCAACTGAACGTACTTATTGTTGGTGGCGGCAACGTGGCTTTGGAAAAACTTACCTTTTTGTTGAAATCGAGTCCAAATGCCAAGGTCCAAATGGTTTCCAAGATGTTTCGGGAAGATACCATTGCCTTGGCCAAGGAATTTGATGTGGAAATGATTAAGGCCGCCTATCACGAAGGTTACCTGGAAGGCAAGCATATAGTCGTAGCTACTACGGACCAGGTTTCCGTAAACGAATTGGTATACCACGATTGTAGAAAACGGAGTATCTTGGTTAATGTGGCCGACAATCCCCCATTTTGTGACTTTTATATGGGTGGTATCGTTACCAAGGGCAATGTAAAGGTCGCCATTTCCACCAATGGCAAATCACCTACTACGGCTAAGCGTCTACGCCAGTTTTTTGAGGATGTTATTCCCGACAATATTGATGATCTCGTCAAAAACCTCAATGAATACCGGAAAACCCTAAAAGGTGATTTTGAGGAAAAAGTAGAAACCTTAAATGAGTTTACCAAGGGACTGGTCAATAAAAAATAGACCTAAAATTGATGTTAGGAAACATCTTATACTTCACGGACAGATAAAGACCGTGTGTTATTCCCAATCTTGTCTTGATTTTTCTTTCGCAGTCTTCAACACCTAAGTTTTCCGCATTTCCTTACCTTTATACAGCTTTCCTTCCTACCCAAGATGAGAAAAAAATACCTTAAGTTTTTGAGTTTACCTTTTGTAATAGCCTTGCTGCTCATTTTGCTATGTAATGTTATTATAGATACATCAGCTGAAGAGAAAACATTCTCAAATGTTGATGGGATTCCTAAAAATCGGGTAGGATTGGTATTGGGGACCTCGAAAAGACTGGTCAGCGGACAGGAAAATCCGTACTATACCTTTAGGGTCGAGGCTACAGTAAGACTCTTCAAGGCCGGGAAAATTGAATACATCCTCGTTAGTGGGGATAACGCCACTATTTATTACAATGAACCTTCTACTATAAAAAAGGATTTGGTCAAAAAAGGTATTCCCCAAGAAAGAATTTTTTTGGATTATGCGGGTTTTCGGACCTTGGATTCCATGGTCCGGGCAAAAGTGGTTTTTGGACTGGACAGCGTAACAGTAATTTCACAAAAATTCCATAACGAGCGGGCCCTATATCTGGCCGAAAAAAAAGGGCTTACCGCTATTGGTTATAATGCCAAAGACGTTGCCGGCCAACAAGGTTTTAAGGTGCAGTTCCGGGAATATTTTGCCAGGGTAAAAGTCTTCCTTGATCTTTTGTTCAATACCCAACCCAAATTCTACGGGGAACCTATAGAGATAAAATAAAGCAGTCCCTGTTTTAGCTCAAAATACCGTATTTTAGAGCTCATAACCTCCAGACTATGTCAAAAATCAAAACGCTACTGAGAAACCTCGGGCCAGGTCTCCTATTCGCCAGTATGGCCATCGGTACTTCGCATTTGGTCCTCTCCACCAAGGCAGGGGCCCAATATGGTTGGGTTATGGCCATTCCCATTCTATTGGCCAATATTTTTAAATATCCCTTTTTTGAGTTTGGCGTACGCTATACCAATGTTACGAACAAGACCCTAATTGAAGGCTATCTAAACCGCGGCAAGGGATATTTGTGGTTCTACGCCTTTATTACCCTAATAACTACATTTACCATTTTGGCGGCCCTGTATACGGTTACTGCGGGGCTTTTTATCAATCTTTTTAAGGTTTCGCGTATTTCCGTGGGCATGGTTGCTCTGGGACTATTCGCATTCATTAGCTCCCTTTTGATTATTGGTCGATACAAATTCTTGGAGGTTTCCTTAAAATTTGTGGTATCCATTTTATTTATTGCCCTAATCGTTACTACGGGATTAGTAATCCTTAAGGGGCAGGTGACCGAAGTAGAGAATTTTAGCCCGCCTGCAATTTTTAATGAAGTTGGCATTCTGTTCCTAATAAGTCTTATGGGTTGGATGCCCACCACAGTAGAGGCCTCTAGTTGGGTAAGTTTGTGGAGTATCGAAAAATGGAAAGGACAGAAAGAAAAACCATCTTTGAGGGAATCATTGCAAGAATTTAATACCGGTTATTTTATGACGGCACTTTTGGCCCTATTTTTTTTAATTATCGGTTGGATGACCCTTTACGGAACGAATACGGAGCTCAGTGGAAATGCAACAACATTTGCCGATCAAGTGGTACAGTTATTTACCACCCATATAGGGCCTTGGGCCTATATTTTTATAGCCATCTCGGCTTTCGCCACTATGTTCAGTACCTGTATGACCGCTCATGATGCCGTTACACGTGTGGCCCTTGATATTATAGATTTATTGAACCCTAAAGTTAAATTGACTGGAAAGAAGGGCTATTTTGCGTTGGGAGTGCTTGTGCTGGCCGCAGTTAACTTTGTGGTAATCGCCACCTTTAGTGCCAATATGGGAAAGCTAGTAGCACTGGCAACCTTCGTCTCATTTGTGGTAGCCCCCATTATTGGCTACATGAATCTTAAAAATGTGATGAGCGAAGAAATTCCGGAAATCCACCGTCCTAAAAGAAGTCTAAGGATTTTAACCTATTTGGGCATCGTTTTTCTATCCCTTTTTTCCTTGCTCTATTTTTGGATGATTGTCTTTTAAAACCACATAACCGCCAAATAGTATTCTCAGGAATATGTGTTGAGACCTTTATTCGAGTTCCGAATAATTCTCTATCACGATTAGCGTACGTAAGTTTTGATTGTGCAAAAATTCCAAACAGTACACCCCGTTCGTGCAATTATTAAGTATTTTTTCCTCTCCAAACCCTTCTACCGATAAAATGCTTGAGGGGGGTACACCATTTCCTAAAAGGTACTCCTTCACCGCTTCTGCCCTTTGTTGGGAGACCCTTTTGTTGGAATACTCACTTCCGCGACTGTCTGTATACGATTCTATTCGGAGGTGCATTTCAGGAAATTTTTGTTGTATTTGGACAACTTTATCCAATTCTGCTATCATATCCTCGGATAGGTTGCTCTTTCCTTTGGCGAAAAGAAAATCATTTAACTTAAGGACCGTTTTCCCTTCCCTTTGCTCAACAACATTTTCCAAGAACAACAATTCGATATCCAAAGGTGTTTTTTGAACTTCCTCAAGTTTGTTTTCATCGTACAAATCGTAAAACTTGGAATACCTTTGCTTGCTCACTTCCAAAACAATTCCATCAGGCCAAGGAAGTTCTGTTTGAAATGTCCCTTCCTCATTGGAATATACCTCCTTTATCAAGTCTTTGTTCTTGTCCAGAATCCTAACCGCCGCTTTCTCGATTCCCTGTCTTTTTCCCAGCTCTTTTATGGTTCCGCGTAATACCAAGGTCTTTAGGCCAGGGGTACGGTTAATCTTAAATCCGTAAATGTCATCACTTCCCTTGCCCCCTTTTCTATTCGATGAAAAATATCCGGAATAACCATCTTCACCGTCGCCTTCGATAATAAATCCAAAATCGTCCCTGGGCGAATTGATTCCATTTCCCAAATTAATGGGAATACTAAAGGTACCATCAGGTTGCATATTAGTCTTATAAACATCCATGCCTCCCAGTCCATAAAAAATATCGGAGGAAAAATACAGACTCCCTTCAAAAATATAAGGCGCTATTTCATTTCCGGCCGTGTTTATACGAGGTCCCAAATTAAAGGGTTCGGACATAATCTGTCCATTACTTGTATTTACATAGTAAATGTCCGTTCCCCCGTAACTATCCTCGAAATTGGCAGCAAAATAAATCCTGTTTGTAGACTCCTCAAAAAATGGATAGTAAAAAGAGGTGCTTAAATCCTTGAGAATATAGCGAAAAAAGCCGTTTGGATATAAAACCCCCATGGCCAAGGAATTTTTGCCGTTCTTATCAAAGGCAAGTCGTTCATCCTCCGTATTGGAAAGTATATAAAACACACGATCCAAGCCTTGCGAATAAAAGGGCGTTGATTTGTGGTATTTGGAATCCGGTATCCGGGCAAATGGATTTGAATTGAGAATATCCCCATTTGAACCCACCCTTGCCACATAAATATCTAAGTATGACTCTCCGGAGGGCTCGTATATTTTCTTTGACTTTTGAAGACGTGAGCTACTAAAGAGCAATTTATCCTTATAAAAAGTAGGGGAGAAATCTGCTTGAGGGCTGTTGGCGCTGATATTGAAAATTTGAAAATCCCTATCCGCATCAGATTGGGAATTAAGTAATTGGGAATTAAAGTCCACGTTTTCCAATAATTGGCTGGGTAACATATCCCTTTTTGTTTTTAAAAAGGCCTGTATCCTATCTTTTTCCGAGTTTTTGGCCAAACTTTGGAGCATCTTGTTAAACTGATGCACCGTCATAATGGTATCCTTTTTATTGATATCCAAATATACTTGGGACGCATTTCTATAGTCCCCTGTATGAAAATAGGAATCAGCAAGATTCAAAAACTGGTGATTGGTCATCAATTTTCCATTTCGAATCCGTTTTTGATACTCCGTTATGGCATTTGCATAGGAATAACTGTAGAACAATTTATCTGCTTTGGACATTTTCTTCTCTTGCGCCAAGCAAATGGTCGATACTACCCAGAATGTCAAAAATAAAACCCTTATTTTCATAGGAATATCATTTAAAAGAACCTTGGTGTGTCAATTTGTTTGGGTTGGTCCTTAATATCAGGTTTCTCATCTTTAGAACGTCCTTTACCCTTACCGAGATAAAATTTAAGAATAATTTCATGGGAACCATTGTTGAATTCCCCAAGTAAATTGGTATTGTAGTCATAGGAATAGCCAATAAACGTACTACTGGAAACCTGAAAACCGGCCAACCCACTAATTGCATTATCCACACGGTAGGAAGCACCTGCCGTGAACCTTTCGTTAATAAGGAAATTTGCTGAAATGTTGGTATTTAATGGTGCTCCGCTGACGTAGTTCAACAAAAAAGCCGGTTTGAATTTTAAGGTTTCCGACAGGTCAAAAACATAACCTCCAATAATATTGAGATGTATGTTATCTTCAACAATAGCGGCAACATCCTCGTCATAAATCCCGTCCGTCAGAAAATTAGGTATGGAAAGCCCAAAATACCAAATGTCATCACTATACAAAAATAGCCCCGCTCCAATAGTGGGATAAAAATTGTTGAGGGGGCTACGATTCAATATGGGTTCTCCAGGATTCTCAAACGTTCCCTTGGAAAAATCGACATCTAGAAAACCACCTCCAACATCCATCCCAAAAGATAGCATAGTGTTATAGGTGACATTAAATTGATACGAATAGGAAAGGTCTACATAGGTCTGGGTTACGGGTCCCAATTGATCATTCACTACATTGAACCCTAGACCGTGTTTTTTGTTCTCAAATGGAAAATTAACCCCAAAACGAATGGTTCTTGGCGATCCCGGGATATCCAACCATTGTGCACGATACAAACCGATAATCTCCGGATTCTCCACGCTCCCTACATAGGCCGGATTAAAACTACCAATATTGTACATATATTGCGTGTATTGGGGTTCCTTTTGGGCATGGCCGTTATACGTGCAGCTAAGGGCAGCAAGCGCAAGGGAAAAATAAAAGTATTTATAGAGCGATTTACCTAAATAATATGCCATAGATACATTATCTAATAAGCTGAATCCAGCCTTTTCTTGGTTGGGAACCGTCCCCAAGATTTAATATGTAAAAATATGTGCCATCCGGTGCCTGCTCATTCTTCCATGTTCCGTCCCAAACATTGTCATCCGTCATATTCTGGGAGGCAAATACCTGATTACCGTAACGATTAAAAATTTCCAAAGAGGTATTCGAAAAAGTACCTATATCCCTAATTGTTAAAAAGTCGTTAGTCCCGTCTCCATTAGGTGAAAATTGATTGAATACAAACCCCGGATCGGCTGCAGTCGGCAAATTTACGGTAACCGTAGCCGTGGCTTGGTTATTGCCCGGGTTGCCATCCGCCGGTGACGATCTAATAATTGTGGCCGTATTGGCAAATGTGCCTTCTACGGGTTCCACTGTAGCCGTAATTTCCAAAGTAGCTTCCTGCCCCCTTGATAAATTTGGAATTTCCCATAAACCTGAGTCAACGTTATAATTTCCTATATCCGCAGTAGAGGTCACATTGGTAATACGGCCATCCGGGCCAGTAGGCAAAATGTCCTCGATAACGATATTGGAAATCACATCGTCTTCCGTGGATTCATTGGAAACGATCAATACAAATGTTATTTCCTGACCTATTAAAGGATAAATGTTAACCGAGTTTCTATCATTTCCGATCCGTGCCAGCTTTTGAAGTTCTAAATCAATTCCCTCTGGCAAGTCAATATTTAAGGTTACCGTGGCGCTATTGTTGGCAGCAGTATCATCAGCTGGAAAAGAATCCAAAAGTTCCGCGGTATTGGTATAAGGCCCCCCTTCCAAAACATTCACTACGATGTCCAGGCTTGCACTTTCCGAAGAATTGAGTTCGGGAATGGTCCACTCCCCCATATTTTCATCATAACTACCTGTAGAAGGTTCATCGGAAACATATTCGAAACCGGTCTCTAAAAGATCCCCGACCAGTATGCCACTGGCGCTCCTATCCGATGTGTTGGTCACCGTAATAGTGAATGTTACTTGGCTGCCGATAACCGCATTTTCGTTGTCCACGACTTTCGTAATCGCCAAATCTATAGGTGTAGGGTCGCAATTGGGATGGTCCGGATTGGGATCGCAGGGGTCGTTGGGATCGGAACCATTAGCCTCTTCCTCCGGATCCGAAATATCGTCCCCATCAAAATCACATTGGCCATTTAGTCTAGAGGGAATACACGGATTATCATTGGCAGGATCCAATTGATCGACGACCCCATCGGAATCGCTATCCAAAATATTGGAATCCAGGGCATCTATGATACCATCGCTATCTGCATCCAAAGGATTCTGAACATCGCCTCCTACTTCCACACCATCATCTATCCCATCACCATCCGTATCCGGGTTGTTAGGCAACGTGCCCAGTGCAGCTTCCTCACCTCCCAGTAGGCCGTCGTTATCCTCGTCCGTATCACAACTGCTTACGGATATGGTCACTTCCGAAGACTCGTTTGTACAAGGCGCCTGTGCTCCTGTTGTAGTAAAGGTGAAAACGTAATCTCCCGCCGGTTGGCCTTCGAAATCGATTAAGCTGATTCCATTTGCAATGGTTCCTCCGGCGGGTTGACTGGTCACTGTCCATTGGCCAGTGTCCTCTCCGGTCAACTGATCGGCAAGATCTAGCGTGGTACTTCCAAAGGTAGCATCATTACACGAGGAACCATCGGTTGGAGTCCCGGCAGATACCTGGGGAACAATCGTAGCTACTACTTCCGCTCTGGGCGAGGACGTACAACCATCCGCAGTGGCCTCCACGTAATAGGTGGTAGTGGCACTCAAATCCGGCATTACGGTAGATCCGGAAAAAAGGGCCGCTCCGCCAGTGGGCACCGTATACCAATTAAACGTCGGTGGCTGGGCCTGACCAGGAACATTACCGGTTACCTGTAATTCCACCGGCCCTGGACCACACCTTTCCCCATCGGTAGTTCCGGTTATGACAGGTATAGGATTAAGGCGTAGTTCCACCTCCAAAAAGGGACTGGCACAATTGTTCACATCATCCCAATAGAAACCGAAATAAGATCCTCCACTTGCCACATTTATTGCACTCGAGGATAAATGGGCCGCTTCATCCGAGGTGTCGGAAACTGTACTCCACCGCAATTCCGTTCCAGCGGGCCCACTACCGGTTACAAAATCATCCAAATCCAAAACGATACTGTCCCCACAATACTCTGTGTCTGGGGCACCGGGATTTAAAGTGGGTGCCAAGTTGCCCGCTACACAAGGGTCACAATCAATAACCGTAATCGTTACGTCTACGGATTCATTGGTGCAAGGAGCAACTGCATTGTCCGTTGTATAAGTATATATGTAAGTTCCCAAAGGTTCATTTTCGAAATCTACATTATTACCACCTCCGGGATTTACAACAGCTGGGCCCGAAGTAAATGCCCAGTCACCAGAATCATTGTTTTCTATCAAATCGTCCAAATCGATTTCCGTATCCCCGAAGTTATCATCGCTACAGGCATTGGCGTTGGTAGTGTTCCCTGCGGAAGGTTGCTGACTCACTGTAGCCACCACGGCACTCCTTGGAGAGGTACAACCATTTAGCGAAGCTTCTACATAATAGGTTGTGGTAGTGTTAATACTGGGTGTTGAAAAACTCGTACCCGTACCAATACTCGTACCACCGGTATCGGTAGCAAACCAGCTAAGGGTACCGGAATCGGCCGTGGCTCCCAAAGTCAGGGTTCCCGCGCCACATCTAGAATCGGGAGTGGTACCGGTAATGACCGGTATGGGATTTACGGTAGCCGTTACTGCTGTTCTAGAGGAAATACACCCATTTAAAGAAGCTTCTACATAGTATGTGGTGGTGATGTTTATACTCGGAGTCACAAAACTTGTACCTGTTCCTATACTTGTTCCACCTGTAGGTGCAACATACCAGTTCAAGGTACCGGCACTAGCGGTAGCACCCAATGTAACCGTTCCCGGACCACATCTTGAATCAGGGGTTGAACCGGTTATTGAAGGGGTTGTACCAAAGGTGAGCGTTACGGATGAAGTAGGACTAAAACATACATTGGCGGCATCAAAGTATACTGCATAATAGGTATTCGATATGGACACGGAAGGATTGGCAGCGAGTAAGTCCCCTGCTCCAGTTGGATTCGGGTTGGTACTCCAACGTAATGCTGCTCCCGCCGGTGCACTTCCAGCACCTCCCTGTACAAAACCATCCAAACTTTCGCCTGCGGAATCACAAAATTCCGTAGGGTTACCTCCCAATATCGTTGGAGCGGTGAATCCTGCAAAGCAATCATCATCCAGAATCGTGATGTCGACACGATCATTGGCACCATCTATGGGAAACAAGGTGGCATTACTTGTAGCATCCACTCGTAACCTTACAAATTCATCCGGTTCAATATCAGCATCATCCAAAACAGTCAATGGCACCGTAGCGAGCTGCTGCCCATCGGCAATGTCAACGGACGGTGGAAAAGCACTAAAATCCGTTCCTTGGGTAGCCGTGGTGGCTCCGCCGATATTAATAGTAACGGTAATCGGACCGCCTGTTCCGTTAACACCTCCAAGGTCAATAGTATATTCCCCATTGTTATTGGGTTCCGAAGCATCACCATCAGAAACGGATATGCTTACCAAGCCTTGATCGTCATCGATTATACTGGCCACATCACTATTGTCAGTTAGGCTGATGCTCCCTGCCGAAACGGTTTCCAAGGTCACTGTCAAGGTTTCATTTCCCTCTACTAAGTCATCTATAATTCGAGCTATTCCAATATCAACAAAAGAACCAACAACTCCTCCCCCGATAACTACCGAGGTTGTTGCTGGAGGTGTATAGTCAACCCCAGAAATAGCCGTGTCACCAATGGTTCCTACGGAAAACGTAACCGTAACATCATCTGGATTAAAAGACAAACTACGGGTTATCCTAAAAGTGGCAAGGGTAGTTCCATCCTCATTGGCATCACTTATCGCGGCAATGGAAAACTCCTGGGAATACACGGTAAAACCCAAAAACAGGAAAAGAAGGGATAGCCAAAATTCTTTTAAAGCAGAGGTTCTTTTGGATGGGGCATCCATAGTATTTTTCTTTTTCACTTTTTATTTGTCAACACTTACCCAAAAACAGTAAGGTGCAATTTACCGACAAATGCCTTGTTCAAATCCTCATACGTCGGCATATACAATAATTTCCTCGAATTCCAAGAATTCAAATTCAAGTGGGGTTGGTGGGTTATCCGAAAATGGACTCAATATTACTAAAAAAAATAGCCCAGTCCTCAAATTAAAGGATTAAGTAGGGCTTTTTCGGATGAAATACAACATTATTAAGAGATCAATACAACTTATCGGATTTCGGCAGATATGGCCTCGGCATCCCCTACAATCTTCTTTATTAAACCTTGTAGTACCTTTCCAGGGCCAACTTCTATGAATTTCAAGGTACCCCCTTTGGACATGTTTTGGACACTCTGGGTCCATTTCACAGGGGCTGTCAATTGGGCGATCAAATTTTTCTTGATCTCTGATGGGTCAACCACAGCAGTGGTAGTTACATTCTGATAAATAGGACATTTGGGGTCATTAAAGGTAGCTTCCTCAATAGCAGCGGCCAATTCCTCCCTGGCCGGTTCCATTAATGGGGAATGAAATGCCCCTCCAACGGGTAATACCATAGCTCTTCTGGCACCCCCCTCCTTTAATTTTACACAGGCTTCATTCACGGCATCAACCTCCCCGGATATTACCAATTGACCTGGACAATTGTAATTTGCAGGAACCACTATTCCAGGGGTTTCGCTACATATCTTTTCAATAGTTGCATCTTCCATTCCCATAACCACGGCCATAGTGCCCGGCTTTAATTCACATGCTTTCTGCATGGCCATCGCCCTTCTGGCCACCAATTGCAGCCCTTCTTCAAAACTAAGGGCCCCATTGGCCACCAAGGCCGAAAATTCACCCAGGGAATGTCCTGCCACACTATCAGGCTTAAAGTCATCACCCATAACCTTACTCAGCACTACGGAGTGCAGAAAAATAGTTGGCTGGGTAACCTTGGTCTGCTTTAAGTCTTCGGCAGTGCCTTCAAACATGATATCCGTAATCGAGAAACCAAGAATATCGTTGGCCTGCGAGAACATTTCTTGGGCAACGGGATACCCCTCATAAAGGTCCAAACCCATTCCAACGAATTGAGCTCCCTGACCTGGAAATACGTATGCGTTCATAGTTTGTGTTTTGACCCCACAAATATAGGAATTAAAGATTGTCGATTAATTTGGATCATTTGTTTTTTGGATCGCCACCAAGAACGTGGCCCAAATACCGCCAAAAGTACTTTCACGACACTACTTGAACCAGCTGGAATACTTTACATAGTTGTTGGCTATCCTATCAATTTCCCCAGAACTTAGTTCCGGGCTTATGTCCTTTATTTTTCTTGCCGGCATACCCGCAAAGACGCTTCCCGAAGGCACATGGGTTCCCTTGGTAACCACTGCCCCTGCAGCAATTATACTGTTACTTTCCACAACACAATCGTCCATAATTATACTACCCATACCTACCAACACATTGTCCTTGATTGTACAGCCGTGGACTATTGCATTATGACCAATGGAGACATTATTGCCAATGGTCGTGGGTGATTTTAAATAGGTACAATGGATTACGGCCCCATCCTGGACATTTACCTTATTGCCCATTTTTATATAGTGAACATCCCCTCTTATTACGGCATTGAACCAAATGCTACATTGATCACCCATATGTACTTCACCTACAATGGTGGCATTTTCTGCAATAAAACAATCCTTTCCTAATTGTGGGGTTTTTTTGTTAACAGCTTTTATAATGGGCATGATGCGGAATTAGATTTTTGGCGTTAGGTTATAAATTTTGATAGTTCGACTGTTCTCAGTATGACATGATTTGCTGTTCGGTGTTCGGTGTTCGGTATTTGGTATTTGGTAAAAGAAAAAATGAAGCATTTTCCGATTTCCAATCTTTATCAAAAATAGGACAACAATTCCTTTTTCCTGGAGGCCGAGACCAAAAGTTCCTTCCCATTGGAGATGACTACGCTACCCCCCTTGCCCTTTCTATATTTGACGACCTCATTTACGTTGACCAAAAAGGACTTATGGATACGGGCAAAGGAAAAGCCCGAGAGAGCCTCTTCAAAGTATTTCAAGGTCTTGCTTACCAATATCTTCTTATTTTCCAAATAGATTTCCGTGTAGTTGTCATCTGCTTTGCAATACAGAATTTCAGATACATTCAGCACCTGAAATCCATCTTGTTGGGGTAATGTAATTTTCCCCTCTACACCCCTTAACTTGGGCTGCAATACGCGATTTTCCAAGTTTGCTTCCCGTTGTTTTATCTCTCTAACATAATCCACGGCCTTTATCAATTCATCAATATTAATGGGCTTCATCAAATAGTACGCGGCATGTTGGTTCAGGGCTTCCTTGGCATAGTGGTCGTAGGCAGTAACAAAAACTACTTCGAAGGTGCGATCGGAGACCTGATCCAAGAGGTCGAACGCATTGCCAAAAGGCATTTCCACATCCAAAAAGACTAGGTCCAAAGCATACCGCTTTATTAGACTCAATCCCTCCTTTATGGAAGCTGCCTCACCTTTTAGGTTAATGTCCTCTACATACTTTTTTAAATAATTTCTTAGGATTTCCCGGCTACCTGTCTCATCCTCTACTATAATCGCATTGATTTCCATTACTTCTTTTTTAAGGTAAAAGTCACTTTGGTTCCTGTCCCATCCCTATTCAGATCCGAAATACGAATGGTTATTCTATTCTTGTGCATATCATTTAAGATGGCGATACGCTTGGCAATGTTACCCATACCCTTGGACTTCTGATTCCTTTGGTGCCTGGTCTTTAATTCGGCCGATTTCTTTCGACCAATGCCGTTGTCCGAAATGGTAATTTCCAAAGTAGCCTTACTTTGCTGCTTTAAATGTATTTTTAAGAATCCCTTTTCTTCCTTGTACCGTAAACCATGCCAAATGGCGTTTTCGATATAAGGTTGAAGCAGCATGGGTGGAATTTGGTAGGAATCGATATCCAAATGCTCGCTTGAAACTATCTCGTAATTAAATTTTTCCGGAAAGCGGGAATGTTCCAGTTTTACATAGAGCTCCAACAATTCCAATTCCCTGGACAGTGGAATAAAATCTTCTTCCGAATTCTCCAGAACAGAACGCATTAAAGTAGAAAACTCGCTTAAATATCTGTTGGCACTTCGCTCATCGCTCTTGGCAATATAGTTATTCACGGAATTCAACGCGTTAAATATAAAATGCGGGTTCATCTGTGAGCGCAACGATTTTAAAGCGAGCAAATTGTTGGCCAATTTCTGTTGTTGATTGCTCCTATAGAAGAAAAAGGCAGCCAAAGCAGTTAGAATCATTCCGAAAATCAGGGAATAGATAATCCACTTTTGCCGTTTGTTGTTCTCCTGAATCAACTGTTGCTCCGTAAGGGCCAAATCATACTTACTTTGTGAAAGTTCGCGTTCCTGCTCCAAGCCTGTTATACGACTCTGTTTGGATGCAATCTCCCTATTAAACCTTGCTGCTCTGGAAATCTCTTGCTCTTTTCGAATATATAGGGTATCTACCAGGGCCACATAATCTTGGTAGCTTTCCAAGGCTTTTGAATAATCCCCCTTGTATTTGTAGATTTCGGATAATTTTCGAGTAGCATCTTTCTGAACCACCAAATCATCCTCCGAATCTGCCTCGACAATACTGCGCTCCAGATATGGAAGTGCCTCGTCATACTTATCTTGGGCAATGTAGGCATTGGCAATCTTGTAATTGATACGCTGGGAGGTGATAGTATCCGCTTCTCTTGCGGAGTTGTTGTTATCCAAAACCGGACTTGAAATTTCCTTTAGTTCGTTCAGCGTTTTTTTACGAAGCTGAATTTCCTCGTCATATCGGTTCTTTTTATTGTAAAAATCAGCTACCTTTTCTTTCTCCTGAATAGCCCTTTGTGGTGCTTGTAGGCTGGCAAGTTCGAGCGAATTTCCATAAAAACCTTCGGCCTCCAAGGTGCGATTCTCGTTGGCATATGCGTCCGCAATTTTGGAGGTAAGATCGGTCATCTTTGGGGTAATCTGGTTTTTTTTGGCCACTTTGAGGCCCTCTTCATAATAGGCGATGGCCTCATCCAATTGATTAAGGCCTTGAAATGTATCCCCTAAAAATTCGTAAAGCTCAGTTTTCTGATAAGGTTCCAATTGCTTAATTTTTAGCAATGGTAAAAGTGTGGTTTGGGCGGCATCGAATTCTTTGTTCTGTAAGTAGGCCTCTCCCAACAGCAAAGAAGCCTTTATGGTCTTATTAGCCTCATTGGCATCTTTAAGGTTATCAATGGCCAGGTCATATTGTCTATGATATAAATACACTTCCCCTAGCAGGGTAAGGGACCGGGCCAATTCCTTTTTATTTCCCCTTTTGCCCAATCTGGAAATAGACTGAGCAATGAAATCGATACTTTTTTCAATATCCGTTTTTTTATATCGATTGGCCGAGTCCAAAAAAGTTTGATGTTCGGATATTGACCCTCTGGAAAGGCTACTTCTACTGGCCTTCCTTTCGTCCCCAACGTATCCTTCGACTAAAACGTCCACGTCCTCGTTACTGGTGATGGTATGCCGTACCGTTTCGAATTCGGAACTTGTAAAAACGAGTTCATCCCCAACGCTGACATCTATGGTAAATTCGCCAAAAGCATTTGTTACGGTATACTCTCCGGTATTTGTAGAGACCTCAACCCCGGTTATGGGTATGCCCGTTTCCCTGCCTTTTACCGAACCTTTTATTGTCATCTGGGTGGAGTTCCTAGTTACTTGGGAAAGCCCGGTCGAAAAAAGTATAAGAAATAGAAATGTTATGTACGTATTGCTTCGCATAGTGCTGTTATACCCTGTAAACTTAGGAGATTTTGGCGGTACTGAAAAACGGGAAAATCCCAAAAACAAGACTTGAAATAGTAAATTCCGGCCCTTTGATCGATCAAAGGGCTACTTTACGCATTCAAAAAACCACTTTGCTCATTACCTGTTTTTTGGGAAAAAGTTTGCATCTAGTTTTAGTCCATAATCCATAAATAAAAATCAAAATGAAATTTGCACAACAACTCTTGGGTATTGGACTTTCGCTTTTTGCGGTATCCCTATACGGATGCGAGCCAAAACCCAACAGCAAGAATAAAGAAACTATTGTTGCCCAGGCTATTCTGGACGAGAAAAAAACATCCAACAACATGGTGAAAATCGCACTGCTGTTGGACACTAGCAATAGTATGGACGGACTCATTAATCAGGCCAAGGCACAGTTATGGGATATTATAAACAAATTTACCCATGCAAAATGTGGAAATCAAGGTGTGCCAAATCTGCAAATTGCGCTTTACCAATATGGTAATGACAACCTGTCCTCTAGGGAAGGCTACATTCAACAGGTATTGGGTTTTAGTGACGATCTGGATGAAATTTCAGAGAAATTGTTTTCCCTTACCACAAACGGTGGGGAAGAGTATTGCGGAAAGGTTATCCAAACCGCGTTGGGCCAATTGGATTGGGGTAAAAACCCGGATAATCTTAAAATGATCTTTATTGCCGGAAACGAGCCTTTTACCCAAGGGAAATTGGACTACAAAGATGCCGCTACCCAGGCAAAGGAGAAGGATATAATTGTAAATACCATCTTTTGTGGGGATTATGAACAAGGTATCCATACGCGATGGAAGCACGGGGCCACCTTGACCGGTGGGGAATATTCGGCTATTGACCATAATAGGAAGGTAGTGCACATAGACACCCCATATGATGACATCATTATTCAATTAAATTCCAAATTAAACCGTACGTATATCTCCTATGGGGCCCTCGGAAGGGAAAAAGTACAGATTCAATTGGACCAGGACGAGAATGCCATGGCGATGGAAGAAGCTGTGGCCGTAAAACGCGCCGTTAGCAAAAGTTCCCGATTGTATAAAAATTCCAAATGGGATTTGGTTGACGCCTATGGGGAAGGAACAATGACCCTATCCGATATTAAAACAGATGAATTGCCTCCAGAACTAAAAAACAAGAATCCGCAGGAAATCGAATCCTATATCTTGAAAAAAAGAGAGGAGCGCAAAAAGATTCAAAAGGAAATTCGGGAATTGAACGCCAAGCGGGAAATCTATATCACCAAAAACCAAAAAGAAAATTCCCAAGGCGATTTGGAAGGGGCCATGTTGGAAGCTATTGAAAAGCAGGCGGCCCAGAAGAATTACAGATGGGAGTAAAATGCTTTAGGTACGCCTTATCCATTTATTTACAAATGGGTGGGGCGTTTTTGTTTTACGGTCTTACTGTGCTGCCGGGCAATAGCAATCGTAACGTCTTTCGGATTGCCCAAAATCGTATCCAACCGTAATCTGGTGGAACCCACCATTGTCAAAACGGATATCCCCCATTTGATAGGAATAGTTATAGGATACCATAAAATTTTTAATATTGGCACCTATTATCGGCGTTATCAATTGCAACCGCTGCTCGCCGAAACTACCATCGGTTTGGAACTGGGCCCCATCAAAACTTCTTCTATAGGATATCCCGCCCCATAATCGTCCAAAACTTACATCCTTGTATACCTTGGCATTGATGTCCACGGTTCTTTCCTCAGTAAACTCGGTCAACTGAAATAACACGGAAGGTTCATATTGCCATTCGTTTCTTCCGAAGACATATCCAGCGGAAATTAGATATCTTCTTAGATTATCAAACTCTATGGCCGTATATAAATCTCGTCCGGATCCCAAAACATTAAGCACCGAAAAATGCGCATAAAACTCCATGAGACTGTAGGACATGCCCAAATCCATATTAAAATAGCTCACACTATTTCTAGTTCCGGTAATAATAGGATCGGGAATTACAGAACGGAATTCCGTCTCGTCCAAACTACTTTGAATCAAACCCCCACTAAGACCAAATGATAATTGATTTAGATATCGAATATCGCCCCCTAGCTTTAAATGGTGTGCATAAGTCAATTTTAAACCGGTTTGTGAATGGTACCCATTGGCATCATTGAAGAAGATAGCCCCAACGCCACTATTACTGTCACCCAGTCTAAAATGGGCATTCAAGGTCTGAAGATTGGGAGCCTCGTCCACACTAAACCATTGCTGCCTTATGGTACCCCTTATCTTTCCACCTTCCCCGATACCCGCCATAGAGGGGTATACTAAATAGTAGTTGTCCGATAAATAGTCAAAATATACGGGAATCCCTTCTTGTGCCCATGACTGGACGCCATAAGCAAGAAAGGAGCATAAAAGCAGTAAACGAAGTTTCATCAAATTTGGGGGGATATGAGTTAATATCGATAAATATAAAACATATAACGAATGAAACGCTACATTATTATATATACAAATACCGAGAAAATGGTTGTATTTTTGAAAAAAATTAGTCGCCATGAAGGAGTATAATATTACCGTAGTACCAACTCAAAACCCTGCCATTTTAAAATTTGAGACCAACCAATTGCTCACCAAAGGAAATAACTATGAATTCAAAAACATAGATGATGCCAAAGATTCACCTTTGGCCCAGCAGCTTTTCTACCTTCCTTTTATCAAAACCGTTTACATTTCGGGAAACTTTATAGCCCTGGAACGGTTCGATATCGTGGATTGGGAAGATGTAAAGGATGAAGTGGCCCAACAGTTGGTAGAATACCTGAATGCCGGCGAGCCCGTTGTCCGAGAAGAAACAAGTGGAAAAAAAATCCCGGTAACGGTCTATGCCGAGGTTACTCCCAATCCTTCTACAATGAAATTCGTAGCCAGCAGAAAAATAGTCCCGGAGGCGTTTGAATTTAAAAATATTGATGAGGCGGCGGAATCCGAACTGGCCAAACAATTATTCCATTTCCCATTTGTGAAACAGGTTTTTCTGGATGAGAATTATGTTTCCATAAGCAAATACGAAATGGCCCAATGGGACGAAATTACCATGGAACTTCGTGAGTTTATACGGGATTTCATTGCGGACGGGAAAGAAGTGGTATCTGCCAATGCTGAAGGCGTAAAAACGGCAAACACTCCCAAGGAACAAAAAATTAACGAAAATTTGGACGACACTTCATTGCAAATCATAGACATCCTGGAAGAATACGTAAAGCCGGCCGTAGCCAGCGACGGAGGCAATATTCTTTTTAAATCCTATGAACAGGAAAGTAAAACCGTGAACGTAATCCTTCAGGGTGCATGTAGCGGTTGTCCGTCCTCAACCTATACGCTAAAGAATGGAATCGAAACCATGCTCAAAAATATGATGGGAGATAAGGTGAATGAGGTGATTGCATTGAACGGTTGATTTTAGCCGATTACTCCTTCATTCCAGTTTATATTCGCTAACTTTAATAGAATTTAAAAACACGATCATTATGGCAGTTTTAAAAGTAATTGAAGTATTGGCGAACTCCGATGAAAGTTGGGAAGATGCCACAAAGAAGGCTGTAGCGGAGGCCTCCAAATCCGTAAAAAATATTCGATCGGTATACGTCAACGAGCAGAGTGCTACCGTGGATGACGGAAAAATAAAGGAGTACCGAGTAAACGTAAAAATCACCTTTGAGGTAAAGTAAATATCTTTTAAGATATGTTAGGTTACGCCCGCCAAATGGCGGGCTTTTTTTATATTTTCTTTGCACTACCTTTGAATATGTCTTTCTTTAGATGTATGATAGTGTGTTTTTTTTCCTGTATTGGGCTTGCCCAAAAAACCCAAAAGATGACCCATACCTATACCAATTCCTTAATTCACGAAACCAGTCCCTATTTATTGCAACACGCCCATAATCCGGTTAATTGGCAAGCGTGGAATCCGGAAAGTCTGGAGGTTGCCCAAAAGCAAAACAAATTACTGCTCATAAGTATTGGCTATGCTGCCTGCCATTGGTGCCATGTTATGGAACATGAATGTTTTGAGGACAAAGAAGTGGCGGAGGTCATGAACCAAAACTTTATAAATATAAAAGTGGATAGGGAAGAGCGTCCGGACATTGATCAAATCTACATGGATGCCCTTCAAATCATGACAGGTAGTGGCGGTTGGCCACTCAATATCGTGGCATTGCCGGATGGTAGGCCCTTTTGGGGAGCCACTTATGTAAAAAAGGGCAATTGGATCAATGTACTGGAGCAATTGTCCGTTCTATACCACAAAAATCCATCAAAAATTTTGGAATATGCCCAAAATATGACGGAGGGCTTAAACGCCATAAATCTAGTGGAGAATAAACCGGATTCGGATATTATTACTTCACAGGATTTAGGCAAGGGTGTACAGGAATGGTCACAATTTTTTGATAAAAAAATGGGGGGCTACCGGCGTGCTCCAAAATTCATGATGCCAGTTAACCTCAATTTCCTTCTACACTATGGTACGATGGAAAATGACGAAAAAATCCTGGATTATGTACACACTTCCCTTACCAAAATGGCCTGGGGTGGAATTTTTGACCATGTAGGTGGGGGATTTTCCAGATATTCCGTCGATGCCAAATGGCATGTGCCCCATTTTGAAAAGATGCTGTATGACAATGGCCAATTGGTTAGCCTTTATGCAAAGGCCTATGCCTCCTCAAAAAATGAGCTCTACAAAAGTGTTGTTGAAAGAACCGTCCAATTCGTGGAAAAGGAACTAATGAGTGAAAACTTTGGATTCTATTCTTCCTTGGATGCCGATAGCATCAACGAAAATGGGAGCTTGGAAGAAGGAGCTTATTATGTTTGGCAAGAGAACGATTTGCAATCAATCTTGGGAAAGGACTTCCCATTGTTTAAGGACTATTTTAACATTAATAGTTATGGGCACTGGGAGCATGGAAATTATGTGTTGATCCGTGACGAACCGGACTCGGAAATCGCAAAAAAACACTCCGTTGACCCAACGAGCCTGAAAAATACTATTGTAGACTGCCTTGTGTTATTGGAAAAAGAACGCAATAAAAGAAATAGACCCAGGTTGGACGATAAAATCCTTACCTCCTGGAACGGCCTTATGCTAAAGGGTTTGGTGGATGCATACCGATATCTTGGAAAAAGTGACTATTTGGAGTTGGCCCTAAAAAATGCGGCTTTTATTGAATCGGAATTGACCAAGGAAGAAGGTGGGCTTTATCACAATCATAAAAACGGCACAAGTACCATTAATGGGTATTTGGAGGATTATGCTTCCGTTATCGATGCATTTATCGGCCTATATGAAATAACATTTGACGGGAAATGGTTGATGCGGGCCAAAACATTGACGGAATATTGCCTGGAAAACTTTAGGGACGAAGAAAGTGGCCTATTCTTCTTTACATCCAAGGAAGAACCGCGTTTGGTTCGTAGAACTCTGGAAACCTCCGATAATGTTATCCCAGCATCCAATTCCATTATGGCAAAAAACCTATATAAGTTGTCCAAAATCCTATTTGAGATGGACTATGGAGAAATCGCTCGACAAATGCTTAAAAACATTCAGGAAAATTTTGACAAAAATGCCCAAAGTCATGCCAATTGGATGCAATTGGCGCTATATTTTAACAAGCCTTTCTATGAAGTGGCCATTATAGGGGAACAATTTGAGGAAAAAGCCAAGGCGATGCACACCCTTTATTTACCCAATATTGTTCTGGCCGCTACAAAAAAAGAGAGCAAATTGCCACTGTTACAAAATAGATTCAACCCAAAGCAGACCTTGTATTATGTCTGTGAGCAGGGTTCCTGCAAGCTTCCCGTGCTGCAATTGGAAGAGGTGTTGAACCAATTGCAATTTCAGAATTAATATTAACAATAGTTTAATCCTTTCTTTTTGATTGGGATTCTACAATTTTTTAAGTTTCTAAAAACCAAAAAGCTACAAAATGGAAAAATTTACGGATTGGCAAGCACACATAGACGAGGCCATAAATTGGGTTTGGAATTTTCTCCCGGACATGATCATGGCGGTCATTATTTTAGTCGTAGGTCTCTGGATCATTAAGTTTATCAATCGTATGGTCCGCAAATTTTTCCAGAAAAAGGATTACGACCTGGCCCTGGAAACTTTTTTACAGAGTTTTATAAGCATTGCACTTAAACTCCTGTTATTCGTATTGGTCATAACCCAACTAGGCGTTAAATCGTCCTCTTTGGTAGCCATAGTGGGCGCAGCTGGACTTGCCATTGGTCTTGCCTTACAGGGTTCTTTATCCAATTTCGCCGGTGGCGTGCTTATTCTTTTGTTCAAGCCTTTTAGGGTCGGGGATTTTATTTCGGCACAAGGTGTTGATGGAACGGTAAAGGAGATATCCATATTTACCACAAAACTCAACACTTTTGGTAACCAGTTGGCCATTATTCCCAACGGACAGCTGAGCAACAACAATATCATCAATTACAATGCGGAAAGTACGCGAAGAGATAAAATAGACATAGGAATCGGATATGGCTCCAATATAAAAAGTGCTAAGGATATCCTTCTAAAAATTTGTTCGGACAATGAAAATATTTTAAAAGAACCGATACCGGAAGTTTACGTTGGGGAACTTGCCGATAGTTCGGTAAACCTTACATTGCGTTTTTGGGCGAACAATGATGTCTTTTGGGCGGCCCATTTTTATGTAATGGAGGAAATAAAGCTCCGATTTGATGAGGCCGGTATTGAAATCCCTTTCCCACAACGGGATATCCATATGAAAACAGAAACTATTTCGTAACTTTTACATCAAAGAAATCACCATCAAATGAAGTGGCCATGGGCTATCCTATCAATCCTTTTAAGGTTCATTTTTTGACAAGGACGATATTTGCATGTAAAAGTTCTTTGGTGACACCACCTCTTTTGCTTTTTTCCCTTATTCTAATGGCACAGCCTTCCGAGAAAGAAGTTAAAATGACTCTATGGAGAAATGGTACTTTGGCCGATTGGTCGGTAGGTGGGACGGTTTATTGGGACAAGGAGTTCAAAAAAGGGTTCGCTCTTCTGAATGGACATAAAAACAAGGAATTGTTGCTTCGGTATGATGCTTACTCCGACGAAATTGAATATCTGGATGATGAAGATAAGCGTATGCTATTTCAAAGAAGTGAGTACATGGGAGCAATTATCGATTCCATTACATATCGCTATATAGACTATTTGGATGGGGGCGAGAAAAAATCCGGATTCTTTAACCCCTTGAATGAGGGGGAAACCATTTTATATCTGCGAAATACAAAAACCATTTTTTATAAGGCCCCCGAAAATGGTTATGAATCTTTTATACCTCCTAAATTCATACAGAATACCTCTTATTATCTAAAACGAAAGGACAGGCCTGCAATGCCCCTGAATGATTTAAGCAAGAAGGAAATATTTGCCGTGCTATGGGAGCACTATGCCGACCTTCGCACATATGCAAGGGAAAACAAATTGCGAATGCGTACCGTGGAAGAGGTTATTCAAGTTCTTAACTATTACGACTCCCTGCCCCAAAAATAAGGAAAATGCCTCATTTTCAAACCATTTTGGAACCTCAGGACTTTCCTTTTGTTATGAAGTCCTTTAAATAATAGGGTTCAAAATAGGCCACATCCTCAAAATCGGATTTTTGGTACTTTAAAAAGGAAAGTTTGCCCATTTCCTTTGCGGATGGGATTACATCATCCATGAATTCAAAATTAGGATGCTTAAGAATCTCATGGCATTTCCGGGCCCCGGGACCTAATAGTAGGGTTTTGCCGGCTTCTGCGTATTTGAAAAACGAATTCTCGGTGATGATTTCAGCTTTTGTTTCCCTAACTTGATTGAATTTTGAATCGAAAACCGCAGAATACACCTCCATCCGTCGGGCATCCAAAACCGGAATACTAAAGTCCGATGTCCCCGCTTTTATTTGATGCGCCATACTTTCCAATGTCGCGATTGAAATTAAGGGAATGTCCAAGGCGAAACACAGGCCTTTTGCCGCGGAGACCCCAATCCTTAAACCTGTATACGAACCTGGACCTTTACTTACGGCTATAGCGTCCAAATCAGAAAACGACAGGGAAGCCATATCCAGGGCTTTCTTTATGAAGACATGCAGTTGTTCTGAATGTGAATAATTGGGTGTGTTATCCTCTATAAGTGCAAGAATATTGCCATTTTTTCCTATGCTTACCGAACAATTGGTCGTCGCCGTTTCCAAATTTAGGATTACTGCCATAACGGGCACAAAGATAGGTTGATTTCTAAAAAAGACCCGCCGAGTTTTAAAAACCTGGCGGGTCCTATTTTTTTTAAACCACCCTATCTATTCCAAGGCAATTGGAATCCCGAAATAGAACTCCAGCACCTTTAACCTAAAAATATAATCGTATTTGGAACGGATTACAGTTGCGGCAGCATCATCTACCCTGGCTTGTGCCTGCCCAAAGTCAAAAGCGTTCATGAGCCCCACATCATAGCGCTCCTTGGCATATACATAGGCCAAACGCCTGGCATCCAATGTTTTTTGGGCTGCTTCGTAGACCTTGAAAAAATTGGAGACATCCACATAGGCTTGGTTTATATCGGTCTCTAGATTCAATTTATCCTGTTCCAGTTGTAATTTGTTGCGCTCCAGATTTATTTTGGACCGTTTCACATTATTTCGGGTCGCCCAACCATTAAACACCGGGATATTCATTTGAAAACCATAGGAAATCCCATCATTTAACCATAGCTGATCTATGAAATCCGCCCTAAAGGCAATGGGGGGATTGTTGACAGGGTCTACGGGATCCGGAATAGTCTGGAACTGATTGGTGTAAAAAGTATTATAGTTGAAAAAAGCATCTATCGTGGGATAATTGGCCCCTTTGGCAATCTGTAGATCTTTCTCAGCCAATTCTACGTTGGCCTCGGAAAACTTAATATCATTACGAAAAGTTAGGGCCTTGTCAAAAATAACCTTTGCCGAATTGTTCAAGATATCCGAAGGTGGAATATCGAACTCTTCATCGGCCACATCAAAATTCTCATAATCCGTAATCTGGAGCAATTGCGCCAGTGCAATACGGGACAAAAGTACTTGGTTTTCCCCATTTACAATCTGTTGCTCCTGAGAGGCCGCCGTTGCCTCAATCTCCAATAAATCCCCTCGGGGAAGTACTCCGGATTCTACCAATTCATTAGTCCGCTTAACGTCTTGTTCCGTTACCGCATACTGGGCCCTAAAGACTTTTAGAGACTCTTTATTGGAAATGACCTGTAAATAAGAATTTGCTACGTTGAGACGGATATCGTCCTTTAAATCGTCCAAACGATACTGGTTGGCCAGGGTATTCAGTTTGGCTCGGTTTAACTGATGGATGTTCCTTAGACCATCAAAAATCCGCATACCACTACTTATACCGGCTGAAGTCGAAAAAATTTGCCCGGGCTCTATAATGTTGGTGTTCGGGTTGGTAACCAAACCGGATCGTTCACTTACACTGGCATTACTATTAAGAGTTGGTAGGAAGGCCCCCAAGGCATCCGACTTGTCGATTACGGCATTTTCCAAATCCAGTTCAAACTGTTCAACACTTAGGTTATTATCCAAGGCATAGGTAACACATTCTTCCAAGGTCCATTTTCTCTGTTGGGCGTTGGTAATACCTATTGAAAATAGAATGAGTACAGCAATTGCAAATGGTTTCATGTATTCTTTTTTTGATTGATGTTGTTCTTATTCTGACTCGGTGTTTTCCTCCTCATCATCTTCTTCTTCACCTTTCTTTATGGGCTCGGTTTTGTTCCACTCCTTCACTTTATCTTCCATGGATAGTCCGGAGACTATCTCTACGTTTACTCCATCGGAAATACCAATTTCAATATCCTTGCGCTCAAATTGCTGTTCCCCGGTCTCTACTTCCACATAGGGTTCATCCGTCTTTTTATCAAATTGAAGTAAGGCTTCCGGAATTACCATTACACTATCCTTTTTTTCCAGTACCAAGGAGGCATTGGCACTATAACCCGCCCGTATCATGAAATCATCGGGCACCTGAACATCACCCTCGATCTTAAACTGTACCGCCCCGGTCTCCTCTATTCCCTTGGGCGCAATGAACCGTAGTTCTGCATCGAGTTCTTTGTCCTCAATGGCTCCCAAACTAATCTTTAAGGGCATGCCCAGCTCTAATTTGGCAACTTCCCCCTCATCAACCTTTCCCTCAAAGATCATTTTGCTTAAATCAGCTATGGTGGCAATAGTAGTCCCATCATTAAAGTTGTTACTCTGAATTACTTGAACACCCTCTTCAACGGGAATCTCCAGAATCGTCCCAGTAACCGTGGCCCGTATATCCGTATTGGCGCTGGCAGATCCCCCGGCCGAACCGATACGGATAATCCGATAATCCGCCTTGGCATTATCCAGTTCCTGAACGGCTTGGTCATATTGTAACTGCAGGTTGTTGAAGTCCTGATTCGATATCACCCCCCTGTCGTACAATTTCTTATTCCTGTCATACTCGATGGTGGTATTTTTAAGGGCTATTTCCGCATTTCGGACCCGCCCTTGAGCCTGATTCAAAGACTGTTCGTTAGGTACCACCTTAATGACGGCGATCAAATCCCCCGCCTTTACATCCGCTCCCTCTTCCATAAATATCCTGTCGATAATACCAGTAATTTGGGGTTTTATTTCAACTTCGTCTTCTGGCACCACCTTTCCCGTGGCCACTGTTTTTTTCTCGATATTGGCAATAAAAGGGGTTTTTGTTTCATATTCTATGGCCGATTTGCTATTGGATTTGATAAAAAAAGCCGCAGCCCAAAGTGCGCCTAGTACCAAAACACCGATAAGTATATACTTTACAATCTTGTTCATTTTATACGTGTTTATTATCCGTTGGTTGTATTTTTCTAAACTTTGTTACACTACTTTCTATTCCTCCCTCAGCGCATCTATAGGCTTTATGCTTACGGCCCGCTGGGCAGGTATTAAACCGATCAATGTGCCCAATATGACCATTATGGCCAAAGCTCCCAATACATAAGGGATGGGAACCGTCGGGTTGGTATAGGGAAAATCTATATTCTGGGTAAAACCATTGATTAGGCTTAGTGTAGCTGCTCCCAAGATAATGCCCATGATTCCGGCTATCATGGTCAAAAAAACGGACTCCAAAATAATCTGTGACCTCACTTCTTGGGGAGTCGCCCCCAAGGCTCTTCGTACGCCAAGTTCCTTGGTACGTTCCTTAACTGAAATCAATAGGATGTTACCTATGCCGATAACACCTGCCAAGATGGTGGCTATGCCAACAATTAGGGACAAAAAGGTAATCCCCTTGGAAAAGCCGATAATCCGGTTAAAAGCCTCTCCCAGATTAAATGACCCAAATGCCCTTTCATCATCCGGGTGGACCCTATGGATATTCCGTAAAAGTGCCTTGATGTTTTCTTCTACCTTTACCACATCCACATCATCATGGGCCGCTATGGAAAACCATCCTACATTATCCCCAGTGTTGTATAATTTTCTGTACGTGGTAAAGGGAATAAAAATATCCCCATCCCCACCAAAACCACCACTGGGATCAAATTTATGGACGCCAATGACCTGAAAATAAACATCGTCGATTTTGATGTAGCCACCAATGGGATCCTCATCTTTTTCGAACAATTCCTGTTGGGTACGTTCGCCGATCACGGCAACTTTTCTCGCTTGATCAATATCCTCATCATTTACAAAACGGCCACCATCGTATATTTTTTTTGGAGCTATTTTTGTAAATACTGGAAAATCCCCAAATACCGGATAACTACCGGATTTATTACCTCGACCTATACTGGCGGGGGATGACCCAAAAAAACCTTTGACATTTCTGGGGGCAATATATTGGAGTTCGGGAATCCTGTTTTCCATCATCGCGGCATCTTCCAGCTTTAATTGTAATTGCCTGCCCGTTTTAAATCCGTCATGGGGTATACTTGTGCTTTGCGCCCAAACGAACATGCTATTTCTCGCAATACTTTCGAACATACTTTCAAAACCATTGTCCATTCCCTTGGCCGCACCGGAAAGGGCTATATAGATAAAAATACCCCACAACACACCTATTACGGTAATAACGGTACGTACCTTGTTTTTGCTTATAGAACCAAAAATCTCCTGCCAAGTATTTCTATCGAATAAAAATCTCATATCAATCGTCCCTTAATGCTACAATGGGTTTGATACTTGCCGCCCGTCTTGCCGGTACATAACCGGCAACGGCCCCAAAAATTATCAGGACTATGGTTGCGATGACGGCCATGGTCAAATCTATATAGGGATTGGTAATGAAAAAGTCCTTTAGTTTTTCCCCAAATGAACTCAACACAGCTATCCCGATCAACATGCCTATAAACCCGGAAATGGTGGTAATGAAGACGGACTCCAACAAAATGGTCCCAATAACGGCTTTGGGGGTTGCACCAAGCGCTTTTCGAATACCCAGTTCCTTGGTCCGTTCCTTGACTACAAAAACCATGATGTTGCTGATTCCTATGATACCTGCTATAATGGTCCCGAAGGCAACAAATCCCACAATAATTTGGAGTACACGGGCAAATTGCTGGTTCTGCTTTAATTGATCGGCCACATTGCGAATAAAAATCCCGTTTTGATCTTTTGGGTTTATAAACTTCTTTTCCCGAATAAAACTGTTAAGACTACGTTCAAATGCCATTGCCCCCGCATACCCTATTTCTGGCTTAAACCCTACGATTATTTGGTCTATCTCATCCGTATTTTTTTCAATAAGCTGCCTTGTTGTATAGGGCATATAAATGATGCGTTCCTCATTATCCCCACCATCGTCCTGGAAAACGCCGACTACCTTGAACGCGCTCCCCCTAATATCTATATATTTTCCAATCGAGTTTTTTGCCCCAAACAAATCCCTTTCAACAAGACGACCAATAACCGCGTACTTGGTCTTATCCGCTATATCATTTTTGTTCAAAAACCTCCCTTTCATCATAATGGTCTTCTCGGCATATTGATGGGAAGAAGCTACTGCCTGGGTGGTGTAACTATTGGATTCCTCCTTATACTTCACCGTGTCCTGTCTGGAAATTCTTGGGGTGGTATAGTCCAGGAAAAGGGCAAAATTCTTTTCTATGTCCGCAAGGTCACTATTATCAAATTCAATTTGCCTATTGGATTTGTATCCCTTGTAGGGCATGGTTGTCCTCCCGCGAAAAACATAGAAAACATTAGTGGCATCATCCGCGAAAAACTCGTTGAAGGTATTGATCAGCCCATTACCAAAACCAAAAAGGATAACAAAAATGAGAATCCCCAAAGCAACCGTAAAGCCGGACAGAAAAGTCCTCAGCTTATTCTTTTGGATCGTTTCAAAGATCTCTTTCCAATTGTCCCTACTAAACATATTCCGAAGCTCTTACCTGCTTTACCTTTTCGTCCTTTACGATAATACCATCCTTTAAATGTACAATCCGCTTACACATATGTGCGATATCCTCTTCGTGTGTGACCACGAGAATAGTATTTCCTTGATCGTTTATTTTCTGAATAAGATCCATAACCTCATAGGATGTTGTACTATCCAAAGCTCCTGTAGGCTCATCGGCCAAAAGTACTTTGGGTTCGGCCGCCATGGCCCTGGCAATGGCCACGCGCTGTTTTTGACCCCCCGAAAGCTCATTGGGCAAGTGGGTGGCCCATTCCTTTAACCCTACTTGACCCAAGTATTTCAATGCCTTTTCCTGTCGTTCCTTCCTACCCATCTTTTGGTAATATAGGGGAAGGGCCACATTTTCCATGGCGTTTTTATAGTTGATCAAGTTGAAGGACTGGAACACAAAACCTAAAAATTTGTTTCGGTATTTTGCTGCCTTGGTTTCGTTTAAGTCTTTTATAGGTACCCCATCCAAGGTATATTCCCCGGAATTTGCCTCGTCCAACATGCCCAAGATATTGAGAAGTGTAGATTTTCCCGATCCAGAAGAACCCATAATCGCTACAAGTTCACCTTCTTTTACCGAGAAATTAATTCCCTTTAAGACGTGCAGGGAATTGCTCCCCATTTTATACGATTTATGAAGATCCTTGATTTCAATCATGGTGGTTATATTAGTGATTTTTGGGTGGAAAGTTCTTCACCGGTAATGAGACTGGCAAATTGTTAAAATGTTACAAGAGAGGTTCAAAATATTATGTTAAAAAAACTAGTTTACGCCCTCGTCAGGCTCCACTTTGTTCCAAACCTTGATTTTATCATTTTCAGCGACGCCGGACTTGACCTCAACAAAAATTCCATCACTTATTCCGAGTTCAATATCCTTGCGTTCAAATTTTTGGTCCCCATTTTCAATCTCTACAAAAGGCTTTTTGGTCTCATCGTCAAATTGTACCAGAGCCTCCTTAATGGCCAATACACTGTCTGCGCGGCCTAGAATTATTGATGCATTGGCACTTAGTCCAGCTCTAATAAATACGGTATCCTGTTTTTTTAGCGTACCCTTGATTTCAAACTGGATAGCGCCATTCTCCTCATTGCCTTTTGGCGCAATGTAATCCAGCACGGCATCAAAAACAGTATTTTCAATGGCACCAACGGTTATTTCCAAAGGAAGGTCCTCCTTGATCTTACCGACCTCGGACTCGTCTACCTTTCCTTCAAATATCATTTTTTCCACGTCCGCCACAGCGGCTATGGTAGTTCCCTCGTTAAAATTGTTACTTTCTATGACCTGATTCCCCACTTCCACGGGAACCTCCAGGACCATACCACTTACCGTGGACCGAATTTGGGTATTCGCCACATTTCCATACCCTCTTGAAGTACCGGTTTTAATGATATCGTAATCCTTATTGGCCGCAGCATAGGACTGTTTTGCTTGATCGTGGGCCACCTCGGCCCTTTCCAAATCCACCTTGGAAATTACCCCCTTATCAAAAAGGCTCTTTTGGCGGGCAAGGTTTCGAATTTGGTCGTCCAGGGCAATCTTGGCCGCGTCTATGGCATTTCTTGCATTATTCAAGGCGTTTAGGTTGGGAACCACCTTAATCCGCGCCAGGAGATCTCCTGACTTCACATAATCTCCCCCCTCTACAAAAATCTCCTCGATAACCCCGGAAATATTAGGCTTTATCAATACCTCCTCCAAAGGAAGGATGCTTCCCGTGGCAACGGCCTTTTTAATAATATTCTGCTTGGAAGGCTCTGCTGTTTCATAAATTATGGGGTCCTCGGCATTTTTTTGATATAAGTAATACATGGATCCCCCAAATGTTACGACTATAAGCAGTAAGATGATTATGGTAACCGACTTTTTCATTTCCTGTCTCGTTTTGGTTTTATGATTTGATTGATGTTTCTATTTATTATTCTGTTCTTAACGCATCTATAGGTCTCACCTTAATGGCACTCTGTGCCGGGATGAAGCCTGCCAGAAGACCGGAGATAATCAATATGACCAGAGCGCCGACCACTACGCCAAGGCTCACGCTGGGATTAAGGAACATATCCACAGGGCCATTGGCATCCAATAGCGCGTTGACCCCATAAATAAACAAGGCGCCAAAGCTAATTCCAGCCATCCCGGAAATGAGGGTAAGAAAAATGGACTCCATCAATATTTGTTTCTTGATGGACCATGGATCTTCTCCTAGGGCCCTACGTATGCCAATTTCCTTGGTCCGTTCCTTGACGACGATCAACATGATGTTACTTACTCCTATTATACCGGATAGCAACACTAGGATTCCAACAAAATAGGCGATGAATCCCATGGCCCCAAAAAGGCTTTCTACCCTATTGTATTGCTCATAAAGATCAAAATAGCCAATGGCCCTATCGTCCTCCGGATGTACTTTGCGTTTCTCCTTTACCGTTTTTATAATACTTTCCTTTAAATTGGAAATGGAGTGACCGTCTTGTGCGGTTATGGCCATCCATCCTACATCATTACCACGATTAAAGGCCTGGGAAAAGGTGGTGAAGGGTACAAATATCTCCTTTTGGGCCTCTTCGCCATCCCCATCGTTGCTATTTTTCTTGTATGTGCCTACTACCATGAAATTTACACCCTGAATTTTAATATAGGTCCCAAGCACTTTCTCATCCTTATCGTATAAATCGTTCTTTACCCCGCTACCAATAATGGCAATCTTTCGTTTCTCACTAATATCGTTCTGATTTAGAAATCGACCAGACGTTACGGTCATGGGGTCCTGGTTTATAATCTCCGGATAATCGCCGTACACATTATAAGCCCCAGTTTTAAGTCCTCGTACCACATTGCTCCCCCCTCTAAAACCACTCAATCGGTTCCTGGGCGAAATGAACCTAAGATGGGGAATATTGTCCCTGAGGGTCTGTACGTCGTCTAACTTAAATTCAAAACTTCTTCCTTTTGGTAGGCCTTGATACGATTTAGTGGTACTACGGGTCCACATGAACATGGTATTTGTGGCAATATCCCCAAAATCTGCCTTTATCCCATTTTCGAGACCCTTACCTGCTGCTAAAAGAATAATCAAAATAAGGATACCCCAGAATACACCAAACGCCGTTAGTACGGTCCTAAACCAATTGCTGGTGAGCACCTCCAAAATTTCTTTCCAACGATCTCTGTTAAACATGGTTCACTCTGTAAAATTCCAAAACTCAAAACCCAAAACCCAAGTTTGTGACTTATTCCGGTCTATTCATCCTTCAAAGCCTCAACTACCTGTACTTTGGCCGCGCGCCATGCAGGGAAAAAACCTGCAAAAGTCCCGGCAAAAATCAGTACAAAAACGGTGGCCAATGCCACATTGAAATTTACCGACGGGTTCATAATATAGTCCACCTCTATGTGGGGACCAACAATTTCCAATAAACCCATACTAAAAATTAGGCCGGTAAAACCTGAGATAGCGGTCACAAAGATAGATTCGTGAAGTATCATACCCACGATGGACCACGGTTTGGCCCCCAAAGCTTTCCGTATTCCTATTTCCCGAGTCCGCTCCTTCACCACAATAAGCATAATATTACTTACCCCTACCACGCCCGCTATAATAGTACAAATCCCTACGAACCAAAAGAAGAATTTGATATTTCCAGTTAAGCCGTAATACCGTTTCGCCTCCTCCATAGCGCTCCATACGTGAATGGCACTGGTATCGTCCGGAGCAACGGTATGGGCTTGTTGTAAGTAGGCCATTAAATCGTTCTTTAATTTTACGGAGCGCGCCGCGGCCTCATCAAAGTTTTCCATGGGCGGTACTGTATACGCAAGATTACTTACCCTGTCCGATCCGTTGAAAACTTTTTGCGCCGTAGTAATCGGAATGTAAATGACTTCTTCCTCTCGTTCGTTTTGCTCTCCAAAAAATCCAACAATCTTAAAAGGGATTCCGGAAATGTTCAAATACTCACCCAAGGGATTGTCTACATTTTTGAATACGTCCCTTTTGATCTTATTGCCGAGAACGGCAACCTTTGCGGTCCCAATTTCATCGCTATAATTGACAAAGCGACCTTCGGACATCTTGGCATTATCAATTTGTTGAAACTGATAGGATACCCCTTGAACACCATAACCTAGGACTTCTTCCTTGTAGTTTACCGTAACATCCTGAACGAATATACGGGGCGATTTATATTCTATATCCTCGCTGAAAAGGGAAACGCTGTTCTTATAATTCTCATTGCGAAATTGTATCCTTCTACCAGGGTTAAGCCCCTTGTACTCCTTAGCAGTAACCCCAGGCCATACCCAAACGCTTGTAGAAGCATCCTGTTGAAATTCATGGGCAACACCATTCTGCATTCCCTGTCCAAATCCCAATAAAATCACCAAGATAAATATGCCGGAAGCAACGGAAAGGCCGGTAAGGAACGTTCGCAATTTGTTTTTGCGAATGGTATCAAAAATTTCTTGCCATCTTTCGATATCAAACATTCGGTCGGTTTTTGATCGCTACGTGCAACATGTTTACTGCACTTTAATAAGACTTCCAGATCATGCCATTGTTACAGTACAGTTCTTAAAAATATGTTAAAACTAGACCGAAAAGCCTATCCCCTTATTTTCCGGTATACAAAGTAAAAAAGCACACCCACAAGGATGTAAGGTATGGCCATGAGATACACTATACCATTGTTTATTCCTTCAGCCGTACTTCTGTTCCCTTCACTTTCCAGAACGGCCCTGCACATGGCACATTGTGCCTCAACGGATGATGAAAACAAGAGAAGACACACCACGACCAAAATTAATCCCGTACGATTGCAGACCCTCCATGACATATTGCTTATCTGTATTTTCACTGTGTCCATCGCGTTGAAAACAAAATTAACCAAAATCGACTTTTTCTGTCACTATGCATAGTAAGGTGAAATCATAACATAAACAACAACCCCGGTAACCGCCACATATAGCCATATAGGAAAAGTAATCTTGGCCAGTTTCCGATGCGCCTTGAACTTACCAAGATATGCCCTTGCATAGGTCTTCAAAACCAATGGAATTATGACAATGGACAATATGATGTGTGTAAATAAGATAAAGTAATACACATACCTGATGTTTCCCTCTCCTCCAAAAGGTGTAGATTCCGAGGTCATATGATATGCGATGTACATCATCAAAAACAATACGGATAGTGCAATGCAGATGTTCATAACATTTTGATGCAATCTTTGCTTGCCTTGTTTAATGGCCCAAACCGCCAAAATTAACAAGAGGGCGGTTAATCCATTAACAGTTGCGTAGATAGGAGGCAAAAAGGTCAACGGTTCCACATTGGGCAATTTAACCCCAAACAAAATAGCGACCACAACAGGTACCAAAATGGATACAACCGTTATCAGTCTATTAAATCTTTTTTCCTTAAGTTCCACCGTCTCCATTTAGTCTTCTTTCAATAATTCCTTTATGTCCTCTTTGAGTATACTTATCTGTTCTTTTTCACCTGCGCTATTCATACCCTGTATTTCGGTTATGGCCCCCCTGTAATAAATTATCGGGTTGTTCGCAGCATCCCTTCTGGAACGGAAATATCCCTTTTTGTCGATGAGGGCGAACATTCCGGAATGCTCAAAACCTCCGGGAGCCTCCTCATCTTCATGGGCGACCAAATAGAATCCATTTTGAGCCAAACTGTAAATAGAGTCCTTGTTGCCTGTCAATAAGTGCCAATCCAAATCCGTAATCCCATGTTTCTCGGCATATTCCTTTAAAACCCGAGGGGTATCATAACGTGGATTGATGGTAAAGGAAACGATACCAAAGTTCTCGGAGTCCTTGAACTCGTTTTGAAGTTCCACCAAGTTATCTGTCATTACTGGACAGATAGTAGGGCAGGTCGTAAAAAAGAATTCAGCCACATATACCTTTCCCAAATAATCCTTGTCCGTGATCAAAAGGCTGTCCTGGTTAATAAAAGAAAATGAGGGCACCTTTCTTTTTTGGCCATTGACCTCTATGAAGGCCAATTTGCTCATCCTGTCATTTTTAACGATTTCCCCACTCCGTACACGATCTACAATTGTGGGCACAAAAATTATCCCAAAAATGAGGATTACAAAGGATACCCATATATAAGTGTGTTTCCGGCGCATTATTTATCCCTGTTGGAATTATTTTTCTTTAGGGCCATGCGATATTCCGCTAAGATTATTTTCACATCATCTTCCATCTTATTGTTTAAGTCAGCTACCGAAGTGGCGTCAAAACCATATTTTACGCCCTCTTCCTCGTCATTTGTCCGACCCCGTAAATTGCCCTCCTTATCTATTATAAAGACATAGGGGGTAGACAAGTTATCGTCTAGGGACAAATTGGTGCGCAAACCTTTGAAAAACGCTTGTATTTCATTTTCCTTGGCATACATAAAATTCCATTTTCCTACATCCGACAAACTACCTAATTCCTTTTTCAGTTCGGAAACCTTTTCCTCGGTTCCCTTGGGTACTACCATAAGAAATTGGAAATCCTTGAACTCATAAAATCGTTTGTATATTTTTTGATTAAGATTAAAGGCATTTCCCTTTTTAAACTCGATATCCTTTCCCAAAAAACCCAAAATGGTAATCTTTCCCTTTAAAGAAACATCACTATCGGAAGGTGGCAAATTCGATACGTTTTCAGTGAGCGTAGGCAGTTTTCCAAAATTGGTGACACCGGAGGCAAAAAACAGATATACTACTATAGGCAATACAAATAAAACAGTAAGTACAAATGTCTTTTTCATAGCTCTATTGACCTACACAAAAATAAAAAAAGACGGTGTGTAAACCGTCTTTCAAAATTGTTAATTCTACGTTAGAAATTCCATTTCACATAGCCGTCCTTAAAGACATTATAAATGTAGTCCGCCTCAAATAGAAGAATAAAAATCAGGTAGGCTACCAAAAAAATAGGCGTCCAAACTATGGCCCTTCGTAAAGAACTTTTCTCATCACGAAGGTGCATGAAATCCCAGGCGATATAATAGGCCTTTACCAAGGTAAGAATAATGAATATCCAGTTCAGAAGTTTCATTCCCAGAAAGTAATTGTCCGTTAAGGACGCAGGTTTTGTAATTCCCAGTGCCACTTCTATTGCCGTAACAATGGTTAAGAAGGCCAAAACACCCCATATTTTTTGGGTGTTGGATTTGAACTTCAAGAGTCCCCTAAAAATTTCAAGCTTATGTTCGTGTGCCATGTTTCAGTTTTGTCTTGTTTTTAACATAGTAGAACTTCCCTTGCTATATAAGGAAAATCCAAGGACTATTATACCAAATAGAAAAAAGTAAATACAAATACCCAGACCAAATCTACAAAGTGCCAATACAGACCTACTTTCTCTACCATTTCATAATGCCCCCGCCGTTCATAGGTTCCCAATATCACATTAAAGAATATGATAATATTGATCACTACCCCGGAGAATACGTGGAAGCCATGGAAACCTGTTATAAAGAAAAAGAAGTCGGCAAAAAGTCGGCTACCGTATTCGTTGTGGATAAGATTGGCCCCTTCCACTACCTGAACGGCATCATTAAGTTTGGTCAACGACTGCGCCCTGTCCAACACCACCTTTTCACCTTCCTCGTTTATGGTTTCTGTTCTAACCAATATATTGGAGTTGGCCTTGAATCCTTCTATTACCTCATTTACATTGTAGCTGGGCATATATCCCTCATCATAGTACCACACCCCGTTTTTTCTTTCGTGCTCCAGGCGCGCATCCGGAATGGCCTTGGCAAAATCCGCCAACGCCGCCCTCTCACCGGTATCGGCATTTACAAATTGTAGAATCCGCCCACCCTTGGTTTCCAGTGCGCCGAAATCGCCTTTAATGAAAGTGGCCCATTCCCATGCTTGGGAGCCCACAAATATGGCACCACCTATTATAGTAAGAAACAAATACCAGATTACGGAATTTTGCTTCATACGATGGCCTGCATCAACGGCAAGTACCATGGTTACCGAGGACATAATTAGGATAAAGGTCATAAAGGCCACATAGTACATGGGATAATTTCCATGAAAGAAGGGAACGTGTGTAAAAACCTCGTCCGCAATCGGCCATGTTTCTATGAACTTAAATCTTGAAAATCCGTAAGAGGCCAAAAAACCCGAAAAGGTCAAGGCATCGGATACCAGGAAGAACCACATCATTAATTTGCCGTAGCTGGCATTTAGGGGCCTGTTACCCCCTCCCCAAACGTTATCTTCCGAAGCCGTAGTAACCGTAGAATCCATAAAATCTTAAAGTCTGATTAGAATTGGCACAAATTTATAGTTTTCTTCTTTTAAACGAAAGCAGATTCCAACGAAAAGCCCCTATATTTTTTGATTAACGTACAAAAGTCATGAACAGTACAAGATATATCCACAATAAATCCAGAAAATGCCAAAATGTGGCCCCAAGGGAAAGTCCTAAAAACGCATCGGCGTTATATCTTCCTTTGATCTGATTGAACAAAACCACAAGCAAGGATATAATTCCGGCTATGACATGCACAATATGAACCGCTGCAATAAGAAATATATAGGACATTTTAATACTGCTGGTAGGTCCGGTAAAATAATAACCTTGGGCTATCATTTGGGAAAACCCATTAAATTGCAATACGATAAAAAGAACCCCCAAAGCTAAAGTAGTAACCAACCAAGAGGTACAGAGTTTGGGGTTTCCCAATTTTATTGCCCTTTTCGCCAAGATATAGGTAAGACTGCTTATTATGATAATCGCCGTGCTCCAATAGAAGGCAGGGGGAAGTTCCATATCTTGCGACCAATCCTCCCTGCTACTGCTTACGATATAAGCACTGGTCCATCCCGCAAAAGCCATCAAAAGGCTCACAATACCGAACCAAAGCATCATTTTTTTGGCCCGCGCATTTTTTTCTTCCTGTGTAGATTCGGCAAAATCCTTCAAATGTCCAGTACTATTTTATGTTTAATAACTACAAACAATCCTATTCACTATTCTGAAATCGGCTTGGAGCCTTATGTTATAAATTTGTCGATTACATATACCACTTGCATTAGCGTGATATAACTGACACTGGCCAACATCAATTTCCGTGCAGAGGCATTATCCCTTTTCTCATAAAGTCTAAAGGCGAAAAACAGCATTGCCAATCCCATGAGAAAAATAAGAATGGCCGCCGGAATGGAAAGGTGTAGCCTTCCCGTAATCCCAAATACCGGAATTACTGAAATAACTATCATCCATATGGTATACATTATAATTTGTAAGGCAGTACCGCCGTCTTTTTTTCCTGTTGGCAACATTTTAAATCCACCCTTTTTATAGTCTTCATCCAGCATCCATCCCAAAGCCCAAAAATGGGGAAATTGCCAAAAAAATTGTATCATAAAGAGTGTTCCCGGCTCTATTCCAAAATCGTTGGTGGCCGCTACCCATCCCAGCATAAAGGGTATGGCACCAGGAAATGCGCCAACAAATACGGATAACGGTGTTCTTGTCTTTAATGGCGTATATATGCTGGTGTATAAAAAAATGGATATCGCACCGAACATAGCCGTTTTCGGGTTTAGGATATAAAGGGTAACCACACCTAAAATGGTTAGGGAAACAGCAATGAACAACGCTTTGTTGACCGACATACGCCCTGAAGGGATAGGCCTATTCCGAGTCCTATTCATTAAGGCATCCAGGTCCTTTTCTATGATTTGATTGTATGCGTTTGAGGCACCTACCATACAATATCCACCAAAGGCCAGTAATAGTAAAGAAACAAAATTTATCTGCTCGGCACCCAAAAGATAACCGGCCAAGGAAGAAAAGACTACGCTTATGGCAAGTCTAACTTTAGTGATTTCTTTAAAATCAGCAAAAAACAGGGCCCATGGGGTGCTTTTTACCGTTCCGATGGCAGTCTTCATTCTCAAATTCCAATAGGTCAGCAAAGATAGCCCCAAACACTATTTTTTGCAACGAATAAGGGAGTTTATTGGGTAAAAAGGGACTAAACCAAAAAAGAAAAACCCTGATGATATATCAGGGTTTTATTTAAATCGTTCTTGAAATCTTGTTATTGCAGCTTAAATGTAATTGGAATACTGAAAGGTACCCTAACTGCCCTTCCCCGTTGTTTTCCCGGAGTCATCTTAGGTAATTTACCGATAATTCGCGCTGCTTCCTTTTCCAAATTTTTATCCGGGCCCCGCATCCTAACATTACCGATACTTCCGTCCTTCTGGATAACGAACATAACATTTACCCGTCCTTGAATACCCATTTCTTGGGCTATTTCAGGGTAGCGGAAGTTTTTACTGATGTGTTTCTGCATCATTTTGTTGAAGCAGGCCCTTTTATTGGATGCGCTTTCACAACCTGGAAAAACAGGTACGTCCTCAATAACGGCAAAAGGCACATCCACATCTTCCTCAACCTCTTCGACGGCCACATCCTCTACTTCTATAACCTCTTCTTCTTGGCTCGTTTCAGTAGATTCTATAACGGTTTCCTCCACTTCTTCTTCGTCCTCTACTACTTCGATAACTTCCGGAGCCGCAGGTGGCGGTGGGGGTGGGGGTGTCTTGATCTGTTCTGTCATGGGAACCTCCTCATCCAAATCATCATCTACGTTCATCGAAATATCGTAGTCGTTTACCTTGTCATAGGTTTTCCACTCCAAGGCACCGTAAACCAAGGCCATGACCAACGCCAATCCTATTACAAAATAAAGCCCACTATTCCTGCCAATATCCGCTTTTGGGTTCTTTTTTAGTTCCATAACTATATCTTTAATGTTCGCTAATTTAATTAAAATAATGCTTAAAAAGCAAATACTATTCCCAATTTAACCGCTTTTTAGAGGAAAAAATGGTTTTTGCCGTTAACACTCCGATAAAGGCGCCAATGGTGTTGGCCAACGCATCAAAAACGTCCCCGGCCCGGGTTGTCGTGTATCTGTGTTGAATTCCCTCAATAATAATACCAAAAACAATAAGAAATAGTAGTAGGCCCGTTATCATTTTCGATATGGAGGTACCGCTTTTAAGTCTACTACGAAAGGAGAAAAAACCTAAAACAGCCGCTACAAAATAAAACCCAAAATGTACGATCTTGTCCAAATGGGGAATTTGGATGTCCGGAACACTGGTATCTTCAAAAGAATATAAGCTGGAAAATGTAACGAACACCATCCAGCTTATAAAGAGAATTGTAAAAATTGGCTTTTTAGACACCTATCAGTTCTTTGTAATCCCCGTCACTGAGCAAATCGTCAATTTCCGTAGGTTCACTTATCTTTATTTTTATCATCCAACCTTCTCCATAAGGGTCTGAGTTCACTTTTTCGGGCTCATCTTCCAAGGATTCATTGAAGGCAATGATTTCACCGCTTAAGGGCTGAAATAGATCAGATACCGTTTTTACGGCCTCCACTGTGCCAAAAACCTCTTCCCTTTCCAAGGATTCGTCCAAGGTCTCTACCTCAACATAAACAATGTCCCCCAATTCACCTTGGGCAAAATCTGTGATGCCCACAATGGCCACGTCACCCTCTATCCGTACCCATTCATGATCTTTTGTATATTTTAACTCGGATGGTATATTCATTTTTTTCTTGTTTGTATCCGTAGGCAAATGTAACGGATTCTGGATAGGTTTTCAAGAATATATTCAAGTTCGGACATCAAAGTCGCGGTTCAATTTTTAGCACATAAGCGATACGTCATTTTTAGAGATTCCTTTAAACAAAATGCCAAGATATGTTGCCAATGACCATACACACTAAATTTACCTCTATAGTCTTAGGGATATATGCCAGAACCCGCATTTAATTTCCAAAATTGTAACGTAATGTAAATCCAGCATTAATGGTAGTTTGCGGAAAAGCAGTGGATACCGCAAATTGAGAGAACGAGTGATCATAAAAGAACAGGGCGTTCAAATTCTTGTTCAGCGCGTAGTCTGCCGTAAACTTAATGGACAACAAATTTTGACCAGAGGTAATCTGATTATTATCGATATCCAGATTTCGGATGATGGTAATGTTATCACGCAGTGTAACATCTGCCTTTAGGTTTAAATCTCCCTTGAGCCTTGTTTTATTGCCTCCGATGTTGGTAACAAATTTTACATCCTTAAAGCGATATCCCAACCCCAATGTATATTCCTTTCCATTCACTTCGGTCATAAGATTATTATCGAAACTGAGGGACAGTGCCCTATCGGTCCGTACTTCCGCTAGAACACTAATGGAATTTTTCATCTCAAAATCCACACGCATCAGCGGATTGAACTGATCGGTAAGCACTACATTGTTCAGTATAAGATCGGGCAATAAATCCCCCGTTTCTGAGTCGATACTACCGTTTTCCTTTTCCAAATTGGTCTGGAACGAATTGATACTATAGGCGGCCCGATACCCGTGGGTCAACGAAAATCGTTTGAATTTTTTCTTGAACCACTTATTGCGCATTAACCCGGTATACTTTATGTTCCAGTTTGGAATCGGAATATCCCGAAAAGCGTCCAGATTAACCCTGTTCACATCTTGACCCGTATAGGCCGCAAAAAAGGCGGGCAAAAGCACTTCTTGATTGGTCTTGCCGTAGAGTTGAGGAAAACCATCCTCATCCAAATCTCCAATGGCCTGCCCCCTATCTGCCACCAATCTGTTGGCAATGATCAATCTGTTCTCCTTAAATTTCTCGAAGGTCTCGGAAGTAAATTCGTCACTTTTGTTGAAAGCCGTGCCGATCATCATAGTGGAGATACTAAAATTCCCAAATTGGTTGCCCAGTAACTGATTGTATTGAAGTCCGCCATTTTCAAGATCCGGAATTACCTCAAAATTTTCTTGATAGCTACTGGAGTATTGCCTGTCCGCGTTGAGGTCTATGGTCAAATCAGGGGTTACTTGTGCCGTAGCGGTGATATTTAATTGCTTGTTGGTACGTTCCAGAAATTGTTCATTGAATCCGTCAAACTGTGTTAACCATCCATTACGGGCAGCATCAAAACGCACGTCGGCCTGACTACCAAAAACAAAACCGAAGGATGGCCGCAAGGATCCGATAAAACCTATGCTTTGGGTGTATCCTGGAAGTACCTTACCGTTTGTCTCGTTATAATTGATGTTCAACCGCTTCACCATGGTCAAAATATCCACGGCCGTATTGAAAAGAGCGCTGGTCTTCGGTTTTTGTTCTTCTTCCCCCGTAGCAGTGTTTCCAGCTTTGTCCCTACGGATCGGAGTCCGGTTTACGGCTACCTTGCCATCCCGCTTTTTAAGTCCGATCAAATCGTAGAACTTCTGCATGGTAAGGTTTGCCGTTAGATTATGGGTATTGGCGTTTTGTACCGTATTGATATCCTCCCCGGCCACCTCACGAAGTGCATCCCCGCCCCGTTGCCAATCAAAGTTACTGGAATAGGTATATTGGGCATTGATAAAATCCAATGCAGGAATCTTATTGAAGGGCAGTTCATAATTCAATTGCATTTGCTGTGAATGCCTATTGGGCTCTCCTAAATCCCAAAACCCATCCCAAAGTCCTAGAGTCTGGTCTATTTCGGAATTCGGATTATCCTCATCCTCTAGAAAATTGCGTACAATATTGTTATTGCTTCCGGTAAAATTCAATCGTAAGGATTTCGTAAGATTGTAGTTTATGGCATATTGCCAATTGAACTGATAATTTCGTTGTTGCAGTTCGGGCAATTCCAAACGTTCCACACCTTCCTCGCGTACATCCCTAAAACGCTGCCGATTGAACTGTCTGTTAATATTGGAATTTACAGATACGGTGGCAGGCAACAGATTTAAATTAAGGTCTTTGAGCCATTGCCAATACTTACCGGTAAAGAGCGAATCCTTCTTGGCAAAGGGTGCTACCTCAACGGGCTCAAAGGCGTGATTGTACACAAATCCGGTCACAACATTCTGATCCTGCAAATTGGCTATTTCAAAATCCCTATGGTTGGTTTCGTTATAGGAATAATTGAAGGTAAAGTTTTCAATATCATAGAAATTGGCATCCGCTTCCTCTCCCCTGTCCTTACGTACACCGATGAAGTTAATACTGGTCCGTTTGGTATAATCCTCCGCTTGTTCCCTTATTTCTTCCGCGGCCTCGGCGGTAGGCGCAGTATCTATCAAATCGTCCAATTTCAAATCATCGTATACCGGATCAAACTCAGGGGTAATCAACTGCTCGGAAATACCGTAATTGAATGGGAGCTGTATGCCCCATTTTTTCGGGAGTAATTGACCTAAGTTTACATTGGTGACCAAATCGTAGGAAATGGCATCTTCACGGGCACGTTCATTGGGCATTTGGTCTATGGCCCCAAAACCTGAGGTACTTCTGCTCCCTGTTGCGGATACGTTGGCAAAATCGGCTAGGTTGGCATCCACCGCGGCTACAGCGGCCCAACCCCCGTTATTGTCCAATCCGGCCAAACGTAGTTCATTGAACCAAACTTCGCCTCGCGCGGGCAAATCATCGGTATTCTTAACACCGACCATCATACTTCGAATACTTCCTAAGGAAGGATTACCCTTTATCCCAATACGCAACCTACCCGGAGTCCTAGGCGCAAATTCCTCCACCGGTATCACTTCGCCGTTTTCCACTTCAAAAAAACGGATTTCGCTCAAATCGCCACTATTGATCCACAAGGATTTCACTTTGTTCAAATCGCTCAGCGCAATATCCATTTCATTTTCTTCCGGCCAAATTTCACTTGCTGAAGTGGCCGTAAAGGGGGTGAAACGCAGAGGAAGCTCTATCTGATAAAAATTTTGGGTAAAATCCGTTCCAATTCGGAAAAACCCTATTAAAGGAATATCGTCATCCGAGTAATCACTGTCCACAATTTTTTCCGCGTGCATGAACATCTTTATTTTTTCATACTGGCGAAGGTCAATATTCAAATTTTTAAATACCCCACGGGAATCCTCGGATTCCAGATTCTCCACCACAATGGAAAGGGACTGTTCATTTTGTCTTATAATCGTGTTATTGTTGTTCAATTGCTCCCGCACCACTCCTGGAGGAAGCACATAAGGTATTGGAATTCTGGAGTTGTTCTCCTCAATATTCACCGTATTTACATCCACAACGGTACCATCGTCTGTGGGATCCGTGTCCACACTCTCATCCTGAAGGTTTTTAAGATAGGTCCGCCAATCGCCACGTACCAGATCTAGTGTGGCAAAGCGAAGTACAACATCACTGCTAAAATTGGTCAAGTACATCCGCATGAAGCTCACGGACCTAAAATCGGTAATACCTCCAACAGCCTCGGTAAAGTCGCTCAATGGCACCTTATATTGTATCCATCTTCGGTTAAGTTGGGACCCGTCCGGTAGTTCCGGAGTTACCCCTTCCTTGATATCAGTTACGTATAGATCGTCTATAGTAGTATTGGGTCTTATCGGAATTCGATATTCATAATAACTATTGACCGTGTTCATGGTTAAATCCCGATCTATATCCTCCACATCGGGAAGTGTGGTGGAACCCCTATTGGTATTGGTCACTTGGACCGGGGAATTCCCATCGGGATTATTGAAATCGATATAGCGTTCCAATATTCCACCTTCTCGATTAAGATAATACTGGTAATTGTCCAATGCGGGATCATTCCCTGTATTATTTGAGTATACCGACGCTTCCCCGGCATCGTCCAATCCATCAAAGCCAATATCCTGAAGGCTACGGTTGGTCTCACTGGCATCAAAGGCGTAAACCAGTGATTGTGTGGCCGGAACCTCTCCCCAGGAAGTCGGCGCCACCAAATCATTGCTCTCTACCCCGGGCAAGCCGTTTTCATACTGTTTTTTACCGTCCCTAAGGATGTCTTCCGAGATATTTCCCAAATTCAGGACCAATTCCCCAGGACTCGTACTTGTACCGTCCACATAGGGATCCAGCACCCAAAACTGAACAAATTCCACATTGGACTGTTCAAAGTTGGTACTGCTCAGGGAACGCATAATCCCGGCCCATTTGTTATCCGGTGTTTCCGTATCAAAATTGGGATTGTTGTTATAAGGACCCTTTTGGTTGGGGTAATAAGCCAAATCCAGGGTATTCTGAACGGTAGTCTGGCCTTGGGCGATATCCACTTGAGGAAAGACCTCATCCACGAATATCCTTCGTGTCGGGTTTGTGGAAACATCGCTATCCGAAACACCGGATGGTCTTTGATTGGTATAAAAAATGGGGTCTATGGTGTACCACGCCATTTTTGCCCTCCCGTATCCGTTCAACAAATTATCCGGGTCTTCGGGAGAACTTCCCAATAATTGTCCTCCCGGAACAAACTCCAAGGGGGTACTGGCCAAAGTCCAACCCAACGATCCGCGAATATCTATTAAGGCCTGTGCCCCTTCAAAGTCATCGAGATATGTAGTGGTTTCACCTTGAAAATCTGCATTTTTTGGGGAGTTTGGTCTTAACCAGGCTACTTCTGCACGGACGGAGACATTAGAGGGCACGTCCGTATCTATATTTGGCAATTTGTTGACCATACGGGTAAGGAAGGGAACTTCGGTCGAAAAGTTTCCGTTAAGGCCAAAAATGGTATTATTGACCGGTTCCACGCCAAAATTTGATTTTTGGGTAAGGGGCCTTTCGTTTAGGTTCAACCAAGTTCCTCCCAGTACAAAGTTTTCGTTAAACTGATGTTCCACATTTATTCCGGTAAACCTTCGGGTCTGTTGACCGAATACGGCATTGTTCTCTACCGAAATATTAATAGGGGTATTGGAAGCTTCAAGACTGGGATCCAAAATTTGCACAGTTCCTGCCTGGTAGTTTACGGTATAGTCTATTCCTTCCTGTAATTGCCTACCTCCCGCCGTAACCCGTACCGATCCCCGGGGAACATTAAAGGCTCCTATGGGAATTCCGCTGCTCCCCTCGGACTTATAACGTCCCTTTAGGATAAACTTGTTCTTTTCCGGATCTTGCAGCGCCGCAGCTTTGGTAAGTTCATACATATCCCGAAAAACATACTGTTGTTGGTTAGGGTTATAACCTGGAACATTTTCATAATCTCCACCACCAAGTTCCTCAAACAAGTATTCCCCAAAAGGTTCAACCTTGGTGAAAATAATAAGTCCCCCTTGGGTGTTTACTGTAATCCCGGGTACAAAATCAAAAAAGCCATCCCCTCCAGGTTGTACATCATTGTAAATGTTTAAACGGTCCAAATTGAAAACCTTCAAAAGAATATCCTCTTCCAAACCGGTCGGCCAGGTGGCATCATCTACCGGAGTTATATAGTTTCGAGGGGTAGGGTCCGAGTACAGGATGTTCATTTTAAAATCCTCCTGGCTCAATTGAAAGGCACCGGTAGCATAAATGTTCTTCATCATCAAATCCCAAATAGGATCTGAAATATTGGTAATGTTGCTTTTCAACAACTTAAGAATCAAAGTATTGTTTTCAATTATCGGGTTTGCGCCCCCTGAAACCGTGGTTGCATCCAGACCACCATTGGCAAATTCCCCAACCTGGAAAACTTGCCCGTTAAAGGTATATTGGAATGCTACGCCCAGTACTTCATCATTGCTTAAACGTTGATTCAGTGATATATAGCCCAATTGTGAATCGAAATCATAGTCCCTTCCGGCCTCTAATTTTCTTGCATTCTCTAGGATAGCATAATCAAATCCCTGGTTTGAGACATATCCGGGAATATTAAATCCGGCCTCCACGGTTGCAATGTCCCGTATTGATTCGGTCAATGCGCCAGTACCTATCTGCTCGGGGTCAAAATCATTTGCGTCATTTCGGGGAAGTACATTACTCGGATCATTGAAGAATCCCGGGGGGGCAGCGTTCAAAAGCCCTAACCGCGTTTGTTCCTCGATAGCTTCTCCCAAATCTTGAATAGCTACAACATTGCGGACATTTAAGGTTTGTTGGCTTCTATTGGTTACCCATACCTCCAAACGGGTAATTTGGACTTGACTTTGTACAAAGGGATAGTTGGCCAAGGCGCCATCATATTGATCCCGAAAATACTGGGCCAGGAAAAAGTGTTTGTCCTCATCATAGTCCAAGGCGGTAATGGAAAAGTCGTTCAAAGTACCTCCGCCTTGGGCCACCACCGTATTGTTTTGGGAGCGCTGCTCCGAAAACACGGCGGTAACCGTGGTCTTTCCGAACTGTAATTGTGTCTTTACCCCGAATAGGCTTTGTGCTCCTTGGATCAACGAACTGTTCAGAGGCATGTTCACATTTCCAATCTCTATTTTTTGGATAATATCATCCTCTGTTGGCGTGTAGTCTAATTTTACTATATTTTGAAAATCGAAAGTTGCCTCTGTATCATAATTTGCAGTAACCTGTAAGCGCTCTCCTATCTTGCCCAACATGCTTAAACTAATGCGTTGGTCAAAGTCAAATGAAAGATTGGTCCTATTTCGAGGTGAGAGGGCGGGATTATCATTTTTTTGCCAAATGACCCCCAAATCCATGGCTACGGAACCCTGGGGTATGACCTCTATGGTATTTCCTCCGAAAACGGACTGAAAGAAGTTATTATTGATGTAAAAATTGGGAAGTAGGTTTCTACGTGCTTCCTCGCTACCTTCCTTCTTACCGGAATAGGCATCTGACTTTTCCTTGAAATACTCCTTGATGCCCTCCTGTTGTACCAGTTCCAGATACTGTTTAGGCGTAAGGATAATAGGATAGCCTATGTTAAACTCCCCGACACTTTCATTGTAGACATACATGTCCAGTTTCGGGTCATAAATGTATTTGGAGACTATGCTCTCAGGATTTGGCATCACCAATTTTCCCAAATCCGGGCCTGTCTTTACGGAGTCCTGTTGTTGTTCAACAGGTTCCTCTCCCTCCGTTTCCTGGGCCACGGTGGGTACCACGGTCATAAGAAACAACAGGAATAGGAAAGTAAGCTTAAATGTTAATTTAAGAAATTGCTTGGCCCCTTTTTTCAAACTTGTTACAAATTTTTCAGCGCGTGTTTTATAATGTTCTCAACGCTTAAAGAAGGGTCTTGGTTTAGAACTTTGTCCACTGCCTTTTCGGCCTGTCTTCGGGCAAAGCCAAGAACCTCTAAAGCAGATAACGCTTCTTCTTTATTTGTATTGTTTGAATCAATGGAAACTTCGCCTACATCGTAGACCTTCAAAATTTTGTCTCTTAGGTCCAAAATAACCCTTTGTGCGGTTTTTGCCCCAATCCCCTTTATGGCTTGGATTGCAACCACATTGTCACTGGCAATAGCCTCCCGTATTTGAGGTGGCGACAAGGAGGATAACATGGTCCTTGCCGTACTGGAACCTATCCCGGAAACAGACAGCAGCAAACGAAATATGTCACGCTCGGTTTTCTCGGCAAAACCAAACAAGGTATGCGAGTCTTCCTTTACCTGTAAATGGGTGAAGAGATTGATATCCTCTGAATCGGATATTTTAGAAAATGTATGGAGTGATATATTTACAAAATAACCTACTCCCCCACACTCAATAATGACATGGGTAGGATTTTTTTCTATAAGCCTTCCTTTTAAGTGATGTATCACAATGGCAACGGGTTAGTTATTGGAGAACTTAGCAATTTATATATCGTCATTTTTTCATTCTTGCCTTTTTTCTTTTTTCCCTTTCCTGGGCATCTATCACCGCGACAGCGGTCATGTTAACCATTTCATCAACACTGGCGCCTAATTGTAAGATGTGAACGGCCTTTCGCAGTCCCAGCATTATGGGCCCAATGGCATCCGCTGCATGCAGTTCCTTTAACAATTTATAGGTGATGTTCGCAGATTCCAAATTAGGGAATATTAGGGTATTCACTTTTTTCCCGGCAAGTTTTGAAAACGGGAATTGGCTTTTGAGCATCCCCTTGTTCAGTGCAAAATCCGTCTGTATTTCCCCATCAACAATTAAATTGGGGTTTTCGGCATGAAGCTTCGCAACGGCTCTCTTCACCTTTGAGGCGTTTGGATGATTGGAGGCACCATAATTGGCATAGGACAGCATGGCTACAACAGGGTCAAATCCAAAAGCACTGCCTAAATTGGCCGTCATTCTTGCAATTTCAGCCAATTCCTCTGCGTTGGGATCGATATTGATAGAGGTATCCGATAAAATCAGAGGGCCAATGTTGGTTATCATAATATGGGCCGTGGCTGCCTTTCTTACGTTGGCCGCCCTACCAATCACCTCAAAGATAGGTCTTACCACATTGGCATAGGCCCTTGAATGTCCGGTTATCATACCATCGGCATCCCCTTCCAAGACCATCATGGCACCAAAATAATTGCGTTCCCGCATCTTTATTTTTGCACTATACAGGGTCGTTCCGTTTCTCTTTCTACTTTCCCAATATTTTTGGGCATAATGGTTTCTTTTTTCTAGGGAATCATCTCCGTATTGATCGATTATGGGAACATCAGCATCAAATTCCAATTCTTTTTTCAATTCGGAAATAATCTGTTTATCCCCTAACAAAATAGGATGTGCAACCCCCTCTTCGTACGCTATCTGGGCCGCTTTAAGGACATCCAAATGGTCAGCTTCCGCAAAAACAATTTTCTTCGGGTTTATTTTTGCCCGGCTCATAAGCAGACGCATCACCTTATTGTCATCACCAGATCGCTGAAGCAGTGCCTCACTATACGCTTCCCAATCATTGATAGGTGCCTTTGAAACCCCGCTTTGTATGGCCGCTTTGGCTACTGCGGGAGGTATTTCGGAAATAAGCCTGGGATCAAAAGGTTTCGGAATGATATAGTCCTTACCAAAAGTAAGCCTGGTTTCCCCATAGGTAATATTTACCTGTTCTGGGACGGGTTGTTTTGCCAAATCGGCCAAAGCCTTTACCGCGGCCATTTTCATCTCCTCATTGATCGCGGTAGCCCTTACATCCAAGGCACCCCTGAATATGAATGGAAATCCAAGAACGTTGTTGACCTGATTGGGATGATCCGAACGTCCTGTGGCCATAATGATATCATCCCTCGTTTTACAGGCCAATTCATATTTTATTTCTGGATTTGGGTTGGCCATGGCAAATACAATGGGATTATCGGCCATGGACTTCAACATGTTTGGACTCACAATATCCGCAATGGAAAGTCCAATAAAAACATCGGAACCCTTCATGGCCTCTGCCAGAGTATCTATTTTTTGGTCCGTGGCAAACTCCAGTTTTTCATGGGATAGACCTTCCCTGTCCTTTCGGATCACACCTTTGCTATCCAACATGATGATGTTCTCGGCCTTGGCCCCGAATGCCTTGTACAACTTGGTACAGGAGACCGCGGCGGCCCCTGCCCCACTGACCACTATTTTTACTTCCTCGATTTTCTTATTTGTCAATTCCAATGCATTCAGCAAGGCGGCGGCGGAAATGATCGCCGTTCCATGTTGATCATCATGCATTACCGGAATGTCCAGTTCTTCCTTAAGTCGCCGTTCTATTTCAAAAGCCTCGGGAGCCTTGATATCCTCTAAATTAATTCCGCCAAAAGTAGGGGCAATGGTCTTCACCGTTGCCACAAATTTGTCCACATCCTCGGTGTCCAACTCAATATCTATCCCATCAATATCTGCAAAAATCTTAAACAACAAACTTTTTCCCTCCATTACAGGTTTAGAGGCTTCGGGTCCAATATTCCCCAAACCTAAAACTGCCGTTCCATTCGAAATCACTGCTACAATATTGCCCTTAGAGGTGTATTTGTATACCTCATCTTTACTCTTTTTAATTTCAAGACAGGGTTCCGCTACTCCCGGGGAATATGCCAATGCCAAGTCGCGCTGGGTGGTATAGGGTTTGGTAGGTACTATTTTAATCTTTCCAGGTCTGGGTTTGGCATGGTAGACCAAGGCTTCCCTTCTGCGTTTCTCTTCACTCATATCCTAAGTTTGATCTGTAAATTTAGCCTAATCTTTTAGGAATGGGCCCTCCAAAAATAAAAAAGCACCAATAAAACTATTGATGCCTTATCAAATGTTAAACCTATATTACCAAAAGTATCCTACCACAATGGTAGTAATGACCAATAATACAATGGCGAGATACCGATAATTTTTATACCATGGGAGGGCACTGAGTTCTTCCGTCTCTTCCGTAAACATTTCCTTTTTGTAGGTATACTCCCGTACCTGATCCTCGTCTGGAAGACCGGTCAACAAACTCACCGTAATATGGACAACAATGCTAATAACGAACAACAGATTGGCTTTTGCCAAAAAGTGGAAATCATTGAGGTAAGGGGAAATATCATATGCCGCCGACAATATCATAAAAAGAGCGAAGGCACCACCGACCAACAAACTAACAAAGGCTCCAGTACCGTTCGCCCTTTTCCAAAAAAGTCCCAATATAAACGCAGATACCACAGGAGGGCTGGTAAATGCGATAACCAACTGCAAATAGCCCCATAATGAATCACTTACCTTTTCAATGAACGGCACCCATGCAGAAGCGAGAACCACCAAAATCAAGGTAGCTATTTGGCCCGCCCGAACCAATTGTTTACTCGTCATTTCCGGGCGAAGTTGTTTTACAAAATCCATAGTGATCAAGGTGGATGCCGAATTGAACGTTGCCGAGACCGACGACATCATGGCCGCCAAGAGACCCGCCACCACCAAACCTAAAATTCCGGTTGGTAGCAATTGAAACAATAATACCGGATAGGTAAGGTTAGGACAATCTGCCAAATTCTGGCACATTCCACCATCGGCTATGGGATAATTGAGGCCGGAAATATCCAAGTTATTAAAAAGCAACAAGGCCAACACACCGGGAACGACCATAATAAAAATAACCGGGAGTTTTAAAAATCCAGCAAATAGTGCACCCCATCTCCCATGGTTTAAGTCCTTAGCTCCGAGAACCCGCTGTACCATAAACTGGTTATTTGCCCAGAAATAGAATCCCAAAAGAGGAACTCCGGTCAACAATCCCCACCAGGGCATAAACTCATCATTGTCCGGACGCACCAAACTAAATACCTCGCCCGAATTGGACGGAATGAACTTACCTTCGGCGGCCCTATCCCCAAAATTCACTTCCCCACCAGCCAACATGGCATCCAATTTTCCCATCATTCCTTGCCAACCGCCCCCAAGTTGGTCAAAGGCGAAATACGTAAGGAGACAAGAGCCAATAATAAGCAGTACAGCCTGTATCACCTCGGTCTGAATTACCGAGTTTAGGCCTCCAGGAATGGTATAGGCCGCTGCTGCAATGGCCAACATAATGATAATATAGGTTGAGCTAATATCTGGGAACAACAACTTTAAAACAATACTACCTACATAGAGACCGGCAGCTGTGTCCACAAGGACATTTCCCAAAATGGTTATGAAGGAAAAATAATAGCGAGATCGCTTATCGTATCGACGCATCATAAATTCCGGCATCGTATATACCCCGGATTTTAAATAGAAGGGCAGGAAGAAAATGGAAAAGAAGATTAAGATTACAACAGCATACCATTCATAGTTGTAGACGTTGATATTGGTCTGAAAGCCATCCGAGGCCAATCCTACCAAGGTAGAACTGGAAATATTGGCCGAAAACAAGGCAATACCTACAATGGGCCAAGTCATGGTCCTACCTCCCAAAAAGTAGTCCTCCGAACTGCTTCTCTTGGACTTCGATATACCATATATGATAATTCCTACAAGATAAACCAGAATTACAATGACGTCCAATGTTTCCAATCCGCCCATGATAGTATTGATTTAGTTTAGTTAGTTTTTATCGGTTCATTTTGGTATTTCGACAATCAATTGCCATTATTTTGACATATCCCCCATATCTATCGACCACTTTTGAGAAATCCACAAAATGCAATAGTCTCCGAATATAACGTTTTTCATGAGTTCTTAAAAAAATCTTAAATAGAAAATGGTAAATTTTATTACGAAAACGTTTGCGTTTTCCGATTACCACAAAAAGAGGAGAAAAAACCCTAAAGTTTTGAAAACCTTGCCCTTAAACTTTACTTCACGAAGTTGATATTTCTCTTAAGGCCGGAAAATTTAGTGCGTTTTACCGCCGATTTTTGAAAAACCCTTTTGAAGACATCCTCCGTTATTTCCTCCCAATCTTTCTTGGTCATGGACAGTAATTCCGGTTTCGGATCAAATAGAGGTTCATTATGGGATTTGGAAAATCGATTCCAGGGACAGACATCCTGACAAATATCACAACCAAAGATCCAATCCTTAAATTGGTCCTTAAATGCGATTGGAATTTCGTTTTTGAGTTCGATGGTAAAATAGGATATGCATTTGCTCCCATCCACTATATAGGGTTCCACAATTGCCTCTGTGGGACAGGCATCGATACAAGCGGTACAGGAACCACAATGATCGGTTACCGGGGAATCATAATCCAATTCCAAATCTACGATAAGCTCAGCGATGAAATAGAAGGAACCTACCTGTTGTGTAAGCAGGTTACTATGCTTACCCAGCCATCCCAAACCACTTTTAACGGCCCAGGCCTTATCCAATACCGGAGCTGAATCCACGAAGGCCCTGCCGTGTACCTCCCCAATTTCATTCTGAATGAACCGGAGCAGGTTTTTGAGCTTTTCCTTTATCACATAGTGGTAGTCCGCGCCATACGCATATTTTGAGATTTTATAGGAACCGGTGTTTTGGGTTTCGGAGGGATAGTAATTCAACAGCAATGAAATCACTGATTTTGCACCATCTACGAGCTTGGTGGGATCCAAACGCTTGTCGAAATGGTTTTCCATATAACGCATTTCCCCATGCATGGCACTGTCTAGCCATTTTTCTAGTCTAGGGGCCTCTTCCTCCAAAAACTCAGCTTTGGAAATACCACAGGATAAAAAACCCAGGCGCCGTGCTTCCTCTTTTATTAAAACCGTATGTTTACCTTTCCCATACATTTATATGCGTGCCGTAAATTTCACAAACGCCTCACTGGGCTTTAAACTGATCAGTGGATGAACCTTAATTTCCCTGGTAGTGGACAACTGGTATTTCCTTACCAAAAAGGCAATGGTCATAAGCATTTCGTACATAGCAAAATTATTGCCCACGCACATTCGAGGTCCGGCCCCGAAAGGAAAGTATTGACCGGAAAAGTCCCTTTTGCCATCGGCAACAAAGCGTTCCGGAACAAAGTGATCGGGGTCTTCCCAGAAATCCACATGGCGATGTAACTCATAAATACTCATCAACCAGACGGTGCCTGTTTTAAAAACATGTCCTTCAAGGGTATCTTCGGCCAAACTTACCCGGTCCATAAAATATACCGGAGGATAAAGGCGCATGGATTCCTCTAAGCACTGTTGGGTATAGGGCAATTGAGTCAAAGCCAATATGCTGTTCCCCCTTTCAAAATCAATATCCTTTACTTCTTGGTAAAGCCTTTGTTGAACTTCAGGATGTCTCGCCAATAACATCAGAGTAAAGCTCAACGCGTTGGCCGTTGTTTCATGGCCTGCAGTAAAAAGTACCATGACCTCATCTATGAGCTGCTGCCTCGGCATAGGTTTACCATCTTCGTAACGTGCACTCAATAGCATATCCAGCAAATCGTCTTTTTCTTCCTTGGAGTCCAAGCGTTCCTGAACGATTCCATTAATCAAATTCCTTGCCCGAACAGCTAATCTTAAATGTTTTTGGATATCCCCGTTCAAATGAAACCACCATTTGAGGTAGGGCATTCGCATTTCCTTGATCAGCATTTTTTGATTGGCAATTGTAATTTCCTTTAGGCGTTGCATTCTATCCCGAATATTGTCCGCGCTAAAAAGGGACTTTGCCACTACTTGAAAGGCCAGATCTCCCATTAAAGGAAAAATGTCCTGTTCGGCATTTACCTTTACCTCTTTTAGTTCGGTTACAATGGCTTTATACATCATGCGTATAAGGCCTTCCAACTTTTTCTTGTGGAAGGCAGGCTGTATCATCCGTCGATGTACTCGCCAAAACTCGCCATTGGATGTCAGCAGCCCATGTCCAATATATTTGGCCAATTCCTTGGTCTGTAAAGATGATTTTCCATAATTCTTGTGATTTTTTTGAAGTATATGCCTGATGGATTCCGCATTCCTGGTAAAGACCCAGTCGTTTCGTCTCCCTAAATTTATCCTGAAGGTATCGCCATACTTTTGGAAATAATGGTGATGAAAGGGCAAAGGGTTTTTTAGGATTGTCCTTCTGTTCCTTAGCACTTCATATCGGGGGATACTTGGCAAATCCTTCATCAAAACAAGCCCGGCTGATTTCCCCCTTTTACCCGACCCAAATGTTTATAGGCCAATCCGGTCACCTCCCGACCTCGAGGGGTTCGCATAATAAAACCTTGCTGGATCAAAAAAGGCTCGTAGACCTCCTCAATGGTCTCCGCACTTTCAGAAACTGCAGTGGCCAGGGTAGTAATTCCAACAGGGCCTCCTTTGAATTTATCGATTATGGTGGTCAGAATCTTATTGTCCATTTCATCCAGGCCATGGGCATCCACATGCAAGGCCTTAAGACCAAATTTGGAGATATCCATATCTATATTGCCATTACCCTTTATCTGGGCAAAATCGCGAACGCGGCGTAGAAGGGCATTGCAGATTCGCGGAGTACCCCTACTGCGACCGGCAATCTCTATGGCGGCCTCATTGGTAATAGGCACTTTTAAAATATCCGCACTACGTTGTACTATTGTAGATAGCAATTCCGTAGAATAATATTCCAAGCGACTGGAAATACCAAAGCGTGCGCGCATAGGTGCCGTTAATAAACCCGAACGTGTTGTTGCCCCTACCAAAGTAAAGGGGTTAAGATTAATCTGTACGGATCGGGCGTTGGGTCCTGTTTCTATCATGATATCGATTTTATAGTCTTCCATGGCAGAATAAAGATATTCTTCCACGATAGGGCTTAATCTATGAATCTCATCGATAAAAAGGACATCCCTTTCTTGAAGATTGGTCAACAGACCAGCCAAATCCCCCGGCTTGTCCAACACCGGTCCCGAAGTAATCTTAATACCTACTCCCAGTTCATTGGCCAGAATATGGGCCAATGTAGTTTTGCCCAATCCAGGTGGGCCGTGGAACAGTGTGTGGTCCAGAGCCTCTCCTCTTAGATTGGCGGCCTGTACAAAAACTTTTAAGTTTTCAAGAACTTGTTCCTGTCCGGTAAAATCACCGAATGTAACAGGTCTCAAAGCCCTTTCTATATCCAGTTCTTCCTTGGAAAAGTTCTCTGCCGTTGGGTCTAAGTGTTCGTTCATATCCTAACAAAGATACTAAAGCATGCACAAGTAGCTACATGAATTAAACTCAAATGGATGCCTTATGCCGTTAGGTTATCTTAAGGTTAAATTCGGAGTAAGCAAGTTGATGATTTTGACCTACATGACATTTGTCATCTTTTTTACCCTTAATCATCAACTACATTTGCATAAGATTTATGAGCAAATACTATATATCAACTTTAAAACAATTTAACATGGCAGAAGCATTTAATCTTCGGAAATACGGTATAGACACCGAGACCATTTATCGTAACAGTAGTGTTCCCGTACTTTATGAACTGGGACTGAGATTGGAAAAGGGTACCGCAATTTCCGATGTAGGCGCCCTGATGACCTATTCTGGGGAAAAAACGGGTCGTAGCCCAAAGGACAAACGTATCGTGAGGCACCCAGATTCTGAAAATAATATTGACTGGGGCGATATCAATATAGGGCTGGATGAACACACCTATATGGTAAACCATGAACGTGCTCTTGATTATCTCAATACACGCGATCACTTGTTTGTTGTGGATGCTTTTGCGGGATGGGACCCAGACTATAGAATAAAGACAAGGATTATTTGTACACGGGCCTATCATGCGCTTTTTATGCAGAACATGTTAATCATGCCCACCAAAGAGGAATTGGCCAATTTTGGTGAGCCGGATTATGTAGTTATGAACGCCGGTGGTTTTCCAGCCAACCGCTACACATCCGAAATGACATCCAAGACAAGTATTGACGTAAACCTGGAGCGAAAGGAAATCGTGATATTGGGTACGCAGTACGCCGGGGAAATGAAAAAAGGTCTCTTTGGTGTTATGAACTACCTTATGCCATTGGAAGGTGTAATGCCTATGCACTGTTCCGCAAATGTGGGTGAAAAAGGTGATGTAAGTATTCTTTTCGGTCTTTCCGGAACGGGTAAAACTACCTTAAGCGCGGATCCCAAGCGAAAATTGATTGGTGACGACGAGCACTGCTGGACCGATAAAGGAACCTTTAATATTGAAGGAGGTTGTTATGCCAAGGCCATTGACCTTTCCGAGGAAAATGAACCTGATATCTTTAATGCTATCCGATTTGGTACCGTCCTTGAAAATGTGGTATATGACAAGAATACCCGCGAAGTAGACTATACCGATGTCTCCATAACACAGAATACGAGGGCGTCTTATCCTATTGAGTTTATTGACAATGTACAGATTCCTTGTATAGCTGGCCATCCCGAAAACATTATTTTCCTAACCTGTGATGCTTTTGGTGTATTGCCTCCGGTCAGCAAGTTGACCCCCGAACAAGCTAGTTACCACTTTATCTCAGGGTACACAGCGAAAGTCGCCGGAACGGAAATGGGGGTAACCGAACCTCAGGCAACATTCAGTGCTTGCTTTGGAGCTGCCTTTATGATGTGGCATCCCAATAGGTATGCCGAGTTACTGGCCGAAAAAATAAAAACACACAAAGCTACGGCTTGGCTGGTAAATACCGGATGGAACGGTAGTGGTTCCCGTATGAAATTGAAGTATACAAGGGCTATGATCGATGCAATCCATAATCACGACTTTGATAACGTGGAATATGTTACGGATGAGGAGTTTGGCTTCCAAATTCCGACCAGTTGTCCAAACGTTCCGGAAGAGGTTCTAATTCCTAAAAATACATGGGAAGATAAGGAGAAATATACCCAAGTTAAAAACAAACTGGTTACCCTTTTCAACGATAATTTTGAGCAATTCAAGGCCAATGTGAACCCTGAAATCGTCGCTGCCGGTCCAAAAATTGCAGAACCCGCATAGTTTCATTTTTTATTTAGTTATATGTTAAAATCCCCGATCAGGTTTGATCGGGGGTTTTCATTGGGTCCTGTATCCTTTTTAGATTCTCCCTTAAAATTGTAACTTCATATCATGGAAATGTACACGTCGGGGATTCTTCAATATATTCCCTTTTTTTATGTCATATGGTCAGATGATCTGTTATCAGCTTCTGAAATTGCCGTTGTTGAAAAGGCCCTAAAGCAAGACGGCTCATTGTCCAAAACCGAAAGGGACACTTTGTTCAAATGGCTAATACGGGCAACACCTCCTTCCGATATGGAGTTCAAAAACTGGAAGCGTACCATTTCCAAATCTACCGTAAGACTAGTGGAGAGCGATACCTATCCTTTGGCCACTTTTAGTCAAAAAGTAGTCTGCAGCTATTACGATGAATGCCCATTCAACGAAAATCTAAAGTACATAGAAATAAATCTTGGTATACAACCCAACCACTATAACCATCTTTTTGATGTAGAGGTGGTTCACCAAAGGACATCCAACTACTATGATGCCCAAAAATTAGACGCCCTTTTAAAAGGAAGGCATGCCAAGGTAATGGATGACTTCCGCTCTTTTTTATCCCATCCCCTTTTTAAGTGGAACATTCATAGGGACAAGGATGAATTTAGGAAGCGGGTCTTGGAGCAAGTAAAGTTTCTGGGAGAAAAGGGTTATGGTGCCATGGCGTACCCGGACAACTATGGCGGAACCGGGGATATGGAAGGTTATGCCACCATTTTCGAAAGTTTAATGTACGTTGATGGTAGTCTTGCCATCAAGTTTGGGGTACAGTTCGGCTTATTTGGAGGAAGCATTCAAAAATTGGGAACCAAAAGGCATCATGACCTCTATCTAAAGAAAACCGGACAAGCCAAGCTTTTAGGCTGTTTTGCCATGACGGAAACGGGGCATGGCTCCAATGTAAGGGGTATTAAGACCACCGCGACCTACGACTCCAAAACCGACGAAATCATCATTCATACCCCTGGCGAAAAAGACAACAAGGAGTATATTGGGAATGCCCTGCATGCTAAAATCGCCACTGTATTTGCACAACTTATCGTAAATGGAAAAAACGAAGGAGTGCACGCCGTTTTAGTTCCTTTACGTGATTCCGAGCATCGGTTATTACCTGGGATAACCGTAGAAGATAATGGGTATAAGCTAGGGCTCAATGGCGTGGATAACGGTAAAATTTGGTTTAATCAGGTACATGTGTCAAGGCAGAACTTGTTGAATAAATACGGTCATATAAATGATGATGGCACCTACCATTCGGATATCCAAAATCCGAACAAGCGCTTCTTTACCATGCTGGGTACTTTGGTAGGTGGACGTATTTGTGTGGCCCGTGCCGGATTGGGTGGGGCCAAATTTGCGCTGGCCATTGCTATAAAATATGCCTTACAAAGAAGGCAATTCAATGATAATATAAAAATTCAGGAGGACTTATTATTGGACTATCCCACACATCAATTGCGGCTTACACCCTTAGTTGCCAGTGCCTTTGTCTACCATGTTACCTTGGACAAGATTATGGAAGCCTATTGCCATGACGACAATGCGGATAAACGTAAGGTGGAGACCCAGGTGGCCGGCCTAAAATCCTTGATTACTTGGTATGCCAACAACACTATCCAAGAATGTAGGGAAGCCTGTGGAGGTAAGGGTTATCTAATTGAAAACCGTATCGCGGATCTCAAGGGCGATGTGGATATTTTTACCACATTTGAAGGCGACAATACGGTGTTATTGCAATTGGCTGCCAAAGGGGTGCTTTCGGATTTTAGGGCGGAATTCAATAGTGCAGGTTTTTCCTCCGTATTGCGATTACTAACGACTCAACTTGGAGAAAGACTTTCCGCCATTAACCCAATATACACCAATAAAACGGATAAGGAACATCTATACAGTTCCAAATTCCATAAACACGCTTTTAATTATAGGACCAAAAGATTGACCTATACGTTGGCCATGCGCATACGTAATCATATAAAGAAGGGAGTTCCTTCTTATCAAGCATTCCTTAAAGTTCAGACGCATCTATTAGCTTTGGGAAAGGCTTACAGTGTAGAGTTGGCCTACACGCAATATTCTAATTTTGCCTCTTCGATCGAGGATGAAAAAAACCGTTTATTGTTCCAAAAACTGGGAACACTTTATGCGCTGTATGAAATCCGAAAAGATGCCGAATGGTTTTTGGAACAGGGTTATATAGGAAGAACCAAATCAAAGGCGATACGACAAAGAGTAGAGCGCCTCTGCTCTGAGTTAAGGCCACATATGGAAACTTTGGTGGACGGTTTTGGTATTCCCGAACATTGTATTACCGCGCCAATCGCTTCTTAATCCACTGCTTTATGAAGTTTGGAAGTGTCCAAAAATTCTAAAATCCGAATTTTTGGGTCCCCGTATAGATTAACACGGGAAGAACCCTTTGACGAAAGTTCAAAATTTGTAATGGCATAAATGTTGGCATCCGAGGATTCTTCTAAAAAGGCTTTAACGCCGATTGCTTCACATCGTTCTGCCTTAAGATTCGCATTACCGAACAAGTTTACCTGCAAACTGTCCGTGGTACCTTCCAATCTTGCCGTGGCATTCTTTTGCATTGAGATATGGGTACTTTCACCTACCACATATATGCGGGCATCTATACGGTCTTTTAATTGAACATCTATGGAGTCGCTCGCAAAGTTGAAATCACCTGAACTAATACCTTCCATGGCAAGATGCGTAATTGTTGCATTGGCATTCAATTCCAATCGCGAAGGACCCGAGGTTTTAATGCTCAATTCATCGGAAGAGATTACATCATCTGTATTTATCTTCCCATTTTCCATGGTAATTGATTCCAATTCCTTGTAGTTAACAGTGATCTCCAGCTTTTTCTTGGCCGTAATCTTGTAAAATGAACTGATCAGCAGCGTACCGTCTTCAACTTCAAATTTCAGCACATCGATCAAGTTGTCATCGGCTTCAATAGTATAACCTTCCTCAAAGGATTTCTTTAAGACGATTTCCAAATCATCTACAAGTTGTAAGGCACGAAAAGGAGGTAAATCCTCCTTCACCTGTACTATGCTTCTATTTCCCTTGATTTTAGGTTTGCGTTGGCCGTATACAAGTCCTGTAAGCATGACCAGTACTATAAGAAAAATGTTTTTCATACCAGGTTAGATTTCATGGAGGGTACCAGTACGTCCTATTGTGGGTCCACCCAAGTACTGGAACCGATTTCAAAGGTATCTTTCAATCAGGGCTTCACTAAGATATTACAAAAAAGCGAAATAGTACCCTTTCGATATCCATCAAAAAAAATGCCCAACTGGATAGCTTGGGCATTTTTGGCTTGAATTAGTTTGGTGTCAATGATTTAATTCCTCCTCATCCTTCTGTAGTGGTACGGTTTGGGGTACAAAATCCTGGTCTGGAAGAATGTACTCCCCATTTTCGTCCGTTTTACTATAATCATAGGCCCAACGATGAACATGAGGTATGGGACCGTCCCAATTTCCATGAATATGTTTTACCTCGGCCGTCCATTCCAAGGTGGTCGCATTCCAAGGGTTCTTCGGACCTTTTTTACCATAGAAAATACTACTGATAAAGTTATATGCGAAGACTAGCTGGGCCCCCGCGGTAATTAATGCAAAAACCGTCATAAGTACTTGTACATCCGTCAACTCATCGAACATTGGAAATGCCGTATTCTCGTAATACCTTCTTGGTACCCCGGCCATGCCCACAAAGTGCATGGGGAAGAATATTCCATAAGAGCCAATGGCTGTAATCCAAAAATGGATGTATCCCAAATTTTTACTCATCATTTTACCTTCGAACATCTTTGGAAACCAATGGTAGACACCCGCAAATAATCCATATAATGCCGAGATTCCCATTACTAAGTGAAAGTGTGCCACAACGAAATAAGTATCATGTACATTGATGTCCAAGGTACTATCCCCTAGGATAATCCCCGTAAGACCTCCGGTGATAAAGGTGGATACCATTCCTATTGAAAACAACATTCCGGGGTTTAGTTGTAGATTTCCCTTCCACAGAGTGGTAATCCAATTAAATGCCTTTACGGCGGAAGGAATGGCTATCAAAAGAGTTGTAAAGGTAAATACCGATCCCAAAAATGGGTTCATCCCTGAAATAAACATATGATGTCCCCAAACAATGGTGGACAAAAATGCGATAGCCAATATGGAGGCAATCATGGCACGATAGCCAAAAATTGGCTTACGGGCATTAACGGACATTACCTCGGAAACAATACCCATTGCAGGAAGGATCACGATATAGACCTCTGGATGTCCGAGAAACCAGAAAAGATGCTCAAACAATACCGGAGACCCCCCTTGGTAGTGTAAAACTTCTCCCTGAATAAAGATATCGGATAAAAAGAACGATGTTCCAAAACTTCTATCCATAAGCAATAATAGCCCGGCCGATAACAATACTGGAAAAGAGATTACACCAATAACGGCAGTAACGAAAAATGCCCAAATTGTTAGAGGCAAACGGGTCATGGACATCCCCTTGGTCCTTAAATTCAATACCGTAACAATGTAGTTCAAAGATCCCAAAAGGGACGAAGCGATAAATACGGTCATGGATACCAGCCATAGTGTCATTCCCATACCTGAGCCGGATTGGGCCATGGGAAGGGCACTCAACGGAGGATATACTGTCCATCCGGCAGAAGCGGGCCCTGCTTCCACAAATAGTGAAATCACCATGATTACGCTGGATAAAAAGAACAGCCAATACGATATCATGTTTAGAAAACCCGAAGCCATATCCCTAGCCCCTATTTGTAATGGTATCAAAAGATTACTAAAAGTACCGCTCAATCCCGCGGTGAGTACAAAAAATACCATTATGGTTCCGTGGATGGTAACCAATGCCAAGTAAATATCCGCATCCATTACACCCTCAGGTGCCCATTTTCCCAATAAGGTTTCGAATATGGGAAAGGACTCTCCCGGCCAGGCCAGTTGCATTCGGAATAACAGGGACATCGCGATCCCTACAAAACCCATGATGAGTCCAGTAATCAAATACTGCCTGGCAATCATCTTATGATCCTGACTGAATATATATTTGGTTATAAATGTCTCTTTGTGATGATGCCCATGATCATGTGCATGATCTTCTACATGTGCTTGTGCCGTAACAGACATAATTTTACTTTTTTAATTATTTTTTCTTTTTCTAGCAATATTTTTAATCCTGAGTCCCATAAGATAGCTCTGCCGTTTCGGCTCCAACGGGGTTGAAATTCGGTTCCCGTCCGTCAGCCACCATAACGGTTTCCGCAAAGGTCTTCTGCGATTTTATCCATTCATTATATTCTTCCTCGGTCTCTACAATAATCTTCATCTGCATATTATAGTGTGACTTACCACATATTTTATTACAAATGAGAACGTAGTCAAATTCCCATGGGTCGGAATTTGGCCTTCCTTCTGCAGCCCATTCGGCCCGAAGTGCATTGGTGCGCTTCACTTTGTCCACCACATCCGGATTCTGCCGCATTTGCTCTGTTGTAGTAATCGGGGTAAACGAGAACTCAGTTGTCATTCCCGGCACGCAGTTCATCTGGGCCCGGAAGTGTGGCATGTAAGCGGAGTGTAATACGTCCTGGGAGCGCATCTTGAAATTCACTTTTCTGCCCACAGGCAAGTGAAGCTCCTTTACGATAATATCGTCCGCGGCGTAGGAATCCGACTCATCAAGTCCCAATACATTGGCCTTATCGATGTCTATCATCCTTACATTGGCCGCACCCAAAACATTATCTTCCCCCCCATATCTAGCGGTCCAATTAAACTGTTGGGCGTAAAGCTCTACTATTAATGGATCATCCTCATCATTGACATCCATAATATTGGTCCAGGTATACAAGCCCCACAATATGAGTCCAGCCAATACAATTACCGGTATTATGGTCCAAATAAATTCCAAACGATCGTTATCTGCATAAAAAAGGGCTTTCTTTCCTTTCTCTCCTCTATACTTATACCCAAAATAATGAAGCAGGGCCTGGGTAATGGTCTGTACAAAGAATATGATAATAAACGATACCAACATTAGATAATCGTAACCACTCCCGTGCTCAGATGCGGCCTCAGGGAGTAATACTTTTGAGTATTTCCAAAAACTGAAGATGGTAATGCCATAAATGAATATCAAAAACGCGAACAATAGGTAACCATTGTATTTGTTATCTGAATCATTGGCTATTTCCGAACTATTTGTTTTGAGTTGGGCAAATTCGAACATCTTGGTCATCTGCCAGATTGCGATTGCCACGAGAACTAAAACAATTAAAACCAGTAATGTAGTCATTGTATGATTTGAAATTATTCTTTAAAATCCGTTAATAGTGAAAATGCCTACTTTCCTCAATGAATGGGTTTCGCTTCGGCTGCAAGGGCACCGTACCAAGGGCCCTGAAAACCCAAAATATGAAAAGCCCGGCAAAGAAAAGAATTGCCCCGATTTCGGGAATACCTATATACCATTGATCACCAACGGTAGCCGGCATAATCATATTAAAAACATCGATGTAATGTCCGGCCAGGATAATGATTCCAGCCATAACCACGAACCAATTAATTCGCTTATAATCACTATTCATTAAAATCAAAAAGGGAAATATAAAGTTCATTGCCAACATTCCAAAGAAGGGCAATTTGTAATCCTCAATCCTCGAGACAAAATAGGTAACCTCTTCCGGAATGTTGGAATACCAAATCAACATAAACTGCGAAAACCAAAGATAGGTCCAAAAAATACTGATTCCGAACATAAATTTGGCCAGGTCATGGATATGACTATCATTCACATCCGGCAAGTAGTTCTTTGACTTTAAGTAAATGGTAATCATGGCAATTACCGTAATGCCAGACACGAACATACTGGCAAAAACATACCATCCAAATAAGGTACTAAACCAATGGGGATCCACGCTCATGATCCAATCCCAGGACATCATGGATTCCGAAACGAGGTAAAACACCAAAAAACCGGCGGAAATCTTAAAATTCAGTTTAAAGTTTGAATTGTCATCGGACTCATCTTGCTTAATGGATAACTTTCTGGAGTACTCACGATAGAGAATCCATCCTCCCAAAAATATTGCCGCCCTGATCAAGAAGAAAACCGGGTCAAGGTAGCCTGCTTTTCCCTGTAGCAATTTATCATGGGCCACCACCTCGGCATCCATCCAAACGAACAGGTGGTTCATATGCATTACCGAAAGCACTAGGATAACAAAGACAATAATACCACCGGGCACCAAATAGGAAGTAATCCCCTCCATAACACGGAACAGCAATGGCGACCACCCTGCCTGCGAGGCACGTTGGACCGCATAAAAAGCCAAAGTTCCCAAGGCAATCATAAAGAAAAAGAAGGCTGCTACATATAATGCCGCCCAAGGCTTATTTTGCAATTGGTGTAACAGGTGTTCGTCGTGGGAAGCATCATGTCCTCCATGGGAATCGGCACCAGCATGTGCTTCTCCATGAGAACCTCCATGACCGTGATCATGACTCGCCACCATAGCCTTGGCCTCTTCCACGGATGTGGGCATAGTAAGAAAACCGTAGCCTAAGCCCAAGGCTCCTACTACCATTAATACTATAGAAGCAATTTTTAATCTACTTGAAAACGTGTACATATTGATCTATGTATTATTTTGTTAAGTCTTCCTTTAATTTCATTACATATTCCGAAACCTGCCACATCTCCGTGGTGTTCATTTGCGATGCATAGGACCCCATGGAGTTTAAACCATATTGCACGGTGTGAAATGTAGTACCCACTGTGATGTTCCTTGCTGCATCGGCATAGCTGGGTACACCCAAAATCTTTTCCCGTTTTACCAAATTTCCTTGACCTTTGCCGTTTGCACCATGGCATATCGCACAATAGATATCATACAATTCTTTTCCGATAGCCAAATTTTCTTCCTTTTGTAATGAATCCAAAGGGCTCACCTGCAAGCGCGCCAATTCCTTTCCTTCCAAGGTATTCTCATACCCATAGGGCAACCAGCCTCTGGGAATAGTATTCGCAGGCGGTACAAGGGCCTCGGTACCCTTGGGCAAAAAATAGACCTTATCATAGGTTTCATAACCTACGGCTTCGTACATATTCGGCATATATTGATAATTCGGTATGTTTTTATCCTGACAGGATAAAAAGACCAAGACCCCAACCAATACAATTCCTATTTTACCAAAACTTTTCATATTCAATGATCGTTTTTATCCGCTATGCTTATCTCCACTGCGCCGGTATCCAACAATAAATTACGCAATTCCCTTTCATTGTCATGGATTTCGATTTCCATCACGAAATGATCGTCCGTTGTTCTTACATCCGGATTTTCGGCTTTTTTAAATGGCCATAGTCTACTTCTTAGGTAAAAGGTGATTACCATGAGGTGCGCCGCAAAGAATACAGTCAGTTCGAACATAATGGGTACGAATGCAGGCATATTTTCGATATAGCTAAAACTAGGCTTTCCTCCAATATCTTGAGGCCAGTCGTCAATCATAATATAGTCCATCATTACAATGGCCACGGTAAGCCCCAAACAACCGTACATAAAGGAAGTAATGGCAATCCGGGTAGGTGCCAGTCCCATAGCCTTATCCAGACCATGCACCGGGAAAGGACAATACACTTCCTCTATATGATGTTTGGCCTCTTTTATCTTTTTGACCGCGTGCATCAGCACATCATCATCATTATAGTAAGCATGTATAACTTTAGATGCCATATTATTTATTGTTATTTAAAATTCTAGCTTGTCCGGCCCAATCATCCCGCTGTGCCCGTCCCGGGAAAGAACCGGTAATAGAATCCAAAAGGTTATACTCTTTCTCTGTCATTTTACTGACTTGTGCAAAAGTGAATATCCCGATTTGGTTCAATGTCTTTTCCATTTGGGGGCCAATTCCCTTTACCTTCTTCAAGTCATCTGGCGTTTCCGTATTTGCATCAAATGCCCCAATTGAGTCCAAAAGGGTGGAAACTTGACTTTCCTGCTCCTCATTGGATAGTAATTTTTCCTCAACCACATTATCTTTGACGTCGGTGGTTTTGGTAATCTCATACAGGGGCTTTCCCGTCTCTCTTAACTTTTTGTATCGTTCCCCTGAAGATTTTAATATGGTCTTTACCTCCGCCTGTGCAATCACCGGAAAGGTCCTTGCATAAAGCAGGAACAATACAAAAAAGAAGCCCAAAGTTCCTATGAATATACCGATATCCACATAAGAAGGAGAAAACATGGTCCATGATGAAGGAAGGTAATCCCTATGAAGTGAGGTTACGATGATTACAAAGCGCTCGAACCACATCCCAATGTTTACCACTATAGAAATAAAGAACGAGAACATGATACTAGTCCGTAATTTTTTGAACCACATAAACTGGGGTGAAAATACGTTGCAGGTCATCATAGCCCAATATGCCCACCAGTAAGGCCCTGTAGCCCTGTTCAAAAAAGCATATTGTTCATATTCAACTCCGGAATACCAGGCCACAAACAGTTCCGTAATATAAGCGCAACCCACTATGGACCCCGTAATCATAATAATGATGTTCATCAACTCAATATGCTGTACAGTTATATAGGCCTCCAGATGGCAGACCTTGCGCATGATAATCAACAAGGTATTTACCATGGCAAAACCTGAGAAAACAGCACCGGCAACGAAGTAAGGTGGGAAAATCGTGGTGTGCCATCCAGGAATTACGGATGTGGCAAAATCAAATGATACGATGGTATGTACAGAAAGTACCAAAGGCGTTGCCAAACCGGCCAATACCAAGGAAACCTCCTCAAAGCGCTGCCAATCCTTGGCACGTCCACTCCATCCAAAACTCAGTAAACTATAAATTTTCTTTTGAAATGGCTTAACCGCACGGTCGCGAATCATTGCAAAATCAGGCAAAAGGCCTGTCCACCAAAACACCAAGGAAACGGAAAGGTAGGTCGAAATTGCGAAAACATCCCATAGTAAGGGCGAATTGAAGTTTACCCATAGTGAACCGAACTGATTGGGAATGGGCAATACCCAATATGCCAGCCATGGTCGACCCATGTGAATAATAGGGAACAATCCTGCCTGAATTACGGAAAAGATGGTCATGGCCTCTGCTGAACGATTGATTGCCATTCTCCATTTTTGACGGAAAAGCAACAATACCGCCGAAATCAAGGTTCCCGCATGGCCAATACCTACCCACCAAACAAAATTGGTAATATCCCACGCCCAGTTAACGGTCTTGTTCAAACCCCAAGTACCAATTCCCGTGGAAATTGTATAAATTATACACCCAACACCCCAAAGTAATGCCACCAAGGAAATGGTAAAGACAATCCACCAATGCTTGTTGGCCTTTCCCTCTACCGGAGCGGCAATATCCACAGTTACATCGTGGTAGCCTTTATCCCCAATTACTAAGGGCCTTCGAATAGGTGCTTCGTAATGCGACGCCATAGATTTTTATTATAGTTGTTTCTTATTGTATGGTTTAAGCTTCGTTGGTATTCCTAACCTTTACATGATAGAACACGTTGGGTTTTGTTCCCACATGCTCCAACAGATGGTACATACGATCACTTTTCGCCAATGCCGCAACTTCGCTGTCCTCGTCATTTACATCTCCAAATACGATTGCTCCGGTACTACACGCTGATGAACATGCTGTCTGGAACTCTCCATCCTGAATGGTGCGACCCTCACGTTTGGCATCCAAAATGGTCTTCTGCGTTTTTTGGATACACAGCGAACATTTTTCGATAACACCCCTAGAGCGTACGTTCACATCCGGGTTTAGCACCATCTTGCCCAAATCGTTGTTCATGTAATAGTCAAACTCGTCATTGTTATTGTATAAAAACCAATTAAACCTTCTGACTTTATAGGGACAGTTATTGGCACAATAACGTGTACCTACACATCGGTTATAGGCCATTTGGTTCTGCCCTTGTCGCCCATGTGATGTGGCCGCAACGGGACAAACAGTTTCACAGGGCGCATGATTACAGTGCTGACACATTACCGGCTGAAATGCCACTTGTGGATTGGCCGCCGGATCCTCTAGCTCCCCAAAACCTCCTAAAGAACCTTTTTCTCCGGAAAGACCGTCGAATTCCTCTTTTTTGGTATTATCCTCCTCAAAAGTATCCTCCGAGGAATAGTATCTATCTATACGTAACCAGTGCATATCCCTGGAAAGCCTTACTTCCCTTTTTCCAACCACTGGGACATTATTCTCCGCGTGACAAGCAATGACACAGGCGCCACAACCGGTGCAGGCATTCAAATCTATGGACATATTGAAGTGATGCCCGATGGAACGATCAAAACTGTCCCAAAGGTCTACGGTAGTGGCAGGCACCTCTTGGTGATTCAGGGATACTACCGGAACATAGTTCCATTCAGCGTGGTCTTTGGTGTTGAAAATTTCCAGGGTAGTCTCTTTTATGATATCACCTCTCCCCATCAATGTTTTATGCAACTGAACACAAGCAAATTCGTGCATTCCTGGAGATTTTTCAATCGTGACAGATTGAACTGAATTGAAGTTTTGGTATAATGCATAGGCATTTACACCGGTCTGCATTTCGGATTTCATCCCCACTTTTCTACCATATCCAAAAGACAGTCCAACGGAACCTTTGGCTTGTCCGGGCTGTACAATAACAGGAACCCTGTCAATGGACACTCCATTAACGGTAAGCTTCACATAACTTCCATCCAGACCTCCATTGGCCACATGCTCGTTAACCAATCCTATTTGTTCCGCATCTGCCTTGGAAACCGTAATGTAATTATCCCAGGACACCCGGGTGATGGGATCTGGGAATTCCTGAAGCCAAGGATTGTTTGCCTGCTGCCCATCGCCCATACCTATTTTGGGGTAAAGCACAAGTTCCATTCCGCCGCCACTAGTTGCATTTGCCAAGCTACGTACTGCGGAGGCTATGGATTCCATAGATGAACCTGAAGCCGATTCTTCCATCATGGTGTCGTCTTCCGCCTCTTTATCTTGCTGACCCATTGTATTCTCCGGATCGGCCACCTCATTGGAAACTACAAATATCCCATCGTGAAGAGCTTTGTTCCAATCGGCTCCATTTAATACAAATGTTCCCCAAGTTTCCCGTATATAATCATAATAGCTGATATCGCGACCCATCCACTCCAATAGGGAAGCCTGAAACTGTTTGGTATCGAACAATTCCTGGATGGTGGGCTGCATAAGGCTGTAATGGCCTTTTTTAACTTGAGTATCTCCCCAAGACTCCAAAAAGTGGTTGGCAGCTGCCGTATATTGCGTAACCTCCGTAGTTTCGTTCCAATTGGTGGAGAATACAACGGATAAGTCTACCTTTTCAATTCCACCGGCAAAATCCGCCGCATTGGGCAAGGTGTACATGGGGTTTACCCCATCCATTATCAAAGCACCTACCTTTCCAGCGTTCATATTGGCAATCAACTCATTTACCGACTTTGTATTTCCCTGCCTACTGTATTTCGGGGATTTTGAATCAAATGCCTTACTGCCAAGCATTTCATTTATGGCCAAGACTACGGACTGGGCGTTTACATCATCAATACCCGTCACTACCACAGCATTACCTGTGTTCTTTTTGATTTGTGCCACCACGGCATCCAATGCTTGTTCGGCATCCCCGATTTCACCACCTACAGAGGTACCATTTAATTTGGCATACAGCTTGGCCAGGGCAACCTTTTGCAGCATAGGTGTCAATGGAACACGTTTATCGGCGTTAGCACCGGTAAGGGACATATTGGCCTCAAACTGGATGTGCCTGGACATCTTTCCATTTTTCGGAATCCTTCCCTTTGCATAACCACCATCATATCCGCCACCCTGCCAGTCGGCCAAAAAATCCGCTCCAAAAGAAACGATCAAATCCGCTTTTGAAAAATCATAGTCCGCCAGGGCACGTTCCCCATAACGGTTCTCGAATGCCGTTAGCGCGGCATCTTCGGAAATCGCATCGTAAGCAACGTGGTCCACATCGCCATACATTTCCTTAAACTCTTCTAAAAGCCTTGAAGTAGACGGGCTGGCATAGGTCTGGGTCAATAGGGCAATTTTCTTGCCCGAACCTTTTAAGCTACCTAATTTGGCCCTTACTCCGGCATTCAAGGCGTCCCATTCCACAGGCTCTCCATTGGCCAAAGGTCCTTGTAATCTTGTACTGTCGTACAAGGACAATACCGAGGCCTGTACCCTTGCGTTTGCATTTCCACCTACTTTGGCATCTGTGTTGTTCTCAACCTTTATGGGCCTACCTTCCCTTGTCTTTATCAGGATACTTGCAAAATCAAAGCCGTTGGCAATCGTAGTTGCATAATAGTTGGCCACACCCGGCACAATAGTTTCGGGTTGTACGACGTATGGGATGGATTTTCGGACAGGCCCTTGACAAGCCGCTAGGGAAGCCGCAGCGGTACTAAAACCTACATATTTTAAAAAGTCCCTTCGATTGGTAGTAGTTGCCGAAAGGTTTTCCTTATCACCCAGGAAATCATCAACAGGAATCTCTTCTACAAACTCGTTCTGCTTTAGCGCCTCAACAATGGAATCGTTAGGATTCAACTCCGCTTCACTTTTCCAATATTTTTTGTTTGATGCCATACGATATCTCTGTAATTAGCTGCTTTAGTTTTGATCAATAGTGACATTTTCCACATTCCAAACCGCCCATCTGGGCCGCTGTAAGCTGATCTACGCCATATTTTTTGGAGAGTTCCGCGTGGATTTTTGCATAGTATTCGTTGCCCTCGACCTTTACATTGGTCTCCCTATGACATTCTATACACCAACCCATGGTCAATGGGGAATATTGATACATTATTTCCATTTCTTCAACAGGGCCATGACAGGTCTGACACTCTATGCCTGCTACCGAAACGTGCTGGGAATGATTGAAATAAGCAAAGTCCGGGAGGTTGTGGATACGCACCCATTCAACAGGCTGACTTTCCCCGGTATAGCGTTGGTTTTCTTCGTCCCAACCTACGGCCTTATACAATTTCTTTATTTCACCAGTGTAAAACTCATTGGTGTATCCATCGGCCAAATCCTCTTTGGAAGGCCCTTCCGGGTTTCCTTTATATTCATAGATGGATTTATGACAGTTCATACATACGTTGAGGGACGGGATTCCGGAATGTTTGGAAACTCTAGCCGAAGAGTGGCAATATTTGCATTCTATCTTATTATCCCCAGCATGTATTTTGTGGGAATAGTGTATTGGCTGAATTGGTGCATATCCTTGGTCTACGCCAACTTGCATCATCCATCCATAGGCGAAGTAAGCACTTCCCAGCAATAAGAAAATTACAGTGACCAAGACCAGAAACTGATTTTGAGCAAATGCTTTCCAAATAGGGGTTCTTTTTTCCGCCTTTTCTTTTTCAAGAACAACGCCATTGGCCTCCGCAATTCGTCTTAGTGTACTATTTACTAAAAAGAGCATCAATACCAAAAGGCCAAAAATAACAGCCAAGGCACCCAGTAGTATTTCATTGGAAATTCCGGAAGAACCAGTGGAACCGGCAGTGTCAGTCGCTGCAGCGGCCGCAACGGGTGCGGCCTCCGGTGGAGGGGCTGCAGTATATGCTAAAATATCATCGATATCCTGATTGCTCAAAGTGGGAAAAGCGGTCATTGCCGCTTGATTATATTCGTTGTAGATTTTGACTGAATATGCATCTCCGGATTTTATCATTCCCGGACTGTTTTTTATCCAGGCATATAACCATTCCTTGTCCAGACCCTCTTCTTCCGCCAGCCTACTTTCAACATTGGCCAAAGCCGGTCCGGTCATTTTTCGGTTCAAGGCATGGCATGCGGCACAATTTTGATTGAATAGGGATTTTCCCTTTGCGGGATCTCCGGCAGAAGCATTCGCTGCTCCATCCTCAGCCACAACTTCGGCATTCTCGGCCACCGTTTCTTCCTGGCTGTAAAGCGATAAGGAAAAAAGAAGGAAAATAATGAGACTAACACCTAAAACTTTAGAAATTCGATTGCGGTATGGAACCTTTTTCATATGGAAACTATTTCTTTCGAAATCTTGGCACGATAATTAATATTTATGGGATGTTAGGTCGTATTACGGTGCCTCAAATTGAAGGCAAAAATACGACATTGACTTTATTTTGAAAATGTTAATGGATTTATAATTATTAATTTATAATTGTTCTAAATAAAGGGAAAATACAGGCACTAAAACATAAAGAATTACTTTTGTATAACTCTAGAAACAAACTATGAAATTTATCTTAAAGATACCGTTATCATTGATCGTTTTGCTCTTTGGAATTCAGCTTGGCCGTGCCCAACAAGGAAAAATTACCATTGAGCAAGACAAAAACATCGATACCCTGCTGGAGATTTATAAATCGGCCAAGGAGAGCACCGAACATTACAGAATACAAGTGGGTTTTGGTTCCTTTGATCAAGCTCAGGAAATACAAATGGAAGTAGAGGAAGATTTCCCAGAGTTACCATCAAAAATAGATTTCGATTCGCCTACATATAGGGTTAGGGTCGGAAAATTCAAGGATAAGTTGGAAGCGGAACGGAAGTTTTTGGAAGTACGGGAGAAATATCCCAATGCAATGTTGTTAAAACCCAAAAAATCGACCTAATGGGTCGATTTTTCGGTTCTGTTATCTGTTTTTGTCGACTTATAATTTTTTCTTCACGGCCACTTCCTGGAACGCCTCAACAATATCGCTCTCCTTAACATCATTATAGTTTTTCACCTGGAGACCGCAATCGTACCCCTTGGCCACTTCCTTAACGTCGTCCTTAAATCGTTTTAGCGATGCCAATTCCCCGGTATAGATAACAACGCCATCCCGAATTAGGCGAACGCTGGAATTTCGGAATATTTTTCCGCTTGTTACCATACATCCGGCAATGGTGCCTACCTTGGAAATCTTAAAGGTTTCCCTAATTTCAGCCGTACCGGTGATTTCCTCTTTTATCTCCGGTGAAAGCATTCCCTCCATGGCGTCCTTAAGGTCGTTTATGGCGTCATAGATGATGGAATACATTCGGATATCGATTTCCTCCTTTTCCGCTATTTCCCTGGCATTCCCCATGGGCCTCACATTAAAGCCGATGATTATGGCGTCCGAAGCTGAAGCCAGTAGTACATCGGATTCAGTTATGGCACCAACCCCTTTGTGGATAATATTCACCTGAATCTCATCCGTGGAGAGTTTTTGGAAAGAGTCTACCAATGCCTCTACCGAACCATCTACGTCTCCTTTGAGGATAATATTCAATTCCTTGAAATCGCCAAGGGCAATTCTCCTTCCGATTTCATCCAATGTAATATGACGCTGTGTCCTAACAGACTGTTCCCGTAATAGTTGAGATCTTTTTGTGGCAATCTGTTTGGCCTCACGCTCATCCTCCATTACGTTGAACTTATCCCCTGCCTGAGGCGCACCATCCAATCCCAGAATTGAAATTGGCGTAGCCGGACCTGCCTTTTTTACTTCTTTGCCGCGCTCATCGTACATGGCCTTGACTTTCCCGCTGTGGGTACCCGCCAATACATAATCCCCAATTTGCAAAGTACCGGCCTGTACCAAAATAGTGGAAACATATCCACGTCCTTTGTCCAAAAAGGCTTCCACAACGGTACCTGAGGCATTCTTATCCGGGTTGGCCTTCAATTCCAATAACTCGGCTTCCAGTAAAACTTTTTCCAATAGTTCATTTACCCCATCACCGGTTTTGGCCGAGATATCGTGGGACTGTATTTTTCCACCCCAGTCTTCGACCAAAAGGTTCATATTGGCGAGCCCTTCCTTAATCTTGTCCGGATTGGCCGTTGGCCTATCTATTTTGTTAATAGCGAACACCAGTGGCACCCCGGCGGCCTGGGCATGACTAATGGCCTCCTTGGTCTGAGGCATAATATCGTCATCCGCCGCTATTACGATTACCGCAATATCCGTGACTTGGGCCCCACGGGCACGCATTGCCGTAAAGGCCTCGTGTCCCGGAGTATCCAAAAAGGTAATTTTTTGGCCATTGTCCAAGGATACTCCATAAGCTCCTATATGTTGGGTAATACCCCCACTTTCACCTGCAATAACATTGGCTTCGCGCACATAATCCAGTAAGGATGTCTTACCGTGATCTACATGACCCATTACCGTAACGATAGGTGCCCTTGCCCTCAAATCCTCCGGTGCATCCTGTTCTTCCTCTATAGCTTCTTCTATTTCGGCCGTCACAAATTCCACTTCGTAACCAAATTCTTCCGCTACTATGGAAAGTGTTTCGGCATCAAGACGTTGGTTCATGGTGACCATGATTCCCAAGGACATACAGGCAGAAATAATATCGGTGGTAGAAACACCCATCATAGTGGCAACTTCACTGGCGGTAACAAATTCAGTTACCTTTAAGATTTTACTTTCCAGTTCTTGCTGCTCAAGATCTTTTTCCGTTTGCTGGCGGTGTTGATCTCTTTTGTCCCTGCGATATTTGGCACCTTTGCCTTTTTTGGATTTTCCTTGAAGTTTCTCCAGGGTTTCCCTAACCTGTTTTTGTACATCTTCTTCGGAAGGCTCTACCTTATTTGTGGACGCAAATCGCTTTACATCTTTTCTTCCACCCGTTGCCCTACCACGGGACGCGGCACCTTTGTTAGCATCACCTGTATTGCTTACAATCCGCTTTCTCCTTTTTTTCCTGTCTCCTCCGGCATCGGTACTCTTCGGTTCCTCTTTCTTTTTCTTTGGTTTTTGAAATTTGGTGAGGTCTATTTTATCCCCGGTTATTTTTGGGCCCGAGAGTTTTTGGTATTGTGTTGCTATCTTTTCATTTTCCTTTTGAGCCTCCTTGGGTTCGTTGGTCTGCAAAGGTTTTTCCTGCGGAGTTACAGGAGCTTTCGGGGTTTCCTTTGCCTTAGGCTCCTGAATTTTGGCCGTTTCTTCTGTGTTCTGGGGGGCTACCGGAGCTTTTTTCTTTGGACTTAAATCGATTTTACCAACGGTCTTGGGGCCGGAAAGTTCGGCTCTGGCCTTGATAACGTTGTCCGAAGATGCAGCTGCCCTTCTCTCCCGGGCAAGTCGTCTTTCTTCCTGCTCCTGCTCCAATTGCAGTCTTATGGCCTCTTTTTCCTTTCTTTTCTCCTCCCCTACTTCCTTGGACGCAACCTTTTTGCTCATATCCGTCTGGAACTCGTCCAAAAGCACTTGATGTATCTCATTGGATATTTTAGTTGTAGGCCGGGCATCCACCTGATGTCCCTTGGATGTTAAAAAATCCACCGCCCTATCCAATGAAATATTAAGCTCCCTGAGAACCTTATTGAGCCTTATGTTTGCATTGTCTGCCATAAATACTATTACTATTTCCTTAAAACGTTGCTAATATATAGCTAATCTTCCAATTCTTCCTTGAGTATTCGAACAACTTCGTAAATGGTCTCTTCCTCCAAATCGGTTCTTTTTACAAGGTCGTCCACATCTTGTTCCAGCACACTCCTGGCCGTATCCATTCCAATCTTCTTGAATTCCTCAATAATCCATGCATCAATTTCATCAGAAAACTCGGTAAGTTCCACGTCTTCCTCCACTCCTTCACGGAATACATCGATCTCGTAACCCGTCAATTGCCCAGCCAAACGGATATTATGCCCGCCACGGCCAATGGCCTTGGACACTTCCTCCGGCCTTAGATACACTTGCGCCGCCATTTTTTCGTCATCGAGTTTCACGGAGGTGACACGGGCCGGACTTAGAGATCTTGTAACCATAAGCTGAGGATTGTTGGTCCAATTGATAACGTCTATGTTCTCATTACCCAGTTCCCTTACGATACCATGTATCCGCGACCCCTTCATTCCAACACAGGCTCCTACTGGATCGATACGATCATCATAGGAATCAACGGCCACCTTGGCCTTTTCCCCGGGAATGCGCACTGCTTTTTTTATGGTAATAAGACCGTCAAAAACTTCTGGGATTTCTTGAAAGAACAACTGCTCCAAAAAACGTGGGGAAGTCCTGGACATAATAATAGTGGGCTTGCTTCCCTTAAGTTCCACACTTTCAATAATTCCACGAACATTATCACCTTTACGGAAGAAGTCCGAAGGAATCTGTCGGTCTTTGGGTAAGATAATCTCATTGCCTTCATCGTCCAAAAGGATAATGGCCTTGTGGCGTATATGATGTACCTCAGCAGTATATATTTCACCTTCCAAATCCTTGAACTGTTTATATATGGTAGTGTTATCATGTTCATGAATTTTTGAGATGAGATTTTGGCGCAATGCCAAAATAGCCCTTCTTCCCAAATCTATAAGTTTTACCTCTTCGGAAACATCCTCGCCAACTTCAAAATCAGGTTCTATCTTTCGTGCCTCCGAAATGGATATTTCTTCGTTGGGATCCTCTACTTCACCATCCTCTACCACTATCCGGTTTCTCCAGATTTCCAAATCCCCCTTGTCCGGGTTTATAATAATATCGAAGTTGTCATCGGAACCAAATTTTTTCTTTAGGGCGTTCCTAAAAACATCCTCCAAAATCGCCATCAATGTTACCCTGTCTATGAATTTGTCGTCCTTAAACTCCGAAAAGGATTCTATTAACGCAATATTTTCCATTTTTAACTACACTTAAAATTTTAATACAACTTTTGCTTCCTTTATTTCCGAAAAATCGATTTCCTTTTTTTTCTGCACGGTAACCTTGCCTTTCCCTATCGGTTTGGGTTCACGGGCTTTCCAAGTCAAAACAATACCGTTTTCCAAAGTTTGGACAAGATTCCCTTCATAAATATCATCTTGGGTCCTTACCTTTAACTTCCTCCCAATATTTTTTTTGTACTGCCTTGGCATACGTATGGGCGATGCCGCTCCTGAAGAGGTCACCTCCAACGAAAAATCCTCATCATCCCTATCCAAATTGTGCTCAATAGCCCTACTGACCTTCATGCAATCTTGGAGCGAAACCCCCTTATCTCCATCAATTACCACCTTAATCGTATTGTCCGATGAAACGGAGCAATCGATCAAAAAAAGGGATTTATCCCCTTCCAATGCATTTTTTAATAGCAACTCCACTTTTTCCTTCAACATCGTACTACTGCTTTTCAATAGATTTCGCCCTTCCGAGGGAATTATTTAAAGTACTTGCTCCGGCGAGATGTCAACGACCTCAATAGACCAAAGTTTCAGCAATAAAAAAGAGGACCAATTGTCCCCTCATGAATACATTTTATATCCGTTCAGTAGTGCAAATATACAAATTTTTCCGACTTTCCTTATTACCGGCAAAAAGTAATCTTAATGTAAAATCAAGTGGGCGGATATGAATTGAAAATTATATCCTACTTTAGGGAAATAGACCAAAAACAACCCAAACCAAAATGGACATATTTTCATCTTACAACCTTATCATAGAGGCGTCGATCATCCTAATTCTATCGTTCTTGTTCAATGGCGTTGCCAAGCGCACGAACATACCTTCGGTACTACTCCTAATTCTGTTGGGCGTTGTTCTTCAATTTGTATTGAAGTATATGACCTCCGAAAAAGTAGACTTTTTTCCGGCCCTTGAAGTATTGGGCATTATTGGACTCATTATGATTGTTCTGGAGGCCGCCCTGGAGTTGGAATTGAAAAAGGAAAAACTGGTGCCCATACTCAAATCCATGGCCATTGCCCTAACAGGTCTAGTAGGGTCCGCATGGGTGGCCGCATTAATACTCTTTCAGTTCGTACCCGAGATGACCATGCAGTCCGCTTGGTTGTATGCAACACCTTTGTCCATACTTTCCAGTGCCATCATTATCCCCAGTGTTAGTGGATTAACCGAGCACAAAAAGGAATTCCATATATACGAAAGCACATTTTCGGATATTATGGGCATTATGATGTTCTATTTTTTAGTAGGTGGCCTGAATCCTGCCGAGGATTCTGGAGCAGTGGGCTTTGCAGTGAATATTATACTCACTATAGTTCTTTCCTTGGTAGCGAGCTATGCCATTATTCTAATATTTCAACAAATAAAGAGTCAGGCCAAATTGTTCTTACTGATTGCCGTACTGTTGTTACTCTACGCTATCGGTAAGCAATTGCATCTTTCCTCCTTGTTGATAATTCTAATTTTTGGTTTGGTAATTGCCAATATGAAGCTATTCTTTGTGGGGAAGTTAGCCCACTTTTTGGAATACGAAAAAGCACATCGCATTTATCACGAACTCCATATTGTAACCTTGGAAACCGCTTTTGTGGTACGTACTTTTTTCTTTGTGATTTTTGGGTTGACCATTGCCATTGCTTCTCTTTTCAGTTTAAGTGTGGCTTTGGTAAGCCTTCTTATTATTGTTTCCATTTATGCGATTCGGTTTGTTATTTTGCGAACCTTTATAGGAAGTGACATTCTACCTCAATTGTTCATTGCCCCACGTGGATTGATTACCGTATTGTTATTTTTTGCTATTCCGACAGAAGCCAAGGTGGCTACTTTTGAGCCTGGTATTTTATTGTTCGTTATCATAGGTACCAGCCTCATAATGACCTGGGGCATGATAAAGGACAAAAGAAAGATGAAGACTTTGTTGGATCAAATTGATGAAGATTACGTGGCGATGGATGGGGAAATATCCGGGCCAGAGACCGGAGATAGCCAAGAAATTTTGGGAGAAAAGCCTGAAATTTGAAATAGATGAATATCGATTACTACGATGCCCTATTCGTTGTAGACTTAAGAAACAAACTCTTTGGAGCGTAGGAAAATCTATTCGCTGGATGATAACGAGGTGGCAAGGGTACTTCCCGCATGTTGAACCTTGGCATTTTTTTCCTCAAGTTCATTAAGACTATCCACCTCTCGTCTAAATTTCAAAATCATAAGGGTATCCAACTGTTGGGCAATACTATCTCGCATATGCCTCCAATTTCTGGAATTCATCTTTTTGTTATACTCCGTAATCTTATCAAAACGGGAAAGGTTATGGCGATTTGCCTTCCAAGCATGTGCCGTACTTTTCTGGTGTTCCAGGTCTTGTAGGTATATGCCAACACCAAAGCCTAGTATAACAAGGACAAGAATAACCTTTAAGTTTTTTACGGTCAACTTCATCTGCAATAGCTTAAATGTGGGGCTCCAAATTGGAACGGTTCTCGGTTTTCATGCCTTGATCTACCTTCCCAATTCCTGAACAATATACAAATTATAGGAAATCCTTTACTCAAATATGTACAATCTGCCCTTTTCTTGGGATGAATGGTACTTTTATGTCAAAATTCGGTCAATGAATACTTTGCCTTGTCCCTCCAGCACTTTTCGAAAATCAAAAAAAGAATTCCTCAATATCTTGCTCCTAAACCTAATCCGCTTCATTTTTTAAGGGCTTTGGTCGGCCATATCAACGTTGATATGGGAGAATGTGCATAGCTCGGAGCGAAGAATTCCCATTCTAATTTTTAGTATAAAAATCGTTCCTGGATTCATCCCCCAGTCCCATACTTCTAATGGCCAATTTTCTTTCAATTAGACCAAAAACATCGTACTGTCTCTCTATTAAAAAAATGAAGGTATCGGACTTAAAATTGCGCCAATCGGTAATATTGCCATTAGCTATGGCCCATAAATCAGCCGCCAACACATTTGTTGAGAAAAAAGTGCTTTCCGGGCTTATTTTTTCCAATCCCCTAAGACTATATTTTAACATATCCAAAGGTCTTAGAATCGGTTTAAAATCGAAGTATTCATCACTATACCCTATTTCACCGAACCATATAGTGGTCGTCGATTTTGAAAAGTGAATTCCGGTAAACTTTTCCTCTTCCTCAATGCGGTCGCCCTCCCTATGAATAAGAAACTTTAGCCCAGTGCCCACGTAATGTTTAAGTTCGTTCATTTTTGGGGGAGTTTTTCTTCTTAATACCGGACAGCAGAAGTAATCCCTTTTTTATCCTCGAAAAAAAGATTGTCCAAATCGCCATTGCAAAAAATAGAATGCTACCAACGACAAGAATTATTATTGCTATTTGATCATCCATAAATATCCTATTCGTTACCCTATTCAAATAGAGTCATGGGATTATATAAAGATTAGACACTTGTTTTTGGTTACGTAACTCTTAAACTGCAAAAAGGTGCTTACCGGTCCCTTCGAAAAATATATATCAGACTTTGTTATAAAAAGAAGATATAAATTATAAAATACTGAAAATCAAATTATTAAATTCAATCGGAAGCGCTCCAACATTAAAACTTCAGTTTTTTTATCGCACTGCAAACTCCAACGAAAGCGTGGCTTTTACCGAAAAATAGGTGCGGCTACCTATTATCAGATGAGACATACCGCTTAATAGATGAGACCTCTTTATGAAGGTACGCAGCGATAATTTTGAACCAGTTTCGGTTTGGCAAAGAATGAGTCGCTACTTGTATTGCCGTGGTAAAATATCCCGATTCTTACGCTTAACCTACAAAAACCAATTTCAATATAAGTAATCGATCATGAGAAAAATAGTACGTTATAATACCATATTTTTTTTAGCGTTATTATGGGCATTCGGTTTGCAAATAGCCCAAGCACAATGCGATCCCAATACTTTTACGGTTACCGTTACTGAAGGAACTTGTCCCAGCGATGGCAATATTGCCGTGACGCTTCCCGGCGGTTCTCCCTGTGTCGGATGGCAAGCCATCTTAACCAACCCCGGGGGATTGGAAACCGTACTCAACGTTCCCGATACTGGAGGACCTGTTAATTTCAGTAACCTTGCCGTGGGCAGCTATATGGTAAGGTTAGTAAATGGTGGTACGGTAATTCAGTCACCGGACAATCCCATAGCCGTGACGAGTACCTATCAGGCCATGAACATCACAAGTACCAATACGGCACCCTCCTGTCCTAGTGGAACGGATGCAACACTGACCATTGACATTAACAGCGGAGGTAACGGACCTTTTGAATATACCGTGACTCCCCCTGCACCCGGATTACCACAAACCTTTGGGCCCACCCCCAATACATCCCATACCTTTTTAGGTCTGAACGGCGGTGAAACAGTATCTTTTGAAGTAACCGATTTGGGCTGTTCGGTATCACAAACGCAAAATCCTGTTATTGCGGACAACACTGCACTGCCATCCGAATATTTCAATGCTACCTTTCAAAGGAAATGTAGTCCTAACTGTGGTGCATACGATGTAACATTTTTTACAAGAGTCTATACTACAGATGGTATAACCGCCATACAACAAGCGGGCAATGCCACAATTAGTATCAATGGGGGCGCCCAGCAAAACCTTGTACTGGACAATGTAAATGGCAACATTATATCCTTTACGCACCCACCAGGAATTAACGCTAACGTTCCGTATACTATCACCTTCAATGATGGATGTAGTACTTTTGGCACTACCAAAACCACCTTACCGGTGGATGATGGCTTTTTGGTCATAGACCAGGAAATTGCCTATCCCCCGGATTGCTCTGTTATTCATAGGGTAGATGCCATTGGTTTAACCAGCGACGGGCCGGACATTTACAATATGTTCTGCCCGACCAATAGTATTTCCATAGAACAGGAAATCCCGGTAGGTTCAAATATATGGACAAATGTACCTTTAGTGGGAGGTGCCTTCAATCCCTTGAACAACAATTTTGTCAATTACTACACACTACCTGGAGAAGGAAGTTATCGCTTAACCGGCATAGATGATTGCCATTCGACATCCGTGGAATTCAACACACTTCCAACTACAAACCCATTAGATGCCATAAGAATACAATCTGCCCTCTCCATTTTGGAGGGAACTGGGGGTTTTACCATAGATCGCGCTCCGGGTCAGTTCAGTTCCAATGTCTTTCCGGAAACCACATACACCATTCGTCCCGTACCGTTTCAATCCAGTATTACCATAAACCCTACCCAACCTTTTAACCTTGGAGGCCCCTATACCCTAAATTTCCCTTTGACCTACACCACCACAACCAATCGTTCCATTATTGGGGACCTGCCCCCAGGGGAATATGAAATTACGGCGACGGATATATGCGGTAACCTCTCAGTACATTCCCATACCATTTCGAGTACGGCCCAATATACTCCGGAAATCACAGCATTTAGCGGTTGTGCCAATTCCGGTAGGATTGAATACGATATGAACGCGTTAAATGTAGCCAATTCCATTGGCCCTCCGAGGGTCAATACCATTGTAGAGCTATGGACGGATGATGGTAGTGGTACTCCGGGAACACTTTTGACCGATGATATTCCGGAGGCTCGATTAACGGGATCTTTCAATAACCTTACTGCCGGGGATTATGTAATCCGGTTTTCGAACATCAATTTTCAATCGACCAATGCAAATGAAGTTTTTTCAGCCGCCACAGGCAATAATGCAGATCGGGAATATTGGACAACAGTAACCATTGCACCTTTCCAAAGTATAACTGCCGCTACGGCCGGGGCGTTCTGCGATTTTACCGATCCCAATACCGGAATCATCTTTACCGAAATTACCGGTGGAACCCCTACCTATCCCATCAACTACGAGTTGTTTGCGACCTCAGATTTGGTCAATCCTGTAATGACCCATGTAGAAACGGACCCCTCCATGACCAGCCATCTTTTTGAAAATGTTGCCGCAGGAAATTATATAGTGCGATTGACCACGCCATGTGATGGGGTTGATCTGAATATCAATTTAATAACTGCTCCCATAACGACCATAATAACGGCGGATAATAATCCCATATGTGCCCCTGGAGGCGATGTGGAGTTGTCCATAAACTTGCCGACGAGCATTTTTGATATTACTTGGACCGATAATTTAGGCAATACGGTAGGTTTGGGCAGTCCGGTTACCGTAACCGTCAACGCCACTACCACCTACACGGCCAGTTACGCCATAAAACCAATATTTTGCCCAACGGCCCCTTCGAACACCAATTCTATTACCATAACGGTTAATCCGGATATTGTTCAGGTGGGAACGGAAACATCCAGTTGTAACCTTCTCGGAACCGAATATACCCTCGTCACCGAAGTGGCCGGAACTGGTCCTTTTAGCGCTACGGGTACCGGTGCACCCGGTAGTTTTGCCGGAAATATATGGACCTCCGACCCTATTCCGGCCGGAACCGATTACAGCATAGATTTTACGGATTCCAATACTTGTAATATCCTTACAATTTCGGGTACCGCTCCTAACTGCTGCATATTTGATCTAAATCTGACCACATCCGATATAGACCTTTGCCTTAATCCGGGACCTTACGAAACTATTATCGCCAACACCACCCTTGGTCTTATTTATGAGGTTAGGGACCAGAATGGTATTTCTTTTAGCCCTGCCCTTACCGGAATTGGAAACGGTGGAGATCTTTCGATTAACATCCCAACCCTAAATGTTCCTGCCGGAGGTACGGATTACCAAGTATTTGTTACCAATGGTGTACCTGGTTGTAGCGGTATACTGGGGGATCCGGTCTCATTTAGTAATGGGAATTCCGATACCTTTTTGAACGTAACAGGAGACACTGTTTGCGAAGGTGATCCCGCTACGGTGACCCTATCGAATTCGCAGGTGGGGATAACCTATCAGCTACAACAATCCGGCATCCCCCTTAATCCTGCTGTAACAGGGACTGGTACTGGAGGAGATCTAATGCTTACAATACCGGCCGGACATCCTCAGCTTGCTACGGGCACGTATGATGTAGAGGCTTCCGGCTCTGGTTGTAGTACAGTAACATTGAACCAATCCCCCATAATTACTGTAAATGCCTTGCCAACCCTTTCAATAACCAGCCCAGCGGCGTGCTCTCCGGACCTTACGACCTATTCCTTGGAAGTTACGGTCAGTAACGGAACAGTGAGCAGCACCTTTGGCAATGTTACCAACACCTCTGGAAATACTTGGTCAATTACCAGTATAGGGGCAGGAACCAACATTGTTGTGACCCTAACCGATACCAATGGTTGTATTTCCACTTTAAATATCAATGCCCCGGACTGTAGTTGTCCCGTTGTCAATGAGCCAATAACCGGTGGCGACCAAAGTTATTGCATTGGAAGTTCGGTTCCTTCCTTGGTGGCAGTAGTAGATCCAGGAGAAACCGTAGATTGGTACAGCGCCCCTACAGGAGGTACCCTTTTGTCAAGTGGAAATACAACATATATCCCCACATCTCCAGGAACCTATTATGCCGAAACCAGGAACATTATCAATGGTTGTACCAGTACTACACGTACACCGATACAAATAATAGAGAACAACCTTCCCATCGTTACCTTTAACGATCCGGCCACTATATGTTTGAATACCGGTGCTTTGGACCTTACGGCATTCGCTACCCCAGTTGGGGGAAACTTCGGCGGACCGGGAGTAACTGGGAACAATTTTAATCCGGCATTATCCGGAACAGGAATCCACACCCTAACCTATGAATTTACCGATGCAAACGGATGTACTAATAGCGATACTGCACAAATAAGTGTAAATGCCCCATTGGCACAAATAGGTTCGGAAACCACCTCCTGTGCCTTGGACGGCCAAAGTTATGTCCTTACCGTAGAGCTAAACGGAGCGGCACCCTTTAACGTGTCTGGAAGTGGGGCCCCTGGAACCTTCACGGGGAATCTCTGGACTTCGGACCCTATCCCTTCCGGAACGGATTATAGTACAAATTTTACCGATGTCAATGGCTGCAATACAGTAAGCGTGATGGATAACGCTCCTGTATGTTGCGTATTTGAGGTTGCCTGTCCTACTTTCCCGGCAACCACCGTAGCATGTTATGAAGACATCCCTACGGCCAACAGGTTCACCGAAACAGAATTTGAGGCCTTGGGCAATGCAGATGGAATCATCGGTGATATTCCTTGTGGAATTATCGAAATAACCGCATCAAACAGTCCGGATATGGGCAATTGTAATATGATTGTTGAACGGACCTATACCATAACCGAGTATGAAGATACCAACCGCAACGGTATACGGGACCTTGGAGAGGATATTGTGCGCAATACTGTAAACTGCACCCAAAACATTACCGTACAAGATACTACGGGCCCCGTATTTGTTGAGGCACTTCCTATGGATTTCACCATGCAATGTGATACGGATCTACCCATTGCCGAGACTTTGACCGCAACAGATAATTGTGGAGGGGCAACAGTGACCTATAACGAAGAAGTCCTAAATAATGGATGTGCAGGCAGCTATACAATCTTAAGAACTTGGGAAGCAACGGATACGTGTGGCAACCAAACCATACATGTACAGACGATTGCGGTAGAGGACACTTCTGCTCCCGTTTTTGTAGAGACTTTGCCACAGGATGGTTTTGCGGATTGTGGCATCATTCCCGAAGCGGCTATACTTACGGCAACGGACAATTGCGGCGCAGCTACCGTTGATTTCACCGAAACCGAAATCCCCGGAAATTGCAGTTCCCAATACAACTTGGTGCGGACTTGGACGGCGACGGATGCATGTGGTAACGAAACCTCCCATACCCAAACCATACAACTTGCTTGTCCCGTTAAAATCTATAATGCCGTATCCGCCAATGGTAACGGGCAAAACGACATCTTCCTACTGGAGGGTATCGATTGTTTTCCCAATAACCAGGTTGAAATATTCAACCGTTGGGGCGTAAAAGTGTTTGAAACGAACGGATACGATAATCAAAATAAGGTCTTCAAAGGGTACTCGGAAGGTAGACTTACCCTAGCTTCAAGTAAAAAACTACCCACGGGAACCTATTTCTACATAGTACAATATGAATCCATGAATGGCGGTGAATCGCAGACCATTCAAGAGTCCGGTTATTTATACCTCATCAGCGATAACTGATCCGTATTCATAGAACAACCAGATACCATGAAAACAATCAATAACAATTGTATAAAAGCCATGTTCCTTTTCCTATTGGGAATGGCGCTTCCATTCTTTTGCTCTAGTCAGCAGGATTCGGAATATACCCAGTATATGTATAATACGGTAACGGTAAATCCGGCCTATGCCGGTAACAGGGGTGTACTAAGCTTCAACAGTCTCTATCGCTCTCAATGGACGGGGCTGAACGGAGCTCCCCAATCACTTACCTTCTCCGTGAACAGCCCAGTCGGGGAACGAGGGGTAGGCCTTGGACTTTCGGTCATCCACGATGAAGTGGGCCCATCCACCGAGAGCAATGTAACCGTTGATTTTTCCTATACAGTTCCATTGACCCTAAAGACCAACTTGTCCTTTGGGCTAAAGGGAGGAATGAACCTCCTAAATGTGGACTTCGGAAAATTGGATATCCGGGATCGGAGCGAATTGGAATTTTCTCAAAACATTGAGAATCGCTTTTCACCCAATGTTGGTCTAGGTGTTTATCTGCATTTTGACCATAGGTGGTATCTTGGGCTATCCTCCCCGAATATATTGTCCACAGATCATTATGACAGTGCCATTTCTTCCACAGCTTCCGAAAAAGCCCACTTTTATCTTATCGGGGGATATGTCTTTGACATCAATAGCGAACTTAAATTTAAACCAGCCTTCCTGACCAAAGCCGTAAAAGGCGCCCCTTTGGCCTTTGACGCGTCGGCCAACTTTTTAATCAATGATAGATTCACGGTAGGACTATCCTATCGCCTGGATGCCGCCATAAGCGCCTTGGTCGGTTTTCAAATAAACAATCGTTTTATGATAGGCTATTCCTATGACTACGATACCACGGAATTAGGCAATTACAATTCTGGTTCCCATGATTTCTTTTTACGCTTTGAGTTTACCAAAAGAACCATAAACTCCATAAACCCAAGATTCTTTTAAAACCCTCGATTATGAATACCTATCCAAAAATTCCATCTCTATATATTTTGTTTCTTTTCGTCTCATTTCTTACCAGTTATGGACAGGAAGTGAAATTGGACCGAGCTAATAAAAAGTATAAGGAATTGGCTTATATCGATGCTTCGGAAATCTATCTCGATTTGGCAGAATCGGGATACCGATCTGAAGAGCTTTTCAGAAAACTTGGAAACATTTATTATTTCAATGCCAAATATGTAGATGCCGCAAATTGGTATGGAGAATTGTTTTCATTAACCGAGAACCTGGATCCCATATACTATCTAAGATATTCACAATCCCTGAAAGCCATTGGCGATGAAGGACTGTCCATATATTGGTTCAATACCTACATCAAAAAAAATGGCAAGGTAAACGAGACCTATGGAAATGCCATAGACTATTTAAAGATTATAGAGGAAAACTCAGGAAGGTATACTATGAGGGCGGCCAAAATAAATTCCACAGGGGTCGATTTTGGAGCTTCCTTTCATAAAAAAAAGCTGGTCTTTGCCTCTACCCAGGACGTTACAAAAACAGGGAAACGTCTTAGTCCATGGGATGGACTATCTTATTTGGATTTGTTCGAATCCACCATAAGCAAGGATGGATCTCTTGGCGCGCCAACTAAACTTAAAGGGGATGTGAACACAAAGTACCATGAATCCAGTGCTGTTTTCACGGCGGATGGAACAACCATGTACTTTACACGTAATAATATAACACCCTCCAAGAATAAAAGAAAACAAGAGATCCAACATTTAAAGATCTACAGGGCAGAACTGGAGAATGGAAAATGGACCAATGTGGAAGACCTATCCATTAATGGCGACAACTATTCCAATGCACACCCCATTTTAAGCCCTAAGGAAGACAAACTTTATTTTGTTTCAAATCGTCCAGGGTCCTTGGGCTTCACCGATGTTTATACAGTGACCATAGACCGAGACGGCAATTTAGGTAGACCAAAAAATTTGGGGCCAAAAATCAATACGAAAGGAAGGGAATCCTTCCCATTCCTAACGCCTGATAATGAATTATACTTTTCTTCCGATGGCCATTACGGCTTAGGCGGTTACGATATTTTCTATGTGAAAATCAAGGAAGATGGCTCTTTTGGGAATCTTTTAAATGTAGGAAAGCCGCTGAACTCTTCCTTTGACGACCTCGCCTTTGCGATTATGGAAGACAGGGGTTATATAAGCTCCAATAGGCCCGGAGGTCTGGGCCATGATGATATCTATAGCTTTATAGAAACAGAAAAAATTAAGGATGTATTAAAAAGTAGGGTGTTTGGTGTGGTTACGGACAGGGAAACCGAAGAGCCTATAAAGAATACCTCGATTACCTTATATGACGAGGGAGATAATGTCTTTGTTGAGCTGGAAACGGATGAAAAGGGATTTTATGAGAGCGAAGTAGATATAAGTACATCCTACATCATTAAGGCCGAAAAAGAAAAATATGAATCCAAAGATGCATATTCCCAAAAAGGACAACAAGAACGTGAACACAACTTTGAACTAGATAAAAATGTAATTGATATTAAGGCGGGAGACGACATAGCCAAACTCTTCAATGTTATCATTTACTTTGATCTGGATAAATCCAACATACGCCCGGATGCCGCACTGGAACTGGAAAAAATTGTTTCGGTGATGAAGCTTCATCCCTCCATAAATATCGATGTAAGGTCTCATACCGATAGCCGTGCCAATGACATGTACAATATGGACCTTTCTGAAAGAAGGGCCAAATCCACCATAGATTATTTGGTAACCCGGGGAATTTCAAAGACAAGACTTACAAGTAAGGGTTATGGTGAAACCCAATTGGTGAACCATTGTTCCAATGGCGTCTCCTGTACAAAGGCCGAGCACCAGCTCAATCGAAGAAGTGAATTCATTGTTGAATTCGAAAAATAAAATCCAAACCCAAATAATAGTTCCCATGGAAGCACAAGCCCTTTTAAGAAACACAACACACAACTGGTTGTTATATCTCCAAAAATTTCTTTTTCCAACAAGCGATGTATTTGAAGTGGAAAATACCCTGCCCTACTACGACTATAAGGAATACAACTCGACCGAAAAACATGAAGAAGAGCCCTTGGAAGAGGATTATAATGGCCTATTGGTAAAGTATTTCATCAATCAGCACGGTCATTTATGGGTAAGGGATTATGAAATGACCCCTATCGGAGAGTACATACAAGAAAGACCTAAGGGGTTAGATCCCACAAAGGATCATTTCTATTATACGCTTGTAAACCAGGACCGTACCCTGGTTGCGCTCGGGGCTCTGCAGGAGTTGGATGCCTTCCCTTTTGCCGATGGTGCTTTTTTCGATATAGCCGTTCCGCTGAACAATGATGCAAAATGGTTAAAAATCTATAGGAACGGTAATCTGTTGTTATCGCATGTTATTCCGACTTCAGATTCATGTTTAACCTTATGACCGAACTCAATTTACTTCCCATTTCTTTATGCAAAACCTAGCATTCAATACTAACCATGTTTTATACGGTACTATGTTCGAAGCAGAAGGAAATTTTATAATCTATGATAAACAAGGGCCTTTGGGCAGCATTATTAAGCAATCTTTAAAAAAAACCAACATCAATGTCTTTCGATGCAAAAAGATTTTGAATATCGCGGATGCCCTTAAAAAGAAATCGGAGGTAAAGTTCCTTTTTATATTATTTGTCTATAATGAAGAATACGAATTGATCGATTGCATCGCACTGGCAAAATTTAACATCCCCATTGTTTTTGCCCCAATTGATAAGAACAGTTATGAAAGCTTAAAAAGAGTTAATGGAATTGAGGTAATGGACGTCTCCACCAGTAAAATTGAATATGTTTCCCAAATTGTGGATTTTCTAAAATTGTAGTTCCAGATAATTAAAACTATATTTAATCGTTAACTATGTAATTATTAGCCTTGTAAGATGTAATTTTAAGATAAAGTGCACTCCTTTTAAAATCCTTTATGATGACCATTGTACTAATAGACGATGATATATCGGACATAGAATATTGTAAGAAATCATTGGCCCAGAACTTTGACCGTTTTGATACGCCAAAGTGTTTTACCGACCCCTTGGAAGGTTTGGAATATCTAAATGAGCATCAACCGGACTTGCTCATTGTTGATGTTGAAATGCCAAATATGACCGGTTTGGACCTAATGAAACACCTAAAGTCTCCAAATACAGAGGTAATCTTTAGTACGGCGCATGATAAGTTTGCCATAGAGGCCTATAGAAATTTTGCACTCGGCTTTTTACTCAAGCCTTACAGCCAAGCAGAATTTATCGCTGTCATTACCAAGGCATTACAACGGTTGACGAATGGCCAAAAAAAGAATGTCAACAGTAAGCTACTCTTGGATATGCTTGCTTTGGAAAATAAAAAAATTGCCATACCCACCTTGGGATGCACCTATTTTGCCAATATCTCGGATGTCATAAGGCTAGAAAGCGTAGAGGGTTATGCCAAAATATATTTGCAGGACGGGAATATTCATCTGAGTTCCTATGGCATCAAATTTTTTGAAAATTCCCTAACACCGCCTTTGTTTTTTAGGGCGCATAAGTCCCATTTGGTCAACATTCAGAAAATAAAGAAGTTTTTTCCGGACGGCACATTGATCCTTGACACTGGAGAACGCATTCCTGTAGCAAGAAGGAGAAGAACAAGTTTATTGGAGCTTTTTGACAATCAGGGTTTGGGAACTAATGTGGCCTAAAAAATACTTCGTAAGTAATTAGAAGATATCCTTAGTCTCTATTTTTTTACAAAAAATCCCGGTAAAAACCGGGATTTTCTACTTTGTTGGCCCACTAGGACTCGAACCTAGAACGACTGGACCAAAACCAGCTGTGTTGCCAATTACACCATGGGCCAATTCCAAAAAAACATACCGAATCAAGTTCAGTATAAGAGCGTGCAAATTTAAAACAAAGTTTGGTTTGCACAAACATTTTTACGGACAATCCACCAAATTTGGACCAGTTCAAACTGTTAATCCTTTATAAAAAATATACCCTGGTCTAGGTTAGATTTAGTAAATTCGCCGTTATTGTTGCATTGTATAAAACCTATCCTGTTCATAGCGGGATTCGTTTAGCCCGAGGTTTTGAAATTGAATTTTGAGGCCAGGGTTTACCAAAACCACGGATTGCATGTTTGCAAAAAACTTCGAGAAATGGGACACCATCTTAGGATGGGTCGTTTTTTTTATAGCCTTTATTACCTATGCCATTACCGTTGAGCCCACCAGTAGTTTTTGGGATGCCGGTGAATACATTGCCACATCGGCCAAATTACAGGTAGGGCATCCACCGGGAGCTCCTTTGTTGCAGATGATAGGAGCCTTCTTTGCCATGTTTGCCCTAAGCCCGGATCAAGTAGCAAGAATGGTCAATTCCGTTTCGGGTGTTTCCAGTGCCTTTACCATTCTTTTCATGTTTTGGACCATAACCAATCTTACCCAAAAACTAATAGGGAAAAATGGTCCCCTTACCAATGGCAAGGCTATCGCCATACTGGGAAGTGGTTTGATTGGTTGCCTGGCCTTTACCTATTCCGATAGTTTTTGGTTCAATGCGGTTGAGACCGAAGTATATGCAATGGCAAGTTTTATCATGGCGCTTTTACTCTGGCTGGGATTAAAATGGACGGACAGCCTAGACAGTCCCCGGGGGAATAAATGGTTGGTGTTGATTTCTTTTGTTGTAGGGCTTACCTTCGGTATCCAGTTTATGGGCTTTCTGGCAATTCCGTCTATTGGTCTGCTTTATTACTTCAAGAAGTACAAAACTACCACGGTAAAGAATTTTTTAATCGCCAATGTCTTGGTCATAGCCATATTGATGTTGGTCTATAAATTTTCATTGACCTATGTGCTGAAACTCTTTGGTTGGAGCGAGGTCTTTTTCATCAATAGCATTGGACTACCTTTTAATTCGGGCACCATCATTATGGGACTTATTTTTGCAGCCGCCTTCTATTTTGGTCTTAATTATACCCGAAAGAACAATTTTAGGACTGCTAATACCCTGGTCCTTTGTCTTATGTTTCTTTTTCTGGGCTTCTCCTCATGGCTTATGCTGCCCATTAGGGCCAATGCCAATGTAGTTATCAATGAGAACAATCCAGCTGATGCCAGGGCCTTATTGGCGTATTACAACAGGGAACAATATCCCGGGGTAGACAGTCCCGTATTCGGCACCTATTACTCCGATATTTTTGCCCCTCCAGGGGAAGACAAGGATGAAGCTCCAAAGTATGAGAAAGATGAAAAACTGGGCAAATATGTTATCGTAAACTATTACGAGGACGCGTTACAGGGCCCCAATCCGGATCATGTGGGTATCCTTCCCCGATTGTGGAGCGGACAGCATGCGGAAAATTATATGCGTTATTTTGGACCGCTGGACTTTAAGATGACCCAATCCAATGATGAACTACGCAGGGCAGTGAACCAAGTCAAGGATGGGTATGCCAATGGCGAAATAGATGCTGAACAATATATAAGCTTCCTGAAACGATTTAGTGAATACATAGAGGTGCAACCACCTACCCTTTGGCAGAATATCAAATATATGTTGGAGTTTCAATTTGGCTATATGTATTGGCGCTATTTCATGTGGAACTTCACAGGGAAAACGAACGATGTGCAGGGTAGATATGATGAAAATGGCCGGTGGCTTTCGGGGATCCCTATTGTGGATAGCTGGTTTTTAGGAAGCCAGGACAACCTACCTAGTGAAGTTTTGGAGAATAAGGGTCGAAATACGTATTTCTTCCTGCCCTTGATTTTGGGAATCATCGGTATCCTCTTCCAAATCTCAAAGAACCCCAAACAGTTCTGGGTACTCTTTATATTCTTTATGTTTACGGGCATCGCTATTCAGTTTTATACCAACCCCTATATCTTTCAACCTAGGGAGCGGGATTATTCCCTAGTAGGTTCTTTTTACATTTTTGCGCTTTGGATCGGATTGGGCGTATATGGGCTGTTTGATGAATTCAAGAAGTGGTTGAGCCCAAAAATCCTGGCACCCGTTGTTGTTGTGATATGCCTTCTTGCCGTACCCACGGTTATGGCCGTACAAAACTGGGACGACCATGACCGGTCCAATCGCTATACCGCATGGTCATCGGCCCGGGCCTATTTGGATTCCTGTCAAAAGGATGCTGGGGCCATATTGTTCACTATTGGGGACAACGACACCTTTCCGCTATGGTACGCTCAGGAAATAGAAGGCTTTAGAACCGATGTCCGAATTGTTTGTACTAGCCTGTTCGAAACGGATTGGTATGTAGATCAGATGAAACGTAAGGCCTATGACAGTGAACCCATACCATCGCAAATAGCACATGACAAATATCGTTGGGGTTCCCGGGATGTGCTCTATTATCAGGGGCTTACGGACAGTAGATGGAATGTAAAGGACTTCATTGACTGGTTGGATAGCGATAAACCTCAGACCAAGCTAAGGCATATACTACAAAAGCAAGGTGCCGATATTGAGCAGTATTCGGAAAACTTTTTAAATACAGTCTATTATCCTACTAATAAAATCCGTATTCCGGTAAACAAGAAAAATGCATTGGAAAGTGGCCTGGTAAAGGCGAAGGATTCCGCATTGATGGTGGATTATATTGATATTGATCTTCCCCAGAGTGCCATTACAAAGAAGAGTATGATGATGTTGGACATTATGGCCAACAACGACTGGAGAAGACCTATATACTTCTCCGGTGGAAGTTTTGACGATGCCGAATTCATTTGGATGAAGGATTATCTACAGTTGGATGGCCTGGCCTATAAACTGGTGCCCATTAAAACGGAACGTAGAAATTCCTTTGAGATGGGACGTATAGATACCGAACTCATGTACGATATAGTGACCCATTGGGAATGGGGCAATTCTGGCCGTTCGGATATTTACCACGATACGCAGACCAGGATCCAGGGACTCACATTTAGAAGCAACCTTGCACGATTGATGGAAGAACTCATTAAGGAAGAAAAAATCGATAAGGCCAAGGCTATTATTGAAATTGCGATGACCAATTTGCCGGTGGATCATTTTGGGTATTATACTTTTGTAGAGCCCTTTGTGGATGGTTATTACAGGGTCGGCGAAACCACCAAGGCAAGGGAACTCTTTAATAAATTGAAAACAAAATATCAAGAACGTTTGGAGTACTATGCCGGGGTGCCCTTGGATGAGCAATACGACCATATTGATGATATCATTGCAGACATGGAAGGATATAGAAGAAACATTGATATTCTTATCACCAATAATGATCGGGAATTATCGGAAAAGGAAACCTTGATATTTAACGAGTACATTGATAAGTTCGCCCATTTTTATAGGGACGATATGCTGGATGAAGGTACGGACGCCGAAAGTGATCCAGACCTTAGGGATACCATGCCCCTATCGGACAGTACTTCCACTGATAGTTTAGAATCCCAAAGTGAATAAAATACCGTTGCCTCTACTGAACAAAGTTAAGCGACTTTTCTTTTCAGGTAAAGTAATGTGATTGTTTTGGCGGGTTTGGAAGCAGTCCTGATTTTGAAGATGTATTAGGACAAAAAGCAAAGGGTGGTTCTATTTTGCCCCGTTTATTGACCTATTTACACATATTCGTTAAGTATCCCAATAAGTGTGTTGGCGTCCTGCTCCCCACTTTGTCGCCAAACCATTTCACCTTTTTTATAAATCATTAAAGTGGGTAATCCCTTAACGCGTAGCGCCTGGGAAAGTTCTTTGTTTTTATCCACATCGATCTTTATTACCTTTCCCTTATCGCCCAAGGCGGCGGCCACATCCCTAAGAACAGGATGCATGGCGGTGGATTGCTCGTTCCACTCTGCATAAAAATCCAAAAGGACCGGAACGTTTACGTCTATAAGTTCACCAAATTTAGACATATGTAAATCATTGGGTTATGCGCCAAATGTAGTAAAATTTGTTAAAAAACACTTGGAAACCCTTGTTTTTATAGTCGGTAACGAAGGTTAAAATCATGTTAAGATTTTCTTTTTAAGAGTGATTACGGAAATCTCAGGCCAAATCCCTACCCGGCCTGGATACCCGATAAACCCAAATCCCCGGTTTACGTTGATGAATTGACCCATTTCCTTATAAATTCCCGCCCAATATTTATAGCGCCATTTTACCGGACTCCATTTGACCCAGCCCGGTATTTCTATCCCAAATTGCATTCCGTGGGTATGGCCGCTGAGTGTTAGGTGATAATGATATTCATGGGGTATTACCACGTCTTCCCAATGCGACGGGTCATGGCTCAGCAAAATCTTAAAATCATCCTCAGATATCGTTTGTATGGCCCTGTTAAGGTCGCCCGCTTTTTTAAATCCACCACGTCCCCAATTCTCCACACCTACAAGTGCAATTTTATCTCCGCCTTTTTGCAGGTATGTACTTTCATTGAGCAAAAGATTAAAACCCATATCTTTCTGCAATCGTTTAAGCTCTTCCAGATTCTCCCTTTTTTGTGCTGCGGTAGGCCATGGTACGTAATCGCCATAATCATGATTTCCTAAAATGGAATACTTCCCGTCCTTCGCCTCGAGTTGCGCAAAGATATCCTTCCATGGATACATTTCCTCAGCTTTATTGTTCACCATATCCCCAGTAAAGAAAATGACATCACTGCGCTGCTGATTGACCAGGTTGACGGCATATTGCACCATCTCCTTATTGTCAAAACTACCGCTATGTATGTCGGATAGCTGTGTAATCTGGTAGCCATCAAAGGCATCGGGCAAGTCTTCAAATTCCAAATCATATTTCAATACCTGGTAATTGTACTTCCCACGATACATGCCGTACAACAACGCTCCAAAAGGTACGGCCGCAATGCCCAGGGCAATAAGGCTTAGAAATCGTCTTCTTTCGGGTAGGCTGAACTCTCTTGAACTTCCAAAAAACTTGTGATACGTGCCGGCCAGCAAACGGAAAATATCCTCGGAAAAAAGAAAAATAATCGTAATAAACTGAAACGTGAGCACAGTAATCAAAAAACCAAAGGCATAACTTTTTGAGCGACTCAACACTCGACCCTCGGTCTCTCCCCAGGTAAACTGGTATACAAAATTACCAAGGACCAAAATGGAAATGACCATGAAAAGATAGTATACCCAGGGAAAACGGGTGGCGGTTTTTAGGGCCTGTAAGGTATACAATCCAAGGACAATATATATGGCGATAAAAATAATCCAACGTAGCATTTAATACTTTTTTTGCAAAGATATCCCCAACAGCATACTTAAGGTTATGAATTGGGACTTATTTGGCTTCATTTATAATATGACGGACAATATCCAAATCCGTTACGGTAATCTCGTCATCTTTTAATTTTGATTGGGAATACATCGGTAAAAGAGGCGTAGTTTTGAGCTTTTTTATCGAAGTGCTTCCAGAGAGATGAACGGCCTTGAAGTTTCTCTTTTTAAATTCCTGCACATTTCCCATTCCAATCCCTCCACCGGGCAAAATAGTACAAGTAGTTGCCTTTTCGTATAAACGTGTCAGTAATTCGATCCCTTCCAAAGCCGATATTTTTTGTCCTGAGCTTAGTAAAGTCTGTACTCCCAAATGCTCTAACTTCCCAAAAGTAGAAATTGGGTCCCGGACCCAGTCGAACGCCCGGTGGAAAGTAAAGTGGAGTCCGCCTGAAGCTTCGATCAAGGAACGGGTGCGTTCCTCATCCAAGGTAAAATCTCTATGCAAAACCCCAGCAACGATTCCCTCAAAACCCAGGTCCCGACAAATTGCTATATCCTTTTTCATAATCTCAAATTCCAGGTCAGAGTAGGTAAAATCACCACTTCTGGGCCTAATAAGGACGTGTACTGGAATGGAGATATGTGCTTTTATACTCTTCAACAACCCATACGAAGGGGTAATACCGCCTACCGCCAATTCCGAACACAACTCTATCCTATCCGCCCCGCCCATTTCTGCGTTTAAAGCCGATTGCAAGGAATTTGCACAAATTTCCACCAACATATTTATGTATATTTAAGGCTGTAATTTACCAATAAAACATGCAACGAAGAACCTTTCTTAAGAATTCGGCGACCGGTACAGCCGGACTTGTATCCTCCTCTGTTTTGGCGTCCTGTGGTGAGATGGACAAATCAGTGAAAGCATTGCCCCAGGAAATGGAAAACGTACGCCCAATTGTCATTTGTACATGGGATTTCCACAATGCTTCGGCCAAGGCTTGGGAAGTCTTAAAAGACGGAGGCAGTTCCTTGGATGCCGTTGAAATGGGGGTTAAGGTAGAGGAAGCTGATATTGAAAATCAGACCGTGGGAGTGGGCGGACGCCCGGACCGGGACGGAAAAGTTACCCTGGATGCCTGTATTATGGACAAGAATGGTAACTGTGGCGCCGTACTATGCATGCAAAACATAGCCCATCCGATATCCGTGGCCCGCATGGTTATGGAGGAAACACCTCATGTTATGCTTGCTGGAAAAGGGGCGGAACAATTTGCCATGGAGCAAGGTTTTAACAAGACCGACCTTCTCACGGAAAAATCAAAAAAGGAATGGATGGAATGGAAAAAAACCTCCAAATATCAACCCATCATCAATATAGAAAATCATGACACCATAGGGATGCTGGCCATCGACAAAAACGGGGACCTTGCCGGTGCCTGTACCACCAGTGGAATGGCTTATAAATTGGCCGGACGCGTCGGGGACTCCCCCATTATCGGGGCCGGACTTTTTGTGGATAATGCAGTGGGCGCAGCCACCGCAACAGGTGTTGGTGAAGAAGTGGTGCGTACCGTAGGCAGTTTTCTAATCGTAGAACTTATGCGGCAAGGTAAGTCTCCACAAGAAGCCTGTGAGGAAGGCGTAAAACGTATTATTGAAAAAAACAGGAATAAACTCGACTTCCAAATTGGGTTTATCGCCATCAACAAAAAAGGGGAAACGGGTGGCTATTGCATTCAACCCGGTTTTACCTACAGAACGTTTTCAAAGGCCGGACATGTAAATAACCCTTCCGATTCATATATCACCTCCTAATACCTTTGAACGGAAATAATATTCGTAGTTTTAATTCTTCAAAGAACAACTGATATGGCCGAACAAAAACGACTCTTTTTATTGGATGCCTACGCCCTTATTTTTCGGGGTTACTATGCTTTGATAAAAAATCCCCGTATCAACTCCAAAGGAATGGATACTTCTGCCATAATGGGGTTTATGAATTCTCTCTTTGATGTCATCAAGAGGGAGAAACCAGACCATTTAGCAGTATGCTTTGACAAGGATGGAAGCGCGGAACGTACGGAAATGTTCGCCGATTACAAGGCCAATCGGGATGAGACCCCAGATGCCATAAAGATTGCCGTGCCCTATATTCAAGATATCTTAAAAGCGATGCATATTCCCGTGGTGGAACTTTCCGGGCTTGAAGCCGATGATATCATTGGCACTTTGGCTAAACAAGCCGAAAAGGAGGACTATAAAGTCTTTATGGTAACTCCGGATAAGGATTTTGGGCAATTGGTATCGGAAAACATTTTTATGTACCGCCCGGCTCGAATGGGAAATGGTATTGAAATATGGGGAATCCCAGAGGTGCAAAAGCGTTTTGGGGTAAAAAGGCCCGAGCAGGTTATTGACTATCTCGGTATGATGGGCGATGCCAGTGATAATATTCCCGGCCTACCCGGTGTAGGTGATAAGACCGCCAAGAAATTTATAGAGGAATTCGATTCTATGGAAGGCCTATTGGCCAATACCGATAAATTAAAGGGCAAGATGAAGGAAAAGGTAGAAGCCAATGCCGAGCTCGGTATCCTCTCCAAAAAACTGGCAACGATCTGCATCACTTGTGATGTTCAATTTGATGCGAAAGATTACCAACTTTCAGTCCCCGACAGTGAAAAGGTGCAGGAGATTTTTGAGGAATTGGAGTTCCGAAGGTTAAAAGATCAATTCATAAAAATCTTTTCCGGTGAGATAGAGGAAACGCAGACGCCGGTAAGCAGCACGGAAACAGCAAAAAAACAAGTACAGCCCGCCGGTAGTGGCCAATTTTCCCTTTTCGGGAATGACGGGGCCAGCCCAGCTGCCACCATCAAGGAAGTGTCCAGCCGAAAGAGCATTAAAGACGTTTCCCATGTCTACCAAAGTGTTGCTCCCGGAATGGCCATGAAACTGTTTCTACAAAACCTAATGAAGCAGGATGCCGTGTGTTTTGACACCGAAACTACTGGAATAAATTCATTGACCGCCGAGCTCGTGGGCATTGCCTTCTCATGGGAGCCCGGTAAGGGATTTTACATTCCCTTCCCGGAGGAAAGGGACAAGGCACAGGAAATCATAGAGCAATTGCGTCCCTTTTTTGAATCGGAGGCCATAGAAAAAATTGGACAGAATCTAAAGTATGATATTAAGGTTCTGTACAAGTACAATGTAAAGGTGAAAGGAAAATTTTTCGACACCATGTTGGCACATTACCTAATCAATCCGGATATGCGCCACAATATGGATGTCCTTTCGGAAACCTACCTCAACTATACCCCTGTCTCCATTACCGAACTCATTGGCAAAAAAGGGAAGAACCAATTGAGCATGCGCGATGTTCCTCTGGAGCAACAGACCGAATACGCCGTAGAAGATGCGGATATCACTTTTCAATTGGCACAACACTTTAGGCCCGAATTGGCGGAAGCCAAGACGGAAGACTTGTTCAATACCATTGAAATACCATTGCTCCGTGTATTGGCCGATATGGAACTTGAAGGCATCAATCTGGACGAGGCATTCCTAAAATCCCTTTCCGAGGAACTCAACAACGATATTGCAACGCTGGAAAGCAAGATTTACGAAGCTTCGGGAGAACAATTCAATATCGCCTCCCCAAAACAATTGGGTGAAATCCTCTTTGATAAAATGAAACTGGTGGATAAACCTAAAAAGACCAAGACCGGGCAATATTCCACTTCGGAAGACGTGTTGTCCTATTTGGCCAAGGACCACCAGATCATTCAGGATGTGTTGGATTATCGCGGACTTTCCAAATTAAAAAGCACCTATGTAGATGCGCTTCCGGAGCAAGTAGAAGCTTCTACAGGACGGGTCCATACGGATTATATGCAAACCGTTGCCGCCACCGGAAGATTAAGTAGTAATAATCCCAACTTACAGAACATTCCCATCCGAACGGAAAGAGGCCGGGAAGTTCGGAAAGCTTTTGTACCACGGGATGAAAATTACACCTTACTGGCTGCGGACTATTCCCAGATAGAACTTCGTATCATTGCAGCCCTTAGTGAAGAAACTACGATGATAGAGGCCTTTAAAAATGGAGAGGACATCCACGCCTCCACGGCTTCGAAAGTATTCAATGTGCCTATTTCGGAAGTAACACGGGAACAGCGAAGCAATGCCAAAACCGTGAATTTTGGGATTATCTATGGTGTTTCCGCCTTTGGCTTAAGCAACCAAACAGATCTTAGCCGTTCAGAGGCTAAGGAACTCATAGACACCTATTACAAAACTTACCCCAAACTGCGGAACTACATTAGCGATCAGATTGATTTCGCCAGGGAACATGGGTATGTACAGACTGTTTTGGGCAGAAGACGCTATTTAAAGGATATTAATGGCAGTAATCAAGTAGTACGTGGGGCCGCAGAACGGAACGCCGTGAATGCCCCTATCCAAGGTAGTGCCGCGGACATCATTAAAATTGCCATGATCAACATCCACCAAAAACTTATCGAGGGCAATTACAAGACCAAGATGCTACTTCAAGTACACGATGAACTGGTCTTTGATGCCTACAAACCGGAACTGGAAACATTAAGACCGCTTATCCAGTCCGAAATGGAAAGCGCTTATGAGCTTGCTGTTCCCTTGGATGTTGAGCTCGGGGAAGGAAATAATTGGTTACAGGCGCATTAGCAAACCGGTCAAAATGTTAACATGCGTTAATTATTCTTTTTTGGCCATTAAAAACCGGGTTTTACAACAATGATTTGTTCGGAATAATAGCCTGGGATACTTTTGTCGATGTATTCTACGGATATTTCGGCTATGAAAAAACTTATCCTTATACTTGGTCTGTTTTTCTTTACGGTATTGGGTCATTCCCAAGCAGGGAACTCCGAACAAATTGCCGTGCAAGCCAAAATAAAGTTGTTTCCCAACCCGGCGACCAATGTAATCAACGTTTTAGGTTTGGAAAATAGTGATAGGGCCCATATTTTAATTTCGGATATTTACGGGAATCCTGTTCTGCAACACCAATGGAAAATCAAGAACAATGCATTGAGCATACCCGTGGCACATCTTGAAAAAGGGGTTTACCTTATCATTATTAATTCATTGGAGCAAAAAGTCCGTACAAAATTCTACAAACAATAAGGCACACAAGTGTCCAAAGCTAATCGAAAACAAAATTGTAGGTAACGGCAAATAAGGGGCTGTTAAGTACTGAAAGCTCATAGGTCCCCAAGGGGCTCCCTAAAAACACATCGGCGTCCACGCCATCTTGCCGCTGTGCATAATATAAGTTCAAGGGGTTTCTGCGGCTGTAGACATTGTAAATGGTAAATGTCCAATCCCCTACCCATCTTCTATTGGGATTTCTCCCATACTTCACCTTCCACGAAAAATCCAAACGGTGATAGGGTCTTAGACGTGCATTATTTCTTTCCAAAAAGATAGGCACATTAATATCCTCCAACGCAAAAACACTATTGGCAACGGTATAAGGTCTTCCGCTTTGGGCCGTAAAATTGAAGCTCCATGTATTGTATTTGTCCCCTTCAAAGTTGATGGTACCATTGAATACGTGCGGACGGTCAAAGTCAGAAGGAAACTGTTGGTTGTTGTTAACTCGATCTGCCAGCCTTTCGTTAAAGGAACGCAAAAAACTACGGGACCAAGTATAGTTGAACCAACCATTAAGCTTCCCTTTGGGTTTCTTAAAGCTAAGTTCCACTCCATAGGCCTCGCCTTCCGCCTGTACCACATCCCTTTCCAAAAACTCTTCAAGGAAAAAATCTGCCCCGGGCTTATAGGTCAGATTGTTCTTTGATTTTCTATAATAGCCTTCCAGGCCGATCTCCACACCACTTTCCTCTAGGTTCTTATAAAAACCAAGACCGTAACTATCACTTTGTTGTGGTTCAATATTTGGATCAGCGGTTTTCCAACGGGATGTTGGCAAAGGGGTAGTTGTGTTGTAAATATTTTGAAGATATTGGTTTAGTCTGGCATAACTGGCTTTCAGCGACATTGTTTCACCAAGTTTATAGTTAATTCCCAATCTGGGATCTAGGCCATTATAGGTCTTTACGCCAGCGCCTTTCTCAAAAAATTGGGTACTTAACAAGGCACCCGAATTCTCATCAAAAGTGGCTTGCGTATAAGGTCCTACGAACACAAAATGGTTGAAACGAAGCCCGGCAGAAATGGTCAAATCCTCGGTCGCATTCCAATTTACGTTACCAAAGCCGGCAAATTCATAACTGGTTTCCGATTCCAAGGTAACTGGAATGATACTATTCCCTGTTCCTGGGTCCAAATTTCCGGGTTCAATGTTATATCTATTCGCTTGAATACCACCATAATATTCCAGCCTATCATTTATTCTTTTGGAATATTCGGAAATAAAACTTAAATAATTGATCCTGGACTCAAACACTATATCGTTGTTACTATCCCTTTCTGGAAAGATGGTCTTCGGTGTATAGTCGCTTATTACAAAAATGTTCCGCAGATTGGACTCATCACCAAAGGTATGTATCCAATTGAGCGTACCGTTCAACGTCTGAAAGTCATATTGATTGCTACTGGCATTGATATTCTCTATTTGGGTAATCAAATCCAACTGGTAAAAGTCCTTGCTGTAAAATCCTGTAAAGGAAATCTGATCATTTTCCGTGGGCAGGTACAATAATTTCATTGTACCATCGTAGAAATTGGCTTTGGTATCTTCCAGTCGCTCAGAAAAGAGCGGCAACAAAAAATCGGTAAACCCGGCCCGGCCCCCAATGTTGAGGAGCAACTTATCCTTAATAATAGGTGTTTCTAATGATAGCCTACTGGATACAATGCCTACTCCTCCATTCAACTTAAACTTATCCGTATATGGGTTTTTCACCTTAATATCCAATACCGAGGTAGACCTGCCCCCGTAACGAGCCGGAATATTGGCCCTATACAAATCTACGGAAGAAATGGCATCCGGGGTAAAAACGGAAAAAAGCCCGAATAAATGGGTAGGATTAAAAACCGGGGCATAATCATACAACACCAAATTTTGGTCCAAAGATCCTCCGCGGACGGATATTCCGTTACTGATCTCGCCGGCATTATTGACTCCGGCCAAAAGTGTCATCCCGCGCAATACATCGAACTCACCAACGGCCGCCGGTATTTTTTTCAGTTCTTGGGAGGTCAATTTCAAAGCTCCCATTTGAGGGGTTTCAATATTTTCCAGAACACGCTTGGCCCTTACCACTACTTCGGACAATTGCTCTTCCTCTTCATATAATTGTACTCGGATAATTTGACTTTGATCAAGTACCACGGTTCGAATATCATCTTTAAAGCCTATAAAGGAAATCGTAACTTGATAGGTGTTTTCCGGAAGATTAATGGAGAACCTTCCCGACCTATTTGTGATACCTCCACAGTTGCAGGGTCTTATGGAGATTTGGGCATTGTCCATAGGCAGTCCGGTTGCCTGGGCCAACACTTCAAAGGACATGGCATACTCCTGTGATCTAACCACTGAGCCCAGGCAAATAAAAAAGATGGAAGTCAGTACTAATTTTGGTTTTAATGACATATTGGTCTAGGTTTGGCACTATTGGTCGATCCAAGCTTCTGGACGAATCGCAGTTCTAAATCTTGTTTCGCCACAGGGCGCAGAGATGGTTGCTGGAGGAGGTAAGGGAGAGTTAAAGGTAGGTTCCAACAGTATAGGGTCCCTTCCATCCAATGCCTCCTCATTTATAAATGTTCTATCAATAAAAATAGAGGCCGCCGAGGTTGCTGCAGCGGTAAACCTACCAAATACAAACTCTTCACTATCTTCCGGATTAAACATATTTCCGACCAAACCGGCCGGAGGAGGTGCATTGAGCCCACTGTTATTGTCTACAAGGTCTTTCAATACCTTATAGTACTCATGGGCCGAAGATGAAATCGCAAACTGCTGTACCTCGATTACCATATCCTCTTTGGTATATAACAAGGCATTGCCAATGGAAAAATCGGTTATGGCACGACCATTCGAAAATTCGTCCTGAAAAATTGGAATGCTTTCGGGGAAACGAATTCGCCAACAATCCGTTTGGCAGGGATAATCATAATAGGGTTGAAGACCTCCTACATTTCTGGGAAGGGGTTGACATTCGCCGTTACGAAAATAAGATTCCCTGCATTTTTCACAGATATTCAGATTTTCATAACTACGGTAGCTCCAATAGTAATAATTGCCTTCTTCCGGAGGATCATCAAATGAAACGAAGATTTCGTGACCGGGCACAAATTTTCCTCCAAAAATTTCCCTAAACTCCAATTCGGCATCATACTCCACATTTAAATCTGTAATCGGCACCGGATCTAAAACTTTTTCTATCTGGGAGGAAAATCTTTTGCCACTGGGCATTCGTATGTTCAGCATCCAACTTTCCCCAGGGGCAACAGTAAAATCCTCAGGAGGCACATAGGCCTCCGTTATTTCCGTAAGCGGAACAATTTCCCCATTGTCGGTATTCTCAAAACTTACCGAGGCCCCTTCCACAAAATTTACGACATACACGTTAAATTCAATCGCAGATTCGCTTATGGAGACAAAGGAAACCCCAGGTTCGGTAGAGGCAAAACCCTCTATAAAAATAAGTCCCTCGCGCAATTCAAAATCCGGCTCTATGGGATCAATACAACTGTTGAATAGAGCAACAACAATTATTGGGAAAAACAATACTTTATGTTTCGGATATTTTAAATGCATGTAGGAAATTTCCAGAATCTCAATATAAGGCAAAATGACTACTAGGACAATGGTAAAAGTCAGTTTTAACTAAAAAAGAAATCTCTTGGAATTATTCGGGTACTAAATCCATTTTTGGAACTATTGCTCAATCCATCCATCTGGAGGCAAGGCTGTTCTAAACCTGGTTTCCGAACATGGGGCAAAATTGGTTATTGGTGGCGGTACCGGATCAAACATATCTTCTAAAATTATGGGGTCTCTTGGTTCCAGGGCTTCTTCGGCAATTCGGCTGCGCTCAATGAATGCCGACACTACGGAAGTTGAGGCAGCCGTGAAACGGCCAAAAACAAAATCCTCGGAATCATTGGGGTTTGTTATGTTGCCTACCAAAGGCGCAGGAGGTGGCGCATTCAGCCCCGCATTGTTATCTACAATATCTTTTAATACTTTATAATAATCGTAAGCTGCTGCATTTATGGAAAATTGCTGTACCTCCACTACCATATCTTCATAAGTATATAAAGGCAGGTTACCTACAGTAAGTTTTGATATTGGTAGGCCATTGGAGAATTCATCACTAAAGACCGAAATACCTTCAGTGTATCGTATACGCCAACAATCGGTTTCACAGATATATAAATAAAAAGGAGGTAGACCACCCACGCCATTGGGCATTATGCATTCCCCATTTCTGAAATATCCCTCAAAACACTTCTCACAGAAATCCAAATCTTCAAAAGTTCGATACGTCCAGTAATAATAGTTCTCCCTATCGGATGGGTCATCAAAGCTCACAAGAGCCCGATGCCCTGGGATAAACCGCCCCCCTCCGATTTCTCGAAATTCAAGTTCTGGATCATATTCTATTTCCAAATCTAAAATAGGTACGGTCGGCAACACTTTTTCCCCAGTTGAAGTGTAGTTGGTACCATCTGAAAGAACAATATTTAACTTCCACTCCTCCCCCTCACGGACAACAAAACTTGCAGAAGGTAAATATTGCCCTTCAACTTCTACCAAGGTTTCCTCATCCCCGGTTTCAAGGTTTATAAAACTTACGGTGGCCCTTTCCTCAAAATTGACCGTATTTCTTCCAGATTCCTGTGCAAACCTGTTTATTATAACAAAAGAGGCCCCAGGCATGGTAGAAGCAAAACCTTCTATAAATACAGAATCTTCAACGAACTTAAACTCAGGTTCAACGGGGTCCACACATCCGATAGGGACTATAAAAGCAATCCGTAGAAAAAGAATGCGTAAAAGCGGTTGGGGGACCTTGATCATTTTGATAGTTTAAAGTAAAGATATTAGAAACTAAGCTAAAGCGTGTTCTTCATTTATTCTATCCAGCCTTCGGGTAGAATACTTGTCCGGTAGCGGCTTTCCTCACAAGGCGCATTCGTGGTAATGGGTCCTACGGGTACTTCAAGCCCTTCAAACTGCCCAAAAATATCCTTCTCTATCTGATTCTCCAGAACAAAGGTCCGCTCTATAAAAACCGATTTTGTGGAGGTGCCGACAGCAGTGAATCTCCCAAGAACAAATTCTTCGTTATCGTTTGGATTAAAAAGGTTCCCGACCAAAACCGCAGGGATTGGAGAATTAAACCCAGAATTATTATCAACGATATCATTCAATGTTTCATAGTAGGAGTGGGCCGAAGGTGTAAGGGAAAATTGTCGCAATTCCACCACTATGTTTTCCTTGGTAAATAAAGGGACCTTGCCAGCCGGAAAATTTTTCACTTCATTTCCATTGGTGAATTTATCCGAAAAAATATTTATATCATCGTTAAAGCGAATTCTCCAACATTTCGGGGAGCAGCCATAGGTGTAATACGGCTTTATTGCACTTACCAAGGCAGGGGCTATTGTAATACAGCCGCCATTTCGGTACAATGAAGTAAAGCAGGTAGCGCAATAAATAAGACGTTCAAACGATTGAAAATTCCAATAGTAGTAGTTATCGTCTTCTGGTGGATAAATAAAGGTAACTGAAAGGGAATGACCCGGAGCCCTAGTTTCCGAATCACCGATCAAAAGAAGTTCGGGGTCATATTCGACCTTAACATCCATGATTTCAACCGGTGGAAGTGTGGTTTCCTGCTCTGACCAATACTCCCTACCGTCTTCCAAAACCACGCGCAGTTCCCATGTAGATCCAACCTCCAATGCAAAATCGGCAGGAGGAATATATGCATCATCTTGCTCAACAAGATCGATCTCATTGCCCGTATTGGATTCTATGAAACTAACTCTGGCGCCTTTGATAAAGACATTTGTGTTAATATCAAACTCCCTGGTGGATTGTGTAATCTTTACAAAGGAAGTTCCTGGAACTGTAGAGGCCAAGGCATCGATATAAACCAAGCCCTCCTGATACCTAAACTCTGGATCTACGGCATCAACACAGGCCCATAAAAAACAGGTTATAAGCAAAAAGGTCGCCTTTCCTAAAAAAGTACTTCTTATCAAATGCATTTTAGTCCTTGGAAAACACCTTAAATATAGTGCCTAACAGCAAGAAATAGCGTATTCGGGTAAAAAGGTGGAAACAAAAGACTACCATTATGAAATGAGGAAGAATTAAAAAGGGCCTTACGAATTATCATAAGACCCCTATATATGTAAAGTATTATGGAAAAACTAATCCTTTTTGAAAACGGCTTCGGCTCCTTCCAAATTGTCCTCATCTATAATTTCCGCAGAAAGAGTAAGTGTACCGCCTTCCAGTTTTATAGTTACGGTTTCACTTATGCCGTTACCATCCACTATGGTTAATTGGTCTCCTTCCAAACTCCAGGTGGAAGAAGTAGTTTCGGCATTTTCAGGGCATTCAATTAAAAGTCCGGTACCTTCCGAGTTCACATCCGTGCCGGTCTCGGTAAAATCCTTAAATGCCGCTTCCAAAGTCTGATCGCTTTTGAATTCAAAAGTGAAGATGTCGCAGCCTTGGGCAATGAGGACCTGAATGACTTCATTGGCCAATTTGATCTCCCCATCCGCATCATCAACTTTAAGTTCGGTAAAACTCCAAGTTCCGATCAAGGAATTATCGTCACCCCCATTCCCGTCATCATTGTCCGATGAACAGGCCCAAAATAGGGTAGCTGAAAGAAAAAGTAGTACTATTCGTGTTTTCATTGCGTTTTTATTTTCCGTTGTGCGTGGTAGTAACGCAAAAAAAACGGTAATATTTTATGAAGCGTCTTTGCCTCCTAAAAAACCAACCTATATGTTACCTTTAAAAGAAAGCCATTCTTTGGTTTCTTCCATCCAAATACACTATCCTCCAAATATTGAGTCGATTCCAATGCCGTGCCCCGTAATGGTATCGGTATACAAAGAAACTTGGATTGATCCATTCATCTTTACTCTTTTCATAAATAGGTATGGCATTACTTGGCCTTACGGTTGGAAATGTCCCTAGAACTGTTCCCATACCTATATAAAGATTGTTACAAAAAAAATTCTTTAGGAATTGAAAAAATACAAGAAAGAACCGTTTGCATTTCAAGTTAATAATTGTACATTTGCAGCCCGTTTTACAGAATCAAAGGGTTTAATTAATAAAAACAAACGTAGTGGATACATTAAGCTACAAGACAGTTTCTGCAAATAAGGCTACCGTTGATAAGCAATGGCTATTAATCGATGCAGAAGGACAAACCTTAGGACGATTAGCCTCTGAAGTGGCCAAATTTCTAAGAGGAAAACATAAGACCAATTTTACGCCCCATGTGGATTGCGGCGACAACGTCATTGTCATCAATGCCGAAAAAATACAGCTTTCCGGAAACAAATGGGAAGATAAGGTTTACTTCCGTTATACCGGTTATCCAGGCGGGCAGCGATCTACTACGGCGAAGGATTTATTGGAAAAACATCCAGAACGTATTATCGAGAAATCCGTAAAAGGTATGCTTCCGAAAAACAAATTGGGGGCCGACCTTTTTAGAAACTTAAGGGTTTATGTTGGAGCGGAGCATGGACAAGAAGCGCAAAAACCTACTGTTGTAAATCTTAATGAAATTAAATAATGGAGACTATTCATAAAATTGGTAGAAGAAAAAAATCCGTTGCGCGGGTATATGTTTCCGAAGGAAAAGGGAGCATTACCGTGAATCAACGCGATTTAAACGATTATTTTCCTACCGCTACTTTACAATACAAGATAAAACAGCCTTTTGCACTTACCAGGACGGAAGACAATTATGATGTAAATGTAAATGTTTATGGTGGAGGTGTTACCGGACAGGCGGAAGCAATTCGTTTAGCCCTTTCTAGAGCCATATGCGAAATTGACGAGGAGAATAGAACTATCCTTAAGCCCGAAGGACTATTGACCCGTGACCCCAGAATGGTGGAACGCAAGAAATTTGGCCAAAAGAAAGCTCGGAAGAAATTCCAATTCTCCAAGCGTTAATTGGTGCCAAGTCCATTTCAGGAACCATTGAATGTTTGTGGACTTTTTATTTGAAGAATAGATTTAATAAACAAACCCTGAAATAGGTTCGGGGATATAACCAAGTTCATTGAAAGTCTTCGCTTTATGGCGGGGACAATTAAAAACCCTTAGCATGCTTTCCAAGGCATCAAGGTAAATTAGTTTAGCATCTAAATGCTGGAGGCTTCCGTTGAAATTTTCGGATACCACTCCCGTATTGCTAATTCAAAGGAACGTAAACTAATAGTAAAAATGGCTCAGAAAGTCGAAGTAAAACAATTATTGGAAGCAGGTGTGCATTTCGGCCACCTCACAAGAAAGTGGAACCCGAACATGGCTCCTTATATCTACATGGAGCGCAATGGGATTCATGTCATCAATCTTTACAAAACCGTAGCAAAATTGGACGAGGCCAATACGGCACTCAAAAAAATTGCGGCCTCTGGTCGTAAAATCCTTTTTGTAGCTACCAAAAAACAAGCCAAGGACATTGTGGCCGAAAAGGTTTCCAACGTAAATATGCCTTATATTACGGAAAGATGGCCAGGTGGAATGCTTACGAATTTTGTCACCATCCGTAAGGCGGTGAAGAAAATGGCTTCCATTGATCGAATGAAAAAAGATGGCACGTTCAACACGCTATCTAAAAAGGAACGTTTGCAAGTGGATCGTCTACGTGCGAAGTTGGAGAAAAACCTAGGTTCCATTTCGGAGATGACTCGATTGCCCGGAGCCCTTTTTGTCGTGGATACTATGCGCGAGCATATAGCCGTTAAGGAAGCACAGAAATTGAATATCCCTATTTTTGCCATGATCGACACCAACTCCGATCCCAGGGATATTGATTTTGTAATTCCTTCCAATGATGACGCTTCCAAGTCAATTGATATTATCATGACCCATGTGACCAATGCAGTGGCCGAGGGCTTGGCGGAACGAAAAGCCGAAAAACAATCTGATAAGGAGGGCCTTGAAGAGCCAGAATCCCCTAAAGCCGAAGTCGTAGAAGAGACTGCTCAAGAGAACCCGGAGAATACAACAGTAGAAGCCACGGAACCTGAACAAGCAATAGAGACGGAAAAAGTTGAGGAAGTCGCTGTTGTTGAAGAGGCGGCAAAGGAAGAAGAACAAAAAGAGGATAAGGAGGTGACCGGTGAAGCCACGGCTAACGAAAAATCGGAAAAGGCGGACGACCTTACCAAAATAGAGGGTATAGGTCCCAAAGCGGCAGAGGCGATCGCAAATTCTGGAATAGTTTCTTTTGCCGATTTGGCACAAGCCAAGTCCGACAAGATAAAGGAAATCTTGACCGAAGCCAGTTCACGTATGGCTCATTTGGATCCAACATCATGGCCCAAGCAGGCTAAAATGGCCGCCGAAGGCAAATGGGACGAACTCAAAGAATGGCAGGACAAGGTAAAGGCCGGAGTAGAATAAAAATAAACTTTTAGTAAAATAAATTTAGGATAGGCAACCCTATCTTTGATATCCGAATAAAAACATAAGAAACGATGATGGTAAAAGTTACCGCAGCTGATGTAAATAAATTAAGAAAAATGACCGGTTCCGGCATGATGGACTGTAAAAATGCCCTTGTCGAGGCCGAAGGCGATTTTGAAAAAGCAATTGAAATCCTTCGTAAGAAGGGCCAGAAAGTGGCGGCCAAAAGGGCCGATAGGGAATCCTCTGAAGGGGCCGCAATTGCAAAGGTAAATTCTGATAATACTTCCGGTGTCATCATCTCTTTGAATTGTGAAACCGACTTTGTGGCCAAGAACGACAGCTTTGTTACCTTGGCCAATGAGTTGGCTGAATTGGCCCTTGGATTCGATTCGAAAGAGGACTTTCTTTCCGCTGATTTCAAAGGAAATACGGTTCAGGACAAATTGACGGAACAAACCGGTGTTATTGGGGAAAAAATAGAAATCGGGGGTTTTGAAAAATTGAACGCCCCATTCGTTGGTTCATATATCCATGCCGGGAACAAAATTGCCACTTTAGCCGGACTTTCCGCTGCCGTAGAAGGTGCGGCCGTAGCCGCCAAGGATGTTGCCATGCAAGCAGCGGCCATGAATCCAGTGGCATTGAACGAAGAAGGTGTAGACCAGTCCGTAATAGACAAGGAAATTGAGATAGCCAAGGACCAATTGCGTCAAGAGGGCAAACCAGAGGCTATGCTTGACAATATTGCCAAGGGAAAACTAAAACGTTTCTTTAAGGATAATACTTTGGTAAATCAAGCTTTTATCAAGGACAGCAAACAAAGTGTTGCACAATACGTGAAATCCGTAGATACCAATTTGGAAGTTATCGGGTTCCAACGTGTGGCCTTAGGGTAATTTAAAACCTAATAAAACCAACTCAAATGAAAAACGCCCCGACAACTTTGTCGGGGCGTTTTTTATCAAAATCTATTGTGCAAAAAATGTACTGAAACTATTTGGATCTTATAATAATATCCCCATTAAAGGTCTTAAAAAGCATTTCCGGCCCACCACCATTTAGCTGTCCGCGTACCCATTGCTCAATTTTTACTCTATAGGTACTGGACGATTTGTCGGTCTTGGCCACCGTTTTTTGTTTATCCGTGACCATTTCAAAATCTGTATAGATATCGCCCTGTTCCGATTTTAATTTAAGATCGCTCTTTACAGAATTGGGAAAGGTAACGTCCAAGTCTCCATTGAGACTACTAAAGGCCATATTCACATTTGGCGTTACCGATACGAAGCTTACCTTTATATCCCCATTGACCGTATCGGCCAAAGCAGAGCCACTTATGTTTTCTAGCGTTATTTCCCCATTCACATTGCTCACCTCCATTTCGCCATTAACCTCCTTTACTGTGATGTTCCCCTCATTAACGGTACCCAGCTTTAAGGAGAAATTTTTGGGTACCTTGATTTCAAGGTTCGTGGGCCTATCCCACTGTTCATTGATAATCCGCACTACATTGTCCTTTTCCTCGGCACTTATTTTTAGGGAGCTATTTTGAATCCGTCTTAGGCCATTTTTTTCCTTTTCCTTCTTATAATGTGCTTTTCTGTTCCCAAAAGAAGCTTTGACGACCACTTCATTCCCTTCATAGGCCAGAATATCTATTGAGCCTGCCAATTGTTCTACAATCAATTTTCCAGGACTGTTGCCGTCACTTAATGGAACCGAAAACAATTCCACGCTCTCTTCTTGGGCATTGATCAATATGGGCAACATGAACATTGATACGATTACTAATCCAATATTTTTCATTTGTCTATTTTTTAATTGTTTTAAAGTATACATCCGACTGTTAAAGTCAAGCAAGGTAATCCTCCAATGGAAATCGCATTTCGTTTGGATTTGCCTTCACCCACTTCAGGATATCTATTTTATATTTTTTTTATAATAACATCGCCGTTCAAAGTCTCAAAATCAAAAGATAAACCACCTTGGCCTATCTGGACTACCGGCCTTGATTCGTATTTATATTTAACATTCTTTTCCCCGGTCTTGTCTTTAGTAGTTCTGGCAAATTGCTTGGTGATATCAAAATCCGTAAACAGTTCTCCGTTCATACTCTTAAAAACGATGTCAGCGGATAAGTTTTTTTGGTAGGTAATATTGATATCCCCATTAAGCGAATAATACGTAGATGCGACCGTTGGATTATTCGCATAGGAAATATCCACCTTTCCGTTTATGCAGTGTACCTTGGTCTGACCGGTAACATTCATAAGCTCAATGCCCCCATTTATATTATGGGCCTCGATATAATCGCCTTTGGTATTCTTTACCAGGATCTCCCCATTATTTATGGCACCGACCTTTAACCTACTACTTTTGGGCATTTTCACCTTAAAGTTCAAGGTATAATCATAAGGAGATTCCTCCCAGCGACCACAGTTTCTTGAGGTAAACCGCCCATCTTTGTAATGCATATGGGGCGAATCCGGATAAACGATAAGCTTGCTACCTTCCTGGAGGACCTTTACTCCGATTTCCTTTTTCCCAAGTTCAAGGTCCGTTGTAGTTCTAGCGGTAATGATTTTTTCCACTTCCAAAAGAACTTGATTACCATCGTATCCTTCAACCGATATGGAACCATCTAGATTTTGTACTTCAAGCATTCGATCCCCGCTCGTACTTGCGTAGGACAACTCTTTCTTAATAAGTTCTCTAAACTCTTTTTTCTGTGCCTTAGCACATTGTACCATAAGGGAACCCACTAAAATGGTACATACTACTGCTCTTTTCATTGGTTTACATTTTAACTGTTCGTGATTTGATACCGAAACAAGTCCGGCACGTGTTGATGAATAAACTTGCTGTATTACAAATTTTAGTCTTACTCTAAATGATCGAATTGATCGATGTTTCCAATTTTTCCTTTACGGACTTATCCATTTCCTGAGTGCGCATCAGCGTCTTAAAAGGCTCTATGGATTTCTTCTCTTGGAGTGCCACCATAAGGCTTGCCAAGGTAACTTGAACTATCGGCGAATCTTGCTTCACTATGGATTGTACCAAACCTTCGCGTACCGTTGGGTTATCCAAATAATTGGTCAGTGATTCTATCGCGGCCAGGCGTACATTTACATTTGGATCACTGTTTAACGTTTGCAACAAGGCACTAATCACCGTTTCGTCCACTTCCTTGATCTTGGTGACCTCGTTTATGCCTTGCAAGCGTTTATTGGCGGAAGGCTGTTCCAATAAAGTCAACACCAGTTGTTCCCTTACCTCTTCTGCCTCCGTATCGCTTACCACAGTGGTTCTTACATTTTCAGAAGACCCTTCAGAATTCAGAAAATATCCCAGATTTAGCCCTAACAGTAACAGCAATAGGCCGTAAGCCATTTGTGGCCTCCAAAAAACCGTTCCAAGTTTTGAGAACCAAGACGTTATGCCGTCCTTTGATTTTTCCGATTTCTCGATTTCACCGTGAAGCATCCCAAAAAAACGTTGGTCCATGGCGTCGGACGGTTCGGGAACGGAGGTAATATCCACTTGATTCCAGGTTCGCTGCATCTCGCTAAGCTGTTTTTGATATTTGGGATGATTCTGCACAAACCCCTCAAATTCCTTTTTCCCATCCTCATCCAAAGCATCGGATAGGTATTCCATCATCCAAATGTCAAATCTTTCCTGTTCCATAACCTATTGCATTTCCAGTTGTAGAAAAATTGCCCTCAAATCCTTCAGTGCCCTATGGGCCTTTACTTTGGCGGCTCCCTCGCTACATCCCATAATTTCTCCTATTTCACTAAATTTAATTTCCTTATATTTGCTTAGAATTAGTATTTCCCTTTTTTCTGGGGTCAACCGTTGCATAGCACGGTTCAATTGTAAAACCTCATCCCTTTTATCCATTTTGGCCTCTGGCCCCAAGTCATCCACTAACCTGTATTCCACCGAGGTCAGTTGAGTTTGGTCATTTTCCTTTTTATATTTTCTAAAATGATCGTAGTTCACATTTCTGGCCGTCCGAAACATCCAAGCCGCAAAGGAACCCTCCCCGGTAAAGGTATGCCTGTACTTCAACATTCTTATAAATACGTTCTGTACCAAGTCCTCACTAATGGATGGATTTCCGTTCATATTATAAAAAAAGCCGAACAACCTTTTTTTATGACGTTCGTACAAGAGACCCAATTTATCCAGGTCTCCTGATTTTACTTTTAGCATTAGTGCATTATCGGTCAGTTGCTGCATGCTTTGTTTTAGATCTTCAAAAGGGTAAACCGATGTTTTTTGAAAAGGTTACAAAAAAGTTCAAATTTCTTTAAGGTACTTCTTTTGGACAAAAGAAAGCAGCTTAAGGAAAGGCTTTCCCCAGGAAACGAAGCAATAAAGAAGTTGATTAAGCGATAAAAAGATGCTCTTTGCAAAAAAGGATTCTTCACCTATACCCATAAAACTAAAAAGCCACCGGTTCGGTGGCTTCTTTAAACTACAATCCTTCTTAGGTTAGCCCTTTAACCATGCTTTCCGTAATTCTTTCTTTTCAGGGGTCACATTTTCCATGGGTACAATAGTCTCTACCTGCAATACGGGAGTTCCTACCTTTCCTTCCAAGGTAATTTCCTCCTCCCCGCGTTGCACAATCATCTTGATCTCCGTTTCCGGGCTCCACTGAAAACTTTGCCCGATTATTGGCCGAATGGCTTCAAGGTTGATAGAAGTATCGTTGATACTTTTTATAACATCCCCGCCCTTGGCACCCAAGTCATTGAAGAATGAGTTCAATTCTATGCCCCTTCGGACAAAGATGGAATTACCCTCGGATTGATTAACGTCTATAAAAGGCACCTCCCCATTCAGAAAATACCCTGATTCCTTTTCAAGGGTTTTGATCGTTAGGCCCACCTTCGCCAAATACTTCCCGTAATCTATCGGCGTATCTCCGATAACGTGGATGTCAAAAAATGCACGCATTTCCGGATAGGTCATCGCAACGATTTCGTCAATCAATTCATCATCTTTAAAAGGTGTCATTCCCCCGTATTTCTTTGAGAGCTCCTTCATTAACCATAATACCCCTTTTTCCCCATTACTTTTTTCTCGTAACATAATATCCAATACCATATTGATCAATGCGCCCTTCTCATACACATTGGCGTAGTTCTTCTTATAGGGTTCCTTAAGAATGTTTTTGCTCATTTTGGTAAAGGACATTGCATCATCATAGGCTTTGGCATTGTTGGCCTTGTCCATCATCCTTTTATAAAACTCCTCCTCATTTATTAACCCCTGCTGAATTTGAAAGATATTGGCAAAGTATTCGGTAGTACCTTCATACATCCACAAATGCTCTGACATTTTTGGATTATTAAAATCAAAATATTGAATTTCCTCGGAATGTATGTTCAGCGGTGTAACAATATGAAAAAACTCATGGGACACTACATCTACCATGGCCTGTTCCAAACGGTCCTGGGAAATGGTCTCGGGTAAAACCACTACAGTGGAGGTATGGTGTTCCAGAGCCCCGAAACCCGTTGCGTCTGAAGGATCCATGGTGGATAGATACAGCAAAATGTTGTATTCCTTTGTACCATCAATATCGCCCAGAAAAGCTTTCTGGGCCGTCATCATCTCTTCCATGCGATCTTTAAGGGTTGAAGCGGTGTAGGTTCCATTTGGGGAATATACACTGAGTGTGACCTCAATATCCTTAATTTGAAAAGTTTCCGTATTTGGTTGTGTATATTGAATAGGGCTATCAATGACTTCAAAATAACGGTTGGCGGTGAACACATCTATGTTAGGGACCGAACTTTCATTAATTTTTTCTTTAAGGGAGGTAGTAGCCTTTAGACCGGCCGGCCTTGTAATCGTGATTTTGTAAGGTATCTCCTTCAAACCATTGAAATAACCTACAAAGCCGTGGAGGTTAAGAACAAAGTTTGCATTCCCCAAAATATTGGTGCCCGCAGGTGAGAAAACGGCATCCTTGACCTCGTTTTCCGTGTCATAGGTATCGTTGACGTAGTAGGTTATCCTATCCAAACTGCTTGCATTTGAGATGTTCCAAGTATTGTCATCGCTCTTGCTGACGTTAAGCTCGTTTCCCTTATAATCCAACGCCTTAAGGCCTTCCACAAATCTGCCGTAATTGTCTTCGCTATAGGTTCCCGGAATTATCTTTGGAATATAAAAGGATACCATATCCTCCTGGAACGCCCCGGGATCTATAGATACCAACACCTTATCGTCATCAACATTTACAAGATCTATTGCTACGGCCATAGGTGTTTTTTCTGCGGTTATCAATGCTTTAGAGGAGCCGCAACCATAAACTGCCATTGCAAAAAAGAATACTACAATCGTGTTTTTCATTATTAGTGCTTTTACAATCTATTCAATACTTAACTACATCGTTTTTAACATGTTGCAAGAATATAAAATATACTGCAGCCACACACTATTATTATGAAATAATTAGGGTAGCGACCGCCAAAAAAGTGAGGATTTTGCCTAACTTTTTTTGATTATTTTTGCTTGAAACAATTTTTCGGCATGCAGTATAAAAGAATACTATTAAAATTAAGCGGTGAAGCACTAATGGGCGAAAGACAATATGGAATAGATCCGAAAAGGCTTGCCGAATATGCCGTTGAAATAAAGGATGTGGTGGAGAGAGGCATAGAAGTGGCCGTGGTCATTGGAGGAGGAAATATATTCCGTGGGCTTTCAGGGGCAGCAACGGGAATGGACCGTGTACAAGGCGATCATATGGGTATGTTGGCGACGGTCATAAACGGACTTGCCCTACAAAGTGCCCTAGAACAAAAAGGGGTACAGACCCGGTTACAATCCGCAATCAAAATAAATGAGGTTGCGGAGCCTTTTATTCGCAGACGCGCCATGCGCCATTTGGAAAAAGGTAGGGTGGTCATATTTGGGGGAGGTACCGGAAATCCTTATTTCACCACGGATTCCGCCGCCGTATTGCGTGCCATTGAAATCGAGGCCGATGTAATATTGAAAGGGACACGTGTGGACGGGATTTATACTTCCGATCCCGAAAAAGATAAAAATGCCACCAAATTCGATACCATTTCGTTCAACGATGTATTACGAAGAGGACTAAAGGTAATGGACACTACGGCCTTTACGCTCAGTCAAGAGAACGAGTTGCCGATTGTAGTCTTTGACATGAATAAAAAAGGCAATCTTATGAGGATTATTTCGGGGGAGAATATCGGGACTGTGGTCAACTTATAACTTGGTTCAATTTTTGTTCCAGCATTAAAAATTTCACAAAATGAACGAAGAAGTACAGTTTATACTCGAAGCAGCAGAAGAGGGAATGGGTGCGGCAATTGCGCATTTGGAAAAAGAGTTTATCAAAATCCGGGCGGGAAAGGCCAGTCCGGCTATGCTTTCCTCGGTCATGGTGGAATATTATGGCTCGCAGACCCCTTTGTCCCAAGTATCCAACATCAACACACCGGACGGTCGAACTATTTCCGTACAACCTTGGGAAAAGAGCATGCTACAAGAAATTGAAACGGCCATTATGAATGCCAACCTCGGCTTTAATCCTATGAACAATGGTGAAATGATCATCATTAACGTGCCTCCATTGACCGAGGAGCGCAGGAAGCAATTGGTAAAGCAGGCCAAATCGGAGGCCGAGCACGCCAAGGTGGGGGTACGTAGTGCCAGGCAGGAAGCCAACAAGGAGGTGAAGGGTCTCGATGTTTCCGAAGATCTACAAAAGAACGCCGAATTGGACATTCAGGAACTTACCGATAGTTATACCAAAAAAATTGACGACTTTCTCCATGCCAAGGAAGCGGAGATCATGAAGGTTTAGGTTTTTCAGGTGCACTTCCATTTCCTGGTATTCCTAGCGCTTCATGCAAGCTAGCAGATTGTAGAACTTGGTCTTCTCTAGTCGTCCATCTCCTCCACTTCTTCAAATAGAATACGCAATATCCGCTTTGGACTATCAAATCCCAAATGGTCTATTGGGTAATTATAAATTCGTATTACCATTTCGTTTTCGGAAAAATCATTTCGTAAATCATACCAACTTACTTTACGCATGTCCTTGTACTCATTAACTAATGGAAAAGGAATCGACGCGATTATTTTTTTTGCTTTTTCACTTTCCGCAACGGGTAATTCAATACCGTGATTTTGAAAATAATAGTTTGATTGGTTTACTATCGACGGTTCCCCGTATTGCTCCACCATTTTTCCATAAAATCCATCAGCGTCATCCAAATACAGCCTAAGTCCGAAGCTTTTTATGTCTTGATTTTCCGTCAAATAAAAAGAGGCATCCAAGACTGGGTACTCCAAAAAGGTTAAGGGTGGTTCAGTATTGGGTTTATAAAAATAATCACTTTCATATTCAATATCCCAGTTATCATAATCCCCAGAGGTGACTTTTCTGAAATCAAGATTTTTTATGATTTCAAAATTCCCTAATACTATCTTTTCATCCAATTGAGAATAGGTCATGGGCCTTAATTATAGGTGCTTTACAGAATTCAGTTTCGGTTGAATTTCCAATGTTTGATTATAAATTTCCCTTATGACCATGTATTGTTCTTGATGTAATTTATCCATCAAACGCCACCAAAAAATACTCATTTTTCTGACCCAACTTCCCGGCGCATAAACACAAGCCACAAAGGGTATCCCTTACCAATCCTTTTTGCTTTCCAGAAAAGTGATTTCAACTTCATGGGTCTCCGTATCCATAACACGATTTACAAGGTTGTTTCTAACAATAATATTTGTATCATTGGCCATATCGTTTTTTACATCATTCACCTCATACCAATTTATATTTCTCAAGTTTTTATAGTCTTTTAATTTTGGAACAGGTAATGAGTCGTAATAGCTTTCATTAAAATTTTCAATTTCTGTAGGTATTTTGTAACCGTGTTGTTCTAAATATATTTTTGAAACGCTTACCGTACCCGGTTGACCGAATTTTTCAACCATTTCCGAGTAGAACAAGTCTATATCAAAAACTTCCAGGAATAGAACCACACTCTGTATGGAATTTTGTTCCTCTTTAACAGCAAAAGCCGCCCTAGAAACAGTATGCCCCATAAAGCTAAACGGAATTGGGCTTTCTGTAGGATAAAAATAATTGTAATGATAACTTATACCATAGTCATAAGAAGTATTCTGGTCAATTTTAATAAAAGTGACATTGTGGTACTCTGAAAAACTTCTGGATAAAATATTTTCGTCAATCTCCATTTCTTGAAATGCCAATATCATTTGAAAAATTTTCTTCCAAACCGCCTAAAACAAAGAATCACACAAAAAGACACGAAAAACAATTGAGCCAAAACCAGAAAAATACTTCTATAAGAAACGACAAATTAAGTGTCTGAGTACGTAATAATCATTGACTCCTCCGGATTAAATGTCAATCCGGTAACGGCTAAACCAATCGTTAATACTATTAAAATCGGATACACCAACTTCATAATTTCCATACTTAGTTCGAGCAATATTTTAGAGTATCTTGGGTTTATTGGGTCATTGCATATTTTCCATATTTAAATGGGAAATCTTAATTCTAAGTTTTCGACTAGGATATGAAAAATCGTAGCCATCCTCAGGATAATTATAAATTGAAATCAAGACCTCTTTTCCGGTATTTTTACTTTCTTTTTTATACCAACTTACCATCCTTGTATTATTATAATTCTCTGGAGTAGGTAATGGCAGGGATTCGAAGTCAGACTCGTCCAAATCATTATATTCAGAAAGTTTTTTAAATCCATGTTGTTTCAAATAATACTCGGACAAGCTAGCCGAGGATGCTTCACCATAGGTTTCGACCATTTCCCGATAAAAAAGTTTAGAGTCTTCTATATATAACCACATCCCAAACTCCTTTATCTTTCGATTTTTATCAAGCAAAAATGACGCTCCTGATATTGGCCGATTCAAAAATGTATAAACTTTTTCGTTCCTGGGTTTGTAGTAATAATCAAAATCGAATTCGATTTCAAAGGAATCAACATCCGTTTCTAAGACTTCCCGGAAATCTGAATTCTCGATTCTTTTAAAATCTTTACATAGAATTTTCTCGTCTAGTTGTGATTTTGCCATTAATGGGAAAAATAATATAAAAACTAGTATTCTAGTCATATCCTATTCAGTTAAAATTAGCAGTCAGGCACTGACATCCCAACATTTGACTCATAATCCTGTTCCTCCCCGTCCCATCCCAAAGGGATTGTTCTAGTCACTTGGCCTCCAATTTTTTTAAATTCCGCTTTTATAAACTGATCCATTTTTTGCCCTAGAACATTGACCATTGCTTTACCACAGTTTTGTTTTCCAAACCAAATTTGCAGACTTTTAAAGGCCTTTTCAAGAGCTATGGAAGATGCTTTTTTTGCTCTGCTACCAGTAGCAGAATAACGATGAGCGGGTAAACCAAAATAATACGTTTGATAAGATTTAGCAAGTCCAATTCCAGGGCATCTTCCCAACCTCGTCACCACATCCCATATTCCATTTACACCGGCCACGATAGTTCCTGTGTTTCCCAGTTCCGAATACTCAAAACTTCGACATGCCGTATGGCCTAGACCATCCTCCTCGTTCACAGGAATCAGCAACTCCCCTTTAGGACAATCGTCATCCCTGCTGGCCAGTCCAAAACCCTTTTGGCTATCACCCTCCTGCTTAGGGGCATGTTTTGTACAGAAACAGCCATCCTCTACCACTACCGAACCCGAGCCTTGTCGCGGAGTAACAGCACTTCCTGATACGGAACCATAACCCCCGGCCCTTGGGCCGCCCACGGAATTGCTAGTGCCAGGCGAAGTACCCGTTTGGGGGCCGTCCCCGCCTCCCGGGGCAGAGGGGGCATCGCCACCCCCTGTGCCGTTGATGTCCCCGGAAACTTCACCACATGGATTATCAGATTGATTTCAGTTTTTCAAAATTTGGCAATATTGTAGTTATACCCAATAAAAGGAATAATAAATGTCGGAGACTCTTGGAAATAAGGAGATTCTCTTGTTAGATAAATGCCCAGGCAAATTTTACTTCTCTTTATGTTATAGCCTATTAAAAGCTTGTTGGCGGAAAACTTGTAATTTCCTGTTCTCGTTTCGGTTCTAGTAATATTACCTACTTCATCAAAAAATACTTCTTGAGTTGTATAATCACTATTTCTGTTAAGAAGGCTAATACCTCCTCCTATAAAGGCCTCTCCCTTTCTAAAAAGTTTAAAGTAATAACTCAAATTTAAATGATATCCCAGCATCAACCTCCTTTCACCCACAGTTTGGGAGAAATCATCTATGGAATCAGGAGGTTCGTTTACTAGTAAATCATACCTGAGCGAACCCACTAAACCAATAGAAAAATTTTTTATGACAAATAATTCAAGTCCAATTTTAAAGCTAAAACCGGAATTTTGCCTATCCAAATTTGTAAAAAAAGCCGAATCGCTTAAACCAAGAACATTCACATTGTATATTGGAGTAATTCTATATTCTGTTCCCAAATTAAGGTGAAATTGACCACCATAGTCAACTTCGTTCTTTCTCTGAGAGCATGCCAATAAAGGTGCTATTAGCAAAAGCAGTACTACTCTCATTAATTCTAATTAAAATTATATTTAATAGACCTATTGTCCAATGTATATGAGGTCCTTGACCTAACACCATATCTATTTCCAGAGTAAGTTGTAAAAACATTATGGTCATACGGGGTCTGATAAGACCTATATTCCACATAAACATCCGCACCATTAATATTCCTCTCAAACGTTTTTTTTGGTGCCGGCCAGTTATCATACTCATATAGTGCATACAATACAAAATCACCAGATTTTCGGCCGAGATGTTTGTTAACATTTACAACCCTTCCCTTTTTTACTTCTCTGCTACTGTACTGGGCCAACCATTCACCATCCAAGTTACACCAGGCATTATTTATACCACAATGCGTGTAGTAATTTGATGGATTGAAATCACCTGCTGTAACTTTTTGAAACCTAATCTGAGCATTTGAGAGCCAGGAATCCTTTTTATCCCTTATTTGTATTTTCCTTATTGCAACAGATCCACTTGTAGTAACATCACCTATACTGCCACTACTACCACAACTAGCATTTTTATGATAGTTTCCGCAACCATCGGAATCGACCTTATAAACGGCATTACGATCGGTAACTTTTCCTTTCAAATCCCCAAAAACGTCTTCCTCCTCTACATGAGAACTGACCATCTTCAACTTACCTTCGGAGTCCAGTTTAAGTCCGATGACATTTTCCTTATCGTTTTCTATATCGTAGGAGGAAACAAGGAACAACGGGTCCGAGGTATCCCCATTTTTAATCTTTTCAATATAGGGCAACAAATCTTGTTCGGATAGACCAGTAAATGCGTTAAGTGAAAATTCCGTATCCTCATTTACGTCCTTCCCTTTATTGTCTAGAGCATTTGAATACAATAAATCGCTAAAAAACAATTTGTTAAACCTTTTATCCTTTCCGTTATTCCCGGAAAACATTTGGTCAAAATCCATTGCCGTCGCATTTAATTCATTAACTAGTTGAGATAAATGAAATATACGGTAATTTATTTGCTCATTTAAAGTAGCATCTTTTATATATTCTTTATCATACATTCGTGTTTCAAGTATCGTATCACTTGAAACTTCTAAGTCATTAACGTCATCACAGCTTAACGAAAACATAAAAATGATTACGAAAAGCAATAAAGGGGGGAACTTTTTCATGTGTTTAAGTTTAGAACGGTTACTAATTCAAGTTATTTCGATTAATTTCTCTTTTATTACTATGAATTGAATATACTAGGTTTTAAAAAGTTGGAGTAAACAAGATTCAAGTCATTTATTTTCAAGATATTAAAAAACGGCTAGCATAAATACCCACCTATTTTGTAATTTATTTTCTCAAATATACATATAATATAGTAAATAGTCTATATTTTAAGATTAAAATTTTCCAGCTAATACCAATCTTGGTATACTTTGAAACCTAATAGGAACCTTCAGTACCATTCCCTATCTTTGCGCTCTGTAAAAATCTACTGTGGTAGCAAAACTTACACAAGGCTTCTGGGCGAGAACCGCCCGTATCATCCTCCGTAACCGGATATTGATTTTGGTTTTGATCGCCGCTTTTACGGTCTTTTTAGGACTGCAATGGGAGCATATGCGCTTTAGCAGTTCCCAAGCAAATTTACTCCCGGACGACCACCCCATTAACCAGGAATATCAATCCTTTTTGAAGCAGTTTGGCGAAGAAGGTAACGCAGTCGTATTTGCCGTTAAGGACAGTGCCTTGTACGCTCCGCAGAATTTTAACCGATGGAATCGGCTCAGCAAGCAGTTACAGGCTTTTCCCGAAGTGGATTTTGTCCTTTCCACGGACAATCTCCTGGAACTGAAGCGCAATTCCGAAAAGCAGGAATTTGTTTTGGAACCCTTTATTAAGGATTCCTTGGATACCAAAAGGAAAATAGATAGTCTTACCGGATATCTCTTCAATAACCTTCCCTTCTACGACAAACTCATTTACAATAAGGAAAGTAACACCATACGGACCATAGTGAACCTGGATAAGGATATTGTAAACACTTCCGTACGAAAAGATTTTATTCTAAAGGACCTTACCAATCTTATTGACGATTTTGAGGAGGAAACCGGCCTAAACGTACATGTATCCGGGATGCCTTATATCCGTACCCTGAATTCACAGAATATTATTGATGAAATCGGGAAGTTTATCTTTGCGGCACTTGCCGTTACTTCCCTGATTTTTTTCTTTTTCTTTAGAAGCGTCAGGGCAACCACCATTTCCATGTGCGTCGTTATTATTGGCGTAATGTGGGCATTTGGCATTCTAGGTTTGTTGCAATACGAAATTACCGTGCTCACCGCATTAATCCCTCCGTTGATTATCGTAATCGGAGTGCCCAATTGTATTTTCCTTATCAACAAGTATCAGCAGGAGGTAAAAAAACATGGCAATCAGGCTCTTTCGTTACAACGGGTCATCTCCAAAATTGGCAATGCCACCTTAATGACCAACATGACCACGGCTTCTGGCTTCGCGACCTTTATTATAACGGACAGCAAATTGCTAAAGGAATTTGGTGTTGTCGCTTCCATAAACATCATCGGTATCTTTATTTTATCCCTATTGATCATTCCCATTGTTTATAGTTTTATGTCGTTGCCGAAGACCAAGCATTTAAAACATCTGAACAAAAGATGGATCGATGCCTTCGTCAACTGGATGGAGCGTATAGTCCGAGACCATAGGATAGCGGTATACATTGTTTCCATAGCCCTTTTAGTTGTAAGCATTATAGGCATCTACCAAATCGAGATTTCAGGAAGTCCTATAGAGGATATGCCCAAAAAGGCCGAGTTTTTTCAGGACATCCGTTTTTTTGAGTGCGAATTTGACGGAATTATGCCGGTTGAAATCGTGGTGGATACCGAAAGGCCGAAGGGCGTATTGAAGCCGGCGACCTTGAAACGCATAGATCGATTGGGCGAAGTCATCGAAGAAATTCCAGAACTTTCCAAATCGATTTCCGTAGTCAATTTGGTCAAATATTCCAAACAGGCCTTTTACAACGGTATTCCCAAATACTATCAACTTCCCACCGCACAGGAAAACAATTTCATTATGGATGTCGCCCGGAAATCTTCGGGCAATAGTGACCTGCTCAAAAATTTTGTCGATAGCACGGGACAAACCGCCCGGATCACAACCTTTATGAAAGATGTTAAAACGGATCGGATGGAGGAAATAGAAGATAGGCTATTGGAGCATATCCAAAAGATTTTTCCCTCGGAGCGCTACAATGTCTATATGACCGGTAGTGCGCTTTTATTCCTAAAAGGCACTAAATTTTTGGTAAAGAACCTGGTGCTTTCCTTGGCTTTTGCCATTTTTTTGATAGCCCTGTTCATGGCCTATTTATTCCGTTCATTCCGTATGATCATTATATCCCTGATTCCCAATTTGCTCCCATTGGTCATTACCGCCGGGGTCATGGGCTTTGTGGGGGTTCCCATAAAACCGTCCACCATCTTGGTATTTAGTATTGCCTTTGGTATTTCCGTTGATGACACCATTCACTTTCTGGCCAAATATCGTCAGGAGCTTACCGCAAATAAGTGGCGTATTCAAAAGTCAGTATACGCGGCCCTTAGGGAAACGGGGGTAAGTATGTTCTATACGTCCATTGTTTTGTTTTTCGGTTTTTCGGTTTTTGTTATCTCCAACTTTGGTGGAACGGTAGCCTTGGGTTCCTTGGTTTCGGCTACCTTGCTTTTTGCCATGTTGGCCAATCTTATTTTATTGCCCTCCCTTCTACTCTCTTTGGAAAGGAGTATAGCCAACAAAGAGGTGTTGAAAAAACCACAAATAGATATTCTTCCCAAGGAAGAGGTAAATATGGAAAACCCATAGAAACAATACCCTAACAAACCTTTTTTATACCGCATATCCCACGATTCCTTTTAATCAAAAAAGTTATCTTTGCCCTTCAAATTTTCATGTAACATATGATGAAATCATATAGTGTAAAAGAGCTGCTTGTAACGGCACCCGCTTTGCAGGAAGTCCAAGTGGACGGCTGGGTAAAAACATTTCGAAGTAACCGATTTATTGCCCTCAACGATGGGTCCACGCTTCACAATATCCAATGTGTCGTGGATTTTGAACGGTTCAATGAAAATGTGTTGAAGCAAATCGCCACAGGAGCGGCCCTACAAATAACGGGTACTTTGGTTGAAAGTCAAGGAAGAGGTCAGAACGTGGAAATTCAGGTAAAGGACATTTTTGTCCATGGGGGTGCCGACCCGGAAACCTATCCCATTCAGCCCAAAAAGCATTCTTTGGAATTTCTGCGTGAAAAGGCTCATTTGCGTATACGTACCAATACATTTTCAGCGGTTATGCGAGTGCGTTCCGCTTTGGCATTTGCCATACATAAATACTTCAACGAAAACGGCTTCTATTACTTCCATGCCCCTATCGTAACGGGATCTGACGCCGAAGGAGCCGGAGAAATGTTTCGCGTAACCACCTTGGATGCCAAAAACCCTCCTTTGGATGAAAACGGACGCGTAGATTTTAAAGAAGATTTTTTTGGAAAGGAAACCAACCTGACCGTTTCCGGTCAATTGGAAGCGGAAGCGTATGCCATGGGGCTGGGAAAAGTGTATACCTTTGGCCCAACATTTCGGGCGGAAAACTCCAACACTTCCAGGCATTTGGCCGAATTTTGGATGATAGAACCAGAAATGGCCTTTTATGACCTGGATGCCAATATGGACTTGGCGGAGGATTTTATCAAATCCGTTATTCGCCACGTCTTGGAAAACTGTAAAGAAGACCTCCAATTTCTCGAAAAACGGTTATTGGATGAGGAGAAAAGTAAACCACAGGCCGAACGAAGCGAGATGACCCTTATTGAAAAACTTGGGTTTGTTGCGGACAACGGTTTTAAGCGGGTCACCTATACAGAGGCCATCGATATTTTGCGCAATAGTAAACCGAACAAAAAGAAGAAGTTTCAATACCTAATCAACGAATGGGGAGCAGACCTGCAAAGCGAACATGAGCGTTATTTGGTGGAAAAGCATTTTAAGTGCCCTGTAATCCTATTTGATTATCCGGCGAATATCAAGGCCTTTTATATGCGCCTCAACGAAGATGGCAAAACCGTACGTGCCATGGATATCCTATTCCCGGGAATAGGGGAAATTGTAGGCGGATCTCAGCGTGAGGAACGCTTGGACGTGTTGAAGGAAAAGATTGCCGCATTGGAAATAGACGAAAAAGAACTCTGGTGGTATCTGGATTTACGAAAATTCGGTACCGCGGTACACAGCGGGTTTGGCCTCGGCTTTGAAAGGCTGGTGCTCTTTGCCACTGGTATGGGAAATATTAGGGATGTTATTCCTTTCCCAAGAACGCCACAAAATGCTGAGTTTTAGAATTCATTTTTTAACTTTATAAAGTACGCAGAATTTAACCGGAATGCTCAAACAGCACCTACAGTTTAAATTATCGCAAAAGCTTTCCCCACAGCAAATTCAGCTGATGAAGCTTATACAATTGCCTACCCAGGCCTTTGAGCAGCGTTTAAAACAGGAACTGGAGGAGAATCCCGCTTTGGAAGGTGGTAAAGAGGAAAGCAGTTCGCCCGAGGATGACTATGGGGACATCTACGAAGGAGATTCGGACAATGAGAGCATCAACACGGATGATATCAATATTGATGATTACCTAAGTGACGATGAGATTCCGGATTACCGTACCAAGACCAGCAACTATAGCGTTGACGACGATGAAAAAAGTGTACCCTATGCCGCGGGGACCTCTTTTAATCAATACTTGTTAAATCAACTTAATACCGTCTATTTAAGTGATGAGGAATGGGCCATTGCCGAATTTTTGGTCGGCAGTGTAGATGAAAGCGGATATATCCGTAGACCGCTCTCCGATATTATGGACGACTTGGCCTTTACGCAGAATATATATACGGAGGAAAAGACCATTGAAAGAGTTTTGGGCATCGTACAGGAACTAGATCCACCAGGCGTTGCGGCAAGGTCACTGGAAGAATGTCTAATAATACAATTAAAAAGAAGGGAAACACATCCGAGTGTGGAACTAGCCATTGCCATATTGGAAAAATCGTTTGAACAATTTACCAAAAAGCACTACAAGAAATTGGTGCAAAGGCATGGTATTTCAGAAGAAGAGCTTAAGGAAGCCATTTCCGAAATTGAAAAGTTAAATCCCAAACCGGGAGGATCTTATTCTGGAAACAATAGAATCGTAGAGCATGTAGTTCCCGATTTTTCCATTCGTATCGTGGATGGGGAACTAGAGCTTACCTTAAACGGCAGAAATGCCCCGGAACTCCATGTATCCAGGGAATATAGCAACATGCTCAAAGGCTATAAGGATTCCAAGAACAAGTCCAAATCCCAAAAGGATACCGTTCTCTTCATCAAACAAAAATTGGATGCGGCCAAGTGGTTCATCGATGCCATTCGTCAAAGGCAGCAAACCTTATACATTACCATGAATGCCATAATGCAGTACCAAAGGGAATACTTTTTGACCGGTGATGAACGGAACTTGCGCCCTATGATACTAAAGGATATTGCAGATGAAATTGATATGGACGTATCCACGGTTTCCAGAGTGGCCAACAGCAAATATGTGGATACCCCTTACGGTACCAAATTGATAAAGGATTACTTTTCCGAATCCATGAAAAATGAACAGGGCGAGGATGTCTCCACTAAGGAAATAAAAAAGATTTTGGAGACCGTGATACAGAATGAGGAAAAGAAGAAACCCCTTACGGATGACAAGTTGGCCAAAATTCTAAAGGAAAAAGGTTACCCCATCGCACGCAGAACGGTAGCGAAGTATAGGGAACAGTTGGGCATTTCGGTCGCCCGCTTACGAAAACAAATATAATGGGGTTATTTTTACGGGCTATTTCCTATATCTCCCATCCTTTGTTCATACCCCTGGCAGGAACTATTGCTTACTTTATAATTACGCCAAAATATAGCCCCCTGGAGGTGCAGAGTGGTAATATTTTACCCATTTTTATATTAACCATAATCATTCCTATAGTTTCCTACCTTATACTCCGGAATATAGGCGTGGTCCGTTCTATTTTTATGCCTTCCATCAAAGAACGCAGATATCCTCTTTTAATTCATATTGGCCTATTGTTGATGATTATCTATGAGGTCCTTCCCAATAATTTTGTCATGGAAATCCACTATTATTTCTTGGGATTGACGATTGCGGCCATTGCAGCACTTTTTACATTACTTTTTAAGGTAAAGTGTAGTTTGCATCTCATGGGCCTGGGAAGTCTATTTATGTTCCTCACGGCGCTGAGTATCCATTTTGAAATTAACATTACCCTAGCCCTAAGTTTCCTTACCGTATTCATTGGGCTAGTGGCTAGTTCCCGGCTTTATTTAAAGGCACATTCCAAAGCAGAGCTTTTTATTGGTTTCTGTATCGGCCTTATTTCGCAGTTGCTGCTGGTCAGGTTCTGGTTATGAACTTTATACCGTAATTAGGGATACTAAAGGAACGGCTAACTTCCACTTACTCTATTTTTACCTCTGCTATTTTTTGGGGGAATAACTTTTGGATACGTTGAATTCTTTCCTTGAGTCTTTCCTTAGCCAATAATGGGGTTCCAGGGGACTCATAGTGCTCCACCATTTTTGAATAATCCTCCTTAAAGAGGCGTTGGGATTCCCTATTCCGCAATTCGTTATAAGCCGCAACCAACTCATTTTGAATGGTGATATACGCACCATAACCGGTTTCTCTTTGGCAGGTAAGTGAAATAACCGCCTTGGACGGGTTATCGGAAGAAGTCAAGTCCCGATGTCCTCTACAATAGTCGCAAAAATCTTCGGTTCCCAGAGTAGCTCCCCCATTGTCCAGAAAACCAACTGCAATTTCCTTTAGGTCCTCAATTTGGACCAATTTCTCTTCAACGAATAATTCATCCCGATCATTCACCTCTATTCGAAGTATGTTTCGTTCCTTAATTTTGGCATCGGATGAATCCGTTAACGGGGGCATGATCCTATCTATTCCCGAGTCGGTTTCGATGCTTGTGGTGACTAAGAAAAAAATTAGTAGCAGAAAAGCTATATCTGCCATAGATCCCGCATTTACTTTTGGCATTTCCTCTCTTTTCGACATAATAGTAGAGTATTGGTTCATAAAATATGAGACCGTAGCATATAGCAAATAATAAAGATTATTGAGGAAAAATACTTGGGTTTCTAAAGATAAGAACTCCCAAATACTAAAATATAGGAAACAATATTCATGCCATATAGTATGGTATTCTATAAAAAAGAGAGAAAGGAAAGTCTATAAAATATAAAAGATGAGACCGATTCGCAAAGGTCTCATTGAAATCTCGGATCCATTAACAAAAACATCATCATTGAATAAATTATTAAGGGAGTAATACAGGTGAATATTGAAGGTATTATACCCAAAATTAAAAGTTAGACCATACTGAAATCTCCTAATATCATCATTATAAAAAGAAAAGTCTCCAGAATCCGACACGAACTTGGACCTGCCCCCCACTACATAGCCGAACCTTAACCCAGTATATACCCTCCAAAATTTATAACTGGAGGCAGTAGAATTACGCCATCGAAATTCCAAAGGTACTTCTATCAAATGAGTCTCCACTTTGCTCCTTTTAAAATCGGCATCACCATCTAGAACATCGTAAATCACATCATCTCCTGATTCCGTGGCCCTTAAATTGGAATAATAGGAATTTAGGTTATACCCAAGGCCTAGGCCCAAAGCAACCGTTCTATCCGGATTCACGGGAATATCCCTAATAAAACCGGCCTGCAGTCCATAAGAAAGGTTACGCTGGGTAACATCAACAGGCTTATCCAATAGAAAGTTATAGGTAATACCCATGTAAAATTGATCTTCCAAATAGTTGGTACTCCCACTAAACGTATCTTCATTCTCTTGGGCATATGTGGAACCCGAAAATCCAAAAAAAAGAAATAAAAGGGCAAAGCATCTCATAAATTTCCGGACATATCTTGGATAGGTAAAAACGGTTCGTTCTAACCGCATGATTGCATTGTATACATGTTGCAGCGGTATCGCTTCCTATTCATCAAATTCTTCATGCTATACTAAATTAAACAAATAAAAAACGCCTTACTCAAAGTAAAGGCGTTTTCAAAATTAAAATTTTCGGTACTTCCTATCTATTCAGGTTCATAAAGGCATCCCCTTCATATGTCGTGTAATTTACCTTTAGGGCATTTACCTTTCTCAATTCCTGTTTAATGTCAGAAATAAGGCCCATGTTGGCATTCTTATCTACCTTCAAGGCCGTTGTCAAAACATTTTGGAGTTCTTGCGCCTTCTTGGCTCTTTCCTGCAATATGTAATCCCCAACTTCGGATGGACCGGCAAACTTATCATTTAGTTGAATCTTGGGTTCTGAACCAAAAACCTTTTCATACTGTGAAGTAGGTTTACCCACATAAATATAGATAACCCTATCCTTTTTCTCCAACTTCTTGGTCTCGCTGGCATTGGGCAAGGTATTCTCTACCTTTAACGTACTGTCCTTCATCACCGTAACCGTCATAAAAAAGAATAAAAGCATGAAAACAATATCTGGTAACGACGCTGTGGACACCGCTGGGACGTCTCCGTCCTTCTTCTTCGCAAATTTTGACATATCAGATTATTTTAAGCTTTTATACTAATTACTGGTTGTTTCAGCTTCGGACAACTTCTGCGGAAACAAATCCTGGATTCTTTTCACTTTTTCCTTAAGCTCGTCCTTAAGGCTTGAAGATGTCTCCGGATTCAAATACTCCGCTTCCATATCCGTAAAGTCCCTACCGAATAAGCGTTGCGCCTCACGATTGCGCAATTCGTTGTAGGCGCCGACCAATTCATTTTGAACGGTGATATAGGTACCATATTTGGTTTCCCTATCATTCTTCAAAGAAATAATGGCCTTTGTAGGGTTATCGGAAGATTCGGCATTCCTTTTACCCTTGCAATAGCTGCAAGTACCATCACCTCCGTTGTCCAGGAATGCCATGGCTTTAGACCGTAAATCCTTCAAATCAATCAATTCTTCGTCAGCCAAAAGTTGCCCACTTCTGTTGATATTGACCTGAAATATATTCTTTTGCTTGATGATAACATCAGTATCGGGCGGTTCAATAGGCGGTAACATACGATCCAAACCTGCATCCGTTTCTATGGTGGTAGTTACCAAGAAAAAGATAAGCAACAAGAAAGCTATGTCAGCCATAGATCCCGCATTTACTTCGGGTGCTCCTGCTCTTCTAGCCATAATTATGAGTTTTTCTATTTACTAAACAACTTCTTCAGACCTGGTAGAACCATCAAGACAATAGCGACTGCCGTAAGAATAAAAAATACGTTCAATCCCATTCCTATTTTCTTAATGGTACTCTCGGAGGTAGCTACCCCCCTATTGGCCATTTCCTCTATGCTTACATCCGTTCCGCTAGACAGAACGTACGATATAACAACTACCAACAAAAACCCTCCAATAACGAACAAGGTCTTTTTAAGGCCTTTGGGATTGGAAAAAAGATTTTTAAGGGTGAACAACAAAGCGAATAATACGGCTATGGCCAAAAGCAGATAGGTAATCCAGAACATACCGTTCATGGCACCGCTCTGAGCGGCTTCGGCAGCAGGCATATCCTTTGATGGAAGGTAATACCATAGTATTGCGGAAATGACGCCTAGAACTATTAGAATTATTTTTAATATTTTATGCATGACATTATTTTAAATTATCCGACTTATTTTTTGTGGTCCACCAACATATCAATCAAAGAGATTGAGGAGTCTTCCATGTCATTAACGATACTGTCGATTTTTGCAATAATGTAGTTGTAGAAAATTTGAAGTATGATAGCCGTAATAAGACCAAAAACCGTAGTCAAAAGTGCTACCTGGATATCACCTGCAATAAGAGAGGCGCTCAAGTTACCTACCGCACTAATTTTCTGGAAGGCCTGAATCATACCAATTACCGTACCCATGAACCCAAGCATGGGTGCAATGGCAATAAAGAGGGATAACCAGGATACATTCTTTTCCAATTGTCCCATTTGTACACCACCGTAGGCAACCACCGCTTTTTCTGCTGACTCGATGCTCTCACCGGCCCTATCCAGTCCCTGATAATATATGGAAGCAACGGGACCTTTGGTGTTTCGGCAAACTTCCTTTGCAGCCTCTACCCCTCCTGATGCCAAGGCATCTTCAACTTGTTGTTTGAGTTTAGTGGTGTTGGTGCTTGCCATATTGAGATAAATTATCCTTTCAATGGCCACTGCCAATCCCAATATTAAACACAAAAGAACGATACCCATGAAACCGGCACCTCCTTGTATGAATTGAGTCTTTAATACCTGGGTGAAACCTTGCGCTTCTGCCGGGGCGTCATCTTGAAGCATAACCGCAGTTGCAGCTATTGTGCTGGACAAATTGGACACCATCGTAGCTGCAGTCGCTTTTGCACTTACTGTATTTGTACTTAGAACAAACAACCCAGCTAGAGCCAGGATAGAGAATAATCTTTTCATTTTTTCAAACTTAAATTAGTTAGTTAATAGGGTTAAAGATAAAAAAAAATCGCAATAAAAAAAGCAAAACTTAATCGCATTGGAGATAGGGTTTATCCTAGATTAGCCCATGTACCTCTACGATTGTAGGGGGAATTCAAAAAGGGTCATTGTTAAGGGTATCCCTAATTAAAATTCAATCAAGATTTAAATCCGATTTTCGAATAACCTCGGTTAAAGTATTTCTAACAAACCTTTCTGTCTTCGCAGAGAGGAAGGGATTCGAACCCTCGATACACTTTTGGTGTATACACACTTTCCAGGCGTGCGCCTTCGACCACTCGGCCACCTCTCTAGTATTCCTTTTTCAAGGGTGGGCAAATAACAAAAAAAAACTTATTTAATAAAATTTAGCCCACTATTTTTGCTGCATTTCTCCCCGAAGTGAAGTTTCAAAGACGGTCTTGAACAATTTATGTGAGACACCACTGCCCAAAAGGTACATTAACTTGGTAATGGCGGACTCTGTGGTGATATCCTTCCCATTGATAATTTGCAGTTGCCTTAGCTGCTCACTTGTCTTATACCGCCCTGGGATTACACTTCCGCCCGAACATTGCGTTACGTTGACAATATGCAATCCTTTGGCCAAAGCTTCTTCCAAATCTTCCAATAACCATGGATCGGTAGGTGCATTGCCTGCGCCGTAGGTCTCCAATACCAGTGCCTTAAGATTGGGCGTTCCCAATACTCTTCGGATCACTTCTCGATTAAGACCGGGGAAAAGTTTTAGAATCACTACATTGGCATCCAGGTCTTTATGCACCACGAACCGCTTCGTATTCTTTCTTTGCATTAGATATTCATCAAACACCTTAAGGTGTACCCCGGATTCGGCCAAAGGCGGATGGTTCAAGGAGGCAAAGGCCTGAAAATGTTCCGCATTTATTTTAGTGGTCCTATTACCACGGTAAAGCTTGTATTCAAAATAAAGCCCAACCTCCTGAATGACCGGTTTCCCTTTCTTCTGCAGGGCAGCAATTTGTATGGAGGTGATGAGGTTCTCCTTGGCATCGGTGCGCAAGTCCCCGATAGGCAATTGAGATCCGGTAAAAATGACCGGCTTGGCCAGATTTTCCAACATAAAGCTCAAGGCCGATGCCGTGTAACTCATGGTATCACTCCCATGCAACACTACAAAACCATCGTGCCCTTCATAGTTTTCCTCGATCAGGGTAGCGATTTTAACCCAATGATCTGGATTCATATTGGACGAGTCAATGGGACTCTCGAAGGAAACGGTATCTACTCTGCAATCCAACTGTTCCAGCTCCGGGATATGCTTGGACAATTTATCAAAATCAAAGGCCCTCAATACGCCAGATTCATAATCCTTTACCATACCAATGGTTCCACCGGTATAGATGAGCAATATGTGTGTCTTGCTGTTCAAGTCCATTAGATTTAAAAATTAATCCATTTTGGAAACCCCAATGTCAAACTCCGAAAACCTCCTTTGAATTTTCAGTGGTAATTTTGGCAATATCCTCTTTTGATTTGCCGTAAACGTTGGATAATTTCTCCAATACGTTAATGAGATATGCGCTTTCGTTCCGTTTGCCACGATAGGGAACCGGAGCCAAATAAGGTGAATCTGTCTCCAGGACGATGTGTTTTAAATCGATTTGATCCAGAAACCTATCTATTTTTCCGTTTTTAAAGGTAACCACCCCTCCAATGCCCAATTTCATATTATAGGAAATAGCTTTTTTCGCCTGTTCCAAATTCCCGGTAAAGCAATGAAAAATTCCGAATAGATCATCGCCCTTTTCACTTTCGAGAATTTGAATGATTTCATCAAAGGATTCCCGGCAGTGAATTACAATGGGCAATCGGTATTTTTTTGCCCATTTGATCTGACGGCGAAAAGCATCTTGCTGTTGCTTCAAAAAGGTTTTGTCCCAGTAAAGGTCTATACCGATTTCGCCCACGGCATAAAACTTACGTTCCCTCAATTGCCGCTCCACATGATCTAATTCCTTTTCATAGTCTTCCTTCACATGGGTGGGATGGAGCCCGGCCATTAAGAAAACGTTCTTGGGGTAACTATTTTCCAAATCCATCATGGCTTGGGTATAGGTAGAATCGATGGCCGGAATAAAGAAACGTTCAATTCCGTGGCCCAAGGCCTTCCGCATAACCTCGTCCCTATCCATATCAAAGGCCTCGCTATACAGGTGGGTATGTGTATCGGTCAAAATCATATGGCAAAAATAGGCTTATCTTTGTCAAAAAGCAGTAATGACATCCCTTAAAAAGTTCCTGAAGAAAAAGAACTATATCCAGGTTCCCCTGGTTTTGACCGATACGAATCATTTTGAGATTTCGGCCAAGATCAATGGAGTAATGGGCCGATTTATTCTGGATACCGGGGCCTCCAATACCTGTGTAGGGTTTGATAAGATCGAGTTTTTTAAACTGACCTCCAAGGAATCCAAGGTGAAGGCGGCGGGAGCGGGAGCCACCAATATGGAAACCTTGATCTCTACCAAAAACAAAATTGAAATAGGGGATTGGAAGAAAAAGAAACTAAAGATCGTGCTGTTCGACCTGGTCCATGTAAATGAAGCCCTGATTACACATAAAGCCTTACCTGTAGATGGGATTATTGGTGCCGATATCCTAAAAAAGGCAAAAGCAATTATAGATTACAGCAAAAGTTGCGTTTATCTAAAACGGAAATAGTAGTCCTATCTTAATTCGCCAATACGTTTTCCGGAGCATCACATCTCCAACGCTCGCTCTACATTATTTTCCATCAACAATTCTTCAGGATTTTCCAGGGCTTCCTTAACAGCCACCAGAAAGCCTACCGATTCCTTACCATCAATAATACGGTGGTCATAGGAAAGCGCAACATACATAATTGGGGCAATGGCAATTGCACCGTCACGAACAATGGGTCGCTCCACAATATTATGCATTCCCAAAATAGCGCTTTGAGGAGGGTTGATTATAGGGGTGGACAACATAGAACCGAAAACACCGCCATTGGTGATGGTAAAGGTCCCTCCTGTCATTTCATCAACAGTAATCTCACCTTCCCGTGCGCGTATGGCCAAACGTTTTACTTCGGACTCCACTCCCCTGAAAGTCAAATTCTCCGCGTTTCGGATTACGGGTACCATCAACCCTTTTGGACCGGAAACCGCTATACTAATATCGCAGAAATCATACGATATCATTTCCTTACCATCTATCATGGAATTTACCGCCGGGAAAAGTTCCAGGGCCCGTACACAAGCCTTGGTAAAAAAGGACATAAACCCAAGGCTTACACCATGCTTTTCCTTGAAATCCTCCTTGTATTTTTTCCGCAATTCAAAAATAGGGGTCATATCCACCTCATTAAAGGTGGTCAACATAGCTGTTTCATTCTTTGCGGAAACCAGTCTTTCGGCCACCTTACGCCGTAACATGGAGAGTTTGGAACGTGTCTCGCCCCGATTTCCTCCAGTCGGGGTACCCATAGCCGGAACGGCATTAACGGCATCCTCTTTGGTAATGCGGCCATCTCTACCTGTACCGTTTACATTTGCGGCCGAGATACCTTTCTCGTCCAAAATCTTTTTGGCGGCCGGACTTGGGGAACCTGTGGCATAAGTCTTGGGAGCCTCCGAAACCTTTGTCGGGACTGGCTTTTCCGGAGCAGCTTCTTTCTTGGGCACTTCTTTCTCTGATTCCTCAACGGCTACCGCTCCTTCAAGCTTAGGGGCAGCGGTATCAATCAAGCAGACCACCTCGCCCACGGCAACGGCATCGCCAACCTCGGCCTTAAGGGTAATGGTACCACTTTCTTCCGCTGGAAGCTCCAAAGTGGCCTTGTCCGAATCTACTTCAGCTATGGCCTGGTCCTTTTCCACATAATCACCATCCTCCACCAACCATTCCGCTATTTCCACTTCGGTTATCGATTCCCCCGGGGAAGGAACTTTCATTTCTAGAATCATTTTCCTTTTTTTTAGTCTGCTAATTTAGTTTATATTTCGTATAAAATCTTCTTTCACTGGCAGGTAATCCTCCATGATTTCACCATTCACCAAAATCCGATCAAAATACAATCGGGCTCCGGTGGAATTCTCCATTTCCACATCGTTCTGAAGGCTCAAATGTAAATGGGGCTCTGTGGAATTTCCCGAGTTGCCACATTGTCCTATGGGTTCTCCCTGCAGGACATCCGCACCTTCCTCAACTAAAATTGACCCATTTTTTAAATGTGCAAATAGTAGATATTCGCCGACCGGCGTTTCCAGTACCACCGTGTTTCCAGTAAGTTGGTTTGGATTGGTCTCCCCTGGAATATTGTCCGGCACTCCCGTAATTACCTTGGCTACACGAGCATCACAGGGTGCAATAATTTCCTTACCGTACACCAAGTAACTTTCATTATCCCTTGAATCGCCTTGGTAGGAGCTTCCATCGGATACCATCAAAAGATCATAGGCATATTGCTGACTTATTTCGGCAACATGATAATTCTGTTCCAAGGTGGTGCCTCCCCAATACACGAACCACTCTTCCCTAAAAGGCAGTATCATCGGGGTGCTATTTCGCTCCAACAACGGGAAATCCAATGGTTTGGAAGGAGAAATGTACAGCCCACTAATCTCATTTCTGGTGTTGAGGGAAATCAAAACATCCGCCACGGCACGGTCAAAAACAGTACGATAGAGATGTGCCCCTCTCTTAAATCCAAAAAACTGCATGGATTGAATATTACCCATAATGTTATTGACATTCTGTGTAAAAAATCGAAGGGTCCGTTCACGGGGCAATGCCTTTTTCATATCAGCATCAAAGCGATTAAAAATGCCCTCATAGTCCGCGTTGTTGTATAAAGCCATGAACTCTGCAGAGGCAACGGCATAATTGCCCAGTTCCTCTTGCGAATGCGAAGAAGTTATACCTACTACAAAGGCCAAGGCACATAGGACTCCCTTCATTTTTGTGCTTCGGTTTTGCTTTTGGGACGGGTCATATTGTCCTTGGTCTTATCAAAGACGTAATCGATTACCTGTTGGTGCCGCATCCTTGAACGGACGGCACTACCCGCGGAAGGCGAGGCATAGAAGCGCCGGGAAGCTACCCGAAGTTTGCCCGCTTCCGGAAAATGCATCATCATATGGCTCCAGGCCCCCATATTCCTTGGTTCCTCCTGTGCCCAGACCAAATCATCCGCCTTCTTGTATTTTTTGATGACATTCCTCATCTGTTCCACCGGTAACGGGAACAATTGCTCCACCCGAACCAGGGCCACATCATTGCGGTCCTGCTTTTCTCTTTCGGCCAAGAGGTCATAGTAGAATTTTCCTGTGCAGAATACCACACTCTTAACTTTGCTGATATCGGCCGCAGTATCATCAATAACCTCCTGAAAACTACCGGACGTCAATTGCTCCACTGTAGACACCGCTTTTGGATGGCGCAAAAGACTTTTGGGGGTAAAGATAATCAAGGGTTTTCTAAACCTTACCTTCATTTGTCTCCGCAAAATATGGAACATTTGCGCCGGAGTGGTCACATCCGCAACGTACATATTGTCACGGGCACACAATTGTAGATACCTTTCCATTCGGGCCGAGGAGTGCTCGGCTCCTTGACCTTCATATCCATGAGGCAATAACATGACCAGTCCATTTTGCAACTTCCACTTATCTTCTGCAGCGGAGATATATTGATCGATCATAATCTGTGCCCCGTTGCTAAAATCCCCAAATTGGGCCTCCCAAATCGTTAAGGTATTCGGGCTTGCCATGGCGTAGCCATAATCAAATCCGACTACGCCGTATTCGGAAAGAAGGGAATTGTAAATCTGGAACTTACCTTGTTGGTCGGAAATATGATTGAGCAATAGCACTTCTTCCTCGCTTTCCTCAACCTTCATTACGGCATGGCGGTGGGAAAAGGTACCCCGCTCCACATCCTGACCGGACATGCGCACACCATAACCTTCCTCCAATAGGGTACCGTACGCCAAGAGTTCGCCCATGGCCCAATCCAACGTATTGGTCTCAAAGAACATCTTTTTACGATCACCAATCAAACGCTCTACTTTCCGAAGGAATTTTTTACCCTCTGGTAATTCAGTGATGACCTTGGCGATTTTGGTCAAATCCTTAAGGTCATAGGTGGTATCCACAGGATCCATCATTTCCCATTCCCTAACACTTTCAAAGCCCCTCCACTCATCGGCCATAAAAGGCGTGATTTCCGTTTTATCTTCTTTTCGGGAATCCTCCAATTCCTCTTCTAAAGTGCTTTTGTACTCTAACTCCAATTCCTTTACATGGCCCTCCTGTATAACACCTTCCGAAAGCAGCCGTTCCGCATAGATATCCCTGGGGTTTTTGTGTTTTGCAATAATCTTGTAGAGTTTGGGTTGGGTAAAGCGCGGTTCATCGCCCTCATTATGCCCGTATTTTCGATATCCCAAAAGATCCAGGAAAACGTCGCGCTTAAACTGCATGCGATATTCCAGGGCAAATAAGGAGGCATGGACCACAGCCTCCGCATCATCGGCATTTACATGAAGTATCGGACTTAGGGTCACCTTTCCCACATCCGTACAGTAGGTAGAGGAACGGCCATCCAGATAGTTGGTGGTAAATCCGATCTGGTTGTTGACCACCATATGAATGGTACCACCGGTTTTATAACCGTCCAATTGGGCCATCTGTACCACCTCATAGGCTATACCCTGCCCAGAGATTGCCGCATCGCCATGTACCACAATGGGCAGTACTTTGGAAAAATCATCCGGAAAATGAGTGTCCTGTTTGGCCCGTGAAATACCTTCCACCACGGCACCCACCGTCTCCAGATGGGAAGGGTTGGGCGCAATATTCATATTTATGCGGTTGCCGTTATCCGTTTTACGCACGGAAGTCCAACCCAAATGGTACTTTACATCACCATCAAAGATTTCCTGTTCATAATCCTTACCGTCAAACTCACTAAAAATGTCCTTGGCCGATTTTCCAAAGATATTGGTCAATACATTCAGGCGGCCCCGGTGGGCCATCCCCATAACGAATTGCTCCACACCCAATCCTGCCGCTCTTTCCACAATGGCGTCCAACGCAGGAATCAGGGTCTCGTTGCCCTCCAACGAAAAACGTTTTTGTCCCACATATTTGGTGTGCAAAAAAGACTCAAAGGCTACGGCCTGATTCAATTTTTTAAGAATATGCTTTTTTTGATCTATATTGAATTGCGGGTGATTGTCATTGACATTGATCCAATCCTGTATCCAATCGACCCTATCGGGCTTACGGATATACATGTATTCTACCCCGATGGCATCACAATAAATGCGTTGTAGGTGGCCCAAGATTTCCCGTAAGGTCTTTCTTTGGATACCGATAATCTCTCCCGCATTAAATTCGATATCCATATCGCTTTGTGAGAGTCCAAAATTCTCGATATCCAGTGTAGGTTCGTATTTTCTTCGCTCCCTGACCGGGTTGGTCTTCGTAAACAAATGACCTCGACTACGGTACCCGTTGATTAGGCGAACCACCTGAAATTCCTTTTGCAACGATTCTGGCATGGTCACCTCCTGTCCGTTGGCAAGGGACACCGTCCCATTCTGGGCGGAAATGTCCAACTCGTCCAAAGCGCTTTCCATACCAAAATCAAAACCTTGGAAAAAGGCCCGCCAACTCGGTTCCACACTATCCGGATGCTGAAGGTATTTATCGTAGAGTTCGGCGAAAAAAGTAGTATGCGCCGTATTTAAAAAGGAATATTTATCCATAAAACGTTTCTCTGAAATCAGAATAAAATATGCTCAAAAATACAACATTTACGATATCTAGGCGTATCTTAGATTAGGTAATCAAAGAAAATTAAGGGATTATGACCAAAATGTTCCTCAAGTCGTTTGTTGTTCTTTTTTGCGCGTTGGCCAGCCACACCCTTTTTGCACAGAATCCCTTGGGAGGCAATGATTTCTGGAGCCGGGTCCGGTTCGGTGGTGGAGTTGGATTGGGCTTTACCAATGGCGGGTTTAATGGCTCCATTTCCCCAAGCGCCATTTATCAGTTCAACGATCAATTCGCAACTGGAATGAGTCTTAACTTTAACTACGCCAAGTTTAATGACGATAAGTTGTTGGCCTATGGTGGCAGTGTACTTTCGCTCTATAACCCTATCCCCTTTCTTCAACTATCCGCTGAATTTGAACAGTTGCGGATCAATAGGGAATTTGATGACGGCACCTTTAGACTGGAGGACAACTATTGGTCACCTGCCCTTTTTCTAGGTATCGGTTATACGGACCGTAATTTTACCTTAGGCATCCGTTATGATGTGCTCTACGATGACGATAAAAGCATTTATGCCAATGCCTGGATGCCCTTTGTACGAGTGTTTTTTTAGGGTTTTCCGACTTTGGTTTTGTGCAATAAAATTGCACAAATATTCCGGTCGAATGCGTTTTTGCGGTAATCGGCAATCAGAGAAAATTGATGAAAAGAATTCTTATAGTAGTTTCGATTTTATTTATTTCTTGCGAAACCAAACTGGCCAAAAACGGTCAGATTAATTCGATCGAACAAATTTCAGATATTCAGGCAAACCTTATTTTTGATAGAGCCAAAGTCTTCCCAAACAACAGTCAGATTTCGATTTCTATAGTAGAAAATGGATTGGCGAGGTTTTATGGGGTAATAAGAAAAAACGATATCATCTGTTCGCTGGGTAACAAGGACAGTGTTTTTGAGATTGGCTCCATAACTAAAGTCTTCACTTCAACTCTTCTGGTAAATGCGGTAGTAGAGAATAAACTGAAACTCGGAGATAGTATTAATGATTATCTTAATTTTCCACTAAAAGATGATACTAAAATAACTTTCCAGAGTCTGGCAAATCATACCTCTGGACTTCCAAAAAACCCATCGAATTTGGGATTCGGTTTGGGTAATCCAAATTCAAAATATCGGTATTATGATGAGGAAAAACTAAAAAAGTATTTGACTGAAGGTTTACGGTTAACCTACAAGCCAGGCGAAAGAACCAAGTATTCTAATTTAGGCGCAGGGGTTCTAGGTTACACATTATGTGAAGTTTACGAAAAAGACTATGAAAGTCTTATCCTGGATAAAATCTTTTGGAGGTATCAAATGAAAAATTCGACCAGTAATATCAACAAGATAGTCCCATTCCTTGTAAGGGGTTTAGATGAAAATGGAAACGAAGTTCCTAATTTAGATTTATCTGCACTTGTTGGTGCAGGTGGTATATTTTCTACTGTTGAAGATTTATCAAAATTTGTAATTGCACACTTTGACCATTCGAATAAAGAATTACAATTGACTTTACGAAAGACTTTTTCGATAGATGAAGCTTCGGACCGAGGTCTAAGCTGGCGAATTTTGAGGAATCCCAGTTCGCAACCTTGGTATTTTCATAACGGAGCCACACCGGGTTATAAATCTTTTCTTGTGATGAATACAAAAACTCAAAACGCCATAGTGATACTATCGAATGTTTCGGGCCGCAATAAAAACCAGAGCAATATAGACGGATTGGGTTTTGAACTAATGAAAACTTTAGAATGAAGTTAGCAACACAATTGCTCAGGATGGCAAAATGATACACCTAATTTAGTGACTGTATCTTGCCTTTAGCCACACCTTTTGCAATTCCCTTTTTAGGATAAGGAAGGAGACCTGTTCCGCTACTTCCACCGCATCGGTCACCTGGATTTCCTTAAAATCCTTTTCGGGCACATCCACAATATACAGGAGATTGAGATAGTCCACGAATTTTTCAAGAATGAGAAAATAGACCTTTTCGTGGAGCGTGGCCCGTAGGTCGGCGGGTTCTACATCCAATGAAAAATCTATGGGAATATTGGCCAACCCAAAATCCTTCTCCAATTGGATTACCAATTTGTCATATAAACCCTGATCTTTGGCATTTTGTAAAAGCTCGGTGCTATTCGGGAAATTCATGACCATATCCTATTTACGAGTTTTTGGAAGCTTTGGTTTACCCCTTTAAAATATCCCTTAAGAAAAATCAAATTCAAGTTAAATTTAAGCACACGAAAGGAAAGGGCGCTTTATCCAAGTCGGGTGATTTCATTCAAGAACATCAAAAATCCTCTATCTTAGTTCTGCCGATAAGGGACAAAGTCTCAATAGGATTATGAAGAAGATAAGTCTGATGGATTTTGCAAGATAAAAAAATACATCAAAACCCACCCTTACAAAAAGGCAAGTTTGAGCGGGTAAAAGTTTTCCAACTATGCGAGAAAGATTCCCTACTTATTTGTTTTTCCTTTTACAACTTCTAACATCAAATTCAGTTTTATCCCAACAACCTGAATATATCATCGGCAAGCTAATTGATTCCAAAACACAAGAACCCATAGCATTTGCAAGTATTCGACTAAAGGATAGGGCTTTAGGTGTTATTTCAAATACTGATGGAAGTTTCAAAATCCCCTTAAAGTTCAAAGAGTACGGTGATATTATCGAGATATCCTCTATGGGATATCAAACAAAAGAGATCTTGACTAAAGATTTTTCGATTTACGGGTTGAACGATGTGAGACTAGAACCAGCGACATTTGAATTGGAAGGAGCCCAAATAACAGCCAAAAAGAAAAGGGAAAAAAAACTTACAGCTAGACAAATAGTGCGAAAGGCACTAAGGTCAATACCTGAGAATTACCCAATCGACCCCTTTTCTATCGTAGGCTATTATCGTGATTACCAATTGGACAGTTTACAATATGTAAATCTCAACGAGGCCATATTGAAAGTATTTGATGAAGGTTTTGATACGGTAGATTCCGTAACCACCAAAGTTAAAATCTTCGACTATTTGGAAAATACTAATTTCCAAAGGGATACCCTAGCGTTGCAATCGTACAACTATCAGTTCAAAGAAGGCCGCAAGGTTATCGATAAGGCTTTTTTGGCGCCCTATGGTGGCAATGAATTTACCATTCTAAGGGTTCATGATGCCTTACGTAATTATAAAATCGATTCTTACTCTTTCGTACATCGCCTAGAATACGACCTTCTCTCTGAGCACACGTTCAAAAAAGGGCCTGATACCTATCTAGATGACGAACCCATTTATACCATTAAGTTTGAGAAGCTGCTTTTGGACTTTAGTGCGTATGGAACAATGTACATTGCAAAAAGAAATTTAGCCATACATAAGATGGAGTATACCGTATATGACCGCAAAAAAAAGTTGCCAAATGGTATTATCAACAAACATAAAGCAAATAACCAACTGATTTTTGAGATTATCACGGAATATCGCCCTGAGAATGAAACGATGTACCTCAATTATATCTCTTTTCACAATACATTTCAAATCTGGGACCCTCCTAAGTTTTTACTGAAGACCATAACAATAGATATTAACCTAAAGTGTATAGTAATCTTTTTTAATCGAACACCAAATCTGCAGAATGCTTTGAACAGGGACAACTATATCCTTAAATACAAGGGCGAAAAAATAGATTTTACAGAAATTGGACTTGATAATAGTGATCCAAACAAAAAAACAGTGCTATTATACCCCAAGATGCACCCCTCTAAGTTTATGTCAATGTATACTGCTGCAAGTAAAAAATCTGTTGACTCCTTGTTGTTAAGCTTAAAAGTATCCAACGTAAGGGATGTGGACGGCAATTTGATTGACGAATGGACTTTTAGGGACTACAATCAATTTCGGGAGTTTTTTGTGCAAGAAGTAAAACCGAGTGTAAATAGTCCAAACGATAGCTTATTTATGGAAAAGAGGAAGCCTATTTTCAAAGACCAGCCTATTATAAAACCTGATAATTTTGACGATTACTGGATGAATACGCCACTTCAAAGTACAAAAAACTATTCAAGGAATAATTGACTTAGAAGCTTAATATGAACATCATTGATGATACCAATAGTACCACAACTAGCATCAAGTGAGGAAAGTAGTAGAAATCATAAAAGTTTTAGTTTAATTGGATACTGAGCACCTATCCAAACAGCGAAAAACGAAGTTTTTGGTCCATAAAATCTTGTGAATGAAATGGATTAACAAGAATGGCGTATTATGAGTTAATGAATTCAGTATGGAACAAAGAATGAATTGCAACATCCAATTCAAGCAAAACCCGGACCATTTAAAAGTCATTTCACAACTACCTTAAAATACTAAAAATCTTAATAAGGTCATGAAAACGATTACTTGGAAAATCCATTTAAAATCCAGCCCCGAGAAGGTTTTTGATTTACTTGTTACTTCTGAGGGAAGGATAACATTCTGGTCCGAAGAAGCCACGGAAAAGGACGGCATAATCCATTTCTTGTTTCCTAATGGCCAAACATACCATAGTCGAATACTAAGGAAAACTGCCAATAAGGAATTTCATTTGGACTATTTCGATAGCTTGGTAAAATTTCAATTGGAGCAAACCGAAAATGGCGAAACCGACCTTACCTTAATCAACGGAAATGTACCTGAAAGTTATTTTTCCAAGGTTCATGCCGGGTGGATATCCGTATTGATGAACCTTAAAGCGGTGGCCGACTTCCAATGCGATTTACGGAATCACGACCCAAAAAGAACTTGGGATCAAGGTTATGTGGATAATTAATAAAAATGTGTAGCAAAAAAGGCCTTTTTTTAAGCAAATCTTGAGATAGCATAGAGCTATCCGGATTTATAACTCTACCACCGGAATCGTATGCCGCTATTATTTATGATCTTACCTTTTGCTCCCAGTCCCAGGCGGATTTCATGGCCTCATCCAGGGAAAATTTTGCTTGCCAACCCAAAACTTCGTTGGCCTTGGTAGTGTCTGCGTAGGCCGAGATGACATCTCCGGCCCTTCTCCCCACAATTTGGTAGTTCAGTTTTTTACTGGATACGCGTTCAAAACTTTGGATGACCTCTAGTACGGAGCTTCCCTTACCTGTACCCACATTAAACACCTCATAATTATCCCTATTTTTTCCTTCCAGTAGCCGTTGCAAGGCAACCACATGAGCCTTGGCGAGATCAACAACATAGATATAATCCCTGATACAGGTACCATCTTCGGTTGGATAGTCGTCTCCGAACACGGAAAGCTGTTCCCGAAGTCCCATTGCAGTTTGCGTAATGAAGGGAACCAAATTCTGTGGCACCCCGATAGGCAGTTCCCCGATTTCCGCACTGGAATGGGCACCCATTGGATTGAAATAGCGCAGGGAAATGGCCTTTAAACCAAGGGTTACCCTACAGGTATCCCGGATAATTTCCTCTCCAACCTGCTTGGTGTTTCCATAAGGCGATTCGGCCGGTTTTACCCGGGCATTTTCGGTAATGGGCATTTTGTCCGCCTGGCCATATACCGTACAGGAGGAGCTGAAAATAAAGCTCGATTTTCCCTTTTTGGTAAGTTCCTGTAAAAGGTATACCAAGGTGCCTAGGTTATTCTCATAGTAAAGTAGTGGGTTCTCGACACTTTCGCCCACCGCCTTGGAGGCTGCAAAATGGATTACCCCCTCTATATCTTGATGCTGTTTGAAAAAATCCTGTACTTTTTCTTTTTCCCGTAAATCCAGTTTTTCGAAAATCGGTGCCTTCCCCGTAATTGAGATAATACCTTGCAACACCTTCTCATCCGCGTTGGAACAGTTATCGATTATGACTACTTCAAAGCCTTCATTTTGGAGCTCCACAACGGTATGGGAACCAATAAAACCAAGACCTCCGGTTACAAGTATTTTCATGTATAGCGTTATTTAAAATTAGGGATTGTTATTCGTTCTTGGGGCCTGCAAAAATCAATCATTTACAAATTGAACGACGGAATCTGAAATATAGGCTATCTGTTCATCGTCCAATTCCGTATGCATGGGTAGGGAAATTACCTCCTGGACCAATTGATTGGTCACAGGGAAATCGGCTTCATTATAGCGTTCGTCGGCATAGGCCTTTTGTTTGTGAAGTGGAATCGGGTAATAAATGCCATGCGGTATTCCTTTTTCCACCATATGCTGGGCCAAGGCATCTCTTTTTCCATTCGTAATCCGCAATGTATACTGATGAAAAACATGACAATCACAGGCATCACAGATACCTTCACAATGGTTGATTGTTTTGGGAACAATGATATGTTCCTGATGCTCAAAGGCCTTGTTATATTTTCGTGCCGCTTCCCTTCTGGCATCGCAATACCCATCCAATTTGGGCAGTTTGGCCCTAAGCACGGCAGCTTGAATGGAATCTAAACGGGAGTTGACGCCTACCACATCATGGTGGTACCGTTTGTACATGCCATGATTGACCATGCCCCGGATGGTATGCGCCAAATCATCGTCATTGGTAAATAGAGCACCCCCATCCCCATAGGCTCCCAAATTTTTAGAGGGAAAAAATGAAGTACAACCCACATGCCCCATGGTACCGGCCTTTTGTTTTGCACCATTGGGAAAAATATAATTTGCTCCAATAGCTTGGGCATTGTCCTCTATGATATATAGGTTATGTTTTTCTGCTAATTTCAACAGGGCATCCATATTGGCACATTGACCAAACAGATGTACCGGTACAATGGCCTTTGTCTTTGGGGTGATCGCCCTTTCAACAGCTGCAATATCTATATTAAAGGAATCCTGTTCCACATCTACTAAAACAGGAGTCAACTGTAACAAGGCAATGACCTCCACTGTTGCGGCAAAAGTGAAATCTGCCGTAATAACCTCATCACCAGGCTGTAATCCCAAGCCCATCATTGCAATTTGGAGGGCATCGGTACCATTGGCACACGGAATAACGTGTTTTACACCCAGATAGTCTTCCAATTCTTTTTGAAAAGCATGTACCTCGGGGCCATTGATAAAGGCCGAACTTTCTAAAATTTGGGTAATGGAACTATTGATCTGTTCCTTGATGGACTGGTACTGACCGCCCAGGTCTACCATTTGAATCTTTCGCATGGAAACGGATTGAAAATGCAAAGGTACAAAAATAGCAACGCCAGCTTATGCATTTATGGAAAGAACCGTATTTTAGCCGTAAACGATTATCCGGTGTATTTTCTCTATAATCTTGCCCTTTATATTGTTTGGTTTTTTTTAGGGATAGCAGCAATTTTCCATCCCAAAATCCGGCTTTTTGTACAGGGTAGGAAACAGACTTTTGGTATCCTTAAAACATTGATCTCAAAACAGGACAAGGTTATTTGGATGCACGTGGCCTCTTTGGGGGAGTTTGAGCAGGGACTACCCCTATTGGAAAAACTGAAATCTTCATATCCCGATTCTAAAATCTTGGTAACTTTTTTTTCCCCTTCAGGCTATGAAGTAAAGAAGAATACCACGGCTGCCGACGTTGTTACTTATCTTCCATGGGACACCCAAAAAAATGTGAAACGTTTCCTGCGAATCGTCAATCCCCGGTTGGCCCTTTTCGTGAAGTATGAAATTTGGCCCAATTATTTGAAATTTTTGGCTAAAAGGGAAACCCCCACTCTTCTAATTTCCGCGATTTTTAAAAAAGAAAAAATATATTTTAAGGCCTATGGGGGATTCATGCGAAAAGCCCTAAGAACGTTCACCCATTTTTTTGTCCAGGAGGCACATTCAAAAAGCCTTTTAGGGTCCCTTGGTTTTGATAATGTTTCCGTAAGTGGTGATACCCGGTTCGATAGGGTATCGGAAATTTTAAAACAGGACAATCAGCTATCCTTTATGGAAGATTTCATAGGCACCGATCTTTGTTTTGTAGGGGGGAGTACTTGGCCCGAAGGTGAGAAAATCATAACCGAATTCATCAATACTTCGCAAAGGCCAATGAAGTATGTACTGGCCCCGCATAATATAAAGGAAAGTCATATCCAAAATCTAAAGAGGTCGATTCAAAAAAAGGTCATATTGTATTCGGAAATCAAGGAAAGGGACCTTTCTGGTTTTGAGGTGTTGGTAGTGGATACCATAGGCCTATTGGCCAAAATATACAGCTACGCGGATATGGCCTATGTAGGGGGCGGCTTTGCCACCGGCCTTCACAACACATTGGAACCGGCGGTATTCGGTATCCCTGTGGTCATAGGTCCGGAATACAAGGGTTTCAATGAAGCCGAGGAATTGGTGGCCCTTGGTGGAATTTTGGTTGTGGGCACCGCCATAGAGTTTTCCAACACACTTGATCGCCTTATTATGGACAGGGAATATCTAAATCAGATCGGGCAAATCAATGCTGCCTATGTTGGAGAAAAAAGGGGCGCGGGCGTCCAAATAATGGGTTACATCCGTAAATTACTTTGAATCCCATTGTGTTGACCCATGAAGTTTTCCCCAATTTTTATGCTCTTGGCCCTATCTTGCTTAGCCTTGTTTTCCTGTGGGGAGAACCTCGGGGAAAGAAGGAAATTGCATCCCGATGAACGGGCGAAACCCACAATCGAAAAACCGGACTCCCAAAAATCCGTACCCAAACCAACGCCCGATAGTATACTACAAAAAAAGAAAAAGTCCGATGCGCTAGACACGCTAAAACCGAGTGTTGCCACATTGGATTGATGTTCATAAACGGTTTGTTTTTTTTTGTTAGCTTTACCGAAATCGACAAACCGAACCTATGAATTCCAAGCTTTTTCGAATTTCTCTGACCGCGGCACTGTCCGGGTTTTTATTTGGTTTTGATACCGTAGTCATTAGCGGGGCCAACCTTCCCATTAAAGAACTTTGGAATACTTCGCCATGGTTCCATGGTACTTTTATAATGTCCATGGCCCTTTGGGGCACGGTTATCGGATCTCTATTTGGTGGCATTCCATGTGACCGTTTTGGACGAAAAAAGACCCTATTCTGGATAGGCGTACTTTACGCCGCTTCTGCATTGGGATCGGCCATAGCCCCGGACCCGTATACCTTCTCCTTTTTCAGGTTTATTGGAGGCTTGGGGGTAGGTGCTTCCTCGGTAGCGGCACCCATCTATATTTCAGAAATTTCATCTCCGGAAAATCGCGGAAAACTCGGGGCACTCTATCAATTCAACCTTGTACTGGGAATACTTGTTGCCTTTGTCTCCAATTACCTTTTGCAGGGCTTTGGCGGCTCCAACGATTGGCGATGGATGTTGGGCGTGGAGGCCATTCCGGCCGTTCTTTATACAATTATGGTCATAAAAATTCCCAATAGTCCCCGATGGCTGGCCATTACAAAAAAGGACGATGAAGGTGCTCTAAGGACCTTGAAACTCTTATTCGCCGAAGATGAAGCCCCAGCAAAGCTCCAGGAAATCAAGGAAAGTATCCCGGAGACCCGGACCGGGGAAAATCTTTTTTCAAGACAGTATAAAACCCCTTTGATGCTTGCCTTTCTCATTGCCTTTTTCAATCAATTATCGGGTATAAATTTTGTGTTATACTATGCTCCGGAAATCTTGGAAAGGGCAGGGCTCGCGGCACAGGAATCACTTTTCAGCTCCATTTCCATCGGAATCGTGAACCTGATATTCACTTTTGTAGGGGTTTGGTTAATCGATAGGCTGGGTAGAAAACAATTGATGAAAATAGGTTCCGTGGGCTATATCGTAAGCCTTGCCATGGTAGGATGGTGCTTTTACAGTGGAGCCAGTTCTGGATTGCTCTTAACTTTTGTGCTTATCTTCATCGCTTCCCACGCTGTTGGGCAAGGGGCGGTAATCTGGGTTTTTATCTCCGAAATTTTTCCAAATAAGGTAAGGGCTTTTGGCCAGTCCTGGGGAACAGGTACCCATTGGGTATTTGCAGCGCTTATCACCTTGTTGACCCCTATTTTTCTGGATGCCGAAAAGGGTATCTTTAAAGACAATCCATGGCCCATTTTCATTTTCTTCTCAGGAATGATGGTCCTACAATTGATCTTTGTGCTATTTATGATGCCGGAGACCAAAGGGGTTTCCCTTGAGGAATTGAGCTCAAAACTGAGCGGTAGCAAAAACAGTGATGAATAATAGGGCCTAATACCCTTTACCGATTAAACAAACCGTATACCGAAGGAATATACTAAAGGCAGCGCAATTGGTCGAAATACTCTTCTAAAACCTTGGTCTTTAGGCAATTATTCTGTACATTGTGATAAATAAACTAATCATGGAAGAGGAAATCACTTTTGGCGTTAGGGTCTTGAACGGCTTCCTCAGTGTAATGGTGGTAGTTTTGGTTGCCATCCTCTTAACTGTAGTTGTCTGCCTAATTCTGGCAGCCCTTGGATTCTTTTAGACCCACAAGTTCAATTTCCCCAAACTTAAGACTTCCCTATGAATTGTTTATGTATTGATTTTGACAAAAGCCAAAAAGCCATTCAAATTTGAAGGGCTTTTTATTCTACTTTTTTTGGAATAGGAAAGGATGCCAAGCCCTTTTAGACCAATGCACCTATGGCCCTATTGTGGTTTTCGGCTACGATTTGACCATCGAACAAATTAATGACCCGATGCGCATAATGGGAGTCCCGATCCGAGTGGGTTACCATAACTATTGTGGTATCCTCTTGATTCAGTTCAGTCAAGAGATTCATAACCTCGATACCATTTTTGGAATCCAGATTACCGGTAGGCTCATCCGCCAATATCAATTTCGGATTGGTCACCACGGCCCTTGAAATTGCAACCCGCTGTTGCTGGCCCCCGGATAATTGGTGTGGAAAATGTTTTTCGCGATGGCCGATTTTCATCCGTTCCAGGACGTTCATCACTTTTTCACGGCGTTCGGCTTTCTTCATCTTTAGATAAATAAGCGGGAGTTCCACATTTTCGAATACCGTTAGTTCATCGATAAGGTTGAAACTCTGAAAAACAAAGCCCAAATTCCCCTTACGTAGTTCGGTGCGTTGGCGTTCCTTAAGCCCACTTACTTCATTACCGGCAAATTGATAACTCCCCTCGGTAGGGTTGTCCAACATACCGATAATGTTGAGCAGTGTAGATTTTCCACAACCGGAAGGTCCCATAATGGCCGCAAACTCGCCATCTTCAATTTTCATGTTTACATTGTTTAAGGCCAAGGTCTCCACTTCCTCGGTCCTAAAGCTCTTTCTTAGATTCTGAATCTGTATCATTTTTTGATTGATTGATGTGATTGAACTGCAGTTCCTATAAGTAAAGACTTCGTTTTTTCGATTTAGTGACAGTTTTATCCATTTTTTTTCTTTGGGCCCATGCCGCTGAACCTATTACCAAGGTTTTTCCCCTATGATACAGGTAAAGGGCGGTACTACTCTAGCTGCCTAATCGACATTTGGATAAAAAAAGAAAAGCGTAATACGGGTTCGTCCAATCGATCGCAAGAAACGAGGTAACCCAATGCTAAAATTCAATTCCGCCATTATCGAAGGTACCTCGGGCTTGAACAAATCGAAAAAAATGTTTATGTATCCGGAATGGTCTAGACGAAAAATCCATTATTCATAGTAGTGCATGGGCTTAAACCTTCCAATGAAAGTCTAGCCATGGTTTTGGTCATATCTCGGTTAATTTCCTGGTTTAACGCGGTTTTCCTTTAAGGTAGCATCCATGTCCAGGATAAACTGCGTACCTCGGATAAGGTCTTCCAACAAAAAAAGGATGCGTTCGTTTACCTTAAGGTTGATATCCATTAGGGGATTGGCACACCATATTCTGTTGCAGCAATCTCCGTCGCACTCCGGACATGCACATGATGACCCATGGGACTTGAGAACAATTTTGAGAAGATGGTCCAAATCTGATCGGGACATGAATAGGCCCACAGTATCAATGACCAATTGGATGTCACAGGAAGGATTCGGACTATGCAGAAGTTTATAAGTAACGCCGTAATCATTTTCGTATAATAGTTCCATAGTGTGTCATTCGTTTTGTCGATTTCGATGAACCAAATCAAAAAAGGCCGGAGACCAAACCTAACAAATCCCCGGCCCAAACTAACTCAAACTCAAATCGGTTTTATCCATAGTAGATGTTTCCATTTATCCTTTTCCTTGAGTACCAAAAGGATATTGATAAGGAATAACCCTCCTGTTTGCAAAAGTTCCCTCACCTCATTGGATTCCAGGAATACATGGAACAAAAAGATGTGTAATGTTATAGGTAAGAGAAATAGGGCGCCGACCAGACTGGTTCCCTGAAGCAACAACAATAGACCGAACAACAATTCACAAATACCTAAAACTTGCCAGAAATATCCAGTCTGTTTTGCCCCGCTGATATATAATATTTTTTGTAACGTATTTTCCTTTTCGGGCGTCATGAACTTTTCGGCTTTTTCCACCACTTCGATTGGCGAAGGCAAAGGTTTTTGGAATTTTTGCAGGCCTCCATAAAGCATCATTCCCCCTAGGACCAGGCGAAGAACGATAAACAGTATTTTAATCGGTCTTCCCATTATTCCAGAGTAGTTTGTCCCTCGTTGGGATTATATACGTAATTGAAGGTATAAAAACGGGCCTCGTCGGCCATGCCATCAGGTTCGGCAGGTGCGTCCCTATAGTAACTTAATATCTCTACTTTGGCATATTTTCCGTCATGGGTCCTAATAACCAAAATCCGTCCTGGAATGGGGGAAATTAGATTTACTGGAAAAGGAGTATAGTTATACCATCCATTGTCGCTTCCCGTAGGGATAGCAAAACCACTTTGGGAATCTTGTGCAAAGGTATAACTTGCAGCATCCGTAATACTTGCAAAAGTACCCGTAGCTATAAAGGCCCCGGCATTGCCATTTCTTTCAGGTTCATCGTTAGTACCCGTAACGGCCCCACCATTAACGGCTATGGTTGTGCCCCTAAAGGCAATGTCCCATTCCGTTTCGCTCGTTGTGACTTCACCGGTCGAAAAACTAAACTTTGTAAACGGACCGCCAATAGGGTCGGGGCTAGGCTGTCCTCCGGTCTGTGGCGCAGGAATGTTGGCCGCTGTTTCACTCTCCACGGCCAGGGGCTCCGGGCCGTTATCATCATCGCTACATGAAACAAACGTAAAGGCGACAAAAAGCATCGTACAAAATTTAATCATAGCTCTCATAGGAATTGTTTTTAGAATTGAAAATTAATTTTAGTAAATAACTGTATTCCGGCAAGGCCGGGTATATTCTCCTCATCCTTATAGTCAAACAGGTTGTTTGCCCCCAATTGTAAGGTGTATTTTTTCGAAAAGGTTTTGTTCAATGTTAAATTGGTAAGGGCGTAGCCATCGACGAAGGTCGTGTCAAAATCGTCTAAAATCCCATTGCCGTTACCATCGAAAAGCCCGTATTTGCTCCTATAATTTACCCGGAGGTTGATATTCAAATCCCATTGCGGCACATCATAGAATACCTTGAAGTTGGCGGTGTGCCTGGAACGGTTGACGAGCCCAAAATAATCGGAGTTATCCAAAGCTACGGTCTGTAGTGTTCGGGGGTCGCGCGCAAATACCTCGCCCCGTTCCAAAGCCACCTTTTTTTCCTTATCCTTGGCATATAGTAATTGATAGCCAGCGACAATGGTCAGTCGTTTATTTGGACTATAACTGGCATCCATTTCAAGACCGCTAGTATAAATCCGGTCAAAATTGGCATAGCTGAATACATTTTGTCCATTGGTCCGCCTTGCAATGGCCCTAGTATCGATTAGATTTTTAAAATCGTTTCTAAAAAAATTAAGGTTCACCTTTACATTGCCATACACATATCCTGCACCCAAATTGTACCCGATGGAACTTTCCGCTTCCAAAGGTTCTTCCAATTCGGAAAGGTCAAACAGGATTTCGGTCAATTGTCCCTGTGTTTCCAATTCCTGGACCTTTTCCACGGCAACATTATAACCCAATACCGTATAACCAACCGCGGAATTGGTAAAATCAAAATACAATTGCCTAAAATCGGGAGCTTTAAAGCCATAACCGATGGAACCTTTTAGTGAAATAGCGTTGCTCAATTGAAAATTTGCCGATGCCTTTGGGCTAAATTGGGACTGGTATTCACTATGGTTGTCAAAACGTGCGCCAAGGATCAGGTTTAGCTTTTCCCATGGGAAAAAATCATATTGGGTAAAGGCATATTGTGAATCGAAGACCACTTTTTCATCAAAAAATGTACGATTTAGGTTTTCATGATTATAACCCACCCCAGAAGTAAGTGCATGTTTGGGTTTAAATGTATAGGTGGCCCTAATCTCGGGTCTTAAAAGATTTTGGTCAAAATTGCTTTGGCTGAAAACGTCATCAGTAATAGGGCTTTGCAAGATTTCGGACGCCTTGTAGTTGGTAAAGTAAAACTCGTATTCCAAGGCCCATTTTTCGCCGGCCTTATGATTAAACCTTAGGTGGGCATTGGTTTCGTCAATATCACTATCCCCTTCAAATAGTTCACCATCAACAAATAGATCCGCCTGTTGCTGTTGTTGATAATATCGGCCGGAAGCGAATAGTTTTAACCGCTCTGAAAAATCATAAAATACCTGACCGTTGAACGTATAATTATTAAATGGAGGAACCGTTTGTCCTTGGGCCATAGGTTGCAAATCATAACCATCACTGTGCAAGGTATTGGCAAAGAATGAATAGCCCAGTTTATTCAATTTTTGGCTCAAGTTAATATTGGCATCATGAGTATTAAACGAGGCGAACCTATAGGAGACATCACCGTGCAAGTCCGCATCTTTAGGAGTCTCCGTAATGATATTGATAACCCCACCAAGTGCTTCGGAACCATATAGACTGGAAGAGGGCCCCTTAACCACCTCTATTTGTTTTATGTTCCCTATGGTGAGCCTGCTCAAATCCAAATTGCCGGAGGACCTTCCCACCAGAGGTACTCCATTGATCAGAATGAGAACGTAATCCGAGGCGATACCCTGAATCTGCACCCCATCAAATCCGCTTTCATCGGCAACCGTGATAATTCCGGTTTGCTCGTTAAGGATTTCATCCAAGCGGATGACCCCGGTTTTTTGTAATTGTGTTTTGGAAATTAAGGTAACGGGCAAAGGCAGGGAAGATAGCTGTCTCAGCGTTCGGGTCGCCGTAACGATTACCTCGTCCAAATCCTCAACTAGTACGGAATCATTTTCCACGGTCAGATCCTGGCTAAAAATTGAAGCTCCCAGAAGCCCAGTAAAAACAAGGGTTAAAACCTTATTTAGATCCATTCCACATAAATATTTTGACAAATATATAAGTTATTTTTAATCAATCTAAATAAAAATATTATTTTTGGAGTAGAATTTTAAGCTATCAATTAAAACCTATGATTATGAAAAATTTAGCACTTGTCGGATTATTTTTCGTTATGTTCAGTCTCCCGATCCTTGCCCAGGAAAACAAAAAACAGCAGGACATGAAGTCCATAAAGGATATGTGCGGTTGCTATGAGATCAAGTTTATGTATACGGAGACTTTTGCCCCGGAAATCGATTATGAAAAACATCATGATTATACGGCCGCCGCTCTGGAATGGGCCGAACTCATAGAGGACAAAAACGACAAATTATCGATACAGCACATTTTAGTAGTCAATGATACCATGGTGGTAAAACACTGGCGACAAGACTGGGAGTACGAAAACCGGAATGTTTTTTATTATGATAAGGATAATACGTGGAAATTTAAAAGGCTCCCGGCAGAAGCAGTAAAAGGGCAATGGACACAAAAGGTTTTTCAGGTAGATGACAGTCCTAGATATTCTGGGTCGGCCACCTGGGTCCATTTAGATGGCAAACACTATTGGGAAAGCAAGACCGATGCACCCCTTCCTAGAAGGGAATACAGCAAAAGAAAGGACTACAACGTGATGCTCCGTGGCAACCGACAGGAAATTACCGATTATGGCTGGATACACGAACAGGACAATGACAAGATAATTCGGGAAGATGGTAAGGAAGATGTACTACTGGCACAGGAGAAAGGCTATAATGTATATACCAAGGTAGCCGACGAGAAATGTAAACTTGCCCAGGATTGGTGGAAATCCAACCATAAATTCTGGAGCAAGGTCCGCAATTCTTGGAGTGAGGTATATGACAATAGACAGGGAGAATTGACCTTGAACAAAGCGGTAGACGGAAAACCTCTATTCATGCATTTTTATCCGTTGGAAAAAGAGAGAGCCAAAACGAAAGATATCGGTGAAGTCATTCAAAAATTCGTTGCCGATAAATCCATAAAGAATGTACAAGGCAAATAAATCCATTTGTTCGGTAATCGTATTTTTGGTCGCTATTCTATTATATTCATTTTCCGAGGCTCAAATTTCTCCTAGGTTGCAAAAGAAGATAGATGCTGCGATTCATTCGACCTATGGAATTGAAGCCTTTGAATTGAGGAAAATAAACGTGGAGGTCGAATTAAAGGATACGCTGCCCTTATTGCTGAATGGTGACTCTCTTTTCGAAATCATACAGGACACCAATGTAATCGGCTACCTATATCTAGGAGAAGCACCTAGTATGAAACAAATGTTCGATTACATTGTTATGTTCGATCCCGACTTGATCGTAAAAAAATCAAAGGTGTTGATTTATCGCGAAGATTATGGACAACAAATCGGAAGCCAAAGATGGTTAAAACAGTTCAACGGGCTCTCCAGCATCGATGTTCCCATATACGGAGAAAACATTGATGCAATCTCTGGGGCGACTATTTCCGCCTCCAATATGACAAAGGCTATGGCCGATGCCTTAAAAAGTATAGCCTTATTAAAAAAGGAACAACTATTGCCATGAACGATAAACAAGATATCCATCCTATTTACCACAATCCTTTCGGTGTGGCCTTTCAATGGAAAAAGAACGATGTAAAGGATACCAACAAGGTACAATTGGTCTTTCGAGATACGGGCCTATTGCTTTCGAGAAAGGAATTAACGGATTTTCAAAAAAGCATTAAATGCACTATAAAGAGTAGTACCCTTTGTAAGAATTGTCCACAAGATGAATCACGTAGGGCGCTCTTATTGGACACGCCGGCACCTCAGGTAACACTAGCAGTGAGTCCAAAAGAGTTGAATGTCGTTGATGACCTGGTGGAAGGGACACTGTTTCAATTGCAGTTGGACCATCTACTATATGGATCATAAGAGTGCGGTATATACACCCTTTCATTTCAAAAACCTATTTTAAGTAAGCAGAACGGGCTAAATGAAATTCTATCGATCTATTCAACATTTCCCAAAAGAGATGAAGATTCTCACGGGCATTTTTTTGGTGGTTCTTAGTATTGGATTCTTGTCGGCCTTACGATTCGTTTCCGTAACTACCGAGGCAGGTCCCAAGGGTATTCAGGAAAACTATCTGGGTAATGAGGAAGACCTCGAAGCAGAAGAAATGAAGTTTAAAAAAAATGAAAAACAGCTCCTCAATATTGTCCATAGCCATATTCTGTCCATGGCGCTTATCTTTTTTATTTTGGCCCTTTTAGTGACGACAACCCCGATAAAGGGATTTATTAGACAATTTCTTTTGTTTGAGCCCCTACTTTCCGTATTGACCACTTTTGGGGGAATTTATTTTTTATGGAATGGTATTTTATGGATGAAATATGTGGTGGTGATTTCCGGTGGTTTGATGACAATTTCCTTTGTACTTTCCGTTGTTATGATCTTTTATTGGTTATTCAAAACGAATGCTTGACTTTTTAAAAGATACCGGCTTTTTACATTGGTAATTTTGCACCTTCATGGACCTAAGTCCAACTTCTTCTACGGCTACGTCACGTTTTCCATAGAATTATTAGGAGTGTTTTTCAATTTTGACTTGAAACATTCCCTAAATTGTAGAAATCAAGGTCTCTTTCCCGGCATTTTAGGACAAAGGATTTTTTCTATGAACCTTGGAAGAAGTTTCCATTCTCTCTCAAATATCCTACTTTACGCAAAGATTCTTTTAGGAATCGACGTCTGCGACACCTGGACTTTTAAGACCTATATCCCTTGCGGTACAACTACAAGCTATGCCTCACAACTAGTACATGCTTTTTTCTGCTTAAACTTTTGGGCAGCATTCATACTATGCTGATAATAAAGGGACTTTAAGCCGAGCTTCCAAGCCGTAACGTGAATTTTATTGATATCCTTTGTGGGCATATCTGGGTGCACGATTATGTTTACGGATTGCCCTTGATCTATGTATTGCTGTCTCGCAGCAGCCTGGTAGATAATATCCAATTGATCCAATTCGGAATAGGTTTTGAACACATCTTTTTCCTCTTTGCTCAAAAAGTCGAGGTGCTGCACCGAGCCATCATGATCCCGTATACTCTTCCATATCTCCGGAACATCTTTCCCCTTCTGTTTCAATAAATGGGTCAGGAACGGATTTTTTATGGTAGTCTTTAGTTTTGCGATGTCCTTTACGTAAACATTGGACCATATGGGCTCTATTCCTTGGGAAACCTGTCCTAGGATAAAGGCTGAAGAGGTAGTCGGGGCAATCGCGTTTAAGGTTGCATTTCTTCTACCGTAGCCCTTCAATAACTCAGGTTCTCCAAAACGTGCCGCCAATTCTTCTGAAGCTCTATAGGAGCGCTCTTTTAAGGTCTTGAAAATTTCGTTGTTTAGGTTAAAGGCCTCCTGACTCTCGAATGCTATCATTTTGGACTGAAGCAATGAATGCCAGCCCAATGCCCCTAGACCTAAGGCACGATTTGCCTTGGCAAAATTGTAGGCACGTTCCATAAACAAAAAGGTTTGCCGATCATCTCGGTCCTGTGAATCGCGATACCTTTCCAATTTTTCTAGGAATTCCGTTATCACAGCATCCAGAAAATACACCATGGTCTCAACGGCATCGGTATCCTTCCACTTATCATAATGGAGTAGATTAACACTGGAAAGCACACATACAAATGACCAATCGTCATTGGAAGGTAGCATTATCTCTGTACACAGATTACTGGCGTAAATAGGATGGTGTTTGTCTTTATAGACGTCGGCCGCGTTCTTATTGGCATTGTCCGAGAAGAAAATGTAGGGATAACCCATTTCACCCCTTCGCTGCAGAACTTTGGCCCAAATGGTTCTCTTTTCCCGATCGCCATCGATCATATCCCGCATCCACTGGCTCGTAACAGTTACGCCATGGGTTAATTGCTGAATGGGGTTTCCCTCCGTACCAATTTCCAAAAACTCCAAAACATCACTATGCTCAATAGGTAAATATGGCGAAAAACGGCCCCTTCTTACTGATCCCTGACTCACGACATCGACCATGGATTCAAAGAGTTGCATGATATGTACGGCACCCGAAGCCTCACCATTATTCTTTACCGGGGCTCCGCGATGTCTAATTTTACCAAAATACCCTGAAGTGCCACCTCCCAATTTGGACATCATGCCAACCTCGGACTGGGTATAAAGGATATTGCCCATATCATCATCAATATGGGACCCAAAACAACTTATAGGCAGCCCGCGTTCCTTTCCAAAGTTGGACCAAACCGGGGAAGCCAATGAGAAAAACCCTTCGGACATATAATTGTAGAACTTATCCGAATATCCAGGCAACCTCAAAATTTGCTCGGCCCTATCGGCTATCTCACGTATACGGGCTTCTGGTGTGGTACCTTTGGTCAAATAGCCGGAAGACATAAATTTTCGACTATTTTCATTAAGCCAGGAAAAGCCCTCCGCGCTTTCTTTCAGTTTGGCCAGGGTCTCCTTTCTGGAATTTACCAATTGACTGCTCTGCGCAGCGGTTTTTGTTTGGGTCGCACCTATTTCAGTTGTATTTTGCATTTTTTAAAATAAATCGTCGCTGGTTATACTTTGGGTTCTTTTGCTATAGTTGATGGAGCGCTTAACGAAAAAATCCCCGTGTTTTGTTCCAATGATTTCATCGTCAAACCATTCCGTTTGAGCCAGTAAGGCGTTATCTACTTCGAAGATGGTATTGATACCAATACTTTCCAGTGAATTATTGAAGCGGTTTTTGATGAATTCGTTTACCACAGCTTTGGGCAAGAAATCCAATTCACCATCCTCAAAAATCCAATCCACGATCAAGCTTTCGGCGTCAAATGCTTTTTGACACATCTTTTGGATAGCTTCGTGGTATTCCGAAGTGAACCATTCCGGGTGTTCTTCCCTTAATATGTTAATGATATCTATTCCGAAATCCCCATGAATCTGTTCCTCTTTGGAAGTAGCCTCTACCACATTGGATATACCTTTAAGCATATTCTTGTGTTTGTTGAAGGCCATTATGATCAGAAATTGGGAGAATAGCGAAACGTGTTCTATAAAGAGGGAGAAAAGTAAAATTGATTCTGCATATTCCTTATTGCTATCGCTCTTGGCATTCTTCAAGGCGGTTTCCAGATATTGTATCCGTTTCATAATTATGGGCTTCTTCTTGAGATCTTTGAACTCTTCATTTAGCCCCAAAATTTCAAGAAGATGGGAATAGGCGTCATGATGTCTCACCTCACTTTCGGCAAATGTGGCTCCCACTGAACCGATTTCCGGTTTTGGCATGCGATGGTATAAATCGCCCCAGAAAGTCTTAACCGCAACCTCAATCTGCGAAATGGCCAACATGGTATTTTTTATGGCATTACGTTCCACAGAGGTCAATCTTGATTTGAAATCCTGAACGTCACTTGTAAAATTGAATTCGGTGTGGATCCAATACGAATGACGAATGGCCGGCACATACTCATAGAGTTGTGGATATTCATAAGGTTTAAGATTGATACGTTTTTCAAAAATATTGGACCTACGGTTTCTAGCCTGCTCATTTCGATATATGATATAGGCCTTGGCAACGTCCTTGAACTCGCTCAACATTAATTTCTGCTCCACCACATCCTGCACTTCCTCTACTGTTGGCATATAATCTCCATCCTGTTTTTTTCGCTCTAAAAGAACTTCATAAACTTGAAGGGCAATGGTTTGGGCGTCTTGGGCATGGCCATGTTCAACCGCGGTCATAGCCTTTAGGACGGCATTCGTAATCTTATGTAAATCAAAGGATTGGGCACTAAAATCCCTTTTGGTAATCTGGGTAATTTCCATAAATAACAAGAATTAGATTGGAATGATTCTAAAGAATAACCCTGTAAAATTCATCATTTCTTTACCTTGATTTTACATGGACAAGTTTTGATTCTCAACAATTTTATTAACAGTTTTGTCTTCATATCGATTATCCCCTGATGTCCAAAACTTTAGCCTAAAGAGTACATTTTTGTGAAAAGACGAAAAGCTCAAGTATTTTTCAATCCCCGTTTTCTTCTTGAAAGATTTTGAAGATATCTTGTAACCGGCGATACGATTTTTCAAATTGCGAGTTACGAATTAGTGGAAGCAAGAAAAAAATCAGTTTAAAATATGGACATAGTCAATTTCAGATGCGCTCCTGCATCCGTGAAGTATATGGTACTGCGGAAGACCTGCAACTACCTACTTGTTAATTCCAAATGAAAGTTGTTGAAGCAAAGATGAAAGAGTCATACGAGAATTTAAAATAAATGAGTTCAGTCATCAATAGCGATGGTATCCCAACCTCCAGGAATTGATCTCAAATCCGGACGAAGATGGGATACGAAAAAAATTGGGAATTTAAAAAAGCCTCTCCTGGGAAAGAAGTCCATCACTTTTGTCCAATACATTTTAAAAACACGGGGCGAGCAAGTTCCTTAAGCCCATTAAAGCGATAATTATAGGTCTTTAAAGTATCCTTTTTCAAATTTTTTTGTCTACTTTATAGTAAATCATAAAAATTTCATGATGAAAGGAAATTGTACCTGTACCAAATGTAAGTGTATGAATTGTGAATGTTCAAGTTGTTCGCCTAAAAGCTGTACTTGCAAAATTTGCGACTGCTCAAAATGTGCATGCTGCAATTAAATCGTAATCAACCCATTGCCCAAGTAAGATTTCCACGTATGGATTTGTCCACTTCAAAAGTTTGGGAGGATTTTTACACGGACCTCTATTTTTTTACCTTGAGAAGGGTAAAAAACAAGGATGTAACGAACGATATCCTTCAAAACAGCTTTATAAAGATTCACCGTAACTTGAATAAGCTGCAACAACCGAACAAGGTTAGGCAATGGGTTTTTCAAATTACCCGTAATGAAATTGCAAACTTTCATAAAGGCAACAAAACCCATGCTAAACCCCTCGATGTAAATGAAACAACTAAGGATTTTCTGTGCTGTTTCGATAGATTTGTTGAAGAGTTACCTGAAATATATAAAGCAGTTATTTTACCCGTTTACTTTCAAGGAAAGAAACAGGCTGAAGTTGCCAAGGACTTGGGAATTTCCCTCCCTAACCTCAAAGCAAGGATACGAAGGGCCAAGCACATTCTAAAGGAACGGTTCACGAGTTGTTGCAAATATGTCAGCAACGAAAAAGGTCAATTGATTGGAGAACCGGATTGCGCAATTTGTAATTAGATACGGAATGCATCGGTCACCAGGCCTAGGATGTTTTCAACAGTCTCAAACAACTGTTGAATTTTTCCCTTTTTGAATGCACCTCATTTAAGGTTATTCCCAAGTCTTGCATTTTCTAAAGGGTTCATTAATGGGAATAGTTGGAATTCCCTGAGTGAACAAAACCAATGACATTTCGATATAAAAAATCTCTTTTCTTACATTTTGGTCATTTACACTTTGATTTTGGTTAACCCATAGGGGTATAGTCGAGATACATTTGTACTGTAAAATTTAAACAACTATAAAATTTAAATACAGTACGATGAAAACAATCAGCTTAAAAACAGCAAAATTCCATGCCAAGGTCTACATGATCTTCGCCATGATGATCGGCGTAATGGCCATAATTATCTTTTCAGCTTTCGAAAAGAAAGAAGAAGAAGAAATTGCTCAGAATGAACCCCAAGGACTTCCGGTGGAGGTATCCTATCCCATATTCGAAAAAATAACCGAATGGGATGAGTACACCGGTCGTTTTGAGGCCAGTAACCGCGTTGAGGTCCGTGCACGGGTAAGCGGTTACATTGAGGACGTAAGCTTTAAGGATGGTCAATCCGTAAACAAAGGAGATGTTCTATTTACCATTGACCAAAGACCCTTTAAAATTGCCTTGAACCAAGCAAGGGCCAGTTATGGGCAAGCCAAAGCAAGATTGACTATTGCTCAGGACAATTATGACCGTGTACAATCACTACGGGAATCCGGCGCAGTTTCAGCGGAGGAATATGATAGCCGTAAACAAGCTCTAGCAGGCGCCAAAGCCTCATTGCAATTGGCACAGGCCTCAGTAGACAATGCTAGATTAAACCTCGAATTCACCAAAGTAAAGGCGCCCATTTCGGGACGTGTTAGCCGTGATATGGTCAACGAGGGGAATTTAATCGATGGAGGGTCTTCCAATTCGACCTTGTTGACAACCATAGTTGCCACAAGTCCCATTCATTTTTATTTCAGGGGAAGTGAGTCCGATTACTTGAAGTATTCCCGTTTGGCCCAAAATGGCGAAAGAGGTTCTTCACGTTCAACCGCCAATCCAGTCTTTTTAAAACTTCAGGATGAAGATGAATATGTACATGAAGCGGTTATGGACTTTGTTGATAACGAAATTGACAGAAGTACCGGAACCATTGAAGGTAGGGCCACACTGGAAAACAAGGATGGCTTAATAGAACCCGGTATGTTCGGTAAAGCCAGATTACTAGGTAGTTCAGAGCACGAGGCCATCCTAATCCCTGATGAGATTATAGGGACAAATCAATCGGTACGTTTCGTATATGTGGTAGCTGAGGACAATACCGTCAACACGAAGAACATAGAACTCGGTCCTTTGCATACGAATGGATTGCGAATCGTTAGAAACGGATTATCTCCCAAAGACCTGCTCATTACCAATAACATCCAGAAAATCCGACCTGGCGTTGCGGTAAGTCCGGTTGAAACATCTTTAACGAATAATAACGATGCTCTAGCCTTTAGCGAAGCAGAATAATCAACCCTAACATATTACATCCCTTTTCTCTCTCTATTGCTTTGAATTAACAGCAAAAATGAGAGAGACTGGGATACCCTTGTCCAACACTAAAAAAATAGAAATCATGAAATTCAGTCACATTTTTATCCAAAGACCCATATTCGCAGCGGTGCTCAGCATCTTGATCGTAATCGTGGGAGGATTGGCATACGTTTCCTTGCCAGTATCACAATTTCCCGATGTTGCACCACCAACCGTTCAAGTAGTAGCCGCATATCCCGGGGCTAACGCCCAAACCCTTTCAGAAACCGTTGCCACTCCCCTGGAACAGGAAATCAACGGTGTTGAGGGAATGATTTACATGACCTCCCAATCTTCTGCGGATGGCTTGGTTACCCTTCAGGTAGCCTTTGAACTAGGAACTGATTTGGACCGCGCCCAAGTCCAGGTACAGAACAGGGTGGCCATAGCCGAACCTCGATTACCGGAATCAGTCCGTAGGTTGGGAATTACCACCAACAAGGTATCCCCTGATATTTTATTGGTGGTAAATATGTATTCTCCCAATAAAACCTATGACCAGACTTACATTGGCAACTATGCTACTTTGCAGATGATCGATCAAATAGCCCGTATCAAGGGGGTTGGCGACATCCAAATCTTTGGTGCCGCTGAATATGCCATGCGCATTTGGTTAGATCCCGATAGAATTGCCAATTTGGATATGACCGCGGGCGAAGTGGTAGCGGCCCTAAGGGCACAGAACGTTCAAATTGCCAGTGGTACCCTAAACACTCTACCGTCCGGAAGCCAATCCGCTTTTGAAATCAATATCCAGACCCAAGGAAAACTGGTTACTCAAGAGCAGTTCGAGAATATCATCATAAAAGCAGAGGAAAACGGTCGAATCGTTCAGCTCAAAGACGTCGGTCGTGTGGAGTTGGGCGCCCAAAACTATGCCACCAAAGGGTATTTGGGAAAAGACCCGGCCATTGCCATGCCCATCTACCAACAGCCTGGTGGCAATGCACTTGAAACTGCCGCAGCCATCCAAGATAAAGTAGCGGAGCTTTCAGAGAATTTTCCTGAGGACCTGGAATACAAAATTGCCTATAACCCCACAGAATTTGTACAAAAATCAGTTGACGAGGTATACCATACCATTTTTGAGGCGATTTTACTTGTTGTATTCGTAATACTGCTCTTCTTGCAATCTTGGCGGGCAGCGATAATCCCCATCTTGGCCATCCCCGTCTCCTTAATCGGAACATTTGCCGTAATGCAGGGGTTGGGATTCTCCTTGAACAACCTCACCTTATTCGGATTGGTATTGGCCATTGGTATTGTGGTTGACGATGCCATCGTAGTGGTAGAAAACATGGAACGCTACCTGGCCCAGGGGCTATCTCCAAAAGAGGCGGCGCGCAAGACCATGGATGAAGTCGGTGGTGCCTTGGTCGCTATTGGATTGGTACTTATTGCAGTATTCATCCCTACAACATTTCTTGAGGGGATATCCGGGCAGTTCTACAAACAATTTGGGTTGACCATTGCAGTAGCAACAGCTATCTCAGTTTTTGTATCGCTTACCTTAAGTCCTGCATTGGCCGCATTATTAATGCGTCATGAAGCTCATGACGAACAGAAAAGAACACCTTGGTTATTACGGCCTTTCAAATTTGTAGGTGACGGTTTCAATCGATTCATGGATGGATTGTCCATTCGATATGGGAAGGCTGTTAGCAAATTGGTCAGAACCGGGTCTATGGTAATGTTAATCTATGGAGGACTTATTGCTCTTACCGGCTTTGAGTTCAATAGGGTTCCCAGTGGATTTGTGCCTGCCATGGATCAACAATATTTTATTACGGCAATTCAACTGCCCCCAGGCTCTTCATTAAGCAGAACGGATAAAGTGGTACAAGATGCTATAGACACCCTATTGGAGGTTGACGGGGTTGCCAATACAGTATCCTTTACCGGTTTCGATGGGGCATCCTTTACCAATGCCTCCAATGCCGCGGCGATTTTCGTTACGCTGGAGGACTTTGATATAAGAACCCAAAAAGGAATTGGTTATGAGGATTTGCTGGGTACCCTCCGGGCAAAAATGGCAGAGGTTGATGACGCTTTTGTAGTAGTTATCCCTCCCCCATCTGTCCGTGGTATTGGTAACGCAGGTGGATTTCGAATGATGGTCCAGGATAGGGCCAATCTAGGTAACGAAACCTTATTGAATGCCACCTATGAGCTAGCTGCCGCTGCCAATCAGGACACTAAACTTAATAGTGTGTTTACATTCTTCAATAACCAGACTCCACAATTGTATCTGGATATTGACCGTGTAAAAGCAGAACAATTGGGTATCGATGTCGCTGAGGTATTTCAATCCTTGGAAGTGTATCTAGGGTCGGCTTTTGTGAACGAATTCAACTATTTGGGAAGAACCTACCAGGTAACTGCCCAAGCAGATGCCCCCAATAGGTTGACACCGGATGACATTTCGCGAATTAAAGTGAGAAACCAAAATGGAGACATGGTGCCATTAGGAACCATCAGCACCCAAAAAGACATCGCCGGACCCAATAGAATTCCAAGATTCAACCTATATCCATCCGCATCTTTGGTCGGGGACATTGCGCCAGGCTACAGCACAGGACAGGCTTTGGATAGAATGGAAGAATTGGCCGCCGACATTTTGCCCCAAGGGATTTCTTTTGAGTGGACCGAAATGGCCTATCAGCAAAAACAAACGGGAAATACCGCGGGAATCGCCTTCCTTCTCGCCGTGGTCTTTGTATTCTTGCTTTTGGCCGCCCAGTTTGAAAGTTTGGTTCTTCCATTGGCCGTTATCTTTATTGTACCAATGGTACTTTTATCGGCCATGATAGGTATCGACCTAGCAGGATTGGACAACAACATTATGGTGCAAATTGGTTTGGTGGTTCTTGTAGGTCTTGCCAGTAAAAATGCCATCTTAATTGTGGAGTTCGCAAAACAGTTAGAGGACCAGGGGAATGATTTGAGAACGGCCGTCATCGAAGCTTCCAAATTACGCTTACGTCCTATTTTAATGACCGCCATGGCCTTTATTCTGGGAGTAGTACCCTTGGCCATTGCGACCGGTGCCGGTGCCGAACTAAGAAATGCCTTGGGCATTGCAGTTTTCAGCGGAATGCTCGGGGTTACTGTATTCGGAATTTTCTTGACACCGGTGTTCTATTATCTAGGAAGAAAATGGACCACCAAAACCAAAAAGATCGATGCAACTGACACAACACGTCATCAAATCCAAGCAGCACTCTAACATATTAGATTTTGGTCAAAAGATGGGTGTTTTTGGTTACCCCGGAACACCCATTCGGACCGAACTTTGAGAACGAATAAAAAAATAGAAATCATGAAAAATCTAACACTAATAACAGTACTATCCCTAATACTGGTTTCCTGTGGAATTACCAAAAGGGATTTTGAAGTCAACCCAAAAACTGAAGTTGATGAAAATTACCTGGAAAATGTAACTGACCATGCCGCTTTTGAAGAATCACAAGGTCAAATAGTAACCGAATGGTGGTCAGAATTTAACGATCCCGTTCTGGATACCTTGATCCAAAAAGCACAACGGCACAATTTGGACATCAATGCAGCTATTGCCAACTTCCATGCTTCACGTGCGGTATTGAAAGGGACAAAATTGGACCGATTGCCAACAGTAACCGCGAATGGCAATGTTACCCGAACCCGTTTGGGCGAAAATATTTTTGTTCCCGGGGCCAATCCTACATTCACCACCTACAATGGAAGTTTTGATGCGTTCTGGGAAACGGATGTGTTTGGCAGGGTCTCCAATAGAATTAAAGGCGCTTATGCCAGTCAGCAATCTGCGCTTGCCGATGTGCAAGGGGTATATGTGAGCATTTTTGCAGAAGTGGCCCGAAACTATATGGAATTCCGTGGCGCCCAGTACCAATTGGACATTGCACAACGTAACTTGAGCGGACAGCAAGCCACCTATGACTTGACAGTTCGGTTAAAGGATGCCGGAACAAGCAATAGTTTGGATGTTTCCCGTGCCTTGGCGCAGTTGGAGAATACGCGTGCCACCATTCCCCCATTAAAGGCCAGAATTGCGGCACTAAAAAACAGCTTGAGCGTTTTAATCGGGGAGGTCCCCGGAAATTTGGACGGAACCGTCATAAACAAAAAGCCGCTGCCTAGTCTACCACTTTCTGTGAGCCTGGGAAACATTACCGATTTATTACGAAGACGTCCTGATGTAAAACAAGTGGAAGCCCAATTACAAGAGCAAATAGCGCGTTATAATCTTTCCGTGGCGGAACTTTATCCCAATATTCAATTTGGGGGATCTATAGGTTTCTCTGCAGTAGATTTCTCCAACTTCGGAAGTAACCCATCCTTTACCTGGAGCATTATCCCGAACGTAAGTTGGGCCGCTTTTAATCTAGGTCGAGTGAAACAACAAATCAATCAGAACGATGCCTTGACGCTAGCTGCTCTGCAATATTACGAAAAGACCGTTTTAGAAGCACTGGAGGAAATCAGCACGGCGATGACCAATTATACCAACGAACTGGAACGTAGGGAAACCTTACGAAAATCCTCGATTGCCAGCGCCGAGGCGGCCGGAATTGCAAAAAGACGATTTAATGCGGGCTTGGATAGTTTTATAGATTACCTCAGTGCGGACAACACACTGTTGTTGGCAGAAAATCAATTGGCCATTAGCGAGATTGCTTCCGCCACATCCCTGATAGCCATTTACAAAGCCCTAGGAGGAGGATGGGAAATCATTTCGGAGGAAAAATTGGATAAACAATTTAAGAGTATGAAATTAGCAGAATCCAAATAACAACACACAACGGTTTTGGTGTTGGATAGAACGGCGACCTTTCAGTAATGGAGGTCGCTGTTTTTATTTAAAATGAAGTATTTTTATTAAAAACTATGTCCTCCCAGAAAATATATCATTCCATATCGGAATTTTTCAATTCCATTAATTTGGAAATTGAACAGGATTTTGATTTTACCATTCACAGTCTAGACAAACTCCATGGGGAGAAGGCCATTTCATCCCCCTTTTTTAGGACAAATTACGTAGCCTTCTTGCTCATAGCATCGGGCAAGGGACATTATACCATAGATGAGCATTGGTTTGAATTAAAACCGAGATCCTTTTACTTCACACTTCCTGGACATTTAAAATCATTCACCATTGAGGAAAACTGGCAGGGGTATATGCTAACATTTTCCATGGAGTTTTTACGGTCCAACTATCCTGGCAATGTCGATCAGGATTTTCCATTTTTACTAAAGGAAACCGTTCCCGTGATGTATCTTCGCCAGCAGGATTACCAGAGGATTAACAGGTTATGCGAGGTATTCATTCAAGAGTACAATGGAAATTCCACGTTTAAAAAAAGAATAGTGGCCAACCAATTGGTTACCTTTCTATTCCAAACCAAAGAATTACTACTGTCCCACCAAGCAACTATTTCTTTGGCAAACCGCCCAACGGAAATTGCAAAATCTTTTCAGGCTGCATTGAATAAGAACCTTTTGGATATTACAAAAGGTAATGCGGAATACATCTGGAACGTGCAGGACTATGCCAACAAACTTACAATGCACCCCAATTACTTGAGTACAATCATTAAATCCCAAACAGGCAAAACGGTGAAACAATGGATCGATGAACGAATCATTTCCGAGGCAAAATCCCTATTGAACAATACGGACCTGTCCGTTGCTCAAATTACCTACCGCCTAACTTTTGAAGATCCCTCCAATTTTTCCAGGTTTTTCAAGAAAAAAACAGGACTTACTCCTGCAAAATACCGTACTTCTTAGAAAGTGACCATAAAACCTTAAAAAGTGACCTAATACGGCCCTGCCCTTTATTGGAGATTTGTAGTGTATTTAAAAAACAAATCATTATTCACTTTAAAATCTTAGTAAAATGGAAACTTTAAATCAAACGTTAAAAGGAAAGGTAGCAATCGTAACAGGCGCGTCCAAAAATTTGGGTGCGGAAACCGCTTATTACTTAGGAAATGTTGGAGCTAACGTCATTGTACATTACTTCAGTGACAATAGCAAGGAAGAAGCATCCCAAGTTGTGGGAAAAATAAAGTCTTCAGGAAGCGATGCCAAACTGGTACAGGCCGACTTAAGAAGGGTATCGGAAATAAAACGTCTATTTGATGAAACTGAAAACACTTTTGGCAAAGTAGACATTGTAGTAAACACCGCAGGGACCATGCTCAAAAAACCCGCCTCCGAGGTTACCGAAGAAGAATATGACCAAATGTTCAACATCCACGCCAAATCTGCCTTTTTTGTCCTTGGCGAGGCAGCCAAGCGTGTAAAAGATGGTGGACGTATCGTAAACATCTCTACCACACTTACCTCGGTCACCACTGGTTTTTACTCTGTATATGCGGGCGCCAAAGCCGCCTCTGAGCAATTTGTGAAAATGGTGGCCAAGGAAATCGGTTCCAGGGGAATCACGGTAAACTCCATAGCGCCCGGACCATTGAATACCTCTTTCTTCTACCCTGTGGAAAATGAACATTCGGTTGATTTTTTAAAACACATGTCCGTACAGAACCGATTGGGGGAAATCTCCGACGTGTTGCCCGCCATTCAATTTTTGACCAGTCCTGAAGCGGGTTGGGTAACCGCTCAATCCATTCGAGTAAATGGAGGCATGTTTTAAACTTTTTGAGACTCGATAAAAAAAGCAACTTCCATACAATGGAGGTTGCTTTTTTTATGCCAAAAGTAATATCTTGCCGCAGTGAAAATTGATGGTATCCATACTCTATCTACAATTCAGGAGTACTTTGACTTCATCAATTTCAAATGCCCTGTTTTCAATGGTTTTGCTATCGGGAGATTAGAGGAATCTGCAAAGGTGATCCCCCAGGTAATGCCTCCGTACCGCAAGCGATTTTTCAAAATCATGCTCATATTAAGTGGTGAAATCGATATGCGCAACAATGACAACGAAGGACATTTGAAAACCAATACGTTGTTCTTTTCAGGCGAGGGACATATTCAATCTTGGGAAAGTATCGCCCCTATGAGCGGATTTGTCCTTTATTTCACCTCGGATTTTTATGCGACGGTTCACAAGAAGAATAAGCTGCACTCTGATTTTCCCTTTTTTACACAAAATGCTTCCATGAACATAGCCATTTCCGAAAAAGAGAGTGAGCACTTAAAACGCACTTGTGAAAACATCGTTACCCTATCCGAACAACCCTTATCCAACAAAGAGGACATTTTTCGTTCCTATTTGAACATTGTATTGCTGGAATCGAAGAATTTATATGAGGAAAAAATAGGTACCAATGCTGTAGTGCAAGATTCGGATAAACGCATTCTTAATAGGTACAACCAGCTGATCGAGCAACAGTATGGCACTACCAAGGAAGATGTGCTCAAAACCGTTCAAGAATTTGCGGATGGCCTATCCATACATCCTACGCACTTGAATTATGTGGTGAAAAGTCTTACCGGTAATACCGCATTGCAGCTGGTTCACAATAGAAAACTTCAAGAAGCCAAATCACTCTTATTCCAAACTTCCAAAACGGTAAGCGAAATTGCCTACGACCTCCACTTTGATAATCCCACCCATTTTGTTCGCTTTGTAAAGAAGAAAACCGGTAAGACGCCTCTTCAATTGCGCAATACTTAAAATTGGTCATTTCGTCTTGTTAATTGGTTTATTCCGCGGCTCGTATCACAGGTACATTTACCGTGAATTCTTTTAACAATAAAAAATCAAAAAATGGCAACTGCAATTAAAAACAACAAGGAAGTTTTAAAGAGACTTATTGATGAGGCCTTTAACAACAGAAATTTAGATGTTCTGGATGAAGTTCTCCATCCAGATTTTGTAAACCATCAAGAGGTTTTTCCGCTCAAGGCCAAAAAAGGACCTGAAGTATTCAGAGGGTTGTATTCTATTTTTTTCCAAATCTTTTCCGATGTAAAAGCAGATTATACACACATTATTTCCGAAGATGATTATATAATGGCAAGAGATTTCATTACCGGAACCAATGACGGAGAAATCAATGGAAACCCTGCAACGCATAAGAAAGTGAAGTTTGAGGTATTCCACTTATATCGTTTACAAAATGGTAAACTCATTGAAAGATGGGGCCTCACCGACGACTTAAGCTTATTAAAGCAACTTGAGGCCAAATAAAACAGGGAAATATGAGAGTTTTGGCACAAAATAATACCTACCAACTGGGAGGAGATATTGAAGTCAATCGTCTTGGCTATGGGGCTTTAAAGACAACAGGCCCCGGAGGTTATGGACAACCCAAGGACAAAGAAGGGATAGTAAAGTTATTAAGAAAAATCCACGGTTTGGGAATTAACTTCATTGATACGGCAGACAGTTATGGTCCTTTTATCTCCGAGGAGTTAATTGCCGAGGCCCTGCATCCATATCATAAAAATACCGTAATTGCCACCAAAGTAGGGTACGAACGCCCCAATGGCAATTGGGTCGTCAACAACGACCCAAAACGGATGCGAAATGCTCTGGAAGGGAGTTTGAAACGATTAAAAGTTGAACAGATCTACCTATACCAGCTGCATCGTATTGATGCCAAAATTCCATTACCGGAACAAATTGGATTTCTTACAGAGGTTCAAAGGGAAGGACTCATACAACATATTGGACTATCTGAAGTCAATATGCAACAACTACAAGAGGCAATGGACTATGCATCCATTGCAAGTGTACAGAACCAGTACAGCTATGGGAACCGAAAGTGGGCCGATGTATTGGAATTTACAGCTCAGCATAATATTGCCTTCTTGCCATGGTACCCGTTAGACGCAGGGAGTATATACGGTAGGCAAAAGTTGGAGGTTATTGCAACAAAATATGGTTTTAGTTCACATCAAATTGCGCTTGCCTGGCTCTTGCACCATTCCAACAACATCATTGCCATTCCGGGAACTTCCAACCCAATACATTTAGAGGAGAATCTAGTAGCGGGGCACATTCCACTTACAAAACAGGATATGGAATTCTTGGGCTGAACCCTAAAATGGATATCGCAAACCTTGTTGAAGTATTATATTTGAGCCTAGGATTTTGGTCATTATTCCCTTGAATTTGGTTTCGTATAGCCCAGTTTCCGAATGTACTTTTGTCCCATATACATACAGGAATTTAAAATTACTAGTGATGAAAAAAATAAAAACAACATTTATTGTTTGGATAGCTATCTACCCAGCGATAACAGCAATCTTATTGATATTTGGGGAATATCTTAACCATTTGCCCCTTTTAGTAAGAACCTTGGTTTTGACCCTTGTTCTAGTACCTACGATGGTATACTTTCTTATTCCGTTTTGGACCAAGGTTTTTTCAAAAGAATAGTTTTCTAAGAACTCACCTTAAAAAGGATTTAGGCCTTACGGCCAACAACATAGTAACAATAAAAATACAATCATGCCTAAAGAATCAAGAATAGAGCCCGTACACATTGCGAAAGCACAATGGATGAAGAAACAAGATCCTCCTAAAGGTGTTCTGGAAGGTCATCCTTATGGCACTAACGTAGTCGTTATTAGATATAGCGTGGACGAAATTGGGGAAGGCCCCAACTTGCACGTGCATCCTTATGACGAAATCTTTCATATCCTTGAGGGTTCCGCAGAGTTCACCGTGGGTAAAAATAAGTTCATAGCCAACGCAGGGGATTTGGTTATCGGTCCGGCAAATATTCCCCATGCTTATAAAAATATCGGTCCTGGTCGATTGGATTCTTTTGATGTTCATTTAAACAGTGAATGGATCCAATATGATTTGCCAAGGGAAGGAGAAAACCTGAGCTCCAAAGAGTTTTCATAGTTGGGCTACAAATTCTTAATTTAATGTAATATCGTTGAAAACTAGCGTTGAGCGTAGTAAGACTGTAACGGAGTTTGATAGAAATCCGAGCATCGTTGTAAATAGATATCTAGACCTAAAAGACAAGGTTTATGATCACATTAGAACTTAAATGTCATATACCTGTTTCGAATCTTACCATAGGTCGGTGTTTTGAAGTACGGTCAACTATTTGAAAGCCCGCTCTTTCAAAAGACTTGTACAATCCTATCCAGGCAAATGCATCAGGCAGCTTCTCTTGTGTGGGAATGGTGGGATAAGCTTCAAGCGTTTCGATTCCTTCCTGTCTTGCGTAAGTTATCAAACCCTTTAGGAGGGCCACTGAAACTCCTTGTTTTCTGAATTCCTTTTTTACGAACGTACAAGGTACGGACCAAACCTTTTTATGATCAATGGGTCTGTGTACCCTAGACTTCGAAAGCCTTACAAAATCCTCCCGGGGTGATAGTGCACACCAAGCGATTGGTATGTCCTCGAAAAAAGCCAAAAGCCCTGTAGGTTTGTTTTCCCATACCAGCTTCTTCAACGCGTCCCTATTTCCGTTATTGGCTTTTCCTTCCTCGTAATCCGATTTGGTCAGCCTAAAATGCATGCACCAACAGCCTGCACATCCTCCCTTAACGCCAAAGAGTTCAACAAGTTTGCCCCAATTCTTTTGGGTCAAGGGTTCAAATCGTAATTCTGAAAGAAAATCTTTGTCCACGTTTGATTTGTTTATCTCGTAATTAAGTCATCCCTGTCGGTTATGGCCTGCGGAAAAAGGGATCCCGATCAATTATTTAAAATTGCATCCCTGTCCTTGGTATTGGATGATTAAAGTTAGAACTTTCAAAAGACAAAAGTCTAACCTAATGCAATGTAAAACATTATCTTTTAGGTCGTTCTCTAGAGAAAAAGAATTTGAATCATGGATAAACTGCGTAATGAGTTGAAAAGACTTTCTGAAGGAACTGAAAAGGAAGTTTCGGAGATTTATGGGAATCTTACCTTAATCTCCTTGGAAAAGGATGCATTTCTCTTGAAACAAGGTAGTTTTTGCAATCAATACTTTTTTGTGCATAAAGGTTCCGTTCGACTTTTCTATTTAAAAAATGACAAGGATTTTACGGTATGGATCGGAACCGAAGGTCAACTATTTACCGAAATGGACAGTTACCTTAACCAAACCCCTGCCTTGGTCTCCATTCAGTGCTTGGAGGATAGTCTAGTATACGTAATTTCCAAGGAGAAAAGTGAAAAACTCATCAAGGAACTTCCTGCGTACAATACGTTGCTTCGGCGTTCGGTTGAGGAAGGCTTCGCCAAAATGTCCAGAAACATTATTTCCTTTCAAAGCGATGATGCAAGAGAACGATATCGTAGGGTCGAAAAGGAGAAGAATTGGCTCTCCGTATATCCCCTAAAATACATATCCAGTTTCATTGGAGTCACACAAAGTTCATTAAGCCGATTAAGGGCAAAAAGAGAGTGATTTTTTGCCATAGGGCAAAAATTTCTCGGGATTATGGTCCTAAGTTTGGAGCAAACCAGCATAGAGGACATGATAGTAACCGTATTTTTATCGATTGGACTTGGGATAATCGCAGCCCTTATCTTTCTTTTTTTTACTTTACCCAAAAAAATACAATATATAGAAAGCATTAAGGTAAACGCTCCCTTGGAAAGGGTATTTGATGCCATCCGATATCAGAAAAGGTTAATGGCTTGGTCGGCATGGCCTTCGGAAACCAAATCTAGTTGTGCCGTACATAATGTAGATGGCCAGATAGGAGCACAAATGGTTTACATGAACCAAAAAGGCAGAAAGTTTGGCTATCAGGAAATCACCGATTTAGTAAAAAACGAAAAGGTCAGCTTTTATCTTAAAAGTCATGTTGCGCCTTTTGAGGAGGATGTTAGGTTACACTTTATACTGAAACCCTTGGGAAAGGAATCCACTGAAATCAATCTATGGTTCTATGAGACCTTGAAGCGCCCACAGTTTCTAATTGCCTACCTTGGAGGTATTCCGAAATGGGTCCGTAAAATGCATAAAAAAGACTTAATGGGACTTAAAAATTTCGTGGAAAAGAAAGACCAATGACAAAGCACCATGGACGCCAAACCATAAAGCAACTTGAAAAACGTAAAGGGGGGTACCATTATATCCGCATCTCTTCCAGTATCATTGACAGCTTTGAAAGAAAAAGAAAGACAAGGTTAATATGCACGCTGGATAGCATGATATCCTACAGATGTGGACTCAACCATTTGGGAGATGGCAATTATTTCATTATCATCTCAGGGAAGTACCTAAAGGAACTGGGAAAAGGATTAGGTGAAGAGGTAACTTGGAAAATAGAGGAAGATCCCGACCCATTGGGAGTGGAGATCCCCGAGGTACTTGCGGTTTTTTTGACCCAGGATACACACGCGAACGAGATATTCCAAAAATTGACCGATGGAAAGAAAAGGAGCCTTATATATAGCATCATTAAAATAAAGGACTTTGATTCCCAGGTACGGACCATTATTGACTTTCTTGAAGAACAATCCCGTCGTATGGGCAGTGCTAGATGAAGAATGGTCATTCCAGCCCATAAATTGGTCACGCCTTCCGGGCCATCCTACGATACTTTTGAACCATACAAATTAAAACAATACAAAAATGGAAACAAAAATGAATAAAAAGGTATGGTTCGTAACCGGGGCATCCACAGGTTTTGGAAAAGAGTTGGTCAATGTCATTGCAAACAATGGCGATATCGCTATAGGGACCTTCAGAAAGAAGGAGCAGGCGGAATCCTTTACTGATATTGAATCACTGAAATTCGGTGTTGTTCTGGATGTTACCGACTATAAACAGGTCAAATCTGGCATCGAGACTGCAATCCAACATTTCGGCAGGATAGACGTGCTGGTCAATAACGCTGGATATGGTTCTTTGGGAAGCTTAGAGGAGGTATCCGAAGGAGAGGTAAGAAGGCAATTTGACATCAACGTTTTTGGCCCTATTTCAATGATCAAAAATGTATTGCCTCACATGCGCAAACGGCGAGAAGGCCATATCATCAACATTACCAGTGTGGGTGGTGTAATAGGCTTTACATCCTCCGGAATATATAATGGATCAAAATTTGCTCTTGAGGGTATTGGGCATTCCTTGGCCAAACAAGTATCCCATTTGGGCATTAAGGTAACGAACGTAGAACCTGGACCCTTTCGTACCAACTGGGCAGGAAACTCAGCAACTTACAAGGAAACCGAAATACAGGATTACCAGGAATCCGTTGGCAGGGATATGGAATGGGTCAAGTCAATCGATGGGAGGCAAGCCGGAGATCCTGCTAAGGGAGCAAAGGCCATCTATGAGCTGGTAGATTTGAAAAATCCCCCTTTGCTATTGCCCCTGGGGGAGTATGCCTATGAAGCCATTTCTGGACATTACAACCAATCGCTAAAAGACCTTTCCACTTATGAACCGATAGGAAGGCCAACCGATTATCCCGTAGATCAAACGGAATAGAAGTTAAATCTTAAGAAAAAAAGCCATCCACGAGGGATGGCTTTTGCCATATATCTATTTTAAGCAAAACCGGTTATAGGAGCGCGCCACAAATTTTTACTTGTCCCGTAAATCCCTAAACCGTACCTTAGAAAAGTGATTTCTTCCCAAATACCCATACACAAAACGATTAAGGACCTCTATCTGCACTTGGGTCTTGTTATGGGAAACTCTGTGGAGACGTTCCACATAAGCAAACACGAAGAATTACGAGAGAGATTGCCCAGAAAGGTTTCGCCCTTTAGAAATAGTTTTTACGAGGTCTCTTTAGTGCTGGGAGGTTCAAGCTTATCCTATCAAATCAACCAAAAGACTTTTAAAACACCAAAGCAATATTTAGTTTTCAATGCTCCCGGGCAAGTTCATAAATGGGAGGGTATTCAAGGCGATCTATCCGGATATGTACTGTTTTTCCATCCCAATTTTTTGGGAGAACTATTTCAAGAAAGAGCCTTGAGCGATTTTCCGTTTTTCAACATATACGAAGCCAACCTGTTCGCGTTGGACGAATCAAACGCCCAAAAATTCGAATTTTACTATTCGCAGATTTTCGAGAATTATATCAGTGCAGAACAGCCCCAACGAGAACTTATTAAAGCAAACCTCCAGGCAATTTTATGGCTTTGCAATAAGACTTATGAGGAACGCAATAAGAACGTAACGGAAAAAAAAGTTACGGATGGTATAACGGCTCGTTTTCGAAAACTGGTCAACGAAAATTTCTTGGCCGTAAGTACGGTGAATGGATATGCCGAAATGCTCAATATTACACCTAATTATCTAAGCCAGACCATACTTCAAACCGTAGGCACCAATGCCAAAAGTATCATCGACAATAGACTGTTATTGGAGGCCGATTACCTCTTAATGCATACTGACCTAAGCAATAAGGAAATTGGTTATCGCCTAAATTTTGACGAACCCACCCACTTTAATCGATTTTTTAAAAAGCACCGAGGCACTACACCAGGCCAATTTAGAAAATCGCAGTCCTAGACATAACCAAGAAATTGGTCATCCCAAAACATTTTTTGGTTCCCTTCCAGAGAGGTTCCAGAGGTAGATTTGTATTGAAAATGAAATCATAAAAAAGCAATACAATGAAAAATCCTATGAATCCTTTAAAAATGTTCTTAGCGACCCTCCTGTTATCGCCTTCAGGACATTCACAACAATCCATTAACAATTTAAAATTCAAAGAAATGAAAACAGCAAAAACAACAGAAATAATATCAAGGGAAGAAATCAGCTTTCAACGTGATGGTCTAACCTTGGTTGGACATTTGTTCAAACCCGAAGGCTTCGATGAAAAGTTACAATATCCTGCATTGATCGTACAGGGGTCGGTTTCTTCAGTAAAGGAAATGATGCCTGATAACTATGCCCAACTACTGGTCAAAGAGGGCTTTGTGGTTTTGAATTTCGATTATGTCAGTTGGGGGGAAAGCGATGGCCTACCCCGTCAAAACGAAAGCGTAGATGGTAAGCTTAAAGACCTTATTGCTGCAGTCACCTATTTGGAAAATCTAAGTTTTGTAGACAAAATAGGTATGGTAGGTGTGTGTACCTCGGGGGGAAATGCCGCCTATTTGGCAGCTTCCGATAATCGCGTTGATGCCATTGCAGCCGTAGTGCCATGGATGTACGAGCCCGCTTTGGCAGAACCTTTTTGGGGAAAGGAAACCCTAGAAAAAAACCATCAACGTGCTCTGGACAATCAAAAGCTTTTCGAGGCCACGGGCGAAAATCAAAAAACACAAATCTTTACCAACACTCCGGAAGTGGAGGGCTTCAATTTAACCCCAGGGGAATACTACTTTGATAAAAACAGGGGAGGTGCTATAGAAAACTGGAAAAACGAGGTATCCTGGATTGCTTGGATCGATTGGGTGGAGAAGTTCGACCCCATTGGTCAGGCAGAAAACATCAACATCCCGACCCTGGTTTTTTCAACGGACGATGCACTGATACCAGACCAAGCGAAGAAATTTTATAGTCTGTTACGGAGCGAAAAGGAATTGGTCTGGGGTACGGGGTATCATTTCAATTACTATGATGTATATCCTGAAATGCGACAGGCCGTGGATGCCGTTGTACCCTTTATGGAAAAACATTTGAAACAAAAATAGGTCAAAAAAAGATTGGCGGCCTCTTAATAGAGGAGGCCGCTTTAAAACAAAAGCAATGAAAACAAAGAACACATTTCAATTGGGGGATTTCGAAATCAACCGGATTGGTTTCGGAACCATGCGAGCTACAACAGGCCCAGGAATCTGGGGAGATACCCCGGATAAAAAAAATGCCATTCAGGTCATTCGCAAGGCCATTGAAAACGGTATCAACTTCATTGATACCGCCGATGCCTATGGGCCATATACTTCAGAATTGCTGGTCCAGAAAGCTATTGAGCCTTTTAAGGATGAGGTAATGGTAGCTACGAAGGGAGGCTTTATTAAATACCAACCTGGGGCGGTGATTCCCAATGGTCATCCGTATTATTTGCGTACGGCGCTTGAAGGAAGTTTGCGAAGATTAAAAACGGAATCCATAGATTTCTACTATTTGCATAAAGCCGATCCAAATATTCCAATTGAGGAATCAGTCGGAGCTTTGGCGACGTTTCAAAAAGAGGGCAAAATTAAGCACCTGGGAATCTCAAATGTCACCCTCCAGCAGTTTAAAAAAGCACAATCGGTAGCTAAAATTGATGCCGTACAAAATGCTTTTAGCTTTAAAGACAGACGTTCCGAAGCCCTGGTGGATCAAACGACTAAAGAAGACATCCTTTTTGTTGCCCATACCCCGATTGCCAGGAACAATTGGGAAAACACCGATATTGAAAAAGCACAAAAAGAGGGATCCACCATTAACCAAATATCCTTAAGATGGTTGTTGGATGTTGCGCCCAATGTAATATCCATTCCCGGTACCGCCTCCGAAAGGCATTTGATGGAAAATTTGCAATCCTATACTTTAAAATCCAGACCATATGAAGAAGCTTAAATCCATAATTGTAATTTGGGTAGCCATATATCCGCCCGTCCCAGAAATCTTTTGTTTTTTTGGAGACTGTCCGAATACAATTCCAATTCTTTTTAGAACCTAGAGCTTTACAGCAGTATTCGTTTCGTTGATGGTTTATGTGCTAATCCCTTTTTGGACGAAAGTATTCCATATAAAATTAAATTTTGGTCATTTTCCCCAAGTTTTTGGTTGACACCAAAGCGCATTTTGCAGGTACCTTTATGGCATTAAAAACCTAGTAAAAGGTCAGTTATGGAAACTTTACAAAGCAAAGAACTTAAGTTACAGAAGATTACCCCAAACTTGGGTGTAACCATCTTGGATATTGATCCCAATGCGGCTATGGACCATAAGACCGCAAAGGAAATCGACATGCTCATTAATACACACCACTTGGTATTGATGAAGAGTGATAAGCCCATTGAAAGGGAAGCACAAGTGAATTTAACCAAGCAATTGGGAGAGCCTTGGCGTTACGATTACATTCCTGGCCAGTATAAGGACTATCCCGAAATCTTTAAGGTAACGAATCAAAAAGGAAATGGGTTTACCAACGCGGGTCAAGTCTGGCATTCAGATGGCTCAATTTACAATAAACGCATGCACCTCAGCATTTTTTCAATAGATAAAATACCCATTGACGGCGCATCGACCTATTTTTCAAATCTTAATTATGCCTATGAAAGATTACCTGATACTATGAAACAAAGACTATCGACGCTTGAAGGAAATTTTGGTAAAATGTATAGATCACACCCTGTGGTCTGGAAGCATCCCATTACACGGATAGACCTATTGCATATAAGTGAAGGATTCAAAAATGGATTTATAGATGGTGCCAATAGTAACTCATTATCATTTGATGAGAGCCAAGAAATCCATAGATTTCTAAACAATCATATGTGGAAAGAAAACACATATTATGAACACAAGTGGAAATTAGGGGATTTGGTTATTGCCGATAATTACGCCGTAGCCCATCTTGCCAAACCAAACTATAGCAATACGCTGAGAGTACTTCATAGAACGGCTACCAAAGGTGAGAAAAGAGCGAAGCGAGACGAAACATAAGGTTTTGGTCATTTTAACATGAAGAAAGGTCGTCATAAACCTGTTTTTCCAATCTACTTTCACAGTATAATTTAAACAACAGTATTATGAAAACTAAAACACACAGAATCGGAGTCATTGGCTCCGGCAATATGGGCGGACAATTAGGTCGTTTATGGGCCAAGGCAGGCTACGAAGTCATGTTCAGCTCCCGCAATCCCGAAGGTTTAAAACTGCTGGTCGAAGACTTGAAAAATGCCCGAGTGGGTACCGTGGAAGATACTATCGACTTTGGAGATGTAATTGTTTTGGCCATTAACTATGGAACTCTTCAACAGGTCATAGACAAGCTAAAGGATAGGGACAAAACCATAATTGACCTCACCAATCCAGTTTACTGGACAGCAAACAAAACCTTGGCCAAAGTAAACCTAAATGGCAAATCTGCGGGGGAGAATCTACAAGCCATATTACCCAAAGCCAAAGTGATCAAGGCCTTTTCCTCCCATTACGCGGCTTCGCTGCAAGAGGGACATCGCGAATATCCCATTGCAGTGTTTTACACTACTGATTTCGAAATCAACAAGGAACTGGCGGAAAGGCTTATCTCGGATATTGGATTTGAACCCCTATTCTACGGGGGACTGGAACGAAGTTTGGACATTGAACTATACGGGAAGTATTCGAACAAAATCATGTCCAGGGAAGAGGCATTGGCCAGCATCGGTCAATAGAATTGGAACAAAAAGAATAAGGGAAATCACATACAAGGCGACCCACCTTAAATAGATAAAGCGACCTATTGATAAAGAAGGTCGCTTTTTTCTTTCCTCAACGCTTTAAATATTAAATTTTGGTCATTTCTTACAGGTTTTAGGTTAGCGACATGGGGCACTTAAGTCGGACCTTTAGGGTATAAAACAAAATCAAATAATCATGAAAAAGTTTGCACTCATAACGTTACTCTATTTGACCGTTTCCGTTGTTGTTATGGTAGTGGGATTCGCAGTGGTAAGTGACATCCTCTAAACAACATAAGGTAATTTTCCAATTAGTTCGAATTTGCTATTTTTAGATATGGCAAAAAAAGAGATTCCAGTATTTGAAACCAGCAATGACATACATGCTGCCACAGGTTTTGACCATCGCAGTCATATCCCCGGATTTGACATTTTTACCATGGAATCGCTGGAACCTACTGCCAGACGCTGTATGCCGCCCTATCGGCAAGGGTACTATCAAATAGGTATTTTGAGCGAATCGGCCGGGTCGAGTATAAATTTAAATACCAATGCCGTGGATTTGGAACAATTTCCGTTATGGTTTGTGGTACCTGGACAAGTATTTTCTTGGGTACGAGATCCAGAGACCAAAGGGATTCACATACAGTTTCGAAAAGAATTTATTGCTCAAACCGTTCCCCGACTTACCGAGACCTTTCCTTTTTTAAAAATTACGGAAAATAGTGTTTTTCTGATGACTCCTGAGGAGCAACAATCATTGGAAACCGATATGGAGCGCATGCTGTCCGTGTTTGAAAATCCCCACCCCTATCAAGAAAAAATGTTGGAAGGGATGTTAGTGGCACTACTATACAACTGTAAGTCCATCTATGAGCGGTTCAAGACCAGGGAGAGTCATTTAAGCCGCAAGCAAGTTCTTTCCCAAAAATTTCAGCAACTGGTGGATAAGCTCTATGTGGATTCAAAAAATGTGGGCGACTACGCGGAACAACTCAATGTAACCCCAAATTATCTGACGACTATTGTTAAGGAAGTGACGGGGAAATCGGCCAAGGATGTTATCCAAGAGCGCGTTTTTCTAGAAAGTAAGACAATGCTCTCGTTTACTAGTCTGGATGTTGCAGAGATTGCCTATCAACTTAACTTTCAAGAACCTACCCACTTTACGCGTTTCTTCAAAAAGTATAGTGGATCCACCCCCAACAAGTTTCGAAAATCCCTCTAGTTAACATTTTTGCCATTTTCCAGTGAAAAGTGGTTATTTCTTGATCAACGCTATTCCGAACTTTGTCATGATTTAAAAACAGAATCATGAATACGGATAAAATCGCTTTAATAACAGAGGCAGGGAACGGTTTCGGGCATAAGTTTGCCACACTTCTAGAGAACCACGGATTCAGTGTTATCATTGCCACCAAAGGTGAAGTGTATCACACACGGCAAACGTTGACCCAAGGTAATATTGAAATACTAAAGACCGATTTGACCCAAAGGAGGGACATAACCCAACTACACGACTACATAAAAAAGCGTTACGATAAACTGGATGTGCTTATCAACAATGGCGAAATAGCAAATGGTTTTGGCCAGAAAATAGACCAACTCCGTATGGAAGAAGATGTGAAAAGTTTATATGAGGTAAACCTGTTCTCCATACTTGAGATTACAAAAACAATGCTTCCCTTATTAAAAAAGAGCGATATGGGAAAAATTATCAACATTTCAAGTGCCTTGGGAGATATAAACAAAATGAAGGACGATGGATTTCATTATGCAAATTACCAAATGACGGCCTACGCCACGGCCAAAGCTGCACTTGAAATGTTTACGGTCCTGCTATCCCGGGAACTAAGGACCACCAAAATTCAGGTAAACAGTTTTGATCCGATACGATTGAAAAACTGCACTCATAATGATGTGGCCATTTGCAACCAAGTGGAAAAAGAACTACTTGAATTGCTGGATATAGGCAAAGTCGTCGGTCCAGCGGCACTGTCCTTTTTCAAATAACGCCAAAACACGAATCAAAATAGGGAAAACAGAAGAATCGAATTTATAATGACAGTGGACGTGTTTAATTTTATCTTAAAATAATTAAACATTTAAAAATTTATTTATACATTTGCCCAAAATGACCAACAGTCAATTTAAAATGGTGGCTACTAAAAAGCATCTTAAACCAGCTTCTAGAAGAGAGCAAATTATTAATGCCGCTGACCTTGTCTTATTGGATGTCGGCGTTAAAGACTTCACGATTGATAAGGTTGTTGAATATCTTGGTATTGCAAAAGGCACCGTTTACAAGTATTTCCAAAGTAAGGACGACGTTTTGGCCGAGGTAAGTACAAAAGCGCTTAATCAGTTGTTGAATTACTTTAAGATGAGCGAGCGCAATAGTCCTGATGGCCCAGAAAAAACAAAAGCCGTAATTATGTCCTGCTATCATTACAGCAAAGACTATCCCAAATATTTTGAGCTCATCGTGTACCTGGAGCGCCCAGAATTTAAAACATCAGCCGAATCACATCGTAAGGCCAGTACTAAAATTCAAGAATTTTTTATTGGGCATATAGAGCTTCAAAAAGAACAAGGTTATTTTAAAAAAAATATAAATCCGATGATGATGAATTACCTGTGTTGGGGAAGCAGCATGGGCGTAATGCAATTCCTAGATTCAAAAAGAGCATTTTTGGAACAAGAACAAAACATCTCACAAGAAGAATTGATGACTTCTTTTGTGGAAGTGTTTGTAAATGGAATGACAAAATAATTTTTTTAACCAATAATGACTAACAGTCATTTTAAAATATCAGTATATGAGTGGAAAGGAATATATCTTCAAATTTTTACAGGACCTCACGGAGAATAACTCAAAAGATTGGATGGAAGCTAATAAAGAGCGTTACAACCAGTCCAAGACATATTGGTTAAAAGAGGTTGAATCAATGCTGAAGCGCTTGTCAAAGCACGATAAACATTTTGAAAAGTTTTCTCCCAAGGACACGATCATGCGAATCAACAATAACAGGATGTTTCACCCTGATTTACCAATCTATAAAAATCACTTTGCCTTTTCTCCCATGACCAAAAAAGACGGGTATGCACGTTTGTTCTTCTCTTTCAGCCCATTTGAATCCTACATAGGAGGCGGTTTATGGAGACCTCAAAAAGAAATCTTGGATGAGGTCAGGGCCGCCATCGTATATGAAGGTGAAATTCTTCACGATGCCATAAATGATGACGCTTTTATGTCCTTCTTTGGCGGGCTACAAGAGGATACCCAAAAGTTAAAAAAACCTCCAAGAGGTTATGATAAAAACCATGAATACGTTGAGTTGTTGAAGTATAAAAACTTCAGTACGGGTATTCATCCAACTAAGGAATATTTAATCAAAAATGACTTGGCCGATGTAGCAGAAGAGGTTTACCTAAAACTTAAGCCAATGAACGATTTTTTCCAAAGGGCTTTGTTTGAGTAAAATGAGATCTTTTAAAAACCATATCGTCCTTTCCATCATGGCCGTCACTGCCACCAATGTGTATTTTCTAATGTGGTGCCTCCTTGACCAACATGCTGTTGAACAAAAGATTACGACCAATCTTGACTTTTATGAATTCATGGCCATCACAAATGGGGCACTCATTATTATATCCCTTTTTAGCATAACCTACAAAAATCTGGGGGATACCATCTTGGAATGGGGCTACTCCAATGCATTTCGGTTTGTGGTCCTGATCTTGCTTTCGATCTTCATTTTCGCTTTGGCCTGTATCTTCCTCTTAGCTATTCATTTCCATATAAATGCCAGTTACAGTGTTACCAACGCTATTTCGAATACCGTATTAAGTCCTTTTTTCGGCTCATTGATAGTCTTTTTTTCACTGGTGAGCATCCTTATGTTTTTTATATCAAATCTAGAACGTCGTTCGGGTAATATGTTTCGATTAATGTCCCAGTCTATGGGAAATTCGCTAAAACCCAAACTTGTCCGGCGCGGCTTTATGTTTATTGACCTGAATGACGCTACCAGTCTAGCTGAGAAGCTTTCCAGTCAGCATTATGCCAACCTGCTAAGGGATTGTTTTCGACTTCTGAATGAGCTTGTGGACGTTTCGCCCTTTGAAATTTACCAGTACGTAGGTGATGAGGCGGTAATTACCTGGGAGATGGATATTTCCAATGCCGATTTAAAAGCACTCCAACTTTTTGCAGATTTTAAAGCTTATCTGGAAGAAAACAAGGAGGCATTCAAAAAAGGCTATGGCACCCAACCCAAATTCAAGTGTTCCATCCACAGTGGTGAGGTCGTACAAAGCGAAATAGGGAAAGAGGTGAGGCACCTCGTTTATCATGGTGATGTTCTAAACACCGCGTCTAGATTATTGTCGCAATGCCATGACTACCACACAGATGTCATCATCTCCAAGGGTTCGGTTTCCAATATTAAGAACGTAGCGGAAAAATACGATTTAAACCTTATGGTATGTGATAATCTAAAAGGAAAGGAAAACAGCATTGAAGCCTTCGTTGTCACCCCAAAGGACAATGCCGCAACAGAAAACACAAGTGAAACGATCACTTTTTTTTTAGCATCCAAAGTGACTGTTGGTCATTTTATAAATAACGAATCCAAAGTATTGTTTAAACAATAACATAAGTAAAACACATCTAGAAATTAATAAAAAGTAACATGAGAAAACTAAACATCATTAAAATGAGGCTTATGCTTGCTGGCATAGGTCTAATGGGCATTGCCTGTGGGAGTACAGCGGAAAAAGAATCCTCGGAACCACAGGAAGGGGAACCAGCCAACAACTCTCAAAGTACCGTTCAGGTCATTAGAAAATCCGACCTAAAGTTGCAAACGGTCAAAAATGAGAACGTCACCACCTATTTGCCCATTACAGGAAGGGTAATCCCTAAAAATTCCACACAACTGGTAGCCGAAGTGCAGGGGCGTATTCTTCTTGGTGTAAAGTCCTTTAAGGAAGGGACGTCATTTGGCAAGGGACAAACATTACTGCGTATTGATAGCCAAGAATTTGCCCTTACTTTGGAGTCACAGAAAAATACTTTCTTAAATATCCTTACGGGTATGATGCCCGACTTAAAGGCCGATTACCCGGATAATTATCAAAATTGGCTCAATTACGTTTCCAACTATAAAACTGGGGGTGCTTTACCTGAATTACCCCAAACTACCTCAGATTCCGAAAAGTATTTTGTGACCTCCAGGCAAGTGTATAATACCTACTATTCCATAAAAGCACAAGAAGAGCGGTTGAGCAAGTTCACATTAAAAGCTCCCTATAGCGGCTCTTTATCATCTACCTTGGTAGACAATGGTGGTTTGGTTTCGCCAGGTCAACCTTTGGGAACGTTCATTAGCAATCAGGTATATGAAATAGAGTCTGCGGTAAGCTTAAAACTTGCCAATGCCTTAAAAGTGGGGCAAAAAATAGAATTCAATAGCAAGGAACTGAACAAAATCTTTACCGCTATGGTTGTTCGGATCAATGATATTGTAGACCCGAACACACAAAACATCCCTGTTTTCCTAAGTGTAAAGGATAAAGCTTTGCGCAGCGGCATGTACCTAGAAGGAAGGGTACCATCCAAAACCTATGAAAACGCGATGTCCATTCCCATTGATATTCTGGAAAGGGACAATACGGTGCACATCTTACAGAATGGGGTGATCAAAAAACAGGAAGTGTTCATAATGAATACTGGTATGGACCAAGTAACCGTACGTGGTTTAGTGGACAATTCACAACTAGTACTTACCACTTTTGAAAACCCTATTTCGGGTTTAAAAATTACAAAATAAGATGAAGAAACTAATTACGTATTTAATCCAGAAACCACGTCTTACAAACCTTTTTGTGGGTCTTATCGTTATTCTCGGTCTCCTGACGGTGATGAATATGAGGTCCAACTTTTTACCGGGCGAACCAGTAAGCTTTATTAGTGTAAACGTGGTATATCGCGGTGCCTCACCACAGGAATTGGAAACGGATGTTGTCAATAAAATTGAAGATAACCTTGATGGATTAAAGGGAGTGCGAAGGGTCACCTCTACCTCCAAAGAAAGCTTTGCCAATGTTCGTGTCGAAATTCTGGACGATGCGGACCCGAACGAAGTGCTACAGGACGTAACCAATGCAGTTGATCGTATTACCACCTTTCCACCTGAGGTTGAAAGTCCAACTATACTCAAGGAAGAGATTCTGAACTATACGATGACGGTTGCCATTTCAGGCAGCAAGAGTTTGAATGAACTTAAGGATTATGCCAAAAACATTAAGGACGAGTTGTTGTATTCGCCACAGTTGTCGCAGATTTTCCTTTCAGGTTTTCCCGAAGAAGAAATAGAGGTAAGCTTTAGGGAAAGCGACCTCAGGACCTACAAGATTACTTTTGACGAGGTAAATGCAGCTATTCAACGCGAGAATATCAAAGCCTCTGGAGGAAAATTAAAAACTGGAAACGAAAACATCTTGCTACGGTTAGACAACAGAGCTTATAGTGCAAAGGGACTACGTGATATTATCGTGAAAACAACTGCAGATGGAAAAGTAATCCGCCTAGAAGATGTGGCCCAAGTGAAAGACCGATTTGCAGATAAACCAGACCGCTCTTATATTAATGGAAAGGAAGCCGTTATATTAAAGGTATTTTCCCGGGCGGAGGAAGATATTCTGGAAAATTCAGAATATGTGGTCAATTATCTCAACACTTTCAATAAAACTCATGAAGGCATCAAGGCGGAGATAATCGAGGACAAAAGCATATCCCTTAATGATGCTATAGGCACGCTACAAAACAATGCATGGCAGGGAATTTTATTGGTGCTTATTGTTTTAGGGCTTTTTCTTAATCCTAGGGTGGCATTTTGGGTGGCATTTAAAATTCCGGTGGCATTGTTGGGTATGTTCATCCTATCCAACTTTTATGATTTGACCATCAATCAGGTTTCCCTTTTTGGGATGATAGTGGTCCTTGGTGTAATCGTAGATGACGGTGTGGTAGTGGCGGAGAACATTTATCAGAAATATACGGACGGTGCAAGCGCACTTAACGCTGCCATAAAGGGAACCCTCGAAGTCGTCCCGGCTATCATAGCTTCATTGGCCACTACGGCACTTGCTTTTTCCTTGTTCTTTTTTCTGGATGGCCAGCTCGGTGATTACTTCAGTGATATTTCTTTCGTAGTCTGCGCTACCTTGCTTATTGCATTTATGGAAACGGTTTTTATCCTTCCCATCCATATTGCCCGTTCAAAAGCATTGACCAAAGAAGATAGACCCTGGAAACTCACTCAAAAAACGAACAACTCATTACTATGGTTTAGGGACAAAATCTATATGAAAGCCATTGGGTTTTTTGTTCGTATCCCGGTTTCCGGTATTGTTTTGGTTATCCTGTTGATGGTTGTTACCGTAGGTGCAATGAGTGCTGGTTTGATAAAAGGAACTTTCTTCCCTACAATTGACCAAGATGTAATAACCGCAAAAATTGAATTGCCATTGGGAACCGATGAATCAATAACCAACAAGAAGTTACAGCAAATAGAAAATGCTATCTGGAAAGTAAACGAAGACTATACCGGCAAACGTGAAGATGGCCAAGATGTCATAAAATATACGGAGCGGGTCGTTGGTCCAAATTCCGATGAAGGCTTAGTGAACATCTATATGATGGAAGGTGATAAACGTGGTATTCTCAGTTTTGAAATTGCCGATGCCATACGCCAGGAAGTGGGTGACATACCAGAAGCCACAAATCTTTCTTATGGAAGCATCGCAGTTTTTGGAAAACCCGTTTCAATCGCGTTACTAGGCACCAATTTTGAAGAAGTGCGCGATGCAAAAAAAATGCTTCGTGAGTACTTAACCAATAGGAATGACCTTAAGGATGTCACTGACACAGATAAAGTTGGAATGCCCGAATTAGAGATGGAATTGACATCAAAAGCCCGATTCCTGGGACTTTCAGAAGGACAAGTGTTTAATCAGATACGTAAAGGATTCTTTGGGCTCGAAGCCCAAAGTTTGCAGCGCGGTGATGAAGAAGTAAAGGTATGGCTTCGCTATGACGAAGCAGATCGTAAACGTCTTGACCAACTGGAAAATGCACGTTTTATTACTCCATCGGGCGCCTCATATCCGTTTGGTGAGATAGCCACCTTTTCACAAAAAGATGGTGTTAGGGAAATTAACCACCAAAATGGTATTCGGGAGGTTCGCGTTGAAGCGGATGTCGCCAGTCTTTTAACCTCTGTACCCGCTGTCCTTGCAGAGGCCGAAGCTACCATTCTCAAGGATATTCAAGAAAAATATCCCAATCTGCGCTATACTTTGGAAGGAGAAGCCCGTTTGAGCGGCGAAACCCAGTCCAGCAGTCAGGGACCCTCCACTATTGTATTGATCCTTCTGATAGCCATAATTTTATTTAGCTACCGTTCTTTCAGTAAAGCCATTACCATTCTAGCAATGCTACCTTTCGCCTTTATTGGAGTTGCTTGGGGTTCATTTTTTCACGGGATCCCAGTAAGTATTTTTTCAATATTGGGAATGATTGCCCTTTGGGGTATTCTTATCAACAACGGGCTGGTTCTTATTTCAACATATAATGATCTATTAAAAACGGATAGGAATTTCAAAGAAGCCCTGAAAGAGGCCTCAATATCCCGTTTTCGACCGATAGTCCTTACAACAATCACAACGGTCTTTGGACTTGCGCCCTTACTTCTCAACAATTCGGTAAGTGCCCAATTCTTAAAGCCTACTGCAGTTGCAATTGCCTATGGACTCATTTTTGGGACCGTACTTACGCTGATTTTTTTGCCTTCTGTATTGACCCTAGTGAATAATCTTAAATTATTATATCACAAACGCCTAAGGGGTAAAAAGTACATCACGGTTACCGAACTGGATATAGAGCTACGGGAAAAACAGAACATATTATCATAATCCAAAAAACAATGAAGAACTATTTATATAAATGGACATTGGTCCTGTGTGCTTTTGCGAAAACAGTCACGTTCTCCGCGCAAGATCGGCCAAAGGAAACCTTGTCTTTGGAGCAGGCTATTGCTTTATCATTGGAAAACAATCAGTCCATACAAATTGAGCAAAAGCTCGTTACCATAACCGAGGAACAAGTAAGTATTGGCAATGCAGGCCTGTTGCCTACATTGAATTTGATAGGTGAGGCCAACTATACCAACAATGAAACGGACCTAACGATTCGCACCTTTCAACCGCCACCAAATCCAGCTACGGTGAATTTTGACGAAAACGGCGTAACGTCAACCACCATCTCTGGTGTTGTACAGGCGGACTATACAATCTTCGCGGGTTTTAGCGGGCGATATCGCTATAAGTTATTGAAGAACCAGAACAGTATTGCAAAATACCAGCAGCAAGCTATCATTAACAATACTGTTTTGGAAGTTAGCACTTTGTTTTTAGAAATAGCAAAGTTGCAACGACGCCAGGAACTATTGGAGAAAAACATCCAAATAACAGAGGACAGAAAGGAACGCTTCAAAGACAAGAAGCTGTTTGGACAAGCCACAGGATTGGATGTTTTGAATGTAGAGAGCAATGTAAACCGAGACCAAACCCAATTGGACCAAATACTTCTGGCCAAGAACACCCTCAAGCGGAGTCTCAATTTTTTGATTGGTTATGAGCCGGAGCGCAGGTATTGGGTCTCTGTAACATACACTATTGACGAATTGCAGTCACCTGAAACAATAAAAGCAGAAATTGTAGCCAATAACCCTAGTCTTTTATTGGTAAAAGAAGGCATTCATAGTGCTAAAAACGAAATAGGTTTGGCAAGATCACGAAACCTACCAAGATTGGGCGTGTTTGCCAACTATGGTTATTTTAATCAAGAAAATGATCTGCAGCAGTTGGCCGAAATCACAAACTTGGGTTACATGGTTGGCGGTCGCTTAACCTTCAACATTTTTAATGGTGGGCAAACCAAGACAGCCATCAAGACAGCAAAATTAAATAAGGAAGTAAATGAACTACAAGAAATACAGCTGGCCGATAGGCTTATCACAGATGCTATCACAGAAATCAACCGGATTGAGATTTTAAAAACACAATTGGTAAGAGAAAAGGGAAATCTACTCACATTTCAGGAGGCCTATAATAGGACGGAGGAACGTTTCAGAAATGGCACTGTGACCAATCTGGATTTACGGGATGCGCAAACCGCCCTCTTAAATGCTGAGATTGTTATTGCGGAGCTTCAAGCTGATTTAATGAAAGCCCATATTACCATAAATGCGCTAAAGGGAAAGATTTAAATACAAACCACAAAGAAATGTCTACAAAAACAAAGATAGACTTTGCGAGGAAAACCATAAAACGATTCATTCAGAATGATTATGCAAGATTATGGACAAAACATAGTAAAGAAACCCCAGATCGATTTGCCGATGATGGCGTATACTTTAACTCCAGCAGATTTCCAGAAATAACCCCAGGGCTACATAAGACCAAGAAGTCAGTACCTACCAAGATACAAACCCTCAACGCATTTTTGCAGAGGGTCAGCCCAAGTTCTCAATCCATTTTGGATGCCCAAATCTTTAAGACCTCAAATTTTAATACCAATGTTTTTGGTAATTATGCAGTGGTACTTTTTGATTTGGTCATTGGGCTAAAACTGGAGAATGCGAAGATGGTTACAGTTGAAATGATAGTTGCCCAAACGCTTATTTTAACGCATAATGGTTGGCGAATAGTCAACGAAGATGTGTCTTAACTCAATTTTTAGAAGCTTTATAAACAATAAATCCAGATAAATTTTGTAAAAAATGTTGAATCCCAAGGGGACTACAGGATTATCCCTTAGATAGGCTTGCTACTGAGCTACATTTATAGAAATTGGATTGCCCGTCCAATTAAAAAAGGCTAAATACGTTGCCCATATAAAAAAGCCTCTCAAGATTGAGAGGCTTTCTCCTTGTGCGGGCGGAGAGACTCGAACTCTCACACCTCGCGGCACTAGATCCTAAGTCTAGCGTGTCTACCAATTCCACCACGCCCGCAATTCAAATCATTTCTTTACGGCTCTATTCCGTAAAAGGACTGCAAATATAAAGCAAAATTCCTTTTCCCTAAATAATTCGATAGGCAAAAACTTCTTTTTTGTAACTTCGACTTAAACTCAACTCCAGGCCCATGGATGATATTGCGAGCTACATTGAACAAAACAAGGAACGTCTCCTAAATGAACTTAGCCAACTCCTTAAAATCCCATCCGTAAGCGCGGACTCAGCCTTTTCCCAAGATGTCATTGACATGTCGGAAGCGATTAAAACAGCTTTGGAAGAAGCGGGCTGCGATCAAGTGGAGATTTGCGATACCGAAGGCTATCCTATTGTTTATGGTGAAAAAATAGTAGACCCTTCCCTACCTACCATTTTGGTATACGGCCACTACGATGTACAACCACCAGACCCCTTGGACCTATGGAACTCGCCTCCATTTGAACCCGTTATCAAAGAAACCGAGTTACATCCCAAAGGTGCCATTTTTGCCCGGGGATCCAGTGATGACAAAGGACAAATGTACATGCATGTAAAAGCCTTGGAGTTTATGGTAAAAACCGGTCAATTACCTTGTAATGTTAAATTTATGATTGAGGGTGAGGAAGAGGTAGGGAGCAATAGTCTTACGACCTTCGTTACCGAAAACAGGGAAAAACTGGCCAATGACATCATTTTAATATCGGATACTGGAATGATCGCCCCTGACGTACCTTCCATCACCACAGGACTTCGTGGGTTGAGCTATGTTGAAGTCGAGGTTACAGGACCAAATCGTGATTTGCATTCCGGACTTTATGGGGGTGCCGTGGCCAATCCGATCAATATCCTTACCAAAATGATAGCTTCACTCCATGATGACAATAACCATATTACCATTCCCGGATTTTATGATAAGGTAGAAGAACTCCCACAAGCCGAGCGTATGGAAATGGCCAAGGCTCCCTTTAATCTGGAGGAATACAAAAAAGCCTTGGACATCGACGCCGTTTATGGCGAGGAGGGATTCACCACTAATGAACGGAATTCCATTAGGCCAACGCTGGATGTAAACGGCATATGGGGCGGGTATATCGGCGAAGGGGCCAAAACCGTAATTGCCAGTAAGGCCTATGCCAAGATTTCAATGCGATTGGTACCCCAGCAGGATTGGACGGAAATCACCGAACTTTTTAGCAAGCACTTTAAGTGTATCGCCCCTAAGGGGGTACAGGTAAAGATTACCCCGCATCACGGGGGACAGGCCTATGTTATGCCCATAGACCATATAGGATATCAAGCTGCGGCCAAGGCGTATGAAACAACCTTTGGAACCCCGCCAGTTCCCCAACGCGGCGGTGGTAGTATTCCCATCGTGGCCTTATTTGAAAAAGAGCTGGAAAGTAAGACAGTCCTTATGGGATTTGGTCTGGACAGTGACGCCATTCATTCCCCGAATGAACATTTTGGGGTTTGGAACTACCTTAAAGGTATTGAGACCATACCTTATTTTTATCGTTATTTTACCGAAATGAATCGGTAGCCAATTTCCGTTTAAATCAATAGCGGCGGGCCATGCAGTCTTATTGGCACTACCAAGTCCAAGTTGGGTTGGCTACTAAAAACTAATTTTATACTCTACATTTGTAGAATTAAAAAAATTATTCTATGTTTGTAGAGATAATTCTAATTTTGTAGAACAATGCAACTATCAAAAGCCGAGGAGGAATTGATGAATATACTCTGGAAGCTAAAAAAGGCTTTTATGAAGGATCTTTTGGACGCCTACCCTGAACCAAAACCGGCAACAACTACAGTCGCTACGCTTTTAAAACGAATGACGGACAAAGGATTTGTGGCCTATACCCCTTTCGGACGGTCCCGCGAATACTATCCCACCGTAAAGAAAAAAGAATATTTTTCCCGCCATGTCAATGGGCTCATCAAAAACTTTTTTAACGACAGCCCTGGTCAATTTGCATCATTCTTTACTCAGGAAACGGGACTTAGCAAAGAAGAGTTGGAGGATTTAAAGCAATTGATAGATCAAGAAATTAAAAAGAAGTAGTTATGTTGGTATACTTTTTAAAATCAAGTGCATGCCTTGCTTTTTTCCTGCTTTTTTACAAAATCTTTTTGGAGCGGGAAAAAATACATGTTTTTAAACGCTTTTACCTCTTAATATCCTTGGTATTGGCCTTTGGCATTCCTTTGATCACCTTTACGGAATATATCGAAGTTACAACCGGGAACGCAAAAAATACGTTGGATATCACTTCCAATGCGCAAGGGGCGTCCGAAACGATTACATCCGGTCTACGTACTTTCTACATACCTTTATTCCTTTGGACCATCTATCTTCTGGGAGCATTGTTTTTTACTCTTCGGTTTGCAAGGAATCTATTCGAGATTGTTCACCGCATTCGAAGCAATCCGAAGCTCAAAACAAAAAATAGCATACACGTGCTCCTTTGGGAAAAAATCGTTCCCCATACTTTTTTTAACTACATTTTCTTGAGTAAGACCCGGGTTGAAGCGCAGCAAATCCCAAGGGAAGTCTTGCTGCATGAGGAAACCCACGTCAGACAAATTCATAGTTTGGATATTGTTCTTGTAGAGTTATTGCAAATATTCTTTTGGTTTAACCCGTTGCTTTTGATCCTAAAAGGTGTTATTAAACTGAACCACGAGTTTTTGGCGGATCAAGCAGTTCTGGACCAGGGTACTCCCCCTCCGTCATATCAAAATATGCTTTTGGCCTATACATCGGACTCAGGTTATGGAAACCATCGATTACCTATGGCCAACGCCATTAATTATTCATCAATCCACTTGACCGTATTCGGTAAAAAGATTACGATTTCCAGCCAATACGCACAAGTTAAAAAACGATTCAACATCATGAAAAGACAAACTTCAAAACGAACAGTCTTACTTAAAAGCACACTGGTATTACCTCTGCTGGCCCTATTGCTCTATGGCTTTAGCGGTAAAAAAGTCATCCAAACGGCGATTCCCGATGCGACACCAACGCCCATGGAAAGCATCCGAGAAAATCTAACCTGGGACACGTTTCAAGAATACAATGCCTTGGCCAAAAAGTACAATAATCCGGCCATGGATGAGCGGGATGTAAAAACCAAGGACATACTGCGTATGGAACACATCTACCACAGAATGTCCAAGGTTCAGAAAACCAATGCCGAACCTCTCCCCAGATTTGCCAATCCCCTTCAGGAATCACAGGAAGGTGCGACTGAAGAACAAGTTGCACAATACAATGCCTTGGCCAAAAAATACAATACGATGATCGACACTCAGGAAAACATCTTTATCAAGAAGTCCGATATAGAGCTTTTGGAATATCTGTACAGTATTATGACCGAAGATCAAAAAAGCGCGGCGGAACCTTTTCCTGATTTTCCAGAACCTCCCGAACCTCCTGTACCACCAGTACCAACCGTAGATGAAGTAGTGGAAATACAGAAAGAAGTGGAAAAGCTGGCTTCCTTATTGGAAGAACGGGAAGTGGACATAGATGTGAACCAAGATGTGAATGAAATGATAGAGGTAGACATCGAAATAAATGGAAAGCAAAAGCAAATGAAGCAAGCTGCAATTGCATTGGAAAAACAACGAGGCAAGATGGAAAAGGAGTCCCTGAAATTACAGAAACAAGCACAGAAAATGGAAAAACAGGGTAAATTGATGGAAAAGGAATCTCAGGAACTGCAAAAGCAGGCCCGGAAATTGGAGCAAAATATTCCACCCCCACCTCCTCCGCCAGAACCTGAATCACCCTTGGAATTCATCAAGAAAATGAAGAAAAAGAATGCTATCTTTTATCATGAAAGGAAAAAAATATCTGCCGACCAAGCCATTGAACTGCTAAAAAGCAGTGATCACATCAAGATCAACTCAAAAGGTTCAAAAGGGAATAGGCCCATTGTAGAAATATCCGCAAGCCTTTCCCAATAGTATACTAATCCTATAACCTTACTTATGTTTTTGACAATAACAAAGAAGTTATCCTGGTTAGCTATGCTCTTAGTTTTGGGATTCTCCAATCCTAAAGTGACTCCCCAAAAACTCCAAACAAACCCGTCCTTTTTGAATATAGGTCTGCAAAAGTACCTACAGTCTTTGGAGAAAAAGGGGTTCTCTGGAACCATTCTTATAGCAAAAAAAGGGGAGATCATAGTGCATAACGCCTATGGTATGAGCGATAAATCCAGGGGGTTAAAAAATGGCAAAAAAACCATTTATGATATTGGTTCGGTCACAAAACAGTTTACCGCGGCCGCCATTCTAAAACTGGAGATGCACAAAAAACTGTCGGTAAACGACCCAATCTCAAAATACTTCGTGGAAATCCCCATGGACAAAAAGGAAATTACCATCCACCATCTTTTGACCCATACCTCCGGTTTAGTCGCAAGTATAGGTAGTGATTATGAGGAAATCAGCGAGAAGGATTTCTTACATCGAGTTTTCGCATCACAACTGAAATCCGACATAGGGGAAAAATTCAGATACTCCAATATAGGTTATAGCCTATTGAGTATTATAATTGAAAAAGTAAGCGGTATGGGGTATGAGACCTTTCTAAACAAAGAACTCTTTCGTCCCTCAGGAATGCAAAATACAGGGTATAGATTACCTAACTGGGATTCCAATAGCATTGCGAAAGGATATTCCAAAAAGCGGGAACATAAAAAACCCAATGAAGAGCACTGGGGCAAGGATGGCCCTTTTTTGAACCTTATGGGAAATGGCGGCATCCTATCCAATGCCGAAGATCTCTTTAAATGGCATACCGCACTTCTGGGCAATGCTATATTGGACAAAAAAGCCAAGGAAAAGTACTTTTATCCCCATATACCGGAAGATGCCAGTGGAGAATCCTTCTATGCCTATGGTTGGGTACACATGCCTTTTGGCCCCGGAAGGACGGCTATTTGGCACAATGGTGGCAACGGCATATTCTTTGGCGATTTTTGGCGATTTGTACAGGAAGATGTAGCAATCATTGTCATGTCCAATAAGTATAGAAGGGCCAAGGACGATGTCATTGCCGAAAAAATCTCAACGATCATTTTATAGTAATACCATCATGATAAACGCAGTTTCCCGTTTGCTTCTTTACGGTATCCTCTATTGCTGTACGGCAATGGCCCAAGAGTCGTCACTTTCCATTTCAGAACCCTATGGTAGTCACACTGTTGGGTTTCGAACATGGAACACCTTTGATAAATCCCGCAGCTTTTCCTTGGATAGCGGCCGTTCAGATTCGGGACCGCATAAAACCGTTTACAGGCCCATACAGGTATGCGTATGGTATCCCGCGGAGGCCGTAGGTCTAGACCCGATGAAATACACAGAGTATTTCTTTCTCATGGCGCATGAGACAGGAAAAACGGCACTGTCCAAGACCTTAAAGGATAGTCTAATGGACAACTTCCTTAAAATTGAGCCAGTGGATCTAAAAACCCTTGAAAAGGAATTGAAAGTAAACATGAGGGGTATAAAAGAGGCTCCTCCGAAAACAACACAAAAGTTCCCTGTTCTGATTTATGGCCCAAGCTGGTCATCCTCCGCCTATGAAAATGCATTGCTTGCCGAATTTCTTACTAGTCACGGTTATGTGGTTATCTCCAGCCCAAGTGTAGGCCCTGAAAGACGGGAAATGCCAATTTCCAGAATTGGTGTGGAGACCCAGGCCCGGGATATGGAATTTCTATTTAGTATTTTGGAAACGTTGCCCAACGCCGACACGGACAGGATAGCCATTGGCGGATTTAGCTTGGGCGGATTGTCCAATGTACTGATGATGGCCCGAAATTCCTCGGTAGATGCCTGGATCGGTATCGATCCCAGTATACATGAGGCCTATGATTTCTTTGAGGATTCCCCTTATGAGGACTACAGGCGCTTTTCAAAGCCCTCATTGTTCATCAATTCCCTGGGCTATATGAACGAACTGCCCTTTTTCGATAAATTGGTTTACAGCGATGCCTATATGGTCAACCTACCTCAACTGGAGCACACGGATCTGGCGTCGCAATTCATAAAGCTTTTTGGCTCAAATGATACTACGGAAAATGTAGCCATAAAAGTGAAGGGATATAACCTAATGACCCAATATATATTGGGATTTCTTAACGGGGTATTCCGGGATAAGCTTGATTATGGGGACATGACCCGGCAACACTTCAATACAAGTAACACAGACCCTTCCTTTGTACAGATAAGAGCCAAAAAAGGACTGCCCAAGGTGGATGTACTTTTTAATCAATATATGGAGGGCAAGGTAACGAATCTGGTTTCATTTTTGGACGCATCCTTGTCCAAGGAACCCTATATTCCCTATCCGGAGGCCGATTTGCAAAAGTTGATCTTTCTTGTTGCAGAAAAGGATGGGGTATCCGCAGCAAAAGAGCTTATGGCCTGGTATCAATCCAATTATAAGACAGCTTTTCATAGCAAAGTTCTGAAACATGTAACCTTTGATAAAATGCTGGACTTGTTTTTGGAAGTATACCGGAGAAATGAAAAATGCGACTTCGATTATTATGAATTGAACCATACCGCACAACTATTGTCCATGGGAGGTAAAGGGGAGGAATCCCTAGACTATTTTATTCTGAACACCCAATTGCATCCAACCAATTACCAGGCTTATTTTAATCTGGGCATCGGCTATTTTAGAATGGAAGATTTTGGAAATGCCAAGTTTAATTTTAAGAAATGTCTGGACTTAAATCCTGACGAACGGTTTAAGGGGCTAGCCAATGACTTCCTTTCCAAATTACAGGGTAACAAATAAAACCTGTTTCACCTTTATCCGGATAGGCACCTATCTTCTATGCCTGGTTAAAGCAAACAAAATCATAAATTATGTCCTGTAGCCCTGATTTCTCGCCAATTGTTGTAACATTTCATTGAAAATCACGTTCTAACAGAGAAATCAAAATCATCGATCAAATCAGAACACTATGCTACAACGTTTTTTTATCCTCTGCTCAGGGGCGGACACCTCTATTCTAAAAACTTGTTCCCAAGGTGAACAGAACAAATACGCCGGAATAGGCGCCACCGTTTTCTTTACCGCTGTAATGGCCTTTATTGCCAGTAGTTATGCCCTCTATACCGTTTTTGACAATGTGTATACCGCTATTTTCTTCGGGCTTATCTGGGGACTACTGATCTTTAATCTAGATCGATTTATCGTTTCCACTATCAAAAAGCGCAACAGTTTTGGGAGCGAGCTCTTACAAGCAACGCCTAGAATTTTGCTGGCCATTATTATTGCAGTAGTCATCTCAAAACCCTTGGAAATGAAGATTTTTGAAAAGGAAATCAACCAAGTGTTGTTGGAAGAAAAAAATGAAATGACCTTGGCCAATAAACAACAATTGGCACAGCAATACACACCGACCATTGAAAAGTTAAATGAAGATATTGCTGCATTAAAAAATGAAGTCGGTACGAAACAGGCCGAAACCGATGCACTTTATGACATTTACATTTCAGAGGCCGAGGGAAGGGCAGGAACCATGCTTTTGGGCAAAGGTCCCGTATATAAGGAGAAACGTGAAAAGCATGATGCCGCTTTGGCCGAGCTTCAACAATTGAAGCAGGACAATAGTGAAAAAATCAAGTCTCTGGAAGGGCAAATTGAGGCATTAAACCTTGAGTACAACGAGGTTGTAAAAAATTCCCAGCCTATTATCGATGGTTTTGATGGGCTTATGGCCCGTATAAATGCCTTGGGCAAATTACCCTGGTTCCCTTCATTCTTCATTTTCCTTTTGTTTTTGGCCATTGAGACCGCTCCGATCATTGCCAAGTTATTGGCGCCAAAGGGTGAATATGACCTAAAATTGGAGGATGAGGAAAGTGTCGTTAAGACTTGGGTGATGCAAAAAGTGGAACAACGGGAAAAAATCTTGGCCACGGATACCGCCCTAAACGAAAAAATATATGGTGAGATCGAAGAGGAAGAGGCGGTCTATGCCTACAAGAAGCAGAAAGCCGAAGAGCTTTTGAAACTTCAGGCCGATGCTTTCCACGACCTACAGGTGAAGAGCTTATAGCCCGTAATTACCGGGTTCGTAAAAGGACCACCCAATCCTGTTTGTCTTCATTAGGGGGAAGCCCCAATTCTTGAATTGCGCCTCCCTGAATGGTTTTAATCGACCCTTGTTGCAGTTCCCCACCGTTTAAGGGATCGTACCAATGTAAGGTATATTCCCCTTGCACCCCACTTAAATCGATAGTATAGGGTTTAAAATCGGGTAGATAAGCTGCATAGGTTTCCGCCGTTTTTCGAAAACAATAGGCCTCTTTTGAGTTGATCAATCCGTGTTCAGGTCCCATTTCCCAATACGGCAAATACGTCCTGAAGAAGTGCAGGGCATAGTCCGTGATTTCCCACAAACGATCCCGCGAACGCCAATCCTCGGTATTCAGATCATGATAGCGACTGTTTGCCCCAAAATACCATTCCACGCCGGCCGCTCCCGAAAATAAGGTACCCCACAATACATAGCGCCTTAATGTATCGTGGTTTCCGTCCAAGGAATCCGACCGCGCTCCCGTGTGCCACATCCCGATTTCATCCATGGTGATCATCCATTCATTATTGGCTTGGCGTGATCTGTTCTTCCAAGTTTCCACAACTTCAGCGGCCCCTTCACGCTTATCCACCTGTAATGACAATCCATCGAGATCGGTAAAACCAACGATGGAGTCCAGAACGTTGGTGCGGGCCGGTTCATGGGAATGGGTATGCAAGAGAATAGGATGGTCATAGGGGTCTATCTTTGTAATAAAACGGGTCATTTCCTTGCGCTGTTCATCGGTCTGGGCAATGGGTGTAAAATCCGCGGGGCCGTTTTCTTCCCCCAGATTGAAATTCATTCCGAGATGATGCCCAAACCGCGCGAGAAGTTCCCTTAAGTATAGTTGTCGTGAAGGACCGGTATCTCCACCATCCCACATGGTTTCGTTTTCAGTTTCCTGTAGCACCATATGGAGCAAAATCCCTTTGGATTGCATGTGCTGAAACGCGATTTCCCACTGTTCCAATTTGCTTACGTCAAATCGGTTAAAATCATTCGGGGATACATAGGGCCATACATCCTTTCCATCACCTTTGATATTGTTCGTCAAGAAATAAACTACGTTCATTCCCTTGGAAGCCAAGTAATTTAAAGCACCGATTAAGCCTTTGCCCTTACCATTTTGCCAAGTAGGGTCGCCTTCCTTCCAATCCTTAAGATGAGGTGTATAGCTATGAATGGTGTCATTCGTTTTTGCCTCCCCGTCATCATTGGAAGTCTGCATGCGATAGGTGCCATCAAAATCCTTGTAGGCCAGCAAGTTTTCCGGGCTATTGGCACCCCCTTTGATCCAATACTCGCCGGAGCCCTTAAATTGAAAATAGCCATTTGATGTTACGAGACGGCCATGAGCTCGAAAATCTTCTCCATTTTTATCCGAGGGCACTACCTTAAAATCGCCCTTGGCATTCGTTATTTCCACTGGGGTCCCATCATTGGAATTATCGCTTAAGGCTATATTTTCACCATTGTGCAATGTGGCGATATAACTCCACTCGCCCTCTCGCTCCGGTGTAAACCGTACTTGCCAAATATTTCCGGAATCCGCACTGGTTTCGGCCGCATTGCCATCCGCAGCGTAAAATCCAGGTACCGTATACTGGTCTTCGCCATTTTTAAAAGTTACCAACAATCGATAGTTCAAAAAGGGATTCTCGTCAGCTCCTTCAGCGGTTTCAGGGCCTTCAAAGGACAAGGTAACCGTATGCCATTGTTTGTATTCCGCTATAGCCTTTTTGTCTTCCCTTTCACCACAGGAAAGAAATAGCAGCATCGATATCAGTAAAAATGAGTTTTTCATGGCTCCGGGTTGTTTTGGTATGCGCATTAAGATACTGAAAAATGGGTTACTAATTTCCCCAAATCCTTAGCCAGAGTGCCCCAAGAAGATTTTTGGCATCGGTTCTGAATTTTGGAATCTCTTCTACCATAACCTCGTTCCCTTTTGGAATGATACGGTAGCTGAATGCAAAGCGTTCTTCTTCGGAATCCAAGCTGATTAAACCAAAACGCAAATCATTAAAAAACAATTGATCATTCTTTTTGGTTATCGTATACCAACCTTCTACAATACGTTTTAAGCGCTCTATCTTGTTATCGGTAGTCAAACTACCCAAAAGCTGATGATTTTTGGGATAGGAAGAAAACTGTATAGGTTGGGAATCAAAAAATGAATAACTGCCCATCAAATAGGCATCCCGCGTTTCTACATTGGCGGCCCATAGTATTGAATTAAATGGGGTTGGACGGGTATCCAGGGCGATGTAATCTATCCCCTGTTCCTTCAAGTCATTGGCAAACTTGGCATAGGCCAGTCCTTTTAAGACCAATGTCAATAGCAGATAGCCACTACTAATCAGCAATCCTAAACGGTTGTACTTTGATCTTTTGGGCGATGTGCGTTTTTGAAACAGAACAAGTATTACAAACACTAAAAAGGGAAGGGTATACAAGGGATCGATAACAAAAATAGTTTGAAAGGCTAGCCGTACATCAAAAGGCCAAAACAATTGGGTACCCCAAGTGGTAAACGCATCCAATATAGGGTGGGTAAACAATCCCCAAAACATAAGTCTGGACCAATCCCGCCATGTGGCATCGGATTTTCTCTCTATTCTCGAAATAAGCCAGCCAAAAATCGGAGCAAATAGTAACGAAAAGAAAATGGAATGGCTAAATCCGCGATGCCATTCGATGGCAGTAACCGTGTCCGTAAAATTACGTGAAAGCACATCCAGATCCGGTATCGTACCCGCAATAGCCCCGTAAAGCAAGGCCTTATTGCCCACTTTTTTACCAAGAACCGCCTCGCCGACCGAAGCTCCAAGAACAATTTGTGTAAGTGAATCCATTTTCTAAATTCTAATTCATGAAGTAGGTCCTAGAGCAAGGTTTGGTGCTTCGACTGCGCTCAGAATGACATATCTGATGTATGATGAAATTGATAAAATGACTTCCCACTTACCACTTCTCATTTCTCACTTCCCACTTCTAAATTATGTCGCTCTCCGTTGTTGAAATGGGCGCTATGATCCAAAATAACCGTTTTCATTAGAGCTTCTCCACATCCAATACCACGTGTTTTACCGTTTTTCGGTTCCAGGTATATACAATGTGTACTTTGTTATCCGGGGCCTGTATCACGGTAGGATAGGAATACTCCTCTCCTTCCCTATCGGTCGTTTCCCGAAGAGGTTCCAAGTCCAGAACGCGTTCCCATTCCCTTCCATCAATGGATAAGGCAATACTTAGGGGAACACGATCCCCCCAATTCTTTTCGGTAGGATTATAAACCAATAGTTGGCGGCCATCCCTTAGGGTAACCCCATCAATACCCGAGTTTGGATTCGGGAGTGAAGTTGCGGTCATCTTGCTCCAGGTTTTTCCATAGTCGGTAGACCAATTCTGGGTAATTACATCGTTCTGCGTCCTACTCAGTAGTTGCAATTTTCCATTACCATAATTAAGAATTATAGGTTGTATGGCACCGAACTCCTTCGGATCGTTCAAAGCAGGGGTTTTGGACCAGTTTGCACAATTATCATAACTGGATTCCAAATGTATTTGCCAACCCTCCGTTTTGCTTTCCGTACTCGATGGCGAAAGCACGGTTCCATTGTTCAATTGAATCGGCTGATTTTTGATTGGTCCAAGAATACCTTCAGGCAACCTTATAGGTTTGGACCAGGTTTTCCCATCATCTTCGGAAGTCATATACAGTCCCCACCACTCCCTAGGACTTGGCCCTACCTTATAGAACAAGTACAAAGGTTGGTCCTTGGGTTTAAACAGTACCGGATTCCAACAGGGATGACGGGTACCATCCTCCTGAACACCGTTGATTACCTCAACGGGAATAGACCATTTATCGTTTCTCTTTCTGGACACCCAGATACCAACATCTTTGTTCTTTTCTTTTGTTCCTCCAAACCACGCGGCGACAACCACATTATTGCTGACTTCCACCGTAGAGGCATGGCACTCCGGAGTCAAAGCCTTTTCCAAATCATAAATAAATCCCTCGGAAACAACGGCTGGGTGGTCCAAGGGTACTACTTTCGCGAGCTTACGGGACTGTCCCTTACACGAAAATGCAGTAGCTATTATCGTAAACACAAGAAGTATCCTCATAGTAAATTGCCAAGTTGATTTTTAGGATTGTCGTAAATCCAATACACTGCTTAGTTAAAACTTTTTCGATAGGCCGAGGGCGTTTTTGCCATTATACTTTTGAAATAGTGGTTAAAGTTAGCCAAATTGTTATAGCCGCTTTCAAAACATATCTGGGTAATTTGTTTGTCCGTCTCGGCTAAAAGCTTGGCCGCCATCCCAACACGGACACGTTTTACATATTCCATAAAAGTAAGATCTGTCTTCTTCTTAAAAAACCGGCAAAACGAACTGGGCGCCATGTTCAAAAGGGCTGCCGCCTCCTCCAATTTAACACCTTCCTGAATGTTCTGGAATACGTAAGCATATACCGTATTGATTTTCTCCAGGTTTTTGTTAAAAATCGCGGTATGGTCCATGGGATTGGATAGCTTTTCCCGCTCCTTTGTCCGGAGCAAAAGATGAAAGACCTTAAGCATTTCAATATAATAGGCCAAACCTTTCAAATGGGTCATTCTTTCCAAAATACGGCGGATTTGACCATTATTTTCCATCTTAAACCGTAACCCTCTTTTCGACTGTTTTAAAAGGGCCACCACCTTTTCCAATTCCGGAATTCCGAAAAAATCCGAATTCATGATATCTTCGGAGAAATGGGTTACGATACAGAAAGACGGTATAGGGTTTTCCTCTTCCTGCAACTCCCAACAATGAGGCAAACTGGGGCCCAATAATACCAAATCACCTGCTTCAAACCGGGAAATATGATCTCCCACGATTCTTCGGCCCGAACCGGATTCAATAAAATTAAGCTCAAAATTTTTATGGGAATGTACGTTGTCGTTCGTTTTCAAGGGTAGTTTTCTTGTGATAAAAGAATGCTTATTGGGCACATGGATTTTTTCGAAAACAAACTCCATTGGTGGTAATTTTAACAGCTATGGCTTAAAATACAAAATAAAGCTTTAAAAAAGGTTAAGATTTAATGTGTTTGATGCAAGATTATGGTGGTATCAAAGGGCGATTTATTCGTTATTTGTTTAGCATCATTCCAATAAGAGATGAATCTGCCCATTAGAGGAATTATACCACCTATTGTTACCCCCTTATCAGAAAATGGGGATTTGGACAGTCAGGGTCTCCGCAATATCATTGAACATATGCTAGAGGGGGGCGTACATGGACTATTCCTATTGGGAACCACCGGAGAGGGATCTAGTTTATCGCATGCGCTAAGAAAACAAGTGGTTACGGAAGCCTGTAACCTGATTCGTAAACGTGTACCCATGCTGGTCTGCATTACGGATACCTCTTGTACGGAATCCTTGGAATTGGCAGAACATGCCCAACGTATGGGGGCCGATGCCCTAGTAGTGGCCCCACCCTATTATTTGCCCATTTCCCAAGGAGAAATGCAACAGTATCTGGATTATCTGGCACCGTTGCTCCCCCTACCCTTTTTACTGTACAACATGCCAAGTTGCACCAAACTTCAATTGTCGTTGGAAACCATAAAAAAAGGAAAGAAACTTGGTGCCATTGGTATAAAGGATAGCTCTGGCGATTGGAATTACTTGAATTCCTTAATCGAGGAATTTAAGGAGGATGCTACTTTTTCAATCGTTACCGGAACAGAGTTGTTCTTGCCAAGATTAATTGCAAAGGGAGGGCATGGAGCGGTCGCGGGGGGTGCCAATTTTTTCCCGGGTTTGTTCGTAGCTTTGTATAATGCCTGTTTGGCAGATGATACCAAAACCATTTCGGAACTTTTGAAAAGCGTTAAATTGATCGGGAATACCATATACAGTGTTGGAAAACAAGAATCAAAATATATTAAAAGTACAAAATGTGTTCTTTCCGTATTTGGATTATGCCAGGATCAAGTGGCACCCCCACTGCGTCGATTTACTTCATCAGAGCGCGAGCAAATCAAGGACCATCTGACCCATTTTCCACCTGATGCTTCATACATTCCGGCACGATGACATACAATCTTAGCTTGGTCGACTTGATTATTATTATCGGCTATGGTTTGGTGTTATTGGTCATGGGCCTCCATTACTTTAAAAAAAGTAAGACTTCCGAGCAGTTTATGGTTGCCGGCAGGAATATTCCCGCCTGGGCGGCGGGTATTGCGGTAATGAGCACCTATACCAGCAGTATTTCCTATATCGCAGTACCGGGAAAAGCCTTTGATGACAACTGGCACCCTTTGCTATTTGCACTTTCGGCCATCCCGGTGGCCTGGTTTGTCACCCAATTTGTGATTCCCCATTATCGAAAGCATAAAATAATATCTGTCTATAGCTATTTGGAAGAAAAAATAGGGGGCTGGGGTAGAATTTATGCTGCCTTTTCCTTCTTATTGTTTATGGTCGGGAGGGTAGCCGTAATCCTATATCTTTCGTCCTTACTACTAATCTCCTTTATCAACACCGATATCGGCGTCGCCATATTGATTATAGGGATTGTAACCATCATCTACACCCTTATGGGAGGCATGGAGGCCGTTATTTGGACCGATGTAATGCAATCGGTCATTATGATAGGGGGCATTTTCTTTGTGGGGTACGTGCTGGTTACCGAAGTATTCGCGCAGCCTGATTATTTGATTCAAAAGGCTTTCGACCAACAGAAATTTAGTTTGGGGGATGCCCGTTTTTCATTGAGTGACCGCACCATTTGGGTGATGATTATTTATGGTGTTACCGAAAATTTGCGGAATCTTATGGCCGATCAGAATTTTACCCAAAAATACAGTTCGGTCGCCACGGAGAAAGAGGCCAAAAAATCCGTATGGATAGCCATGTTGATCTATTTGCCTTTGACCGCCATTTTTCTTTTTATCGGTACGGCTTTATTTTCCTATTACGATGGAAATCTTCATATTTTGAATGAAACCATTACCAAGGGCGATGAGGTATTTCCTTTTTTCATAGCCACGGAACTTCCCATTGGAATAAAGGGTTTAATGATTGCCGCAATTATGGCAGCCTCCATGAGCACTGTGGACTCCGCCCTAAACAGTTCGGCTACGGTATGGTACATCGATTTTTATAAAAAATACATAAATCCGCATACCCCAAAGAAGAAGAGCCTCCTCATTTTAAGAGTATCCACGGTCATATGGGGCGTATTGGGAATCGGCTTTGCCCTGTTGATGATAAAGGCGAAAAGCGCATTGGATGTATGGTGGCAAATTTCCGGTATTTTTGGAGGTGGCATCCTGGGGTTATTTCTCTTGGCCATCTACAACGTGAAAATATCCAGGTTACAAGGTATGCTATCCGTTGCCTTAAGTATCCTAATCATAGTATGGGGCACCTTTCTAAGGGAATTACCAGAACAGTATCATTGGCTTCAATGTACCCTAGATCCCATTATCATAGGGGCTTCATCTACAGTCGGACTTGTAGGTCTGGCCTTATTGTTCGTTGTACTGAATAAAAGAAATCGGCATTTGAGATGATGCTATATGTTGTGCAGGAAGCGCATCATCCCTACCGCATTGGATGACTCATGATCTTTTTCCGAGTTCCACCTCTGGTCACTCCACAATTTCCATCTTTTTTAACAGGAAAGAGGCATTCATATTCTGACAAATACCGGCTTTGAGCCTGTAGTCAAAATGGAGTTCGTTATCGATAATTTCAGCATCGAAATAATAGTTGTGAATTTGATCGAATTCCTTTGCCGCATCGCATAAGCTCAAATCATGTGTGGCTATGATACCGGTAGATCGGGAACGCACCAATTTCTCGACAAACTTTCGCGAGCCCTTGGCCTTGTCCGAACTATTGGTGCCTTTTAGGATTTCATCCAAAACGATAAAATAACGATCCTTTCGAATCTCGTCGACAATAAATTTTAATCGCTTCAATTCTGAAAAGAAATAGGACTCCTCATCCGTTAACGAATCGGTCGTACGCATACTCGTTATGAGCTTAATGGGAGAATAACGCACTTTAGAAGCGTAGACGGGAAGCCCCATATTGGCCATGACGATTTGGAGCGATACGGTCCTTAAAAAAGTACTTTTACCCGCCATATTGGCTCCTGTAACTATGAAAAACTGTTCCTTTCCGATTTTAAAATCGTTCAGAACACCTTTATCGGGATCTAGCAATGGATGTCCTGCCTTTTCGGATTCCAAAATAATTTCTTCCTCTGATAAAGATGGAAAGCTATAGGAGGGATGATTAAAAACGAAATTGCCTAAACTATTGTAGGCATCAAAAAAGGCAATGGTCTGGAACCAACCTTTTACCTTGGAACCGTGTAATCTGAACCATTCCTCTATGGCGTAGGACAATTGAAGGTCCCGTAACATAAACGCATTGACGACTACTCCGATAATGACATTATTCCGCTGATCTAGGGCATTTAACAGTCTGGAAAACTTTTTTAGGATCTTGGATGCCTTATCCGTTTTTTCAATAATCGAGCCCTTTTTTTCGGATAACAGCTCGGAGGTGAATTCCATTTGCTCTAACTCCGTTATCAATTTTTGATACTGTTGAAAAGTGCCCTGTATTTTGGACGTATTGGCCGAAAGCTTGTTTATACTACTCAAAAATCTTCCAGTAATACCCAAACCCAAAACAAACCATCCAAACAAAAACCATCCAGAAACCGTATCCAAAAAATAAAGTACCCAAACAATAAGGGAAAGCACACTAAAAATAGTGGGCAGAATCTTCATTATATCAGGTATAAAGGGCCGATAATTCTGTATCCATTTGATAATCGTAGCATACTTGGTCTCCGTCCTTACCAAAGTGGCGATGGCCGAGAAATTCTGCCGCCATTCCGGTATTTGGGACAATTCCTGTAAAGCCTCCTGCTTTTGCAGGATGTTATCTAAGGTATTCCCGGTCAAGATTTCCGCCAAGGTCTCACTCCCCTGTTGAAGTGCGGTTCGATTGCAATATTGATAAAAAGACCCCCTTCCGAACAAATCGATATCCTGACTATAGAAATGTCCGGAATCCTTAAATTCATTGCCTTCCGGTAACTGATGGAAATTGCGGTTCAGAACTTCTATTTCGGTCTCGTTCAGTTGTATCAAAGCCTGTAACTTATTGCGCTGATATTGCAGGTCCGTATGCCGAGAAACCAAGAACAGAAAGAGGACAAAAGTGACCAGTACAATACCCAAAACCATTTGGGTGTTTCCGAACAAAACATAAACCCCAATGGCGGCAGATGTAAATACTGCCAAACGAATCATGCTTGAAGCAAAAAGGCGCTTTTTTATCAGGGATAATGCCGTCTTATGTTTTTGGATTTGTTCCGTATAGAACAGGAAACGATCTTGCATGGACTATTCAAAAAAATGATAAGACCCAAAGATATGTATTCTGTACTAGCTTTTTCCCATAGCGTATAGCATGGCTATCTGTCCCAAATGGTAAATATCATGCTGGGCGATACTGGGCAGAACATTGCCAAAGGTGTATTTTTTCCCAGGTACCTTTTGCGCCAACAAATCATCGGAACTGTTGGATAATATATGGAGAATGGCCTCCTGCGTCTGTTGGAGTTCCCACTTTAATCCTACCCATTCCTCTTCCTTTGAAATGCTGACTTCGGTCCAATCGTTCGGGCCATCGATAATGAGGTTGTATTCAAAATCGCCTTCCAACTTTTTTAGGACAAACACGCGCCAATTGAGTATATGCCGAACCAAAACGGCAATGGACTTTTTTCCATATCGCCTTTCATTGACAAGCTGCCAATCCAATGAATCCAATTTCCCCATCAGGGAATCCCCGTACCAAGGCCTACCATTAAAGCATTCCTTTAAATCATGTTGAATTGTGATAAGCTTGCTAGTCGACATTTTATGCATTTAAATTCTCCAACTCGGACTTTAGTTTTTTGGTGAATTTGGAAACCACCAAGTCGTAGGAGTGATCGATCAACTCCTTGATCAGTTTCGGAGGAAGTTGTTCCAAATACAAGGTGTTCCAGTGTTTCTTGCTCATATGATAGCCCGGGATAATGGTACCGTCATATTCCTCCCTTAAGACAATGGCCTTCTCGGGATCGCATTTTAGGTTTACCTGCGGAGGAATGCGGTCCAGGGCACTTAAAGCGAACATTTTACCCATTACCTTAAAAACAAGGGCATCCGGACCGAAGGGAAGTTCTTCGGTTACGCCTTTTTTCACCAAGCAATAGTTTCGAAACTCTTCAATGTTCATCTTTCGGAAGATAAAGTACCTTTCGTAGTTTTAGATGCCCTTGGAATCATAAACGATTACCTTTTCCCATAAATTGCTGGATTCTTCAATGAACAATTTATGTGGGGCCTCATCCTGATAGTTTTGCTGCGCCTCAGCGGACTCAAAGGTTACGATCAGGGAATAGGTAAAAGACCCGTCTACTACTTCCCGACTGGCCTTGGGGGGCTTACCAATGAAGTTGGTCTTGGCATACGCCGAATTATCCAGGAACTTTTGGAGGGAGGTCTCAAAAGCTTTTTGATCATCCGGACTATCCGGATTCTTTAACCAGAAATAAACGGTGTGGGCAAAATGAGGATCAAATTTTTTCATATTCGTTTTGGTTTGGCTGTAACAGCTTAGGGTAAGGGTCAAAAATACTAAAGGATACATCAACTTTTTCATTGGTCTTGTGTTATTTTTTGCTGTCTTCAAATAATTTTTTCCGTTCCTGGGAGATTTCCAAAGCGGAATAATCCAAGGTCCACCCAATGGTCTCCACAATTTTTTCAATGAGCAAAACGGCCTCCAAGGCCTCCCGTTTTGCCGTTTCCATAAGACCGCTTTCCGGAATCTTCTCCTTAATGTGCTTTTTGGCCTCTTGATTTAAACTGGTAAGGTCGTCCGGCGTAAAGGAATTGAAAAGCCCGTTCTTGATATCATAAAACTCCAATTCCGGCTCAATGGATAACACTTCGGGTTGGGGAAAATTGGTAAGGATTATTTTTTTCTTCTCGATGTCCGAATGCATCAGGACTTTTTGGAGGTCATAACCTATTTGGGCCTTGGCATTAATAACGACCAGCGCTTTCTTTTTGCTACTTACCAAGTTCATAAACCCTTCCTTGGTATTTTCATACTTATAGATTTCCGCAAAATCGCCTTCAACCGAAATCAACTTGCAAACACTTTTTATTTTTTCCAACAATACCGTGGACTGATGATGGGTTAACTCCTTGCTTTTCTTTTTACGGAAGAAAGAAAAGATCCAATACATCATGATTGCCCCTAAAACCAGGCCCAGAAATATTTCGAGAATATTGTCCATGGGATAAATATAAGGAAGTTATCGTTTCCGGTTATCGCGCTTCCGCCTCAAATAAAACAGGCCGGCTAGGGCTGGCATCATTGACGAAAGGGGCCACCTGTAGGTTCAAAAAATACTTTCCGTCCTTAATGCGATTAGGCACAAAGATGAGTTCGGTAATCGTAGCCAACTTTCTAAGCTCTCCATTGAAGTTCCAAAAGGCTCTATGCGCGAACAACTCCCCATTGTCTTTCTCCTTGTCCACGGATGGGAGATCTATCAATAGATGCCCTACGCCCTTCTCCCGTAAGAATATCGCCGCCTCTTCCAACATGTAGGGTGGATTTGTATGGGAATATTGCCGGGAGCGTTTTGCCTTGGTATTCGGCAGGGTCCGGATTACAACTGCATCCCTTTGTCCCTCGCCCAAAACATATTCTAATTGCTTTTTTGAAATGACAAAGTCATCACCTCGTTTTTCCGGGGCAATGGTCAGCAACTCTGCTGCAAAAAAGTAGGTGTTCAAATTTGAATTTATGGAATGGAATTCCTTGGTAATATGCCCAACACATTCGGTATGTGTTCCGTGGGCATGGGGGTTGAACCAGATATCGTTAAAATTAATTGCGGCTCCCTCCGAAACTTTGGCGACAAAGTTCCCTTCCCTATGTGGTTCTATTTTGGGATGGTCCAAATACCAAGCATTCACATTGCTCGCCTCTCCTTTAAGGGGAATTGAAATGTCCAAGGGTTTGGACAGGTCTATTTGGTACTCCCGGTTGTTATATTCTATCTTCGCGAGCATATGTGCCGAGCTTTTTCCAGATGAGATTCAGGACAAGTTAACCATAAATAGATCACTTGCGATTCCGTCCACCAAAAACTTGCCCTTTCTTGTGGCCAACAATATGTCCCCATCCAGATAGAGCAAATGAGCCTCAAGGTATTTCTTGGCCCGTTCCCCGATATGTCTCTTATAGACTTCCCCAAAGGAAACCCCGATCTTTTCCAGGGAGACCCCCCAAATAGTTCGTAGTCCGGTCATGACGTATTCATTGTATTTATCCGTTTTGGATAATACCTCCACCTCCATGGGCAGTTCACCTTCGGCAATGGCCCTTATATACTTGGGATTGCTCCTTACGTTCCAGCCCCTTCGATTCCCATCATAGGAATGTGCCGATGGGCCTATGCCTAAATACTTCTTCTGCTGCCAATAGGCCGTATTGTTCCTTGAGAAATATCCAGGTTTACCAAAATTGGAAATCTCATAGCAGCTATAGCCTACATCCGTCAGGGTATCCCATAAAATACTAAAATGCTCTTGTGCCACCTCATCATCCACGTTTTGGACCACTCCTTGTTCTATAAAATGTGCGAGGGCCGTTTTAGGTTCCACGGTGAGGGCATAACTTGAAATATGGGGAATATTAAAGGCTAATGCCGTTTCAATGTTCTGTAGCCAACGTGTGTTGGTCATTCCAGGGATGCCATAAATTAGGTCTATGGAAATGTTTTGAAAATAGCGGGATGCCGCCTTGATCGATTGTCTGGCCTCTAACGCATTATGGGCCCGATTCATTAATTTCAAATCTTCACCAAAAAAGGACTGAACGCCAATACTCAACCTATTGATGGGACCCTTAGATAATTCTAGGATTCGATTTGGGGACAAATCATCCGGATTGGCTTCCAAGGTGATTTCTGGATGCCGAACTACCTCATAATTGGCGTATACCGTGTCAATAAGTTGATTCACCTCCGCTACCTCCAAAACCGAAGGTGTTCCCCCTCCAAAATATATGGTCTCTACAACCTCTCCCCTGAGTTCATCTTTTCGCAAAACAATCTCCTTTCTCAGGGCTTGAACCATGGTCTCCCTTTTACCCAGGGAAGTGGAAAAATGAAAATCGCAGTAGTGACAGGCCTGTTTGCAAAAAGGAATATGGATGTAGATGGAGCTCAATGTTCAATTAACAGTATACAATTAACAAGATTCAAAATATTACTTCTGGTCTATTCCTGTGGTTTTTAATATGGAAAACATGATCCTGGAAAGTTCATCAGCATCTTTAATCAATACTTTTACCTTTTCTTCGGAAATGAAATTTGAATCGCTCAACAGACGGAGCCAATATTTTGTCTCCAAACTTTCTTTGTACGCGATAGATATTTTAGCAGAGAAATCATTTTTTGAAATAGCCCCATTGGCCTCGGCAATGTTGGCCCCTATGGAAGTTGCCGACTTCAAGGGTTGTTTGGACAACACATATTCCTTTTTCTCTTGCAAAATTGATTTGTAGAGCAAAACAATTTTTAGTGCAAACGCATATGACTTTTTGGATAATGGATTGTTGTTAACGTCCATTTGCTAATTGTACATTGCTCATTGTTAATTGTTCATTGTTTACTCTTCACCGTTCATTGCCTAATCCTTAATCCGCCCTTCATTGGCTTTGACGAACGCTTCCCAACCCGAGTAGCTTTTGCCTACTTCTATTCGACCTTCATTATAAAAATGGCAGACCGCAGCGGCAAGACCATCCGTACTATCCAAATTTTTGGGGAGGGATTTTAGGCCCAAAGTGCCTTGCAACATTTTGGCCACCTGTTCCTTGCTCGCATTTCCATTTCCGGTTATGGACATCTTTATTTTTTTGGGGAGGTATTCCGTGATAGGTATTTGTCGTGAGAGTCCGGCCGCCATGGCCACCCCTTGGGCACGACCTAATTTTAGCATACTTTGTACGTTTTTGCCATAAAAAGGGGCCTCAATGGCAATCTCGTCCGGATGATAGGTATCTATTAGTTGTAAGGTTCGTTCAAAAATAAGCTTGAGCTTGGTATAGGGGTCCGCATATTTTTTGAGTTGAAGTTCATTCATTTGAACAAACTGCATCTTTTTGTCCACAATTTTGATAATCCCAAAACCCATGATGGTCGTTCCCGGGTCAATACCAAGTATGATTTTTTCGTGAGCCAACAATTTATGGTTTATAGTTTATAATCAAAATTGCACCTAATAAATTGATAATCATTTTTTTATGATTTTGACCCTGATCTCAAATCCAACTTCTAACATCTACTTACTATTTAAGACTATGGGTAACCGAAATTTCGCGGAAACCGGAATTCCCCTCTTTAAGGCCGGAGCCAAAGGAGGCATATTTTTAAGGCTTTGACGAATAATACCTTCAAATTCGGGCATTTGCTTATCGATAGTATCGTCCTTTATAATCTCTAAAATAGTAATCTCTCCATTCCTGTCCACCAAAAAATCCACGGTAATGGTGGGATCAATTTCCGAATCCAGTATAAATTCAAATTGGGTCAAGGTGGCTGAAAAACGAGACAGAAGCTCCTGTTCAAAGCACTCCTTCTGTCTCATTTTGGTTGCGGTCTCGTCGCAGTTCTCAAAAAAAGGGTAGTTGTCCACATCGTTCCAATCTATGGTTTGCATTTCCTGCTTCACCATTTCCTGGGTCTTCTTGTCTCGGGAGACCCAAAGATTACAGGAAGCCAGACTACAAAAAACCAAGAGCATCCAAAAGTGTCGCATACCCACCAATTCTTGGGTGGAAATTACGATTTTTTAATGAAGGACCGGAACATGGTAATGACGCCATATAAAAAGACCTGGATGCTGATACTGATCCAGGCCTTTCAAGATTATAGTTTAAACGTAATAGGGATGGAATACATCACATTTACATCTTTTCCACCATGATTGCCGGGCACCATATCTGGGATGCGCCCGATAATCCGCTCTACCTCATTTTCCAAAAGCTGATCCGGCCCTTTAGTTTTAATGTGTACGATTTTCCCATCTTCATCTATTGTAAACATTGCATTCACGCGCCCCTCTATTTCTTTTTCAATAGCTTCTTTTGGATAATTGAAATGCTTGCTGATATGGCGTTGAAGTTTTGAATTGAAACAGGCCCTTTTGTCAGCCTCGCTTTCACAACCTGAAAAAATTGGTACTTGCTCTACTTCTCTAAAAGGCAAAGCCCTATCCGGGTCATATTCGGAAGATGTTTTTGAATTACCTCTGAAAAAATCTAAATCTAGGTCCGCCACATCCGTTTCAATGCGCATTTCGGCCTTAATGGGTTTACCCTCCGGATCTGAAATATAGGACTCCTCATTTTCGGGTCTCGAAAAATGTATAGTAGAATTACCATCTTCAACGTGCAATTCCCAATCTCGAAAACCTTCCGCGAGATCTATTAGTCTTGAAAAAACCTTTTTCTCCTCCATCTCAGTCAAATTTTGGATATCGGCAACGGCTATGGTTTCCTCTATGCCATTTTTCCTTTCATTTTCACAGGATGTATAAAACAACATAATTAATACAAGGGGCATTAGTAACAGGTATTTCAATTTCCAGATTTGTTTAGATCTTGATTTTTGTAACATAACTATTCGTTTTTTGACTAATGATTCTTTAAAAAATTGATTGATAAATGAAAAACTTTGGGTCTGAAACACTTGGGACAAAAGTAATTTGTATTGTTCGTTTTTGTTGGTTTTGGCCACCTCGGCATCGGCAATGAATTCGTGCAGTTCCGAAACCTTATTTTGATACACATAGACCAATGGATTGAACCAGCCCACGATCCGCATCAACTCAAAAAACATCAAATCGTACGAATGTCCTTGCCGAATATGGACCAACTCATGTTTAATAATGGTTTCATGTTCCCTTTCGATGACCTTATCGCCCAAAAAAATGGCTCTGAAAAAGGAAAAGGCGACCGTGCTGTTGGGAAGGACTACTCGGGTAAACTCATTGAAATAATGCACTTTTCCTAGCCGTTTTAGTTTGTAGATCTGAAATAGCTTGTACACAAAAAAAACCGTGGTTAAAATCATACCTCCAAAAAGAAGAACAAACTCCCAAGGTATGCCAGAAGTTGGCCCTTTGCCCCCGACGACCGTTGGAGCGGTATTATTCAGATTCCAAAGAAATTCGGGATATCCTTGAAAAGCCGTAGGCATCCCGGTCCTAAAGGCTTCTATTTTTACCCAAGGCAATATCAGTGAAAGAAGATACGTGCCTATAAGATAGACCCTGTTCCATTGAAAAAAAGTTTCACGTTTTAACCAAAAATCATAGATGGCCAAAAACACCAACTGAAAGGCAACACATTCTAGGACATACTGTATCATTTTTCGTCTTTTTTGATTTCTTTTAAAATGGATTCTAATTCTGAAAGACTCATATCGTTCTTCTTCATAAAGAAGGACACCATACTTTTAAAAGATCCCTGAAAATAACCGTCCACCAATTTGTTTATGGACTGATTGCTATAATCCGATTTCTTGATCAACGGAAAATACAAATGTCCTTTCCCTTCCTTTTCGTGATCTACAAACCCCTTGCTCTCCAAAATCCGTACGATAGTAGAGACGGTATTATAGGCTGGTTTGGGTTCTGGTACTTCCTCTATAATGGCTGCCACGTTACATTTTTCCAATTTCCAGAGAATTTGCATTACCTCCTCCTCTGCTTTGGTCAACTGCTTCATTTAACTAAGTTTTTAGTTCAACTATTATTCAAATATAACTAAAATTTTAGTTTAAACTAATTATTTAGTTAAAAAAACAAACGTAGACTATTTCTTCGGTATATGAGCTTGTCAGATTTTTTAAAACCTGACCGGCCTAACCAAAAAAATGTAACAAAACCGGTGTATCTTAGTCCAACAGAAAAATGGAAACATGGATATTGTCTTATTGTTCCTAGGGTTTATTTTGATGCTCATTGGCATCCTGGGAAGCTTTTTGCCTATACTCCCGGGACCCCCTATAAGTTGGATAGGCCTATTATTATTGTATCTGACAAAGGCTGTTCCCCAAGATTGGTGGTTACTGGGCATTACTTTGGGCGTGGCCCTCATAGTCGTTGCTTTGGATTATATTATCCCGGCAATGGGAACCAAGAAATTTGGAGGTAGTAAGGCCGGGATGATAGGAACCACTATTGGATTGTTGGTCGCGCTCTTCTTTCCCATATTGGGCCCTCTTGGTATTATTATTTGGCCTTTTGCCGGGGCATTGATAGGGGAACTACTCAACAAAGCGGATAAGAAAACGGCGACAAAGGCAGCTTTTGGTTCTTTCCTAGGATTTCTGACGGGTACCTTCCTAAAATTTTTGGTCACTGTGATATTCCTGGGAATGTTTGTTTCTGTGGCATGGGAGCACAAAGCGACCCTATTTCCTTTTTTTTAGACTAGTCTTTTAAACCTCAGATATGTCAAAAAACGTTTTCACCTTTCTTGTTGCCAGTTTTATCACTCTCTATGCAGTTTCGCAAAGGATAGATTCGGCTAAACTGGATAGCCTATTTAACACCTTGGAGGCAAATGACCGTTATATGGGAAGTCTGGCCCTTTCCCATGAGGGTCGAACGATATATGCCAAGGCCATTGGGTATAGGGATATAAAAAACAGCCTGAAACCGACAACAAGCACCAAATACAGGGTAGGTTCCATAACCAAAATGTTTACTTCCGTTCTCGTCTTTAAGGCGATAGAAGGGGGTAAACTAAAGCTGGACCAGACCCTCGATGCTTATTTTCCCGAAATCGAAAATAGTAATCAAATTACTATTGCCAACCTGCTAAACCATAGAAGCGGCATTCATAGTTTTACGAGTCGCCCCGATTACCAGGAATGGGATAGCGAACCTAAGACCAGAGCAGAACTCCTTGAAATCATCCGAGATGGTGGAAGCGTGTTTGAACCCAATAGCAAAGCCGAATACAGTAACTCCAACTATGTGCTGTTGACCTTTATTCTAGAGGATGTCCTAAAGAAACCGTATTCAAAACTCATATCCGAAAAAATCACTTTACCACTGGGTCTAAAAGACACTTATGTAGGGGGTTCCATCAATTTGGATCATAACGAGGCCCATTCCTACACCTACGTAAAAGATTGGGAAAAAAAGGATGAGACCCATATGTCCATCCCCTTGGGGGCCGGCGCACTGGTTTCTACACCGACCGACTTAAATGTATTTATTCACGCTCTTTTTACGGGTGTATTGCTTTCCAAGGAAAGTCTCAACAAGATGAAAACCATTTCCGATGGTTATGGCATGGGTATTTTTCCAGTACCCTTCCACAACAAAAGTGGATATGGTCACAATGGTGGAATTGATGGATTTACCTCGGTCCTGGGGTACATGCCTGAGGATAAAGTTTCAGTAGCGCTAACTTCCAATGGCAATCGCTACGCCAATAACGATATCATCATTGCCGTATTAAGTGCGTATTATGGGAAGCCTTTTGAGATACCTACTTTCAAAACTATAAAAGTACAATCGAAAGATCTGGACAAATATCTTGGCATCTATGCCAGTAAGCAGCTTCCATTAAAGATTACAATAACCAAGGATGGGGATACCCTTTTTGGTCAAGCCACAGGACAGCCCTCCTTTCCTATGGAAGCTGTGGAAAAGGACATTTTCGAATTCGCAAAAGCCGGAGTCCGGTTGGAGTTTGTTCCCGATGAAAAGACCATGGTCCTCAAACAAGCGGGAGGAGTTTACCACTATAAAATGGAATAGGTCTAAATCTAGTATCTAGTTATTCGTGCCAAACCGTTCTTTCCGCTATTGGAGTCCTGGTCTGCTGGGTAATTTCCTCATCATAATGTCCCATATAAAAGAAACCTAGGCATTTCTCCCCTTCCTTTAACTCCAGGAACTCTCCCATATATCGTATTAGACCTGGTGAGCTCCAATAGCTACCGATTCCCATTTCCGTACAACAGAGCCACATATTCTGAACGGCCATTGCCGTAGCCGCTATTTCTTCCCACTCGGGCACACTTTCATTGGGGTCCCGTTGCATGCAAATAGCGATTACCGCGCCGGCCCTTCGAGGGTTCTCCACAAGCTTTTTGATTTTAAACTGTTTAGGGCTTGCCTCGGTCTCCTGATACTTTTTTAAAAGGAACTGTCCCAATTGTTCCTTGGCCGTTCCAAGCAATACCTTAAACCGCCAGGGTTCTGTTTTTCTATGGGTCGGTGCCCAGTTAGCGGCTTCCAAGATTTTCTCAATATCTGTTTTGGCGATTGGACTGGCATTATATTGAACCGGAAATACCGAGCGTCTCTTTTTTATCAAATCGAAGATCATATGTTATATATTTAACAATATCAAACTTAATGAATACATTTAGGGTTCCGAAATATAGTCCGAATGGCATCGAAATCAAAAAAATTCCTTTTTGGTCTGGAACACCTCACCACGGGCATTGCACTTGCCCTGGTTAGAGGTGAAATCATAGGCGAAATCTCCGAGGAATCGCGAGCTAAACTGATGGCCAGCCAAAAGATAGTTCGGGCTATCGTTGAACAGGGCCATCCGGTGTATGGCATCAATACGGGGTTCGGACCATTGTGTACTACTAGCATTTCCAAGGAGGAAACCAAAATACTGCAATCCAACATCCTTAAAAGTCACGCGGTCGGTGTTGGACCTCCGATTGATACGGAAATCGCCAAATTAATGTTGATTCTTAAGGTGCACTCTCTGGCCAAAGGGTATTCCGGGATTGCGGAGACTACAATTAATAGAATCCTTTGGCACTTGGAAAATGATGTTATCCCTATGGTTCCTTCTCAAGGTTCGGTGGGTGCCTCCGGTGACCTGGCCCCTTTGGCCCATCTTTTCCTGCCCCTAATCGGATTGGGAAAAGTAACATATAAAGGGGAGGTTTTGGACACTTCCACTTTCTATAAAGAAAAGGGTTTAGTGGCCTTGGAACTAGGGCCAAAAGAGGGATTGGCATTGATTAACGGAACACAGTTTATAGCCGCCCATGCCATTACCGTAATCGAAAAAATGCATGCATGCCTGGCCCAGGCAGATATCATTGGGGCCATGATGATCGAAGGCTTACAGGGTTCCATTAAGCCCTTTTATAATGAACTCCACGCCCTACGCCCTTTTAAGGGCAACATACATGTGGCCAAAAGAGTAAAACGATTACTCAAAGGTTCTGAAATTATGGAAGACCATATCGATTGTGAACGGGTACAAGATCCCTATTCCCTTCGTTGCATTCCACAAGTACATGGTGCTTCAAGAAATGCTTGGTTACATTTAAAGGAGTTATTGGAAATAGAGCTAAATGCAGTTACGGACAATCCGGTCATTATCAAAGAGGAACTCACCATCAGTGGAGGTAATTTTCACGGCCAACCCTTGGCCTTGGCCTTGGATTACGCTTGTGTTGCAGCTTCCGAACTAGGCAATATTTCTGACAGGCGAATCTATTTGGCCTTGGAAGGCAATAGTTCCGGGGTTCCCAAATTGTTAATGGAGGATACGGGTATTAATTCGGGCTATATGATTTTGCAGTATACGGCAGCGGCTTTGGCCAGCGAAAACAAGGGGTTATGCTTTCCCGCAAGTGCCGATAGCATCCCTACATCCCTGGGACAGGAAGACCATGTAAGCATGGGATCTATTTCTGGAAGAAAGGCACTACAGGTCCTTGAAAACGTTGAAAAGATATTGGCCATAGAATTACTGACCGCTGCACAGGCCTTTGAATTTCGAAAGCCTTTAAAATCCGGTATTTTGCTGGAGGAAGTACATAAAGAGATTCGTAAAGCAGTGGCTTTTGCCGAGGAGGATAGAGTTTTCGCAGAAGATATTGAAATTGGAATCGAATTAATACGATCAAAGTCTTTGATTTCGATTATAGAGGAGACACGAAAAAATAAGAATATATCCTTGGAGACCCCGTATTCCGAGGAATTTGAAACGTATTAAAATGACAGGTGTTACAAAGCTGATCGGTCCTTTTAGACAAGTCGTACCAATGACCGGATTGCCCCTAAAGGGTGGTATTTCCGATACTGAACTAACGGTTGTACCTGATGCAGGAATTTCGATTGAGGGCGATAGAATTCATTCTATCGGGAAATTTTCCCGATTACTAAAGGGTTTTGAAGAAGCCAAAATTGAATTGGTTCATCTAGAGGGTGATCAAGTTTGCCTGCCCGGTTTGGTAGATGCGCATACGCACATCTGTTTTGGAGGTTCCCGAGCCAGGGACTATGCGTTGCGAAATTCGGGAAAAACGTATCTGGAAATCGCCAAGGCTGGTGGAGGTATTTGGGATACAGTAACCCAGACTCGGAAGGCCACAAAAGAAAAGCTGGTAAAAAATACAGTGCAACTTGCCAAACGCCATCTACAAAATGGCACCACCACCTTGGAGGTCAAAAGTGGTTATGGGTTATCCATTGATGAAGAACTGAAAATGCTGCGTGCAATAAAGGAGGCCAACGAAATCCTTGCCATAGATTTAATACCGACCTGCCTGGCAGCACATATGCTTCCCAAGGATTATGAGGGAGATGCAGAAGATTATTTGGCGGAAATCGCAAACATTCTTTTTCCCAAACTTAAGGAGAAGCGTCTCACCCATCGCATCGATGCCTTTATTGAGGAAAATGCATTTTCGGCCGAGCAAATCGGGCCTTATTTTAAAAAAGCACGGGAAATGGGCTTTGATATTACGATCCACGCCGATCAGTTTTCCACAGGTGGTAGTGAAGTTGCCCTCCAATTCAATGCCCTAAGTGCCGATCACCTTGAGGCAAGTACCCAAAAAGAAATTGAGCTATTGGCCAAAAGTAATGTCATTGCTACTGCCTTGCCAGGGGCTTCATTGGGATTGGGCTGCAATTTCGCCCCTGCCCGAAAAATCTTGGATGCGGGTGGGGCATTGGCCATCGCAAGTGACCATAACCCGGGATCGGCCCCTATGGGGAATCTATTGACCCAAGCTGCCATTTTAGGGACTTTTGAAAAACTGTCCAACGCGGAAGTACTGGCAGGTATAACCATTCGTGGCGCAGCGGCCCTAAACCTATCCGATAGGGGTCGGTTGGCTGAAGGTTGTTTAGCCGATCTTGCCATTTTCCATACTAGCGATTACTCCGAAATCCTTTACAACCAGGGGAGCATAAAACCTTCTATGGTTTGGAAAAACGGGAAATTGATTTTTGATATGCAAAAAGATTGAAGAACAAGGTACGAAATACGAAGGGTGAGCTAATGCCAAGTACATGAGAGAAAGTGCAAGACGAGACAAAAATGACTTTTAAAGAACAAATACTTCAGGGTATTCCCACGAAACTTCCTCCTAAAAGGAACTATTTAAAAGACGTAAATCATGCGCCGAGGCGAAAAGATGTATTATCCTTGTTGGAAAAGAAATTGGCCGTCCGCAATGCGTTGCGCTATTTTCCCAAAGCATGGCATTCCGAGCTCTCCAAGGAATTCGCGGAAGAATTGAAGACCTACGGTAGAATTTATATGTATCGTTTTAAGCCGGACTACGGAATGTATGCCAGACCAATCGAAGCGTATCCTTCAAAAACAAAGCAGGCGGCAGCCATCATGTTGATGATCCAGAACAATTTGGATCCCAACGTTGCGCAACATCCCGAAGAATTGATTACCTACGGCGGCAACGGTGCGGTTTTCCAAAACTGGGCACAGTACCTTTTGACCATGCAATATTTAGCCACGATGACAGAAGAACAAACTTTGCATATGTACTCGGGTCACCCCATGGGACTTTTTCCATCAGCTAAGGAGGCTCCTAGGGTTGTTGTTAGTAATGGCATGATGATCCCCAATTACTCCAAACCGGATGATTGGGAAAAATATAATGCCCTTGGTGTCACCCAATACGGACAGATGACGGCAGGTTCTTATATGTATATCGGGCCACAGGGCATCGTGCATGGTACGGCCATCACGGTCATGAACGCTTTTCGAAAAGTGTTGCAAGAAGACAAAACCCCAGCGGGAAAAGTATTCCTGACCGCAGGGCTAGGAGGTATGAGCGGCGCCCAGCCAAAAGCCGGTAACATCGTGGGGTGCATCACCGTCTGTGCAGAAGTAAATCCAGTAGCTGCCAAGAAGAGGCACGATCAAGGCTGGGTGGATGTTTTAGTAGATAATTTGGACTACCTAGTTTTGCGTACTAAGGAAGCCCAAAAGAATAGTGAAACCATTTCACTGGCCTATATTGGAAATGTGGTGGACGTATGGGAATGTTTTCTAAAGGAAAACATTTTTGTGCATTTAGGCTCGGATCAGACCTCCTTGCACAATCCATGGGCTGGGGGCTATTATCCGGTGGGATGCAGTTTTGAGGAATCCAACCAATTAATGGCCGAAGACCCGTCACTTTTTAAGGAGAAAGTACGGGCGTCACTTAGACGGCACGTGAATGCTATAAATCAACATGCCCAAAAAGGGACCTATTTCTTTGATTATGGAAATGCCTTTTTGCTGGAGGCCTCCCGTGCCGGGGCCGAGGTAATAGCAGATAACGGCATTGGTTTCAAGTACCCCAGCTATGTGCAGGATATCTTGGGACCCATGTGCTTTGATTATGGTTTTGGACCGTTCCGATGGGTATGCACCTCGGGCAAGCCGGATGATCTTCGAAAAACCGATGCCTTGGCCTTGGAGGAAATGAAGAAAATCAAATTGAACGCACCAAAGGAAATCCAGCTGCAAATGCAGGACAATATCCAATGGATTTCCAAGGCAGAACAGAACCGATTGGTCGTGGGCTCCCAAGCTCGTATCCTCTATGCCGATGCGGAAGGCAGGGTAAAAATAGCGCAGGCATTTAATAGTGCCATAAAAACCGGTGAGATTTCAGCACCCATCGTTTTGGGAAGGGATCATCATGATGTCAGTGGAACAGACTCTCCGTTTCGAGAAACCAGCAATATCCATGATGGAAGTCAATTTACTTCGGATATGGCCATACATAATGTTATAGGGGGCAGCTTTCGGGGCGCAACCTGGGTTTCCATCCACAATGGAGGGGGTGTTGGATGGGGCGAAGTTATCAATGGGGGGTTTGGCCTAGTGCTCGACGGCTCCGAGGAAGCCTCAAAAAATGTACAAAATATGTTGTTTTATGATGTAAACAACGGTATCGCCCGACGAAGTTGGGCACGAAACAAGGAAGCGCTTTCTGCTATACAATGGGAAATGGAAAGAACCCCAAAACTAAGGGTTACCCTACCCTATTTGGTGGAAGATGGAATAGTTGAAAAATTGTTCGATTAATTATGCCCACCTACAATCCAACGAACCCTGAATTATGGACGGGGAGGAAATCCGGTAAAAACCTGTACCTGCATGAAATCATAAAATGTAAGGATCTGGATTCAATCGTTCCGGACACTACTTCAAAAACCATCGCGATTTTAGGTTATGCCTGTGATGAAGGGGTAAGACGAAACCAAGGAAGGATAGGGGCGGTAGAAGGCCCGGATGAAATTCGGAAATTATTGGGAAAAATGCCGAACCATTTGAATCCGAATACCAAACTATTTGACACGGGATCTATAAAATGTGATGATGGGGACATGGAAGAAACCCAAAATGTACTTTCTTTGAAAGTCGCTCAACTATTGAAGAAAGGGGTATTTCCGATTCTATTGGGCGGAGGACATGATATGGCCTATGGACACTATAAAGGTGTAAAAAAGCATTTAAATGGACACGAGTCAATTGGTATTATTAATTTTGATGCACATTTCGATTTACGCAGTAATGCCAACGGCAACAATTCTGGAACACCTTTCTACCAAATCGCCCAAGATTGTGAGACCGATGGTCTTAATTTCAACTACTTGTGCCTGGGAATCCGCAAGGATGCCAACGATACGGTTTTGTTCCAAACGTCTGAAAAACTTGGTGTGGGATACATTGAAAACGAGCGCTTAGATTTTCGTCATTGGAAAGCCGTCGAACAGGAACTCAGCACCTTTATTTCCAAGGTGGACCACCTATATGTGACTATTGACCTGGACGGATTTTCATCGGCCTATGCCCCTGGGGTTAGCGCGGCCTCCCCAATGGGTTTTTCACCAGGTATTGTTTTGGCTTGTCTAAAAGTAATTCTACAATCCCAAAAATTGATTAGTATGGATGTTGCTGAAATGAATCCGGAATATGATATTGATAATCGTACGGCTAAATTAGCTGCATCACTAGTCCATTACATTACGCGACAGCTAGGCTAGTCAATTGGCTATTCCAACCAGCTCTTATAATACTTCCCATCATCAATATCCAAAGCGGTTTGTGTTAATTGCAATGGTTTAAAGGTATCTATCATCACGGCCAGTTCCTCGGTCTTGGTCTTACCGATACTGGCTTCATAGGTACCTGGATGTGGCCCATGGGGAATACCGGCGGGGTGGAGGGAAATATATCCCTTATCAATGTTCTTGCGGCTCACAAAATCCCCATCAACATAGTAAAGCACCTCATCGGAATCGATATTCGAATGGTTGTAGGGGGCCGGAATCGCCTCCGGATGATAGTCATACAATCGCGGTACAAAGGAACAGACCACAAAAGCCGAGGTCTCAAAAGTCTGGTGTACCGGGGGCGGTTGGTGTACCCGTCCCGTAATCGGTTCAAAGTTATGGATAGAAAATCCATAGGGATAGTTATAACCGTCCCAGCCAACTACATCAAAGGGATGAGTGGCATAAACCACATGGTGCAATTGCCCCTGCTTCTTAATCTTTAGTAAAAACTCGCCCTTTTCATCAAAGGCCTCTAAGTTCCCCGGTAGCTTAAAATCCCGTTCGCAAAAAGGGGAATGTTCCAGATGTTGCCCAAACCAATTTCGATAACGCTTAGGTGTGTATATGGGATGATAGCTTTCTGCAATAAGCAATCGGTTGTCCGCACCGTCAAATTCAATTTGATAGATCATCCCCCTAGGGATTAAAAGGTAATCCCCATATTCAAAGGGAATTTCCCCCAAAAAGGTCTTTAAAGTACCTGTTCCCCTGTGGACGAAAAGGAGTTCATCGGCATCGGCGTTTTTGTAGAAATAGTCCGAGACCGAGCTTCTGGGTGCAGCCAAAGCCACATGGACATCCGAATTGAACAAAATTGTATTCCTGCTTTCCAGGTAATCCTCCTCGGGTCGTATCTGAAAACCCTCTAGTAATCGGGAAGTTATATTGTATTCCACCGCCGCTTTGGGAGTAATATCCAAGGGCTCTTCAATGGTTTTGATCTGTGTAGGCCTATGCAAATGGTAAATCAAGGAAGACATTCCATCAAAACCAATAGTACCGAACAATTGTTCGTAATGTAAGTCTCCATTATCCTTTTTAAAAATAGTATGTCTTTTCTGGGGTATCTTGCCCAATTTATGATACAATGGCATAACAGCTAACTTTTAACTCTTTTAAAATTACAACAAATAACACAGTATATCCTCCTGAATTTGAGAATTGCAATGTTATTAAAACATTTGACAATCAACTGATTATACTTAATAAAAATGTGCCAAACGTTGGAAATTTGTATGGAAATCCATTGAATTTCCAAAAGATTGACAATGTAGGTCTAGAAGTAGATTTTGAGAGAATTTTGGTTTACACCAAATCTTTAAAGTAGATATTGTCCATAAAAAAAGCCTCCCATTATGGAAAGCCTTTCATTGGCCCAGACCTTAATGATCATGGGTCACAACACAACATTGCAAATATAGCAAAGGTTTTCAACAAAACGACTAAACCTACCGTCTTTTATGTTTTGGGTTTAAAGGGCCTGACGATAAGTCGGGCCGCCTTGTCATAATTGATGTAGTTGTACGCCCAGTTAAAGAACACGATAACCCTGTTTCGGAAACCCACCAAAGCCATTAAATGCACGAACATCCAAATAAACCATGCGAAGAATCCACCAAATTTTAACCGATGCAAATCTACAACAGCCTTGTTTCTCCCAACGGTGGCCATGGTTCCCTTATCGTTATACGTAAAGGGTTCCATGGGTTTTCCTTTCAAAAGTTTTCCTAGGTTTTTTGCCAAAAGCTCTCCTTGTTGTATGGCCGGTTGGGCCACTTGGGGATGCCCCTTTGGATAGTTTTCCGTCTCCATATAGGCAATGTCGCCTATGGCAAATATGTTCTTGTAATGCTTTACTTGGTTAAATCGATTAACCTTAAACCGATTAAGCCTTTCCATTACGGATGACGCATCTATACCCTCAATAATTGCCCCTGTTACTCCTGCCGTCCATATAAAATTTTTGGTGCGCATGCGCTCACCATTGTTCATAGTAAGAGTTTCTCCGTCAAAATCCTTTACCAAGGTCTTTAAAAGGATTTTCACACCCAATTCGTCCAAAAATTTAGTTGCCTTCTTGGAGGCTTGTTCGCTCATTGGAGGTAAAACTCTATCGGCCCCTTCAAAGAGGTATATCTCCATTTCATCTACATTGAGATGTCTGTAATCCCTAGGAAATACGTGGCGTTTCAATTCTGCGAACGCTCCGGCCAACTCAACCCCTGTTGGGCCGGCACCCACAATACAAAAGTTGAGCAATGCCTTTCGCTCTTCCAAATCTTCACAATCATCGGCCTTTTCAAAATTTTGGAGCATCAAGCTCCGAATGTTAAGTGCTTGTGGTACATTCTTCATAGCCATGGCATGTTCCGCAACGGTTGTATTGCCAAAGAAGTTGGTCTTGGTTCCCGTGGCAATAATGAGGTAATCATAGGAGAGACTGCCAATATTGGTGTTTATTCTACTGTTATGTGGTTCCACACGCTCTACCGTCGCCCAACGAAAATGAAAATTTTTAAGACGTTTTAATACTTTGCGAATGGGATAAGCAATGGAATCCGGTTCCAGGCCACTGGTTGATACTTGATAGAGTAAAGGTTGAAAGGTGTGGTAGTTGTGCTTGTCTATCATGACCACTTGCACATCCAGATTTTTAAGTTTTTTTGCCAAGGATATCCCGGCAAATCCACCACCTATAATGACCACTCTTTTTTGGTCCGTTTTGGGGAGATTCATGCAACAATTTTGTACAAAATTACATATTCTTTTGCCGGTTAGCGAAGTCTTTTGACTTTAAAACAGGCCATCCCGAAAAATGATAAAAGAAATAGGATATCGCGATGATAATTTATGGGCAGAAGTACCTCAAAACACACATAGAAGCCGTAATTGCAAAAAGCCCATATTGAAACCTATTTGCTTTTTTACCGTTCCGTTAACAATCTTCCGTTGAGATTTGTAGTAACTTGAAAATAAAAAAGTCGTTATGCAAAATACCGCTATGTTTTGGGTGGGACTCACCACCTTACTTCTCATTACGGTAACTATTATGGTTACTATGGGTTTCCCGTTTAATTGGGTCTTTTATTTGACCGTTTTAGGACAAATCCTAATCGTCTATATGGTCTATAAGGTCTTAACGGAAGATTACCATACGGAAAAAACGTTTGAGGATTTCTACGAGGATTACCCTATAGGCAAGCGTCTCCAATGAATCCATTCCCGAAAAGGCTTTCCGAGATTGATGACTGTCTCATTTTAAAGAACTGAAAATCAGTTTTATTTATACCATAATCATTTGGAAATAGACATTTCCTGTTCCCTCCTATATTTGGAAGGTGTGCTCATGCCTAATTCCGGAATTACCAACAAGGGTATACGAGTATGAAAGGCCATTCGTTTTACCACAGGTTCACGGGTCATCCGCTCCATATAACTATGCTGGTAATGCAGCATGGCCAACAGGTGGATGTCCAACTCATTTACGAACATTTCCAAGGTTTTGGACACGGAATTGAGCTCGGAAACTGTGTGCACGTAATGCTCCACATCAGAAAGGTATTTCCTTAGCATATTGAGGTTAAATTGCTGAATTTCGGTCAAGGCCTTGATTTCATATTGGACGTATACAATACGAATTGCAGCCTTAAAGGTTTTTGCAAGTTCAATGAGCGGTATAAGCTCAGATTCCGTATAAAAACGGTTGAAATCCGTCGCAAAGGCAATTTCAGACGGGGCGGCAAATTTAAAATGTTGTGGAACCGCCAGAACGGGACAATTCTTGACCGATTTTATGATTCGGACCGTATTGCTTCCCATAAAGACCTCCTCCAATCCAGAAGCGCCTTTTGTTCCGGTGACGACTAAGTCGATTCCTTCTTCTTCAACAACTTCCTTGATTTCCTCGGTCAACAAACAAAACGAGGATATCGTTCTAAAACTATGCTTTGGATTACTGTAGTTTTCACGTATGCGTTTTACTACGCCCTGTAGCCCGTTCTCGGAACAGACGTGTGCCCCATCCCCTAAATTACCGGCATCAAGTGTAGCCGCCATAAATCTACTATTGGCAATTGCGGGCGTATATGTATTAAGCAAATGAAAAACACATTCTTCATCCTTAAAGAGCTCCATGGCATACTGCGTGGCATTCCACGCATTATCGGAAAAATCGGTAGGTAATAATATACTTTTCATAGATCGGAGTCTAATTGTACAAGGTAAAATTAATCCTGTACATAGGCCCAAACTATGATATATGTCAGTTTTTAAAAGCCTTCCACTAAATCCTGAAGTTTACGCTCATCGGCAATACCGATTTTCTTTCCTGAGGTTTTAAGGAATCCTTTCTTTCTGAATTCAGAGATAATACGGATACAGCTTTCCGTTGCGGTCCCTACCACATTAGCAATATCCTCACGGGAAAGGGTCAATTGCAAAAACCCTTCCTTGTCCTCCCCAAAGTTATTCTTAAGGTATAGGAAGGCTTCGGCTACCCGCTGCTTTACGGTCTTTTGGCTCATATTCACGATAACATCGTCGGCCTCCCGTAAGTCATGGGCCATATGACGCAGCACCTCCACGGTGAAGTCGGGATTGGACTTCAAGGTATGGACTATACTATCTTTGGGAATAAAGCATACTTCCATATCGTTTACCGCTACAGCACTTAGATTGGAATGTTCCTCGGCTATTACAGATCGTTGCCCCATTACCTCTCCTCGGGTTGCCAGTTTAACAATCTGATCCTTGCCATTGGCGCTTAGCTTGGAAAGCTTTGACACCCCATTTCTAACACAAAATACACCGTTGAGTTTATCTCCCTCCTCAAAAATGGATTCCCCTTTTTTTATTTTTCTCGTAGTTTTGGAATCGGATACCTTTTTCAGTTCCTCCTTGCTCATGGCGCGTAACGCATTAAACTGGCGTATGATACATTGTTCACACCTACTTTCAAGCTCCTCATTGTCCATACCTCATCTTTATTGAATTGTTACGAAAATTGTATAAAAATATTGAAAAGCTGACAATTATCATATCTGTGTTGGCAAAACTTGCAAATATTTGCAAAAGGTATAGTAAGCAAATGTGAATGGAAACGACAAAGTGTTATCACTGTGGTGACCCATGTGGCGCTACATCCATAAAGTTCGATGAAAAAGACTTTTGTTGTAACGGTTGCAAGACTGTATACGAAATTTTTTCTAGCAACGACCTATCCTATTACTACGACCTACAATCAGCTGCTGGGGCCACTCCAAAAGAGATTGAAGGAAAGTACGATTTTTTGGATACTGCTGCTATTGTTGAAAGACTGACAGAGTTCTGTGAAAACGATGTCCAGGTCATCACCTTATATATTCCCCATATCCATTGTAGTTCCTGTATTTGGGTACTGGAGAATCTGAACAAGCTCCACCCTTCCATAACTGCTGCACAGGTGGATTTTCCCAAAAAGACAGTGCGCATAACCTATACCACCGTAGAATTTTCTTTAAAGGAGCTGGTCGTCCTTTTAGCACGTATTGGATATGAGCCTTATATTTCGCTGGAGGATTACGACAACGGCAAAAAGAAAGTAGACCGAAGCCTCATCTACAAACTCGGAGTTGCCGGTTTTGCTTTCGGAAATGTAATGTTCCTTTCCTTTCCGGAATATTTTGATTTGCACCTGGACGGATCGGCAACCGAAGAGTTTTGGCTGGAACGATACAAACATCTCTTCCGTTGGTTGATGTTCGTCTTCTCTTTACCCGTGGTGTTTTATGCGGGCCGGGACTATTTTATATCGGCCTATAAGGGATTGCGAAGTCGTTTGTTAAACATTGATGTCCCCATTGCCTTAGGCATTTTGGTTCTTTTTCTGCGCAGTACTTTTGAAATCATTTTCGATTTCGGAAGCGGTTTCTTCGATAGCCTTACAGGGCTTGTCTTCTTCCTTTTACTCGGAAAGTTCTTCCAGCAGAAAACCTATTCCTTTCTTTCCTTTGAACGGGATTACAAATCGTATTTCCCCATAGCCATTACCCGTATAAGCCCTAATGGAGATGAGGAGTCCGTTCAGGTATATAAAATTAAACGGGGGGATAGGTTGCTTATTCGGAACCAAGAACTTGTTCCAGCAGATGGTATTCTCATAAACGGTGAGGCCCAAATAGATTACAGTTTTGTTACCGGCGAATCGGAACCTGTTCGCAAAATATCCGGGGACAAGATTTTTGCCGGAGGAAAGCAATTGAACGGTGCTATAGAGATGGAGGTCCTAAAATCCGTCTCGCAGAGTTACCTCACCCAGCTTTGGAGCAATACCGTATTTCAAAAGGATAGACCAAGTAGGTTCAGGACACTAACGGATAGCATCGGAAAAAGATTTACTTTGGCCGTGTTGACCATTGCATCCATAGCTACGGCCTTTTGGCTCTATTATGATCCCAGCAAGGCCCTGAATGTTTTTACGGCCGTTCTAATTATTGCTTGCCCATGTGCCATTGCTTTGGCCGCACCATTTACTTTGGGAAACATGTTGCGTATCTTTGGTCGTAAAAAATTCTATGTAAAGGATACCCAGGCCATAGAACGATTGGCCAGAATTAGTGCCGCCATCTTTGATAAGACAGGAACCATTACCACGACGCAGAAGACCACGGCCAGCTATGAGGGTATGCCCTTGACCGTAGCGGAAGAATCGTTATTGAAGAACACCTTACGGGCCTCCAACCACCCGCTTAGTCGTGCATTGTACGACATTCTAGCGGAAAATAACATTGTTCCCCTGGACGAGTATGAGGAACACTTGGGCAAAGGTCTGGAAGGGAGCAAGGATAACAACCACATAAAAGTCGGATCGGCAGATTTTGTAGGTGCGGAATCATCGACTAATGAGTTGAATACATCCGTACATGTAAGTAGCAATGAGAGCTACAAAGGGCGCTATGTTTTCCATAACATGTATCGGGAGGGGGTGCCCGAACTTTTCAAGACCATGTCCGCAGATTTGAAATTGGCCATTCTCTCCGGAGACAATGAAGGTGAAAAAACGCGTTTGGAAAAACTGTTACCTAAATTAGTACCTTTATACTTTGACCAAAAGCCGAAGGACAAGCTCCAATTCATTAAATCCCTGCAGGAGCAAGGTGAAAAAGTGATGATGGTCGGCGACGGGTTAAATGATGCGGGGGCCTTGGCCCAAAGCGATGTAGGCGTGGCCGTCTCCGAAAACGTAAACGTGTTCTCCCCTGCTTGCGACGGTATCTTGGATGCTACCAAGTTCCGGCAGTTATATCAGTACATATTGGCCTCCAAAAAAGCCATGAAAATAATCAAACTTAGTTTTGTATTGTCCCTGTTATATAATGTAGTGGGACTCTATTTTGCGGTAACGGGACAATTGCAACCTGTTATAGCGGCCATTTTGATGCCATTGAGCTCAATTAGTATCGTGCTATTTACAACGGTAATGACGAATGTATTGGGCCGAAGGTTAAAGTAATAGACTATTCCTTTTTGCAAGTATCAGGGCAAAAAAAGGAAATTAAATTAAAACCTGATAAATATCATTTTCTATGGCTAGGGCTCAACTTAGTTTTACGCCAGAATTCAGGTAAGGTATGAGTGTAATATATGTATTGTTGGCCATAAGCATTGTTGTTGCGGTCATCTTTTTCACGGCATTTATTGTTTCGGTCAAGAGTGGTCAGTACGATGATTCCTATACCCCATCGGTACGTATGCTTTTTGAGGATGAATTGGTTAAGCCCACATCGATGGACGGAGAAAAATCAAAAGGTGAACTAAAATTGGATAAATCAACCAAAATAAATCAGTAGTCATTATGGAAGTACAGCAGTTTTACTACGATAATAAAATCGTAAAAAAATTCCTCTATGCAACAATGTTGTGGGGAATAGTAGGTTTTCTGGTAGGGCTGATATTGGCCTTTATGTTCCTATTCCCCAACTTGACCGATGGTATCTCATGGTTAAGTTTTGGTCGTTTACGACCATTACATACCAACGCGGTAATCTTCGCCTTTGTTGGTAATGCCATTTTCGCCGGGGTCTACTATTCTACCCAACGTTTGCTCAAGGCGAGGATGTTTAATGATTTTCTAAGTAATTTCAATTTTTGGGGATGGCAATTGATCATTGTAGCAGCTGCTATTACCCTACCCTTGGGTTATACTACCTCTAAGGAATATGCTGAGTTGGAATGGCCTATAGATATTGCCATTGCCCTGGTTTGGGTCGCTTTTGGGGTAAACCTTATAGGAACCATGATCAAAAGGAGGCAGCGCCATCTCTATGTAGCCATTTGGTTCTATGTGGCTACTTTCGTAACCGTTGCCGTACTTCATATTTTCAATAGCCTTGAACTCCCCATAAGCGCTTTAAAAAGTTATTCTGTGTATGCCGGGGTCCAGGATGCCCTGGTCCAGTGGTGGTATGGGCACAATGCCGTGGCATTTTTCTTAACTACCCCGTTCCTTGGACTCATGTATTACTTTGTACCTAAGGCCGCGAACAGGCCCATCTATTCCTATAGACTATCCATAGTACACTTCTGGTCCTTGATATTCATCTATATCTGGGCTGGACCACACCACTTATTGTACTCTGCTTTGCCAGATTGGGCTCAGAATTTGGGCGTTGCCTTTTCTGTAATGTTGATTGCACCATCCTGGGGTGGTATGATTAACGGATTATTGACGCTACGAGGGGCATGGGACAAGGTACGTACCGATCCCACGCTTAAGTTCATGGTGGTAGCAATTACGGGCTACGGTATGGCCACATTTGAGGGACCTATGCTATCCCTGAAGAACGTAAATGCCATTGCCCATTTCAGCGACTGGATCATTGCCCATGTCCATGTCGGTGCATTGGCCTGGAATGGCTTTCTAACCTTTGGTATGATCTATTGGTTGGTTCCCAAAATGTTCAAGACAAGATTGCATTCCACTCCCTTGGCCAATTTTCATTTCTGGATAGGCACCTTGGGTATCATTCTATATGCATTGCCCATGTACGTTGCCGGATTTACCCAGGCATTGATGTGGAAGGATTTCAATCCAGACGGTACCTTGGTCTATGGAAATTTCTTGGAAACCGTAAATGAAATCATCCCCATGTATTGGATGCGTGCCATTGGGGGAACCTTATATATTGTGGGAGCCATAGTGATGGTCTATAACGTGGTCGTCACTATAAAATCAGGTAGCAAAGTAGAAGATGAACTTGCAGAAGCTGCGGCCTTGACACGGGTTTCCAAAAGGAGGACCGCCGGCGAGACTTTCCATACCTGGTTGGAGCGCAAGCCGATACAATTGACCATCTTGGCCACAGTGGCTATCCTGATCGGTGGTATTATCCAGATTGTACCTACCATTTTGGTAAAATCGAACATCCCGACCATTACCAGTGTAAAACCCTATACTCCTTTGGAATTGGAAGGCCGGGATCTTTATATACGAGAGGGATGTGTGGGCTGCCATTCACAAATGATACGTCCTTTCCGAAGCGAGGTGGAACGTTATGGTGAGTATGCCAAAGCAGGGGAATTCGTGTATGACCACCCCTTCCTTTGGGGCAGCAAACGTACCGGACCGGATTTACTTCGTGTCGGCGGAAAATATTCGGATAACTGGCACTTTAACCATATGTACGATCCCCAAAGTACCTCATCGGGATCCATAATGCCCGCTTACCAATGGCTTATAAATAACGAGCACGACCGAAGTGCCGTACAGGATAAGATGGAAGCTATGGTAAGCTTAGGGGTACCGTACACCGAGGAGGATATTGCCAATGCACCGCAAGCCATGGAAGAACAGGCAAGCCAAATCGAAAAGAACCTATATTCCGATCCAGATTTTGTGGCCAGTTATGAGGCATCTAAAAAACGTGCCCAGGAAAACGGACAGGAATTTGTAGAAATGAAAGACCGTGAGATTGTTGCCATGATCGCCTATCTACAGAGATTGGGAACGGATATTAAAGTAAAGGAAACCGACGGATTACTATCAGAAAATAAATAATAAGGCCATGTTGAAATTTGTAAAAAACCATATGGAAAGTATAGAAGGCATTGCCACCTATCCCATGATTTCGCTACTTATCTTCTTTGTCTTTTTTACCCTGCTCTTCTGGTGGGTATTTACCGCAGGAAAAGACTATATCAAAGAGGTAAGCGAATTGCCCTTGGAAAAAGATAATCAACCTAAAGAAGAAGTATTATGAGAAATATGTCACCATGGTGGATCCGTATCCCCGTAGTTTTTTTCCTCATTTTTGGATTGATGGAATATTTCATTGATTCCGGGGATAAACCTGCAATCATTGAATATCCCATTACCCAGTTCTTTATGCTGATGGTATTACTGATATTGATCGGAATAGAATTAATACTTCAATCCATAGAAAATGTAATGTTCCAAACCCTTAACGAGGAAGGCAAGGAACGTTACCTTGCCGCCAAGGCCAAAAGATGGGAGTGGAAATGGGGTAAAAAAATGTACCAAAGATCATTGGGCTCCAAACCTATTGAGGCAGAAGGCGAGATTATTTTGGACCATAACTATGATGGTATCCGGGAGTTGGACAACAAGTTACCACCCTGGTGGGTCTGGATGTTCTACGCCACTATCGTTTTTGGCGTAATATATCTTGCCCGTTTCCATGTTTTTGGGGATTACACCCAGGATGAGGAATATACTACCGAAGTTGCCTTGGCCGAAGCCCAAATAGAAGAGTATAAGAAAACCGCTAAGGATTTGGTGGATGTCAATACCGTGGAGCTATTAACGGATGCCTCTGACCTAAGCGCAGGCAAGACCATTTTTGAGACCAATTGTGTTGCTTGCCATATGGCGGATGGCGGCGGCGGAATAGGCCCTAACCTAACCGATCAAAATTGGATTCTTGGAGGTGGTATCAAAAATGTGTTCAATACCATTTCAGAAGGGGGACGGGACGGTAAAGGTATGGTGGCCTGGAAAAATGTACTCAAACCTGCGGAAATGGCCCAGGTGGCGAGTTATCTATTGACCTTCCAAGGTACAACTCCGGCAAATCCAAAAGCTCCGGAAGGGGATATTTGGATCGACCCGGATGCCCCGGCCATGGAACTTCCAGAGCAATCAAAAGACTCGGTAACCATAGAAACGGACTCCACAACAGTGGCCGTCAACTAGAGATATTTTAAGTTACGGATACTATAGAGATATGAATCCCCCCAATAGTATGGAAGCGAGGTGGGATACGAAAGCGGTGTAAGATGGCACAGGACCAAGAAAATTTTAGGGACAGCATAGGCACCATCAATGAAGAAGGCAAGCGGGCTTGGGTATTTCCAAAAAAGCCCAGTGGAAAGTTCTACGCCTACCGCAAGTATGTGAGTTATTTTCTTTTGGCCTTTTTATTTGCCTCTCCGTTTCTTAAAATTGATGGCAATCAGTTTTTGATGTTCAATGTACTGGAACGCCGTTTTAATATTTTTGGTTTCCCTTTTTGGCCGCAGGACTTTCATCTGTTTGTGATTTCAATGATTATCGGAGTCATATTCATTGCCCTGTTTACCGTAGCCTTTGGACGTATTTTCTGTGGATGGATGTGTCCGCAGACGATTTTTATGGAAATGGTCTTCCGGCGTATCGAGTACTGGATAGATGGTGATCGCGGTGCTCAAATAAGACTGGACCGACAGCCCTGGAATGGAGAAAAAATCAGGAAGCGGGTCTTAAAATGGACTGTTTTTTTTCTGATATCCTTTCTCATAGCCAACGTTTTTTTGGCCTATCTGATTGGAAGCGATAGATTGATCCAATATATCACTGACGGGCCTTTGCAACATGTAAGCACCTTGGTTTCATTATTGATCTTTACGGCAGTCTTTTATTTTGTATTTGCTTGGTTTCGGGAACAGGTGTGTATTATCGCTTGTCCGTATGGGAGGATGCAGGGGGTGTTGTTGGACAATAAATCCATTGTGGTGGCCTATGATCACAAACGTGGGGAAGCAGAAAACGGACGAAAAAAATGGCGCAAGAACGAAGATCGAAAAGCATTGGGCCATGGAGACTGTATCGATTGCAATCAATGCGTAGTGGTATGCCCCACTGGAATAGACATTAGAAACGGAACACAGCTTGAGTGTGTTAACTGCACGGCCTGTATCGATGAATGCGATACAATTATGGAAAAAGTTAACCTTCCTAAGGGACTTATCCGATATGCCAGTGAGGATGAAATCGTAAAAAAGGAAAAATTTAAATTCAACCCTAGATTAAAGGGATATACCGCAGTTTTGACCATTTTGACAGGAGTACTGATAGGGATGCTCTTTTTGAGAAACGATCTGGAGGCAAACATTCTACGGTTGCCAGGACAGCTATACGAGCGAAAGGATAATAATATAATCAGTAACGTCTATACCTATAAATTGGTGAACAAGACCACAAAAAGTATTGGCGACGTAAGTTTTAAACTTTTATCCCATCAGGGAAAAATAGAACTGGTACGGCATGAGAACTTTGAGGTCCCCGCTCAGGATTTGGCAGAAGGCACACTGTTTATTGAAATAAACAACGCCGCCCTGGAAGGTGATAAGGATAAGTTGAAAATTGGTGTTTACAGCGGGAGTGAACTTATTGAAACGACCACGGCACGTTTTTTGGCACCGAGGAGCTTTAACTAAAACGATTCGGTAAAAAAATATCGATTATGAAAATTAATTGGGGAACAGGTATTGTATTGGCATTCATTGGATTCATTGGATTTATCCTATTTTTTGTAGTACGGATGAACATGGACAATAAGGCCAATCATGACTTGGTCACTGAAGAGTATTACAAACAGGAGTTGACCTATCAGAAGGAAATTGATGCCGAGACCAATGCCAAGAATTTGGCCGACCCGATTAAAATAGAAAAAACGAACAAAGGCCTTTTATTGAAGTTTCCAAAAAATCTTGAAGGACAAAATATACAAGGAACAGTGTCCCTATATAGACCATCCAATAAACACCTGGATTTTAACTTATCCGTAAGTTTATCCAATGCACATTTGCTCATACCTGACAAACGTTTGTTGGATGGTCGCTGGGACATTAAGATTATTTGGCAATATAATGGAAAGGAATTTTTGCATAAAGAAAGTATAACGTATTAAACAGATGTTAGACGTTAGATACCAGATATTTGGATATTGTCCTATATCTTACGTCCCATGTCTCACGTCTCCGGTCATATACCTTAGAAATGTTACTATCGGCAATCATACTAGGACTTATGGGAAGCTTACACTGTATTGGGATGTGTGGCCCCATTGCCTTTATGCTACCGGTGGATAGAAATAGTAATCTTAAAAAACTTTTTCAGGTATCCCTGTATCATTTCGGAAGATTGCTCTCCTATGCGTTAATCGGTCTGGTGTTCGGGTTGTTGGGCAGGGGTCTATACATCTTTGGAATGCAACAAAAGCTATCCATAGGGGTCGGTCTGTTAATGATTATTCTCGTACTTATTCCCGCCAAAGCCTTAAACTCCTATCATCTTTCCAAGCCCATTTACAAAGTAATTTCCAAGGTAAAAAATCGACTGGGTCAAGAATTGAAAAAGAAAACCCCGGATACTTTTTTGACTATTGGATTCCTAAATGGATTCTTACCCTGTGGATTGGTCTATATGGCATTATTTGGTGCAATTGCCATGGGTAGTGCCTGGGAAGGTTCTGTATACATGATGTTGTTCGGATTGGGGACCGTTCCTTTAATGACTTCGGCCATATACTTCAGCGGATTTCTAAAAGGGACCATACGGCATCGTGTTCAGAAATTGATTCCCGCGTTTGTGGTGGTAATCGGTCTGTTCTTCATCCTCCGGGGAATGGGATTGGGAATACCCTATATTTCACCCGAACCTGTGCAGGATATGGTTACGGCCGAGATAGAGTGTCATGACTAGTTTAAAAATGTCCATTGAGCTCTACCAATATGAAGAAAAGGTTACCCTTGGCCAAACTATGAGTTATATCATGTTTAGTTCCTGCCTTCCTTAAGAACTTTGTACTATAAATTTTAGCCCATATGAAAATAGTTTCTATAGAAAAAGCTGCATCCTATGTAAAACCGGGAGACCGAGTTTTTGTGCAAGGTGCGGCAATGACCCCTAACACCTTGATCAATGCCCTTTGCGAGGAGCGCTACACCGAACTGGAGAATGTGGAAATCATCTCCATTCACACGGACGGAGAGGTCAAATATGCACTCCCTCCGTATAATAAGGCCTTTAAAATAAACAGTTGTTTTGTCGGCGGCAATGTCAGAAAGGCGGTTAACACCAATCAAGGAGATTATATCCCTATTTTTCTTAGTGAAATCCAGTTGCTCTTTAGGAAGAATATTTTGCCCTTGGACGTTGCCATTGTTCAGGTATCCCCACCTGATAGGCACGGTTATTGTTCCTTGGGTGTTTCCGTAGACGTGGCCCTACCGGCCATTCAGACGGCCAAAAAAGTGCTGGCCCAAATAAACCCCCAAGTCCCCCGTACGCATGGAGACGGTATTATTCATATTAGCAATATTGATTTTGCCGTGGAAGTGGATATGCCCATACATACCTATGAACCCACTGAGCTATCCGAAACGGATCATATGATAGGCAAACATGTAGCCGATCTCATAGAAGATGGTGCCACCTTGCAATTGGGCATTGGCAATATTCCCAATGCCGTATTGGCCAACCTCCAAAATCATAGGAGACTGGGCATACACACAGAAATGTTTTCCGATGGTATCTTGCCTTTGGTAGAAAAAGGAGTAATTACAGGTGAGGAAAAAGCATTAAAAACCGGAAAAATTGTGACTTCTTTTGCTGCAGGTTCCCAAAAGTTGTATGACTTTATCGATGATAATCCCTCAGTTCACTTTAAAGAAGCGGCCTTTACCAATGATACCGCCTTGATTCGAAAAAATCCTAAGGTAACGGCAATTAACAGTGCCATTGAAATTGACCTTACAGGACAGGTTTGCGCGGATAGTATAGGTTACCGGCATTTTTCGGGGGTAGGAGGTCAAATGGATTTTATTCGCGGAGCATCCCTATCGGAAGGCGGAAAACCCATTTTTGCCATATCCTCCGTAACACCAAAAGGCATTTCAAAGATTACTCCCGCTTTAAAGGAAGGGGCCGGGGTTACTACCACGAGGGCACACGTACACCATGTGGCTACGGAGTATGGTGTCGTGAATCTTTATGGAAAGAACTTGTATCAACGCGCCAAGGCTTTGATCTCCATTGCCCATCCGGAGCATAGGGAAGAATTGTCCAAAGCAGCCTTTGATAGGTTCGAACGATAGGAACCCCTATATTGGCCTGTGGCAAAAAAGAATATACAAACCAGAAAAGATGTGTATTTTTTGGTCAGGTCATTTTATGACAAAATACGGGCCCATGAAATACTTGGGCCCATTTTTAATGCGATTATTACCGACTGGGAAGACCATTTAAATCTTCTTACCGATTTCTGGGAGACCCAGCTTTTCCTAAAGCGAAAGTATCACGGTAATCCCGTGACCGCGCATCAAGGAGTAGATGCAAAAATGGGCCGGATCATTACCCCTGAACATTTTGGATTATGGCTCAACCTCTGGTTCGAAACCCTGGATGAACTATTTGAAGGGGAAACGGCGTGGATCGCCAAAAATAGAGCGCAAAAAATGTCTACTATGTTGTACATGCAAATCTACTTGCATAGGCAAAGTGAATCGTAACCTGTTGCAATAGTCTTGGTTTTTGTGCCGCACAATCTTTTTCCTTTTGAACCAAATGGGGAGTCCAGTACTGCCCTGCCCCTGGAAAATAGCCTTCAAAACCTTATTTTTATTAAAAGATTGGTTAGTCGTGTACTAAACTCAAACGAGATTCATAAGCATTAGAAAAAAGTGAATTTAAACCATGAAAAATAGAACACTTTTTCTCATTCTACTATCCTGCATGGCTTGTAAGGATTTCAAAAAGGAAAAGGAGGGCATAACGGCTATCGAGACCAAGCCTAATATCATATTTATCATGGGCGATGATCATACCACGCAGGCCATAAGCGCCTATGGTGGTATTTTGGCGGAATATGCTAAGACTAAAAATATAGACCGTCTGTCCGAAGAAGGTATGCGATTTGAGCATGTTTTTTCTACCAATTCCATTTGTAGCCCCAGTAGGGCTACCCTTATTACCGGAAAGTACAGTCATAAAAATGGCGTACGGATACTGCGCCAGGCTTTTGATGGTTCGCAATTCACTGTGCAAAGTGCTTTTCAATCTGCCGGCTATCAAACGGCTCTCTTTGGAAAATGGCATCTGGAGACCTTGCCCACCGGATTTGACGATTTTAAGGTTTTACCGGTGCAAGGTAGATACAAAAATCCCCAATTTATTGAAAAAGGAGAGGACAGCTTGATTACCAGGGAAGGCTGGTCTACCGATATAATTTCGGAACTTACTACCACGTTTCTTAAAAAAAGGGATACTACAAAACCTTTTCTGGTAATGACCCACTATAAGGCCACACATGACCCATGGTCCTCAAGAACACCTTATGATACGCTATGGGCGAACGAGGATCTTCCCGAACCTGCAAATCTTTATGACACCTATGAAAACCGCTCACAGGCCGCCCATAGAACTGGACTTAAGCTAGAACAAATCAACCAGGGAACCTATCCCCACGAACGTCTGGAAAATGCCACTCGTGACGAACAGCGGGGGTTCATTTATCAGCAATATATCAAGTCGTTCCTTCGCTGTGGCCGAGTACTGGACGAAAATATAGGAAAGCTTATCGATTTTCTTAAAAAAGAAGGATTGTACGACAATACCGTAATCATCTACACAGCGGACCAAGGTCATTTTCTGGGGGAGCATGGATTTTTCAGTAAACGGTTTATGTATGAAGAGGCTATGAGAATGCCTTTGATTATACGATATCCAGAGTTTATCGAGCCAGGCTCGATAAACAGAGATTTGATTATTAATGCCGACTTTGTACCCACTATGCTGGATATGGCAGATATAGATACACCGAAAGACGTGCAGGGTAGGAGTTTTTTTCCGAATTTAAAAGGAGAAACTCCAGGGGATTGGAGGAAAGCCGTTTACTACCATTACTGGCAGCATATATTGCATCGTGAAGTTGCGGCCCATATCGGTGTTCGAACCCGAGATAAAAAACTGATTTTCTACTACGGTCTGCCCCTTGGGCAGACCAACAAGTCTCCAACCCCGCCCGAATGGGAGTTCTTCGATTTAAAAAATGATCCTTCGGAAATGTATAACGCCTTCAATGACCCGAATTATACAACCACTGTGGACAGTCTAAAACGAAAATTGAAAGAACTCCAGATACGCTATGATGATGAAGGTTTGGAATATCCTAAGATGAAGGCAGTACAGGAAAAGCATTTTTGGACAGGTCCAGACCCACCGACCGTAGCCAACGAGGAATAGTGATTTAATTAAATCTATTCCTGCTACCAATGAAACAAGGTTCCGTCCTCTAATCTGTTAATAGGTAGAAATGCCTTTTTATAGGGATAATTCCCTGCCTTTTCAAAATCCATATCAACCCCTAGTCCCGGCTCTTCACTGGGGTAGAAATAACCTTCTTCAAACTTGTGTTTAAGGTCAAAAACTTCCATGGTTATGGGGTAGTATCCCATATATTCCTGAATACCAAAATTGTTGATCGCCGTACCAAAATGCAAACAAGCTCCCAAATTGATCGGGGACAAATCGGAAGGCCCGTGACATCCAGTACGGATTCCGTATAATTCGGCTAGATGGGCAATTTTCATCATCGGTGTGAGTCCTCCGCCATGGGCGACCGTCATTCGTATGTAGTCTATAAGCTGTTGGGTAATCAAGTGTTGACAATCGAATATTGTATTGAATATTTCCCCAACGGCCAACGGGGTTGTGGTATGCCGTCTTATCCATTCAAAGTTTTGTTGAAGTTCGGCCGGTACCGTATCCTCCAGCCAAAATAAGTGATGGGGTTCCAATTCCTTGCCCAATCGGGCTGCTTCAATAGACGATAATCTATGATGCGAATCGTGAAGTAGATGGAGGTCCTTGCCGAATTCCTTTCTTACGGTCTGGAAAAGTTCGGGAATGTAGGCAAGGTACTTTTCGGTATTCCAAATTTCTTCATCGGGTTTACCCCCTGTAGTCGCTGGTTCATAGGTTCCTTTGTCTTTGGCAATCCCATATACCTTTTCAAATCCCGGTATCCCGGATTGTATTCGAATCGCCTTAAATCCCTTATTTAAAATATCCGATACTTTCTGAAGGGTTTCGTCCATATCCTTTCCCTGTGCATGGGTATAGGCCAACAACCTGTGTCTACTCTTCCCTCCGAGCAATTTATGGACCGGCACGCCCAAAGCTTTTCCCTTAATGTCCCAAAGTGCCATGTCTACAGCGCCAATGGCCGTCATGTTTACAGCTCCCCTCCGCCAATAAACCCCACGATACAGGTAATGCCAAATATCCTCTGAATCGAAAGGGTCTCGATTAATAATACAAGGTATAATATGCTCTTTCAAATAAGTGGCCACCGCCAACTCCCTACCGTTAAGAGTAGCGTCCCCAAGCCCATAGACACCTTCATCGGTCTCTATTTTTAGGGTTACAAAGTTTCTACCGGGAGAACATACTATAACTTTAGCATCAACAATTTTCATCTGTACGTATTTATTTGCTTTTATTGCCCTCTATGATCATTCGTCAATATGAATGATTTTTAGCCGAGTTCATCAATCTTCAGTTTTGTCAATAAGTACCTTGGTCGGCCTCAGGAGTGATTATGATTTATTTCATATCCGTTGGCCAAAGATATAAGGATTAGTTTATTATTTTATTTCCTTACAAATTCCCTTTCACTGCATCCAGATATAATCTGAAATCCAAAGGTTCTGGATGACTTTGTCGATAGCGGATGGCTTAGGAATACCCCATATTTGGTTTTGTGGATGGCCCTTGGTGCTATCATTTTACATACAACGGTTTGGGAAGTAAATTGGTTCTTTTGTTTATTGTCATTAGTTTTGGAACAATTGCTACAAAATGATTAAACTTTTTATGCCGCCGTATAACCTCCAAATTCATAATACAACTTTGCGCTTTTGTTTTTGTAAAATCTCCATGGTATGTCATCTTCCGCATATTATGTAGGCATAGAAAATCTATCTGTATCTTGCGCTTCAAAATAAAATTTTAATATGAAGACCAACATTTCTATTGCCCTGCTTTTTATAATTTTTCTTGGGTGCAAGGAAAAACCCGGGAAAACCAAACCACAGAGTTCCAAGGCTCAAGTTCAAAAATTCTTACCCTTTAAAACGATAGAACTTGAAAATCTGGATTCCTTTTCCCCAACTGGGGAAAATTGGAAAATTGCAGCTAATGTATATGTGGACAGAAGTATGGAACGTACTATTTCATTTTCTGAAGGAACGGGGGTAATGGTAAACATCCCAAAGGAAGGTTCCATGGAGCATTTGTTCACTAACATTGAGCATGGGGATATGGAACTGGAGGTAGACGTTATGATGCCCGTAAACTCAAATTCAGGTCTTTATTTTCAGGGACGGTACGAAATCCAGCTTTTTGACAGTTGGGGCAAGAAAGACCCCGAACATAGCGATATGGGGGGCATATACCAACGTTGGGACGATACCAGGGAAAAGGGAAAGGAAGGTTTTGAAGGTCATGCCCCCAAAATAAATGCGGCCAAAACTCCCGGCTTATGGCAGCATTTTAAGATTATATTCCATGCCCCGCATTTTGATGCTGCCGGGAATAAAATAAGGAATGCCAAATTCAGTGAAGTATGGCTAAATGGGGTGCTTGTGCACAAAAACGTAGAAGTGACCGGTCCCACCCGCGCTGCAGCCTTTACTGATGAGAAACCCCTGGGACCTCTTATGGTCCAAGGAGATCATGGGCCAGTGGCGCTTAAAAATATGAGGTATAAATTGTATGGCACAAAAAGGGTTTCAATTCAGGAAACGACAATGAAGGAATTTGAAAGTGCAGGCATGGTACTAACCGATATGGACAGCCTTACGGTCATTCGCGAGATTGAAACGGACAGTATTTCCGCTACCATGGCTACTGGCGATCGACCTAAAAAGATCCTAAGCTATACAGGCAAATTAGAAATTCCGGAATCGGGGGATTATCTTTTTGACTATAAGGTGAATAGTGCAGGGGGGCTTTTCATTATAGATGGCGATACGATTGTTGACCTTAATGGGGATTACAACTTGGATTCACTGGGCCTTGGAAAAAAAACGTTGGCGGCCGGCGAAGTTCCCTTTCAACTTATTTATAACAAGCACCGGGCGTGGCGACGGGGCTTTAGTTTAGAGGTAGAGGGGCCAGGCATAGAGAAACACGCATTACATGCCGAGAGCTCACTTAATGTAAACGAAGGTAGGCCTGCGGAGGATATCATGGTTACGGTATCCGATGAAGTGGTGTTGCACCGTAGTTTTTTGATGCATGACGAAATTAAACGCACCCACTGCATTTCAGTTGGCACCCCCCAGGGTGTCCATTATGCCTACGACCTGGCCAGTGGGGCCCTCTTAAAAGTCTGGGATGGAGATTTTATCGATGCCACACAAATGTGGTTTTCGAGAGGTGAAAAACAATTGGGAGTACCTTCCGGTTTTACGGTGTCCTTTCATGGCGACCCCGAATTTACCATCTTGGCGGGAGAAGATTCGATTTGGCCCAAAACTATTTTGGAAACCGAAAACTTTAAGCCCATGGGTTATGAAATAGGGGAAGGGGGCTTCCCGACTTTCGTATATCAAAAAACTAAGGTCGATATTAGGGACCGAATGGTTCCCTTGGAAGATAGGAGAGCTTTGAAGCGGATCATTGAAATTTCAGGCGAAACCGATATCTGGCATAAGATCGCAGAAGGCGAATCCATAGTAAATTTGCCAGACGGTAGCTATATCATAAATAATGAGAGCTATTTTATAACCGTTCCGTCCAATTTTGGCCTAAAACCAATTGTCCGTAATGTGAATGGGAAAGAAGAACTGCTTTTAAAGATTCCGGCAGGCCAGAACAAAGTTGAATACACCATTATTTGGTAAAAACGCAAGCAATGAAGAAGTACCGAAACCAACAAGTCTTAACGATGTTCGCCCTTGCATTATCCTTGTTTGGATCTTTTGCCCAGACCTCGGATAGGGCAAAAAGGGAAGCTGAATATTACAAAATTGTCGATGTTCCCATACCAGATGATGTTGTTCTTGAAGTAGGTGGACTGGCCCTTACCGGCGAGGATAAATTAGGGGTTTCCACCAGAAGGGGTGAGGTTTGGTTAATAGACAGGCCCTATTCCAAGAATCCAGTTTACCACAAATATGCACATGGCCTGCATGAGCCCCTAGGTCTGGCATATCGCGATAATGGTTTCTATCTGACACAAAGGGGGGAGTTGACGCGATTGGAGGACAAAAACAACGACGACAAGGCCGATGTCTATAAAACCATTTACTCCTGGCCTTTATCGGGCAATTATCATGACTATTCCTATGGCCCCAAATTTCTGGATAATGGAGATATGCTCGTGACCCTCAATTTGGCCTGGATAGGTCATGGGGCCAGTCTTTCCAAATGGAGAGGTTGGTTGTTACAAATTTCCCCTGAGGGGGAGATGACTCCCATAGCAACCGGATTGCGTTCTCCATCGGGATTTGAGATCAACGATTCGGGAGATATATTCTATACCGAAAACCAAGGTGATTGGGTGGGATCTGGACGGATGACCCATTTGGAGAAGGGGGATTTCGCCGGTAATCCCGAAGGTCTGGTGTGGACAGGAGAAGCAGATTCCCCGTTAAAATTAAAGATGGAGGATATTGAACGGGAATCGGGTATGAGCCTCTATGAATATTCCAAAAAAGTACCCGAATTAAAGGCCCCTGCTATTTGGTTCCCGCATACCATCTTGGGTATTTCCACTTCCGATATATTGTACGATACCACAGGGGGAAAATTTGGGCCTTTTGAAGGACAGATCTTTGTAGGTGATCAAGGTCACAGTAAAATTATGCGTGTTTATATGGAGAAGGTTAATGGAGTTTATCAAGGAGCGGCTTTCAATTTTGTTGAGGGATTTTCTTCCGGGATTTTGAGAATGATCTGGGGCAGCGACCAAAGTGTGCTGGTTGGAATGACAAGCAGGGGATGGGCCTCAACAGGAAAGGAGATGTTCGGTTTACAAAGGCTGGTATGGACCGGTAAGACTCCATTTGAGATAAAGACCATGAAAGCTTTGGACGATGGTTTTGAACTTGGTTTTACCAAACCGCTGAATACATCCATTGCCTCCGATCCAGAAAACTACCAGATTACTAGCTTCGACTATAAATACCACTACAAATATGGTAGTCCAATAGTCAATCAGAAAAAAGGGATTGTCAGAAAAGCCGAGGTTTTGGAAAATGGTCAGTCCGTAAAACTCACCGTGGATGGTATGCGATTGGGTTTTATCCACCAATTAAAAGCCCCAGGTCTAAGGTCTACCTCAGGGGAAAGACTATTGCATGATACCGGATATTACACGTTGAACGAAGTTCCCGGGGGAGCGTTAAAATCACAGCCAGTTGGGACTACTTCTGATGCGGCCCAGGCCATCCTTCAAGAAAGGCGAGTAAACGAGATGCCTTTGACATGGATGGACGGCCCAGATCGGCAAATAACCATTGGCACCATACCGGGACTAAAATTTGATATTGAGGAACTGGTACTTGAACCTGGCCAAAAGATTGAGCTGACATTCAATAATAGTGATGATATGCTGCATAACCTCGTTGTTGTCCAAAAAGGGGATGCTGTCGATAAAGTTGCCGGTATGGCCCTTAAATTAGGACTGGATGGTGCAGACCTCAACTATGTGCCTGATTCCGACTTGGTCATTGTACATACCGGAATCCTACAGCCAGACACCTCTGAAAAAATTTATTTTGAAGCCCCAAAAGATATAGGAGAATACTGGATTGTCTGTACGTTTCCTGGGCATGCGACATCCATGCGAATCAAATTAGTTGTTAAGAAGAGTGTCTGAGGCATTATTCCAGAATGTTAACGGGATAATGGGATACTATTAAAACGGATAGCGACCTTTCTTGCGCAAGGTTTAAATGTCGGGTAAATCCATCGGATACCATTGTATAGATAATAATATTTTTTGATTTTCTATTTGCATCAGTGCTAAATAACCGTTTGGGGCATCCCTTCCAAAGAATCTATATAGCGTCAAAGGAAGCTTTGAATACATCAAATCCAAGCTTTGTTCAATTTAGATCACAGTTTAAAGACTATACTTCTCGCCGCAAGGGAAAAAAGGCATGATAAATGGGGCGCATAGGGAGAGGCGGCCATTCCGGTAAGCCAGCAAAAAAATGTTGTTCCAGTACCGGATATCTCCTGCTTCAAATATGTTTTTCAAGAAGAGGCTGTATTATCAATATTGTAATACCCTCCTTTGTTTTCCTTCCTTTTTAAGGATTGACCGATTGTTAAATGGGCTACATTGACCATATTTCTTAACTCACAAAGTGTGGTGGTCACTTTTGAGCTTTTATAAAGTTCCTCCACTTCCTTGTAGATTAAATCCAGATGTAGGATAGCCTTCGCTAAACGATCGTTGCTTCGAACGATACCCACATAATCACGCATTAAGGCCTGTAACTTCTTAAGATTGTGGAGAATTAGGATATGTTCCTTAGGAATGCGGGTTCCGTCATCGTTCCATTCCGGAATAGCCACATTCACGGAATCGGTAGGATTTGCAACCTGATACTTGTAGATGTTGTGCGCATACACCAGGGCCTCCAACAAAGAATTGGAAGCCAGCCGGTTGGCACCGTGCAATCCTGTTCTGGAGCACTCGCCACAAGCAAACAAATGGTTTATGGAAGTTCTTCCGGTCTTATCAACCACAATACCCCCACAGAGGTAATGGGAAGCAGGAACCACCGGAATCCAATCTGTCTCAATAGCAATATGATTCGCCAGACACTCCTTATAAATTGTCGGGAAATGCCTTTTGAACTGGTCGATATCCAGATGGGTACAATCTAAAAAAACACAAGTATCCCCGGATTTTTTTAATTCCTGATCTATACTTTGTGATACAATATCCCGTGAAGCCAATTCAGCCCTTGCATCATAATCAGGCATAAACCTATGCCCATTTTTATTACGTAATACGGCTCCAAATCCCCGAACGGCCTCAGAAATTAAAAATGATGGACCTTCTTTGGTAGTAAAAAGGGCCGTAGGATGAAATTGTACAAATTCCATGTCCCTGATCTCCGCCTTGGCCCTATATGCCATGGCGATACCGTCACCAGTGGCGATTACGGGATTGGTAGTATGACCATACACATGACCAATACCGCCTGTAGCCAATAATGTACTATCCGCCTTGATGGTAATGATCTTCCCTGTCCTTTCGTTTAGAACATAGGCTCCATAGCATGACACTTGCTTTGATTTCGGGACCTTAAGATGGTGCTCCGTAACCAGGTCTATGGCAAAATGATAGGGCAACATGGAAACATTTGGCAATCTTCTTAGATTTTCCAGCAATGCGCGCTCCACTTCGTGTCCGGTAATGTCCTTATGATGAACTACCCTATGTTCCGAATGGCCACCTTCCTTGCCTAGCTCCAATTTTCCGGAAGCATCAATATCAAAATTGGCACCCCATGCCATCAATTCCTTGAGTCGTTTTGGACCTTTTTTTACCACCATTTTCACTACATCCCGATCACAAAGTCCATCTCCGGCTACTAGGGTATCCTTAATATGTTTTTTAAAAGAGTCCTCCTCTAGATCCAGTACTACGGCAACACCTCCTTGAGCATATTTTGTGTTGGATTCTTCCTCATCGGCCTTTGTGACTATTGTAACTGTCTTATCCGGAAGTGCCTTGGCAATTTTTGAAGCAAAGGTAAGTCCTGCTACCCCTGAGCCAATAACGAGAAAATTCGTCCGTATCATCTTACTTTGATAGTTCCAACATCCTTTCTATGGGCAATAGTGCAGACTGTGCCAAGGCTTTTGGAATATTGATTTGAGGGGATTCGTTAAGCAAACAATCATATAATTTTTGCATAGTGTTCACTTTCATATAAGCACATTCACTACAGGCACAGGTATTATCTTCCTGTGCGGGAGCAGGAATAAGTTCCGTATTGGGCACCTCCTTCTGCATTTTGTGCAATATACCAGCTTCCGTAGCTACAATAAACTTCTCCTGGGGGTGCTCTTTTACATAGTTGATCATTCCGGCCGTAGAACCAATGTAGGTGGCAACATCCAAGATGTGCTTTTCGGATTCCGGGTGGGCTATGATGACCGATTCTGGGTTTGCCTTATGCAAATCCAACAGTTTTTCTATGGAAAAAGCTTCATGTACAACACAGGAACCGTCCCAAAGCAAGAGATTCCGACCTGTTTTTTGACTGATAAACCTGCCTAAATTTTTATCTGGAGCAAAGATAATGGGTCTATCCTCTGGAACCGACTCTACGATTTTCAAAGCGTTGGAAGAAGTACAGACAATATCGCTCATCGCCTTGATTTCCGCCGAGCAGTTGATATAGGTAATCACCAAGTGATCCGGATGGGCGGCCGTAAATTCACGAAATGCATCCGGTGGACAGGATTCGGCCAAGGAGCAACCCGCATCAAGGTCGGGAAGCAGCACCATCTTGGACGGATTCAAGATTTTGGCCGTTTCCGCCATGAAATGCACCCCGGCAAATACGATAATGGATGCATCCGTTTCCGCAGCTTTTTGGGAAAGCCCTAAACTATCGCCAACGTAATCGGCAATTTCCTGTATTTCCGGCCGTTGGTAATAGTGCGCCAACACAATGGCCTTTTTGCTTTTTTTTAATTCCAGGATTTGGTTCGCCAAACTCATATTCTTCGGTTCCAAATTTTTTGGGAGCAAATGTATTTTAAATGAACTCCTTAAGATATGATTTTCGTCACAATGTACAACAAAACTTAGACTATTGCCTTGAGACGAACCGATTCGGCCTTGAGGTTTGATTTTTCCAATGTTTACAAAGAATCGTGATACTCCTAGTCACTTTTGCAAAAGCTGAACTTCGTTTTCGAAATATCTTAGGGCAAGCAGTACTTCTAAAAGCAGAAATGCGGCATATGCATCCTTCCAAAGTTTAACTTTTCTTTGCCATTGTCGTGCCAATGCAGGCTTAAAAGTCTCTGTTGTGCTTTGTTCCTGCCAGCAACGAAACGCCAATTGACGTGTGGGGGCGTACTATAGAATTCGTCTTCCAGATTTATTTATTGGGCATAGACTCAATTAAAATTATTAGGCCAAGGAGGGAAGCAAATGAATTATTGCCTCATTCCACTTGACTATTGTTTGGGAATGATGCCAACAACAAAATTGAAAATAATAGTGCCTTTATTCTTTTGTTTTGGACATGTAGCACAATGGATTATGTAAAATACGTTTTAAAGCTTTTTACACACCCTTGTATATTGTATTCTATTCAACAATTTTTTTTACGATTTCAAATATTTTCCTGTTTAGAGCCACTTCATGACCTTGATTTTTAAGAGTAACAAAATGGGTTTTCTTATTATTCATTTCTAATGCTCTGACAAATTTACGGGCAATATCTATCGGGACAATCTTGTCATGATCACCATGTACTACCGCTATTTGTGTTGAGTCATCCATATTTTTAACTTCTTCTATTGGCGAGAGGCTATTTACCTCTATATCCCAAACTGGAGCATCAGGTTGTAATTCCTTCATATATTTTCGCCATAGATGAAGATCGCATGGACAAGAGACAAGTACAGCATTGGAATAAGTGCCAGAATACCGAGCGAGCAAGTTTGCTGATATAGCACCCCCGCCTGAATGCCCAACCAAAACTACTTTTGAAGGATTGTATTCCTTTTCCAGCCCAATAGTTAGGTTATGTATTGACTCAAGAACTTCTAATGTATAGTTATCTCCTGTCGCTTCTCCCCGTTCTCCTTCTGAACGATTGCCCTTATTGTCGGTGTATCCTGGTCTTAGAATTCCCACGGCAACAACATTAGTATTCTCTTCGGCTATTTTTTTTGCGATAAGATACTGATAGGATGGATTATTGAATGGTGCATCTCCATGTAACACCAAGACCATTACCGGGTCATTTAATACTCCTGGACTGAAATAGGGAATATGAAATAATTCGGATGGTTTTGAATCATTGGAATTCCAATAATTGGGGTTGTTACCATGGGTAGGGACAAAGGAAATACAAATAAAAGTGAAGCCTATCAAAAAAATGAGGTTTGTACTTTTTTTTAGATTCATAGTGTCAATTTATATTCAATGGGGGTACAATGTATTCGAATAAAGAGTGTTCCTGCCAGTCCCGCAAGCCGAAATGTTTTTAGAATCGTGTTATGAGTTTTTTTGCCTTTTCAGAATTTTAACGATCCTACCATTTATGATTTCTGACAAGTTCCAATTGTACAGTTTAGGATCAGTTGTGCTGTAGAACGCTATAACCACTGCATCAAGTTCTTTGTAATATTTTGCAAAACTCTGGTAACCGGGAACCCAACCGCCGTGTTCATATTCATAAATGGAAGCGTATATTTCCTGTTCTCCCGGTTTAAACAATGATCCATCATTCAGTGCCCGAAGAAAAGTGCCCACATCTTCTGCCGTGGCGTGCATGCCATAGTCGTTTTCCTTTAAATCAAGGGGATATCCTACATGATAGCCGCTCATTACATTGTCTATATTTACTTCGCTCAGCGCACTAAAGGTGTTGTTGAGATGTAATGGAGTCAAAACCTCTTCTTGTATGAATTGAAAGTTGCCATAACCTAGGACATCATCCATTATCTTATTGATTAAAAGATAATTTGTATTACAATATTCATAGTCCTCACCAGGTTCAAAGTTGGCCGGCTGGTCTAGAATTAAGGCAAGACTTTCCTCATAGGTCTCGGTTGGTGCCGCCCAAAAATTCGGAGCGTCCGTAAAATTGGGAATGCCACTTCTATGCTGTATCATCAACCTCAGGGTAATTTTCTCCGCATTTTCGATTTTTCCCACAAGTTCCGGTAAATAATTGGCCAGGGTTTTATCCAAGGAGAGTCTTCCATCACTTACCAACTTGGTAACGGCCACAGCATCATATAGCTTGCTAATACTGGCAATCTTAAACAATGCGTGTGGATCGGCAGGTATCTCGGATTCCCGATTATGCCAACCGGAGGCCAAATGCTGAGGTGGCTGACCGGCTTGATCTACATAAACGATCATTCCTTCAAATCCATGACCAATGGCCTCATCCAATTGTTCCTGAACCGTATCCGGTAGTGGCAGTATCCATGCCTTTACCAAAAGCCACGGCACAAAGAACAGGGAGATTGCCGTGCCCAGGAACAACACTATTCTGAATATTTGTTTGGTTCTCTTCTTTTTCATTTTATCCACGGACTATTCATTGAATTGTTTATAAAGGCCTCGGCTATGCGTAGATGCAATAGTTTTTATTATTCCTGTTTCTTTGGTCTTGTAAATCTGTCCCTAAAGTTAAAAGCCCTTTCTGTAACGCCATTTAATTGTAAAAACTCAAGTCTCTCCATAGCGTCCTCAATTGACGGGTATCTTCCTTCCTCAATCCACCATAGTGCAAAATATGCTTTTCCATATTTATGAAACCATTCTTTTCTTCTTTTCAAAAAGTCTGTGTGAAATGTCTTATATGTGAAATTTTCCAATGACTCAATATCTTTCCAAACTGAAATATTGATAATCACTTGTTCATCATTGAAGGGGTTAAAGTTCGAGGCATTATTTGATTCGTCTTTTAATCTCCAAATAAATCCAGCACTATTTTCGGCCAATTCATTTACGTTGTCCAAATTATCAACAAACTCCTGCATAATCGGATCTTCAATATTAACTCCGATCATTCTAGCCACGTTTATTTGTGCTAATTGATATTTCATTGAATTATTTCAAATTGTTGCCAACCAATGGATATATGGATAATTTCATACAACCTTCTAATTTGGCTTAAATCTAATACTTTTTAGTATTCATTGCGATATGCGTTGTACTACCTCCGTTCCTGATCTTATGAAAATATTGGAAGCAAACGCTATGGCAAAAATACCATTGAAGGCGCCCGTATATAAAACATAAGCAAATGATTGTCCTCCCTTGCAGTTCAGGTTTGAGAGTCGTTGAATTGACTGACTAAAGATTACGGACATTTTTAAATGACAGATACTACTTTCTAAAATCGCCATCAACATGATTCCGCAATTAAATATCTAAAAGTCCTTTCGTCTTGATTTTACGGCCAATCGCCAAATGGGAAGTAGCGTCCAAAGTAACAGCACAAGAAGGGAAACCAAAAGGCCAAAGTCCGTTCCAAAGAATTTTTTGAAGACCGCCCCGGTATAGCCCAGAAGTGCTGAAATATCCAATTTCAAAAGGATGAGTGTCCTGGACAGATCAATAGGATTACACATTGTGGCCACCAAGGAGAATGTATCCAACGGATATTCCTCAAACACAATAAGGGACAGTAAAAAAAGTCCGTCGTAAATAACCGCCAAAAACAGCCAAAGTAAGACCGCATACCCAAAACCTTTTATCCTGTTTTCATTGGAAAGTGCAATATTGAAGGCCAATGCCGTAAATATGAATGTCAAAAAGGCCCCGGTTATCAGCAAAAGTGCAAAATTGAAAATAGCTTCACTTCTAAAAAGCCCGTAGAGGACAAAGGGAATCCCGAGGCCTAGGAACAAGCTTAGCGTTAAGGAGCCCGCAACACCAAAATACTGCCCCAGAAAGATGGTGGAACGCCGCAAGGGTTGTGCCAACAACAATTCGGTAAATTCCTTGGAATTGTAAAAATACATCACCCCAAAAATGGTCCCGATCAAGGGCACCAACACAATGATAACGTTCATTAGGGTGATAACTGCTTTGGAAAGGTCATTGTTAAGAAAGAGCAGTACAAAGCCCAGGGCCAAGTAAAAAAGAAAATATACATAGCTCCAGCGGCTCCGCATCAAATCATAAAAACTGTATTTTAAAATTTTAAGCATCCGTGGTCTGCATTGCTATGGCCGCTATGGCATGTTCAACATCAACTTGATCGGTCTTTTGTTTCAGTTCTTCTATAGTGCCCTTAAAATAGACCTGGCCTTCCAATAAATACACAATCTGGTCAGCAACTTCCTCCACAAATTGCATGATGTGCGAGGTTATCAATAGGGTTTTGCCTTTTTCCCTTTCTTCCCGTATCAATTTCTTTAACTGAATCAATGATCCAGGATCCAAACCCGTGGTAGGTTCGTCCAAAATCATCAAAGGACTGTCGAACATAAAGGTGAGCAGGATGTTCACCTTTTGCTTGGTACCCCCTGATAGCGTTCCCAGCTTTTTGTCTAAAAAAGGCTCCAGTCCAAATAAACCGATCAACCGGTCCTCCTCACTGGGCTTTTGCCGTAGATCCTTTATCATTCGTATCAATTCCCCAACTTTAATATTACTCGGAAAATTGGCTATCTGTGGCAAATAATCAATTTCCTTGCGGTACCTCCAATGGTTTTTGATATTGGTATCCAGTACATTTATGGTTCCGGCATTGGGGATTACCATTCCCAAAATACTTTTGATAAGCGTAGTTTTTCCCGATCCATTGGGGCCCAGGATTGCATAAATGCCCCCGCTCTTAATGCTCAATTCCACTCCGGAGAGCACTTGATTCTTTCCAAATCGTTTATGTAGATTTTTGATGTGAATCATTCTGTTTTTTGCATCAAAGGACTGGAATCCATTAAATTATCCGGTGTGAAGACCGGAGAAACCTTTTCCGAAAAATCAATTATGTCCATAAAAAGACTGCGCAAGAGTACGATGGTCTCCGGTGTTCTATTTACAATATACGAGAATAGTTTTACCGGTCTGTAAGGTGCATCACCAATGCCATTTTTGTCCAAATCGTAACCCGTATAACTACTCCAATAATTCTCCTTGAATATATTGTCGTTTACTTTGCTATTGTAGGAAATATCAAAGGAATTGTATAAAAAGTTGTTATTCTTAAACGTATTGGTGTAACAGGCGCCCCTTACTTTTATGGCCCATCCGTTGTTGATGAAATCATTCCGGGTATAATCGATCCTATTGGACCCTTCTATATTAATGCCAATCGTATTTTCTTCAAAGGTGTTCCCGACAATCTCGGCATCATTAATCTCTTTGAGCAGCATCCCGAAGGAGGCCGTACCCCAATTTTTACGGAAGGTATTGTTGCGCATCCTGATATTTTTGGAAAACATCACGGCCACTCCTGCCCCATTGTTCTCAAATGTGTTGTTGGTATAGGTGTCGTCATTGGAGAACATAAAATGAAGCCCATACCGTATGTTATCGGAACTGATGTTGTTGTTGATCGTAACTTGGTCGGAAAACTCAAGATAGATACCATCACGGGTACCTTGTACAATGTTCCGGTCTACCTCAACGTGGTGTGAGTACCACAATTGGATGCCATTTCCCGAGTTATATTCGTCTACGGCATCGCCAATGATTTTGTTATGGTATACCTTGCCATTATTGGCCTTCTCCAAATAAATACCAAAAAAAAGCTTTTCAAGCACCAAATGCTTAATTAGAAAATTTTCACTTTTCACTACGCGAACAGCGGCATAATCCGTGGTATAGCTTGTTCCAACATTTATGATAAAAAGGCCTTCCACGGTTACGTTGTCCGAAACAATGGTAATAATCTCTCCCATATCCTCCCCATCGATTACAGGATAATCCTCCCCAAGAAGGGTCAAGGGTTTGTCTATAACAATGTTGTATTCGTTGTAGGTTCCTTTTTTGATCAAAAGGGTATCGTACTCCATGGCCGAAGCTATGCCTTGCTTAATGGAAGATACATCGCAGGTAGGGCAGATGGTAATGGTTCTCCCCATCAAAAATTGACCCCCTCCAATCAAGATGAGAAAAAACAAAAGCTTACTATATGATAACGTGTGCTTCATAATTGTCCTCCACTTCTAGCACTATATCCCGTCAAAACACAAAGAGCGGTATTTTGGGTTACCGCCAGGACGGGTATCGCCGGCAATTTTAAATGCCTTTTGGGAATCAAGAAAAACCGGGAATGTACGGCCCGGGCAAACACCAAATGGCCTTCGACCCAAATTCTAGCAGCAACTATATGGACGAAAGTAATGACTTTAAGGAACATCTTAACGGATTATCAGAAATTTGGAATTTTCGTTTGCCTTTACCCAGTGTGGCGTTTCACGGGGGAAGGAAAAATACTCCTGTTCCGTTAAGTGAAAGGTATTCTGATCGATGTGAAAATCAACATCACCTTTCAAAATCACCAGTAAGGCATCCGAGGGAGACGTGTGTTCCGGAAAAATTGTACCGCCTTCCAGACTAATGCTTAATACTTCCACAGCATTATTTTTGGAAAGCCTTTGTATCTGCAGTTTGTGGTAAGGTTGTGTTTTGATATCTTCTCTGATTTCATACATACCTTATGGCTTAAAACGGTTCAACAATTCATCCCAAGTATACAAATCACCACCATTGCCTTCATGGGCACTTTTTGCTTTAGCTTCATCACCAAAGGCAGTCAGGAATTCTCCCATTGGGCTTGGTATGCCCGGACTAATTAGGTAAGTAGCTTGTTTAGCGTCAATCAATTCTCCCGGTTCGGAATAATCATTTACAAGAAACAAGGCTACCGTTTCCTGATCCACTTCCTTTTGATGGTTCATCATACACTCCACCGCGTCAAACTTAAAGACCTTTCCTTTTTTTGTAACCATCTGGGCAGCGTGCTGCCGATCGACTATGGTCATACTACAGTAGTGACATCCGTCAGAACCGTATGCAATGGGTTTGGGCTTTACTGTACAGCCAACAGACCACAATGCCAGAACACCAAAAAGAAGCCCACGTAATCGCATAACTATGTTTTTACGGTTTGTTTCTCTTTTTTCCCAAAATAATAGGCGACCAGTCCCAAAGCAATTCCTCCACCCAAACAATAGGCACCCAATTGGGGATAGGAATGTGCCGTAAAATTCAAAATATCCTTAGAACCAAAGAAGGGTGGTTGGAATCCCATTACGGAACCATCCGGATTGGTGAACTTCATAATGGCCTTGGGGTCAAGGTTATGGCCATAATCGTACTCCCATAGGTAAAAATCGATCAAGCCTGCCGTACTTACGAGGACCATCATAATGAACCAGTAGAGGAACCACTTATGGTTCGCTCTCCATGCAATGATTAGACCGATAACCGTAGTGATTAGTATCCCTATCGGGAATATTTTGAACTCTGGAATGGCATCCGGTATGTATTTCATTCCCACGTAGTGGTTCATTAAATTAATGTTCTTGATATCATGCGGATTGGCGTCGGCAAAATCGTTTATGTAGATATACATACCCAGAGGCGTAGGATATTGTGGGGCTTCCAGGGTAATTTTCCAAAGCGGAAACACAAAAAGGAGCAAAGGCAATAAAGCGGCCAAAACCATGATAATACGTGATTTTTTCATTTCTATAATTCTTTTTAACCGGTTAAAAAATGGGCCGGCCCTAGGGCCGGCCCTGCCTTAAGTTTGAAAAACTAATCGTAAAGGGTTATACATCATTCTCCCAAGGACCATGAAAGGTCAATGTTGGAGTTAGCCGGGGATACCCTTACATACCCCTGCATTTCTTGGTGCAAGGCAGAACAGAAATCCGTACAATAGAACGGCCATACGCCCGGTTGTTTGGGCTCCCATACAAAAGTTTCGGTCTGTCCGGGCATAATCAACAATTCGGAGGTATTCGCACCTATTATACTTACGCCATGAGGCACATCATAATCTTGCTCCAGGTTGGTCACATGGAAATATACCTTGTCCCCCAACTTAATTCCTTCAATGTTGTCCGGATTAAAGTGACTTCGAATCATGGACATGTAAATATGAACTTCCTTACCATTGCGTTCTACCCTAACATCAGCATCGGAAGTAATGCCGTATTTATGTTTGTTCGACTTCAAATCGAAGATTTTTTTGGACCGTGCCTTTACGATATCCGCTGCAATACCCGCAGCATAGTGAGGCTCTCCAACCGTTGGGAAATCCAATAAAAGTTCCATTTTCTCACCAGAAATGTCATAGAGTTGTGCCGATTGTGTCACTTCAGGCCCAGTAGGCAAATATCTGTCCTTGGTAATCTTGTTCATGGCCACCACATATTTTCCAAAGGGTTTTCTTGAATTACCGCCAGGAATCATTAAGTGCCCCACGGAATAGAAACAAGGTTGTCTATCCACTACTTCCCAAGTACCCAATCTCCATTTAACCACTTCCGAGGAAATAAAGAAGGTGGTATAGGCATTACCTTGACCGTCAAATTCGGTATGCAATGGCCCAAGACCGGGCTGGCTTACGGTACCGGCCAAAACGTCCTCGAACTTAAGGATGGGTATGCCATAGGCGTCACCATCATATTTCTTTCCTTCTATGGCCTCTAGCATTTTGGTAAAGGAATGCACGGTCAAGTCAGCGGATAGTTTGCCATTACCTACAATATATTCGCCCGTGGGATCTACATCACAACCGTGGGGTGATTTGGGCGTTGGTAAGAAGAAAACGGCACCAGGAACATCCGTTGGATTTATGACCAATACTTCTTTTTTCATCGTGGAAGTAGCCGTATGCGTTTCTTCATCATATACATTATGGGCATAGTTGGATGGCATTTTTGTGCCTCCACCATTATTGATATACTCCTCTATCATTTTCCAGTTTACCGCGGCAATAAAATCCTTGTCGTTCTGTGAAGCGTTAACCTCCAATAAGGTACTGGCCTCCTCGGAATTATAGGTAGTAAAGAAGAACCATCCATGGGATTTACCACGTCCCGGATGCGATAGGTCATAATCGAAGCCCGGCATCATTAATTGGAACTTGATGTCCATACCCCCATCTTCAGGGTCAACGCTAATAAAGGTAAGCGCTCCTTTAAAGTTTCCCTTGTATTCACTGATAGGCATATCCCTTTGGGGTACCGGAACCGAAAACCGGGTTCCTGCCACTACATATTCCGTGTTCTCCGTTACAAAAGCGGAACTGTGGTTACCCGCACTATTGGGAATCTCTATAATCTCCGTTGTTTCAAAAACGGAAAGGTCTACCTTGGCTATTCGAGGCGTGTTGTTTCCGTTGATAAAAACGTAACGGCCGTCCAGTTCCCCATTGGTCTGGGAAATATCCGGGTGGTGGGAATCGTCCCAAGGTATAAATCCATGGGAGGTATTGAGCATGGGCTTGGTTTCTTCATTGTAGCCCCACGCCTTCTCGGCATCTTGGGAGAAAACAGGAATTACTTTAAAAAGTCTTCCCGAAGGTAAACCATAGACGGATAACTGTCCGCTAAAACCTCCGGATATAAAAGCGTAAAACTCATCGTGTTCCCCAGGGGCGACATAGACCTTTTCAGCAGCGTTGGAAGTCAGTGCACCACTGTTTCCCTTCTTTTGGTCCCCACAGCTATTGAAGACCATGGCGAGTCCAAACAATATCAGCATTGGATACGTAAACTTTCTCATTGTTGTTGTTTTATGTTATTCTGATTTTTAGATTATTCATCGGCTGGTGGAAGAATTACCTTATCCACTACGTGTACTATGCCGTTCCCGGCAGGAATACTGGCTACGATTTTTGCACCACCCACGTAAACATCATCTCCCTTAACCTCCACAGTGGTGTTTTGATTATTGGCCTGCCCCAGTTTTTTAAACTTCTTTAGAAAGTCCTTGCTATATTTTCCCGGAGTTACATGATGTTTCAAAATATTGGCCAATGCATTTTTATTCTCAGGTTTTAGCAAATCTTCCACAGTACCTGGGGGAAGTGCATCAAAAGCCGCATTGGTAGGGGCAAACACCATCAATGGTCCGGCATTGACCAAGGCATTTTCCAAGTCAGCTGCCTGCACAGCTGCTACCAGGGTGGTATGATCAGGAGACCCAACAGCAATGTTAAGCACATTGGGCGTGGACTCATCATCGGTAATAAAGGCCTGACCCTTTTTTTCCACCTTCCCGCTTTCGGCCTTTTCAGCTTGGGAAGTCATTGTTTCGGTTTTGGTGCCGTCTTTACAGCTGAATAAAAAAAACAGCATACAAAAACAGGCAACCAACAATTTGAAGTTGATAGTTGCTTTCATTATGAATCTACTTTAAGGTTCTAAAATATTCCAGTATAGCCCTCGCCTGTTCTTCCGAAAGGCTTTGATTGGCCATAGGTGACCCATTGAACTCTACAAGTAGGTCTTTAGCCAAGGGGTCTTCCTTCACCATCACCTCCGGATTAAGAATCATATTCATAACCCATTCCGGGGTTCTTTTTTCCAATATTCCATTGGGTGCCGGACCGATGAACTTCTTCCCTACCCGGTGACATGCCATACACATTTGGTTGAATACTTCTTCTCCTTGAGCGGCCATGGCCTGGTCAATTTCTGCGTCCAATGTTATAGAATCAATAGGACCTACCCCTTTGGAAGTCAAATCTATCCGCTCCGAAGCCTTGACTTGATTTGTAGCAGGGGGCTCTACTTGTTTCTCGGTGGTGGCTTTTTTCCGCTCAATACTAAAACCATCTTGTTTCTTCTCTTCCTTTCCGCCACAACCTAAAAGTATTAGGACAAAAAGTAGCACGAAACCATTACTAAGCTTTCCAGTTTTCATAGTTGTCTTTTTCCGGTTATGGGGCAAAAATAAAGGAGGTAAAAAGTTTAAAATATGATATTAATCATATTTAAGATAAAAAAGTCTTTTATTCTGTATATTTGTAAAAATCCCGACAAAAATGCTATCGAACTCCTCAAAATATGCGCTGAAGGCCGTGCTCTATTTAGCGGTGCATTCCAGTGTGGAAAACAAAATATTGGCCAAGGATATCACCAAGCCCATAAACGTTCCGCGCGCCTATATAGCCAAGATTCTTCAGGAACTTTCCAGACATCAAATAGTTTCGTCCACACGTGGTCCTAAAGGGGGCTTCTATCTTAACGAGGAAAATAGAAAAACACGGCTAATCGATATTATCAGTTTAATAGATGGTGATAATAGATTAACTTCCTGTGTATTGAGCCTGCACAAATGTGATTATGAAAATCCTTGTCCCATGCACCATCTTGTGGACGATACCAAGGCCAGTTTTGTTGAAAAATTGAGGCAGACTTCCGTGGAAGATCTTATATTGGACATTAAGTTGGGAAAATCGTTTTTGCCCATTTAGAAACTAAGAAAAAGACCCCCTTTTTTAAGGGAGTCTTTTCAAGCAAAACAACTACAACCAAAAGTATCATTAAAATTCTATCTCAAAGAACAGACTACTGGATTCGTTTTCTTCGGTAATATCTTCTCCTTTCAGTACTTCACCGCCATCATTCAGCAGTTTTAGGTTAATCTTCCAATAGCCCGTCATGGTCAATGACAATTTTCCGTTGTACATTTTTGACGCCGAATCATAGGTCAAATCTTCATTATTGGGAGAACTGTGGTTCCCCATACCGGGCATACGGGGATCAATCGTTATCCTATAATCCTCAACAGCGGGAAAGGTCATCATGTTCTCCATTTTAAAGAGTACGGCCGAAAAATCATTTACCGCTACCTCTGGCTTCATAGGCATCATGGCCAACACATATCGAGTTTCATCCGTTCCCGTAAAAACACTTACTCTTTTCTTACCATCTGCCGGTGATTTAACCTCTATACGTTCAGTGGCATTATACGTTTGTCCGGCAATCGTATATTCCAGGTTAAGCTCCCAATATTCCTCCGTGTTGCCAGGCATTTGAAAAATGCTAAATCCTGTATACACAGAGGCGTTCTCTGTCTTGGTCACTTCAGATTTAGGACAGGAATGCATCATTTCCGTCATGTGCATCACGGGGTTCCATGAAATTGCGGCATTGGATATGTAACTATCACTTGCCTCATCCTTAATACGAATGAACAATTCATTATACCCGATTGTAAATTGCTCTTGTTCGGAATATAGTTCAATGCTATGGTTGTTGGCCTTCACAGCACTTAGCATCGTATATTCCGCGAGTGGATTCTCCTCCACAATGGGCATGGGATCATCCGAGTCACTAGTACAGGAAATAAAACTTACGGTTAGTAAGAAAGTTGCTGCTAGATATTTTATTGTTTTCATAATTAGCGTTTTAATTGTTTTTAATTTATGGCATAGGAAACGGTCATAAAAAAGTTGCGCCCCATACGGGGAATGTTGTTCCAGTCGGTATAGGTAGAATAGAATTCATCAAAAATGTTCTCCACTCCCGCTTTAACATAAACATCATCGTCATGTATGGAAAACGATTTCCCCAACGATAAAGAGAATACCGTATAGGCGTCCGTTCGGTCTTCACCAAATTCCGGATTGAAATTCACCTGATCCGCCGCACCGCGCATGGTCAATGAACCCGAAAACTTGTCCTGGGTGTATTGCAACATGGAAGAATACGTAAAAGGACTTATAAAGGGCAGATTACGCCCGTCTTGATCGGTTCCCCGGTGATAGGAAACCAACCCGGTCCAAGTAAATTCGGGGGTAATTTGATACTTGGTATCCAAGGAGATATTATACAAATTGGCATATTCCAGATTTTCGTAGACCTTTACCCCTTCTGCGCCAATGGTCATTACACTTAAGGCAGGATTTACCTCTCCTACTATAAAGTCCATGGTGTGGAAGTAGTTTCCTTCCAAACTAAATTTCAGTTTTTCGATAGGCACCGATAGTTTTGTGTTCACCTCAATGGCCTTTTCGTTTCTTAAATCGGGGTCGCCAACATAATCGTGATTGTCAAAACTATTGAACAGGTAAAATCCAAAACCTTCAGAAACGGATGGAGCCCTATCTCCATAAGAGAGCCCACCGTCCAAATGCATCGATTTCAGTTTTTTATGGTACCGCACCGAAAAGCTTTTTAGGAAACGGGTCTGCCTTTGGGCCATTTCAGGATAGAAAATCCGGAGGCTGTTCAGTCCCAGTTCATCCGCCACATTAAAACCTTGTACAGCCAATCTGGTGGATAGCTTCAGGGAACTCCCCTCAAAGTCGATTACGTCTTCTGCATAAAAACCATTGTTCAGGGTACGAACATCGGGCCAGGTAAGCATAAACATTTCACGCTCATTGGGATTGTTCGGATACATAGTCATTTCAGCCAATGAACGATTATAAAACCCATCCAGTTTCAACAGAAATTGGTGGTTATCCCGTTTTAGGGTGGCTTGGGAAAAATATCCATACGTATCGCTCCACCCAGGCATGTCCATACGAATGGGGACATCGGGCCTTTGGCTATCATCCATAATATGGGTAATGGAATTGGCATATACCTTGGTCTCCCAGTCTTCAAAATTACCAATGAAGTCTGTTTGTACCCAACTGACGGAACCTATAAAGGCTCGGGCCAAAGAAACATCCATGGGCAAAGCCGGGTATCCAACATCCCGAGCTTCATCAAAAATAAAACTGGCCAATAGTTTCTGGTCTTCAGAAACCTTGTAGCCCGAATTAACGGAGAGGTTGTACTTTTCAAATTGGGAAAAGGCTACCTCCTCACCACCTCCGGCAACGTAGTTCTCGGCCTTACGATAGATAATGTCCGTATCTATATAGAACCGTTCGTCCGAATAGTTAAGTTCCCCACCAAAAATCTGTGAGGCATTGTTAGTTTCCCCACCAGTTTCTATGGAACCTACCCATCCATCCGATTTAAAATTGCTTTTTTCCACACGCAGATCGATTGCACCTCCCAAAGTCGCCCCGTGTTCTGCTCCTTGTTGACCACAGGCTACGTGTATATCGGATAGATTGGAAACATCGACGTAAGAGGTTATGGGATCCATTCTATCCGTGCAGGCCCCAAAAATGCGCATTCCGTCAATAGTTATGGATAGGCGTTCCGTGGTCATATCGTTCAGCACCGGCTCCCAAGCATACGCTCCCCTCTTTATCATGTTTACTTTTTTGGAGGACTCCAGATACTGATCCAACGTGGAGAGTGGTTTATGGTGGGCATTGTGCTCCAACGTTCTTTTGTACGAAGAAATTACAATCACCTCATTTAAGTCGATGGGTAGTATAGAATCCTTAACCATGACCAAAGTTGGCTCTTGGGACATGCCTTGCCAACGAAATACTAGGGTGAACAGCACCACAAGCAACACGGCTTTGCTTTTTAGACCTGTAGCCCAAAGGCGGCTCGGCCTATTTTTCAATATGGTTTTCATCTGTTGTGATTTGGACTAATACAAAGGTTTAAGGGTACGAGCCTTGTGGATGAATTTTCCATCCATTACAAATACTCTTACAGCCAATCGAATTAGGCCAACTCCGGTGGTTGGGAGATATCGGAAGTGAAAATGCTTGATCGAAGAACCTCAACAAATGTGGATTTCACCGTTAAGGGCTGTGAGAGAAATAGATGTAAGTCCATTTTTTTCAAGGACTGGAAAAAAACAAGATGCTGAATCTCCGCAATATTCTGTTCCTCCCCGAAAGGATTGCTTTTGTTTTGTTCAGCCTCCTTGGCCAATTGTTGGGAGAGGTAGCATTTTCCATCGCATCTCAATTGTGGCTTGTCCTTATTCTTACAGAGGACATTTACGATGTAATCATAGTTCATAACATACTCTGCAATGGGCCAGAGCGGCTTCACGAGCATGAGCATGGCTACAAAAAGGATTACATAGCTTTTCATAGGCACAAATCTAGGCCCCTACCACAAGGGAAAACATGATAAAAATCATATTTAGGATAAAGAGGTCTTTTATTTGCCGCAACTAAAAATGCTTTGGAGCGCAACAACAAAAAACGTAACTTCCATCGCCATTACAACTAAATTCCAAAAGCTATAGAATAATGAAGAAAAATCCGTCTAGAAGGTCATTCTTGAAAAAGGCCACATTGGGTTCCGCTGCGATGACATCGGCACCGTTCCTAATCTCCGCCGCAGAGGGTGAAAGAGTTTTGATGCAACGCGAGTATCCCAACGAGACATACTCGGCCAATGACCAGATTAACTTAGGTCTGATCGGTTCGGGGATACAGGGAATTTACGATACGAGATCAGCATTGACGGTCCCTGGTGTGAAATTGGTTGCCGCCTGCGATCTATATTCTGGAAGATTGGATCGCGCCAAGGAGCTTTGGGGGGAAGACATCTTCGTTACCCGGGATTATCGAAAACTCTTAAACCGAAAAGACGTCGATGCCGTTATTGTGGCTACGCCAGATCATTGGCACAAAAAAATAGCCGTTGATGCCTTAAAAGCCGGGAAACATGTCTATTGTGAGAAACCAATGGTACAAAAATGGCAAGACGGGCAAGAAATCATCTCCACACAGAAATCCACTGGAAAAATTTGCCAGATCGGAAGTCAGGGCATGTCTTCTTTAGGGAATGAAAAGGCCAAACAGTTATACGAAGATGGTGCCATTGGGGAAATTGTGATGTTGGACTTTTACAACGATCGCTACTCTGCCGAAGGGGCCTGGCAATATCCTATTCCACCGGATGCCAATCCTGACACCGTGGACTTTGATGCTTTTCTGGGCAATGCCCCAAAGGTCTCCTACGAACCAAAACGATTCTTTAGGTGGCGTAATTATAAGGATTACGGCACAGGAGTTGCCGGTGATCTGTTTGTACATGCTTTTTCCACTTTGAACCATGTTATCGGTTCCCATGGTCCAAACCGGGCGTTGGCTACGGGTGGACTACGCTACTGGAACGATGGTCGTGATGTACCCGATGTAAGCATTACCTTATACGACTATCCAAAAACAGATACCCATGCCGCTTTCAATGCTGCTTTTCGCATCAATTTCATTGCAGGTTCAGGTGGTGGTGGTGGATTTAAATTGATAGGAACAGAGGGCGAAATGGAAGTAGGACAAAATTCGGTGACCGTAAGGAGGTCCAAATTGGGTATGGTTCCCGGTGGTTACTCCATGGTAGCCTACACGGAAGCTACCCAGGAAAAAATTCGCCAAGGCTATGCCGCACAAAATCTGGAGAAAAGGGATTCGGCTTTAAACACGGGTAGCACCACCTGGGAAGCTCCAAGAAATTACAAAGGAGGGCACCATGACCATTTTTACAACTTCTTTACGGCAATTCGGGAAAAAGGAAAAGTAATTCAAGACCCGACCTTTGGGTTAAGGGCTGCTGGAGCCGCCCTCCTGGCCAACGAAAGTTACTACAAAAGACAACCGGTCGATTGGGATCCGGTGGCTATGAAATTAATGTAATCCTATTTTACAAGTCATGAAAAAAGTACTGTTTTTCATTTGCTCCCTGTTAATTTCATGGTCTATGTCCGCTCAAGAAAATCCGTTGAATATTATTGTGTTCGGGGCGCACCCTGATGATTGCGATATAGATGCCGGAGGAACGGCCATTCTTTTCTCAAAAATGGGCCATAAGGTAAAATTCGTTTCCTTGACCAATGGCGATGCAGGACATTATGCCATGGGTGGTGGGGAATTGGCCAAAATTCGTTTTGCGGAGGCACAGGAAGCTGGAAAACGATTTGGGGTGGAATATACCGTTCTTGGCAATCACGACGGGGAATTGATGCCTACCTTGGAAAATCGACTAAAGGTCATCCGTGAAATCCGAAAATGGAACGCAGATATTGTAATAGCACCTCGACCCAACGATTATCATCCAGATCATAGGTACGCAGCTATTTTGGTGCAGGATGCGGCCTACATGGTCATTGTTCCCAATGTCGCGGCCGATACGCCTCCCTTGGAAAAAAATCCGGTCTTTTTGTATTCTGAAGATGGATTTCAAAAACCCAACCCGTTTGAACCGGATATTGCCATAATCATCGATGATGTTTTTAATCAGAAAATCTACGCCATGGCGGCACATGAGTCCCAATTTTTTGACTGGCTTCCTTGGACCTCCGGAAATTTGGATAAGGTACCCAAGGACGAAAAGGGCCGATTGGAATTTTTGGCCAATTGGCGATCTCGTGGGCCCAATACAGCGACCTTGGAGTGCTTAAAAAAATGGTACGGTGCCAAGGCGCTAAATGCAAAGCATGCAGAAGGATTTGAAATATGCGAATATGGGAAACAACCTTCCGAAACCGAAATCCAGAGATTGTTTCCCATGCTCAAAAAGCAGTGAATAGGGCTTTAAGTTAGCTCCATAGCCTGTCCCATGCCCGCATCTTGTCCCATTCTGGGGTCGGTGCGAACAATTTCTCGCCTTTGACAAGGTATTTCTTTACGACTTCCTCGTTAAGTTCTACCCCGATACCCGGTTTTTCAGGTACGGTTACATAACCGTCCTTTACAATAGGTCCATCAAAACCGGTCACTAAATTTTCCCAATCCTTTTTATCCACGGCATGATGCTCCAGCCACATGAAATTTTCCGTAGCCGCGGCGCTATGCACACAGCCTAGGAAGGATACGGGACCCGCGGCATGATGGTGCATAAAGCCTATACCATGTTTGGAAGCAAAATCCCCGATTCGCTTTGTTTCCAGGATACCGCCTGCAGTGTTGGGATCCGGATGTACAATATCCACCGCCCTTGTGGTAATCAGTTCCTCGAAACCACCCTCAAGCCTAAAAATGTCTTCACCGGTCTGGGTAGGCGTAGTAGAAGATTCTGTAATTTCTCGCCATTGGTCGGTATACTGCCATGGAATAAGGTCTTCCATATAGGCCAAATTATAACGTTCGGAAGCCCTTGCCAACTTAATGGCCTCGTTAACCCCAATATGGCCCCAATGATCCGTTCCCATAGGAATGTCATATCCTATTTTGGAACGCATTACGTCCAAATATTCCATCAATTTATCAACCCCTTTCTCGGTAATCTGTATCCTTGTAAAAGGATGTTTTGTCATATTATATTTTGTGGACTGGTGCTGATAGGGGTTAAAATCCGCTTCCGGGGCATTGACCAGTGCCCCAGGAATATCTTTGATCAGGTTGATCCCTATATCCATTTTCAAGGCCGTATACCCTTGGTCTACCCTAGCTTGCATCCTATTGGCATACTCCACCGGATCTTTGGAAACCGTCGTATCACAGTACACTCTAACTTTATCGCGATATTTCCCGCCCAGCATTTGGTACACGGGAACGTTGTAGGCCTTTCCAGCCAAATCCCATAACGCCATTTCCACTCCCGAAACACCGCCACCTTGCCGACCGTGATATCCAAACTGCTTGATAATGCCAAACAGGCGTTCCACATTACAGGGATTTTCGCCTAATAACCTACTTTTTAAGAACAAGGCATATTCCTTGGCCGCACCATCGCGGACATCACCATGCCCCACAATACCCTGATTGGTATAAATGCGCACAATCGGGGTACGAAACACCACATCACCACCAATTTCCGCAATTCTCAAATCGGTGATCTTAAGATCGGAAGGGCTAGAATTTCGGTTCACATTCTGGGAAGCGTAGGCAATCTGATCCCCTATGCTGGCCGATGCACCCGTAAAGCTCGCCAGACTTAGACCTCCCAATCCGGCCTTTTTCAAAAAGGACCGTCTACTTTTGGCCTCATCTTCTTTTTTCATTTTGGAATCCCCGTTCATTGCACGGTTTGGTTTGTTGGTGATAAACTTCATAGTGGTAAAGAATAAATTGTTTTGTATAAATACGTATCCCAATCGTACAACCCTAATTTGACAATGGAACAACCCCTGTAAATTAGGGATTTTTTTATTCCCAACGAAACAAAAAAGGGAAACCAAATTGGCCTCCCCTTTTTACATCAACGAAACATAAAAATCATTCATTATTAATCTTAAAGGTAACTACCGGAATTTTTGAGTGGTTGGCCAAGTCTTCCCCTATACTTCCCATAAAGAAATGGGAAAGTCCTTTGCGCCCGTGTGTAGAAATCCCAATGATATCCGCACTGCTCATCTCACTGTAATTAAGGATTCCCTTTTCAACGCTATAATCATTATAAATCTTGACTTCCATACCTGTATTGGATTTTCTCAGGAAGGTGTTTATTCGATCATAGGCGTCCTTATTGCTCAAGAAATTATCTCCCGGGGTATTGATATAAACCAAATCCAATTTTGCGGACAACATTTCGGCAAACTCCTTTGCCCTTTGAAAGGCCAATAAATTGTCATCCCTAAAATCACAGGCAAAAACAAAACGATCAATTTTAAAATCAGGTAACTCGTCCTTAATGACCAAAACCGGAACGGTGGCATTCCTTACTACCTTTTCTGCATTGGAGCCTACAAATATTTCCTTGAGCCCATCTGTACCGTGGGAGCCCATTACGATAAGTTCCGCATTATGCTTTTCGGCAATTTCGTTCACCTCGCTAAAAACTTTAAAATGCTTTACGATCGGGGTAATCGAAATTCCCTGTAAATAGGGCTTATCCAGAAATTCCGAAAATCTTTTCTCCGCCAATTTAATTAAAAAGACGGTTTGCTCTGGATGAAATCCTTCCGAAGAAGAGATGATGGCTTGGTTTAACTCCAGCATATGTAGGGCCAGGATTTCAGAACCGTGTTTTTTGGCCAGGGAGGCGGCAACTTTGAGTGCATATTCCGATTGTTCCGAAAAGTCTATGGGTACTATAATGTTTTTCATCATATTACTTTTTAAGGTTAAACTGTCATGGAAAATAAACGCGTCTCCGGCGCCTTTCTATGGAGAAGAACGTCAAATGCCATACAAATATTACGTATAAACGGTCTTCCCAGAGGGGTCACTATGATTTGATTTGAGTGCATGGTGATCAATTGATCTTGTTCCATTTCGTAGAGTCGATCCAGTACTGAGGGCAAGGCTGGGAAATGTAGATCCATACTACTCCATGAGGTCTCAAACCTGCACATTAAGTTCAATATATGCCTTCTAATAATCTGGTCCTCTTCGGTAAGAATATGACCCCTATAAATGGGAATAATAGCATTTTCCACCAGATGGGTATACTCTTCAAGATTTTTTACATTTTGTGCAAAACTATACCAACTATCACTTATACTGGACACTCCCAGACCAATCATCATTTGAGTCTTGGAGGCCGTATAGCCCATAAAATTACGGTGTAGCCTTCCTGACTCCAGCGATGCATAAAGGCTATCTGTTGGAAGTGCAAAGTGATCCATGCCTATCTCATGGTACCCGGCGTTGACCAAAAGTCGCTTCCCTGCTTCATACTGCTTTCGTTTCTCACCCGCAGAAGGTAGGTCTTCATCCCTATAACCCCTTTGCCCATTACCCTTTAGCCATGGAACATGTGCATAACTATAAAAGGCCAATCGGTCTGGTTTTAAGGCCCTGGTCATGGTAATGGTCTGTTCAATATTGGCCAAGCTCTGATGGGGCAATCCGAAAATGATATCATGGCCAATGGATTCATAACCGATTTCGCGGGCCCAATCCGTTACATTTTTAACATTCTCAAAGGATTGTATTCTATGAATTGCCTTTTGAACTGTTGGGTTATAATCCTGTATCCCATAGCTTACCCTTCTGAAACCTACGTCATATAAGGCCTTTAGATGTTCTTTGGTAGTGTTATTGGGATGCCCCTCAAAGCTAAATTCGTAATTTCTGGACCTTAGGGCCGTGCTGAAAATGCCTTCAATAAGCTTTTTTAGGTTCAAAGGTGAAAAAAAAGTAGGTGTGCCTCCTCCTAAATGTAATTCCTTAATTATGGGTTTCTCCGAAAAAAGGTTACAGTACAACCTCCATTCCTTCAAGACAGTTTCAATGTAGGGAATTTCAACATCATGCCGCTTGGTAATACGTTTGTGGCATCCACAGAATGTGCACATGCTTTCACAAAAAGGCAAGTGAATATAGAGACTAATACCCTCCGATGAATTGCTCTCTTCAAAACTACGGCTTAAGGTAGATTTCCATTCCTTACCGGAAAAGGTCTCTATATTCCAATAGGGCACTGTAGGATAACTGGTGTAGCGGGGACCTGGAATATTGTATTTTTGAACAAGATTGCACATGGATGTAATTTGTTTAATTACAAACTTAATTTCCACCCACAAAAAAAAATATGATAATTATCAGCTAACCCGAATCTTGCCCTATCCCTAGAATTCCGATTTTACTGTTTTACAACTCAATCGAATCCTAAAGATTTCATGATCGTGAGATTTCCTTTAAGGGCATCTTCCGGAATCGGATACTCATTATTAAAAACCTTTAGGTCTTCCTTATCCAGTAAGGTCACAAAATCTTCACGATACCCATTTTCATAAGGGATGGCCCCCAGGTTTAATTGTAGATGGTTTCCAAAAAAATTGTAAACTGCCGTTCTTTTGGAGTAACCATAATCATGTTTTTCAGAAGGTAAGTGTACATTTTCAACTTTATGTTCCGCGTTATATAGGGCGTATACTTTTTGTAGATATGGATATTCAATAATGGGGGTATTACGGGTCCAATCAGCTCCATTGGAAACCAATAAAAGGGGCCTTGGTGCAGCTAGTGCCGCTATCTCAACATTATTCGTCTGATGATTCTCCCCTTTATGAACCGGCATACCGCTTTCGCAAACGCATCCTCCGAAAAAATGCGCCGAAATCTGAACAACGGGAGCAACTACTTTAATACGATTATCCAAGGCAGCGAGCATAAAGGTTTGGGTAGCTCCACCGGAACCACCGGTCATACCGACCCGGTTCGCATCCACATCATCCCGCGACAATAAATAGTCCAATACCCGCTTGCTGTTATACGTCTGTAGTGCTAGCGCAATAGGAATAGTGTGTTCCACCTGTTTGCTTTCGCCAAAGCCCAGCATATCATAGGCAAAGACCACGGCCCCCATCCTTGCAAAAACTGCCGCTCTGGTCTGCACATCCTCGCGTAATCTTTTGTCCGGCAAATGTCCGTGTGGGCTAAGAATCGCTGCAAACTTTCCCCCACTACTGGTTGGTTTATATAAATTTCCCGTAATGTAGAACCCCGGGAAACTCTCAATAGCAATATTTTCCACCACATAACCCTCCATTTGTCTTTGGCTATGGATGATTGGATTAAAATTTCCTGTTACTTGAGGTATTTTCTCCCATTCCATTCCACTTTTTATGCCCTCCTTGATGATAAGGGCCCTTTCTTCCCAAGACTCCAAATCATTCCATTGGGAAGCAAATTCCTTCATTTTTAAATTGGCCTGATCTGGTGTCCAGTAGTGACCTACACACAGGTTACCCTCTTGTGCCGCAGCACACAGATACATCATTAAGATAAAGAAGGTAATCCTCATATTACGGTCATGGGTTTTAAAATGTATTGATCAATAGGTTTCCTTGATCCAGTTGTAGGGTTTCCTTTTCATCCAAAGTCCCTTGGTAAAATCTGGAAAATACTGTGGAGCGCCATTATTCTCTATGGATATTTCCGAAAGCGGGGTAACCGCACTCCAGGCCGCAGCATCGTAGGCATCCATAGGGGGAGCAACATTCGCCTTGGCTGATTCCACAAAGGAATTCAAAACAAAGAAGTCCATTCCTCCATGTCCTGCTCCGAGCGCATACTCCCCGTATTTTATCCATAGGGGATGATCATATTTCTTTAGCCACTCATCCGCAACATCCCAAGTATGGGGTTTGGATTTACCTTCAACATAGATTCTATTACCATCCACCTCCCAAAGTCCATGAGCTCCTTGAACACGGAATCCCAAAGAATATGGCCTGGGCAAATTACAATCATGGGTTACAATAATGGTTTCTCCATTTGCGGTTTCAATGGTTGACGTAATCACATCGCCCTGTTTGAATCTCACTTTGGCATTCGGATGGTTTTCCCCACCTACCTCAACAATGTAGTTATGAAGTCCAATGGCCTTGGAGGCACTTGAAGTCATGGAAATAAAACGGTTCCCCCGATTAATATCGGCCATAACGGCAATAGGACCTAGGCCGTGGGTTGGATAAACATCGGCATTGCGCTTTACGGAATGGTGAGTGCGCCACTTGGCCTCCGAAGCTCCCTTATCTCCAAATTCGGCTCCCCTTCCGTAAGCATTTGTCCCATCATTGAATTTCACACCCCTGAGATCGTGTTGATAACCACATCTAAAATGTACCAATTCCCCAAAAACATTCTGTTTTACCATGTTAAGTACCGCCATGATGTCGCGCCGGTAGTTTACATTCTCAAGAATCATCATATGCGTACCTGTCTCTTCATGGGTATTCACTAAATCCCAGCACTCCTCCAATGTGTTTGCCGCTGAAACCTCGGTCCCCGCATATTTGCCCGCTTTCATGGCATCAACGGTCATGGTAACATGCCATAGCCAGGGTGTGGCAATGATTACGGCATCCACCTCCTGAAGTTCCAATAGATTTCTATAGTCATAATTGTTCTTGCCAAAGATCTTGGGAGGCTTGCCGCCGGCATCGGTAATTTTTTGCTTCGCAATCGAAATGCGTGCCGGGTCTATGTCACAGACGGCTGTAACATTTACATCCTTCCGCAAAAGTAAATTTTGAAGGTGATTGGTGCCCCGTAACCCGGCGCCAATAAGTCCCACATTCAATTTATCATTCTGATCTCTCCCTGAAGCGCCAAAGGCCAATCCGGGAGCCATGACCATACCCGCGCCTATTATGGAACTTTCTTTTATAAATCTTCTTCTTGAACCCATACGTTTGTCCTAAAAATTGGTTTTTGGAATATATTGTGTTGAAGCTCAAATTATGAAATTCTGTATAAAATTGTTTGTATTAATCCCCTTAATTATAATCTATATCGATCTATAAACCGTTTTTAAATTCAAAGGGCTATTTTTACCCTACTAAAACATAACAACAAATGACCTTACTTTTAATGGCTGCCGGAAGTGGGAGCCGCTATGGAAAACTGAAACAATTTGACGACTTAGGACCCAAGGGAGAGTTTTTAATGGAATTCTCCATATACGATGCGCTACAAAACGGTTTTGACCATATTGTGGTCATTACCAAAAAGGAGAATACCGCTTTTTTGCAAGATCATCTTCAGGATAGATTACCTGCAAACGTTAAAGTAGATGTGTTGGCACAGGAAGTTACCGACCTACCGGAAGGATGTAGTTTTTCCGGGGAACGGCCTAAACCTTGGGGTACCGCCCATGCTGTCTGGACGGCCCGCCATGTCATAAACAATCCCTTTGTCGTAATCAACGCAGATGATTTTTACGGCCAACCTGCCTATAAAAATGCCGCCGACTTTATTCGGGAACATGAAAATGACAATACCTATGCACTTGTAGGCTACACCTTAAAGGATACCCTTTCCGAACATGGTTCCGTTTCCAGAGGGGTCTGCAAGGTAGACGGTGACCGTCTCCTATCCGTTGATGAGCGTCTGAAGTTAGAACAGGAAGGTGACGGTGTAACGGATTACGATTCTGGCAATAGGTATACCGGTGACGAGCAGGTGAGTATGAACTTTTGGATCTGCAAACCTTCAATATTCGACAAAATAGAAAGTGAATTCAGACATTTCCTTTCCGATGAAGAATTGGCCAAGACTAGCGAGCTTTACATTCCAAAGACCGTTCAAGAAATGCTACAGACCGGTGAAATAGAAGTGAAAGTAGTTCCTTCAGGTGGGGAATGGTTTGGGGTTACCTATGCCAGCGACCGTGAGATGGCCGTGGCCCATTTGCAGGAAAAAACAGATAAGGGGCAGTACATAACACCCCTTTGGCCTTGACTATGAACCGTAATTCCCATTCCGAACCAAGCTTTCTTTTGGAAAACTTTTCCATTCCAAGGAAAAAGTACTCCCTTTCGCCTTTGACCCATGGCTATATTAACGATACCTTCCTAGTAAAGGACGGTGCTCTTCCGGTTTACATTTTGCAACGCATCAACCACGATGTATTTCCAAACGTTTCGGGAATAATGAACAATATTGAAAAGGCATTTTCTTTTCTCAAAAGTGATGACTATCATAATATCTCGCTTATAGGGACCGTATCAGGACAAAACTATTATAGCTATGGAAAAGAAGACGTGACCTTTTGGAGGTTAATGACCTATATGGATAACAGTTTAGCCTATAACACCTCCGAAAATCCAAAAATCGCCTTTGGAGCGGGAAAAATTATCGGTGAATTCCACCGGTTGCTCTCTTCTGCCAAACCGGAAAGTTTTGTTGACATCATTCCAAAGTTCCATGATCTTACTTTACGGGAAAATCAATTTAAGGCATCTCTTTCCGTAGGAACCAAAAATCGGCTGCAGACTGCGGAAAAAGCCATTTCCTTTGCAAGAAAGACTCTAGAGACCTTGGAAGAGCTTAACCATCTTGATCTACCGCTACGGATTTGTCACAACGATACCAAACTGAACAATATCCTTTTTTCAAAAAAGACCGATCAACCACTCTGTTTAATAGATTTGGATACACTAATGAGCGGATTCTTTCATTTTGACTTTGGGGATGCCATACGGACCATTGTGAACACTGCACCCGAAGATGAGCAAAATCATGATAATATCGTATTTCGAAGAGACCTTTTTGATGCCTTTATAGATGGACTTGCCACCAATGCAGCGTTTCTGACCCAAGCGGAAATCAACGTATTGCCTAAGGGAGCGGTACTTATGCCATTCCTTCATGGAATTAGGGCCTTGACCGACTACCTTAACGGAGATATTTACTATAAGGTAGCCTATGAAAATCAAAATCTGGATCGCTGTCTTAGCTTGTTCGATTTCACCCAAAAAGCCTTGGAAGAACTGGATTTCATGGAAGATTCCATTGCCAGTAGATTAAAGACCATAGCCTTTTAGCCCAATACACCAACTTCAGGAATATATAGGATAACAAAAGCTCCGAAGTATTACCAGCGTGTTATTCGAAAATAAATCGGATCCCCCCTTCACTTTCTTATGAATAAGCAACTCGATGATTATTAAGGACATAGGATTGCACCACAAAATGGGAAGGGCTTAGCTAATTCCAGATATCCAAAAATCACCGAAGGTGCATATTTATTGGCTATCCGTTTCAAAATTGATACTCCAAATACCCCTTATCTCGTTTGTCCCATAACCTATCGCCCTGTCCGCTGGATAAAGATTTCGTATTGCCGCCAAGGTTTCCGGTTCAATATGTTCGTTTGGCGTCCCATGACATTGTAGGCATAGGGTATTGGTAATGATCGGATAGTAGAAGTTTACTTCGTTATCGTGTAACTCCACGATAGGTTCTACACTCCCATCGGAAGCCATTTGTTCCCTAAAGAAGCTAATATGTGCCAACTCTTTTGCACTGGCTTCATTATCTGGATTTCTCGGTTTATCGGTAACCCTTTGTATAACGGCGTTTTGCATAATGGATATACTGTCCGTTAATGGTATTGCCTTTACCTTACAGAATTCCACAGCTCCTTTGGCACCTACTTCCTTAATGGCCTTTATTAAGCTATTACCTAATTGTGTCTTGGTCGCCAAGGCATGGGCCAACCCTTTATTGGCATAGCGTTTTTCGGCATTGTCGGTTGTAGTGTATTTATAATTTCTCAACGAATTTTCAGCACCTTGCTGCTTATGCTCCAGATAGTTGGCGAACCAAATTGGTCGGTCCATTTCATAGTCGTACATGTATGCTGCAATTTGTTCAATGACTTTCTCGGGATAGGGAATATAGGGCATGTTACCAAATCTTTCAACGGCGTTGGGAATCTTCGATTCCTGTTCGGGGTCATTCAACCAATGTACCAATGCCTCGGTAAACTGTTCCTTGGTGGTACTGGAATCTAAATAATGTAGTTTTATCATAGCCATGGGGGGAGCTATCATTTGGGCCTCTGAGGCCTTAGGGTTGTGACACATAAGACATTCCCTTTCCATAAGCCCTTTTCCAGGATGTTCGGCTTTAACTTCCAACGCCTCCTTTCCGGAAGACGTTTTATTAGTGACTTCCTCGCGCGCTTTGAAGTCCTTGCACCCTAAGGTCAATAGGGTTGATGACAATAAAAAAAGGATTGCTTTCCTCATGATTTTGCAAGTCTCCCCATTGCGCAACTTACAAAAGAGCGTGTCTTGTGTGCTAGGCTATTTTTACTATCCACCGCTGGGTATCCTAGTGATGTCAAGGTATTCTTGGCCATTAAGGCATCCTCGTTATTTTCGTGCAAAAAAGAGACTGTGGAACTTTCCGTATCCACTTCAACCTTTGAAATATCATCTATGCCCGATAACTTTTCGGCGATGGTTGTTGCACATCCATTACACTTCAAATTCTGTACAATAATTGAGGTTTTCATCTTCGATTCCTTTATTGGTTTTTGACTTAATAGAGGGGTCAAAAAAAACTATTTTCTTGCGGTAGTCCTATTTCATTTTAGTTACCCAAATTTACGAAACCTTTCTATCATTTCCATCGCATATACCCTCCTTTAAGGTCATAGATTTTCACAAATCCCATACGTGCCAATTTATGGCTGGCCTGCCTACTTCTGCTTCCTGAACGACAATATAGATAGACCGGATTCCCTTTGTCCATCATACCAAAAGATCTTTCAAAATTTACGGAATCGAAAAAATCGATGTTCACCGCATTTTTGATATGTCCGTTTTGATATTCCACCGGACTACGGACATCTACCAATTGTACTTTTGTATCGGATATGGCCTGGGCATAGGCCCGGGCATCCAGAATCTCAATCTTGTCTTTGTGTTTCTTGGGTACTCCAAAAAGAATATTTAAAAACGACATAGTGTACATTATATAGTCATAAGGAAAATGGGTAAGAAACGGCCATTCTAAAAATGACCGCTCCTTAAAAACAACTCATCAACCAAACAATTTCGCCTTTTCATAAACTAAAATTACGAAATATGAGCAGGCCCCATGGTAACTCAGGTTACACAGAGAGCTCATTATTTTTACGTACTTTATTTTAGTTGGAAAGAAACTAGGAATACCTAAAGTCGGAGATAGTAGGTGTATTTCTCTTAAGTCAGTTTTGGGAACCATAAGCCTTTTTAAGCCCTTCCAAGGCAATGAAATCATTATGGATTCAAGTACGACGCGATGGTAAAAATGACGTAATTTCCATTCCTACCATTGGTCATTATGACCAAGCCCGATTTTTTATGGGGAGAAAACAGGGCAAGTGTACGCCCCCCGTTATTGGCCACGGTATGTCCTAAGATTCGTTCATCTTCAAAATCACAGATATACCAGCCTAGTCCAAAGCCTAATTTTTGAGGGCGGATTCCCTCTTTGGATTCGTCCTCAACACATTTTTCATATTGATTTCTTGAAATTTGAAATTGCGCTCTGCGAAGGTCCTCGGAAACATGTTCATTGTCCATAACGGCCAATAAAAACTTGGCATAGTCTCTGGTTGTAGTCCGCAACCCCCCGGCACCCAAGGCATTTTCCAACTTAAATGCATTGCGCCACTCTCCTTTTTAAATATAGGGTGATGCCAACCGACCTTCAAACCAATCCTAATACACCAACTACGAACTTTTCATCTCAGTAGGCGTAAAAAAGGTCTCCTTTGCTATAAGTTTGCTTTTTCTCTTTCCAAGGGAATCTTTTAAAATAGCATCGGATACTGGATTTGTTACGTAAACTACGGCAAAGAGTCCAGTTTTAATCTTCTAATCGGGCTATAAATCCCCAATTGGTATGTTGCAATCTCCCCAGATATTTAAAACCTTCCCCAAAAAAACCAGCATCCCCTTCCGTGACGACCAATAATTCGTTATTCCCTTTTTTAAGATTCAGGTTTATCCTAAAAGTGCCATCGAACATGCGTTCAAATTTTATCTTTTGATAGTTGAAAACCTCTTGGCCATTCAGCATAACTTTGATCCTGCCGACAAAATCAAAATTCAACATGGAATTTTTATCGCTATCGGAACTCAACTTCTTTCGGGCCAACACAATACCCTTAGGGTATTTAAAGTATCTAGCAAAATTTACAGTTTTGTCCTGTGGATGGTCTATCGCCTTCCAATTTTTAGATTTATCCGCTTTCTTAATCAACCTATCATAATGACCGGAAACACTGTCCCTGGGAAATTGTTCCGAGATTTCCCAAGATGTTAAAAAAGTATTTGTACTTGGTTTGGAAATTTTGGGCTTATCCTCCGAAAGCTCCTCATAGGTAATGTTTGCAAAATAGGAAACCCCGAACAAGCTCCTTAGCATAAAATTGCCTCCGGAAACTTCCGAATCCAAAAGCTGAATATCCATTTGCGGTTCTGGGCCGTGATCTACAAAGACTTTTAAATTAGTTCCCCTAACCTCAAAGGTTGCATGGAACCATTCCAAGGAACTGACATCCGCCGTGGTTTCATAAATGGGGTAATTATAAAATACCCAACTCAGGGCCCCATTGTAAATTGGGATATATTGTATGGCTTCCCGGGTTCCCCCCATTCCCGGCCTAAAATAAATGAAGCGATAGTTGAACTTGTCCTGTACCCGAAATCCCAATCCCGACATAACCTCTCCGGCGATATCCATTTCTACTCTAAAGTTCCTTACATTTTTGTCCTTTGTCAATGCAATGGACTGTTTTCTTCCATCCAGTTTAAGACTGCGTTTGCCCTTATAAATAGTATCGATATACGCTGTAGGTTTGTTTTCTTCGGATAGAATAATACATTTACCCTGCTCAAATAAAGCTTCCTGTCCGCTCACGGATTGTATGGATAAAAGAAAGGCTAAACTCAAAAAATAATGCTGTAATTTCATGATTGATGATTTTAAATAAATACCATTTTAAACTAATGGAAGCTATGTGTAGTAAAGCCCTTATTTTTCAACCGTTTTAGATTTTTTTTTGATCCATATTTGTAAATCACTGTAGATGAGTCACATATCAGACAATGACAAAAATCTTTTAGAAGCCATAAAAAAGCGCATCGAAGAGGCTTCCGGTCTTTACGGCGTACCGGGCTGGGTCCAAAAGGACTACGAATTTGTTGTTTTCTTTATTGAGGATCAAACAGGCCACCGATTAAGCCTGTCCACGGTGAAAAGAATATGGAAAAACGAGTTTGAAAGATTGCCCCATACCACTACCCTGGATATTCTGGCACACTTGGCGTATAACAAAGATTGGCATTCCCTTAAAAAGGAGCAATTAAATCCTGAGATACGAACCGTATTTCAGGGGGAAATCGCGAAAAAGCCTTGGAAAGCCAAAGACCTTAGGTTTTACTTTTTAATTCTTCTAGTAGCACTCCTAGCATTGGTTTTGGGGACCTACCTTTACCGTACCAAGTCCTCGAATTCCATATCAAGAGCAGCCGAGGAAGTTTCCTTTTCCTACGAGAAAACGGTTGAAGGCAAAATACCTAATACCGTTGTTTTTAGCTATGATATTGAAGGTGTGGACGCTAACCGATTCTTTTTGCAACAGAGTTGGGATACTAGCCGAAAAATCGAAATTTTTAAGGGAACCCATGAACGGACGGATATTTACTATATCCCCGGATATTTTACGGCCAAGCTGTTCGCGGACGGGAACATAATTAAAGAACTGCCTATACATGTAACCTATGAGGATTGGTTTATGGCCGCCCGGCAGCCCATGGAAAAAATCTACACGTTTAGTCCCACTTTCTGGTTAAAGGAGGATTATTTGGGAATCGAAAAATCAAGATTGGCGCAAAAGGGCATCGACCTAAACAAGAAAATGCAGTTGGCTTTTTATTATGTGACGGATTTTGGTCTGGATGGGGATAATTTTGAGCATAGCATCCGATTTAAAATGGAACCCTTGGAAGCCATAGACTGCCCTATTTTTAACTTGCATGTACAGGGTATGGATGGGTTTTATTGGATCATGTTCGGAAACAAAGGTTGCGAGAGCGAATTAGGAACGCAATTGGGCGATGTTATGCACAATGGAAAGAACGAAGACCTAAGTATGTTCGGAACTTCAGTATATGAATGGCAAAAAGTGGATGTTTTGACCGAAAATAAAAAGGTGATATTGAAGCTAAACGGAACCTCTATCTTTTCCAGTAACTATGACCAGTCTATTGGCCCCATAATGGAGATCAGCTATTTTTTCAATGGTATTGGTATGATTGACGATGTACTACTCAAAAACGCCAATGGCGCGACTACTTTTTCAGATGATTTTACCAAACCCTAAATGGATTGGTATATGGGAAATTTTTTCCCGATCCTACTAAAATCAAAATAAATTCAGGAAAAACATATGGAAAATTTGAGTACTTGTATATTTTCCATTATACTTGTGGAAAATATGCGATTTAAAATATTTTCCATGCCGGTCACAGAAATCTCCAAAGACGAAATCCTGGAAATTGCCCTACATGAATTTTTAAAGAACGGCATACAGGCCTTTACGATAAAGCAACTCACGGAACTCACTGGGATTTCGACCAAAACAGTCTATAAATTGTTTGCTGATAAGACAGGGCTTTTGAGAGTATGTCTCAACAAGCACTATCAATTACTATTTGACGAGTTATTGAAAATAAGCCTCAATTCCAAAGATGCTATAGAGTCTTTTTCCAAGGTTATGCATCGTATTGTAGCATTGGAATTTGATGTAAATCCGAAATTCTACGCTGAATTGAATAAGTATTACCCCAAACTTCAGGACGAAATCTTTGAAGCCAACGATAGAATGCTGTCCATTTTCAATGACATCCTCCAGCGAGGTATCCAAAATGGATTGTTCCGCCAGGAAGTAGATCCAAACGTATCTTGGATAAGCTTCCAGCGTCTATATAGCGGAATAACAAGGGAAAATGTTTATGGTCATCTGGCCCTCTCGGCCCCGGTTTTGGTAAAAAGTACCGTATTCGTATTCCTCAGGGGAATGTGTACCCCTACCGGGGTTCAAAAATTGGAACAATACGAGCAGTCCACTTTTCAATTCAGTTAATTAAATCACCTTCAAATGATAAAAAAAGTGTTTAAAACTGCAGCCTACATCCTCTTAGGCCTGTTCGTACTACTCATTGGAATTCTTGTTTTTTTCAATACCCAATACAACAAAGCAAATAAGGAGTTCAGTCAAAACGAAGCTAAAATAACCGATGAGGATTTATCCTTTTACCGGTTTGAACTTCAAAACGATTCGATCAGTGGGTTGTCCCTACTCCCATTACCCAAAAAGTTTTTTCCGAAAAAAGGTCAATTTAGCTGGCCCCAGAGATGGGAGGTCTCCACCGACCTACCCGAAGCGGCGAATTGGATGGATAGGCTTCTTGGAAATGACAATGAACCAACCTCGCTCACACGTCCAATTCTATTTAGAAAAATGAACGGTTTGACTCCTGAAGGGTATGAACTGGAAATCCTACCAGGCGGTATTACTATTGGATACGGTAATTCCGCCGGCGCTTATTATGCCCTGATCACCCTACATCATTTGAAAAAACAGTTCCCCCAAACCATCGATTGCCTAAAAATTGAGGACGAACCGGATATGACCGTCAGAGGTTTGATGTTGGATATAAGCCGGGATAAGGTACCCCAAATGCATACCTTAAAAGAACTTGTAGATCAACTTTCACTGCTCAAGTACAATCACTTACAATTGTATGTAGAGGGATTCTCTTTTGGATATCCTAGTTTCAGGGAACTATGGGAAGGCAAGGAAACGCCCGTAACACCAGAGGAGATAAGGGAGTTGGACGCCTATTGCAAGGAGCGGTTTATTGAGCTTGTACCCAATCAAAATTCCTTGGGGCATATGCAGGCTTGGTTACAAACCACGGCCTATGGGCACTTGGCGGAATGTCCTGACGGATATGAAATAATGCCCATGCGCAAAGTAAAAACTACCCTAGATCCATCAAACAAGGAGAGCATTGAATTGATCGAAAAGATGATGAAGGACATGTTGCCGCATTTCAGTTCAAACATATTCAATGCCAATCTGGACGAACCTTTTGAACTGGGTCATTGTAATACCGCAGAATTGGCAGCGGAAATCGGGGTGGGGCAAATTTATTTGGATCACGTTTTAAAAGTGTACGATTTGGCCAAAGCGGAAGGCAAGGAATTCTGGATGTGGGGCGATATCATCGGTAAGCACCCAGAACTACTGAAAGATATGCCCAGGGACATTACCGTGTTGGAATGGGGATACGAAGCCGAACATCCCTTTTACCAAAACACCCGCCGGATAAAGGAGCAGGGGCTTGATTTTTTGGTATGCCCGGGAACCAGCAGTTGGATGACCCTTACCGGTAGAACGGACAATATGCTGGGTAATATTGAAAATGCCATAATCAACGGTCTTAAAAATGGGGCCAAGGGCATGTTGTTGACGGATTGGGGCGATTTGGGACATTGGCAATATATTCCGGTGAGCTACCCTGGATTTGCATATGCCGGTGCCATAAGTTGGAATAGTGCCACCTCGCGAAATCTTCCATTGGAGCGGTATCTAAACACCTATATGTTCAATGATAAAAATCAAGATCTTGGGGGTATCGTCCTAAATATGGGACGTTCCTATCACTATGAAGAGCGGCACCTGCCCAATATGAGCCACAATTTTATGGCCTACCAATTTGGTATCGCCGATCCGGTATTGGAAAAGACCATTTACGGGGCTTTGGAGAAAAAGCTTCCGGAACTGGTGGGGGATTCCTTGTTCAGATTGTTCCAAGACCGTTTTGAGAATCAGCAGCATTTCCAAATGGACGGGCTGAACCAACATTTGGACAACTTGGAAATTGATTTGAATGTCCATGTTGACGAAACAAGTTTTGCGGCCCAAAACGACTCGGGGAACGAAGTTAGGAACGAACTTAGAAATGGCATAGAAATGCTACGCCTTGGTGCCGAAATCAGAAACTATGGTCAGCAAAAAGAAGATTGGACCAGCGGCCAAAGAGTGGACTACCTCACTGCGATGCTGAATCGTCTGACTTCGATACAGGAGGAACACCGAAGACTATGGCTCCTTAGGAACAAGGAAGGGGGCCTGGAAAGGAGTATGAAACCTTTTAGAAATCTGGAAGAACAGATACATAAACTCCTAAAAGTTGAACAAGGCAGTGGCTTTGGGAAATCGGTAGAACGATTTAAGGAAAAGGTCATTGCCGGTGGAGCCAATTGGTATCTGGGAGATTGAATTTGCCCGTCAAAACCATCCTTGCCCCTTCCCCACCTTCAGGAGAAGTCATTTTAAGAAATGGTTAAGATTAGCAGGATTCGGCTAGCACCGACTTGCTATCGACCTTATTTATCGTAATATTGCGATAAATAGATACCTAAAGGAAATGGGGTTAGCCAAGACTGAAATATTTACGGATAAACAAAACCAGATTGCGGTTTTTGCAAAGGCGTTCGGGCATCCTGCACGGGTTGCTATACTCCAACACTTGTTCAAAACGGATTCCTGCTTCTGTGGGAGCTTGGTGGACGAAATTGGACTGGCCCAGCCCACTGTTTCACAACATTTGAAGGAGCTGAAACATTTAGGTCTAATAAAGGGAAATGTGGAAGGCACAAGTGTCTGCTATTGTATTGACAAAGAAAACTGGACCGCCATGAAGGAGGTAATGTCCGATTTTTTAAACCAAGATTTACCCCCAAACAATGATTGTTGCTAAATAAAAAGTACAAAAACCAATGACCACAAAGACCATAGTTTTCGAAAAAATAGAACAAGAACTATCCTCAATACAGATCAATACCATTTCCGATGAACGCAGGGATACCTTACAGCCGCTCATCACCTTTATACAGAACAAAGCTGAGCATGGACAAGAGATAAGGCTCAACTTTATCTGTACCCATAACTCCAGAAGAAGTCATTTATCACAGGTTTGGGCACAGACTTTAGCCGCTTATTTCAATATTAAAAATGTGCACTGCTATTCCGGGGGAACGGAAGCCACGGCCCTCTTTCCGATGGCAGCCAAGACTTTGGCCGATTCCGGTTTTCAAGTGAAAACCATAGGCCCAGGCCCAAATCCGGTGTATGCCATCAAATATGCTGAGAATGCGTATCCCGTTATTGGATTCTCAAAAACCTTTGATGACGATTTTAATCCCAACAATGAATTTGCGGCCATCCTTACCTGCTCACAAGCGGATGAAGGCTGTCCCTTCATAGCGGGTGCCGAAAAACGGATTCCGATAACTTATGAAGACCCCAAGGCATTTGATAATACCCCGCAGCAAGCTGAAAAATATCAAGAACGCAGTCTGCAGATAGCGACCGAACTATTCTATGTTTTTTCTAAAATCAAGGCGTAACCATGGCAAACAAAAAACTGAGTTTTCTGGATAAAAATTTAACGCTATGGATTTTCATTGCTATGGCCTTAGGCGTTGGTATCGGATACTTCTTCCCGTCATTTCCCGAATTGCTAAATACGGCCAACAGTGGCACCACCAATATCCCCATTGCCATAGGCTTAATATTGATGATGTATCCACCGCTGGCTAAAGTAAACTACGCCTTATTGCCCAAAGTGTTCCGCAATACCAGGATACTATCCATATCACTGCTCCTAAATTGGATTATCGGTCCCATTTTGATGTTCTTTCTGGCGATTGTTTTTTTGAGGGATTATCCCGAATATATGGTGGGACTCATCCTGATAGGCCTGGCGCGCTGCATCGCCATGGTACTGGTCTGGAATGACCTTGCAGAAGGCAACAGCGAATACGGTGCGGGACTGGTGGCATTGAACAGCATCTTTCAGGTGTTCGCCTACAGTTTTTATGCGTGGATATTCATTACCGTTCTCCCCCCGTACTTTGGTTTTGAAGGGGCTATTGTGGACATTTCAATAGTAACCATTGCCGAGAGCGTCGCTATATACCTTGGAATTCCATTTTTATTGGGTATTCTTAGTCGCTTGGTTTTAGTAAGACTCAAAGGGGAGGAATGGTACAGAACAAAATTTATTCCCACCATTTCGCCAATTACTTTAATCGCATTGCTGTTCACTATTATAGTAATGTTTTCACTAAAGGGTGAACTGATCGTCGAGATACCTATGGATGTACTTATCATTGCCGTACCCTTGTTGGTGTACTTTAGTTTGATGTTTATCATCGGTTTTTTCTTTACCAAGGCCATGGGGGCGGAGTACGACAAAACAGCTTCGGTGGCATTTACGGCTGCAGGAAACAATTTTGAACTGGCCATTGCCGTGGCCATAGCGGTTTTCGGATTGAATTCCGGCCAAGCCTTCGCCGGGGTAATCGGGCCTTTAGTGGAAGTACCTGCTCTTATTCTTTTGGTAAGGGTAGCCTTCTGGTTGAGGAAAAAATATTACAGGCCTCAAACGGTATAACATATGACTATCCGGAAAGCACTTGCTAATCCTTTGTTTTAGGGGTGGGGAGAAATGAGAATCTCTAGGCAATCTGTTTTGGATGGGCATTGTGGGGTCTTCACCATTCCCTTTTTATGGGGTATTGCTCCCCGTTTTCCAGCCAGGTTCTTGCTATGGCCAAAGCCTCCCGAAACGCCTTCTCTTTTGAGTATCCGTGAACCTCGATCATCCCATTGGCCAACAAGTACGCTTTATCAATGACTTTCGGGTCTTCCTTCTTTAATTGGTGTTTGAATTCTTCTCGATTGAATTTTTTGCCCATTTTATCGATTCATGATTCTAATAGGTTACCAAGGTGTTAAGATAAGGCAAAAATCAAAAAATAACCCGAAACACCGATTATCTTCCGTAATCTCCTGTCTCCCGCATAAAATGGACATTATAAACCATACTTTTCTTGTGTCACGGATTTGAATTACTGCCGCCTTAAACCGTTACCTTCTCCTATGTAGAGCTAGGTTCCCGTTCCCGATCATTCCTAAAAAATAAGATCTCATTGCCCTGTCCCATGATGATAAGGTCCGTGGTTTTCAGAAAAAGGCCGGTTTCCACCACTCCGGGTATTTCTATAAGCGTTCTATTCAATTCGTTCACATCCCTTACTTCAAGAATATCGACATCAAGAATACAATTATTTTCGTCGGTTCTGTACGGCTTTCCATCAAGTTCCCTGAGCACAGGCTTCAAACCCATTTCATTTAGTTCGGCATGTAGCGTTGGAGTGGCAAAAGGAATGGTTTCCAAAGGCAATTTAAATTTCCCCAAGGTTTTGACCTTCTTTTCAGAATCGGTAATGATTACATTTAGTTTCGCATTGTATGCCAAAATCTTTTCCCTCAATAGTGCACCGCCGCCACCTTTTATCAATCGGAATTGCGGATCAAATTCATCCGCCCCGTCTATGTTGATGTCCAACCTACCGGCCTTTTCCAAGGGTATAAGTGGTATCCCTAAATCCTGGGCCAATTGGGCAGTCTTTTCAGAGGAAGGTACACCCTTCATAGATAGCCCCTTCTCAACTTCTTCCCCCAATTTACGGATCATGTGTATCGCCGTAGAACCGGAGCCCAGACCCACTATCATCCCGTTTTTAACCAAGGAGACAGACGCTATAGCCGCAATTTTCTTTTCATGTTCCATGCTGGCCGATTTCATTCTAAAATTCTTTGTAGCCAAAAATAGCCAATCCCTAAGAAATTAGGGTATTGGTTTCATTTCCAGGCTAAGTAATTCTACACTTAAAATTGTGTGCAATTTTTGCCCTAAATTTTCCTAAATTCGACCTATAATGATCAAAGCCCTAATTTTTGACCTGGATGGAACACTTATCCAAACGGAAGTACTGAAGGCAACTTCGTATGCACAGGCCATACAACAGTTGACCGAACAAGCTGTGGGGGAAAAGCAGGTAATGGATGTTTTTGGAAAATTCGTAGGTTTATCCCGGGAAAAGGTTGTGGAAGGTCTTTACGGGGAATTCCAATCGGAATTGGAACAGTACCTGGGCACCCAGGATTCCGATACTATTAAAGAGCGCATCATCAATAAAAGATTGTTTATCTATGATGAAATACTTCAGGATGCAGTTCTTTTGTCCGAGCATTTTTGCCCCTTTACCCTTGCACTTTTACATAAGGCCCATACAGAAAAGTTTAAAATTGTTTTGGCTACCATGTCCCATTTGCCCCAGGCCAAAAGGATGACCGCCATACTAGGGATAGCCGATAAACTTGACTTGACACTTACACGGGACGATGTCGCTAAAGGCAAACCAAATCCCGAGATTTATCTTAAGGCAAAAAATGTACTCCAGTTGAATTCAGATGAATGCTTGGTCATTGAAGACTCCGTTAATGGCATTAAGGCCGGACTCAAGGCCGGAATGCAGGTCTTTGCCGTTACGAACGATGTAACAAGAAGTTCCGTACATTCCTGTAATCTATTGGAAGAAGCCTATATCGTAGACACGCTTGAAGAACTTAGTGCAAGGGTATTTGGTTTTATTAAGGCCAAATCGTAGTTTTTACCCCTTAAAAAATTGGTCATTCTTCGCGCTGTACATAGGTACATTCGCTAACTTCTTACCAAACCCAAATCGATTACGGCAGATTCTTCCGTTCCGTTCCCTGTAAAATCAAAAGTGGTTATACCGCTTAGAAACAACACATTGTTTTCGATTGCGATATTGAACAATTCATAATCGTCCCTGGCATCACCATCAAAGACGATTATCAATAGGTCTCCATACTCCTCACCATTAAAACCAAGTTCCCCGGAAAATGTTTCCGAGCCTAGCCCGGGAGTGTTGATGGTGATGGCAAATCGGCCATTGGCTTGGACGGTCAGCGTAGCACTTCCGCCCTCCTCAATAATGTCCAATCGAGTACCGGAAACATCAATACTTTCAAAAACTGCACTTATAGCTACCCAATTTCCAGTAAAATCGGAAACGGAAAGCACAGGGCCATCCAAGGATATGGACAGATCCTCATCATCACTGCTACAGGAAAGGGATATGGCAATGGTTATTAGAACAATACCCAAGGAGAATATTGACCTTACTTTCCTATTCGAGTAATCCAAAACTTTGTTTTTCATTATTTCAACTTGTTTTGATTCAACATAAAACTATCCGCAATAGTATGCTTTCAACAATCACAATGCCTTCTCAAAAGTAATTGTATAGAAAGCGAGGGTTTACCACGGATGTTCCAATTTTTAACACCTATGTTACACGTATCGAACTCATTATCAAGGAAATCTAAGGATTCGCTATACAAAAGACCGATTTTACCCCTATCTTAGTAGGTGCACCAACCGCCTATCCGGTCAATATGAGAAAGCTTATTGTTTTTGGCTTTATCTGTTTAAACTGCTGGGCAGCCCATACCCAGCTTGCCTCAAAAATCGATAGTCTGGAACAATTGCTCGAAGCTAGTTCTGACCGCGATACTACCCGTATCCAACTACTTTTGGATGTGGCCAACGCCTATAGAGGGGTTAGTTTGGATACTTCCTATCTCTATGCAAAAAAAGCATACGACCTAGCTTCAGCGAGCGACCATGAATATGGCATGGCCTCGGCGGATAAAATAAGAGGGACCTATTTTCTTTATTCCGGGATTACAGATAGCTGCATTTTTTACTATCAAAGAAGCCAGGACTTATTTCAAAAATTAGGTGATTTGGATGGGGTACACGACATTAACTATAATCTAGGGCTTCTCCATGTATCATTGGCCGAGTATGACAAGGCCATCACCTATTACCAAAAGGATTTTGACTATCGAAACCAAATCAAGGACACTTTGGGGATAGCGGATGGTTACTTAAACATGGGAGCCGTCTTCCTGTATAAGGGCGACAACCAGAATGCCTACTCAAGTTTTACGGCCTCCCTTCCCTATTTTACCCAAGCCGGTGATAGCTTATCCGTAGCCAAGGTGAATTTTAATCTTGGAACCATACAATGGAACTATAGCAATTATGACTTGGCCTTAACCGATTTTTTCTCTGCATTGGAAATCTTTGAGCAGGAAGGCGACCGTTATCTATTGGCCAGTTGTTTGGAAAACATCGCAGGGGTATACGAGAACATGGAAAACTATAAAAATGCACTAAAATACTACAGGGCATCATTAGAAAACAGCACGGAGGTTGGCAATGCAAGACTTACGGCCTCCAACTATCACAGTCTTGGTGTGGCCATGGATAAAAGTTCCCAAAGGGACTCCGCACTTTACTATTTCGATAAAAGCTTGGGGCTATCGGAAGAAGGTGATTTCAAGGATTTAGTAAGCCTTAATTACCACAGTTTAGGAGTGCTGTATGCCGATGCTGATCCGGTAAAGGGCGCTGAATTTCTTAACAAAAGTATTTCCTTAAAAAAATCAATTGAGTTGGATGACCATAACATTGCCCTAAGCCTGTTTGAGCTCGGCACCCTACACGCGAATGGGCAACAATGGGCAGCGGCAAAAAAGGCTTTTGAGCAAGGATGGGAGATCTCCCGACAAACCGATAGCAAAGACATTAAAAGCAAACTTTCCTATGCCTTATATGACCTGCACAAGAAAATGGGAAATAAAAACAGGGCACTTTCTTATCTGGAAGAATTTTATGTATTAAAGGACAGTATTTTTGATGAGGAAACAAGCAAAAACATTGTGGCTCGGGAAATCCAATACGAGACTGCAAAAAAAGACCAACAGATACAACTTCTGGTTAAGCAAAAGGAGTTACAACAAGCCGAAGTAGCTACCAAGGAAGCCCTGATCAAGCAGCGTTCCGTTCAAAGGAACCTACTGATGTGGGGAATTGTCTCATTGATTATTATTTCTCTCCTTTTATTTCGAAACTATACTATAAAGCTTAAATCCCGTGAACTTGTCAACAGAAAACAGCAGGAGTTCGTAAACTTTAGATCACGTTTTTTCGCAAACGTATCCCACGAATTTCGCACGCCGCTTACCTTAATTCTTGGGCCCTTGAACGATTTGTTATCCTCGAATCCGGAAAACAGGGAACATCAACAAAGCTATCAATTAATGAAGCAAAACGGCGAAAAGCTTTTAGATCTGGTAAATCAGTTACTTGATCTTGCGAAACTGGAGGCCGGCAATATGCCCTTGCGTTTAACGGAAGCCGACCTCAAGACTTTTTTGAGGTCGCGGGCCGCGGCGTTTAGTTCGCTGGCCGACTTTCAGGATATTTCATTCCATATAAACGTTGCACCTGAAATAACATCGGGTTGGTTTGATTCCGATGCCCTTGAAAAGATTATCAACAATCTTTTGTCCAATGCCTTTAAATATATTGGGGAAGGAGGAAAAATAGACTTTAGTGCGTCATTAACGGATGGGAACGGTACAATTTCAGGAGAAGGCACCTTCTTAAAAATAGCGGTAAAGGATGACGGCTTGGGCATATCAGGTCCGGAACAGGAAAAGATTTTTGATCGTTTCTACCAAGTGAAGGGCCCTCCTACCCAAGAAAAAACAGGAACGGGCATCGGTTTGGCCTTGACCAAGGAATTGGTAGAATTGCATAAGGGACATATTGCCGTAGCTAGCGAGGAAGACAAAGGGACCACCTTTACGGTTATTCTACCCATAGCCAGGGAGCGGTTCAAGGAAGAGAACATCGTACTTGAGGATCAACATCCCCAGAATGTCCAGGACTTGCGCAGTATACTCCCCTCCATGGCTGCCAGCGATTTCAAAGTTCCAAAGGTCAAAACCAAGGGACTTCCCATTTTGTTGATTATAGAGGACAATGCCGATGTACGAATGTATATCCGGAAACAATTGCAAGACACCTATGAAATTGAAGAGGCCAACAATGGAGTTGACGGTTTTGATTTGGCCCAAAAGAAAATCCCGGATATTATAATCAGCGATGTAATGATGCCCGGAATGAGCGGAACAACACTGTGCGAAAAACTAAAACAGGACGAGAAAACGAGTCATATCCCAGTGATATTACTTACCGCATTGGCCTCTCAAGCCTCCAAGCTCAAAGGCATCGAAACAGGAGCGGACGACTATATTGTTAAGCCCTTTGACAAGAAGGAGCTAAGGGCCCGGGTCAAAAACCTGATCGATCAACGACAGTTGCTACGGGAAAAATATACCAGGCAGCTCCGTTTGGAGCCCAAGGCATTGGCCGTTACCTCTACGGATGAACGTTTTCTCAAAAAAGTGATGCATACCCTGGAACAGCGCTTGGACGACTCCTCCTTTGGAGTGGAGGATTTGGCAAGAGAGGTAGGCATGGGCAGAACACAGTTGTTTCGTAAAATGCGCGCGCTTACCGATCAAACCGTCCAAGACTTTGTTCGCGACTACCGACTAAAAAGGGCGGCACAATTGCTAAGGGACAAAGCCGGAAATGTATCGGAAGTTGCCTATCAGGTAGGGTTCAACAACCTTTCCTATTTTACAAAACGCTTTAAGGAGCTTTTCGGCAAAACACCTTCACAATATGCCTCTTAGATAATCGGTAACCCCACCACATATTAGGATTCGCTTTTTTTTTCGCTGAACTTGACAATGGTTGAAAGCCATAAATGGGGATATCATTGATAACCTGTAGTTAACGCAACCTTAAAACCAACTTTGCAATAGTCTAAAGGATTATTTACAAACTTTGAATAACCTGATTGTTTTGGCATGAAAAAACAGCAAATTTTGGCGTCCAGCAAGTCATTGTACCTCCCCTGTTTTGCTTCATGGTCTATATCTACTGCGTTGACAATCAGGTTTCATAAAGACACCAACACCCCCTATTTCCTATGAAAAAAAGATCGGTGGACCTTGTGGTCATTTCAGATGTGCATTTGGGTACATATGGATGTCACGCCAAGGAGTTATTGGCCTATTTGAAGTCCATAAAACCCAAGCAAGTTGTACTAAACGGTGATATCATAGACATTTGGCAGTTTAGCAAACGGTATTGGCCCAAATCCCATATGAAGGTAGTGAAACTGATTATGCAATGGGTTTCCAATGGGGTCAAGGTGTACTATATTACGGGAAACCACGACGAAATGTTACGGAAATTTGTAGGTTTTAGTTTGGGATCCTTTACCATATCGAACAAGGTGGTACTCTCTTTAAAAGGAAAAAAAGCTTGGATGTTCCATGGAGATGTCTTTGACGTAACCATGCAGCATTCCAAGTGGATCGCAAAGCTCGGCGCCATTGGATATGACTTTCTTATTCTCTTGAACCGTTTTGTCAATTTTGTTAGTAAAAAAATGGGGAAAGGGCCCGTTTCCATGTCAAAGCGAATTAAAAATGGGGTGAAATCGGCCATTAAATTCATTAGCGATTTTGAGAAAACAGCTGCCGATATTGCGATAGAAAAGAAATTCGATTATGTGGTCTGCGGTCATATCCATCAACCGGAAATTAAGCGGATAAAAACCGATAAAGGCTCCGTAGTGTATTTGAATTCGGGGGATTGGGTGGAAAACCTAACCTCGCTGGAATATCATAGAGGTAAATGGAAACTGTACAGTTATAACGAGGACGTATCGACCAAGGCCTCGGAGGTGGATGTCGCAGATCCCGTTGAAGTCCTGGAGAAAAATGTACTCTTTGAACATCTACTGCAGGAATTCAAGAATATTGAGCAAAACAGTATGTGAATCACTCCAAATGAAAGTGCTTTATGCTATTCAGGGAACGGGGAACGGACACTTGAGTCGGGCAAGGGATATCATTCCCATCCTTGGACGAAAAAAAATAGAACTTGATATCCTTGTCAGCGGTACCCAAGCGGATATCCCTATTCCTTATCCCATTAAATATCAGTTAAATGGATGGAGTTTCATTTTTGGAAAAAAGGGAGGAGTGGATATGTGGCGTACATATTTAAGAACCAATACAGCACGGTTGCAAAAGGAAATAAAAAGCATTCCCGTGACCCAATACGACCTTATCATCAATGATTTTGAACCTGTCACGGCTTGGGCTTGCAAATTGCAAAACAAGGCATGCATCGGTTTTAGCCACCAAGCTGCCGTTTTGGCACCGGGAGTACCCAGACCAAAGAAAAGTGACCCTTTGGGAAAGCTTATTCTTCGAAAATATGCCCCGACAACAAAATCATACGGGTTACATTTTAAAGAATACAACAAAAACATATATACACCGATTGTACGGCAAGAAATTCGGAAGACTACGCGAAGCTTAAAAAGTCATTACACGGTGTATTTACCCTCCTATAGCGATAAAAAGATTCTGAATATGCTCTCCAAAGTGAAGGGAATACAATGGGAAGTTTTCTCCAAACATACCCGAACCAATTTTTTTCAAAACAACATTTCCGTTCGTAAAATCAATAATAATGCCTTTATCCAAAGTATGGCATCATGCCAAGGCATGCTCTGTGGAGCAGGATTTGAAACCCCTGCGGAAGTATTGCATTTGGGCAAAAAGCTTATGGCCATACCTATGAAAGGCCAGTATGAGCAGCAGTGTAATGCAGCCGCATTGAAAGAAATGGGGGTTCCGATACTAAAATCGTTAAAAATGAAACACCTTGGCAAGCTTCAGGATTGGGTGGAGAGCAATCGAAAAGTGGAGGTTTACTATCCCGATATTACAGAACCCATTATCGACCGAATTCTTGAAGAGGCTACCGCCGGTGTCCTGCACTAAAAACACGAATGCGCAATATTCCAAAGAACGAACCTATCAATTTGAAGAAAAACGATTTTGGTGATGATTTTGTTTGGGGCGTATCCACGGCAGCATATCAAACCGAGGGTGCTTATTTGAAAGACCACAAGGGAATGTCCATCTGGGATGATTTCACGGCAAAGCCAAAAACAATTTTCGAAGGACATCACGGGCAGATCGCCTGTGACTTTTACCATCGCTATAGGGAGGATATCCTTTTGATGAAGTCCATGCATATCAAAAACTTCCGATTTTCGATTTCATGGCCCAGATTAATTCCCAAGGGATATGGCGAAGTAAATAAGGACGGGGTCGATTTCTACAATCGTGTCATCGATTTTTGCCTGGAATGCGGCATCACTCCTTGGGTAACCCTATACCATTGGGACCTACCTTTAGCACTGGAAGCCAAAGGAGGCTGGGCAAACCGAGATATTTTAGGCTGGTTTGGTGAATATACACGTCTTTGTGCAAAGTATTTTGGTGATCGGGTAAAACACTGGATGGTTTTAAATGAACCTATGGTTTTTACGGGCGCCGGATATTTTCTCGGAGTCCATGCCCCGGGTCGTAAGGGGCTAAAAAGCTTTTTGCCGGCAGTACATCACGCTACCTTGTGCCAGGCTCTTGGAGGTAGAATATTAAAGGAAGATATTGAGCAATCCTGTATCGGCACTACGTTTTCATGTTCGCAAATTTCCCCGTATTCAAAAAATGAGAAGGACTTGAGGGCGGCAAAAAAAGCGGATACCCTATTAAACCGTCTATTTATAGAACCTACCCTAGGCCTGGGATATCCTATGGAAAATCTAAACGTCTTAAAACGTCTTGAACGATACCATGGGCCCAATGACCAAAAGGACATGGCTTTTTCGTTTGACTTTATCGGCATTCAGAATTACACGAGGGAGGTCGTAAAACACAGTTATCGCGTTCCTTATTTACGGGCCAAAATCGTAAAGGCCAGCGAACGGGATGTTCCTATTACGGTTATGGATTGGGAAGTATATCCTCCCAGTATTTATGAAATGATCGCTAAATTCAACACATATCCTGGTATTAAAAAAATCATCATTACTGAAAACGGGGCAGCATTTGAGGATAAGCCAAAAAGCGGATCCGTAGACGACCCAAAAAGGGTAAACTACATACAGGATTACTTGAAACAAGTGCTGAGGGCGAAGAAAGAGGGGCTAGAGGTCTCGGGATATTTTACCTGGACCTTTATGGACAATTTTGAATGGGCCGAAGGCTACCACTCCCGATTTGGACTGGTATATGTAGACTTCACCACCCAAGAAAGGATTATCAAAAAATCCGGAAAATGGTTTAGGGCATTTTTAAGACCTTAAGCCTTTCCATTTTAAGGTCGACCTTGCGCAGTCTTCATTCTTGAAAATATGTCCAAAAGCTATGCTTGTTAATCGGGATCGGATGAAGTAAATGCGATGACCAAACAAGAGACTACGAAACAGATGGCAAAAAAGCTGATGAGGGCGATATAGTTGTTCATAAGTAGGAATTTTCGTTGAAAATAGCCAAAATCCCTATTCGCGAGACTTTTATAGGGTACTTTTCGATGAACGGGCCCATTTTAGAAAGGGAATCGGTCCATTGAACGGAAAATTTTCATTTGTATTCCTTTTGGAAGTCCATTTGTTCCATTTCCTTTAAGGCCCTGTTAAGGCTTCGCAAAGTTATCCCTAGATAGTCCGCAATATCCTTTTTGGAAAACATCCCGGTCTCCTCGGAAAAAAGTGGGGATAATTTATTCAAATTATGAGCCGTGGAGTAGGTTTGCTGACGGGAAGTACGAATTGCGGTATCCCTTAATTTTGTGGCAAGGGCCCGGGATACCATCAAATTGAATCCTGGAATATTATTCATCATAGCACAAAAATTATCCTTCCCTATGCAGTAGGTAGTAACATCGGTAAGTGCCATAACACTGCCAAAGGTCCTAGTGTTGTTTAGAACCTCTATTTCGCCCAACAGTTCGCCTGCACCAAAAAATTCCTGTACAAATTCCTTACCGTTTTCCTCGCTGACATAGCATTTGGCAATCCCTTCTTTTATAATATGGACCAATCTCCCCTTCTTTCCCTGCACGATCAACTTTTGTCCGGGAACAAATTGCCTTTCCCGAAAGGTTTCATATTCCTTCCGGTCATCCCATTGGGAGAAGAAATCAAGTAGTTCATTATTCGTCCGTATCATAGTAAGTTTTTAGGACAATTGTCCTTTTATGGTAACGAAAAAAGTACGTGATTTGAAATTAGCAAAACCGCCGTTTATGGACAAATTAATTATTGATACCGACCCCGGGGTGGATGACAGCATGGCCCTGCAGTTTGCCTTGGCCTCAAAAGAGTTTCATATTCTAGGAATTACCACGGTGTTCGGAAATGTCGATATTGAACAAACCACCAAAAATGCCTTACGTATACTTCATTTGGCCCAAAGGGCGGATATTCCCGTTGCAAAAGGTGCTTCCAAACCAGTTTATGGAGAATTCCTTGGCGGGGTACCCTTTGTTCATGGTGATGATGGGCAGGGGAATACCTGGAGACCGGCCGGTCCGTTAAAACCGATAGACATCGGAGCGGAAGAATTTATTATTGAGCAAGTACTACGCTATCCCAACCAAGTTCGGCTTGCTGCCTTAGGCCCATTGACCAATCTTGCCCGGGCCTTGGAAAAGAAACCTGAAATCCAGGATAAGGTAAAGGAAGTAGTATTTATGGGTGGAAATGCATTCTGCCCTGGAAATGCAACGCCTGCCGCCGAAGCGAACATGCTCTCAGATCCGGAAGCGGCCGATAGGGTACTGGGCGCGAATTGGCCCATGACTATGGTAGGGTTGGATGTTACCCATAAAACCTTACTTTCCCGGGATACCCTGAACAAAATTTCCTTGTTTCGTTCACCATTGAACGACTTTGTAATGGAAGCCTACCAGTTTTACCAGGACTTTTTCATGAAAGCCAATAAAATCGATGGGACCTTTGTACATGACTCTTCCGTTTTTGCCTATCTCATAGACCGAAGCCTGTACAAAACTGTGGAGTACCCCATTCGCGTAGAAACACAACACAGTATCAGCCGAGGCAAGACATGGCCCTCCTTAGGCGAAACAGATCACGAAGGTGCCAAGGCCCTGGAGCCCTGGCGCAACAGACCTAAAATTAAAATTTGTCTTGATGTTGAGGACAAGAAGGTAATTCAACTTTTGGAACAACGGCTTATGCAGTAATGGTATAACAGCCCTAGATAACCTATCCGTTTTCAACATACTCGAAAGGTGAACAACCGAAATACTGCTTAAATGCCTTGGAAAAATAGGATGGCCGATTGAATCCTACAGCATACCTTATTCTTCTCAATATAACCAACTACTTCAGTGTTTTTGAATTTGATAGGGATTGTGCCAGCATTGGCATATGACCCCACCAAAGATTTATCCAGCTCATTCCCTGACATTCAAAGGGTACGGAAACCAGGCAAATCAAGACTCCTAAATTTTGGTTTTACAATTCGATTAATTATCTAACGATAGTATACCGTAAATCCGGAAGCCGGAAATTCAGAAGGGCAAGTTCCCGTGGTTTCCCTTGCCAAGTATAAGGTACCATCCGGTTGTAGCTGGAAATAAAAGTAGCCGCCGGAATCCAGTTCGTAGCAATGCTCCGTGGTCACCTCTTCCGGATCTACATGGGTCGCCTCGCCAAAGGGTACCCGATGGACCGTGGATTCCGTGCCTCGGACAATCTTTACCGTCCCGTTCAATGCCGTTGCTACATGCACGGGTGAAAATTCGGTCTGGCCAAAATAGGGAGTCGAAAATACCTCCACGGTGTCAAACCAAGTCCCGGCAATAGTGCCTTCCTTCCCTCTTGGCCCCCTACAACTTAAGGATTGGACCAACGGTCTAGGACCGAAAAGGTCGTACATCTGATTTCGCAAGTCTCCAGTGTAGTAATCATAGGGGCAAGAAGCGAATTTAAATGTCTCTACAGAATGAAAACGGTCATCGTTCAAAAAGCTGAGCGGACGTTCACTATGATATACGCCAAAGTCAAAGCTTTTGGCTTGTACCGTGCCCGAAGTGGTTCCTAGTAAGTCTCCGGCCGAAACTTGCAGCAGTATGGGAGGTTGTCCTTCGAACATACTTATTCCTTGATTTGTGGCCAGATTTCGGATTGCGGTAATGGGATTCGTTATATGTCCAAAACGGAGTACCACCTCACAGCTAGCGCGGAACATCAATCCAAAGTCCGCCCCGTCATCCGTAACGTTCACCAAATCCATATCCACAGGCGCATATACGGGCACCTCAGCTACATCAGGTTTAATGAACACGTATGAATGTGCCGAAAAGTTATGAAAGGCTTGTATTTCGCCAAGCGGCTCTATATGATCAATACCGTTAAGATCCGTAAAAGGGGTTGTAAAACTTAGGTTGGGATTGGAACCGGTTTCGCATGCAGAAAGCGGTGGCGGTCCGCTGCTATCACCATCATCACTTCCGCATCCAGCAAGAAATAAGGAAAATAATAAGAGTACAAGGGATTTTCTAAGCTCCTTAAACATAACATCAATATTCATTTGAGTAGCTAATTTAATCCAATGAAAAAGGATAGTGCTTGGATCTTGAATGCCTCTCAAAACATTTACTTCAAAAGCACATCCGTTTCAAGGTAGCGATTTTTGTTTGATTTCTTTGGCCATTCAGACATATTATAAAATGCCTTGACCGCTTCATAGTTTGAATAATTCAATTTTCCGGCTTCTGGACTTTCTGGAATTAGTATATATCTAAATATGTTGCCTCTGCCTCCTGAATATCGAAATTCCATTATATCGAATGCATAGGGGTCGTATTAAATATTTGCCAAACGCCCAAGCTAAAAGCTGGGTATTTAGTTATATCCCAAGAAAAGAAAAGTGATATGATATCGAATCTCGCAGTTGAAAGTTTATGTATGTTAGTATGAAACGAATCACATTTATATCGATATTGGGGAGTAAACATGTATTTTCATCTTTAATAAAACCGTAGCCGGTACAAGTAAATAAACTATGAAATATATAACCATCATTTTGTTTTTGACTTTAATCGGATGTAAAAGTGATTCAAAAAATGAAATGGAAGCCGAAGACGGAATTGACAGAACCGTTCATGAAATGTGGAACGGCTATACAAAATCAAATCCCGAATTCAAAAATGACGAACTACCGGAGTCTTGGTATTTCCATAATAATGAGGAAGATGCCAATCGACTGGCAGAATTAACTTTGAATGGAAAGAAGAAAGCTTCTTCCGGCTTATATTTTTGGTACGAGGAAGCTAAAGCAGATTTACCAAAAGTCGGAACAAAACATATTATAACTGATTTCAATGGGAAAGCCCGAGCCATAATCGAGATCAAAAAGGTTGATACGGTTCCATTCAATAAAATTTCCAAAGCTTATGCCGAAATGGATATGGGAACAAAAAACGAACCTCTTAAAAAGTGGAAAAAAGCACATTGGGAATTTTTTGCAAACGCCATGGAAGAGAGTGGGAAGAAACCCACTGAAGAAATGCTTATCGTTTGTGAAAGATTTGAAACAATCTGGACGGAAAACCACCAATAGCTGCAACTTACCAAAGGTATAGTAATTCATTCCATTCCTTAGGTGAGCATATTGATCATTCTTTTGGGGTATAGTTTAGAATCGTAAGATACTTGGGCCAGGGACCTACCTCGTTCTTATATTGCTTGGCCATGGTCCTTGAGATTTGGGCAATATGCCCAAGGTCATGTACTACCCATGCGGATAAAAGCTGGGCCAACGTAACCTCACCCAATTCCGGGTGGATTCCCGTACGTTCGTAATCGTTTGAAACAAGGTTTCTTGAGCTTAATTCCGTAAGATTGTCTTTTCGCAGTTCTTCAAACTCATCGAGCAGATTTTTGAGGGTTTTGTGCTTGGAATTTTCAAATTGTGCAAATCTATCGAAAGGTTCAAAGGTAGGGTTTGGGCCTTTTTCCAAAATAAGGGCCGTTCGTATCATCCAGTCGGTCTTTTCCCCATGGATCAAATGTCCAATGACATCAAAAGGGCTCCAAGTGCCTTCACCTTCATTTCCCTGAACCCATTCCTTGGGCAACCCCTGTAAAAGGGTCCTTAAAACGGTGGGGGTTCTCTCTAAAATCGGAATGGCCTCGTCTAGTTCAAATTTCATCATTACTCTATTTGTGGTTGTAGATTCTTTGTTGGTGCATACCCTAACTATTGCACATGCCTATTCCCGGCTCCGTGACCTGTAACGTTTTACAAAGCGCGTGAGTATTTCCTTTGCCATTGGGGTTTTGGTGGGGCGAATAGTCTTAATCAGTCCATTTGCTTCTTCCGGGGTAAAATAACCATTGTCCTTGTAGGTCTTAATCCGCAAAATGAATTCATTCGCATCGGCCTCGGGATGGAATTGCGTGGCGTAAATGTTCTTTTTGACCCTGAACATTTGAACGGGGCAAGTCTGGGACGAAGCCAAAAGAACGGCACCCGGAGGAATCGTATCGCAAGCTTCCTTATGACCCACCAACGCAGAAAATGTTCTTGCCAAGCCCTTTAGAAGAGGATCGTTTGCACCTTCCTCGGTTACTGTTATTTTGACGCTCCCAACAGGTTCGGAATATTTTCCGGATATCCGGGCCCCACAATATTGCCCCAAAAGCCCATTGCCCGAACAAGCCCCAAAAAATGGGACATCCGCCGGAACAACCTGATCGAACAAGGTATCGTAAAAGACCTCAATATTCTTTTGAATTCTACCCTTTTTTTTTGGGTCCATACTCACATCAAAAGGGCTTCCCCCGGCAATAACCGCGGAATAGTCGTCAATGGCAATCTCAGGAATGCCCTGTTCCAATCGGACACGCCGCACCTCATCCAGACCCAATCCACCCACACGTAAAATGGCCTGGAACTCACTATCGGCCGCTTCATCTTCGGGCCGCATCTGTAAAATGAGCATTTTCCGCATTAAGCCTTATTTATTTCCAGCCATAAAAGCTATAAAAAAAGAAGAGGATTGGAAAACCTTTTCTCCCATGTATAGCTTCAAAGGTAAGGTGCCATCCATTCCCTGCATCCCTACAATATATAAAAACCTGGTATAACGTTTTCAAAAGCCATTTGCCTTTTGCCCGGAATCTCCAAAAAAATGGCAACAATCTATGTTTTCCTAGCACTCGGCCACTAGTGGTATAAATCCAGTGATTTCATTTTTCCAATACGATTTAAAGGGCCGATTGATAAAAGGCTTAAAGGGATACCCTATTGCAAATACCTGGAGGGGAAGTTCAACGTCTGCATGGCATAATCAAGATCACCGCAAAAATAATGCGTACCTTTAAGTCACTGATAATCTTAAACTTCTGACCAATGGAATCAAAAAAACAACTATCAAAAGGCCGTTTATGGGTGCCCTATATCCTTCAGGGCATTATAGTGCTCATGTTCCTAATGGGAGCGGTAATGAATATTCTTGGTACGGAGCAGGCCGTAGATGGCGCCGTTGCCATGGGCTATCCTGAGTCCTCGGTGCGCTATATGGGACTGGTCTTGCTCTTAGGTACCCTTTTATATGCATATCCCAAAACCTCGGGTTTGGGTGCCGTATTACTTACGGGATGGTTGGGTGGTGCCGTAGCCACGCATACCATCAATGGAGATCCACTTTTCAATACGGTTTTCCCCATAATTTTTGGCATCGTCCTATGGTTGGCCCTATGGTTGAGACAGGAAAAGGTTCAAAGTTTGTTTTCGTTTAAATAATGGTCTCCCATCATACAAAGGCCTTGTGCCATACTCCATTTTAAGATGATGGATATTGGGAAAAGGCAGATCCGCTATTGCCGAGGGTATGAATTTTAACACTATCCGACTTCTTTAAACAATGAAAAGGGGTGCGGAAGGGGTCCATGAGCAAAATTTCTGACCATATTTAAAAACTCGAACTCCCCAAATTCCTCTACTTCCCAGTATCCCTTACCGCAAGCGGAATACAAATTGGCCAAGCCTACCTTCAGTATCATTCCGTAACCTCCTTAAAACTAAGATTCAACGTTCTGGGGGCCCTTTGATAGTATTCCAATGCATGCCCCGATCTGTTCAATTCCTCTTTAAAATCAGTGTATCAAGACCAAATTGACACGACCTTCCGATCATTATCATTTTTAGGGCCCAAATACATTTTTTGATAAAGATTATTTAACCATTCAAAAATATTATCCTGTCTTTAAGGCGGTAGTTTTATTAGATAACTAAAACCTTAATAAAATGAGAAAAAATAAATTGCTATTGATCGCCGTTGTCCTAACATTCTTTTACGGTTGTTACCCCGATGATTATGTCGGTGGAGGCGGCAAAGATGATGATGGAGACCCCACAGGTGTAGATCCCGACGCCCAAAAGGCATTGGACGAAGCGGATTTTGTACTTCAATTATTACATTACGCGGATGTGGATGGTAACGAAGAAACCGCTCTTGATGCCGTCGATGAATTCTCTGCATTGGTCAATGGCCTCACCAATGATTCGGATTACGGGTCACAAACCTTGATGGTCAGTTCCGGTGATATCATCATTCCAGGTTCCCGATTTTTTGCAGCGGAACAATCCGCCGTCCGTGCAGTTACGGGGAGTAACGAACCCGGACATGCCGATATTGCATTTGCCAATGCCGTTGGTGTGGTTGCCTCAGCCTTGGGCAATCATGAATTGGATGCAGGTCCCGGTGAATTTTCGGATGCCATCCAGGCCGAGGCCGGAGGTGGAGCGGAATTTATTGGATCGGCCTTCCCTTTCCTTTCGGCCAATGTAGATTTTACCCCCGATGATGATTTTTCCATAGGCACCGATGGCTCCGAAGCAAATACCATGGGCACCCAAGTGGCCAAATATGCCATAGCCACCGTAAATGGACAGCAAATTGGTTTGGTCGGGGCCTCCACGCCCACTCTACCGAGCATTACCAGTACCGGTTCATTAATTGTCAGCGGAGAAGGTGGGAATATGGCCCTTGCCGCAGAGATCCAACCCGCCGTCGATGCCCTCAAGGGGGCGGGAGTCAACAAAATTGTCCTTCTGGCCCATATGCAACAAATTGCCATTGAAAAAGAACTGGCCACTCTTTTGGACGGTGTGGATATTATCGTTGCGGGGGGGTCCAATACCCGCATGGGCGATAACGATGACAGCTTATTCTCCGGAGATGGGGGTTTTCAGGAAACCTATCCCTTTATCACCAAGGATGCCAGCGATAATCCCACCCTTGTGGTGAATGTAGACGGAGATTACAAATATCTGGGACGATTGGTCGTCGGATTCGATGCCCATGGCGTTTTGGATACCAATACCTTGGACGAATACCTCAATGGTGCCTACGCATCCATAGCCTCCGTGGTGTCGCAAGTGAACGGGACACCGATTTCAACGGTTACCACCCTACAAAATGCCTTGAATTCAGTTATTGATGAACAATTTAGCAATGTCCTCGGTTTTTCGGACGTGTATCTGGATGGTAGAAGAAGTCAGGTAAGGACCCAGGAGACCAATTTGGGTAACCTTACCGCTGACGCCAATTTGTGGTATGCCAATCTACTTTCCGATGAGCCCGTACAGATTTCATTGAAGAATGGGGGTGGAATTCGAACCGAAATCGGCACGGCCGTATTACCTCCGGGATCTACGGATCCCAATGATGTGGAATTCACTGCACCTGAAAACATTTCCGAAGGTAATCTTAGGGCCGTATTACGTTTTGACAATGGATTGGTCCGATTAACGGTAACGGCGGCAGAGCTCAAGGATATCTTGGAGCATGCCGTTGCAGGCTCGGAATCCGGGGCTACCCCAGGACAGTTCCCACAAGTGGCCGGACTTTCCTTTACCTTTGATACCGCTGGTATGCCAAGAACCGCTGCAGGTAACGGCACCCGGGTTTCAGAACTTACTGTAGGTACCGATGTTGTAGTGTCCGGAGGTACAATCCAAGGCGATGCTTCCCGTACCTTTAATCTGGTTACCCTAAACTTCTTGGCCAATGGCGGTGATTCCTATCCGTTTACGGATGCCGATTTGAGTGCTCCCAACCGGGTTAATTTCTATGAAGGCACGGGCTTCGGTGAGGAAATTGATTATCCGGATGCCAATTTGGGCAATGATCCCGGAGCCAATAGTTCATTTAGTTATACTGGTGGCGAGCAAGAGGCCTTAGCGGAATACCTGATATCCCAGTTCCCGCAATCCAGCCCCTATATGGAAGCTGAAACTCCGGCAAGTGCCGATACACGAATCGTACAAGTGAATCCCATAAATTAACGCTAAGCTAAGAGCCGTTTATAACTGACCATTAGCTAAAGGAAACGTCCCTGAAATTTTTGGGGACGTTTCTTGTTTGAATTTTAACGTATTTTAATCAAAACTAGAATCAGAAAAGAATCTTCCTTAGGGTCCTACCCGAATCAATATATTACCCGAGTTCTTAAAAGTCGTCCTGTCGTAAGTCAGCGGGCAGTATTTCATTGAGATAGATAGGGTAATGGAAATCATCCATTTTTTTTAACAAACGAAGTAGCCTCCGTTTTTCTCCTACATGAAGTTCCTTAGTGACTAAATGAGCGGCCTTGGGGACCTTCCGATAGGCGATTCGTACATTTTCCCTACCTTTCTTTGTCAACCGTAAAAGCTTACCTCTTTTATCCTGCGGATTAGGGAATTCCTCAATAATCCCATTTTTCAAAAGGCGTTTGATTACCCCCATGCCCGAAGATTTATCATAAGCCATCATTCTGATCAAATCAGTTTTACCTACCTCCCCGGCACGATCTAGAATGGCCGTAAAGGTGAATTCCATATCGGTCGAAAATGGCAATCCCTCAAGGGTCTTTTTTATGTAGGTGTTACCATATCTACCCATCCTTCCGATATAAGCGGCAATTTCCACTTCAAGACTATGGCCGGTTATATTGTAGTTTTCCTGCTGGGAAGGAAAGTCTCTTTTTGAGCCAAGCCATTCCAAAAAAGTGTCGATATCCGTTGCGGTACCAAGACTCTCTTTTTTAAAATCATCCACCAAAAGGACTAACTCCTTAACCAAATTAAATGCCTCCATAAACAACTATTTAACACTAAATTAATTAAATATACTATTTTTTAATAGTTTTTTGTTTAATATTTGCAAATATAAACTAAACAATATGTATAAAATTACCCTCTCCATCTTCGTATCTGCGCTTTTTTTTGGCAACATCCCCAAAATATCTTCACAGGTTACGTCAAATTTATTCGGCACTGTGGTGGACGAAGTTGGGCAGCCCATTTTTGGGGCATCGGTTTTTCTTGAAGGCACCGGACAAGGTGCACAAACAGATTTTGACGGGAATTATACCATAAAAAATATTACTCCAGGTTCATACAACCTGGTCGTTAGCTACATAGGCTACAAAACCCAAACCGAATATAACATAATCGTACGTTCCAAGGGAACGCCCAATTATAACTTTGTTCTCAAGGAATCGGTGCAACAGTTGGGAGAGGTCGTTGTGTCCAATGCCAACAAAATCAGTAGGCCTCGCGAAACACCGCTATCCACGCAATCCTTATCGGCAGTGGAGATTGCCACCTATCCGGGCAGTAACAATGATGTGGTGCAGGTGGCTCAGACCTTACCCGGCGTTTCCCCATCTATTGGGGGGTTCCGTAACGACTTGATCATACGGGGCGGGGCACCAAACGAAACCGTATACTATTTGGATGGTATGGAGATACCCAACATCAACCATTTTAGCACCCAGGGTAGTGCTGGCGGGCCGGTTGGGCTAATCAATGTATCCTTCATAGACAACGTAACCCTATCCACTTCGGCCTTTGGTGCTCAATACGATAATCCCCTTTCCGGGGTATTGCAGTTTAGCCAACGTAATGGTAATAGTAGAAATTTCACTGGCAACTTTCGTGTTAGCGCAAGTGAGGCGGCCCTAACATTGGAAGGGCCGTTATTTAAAAAAAGTGGCGAAAAAGGAAAGACCACATTCTTGGCGTCCGTTAGGCGCAGTTATCTGCAATTCCTTTTTGAAGCAATAGGATTGCCCTTTAGACCCAATTACTGGGATTATCAATATAAAATAAACCATAAGATCAATACCTATAACGACATCAGTCTGATAGGAATTGGATCCATCGATGACTTTTCGGTAGAGTCACCCGATGATTTTGACGCCGAACAACAAGCACAACTGGAACAGGCCCCTTTTATTAACCAGCGGACCAATGCCATTGGGGTCACATGGAAAAATAGATTCAAGGATGGTAGTGGTTTTATGGAAACTACACTAAGTAACAATACGCTGGTGAACGATTTTACCAGATTCGAAGACGCGGAAAATGAAACCGGGGTCATCTTCAGTAATGACGCCAGGGAATCGGAAACAAAGCTTAGATATGCGCTGACCAAGTTTATCGGGGACTGGAAGCTTACTTCCGGATTTAATCTGCAACATTCGGACTATGAAAATGAGACCCTGAACATTACGGATGGCCTAGCCTTTACTACACAAATCGATTTTTTCAAATATGGTTTCTTTTCAAATCTTACAAAATCTTTTTTTGATGATAAACTGGATGTCTCTTTTGGCTTTAGAATGGATAACGACTCTTTTACGGAAGAAGACAATCTATTTTCCACATTTTCCCCAAGGTTATCGCTTTCCTACGAATTTTCAGAAAATTGGAGGCTGAATGGCTCCCTGGGTCGCTATTATAAATTACCGCCCTATACGATTCTCGGGTTTAGGGACAACAATGGAATCTTGATCAATCAAGATTCGGAGTATACCTTGAGCGACCATGTTGTAATTGGATTGCAACATTATTTTGGCCCCTCTTCAAGTATTTCCCTAGAAGGTTTTTATAAACGCTATGATGATTATCCCGTATCCGTTTTGGATGGTGTTTCCTTGGCGAACAAAGGAGCTGATTTTGAGATTTTGGGTAGCGAGGACGTCGAAACGGTAGGTAGGGGCAGAAGTTATGGAGCCGAACTTCAGTTTCAACAAAAACTGTCCAACAATTTCTATGGTATTTTTGCCTATACTTGGTTCTACAGCGAATTTACAGGTTTTGACCGCAACGTTTTCCTCCCTTCGGTCTGGGACAGCAGACATTTAATATCGTTTACCGGCGGTTATAAGCTAAAACGAAATTGGGAGATAAGCGCTAGATACCGTTTTGCGGGTGAAACACCTTTTGTGCCCACAAATCTGGAAGAAACCTTGGAAAACTATCCTGAAGTGGTACTGGATTATAACCGATTGGGAGAGGAAAACTTGAATGTCTTTAGCCAGTTGGATGTACGAATCGACAAAAAATGGAACTTCACAAAACTTTCGCTGAATGTATTTGCCGAAGCACAGAATATTCTTGGACAAGATATTCCCCAACCCGCGGAATATGGTTTGAATAGGGATTCAAATGGCACAATTATTCAACCACGGAGTTTGATAGAAATCGAAAGTGATACAGGACAGATCATTCCCAGTATTGGTATTGTGGTAGATTTTTAATTTCAAACCGTTCCCAAATCGCCAACGTGAAACAGGCCGGACCAAAAACATGTATGTAAAGATAAATTACAGCGAACCCGGCTCCTTTAGCGGATCAAATCACTTTTGAAAATCCGTCTACCTTTACGAACTCCGAAACCGAAAGAGAATCGGATAAGGGAAAAATACTTCAATGGAAAGGCAATCTGGAATTTCTAATGGATTTTGCCAACCAGGGTTACAACACTAAATAGCTGCAAAAGCCTTAGAATAAAAGAAACCGATAAACCGACATTTTTGTTCATAAAACAAAAGAAAACACCCCGAAAAAACCCTGCAAATAGGGGTTTACCGTTGTTTTTTGCGTGCTACCGTTTACCTAAAGAAACCTACCGATTAGGGGATTGCACCAAAATCTACGGGCTTCCCCAGCTAGATTTGTAACGACCATGAAAATGTTTTTCCCGTCCCACAATCCATAAAACAGCAAATACTAATGGGTCTGGAAAAGCATATGGCATAACCCCATAACCGACCCATGACCTCAAAAGATCTATTTTCAAAAAATATTTGGGTAGTTCCCCTTCTTTTTTTTCTTTCCAATTGTTCCATCGTGTTGGGACAGTGCTTGTCACCTTTCAATTTTAGTTCGGATGCTGACGGCTCCTTTGAATCCTTGTCCGGGGTAGCCAGCAACGATGCATTTAGCTTAAGTAACGTAATTACTGGAGCAGGATGGTCTCCCGTTATTGGTTTTAGCGGTACATGGGTTTCCCCGATGCCCCTTACCGGGTCGAATTTCTTTACCGGAATCGCGGATGGAATGCCTTCTTCCCCGGATGGAGGCGTTTTCGTGGGGGGGTACGTAACTACCTCGAATTTGGGCGTATCTTTTAGAACCACCATAACCGGATTGGACATCGGCCAAATTTATGTGTTGAAGTTTTACCAGGCCAATGCGGGCATTGACGGGAACACACCAATAGACCCTGCCCAAAGGGCACGCTGGAGCGTAACCTTCGGAACACAGACCTTTACCAGTACGGCTATGGGCTATCTCGGGGAAGGTAACCAAATATGGATGGAGGAGGAAATGACCTTTATCGCCACGGCCACTTCCCAGAACCTGACCTTTACGGTAGATAACGATGCTACCGGGTTTAACTACGAGTATATGGCCTTGGATGGGGTCAGATTATTCATCGATAATGATACCGATGGGGACGGGATACGTGATTGTAATGACCTGGATGATGATAATGACGGGATAACAGACTTAAACGAGGGGCATACATGCCCAGGTATTACACTTGGGGAAGTTTATGTAAACACCGCCTTAGGTGAAATTGCCACCTATGATCTTGAGACCAACGCAGTGAATGTCTTGTGTTCCGGGCTGCAGATCTCCGGGGATATCGGGATAGCCCCGGACGGCCAAATATACACCATTGAACTTGGGGGTGCTTCCCCCACGGATTCAGAGATTAGAAGAGTGGGTACAAGTAGCTGTTCGGAGACCGTTATAGGAACGGTCCCCGTTGGTGGGGCCGTTGCCATGTCCTTCCTTCCCGATGGGTCGGCCCTGGTCGGTTTTTATACCACGCCTATGATTTACAGGGTTACCCTATCCCCTTTTACCGTTACGCCATGGGCTTCCGTACCCGGCTTCATTCCGTTAGGGGATTTCTCCCTGGTCAATGGGCAATTATACTATCTGGCCCATCCCGGAAATCCCGCAATAAATTATTCGATTGAAATAGACATAGATCCCGTTACCTATGACTACGTAAGCCATTCTACACCGACCCTTATTTCAGGAGGGGGGTATGGAGCCTCCGTTTCCGGGACCTGTCAAGTGGTTTATGGCGGATTAGACACTATCATCCTATTGGACGATATTACCACGGGGAGTTCGGGAAGGACCATTACCACCTCAATCCCTGAAATAGGCCCCATCTTTGGATTGGCCAGTATATATGAAGCAGATGGTTGCAATAACGCCTGTACGGAAATCGATACCGATAATGATGGTATCGCCGATCATTTGGACACGGATAGCGATGCCGATACCTGCCCGGATGCCGTGGAAGGCGGTGCCGTATTTACCAAAAACGACCTGGATGCCAACAACCGATTGGCCGGAGCTGTGGATACCGACCCTTCGAGTCCAAATAATGGTATTCCCTTGGCGGCCGGTTCCGGGCAAACTGTGGGATCCGCACAGGACAATACCCTGCGCTTAGGCTGCCCCACACGCATCATTACCAATAGGCGGGTAACCTATAGGGTAAAGAGAGATTAGCTCCAACGGTCATATAGTAGTCCCTAAATAATCTTGTGGCCCGTACGACTACTTCAATCCGATGGCCTCATCAAATGCGCGATCCACACCCTTCATCCAATCGGAAATTGATTCAACCACCAGAATATCCGGCGCCATATACTCGCGGTCATCACGTGGATTTGTGTGGGACCACCTGCCCCTGGACAGTAGTACATCAACTCCGATATGTTCCAAGCTTGGAGGCGGAAATTCCGGTGTTCCCTCTGTTTGATTGGGTCTCCCGCCAGATGGTTCACCAATAAAAATGGCGTTGGTATGTGTTTCCAACATGCTCAGAAAGGCCGTAGCCGCACTAAACGTTTTGCGACCCACCAGGACGATCAGTTTATTCTCCTTATTTAATCTTGGAAATTGCCGCAACTTGAATACAAAGGGCCAGGCGTTGAATAAATTACCACCTCCGTTATTTCTTAAATCCACAATTAGCTTGTCTACTTCCTTTTTTTCCACTACCTCCCATAACTCGGTATATGTATCCGTTATTGAATGATTCGGTGGATCTTTAAGTACATTAAGCTTCATGTATAAGGTGGCCTTGTCTTCCAGATATTCCAAATGATAGGGAGGATTTACATCCCATTTGGAAGAGGGCCACTGAATTCCGAGCTTTTCATCCAACCGGACGGAATTGGAAGAAGGAGCCTGAAATTCATCAAAAAAATCCTCCAGACCTCCTTCATAGGACTCGGCATTAACCTGAACTTTTTCTAAGGAACCATTGGATAGCCTAACCTTTAGGGTAAGTGGCGCAGTTTCATCTTCCAATATGCCCAGCCCTGCAAGTATGGGTGGATAAATCATAAAAAAAGGTACTTTGAACATATCCCCATATTCATTTTCACCATTGGATATTTCAAAGAGCTTTCGGGATACCTCGGATACCGAAAGTGCCCCTATTTGTTCTACTTTGCCCCCTACATAGTCAGCATACTTTTTGTCCGAGGCGATTATATACAGACCTTCTTCAAAATAATACATCCGGATAGGAAACCATTTTGTACCATTTCCCGGGAACACCATATCCCTTATCCAGATACCGGAATGGCCATCCTTTAATTTGGCGACCAAGGCCATTAAAGCTACCCTGACTTCATTTTTGGACATTGTGTCCGACTGCCTTAAAAGCAGGTCGTAATCATTACGCCATTGCCGGAAATCATAGTTTTGGAAAATGTGGCCCGATTCATTCAAGACCAACGTATAAAACTTCTCAAGGTCCCCTCGCCACTCCTTGTCCTGGGCCCGGCAACCTAATGTGCATAGAACCAATAGTACCAATACCATGGTACGTATAATTGTAGTCGCTTTCACACTGTTTTTTCTGAATGGAAGACGGGAAGTAAGATTCTTTAGGTCTTCCTTAGGGCATTTATCTCTCCTGAACATTTTTTGATTTTTGTCAAAAATAGGACGATACTATGCCCCAAAAGGTCCAAAATCTATTCTGGGCCCTTTTTAATTTGAGATTTTTTGTATGCGCTTGGTGTCATCCCCGTGGTTGCCTTAAAGACACGTTGGAAAGAGGTTTTGCTATTAAATCCTGACTCATAGGCAATTCCTAGTATCGTTTTATTCCTCTCCTTGGGATCAAGAACCTTGGATTTGAATTCGTTAATCCGGTACCCGTTAACAAATTCCGGGAAGTTTACGCCCAACTCTTGATTAATGATCTTGGAAAGAAATTGTCTTGGTACTCCAAGTTGGGCGGCAATATCCCCGATTTTAAGCTCACAGTCCCTATACATTTTCTGTTCTTCCATCAACCCCTTTAACTTTTCTATTATTTGCTTACCAATTTTCGATTTTGTACCGCTTATCCTTTTAAAGACCTTCCTCCACTCCTTATCATATCTCACGAATACATAACTTATCCAATAGACCAACAAAGTGGTGATAATTGCAATACTTAATTCAGTAAGATATAGAAAATCGAACCCCTCAGTAAACATAATAGCATTGGCTACGCCCAAGCATACAATGGTTGCATAGAAGCCCAATGCCCACAAAAACATTCTTTTGTAGGGCAACGGAAAACTGAGATAATCCAATGCATGCACCTGGGTTCGATTGATGTAAAAAATCCAGATGAGATATGCAACCAAATGTAACATCCTTAAGTGCTCCACTACCCAATAATTGACCCCAATTACATGTTCCGGACCCAGACCGCCCAGTTTTTCGGATGCCGGTTGCATGTAGTAGGGAACCAAGACTGCAATGCATAAAAGAAATGGAACAAAGTGGAACAACAATTTGGGACGAAACCCTTCATCCTTAAAAAAAATGCTCTTATAAAGTATATAGAAAGAAGGACCGATTAACAGAGGTATGGGCACTCTTACAAACATAAAGTGAGGAAATAGGGCAAACCAATCCATTTCATAAAAAATCACATTAAGTAGCAGGAAAATATGGCTCCCCATCACTATGGAAAGTGAAAGTTTTGTGTTGAAGGTAAAGGTCAGTTTCCAACAGATAAGTATCAAATACAAACCCTGACCTATTCCAATATATGCAAGAATAACCAATACATCCATAAAACTATCGCTTACAGCTATCAAAAAAGGGCAAAGGAAGAATACCCGGATTGTTGAACAATCTATCTTGAAAGCATTTGCAAAAGAAAATATACTACTCTTAAACCAAAAATTCACATATATAAAGGAGAATTACCAATAGGGTCTTGGACGGCAGCACTACTTAGGTCCGCCCGTCCAAAATACAGTAGTGCCAAAGTGCATTACTTAGTATACCCCATCAACATAGGCACCTTATGGCTTGACTTGTTTACAGGACTTAAAAAAAGTCATTTGGCTCCAAGTGAAAAATATCCCCCCATAGGGAAAACTTGATCGAAACTTTAAACCAAAAGGCTTTCTACTTTTTTAGGTTTGGCAGCGGCGTATTTTTCCAATACTCCTTTTTAAGGCCTTCCTTGTTTATGGGTTGCAATACATTATCCAAGGGCAGCACCTTTTGCATAAGACTCAGTGTATCCAATTCTTGTTTGGGCCTGAGTTTTGCTTCCTGTGCAAAAAACTCACGATATTGATGGATATATTCCCCTTTTCTTTCATCCAACTTGTTTCCAAGACTGTCCTTGATATTCCGGTAAGTAAATTTTAAGTTAGGAATTTGAAGGCCTTTTTTCGGCATAAATAGGTATTTGTATTGGTCTTCCGTTTTTTTATATTTTAAGTGAGGATATAATATGATTGTTCTTTCATCTTCCAGGAAGGTAAATTTCCTTAGTGGTAGGGACTCATTTCCATAAAGTACCTTAAAATCCCTTAGCTTTATTCTATGAGGTTTGGCTGGAAATTTATTTAACCGAATTTTGAAGGTATTGTCCTCCAAATCGATAAGGGGTTTGGACTTGAATATCGCAGGTCTTTTAAGGAGAATCTTGTTGTAAAAGGAAATATAGTTCAGGAACATTTGGTCTCCTGCACCTTTTGCATATTCTATTTGAATATGGTACAGCATTTCCTTGTTCATTTTGGTAAAGCCATCGGAAAATCTTTCCCTGTGATTTTCTGCGACACGGGTAAACAGCGGTTGCCTTCTCTTGAATACCGCATAGTCCAGTTTATGGATGGCAAAACCATTCATATTGATAAAGATTTTGCCTTCGGCGCGATAGCCGTAATTTTCATATTTCAAATCGATTTCGTAAACCCTTTCTTTGTTGTAGTTGGTTTTCCGCAGGATGTTAAACTGATGATTCTCTATGAAATCCGTGGAGAGGGAATCTATGAACGAAAATGACTTTAATCCATAGTTCCGAATAACGTCATGCAATCGTAGGGTTATGAATTCGTTCCCACCATCATTCCTCATTACGGCGCCGGGAATCACCTTCTCCTGTTCCCTGTAATCATAGGGTTGTCCGGCAAACCTATCGACTTCAAAATCAAGATTCTTGGTATACGAATAGAGTTGGTATTCACTTTCCAGGATATCCCAGGTCCCAAAACCAGGGTCCAGAACGTTAATGATGGCTTCATTTAAGTTGATATAATTTCCATTTTTCACCTGGTAATCACGATAGTACCCTACGATTTCAAAACGCCTCTCGGGATAATTTTGGGGAATATTCTTTACGGCGATACGTACAATTTCCTTAGCTGTTAGCCCTTTAATCTTGGCCGTGACCACCGCTTCACTCAGTTGAAATAACCCAGGCCGGAGCGTTATTATATTGCTTTCCCCTTCTATTAAGTCTTCCATCAACACTTCCTTGGTTTCAAAGCCCATACTGGAAATTTCAATGATATCTCCCAAATCCTTGAATCGCATAGGAATCTTGAAGGTACCATCGATATTGGTAATAACACCCAAAGCCTTATCCTTTACCCGGATACTGGCAAATGGGATCGTTTCGTTTTGTGTGGCGTCTACCAATTGTCCAAAAATGAAACCTTCCTTCTGCGAAAAGCCCGAAGTCGACAACAACACGAATAGCAGAAAAAAGGAATTCCTAAAAATGTTTCTTTCCATACTAATTGATTTTCTCCAATAAAGGCGTATTCATCCAATATTCCTTATAATCCTTTGGTCTTTCAATGGGCTGGTTTTCGAATAGGGGCTTTCTCTTGTCCATGTATTCAATATCAAATGGGGCGTGAGCCTTCAATTTTACCCTTTGCACAAAAAATTCCCGGAATTGCATATAGTTCTCAACTCTTGGGGTATTAACAAGATTCCCCTCAAAATCCTTTACATCCTTAACCTTTATGTCCAACAGTTCGCTGTTAAAGGTTCGCTTTTTTACGGCAACATCGATTTCCCGCATTGTCTTGGACAAAATTCCTTCTTTTAAATCAGGATAGACCTTTACCGAGTCCTTGAACACCTCCACTTTACCGACTTCCCATTGGACCCCTTTAAACGTAATGGTGTAATTGTTTTTGATTTTGGCGTAAAGCGGATCAACGGGCCTGTTGAATTTTAATCCAAAATGACCTTCTGAGAGGGAAAGGTCTACCGTTGTCATTTCAAATAGGGGTGGAAGATTAAGCCGAAAACTATTATGAAAGGAGATGTAGTTCAAGTACATCTTTTCATTGAACCTACTGTATTCCACCAGCACATCAAAAATCACTTTACGTTTGTGACCGTGCTTATTTTTAATCCCGGAGGTATTCTTTTCCGTAGTATCATATAGGGTATAGGCCATTTTATGGATGGCATAATCGGCTTTGGATATATATAGTCTTACATGGGCCCTATAGCCCGGTTTCTGCCCATTACCATCGATTACGTGTAATATCTCGTTACCCAAATAGGTCTCCTTGTTCTTCGAAAATTTGTGGTTCGCCAAAAAATCTTCTTCCAACTTGCCCACATAATCATAGGAATAGATATCAAAGTTCCGTAAGGCGTCATGAATCCTTAAGTTCGTAAACTCGTTTCCTTCGTAATTCTCCAAATAGGCCTTGTCTATTATTTTCTTTCCGGTACTATAATCATATTTCTGGGAAGCGAGCGTATCCCGCTCAAAATCCTTGTTCATTTTCGCATCGAACAATCGTACTTCGGAAGTCCTAAAATCCTCTCGATCAAAACCCTGGTCGAAAACCTCTAGGATGGCTTCGTTTAAATTAAGGTAATTCCCATTTTTCCATTGATAATCGCGATAGTAGCCCACTGTAGAAAATGAGTTTGATGGGTAGTTTTCGGGTATGGCCTCAATGGCCATTTTTACGATGGAATACGCGGAATAATTTCTTCGCTTTCCCTTAGCCTTAACTATGGCCTCGTCCAGCACTATGGCATCGGGATTTAACCGTATCAAGTTCAGTTTCTCCGCTTCCAAATTCGCAATGGAAATATCCCGGGTTCTGTATCCCATGGAGGATATCTCAAGAATGTCACCATATTCCTTATACCGTAAGGGAATTCTAAAACTACCGTCCTCGTTGGTAATTACGCCCAAGGCCCTATCCTTGATCCTGATATTGGCAAATACAACCGGATCGTTGGTTGTGGCGTCCACAAGTTTTCCGACAATATAGCCTGATTCTTGGGCCGGCAAGGACAGCGAAAGTAATAGGAATACGCCATAAACGATATAAATGGATAAGTCTTTCGGCATGGGAGGAACACGTTTTGCTTTCTACACTTTTTAAAAGGATTACAAAAAATCAATGAAGGGCGACCCTCTTTGGGATACCGATTTTAAAGTAAGGTTTTTTGTTGGCTTTTCCTACCCATTTCCTTAGGCTACCCCAAAAAAACAGTTCATTTGCCTTTAAATTGCATCATTTTGGCATTACTAGCGTATCACGGCCAAAGCCTTGGGCATTGGTCCATCTTAAAAAGCGCTGCCCCAAGCCTAAGGCATCACCTAAAATCAAAGGAATAAATTCCTTATTTTTAAGGTTCCGGACCCGACGAATTTTTGGCTAAACCCTAAAACACCGGATGATTCAATAGCTACTAACAATGGACGACGTAATATTTGATTTTTTATCCAAATATATTGATCTCACCCAGGAAGAGAAGGATATCCTATCCGGGCAAAAATTCATAAAATCCTTCAAAAAAGGCACCCTCTTATTGCAGGAAGGAGAAATGTCCCATGAATGTTTTTTTATCCTTAAAGGTTGTATCTATAGTTATTATTTGGTGGAAGGCGATATTAAGGTAACCGAGTTTTTCGTAGAAAAACAACCGATTACCCCAATTGCTTACACTACAAAAAAGCCCTCCGAGTATTATTTGGAATGTTTGGAAGATTGTATCCTATCCATTGGATCCCAAGAAAGAAGTGCCGAACTACTGAAAAGATTACCAAGACTTGCCGCTCTTGGTCCAACCCTGCTGGAGGATGAATTGGCATCCCAAAGAATGAAATATGATAATTTCATAAAATTGACCCCGGAAAAGCGATATCAACATCTTCAAGATCAATCTCCGGATTTATTGAATAGAATCCCGCAATATTTAATAGCGAGTTACTTGGGGATTCAACCGGAATCCCTCAGCAGAATTCGCAAGCGCATCCTAAGCAGTTAGGATACTTCCTTGGCCCAGTACAGATCCACAATTTCAAAGCCTCGTTATTTCTTAACCCAAGTCAATAAAAAAGCGCTTTTAGTGCCTCAATTTTGCTCTTTAAAATGTAACACCTATGAAAAGTAACAAAATTGAAGCCCAATCCCTTCTGTCTACGTTGTGGATCTTTGTGCTGTTCAATATGATTTTTAGAGATCTGCACCAATTCGCAAACAAGGGGTTTCTTAAAGAAATAATGTCTTTGGATGTAAGCGAGGAACTTGTTCTTGTCTTTGGATTTGTAATCGAAGTTCCGATTCTCATGGTACTCCTATCCCGTATATTAAAGGACAAAGCCAACAAATGGACAAACATCATCGCCGTTTCCTTTACCGCTCTGGGTGCATTGAGTTTTGTCCCCTCCGCAGATCTGGACGATATATTTTTTATGATCATGGAGTTCGCGGCATTCATGGCCATAATCCGAATTGCCTGGAAGTTACCGACTCAAAATGAGATTCACATTTAATGATGAAAATGAAGGCAGTTATTTGTACCACATATGGAACACCCGATGTGCTGCGGCTCCAAGAGGTCAAAAAACCCATTCCAAAGGATGATGAGGTGCTACTAAAGATCCATGCCGCGGCGGTAACCACGGCCGGTCTTATTGGTAGAAAAGGGAAACCGATATTTACCCGATTGTTCAGTGGCCTTACCCGGCCAAAAAAAAGCATCTTGGGAATGGAGCTGGCCGGGGAGATTGAAGCCATTGGAAAGAATGTACGATCGTTTACAATTGGGGAACAAGTTTTTGGAATCACTGGGCCCTCATTAGGCGCACATGCCGAATACATATGTCTGCCCCAGGATGCCCCAATAATCAAAAAGCCGTACAATACGACCTACGAAGAGTCCGTAGCCATCGTTGAGGGCGGCTTAACGGCTTTGAACTTTCTTAAAAACAAAGGAAAAATAAGTCCAAGGCAGAAGATTCTGGTCTACGGTGCCTCAGGATCTGTTGGTACGGCTTCCATACAGATTGCGAAACATTTTGGTGCGGAGGTCACCGGGGTTTGCAGTACCAAAAATATGGAACTGGTCAAATCTCTTGGGGCGGATACCGTCATAGATTACACCCAAGAGGATTTTACGCAAACGGACAAAACCTATGACATTATTTTTGACACTTTGGGTAAACATTCTTTTCCTATCTGCAAGAACACCTTAAAACCAAAAGGAATCTATCTTGATGCCGCCGGACTGTCCACTCTTTTTTATATGTTTTGGACGTCCCTGTTCCCCCATAAAAAAGCCATCCTCACAGCCACGTATATCCGATCGGCCAAGATCATTAAAAAGGACCTCATGGCCTTAAGGGAATTGGTAGAGGCAGGGGAAATAAAACCGGTAATAGACAGATACTACCCTTTGGAACAGACTGCCCAGGCCCATAGCTATGTGGAGACCGGACGGAAAAAGGGAAATGTTGTAATCTCCATATGCTAATGGCAAATCCCGTCCACATCCGGGCTCGTATTTTTTTTGTTATAGCGATTTCTTGACCCAGGTCAATAGATAGAAGAAGGTGGCAATCTACTTTTGCCCCATCCTTAATGCTTCATTCCAATGAGATTAAATACAGATAGTAAAGCTTTTGCAGGTATCGCGTCCAAACCAATATCAAGGCGGCTTCGCTATTCCATTATAGTAGGCTCTTTAACTTTCTCGTGCATTCTTTTTATGGGCTGCTCCACCCAAAGGGCCATTCGCTTAAGGGATAAAAGCATCAAGGAATGGGAATCCAAACAAGGGGACAAGGACAAGAAACCATCGGATTCCGATGCTGGAGTTGCGCCTTTCAATCTATCGGCGCTCTACGATCAATGATTTTACAAGCTTTCGGGTACCCAAGATACCGGTGAGCAGGATCACCTCCCAAACCTTGGATTTCCAGAAAAAGTGTATATAACGAAGCATTATAATCGTTTGTAAAAACGAAATACCCTTAAAAAGTATGATATTTGAACCCGGGAATTAATCGAGAAATCTATGCAAAAGTTATTGGAATACGACAAAGATCATATTTGGCACCCCTATACCTCCATGATCGAACCTTTGCCCGTTTATCCCGTAAAGAAGGCCAAAAAATGTACTATAGAACTAAGTGATGGCCGTAAACTCATCGATGGTA
>NZ_JANQOO010000032.1 GCF_028285715.1 Ulvibacterium sp.
TTTTTCCGTATCCTGCTCAGGCTTTGCTGGGTGACCCCCAAGTAGGAGGCAATATAGGAGAGCTTGGTCCTATGAAAAATACCAGGATATTGTTTGATGGGCTTTCGATATTATATAATGTGGCTACTGCTGTGACCTTGATATTAGCAATACTGAGACTAAAATGAAAAGGATGTACTATGTAAAAAGGCACCATGCGATTTTCGCAATTGGCCAATCATTCTGATTTTTCAAAAACCTGAACCTGTTGCTTTTTTACCATAGGGTAAAAAAAAAGATTCTTATACAAATTAACTTGCACTTAAAAGAAATGGCTGATTGATAGCCATAAAAACACTCAAATATGAAAGTCTTGGTGCGAAATGATTTTTCTCAAAAGTCTATGAATAACCCTAAATTGGGCAAAGAAATATCGACAAATTTGAAGTTGGAGTTGAGAGAATTCTTTGTTACCCCAATGTCATTGAATTGGAGGCTGCCGATGATGAAGCTTCACCACACATCATCTGCAGTTTCCGAAAAAAGGAAATCATATCAACTGTCTTTGGTCGGTAAGACTAAAATACACTCAAGAGCATTGGATTTATTAAATCCAATATTATTTGCTGCACGAATAACTCCGATCTTGGCCTATTCAAAAAACCGACAAGTAATTTGAAATTGGGCTTGGTAAATCATTGTTAAATGTGATACTGTCAAAAAACTATTGATATAAAAACAATTAAAACCTAATACAATGAAAAATCAAATTTTAACAACAGCAACAAAATCCATCAAGTATTGGTACGTACCCTTGATTATGGGACTTATTTTCTTAGGAACGGGAATATATACTTTTATGGTTCCCTTGGAATCTTATTTGACCCTCGCATTACTCTTTGGCATCTCCTTTCTGGTTTCAGGGATTATGGAAGTGGTTTTTTCCATAGCGAACAGAAAACACATTGAGAATTGGGGATGGTCCCTTGTATCTGGTATTCTTTCCCTGGCCATTGGTATATTGCTCATCATGCGCCCCGACATTTCACTACTCACCCTGCCCATCTACGTGGGCTTCTGGGTATTTTTCCGGTCAATTATGGCTATTGGGGTTTCCATAGATTTGAAACGTTTCGGTATATTGGATTGGGGTAATCTTATGTTAGTAGGTGTGTTTGGTCTAATGTTTTCATTTTTTCTGCTCTGGAATCCGCTGTTTGCGGGAATTACTATTGTGGTTTGGACGGGCTTGGCTCTTATTTCAGTTGGAATTTTCGGCATCTATTTCGCATTCAAGCTTAAGAAGCTAAAGAAAATGTTTTCGTAAGAACTTTTCACACGAAGTGAAAAAAGTCTTTGATTGATTGGTGAACGGCCAGTTTGAATATCCCTATGAAGATGAATAGTGATGCAGGGAATTGATTAATTCAAGCTGGCCCTGCCATTTTATAATATTGGCCATCTCTTTCTCGTTTTATCCTTCGAGTCACTTCAACCCTATGGGTATAATCGATTTCGTAGATTTCACTTAGAGTAAAGGGCCCATCTTTTTTTCAGTTCATAGGAAAGGGCCACCTATGGGCATTCGCCAAACTTATCCAATTAGAAATACTCTTTTGAAATATCATAGGCCCAATAGGCCACGTTCATGAAAGATTTTATCTTTTCGGCAATTAAGTACAAATTAGAATAATGAATAAGCTTAGGAAATAGCTTTTACTGGTTCCTCATTTTCTTATTTGTAAATTTGGTTTGAGGGAACCGATTACATCTATTTTTTTTTGAACATGGATAGCACAATATAAAAGCCTAGTACAGCTGAGAGCAGAAAACCTACAGCGCCTAACACAGGAACGCCGTACACCTTAGGAGGGGCGTCGGCCAAAACCAAAATGGCTGATCCTATGGATAATGCCGCAATGATTATGGCGAAAACCAGGCGGTCTATTAATTTACTTGAAATCGATTGAAGTCTCGAAATGTCACTGATCTGATGCTTTACCACAAGTTTGCCATCCTTTATCTTTTTTATGATAATTCCAAAATCTTCGGGTAGGGTGTCCATAAGCTGCTGGACATTCTTAATTCGCTCCAAATTCTTTGTAAGGATTTTCTTGAAACCGAATTGTCGCTTCTGGATATTGTTGACGTACGGACGAAGATTTTTGGTGATGTCAAAGTTGGGATCCAGTTTCAGTCCAACGCCTTCAATCATAACAATACCTCTTATCAACATATAAAAATAATGAGGGAGCACAACTTTGTTTTCATGTAATATTTCCTTGAGATTGGTAAGGACGGGTCCTATACGAATGTTCTTTATGGCAGTATCGCTAATACTTTCCATAAATATATATAAATCTTGATCCAATTTTTGAAGGTCTTTGATGTCTGTCTTTACTGCCAGTTTTTCCAAAAGGAAGACAATTCTTTTCGTATCCTTTTGCAGGAAATAGACTAGTAGTTCGCTAAGCAACTCTCTGTCCTTTGGAAGGATTACTCCCATCATGCCAAAATCCAAGAAACTCAATTTCCCCATTTCGTGCAACAGAAAAATGTTACCCGGATGGGGGTCTGCATGAAAAAAACCATGCTCCAATACTTGCTCCATATAAAGGTCAACGCCCACATGGGCCACCTGGACGGGATTAAAACCTTGGGATTTGAGCTCCTCAATTTCCGAAATCTTTATACCCTCTAAATATTCCATACAGATTATTCGGTCATTACTTAGATGGACATGTACCTGGGCCACGTAAATGGACTCATTGTCCTTAAAATTCCGTGCAAACTTCTGGGTGTTCTCTATTTCCCTTAAATACCGTAGCTCCTCTTTTATGCTTTTTTCAAAAGTGGATACCAGTAGAACTGGCTGGAATGATCGCATGGTACTGCTATACTTTTCTAGATTTCTAGACACATGCTTCATGATAAGTAAGTCAGCCTCGATTACTTTCCGTATTTTTGGACGTTGAACCTTAAGGATTACCTCTTGCCCATTTAATAGTTTTGCACGGTGTACTTGTGCTAGGGAAGCCGCTGCCAGCGGTTTGTGTTCAATACTTTGAAAGTGTTCGGAAATAGTAATATCCAGTTCTTCTTCAACGGTTTTATAGATGTCAAAATTGTCTAATTTGGTGGCCTGATCTTGTAGTTTTTCAAGTTCGAATATCAATTCCTGAGGAATAAGGTCTTCCCTATTGCTCAAGACTTGTCCAAGCTTCACATAAGTGGGTCCCAGTTCTTCTAATACCATACGTATTCGCTCAAAATTTGAATAAGTAAGGGTTTTTTCGCTATCTGGATGAGATCTCAGAAACTCTTTTGGTAACAATTTTTTAATCCTGCTGTTCGCCAAAATGTCCTCAAAGCCATATTTGGTAAGCACACTGAACAGTTGGCCGTACCTTTTAAACTCTTCTTTTTTTATTTTTTTCGTAATCCCCATTTTGTCTTATTTACTTTTAATCCTACACTAAAATAAATCCCGCCTTAATAGATTTGAACCTAATAATGGGCAGTATCTGAAGATGCTTTTTCGCATAGTAGAAGGAGCTTTCAAGTTATTGATTTATCTGGTGAAAAAACAAAAGCTTAAATAAAATATCCTAAATCAATTTGGATAGCAGTGATTTGTCTAAAAACCCTTTGCAAAGGGAAGTAATTTACCTTAGGATAAAAAAAGTGTTATTAAATGGTCATAACTTGTATACTAAAATAAGGGCAATTCTCTTGAATGGAAAAATTAACGAATATTATAAACCATGTTTAAACACAATACGCTGAAGTCATTTATTTTTCTTTTACTTAACTTCATGAACCACATAGGGTGGGGGCAGCAACAGGAATACAAACTGCTTTCGAATGACCGTGAAATTGGCCGAATGTTGGTTAACGGTACCGAAGAAAAAATTGAAATTAACAGCGAGGTCAATATTAAGATTTTGGCTAAGGCAAAGGTTAGCTATGCTCTAAAAAGCAATTATGATGATGACGGTCTTGTACAAAGCAGTGTGATTACATATTTAAATGGCAAAGAGCATTCCAATACTAAGATGATTGCCCAAGGTTCTGGCTATACCATGACAAAAAATGGCAAGATCCAACCAATTGATGGGAAAAAAAAGTATACGGGTGCAATGTTATACGTTTTGGAGCCTAAGGATATAGCTTATGTTCTCTCTGAATCCGATGGACTATTGCGAAAGGTGGAGAAAGTAGGAAAACATCATTATAGGCTCATCCATCCAAAAAAGAAAAGTCAAGTGCAAGAGTTCATGTATAAAGATGGAGTACTGATTGAAGCCATGATAAAACATCCCTTCAAAACATTTCATATCCTAAAAAAATGAATATCGAGGAATGCTTAGTTTTTTGGCCTTAAAGGTAAGATTAACTTGATTCTTTCCTCAAATAATCAACAGTTGGAACTGCTAATTTTGTGGGTTGTTTGTACATCTGCAAAAGATTAAGAACATCTTTTGATATATCAGTAGATACTTTAAGTCCAATTTCCTTTGCGAAGTTAGCGGTAATTGCGTAGTCATGTGTCCATCTTCCTTCTGTGAGCATTTTTGAAATTTCCTCGGCCTTTTCCTCACCATAATTATGGGTCATCAGTTCCTTGATTCCAGATTTCAGCTGGTCGATTGATTTTTCCGCCATATCAGCCAAAACCAATGTTTTATCATCAATATGGTCAATTGATTTTTCTTTCTTTAATTTTACCAGAGAAGGGGCCGGCATATTGGCAAGTTGTGGATCCACTGGGCCAAGGACGGCATGAGGACTCATGATAATTTCATCAGCTGCCAATGAAATCAACGTACCTCCTGACATTGCGTAATGAGGTACTATAACCCTGATTCTGCCCGGATGTTGTTCAATTGCTCGTGCTATTTGCATTGCCGCTAAAACAAGCCCTCCTGGCGTATGTAGTACAAAGTCAATTGAATCTTCCGGATTTGTGGTCCCGATGGCCCTCAATACTTCCTCAGAGTCTTCCAAATTAATGTATTTAACCAAAGGAAAGCCCAAAAGGGCCATGCTCTCTTGACGATGTATAAGAGCTATAACCTTTGATTTCTGGTCCCGCTCGATTTTTTCAATTAAATTTTTCCTACTATTATTGAGTAATTGCCTTGTAATGACCGGTTGCAATGCTGAAATGATAATAAAAATCCAAAATAATCCTGTATAGCCTTCCATATTTACTGAATTATAACTTTCTATAATAAGGGTATTCGTGAAGATATCCACGACTTTTTTTTCCGACAAATAACCAATGAATCAAAATGCCAGCAATAAACCCTCCAATATGCGCCCAAAAAGCAATACCGCCTTCTGTTGGTTCGGTTAGAATTTGACGACTTCCACTAATAAATTGACCAAAAAACCAAAAACTAAGATATATAAAAGAGGGAACATATACTATGGGTATAATCCATGGGATTAGAAAAACAATCTTACTTCTAGGATAAAGGACCATATAAGCACCCATTACACCTGAAATTGCCCCCGACGCACCTATTGTTGGGATTGCAGAATCTATATTGAAAAAAATATGGATAACCCCGGCCAGGGCTCCACAAATTAAATAAAATAAGAGATACCTCCAACTTCCCATTCGGTCTTCGATATTGTCTCCAAATATGTACAATGTCCACATATTGCCTATTAAATGACCGAGACCGCCGTGCAAAAACTGACTGCTTAGAAGTGATAACCCCAAAATAGGTAATTGTTCATATGAACCAGTCCCTAAAGTTTCGGAAAATTGGATGGGTACTACGCCGAAAAATTGCATAAGCTCAACTAACTGGCTTTCAGTGAGACTTGCTTGAAGCAAATAAACGCAAATGTTCAGTCCTATTATCGCCCAGTTCATCCAACTGAAACTCTTAACGGGAGCTGTATCGGTCAATGGAATCATATTCTTTCGGTTTTTACAATATCAATTGTAACTATTGCATCTTGTAATTCCTTGCACATCCATTCCAAGAAAATATCCTTAACATGGCTTTTGAAATTAGGAACCAAAATTCGAGCGTTGTTTTGTATTGGAAATACAATGTATGAAATATCATCCTAATACTGTAGTGGCAAAATTTAAATTTTCCATTTTCATTAGAATAGAGCGGTTTTTAGATTAATTTGAGTAAAATCAATTTTAAAATTGTCATACTTTATTTATATTGAAAATACAACGGATATGTAGTGATTTATCTTTGACAAGGTATATAAAAAATGATTTTACACACTTATGTACAATCCCTTTTCACTCATTTTTTTGCCATCTTTGTATATCGCTCAATGGAAGTTTTAAAAATTATCTATTAGGCCTTATATAGTTAGAAAAATAATATTTCATGGACGCCATGGGAAAAAGGATAATTGGGTTGACTCTTAGTGGAGGAGGTGCCAGAGGCTATGCCCATATTGGGGTATTAAAGGCGCTTGAAGAAGCGCAAATGTTTCCCAAAATTGTTTCAGGGACCAGCATGGGTGCGATTATCGGAGCTCTTATTGCCAATGGCTACTCGGCTAGTGATATTGGAGCGATGGCCAAAAATCGCAGACATGGCAAGATTTTCCATATCAGAGGCGTATGGGACGGCATTTCGTCGCACAAACATGTGAAAACCATTTTAGAAGCCCTGCTTCCGACCAAATTTGAGGATTTAAAACTACCAATCTATGTATCAACAACAAATCTGGACAGAGCCCAACACGAAGTCTTTTCGAAGGGTAATTTGATTGATGCCATACTGGCATCAATTTCCATTCCGTTGGTGTTTAAGCCCATTTTCATTAATGGATACCGATATGCGGATGGAGGTCTTGTGAAAAACCTACCCGCTTCTTCCATTAGGCAGCATTGTGATGTATTGATAGGCTCTCATGTCAATCATTTGAATGAAGGGTTCAAGGCCAATAACGTAATTAATCTGTTGGATAGATGTATGAGAATCGCCATTGCCAATACGTTATCCCATGACAAAACTTTGTGCGATATTTATATAGACCCCAAGGGTGGGGGTTCTTATGGTGTTTTTGATTTTTCTATCGTCGACGAAATTATCGATTTTGGGTATCAAGCGGCAAAAAAAGAACTAATTAGCTCGGGATCTGAGTTATAAGGAAGCACCTTCATGTTCATAAAACTGTTTCTTGCTCTAAACCCAAGCAACCTTACTAAACAGCTTCCATATTTACACTATCGCTTAGACATTATAGATTGAAGAGAAACAATCTCATGGAGTTCCCAGGTTGGCAATAAAAATGGAATGGGTGCTCAATACAACTAAATTGTTGCCCAATATGCCTTTCCCACGAAATCTGCCCGGAGCGAATCGAGATATTGGGTGTATTGTTACACTCAACCCGAAGATGAAGAGTAGAGTAACCCTGAAACCCAAAAAACAGAGAACGATAACAAGTTATAATAGCGAAAAGTATTGTCCGAGGAAGATTTTGTATTAGTTTTCAGCTAGAGGACGCTATAGTTCATAAATATTTAAAAAATAGAGCAAATCCATAACATTATAATTAAGTAAATACCACAATTCACATGAGGATTACACTAACAGTATTGACATTTTCTGTCCTGACGCTATTTATCGGTTGCCAACAACCCAAAACCGAAACCAAGGAAACGGGTTTTTCCCAAAGCGACATTGAAAAAGTGTATAAGGCTGCCCCTGAAGGCGTGCATACCCGATGGGTGAGTTCCGAGAACAGAAAAGGCGAGAAGGGCAGGGGTGGCATGACCAATAAAGGAGCCAAGGGTGATGCCTTCAGCATGATCGGCCCAGGAGATACCTTGGTCATCTTTGACCAAAAAGGACCGGGCATCATCACCAAGATATGGGCCGCCAACTCTTTTGGATGGAATCAAGAGAACCGAAGGAAAGTTAGTATAAATATGTACTGGGACAATGCAGCCAAACCTGCTGTATCTGTTCCGTTTACCGACTTTTTTGGAATTGGCCTTGGGCTTATGCGGCCTTTTGAGAATACCTTTTTTTCTATGCCGGAAGGCCGTTCCTTTAATTGTTCCGTACCCATGCCCTTCCGTACGGCTGGTAAGGTGGAAATTGTCAATGAATCGGACGATTTCCTCATGTTCTATTACAAAATCAATATGGTAACCTTACAAAAACTGGATGATGACACTCTCTATTTCCATGCCTATTGGAACAGGGATATGGCCACTACAAAAGGAGTAGATTACGCCATTTTACCCAAGGTAAACGGACGAGGACGGTATTTGGGGACCAACATCGGGGTCATCGGTAATGAAAGTTACAAAGGTACATGGTTTGGTGAGGGCGAGGTAAAAATATATCTGGATGGCGATGAAAAATTTCCAACCTTGGTAGGTACAGGCACAGAAGATTATATTGGTACAGGTTGGGGACAGGGCGAATTTGATAACCGGATACAGGGCAGCACGGTTTCCAACAAGGAACACGACCTTTATACCTTTTACCGCTTTCACACCTATGATCCGGTATATTTTCACGAGGATTGCAAAGTTACCATTCAGCAAATCGGGAATACCAACAGGGAAAATATGGTAAAGCTCATTGAAAATGGAGCTGACATATCCGCTGTTTGGTCATATGTGCATGATGACGGCTATGAGGCTGCCAAGAGGTACTTGGATATGGACAATCCGCCCAAGGCAACCGATGCCGATTTTCCAGGAAATATGTCAAACAACTTTTACAGGAGTGATGACGTCTCCGCAACCGCCTATTTTTATTTAGACAAGCCCGAATCTGGTCTGCCAGCATTGCCTACCTTGGAGGTAAGAACAAAACACATAACGGATAAAGTATACAGAAAACTTGAAGAGCTTAAATAAAGGGTTGTTCATTGGCAAATAATGGAAACACGCTACTAAAAGAATCAAAAGTAACCTGCACTTTTTCGAAAAGCTGCTGGAGATGTTCTCTTCATTTGGGAAAACACCTTGGTTAAATGGTAGCGGTCCGAAAAACCGCATACTTCGGCGATGGTATCGATGTTCGTGTCGGTGTAGAGGAGCAGATTGCTGGCCTTTTCTATCCGTATTTGGCGCAGATACATACTGGGACTTTTCCCGGTACTTCTTTTGAACATCCTTGAAAATGAACCTGTTGATATGGAGAACCTTGAAGCCAAACTGCTATCGGTCAATTTGCTGTGCATATGCTTTTCCATAAAATCGATGATTTGTCCTATATATTGGTTGGTATTTCCAGAAAAAGTGGCTTCTGGGAGGATTTCATTAACGGCGGACAGTGCAAGATTATACACATCTAAACTTTCGTTTTGTCTAAACTCTTTTGTGCCCTTAACAAGTGCATCCACAATTTTGGACAGGCCAGATGAAAATTCTTGGGTCATCCGTATGGCATAAATCCCAGGGTCGACTTTGTCATAATTTCTGCCCAGGGTAAAATGGATAAAAAAATGGAGGATATGGCCCTTCTCCAAATGTTCCTGCTCCTCTTGTTGAGAGCCAATCCTGCCACATTTAAAAAAATGAGGAGAACTTGTCACAGGCCTTTGATTCTCTATTCCAGCAGAATAGGGGGTGTGCGGTGGGATGATGCAGACCACATCCGGAGACAGGTATATTTTCTTCTTATAATAAATGTAGGCACCTTCGTTTTTGTTCCAGTACAGACGCCAAAAGGGAAAGGACAAGCGCTGGCCGTTCCAAATCTCAAACCACCAATACCGGCAACATAAGATTTTAAAGTCCAAAGGTTCAAACTGCTGTTGGGTATCGGAGGGGTCACCACTAGGCGATAGGTTGTCAATAATAAGCGTGGACATAAAATACTAAAATATACACAAAATTAGTCAATTTTGACATTTGCCTTTTCATTACTTGAGCCTATATTTGATGTAATTGACCAGATGGAACCGATAAATGGTTCAAATGCACTTTAACTTAAGATTGGAAATAATGATAAAACGTTTTTATTAGCTGTTGTGTTCAGTTTTGCTTCTGGGGGCTTCATCTCTAGAAAAAGAAAAAAACCGTAATTAAAACGGATGAAATAAAGGGTTTTACCTATTGCTTAAGCGGGTATGAGTCCTATGGTTAGCAGCCTTAAATCAGTGTGGATATAATAAATCTACAAACCGGGTGAGCCGCTTAAGGAAATATGTTATGCCTCATCAGTCAAAACGTCTGGGCAGTCATTTTCGGTACAAGTGGCCGATGTAGTTAGCTTGGAAGCCAAGGTTAGTGCCACACATCCCGGATGGAAGAAATACAGGGCCTTCAAATTGGATAAATCGGATTTCCCGAAATAGGTTTTTATTCCATAGCGGTAAGGCCCAAAACCAAGGTAAAAAAAGAATTGTTTCACTTGACATGGTTACACGTAGAGTGATCTGAGGATATTTCCCTCAATAAGATAATCTTTGGCTAAGCGATTAAGGAAAGTAAGAAACTAAAAGAGACAATAATGTTAAAACGAAGACTTATCCTTTTGGGGGTACTAATGCTGTGGACGGCACCTTCCATGGCCCAAGGAAACAAAACCAAAGTCACGTTTCAATCCCTTTTGGAAGAAATGGTAGATAGAGAAGCCTTGACCAAACACCCCAAAGGATTATGGACGTTACATCAGGTAAGCAGTTACGACAAAAGGGCCGATGACGGAGATATGTTCGCCAATGAAGATTGGAGCAACTTCTATGGAAATGAAAAGTACAACGGCAAGGATGTGCAGATTATTATGGATGTAAAGGGCCCCGGAGCTATAACCCGAATATGGATGACCGGTGACCCCAACGCCAAACATGCCTTGCGTTTTTTCATTGACGGAGCCGAAATACCTTTTTGGGAAGCAGACCATGTAGGTGCCTTGATTGGCCAGAATGCCGAAATTGGCTATCCCCTTTCCTTTAGATCTGTAGACAGGGATGACCTGCCTATTAATAAGGGAGCGAAACCCGGTCATAATCTCTATGCGCCCATCCCTTTTGAAAAAAGCATCAAGATTACCTACGAGGGGCCCAAAGAAAAGAAAGGGCCCTTTGAAGGGCTCTTCTGGAACATCAATTATCGGCTTTATCATGGCAAGGTAGATGTTGAAAGTTTTAATAGCGAGACTCCAAATAAGTATGCTGCCACTTTAAAAGCTGTCAATGATAAACTAGAAAAATTTCAGTCAATTTCCACCTTTGACGCTAAAATGCAAGGTGAAGCTGTGGAAAACAAAAATTGGTGGGGTGAAGTTATTGGCGCAAAACAGGCGGTCGATATGTCCATAAGAGGTGCAAAAGCAATAAATAGTTTACGGGTTTATCTAGACGCGGAGGACATTGACAAGGCTTTACAGGAAATGTTGCTACGGATAAGTTTTGATGGAGAGGAGACTGTTATATGCCCTTTTGGACTGTTTTTTGGGTCTGGAGACCAGGCTGTACCTGCCAAAGACTATTATAGAAAGGTCGATGAAGGAGCGAATATGGCCTCATTTTGGTTAATGCCTTTCAAAACTAACGCTAAAATCAGTTTTGCTAATACTACGGACAAACCGATTAAGGTCAACTACCGTGTTTCTACTACTCCCTATAAGTGGGTAGAAAACTCCATGTATTTCCATACGATGTACAAGGAAAGACCAAACTTTCAAGTGGAAGCTGCCAAAGGGTTGGATTTGGAATTTTTAAAGATAGATAAAGGAGTGGGCGTTTATGTTGGCGATACCTATCAAATATACAAACCATTTGGGGTATGGTGGGGAGAAGGTGATGAAAAAATCTATATCGACGGGAGCAAATTTCCTGATCATTTTGGCACGGGAACGGAAGATTATTACGGCTATGCCTGGGGGCATCCCGAATTGTACAACCATGTATTCATTTCGCAGCCCATTGGGGATGCCAACACGCTCAAGGGTCCTGGAATCACCGTAAACTCCAGGGTAAGGTTGTTGGATGGAATCCCATTCAGTAAATCGTTGGATTTTCAAATGGAAAAATGGGGATGGACAACCCGTACGGTTGACATCAAATGGGCTACGTTTTGGTACCAGAAATAGGATCGACCCTTACAAATGAGGCAAAGGGGCTTCGTATGTGTTTTATCCATTTGATAATTCGATAAACCAAAGAGCTATTAATTCAAAAAAAGCCGATAGCAAATGAGTATGAAAAATTCGAAAAGAAAAGTGGTTCAGTGTTGCATTTCAGGGATGATATTGGTGATAATGGCATGCCAACCCAAAACCAAGGATGAAAACCAACAAAAACATGTAATGGAGAACCAAGAACCAACAACAACGACCTACGAGAACGATGTGGCCTTTATGAGTAAACATATTAAAATCATTGAATTGACCAATGACGAAAACAGTAGTAGCATAGCCTTGTCCCCTGCGTTACAGGGCCGGGTGATGACAAGTACCGCGGGTAATACCGGATCCAGTTATGGTTGGATTAATCGGAACCTGTTTGAATCGGGTGAGACTTCGCCCCATTTCAATGCCTATGGGGGTGAAGAGCGTTTTTGGTTGGGCCCCGAAGGGGGGCAGTACTCGATCTTTTTTAAAAACGGAGAGAAGTTTACATTGAACAATTGGTTTACCCCTAAATTAATCGATTTGGAGCACTATAAAGCTGAAAGAAAATCAGACCAGGAAGTGGTGTTTACCAAAAAGGCTTCGTTGACCAACTATTCGGGCTTCACCTTTGATTTAGAAATTGAACGCAGCGTTAAAATACTGTCCAATACCGAAATCATGGGACACTTAGGACTATCTTCCATCCATGGTGTCCAGACCGTGGGTTATACGACAACCAACCTCCTAACCAATACGGGCGATGTCCCTTGGAGCAAAGAGAATGGCCTGTTGTCCATCTGGCTGTTGGGCATGTTCGCCCCATCCCAGACTACCGCGGTCATGATTCCCTATCTTACCGATGCGGAAGGCGGATCTGGTAAAGTGGTAAACATTTACGAATCCTTTGGGCAAATACCGGATAGTCGTTTGATAGTCACCCAAAATATGATTTATTTCAGGGCTGATGGCCAGTACCGAAGCAAAATTGGCCTATTGCCCAGCCGGGCCAAGGATGTGCTTGGGGCCTACGATGCCAAAAACGGAGTACTGACCATAGTAAAATACAACAAGCCCAATGGGATTACCGATTATGTAAACTCAACTTGGGAAATTCAAGAAGAGCCCTACGGCGGTGATATGGTTAACTCTTACAACGATGGTTCTCCCGAACCTGGGGCCAAACCCCTCGGACCCTTTTATGAGTTGGAAACCTCGTCGCCCGCTTTGGCATTGGATGTAGGAGAAAGTGGGAAACATGTACAAACGACCTGCCACTTTGAAGGGAATAAAGCCACCTTGGAGGAAATTGCATTAAAAGTATTTGGGGTTTCCCTTGAAGGGATTGCGCAAGCGTTCAAGTGAGCTGAGGTAATCATATCAAAGAAACAGAATTATTATAGCAAAACAATGAAATCAAAACAAATGAGACCACTATTTATTATTGTTAGTTTTTTGGTAGGCTGTTTGCAAATGGCGGCCCAAACCCCGTTCAATGGTTTAAACTCTAATCTCGGAAACCTTTTTCGGACTTCCGATGCAAAGACCCGTTCCATCAGTCCCGAGAATTTTACGGGAGAAAAAGGAAAAGGGGGCATGGCAAAACTTGGTGAGGGTGCAGCCTCGCACGAGGCCCGGGAATTGGGGCAGGGCTGGAAAGTAAGCCCTTATATTATCATAGAACCCGGGGAGACCTTTACCTTGGCTGAAATAGAAGGTCCTGGAAGTATCCAACATATCTGGATGACCCCGACAGGCAATTGGCGGTTTTACATTCTACGTTTCTATTGGGACGATGAAAAAGAACCTTCTGTTGAAGTACCTGTCGGCGACTTTTTTGGTATGGGATGGGGAGAGTATGCCCATCTCAATTCGCTTGCAATCAGTGTAAATCCAGGCAGGGCCTTCAATTCGTATTGGCAAATGCCTTTTCGTAAAAAATGTAGGATTACCATGGAAAACATTGATGTTGAACCGACCCGCTTGTATTATCAAATCGATTACACCCTAACCGAAGTGCCTAAAGACGCCGCATACTTTCATGCACAGTTCAGAAGTCCTGATGTTGACAAGGACAAAGAGGCCTATACCATTGTTGATGGTATTCAGGGCAAGGGACAGTATGTAGGGACCTATATGGCCTGGCAAGTGAACAACAATGGTTGGTGGGGTGAAGGAGAAATCAAGTTCTACATGGATGGCGACAAAAAATTCCCCACCATTGCAGGTACTGGAACGGAAGATTATTTCTGTGGCTCCTATAATTTTGATGTGGGCGGTCAGTACACCGAATATTCTACCCCATATGCAGGTTTGCACCAGGTAATCCGTCCGGATGGTACTTACAATGCCAACACCCGTTTTGGAATGTACCGTTGGCACATAACCGATCCTGTTAGGTTTGAAAAAGACCTTAAGATAACCATTCAAGATTTAGGATGGAGGAGTGGAAGACGATATCTTAAGCAAGGCAGCAAAATATCATCGGTGGCTATTTGGTACCAGATGGAACCCCATAACAAATTTCCTGAATTGCCCACTAAGGATGAATTAGAAATTAGGTAATATTTATAACCATAGGCGAAATAACCGGTTGGCTCTAACAAGGACTTGGCTATTGCATTGTATGTTCGGGAGTCCTTGCCGACCATATTGGGTTTTGACCTTAGGCGAAGTATGTCCTTATGACTTTTCACTATGAAGGATTCCCCCGATGTTTTTGGCGATTTTTTCAAAGAAATTTTGCAAAAGGACCAATGAAATCCTGTTGTTCAAGAAAACAAATGGGAACAAGTTGTTTTAGCAGCATATTTTATAAACTCTAGACAGGTTTGCGTAAAAAAGGAAATTGTAGATGAATCATACAAGACAATTAATCTCTAAGTATATGAAGTATCTCATTAAATGCCATATCATTCGGTATGTATTTATTTTTTCTGCATTCATGATGATGGATTCCTGTACCACTGAAAATCTACAAATAGGTACCATTGCCATTATTCCCAAACCTCTTGAGCTTAGTGAGAGTGAAGGGTATTTTGTCATCAATTCGGCAACAACGGTTGGAGTGCAAAATGAAGGCCAGAAGGTAATTGCCGAGTTTTTTTTCAAATCGTTTGAATCTGTGTCGGGATGGAGTCCCAAAATTCTAGAAGGAGTGGGAGACATCCAATTTGAACAGGATGATAACTTAGAAGAAGAAGCCTATTCCATGCAAGTGACCAAGGAGGGTGTAGCTATCAAAGCTTCTTCTGGGGCGGGGTTCTTTTATGCCTTGCAGTCATTGAAACAATTGCTTCCTGTATCTTTTTATTCGGGAAAAAGGCAAGATAACGTAGCTTGGGGGATTCCGGCTGTGACCATCAACGACCAACCTGCTTTTGAATGGAGGGGCTATATGTTGGACGTCTCGCGGCATTTTTTTGAAATTGAAGATGTGAAAAAAGTAATCGATTTCATGGCGGAACTTAAAATGAACCGTTTCCATTGGCATTTGACCGATGATCAGGGCTGGAGGCTCGAAATAAAGAGCTATCCCAAACTTACCGAGGTTGGTGCTTGGCGTATGGACTATACCAACTATGATGAAACCATATCGAACTGGTTTGGGCGACCGGTACAACAACCGGGCGAGACCCCAACCTATGGGGGCTTCTATACCCAAGAGCAGGTCAAAGACCTGATTGCGTATGCCAAGGAACGCTTTATTGAGGTAATACCCGAAATAGATATGCCCGGGCATGCCCAGGCCACCATTGCCGCATACCCGGAGCTCGGCTGTGTAAACGCCTCATCTTATGTAGCCACTGGGGGTGTATCGGGCAACAATACCTACAATCCGGGAAAAGATGAAACCTTTGTGTTCATAGAAAAAATGCTGAACGAGGTCATGGATTTGTTTCCCTATGAATACATACATATCGGCGGTGATGAGTGCAATAAGAGCCAATGGAAAGTAGACCCTCACGCGCAACAAAGAATGAGAGAAGAAGGCCTTGCCAATGTAGAAGAGTTGCAGAGTTATTTCATTAAGCGTGTTGAAAACATCCTGAATGAGCATGACAAGATTATGATTGGGTGGGACGAAATTCTTGAGGGGGGATTGGCCCCTAATGCAACCGTCATGAGTTGGAGGGGCGAAGAAGGAGGTATCGTTTCGGCCAAAGCGGGCCATGAAGTGATAATGACTCCCAGCAACTATACCTATGTCGACTTAAAACAAGGTCACGATGATTTGGAACCCAATTTGGGCTATTCCGAACTGTTGCTTTCAACAGCTTATAATTATCAGGTTATTCCTGACGCACTCACTAAATATGAAGGTAGACTTATAAAAGGAATTCAGGCGAATATGTGGACAGAATCCATTAGCGACTGGAGCAAGCTTACCTATATGACCTTTCCCCGTCTCTATGCAATCTCCGAAACCGGATGGACAGACCATGAAGCCAAGGACTGGGATGGGTTTACCGATCGTTTGCAGACCCAATTCAAACGTTTGGATGCCCAAAAGGTGCGCTACGCCACCAGTGCCTTTAGTCCATGGATTGATCATAAAGGCATCGGAAAGGAAATTGAGATTAGTCTAAAGACGGAGGTCAACGGTTTGGATATCCATTACACCTTGGATGGTTTGGAACCCACTCTGCAGTCCCCAAAATATGAAGGGCCATTTAAAATCAAAGAAGGGGAATTTGTTACGGCCCAATCTTTCCAAAACCGAGAGCCCATAGGTTACGTTGCAAGTTTAAACTTCCCTATCCACAAAGCGGCAGGACTGGGCAGAGGTAGTAAAGCTTTTGAAAAACTCACCGATCTCAATTATGGTAAATTGACCGATTTGGATCCTAACTGGGTTCATTTTCATGGGGAGATGGACATAAACTTCGAAACGCCCACAGAGCTTAGTGAGCTCAGACTTACGGCGCTTCGCATGACTATTCTTGGGATTTATCCACCCGAAGTGGTGGAGGTATATGGGTCATCAGACGGAAAGACCTTTACCAAACTGGCTGAAACCGATCAAACCAACACCAGTCACATTCAAGGACGCAACAAAATATCCACCACGGTAACTTTTGCCCCCAGCAAAGTAAAGGCAGTGAGAATAAAGGCTAAGGCGGTCAACCCCATTCCTGAAGGGCATCATAGGGCAGGGGCCCAAAGCCGGATATGGGTGGACGAGGTACAATTGTATTAGCGGTTTTTTGGTCGTATAAAAATAAAATACCTCGGGGCAGTTACTGGGTGAAGCTGAAGTAGTTAAGTCTTGATTATCACTTAAAATTAAAATACAGATTATTATGAAAATAAAACGCACCAAATTACGGCTTACGGCACTTTCGTTTCTGTTGATTGGGTTATGGACAAGTGCCCAGACTTATGAGGCCAACTGGGAATCATTGGACAAAAGGCCAGTGGCGGATTGGTTCGAGGATGCTAAGTTTGGCATCTTCATCCACTGGGGGCCCTATTCCGTCCCTTCATGGTCTCCAAAAGGAACCTATGAAGAGTGGTACCTGGAATGGTTTACCAGTCAATCCATTTTTGGCAACGGCCAATTTACAGGACAGGAAATTCCGGAATTCCATAAGAAGACTTATGGCAAGGATTTCAACTACATAGATTTTGCCAAAATGTGGAAAGCAGAACTGTACGATCCCGAAAAATGGGCTTCCTTGTTTAAGCGATCGGGAGCTAAATATGTGGTCTTGACCTCCAAACACCACGACGGCTTTACCCTGTGGCCCAATAAACACGCCACCCAATCCAGGGGATATTTGTGGAACAGCGTGGAAACCGGTCCTAAAAGGGATTTGGTGGGAGAATATGTTCAAGCCATGAAAAAAGAAGGCTTAAAGGCAGGACTGTACTACTCCTTATACGAATGGTACCACCCTTGGTATAAGGCTGGACTTGACAAATTCGTGACCGATTACTACCATCCCCAGTTTAAGGATTTGGTCACCAATTATAAACCCGATTTAATCTATGCTGATGGCGAATGGGAAAAGGATGACACCTATTGGAAAAGCACGGAACTACTGGCCTGGCTGTTCAATGAATCGCCGGTAAAAGAGTATGTGGTTATCAATGATCGCTGGGAAAAAGACCAACGTCATAAACATGGGGGCTATTTTACCACGGAATATCTTAGGGAAGAAGTAAGGTTCAACAAACCCTGGGAGGAAATACGTGGCATGGGACTTTCCTTTGGCTACAACCGCAATGAGGATATCGAAGATTACAACACCCCCCAAATGCTTATTTTGATGTTGGCCGATATTGTGAGCCAAGGTGGCAACCTGTGTATTAACGTAGGGCCAACGGCAGCAGGTAAGATTCCGGTAATTATGCAAGAACGTTTGCTGCAGATCGGCGAATGGCTAGCGGTAAACGGAGAGGCTATTTATGGAACCCGCAAATGGAAAAAATCCTATCAATGGTCCAAAGGAGGTCGAGATTTTGAGCTATTAAAATCTGGACAAACCTATGTTGAGGGAGATTATATTTTAAGACAGACCGTGGACCAACAACAAGGGAAAGCGGTGAAGGAATTGTTTTTTACCTCCAAGGGGAATGACCTCTACGCCATTGCGCCCAAGTTTCCCAAGGGCAAACTTATTATATCAGGGGTCAAACCTTCCAAAAATACCAGAATAAGCCTTTTGGGACATGACTCCGATTTGACATACACCGTAAAAGGTAAAGACCTTGTAATTCAGGTACCTGTACTTTCCCATGAAGAAATACCTTGCCAATATGCTTGGAGCTTTAAAATTTCTAATGTTAGGTAGTCGGTTCAATTATCATTTAAGCTACTAATATGCATTTGGTATAGGGTATAAAAATGATAAGGGTCAAAAAAACATCTTTAGTGTTTAACTATTTTGTAAGGAAACCGATTGGAATTTATCCGTTTTGGAAGACAATCTATAAACGTAATATTAAATATGCAAAACATAGGATTGCTTGAATGGAATGGGTAGCCAGTTTAAGTTTTGTAAGGTTATTCTTTGAGTTAGTCAAGGTTTAGCATTAAGCATCGATGTTCAGTATCGGTTTTTTCATGATATACATGGTTCCATGGTTCTTTATATGTAGAAACCGTATTCGTGGCAACCTAATACCCAGAGCACTAAAAAGCAAATGTCAGTACCGAGCCTTTTTGTAGGAAACTTATTTTTTGAGAGGAATACAAACAGTATAGGAATCATTCTTAAACTTGGCGGTCACCAACAGTATTTTAGGTTGTCCATTTTCAACATGGACAAATGGTCGTTCCATACGTTCTGGCTCAAGCATAGAACCATCTTCCAATTTTAATCTTTTGGTAGTAACTGTGCCATACTTGGCCTTTCCCCAATTTGTCCCATCGCTCGAAGTTATCAAACCGATATAGGTATGCGCATGGAACACCCCATAAAACCTCTTCCGTTTGACATCATACCATATGGACATATCCTCCGTATCCATATAATCAATTACGGGTTTTGGCTGCATCTCAAATGGCCCCAATGGCGAATCGGAAATTGCAACCGCCTGATTGCGGATAAATCTTTTCTCATTGGGTTTGTCCCCTTTGACAACCAAGTGGTACTTCCCCTCATTATCCCTATCAATAGCTGGGTTCACAGTAAGAGTGGTAATGGGACCTGATGGTTCGATTAAGGGGTGTTCCAATCGCTCCCATGGTCCATAAACGGAATTGGAGACCGCGACACCTGTGCGTTGATTGGGACGAAGAATTTTCCAGTTTGGGTGACTATAGCCAACCTGGGAGGTCTCCACCAGATCCTGTTCCGTATAATCCTTAGAACCCATGTTGGTCGCTATGTAATAAAGGTAAAACTTGCCGTCGAAGAATTTAATTTTAGGGTTGTGGGCGGTTATGGCATCCCAGTGGCCTTTCCCATGCCCTTTCAGTTCCGTGCGAAGGTATTTCCAAGGGCCATCGGGACTTGTAGATGTGGCATGTGCTATCTCTGAATGGGTCAGCCATCCATAAAAACGATATTCCTTTTTCCAGCGCGAATAGAACAGATGGTATACCCCTTTAGAATCCCTGTAAATGGAACCTCCCCAGTTATAATAGCCCTCGGTAATCAGAAAGTTGTCATCTACCAATTTTGGAATTTTGTTACTTAGGTTGAGTTCATCACCATTTTGTTGCGCTTGAGTTCCAAACCAAATAACACTTATTACAAATAAAAGATGTACTTTTTTCATTATTCCTTGGGTGTACTATGGATTTGAGCATCCTGTGAAACTAATTTTGTTGTCTATCATTGGTTCAATGGTTATTTTGCCAATTGGGCCCATTATTCCATTTCGGTTCAGGGGTGGCGTTGGGATTTAATAGATTGAAATAGCCAATGTTCCTTTCTCCATAAAATGGTAAGAACTCCTCCAAGCGTTTAAGAAACCTATCATAGGATTTTAATGTTTGATCGGTCCAGGCCGCCTCTGAAATCGCAGTTAGCCGGGGCCATACCATAAAATCCAATCGTTTTTCGTTCGCAATCCTTTCTGTCCATATACATGCCTGTATTCCTACTATCGGATTGTTAATCGGTATTTCTACATCCAACGAATCAGGAAAATGGTAAGCCTGAACGGCATTACCAAAGGCACCGTCCCACTTCCTGCCATATTCATGGGTGTCATGTTGCACAAAATCCAGGTACAAGGGAATTCTTGGACACAACACCGTAGGGTATCCGTTTTGTATCATCCTTGTCAGAACTTCGGGCTTGTCATGCCTCCACCAAAAGACCAAGGATGAATTCCTGTTTATCCCCGAACCGGAAATCTCGTCCCAACCTGCTATTTTTTTGCCCATTGTCCCCAGGGAATCCGCAATTCGGTTCAAAAAGTAATATTCCACACCCTTTAAATCCTTAAGATTTTTTCGCTCCATTAATGACATTACCTCAGCGTCGTCCCACCAATGTGCATTCGCAAAATGTACCTCATCACCACCGATATGGATGTATTCCGAAGGGAACATAGCGGCAACTTCCCTCAAAATGTCAGCCAAATAGGAATAAGTATCCTCCTTACCAGGGTTAAAAGTGAAATCTGGATGTTCCTTATTTCCCCCACCGGAAAACTCCGGATAAGCACGATTGGCCGCCGACGCATGACCGGGCATATCAATTTCCGGAATTACCTCTATTTGACGGGCGGCAGCGTAGTCCACCACTTCTCTAATCTGTTGTTGTGTGTAGAAATTGGCATTTAAACTACTATTGCTCCAATCCCCTATTGATCCAACTTGAACGAGTTTTGGGTATGCTTTTATTTCGATACGCCATGCTGGTTCATCCGTCAGGTGCCAATGAAATTTGTTTAGCTTATGTTCGGCCATCAAATCCAACAATTGTTTGACTTTTTCTAGACCGAAAAAGTGACGGGATTCATCTAGCATCAGCCCCCTCCATGCGAAACGAGGTGTATCCTTTATGACTCCCATTGGTAACGCCCAAACCCCATCCTCCTTATAGTTGGCCCAAATGAGCTGTTTCAATGTTTTCAATCCATAGAATACCCCTGATGGCGAAGGTGCGCGCACCTTAATACCATTGGCTTCTATTTCCAGTATGTACCCTTCATCTGAAAGATTCAAAGTTGAATCAATATCAAGTGCCAACAATCCTTTCTCGGAACCAGTGGATTCCAAATTGACTTTAATGTAAGGGGCCGCTTCCATGGCAAAAAAAATAGCCACATCGCGCAAACCTTCATCACTCAATTCCAGATTAAGTTCTTTTTTGGTAAAATAACCTCCCTCTTTCCAATTCACTTCATTGGGCCAGGGAACCATCATTTTAGTTGTTTCATAAACGATATCATTGCACGAAAACGATATCAGCGCCACAAAGAGCACTACAATAAAAGTCATCGACCGATAAACCATCTTGTAAGATTCAAAAGGCTGCTCGTTTATGTATGTTAACATTTTTCCCTTGCGCATTTGCCAGACAGTTTTAATGCAAAAATCCATTTCGATATGCCCAAGGCCAAATGGTTTTTTAAGCGAATTTAGCGATTTACACGATTTTATCAAGACAGCGATTATTTTTCATATTGATTTACGCGAGGGTAACATAGCAAAGGGTTATTTCAAAAAATTACCGATAAGTTTCTAAAGATTTTTTGTCCTTTCTTTTTCAATCTCTACCAAGCTCGTTATTTCACTTATATCAACAGTTCATATCTTTTGTCAAAATGGTAATTGATAAGCTTCTAATCACCTAACCTATCCAAACTGGATGTAACTATGACTAGACTGTTGGGTACGCAATTGTTGGTTTACCACCAGGTTTACAATGTACGGACTACCGCATAAATTGCCTCGGTCAGTTTCGATAGTTCCTTTGACGAAATACTATAAGGGGGCATAATATATACCAATTTGCCAAAGGGACGAATCCAGACCCCTTTTTCTACAAATAGGCTT
>NZ_JANQOO010000033.1 GCF_028285715.1 Ulvibacterium sp.
CCGCTACCACGGCAAGTTCAGTTTTGAGTGTTTCTCACATTTCAAAGGGGTCCTGGACAAACCAACGGTAATCGAAACAAACCTCAAGTACTACGGATATAACGAAAAACAAATGGGATTAATAAAAAAGTTGGGCTAAACTAGAATGGAAAACTATGTCCTTCAAAATATGTTATGCCCCATCACAAATGGGGCATAACGTATTTCACAAAATACCAAGCCGATAATATAGATAAGGGGAAAATAAAGGCAGGGTTAACAAATATGGATTCATGAAAATCGACAGTACTAAAGGATTTATAATTCTATAATAAATTTCAAAAGAGCATTTTGGTCGTCTCAACAATTTATTATTATTTTTTAGTTACCACATTGGATTTTCCCATATCCTTTCTAAAAGAAGAAAGAACCCAATCCTAACCAAAAGCAAATAGTCTTTTTTCGGTCTAATTTTATATATTAAATCAACTAATTCTAAGTAATGTTGACCGAACATGGCCTCTTATTTATTGCCGAAAGAAACGGAATCACATCAAATTGCGGGAGACGGAAGGAAGGGTCAAAAGAGGGTATCAAAACAATGCCCATTCTTTTGGCAAATACTTAATTCTTTGTGGTGCCTATTACATAATAAAATAAGGATTTTACTCCTTAAAATCAATCTGAAGCTGTTCTACTTTTCCACCCCGAAGCACTTGCAAAACCAAGGACTTCTGATCAAACAGTTGTGCTCTTTGCTCGTTATTTTGCTGAAGGTTTTCAAAAGATTCCTGGGTAAGAGGAAGACCATTCACCGAAAGGATGATATCACCTCCCAAAACCAATTGATTTCCACTTACGGAAATACCCTCAAAACCTCCCTTTAATCCAGCATAATATGCAGGGGAAAAGACCACAACGGATTCCACCAACATACCACCTCCATTTGGGACATTCAATATCCAAGATAAGCTATTGTCCAGAATGTATCCATTGATACCCGTCCATCTCCTATTTTCATCGATAACAGCTTTTTTGGCCGAATTGGAAGTGGCTGCAAAACCGATGCCCTCAAATCCACCAGATTGAGTGATAATATAACTCGCTATGCCAATGACCTCACCTTTTAAATTGAACATGGGGCCGCCAGAATTTCCCTCATTTATGGAAGCATCGGTTTGAAACGATTCAGGCAATAGAAACCCGGAAGTTCTTTCTTTTTTAGAATGCTTCCCACTGATATGACCTACGGAGAGGGAGTGCTCCAGCCCGTGGGGAGCACCTACAATAATGATTTCATCTCCAATGGAAACCGATTCGGAATCTCCCAATTTAGCAACATTGGATACCTTGGGAACCCAAGATAGCTTGAGCAAGGCAACATCTGCATTAGGAGCCGATCTAAAAACTTTTGCAGGAATTTCTTCCCCGTTTAAAAAACTAACCTTTATCCGCTCGGCATCGTTGACCACATGGGCCGCTGTCAAAACCTCATTTTCTGATATCAATACCCCGGAACCCAGTCCTTCAACGGTGGTTCTTTGATTGTTATTCCCTAAGGCTTTGGATTCCGTAAAAAGGGTGACCACCGAGGGATTAACATTTTTGTAAAGCTTTGAAATATCTTGGGCCATACCCAAGGTGAAACCAGAAACAAAGAAGATTGTGATAAATACTTTTGACTGCATATGGCAAATATACTTTTATTGGATAACATTCTTGTAAATAGAAGTACAAAGCCCAAATACTATAGTACAGAATAACACATTCATATTTCGTTAATTAGCAAGCGGAGTAACTGGAACCTTCGATTCCAAATAGTTCCTTTACTCACAGTAAAATAATACCGTTCTATGTTTTATGTCGTTTTAAACTATGGTTAATGGTATCCTTGGGAATGAAACATCCCTCAATTTAATCGATTACACATTGAAAAAGTCTGAACTCGATTCCAAAATTAATCTAGTCTGTTAAACCATAAGGCAGCTTTGACAAACTGTCAGTTTCAATTCTAGGAGAGCTTCAACAATTTTGGAATTCCCTTTTTGATGCTTTAGACCGCTTGATAGTTATTACTCTCTTAAAATGGCAGCTCCTTTATCGAATTTTTCAATGTCTCTGAGGATGATATTCTTCTTAGCTAATTTTGCTTAGCACATACATGACATTAAGTCGTCTAAAAAGATAGCTCTCACATTTATCTTCAAAACACACATTCTTTACCTGATTCATCAAAATAATACTTTTGTTTTCAAAATAGATAGGTTGACAATTTATATTAATATTACTTTTACAATAAGAAAGCACCTTTGGAATGACAGTGTGTAATTGGTACCTCAACTCAGTGCGAAAAGTTGGTTGATTTCAATACTTTACCAACAACGGAAGGAATTGTTTTGTACCTGAAGTAGTCTACCACAAGTATCAATTGTAAAATTTAGGTTGTAAAGAAAGATAAAGCTTTTTAGGAATTCTGAGGAAAATGATTCTCGTAAAAAAAATCGAAAACCTTTAGGAACATGGTATTTTTATGAAGTACGGATATTATAGATTAATTTGAAAAATTAAAGGTTGGCAAATGAGTATTGAAGCAAACCGTATACACGGTTATGACCGTAGTGGGCGTTATTTCAACCAATCCCGTATTTCCTGTTGTTTTATATATTGAATGCCCTCTTTTCCTTGCTTAAAGGCATTCACCATAGCCTCCGCCAATACTTTGGTGGATAATGGGCTTTGTGATTTCAAGACGCCAAGGGAATTCAAAAAACTTATGATTTTTACACCCCAAACTTCGGTTCCGCGTTTGCTGCCCTTTCTATCTAACAGAGGAGGTTTTAAGATAATCGTTTTTCTAAATTCTAATTTTTTTATGGCCTCTTCCAATTGCCCTTTCATTCGGGAATAAAAAATAGGAGATTTTGAAGAGGCGTTTGCCGCGGAAACCAAAACATAATTCTCCACTCCGTTGTCTCTGGCTGCTTTTGCAAATTCATATTGGTATCCATAATCCACTTTCCATTGCTGTTCTTTGCTACCTGCTGCCTTTACGGTAGTACCTAAACAGGAGAACAATACTCCTCCTTGGACTAGATGCCTCCATTCTTCCGTTTGATCAAAATCGATAAGATGGGTAGTCAGTTTATCCCTTTTGGGCATGCCCCGTCTCACAAAAATGTGCGCTTCGTGGATATCGTCATCCTCCAGGAGTATATTTAAGAGGTCTTTTCCCGTAGCCCCGGTTGCTCCTATAATCAATGCTTTCATGTTAGTATTTCATATTCCGTTTTCCCTCCCATTTAGTGATAAAATTACAAATCATTTGATAATAAATAAATTCACAGCATTTTGCAGCCTCAATTTAATTTATCTTGTGGGATGATATGAAATTCAGTAAGAAGTATGAAAGGGACTATCATTGGTATTTATCCGTAATAGACGTTTTTTCCTTTGATGGTACCGAGGAATACCATAATAATCAAGGTGTTGATCTAATTCAATTTGACCGACGTGGCCGAACTGCAAAAGAGTGCTTTTACCTCTATGACAGTAACGGTATTATCAAACCAACATGTGAACCTGAAAAATTAAAGGCCCTCTACAAAACCAAGGGAAGTGTCAACCTTCACATTAAAATGTTTGCAAAAGATAGAGCTAAGGGTTATTTGCCCAGGATTGAGTTTGAAAAAATGTGTAAGGAGTTCAATGTACCGGATTGGTTTGTCGTAGCTGTAGAAAATCAAAAGGAAAAATATTACGAGTAATTAGAGCTAAATGGACAGACCATACTAGATTTTGGGTGCCGCAACTTAAATTTTGACATAAGCGTATTATTTTTCTAGGTTTTTTTCATTAATTAACCTAGGGTAAATGATTCAAATCAAAGAGTCCATAGCTTTGTCCAGTCCCTAATATAATACCATTAATGATGAAATCAATTTATTCAAGAGTTAAAAACGAATGGGAGGAGGGCTATTGGATATACGAAGGAATTTCAATCGTTGCTTTCACTACTTTTGGGGGAGTTCCGCTTTTTGAAGTATTATTCAATGACCATAGGATTTTCCAAACGGTACAAGTGCTTAATATTCTGATTGTATGTAGCGTAGTGGCCCCTATAATCTTGGCCGTTCAAAAACCACGAATCGTGTTTCGTACTTTCGTGACATTACTTATTGTTAATATGGTGGAACTTATAATATTCAACTTTCAACTATGAAAAGATTTTCTGTCTATACCAGAACCATGAAGTTGAAGTTACCATTGCTTATGACATTAAGATAGAAATTAACTGTAAAAGTATAGTATTGTGATTCCATTGACTGACACCGCCAAAGTTGAAACATTCTGTTGGATGAATTGGACCTTAATCGGTTTGAATATTATCATTTTCTTTTTGGTAGCTGGGATAGATATGGAAAAGTTGCAACTATTAATCTTATATTTTGGAATTGTGCCGGAGAATTTCAGGGTACTCCTGATACATGGAATGACAGAAAATTTAGGTTTGGCTGGATTGACACTTATCACCAGTCAATTCCTGCACGGCGGTCTTGGCCACCTTATAGGAAATATGTGGACCCTTTACATATTTGGTGACAATGTGGAAGAGCGAATGGGAAGTTGGGGATATCTGATTTTCTATCTGCTTTGTGGAGTAATCGCTGGATTGACCCATGTTTTTATCAACCCTGACTCTGCAGTACCTACAATTGGGGCATCAGGTGCTATCTCGGGTGTCATGGGAGCTTATTTATTCCTTTTTCCCAAGAGTAAGGTTGTGTTTTTAATACCCTGGTTTGTTCCAATAGTGTTCATTCCATCAATATTCTATTTAGCTCTATGGTTCCTTGGTCAATCCTTAGGTGGTAGTTGGCAGGTCCTTACTTCCGAAACAGGGGGTGTGGCCTTTTGGGCTCATATAGGTGGGTTTATTGGCGGAATATTGATTCATTGGATTTTCGTTTTGGGAAATCGACTAAGAACCAAGGTGAAATTTTAAAGAACTAATTAAAATCAATATACTATGGAAGGTTTATCAGGGTTATTATGGATTTTTATTATCGTATCAGCCATACAGCCGGTTATTGCGCGGCAGTTACTTCAAGACGAAAGGCGAAAATTGATACAAAAACTGGAAAAAGAGCAAAAGTCCAAGGTCATTGCCCTTATCCATCGTCAAGAAAGCATGGCCTTATTAGGCTTCCCCATGGTAAAGTACATCAACTTGGAAGATTCCGAGGAGGTTCTCAGGGCCATTGGAGCCACCAAACCTGACGAAACCATTGATTTTGTTTTACACACTCCTGGTGGATTGGTACTGGCAGCAATGCAAATTGCCCGAGCCATTGAACAACATCCGGGCAAGGTAAGGGTCATTGTTCCGCATTATGCCATGTCCGGAGGCACCCTGATTTCTTTGGCTGCTGACGAAATCATCATGAGCCCCCATGCCGTACTGGGCCCCGTAGACCCACAACTGGGTAGCTTGCCCGCCCCCTCTTTGGTCAAGCTAAAAAAGGAAAAATCAATTGATCATATTGACGATAAGACCTTGATTATGGCGGACATGGCCGATAAGGCCATTCATCAACTGCAATCAGGTATCAAGGAAATCATGACCTCCACTTATGGCGAAGAAAAGGCTGAAGAGATTTCCAATATGTTAACTGAAGGAAGATGGACACATGATTATGGCATAACCGCAAGATTTGCCAAGGAAATTGGTCTTAATGTAAGCACCGAAATTCCAAATGATGTCTTAGCACTCATGCAGATGTATAGGCAACCGACGAGGTTGGCAGTGCCTACGGTTGACTATTTACAAAAAAAATAAGTTACCTTAAAACCACCATTGGGGCATAATGCCCCTACTTAAGATTGAAGATTAACCATGCATAATTTGGGAATGGTATTCTCCGGAGGAGGGGTAAAGGGTGCAGCCCACATTGGAGTCCTTAAGGCCTTGGAGGAACATGACATAAAACCAACCTGTGTTGCCGGTACCAGTGCGGGAGCAATGGCTGCAGCCTTTTACGCCTGTGGCTATAAGTCTGACGAAGTTCTGGGGTTAATGACAAGTAGGAATTTTTTAAAGTTCAGTTCCCTTTCATGGGCCAAGGCGGGTATGTTAGAACCGAAACTGTTCTTGAAGGTATTTGCTGACTTTTTTAGGGACAGGACATTTGAATCCCTGGATATCGAGTTGCATGTGGCTACAACCAATATTGTGGAAGGTTCCCTAAGGGTTTTTACCAAAGGGCCCATTTTGAAGCCTCTACTGGCTTCTTGTGCCTTTCCCTTTATTTTTTCACCGGTTCCAATTGAAGAATCATTGTACTCCGATGGTGGGATCATCAATAATTTTCCTACCGAAAGCGTCGTGAAGCGTTGTAAAAATACTTTGGGTGTATACGTCAGTCCGTTACGTAAAATCACTAAAGAACAACTCAGGAATTCCATAGATGTGGCCGATCGTGCTTATAGGATATCAAACAGGTATGAATCCATGTCGAAGAGGCAACAATGTACCTGGGTCATTGAACCTCCGGAACTTGAGCATTATGGGACTTTTACCCTAAGCAAGATTAAGGAAATTTTTGAAATTGGATATACCTATGGCAACCAAATGGTAGAGCGCATACATTCGGATTTGGAATAGGGCATACTTTCAAAATCATATACCCATGGCAACTATGGTTTCAAGTCAAATCACTTTTAATTTAGGTGCAAATCGTTTTTTACCCAAGAATAAGCCCTTTCATAATTTAGCTTCATACTAATTAGAGAGGACCACCAAGCTATAATTTTGGTTACTTCTTTCGACCCTTACAAAATTATGAGGCCACATAACTTTGTCATCGCTTTTATCATGGCTTTTTTATCCTCTTTTTATTGTTTAGGCAAGTAAAGATTCAAAAAAATGATACCAAATGGGACAATTTCATTTACGATATAGGCTCTATATTTGGAGAAATTGGCTATTCTTCTATTCGTCCATTATATTAGAAAGGGGAACAATTCCGAAACCTGGGTATTCTTGTGGCCGGAACCGTTGTCCCCTTCTTAATTGATGAAGATGTTCATAAGTGGATTGATGACTTCCGTGGTGATGTACCCTCGGTTATCAATGATTATGACATTGAATACGGAAACCCATCAAACAATTATGCTTTGACCGACTCCGTAATCCTTAAAAGACTTTTTACCAAAATGAGAGGCTGAGAAGAACAAGCGTTTAGTTGATATCGTCAACAAATGCAACCGGTTTACTTCAACAATTAGGTCAGTGTGCAGTCTAAAGGGCAAGGCCGAAGACCAATAAAAGAGCTTACACCTTTGATCGTTGTTTAAATATCGAAAGAAAATCCTCTTTTGATTCTTTTCCTTCGGGCCATGCTATGCTCATCTTTCCCAAGGCCTGCGCCAATGGAAAAAAATTTAAAGACCTTTGGTTTAAAGTTGTGATATATAACGTTGGCTTAGTTCCTGTTGCGGCGCAGTTCATCGATTTGTTCGATTGAATAATGATGTTATCTTCGGCTCGATTGTGACTATCTTTATCGTTAATTCGATATATCGTTATCTCGAAAGGCGTTGCGACGAAAGATACAACACTTCGAAATCAAATATGTTGGATTGGACACCTACAATTCACCCAACCGGCTTGGGGTGATTGTGAATTTTCGAGATTGCGACTACGGAGAAAATCAATAAATCAAGAAAAGAATCACTTATTATGTTTAGTAATCAAGAGTTAAGTAAAGGTTGTACTCGTTGGATGATATATCTCTTTCTTTTGCCTTTTATTATATCAGCTCAAATCAACGAAAGTGATTCCATTACGTTTCGAACAAAACTTAGTTTGAGCGGTTTTTGGCAAGGGGGAAATGTCGAAACCCTAATTTTCAGGACAAAATCGGATGTCAGTTTTAGGACGGGCAAAAAATGGGTATTTAAAACCACCAATTCCTATGTTTATCAAGAATCTGACAGAGTAAAGTCTGATGAAGATCTTTTAAGTATGAATTTCATTTATTTCAACCCGGAACGAAGGATATACCCTTTTGCGCTAGGTATCATTAATACTGATTTTGCTAGGGATATAAACTTACGATATAATTTTGGAATCGGAGGAACTTACCAAATTTTGAGGAAGAAAGAGCATTGGTTGAAACTTGCAATTAATGCGGGATATGAACAAACCGACTTTGCCAGTTCTGACTTCAACCGCCCGGAGTTTAACGGAACAAGTTCCATAAGCACTTTACGCGCAACGTTTTGGGTCAATGGAAAGTACGAACTATTGAAAAAAAAATTAGTGTTCGGTCATGAGAGCTATTTTCAGCCATCATTAGAACAGAGCAACAATTTTCGTTGGCAGGCCGACTTAAGCCTCGAGATGCCCGTTTGGGAATTTTTGAACGTCAAAATCAATTATTTGCACATTCATGAGAGTGTCGTAGTTGAAGAACAGAAGAAGGAAGACCGACTTTTGACAATAGGTTTTACTCTAAATACTCAATGACCCAAGCTAATTAAATTAAAAGCGAAAGTTTTATTTATGCCCTTGGCTTTCTTTGGTACGGGACCCGATATTGACTCACCGGATGACATATCTTTCAACCGTGCATTGATTTCCTTCATATTGGTCAGGATATGCCTAATCACAGGATTTGAGGAAGAAGAGTTTCGAAGCTCTTCCTGACGAAAACCAAAAATGGTATCCAATCTCCGAATAATCAAGGATATTCCGATGAATCCAAGAAAAAGCATTGGAATTGAAATCAATAAATTATTCAAAAATAACCCTGCCTATGGTGGTATCCTTATAGGCCTCCAAAAAGACAAAACCAATCATAAGAAATTGAACGTAGCCGATATACATCCGTGCCCGGTCGATATAGACCTTCCATCTTATCAAAGTTCTCTTGTTTGCTTTAATTTGTGCCATGTTCTATTTTTTAATTCTTTGTTCTTATGCTTTGATAGCGACTCCTTGGTTCGTCTGATGAACCTATAAATTACACGATCTTCAAAAAAAGCTAAATCCCAATAAACCTTTTATTTCTAATTTTAATGGAAAATTTACATTATTTTAATGATTTACTTACGAAAAATTATTTTTTGAATTGGTCCTATGAAGAAGTTTACTTTTGAACAGATACAAGCCAAGGTAGGCAGTTTGGACAAAGAGTTTGTTGAAAAGGTATTCCTGCTGACCAATGGCATGATTGAGGTGCATGGTTTTGAGCGTGAAACAGCTTATCACAGCGCCCTTGAGATTGCCAGTAGCTGGTTGATGAATGGGAAAAGTTATTTTCCCAAATCGAAAGGATAAATAAATCCACCTCGTGGATACCTTCAATGATTTTAATTTTTCGATGACCGCTTCCTATTATTTACCCCTTCTAATGGAATCCAATATTTGGGAACACCATTAGTCAATTCAATAACCTCCCTATCATAAAAGGGAAGATATCCTTACTCGTTTTCTCTGGTTACCCGAACCTTTCTATTAAAGAGTATAATAATGTTCTGCCCTTCTTTTTCCTGTCCCAAAACACTGCGATAGGAATAATTTCCTGTTTCAAAATGGACAGCGTACCATCCCATAGCGGATTCCTCCAATAGTTTGGAATTTACATCATCCATGAATCCTGATTGATCGGACCATTGGTAGGTATACATCATTATTTTCGATTCTATTTTGAAACTGGGTCCTTCAATTTTTTCCTGTGCTTTTGCACCCAAGAATATGGAAAGAGCTAGAAGAAAAAGAAATGTTTTTTTCATAATTAAATGATATTACTGGTAGTGGTATCCACGCCAACAAAGCCTCGTGGACCACTACGGTTACTTCCCTTATCGAATTTACAACTTATAATGTGCCGGCCTTTGGGTTTGGATAGTTGTCCGATTGATCTTCGGTAGTTTCATCCATACACATGAAATCTTTTTCCAGCGTCAATTTTAGCATGTTACCCCTCTGAAGGCTTTGGTTGTGATAAAAACCGACCCGATCAGTAGTATCCCAATCCATTAAAAGGATATTTGGAATATAGAGTAGTATCCGGTTGCCGTTAAAAGAGACAAAAAGGTTTTCGTGTACGGCAGAAGCCTTTATTGCATATGTGAATTCAGAAGTATCGAACTCTGTTTTCTCTTCAAAATACCCTGCCCTACACAATTCCGAAACTTCGGATTTTGTTAAACGGAAGCGTACCGAATTTCCCCGTATCCTAATTTTCATTTGTTTTGTCTTTAAACGTTTTCAGGTTCAAGAACCTCCTTTTTCTTATATCTCAATTCGCCCAGTTCTATCCCAATGGCCGCTTTGGCTAGAATTGTAAAGACAAAGGCTCCCATGGCCCAAATGCCGAGAGTAACCCAGATTTCAATCCATGTTGGGGTATATTCTGCAATTTTACCGTATGGTCCCGGGATGAATCCGGGGACAATAAGGCCAAACCCTTTTTCAATCCAAATGGCAATAAAAAGAATGAAGCAGCAGAAATAGAGTACCTTGAAATTATTGCGAAACCTATGAAAGGTCAACATTACAGTGGCAAATACATTCAATGGTATTGCCGTCCAAATCCATGGCAAAAGAGCTGTTTTTCCATCCATCCCAAAGTAAAGATAAAAGGCACTTTCACTGTGATGGGTAGGCGCGTAAAATTCCTTGAACAATTCAGATACCAACATAATCAGATTGATTTGCGCAGCTACAGTTACTATCAAAGCAATTTTCTTAATGGTCTTATCAGCAATGGAAAAATCGGTGAATTTTCGAATAAGTGCGAGCACTAAAATGATAAGGGCTGGTCCGGCCGCAAAGGCTGAAGCCAAAAACCTGGGCCCTAGGAGTGCATTGTTCCAAAAAGGTCTTGCCTGTAGCCCTTCATATAAAAAGGCAGTTACCAAATGAATGCCTACGGCCCAGAATACAGAAAGGATGGAACCCGGTACATAAACCTCATGTTTTGCTTCCTTACCTTGATAATGACAGTAGAGAATATACAGTGGTATAGAAAAGTTGATAAAGAGGTATCCATTAAGTACAATAACATCCCAAGTTAACATGGAATTTGGAAAATTGAACACCCCAATGCCAGGAATCATATGCCATACCACCCAGGGTCCTCCCATATCCGCAATGATAAAAGCAAGACACATAACAAGAGCCGCAACAGCCAAGCCCTCACCAAGTAAAACTGCTTGTTTGAAATCAATATCGTGCAGGATATAAGTGGGCATGACTAGCATAACAGCTGCTGCCGCCACACCAACCAGAAAGGTGAAGTTTGAAATATATAGGCCCCAACTAACCCTATCGGTCATTCCGGTGGCACTTAGGCCTTGTTCCAATTGTATGGAATAACAATACATGCCCAAAAGCATTACAATCGTCAGGAAAATCATCCAAATATGATATGTTCTGGAACCATAGGTGACATATCCAAAACTATCTCTTAACATATTTCCAAAAACCCTTAATGTTCTCATTGAACAGATTTTTTAATTAAATTCCACTTCTATTTATCAGTCCATAAAATACCAGAACTTGGGTTCGGTACCCAAATCCTCTTTCAATCTAAAAACCTGTTTGTTTTCAAGAACCCAACGAATGGTACTATTGGAATCCAAGAGGTTTCCAAAAATTCGAGCTCCCGTAGGACACGCCTCGACGCATGCGGGGTCTTGGCCCGATCTCGACCGTTGCACACAGAAGGTACATTTTTCCATTACACCCTTTTTTCGCATGCGGTTGCCTAAATAATGTTGGTTTTTATTTACCTCCTCTTCTAGCACCTCTGGTTTACTCCAGTTAAATCGTCTTCCATCATAAGGGCAAGCCGCCATACAATATCTACATCCTATGCACCAATCATAATCAATAACGACCAGCCCGTCTTCTTCACGCCAGGTTGCTTGGACAGGACAAACGTTCACACAGGGCGGATTATCGCAATGGAAGCATTGCGTGCCCATGTAAAAGTGTCCTTCGGCCGGTACTTCATGATAATAATTATCGTCAGCTTCATGAAACTTAAATCCCTGACCATCTTTCATTTCATGGATTCTTATATACTGCATTTGGGAATTCCTATCCTGATTGTTTTCCTCAACGCAAGCACTGACACAGTTCATATAGCCTTGGCACTTTGATATATTGAAAGCATAACCAAAAAGGACATCCTCCAATGCGTCGGTAGAGGACATTTTAATGTTCTTCTTTTTCCGAAGTTGGTAGGAACGTACCAATCGGTCAACGGTGGCCTGTTTTTCCTCTTTGGTCATTAACTTATAATTTCCCTTGAACTGTTCCTCCCAGTCGATTTGAGCCTTTTCCTTGGCTTCTTCCCCAGCCGTTACGCTGCAAGAAGTGTGTATGGCCCCAGCTCCAACAAGGAGGCTGGCCGTTAATTTTCGAAATGCCGTCCTACGGTCCATCCTAACATCAAACACTTGCTGAAAGCCATCTTTTTTGGTCTGGCCGACAGCCGTATCTTCCATAAGCTCCCTTTCTACGGCAGCATCAAACTCTTCGGCGGTTATAGAGTATTGGTTTTTAGGTTTAACGCTATCCAAACCACAGCCTCCTTCGGTCTTTCCACATCCACAGGTTTCTGAAGCCGCCTGTTTGTTGTTAAGACCTAAATCCAATTGAAACCATTTCTTTTTATTTTCCATGCAACAGTTCTTACTAAGCTATTTTCGTTCTATTTCCATTTGTGAATTAAATCTGATAGGCCATTTTGGAGGAATCTGAGGTTGGTGGGGGTTGTGACAGTTGACACAGGTCATTGATGCCCTTGGTTTGGCCCACCCTCCAATATTTTTTCCGTGGGCGCCACCTTTCCAATCTTCAAACTGGGGACTATGACACTGAGCACATAGCAAGTAACTCATATTAAAATCAACCTGATCATTGGCCAAGCTTTTCAAATGATTCATATCGTTACCGTTATGACAGGTAGCACAATTCATGGTACTCGCATTGGCATGTTTCATTTCGACATCCCAATGTGCCCTTTGAATTCGCGAATCCTTTTGCATCCCCACCAATGGTCTCGAATGGCACTCGGTACAGGAAAAAGATTTTATTTGACTTTTTCGTTCCGGTATCAAAAAGGTATGTCCACCCTCTGAGATTTCCACCAATTCATAATCATTGATATAAGCTTCCGAAGAAATATCGATTCCATGATACGTTTTACTCTTTTCCGTAATTTTTTCTTCAAGATTGTGGTATTCTGATTCTTTGTGCTTGCAGGAAAAGAGAAGACAGATCAAGAACGACCCTATTGCTGTTGCTTTTGCTTTCATCTTGAGCCGTTATTTGTTCTCAGGAACAATTTTACATTTTGAATCTCATGAAGCTTGGGAACATGACATTGTCTACAATTCACACGTTCTGGATGACTTACCCAAATCTCCTTAACGGCTGAGGGTCCAGCATGACAGGCAAGACAATTTTCCCGCATTTGCAATTGATGGGGAATTACAGGTGGACTACCAGGAAGCGCATTGTTCACCCCAATTTCGGGCGCGGGCTTTTTATAAAAATCCGTGGCCACAAATGTTCTCTGTACCTGTTGTTCTATATGGCATTGTTTACAATTGATCATTTCGGGATGTGGGGTCACTGGTGCATAAGCATTGAATTTTTCAACGAATCCACCATTCTCATGGCATTGAAGACAGTTATTTCCTCCAATACCCATTTTCTCGCTTACTGGATGTGGAATGCTTGGAGGGGCCCCCGGATAGGCCCTGTTGTCATAATAGGTGGCTATGGTTCTTCTATGCTGTTCATCTATTGGTATCCTCGCATAGTCAAGAGCTTTATCCGAACGCTCAAAGACCTTGATTTCCGATGGGATTACAGGGCCTTTTTCCACCTCGTTTATGGGTATGTAAGCTTCTTCCAAACCTTGATAGTAGCTATAGGTCCAATTGGCCAGAAAAGCTGTGAATAAAATGGCAAAAATCAACAATATGCCCACTCTCTTTTTCATACTAAGCCTTTTCAACCTTTACCGCACATTTTTTATAGTCAGGTTCTTTTGAAATAGGGCAAAAGGAGTCAAGCGTAATATCGTTGATAAGCATGCTCTCATCAAAAAACGGAACAAATACCTGCATTGGTGCCGGCACCCCACGTTCGTTCACCGAAGCGGGTAAGGTGATTTCACCCCTTCTGGTGGTCAATTTGACCCGGTCCCCGGTATTGATGTCCATTCTTTTCGCATCATCTGGATGCAGTTCAACATAACCATGGGGCATTGCCTGATGGAGCACGGGTATTCGCCTAGTCATGGAACCGGTATGCCAATGTTCCACAACCCGTCCTGTTCCCAACCAGAAGGGGTATTCCCCGTCCGGTTCTTCTGCTGCCGGCTCGTAAGGGCGTTGCCAAATAATAGCCTTACCATCCTTTTTACCATAAAAATGAAAGTCCTTTCCATTGGAGCAAGCAGGATCGTATTTTGAGTTAAAACGCCATTTGGTCTCCTTTCCATCGACAAATGGCCACATTGCTCCTGGTTGTGATTTCAAAACTTCCAATGGAGCTAAATTGTGTTTCTTGCCTTCATGATGCTTACGGTATTCATTGTAGATCTCTTCAATATGGCTTACTTCCTGGTAATAAAACTGTTTTTCAAAGCCCAAGCGTTTTGCGACCTCTACAATTTGCCAAGTATCACTCATGGCTTCTCCAGGAGGTTCCACCATTTGTTCAAAGTGCTGTGTCCTGCGCTCAGAGTTACCGTACAAACCCTCGCGTTCCACCCACATGGCGGAGGGGAGAATTACATCAGCAATATCCGTCGTTGGGGTAGGGTACACATCGGAAACTACAATAAAGCGCCCCTCTTTCTTGGCCCCGTCCCTATAACGTTTCAGTTTGGGCATGGTGACCATAGGATTGGTCACTTGTATCCACATAAACCGAATATCGCCTCGATCTAGTGCACGGAACATTTCTACCGTATGATAGGTAGGTTTTGGGTCAATGTTTTCGACGGGTACATCCCAAATCTTGGCGGCAAATTCACGATTTTCCTTATTGGCGACGACTCCGTGTGGCAGTTTATGGGTCAGGGTACCCACTTCCCTTACGGTTCCACAGGCACTGGGTTGACCGGTCAACGAAAATGGACTGTTCCCCGGACTGGAGATTTTGCCGGTAAGCAAATGAATGTTATACACTAGATTGTTTATCCATGTACCTCTCGAATGCTGGTTCATACCCATACACCAAAATGACATGACCTTGGTATTGGGATTACCAAACATAGCAGCCAAGTATTTAATGTCCTTTACAGAAACCCCGGAAAGTTTGGATATCTTTTCTGGCGCATAGTCCTCTAAAAATGAGCGATACTCCTCGAAACCAATGGCCTCCGGTTTATCGGTGAACTGATAGTGATCTTCCAGACCATATCCCATATTCGTCAGGCCTTTACTGAAATTACAGTGCTCTTCAACAAAGGCTTTGTTCATCCATCCATTTTCAATGATTTCGTAGCAAATGGAATTGGCAATTGCCAAATCCGTTTGGGGATTGAAGATGATTGACTTATCGGCCGCCATGCTTGTTCTAGTGGTCCTTGTTGCCAAGTCAATTATTTTTACCCCCCTTCGGAGTCGCTGGTCCAATAATCTGGAAAACAATACGGGGTGCATTTCAGCCATGTTGTTGCCCCATAGGACAAAGGTGTCCGCATAGTCAATATCCTCATAGCAGCCCATGGGCTCATCAAGACCAAAGGAACTTAGAAAACCGGTCACGGCCGTAGCCATACAGAGCCGAGCATTGGCCTCCACATTATTAGTTCCAATACAGCCCTTGAAAAGCTTGGAAGCAGCGTACCCATCCGGTATGGTCCACTGTCCTGAGCCATATATTGATACCGAATCCTTACCAAACGCATCGATGGTTTCTTGCATTTTATTCGCAATCAAGTCCAATGCCTCTTTCATCGACGTTTTTACATATCGCCCATTTTTTTTGACCAGCGGTTGAATCAATCTGTCCGAGCCGTACAATGCCATAATGGAGTGGTATCCTTTTACGCAGCATAACCCCTTGTTAACAGGTGACATGGGATCACCTTTGACAGCTACTGCCTTTCCATTTTCCGTTCCTATCAGAACGCCGCAGCCTACCCCGCAAAAACGACAGGGAGCCTTTTTCCAGTCCAGGTCAGCATTTTCAGGAATACCTTCCTCCTGTTCCTTGGCAAACATGATTCCCGGAAACATTGCGGTAGCAGCTGTCATTGCCGACAGCACCGCCATCTTTTTTAAAAATTCGCGTCGGTTCGTAAGTAGGGATTGATACATGCTGTTTATTTTATGTATTAAAACCAGAGACCAAAGCCATGAGCTTTATCTCACGTATGTTTTCTAATTTTGCCTTTAATGACTCTTCTTCTTCCTTGGTTGTGGTATCAGTTATCAAAATCAATACATCTTCATTTTCCGCGGGAAGCACCTCGCATTGTTCAAAATCAGAAAGTGCAACGGTCAGTTGAATTTTTTTCCCTTGATGTGGATGAACCAAATAACTTTTTATCGGCATTGCTTAATCCAATTGGTTTTCAAATAAAGTAGGCTTGATGGTCACCATGACCCAACCCCAAAAATTCGTGTTACCGTCAAAATTGTTTTTCAGCACTTCCATTCCCTCCGACGGAAATAAATGGGAGTAGCCCGCCTGAATATTGATGTCTTTTTTAAAGTTATAGTTCAGGACAACATCCGCCTCAACGCCCAGGTGTCCTGAAACATCTCCGGGCAATTCAGCCGCTGCAGAAAACGTATGGAGGCGTCCACTCAAAGTTGCGTCCGGACCTACCTTAATTACTGAACCCGCATAAACATCTACCAGTCCAACATTACTGGCGTGGTTGCCCACAAAAAAGTAGTCCATTAGCCCATTAAACTTATGATTGGTACCATAAAAGGGATTGAAGGCATGGTTATCACCATCCGAAGGTGCTCCCCCATCATTTCCGCTGATCAGTTCACCACCTATAAGAAAAGAACATCCTGGTTTTGCCTCGTAATTGGCTTCCAGAGCCAATAAATACCCTTTGATATCATTATCGTTGACATCTTTGCCAAATTGATAATAAAGGTTGGCCCAGCCTCCAAATCTGCTGCCAGGATACTTTAGGTGTGTCCCTATGGTCTGGCTAAATCTAGTTTCACTGTTGTCTGGTTCAATTGCATCCGTAAACTGTAAACCGTTGTTTAGGAAAAGGAAACTTGCGGATAACTTAGTCCAATCTTGATGGAACCATGCATATTGAATGCTCTTGTAGGTATTCGTGGTGGTTAATAGGTTTCCTGTATTGGCCTCACCATCTTGGTTAAATGCCGCCCCAAGGTGTAAAATGGACGCATTCTTTATGTATTTCAGCAGAGCTACATCATGACTCCTTGCCTGTTGTGCCCAAGCCACTCCTCCAAAGATGCGTTGATCGTCGTAGTTAAGTACCTGTCTTCCCAATTTCAAAGAAAATCCCTGATTGAAAAGAATTTCGCCCCATGCTTGGTGGACCCCAAATCCATTACGGTCGGCTCGATTCAATTGCGGGACATCACCCCATACCCGAATATCCTGAACACTGAGGAACAACTTAAGGTAGTCCTTTTCAAAACCTGTGTTCAAGCGTGTTCTTTGGGACACGAATGCAGAGGGATCCACATTATCGGGAAATAGGGTTCCAAACCCATGCCTAAATTCAAATCTTGGTCGAACTTCCGCCTGAATGTTCAGTTGTGAGAATGTCCGAATTACCATCAAAAAAAATAAGCCTAGTAGTATATAGGATGGTTTCATTTTCATATTGATTGGTCATGATTATGTCATTCAATTTATATCTTCAATCCTTTCTAAAGTATTTAAAATCAATAGGTATACCATAGAATAATCAGCATTAAGGGGAGAATCCTTAAAATTTAGAATGATTCTAATTAATTCTACCTTTTCGTTGAATCTTTCTCAATTTACAATGAACAATTCTATCGATTTTGCTATAAAAATCGGTAGATATGAAATAATTGCTAATTTGTGGCATGCAAAGAATTCTTGTCTTATCTGCGCTACTTTTTGTGAGGGTTACCTGGGGACAATCGGATACGAATACGGTATTTGATTATGGAGTAGCAATAAAATTAGAATTTGAGATGCAACGGGATATTAACTTTAAATTGAGTACCGTTGGAGGTATCGGAAGAAAAATTGATGACATTGAATTCATTTATCCCTCTTTTCATGTGGAGCTCCAAATCTTTAATTCTGGATTCGGAACTTCATTGATTCAAGCAAAACACAGAAATTTTGTATTTGACGTGCTTACATCGTTCCAAGTCAGTACTGGTATTCGCGAAATCAACGAGGTGCAACGGGAGAACAGGTTTAATCCCCTGTTTCATTTTTCAAATCTTTCAGCGACTCCCTTGCACAATCCTTATTTTAATTCCATAGGCCTAGGATCGGTCTTTATCATCTCTTCGGATAACAAGAGGGAGAGTCAACTTGTGGGCACCTTATACCTCAACATTGAGCGAACGGTTCAATTTACTTATTACAATGATGGGCCGCCTTTTGCCAATTGGCTTTCGGACGGATTTGACCGATATTATACCGGTGGGGCGCATGTGAGCTTTCATACGGACACTAAAAATTATCTAAGTCAATACGAGCTTTCCTATCATAAGTTTACAGGATATCAAAGGTTTGCTTTTGAAATGGCGAATCATCTTCAAATTGATTTCATACCCTATTCCGATCAGGAAGCATTTTATTACAACCAAAGCCGCTGGCGTTTCAAGGCTGCAAATCCAGAGAACGGATACGGCATTCTCATTTCAAAATACGACATGCAGCATTGGGATATTCAAGATTTGATTCATTTTTCAAGGAACAACAGTTATCATCCAGACACCTACCGCAATAATCGATTGGGCATTGGTTTGGACTATAATTTCATCAAAAACTATAGAGAATGAAAAAATCGGTTGGTCTGTTGTGTATGTTTCTGGTCTCTTGTGGCACCCTATTTATTCCTGGAGCAGAAACGGGCACATTTGATACTAGGGAAAACGGAGGGTTTTCCTTGACTTCACTCTCCAAAAAAGAGGTACAATCCAAATTGGGAGGTGAAATTTATGACCTAAGAGACTTTGAAAGCTATGTGTTTGAGATGTGCGAAAGTGCCGGCCACGACCTGGACAACTTTGACCAGACTGAAATTCTCGCTTTTCCGAGGTATAAAGAGTGTAATGAGGAGAATAAAAAAGTAGTGGAAAAAACCTATCTCTATATTCCTAAGGACGGTGATGGACCTGTCTTTTACGTGGCCACACTATCTCATAAGTATTTAGCTCGAGAATGTGGAACCTTTAATTGTCCGGAGTTTGAGGGCAAGGTCTTTATCGAGGATCTAGATTTTCTATATGCCGGAAAGATGAATACAAAGGATGGCACCCTATTATTTTACAATAAAAGACAGAAGGGGCGCAGTTACTTTAGCAAATGGGAATTTGATACGTTACAGGGAGAGGACTTGGTGTTGAAGAAGGCTACTCTTACGGAATCAAGATTCGATCCTAAGCCTCAAGTCGCCTTGGAATCTGTTTTCAGCATTCCCATAGTCTTCCAAAAAAGGGATTTGGTAACATACTATGGAAAAAGCCTTTTCAATGAAGAATGTTTCAATTCCTGTGGAATCAGCGCTCCGAGGCAAAAAAAGACGGCCCTAATGGACCAACCGATATTATTTATGAGCATTGGCGATAAAAAAATCGCCTTGGTTACTGTTGATGATAAAGGAGATTTCGAGACCCATGAGTTCAGCAAATCCCGATTGAAATTGAATTGGCAGCCCTATTAATCTTTGTATTATCAATATAGGTACCATTTTGGAATATATTCATTTGATTGTTAACCACGACGATTTGGACAGTAAGATTTCCATTTCAATAAAGAAGCTATTACTACAAGTAAAATTATTGAGTGCATTGAAGAAAGGCCTGAAAAATGAAAACACAATTCTTAATTCTAATCATTGTTCCATTTGTTTTTGGATGTCGAGATACTAAAAAAGTTGAAACAAAAGTAATCGAGATAGCTGCCATTAAGGGTCAGCAACTTACAGGAGTTACAGTGAGCAAAGAACGTATGTTTGTTAATTTTCCACGTTGGAGAAAGGGCATTAAATACTCAGTAGCGGAAATAGACAAGAACAATACATTTAGAGCTTACCCAAGTCAAAAATGGAATACTTGGAAGACTGATAGTGCGATAAAAGATTCCGTTTTTATTGCGGTTCAATCAGTGGTTGCTTCCGACGGTCTTTTGTACGTCGTTGATACCAGAAACCCCGAATTCCAAGGTGTTATTGGAGCACCAATAATCTTTGTTTTTGACTTAAATACTGATGAGCACATTAACACCTACAGATTGCCCAACGAGAGTTTTCGCACAAACTCATATATTAATGATATCCGTATTGATGAAAAAAGAAAATATGCCTTCCTTACAGATTCGGGTAGCCCTGGGTTGCTGGTGTTAAACTTACGAACGGGAGATGTAAAAAGGGTTTTGGACAAACACCAATCTACAACAAGCGAATTTGATTTTTTGACCATTGATGGCCAACGATGGAATAGTATAGTCCACTCGGATGGAATAGCATTGGACATTGCACAAGACGAGCTATATTTTCATGCGCTGACAGGTTATAGTCTTTACGCTATTTCGGTTGAGAAATTGATAAATGGCACTAACAAAGAAATCGAGGGGGCATTGAAATTGATATGTAAGACAACAGCACCGGACGGGATGATAATACATGGGAATTTGTTGTATTTTGGGGATTTGGAACATCACAAGATTCTACAGTTGGATTTAAGAACCAAAAAAATGTCCGTTTTGATTGAGGGAGATGATGTGGCATGGGCGGATACCTTTAGCATTGAGAACAACGAATTGTACTACACGAACTCAAGAATACATGAGGCAAACGGGAATATTTCCAACCTGATATTTAACGTAAACAAAATTGTTCTCTCAGATTGATCTACCCAATTCGGAAGGTTTCGACAATCAGTTGATTTGATATTAAACCTATGTACATAAGCAGCTTGGCTAAGATTGAAAAGTCAGCTTTTACGTCAATGCTGCATATGCTTTAATTGCCACGAACCCGAGTTAAATGACAGAGAATTTATTAAGGTAGAATATTGGTTCCTCTTGACAAGTGGAATTAAGGACGTCCCAGCAGCTTCATAACCGATATCCATGATTTCATCAATTACGGTAAAGTCAAATACCCGACACCTTCCGCCTTCTGTGGAATCAATGTAAATATCTCATTGTTTTTATCATGGCTCCAGGTATTGGAAATGGCAATTCTAAGACAAAGACACAGGAGATAAATCATATTCCCTACCTTAAAACAATCTTTTAAACGGTTATCATTCGAGCCTATCAATACTTCGCAATAATACCTGACGGAGGATGTTGGAAGGTTTTTTACCAGTCCTCCATCCGCGCAACGGAATTCTCAGATGGTAACAGGCTTAAAAACAAGTGAGATGAACATTGAGGCTAGAACAGGTTCCCCGCATTTAATATTTGGTGTTGGCTTTATTCATGTTGGTGGCGGAAGGGTATATAAGGTATCTTTAAATCCTTAAAACGAATCGGAAATCTAGAGGTTTTAGGTGCTAAAGAATTATTATTTGGGGTAATCTTTTGATGAACCCGACATAAATATCCAAAAAAACAAAATTTGAATTTCTACTATTTTCAATTTGTCCATGGCATACTATAAAAGCACACTTCCTGTTAACTAACAAGAGGATTCATTTTAAGGAGGTGGGCAGCTCAAATATCTCTAAATAGAAAAAGGGTAGCACAGCGATAAGATGATCAAAAATATCTGCCATAAGGGTTTCGTATTCTTCCCATTTCTTAGAAGCACTAAAGGCATAGACTTCAACAGGCACTCCCTGGGTGGTCGGCTCCAATACACGGACCATAAGGGTCATTTCTTGATTAATCTTAGAATTGCTCTCTAAGTATCCCTGTATGTACTTTCTAAAGAGACCTATATTGATAGGACCATTAAGGGCCAAGTCATTCATGGGGTCATTTGCAATATTTTGTGCAAAAGTTTCCAAAGATTCTAAGGAATCCAAAAACTCTCGAATAATTGGGATTTTAGATATAGAATTCATATCCTGAGGTGTCAAAAACCTTATGCTTTTTTGACTTACGTGCATGGCTCTTTTAATCCGTCTGCCCCCCGAATTTTGCATTCCCCTCCAATTCTTAAAAGAATCGGAAATCAGGGCATAAGTCGGTATCGTAGTAATTGTCATATCCCAGTTCTGTACTTTAACCGTGGCCAAAGTGATTTCAATGACCGAACCATCGGCACCGTATTTCTCAAAAGCAATCCAATCCCCAATGCGAACCATATCGTTAATGCTCACTTGTATACTGGCTACCAAGCCGAGTATGGTATCCCTAAAAATCAACAGTAAAACAGCGGAAGCTGCTCCCAAGGCTGTAAAAAATTTCCAAATTGTAGTATCAGTGATTATGGCAAAAATGGTGAGTATTCCAAGAATCCATACAAAGATCATTACTACTTGGATGTAACTATCCAAAGGTTTATCCTGTAATCGCTGTAAGGTTCTTAAATAGTCCCTAAGGCTCATCAAAAGTTTTCTAATAACCGTTATGACAAGTAAAACCCCTAAAATCATTAGGGTTTTTTGAGCCAACGTGTCCAAATAATCAAAGTCATAGAAAATTATGGGCAACGTTTCGAAAAGAAGTATCAACGGTATAACATGTGCCAATGAGCTGGGAACCTTATGGTCAACAAAAAAATTATCCATCTTGGTCTTTGTCCTTTTTGCTATACGACCGGAAATCATCCGAAATATTTTGTTTAGGATAAAATCAATGACAGAAACCGCCAAGAGAACGGCAACCAATAATAACAACATGTTCACATAGGATGCAGAGGTCGGTTCCATACCTCTTTTTAGGAGATAATCGTAAAATAAACGTTCATATGTCATATCGATACTTTGCATGTTATTCAACAATTTTTTTGCTTCATCTGTATAGATGATTTCTTGTACTTGATGTCGTTTCATGGGTTTTTAAGTTCATAGTGACGCAAATCTTTTTGTCCACCCTATGCAAAATCCTATCTAATCCCTTAAAGACATTTTCTGCCAATTTGGGTTCTTTTACATAGAGCATGGATCGAGTATTTGTTCTTGGTCCTTCAATGAGTTTGAGAGTTTCATTTTTTACGAGTTCGTATTCATCGGCCTTCTTTTTGACCTCGGAATCGGAATGTATGTTTCCATTGAGCAAGGTATTTATGTAATTTTGTGAAAGTGCACCACTCTACAGACTATAATCCACTTTAGTAGCTTCTAGACATTTTCTTGCTACCATACTCTTAATGTCAATTTGGATGCAGCTATTTACTATTTTTTGCTTCCATAGTCCCAATTTCCCTGTCTTTGGAAAGAATTTTAAAATAACACTAGCCCCTTCATCTTTGCCAATGAAATGAGAAATACCAAGTATAAAATACATCTAATATTCCATATTAAATTTTCCATTTTAAAGTTTGTATTATTTAGTTGTTCTACCAGCGATATACCTGTAACAATGCTTGAGAAAAACTTATGTATGTTATGTCGATTTCCAATAGCAAGGTACAAAGAATCGAATATGCGAAATTTAACTTATGCTAAAAACAGATTATAACCTTAGACCTCACTAGTTTCTACAATTGTATGCAACTAGGTCTTTCAAATACAATCTGAGGTCACTGGCAAATAAACAGAAAGGTTATTTCCTTGTATAAAATGAGTATCTCAACACATCAAGATTTCGGAAATCAATGGCTTTGAAGCGGATGAAATTAACCCTATGTCGTTAGCAAGAGTAGCAGTAAATCAATTTACGGAACAGATATTGGTCCAGGGCTCTTCCACGCCGATTCGCATCCTGGAAATATCAGGGTTATTCCAGAACTTGGAAAGTTGAGTTTTAGGATTGGTTATGACGGGTCTTTTAAAGTCAGGTAATTGGGAGTCCTTAGGAGGGTGATTGGTGGATTTATCCAGCGTGATTCTTGAAAAATGATTCTTGTTCCGGAAAAATCGCAATCCAATCGGACATCAAGAACCGCCGAAAACCTGAGAAAGACCTTTAGTTCTTCATGGGGGGAACAGGAAATTCACTAATCCAAAAGGTTGAGTTAAAACCTGTCCTTAACCGCCTTAATATGATTCTTCCCGACAACCAAATCGTTCTCCCCATTATTTCTCAATCAGTATCCATGGAATATTTATGTTCGGGATTGAGCTTAACTGGATCCTGAATTCAATATTTCCAAGGACTTTCGTCCCCATATTTATAAATCCTCCCTAATGCTATCCGGGCCCAAACACCTTCTTTCGAGTTGTCGGGCATGTTTTAGGAGCTTCGACTATCTGATGAATACCTCTCTGAATATTTGGTATATAGATAAAGAAACTAGAAAAATAAAGCTAGTCATAAATCACCAACTCAACAATTTTACTGAATCTAATTCGATATCGGATAGATTGGTAAATCAATTGTTATTGACCATTACTATTAGAGGCCTAACCATTGGTTCGGCTATTTTCGTATTGTATGGAAGCCTCCAAAAATTAATTGGATTCTCATTTTACGAGCGGTGAAATCTACCATTTCAGCTCTATTCTATCAGTTTTTTCTTAGCAATCTCAATGTGACGGCAAAAAAACTTTAGGAAAATGGTTTCCGTAAATCCTCTCTTAAATCAAAGGGGCAAAAAGCCGAAGTGTACGTTCCGCAATTTTGCTGATGTGACTACGCTTTTCCCATTTTTCTCGAGAAATCCTTTTGGCACCTTGAAGGTCCTTATAAAAAGCACCCCTCAACTTACTTGAAAAGGCTTCATCGAAAATCAAGGCATTAATCTCAAAATTAAGCTCAAAGCTCCTTTGGTCAAAATTTGCGGTCCCTATCATTGAGAGCAAGTTGTCACAGACCATCGTTTTAGCATGTACAAACCCTTTTTCATAGCGATAAATTTCAACCCCAATGTCAAGAAGTTCCCCATAAAATGATTTTGAAACGATATTTACCACCTTTGAATCTGACTTTCCAGGAACCAATAACTTAACTTTGACCCCGCTCAGTTTTGCTATTTTAAGGGCATTGATGATACCCTTTTCAGGCACAAAATAGGGTGTAGTAATCAATACTTCTTCTTTGGCCAAGATAATCGCCTGCATCATAGAATACATAATATCAGGATGGTCAGAATCAGGACCACTGGCAACTATTTGAACGATTTGTCGGCTTACAGGTTCTTTGGACAGGTCAATCCTTGGGAAAAAATCGGGGCTTACCCCAATGTTCTGATCGGAGCAAAAGTTCCAATCCGCTAAGAACACCCGTTGAAGCAAGAGCACAGCACTACCCTCAATCCTTAAATGGGTGTCCCGCCAAAATCCGTAGTTTTCATTTGTATTAACATACCTATCGGAGACGTTTATACCTCCTACATAGCCTACCGTTCCGTCCACCACAATTATTTTGCGATGGTTTCTGTAATTTATTCGGGTCGTGAACAAATGCCACCATAGTTTATAAAATGGGAAAACTTCCACTCCCGATTTTTTTAGTGACCGAACAAAACCACGGCTTATTCCTTGACTACCAAAATCGTCGTAAATGAATCTAACTTGGACACCTTCCTCCGCCTTTGTTTTCAGTATTTCTGCTATTTCCTGACCAATACCTATTTCTTCGTAGATATAGTATTCAATATGTATATGATGTTTTGCGGTTTTCAAAGATTGCAGGACCTCCTCAAATTTCTGTTCTCCGTTAATCAAAAGATCTGTTGAGTTACGTACAGTTAATAGGTTTTCTAAGTTCTTAAGATGTGCGAGTCGAAAGAAATGCTTCAAATGCTCTCTATTTTTAAGGAGCATCTCTTCTGAAAATTTACCAAGTCGGACTTCCAATTCAGGAAAAGAATTATTGTCCACTACCAGCTTCTTACTATAAATCTTCCGGGACCTATAATTTATCCCCAGAGAGAAATAGATGATCATTCCTAAAACAGGATAGAGAATGACCAAGAAAGTGTAGGCCAATGCCTTAGAAGTTGATTCGGTATTGCGAATGATAATCACAATGGTGACAAAGGCCGCGATATAAAGCATTATGTAAGGAAAAAAGTCCAAATCTATAATAGTCCTGGTTAAAAATAAGAAAAGTAAAGGATGCCGTAAGAACTCAAAAAATGGCATTTTAAATGTTCGTTCTCTACCAATTTAAAATAAAAGCTAATGAATAATACCTAACAAGGCTTTAGGAATTAAAAAAGTTATTGACCTTGTTAAAAACCACTACCATATCCTCGTCATTGCCGTCCATGGGATCATGGTTTAACGAAAAAGGGATTTCATGTGTATAGTCACGTTCAAAATCGAGCACATCTACCTTAATTCCTAAATTACCTTCCTGACCCCCCATTGTTCGCACTACGGCATCCGCCGGAATGACATCATCCTTTTTTAGGGCGATGACATATAAGTAATCGCAATGTGCTTTGATATGTGCCTCCCTAAATCCCCGCATATGATTATATTGGTAAAATGAACGTAAGACCATTTCATCCATTCTCTGGTGTTCAGAGGATAGGATGATATCATTGACCTCCCCACCTTTAAAATAATCCCGTAGCTTATCCTCCGCACTACTATCCAAAATAAATTTTGAAATGGGTGCTGCACTATCCAAGGTACTCCCACTGCAAAATAAACAGACTTTGGTGTGCGTAAAATATCCCTGGTAGTTGGTGAACTTTAGCATTTGTGCCAAGTAACCCCCTATGGAGTAGGCGAAGATATTAAAGGTAAAATCCTTGTGAATGAATGAATGTTGGCCATCTTTGCAGGTCTCAATAAATCGAATCACATCGTTATAGGTTCGTATTCCCGAGTCCATAAATCGCTGAGGCCTTTCAGCAATTCTTTCACTAAGTGACGCATTGTACGGTGAAGAAGTATGGATACCGGGATTTGTTCTCTTCCTAATTCTGCTGAGTACCTCCATATTTTCTCGGTCCTTCCATTGGCGTGGAACACGTTGCATATGGAAGGCGATGGGAAATAGAACCACGGAACTCCCGGTACCCTCACTAATCATCTCTGCCCAAGGTAGATATTTCTTCCAACTCTTTTCGTTTAGTCCATGAAAAAGGAAAATTACTTTTTTGGCAATTAGCGTTTCCTTTGGGCTAACTATAGAATAATAAAACAAATTGTTCTCTGCAATTGCCATATCCTGAAACTCAACATCACCTTCGTTGGCAAATGATGCCTTGATCGACCCTTTTGAAGGAGTCGATTCAAATTGGAATCGTTTTATTTCGATTTCATTATTAATCGGACGTATTTTTCGAATTGCTGGTGACACTTAAGTTGTTTTTTTAAGCTTCTTCAATTTGGTTGAAAAATAAATCCAGAATATCCCAATGGTCATTAATGCCAATGCTGTCCAGACCACGATTGTAAAACCTGCGAAAAGTGGATTCCATAAAAGTAAGAACGAAAATATTAACCCTAGGACTCCAAATACCATTAAGTTGCCCCAATCCAAAATTCCAATACTCTTGAGGTCTATCGAAATTCCTATAGCTCCCAAGGATCTAAAAAATACTAGGAATCCAACATAAATGGGCAGGGTCAGTGCCGAGATATCTGGACGAACTATTAATAATGCGCCTATGCCCACGGATAAAATGCCAAATACAAGGGACCAGCCCCAATTTCTTATTTGGTCACGATTGGAAACCGCAAATACGACCTCAAAGATACCCGATATCAGAAAAGATATGCTGAAAAGTACTATGAGTGCAAGATATGATTCTAAGGGCATTACCATGGTGTAAACACCCAAGGCTAAAAATAGTACACCTACCATAAAGGGTATATACCATTGTTTAACCGCTTTTTCTGTTGAAGTTAATAGTTCTGCATTCATGTCATTTATATTTATTGTGGTTTTGCCTACTCTATAAAGTTTTCGGCTTCTCTTTTTTTTCAAAATAAAATTTGCTAGTTCACAGAATACCGACTATCTCGCATAGGCGTCCTTGGCATAGGTCAAAACGGGTATATCCGTGTGATCCATAATGCGTTCGGCACTTAAATGGGAATCAAATAAATCCAGTTTTCCATAGGAGCGTTGTATTTTAATGGCCACAAGGTCCACAGGATTATTCCTCATATGATAGAGTACCCCTTTTTCCATACTCTCATCATTAATAATTTCAAGCTCCGTATCCGTAAGGTTGTGGATTTTGCAAAATTCCTTCCATTGATCCATGGTTTCATGAGTAGATTGCCAAACATCCTTGGTATTAACATAAAGAACCTTCAGTTTTGCATTGTTGATTTCCTGAATCTTTCTAAGATTGCCGACGGCCGTTATCGGTGTATTATCGAAATCTGTGATGAACAGGATATTCTTTATATCATCAAAATTTGTTTCTTTTCTGGTACTTAAGACAGACCCAGTTGCATATCTCATAATGTCACGCGTAGTAGATCCGACCTGTTGGGGAACTTTACTTGCCTTCCGACCGATTACGGTAAATAGTACTTCTCGTTCTTGTGAGGTGCTTATAATTAAAGGGGCCGGGCGGCCATCCTTAATGCTGATTTCAATATCATTGGGATTTATTGACACTTCCTCAAGGGCTTTGTTAACTTCGGATTTCGCGTTGGCAAAAACAATTTCTTTCAAACGATCGGCTTCCTCGGTTTTGTAATAGGGATAGTCTTCCAATCCTAGGGAATGTATTAATTTGAGATTCAAACCCAAATTAGTTGCCAATTGTTTGCCCAATTTTAAGGCGTTTACTGCTTCTTTTGAAAAATCGAATGGTACGGATACTTTCATGATAAATGTTTTATCGTTATTGAATGGTCGTTGTGGTTTGAGTCCATCTGGTCTCGCCCACTTCTATTTTAATTCTATAATGCTAATGTAGGATAGTTTTCCCGCTTCCTAGTTAACCTATGGTAAATAATGCCTATGGCTTCTAAAAGAAAACCCCTTCATTATTTGGTTAGTTCACTTTCAATGATTTATGTGAACAATTCTAATTGAAGGTATTTAAAGGCAGAAACAATTCCAAGAAGGATGTCCAAGACCTTCACTCTAAGAAGCGTCAGTACATTGATTGCAAAATTATCGCTCGTTCCTAAGATTTGGAGATTTCGTCCATGACCATCCGCATATATGGTGAAAGCCTTTCTTTTGATTATGTCGCGAATGCTGCTTCGAATACTATCGAATCGCTCATTGGAAATGTCTTCTGCGGTCTCAATATTTTGATGGAATGCAACTTTGAAACTTGCAGCAACAGGTGGGGACAGATGCCTCTTAAGTGGAAAGCACCCTCCATATTCTACCATGGATTCCAAGGAAAAATGCCCGGTGACCAAAATGTTTTTTCCCTTGATGTCTTCATCAGATTTTCTAATTCGATTAAAAAATCCCTTTCTGTACCATACTTGCACTCAGCGGTGGCGGCCGTAGGTTTTTTATGGGAATAGTTCTACCAACGGGTATTGATGTATACTAAAATTAAATAACCATTGATTTCAATAAGGTCCGGTCCAGGAAATCCTTTTTCCAATGGTCCATTTAACATTTTGAAAGCCCATGCTTTTAATGAGTCTTTCCAACTTCCTCACACTATTTTGTCCTTCTTTCCCAGAATTGACCCAATCTCTGTCCCCGGGCACTAAAATGACTTCCAAATTTACAATTTGCGGAAATGGTCTTAGGAGGGCATCAAGTCTGAGGGAATCTTTTGCTGAGTTACCATTTGAGAACCGCCTATCGATGAGGCCCCCATGAACACTACCGTATATTTATCCTTTGCGGGAAGTAGGTAGTTCTAGAAAACATCTTTGAACCCAAAATCGTCAGCTATGTCCACTGCATTTCCATGGGGGAAGACCTAGTGTTTGGGGGTGGGAAGTCCTAGGCATTTAGACGAGCCAAAACTGTCATGTCCAATAGGTGAGGTAGGATACTAAATTTCTCAGCAAGTTTCATAATCCCAAATTGTTTCATTTAACTATTGTGCTTGATTCAGGGTTCCTAAATTTTTTTGAACTCCCATATTTCCTGGCCTTGAACCTAATTCGAAGTACTGTCAATATGAAATAGAACAAAGAAAGCACCCATAATTTTGCCCATTCCAATTTGATTTCCTCAAACGACGCTCCCATTTGTGTCAGTTTGATCATTCCCCTAGTACCTGAAGTGGAAGGCAAGAGTTCTGATAGGTACTTATATGACAATACAAAGCCTTCATAAGGATAAGTCAATCCGGTTAATACCAGCGAGGGAATTACCAGAACCGAAAGGAACAAAATGGCGTCTTCACTTCTTTTAAAAAATGTACTGATAAAGATTCCCAAAAACACCAAAGAGATGATGTAGGGTAAATTGAAAATATAGACGGCACCTAGGGAAGCACGCATTGGGAAGGAAAAATAACTGAAAATCAATCCATACTGGATGGGAAAAATAACAAGAAAAATAACAAGGTAAAGACATGCCCTACCGAATAGAATCGGCATCGATCCGCCAGGTTTGATTACATGTTGCTCAATGGCCGTAATCCACTTGATATTGCTGTCCCCCCCCAATATGCCTATGGCCAATAGAATAATGAGCTGCAACGCCAATGAAGCAATTGTGGGAACCAAATAAATGCCGTAACCAGCTGAAGGGTTAAATAGGGAAGTGGAAATTAACGATATAGGCGAAACTGCTGCCACACTGTCACCAGAAGCTATTGCCCTTTTGACTTTTATACCTCCATTATAGTACCCCTGAGCGGTGACGACTGCTCCCTGGACAGCTCTGTAAAGAACGAAATTGGAGGCATCCGAATAAATCGATACTATGGTCTGCCTGTTGGTAAGAAGATCTTTTTCAAAGTTCTTGGGAACCACCAATAGCCCATAGACCTTATTTGCATAAAAATCAGGCTTGGCATCTTCCAAGGTCGTAAATCCTCTAATGATCTTTGCACTTTGGTTAAGTTCTACCATATTGATAAATTCCCTGCTTGACCGAGAGTTATCCTGATCGATGATAGCAATGGGGACATCATGAACCACTTCTTCCCCATAAATCAATGAATACCCAACCAAAAGTAAAAGCCCCATTGAAACAAAGACGGACACAACGGTCCTATCAGAAGAAATAGCTTTCCATTCATTTTTGAAGGCCTGTGTGAATAGGGTCTTAAAGTTTTGGATATGTTGTTTATCCTGTCTCATATCATTCTTTGATGGGGTATCCTCCCTGGATTAAACGTTTACGATATATGGGCTTTCCAAAGGTAATAGGTACAATAATCATGATAAGTAATATTCCTATTTCGGGGAGCACATAAAATGAAGGTGTGCCCCTAACGGTTAAATCCTTGAATATTCCGAGGAATTGTGTAAAAGGAAATATTTGGCCCGCCCACTGAAAAAAGGGCAGCATACTCATTAACGGAAATGAAAATCCGGACATGGTCAGTGATAGAGCCGCTATGGCGTTTCCCATAGTCATTGCTGAACGTATATCTGGTAAAGCCACAGCTAAGAAGAACGCATAGGCTTGTCCAGAAAGAATAAAGAGCAACAAAGTCAACAACAACATTGGTCTGCTTCCATTTATGGGCAGTTCCAAAAAAGTTGCCATGCTATGAAACATTACAAGGCCAAGTAAAAAGAACCATATGGTATAAGGAGCCAATTTTCCAAAGATGATACTTGGTATATGGTTTTTACCCATTTCCATGAGCTGAGCTCCCCGTTGATACTTTAAATCTTGCCCAATGACATAAATACTGGTCAAGAGCACGAATATTTGAAGAAATACAGGCAGGAATGCAGATAAGAAGTAATATCTATAGTTTAGGAATGGATTTGAAATGATATGTGAATCCAATCGTACCGGTTCCAACGCAACCTCCAAACGCTGCGGGTTTCCCCCATTGTTGAGTCTAACCAAAGACTGGACCTTTAAGGAAAGTGCATTGACCGCCTTTCGCACGGCACTACTTTCCAACCCCCCCGGTACTAGAAGGTTTTGATTGAATTCGTTCAGGACAACGGGTTTTCTTCCCAACATTAAATCTCTATCAAAATATTTTGGAACCATGACCAGGCCATATACCTCAGTCTTTCTGATAAGAGACTCTGCCTCTTCCATGGAAGCTACTTTATGGGCGATATGAAGTTGTGGAGTAGCCTCCAGATATTGGAGCAATAATCTCGAACTGGCGGAATTATCATAATCTACTACCGCGATGGGAATATCCCTTACTACCCCTGTATCCATAAACCCTTTAAAGAAAAAAGACATTACGAACGGCAAAGCCACCGTAAAGATTATTAGGGTCCTGTTGCCCAGGGTGTCCGCCACTTCATTTTTGAATATGTTGGTAAAGCCGCTCATTTGAATCAGTTGGCAAATTGTTTTCCGTCAACTAAAACGCTCATCCCAGGTCGTAGGCCATGTTCATCTTCCAATGGTTGGGCTTTTATTTCAAAAGTCCTAACATCGAATTCACCTGTGGTTTTCGTAGCATTCCAGGTAGCAAAATCACCAAGGGCAGAGATATAGTAAATTTTAAAAGTGAGTTTCTTATTGCCTAAAGCCGGGACAGTAGCCGTAAATTCCTCTCCTTTCTTGAATTTGTGCAATAGGGTTTCCTTAATATTAAGAACGGCATGGGCATCCTGTAAATCCACTAGATGTACAACAGGAAAACCAGCACCTATCAACTCTCCTTCTTCGGGTAGGAATTCCAATACTTCGCCATCAATATTCGAGACTATTTTACGCTCACCTTGATAGACCAGAACCTCTTCCCACGCACTTTTTGCCCTTGCTTCATTGGCGCGGGCAGCAGCCAAATCTTCGCTCCGAGTGGCTTTGGTCGAAATAATGTAACGGTTATGAGCCACTTGTTCATCTCTCAATGCTGCTTCCTTTTTAGCAAATATTTCATCGCGCTGTTGTTCAGAAACTACTCCGTCCTTATAAAGAGTTTCGATACGTTTGTAGGTCTTCAGCATTACCTCGGATGCCGCCTTGGCTTTTTCATATACGCTCTTTGCCGTATTGATTTCTTCATCTCTAGCCCCTTTTAATGCTTTGCTCTTAAGTGCCATTGCAGCATCCCTCGCAGCAGCTGCTTGCTGCTCTTTGGCATCAATTTCTGGGCTTTCCAAAGTAACCAGCAATTGACCCCTTTGAACGGAAGTTCCTTCCTTTACTTCCAAGGTTTTGAGACGGGAAGGTATTTTTGCAGAAAGGTATACTTCTCGAGCTTCTACCCGTCCCTGATATACTTCTTCCTTAGGTTTTAGAAATACCCAGAGTACTGCCAAAAGTAAGGTCATAACAATCACTGAGATTATCACGGTTCTAGTCATATTAGATTTTTTCATGATGCTGATTTTAGTTTAAAAAATTATCGATCTGACCCATCCGAACCATCAGTTCACCTTTTGTGACACTGTAATCGTAGAGGTTCATTATTTTTTGAAAGCGTACTTGTGATAATAAGAGTGTTGCATCAACTACTTCCAGTGAGGTGCCCGTTCCTTCTTCAAACGCTCTTCTTCTCATGAACATTAATTCTTCTGCTAATTTCTGGTCGTTCTCAAGGCTTTGTGATAGCTCGTATTGCTTTTCCATGGAACGGTATAGTTTTTCCGTAAGAGTCATCAATCCCAATTCTGCCTGTGACTTTAAGGCTTCTACCTGTGATTTCATCTCTTTTGCCGCCTTGATTTTATGTTCTCGCTGGAAACCATCAAAAAGGTTCCATTGTAATCCGAGACCTACGTACCAGTCGGTTTGGCCAATCGCAAAACTTTCATTGTAAAATCGATAGCTGCCCATAGCAGCCAGGGAGGGCAAATAGGCACTTTTTTCAGCCCTAATGTTAACTCCAGCAAGAACTTTGTTCTGTTCCAGAACATCCAAACCGAGACTTTGCGTTATCATGATTTCCTGAAATTCCTCTAATGTTGGCAGTTCTTCAGGAATATGAAATGTTGAAGAAAGATTCTCAATGGCGATATTGCCTATGAGGTTTTGGAGAGCTGTTTTTGCTAGATTATAATCTTTTTCTGCAGCTACTACCTCACGATTGGCATTGGAGTAGGCCACTTTTGCATTCAATATCTCGACCTCTGGTATCATACCATTTTCAAAAAACTTATCAGCCCTGTCTTTATGCAAGGTTACAGTGTTTAGTACCTCTTTACGAAGGATTAAGAGTTCTTGGGCCAATTTCGTCCGATAATAGGAGTTTATAAGTTCGATCATCAAATCACGTTCTTTGATATCTTGCTGCTTCGCTCCGATTTCAAGTCTGATGCCCGAGGCTTTGTTGGCAGCATTGATTTTGCCACCTGTGTAGAGTGGCCATCGGAATCTTGCGCTTGCAAATGCGAAGTCCTTTCCTTGTAACACCCTCCTCCAATTCCCCAACGCATTAGGGTCAGGGACGTTCAATAATCCCGCGAGTAAGTCCCGTTCATTATTAAGGTCAACACTAATGTCGTCTTGAAGATGTAAGTAATTGCCCAAGATACTCAAACTGGGATAGTACAATCCTTCATTGACTTTTTTTTCCTCCCGTAACCTATTAACTTCAATGACAGAAGCATTATATTCCCCGTTGTTCTGCAATAACAATTTCTTGGCAGTGGTAAGGGTAAGTTCTTGGGCCGACAGTATTAAGGGTAAAAACATCAGCAGTAGTAGGACCAATTTTGATATTTGACGTTTCATATGGTTGTATTTTCATGATTTCCTTGGAGGGAAACCAAGGTTGATTTACACTTTGGAGGTTAATCCGAGTGCAAGGTATAATAAGCTCATGGAGAGAAATTTACCCTAGGATAAAAAGTATTAATCCTTATGTTAAAATTGGGTATTACCCATGAATTGCAGGAATCATATCAATATTCCTTGGGCCTTGTGTAACTTCATTTTTTTGAATCTCTTAAGGGTTAAAAAATACCTCTGGTATCAATTACCTTTTTTTAATCATCCATTCCATTAACATTTCTTAACAATTCGCTATCTTTAAGGGGAACAGAACATGCTAGGATTCCTAAGAAAATATTGGCCTAAAAAAGATTCCAAGTGGCGCACAACGGCGGTGGTTCTGGTTGCAAGTATCTTAGGTCTTGGTTTATTTATTATTAAAGAGGGAGAAGTTGTATCTTATCTTTCTGATGACCCCCAGGCCTGCGTGAATTGTCATGTAATGACTCCGGTGTACAATAGCTGGATGCACAGTTCACATCGGGAGTTGGTTTCATGCAACGATTGTCATGTCCCTCATGATAACCTAATCAAAGCCTACTCTTTCAAAGCAATGGATGGGCTATATCATGCTTCAATATTCACAGCCAGAATGGAGCCTGAGGTCATTTTTATGCGTAAAGGTTCCCAAGAGGTGGTACAAGACAACTGTATACGTTGCCACGTACAGCAGGTAACGCAAGTGAAATACGATGGGTTTATCGAGAACCATAGGACTAACAGAACCGAAAGGCAGTGTTGGAGCTGTCATAGAGAAGTGCCCCATGGAAGTGTACATGGTATGTCAACCATAAGATACAATATTGCTCCGCTACCTACAGATACGGAGGAAATGATAATTCCCAAGTGGTTGCAACTGGAAATGGAAATGAACTAAATCCAATTGAGATGAAAAATAAGGTATTGTTTATCGTAACCATTGTGGTCGTTTTCCTATTAGGGCTATTGGCATCTAGTATTATAAATAGAAAAAGTGAGGCAAAATACAAGTATGTACCTCAGGTCGATATCGGGGAAAACGAAGTAAAGAATGAGGTTTGGGGAGAAAATTACCCTAAGGAATATCAGTCTTGGTTGCAGACCTCTGAAAGCTCTTTCGCTTCTTATCAAGGAGGCTCTGCCATGAGGGATATGCTCGAAGAGGATCCTAGGTTGGTTGTACTTTGGGCGGGATATGGGTTTGCCAAGGACTATAATCAAGGTCGTGGGCATTATTATGCAGTCGAAGACATCCATAATTCGTTGAGGACTGGAGGGCCAAAAGGTCCTGGCGATGGTCCAATGCCAGCGACATGTTGGACTTGTAAAAGTCCCGACGTCCCGAGACTCATGGATGAAAATGGTATAGCAGAATTTTATAGTGGGAAATGGGCGGATAAAGGACCTGAAGTTACCAATCCAATCGGTTGTGCTGATTGCCATGACCCAAAAAGTATGAAACTTCATATAACACGACCAGCTCTCGTTGAAGCCTTTGATGCAATGGGCCGCGACATCAATAAGGCCACTCACCAAGAAATGCGATCATTGGTCTGTGCGCAATGCCACGTGGAATACTATTTTAACAAAGACCTACCAGGAAAAGAAGGAATTCCTTATCTAGTGTTTCCATGGAAAGATGGCATGTCAGTTGAGGAAATGGAGGGATATTATGACGATTTAGGTTTTTCAGATTGGACCCATAAGATTAGTAGGGCTCCGATGTTAAAGGCTCAGCATCCGGGATATGAAACCTACCTAACAGGGGTCCACGCCGATCGAGGGGTGTCTTGTGCTGATTGTCATATGCCCTACAAAAGTGAGGGAGGTCAAAAATTCACTGATCATCACCTTCAATCACCCCTCAATAATATAGCCAACTCCTGTCAAGTTTGCCATCGTCAAGAAGCTGCTAAATTAATGGAGAATGTATATGAGCGACAACGAAAAACTACTGAGAATCGTCTAAAACTGGAAGATCTTCTTGTGCGAACACATATAGAGGCTGGAAAAGCTTGGGAACTTGGAGCAACTGAAGAACAGATGAAAGAAATTTTGATAGACATACGTCACGCCCAATGGCGTTGGGACTATGCTGCGGCAGCCCACGGCGCATCTTTTCACTCGCCCGTGGAGACCGCACGCGTTATTGGGGGCGGTATGAACATTGCTCAGGAAGCTCGAATAAAATTAGCCCGACTTTTGGCAGATTTGGGACATAATGAGCCTGTTCCTGTTCCTGATATCACCACAAAGCGAAAAGCACAAGAATTCATTGGGCTTGATATGGAGCAACTGACACAGGAAAAAGAGGAGTTCAAAAAAACACTGCTCCCTAAATGGCTTAAGGAGGTCCAGGCAAGGGAAATACATGCCGATGAAGAAGAGGTCAGTATGAATAAGAAGTAGTTGGAAACTGCCAAACTACCGTTATTTGTCTATGAAATTTTTATATCGTTTTTTCTCTTCCCCTCAATTAGCCCTAATACTATTGCTTGTTTTTGCATTGGCCATGGGCACGGCCACGTTTATTGAAAATGACTTCGGAACAGGTACAGCTTGGTCAAAAGTATACAATGCGATTTGGTTCGAATTGGTCATGGCAGGATTAGGGCTGTGTTTTATTGCCAATATCTTTAAATATCGTCTTTGGCGCAAAGAAAAATGGTCAATTCTACTGTTTCATTTGTCCTTTATTATAATCCTAATTGGGGCTGGAATTACTAGGTACCATTCCTATGGGGGAATCATGCGAATACGGGAGGGATCTTCGTCCAATATTATCATTTCGGATAAAAACTATTTTCGGGTGGATTTTGAAGACAAAGGAATAAACAAATATTGGGAAACGCCTGTTTCATTTTACTCTGGAATGGGAACCAATTTTTCCATGATATTCGATTGGAAAGACCACCCTGTTAAAATTACTTACCGAAAGTACATTCCGGATGCGCGACCGGAAATAGTGGAAGATCAGGAGAATGGGTATCCCCTTTTAAAAGTGGTAGTAACTACCGGAAATGGTAGGGAAACCCTTTTTTTAAAGAAAGGGGAAATTGAAGAGCTTGGAAGGTTTAAACGGAAATTGGGATTTGAGGCAGAGGGTAGCAATCTTATCAATCTGTTCGAATCCAATGGTACATTCCAAATACATTCCACTGAACCCTTGGATTTCTTTGTCATGGCCGATCAAAGTGCTGGAGTAATCAAAGCGGATACATTACAAACGATTAAGCTTAAAAACCTATACCGCTTAGGGGATATTTCTTTTATTCCTCTTTCCTTTCATCCCAAAGGGCGAATAGAATTGGTTCCCAAAGGTGAAAACAATCTTCAAAATGACAAGACCTTAGACGATGTATTATTGGTTAATGTAGAAAGGAATGGTATACAAAAGGAAGTAGCCCTACTTTATCGTGAAGGCCATCTTCCACCCACACATGGTGTTTCCATAAATGGTTTAGGTTTGAAGCTCTCTTATGGGGCCAAACCAATTGACTTACCGTTTTTCATTAAACTTAGGGATTTCCAATTGGAGCGCTATCCTGGTTCCGAAAGTCCCTCGTCATATGCTAGCGAGGTTGTTGTGGTTGAGGACGAAAGAGCAACATCCTACCGTATTTTTATGAATAACGTCCTCGACTATGGGGGATACAGGTTCTATCAAGCTAGTTACGATACGGATGAAAAGGGAACCGTGCTTTCCGTCAATCATGATGTGGCCGGAACTTATATCACCTATCTTGGCTATTTTTTAATGATGACAGGTATGTTCTTCACGTTGTTCGGAAAAAAATCCAGGTTTATATTGATCAATCAAAGATTGCGTCAACTCAAGGCAACAAAAAAGCGAATATCGGCCACCTTGATTATCGGCCTATTTTCATTGACGTCTTTTGCCCAAAAAGATATACCCATAGACGTTTTGGTTGCCCAACAACAAGTGGAGCGTCAACATTCTGATCTATTTGGACGTTTAATGGTCCAAGATTTAGATGGACGCATTAAACCAGTAAACACCTTGGCATCCGAATTTTTAAGAAAGGTGTCGCGTAGGCCCTACTTCAAATTTGAACTAGGGCAGCAAAAGATAAGGTTGGATGCCAATCAAGTGTTTTTAACAATGCATGTGGCTCCTAAGGCCTGGCAACACATTCCGATTATTAAAATAGATGTCAAAAAGGGAAGGGGCTTTTTCGAAAATCTAAAAGTCAACAAGGAAGGCCTGATTGCTTTCAATGATCTAATTGACCTCAAAGGCGAATATGTATTATCAAAAAAAGTGCAGGAGGCTAACGCCAAAAAGCCTGCTGAACAAAGCGAATTTGATAAAGAGATACTTAAGGTAGATGAACGTTTCAACATTTTGTTTAACATTTTTTCAGGAAATTATTTGAAAATTTTTCCAAATCGTCTGGATGAGAATGATACTTGGTTCAGTTATAATCACCACTTTTCGGATTTCCCTTCTGAGGATGCCAGGTTTATTGAGACCATCATGCCCAATTACTTTGAGGACATCATTGAGAGAAATTGGAAGGCAGCCTCTGAAAAGCTTTCATATATCAGTACTTATCAAAGTACTTTGGGGGCTCATATCATACCCAGCACAAAAAGAAGGGAGGCGGAAATATGGTACAATGCCATGAACCTTAACTTTTGGTTATTTCAGGCCTTCTTTACTATTGGATCTATACTATTGGTTTTGGTCCTTGTCAGGATATTCAAGAATAACCGGTTGTTAATCCTCATTTGGAACATCATGGTTTTAGTTGTGCTTGTGGGTTTTCTTGTATTTAGCGGTAACATTCTATTACGTTGGTTTGTGGCAGGGCACGCTCCTTGGAGCAACGGCTACGAAATGTTGGTGTTTGTAGCTTGGGTATTGATGCTTTGCGGACTCATGACCTTCCGAAAGTCTGATTTTGCATTGCCCTTGGCTACGTTGTTCTCTGGTTCATTGCTTCTTGTGAGCTATCTTGATTGGCTAAACCCTGAAATCACCAATTTAATGCCTGTACTTAAGTCCTTCTGGTTAAAAGTACATGTAGCTACCATCGTAAGCAGTTATGCTCCTCTTGCACTTTCTGCGGTTATTGGTCTTATGGCCTTAATACTGATGATTTTAAGGACCGACTCTACACACAAGACTATTGGTCTTAAAATTCGGGAACTGACCTATATTAATGAAATTTCAATGACCATTGGACTTTTTGTGTTATCTGTTGGCACCTTTTTAGGGGCTGTTTGGGCCAATGAATCCTGGGGGCGATATTGGGCATGGGACCCTAAGGAAACATGGGCCCTTATTTCCATTATCGTGTATGCCGTTGTATTGCATTTACGTTTTATTCCAAGTCTTAGATCCGATTACGTATTAAACCTAGCTAGTGTCATAGCTTTTGGTTCCATAATAATGACTTCTTTTGGAGTGAACTACTATTTATCTGGATTGCATAGTTATGCCGCTGGGGATCCTTTGCCCATTCCTAAATTTATCTATGTGATATTGGTAGTAGTACTGGCTATAGCTACCCTAGCATATATAAAAAGGAAGAAAAAGCGCGAAAAAACGATATGTGCTGAATAAGGGTTTTAAACAAACAAGTGTAAATATTTGGAGTACCACTTTATTAGTTGAGCGAACCCCTATGAACAATATAAACTATGTATTTAAAATAAAAGGGAACAACAAAGATTATTGAACGTTTGGATAGAATCCTTCAGCAAATGGAGAACGCCCAGGCTGATATTCAATCGCGTCAACACTTATTATAAAAAAGTGCGACATATATGCATGGATTAAAGTTCATTTCAGAATCTATTTCAAAGTTAAACCGATGCAATAAGATCAATTTCCCAGTAACAAGGGCATCATGGAAAACCAGATTTAATTATTCTATGGTTTTTCATATTTTTAAGGAAAATATTTTTTGACACGATTTGTTACAATTACTGCTGAAACGACCATGACCAGAAATCGTATGGATTTCCATTACATTATTTCACTTTTTGTTATGTTAATATGATAGAGAAATATCTCCCTAAATGAAAATTATTTTTTTATGCCGTCAAATAGCTAGTATTTCGTATATAAGTCTACTTCTCTTCAAAATGCATATAATAAAATCATTCACTGATTAATCAATGAATGATTTTTAGAAATGGTGACAAAAAGTTTTATCTATAATCAACATTTTTTATCATAGGATAAGACTTTCAAAAAATTATCTTGAGAACTTTGTTGCAAATAACAAGATAATCCTAACCGGATTGCCTATAAAATCAATAGGACATGAAAAGTATAGAAGTAATGAACCACTTAGCTACAGGTAAATTCGTCCACGTAGATGGAACCAATGCTTTTGTATACGATCAAGGATCGGGAGAACCAGTAGTGTGCTTTCATGGGGTACCCGCTTCCTCTTATCTCTATCGGAATATTGTGACTGGACTGGCTATTAAAGGATTCCGGGGTATTGCTTTTGACCTCTTGGGAACAGGCCTATCGGAAAGGCCTGAGAATTTTGACTACACCTGGACCAATTTAGGTAAATGGTCGCTAAAACTGATTGACAACCTCCGATTGAAAAAGTTCCACATCGTACTTCACGATATTGGTGCTCCAATTGGCTGCGAGGTAATCGCCAAGATACCCGATCGAATCCTTTCGGTGACTATAATGAATGCACCACTGGCAAATCTGCACCGTTTTAAAAAACCATTTCCAATGTTTCTGTATGAAAAAAAGGGGGTTGGCGAACTTCTGGCAAATTCATCAAATGCCATTGGTTTTAAAAAACTCATGCACTTGAAAGGGGTCGTTGATCGCGATAAGATTGGCTTTAACGAAGCCCGAGCGTATGCAAAATTCTTGAGAGGGAACAATCAAGGGAGGTCCTTTATTAAGATAATGAGGGGATTTGAAACTACGATGAAGAAGGAAGTGCTTTACATCAATGCACTCAAAAATCTTAACGTACCCAAACAAATTATTTGGGGGACGGAAGATAGAGGTTTGACCATTGAGGAAAATGCTGAGCCCTTGCGCAATGCTTTAGGGTTGGAAAAGATTATCAAATTGAATGGCAAGCACTTTCTCCAAGAGGACAGATACGTTGAAATAACGGAGTTAATTTCAATGCTAGCAAAAACGTAATACTAGGATATGTATTTTACCCCAGGGAAAAAATGTCTCTGTCCTTCCGCACTAATTTGGTCTATCAAATAAAAGATTAGCTTTCAAGGTATCCAAATAGTTCGTTGAGATAAAATAATAAGTAAAAAGATCCTTAATATATAATAGAAATGCAATCATAAAACTAATTGTGGCAAGTTCGATTCTAGAGTTTTTTTTCAATAAACCTATTCATAAGGGTAAAAGATTTGAGAAGAGTCTTTAGAGATATGTCTACCTATATTCCGTGAGACGGAGTAATTGATGAAGGAAATGAGGCACATTCATTACATAGAAGTGTTAGACAGAATCGTTAGATGTTATGCAATCTTTCATTATCAGTTTTATGAGCGATTAGGCAGGATACAAGTAGGACCAAATTTTGCAAGAAACTGGCACTTACTTTAGATAAGTATTGTAGAATTTGAACCAAATTCTGAGTCAAAACAACTTTAAATAATCTTAAAAATAGAATATCATGACTGTATTAAACAACATTGGGCTCCAAGACCAGCCTTCAAGGGAGTTGGCTGAAAAACTGAATATTCTTTTGGCCAACTATCAATTATTCTATATGAATGCCAGAAGCTTCCACTGGAACATTAAAGGGAATTCCTTTTTTGAACTACACCTAAAATTTGAAGAACTTTACACAGATTCATTAATCAAAATCGATGAGATTGCGGAAAGGGTACTGACCTTGAGTCATGGCCCCTCGCATACCTTTTCCAAGTACTTGGCTGACTCCAGCATAAAAGAAGCCAAAAATATTAGCAAAGGTAATGAGGCTATCAAAAAGATTTTAGAAGGATTTGAGATTCTCTTGCCTTTGGAAAGAGAGATTTTATCATTGTCTGACGAAATGAATGATGAAGGCACCAACGCAATGATGAGTGATTACATCCGTGAACAAGAAAAATTGGTATGGATGTATTCTGCGTATTTAAATGAACATTAATAACCTTTAATCATGAGTTTTTTAGAAGCAATGGAATATGGGTATACAAATCAGAAATATTATCCCACCCATACTAAAGAGAAAAAAAAATTGACTGTAGTGGTCAGAGTTTTTGCGAAGGCCAACGGACGTGGGTTAATAAAGTCTGAATTAACCAAACTAATTGAGTCCATGGGAAAGGAAAAAGGCTGTATCAGTTGTAATCTTTACCAAGACAGCCAAAACGATAATCTTTTCCTACTTATTGAAAATTGGGAAAACAAGGATTTATGGCAAAAACATATGAACAATAAACACATGAAGTCATATATGAAGGCTACCAGTGGAGCCATTAAGGAGTTTACAATAAATGAATTGTTTCATATTGTATAATTCCTCTTTCAGTGATAATGGTCGGAAACGATAATCCAGGCCAAATCTCCAATCATTTTTTACTGAAGATCTCCTAGTAAAAGTTAGTCCTTTCAAAAATAAGATGAAAAAATAGCTATTCCACTCAATTGAACCCTGGTTTGGGCAAGAAAAAACAATCCCAAATCACTATAATGATTTGAAAATCAATTTTCTGAGATATGAATTCGTTTTGAATAAACTTGAAATCATGACCAAGTCGAAAAAAGTTCATTGGTAAGGGCAATTTAGGGAAACCAAAAATAAAATGTGACAAGTGTGTTTGTGGTCAAATTCCTCACAAGCTTTTTATCGCCTCCTAAAATCCATAATGTTGACTACATAACTACCGTTATCAAAGATGTAATTCATAACGATTACCGCTACGCACAAATTATTGACCTAACCTTGAAGAGAAATCCATATCACTTCTGCAATAGAAGAAGAGAACTTGGCTTATATCAATGTTGATTCTAGCATCTTTTTCGTCAAACCTACCAGCGATTTCTATTTGAACGATGAGCAATATAATATTATTGCAGTCAGTAATATAGTCAGGTTTGGGGTGACCGACTAACTGAATTAATAAATATCGCAAGACAGAAATAAATTTTCAATAAAAGTTGAGCGACAAAAGTCTTTTGTTTGATTACTGAAATGATTTACTTGAAATATCACAAATTTTGGGGCATGCTTTTAGGTCATTGTAATTCCAATTCAGTTTGACTGTGAATTTTTTCAATCCAGGAAATAAAATCTATACATCCCAGTAGTTTATTTCGCACTAAAATAACCGCCAAGATTTTCAATAGAACTAGAACCTATACTATTTTGTTCAAATGCATTTACCAACGATAGTGTTAAAATAAATGGTCCAGTTCTTCACTTTTTTTCTTAGTTCTATACAATAAGCTTCTTTATGGCCACTTACTCTAAATAAAATACCCAAATACTTCTAAGGTATTAATGTTTTTCGCTATATTTAAATGTATTTTCTTCTATATAATTTGGTTAGAACGGATAAGTATATCAAACTTCAGGATATCCTCCAATGGGCTGATACCCTTGACCTTAATATTGAAAGCATACGGGTGAAGAAGGGCAATGTTTTTCTTGAGCAGGGCCATAAATGCAGTTATTTTTATTACATCGTCAGTGGATTGATGCGCATTTTCTACTATGATCGTGAAGGCCATCAGGTCACGCATTGGTTTAGCTCCCAGGATATGATGATAACCTCTCCAGATAGTTTTTTCAACAACAATGAGAACATCCTAAATTTTGAGGCACTGGAGGATTGTGAACTGTTGTTAGTGACTAGGGACCATTTAAAAACCGCCTCCAGAAATGTCCCTGGCTTCGATACCCTATACCGAAAGCTCATCGTCGATTTCACCATATTGTTAAGCAGGAGGGTGATGAGCATCCACACGGAATCCGCGGAGTACCGATATTTGCAACTCATCAAACAATATCCTGGTATTTTTCATAGGACCAAGCTCTCCTATATTGCCTCCTACTTGGGGGTCACCCAGCAAAGCCTGAGCAGGATACGGAAAAA